>NC_021658.1:4327500-6705000 GCF_000418325.1 Sorangium cellulosum So0157-2
GTTCTGTATGGAAGGGCCATCGCTCATCGGATAAAAGGTACTCTGGGGATAACAGGCTGATCGCGCCTGAGAGTTCATATCGGCGGCGCGGTTTGGCACCTCGATGTCGGCCCATCGCATCCTGGGGCTGGAGCAGGTCCCAAGGGTTCGGCTGTTCGCCGATTAAAGCGGTACGCGAGCTGGGTTTAAAACGTCGTGAGACAGTTTGGTCCCTATCTGCCGTGGGCGTAGGACACTTGAGAGGAGCTGCCCATAGTACGAGAGGACCTGGGTGGACGTACCTCTGGTGCTCCGGTTGTCCTGCCAAGGGCATAGCCGGGTAGCCATGTACGGAACGGATAACCGCTGAAAGCATCTAAGCGGGAAGCCGGCCTCAAGACTAGGTGTCCCGGGCCGCAAGGCCCCTAAAGACCCCTCGTAGACCACGAGGTTGATAGGCCGGGTGTGGAAGCCGAGCAATCGGCGGAGCTAACCGGTACTAATAGGTCGTGCGGCTTGACCATACTTCTAAGGCAAACATCGAAGCGTCGCGCCCGGAGTTCGGGTGACGAGCAGCGTGACACAGCTGGCCCTGCGTAAAAGAGTAGAGCGCCGCGAGAGCGGGCTCCGCAGGGTTCCGATTGGACGCACCCACAAGTTTCCGGTGGTGATATCGAGAAGGTCACACCCGATCCCATACCGAACTCGGAAGTTAAGCTTCTTGGAGCCGATGGTACTGCCAGGGCAACCTGGTGGGAGAGTAGGACGCCGCCGGGATTTTTTCTGAGCCTGCGTGCTGGATATGCAGCGCGGGCTCTTTGGCCACGGGTCTACAGCGCGAGCTGCACCCGGGGCAAGCAGCGAGCGCGCCGCGACCCGGAGCTCGGGTCGCGAGCAGCGCGGCAAGATTGGCCCGGATTGGAGCGCCGCGAAGAGCGGGCTCCGCCGAGCGTCGTCTCCACGGGGAGGACGCGCCACAAGTTTCCGGTGGTGATATCGAGAAGGTCACACCCGATCCCATACCGAACTCGGAAGTTAAGCTTCTTGGAGCCGATGGTACTGCCAGGGCAACCTGGTGGGAGAGTAGGACGCCGCCGGGATTCTCTTCGAACCTGCGCATGGTGCGAACCGTGCGCAGGTTTTTTTCTTTTTGTCCTGGAGCTTTCTGGGGCTCGGGAGCTGCGCCGCGGCCGCGGCGCGGCGGCCGCCTTCAGCTTCCGCGGGACAGGCGCGGCGGCGGCGAGCTCGGGGGCCGCAGGGAAGGGCGTTCCGAGCACCCCTCAGGGGCCTACCGTCTGTCAAAACGGCGATGGGGGTACTAATAGGTCGTGCGGCTTGACCATACTTCTAAGGCAAACATCGAAGCGTCGCGCCCGGAGTTCGGGTGACGAGCAGCGTGACACAGCTGGCCCTGCGTAAAAGAGTAGAGCGCCGCGAGAGCGGGCTCCGCAGGGTTCCGATTGGACGCACCCACAAGTTTCCGGTGGTGATATCGAGAAGGTCACACCCGATCCCATACCGAACTCGGAAGTTAAGCTTCTTGGAGCCGATGGTACTGCCAGGGCAACCTGGTGGGAGAGTAGGACGCCGCCGGGATTCTCTTCGAACCTGCGCATGGTGCGAACCGTGCGCAGGTTTTTTTCTTTTTGTCCTGGAGCTTTCTGGGGCTCGGGAGCTGCGCCGCGGCCGCGGCGCGGCGGCCGCCTTCAGCTTCCGCGGGACAGGCGCGGCGGCGGCGAGCTCGGGGGCCGCAGGGAAGGGCGTTCCGAGCACCCCTCAGGGGCCTACCGTCTGTCAAAACGGCGATGGGGGGGCCGATGACCTTCCCCGATGCGGTATGATGAGGCCCCGAAGCGGCGACGAGAGCGAGGGCGTGAGCACCGGCACGGGGTGGCCGGGCGCTCTCGAGGTGACGGAGCGACTTTCTCCCGGCGGCCAGGCGTTGCTACCCTAGGGGAACCTTGGGACCCAGGCGCAAGAGAATCGCGTTGATCGCCGGTGGCGCCCTCGGCTGCGGGCTCATCGTCGGGTTTGCGCCGTTGGTGCGCTACCAGGCGGAGAATGCTGCCGCAGGATACGGGGCGTCGCTGGCGATCGAGCAGGTTCGACCTACGTGGCACGGCGTCTCGCTGAGGGGCGTGGACGTCCGGCTGCGAGGCGCGCCGAGCGTCGCCATCCGACTGGATGAGGTCGCCGTCGCGCTCGGCTTCTCGGGACGCCGCGTGGCGATGCGCGGGGGCACGGTCAGCGCCGTCGGCCCGCGGGAAGCGATCCTCCACGAGCTGGAGACATGGCGGGCCGGGCAGACGCCAGGGCGCTCCGGCGTCGTCCCGAACCAGGGGGGCGGGAGCACCGAGCTGGAAGGGCTGAAGCTCGTCTGGTCCGATCGAACGGACGCGCCCAGAGAGAGCCTGTCCGCAACCGGGGTACACCTGGCGCGCGCCGAGGGGCGGACCTCCATCTCCGCGCAGGAAGCGATGCTGTCCCTGGGACGCGCCGCCTTCTCGGTCCGAGAGGGCCGGCTGGTGCTCGCCCGTGAGCAGGCTCGTTACCAGGTGAGCGAGCTCTCGGCCGCGGCCATCGACGCCGAGGTGACGCTCCCGGAGGTCGAGCCCGAGCCCCAGGTGGCGCCCGAGCGGGGTGGGAACACCCGGCCGGCACAGATCAAGAGAGCGGCGGAACCGGGCGAGGGCGACGACTCGGGCCAGAACCGTGGGCTTGCGATCCGAGAAGCGCTCCTGCGGACGGCCCGGATGATCGATCTGGCGCTCGGGGAGGGGGCAAAAGTCGACGTCGCAGGGGTCACCGCACGCCTCAAGCGCAGGACCGATATGCTCAACCTGGGACCGGGCAGCCTCGCGGTACGGCGCGAGGTCGGCTCCCTCGTGGTGGAGCTCTCGCCCGGCGAGGCGGCGATCTCGACCGCCGGCTCCGACGCCCAGCAGGCGCTCACCTTCCGGCTCCGCGTGCCCATCAATGACGCGAAGGAGACCCCGCAGGAGATCGTCGCCGACGTGCAGGGGGGGCCCATCTGGCTCTCCACCCTCGGTGTCCATGAGGGCGACATGGGGCTGTTCGATGTGGCGCGGACCTCGATCGTGAGCCGCGCGCGGGTGGTCCTCTCGGCCGATGGTCAGACGCTGGGCGTCGACGGCGAAGGGAGGCTGAAGAACCTCTCCCTGCGGAGCGCGGCCCTGGCAGACGAGCCCATCGCCGGGCTCGATCTGGCATGGCGGGCAAAGGCCAATGGCAAGCTCGACGGGTCCAAGATCGTCGCAGAGGACGCCGAGATCGACCTCGGCGCCCTGCGGCTGATCGCGCGCGGCGAGTACGAGCAAGCCGGGGCGTCGCACCGGGTCCGCGGCAGCTTCGAGGTGCCCCTCTCGGCGTGCCAGTCGATGCTGGACTCGGCGCCCAAGGGGGTCGTGGCGAAGCTCCACGGCATGAGGCTCGCCGGCTCGTTCGGGATCGAGGGGAAGCTTCGCTTCGATACCGCCAACCTGGATCGGACCTTCTCGCTGGACTGGGGCATCTCCAACACCTGCCGCGTGACCGAGATGCCGCCGGAGCTCAGCGTCGCTCGCTTCAAGCGCGCGTTCCGGCGCCTGGTCTACGGACCAGGCGGCCAGCGCGTCGAGATCGAGTCCGGCCCGGGGACCGCCGAGTGGGTGCCCTACGAGGACATCTCCCGCTTCATGGAGGTCGCCGTGCTGACCACGGAGGACGGCGGCTTCCATCGGCACCACGGGTTCGACGAGGAAGCCATCAAGAACTCGATCCGCGAGAACCTCCGGAAGAGGCGGTTCGTGCGGGGGGCGAGCACCGTCAGCATGCAGCTCGCCAAGAACCTGTATCTGGAGCGAACCAAGAGCGTGGCGCGCAAGCTCCAGGAGACCCTGCTCACGATGTACCTCGAGCAGGAGCTCACCAAGGAGCAGATCATGGAGCTCTACCTGAACGTGGTGGAGTTCGGACCGCTGGTCTACGGCATCGGCGCTGCCGCGCGGCACTACTTCAACGCGTCGGCGGCGCAGCTCTCGCTGGGGCAGGCGCTCTACATCGCATCGATCCTGCCCAACCCGAGCGTGCAGCACTTCGATGCGAGCGGGGAGGTGACGCCCGCATGGAGCGAGTACCTGCGCAAGCTCATGCAGATCGCGCACAGGCGCAATCGGATCTCCGACGAGGAGCTCGAGAAGGGGCTGCAGGAGACCGTCGTGCGAGGCTCCCCCGCGCCCCATCTCGCGCCCAGGCAACCCGCCGGAGACGGCGACGAAGCCATGGAGGAGCGACCCGAAGGGCAGGGAGGCGCCTGGACGGCGCCCTGAACCGCGCCCGCGCGGCCCTCACCCCGCGCCCTCGCGGTCTTCGTCGTCAACCCCTCACCACGACCTGCGCCCGCGCGCGACGCTCTGGCGGGCCTCGCCGCCGAGCTGCCGCATGCGGACCCGCGCCTGCGCGACGCGCCCCGCGCCTCCGGGCCTCGCCGTCAGCGTCGCTGCGCGGCGGTCCGGAGCTTGGCGAAGAACGCGCGAAGCAGGGCAGCGCACTCGTCCGCGAGCACGCCCGACGTGACCGCGAAGCGATGGTTGAGCCGGGTGTCGCGCCCGATCGCGAAGAGCGTGTCGACCGCCCCCGCCTTCGGATCCGGACAACCGTAGACGAGCCGCGCGATCCGGGCGTTGACGAGCGCGCCCGCGCACATGGGACACGGCTCCAGCGTCGCGTAGACGGTCGCCCCTTCGAGCCGCCATCGGCCCAGCTGCCTCGCCGCCGCCCGCAGCGCGTCGACCTCGGCGTGTCCGGTCGGATCTTGATCGAGCTCGCGCCGATTTCGACCGCGCGCCAGCACGACCCCCGCCGCATCGACGATGAGCGCCCCGACCGGCACGTCGCCAGCGGCTGCTGCGGCCTCGGCCTCGCTGAGCGCCTCGCGCATCCGCATCCCATCGATGCCAGCAGCATCTCCGACGCCGGCATCCTCCGCCCGCGGCACGGCGGAGAGGAGCACCTCGGCTCCGTCATCCATGTGGGTCTCTGGATCCGTCACACAACCGATCAGGCGCGCCCAGGAAGATTCGAACTTCCGACCCCCGGCTTCGTAGGCCGATGCTCTATCCAGCTGAGCTATGGGCGCTCTGTAAAGACAAGCAGCAAGACGTGGCTACGCCACCACGTTCCTCGCGTCGCGCTCGTTTGCGCGAAGTGAGTGCCGGCGTTTATACGCCCCAGAGCGACCTGTCAAAGGAAAAGTGATCGAGACCTGGGGACGCTCGCTCGAGGGCGTGGCTTTTACGGGCGAACGCCGCTCGATTCTCTTTGCCCCCTCCGGTCGACCGGCGCCAGCCGAGGCTGAGCCCGCCTCATCGCCAGGCCGTCGCACCGCCGTACGAACGAGACGACCGAGCGAGCGAGCCATGCAGCGGCATGGGCGGCCATGCGCACGGAGCCGACCGCCGGGGCAGCCGGTCGCAGGACAAAAACATGGCGCGCGGCGATTCCGTCACGGAATGGCCGCGCGCTCTCACACGCTCTCGAAGGCAAGTGAAGCTCTGAAGGGCACCACGAGGCGAGCAGGCCAAGCAGACAGAACAGCAGAAGGCGTAAGCCAAGCAGCAGCTGAGCGACGGACGAGGCGAAGTCGCGCCAGCTGGACGACCAAGCGCAAGCTAATGAGGCCCGTCAGGAGGGAGGAGGACCGCGACACGCTGCAGCCCACAGCGAAGAACACGGTCAATTCCGCCTGGAGCAGCCTCCGTGCCATTGCGCGGCGTCGACGCCGGCACCCCCTCGGCGCGGAACGCCCCGGCGGAATATTCACATTTCGCAGCGGTTTCCTGAGTGGTCACGGAGCTCCGCACCACGAGAGCTCGGGCAGCGGTGTCGCGCCGGGGGTCGTGGCCCGCAATCTTTGCGGAGTTGAGCCACGCATCGATGGAGCGGGATGATGCGTTGCGCTATCGCGGGCCTCCGAAGAGGTGGTCGTGCGGAGCGTCCGCATGGCAACGTTTGCAGAGAGGCAAGGCGCCGCGGTGGGTGGACGTGCCCTGCGGCGTGAGGACGAGGTACTCCCAATCGCCGCCGTCAGGGTCGTAGCCGGCCGGGCGCTTCACCATGGCGAGCAGCGTCACCGGTTCCGACGAGCCCGCGGGGTAGTGGAGCTCGACCAAGGCCGCGCCCGGCGGGAGCGCTCGAGCGGGGCCGAGCGCCGGGTAGGGTGCGGCGGCCGCGTTGATGCGCACCTCCGCCTCCATCTCGCCGGTGAAATGCTGGGAGCGAGCACGGCCCGTGGCCGGCGTGAAGCTCGCGAGCTGCCCGGCGAGCTCCCACGCCGACGGATCCGCGGGCGCAGACGCAGCGGGCGCGACGGCCGTCGCGCGCGGCTCGGCGACGGGGCTGGAGCCGCGCTCGATCCACGCTGTCGCCTCCTCGTGGGGCGTCCGGGGGCGCGACGGCGCACAGCCGAGGGGCAAGGGCGCCCACCTGGGGCGGGACGACGCCTCCAGCGAGAGGATCGGCGAGGCCAGGGCCGCCACAGCGAGCGCGCACCACGCAGGGAGGCGGGTTCGGGACCGCACCGGCCGAGATGCTACACTGCCAGGATGCACCTGGCCTCTTCCAGGCGAGGCCGCGCGTGGCGCGCCCTCTTCGCTGCAACGCTGGTGGCGCTGTCAGGCGTTGCGCTGATGGGAGGGGCCTCACGGGCGGTCGCGCAGGAAGCGTCCCGCCGCGCCTGGCTGGGCGTGGAGCTGGCGCCCGGACCGGCCGGGGGGGTGGTCGCGAAGCACGTCGTCACGAGCTCACCGGCCGCCAAGGCGGGCATCGTGGACGGGGACCACGTCGTCGCGGCGGATGGCGTGCCGCTCGAAGATCCGAAGCAGCTCGTCGCCCGCGTCGCGCTCGCGGGGCCGGGCAACGTGGTGAACCTCCGGATCCGACGCGGCGGGCAGGAGCGAGACGTCGCGCCGACGCTGGTGCCGTTCCCAGGGCACGATCAGATCCTTCGCCTCGACAAGATCGGTACCTTCGCGCCCGGCTGGAAGCCGCTCGCCACCGTGGCGGGGACCGTTCCGGCGAACCTCGGGGCGCTGCGCGGAAACGTGGTGCTCCTCGATTTCTGGGCGACCTGGTGCGGGCCGTGCCGCTTGATGGCCCCGCAGCTCTCGAAGTGGCACACGACGTACGCCGCGCAGGGGCTGCGGGTCATCGGCCTGACGACCGACAGCGTGGGCGTCGCGACGAAGACGGCGCAGGCCCTGTCCATGCGCTACGCGGTCGCCTCGGACGCCTCGGAGTCGACCTCCGCGGCCTACGGCGTCAAGGCGCTCCCCACGATGTTCGTGATCGACAAGAAGGGCGTCATCCGCGACGTGGTGATCGGGTACGACCCGTCCCGGCACGCGCAGGTCGAGAAGCTCCTCCAGGCGCTGCTCGCGGAGCCTGCGCCGGCGCCGTAGCCGCCGCGGGTCGCGCGCGACCGGCGAGGCCCCCGATGCTCCTCTCCATCGACGAATTTCTGTGGGCGCTGCGGCGCGACGGCTTCGCGGTGTCGACGGCGCAGGCCATCGACGCCGCGCGCGCGTGCGCCCTCGTCGGGTTCGGCGACCGCGCGAGGCTGCGGGACGCGATCGGCGCGGTGGTCGTCGAGCGCGCCGCCGATCTCCGCCGGTACCGCGCCTGCTTCGACCGCTTCTTCTCCCCGGAGGGCGCGCACGTCGGCGACCTATGGGCGCGCCTCCGGGAGCGAGGGTTCTCGGAGGGGGAGCTCTCCGCCCTCCGCGATCTGCTGACCGCGGCGGCGGAGCGGAGCGGGGCGTCGGGCGACGCGCTCGGGTTCCAGGCGCTCGCAGGGACGGCAGGGGAGCTCGACCAGGCGCTCCGGTCGGCGGGGATCGCGCGCGTGCTCGCGCCGATGACGAGCTCGCTCCAGGTCGGGTTCTTCGCGCAGCGGGTGATGGATCAGCTCGGGGTGCCCGCCGTCGCCAGCGCGCTGCGGAGGATCCGGAGCGCGCTCGAGGAAGCGCTCGGCGAGGACCGGGGGAAGGCCCTCGCCGACGCGCTCGCCGCCGAGATGGAGCGGATGCGGCACCGCGTGCGCGAGCACGTGACGCTGGCGCTCCGGCGCGTCGAGGGCGAGGAGCCCACGGCCCCCGGCCGCATGGATGTGCCGTTTGCCTCGCTCGGCGATGGCGAGATGGACGAGGTGCGCCGCGCCGTGCGGGCGCTGTCCGAGCGGCTCCGCGGCGCCGAGAGGCTCCGGAGGCGCCGCGCGCGACGCGGCAGGATCGATCCGCACCGGACGCTGCGGCGCAGCCTCCAGACCGGCGGCGTGCCCTTCCAGCCCGCCCGGCGGGCGCGTCGGCGCGACAAGCCGCGCCTCATGGTCCTGTGCGACGTGTCGGATTCGGTCCGCGTCGCCGCGCGGTTCATGCTCGAGTTCGTCTGCGCGGCGCAGGAGCTCTTCGACCGGACGCGCTCGTTCGTCTTCGTGAGCGAGCTCGCCGAGACGACCGAGCTCTTCGGGGCGATGCCGGTGGGCGCGGCGCTCGAGCGCATCCAGCGCGGCGAGGTGGTGAGCCGGGCGCACAACTCGAACTACGGGCGCGTCCTCAGCGCCTTCGAGGAGCGGTATGGGCGGGACGTGGACCGGCGGGTGACCCTCGTGATCCTCGGCGACGGGCGCACGAACTACTTCGCGGACGAAGCGGAGGCCGTGAGGAGGCTCCGCGACCGGGCGCGGGCGCTGCTCTGGCTCTGCCCCGAGGGACCCGGCGCCTGGGGGACGGGGGACAGCGCGATGCTGCGCTACGCCGCGGCGTCGACCAAGGTGCTGGTCGCCCGGACCGCGCGGGAGCTCGAAACGGCGGCGCGGGAGGTGGTCGCGCGGCGCGCTTAGGGCTATGGGTCGCGCCATGTCGCTCGATCAGAAGCTGAGGGAGCTCACGGCGCGCATCGAGAAGGGGGGCGCGCAGAAGTACCACGACAAGAACGCGGAGCAGGGCAAGCTGTTCGCGCGGCAGCGCGTCGCGCTGCTCCTCGATGAAGGGAGCTTCATCGAGGACGCGGCGCTCGCCAACGCGCTGGATCCCGAGCTGCCGGCCGACGGCGTCATCACCGGCAGCGGGACCGTGGGGGGGCGCCCGGTGTGCGTGATGGCGAACGACTCGACGGTGAAGGCCGGCTCGTGGGGGCGCCGCACCGTCGAGAAGATCCTGCGCGTGCAGGAGACCGCGCGGCGCCTCCGGTGCCCGCTGCTCTACCTCGTCGACTCGGCGGGGGCGCGGATCACCGATCAGATCGAGATGTTCCCCGGGCGGCGCGGCGCGGGCCGGATCTTCTACAACCAGGTCGAGCTGAGCGGCCTGGTGCCGCAGATCTGCCTGCTGTTCGGCCCGTCGGCGGCGGGGGGCGCGTACATCCCGGCGTTCTGCGACGTCGTGTGCATGGTCGAGAGCAACGCGAGCATGTACCTGGGCTCGCCGCGGATGGCGGAGATGGTGATCGGCGAGAAGGTCACCCTCGAAGAGCTCGGCGGCGCGCGCATGCACTGCTCGGTCTCGGGGTGCGGGGACGTGCTCGTGAAGACCGAGGAGGAGGCGATCGCGTTCGCGAAGCGCTACCTCGCGCTGATGCCCCAGAGCTCCGCGGAGGCCCCGCCCCGCGTCGAGCCGAGGCCGGAGAAGCCAGGGCAGCGGCCGCTCGAGGACGTCATCCCCGCGGACGAGAACAAGCCGTTCGACATCATGGCCGTGATCGACGCGGTCATCGACGAGGGCAGCTTCGTCGAGATCAAGAAGCTCTACGCGAGGGAGATCGTCACGGGGCTCGCGCGCATCGAGGGGCGAGCGGTCGGGATCGTCGCGAACCAGCCGAAGTACAAGGGCGGCGTGCTGTTCGTGGACTCGGCCGACAAGGCGGCGCGGTTCATCTGGCTGTGCGACGCCTTCAACATCCCGCTCCTGTACCTCGCGGACGTGCCCGGCTTCATGATCGGGACCGTCGTCGAGCGGCAGGGGATCATCCGGGCCGGCGCGAAGATGATCGCTGCGGTGAGCGAGGCGACCGTGCCGAAGCTGTCCGTCGTCGTGCGCAAGGCGTACGGCGCCGGGCTCTACGCGATGTGCGGGCCGGCGTTCGCGCCGGACGAGTGCATCGCGCTGCCCTCGGCGTCCATCGCGGTGATGGGGCCGAGCGCCGCGGTGAACGCCGTTTACTTCAACAAGATCCAGGCGATACCGGCGGGGCCGGAGCGCGATGCGCTCGTCCAGAAGCTGCGCGACGAGTACCGCGCGGACGTCGATCTGGAGAAGCTCGCGAGCGAGCTCGTGATCGACGCGGTCGTGCCGGCGGCGAACCTCCGCCGCGAGGTGGCGCGCCGCTTCGAGCGGTACGCCGGCAAGGTCGAAGAGCGGCCGCGCAAGAAGCACCTCGTCCCGCCGGTGTGATCTGCGCGCCGGCAGGCGCGCGGCGCGCGGCTCGTTGCGGCGCCATCAAGGGCCGCGCGCTCCGCTGGGCCGGCCGCGCGCGAAGGTGGTGTAGACTCGCCGCGTGCTTGCCCGCAGGCTCCCGCTCTCCCTCGCGCTGCTCGGCCTCGCTCTCGCGCCAGGCGAAGCGCGCGCCGACGTCCCGGCCTCGGCGGTGGCGCGCTTGCTCAGCCCGCGCTTCGGGCGGCACCCGCTCGCCGATCCGGGCGGGCGCATCCCGGTGCTGGTGCCGCTGCCCGCCGGCGCCGACGCGCGATCGCTCGGGCTGCTCCCGGTCGCGCCGGGCTTCGGGACCGTCCGACTCGCGCCGGGCGAGATCGGCGCCTTCGCCGACGCGCACCCGGAGCTCTCGCTGTTCACAGGGCCGCCGCGGCAGCCCCAGCTCGATCGGTCCAAGGTGTGGATCCGCGTCGACCCGTACCGGAAGGCCACCGGGGCCGACGGCACCGGGGTGATCGTCGGCATCGTCGATACCGGCATCGACGTGGCCCACCCGGATTTCCGACGCAAGGACGGCAAGACGCGGATCCGATGGTTGCTTCAGGCGGGGAAGCCCAAAGGGGTGCACGCGCAGCTCGAGGAGGACTACGGGTGCGATGACCCGAACCAGTCGCGGTGCGCGATCCTCTCCGACGCCGATATCGACGCCATGCTCGAGAGCGGGGATCTGGGCACCGTCCGCGACATCGCGGGGCACGGCACGCACGTGGCCTCCATCGCGGCGGGCAACGGCGGGCCGATGGTCAACGCGCGGCCGCGGTACGTCGGGGTGGCGCCGGCGGCGACCCTGATCGTCGCCGCGCCCTCGCTGCCCGGTGAGGGCTTCGAGGATCCGGACATCCTCAAGGCGGTGCGGTTCATCTTCGACCGCGCGGAGGAGCTCGGCATGCCGGCGGTCGTCAACCTGAGCGTCGGGAGCGATTTCGGGCCGCACGACGGGACGAGCCCGCTCGAGGCAGGGCTCGCCGCGATGGTCGGCGATGATCACCCGGGACGCGCGATCGTCGTCGCCGCCGGCAACAGCGGCGCGCTGTACGAGATCGACGGCGAGGGACCGATGGGGATCCACACCGAGGCGCACGTCTCGCCGTACGCCGACACGCGCGTGCCCATCCGCACGCCGAGGGCGTCGAACGGGGACGGATACGTCTGGATCACCTTCCGACCCGGGGACGAGGTGTCGGTCGGCCTCGAGGGGCCGGGCGGCGAGACGTGGATCGGCCTCATCGAGCCCGGCGAGAGCGCCGGCTACACCGCCGACGACGGCGAGACGACGGGCGCCGTGATCAACCGGATCGCGAACGGGAAGCCCATCGACGCGAACACGAACAGCGCCGTCGTGGCCTTCAGCGGGGCGTGGGAGGCGGGCGAGTTCGCGATCCACCTGACAGGCCGCGGGGACGCGCAGCTCTGGGTGACGGGGCTCGGCGACGTCTCGGCGTCGCACGATCTCGGGCTCCAGTTCACGCGCGGCATCAAGCAGGGGACGATCAACGTGCCCGCCAGCCACCCCGGCCTGCTCGCCGTGGGATGCACCATCAACCGCGTCCGCTGGCAGCCGCAGGGGAGCTCGACGAGCATCCGCCTCACGAGCCTCGACGGCGAGGCGATCCAGGAGGACAGCGCCTGCTACTTCAGCGCGGCCGGCCCCACGCCGTTCGGGGTGGCCAAGCCCGAGATCAGCGCGCCCGGCGGCCTGGTCGCGGCCGCGATGGGGAGCGGGCTCGACCCGCGCGATGGCCCCGGAGGGCTGTTCGACACGCCCGGGTGCCCCGACGACCAGCCCTGCTTCGTCGTCGACGACTACCACGCGATCGCGTCGGGCTCGTCGATGTCGGCCCCGCAGGTCGCAGGCGCCATCGCGTTGCTCTTCCAGGTCAACCCGAACCTGACCCAGGCAGAGGTCACCGAGGCGCTCCAGGCGGGCGCGCGGTACCCGAGGGGCGCCGTGCCGCTCGAGGCGCAGCTCGGGCCCGGCGTGCTCGATCTCGAGGGCACGCGGCTCGCGCTGGAGGCCGCCGAGAGCGGGGACAACACGCCGGCGCTCGACAGGAGCTGGTACGTGCTGTCGAGCTCCTACGCGAGGCCCGATCCGTCCTGGCCCGTCTGGGGGACGATCGAGCTGCGACGCGCGGACGGGGCCCCGGTGAGGGTCCCCGCCGACAAGCTCACGGTCGCGCTCCGAGGCGGGGCGATGCACGCGCCGCTCACGGAGGTGCGCCGCGGGCTGTGGCGGTTCGCGGTCGCGGCGCCGCACGGCTCCGGCGGCGCCACGCTGGCCGTCGACGTGCTCTACGACGGCGTCTCGCTCGGCGCGCGCGAGCTCCCGGTCGGGAGCGACGTGTGGATGGCGAACGGCGAGCTCGAGGTGACTAGCGGCGCGTGCACCTGCGCGGCCGCCGGCGCGGACCGGGAGGGGCCGTCGCGCCGCGTCGCCATCGGGCTCGCGGGTGGCCTTGCCGCGGCGCTCGCGGCGCGCCGGCACCTCGTACATCGCGGCGTAGTCGTCGCCGTCGGCCACGCTCTTCACGTTGAAGCTGCGGTAGCGCTTCTTGTCGGGCTGGCCGTCGAGGAGCGCCACGATCGAGCCCACCGTGTCGCCGCCGCCGAGATGCGAGCGCTCGCGGCGCGCCGCCGGCGCCACGGCTGAGCGCTCGCCAGCCGCGGCGCTCGGCGTCGCCGCGCCCCGGCTGCCGTCCGGCGCGGCCCGTGTCACCGTGGCCGGGCGGCACGGCAGGGCAGACCACGACGAGGATGGATCAGGGACCATGGAGAGACGGGTGAGCGCAGATCGACCTCCCACGGAAGAGGCAGACGCGGGGCGCGCGCCCGCGCCGAGGCCGCTCCGGTTCGCGGCGCGCACGGGGTGGGATCTCTCGGAGAACCGGCTCGCGTCCGTCCTCGTCGAGGCCCGCCGGGCAGGGCGCGCGCTCGTCGACTTCACCGAGTCGAACCCGACGCGCTGCGGGATCGTCGAGACGGCGCCGCTGATCGCACGCCTGGGCGAGCCGCGCGGCTCCACGTACGCGCCGCTGCCGCTCGGCGACCCCGCCGCGCGCGCCGCGGTGTCGCGGTACTACACGGAGCGCGGGATCGACGTGGATCCGGCGGGCGTCGTGCTGACCGCGAGCACCAGCGAGGCGTACGGCTGGCTGCTCAAGCTGCTCGCCGAGCGCGGCGACGACGTGCTCGTCCCGGTGCCGTCGTACCCGCTCCTCGAGTACCTCGCCTGCCTGGAGGACGTCGCGCTCACGCCGTACCCGCTCCTCAAGGAGGAGGGGTGGCGCATCGACCTCGGCGCGCTGGAGCGCGCCGCCGGCGAGCGGACGCGCGCGGTGGTGCTCGTCCACCCGAACAACCCGACCGGCTCCTTCGTGCGCCGGGACGACGCCGCGGCGCTCGAGGCGTGCGCCCGGGAGCGCGGCCTCGCGCTGATCGTCGACGAGGTCTTCGGCGACTACGCGCACGGAGATCTCGCCCCGGACCGCCTGCCGAGCTTCGCCGGCCGGCGGCAGGCGCTGACCTTCGTGCTGAGCGGGCTGTCCAAGGTGATGGCGCTGCCGCAGCTCAAGCTCGGCTGGATCGCGGTCTCGGGGCCGCCGGAGCTCGCCGCCGCGGCGGTGGAGCGGCTCGAGATGATCGCCGATACCTACCTCTCGGTCGGCACCCCGGTGCAGCTCGCGCTGCCGGAGATCCTCGCCGCGCGGGCGCCCGTCCAGCGCGCGATCCTGTCGCGCGTGCAGGCCAACCTGGCGGCGCTCGACGCGGCGATCGCGGCGCGCGCCGGGGGCGCGGTCCGGCGGCTGCCGATCGACGGCGGGTGGTACGCGACGCTGGAGGTCCCGCGCGTGCACGACGAGGACGGCTGGGTCGAGCTGCTCGTGCGCGACGAGGGGATCATCGTCCACCCCGGCTACTTCTTCGACATGCCGCGCGACGGCTTCCTCGTGGTCGGGCTGCTGCTCGAGCCGGCGGTGTTCGCGGAGGCCGCGCTGCGGCTCGTCGACCGGATGGCGCGCGCGATCAGCGGTGAATGAGGACGACCGTGGAGCGGCCGGCGTCGCGAGCGGCGCGCAGGCCGTGCCACCCCTCCGGGACCGGCGGGTCGGTCCAGGCGAACATCTGCTTCGCGTCGATGGGGGAGAGGTTCACGCAGCCGCCGCTCTTCAGCTCGCCCCAGGCGTCGTGCCAGTACGCGCCGTGCAGCGCGTGCGGGCCGTGGAAGTTCTGCACGAACTGCACCTCGGAGTGGACGATGTTGTCGTTCGAGCTCGACACCATCGTCGCCGTCACGAACTTCCCGTCGATGCGGAAGCGCCCCGTCGGCGTCGCCGCGGTCTCGATGGCGGGGATGCCCTTCTGCGGGACGCCGCCGCGCCCCGGTGAGATGAGCGTGGCGAAGACCGGGGTGAGCTCTTCGTAGGCGACGAACCAGCCGCCGAGGACGCTGATCTCGATCCACTTGCGCGGCGGCGACGAGGGATCGTTGTCGCCCTCGAGCGGCGCGCGCTTCGCCGTCTCGACCACCACGGCGTCGTCGGCCAGCACGTAGACCCCCGGCTCCTGCGTCTCGAGGAACCGCTCGCCGTCCTCGACCTCGGCGCGGCCCGTGAGCCCGACCGAGGCGAGCCGCGCGAACGACGCGCCCGTGGGCTCGAAGCGGCCGCCGGCGCCCCGCTGGTACTTCGGCCTATCGGTCTTGCGGAAGAACGCGAGCGGGAGCGAACGCCCGTCCTTCAACCACACCCCCTGGAAGCTCGAGCGCGGGTAGGGCTTCAGCCGATCCTTCGGCATGTACGCCTGGTCCGAGGTCACCACCCAGGTACGATCCTGCGCGTCGAAGGCCCGGGTGAACGCCACCGTCGAGCCGTTCACGATCCGGTCGCGCGCCTCGCGCACGAGGTCGCCGAAGGGAAACAGCGCCGGGGCGGCGACGCCCGCGGGCTTCAGATCGACGCCCACGAGGGCCTCGTCGATCTCCCGGATGGCCTCGTCGCTCAACCCCTCGGCGGCGCGCACCTTCGAGACGCTCGCGAGGTGCGCCTCGAGGTCCCACTCGGAGCGCCGCTGCTCCTTCGCGCTCGGGAGCCGCGGGTAGCGCGGCGCGCCGGTCGACTCCGCGTAGTCGTACGGCCACGGCGAGTCGATCTTGGGCGCGTGCGGTCGCAGCGCGGCCACGACCGGATCGTTCGGGTCGACCGTGGCGCTGGCGCCGGCGCAGATGTAACCCCGCGGCTCGACGGCGTACCACGCGTCGCAGCCCTCCCCCGGCGTCCGCGCCGCATCGACGCTGCCGCCGCGGAGCGCGACGGACCCCCCGAGGCCCAGGTAGCCGCTCCAGCCCCGCGTCCGGTACGGGCCGGGGTTGATCCAGGCGAACCGCGCCTTCGAATAGATGCGCGCGCTCTCCTTCGCCGCGCTCGCCGCGCTCGCCGCGCTCGCCGCGCTCGCCGGGGGCGTCGCTCCGTCCTCCGCCTGGACCGGGGCCGGCGCGTTCGCGACGTGCGCCGCCTCGACGATCGCGGCGCGCGGCGCGTCGGCCTCGGCGCGGCGCGCATCGGCTTCGGCAGGGGCGCGCGGCACATCGGCCTCGAGCGAAGCCGGCGCCGCCGCGGCGGGGCTCTCTTCCGAGCAAGCGGCGGCGCCCCCCGACGCGATCGCGCACGTCAGGGCCGCGAGGAGCAAGGAGGACGGTGAGCTAGCCATGCAAGCCGGAGAGACTACTTGCCGGAAGCCGCCGCGGACAAGCCAGCGGCGCCCGCCCGTCCCGCGAGAACCGCCCTACAGCCTGCCGAGCACGGCCACCACGAGCAGGATCACCCCGACGAGCGCCGCGGTGATCATCATCAGCCTCGTCAGCCGCGGCTTCAGCCACTTCCACAGGACGAGGCGAGCCACCTTCCACAAGAGCGCCAGGATCTGCCAGAGGACCTTGCCCACGCTCAGAGCCTAGCGCAGTCCCGCGGGGCGCGCCCCCAGCAAGGGCGGGAGATTTCGCGCCAGGTGGACAGCGCCAACGGCCGTCCTCCACGCCCGACCGGGCCGGGACCCGGCGGCTCTCGGCGCGCCCGCAGGCGGCCGACGGGCGCGCCGGCACGGCGTGCGAGCAGCCGGCAGCGAGCGGCGTCAGTCGATGTCGACGCTCACCTTCGACGCGTAGCTGCCGGGGGAGGGGAAGGTGACCTCGCGGAGCGCGCCGGCGACACACTCGGCCGCCTCCTCGCCCCGTTCGTCGGCGCTGGAGACGCCCACGCTGAGCGGCTTGCCGTCGGTGTCGATGTAGAGCGTCGCCTTGAGCTGGGTGCCGCCGGCCTGGCTCCGGCACGACTCGAGCGCCGGCCGCGCCTTCTTGTACGGCGTCCCGAGCTGGTCGGGCGTCCACGGCACCGGCGGGCGCTCGTCGCTGCTCGGCTCGAAGGTGAAGCTGTTCTCCGCCAGGCCCTCTCCGCCGACCGGCTTCGGCCACTTCGTCGCCTTCAGGACGCTGAGCATGCACGCCTCGGTCTCGCGGTCGCCGAGCGTCGAGTCCTTCACGAACGCCCAGCGCGCCGTGCCCTCCTCGGTCACCCGGACCTTGAAGCGGATCTCGCCGCCGAGGTAGGGGATCCGCGCGACGCCCTTCTGGTAGCAGCGCGAGAGCCGCGGAGAGGCGCGCTCGAACGCCGCCTGCACCTTCTCCTCGTTCATGCCGCCGATCTCGGACCGCGAGCTCATCGTCGGGCGCGACGTCTCGACAGGCTCGGCGTCGCGCATCACCGGCGCCGCAGGCGTGGGCTCGGCGCCGCCACAGCCCGGGAGGGCCGCGAGCGTCGAGACAGCAACGAGGGTGACCGTGCCCCTGAGCAAGACAATCGATTCCATGATCCGGCGAGGACTCTATACGAGCCACGTCTCCGTCGAAAAGAGGGCGGTGAGGGGCGCTCGCGCCTCCAGTGCATGTGAGAGATTCTACGCCAACGCGAACGTCGACGCGCCGCTCCGGACCCGCGCGCGCTCCGAGAGAAGGCGCCCGTAACGCACACGGTAGAACCGCAGCGGAGAAGGTCCGTCCACGAGCGCCTGCGCGCAGAAGATGCGAGGGGGAGCGCCGGAGCGCACGGGCGCGTCGTATTCCCGGTGCGCGTGGCCGTGGATCACGTGGAGGTGATCGTGCTCGTGGAGCAGCGCCATGAGCTCGGAGCTGTTGATGAGGCCGTCCAGCCACTGCATCGCGCCGATCGGGTGCGGGAGCGGCGGGTGGTGCTGGGCGAGCACGAGCGCGTCGCCCGAGCGGCGCGTCTCGGCGGCGAGCGCGGCGACGCGCGCGAGCTCGCGGTCCGCGATCGAGCCCGCCGAGCGGGTCACCGGCTGCATCATGGCCGTCGATACCGCCGTGACGAAGGCCCCAGGGAGGGCGACCACCGCCCCCCGCCCGCTGGTGGCCGCGAAGGGGCGGAGGCAGCCTTCCAGGGCGCGCTCCCACGCGTCGCCCCCGCCATACGCGTCGTGGTTGCCAGGCACCAGCGTGACGCGGGCCGGGTCCCAGCCGCTCTCCGAAAGCACCGCGGCGAGCACCTCGAACTGGGCAGGCGTCCCGTCTTCGGTGAGGTCGCCGGTGAGCACCAGGTGGTCCGCCCCGCTCCGCCACGCCTCGACGAGCGCGGCGAGCGCGCGGCGGCGGCGCTGCGCGGCGTCGATGGGGCGGCCGAAGCTCAGATAACGAAGCCGCCACCGCTCGGCGCCGCGGCGGCGGTCGTGATCCGCCTCGAGGAGATGAAGGTCCGTGAGGTGAGCGATCGTCGTCATCGACGCGATCGTGAGACCCGACCGACGTCGTTCCGGCGACATCGACGCAAGCTCTCGGCGACTCCATCCGCCGCTCTGCGAGGCGCCCCGGCGCGCGCCCGGCGCTCGCGGCGCGCTCGCGGCGCGCTCGCGGCGGCGTCGGCTGGCGACGCGCGCCGCGGGCGCAGCCGATGACGGGCGCTGTGACGGTCCCGAAGTCCGATCGCGACGCGGTTGTGACAGGGGCAGGCGGAGCTCTACCATCGGCCGCCATGCGCGGCGCCGCAACCATCTCGGACGTGCTCGTGCGGATAGCGTCGTCGGGCGCGATCGGCATCGGGATCGCCGCCGCGCTGCTCCTCGCGCTTCGGCTGCTGATGCCGATAGCCCAGCGCGGGAAGCTGCGGCTGCCGGCCGCGCTGCTCGGCCTCCACGTGGCGGCGCTGCTCGCCCGGCTCCCGCTCGATCCGGCGTCGTCGCTTCACGTGGCGCTCTCGGTCGTCGCGCTCTTCCTGCTGCTGACCGCGCTCGGTCGCGCCGCGTTCCTCCTCGTCGTCGACCTGATCCTCGGCGTGCGCCTCGGGCGGCCGCTCTCCAGGATCATCCACGACATCATCCAGGGGCTCGTCTACGCGGGCGTCGCGCTGATCACGCTCCGCGCGGCCGGGGTCGAGCCGGGATCGCTGCTCACCACCTCGGCGCTGCTCACCGCGGTGATCGGCCTCTCGCTCCAGGAGACGCTCGGCAACCTGTTCGCCGGGCTCGCGATCCAGGCGCAGCGGCCGTTCGAGGTGGGGGACTGGATCCAGATCGACCCGGATCCGAGGCTCATCGGGCAGGTCATCGAGATCAACTGGCGCGCGACCACGGTCCTCACGAACGATCAGATCGAGCTCACGGTGCCGAACGGCACGCTCGCGAAGAGCACGATCCGGAACTTCACGAAACCCACCGCCATCGCGCGGCGGATGATCGAGGTGCGGGGCCCCTACGAGGTGTCGCCGCGGCTCGTCGAGCAGGCGCTGCTCGGCGCCGTGGCCTCGGCGCCCGGGGTGCTGCTCGCGCCGCCGCCGTTCGTGCTCGCCGCGAGGTTCGACGAGAGCAGCATCGGCTATCAGGTCAACTTCTTCATCGAGGAGTTCGCCCGCCGCGATCGCATCGACTCGGAGGTCCGTCAGCGGATCTGGTACGCGTTCCACCGCGAGGGCATCGCGGTCCCGTTCCCCACCCGCATCGTCCGGATGGCCGAGGCGCCGTCCGAGTCGCAGGCGCGCAGCGAGGCCGACGAGCGGCAGCGCCGCCTGCAGTCGCTGCGCGTCGTCGACTTCATCGCCGCGCTCCCCCCGCCGCTCCTCGACCGGCTCGCGACGCTGTCGAAGACGTGCAGCTACATGACCGGAGAGGTCGTGATCCGGCAGGGGGCCGCGGGGCACGAGCTCTTCATCGTGCAGTCGGGCGAGGTCTCGGTCGTCGTGGGGCGCGAGGGCGGCAGCACGGCCGAGGTGGCGCGCCTCGGCCCGGGCAAGTTCTTCGGCGAGATGTCGCTGATGACCGGGGAGCCGCGCAGCGCGACGATCCAGGCGGTGAGCGATTGCGAGCTCGTGAAGGTCGACAAGGAGGCGTTCCACGAGATCCTCGCGGCGGCGCCCGGCATCGCCGAGAAGATCACGGAGGTGCTGGTCGCGCGGCAGTCGGCGCTCGACGAGAACGTGTCGGTGCGCCGCGCCCGCGCCGGCGCCGAGGAGGCCAAGACGACCGCGCTCCTCGAGAAGATCAGGCAGTTCTTCTCGGTTTAGCTCCACGGCGGGGACACGGGCGCGCTGCGTCCAGCGGGCGCGTCACGGGGCGGGCGCGGCGCTGCTCGGGACGGGGAGAGCGCCCTCGGTGACGTGATCGCTCTCCTGGTTGTCCTCGAAGGTGTTGTCCTGCGATAGCTCCGGCGCCCGCGTGCCCTGCACGACCAGGCCGAACCGGTTGCCCGTGGAGCGAGCGCGCGCGAGCGCGCCGTCGCTGTCGCCGAAGAGCAGCCCGGCGCGCGCGCAGCCCTCCGCCTGCACCGAGATCACCTGCGCCGTCGAGCGGAGGACGAGGAGCCCATCGCCCAGGTCCGAGACCGACTCCATCTGCCCGCCGGCGCTCAGCGTGGAGAACGTCCCGGTCTCGACCCCCTGGATGAGGGTGTCTTCCACCGTGCTCGGCGAGGCGAGCAGCAGCATCCCCGCCACGCGGCTCTCCAGCACCGCCGACCTCTGGACGGCGATCCGCGCCGACGCGGCGCTCAGCAGGCCGACGCCGCCGGTGCTGTCGCGCTCCTCCGGCCGCGTCCCCTCGATGAGGCTCTCCGTGAGCTCGAGCTCCGCGCCCTGCGACGCGGCGACGCCCGCGACATGGGCCCCCAGGACGACCGTCGACGCCAGCGTGGCGCGCGCGCCGCGCACCAGCACGCCTGCAGCGCGATCCCGATGGATCGGGCGCGCGCGTGTGCCCGCGACGACCACACCCCTCGCGGAGAACGTCCCGCCCGACACGACCAGGGCCGCGTCGCCGGCCTGGCGCACGGCGCTCGACGACAGCGAGAGCGCGCCGCCCCGCTGCTCGACGGCGTACCCGAGGCGGCCCGCCTCCGCGGCGGCCGCGCCCTGGAAGAGGGTCCCGGACACCTCGACCGCCGTGCCGGCGCCCGCGACGGCGAGCTGCGCGTCGCACGCGCCGGACAGCACGCTGCCCTCGAGCGTCGCGCGAGCGCCCTGCTCCACGACCACGTCGCCGGCCTCCTGCACCCCCTCGGGCGGCGCGGCGAAGAGGGAGCGCGTCGCGGTGAGCTCCGCGGAGGCGCCCGTCACCAGCGCGCCCAGGCGGTGGTGGACGAGGGCGCTCGCGTCGAGCTGCAGCGCGCCCGCTTCCAGGATCACGCCGACCGGGGCGGTCGTCTCCGCCTGCTGGGGCGTGATCTCCAGGAGGTTGCCCTCGGCGACCACCCCCTCCGCCTCGGAGGTGATGCGCAGGTGGACCGTGCCGTCGACGAGCGCGCTCTCGGTGAGCCGCGCCCGCGCCCCGGACAGGACCAGCACGCTCGTCCATTGATCGCCCGTGCCCTCGCCCGCCCACGACGCCTGGACCAGGCTGCGCGACAGCTCGAGGCTCGCGCCGGGGAGCGCGACCACGACGCCGCTGCCGCTCGCGCCCGTCACGCGGACGTCGCGCACCGAGACCTCCGCCGCCTGGACGAACAGCCCGATGGACGGGCTGATCACGCTCACGCCGCGCAGGCCGGCGCCCTCGACGTCATGAATCCAGACCGCGCTGACGTTGCCGCTCGGATCGCTCTGCTCGCCCCGGAGCACGACCCGGGAGGCGCACCGCCCGACCAGCTCGATGGGCTTCGAGATCTCGACCGGCTCGTCGTACTCGCCCTCGGCCAGGACGACGCGGCCGTCCGCCTGCACCGCCGACAGCGCCTCCGCCAGCGTCGCGAACGGCCTGTCCCGCGACCCGTCGCCGCCCCCAGCCGCGTAGCTCGGATCGACATGGATGTCGCCGGGCACCTCGGCGACTTGGCCCCACGGCCCCGAGCCGCAGCCGTCTGGGCCGTCGATGGAGATACACCCCCTCTGCGGGACCGCGAACGTCCCTTCCGGGCACTTGGCCATCGTGGGATGACAGCCGCCGCCCTCCACGAACTCCGCTGCACATCCGGGGATCCCGGCTTCGAGGCAACCCCCGTCGAACGTCGGGACGGTCCCGGGCGAGCACCGCTCGAGCGCGGGACGGCAGAGCCCGTCCTCACCGACGGAATCGCCGGTACAGCCCTGGACGCCCACGGAGACACACCCGCTCATGCCGCGGAGTTGCCCCGGCGCACACGGGGGCTCGCCCGCGTCGTGCCGCGGGACGTACGTGTTCGGCGGGAGCTCGGGGTCCTCGCAACCGAGGAGCGACGCGGCGCACAGGCTGACAGTGAAAGAGAAGAGACACAGGAGCGCTGAGAGTCCAAGCTTCGCGCACAACACCCCATCAACGTAGCAGATCGAATCGACGCGCATGCCGGCGAAGCGCGCTTTTCCTCGTCGTCCGCGGCCGCTCGAGGCCGGACATTCACGGGCGCGACCCGGACAGCCGCACGTCGGCGCGCGCGAAGGCGCGCTCGAAGCGCTCGTGTGCGGCGGCCGACTCCTCTTCCTTGCCCTGTGCGCGCAGGCTCTGCTCGAGGCCCGAGAGGGACCAGCCGTTGTCGGGATTACGGGCCAGATCCTCCCGATAAGCCGCCTCGGCGTCGCGCGGTCGACCCGCTTTGAGGAGCGCCGCCCCGAGCGTGTGGCGGACCGGCTCGGGCCAGTCCGGCGGCTCGAAATAACGCAGTGTGTCCTCGACGCGTACGGCCGCCTGGAGCATGCGGACGGCGTCGCCGGCCTGACCGCGCGCCGAGGCGATCTGGCTCTCCAGCACGAGCGAGGCGATCTCGAGCAGGTCCACCGCGCGGTTCCTGCCGATCGTGGCCCCCGCGATCTCGGACGACACCGCCCGGAGCGCCGCCGCCTCGCGCGCGGCGTCGTCGGGGCGCGTTGTCGACGCGAGCGACGCGAGCGCGCGGCCGCGCGCATAGCGCCATATCCCCGTCGCGTAACGCTGCTCGGACGGCGGCGCCGGCTGGGCGAGGACGCCCTGCCACAGGCCGAACCGGACCAGGGCGAACAGCAGCGCTGGCCGGAACATCTCGAGCATCGGCATGTGCCGGACGTGGCGGTCGGGCACCGCGGCGCCGAGCTCGCGGGCCGCGCGCACGGCGACGGCGCTGCGCCCCTCCATGCTCGCGGAGACCGAGAGGAAATAGAGGTTGTGAGGGATGTACATCATCGGATAGATGCCCTCCGGGCGCTGCTCGCGGATGTACCGGCGGTCGACCAGGACCGCGCGCTCGTTGGCGTCGGACGCGTCCGCGTACCGGCCGACCCGCATGAAGATGTGCGACGGCATGTGCACGAGGTGCCCAGCCCCTGGGGCCAGACCGCCGAGCCGCTCGGCGCTCGGCAGCGCGCGCTCCGGCGCGCGCGACGCCTCCACGGCGTGGATGTAATAGTGATTCGCGCCGAGGTGCCCGGGATCGCGCCGGAGGACGCCCTCCAAGGTGGAGACGATCTCCTCGGTCCCGGGCTGCGGCCGGCCGTCCAGCGTCCAGAGATCCCACGGGCGTAGGTCCATGAGCGCCTCGGCGAAGAGGACGCTGGCGTCGAGATCGTCGGGGAAGCGGCGGGCGAGCTCGCGCATCGCGCTCGCGTAGGCGCGGCCCCGCTCCGCCTGGTCGCGGCCCGGCGCCGCGGCGTGGCGCTCGGCCAGCGCCTCGATGTATGCGCGCTCGCGCGCGGTCGCGGACGCGGCGAGCGCGCGCGCCTGCGCGACGGCCTCGAAGGCGGCCCGCTCCCGCGCCGGCTCGGCCGGCAGGTTGATGTTGGGGCCGAGCGTGAGCGCGACGCCCCAGCGGGCCATGGCGAGGCCGGGATCGAGGCGGGCGGCCTCCTCGAACGCCCGCCGCGCCTCGTCGTGGTTGAACGCATAGACGAGCCGCAGGCCCTGATCGAAATAGCGCTGCGCGAGCTCCGATGACGTCGTCACGGGGTGATGGAGCGAGCCGATGTCCTCGAACAGCGGGACGCGCTCGGCGAAGGGCGCCCCCGCGGCATCGTGGCCGGGCCGCGGATCCGCTCCGGGCGAGGCGGGGCGTGGCGCCGCGCCGCACGCCGCGAGGGCGGCGCAGGCGCAGAGGAAGGGCAGGCGGAAGGGCGCGCGTCGCGCTGTCATGGTCACCTCGCTGGAGCCCGGGTGGCCGGGGGCTCCGACGGATCGACACCCCCTCGAGGGGCCGCGTGGACTCGGCGCCGACCTCCGGCGCGAGCGCGGAGGTCGAGCCGAGCGACGGTCATGCATGCGCGATTCCCGCTGGCCGGGAAGGCAGCGCACACACGACATGCCGTGCGCCCGGGCCGATCGTCGTGCGCGCGGCGTCAGCGCGGTGCGCGATGGACGGACGGCGCGACTTGCGGCAACCTCGAGGCATGACGACGTGCAGGGATGAAGCTCTTCGCTGGGTTCACCGCTACGCGATCGGCGGCGCCGCCTTCGCCGCGCTCCCGCTCCCGATCTCGACGTCCGCCGGGCTCGTCGCGATCGAGACCCACATGATGTCGATGATCGGCGCGATCTACGGCGAGAGCGTCGGATCCGTGGCGACGACCGCCGCCGGCGGGAGCTTCGCCATCCTCGGGCGAGGCTTGAAATTCCTCGCCACCCGGGCGGTCGGCTTCGTCCCCTTGGTCGGACCCGCCATCAAGATGGGGATCGCCGGGCTCACGATCGAGGCGATCGGCTATGGCGTCGTGGGGCACTTCGAGCGGAAGTACCCGGGCAAGGTCTTCGAGAAGGCGTGAGCCGTCCGCGCGTGAGCGCCGCGCGAGGTCGACGCGCGCGCTCGGGCAGGGCGGCGCGGGCCGCACGGGCGCCCGCGCGGCGCGCAGCAGGCCGGCGCGGCGCGCGATGCGCGCAGCTCACGGGAGGCGCGCGATGCGCCGACGCGCGGCGCTCCCGGATCGCCCGGGCGCGCCGCGCGCC
Source organism: Sorangium cellulosum So0157-2 (assembly GCF_000418325.1). GTDB lineage: Bacteria > Myxococcota_A > Polyangia > Polyangiales > Polyangiaceae > Sorangium > Sorangium cellulosum_D. The sequence continues at coordinate 4,352,331 of NC_021658.1, forward strand.
GCTGTCGATGTCCGTCAGCTCCCGCAGCCGGTGCAGGCGAGCGGGCAGGTCCCGTTCTCCGGCTGCTGGCAGTGCAGGTCGGGCGCCTCGGCGCTGGTCCCGTAGTCGCAGCAGATCGTGCCGCCAAGGCAGCACTGCACCCCGCAGCAGATGCCCTCTTCGCACCCGAAGTTCGGATCGCAGGGATCCTTGCACTCGCCCTGGATGCACGCCTGCTCGTCGAGGCAGCGCGTGCCGCACATTCCGCAGTTCTGCGGATCGTTGGCCAGGTTGACGCAGGCCGGTCCACAGCACGAGAGCCCGGCGTCGCACGCGCACGCGACGCCCCCCGCGCCGCCCTCGCCGCCAGCGCTCGTCGTCGAGACGGTGGTGGTGGTCGTCGTCGCCCCGAGCTCTCCGCCCGCGCCGCCGCCGGAGGAGCTCGATACGGTGACGTAGATCGGCAGGGCGTTCACGGTGCCCGGGTCGGCTTCACATCCAGCAACGGCGAACAATGCGGCCAACGACACGAATGCGGTCACCCGATGACTGGGCATGAGCACCTCCAAGCCGATCATGACACTACCACGGGGGGTCGCGGTCACACGAGAGCCATGGCGCAGCACGCTCGGCGCGCCGCACGCGCTGCGTCGCGCGGCGCGGGCCACGCGCGACGCAGGCGAACGCGGCAGCGCCTGCGACATCAGGGGTTGATGAGCTTGCAATCCGACAGGAGCCCCGTGTACCAGTCCTCGGACCTGTCGAGCCAAGCGCCCTCGCTGGACCAGCGGATGCCGGGCTTCTTCATCTTGCCTTCGACGGTGTAGGTGCACTTCACCGCGAACCGTGCGGACGGCAGCTTGCCCGTGAGGGCGGGCTCACTCCAGAGGCCGGCGGCGAGGAACTGCACGCGGTCGGTCGTCGTGTAAGGACGGAGCAGCTTCTTGTCGTCCGCGTCCCCCTTGGACCAGCCCTTGGTGGGCGACTCGAACGCGCAGTGCCGGCCGCTGATCTCGTCGGCCGACCAGCAGGCGAGATCCTTGATGTCGCTGGCCACGAGGGTGACCTCGACCTGCGCCTTGTCGCCCGGCTTCCACTTCGGACCGGCCGTGCCGGGCGCGGGCTCGCGCCCGAAATAGGCGAACGCCGCGGCCAGGCCGCCGATGATGATCAGGAACAGGATCATGCTCTTGCCGAGCGAGCCGCCCTGCGGCTGGGCGGCCGCGCGAGGCCGCGCCCCGGGCTTCTTGCCGGCCGGGCGCCGCGCGGCGCCCGCCGGCTTCGCGGGGCGCGAGGCCCTCGCGGGGGCCGCTGCGTCGGCGCGGGCAGCGGCGCGGTCCTCGCCGTCCTCCCTGCTGGTGTCCTGCGCGTCGGCCTCGCCGGAAGGTGCGTCGTCCGTGTCGGGGCGGTCTTTGTCTTCGGAGCTCGTAGCCATCGCGGCGCTTTATGTACCGGAGCGCGTCCGCGACTCAAGCATTCCGTGGACCCGGCCCGGCGCGCGATCGCCCGTCCCAACCCGCTGCCCATGTTGTAGGCTGCGCTTCCAATGACGTCCGATGCCAGAAATCCCCGCGCGCGCATCCTCGGCACAGGCCGCTCCCTGCCGCTCGCCGCCCCGGAGGGCGAGGCGCACGCAGGCGCGTCGCCAGCGGACGGCGCCGCGGGCGACGCGAGCGCGGCCGACGAGCGGCGCCGCGGCGCGGCCGGCGAGACGACGAGCGACCTGGCGACGAGGGCGGCGAAGGCGGCCCTCGACGCGGCCGGCCTCGGGCCGCGCGACCTCGAGATGATCATCCTCGCGACGTCGAGCGGCGACGCGCCGATGCCGGCGACCGCGGTGTACGTCCAGCAGAAGCTCGGCGCCGAGCTCATCCCGTCGTTCGACCTCTCCGCCTCGCTGACGGGCTTCCTCTACGGGCTGTCCGTGGCGAGCCAGTTCGTCGCGGCGGGGACCATGAAGCACGTGCTCGTGATCGGCGCGGACCTGCTCTCGCGCCGCGTGGATCCGCGCGACCGGACCTCGGCCCAGCTCTTCGGCGACGGCGCCGGCGCGGTCGTCATCGGGCCGGCGGCCGGCGACGGGCGCGGGATCCTCAGCGTCAGCCTCCGGGCCGACGGGAAGAGGGCCGACGTGCTCCAGGTCCCCGGCGGCGGATCCGCGGAGCCGCTCACGGTCGAGCGGCTCGCCGACCGGCGGCAGTACCTGCGCGTGAAGCAGCCCGAGCTGCGGCAGGCCGTGGAGGAGCACCTCGGCGCGCAGGCGCTCGCGGCGCTCGCCTCGGCCGGGCTCGCGCCCGCGGACGTCGACTGGTTGATCCCGCACCACGCCGACGCCCAGCTCGCCGCGCACCTCGCCGATCGCCTCGGGTGCCCGCGGCAGCGCGTCCTCGGCGCGCTCGACGGCGAGAGCGCGGCCGGCGCGAGCGCCGGCTCGGTCGCGAGCGCGCTCGACGAGGCGCTCCGCGACGGGCGGATCTTGCCCGGGCATCACGTGCTGCTGTGTGCGCTCGGCGGCGGGCTCACGTGGGGCAGCGCGGTGGTCCGCATGTGATTTGACCGCGGCGAGGCCGACATGGAATTGGACCGCGGCGCGGCCGACCGTGGTCCGAGAGGCGCGCCCGTCGAAGGAGCGCGCCGCGCTTCGCTGGACGACGGCTCGAGGAGCCGCTCAGGAGACTCATGAACGACGCTCCCCTCTACAAAGACGCCAAGCAGCCCGTGGGCAAGCGGGTGGAAGATCTCCTGAGCCGGATGACCCTGGATGAGAAGGTCGGCCAGCTCATGCAGCTGGACGCGCAGGGGGACCTGGAGGACGCGATCGGGCGGATGAAGGTCGGCAGCCTCCTGCACTGCAACGGGAAGGACGCGGACGCGGCGATCGAGCGCGCGCTGGGCACCCGGCTCGGCATTCCGGTGCTGATGGCCGACGACGGGATTCATGGGCATTCCTTCTGGGCGGGCGCCACGATCTTCCCGACGCAGCTCGGCATGGCGTGCAGCTGGGACACGGGGCTCCTGGAGAAGGTCGCCCGCGTCACGGCCGCCGAGATGCGGGCCACGGGGCTCAAGTGGACGTTCTCTCCGGTCCTGTGCCTCACGCGCGATCTCCGCTGGGGCAGGGTGGGGGAGACGTTCGGCGAGGATCCCTACCTCATCGGGGAGCTCGCGTGCGCGATGGTCAAGGGCTATCAGGGCAAGGGCCTCGACGATCCGGACGCGGTGCTGGCCACGGCCAAGCACTACGCGGGCTACTCGGAGACGCTGGGCGGCCGTGACGCCTCGGAGGCGAACATCTCGCGGCGCTACCTGCGCTCGTATTTCTTGCCGCCCTTCGAGAGGGCCGCGCAGAGCGGCTGCATGGCGTTCATGACCGGATATCAGTCCATGGACGGGATACCGGCGACCGCCAACCGCTGGCTGCTGACCGAGGTCCTCAAGGAGGAGTGGGGCTTCGCGGGGATCGTCGTGACCGACTGGAACAACGTGGCCAACCTCGTGCTCGATCAGAAGGTCTGCAAGGACATGGCCGAGGCGGCCACGGTGGCGATCCGGAGCGGCAACGACCTGATGATGGCGACGCCGCAGTTCTACGAGGGGGCGCAGGAGGCGGTGCGCCGCGGGCTCCTGGCCGAGGCCGAGATCGACGCGGTGGTGCGGCGCGTCCTCTCGCTCAAGTTCTCCCTCGGGCTCTTCGAGGACCCCGGGTACAGCAACGAGCGGCGGATCAAGGCGGTCATCGGGTGCGAGGCCCACCGGGCGCTCAACCTGGAGGCGGCGCGGGCCTCGCTGGTCTTGCTGAAGAACGACGGCCTGTTGCCGCTCGCGGACGGGGCGGCCGCGGGGCCGAAGCCCCTCCGGCGGATCGCCGTGATCGGCCCCAACGCGGACGACCCGATCGCCCAGCTGGGCGACTGGTCGCTCGGGTCGGGCCAGATGAGCGGCGGCAACGGCCCCGAGCACCCCCGCTCGAGCATCGTCACGATCGTGGACGGGCTCCGGGAGCTCGCGCCGCCGGGGTGCGAGGTGGTGCACGCGGCAGGCTGTTCGGTGGTCAGCGAGGACGAGTCGGGCATCGCTGCGGCGGTGGAGCTCGCCCGGGGCGCCGACGTGGTGGTCCTGGTCCTCGGGGATCGGATCGAGTTCATCGGCGAGACGAAGAGCACGGCGACCCTGGAGCTCATGGGCGGGCAAAAGGCCCTGGCGGACGCGATCGCCAGGACGGGCGTCCCCACGGTCGCGGTCCTCGTCAACAGCAAGCCGCTCGTCCTGCCGCGCTCGGTGCTCGGCGTGTCGGCCATCGTCGAGGCGTTCAATCCGGGGATGATGGGCGGGCGGGCCGTGGCCGACGCGCTCTTCGGGCGGATCAACCCCTCGGGCAAGCTGACGATCTCGTTCCCCTACCACGTGGGCCAGCAGCCGGTGTTCTACAACCAGGCCCGCGGCCAGCACGGGAGCCGCTACGCCGACCTCACGCAGGAGCCGGCGTTCGCCTTCGGCTTCGGCCTGAGCTACACGCGCTTCGCCTACGCCGACCTGAAGGTCCTGACGCCCAGCGTGGGGCGAGACGGCGTGGCCTCGTTCGAGGTGACGATCACCAACGCTGGAGAGCGCGACGGGGTCGAGATCGCCCAGCTGTACATCGAGGATCTGGTGACGTCGTCCACGTGGGCGGCGAAGGAGCTCAAGGCGTTCCGCCGCCTGAGCCTGGCCGCGGGCGAGGCGCGCACGGTGCGGTTCGAGCTCCCCGCCTCGGCGCTGTCGATCATCGACGCGGAGGGGCACCGCGTGGTGGAGCCGGGGGAGTTCCGCGTCCACATCGGAGCCTCGTCCCGGCCGCAAGACCTGCTGAGCGCCGGCTTCGCCGTCGCATAGCCGCGCGCCGACCTCGATCCAGAAGGCCGCGTGTTAGCATCGCTCGCGCGGGCAGCGCCGGGTAGGGCCCCGGCGCTCGAGGAGGCGAGGGGCGATGACGGCGAAGCGGGTGGCGCTGGTGACGGGCGCGAGCACGGGGATCGGCCGGAGCGTGGCGGAGGCGCTCGCGCGGAACGGCTATGTGGCCTTCGCGGGGATGCGCGATCCCGAGGGCAAGAACCGGGCGGCGCGCGACGAGGTGGCCGGCCTCTCGGCCGCCGGTGTGCCGATCGAGGCGGTCGCGCTCGACGTGACGGACGACGCGTCCGTCGCCGCGGCGGTCGCGACGGTGGTGGAGAAGACGGGGCAGATCGATGTGGTCCTGAACAACGCGGGCAACAGCCTGATCGGCCTGACCGAGTGCAGCAGCGTCGATCAGCTGCGACGGCTCTTCGAGACGCACGTCTTCGGGGCGCAGCGCGTCTGTCGCGCCGTGTTGCCGCACATGCGCCGGCGCAAGGCGGGGGTGCTCGCCTTCACGTCCAGCATGGGAGGGCGCATCCTCATGCCGAGGTCGGCGCACTACTGCGCGGCCAAGGCCGCGATGGAGATGATGGCCGAGGGCTACAAGACCGACCTCGCGTCGTTCGGGATCGACGTCGTGATCCTGGAGCCGGGGCTGGTCCAGACGAAGATCTTCCACAACGCCTGGGCGCACGACGACGAGGCGCGCGCCGCCGAGTACGGCGAGCTCGACGGCGTGATACGCGCCACGCTCGAGGCGGTCAAGACGCTGACGGGGCCCGACCCGGCGGAGCTCGCGAGCGTGCTGCTGAAGCTCCTCGAGATGCCGCACGGCCAGAGGCCGCTGCGCACGACGTTCGGCATGGACGCGGCGCTGGTCGGCCCCGTGAACGCCGCCGCGGACGAGGCCGGGCGGACGCTGTTCGCCATGTACGGGGCGTAGACGACCTCCGCGGGCCGGCGCCATCATGCTGAACCTCCTCCTCCAGCTCTCCCCGCTGCGCCCCGCGGTCCGCGTCGAGACCATCGAGCGGCGCGACTTCGACGACCAGCGCCTGCGCGAGCTCCACGCCCTCTCGAACGCGCTCATGGCCGAGCGCTTCGAGCACTTCTGCGTCCACGCCAGGACCAACGACGTCGTCCACGTCTTCCGCCGCGTCGACACGGGCGCGATCGTCGGATTCCAGTTCTGGAAGACCGCGCCCATCGCCTTGCCTCGCAGCCGGGCCATCGTCGGCGGGAAGCTGCGGATCGCGCCCGACTTCCGGACCCGCGGGCTGCACCTCGCCTCCGGCCTCCTGTTCTTGCTGGAGACGAAGCGCCGCGCGCCGCGGACGCGTTTTTACCGGCTCTCGATCGCCAGCCTCTTCGGCTTCGTCTCCATCACCGAGGCGCTCGCGCAGTACGAGATCTTCGATCCGAAGCGCCGGAGCACCGCGGAGGACGAGGCCGTGCGCGAGGCGTTCCTCCGGCTCGCCGGGGAGAGCAACTACCACGTCGACGACGAGACCGGGCTCTTCCTGGTCAACATCTTCATGACCGAAGAGACGCTGAGCCGCTATCCGCCGCGCTACTTCGACCGCCCGGCCGCGAGGCGCTACGCCGCGGTCAACCCGGGCTTCCGCACGAACGGCTGCTACGCCGGCTTCTGGTTCCGCTTCACCAGCGAGAACCTCTTCGCCATGACCCGCGCGGTCGCGAGGAGGCTCTTCCGGAAGGCCACCCCCGGTTGATCCAAGCCGCGCGGGCGCGGGCTGCTCCGACGGCAACACAGCGGAAGCAGCCTGCTGCTCGCGAAGCAGGCGGGCGCCGGGCACGCTCTCGTCGCGGGCGCCGCCCGGAGGGCGCGCCGGAACCAGGACCGGGCGAGGCGCGCGCTCGCTCCCCGGATCGAACATGGCGAGACGAGCATGGAACGAGACGTGCTCTGCGCGGCTCCCGCCACGTACGAGGCCGCAGGCGTCGTGTCTGCGAAGGAAAGGGAGCTGATCGTGGATCTCGAACTCACCGGCAAGCGGGCCATCGTCACCGGCGGCAGCCGCGGCATCGGCAAGGCCATCGCGCGCGAGCTCGCGCGCGAGGGCGCCGACGTCGTGATCGCCGCGCGCGGCAAGGACAAGCTGGAGGCGACCGCCGCCGAGCTGTCGGCGGAGACCGGCCGCCGCGTCGTCCCGCTGGTGGTCGATACCGGCGACGAGACGTCGGTCAACGCGCTCGTCGAGCGCGCCGTCGCCGCGCTGGGCGGCGTGGACATCCTGGTCAACAACGCCGCCTTGCCGGGCGGGATCTCGCCCGCCACGCGCCTCGATCAGATCGTCGATGCGCAGGTCATCGAGGACATCAACATCAAGGTCGTGGGCTACCTGCGGACCGCGCGCGCCGTCGCGCCGCACCTCATCGCGAACGGCTGGGGCCGCATCATCAACATCGGCGGGCTGGCCGTGCGCAAGACCGGCCGTCCCGTCGCCACCCTGCGCAACGTCGGCGTGGCGGCGATCACGAAGAACCTCGCGGACGAGCTGGGCCCGAAGGGGATCAACGTCACGGTCGTGCACCCCGGCGCGACGCGCACCGAGCGCGTCCGGCCCGAGCCCGAGAAGGACCTCGCCGCCTCGGTGAGCATCGGCCGCATCGTCGACGCGCGCGAGGTCGCGTGGGTCGTCACGTTCCTCGCCTCGCCGAGGAGCGTCGCGATCAACGGCGACTCCGTGGTCGCCGGCGGCGGCAGCGTCGGGCCGATCTATTACTGATCCGCCCGCTCGGCCGGCCACGGGCCCGCGCGCCGAGCGGCGCGGGCCCCTTGCCAGATCGACCGCAGAGCCACGGAGAGCACGGGGATCTTTCTCTCCCCCTCCGTCTCTCCCTCTGTGCTCTCTGTGCCTCTGCGGTCGATCCCCCTCATCTTCACAGCGCTTCACCCCGCTCGGCGCGCCCGATTGACGCTCCGAGCCGCCCTGTCTGAAACTGTACGGGCCAGCCCCCGAAGGACCCACGGAAGACCATGAGCATCCCGACCACCCGCCTCGGCCGTACCGGCCTCACCGTTTCTCGCCTGTGCCTGGGCACGATGACGTTCGGCTTCCAGACGGACGAGGAGACCTCCCGCGCCATCCTCGACAAGGCCGCGTCCGCCGGCGTCAACTTCCTCGACACCGCCGATGTGTATCCGCTGGGCGGCGGCCTGCCGACCGCGGGGCGCACCGAGGAGATCGTCGGCCGCTGGCTCAAGGGCAAGCGCGACCGCTTCATCCTCGCCACCAAGTGCGTCGGCCGCGTCGGCCCGAACGACTGGGATCAGGGCGCCTCGCGCAAGCACATCCTGGACGCCATCGACGCCTCGCTGCGCCGCCTCGGCACCGATTACGTGGATCTCTATCAGCTCCACTCCGACGATCGCGACACGCCGATCGACGAGACGCTGGAGGCGCTCGACGCCGTGGTGCGCTCCGGCAAGGCGCGGTACATCGGCGTGTCCAACTACCTGGCCTATCGCCTGGCGCGCGCGCTCGGCCGCGCCGACGTGCGCGGGCTCGCGCGGTTCGTGTCCGTGCAGCCGCGCTATGCGCTCCTGTTCCGCGAGATCGAGCGCGAGCTGCTCCCGCTCGCCCAGGAGGAGGGCCTCGGCGTGATCCCGTACAACCCGCTCGCCGGCGGGCTCCTCACGGGCAAGCACCGCCGGGGCGAGCCCACGCAGGGCACGCGCTTCACGCTGGGCACGGCGGCGAGCAACTACCAGCAGCGCTACTGGAACGAGCGCGCGTTCGCGACCGTCGAGAAGCTGCAGGGCATCGTCGCCGAGGCTGGCCAGTCCCTCACGACCGTCGCCGTCGCGTGGGTGCTCGCCAACCCGGCGATCACCTCGGCCATCATCGGCGCCAGCCGGCCCGACCAGCTGGACGCCACGCTCGCCGCGGCCGAGCTCGCGCTCGATCCGCAGCTGAAGGCCCGGCTCGACGACGTGACCGCGGAGTACCGCCGCGGCGACTCGCCGCGCTGAGCCGCGCCCTCGCGCGGCTTCCAGCCCGCGCCGGCGCGCGGCTTGCGCCGGGCGAGGGCCGCTCACGGCGCCGCATCTCCACATCAGCCGTGCTCGGCAGCAGCGTTAGCCGCCGTGCTGGAGGAGCTCGCTCTCCGTGGAGCATCGCGCCAGGCGCGGCCGGTAGCTCGCCGCAGGCGCACGGCACGACGCCAGATCAATTCTTCGCTGGGCCACCGTACCAGATGATGTCGCTGTCCCCATCGTTGTTGAAATCTCCGCTCACGCTGTGGTACTGGCCGCTCACCGTCTGCGCACTCCAGGAGAACCAGCCGGTCCCGTTGGACGACCAGATGCCGTCGGCGACGCTCCCGGGCGCGTACCAGAAGATGTCGTCGCCGTGCTGGCCGTCGAAGTTGCCGACGAACGGCATGTAGTAGCCGCCCACGGATACGCTCACCTTGTTGAAGAACGTGCCGTTCGACCACCAGAGGCCGCTGCTGGCGCTCCCGGGCGCGTACCAGAAGATGTCGTCGTCGCCATCGTCGTCGAAGTCGCCGGCTATCGGGAAGTAGTCCCCGCTGACCGTGTCAGAGACCATGGTGAAGCTCCCGCCGTTGGACCACCAGATCCCATCCGCGCGACCTTTCCTTCCGTACCAGAAGATGTCGTCGTCGTCGTCACCATCGAAATCACCGGCGACGGGGATGTAGTCGCCGGAGACGGTCTTCGACTCCGATGTGAACGTCTGGTCGCCGTCGGACCACCAGATATAGTCGGCCTTCTCCTCGGGGCCGTACCAGAAGATGTCGTCGCCGTGCTGGCCGTCGAAGTTGCCGACGAACGGGACATACAGGCCACCGACCGTGACGCTCTGCTCGGTAAAGGCTCCGCCGGTGGACCACCAGATGAAATCGGCGCCGCTGCCTCGCCCGTACCAGAAGACGTCGTCATCACCATCGCCGTCGAAGTCGCCGGTGAACGGAATGAAATGGCCCCTCACGGTGAGGCTATTCTTGGTAAACGTGTTGTCCCCGTTGGAGAACCAGATGCCATCGCTGCCGAGGTTCTGGAGCGTCGTCGAGTGATCGAGCAACGCGGTCATCTTCAATGCTGAATTGGCACCGAATGGAAAAACCGGATGGCATCCGCCGTCCGTGTTGACTCCGATGAGCCGCCCTGCGCTGTCGAGCACGCCGGCCCCGGGGCTTACGAACGTCGTGTCCACCCGATGCTGGAACCAATTGTCACCCACGGTGGAAAGTCCGGCTTCAGATCCGGTGCTGACGCTCTTCGCGAACCCGTCCACATCATCCGGATGCGCGATGACCGTGAGCAGCTCACCGCCGCTCGGGTCGCGGTCGAAGATGCGCGCCGTGCCGTAGCGGTCCGCCGCAGGGAGATCGAGCCGCACCAACGAATAATTGTAGTTGGCGTCGTCTTGCTGCTCGACGACCTCGATCACCTTGAATTCATCCCCCGCCTTCGTCACCCCCGTCTGGGCGTCGACCTGGTAGTTGAACGAGACCGTGTCGCCCACCTGGTAATAGCAACTGCCCGTTGAAAGGAAGAGGTTGCGGGCGATGAGCGTTCCGCTGCACCTTGAGGGCACGACGCCCACGGGCATCTCGTGCTGGTCCACGAACGCCTGGGTCACGCCGAGCGTCCCGTCGTAGAGCTCGACGTCCTGCGGGTCCCAGAAGCCGCACTGGCTCTCCATCGTCGCGACGGCCGTGAGCTCCTCGGGCAGAGGGGAGGCGCAGCCAGCCGCCGCTGCAAGGCAGGTCAAGGGAAGGAAGAGAGAGAGAGAGGTTCGAGGATGAGCAAGTATCTTCATGGTCGTTGTTCCTCAATGCGCGAGGATGCGCAATGGCTTGCGCTCCCGCGGTGTGCGCGGTCGCGGCGCGTGCACACGGATCCGACGCCTGGGCGCCTTGATCCGTCATGCTGTCGACGTCCAGCGCGCGCGCCTGGTAAGCATCCGCCATGCCGGTGACCCCTCGACCGACATGCAGCGGTTTCATGGGATCAGCCGGTCACGATCCGACGCTCGTGCGAGCCTGCCCGCGCAGGCAACTTGCGCTGGAGTTCGCCTGCCGAAGCGCTGTAGCCGCCGCGCCGTTCCGTGGCGACCGGCCTCACGGAGCCAGTTGTCGCGCTGGCACGCTGGCACGCTGGCACGCGGGCACGCGGGCACGTAGCTCCTGCGACGTGCCCTGCCCGGTTGCGGCCACGATCGGCGATGCGGGAACCGGACCCGGGCGGAGGCAAGATCGGCGCGCTGACGTTCTGGCTCAGCGCGATCAACAGCCGCGAGCGCATCGAGGCGTTCCGTGCGGCGGCCTCCGGCACGCCTTCGACCTGCAGCCGCCGGCCGAGGACCGGTTCGATATCGAGCTCGGGATGCGGATCGCCCGGGAGACCGTGCAGACCGGAGGGATCGCCGGTGCCTCGGCGTCTGCGCCGAGAACGGCCTGTCGTGGGGCGCGGCCGCGAGGGCGCTGGGGCGCGCGGGGGAGCTCAAGATCGTCGCCTTCGATCTCCTCACGGACACGCTCGCGATGCCTGGGGGCGAGCCCACCAGCTCTGGAAAACAAGTGAGGCGAGGTACATGGGATGTGCCGTGCGGACCTGCTGATCGTGGGGTTGCCGCCGAGGATGTGTCCGCAAGGCGGCGACGTGGTGCGCGCGAGGCGCACCGAGGGCCAAATCGGGAGCGCGGGGAGGCGGTGAATCGGACCGTGTTGCGCGGCCGGCCCTAACCCCCGAGCGGGGTGTCGAGCGCCTGCCGGCGCGACAGCGTCCGCAGCTTGCTCAGGGCGTTCTCCTCGATCTGCCGCACCCGCTCCCGGCTCACCGAGAACATGCCCCCGATCTCGGCGAGCGTGTGCGTCTGCTCGCCGTCGAGGCCGAACCGGAGCCGCAGCACCTCGCGCTCGCGCGGGGTCAGCGACTGCAGCAGCGAGCGCACCTGCGTGTGCAGCCGCCGGTGGACCAGGAGCTCGTCCGGCGCCGCGTCCTCGCTCGCGAAGAAGTCGCCCGCGCGCGCGCCGTCGTCGTCCCCGACCGGAGCGTCCAGGTACACGAGCGGCAGCGCCATCTCCCGCAGCGTCTGGATCTTCTCCACCGGCAGCCCGCTCCGCTCGGCCACCTCCTCCGGCGCCGCCTCGCGCGCGTGCTCCTGCTCGAGCTCCTTGCGCGCCTGCAGCGCCCGGCGCCGGGTCTCGGCGAAGTGGACCGGCACCTTGATGACCTGGCCCTGGTAGAGCAACGCGCGCGAGAGCGCCTGCTTGATCCACCAGCTGGCGTACGTGCTGAACCGGTACCCGCGCCGGTAATCGAACTTCTCCGCCGCGCGCATCAGCCCGAGGTTGCCCTCCTGGATCAGATCGAGCAGCGGCACGCCGCGGTGCTTCAGCTGCCGGGCGGCCGACGCCACCAGGCGCAGGTTCGCGCGGACGATCTCGGCCCGCGCTTCCGCCGCCGCGCGGCGGGCGTCGCGCATCGCCGAGAGCGTCCCCTCGATCGCCGCGAGCTCGGGCGCCGCGAGCTCGGGCGCCCGCGAGCTCGGGCGCTTCCGCCGCCGCGCGGCGGGCGTCGCGCATCGCCGAGAGCGTCCCCTCGATCGCCGCGAGCTCGGGCGCCGCGAGCTCGGGCCCGCCGGCCGCGGCCGCGGCCTCGCGCAGCGCGCGCTCGATCCGCTCCTCCACCGCGGGGCCCAGGCGCGCGTCGGTGAGCCCGGCCGAGAGCTCACCCCGGGCTCCGCGCGACCCGGCCTCACCGGCCTCGGCCATGGACCGCGCGAGCCCGAGCAGCCGCGCGAGCCGCGCCGACGCCGCGTCGCGCACCTCCGCGTCCGCGTCCGCGTTCAGCAGCAGCTCGCTCACGGTGACCCGCCCCGCCCGGAGGTCGTCCGCGAGCGCCGCGAGCTCGCGCAGCGCGACGGGCGACGCCACCCAGGCCTCGATCCCCGCGCGCTCCGCCGACTCGATCCGCCGGCCGAGCTCCACCTCGAGATCTCGGCTGAGCGGCGCGTTGCGCGAGATCTCCTGCAGGTAGATCTCGGTCACGTCCTCGCCCGGCGGCGCAGCTCGCTCGCCGGGAGGCGCGCCCCACGGAGACGGCAGGGCCGCGCCGAGCCCGGCGTCGAGCTGCGCCTCGTCGCGAGCGTCCCTCTCTTCCCTCATCGTCGTTCCGGTCTCGCCCGCCAGGAGCGAGCTCATGGGCTTCTCCTTCATCTCGATCGCTCCACCATGGGGCCGTGCCGCGGTGGTCCACCCGGCTGCGCACCGGAGCGCGAAGCCCTGGAGGCAATCCCCAGGAGGAACCACGGGCCGACGCCGGCCGTGCCACGGCAGAGCAAAGGGGCTCCGCCGGTCCCTGCACCGTAATCACTCGTTGCGCTCAGGAAAGGGCCCAGCGTGAGGAGGCGGGAAATGGGCGCGCCAGCGCGCGGCGCGGCGCCCGAGGCCCCCGGTCCGCCGTCGGACGCCGCGCGCGCCGCGCGCGGCGCGGGGCGCACGACGCCGACCGCGCGCCCGCGGCGCCTCACAGGAGCACGGCCAGGGGGAGCACGGCGGGGCGGCGCGAGGCTTCGCGCCGGAACACCCGCCGCACGCCGCGGCTGAGCGCGTCCTCCAGCGCCGGCGCCAGCGTGCGCGCCCCCGGCGACAGCGCCGCGAGCGCGTCGCGCGCGCTCGCGAGCGCGGCCGCGAACAGCGGGCCACCCTCCTCGAAGTGCGCCACCCCGCGCCCCAGGAGCTCGGGGCCGCGCAGGACCTCGCCCGTCTTGCGGTCGGCCACGACCAGCACCATCACGAGGCCCTGATCCGAGATCTGCTCGCGCTCGCGCAGCACCAGCTCCGAGACGTCGAGCCCGCCGCGCCCGTCGAGCCACACGCGCCCGCTCTTCACCGCGTCCCCGAGCCGCATCCGGCCGTCCTCGATGACCAGCGACTCGCCGTCCTCGACCACGAAGACCCCCGACGCCGGCACGCCCATCCGGAGCGCCGTGCGCGCGTGGGCGAGCAGCATCCGGTACTCGCCGTGGATCGGGACGAAGTGCTCCGGCCGGACCGCGTCGAGGAGCACCTTCTGCTCCTCAGCCTGGGCGTGGCCGCTCGCGTGGATCGGATCGAGGCCGCGATCGAGCACCACGGCGCCGCGCCTCGCCAGGCGGTTGGCGAGCTGGCTGACGGCGATCTCGTTGCCGGGGATGGCGCGGGACGAGAAGATCACCGTGTCGCCCGGGTCGACCCGCAGCCGGTGGTGATCGCCGACGGCCATGCGCGCGAGCGCGCTGTTCGGCTCGCCCTGCGCGCCCGAGGCGAGCACGATGAGGCGCTCGCGCGGGAGCGCGGCCGCCGTGGCGTCGTCGACGAGCACGCCGGGGGGGATGGTCAGGATGCCGATCTCCTCGGCGATCCGCGTGTTGGTCGCGAGGCTGCGCCCGGCGAGCACGACCTTGCGGCCGAGCTGGGCGGCGAGGTCGAGGACGCTCTGGACCCGGTGGACGTTGGAGGCGAACAGCGCGACAAGGATGCGGCCCTTCGCCTCGCGGAACGGCCGGAGGAACCCCTCGGCCACCGCGGTCTCGCTCACCGACCAGCCGTCGCGCTCGGAGTTGGTGGAGTCGGACAGGAGGGCCGCCACGCCGGCGCGGCCGTACTCGGCGAAGCGGCCGAGATCGAGCCGCTCGCCGCCCACGGGGGTGAGATCGATCTTGTAGTCGCCGGTGTGGATGAGGATGCCCTCGCCCGTCTCGATCGCGAAGCCGACCGCGTCGGGGATGGAGTGGGTCACGCGCAGGGGCTCGGCGCGGAACGGGCCCGCCGTGAAGTGCCGCTGGGGCTCGACCTCGCGGAGCGGCACGTCGATGCCGTGCTCGACGAGGCGCTCGCGCACGAGCCGGAGGGTGAAGCGCGTCCCGTACACGGGGACCGGGAACTCGCGCAGCAGCGACGGCAGCCCGCCGATGTGATCCTCGTGGCCGTGCGTCACGATCACCGCGTCGACCCCGCCCGCCTCGCGCACGTAGCTGAGGTCGGGGATCGCCACCTCGACGCCGAGCACCTGGTCGTTGGGGAACATGACGCCGCAGTCGACGAGCACGCGGCGGCCATCCTCCTCGATCAGCATCGCATTCATCCCGACCTCACCGAGGCCGCCGAGAGGAATGATCCGGACTCCCATGGGCGCGCAGCCTAGCATCGCCCATCCCCGGAGAGCCGGCTCGTTCGCTGAAGAGGTGTGCGCGGTTGTGCTCCGGTCTGCGGATTGCTTCTCCCGCGTCACGGGAGGTATCCATGGCACAATCCAACGTTTCTCTGGGCGCGGACGACCTGCCGGCGACCCGCCTGCCGCCGGACGACCGGCCCACCGCAGAGCTCGAACGACCGGGCCTCTTCGCGCGGGAGACGCAGCAGAGGGCGACGATCCCCTCGAGGCCGCTCCTCGGCGTCCTGCCCCTCGCGCGCGTCGTCCCCCAGGACGTCCACTCCGTCATCGATTACTCGAATGGCATCATCGTCGCCCTCGCCGGCCTGTCCGCGCGCAAGCCGTCGGCGAGGATCGCCGGCGTGATCCTCGGCGCATCGGTCGTGTCGGTCTCCCTGCTCACCGACTATCGCCTCAGCCTGGCGAAGCTGATTCCGATCGAGGTGCACGAGGTCATCGACCACGCGTGGGGCGCGTCGGCGATCGCGGCGCCGTTCGTGCTCGGCTACGCGAAGCGCTCGCCGCTCGCCGCGCTCATCCACGCCGCCACGGGCGCGGCCACCATCCTCGGATCGCTGCTCACCGACTACCGCGCGGTGAGGGGCGTCGGCCGCCGGGCGCGCATCGCGTAGCCGCGCGCGCGCGCGCCGATCGACCGACCGACCGACCGACCGACCGACCGACCGCCCGACCGACCGACCGCCCGACCGACCGACCGACCGACCGACCGACCGGCCGGCGACGCGCCTCCCGAGGTGCGCACTCGCCCCGCGCCGAGACCCGCCGTTCTCCGGCTCACCCGCGCTCCGCGAACTGCGGTGTCGCGCCGATCGGACTCGCGATCACCGCACCACGGCGCACATCACCCGCCCTGCCGCAGCGAGCTTAAGCGCTTGCCACGGGCGTTCCGCGCATGCAACCATCGACAAACCATGCGCAAGACCAGGATCGAAGCTCTGCCCTTCACACTGGTTGAGCAGATGTACGACACCGCGGATACCGTAATCTACCGCGCGAAGCGCGACGCCGACGGTACCCCGGTGACGATCAAGGTGCTGAAGGGTGAGCACCCCGGCCAGCGGCATGTCGCGCAGCTCCGGCACGAGCTCGAGATCTCGCGTCACCTCAACATCGATAGCGTCGTTCGCGCCCATCGGCTGGAGAGCATCCCGGGCGGGGCGGCGCTCGTGATGGAGTACTTCCCGGGGGTGCCGCTCGACAAGCTCGCCCGCTCGGCGCCGCTCGACCTCAAGGTCAAGCTGCGTATCGCCTCGTCGCTGGCCGGCACGCTGGCGGCGGTGCACGGCAAGCACGTCATCCACAAGGACGTCAAGCCGCAGAACATCCTGGTCAACCCGGAGACGTGGCAGGTCAAGCTGACGGACCTCGGCAGCTCGACGCGGCTCTCGGAGGAGACGCTGGCCGCGGAGCGCCCGGACCTGCTCGAGGGGACGCTGGCCTACATGTCGCCGGAGCAGACCGGCCGAATGAACCGCGTCATCGATTACCGGACTGACCTCTACTCGCTGGGAGTGACGCTGTACGAGCTCTTCGCCGGGGCGCTCCCCTTCCAGGCGGCCGATCCGGTCGACCTCATGCACAGCCACATCGCGCGGGTCGCGACGCCGCTGTGCGAGCGTTCGCCGGAGATCCCGAGGGCCGTGTCCGACATCGTGCAGAAGCTGATGTCCAAGGTCGCCGAGGAGCGGTACCAGAGCGGGACCGGGCTCAAGGCCGATCTGGACGCGTGCCTCTCGGCGCTCGAGGCGACCGGTCGTATCGAGCCGTTCGAGCTCGGGTCGCGCGACGTCTCGAGCGAGCTCAGGCTGCCGCAGAAGCTCTATGGGCGCGACGCGCAGATGGCCGAGCTGCTCGCGGCCTTCGAGCGGGCGCGCGGGGGCCGGTGCGAGCTGCTGCTCATCGCGGGCGGCGCCGGGATCGGGAAATCGGCGCTCGTGAACGAGCTCCAGAAGGAGGTCGCGCAGCGGCGCGGGCAACTCATCGAGGGGAAGTTCGATCAGCTGAGCCGGAACATGCCGCACGCGCCCGTGGCGGGCGCGCTGCGCCAGCGCGTCCGGCAGCTCCTGACCGAGCCGGCCGAGTCGCTCGAGCAATGGAAGGACAAGCTCCTCGCGGCCGCGGGGAAGAACGCGCAGATCCTCGTGGAGCTCATCCCGGAGCTCGAGCTCGTCATCGGGCCGCAGCCCGCGGTGGCCGAGCTCGGGCCCAACGAGGCGCAGAACCGCTTCAACCTGGTGTTCCAGGACTTCTTGCGCGTCATCACGTCGGCGGAGCACCCGGTCGTGCTCTTCCTCGACGACCTCCAGTGGGCCGACTCGGCCTCGCTGAAGCTCTTGCACGTCGTCCTGATCGATCCGGGCGGGGCCTACCTGCTGATCATCGGCGCCTACCGCGACCAGGAGGCGATCGCGGGACAGCCGCTCATGACCTGGCTCGGCGAGCTCAAGGCGGCGGGCGTCCCGCGGCGCGAGCTCCTGCTCCCGCCGCTCTCGCTCGCGGACGTGCAGAAGCTCGTCGCGGACGCGCTGGCGGCGCGCCCGGAGCAGGTGCAGGCGCTCGCGGAGGTGCTGAATGCGACGAGCAAGGGCAATCCGTTCTTCCTGAGCCAGCTGCTCAAAGAGCTCTATGCGGCGGGGCTCGTGTCCTTCGACCCGGGCGCCGGGCGGTGGACGTGGGACCTCGAGCCGATCCGGCAGCGCTGGGGCGCCGTGAACGTGCACGATCTGCTCATCGACAAGATGCAGCGCCTCTCGCCGGGGACGCAGCTCGTGCTCCAGCTCGCCGCGTGCATCGGTCACCAGTTCGATCTGAAGACGCTGGCGACCGTGCGCGAGCTGCCGCCGGCGGACGTCGCGGCCGATCTCTGGGAGGCGCTGCGCGAGGGGCTCGTGCTGCCGCTCGACTCCGACTACCGGCTGCTGCACGCGCCGGGCGGCGCACCGGCGGAGCTGCCGCTCTCGGTGCGGTACCGGTTCCTGCACGACCGGGGGCAGCAGGCGGCCTACAGCCTGATCGAGGACGCGCGCAAGCAGGAGGTGCACCTCCGGATCGGCCGCCTCATGCGGGCGCAGCTGAGCGGGGAGCCGCGCGACGAGGATCTGTTCAAGGTCGTGAGCCACTGCAACATCGGCGCGGCGCTGATCGACGACCGGGCGGAGCAGCTGGAGCTCGCGCGGCTCAACCTCACCGTGGGCAAGCGCGCCAAGGCGTCCATGGCGCACGCGGCGGCGTCCGAGCACTTCAGGACGGGGCTGTCGCTGCTCGGGCCGCGGGGGTGGGAGGAGGACTACGCGCTCTCTTTCGCGCTGCACCGGGAGCGGGCGGAGTCCGAGTGGCTGAGCGGCAACGAGAAGCACGCGGAGGCCTCGATCCGCGAGCTCCTCGGGCACGCGCGCTCGCGCCTCGAGCGCGCGGAGGTCTATAACCTCCGGATCCTCGTGCACACGATGCGCGGGGAGTTCGAGGACGTGCTGCGGGTCGGCCGCGAGGGCGTGGCGCTCTTCGGGATCGACCTGCCGGAGCCGCTCGAGGCGATCCAGGCGGCGTTCGGGGCCGCGCTCGCGGAGATGCCGGTCCACCTGGCCGGCCGCCGCGTCGAGGAGCTCGCGGACGCGCCGTGGGTCGGCGACGAGGAGCAGCTGGCCGCGCTGCGGCTCCTGGCGGCGATGATCCCGGGGGCGTACACGCTCAATCCGGCGCTGCTCGCGCTCATCGCGGCGACCCAGGTCAACCTCTCGCTGAGGTACGGCAACTCGCCCGCGGCGGCGTGCGCGTACGGCCTCTACTGCCTGCTGCTCGCGGGGGGGATGGGGCGGCCCGAGGAGGCGCGGCGGTTCCAGGGCGTCTCGCTTTCGCTCTGCGAGCGGCCCGCGGGGGTGGAGCTCCAGTGCAAGGCGTACGTCGTGTGCGGCGCGCCGTCCCACCTCTTCGAGCCGGTCCGCGCCTCGGTCGCGTGCCTCGCCAAGGCGTACGAGGCCGGGCTGAGCTCGGGCGACTTCAGCTTCGGGGCGTACGCCTGCCTGAACATCGCGACGATCCTGCTCTGCTCGGGCCACGAGCTCGGCGTGCTCCGCGAGGATCTGACCGGGTTCTTGCGGTTCCTGCAGCGGACGCAGGATCCGCTCGGCGCGCCGGTGCTCGTCGTCGCGCAGCAGATGATCGCATGCCTGGAGGGCAGGACGAACGGGCGGAGGAGCCTGAGCGACGGCGCGTTCGACGAGGGCGCGTTCCTCGCGGGGCTCGCGCCCGCGCAGGAGCTGCCGAGGTGCTGGTACTTCGTCAACATGCTCATACTCGCGGTGCTGTACGGCGACCCCGAGGGCGCGCTCCTGATGGCGGCGCGCGCCGAGAAGCACAGCGCGAGCGCGATGGGCCTGTTCCTCGCGAACGACATCCCCTTCTACGTGAGCCTCGCGCTGCTCGCGCTGTGCGCGACGGCGACGGCGGAGGAGCGGGAGCGGCACCTCGCGGCCGTCGCGGAGCACCGGGCGAAGATCGCGGGCTGGGCGCGGCACGCGCCGGAGAACTACGCGCACAAGGAGCGGCTGATCGGGGCGGAGGTGGCGCGCGTCCTCGGCGACGACGCGGAGGCGGCGGAGCTCTACGATCAGGCGATCCAGGGCGCGCGGCAGAGCCAGTTCACGCACCAGGAGGCGCTCGCGCACGAGCTGTGCGCGCGGTTCTACCTGCAGCGGGGCCGGGACCGGATCGCGCGGTGGCACATGACCGACGCGTACCGGGCGTACCTCCGGTGGGGGGCGACCGCGAAGGCGGAGCACCTCGCGAAGGAGCACGAGCAGCTGCTCGATCTCGCGTCCCTCGGCGAGGCGCAGCCGGCCCGGGTCGTCGGCACGACGGTGACGCGCCGGGGGAGCACCGAGTCGTTCGACGTCGCGACGGTCGTGAAGGCCATGCAGGCGGTCGCGGGCGAGAACGTGCTCGATCGGCTGCTCGACCGGCTGATGCGGAGCGTGGTCGCGAACGCGGGGGCGCAGCGCGGCGCGCTGATCCTGGAGCGCGACGGGAAGCTCGCGATCGTGGCGTCGATGCGCGTCGATCCCGACGTGGTGGAGACGGGGCTGTCGATCCCGGCGCTCGACGGCAGGGAGGTCGCGGCGAGCGTCGTCCAGCTCGTCGCGAGGACGCGGGAGCCGGTCGTGGTGAACGACGCGCGGCACGACAGCCGCTTCGCGGCGGATCCGTACGTCGCGGAGCGGAGGCCGCGCTCGATCCTGTGCCTCTCGATGACGCACCAGGGGCGCTCGGCGGGGCTCCTGTACCTGGAGAACAACGTGGTGCAGCGGGCGTTCACGCCCGGCAGGGTCGAGGTCTGCGGGCTCCTCGCCTCGCAGGCGGCCATCGCGCTGGAGAACGCGCTGCTCATCGCGAGCATCCGCGCGGGCACCGAGGCGCTGCAGCGCTCGAACGAGCAGCTGCAGCGGGAGCTCGAGCTGCGCGCCGCGTCCGAGGCGGAGCGGGCGCTCTTGCAGCAGGAGATGTTGCGCCGGCAGACGCCGATCATCCCCATCACGGACGACGTGCTGGTCATGCCGATTGTCGGGGCGATGGACGGGGAGCGCGCGCAGCAGGTGCTCGAGACGGCGCTGACCGGGTTCCACTCGAGGCAGGCCAAGGTGGTGATCCTGGACATCACCGGCGTGGCGCAGGTCGACGCCACGGTGGCGGACGCGCTGATCAAGACGGCCAAGGCGCTGCAGCTCCTCGGGGCGAAGACGGTGCTGTCGGGGGTGCGGCCCGAGGTGGCGCGCGCGCTGGTGGAGCAGAGCGTCTTCCTGGGGTCGATCGTGACGATGGGGACGCTGCAGAGCAGCATCGCGTATGCGCTGGGCCCGAACGGGCTGTCGGGCTCGGTCGGGCGGCGGCCAGGGGCGTCGCGGCAGGCGTGATCGCGCGGCGCCGCCGCGCGCCGTCCGCCTAGGTGGCGCGGGCGGCGCCGCCGCGCGCGCACGCGGCGCGCGCAGCGGCGTCGGGGAGGATCAGGGCGTGCTGTTCGGATCGGCGGGGTCGCTGCCGGCGTCGCGCTCGTCCCCGTCGAGGAAGCCGTCGCTGTCGCGATCGATGCCGGCGCGCGCGCCCGAGCCGGGCGGCATGCACGTGTACGTCAGATCGTGGTGCGTCTGGGTGGACAGCAGGCGGAGCACCGTGTCGCTGATGGGCGGGAGGACCTGCCGGTCGGTGAGGAAGTGGCCGTTGCCGACGTAGAGGAACCCGACCTCGTGGAGGAATCCCTGGGTCTTCGCCACGAGATCGCACTCCCCGACGTCGGCGCGATCCATGAGCAGGTCGATGCGCGGCCCGGCCACCGCGCTGTTGTTATGATTGAGCGTCACCTGCTGGCCGACGATCGGCGCCATGTTGCTCTCGATGGCGAGCACGTACGCCTCGAGCTGCCGGCGCAGCACGTCGCCCGCGGGGGTGAAGGGGATGGCGTCGGGGTTGTTCGGGAACTGGTCGGAGAACCCGATCGCGGAGAAGAACCGGTACATCGTGTCGACGGTGCCGTTGTTCAGGATGCCGAACCCGCGGATCTGGTCCCCCACGTGCTGGTTGTCGCGCGGCAGGAAGACGAAGGGGATATCCGCGAGCCCGAACGCGCCGACCTTGGTGTACACGTTGCGGAGCTGCGGTATCTTGAAGAGCTGCGTCTGGAAGTCGAAGACGGAGCTGCCGTCGGTCCCGAAGAAGCCGGGGAAGTCGTCGCCGGGGTTGGCGTCCGGGTCGACCACGTGGCAGCCGCCGCAGCTCGCGATCGAGTTGACCACGGGGCCGTTGTAGAAGTCCTTCCCTGCCTGCTGATCGGGCGTGAGCGAGTTGTCCAGGTTCCTGATCGGGTTGGGCGGGTAGGTGACCTGGAGCATGAAGTCGGTGAACGCCTCCATGTCCTGAGCGGGGAGGGGCCCGCTGCGCCCGAGCAGGTCGGCGAACGCCACCTGGAACTGCCGGAAGGCTTCCCGCTCGTCGAACGCCCCGTCGTCCGGCTGCGCGGACGGCTCGAGGTTGCCCCCGGTGCGGTCGCCGCGCCAGTGCATCGGCCCGTGGTTGGCGAGGCCGCGCAGGCTCTGCGTCATCATCGGCCCCTTCATCGGGTGGAAGATCGGGTCCGTGATCTCCTGGTTGAAGATGACGTCGTAGAGGCCGAACGGGAAGGGGCCCGGGTCCGTCACGACGGGGGCGTCGGGGTTGCCGAGGTTCCACGCCAGGTCGTCGAGATCGCCGAAGACGTGGCAGCTCGCGCAGGCCGAGTCGCCGTGGCTCGACGTGAGCGAGGCGTCATAGAGGAAGCGGCGGCCGTTCACGATGCTGGCCGGCTCGGGGTTGTGCATCGGGACGTGCCCGACCTCGGTCTTCGATGTGGTGTTGATGATCGAGATGGAGTTGTCGAAGCGCGTCAGCACGTAGAGGCGATTCCTGCTCTCGTCGAGCACGAGGCCGGTCGGTCCGCCGCCGCTCACCGGGATCTGGTTCGCGGTGCTCGGCACGAACGTGTCGTTCTCGAGCGCGGCGGTGCTGAAGACGCCGATCTTGCTCGACCCGAGCGCGGCGACGTACAGCGTCGCGCCGTTGCCTGTCACGGCCATCTCCTGGGGGAAGGCGAGGCTCTTCGCGTTCTCGGCGTTGGGGACCGGGGCGCAGCAGGTGCTGTAGTCGATGTGCTTGTTGAGGTGCCGCGGCGCGACGCTCCCCGGGCTGAGGACGGAGATCCGGCTCTCGTGCAGGTGGCCGCGCGTGGTCTCGCCGGCGAAGAGGCCGGGGCCCTCGAAGTTCTGCTGGCTGAAGGCCTCGGTGTTCGCGACGTAGACCTTCCCGTTCACCGGGTTGACGGCCATGTTGAAGAGGATCGTCCCGACCCCGGAGAAGAAGCCCTGCTCTCCGCTGATCCACGCCGGGGGGTTCGCCGTGGCGTCGATGACGAAGACGTCCTTGTCGGGCAGCGAGAACCTCATCTGATCGTCCCAGAGTTTGCCCCGCTCGTCGTACCAGTGCCCGCCGTCGTATTTCACGATGACGGCGACCTCGGGCGCCGGCGCGCCCTCGAAGTTGGTGCTGGGCCCGGGCGCGCCGTTCGGCCCGAAGCCGTCGGGGACCAGCGCCTCGTTGACGGTGGCGGTGCGGTTGCCGGAGTGGAACGCCGCCGCGTACACGCGGGTGCCGTCCGGGGTCACGGCGAGGGCGCGCGGCGTGTCGCTGAAGAGGGTGATGATGTTGAGCGGATTACCCCCGAGCGACTGGCCGAGCTGGTTTGCGTCGAAGACCCACACATCGGCGCGGCCGACGCCGGGCGTCGTGAACTGAGGGTCGTAGGGGACGTTCTGGCCGCGGTGCGCCGTCGTGATGAAGGCGCGGTTTCGCCCCGGACCGGCGAACACGATGTCGCGCGGCTCGTCGCCGACGAGGAGCGTGCGCACGACGCGCCCGGTCTGCCCGCCGAGGCCCAGCTGGACGACGCTCACGCTGTCCGACAGGTGGTTGACGACCCAGACCTCGTTATTGCTGCGCGCGGCCACGGCCACCGGCTCCAGGCCGACCGATATCGACGTGCGGTGCTCCAGGCCACCGCTGCCGATGCGGAACACCTCGAGGCGGTTGTCCGGCGTGTTGACGGCGAAGAGCAGCTTCCCATCGGGTGAGATGGCCAGCGGGCGGACCTGGCCGCTCTCGAAGGCGGTGAACGACGGCGCGGCGAGCGCCGGGGCCCCGGAGAGCGATACTGCAGTCAGGGATGCGACGAGAGCGCCTAGCGTCGCCCACCGTGAACCGGGCAATCGAGTCATGGATGCCTCCGTGGTGTCGAGTGGCTCCCCAGCCACACAACGACAATCCAAGACTGTAAGACAAAATCGAATGCTTGTTCAAGCATGCAAAGAAGCTCGGTGCGATTTTTCGCAAAGGGGCGATCTCTCGTTCTTTCGTTCTCTCGTCCTCTCGTCCTGCCGCCCTATCGCCGATGCTGGGTCTCTGTCGCTGATGTAGGCGTCGATAGATGCGGCGCGCTGGACGACGCGTCACCGCGGCTTGGCGCGCGTGCGACGCGGGAGGCGAGGCGGCGTGATCGCTCGTCTACCTGGGTTGCGTGAGTCGCGTGAGTCACCTGAGTCGCGCTCAGCGCCGCTGGACCGCGTCGCCGGTGCCGGCGGCGACCGGCGAGGACCGGCGGGGATCGGAGCATCGGCGGAGCGGGGGGGCGGGCTCGGCTGTGATGGGGAGCACGAATGGCGCGCGGGTCGCGCTCCGAACGGCTGTGCGCGCGGGAGGGGATTGGATCCAGCGCGAGGACGCTGTAGGATGGAGGGCTCGTATCGACCACCGGGCCAGCTCTGGCTGTAGTACCGAGGGAGGCGATCTGGCGGGCACGGCGCGCCGGTCGAGGGATGGAGAAGCTATGAGGAGCTTGCGCGTGGACCCTCTCGTTACCGACGGCTTCGGGATCGAGCCGGCCCTGAGGGACGACACCCTCAGCGTCAAGCTCACCGGCAGGGGGGACATGGCGGCTGCCGCGCCGCTCAGCAGGTACGTCAAGGCCCTGGAGGGCGAGGTGGCGCGCCTCTCGGTGAGCACGCTCGAGCTCGACGTGCGCGGGCTGGGCTTCATGAGCTCGAGCTGCCTCAAGGCGTTCGTCAGCCTCATCTGCAGCCTCGTCGGCCACGGCATGAAATGCCGGATACGGTTCGTGACGGACCCGCAGCTCGCGTGGCAGCGCCGGAGCCTCAGGCCCCTGGATCGCATGTGCCCGGAGCTCGTCTCGATCGCCGACGCATGAGCCGAGGGCCCGAGGCCATGACGAGGAAGCGCCGGACGATCGCGTTTCTGATCGACAATGTCGTCGGCGACTACCAGTCGGAGCTGCGCGCGGGGGTCGAGCGCGCGGCCGAGGCGCACGACGTCAACCTGCTGACGGCGTTCGGCGACCCGTCGAGCGCCCTCCGGCCGGACGAGACGGACCGGAGCACCTTCTATCACCTCATCGGTCCGGACACGGCCGACGGCGTCATCGTCGCCTCGTCGACGCTCTCCCGCTACGGCGGCGTCGACGTCATGCGGGCGTTCTGCCGGTCCTTCGCGCCGCTGCCGGTGTGCAGCATCGGGACGGCGATCGATGGAGTCCCGAGCCTCATGGTCGACAACGCCCTCGGGAGCGAGATCTCGGTCGCGCACCTGGCCGACGAGCACGGGCGCCGGCGCATCGCGTATATCGGCGGGCCGCTGAGCAGCGAGGAGGCGCAGCTGCGCGCCGGCGGGTACCGGAGGGCGCTCGCGGCGCGGGGGCTCCCTTGCGACGAGCGCCTCGTGGCGGTCGGCGGGTTCACGATACCGACCGGTCGCGCGGCGATGCGCGCGATCCTGGCGCGCGGGGCCGAGTTCGACGCCGTGGTGGCCGCCAACGACAAGATGGCGCTCGCGGCGATCGAGGTGCTCAAGGCGCAGGGGCTCCGCATCCCCCAGGACGTCCTCGTGTGCGGCTTCGATGACGTCGGCATCGCCCGCTTCACGAAGCCGTCGCTCACCACCGTTCATCAGCCGATCAAGCGCCTCGGGGGGATGGCCGTGAGCACGATCCTCCGCCTGATCGGCGGTGAGGCCGCCCCGGCGCTGGAGCTCGCGGAGGTCGAGCTCACGCAGCGCGAGTCCTGCGGCTGCGGCTACCGCCCGGGCGACACGGTCCTCCCGCCGTCGCCGTCGGCGCAGGGCTATCCGCGCCCGGTCTCCGACCAGCGGGCGTCTCTGGAGAGCGCGCTCAGGAGGAGCGTGGCGATCCCGATCGGCGCCCTCGACCGCTGGGCGGGCGACCTGTTGACGGCGCTGGAGGACGAGCTAGCGGGCGACCGGGGCAGCTTCCTGCGCGCGCTCCAGGCGCTCCTCGACGAGGCGAGGCGCGAGGGCGTGCTCCTCGACCAGTTCCAGGCCGTGATCTCCCTCTTGCGCGAGCGGGTTCGGCCGGCGGCCGCGGCCGGCGACGCGGGGGCCCTGGAGCCGCTCTGGCACGCCGCGCGGATCCTCGTCGGGAGCGAGTCCGTGCACGTCGAGGGCGAGCAGCGGCTCCGCGTGGAGCTCGCCGCGATCGACGTGATCTACGGCGCGCGGGGGTTCGCCGCGTGCTTGAGCCTGCCGGTCCTCAAGGGCCTGCTGGCGTCGGAGCTGCCGCGGATGCAGCTCTCGCACGTGGCGGTGTCGCTCTACGACGACGCCCTGCGCGCCTCGTTGAGGCCGCTGTTCCTGATGGAGCATCGCCGCGAGGTGGAGGCGCCGCCCCTGAGCTTCCCGGCGCGCCGCCTCGCGCCGCCGGGGTTCCTCGGCGGCGCGGAGCGCAGCAGCATGATCGTGCTCCCGGTCGCGTTCGGCGACGCGGAGACGTTCGGCGTCGCGGTGCTCGACAGCCGCGCCAGCGCCATGAGCTACGACGTGCTGCGGGTCCAGCTCGGCTCCGCGGTCAAGGCCGCGGCGCTGCACCGGGAGGTCGTGCGGGGGGTGGAGCTGCGCGAGCGCCTGGAGCAGGAGCGCGTGCGCCAGGAGAGCCAGGTCGCGGCGCGCATCCAGACGGCGCTGGTGCCGAAGCAGCTCTCGATCGAGGGGCTCGAGCTCTGCGCGGTGATGCAGCCGGCGGCCGAGGTCGGCGGCGACTACTACGATGTGCTCGCGACGCCCGGGGGCGGTTGGCTGGGGATCGGCGACGTGGCCGGGCACGGGCTCGCGGCGGGCCTCATCATGCTGATGATCCAGAGCATGGTGTCGGCGCTGACGAGCAACGACCCGAGCGCGAGCCCGGCGAGGGTGGTCGTCGCGCTCAACAAGGCGGTCTACAAGAACGTCCGCGGCCGCCTGGACCGCGACGAGCACGCGACGCTCCTCTTGCTCCGGTACGAGCGCAGCGGGCGCGTGACGTTCGCCGGCGCGCACGACGACATGATCGTGTGTTCGGCGCGCACCCGGCGCTGCACGTGCATCGCGAGCTCCGGGGTCTGGATCGGCGCGCTGCCCGAGATCGGGGCGATGACACGGGACGCCGAGCTCTTCCTGGAGGACGGGGACGTGGTCGTGCTCTACAGCGACGGCGTGACCGAGGCGCGCAACGCGCAGCACGAGCAGTTCGGGCTGGAGCGGCTGTGCGCCATCATCGAGGCTGTCCAGACGGCGCCCGTCGACGTGATCCGCGACCGGATCCTCGAGGCGGTCGAGGGCTGGTGCCCGAGCCCGGACGACGACATCACGATCGTCGTGGCGAGGCATCGCGCGCCCGAGTAGGGCGCCCGAGGCCAGCGAGCGCCCGGGGCCATCGAGGTCCACGTCCTGGGCTCAGCACGACGTGGGCAAGGAAGCCGCCCAGGAGCGCGTTGATGGCCGGGATGCCGACACGGACGAGGTATCCCGCCGCCACCCCGCCTGCCCAGGCGAGGAGCGGGCGAAGGCTCGGGGGTTCCACCTGCGGGGGAAGCGAGCCGGCGGACCGGGTGCGCTCGAGCGCCGCGCGATGCCGGCGGACAACGTAGTAGTCGGCGATCATGATGCCGGCGACGGGCGGGAACGCGACCCCGAGCAGCGTGAGGAATCCGATGAGGTGCTCCAGGATCCCGGCGATCGAGAGCGCCGTCCCTGTGGCGCCCGCCGCGAGCGTCATCGCGCCCCGCCCTACGTGGCGGCCCAGCGTCTGATGGATCGTGTTCACCAGGCCGAGGGAAGCCGAGTACAGGTTCCAGTCGTTGATCTTCAACGTGCCCGTCACGAGGATCGCCGCTCCGGCGACCCCGACCTCCGTCGTCACGATGTGGACGACATTCGCGCTCTGGACGGCGTGCGCCAGGAGCACGCCGGTGAGCCCGATCGTGTACTCGCCGAGGGTCACCCCGACGAGGGTCTGCTTGACCACGTCGGCCGCCGAACGGTTGTAGCGGGTCATGTCCGGGGTGATGACCGCACCCACGATGAACCCGCCGGCCACCAGGGTCGCGCCGGCCGCGACGCTCATGGGCTCTCCTTTCGGGGGCATCGCTACGAGATCGGCCAGCTCGTGCCGGGCGAGGGCGTTCCGAATGGCCCAGGCGCTCAGGGCCAGGAAGAGGGGAACCGTGATGTACGAGGTCCAGGCCATCGAGCGGAACCCGTAGATTACGATCAGCGTGACGGCGGCGCCGGTGATGATGCAATAAGCCCACAGCGGCAGGCCCGCGCCGGCGAGCGCCGCGAGGCCCTCGGCGAAGATGGCGTTCTGGACACCGAACCATCCGACCAGGCTCACCACCGTGAACAGTCCGAACAGGGAGGAGCCGTGACGCCCCAGGCCGGCCCACCGGGCGAGGACATACGTGGACAGGCCCTCTCGCTGGCCGGCGACTCCGGTGAGCACCGCGGTGATCTCCAGGAGGACGACACCCAGCGTCAGCGCCCAGAAGGCGCTCCAGAAGGTCATGTGGAAACCGAGCGTGGCGCCGAGGAGGAGCTGAGACAGCGCGGAGAGCTCGCCGAACCGCTGGACGGCCACGCTCCACCACGGGTAGCGCTCGGCCTCAGGCACCCGGGCCAGGGGGAAGTCGTTCCGCCCGATCGCGACCTGGGCCGCGGCCCCGCGGCCGTGGTGCTGGCTCGCGCGCGGAGCCTCGCGCCCGTCGCGCGCGCTCACGGCGCGCTCTCCTCGACGGGAACGAAGTCGAGATCGATGCCGAAGGCGCGCGGCCCGAAGACCACCAGCGCCTCGGGCGCGCGCAGGATCGGCGGCGCGGCGACGCCCACGACCTTCACCTGCTGCCCGTAGCGCAGCGCCTCCGTGGTGATCGGCTCCGCGGTCTCGCGATCAAGGATGCACAGGAGATCGGGCACGCTGCACAGGACGCGCGACCCGGCGCGGGCGACCAGGTTCTCGTTCTGGATCAGCACGTCCAGCGTCTCCCCGGATCCCTCGGTGTCCCGGAGCCGCGCCCAGCCCCTGGCGAAGCCCTCGGTGGTGCGGCGGTAGACCTCGATCACCTTGCCGGTCCAGAGGACGCGGGCGTGACGGTAGGGCGTGTCGCGGAGGGAGCCGACGAGGCGATCGAACGGATCGCTGTGCTGCTCGTTCGCCTCACGGATCGCCCTCCCGATCGCGAGACAGACGCCCAGGGTGCCGGCGATGGCGGCTCTCCGCGCCGTCCGCCCGTCCATGGAGTACTCGGCGATGTGCGCGCAGCCTCCCATGCGGATCGTGACGCCGCGGGCGATCCACTCCTTCCGGAAGTCGTCGCATGCCGTGAGGATCACCGTATCGCCGTGCTCGTCCGTGATGGCCATCGGCGTCCCGGGGACGCCGTGGACATGAAACGTATCCTGGTAGAGGTTGGGAAAGGCCCGGCCCATCCCGTCCGCGTCGACGACAGGCAGCCCGAGCTGCGCTCCCACGATGAGCGGGACGGTTGCGTTCATCCCGCCTGCCTCGACGGGCATGGTGCACGTCGCCCGGACGCCGAGGAACGCCTCCAGCCGGCGCAGCGAGAGCGCGCCCTCGTCGCCTCTGGGTATCTTCTCGACGAGGCAGGTCGGCGCCCCCATCATCGCCGTGGGGATCACGCGATCTCCGTCGGACACCTCCCCGAGGGGGACGATCTCCACGCGGCGCCCTTCCGCCATCACGCGCTCGAGCATCAGCCGGCCGATGTACGGATCACCGCCGCCGCCCGTGCCGAGGAAGGCGGCGCCGAGGGACAGGTCGCGCAGGTCCTTGCGCTCGAGCACGAGCCCCATGCCGGCCTCCTCACGCGCTCCGGAGATCGCCGATCGCCTTGACCCGGATCCGGGTCGCGCTCGACGGCAGGTAGGCGAGCGGCACCTCCTCGACGTCGACGAGCTGGACGCTGGTCGGGTCGGCGCCGGCGGCGGAGGCCCTCGCGATCGCCTCCGCCTGCGCCTCGGCCAGCGCGTCTTCCCGGGAGACGCGTTCCAGGTCGACGATCCGGTCCACCTCGCCGGATACCTGCGCGATGGCGGCGCCGACCGCGTTGGCGACCTCGGCGTGCTGAGGCCTGATGATCTCGGAGGTCCCCTGGAGCGGCCCGCGAATCAGCGAGGCGCCGCCGCCCACGAGGACCACCGGCATGTCTCCCGCCGCCGGCTTGGCCTGGTCGACGGCGGCCTCGACCATCTCGTGGATCCGCTCGGCCGCGCGCGCGACGAGCTCGCCTGGCAGCTGCGCGACCCTCGCGCGGTCGCCGATCGCGGCGAACCCCGCGGCCACGGCGATGTCGGTGGCTGTCAACGTGTCGCCGCCGAACACCAGCGCTCGGCGAGCCAGCTCGTGGCCGACGCTCCGCGGCCCGATCCGGAGAGGGACGTCGAGCACGCGAGTGCCGCCGCCGAGCCCGATGGAGCGCACATCGGGCATGCGGAGGTTGCAGCGCACGCCGGCCACCTTTCGCGTCATCGACGCCTCGCGCGGCAGCCCGCGGCGCAGCGCGCCGACGTCGGTGGTGGTGCCGCCGATATCGACCACGATCGCGTCCGTGAGGCCCGTCAGGAATGCGGCGCCGCGCATCGAGTTCGTGGGACCGGAGCACAGGGCGCTCACCGGAGAACGCTCCGCTCGGTCGCCGCTCATCAGGGTGCCGTCGTTCTGGGCGAGGTAGAGCGGCGCCGAGACGCCGGCCTGCGCCAGCGACTCACGGAGCGCGCGGATGGTCGTCTTCGCCAGATCCTTGAGACATGCGTTCAGGATCGACGCGTTCTCGCGCTCGAGGAGGCCCATCCGGCCGATCTCGTGCGACAGGCTGAGCGACGCGTCCGGCAGCTCCTCGCGCAGGATCGCCGCGGCCTCGAGCTCGGCCTCGGGGTTGACCGGTGAGAAGACGCCCGTGATCGCGACGGAGCGGACGCCCCTTCGGCCGATCTCCCGGGCGACGCGGCGCAGCTCGCCGGCGTCGACGGGCGACAGCCTGCGACCGTCGAACTCGTGGCCTCCATGGACGAGAAAGCCGTGGTCGCCGAGCTCGCTCCGCAGATCGAGAGGCCAGTCCACCATGGGCGGCAGGGCCGCGGTCGCCGGCAGCCCGAGCCGCACCGCCGCGACCTCCTGCAGCCGGCGGCGCTCGACGAGCGCGTTCGTGAAGTGGGTGGTGCCGACCATGACGCCGCGGAGCTGGCCGACCGGTACCCGCGCTCGCGCCAGCAGGCGCGTCACGGCGTCGAGGACACCGCAGCTCACATCGGTCGTGCTCGGCACCTTGACCTTCGCCACGACCGCGCTGCCGTCCATCAAGACAGCGTCGGTGTTGGTCCCGCCGACGTCGATGCCCATGCGCATGAGCGGTCACCTCGGCAGGACGCCGTGAGGCTCATCCCTCCTCGGAGGGGAGCGCCCTGGTTGCTGGCTCATGCGCAGGGTCGAGGCCGTAATCGCGCCTGGCCTGCTCCTCGGTGATGTAGCCGCAGCGCAGATCGTCGAGCACGCGCTCGCGGATCCGCCGCGCCGGATCGCCGTACCCGCCGCCGGTGCCCGTGTGCAGCCGGCAGAGCTCACCCCGCTTGAGGAGGTGGCGGGCGCACTTGCCCATCGCGGTCCGACTGCCGTCCTCGTGCACGAGCTCCAGGTAGTTGGGCGAACCTTGCTGGCCGCCGTTCAGGCCCCATGGCGGGAATCGATGCCGACCGAAGGTCGCGGTCACCTTCGCCCACGCCGACGTGACGCGGTAGTCGCGCACGAGGCCTCGCCCGCCGCGTCGCTCGCCGGCCCCGCCGTCCACGATATCCAGCGCAACCTGCTCGACGCGGAGCCCGTAGCGGGCTTCGCAGATCTCGACAGGGATCATGTAGGTCTCTCCGTCGCCGGCGCAGACGAGGCCGTTCTCGCCGTCCTTCTCCGCGCCCGCCCCCCAGCCGCCCGCCTGCGGCTCGACGAGGAGGTAGGGGGTGCCATCGTCGGGGTGAATGCCATGGATGATCGTCCCGCAGACGGAGAGGAAGTGTCCGGCGGTCAGGCGGCGCGGGGCGAGGTGCGCCAGGGCTTTCCAGACGAGATCCGTCGCGTATTGCATGGTCTCCCAGTAGGTGGAGACCGGGGACGGCCTGTCGGCCGTGAAGATCGTCCCCGGAGGGCACACGACCCGGACCGGCCGGAATACGCCTTCATTCGTCGGGAGCTGCGGATCGGTGAGCGCCTTCCAGGCCTGGCGTACCGCGGAGTGCAGGCCGGTGCGGCCGCAGTTGATCGGCCCCGGCACCTGCGCGCTCGTCCCCGTGAAATCGCAGAGGAAGCTGTCGTCGATCGTCACCTTCACCCGCACCTCGAACGGGCCGTTCCCGACGCCGTCGTCGTCGATGAAGTCGGTCGCCTCGTACGTCCCGCGGGGGAGCCGCTCCAGCTCCAGGCGAGCCCTGCGCTCCCCCTCGCCGAGGAGCTCCTGCATGGCGTGGAGGACGGTCTCCTTGCCGAACTTGCGAAAGATACGGTGCAGCGCGCGCTCGCCCACGCGCAGCGCGCCCACGCAGGCGTACAGGTCGCCGAGCGTCGCGTCGGGCGTGCGCACGTTGGCCCGGATGAGCTCGAGGAGCCCCTCGTCGGGCCTGCCGGCATTGAAGAGCTTGATGCCCGGGAACTGAAGCCCTTCCTGGAACACATCGGTCGCGTCCGTAGTCCAGGAGCCCGGATCCTTGCCGCCCACCTCGGTCCAGTGCGCCTTGTCCACGGCGAACGCGACGAGCTCGCCCTCGTGGAAGACCGGCATGATCAATGCGACATCGGAGAGGTGCGTGCCGCCGCCCACGTAAGGATCGTTCAGGATGACGACATCGCCGCTGGCCAGGCGCTCTCTACCGAACTTGTCGAGGACGTGGGTCACGCCGAAGCTCAGCGCGCCGATGAAGTCGGCGACCCCGTTGCCCTGGGTGAGGAGGTCTCCGCGCGCGTCCGTGAGCCCGGCGGCGTAATCGAGGACCTCGTAGATGATGGGGCTCATGGCGGCCCGCTGCAGCGCGTGGAACATCTCGTCGCCCGCGGCGATGAGCTCGTTCTTGATGATCTCGAGCGTGAAGGGATCGATCCTCGTTCTCGTGCTCATGACAGATCCTCGGTGGAGGGGTCGAGGCGCGCGTCACCGGGCGGAGGCGTCGATGTCGACGAGGAGGCTGCCCTGCTCGTGCACGGTGAGGCGATCTCCTGGGGACAGGATGGTCGAGGCGGCCGGCTCCTCGACGACGGCCGGTCCTTCGACGCGCATGCCCGGCCTCAGGCGAGCGCGCTCGTACACGGGGCTCTCCAGCACGCCGAGCTCGTCGAAGTCGACGGCGCGAGCGCCCTTGCGCGCGGGCGTGGGATCCGGCGGAGAGCGATCGAGCGGCGCCGGACGCGGCCTGTCCACGGCGCCGACGGCCGCGACGTGGAGGCTCACGATCTCCACGACCGCGTCCAGGCGAAACGTGTAATGCCGCTCGTGGAGGGCGTGGAAGCGCCCCAGGGTCTCGTACAGCGCAGCGCTGTCCAGCGCGCCGTCGGGGAGCGGGACGTTGACGGTATGCTCTTGACCGGCATAACGCAGCTCCGCGAAGCGGCGCGCGGAGACGCGGGCCGGGTCGAGCCCTCCCCGGCAGACGAGGGCGCAGCTCTCGAGCTCGAGCTCCCGGAGGAGCGCGGCGAGCGCGGCTGTCTGCGACGGCTCGGCGCGCACCAGCGCGGTCCGCACGAGGTCGACCCGCGCGTCGGCCATGAGCATGCCCCAGGCCGAGAAATGCGCGGGTGCGACCGGGATGATGACCCGTCGGATGCGGAGGCTGCGCGCCAGGGCCGAGGCGTGCATCGAGCCGCCGCCGCCGAAGGCGACGAGCGCGAACTCCCGCGGATCGTGCCCGCGGCGGATGGTCACGCGCCTGAGCAGGCTCTCCGTGATCGCGTTTGCGAGGCGGACGACCCCGCGCGCGGCCTCGGCCTCGGTGACGCCGCAGGGCGCGGCGATGCGGCGGATCGCCCTGCGGGCGGCCTGCACGTCGAGCGGGATGCGCCCGCCGAGGAAGTATGCGGGGTTGATGCGGCCGCACAGGAGGTTCGCGTCGGTGGTGGTCGGCTCCTCTCCACCTCGACCGTAGCAGGCCGGCCCCGGCACAGCGCCTGCCGATCGCGGGCCGACCTCCAGCCGCCCGGCCTCGTCGATGCGGGCGATCGAGCCGCCGCCTGCGCCGATCTCCGCGACGTCGATCACCGGGATCATGAGGGGGTATCCGGGGGACGTCGGGGTCCATTCCACCTTGTAGTCGGTGGTGACGCGCGCCTCTCCGCCCTGGAGGACGGCGCACTTGGCGGTCGTGCCCCCGATATCGAGGGAGATGATGTCGCGCTCCCCGAGGAGCTGCCCGAGGGCGATGGCGCCGAGGACGCTGCCGGCGGGCCCGGACTCGACGAGGCGGATGGGCGCGGCGCTCGCCTCGGGGAACGTCGTGATGCCGCCGCTCGACTGCATGACATGGAGCGATGAGCTCGCCGCGCCGCGCCCGGTCAATCGGCTCTCCAGGCCGCTCAGGTACGCGGCGGCGAGCGGCTGGACGTAGGCGTTCAGCACCGCGGTGCTCGTGCGCTCGTACTCGCGCCACTCCCGTGTGATCTCGGACGACGCGGTCACCGGCGTGGCGGGGGCCTCTGCCCGGGCGATCTCGGCGGCGCGGCGCTCGTGGGCCGGGTTCCGGTAGGCGTGCAGGAAGCAGATCGCGATCGCTCCGGCGCCCCGGTCGAGGAGCGCGCGGACGCCGCGCCGCACGCTGTCCTCGTCGAGCGGCGTCAGCACTTCTCCCTTGTAGTCCAGCCGCTCGGTCACCTCGAGGCGGAGGTCTCGGGGGACGAAGGGTTCGGGTTTGCGGAAGGAGAAGTTGTAGATGTCCGGCCGGTTGGCCCGGCCGATCTCCAGGACGTCGCGAAAGCCCCGCGTCGTGAGCAGCCCTGTCCGAGCGCCTTTGCGCTCGGTGAGGGCGTTGATGATCAGGGTGGTGCCGTGGATGAAGGACCCGATGCGAGCAGCGTCGATCCGCGCCGGGGGGAGGGCCTCGAGGACACCTCGCGTGAGATCGTCCGGTGTGGTTGGGACCTTGGCGAGCGAGAGCTCTCCTGTCTCCTCATCGAAGGCGACGAGGTCGGTGAACGTCCCGCCGATATCGCTGGCAACACGCATGAGCGCGTCCTCCTGCGCGGGCCGGGCGATCGAGGCTGCGGGGCGGGCGGTCAGGAGCGCCTCCGTCTCGCCGGATCGCCCCCGCCGGCGCACCATGGCAGCGCATTCGTTCTGGTTCGGACCTTTCCTGCGCTCTGTGCGCAGCCGTGTCAATGAGGGAGCGCGCGCGTGGCGCGACGGCGGAAGGTTCGGCCATGCGTGCCGAGCAGCAGGCGCCCGGCGCGGGGGGGAGCGCGCCGCTGTGTTCACACGCAGGGCGAGCGCCTCCAGGACCTCTCCGGTGCTGACGGCGGCCACCGGCGGGCGGCCCGCGCATGCGGCCAGGAAAGCTGGCGCGTTCGTTACGACGCCCGCGTCGGCTTCCGCGGGGGCGGCGACTTACGCCCCTTCCGCTCCGGGACGCACGAGCGATTCCCCGGGATCGAGCGCTGTGCCGCCCTGACCGGTTCCGGTGCGAACACCTCGCTCATGGAGGCGGCCGTTGCGGCGCGGGCGATCCATCGATCGAGCTCCGCCGGGACGGTGCAGGCCTTGACGTGAGCGCGCTCCTCCGCCGTCAGCGGCAGGCCGCGCGCGTCGAGCACGGCGAGCAGGGCCTCCTGCTTGCCCTCGATCTTGCCCTCGATCTTGCCCTCCGCCTTGCCCGCGGCTCTCCCGCGCTTCTCGAAGAAGAGCCGGAAACGCCGAGACGCTTGGGTTTCAGGGACTTTGCTCGGATCCATGGCCAGCTCCCTGAGCGAGGCGACCATGGCGTCGCTCAGCACGGCCAGGATCGCACGTGCCTGCGCGTCTCGCAACGGCTCGTCGGTGAGGTGCTGCTCGGTGAGCTCCAGGGCGCGCACCACGATCCTGCGCGCAGCGGGCCCGTGGCGGTGGTGCACGGCCCAGGCGGCGAAGAGCTCGAGCTCCGGATGCGCCGGATCGAGCAGCGCCTCGACGCGCCGACCCGATAGGAGCAGCACCCGGGGCGTCAGCTCGAAACGCGTGCCGAGCTCGCCTCGAAAGCGCGCGGCCCGCTTCGCCCAGGAGGCCACGCGGCGGCTGGCCGTGATCACGATCACCTCGCCCATCGCCTTCTCCTGATGGATGAGCACGCTGACCGCCAGCGGCCAGCTCCTCCGCTTGCGCTCATCGACGGAGTTCTGGATCTCGACCATCACCCACCCCGGCCGCCGCGAACGCAGGAGCAGGTCCGGACGAACCTCGATGGCCCTGGTGAAACGCACGGTGGCATCGATCGCCTCAGCCGGAGCGCCGAACGAGCTGCCGGTGAGCCGCAGGAGGAGGTCCGCGAGGAGCGCTGGACGGTCCCGCAGCGCGACGATGAGCACCTCGTGCGGTGTTCCCGGCATCCGTTCCTCTCTACTCGACGCGAGGAGAGTTGGCGAGGCATCAAGTCGCGAGATCGATGCTCGTCTAAGGAGGCCCGCCGACCCACCGGAGCATTCATGAGAACCTTTCTTGCTATTCCTGACCAAACACACCTGGCGCACGTAATGAGGTGCGGAGCGCGCCAGGCGCTGCCTGCCGGAGGAACCGAGAGCGGCCGTGTCGACCTGCCGCGAACCCAACGTGGGGTGCCGCGGGAGGGGCCCGCGAGCGCCTCGGTCCCGGCGCCCCCTGGCGGCCGCCACCCCCTCCGCCGCATCCGCCACCCCTGGCTGCCCGTAAGTCCCTGAAATTGCGTGCGTCCCTGCCTGGCACGCCGTTCGCGAAAGGGCTCGGACATGCAGGCCACGGCGCTCACGTTCTCGCTGCTCGGGCTCGACGCCCATCCCATCCGCGTGGAGGTCGACTCCGGCCGCGGCCCCTCGTTCTTCCAGATGGTGGGCCTCGCCGAGGCGAGCGTCCGAGAGAGCCGCGTGCGCGTCCGCGCCGCGCTCCAGCAACTCGGCGTCGAGCTCGACGAATATGTGATCACCGTGAACCTCGCCCCGGCAGACCTCAAGAAGAGCGGCGGCGCGTACGACCTCGCGATCGCCATCGCCGCGCTCGCCGCGCTCGGCAAGGTCCCTGCCGAAGGGCTCGACCAGATCGGCTTGCTCGGCGAACTCTCGTTGAGCGGCGCGGTGCGCCCGGTGCGCGGCGTCCTGCCGGCGCTGCGCGGCGCGGCGGGGCAGGGGATCCCGCGCGCGATCGTGCCTCACGGCAACGCGCGCGAGGCGGCGAGCGTGGCCGGCGTCGACGTCTTCATCGCCGAGCACCTCGGCCAGGTCGTCGCGCACCTCCGCGGCAACAAGGCCCTCCCCGGCGCCGGCTCCGTGGCCACGGTCGTCGCCGAGCCCAGCGCCGCGGCGGTGGATCTCGCCGAGGTCCGCGGCCAGCACGGGGCGCGCCGCGCCCTCGAGATCGCGGCCGCCGGCGGACACAACCTCATCATGCTGGGCCCGCCGGGCAGCGGAAAGACCATGTTGGCGCGTCGACTGCCCACGATCATGCCGCCCATGTCCTACGAGGAGGCGCTCGACATCACCGCGATCCACTCGGTCGCCGGGCTGCTCTCCCCGGACCGGGGCCTCGTCGCGGCGCGCCCCTTCCGCGCCCCGCACCACACCGTGAGCGCCGCGGGCCTCGTCGGCGGCGGCGATCCGATCCGCCCGGGCGAGGTCTCCCTGGCCCACCATGGTTGCCTGTTCCTCGACGAGCTCCTCGAGTTCCGCCGCGGCGTCCTCGAGGCCCTCCGCGAGCCCCTCGAGGAGGGCACGGTCGCCCTCTGTCGCGCGCGCGCCCGCGTCGTCTTCCCCGCGCGTCCGATCCTGGTCGCCGCCATCAACCCTTGTCCGTGCGGCTTCTACGGGGACCGCGGGAATCGCTGCGTCTGCTCCCTCGACCGCGTGCGCGCCTACCGCGCGCGGCTGAGCGGGCCGCTGCTCGATCGCATCGATCTGCACATCGCCTTGCCTCCGGTCGACGTCGCTCACCTGTGCGCGCCGCTCGGGGCGGCGAAGGACGACGGCCGGTCGCCCTTGCACGCGCCCGAGAGCTCGGCCGCGGTGCGGGCGCGCGTGGTCGAGGCCCGGGCCGCGCAGCGCGCGCGCTTCGAGGCGGGGGAGGTCGCGGCGACGCACAACGCAGAGCTCGGCCCGCGCGATCTCGCGCGCGTGGCCATGCCGGACGTCTCCGGGGCGCGCGTGCTCGCGTCGGCCGTGGAGCGGCTCGGCCTCTCGGCGCGGGCGTACACCAAGGTGCTGCGGGTCGCCCGGACGCTCGCCGACATGGACAGGAGCGCTGCCGTGCGCGCGGCGCACGTGGCCGAGGCGATCGGCGCGCGGCTGTTCGACCGCGAGGCCGCCTCCGGGACTCCGCCCGTCACCGCCGCGGCGGGCGCCTGAGCCTGCCGCGCGACCCAAGATCATCGCGCCTGCAGCGACGCAGGCGCGATCGCGGCCGCCCCGACGGCCGCGTCGAATCGACTGTTCGCGCGCTCGGGGGCGCGCACGCGAAGCACACGACACGCAACGAAGGCACGTTGAAAGGAAGAGACCAAGATGATGACCGAGATCGCTGAGAAGCTCCGCACCGTGAAGACCGTCGTCGGCACCATCGAGAAGCAGTTCGGGAAGGGGGCGATCATGTCGTTGAACGATGAGAACGAGACCAGGGACATCGGCCTGATCCGGACCGGCTCGCTGTCGCTGGACGCGGCGCTCGGGATCGGCGGCTACCCGCGCGGGCGGATCGTGGAGATCTACGGCCCGGAGTCGTCGGGGAAGACCACCCTCACGCTCCACGCGATGCGGGAGGCGCAGCGGGCGGGCGGGGTCGCCGCGTTCATCGACGCCGAGCACGCGTTCGACGTCACGTATGCGCGCTCGATCGGCGTCGACATCGACCGGCTCCTCGTCTCGCAGCCGGACAACGGCGAGCAGGCGCTCGAGATCGTCGAGATGCTCGCGCGCTCGACCGCGGTCGACGTGATCGTCGTCGACTCGGTGGCTGCGCTCACGCCCAAGGCCGAGATCGAGGGCGACATGGGCGAGTCGCACATGGGCCTCCAGGCGCGGCTGATGAGCCAGGCGCTGCGGAAGCTCACGGGGATATGCCACCGGACGGACACGACGCTCATCTTCATCAACCAGCTCCGGCAGAAGATCGGCGTCGTCTTCGGCAACCCCGAGGTGACGACCGGCGGCAACGCGCTCAAGTTCTACGCGAGCGTGCGGCTCGACGTGCGGCGGGTGGGGCCGGTGAAGGTGAGCGACGAGGCCATAGGATCGAGGACACGCGTCAAGGTGGTGAAGAACAAAATGGCTCCGCCCTTCCGAGAGGCCGAGTTCGACATCCGCTGGGGCGCTGGCATCGACGGCGCGGCGGACCTCATCGACTTCGCGTGCCAGCTCGGGGTGGTGGAGAAGAGCGGCGCGCACCTGTCGTTCGCGGGGGAGCACATCGGGCAGGGGAGGGAGCGCGCCCGTGAGGCGCTGATCGGCAAGCCGACGCTCGCCACGTCGCTCCGCGCGGCCGTCGACGCGGCCGCGCCGGCGCGGCCCGGCGCCAGCGCGGCGATGGATGCGTGAGCCCGAGCGGGCGGCGCGCCGGCGGCCCGGGGCCGCCGCGCGCCGCCCGCTCGGCTCGAACGACGGTTTGCTCGCGGGGAGACACCGCGCCTCGTGGAGAGAGGCGCGAGGCAGCGGGAGATCTCGATGGACGGCGCTCGAGCGCTATCGAGCGACGGGTGACAGTGGAATACGACGGCTAACGATGTAATCGACAGCAAACGACGTAATCGACGGCAAACGACGACAACGACAACGACAACGACATCACGATCTGGAGCGCATCATGAACGAGGGAATGAATAAGGTGATTCTCATGGGCAATCTCGGCTCGGATCCGGAGCTGCGCTACACCGGCAACGGCACGCCGGTGCTCCAGCTGCGCATGGCGACGAACGAGTCGTTCGTCGACAAGAACAAGGAGCAGAAGGAGCGCACCGAGTGGCACAACATCGTGTTCTGGGGGCCGCGCGCCGAGGCGCTGGCGAAGGTGCTGACCAAGGGCGACGGCGTGCTCATCGAGGGCGGGCTGCGGACGTCGAGCTACGAGAAGGACGGGATCCGGCGCTACCGCACCGAGGTGATCGCGCGGGAGCTCCGCTTCACCGGGCGCCGGTCCATGGCGCAGCCGCCGCCCGGGCTGGAGGACGACGGCGAGGCGACGCAGCCCGGGGCCGCGGTGCCGACCACCGCGCGGCCCGGGAAGAACGGGGCGCGGGGGCGGCCGCCGGAGGTGCCTCCGCTGGATGAGCTGCCGTACTGAGGGCGGAGAGGCGGGCGAGGCGGCTGGGGGAAGCCGCCTCGCGGCGCTCCCAGCACGCCTCGCCGCCCGTGGAGCGTCGGATTCACGTCGCGGGCGGTCGCGCCAACGGTCGTTGCGATGTCGGTCGGTCGGCCACCGTCGCGCGCTCGATTCGGGGAGGGGAAGAGCGTGCTCTCGTCCAGGGAGAGATCCCCGGCTGAGCAGCGGCAGGATCGCGCAAATGCTGCGGCGCTCGGATGGCGCCCGCCTCCGGTCGTGCTGGTGCCCCGTGCACGATCCTGGCGATCTCGGGCGGAACCCACGGCGCGCTTCCTCAACGTGGACCTCCCGTGGACCGCGCTCACCCTCTCGGCCCCCTGAAGGCGCGCCTCTCGGCCACCCGGAGGTGCGCGACGCACCGCCAACCGCCCTCGCTCCTCTCGCACCCTGGAACCCACCCCATCACAGACGCATGAGCCTCAGCGCCCGGTGCGTGGAGTGTTGCTGGATTCCAGCGGGACGGGCCTCTGGCTTCAGATGCCGATGTCTCACGACGTCGTCCCTCACGGATACTGGCGCGTAGCGTCAGCCGAGGTGGCTGAGTTGATGGGTCGGGTTCGCCATCAACCGGTGGACACTATCCGGCGGTGCCCGCCGAAGAGCTCTTGTGTCCTACATGCGCACATGAAAATGAATCAATGCGTTGGGAAACGTTCGAAGCATGTTGACGGATGCCGTGTATTGACAGTAAACAGTGGATGCTAGGCTCGACCCGACCAGGTGCGATTCTCTTGCTGTACACGATCGACCTCCTCAACCGAATCTGCTCGGCCTGCGGAACGGCAACGTGGTAACCGTCAACCGAGGTACTTCATGCTCAGCAATGCTGCTCGTCTCCTGATGGTCTCTGCTGCTGCTTCTCTCGTCGCGCTCGGCGCCGCGCCCGCCGAGGCGTGCCAGGAGATCGCCGATGAGGCGCTCGCTCTCGCCGCGGCTCAGACGCCGCTCGCCAGCGGCGCCGCGCTCTACACGCTCATCCAGAAGAATGTCTGGGGTTATTCGTCCTCGGACATCGGCGTGCTTTGGGGGTCGCCCAGCCCGAGCTCCGCTGTCTACTATGACAACGCCGTCGATCTCGTCGACGTCGTTGGCACTCCCGCTGGCGATGACTTCACGTCGAATACGAACATCGCGGACATCGCCCCTGGCGACGTCCTGGTGATCGACGCGACCGGCACCTACAGCGGGCACACCGCCATCGTCACGGGGTTGCCGCAGCAGATCACCGCGCTCAACCCGAAGATCAGCGGCTCCACGCAATGGGCGTTGCCGATCGTCGACTCCACCACCTCGGTGCATGGATGCAGCACCATCTTCCCCGACGAGCGCTTCACCGCCTCGGCGCCAGGCTTGTGCACCGGGACGTTCAGAGGCGGGGTGGGGACGGCCTACATGCGTCTCTATGCCGATGCGACGGGAGAGCTGATCGGACACACCTGGAGCGTCACCTCGGGCGGCACCTTCTACGCGCAGGCCAGCTACCCGCAGCCCAGCGGGACGACTTACCCCGTGCGCTCCTTCGTGGTCGCCAGGCAGCAATCCTGCCCCCTGCTCTGATCTGCCTCTGAGCGCCGCGCCGGCGCGCGCCTGCCGAGCGCCGGCGCGCGCCTGAGATCAGAGAGAGCTCTCGTCGCTCCGCGCCCCGCGAGCCCGGACGTCCCCGCCGCTCGCGGGCGTGGAGGACCCAGGGCTCACCGCATTCCCTGCTTCTGATCGGCCGCGGGCACGCGGCAGAGCTGCGCGATGCCACGGCCGCTCAGCCTCTCGCTCGTCAGCTCGAACTGCGGCACATACATGCAGAAGCGCCCGCTCTTCTGGGTCGCGATGCTCGCCCGGCGCGAGATCATGCCCTCGAGCTCCGAGCGCGTGACGGCCGTGTCCGTCTTCAGCGTGTCCGTGACCCGGAGCTCGGGCGTGTTCGGGCAGCTCATCGAGGCGGAGACAGTGAGGTTGGGCTTCACCCTTTCCTGGGCGCCGGCCCCTGACCTTGCCTGGCCCCCGCCCTGCGCGGCGTCCGCCTGGCCGCCTTGAGCGCCGCCGGCCTGAGCGCCTGCGTGGGCCTGGCTGCCGCCCTGAGCGCCGCCGGCCTGGCTGCCGCCGGGGCCACCCCCCGCCGGGGCCTGGTTGCCGCCGGTGTCACGGCTGCGATCCTGAGCGCCGCCGGCCTGAGCCTGGCTGCCGCCGGCAGGGCCTTGCGCCGCGCCGCCGGTCTGGCCCTGCGCGCCCGCGCCGCCTCGCCCCTGAGGGCCGCCGCCTGGCTGGGCGCCCGAGGGCTGCTGCGACTTGCCCGCCGGGGCCGGGTCGATCCGGCCGCTCACGGAAGCGGTGTAGGTGCACCCTTCCTCGATTTTAAATGAGATCTGCTCCTTGAGCGTCATCGCCTTCTTCTGGCGTTGCCCCTGTTGCTGCTGCTGCTGCTGCTGTTGCTGAGCGCGCTGCCCAGGCTGGTCGCCCTGCTGTTGCGCGCCGCCTTGCGCTGTCCCGCGGGCGCCGCCCTGCTGTTGCGCTCCGCCCTGCGCCGCCCCGCGGGCGCCGCCCTGCTGGGCGCTGCCGCCCTGCTGCTGCGCGCCGCCCTGGGCCGCTCCCGGCGTGCCCGATTCGCGCTGCTGCGGCGGGCTCGTGCTGCCCGTCTGAGCGGCCGAGAGCGCCGGCGCGGCCGCGAGCACGCCCATGGCGAGCGCGAGATGAATGGACCGATTCGACTTCATAGTATAGTACCCCCCCAGCGTAGAACCTGTTTCCGATCGTCTTCGTCACCGCCTCAGGCCGGCCGCCCGCCTAGGCGGCCCGCTCCCAGACCTTCCGCGACAGCGCGTCCTTGATCCACGCGAGGTGCCGCTGCTCATCGGCGTAATTGCGCTCGACGATGGCCCGCGCCTCGGTCGTGAGCGACTCGTTCAGCGCCCCCTGGTACTGCCGGTTCGTCA
Organism: Sorangium cellulosum So0157-2; assembly: GCF_000418325.1. Classification (GTDB taxonomy): domain Bacteria; phylum Myxococcota_A; class Polyangia; order Polyangiales; family Polyangiaceae; genus Sorangium; species Sorangium cellulosum_D. The sequence continues at coordinate 4,395,746 of NC_021658.1, forward strand.
GCTCCTCGTTGCCGCGCATCGCGAGCAGCGCGCTCTGGTCTCCCATGCTCGTGATCGCCGTGAACCCTTCGATGAGCTTGCCCTTGAGGTCGCGGCTCGCCGCCGGGGCGCCGCCGAGCGACGTCACGTGTGCGCTCAGATCCACCACGTGGCGCCCGTGATCGTCCCTGAACCTCGCGAGCATCTCCCTGGTCTGAGCGTGCTCGCACGCCTTGATGGCCTGGTCGTAAGCGGCGATCGCGTCGCGATCGAGCTGGATGAGATCGTTGAGCACCTCGATGACGTCTCTCGCCATGATCGACACTCCTTTCGGGGTCGCGCTCCGCACGGACCCCCCCCGCCGACCACCTTGGGCATTTGCGCGGGGACGCAAGCCGTGCGCGGGCTGTGCGCCGAGCCTGGCGCCGCCGTGGCCGCGCTCGGCTCGACGGCCGGCGACGAACCGCCGCCGCGGCGGCCGTGAGGGGCTGCCTGGCAGCCCGTTCAGCCCGGCGACCTCGACCTGGCACGGACCGTGAACCCCGTCGGGAAACCCTGACGACCTCCGCGGACCGGCGCGGCCAGCGCCGGCCACGCGGGGAGATGGGATGTGCCTATGAAACGCTCTCTTGGCTCCTCGATCCGCGCCGCGCTCGCGCTGCTCCTCGTCGCCGCCTCCGCGGCGTGCGCCGAGGGGCTCGCGAACGCGCCGAGCATCAACCGCGAATGGACCCCGGAAGACCGCGAGCACGACGCCATCGCCAACGGCCCGCGCTCGTGCCCGAGAGGAGGCCCGGATCCGCTCGCGCCCCCCGGCGAGCAACGCGAGATCTGTCCCAAGGTCTCTCCGCCGACCCTGCCCAACCTCGCCGCCACGCCCTGACCGCTCGATCGAGGCCGTGCTCGCCACGAGGACGGCAGAATGTCCCGGCTGAGGCGAACTGCCTCAACCCGCAGGAACGATCCTACGGCTCTGGCGCGCCGTCCTTCGCCGTGGAACCGGCCGCGGAGGGGCGGCTCCGCGGCTCGCCGGCGGGGCACTCGCGGGGCCCGGCGTCCGCCGGGGCGGGGGTGGACCGGTCGGTCCGGCGATGCTGCGGCGCGATCCGGATCGTGACGGGCTCCTCGATGAGCTCCGGCGCGAGCGCGCCGTCTTGGGGGACGAGGCGCGGCTCGCCGGGCCTGCGATCCTCGGCCACCTTCCACGCGCGCGGCACGTTCCGCAGGCCGACGGGGTAGATGGTCAGGCCCTCTCGGTGGACGTGAATCCGCAAGAAGTTCTTGTAGTCCTCGATCTGGAGCGCCGAGAACGCCTCGTTGCCGTGGCGACGCGCGACGTTGAGCGAGATCAGGAGGTAGATGCCCATCAGCGTCGACCCGACCACGGCGCCGGTCACGCCGACGAAGAGCGTCACGCCGATGATGCTCCACAGCGACTGGAGGCTCCGGACGTCGACGCCGAGCAGCCCGCCGCCGGCGTACGCGAGCCCGAGCGCGGCCCCGAGGTGCGCGAGCGCGTGGAGCGAGCCGGCGAGGCGGCGATACCAGGTCTTGTGCGTGTCGGTGAAGACGATGAACACGAGCAGGACGACGAGGACCCACGCGACGGCGCCCGGACCGGGGCGGGGCAGCGTCAGCGAAGAGAGCATGTAGACGAACGCCGCGACGGGCCAGAAGCCTAGGTTGTACCGGGCGAACAAGAGGTTGCGCCAGGTGAGGCGGCGCGACTCGGACTCTGACGGGAATGACGCCTTCAGGGTGTAGGGGCGCTGGTCCGCGCCCGCGCCGGAGCGGACCACGGCGACCGGCTCGCCGTGGGTCGGGTGGAGGAAGGCGCCGCCGCCGCCGGCGATGATGTTCTGCCGGCCGTCCGCGGACTCGTGGCGTCGATAGTGGTGCAGATCTCCGGCGATGCGCGCGACGACCTCGATCCCGGGCCGCGCGTCGGCGAGCTGCTTCTCGAAGAAGGCGAGGTTGCTCTGGAGGTCGGGGTTGTAGATGGCGCCCTTCACCCAGTCGGGCTCGGCGGTGCAGAGGACCACGCGATCCCCGTCGCGCATGTCCTGCCTCGCCAGCTTGCAGAAATACTCGATCTGCGGCTGATCGATGTCGGACTCCAGCTGGATGTCCACGCCGAGCAGCCAGAAGCCGTGGGGGAGCCTCAGCGCGAAGTAGCTCCGCGACTGGAGCGTCTTCCACGCGCCGAGCGTGCGCTTCTGGCCGAAGAGGCGCATGAAGCTCATCAGCCCGTCGTACCAGTCGTGATTGCCCGGGATCGCGAACAGGTGCGGCGGCTCCTTCACGTCCGCCTTCGGGAGCGCGGCCGCGTAGGGCTCGACGAGGCGCGTCCAGTACGCCTGCCGCGTGGCCGAGGGATACACCTGGTCCCCGCCCATGATCAGCACGTCTCCACGCCGCGTCTCCCGGCCGCCGAGCGAGAGCGTCGGCCGGGCGAGCAGGCTCGCGATCGCGTAGGTGGGGTTGAAGCCGTCGCCCGTGTCCGCCACGTAGTCGATCCAGATCTCGTCGCGCGCGAGGCCGTTTCGGACGGCATAGTCGAAGGGCAGCTGCGGCCCCGCGATCGCCTCGATGAGCCGGAAATCGCCGCGCGCGCCGATCAGGCGGGAGACGGTCAGGTCGAGCGCCGCGCGGGCCAGCTGGAACGGGCTGTACCAGCTCGTCATGGTGCTCCGCTGGAGCGCCTCGAGCCGCTCGCGATCCCGGCGATCGGTCATTTTTCCCCTCCTGTCGCGCAACGGTATCACCGCCGGCGCGCGGCGTCGCCTCCGCGCCGCGCGGCCGGATCGTGGTCAATCCCGCGCCGCGAGCTCACCGGGGATACCGGGCGGCACGGGAGGCCGCGCGGGGCGCGCGATCAGGCGCCGTCCTTGAGGCAGTTGGCGAGCTCGCTGAGGAGCTTGTCGGTCGCCTCCAGCCCGCTCGTGAAGACCTCGCCGTCCCGGGGGCGACGGGAGAGCCGCATGTCGGGCGAGATCCGGTAGGGCGAGCCCTTCGGCTGGACCAGCCGGAGCACCTTGGCGTGGTCGAGCGGGGTGTCCTCGCGCAGGTGCAGCGTGACCCCCTTGGCGCTCGCCTCGCACGCGAGCGCCTTCAGCCGGCGCAGCTCGGTCTTGAGCCGCATGAGGTGCACGAACCGGCGCGCCTCGAGCGGCGGCGGGCCGAAGCGGTCTTCCATCTCGACCGCGAGGTCCTGCACGTCCTCGGCCGAGCCGGCGCTGGCGAAGCGCTTGTAGAGGGAGAGGCGTACGCCTACGTCGGAGATGTACTCCTCTGGCAGGAGCGCATCGGCGTCGAAGGAGAGCTCGGTGTCGACGTCGTGGACCACGGGATCGCCGCGGAGCTCGTGGACGGCCTCGTCGAGCATCTGGCAGAAGAGCTCGAAGCCGACCTGGGCGACGGTGCCGCTCTGCTCGGCGCCGAGGAGGTCGCCGGCGCCGCGCAGCTCCAGGTCGAGCGAGGCGATCTGGAAGCCGGAGCCGAGCTCGGTGTGGCGCTCGAGGGCCTCGATGCGGGCGCGGGCCTCGTCGGTCATGGCGTTCGGGGGCGGGACGATGAGGTAGCAGTAGGCCCGCTCCTTGGAGCGGCCGACGCGGCCGCGCAGCTGGTAGAGCTGCGAGAGGCCGAACATGTCGGCGCGGTCGATGAGGATGGTGTTGGCGCGGGGGATGTCGAGGCCGCTCTCGATGATGGCGGTGGCGCAGAGGACGTCGTAGCGCCCCTCGACGAAGTCGAGCATGGCCTGCTCGAGGTTCTGCTCGCTCATCTGGCCGTGCGCGACGCAGATGCGGGCGCTCGGGACGAGCTCGGCGAGGCGGGCGGCGCGCTCGTAGAGGCCCTCGACGCGGTTGTAGACGTAGAAGACCTGGCCGCCGCGGCCGAGCTCGCGGAGGACGGCCTCGCGGAGGACGGCCTCGTCGTGGCGGGTAACCACGGTGCGGATGGCGCGGCGGTCGACCGGGGGGGTGGAGATGATCGACATGTCGCGGAGGCCGGAGACCGCCATCTGGAGGGTGCGGGGGATGGGGGTGGCCGAGAGCGTGAGGACGTCGACGTTGGTCTTGAGGGCCTTGATGCGCTCCTTGTGGGTGACGCCGAAGCGCTGCTCCTCGTCGACGACGAGCAGGCCGAGCCGCTTGAAGTGGATGTCCTTGGAGAGGAGGCGGTGCGTGCCGATGACGACGTCGACGCTGCCGTCGCGGAGGCCGCGGGAGACCTCGTCCTGCTCCTGCTTGGTCTGGAAGCGGGACATGGCGCGGACCTCGATGGGGTAGGAGGCCATGCGGGACTTGAAGCTGAGGTAGTGCTGCTGCGCGAGCACCGTGGTTGGACAGAGGACGGCCACCTGCCGGCCGGCGTTGGCGGCGCGGAAGGCGGCGCGGATGGCAACCTCGGTCTTGCCGAAGCCGACGTCGCCGCAGACGAGGCGGTCCATGGGACGGCCGGACTCGAGGTCGGCCGCAACCTCGGTGATGGCCCGCGCCTGGTCGGGCGTCTCGTCGAAGGGGAAAGTCGCTTCGAAGGCACGGTAATCGTCGTCCGGAGACGGAATGGGCTCGGCCGTGGCGGCGCGGCGCTCGGCGTACAGGCGCAGGAGTTCGTCGGCCATCTTACGGACGCTCTTCTCGACCCGCGCCTTCGTCTTGGCAAAGGTCTGCCCGCCGAGCCGATCGAGCTTGGGGGCGCCTTCGCCGCCGCTGAATTTCTGGATCTGGTTGAGGCGGTAGACCGGCAGGTAGAGCTTGTCGCCGCCGGCGTACTCGACGGCGATGAGGTCGACCGTGGTTGCGCCGACCTGCTTGTGGACGAGGCCGAGGTACCGGCCGATGCCGTGCTCTACATGGACGACGTAGTCGCCAACGCCCAGGTTGCGGAGGTCCTCGAGGAAGGCCTGCGCGGGCTTGGCGGCGGAGGCGGAGGCCCGAGCGGCGCGGCGGTGGGCGCGAGCCCCGAAGATTTCCTCTTCCGTGACCAGCGCTAGCCCCTCGGCCGGAGCGATGACGCCGCGCGCAAGGGAGCCGGTGACGACGAGGGCGGTGTCGCGTGGGACGGTCGAGCTGCTGCCGTCGAGGAACGCCGGGTCGAACGGACCGAGGTTGGCCTTCACCCGCACGTCTCGATGGCGGAGCAGCGCAACCAGGCGCTCAACCTGGGTCTGTGCGCGTGCGGCGATCAGCACCCGTAGGCCCGCTTCTTGCCATGCGACGACGCGGCGGACGAGCGGGTCCAGAGCGCCATGCTTGCCCCGTGAAGCGCGGGCCGCCTTGATGGCACGCTCGAGGTCCGACTGGTCCCGCGCGGCGATCGAGGGGGCATCCGCGGGGACGACCTCGAAGCGCTCCAGCGAGTCCTGACTTTCCACGGCGCCCTCAACCCCGGTGCGATGTAGCGCAACCACGGTGCGGTCCCCGAGCCACGACGCGACGTGCGCCTCGTCCTCGTAGAAGGCGCCGAGCGGGAAGTGCGGTTCGCGATCCTTGTGGCTCCGGTCGGCGGCGGCGCGACCGAGCTCGTCGCGCAGGGCGGCGGTGAGGGAGGCCGGATCCTCGAGAACGACGAGCGCGTCGCCGGGCACGTACGAGCTAAAGGCGGCGAGGTCGATGTACGCCGGCAAATAGCCCTCGGCCCCGAAGAAGGCACGGCCGCTGGCAACGTCGTCGACCAGGGCGCGCGCCTTGGTCGAGGGGAAGTCGATGGCGTCGCACGCGGCACGGACGCGCTGGCGGGCGCGCTCGACGTTGCCTGGCGTGAGGATCGCCTCGCGGGCCGGCGGCAGCCAGACCTCCTTCACGTCGGCGATCGTGCGCTGATCGTCGGGGTTGAAGGTCTTGATCGAAGCGATGACGTCGCCGTAAAAATCGATGCGCACCGGCAGCTCGGCCGAGGGCGCCCAGACATCGAGGAGGGCGCCGCGAACGGCGAAGGAGCCAGGGTCTTCCACGAGGGGGCTGCGCACGTAGCCAGCGGCGCCGAGGCGGGCGGAGAGCGCGTCGCGATCCATCTCCTGCTCGGCGATGACGAGCTCGGCGTGCTCAGTGACCTCGTCCTTGGGAACGACCTTACGGGCGAGCGCGGCGACGGGGCAGACGAGGACCGACCACGGCAGGTCCATGCCGAGGTGGAAGAGCGTGGCGAGGCGCGTCTGGGCGCCGCGGCGGTCCGGGTTGACGTCTGCGTAGGGGCTGGCCTCGTTGGGCACGTAGAGGAGGACGCAGCCAGAGGCCGTGGAGCCGGTGGCCTCGGCGTCGTCGGCGTTTCGGTCGGCGAGCAGGAACGAGGCGTCGGCTGCCAGGGCGCGGGCGCTGTCGATGTCAGGGGTGAGGGCGAGGATGCGGCGGCCGGCGGCCGCTGCCACGAGGCGACGGATGACGAGCGCGCCGGCCGAGCCGGCTGAGCCCGTCACGTGGAATGTGCCAGGCGGCGCAGCGGCGAGCTCCGCGGCGAGATCGCGGGGGGTGACGATCCGGCGGTCCGAGGGGAGGTCGAACGACGGGAGCGGCTCGTGGTCGGCCGGCGTGGAGGCGGGAGGGCCGCCGGCGGAGGTGTCGTTCGAGGCGGTGTCGTCGAGGCCGCCTGAGAGCTCGCTGAGGGTAGCGGTGAGTGGGGAGCTTGCGGGGGAGAGGAGGGAGCGCTCGGAGGGCATCGGCGCAGCGCGGTCTAGCATGGGCGGCACCATCCGACCCGACCGGGCGCTATCTCCGGCCCCGGACCGTCCCGGACCGGCTCCGTGACCCCGAGCGCATCTGCGAACTCCGACCGCGCCCGCGCATCCCGCGCGGACCCGACCGCGAGCGGACCGGGGACCGCGCGGTCCTGACCATGGTTGCGGTCCTGACCGTGGTTGCCGCGGGGGACCGCGCGGGGGACCGCGCGCGGTCCTGACCGTGGTTGCGGCGGCGGCGGCGGACCGGCGGCGGCGGCGGACCGTGGTTGTAGCGGCGCAGCGGCGGCGGACGGACCCGACCGTGATTGTGCAGTCCTCGGTCCCATCCAATCGCACGCACAGGCGCAGTCCGGTCCTCCTCGGCCGCAGTTGCGCGTCCTCCGTGGTTGCGCCGGTCCTTGGACCCGACCGTCATTGGAGCGCGCCGCCGCAGGTCGCGGCGCACCCTCATATCCGCAACCTACGGCGCTCGCGACCGGAGCTGGAGGTCGATCGTGACCGGTGCGTGGAGGTGGCGCGGAGCGGAGCCGGAGCCGAACGCGACCGGGTTTCCACCTAGCTCCGCAATCACGGCGGTCCGCCCGAGTCAGGCGAGCGGAGAGCTCCCCCACGCCGCGGCAACCAAGCCGCCGAACTGGACATGGTGAGCCCATGAGCAAGGCGAGTGAGCGCGAACCTCGCGAGCTTGCGCACCATCCACAGAGTGCGTCAATACGCTCCAGCTCATGGTCGTGCGACGGGAGAGGGAACACCCGTGGCCGGCGCTTCCTCCTCGTTCATATTCAGGTATGATCACCCTGTTCATGCTTCGGCGAGCTCGCCGCGATCAACGCTAACCCCGTGGAACACACGCATCCACCATGTCCCGATGGGGAAGATTGTATCGCGTACGCCAGCGCGCCATCGTTCAAGTGATTTGCGATATGCGGTGCGGAAGGCGTGCATCGTGGCGATAGCATTGTTTCGGGCATCTGTTCGTCTGCGCCCAACCGCGAATGTTGGGTTGAGGCCACGGATCGGTTCGGTGGTTGTCGCGCGTTTGTAAGGGGAAATCTTGCCTGCGCGTGCACGCCCGAGGAAGCTAAGTCCCTGTTGCTTCAGGGTAGCACGAGCCTGCTTTTCGTGCAGCTCGATCTGTGCTGTGATCTCGCGCCTAAACCGCTCGGCGTCGCTGTTTGCGATCATGGGCGGAAGTGTGATTGGTATGGTGGCTTCCTCGGTCCACTCTGGATTCTTCGGATTGAAGTAGAACTCAGGGCGTCGGGCGCGCAGTGTGCCGCGGCCGAGTTCGCGGACGAGCACTTTTGCGCCTGGCCATTCGTGAGCATGCTCGACGACGCCGGCAATCGCCGGGTTGGCAAGTGTATAGGCGATCTTCTCCACCAACGCATCTCTTGTCGGTAGGTGTACTGCGCTCGTCGCCTCATGGTCCCATATTGGGCCTTCCCAGGCTCGCAGGATTTTTGCTCCGAGCGCGACAATGCGGTGGAACCGCTGGAGAAAGCGTGGGAGCTCGCCACGCGTATCTGTGGCAACAAGATGAATATGGGTGGACATCACGCAAAGTGCGTGCACGAGGATTCCATAGCGTTGTGCCGAGACCGCCAGGCTATAGACCACGAGTCGTGTGATGGCGGAATCAGGTCGGAGGAGGAAGTGCCTTCGCAGGACCCGGCGCGTGAGGAGGTAGGTAGCGCCAGGGACGATCGCTCGCGGCTGACTCATGTTCGTGGGCAATACCAAGAGTCGTGCCACGCTGCGAAAGCGGCTGATTCGGACGATGATGACGCTCGGGCGGGTGGCGGCCGCCACCCTCTCCGCCACGTCTCGCCAGTGGGGCCACGATCTCGTCGATCGGCAAGTGTGATTGGACTAACAAATCTAAAAGCGGGACGAGATGTGAAAAATATTACGTTGCTCGAAGATCCAAAGAGCGAGAGATTCGAGATCCATAGATCCATCTCAACGTGGTTCGAGTCCATCTCCGTCCGCCCGTCTCCGCCCGAATGGACCGTGGTTGCGATTCGGCCCGCCACCAACGGACCGTGGTTGCGACGCCCCGGCCCGCGACCGCCTCACCGACCGTGGTTGCGACCGCCCGCACCCCGGCCCGCGACCGCCCGCACCGACCGTGGTTGCGACCGCCCGCCGCCCCGCCCTCGGCCCCCCTCAGCCGCCCGCCGGCGGTGCCTCGCAGCAGCGTCGCCGCTCAGGCCACCGCCGTCGCCTGCGCCTCCACGGCGCTGCAGGTGCGCCAGCGACCTCGAATCTCGACCGGTCGTGACCCCTGCCAGGGACCGTGAGCCGGACGGCGTGCAGCGCAGCGGAGGAAAGCGCGGTGCGACGGGGCGCCTCGCGCGTCGCGCCGTGACGAGCGCTGCGCCGCCCCGCGCTCTCCGCTACAGACGGATCCCGCCGCCCAGCGACGCCCCCCACACGGTGGCCCCTCGCTGCCCGGCGAGGCCGAACGGCGCATCCACGTTGACCACGCCCTGCGCGCGCACAAAGACCGCCTCGAGCTCCGCGTGCGCGTACAGGGCCGCCGACCACTGCGAGAAATTGCGCCCTGCGAGTGGCGCCGACTGCGCGAGCATCTGCACCCGCAGCCCCGGCGTCACCGGCCCGAGCCGCAAGCCCGCGTGCGCGGCCGCCACGATCGCGAGCCGCGATGGAGTGGAGCTCACCGAGACGAGCACCGCAGGATCCAGCTCGGCGCCGAGCACCACGCGCGCCAAGAGCTCCGCCCGGCTGCGGAGCAGGAGCGCGATCGGGATCGCGTTCGGCGCCCACATCCAAGGATCCGCGAACCCGCGCGCCGCGCTCGCGACCGCGTAATTGTACTCGACCTCCGTGTTCGCCGGGATCGTCCCCGGGAACGTCGTGAGCGGCGGCGCAGCCCCGAGCCCCGCATGGATCGATCGCCCTCGCCCCTCGACCAGCGCCGCCTGCAGGGTCACGAACGGATTCCCGAACCGGAACGACGAGCGCCGCGCTTCGCCCTCCGCCTGGAACGTGGTCCAGGCCGCGGTCACATCCACGGTCGCGCTCAGCCACCCGTTCAGGCGAGCGCCCGCCGCCACCTGCGGGGCGACGTGCGCCGTCGCCTGCTCGCCGTCCTGCGGCGAGGCCGAAAAGACGCCGTAAAGCGCGACATACCCGCGGTCCTCCGGCCGCATCGGCATGTCGCCCGCGCCCTGCGCCCGAGCAGGCGCCGCGGCCAGTGCGCCGGCCGCGACCGCGGCGAGCGCGAGCGCCCGCCCTCGCCACCTCACTTCGTCCTCCGGAACTTCTGCACGCCGCGACCCCTCAGGCTGGTCACGTAGACGCTCCCGTCCTGACCCACCGCGATCCCGTGCCCCCAGTCGATCTCCCCGGGGCCGTCCCCCGAGGTCCCCCACCGGTCCACGATCTCCCCACCGAGGTCGATCCGCAGCACATGCCCCCGCGGCCGCTCCGGATCCTGGTCGCCACCGTCGACCACGTAGACATGCCGATCGGGCCCGAAGGCGATCGCCCATGGCCGCCCCAGCGCGGCGCTCTTCCACTGCGCGAGGTAGCCGCCGTCCGCGCTGAAGACCTGCACGCGCGCGTTCTCCCGGTCCGCCACATAGACCCGCCCCTCGTCGTCCGTGGCGATCCCGTGCGGCGTATCGAGCTGCCCCCGCCCGAAGCCCTTCTCCCCCCACTCCGACAGGAACTCGCCGCCCGCGGAGAAGCGCGCGATGCGAGCGTGGTTGTAGCCGTCCGCCACGTAGACGTCGCCGTCCAGGCCGAAGGCGACGTTCGTCGGCCGATCGAGCTGCTCCGGGCTCGCCGCGCACCCGAGCCCCGCGAGCGACGCCAAGAGCCACACGCCGCTCCTCTTCTTCTTCACGGCACCTCGCCGAGGGTCATGACCACCTTCCCCTCCGCCGTCAGCTTGAACACCCGGTTCTGCTCGGAGTCCGTGACCCACACGAAGCCATCCCGGTCGACCTCGATCCCGTGCGGATAGACGAACAACCCCTCACCCCACGCGTCGAGCAGCTCCCCCGTCTCCGGATCGAAGACCAGGATGGTCGCCTCCCCGATCGGCGCGTCGTTGCCCGACGTGCGCCCGGCCGCATGGCTCACCAGCACGCGCCCGCGCCCGTCCACCGCCACGTCGAGCGCCGGCCCGAACACCATCCCCTCGGGGACGCGCGGCCACCCGTCCACCACCTCGTACGGCCCCACCGGCGCGTCGTCCGCCGCCGGCGGCCGCGACGTGCACGCCCCCGAGAGCCCGCCCGCCGCGAGCGCGAGCCCCACCGCGAGCGCGCGCCCCCCGCGGCGCGCCCCAGGGGCCGCCGCCCCATCGCAAAGCAATTCCATATCCATCCGGCATAACAGTGTTATGCTGCACGCGTCAACGGGCGAAGCACGGACGTGGCAGGATCGCGGGCATGGGTGTGACGGACGCCGATGAGCCGGTGGAGCGCGTGTTCCAGGCGCTCTGCGAGGGTCGGCTGGCGCGCGACGAGCTCACCGCCCGCAAGATCGCCGCGTTCCTCGGCCAGACGACGATGGTGCTGTACCATCACTTCGGCTCGCTCGATGGGTTCCTCATCCGCGTCGACGGCGCCGGCTGGCGGCGGCTCGCGGGGCTCCTCGAGGCGCGGGCGCGCGCCGGCGCCGACGCGCGGGCGCTCGCCGTCGCCTATGTCGAGTTCGCGCTGCGCCACCCGGACCTCTACTGGCTGATGGCCGAGCGCCGCTTCGACCGCGCCCGCCTGCGCGAGGAGGGGCGCCTGCGGCTCGCGCGCCCGCTGTGGAGCGGCTTCGTGGAGCTCCTGCGCCGCTACGGCAGCGCGCGGCCGGCCGAGGACACCCACGTGCTCTTCGCGGGCCTCCACGGCATCGCGATGCTCGCGCTGAGCGGGCGCGCCAACCTCGGTGAGGCTCCCGCTAACCTCGGTGAGGCTCCCGCGCCGGACGAGGAGGTGGCGTTCGCCGCGGCGCGACGGCTCGCGGACCTCGTGCTCCCCGCCCGCCCGCCCGAGCCGCCCGCACCGCCGACGATCGGCGACCGGGGCCCGCGGCGCAGCGCCTGATCCGGTCCTGCCCCAGGCGCCCGCCGGCGGCCGAGGTCGCGCGCCGTGCTCCGCGCCCGACGCCCGGCGCGCCCGGCTCGCCGCACGGGAAGAACAGGAAAGGGCGTCGAGGCAGGCCTTCGCGCCGGGCGCATCCGCCCCGCCGACGGGCGCCGGGCGTCGGCGTTGCCCGAGAACGACCGCAGCGCATCGGGCCGCTCCGCTGGGCGGGCCGTGCCATGTGGGGGAAATCGGCACGTCCTGCGAGCTCGCGGCATCGATCTCCGTTCGGAGGTGCTTATGCGCGCGCGACGCAGGATCGCTTTGTGGCTCGGCGGGGGATTGCTCGCCGCCGGCGCGGGTTGCGGCAGCGACGAACCGGAGGCGCCCGGCGCAGCTCGGCTCGCGATCGCCGCGGGCGAGGACCGCGACGTGCACGCGCCCGACGCGCTCGGCCCCCAGAGCCAGGCGGCGATCGCCGCGAACGCGGACGCGAGCATCCTCGTCGTGACCTACACCGATCCGCGCGGCGCGCTCGCGAGCCCGATCCGCCTGTCCGGCGTCGCGCGCTCCACCGATCGGGGGAGGTCCTTCGACGAGGTGCTCGACCCGAGCGGCGAGCGCGGGCTGCCCTCGGCGCCAGGCGGACAGGTGCTCGGCGACCCTCGCGTCGTCCACGATCCGAGCCGCGACGTGTTCATCAGCGCCTCCACCTACGTTCGCCCCGCCGACGGCGTCCAGGGCCTCTGCATCCATGGCTCGAACCCCGGCAGCGCGGCCGGGACCTCGTGGTCCGCGCCGGTGGAGGTCGCTCCCGCGTTCGTCGCGGGGGAGAGCGCCGAGCAGGCCTCCATCGACGTCGACGCGGCGACCGGGCGCCTGTCCGTCACCTGGGTCCAGCGCGGCGGCGCGTCGCCCAGGATCCTCTACAGCCACTCCGACGATCTCGGCCAGACCTGGTCGCCCGCGGCCGTGCTCGCGCAGGCGCCGGCCGGCGGCGACCTCGACGGGCCGAGCGCGCGCATCCTCCCCGGGGCCATCGATCGGGAGTCCATCGTCTATGCCGTCTTCCGCTCCATCGAGCCGGGGACCTCGCTGCGCAACATCGGATGCCGCCGCTCGACCGACGGAGGCGCCACCTGGGAACCGCTCGTCCTCCTCGACGCGGCCGGCTACCCCCCTGAAGACCAGGTCCTCGGCGTCGACCACGCGAGGAGCTCCCCGTCGATCGACGTCGACCAGGCCACGGGCCGCGTCTACGTGGTCTATCCGCGGAGCGGCGACCGGGGGACGGGCGACATCGCCCTGCGCTCCTTCACCGAGGAGTGCGCCGCCGGCGACGCCGTCCTCCTCAACAGCGATCCAGGGCGCGACCGGGCCCAGCTCTTCCCGTTCGTCGCCGTCGACCGAACGACGGGCACCGCGCACGTCGTCTACTACGACCAGGATGTCGCCGGCACGGGCGATCTGACCGAGGTCATGCACACCGCGTCGAGCGATCAAGGCGCCGCCTTCAGCCCCCCTGCGCCGATCTCGGACCGCCCCTTTCACGCGGGCCACGGCAACGACGTCTCCCGGCCGAACCTCGGCGATCGCATCGGCGGCGTGGCGCTCGCCGGCGAGCTCTACAGCGTCTTCGGCATGACGGCCGAAAGGCCGCGGTTCGATGAGGGACAGCCGACGTCGACCTCCATGATCGCGCCGAACGTCCACCTCGACGCCCTCGACGAGTTCGCGCGCGTCCCGCCGCTGCGCGCCGCGGGCACCCGGATCGCGGATCCGGCGTGCGGCGCGCTCGCGAACGAGCGCGTCGATCCGGGGGAGCTCATCGAGGTCCGCGTCTACCTCGAGAACTACGTCGCGAACCCGGTCTCGGGCAGCACCACCGTCTCCGGGATCACGGCCACGCTCGAGACGGAGACGCCCGCCGTGACGGTCGCGAGGGCGAGCGCGACCTACCCCGACATCGAGCCGCTCCGCGTCGCCGCGAGCGACGCGCCGTTCCTCGTCGCCACGGCGCGGGACTTCACCCCCGGCGCGCCGATCGATCTGACGCTCACGGTGAGCTCCGCGCAGGGCACGATCGAGCTGCCCATCCAGCTCGAAACGGGCGTGCCCGGCGACGCGGAGGTCCTCCTCGAGGAGGATTTCGACGACGCGAGCCCGCCCGCGCTCCCCTCGGGCTGGAGGTCGGTGCGCGAGGGCGGGGCGGCCTCCGCGTCGCCGTGGATCGTCGCGCAGACGCTGACGTCCGGCAACAACGCCGCGTTTCACGATGAGGAGCCGGCGACGTCGCACGTCGCGCTGGTGTCTCCCGCCGTGACGATCCCGGAGCGCTCCGGGGAATCGCACGTCACGCTCGACTTCGATCTCACCTACGAGCTGGAGGACGATCCGCGACGGCTCGTCGAGGCGTTCGACGGGCTGACCTTGCGCGTTGAGGATCTCACGGCCGGCGCCGCGCCGCGCGCGGTCCTGGCCGAGGCGTTCGCCGAGCAGATCTCGACGGGCGCGACCCACCATTTCCCCAAGCACCTTCCCGCCAGGGACGACCCGGGATACTTCGGAGATCAGTCGGTCTGGTCGGGGAGCTCCGGCGGGAGCAAGCGCGTGTCGATCCGCTTCCCTGGCGCGGGGCTGCTCGGGCGGACCGTCCAGCTCCGGTTCGACTACACGCAGGACGACAGCCTGGTCTGCACGGATATCGGGCGCCCCGGGCCGTGCGGCGTCGCGATCGACAACGTCGTGCTGGCGGCGGTGCCGGTCGCGACAGGGGCCTGCGGGGCGGATCTGGCGCTCACGCTGACGGACGCGCCGGATCCCGTGTCGCCCGGCGCGCAGTTCGTCGCGACGATCGGCGTCGCCAACCAGGGACCGGGCGACGCGAGCGACGTCGTCGCGACGTACGTCCTGCCGCCCGGGGCGAGCTTCGTCGGCGCCTCCGGGGCCGACTGGACGTGCAGGGTGGCCACCGAGGGGCTCGTGTGCCGGCGCGCGTCGCTCGCGGCGCTGGAGAGCTCGTCGATCGCGGTCACCCTGACCGCGCCCGCGCTCACGCCGCCCGCGGTGGCCCTCGAGATCGACAGCACGGCGAAGGTCACCGCGCGAGAGCACGACCCGGCGCCGGAGAACAACCAGGGTGAGGCCCACACGACCGTCTCCGTACCGACGCGCCTGATCGGCTACCTGACCGTGCTCAGCGAGCGCAAAGCCGGCGACGACGTCTCCTATACGTTGATCATCAACAACAAGGGCGGGCGCGTGCAGCCCGACAACCCGGGGTTCGAGTTCGTGGATGTGCTCCCGCCGGAGCTCCTGCTCGAGGGTGCCATCGCCGAGGAGGGCGCGGTCACGTCCGATCCCGCCACCAACACGATCGGCTGGGACGGCGCCATCGCGCCCGGGGCGTGGATGCTCATCTCGATCGAAGCGACGCTCCGGCCGCTCACCGAGGGGCTCGTCGTGACGAACCAGGGGACCCTCTTCTTCGACGCCGACTCGGATGGGGTCAACGAGTCGAGCGTGCTGACCGACGAGCCCCTGTTCGCCGGCGCGACCGATCCGACGGTCTTCACGGTGCGGCCCGCGATCTGCGGAGACGGCGTGCTCGGGCGGGGCGAGTCGTGCGACGACGGCAACCGGCTCGACGGGGACTGCTGCTCGGCGCAGTGCACCGCCGAGCCCACGACGCTGCTCTGCCGCGTAGCGACCTCTCCCTGCGATCCCGGGGAGTACTGCGACGGCGCAGGGCGCTGCCCGGCGGACGCGACCCTGCCGGACGGGGATTTTTGCGAAGACTTCGACGTCTGCAATGGCATCGAGCTGTGCTTCCAGGGGGTTTGCGTGAGCGACATGCCCCTCGACTGCGACGATGGGGATCCGACGACCGCGGACGAGTGCCACCCTCTCTTCGGCTGCCGCAATCTACCGATCACGACGCCGGAAGTCCCCGTCGACGGGACCGGGGGTGGCGGCAACGTCGGTGGTGGCCGCGACGCGGCCGGCGGCGGCGCAGGCGAGGGCGGCGACGCAGGGCAGGGGGGCGACGCGAGCGGCGGCGGCGGCGCAGGGCAGGGGGGCGACGCGAGCGGCGGCGGCGGCGCAGGGCAGGGGGGCGACGCGAGCGGCGGCGGCGGCGCCGGCGCGGGAGCGAGCGGCGGCGGCGGCGCCGGTGGAGGCCGGGATGCGGCCGGCGGGGCAGGGGGAGGAGATCACGCCGGCGGAGGAGCGACCCCAGACGAATGCCGCTGCTGCGTCGACATCAACATCAACAACATCAACAACATCAACTGCACAATCGCCGCCGTGAGGGGCGAGGCAGGGCGCGCGCCGGGCCCGTCCCGCGCGCTCGCGCTCTACGGTCTCCTCCTCGCGCTCGGCAGCGCGCGCCGCGCCCGCCGCGCCCGCCGCGATTGACGGCGGCGTCGGCGCGCGCCGGCCCGAGCACGGATGTTCGATCACCGGTAGAGGAAGACGCCCTTCAGGTCCTCGGTCTGCGAGATGGGCGTACCGTCCTTCTTCGAGGTGGCCCTGAACTGGTAGATCATCCCCGGCACCAGCGCCGGACCGTCGTACTCGACAGAGACGTTCTCGCTCCCCGACACCTTGGGCACCTCGAGGTTCTCCCAGATCTTCGCCCCGAGCGCGTCGAACAGCGTCACCTCGTAGAGATCTTCGCTGGAGTCGTCCTCGAAGACGAACGTCGGTGTCCCGCTCACCTCCTCGAGCGAGCGCGCGCCGGGCGAGGCGACGGCGAGCGCGCCCGTCACCTTGAACGACTCCTGCACCAGCAGATCCTCGCCGGAGACCGTGATGCGCACGATCTCGGTCCCGCCGATCGACGTGTCGGGATCCCGCACGAGCGCGTCGTTCTCGAAGGCGGCGAGGATGACGTACTCGCCGTCGGGCACCCCGTCGATCGAGAACTCGCCCATCACGCCGCCCTGCCGGAGCCCGCGCGGCGTCTCGCCGCGGGCGGTCATCTCGTCGAACGTGTCGGCCACGACCAGGATGACCGAGGTCGCGCTCCCGCCGGGCGCGTTCACGATCGCGACCTTGCCGCTCACGACCGCCGTGGCCGCTCCGGTCTCGTGCAGATCCACGCCGGCCGTCTCCTTGCCCGCGCCGACGGTCGCGCTCGCCGTGTCGAGCGCGAGGCCGGCGCCGTAGCCTTTCACCGTGACCTCGCCCGCGGGCACGTTGAAGATCGTGTAGCTGCCGTCGAGATCGGCCGCGCCGGTGGCGCCGCCCGCGACGAGCAGCGTCCCGCCAGGCTGGTCGGCGCGGACGACCCCGGAGACGGAGCCGAGCCCGTCGCTGTCCGGCAGCGGCAACAGCGCGATCTCGGTGGCCGCCGACGCGATCCCGAGCGGCTTGCCCGACGCGGTCGCGAGGTCGATGGGCAGCGCGACCCGCGGCGCCTTCGGGAAGGTCTCGTACGCGAGCGCGTCGGCGCGCAGCGTGACGTCGGTCTTGACCGGCGCCCCGCTGGCGTCGCGCCGCGCGGGCACGGCGAGCTCGTAGCTGCCGTCCGCGCCGGTGACGGCGACCCGGGAGATCACCGCGTCGTTCGCGTCCCGGGCGAGCACGCGCGCGCCGGCGATGCCCTTGTCGTCGAGCGAGTCGTAGACGCGGCCCTTCAGGGTCACCGGATCGAAGCAGGCGGGCTCGGCGCCCTCCACCTCCTCGCACACCTGCGGCGCGGCGCACCCCGTCTGCTCGGCCACCGAGCAGCGCTTCGGCTGATCCTCGTCGTCGCCGCCACACCCCATCCCCAGCGAGGCGCAGAGCATCCCAACAGCCATCGAGCGCATCCTCATCGACTCGTCTCCTTTCAAACGATGTTTCGTCGCCGCAGACACGATGTCTCAGCTCGCGGGCGGTCAGCGCTGCGTCCCCCCCCAAGCTCGTCTCCAGCTCGCGCGGAGGCAAACCACCACGGAGGCGCCGAGGGCACAGAGGAGAGTTGTAACAAACCTCCGTGTCTTCAGCGCTCTTCAGGGCCCCCTCCCTGGCCTGGAATCCAGGGAGAGCTCGCGCTTGTCGGTGCTACTTCACGATGGGCTGGCAGCAGCCCGTGATGCAGTAGTAATCGGCGGCACAAGGCTCCTGGCCGGCGAGCCCGCACGGCTGGACGCCCGGCGCGCACTGGCCGCCGCCCGGGTCGCCGCCGCCGCTCCCTGCGGCGCCGCCGCCGACCCCGCCGCCGCCGGTGCCGGCCGCGCCGCCGCCGGTCCCTCCGCCGCCGGCGCCGGTGCCGGTCTCGAAGCAGTCGGCGGGCAGCGTGTCCTTGCCGAGGCACAGCTCGCAGCGGCCGCACTCGTTGAGGCAGGCGTCCACGGGCGTGCACGGCTCGCAGCGGCTCGGGTCGGAGATGCCGTCGCGCGAGCACGAGCCTTGGCCGGTGCCGTCGGCGTCGGAGCCGAGCCAGACGTAGAGGCCGCTGCCCGCGGGCAGCTCGCAGCAGCCGAAGCAGTCGCAGCCGTTCGGCGTGAGCGGACCGCAGACATCGTGGCAGGCATCGGACTGCTCCATCTTGAGCTGGCTGCAGCTCCTGCCCTGGGCGCCCGGCGTCGAGGCCGCAGGGTCGTACGCGCACTTCGACCCGTTGATCGACTCGGGGTGATAGTCGGGCGCGACCTCGTTCGGATCGCACTGATGGCTCCAGTGGCAATCGTCGTTGCCGGACCCGGAGTCCTGGTCGAAGTAGCAATCGACGGTGCACGCCGGCCCCGCCTGCCCGGGGATCCCGCCGTAGTAGCTGTCCTCGGTGTTGTCGCACGCGCCGAGGCAGTCCGGGTCCTGCGCGTCGAGGAGCCCGTCCCCGTCGTTGTCGATGAGATCCCCGCACTGGTACATCTTGCCCTGGCACGTGACGGTGGTCGTCGGGGTCGGGATGACGCCGCCGCCCGCGCCGCCGGTGCCCGCCCCGGCCCCGCCGCCGCCGCCGCTGGCGCTGCCGCCGCCCGCCGCTGGCGGCGCCGCCGCCGCTGTCGCCCGCGCCCGCGCCGCCGGACGGGGCGGCGCCATCGACGACGCCATCGCTACAGCCGGCGCCGAACGTGAGCCCGAACAGGGTGGTCAGCAGCGAAAGAGAGAGCGGCAGAGCTAGGCGCATGGTGTCTCCAAAGGTGGCTCCAGACGACCCACCCGCAGCGCGGCTGCGGAGCGAGCGTGCCGGCGCGTTCGATGGGAGCAGTTACTCCGCCGCGCAGCCACGGCTCAAGAAAATGCACAGATTGGGAAAGCGGCCGAGCCCGCCCGGAACCGGCGTGGGGTCATGACCCACCCCGCGCTTGCGGCGATTCCCAAGTAACCACCGAGCGAGCGCCCGCGTCTTTCGTTCTTCCTGGTTGTGCGACGGGAAGGAATTGGGAGCCACAGAGGCACAGAGTTTCTTTGTTCTCTGCTCTGTGCCCTTTGTGCCTCGGTGGTTCCTTCTCTCATCCAACCGGGATAGGATCGAACGCTATGGTCTTGATGTAACTCGACCTGAACCGCCCTCACGTCCGGCTGACCACGCCGCCGCGCGCCGGCAGCCCTTCACGGCCGCTGCGCCGAGGCTCCGCGCGCGGCGATCACGCCGCGCGGCCGCGGCGCCGGCGGGAGCCCAGGCCGAGCGCGCCCGCGAGGAACGCCGCGAGGCCGACGAGCGCGCCGCCGCCCTCGCCTCGCTGCATCGCGCAGACCAGGCCCGACGAGACCTCCGGCTCCGGGGTCTGCCCGCCGCCGCCGGTCCCGCCGCCGCCCGCGCCGCCGCCGCTTCCGTCGCAGACGTCGCCGATCCCGTCGGCGTCCGCGTCCGCTTGATCCGCGTTGGCCGCCAGCGGGCAGTTGTCGTCGCCGTCCTCGACGCCGTCATCGTCGTCGTCCTCGTCGTCGACATCGCAGGCGTCGCCCTGATCGTCGCCGTCGCTGTCGGCCTGCTCGGCGTTCGGGACCGCGCCGCAGTTGTCCGCCTCGTCGGGCACGCCGTCGCCGTCGTCGTCCCCGTCGCAGGCGTCGCCCTGCCCGTCGCCGTCGCTGTCGGTCTGATCGGGATTCGGGTCCTCGTCGCAGTTGTCCGCCGCGTCGGTCAGGCCGTCGCCGTCGGTGTCCTCGCAGGCGTTGCCCGTGCCGTCATCGTCCGCGTCCGTCTGATCGGGGTTCGGGACCTCCGGGCAGTTGTCGGCCTCGTTCGGGATGCCGTCGCCGTCGCCGTCGGCGTCGGCGCCGAGATCGCAGGCGTCGCCGCGGCCGTCGGCGTCGTCGTCGGCCTGATCCTGGTTCGACACGAAGGGGCAGTTGTCGCGCTCGTCCGCGATGCCGTCGTTGTCGTCGTCGTCCTCGCAGGCGTCGCCGGTGCCGTCGCGGTCCGTATCTTCCTGGAAGAGGTTCGACGCGAGGGGGCAGTTGTCCTCCCCGTCGAGCAAGCCGTCGTCGTCGCTGTCCGGATCGCAGGCGTCCCCGAGGCTGTCGCCGTCCGTGTTCGTCTGGTCCGGGTTCCGCTCCGCAGGGCAGTTGTCCTCGGCGTTGACGAGCCCGTCGCCGTCGGCGTCGAAGTCGGGCTCGCAGAAGTCGCCCACGCCGTCGCCGTCGCTGTCCTCCTGGTTCGGATTCTGCGTCACGGGGCAGTTGTCGCAGACGTCGCCGAGCTTGTCGTCGTCCCGGTCCTCCTGGAGCGGGTTGACCACGCTGGGACAGTTGTCGACCTCGTTGGCGACACCGTCGCCATCGTCATCCGGCGCAGAGGTGTTGTCGTCACAGGGATCTCCGATGCCATCTCCGTCGGAGTCCGTCTGATCCCGGTTCTGCAGGCTCTCGCAGTTGTCGGCGTCGTTGAGGACGCCGTCGCCGTCGAAGTCGTCGTCGCAGGCGTCCCCGAGCGCGTCGTCGTCGAGGTCTTCTTGAGACGGGTTTGGAACGGACGTACAGTTGTCGGCACCGTTACTGATGCCGTCGTTGTCCAAGTCGTCATCGCAGACATCCCCGATCGCGTCGCTGTCGCCGTCCGCCTGGTTCGGGTTTGCTATGTAGGGGCAGTTGTCGTTCGGATCTGCAACTCCATCACTATCTGTATCCTCGGCCGCCCACCCCGCGACCGGCAGCATCACCCCGAGCACCCCCGCCGCGAGCCCCATCGCCAACCGTCGCCCGCGCGACCGCACGCCCTTCTTCCCCGCACGCATCATCGCGCCTCCATCCTTCCCGGCGATCGCCGCTTCACGGCGACAGCTTGGTCACGAACACGTCCGTGCCCTCGCCGCCCTCGAGCCGCTTGTCCCCGAACTTCACCGTCCCGGTGAACGCCCCCGTGACGAACACCTGCCGCTCCCGGTCGATGGCCACGCCCGTCGCCCGGTCCGCGCCCGCCCCGCCGAAGCGGTGGCTCCACCGGAAGCCGCCCTCGGGATCGAGCTTGGCCACGAACACGTCGTCGCCGCCCGCGCTCCTCACGGGCCCCGCCGCGAGCGACGCCTCGCCGCGGAACCCCCCCGCCACGAGCACCTCCCCCGTCCCGTCGACGAGCAGCTGCCCCAGCGTCGCGCCCTGCTCGCCGATGACCCGGCTGTAGAGGTGCCCGCCCTTCGCATCGAGCTTCGCCACGAACACCGCCGGCCGGTCCCCCGCCACCCGCGCCACCCGCGGCCCCCCGCCGAGGTCGATCGCCCCGCGGAGCTCCCCGCCCACGATCACGTTGCCCGCGCCGTCCACCGCCACCGCCCTGGCCCGCTGCAGCCCCGCGTCGCCGAAGCGCTTGCTCCAGCGGTGCTTGCCGAGCGCGTCGAAGCTCGCCACGAACACGTCGAGATCCCCCGCGCTCTCCAGCGGATCGCCGCCGAGATCGAGCGTCCCGGCGAAGTCCCCGACCACGATCGCGTTGCCGCGCTCATCCATCGCCACGGCGCGGGCCTGCTGATCGAAGCCGTCGCCGAACCGCGCGCTCCAGAGCGGCGTCCCGTCGGCGTCGAAGCTCGCCACGAACACGTCGCTGCCGCCCGCGCTCTGGAGCCGGTCCTTGCCGACGCTCAGCGCGCCCGAGAAGCGGCCGGCCACGACGAGGCGCCCCGCCGCGATCGCCGCCACGCCCGTCGCCGCCTGGAAGCCGATGCCCCCGAGCGGCTGCAGCCACAGCTCCCGCCCCTCGGCGTCGAGCCGCGCGACGTAGCCGTCCCGCCCGCCGGCGCTCGTCCGCGGCGCGCCGCCGAACTCCAGCGTGCCCGAGAACTCCCCCGCCACGAGGAGGCCCTCGTTCCCGTCGCTCGCGACGGCGTTCACGATCTGCGGGTCGAACGCCCCGAAGCGCTTCAGCCCGAGCCCCGCCCCGTCGCTCGCCGAGAGCCGCGCCCAGAAGACGTTCTCCACGCCGATCGGCGTCACGCGCTCGTCGTCGAGGGCCACGCCCTCCGCCGCCGTGAGCCGGCCGAGGAGCGCCGCGCTGCGGTCGTCCGCGACGGCCACGCTCGCCCCGGCCTGCTCCCCGTCGCCCCCGAGCGCGCGCGCCCACTGCACCTCGCCGCCCGCCGGCGGCGCGCCGCCGCCCCCCTCGCCGCCCGCGGCGCCGCCCGAGCCCGTCGTCGCGGCCGAGAGGCTGAGCTCCGGCGCGCAGCCGAGCGCCGCGCCGCCGAGCGCCACGCAGCCGAGCGCCGCCGCGGCCGAAGCCGCCATGAAATGTCGCGCCATCATCAGAACGCCCCCTGCCACACCACGCCCCGCGCCGTGGGGGTCACGAGCGGCACGAGCGACGCCGCCGCCCGCTCGTCGCCCGCCCTGGGCCGCAGGAGGATGCCGCCGAGCGCCGCGCCGACGCCGGCGACGCCGATCGCGCCGAGCGTCACCGACAGCCCGAGGCTCCGGTTCCACCGCGCCCGGAGCGCCTCCATGCTCTCGAGGTCGTACGCGCGCCGATCGCACACGGACCCGGGGCAGTCCTGCTCGACCCGATCGCGCGCGGCCGCGTGGTCGACCGCGAACGCCACGCTCCCCGCGAGCGCCGCGAGCCCCACGCCGCCCGCCGCCCACGCCCACAGCGGCACGGGCGCGCGAGCCTCCGCGGGCGCGCTCTCGGGCGGCGGCTGGCCTGGGGCGCCGGCCCCGGCCGCGGGACCGCGCCCCGGGACGAGGGCGATGCGGACCTCCACCGGCGCGCGCTCCGCCTCCTTCAGCGTGACCTCGCGCCGCTCGGTCTGGAAGCCGGGCGCCGCCACCACCACCTCGTGGCGACCGGGGTTGAGCTTGCGGGGGTAGGGGAGCGCCGCGCGGGGGATCGGCTGGCCGTCCACCCGCGCCTCGATCTGGTCCAGCGACGCGCCCTCGACGCGCAGCACGAGCGACGGGATGCGCGCGTCGAGCTGCTCGACGAGCGCCGCGGCCGCCGCCCGCGCCTGCGTGAACGCCGGGGGCTCGTCCTTCCCGAGGGGCAGGTGGACGACCTCGTACGCCGTCTCCCGGGCCTCGAGCAGGTGGCCCAGCGCCTCGTCCGCGCGCGCCAGATCGAGCCCCGTCGTGGGGGCGCGGACGAGCGCGTGGGCGGCGTGGAAGTCCGCGCGGGCGGCCGCCACGTCCCCCGCGTCGCGCTTCTTGCGCCCCTCGATGAGGAGCGTCCGCGCGGTCTGTCGATCGGCCGCCGAGGGCTCGGCCCGCGCCGGGAGCGCCACGGCGACCGAGAGGACAGCCAAGGCGATGCCCGCGGCGCGCGGGGCACGAGGGCGCAGGAAATTCATCTCATCACCAAGCCGCCGGGAACCCTCCCGGACCACCCGGTCATGATCGCACGCGGCTCGCGCGGGGGTCAACTGCGCCCTCACGCGGCGCGTCGCGCGCAAGCGCGCATGGCGCTCGCCGATCAGGTGGCCGGGCGACTCTGGGGCAGGTTCACGGCCGACACCGGGACGGCGACGACCTCGGGCGTGCCCTTCGGCGTCACCGATTCTCCGGCGCCGGCGGGCGCCTCGCTCGGCGCGACCGGCGCGAGATCGGCCGTCGCCGGGCCGCGCAGGACGCGGCCCATGGCGTCGTACCGGGCGCCGTGACAGCGGCAGTCCCAGCTGCGCTCCGCGGGGTTCCACGACACGATGCCGCCGAGGTGGGGGCACATGGCCGACATCTCGTGGAGCTGCCCCTGCGGATCGCGGTAGACGGCGAGCTTCTTGAGACCCCTGCGCACGACGGCCCCGCTGCCCGGCGCGATCTGCGCCACGTCGCCGACATCGCCCTTGCCGAGCCACGAGGCGTACTGGCAGGCGACATTGACGTTCTCCTTCACGTACTCCGAGACGGCGGCCGCGCTCAGGTTGACGCGCGCGGGATCGAAGAGCGACGCCATCCGGTTCTCCCGGCCCTGGACGAGATCCGAGATCACCAGCCCGGCGATGGTCCCGTGCGTCATGCCGTTGCCGCAGTCGCCCGTGGAGATCAGGATCCTCGAGTCGCGCTTGACGCGGCCGATGTAGGCGAGCCCGTCGACCGTCTCCATCACCTCGCCGGACCAGCGGTGCAGCACCTCGCCGGCCTGCGCGAAGCGCTCCCTCGCCCACGCCTCGAGCCGCGCGTACCGCTGGTCTGCGTCGCTGGCCTGGCCCGTCTTGTGGTCCTCGCCGCCCACGATGAGCACCTGGTCCGGGCCGTCCGCGCCGTCGACGTTCGCCACGCGGACGTAATGGAACGGATCGGCCGTGTCCCAGTAGAGGCCCGGCGCGACGGCGTCCCGGGGCACGCGCAGGCCGATGACGTACGTCCGGTATCCGGCCTGCTTCATGTGCACGCGGATGCGCGGGATGAACGGCGAGCTCGTGGCGAGCACGGCCGCGTTCGCCACCACCTGGAGGCCCCGCGCGGTCTTGACGACGACCTTGTGCGGCGCCGCGTCCTCGTCGACGTCGACCACGTGCGCCAGCGTGTAGAGCTTGCCGCCGTCGCGCTCGATCGCCCGCGATAGCCCCGCGAGGTACCTGCGAATGTGAAATTGCGCCTGATCGGGGAAACAGACCGCGGGCCCCGTGTCGAAATCGACGAGCGGCGCCCGGTCGACGTAATGGACCGAGCCCAGCCCGGCGCGGTGCGCGGCCTGGATCTCGTCGCGGAGCGTCATCGGGGGCGACCCCGGGGCCGCGAAGAGATAGCCGTGGACGCGCCGGAAGTCGCAGTCGATCTCCTCTTCCTTGACGATGCGCTCGATCGTGTCGATGGCCATCGTGTGGCTGCGCGCGGCGAGCCGCAGGTGGCTCACGTTGTGGAGCTTCGCGAGCGAGGCCCAGCGCCGGTCGAGCGCGTGGGTGATGTGCGCGGTCGTGAAGCCCGACTCGCCCCCGCCGACCGCGCCGTTGTCGAGGACGATGACGCGCTTGCCCGCCTTGGCGAGGAGATAGGCCGTCGTCAGCCCGGCGATCCCGGCGCCCACCACGCACACGTCCGCCGTGTGATCGGTCGCGAGGGGGGCCATGGGAGGGAGGACGGCGTGGGTCCAGACGGTGTTCTTATCGTAGGCTCGCTCCGTCATAAACGCTCCGCTCGTGGACGCCGAGGGCTGCATCCCGGCGCTCGGTCTCGGTCATCCATCGTCAATCGATCGTCTCGCCCGCCTCGCGCGAGGCGCGGTGTCGCTCTGCCCCCGGGAGGCGCGGTGAAGAAGGGCGCCCGGGCGTCATGTGTCGCGCCTCGACAGGGCGACGAGCAGCCCGTAATGGTCGGAGAAGCCGCTCTTCACCTTCTTCTTGCCCGCCTCGATCGTGAGGTTCGACCGCATGATCTGGGCCCCGTGCGCGTCGCCCTCGAAGCCGCGCAGCAGCACGTGATCGATCAGCAGCCCGCGGGTGCCCTTCCCCCCGTCGAGGGGGTTGTCGAAGCAATACGTGCACTTCGCGTCCTCCTGGGACGCGTAGGGGTTCACGAAGCCGCGCGCGAGCAGCCGGTCGTAATGGGCGGGCAGGCGCGCCGAGATCGAGGGCGCTTTGGCCGGGCCGGTGTTGAGATCGCCGAGCAGCGCGGTCGCGCCGCGGCCGCCCGTCCTGCGATCGATGTAGTCGAGGAGCGCGTCGAGCTGCGCGGACTGGTCCTTTTGCCACGACGTGTCGCGGGGGTGCGGGACGCCCTCCAGGCTCGCCGTGAGGTGGGTGCAGAAGACGTGGAGCTCGCCGACGGAAGGGGGCGAGATCCGGGCATAGAGCACGGCGCGCCGATCGATCGCGGACGGGAGCACCAGCGCGTCGCGCTCGAGGATCTCGGCGCTCGTCAGGAGGGCGGTGCCGGAGGCCCCGGAGTAGGCCTCCACGGCCGCCGCGCCGCCGGCGCGCGCGGGGGGACGCGCGCCGGCGGCGCTGTTCGTGCGTGTGCGAAGGCACGCTCGAGCAAGCTCGTCAGGCCCCTGCCGCGGGTTCGCGGAGAGGCAGTTGAAGCAGTCGGGCGACAGGCTGGTGAGCCTCGCCGAGCAGCTCTGGAGGAGGCACGGGAGCAAGGCGTGCTGGGTCAGGCCGGCGCAGCTCTTCGCGGCGCACGCGACGAGCGGATCGGTCTCCTGCTGCGTGCAGCCGCCGTCCTCGCGGCCCGGGGGCAACCGGAAGGTATGCGGCAAGGCGCTGGACGTGGCGGAGACGAGCTGCTGCCAGTGCTCCTCGAGCCAGAACTCCTGCACGCAGAGCAGGTCCACGGGCTGCTCGGCGAGCGCGCGGATGAGCGGCTCCGCCCGCTCGTCGACGTATTTCAGCACGCCCATCGCGAGCCCGCCGTTGTACGTGGCCACGCGAAACGGAGATGCCTGCTTCGGCCCGGCGCTGCCGCGCGCCGCGCCCGGCTGCGGCGCGGCGGCCGGCGGCGCGACGCCGCCCTCGGGCGCGCCGGCGCTCTCCCGCGCGCGGCTCGTGTCGCCGCTGCACGCGGAGAGCGCGAGCGCACCGAGGATCGCCGCGCTCCGAAGCCAAGCCGTCTGCATCAGGCTGCTGGACGATGCAGATCGCGTACCGCGGCCCGCCCGCCGCCCCGCACGGCGCGCGCGGCCGAAGACGCGGCGCCTTCGCGCGTGCGCGCGCTGAGGCATTCCGCCACAATGGGACAAAGCTGCACCGGGCGGGGCGGTCGCGCGTCGAGCGCCGGCGCGCATCGCCGCGGGGGAGCGACGCGCCGGGCGCGCGCTCGAGAGCGCGGCGCGCTGCCGGGGGCGCCGCGCTGTCGGGGGGCGCGCTGTGGAATCGGGACGTGCCGTGGAGGCGGAACCGGGGGTAGCAGGTTGTCGCCCTGGATTTCGCCGAGACGGCTGTTGATTCGAACGGCGGGCACGCGTACTCCAGCTTCACGACACAGCGGATAGGACGTTCGACACCCCACAGAGCTGGGTACCGGACCATCCTTGGCTCCACCGAACGCCCCGCGGCGAGGGTTCTTCGTCGAGACATGGAGGAATGATGAGAGAGCGCTTCGTGACGAGAGTGGCCCAGATTGCTCTGCTGACGAGCATGGGGCTCCCCGTGGGCTGCGGCGGCTGCGACTCGGAGCCTGACGATGGCACCACCGCTTCATCGAGCGGCGGCGGGGAGGGCGGCGTCGGCGGGGAGGGCGGCGTCGGCGGGGACGGGGGCGCGGGGGCCAGCGGGGGCGATGGTGGATCCGGCGGGCAAGGCGGCTCCGGTGGCGAGGGCGGCTCCGGCGGGCAAGGCGGCTTCGGCGGAGAGGGCGGCGCGGGCGGCGCCGGCGGCTCGGGCGGCGCCGGCGGGCAAGGCGGCGCCGGCGGCGAAGGCGGCGAAGGCGGCGGCGAGCCTCCCGAGTTCCTCGGAGACGCGCTCTGGGGCGCCAGCGCCGGCGAGGAGAGGGGCGAGCGCGTCGAGGCGATCGCGGCGGATCAGGGCGAGAACGTCGTCCTGGTCGGCGGCTTCCAGACCGCGATCAACTTCGGCGGCGACGCCGACCGCCTCGTGAGCGCGGGCCAACACGACATCTTCGTGGTGAAGCTCGACCCGGCCGGGGGCCACGTCTGGAGCAAGCGCTTCGGCGACGCGTCCGATCAGTACGCGATCGCGGCGGCCACGGATTCGAGCGGCAACATCGTTATCGCCGGCGAGTTCACGGGGACCCTCAACTTCGGCGCGGACCCGAGCACGGCGCTCGTGAGCGCCGGCGAGCGGGACATCTTCGTCGCCAAGCTCGACCCCGACGGCAACCACCTCTTCAGCAAGCGCTTCGGCGACGCGCTCGACCAGTACGCCTCGGCCGTGGCCGTCACCGCGGAGGACGACATCGTGGTCCTCGGCGTCGCCGACGGCACCATCAACTTCAGCGAGGATCCCGGGGCCGAGCTCACGGGCACCGGCAGCGACGCCGCCGTCGTCGCGAAGCTCGACGCCGCCGGCGGCCACCTCTGGAGCAAGCGGTTCGGGTCCCTCGAGAGCTGGCAGCGCCTCGCCAGCCTCGCGACCAGCGGCTCGGCCCTCTACGTGGCCGGCGCGTTCGGCGGCAGGCTCGCGATCGACCACCGGCTCCTGGAGAGCGCCGTCAGCGGCGTGACGTCGGGCGCCGGCGGCGCCGGGGGCGGCGGCGAGCCGATCTACAGCATCGACGGGCTCGTCGCCCGGTTCGATCTGGCGTCGGGCAGCCTGGTCTGGGCGCGCTCGCTGGGCGCCGCCGGCGAGCAGTACGCGAAGTACGTCAGCGTCGGCGTCGACGGTCACCCCGTGGTCCTCGGCAACCACCGGGCGCCGTTCCAGGTCGGCTCCATCGACGTCGAGCACACCGAGGCGGCGGGATACGACCTCTACGTCGCCCGGCTCGACGCCGATGCGGGCGAGCCGCTCGCCGCGCGCGCGTTCCTGTCCGACGGCGACGAGTTCGTCTGGGGCTTCTCGCAGGATCCCTGGGGCAACCACGTGCTGAGCGGCTACTTCACGAGGTCGCTCTCGCTCGGCGGAGAGCCCCTCTCGGTCGGCGCGCCCTCGACGGGCGACGCGTTCGTCGCGAAGCTCAGCCCGGACTTCTCCGAGGAGCTCTGGTCCGATGTCTACCGGGATCAGTTCTTCTCGTACGCCACCGCGCAGGCGGTCACCGCCGGCGGAAACACGGTGGTGGCGGGCCTCTTCTGCGGCGAGCGGCTCGA
Source organism: Sorangium cellulosum So0157-2 (assembly GCF_000418325.1). Taxonomy (GTDB): domain Bacteria; phylum Myxococcota_A; class Polyangia; order Polyangiales; family Polyangiaceae; genus Sorangium; species Sorangium cellulosum_D. Next base: position 4,424,514 of record NC_021658.1, read on the forward strand.
GCTCGGCGGCGGCCTCCCCGCCCTCGAGCACAGCGCGCCCGCGCTCGATCGCAACAACGGCGACGTCTTCCTCGTCACCCTCTCGCCCTGACGCCCTCGAGCGGCCGCGCGGAGCTCCGTCGAGCTCCGCGCGGCGGCGCCTGGACGTGCTGCTCGTGGCTGCCGCCCTGCTCGCGCTCGCCCTCGCCCTGCGCGGCGCTCGCGCTGCTCGAGCCGTCGCCGCGCGCCTCGCCGCCCTTGCGGCCGATCTGGGCCATGTGCCCGCGGTTCTGGCTCACGGCCGCGCCGCCCTTGCGGCCGATCGCGGCCATGTGCTCGCGGTTCTGGCTCACGGCCGCGCCGCCCTTGCGGCCCGCGGCGCGGGCCTCCTCGGAGCTGAACTCGTGGGCTGTGCCCTTCTCGTGCGCGGCCTTGCCACCCATGCTCGCGATGGCACGCTGCTGCTTCTGGTCCATCGCCGCGAACCCACGACTGCTGCTCTGCCCTTGTTGCTGTGCCATGATAGGTCTCCTTGGTGTCTGGCGCATCGCTCGGCGCCGGCGCGGGACAACGCAGCTGCGGCACCCCGCCCGATCTTCGCTGAACGATGTCGGCAGGAGGGGTGACTGCAACGTGGATGCCATGGAGAAGAACCCATGGAAATTGGGCCTCTCCAGCGCGGATCCAGCGAGAGCTCCCCGAGGATCGCCGCGCGGGCCCGCGGTCGTCCCGAGGGCCGCTCGCCCAGGGCGAACGACAACGGTGCGCGCCGGCGCAAACGCGTCGCGACGCAGATCGCGCGCTTCTGCGCCGCTCAGCTCGCGATGCGCGCTGCTCAGCCTGGCCGATCCAGGTTCTCAGCAGGGGATCCGCGTCGCGGCAGACTGCCCCACCGGTCGTGGGCGCGCGGGCCATCGCGCCTCGTCCGCGCGCCGCCGAGATCCGCGGCGAGCGGACGCGCCCGAGCTCACGAGCTCAGCGCGTTTCGTCTGGCCTTCAGCGCTCGCCGTCGCGCTGACGAGGCGGCTGGCCGCGCTCCCGTCGGCGCCGCGCGGCCGGCGGTGCGCCGCCGTTCATCCGGAGAGATCGCCGAAGAAGACGAGAAGGTGGGAAAGCGGGAAAACCATCCACGTCGCCTCACGTCGCTTTCCCCACCGTGACGCTCCACCGCGCGACACCGCACGATACCGCGATACCGCACCGCGACGCCGGCACGGCGCCGCGCCGCCATCGGGATCGCCGGGGCCAGCGCGCGTGGGCCTTGACGCGCGAGAGCAGCCGCGCGTCCTGACCGCGACGGGCAGGCTGCTCAAGGACCATCGTCAGGCCGAGGTGCACCCCGCTCGGCGAGGAGCGCAGCGCGACGCGCACGCCGCGGAGCGACGCTCGCCCGGGCGCGCCGTCGATGGGTCGATATTGCACTTCTCGCGATCGTGATCACCGCACCACCGGCGTCCGACAGGCGCAGTGGGTACGGCAAGCGCGCAGATCCTGCGGAGCTGCAGTCGCGCAGATTCTGCGCGCTCCGGAGCTCGGCAGTGAGGATCAGAAAGCGAAAGCGCGACGGTGGGACGCGTAGGAGCTGCGCCGCTGCGTCGCCTCGTTCGCACGCGCGAAGCGGCGCGCTGCGCGCTCGCACGCGCGGCGCGGCGGCGGGCCGCGCCCGGGGCGCGTCGCTCCGGCGCGCGGCGCGGCGCCCGCGGCTGTCGCGCAACGCGGAGCAGCCCGTCAAAAACTCGACGTCCGCGTGGCCTCCGAGTTGCTCTCCAGATGCGCGCGCTCGTCACGGATGTCACGGCGACGCCACACGTGATACAGAGCGACCTGACGCAACGGACGCAACGGACGTAGGCAACCCACGCGCGCAACACGCCATCCCTGGAACATTCCCGTATGCAAGAGAGGCTGACAACGGACTGTGATAAGGCCGCCGGCTCCCGCGGCCTGGTCGACGTCGAGCGCCCCGGCGCGCTCCTGAGGGACGCGCTGCGCGGCCTGGTCGCCGTGTTCGCCCTCCAGGACGCGATCCTCATCGGCTACCTCGTCGTGACGACGGTCTGCCTGCTCGGCGCGCCGCCCTCCGAGGTGCAAGCGCAGTGCGTGCACCGCAATCTGGCCGCCATCGCCGCGCTCGTGTCCCTCTGCGTGTTCGTGCGCCGCGCGACGTTCGTGCCCAGCCTGCTGCGGAGCGTGGTTTACCGGCTCTCGCTCGTCGGCACCTTCCTCCTCAACTACCTCTCGCTCCGGACCATCCTGCCGACGGTCCGGAGCGACAGCCTCGACGCGGAGCTCCTCCAGCTCGACCTCCTCCTCTTCCGGTTCGAGCCGGCGCTCTGGATGGAGCGCTTCAACACGCGCCCCATCGTCGAGTGGTTCTCCTTCTTCTACTTCAGCTACTTTTTCATCTGCTTCACCTCGATGGTGCTGGCGGTCTGGGTCGCCCGCCCCGGCCGCGGCACGACCGAGTACGCGGTCGGCACGTCGATCGTCTACTGCGTTGGCCAGCTCGGCTACATGGCGGTCCCCGCGTACGGCCCGATCCAGGCGCTGAGCCACCTCTATCAGGGGCCGCTCGACGGCGGCTTCTTCTGGGGGTGCGTGAGCAGCATCGTGCAGGCCGGCGGCGCCATGAAGGACGTCTTTCCCTCGCTGCACACGGCCGCGCCGCTCTGGTTCGCCCTGTACACGTTCCACCGCGCGCGCACGGACCGGCGCCTCTTCTGGCTGGCCGTGGTGGCCGCGTTCTTCTCCTTCAACATCATCATCTCCACCATGCTCCTCCGCTGGCACTACGCGGTCGACGTGGTCGCCGGCGTCGCGCTGGCGACGGGGGCGGCGTGGCTCACGCCGCGGCTCGTCCGCTGGGAGGAGGGCGTCCGCGCCCGCATGGACCAGCCGCAGCCGTGGAGCTTCCGGTAGCCGCGGCGCCTCCGGCGGCGGCGCCTGAGCCGCCCGCCTGAGCCGCCCGCGCGCCGCGCCTCACGTGGCCGGGACCGCGCTCTGCGCCGGGGCCGCCTGGGCCCGCGGCGCCCCCCGGCGCTCCTCGGCGGCCCCGTCGAGCAGGAAACCGTCCGACTGCTTGCTCCAGAGCCGCTTGTAGGCCCCGTTCCGCGCCAGCAGCTCGGCGTGGGTGCCGTCCTCGATGATCCGGCCGTCCTCGAACACGAGGATGCGGTCGAGGTGGACGATCGTCGAGAGGCGATGGGCCACGACGAGCACCGTCTTGCCCTTCATGACCCCGTCGACGGCGCCGGGCCGGTCGACGAGCTCGTGGGAGCGGATGATGGTGTTCACCCCGTTCGCGACGTTGCCGACGAACTCGAAGAACTCGAGGAAGCGGCGGCTCAGGTTGCGCGCCTCGTTGATGATGAGGAGCGACAGGCTGGTCGCCATCACGAACTCGGCGACGCCGATGGCGCCGCGCTGCCACAGCGCGAGCGCGTAGTAGAGCGTCCCCACCTTGAGCAGCGCGGCCGACGCGAACTGGAACCAGCGGACGCGCTCGGAGTACCAGTTCGACCGGCGCACCGCCCGGAGCTCCCGGACGAGCTGCTCGTCGAGGTACTCGCGCTCGAAGCCGAGCCGGGCGAAGACCCGCGCGCTCGTGAGGTTCGTGACCGAGTCGACGAGCTTGCCGGTGGTCTCGCTCCGCGCGGCCGCGGCCCGCACCGCGTGCGGCTGGCAGCGGGTCGCGAGCCAGTAGGAGATGCCAGGCCGGGAGCGCCCGGGCGGCGGGTGCCCCGGTGCAGTCACGCCGGTGAGGGTCGAGCGGGCAGGGCACGTCCCGCAGGTCGCAGGCGATCGCGTCAATGTCGTGGTGAAATCGCCATCGACGCGCCTCCCGCTACTCAGCCTGCTCCGGGCTTACCAGGACGGCGGCTGACAGCAGGCCGCTCAGGCCGTCGCCGTTCGTGGAGCGAGCCGTGATCGAGCACGCAGCCTGAGCCGTCGGCGGCTGCCAGTCGTACATGTGATAGTAAGAGAGACCGGTGTACGTGATGGCGCCACCGCAGCTGTCGGTGACCTCGACCAGCCCAGGAGACGAATCGCCCCACTCGACGCGCAAGAGCAGCTCGACGCGACCGGGCGCCGTGATGGGCTCTTGGCAGGTGCCGTCGGCGAGGTACGAGTTGACGAAGCAGGAAGCATCAGGCCACTGCAACGTCAGGCGCATCACTGGCCTGGCGATGAATCGGCCGTCGATGATCACGGCGCCTTGGGCCTGGCTCTCCTCGAAGATCATGATCGAGAACGTCTCGCTCGCGGAGAGCTCGCCGTCCGTCACGCTCACGCTCACCTCACAGGTGCCGGCGGCAGGCTTGGTGAAGTCGGTCACGAACGCCGTGGGCGCCGAGAATACCCCATCGGCGCAGTCGCTGGTCCACTCGACGGCGAGCGCGTCGTCGTCCAGGTCGACCGCGGAGATCGAGAGCTGCGCCGGCTGGTTCACCACGGTCGAGAGCGGGTAGGTCAGGCCCAGCACGATCGGGCTGTGCTCGATGTCGTGTGCCTCCGCGAGATCGAGGATCCGGAGGACGGCTTGCGTCGCTGCGCCGCCCTGGATCTCGACCGAGACCGGAGCGCTGGTGCCGACGAGCTGGTCTCCGACGAAGGCGTTGCCGACGAGCTGGTGCGAGCCCTCGGGCAAGAGCAGGGTGCCGCTGAAGTTGCCGTCGGGATCGTGCGCGAGCTCGGCCTCGGGGCCGCTCAGAACGGTGACGGTGACCCGCGTGATGTCGCCCGCGGTCGTGGGCGCTGCCTGGACGCTCAAGCGCGCGATCCCCAGGCGGGAGCCGTCGGCTTCTCCCGCGTCGAGGGGGTCGTCGTGCTGCGCGCAGCCGCTGACCGGCAGCAGCGCGGCGCAGAGGACCAGACCCATCGCCGACAGAACGCTCGTCCTCGTCTTGCCGATTGCCATATCAACATTCCCTCCAGAAGAATCGATGAGACGCCAGCACGCCTGGAGCTCGCAGCCGAGGCGGGGGGTCGAGTCAGATGCGCCGCTGGGCTCGAACATTCACGCGCCTTCTCCTCCGACGGACGCCCGCGACGCCGCGGGCTCGCAGGAGAGTGCGCCGGGGTCCTGCGGGACGGCGCCGGGGGGCGTGGCGCGGAGCCCCCGGCACGGGCGGTGGGTCGCCGGGGGGCGGCGGCGGGAACCCCCGGGGCGGCGAGGGCCATCCCCGGCTCGGAGGGCGCGTGCCCCGCGGGGACTGCGGGGGGCGAGGCGGGGGGCGAGCCGGGCAAGGCGGGGGATGAGTCCGGCGAGGTGGGGAGCGAGATGGCGGAGGCGGGGGGGCGAGTCGGGCGAGCCGGGGGTTACGGCGCCGGAGGCGGGGAGGCGAGCGTCGGAGGCGGGGAGGTGAGCGCCGGAGGCGGGGAGGCGAGCGGCAACCTGCCGGGGGAGATGGAAAGGCCGGCGAGGGGGAGCGGGGGCGTGGTAGCACTACTGCGGGAAGTCGGGCTGCGAAGCGAACCGCCAAGACGCCAAGAAACCAGAGGGGTCGAGGGAAAAATGCCGGGACGTGCTTCCTCTCTCCTCCTTGGCGCCATCGTGCTTTTCTCCTGAAACGGGGACACTTCCCGCGGCAGTGGCAGAAGAGGGGGTGCCGGTGTGACCACGGTCGTGCTCAGGATTGAGGGGAAACATCTCGATGTGGATCAGTGCCTGACGTGGATTCCAGAGACCGCCCTCGAGCAGGTCTGGCGCGCGGGCGAACGGCGACACGGCGGCAAGATCAGCGCGACCTCCGGGTGCAACGTCCTGCTGGCGGAGAACGAGGACACGTCGCTCGCGGTCGACGAGGCGATGAGGGGGTTTCTCTCGCTCGCGCCGCAGGTCGCTGCGCTGGTACAATCCGGGGCGACGGCGGTTGTCGACTTCGCGCTGTTCATCGAGGCCATGAGCGCCAGATCCATCGAGCTCGAACCGGGCGTGCTGCGCTCGGTAGGGCAGTACGGCGTGGGCCTCGTCGTCAGCGCATACCCCTGCGCCGACCCATGAAGACCTATAAATCAATCGCGCCTCTCGCACCGGTGGCTCCGGTTCCCTGAGCCTCCCGTACCTCCTCATCACCTCGCGCAGCCGGTCGAGCGGGATGGCGTGGGCGACGTGGTCGTCCTGCCCGAACGTCGTCGTCGCCATGGTCAGCGCGTTGAGGATCGCCTCTTCCACCGCCTCCTCGGCCGCCTGGAACACCGGGTTGAGGCGCCCGTCGTCCACCTCGCGGAGCGTCCGGATCAGCTCCCTCGGCCCGGCCGCGATCCGGTTCCCCGTCGCGAAGGCCAGGAACAGGTCGCCGCTCCCGTCGCGGGAGATCGTGCCCGTGCGCCCCACCGCGAGCGAGACGCGGCGCGCGACCCGCCCGAGCTGCCGCGCGGACAGGGGCGCGTCGGTCGCGACCACGGCGAGCAGCGAGCCCTCGCTGTGGTAGTCCGGCACGGGCAAGAGGTCGCGGATCTCCTGGCCGACCGGCACGCCGTCGATCCGCAGCTCGCCCCGCGCCCCGAAATTGGCCTGCACGATGGCGCCCACGATGAACCCGCCCGCGGCCTCCGGCACGACGCGCGAGGCCGTGCCGATTCCGCACTTGAAATCGTAGCAGATCATGCCCGTTCCCCCGCCGACCGCCCCCTCCTGGACAGGCCCGCCCGCGGCCTGCTCCGCCGCCGTGAGCACGTCCTCGGCCGACACGTGCAGCCCCCGGATGTCGTTCAGCGCGCTGTCGTCGCACTCGCCGACGATGGGCGACACCGTGGGCTCGTCGATGCCGATGGCCGGATAACGCCGGAGCATGTACTGGACCGCCCCGTCGAACGCGCGGCCGACGGCGAGCGTGTTGGTGAAGACGATGGGCGACTCGAGGACGCCGAACTCGTTGACGTAGTGCAGCCCGGTCATCTCCCCATTGCCGTTCAGGATGAAGCTCGCGGCAGGGAGCTTGTGGTGCCAGAAGTCGTCCGACGTCGGCAGGATGACCGTCACGCCGGTCCGCACCGGCCCCTTGCCCGGGTCGAGCCGGCCAGCGCCCCGATGGTGGGTGACGTGCCCGACCCGCACGCCGGGGACATCGGTGATCGCGTTCAGCCTGCCCGTCGGCAGGCGGCCGATGACGATGCCGAGCTCGCGGGCGCGGCGGCGCGCGCCGTCGGCCGGCGGCGCCGCTGGCCGCGCGCTGGGCGAGGGGGGCGCGGCGGGAGGGGGAGGGGAAGGCGTGGAGGGCTGAGACCGGGGCCCGGCGCACGACAGCAGCCCGGGCGAGGAGACGAGCGCGGCGGCGAGCACGGCGCCGGCGGCGAGGCTGAGGCGACGGGGCATCGGCGCGAGGATAGTCGATGGCCGCGTCGCCTCACAGCACGTCCTCGATACGGACCGGCAAATGGCGGACGCGGCGCCCGGTCGCGTGATGGATGGCGTTGACGATCGCGGGCGCCACGCCGACCATGACCACCTCGCCAAGACCCTTGACGCCCAGGCTGTTGAGGGCCGGATCCGGCTCGTCGATGAGCTCCGCTTCGATCGACCCGATATCGGCGTTCACGGCGATCACGTACTCCGCGAGATCGGCGTTCAGGAAGCCGCCGTATCGGGGGTCCACCTCGCTCGCCTCGCGCAGGGCGGCGCTGATCCCCCAGACCACGCCGCCGATGACCTGGCTGCGCGCGGTGCGGGGGCTGACGACCCGGCCGCAGTCCACCACGCTCACCGCGCGCGGCACGCGGATCCGCCGGGTGCGCGGCTCGATCTGCACCTCGACGAACTGGGCACAATAGCTCAGCGACACGAACTCGGGATAGGCCGGGCCGACGGCCGAGGGGAGCCCCTGGGCGACACGGTCGAAGATCCCCTCGGGCTGGCCGGGCGCGCGGTGGCGCGCCTCGACGTCGACGTGCGGCCGACCGGCGTCGCGCAGGATCTGCGGGAACGTGCGGCCGGCCGGCCCGTCGCCCGCGAGCCGCGCCAGCTCCTGCGCCATGTTCAGGGCCGCCTGGCGCACCGCGGGCAGGGCCGTGGCGGCCCCCCACGAGCCCGCGGTGAGGTGCTGGGGCACGACGCCGGTATTCCCCACGAGGACGTTCACCGCCTCGGCCGGGACGCCGAGCTCCGCCGCGACCGTGGCCGCGATGGCGGTGCGGATGCCCTGGCCCATCTCGTGTCCACCGACGGTCACGAAGATCTCGCCCGCGTCGGTCAAGCGCAGCATCGCGATGGCCGGCGCGGTCGACGCCTTGTACGCCCCGATCGCGACCCCCCAGCCGACGAGCGTGCCGTCGGGGAGGCGCATCGAGCCCGGCTCCGGCGTCCTCCTCGCCCAGCCGAACCTCTCGGCGCCCCGCTCCAGGCACGCAGCGAGGTGCCGGGACGAGAACGGCAGGCCGGTCAGCGGGTCCTTCGTCGCATCGTTGGCGATGCGGAGCGCGACCGGGTCGCGCCCGAGCGTGTACGCCAGCTCGTCGACCGCGACCTCGAACGCCGTCGCGGCGATGTGCTCGAACGGGGCGCGCTGGAAGCCCGGGGTCTGGATGTCATTGCGGACGAGGCGCTCGCGGCCGCGGAAGTTCGGGATGCCGTACAGGCGCGCGGTCAGATCCGCGTACACCAAGGGGAAGAGATCGTGGCGCGAGGTCTGGTGATCGACCTCGTGCACGGCGGCCACCAGGACCCCCGACGCATCGGCCCCGAGGCGCACCGTGTGGCGGCTGGCGGGACGGAAGCTGGCGTTATTGAAGACATGCGCCCTCGGCATCACCAGCTTGACCGGCCGGCCGAGCTCGCGCGCCGCCAGCGCGACGAGCGCGGTGTGCGCCTGCAATGCGTTCTTCTGACCGAAGCCTCCGCCTGCCGTGGGCGAGAGCACCCGGATGCTGTGCGGAGACAGGCCGAGCACCTTGGCCAGTCCGTGCCGGATCGCCTCGGCGTTCTGCGTCGATTCGCGGACGGTGAGCGTCCCCCCGGACCACTCGGCCACGGTGGCGAGCAGCTCCATCGGGTTCTGGTGCTGGGGAGGGCCCTCGAACGTCACGTCGACGCGCGCCGCGGCCGTGGACAGGGCGCCGTCCGCGTCGCCGACGACCCGATCCGCGAACGCCGGCTTCGGCAACGGGGAGTCCGCCTGCGCGATGATCTCGGCGCCCGGCGCGTCCAGCGTCACGCTGATGGCCTCCTCTTCGTACGTGGCGCGGACGAGCGCGGCGCCCTCCCTCGCGGCTTCGAGCGAGTCGGCCACCACCAGCGCGATCGGCTGGCCGCGGTAGGCGATCGCGGTGCCCAGCAAGGGCTGCAGGCTCTGGACGCCGTAGCCGCCGCCCATCAGGTACCCGGGGGACTGCAGGCCTTCCGTGCCTTCGTGGGTCAGGATCAGCCGCACGCCGCGGACGGCGCGGGCCGCGCCCGTATCGATGCTCACGACGCGGCCGCGGCCGATCGTCGCCACCGCGAGCATGGCGTGGGCGAGCCCGGGGAGCACATGGTCGGCGGCATACTGGGCCTCGCCGCGGACCTTCTCGCGCGCGTCGACCCTGGGGATATCCGGATTGCTCATGGCTGCTCTGCCCTCCCTCGCGCGATCCTCAGGGCGTCCGCGACCGTCCGCGCCCCCAGCTCGACCTTGAACGCGTTGTGGACACCCGGCCTCGCGGCCGCGAAGGCGGCCTGGCCAGCGCGCTCCGCGACCTCGTCGGTGAGCGGCTGACCGAGCAATACCTCCTCGGCCTCCGGCGACCGCCAAGGCCGCGTCGCGACGCCGCCCAGGGCGACCCGCGCCTCGGCGACCGCGCCGGCGTCGAGCCGGACGGCGACGGCCGCCGACGCGAGCGCGAACGCGTACGATTCGCGGTCGCGGATCTTGTGATACGTCGACGCCCGGCCCGCCCCGGACCTCGGCACGCGAATGCGCACGATCAGCTCGTCCGCGGCCAGCGCCGTCTCGACGTCCGGCGTGGAGCCCGGCTCCCGGTGCAGCGAGAGGAGGGGGATCGAGCGCTTGCCGCGCGGGCTCAGCGTGTCCACCACCGCGTCGAACGCCGCGAGGGCCACGCCCCAGTCCCCCGGATACACCGCGGCGCAGGCGTCGCTCGCGCCGAGGAGCGCGTTGCCCCGATCCTGGCCGCCCTGCGCCGCGCACCCGCTGCCGGGCCGCCGCTTGTTGCAGGGAAACGCCTCCCCGCCGCGGAAATAGGCGCAGCGCGTCCGCTGCAGCAGGTTCGGGCCCACCCGCGCCATGGTGCGCAGCTGCTGCGAGGCGGCCTTCGACAGCGCCTCCGACAGCGCGGGGTAGTCCTCCCGCAGCCGGCGATCCGCGGCCACATCGCTCATCCGGGCCAGCGCCCCGAACACCAGCTCGTCCGGACCGGAGGTGTCGAATCGCGCGAGCGCGTCGAGGTGGGTGATGTCGACGATCGCGAGCGGGGCCTCCACGCCCAGCTTCATGAGATCGTAGAGCGTGGTCCCGCCCGCCAGGAACCGGGCTCCGGGGCCGCCGTCGGCGATCGCCGCGACGGCCTCGGCCGGCGTCGAGGGGCGCGCGTACGTGAAGCTCCGCATCGCTCAGGTCCCTTCCATCTCCGGCGCTGCTTGCTGGATCGCAGCGACGATGTTGGGATACGCGCCGCAACGGCACAGGTTGCCGCTCATGGCCTCGCGGATCTGCTCCGCGGACCCGGCGTTGCCCTCGCCGACGCAGGCCACCGCCGCCATGATCTGGCCGGGCGTGCAGTAGCCGCACTGCAGGGCGTCCCGATCGATGAAGGCTTGCTGCATGACGTGCAGTCGCCCGTCCCTCGGCGACAGCCCCTCGATCGTCGTGATCTCCCGGCCGTCGGCCTGGGCGGCGAGGGTGAGGCAGGACGCGACGCGGCGGCCGTCGAGGTGCACCGTGCACGCCCCGCACTGGCCGTGATCGCAGCCCTTCTTGGCGCCGGTCAACCGCAGCTGCTCGCGGAGCACGTCGAGGAGAGACGAGCGCTGATCGATGTCGAGCTCGACCCGCGCGCCGTTGACCGTCATCCGGACGGTCGCGTCCGCGCTCGTCGCCGGCGCGTCGGGGGACGAGCACCCGAGCTCGCGCAGCGACAGCCCGCTGGCCGCGGCCGTCGCCGCCGCGAGCGACCCCGCGGTGAAGCGGCGTCGCGTGAGGCGGAGCGCCGCGTCCGGCCCGGCGCCGGCGCCCGGCTCGCCGTCGGCCTCCTGATTCGGCCGCTCTCCTGGGACAGGCATCGATGGACGTGTCTTGTCGTGCATGGTGGTTTCCTCGCCGTCCTGCCGGCACCATGGACGCATCCATATCTCGATACCAATGAATAGGGTATATGAGCCTTATGAACGCAAGTTATGGGAGAGACCTCGATCTCAACCTCCTGCGCGTGTTCGCGGTGGTCGCGGACACGGGCAGCGTCACGGACGCGGCGAGGCAGCTGTACCTGACCCAGCCGGCGGTCAGCGCGGCGCTGCGCAGGCTCACCGCCGCCATCGGCGCGCCGCTGTTCGTGCGGCGCGGGCGCGGCCTCGAGCTCACCGGCAGGGGCCAGCGGCTGCACGCGACGCTGGTGCCCCACCTCCAGGCGATCCTCGACGCCGCGCTCAGCGCGCCGCAATGGAACCCGGCGACCAGCGAGCGCACGCTGCGCCTCGGCGTGTCCGACGTCGCCGAGCTCTGGCTCTTGCCCGCGCTGCTCCGCGCCCTCGCGCGCGAGGCGCCGCGGATGTGCGTTGTCGCCGTGCCGGTGCGGTTCCGCACGGTCGCGGCGGCGCTCGCGAGCGGCCTCGACGCCGCCGTCACCGTCGCCGACGAGCTCCCCGCGACCGTGCGCCGCCAGCCGCTCTTCTGCGGAGGCTTCGTGTGCCTGTTCGATCCGCGCCACACGCGCCTCCGGCGCGCGCCGACCCTGGAGGAGTACTTCGCGCTCGATCACGTGATCGTCAGCTACAACGGCGACCTGCGCGGCATCGTCGAGGACGTGGTGCGGCGCCAGCGCAAGGTCCGCTGCTCGACCTCGACGTTCGCGACCCTCGGCGCGCTGATCGACGGCAGCGCCCTCGTCGCCACGGTCCCCACGACGGTCGCCGCGCACATCCGCGAGATCCGGAGCCACCTCGCCACGCGCCCGCTGCCGTTCGAGATCGAGGGCTCGCCGACAGAGCTCCTGTGGCCGTCGAGCGCCGACGACGACGAGGCGTGCCGGTTCGTGCGCGGGAAGATCGTCGATATCGCGAGGGCCGAAGCGCCGAAGCTGCAGCGGGCCTGACCGATTCCGTCCGCCGAAGCGCGGGAGCCGCGGCGGTCACGCCGCGCCGAGGGTCACGGGCAAGGCCGTGGGCTTCCGGAAGAACATGCTGGGCGCATAGCTCGGGCGCGCCTCGGCGGCGAGGCGCAGGCCGGGGAACGCAGCGCGCAGCGCCTGCACGGCGCACCGCACCTCGATGCGCGCGAGCGAGGCGCCGATGCAGGTGTGAACACCCCAGCCGAAGCCGAGGTGCCGCGCGCGCGGGCCGGCGGCAAAGCGATTCACGTCGAACCGCAGCGGGTCCGGGAATATCGCCGGATCGTGGTTCGCGGCGCCGAAGAAGGCGAACGCCGTGGCCCCCGCGGGGATCTCGACGCCGCCGACCACCGCCGGCGCCGTCGCGCGCCGCGGCTCCATCTGCACCGGGGCGTCGATCCGGAGCGTCTCCTCCATCGCCGCGTGGAGCAGCGCCGGGTCGCCGCCGATGGCGTCCCACAGCGCGGGCGTTTCGAGCAGGCGGAGCACGAGCGAGCCGATCAGGCTCGCCACGGTCTCGTAGCCGGCGAAGAACAGGACGATGAGGTGGGAGATCATCTCTTCCACCGACAGGGGCGCCTCGCCGTCGACACGGGCGCCGATGAGGGCGGTGATCAGGTCGTCGGCAGGCGCGCCGCGGCGTCGCTCGATGAGGTCGGCCAGGTATCGCTCGTAGGCCACGCACCTCCGCGCCGCCTCGACCTGGCGCGCCTTGTCGAGCGCCGGGTCGTAGAGCTTGAGTCGGTCGTCCTGGCAAGCCCTGAGCAGCGGCGCGTCCACGAGCGGTATCCCGATGAGGGCGGTGATGATCTGCAAGGGGAGCGGGAAGGCGAGCGCCTGCATCAGATCCACCGGGCCGTCGCCCGGCGCCATCGCGCGGACCAGCGCCTCCGCCGCCTCGGCGATCGTCGGCTCGAGGGAGGCGACCCGCGCGGGCGTGAACGCCTTGGAGAAGAGCGCCCGCGCGCGCGTGTGCCCGGGAGGGTCGTTGTTGAAGAGCGCCGGCGGCATCTGGTAGATGCCGCGCTGGAGCTCGGCGGTCACCTCCGGCGGCAGATCCGGCGGCAGGTCGAGGATGTGCGCCGAGGAGAACCCGACCGGCTCGCGGAGCACGTGCGTGAGCTCGGCGTGCCCCACGACGAGGTAAGCGGAGAACGCCTCGCTGTAGGCGACCGGCGCCTCCCGGTGCGCCGCCTGATAGAACGCCAGCGCGGGGTTGTCCGCATAGCTCGACGAGAAGGGCTCGAACAGCGCGCCGACGCGACGCAACCTGTCGGCGACCGGCGGCTCCTGACGCGTGATCTCTTCGACCATAGTGCCCGAGCATATCGGGTTCGGTGATCGCGCGAAAGGGCGCTGCGCCCAGCGCGCACAGCCGAAAACGCCGTGGGCGGTGTGCACCCGAGTCAAGCGTTCCGCCCGTGCGCATTGGACGCGGTCGTCGATGGAGTCGCCGTGAAGATAGATGTTCGTGTCGATGCCGATGTTGCCGACGACGACGACCTCGGGGGGCGCGCTCATGGTGGATGGCCGGCGAGCTTACCAGACGTCGCGGCGCCGCGTCCGGCTGCCGGCCACGCCGCCGGCCGGACGCGGCGCCGCGCGCCCCAAAGCCCGGCCCGCCCGCGCCTCTCGATATCGCCGCCGTCCACGAACGCTCGCTCGCCCGGGTCCAGGCGATCGGACCTTGCGCCAAGGTCGATCTCCACTAAGCGCTTCACGATGAGCTGTTCCCTGCGTGGAGCGGAGCCGCAGGCGGGGTGAGCGACGGGATGAAACAGCGGTGCAGCGAGGAACGAGCGGAAGGGCGCGACTTCATCGAACGCCTGGAAGACCTCACGATCGTGAGACCCGTAGATGACTCCGAGGAACGCCTCCTCCAGGACACCGAGCTCCTGAAGCAGGAGCTCGCGCGCGCGAGCCCAGGGCGCGAGTCCGGGCTGATGCGGCTCCTCGCGGCGCGGGTCGCGATGAACAGCGCCTTCCAGTTCTGGGGCCTGCTCGACGCCCGCGGCACGAACTGGGAGTCGAACTACGCCTCGGTCCGCGGCGCCGGCGTGGGGCTCGGGCAGGTGCACGGAGTGCCGTTCTGGGACTGCCGCTGGTGGCAGGGCGCGCCCGAGGCCCAGGAGCGGCTGAAGGACGCGGTGCGGCACGCGGCGCGCGGCGAGTTCGTCCGGTACGACGTGGAGATCCTCGGGGGCAACCGGGGCGAGGAGATCATCACGATCGACTTCAACCTGAAGCCCGTCAAGGACCGGCACGGCAACGTCGTCTTCATGATCGCCGAGGGGCGCGACGTCACCGAGCAGCGGCGGCTCGAGCGGGAGGTCGCCCGGCACAGGGACGAGCTCGCGACGCTCGACCGCCTCAAGACGGAGTTCGTGGCCAACGTGAGCCACGAGTTCCGCACCCCGCTCACCCTCATCCTCGGGCGCGTCGAGGACGCGCTGGCCCACCCGGGGGCCTCGCTCTCGGGCGATGGCCTCGCCGCGGTGCGCCGCAGCACCCTGCGCCTCCTCCGGCTCGTCAACACGCTGCTCGACTTCTCCCGCATCGAGGCGGGGCGCCTCCAGCGGACGTTCGAGCCGACCGACCTCGCGCGGCTCACCGCGGAGCTCGCGAGCTCCTTTCGCTCGCTGGTCGAGGGCGCGGGCCTGTCGCTCGTCGTGGACTGCCCGCCGCTGCCGGAGCCCATCTACGTCGACCGGGCGCAGTGGGAGAAGATCGTCTCGAACCTGATGTCGAACGCCTTCAAGTTCACGTTCGAAGGGGAGATCGCGGTCTCGCTCCAGCCTTGTCCGGACCACGTCGAGCTGTGCGTGCGCGACACCGGCGCCGGGATCCCGGCGGACGAGCTCCCGCGCATCTTCGAGCGGTTCCACCGCGTCCACGGCGCGCGCTGCCGGAGCATCGAGGGCACCGGCATCGGGCTCGCCCTCGTCCAGGAGCTCGTCAAGGTCCACGGGGGGGCGGTGCGCGTCTCGAGCGAGCCGGGCCGGGGGAGCGCGTTCACCGTGTCGATCCCGAGGGGCCACGCGCACCTGCCCGCCGAGCGCGTCGCCGCGGCCGCCCCGGAGGCCGCGCCCTCGCCGGCGGGCACGAGCCTCCACGTGCTCGAGGCGTCGCAGTGGTGTCCGCAGGCGCGCAGGGGCGCGGCGCCCGGAGGCCCCGAGGCTCGCGCCGGAGCGGCGCCGGAGGCTCGCGCCGGGGCCGCGCCGGGGGAGCGCGCCGGGGCCGCCCGGGGGGAGCGCGCCGGGCCCGCGCCGGGGGAGCGGGACGGCAGCGTCCTCGTCGCCGACGACAACGCGGACATGCGCGACTACCTCATCCACCTCCTTTCGCCGAGGTGGAACGTGGAGGCGGTCGCCGACGGGCGGGCGGCCCTGGAGGCAGCGCTCGCGCGCCCGCCGGACCTCGTGGTGAGCGACGTGATGATGCCCGGGCTCGACGGCGTCTCCCTCCTCCGCGAGCTCCGGGCGGATCCGAGGACGAGCATGGTCCCCGTGATGCTCGTGTCCGCGCGCGCGGGCGAGGATGCGGTCGTCGAGGGGCTCGACACGGGGGCGGACGATTACCTCGTGAAGCCGTTCTCGGCGCGCGAGCTCCTCGCGCGCGTCCGGACGCAGATCGAGATGGCGCGGATGCGGCGGAGGGCGGCCGAGGCCGCGGAGCGGGAGCGCGCGCTGGAGCTGCCCCGCTTCCTCGACGCGGCGAGCGTGGTGCTCGCCGATTCGCTGGACTACCCGACGACGCTCGCCCGGGTCGCGCAGCTCGCGGTGCCGGTGCTCGCCGACTTCTGCCTCGTCGACCTGCTCGACGAGGAGGAGGGCACGTTCCGGCGGGTGAGCGTGGCCTGCGCCGACCCCTCGCAGGCCCCCCTGGCCGAGGAGGCGAAGCGCTTCACGCTCATGCTCGAGGGCAACCGCGAGCACCCATCGACGCGGGTGTTCATCGAGCGGAAGTCGCTCCTCGTCGAGCGCTTCACGGAGGAGGACATGCGCGCCATCGCGCACGACGAGGAGCACCTCCGGGTGATGCGGGCCATGGGAGGGCGCTCGTACATGTGCGTCCCGCTGGCGCGGCGGGGGCGGCTCTTCGGGACGCTCACCTTCATCGCCGCGCAGTCCGGGCGCCGGTACAGCCGGGAGGACCTCGCGGGCGCGGAGGAGCTCGCGCGCCGCTGCGCGCTCGCCGTGGACAACGCGCGCCTGTACAAGGACGCCCAGAGCGCGATCGCGCTGCGCGACGAGTTCCTCTCGATCGCCTCCCACGAGCTGAAGACGCCGCTCACCCCGCTGTCGCTGCAGATCCAGATCCTGACGCGCCGCGCGCCGGAGCTCTGCCCCGACAAGGAGCGCCTCGCCTGGCTCACGGACCGGCTCGGGCTCGTCCGCCGCCAGGGCGAGCGGCTGAGGCGGCTCGTCGACAACCTGCTCGACATCTCCCGGATCTCCGCGGGGCGCCTCGCCCTCGAGCTGGAGCCCGTCCGGCTGTCGGAGATCGTCCGGCAGGTGGTGGCCCGCTTCCACGAGGGCGGGGAGATCGCGGAGTCCGGCTCCCGGGTGACCGTGAGCGCGGGCGACGACGGCGCCGGCAACTGGGATCGGCTGCGGCTCGAGCAGGTCGTCGACAACCTCGTCTCGAACGCGCTCAAGTATGGTCAGGGCAAACCCATCGAGATCGCCGTCGACTCGGCGGGATCGAGCGCCACGCTGACGATCGCGGACCACGGGATCGGGATCGCGCCGGAGAACCTCGGCCGGATCTTCGGGCGGTTCGAGCGGGCCGTGTCGGCGCGGCACTATGGCGGTCTGGGCATGGGGCTCTACATCACGAGGCAGCTGGTCGAGGCGCTGGACGGCTCGATCGAGGTGAGCTCGGTCCTGGGCGAGGGCTCGACCTTCAAGGTCACCCTGCCGCTGGCCGGCCCTGCCGCCTCTCTGCCGGGGGGCGGGCCGGGCTCCGGGCGCGCCTGAGGCGATCGGCGCGAGCGGGTCGCGGGCCGGCGCCCGGCCGAGGCGCCAGAGGACCCTGCTGCCTCGGGGAGAGCTCGGGAAGAGAGCGATTGCGCATGACGATGAGCCGTCCCAACAAGTGCATCCTGATCGTCGATGACGACGCCGCGATACGCCAGACGTTGAGCGAGCTCCTGGAAGAGGAGGGGTATCTGGTCGCGTCGGTCGCGAACGGGCGCGAGGCCCTGGACTACCTGCGGGGCGATCCGTCGTCCATCTCGCTGGTGCTGCTCGATCTGATGATGCCGGTCATGGATGGGTTCCAGTTCCGGGCCGAGCAGAAGCGCGACCCGATGCTCGCCTCCATGCCAATCGTCGTGATGACCGCGCGCGGCGGGACGGACCGCGCCGGCATCGACGCGGACGCGGTGATCAGCAAGCCGTTCGACGTGCTCAAGCTGATGGACACCATCGAGCGGAGCTGCCGGAGGGAGTGAGCCGCCCGGGCAGCTATCGAGTTGACCGAGGTGCGGCGCGGGCAGGGGGCCTCACGGCGGGATCGATGCGCCCGCGAGCACGGCTGTCGTGAACAGCAGCGGCAGATTGGCAAGCGGACTCATCGCCACGTTGCCATCGCGAGCTCATCCGCCCGCACCATACTCGGGGAGCGTTCCACCCTTCAGGTCGCCATGAGAGAGCAAGTTCTCCACGCGGCGAATCGGAATGGCACAGGTTTTCGACGTGCTAAGATCAGCTCTTCTGTACAAGGATGTCGCCGGCGGATCTGCTGGACGGTTGTGTGAATGCTCACCGTGGGTGCGCAGATGGTAGATGGCCAAGGGCGGCGACAAGAGGTGCTGGCGCGCACGCGGTAGAAACCATCGTGTAAAGCGCTGATGTGGGGAGACGCTCCGCGCCGTGGCACGGCGCCAGAGCGCGAAGAAGAAGACGCTCCGCGGGGGCGGCGGCGTTCGCCGTCTCGTTCGAGCCGGAGCGGCGTAACCTTTGTTGTCAGGAGAAACCTCGATGAAGAGCCTCAGCTTCGCAGCGATTCTGGTCACGGTGTGCGCGGTGGCGGCCTGTTCGGACGACGGCGACCCGGGCGGTGACGGCGGGGCGGGCGGCGGGGGCGGCGCGTCCGGCACCACCACCTCGTCGTCGTCGAGCTCGTCCGTCGCGACGGGCACGGGGACGGGCGGCAGCGGCGAGGGCGGCAGCGGCGAGGGCGGCGGCGGCGGCGAGGGCGGCGGCGCTGACTGCGCCGCGCAGTGCATCGAGGACAATCAGCAGGGGGCCGTGGCGTTCCTCGAGCTGACGCTGGAGGCGTGCGGCTGTGCGGAGAGCGCTACGTGCGCCAGCGACTGCGACACGGCCGACGCGGAGACCGACGCCTGCGAGGACGATGGATCCGCCAACGTGCAGGGGCTCATCGGCAACGAGGCGTGCCGGAACTGCGTTGGCGGGCTCCAGGAAGACGCTTGCATCGATACCTCCGCGGAGCAATGCGCCGCGAATGAGGGGTGCGCCGCGTACATCACGTGCGTATCCGAGTGCCTGTGAGATCGTGAGACCGCGAGGGCGGCCCCGCGCCCCGAGGAAACGAAGCCAGGTCCGCCCGCGCGAGGCCGCCGCGAAGCGGCGCAGAGGTCCGGCCATCGCTGGCCGGACCTCCGGCGGGCGGAGCTAGACCTCTCCCCGCGATGCAGCGATGTTCGCGAGCACCGCGAGCAGCTCCGTCGGCTCGATCGGCTTCGGGACATGGGTGTTGAACCCGGCCCGCAGGGCGCGCGTGCGGTCCTCGGTGCGCGCATAGGCGGTGAGCGCGACCGCCGGGGTCCGCCCGCCGCCCGCCGACGGGAGCGCGCGGATCTTGCGGATCAGCGCGTAGCCGTCCTCGCCGGGCATGGCGATGTCGGACACGAGCACGTCGGGCCGCAGCGCCTTGAGCGCGAGCAGCGCCTCGGCGGTGGAGGCCACCGCCGTCACGTGCGAGCCGCACTGCTCCAGCATCGTGACGAGGAGCTCGCGCGTGTCGTCCTCGTCGTCGACCACGAGCACGTTCAGGCCCGCGAGCTCCGGAGGGCGATCGGTCCCGCCCGCGCCGGGCAGCGACATCCCCCGGCGATCCCGGGCGTGGCTCGCCGCAGCCGAGAGCGGCAGCCGGACGATGAACGTCGCGCCCCGCCCCTCGCCGTCGCTCAGCGCCTGGACGGTGCCGCCGTGCATCTCCACCAGGCTCTTCACGATCGTGAGCCCGAGGCCCAGGCCTCCGTGCCTGCGGGTGGTGCCGCTCTCGGCCTGCCGGAACTGCTCGAACACGTAGGGCAAGAACGCGGGATCGATGCCCTGGCCGGTGTCGGACACGACGATCTCGGCCGACGGCTCGGAGCGCTCGAGCCGGATGCGCACGAGCCCTCCGCGCGACGTGAACTTCACCGCGTTGCTGAGGAGGTTCCAGACGACCTGCTGCAGCCGGCCGGCGTCCCCCGCGACAGGGCCCACCCCGGGCTCGAGGAGCGGCTCGAGCCGCACCCCCTTGGCGTCGGCGGCCGGACGCACCACCTCGAGCGCGGCGTCGAGCACGGCCACGAGCTCGACCGGCTGCACCTCCAGCCGGAGCTTGCCGGCCATGATGCGCGAGATGTCGAGCAGATCGTCGATCAGCTGCGCCTGCGCCTGCGCGTTGCGCTCCACCGTCTCCAGCGCCTTGTCGCGCCGATCCTCGGCCAGCTTGCCGGTGCGCAGCATCCGGACCCAGCCGAGGACGGCCGTGAGCGGCGTGCGCAGCTCGTGGCTCATCGTCGCCAGGAACTCGTCCTTCAGGTGGCTCGCGGCCTCGGCCTCCTCCCGCGCCGCCTGCGCCGCGGCGAGGAGGCTTTGCCGCTCCTCCTCCGCGCGCTTGCGCGCGGTGATGTCGAAGAACGAGGAGACGACGCCGGCCACCGCGCCGTCCGCGCGGCGGAGCGGCTGCGCGTTCACCGAGAGCCACAGGACCGAGCCGTCCTGCCGCTCCATGCCGAGCAGGACGGCCGACTGGGGCGCGCCGGTCCGGAGCGCGACCTGCGCGGGGAACATCTCGAACGGGAACGGCGAGCCGTCCTCGCGCACGAACCTGCAGGCGGGATCCAGCATCGTCGACCCGACGATCTGCGCCACGGGCCGCCCGAGGATCCGCTCGGCGCTCGCGTTCGCGGTGCGGATCACCCCGCGCTCGTCCTGGAGCGTGATGCCCTCCTCGAGCGCGCTGATGATCACCCGGTAGCGCTCCTCGCTGTCCCGGAGCGCCCGCTCCGCCTCGAGCGCGTCGGTCTCGTCGCGCGTGATCAGCACGGCGCCGGCGGGCGATCCGTCGGCTTGCCGGAGCGGCGACGCGGTCCCGGCGAGCGCGCGGATCGAGCCGTCCGGGCGCGTCACGAGCCAGCGCGCGTTCTCGACCTTCTCGCCCCGGATCGCGCGGTAGAGCGGGTCCTCGTCGGGGCGCAGCGGGCGCCCGTCCAGGGCGAGCAGCCCGTTGGCCCGGAGCGCCTCGATCGCGGCGCTCGCGTCCCTGGCGTACACGCCGTGCTGGCGCTGGGCCTCGCCGTTGCAGATGCGCAGCACCCCGCGCTCGTCCGTGGCCATGATGCCGTCGCCGCTCTGATCGATGAGGGCGCGCAGCAGATCGCGCTCCACCGCGGCGACGCGCTCGGCCCGCTCGGCCCGCTCGCGGAGCCGCTTCGAGCGGAGGAGCGCGCCGACGCGCGCCGACAGGGCGGCGGGGGGGCAGGGCTTGACCACGTAGTCGTCGGCGCCCGCGGTGAGCCCCTCGACGAGGTCCTGCTCGTGCCCGGCGACGGTCAGGATGAGGATCGGGAGCCCGACCGTGGCGGGGCGCGACCGGAGGAGGCCGCAGATCTCGGTGCCGGACATGCCCGGCATCACCTGGTCGAGCACGAGGACGTCGGGGAGATCGCTGCTCGTCACGCGCTCCAGCATCACCGCGGCGTCCGTGAAGACCTGGACCTCGTGCCCGGCCGCCAGCGAGCGCGCCGCCATCTCGGCTTCCAGCGGCGAGTCGTCGAGGATCCACACGACCGCGCGCCGCGCGCGCTCGCACGGCGGCGGCTCCGCGCTCGCCTCCCGGGCGCCGCGCCCCGCCGGCGCCGCACCGCGCCGCGGCGAGGTGATCGGTTCGCGCGCCGCGTCCGCGAGCACGAAATCCATCGTTGTCCGCCGATTCATGGTTCTCCAGGAGCAGCAGGGACCGCAACGCCCTCTCCCGCGAGAGGCCGCTCTCCGGGTTGAAACCGGGGCGCGGAGACGAATTGGCTCTGCGCGAGTCGCCACCGCCCAGTCTCATCTGATCGAGAGCCCACATCGACGCAAGCCCCATGCGCTGAAAAGCGCGCTGCCGCGTTCCGCCGCTTCGCGGCGCCTCGACGCGCGCGCCTCCCGCCCGGGCCGCGCTCCGGGGGCCGCGCGTCGCACGTCGCACGTCGCAAGGTCGCACGTCGCGCTTCGGTGTCCGCGCGAGGCGGGCGCGCGCCGCGCCCCGGCCCGAGCGAGCGCCCCTCGGCGCCGGTACCGGACGGACGCGGCGCGGCCGGCGCAGACCCGAACGAGCGCTCGTCGCCCGCGCCCGCGCGTCGCGCCCGCGCGTCATGAACCTCGGGGCCGGTCCGACAGGATTTCCCTGATTCGTCCGGGCTCGCTCCGGCGCGCAATTGACACCCAGCACGCGGGCCGGCTATGCCCTGGGCCGAGTGTCGCTGTGGCAGAGATCCTCGTCGTCGATGACAGCAGGGTAATGCGTGAGATGGTCGTGGCCTGCCTGCGCGCCGAGCAGTATTCGTTCGCGCACGCGGCGAGCGGGCTCGAGGCGATTGAGACGCTCTCGCTCAGGCCGTTCGATCTCGTGGTGCTCGACCTGAACATGCCCGATATCGGAGGGATCGAGGTCATCGAGTTCATCCGGGGCCAGGACAAGCTGCGGAGCTTGCCGATTCTGGTGGTGACCACCCGGGGTGACGAGGAGTCCCGGGCCCGCGCGCTCGGCGCGGGTGCCTCGGAGTTCATGACGAAGCCGTTCACGCCCGACGCCATCCTGGCCAGCGTGCGAGCGCTCCTCGGGGAGCGCGTCGCGGGCGCGGGATGAGCGACGCGCTCGATGTAAACGAGTTCGTCGCCGGCTACCTCGTCGAGGTGGAAGAGCACCTCTCCGCGTCGACCGCGAACCTGCTCGCCGCCGAGGCGGCCCTCCGCGCCGGCGAGTCGAACCCGCGGGCGGTGCGCGAGCTCTTCCGCTCTCTGCACACCATCAAGGGCCTCTCCGCCATGGTCGGCGTGGAGCCGATCGTGGACATCGCCCACGGGATGGAGACCGTGCTCCGGGCGGTGGACAGGGCCGCCGGCAGCCTCTCCGCGACGTCGATCGAGGTGCTGCTCCGCGGGCTCCGGGCCATCGAGGAGCGGACCCGCGCCCTCGCCGGGAAGCAGCCGGTGCCGCCCGCGGCGCCCGCGCTGCTCGACGCGCTCTCCGCGCTCGATCTCGCCGCCGCGCCGTCCCCGCCCGCGCCGACGATCAGCGCCGACCCCGAGATCCTCGCGAAGCTCGGGCCCGGCGAGCGGGTGCAGCTCGCGCAGGGCGTGGCCGCCGGTCGGCGCGCGCTGCGGGTCGATTTCGTCCCGTCGCCGGCGCGCACGGCCGAGGGGATGAACATCACGACCGTCCGCGAGCGCGTCGGCAAGCTCGCCGAGATCGTCAAGGTCGTCCCGCTCTCGGTGCCGGCCAGCGACAGGGCGCCGGGCGGCATCGCCTTCGCGCTCCTCGTGCTCACGAGCGCGCCCGACGAGGAGATCGCGCGGGCCGCGGGCGCCGACGGCGTCCGCCCGCTCACGGTGGCGCCGCCCGTCGCGCTGGCCGTCGCGGCCCTCGCCGAGGCCGAGCCGGAGGAGCCGGCGGACCGGGAGCCCCAGCTCCGCGGCGTGGTGCGCGTCGAGGTGGCGCGCCTCGACGACGCGCTCGACAAGCTGTCGGCGCTCGTCGTCACGCGGTTCCGGCTCGCCCGGGCGGCCGCCGATCTGCGCGCCCGCGGGGTGGACGTCCGCGACCTGTCGGAGATCCTGCGCGAGCACGACCGCCAGCTGCGCGACCTCCGCGGGGCCATCATGCGCGCGCGCATGATCTCGGTGACGGAGCTCCTCGAGCGCGTGCCGCTCGTCGTCCGCGGCCTCGGCCGCGCGACGGGCAAGCAGGTGCGGATCGAGATCGACGCGGGCAAGGCGGAGCTCGACAAGGCGGTCGCGGAGCGCATCTTCCCGGCGATCGTGCACCTGCTCCGCAACGCGGTCGATCACGCGATCGAGCCGCCCGCGGAGCGGCGGCGGCTGGGCAAGCCCGAGGAGGGCGTCGTCCGGGTCTCCTGCTTCGAGCGCTCCAACAACCAGCTCGAGCTCAGCGTCGCCGACGACGGGCGGGGCATCGACCGCGCGCTCGTCGCGGCGCGGGCCGGCCGCCCCGCGCCGGACGGCGACGCGGCGCTGCTCGACCTCATCACGCTGCCCGGGCTGTCGACGCTCGACCAGGCGACGAAGACCAGCGGCCGCGGGCTCGGGATGGACATCGTGCGGCGCATCGCCGTGGAGCAGCTCGGCGGCGAGCTCTCCGTGAGCACGGCGCGCGGCGCCGGCACCACCTTCACCCTCCGGATCCCGCTCACGTTGACCATCGTGGACGCCTTCTCCTTCCTGTGCGGGGACCAGCCGTTCGTGACGCCCGTCGCGGGCGTGGAGGAAGTCATGGAGATCGACGCGGCCCGCATCTTCCGCGGCCCGGCGCCGGGCCGCGCCCGGGGCGGTGCGGAGCTGCCGGCCCTGGGCCCCGCCCGAGGTGCTGCAGAGCTGCCAGCCCTGGGCCCGGCCCGGGGCGGTACGGAGCTGCCAGCCGCGGGCCGCGCCCGGGGCGGTACGGAGCTGCCAGCCCCGGGCCGCGCCCGGGGCGGTACAGAGTTGATCGAGCGGCGCGGCGAGGTCGTGCCCCTCGTCGACCTCGGCGCGATCTTCGAGCTCGGGACCTCGTCGGCGACCAGGGCGCTCGTCGTGCGGCGCAACGGCGCGCCCTTCGCGTTCGGCGTGACCCGCGTGCTCGGCCAGCAGGAGGTGGTCGTGCGGCCGCTCGAGGACCCGCTCGTCAAGGTGCCGGGCGTGTCCGGCTCGACCGATCTCGGCGACGGCCGCCCCACGCTCGTCCTCGACCTCGTGAGCCTCAGCGGGCGGCTCTCCGCCGGCCAGGGCGGCCGCGCGGGCCTGGTCCGGGTGGCCTCATGAGCGACCTGCACGTGGTCCTGAAGGTGGCGGACACCGAGTACGCGATCTCGGCGGCCGACGTGCTCCACATGGAGTCGTTCACCGGCGCGACCCGGGTGCCGGGCACGCGGCCGTACGTCGGCGGCCTCATCCAGATCCGCGGCCGCGTCGTGCCGGTCGTGGATCTGCGCGCCCGGTTCGGGCTCCCCACCGTGGAGCCCACGCTCGACTCGCGCGTCATCGTCGTCCAGCGCGGCGGCCGCACCGTGGGCCTCCTCGTGGACAGCGCGCGGGAGGTCGTCAACATCGCCGCCGACGACCTGCGGGCGCCCCCCGAGGTCATGGCGGAGGAGAGCGCCGGGTTCGTGAGGGCGGTCGCGAAGCTCGGGAAGCGGCTCGTCATGCTCGTCGACGTCGGCAGGATCATCGGTGAGGAGCAGGAACATGGCAGTTGATGCAATCGCGGACATCGACAGCGCGCTCGCGCGGGCAGAGCAGACCGAGCGCTCGCTCCGTCAGGCGATCACGGCCGTGGCCGGCGTCGAGCAGGCGGCCGCGCGGCTGGCCGCCGCCGGCGCGGAGCACGCCGCCGCCGGCAGGCAGCAGGGCGCCGCGGCGGGCGGGCTCGCGGGCGAGATCGAGGAGGCGGCGGCCGCGGCGCAGGCGCTCGCGCGGTCGGGGCAGCGCATCAGCGACGCCGCCGCCGAGGTCGCGCAGGGCGCCGAGGGCACGACGAGCGGCCTCGGGACGCTCGCCCCCGCGCTCGCCGGCGTGAGGGGCGACACCGAGGCGCTCGCCGGCTCCGCGGAGACGACCGCGGCGGCGCTCGAGGAGATCGCCCGCTCGGTGAAGTCGGTGAGCGCCAACGCCGAGGAGCTCGCGTCCTCGAGCGAGGAGCTCCTCAGCTCCGTCTCGGTGACGAGCGGGGCCGCCGACGAGGCGGCGGCCCGCGGCGAGAGCAGCGCCGCGGCGCTCGAGCAGATCGGGGCCACGATCGAGGAGATGTCGAAGGGCATCGCGCGCATCTCGACCGACGCCCGGGGGTTCGGGTCGCAGGTCTCGACCATGGCCGGCGCCCTCGCGGGCGTGAGCGGCTCCCTCGATCGCGTCGCGCGCGACGCCACCGAGATGGCGAGTGCGGTCGAGGAGACCGCCGCGACCGCGGAGCAGATGGCGCGGTCGATCCGCGGGGTGGCGGAGAGCGCGAAGGCGCTCGACGCGAGCGCGTCGTCGACCGCGAGCACGATCACCGAGATCGCGAGCTCGGTCGAGGAGGTCGCGGCCACGGCCGAGAAGAACGCGGCGACCATCGAGGCCAACGCGGTCGCCGCCGAGGAGCTCGCGCGGACAGCGCAGCAGGTCGCGCAGAGCGCCGACCAGATCAGCGGGCTCGCGTCCGGCAACGCCGCCGCCTCGTCGCAGGTCGAGGCCACCACGCGGCGGATCGTCTCCATCGTCGAGACCGCGCGCGCGACCGCCGAGCAGGGCGTCGCGACCGCGCGCCAGGGCGCGGAGACGGTGGGCAGGTCGATCGCGGGCCTCGGCAGCATCCGGCAGGCGATGGCCGACTCCGCGTCGGTCATGAAGGAGATGGGCAAGCGGGCCGAGGAGATCGGCGACATCGTCCAGACGATCAACCTGATCGCCGACCGCACGAACCTCCTCTCGCTCAACGCCAGCATCGAGGCCGCGCGGGCAGGGGAGCACGGCCGGGGCTTCGCCGTCGTCGCCGAGGAGATCCGGAACCTCGCGGACCGGGCCGCCGTCTCGAGCGCCGAGATCGCCAAGATCGTCCGCGCGCTCCAGGCGAGCGCCCGCGAGGCGGTGGCCGCCTCGACCGAGGGCGTGAAGGTCGCGGACGAGGGGACCCGGCTCGCGGGCGACGCCGACCGGGCGCTCGCGTCGATCCTCCAGGGCGTCGAGGAGCTCGGCCGCTCGATCCGCGACATCGACCGGGCGAACGCCGATCAGGTGCAGGCGGTGGGCTCTCTCACGCAGACCGCGGCGCGCATGAGCGAGGAGGGCGGGGCGATCGCGCGCTCGGCGGCCGAGCAGACCAAGGCGGTCCAGGCGCTCGCGCAGGGGAGCGCCGAGATGCGGCGCATGGCCCGGCAGACGAAGGAGGCGACCGCCGAGCAGGCGCGCGCGCTGCGCGACGCCGTGAAGCTGAACGGGCAGCTCACGTCGAGCGCCGAGCGCGTGTCGCGGGCGATGGAGGAGCAGGCGACGGGGGCGTCGCAGCTCGCGAAGGTCGCCGCGCAGATGCGCGCGCTGACGCATCAGACCAGCACCGCCATCATCGAGCAGACCCGCGCCCTGGCCGGGGTCACGGCGCTCACGCAGGAGGCCGCGGGCGCGTCGCAGCGGATGGTCGCCGGTCTCGCGGAGCAGTCCGGCGGCGCGACCGAGGTCGCGCGCGCCATGGACGACATCCGGAAGATGTCCGCCCACTCGGCGCGGGGGATCGGCGAGCAGGCGCGGGCCGCGAAGCAGCTGGAGGCGTCCGCCCGGCAGGTCGCGCGGCTCGCGGGGGTGCCCGCCGCCACGGCGGACCAGAGCAAGGCGACGGCGTCCCTCGCGAAGGAGGGGGAGTCCGTGCGCCGGATCGCCAAGCAGACGGCGCGGGCGGTGGCCGATCAGGCCGAGTCCATCGCGGCGCTCGCGTCGGGCGCGACCCGGCAGGCGGCGTCGCTCCAGGGCGTCGTCAGGGCGGCCGCCGAGCTGTCGACCCGGAGCGAGCAGCACGCCGCGGCGCTCGCCCGCCTGCGCGAGCCGGTCCGGGAGGTCGCCGCCGCCGCGGCACGGCAGGCGAGGGACTCCGGCGCGGTCGCGGCCGACGCCGGCCACGTGCTCGACCAGGTCGGCCGGATCCGGCACGCGAGCGCCGAGCACGTGAACGCGGTCGCGGCGGTCGCCGCCGCGGTCGCGCAGCTCAGGGGGAACGGCAGCCACCCCCACGCCCCGCCGGAGACCGCGTGATCTCCCGTCGCCCCGCGCTCTCCGTCTCGGACGCGGAGCGGCAGCGCGTCGAGCAGGTGGACCGGCTCGCCGCCTCCGGGCCCGCGGGGGTGCCGGCGCTCATCGAGATGCTCGCGGATCCGAGCTGGACCGTGCGGCGGTCCGTGGTCGCGTCGCTCGCCGCGCTCGGCGACGCGGCCGTGGGGCCGCTCTGCGCGTGCCTCTCCGCGCGGCGCGACAGCGAGGCGCGCATCGCCGCGAGCGTCGACGCGCTCGTCGCGTCGCTCGGCGACGTCGACGACCCCGTGCTCGCGCTGACGCGGGACCCTCGCCCCGCGGTCGTCGCCGACGCGGCGCAGATCCTCGGGCGCCGCAGCAGCGCGAAGGCGGTCCCCCGGCTCGCGGAGCTCACGTCGCACGCCGACGACAACGTCGCGGTCGCCGCGATCGAGGCGCTCGGCCGGGTCGGCGGCCGATCGGCGGTCGACGCGCTCGTGAGCGCCGTCACGAGCGGCAACTTCTTCCGCGTCTTCCCGGCGATCGACGTGCTCGGCCGCAGCGGCGACCCGCGCGCGATCGGCCCGCTCTCGGCCCTCCTCGACGATCCGCGCTACCTCCTCGAGGCGGCGCGGGCGCTCGGCCGCACCGGCAGCCGGAGCGCCGTGGCGCCGCTGATGCGCCTGCTCGGGCGCCCGAGCGACGCGGTCGCGCGCGTCGCCGCGGTGGCGCTCGCCGAGCTGCGCGAGCGGTACCGCGAGCGCTACGGCACGGCCGGGCCGATCGACGAGGCGCTCCGGGGCGAGGCGCCCGCGCCCGGCGCGGCGCGGCGGCTCTCGCAGAGCCTCGGCGGCGCGGATCCGGCCGAGCAGGTCCTCATCTGCAGCGTGCTCGGCGCGATCGGGGGCGAGGACGTCCTGCTCGATCTGACGCGCCTGCTCGACGCCGAGCCCCCCGTCGCGAGCGCCGCGGCGGAGGCGCTCTTCCAGCTCTCCCGGAGCGCCGACGCCCGGGTGCTCGCGGCGCTGCGCGACGGCGACAGCTCGCGCCGGCTCTTGCTCCTGCCGCTCGTCCGGAGCGCCGCGGCCGCGGGCGACGTGGAGCGCTGCCTCGCGGATCCGGACCCGGAGGTCCGCGCGGCGGCGTGCGACGCGCTGGCGCGGATCTCGGAGCCGAGCTCGGCGCGGGCGCTGTTCCGGCTGATCGACGACCCGAACCCCCGCGTCGTCCACGCCGCGACGACCGCGATCCAGTGCCTCGGCGGCCCCGACGTCGAGGCGCTCGCGATCGCCGCGGCCCGCGAGGGGACCCCGTCCGTGCGCCGGACGGCCCTGCGGATCCTCGCCTACTTCGCGTCCGCCTCGGCGCTGCCGCTCTTCCTCGACGGCGTCCGCGACCCCGACCTGCGGACGCGCGAGCGCGCGATCCACGGCCTCGCGTCCTTCGCGCAGCCGGAGGCGGTCGAGGCGCTCGCCGCGCTCGCGGCCGACGCGGCGGAGCGGGTCCGGGCGGTGGCGATGCGGGCGCTCGGGCAGTCGCAGCGGGCGCCGCGCGTCGTCGACGCGCTCCTCGCGGGGCTCGGCGACGAGGACGCGTGGGTCCGCTACTACGCCTGCCAGGCGCTGGGGAAGCTCGGGTGCGAGGCGGCGGCCGGGCTCATCGCCGAGCGGCTCCGGGACGAGAGCGGCCAGGTGCGCGTGGCGGCGATCGAGGCGCTGTCGGCGATCAAGGGCGATCTCGCGCTCGCGGCGCTGGAGCAGGCGGCCCAGGCGAGCGACACGGACATGCGCCGCTCGGCGCTGATCGGGCTCGGCATCGCCGGGCGGGCGGAGTCTCTGCCGACCTTGCTCGGCGCGCTCTCGTCGCCGGACGTGGCGACCCGGCTGGTCGCGGTCTCGGCGATCTCCGGCTTCTCGTCGCCCGAGGTCCTCCCGGCGCTGGTGCGCGCCGCGGGCGACCCCGACGAGAGCGTGCGCGCCGCGGCGACCGGCTTCATCGCGGGGCGGGCCGGCGTCGAGGCGACGCGGAGCCTCATCGCGCTGCTCGTCGCCTCGCCGGCGCAGGGCTCGCTCCTCGCCGCGCTGTCCACGCCGGTGCCGGGGCGCGTCGAGGGCATCGTCGAGGCGCTCGGGGCGTCGGACGACGAGCTCTCGCCCGTCCTCACCGCGGCGCTGGCGCGGATGCGGCAGCCCGCGGGGCACGCCGCGCTCCTCCAGGCGCTCGGCCTGCCCTCCGCGCCGGCGCGGAAGGCGGCGGCCACGACGCTCGCCGCGGTGGCCACGCGGGAGGGGTTCGCCGCGGTCGAGCACGCCTCGCGGACCGATCCCGACCCGGAGGTGCGGCGCGTGGCCGCCTCGGTCCTCTCGCAGTGGGCATGACGGTATGACGAGCCGCCTCCCCATCTCGCCGCAGGTCTTCGCGATCTTCAGCGCGCTCATCGCCGAGAAGATCGGCATCCACTACGACGCGGGCGATCGCGAGCTGCTCGGCGACAAGGTCTCGGTGCGCGCGATCGACGCCGGCTTCGACTCGCTGCTCGATTACTATTACTTCCTCCGGTACGACCCCGCGGGCGCGGCCGAGCTGGACGCGCTGATCGACGTGCTGGTCGTGGGCGAGACGTACTTCTTCCGCGAGCTCGCGCAGCTCGAGGTCGCGGTCGCGGAGCTCGTCGCGCCGCGCGTCTCGGCGGGGGAGCGGCCGCGGATCTGGTCGGCGGCCTGCTCGACCGGCGAGGAGCCGTTCACGATCGCGATGCTCCTCGCCGAGCGGGGCCTGCTCGGCAGGGTCGACCTTGTCGCGAGCGACATCAGCGCGCGGTCGCTCTCGCGCGCCAGGGCCGGGGTGTACGGGCCGCGCTCGATCCGGAGCAACGCCCCGCCGCCCCCCTTCGCCACCCGGTGGCTGGAGGTGACGCCCGACCGGGTCGTCGTGAGCGCCGAGCTGAGGGACGCGATCGACTGGCGTCGGATCAACCTGCTCGAGGCGTCCGACGTCACGTCGCTCGGGCAGTTCGACGTCATCGTCTGCCGCAACGTGCTCATCTACTTCCACGACAACACGGCGCGGTGGGTGGTCGCGAACCTCTCGGGGGCGCTCGCCTCGGGCGGGGCCCTCCTGGTCGGGATCTCCGAGTCGCTGCTGCGGCTTGGCACCGCGCTCGCCTGCGAGGAGCGGGGTGGCGTGTTTCTCTACCGGAAGACCGCGCAATGAAGAACCCGGCTGTCCGCGTGCTCGTGGTCGACGACTCCGCCTTCGTGCGCAAGGTCCTGCGGCAGGTCCTCGGCGCGAACGCGGCGATCGAGGTCGTCGACACGGCCATGGACGGCCTGGACGCGCTGGAGAAGATCGAGCGTTACAAGCCCGATGTGGTCACGCTCGACCTCGTGATGCCGAACCTCGACGGCATCGGCGTGCTCGCGTCGCTGCCGCGCGAGGGCGCCCCGCGGGTCGTCGTGGTGAGCAACTCCGAGGCGGACAGCGAGCTCGGCGTCAGGGCGCTCCAGCAGGGCGCGGTGGATCTCGTCGAGAAGCCGACGTCGCTCGCGACCGATCGCCTCTTCGAGCTCTCGGACGAGCTGGTCCGCAAGGTGCTCGCCGCGGCCGAGGCGCGGGTCCACCGTGAGGGCCCGCGCCCGCGCCCGCAGCCGCCGCCCGCGCCCGGCGCGATCCCCGCGCTGCCGCGCGCGCGCCTCGTCGTGATCGGCACGTCGACCGGCGGCCCCCAGGCGCTGACGCGGCTCTTCGCGGCGATGCCCGGCGATTTCCCGGTCCCCATCGTCGTGGCGCTGCACATCCCCGCCGGGTACACGGAGTCCCTGTCGCGCCGCCTGAACGACGCGAGCGCCCTCTCGGTCGTCGAGGCGTCGGACGATCTCCAGCTCCGGCCCGGGCTCGCGGTCATCGCGCGCGGCGGGGCGCACCTCGAGGTCCGGCGCCACCGGGACCGCGCCAGCGTCCGCTTCGCGGAGGCGTCGAGGGCGTCGCTGTACTGCCCGTCGGTCGATCTGCTCTTCGCGAGCGCCGCCGCCGAGTTCGGGGCGGGCGTGCTCGGGGTCGTGCTGACGGGCATGGGCGACGACGGCCTGGAGGGGTCGAGGGCGATCCACAAGGCCGGCGGCAGGATCCTGGTCGAGGCCGAGTCGTCCTGCGTCGTCCACGGCATGCCCCGCCGCGTGCTGGAGGCCGGCCTCGCCGCGGCCGAGGCGCCGATCGACGAGATGGCCGCGGCCATCGTGCGGCACCTCTGACGTCGGGCGGCCGGCCCGTCACAGCGGCCAGTAAACGACCTTTCCCTCGATCTCCTGGAACGTGGCCGCGTTGCCGTCCTGGGAGACGATGAACGCGATCCGCTCCGGGTACCCCGCCACGAACGCCGCGGCCGCGCGGTGGCGGGTGCCGCGCGCGTCGAGGCTCAGGCTCACGTCCATCCGCTGGTCGGGGGTCGCGGCGTACACCTCGGAGATGATCGACCGCGGCGGGGGCAGCTTCGCGCCGAACGCGAGCACGTCGAGGCCGTGGTCCATCACCACCGCGCCGTCGACGGTCGTCAGCCGGACGATGAGGTCGAGCAGCCGGTTGAGGCGCTCGGAGCTCTTGAACCGGTGGTCCGGGCCGCGCGCCGCCCCTTCCGCCGCGGGCTCCTTCCCGTCTCCCTGCCGCGGCTCGCTCGGCGGCTGGCTCTCGCGCGCGGCGGAGACGGAGAGCTCGAGGATGGCCGAGCCGAGGCACAGGGCGGGATCCAGCCGCTTGACCTCGGTGTCGAACGGATTCCCCTCCTCGCCGAACAGCTGCGGCAGGCCCTCGCCCGGCCCGAGCACGACGAGCAGCCCGCCGCGCCCGAGCTCGACCATCCCTTCCACGATGCGCAGGAGATACTTGCTCACGCGGCGGGCCTGCGGCCTCGCGAGGTCCCGGAGGACGGCCCGCTCGATCGAGTCGAGCTGCGGCCGGTTCTTCGGCATCCACGTCCGCACGGCGCCGCGCTCGTAGCGGACGATCTCCCACTCGCCGCGGTACACGGCCACGACGCCGGGCTTCGGGACCACCACGCGCACGAGCTGATCGAGCTCGAAGGAGCGCCGGCTGTGCGGCGTCGCGAGGCCGGCGATCACGAGCGACCCGTCGAGCGGCACCACCGACAGGAAGGAGCGCGGCCACGCGCACGCCGAGGCGAGGTTGGCGACGTGCTCCACGTCGAACGCCACGGCGGACCCGAACCGCACGAGATCCCACGCGGGCTCGTCGAGCTCGAGATCGGCGAGGCTCCCGGCGAACACGACGCCGACCGGGTTGAGCCGCCCCTCCTCGGTCGCCATGGAGGCGAAGAACATCGTCTCGATCAGCTCGGTGAGGACGGCGGCGAAGGGCGGCGGCGCCGCAGCGCCCGGTTCGACCTTGCCCTTGCACGAGAGCGTCTGCGCCGTGAGCTGTGGCTGCTCCTGCAGATCGAGAAATGCGGCCGTGACATCCGCAGGATACTTGAGGCGCATGAGCTCGGTATACCATCCTGCGCCGTCGACGGTCAGGCCGACGGCTGCATGCGGGCTCGCTCCGCCGCCGCCGCGCTGAGCGCCGCGACGGCGTGCGGTCCGGCCGCGTCGCGCGGCGTCACGCGGCGCGGCGAGAGCCGCTCGCCTTTCGCTTCGAGGTCTCCGCCTTTCGCGGCTTCGCGCCGGCGCTCTCCCGTTTGTCGTCGCTCGCGTCGTTGGCGACCTTCGCGCCCTTCTGGCCGAGGCTCTTCTTGAGCAGCGCGATGAGGTCGACCGTGCCGGTGTCGCGGGGCTTCTCCTCCTCTTCCGGCTCCGCGGGCGTCGTGGTCTGACCGGATTTCACCTTCTTCTCGATCATCTTCATCACGTCGTCGCGGTACTCGTCCTTGTATTTCTCCGGCTTCCACTCGGTGGCCATCTCGGCCACGAGCCGCTCGGCCATCTCGAGCTCCCGCTTGCCGAGCCCCTTTGCGTCGACATCCATCTCGGGGAGGTCGAGCTCTTCATCGGAGCGGAGCTCGTGCGCGAACCGCAGCAGGTTCAGCACGAGCGCGCGGCCGTGCGGCCGCACCGCGGCGATGTGCTCGCGCGTCCGGATCACGACCTTCGCGATCCCGACCTTCCCCGTCTTCCGCAGCGCCTCGCGCAGGAGCACGTATGCCGTCACGGACGACTTCTTCTTGCTGTTCGTCGACGCGGGGGCGAGATAGTACGGCTTCTCGTAGTACATCGGGTCGATCTCCGCGGCGTCGACGAAGTCGAGGATGTCCACGGTCTGCGTCGCCTCCACGTTCGCGCGGCGCAGGTCCTCGTCGGACATGACCACATACTCGCCCTTCTCGTAGGGATAGCCGCGGACGATATCGTCCCAGCTCACCGGCTCGCCCGTCTCCCGGTTCACGCGCTCGTAACGGATCGGCGTCATGTTGCGCCGGTCGAGCTGCGTGAAGTGGAGCTCGTTGGGCTCCTCCGCGGGGTAGAGGGCGACCGGGATCTGCACGAGCCCGAAGCTGATACTCCCTTTCCAGATGCTGCGAGGCATGCGCTCTCCTTCGACCCAAGAGGTCCGTTTCAGGTCCGTGTCGGGAGGCAATGCAAGCCAGCGGCCGACGGCGCGATCCGGGAGGTCCCGCGCGCCGCGCCCGTCCTGGCCGCTCCCGGCCCGCCGCGCCGCGGCCGGCGTCGCGTTTCGCCACAGCGGGCCGAGCGAGCGGCGATTGCTGCCCCGCTGGCCTTGGCCCGCTGTATAACCAGCGGTCTCTATGCCGCGGCGGACCCACGACCTCCACGGAGCTGCGCCGGACAACAGCCGGACCGCGCTCCTCCTCATCGACGTCATCAACGACCTGGAGTTCCCGGAAGGCGACCAGCTGCTCGCCCACGCCCTCCCGATGGCGCACCGCATCCGGGCGTTGAAGCAGCGGTGTCGCGACGCGGGCATCCCCGCGGTCTACGTGAACGACAACTTCGGCCGCTGGCAGTCCAACTTCCACCGGCAGATCGAGCACTGCCTGGAAGAGGGCGTCCGCGGCCGGGAGATCGCGGCGCTGCTGCGGCCCGGCGAGGAGGATTATTTCGTGCTCAAGCCCAAGCACTCGGGCTTTTACGGCACCACGCTCGAGATCCTGCTCGAGTCCCTCGGCGTGCAGACGCTGATCCTCACCGGCATGGCGGGGAACATCTGCGTCCTGTTCACGGCGAACGACGCTTACATGCGCGATTACCGGCTGCTCGTCCCGTCGGACTGCTTGGCGTCGGAGAGCGAGGAAGACAACCGCTACGCGCTCCACCAGATGCAGCGCTTCCTCAAGGCCGACATCGCGCCGTCCGACGAGGTCGACCTCGAGCGGCTGCCCGCCTGACGCCTTCGGGGGGGGGGGCCGGGCGTCGGACGGGCAGCTGCCGAGGTCAGGTGTTCCTCAGGGCGTCACGCTCAGGCGACGGCCCGCTGCTTCGACGAGAGGCCCTCTTCGGTGAGGACCGCGATGTCGGTCGCGCCGCCGCGCTCCAGGACCTGCTTGGCGAGCGTCCGCTCGTTGCTGTTCTCGACGTGGACGGAGATCAGGATGTTGCCGCCCTTGATCTTGCCCTCGTACTGCTTGGCCTCGACCTCGGGGATGCCGAGCCCGATGAGGGCGCCGGTCACGCCGCCGACCGCCGCGCCCGCCGCGGCGCCGCTCAGCGCGGCCATGATCGGGCCGGCCGCGATGAAGGGCCCGAGGCCGGGGATGGCGAGCGCGCCGATGCCGGCGAGCAGGCCGATGGTCCCGCCGATGGCGCCGCCGGCGCTGGCGCCCGCGGTCGCGCCCTCGGGCGCCTTCGTGTTCTTCTCGTGCGCGAAGTCCCGCGTGCCGTGCTTGTCGGGGAAGAGCGCCGAGATATCGCTGGTCATGAAGCCGGCGCGCTGTAGCTCGCCGACGATGATGTCTGCCTGAGCGAGCGTGCTCACGAGGCCCAGGACCGCTTTCTTCGTTGCCATGGTATCTTCCTTTCAGCCTTTCGGACTGGTTCAGTCAACGTCAACTTCGAGCTGGTTGTCGACCCGCTGGACGCCCGGGGTTCCCTTGGCGACCGCCTCGATGTCGGCCTTTTCCTTGTCGCTCTTCACCGGGCCGCGCAGCGTGACGACCTGCCCGTTCGTGATGATCTTGACGTTCTTGGCGTTCATCGACAGCGTGTCGTTCGCCACCACCGCCTGGCGGATCTTCTGCGTGATCGTGCGATCGGTCTCGTTCTCGCCCTGATCCCCGGGGGTCAGCGCGGCGGGATCGCGATCGCGATCGTTCTTGTCCGTGTTGTCGGCGGCCGCGGGCGTGGGGTTGTTCGCCCTCTGGGCGACCTCGCCCGGCACCGTCGCGGTGTTGTCGTCCGAACGCGTCGTGCCTTCTGCTCTGTCGCAGCCGACCGCGGCAGCGACAGAGAGAGACATCAGCAGAAAGAGTTTCGCTGTGTTCATGCCCGGACGACGTCGCAAGGCTCGGGCCACCTCGGGCCGAGAGCGCCTGTCGGCCCACGGCTGTGGTCGGGGCGGAACATGGACGCCGTTACCCCTGAACATGAGTTGTCTTTTTCTGCGCCGCATCGTGGGCGGCCCGTTCGAGCGCCGCGAGCGCGACGCGGAGCGGCCAGCGAGCTCATGACTAGCGAGGGCCGGAGTGCCTCAGGTGGGGCGAACTGCCCCGTGCCGGCCGCGTCAAATTCAGGAGAATTTGCCTTCTCGGACGAAACCGAGCCGCGCGAGGTTGCCTGTGGCGGACAGGGAGTGTGGGCGGAGGTGCTCAGTCGCCGCGGGCGCTCGTCGGGTCGCCGCTCGGGGGCTCTGCCGAGCGCTCGGTCGGGCGTTCTGCCGGAGGCCCTGCCGGTCGCTGGATTCCGAGCCTCCGCAGCTTCCGGTAGAACGTCGCCCTCGACATGCCCGCGTCGCGCGCGGCTTGCAGCGCGTTCCAGCCGGTGCGCTCGAGGGCGGCGAGCAGCGCGGCGCGCTCGTCGGGGAGGGCGCGGGGCGCGCCGCGGCCGCCGCCTTCGCGCGCGCGCGGGAGGTCCACGTCGTCGGAGCCGATCCTGCGGCCGTCGCAGAGCACGACGGCCTTCGTGATCACGTTCTCCAGCTCGCGCACGTTGCCGGGCCAGCCGTGCTGGCCGAGCCGCCGCAGCGCCTCGCGGGAGAGCTGCGGCGCCGGGCGGCCGAGCTGCTCCGCGGCGCGGCGCACGAAGTGGAGCGCGAGCTCCGGCAGGTCCTCCAGCCGGTCGCGCAGCGGCGGCAGCCGGATCTGCACCACCGCGACGCGGTAGTAGAGGTCCTCGCGGAAGCGCCCGCGCGCGGTCTCGGCGAGCAGATCGCGGTTCGTCGCGCAGACGAGGCGGAAGTCCACGCGCACGGCCTCGGCGCTGCCGACGGGGCGGACCTCGCGTTCCTGGAGCACCCGGAGCAGCTTCGCCTGCACCTCGAGCGGCATCTCGCCGAGCTCGTCGAGGAACAGCGTCCCGCCGCGCGCCGCGACCACGAGGCCGGTCCGGTCCCGGTCGGCCCCCGTGAACGCGCCGCGGACGTGGCCGAAGAGCTCCGACTCGAGCAGCGAGGCGGGGAGCGCGGCGCAGTTGATCCCCATGAACGGGCCGCTCTTGCGCGGGCCGGCGAAGTGGATGGCGCGCGCGACGAGCTCCTTGCCGGTGCCGCTCTCGCCGGTCACGAGCACGCTGACCGGCGTGTCGACCACGCGGTCGAGCGTCGCGAACACCGCGCGCAGGGCGGGGCCGCGCCCCACGATGGCGCCGTAGTCGTAGCGGTGCTCCAGGGCTTGCTGGCGGACGAGCACCTCCTCTTGCAGCCGGTCGATCTCGGCGGCCTGTCCGCGCAGGAGCTCCTCGACGCGGCGCCGCTCGGCCTCGAGCTCCACGGTGCGGCGGCGCAGGTCGTCGACGAGGCGCGCGTTGCGCAGCGCGAGCGCGACCTGGTCGGCGAAGGCGAGGAGCAGGTCGACGTCGTCGGGGGCGAAGCGGGCGCGCCGGAAGCGGTTGTCGAGGTAGAGCGCGCCGAGCACGCCGTCCGGCGAGCGGATCGGCACGGCGATCACGGAGCGGAGCCGCATGGCGTGCACCGACGCGTGCTCGCGGAACCGCGGGTCGTCCTGGGCGTCCACGGTGACGACGGGCTCCTGCGCCGCGATGGCGCGCTCGGCGATGCTGTAGCTGAACTTGAGGTGGCTCCTGCCGACCTTCTCGCGGTCGACGTTGCGCGCGACGGCCACGCGCAGCTCGCCGCCGGTCTGCTCGAGCAGCACGAAGCCGCGTTCGGCGGCCGTGAGGTCGATGGCGGCGTCCATGGCCATGGCGAGGATGTCGGCGATCTCGACGGAGGAGTTGAGCTTGCGGAACATGGCGAGGAGCCGCTCGAGCTTGGCGGCGCGCTCGGTGGCGGGCTGCGCCTCGCGGCCGGCGGCCGCCCCGGGCGGCGTCGCGGCGTTGGCCTGGGCGGGACGAGCGGCGCGGCGGCGGGGGTGCGTCCAGAAGGCGTGCTGGAGGGCTTCCGGCAGCGAGCGCGCCATGGCGGTCCACGCGGCGGTGGCGCGCTGCCGCTGCGCGGCGCTGCCGCTGCGCGGCCGCGGCCTCGGGCTCGCCGGCGAGCTCGGCGGCGTCGGCGAGCGCGAGGCGGACGTCCGCGATGAGGTCGGGCTGGGCTGCCCGCTCGGCGAGACCGAGGGCGCGCTCGAGGAGCTCCCGGGCCGCGGCGAGGTCCTGACCGGGGTTGGGCCGACCGGGGTTGAGGGCGGGCTGACCGGGGTTGGGCTGACCCAGGTTGGGCTGACCGGGGTTGAGGGCGGGCTGACCGGGGTTGGGCTGACCCAGGTTGGGCTGACCGGGGTTGAGGGCGGGCTGACCGGGGTTGGGCTGACCCAGGTTGGGCTGACCGGGGTTGAGGGCGGGCTGACCGGGGTTGGGCTGACCCAGGTTGGGCTGACCGGGGTTGAGGGCGGGCTGACCGGGGTTGGGCTGACCGGGGTTCAGGGCGGGCTGACCGGGGTTGGGCCGACCCGGGTTGAGCCCGCCCTCACCCAGGTTGGGCTCCCCCAGCTCGC
Source organism: Sorangium cellulosum So0157-2 (assembly GCF_000418325.1). Taxonomy (GTDB): domain Bacteria; phylum Myxococcota_A; class Polyangia; order Polyangiales; family Polyangiaceae; genus Sorangium; species Sorangium cellulosum_D. Next base: position 4,463,016 of record NC_021658.1, read on the forward strand.
CCCCTGCCTGACCCAGGTTGCCGCCCCCCTCGCCGCCGTCCCCGTCGAGCAGCGCCAGCCGCCCCTCCAGCAGCGCCGCCCGCGCCCCCAGGTCGGGCGCCTCCCGCACCGCCCCGTGCTCGCGCGCCCGCGCCAGCGCCGCCCGCGCGTCGCCCAGCGCCCCCCGCGCAAGGTGCGCCCGGCACAGCTCCAGCTCCTCCTCCACCACCTCGCGCTGCGCGCCCTGCGCCTCGAACCCCCGCCGCGACCGCTCGAAGCAGCGCGCCGCCTCCTCGGCGTCGCCGGCCGCGAGCGCGCAGTCCCCGAGCACCGACGCCGCGGCCGCCGCGAAGAACGGCGCCCCCCGCCGCGCCGCCTCCGCCTCCACCCGCGACGCCACGCGCCCGGCCCGCTCGAACGCCCCCACGTCCGCCCAGAGCTTCGCCAGATCGAAATCGAGCACCAGCACCAGGTCCGCCTGCCCCAGCGCCGAGGCGAGCCGCGCCCCGCGCTCGTACGCGGCGAGCGCCTCCCCCAGCTCGCCCGACTGGTGGCACGCCGTACCCACGTTGAGGCTGCAGCGCGCCACCAGATCCCCGAGCCCGTGCTCCTCCGCCGTCGCGAGCGCCTGCCGGTAGCCGACGAGCGCCGCCTCGACCTCCCCCGCGCGGAACGCGTCGATCGCCTGGTACGACAGCGCGCGCACCAGCGCCCGCGGCGCCCGCCGGTCCCGGTGCAGCCCGGCCGCCAGCCCCAGGTGCAGCCCCGCGAGCCGCCGCTCCCCGAGGTAGCTCGCCGCCACCCCCACGTCCTCGTGCAGGCTCGCCAGCACCTCCGGCTCGTCGCACCACGGAAGCGCCGGCTCCGCGCGCGCCCGCGCCTCCGCGTGCGACCCGAGCCGCAAGAGCGCCCGGCTCGCGAGATCGGCGAGGCACGCGCGCTCCCGCGGCGCGAACGACGGCGCCTCCCCACAGGCCTGCTCCGCCTCCTCGAGCCGCGCGAGCGCCGCCGTCGGATCGCCCAGCTCGAGCAGGCACGCGCCGAGCCGCACGAGCGCCGGCCCCCGCCGCGCCCCGAGCGCCGGCGCCTGCCCCTCCGCGAGCAGCTGCTCCAGCACCTCGCGCGCCCGCCCCGCGCGCCCGCCCCGCTGGAGCGTCGACGCGATCTCGAGCCGCGTCTCCGCCGCCGTGGCCGCCTCGAGCAGCGCCTCGGCCGCCGCGGCCCACGGCCCCGGGTCCGCCTCGCGCTCGGCGCGCCGCGCCAGGAACAGGCGCTCGGCCGCCGCCGTGTCGCCCGACAGCGCCAGGTGCAGCGCCTGCTGCTCGACCCGCGCCGGGAACGCCGCCGCCGCCCGCGCGTGCGCCGCGCGGACCGCCTCGCCGCCGAGCGCCGCCAGGAGCGCCGCGATCGGCCCCGCCCGCGTCAGCGTCCAGCCCCCCGCCGCGCGGGCCGCGACGCCGCGGGCGGCGAGCTCGGCGAGGTGCGCGACCGGCAGCCCGAGCGACGGCAGCGCCTCGTCCGCCGCCGCGCCGCCCAGCACGGCCAGCGTCGCCACCGCGTCGCGCAGCGGCCGCCCGAGCCCCCGCAGCCGCAGCGCGTAGCGCGCGCTCGCCCCCGGCGTCGTCGCGTCGAGCCCCGCGAGGTCCCCGCTCTCGGCGAGCCGCCCCGCGGTCACCACCAGATCCGCGGGCCACCCGGCGCTCGCGCGCAGCACCGCCTCGGTCGCGTCGCCCAGCCCGATGGCGTCCATCCAGCGCTGCACCGCCTCGCGCCCGAGCGGCGGCAGCGCGACCTCGCGGGCGCTCCGCCCCGCCTCGGCGGCCACGGCGGCGAGCGGCGCCCGGCCCCCGCCGTGCGGGATGCGCTCCGCCGCGAGGAGCAGCACCGGATCGTCGGGGCCCAGCAGCCGCACCAGCGCCTCGAGCATCTCCCGGTCCGCCCCGCTCACCTCGTCGGCGTCGTCGAGCACCAGCACCAGCGGCTCCGCCCCCGAGCCCGACCGCGCGCGCGTCAGTCGCTCGTGCGCGCGCAGCGCGCCGAGCGCGCCCGCCGGGAGCGCCTCCTCCCCGGTCGCGCGGCCGAGCATCGATCGGACCGAGCCCACCCGCGCCCCGGCCCGCGCGAACCCCTCCACGGCCTCCATCCTGAGCTCCGCGCTCCACTTCGCCTCGCGCAGGAGGCGGCTCTTCCCGCAGCCGGGCTCCCCGGCGATCACGCACAGCCGCGGCCCGCTCTCCCCGCGCTCCAGCGCGGCGAGCGCCTCGGCGACCGCGCCGAGCTCCGCGTCGCGGCCGACCAGGTGGGGCGGCTCCGGCGGCGGCGGGGCCAGCGCGCGCGGCGACGCGCCCACCCAGTCGAGCACCTCGCCCGCGTCGGCCGGGCGGTCGCGCGGCTCGGGCCGCACGAGGCGCTCGGCGAGCGCGGCGATCGCCTCCGGCGGCGGCTCCGCGAGCAGCGGCGCGATCGCGCCCAGGGTGCGGCCGAGCGCGAACAGGTCCGCGCGCCCGTCGGCCGCCTCGCCGCGGATCACCTCGGGCGCCACGTAGCCCTGCGTGCCGGAGATCCCGTCGTCGGTCCGCTCGCCGACCCGCGCCGCGCACGACAGATCGATCAGCACCGCGCGCCCCGACGCGTCGACGAGGATGTTGGCCGGCTTCACGTCGCCGTGCCGGATGCGCGCCCGGTGGAGGAAGCGCAGCGCGTCGAGCACGTCGACGATCGCGGCCCGCACCTCCTCGAACCGCCGGCCTGTCACGTACGCGTCGAGCGGCGCGCCGAGCACCGCCTCCGACGTGAAGTAGAAGCGCGGCTCGCCGGTCTCCCGGAGCATGCCGAAGTCGTGCACCCGGACGAGGTGAGGGTGGAACAGGCCCGCCAGCATCCTGAACTCGCCGCGGAACGCCGCCCGCTCCGCGCTGCGCGCGCGGCCGAGCAGCTTCAGACAGATGTCGCGCCCGAGCGCCTCGTCGCGCGCGAGCCACGCCGTGGCCAGCCCCCCCCGGCCCAGCGGGCGGATCAGGCGGTAGCGGCGGGCGACCAGGGTCCCTTCGGCTGGGATCATCCGCACAGTGTCTCACGGATGTGCCACCTGAGACAGTGAGACAACGGATGAGACATAGGCGGCCGCGATTTCAAGATGATTTCCGATGTTTTTCCGTCGGCACCGGGTTTGCTCTAGGCTCGGGCATGGCGATGCGGATGACAGGCGGACAGGAGGACCGGCGGGGCGCGGTCGTCTCGGCGCTCCTCGCGGTGCTCCTCGGCGGCTGTGTCGTGAGCCCGCAGCCGAGCCCGCCGGTTCGCGAGCCTATCCTCGATGGGGGGCTCGTCGGCGTGGTGGACGCGGTCATGCCTTTCGCCGACCAGATCGCGCTCGAAGGGAAGCCGGGCGCGGTCACGCCGGCGGAGGGCGTGATCGTGGTGACGAACCTCGACACGCTCGACGCGCCGGTGGTCGCGGACGTGAACCCCGACGGGAGCTTCACCGCCACCGTGCTCGCCCGGACCGAGCACGTCCTGCGGATGCAGGTGAAGCAGGGCGAGCTCCGGTCGGAGCCGGCGGATCTGCGGCTCGCGGGGCCCAGCTCGACCGAGAAGACGCTCGATCACCTGCCGTGCCTCGAGCTCACGCCGGGCGCGTGGGTCACGTTCGAGGCCGACGGCGGCGCGCGCGACGTTGTCGTCCGCAGCGGGTGCGCCGAGGACGTGTCCATCGAGGCGCCGCGCCTGCGCCGCGGCGCCGCGCCGTTCAGCGTCGGCCCGGAGGCGCCGTTCGTGGTGCCGCCGGGCGGGTCCACCGTCGTCACCGTGCGCGCGGACGGTGACGGGGACGAGCGCGAGGACGTGCTCTTCCTCGACGTCACGGCGCCCGAGCCCGGGCGCCGCGCGCTGACGCTCACGCTCCCCGACTGATCGGTCGGGGAAGCGACCCACGGATCACGCGCCGCGCTCGCGCGGCGCGAGGGCGCCCTTCCTCGGGAGGGGAGGGGCTCGTGCATGTCTTTCGCCTCGCCGGCGACGGCGAGGCCGTGTGTTGGAGGAACATCATGAACGTTCAGAATCGCATCAAGAGCAGCCGTATCGGTTCCGTTCTCTGGCTCGCGCTATCGATGATCCCGCTCACGGTGGGCTGTCAGGTCGAGGTGGGCGGCGACAACACCGGCACCAATTCGGAGGAGGTGTCGGGCGGCGGTCACGGCCGCGCCTGCGGCGGCCTCGCCGGCCTCAGCTGCAAGAAGGGCTACTTCTGCGACTACGAGCTCGAGGCCATGTGCGGCGCGTTCGACATGACGGGCACCTGCGAGCGCATCCCGAAGGTGTGCACGGAGGAGTACAACCCGGTCTGCGGCTGTGACGGCAAGACGTATGGCAACGAGTGCGCCGCGAACTCGGCGGGCGTGTCGGTGGCGTCGCGCGGCGAGTGCGAGCCGCCCCCGGCGCGGGACTGCGGCGGCCTCGCGGGCCTCGCGTGCGAGCCCGGCGAGTTCTGCGACTATGCGCCCGACGCCATGTGCGGCGCGGCCGATCAGACGGGCGTCTGCGCGCCGATCCCGGAGGGGTGCACGAAGGAGTACAACCCCGTCTGCGGCTGCGACGGCAACACCTACGGCAACGCGTGCATGGCGGCCGCGGCGGGCGTGTCGGTGGCGTCGCCCGGCGAGTGCGCGCCTGCTCCGGGAGGGGTGTGCGGCACCCGCGGCGCCGCGGCGTGCGAGCCCGGGTTCTTCTGCGACTTCGCGCCCGAGGCCGCGTGCGGGGCGACCGATCTGCCGGGCGCCTGCGCGCCGATCCCGGAGGCGTGCACGTTCGAGTACAACCCGGTCTGCGGCTGTGACGGCAACACCTACGGCAACGCGTGCGCCGCGAACGCGGCGGGCGTGTCGGTGGCGTCGCGCGGCGAGTGCGCGCCCTCCGAGGTGCAGCACTGCGGCGGCCTCGCCGGCCTCGCGTGCGACCCCGGCGAGTTCTGCAACTACAGCCTGGAGGCCATCTGCGGCGCGGCCGACCAGACGGGCGTCTGCGAGACGATCCCGGAGGCGTGCACGGAGCAGTACGACCCGGTCTGCGGCTGCGACGACAAGACGTACAGCAACGCGTGCTTCGCGCACGCGGCCGGCGTCTCGGTCGCGCTCCGCGGCGAGTGCCCGCGCCGGTGAGCGAGCGCCGCGGGGGCGGGCCGCGCCGCGCCCCCGCGGCCCCGGTGCGTAGGTCATTCGCCGCTTCAGAAATCCCGCCAGGGATCTGCCTCGCAAGCGAAGAGAATTTCTAACGCAAAGGCGCAAAGAGCGCAAAGACGCAAAAAGGCATTGTAATTGTCTTTTTTGCGCCTTCGCGCCTTTGCGCCTTTGCGTTGAACTCTCTCTCCGCATCCCTGGCGGGTGGCGCCAGGGTTGTGCGATGGATCGGGGACGGCGCGCGGCGCATGCCTGCGCTGCCCTCCTTTCCCCATGCAGACCTCTTCCTCGCCCTCCCGGTCGCTCCGCCGCGGGCTCGTCTGGCTGATGGCGGCGGTCTCCGGCGCCACCGTGGCGAACCTCTATTACAACCAGCCGCTGCTCGGGGACATCGCCCGCGAGCTCGGCGGCGCGGGCGGCTCGCTCGGGCTCGTGCCGACGATGACGCAGGTCGGGTACGCGGCGGGCATGCTCCTCCTCGTGCCGCTCGGCGACAGCCACGAGCGGCGGCGGCTCATCGTCGTCATGGCGGCGCTGGCGAGCCTCGCGCTGTGCGGCGCCGCGCTCGCGCCGGACCTGCCGTGGCTCATCGCGGCGAGCTTCGCGGTGGGCATCACCAGCGTGGTGCCGCAGCTGATCTTGCCGTTCGCGGCGCAGCTCGCGCCGGACGAGCAGCGCGGGCGCGTGGTGGGGATGGTGATGAGCGGCTTGCTCATCGGCATCCTCCTGTCGCGCACGGTGGCCGGCGTCGTCGGCACGCACCTCGGGTGGCGCGCGATGTTCTGGGCGGCGGCGGGGCTCATGATCGCGCTCGGCCCGGTGCTGCGCCTGGCGTTGCCGGCGCAGCCGCCGGCCGCGGCGATGTCGTATCCGGAGCTCCTGCGCTCGCTCGGGCGCCTCGCCCGGAGCGAGCCTGCGCTGCGGCTGCACTCCGCGCTCGGCGCGCTCTCGTTCGGCGCCTTCAGCGCCTTCTGGGCGACGCTCGCGCTCTATCTCCAGAGCATGCCCGAGCGCCACGGCCCGCAGGTCGCGGGCTTCTTCGGCCTCGTCGGCGTGGCCGGCGCCGCCGCGGCGCCGCTCGTCGGCCGGTACGCCGACGTGCGCGGCGATCGCCGGATCAACGCGCTCGCGCTCGGGGTGCTGCTCGCGTCGTTCGGGGTGCTCTGGCTGCTCGGAGGGTGGCTGTGGGGCATCGCGCTCGGCGTTGTGCTGCTCGATCTGGGCGCGCAGGCCAACCAGATCTCGAACCAGGCGCGCGTGTACGCGCTGCGCCCCGAGGCGCGCAGCCGGATGAACACGATCTACATGACCACCTATTTCGTCGGCGGGGCGGCCGGCGCGTGGCTCGGCACCGCCGCCTGGACGCGCTGGGGGTGGCTCGGGGTGTGCGCGGCGGGCGGGGCGATGTCGGCGGCGGCGCTCGGCCTTCTGTGGGCCGGGTCGACGCGGGCGGCGCAGGGCGCGGCCGGCGGGGGCTGAGGGGACGCGCGGCGACCTGCGCGCCTTGCAAGGGGACCGCGGGGAGGCGGCGGTCGCGACGTCAGGGCGTCATCGGCACCGCGACAAGGAGGTTCGCATTGCACATCTCGTTCTGCGTGCCCCACCCGGGCAGCACGGGGTCCTGAGCGTCGCGCGTGTCGAAGGTGCATGTCACCTCGATCGAGGAGCTCGGGTCGAGCAGCGGCGGCGTGCGGTACCAGTACACGTTCTGCCAGTGGATGTCCCAGTCGTCCACGCGCGCAATGCAGCTCTCCTGCGCCCCCGAGGTCACGCGCAGGTCGAAGGTGCGCCCGCGCTCGTGCATGTGCGGCATCACGCCGAGCACCTCGAGCGGGGGCAGCGCCGCGTCGAAGGCGAGCTCTGCGCGCGTCCTCCTCCATGTATAGGCGGCGTCCTTCTGGCGGGGCGGCAGCGTGTCCGGGCCGTCCGGCTCGAAGAGGGTCATGAGGAAGCCGTCGTCCCCGAGGAACACGGCGCGCCGCTCCACGGTGTCCTCGTAGCGGACCCGGAGGCGCGTCGAGTCCTCGGCGGAGGCGTCCGTGTGGTTATGGAGGTTGTAATGCACCTGGACGACGAACGCGTCCTTCGCGGAGACCGGCGCCCCGGTGCCGCCGGGGAACTCGACGACGTTCTGCCCGGGCGCCCAGGCGAACAGCGGCTGGAACGGCAGCGCGTCGGACGGGCCGCCGAAGCACTCCCAGCCGGGCCTGTCCGGCGAGGCGTCATCGAGCTCCGTCATCACATCCTGGTTCGTCTTGCCCTCCACGAGCGACGGCTCCGAGGGAGTCACCCGATAGACCGTGACGTGATGAACGATGGACCGGACCCCGGGCGTCACCTGATATCCGGTGATGAAGCGGTCGGTGTCGAGGCCCGGGTCCACAGGAAAGCACCGCCACTCGTCGTAGGCCGCGAGGGGATCGGCGGGGTCGGCCACGGGGGTGATCGGCGGTGTCATGTAGTCGACGCCGCCCTCGAGCGTGGGCACGGGCGGGGTGGGCGGCGCGCCCGCGCGCTCCCCCTCGGCGCGCGCCCCGGTCGCCCAGCGATGGATGATGTCGAGCTCCTCGGCGGTGAGCGTCGCCTCGTCCTCGAAGTCGCCGCACGAGCCGTCATGCGCCACGAGGAACGGGGGCATATGGCCGCCCTGCACGGCGTCGTCGATCGCGCCGGCGCGCGCCTTCGCCGAGGTGTAGTCGTCGAGGCGGAAGGGCCCGAGCCCGCCCTCCTGATGACACGCGGTGCACTTGGATGCCGTGATCGGCGCGACGTCCTGCCAGAACGTCGGCTCCGGCGCCGGCTCCTCTGCCGCGCACCCCACCGAAAACGCGACCGGCACGGCGGCCGCGAGGCCGCGCGCTCGGGACAGCTGGGTCGTCGATCGCATCAGTCGCCTCTCGTCGTGCTGCTTCACGCGGACCTCCAGAAAACTGTTTATCACGTACACTGTATTGTGTGTGATATACGCAGTTATCGGATGGCTGTCAAACCCAAGCGGCGACGAAAAACTGCGACCGAGTACAGCGGAGGCGGCGACGCCGTGCGCAGCCTCGAGCTCCTCTGGGGGATCCGGAGGCGGCCGAGCCGGGGGCCCAGGCCCGGCCTGACCCTCGATCAGATCGTCCAGGCCGCGATCGAGCTCGCCGACGGCGAGGGGCTCTCGGCGCTGTCGATGCAGCGGGTCGCCGCGAAGCTCGGGTTCACCACGATGTCGCTGTACCGGTACGTGCCGAGCAAGGCCGAGCTCCTCGACCTCATGCTGGACACCGCGATAGGGGAGCCGCCCCTCCTCGACACCGTCCCCGGGGGGTGGCGCGCCAAGCTCGAGGCGTCGGCGCTCGCGGACTGGGCGCTTTACCACCGGCACCCGTGGTTCTTGCACGTGACGCCGGTGCGCCCCGTGATGGGGCCGAAGGGGATGGCGTCGTACGAGGCGGCGCTCCGCGCGGTCTCCGGGGTTGGCCTCACCGACCGCGAGATGCTCGCCGCCGTCCACCTCGTCGACTGCTACACCCGGGGCGCGGGGAGGCTCTCGGTGGACCGGGCCGAGGCCGAGCAGGAGACCGGCGTCACCGACGAGCAGTGGTGGTCCGAGCGCGCCTACTTCTGGGACAAGCTCTTCGACCCGGCCCGCTACCCGACGATGGCGAGGATGATGGGGTCGGGCGCGTTCGACGAGCACCCGTTCACGGAGGAGATGTTCCTGTTCGGCCTGGAGCGCGTGCTCGACGGCATCGAGGCGCTCGTCCGGTCGCGCTCTGGCCTGTGTGACGAAAGTCGCGAAACGTCACGGCCTACGGCGCAAGCTCGTGACGAAACCCCGGACGAGGCCCCGCGGCGGGACGGGGCGCCGGCGTGCGCGCAGTGCGGCGGCGCGATCGACCAGCCCGCCACGGGGCGGCCGCGGGCGTACTGCTCGCGGGCTTGCCAGCAGCGCGCTTACCGGGCGCGCAATGCGTCGGATCGGCGGTGATCGGCGCTCGTCCTGCCCGGCCGCCCGAGCAGCTGGGGGCGCGCGCTCGGCCAGCAGCCTCAGCGCGCCGAGAGCAGGAAGGCCGGGGCCCACCAGTACCGGTGGAGCAGCCGTCGGTCGACGCGCGGGAAGCCGGCCTCGCGCAGCTGCGCGGCCCAGTCGTCGATGGGGTGCTCGAACGTGGTGCGGGTGGCGCCGCGGTCGACGTAGCCGAAGAGCACCGGCATCAAGAACCCCTGGGCGACCGTGTCGCGCTCGGCCCCGGCGTACTCCGAGAGCCCTTCGCGGTAGCGCTCGAGCACGTGCCGCGCGGTGTCCGGCGAGAGCGGCTCGTCCATGCGCGGCGCGTCGAACTCGGCGACGAGCAGCCGGTCGCAGCGCGCGCGCGCCCAGCGGAGCAGCGCCGGCCGCTCGGCGGGGGCGATCGCGTGAAGGCAGAACGTCGCCTGCGCCACCGACCAGCGCCGCGGCGCCATGTCCGGGTCTGCGGCGAGATCCTGGAGCCGCCCGCCGAACGCCTCGACGTCGACCCCTCGGCCGGACAGCGCCGCGGCGCATCGCTCGAGCAGCGGCGCCGCCGGCTCGACGACGGTCACCCGCTGCACCGCCGGCGTCAGCGCGGGCAGCAGCGCCATCCCGTCGCCGGCGCCGATGTCGAGCAGATCGAAGGGCGCCTCCGGGTACTCGCCGGCCAGCGCCGCGCTGGTCTCCCGGTAGAGCGGCACGTTGCCGCCGCCGCGGATGAAGGCGGCGAACCCCTCGGCGGACACGTAGACGTTGCGCTTGCCCTCCCGGGCGACCCGCGCGAGGTGCTCCGCGGCCGCGTGGAACAGGGTGTCCCCCGGCGAGGCCGCCGCGGCGCGCGCGGCGAACGCCGCGGCGTCCGCGTAGCGCTCGTCGGAGAACGCCAGCATCGCGAGGTAGCAGAGGTCCTCCGGCGACGGCGCGGCGACGGCGGCGGCCGCTGCGTCGAGCCCGGCGGCGCGATGGCGATCCCAGATCGTGTCCAGCATGGTGCTCCTTCCTGCGCGCGGACTCTGCGATCAGCCGAGCTCGGCGAGGCCCACGGGGCGAACCGAGATCATCGTCGTCTCTGCTCCTTTGCCATGCCCTTCGCCCGCGCCGCCGGCGCCTTCGCGGCCCCAGCCTTGTCGAAGCGCACCTCGAACGCGCTGGCGTCCTCCTCGATGAAGCGGAGGAGCGCCTCTCCCTCCTCGGCGAGCTCCTCGCGCGCCGCCCTGGAGAGGGCCTCGAACGGCTCGATCACGAGCGTGGCCGAGGCCTTCTTCCGCTCGATGCCCCATGTGCCGGCCACGAAGCCGTCCACGAGGAAGGTCGGCAGGATGCGCAGGTTGGCGGACAGGACGATCCGCGCGCGATGCTCGTCCGCGATGATCCGCGTGCGGTCGTCGTGCGCGAGCAGGATGTTGTCGTAATCGGGGAGAAACCGGGCCGGCGCCGCGGTGTCCGCGGGCGGTCGCGGCGCGTCGGGCAGGTCGAAGAGCTCCCGGCCCCGCTCGTCGCGGAACGTGCAGAGCTGGTCGCCCAGGGATCGAAGAGCGTCCTTGATCCCGGTCAGGCCGGACCACGTCTGCATGTCGGCCGCGGTCGCCGGACCGAACGACGCGAGGTACCGCAGCACGAGCGCGCGAGGCCCGTCGCCCTCGCCGAACGGCGCGCCCAGCCACGACGCCGCCGGGGCGAAATCCGCCGTTCCCGGGTAGGCCCACGCCGTCTCGGCGGGCACCTGGACGACCGGCAGGTGCATGCGGACCGCGAGGGCCATGGCCCGCACGTCGCCCTCGGGGTGGAGCGCGGCCAGGTGATCGCGCAGCTCGTCCATGGTCCGCGGCTCCTCGTCGAAATACGCGCGCGCCTCGGCGACCAGCCGGGCGACGTCGAGGGCGTCCGCGCGGTCGCGGAGGATCGATCGCACCGCGGCGTGGTGCACCGGCGCGATGACCGGGTGCAGCGCCAGGTAATCCTTCGCGCTCACGAGGTGCAGCGTGCCGCGCAGGAACGGCGCCCGGACGACCTCGCGGCGCCGGATCAGCCGGACCAGCTCCTCGCGCCGGAACCCCTCGAGCCGCGACCAGAGCCCGATGAACGGCGGCCGCGCCAGCTGCGCCTGGAGGGCGACCAGCCGCTCGATCCCGCGGACGACCGCGGTCCGCTCGCGCGACAGCAGCATCTGTCGCGCGAGCGTGGCGCGGTTGAGCTCTCTTCGTGTCAGCGTCGTGGTGGGCATGCAGCCCGGCGAGCTTACCCGAAACGAGCCTCACCCCCACAGGGCGACGCGCGCGCCGGGACGCGCGCCTCGCGCTCGCCGGCGCGGCGGTGCTCTCAGGCGTGCACGCGCCCGAGGAAGTCGCGCGAAAGCGCCACGATCTCCGGGAGGTTCGTCTCGAGCGCCCAGTGCCCGCCGTCGAGGAGGTGGAGCTCGGCGTCGGGCAAGTCCCGGAGATACGCGCGCGCCGCGCCCTCGGGCATGTAGCCGTCTTGCGGCCCCCAGACGATCAGCGTCGGCGGGCGGCGCTCGCGCAGATACGCCTGGTACCGCGGGAACCATGCGAGGTTGTCCTTCAGGCCCTCCATCAAGCCCACCATGATGTCACGGCGCTCCTCGGTCATGAGCGGCCAGGAGAGCTTCCACAGATCGGGAGGGATCCTCTCCACGAGCCGCTCGTCGATCTCGCCCACGAACTCGTGGCGGAACCCCTCCTCGCTGACGGCCTCGTACATTTTCTTGCGGCCCTCCGGCGTCGGGTTCGCCCAGTACGCCTTCAACGTCTCGTACTTGGGGCCGAGCTCATCCTCGTAGATATCGCCGTTCTGGAGGATCAAGGCGGCGACCCGCTCGGGCGCCTCGATCGCCAGGCGCAGGCCGATCTGAGAGCCGTAGTCGTGCAGGTAAAGGGCGTATCGCCCGAGCCCCAGCGCCCTCGCGAACCGATCGAGCAGGTCGGCGTACCCGTCGAAGCCGTACGCGAAGCCGGCGGGCGTGTCGCTGTAGCCGAAGCCAGGATAGTCGGGCGCGAGCAGCCGCCACCGGTCCGCGAGCGCCGGCATGAAGTTGCGGAACTGGAACGAGGACGACGGATACCCGTGCGGCAGCAGGACGACCGGCGCGTTCGCCGGACCGGCCTCACGGTAGAAGATCCGGACCCCGTCGATCGAGATGGTACGATGTCGAACCTCGAGATCGGGCGTGTGCGCGCTGTTCCGTGAATCTAGGGTGGCCTTCATGGTCCTTCCCCTAGGGCCCGCTCGCCCGGTCGTCGACCCGGCCCCGCGCCGCGCCCGCGCGATCCGGCGCACGGCGGGCCTCGCGCTCCTCGGCGCGGCGCTGCTCGCGTGCGGCGGCGATGCGTGCCACGGGGCCGCCCCGGAGCCGCCGCCGTTGCCCCTCGAGGTCGAGCTCGCCGGCTGCGGCGCCCTGCGCGCCGGGGGCGTCTGCGAGCTGCCGGACGACGGCACGATCCGCGTCTGGGTGAAGGCGCCCGCGCAGGCCCGCGCCGCGCTCGCGCTCGACGGGACGCCCGTCGCGCAGGGGGGCGCGCCGGTCCAGGGCGGCGTGCTCACCCACGTCCGCGCGCCGGACGGCGCGCGCGAGCTCGAGGTGACGGCCGAGGGCGCGGGGGCGCGAGCCTCGTTCCGCGCGCGGCTCCTCCCGCCGCTCGCGGCGCCCGCGCTCAAGCAGGCCGAAGCCCTGCGCCGGCAGGGCAAGCTCGACGAGGCCGCCGCGCTGCTCGGCGCCCTGTCGTCGAGCCCGGATCCCGCGACGCGGGCCCTGGCGACGGGCAAGCTCGCCCGCGTGGACCTCGCGCGCGGCCGGGTCGAGGACGCGATCCCGCGCTTCGAGGCGGCGATCCGCTCGCACCGGGCCGAAGGGAGGATCTCCGACGAGTTCCTCGATCGGTTCGCCCTGTCGTACGCCCTGCTCTACAACGGCCGGCGGTTCACCGAGGCGCGGGAGGCGCTCGACGCGCTCGGCCCCGACAAGACCGGCGCGATTCACGAGATGCTGATCCCCTTCGTGAACACGTGGCTGGGCTGGGACCACCTGAACAGCCTTTAGCCCTCCGCGCCGCCGGCGCGATGACCGCCGGACGGCGCCGGCGCGGCGGCCGGCTCAGGGCGCGGGGACGCAGGTCCCACCGCCGCAGTCGGCGGTGCAGAGCCAATGGCCCCTGTCGGGATCGCAGGTGCACACCGACGGCGCGCACCCCTCGTCGGCGCAGATCTGCCCCTCGGGGCAGCCCTGGGTCTTGCAGCCGACCGGGTTGGGACCGCTGCAGGTGGGCTCGTCGGGCACGCAGGTGCCGCCTTCGCAGTCCTCGGTGCAGTACCACGCGCCGGTCTCTGGATCGCACCCGCAGCGCGAGGGCGCGCAGCCCTCGTCGACGCAGCTCTGGCCCTCGGGACAGCCCTGGGCGTGGCAGCCGACGGGGCTCGGGCCGCCGCACTCGGCGCCGGGGCCGCTCGACGCGCTGGCGCCATGGCCGGCGCTGCTCGCGCTGCCGCCGTCGCCGCCGCCGCCCAGAGGCGAGCTCCCGCACGCAGCGACGAGCAGCGAGAGCGCCGAGGAGCTGCAGAGTGAAAATGCGATCTTCGAGAGCCTCATGGCCAAGCCTCCTGCCGCATCAATCTACGGCATCCCGCCCGCGGGTCACGGCCTCGTCGCGGCGCCGATCCGGCGATCGCCATCTGCGGTGTGTCTCCGCGTCTGGATCTCCTCTCCTGTCACGGCGTCAGGGCTCCGCCTCGGCATGAAGCGCCTCCGAGCGGCCTCATCCAGAATCCTGATTCAGGGTGAGCCGTAGAAATGTCTACGGAGGGCGGAATGCCGACCAGCTCCTCGGCCTGCGGCGTGCGGCGTTTCGAGACTCGACCTGCGCGGGGCGCCGCTTCCGGGGGACGAAGCGCTGTCGTTCGGCTCGCTCACGCCCGTCGCGGAAGTGGTCAGCAGGGCGTGGATCGAGCATCCTCTATGCGTCATGTCTGTTTTGTTACAGCCGAGCGGGTTGGCCGATCCGGGCGTCAAGGAATCGCTGCGTGCGAGCGAGGAGCGCTTTCGGCTGCTCGTCGAGACCATCCAGGACTATGCCATCTTCATCCTGGACGACCGAGGTCATGTGGCCACGTGGAACCCGGGGGCTGAGCGGATCAACGGTTACGAGCCCAGGGAGATCATCGGCCGCCATTTCTCGACGTTCTACCCGCCGGAGGACGTGGCCGCGGGGAAGTGCGACCGCGAGCTCGAGCAGGCGACCGCGCTCGGGCGGGTGGAGGACGAGGGGTGGCGCGTCCGCAAGGACGGCGCGCTGTTCTGGGCCAGCGTCGTCATGACGGCGCTGCGGGACCGCGATGGCACGCTGATCGGCTTCGCGAAGATCACCCGGGATCTGACGGAGCGCCGGCAGTCGGAGGAGGCGCTCCGCCGGAGCGAGGAGCGCTTCCGGCTGCTCGTCGAGAGCGTCAAGGACTACGCCATCTTCATGCTCGACCCGCAGGGCGTCGTCACCACCTGGAACCGCGGGGCGCAGGAGCTCAAGGGGTATACGACCGAGGAGATCCTCGGGCGGCATTTCTCTCGCTTCTATCGGGAGGAGGACGTCCGCGCCGGCAAATGCGCGTGGATGCTCGAGGCCGCCGCCCGCGAGGGGCGGGTGGAGGACGAGGGGTGGCGCGTCCGCAAGGATGGAGCGCTGTTCTGGGCCAGCGTCGTCATCACGGCGCTCCGCGGCACCGGCGGGGAGCTCGTCGGGTTCGCGAAGGTCACGCGGGACCTCACCGAGCGGCGCCGGGCCGAGGAGGAGCGCCTCCGCCTCGCCCAGGCGCAGGAGGCGAACCGCATGAAGGACGAGTTCCTCGCGACGATCTCGCACGAGCTGAGGACGCCGCTCAACGCGATCCTCGGGTGGTCGTCGCTCCTGTGCGACAGCGTGAGCGACCCCGAGATCGCGAATGCCTTCGACACGATCCGGCGAAACGCGCAGGCGCAGGCCAGGATCGTGGAGGACGTGCTCGACGTCTCGCGCATCATCACCGGCAAGATGCGCATCGAGACCAGGCCGCTGAGCTTCGCGGCCATCGTGGATCAGGCGATCGAGGTCGTCCGCCCGGCCGCGGACGCCAAGGGCATCGAGCTCGTCGTGCAGGGCGGAGGGCGCCCCCTCATGCTCCTCGGGGATCCGGCGCGGCTCCAGCAGGTGGTGTGGAATCTCCTGTCCAACGCGGTGAAGTTCACCGAGAAGGGCGGGCATGTCCGCGTGGAGCTCGAGCAGGCGGGGACGAGCATCCACCTCGCCGTGCACGACGACGGGCGCGGCATCGATCCGGCGATGCTCTCCCACGTATTCGAGCGGTTCTGGCAGGCCGACAGCTCGATCACCCGCAGGTTCGGCGGCCTCGGGCTCGGGCTGTCGATCGTCCGCCACATCGTCGAGCTCCACGGCGGCACCGTCTCGGCCCGCAGCGCCGGCCATGGCCGAGGGTCCAGCTTCTTCGTCTCGCTTCCCTCGCGGGCGGCGGCGCCCGCGCCCGAGCACGACGTGGAGCGACCCCCCGAGGCGGCCGCCCGGGAGTCGACGCAGGCGCGGCTGGACGGCCTCCGCGTGCTCGTCGTCGACGACGAGCCGGACGCGCGCGAGCTCGTGAGCGCCGTGCTCCGCCCGCGAGGGGCGGAGGTGCACGTCGCGAGCTCCGCGTCGGAGGCGCTCTCCGCGATCGCCGCGGTGAGGCCGGACGTCATCGTGAGCGACGTCGGCATGGCCGATCTGGACGGCTACGCGTTCATGCGGAGCGTGCGGGCGATGGCGCGGGACGACGGCGGGGCGACGCCCGCGATCGCGCTCACGGCGTACACGAGCGGCGCGAGCCAGCGGCTCGCCTTCGAGGCGGGGTACGACGAGCACGTCGGAAAGCCGGTCCACCCGGAGGACCTGGTGCGGCTCGTCCGGAAGCTCGGGCGAGGGCAGGTCTAGCTCCCTCCGGCGTGGCCCAGCGGGGCGCCCTCCGCCGCGCGTCGCCCGCGGTAAAGGGCTCGCGGCATCACCGGTCGCACCATTCACGCTATTCACCCTATAGCCACCCTGCACGCGCTGGTTGACATAGAAGACCCTACTCGATCCACATCTCCGCTGGAAAAGTGACGATTTGCTGGGCCCGCTTGCGATATGAACGGACTCATGGAGATCAAAGATCTATCCGACTCCCTGCGCGCCGACCCTCGCTTCACGACCCGTCGCAAGTGGCTGATCCTGAGCGAGCTCGTCTACCTCCCCACGCGTGAGAAGGTGGAGGAGGGGTTCCGCTATTTCACCTGCCCTGTCGAGGCCCTCACCGCCGCCCTGGCGAGGCGGGACTTCGCCGCCATCGCGAAGCTCCCCTTTGCTCTGGACGCGGAGGGCGAACCGGACACCTCCGCCGTGCGCCTGGATCTCGCCTACACCGCGTCCGGTGCCATCGCCGCCTTCCAGCCCGTGGAGTTTCGCGAGCACGTGCCCACGCCCCTGTCGGCGTCCGTGATCCTCGAGGGCCCGGAGGCCCAGGCGCTCCGCGAGACGCTGCGGGAAATCGACCAGTCCGCCTAGTCTAGATCGGTTTTCACCCCTCTCCAGTACATGCGCTGAAGAGCGTCGTTCACCCGCACAGGAGACGGGTCCAGCTCGGCGTTTTTGGCGCGGAAGCGCACTCCCGTGCGCTGAGCACCGAAAACGTCGAGATGGGCCCGTATCCGAAGCGGGTGAACGACGCTCTGCGCCTCAGGACGCGGGGAGCCGGACGCAGAAGCAGCTCCCCGGGCGCTCGTCGCCGTTGTCCCGCACCTCGATCGTGCCGCCGTGCGCCTCGACGGCCAGCTTGCAGAACGTCAGTCCCAGCCCGCGGCCGGAGCGCGAGGCGACGTTCGGATCGTCGAGCCGGACGTACCTGTCGAAGATGCGGTCGCGCAGGTGGGCAGGGATGCCGGGGCCCTCGTCGCACACGAGCACCTCGACCCAGCGCGCGTCGACCGGCCGCGCCTCGACGTGCACGGCGCCGCGCGCGGGCGTGTGGCGGAGGGCGTTGTCGAGCAGGTTCTGCAGCACCCGGCGCAGGAGATCCGCGTCGCCCCGGGCGCGGCAGCAGCGCGGCGCGCCGGGGCGGAGCGCGATGCGCTGGTCGCGGGAGGCCGCGAACGGCTCCAGGATCTCGGCCACCTCCTCCAGCAACGCCGTGAGGTCGAGCTCATCCAGCCGAGGCACGAGCGCCCCCAGCCGCCGGCTCGAGGTGTCGAGCAGGTTCATCGCCGTGCGCTGGATGAGCTCGGCCGAGCAGAGCACCCGGCTCCAGCGGCGCCGTTCCCGCTCCTCGAGCGCCGCATCCCGCAGCCGAGCCCTGGCGGTCAGCAGGATGCCGGCGGCGGGGCTCCTGAGGTCGTGCGCGAGGAGCTCGTTCAGCGCGTCCCCCTGCCGCTGGCCCTCCGCGAGCGCCTCGTGCCGCTCCTCGAGATCGCGGGTCACCGCGTCGAGCTCGTCGATCCGCGCCTCGGCCTTCTCCATGCGCTCGCGGAGGGCGATGTTGTCCATCGCCAGCGCGGCGCCGTCGGCGAGCGCCTGGAGCAGCGTCACCTCGTGCGCCGTGGCCACGCGCGTCGAGCTCCAGTAGCTCCCGATCGCCCCGAGGGGGGCGCGGGCGTGGATCGGCACCATCGCCATGCTCCGCACGAACGTCGGCCTGTAGACGCCGAGGGGGATCCGGGGATCGAGCGCGACGTCGTCGACGATCGCCGGCCTCCGATTCAGCATCACCCACCCGCTGACGCAGCTCGACATCGGGAATCGCCGGCCTTGCCAGAGCGATGAGATCGCGTCTTCGCTGGCATAGTGGCAAAGCTCACCGTCGCGGAGGACGAACGACGCGCCGTCGGCGCCGGTGAGCTCCCGGGCGGCCCGGGCCGCGACGTTCAGGAGGGTCGGGAGATCGGGCGCGCGCCACAGCTCCCCCACGGCGCAGAGCAGGCGCTCCGCGCCGTGATTCTCCCGGAAGCCCGGATCGTGACCGGTCGAGCGGGCTGGATCTCCTGGGCCCTTGGGGTTCATCTCGGCATGCTCTAACGCCTGGTCCCCCGCCCGACAAGGCGAACCCCGGCGCCGCGCGCGGCGCGGCCTGCGAGCTCATGCACCTCGGCCGACGCCGCTCTGCTTGCCTGCGCGGAACGCGCCGGACGCGCCGAACGCGTAGCGACAGCGGAGCGGGCCCATGCATCCATGGATATTCCGCGATCGCCGTGCTATCGTGTGAAGCGATCTGCTTGATTCGACAGTTCACCGGGTGTTCGCTCCGTCACGCTGGTTCCGCGCTCGATGACTTGATCCTGGGGTCTCGGGTCCACGCGCGACGGTGAAAGGAGAACTATGCCTAGGTCCTTTGCATTCGTGCTTGCTGGGTCGATCGCTCTCGGGGTCTCGCCGCCGGCGCACGCGAAGCCGTCGGTCCTCGTCGAGGGGGCGCGGCTCCACGGCGCCAACGGGATGAACGTGGGGCCGGATGGCCGGCTGTACGTCGCGAGCCTGCTCGGCGACGAGATCGCCGTCGTGAACCGCAAGAGCGGGAGCGTCGTGGACCGGCTCGACGGGTCGGACGGCGTCGAGGGCCCGGACGACCTCGCGTTCGGCCCGGATGGCTCGCTCTACTGGACGTCGCTCCTCACCGGGAACGTCGTGCGGCGCTCGCCCTCGGGGGACATCACCGCGCAGAACGTCGCGCTCGGGGTCAACCCCATCACCTTCTCCGATACGGGGAGGCTCTTCGTGGCCCTCGACTTCCTCGGCGACGGCCTCTACGAGCTCGATCCCGATCTGTCGGCGCCGCCGCGCTTCATCGCGGGCAACCTCGGCTTCCTGAACGGCATGGACTGGGGCCCCGACGGCAGGTTGTACGGGCCGATCTGGACGCAGGGCAGGGTGGTCAGCATCGATGTGGACTCCTGCACCGGCGCGGTCGACCCGGAGGCGGAGTGCGACCTCCGGACGGTCGCCGACGGCTTCTTCATCCCCGCGGCGGTCAAGTTCGACGGGCTCGGCCGGCTCCACGCGGTCGATCAGAACGGCGAGGTGGTGCGGATCGACGTCGCGACCGGCGACACGGAGGTCCTCGCGGTGCTCCCGCCCGGCCTCGACAACCTCGCCATCGACGCGCAGAACAAGCTCTATGTCTCGAGCGCCACCGACGGCTTCGTCGTCCGGCTCGAGCCGGACGGGGGCGTGCGCTCGCTGCTCCCGGGGGGCCTCATCCTGCCCGGCGGCGTCGCCGTGCTGAGCGAGGGAGGGGCCGAGACGGTCTATGTCGGCGATATGGC
Source organism: Sorangium cellulosum So0157-2 (assembly GCF_000418325.1). Taxonomy (GTDB): domain Bacteria; phylum Myxococcota_A; class Polyangia; order Polyangiales; family Polyangiaceae; genus Sorangium; species Sorangium cellulosum_D. Next base: position 4,482,484 of record NC_021658.1, read on the forward strand.
CGCGCTCCGGTCGTTCGATGGAGACACGGGTGAGCCGCTCGGCGTGGAGCGGCCGTTCCTGGGCTTCTCCGAGCTGCACGGGCCCGTCACGGTGTCGGCGGACGGCCCGGAGCTGATCCTCAGCTCGTGGTTCTTCAGCGTGGTTCAGATCTACGACACCGGGACGGGCTCGGTGCTCGAGACCTACAGCGACTTCGCCACCCCGCTCAACGCGGTCCGGTTCCAGGGCGATGTCGTCGTGGCCGAGCTCGGCGCGGGGCAGGGCGCGGGGCGCGTCGTCCGCGAGACCGGCGGCGGGCGCGTGACCCTCGCGCCGATGTCCGTGCCCTCGGGCCTCGCCGTCGAGGGCGGCGACCTCTGGGCCGCCGACTGGGCCACGGGCGAGGTCCTCCAGCTGGTGTCCGGCGGCGCGACGCTCTCTCCGCCGCTCGAGGTGGCCGCCGGCCTGTGGCAGCCCGAGGGGATGGCGGTGGATCTGGACGGCACCCTGCTCGTCGTGGAGAGCGGGAGGCGAAAGCTCCTGCGCATCGACCCGTCGACCGGAGAGATCACGGTTCTGGCAAAGCACCTCGAGGTGGGGCTCCCGGCGATCACCGGGACGCCGCCGACGTTCGGGATGAGCAGCGTCGCCGTGGGCCCGTCGGGCGCGATCTACGTGTCCGGCGACAAGGCCAACGTCCTCTATCGGTTCTGAGCGATCGGCCCGGCCGGCGGCGGGGGCCCGCCGCCTCGCGGCCAGCGCGGATCGCGCCGCTCAGCCGACCTTCGAGAGCCACCGCACGATCAGCGACTCGAGCGCCTTCGCGGCGGCGGCCTCGTCGGCGCGGCCGCGGAACATCTCGGCCGCGAGCGCCTCGGCGGCGCCGATGATCGCCACGCAGCGGAGGTGCAGCTCGCGCTTCGACAGCTGGACGCACGGCGCGAGCGCGTCCCGGTAGATCGTCACGTACCTGTCGAGCAGCTCCCGCTCCACGGCGTCCATCTGCTCGTCGCCCTTCAGCGCCGCGAGGATCGCGAACCACTGGGGCCCGACCGTCGCGCAGCAGTGCATGTACGCGGCGCTGACGACGCGCGCGACGTCCTCCAGGCGCTTTTGCGTCCGCTTCAGCGCCTCGATCAGCGCCGCGACCTGGCGATCGTCGATCTGCCGCGCGAGCGCGATGAGGAGCCCGGACCGCGTCTCGAAGTGCTCGTACGCGATCGGCTTGCTGACGCCGGCGCGCTCGGCGAGGTGGCCGAGCGTCAGCGCCTCGGTGCCCTCCTCGCGCGCGATCTGCTCGGCCGTCTCGAGCAGCTGCTCGCGGCGCTCCGCCTTCGGCAGGCGCTTGCCGGGGGCCTCGCCCCTCGGCCGGGTCGGGGTCCGCGCTGCGTTCGTCTTCGCCATGCGCCTTGACACTACCACGAGTAGGTTCATATTACCAAAGGTAACTTACTAATGGTAGGTTGCTTCGAGCACGCCCGGCCGCTCGCGCGACCCGGCGGGAGGAGTCCATTCCCATGAGCACACGTACGATGTCTCCAGTTCTCTTGATCGGCGGCTCGGGTCACGTCGGCGCGCGCGCGGCGAGGGCGCTCCGGCGCCTGCATCCGGATCTTCGGATCGCGATCGGCGGGCGTGACGGGCGCAAGGCGGCGGCGGTCGCCGCGGAGGTCGGCGGCCCGACGACGGCGGTGACGGTCGACGTCCAGAGGAGCGACCTCGGCCTCGAGCCGGCCGCGTCGTTCAGCGCCATCGTCACGCTCGTCAAGGACGAGTCGTCGAACGCGCTGAAGCGCGCGCAGGCCGACGGCGTGCCCTATATCGCATTCTCGGACTTCGTCTCGGAGATAGGCCCCCTGGTCGCCCATTACGTGGCGCGTCCGACGCGCGCTCCCATCCTCATGCTGGGCCACACCTTCGGCGGCACGGCGACGCTGGCGGCGCTGCACCTCGCCCAGGAGCTCCGGAGCGTCGACGCGATCGCGATCGCGGCCGTGGTCGGCGCGGACGATCACGGCGGTCCCGCGTCGAGCGCCGATTTCGAGCGGCTCCGGCACGTCGGGGAGGCCGCGCTCGTCCTCGACGATGGGAAATGGACCTGGTTGCGCGGAGAGGCGGCCACCCGGCGCGTCGTGGACGCCGAGGGCGCGGCGCACGTCGGCCAGGCCTTGCCGCTGTCCGACGTGGTCAGCCTCGCGGCGGCGACCGACGCGCGATCGATCCGGACCGACATGGCCGCGCGCGACAGGGCGGCCGGCGGCGCGGGCCCCCGGACGGAGCTCATCGTCGAGGTGTCGGGGCGGCGCCGCGACGGGTCGGGGGCGCGGCTGCGTTACGACATCATCGACGCGGACAACCTCTCTCGCCTCAGCGCGTACGGCGCCGCGATCGCGACGGAGCGCCTGCTCGGGCTGGCGGGCGGTCCGCCGGTCGGCCCGGGCCTCTACAACCCGGAGAGCGTGCTCGACCCGGCGAGCGTCATCGCGCGGCTCGAGGAGCTCGGCGCGCGCGTCCGCCGCACGCTGGCCTGAGCGCCGCGCGCTGGCCTGAGCGCCGGGCCGCCGGACGCGCGCCGGCGGGACGGGGCCCCGGCCGTCCGCGGGGGCGGGATCCGGCGTGGCGCGGCGATCGGACCGCGATCCAGCGCGTCATGGCAGCGCGACAGGCACGGCGTCGACCCGCGTGCTGACGACCCTCCGGCGCTGCGCGCCGAGGTTCGCGAGATCGGTGAGAAACGAGAGTACGAATTTCGCCTCGCCAGGCGAAGGCGCGAGGTGAGGCGATCGGAAGCGATCATCCAGCGAGTCTTCGCGGATGATCGGCTTGCCGCCGTCGTGCTTCGCCATCGGCATCGGTATCCCGTGCCCCGTCCCGTCGGGCACGACGACCCGGCTGTTCACGTGGACGGTGACCCTGCTGCCGGCAGCGAAATCGCCGTTCATCGGCAGCGCGCGCCCGGAAAAGCGCCTCAGCACGGCCTGGGCGATGCGCCGCCAATCCTCGCCGCTCCCCGCGTTCGCCCGGAGGAAGCGCGCCGAGATCAGCTGGCCTTTCGCGTTCAGGGTGAGCTCGAACGAGCTCTCGGAGACCTCCGGCGCCGGAGATGACGAGACCTCGTCCGCGACGGCCGAGGCGAGCGTGCCCGCCGCGGGAAACACCAGCATGGGGCCTCTCCCGCCCTCCTCGGCGTCGTTCTTCGCGGAGCGCGGCGGGACGGGGCGCGTGGGAGCGGGAGAGCCGGCCGGAGGCGCCGCCGGCAAGACACCCGGCAAGGCCCACACCGGCGACCCGTCGAGGCCGGGAGGGGCCGCGGCGGGGGGAGGCGCGCCGTATTCGTCCGGGGGCGCCGTCTCGTGGGTCTCCGGTCCGGCGCTCGGCGCCTGCGCGGAAGGCGCCTCGGGCGGCGCCGGCGCCCGCCCTCTCGATGCGGCGCGCGCGGAGCCGGGGTCGGCGCCGCTCGTCGGGGAGAGGCCCCGCGGCGGTTCCATCGGCGGCTCGTTCGGCGCCCTGGGCTCGTCAGGCGACACGTCGAGATCCAGCAGGACGAGCGGCTCGACCTCTTCGCCCGCGCGCTCGTCGACGACCCGCGGCGCGAGCGCAACCGCGGCCACGACGCCTCCCGCGTGGAGGAGGAACGCAATGAGCAGAAAGAGGGAGTCCCGACCGCGCGCCGGCCACCGCCTGCAGGATGCCGGCGCGATTCCCATGCTTTCCGCCGAATCCTTACCCTGCCGGCCCCACCCCAGCAAGCGCCGGCGATGCGAGGACGCTCGATGCCTGGTCGCGGCTCAGGCGGCTCAGGCGGCTCAGGCGGACTGCCGGCGAGGTCGGCCACGCCGATCGGCTCGCGTTTCCGGCCCCTTAACATTTCCGATTCGTCTTGCTTTTCCCGACCCCTCGCGCTAGAGGAGCCGGCCGACCTCGAGGCGTGGACTGCGTCCGGCGCGCGCGATGCCGCCTGGGGGGCCCACGCGGACATGTTCGACGCTCGATCGTCTCGGTTCCGCCGCCTCGGTTCCGCGAGGTGGCCAATCGCGTCGGTTTCTGATCGTGGCCTTCGGGGAGACTGCGGCGGTCGGGCGTTTCGGGCTCGGAGAAGGAGGCAATCGTGATGGATCGCCAGTTCATCCAGGTGCGCGGCGCGCGCGAGAACAACCTCAGGGACGTCTCGCTGGACATCCCCAAGCAGAAGATCACGGTCTTCACCGGCGTATCCGGCTCCGGGAAGTCCTCGCTGGTCTTCGACACCATCGCCGCCGAGGCGCAGCGCCAGCTCAACGAGACCTTCACCGCCTTCGTGCAAGGCTTCTTGCCGCATTACGGCCAGCCCGACGTCGATCGCATCGAGCACCTGAACGCGCCGATCATCATCGATCAAAAGCGCGTCGGCGGCGGCTCGCGCTCGACGGCCGGCACGTACACCGACATCGCCGCGCTGCTGCGGCTGCTCTTCTCGCGGGTCGGGCAGCCGGCCGCGGGGCCGGCCTTCGCCTTCTCGTTCAACAACCCGCAGGGGATGTGCCCGGAGTGCGAGGGTATCGGCAAGACCGTCCAGCTCGATCTGGACAGGTTCCTCGACCGCAGCAAGTCCCTGAACGGCGGGGCCATCCTCCACCCGGACTTCAAGGTCGGCAAATGGATGTGGAAGATGTACCCGCTCTCCGGGCTCTTCGACAGCGACAAGCCGATCAAGGACTATTCCGAGGAGGAGCTCCGCGCGCTCCTGTACGGCGCCGACGTGAAGGTCTCGTTCGGCGAGTTCGGCTCGAAGTACGAGGGCCTCGTCGAGCGCTTCACCCGCATGTACCTCAAGAAGGACGCCGCGGCGATGTCCGACCGCAACCGGGCGGTCTTCGAGCAGTTCACCACCTCGCAGACGTGCCCGGCGTGCCGCGGCGCGAGGCTCAACCAGGCGGCCCTGAATTGCAGGATCAACGGCCGGAACATCGCCGAGGCGTCCGATCTGGAGGCGACGGAGCTGATCGCGTTCCTGCAAGGCCTCACCGATCCGGTCGCCGTGCGGCTGGCCGCGCGGCTCATCGAGCGCCTGCAGCACCTCGTGGACATCGGCCTCGGCTACCTGAGCCTCGGCCGGGAGACCGCCACCCTGTCCGGCGGCGAGTCGCAGCGCGTGAAGATGATCCGGCACCTCGGAAACAGCCTGACCGAGATGCTGTACATCCTCGACGAGCCCAGCGTGGGGCTGCACGCGCGCGACGTCGCCCGGCTGAACCGGCTGCTCCAGAAGCTGCGGGACAAGGGCAACACCGTGCTCGTCGTCGAGCACGATCCGGACGTGGTGGCGATCGCGGATCACGTGGTGGACATGGGCCCGAAGGCGGGGGTGCACGGCGGTCAGGTGGTCTTCCAGGGGAGCTATGAAGCCCTCAAGGGCGCCGACACGTTGACCGGAAGGTCCCTGAAGCAGCACCTCCCGATCAAGCGGAAGGTCCGGCAGCCCACCGGGCAGATGCTCATCAAGAACGCCGCATTGCACAACCTGAAGAACGTCACGGTGGGCATCCCCACGGGCGTGCTGACGGTCGTGACGGGGGTCGCCGGCTCCGGGAAGAGCACGTTGATCAACGATGTCTTCCTGGAGCAGCACCCGGAGGCGATCGTGATCGACCAGTCCCGGGTGACGGCCAACAGCCGCTCGGCGCCGTGCACGTATACCGGCATCATGGACGACATCCGGCAGGCGTTCGCCAAGGCCAACAAGGTCAGCGCCTCGCTCTTCAGCTTCAACTCGGAGGGCAGCTGTCCCAACTGCAACGGTCTTGGCGTGGTCTACACCGATCTGGCGTTCATGGAGGGCATCGTCTCCACCTGCGAGATCTGCGAGGGCAAGCGGTTCAAGGCCGAGGTGCTCGCGTACAGCCTGCGCGGCAAGACGATCAGCGACGTGCTGGACATGACCGTGGAGGAGGCGCTGGCGTTCTTCGGCGAGAAGAAGATCAAGGCCGTGGTGCAGGCCATGAACGACGTGGGGCTCGGGTACCTGAAGCTGGGCCAGCCGCTCAGCACGATGTCGGGCGGGGAGGGGCAGCGGTTGAAGCTCGCCACCGAGATCCACAAGCAGGGCAGCGTCTACGTGATGGACGAGCCCACCACCGGGCTGCACCTCTCCGACATCGGGCTGCTCATGGGCATCATCGACCGGCTGGTGGACGCCAGGAACACGGTCGTCCTGATCGAGCATCACCTCGACGTGATCCGGCAGGCGGACTGGATCATCGATCTCGGCCCGGAGGGCGGCAGCGCCGGCGGCGAGGTGCTGTTCGCGGGACCGCCGTACGAGCTCAAGGGCTGCGAGCGGAGCATCACGGCGAAGTTCATCTGAGGGCGTCGAAGGCGCGACCGGCCGTCGCCCGGGGGGCGGCGGCGCGCGGCGGAGCGCCTCTCTCCGCATCCCTGTCCGGACTCCCGGCGGGTGGAGCTACTGGCGCCGCCGGCCGTCGTAGTAGCCGGCGAGCATCGAGAACGCCTCTTTGGGCGCCCAGGTGCCGTCCTTGAGGACCTTCACGACGCCGGTGCTGGCCAGGTCGAGGTCCTTGCGCGGCTCGCCCGGGTCGTGCGGCAGGATGTATCCGGCGAAGGCGTGCACGAACGCGGCGTCGACGCGCTCGGCGTCGAGGACCTCGAGCACCTCGCGCAGGTAATTCGCTTGCTCGGCCTCGTCGCGCGCGTACGCGCCGTTCAGCCCGAGCGGCGTCGCGGTCGCCTCGTCCCACACGAGGATGTCGGCGCCGCGCGGGCCGGCGGCGGCCGCGCCCGCGTAGGTCGCGCAGCCGAACTCGGTGATGGCGACCGGCTTGCCAAGCGCCTTGCCCTGGGCGACGAAGGCGCGGATGAGCTCGGGGAACCGGTCGGCGTTCTGCGCGTACCGGTAGGCGGCGTCGGTGCTGACGATGTCGAACGGCGTCCAGTCGACGCCCTCGAACGAGAGCGAGGCGTAGGTGACCTTGCCGCCGAACCGCGCGCGGACCACCGCGACGGCCCGGGCGAGGAGCGCGTTCAACCGGGCCGGAATCGCGGCGAGCAGCTCCCGGAGCTCCGGCCCCCGCCCGGTGAACACCTTGCTCCGGTCGAGGAACGTCTCGCCGGGCACGAAGCCCTTGTTCATCAGGCTGAGCTCGGAGCCGGTGACGATCACGACCTCGGCCCCCGCGCGGCGGAGCCGCTCGCCGTGGTCGGCGCATTCGGCGAGCAACGCGAGCAGCTCGTCGCCGGTCAGGTCGGTCGTGAACGGGCAGATCCACGTCTCCAGGCCCGCCGCGGCGGCGTGGGTGGCGGCGATCTTCAGCCGGTCCAGATCGCCGCCGGTGATGCGGACCGCGGTGCAGCGCAGGTCGCCGCGGATGACCCGCATGTCCCGCCGCACGCGGTCCGGGTCGAACGGCTCGTGGGTGCTGTTGCCCTTGTTGAGAAAGCCGGTGTCGTAGCAAATGCCGTAGGCTCGCATGGTCGATGACCCTCACGCCGGTTAAGGTACTGAGCGTACCTTAAATCGTCGCGGTGGGCGTGCAACGTAATACAAATTACATACCGGAGATCGGGTGACAGCGTGGCGGCGGAACGGCGGCGTGGAGCGGTGCTGGAGCTGGCGATCCTGCGCGCCGCGGCCGAGGAGCTCGCCGAGGTGGGTTTCCCGGGGCTGACCATGGATGGGGTCGCGAGGCGGGCGGGGACGAACAAGAACGCGATCTACCGCCGGTGGCCGAGCCGGGCCGCGCTTGCCGTGGCCGCGTACCGGCAGCTCGCGGCCGACAGCGCGGAGCTGCCGGACACCGGCTCGCTGCGCGCCGATGTGCTCGAGCTGCTGCGGGGGGCGAACCGGCACTGGTCGTCGCCGCTCGGCGACGTGCTCCGCGGCCTGCTGGCAGGGGTCGGCGGCGAGCCCGAGCTGCTGAGGGAGCTGCAGGAGGCGTCGAACGACGGCGGCAGCGCGCTGTGGCTGACGGTCCTCGGCCGCGCGGTCGCGCGCGGCGAGGCGCCGCCCGAGGCGCTGCACCCCCGCGTCGCGACGGCGGCCGTCGTCCTCCTGCGCAACGAGTTCATCACCCGGGGCGCGCCGAACGTGCCTGAAAGCGTGCTCGTCGAGATCGTCGACGAGGTCTATCTCCCGCTGATCCGCGGCCGAGGCGCCCCGGGGCCGACCCAGGCGCGCTAAGCGAGCATCGAATAGCGCTGCTCCGCCGCGAGGCACGGCGACGGCTCGAGGCCGAGCTCGCGGCGGACGATGTTCGCGCCGCGCACCAGCGATACCATCTTGTGAAACGCGTGCATCCGGCTCATGCCCTGTCGGCCGAAGCCGCAGTCGCTGCTGAGGATCAGCCGCTCCGGCTCGATGAACCGGAGCGCCTTGCGGACGAGCGCCGCGACCTGCTCGGGGGTCTCCACCTCCAGGCTGCGGTGGTGCACGACGCCGATGCAGACCTTCTTGTCCTTGCCGATGGCCCCGCCGATCGCCGGGAGCGCCGCGCCGCCGTCGCTCGCGGCCTCGAACGTGATGACGTCGACGTCGAGCCGGTCGAGCAGCCCGAGCGCGCCCTCGTAACCGCTCGTCGCGACCTCCACCCGCTGCGCCGCCGGGTTGCCCCAGCAGGTGTGCACCCAGACCTCGGTCTTGTCGCGCAGCCCGGCGACCTCGCGGTTGAAGGCGTCGACGTAGAGCTCCGCGGTCAGCTCCGCCCCCTTGTCCTGGCCGGCGACATAATGGAGCATCGGCTCCTCGAGCTGGACGATGGGGCACCCCGCGTCGGCGACCTCGTGCAGCTCCTGATTGAGGCTGTCGGCGAGGGCGAAGAGGAGCTCGCGGCGGTCGGCGTAATGCTGGTTGAGGAGGACGGCCTCGAGGAGCTGGCCGCAGCAGGTGCCGAGCTTCATGGGCCTGCTCGTCATGCGCTGCGCCGCCTTCCAGACGCGCGCGTACTCCAGCCCTCCCCGGCCGACGGGGCCGCGCACGAAGAAGGGGAGGCGGGCCTCCATCACCTCGTGGAGGATATCGCCCGCTTCCCGCTCCCTCGGCGACGTCCATGGCTGGGGCCGGAGGCCGGGATCGGCCATGCCCTCCATGCGCTCGGCCAGGTAGCCGAACCAGGAGCGGCCCCCGACATCCATGTCGAAGCGGGCGTCGCCGTCGGTCAGGATGTCGAGGCCGGCCCTGACCTGATCGGTGATGTGGACGGCGAGCGTGTCGGTGTACTGCTCCCTGAACACGAGATCGGCCATGGCCGTCGAGAACCTGCGGCCCGCGAGGCCGGCGACATACCAGGACGGCCGCGGCAGAGAGCCGGTGATGGTCGTTGCGAGAGGCTTGTGCTTCGTCGCCTTGATCAAGGAATCCTCCTGCGCATACCCGTGCAGCGCGCCGCCGATGCTAGCGGAGGAAGCCAGTGCGAGCGAGCCCCCGGCCGCGCCTGCCCGCGCCGCGCCCGCGCGAAACGGCGCTGCGCGGCGAGCGGGCACGCGCCGCAGGCGCGCGAGCGCTCCGCCGGTGGAGCCTGGGGGCCGCGCACTGTTCGGTAGGACTGGATACCTCCTCGCCTCGTCGCCTCGCCGGCGAGCGGCTGTCCGTGCGCTGCGCAGCTGTACGATCCTTGCGCAAGATCTCGTGATCGGACCGAGGCGCCGAAGGGCCTTTGCGGCCTTCGAGCCGGCCTGCTCCCGCGGCGGGCGGCATGGCCGCCCGCTTGCAATGTCCCCGCGTCGAAGCGCCCGGCGCACGCGCCAGGGTCGCGACTTCAACGTGACAGGCAACACTTCGAGGACAAAGGCTCATGAATCGATCGGAGAGAATCCACGCGCCGCACGCGGCGCATCGCCTCGCGCCGTCCGGCATCCTGCTGCTCGCCGTCGGGCTGTCTCCCGCGTGCGCAGCGCCGTCCGGCCCCGACGACGCGGGCGCAGACGCGCTCGAGGCCGGGCTCGCCGCGGCGGCCGGGCCGTGCGGGGATCGCTCGAGCGGCAAGATCATCACCGTCGCTCCCTCGGGCGGCGATCACCGGACGATCCAGGCCGGCCTCGACGCGGCGGCCGCGGGCGACACCGTGCTCGTCAAGGCGGGCACCTACAGGGAGAACGTCTCCTTCGGGAGGAGCGGCACGGCCGCCGCCGGCTGCATCACCCTGCAGGGCGAGACGGGCGCGATCCTCGACGGGACAGGCAGGGACGGCGCCGGGATCGAGATCGCCAGCAAGAGCTACATCCGGGTCGCCGGCATGACGGTGCAGCACTTCAAGGGCGCCGACACGCCGATCGGCATCAGCGCGAGCGGGAGCTCGAGCTTCCTCGAGATCCGCGACAACGTCGTGCACCACATCGAGAGCTCCGAGGACGCCCACGGCATCGCCGTCTACGGCACGTCCGCGACGCCGATGACGGACATCCTCATCGACGGCAACGAGATCCGGGACTGCAAGCTCGGCTCGAGCGAGTCGCTGGTCCTCAACGGCAACGTCACGAACTTCGTGGTCTCGCGCAACGAGGTCCACGACAACGACAACATCGGCATCGACTTCATCGGCTTCGAGGGCGTCGGCCCCTCGGGCTCGGATCAGGCGAGGAACGGCGTGTGCGTGGATAACGTCGTCTACAACATCACCTCGGCGCAGAACCCCGCCTACGACGGCGAGCGGTCCGCCGACGGCATCTACGTCGACGGCGGCAGGAACATCGTCATCGAGCGGAACAAGGTCGATAACAGCGACATCGGGATCGAGGTCGCCAGCGAGCACCGGGGCAGGACCACGAGCAACATCACCGTGCGGAACAACTTCGTGTCGCGGAGCTACCAGGGCAACATCATGGTCGGCGGCTACTCCACGAGCGTGGGCAGCGCGGCGAGCATCGCGGTGCTCAACAACACGCTGGTTCAGGCCACCGGCGGCGAGATCATCCTCCAGAACAACTCGGACGGCGTGCTCATCCAGAACAACATCCTCTACGCCAAGGCGAGGAACGCCTACGTGAGCAGCGGCCGCAACAACAGGAACGTGCGCGTCGACAACAACATCTTCTTCGGCGCGAGCCAGACCTCGGCCGGCGCCTTCACCGACCCGCGCGCGCGGTTCGTCGACCCGCTCCTGGCCGGGCCGCCGTCGGACCTCCACCTGACGAGCGGCTCGCCGGCCGTCGACGCGGGCGTCGATCTGGGCGGGCAGGGCGGCGCGTCCGATATCGACGGCGAGGCGCGGACGCGCGGGGCGCGCGTCGACATCGGCGCCGACGAGCGCTGAGGCGGGGGCCCGCGAAAGGCGCCGGGCGCGGTCGAGGTCCAGCGGGGAAGCGCCGCCTTCCCGGCGCGGGCGGCGTCGTGGTACGTTCGGGCAAACGCACGACCCGTGCGCCGTTGACCAAGCTCGTCCCTCGCTCGTCACTCCAACCCTTCCTCCCTGCGCTCCGGCCCTTCCGCGAGGAATCATGCACGAGCGTGTACTCGGGTTGGACGGATCGTTCCCCGGAACCTCGGCGCTCGTCCGCTGTTGCGAGCTCATCGTCACCTCATCGAGAAGACGACATGACCAGCATGCGATCCGTCAGACTCATGGTGGGCCTCCTGTCGCTTGCGTCTGGGTGCGTCAACCCGCAGACAGCCAGCACCGGGCAGATCGGGTGCCCGGCCTATGAGATCGAGATCACGAATGAGCACATGGGCTTCGGTGAGCGGACCTGGACGGCGCGATGCCGTGGCCGCACCTATTTCTGTTCGTCGCAAAGCGGTGGACAGTACTCCGCTCCGCAGGTGTCGTGTAAAGAGGACATCGGGGCCGCCGCAGCGCCGGACCGGGCCGGAGCCGCTGGAGGATGTCAGCATGATGCCCAGTGCAAGGGCGATCGCATCTGCCAAGGAGGTGCGTGCGTCGATCCAGGGAACCGGCCGCCCTCTGGTGGAGGGAGCGCGCCGCCCCAGCTTCCAGTCGGCGTCCGGCGCAACGCCGGCTCACTCGCCTCCACGCTGCTGTCAGGACCGCTCCCTGCCCTGCGGCGGGTGCCCGAAATAGGGAGCGTTGATGGAGCAAGGGGCGGATGAAGCTCGTCGCCATGGTGACCGAGCCCCGGAACATCGCCCGCTTCCTCTCCGCGCTCGGCGAGCCGACCGATGTTCCAGCACGCTCTCCCAACCGGGGACCACCGTACTGGAAAAGCACCGTTCTGCGCCGCAAGGCGCTCGGTGACGCCGCATAGCGTCTCGCGACGCGCCTCCCGGACCAGACCAACGCCCGGACGGACACGTGTGCCCACGGCACGCCGACGCGCCCCCGCAGCGCGCTCGGCGCCGCCCGGACCACGCTCTTTCGACCCAGGACCGAGCCATCACGACGCTCGCGGTCCCACCCTTTCGGTTTGCTGCGCTACACTTCCTCGCGCTGCGATCCGTCTTCTTTTACCTACGCGCATCGCCGCGTGGTGCTGCCTGCGCGCGTCGTTCCGGCACTTCCGCGCCGATCGCATCGCGAGGATCGCGCTCACCGCGCAGCCCTACGGCAAGCCGCGCCGGACGCTCACGAAGGAGTGGCAGCAGGCCTGGGAGCAGGTCTGGGAGCGCGAGGGCAAAGCGCCGGCCTGAGGCCGGCGAGGACGCGGCGCGACCGCGTCGCGCGCGTTGCTGCCACGGGTTGACAGGAGGGGTGGCGCAGGCTCTCGGGTGCAGCCGCCGGGAGAAGCCCGCGAGGGCGCGGACGCCGTTCACCCGCTCCGGGCGCTGAAAAGCCGCTTCGAGCCATCGAAGCCAACCATCGACAGGCCGCCGGAACATCGGCGGCGCTCACACTTGCACGGGAAAAATTCCATAAAGATCCTTGTCACAGGCGCGACCGGCACCGTCGGCCGCGAGATCGTCAAGCAACTCGCCGAGGGCGGTCACCACGTCGGCGCGCTGAGCCGCAATCCGGGGAGGGCGAAGTTCCCCGACGGCGTCGAGGCCGTGGCCGGCGATCTGGCCGCGCCGGAGACGTTCGCGGCCGCCTTCGAGGGCGTCGAGGCGCTGCACCTGATCAACTTCGGCGGCGACGACTGCGCGAAGCTGCAGACGGGGGAGCAGCTCGTCGCGCTCGCGAGGCAGGCCGGGGTGCGGCGGATCACGATGCTGCTCGGCGGCTCGTCCACGCCGCTCGACGCGGCGGTCGCCGCCGGCGGGATCGGATGGACCTTCCTTCAGCCGGTGGAGTTCATGGCGAACCACCTCGAGTGGGCGGCGTCGATCCGCGACGAGGGGATTGTGCGCGAGCCGTTCTGCGACCGGCGGAGCGCGGTGGTCCACGAGGCCGACATCGCCGCTGTCGCTGTCGCGGCGCTGACCCAGGACGGCCACGCCGGGAAGAAGTACACGCTCACCGGGCCGGAGGTGCTCAGCGTGCGCGAGAAGATCGGCCTCATCGCCGCCGCCGCCGGGCGCGAGATCCAGCTCGTCGAGCTGACGGAGCAGCAGGCGCGCGAGCGGTGGGCGGCGGCGGGGTTCTCGCCCGAAGCCATCGAGTTCTTCGTCGAGATCCACGGAAGCACGCCGAAGATCGGCTACACGGTCGTCCCGACCGTCGCGCGGGTGACCGGGCGGCCGGCCCGCACGTTCGCGCGGTGGGCCCGAGAGCACGCGGCGGCGTTCGCGGGGAGCCCAGGGCGGCGGAGCCGGCGAGGGGCTCGGGTAAGCGTCACCTGACGAGCAAGAAGGCGGCGTGCGATGTCAGCCCCGGAGGGCGGCGCGCATAAGCCTCCATCGAATACGGGGAGGCGGCCGGGGCCCGCGGGGCGGGAGCGGCTGAGCGCCACCTCACGACCGTCAACACAGCACGAAAGTGGACCTCATCATGATGCGAAACCGATTCCATGTAGCACGCTCCCTCGTCGCGGTCTCAACGCTGTCCGGGCTCGCCGCGGCGTGCTCCAGCGCCGATCCGGAGCCGGAGCAGTCCGAGATGGATCTGTCCGAAGCGGAGCTGTGGGAGACGAGCGCGCCCCTGGAGCGCGGCGACGCCGAGACGCGCGCCGAGGCCGACGTGGCGCTCGCGGAGGTGCGGCTCAGCCTCACCCACACCGTCAAATTCACCGAGAGCGCCGACGGCTCGCTCGACGCGATGCGCCGGGACCTCGCCGCCGCTGCTGCTCAGGCGCAGTCCCGCAAACGCCTATTCGTTGGACTGCGCCGGGACCTCGCCGCCGCTGCTTCGAACGTCACGGAGTGAACCATGGAACTTGCGACGAACATCGAGCCGCGGCCGGGCGCCGTGGTCAGTGAGGTTGAGCAGCGGCTCGGGCATCTGATGATGCGCCACCACCCGTTCTTTCAGCGCGCCGACGCCAAAGACCCTCGGTTCTTGCGCACGATGTTGCAGCTCGGCTTCGAGTTCAGCGAGGTGCTGGGCCGCTACCTCACTCTGCTGGCGCACCGGCTGTGGGACACCAACAAGCCCGTGGTCAGCATTCTCGTGAGCCAGGTGCACGACGAGCTCGGCCGGGGCAAGTTCACCGACGACGGCCACCCCAACCTGTACCGCGACATGGTCAAGGGGCTCGAGGCTTGGGCCGACGGCGCGGCGATGGAGTTCATGCGCGAGCCGCAGAAGCGGCTGATTCAAGAGCTGAAGCAGTGCCTCGGCTCGGACGACGTCGACCAGAGCCTCGGCGCCTACGTCGGCACCGAGATCATCGCTTCGGACATCACCGTTCATATCAGCCAGGTGATGGGGCGGCTCGGGCTGTCGGAGGAGGCCATGCGCTGGTCGCAGTGCCACGCCGTCGTCGAGCTCGAGCACGTCCAGGGCATCTACGAGGTGCCCCACCACCTGCCCCAAGACCCCGAGCGGCTGCGCCAATTCTGGGGCGCGGCCGAAGAGATGATGCGCGCCATGTGGCGGTACTTCGACGCGCTGAACCGCTTCTCGTTCGCCTGAGACCTCGGCCGGCGGGGCCGGCGAAGTGCGATGGGCCGCGCACCTGCGCGAGCGACTGCGCGCCACGCGCGACATAATCGCGATTGCTCGCATCAAATTGAGTATGAAAATGAGAATTTATTTTGGACCGGATCCTAACGACCTTAAGAGCAAAACCGGCTTCGGCCGTTCGGGCGCCACGACCGCGGCTTCGTCGGCGTTCCGAACGACCATTGCGCAAAGCCCAGCCCGCCGCGCGCCTGGCAGGACCACCATGCCGACTTCCTCGCTCCATTCGCCGCCTTCCGTTACCGTTTCGCGCCCCACGAGCGCCGCGCGCCCGACCCCTGCCTTTCTCGGGCTGTGGCGCGCGGCGCGTTGGAAGAAAAACCTGCCGCTCACCCTTCTCCTCTTCGGCGGCATGCTGGTCTCGCCCGCGCCCGTCGACGCCGGCGCCGCCGCCGTCGCGCTGCTCACGTTGCTCGCGAGCTCCGCGTTCATGACCCACGTCAACGTCCTCACCGACGCCGAGCTCGACGCGAGCGCCAAGCCCGAGCTCTACCGCTGGCTGTCGGTGAGCCGCACCTTCACCGTCCGCGCCATGGCGGCCGAGCTCTTGGCGAGCGCGGCCGGCATCGGCTGGCTGCTGGCCCGGGGGCGCGCCTTGGCCGGCCTCGGGCTCGGCGCGTTTCTCGCGCTGACGGTGCTTTATTCCTACAATTACCTGTCGCCCGGCGCCGCGGCCGCCAGGCGCTTGAAGGCGTACTGGTGGGGGCACCTTCTGACCTGCCTGGTCAGCTACTTCGCCCTCTGGGGCGCGGGCCTCGGCCTGCACACCTCGGGCGACGCGCGCGCGCTGGCCGCGTGGGGCCCGGCCTTCTTGTTCGTCTCGCTGTCCGAGTACGCGGTGTTCCTCTCCGAGAGCGCCGTCGACGCCGCCGAGGAGCGGAGGGCGGGCCTCAAGACGCTCGCCGCGCTGCTCGGGCGCAGGGGCAGCAGCCTCGCCGCGGCCTTGCTCTGGCTCGCCGCCGCGGCGGGGCTCTCGCTCGCCGGCGCCCTCGCCAGCCCCGAGCAGCGCAGGCTCTTGCTCGTCTGCTTCGCGCCCGCCGTTCTCTGGCGGGGTAGCGTCGTCGCGCTGCTCGCGGCGCCGCTCGATCAACACCGAGACCGCGTGCTGCGCTTGGCGGTACCCGACGTGACCTTCTTCGGGAGCCGGCTGCTGACCGTCGTCAGCCTCGTGGTGCTCGACGCCGCCTCGTAGGCGAAAACCTTGCGGGAGAATGACGTGACACTCTTCGAACACGAGAACACGGGCCCCTATGACGTGGCCATCATCGGGGCCGGCCTGGCGGGCCTGGCGGCCGCGCACGCGCTGCGCGACCGGAACATCATCGTCCTCGAGAAAGAGCCGCGCCCGGGGGGCCGCGTCTACACGAAGTCGGCGGGCGAGAGCTTCTACGACCTGGGCGCGGTGTTCGCCTACGACCCCGCGGCGGCGCCGATCGCCCTGCGGACGCCCGCGCTGCACCCCGAGAGCGAGCGCATCGGGCTCTTCGCCCAGGGCAAAGTTCACTACGGCATCTCGGTGAGAGAGTGCCTGCGCCAGCTCGACCTGGCGCCGCACGAACTCGACACGCTCGACGCGTTCGAAACCGACCCCGAGAAGGACGCGAGCACCCTCTTGCCGGGCGCGTACCGGCACCTCAACAGCTTCTTTCGCCTCATTCACCCGGGCGATATGAGAGAGTACCTGCCGCAGCGGCAGCACGACGCCTTCATCAAGTTTCCCACGCGGCACTACGAGACGGCGAACGGCTCGCTCGTCGAGGGGCTGGCGCGGCCGCTCGAGGACCGGCTCGAGACCGGCGTCGAGGTGCTCTCGCTGACCGAGAAGGGCGGCTCGGTCGAGGTGGTCTTCCGGCGCGGCGAAGAGACCCACACCCTCGCCGCCCGCGCCGTGGTGTGCACGGCGCCGGCGCCGGTGGCGAGGCGGCTCGTCACCACCCTCACCAACGATCGGTGCCGGGTCTTCCTCGATTCGCTCCGGTACGGCGAAGGCACCGTGGTGGTGCTCGGCCTCGAGGGCGCCGACCTCGCCGACTTCAGCTACATCGTCACCCCCGACCTGCCGTTCAACACCGTCATCAAGCACCGGGGGCGAGACGGCAAGCCCGACACCCTCTTCGTGTACTACGTGGGCGAAGCGTCCGAGGCGCTGAGCGGCCTGCCGCACGAAGAGATCGTCCGCCGGACGCTCGAGCACGCCCGCGCGCTGAAGGTCGGCGCGCTCTCCGAGAAGACGCTCCGCTTCGCGGACGTGCACCGCTGGCCCATGGTAGGCCCTCGCATCTCGCCCGCGAGTTACGCCAAATGGACCGACTGGGAGGCCCGCGCCTGCGAGCGCATCTTCTTGGCCGGCGACTACGTCTTCGTCGAGCCAGACAACGTTCTGCCCTTCGGCACGACCCAGGCCTTGCAGTCTGGCAAGAGGGCGGCCGAGAGCGTGCGGGCGTACCTCGACGTGCCGGCCGAGGTCGAGGCGCTTCGCTCGCAGACCTTGATCGAGACGACCATCTACCGACTGGCGGGCGAGCGGCCCGCGTTCGTTCAGACCAAGAGCGAGTGCAACATTTCTTACTACGGGCTACTGCTGCAGGCGAACCCGAGCCGGCCGCTCACCGAATATCTGCTGCAAAGCGCGCGCGAATCGCTGTGGGAGTATCAGGTTGGCTTCGGCGTGACGGCCGACGACAGCCTGCTCGTCTTGGAGGGCCTGGTCGCGGCGGGCGTGGGCCGCGACGTACTTCAGCCGAAGCTAGACCGCCTGGTCGAGCTCTTTTACTCTCGGTCGCAAGGCGCGTTTCACAGCCTGTCGGAGCGCCGGGCCGAGATCAAAGGGTGCGCGCAGGGGCTCGCCGACTACTGGCTCGGGCCCTCCGTGTACGTGTCGGCCCACGCCGGCCACCTCTTGCACCGCGTCGCGCCCGAGCGCTACGCGCAAGAAGTCGGCGCCTGCACGCAGTACGTCGCGGGGCTGCAAGAGCCGGAAGGCTACTGGAGCAGCATTTGGTTCTCTTCGAAGTTCGTGACGACGCTGCACGCCGCCAAGCTCTTGGGCATTCACGGCGAGAGGTACCGCCCCCAGCTATGGCGGGCGACCGCCTTCATTCTCGCGACCCAGGGCCACGACGGCAGCTGGGGCGAGACGGTGCTCGAGACCTCGGCGGCGGTGCTCGCGCTCGAAGCCCTGGGCGAAGCGGGCACGGCCGCCCTCCGGAAGGCAAAATCGTGGCTTCGCGCGCGCAAAAAGCACGACGGCTGGGAGGGCGAGCCCATGCTCTATTACTGGTTCGAGACGGGCCCCGCCGAGAAGATGTTCTTTCACTGCCGAGACAAGGGGGCCGTCACCTCCGCCTGGGCCACCCTCGCGCTGGCGAACCCAGCGTAACGCCGCACGTCACGCGCGGGGGCGCGCGCGACGCCGCGTTCGACGACCCGAGAGCGAGGCGCCCCCGGCCAGCGTGGTATAGACAATATTACACAGCCGAGTGAACTCGTTGGATCTGTTGTCCCCTCACTCTGCCGGCCCAACGATGCTGCCGTCAGGCGGGAGAACCGTCGGGGTGGCGTAGCGAGCCCCAGCCCTCCGCATAGCCGCCAGACCGTGCCGCGACCTTCGCCGAGCGATGTCAAGCGGGCACGCCGCTACGGAACCTCGACGGCACCCAGATCGCACGCGGTGGTATCGCGCGGCTGCCCTCGTTGGTCCACAGGTTCGCAGCCCGCTCCGGCTCCCAGCACGGGGCTGCCCGCGCCGGGCAGCATCGTGAAGGTGATACCTCCGTTATCGGCAGGATCCGCCAACTTCGGGTCGGCGGCGGTTGGATTGGAGATGCACGGATCCGACCCCACGCCCTTGAAGTCGGTCACCCACTGAAGGACGTGGTCGCCGGTACCCGTCGCGGAGCAACTATAGGCCTGGCCCCAGGGATTGCCCGCCTTGTTGTCGGCGAACACCGTGTTCTTGAAAACCCAATCGCTGCCACCGAAGAGAGCGCCACCGTGCCCCTTGGCGAAGTTCTTCGCGAAGGTCACGTTGTTCACGCGCAGCTTGTCCCCGAAGATCGCGCCGCCGTAGCCGTCCGTGGCCTTGTTCGAGTAGAACGTGGAGTCGGTGATGGTGCAGGTCGGGTCGCAGTCGAGGTAGAGCCCCCCGCCGTGAGTCTCGCCGATGTTGGAGAGGAAGCTCGTGCCTTTGATGGTGATCTCGCCATTGCTGACGCGCATGCCGCCGCCCAGGGCCACGCCGGTGCCACCTGAGTCCTTGCCGAGCGTGTTCCCTTCGACGGTGCAGC
Organism: Sorangium cellulosum So0157-2; assembly: GCF_000418325.1. Lineage (GTDB taxonomy): Bacteria > Myxococcota_A > Polyangia > Polyangiales > Polyangiaceae > Sorangium > Sorangium cellulosum_D. The sequence continues at coordinate 4,501,689 of NC_021658.1, forward strand.
GGTCGATGATGACCTTGTCCGGCGGATACACCCACAAAAACGCCGCGCCCCCTGCCCCATAAGCCTCGTTGTTCTGGAACCGGCTTCCGCAGATCTCGACCGTGCCTCCCGCGGTATCGACCCCGTCGTGCGGGTTCCTGTACGCGGGGTCCAATGCTCCATCGGTTCCGATGGCGCCCCCGTTGGAGTCAACGAAGGCGGAGTTGTCGGTGAACTCAGAATTCACGATGTGCAAGGGCGACCACAGGCTGTAGATGGCCCCGCCATACCCGGACTTGTTGCGTCGGAACTGACTCGCCACGACCGTCAGCGAGCTGCCCGTCCAGACCCCGATGGCCCCTCCGGCAGTACCCGCGGTGTTGTCCTCGAACGTGCAACCGATCACCTCCACGTTGCTCCTCCACTCTCCCTTCACGGCTCCTCCGTTGCTGTCGTCCGGAGCCTTGCCGTTGATGAAGCTCAGATTGCGCACGGACAGCTTGTTGGTCACGATGAAGATCCGTGACGTCCCGCCGCCGTCGAGGGTGATTTTCCCCTCCCCATCGACGACCGTCTCGGCGTCGACCTGGATTGGAGTCGAGATCGCGATCGTCACCGGGGAATCCCCGCAATTGAAGGTGACGTGTCCACCTGCAGTGACGGCCTGGCTCAGAGCGTCGGCCGTGCAGCTCGCGGCCGTCCCGTCGCCCACGACCTTTTTGGATGCAGGGAGCGCCCACGGGGTTGGCTCGTCGCAGCTCTGCCCAGGCACGGACGCGTCGCCGGATGCCGTGCTGCCGCCGGCACCACCGTCGGTGGCCACGCCGCCGGCACCCGCGTCGGTGGCCACGCCGCCGGCACCCGCGTCGGTGGCCACGCCGCCGGCTACCGCCTTGGCGGCTACGCCGTCGGATCCGCCAGTCGCGCCATCGCTTCCGGCAGCAGAGTCCTCGCCCTGCGACCCGCACGCGCCAGTGGTCAGGACGACAGCAAAAGCATAAGTTTGCACACGAACAATACGCATATAAGCCTCCTTACGGCGCACTCTCTTTACTCTTTGTCTCGCTGCGAGGGTATGGGAAGTGCGGCACCGCCCATGACCGGCCCCGTCGTGCGTGGATGTCGGGCGATGGACGCGAGTCAGCTGCACGCGCGCCGCATCCCCGCAAGCTATGGAGTGAAGGCGACCTCTTCAATGGGTGGATAGATTGTTGATATAGCGTCGCATTTCCAGGAGGGGGGCGGATCGTAGAAAGTTCTATACGTGTCGCCCCGCCTGCCGACCTGGCTGACCGTGTCAGCCGGTGTGGCGCCGGGTGGGCGAGCTGGCGGTCGCGCTGCCGCAACCAGCCGTTGACCTGCTGGTTTTCGCGGACGGCTCGCTGTGGCTGGCGGGGCCCGAGACCGTGGCCCGGACCGGGAGCCTGCCGGAGCCGTTGACGGGCGTACGGCTGCGGCCGGGAACGTGCGCCTCGGTGTTGGGCATCGGGGCGGACGAGGTATCCCTGGACGGAATGCCGCTGCCTGGCTTCGACGATCCTTTCCAGGCGCCACGGCAGCCGGCACGCTCGCCCGACCGGGCGATACCTCGGGTGATCCAGGCCATGCACGCCGCGCCCGGCGCGCCGGTCGCGCAGCACGCGGCCGCGGTGGGGTTGTCCGAGCGGCAGCTGCGGCGGCGGTTCCTGGTGGCCGGGCGCCGAACTCCATCTGAGCCGCGGGCGGGTCGTTCCGGGCCGCTATGAGCAACGACAGTCGGGACGAGGTACGGCGCTGGGCCTACGAGGAGTTCGGACACGCGGACCTGGGCGATGCGCGCCGCACGACGCGCCTGGTGCGCATGGCAACCGCCGCGGCCCTCCGGCCCGGCGACACGGTTCTCGACGTGTTCCTCAGCAGCGCGGAGCGGCAGACGGATTACGACTTCCTGGCCAACCCGGACATCCGGCAGGAGGACCTCCTGACGTCCGTGGCCGTAGCGACGGCGAGTCGATGCGAGAGCCACCCCTTCGTTTTCGTGGCCGTGGACGGCACCAGTCTCACGCTTACCGACCGTGCGCGCACGAGGGACTTCCGTGCGATCGGCTCTAACGCCAACGTAGCCAGCGGAGTGGAGGTGGTCCACGACTACGCGGTCTCACCAGCGGGGGTTCCCTTGGGGATCCTCGGCCAGCAGTGGTGGAGCCGTACGCGGCAGGAAAAGCGCAATGACTGTCATGACCGCCCGGTGCACGAACCGGAAGCTGATCCTCCGCGACGGGCGGCTCCTCGGGGCCATGTTCGTCGGCAACACCGCGGCCCCGGCGTCGCTTGTGCAGCGCCGGACGTCGTAGACGCTCGGGACGATCCGGCGTTCGTCGCCGGCGCTGCGAGCTGCGCACCTCATGTTATGATGTGGTGACAGGGGGGGCAGAATGCCGCACGTGGCGCACCACGACAAGGTGCGCCGGACGGTCACGGCGGGATGCCGCCTGCGCGAAGCAAGGAGGCCAGTATGAACACAAGCATGTCTGTCGCAGCCGTGATCGGTCGACTCTGGACGGGATCTCTCGTGTCCTTGACGTTGTTGACGCTCATGCCGTCGTCATCGTATGCCCAGTGCCCCAGGCCTTCCAACGAGCCAGAGAGCTGTGAGCCACCAGCGCCGCCCGGGCCGCCGGTGCCATTTCAGGGAGACATCGGCAGCAGCACGCGCGTCCGAAAGAGCGCGTTCGAGCTGACGTCGAGCGAGGTGGACAAGCTCAGGCAGGCCTTCGCCGCGCTCCGCAAGCTCTCCGTGAACGATCCAGCGGACCCGCGGGGATGGCTACAGCAGGCGAACGTCCACTGCTGGAACTGTGGCGGAGGCGAGGCTTCCGTCGAGAATATCCACGGCAACTACTGGTTCCTCCCGTGGCATCGCGCCTATCTTTACTTCTTCGAGAAGATCCTGGGGAAGCTGGTCGGCGATCCGGACCTCGCCCTCCCGTACTGGGACTGGGACACGAGGGGACGCAACGTCATGCCTCCGCCGTACGTCATTCCGGGCAACGAGAGCAACCCGTTGTTCGATAGGTATCGTGGTGTCGCGCCGTGGCAGGCGATGCCCGCATGGGCCACCAGCGCCGAGGAGATGAAGAGATTGTTGAGCCTGAGAGATTGGGCCAGCCTCATGGGCGGGCCTGCCGGCTCGCGCCGGCCGGGCGCGCTTGAGTTTGGCACCCACAACCGAGTCCACCAGTGGATCACCGACCCGAGGGGACGCGCGAACTGCGGCGTGCAGGACATGGGCATCTTCTCCACCGCGGGGCAGGACCCGATCTTCTTCGCCCATCACGCCAACGTGGATCGGCTCTGGGAGGTCTGGCGCAACCTGGGCGGCGAGCAGCGGCTCCCGGCCGACGCCGAGTTCAGACAGCGCACCTGGACGTTCTACGACGAGAACAAGCGGTGGGTCTCCATCTCGATGGATCAGATCCTGGATAACGCGGGATCGCTTCGTTACGAGTATAGCCGTCCGTCGCTCGTGGGCCGGATGGGCCACGGTGTCGCGGTGTCACATCCTCTGACCGGGGCTGTGACGCCCGCGCCGTCGAAATCTGTCGCGAAGGCGCCGGGGGCCGCGCAGCTCCTGACGTCCGAGCCGCAGACCGTGTCCGCGCCCGTCCTCGTCTCCGCAGAGATCGCGCTCTTCGGGGCCGCGCCGCCGTCGCTGGAGCCGACGGTGCGGCGGCTCCACGTCGACGGCGTAGCCTTGCCGCCCGGCGGCTCCACGACCGTCCGCGTCTTCGTCAATCTCCCTGACGCGGACGAGCGAACGCCCCCGAGCGGCCCGAATTACATCGGAGCCTTCACGGTCATCCCCCATCATGGGAGCGGGCACGCCGATGTCACGCGCCAGGATGTGGCGTTCGAGCTGAGCGCAGAGACCGAGCAGGTCGTCCCCGGCGCGGGAGCGATCCTCGTGAGGCTGATCCCGCTGGCCGGCGAGGACATGCGGCCTCTCGGACTGACTCTGGAATACCAGAAGGTCTATGTCGCGACGGAGTGACTCCGATGCGGCGACCGGGGCGACGATCGTATGACGGCGCGGTTGGGGTGGGCTTCATCAGCCTGGAAAAAAACGCCGTCAGGTGGCCCCATGACGGGCAGCGAGACGGCTCCCGTTGCCTGCGGCGGCTCGTTGCTAGGCCCCGGCCGCGGCGGGCTCGCTCGCGATCCAGGCGAAGCGATCGTCGACCCGCGCGGCCCCCGCCGCTCCCCTCGTCGGCCCGCTCGGACCAGGAGAAGCGCCCGCTTCGGCGCGCCTTCGCGCTCGCAGAGGCCTCCCGCCTCGAGGCGAACCGATCTCGGTCACCTTCTTCCACGTCTTGAGGCTGACCGGGCTGTTGCACGCGAACCACCTCTGTTTCGAGAACCAGGTGCGGCTCTCGGGGCTGATCAAAGAGGTCGGTGGCCACTGCGAGCCGCGTCTGCTGGCGGGCAAGCGCTGCCCCATCGACTACACGCCGCGCCACATGCATTTCGCGCCGGCGGGGATGAGCATCTGGGGCTACAGCCCCGACCTTCGGTACCTGAAGCACATCACGCTCGTATTCAACGTACGCGCGCTGGAGGAGCGCGTCGGTGAGAGGTTCAGCACCGAGGCAGCGTCGACACCGCTGCAAGCTGTGCACTCGAGGACATCGATCGCAAGTGTGCGGCGCAAGAGCTCGGCGCGGTTTGTCGACCGCTCGATAGCCGCCACGCTTGCGTTTCGGAGCGGCGTCATCGTCCGCCTTCGTCGGCTCTTCTGGCTTCGCAGGGCGCGGTCCGATGCGCTTGCCCATGGACTTGCCGAGGCGAGCACGCCAGCGTACTTGACGGTGTGAAAGCGCAGCGGCGGGACGCTGGCCGCGAGGCGGCACAACAGCGAGAGTGGGTCCATGTCCATCCGGGGCGCTTCGGCACGCAACCGCCGCGCGCGGGCGATCCCAGTAGAGCCTGCGAGCACTGGCGAGCGGCAAGGCTCCGGCAGCGAGTCGATGCGAGCGGCGCGCTCGACGTTCGGCCCAGCCTTGCTCACCCCTCCGGTGCCACCGGCAGCCCGAGCAGCCGACCGATCGCTTCGTAACCGCCCCGGGCAGCCACCTCATCCCCGAGGGCGACGGCGTGGCTCAGGGTGCTGGCGAGCGAGGCGATCACGGCCGCCCGAAGCGACGGTTCGCCACGGTTCGCCCCCGCGGAACATTCCCGCCAGAAAACCGGTCGATATCGAGTAGCCGCCGGAAACAGTAGCGAGCTGCGGCTCGAACGACGATCCGCATCCACAGGACCGGCGGTCGCCTTGGTGGCCTGGATGCGCCCTGGTGTCCAAAACGGGACCGCGGCGGCGCATTCTAAGCGATGGCATGTTCGATCCACGGGCCGATCACCCTCGACGCTTCAGCGCTCATCCACGTGGCCTCTTTCAGGCTGGGGCGCTCCGGAACGCGCGCTCCCTCGGTGAGCGATGAGGCGGGCGCGGGCGCCCGCTCCGCGCAGCAGCGCGAGCGCGAGCGCCGCGGGCAGCCCGGTTCACTCGTCCAGGAGATCCAGCCTCGAGCCTGGCACCATCCTGTAGTCACCGATCGCGAACCCCTGCAGATCGCTCGTGAACTCGAACGGACCGAGCACGTGAATCACCTCGCCGCTGCTGCCACCCGCGCCGCCTGTGCCGCTCGTGCCGCCGTCGCCGCCCCGGTGCCGGTCGCACCGGCGCCGCCGGTGCCGCCGGTGCCGCCGTCGCCGCCTGTGCCGCCGTCACCGCCGGTGCCGCTCGTACCGCCCGTGCCGCCGTCGCCGCCCGTGCCGCCCTCGCCGCCCGTGCCGCCGGCGCTGCCGGGCCTCGTGACCCTGATGAAGTCGACATAGACCACGCTCGGGTTGGCCCAGGGCCCCGAAATACCTGCGTCCACCCTTAGACCGATGCGCCTCACCTCGGTCTTGTCGAACGTCATGGTCTCATCCGCAGCGGCGGCGGCATCGACGTCGATGGTGAGCTCTGTCCACTCCTGCAGGCTGCTGAGGTCCGTCCACGCCCAGGGGAGGCCTATCCAGGCCTGTGCACCTCCATTCTGCACGAACGTCTGCACGCCACCGCCGGTGCCGGCGTACGTCTTCACACGGAACGTGACGGTGGCGCCGGTCAGGTCGATCAGATCCGGCAAGTCGAACTGGAACAGCGTCCCTGTGTCGGCCTCGGTGAGCGGCACGGCCAGCCGGGCGCATCCCGAGCAGCGCTCGTCCGGACCGGGACCGATGTCCACTTCTTCAGCGCCGCCCGCGCCGCCGTCGCCGCCGGTGCCGCCGTCGCCGCCGGTGCCGCCGTCGCCGCCGGTGCCGCCGTCGCCGCCGGTGCCGCCGTCGCCGCCGGTGCCGCCGTCGCCGCCTTCGCCGCCCGATCCTCCCGTGCCGCCCGCGCTCCCGGTACCGCTCGTCGACGAGCTGCTCGAGCTGCTCGTCGTGGTGCCTCCACCGGTGCCGCCGTCGTCATCGCCGCAACCCATCGTGACGAACGAGCCAGCCAGCAAGCCGCACATTGCCAGAGCAAAAACTGATCTCATCGCATCCTCTCTACGCTCGATTCTTTTGTCCCACGCGGTATCGCGCGGTTCGGGCCGGCGTTCGCCGTGCCTGCTCCCCTCTGTCCCAGCTCTCTGAATGCAAGCCGCGCCGGACCCCGGCATTCTCTACGCTCGCCGGGAGCGCGCCCGCTGGATCATCGCTCCGGGCACCGGCACCGTCAGTTGGCGGCTGCCGCGCTCCGCCCGTCTTTTCGCGCACGACGCCGCGCGACGATCGCGCCCAACGCGGTCAAGGCGGCGAGCGCGCCAGCCGGGGAGATGGGCCCCGACATGACCCGGCACCCACACCCGCCCTCGTCCTCGCCAGCGCCGTCAGGTGGGGCGGCGCCAGCGCCGCCCGTGCCGCTGCCGGTCGTCGCTGCGCTGCTGACGCTCCCACCCTCACCCGAGCCGCCCGTGCCCGTCGCTCCCCCTTCACCCGTGTCCGGACCGCCCCCGCCGCCTGTCGGATCCGTGGCGTCGAGCGGAGTGAATTTCCACCAGTTGAAATTGAACAGGGGACCGTTCCCACCGGTGAACTTCAGATACAAATCGTGTATCCCTTTCACAACGTCGACCGGACACGACTCGGTAACCCAGGTCTGGGGGCCGCCGGTACCCTGAACCACACAGGTCCCTACGAGCGTGCCGGTCGGGCTGTCGAGGCGCAGCTCGATGCTGCCGCCGCTGGTCGCCGAGGCGACCCTTGCATCGAAGGATCCCGCGCCGGAACCGAAATCGACGTCCTTCACCTTGATGTAGTCCCCGTCTTCGATCGACGTGACGTTCATTCCGCCCTCGCTGCACGCCTCGGTCTCGACGCCGGCTTCCCAGGCGATGGTTTCAGCCTCCGTCATGACGTACGGATTGAGGGTGTCGACGCCAGGCGGGCCCGCCTCGGTCATCGTGATCGTCGGGATGGTGCCATCCTCGTTGTACGTGAATCGCTCGACGGCCACCGAGCGGTGATACCCTCCTCCGCCCGGCAAAGCGCCGTTGTGGTAGAAGAAGTACGAGTTGTCCTTGAAGTCGATGATGCCCGGGTGATTGGTGAAGCTGCCGCCTTCCGTGGGCATGATGACCCCCCGGTACGTCCACGGGCCGGTGGGGCTGCTGCTCGTGGAGTAGGCGATGTACTCGGGGATGCCGCCGGCCGGATACGCCAGGTAGTACATTCCATTGCGCTTGTAGAGCCACGGACCTTCCTCGTACAGGGTCGGTCGTTCGGCGCTCCCGGTGCGCTCTCCGAAGCTCTCCGCCGTCATGGGCACGCGAACGACCTCTCCCTGGTAGGAGATCATGTCCTCGTTCAGCTTCACGTAGCACAGGTTGGGATTTCCCCAGTAGAGATAGGCCTGGCCGTCGTCGTCGATGAACACCGTCGGATCGATGTCGCCGCAATTGGCGTTGATCAGCGGCCCCCCCAGGGCGTCTTCGAACGGGCCGACAGGGCTGTCCGACACGGCGACGCCGATGACCATCCTGTTGTGCGTCCGGCTGGTCGTAGGAACGTAGAAATAGAACTTCCCGTTCCTGTGGGCGACCTGACCTGCCCAGGCATCCGCCTTTGACCAGCTGAAATCCTTGTATTTCAGCGGCGAACCGCGATCCGTCCAGTTCACCATATCCGTGGTCGAATACACCCTCCATTCGTTCATCCCGAAGAACGTCGAAGCGCTGTCTTCGTCATGTCCGGTATAGAGGTACAGGGTCCCGTCGTGGACCAGGGGGGCCGGATCCGCGGTGTAAATCGTCTGTACGATGGGGTTGTCCGCCATGGATTCGGACGGAAACACGGTCGTGCTACAAAGCAGCAGCGCCGCGATGAGGTGCTTGTGCTGGAGGGATGTCGTAACCGTGGCCATTCCTGGACCTCGCTGCTCTCCTGAAGGATCGTCAAGTGGCGCCAGATGTCGTGGAACGCTCAGGCGATGGCTCTCCGGCGCCGCTCGACGGGGCGCTTCGCCGCGTGGCAGCCCGGCCTATCAAGAGCTCATCAGCGATCGCGTCCGAGACGATCGGGCGAATGGAATCAGTGCCGAGGCCGAGATCGCGCTCGATCGGGTGACGAAGGTCTCGGTGCGCATGACCCATCCAGGCTAATCAAGCGATAGCCGTTCACGGGTCGGAGTGCGTTCCTGAGCTATTTCGGGCACTTACGAGCCCATCGATCATGGGCGGCATAAGCGAGCTCGGCCTTGCAAGTGTGCGAAATCGTTGCCTTTATGGATCCGATCCGTGAACGTTTACAGCAAAAGGGTACCGCTCGGGCCTATTGTGAGCGCTCACATTGTCGGTGTCAATTCCGATCGACACGACAGGAGCTCGTCCACCCTCACCGAGGCTCGTCGCGCTTCCGGAACCACGTGGAGAGGTAGCGCTCCCCGAGGTCGATGAAGGCTTCGCGCATCATCGCCTCGTAGACGATGGCCTCGAGGGTCCCGCGGGGCGGGGAGCCCACCTGCTGTTGGATGAGCCCGGCAGGGATCTGCCGCGCGATCTTGTGGCTCGTGAGCAGCGGCTCCGCGTCTCCGGGCAAGATGAACTCCGTTTTGAAGAGGAACTTGAGCCCCATCACGATGATCTGCGGCTTCTTGCTGCCATAGGCCATACCGGACGACTCGACGCGATAGCTCACCACGAGAGCGGGGGAGGTCACGGAGACCTGCTCCTCGGCGGAGCCCTCGAACGGCGGACCCGGCTCGAAGGTGACGAGCTCCGGCGCGAAGCCCCGCGCGAGCCCCTCCGCCAGCGCCGTCGCGGTCCGCTTCTCCTGGGGATCGAGGCGGGTCGCGTCCACGTAGCGCGTCGGCAGGGACGTGACGCCGCTGAACATCGGGCTCTTCATCACGAGCTCGTCGGCGCGCTCCAGGTCCTGCGACGGGAGCCGCCGGAAGCGGACCTGGACGGCCGGGCCGCGGAGGCCCTGCGGCGTGCTCTTGGGCCCGACGCGCTCCGCGTAGGCGAGGAGCCGCCGCACGAAATCCGCGTTCTGCTCGCTCCCTTCGGGCATCTCGCGCTTGTACCGATCGAGCGCACGCACATAGAGCGCGTGCCTTTCGTCGTTGAACGCCTTGTCCAGGCCGTGCTTCGGGTAGCGCTCCGCGAACGCCACCAGCGCCGCGAGCGTGCCCACCTCCCGCGCCCGCTCGAGCGCCGCGGCGAGCGCGGCGCGGCGGGCCGCGGCCACCTCGGCCTGGATGCCCGTCTTGGGGTAGGCGCGGATGAAGTCGTCGATGGCCTCCACCGAGCCTTTCGCCACCGCGAGGCGCAGCTCGGCCCGCGGCAGCAGCACCTGCGAGACGACCCCCCCGTGGCCGCGGCCGCGCGTGATGTAGCGCTGGTACGCGGCCACGTCGTCGCGCGCCCGCGCCGCGGCGTACATGCGAGCGTCGCTCATGCGGTTGCGGAGGGAGAAGAGCGCCAAGCCGAGGGCCACGCCGACCGCGGCCGCGAGGAGCCATGCATAGCTCTGCCACCCCGGGACCACGCGCGAGAGCGGGATCGGCGACGCGAACGGGCTCTCGATGGCAGGCGGCTGGAATGGATCGAGCCGGCGCAGCTCCGCGGGGTCGGGGTTCGCCCTCATGCGGCTCCACGCCGCTTCGATCTCCCGGATCACGTCGTCCGAGCGCGACGGGTCCTCGAGGGGAAATGCGTGCCGCGTGCCGCCGAACGTGAGGACCACGGCGCCCCGAGGGCCCGCCGAGACGCGCGAGAGCTCCGCGAGCGAGAAGACCCGGAGCCTGTGGTCGCGCGCGTCGACCAGGTTGGCGGGGAAGACGAACAGGCCGGGCGCGAACGGCAGCGAGACGAGGTCGGCGTTGTAGGCGAGCGCCCGGAGCACGCCGATGGCGGTGGTCGCGGCGAGCAGCACGTACGCGGCGGCCGCCGCCGTCGGGTGGAGCGCGACGGCGCTGTCGACGTCGCCGAAGCCGGCCGCGCAGAGCGCCGCCAGCAGGAGGCCGGCCGCGGCGCTGACCGCGAGCCAAGCCACGATGGTGGGCCGAGTGCCGGGCCGGCTGACGATCGGCGCCGGCGCGAACCGCCCGCGGAACGCCTCGAGCACGCCGTCCTGAATGGCACGCGGAAGCTTGTAAAAATCGATCTCGACCATCGCGCTGCTCCCACCCGGCGCCGGAGCTCGGCGCCCTTCCGCACCTCGACCTGCCGATCGACCCTAATGCATTTCGCCCCGAGCTCCGAGACCGGAGATGGCATATCCTTGCAGCAGGGGCGTGCGACGATGCGTCGACTTCTGCTCCTCTGGCACTTGTGCAGTCTGCCCAGCGCCGGCGCTGCGGTGAGCCGCGGCGGCGGTGAGCCCCCGGGGGACGGATCGAGCGCGCCGGGGCCGGCGGCTCCGGCGGCGCGAGCGCGTGCAGCGCGCCATGTCTCGACTTTTCCGGGGAGTCGTGGCCAGCTGCGAGCGACGAGGTGTCACCATGGGAACGAGGGAATCCAAGATCGGAAGCTCGCCGCCGCCGGGGCTCGCGGCCTCGATGGCGCGCAATCTGGCCCGGATGGTCGGTCTGACGTTGCTCTCGACGCTGGGCTGCTCGAGCGGCATGGATGACGGCTCGTCGGCCGGCGCTGGTGGGAGCGGGGGCCAGGGCGGGAGCGGAGGCGAGGACGGAAGCGGCGGCCAGGGGGGCAGCGCCGGGGAGAAGACCGTGCTCCGGGTTCCCCTGTACCCCTATATCCCCGACGCGGCGGGAGACAAGCTCGCGGCGATGGCGCTCCGCATCGAGGCCGAGTTCGAGGAGGCGCACGCCGGGATCGATCTCGTGGTGAATCCGCCCTGCTTCGCGGCGGATGTCTACGATCCCGCGGCGCTGGCCATGGGCCTCGCCGGGGAGGACGCCGACTGTTCGGTCGACGTCATCGAGACGGACATGATCCTGCTCGGCGAGCTCGTGGCCACGGGCGCGATCCGTCCCTGGTCGGAGCTTCCTCCCGCGGACTGGCACCCGGCGGGCATCGAGGCGTCGACCTACGACGGCGAGATCTACGGCGTCCCGCACTGGCTCTGTGGCCATTTCACCTTCTCCAGGGACGCGTCCGTGGAGAGCGCTGGCACTGCGGCCGAGCTGGCGTCGGCGCTCGTCGACCTCCAGACGGATGCGCCGGACATGGCCGGCAACTTGCTCGGAAGCTGGAACCTGCCCTCGCTGTACCTGGACGCGTGGGCGGACACGAACGGGCCAGAGGGGGTCGCGTCGGCGATCTCCACCACGATGTACGACGCGGCGACCCTCGATGCGCTCGGCATCTTCGCGAGGACGTGCGAGAGCGAGGGGAGCAACCCGTGCCTCGACGGCACCTACGATCGGGAGGAGAACGTCGATCTCCCGGCGCAGCGATTCGCGGCAGGGGAGGTCGACGCGACCTTCGGTTATTCCGAGCGGCTCCACACCATCTTGAAGAACCTTCCTCCTGGCGGTGATCCGGCCGAGATCAAGCTCGCCTCGGCGCCCCTCGGGGACGGCAACCGCCCGCTGCTCTTCACGGACAGCTTCGTCGTGAGCGCGAGGTGCACAGACGCCTGCGCCGATGCCGCCGCCGCGTTCGTCGCCTACATGAGCTCGGCCAGCACCTTCGCGTGGATCCTCGCGAGCGAGGACGCGCCGCAGGAGGCCCGTGTTCCACGCTACCTCATGGCAGCGACGTTCGATGCGTACTCGGCGCCCACGATCGGCGCGGATCCGTTCTACCAGGCCATCAACGCGCTGACGGAGGAAGGAAAGAGCTTCCCGAACGGCGGGCTCCTCGACGTCAGGAGCGAGATGCGAGATGACCTCCTCGCGACCTTGACCTCCGCTCCCTGATCCCGGCCGACCCAGCGGATCGAGGGGCCAGTCGAGATGCGCGTCCCTGCCGATCAAGACACCTGTGGGCGCGACGCCGGACGGTCACTTGACGCCGGGGGCGCAAGGGGATGATCCTCCGTCGCCATGGCGGGCGCGAAGCGGGCGGACGCATTCCTGGCGATGGCGCTGAGCGGGCTGGCGGCTGCGGCGGCCGTCGGGTGTACCGCGTTGGCGGGGCTGGACGACGCCTACCATCTGGTGGGCGGGAGCGGCGGCGGCGGGGCCGCCGGCGGCGCGGGCGGCGCGGGCGGCAGCGGGACGGGAGGCCAGGCCGGCGGCAGCACGGGCGGCAGCGGGACCGGAGGCGAGGCCGGCGGCGGCGCGGGCGGCGACGTCGGCGGCTGGGGCGGCGGCGGCGCCGGGTGCGCGACCTGCGCGCTGCCCCCGTACGACGCCGCGGATCCGGCGGAGCTGTGCGAGTGGTCGGCCGCGATCTACGGGGCGCTCATGGAGTGTCTCTGCGCCGAATGCGGCGCGGTGGAGGGCTCGCCCTGCTATGGCGGGTGCGGCGCCGGCGAGGGGCGGAGCGCGGAGTGCAACGACTGCCTCGCCTCTGCGGCCGCCGAGATCGAGGGCGCGTGCGCGCCGGAGGTCGCCGAGTGCGAGTTCGACACGGGCGAGTGATCTCGGAGCGCCGTTGTAGAGCCCCTGACTGGCCGTGAGCGGCGCGGAGATCGATTGGCAAACGCACGCCGATCTCGGCAGGGCTGCGGGCGCGCTCGGCCTCGTCGGCCGCTCTGCGCGGAATGCATCTTGAACCGCCTTGATCCATGGGCGACGAGGCTGCGCATCCTGGTGACGCAGCGGGGGCCGCGGCGCTCCCGCTGACCGAGGCGACGAGCGGAGCGGGCGCAGGCGCGCGCTCGGTCCAGGCATGGCTCGAGGAGCTCCTGTCCCGCGCGGTGCGCCGCTACAACCGGCGGCCTCGCCCCGCGAGCATCGCGGCGTCGACCGGCGTGACCGAGCGGACGCAGGCGCGCGCGGTCATCCGGCGCGCCTGCGTCCGCTCGGCGCTCGCGGGCGGCGCGACCGGGGCGCTCTCGACCGGCGCGGCCGCCGCCACGGCCGAGACGAACGGGCTCGGCGGGCTCGTCGCGATCCCCGCCGCGGCGCTCGCGCTCGGCGGCGAGACGGTGCTCCGGCTGCTCCTGCACGTGCAGATGCTCTGCGAGCTCGCGGATCTCTTCGGGCTCCGGTTCGATCCGGACGAGCCGGCCGACGTGTGGGCGCTGCTCGCCCTCACGTTCGGCGTCGCGGAGCACCCGCAGGACACGGACGATCCCGCGGGCGTGCTCGTGCGCTCGGCGCGCGAGCGCGGCTCGGACGTGGCCAGGCAGCTCGCGGCGCGGCTCGCCGGCGAGAGCGTGGCGCGCAACCTGGTGCCCGTGCTCTCGGTCGCCTCGTCGTCGATCGCGAGCTGGGTGTTTGACCCGGCGCCTCGGGGATACCGGGCGCCGATACCTGCGTTACCGGCGCGCGCTCGACGGGGCGCTCTGCGACGAGGCGCTGCGCCCGCACCTCGATCGGCTGTTCGATGGGCTCTGGTTCATCTTCACCGCCGACGGCCGCCTCAAGCCGGAGGAGACCGCGCTGCTCGCGGCCGTGCTGCGGCAGCTGCCGGCCTCGGCGCGCGCTGGCCTGAACGAGCGGCTCGCCGACGACATCGCCTGGATCGAGGGCCTCCGCGGCGTGCCGGAGGGCGCGCGCGCCCCGCTGCTGTGCGCGCTCGAACCAGGGCGAGGCCGATGTGCGACGGGACGGTCTGCACGGACAGGATGGAGCGCTTCACGGTCGCGGCGCCGTGGGCACCGGTGACGGCCACGCAGAGAACGAACAATGACCGGATCTGCCATGCAAAGTCCTTGTTCGGACGGATGACGCCCCAGCGGAGGCCCGCGGCGAGGAATCGGTTGTAGAGCCCCTGATTGGCCGCCAGCGGCGCGGTGATCGCGGCGACCCCGGGCATCGTGCAGAACGCGCTGCACGTTCGCTCCGAGCGCCACGAGAACATCTCCATGACGAGGATGTAAATGTGGTGGATTCCGATCCGCGTGACGACGATCCGAGCAGCGGTTGGCATGCGGCGCACGATAACGGCTCGCGGAGCGCTCCGCCTCAGTCGCCGAATCGCTGGGTCGCCGCGCTGGCCCCCAGGGACCCGCGGCGAGGGCGACGAGCATCGTGAAGGAGAGCACGACGGCGGCCCGCGCGAACCCGCTTGCCCGAGACCTCCGATGCAGCCGTAGAGTACATTGCAACGACGATGCGCGCTCCGGACGTCGTCGATGGTCGGTTTGAGATCGAACGGCTCGCCGGCTCCGGCGGGATGGGCGACGTCTACCGTGCGCGCGACCGCCTGTCGGGACAGGCGGTCGCGCTCAAGGTGCTGCAGAGCGCGACCGTGCGCGACCTGAGCCGGCTCTCGCGCGAGGCGGAGGCGCTCGTCACGCTCCGGCTGCCGGGGGTCGTGCAGTACGTGGGGCACGGGGTGACCGACGCCGGGCGGCCGTACCTCGCCATGCAGTGGCTCGATGGCATCACCCTGGAGGAGAGGCTCGCTCGAGGTCCGCTCTCGATCCCCGAGAGCGTGGCGCTGGCGGCGCGGATGGCGACGACGCTCGGCGCGATCCACCAGCTTGGCATCGTTCACCGCGATCTGAAGCCGAGCAACCTGATGCTCGTCGGCGGCGCCATCGAGCGCGCCACGCTGTTCGACTTCGGCATCGCGAGCGGTCTCCGGCTCGCGCAGGGCCTGACGTCGCCCGGCGCCATCCTCGGCACGCCCGGGTACATGGCCCCCGAGCAGGCGCGCGGCGAGTCGGCCGTGGATGCCCGCGCCGACGTGTTCGCGCTCGGATGCATGCTGTTCGAGTGCCTCGCGGGGCGTCCGCCGTTCCTCGGCGACAGCGCGCTCTCGCTGATCATGAAGGTCGTCTTGGAAGATCCTCCACGGCTCGGCGAGCTCCGCGACGGCATCCCCGAGCCGCTCGATCGCCTGATCGCGCGGATGCTGTCGAAGCCCGCGGCGGAACGGCCGCGCGACGGCGCCGCAGTGGCAGAGGAGCTGGCGTCGCTGGTCGTCGAAGGGGTCCCGGCTGGGGGGAGCGAGACGACCGAGCCGCCGGCGTCTGGCGAGGGAATCACGACGGCGGAGCGCCGGGTCATGTGCGTCATCCTGGCCGCCGATTGCAGCGCGGAGGCGGCCGTCACGCTCGTGGAGGCGGACCTCACGCTCGCGGAGGCGGACCGCGGCGCGCGCGCCGAGGCGCTGCGCGAGCTCGCAGCGCGCCACGGCGGGCGCCTCGAGCTCCTGCAGGCGCAGTGGCTGCTCATCACGCTGTCCGGCGCCGAGGCCCCGACGGACCTCGCCGCGCGTGCGGCCCACTGCGCGCTCGCGCTGCGGGCGGAGCTCGGCGGCGTGCCGATGGCCATCGCCACAGGGCGCGCGGAGATCGCCGGGCGGCTGCCGGTCGGCGCGCTGATCGATCGTGTCGTGCAGCTCTTCGCGCAGCGCGCCGGGGCGCTCGGCCCGCACACCCGGCTCGACGATGCGACGGCGGGCCTGCTCGCGAGCCGCTTCGAGACCGCTCAGGGACCCGACGGGTGCTGGCTGCGCGGCCCGAAAGAGGAGCCGGACACCGTCCCGAGGCTCCTCGGGAAGCCGACGCCCTGCGTGGGGCGCGAGCGTGAGCTATCGCAGCTCGCGACCGAGTGGCGCCATTGCGTCGAGGAGACCACCGCGAGCGTCGTGGTCGTCGTTGGCGCGCCGGGCCTGGGCAAGTCGCGCCTCGCCTGGGAATTCCTCCGCGCCCTCAGGGGAGACGGCGGCGCAGCCGAGATCTGGATCGGCAGGGCCGATCCCGTCGCCGCCGGCTCCGCGTTTGGCTTGCTCGCCCGCGCGCTCCGCCGCGCCATGGGCATCCTCGACGGCGAGCGGCTGGAGGCACAGCGGAGCAAGGTGCTCGCCCGGGTCGAGCAGCTCGACGGGCTCGGGGACAAGGGCCTGCACGTCGCAGCGTTCCTCGGCGAGCTCGTGGGGGCGACGTTCCCCGACGACGGCGATGTGCAGCTCCAGGCGGCGCGGCAGAACCCGGCGCTGATGGGCGACCGCCTCCGCGAGGCGTTCGAGGACTTCGTCCGGGCGGAGTGCCAGCGACGGCCGGTGGTCCTGGTGCTGGAGGATCTGCACTGGGGCGACCTGCCCACAGTGACCCTGGTCGACGCGGCGCTCCAGCACGCGAGGGACCAGCCGTTCTTCGTGCTGGCGCTCGCCCGCCCGGAGGTCCACGAGCTATTTCCTGCGCTCTGGAGCGAGCGCAACGGCCTCCGGATCCGCCTCGCGCCGCTGCCCCGGCGCGCGAGCGAGCGGCTCGTGCGCGAGGTGCTCGGCGACGACGTCCGCGCCGAGCAGGTCGAAGGGCTCCTCGCGCGCTCCGATGGCAACGCGTTCGTGCTGGAGGAGCAGATCCGCGCGGTCGCCGAGGGCAGGAGCGATGGCCTTCCCGAGTCGGCGCTCGCGATGGTGCAGGCGCGGCTCGAGGCGCTGGACATCGAGGAACGCCGCGTCCTTCGCGCGGCGAGCGTCTTCGGCGAGACGTTCTGGGAGAACGGCGTTTCGGCGCTCGTGGGCGGCGCGCCGGTGGCGCGGCGGCTCACCGAGCTCGCGCGGCGCGAGCTGATCCTTCGGCGGCACGAGGCCCGCATCGCGGGCGAGGTGGAGTACGAGTTTCGGCACGCGCTGGTGCGGGAGGCCGCCTACGGCATGCTCACCGAGCGCGACCGCCGCGTCGGGCACGGCCTCGCGGGTGACTGGCTCGCCCGGGCCGGCGGCGCGGATCCGATGGCGCTGGCCGAGCACTTCGAGCAAGGCGGCCAGGAGAAGCGGGCGGCGGACGCGTACCGGCGCGCCGCCGAGGAGGCGCTCCGGGGCGGCGATCTCGCCGCGGCCATCGAGCGCGCCAAGCGCGGCATCGCGTGCGGACCGACGGCGCAGGCGCTGGGCGCGCTGCGCCTCGTGGAGGCGGAGGCGCACGTCTGGCGCGGGGAGCTCGCGCTCGCAGAGCAGCGCGGCGCGGAGGCGGTGGAGAGGCTGCCCGCCGGCACCGCGCCGTGGTTCTCGGCGATCAAGCAGGCCGCGCTCGCCGCTGGTAAGCTTGGCGGCTTCGAGCGCGTCGCGCGCTGGATGACCACGGCCCAGGCGGCCGAGGCGGCTGACGGTGCGTTGGTCGCAAAGCACATGTGCCTCGGGAATGGCGCGCTGCTGCTCGTGTTCGGGGGCCGTTACGCCCTGGCGGACGCGCTGATCTGGGCGATCGAGGGCGACGGGACCGACCTCGCGGAGCGGGAGGTCGAGGTGGCCGCGTGGCTCCACCAGGCGCGGGCGATCCGCGCGCACGTGCACGGAGATCCCGGCGCCTGCCTGGTGGGGCTGGAGGCCGCGCTCGCGGCACTCGAGCGGATTGGCGATCGCCGCAATGCGTGCACGGTCCGCATGAACGTGGGCTACATTCACGCCGAGCTCGGCGATTTCGCCGGCGCGGAGGAGGTCCTGCGCAGCGCTCTGGCCGGCGCCGAGCGAATGGGGCTGCATGAGCTCGCGGCGACCACGCTCAGCAACCTGGGCCATGTGCTGGGGTACCGTGGGCGGATCGAGGATGCCCAGCGCACCGAGCGCGAGGCGATCGCGCGGCTGCATCGGCTCGGCGATCCGCGGGCCGAAGGGAGCGCGCGGACGTACCTCGCCCGGATCGCGCTGCTCGCGCGGGACTTCGAGGCGGCGGAGCGGGAGGCGAGGACGGCGGCGGAGATCCTGCAGAGCGCGCCGCCGCTGCGCGCGGCTGCGGTGGCGGCGAGGGCGAGGGCGCTGTTGGGGTTAAGGCGGTTCGACGAGGGGCTCTCGGCTGCGGGCGAGGCGAACTCCATGCTGGAGTCGTTTGGTACCCTCGAAGAGGGTGAGTCGCTCGTCCGGCTGACATTCGCGGAGTCGCTCGCCGCGAACGGCAGACACGATGCGGCCGCGGCCGCGATCGCGTCGGCCAGGGCGGCGCTGCTCGCGCGTGCCGAGAGGCTGAGCGACCCGCCTTGGCGCGAGCGCTTCCTGCGCGACGTGCCCGATAACGCGCGCACACTCGAGCTCGCGCGGCAGTGGCTCGGCAGCTGACCCTGTCATGGGCGGCCGAGCCGCACCGTAAAGCTGCCGCGGGCGAAGACGATCTGCACGTGGACGCGTCCACGTGCTGTCTGCGGAAGCGCCGGGTGCCGCGGAGCATCACGCGAACCCTTGAAAAGGTGGCCGGCCAGTGGCCAGTCGTTGGCCGGCCACGCACCCCTTCCACGTGCACTACGGGCCCAATGAGCGTGCGCCATCGCCGTCCCGTTGCTCGAATATCGTGCTGTTGTCGGTGATCCAGCTCGCGGAGGACGGTCGGTCCGAGCTCCGTCAGTGGCATATGTCGTGCAATGTCGATCGCTGCCTGACGATCGGGCAGAGGAGAAATTCAGATGAGCAGGAGGGCACGAGGAGCTCGAACCTGCTTTGTCAGTCCGTGGCCGCGACCCCCTGGTAGGATGGCAGCGACGCTCATACACGCGACTACATGCTGTCGCCCGACGGCAAGGTCCACTAGAACGCCGATCATATTGAAAGTGGGCAAAAATCGATTCATGGGAAGAGGGCCGCAGAGGCGCAAGGGGCGCGGGGGAGGAGAAGAATGAAATTCGATCGCTGTCCCCTTGCGCCCTTGTGGTCTCTCCTCCTTACAGCATCGGCGGATCCGGCGGGTGCCGCGGCCAGTTGAATTTAGGCCGTGGCGCTCGGCAGCCATAAGTACATCTGTCGTATGGGTTCGCCCCTCGGCCCTTCACGCCGTCACCGCAGGCCGTTCCTCACCGCCGCGACGAGCTCCCCGTTCGCGGTGTCGCCGCTCAGCTCCCAGAACATCGCGCCGCCCAGCCCCTTGTCCTTGATGTAGCGCATCTTGACCCCGAGCGAGGCCGGGTTGTCGTAGCTCCAGAACTCGGTCCCGTTGAAGGTGTAGAACGCCTTCGTGTCCGGGTGGGTGAAGCCGGGGTGCCCCTTCGCCTTCAGGACCTTGTAGTCCTCGATGCCCGCCTCGTACGTGCCCGGGGCGGCGCCGGCGGCCGACTGCCACACTCCCTGGTTCGCGCTCGCGACGCCGGTCCAGCCGCGGCCGTAGAAGGGCACGCCGACCACCAGCTTGCTCGCCGGCGTCCCGCCGTTCAGCCAGGCCGCGACCGCCTCGTCGGTGCTGTACTTCAGCGCCTTCGCGGGGTTCGCGCCGGAGTTGTAGAGCGGAGAGTGGAAGTTCGTCGTGCGCTCCCACGCGCCGTGCATGTCGTACGTCATCAGGTTGATGAAATCGAGGTGCCGGTGGATCTGGCCGACCTGGATCTTCTCGATCTTGTCGAGCCCGGCGGGCGCCGCGATCGTGAGCAGCAGGCCGGGGCGCACCGCGTTGAGCTGGCTGCGGAACTCGGAGAGCAGCGCCGTGAAGTTCTGCGTGTCCTCGGGGCGCTGGTTGCAGGTGCTGCCGCAGGCGGCCGGGTACTCCCAGTCGATGTCGATGCCGTCGAACACGCCCGCCCAGCGGGGATCCTTGATGAAGAGATCGACGCACGACGAGACGAACGAGGCGCGGTTCGCGGGCAGCGCCGCGTCGGAGAAGCCGGCGGACCAGGTCCAGCCGCCGAGCGAGATCAGCACCTTGAGGTGCGGGTGCTTGCGCTTCAGCTTGCGGAGCTGGTTGAAGCTGCCGCGGAGCGCGCCGGCGTCCCAGGTGTCGGCGACGCCGTCGACGCTGTCGGCGGCGCTGTAGGCCTTGTCGTAATCGGCATAGGTGTCGCCGAGCGCACACCGGTTTCCAACCACGTTGCCGAAGGCATAGTTGATGTGCGTGAGCTTCTCGGCCGATCCGCTCGTGTCGATGTTCTTGACGTGGTAGTTGCGGCCGTAGACGCCCCACTCCGCGAAGTAGCCAATCACCTTCTTGCCGCCGCCGCCACCGCCGGAGCCGCCGCCGCCGGCGCCGCCGCTGCCGCCGGAGCCGCCGGAGCCGCCGGAGCCGCCGCTGCCGCCGGAGCCGCCCGCGCCGCCGCTGCTGGAGCTCGTGGTGCTGCTGCTCGTGGTGGTGGTGCCGGCGCCGCTGACCGGCTGCCACAGCGCCGGGACGATCGGCGGCTCCCAGCCCGGAAGGGAGGTGTGCGCCTGGATGCAGCGGTATGTGACGCCGCCGTAGGTCACCTCGGCGTTCACCGCATACGCGGTATACGGCGCCCAGGCAGCGGCGACGGCGGCTTGCTCCGTCGATTCGAGCTCTGCTCCATCGGGGCCGAAGCGCTCCGCGTCGTCGCCATCGATGCCGCCGCAGGCGGCCAGCGCGATCACAGCAAAGAGCGGCAGGGTCGTGAGGGCATCAAGCTTCATAACGGATCTCCTTGGGTTTGCCGGTTGCCGGTCGTTGCTGGTCCAACCAGCAATCGGCATACCGGTCTCCGCGATGACCTCGACGGCCGCCGCCACGGCGGCCCCGTGGCCCGTTTTTGCGCGCCTTCAGGACGGAGCCGCCGCCGCCGCGCCCGGCGATCCCGGCGAGCAGGGGGGCGATCCGGGAGATCGCCGGGCGATCCCCCCGATCGCAGGAGCGCTCCCGGATCGCCCCCTCGCGGTCCACGCGATCGCCGGGAGATCGCCGGCGATCCCCGCGCGCACCGCGCTTTTCTCGATCACCTCCCTCCCGGAGCAGCCAGCGCCGGCGCGGGGCACGACGCTTGCTCTCGTCTCGATCCGTGGACGGAACCATCGAGCCCCTCGGCCAGGAACCTGTCGAGCCACATCCGGGTAGGATCGCGGTCGACATGCACCCCAGCGAATCGCTGACGCTGCTCGCACCGCTCTCCGGTCCCATCGTGCCGATCGAGTCGGTCCCCGACGCCGTCTTCGCCGACAAGATCGTCGGCGACGGCATCTCGATCGACCCGATCTCCCAGACGTTGCTCGCCCCATGCGACGCGACGGTGACCCAGCTCCACGCGGCGCGGCACGCCATCACCCTGAGCGCCGCGGGCGGGGTGGAGATCATGATCCACGTCGGCATCGACACGGTCGGCCTGAAGGGCGAGGGCTTCACGGCGCGGGTGAGCCAGGGAGACCGGGTCTCGGCGGGCCAGGCGCTCCTCGAGTTCGACGCCGATCTCCTCCTCCGCAAGGCGCCCAGCCTGCTCACGCAGATCGTCGTCCTGAGCGGCGAGACGAGCGCCATCGTCGAGCGCGCGAGCGGCGTGGCCAGGGCCGGCGTGAGCCGCCTCATGACCGTGAGCCCCCGGCGGCGGGCCGGCGGGGGAGCGCCGCGCGCATCGAGCGCGGGGGAGGCAGGCGCGTCCAGGCCGCCGCCGCGGGCCACGGTCGGGGTCACGTCGGCCGTCGTCGTGGTGCCCAACCCGCACGGGCTGCACGCGCGGCCGGCCGCGGTGCTCGCCAGCGAGGCGAAGTCGTTCGCCGCCGACATCAGCGTCGAGCTCGCCGGCCGCAACGCCAACGCGAAGAGCGTCGTCGCGCTGATGAACCTCGGCGCCGGCCCGGGCGCCGAGCTGCGCATCGTCGGCAGCGGCAGCGAGGCGGCGCGGGCCGTCGCCCGCCTGGTCGAGCTCGTCCGGAGCGGGCTGGGCGAGGACCTCTCCGCCGCGAACGCCGCGCGCACGGCCGAGCCCGAGCGCGCCGCCGCCGCCCCTTCTTCTTCCACGCCGCGCGCGGCCGACGACGCGCGGCACGTGCACGGCGTGAGCGCCTCGCCCGGCCTCGCCATCGGCCCGATCTGCAAGATCGACCCGCTCGCCGCCGACGTCGACGAGCACGCGAGCGACACGGAGGCGGAGCTCGCGCGGCTGCAGAAGGCGCTGCGCCACACCCGGCTCGAGCTGAAGCAGCTCGTCGCCGCGTCGGGCAAGCGCGTCGAGCAGGCCCAGATCTTCAGCGCGCACCTCACGATGCTCGACGATCCGGAGATGATCACCCGCACCGAGGTCGCCATCGTGGAGGGCAAGTCGGCCGCGTTCGCGTGGCGCGAGGCGGTGATGGCGTCGTGCCGCGAGCTCGCGCGCCTCTCGAACCCGCTGCTCGCCGCGCGCGCCAACGATCTCCGGGACGTGGGCGGCCGCGCGCTGCGGCACCTCGTCGGCGGCGGCGAGGCGCAGGCCGCGCCCGCGGGCAGCGTCGTCGTCGCCGAGAGCCTGACGCCCTCCGAGGTCGTGCGGCTCGCCGACCAGCGGGTCGCCGGCCTGGTCAGCGTGCTCGGCGGCACCACCTCGCACGCGGCGATCCTGGCGCGGTCGCTCGGCCTGCCGTACCTCGTCGGCGCCTCGGCGTCGCTGCTCGCCGTCGAGGCGGGCGCGACGGCCGTGCTCGACGCCGAGGGGGCGGTGGTGCTGCTCCGCCCGACCGAGGCCGAGCTCGACGCCTACCGCGGCCGGCTCGGGGCGCGCAAGGCGCTGCGCGAGCGGCAGGAGGCGGCCGCGGGCGAGCGCGCGGTGACCCGCGACGGGGTCCGCGTCGCGGTGCTGGCCAACATCGCGAGCGCCGACGACGCCCGCAAGGCCGTCCGGCTCGGGGCCGAGGGCGTGGGCCTCCTGCGCACCGAGCTGATGTTCTTCGATCGCGACGCCGCGCCGACCGAGGCCGAGCAGACCGCCGCGTACCAGGAGATCGCCGACGCGCTGGGCGAGCGCCCCCTCGTCGTCCGCACGCTCGACGTCGGCGGCGACAAGCCGCTCTCGTACATGCCGCTCCCCGCGGAGGACAACCCGCTCCTCGGCATCCGCGGCCTGCGCATCGGCGCGCTCCACCCGGCGCTCCTGCGCAGCCAGCTCCGCGCCATCCTGGCGGCGCGCGCCCCGGCCGGGCACCGGATCCTCCTGCCCATGGTCGCGAGCCTCGAGGAGCTCCGGGAGGCGAAGCAGGTGCTCGAGGAGGAGCGCCGGCGCGCCGGCTCGCCCCCGGTGGAGCTCGGCGTGATGGTCGAGGTGCCGTCGGTCGCGGTCCAGGCCGACAGGTTCGCGGCGGAGGTCGATTTCTTCTCGATCGGCACGAACGATCTCACCCAGTACACGCTGGCCATGGACCGCACGCACCCGCGGCTCGCCGGCCGGCAGGACGCGCTGCACCCGGCGGTGCTCCGGCTCATCGACACGGCCGTGCAGGCCGCGAAGAAGCGCGAGCGCCACGTGGGGATCTGCGGCGCGGTGGCGAGCGACCCCGAGGCCGTCGCCGTGCTGGTCGGCCTCGGCGTGACCGAGCTCAGCGTCAGCGTCCAGGCGATCCCCGAGGTGAAGGCGAGGATCCGCGAGCTCGACGCCGCGCGGTGCCGCGAGATCGCGCGGGCCGCGCTCGATCTGGGGACCGCGGCCGAGGTGCGGGCGCTGCTCGCGCCGGGCGCGCGGCCCGGCTGATCCCGAGAGCCCAGCAAGCAGACCGGGGGCGGCGCGGCGCGGAGGCCGCCCCGCCCAACGGAGGAGGAGCGTCGTATGAGAGGATTCAACGAGCTGCAGCGCGTCGGCAAGGCGCTGATGTTGCCCATCGCGGTGCTGCCGGTCGCGGGCCTCCTGCTCCGGCTGGGGCAGCCCGACGTGCTGGACATCGCGTTCGTCGCCCAGGCGGGCGGCGCCATCTTCGACAACCTGGCGCTGATCTTCGCGGTCGGCATCGCGGTCGGCCTCGCGCGCGAGGCGAACGGCGTGGCCGGGCTCTCCGGGATGATCGCCTACCTCGTGATCACGAACGGGGTGAAGAGCATCGACGACAAGATCAAGATGGGCGTCCTCGCCGGCATCCTCGCCGGCGTCCTCGCGGGGGCGATGTACAACCGCTTCCGCGACACGAAGCTGCCCTCCTTCCTGGGCTTCTTCGGCGGCAGCCGCTTCGTGCCCATCGTCACCGGCGGCGCGAGCCTCGCCCTCGCGCTCGTCCTCGGCGTCGTCTGGCCGACGATCCAGGCCGGCATCGACGCGGTGGGCGGCTGGATCGTGGCCTCGGGGCCGGTCGGCGCCTTCTTCTTCGGCCTCCTCAACCGCCTGCTCATCCCGACCGGGCTGCACCACATCCTCAACAACCTCGCCTGGTTCGTGGTCGGCTCGTTCCAGGGCGCGAAGGGGGCGGTGACCGGCGATCTGAACCGCTACTTCGCCGGCGATCCCTCGGCGGGGGTGTTCATGGCCGGCTTCTACCCGGTGATGATGTTCGGGCTGCCGGCCGCGTGCCTGGCGATCTACCGCACCGCGCGCCCGGAGAACCGCAAGGCCACCTTCGGCGTGATGTTCTCGGCCGCGCTGACCGCCTTCCTGACCGGCATCACCGAGCCGATCGAGTTCGCGTTCATGTTCCTCGCGCCGGCCCTCTACGCGGTCCACGCCGTGCTGACCGGCCTCTCGCTGGCGCTGCTCGACGTGCTCGGCGTGAAGCACGGCTTCAGCTTCTCCGCCGGGTTCATCGATTACGCGCTGAACTACGGCCTCTCGACCAAGGGCTGGATGATCGTGCCGATCGGCCTCGCCTACGCGGTCGTCTATTACGGCCTCTTCGTCGTCTGCATCGAGCGGTTCAACCTGGCCACGCCGGGCCGCGAGGCCGCGGCGGCGCCCTCGGCGGTCGCGTCCGAGGGCGGCGGGGTCGAGGCGAGCGGGGGGGCCGAGGCGGGCGCCGGGGTCGAGGCGGGCGCCGGCGGGCTCGCGGGGCAGCTCCTGCGGGCGCTGGGCGGCCACGGCAACATCCGCGAGATCGACGCGTGCATCACCCGCCTGCGCCTGGTCATGGTCGACCGCGATCGCGTGAAGGACGCGGACCTCCGGGCGCTCGGCGCCAAGGGCGTGGTGCGCCCGGGGACCGACAGCCTGCAGGTGATCCTCGGCCCCATGGCCGAGTCGATCGCCAAGGAGATGCGGGAGCTCGCGGGCCGCGCGGGGGCGGCGGCGGTCGAGCCGAAGGCGGCGGACGCCGCGCGGGGGGGCGCGCCCGCCGCGCCCGCGGCGCGGCCGGAGGCGCGGCCGGAGATGTGGATCGAGCGCTGGCTCGCGGCGCTCGGCGGCGCCGCCAACATCCGGTCCGTGGAGGGGTTCTCGAGCGGGCGCGTGCGCGTCGAGCTCGCCGACGCGGACCCGATCGACGAGGCGGCGCTGGAGGCCGCCGACGTGAAGGGCGTGATGCGCCTGTCCGACCGGGTGGTCCACCTCCTGGTCGGCCCGGAAGCGCCGCGGTACGCCGCCGCGCTCGCGCAGAAGCTCAAGGGGTGATGGGCGTGGAGCTCGTGGGCAACATCCTCACGCCGGACGGCTGGCTCCGCGGGCGCGTGTACTTCGGCGCGCGGGTCCAGGAGATCGCGGGCGCGCCGGCCTCGGGGCCCGGCCAGGGGCCGCGGATCGTGCCCGGCTTCATCGATCTGCACGTGCACGGCGGCGGCGGCCGGGACGTCATGGAGGGCGGCGACGCGCCCCGGGCGATGGCCCGCGCGCACGCCGCGACCGGGACCACCAGCCTGCTCGCCACCACGATGACGGCGCCCCTCCCGGAGATCGCCGCCGCGCTGCGCGCGATCCGGGCCGCCATGGACGCGCGCCGCCGCGGCGAGGCGCGCGTCCTCGGCGTCCACCTCGAGGGCCCGTTCCTCAACCCGGGTCGGCTGGGCGCGCAGCCGCCGTGCGTGGTGGGCGGGGATCTCGACACCGCGCTCGCGCTGAGCTCCATCGCGCCGATCCGCGTGCTCACGCTGGCGCCGGAGCTCGCCGGCCACCTGGAGCTCGTCCGCCGCCTGTCCGGGCTCGGGGTGCGGGTCCAGATCGGGCACACGCTGTCGAGCTACGAGGAGGTCGTGGCGGCGCTCGCGGCCGGGGCGAGCGGCTTCACGCACCTCTTCAACGCGATGAACGGGCTGCACCACCGCGAGCCCGGCGCGGTGGGCGCGGCGCTGGCCCACGGCGACTTCGCCGAGCTGATCCCGGATCTCGTCCACGTGCACCCGGGCGCCATCCGCGCCGCCCTGCGCTGCATCCCCCGGCTCTACGCCGTGACCGACGGCACCGCGGCCTCGGGGATGCCGGACGGGCCGTACCAGCTCGGCGCGCACGCGGTCGCGAAGTGCCAGAACAGCGTGCGGCTCCCCGACGGGACGCTCGCGGGGAGCTGCCTGACGATGCACCAGGCCTTCAAGAACCTCGTCGACCTCGGGCTCCCGCTGGCCGAGGCGTCGCGCCGGTGCAGCCAGTTCCCGGCCGAGCACCTCGGCCTCGAGGATCGAGGGCGCATCGCGCCGGGCTGCTTCGCGGATCTCTTGGTCCTGGAGGAGGATCTCGCCCTGCGGCAGGTCCTCGTGGAGGGGGAGCCCCTTGAGTGACCGAACGACCTCGATCATGGCCGAGGAGGCCCGCTCCGCGCCGGAGATCGTCGCGCAGCAGCTCGCGCAGGACGAGGACGCCTACCGCGAGCTCGGCGCCCGGCTGCGGGCGGCGCCGCCGCCGTCGGTGGTCACGATCGCCCGCGGCAGCTCGGATCATGCCGCGGGCTACCTCGCGTACCTCGTGATGACGCGGCTCGGCTGTCCGGTCGCGAGCCTGCCGCCGTCGGTGGTGACCCTCTACCGCGCGCCGCTGCGGCTCCCGGGCGGCCTGGCGGTGGCGGTGTCGCAGTCGGGGCAGAGCCCGGACGTGGTGGGCGCGCTGTCGGCGTGCGGCGCCGCGGGCGCGATGACGGCGGCGCTGGTGAACCAGCTCGGCTCGCCGCTCGCCCAGGCGGCCGCGACGACGATCCCCCTGCGCGCCGGCCCCGAGCGCAGCGTCGCCGCCACGAAGAGCTTCATCGCCAGCCTGAGCGCCATGGCGCGGGTGGTGGCGATCTGGGGCGAGGACGCCGCCCTGCTCGACGCGCTCCAGGCGCTGCCGGAGACCCTGGCCGCCGCGAGCGAGAGCGACGTGGGCCCGCTCGTGGGCGCGCTCTCGGGCGAGGAGCGCCTGCTCGTGCTCGGGCGGGGCCCTGGCTTCTCCATCGCGCTGGAGGCGGCCCTCAAGTTCAAGGAGACGTGCGGCGTCCACGCCGAGGCGTTCACGGTCGCCGAGGTGCAGCACGGGCCGATGGCCCTCATCGACGAGCGCTTTCCGCTGCTCGTCTTCGCCCCGCGGGGCCCGGCGCAGGCCGGCCTCGTCCGCGTGGCGGAGGAGTTCCGGGCGCAGGGCGCGAAGGTGATCCTCGTGGGCCCGGCCGGGCTGCCGGGGGTCGATCTCGCGGTGCCCGCGTCTCCCCACGAGCTGCTCGACCCGCTCTGTCAGATCCTGGCGTTTTACCTGGCGGCCGCTGCCCTGGCCGAGGCTCGAGGGCTGGATCCCGACGCGCCGAGGCGGCTCAAGAAGGTCACCAAAACACTGTAGGAGTGCGTCATGAGAAGGCCTGTTTTCCGATTTGGGCTGCTCGCCGGCGCCCTGTTTGTGGCAGGGTGCGGCGACGACGGGACGTCCTCGTCGACGGCGAGCACCACGATGAGCACCAGCACGGGCAATGGCGGCGGCGGCGGTGGCGGCGGCACCGGAGGTGGCGGCGGCACCGGAGGTGGCGGCGGCTCGGCGCAGGAGCGCCCGTCGGGCGCGGACTTCGCCGTCACCTGGAGCGTGCTGGACAACCACAAGAACCCCGCGGTGAGCTTCGGCTCGGAGCTGACGATCGAAAACCGCGGGAAGGTCGCGCTCGGGAACAGCGGCTGGACGCTGTATTTCAACTTCGTGCGTTTGATCGTGCCCGAGAGCCTGCCGCCTGGGGTGAAGGTCACCCACATCAACGGCGACTTCTTCAAGCTGGAGCCGACCGAGGCGTTCCAGCCGCTGGAACCGGGGCAGAGCGCGGTGATCCCCTTCGATGGATCGTACTGGGCCATCAAGGAGACGGACGCGCCCGCGGGCTATTACTTCGTGTTCACGGACGGCGAGGGCGTCGCCTCGGCGCCGGAGGCGGTGGGCTCCGAGGCCGTCGCGCCGTTCGTGGAGAAGAAGCAGACAGACCGTTTCCCCGGCGACATGACGCCCGTGCCGACGGCGGCGTCTCGCTATGACGAGAACCTCGCTGTCCGCCTGCTCCCGGCGGGCGACGTGGACAGGGTCGTGCCCACGCCGGTGCTCCTCGAGGCGGGCGACGGAGAGCTCTCGCTCTCGTCGGCCGTGCCCATCTATCACGCTGCCGGGCTGGAGGGAGAAGCGGCCTTTCTGGCGGAGGCGCTGGGGGCGCTCCTCGGCGCCGCGCCGGAGGTCCGCGAGGGCGCGCCGCCCGCGGGGACGGCGGCGATCGCGCTGGCGACGGGCGCGATCGACGTCGGCGGCCAGCCGAAGCAGGCGGGCGACGAGGCCTATCGCCTCACGGTCACCCCCGAGGGGGTCGAGATCGTGGGCAGCGACGCGGCCGGCGTCTTCTATGGCATCCAGAGCCTGCGCGCCCTCGCGCCCGTCGAGGCGTACCGGACCGCGAAGCCCGAGATCGCGATCGGCGCCGTGACGGTGGAGGACGCCCCGCGCTTCGGGTATCGGGGCATGCACCTCGACGTCGCGCGCAACTTCCAGCGCAAGGAGGCCGTGCTGAAGCTGCTCGACGTGATGGCTTTCTACAAGCTCAACAAGTTCCATTTCCACCTGACCGACGACGAGGGGTTTCGCTTCGAGGTGAGCGGCCTGCCCGAGCTCACCGAGGTCGGCGCCCGGCGCGGCCATACGCTCGACGATCGGGACCAGATCGTCCCCTCGTTCGGCTCCGGGCCGGATCCGGCGTCGCCGTCGTCGAGCGGCAGCGGCCATTACACGCGCGCCGAGCTCGTGGAGATCCTGCGTCATGCCAAGGCGCGCCACATCGAGGTGATCCCCGAGATCGATATGCCGGGCCACGCCCGCGCGGCGGTCAAGGCCATGGAGGCGCGTTACGCGAGGCTCGCGGCCGAGGGCGATGTAGAGAAGGCCGAGGAGTTCCTGCTCAGCGATCTGGAGGACCCGTCCCAGTACATGTCCGTGCAGATGTGGACCGACAACGTCGTGAACCCCTGCCGCGAGTCCACCTACAGGTTCCTGCGGAAGGTCGTGGACGACGTGGTCGCGATCTACGCCGAGGCCGGCGCGACGCTCACCACCATCCATACGGGCGGCGACGAGGTGCCGGACGGCGTCTGGGAGCAATCCCCGTCGTGCGAGGCCCTCCTCGGCCAGGCGCCGGGCGGCGTCGAGTCCGTGGACGACCTGGCGAGCCATTTCCTCCGCGAGCTCAACGCGATCGTCGCGTCCCACGGCCTGGTGACCGGAGGCTGGGAGGAGATCGCCTTGAAGAAGGTGCAGGCGGAGGGCGGCGTCGACAAGGAAGCGAACCCCGAGTTCGTGAGCAGCAATTTCAGGGCGTACGTCTGGAACAATGTCTGGGGGTGGGGGGACGAGGACAACGGGTACAAGCTCGCCAACGCGGGGTATCCGGTGGTGCTCTCCAACGCCACCAACCTGTATTTCGACCTCGCCTACGACAAGGATCCTGCGGAGCCTGGGTATTACTGGGCGGGATTCGTGGACACGCGCAAGCCGTACGAGTTCGTGCCGTTCGACGTCTACAAGAGCGCCCACGCGGACCGCATGGGCAATCCGATCGATCCGGCCGAGATGTTCAGGGATCACGTCAAGCTGACCGACGCCGGCCGGGCCAACGTCCTCGGCATCCAGGGGCAGCTCTGGGGCGAGAACGCCAAGGGGCAGGGGGCGATGGAGTACCTGATCTTCCCGAAGCTGATCGGCCTCGCGGAGCGGGCCTGGGCGCCGGACCCGGCGTGGGCGGCGGAGGAGGACGGGGCGGCGCGCGCGGGCCTGCTCGCCGAGGCGTGGAGTCGCTTCGCCAACAGCCTCGGGCAGCGCGAGCTGCCGCGGCTCGACCACCTGAGCGGCGGCGTGGACTACCGGCTTCCGCTGCCGGGCGCGCGCGTCGAGGACGGCAAGCTCGTGGCGAACGTGGCGTTCCCGGGGCTGCAGATCCGCTACACGACCGATGGCGCCGAGCCTGGCGCCGACTCGGCGGTCTATGAAGGGCCGGTGGCGGTGAGCGGCGTCGTGAAGCTGAGGACGTTCGACACGCGCGGGCGTGGCAGCCGCACGTCGGTCCTCGATCCGGACGGGTCCCAGTAGGATTGCGGCGCTCGGCGGTCAGGCGTCGCCGAGCCACGCGCGCGCGAGCTCGAGGGTGCGCGCGTTCTCGCGGATGTCTTCGAGGAAGCTCCGGCGGAGCTCCGGATCGCCGATCTTGGCGGCATTGGCGAGCAGGCGCGCACGGGCCTCGGCGATGGCCGCCAGGGCCCTTTGCTGGTCTGCCACCGCCATCAACGCCTCGGCGTGGATGAGCCGCGCGAGAGAGCCCTTGGCGAAGAACATCCGGAGCGCCTCGTACCCGGCCATCGCCTCCTCCGCGTCCGCGAGCGCCTCGGCCACGCGACCCTGCGCGAGCCGGACCGCTGCGAGTGTCCGCTTGAGCACCGCGCGTTCGCCGGGCGTGGTCGAGGGCATCCCCAGCGCGGTGAGCGCCTCCCGCTCGGCGGCCTCCAGATCGCCCCGGTGAAAGAGCGCATAGGAGAGGAGCCTGCGCCCCATGCCTTCATAGGGCGCGACGCGCCGGGCGCGCCCCGCCTCGATGATGCCCTCCGCGATGAGGCGCCCTTCCTCGATCGCGCCCTGGTCGATCAGGATCTCGCCGAGGAACATCGACCGGTTGGCCACCGCGAGCCACACGTCCTCGTCCGTGCAAGGCGGTGTATCTCGCAGGATCTGCGCGCCGCGCGCGCGCGCCCCGAGGAACCATAGGCCGGCGGCGACGAGCGTGCGCGCGTGCGCGACGTCGACCAGGGAGCCCCCCCGCTCGAAGCCCTCGAGGGCCGCCTCGGCCCACTCCACGCCAGACCACGGATCTTCGTCGGCGTACATCGCGTAGAAGGAGCGCGCCATGTCGCGGAACCCCCGCGCCCTCGGAGCGCTCTCGGCGACGGGCTCCACGATGTCCTCCAGCCACCGCAGAAATGGCTCAGCGACCCGGAGTTGACCCTGAAACAGGAGGTACGCCACTCCCATATAAAGGGTATCCGCGACGGCCGCGGCGGCGTCGGGGAGGGGTTCGACGGCGCGAACGGCGTGCAGCGTGGCCGTGAACGCCTCGGGTTGCCGCGCGGCCAGCAGTGCGAAGAGCTTCAGGAGCGCGCCCCTCATCCAGAGCCCACTCCCTGGCGTGGCCAGGCTCATCATCTGCTCCGCGTCGCGCGTGACCTGGGGGTGCGCGTGCTCCCTGCTCCACAGGTAGGCCTCCCAGAGCACGTCCAGGAGGGCGAGCCGGAGCTCGTCCGAGGGGGCACACGCGAGGCCCCGGTGGGCATACACGATCGCAGCCTCCATGGTGCCCAACCGCACTGCCTGGTCCGCAGCGCGGCGGTACAGGTCCGCGGCGCGCACCGGCTCCCCGCCGCGCTCGAAATGCTCGGCGAGCACGACAGGAGCGCTCTCGCCGCGCTCCTCCAGCCACGCCCCGGCGAGCCGATGGCC
This sequence comes from Sorangium cellulosum So0157-2, assembly GCF_000418325.1. Classification (GTDB taxonomy): domain Bacteria; phylum Myxococcota_A; class Polyangia; order Polyangiales; family Polyangiaceae; genus Sorangium; species Sorangium cellulosum_D. The sequence continues at coordinate 4,533,682 of NC_021658.1, forward strand.
GAGCGTCCGATCCTCGTCCGTCAACATCGCGTACGCGCCCTCCGCGAGGAGGGCGTGCCGGAACGCGAGCTCCGGCTCTCCGGCGAACCGGCTCTCCGGCCGGCGCACGAGCGCCTCCTGCTGCACGAGCTGGTCGATCCGCGCGGCGAGCCCGCTGCCGACGTCGCCGGCATCCGGCTCGCCGCCGAGCAGCGACGCGACGGCGCCCGGCCAGAAGACCTCCCCGAAGACGCTGGCGGTGCGGAGCAGCCGCCGGGCCTCGGGCTCGAACCGCTCGATCCAGGCCTGCACCATCGCCGCGACGGTCTCGGGGAGGGTATCGCGCCCTTCGGCGACGGCGCGGATCAGCTCCTCCAGATAAAATGCGTGCCCTCGCGACCGGGAGACCAGGCGCCTCACCGTCTCGGCGGGCACCGCGTCGCCGAGCACCTGGCGGACGAGCTGCTCGCTCGCCTTGGGCGTCAGCGCCCCGAGCCGGATCTCCTGGAGCTCGCGCTCGGCCCACAGGCGCGGGAACCGCTCGTGGACCTCCGGCCGCGCCGACGCGAGCACCAGGAAGGGCAGGTCCTTCGCGACCCGCAGCGCGGCGTCGACAAGCCGCACCGTGGCGTGGTCGGCCCAGTGCAGATCGTCGAGCGCGAGCAGGACGGGGCCGGCCGCGCACTCGGCGAGGAGGAAGTCCTCCCAGGCCCGGCGCACCTGCTCGCTCATGAGCTCTGCCTTGGCGCGCGCGGCCCGCAGCGGCGCGCTCTCGTCGTCGGGGAAGGCGGCGCCGGCGAGCTCGCCGAGAAACCATGTCACGCGGGCGCGGTCGGCCTGGGTTACGCGCCGGGCGACGCGGGCGCGGAGCTTGTCCCGGCGCGCCTCGGGCGGATCGTCCTCGCGGATCTCGCACGTGCCGCGGAGCGCCTGCCCGAGCGCGCCGAACGCCTGTCCGCCTCGGAGCGCGTCGCCGCGTCCGATCCAGACCTCGATCGGCGCGCCGCGCGCGCGGGCGGCGCGCAGGAACTCGTGGCAGAGGCGCGACTTGCCGACGCCGGCGGGCGCCGTCACCAGCACCGCGCGCGCGACCGGCTCGTCCACGCATTCGGACAGCAGCCCGGCCATGACCGCGAGCTCGCGCGCGCGGCCGACGCACGCGGTCCGCTTCCCGAGCAGCGTCCGCGATCCCGTGACGACGTCGTGCTCGCGCAGCAGCTCGTATCCGGCCTCGCCCGCGGCCACCTCGAACCGCGCGTCGAGGAGGCCGGCCGTCAGGTCGTCGAGGACGACGGGCTGCGCGCCGGGGCCGCGCCGCGCGACGAGCCTCGCGGCGCGATCGATGACGTCGCCGAGCGGCCGCATCCCCGCGCCCTCGCTCCGGCCCGTCGCGACCGCCATCGGCCGGCTCGGGTGGATGCCGTGCAGGGTGAGCGCGCAGCGCGCGGCGCGCGCCGCCAGATCGGTGGCGACGAAGTCGCCGGAGAGGGTGACCGCCGCCGAGCCGTCGGCGAGGACGTCGAGGCGGCCGCCGAACGACGCGGCCGTGTCGCGCAGCTCGTCCTCTTCCGGCTCCAGCGTGCTGTTGGGCCCCAGGGGCTCGGTGGCATCGAGCCAGAGCGGGCTCTCCCTTCCGAGCATGACGACCGAGACCACCCGCCGCTCGCCCGCCAGCGCGAGGGTGGAATGGCCGGCCGGGTCGGCGTGCGCGCCGGATGGATCGCCGGCGAGCGCCGAGAGCTCGGCCGCCACGCTGGCGCCGTCGCGAGGGCGCCTGTCGGGCTGCTTGGCGAGCATGCGCGCGACGAGGGCGTCGAGGGCGGGCGGCACGCCGGCCCGGAGCGCGGCGACGCGGGGCGGCTCTTCGCAGCAGATCTTGGCGAGGACCGCCATCAGGCGCTCGCCGGCGAAGGCGGGCGTGCCGGTCAGGCACTCGTAGAGGACGCAGCCGAGCGCGAAGACGTCGGCGCGCGCGTCGAGCGCGCCGGCGCCGCCGGCCTGCTCGGGCGCCATGTAGCCCGGGGTGCCGAGGATGGCGCCGGTGCGCGTCAGGCGCGTGACGTCGCCGAGGTGGGCGATGCCGAAGTCGAGCACCTTGACGAGCGCGACGTCGCCGGCCGGCAGAAAGAGGTTGCTCGGCTTGAGGTCGCGGTGGACGACGCCGCGCGCGTGCGCGGTGCCGAGCGCCGCGGCGACGCGCGCGGCGAGCGCGACGCTCTCGTCGACGCCGAGCATGCCGCGGGCGAGCCGCGCGCGCAGGTCCTCGCCCTCGAGCCACTCCATGGCGAGGTAGGGCTCGCCGTCGGGCGTCTCGCCGTGGGCGACGAACTGGACGATGGCGGGGTGGCTGAGCTCGGACAGGACCCGCACCTCGCGCTCGAAGCGCGCGCGCTCGGCCGTGTGCCTGGCGAGCATGACCTTGACGGCGACGGCCTGACCCGTGGCGTCGTCGCGCGCGCGGAAGACCTCGCCCATGCCGCCCGACCCGGCGCGCGCGTCCAGCGTGAAGCGGCCTTCCAGCACGTCCCCCACCCGCATCTTCGCGCGCGCATTGTCGGCTCCTGAATCCGACGCGTCCAGACAATCGTCGATCGACGCCGAGCGGCGGGCCGGATCGATTGGCAGCACGAGCGAGGTACGCAGAGCCGACTGCATCTCAGCAAGTGCCGGACCACGCGGCGTTCGCGGCGGCTGTGGCGCGGCGATCCAGCAGAACGGTGCCTCGTCCGCCCCACCTCGAACGCTTTCAGCGCGCGGCGCGCGCCGCCAGATCGGTGGCGACGAAGTCGCCGGAGAGGGTGACCGCCGCCGAGCCGTCGGCGAGGACGTCGAGGCGGGGGCCGAACAACGCGGCCGTGTCGCGCAGCTCGTGCTCGGCCGGCGTGCCGGGCGGCGCTTCGACCTCCGTCGTGTCGAGCCAGAGCGGGCTCTCCCTTCCGAGCATGACGACCGAGACCACCCGCCGCTCGCCCGCCAGCGCGAGGGTGGAATGGCCGGCCGGGTCGGCGTGCGCGCCGGATGGATCGCCGGCGAGCGCCGAGAGCTCGGCCGCCACGCTGGCGCCGTCGCGGGGGCGCCTGTCGGGCTGCTTGGCGAGCATGCGCGCGACGAGGGCGTCGAGGGCGGGCGGCACGCCGGCCCGGAGCGCGGCGACGCGCAGCGGCTCTTCGCAGCAGATCTTGGCGAGGACGGCCATCAGGCGCTCGCCGGCGAAGGCGGGCGTGCCGGTCAGGCACTCGTAGAGGACGCAGCCCAGCGCGAAGACGTCGGCGCGCGCGTCGAGCGCGCCGGCGCCGCCGGCCTGCTCGGGCGCCATGTAGCCCGGGGTGCCGAGGATGGCGCCGGTGCGCGTCAGGCGCGTGACGTCGCCGAGGTGGGCGATGCCGAAGTCGAGCACCTTGACGAGCGCGACGTCGCCGGCCGGCAGAAAGAGGTTGCTCGGCTTGAGGTCGCGGTGGACGACGCCGCGCGCGTGCGCGGTGCCGAGCGCCGCGGCGACGCGCGCGGCGAGCGCGACGCTCTCGTCGACGCCGAGCATGCCGCGGGCGAGCCGCGCGCGCAGGTCCTCGCCCTCGAGCCACTCCATGGCGAGGTAGGGCTCGCCGTCGGGCGTCTCGCCGTGGGCGACGAACTGGACGATGGCGGGGTGGCTGAGCTCGGACAGGACCCGCACCTCGCGCTCGAAGCGCGCGCGCTCGGCCGTGTGCCTGGCGAGCATGACCTTGACGGCGACGGCCTGACCCGTGGCGTCGTCGCGCGCGCGGAAGACCTCGCCCATGCCGCCCGACCCGGCGCGCGCGTCCAGCGTGAAGCGGCCCTCCAGCACATCCCCCACCCGCATCTTCGCGCGCGCATTGTCGGCTCCTGAATCCGACGCGTCCAGACAATCGTCGATCGACGCCGAGCGGCGGGCCGGATCGATTGGCAGCACGAGCGAGGTACGCAGAGCCGACTGCATCTCAGCAAGTGCCGGACCACGCGGCGTTCGCGGCGGCTGTGGCGCGGCGATCCAGCAGAACGGTGCCTCGTCCGCCCCACCTCGAACGCTTTCAGGCTGCCGCCGTCAACAGGCTCGCGCCGAGGCGTTCGTTGCGCCCGCGCAACACCGTGTCAACCGCGGGTTCACAGGCTGTCCCGCGCCGGGAACACCCCGCCGATGCGCCTCCGGACGTGGTGGAGCCCGCCGCGCGAGCTCGCCCTGGCACGTGAGTTGTAACGACGCGTGGATGCCACGAAAGGACCAGCGATATGACCCGAGGTGCAGAGATGACCCACGACGATCTGGTGGCCCGCGCAGCTAGGCTCGTGCCGCGCCTGCGCGAGCGCGCGCGAGAGACGGAGACGCTGCGCCGCCTGCCCGACGAGACGGTCGGCGAGCTCAGAGCCTCCGGCTTGCTCGACCTCTTCAAGCCGAGGAGCCACGGCGGGCACCAGGCGAGCCTGCGCACGGCGTTCGAGGTCGGGACGCAGCTGGCGCGGGGCTGCGGGTCGACGTCGTGGATCGTCAGCCAGCTGAACCTGGCCCTGTGGATGGCCTGCGCCCTGCCGGAGGGCGTCCGGGAGGAGATCCTCCGTCAGCCGGACAGCTCCATCCTCTTCGCGCTGCTCGGGCGGGGATCGGCGGAGCGGGTCGCGGGCGGCTACAAGATCAACGGGGTCTGGCCGTTCTGCTCCGGCTCGCACCACATCACGTGGATCGGCCTCGGGCTGCCCGTGGAGGACGGCCGCGGGGGCGCCGCGCCGGCCTTCTTCATCGTCCCGGCGAGCGCGCTCGAGATCCTGGACGACTGGCACGTGAGCGGGTTCTGCGGGACATGCAGCAACAGCACCGCCGCGCACGACCTGTTCGTGCCCGACCGGCGCGTCGCGCCGGTGTCCACCGTCTTCTCCGGCGAGCTGCTCTCTCCCGATCTGACCGGCTCACCGTACCGTTGCCCCATCGTGCAGGGCATCGTGGTCACGGCGGCGAGCTGCGCGCTCGGGATGGCGCAGGCCGCCATCGAGGTGTTCAAGGCGCAGACGGAGGGGCGCGGGATCTCCTTCACCCTGTACGAGAAGAAGGCAGAGGCGCCCGTGACGCACCTGCTCCTCTCCGAGGCGGCCATGAAGGTCCGCGCGGCGGACCTCCTGCTCCACGCCGCGGTGGAGGATCTCGAGCGCCGCGCGGCGGGCGCCGGAGCGACGGACGTCGAGCTCCTGATCAGGATCCGGACGGAGGTCGCCTTCGCGATCCACCTGTGCCGAGAGGCGGTGGAGACGCTGTTCGGCGCGAGCGGGGGCAGCGCGCTTTCGCTGTCGAACCCGATCCAGCGCATCGCGCGCGACGCGCGCGCCATCTGCCAGCACGCGGCGTATTGCTTGCCGACCAACCTCGAGGCCCACGGCCGCGTGATGCTGGGGCTCTCGCCGAACCTGTCCTTCGTCTGACGACACGAGGCCTCGCCCGGTCGGTCCAAAGGCCAAGAGGAGGGCGAGCTTGATGGGATGAGCCGGGGCGCACCGCGCGGCGCTGCAGCGCCGCGCGGCCCGGGCCTGCGACAGCTTACGAACTGCATCGAACCGCGCTGTTCAACAGCCAGGGAGACTACAATGACGAACGCGATTCGCTCCATGATGATCGGAATGTACGCGCTCGCGGCCGGCGCCGGCTGCGAGCCCGGAGGCGGCGAGCCCGCGAGGGCGGGAGATCCGCCGTCGCTCGTCCGGCCGGCGGGCTTCGAGATCATCGTCACCAATGGCTCCAGCATCAATGGTCCCTTGGTCAACGGAGCCGCAAGGGCCGGGACCGAGGTCTATGGCCTCGGTGTCACCGGCTCCACGGCGGACGGCAGCGCCGTCCTCGGCATCAGGTTACAGGGCAGCGACCTCACGAGCGTTCGCGTCTCCGACGGCGCCGTCCTCTCGGGGGCTTCGCTCGTCGGCGCGGTCTTCGCCACGCAGGCGCCCGGCGGCGCGCCGATCGATCTGCGCATCGACACGGTCTCGGCGAGCCCCTCGCGCTACCACGCGGGGAGCGCCGTCAGCCGCTACACGCTCTCGTACAGGGAGGGCGTGTCGGGCCTGTGGAGGCGCGTCTGCGGCGAGGTGATGGGCGTACCCGTCGCCGTCATCCCGCTCGCGAGCCGCTGGAGCTATGGTGAGGGCACGGCCGGCGGCGGCGCCAAGCTCGACGAGCCGGACTGGATCACGTTCGCTTGTGCCGGCCATGCCCTTCACAAATGCGTGGAGCTCGGCTACGAGCCCTGGACCACGGCCGCCGGCGCGCCGCTCGGCGATCACCATCAGGCCTGCGTCCGGGCATATCGCGCGGATTACTGCGGCGATGGGAGCCCGCACACGACGAGCGGCCAGCTCATCAATCTCTTCGACGACCTCGGAGTCCAGCCCGACACCGAGAGCTGGCTGATGGAGTCCGAGTGGGACGCGGACGGCGCCCGCTGCCTGTCCCAGCCGCGCATGACGGGAGGCGTCGTGCCCGGCTGCGCCGCCGGGCTCCCCGTGTGCCATAGCACCATCGGCTGGGGCGATACGCTCGTGGTGACGGAGGCCCCATGATCGCCGTCAGGCCATGACGGCTCGCGCGCGTGATCCGCGGCCAGCAGCGAGGGACACTACACGCGTCGTGAGCGAGCCCGGCAGGATCGCCGCGCTCGGAGGTCACGCCTCGCCGAGCCACGCGCGCGCGAGCTCGAAGGTGCGCGCGTTCTCGCGGACGTCTTCGAGGAAGCTCCGGCGGAGCTCCGGATCGCCGATCTTGGCGGCGTTCTCGAGCAGGCGCGCGCGGGCCTCGGCGATCGCGGCGAGGGCCCTCCGCTGGTCTCCCGCCGCCATCAGGGCCTCGGCGTGGATGAGCCGGGCGAGGGACCCCTTGCTGTAGAACATCCGGAGCGCCTCGTACCCGGCCAGCGCCTCCTCTGCGTCCGCGAGCGCCTCGGCCACGCGGCCCTGAGCGAGCCGGATGGCCGCGAGCGTCCGTAGGAGCACCAGGCGCCGGGGGGGCGCTGACGAGAGCGCCCCTAGGGCGGAGAGCGCCTCGCGCTCGGCGGTCTCCAGATCGCCCCGTTCGAAGAGGGCCTGCGCCAGGAGCGTGCGCCCCATCCCTTCGTAGAACGCGACGCGCCGGACGCGGCCCGCGTCGATCATGGCCTCCGCGATGAGGCGCGCTTCCTCGATCTCCCCCTTGCCGATCAGGATCCAACCGAGGATGAGAAAGTGATTGCCGACCGCGATCCACACCTCCTCGTCCGCGCAAAGAAGCGCTTTTCGCACGGTCTGCTCCGCACGCGCGTACGCGCCGAGGAGCCACAATCCCATCGCGACGTGTGCGCGCGCGCGCGCAATGTCGACCTGGGAGCCTGCCTGCTCGAGGCTCTCGAGGGCCACCTCGGCCCATTGCAGGCCGGACCATGGGTCTTCGTCCGCATATATTACGTGGAACGAGCGCGCCAAGTCGCGCAGCCCCCGTCCCCTCGGATCGAGTTCGGCGACAGGCTCCACGATGGCCTCCAGCCACCTCAGGAGATGCTGCGCGACCGCGGGCTGGCCGTTCGTCAGCAGGTGCACTATGCCCTTTTGGAGGGTGCCGGCGACGGCGGCGGCGGCGTCGGGGAGCGGCCCGACGGCGCGCACGGCGCTCAGCGTGGCCGTGAACGCCTCGGGCTGCCCCGTGGCCATGAGCCCGAAGAGCTTCAGGAGCGCGCCCCTCGCCCAGGGCCCGCTGCCCGGCGTGGCCAGGACCATCATCTGCTCCGCGTCCCCCGCGACGTCGGCGCTGGCGAGATCCATGCCCCAGAGGTGGGCCTCCCAGAGCACGTTCAGGAGAGCGAGCCGGTGCTCGTCCGAAGGGGCGCAGGCGAGGCCCCGGCGCGCGTACGTGATCGCTGCCTCCGTGTCGCCCCACAGCACGGCCTGCTCCACGGCGCGGCGGTAGAGATCCGCGGCGCGCGCGCGCTCCCCGCCCCGCTCGAAATGGTCGGCGAGCACGGCAGGGGCGCTCTCGCCGCGCTCCTCCAGCCACGCCCCGGCGAGCCGGTGGCCGCGGACCCGCTCGTCCTCCGGCAGCATCGCATACGCGCCCTCCGCGAGGAGGGCGTGTCGGAACGCGAGCTCCGGCTCTCCCGCGAACCGGCTCTCCGGCTGGCGCACGAGCGCCTCCTGCTGCACGAGCTGGTCAATCCGCGCCGCGAGCTCGACGCCGGCGTCGCTGGCATCCGGCTCGCCGCCGAGCAGCGATGCGACGGCGCCCGGCCAGAAGACCTCCCCGAAGACGCTGGCGGTGCGGAGCAGCCGCCGGGCCTCGGGCTCGAACCGCTCGATCCAGGCCTGCACCATCGCCGCGACCGTCTCGGGGAGGGTGTCGCGCCCTTCGGCGACGGCGCGGATCAGCTCCTCCAGATAGAACGCGTGCCCTCGGGACCGGGAGACCAGGCGCTCCACGATGTCGGGGGATACACCGTCGCCGAGCACCTGCCGGACGAGCTGCTCGCTCGCCTTGGGCGTCAGCGCCCCGAGCCGGATCTCCTGGAGCTCGCGCTCGGCCCAGAGGCGCGGGAACCGCTCGTGGACCTCCGGTCGCGCCGACGCGAGCACCATGAATGGCAGGTCCCGCGCGCTCCAGAGCGCCGCGTCGACCAGGCGCACCGTGGCGTGGTCGGCCCAGTGCAGGTCGTCGAGCACCAGCAGGACGGGGCCCGCCGCGCACTCGGCGAGGAGGAAGTCCTCCCAGGCCCGGCGGACCTGCTCGCTCATGAGCTCTGCCTTGGCGCGCGCGGCCCGGAGCGGCGCGCTCTCGTCGTCGGGGAAGGGGGCGCCGGCGAGCTCGCCCAGAAACCATGTCACCCGAGCGCGGTCGGCCTGGGCCACGCGCCGGGCGACGCGGGCGCGGAGCTTGTCCCGGCGCGCCTCGGGCGGGTCGTCCTCGCGGATCTCGCACGCGCCGCGGAGGGCCTGTCCGAGCGCGCCGAACGCCTGTCCGCCTCGGAGCGCGTCGCCGCGGCCGATCCAGACCTCGATCGGCGCGCCGCGCGCGCGCGCGGCGCGCAGGAACTCGTGGCACAGGCGCGACTTGCCGACGCCGGCGGGCGCCGTCACCAGCACCGCGCGCGCGACCGGCTCGTCCACGCACTCGGACAGGAGCCCTTCGAGCATCGAAAGCTCGCGCGCGCGGCCGACGCACGCGGTTCGCTTCCCGAGCAGCGCCCGCGCCCCGGCGATGACCTCGCGCTCGCCCAGCAGCTCGTACCCGGCCTCGCCCGCGGCCACCTCGAACCGCGCGTCGAGGAGACCCGCCGTCACGTCGTCGAGGAGGATACGCTGCGCGACGGGGCCGCGCCGCGCGACGAGCCTCGCTGCGCGATCGATGGCGTCGCCCAGCAGCCCCGCGCCGGAAGCATCGCTCCGGCCCGTCGCGAGCGCCATCGGCTGGCTCGAGCGGATGGCGCGCAGGGCGAGCGCGCAGCGCGCGGCGCGCGCCGCCAGATCGGTGGCGACGAAGTCGCCGGAGATGGTGACCGCCGCCGAGCCGTCGGCGAGGACGTCGAGGCGGCCGCCGAACAACGCGGCCGTGTCGCGCAGCTCGTGCTCGGCCGGCGTGCCGGGCGGCGCTTCGACCTCCGTCGTGTCGAGCCAGAGCGGGCTCTCCCTTCCGAGCATGACGACCGAGACCACCTTCGGCTCGCCCGCCGCCAGCGTGAGGGCAAGGGGGCCCGCCGGGGTCGGGTCCGCGCGCGCGACACGAGGATCGCCGTCGAGCGCCGAGAGCTCGGCCGCCACGCTGGCGCCGTCGCGGGGGCGCCTGTCGGGCTGCTTGGCGAGCATGCGCGCGACGAGCGCGTCGAGGGCGGGCGGCACGCCGGCCCGGAGCGCGGCGACGCGCAGCGGCTCTTCGCAGCAGATCTTGGCGAGGACGGCCATCAGGCGCTCGCCGGCGAAGGCGGGCGTGCCGGTCAGGCACTCGTAGAGGACGCAGCCCAGCGCGAAGACGTCGGCGCGCGCGTCGAGCGCGCCGGCGCCGCCGGCCTGCTCGGGCGCCATGTAGCCCGGGGTGCCGAGGATGGCGCCGGTGCGCGTCAGGCGCGTGACGTCGCCGAGGTGGGCGATGCCGAAGTCGAGCACCTTGACGAGCGCGACGTCGCCGGCCGGCAGAAAGAGGTTGCTCGGCTTGAGGTCGCGGTGGACGACGCCGCGCGCGTGCGCGGTGCCGAGCGCCGCGGCGACGCGCGCGGCGAGCGCGACGCTCTCGTCGACGCCGAGCATGCCGCGGGCGAGCCGCGCGCGCAGGTCCTCGCCCTCGAGCCACTCCATGGCGAGGTAGGGCTCGCCGTCGGGCGTCTCGCCGTGGGCGACGAACTGGACGATGGCGGGGTGGCTGAGCTCGGACAGGACCCGCACCTCGCGCTCGAAGCGCGCGCGCTCGGCCGTGTGCCTGGCGAGCATGACCTTGACGGCGACGGCCTGACCCGTGGCGTCGTCGCGCGCGCGGAAGACCTCGCCCATGCCGCCCGACCCGGCGCGCGCGTCCAGCGTGAAGCGGCCCTCCAGCACATCCCCCACCCGCATCTTCGCGCGCGCATTGTCGGCTCCTCGATCCCGCGCGTCCAGTGGCATAACGCTCCGTGTTGCGCGCGGATCACACCCGACGTTGCGCGCGGATCACACCCGATGTTGCGCGCGGATGTCGTTCCCGCTCAGCGCACAGAGAACGCCCGGAGCTCCCCCTGGCCCGGCTCCTGCTCTGCGCGATGCATGGCCCTCGACCGAGGGCTGGACGCCGGGCCGTCGCAGGCGCCGGCGTCGCTTCATCCCTGGGGCTCACCAGCCATCGACAAAGGCGGTTCATCGTGCCTGATTTCAAGTACTCAATCGCAAATGTGCCCGACATCGATCAACGGTGGGCCAGCTTGCCGGGTGGAGGCAGCGCTTTCTGTGTGCCCACCTCGACGATGAACTGGATGTACTACATCGCCAATCACGGCCGTCCTTCGGCCGTCGTGTTCCCGCCGGCCGACCCCTTCGCGTCCTCGTCCACCGCCATGAACGTGCTGATGCTCAGCCTGTTCATGCTCACGCACCCGGAGCGGGGCACCTCCGGGAGGACCTGGCACCAGGGGCTCGACGCGTGGCTCAAGCACAGACGAGTTCCGGCGATAGCGCTGCTCTTCACCGTGGAAGACGACTCGTGGATCCTGTTCGACCGGCTGCAGCAATGCGCCGCCGCGGGGGGCCTGCTGACGATCGCGCGGGGGCGGTACTACAAAATCAACGGTGAATACTTTCGGGCGGGCGGCCACGCGCTCACGGTCGTCGGGCTGAGCTCCACCTCCGCGGGGAAGCAGATCGTCGTGCACGATCCTGCCCAGGACGATCGCGACCCGGAGGCCCAGTCCTCCCCGAAGAAATCGACGGGGAAGCTCACGCCGACGTTCGGCAAGTTCGACGGGACCCTGGCGACGATGCTCCGCTGGGGGAGCTCGGAATCACCGTATGAGTTCATCGACCACGTCATGATCATCTTTCCGCTGTTCGCGGTCACGAACCTGAGCGGCGGCGCGCTCACCGTCTACTCGGCGAGCCTCACCAGCGACGCCGTCGACGCGCGCGCGATCCCCACGCCGCTCTCCGCGGGCATCGCCGATCTCGCGATTCAGCCGGCGATGCGCGTCGCCGCGCTCGGCGAGGGGAGCGGCGACGTCGTGGCCGTCGATCTGATCAGCGGCGACTCGAGGCGGCTCGCGCGGCTGCCCGGCGCCCGCCGGCTGACGTACGGCGGGCGGTCGCGCCGCCTGTTCGTCGCCCAGGACCGGCACGTCGTCGCGCTCGACGACCGTGGCACGGAGGTGAGCCGCGCCGCCCTGGACCGTCCCATCGACGCGCTCGCGTTCGACGCCGCGGAGAACCGGCTGATCGTCGCTTCGGTCTCCGCCGGGAAGCTCCTGCGCTTCAGCCCGGAGCTCCGCCATCACGGCTCGCACGAGCTGCCGCACGTGCCCGGACAGGGGCGGCTCTCCCTGACCGTCGACGAGGGCGACGGCGCGCTCCGCCTCACCCGCGCGGGTTCTCCGCACGTGGCGGAGCTCCAGGTTCACCCGACGGACCCAGGCCTGCCGGGCGTGACCCCGCTGCGCTCGGGCGGCGTCGTCCCCGTCGAGCGCGTGAAGGAGCGCGGCACCCTCCACGTCTCCGCGGCGGGGCGGATCGCGACGTTCGACCGCGACGGCGAGCGCGTGGAGGGCTCGCCGTTCAACGGCCTTCCGGCGGGCCCGCTCCTCGAGGTGGCGCGCAGCTACTCGAACGCTGACCCCGAAAAGATGCGCAGGCCGGAGTGGCACAACCGCTGATCCTGGCTGCGCGAAGCGCGGTCCGCGCCGCCGCTCACGCCCGCTCCGCCCCGCGGAGCCCGTAGCGCTCGATGAGCCGATAGACGAGCTGTCTCGACACCCCGATCGCGTCCGCGGTCCGCGAGACGTTGCCGCCGTGCTCGCGGAGCTTGGCCGCGATGTAACGGCGCTCGAAGTGCTCGACCACCGCATCTCGCGCTTCATGGAGCTGCATCTGGAGCAGCGCGCTCAGGCCGCCCTCGGCCGTGCCGGCCGCGGGGCCCTCGGCGCGCTCCGCCGCGCTCGCCTCCGCGCCGCGCGCCGGCCGTGCGGCCTCGACCCTCGAGGGAGCGAGCGCGACCCCGAGCGCCTCCCGCGCGAGGTCGGGGAAGATCACGAGCCGGGAGACCATGTTTCGGAGCTCGCGGACGTTGCCCGGCCAGTCGTGCGAGAGCAGCACATCCATCACGTTCGGGGGCAGATCCGACAGGGCGCGGGGGGGCGACTGGGCGGCCAGGAAGCGCTCCACGAGCGCCGGGATGTCGTCCTTGCGCTCGCGCAGGGCCGGCACCCGCACCTCCACGACGGCGAGGCGGTAATAGAGGTCCTGGCGGAACGTGCCCTCGGCGACGCGCGCCCGGAGGTCCCGGTGGGTGGCGGCGATGACGCGCGCGTCGAACGAGCGCCACTCGCTCGAGCCCACCCGGCGGATCTGGCGCGCCTCGAGCGCGCGGAGGAGCTTCGGCTGCAGATCGAGCGGCAGCTCCCCGAGCTCGTCGATGAACAGCGTCCCGCCGTCCGCCTGCTCGAGCAGGCCCGCGTGCGGGGCCACGGCGCCCGTGAACGCCCCGCGCGTGTGGCCGAACAGCTCGGCCTCGACGAGGCTCGGGGCGACGGCGCTGCAGTCGAAGATCACGAGCGGCCCGTCCCTCCTCGGGCTCGCGGCGTGGATCGCCCTGGCGAGCACCTCCTTCCCCGTGCCGGACTCCCCGAGGAGGAGGATCGTCTCCGAGGTGGCCGCGGCGCGCTCGAGCTGGGCGAAGAGCGCGCGCATGACGACGCTCCTGCCGATGGCCTCGCCGAAGCGCTCGGAGGTCGACAGGCGGACGAGCGACGGGGCGCCCTCGAGCGCGATCGACAGGCGCGTGCTCCCGATCGTCGCGACCGCGCCGACCGGCAGGATCGCCTCCATCACGGGGATCTCTCCGATGAACGTGCCGTTCTTGCTCCCGAGATCGCGCAGGACGACGCCCCGCCGGGTGAGCTTCAGCTCGCAGTGCCTGCGCGACACCCGCGCGTCGGGGACGATCAGATCGCACTCCGGGCCCGTGCCGACGACCATCAGGTCCATGGTGAGGCGCGCTTCGCGGGTGACGTTGTGCGGGAGCGTCGCGACCACCTGCGCCGACGGCAGGACGACCGAGGTCTCCTCGCCGTCGGTCAGGGTGCAGATCTTCGTGTCGTCCCCGCCCATGAACGCGGGGCCATGTTCGCGCGTCGCCCCCGCGCGTCAAGGTTCGGAGCTCGATGCGCGCCGTCCGCAGCGCGCCCGTTGGTTTCGAGGCGGCCGGGGTTGACGCCCGCCAGGCGATTGCTTCTCTTCGAGAGCACGCCATGAGCGGTGCATCGGTGAGCGGCGGGTCGAGAATCGCACGGCGGACGGGGGCCACGCTGGCCCTCCTCGCGCTGTTGCCCGGCTGTTACATCGACCTCGACGGCCTGACCGGCGGGGGCGTCGGCGGCGGGGGCGGCCAGGGTGCCGGCGGCGGGGGTCTGGCCGGCCCCGACGCCGGCGACCCGGGGCGCTGCGCGCCGGCGGACTGCGATGGCCCGTGCGTGGTCGCCGCGGCCGAGGAGGCCGGCGGCCCTGCGGCGATCGCGTCGGTCGGGCCGTACGTGGTGTGGACGAGCCGCGCGAGCGCTCGTCTCCGCCGCCTCGACCCGGCGACGGGCGCGGTGGAGGATCTCGTGTCGCCCATGCCGTCGCCGGGCCTGCTGGCGGCCTCTGGCGAGCTCGTCGTCTGGGTCGCCGCCAACGGGCTCTGGCGGTGCGCGGTCGACGATTGCGCGGCGGGGGCGACCTCGCTCCTCGCCTTCGGCGCGGGCGAGGCCGAGGCGGTGCGCGGCCTGGCGACGGACGGGCGGCACGTCTACTGGACGCGCGACGAGCCGAGCGGCACCGCCGGCGAGCTCTTGCGCTGCCCTGTCGCCGAGGGCTGCGGCGCGGCCCCGGAGCTGCTCGCGCCGAGCCAGTCGCACCCGCGCGGCGTGGCGGTCGCCCCGGGCGACGCGGGGAGCGTCGTCTGGGTCCAGCGCGGCACGGGCGCCGATTTCGGCCGGGTGCTCCGCCTCGACAAGGGCGCTCCGTCCGGCGCCGTCGCGGCGCAGATCGCGGTGCTGCTCGATTATCCGGACCGGATCGCGCTCGGCGACGCGGAGGTGCTCTGGACCTGGGCCCACCCGGACGGGGCCTCGGGCGGCGTCTCCCGTTGCGATCTCGCGGAGTCGTGCGCCGCGGCGGAGCTCGCGCCGCAGGCCGAGCCGTCGCGGCCGCTGCGCGAGCCCGCGGCGCTCGCGATCGACGGCGCCGACGCGTACTGGGCGGACCGCGGCGGCGGCACGGTGATGCGCTGTCCGACCGCGGGCTGCCCCGGCTATCCCGAGGTGCTCGCGGAGGGCCTGACGCGCCCCGCGGCCGTGGCGGTGCAGGGCGCCTGCGTCTACGCCATCGACGAGGCCGGCGGCGGCCGCGTGGTGCGCGTGGCGCGGTAGCGCCGTGTTGACCAAGCGCATCGCTGGTTGCATGAGAGAAGGAACCACGGAGGCGCGGAGGACATGAGCCAGTTCGACCATCGATCGGGGCAATCCATCGAGATGGATGGGGCGAGCCTCTATTACGAGATCGTCGGCCAGGACGACGGTCCGGCGCTGCTGCTGCTTCACGGCGGCTTCGGCGACATCGAGGACTTCAATGGGCTGCTGCCGGCGTTGACCCGGAGGTACCGGGTCATCGGCGTCGACAGCCGCGGGCACGGGAGGTCGACGCTCGGCGAGGTCCCCTTGACGTACCAGCGCCTCCAGGAGGACGCGGAGCGGATCGTCGACCGGCTGAAGCTCGACAGGTACAGCGTCATCGGCTTCAGCGACGGAGGCGTCGTTGCGTACAGGATGGCCTCCCGGGGGGCGTCGGCCATCGAGCGCGTGGTGGCGATCGGCGCCCAGGGCGACCTGCCGGAGGACGATCCGGTGCGAGGGATCCTGGCGAAGGTCACGCCGGAGAGCTGGCGCGAGCGGTTCCCCTCCACCTACGACAGCTACAAGCGGCTGAATCCGGCGCCGCGCTTCGACGCGTTTGCCCGGGCGGTCCTCGCGATGTGGCTCGACGCGGGGCCATCCGGGTACCCGAACGACGCGGTCGAGAGGATCGTTTGCAAGGTGCTCATCGTGCGCGGGGAGAACGATCACCTCGCGCCGAGAGACGCTCTCGACAGGCTGGCGAGGCGAATCCCGGATGCGAGGGTGCTGGAGATCCCGGGCGCCGGGCATGTCGCATTCCAGGACCAGCCGGAGCTGTTCCTGCGCGGCGTGAGCGAGTTCCTCGCGTGAGGGGGGCATCCGGCGAACCGGCGGCAGGATGGCCATCGTGATGTGCCGAGGCAAGAATGACCTGGGCGTCGTCGCGTCCGGAGCGCTAGTCACCCGTGGAAGAGGCGACCCCGCCCCTGACGTCATCGGCGCTCCGTGAGCAGGAGCGCATCGGGATGAAGGGGCGATGGCGGCGCGTATGATCCAACTCTCCGAACAGACATCGGCCCATCTCCTCCATGTTCCGACGGTGACGGCCTGGGCGCCCGATGCTGCCAGGGCCGCGCTTCCAGAAGTCGCACGCTCTCTTGAGGCCGCACTGTACGAGGCGACCGGGAGGCGAGGTATTCCCGTGCTCGCTGGCTGGGTGCTCGGCCATGCCGCGGCGAGCGGCTTGATGAATCGGCCCGACCCCGCGACCCGAGATCGCGTCCTCATCGCCGAGCACCCGCTGCGCTGCGCGATCTTCCTCGATCAGAACGGTCGCGCGCTCTCGTCGGAGCATCCGCCTCGGGTGCTCGCTGGCGATCCGGCGTCGCTCGTCGATCGACTCGTTGCTCTGGACTCCTTCAGGGATCCTGCGTTCTCTCTCGTCGCCCTTGGACGGTGGGGAAAAGCGCTGGGACGTGAGCTCGGCATCCCGCCGATCGGCCGATCCATGGGACAAGATCTCTGGATCGCCCCGGGGCGCGCGTTGATCGAGGAGCAATGGAGCGAGACGACGGTCGCTTGTGTCGCCGCGGATGACGTGGCGCGCTGTCTCCGGTTCGCTGCTCGGAAAGACATCGCCGTGTGCTTCTCCGCCTCACAACCAGAGACCGCGCCGCCTCCGCTCCTCGCGGACGAGGCTGCTGGCCTGGAGTCGATCTATATACGGGAGGAGCATGGCCGCACCGCTCGGATCGATGCGCGGCCGATGGGAGCAGGGTTCGTCCAGCGCCTCGAGAGGTATGGCGACGTCGTCGATCGCCGCGAGATCGCTCCGCGTCGCGTGATCGTCACGTCATCGCCCGCCCTGAAAGGCGCCTCACCGAGGCTCGCCCGCTACGCCGTGTCAGCGCCGCTCGGCAGGGCAGCCAGGCTCACCTCCGTGGAAGGCCTCTCGACGTATCTTGCTGAGATGGGCTGCCGCGGGTGGGATGTGTTGCTGCACGTGGAGGCGCACTTCGGCGGCCTCATCCGTGAGTCGCTGTGGCCGGGCCCGCCGAGGATGCGGCTCGGGCCCTGGCTGGCGCTGAGGCTCGCGGAGGAGCTCGAGGCCGAGGGGCGGGGAGACAGCCCCGACGCCGAGGAGTTGTCGCGTGCTTTCCCGTTCCTGCGGTGGGGCGAGCACGAGCTCTGCCTCATCGGCACGCTCGATCAGGATCAAGACCTCTCTATCGATCCGCGCGGCTTCGTATTCCTGGGTGATCGCGAGATCGGCCAGCTGTCTTGCCTGGCGCAGTCGGTGCTCGGGATGTTGGAGAAGACGGCCCTCGTCGATGAGCGAGTGAACGGTTGGGGCAGGCTCGCTGCGCTCGTCGTGGACCGCGACCTCGGCGGCGACTTCGCGGAGCAGGCGGGCACGACGCGCGTCGATGAGGCATCGGACGTCGTGAGTGCGCACCACGTGGGCGAGCTGTCATGGATCCACCGCGTGTCGGAGCTGGGTCCTAACCGGGCAGAAACCCGGATTGTGGCGAGGATATCCGAAGAGCTCGTGCGGCTCGCCCGGCTCGCTCGCGAGCTCGCGCCTGAAGCCAAGCTGCGCGTCGTGACGTCCAGCCTCGAAGGGCAGCCTCGCCTCGCGGCGCTCCATGCGGCGGGCCTGCGGGATGTGACGTCCATGCACTGAGAGCGCCGGCGGGGATTCTCTGCGTGCCATAGCGGCGTGAGCGCACCCGAGCGGCACCCGTTTCGTGCTGCTCGCCCGGTTCGAGCGGAGCTGCACGACCCGGCTTCGGCCCCCATCACGGCAACGCCGCGCCCACCGCCGCGCGGCGCGCGTCGTCGTCGCAGCGGCGTCACGGACAGCGCGGCGCCGTGTACTCTCCGCTCGGGTTGCCGCCCATGAGCGCCGCGGTGGTGGTCACGCGGAACCGCACCTCGGCGCTGTCGATCGCGAGGATCTCGAGCGTGCCCGAGCCGAAGAGCGTGCCGCCGCCCATCGGGCAGTCGTCCGGCGCTGGCGAGTAGGGCGCGCCCGTCTCGAAGACCGAGGCGTGGAGCGCGAAATCGTCGAGATCGTAGACGCCGACCTGCTGGTAGGCGATCGGCAGGACGAAGCGCAGCTGCCAGTGCTCACCGCAGGGGAGCGACCTCGGATAGACATCGCAGGACTCGCCGATGTCCGAGATGTGCAGCATGAGGTCGTTGGGATCCTGGTCGGGCTGCCCGCCGGCCGCCGCGGTCGAGGTCACGTTGCCGGTCTCGTTCGCGATCTGATCGTAATACGCCTGCAGGAGGGCTTCGCGCTGCGCGCGCGTCATCGCGACGGCCGTCGACAGCGGGCCCGCATCGCCACCCCCGCCGCCGCCCGCGCCGCCGGTGCCAGGCGGCCCCGGCGGATCGTCCGAATCCGGCGGATCGTGCGCGCCGCCGTTGAAGACGTCGGAGATATCCACCGAGCCGTCCCAGAAAGCAGGGTCGCAGGCGGTCAGCATGAGTGGAATCAAAGCGACAAAAGCCGTTCGGGTGTTCATGGCTGTACCGCCATGCAGCTCCGGTGCCAGAGCCGGAGAATGCGAAAAGCGCTGCTCGCGGCGATTCAACCGCTCGGCGCGCGATCGATCTACGTGCCAGATTGTGCCGTGGCACATGCGCGGGAGCTCGATGGCCCAAGGGCCGCATCTCAGCCGGCCAGCGGGGCCCTTGCCGCCGGCTTCGTCGCCACGCGTCGAGCTCAGCGGGCGGGACATCGTTCCAGACGTTCTGTATTCTCCTCCCAGGACACGCCGCCAGGAAGACCGCCATGTCGCAACGTTGGAAGATCGCGGCCGTGCCGCTCGCCTTTGCGCTGCTCGACGCCGGCTGCGCCGACCCCGGGCAGGACGCCGCGCCCGGCGCCACGGGCGGCGGAGCCACCTCGGTGAGCTCCGCGTCCACCTCGACCGGCGGGGCCTCGTCGAGCGAGGTCAGCAGCGCGTCGACAGGCCAGCCGCCCGGCGATCCGGTCGAGGTCGACTGCCGCACGCCCGGGGACGGGAAGTCCACGCTGGCCTTCGTCAACCGGTGCGACAAGCCGCTCCAGTTCCTGGGCAGCCTCATCGAGGGCGGGGAGCTCGGCCCGGGGCAGTTCGCGTGCCGCGACGTCGGCACCAGCGAGGAGCCGCTGTCGTCGCTGCGCTACTGGGCGTATGCCGGGTCGGACCCCGGCGGCGGCCGACACACGCTGGCCGAGATGACCCTCAACACCGATTTCAACGATTTCGACTGGTACAACATCAGCCACGTCGACGCGCACAACCTCCCCCTGGCGATCGTGCCCGTCGGCCTGCCGGACTGCCGGACGCTGTCGTGTCCGGAGAGCCTGCTCGCGCGGTGTCCGGAGGCGGGCCGCTACGAGGACGCGAGCGGCGCGACGATCTCCTGCGTGAGCCCCGACCGGGACGATCCAACGAACCCCGTGGCCGTGTACTTCGAAGAGCGATGCAAGGATGCCTATTCCTGGTCGGGGGACGACCAGGAGTCGATGGCCGCCTGCGCGGGGGAAGACTACGACATCGTGTTCTGCCCTTGACCTGCTCCCTCGCATTCCCGCGCATCAGGTCACTCGCCGCGGCATGACGGAACAGGGGATCCCCGGGCGCCGCCCTCCGTGCTAGGTCAGCCGCGTGGCCACCAAGGACCGCCGCGCGCGCAAGCAAGCTCCCGAGGGCGGCCGCCGCCTCCCGGTGACCCCGGGGCCGCGCCGGGGGCGTCGAGAGCCCGCCGCGCTCCCCGACACGATCTCCTGGTGGGCCGCGTTCTACCGGGTCATTCGCCGGATCCCCGCGGGGCGGGTGTGCACGTACGGCGCCGTCGCCGCGATGGCCGGGCACCCCCGCGCGGCGCGCCACGTCGGGTATGCCCTCGCCGCGCTCAAGGAGACCGGCGACGGCGCGGGCGTGCCGTGGCAGCGCGTGCTCGGGAGCCGCCCGCGCCATCGCGCGGCCGTCACCATCAAGGATCCGGTGGGCGGCGCGCTCCAGCGCATGCTGCTCGAGGCCGAGGGCGTCGAGTTCGACGATCGCGGCAACGTGTCGCTCGATCGCTTCGGGTGGTTCCGGAGCACGCCTGTCGCCGCGCCCGCGAAGAAGGCCCGCGGCGCGGCGCCCAGGAAGCGGCGATCGTGAGACCGCTGCGCCTTGCCATGCGTCTCCTGCCGCTGGCTCGGTCCGACTCCGAGAGGCGCCCTCACGAGCGCCGCGGCCGGGGAGCAGAACGGCCCGTCACAGCGTGCGACAGGCTAGATGGACGGCGCGCACGAGGTTGTCGGCTTCTCCGGTGATCTTGGCGACGGCGGTCCCCTTCGGGCACTTGACCCGGAAACCGTCGCTCTGGACGGGGCCGATGCCAGGGCCGACATTGAGGTTCGTGTCGTCCATCTTCCACGCTTCGATGGTCTGGCACAGCAGCTCGACCCGGTAAACCCGGCTGTCGTCGACCCAGATGTTCATCCCGACCATGACCTGGCTCGCAGGGCAGATGACGCTGCCCGGCGATCCGCCGTCGCCGCCGGCGGTCAGGGTCTGAAAGGCGGTGCCCAGGGTGCCGTCGCCGGCGAGCGGAGCGCACACCAGGCCGATGCTGTCGAGCGAGCCGCCGCTCCGGCCGTGGACGCCGACAGCAACATTGCCGGCCCCACAGTCGATGCCGTAAGAGATGTCCCCGGCGCCGCCGGTGCCGCCATCGCCGCCGGTGCCGCCATCGCCGCCCGTGCCGCCGGCGCCGCCCGTGCCGCCGGCGCCACCCGTGCCGCCCGTGCCGCCATCGCCGCCCGTGCCGCCGTCGCCGCCCGTGCCGCCGTCGCCGCCCGTGCCCGCGTCACCTCCGGCCGTACCGCTGCCGCTGCCGGCCGCGCCGCCGCCCGTCGCGTCGGCGGTGCCCGAGAAGTCGAGCTCGTCGACCCCCGAGATCGCGTTGCATGCCGCGATCCCGCACGCGAGGGAGAGCGCCGCGGCCATCACCATCGCGCGTGGCTCCGTCGTCCGGACTGCTGCGTGCTCTCTCATCAGAAGCTCCCGTGGAGGGTGACCTGGCCGGGCCCGGAGCTCGCCGGCCCTCGTGCCGGGCGGCCAGCGACCAGGGCGTCCAGGACAACCGGCCCAACCATACCTGCGAGGGTGGCCAGCGTCATCGAAAAATGCGCGTCTCCATGGACGTTACAAAAATCGTCAGGTGGCACGTCGACTCGATCACGGACGCCGCCCGCTCCGGCAACGAGACGTGTGAGAGGAAACGGGACGCCGGGAGCGCGGTGGTGCGTCTTCGCCATGCACGATTCTTCGTTGTGAACCCTTCCGGCGATGATGGCCGAGGTACATCTAGAATGCTCAAAGATAAAGTTCGTGTCCCCACGCCGTGGGCCGCAGCGCGTCTGCGCTCGTTGCGCAGCTGCGCTCATGGGTTCGGGTCGATGGCCAGGCACATCCTGCGGCCGTCGGCGCTCGCCGTCGGCCTCGTCGCCCTGGGGTGTGCGTCGGAGAGCCCCGAACACCCCGATCGAGGCGAGGCCGTCGAAGCCAGGCAGCCCATCGTCATCCCCTCGGGCTTCCAGCACCAGGTGATCGCGACGGGGCTCAGCCAGCCGACGGCGATGGCGATCGCGCCCGACGGTCGCATCTTCGTCACGCAGCAGACGGGGCAGGTGCGCGTCATCAAGGACAACGCGCTGCTCGCCGCGCCGTTCGTCACCGTCACGGTCGACAGCGTCAACGAGCGAGGCCTGGTCGGCATCACCCTCGACCCGAGCTTCTCGAGCAACGGTCACGTCTACCTCTTTTACACCTCGACCAGCGGCAGCGCGCACAACCGCGTCAGCCGCTTCACGGCGAGCGGCGACGTGGCGGCGGCCGGCAGCGAGGTCGTGCTCGTGGACTTTCCCCCGCTCAGCGCGGCGGGCAACCACAACAGCGGCGCGCTCCACTTCGGCAACGACGGCAAGCTCTACGTCGCGCACGGCGACAACGCCGAAACCGCGCACGCCCAGGACCTGAACCACACCTTCGGCAAGATCCATCGCTTCAACGCCGACGGCAGCATCCCCACCGACAACCCCTTCTACGGCACCTCCACCGGCCTCGCGCGCGCCATCTGGGCGTACGGCCTGCGCAACCCGTTCACCTTCTCCGTCGAGCGCGCGTCAGGGAAGATCTTCGCCAACGACGTGGGCGGAGGCGATCCGGAGGAGATCGACCACATCACGCGCGGCTCGAACTACGGCCATGGGGGCGGCCCCTCGCCGGTGCCGCCGGTCCACGCCTACCCGCGCGACGCCGGGCGCTGCGCGATCACGGGCGGCACCTTCTACAACCCCACGGTCGTGAACTTCCCGCCATCCTACGTCGGCAAGTACTTCTTCGCCGACTACTGCTCCAGCCAGATCTGGTCCATGAACCAGGACGGCACGGGCGTCGCCGTCTTCGCGGACGACTCGAACGGCGAGCTGAACAACCCTGTCGACCTCGACGTCGGCCTGGACGGCTCGCTCTATTACTTGCAGCGCGGCAGCGGCGCCAAGGTCGGGCGCATCTACGTGGCGCAGCCGGCCTGCGCCACGAACGCCGATTGCAGCGACGGCGACGTCTGCACCGGCGCGGAGACCTGCGTCGCCGGGCAGTGCCAGGCCGGCACACCGCTGAGCTGCGACGACGGCGACCCCTGCACGACCAACGGCTGCAACGCCGCGACCGGCTGCGCCTACACCGACAACGGCCAGTGCTGCACGAGCTCGGCGACCTGCAACGACGGCTCGACCTGCACCACGGACGCGTGCGTGAGCGGCATGTGCCAGTACGTGGACAACGGCACGTGCAACAGCTGCGTCAAGATACGCTCCCAGCGCACGAACAACTACCTGGTGCTCGACGCTGCCAGGAAGGTCGTGCCCGGCGGCACGCAGGCCGCCGCGCAGATCTTCGAGAAGGTCCCGTCGGGGACCGCCTTCAAATTCAAGAGCAGCTCTGGCGATTACCTGCGCGTGGTGGCCAATGATCTCACGATGGACGCGACGTCGGCGACCGCCGCCGCGTTCGCCGAATACGACTGCTCGAGCGGCGGCCTTTACCCGAACGGCAAGGGTTACGCGGCGCTCACCGGCGCGGCGCCGCACTGGAAGGCGACGAGCACCGCCGGCCCGATCAAGAGCGGCGACGGCGGCAACGGCACGAGCTGCGTGACGGGGGACGCCACGTCCTGGGAGCGCTTCTATCTCGAGACGACCGCCTGCGGCAGCGCCGGCCCCGCGTGCGGCGACGGCGCCTGCGACGCGGGCGAGACGTGCGGCAGCTGCGCAGCGGACTGCGGCGCGTGCAGCGGCACACCCGCCAAGCTGACGCTGGCCCACGTGAGCGACAGCGGCGGCTGGTCGAGCGCGGCCGGCCTTACCGACGGCAATCTGACCGCCAAGGTGAGCAGCGCGGCCTCGCCGAGCTGCGCTACGTACGATCTCGGCGGCACCTACACCCTCAGCTCGGCGCGCCTGCTCGAGGACAACGATGGCGCCTGGCACACGGACACCTGGAAGGTGCAGGTTCAGACCGGCAGCGGCTACGTGGACGCCTTCGCGTACACCGACACGCCGAGCGCGATGCCGGCCTGGAATACCGTGGACTTCGCCGACGTGCCCGGCGTCTCGCGCGTGTCGGTCTGCATGCAAAACGTCGGCGGACCGGTCGAGCTCGCCGAGATCGAGGTCTGGGGCTTCCCTGACGCCGGCCCGGTCTGCGGCGATCGCGCCTGCAACGGCAGCGAGACGTGCGCGAGCTGCCCCTGGGATTGCGACACCTGCATCGGGAGCCAGCTCGGCCTCGACGCGCGGCCGTCGAACACGGCATGCGTGGCCGGCGATGGGGCGATCGATCCGCCGGACCTCCTCAGCGACCACCCCTGCTTCACCAGCGTCGCGAACCCGCCGGCGCTCGCCCCCGGGGTGATCCCGTACGCGATCGCCGAGCCATTCTGGTCGGACAGCGCGCTGAAGTCGCGCTACCTCGCTTTGCCGGACGGCACGACGCTCGACGTGAAGAACGACGGCGACTTCGAGCTGCCGCCCGGGGCCGTCACGATCAAGAGCTTCCAGTGGCAGGGCCAGTACTTCGAGACGCGCTTCTTCGTGCGCTTCACGAACGGCACCTACGGAGCCTACACGTACCGGTGGAGCGACGCGCAGGACGAGGCCTTCCTGGTCGATCCGATCGCCGGCGCCTCCAAGACGCTCGCCGGCGGCCACGTCTGGAGTTACCCGACCGAGGCGCAATGCTTCGAGTGCCACACCAGCGCTGCCGGCTTCAGCCTGGGCCTCGAGACGCGGCAGCTCAACGTGACCCAGCTCTATCCGTCGACCGGCCGCGCGGCGAACCAGTTCGACACGCTGAACGGCATCGGCATGCTCAGCGGCAACCTCACCAGCCTGCCGCCGTTCCCGCCGCACGCGCAGCCCGACGCGTCGCTGCAGATGCGCGCCGACGCTTACCTGCATGTCAACTGCTCGAACTGCCATCGCCCGGGCGGCCCCGGCTACGGCACCGCGGACTATCGCTACGACACGCCGCTCGCCAGCAAGAACATCTGCGACCAGGAGTCGATCCTGACGGACTATCCGGGGCTCGCGCTGATCGAGCCGGGCGCTCACGAGGCGTCGGTGGTCTGGCTGCGCATGAGCCAGCGCGCGGCGGGCTTCATGCCGCCCATCGGCAGCAAGCTCGCCGACGGCGGAGGCGCGGCGCTGCTAGAGCAGTGGATCGACGGCCTGACGGGCTGTCCCTAAAACGACGGAACACCGACATGCATAGGTTCGAGATGCGCGGCGGGCAGGTCTACGGCGTGAGCGCGATCCTGGGCGCCGCTGACAGCTCCGGTTGGGACTGAACGACATCGCCCGCGCGGCTCGCCCCCTCCGGTGCCGCCGGCCGCCCGGCCGCGCTCAGGCGAGCGCCAGCAGGAGACCGGGGGCGATGTGACACCGCGATCAGCGTGGCGCGCGGAGCTCGCCTCTCCCGGAGGCGCCTCTCCCGGAGAGCTCGGCTTTCGCGCGTGCGTCGGGCCGCGCGGCCCTCGCCCTCGGTTCAGCTGGCACAGCATTTTCATGAGCGCTGCCGTGCCTCGGGCCGCGCTTCCTTGCCGGGATCCTCCGGCGCGCGGTCCTGGCATCCTCTGGCACAGGAGCGAACCCAATGACAACCCTCCGAACCTCTTGGCGTCATCGCGGCACCGTGCTCGCGTTCGCGCTCGCCCTCTCTTGCACGCTCGCGGGCTGCAGGTTCATCGGCATGGCGACCTGCGAGCACAACGGCGTCGACTACAGCCCCGGCGACAAATTCCCTGACGGCGACGGGTGCAACGGCTGCACCTGCAACGACGATGGGAGCGTCTATTGCTCCGCCATGTCGTGCGACGAGAGTTGCACGTGGAAGGGGGACGCCTTCCCGTCGGGCGCGTCGTTCCCTGCCGGGGACGGGTGCAACACCTGCGAGTGCTTGAAGGACGGGACCGTCAGCTGCACCCTCGCGCAGTGCGAGGGCGCCTGCACCTACGACGGGCTCCCGTACGCGCCCGGTGATTCGTTCGCTGCGCTCGACGGGTGCAACACCTGCACCTGCGATCCCGCGGGCTCTGGCGATGTCGGCTGCACCGAGATCTCCTGCGACGGCTGTGAACGAGACGGTCGCACGTACGCCGTGGGGGCGCTGGTCCCCTCGGGCGACAGCTGCAACAGCTGCACGTGCAGCGCGGATGGCAGCATCGTCTGCACGGACGCCGCCTGCCCGGAGGGCTGCACCTACGGAGGTGTGGAGTACGCGCCGGGCGACAGCTTCAGCTCCCTCGACGACTGCAATACCTGCACCTGCGCCCGTGGAGGGGGCGTGTCGTGCACCGAGCGTTACTGCGGCTGCGATCCGTCGCGCGAGTGGTGGCGCCAGTACGTGAGCACCAGCCCGGAGGAGTGCGCGGCCATCGACTTCGCCTGCACCGGGAGCCTGACGTACGTCTCGAACGAGTGCGGCTGCGGCTGCGAGCAGGACCCGAGTTGCCCGCCGTCATTCGACTGCAAGGCGCCCGAGGCGTGCGATCTGGACGAGATCCAGCAGCGCTGCCCGTACTCCACGATCGATCGCTGAGCGGGGGCGCCGCGGACCGAAATCCAGCCGTGCGGCGAGCGCGCCGAGCGGGAAGGGCGCGACGATGTTGATGTCGAGGTTTTCTCATCTCACCGTCCTTCCCGACAGTCGTCAGACGAGGGGGCACGGCCGTGCGAGCGCTCGCAGGCCACATATTCCCTGTAGGACTCCTTGCAGTCCTCGAGGAGGTGAATCCGGCGCAGCTCGGGGGTGAGGCAGTCGTTCGTCGCGTCGGCGAGGAGCTTCTTGAGCGTCGATCTGCCCGAAGACGGCCTGCACCTCGGCGTCCTCGGACGAAGCTTGTCCCGGGACGCGCACCTGCAGCATCAGCGCCCGCACCGCGTCCTCCGGCCACCTCCGCGGCGGCTCGCCCCCCTGCGCCGCCCTGCAGACCGCGCTCGTCATCTCGCGCACCGTGAGCGGACCGAGCCGGGAGCTGTGCTCGAGGAGCCTCTTGTAGCGCCGCGCCCTATCGCGGAAGCGCCCGAGATAATCCTCTCGCAGCGCGAGCACGACGTGCAGATCCAGCGTGGGCCTCCGGGCGAGGTGATCCACGGCTTCGAGCAGCGCGTCGAGCTCCGCGGGATCGCGCCCCGCGTACAGCGTCTGCTCCAGCTGATCGAGGTAGATCAGGATCGGCCGCTCCGAGCGCTGGTCCGCGAGATCGATGGCCAGATCGAGCGCGTCGAGCGGCGCCGCGGACGCGGGCGGCCCGCCGAGGTCGAGAGCGCAGTACAGCTCATGGATGAGCTGCGCGAGCGGCGCCCCGCCGGAAGGCCAGGAGTCGGTCCAGACGACGCGATACCCATGCTTCTCCTCCAGGCTCGGCACGACCGCCGCCTGCATCAGGGACGACTTGCCCGCCCCGGATGGGCCGAAGAGCGTCGTGCACGGGTGGGAGAGCACGTGTCGCTCGGACCCCAGGGCGGCTCTCGCCCGGCTGGATCACATAGATCGTCGTGTCGGGCTTCGCCTGCTCGACGGCTTGCTCCAAAAAAGGCGTGCGGAGCAGCGTGATGTGCACGCCAGGCGGCAGGACGCGCGCGATCGTGTCGAGGAGCGCTGGCCGCGGGAGGCTCTTGAAGAGCTCCTGAAACTTCGTCTCCAGGAGACCGGGCCCGTACTCCAGCGCCGCCCGCTCCATGAGGGCGCTCGTCGGCAGGTCGGGAGGCGGCGGATCGGGGAGGGTCGCGAGCTCGGCGCGGAGCTTCTCCTTGAAGCTCTCGATGGCGCTCCTGTCATGCCGCCACCGGTCCCCGAGCACCAGGGAGAACGGGCGAGCCACGATCTTCTCGATCTCGCGTGGCGCGGGCGGGGGCTGCGGCGGCCATGCAGGTTCCACGTCCGTGAACTCGAACAGCACCGGATCGCTGCTCCGCAGGTAGAGCACCGGCGAGAACGCCTCCGCGCTCTCGCGGTGGCACGTCAAGAGGATGCGCCTCGCCTCGTTGAGGGCGATCGCCGGATTGCCCCTCTTCTCCCGGTCCGCGCCGGCGAGCACGGCGTAGAACCGCTCCGAGCACAGCCGCGCGATATCGGCCTGCACCGGCCAGAGGTGCGCCAGGACCGCGTCCGCGCCGCACCGCGACAGCATCTCCGCTGCGCTCGCGAGGTCGCCGGGCTTCGCCCCCTCGCACGCTTCGAGCACGATGAGCCGCAAGGGCCCCACCGTGCTGGCCTTGAGCTGCTTGCCGAGCAGCTCGGCCGGCACCCACGCGGGCTCGTCTTCGAGATCCGTCGCGAGCTGCAGGACGGGCTTCCCGCCCCGGACGCCGCCGTGTCCCACGAAGTGGATCACGTGCGGCCGCGGTTCGGCAGAGAGCCGATCGAAGAGGTACGGGAGCCTCGCCTGGTCGGGTCCGATCGGCGGCAGCCACTCGACATCTCCCTGCTTGATGCGCTGTTCCAGCGCGCTCTTCAGGCCGTCGATCGACGGTCCTCCCTGAGGCGCGATGGCGAGCACCCTCAGCGGGCGCCGAACCGGCCACGGCCTCCTGGGCTCTTCCGCCATCACCCCGCGCACCGGCAGGTAATTGGGCGAGATCCCCCAGAACCCCATCGCCTCGTCGGGCTCGCAGAGCGCCTCCCACGGCACAGATTGCAGCGTGCCGCTCTTGACCATGAATCGAACGAGCACCGGGGCGCCCCGCGCCGCCCCGTGGAGCCCCGAGCGCATTCGATCGAGCGCCCCCTCCATGAGCGCCCGATGGATCGCCTGCGCTTCCCCCGCGAGCGGGCCGAGCGGCCTCCCGCGATGGGCCTCCTCGGCGGCGGCTTCGCCGAACTTGCACAGCCGATCGGCGTTCATCCCCGGGCCCAGCATGCGCGAAGCGGCGGTCTCGCCTCGGCTCCCCCGCGCAGCGACGCGCACGTCCGCCCCCATGCGCTCGATCTCGATCTCCATCCACGGGCAGGTCATCGCCGCCATCCTTGCCGCGTAGAAGCGGACGCTCCGGTGCCTGTGCAGCGGATGTGCCACCTGCGTGTCGCCGCGCGTGCCGTTGCCGCCTCTTGCCGGAACGGCGCACGAATTGCGGTCGTGTGCAGGCTGTTCGCTCGCGCGGGACCGGCGGAGGCTCCCGCCTTCGAGGCAGAGGCGCGTGGCGCCGCCCAGCACGAGCACGGCCTGCACCGCAGGCGCACGTCTTGCGACGCAGAGGGCGGGCTCTCCCGCCTGCGCCGCGCCTGCGCCGCGCCTGCATCGGGCGGCACGAGGCGTGCAAATTCCAAGAAGGTCGCGGGGAGTTACCCGGCGCGCGCGTGAGGCGCCATGAACCGAGGAGATCTCGATATGACATCGTACCCTGTCACGTTCGCCGTCGCGCGCCCCTGGAAGCTCGACCGCATCCAGCTGCTCGCGCGCGTCCTCCTGCTCACAGCGCTCTCGCTGGCCGGCGTCACGCTGGGATTCGTCATGACGCTCGCCTACTTGGTCCTGCCCGCCGTGGCGTCCGCGCTGGTGTATCAGAAGGGATCGGCCCGGTTCCTGGCCGAGGACGGCCCGCGGCTGACGCGCGCGCTCGCGTGGCTGGAGGCCGCGTTCGCTTATCTGTTCCTGCTCACCGACAAGCTCCCGCTCGATCGCCCCGCCGAGGCCGCTCGCCTCGACATCGATCCGACCGGCGCGCCGACGGCGAAGGGCGCGCTCCTGCGCCTCTTCACGAGCCTCCCGTCGGCCATCGTCCTCGCGTTGCTCTCCTGCGCCGCGTACCTCGCGTGGCTCGTCTCGGCGGTCTCGATCCTCTTCACCGAGCGTGTCCCGACGGTCATCTACGACTTCCAGTGCGGCGTGCTCCGCTGGCAGGCTCGGCTGCTCGCCTATCACGCGTCGCTGGTCGACAAGTACCCGCCGTTCGCGTTCGATCCGGGTCCCATGGACGGCACGCCGCGCGATCACGCGAGCACGTTCGCCTGAAGTGCCCCGCGGCGCGCCATCACGGCGCGTCGCCCTGCGCACGCGGGGCTCGACCGCGGCGCCTCACCCGGCGCGGGCCCGCCGGTGGATCTTCCTCAGCTCCAGGGGAACGATGGTGGGCAGGCGAGGCCGGAGGCAGCGTCACGCGGCCGGCGGCTGCCTGGCCCGGCGCCTCTCCCGCTGAGCGAGGAGCCACGCGCACGCCTCGGCTTCCGTGGCGAAGAACTCGATGGGATAGGATCGCGACGTGAGGAGGTTCATGCTCCTTGCGGTGAGCATCGCGAGGACGCGGAGGGCGAAGCTCGCTCCGACGACCGCGACCGCGTCGTGGCGCGCCCCGAGCGCTCCGCTCGCCATGAGCTTGCGCACGTCATGCGGGACGGCCTTGATGCGGCTCACGTCGGCGAGCGCCAGGACCTCGCGGCCGCTCTCTTTGATGCGCCGGGACGCTGCGGCGATCGAGCGCGCCATCTCCTCCGAGAGCTCTCCTTCGGGCGAGACATAGAGGATTCCGTTGGGCTCCTCGCGGAGCTCGAGGACTCCGCGCCTGGGATCCGGCTCGTGCATGGCGGGCAGCATAGCCGCTCTGCGTCGCGCCGGGACAGGGGTCTCAAGGGACCAAGGGGAGCGGCGCGCCCTCACGGGGGGAGCCCTCAACCGCCATCGTCTCCGCCGCGCCCACACCGGACCGGCTCCGCGCCCGGACGCCGAGCCCGGCGGGACGACGCCTGGCGAGCCGCCCTCGCCCGGGAGACACGAGCATGGGCCGCCGCGGGACCGGCGCGCCGTGGGCCGGCTGGCCAGATCGGTCCGCGCATGACCGCGTCCAGCGCAGGAAGATGTTTGTCGTTGCACGCTTGCGGCAGGTTTGATAGCCATCCTCTGACGCCGCGAGACCGTCCCCGCTCTCGGCGGTCGTCTTCCCGGCCGCGGCGCGCGAGACCAAGAAGGAGCATGAGCAGATGCCTCAACTGAACGGCAACACCTGTGAAATCGATGAGCTCCCGGATGGTGTGACCGTGACCATCAAGGTGACGACGAACTCGAGGCACACTCAACGGATCACGGTGACTCGGAACGATGAGGTGTTGTGCGTCTTCGCGGGCTCCGGCGAGCGCAACGCCATGACGGGCCAGTCGACCATCGTCGCCAACTCGCGGGCGAAGCTGCAGGCGAAGTTCGAGTATCAAACGGACATCAACGCGGAGTGGCGCAAGTCGCACCAGCTGAAATCGGGCGGTCCTTACGCGATCGGCAGCTACAATCTCCTGGTGATCGTCGCCGAGAACGGGGACGACAGCGACTACAACGACAGCGTGCTCGAGTTCAGCTGGAGCACGTCCACGTAGTCCTGGCGGGAGATCCGGAGGCGGGGCGCCGGAGGGGCAGCTGGCGGCGTCGAACGGGCCCCCTGAGCTCCGGCGGCGCGTGGTGCCAGGCTGGCCGAGCGGGAGCGCGGCTGCTCGCCACCGCGGCCGGGATCGCCGTCGGCTCCCTCCAGAAGGTCGAGCGCCAGGACCAACGTAGGCGTCGCCGTCCTGAGGAAGCTCGCCGGCGTGCTCGGCGCTCCACCCGGGGCGCTGTTTCTCCGGCGGGAGCTGCCGGAGGTCGAGCGAGGCAGGCCGAAGGAAGCGCGAGCTCCTGGCGCGAACTGGGCATGGCGGAGGCTGGGTTGCGGATGGGTCGGCCTGCGAGAGAGCTACAGCGGGAGCAGCGCCGGGGAGGATTGTGATGGATATCCAGGATGTGCTGGTTGATTTCTACAGTGGGGCGCACGCGGTCGATGTCGTAGCTGCGTGGGCCTATGTGGTCGCGAACCCACAGGCCGTCCTTGAAAGCCTCGCTTCGTTCGAGAAGGCGTATGAGCGGCTCATCGAGCTGCACGCGGCGGGCAAGCTCGGCGTCGGAATGGCCGATTTTCCGGCTGGCAACCTCGAGATGGTCAAGCGGCTCAATCGGCTGATCGCGGCGGGCTTCGACAGCGACGAAGCGCGTCAAGCAGCTCGAGAGATCCATGCTCTGGCGGAGCTGTGCGCGAGCGCGTTGAAAGAGAGCGAGACGTCGCCGGCCGGACAGGGGAGTCCGTGACGTCGAGGCGGCGGGGAGGCGGCGCGGGCCGGCCACCTGCCAGAGGCTAGCCTTCACGGCCGAGCGAGCCGGCCATCTTCGAGCAGCACCCAGGGAGCCGAAGCCGAGTACGCCTCGGCCCCGGCGATCGGCAGGCTCGGCGCGTCCGTCAGCCGAGTCAGCCCCTCGTCTCGGAGCCGCATCCCGCGTTCGGTGAGACGGTAGACCTCCGAGAGCATCGGGTAACCAGCGTCAGGTGGCTTTGGACCAGGCGCGCGCTCCACGGCCGCGCTTGCGTCGTGGTCGGCCCAATGCTCTAGCCGGCGCGGCAGGAACAGGTCGCCTGCGCAGGAGAGCATCCGCCACAGAGCCATTCCAGATCGCAAGTCGCGGCTAATCACCGCGAGAGGAGTCTGCCATTCCGAGGACAGGGCGGTCATGAGCAGCTCGTCGAATCGACTGAGGCGCAGGGTCCCTTCCGTGGTCCTCCTTGGAAAAAAAGAAGAGAGGAGTGCCCATAAGGGAGCGAGCTCTGGAAACCCTTCGATGCCGCGTGCGCAGTTCTGCGCGAGCGGCCTCGGGTCCGCTGCGGTGTACCGGCTCCAGAGGCGGACGGCACGCCAGTAGCGATCGCGCGGCCAGGGACGCGCTTCAGTGAGCCGCGCCGGGAGGGTACCCAGCTCGGAGGCGGAGCACCACGTCGGCACGGCAGATTCGCGCGTGTCCGGCCCGCGAGATGGCGGGTCCAGCTCGACGATAACGATGTCCTTGCGCGGAATGCGATACTCGCGCAGCCTATCGCAGACCCTCCAGAGACCCACGCGCTCGCGCAGATTCGTGGACGAAACCCACACGACCACGCGGCCCATCTTGCGATCACCACCGATGGGGTCGACGAAAGAGCCCCACCATGCCTGACGCGCGAGAGCATGCTCTGACGTGCCCCTACGAGACGGCCCAACGAGAAGGCAGTCTGAGTCGACGACCGCGTTGGTGGCACCCAGCGACGCAATGCGATCCGCCACGCGCGACTCGAAAACTATATGCGTCGCGCTAGCGATATCCACAGCGACGGCGCTGCCCACATGGCCCCTGGAGTGTGTCATAGAACTCGGTCCCGGGTCTTGGAAGCAGACCCTCAGGCTTGGCGCATCCGTGAGTCGCTCATTTGCCCTCCTTCATTCGCGGCTCAATGGGCGGGTCGAGCGCAGCGCCATGGACCCCACGCAGCACGATCGCAGCGTGCCTGGCTCCGTTCTCGACGGCATCGAGAGGATCCACCCCGTATGTGGCAGTGCGGCGCCCATCGATGTCCACAACGACGTCCCAGGGCCACTCTTCTTCCGGAGGGTTTCGGGTCGGCTCGTGGATGCGAACCACGATGTCGCGCGGCTCGCCGTCCTCCGGGGTCAGCTTGAACGTCAGCTCGATCACCGCCTACACCTCCTGTCACAGTCTTTGAGGCACCGGCCATGTTCCTGGGAACACTCGTTCATGCAGCTCTTTTACTGACGAGCGTACAGGCACAGCCGCACAGCTCGAGCGCGCTCGCCGTCCTCCTCAGCCCGTGCCCCACGTCTTCTCCGCGTTCCGAATGCGCGCGTCTGATCTCCCAGCAGAGAGTCGGCGTCAACACATGATCCAGGCACATTACGTCCGCGCGGTCCTTGCGCCTGGGGAACCGGCGCGCAACCAGTCGCTGTGGCGACATCATCACAGGAGCGCCGGCCCCAGCTCTCCCAGCCGGGCCTTTCTGGCCTCGTAGTCGGGCATTGCCCTGCCGAGCGTCGCCCAGAACTCCCGCCCATGGTGATCGTGGATCAGGTGCGCGAGCTCGTGGGCGAGCACGTAGTCGATGAGGGCCCTCGGCGCCTGCACGACGCGCCAGTTGAGCCGGAGGACGCCGCGGGAGCAGCTCCCCCAGCGCTTCGCCTGGTCCGTCACGACGAGGCGCCGGAATGTCACCCCGAGCTTCTGCGCCCACGGCGCCGCCCATGCGGGGAGGCGCTCCGCGGCGCGCCGCCTGTACCAGTCGAGCAGCGCCGCCCGCGCGTACGCGCCGCGGTGCTCGGGCGCGAGCCCTCGCGGCCGGTTCCCCCCGCGGCGCACCTACGCCGGAGCCGGCGCCTCGGAGACCTGCTCGGCGGTGATGCCGGTGTAGGCGGGATCAGGCGCAAGATGCCGGGTTGGGGCAGCTTGCGGCGGGAAGAGGGCGCTCGCCTGGTCCGGCTGGTTCGTCACGTTCCCGCCAAGGCGCTCCGCTTCCCGCTGGACGCGCTTCCCGGAGACACCCGCCCTGTCGCGCCTCGCAGGCGACCGCGGAAGTCTCGCGAACCCAGACCGCCGCTCGCAAGGCCGCGCTGGAGGCATCACGAGCCCCGCCCAGCAGGACTTGAGAGACGGCAAGGGCGCCGAGACGTGGCTTGAGAGCGGTTTTCGCGCGGGTTTCATGCAGACGTCTTCCGTGCTCGTCCTACGTCTTCCGTGCTCGTCCTTCGTCTTCCGTGCTCGTCCTTCGTGCGCGTGCGCGTGCGCGGTGACTCCGGGGAATCGCGCACGCGCACGCGCACGAGAGAGGGAAGAGGGAAGAGGGAAGAGGGAAGAGGGAAGAGGGAAGAGGGAAGAGGGAAGAGGGAAGAGGGAAGAGGGAAGAGGGAAGAGGGAAGAGGGAAGAGGGCCGGTATACCAATGCAAAGCCCGCTGGGCGAACGCCGGCGAATCCGGCCCCTATCCCCGCCTCCTCAGCGACCGTCCGCCCGCGCCTCCAACTTCATCGAGCCGGCGATCTGCCTCGTGGTGACGTTGAAGCGGTTGAAGCAGTTGACCAGCGCGATGTGCAGGATCAGCCCCGCGAGCGCCCGCTCGTCGTAGTGCCTCGCCGCCTCCTCCCAGACGTCGTCGGGCACCGGATCCGCGCGATCGCTGAGCCTCGTCGCGGCCTCGGCGAGCGCCAGCGCGGCGCGCTCCGCGTCGGTGAAATAGGGCGTCTCGCGCCAGGCCGCCACGGCGAACATGCGCTCGTCGGTCTCGCCCGCCTTCTTGAGGTCGCGCGCGCCCACGTCGACGCAGAAGCCGCACCCGTTGATCTGGCTCACCCGCAGGTGGACGAGCTCGAGCGTCCGCGCCGGCACGCCGCTCTTCTTCGCCGCGCCGAGCAGGGCGTGGATGGGCTGTATGATTTCGGGCATGAGCATCACGAGGTTCTTCATCCGTGCCTTCAACATGATCGTGATCCTCTCGAGGATAGGGGTGGGCTCGCCGACCGTGACCGGACGCTGAACGTCCGTTCGCGTCGTCACATCGGCGAGGGTTCGTTCGTCACAGCCATGACGAAGCGCGGCGAGGGAGTGTGACCGATGGATGAAAAATTGTTGGCTGCCGGAGCGGCTCGAGGCCCACCGGGTCCGCGACCCGGAGCGCGAGGCGATGCTGGCTCGAGGTAAGGAGGCGTCGCGCAGCACGTCGCCGCCTGGTCAAGCGCAGCCGGAGAAGCTACCGTCGCCCTTGACACTGCCGCGTCGAGCGCGGGCCGCGCGGCGAGCACCTCCCTCGAGCTCGCACGATTCGCGCGCCGAGCTCGGCTGAGAGACGCTCCACCAGCGATTGCCATCCACGAGGTACCGCGATGCAAGACGAAAAGCAGGTCGAGGATTGGGGAGAGCTGTTCGTCACGCGCAAGTGCTGCGGCGCCGGCACGTGCCGGAACTACGCGCCGGAGCTCCTCGGCGAGGTGGTGCCGGCCAGCGACCTCCGGGAAGGCCGCCGCCTATCGGTCTCGGTGCTGCCGGGCTCCTACGAGGCGGGCGCCTTCACGGGGGTGCTGCGGCAGCCGCGGAGCCAGGAAGATCTGATGGCGGCGCGGACGGCGGTCGCGGCGTGCCCGTTCGGCGCCATCAAGCTCAAGCCGGGCGCGTCGCGGGTCCGCCGGGGCGCCCTCGGCTCGCCCTGGCGCGGTTTTCCGCGCCTCATCGAGGATAACGTCTGGATCGTCGGACAGCCATCCATCAAGAACATCAGCGCCCTGTCCTATTTCATCGAGCGGGACGGAGGCGGGGTGCTGGTCGATCCCCCGAAGCCGAGCGAGGAGGTCTTCCGCTGGCTCGCGGAGCACGGCGGCGTGCGATGGCTCTTTCTGACGCACCGGGATCACACGCACCACCACGCCGAGTTCGCCAGCCGCTTCCCGGGCTGTCGCCGCATCATCGGCGCCGCGGACGTGAACCTCCGTGAGACCAAGCACATGGCCTCGACCGGCGACGTGGAGATCAAGCTCGGGGACGAGCTCGGCGCGCTCTCGCCCGAGGGGGAGCCGCTCTCGAGAGAGGCGGTCAAAGAAGCCGAGATCGCGATAGTGCCGCAGCCCGGACACACGCCGGGCTCGCTATGCCTCCTGTACCGAGGCCGCTTCCTGTTCACCGGCGATCACCTGAGCTACTCGCGCGCCTCGGGTCAGCTCGTGGCGCACCGACTGCAATGCTGGGAGGATTGGGAGCGCCAGACCCGCTCGGTGCGTTATCTGCTCGCGGCGGCCGAGGCCGGATGGCTGAGGTTCGCGTGGGTGTTGCCGGGTCACGGGGAATGGGCCCGCCTGCCGGGCGAGGGGAGCGCGGCCGAGACGGCCGACGAGCTCCGCCGCGTCATCGCGTCGATGGAGCAGAAGCCGAAGGGGCATACGCCGCTGGCCCGCTGGATCCTGTACGCTCAGGGCCGGATCGCGCCCGAGGGCAGGCTCGGCCGGGCGGTGCGCGCGATCGGCGGCGGGAGCGACGCCTGGGTATTGCCGCGCGGCGCGCGGAGCTCGCTCACCGATTTCGATCCCGACACGACGGCGGTCGCCCTGCGCCGGCTCTATCTCCTCGGCGCCACCGCCGTCCTGGCCGCCGCCGGGGCCGTATGGCTCGCCGCGCGCCGGGACACGGTCCAGACACGCTGAGACCACGTCCCCATCGCGGGGATCTTCCTCCGTGCCTTCCGCATGATCGTGATCCTCTCGAGGGGTAGGGGTGTGCTCGCCAACGTGACCGGGCGCTGAACGTCCGTTCGCGTCGTCACATCGGCTAGGGTTCGTTCGTCACGGCCATGACGAAGCAGGACGAGGGAGTGTGACGGATGGATGAACATCGTTGGCTGGCGGAGCGGTTCGAGGCCCACCGGGCTCACCTGCGGGCGGTGGCGTTCCGGATGCTCGGCTCCGTGGGCGAGGCGGAGGACGCGGTGCAGGAGGCCTGGCTCCACCTGAGCCGCGCCGACACGACCGGCGTCGAGAACCTGGGCGGGTGGCTGACGACGGTCGTGGCGCGGGTGTGCCTCGACATGC
The DNA here is from genome assembly GCF_000418325.1 of Sorangium cellulosum So0157-2. GTDB lineage: Bacteria > Myxococcota_A > Polyangia > Polyangiales > Polyangiaceae > Sorangium > Sorangium cellulosum_D. The sequence continues at coordinate 4,570,657 of NC_021658.1, forward strand.
TGCGCTCGCGCAAGGCGCGGCGCGAGGAGCCGATGGCGGCGCCCGACCCCGCCGCGGACCGCGAGGCCGGGACCGATCCCGAGCGCGAGGCGGTGCTGGCCGACTCCGTCGGCCTCGCGCTGCTCGTGGTGCTCGACACGCTGACCCCCGCCGAGCGGCTCGCGTTCGTGCTGCACGACCTGTTCGCGGTGCCCTTCGAGGAGATCGCCACCATCGTGGGCCGCTCCCCGGCCGCGGCGCGGCAGCTCGCGAGCCGCGCCCGCCGCCGCGTGCAGGGGGCGCCCCCGTCCCCGGACGCCGACGTCGGCCGCCAGCGCGAGGTCGTCGACGCCTTCCTTGCGGCCATGCGCGGCGGCGACTTCGACGCGCTCGTGTCGATCCTCGACCCGGACGTCGTGCTCCGCGGCGACGCCACGGCCGCGCCCCCGGCCGGCATCGAGCTCCGCGGCGCGCGCGCCTGCGCCAAGCGGGCGCTCTCCGGCGCCCGCGGCGCCAAGCTCGCCCGCCCCGCCCTCGTCGACGGCGCGGTGGGCGTCGTCTTGGCCCCGCGCGGGCGGCTCTTCCGGGTGCTCCGCTTCACGCTCGCGCAGGGGAAGATCGCCCAGATCGACGTCATGGGCGACCCCGAGCAGCTGCGCGATCTCGACCTGTCGGCCCTCGACGACGGACCGCACCCGGGAACCTAGTACCGCGTCGCCTAAGTTCGTACCTGGTTCCGCGAGAGGTCTTGCCAAGCCTTCCCGATCAGACGACAGGCGTCAGCACCCAGGGGAAGTCGTGCACCAGGACGTCGAGGATGTCCTTGAGGGGCGCGCGGATGCCCGTCGGCTCCCAGCGCCCGGTATGTGTGGCAATCTCAAGCCTCCAGAGCTGGACGGTGTCGCGCCGCAGGCGCGCATGCGGGATGGGGTCGTCGTCGGGGCCGGACTCGATGACGACCAGCTCGCCGCGCTTGCGAGCGCGCAGGTGGGGGAATCCGCGTGCTGACAGCCGCGAGGCGACGGCTTCGGCGTGTACCGGGTCGGCGTGGAGCTTGGCCATGACGGGCCGAGCGTCAGCTCAGGCCGCGCGAGGATGCAAGGTGCGGCGAAACCGGCCGCGGAAGGTCCAGCGGAAGGGGCGCGCCTCGACCCGGTTCCAGTGCTCCACGAAGGCAAGAACGCGAGCGGTCAGCTCGTGCACCGAGCGGAACGCGGCATGCCTGAGCACGCGCCGCGTCAGGATGCTGAACCACACCTCGACCTGATTGACCCAGGAGGCATGCAGCGGAGTGTGTACGAAGTGAAAGCGCCCACCGTGGCGCGCGTTGAACTCGGCCCACCGTGGACCGCTGTGGATGTTGAGGTTGTCCCAGACGATGTAGACCGGTCCCGTTGGGTAGTGCTCGGCCACCCGCTCCATGAACGCGAGCAGATCGTGGGCCTTGCGCGTGGGGCCGCACGCGGCGAGGACCTCGCCCGTGCGGATGTTGAAGCTCGCGATCAGGGTGCGGGTGCCGCGGCGGCGATACTCGAACTCCTTACGGCCGGGGCGACCTGGACCGCACGCTCGCGGAGCGAAGCGTTGCTCCCGCGCCTGCATCCCTGGCTTCTCGTCGATGCACAGCACCGTCGCTCCCTCGGGCGGCTGCACGTACAGGCTGCAGATCTTCGCCACCTTGGGTCGGAAGTCTGGGTCCGGGCTGTGCAACCAGAGCCGGACGCGATGGGGCTTCAAGCTGGCGCCCTCGAGAATCCTCCAGACCTCGGTCCGGCTCATCCGCACGCCGGTCGACCCGGCGAGCGCCTCGGCCAGCGTTTTGAGGGTCCAGACCTGCTCGAACGGCGACTTGTCGTCGGTGGGTCGCTGGCAGGCGAGCTTGATGAGCTCGTGATGCACCTCAAGGGAGATGCGCGCCGGCCGGCCCTTGCGGTAGTCGTCTTCCAGTGCGAGCGGGTCCTCGAGTGCAGCCATGCGGTCGCGCCACTTGCGCACCGTCTTGACGTCACAGCCTACCTGTTCGGCGATCGCGGCGTTGGACAGCCCCTGCTCGGCAAGCAGCGCGATCTTCGCCCGCATGACGATGCGGTGCGGAAGCTTCGAGGAGCGCGCGTAGCGAGCCAGGCGCTTGCGTACCTTCGGCGGCAACTTGACGGGCGTAGCTTGCGGTCCGGGCATCCGGCCCGGTGCGACTGGCCCCGATCAACGAAATTCGAAAAGACCGAGGAGGGCACAGCGATGAGAAAAACGGCGCTGCTGGACGTAATGCACGCGGAGGTGCCTCGCGCTCCGCACCTCGCTCTCCTCGCTCGGCACCTTCAGGCGCGCAGAACCAGGGACGAAAGGCGACGCAGTACTAGTACCGCGGGTCAGAGCTCCCGGCAGGGATCTGCCTCGCGAGCAAAGAGAAATTAATGCAAATGTGTAAAGGCGCAAAACTACAAATTCTTTTTTTGCGTCTTTGCGTCTTTGCGTCTTTGCGCCTTTGCGTTGAACTCTCTCTCCGGATCCCTGGCCGGACTTCTGGCGGGCGGAAACTAGGGCCGGCAATACGAGGTAGACGATCGGGCTCGGTCTCCGGGCTCGTGCCGCTCGAGCTTCGGCACGAAGCGTGCTTGGACTACGGAGGATGTCCTCCAGGGTCGGAGAGAATGAAATTTCCGACACCCAGGCGTTCTTTCAGCACATCGATGTCTGCGGCGCCGTGGACCCCCTCGGAAGGAGATGCGGCCTGAGAGAGCCTGGGCCCACCGCTGACGTGGAGCTCGTTCGATGGCTGGCGTGAAGCAAGCGAACGGCGAAGGAGGCGACGGATGCGACGGTCCGGCGCAGGACGACGCGCTCGACGACGGCGCCGGCGACCCCGTGGGCGTCCTCGCGGACGAGGAACATCCTCACCGCGCGGCCCTCCGTCGCCTGCCGCTCCTGCTCAAGGTGCTCGTCGGTCCCTCCTGGGGGAGCCTCGCGGCGCTCGTCCTCTTTCAGGCGCTCGCCGGGGCCACCCCCAGCCTCACGGTCTGGCTGAACGCAATGATCGTCGACGAGATCGCCGGCGCCGGACCCAGGAGCGTGCACGAGCTCCTGGCCTACTCGGCGTTGCTCCTGGCCGCCCTGGTCGTCCTGCTGAACGCGCTCGGCGACGTCCTGGAGGCGATGGAGGGCTTCGTCGGCGACTCGTTCAAGGACCGCGTGCGCAGGAACGTGTCGCTCAGGATCAACGAGGAGATATCGAAGCAACCGCTGCTCACCTTCTTCGATGAGCCGAGGTTGAATCACCTGGTGATCCTCGCGCGCCGCAGCTTGAGCTCGATCAACGAGCTGGTCCACACGTCGTCCTATACGCTCATGGGCGTCCTGGGCATGGTCCCGGCGCTCGTCCTGGCTGCCAGCTTGAGGTGGTGGATCCCGCTGGTGGTCGTGTCGAGCATGACCCCCGTGCTGTACGCGAAGGCGACCAACGAGCGAAAGAGCTGGGACATCGAGACCTTTCACGCGGCCACGTTCAATCGGCTGCAGCTCGGCGAGCGGATCCTCACGCAGCAAGAGTTCGCGAAGGATCTCAGGCTCTTTTCCATGCAGGAGTGGGTCCTCCGGCGATGGAGCGGCTTGTACGAGGCGTTCCTCAGGGATCTCATGGCGGTCCGCAGGAGAGGAGCGCATCTGATATCGATCTGGTCTCTGCTGAGCGGCCTCGGCATGTCGGTCCCGTTCGTGTACGTCGTCAAGGAAGCGCTGAATGGAGGCTTCACGGTCGGAGACGTGTCGCTGCTCATCGGCGTCATCGTGCAGATACGAAACGGGCTGGCCGTCATCATCTACAACGGTGGAGACATCATCGGCGCCTTGCTGGCGACCAAGCCGTTGATCGAGCTGCTGAACCTGCCCGAGCCGCCGCGAGGGGACGCGCGCCCGGAGGCAGCGCGGTATCCGGTCCCGGGGATCCGGCTCGAGGGCGTCTCCCTGCGGTATGCGGGCAGCGCGGAGCTCGCGCTCCGGGACGTGAACCTCCTGATCGCTCGAGGAGAGAAGATCGCCGTCGTCGGAGAGAACGGGTCGGGTAAATCGACCCTGGTGAAGCTGATTTGCGGGTTCTACCGCCCGACATCGGGACAGATCCAGTGGGACGGAGCCGCCGCGAACCTCGACGCCGGCGACGGGCGCGGAGACACGAGCAGGATATGCGCCGTCTTCCAGGATTTCGCGAGGTTCCCCCTGTCCGTCCGCGAAAACGTTGATGTGCGGCAGACCGGGGCCAGCGATGACGACATCAGGTCGGCGCTGAAGCGGGTCGGGCTCGACGATCTCGCGGGAGAGCTCGACACGGTCCTCTGGAAAGGCGTCGAGGGGGGCACCGAGCTCTCGGGAGGGGAGTGGCAACGACTCGCCATCGCGAGGGCGCTCTTGAACGCGAAGACGGCGGATCTGCTCATCTTCGACGAGCCGACGTCCGCGATCGACCCGGACGCGGAGCACCACATCATCCAGCTCATCCGCGAGATGATGGGCGGGAAGACGTCGATCGTGGTGAGCCATCGGCTGGCGCTCACGCGCTTCGTGGATCGGATCGTCGTGCTGGAGAAGGGGCGCATCCTCGAGGCGGGATCGCACCGAGAGCTCATGGGGCTGAAGGGCAAATACCACGAGATGTTCACCAAGCAGGCCAGCTACTACGTGGACTGAGCCGGCGGCGGCGCCTTGTCATCCGGACGTGGAGGTCCGGGCGGACGGGCTCGCGAAGGTCCACCCGGAGGCTGCCGGGAGCTGCCGGGGAGAATTGAAATTCAACCCGGAGGCTTCAGGCGCGCCGTCGCATGGATGAATTCCTGTGATGCTGTAACGTTTGCGCCCCTGAACGGCTTGCCCCACGCCGAGCGGTCGGCCGATGCCGCCTGGCCCCCGCGTCACGTCTCCAGATCCCGCTTCAGCCGGTCGAGCAGGTCGACCGCGGCGGACGCGTAGCGGCTGATCCACCGGTCGTGGATCCGCTTGACCGGCAGCACGTTCAGGTAGTTCCAGCGGTGGCGCCCCTCGCGCTTGACGATCACCAGCTCGGCCTTCTCCAGCACGCCGAGGTGCTGCATCACCGTGCAGCGATCCCAGTCGGCGAAATGAGCGCAGAGCTCGCCCGTGGTCTTCGGCCCGTCCTTGAGCAGGTCCAGGATCTCTCGCCGCCGACCGTCGGCCAGCGCCTTGAAGACGAGGTCGTCCGGGTCCGCGCTTGACATGTTATAAGAATATAACATGATGGGCGGGCGGTCAATCGCCGCGCCAAGCTGGGTCCGTACGGGCGGCGCACCGGTGCGTCCGCGCGCCGAGGTGCTCGGGCGCGGGTGTATCGGTGCGCCCGCGCGCCGGTGCGCCGGTGCACCCGCGCGTCGTGCGCGGTCCGCGGCCGAGGCAGCGCCGCGACAAGGAGGCGTCATGGAGCTCAAGTTTCAGGTGCAGACGAAGGTGCAGAAGCCCGTCCACGAGGTCTTCGATGCGGTCTACAACCCGAAGAAGCTCAGCGGGTATTTCACGACGGGCGGCGCGAGCGGCCCGCTCGACGAAGGGAAGACCGTGATGTGGAGCTTCGCCGATTTCGACGGCGGCAAGCCGTTCCCGGTCTACGTCAAGCAGGTCATCGCCGACAAGCTCATCGCCTTCGAGTGGGCGGCCAGCGAGCCCGGCGACGACGGGACGCCGGTGAACGAGCTCCCCTACAACACGCGGGTCGAGATGCACTTCGAGGCCCTGGGTCCGAGCTCGACGATGGTCCGGATCGCCGAGTCGGGCTGGAAGGAGACCGAGCAGGGATTGCAGGCCTCCTACGGCAACTGTCAGGGCTGGATGCACATGGCCTGCTGCCTGAAGGCGTACCTCGAGCACGGCATCAACCTGCGCGAGGGCTCGTTCTGAGCGGGACGCCCGGCCGCGGTCCCAGGTCCGCGGCGAGCCCGGCAGCTCAGAACCGGCCGCCGAGCGCGGCGGCGGCGCCGCCGGGCAAGGGGAGGACGTGCACGGCCGCGGTCGCGGCGGGCGCCTCGGGCTCGGCGCGGCGCAGGACGAGCGCGGCCACGGCGCCGGCGAGCGCCGCCACGCCGACGCCGAACGCGATGTTGGCGCCGAGGATCTTGGCCCGCACGGCGTCGACGTCCGCCTCCGCGCAGCCCGGGGCGCAGGTCGCCCGCAGGCGGTCGGCGTCGGCGCGCGCGCTCAGGCCGAGCGCCGCATAGACGACGCCGCTCCCGGCCGCGACGCCGCCGAGGGCGATGGGCAGAATGAGCCCGCTCGCGGGCGACGAGGCGGCGCGGTCCTCGCGGGGCGGGATGGCGCCGCCTCCCGGCGCGCCCGCGCTCGCTCCCGGCGCGCCCGGCCGCGCGAGGCGGGCCGAGACGCGGCGCAGCTTCTCGCCCTCGCGCACGACGAGCCGCAGCTCCACGGGTGCGCTGCCCGCGCGCTCGAACCGGAGCACGCGCTCGCCCGGGTCGACCTCGACGGCCTTGCCGTCCAGCCGCGCGGCGAGCGGCGCGCCGTCGATGGTCACCTGCACGTCGGCCACGTCGTGGCCCTGCTCGTCCTGGGCGCTCAGGATCAGGGTCGGCACGCGCGCCGTGACGTCGGAGAGCCAGCCCGCGCAGTCCGACTGGACGAGATCCGGACAGCCGGCGCCGCCGCACGCGATGAAGCGCGCCCGCGCCTCGCGCAGCCGGCCCTCGTCGCGCAGGCGCTGGCCCTCCTCGGAGGCGGTGAAGCACGCCTCGGCGTCGCCGGCGCGAGCGCGGGCGGGCTGGAGGCACGCGACGGCCGAGAGGGCGGCGGCGATGAGGAAGCGGGGCGAGGAGCGCGGGGTCATCGGGCCTCCGTCAGAAGCACTCGCGCTTGTAGCGCTTGTGGCCCTGTCCATCGATCACGAACGGTGGATTGCACCCGTCGCGCGCGGGCTCGCGGCGCGGCAACCGCCGCGCGCCCGCGGTTCTGGCCCATATCAGGCCTTCGCGGCAGGCGCGGCGGGCGCATCCGTCGCGGCGGGCGCATCCGTCGCGGCGGGCGCCGTGGGCGCAGCCGTCGCGGCGGGCGCCGTGGGCGCGGCGGGCGTCGCCGACGCATCCGGTGCCCCCGCGCCGGCCGCGCCGGCCGCGCCCGCCGCGCCAGGCGCCCCGTGCGGGAGCGCCGCCGGCCGCGCCGCAACCCGCGCGAGCGCCGCCGCCACGACGCCGGTCCTCGCGCGGGCGCGCGGCGGCACCTCGGCGCGCGCGAACCCGATCGCCGCCGCCGCGATCGCGAGCGCCGCGCCCGCCGCCGCCGCCGCGCCCCAGCGCCGCCGGCTCTCCTCCAGCGCCCCCCCCCCCCCCCCGCCCCGCCGGCTCGGGCCGGCGGCGGCGGGCTGCGGCGCGCTCGCCCCGGCCGCCTCCGCCGGGCCCGCCCCGGCCGTCCCGAGGGCCGCCCCGGCTGTCCCGAGGGCCGCGCCGGCCGTCCCGAGGGCCGCGCCGGCCGTCCCGAGGATCGCCCCGGCCGCCCCGAGGGCCGCCCCGAGCTCCGGCGGCGCGCTCGGCGTGGCCACCGCCGGCTCGATCGCGGCGATCAGCGCCGCGCGCTGCGAGAGCGCCTCGCCCGCGAGCGACGCCACCCACGCGCCCACCTCCGAGGTCGACGCCGCGAGGCCCGTCGCCTCCAGCGCGAGCGCCATCTCGCGCGCCGTCGGGAACCGGTCCTCGGGGCAGCGCGCGAGCGCGCGCAGCGTGATCGCCTCCAGCTCCGGCGGCACCCCGGGCCGGCGGGCGCTCGGCGGATCCACGCCCGCCTGCAAGAGCCGCAGGATCGAGAGCGCCTCGCCGCGCCCCTCGAACAGGCGCTCGCCCGTCAGCGTCTCCCACAGCACCACGCCGGCCGCGTACACGTCCGCGCGCCGGTCGAGCGGCTCGCCCGCGATCTGCTCGGGCGACATATAGGCCAGCTTGCCCTTGAGCTGCCCGTCGCGCGTGATCTGCGCGCGCCCGGCCGACTTCGCCACGCCGAAGTCGAGCACGCGCGCCACCCCGTCCTCGCCGACGAGCAGGTTGTGCGGCGACACGTCGCGGTGCACGAGGCCGAGCGGGGCGCCGTCCTCCGCGGTCGCCTCGTGCGCCGCGTGCAGGCCGTGGAGCGCGCCGGCGAGCACCGCGCAGGCGATGCGCGGCGGGGGCGCGCCGCCGTCCTTCGTCGCCGCGCGCAGCAGCCGCGCCAGCGACTCGCCGTGCACGTACTCCATCACGAGCAGCACCTCGCCGCCGCTCGACACGACGTCGATCGTCGCGACCACGTTCGGGTGCCGGATCCGGGCCGCGACGCGCGCCTCGTCGAGGAGCATGGCCACGAGCTCGGGATCCCGGACGAACTGCGGGTAGAGCCGCTTGACCGCCACCGTCCGCCGGAACCCGGCCGAGCCGTGCTGGCGCCCGAGGTGCACCGTGGCCATGCCGCCGGCCCCGATCTCATCGAAGAGCAGGTAGCGGACGACAGCCGATGCGCCGCCCTGGGCCCGCAACATCGGGGCGACCATACCACGCCGGAGGCGCAGGCCGCCGCGGCAGTTCAGCGGGAGCGCCGCGCGCGCAGGAGCTGGAAGGACCCTGCGCAGCTCCAGGCGCTCGACGCTCCGCTCCGGCGTGCGCGGCACAGGCAGGTCGAGCGCGAGGAGCTCCTCGAGGATGTCGTCGAATGTCGCAGGCTCGGCGCTGTCGCTGGTCCGTGCGCTCGCGGCCTCTTCCGAGCGGATACGGCGGCCAGCGCCGCGCGCGCGGCCGCCCTCAACGACCGATCTGGACGTTCTCGAGGACGCCGAGCGCGTCGGGGATGAGGACGGCGGCGGAATAGTAGGCGCTGACGAGGTACGACATGATCGCCTTGTCGCTGATGCCCATGAAGCGGACGTTGAGGCTGGGCTCGACCTCGTCGGGAATGCCGGTCTGGTGCAGCCCGATGACCCCCTGATCCTCGAGCCCCGTGCGCATCACCAGGATGGAGGTCACGCCGCCGTCGGTGATCGGGATCTTGTCGCACGGGAGGAGCGGCACGCCGCGCCACGAGCGCACGTTCGTACCATCGAGCTCCATCGTCTGCGGGTAGAGGCCGCGGCGGTTGCACTCCCGGCCGAACGCGGCGATCGCGCGCGGGTGGGCGAGCAGGACGCGCGATTTCCTCCGCCGGGTGAGCAGCTCGTCGAGGTCGTCGGGCGTCGGCGGCCCGGTGCGGGTCTGGAGGCGCTGCTTGGCGTCGGCGCTGTGGAGGAGCCCGAACTCGCGGTTGTTGATCAGCTCGTGCTCCTGGGTCTCCCGCAACGCCTCGATCGTGAGCCGGAGCTGCTCCTTGACCTGGTTCATCGGGTCATTGAACAGATCGGCGACGCGGGTGTGCACGCGCAGGATCGTCTGCGCGACGCTCAGCTCGTACTCCCTCGGCCTGAGCTCGTAGTCGACGAACGTCCCCGGCAGGTCGGGCTCGCCCTTGTGCCCGGCGGCCAGCGCGATGTCGGCCTGACCGTGCTTGTCCTGCGGCTTCCTCGCCCTCGCCTTGAACCGCTCGACATGGTCCCTGAGCGCGGCGGACTCCTGGACCACCTCCTCGAAGACCCGCTGATCGAGGAGCAGCACCGTGCCCTCGGTGACCGCCCTGGCGGTGAACGTCCAGCGATCCTCCGACTCGAGCAGCGCCTCCGTCGTGAAATGGTCGCCGTCGGCCAGCACGCCGAGCACCGTCTCGTCGCCGTATTTGCCGAGGCCGATCTTCTCGACCTTGCCGCGCACGATGAGGCAGATCTGGTCCGCCGGCCTGCCCCTCTCCACGATCACGTCGCCCGGCTTCACGCTGCGCTGGGTGAACCTGTCGGCGAGCTCCTCCAGCACGGCGTCGTCCTCGAAGCCGCGCAGGAACGACAGCTCGCCGAGCTCCCGCGGGATCACGCGCACGCTCCCGCCGACCTCGGTGAAGGTCACGCGGCCGTCGCCCACGGCGTACGAGAGCCGCCGATTGACGCGGAACACACCCGCAGAGACCTCCACCCACGGCAACACCTTGAGGAGCCACCGCGGCGTGATCGCCGCCATCTGCGGCGGCGATTTCGTGGTCGTCGCAAGCTTCCGCGCCGCCGCCGTACCCAGGCTGAGCTGCGTGTGCCCGCCCTCGAGACCAGATCCCGTCTTCACCGACGTTGTCATGATTTAACTCCCGAAGCCTTGAGCTGTTCGACCAATGAAGCCGTCCTCGCGGTGCCGATCCGCGGAGGAGCCGGGGCCGGAGGCGCGGACGGCGCCTCGGCGCCCCGGTCGCCGCGGAGCGAGGCGATGCGCGCCGCCGAAGTGCCGAGTCCGCCTGGGCCGTACAGCAGGCGCCCCACCGTGGGCGTCTTGCGCAGCACGGGCTCCAGGTACCGCTTCGACCCCCTGTGCCAGTGGAGGACCCCGGCCATCCAGTTCTCGATGTCCTTGACGTGCCTGTTGAGCTTCTCGCGCGCACCGGCGTCCAGGCCGAGGTCGTCGAAGAGCACGGGGAGCTCGGTGGCGACGATGTGCTCGAACTGCTCGACCCGGGCCCTCATCAGATCGTTGACGACGGCGACCGCCCGGTCCTTGTCGCAGTCGAGGAACTTCTCGACGACGAGCACGCCGTTGTTGAGCTCGCCCTCGAACTGGATCTCCTTCTGGTAGGAGAAGACGTCGTTCACCAGGCAGCAGAAATCCTGGGCGCTGTTGGCCAGGTTGCGCATCGTCCGGGTGCGGAAGATCTCGGGCGCGATGCTCTCGCCGACGGCGAGCTGGCACAGGGCCATGGTGAGATCCGAGCCGAACGTGGCGCGGCGCATCTCCACGTAATCGATCGGATCCGGGATCCGGCCCTGGATGTGGTTGGCGAGCTCCCACAGCCAGCTCTCGACCATGTCCTCGATGGCGCGGCGGAACCGGCGCTGCGCGTACGGCGACATGCGAGGCGCGGTGCGGGACCAGAGGTCGAGGAGGCTGCGCTCGACCACGTTGGTGGGCGGCGGGGCCACGTCGGCGCCGACCGGCATGAACGCGGGGAGCCGCCGGACGAACGCCTTCGCGCCCGCCATGTCGCGCGCGCTCCCGTAAGCGGCAGGGAAGTAGTCGTCGCCGTAGGTCCCCCAGGTGAGCCACTGCGACGAGACGTCGAGCGCCGGACCGGACGCGCCGGGGTGGATCCCGGCGGCGCACAGGGCGAAATCGAAGCCGGCGAGGCGCTCCTCCGTCCACACGCCGGACAGCGGTGCTCCCGGCACGACCTCGATCATCCCCATCCGCCGCGCCCAGTCGATGGTGCTCCTGCGCGCGGCGTCCAGATGAGGGCTCAGCGTCAGGGGAAAGGGCATGTAGATGTCGGGCAGCTCGACCGGCCCGACCGGCTGGTACGGGGCATGGGTGAAGCTCTTGAAGCGGGTGAGGCCCAGCGCCCCGACGATCCGCTTGACGCTCGCCGCCGTGGTCCCGAGGCCCGTCGGCCCGCCGGCGGTCCACCCGACCGGCGAGCCGGCGTTCGCCTGCTTGTTCATGTAGCGGCTCGAGCGCATGTGCCACTCGTGGCCGCCCGACTGCCAGTCCTGGAGCCCCCGCACGTAGACGAGCACGTCCCGGCGCTCCCTCGGATCGAGGCCGTGCTCCTCGAAGAGGGCGGGCAGCTCGGTGAACACCGTGTTCTCGAACTGGTACAGCCGCGAGCTCAGGATCTCGTTGACGAGGTCGGCGGCGCGCTGGGGGGCCACGCCGAGGAAGCGCTCGAGGACGAGGACGCAGTTCGCGTTCTCCCCCTCCTGCTCGACCTCTCGCTGGTAGGAGAGGATGTCGTTCCGGAGGTGGACGGCATCGGAGAACGTGTCCTTGAGCACGCGCATCGGCCGGCTCTCGGAGATCCTGGCCGGGATCTGGGCCGAGACCGCGTGCTCGACCAGGCCCGCCGACCACGGCGCGCCGCCGACCTTGCGCCGCATCTCGATGTACTCGATCGGGTTGGCGACCCGGCCCTCATTGATGTTGTTGAGCTCCCAGGTGGACTCCGCGAGGAGGTTCCTCGTGGCCTCGACGAACCGGCGCCGCCAGTCCGCGGACGTGCCGGGCGCGGTGCGCGCCCAGAGATCGATCAGGCCCAGCTCGACGGGGTTGGTCGGCGCGGGCGTCGCGCCGGTCGGCTCCACGGGCATGAAGGACGGCAGCCTGTCGAGGTATGCCTTCGACCCCTTGAGATCCTTCGTGCGCTTGTAGATCTCGAGGAAGTGGTCGTCGAAGTAGAACACCCAGACGTACCAGTCGGTGACCAGGTTGAGCTCCGCCTCCGACGCCTCCGGGTGGGTGTACGCGCAGAGCAGGGCGTAATCGTGGGAGTCGAAGTCGTGCTCGGTCCAGATGTCGGAGCTGCTCTCCTTGCCCTCGGGGGCCAGGATCCCGACCTCGCGGGCCCACGCCTTGGAGTGCACGCGAGCGGCTTCCAGGTTCGGGTTGAGCCGCGCCGGCCACGGCAGGTAGAACTGGGGTAGCTCGAAGGGTTGCATGGCTGTGCTCGACGCTGAATGAAGGGTCCTGGGCCGCGCCTCTCCCCCCCGGGAGCGCGTCAGCTGGCGCGACCGATCTCCACGTTCTCGAGGATCCCGAGCGCGTCGGGGACGAGGACGGCCACCGAGTAGTAGGCGCTGACGAGGTACGAGATGATCGCCTTCTCGCTGATGCCCATGAACCGCACGGACAGGCCGGGCTGGTACTCGTCGGGGATGCCGGTCTGGTGCAGGCCGACGACGCCCTGCTTCTCCGCGCCCGCGCGCATCAGCAGGATGGAGCTCGTGCGCGTCTCGCTGATGGGGATCTTGCTGCAGGGGAAGATGGGCACGCCGCGCCAGGCCGGCACCTTGTTGCCGTTGAGCTCCACGCTCTGCGGGTACACGCCGCGGCGATTCCACTCCTGGCCGATCGCGGCGATGGTCCGCGGGTGGGCCAGGAAGAAGCTCGGATCCTTCCACACGAGCGAGAGGAGGTCGTCGAGGTCGTCCGGGGTGGGCGGCCCGCTCCGGGTGTGGATGCGCTGCTTGAGGTCGGCGTTGTGGAGCAGGCCGATCTCGCGGTTGTTGATCATCTCGTGCTCCTGCCGCTCGCGCAGGGCCTCGATCGTGAGCCGGAGCTGCTCCTCGGTCTGGTTCATCGGGTTGTTGAACAGATCCGCGACGCGGCTGTGGATCCTGAGCACGGTCTGGGCGACGCTCAGCTCGTATTCGCGGGGCGCGAGCTCGTAGTCGACGAAGGTGCCCGGGAGGTCGGGCTCGCCCTTGTGCCCCGCGGAGAGCTCGATGCAGGCCTCACCCTCCTTGTCCGTCGGCTTCTTCGCCAGCTCCTTGAACCGCTCGATGTGCCGGCGCAGAGGCTCGGACTGATCGACCACCTCGCTGAAGGCCCGCTGCGGGAGCGCCAGCACGGTGCACGGCGTGACCGCGCGCGCCGTGAACTGCCAGGTGTCCTGCGACTCGATCACCGTCCTGTCGCCGAAGTGGTCGCCGTCGGCCAGCACGTCCAGGATCGTCTGATCGCCGAATTTGCCCTTGCCGATCCGCTCGACCTTGCCATGGGCGATGAGGTAGATGGCCTCGGACGGCTGGCCCGCCTCCACGATCACGTCGCCTGCCTTGAGCTCGCGCTGGACGAACCGGCTCGCCAGCGCGTCGAGGATCTCGACGTCGTCGAAGCCGCGCAGGATCGGCAGCTCGCTGAGCTCCTGGGGGATGACCTGCACCCTGGCGCCGGTGTTGGTGAAGCTCACGCGGCCGTCGCCCACGGCGTAGGTCAGCCGGCGGTTGACGCGGAACACGCCGCCGGACACCTGCACCCACGGCAGGAGCTTGAGCAGCCACCGCGACGTGATGCCCTGCATCTGCGGCGGGGACTTGGTGGTCGTCGCGAGGTTGCGAGCGGCCGGCGTCCCGAGGCTGAGCTGGTAGTGCTGCTGTCCACCCAGGGGGCCTGAATCGTCTGTGTTCGCCATGAGAACCTCTTCACGCTGTCGTCATGCCGGTGAAACCGGCGCCTTGTGGCTCACTGAAGCCGAACGGATGGAAGCAGGTCGCGAGGGACACGGAGGCGAGGGGCGGAGGGCGCTGCGTCCTCTGCTCCGCTGTGGCTCGTCTCATCCCGGAAACAGGGACGAGCTCGGTCGACGAGACGCTAGGTAGCCCAGAGCGACAGACGGATTGAAGCCGCCCGAAAAGGCCGATTTCGATCCGTCATGACGTCAAGATGCCAAGAAGAGGACAACGCCCACGTTCGTGGCGTCCTGGTCGTCTCTCCCCGCGGCTGACCGACGTCATCGGCGCCCTGGCACCAGCTTCCTTCGAGCGTCGCTAAGACGTTCAGCCACTGACCTACGATCGAACGGACGAGTCGCTCGCCCGTGTCACCCCCGCGCCACCTCCCACGAATCTTTACTGTGACGCGGCCCCCACTTCCGCCGCACTGTCAGCCAGACCGCTTCCGCTTTTGTCCGCTTCTACCGTCCGCGACGGGCATGGGTCAAGCGCCGATCTCGACCGGCAATGGATTTCTTTGTCGCCGCAGGTGATGGCTGTAGCAGGTATTGCTGCTGGCTCTCGTGTGCAGCTCAGCGCGCACGGCTGGCTGCGCTGTACAGAGGGGTGGGACATAGGGCGCAGGAGTCGAAACGACGCCTGAAGCGCGAAGAACGGATCTGTCGATGCGAACGACACACGAAGGAGCGAGGCTCGCGACGCTCCCGCCACGATCATGAGCTGACCGGATCGGGGGGCCGAGGCGGCCGTCGACGATCCGGAATGGTTCTGCGTCGATGGAGCGTGCCCGCTGGACGTCCGTCGTACCCGCGGCGCCAGCGGTCCAGCCGGAGCGCCGCTCGCGACCCCTTCAGGTGGACCGCCGCGCGCGCAGGAGCTGGAAGTACCTCCGCGCGAGGCCCGACGCGGCCGCCGCGCTCCGGACGTTGCCCCCGTGCTGCGCGAGCACGCGCTGCACGTACCGCCGCTCGAAGTGCTCGACGATCCGCTCCCGCGCGCGCGGCAGGGGCAGGTCGAGCGCGAGGATCTCCTCGATGATGTCGCTGGATGTCGCAGCCTCGGCTCCCTCGCCGGCCCCGGCGCCCGCGGAGGCGGGCGGCGCGGGCGTGGGCGGCGGCAGCGCCGAGGAGGCGGGCCCGCTCGCCGCGGCCGGCTGGGGCGTCGACGCGGGCCCGGTCGCCGCGGCGGCCTGGGGCGCCGACGCGGGCCCGGAGGGCGGGGCCGGCGCGCCCGCGGCGGCGAGCCCGGCCCGGCTGGTCTCGATCGGCGCGGCCTCGCCGAGCGCCACCCGGCGCGCCACGGCGTTGTAGAGCTCGCGCACGTTGCCCGGCCAGTCGTAGTCCTCGAGCCGCTCGGCGAACCCCTGGGGGAACGGCGCGCCGCGATCCGCGAGCTGCCGCCAGAAATGGTGCGCGAGCACCGTGACGTCGCCCCGCCGCCTGCGCAGCGGCGGCAGCTCGATCCGCGCCACCGCCAGCCGGAAGAACAGATCGTCCCGGAACCGCCCCGCCTGGATCTCGCGCTCCAGATCGCGCCGCGTCGCCGCGAGCACCCGGATGTCGACGCGGATCCACTTGTTCGAGCCGACGCGCTGCACCTCCGAGCGCTGGATGGCGCGGAGCAGCTTCGCCTGAAGGCCGAGATCGAGATCGCCGATCTCGTCGAGCAGCAGCGTGCCGCCGTGCGCCTCCTCGAAGACGCCGCGGCGGGTCTCGTTCGCGCCGGTGAAGGCGCCGCGCTCGTGCCCGAAGAGCGCCGACTCGACGAGCGTCGGCGGCACCGCGGTGCAGTCGAAGACCACGAACGGCCCGGCGGCGCGCGACCCCTGCTCGTGGATCGCCTCCGCGAGCACCTCCTTGCCGGTCCCGGTCTCGCCCTCGATGACGACGGGGACGCTCGAGGCCGCGAGGCGCTCGCAGAGCGGGTAGAGCCGCCGCATCTCCTCGCTGGCGCCGACGAGCTTGCCGAAGCGCACCGCGCGCGACAGCTCGGCCGCCTGCGTGACGCCGAGCGCCTCGACGCGGAGCACGGTCTCGCCGATGCGGACGAGCTCGCTGCCCTGGAGGTACGCGTCGCCGACGCGGATCCCCTGGACGAAGGTGCCGTTGGTCGAGCCGAGATCGGTGACGCGCAGCCGGGCGCCGGCGAGCTCGAAGGCGGCGTGGCGGCGCGAGACGAGCCGGTCGGTGAGGGGGATGTCGCAGGCCGGGCTGGTGCCGGCGAGCACGCGGGCGGGCAGCCCCGGCGCCACGGTGAACCGGCGGCCCTCGTCCGGGCCCGCCATGACGGAGAGGGCGAAGCTCTCGGCCGCGGCCGCGGCAGGGCGCAGCGGCCCGGGCACGAGCTCGGTGGAGGCGGCGTCGTCGTCGTTCCACGGGGGCATGCGCCCATCTCAGCAGGCCTCCGCGCCGGCGTCACGCGGCGCCGAGGCGCGGCGTCGCGTGCCCCATCCACGAACACGGTGGGTTTCCGGCGTGATCGGATTGCTACCGAGCGTAACGCGCGCTCGTCAAGGTGTTACCGATCGTAACGCAATGCCGCGGATCGAGGCGTCCAGCGCGCCCGCCCGCCATGAAACATGGTGTCGCTCAGGCCCCGCGTGTGGCACCTTGGGCGGCACTTGTAGGGAGATAGCGTCGGACGAGGACCATGCGGAAAATTCTTTACGCACTGCTGTTTCTATCGATCACCGGCTGCGGCGATGATTCGCCCGGATCCGAGGCGACGAGCACCGGGTCGAGCGCGACGACGAGCTCGGGGAGCTCCGGGGGGGCGACGAGCTCCAGCGGGTCGGAGGCTTCCGGCACCGGCGGCGGCGGCGGCGGCAACGACGCTGGCGGGGGCGGAGCGGGCGCCACCGGCGGCGCCGGGGGCACGGGGGGCGAGGGCGGCGGCGACGGCGGCAGCTCCGGGGAGAGGCGCTGGGTCGGCACCTGGACGACCGGCCCGCAGCTGACCGAGGAGGGCAACAATCCGCCCGCGCCGGGCCTCGCCAACAACACCCTGCGCCAGGTCATCTACACCTCGATCGGCGGCAGCAACGTGCGGCTGCTGCTCTCGAACGAGTTCGGCAACGGGCCGGTGACCATGAGCTCCGTGCACATCGCGGACTCGACGAACGCCGACGGCATCAACGCGGACACCGACACGGCCCTGACCTTCGAGGGCTCCGCGTCGGTGACCATCCCGGTGGGCAAGTCGGTCTTCTCCGATCCGATCGATTACGACCTCAAGCCCCTCACCAAGCTCGCGGTGACCATCCATTTCGGCGCCGTCCCGAGCGGGATCACCGGGCACCCGGGCTCACGGACGAACTCGTACATCCAGACCGGCAACGGGGTCTCGTCGCCGACGCTGACGGCGCCGGTGAGCACCGCTCACTGGTACTACATCACGGGCCTCGACGTCATGGCCGACCCCACGGCCCATGCGATCGCCATCCTCGGCGACTCGATCACGGACGGCCGCGGCTCGGTCACCGACGGGAACACGCGCTGGCCGGACTTCCTGTCTCGCCGGCTGCGGGCCAATCCCGGGACCGAGGACGTCGCCGTGCTGAACCTGGGGATCGGCGGGGGCACCGTGCTCGCCGGCGGGCTCGGGCCGACCGCCAAGCTGCGCTACCAGCGCGACATCCTGGACCAGCGCGGGGCTCGCTGGGCGGTCATCTTCATCGGCGTGAACGACATCGGCAACAACAGCGTGGCGAACGTCGCCGACGGCCTGATCGCGGCCTATCAGGAGTTCATCGACAAGGCGCACGCCAAGGGGATGCTCGTTTACGGAATCCCCATCCTGCCGTTCAAGGGCAACGGGTACTACTCCGCCGAGCACGAGGCCACCCGCCAGAAGGTCAATGAGTGGATCCGCACGAGCGGCAAGTACGACGCGGTCATCGACCTGGACCCGGCGGTCGTCGACCCCAACGATCCTGCCAAGCTGCAAGAAGACCTCGACTTCGAGAATGACGGGCTGCACCTGAACCCGACTGGCCTCGAGGCGATGGCGAAGGCCGTCGACCTCGACCTGTTCACCAAGTAGAGCGAAGCGATCATGGGGGAGCACGGCCGGGCACGCGACATCCTTGCGCGCCCGGCCAAGCCCCCCGCTTCCCCGGCGGGGAGCCGGGGAGTCGTGGCGATCGCCGAAGGCTGCGATGGACGCCTCTGCGGGAGACACCCCATCGGTAACGCAGCTTCCTGGATGCCGGTGCTGACGCGTTGCGTTGTGCGCCCACACATGTTCATCCGTTGCGCTCCTGAGTAGCCTTGTCCCATGCGCGGAGGACACGACGCGGAGGCCGTCGCCACGGAATGTGCGCCCGTGCTCGCTGCGGCGGGCGGGCTCGTTCCACGCGCCGGCGGGCCTGAGGTTGCGCCGTGAGCCGGATCCTGCTGGTCGAGGACGAGGTCGTCATCCGGATGGAGCTCCGGCGGCTGCTCGCGCGCCACGGGCACGACGTCGTCGAGGCGGGGTCGATCGCCGAGGCCGAGGCGGCGCATGATCTGCGCGCGTTCGATCTGGTGCTCGCCGACGTGCGCCTGCCCGGCGCGCCGGGCACGGAGCTCGTCGGCCGGTGCGGCGGCGCGCCGGTCGTGCTCATGACGAGCTATGCGACCGTGAAGGCGGCCGTCGACGCGGTGAAGCGCGGCGCCGCGGATTACCTGTCGAAGCCGTTCGATCACGCCGAGCTCGTCGCGCTGGTCGATCACCACCTCGCCGGCGCGCGCTCCGCGCAAGGCACGCCCGCCGAGAGCGCGCCGCGCCCGCCGTCGCCGGCGTCCGTGCCGCCGTCACCGGCGTCGACGCCGCCCGCGCCGGACGACGAGGAGCTCGAGGGGATGATCGGCGGCTCGGCGGCGATGCGCGAGGTGTTCGCGCGGGTGCGCAAGGTGGCGCCGAGCGAGGCGACGCTGCTCGTGCTCGGCGAGAGCGGCACCGGCAAGGAGACGCTCGCCCGCGCCGTGCACCGGCTCAGCCCGCGGCGGCAGTGCCCGTTCGTGCGCGTCCACTGCGCGGCCATCCCCGAGGGGCTGATCGAGGGCGAGCTCTTCGGTCACGAGCGCGGCGCCTTCCCGGGCGCGCTGTCGGCGCGCCCGGGGCTCTGCGAGGCCGCGGAGGGAGGGACGCTCCTGCTCGACGAGATCGCCGAGCTGCCGGCGCGCGTGCAGGCGCGGCTCCTCCGCTTCCTGCAGACCGGCGAGGTGCGGCGCGTGGGCGCGGCGCAGGCCCGGCGCCTCGACATGCGCCTCGTCGCGGCGACCCAGCGGGATCTCGTGGCGATGGTGCGCCAGGGGTCTTTCCTGAGCGATCTCTACTTCCGCCTGCGGGTCCTCGAGATCCGCCTGCCGCCGCTGCGCGAGCGGCCGGGCGACTCGGTCCGCATCGCGGAGTCGCTGCTCACGCGGCGCGCGCGGACGACGGGCCAGCGGCCGCTCGCGCTGTCGCCGGAGGCGCGCGCCGCCATCGCGGCGGCCCCGTGGCCGGGCAACGTCCGCGACCTGGAGAACGCCGTCCACCGCGCCATGGTCCTCGCCGAGGGCCGCGAGATCGGGGTGGGCCTGCTCGGGCTCGACGACGCGGCGCAGCCCGCGCCGCCTCCGGCCGCGCACGAGAGCGAGCCGCGTTCCGACTCGCTCGAGGGGTATTTCCGCCGCTTCGTCCTCGAGCACCAGAACGAGCTGACCGAGACCGAGATCGCCCGCCGACTCGGCATCAGCCGCAAGGCCCTCTGGGAGCGCCGCCAGCGGCTCGGCATCCCCCGGCCGCGTTAGCGCTCGTCTTCTTCCATCTGTCGCCGTGAGCAGCGCCGCCGCGCCTCGCTCGAGGCGCCGGTCCCCCTGAACGCCCGCGCGGGTGACGGGGCGAACAGCACGACCGCCGACGCCACTGTCGCGTGATGGCGCCGACGCTGGTGATATATCCTACGGTCTGTGCCGTGGAAGATCTCGAGCTTTGATCGCCCGCTCACCGGCCGAGCCCCGCGCCGGCGGACCGCCTTCCGCACCGGGCGGCGTGCATGAGGCCCCTCCGCGCCTTCGAGCACAGCGAGCGCTTCGAGATCCGGCGCCAGCTCGGCGCCGGCGGGTTCGGCGCCGTCTACGAGGCCGTCGACCGACGCTACGGCTGCGTGATCGCGCTCAAGGCCCTCTACCAGCAGTCCGAGCCGACCGCGCTGCTCCGCTTCAAGCAGGAGTTCCGCCACCTCGCCGACCTCGTGCACCCGAACCTGGTCACCCTGCACGAGCTGCTCTCCGACGGCGGGACGTGGTGCTTCACCATGGAGCTCGTCGACGGCGTCGACTTCCTCAGCTTCGTGCGCGTCCAGCTGCCCAGCCACCGCGCGCACGCCGAGCAGGAGACGATCGTCTCGGACGCGTTCGTCGACCGCGCGTCGCTCGAGCCGAGCACCGCGCGCCCGTTCCCGACGGACGACGCCACGTGGGTGGAGCGCGCGTCAGCCGGCGCCGGCGCCGGCGGCGGCGTCGCGGGCCCGGACGACGTGACCCACGCGCTGCTCGGGACTCCCGCGCCCCCGGCGCGGCGCCTGAACGGCGGCTGGCCCGAGCGCAAATCCATCCTGCCCCGCCCGCTCCGGCAGGCCTTCTCGCTCGACACGCGGCGGCTCCGGGCCGCCTTCTCGCAGCTCGTCGAGGGGGTCTCCGCGCTCCACGCCGCCAACATCCTCCACCGCGACCTCAAGCCCTCGAACGTCCTCGTGACGCGCGACGGCCGCGTGGTGCTGCTCGACTTCGGGATCGCCAAGGAGCTCAAGCCGAGGGCGCCGGGCGAGGCGACCGTCGAGGACCTCGTGGGCACGCCGGCGTACATGCCGCCGGAGCGGATCACCTCGGCGCCCGAGACGGAGGCCAGCGACTGGTACAGCGTCGGGGTGATGCTCTACGAGGCGCTCACCGGCGCGCTCCCGTTCGCGGGCTCGGTGGTCGACACGATCTCCGCCAAGCTCTGGTCGACGCCGACGCCGCCCTCGCTCCTCGTCGACGGCGTCCCGCGCGACCTCGACGAGCTCTGCGCGGCGCTCCTGCAGCGCGACTCGACCGCCCGGCCGTCGGGCGCCGAGGTCGTGCGGCGCCTGCACGGCGAGCGGCCGGCGCACCCGGTCCGGTGGCTCCGCGCCCCGCCGGAGGGCGCCGAGCGGCTCGTGGGGCGCGAGCGGGAGCTCGGCGCGCTGGAGGACGGGTTCCGCGCGAGCGCCGCCGGGCGCACGCTGGTCGTGCTCGTCGCCGGCCGGTCCGGGATGGGCAAGAGCGCCCTCGCGTCGAGCTTCCTGCGCGCGCTGCGCGAGCGCGGCGCCGCCACCGTGCTCGCCGGGCGCTGCCACGAGCGCGAGTCCGTGCCGTACAAGGCGCTCGACAGCCTCGTGGACGCGCTCTGCGAGCACCTCCGGCGCATGCCGGCCGCCGAGTCGGCGAGCGTCCTGCCCGACGACATCCACGCGCTCGCCCGGCTCTTCCCCGCGCTCCGCGCCGTCCCGGGCGCCGAGGTCGAGGGCGCGCCCGCGGTCGCGTCGGACGCGCGGCAGGCGCGCTGGCGCGCGTTCCAGGCGCTGAAGGAGCTCTTCCGCCGCCTCGCGGCGCGCCGGCCGCTCGCGATCTGCATCGACGATCTGCAGTGGGGCGACGCGGACAGCGCGCGCCTGCTCGCCGAGCTGCTCTCGCCCCCGGACGCGCCGCGGCTCCTGCTCATCGCCTGCTACCGGAGCGACGAGGCGGAGCGCTGCGCCGCCGTCGGCGAGCTCCGGCGGCTCGCCACCCGGTGCGGCGCCGCCGTCGAGCTCCGCGAGCTGACCGTCGAGCCGCTCTCGCACGAGCAGGCGATGCGCCTCGCCATCGAGCGGCTCGGGCCCGCCGCGGGCGCGCGCCTCGAGCGCGCGCAGGCGATCGCCCGGGAGTCCGAGGGAAGCCCCTTGTCGGTGAGCGAGCTCATCCAGTATCTCTCGAGCCGGGACGGGGGCACGCTCGCACCGTCTGGGGGGGGAGGCGACATCAGCCTCCAGCGGGTGATCATGAGCAGGATCGACGAAATGCCCGAGCGCGCCCGGCGGCTCATCGAGATCGTCGCGGTCGCCGGATGTCCGATCGAACAGGAGGTCGCCTTCGCGGCGGCGGAGCTCGGCGAGGAGGCGCTCTCGTGCCTCACCCCGCTCCGCGCCGCCAACCTGGTCCGGATCACGGAGGCCCGCGGCGGCCCGCGCCTCGAGATCACCCACGATCGCATCCGCGAGACCGTCGTCGCCGAGCTCGATCCCGCGGCGCTCGCCGCCCGGCACGCCCGGCTGGCGCGCGCGTTCGAGGCGACGGGGCGCGCCGATCCGCAGGCGCTCCTGGTCCACTTCCACGGCGCGGGGGAGCTCCTCGAGGCGGCGCGGCACGCGGCCGCCGCGGCCGATCTGGCGAGCGCCGCGCTGGCGTTCGACCGCGCGGCCGAGCTCTACGCGCAGGCGCTCGAGTGGGGGCGCGGCGGCCCCGGCGACACCCCCGAGGCGCGCCGCGATCTCCAGGTCCGGCGCGCGACCGCGCTGGCGAACGCCGGGCGCTGCCGCGACGCCGCGCCGCTCTTCCTCGCCGCGGCCGAGGGCGCGCCGCCCGCCGTGGCGCTCGATCTGCGCCGGCGCGCCACCGAGCAGTACCTCGTCGGCGGCCACCTCGAGGAGGGCACGTCCGCGCTCGTCCCGCTCCTCGCCGAGGTCGGCCTCGGCTATCCGGCGACGACCGCGCGCGCGGTCATGACCGTGGCGGCGCTCTACGCCCGCATCCGGCTGCGCGGCCAGGCGTTCCAGGAGCGCGCCGCGGCCGAGATCCCGCCCGAGGTGCTCACGCGGATCGATCTCTGCCTCTCGGTCAGCAAGGCGCTCACCGACGTCGATCCGCTGCGCTCGACGGTGTTCCTGTTCCGCAGCCTGCTGCTCTCGCTCGACGCGGGCGAGCCGTCCCGCGTCGCCCTGGGGCTCTCGGCCTTCGGGCTCATCTCGGCGTTCCAGGGGACGCCGTCGGCGATCGAGGAGGGGTCGAGGCTGCTCGCGCGCGGCGAGGCGATCGCGGAGCGGCTCGGCGACGGCCGGCTCGGCAGCGTCATCCGCATCTACGTCGGCGGCGCGCACCTCGTGCGCGGGGCGTGGCGCGAGGCGCTCGACTACTACGACGCCACCCGCCGGCAGCTCGAGGAGCGCTGCGTCGGCGTCGAGATGGAGCGCAACCTGGCGCAGGCCGGCGCCGTGGTCGCGCTGGAGGCGCTCGGCCGGTTCGTGGAGCTCGCGGAGCGCACGGCGAGCTGGCGCCGCAGCGCGACGGCGGTGGGCAACCTGTTCGCGTCGGTGTCCGCGACGATCGCGTCCGCGGTGCCGCTGCTCGCCGCGGACGACGCGGCCGAGGCGCGGAGGTGCGTGCGCGAGGTGGTCGCGCGCTGGGCGAGGGGGGCGCGGGGGGCGATGCACGTGCAGCATCTCTACGCGCTGCGCCTCGAGACCCTGGCGGACCTGTACGAGGGCGAGGCCGACGCGGCGCGCGCGCGGCTCCTCGCCGAGTGGCGCGGCATCGAGCGCTCGCAGCAGCTGCGGGTCCAGCCGGCCCGCATGGACATGCTGCTCTTGCGCGCGCGGACCGCGATCGCGGCGGCCGCGGCGCGGCGCTCCGGGCGGGAGCCGCTCCTCCGGGAGGCCGAGGCGGACGCGGCCCGGCTCGAGCGCGAGGTGCGGCGCGACGGCGCCCCGCTCGCGGCGCTGCTCCGGGCGGGCGTCGCGCGGCTCCGCGACCGGCCGAGCGAGGCGATCGTGCAGCTCGGCGCCGCGGCGCGCGGCTTCGACGCGGTGGACATGGCGCTCCACGGCGCGTGCGCCCGCCGCGGCCGGGGGGAGCTGCTCGGCGGCGACGCCGGGCGCGCGCTCGTGGCGCAGGCCGACGAGGCGATGGCCCGCCAGGGGGTCCGCCGCCCGGATCGATGGACCGCGCTCTACCTGCCGGGCTTCGGCGGCCCAGGAGGCTGACTCGATGCATCGCCGCTCCCGCGCCGCGCGCGCCTCCACGATCCCTGCGGCGTGGGCCGCGGCCGTCTGGCCCGCGCTCGCCGCGGCCGTCGGCTGCCTGGGGTGCACCTCGCAGGCCGGCGTCGCCTCGCCGCCGGAGCCGGTGCACTCGGACGCGCAGGCGCTCTCGCCGTTCGTCGCCCGGCCGCTGCCCTATGCGGCGGAGCCGGGATGGCGGTCGCGCGATGGAGAGGACGTGTACTCGATGGGCCTCGGGCTGGCCGACATCGACGGCGACGGCTTCAAGGACATCGTCGTGGCGAACGGCAACGACATGACGAAACAGCCGATCGTCGTCTATTACAACGACGGGACGGGCCGTTTCCCGCCGGAGCCCAGCTGGTCGTCGGCGGACGCCGACTACAACACCGGCGTCGCAGTCGGCGACATCGATCGGGACGGCTGGGTGGATGTCGCGGTGAGCGTCGGCCCCCGGGAGCCGGGCACCGTGAAGCTCGGGCACGTCAAGGTGTACAGGAACCGCGGCGGCGCGCTGGAGCCGACGCCGGGCTACCGCAGCGCGGACGGCTACGCGAGCGTCGGCTGCGCGCTCGGCGACGCGGACGGCGACGGGGATCTGGATCTCGCGGCCTCCGTGGCGCTCGAGGAGTGGTATTCGCCGGGCCCCGCGCGGATCTACGAGAACGTCGGCGGCGCGCTGTCCCCGCTGCCGAGCTGGAAGAGCGCGCGGGTCGATCACAGCTTCGGCATGGAGTTCGCCGACATCGACGAGGACGGCCTCCTGGATCTCGCCGTCGCGATGCCGGGCGTGCCGATCTTCCGCGGCGTGCTGCGGGACGGCGGCGTCATCTCCCTCCCGCGGGAGCCGGCCTGGACGGCGAGCGAGTCCATCCAGGTTCCGATGTTCCTGGACGCGGGGCGACTCGGCGCCTCCACCGGGCTCGTGGTCTCGTACAGCGACTTCGGTGCTGGCGGCGCCCGAGCGGGCGGCGCGCGGCGCTCGGGCGCGCCCGGGCGGGGGGCGGCGGGCGCGGGCGCGGGCGCGAGCTCGACCCGGTTCGAGGCCTATGCGCCGGAGCGCCAGCGCGGCCCGACCTGGAGGTCGGCGAGCGCCGGCTGGGGGGCCGGCGTCGCGCTGGCCGACGTGAGCGGCGACGGCGTGCTCGATCTGATCGCGGGCCGCTGGGGCCCGGCCCCGCCGCCGAACGCGCTGGGCGCGCCGCTGCAGATCTACCTCGGGCTGGGCGGCGGGTTCACCCGGGAGCCCGTCTGGTCCTCGGCGACGATGACGGTGCAGGAGACCATTGCGCTCGCCGACCTGGGCCGGGAAGCATTGCAGTCGGCGACCGAGACGTTCCGCATCGAGCGCGAGCAGGCCGTGATCACGCTCTCTCGCCCGGTCATCGAGCAGATCGACGAGATCCGCCGCAACGGCGCGCCCGTCGCGCCGCGCGACGTCGCCTCGCTCCCGGGCGGGAGCTGGGTCTCGTTCGCGCAGCGCCTCCGGCCCGGCGATGAGGTGGAGGTCCGCTATTCGTACTCGACGGAGCTGGACATCGTCGAGACGAACTGGGATACATCGAATTTCATCTACTATTATCGGTCGTCGTCCCGGTGAGCGCCGGGCGGCGCGTGGGCGCAGGGCCTTTGCCGCGTCCATCACCCTAGCCGTGGAGCGGTTCTCATGTTGATGTTCTTCATCGCCGATCTCGCGCGCGATCCCAACCTGCAGGCCGCCTTCAGCGAGGATCCGGAGCGCGCCATGGCGCAAGCCGGCCTCTCGGACGAGCAGAAGGCGCTCTTGCGGACCCGCGATCCGAAGCGCATCGCCGACGCGGTGGCGCAGGAGGTCGAGGCCCTGCCGATCCGGTCGGTGAGCCCGGTGGTCAACTGGATCGGCCCGGTGCTCCATGTCACGGCCGTCGAGCCGAGCAGCGGCGTGCACGGGCAAGAGGTCAAGACGGTCGTGTACGGCACGTATTTCGAGAGCACGATGGCGTGCTCGCTGGTGCAGGGCGCTACGGTCATCTCCGGGGTCGTCTCGAACGTGGTCACGGGGATGAACTCGCGGATGGAGGTGCGGTTCAACCTGGCCAACGCGGTCCCCGGCCCGTACGGCGTGCAGGCGAGGTCGCGGAGGGCCGAGAGCACGCTGCCGAGGGCGTTCGAGGTGAAGCGCGCTCGCCAGACGCCGGTGTGAGCGGCCGGGGCGGCGCGGCCCCGCGGGGAGGGCGAGGAGGGTGATCGTCCCGGTGCACGCGCTGATGGCCGAGGGGGCGGCGCTGCTCCCGCCGGCGCTGGTGTCCCCGGCGGCGCACGCGCGCCTGGCGGCGGCGGCGGCCGGGCTGCCCGAGGTGGCCTCGTGCGCAGCCGTCGAGTGCCGGCTCGACGGCTCCGAGCGGGTCGACCTGCTGGTCTGTCTGACGGCGGCGGAGGGCGGGCACCGCGCGCTGGCGCGGCGGCGCGCCGATCTCGACCTGCTCGCCGAGCCGGCGTGGGCGCGGGTGGCCGCGTTTTGCGCGGAGTGGGCGGACCCTGGCTCGCCGCTCTACCGCGGTATTCCGCTGCTCTGGCTGGAGCTCGACCTCCCCGACGACGGGGCGCGGCTGCCGTCGTCCGTGCCGGCGCCGTATCCGTTTCCCTGCATCGAGCCCTCCGTGCCGGGCGGCGTCGCGCCGGGCGCTGCGGGCGACGGTGCGGGGCTCCCCGAGCGAGCGGGCGTGATCCGGCGGGCGCTCGCGCTCCTGCTGGGCGAGCCCGTGCCACCCGCGGTCGACGGGGCCTTGCTCCGGTGCATCGCGCGGCTGCCGCCGAGCGGGCGCGCGATGCACGTGGCCCCGCTCGCCGTGCGGGGGCGCGCCGCGGTCCGCCTGGTGGTCGCGATGGGGAAGGCCGATGTCCCGGCGTACCTGGCGCGGATCGACTGGCCCGGATCGATCGCGGACATCGAGGCGCTCCTCGACGGCATGGTTCCTTTCACGAGCCATGTCAGCTTCCACCTCGACGTGGGCGCGGCGGTGGAGCCGATGCTGGGCCTGGAGATCTCCTATCCGATCGTGGATGTCCGCTGGGCGACGGCGCTGGGCCGGCTCGTCGCGCTCGGCGCGTGCTTGCCGGACAAGCGCGATGCGATCCTGGCCTGGCCGGCGGACGCGCGGCCCTGGCCTGGCCGGGGGTGGCCGACGCGGCTGCGCCAGGGCGTCATGCTGAAGCTGGTCTACCGGCCGGACGCGCCGCTGGAGGCGAAGGCGTATCTCGGGATCACGCCCTACGTGGCGCTGTTCGGGTGAGGGAGGCGGCGAGCGGAGGGGGCGAGTCGGCGGGCGGGAGCGGGCGAGGCGATCGCGTTCGGGATTCGGCGGATCAAGGAGGGAAGACGGAGCCGCGGTTCAGGATGCCCCCCGGATCCTGCTGCGCCTTGAGGTCGCGGAGCGCCGCATAGGTCTGCTCGCCGAAGCACGCGCGGTAGGCGTCGATACCGCAGGTCGACTCGGACTGGATGTAGCGGCGGCAGCCGAGCTCGATGGCGGCGCGCGTGAGCGCCTCGTCGTAGGCGCGCAGCGGGCCCGCCGCGTCGCCGGAGGGCAGGCGCAGCGCGCCCCAGGAGCCGAGCGCGAAGAACGGCTCGTCGCGCGGGTAGACGAGCGGCGGCACCGGGCGCCGCTGGCGGATCGGGTACGCGTAGCGCCGGCGGTACGAGAGCAGGCCGGCGTGCTCCGCCTCGAGGGCGGCGAGCCGCGCCTGCGCCTTCGCGAGGCTCCTGCCCGGGGTGAACAGCGTGAACCACAGGAGGCGCTCGTCGCGCTCAGCCTCGTCCGGACCGGGGCCCTGCAGGTCTGGCGAGGCGGCGATGAGCTCGCGGCTGACGCCGGCGCCGGCCGGGTAGGGCGGGGGAGCTGCGGTGTCCAGCGGGCAGACATCGAGCGTCGCCTCGACGATGACGCCGAGCTGGCCCATCGCGCCGAACAGCCACGGAAAGAGCGCATGATGCCTGTCGACGCGCTGAAGGCGGCCCGTGCCGTCGACGAGCGTCAGGGCCGCGACGTTCTCCCAGAAGCCCCCGTGCAGGTTGGAGCGCGGCCCGAAGCCGCCCGCGGCCACGAACCCGGCGACCGAGGGCCCGGCGTGGCCGTCGTTGACGACGGGCACGGTGTAGCCGTGGCGCTCCACGAGGTTGCGCAGGCTCCAGAGGACGACGCCGGCGCCCGCGGTCACGGTGCCTTCGGTTTCGAATCGGACGTCGCCGAGGCGCTCCGTGCGGAGGAGGAGCTCGTGCGCGGCGGGCAGGGAGGCGCCGTTCAACGCGTGGCCCTGGCCGCGGACCCGCACGGGGACGCCGTGCAGGTGGGCCGTCCCGATGGCGTCGGCGAGCTCGGCGGACGAGGCGGGGGCGATCTCGCAAAAGGTGTCGGCGCTCTGCCGGAGGCGGCCGAAATGGGAGATCGGGGCGGAGACGATGCGCGGGGCGAACGCGGAGAAGAGGTCGCGGAGCTGCTGCGGGGGGCGCACGGAGCGAGCGTACACGGGGGAGGGATCGACGCAAAGGCGCCAGGGCGCAAGGCGGGGAAGAGGGGGATTCGGCGATCGAGGGGCGTCTTCGCAAGGCCGGTATGAAGGACCGTCTCGGCTGGGCGCGTCCGCGATCAGGCGTCATCCCCGCGGCGGCGGTCTGGGAGTCGATGGGGCGCTGACGAAAAACTTGACGAAGGTAGAGAGTCCAGCTCCCCCGGGGATGCGTGGCGGCGGTCCGGCCTCCCGGCGATGCCGCGTCGGCTGAGGTCCGGCCGCGATCTTTCCGTTGCAATTGGCCGCTGCCCCGACCTACCGTCTTGCTCCGCGCATGCCGACGCCGCGCCAAGTCCTCGACCTGCTTCTTCGTGGCCGATTGTTCGCGGAGTGCATGGTTCCGATTTTTACCGGTGTGGCTACCCACGACGACCTCGACGAGGGCGACCCTGAATGACCGCCCCGCTCGCCACCGTCCCTGCCGTCCTTGTCGACGAGCTACGCCGCCTCATCGACCAGAGCCGCACCGCCGCCGCCCGATCCATCAACAGACGAGCTCGTCTGGCTCTACTGGCAGGTCGGCCGCCGCCTTCGCGAGCACGTCGTCGGCGAGGGCCGGGCGGCGTACGGCGAGCAGGTCGTCGCCGACGTGGCCGCTGCCCTCTCGGCCGAGTACGGCCGCGGCTTCGGCAAGCGCAACCTCCACCACATGCTGCGCTTCGCCGAGATTTTCCCCGACCCGGACATTGTGCACGCGCTGCGTGCACAGTTGAGCTGGACCCATCTCCGGGAGATCATCGCCCTCGACGACCCCTCCAGCGCCGCTTCTACGTCGAGCTCTGCCGCCTCGAAGGCTGGAGCACCCGGACCCTCCAGGAGAAAATCGCCGGCATGCTCTTCGAGCGCACCGCCATCGCGAAGCGCCCGGACGCCGTCGTTCAGGAAGCCCTGGCCGCGCTCGGCGAGAGCGGCCGGATGACACCCGACCTCATCTTCCGCGACCCGTACGTCCTCGACTTCCTCGGCCTGCCCGCCTCCTTTGGCGAGCGCGAGCTGGAGGCCGCCATCCTGCGGGAGCTGGAGGGCTTCCTCCTGGAGCTGGGCCAGGGTTTCAGCTTCATCGCGCGGCAGAAGCGGATGAGCATCGGCGCCGAGGATTACTACCTCGACCTGCTCTTCTTCCATCGTTCGCTGCGGGCGCTCGTGGCCGTCGAGCTCAAGCTCGGCCGCTTCGACGCCCGCGACAAGGGGCAGATGGAGCTCTACCTGCGCTGGCTCGACAAGCACGAGCGCCAGCCCCACGAGAACCCGCCGCTCGGCCTCATCCTGTGCGCCGACAAGAACGAGGAGCAGATCGAGTTGCTCCAGCTCAGCGAGGGCTCGATCCGCGTGGCGAGCTACCTGACGGAGCTGCCTCCCCGCGCGCTCCTCGAGAAGAAGCTCCTGGAGGCCATCGCCCACGCGCGCGCGGAGATCGGCGCCGCACCGCGTCCGATCACGAGCGGGGGTGAACCTTCGACCTGAGCCGAGTCTCGCCCCGGCGCCGTCCCCC
Organism: Sorangium cellulosum So0157-2; assembly: GCF_000418325.1. Taxonomy (GTDB): domain Bacteria; phylum Myxococcota_A; class Polyangia; order Polyangiales; family Polyangiaceae; genus Sorangium; species Sorangium cellulosum_D. Next base: position 4,600,729 of record NC_021658.1, read on the forward strand.
TACCGCTCGTCGAGCAACGCCGACGGCCCCTCCAGCTCCTCGAGCGTCCGGCTCAGCGCCTCGAGCGCCGCGCCGGCCTCGTGGAAGCGATGCTCGCCGAGCAGGCGCAGGTAGCTCGCGAACGCGTCGTTGGCCCGCTGCGCCAGCCCGTCGGTCACGCCGCGCGCGCCGGGCGCCGCTGGCACGCCGGGCACGCCCGCCGCGGCCGGCGTCGGGGGCGGCCCGCCCTCGACGAGCCCGCGCAGCGCCGCGTCGAGCGAGCTCGCATAGCTCATCCGGTCGCCGTGCATCACCACCACGACGCGGAGCTCCGGATACGCCGCCGTGTCCGCCTGGAGGAAGATCGGCTCGACGTAGAGGAGCGTGTCCTCGACGGGGATGACCAGCGCGTTGCCGCGGATCACCTTCTGACCGCGCTGGCTCCACAAGGAGAGCTGCGCCGACAGCACCGGATCCTGATCGATCTTCGTGTCCATCTGCTGGGTGCCGAGCACCCGCGTGTCCTTCGGGAACTTGTACGCGAGCATGCGCCCGTAGTCGTCGCCGTCGGACATGCCGGCGATCCAGCCGATGAGCACCTGCCGGTCCTTCGGCGTGAACGGCAGGATCAGGGTGAACTCGGGCCGACCCTCGCCCGGCGGCTTCCACATCACATAATAGGGCTCCACCGGCTGGACCTCGTCGTAGTACTTCTCGGTCGCGCGCGCCCAGAGGTCCTCCTGGTTGTAGAACACCTCGGGATCCGTCATGTGGTACTTCGCGTAGACGAGACCCTGCGCGAGGAGGAAATCCTCCGGATAACGCACGTGCGCGCGGAGCTCCGCCGGCATCTCCTCGCGCGGCAGGAGCAGGCCGGGGAAGATGCGGCTGTAGACCTGGAGGATCGGATCCTCCGGCTCGAAGACGTAGAGCCGCACCGAGCCGTCGTAGGCGTCGACCACCGCCTTGACCGAGTTGCGCACGTAGTTCGCGCGGCGGAGGTGATGCGTGAACTCCGCCCGCCCGCCCGCGTCGCCCGGCGCGCGCCCCGCGTTCATCCCGGCGCCCTCGGCGGAGAAGAAGCTCTCGCTGTAAGGATAATAGCTCGACGTGGTGTACGCATCGAGGATCCAGTGGAGCCGCCCGCCCGCGACGACGATGTACGGATCGCGATCCAGGGCCAGAAAGGGCGCGATCGCACCCACCCGCTCGCGGACCTCGCGGCGGAACATCACCCGGCTGTCGTCCGTGGGGATGCCGGACACGAGGAGGCTCGTGCCGCCGAGCTTCCACCCGAAGAGGAGCTTGCGGAAGAAGCCGTCGAGCGCGATCCCGCCGGTGCCCGCGTAGCGCGTGTAGACGTTCTCCGAGCCGCTCGGATAGTCGAACTCCGGCTCCCTGGAGTTGGCCACCACGTAGCCGTGGGTGGTCTCTCCATAATAGATCTCCGGCCGCTCGGCCGCGAGCTCGGGCGAGGCGGAGACGGGCGGGATGTCCTTCACGAGCAGGTTCGGCTGCCCGTCGTGCGTGAAGTCGTGCGCCGAGGCCATCGCGACGCCGTAGCCGTGCGTGTACTTGAAGCGACGGTTGACGAAGGTCTGGTGCTCGCGCGGCAGGTTCTCGGCGTCGAGCTCGCGCGGGGCGAGCATGACCTGGCGGTAGCGGTCGCCCACGGCGTAGCGATCGATGTCGATGCCCGGCATCTCGTAATAGAGGCGGATCGCCTGGAACTGATGGATCACGGCGTCGAGCGCGCGCGGGTCCCAGAGGCGCACCTCGGACAGGAGCTCCTGGTTGTCCGCCAGGGTCTGGCGGGTGAGCCGGTCGGAGACGGGGAACTCGGTGACCTCGATGTCGTGGAGGCGGAAGCCCGCGCGGGTGAACGCGATGTTGTGGGCGAGGTAGGGGCGCTCGAGCGCGAGCTCGTTGGGCACGACCTTGAGCCACTGGACGAGCGCCGGGAGCACGTGCATGCCGAGCGCCCACGGCACCGCCACGAGGAGCGCCGGCAGTGCGGCGAGCCTCGCCAGGGCGCGCCGGCCCGCGCCGCGCTCGACGGCGGCGGCGCGGCAGAGGGCGCGCTGCACGGGCGGGAGGAAGAGCGCGACGCCCACGAGCGCCGCGATGACGGCGACGATGCGGGTGGCGGGCAGGCGCACGTGGACGTCGGTCCAGCCCGGGCCCACGACCACGCCCCACGACGAGTACATGAGGTGATAGGCCGCGAGCCACCGCCCCCAGGCGACGACGAGCGCGAGCGCGCCGAGAGAGAAGAAGAGCGCGCGGTACCGCGCGGCGACGGCGGGCGCGGCGCCCGCGGCGGGAGGCGCGGTGTCCGGCGCGGCGGCGCGCTCCGCAGGGAGGTCCGCAGGGGGCCCCGTGACCTGCTCCGCGGGAGGCGCCGCGGCGGGATCGCTGGCCGTCCGCCGCGCCGACGCGAGGTCCGCGTCGACGGCCGCCCCGGCGAGCGCGAGGAGCGCGAGGGTCGATAGCAGGAAGTACACCGCATCGTAGAACGGCAGCGAGAACAGATAGAACGAGGTGCTCCGGCCGAGGATGGGGTCGCGCAGCTCCGTGGGCACCTGCGCGAGGAAGCGCAGGATCACCTCCCAGCCGAAGAAGCCCCAGAGGGCGCCGAACGCCGCGCCGAGCAGCGTCGGGACGCGGCGCGCGCCGAGCGACCGCGCAGGGCGGGTCAGCAGGAAGACGAGGAGCCCGCCGAGCGAAGCGGCCACGAGCGCCGAGATCGACCGGGCCAGCGTCGCCGTCCAGAAGCGCGCCGTGTAACCGAGCTCGGCGAACCAGAGGTACTCGCCCCAGAAGCTCAGGAACCCGAAGAACGCGAGCGTGCCTGCCACGAGCAGCGCTCCCGCCGCGACGGGCAGGCGCCTGCGCATCCACATCCCCCACGCGATCAGGGCCGCTCCGGCGCCGAGCAGCACCAGGATGAAAAGAATGTACATTCGATGCCTCCCTTGGCGGGGCCCCACGCGGGGCGCGTCGTGTGCACCCTCGGGGCGCAAGGTCCGCGCCCGATCCAGCGCCGCGAATGCGTGTCCGCGGCGCACGGGCACGCGAGCTGGCAGCCGGGACCGCGGGCAGGGCGGCTCGCCCGGCCGCGCGAGGACGCGCTGGGACGCGCTTGGATCACGGAGAGGGGCCGACGCGCCCGCTTTCCGGCCGAACGCAGGCAGCCGCCGAGGTGGAGCTTGCGCCCTGAGAGCTCTGGCTCCACCCAGTTCATCGACAGGGCGGTTGGAGCCGCTCGTGCTCGCTCGGAGTGGGAGCCACGCGCATGACGCTCGTCCTCGCGACCGACTTTTCCGCGGATGCGCAGCGCGCCGGGGTCTGCCTCGGGCCCTCGCCGGCATCGAAGGGGGACCTGCTGCGATGCTGTGGGCTGTCCTGAGCGTATTCATCGGAGCGCTGCTGGCGCCGCCCCTCCATCGCGCGCTCGGGCGCCCGGCCGGCTGGCTCTTCGCGGCGCTCCCGCTCGTTCCGCTCGCGCTCGCGATGCGGTTCGTCCCGAGGCTCTTCGCCGCGGGGGAGGCCCATCACGCGTCGCTGCCGTGGATCCCGTCGCTCGGCGTGGAGCTCGCGGTGAGGCTGGATGGGCTCTCGCTCGTGTTCCTCGGGCTCATCTGCGGCATCGGGGCGCTGATCTTCGTGTACGCGAGCGAATACCTGCGCTCGCACCCGCGGCTCGGGCGGTTTTACGCGTATCTGCTCCTGTTCACGGGATCCATGGCGGGCCTCGTGCTCGCCGACGATGTCATTCTCCTCTTCGTGTGCTGGGAGCTCACGAGCGTGAGCTCGTATCTCCTCATCGGGTGGGACCACGAGCGGCCGGAGGCGCGCAAAGCCGCCTTGACGGCGCTCCTCGTGACGGGCGGCGGCGGGCTCGCCATGCTCGCGGGCCTCGTCCTCCTCGCCGTCGTCACCGGCGAGACGCAGATCTCGCGGTTCTCGGGGGACGCCGTCCGCGGGAGCCCCCTCTACCTGCCGATCCTGCTCCTCGTCCTCGCGGGGGCCTTCACGAAATCGGCGCAGGTGCCCTTTCATTTCTGGCTCCCTCGGGCGATGGCGGCGCCCACGCCGGTCAGCGCCTACCTGCACTCGGCCACGATGGTGAAGGCCGGCGTCTATCTGCTCGCGCGCCTGCACCCGACGCTGGGCGCGACGCGCGAATGGCACCTCGTCGTGACGGCCTTCGGCGCCGCCACGATGGTGACGGGCGCGGCGCTCGCGGTCGCGCAGAAGGATCTCAAGCGGATCCTCGCCTATTCGACCGTGAGCGTGCTCGGCCTCCTCACGATGCTCCTCGGCATCGGGACCCGGGCGGCCGTCGCCGCGGCGGTGGTCTATCTGGCCGCGCATTCGCTGTACAAGGGCGCGCTCTTCATGACCGCGGGGACCCTGGACCACGAGACCGGGACCCGCGACGTCACCCGTCTGCGGGGCCTCGCGCGGCGGATGCCGATCACCGCGACGGCGGCCGTGCTGGCGGCGCTCTCGAGCGCCGGGGCGCCGCCCCTCCTCGGTTTCCTGTCGAAGGAGCTCTTCTACGAGGCCGTCCTCGCGCCGCCCTCGATGACGGCGGTCCTCGTCGGGGCCGCGGTCCTGTCGAGCGCCCTCCTCGTCGTGGTGAGCTTGGTCGTCGCCCATCGCCCCTTCTTCGGGGGTTCCCCGGCGGCGCCCACGCTCCCCCACGAAGCGCCGCCGTCCTTGTGGCTCGGTCCTGCCACGCTCGCGGCGGCGGGCCTCGTCCTCGGGGTGGCGCCGCGGCTCCTCGGCGACCTCCCGGGCCTGGCGGCGACCGCCATCCTCGGCCGACCCGCGCCGCTCGAGCTGCGCCTCTGGCACGGCCTGACCCCGGTGCTCGGGCTCAGCGTCGCGACCCTCCTCGCCGGCCTCGGCCTCTTCCGCGTCCTCTCCGGCCGGCAAGCGCGCCTCCTCGACGCCGCCGCGCGCGCCGCCACGCGCCTTGGAGCGTGGGGCCCCGCGCGCGTGTACGACGCTGCCTTCGCGGGGCTCCTCCGGTTCGCGGAGTGGCTGACCAGGCGGCTCCAGACGGGGCATTTGCGCCATTACCTGCTCATCACGGTTTTCACGACGGTCGTGCTCGTCGGGACGCCGCTGCTCCGGAGCCTCCCTTTCACGGTCCCGTCGCTCACCGTGGAGCTCCCGGAGCTCGTGCTCGCGGGCGTGATCCTCGGGTCCGCGGCCATGGCGACGCGCACGCAATCGCGCCTCGCCGTCGTCGCCGCGCTCGGCGCGATCGGCATCTGCGTCATGCTCGTCTTCGTGATCTTCAGCGCGCTCGATCTCGCGCTGACGCAGATCATGGTCGAGGTGCTGACGATCGTCATCTTCGTCCTCGTCCTGCACCACCTGCCGCGCTTCGTGCCCCGATCCCCCGCGCGCGTGTGGATCCCGGACGCGATCGTCTCCGTGATCTTCGGGGGCATGGTGACCCTGCTCATCCTCATGTCGTCGACGCTCTCCCCGGAGCCGATCCTGCGCGAGTTCTTCGTGGAGAAGGGATACGCCGAGGCCCACGGGCGGAACATCGTCAACGTGATCCTCGTGGATTTCCGGGCGATGGACACGCTGGGGGAGTCCACGGTCCTCTGCGTGGCCGGGATCGGGGTCTATGCGCTGCTCGCGACCCGTACGCGGAAGGGAGCCTGAGCCGTGCCCTCCGTGATCCTGCGCGCCGCGGCGCCGGTCTTGATGGTGCTCCTGATCATCGTCTCGATTTACGCGCTCCTCCGCGGTCACCACGAGCCCGGGGGCGGGTTCATCGGCGGGCTCATCATCGCGTCGGCGTTCTCGCTCCACGTCCTCGCGTACGACGTCCCCTCGACGCGGCGGCTGCTCCGCGTCGCGCCCCAGACGCTCATGGGGCTCGGGCTCTCGACGATCCTGCTCTCGGGCGTCATCGGGCTCGTGGCCGGCGGAGCCTTCCTGCAAGGCGTGTGGGCGACCGTCCCGGTGCCGGGGCTCGGCGACGTCGCGGTGGGGACGCCGGTGCTGTTCGACGCCGGCGTGTATGCCGCCGTGATGGGCATGGTGCTCATGATCATCCTCATGACCGCGGAGATGAGCTCATGACGGTCCTCCTCGCGATCGTCGTCGGCGGGCTCTATGCGTCGGGGCTGTTCCTCATGCTCCGGCGCAGCATCGTGAAGCTCGCCTTCGGCCTCGTGCTGCTCGGGCACGGCACGAACCTCCTCATCCTCACGGCGGGCGGCGTCGTCCGCGGCCGTCCCCCGCTGATCCCCAGGGGTGGAGAGGTCTTCCACGCGCCGCCGGCCGATCCGATGGCCCAGGCGCTGATCCTGACGGCGATCGTCATCAGCTTCGCGGTCGTCGCGTTCGCCGTCGTCCTCCTCCATCGCGTTCATCGGACCATGGGCAGCGACGACATCGACTCCCTCGAATCGACCGACCCATGAAGGTGCTCCTCGTCCTGCCCGTGCTCGTCCCCATGACCACGGCGGTCCTCTCGCTCCTCTCCTTTCCGCGTGTGGGCCAGCGCGCGGGGAGGCACCCCGCGCTCGGCCTCGTCGGGAGCGTCGTCCAGCTCGCCGTCGGCGTCGTCTTGCTCCGCGCCGTGCACCGGGGAGGCATCCAATCGACCCAGCTCGGAGGCTGGCCCGCCCCGTACGGCATCACCTTCGTGGTCGACCTCTTCTCGGCGCTGATGGTCCTGCTCTCGGGCGTCATCGCGGTCGCCACGTCGATCTACTCCCTGTCGGACATCGACCGGGAGCGGCGGGCGCGCGGGTTCTACCCGCTCATGCACGTGCTCCTCATGGGGGCGAACGGCGTGTTCGTCACCGGCGACCTCTTCAATCTCTACGTCTGGTTCGAGGTGACGCTGATCGCGTCCTTCGTGCTCCTGGTGCTCGGCAACGAGCGGCCGCAGATGCAGGGCGCGATCAAGTACGTCGCGATGAACCTGATCTCGAGCGCCCTCTTCCTCACCGGCCTCGGCATCCTTTACGGCTCCGTGCACGCGCTCAACCTGGCCGACCTCTCGCTCAAGCTGCCGAGCCTCGCGCCGCCGATCCGGATCACCCTCGCGATGATCTTCCTCGTCGCGTTCGGCATCAAGGCCGCTGTCTTCCCCCTCTTCTTCTGGCTGCCGGACTCGTATCACACGCCTCCCGTGACGGTCACCGCGCTGTTCGCGGGGCTCTTGACGAAGGTGGGCGTCTACGCCCTCGTGCGGATCTTCACCCTCGTCTTCGTGGCCGACGGGGAAGCCACCCACGCGCTCCTCCTCGGGATCGCGGCCTTCACCATGGCCGTGGGCGTCCTCGGCGCGGTGTCCCACCGGGAGGTCCGGCGGATCCTCGCGTTTCACAGCGTGAGCCAGGTCGGCTACATGGTCATGGGCCTCGGCCTGTTCACGGCGTCGTCGCTCTCGGGGGCGATCTTCTTCGTCTTGCACCACGCCATCATCAAGTCGAACCTCTTCCTCATCAGCGGGATCATGCGATCCGACAGGAGAGACGTCCCCCTCGACCTTCAGGGCGGGCTCCTCGCGCGGAGCCCCGGGCTCTCCGCCTGTTTCCTCGTCACGGCCCTCTCCCTCGCCGGCATGCCGCCCTTGTCGGGGTTCTGGGGCAAGCTCATGCTGGTGCGGTCGGGGCTCGAGGTCGGCTCGCGCGGGGCCGCGGCCGTCGTCGCCACCAGCCTCGCCGTCGGCCTCGTCACCCTCATCTCGATGACGAAGATATGGAATGAGGCCTTCTGGAAGCCCGCGCCCGCCGAGGCCGACCTCGCCGCGCGGGAGGGCGGCGCGCGGCGTCGCGCGCTCCTCTACGCGCCGGTCGTCCTCTTGACCGCGCTGGGCTTCGCGCTCGGGATGGCGCCCGAGCCGCTCCTCGCCGTCGTCCGGCGGGCCGCCGCGCAGCTCGCCGAGCCGACGGAATACGTGCGCACCGTGCTGGGGGAGGGGCGCCCATGAGAGCCCTCGTCCTCAACCTGTTCCTGGCGATCATCTGGGTGACCCTGCTCGGCCGCGTCACCGCGGGGGGCCTCGTCTTCGGCTTCCTCCTCGGGTACCTCCTGCTCTTCGGCCTCCGGCGCCTGCTCGGCCCCACGACCTACTTCGAGAAGCTGCCGGGGGTGCTGTCATTCCTGCTCTTTTATGCGAGAGAGATGGTGCGGGCGAACATCAGGGTCGCCCGCGACGTCATTTCGATCCGGCGAAAGAGCCGCCCCGGCATCGTCGCGGTCCCCCTGGATCTGACGACCGATCTCGAGATCACGGTGCTGACGAACCTCCTCGCCCTGACGCCCGGCACCTTCGGCCTCGACGTGTCGAGCGACCGCACGGTCCTCTTCGTCCATGCGATGTTCGTGGACAGCGCCGACGCGCTGCGCGCGACCATCAAGAACGACCTCGAGCGCCGCGTGAAGGAGCTCTTCCGATGACCCCGCTCCTGCTCGTCGCGATCGCCGTCGTCACGGTGGCGTTCGTCGTCGCGTTCATCCGGCTCCTGCTCGGGCCGAGCCTCCCCGACCGCGTGGTCGCCATGGACCTCATGGCGACGGTCGGCAGCGGGGGCATCGCCCTCTACGCGATGGTGACCGACCAGGGCATCCTCCTCGACGCGGTGATGGTGCTGTCGCTCATCTTTTTCCTCGGCACCATCGCGTTCGCGTATTACCTCCAGCGACAGGGGGAGACGTCGTGATCCTCGATATCGTCGAGGGCGCGCTCCTCGTCGTCGGATGCATCTTCATGCTGCTCGCGGCCGTGGGCATCCTCCGCATGCCGGACCTGTTCACGCGCCTCCAGGTGACGTCGAAGGCCTCGGTGTTCGGGATGACGTGCATCATCTCCGCTTCCGCCCTTCATTTCGCGGACCCGGCCGTCACCGCCCGCGCCATCGTCATCATCGCGTTCGTGGTGCTGACGATGCCCGTCGCGACGCACCTGCTCGCTCGCGCCGGCTACACGACCAACACGCCCCTCTCGCCCGAGACCGTGGTGAACGAGCTCGCGGGGCACTACGATCCGACGACCCACACCCTCGTCGGCGCGGAGCCGAGGAGCCGCATGTTCGACCTCGCGCCCGGCGCCGCCGTCGTCGGCAAGCGCATCGCCGAGCTCGGTCTGCCCGCCGGGGTGCTCATCCGCGCCATTGACCGGGAGGGCGTGACCGTCGTGCCCCGGGGCCAAACGATCCTCGAGGTCGGCGACAGGCTCGACGTGCTCGCGGAGCCGGCGGAGCTCGGCCGCGTGCGCGAGATCTTCCAGGCCCAGGCCGCAGCGACGGCGACGGACGATCCGGACGGCAAATCGAGCGCCTCCTCGTAGCATCGAGGACGACGAAGCGGCGCTCCAAGACCCGGCGTCGAGGAGGAGCTCGTCGCGGTCGCCCTCGGGTACCTCGCCGCGCGCCCGGGGGCGCGCCGCGCGAGCGCCACGTGATGGGGAGACGCTGCGCACGAGCCGCCGGTGGAATAGCGCGTGGTCCGGGGCGCTCCGTGGCCCTGGCGGTCGCGGCCCTCACGACCGCGCCGCCGGCGATGCCGAGGCGGTCAGCCGTGAGGGCTCGACGACACGCGGGCAGGCTCGATGCGGCGGTAGGACAGCCGCCGCAGCAGCACCTCCGCCGGGCCGCGGTGGCCTGCGCGGCGCATCCCATCGGCCAGCAGGATCGAGGCGATCCAGAGGACGACGGCGACCGCGCAGCTGGCGGCGAAGCCCATGTCATCCCTCAAGTCCAGGGTGAACGGGTAGAACAGCGCGAGCCACACCGCCGATTGAAACAGGTAGAACGTCAACGACCGCTGGCCCAGCGCGGCGAGCGCCGTGGTGAGGGGGCCCTGGTTGCGTCCGACCCCGATCGCGACGAGTCCGGCGGCGGCGGCCATGCCGATGCCGCCAGCGTATCCGGTCAAGGCGTGTGCGCCGGCGACCGTCCAGGTCATGGACGTCGTCCATGCGCCGATCAGCATGAGGGCCATCGGAAGCCTGCCGAAGAGGGACACCGCCATGCCGATCGCGGCGACGCGCCACAACAGCGGCGCATGACGCTCCGGTTCGTCGAGGAGCCGGCGCCTGGCGGCCCAGATGCCCGGGAGCATGCCCGGCACCACAACGACGGTGGAGACGGCGGTCTTCAGCGGCCAGAACGGAAGGCCGGCGAGGACGTGGGCAACGTAGTCGGGGGCCATGATCGGCGCCAGGGTCATGGGCTCGCCCGTGGCCGCGGCGGTCTGGGCTGTCACGCTCTGCCAGGAGAGCAGGAGCGTTGCGGGGACGAGCGTCACGGCGCTGGTCCACCCCAAGATCGCGTCCCGGCTCCGGACCAGCGGCGCGAGCAGGAGCAGCGTCAGCCCGTAGACCGCGACGATATCGAGCGGGACGAGCAGCGCCGCGTGCGCGAAGCCGATGACCATCAGCCAGAGACCCCGGCGCCGCAGCAACTCGCGGATCGAGGCCCAGTCGCTGCCTCGCGCGTGCTGCCGCTGGGTCAATTGTCCCAGCGCGTAGCCGAAGAGGAAGACGAACATGGCGCGGGCCTGGTTCTCGGCGAAGAGGGAACGGACGAACGCGGCGAGCGCGTTGAGGGCGGCTGGTCCGAGATCCCAATGGCTGACGAACGCCGGCGCGTGGGCCACGGCGATCGGCAGCAGCATGAAGCCGCGCGCGAGGTCCGGCGCGAGGGACCGACTGGCCACGTCGGTGAGCGCTCGGGGGTGGTGGGAAAGGTCCATGGACGTCACCCGCATGCTGGGGCCCGGCCGCGCCGACTCGGTACGTGGGCCGAGCGCGCCGGCGCCTCACCAGGCTATTGGAACAGCGACGAAAGCTACGTAGCGTTTCATGCATCGTCAACGATGGATCATGCGGTTTATCGCGATGTGCGGCGATTCCATGGCAGTCGTTGCAATGGCGTTGTCGATGAACGCAACGGTTGGGCGCTCGGTCGTTGCAATGTGCTGATCATGAATGCACACTGGGCTCGACCATCGACCCACAGGAGGCAGTCGACGATGCCGGGAGGCAGGCTGAGCGACCAGGACCGCGGGCTTATCGCGTCATGGCTGGCCGAGGGGCTCGGGTACGCCGAGATCGGGAGGCGGCTGGGCAGGCCGACGTCGACGATCAGCCGGGAGGTGGCCCGCAACGGCGGTCCCGGGGGCTACCGGGCGGACCACGCCCACGAGGCGACCGGGCGGCGCGCTCGCCGGCGCAGGCTGGGCCCGCCGGCGGAGCTGCCGGCGGCCGTCGGCGCGGACGGTCGGGACGCCGAGGCGGTGCGCGCCTACATCGAGCGATTCGCGGCGCTGATGGTCCAGACAGGGCTGCCACGGACGGCGGCCCGGGTGCTCGCCTCGCTGTACACCCTCGACGCCGGCGCCATGACCGCCACCGAGCTGATCAGGCGTCTGCGGGTCAGCCCTGCTTCGGTGTCCAAGGCCATCGGCTATCTGGAGGGGCTGGAAGTGGTCCGGCGCGAGCGCGGCCCCGGGCGACGGGAGCGCTACGTCGTCGACGACGACGTCTGGGAGCGGTCGTGGGTGGCGAGCGCGCGCGCGAACGCGATGTGGGCGGATGCCGCCCGGCAGGGGGCTGATATCTTCGGTGCCGTCACGCCCGCCGGAGCCCGGCTGGACCGCGTGGGCCGATTCTTCGCGCGCCTCAGCGACGATATGGCGGGCGGCCCTGTCGAAGCCGCCCTGGGCGACGCGCTCACGGCGGTCGCCGCGCTGGTGCACGCGAGCGCGCCGCTCACCGTGCACCAGCTGGCGACCGCGCTGGACTGGCCCGCGGAGCGCGTCACCAGCGCCCTGCGCGACGCCGAACAGCACCCGGACGTCATCGATCCCGTCGCCGTCCGGCGCGCCGCGCCCGGCACCTATACCATTACCGCAAGGCTCGATCGGCTCACCACGACACAGCGGGAGGCCCTCGGTTGTCACCGGGAGAGGACCTTGACCGGCGCCGCCGAGTGACGTCGATGCGGCGGGAATCCCGGGACCGCAGACATCCCTGAAGCCGTCGAGGTCGCCGGCGGCGCCGTCAGGATGCGTCGCCCCGGCAGGCGGAGGGCGGTTGCGTTTGGGCATCCGCCTCCTCTACGCTCTCCAGGCCTTGCCCTCCCTCGATCCCTGTCACCTGATCGCCAATCGCCCCGACTACGTGGTGGCCACCTGGCGCCAGATCTTCTGCGCCATCTGGCGCCGAGAGACGACCGAGGATGCCGTGCGCCGCGTGCACCACGCGTGCGTGGAGTTCGCAAAGCAACATCCGCGCGGCATCGGGCTGCTCACCGTCGTCGAGGGCGAGGCCTCGTTGCCGCCGGCCGGCGCGCGCAAGGCGCTGGCGAGCTTCCTCGCCCAGGCGAGCTCGGTCATCCGGTGCTCCGCCGTCGTCTTCGAAGGCTCAGGGTTCCGCGCGGCGGCCGTGCGCAGCGTCGTGACAGGGCTCTCTCTCCTTGCCCGCCAGCGATTTCCACATAAGGTGTGCGATATCGCGGAGGCCGGGAGGATGTTCGCCGAGATCTTGCCTGCGGCGACCGGCGTCGGCGTGAGCGAAGCCGCGTTCCGAGCGTCGCTCGACGAGCTGCGGGAGGCCGTCGGCCGCCGGTGAGCCGGCGGAGCACACGGGGAGGAGCGCCATGCGACGATTCGCCATCTCTCATCTGCTGATCGCCTGCCTGTCGAGCTGCACGTCCGCGCCGCCGCCCACGCCCGGCGAGGGGCAGGTCGAGGGGCCGCCGCCGCCCGCGGGCGCGTGTCCGACCGAGAAGCTCGCGTTCACCCGGGAGACGGGGTGCGCGAACGATGGATCCGTCGAGTTCTGCCTGCCCACCGGCGACGAGGCGCTCCTCGCCCGGGTGCGGGACATCGCGCCCACGATCCAGGAGGGCTCGTCGAGGGGGCGCGCCGGGTGCGATGTGCCCGCGGAGACGCTGTACTTCTTCCCCACCGGAGACGCCGAGTGCGTCGCGCGCCACGGCGCGCTCGAGGGCGCGGCCTGGGACAAGATCTGCCGCATCGCCGCGCTGCCCGAGGTGCGGGCGATCGTGCCGACGTGGTACGAATGATCGGGGCGCGCCGGCCGCCGCCGCGCCCGCTCGTCGGCCGGGCGGCGCGATCGCGCGGATTGCTGTAGAACGTCGGCAGAACGACGCGTCCGATGACGCCGATGGCCCCCACCCGCCCCGAGGTTCCTCGATGAAGTTCGCCTTCGACAACACCTACGCCCGGCTCCCGGACCGGTTCTACGCGCGCGTCTCCCCCGCCAAGGTCCGCGAGCCGCGCGTCGTGAAGGTCAACCGCGCGCTCGCGGAGGTGCTCGGGCTCGACGCGGAGCAGCTCGCGTCCGCGGAGGGGGCAGAGGTGCTCTCCGGCAACGCGCTGCCCGAGGGCGCGGCGCCGATCGCGCTCGCGTACGCGGGGCACCAGTTCGGCAGCTTCGTGAACCAGCTCGGGGACGGCCGGGCCATCCTGCTCGGCGAGGTCGTCGGCAAGGACGGCAAGCGGCGCGACGTCCAGCTCAAGGGCGCGGGGCGGACGCCGTTCTCGCGCGGCGGAGACGGGCGCGCCGCCCTCGGGCCGGTGCTGCGCGAGTACGTCGTGAGCGAGGCCATGGCGGCGCTCGGCGTGCCGACGACGCGCGCGCTCGCCGCCGTGACCACGGGCGAGCCGGTCTTCCGCGAGGAGGTGCTCCCGGGCGCGGTGCTCACGCGCGTGGCCGCGAGCCACCTCCGCGTGGGCACGTTCCAGTTCTTCGCCGCGCGGGGCGACCGCGAGGCGCTCTCCACCCTGGCGTCGTACGCGCTCGCCCGGCACTACCCCGAGGCCGCGGGCAGCGGCAACGACGCGCTCGCGCTGCTCGATCGCGTCATCGAGGCGCAGGCGAGCCTCGTCGCGCGCTGGCTGGGCGTCGGCTTCGTGCACGGCGTGATGAACACCGACAACACCTCGATCTCCGGCGAGACCATCGACTACGGGCCGTGCGCGTTCCTCGACGAGTACGACCCCGAGAAGAAGTTCAGCTCGATCGATCGCGGCGGCCGCTACGCCTTCGGGAACCAGCCGGGCATCGCCCAGTGGAACATGCTGCGGCTCGCCGAGGCGCTCCTGCCGCTGCTCGCCGACGACAAGGACGAGGCGGTCCGCCTGGCGACCGAGCGCGTGCAGCGCTTCACCGGCCTGTTCGTGGAGGCGCACGAGCGCGTCCTGCGGGCGAAGCTGGGGCTCGCGCGCGAGGAGGACGACGACCTCGCGCTCGCCGCCGATCTGCTGGACCGGCTCGCGTCGAACGGCGTCGATTACACGCTCTTCTTTCGCCGGCTGTGCGCGTCGGCGGAGGACACCGCCGCGGACGCGCAGGTGGCCGCGCTGTTCGCGGAGCCCGGCGCCTTCCGCGACTGGGCCGAGGCGTGGCGCCGGCGGCTCGCCAGGGAGGACGTCGCGCGCGTCGACGACGGCGCGCGCGCGCGGGCGATGCGGCTCGTCAACCCCGCGTTCATCCCGCGCAACCACCGGATCGAGGCGCTCATCCAGGCGGCCGTCCGCGGCGACTTCGAGCCCTTCGAGACGTTCGTGCGGGTGCTCGAGCGCCCGTACGAGGATCAGCCGGAGCTCGCCCACCTGAGCGAGCCCCCGCAGCTGGACGAGCGCGTGCAGCACACGTTCTGCGGGACGTGAGCGGGGCGGACCTTCATCCGTCGGCCACGAAGCCTTTCCATCGCCGCAGGTATCCGGCGAAGGTCTCGGAGACGCCGCGCTCGAGCAGCTCGGCGCGCGTCAGCGGCGGCCGCCGCGGCTCCCAGGCGGGATCGGCGATCCGCTGCGGCCAGTCGGGGTTGGCGATGGCGGCGCGCCCCAGCGCGACCGCGGTGGCGCCCTTGTCGAGGAGCGCCTCGGCCTCGGCGCGCGTCCAGACGCCGCCGGCGACAACGAGCGGCAGGCTCGCCCCCACCGCCGCGCGGAACAGCGGCAGCGGGTGGGCGTCGGGGCGCTTCCGCGCGGGCTTGCTCGCGTCCCACAGCGAGAGGTGGAGGAAGTCGGCGCCGTCCTCGACGAGCCAGCGAGCGAGCTCGAGGTTCTCGTCGAGGTCGAGCCCCTTGGCCTGGCCCCAGTCCTCGGGCGACAGGCGCACGCCGACCACGAAGGCCGCGGGCACCGCGGCGCGGACCGCCCGCAGGGTCTCGCGCAGCAGGCGCGCCCGGTTCTCCCACGCGCCGCCCCAGCGATCCGTGCGGCGGTTCTGGGTGGCGGACAGGAACTGGCCGAGGAGGTAGCCGTGCGCGCCGTGCAGCTCGACGCCCGCGAAGCCGGCGAGCAGCGCCCGCGCCGCCGCGTCGCGGAAGCGCTCGATGACGGCGAGGATGTCTTGCTCGGTGGCGGCGCGGGGGACGGGCAGGTCCGGCTCGGCGACGGCGCTGGCGCTCCACGTGGGCAGGCCGGACACCTGCGGATTGGCGCGGAGGCCGCCGTGAAAGAGCTGGACGAGGCCGAGGGCGCCCGGGGCGGCGACCGCGGCCGCGAGCCGGCGCAGGCCGGGCAGGAGCCGGTCGGCGAAGACGCCGAGCTCGCCCTTCCACGCATGGCCGTCCTCGGCGACGTGGGCGGCGCAGGTCTCGACCACGCCGAAGCCGCCTTGCGCGCGGCAGGAGAGCCAGCGGAGCTCGTCGTCGCCCAGGGAGCCGTCGTCGTGGCTTTGCCCGTTCGTGAGCGGGGCGAGCCAGACGCGGTTCCTGGCGGTGAGGCCGTTCGGGAAGGAGAAAGGAGAGAGCAGGGGTGAGGTCACGGGGCGATGTTTAGCACCCGCTGCCTCGCCCCCGACAACGATGACCGCGCGTCCGGCCGGCGATCCCGAGGTGCTCGAACCTGCGTCGCGGTAACCGGACCTGGGCCATGTCACGGGTGCTTCGGCCAACCTCTCTCCGATTGACACGCAGCCGGATTGCGCGTGACGTATGTTCGGGGCGTCGTGTTGCAGCAACGGCGGAACGAACGTGCCGGGCCGCCGATCGCCGCTCACCTCGATACCCCAGGAGGATCATCATGAAGCGCATCTTCTGGGCGCGGTCCGCGGTCGCGGCCGCCGCATGTCTCGCCGGGCTCTATGTCGCGCAAGGTCGCACCGCCATGGGCACGGGCGCCGGGCGCTGGACGATGTACGGCAGGGATCTCGCCAACACGCACCACGCGACCGGCGAGAACGAGATCGGGACGTCGAACGTCGGTTCGCTCTCCGTGAAGTGGGCCTTCACGACGACTGGCATCGTCCCCGCGACGCCGGCCGTCGACCACGGCGCGGTGTACTTTCCGGACGGGGGCGGCAACCTGTACAAGCTCGACGCCGAGACCGGGGTCCCGATCTGGACGCGCACGATCCCCAGCCTCACGGGCACGGCGGACGCCGTCTCGCGCACGAGCCCCGCGCTCCACGGCCACATGCTGTTCGTCGGCACCCAGGCCGGCGCGCACATGCTCGCCGTGGACAGCCGCACCGGCGATCTCCTGTGGAAGACGCAGCTCGACCCGCACCCCGCGGCGATCATCACGCAGTCTCCCGTCGTGCACGGCGGGCGCGTGTACGTGGGCGTCTCCTCGCGCGAGGAGCTCTTCGCGGCGGACAACGCGTATCCGTGCTGCTCGTTCCGCGGCAGCGTGGTCGCGCTCGACGCGGTGACCGGGGAGGTGCTCTGGCAGCGCTACCTGGTCCCCGCCGGCTTCACCGGCGGCGCCGTCTGGGGGGGCGCGCCCGCGATCGACCTCGGGCGTCGCACCCTGTACGTGGCCACCGGCAACAACTACACCGTGCCTCCGGCCGTCTCCGCGTGCGTGGAGGCGGCCGGCGACGACGCCCTCGCCGTGGAGGCCTGCCTCCCGGCAGACAACTACATCGATGCGGTCCTCGCGCTCGACCTCGACACCGGCGCGCTGAAGTGGGCGCGGCGTCTCCAGGGCTTCGATGCCTGGACGGGGGCGTGCTATTTCGGCGGCGACTGGTGCCCTGATCCGGCGGGCCCCGATTACGACTTCGGCACGGGCGCCACGCTGTTCTCGGCCGGCGCGGGGGCGGAGCGCCGCGATCTGGTCGGCGCCGGCCAGAAGAGCGGCATCTTCTGGGCGCTCGACCGGGACGACGGGAGCGTGGTGTGGAGCACGCTGGTCGGCCCCGGCGGCGAGCTGGGCGGCATCATGTGGGGAGTCGCCGTGGACGAGAGCCGGATCTACGTGCCGATCGGCAACAACGGCGGGGTCGAGTACACGCTGGAGCCCTCCGGCCAGGTCGTCTCGTGGGGATCGTGGAGCGCGCTCGACACCGCCACGGGCGACATCCTGTGGCAGACGCCCGATCCCACGCCGGGCGCGCAGGATCGGGGGCCGCTGACGGTCGCGAACGGCGTGCTCTACGCCGGCTCGATGAGCGGCAACGTGCACGCCCTGAGCGCCGCGACGGGCGCGATCCTCTGGAGCCACCCGGCCGACGGCTCGGTCAGCGCCGGGCCGGCGGTGGTGAACGGCACGGCGTACTGGGGGAGCGGCTACGAGAGCTTCGGGATCGGCACGCCGGGCAACACGCTGTTCGCGTTCGGCTTGCCGTAGCGCTGCCCCGGGCGCGCCGCCGATTCACCCGGCCCGGCCGCGCCCGCCCGAGGTGAGCGCGGCCCGCAGCCTCGCCGGGTCGAATCCGGTCGGCGGCAGCCACTCTAGGATGCCGTCGATCGCCCGAACGATCGCGTCGGGGTCGGCGCCGTCGCTGAGCCTGTACTCCTCCGCGACGACCTGCCGTGGCACGCCGATCGCGAGGAGCGCCGCCGCGATGACGACGCCGGTCCGGTCTCTTCCCGACGTGCAGTGGACGTAGACCGGCCAGGCGAGATCGGGGGCCGCGAGCACGGAGAGGGCCTTGCCGAGCCAGCTCCTCACCCGACGCTGCCGGGTGTCGTAGTTCTCGAGGTCATCCTCCGCGGCGACATGTACGTACCTGACGCCCGGGAGATGACCGGGATCGGGGCCGCGTCGGAGGTTCAGGATCGTACCGGGCGAACCGAGATCGGCGGCCGTCGTCATGAGGTCGAAGCGCCCGCCGCGGAGCAGCCGGCCAGCAGGGATCGGCGATACGTCGAGCCAGAGACCGAGCATTTCACCCACGTCTCGGTAGTTGGCGGGTCTGAACGCCGCGGTCATACGCTGCTCTTCTCTCGGTCGAAACGACGGCCGCACGCGAGCCCCAGCCCCGGCCATCATGGAACGGTAGCATATCTGGCGGCTACCCCGCCTTGTCAAGGAGGCCCGCCGGAGCGTCGGCCAGACGACCCCGGAGGTGATTCGGCCAACACGCGCCCGCGCCCTCGCGGCGCGCGTAGCGGAATGTCGCAGTGGGGCGCGCGTGCAGGTCGCGCGTGGAAGGTAATGATACGTGATGACATGTCTTCATCAGGCTCCGGCGCGTCGCCGCAAACCCCTCTCGTGCGCTTTTTTCAACAGACGCTCAGCTCGCACGCCTGGATCGTGACTTGCAATCTCGCGGAACATGCATCGACACACCGCTCTCGGACTGGCAATCATGGGTCTTTCGCTGACGCTCGGCTGCGTCGGCGAAGCTGAAACCGCGGAGGCGCTCGACGAGAGCGCCGATGCATTCTCTACGGCGCCCGGTGAGCCGAACCACGAGGAGATCACCCACACGGCCCTGTCGTTCCTGAAGCCTTCCGTGCTCACCGCCCTGAAGGTAGGAAACGTGTCCACGGACGTCACGTTCCATTTCAGCAATGCCGCCCACTTCGATGACTGCAACTTCAGCGGAGGCGCCGCCTTCGTCGCCGAGAAGCAAGCCGAGGCGGTGCGCGCGCTGGGCCCGGGCATCCCGCTCCTGGATGGGGATGCCCTGGCCATGCTGGCCTTCGGGCGTTCGCTCCACGCGGTGCAGGACTTCTACGCGCACACGAACTGGGTCGAGCTCGGCGGCGACGTCCTCGTGGACCAGTCGCTCACCGCTTTCCCCGCGCTCGCGCCGTATTCCGCGATCCCGTCGACGGGCTTCATCGTCGTGCAGGGCGACAAGCCGAAGCGAGCGGCGGTGACGCGCGACGCCCGCGCCCCGTACCCGGAGTATGCGATCGTGACGGTCCGGGTCCAGCGGAAGAACGCTTATGGGCTCGTCTCGGGTACGGTCGAGTACGAGCCGGGGAACTACTGTCCGCCTCCGGTCGCGATGACGCATGACGAGCTCAGCAAGGACAAGACCTCATTGACGGATCGCACGGCGCAGCACCTGGCGGCGAAGTCGCTCGCCGTCCAGCAGACACGCCACGAGTGGTGCCGGCTCAATCAGCTGGCGCACGACGCGTGGGGCGACGCCGGGACCGCGCGCCTCGCGGCGTGGGTCGCCGACCCGAGCTCGGCGCCCGACTGCGGCATCCAGTGACGGTCCTCGAGCTCCTGCGGGATCTGGGGCGCGCGGCGCCGGCGACCCGCTCTTCGGCCCGTCACAAGGTGAGGGCCATGTAGCGGGTGCCGGCGACCGGGTTGTGCCGGTAGGGAGCGACGTCCTTGAACCCGAGCGCCTCGTACATCGCCGCCGCGCGGACCATCGACGGCAGCGTGTCGAGGTAGATCCGCCGGTACCCGATCGCGCGCGCCTCGTCGAGCACCCGGGCGACGAGCCGCCGCCCGAGCCCGAGGCCGCGCTGCCCCGGCCGCACATACAGCCGCTTCATCTCGCAGTCCTCGGAGGTGATGGCCTGCAGGGCGACGCAGCCATGCGGCGCCCGCTCGACGGTGCAGAGCAGGAGTCGACCCGACGGGGGCGCATAGGAGCCGGGGAGGCGCGCGAGCTCCTCGGCGAAGCCCTGGAAGCACAGGTCGACGTCGAGCGACGCCTGGTACTCGAGAAACAGCGTGCGGACCTGCTCGACCTGCTCGGCGCTGATGGCATGCTCAATGTCGATCATCGTCTCTCTCGCTACCGCAAGGGCCGAACCGCTGGCGGCTCAGCCGCCGCACGGGGTGCGGTCCATTGAAGCCGCTCGTCCAGCTGTAAGATCGATGGATGGCCGGCTAGCTAGAGCCACAGGCGAGCGACATCGCTCGCCTCGTCGGCAAGGCGCCATTGGCCATCCATGTGAATGAACTGTGAGCCGTCCTTTGCCTTGATCACCACGTTGCGCGGGCGCCAGATCGCGAGGTCGAACGGCTCCGAGATCATCGTCTGATCGCCGTCGAAATGAAATGTGAACCGAGCTCGAACGAAGCACGATCGGTCCGCTCCGACAACGACAAAGAAACGCTCGGGGGTTCCAGGAGGGATCGTCGGTGAGATCCGGTAGCTCCGCTCTGATGGGCCGGTCACGTTCTCGAGCAATGCAGTCACCGCGATGCTCGGTATCATCGGTGCAGCACAGAGCGGTGAGGGCGGATCGATGGTGAACCCGGTCCTGGACACCCAGAGCTGCTCTCCGTCATCGTTTTTGTTCGTGCCCATGAGGGCCTGCTGGGCGTCATCGATTGATGTGCCGGTGGCATCGGTGAATGTATATCGAACATCGATCGTGTTAATAGGTACGGCTCGCACGTCGAGGCCGGAGAGGTACTCGATGTGCCATCGCTGACGCGGAGCGGAGGCCGGTTCTCCACGGGCGAGGTCGTCGAAATACTCGCCCAGATGCCACCGCTCACGTGCGGAAAGCACCGCTTTGTATCTCGGGTCAACAAGGACGGATGCGTCGCGGCTCATCATGCGTTTCGGTAGCGTCGCCAGCAGGGCGCGCCTGCCGTCGATGGCCTCGTCAAGGACGGCGAGGCCGCTGGGGCGCGCCGACGGGAGAGCTAGCTCTAGGGCCTCGACCGCGCCTGCTCCAGCCTCCACCCTCAGCACGTTCGAGCGTGGAGCGGCATCGAAGAGCTGGTCCAGTAAAGGCTCTGACGCCGAGATGTGAAGCGCCTCCGCCGGACCCCAGCCGTTGTTGTATGCCAGCAGCCTCAGCCGGCCCGAAGCGGCGCCGCATGAAAAGTTCAACACCCACCCCGCCGTGCCCCCCACCCATCGTGAAACGGTAGCGTAACTGACGTCTACCCCGCCTTGTCAAGGCGATCAAGGCGGGACGATGCGCGCGATCGTCGCGGCGCTCGCGTTCCCAAGGCCGACGGTGGCCACGCGATCCCGCCTCGCGCGCCGCTGGTCCGCCCGGTCCCGGACGCCCGGGCGGAGGTGGCCGCGATGAGCCACGTCGCGCCAAGCGCGGCGCGTCGTTGGCGAACCCCGGCGGCGCGCGCGTCCGCCGCCCGGCGGGGGCCGGGACGTCGCCGGTGCGCCCGTCCACGGCGCAAGGCGCTCGTCGGTGTGTGCGATGACACGCTCTTCGAGCGACCCTCCCGCGAGATCGCCCAGGGTCAGGGGGCCTTCTCGTGCGTGCTCGTCCCGAGCGCACGGGCCAGGTCGCCCGAGTCGGCGTGGATCCAGCACTCCACGATCAGACCGTCACGGACCTTGTAGAAGCACGCGAGGGGCACCTCGAAGGCGCCCGCAGGCCCCGTGCCCAGGAATCGCCAGAGCGAGGCCGCCGACTCTCCCTCTCCGAAGAGCTGGTCCACCTCGCGCCGGTAATCGGGCACGGCGTCGTAGATCGCCTGATCCGCCGCCCGCGTGGCGTCGCGGCCCTGCTTGGCCAGCTTCCCGTTCCAGTGCTCGCGATAGTCCTCATGCAAGAGGCCATATACGGTGTCGAGGTCGTGCTTGTTCCACGCCTCACCCAGCTTCCGCACCATGTCGACCGATCTCTTGTGCATGGGATGTCTCCTCGGGCGCCGGGCTCCGCCGCGCCGGCGCGACGGTATGAGCACCGCTCGTGCCACCCGCGAACAGCGCTGTTCTCCGGGAGCCCGCGGCGCCATGTGCCGGCGCTGGCCTCCGTCTGGTGGAGGCTACAGCCGCCAGGCGCGCGGCCCGCGGGACAGCTGCGTGTAACGCGGCGCACCCGCGCGGCGCGGGCGTCCGAACGCGCGCTGCGGCTCGGCTCGGGAGGGGATCCACGGTACGATGGTGGAGCGCTCATGCCCGAGGTCCTGCGCAACGTCCATTTCGTCGTGGCCGTCGATCCCATGGCGAGGATCGTGCGGGTCACGCGGAGCGCCGCGCCGTTCGATTCCCTCGAGCAGATCGAGCAGAAGTGCCTGGAGATCATCGCTGCGCTCGCCCCGGTCGACCGGAGCGCGATGTCGCTGCTCCTGGATATTCGGGCTGCCCCGGGGCGAAACGATCCGAAGTTCGAAGAGGCGACGCTGCGGCTGCGGACCGCCGCGGTGCGCGGTTTCGGGTGCGTGGCCGTCCTCGTGGCGACCTCCGCCGGGGCGCTGCAGGTCCGGCGCCATAGCCGGGAGGACGGCGTCGATCGCATCATCAGCGACAACGAGGACGAGCTGCTCGCCTACATCGCCAACGCGCCGCCGCGCTGTCGCTGATCGCGGCCTCCGGGCGGCGCGGATCTCATCTCGCGCCCCCTCGCCGCGGGCTCGGCGTTTCAGCCGATCTTTCCGCGGGACGCGGAGCGCGGCACGCCTATACTCGCGCCGTGCCCACCGCCGAGGAGATCACGAAGCACCACGAGCCCGCCCCGGGTCAGAACCCGTGGGTGAACGGCCCGCCGGCGCCGGCGCCGATCGCCGTCGTCGACTACGACGAGCGCTGGCCGGGGCTGTTCGACGTTGTCGCGCGGAAGATCCGCGCCGCCCTCGGCGACGCCGCGCTGGCGATCGAGCACGTCGGCTCGACCTCGGTGAAAGGGCTGCACGCCAAGCCGACGATCGACGTCGACCTCACCGTCGCCGATCCCGCCGACGAGCGCGCGTACGTCCCCGCGCTGTCGAGCGCCGGGTTCACGCTGGTCATTCGCGAGCCGGAGTGGCACGAGCACCGGTGCCTCCAGCTCGCCGAGCCGAGCAGCAACGTGCATGTCTTCGGCCCCGACTGTCCGGAGGTGATCCGCCACCGGATGTTCCGCCAGTGGCTCACCGAGCACCCGGAGGATCTCGAGCTCTACCGCCGGGCGAAGCTCGCGGCCGCGTCCGCGATCTCGGCGGGCAGCGGCATGGTGATGGACTACAACAAGCACAAGGAGCCGGTGATTCGCGCGATCTACGAGCGGATGTTCCGCGCGAGCGGGCTCACTCGCTGAAGGGCGCGCCGGCCTCGCGGCGCAAGGGCAAAGGGAAGAAGCGGCCGAGCGCCGCGTCCCGTGCCGTCCTGTGATGCGGTCCGACGCCTCATCGAAAGAATAGTTAGGCTAACTTATCGTGCATCACGCATCCGAGATCCCCCCACGGCCCGCAGGATCGCCGTGCGGTGCGGGTCGCTCGGGATCGTTGACAGGCGCTCACGAAGACGGATTACATGCCGCTCCGTGCCGGCAGAATTGTTCAGCTCCGCGCCGGCAGAATTGTTCAGCTCCGCGCGGCCGGGTACCGGCCGGGCGGGGGAAAGGGAGAGTGAGGCGGTGCGCGCAACCTTCATCCACGGCATCCGCGACGTCCGGTTCGGCGAGGTCGAGCCTCCGCAGCCGCGCGACGGCATGGTGATGATCCAGGTCGCCGGCTGCGGGATCTGCGGCAGCGATCTGCATTACTACCTGGAGGGCGGGATCGGTTCGGCGCAGATCCACCGCGCCTTCGTGCCGGGACACGAGCTCGCCGGCTGGGTCGTCCAGGACCATCCGGAGCTGGGCCTGTCCAGGGGGCAGCTGGTCGCCGTCGACCCCGCGCACTCCTGCGGCCGCTGCGAGTGGTGCCAGCGCGGCCACGTGAACCTGTGCCCCTTCGTGGAGTTTCTGGGCGCGCCGCCGCTCCATGGCGGCATGACGGAGCGGGTCGTCGTGCATCCCGACCAGGTCGTGCCGGTCCCGGCGGGCTTCTCGGTGCGCCGGGCGGTGATGCTGGAGCCGCTCGGCGTCGCGATCCACGCCATCGACCTCGCCCGGCCCCACCTGCAGGAGACGGTGGTCGTGCTGGGCTGCGGGCCGATCGGCCTGTGCCTGGTCCAGCTCGCGCGCCGCTCGGGCGCCGCCCGCGTCTTCGCGATCGACCCCGTGGGCTACCGGGCCGAGGCGGCGCGCCGCCTGGGCGCGCACGACGCGGCGCCGGCGCTCGCGGCCGTCCTGGAGTGGACGGGCGGCCGGGGCGCCGATCTCGTGCTCGAGGCGACGAACTCGCCCGACGGCTTCCACCACGCGGCCGAAGCCGCGCGCATCGGCGGGCGGATCCTGCTGGCGGGCATCCCCGAGGGCGACCGCTACGCCCTGCCGGCGGCGCTGTGCCGCCGCAAGGGGCTGAAGGTGAAGTTCTCCCGGCGCATGGGGCACGTGTACCCGCGGGCGATCCACATGGTCGCCGAGGGCGCGGTGGACGTCGATTCCATCGTCACCCACCGCTTCGATCTGTCGGACGCCGAGAAGGGCTTCCGCCTGCAGGCGGACTGCCAGGACGGGGCGCTGAAATCGATCATCGTCCCGGAGGACGGCGGCACCCCGTTCTGATCAGGCTCAGTCGCCGAGGATGACGCGGAAGATCCGCTCGTTGCTGTTGTTCGGGACGCTGTCCGTGCCCCCGGTGTTGGTCGTCGTCAGCCAGAGATTGCCGTCGAGGGTGGGCTCGACGGTGCGGAGGCGGCCGTAGGTGCCCACGAACAGCTGCTGCACGCCGGTGAGGCTGCTCCCGCTGATGACCGCGCGGTACATCCGTGTCCCCCGCTGGCATGCGGCGTAGAAGACGTCATCCACGATCGCGATCCCGCTGCACGACCCCTCCGAGGTCGGGTACGTGAGCTTGGGCGCGATGTAGCCCGCCGTGCTGCACCCGCTGCCGCCTTGCGAGACGGTGCCCTCGCAGTTCGGCCAGCCGTAGTTTCCGCCTTTCTGGATGAGGTTGGTCTCATCCATCACGGTGTTGCCGAACTCCTGCTCCCAGAGCCGACCCATGGAGTCGAACGCCAGCCCCTGCGGGTTGCGGTGGCCGTAGCTCCACACGTAGTTCCCGAACGGGTTGTCCGACGGGACCGTGCCGTCGGGCTCGAGCCGCAGGACCTTCCCGGCGAGGCTGCTCGTGTCCTGCGCGAGGTTCGCGTTCTGCGCGTCGCCCGTCGTCGCGTAGAGCTTGCCGTCCGGCCCCCACCGCAGCCGGCCGCCGTTGTGGTACTTGTTGCGGGGGATGCCCGAGATCAGCACCTGCTCGGTGGACGTGTCGAGCTGGTTGCCGACGACCTTGATCCGCACGATCCGGTTGTCCGTGGGCGACGTGTGCATGATGTAGAGCCAGCCGTCGGTCTCGAACGTCGGCGCGATGGCCAGCCCCATCAGGCCCCCTTCGCCGTCCGTGCCCGCGACGTTCGGCACCGTGCCGATCGAGGTCTTCGCGCCGGTGCTCGGGTTGAGCTGGACGATGTCGTCCGCGTCCCTCCGGCTGTAAAGGACCGTGCCGTCCGGCAGCGAGACCAGGCCCCACGGGAGGTCGGTGTCCGTGGCGACCTGGACGACCTCGCAGACCCCCGAGCTGCAGCCCGACCCCGTCGACGACCATCGCTGGTTCGTCTGGTTGTTGCAGGTCCAGATCTGAACGGCGGTGCCGTTGGTCGTCCGCTGCCCCTCCACGTCCAGGCATAGCCCCGACTGCTGGTGGACGATGGCGCCGGCCGAGCTCCTCGTCCATTTCTGGCGAGCCTGGCCGCTGCAATTGGCGATCACGGCCTTGGTCCCCGCGGTGGTCGCGCCGTTCGCCGGCTCGACGCACCGGGTGCCGCCGTAGACCTGGAGCTCGCCGGCGGATGTAAAATTGAAGCTCTGATTGTCCTGTCCATTGCAGGTGTAGATCTGCAGGCCGGTCCCTGTCGTGGTGCTCCTCCCTTTCACGTCCAGGCATTTCCCGGACGCGACGCTGGTCAGCGGGGCGCCCGTCACGGCGGCGGCCTCGTCGGTGTCGAGCACCTCCGGGTCTGCGCCTGGATCGTCGATGCAGCCGGCAGGGAAGAGCGCCAGCGTGGCCAGCCCGGTCAACCAGTACCGTGAACATCCGTGTCTCTTCATGATCGTTCCATCCATGTTGGCAGTCCGTTTGCTCGCCGAAAGGTCATCCCGGGCGAGGCCGGAGCGACGTCCTGGCATCGATTCCGTAGGTTCGTAGGGCCTCGTCCGACCTGGCTCGCGACGGAATTTGACGATCGACGATGATCGCGCGGCTACGACGATGAAGCCTGCTTTGCTTACCATGCTCGACTACGTGCGCAACGGGTTTCCATGGCCTGGAACCAGAAGGTTTCATGATGCAATGCCATCATCTTGTTTCGCTGCGACGGCCTCAGCCGCGCGGCCAATGACGCTCGGCGCCCGCTCTCGCTCGACAGGCCGACGAGCATTGCATGGCGCAAAAGCGCCTCACCGAGCGCCCTGTGGAGCAAAATGCCTCACCCGGCGGCGCTGCGATGCCGCGTGCCGTTGCCGTGCTCCGCCGCGGATCGCGGGGGGCGGCCGCCGGCGCCGGCGAAGCTGCACAGTTGTCGTGTACGTGCCTTCGCTCGACGGCTGGCAGGCACGCGGCGGTGGCAGCGAGAGACGGTGCGCCGTTGTCCCACCATGGTGCACGCCGGCCGCTCGATGGCTGTCGGCGCTGCGATCGCCGTCGCGGCGCTCTCTATCCAGGTATCGGGAGGAGCGGGGAGCCGCGGCGCCTCGTGGATGGCGCCTCGCGGCATCCCCCGGCCGACCTGGACGCGCGCCGCCCCAATCGACACGTGAGTACGGCAGCACACAGAGCACCCAAGAGGCCCCGAGCGGGCGAAGCGTGGGGGAGCGTTCTAGGCGCGCCGGTAACCCGTCTGCTCGACATGGATCCTCGACACTGACGGCTCGATCGATGTAGTCTGCCAAGCTGGACATGCCACAGCCAGACAGCACGACCAGCACGCTCGACGACTTTTTCCTGCATTGTACGGAGCTGGTCTTCATCGCCGGCGAGGGGGGCGCGCTGGTCCGCGCGAGCCGCGCGCTCACGCGCGCGATGAGCGCCGAGCTCCTCGACGGGGAGTCTTCTGCGGGGCTCGGCCCCCTGGTTCACCCGGACGACAGGCGCTCGTTCGACGAGGCGTGGGGGCGTGTCCGCGCCGCGGCGGAGCCCGTGGCCGTCGACGTGCGGCTGAAGACGGCCGACGGATCCTTCAAGTACTTCCAGTGCACCGCGCGATGGGTGCCCGAGAAGGAAGAGGTCTATGGAGCGCTCCGCGACGCCGAGGAGCGCATCGAGCACGAGATACAGCTCAAGCTCCTCCGGGCGATCAACGATCACCTCCCCGTATGCCTGTGGGCGATCGACGCGCGAGGCGTCTTCGTCCACCACGACGGGAAGGGGCTCGAGTCCGCGGGGCTCAAGCCGGGGCAGTTCGTCGGGCTCAACATCTTCGAGATCTACCCGGAGTCGGGCACGGCGGTCCTGCGCAGGGCGCTCGAGGGCACGATGTCGACCTTCGTGAACGAGGTCGACGGCGTCCACTGGGAGGCCTGGTATCTGCCCATCCAGAACGACCGCGGCGACGTCACCCACGTCGCGGGCGTCTCCCTCGACATCACGGCCTCGAAGCGGATCGAGCAGGAGCTCCGCGCGAAGCTCGAGCTCATCGAGCGGCAGCAGCAGGTCATCCGCTCGCTGTCGACGCCGATCATCCAGGTGTGGGACCGCGTGCTCACGCTGCCCCTCGTGGGCATGCTCGACAGCACGCGCGCCGCCGACGTGATGGAAGGCGTGCTCCGCGAGGTCGTCCGGACGCAGGCGCGCTATGCCATCCTCGATCTCACGGGGATCGACGCGATGGACACGGAGACGGCGAACCACATCTTGAAGCTCTCCGCGGCCATCAAGCTCCTCGGCGCCGAGGGGATCATCACGGGGATCCACCCGGCGATCGCCCAGACCATCGTCGGGCTCGGCGTGGATCTCTCGTCGATCGAGACGCGCTCGACGCTGCGCCAGGGGCTCGAGCACTGCATTCGAAGCATGCGCCGCAGCGCCACGTAGCGCGCGTGTAGCGCGGCTCACCAGCGCCGGCCGCGCGGCGCGAGGTGGCGCGAGGTGGACAGTCTGACAGCGTGCGCCGACGTCGCCGGCGAGCGCCGGGCAGACGACGGCTCCGCACGTGCGCCCGAACCTGTGGAGCTCGAACGTCGAACCTGCCACACGATGACGCGATGACGCGATGACGCGATGACGCGATGACCGACCCCATCGCGCCAGATTCTGAAGCTCGCGAAAAACTGTCCTTGACGGAGTTTGTTAAGATATTTAGATTAACTCTTTGATCCTTGGCGACTTGCATACGCCCAGCGAAAGGGGTGAGTTCCATGAGCACGAACGGCGATCGTTTCAGCGGCTTTCTGCGTCGTGCCTTGCCGGCGGCCTCCGCGCTCGCGCTGGCGGGCGCCGTCACCATGTCGATCGCGAAGCCCGCGGAGGGCACGCCCCCGAACGGCCTGCCGGAGCTCGAGGCGCTGCAGGAGATCGAGCAGCTCGAGTACTGCTACGCGGCCGGGACCGACGCGATCGGCCGCGGTGATCTGGAGACGGGCAAGGCGATCTACGCGAGGTGCTTCACCGAGGACGCCCCCGTCATCATCTGGGAAGCCGGCGCCGATCCGGCCGATCCCCCGGTGGTCTTGGTGCCCAGCGCCGAGGCCTGGGCCGATTTCATCGACGTCCTGTTCGCGGAGTCCGGTTATGTGGGCACGCAGCACCTGATCAGCAACGTTCGTATCGACATCCTCCCTGGCGGCCACCGGGCGAAGATCACCTCCTACCTGATCGCGACGCACGTCTACGACCCGCTGAGCAGCGTCCAGGTCGCGCACGGCACCTACGAGAACGAGGCGGTCTTGACGAATTCGGGCTGGAAGCTCAGCAAGCGCACGTTCCGCACCCTCTCGTTCATGCGCATCGACTCGCCGGAGCCCTGAGCGCGCGCCGCGCGCGCCCGCAGCCGCCGCCGCGCGCAGCTCAGGGGACGAACGCGATGTCGTCGACGAGCATGTCGAACACGGTCGACTTCGCCGTGTGGAACTCGATCGAATAGACGTGCGCGGCGTCGAACGCCGGGGGCGCCGGGACGCCCCAGCCATCCGTGCTGAGGATGGAGAACATGACGGTGTACTGCGCCCACTCGGTCGTGAGGTCGAGCCCCTCGCCGAAATGGTCGCCGCAGCCCGAGCCCTCGCATACGCCGCCTTCGCGATCGGTGTTGCGGTCGGGGAAATTCACGTAGATGTGCGTCGGCGCCGCCGCCTTGGCCCAGAAGGTCAGGCCCACGTAGGCGGACGCGTCGTAGCTCAACTTCGCTCCTCCCGGGGCGAGGTTCAGGTCGAACCCCATCCCGGCCCCCCTCGTGACGAAGCCGCTTCCGGCGACGTGGGCGGCGTAGTTGCTCGGGTCGTGCCCGGGCGAGACCGGGACGAAGGGGCGGCCGGGCAGAGGCGTCTGCGTGCCGCTCCGGGTGCCGTCGTTGTACGTGTACCAGCTGCCGACGCGGCCCTGGCACCGGAGGATCGCGCTGTCGCCGTCCTCCAGGTCGTCCAGGAGCGCCGTGCAGGGGGGCGGCTCGGCCCCGGCGTCCGAGGCGCCGACGCCCCCGGCGCCGCCCGTGCCCGCGGCGCCGCCAGAGCCCGCGGTGCCGCCCGCGCCCGCGGCGCCGCCGTCGAGGCCGAACGGGTCGGGGTCGTACTCGCCGGACGAGATGCCGAGGACGAGGCCGCACCCGGTGGCGAGCACCGACGCGCAGAGGCCGGCGGCGAGCACCCGGAGGCGCATCAGAAGCTGCCTCGCACGAGCGCGCCGCCCACCGTGGGCGTCAGCGCGACCGACGCGCCGTTCGACGGGCCCTTCGCGGTCAGCCAGAGCACGCCGCCGCCGGCGATGGCCGCGAGGCCGACGCCGAAGACCACCGTCGCGACGCTGGCGCGCGCCACGGCGCCGTCGCGGATATCCATCCCGCGCTGGTCGCAGCGGTCGCCGTTGCAGAACGGGCGCGACTCGTCGAACCGCGCTTTCGCGGCGAAGCCGAGCGCCGTCCCGACACCCACGGCCACGATCCCCGCGCCGCCCGTCACGAGTGCGAGCGTGCGGCGCCCGCTGCCGCCGCCGCCCGCGTCCGCGGACGCGGGGTCGTCCTCCAGCGCGCGCACGACGAGGGTCGAGGTCGCGCCGCCCGGCTCGACCTCGACCTGCGCCGTCCACGCTCGCTTGCCCGGCGCGCTCGCCTCGACGACGTGGGTCCCCGCGTCGACGGGCATGGGGACGCCCCACTGGCCGGGGCCGACCGGCCTGCCGTCGCGCTTCACCTCGAGGCCCGGCGTGCTCGCGGCCTCGACGACCACCGTGAGGCGCGAGACCTTCGGCTGGACGGCCGCCGCGCGCTCGCGCGCCTTCGCCTCCTTCGCCGGGTCGCCGCTCGCGCGCACCCGGGCGGCGACCTCGAGGAACTGCGCCCACGCGGACGCCATCTTGCCGACGCGCTCGTAGCAATCGGCGAGGAAGTACCGGGTGTTGACGCTGTCGTAGAGGCGCAGGCTCTCCTCGTACTTGGGGCAGGCGCGCGCCGCTTGGCCGGCGTCGACGAGCGCCCCCGCCTCCCGGAACAGCGCCACGGCGCCCGCCTTGTCGTCGGCCCGCGCCGCGGGGCCTCCCGCGAGCGTCGCCGTCAGGCCGGCGCCGAGCGCGCAGAGGCCTGTGAGCCACCTGGGCCCGCGCGTCGCTCGGCTCCTCGTCTGCGGCGGCGTCATCGTCTCGGCGAGGGTATCAGAAGACATCGCGCTGGAAGGGATCCGCGCCGGCGGGCCGCTTCGGGGGCGGCGCGCTGCGCTTCGGGGGAGCCGAGCCGCTCGGCTTCGCGGGCCTCGGCGCCGCGGTGGGCGTGGCGCGCGCCGGTTCGTGCTGCCCCTCGGCCGAGGCGCCGGGCGCGGCGCCGGGCGGCGGCGCGGCGCTCGCGGAAGGCTCGATGGCCACGGAAGGCGCGGCGCTCGGGGGCGCGACGCGGGGCTCCGCCTGAGCGCCCTGAGCGCCCTCGGTCGGCGCGGTCTCGGGCGACAGGCGCGAGAGGAACACGCCGCTGGCCACGATCGCGAGGCCGAGCCCGAGCGCGATGGGGAGGACGCGCCGCTCGAGCGACGCTGGCTTGCGGTTCGTCGTGCCGACCGGCACGATCGTGTGCGCTCCGTCGGCGGGTATGGCCACCGCGATGGCGGCCCCGGCCGTCGAGGCCGCGAGCGGAGCGCCGCCCTGCGGCGGGGCTGCCGCCGGGAGCGCGCCGCGCAGCGCGCCGAAGAGGCGCTCGGCGGCCGCGCGCAGGTGCGGCGGGGCGAACGGGACGAGCGCGAGCGCGAAGTCCGCGGCGGTGGGGAAGCGGCGATCGCGATCGCGCGCGATCGCCGTGAGGATCGCCTGCTCCAGGGGCTCCGGGAGGTCCGGGCGCAGCGCGCGCGGGCGCTGCGGCTCGCCCTGCGTGACCAGGTAGACGAGCTGCGCGAGCTCCAGCGCGACGAACGGCGTTCGCCCCGTGAGCAGCTGGAAGAGCACGACGCCCAGCGAATAGATGTCCGCGCGGCCGTCGACGTCGCTCGCCGAGCGGAGCTGCTCGGGGGACATGTAGAGGGGCGAGCCGAGCACGCCCCCGACGCGCGTCAGCGCGTGGTCCTCTGCGTGCGACATCTTCGAGATCCCGAAGTCGAGCACCTTGACGCACGGCGAGCCGTCCGCGTTCCGGGTGAGGAACAGGTTGCTCGGCTTCACGTCGCGGTGGACGATGCCTTGCGCGTGCGCCTCCGCGAGCGCCTCGCACGCCTGGAGCACGAGGTCG
The DNA here is from genome assembly GCF_000418325.1 of Sorangium cellulosum So0157-2. Lineage (GTDB taxonomy): Bacteria > Myxococcota_A > Polyangia > Polyangiales > Polyangiaceae > Sorangium > Sorangium cellulosum_D. Next base: position 4,632,578 of record NC_021658.1, read on the forward strand.
ACGGCCAGGGGCACCGAGAGGGGCCCGCTCTCCGCGAGCACGGCGGCGAGGTCCTTCCCCTCGAGGTGGTCCATGACCATGTATGGCGCGCCGTTCGCCAGCGTGCCGACGTCGGCGACGCGCACGACGTGCGGGCTGCGGATGCGCACCGCGGCGCGCCCCTCCCTCAGGAAGCGCTGGAGGATCTCTGGATCCTGCACGTACCTCGGCAGGAGCACCTTGATCGCGACGCGATCGTCGAGCGCGAGGTGGCGCGCGGCGACGACGAGCCCCATGGCGCCCCGCCCGAGGACGCTCTCCACGCGGTACTTGCCGAGGAGCACGTCTCCTGGGGCAATTCCAATCGAGAGCTCGTCGGGGGTGGTGGACATGGTCATGGACGGACCGAACGGGGTCGCGCAGGGGCGTCCAATATGCCACGTTGAGCGGTTTTTGCAATTCCACCGCTTCGGCCGCTCGGTCGAGCGATCGTGGTCGTATCGTGCGCTGGGCTCGCTGCGATGTCGCGGCGGTCCGACTCGGCAGCTCCGTTCGGGAGGACGAGAGGCGCGCGGGTCGTCATGGCGTTTTGGGCATCGGCGGCGCGGCGCCGCGCGTGCTCCCTGTCGGACTCGCGATCACCCGGCGCGCGCGCTCTGGACGAGGGCGAGCGTGAGCAGGGCGGCGGACGCGAGGGCCGCGAGCGCCCGCGCGGTGTTCCACGTCGTCCACGCGGGGACGTAGCGAGCCCACGTCTCCGCGGCCGCCGCGGCCTCCGGAGAGACCCGCTCCAGCGCGTCGTTGAGCGGCACGTTGCGCACCATCGTGACCAGGAACGTGCCGACGACGTAGAGCGCACCCCCGGCGATGCGGAGCGCCGAGCCCGCCTCCGACCAGCGGAGCATCGAGACGACGGCGAGGATCAGGCACGCCCCCGCGGTCCCGACGAACACGCCAAGGAACGAGCGATTCAGCACGACCACGTTGATCGACTGCATCGCCGCCATGCCCTCGGCCGGCGGGAGCCTGGCCAGCGCGGGCATCACGAAGCTCGAGAACGCGAAGAACACCCCAGCGATCAGCCCACACCCGAGCGTCGACGCGAGGGTCAGGAAGAACAGCGCTTGCGGGATCATCGGCTTCACACCCTCTATCTGGCTCGGTTATGGCTGTCGGCGCGCGGCCCGCGGCGCAGCGGTCCGGCGTCCGGCGGCTCGCTTGCGCGGGGCGCGCCCTGCTTTCGGCGGGCGGGGATCGTCGCTCTTGCCGGGGGCCTGCTTCGCGAGCCAGGCGTCGATGGCGGCGAGGATCTCGGCGAGCACGCTATCGGCGGTCCGTCCGGCGGATTTCAGGAGCTCGAGGGAGTGGTCGCCGCCCTCCACCACATGCAGGCTCGCGCGAGCGCCGAGGCGCTTCAGCACCGGCCGGAGGAGATCGAGGCTGCAGAGCGGATCGCGGGTGCCCTGGAGGAAGAGCATCGGCGCCTCGATGGCCGAGAGGTGCTTGTCGCGGAGCGCGGCGGGCTTGCCCGCGGGGTGCAGCGGGTAGCCGAGGAACACGAGCCCGTCGCAGGGGACGCCGCGCGCGGCGAGGAGCGAGGCGATCCGGCCGCCCATGGATTTGCCGCCGATCAAGAGCCGATGGGATTTGTCTTTTCGCAGCCGCGCGATGGCCGCCTCGTAGGCCATCTCGAGCTTTTCCGGCCTGTCGGGCGCCTTGCGGCCGAGCTCTTTGTAAAGAAAGTTGAAGCGCAGCGCCGTGTGGCCGCGGTGCTGGAGCCCCCTGGCGACGTCGCAAAGGAGCTGCGCGTGCATGTCGCCGCCGGCGCCGTGGCCCAGCACCACGGCCACGCCGGAGCGCTTCGCGCGCGCGGGCGCGTGGAGCACGCCCGAGACCGCGCTTCCGTCGGGGAGGGGGATCGAGAGGGCTCGCTCGGGCATGGAGCCGTCATGCCATGGCCGAGGGGCCGGCGTCGAGGATGGCGCAAGGGCGGGCGCGGTGCGAGCAGCGCCGTGGGGCGGGGCTCGATGGGAAGGGCTGGCGCTACTTCCCCTCGTCTGGGGTGTTGAGAATCAAGCTGGTTGATGTTCTCTCGCTCGGGCTGGCTGATGGCCATCGCGACGGTGAGCGGGCCCCGGTCACGGGCGTGATGGTCGGCCCATCGCGTCATGAGCGTGCCGGGGTGCTCGGACGCGTCAAGGGTTCCCTCGCAGGGCTCGGCGGCTGCGCCGCCCTTGACGTGCCCTGCGCGCCCCGGCGGCCACGTCGCGCGGGCGATGGGCGGACGGAGCCTCCGGCGGGGGCTCCGGGCACCGGATGGGCGGGCGATGGCCATCGCGCGCGTGGGCGAGCCATCATCCTGCGTGAGCGAAAAGCGGCCCCAACCCATAATTTACCGGGAGCGTCAACAGCCCGCGTCCGCGGCGGCCGGCCATACGCCTCCCAGAAGCGATCGTGGAGCGGCCGGTTGTCCGGCGACGCGGACTGATGACGGATGCGATCATCCCATCGGCTGCATGAGGATGTGTCGAATTCGAAATGCATCACGGTGGCCACTCGTAAGGCCCCTTCGCAGTCCTACCGCGCAGGCTGAGCGTGCCTTTTTCTTTATCTCGACCGCGCGGTGTGCCAGCCTGCGCCCGCCATGCGAAACCGATTCGATCGGCTGGCAAAGGACATCGCTCAAGAGGGGCTCACGCCGATAGGCAAGGTGGTGACCAACGCCGAGGTCGTCGGAGACGCGCAGCATGCGGACGTGTGGTACGAGCCCGACCCGGCGCGCGCCTCGGGTCGAGAGCGGCTCGGGCTCCTGGGCCGCCTCGCGGCGACGGCGTGCACCATCGAGGCCTACAGCGATACGCCGAGCGCCGACGAGGCGCGCGCGTGCGTGGAGAAGCACCTCGCCCTATGGCGAAGCAGCTCGGCCCGCAATCGCGAGGCAGAGCCCCCGTTCCTCTGGGTATTGTCGACGGGCCGTCCCACGGCCGTGCTCGACGGCCTGCGGGCGGAGCCGATGGCCGGCTGGCCCGCGGGCGTGTACGAAGGACCGAGCCTGCTGCGGGCCGCCGTCGTCGTGCTCGGCGAGCTGCCCCGCGTGCGCTCGACCGTGCTGATCCGGCTGATGGGCGGTGGGCGCGTGTTGCGAGAGGCGATCGAGGACTTCCGCCAGCTGCCGAAGGATGCGCCGGAGCGCGCCATCGCGCTCGGTCCTCTGCTACGCTTCCGCGCGGAGGTCGAACAGCGCGGGCCGGCGACGCCGGAGGAAGAGGAGTTCGTGATGACCACCGAGGAGCTCGTCGAGCAGTTCATCGAGCAGGGACGCACGCAGGGGATCGCCCAGGGTGCCATCGCGCTGTACGAAGCTCGTTTCGGCCCCATGCCGCCGCGGCTGCGCTCCGCCGTCGAGGCCATGCGCGACCTGCCGACGCTCCGGACATGGCTCGTCCTCGTCGGCACCGGGACGCGCGAGGAGGTGCACGACGCCCTCTCCGCCGCTCCCCCCGGGCCTTCGTCCTGACCGCCGCGCGACGACCCCATTCCGTCCCAGCGCGTGCGTTCCTGCCTTCGCCGCCCCGCTCCGCCGGCGACGCCTCCCGGACAGCGCATCCTCCACGGCGTACCGACGGCCTACGGCCGGAGCCGCCGCAGCGCCTCCAGCGCCTCGCGCAGCTCGCGCTTCCCCCGCTCCACCAGATCGCCGTGGCCGTGCCGCGCGGCCCAGGGGAGCGCTATCCCGACGTTCATCGCCTCGTACGCGGCCGCCCGGAACGCGCTCGCCCGCGTCTGCGGCGGCCGGCCATACGCCTCCCAGAAGCGATCGTAGAGCGGCCGGTTGGCCGGCGACGCGGACTTGGACAGCACGAACATCGTCCAGTCGGCCATCGGATCGCCCCAGAACGCCCGATCGGCGTCGATCACCCCGACGATCCTGGGCCCCTCCGCCCCGCGCTCGATCAGGAGGTTGAACAGCCACAGATCGCCATGCAGGAGCCGCGGCTCCCGGATCTCGTCGAGCACGGCCGCGCCCCCGCGGATGATCTCGATCGCCGCCGCCATGTCCGTCACGTCGAGCGACGCCCCCGCCATGGTTCGCAGCGAGCAGGCCAGGCGGTGCAGCACCGCCTCGCTCCACGCCGGAAACTCGGGCACCGGGAACGGCCCGCCGAACGCGGAGCCGGCCGTCCCGTGGATCGTCCTCGTGATACGGCCGAACTGCTCCCAGAGCGAAAGCGACTCCTCCGGCGACAGCGCGTCGGCCACGTCGTCCCAGCGCTCGCCGGGGAGCAAGGTCTGGAACACGTAGTCGCGATCGATGAGCTGGCGCGTGAAGTCCGCCGCCAGCGTCCGCGGCGCCAGCGTCGAGAGGGCGGCGAAGTACGGCTGGACGTGAAGCTCGCGGCGCATGAGCGCCGCCTCGTCCCACGACAGCGCGGCCGAGTCCGGCGGCGCGACCCGCAGGACGACCCGCCGCTCTTCGACCAGCGGCACCTCCAGCGAGACCAGGTACGTCGTATTGAAGGTGCCGCCGCCCAGCTCCCGGGCGGACGCGACAGCGGCGCTCTCCCCGAACGCGCGCCGGCACATCGCCGCCATCTGCTCGGCCGTCAGCGCGCGATGCGCGTCCGCGGGCGCACGTTCGATCGTCGTGAGCTCCATCCAATCTCCTCGCAGCTCGCGGAGCGCCGGGATGCCGAAAAGGGCAAGGGAAAGAGCAAGGGGTCGAAGGGCAGGCGGGCCGTCTCGCGCTCCTCGACGACGCGCGCCGGAGCATCCCCGCCGCGCGGCCGCGCGTCAACGCCGCCCCCTCGCCGGCGCCTCGCGCGCCGCCACGGTGCGAGGTGACGGCGCGTCCCTCCGCGGCTAAGCTCCCGCCCGTGCCGAGCCCCCGGAAGAACCACCTCCTGCGCCGCCTGCCCGCGCTCGCGCTCGCAGCGCTGACGGCGATCGCCGGTCCCGCCTGCGTCAGCAAGCCGACGATGCAGCTCGACCACGCCGAGATCACCGGCATCCGCATCGGCTTCCCGCCGAGCCTCGGCGTCCTCATGACCGTGGTCGTCAACGTCCACAACCCGAACTCGTACGACGTCGCCGTGCGCGCCGTCCGGGGTCAGGTCGTGCTCGCCGGCCGCTACCCGCTGCCGGTCGACTTCCGCGCCGACGGCGACGGCGTCTGGCTCCCCTCCGACCGCACGACCCAGGTCCGGGTCCCCATCAGCATCCCCGTCGATCTCGGCCTCCAGCTCGTCCGCGAGTCGTTCGCCACGCCCGTCATCCCGTACCGCTTCAGCGGCCGCGCGGACGTCACGGCCACGCGCACCTTCCGGCTCGAGGCCGACGACTACTCGGTCGACGACCACGGCGTGTTCTCCCGCCAGCAGATCGAGCTCGCCCTCGGCATCCTGCGATAGGCTCCGCGGCGCAGAGCGCCGGACGCCCGCGAGCAGGCGGACGCCCGGCGCGCCCCCACGACGCGACGAAAGACGGTGGCTGCATGAGCGGCGTGATACGAGCGACGACCCTGGGACGCTACGGCAGGCTCGCGAACGGCAATGCCTATTGCGACGATCCGCAGGAGCCCGACCACGTGAGGGCCGATGGACGGTGGACGATGACCGGCGCCACGGCCGCGGACGGCATCGTGATGTGGTTCTGGGCGTGGGAGAGCGTGCCAGGCGCCGAGAAGCGCAAGACAACCTATCCTGGATGACCTGAGTCCGCATCGCATCGAGCCTCGCCACGCGCCGCTCGCGCCCCGGGCGGCGCCCCTCTCTGCAACGACCCAACGACCCAACGACCCAACGACGTAACCACGAACGATGGACAGGGGCCGACCTCAGGGCTCGCCCCGAGCCCTCTGCCTGCCTGAATGTCCATCCGTCCCTGGATCGCTTCGCCGCGCCCCCGCGGTTTCTGACACGGGTCTCGAGAAAACAATCGCGGCCTCGCAGGGGCAGGGGTCGAGTCGTCCGGCGAGACCCTGCTTCGATTGACGGCCGTGTTGCGCGCGTCTATCCGTGTGCGTTGATGCCATCGATGTCCCCCTCGCCCGCGCAGCCGTGGACGCCCGCCGACGGCCCCTGGCGGGAGCCCGGGGCGGAGGCGACCGCCGAGGCGGCGCTCGCGCTGATCGCGCGGGCCGTGGGCGGGGAGCCGGCGGCGGTCAGGGCGCTCGTCGATCTGCTCACGCCCACCATCCAGGAGCGCGTCATGCGGCCGCTGCTCCGCCGCCGCCGGGCAGCGGGGCACCGCGACGTGCGGCAGGAGGTCGAGGACATGACCCAGAGCGTGTTCCTCGCGCTCTTCGCGGACGGCGGGCGCACGCTCCGCCAGTGGGATCCGGCCCGGGGCCTCTCGCTCACGAGCTTCGTCGGGCTCGTGGCCGAGCGCGAGGCGTGCTCGATCCTGCGCAGCCGCCGCCGGAACCCCTGGACCGAGCAGCCGACCGAGGACGACGCGCTCGAGCGCGCCGACGGCGCGTCCGTCTCGCCCGAGCCGGCGGCGATCTCGCGCGAGCTGCTCGCGACCCTCGCCGTCCGGCTCCGCGACCGGCTGACCGAGCGCGGGCTCGAGCTGTTCTATCTGCTGCTCGTCGACGAGCGATCCACCGAGGACGCGTGCGCCCTCACCGGCATGACGGCGGACGCCGTGTATGCCTGGCGGAGCCGCATCGGCCGGCTGGTCCGGCAGATCGCCGCGGAGCTCGCCGCCGAGGCCGAGGCGCCGGGACGGGCGCCCGCGGCAGACCCAACCACCCCGGAGCGCGCACGATGACCGACAGGGACGAGGAGCTGCTCAAGGCGCTGGCGAGCGCCGCGCGCGCGGAGGATCGGGCGAGCGATCCGCGATGGTCGGCGAGGGTGCACGGCGCGCTCGCGCAGGGCGAGCTCGACGCGCTGGAGGCGCTCGCGCAGCGCTCCGCCGAGGACCGCGAGGCCTGGGAGGCGTCGCGCCCGCTGGACGGCGAGGCGCGGGCGCGGATCGCCGACAACATCCTGGGCGTGCTGCAGGCGAACGGAGCGGAGCGCGGCGCGCCGGCGGCGAGCGCGCCACGCGCGGAGACGACCGGCGTGCCGCTTGCGGAGCCGACCGCCGCGCCGCGGTCGCCCGCGAGCTCCCAGGCAGCCCCCGCGGGCCGGGTGATCCCGCTGGCGGCTGCGCCGGGTCGCCGGCGCTGGATCGCCGCCGCGGCGGTCCTGGCCGCGGCCGCGGCGTGGGCCCTCGTCGCGCGGCTAGGCCCCGGCCGCCAGGGCGGCGCCACCGGAGACCCGGGCGCGCTGGCCCTCCTCGATGCGCCCGCCCCGGTGCCCGACTACGCCGTCTCGATCGCGGGCGGCGAGGCCGGGCAACGGTCCGCGAACGGCGACGCCGTCGCGCCCGGCACCGCGCGCCTCGGACCGGGGTCGAGGCTCGAGATCGCCCTCCGGCCCGCAACCCGGGTCGAGGGCCCCGTCGCGGTGCGCGCCTTCCTGATCGCGGGGGACAAGGCGCTCCCCTGGGACGTGCGCCCCGAGGTGTCGGCGCAGGGCGCGGCGCGCATCGCCGGCGACACGGAGGCGCTCTTCCGCGGGGTGCCCGAGGGCGAATGGGAGATCGCGATCGCGATCGGGCGGCCCGAGGCGCTGCCGGACAGGCCCGCCGAGCTCGCGGACGGGCCGCCGGGCGAAGGCGAAAACCCCAGTGCATTCCGCGTGTTGCGCGCCAAGGTGCGCCTGCTCCCGGGCGCGGCGCCGCCTCCGCCCGCCCCGCCGCCGCAGACTCCATGAGCCGCCGCCGGGCGATCCGGGCCGCCGGGCTCGGCGCGGCGCTGCTCGTCCCGGCGCTGCTCGGCGCGGCGGCGCTCGTTTCCCGGAGCGGCGCCCTCGGCGGCGCGGCCCCCTCCGGCGGCACCCTCGACCAGCCAGCACCCTCCGGCGGCGACGCGCCCGACCCGGCGCCCCCCGCGGCGCCACCGCCGCCCCTGGAGGTCGAGTTCGCCGGCTGCGGCGCCGTGCTCGCCGGCCCCGCCTGCGCCCTGCCCGACGATCGCGCGATCCGCCTCTGGATCAAGGCGCCCGAGGGCGCGCGCGTCGCCGTCGAGGCCGGCGCGACCCCGATCCCGCTCGACGGCGCGCCGATCCAGGGCGGCCTGCTCGTCCGCGTTCCCGTGCCCGACGGCGCCGCGGCCGTCTCGGTGACCGCCGAGCAGAACGGCGCGCGCGCCGTCGTTCGCCTGCCGCTGCTCCCGCCCCTCGCCGCGCCCGCGCTGGCGCAGGCCGAGGCGCTGCGCCGGCAGGGCCGGCTCGACGAGGCGGCGTCTACTTTGGGCGGCCTCGCGTCGGGCCAGGACCCCACCCTGAAGGCCCTGGCGATCGGCAAGCTCGCGCGCGTGGATCTCGCCCGCGGGCGGATCCCGGAGGCGATCGCGCGCTTCGAGGCCTCGATCCGGGCGCACCGCGCCGCCGGGCGGCTGTCCGACGAGTTCCTCGATCGCTTCGCCCTGGCCTACACCCTCCTCTACAACGGCCGCAGGTTCGCGGAGGCGCGCGCCGCGCTCGACCCGCTCGCGCCGCTCGAGGCGAGCCACCCGGAGGGGCGCGCGCTCAAGCCGTACTACGCCGCGCTGCTCTCGTTCGAGTCCGGCGACCTGCGCGCGGCGCTCCGGCAGCTCGACGCGTCGGCCGCGGCCGCCGAGCGCCTGGGCCTCCGCGACCACCGGCGCCACGTCCTGCAGAAGCGCGCCGAGGGCCTCCAGCTCCTCGGTCGGCCGCTCGAGGCGCAGGCGCTCCTGCGCGAGGTGGAGGCGTCCCTCCCCGCCGGCAGCCCGCCGTGCGAGCAGGCCGCCCTGCAGAACAACCTCGGCTGGGGCGCCCTCCAGGTCGCGTGGGCGAGCGCCTCGCCCGGGGGGCCCCTCGCGGACGCCGAGGCCGCGCTGGAGGCCGCGCTCGCGCTGTACGGCGGGCCGTGCCCGAGGCCGGCCGAGCGGGCGAACGCGCTCACGAACCTCGCGCTGGCGAAGCTCGCGGCGGGGCAGACGGCGCGGGCGCGCGCGCTCCTCGGCGAGGCGCGCCGGACCGACGCGAGCCCCGACCCCGGGGTCGCGATGTACTGGCTCGACATCGAGGGGCGCCTCGCGCTGGACGGCGGCGACGCCGCGGGGGCGCTGCGGCGGTACGAGCGGCTCGCCCGGCTCGCGGAGGCGAGCGCGCTCGCCGAGGGGCGCTACCGGGCGGCGCTCGGCCGCGGGCAGGCGCTCGAGGCCCTGGGCCAGCCCGATCGCGCCCTCGCGGCCTACGAGGCCGCGGAGGCGCTGCGGGGCGAGCTCAGCCTGCTCGCGCCCCTCGGCGAGGGCAGGGGCGCCTTCCTCGGCCGCCTGGAGGAGGGCGCCCGCCGCGCGGTCGACCTCCGGCTCCAGCGCGATCCGGCCCGCGCCCTCGCGGCCGCCCGGCGATCGCGCGCCCTCGCGCTCGCGGCGCTCCGCTGGGTCGACCGCATCGCGTCGCTGGACGGCGAGGCGCGGGCGCGCTGGGAGGCCGCGCTCTCGGCGTACCGCCGCGAGCGCGCCGCCCTCGACGAGGAGGGCCGCGACGACTGGCGGCTGTCGTCGGGCGAGCTCGAGGCGGCCCGGGCGGCCCGGGCGGCGCGCGGCCGGTCGATCCGGGCGCGGTTCGACGAGGCGCTGCTGCTCGTGCGGCGCGGGGAGCCGGCGGCGGCGCCCGCGGAGGCCCCGCGCCTGGACGAGCGCGAGCTGATGCTGGCCTTCCACCCGATCCGCGACGGGTGGGCCGGCTTCGCCGTCACCCGGGACGGCGTCGCGGCGCGCCGGCTGCCGGCGCTCGATCCCGCGGCCCCCGTCGCGACGCTCGCCGCGCGGCTGCTCGGGCCGTTCGAGGCGCCGCTCCGCGCGGCCGGGCGCCTGCGCGTCGCGGCCTACGGCGAGCTCGAGCGGATAGACGTCCACGCGCTGCCCTGGGACGGCGCGCCGCTCGTCGCGCGGATGCCCGTCGTGTACGGCCTGGATCTGCCGGGCGGCGCCGCCCCGGGGGCCGGCGGCGCCGGCGCGGCGCGCGGGGCGCTCGTGGTCGCGGATCCGCAGCGCGATCTGCCGGCCGCGCGGCGCGAGGCCGACGCGGTGGCCGCGGCGCTCGAAGGGCAGGGGCGCGCGGTGGAGCGGCTGTCGGGCGGCGTGGCCACGCACGCCGCGGTCGCCTTCGCGCTGGAGCAGCCCGGGATCGCGCTGTTCCACTACGCGGGCCACGGCTTCTTCGGCGGGATCGACGGCTGGGACAGCGGCCTCCCGCTCGCCGGCGGGGGCCAGCTCGCGGTGAGCGACATCCTTTCGCTGCGGCGAGCGCCGGCGCAGGTCGTCCTGTCCGGCTGCGACACGGCGCGCACCGGGGCCGCGCCCGGGGCCCGGGGGCTCGGGCTCGGCCTGGCGCAGGCGTTCCTCGTCGCCGGCGCCGGGTCGGTCATCGCGGCGACGCGCCCGGTCGACGACGCGCTGGCGGAGCGGATGATGGTGGCGCTGGTCGCCGCCGGGCAGGAGGACCCCGGCGCGCAGCTGCGCGAGGCGACGCTCGCGGCGCTGCGCGCGACCCCCTCGTCCGACTGGGCGAGCTTCCGGGCGCTGGTGCCGTGAGCGGTCCGCGGCAGGCGCATCGCGGCGGCTCCGGCGCGGAGGGGAGCCGCGGAAGGATCCGGCGCGGCGGCGCGTATCGATCGCGGGTCTCAACCATCAAACCCCGCGAGCCTCGGGGCCGCGCCGCGGGATCGACCCGCTGCGCGGATCGAGGAGCGCCGGCGACCGGCGGGGGACACGACGGTCCCAGGCCGGACGCCACGGAGGATCTCGCCATGACTCGGAACAGTCTCAGAGCAGCTGGTCTCCTTCTCGCCGCGGGCGTCGTGTCGGCGCTCGGCATCGCCGCCACCGACGCGATGGCGGCGGAGCGAGCGTCGACGGTGCGCCGCGGACCGGCGATCGACGATCCCAACCCCGTGGTCACCCCGTGCGGCGCTTGTTACAGCGCGCAGAGCCGCCGGCTCTATGTGTCCCTCGATGCCATCGGGAGCGCGAAGGCGATATCGCTCGAGCTCGATTCGCTGCGCGACGGCAAGTCGGCCTATGGAGAGCAGCTGGCGCCGTACCGCGTGGCGAACGGCTACGTGGAGTACCTGGTGCCGCAAGCGCCGACCGAGGACGTCGGAGGGGGCAGGATACACTGGGTGACCTCGCAGGGGAGGTTCCGGACGATGGCGGTCGTCGTGGATGCCGACGGCGAGGCGGAGTAGAACGAGCGATCGCGAGAGGCCGGGCGCGAGCTCGCGCGCCGGGCAGCAAGGCAGGACGGGGACGACCGTCGAGCGAGCGCCAGGAGGAACCAGGGATGATTCTGCACCGCATCAAACCAGCTGGTCTGTTTCTCGCCGGGGCCGCCGTGACGGCCCTCGCCTTCGCGGGCCCCGAGGCCGCGGCGTCGGAGACGGGACCTTCGGTCCTGGAGACCCCGCCCGACGACATCCAGCCTCCCACGACCCCGTGCGGCGCCTGTTACAACATGCGGAATCGGCTGCTCTACCTGTCCGTCGCCAAGTTCGACAAGATACCGGCGGTCGTCCTCGATCTCTACGAGCCGGACGGCGGCGGCGCGGGCATCTATGGACCGCTGGGACCGCTGAAGTCGATCCCGGTCGACAAGGCCTATATCGTGTACTACGTGCCGCAAGGGCCGACCAAGGGCATCGGCTCGGGCGAGGTGCGCTGGAAGGACTCCTACGGCCGCGTCCGGACCGTGGACGTCACCGTCGACGACCCCGAGCCGCAAGGCGATGAGTAGCGCGCGCTGGCTGGCCGGCCGGCCGGCCGGCCGGCCACATCGACGCTGAGCTCGACTCCGTAACAGCGGCGCGCCCGCGCCGCGCTCGTCTCCATCCCTCTCACGTTCTCCAGCCATCCACGCTGGTGGTGGCGTCAGCCCTCAGGTGGAGGCTCCAGCCTCCACGTGGTGCGACGCGCCTCGGCGCACGGGGCCCGCTCGGGACATCGCGCCGGACACGCCCTCACCGCAGCGGCGGTGCTCCGCGCCACGGGCGGCCCCGGGGCGCCGCTGCGATTCCATCCAGCCCAGGGTTCGCGGCGCGGCGTTCCGCGAGGGCAGCACGGGATGCGCGGCCTTGGGTCAGATTGCGCCGTCCTTGCTCGACTCGTCGTCCTTGCTCGACCGGAGGGGTCCGCCGGCTCCGCGGCGCGCCCCGCGTCCGCGGCGGGCTGAGGCGTTGGCCACCGACTTGCTTCGAGTCGCCCCCGACCCGTCGCCGCCGCGACACCCCGAGCGCCAGCGCGGCCCTCGCGGAGGCGACGTCCGCACCGCCGCACGAGGCCCTTCGCGGCCTCGAGGTCGGAGCCGGAGCCAGCGCCGGACCCCGGCGGCCACGGCACGTGAGAGACATGAGTCACGCCCTTTCGTCGTGATGAGGAGCGTTCATGGTGGATGACTGTCAACCCGGTTTTCTCGCGATCGATCCGGAGATGCGGCGCCTTCGGGATGCCCTGGAGACCGTGGCCCCCACGCCGCTGCCGGTCCTGATCCTCGGCGAGACGGGGACCGGCAAAGAGGTCGTGGCGGAGTGGATCGCCGGCATGTCGCGGCACCCGCGCGAGCGGTTCGTGAAGGTGAACTGCGCGAGCCTGTCGGAGTCGCTCGTCGAGAGCGAGCTCTTCGGCCACGAGCGCGGCGCGTTCACCGGGGCGGTGGCCCCGCGCGAAGGCCTGTTCGAGGCCGCCCACGAGGGCACGCTCTTCCTCGACGAGGTCGGGGAGCTGTCCCCGCGCACGCAGGCGAAGCTCCTCCGCACGCTGGAGTACGGCGAGATCGTCCGCGTCGGCAGCACGCGGCCGCGGCGCGTGGACGTCCGGGTGATCGCGGCGACGCACCGCGACCTCGAGCAGATGGTGAGGGACGGGGACTTCCGCCAGGACCTCTATTTCCGCCTCAACGCGGTCACGCTGCGCATCCCCCCGCTCCGGGCCCGCACCACCGAGGTCCTCCCGCTCGCGGAGCTCTTCGCGGCGCGCCTCGCGCGGCGGCTCGGCCGCCCGGCGCCGCGGCTCGCGCCCGAGGCGACGGCGGCGCTCCTCGCGCACACCTGGCCGGGCAACATCCGGGAGCTGCGCCACGTGATCGACCGCGCCGTGGTCATGTCCAAGGGGGGGCCGATCGTCGCGGACCACCTGATGCTCGAGGCGCCGCGCGAGAAGGCCGACGCCGGGATCAAGGGCGACCTGCGCACGTTCGAGCGGGACCGCATCGTCGCCGCGCTCGACCGCACCCGCCAGAACCAGACGCGCGCCGCCGAGCTGCTCGGCGTGTCGCGGCGCACGCTCACCAACAAGCTCAACGCCTACGGCATCGCGCGGCCCCGGAAGAAGGTCGCGCTGGAGGGCTGTTGACGTGGCCTCCCCGTTCCACCGCACGATGCGGTCGCTCGAGCTCGAGCGCGGCGCGCGGACCTGGCTCCGCCTCGCCGCGACCCTCGCCGTGCTCGGCGCCTGGGCGGCCTGGATGCACGCGGCGCGCGTGTCGGTCTACGCCACGACCGCGAAGGCGCGCCTGGAGGTCAGCCGGATGGCGCACCGCGTGGCCGCCGTCGAGGCCGGGCGCGTGGCGGTCGTCCGGGTGGCGCTCGGGCGCGACGTCGCGCCGGGCGAGGTGCTCGTCGAGCTCGACGCGTCGGTCGAGGAGAAGCGCCTGGAGGAGGAGCGCACGCGGGTGGCCGTGCTCGCGCCGAAGCTCGAGGCGCTGCGGCGCCAGATCGCCGTCGAGGAGGAGGTGCGCGCGCTGCAGGAGAAGCTCTCCGAAGCGTCGATCGCGCGCGCCCGGATCGACCTGCGCCAGCGCGACCTCTCCGCCGCGCACGGCGAGGAGCTCCGCGCCATCTCCGAGCGGCTGCACGACGAGCGGCTCGCGTCGACCGCCGCTCACCTGGACGCGAAGACCCGCGCCGCCGACGAGCTCCTCAAGGCCGAGGGGGCGCGCGCCGATCTCCACCGGCTGTCGGTCGCGCGGCGCCACGACGAGCGGCAGGCGGCGGCCCACCTCGCCGAGCTCGAGCGCGCGCTCGGCGACCTCGTGGCCGAGCAGCGGGCGGCCGAGGCCGCGGTCCACACGGCGCTCGCGCAGATCGAGCGGCGCAAGATCCGCGCGCCCATCGCGGGCAAGCTCGGGAACATCGCCGCGCTCCAGGCGGGCGACGTGCTCAAGCCCGGCGACCTCGTGGCGACGGTCGTCCCGGGCGAGGACGTGCACGCGGTCGCGCTCTTCGCGCCGTCCGACGCGGTCGGGCGCATCGTCCCCGGCCAGAAGGCGCGGATGCGCCTCGACGGGTTCGCGTGGACGCAGTTCGGCATGCTCGAGGGCGAGGTCTCCCACGTCGCCAGCGAGCCGTTCGACGGCGCCATCCGCGTCGAGCTCCTCGTGCGGCCGGACAGCGCCGCGTCCATCCCGGTGCAGCACGGGATGCCGGGGACCACCGAGGTCGAGGTGGAGCGCGTCTCTCCGTGGACGCTCCTCCTGCGCGCCGTGGCGCCGGGAGGCCCGCGATGAAGCGCGCCTTCCTCGTCCCCGAGGTGCTGCAGACCTCGCTCATGGACTGCGGCCCCGCCGCGCTCAAGGCGGTGCTCCAGGGGTTCGGCGTGGAGGTGCACTACGAGTGGCTCCGCGACCGCTGCCAGACCGACGTCGACGGCACGTCGATCGACGCGCTCGCCGCGCTCGGGCAGGAGCTCGGGCTCGCGACGGCCGAGATGGTGGTCCCGCACGACAGCTTCCTCCTGCCCGAGGCCGACTGCCTGCCCGCGATCGTGGTCAAGCGCGGCGCGGGCGACGCGCTCCACTTCCTCGTCGTCTGGCGCCGGCTCGGGCCGTTCGTGCAGATCCTCGACCCGAGCAGCGGGCGCCGCTGGGTGCGCGCGGAGCGCTTCCTGGAGGACATGCCGCACTTCCCGATCCCGATCTCGATCGAGCGGTTCCGGCGGTGGGCGTCGTCCGAGGACGCGCTCGCCCCGCTCCGCGCGAAGCTGCGGGCGCTGGGCGCGCGCGGGGAGGCGCTCATCGCGCGCGCCGACGCCGACCCGGGGTGGCGCGCGTTCGCGGCGCTCGACGCCGCCGTGCGGATGGCCGCGCGCCTCGTCCGGGGCGGCGCGATCGCGCGCGGGGGCGAGGCGCAGCGCGTGCTCGAGGGCGTCTTCGACCGCGCGCTCGCCGGGGAGGCGGGCGCCATCCCGAAGGGGTTCTTCTGGGCCACGGAGGGCAAGGCGCCGGGCAAGCTCCTCGTGCACGGCGCCGTCATCGTCCACGTCGCCGCCCGCGCCCCCGCGCCCGCCGGCGCCCCCGCCGGCGCCTCGCGTCCGGCCGCGCCGCCCCCGCCGAGCTACCGCGGCAGCGCCGCGCCGGCGGCCCCGCCGGTCGAGCAGGCGCCGCGCGCGGTCGCGGCCGCGGTGCTCCCGGCGCCCGTCCGCCGCGAGCTCGAGCGGCCCACGCCGTCGCCCGCGCGCCTCTTCCTGTCGATGCTCCGCGCCGACGCCGGCCGGGCCCTCGCCCTGGTCGGGGTGGCCCTCGCGGCGAGCGCGGCGATCGCCGCGATCGACGTTGTCGTCCTGCGCGGCCTGTTCGACGCCGTGAAGCACGTCACCGTCGAGTACCAGCGCGCGCTCGGGCTCCTCGCCCTCGTCGCGTTCGCCGCCGGGGCCCTCCTGCTCGAGCTGTTCGCGGCCCACGCCGTCTCGCGCCTCGGGCGCGCCCTCGAGGTGCGCTTCCGGGCCGCCTTCCTCGAGAAGCTGCCGCGGCTCGAGGACCGCTACCTGCGCAGCCGGCCCACCTCGGACATGACCGCGCGCGGCCACGCCATGCACCTGATGCGCGAGGCGCCGGCGCTCTTCTCGCGCATCGCCCGCGCGGCGCTGTCGTTCGCCGCGACGCTCGTCGGCGTCCTCTGGCTGTACCCGGGCGGCGCGTGGCTCTCGCTCGTCGCGGCGGCGGTCGCGCTCGCGGCCCCGTACCTCGCGCGCAGGCCGCTCGTCGAGAGCCTCATGCGCCTGCGCACCCACGCCGCGTCGCTCGAGCGGTTCTACCTCGACGCGCTGCTCGGCGCCGTGCCCATCCGCGTCCACGGCGCCGAGCGCGCCGTGCGGCGCGAGCACGAGGCGCTGCTCGTCGAGTGGGCGCGGACCGGCCGCCTCGCGCACGCCCAGGCCACCGCCATGCAGGCCGTCCAGGGGCTCGCGAGCACCGCCGTGGCGGTCGCGATCGTCGGCGGCTACGTCGCCTCCGGCGGCCCGGCCGCGGCGCTGCTCCTGCTCGTGTTCTGGTCGCTGCGGCTCCCCGTGGTGGCGCAGGAGCTCGTCGCCGCGCTCGTCGGCTGGAAGAACGTGCGCAACGCCTCCGTGCGCCTCTTCGCGCCGCTCGCCGCCCCGGAGATGGACCTCCCCCGCGCGCCCGCCCCCGAGGACGGAGGCGCCGCCGCGCCGGGCGCCGCGTCGATCGATCTCCGCGGCGTCAGCGTCCAGGCCGGGGGGCACACGCTCCTGTCCGACGTCTCGCTGAGCCTCGCGGCGGGGTCGCACGTCGCCATCGTCGGCACGTCCGGCGCGGGGAAGTCGTCGCTGCTCTCGCTCTTGCTCGGGTGGCTCCGGGCGTCCCGGGGGGAGGTGCTCGTCGACGGGCAGCCGTTCGACGACGCGGCGGTCGGGCGCCTGCGCCGCGGGACGGCGTGGGTCGACCCGGCCGTCCAGCTCTGGAACCGCACGCTCCTCGAGAACATCACCTTCGGCCACGCCGGCGACGCCCTCGCGCGCGTGCCCCTCGCGATGAGCCAGGCCGATCTCACCGGCGTGCTCGAGACCCTGCCCGACGGGCTCCTCTCGGCCATCGGCGAGGGGGGCGCGCGGCTGTCGGGCGGGCAGGGGCAGCGCGTCCGCCTCGCGCGGGCGCTGATGAAGGCCGACGCGCGCCTCGTGCTCCTCGACGAGCCGTTCCGCGGGCTCGAGCGCGAGCGGCGCCGGGCGCTCCTCGCCCGCGCGCGCGAGCGCTGGGCGCGCGCGACGCTGGTGTTCGTCAGCCACGACGTGATGGACACGCTCGGCTTCGATCGCGTGCTCGTGGTCGAGGGGGGCAGGGTGGTGGAGGACGGCGCGCCGCGCGCCCTCATGGACGACCCGCGGAGCCGCTACCGCGCGCTCGCCGAGGCGGACGCGCGGGCGCGCGACGAGGTCTGGTCGAAGGGGCGCTTCCGGAGCGCGACGATGGAGGGCGGCCGGCTCATCGAGGGGGCAGCATGAAGGCGACGGACACGAGCTCGAACGAGGCCGCGCCGGCGGCGGCGGCGCTGGCCGAGGTCTCGTGGCAGCCCTCCGCGCTCGGGCACGCGATGAGCGCGCTCACGGCCGCGTGCGGGCTCGCGAGCGGCGCGGCGCCGTCGCCCGGCGCGCCGCCGGACGGCGACCCCACCGCGTGGATCGAGGCGTACGCGGGCTGCATGGGCATCGAGTCGGAGGCGGTCCAGTCGAGCTTCGCCGACCTGCCGCGCGCGATCGCGTCGCTCGGCCCCTCGCTCGTCCGCCTCGATCACGGCTACCTCGCGGTGGTCTCCGCGGGCCGCCGGGGCCTCACGGTGCTGACGCCGGCGCTCACGCGGGCGCGGATCCCGCTGGAGGCCGTGCGCCGGGCGCTCTCCGCCCACCTCGAGGACCGCCCCGCGTCGCACGTCGACAAGTGGCTCGCCGCCGCGCAGATCCCGCCGCGGCGCGCCGCGCGGGCGCGCGCCGAGCTCCTCGCCCAGCTCGTCGCCGACCGCCCCATCGGGGGCATGTGGCTGCTCCGCCCCGATCCCGGATCGAGCTTCCGGCGCCTGCTCTCGATGCGCGGCGCGCTCCGCCGCGGCGCGCTCTTCCTCGCCGCCGCCGCCGCGCAGATCGCCCTCGGGGTGCTGGCCTGGTGGCTGATCGGCGCGGGCGCGCTCGACGGCGCCGTGCAGCCCGGGTGGCTGCTCGCGTGGGTGCTCCTGTCGCTCTCGGCCATCCTCGTGCAGCTGTTCGCCTCCTGGACCGGGGGCCTGCTCACGATCGACGTCGCCGCGCTCCTCAAGCAGCGCCTCCTCTGCGGCGCGCTCCGCCTCGATCCCGCCGCGATCCGCGCGCGCGGCTCGGGCGAGCTGCTCGCCATGGTGTCCGAGTCCGAGGCCGTCGAGACCGCGGGCCTCGGCGGCGCGCTCGGCGCGGTCGTCGCGCTCGTGCAGCTCGCGAGCGCCGCGCTGGTCCTCTCCGCCGGCGCCGGCGGCGGCCTCCACGTCGCGCTGCTCGCCGGGTGGACGGCCTCCGTGGCGCTGCTCGCCCGCCGGTTCGCCCGGCGGCGGGCGGCGTGGACGCGCGAGCGGTTCGCGATCACGAGCGGCTTCGTCGAGAACGTCGTCGGTCACCGCACGCGCGTCGCCCAGGAGGCCCCGCACCTCCATCACGTGGAGGAGGACGCGGTGCTCGAGCGCTACCACGCCGCCTCGCGCGCGATGGACCGCGTGGGCGATCTCCTCGCGTCGCTCCCGGCGCGCGGGTGGCTCGCGCTCGGGCTGCTCGGCCTCGTCCCCGCGGTCCTCGCCGGGGTGAGCGTCGGCCCGCTCGTCGTCGCCACGGGCGGCATCCTCCAGGCGCAGGCGGCGTTCGCGACGCTGGCGACGAGCCTCGGCGCGCTCCTCTCCGCCGCCGTCTCGTGGCGCTCGATCGCGCGGCTCTTCGCGGCGGCCGAGGCCCGCGAGCCGCCCGGGATCCCGCAGGCCGTGCTCGGGCGCCCCGCGGCGTCGGACGTCGTGCTCGAGGCGCGGGGCGTCTCGTTCCGCTATGGCGGCGAGCGCGCCGAGCCCGTCCTGCGCGACTGCGGCCTGGTCCTCGCGAAGGGCGACCGGCTGCTGCTCGAGGGGCGCTCCGGGGGCGGCAAGTCGACGCTCGCGGCCGTGCTCAGCGGCCTCCACGCCCCCTCGTCGGGCCTCGTGCTCCTCCGCGGCCTCGATCGGCGGACGCTGGGCGGGGCCGCGTGGCGCAGCCGCGTCGCGAGCGCGCCGCAGTTCCACGACAACCACGTGCTCTCGGGGACGCTCGCGTTCAACCTGCTGATGGGCCGCGCGTGGCCCGCGTCGCCGGAGGACCGGCGGGAGGCGGAGCTCGTGTGCCGCAAGCTCGGCCTGGGCCCGCTGCTCGACCGGATGCCATCGGGGCTCGATCAGGTCGTCGGCGAGACGGGCTGGCAGCTGTCGCACGGCGAGCGGAGCCGGCTGTTCCTGGCGCGCGCGCTGCTCCAGCGCGCGGACGCGGTGATCCTCGACGAGAGCTTCGGCGCGCTGGATCCGCTCACCGCCCGCGACTGCGTCGGCGCCGTGCTCGAGCGGGCCCCGGCGCTGGTCGTCATCGCGCACCCCTGACCAGACATGCAGTAAGAGGAGAGACCGCAAGGGCGCAAGGGGCGCAAGGGGAAGAGATGAATACAATTCCATCTCTGTCCCTTGCGCCCCTCGCGCCCTTGCGGTCCTCTTCCCATGAATCCTCAACGTGATCGGCGTTGTCGGGGCGACAAACGGGGCATGCCAAACGCGAAAGGCCCGCCGCTGCTCATCGCAGCGCGGGCCTTCGCGGTCGTGTCGTCAGGCTCGAGGGGCCGGTCGCCGCTGGATGCGGCCCCCGGCCCCTCGCGGGCGGTTCAGCAGCAGCAGCCGGGCGGACAGGTGCAGACGGCCGGCCCCACGCCAGCCTGGAGCTCCGTGGGGACCTCCACCGTCAGGCGCGCAGGGCGCTCCTCGATGGTCTCCTGCGTCGTCTCGACCTCGACCTCGACCTTGATCTGCTCGTTCATGGTGATTGCTCCGTAGCTGGGTTGGTTATTTCGGTTGCGGACTCGTCGTCCCGCGACATGGGCTATTGCAGCGGCCGTGCCACCGCCGGCTCTGCGCGGCGAAGGCCGCTGTTTTCGCGCCGCGGAGGCCTGCCTTCGCAGGGCGTCGGCCCCCGTTGAGCAACCCGTTTCCCAATTGGGGAAGCGCGTCGGGAATCGATGTTCCCTCGAGGTGCGCAGGGCCCCCCGAGCGCGGCGCGCGTGGGCCGGCATGAAACTGGCAACGTGAAGCGGGCGATGGACACATCGATGATCCCCGAGCTGCTCTCGTTCCGTGCGCCGTGGCTCGAAGAGAAGCTGGTCAAGGACCGGATGGCTTCTTCCTGCGAGGAGGCGGCGCGGCTCTTCGACGAGGTGAAGAAATACATCTTCGTCTGCAGGGCGGACCGGACCCGGCAAGTCCCCATGTTCTCGCGGAGGATCGACGAGGTCTGGCACCAGTTCGTCCTCTTCACCGAGGAGTACGCGGCGTTCGGCCACCGCTTCTTCGGCGAGTTCGTGCACCACACCGCCAACACCGCCCCTCGCGGCGAGCTCGGCGCGCGCCCCGAGATGACCTTCGACAAGTACCGCGCCGAGTACGAGGCGCTCTTCGGGCCCATCTCCCCGGCGTGGCGGGACGAGCTCGCCGTGACGCCCGACACGCGCCTCATCCGCGTCAAGTTCGGCCGGCCCATCTTCGTGCGGGTCGAGGAGGGGAGGGCGGATCTCGTGTGGTCGCTGGAGCCGCCGCGCGTCCTCCTGCGCATCGACGCGTGGGCGAAGGACGCCCTGCAGTTCATCGTCGACTGCGATCACTTCTACGTCCGCGAGCTCCCCGGCCTCGACGACCCGGAGCGCGTGGCGCTCTGCCGTCCGCTCGTGAAGGGCGACTTCCTCCGGATCGCGCCATGAGGCTCGCCGAGCTCACCGCCCTCTTCGGGCAGCTCGATTTCCCGCGGTCCGACGGCCACGCCCGCCCGCCGCGCGACCACGTGCGCGCGGTCGAGGGCGCGGTCCGGGCCGGGCTCTCGGACGACGAGCTCCCGCTGGAGCTCCTCGCGCTCGAGATCGAGCGCCGGGACGGCGCGCCGGAGCTCGCGCCGTTTTACGTGGTCCCCGAGGTCGGCGTCCGCGTCGCCTTTGCGTACTGGCGGCCCGGGCGCGCGGCCGGCGCGCACGAGCACTCGGACTGGACGGTCACGGCCGTGCTCCACAACGCGCTCGACGTCGCGACCTTCGACTGGGACGCGACGGCCCGCGCGCGGCGGCTCGTGCCGAAGCGCCTGTTCTCCGCGGAGGCGGGCCGGGTCGGCCACATCTACGGGCCGTGCATCCACGACCCGCGCAACCCGACCGCGCGCTGGTCGATCTCGCTGCACCTGTTCGGCCCGAGCGACGGTCCGGTGCTCGAGGCGCAGGTGGGCCCCGTCGAGGGGCTGGCCCCCGCGGCGCCGCGGCCCGCCGCCGCGCATGGTCGTCGACCACGGGCTCGCCCTCGTTGCTCGCCGAAAGCACCGGTTCCTGCACATCGACGTCGATACGACCGTAGAGCCGCTCTTCGGGATGCAAGAGGGGGCACTTCCGGGCCCGAATCCACGCTACCGCGGCCGGCCGAGCTATCATCCGATCCTGGCGCGCATCGCCGAGGTCGAGGCCTCCTCGCGCACGAGCGGGAGTGCGTCCGCCGGGCGCAGGTCGACGCCCTCGCGCATCGAGGCCCGCGGGCCGCCGCGCTCCTCGCGCGCCTCCACGCCCGCGGCGACGCCGGCACCCGCGCGCGCGCCGCCCGCGCGCTCGGCCGGCCCGAGGAGCTCGACCCGCGCGCCGCGCTCGTGCGCCGCTGGCCGGGCGTGGACCTCGACGTCGTCTGGAGCGCGGACCGCGCCGAGCTCCTCGCGCGCTGCGGCGAGCGCGCGCAGCTCCTCGTGCGGGTCCCGGCGTGGGCCGAGCCCGCGCTCCGCGCGCTCGCGGCGGCGAGCGAGCTCAGGCCCCGCGACATCCCCGGTCTGGCCGAGGCGGAGCAGCTCGCGCTGGCTCGCGCGCTCGTCGACTGGGGGACGTTTCAGCCCTTCGCAGCCCAGGAGAACTGACCATGCAACCCATGCAAACCGATGTGGTGACGGCGAGCGCGCGCAGGCGGCCCGATCTCTTTACCTACCGGGCGCAGTTCGTCATCGACAAGCTGCTCATGAACAAGACGGTGGCCACCGAGCGCGAGGCGGAGATGCTGTTCCGGGAGCTCGCGCGCTATCTCTGGCTCGTCGAGTCCGATCGCACCCGCGCTTACCCGATGTTCTCGCTGCGCGTCGACGAGGCCTGGCACCAGTTCGTGCTCTTCACGATCGAGTACGCCGATTTCTGCCAGCGCTTCTTCGGTCGCTTCCTGCACCACGCGCCGGCCAACGCGCCTGTCGCGCACGCGGTCCCGGAGGCGACGTGGGACGAGTTCGCGGCCGCGTACAGCGCCCTTTACGGCGAGCCGCCGCCCGAGGTGTGGAACGACGCGGCGTCGGTGTGCGGCCCGCGGCGCGTGATCCGCGATCGCGAGGTGTCGGTCCGGCTGAGCGGCGGCAAGGCGGAGCTCGTCGACGGCGACGCGGTGCTCGTGCGCGTGGACGCCTGGGGCGAGCCCGCGCTGCGCTTCATCGCCCGGCACGGCATCTTCTACGTGCGCGAGCTCCCCGGGCTCGACCTGGACGACCGGATCGCCCTCTGCCGGGCGCTCGTGGCCTCGCGGACGCTCCGCGTCGCTCCGTGAGCCCGCGCCGTCGCGCCGCGAGGCGTGGCTCGGGGGCGTGGGCCCTTGTGCCGGGCCCACCGACCACGCCGCCGCGGTGCGGCTTGCGAGGGCGTTACCAGCTCCGCGCGTCAGAAATCCCGCCAGAGAAACGGCCGATGACGAGCGGTCGCCGGAAACGGTAGCAATTTTGACAGTTTTCGCCTGTCTCGCCGCCGAGGGCGGCTCCGGTGTGGCCCAACGGAGCGCCCTCCGCTACCGCGTCGCCCGCGGTGAAGGGCTCGCGGCATCACCGATCGGGGTCGGCGCCTGGCCCGGCGGCAGAGCGCCGAACGAGTCTCCTTCGCTCGCCGCCCGGTTGCCGGGCCCTTCGATGCGCTGCCGCCTGTGTCGGGATCGTGCCTGCGTCCCCGCACTTTGCGGGCCCAACCCCAGGTTCACCCGCGTCCCTGACGGCGCGAAGCGGCGGCAGGGACGCCGTGTGGAACCGATTGTTGGACGGCACCTCGCTTCCATTGAGCGTGGATTTCGCGCCCATGAGGCCGATCCGAGGCGTGAGAAATCCGGCGCCGTAAACGGAACGCCTTGAAAGAAAGGCTCGGCGTGGCGACCCGTCCGGGTTGCTATGACCAAACGAAGGCACACGCCGAGCACCTCCAAGGGGCGCCGACGCGAGCTCGGGTTCAAGAGGAAAGGCGATGGGCGGCACCAGGAGCGAATCCGGCGGCCAGACCCTGCCAGGATTCACGTCGAGCCCACGGAGAAGAACCTGACCGGCGTCGCAGGGCTCGCCCCCTTCGGCGCCTTCCTCCGCGAGCTCGGTGTCGACGCGGCCCTGAGCCGCAGGTTCTCCCGGCTCAAGACGGGCCGCTCGGTCATCTACCCTATGGCCGCGCAGATGCGCCTGCTGATGGACAGCGCGCTCGCCGGCGAGGAGCGCGTCTTCGGTATCGAGGCGCTCGCCGTCGATCCGCTCTTCGTGCGTCTCGCAGGCGGGGTCGTCCCGAGCATCGACACCGTCTACCGGGACCTGTGCCGGTTTGATGAGGATGCGCTCGAAGCGCTGCACAGCATGGTCGTCGACCACGGGCTCGCCCTCGTTGCTCGCCGAAAGCACCGGTTCCTGCACATCGACGTCGATACGACCGTAGAGCCGCTCTTCGGGATGCAAGAGGGGGCACTTCCGGGCCCGAATCCACGCTACCGCGGCCGGCCGAGCTATCATCCGATCCTGGCGCGCATCGCCGAGGTCGAGGCCATCGTCGGGGCCAAGCTGCGACCGGGCGACACGAGCTTCGGCGAGGCCGACGTGCCCTTCGTCGAGGAGTGCATTGACCGGGCGCGCACCGCAGCGCCGAGCGCGGCCATCTACGTGCGGATCGACGGCGCGGGGGATTGCAGCGCCTTGATGCACGCCGTTGCCGCGAAGGGATGCTTTTTCCTGACCAAGGCGCGGATGAGCCCCGATCTGGTGGGCATGGTCGCATACGCCACCGGATGGCGTACCATCGACCGAGATGCCGACGGTCGTCCTCGACGACAGGTGACCGAGGTCCCCTTCCGACGCAGCGGTTGGCCGGAGGGGGTCCGCGTGATCGCCGTACGCACACGCGACCGGGACAACGGCAAGCAGATCTACCTCTGGGAGGGCCTCGACTACACGGTGCAGGTCTTCTTGACCAACGAGCCGGTCGAAGCGCCGGAAGACGTCGCGGCGCGGTATGACCTGCGCGCGGGCATCGAGCCGCTCATCGGCGATCTCAAGCACGGATGGGGATGCGGTCGCGTGCCGAGCCAAAGCTTCAACGCCAATCATGCCGCGCTGCTGCTGAAGCTGCTGACCGCCAACCTGATGCGCCGGTATGTGCTGGACCATGTTCCGCACATCGCGAGCTGGCGAACGCCGTGGTTGCGCCGCGCGCTGATCCTCGTCCCTGGAAGGTTGGCCCGCTCGAGTCGGGGCACGAAGCTGCACGTGCCGGAGCGCTCGCAGCTCGCTCGCCAGCTCAATTGAGCCCGGAACCAGCCGAAATCATGATGGGGGGTAAGGGGGGCGTGTGCCTTCGCGGCGCGCTGAGCGCGCCCAATTGTAATTGACGTCGCATTCGCCGGCGGAACGCCGCTCGCGCGTCGCCGTCGGCCCACTCGTGCCCCGTGGACGCGAAATCAAGGATTAGAGTCTCGGCGCGTAGGCAAACCAAGCCGGATCGCAGCGCGTAGGCAAATCGAATCGCAGCGCGCAGGCAAATCAAGCCGGATCGCAGCGCGAGGAAGTGTAGCGCAGCAAGCCGAAAGGGTGGGACCGCGAGCGGCTCGTGGGCTGCACATTCATGGCTCATCGGAGGGCGTGATTCCAATGAAATGGCATCATAAACCCCATGCAATAGATTCATCTCGCCATGAGCGATCCGGAACGTGCCGCGGCGGCGCGCCCGAGGGGCCGCGTGCCTCCCGGCGCCTCCGGTCAGGCCGGGACGCCGACTCGGCCCCTCTCGTCCCGCCGCGCCGCTGGGTCGTCGCCCGCGAAGACGATGGTGAAGACGACGAACGCGGCCCACAGCGCCGCCAGGTGGGCGCGCCGGGGGCGAGCACGCTGGGCGATCGACCTGCTCGTCGAGGTCAGTCGGATGATAGTTAGGGCCTGCGGGGATCGCGATGCGCTGTATCGACGTCAAGAACCGGTCAAGGCGCTCGTCTTCGAGTGTTGCGCTTTGGAGTAGGCGAAGCAGCTGCCTTTGGTTTCGACGGCTTCTCCGGGACGTGAGAGGCGATACCGCCAGCGACGGCGTTCCACTCCGAGAGCCGCACCACGACGGACTCGGGCACGGGCTCGTCGAGCTTGAAGCGGATGATTCCCTTGCTCGCCTCGCGGCCTTCAAGATCCTTCGTGATAGCTTCAAAGAGCGTAGACGGGACGATGTAGAGAGCGTAATGGTCCTTCCATCCCGCGAAGGATGCAACGGCGCGGCCATCAACGAGGTACGCCGGCATTCCGTACTTGATGGCCTCGACGGAAGTTGGGAGAGCACGGCGCATCGCGGCTCGGACTTTGACGAGGGCGGCGCGGACCTCGGGAGGTTGGGCAGCGAGGTACGCATCGACATCAGCGGGCTTGGGGGTCGGCATACGCGAAGGCTTAGCACGTCCGGCGATGGCGCGCGTAGCTGACCTTGCCCTTGCCCGTCGTACCGGGACAACGGGACCAGCGAATCGCGCTGAGGCGCTCTACAAGGGGGTGGAGTTGCTCCGCCGCCTCCTCGTCGACCATGGCGGCGACCTTGGTCGCGTAATTGACGATGGCCGTCTGGATGGCGCGCACGTGCGTGGCGAGGTTCGATGTCGCGGCGGCCTCTTTCTGTAGCTTGTCCCGCACCATCGCGTCGTAGCGCGGCAGGACGTTGCCGATCTGCTCGAGGAACTCGGCCTCCGGTGAAGAGGCCGGCGCGCGCAATCGCCTGCCGGCGCTCGCTTCTCTTCGTTCACGGGATGTACGGGTCAGCGCTCGACGCGGAGGCTCCTTCCACGCGCGAGGCGCGCGACGGCCGCCCAGTCGACCGGCGCCACCATCCTCGGCGCGGGGGCGGGCGAAGCCGTGTTCTCCCACATGTCCTTCGTGCCGAAGAGCTTCTCGACGACCGCCGGATCCTCGTCCCACGTGACGGGCACGAGGTCGTCGAGGCACGTCGTATCGACGGGGGCCTCGGGATCCGCGATGAACTTCGCCATCATCTGCGTGCCGCAGGGCGCCGCGCCGGCGGTCTTCACGGGGGACTCGAACGTGACCACGTGCGGGCTCCAGGGCACCGCCACGAACGTCTGGTGGGGCGCGGTCAGCCTGTCGGCCGCAAGCTCCGCCACGCCGATGGGCGTCTGCGGGTCGAGCAGGCCGTTCATCGCCAGGATGGGCACGGAGGAGCGCGGCCATTCGCTCCAGAACTGGTCGTGCGGATACCGCGGCCAGGCATCGTAGAGCTGGCCGATCTCCAGCGCCGCCCCCGGGCAGAAGCGCTGCGCATCGCAGCGCGCCTGGAGCTCGGCCGAGGTCGGGGCCGGGTCCTCCCACATCTCGGAGAGGGCCACGTGCGCCCCCAGGACGGCCGAGCCCCGCGGCTCGCCCCCGTCGGCCTGCGAGGAGGAGCCGCTCAGCGCCTGCATGTAGTGGCCGACCACCTGCACGTCGCCCGCCTCGCAGCGGTCGATGCGGTAAGCGAGCGGGAAGAGGTGCGTCCGCACGCTGCGCAGCTGCACGAAGGCCGGGGCGATCGACGCGAACAGCGCGGCGTCGATGCCGAGCTGCGAGCAGTGCCCCTCCGTGAGCTTGCCGGAGAGCGCGTCGAGCTTCGCCCAGGGATCGGGCCCGAGCTTCGCCCCGCAGACCGGATCGACGGCGCAGATCGCGGACAGCTCCTTCGCCACGGGATCGAACTGCATATCGTACAAGGACAGGTACTGCGCGCCCGGCGATGCGATCGAGTCGAGGATCACGGCGTCGGCCGCCTCGGGGTATTTCTGCAAGAAGCGCAGCGCGCGCGCCGTCCCGTACGAGGCGCCGAAGAGGATCACCTTCTTGCCGTGCTCGCGCGTCAGATCGAGGAGGCGCGCCAGATCGTCGGCGTCGGCCGACGTCGTGAAGTGCGCGAGATCGTCGCCCCACTGCGCCTTCAACGCCTGGACGCAGGCGGGCCACTCGCTCGCGCCGATGTCCGCCCCGTCCTCCGAGCTCGGGTCCTCCTGGACCGGGCATCCGAGGCGGCTCGAGCGCCCGACGCCGCGGTGCTCGAGCACGTACCAGTCCACCTCGGGCATCACGCGCTCCCATAGCTGCTCGATGAAGCCCGTGAACATGTTGCCGGAGTCGCCGGGGCCGCCTTGCAGGAGCCAGACCTGCGCCTTCGCCGCGCCGCCCGGCGCCAGGTGGCGCGACACGAAGACGGGCAGCGTCTCGCCGTCGGGCTTCGATGGATCGAGCGGCAGGGCGACCGTGGCGCACTCGGAGATGAAGTCGCCCGGGCAGCTCCCCCACTCGACCGCCGAGCTGCCGCCCGAGGCGCCATCGCCGCTCGTGCCAGGGCTGGCCTGGTCATCGCCGCCGGGGCAGCCCGCTGCGAACGCCGTGAACCCGAGCACCACGGGGAGGAGCCCCACCCGAAGGACAGTCTGTGTGATCATCTTCGTTGACCTCGCAATCACCGGAACGGACAGAGGCTGAACGGCGCGAGGTCTGCGGTGGCAACGACCACGGCGCCGGCGGCGTCGACGAGCGTGCGGATGTCGAGCGCCGTGCTGTGTGTTCCCGCTCGGCCTGGCTCTGTTCAACGCCGGCCTCGCTCTCTGTGCACCTGCAGCGGTCCGCGGCGCGCCATGCACCCGCGCGGCGGCGCGACGTCGACGAAATCGTAGAGACCGATGAACGGTTCCAGGCCGAGCGGGAACACACGGACATGGCACTCAACAAGCTCTCGATTCCGCTCTTCTGCATGGCATCTCTCGTCGCGGGCTGCCCGGGCGACTCTCCCGAGGAGGGCGACGCGGCGTACGCCAAGCTGCTCCAGGAGGGGGTGGACAGGGTTCAAGCGAGCGGCATCGTCGCCGTGCATGCGGAGATGCTCGATGGCGACCGACGGATCCGTGCCCGGAGCGGCGTGGCGCAGCGCGACAGCGAGACGCCGGTCGACTTCGAGAGCTACTTCCGGATGGGCAGCAACACCAAGACGTTCGTCGCCGTCGTCGTGCTGCAGCTCGCCGGCGAGGGCGCGCTGTCGCTGGACGACACGGTCGAGCAGTGGCTGCCCGGCGTCGTGTCGGGCAACGGCAATGACGGCTCGCTGATCACGATCCGCCAGCTACTTCAGCACACGAGCGGCCTCTATGACTACATCGGTCCGGCCGATCCGGACGGCCCGGATCCGCAGCCGTCCCTGGCCGTGCTGCGCTCCGCCGACGAGTACATGCAGCATCGGCTCGACCACATGGACGCGGAAGAGCTCGTGGCGCTCGCCCTGCAACACAAGCCGAGCTTCGATCCGGGGACGCAGTGGGACTACTCCAACACGAACTACGTGCTCGCCGGCATGATCATCGAGCGTGCCACCGGAAACCGCTGGAGCGAGGAGGTCGAGGCGCGCATCCTCGATCCGCTCGGCCTCGACCACACGTTCGATCCCGGCGATGAGCCTGATCTGCCTGCCCCGCACGCCGTGGCGTACCAGCAGTACGAGGTCGACGGGCCGCTCATCGACGTCACGATCGCGAACCATACCATGGCCGGCGCCGCCGGCTCCCTCGTCACGACCACCGCGGATCTCGTGAAGTTCTGGCGGGCGCTGACCGAAGGATCGCTGCTCGATCCGGAGCAGATGGCGGAGCTCCACGAGACGGTCCCGGCGCCTGCCTTCGACCCGATCGCGCCCGGCACCGATTATGGCCTCGGCATCATGTGGATCCCGACCAGCTGCGGTGGAGGGTACTGGAGCCACGCCGGAGGCACGCTCGGGTATTCGACCCGGAACGCCGCGAGCGACGACGGCTCTCGCGTCATCGTGATGTCGCTGTCGACGTCGACCGACGACCCCGAGGCCTCGTACGCCACGACCATCGACACCTTTAAGATCATCGATCAGCTCATGTGCGCCGATTGAGCGGCGCGCGCCGTGTAGGGCCCCATAGGAGACGCCTGCGTGCGCACCGCGACGGTGAGCTCCGCGCCGAACGCGGAAGCGTGGACGAGCGGCTGCTCCCGGCTCGACGCGATGTAGCCGTCGTTCCCGAGCGCGGGGAGCGGCAGCACCAGGGTGACCTCCGGGGCGCCTCCGGCCGACGGCAGCGGTTCCGGGGATCGCGATCTCGTCGAAGCCGGCGCCCTCGGCGGCGACCTCGAGCGCGGCGAGGAGCAGATCCTCCTCGAGCTGCGCGCCGCTACTGCTCTGCGCCGACCTCGTAGAGGAAGGCGTTGTAGGCGTCGACCTTCTCCCACGGGACCACGTCGACGCCGAGGTCGAACTGGCCGTCTTCGACGAGCTGCGGCGCGAGGATCTCCTTGACCGCGTCGAGGCCGATGCTCTTGATGCCGTAGACGATGTAGGGACCGAGGTACCCCTCGTAGTACTGCCGCTGGACGTGCGTGGCCTTGATGCGACCCTGGCGCATATAACCGGCGGTCTCCGGCGCGAAGTCGAAGGTGACGATGGGGAGGTCCGGCGCGTCCGCGGCGTCCGCGGCCAGCACGCATCGATACGAGTCGATGAACATTCCGATCAGGCCCACGACGGGCGGGTCGGCGTCCTCGATCTCGCCTCTCATCAACTCGACGTCCATGGCTTGGTCATGATAGATGGACTGATGTACCAGAACGTGGTAACCGGCTGCTTCGAACACCTCCTTGGCGCCCTGGGTTCGATTGACACCGTCGACCCAGATCGGGTCGGCCCAGCCGTGGATGAGCACCGTGCCCGGCCCCTCGGGCAGCATCTCGAGCAGGGTGTTCCCTGCCAGGGTCCCGGCATACGCGTTGAGTATCCCGACGTAGATCTGGCGCTTAAAGCTCACCAGGTCGGCGTCGAGCGTCACCACGGGGATCCCCTTCGCGTTGGCCTCGTCGAGCGCGGCCGCGTTGCCTTCGCCGACGGGCGTGATGACTATCCCCTCGGCGCCTTCCGCCACCGACTGTTTGATGTGTTGAGTCTGGAATTTTGTCAATTCCTCCAGCTCCGTCTCAGTACTGTAAGGCGCGAGCACGTTCCCCGTCGCCCTCCCGGAGGCCCCGAGCTCACCCATGGCTCGGTTCGCGCCCGTGGCGATCGGCGCAAAGAAGCCGTCGAGGGACTTCAGCAACACCGCGATCTGCATCGACTCGATCGAGCTCTTGTTGATCTCGGCGACGAGCTCGTCGATGGTCGCCTCGATCTCGAGCGGGAGGAACTCGCTCCGAGGAAGCGGCGTTCGCTGGATGGGCGCGGCTGTCTGCGCCGCGTCCGGATCGCTCGAGCCGCATGCCGCCGTCGTCAGCACGAGCCCGATGGCCACTGCCCAGTTTCGCCCAATCATCGTCATGAGACCCCCCTGCTACGTTGCCGCTCGTTCGTACGTGT
Organism: Sorangium cellulosum So0157-2; assembly: GCF_000418325.1. Lineage (GTDB taxonomy): Bacteria > Myxococcota_A > Polyangia > Polyangiales > Polyangiaceae > Sorangium > Sorangium cellulosum_D. The sequence goes on from NC_021658.1 coordinate 4,663,270, forward strand.
TCGTGCGGTCGCGCGCGGCACCCTTGCGCGCAGATCAGACCTGATGCCCGCCCGGTGTCCGGAGGCGGCCCACTCGATCACGACGATCGAGTCGGCAGCGGGACGAGCGGCCAGCGCATCCCGTGCCTGTTCCCCCCGGAGCGATGCGACGCGACAGGTCACATCGAGTCCTTGCGCGACCTGATGGACATCGCATCACAGCGAGGAGCCGCATGTCAAGTGGCGTCCAGGGCGAAAGTTTCCAATCTAGATGGCGGGATCACGCCAAGCTGCTGTGGAAACCTCTGGGACCAGGATCCATCCTCGGAGATCGCGTTCCTTGTACGTGGTTGGCGGCTCCTCAGCCGAGAGGTGAGCACGAGGACGCCGGGCGCCGGGCGACGCGCTCGGCGGCAGCGCGCGGAGCGGCGCTCGGTGAGGCGGGTCACCCGGCGAGCGTTCTCCCGCGCCGGCCCCACGAGCGCTCGTCGTGCCGTGAGCCCGATGCGCTAGCCTGCTGGAGATGAGCGAGCCCCGTTCCGACGACGCATGCCCTTTCCTCCGCCAGGACGCCGACGGCATTCTTTGTTTCGCCCTCGAGGGCGATATCTCGGACGAGATCGCGCGCTCTCTCTGCGCCGAGTTCCGGCGCGTATGGGAGAGCGGTCGCGAGGTCTTCGTGCTCTCCGACGCCCGCCGCGTCGGGACCCTGACGGCGGCGGCGCGCAGCGCGCTGGCGGGAGAGCTGCGCGGCGTGCGCTTCGGCGGGGTCGCGTGCTTCGGGGCGAGCTTCTCCGTGCGCGTCGTGACGACGCTCGCCTCGAGGAGCGTGCAATTCTTCACGGGCGAGGTCTATCCGCTGGCGTTCTTCGACACGGAGGACGAGGCGCGCGCGTGGCTGCTCGCCCAGCGAGGCGCGCTCCGGGCCACGCAGCGGCAGGGCGCATGACGCCCGCCGGCCCGCCGAGGCGCGCGCCATCGGCGCAGCGCCGGCGCGCAGGACGCGCGTCGCGGGGTGGGCTACCATGCCTGGCATGAGCGATCCCCGTCCGGCGGGCGCGAGCTTCGAGCTCCGCGAGGAGCCCGATGGCCTCCTGGTCATCGCGACCGACGGCGATGTCCTGGAGGACAACGCGCGCGCGCTCGTGGACGCCTTCCAGCGCCTGACGGACAGCGGCCGCGAGGTGCTGGTGCTCGCCGACGCGCGTCGCTGCGGGGCGGTCACGCCGGCGGCGCGCAAGGTGTACCTGGACGGGCTGCGCACGGCGCGCCTCGACGGGATCGCGGTCTTCGGAGCGGGCTTCCATATCCGCGTCATGGCGACGCTCATCGTGAAGAGCATCAGCCTCCTCACGACGCGGTTCCCCTTGCTCGTGTTCTTCGAGACGGAAGCCGAAGCGCGCGCGTGGCTCCTCGAGCAGCGGGGAGCGCTCCGGGCCGGGCGGCGGATCCAGGCGTGACGTCACCCTCCGCGGCGCGCCCGCGGGGTCCGTGCCGGGACGAGCGATCCTCGAGCATTCCGCTGCGCCGAGCGGAGATGCTTCACGGCGCTCAGGGCGTGGTGGCGGCCGGCGTGTAGTTCGTGCCGGTCTTGTTCGCGCAGAAGCCGAACGAGGTCGTGGCTCCGGGCGCGAGGTTCGCATTCCAACTCAGCGGGGTGATCTGATACTGACCGGCGGAAGCCGCCTGAAAGTTCGCGCTGTGGCTGCTCGTCAGCGTGGATTGATTCATCGCGAGCGACACGGACCAAGTGGAGATCGCCGTCGTGCCGCCGTTGTGGACCGCGACATCCGCGCAATAGCCCGTGTTCCAATTGCTGGTCACGGTGAGCGTCGCGGTCCACGGCGCCGTGCTCGCGCCGCACGGGATCTGGCTCGTCGACCAGGACGTGTTCGGATCGATGAAACACAGGTTCCAGGTCGAAGGCGGGCCGTTGAAGTCCGTCTCGCTCGGCGGCAGAAGGCTCGTCACGCCGTCGTGAACGAGGCTCGTGTCGATGAAGCCGAGCTGCGGGAACGGCTGATCCTCGAGCGGAGAAAAGTTTTCGACGATCGGGCCCCACCAGCCGCAACCGGTCACGCTGCAGTCTTGTTGCGGACCCGTGAACGCGTGCACGTACTCGAGATCCCACTCGCTCGTGCAATAATTCCAGAACAAAACGCGGTTCTCCCAGCCGCTCGCGGTGGAGACGGTGGCATTGGCGTAGTACAGCGTCTCGTGGTCCACGCCGGCGCCGTCCGCCATTTGCGTGAGCTGGCAGGTGTTGTCGCTGAAGGGTCGCGTCCAGATCCAGGAGGGCACGGTCTGACCGCCCGCGCACGGATCGGTCGCCGAGCACGACCAGTCGAAGACGCCGATGTGATGCACGCTGGCCTCGCGGTACCAGCCGACGACCTCGACGGTTTTTTCCGTGCGATTCGTGGCCGTCGTGAACAAGTCCGCCGGTACGTCGAAGCCGAGACCCTCCGGATACACGATCATGTGTGTGTAGAGCGTCGATGATTCGGTTACGGGCAGCGCGCCGCTCTTGTAGCTCACGCCCGCGCCGAGCCCGCCCGGCACGTGGTCGGGGACGCTCACGTGCGAGCGCGCCGCGGGCGGCGCGCCGCCCGCCGTGCCGCGCAACGCCTTGAGATTCGGCGGCAGCCGCTCCGGCCTGCGCGCGGCGGCACGCTGCGCTTCGGCGCGGCGATCGGCGATCGGCGCGCACTGCTGCGTCTCCGGATTCTCCAGCAAACCGGCTGCGCAATGCCCGCCGCCTGCGAGCGCATGCGCCTCCGAGACGACGCCCGCCTCGCCGGAGGCGTCCGCACCGCACGCGAGGAGGACCAGTGGTGCCGCGAGGTACAATGAAGAAGAGAAGGCCGACATCATCGAAACCGTGACTCGTTGCATCGTCGCTCCTACCTCGGTCGACACACACTTTTCGTGCGCTCACGCGCAGTGAGCAGGTCGACCGAACCCGGGATGTTCGTCTCAGACGCTCAGCGCCATTAGAGTCTCGGCGCGTAGGCAAACCAAGCCGGATCGCAGCGCGAGGGAGTGTGGCGCAGCAAGCCGAAAGGGTGGGACCGCGAGCGGCTCGTAGGCTGCACGTTCATGGCTCACCGGAGGGCGTGATTCCAATGAATTGGCATCATCAACCCCATGCAATGGATTCATCTCGCCATGAGCGACCCGGAGCGTGCCGCGGCGGCGCGCCCCCGGCGCGCCCGAGGGGCCGCGTGCCTCCCGGCGCCTCCGGTCAGGCCGGGACGCCGACTCGGCCCCTCTCGTCCCCTCTGTGGCGGTGGCGGACGTGAACGGCGACGGCAGGCCCGACCTCGCCGCCGCGAACCCGCGATGGACTGGGCACCGAGGCCCGCACCGTAGTTGTGCCTCCCGTAGCGCCGAGCGCGCGATCGTCCCAGGCGAGCTGCTCTGGTTCCACCCACCAGGGGTCGAGCCACGGATCCAGAGAGAGTTCAACGCAAAGGCGCAAAGGCGCAAAGGCGCAAAAAAGATTTGTAGTTTTGCGTCTTCGCGCCTTTGCGCCTTTGCGTTGAATCTCTCTTCGCTCGCGAGGCAGATCCCTGGCGGGAGCTCTGACCCGCGGAACCAGCGCGTGCGCCCGCACGTCGCCTCGCCTCGACCGCGCGGGGCACATCGCAACGGAACTGTGTAAAGCCGTGCGCGGAAAGTCGATCGCTCGCGCGCGACCTCGCGCTTGCCTCCCCGGCACAGGCCTGCTGGTCGCCGGCGCGCGTAGCTCTTCAGACCGGCTCGCCGGCGCCGTCGGCGGCCGCGCCGGTCGCCGGCGGGGCGGCCGGCGTGGCCGGGGCGCCGCTCGTGGCCTCGCCCTTGGCGCCGCCATTGGCCTCGCCCTTGGCGCCGCCCTGGGCCCGCCGCGCGCCGGCCTCGCGGTGCACGTCGAGCGGGCGGAGGGCCTTCCGGACGGCCTCGACGGTCGCGGGCTCGTCCTCGTCGACCATGGCGGCGACCTTGGTCGCGTAATTGACGATGGCCGTCTGGATGGCGCGCACGTGCGTGGCGAGGTTCGATGTCGCGGCGGCGTCCTTCTGGAGCCTGTCCCGCACCATCGCGTCGTAGCGCGGCAGGACGTTGCCGATCTGCTCGAGGAACTCGGGCCCGGCGAGCGCGTCGATCTCCGGCTTCAGGCCGGCCTCCTCGATGTGCGCCAGGATGGAGGCCATGACCGTGTTCTGCACGGAGTACTCGGCCGTGAGGAACGAGAGGCCGTCATCGCCGAAGAGCTCGTTGACCAGCTCTCCGGCGCGCCGCGCCTGCGGGAAGCGCGCTTCGGGCAGCATCGAGGTCGCGATGAGGCGCATGCGCAGCGCCCCGAAGCTCCCGTCGGCCTCCCGGTCGAGCCCCCGCACGTCGTCCTCGGACAGGGCGCCGTTCACCCGGCGGCGCGCGGTGAGCGCCTTCTGGCCTGCCTCCCCGGCGGCCTTCAGCTTCGTACACGCCTTGGCGACGTTCTCCGGCGGCGCCTCCGGACAGGCTGCGACCAGCGCGTTGGCGAGGGTCACGCCGTTGGCGATGTTGATGATGGGAGCGCGAACGTAGATCGAAGCATCGAACGTTGAGTCCATCGTGGCACGATGAGCATGGCCCTCTCCCACGTCCAGAGCGCCTGTCGTCGTTAACGTGCTATGGACTGCGCTGGTGCGCAGCCGCCTTCCCGCCTTCATGTTCAATCGTGAGCACTACCGGCCTGACGCGGGCGGGATGGGCCGGTTGCATCCCGGAGCAGGGCGGGGGAGGGGCGAGGGGGGACCACCTGCCTCAACGGGGGGCCTCGACGGGTCGCCGGCCCGCTCGGACATACCGAAGGGGTTCGTCGGCAGGTCGCCAGCGCGCTCGGAGATACCCCGGGGCTTCCCGGAACGGGTCGCCGTCGTGCTGGCGCGGGCCGATCGGGCTCTTTTCGGAGGTCGTCGACCTGCTGGAGAGGCCGGGAGGCCTCCCGGAACGGGTGATCGACCCGTCCGGCAGACCTCGAGGCCTCCGGCGCCCGCCGGCGCGGGCGTGGCGGGGCGCCGCGGCCCGGAAAAATCCGTTGCCGGATGCGGGTCGTGGTCCGTAATTCCAGTCGGTGCAGGTCGCAGCCGGCCGTGGCCCCTCGCCATCGACCTGCGGCCCGTGCCTGACGCTCGAGCGGAGTCCCTTGCGCCATCCACGTCTGAACGCCATCGGGTGGAGTCTTGCCGTGTCCCTGGTGCTGGCCGCGCTGCCGGCCCTCGGTCAGGTCCCGCCGGGCGGCGCGCGGCTGTCCTACACGCGCGGCCCGGGCGCGGAGGGGTGCCCCGAGGAGCAGGCGCTCCGGGACGTCGTCGCCGCGCAGCTCGGCGGGACCGACCCGTTCGTGGACGGCGGCGGCGGCCGGCGGGTCGAGGTGGTCCTCGCGCGCAAGGGGCGGCATTTCCTGGGGGAGATCGCGCTGTACGACGGCGACGGCCGGCGGCTCGGCGGCCAGGAGCTCACCAGCGCGGCCTGCGGGGCGCTGGTGGAGGACGTCGGCACCGCCCTCGCCATCGTGCTGCGGCCGGCGCGATCGGCGGCGCCGGCGGCGCCGGCGGCGCCGGCAGCGCCGGCAGCGCCGGGGCCGCCGGAGGCAGCCTCCGCGACGGAGCCGCCGGAGACGGCCTCCCCGCCCGGCAGCGCCGGCAGCGCCGGGGCCGCCGGAGGCAGCCTCCGCGCCGGAGCCGCCGGAGACGGCCTCCCCGCGAGGGGCGCTGGCGGGGCCGCCGCGCGCGCCGGCCGCGGCGCCGGCCGCGTCGGCCCCGCCGTGCCGGCCCGCCGCGCCGGCGCGGCCGCTGGAGCGCCGTGACGCCGCGCTGGCCGGGCTGCGGCTTCAGGTCGGCGTGGGGGCGCTGATCAGCGAGGGATTTGCGCCGGCCCCAGCGGTCGGGTTCTCGGGGTTCGTGGGGGCCCGGTGGGAGGCGTTCTCGCTGTCGCTGGAGGGACGCGTGGACCTGCCGGTCGCCACCGACCCGTATCGGGGCGGGATCTACGGCGTGTCCTCGCTCGGCGGCTCGGTCGTCCCCTGCGGGCACGTGGCCTGGTTCTTCGGCTGCGGTCTCGTAACGGCGGGCCGCGTGCGGCACTTCGGCATGGTCAACGTCGTGGGGGAGGCGTTGCAGCCCTACGCAGGGCTCGGGCTGCGCGGCGGCGTTGAGGTGCCGTTGTCGTACGACCTTGCCGCACGGCTCACTGGCGAGCTCGTGGCCAACCTCGCGCGTCCCACGCTTCATCTCCGTGGCGGTGAGAATTTGTCCGCGGCCGGCACCTCCAAGGCGGGAGCCTTGCACCTCGTCGCTTCGTTCTGATCCGGGCTCGGTTGTTCGCCGATCGGAGCGCGTGGCCGGGAGCATCGCGCGTGCTGGAAGGATGTGGATGAGGCTCCGCCTGGACGCAGCCGTGAGAGCCCAGGTCCACCTGCCTCAGGCAGGTACCGGATCAGGGATCGGCTCAGGGCGGCAGCAGAGTGTCGCTGTGCCGAGCAACGCGACGCCGCCGGTCGGTTCGCCGCCCGTCGGCTCGCACGTCCCCGGATCGAGGCTGACGACGCTCGCCGATCTGCTCCCGAGCGCCGTCCCGGGAACGATGCCGGTGCAGATCGACGCCTCGGAGTTCACCACCACGCCGACGACGATCTGAGAGCACGCCTCATCGCTGAACGCCGACGCCAGGACGCTGCAGGTGCCGCCGGTAGGTTCGGCGCAGCCGCAGGGGGCGCAGCCGCGCGTGTCCTCGGCGCCCGCGTAGAAGACGTGCCGGTCCGGGTAGGTCGCCGGGCAGTCCCGCTCTCCTTCACGGTGGATGCACGTCAAGAACCCCTCGGGCGGCGCGGCCTCGCCGGCCGGCGGCGCCGGGGTGCAGGTCATCCCGGGATCGGCGCACGGCGCGAACGCGGTGCCGGTACACGCCCGGGCGAAGATCGCGAAGCTCCCGGCGCCTTCAGGCTCCTCCGGCTCCTCGGGTTCCTCCGCGATCCTGGGCGCGCAGCTCCCCGGGAGGACGCGGGGGGCCGGGATCTGGAGCGACTGCGCACACAGGGCGCCGTCGCACATCTGTCCGGCGTCGATCGCGCCGGCCGAGGTGCAGGACCCGTCCCAACCTCCGGGAGCAGCGAACGGCGTTTCGGCGGCGCCGGGGACGTCGCAGGGAAAGCTGGCGTAGGTGCTCCACGCCGCCGGTAGCTCGCACGACGCGTCCGGCGGGTCGCACAGGCAGGCCGGGCACGGGCGCGATGCCCCCGCCGTGAAGTCCGTGCGGCCTTCGAAGGCGACGATGGGCGCGGCGGCGGGGCAGTCCGGTGCTCGGTCTTCCGGGCCGATCCAGAGCAGCGCCGGCTCGGACCAGCCGAACGGCTCCCTCGGCACGCATTGTCCCGGACAGGCCGCCGGCGTGCCGGTGTCGAGCTCGGGGACCGTCGCGCTGTCGAAATCGGCGCCGGCATCCCCGTCCGCGCAGGCGTCGCCTGCGTCAGGACCGGCGTCGCCGCACGCGTCGGCGCCATCGCCGCCATCCACGGGCTCCTCCGTCACAAGGCATGGATGGTCGTAGAACCCAGGCACGGGATCCCAGGGGCAATCCCAGGCCTCTTGCGCTCCGCAGCCACCAGCCCAGGTCCCCAGCACGACGGCCGTGGCGACCGACCCCATCACCATCCCGCCCGTCACCCGTCGACCCCATCGCCTCATCGTCTCACCTCAGTCATTCCGCGGCGCAGCCACCGCGTGCGCGGCACTACGGCGCGAGCGCCGCGGCAGGGAACCACATCAAGAAGGACGCGAGAAGCCCCCTCAGGCTCCTGGAGGCCCGCGGGGTGATGGTGGCCCGCAGGGTTGCGTTCCGAAACTCATCAATTCTTTCTCACGATCTCCTGCGCAAGAAAATCGTGTTCCGCCCGCTTCAGCCGAGTGAACCCCGGGTCACCAGAAGCCCCCATCGCACCGAGAGCCCGCGGCAGGCGCATGGACGGCCGGTCTCCGGCGCGCCTGGTTGATTTCGCAACGGAACACGGAGACGCCACGTAAGCGGCAGGCGGGCGTCGGCGAGCGAGGAGGCTGCAAGCGCAGCCGGCGGACCGCACGGCCCCCGGTCCTGCTTTTTTTCTGCCCCGCGTACGATTTCGCCACAACCCAGCCCGCCTCGCGGGAAGAAGCGGCGATGACGGAGCCTCAACCCCCCCGGCCTCCGCTGGCCCCCGCCCATGACGCCGACCCCGGACCGGCAGCCGACGCCGACCCCGGACCGGCAGCCGACGCCGACCCCGGACCGGCAGCCGACGCCGACGCCGGACCGGCGCCCGAGCCGCCCCCGCGGCCGTCCTTCGAGGAGGTCTACACAGGCCTGCTCCGGTACGTCCTCCGGGTGCTCTGGCGGATGGGAGTCCCGGCGCGGCACCTGCGCGATGTGGCCCAGGAGGTGTTTCTGGTCGTCCACCGCCGCTTCGGGGACTACGACCCTCGCTTCTCCATGAAGGCGTGGGTGGCGAGCATCGCGTCGCACCTCGCCCTGCGGCACCAGCGGCTCTCCCGGAACCGGCGGGAGCTGCTCGCGCGCTCGGAGGCCGAGCGCATCGACGTCGCGGACCCGAGCGACGACGCGGAGCAGCGGTTCGCGCAGGCCGAGACGCAGCGGATCGTCCGGGCGCTCGTCCAGCGCATCGAGGGCGACCGGCGCGTCGTGTTCCTCCTGTACGAGCTCGAGGGGATCGAGATGCGCGAGATCGCCGCGGCGCTCGAGATCCCCGAGAACACCGCGTGGGACCGGCTGCGGCGGGCCCGCAAGGAGTTCGCGGCCGCGGTCATGCGGCTCGGCGCGAAGGAGCGCGACGCGCTCGGCGTGCACGCGCGCTCCGCGCTGGCGCCGCTCGCCCTGGCCCACGGGCCGCTGCTGCTCGAGCTGGGGGACGCCCGGCTCGACCTGCCGGAAGGCCTCGGCGAGCGGCTCTGGGCGCGGCTTCAGGCGCGGCTCGCCCTCCCGGAGGGCGACGGGGGCGCGCCGGCCGGCCAGGCTGCGCGCGCCTTCCCGCCCGGCGACGCCGCGGCGGAGGCCGTCCTGGGGTGGGAAGCGCGCCGCGCCCCGGCGAGCCTCGCGCGGGCGGGCATCCGGGTCGCGCGGGCGAAGCTCGCCGCAGCAGGCGCGGCGCTGTTCCTGGGCGGGGCCGGCACCGGCGCCGGCGCGCTCTACGCGGCCCTGCCGCGCCCCGCCCCGCCGGAGAGCGCCCTCGTCCGCGGCGACGTGCTCGCGGCGCTCCCGGCCAGCGCGGGCGCGACGGCCGCGCGCGCCGGCGTCCCGGCGGCGCTGTCCTCGCCGGCGCCGGCGCCGCCTGCCGCGACCGGCGCGAAGGCGGCCGTCCCGCCGATGGACACCGACTTGACCCTGATCCAGCGCGCGATCGCCGCCCTCGGCGCGGGAAGAGCGACCGAGGCGCTCGAGGCGCTCGACCGCCATGCGCGGAGCTACCCGCGCAGCCCGAGAGCCCAGCAACGCGAGACCCTGGCGATCCAGGCGCTCGATCAGACCGGCCGGCGCGCCGAGGCCGCGGCGCGCGCCGCCCGGTTCCGCGAGGCGTTCCCGGGCAGCGCCTACCTGCCCGCCATCGAGGACGCGTTGAACGGCGCTCCGTGACGGCGAGCTCACGCCCGTTCGCGTCCTCGACCGGAACCGAGAGCCGTCAAGGCGCCGGGAGCACCAGGAGATCTGCTCCTCCGGTGGGTGTCGATGACGCCTTGAGGCCCCTCGACTCTCTCTGTCTCCCTCTGGCCCCTTCCGCCCGAGATCGCGCTCGATCTGTCACCGCGCCGGCGTCACGGGCGTGAAAACGAGCGTGCCTGATCGATTTCGCAGCGAAGCGCGAGATCGTCGGGGAACTCGCGCGCATGGACGCGTCATTCGACGAACAGCGATGGATCACCCTGGAACGCAACACCGGCGCGGTGCGGCGTGCCGCCGGAATACCCACGATCCATCGCGAACGCTCACCCCGCTGCCTGCCCGCGGCCGGCCGCGGCGCGGCGCGCCGGAGATCCCGATGAGCCGTCGCACGCGCGGTGCGCCGCCTGCTCCGGCGCGCTCGACGCCGCGGCGCCCCGCGGTCTCGCCGCCCATCGGCGCCCTCGTCGCCGAGCAGCGCCTGATCGCGGCCGTGCTCGCCGCTTGCGGCGTCCACGCGCGCGATCGAGAGGATGTGCGCCAGGACGTGCTCATGGCCGCCTGGAGAGCCGTCCAGGAGGGCAGATACCGCCCTGATCCGCGCGCCGATCCGCGCCGCGCGCTCCAGGGCTGGCTGCGCGGCATCACCTGGCGGCAGGCGGGCCATCACCTGGGGCGCGCCCGCGTCCGCCGAGAGGTCCCGGTCGACGAGCCGCGCGCGCTGGTCGGCGAAGGCTGCGTCGACCTGGAGGGGAGGCTCGTGGCCCGCGCCGCGCTCCGCGCGCTCGCCGAGCTGCCTGCGCAGGATGGCGAGCTCCTCCTCGCCGCGGCAGGTCCCCGGACCATCGCCGCCCGCGCCAGGGCGCACCGGCTGAACCCGGCCACTGCCGCCCGCAGGCTGCAGGCCGCTCGAAGGGCGCTCGCCGATCGGATCGCGCGGCGTAGCTGGTAATCCAGGCGCCGCCGCCGCTCCGGAGCGCTTCGTCGGCCGTGACGAGCGAGGCAGCGCCTCTCTGACGACACCAGTCGGGTTCGTGCTGCGCGCCGACGACAAGGGCGAGGGCGGCAGCCTGGCCCTGGGAGGAGGAAGTCCAAACGTTTCGGAGACATAAAGCCCCACCTTGGAGACCTGCCCGGGGTCGACCGAACCTCCTCGTAGGCGATCGCTGCTCGTGCGAGGAAATTTTCGCGGGATGATGGCGCAGCAGGCGGACGCGCTCGTAGCATGTCACCTGCATCGAGCAGCGGAAGCCGTACAACCGGAGGAACGCGCCCCATGACCACGTTGCCCAAAGGCCCCAGCAACAACATCCTGGTGAACATTCAGGGGATGCTCGACCCGATCGGCTACACGCTGCGCATGCGGGAGCGCTACGGCGATCCGATGTCGTGCCCGAAGATGAACGGCAAACCGGTGCTGGCCACCGGCAGCGTGGAGGGGCTGCGCTCCGTGTTCGCGGTGCCGCCGGAAAACCTCGACCAGATGCTGGGCGAGAGCTTCACCGCGGCGGTGGGAGAGTCGTCGCTGTTCTCGCTCTCGGGCGCGCGGCACGCGGCCATGCGCAAGCTGCTCATGCCGCCGTTTCACGGACAGCGCATGCGCCTGTATGGGAAGCAGATATGCGACCTGACCCTGCAGTGCTCCCAGGACTTCAAGCCGGGCCTGCAGCTTGTGGCGCAGGACCTGATGCACAAGATCTCGCTGCAGACGATCATCCACCTCGTGTTCGGGGTCACCACACCGGCGGAAGCGGCGCGCCTCGAGGAGCTGCTCGAGGAGCTGCGCAAGAGCTTCTCCTTCGGCCTGACCATCACCCTCATCATTCCCTGGCTGCGCCGGGAGTTCCGGGGCTTCGGCCCGTGGGCGCGCAGGCAGCGCGCGACCCGCGACCTGCGCAGCTTCCTCGATCGGGAGGTCGCCCGCCGCCGCGCCGAGCCCGCCGAGCGCACCGACATCCTGAGCCTGCTCCTGGAAGCCCGCCAGGAAGACGGGACGGCGCTCGACGACCAGCAGATCTTCGAGCAGCTGCACACGCTGCTCTTCGCCGGGCACAGCACGACCGCGGGCGCGCTCTCCTGGGTGCTCTATTTTCTCGGACACGCGCCCGCCGCGCTGCGCCGGCTGCAGGACGAGCTGACGGCGCTGGGCGCGGATCCGGAGCCCGAGGCGCTGGCCAAGGCGCCGTATCTGGAAGCGGTGTGCAACGAGACGCTGCGCCTGCGCCCGCCCAGCCCGGGGGTGGGACGCAAGCTGAACGCGCCGATGCAGATCGCGGGCTACGAGCTGCCGGCCGGAGCAGGCGTGTTCGCGCAAATCATCTGGGCCCACCACAATCCCGCGGTATTTCCGGAGCCTGCGGTGTTTCGTCCCGAGCGATTCCTGGAGCGGACCTATTCCCCCTTCGAATTCCTGCCGTTCGGCGGCGGCAATCGGCGCTGCATCGGGGCCGCCTTCGCGCTGTACGAGATGAAGCTGATCCTGGGCACGCTGCTGCGGCGCTACAGCTTCGAGCTCGTGTCCAAGAAGCCGGTGCGGGTGGGGCTGCAGGGGCTGCCCGGCTCTCCGGTGCGCGTGATCGTCCGCTGACCCGTTCGGCGTCCTCGGCGGCGACCAGGGTAGGGCTCGACCGCCGGCCGGCTGGTCGCGCTGCGCCCTCGGGAGCGGCGCCGTCGCGCCCAGCTTGACAACCCGATGGCCCTTCGCACGATCCGTCATCGTGGGGGCTCATGCGTACCGGGACCGACGATCACACAGAGCCAGGCGTGCTCGTTGTCGACCATGCCCGCCGCCCGGGGCTTGGCGAGCCCGCGCCGTCGGAGCGCGCTGAGAGCGCGGGCCTCGGGCCGCATGGGGCCGCCTCCGGCTGCCCGCCGGAGCAGCGCGCGGACGACCTCGGGACGAACACCGCTTCGCCCGGGAGCGGCCGGAGGAGCCGATCAGGCTCGGTCGCGTTCGACATTCCGGCGGACATCGCGCGCAAGTGGCAGGAGATGACCGATCTCCTCGCGGAGATCCTGCGCGTCCCGGCCGCTCTGATCATGAGGGTCGAGCCGCCCGAGATGGTGGTCTGCGTCGCCAGCGAGTCGGAGGGCAACCCTTATGAGCGCGACGAACGCGCGCGCCTCGACACCGGGCTCTACTGCGAGGCCGTGATGAAGACCCGGATGCCGCTGCTGATCCCTGACGCGTCGAAAGACGAGCAGTGGGCGTCGAGCCCGGACGTCGAGCTCGGGATGATATCCTATCTCGGCTTCCCGATCACCTGGCCCACGGGGGATATCTTCGGAACCATCTGCGTGCTGGATGACCGCGCGAACCAATACAGCAAGACCTACCAGACGCTCCTGGCGCAGTGTCGCGATGTGATCGAGGTGGACTTGAAGTCCATCTTCGCCTTCGAAACGCGCCTGACAGAAGAAGCCCGGGCAAAAGAGCGGCTGGAACGGCAGGTCGCCGAGCGCACCGCCGAGCTCAGCCACGCCAACGCCCAGCTCAGGCAGAAGATCGCGGAGCACGAGCGGACGGAGGCGGCGCTGCGGGAGGTCGCTGAGGAGCGCAGGCGCGCGGAGGAGGCGTTGCGCGTGAGCCAGGAGCTCCTGCGCGCCATCATCGACAGCTCGACGGCCATCGTCTACGTCAAGGACATCGAGGGGCGCTACATCCTCGTCAACCGCCGCTTCGAGGAGCTGTTCGGCGTCGCTCGCGAGGCGATCGTGGGCAAGAGCGACTATGACGTGTTCTCCCGGGAGCACGCCGAGGCGCTCCGCGCTTTCGACCAGCGGGCGCTCCTCGCCGGGACGGCGCTGAAGGACGAGGAGGCGATGCCTCAGGACGACGGCGTGCACACCTATCTCGCCATCAAGTTCCCTCTGCGCGACGCTGCCGGCGTCCCGTACGCGGTGGGCGGCATCTCCACGGACATCACGGAGCGGAAGAGGATCGAGGCGGAGCGCGTCCTGCTCCTGGAGGACGAGCAGCGGGCCCGGGCCGCCGCCGAAGCGGCGGTGCGGATGCGCGACGACTTCGTGTCGATCGCGTCGCATGAGCTCTATACCCCCATCGCGGGCCTGAAGCTCGCCGTGCAAGGCTTGATGCGTGAGGCGACGGCGCTCCCCGCCGGCGCGCAGAGGCTGGCCGGGATGGCCGACCGGCAGTGCCGGCGGCTCGTCAGGCTCATCGAAGATCTGCTCGACGTGACCCGGATCCAGTCAGGCAAGCTCGAGCTGAAGCTGGGAGAGGTCGATCTCCGGGCGCTCTCGCGAGAGGTCGTGGAGGACTTCGACGTGGAGCTGAAGCAGTCCGGAAGTACGGTGAGCTGGCGGGCCGACGCTCCCGTGGTGGGCATGTGGGACAGGGCCCGTCTGGAGCAGGTGGTGACGAACCTGGTGCTGAACGCCATCAAGTACGGGAGGGGCAAGCCGATCGAGATCAGCGTCGCGGCCGAGGGCGAGACGGCCAGGCTGGTCGTCGCCGATCGCGGCATCGGGATCGACGCGAGCTGCGTGCCGTACATCTTCGAGCGCTTCGAGCGAGGCGTCTCGGCGCAGCACTACGGCGGTCTCGGCCTGGGGCTGTACATCAGCCGCCGGATCGTGATCGCCCATGGCGGCTCGGTCCGCGTCGAGAGCGAGCTCGGCGTGGGGTCGGCCTTCATCGTGGACCTCCCCCTGCGCGGGCCCCGCCAGGCTCTGCCGACCGAGGCGTCCTGGCCGGCCGGAGGTCCCGATGAGCCCGCGGGATGATCGTCGCGACGGTGTCTCGATCGTCGGACTCCTCAGGGGTGGAGCTAGCGCGTTCCGGCGCCCAGGTTGGCGACCATCCCGAGGCGCTGAGGGCCCTCGCCGAACCGCGCCTGCAGCCGGCCGAGGATCGCCTCGCCGAGCTCGTCCCAGCGCGCCTGGCCGAGCTTGTCCCGGAGGAGCACGAGCGGCGCGTTGCTCCGGCGCATCGAGCCCCAGAGCTCCTCGGTCGAGGCCGCCTCCCAGGCGTGCTCGACCTCGCGCACCGAGACGTCGCGAAACCCGGCGGCCTCCATCTCGGCGCGGAACTCCCCCGGATCTCCGAGCGGCGCCTTGCCCTCGCCGAAGGGCAGCCCGGGCAGCTCGGCGCGGAGGGCCGAGAAGAGCTCGTCCATGATCGGCGACCGGTCCATCGGCGCCCAGCTCCCGACGACGGCCCGGCCACCCGGGCGCAGCACCCGGAAGAGCTCGCGGAAGCCGCGGTCGCGGTCGGGGAAGAACATCAGGCCGAACATCGAGAAGGCGGCGTCGAAGGCGCCGTCCTCGAAGGGCAGCGCCATGCCGTCGCCGACGCGGGCGTCCACGGCGAGCCCCGCGCGCGCGGCGCGGTCGCGCAGCCGCTCGACCATCGCCGGGGAGAAGTCGAGGGCGGTCACCTGCGCCTCCCGGGCGGCGAGGAGGGACAGGGTGCCTGGCCCGGCGGCCACGTCGAGCACGCGCGCGCCCGGGCCGATGGCGGTGAGCCGGAGGGCGTCGGCGGCGTATCGCTCGAAGTGGGGGACGATGTCGACGGCGTAGTCGTCGGCGACCATCTCCCATGCGACCGGGGTGGCGAGGGGGCTCGGGGGCTGGGTCATCGGCGACGGTGCTACCATGGGGGCGCCGAGCGGATCCAGCTGCGGGCGCGCCGGCGAGGCGGCACTGGCGCGGCCGATGTCGTCCATGGGCGACGCACACCGATCGAGCTGCCGCGCCGCGCAGCGCGCTGCCCGCATCGAGCGGGCCGCCCCTGATGTGCCGGCGTGCGGCGCCGTCACCCGCCGCGACGCGCCGCCCGGCGGCGCGGTACGCGTCGACCCACCTGGCAGGAACCGCTGCCCCCGCATCCGCTCGGCGTCGAGCACCTCGCCGCGGCCGAGGAGGAGCGCGCCCTGCCGCCGCTGCTGCTCCTCCTCCGAGCGGAAGCCTCGGCGTGGAGGCCCGAGGCCGTGGCTCACGGACAGCAGCACCGACAGTCGCCCGGAGGCGCCGGCGCCCAGGAGCTCGTCGGCGGTCTCCGCCTCGATGCCGCGCACGGAGGCCAGAGAAAGCGCCCCTCGTCCTTGCGCTCCTGAACGGCAGCGAGGCTCGGCGCCACGAGCTTCGTCTCGCCGGCGTGCGTCGCGGCCGCGCCGTCCAGCGCCGTGGAGAACAGCATGTCTGGCGATGGCTCGGGCCCGCTGCCTTCCCGCGCGGAGCGGGCGATTTTCTGCGCATGTGCGGCGTAGCTGTGGAGATCCGGCTCGCCGGTCGCGTCGGCGAACTGCACGCGGCCGACCAGCGCGCTGGTCGCATGCTAGGGATGCAGGGGGTTGGCTATTGAAGACGCCACCGCGTGGCAGTGCGCTGGACCGCGCTGTCATGCGGGTCGTGCGCCTCCGCCTGCGGCTCTGGAACGACGGTGACGTACCGCGCGACGTTTGACATGTATGGATCAGGCTCGTCCGTCACAGTAGACGCGGCCGCAGGAGGGAATCACGGGCGTTTCTGCCGCTCAGCGGCGCCTGCGGCACCTTATGCGGCGTCGTCGCTGGGCGCCTTGGTGAGCGCGGGCCGGCGTCCTCGCCCGAGCCCGCAGCGGACGGCTACGGCGTCGGTGCGAGCCCCGTTCGAGCGTGGTGCACGATCGTGCCCTCCCAACCGACGATGAAGGAGGTGCCAGCCTGTCCCCCGATATCGAGGAAATCGACCCTTGTGTCGGCGTTGAGCTCCAGCCAGGAGATGCCGTCGAAGTGGATGAATGTATGATTGATGCCGACGGCGAAGACGTCCTCAGGACCGCTGCCCCACACGCCGTTCAACCTCGCAAGTGTGCCCGAGTCCATGCGCTGCCAGTCCAGTCCGTCGTAGTGCAAGATCGCACCATCATAGCCGACCGCGAACACGTCGCGAGGGCCGCTGCCCCACACGTCGGTCAACGGTGGATGTTCCCCTGGGGGCATCATGGGCTGCCAGTCCAGGCCGTCGTAGTGCAATACCTGACCCGAATCACTGACTGCAAAGACATCGTGAGCGCCGCTCCCCCACACGCCGTTCAACGCGATCGTTGAACGCGAGCCCATGGGCTGCCAATCAACGCCGTCGTAGTGCAAGATCGTGCCTTCTTCGCCGACGGCAAAGACATCGCGAGGGCCGCTTCCCCACACGCCCATCAACTGTGCCGACGCCCCTGAGGCCATGTATCGCCAGATCTCGCCGTCGTAGTGAACGATCCTGCCGTCGAAACCGACGGCGTCACCGACAGCAAAGATATCATGAGGGCCGCTGCCCCACACGTCGTTCAACCATGCGCGTGCGTCCTGTGGAGGCGATATTATGTGCTGCCAGCCCCAGCCGTTGTAGTGCATGATTTGGCCGTCCCAGTCGACGGCGAAGACATCGTGAGGACCGCTCGCCCACACGCCAGTCAACGGAGCCGGCTTCCCCGAGCTCTCGATCTTCAAGCTCTGTCCCTTGTAGTGAACGATCCTGCCTTCGCTGCCGACGGCAAAAACGTCGTGAGCGCTGCTGCCCCACACATCCTCCGACGAGCCCGAGTCGATGGGCTCCCAGGCTTCGCCGTCGTAATGCAGAATCCCGTTGAAGCCCGCGGTAAAGACGTCATGGGGGCCGCTCCCCCATACGCTAAGCAGACCTGATGTGTGCGATGGCATGGGCTGCCAGGCGTCACCGTCGTAGTGCAAGATCGTGCCGTCATTGCCGACAGCAAATACGTCGTGAGGACCGCTGCCCCACACGCCCTCGAGCGGCGCCGAACTGCCCGTGAGCATCGATTGCCAGACCTCGCCATCGTAGTGCAAGATCGTGCCTTCGTGACCGACGACGAAAATGTCGTGAGGGCCGCTCCCCCATACTGCAGACAAGTATGCCGACGTGTCGGAGGGCACGCGCTGCCAGGCGTCGCCGTCGAAGTGCATCATCGCGCCGTCGTTCCCGACGGCGACCACATCGCGAGGGCCGCTTCCCCACACGCCCTTTAACCATGCCGATGTGTTCGAGCTCATGCGCTGCCAGCTCAGGCCGTCGTAGTGCAGGATCTCGCCCCCAAGACCGACGGCAAAGATGTCATCGGGGCCGCTCCCCCATATGTCCATCAGCCAGGTCGTCGTGGGCGAGGTCATGAGCTGCCAATCCAGGCCGTTGTAGTGCACGATCTCGCCCGCGATACCTACAGCAAAAACGTCATCAGGGCCGCTCCCCCATACGCCTCCCAGAGATGTATTTGTCCTCGAATCGTGCTCGCGCCAGTTCCAGTCCCCGCACGGCTTCGTCGCGAAGGCATCGCAGGAGCTGGTGCAGCCGGGGCGGCCGAAGTCGTAACGCAGGTCTACACAGGAGAGATTCGTGATAATTAATTCCGGATCGCAGGCCTCCTCCGGTGCTACCGCCCCATCGCCACAGTGCGGGACGCAGTCGTCGCGACAATAGCCGCCGTCGTTCGAGTTTTGCCGTCCTGAGCACGGCGGTATGAGCAACGTGATACCGTCAGCCTCGCCACAGTCGCACACCTCGCTGTTGACCTCGTCGACGATGCCGTTGCCGCACGTCTCGTCGGAACGGCAGTCGGCGCTGCAGCCGTCGCCGCCCGAGGTGTTTCCGTCATCGCACGCCTCCGCGCGGTCAACGACGCCATTGCCGCAGCGCTCGTTGGACTTGCAATCATGGCTGCAGCCGTCGCCGTCGATCTGGTTCTCGTCGTCGCACGCCTCGTCGTGGTCGACGATGCCATTGCCGCAGCGCTCGTTGGACTTGCAATCATGGCTGCAGCCGTCGCCGTCGATCTGGTTCTCGTCGTCGCACGCCTCGTCGTGGTCGACGATGCCATTGCCGCAGCGCTCGTTGGACTTGCAATCATGGCTGCAGCCGTCGCCATCCGCCACGTTCCCGTCGTCGCAAATCTCTCCGTTGTCGAGGACCTCGTTGCCGCAGATGTTCAACATGCCGGAGCCCAGGCACCGCGGCTCGCGTCGGGTCATGTCGCACACGTAGCCGTTCGGGCAATAGCTGTCGCCGCAGGGAGTGCCCCCCCTCTCCAGGCACGCTCCACCGGCGAGCGCCACGGCGATCGCGAACGACATGGCCGCCGCCTGACGAAGCGCGCTGAGCACCGGCCTGCGGCCCCTCGTGCATACAGATGATCGCTGCCTGACCTTCATTGCTTCACCCTCGCCTCCGCCCCGACGCCTTCGTCGCGTCGCCGTACCCAGGGCCCCCCGCATCAGAACGAGATCCGGGTCGACAGGCCAGCAGCACCGGACGACACCGCGGGCGCAATCTCGACCTCGACGTCGCCTCGATCCTCGGTTCGGTACGTCCGTGGTCTGTTCATGTACACGAGCGCGCCGCCCGCGATCAGGGCCGCTCCCCCCGCGATGAAGGAGCCGATCGCGATCCGGTTTTCCAGGATGCTCTGGTCGTACTCGCTGCCGTCGTTCGCGGGGCACTTCGGCCCGCAATCGCGCTGCAGCTTCCGCTCCGCCGCTTCGTGGTGCGCGCTAGCCTGCCACGTGAGGCCGCCGCCGAGCAGCCCCAGGGCCGCGCCCGCGCCCACCACCGACCAAGGCACCCACGCCGCCTTCCACCGGCGCTCGGTGAGCGTGGCGTCTGCGCTCAATCGGACCATCCCGGACGCCCGCTTGCCTGCGAGCGCGACGACGGGCTTGACGACCACGTAGTGCCCGGCCTTCCTCGCCGTCACGATGTGCTCCCCGGGGAGGACCAGCCGCCGCTCGACGCCTGGACCGACGAACCACGGTTTGGCGTCGAGCAGCACCGCCGCGCCAGGCTCGTCGCAGCGGATCTCGATCATGGCGAGCTCGTGCGCCAGCAGCTCTCCGAGCGCCGCGCGCGCCTCGGCCTCGAGCTCCCGGGCGAGCGCGCCTGAGCCCCACCGGAGCGCCTTCTCCAGGTTCTCGTGGGCGAGGAGCGGCAGCCCGATGCGCATGAGGACCCTGCCGAGGTAGAGCCGCAGCTCGGGGTGCTCCCAGTAGCTCAGCGCCTGCTCGTATTTCGCTCTTGCGTCCGCGAGCAACAGATTCCGGTGCAGCTCCCGCCCCTCCTGGAATAGCTGCTCTGCCTTCTGCCTGCGCTCCTCCGAGACGCCCTCGTGCCACGGCCGCACCGGCGCCTCCGTGGGCGGCTGCGCCTGCGCTGGCGGTGGCGCCTGCGGCTCGGCGTGCGCGGGCACCGCGCCTGCACCGAGTAGCGCGGCGCACATAAGCATCACCACCCCGAGCCCCGCGTCCCCAACCCTTCTTCGCATGCCCAAGCTCGTCATCACCGCTCCCGGTCAGTTCAGCCCGCTCTGGATCTTCCCTGCCGCCCTCTCGATGAGCCTCTCCAGCTTCTCCTTGCTGCGCCGCTCCTGCTCCGCAGCCCGGCTCGCCCTCTGCTCCTCCGCGCGCGCCTTCAGCTCGGCCTCGCGCGCCTGCGCCTCGGCGGCGCGCGCCACCTGTTCGGCCCTCTGCGCCTCGTCCCGCGCTTGCTGCGCCTCCTCGGCCGCCGCGCGGGCCCGCTCGGCCTCGACCTCGGCCCTGCTCTTCTCCGCCTCGGCGCGCCTTTTCTCTGCCTCGGCGCGCCTTGTCTCTGCCTCCGCGCGCTGCTTCTGCTCCTCTACTTCCTTCAGGGCCGCGCGCGCCTCAGCCTGTCGCTGGAGCGCGATCTGCGTCTGCTCATCGGCGGCCCGGTACGCCGCCTCCGCGGCGCGCTTCTGCTGCCAAGCCCACAGCCCCAGCGCGCCGGCGCCCGCGGCGAGCATCACGGAGACCACCGCGACGACGACCAGCCTGCGCCGCTTCTTGCGCTCCTTGACGAGCTTCGCCTCCGCCTCCTCGCGCTCGCGCCGGAACTCGCGCTGCTGCTCCTCCTCGCGCTCGCGCTGCTGCCGCTGCTCGAATACCCGCCTCGCGAGCCAGTCGTGGCCGATCTCGAAGTAACGGCTGCCCTGGTGCTCCTCCGCATGGAGGATCGCGGCGCCCTCAAGCGCCTTCAGGATAGGCGAGAGCTCCTTCTCCGGAATCAGCCGCAACAGCTCCTTCTCCGTGCGCAGCGTCCGGCTCCCATCGGCCGTGACGAGGTGGTCCTCGAGAAGCCGCTGCGCCGAGCCTCTCAGCAGATCCAGCGTGTCGAGCGTCGTCTCGAGGTAGCCTCGCAGGATCGGCTCGGCCTCGATCTCGCCGTCCGATGCGCCCTCGCCGCCCGCGCGCTGCTGGAACAACGCCCGACACACGACCTGCGCATATGCCGACTGCGCCTCTGCCTCCTCGGTCGCCGCCTGACCGGGCACGCGCACCTGGAGCATCAGCGCGGTCATCTTTTCCAGCTCCCACGCCTGCGGCGGCTCGCCCGCCGCCGCCGCCTGGCACACCGCCGCGGAGAGCTCCGCGACCGTGAGCGGACCCACGCGGAAGCCGTGGTCCAGAAGCCGCCGGTGATCGCGCAGCCGATCGCGGAACCGCCCGAGGTAGTCCTCGCGCAGCGACAGCGCCACGCGCAGGTTGCGGAGCGGCAGCTCGACGAGCCGGTTCAGGCTGTCGAAGAACGCCTCGGATGCATCGACGCTCCGGCTCGCGTAGAGCAGCTGCTCGATCTGATCCAGGTAGAGCAGCATGATGCGCGACGACCTGCGCGCCGCGCGCTTCGCCGCCGCGAGCAACGCATCCTCCGCCGACAGGTCTGGCGGCGGCTCCCCCAGGCCGAGATCCCCGTATACGGCCTGCGCGAGCCAGCGCGTCGGCTCGTGATCCTCCGGCCAACCATCGACCCGCGCGACGGCGATGTCCTGATCGTCGATGAGTGCCGGGATGACCGCCGCCTGCATCAGCGAGGACTTCCCCGCGCCCGAGGGGCCGTACACGGTGACGCAGCGGTTCGCGAGGAGGCTGCCCTGCAGGTGATAGGACATGTCCTCGCGCCCATAGAACCGCCCCCGGTCCGAGGCGCGGTACGGCTGCGGTCCGGGGAACGGGTTCTTGACGAGAGCGCTCATCGCGCCTCGCCCGGATCGATGTCGGCGAGCAGCGGCGCGAGCTGCGCCGGGTCCTCCGTGATCGCCGCGATGCGCGCCGCGCCGGGAAGCCCCGCGCCGCTGTCCCAGATCTCCACCTCGGCGGGCTCGGCGTCGGGCAGCAGGAGAACCAGGCTGTCCTTGGGCGCGGGGCGCTGGTCGTAGAGCCAGCGTAGGAACATCCTGTGGCGCCAGTCGAGGATCGACAGCCCCAGGAAGAGCCCGGACTGGGTCCGGGGCTTCCCCAAGAGCTCTTGCATCCATGTGGGCGGCCGCAGGCCCTCGGCGCCGAGCAATCCGTGGATGTGATCGTCGTCGGTGAGGATGGGCGGCGAGAAGATGGGCCGCGCCTCGGCGGAGTAGCCCCCGTAAAGGCGGAGCACGACGATCTCGCTCTCGAGATCGAAGCGCTTCGGCAGGAGCGGCTCCATCTTCCACGAGGTCGCCCCCGCGGCGCGCTTGACGACGCGCGGCTTCCCGCTCGAGCCCACCATCGAGGGCTGGATCGCATACACCGTGCGCTGCGGGTGCGCCGCCGCGACCGCGCGCTCGAGGTGCGGTCTCCAGAGGAGCGTCACGTGGACGCCGGGGCGCACGAAGCGCGCGAGCGCCTCAATGAGCGGCGGGAGCTCGGCCGGCTGCGCCTGCGTGAGCGACTGCTGGAAGAGGGAGTGCAGGACCTCCTGCCCGAACCGGAGCACGCAGCGCTGCGTCAGCGTGCTCAGCGACAGCCCCTCGACGCGCGTGTCGCCGTTCTCCTGCATGAAGCTCGTGATGTCCTTCCGGAGCGCGGCGCGGTCGTCGTCGAGGTCGCCGACGATCATCGTGAAGGCCCCCTCGAGCAGCCCCTGGAGCGCGGGCGCGAGCCGCTTCGATCCCCGCTTCGCGCCCGGCTTCGACACGCGCCGCCCCGCGAAGTTGAAGATCACCGAGTCCGACCCGCGCAGGTACAGCACCGGCGAGAACGCCTCCGCGCTCGTCGCGAGCAGCGTCCTCCTCGCCGCCGCCACCGCCGCGCCGATGTCCCCCGCCGTCCGGTCCGCGCCCGTGAGCGCGCGGTAGATCTCGGTCGAGCAGACGCGCGCCACGTCCGCCTTCACCGGCCAGAGGTGCGCCACCACCGCGTCCGCGCCCGCCTTTCCCAGCACCTCGGCGGCGCTGCCGAACGCGCCGGTCTTGGCGCCCTCGCACGCCTCGAGCACCACGAGGCGCAGCTCTTCATAGAAGCTCGCGCTGAGCTCCCGCCCGAGCGCCTCGGCGGTGATCCAGACCTCCTCTCCCTCCTCGTCGTCGGCCATGCGCAGCATGGGCTTGCCCGAGGCGTCCACGCCGCCGTGGCCGAGGAAGTGGACGATATGCGGCGTCTTGCCCCGCCGCAGCCGATCGAAGAGGACCCGCGGGCTCACGTCCGGGCCGGCGATGGGATCCAGCCACTCGATCTCGCCCGACTCGATGGACGCGCCGAGCGCTGCTCTCAGCGCGGCGAGGGCCTGCTCATGGGCGCCGGGCGCGATGGCGAGCATGCGGACGGCGCCGCGGACCTCGCGCGGCTCCCAGGGCTCCGCGGAGTCGACGCCGCGGGCGAGCAGGAGCCGGGGATCGGTGCCCCAGAAGCCCTCGGACGTGCCCGGGCGGCAGAGCGCTTCCCAGGGGATGACCTGGAGCGCGCGCTCGCGGGCGAACAGGCGCACGAGCAGCCGGCTCTCCTTCGCCGCCTCGCCGAGGCGGACGAGGACGTCCCGCAGGTCGCCGTCGATGAGCTCTCCGTAGAGCCGCTGCGCGTCGCCGAGGGCGGCAGGGTCGAGCGGCTTACCGCCCCGGACCGCGCGCCCGACCTTGCTGGCGAACGCCTGGAGCGCGTCGAGGCCCTCCTCGGGAAGCAGCTCGCGCGCCGGGGGGCGCTCGCCACGGCTGCCGCGCGCGCTGACGCGCAGGCCTTGATCGCCGGCATCCAACTCGACTTCCAACCACATGGCGATGATGCCCCCCACACCCGCTCACCGCGCGATGCGCCGGATTGCTTCCGAGGCGAACGCTCACGACGTCGCGATCCTGGCATCGCGGAGGAGCGCTGCGCCTCCCGGCTGCGGCGGCGCCGAGCTCCGAGGGGACCAGGACGGCGGTGTGCCCTGCCGCTGTCCTCGCATGCATCTCCTGAGCGTCACGGTTTGTAGGTCAGGAGACCGCACGGCTCTCGCCGCTGTCAAGCCGCCCGGGGGCGCGCGACGGACCGGGGGCGCGTTCCAGGGCGCCGCCCGCGGAAAACCGCGCAGATCGAGGGGAGGGGAATCGACCTACTGTGGGGAAGCTGGTGGGATTGGAGCGCTCACCGGGCTCTCAGCGCTCCTGGAGCGCTCACGCGGCGCTCGGCGCTCTCTCTGCGAGCGCCCGCGCCGGCGCGGCCGTCACTGTGCGACCGCGCCCTCGCGGCGATTCGCCACACGCGCCAGCGCCTTCGACCCGGCCCTCGCGCCGGCGGGGCGCGCCGCGGCCTCCGGCGAGCCCGGCTCCGCATCCGCCCCCTTCTCGCCCTTCTCGTCCTCCGCATCCGCGGAGTCGGCGCCGGCCTCGGTCGCGTCGTGCGGCGGCAGCACGGCCTTCGCGGTCGACACGAGCAGCACGCTTGTCAACCCCACGACGCTCGCCGATCCGGCGACGAACACCGCGATATGCATCATGGTGCGCTGGAGGAGGCTGCCTTCATTCAACTTCCGGAGGATCTTCAACATGGTGCTACCTGCCTCGTTCGCGAGCGCCCGCCCGCCGCCAGCGCCTTTGCTGCCTGTAAATGCGAGCCCCGTGCCACCAGCCCTCCGGCGGATCCACCGCAGGGATCACAGGGCTTCTGGTGCTGCTCTGCCAAAGTGGACACGTCGGCGACCTGTACACTGGCGCATCCTGCCAAAATGACAATCCGTTTTACCGACGCGCCGCGACCGCGGTGTGCTTGGCGGTCGTTTCGCGTCGTGGTGCACGGAATACGGCGCACGCCCGACGGAGTTGTCGCGCGTTTCGTGCTGTCGGCGCGTCTCCCGATCTGTCGGCCTGGCCGTCCTCGACAGGATGTCCGCGCTTCGTCGGGAGAGGCCTCTCCGCGCGGCTTCAACGGGGGTTATGCGCGTCTTCCGCGCGTCTTCCGCGCGTCTTCCGCGCGTCTTCCGCGCGTCTTCCGCGCGTCTCCGCGCGTCTCCGCGCGTCTCCGCGCGTCTCCGCGCGTCTCCGCGCGTCTCCGCGCGTCTCCGCGCGTCTCCGCGCGTCTCCGCGCGTCTCCGCGCGTCTCCGCGCGTCTCCGCGCGTCTCCGCGCGTCTCCGCGCGTCTCCGCGCGTCTCCGCGCGTCTCCGCGCGTCTCCGCGCGTCTCCGCGCGTCTCCGCGCGTCTCCGCGCGTCTCCGCGCGTCTCCGCGCGTCTCCGCGCGTCTCCGCGCGTCTCCGCGCGTCTCCGCGCGTCTCCGCGCGTCTCCGCGCGTCTCCGCGCGTCTCCGCGCGTCTCCGCGCGTCTCCGCGCGTCTCCGCGTCTTCCGCGCGTCTTCCGCGCGTCTCCGCGCGTCTCCGCGCGTCTCCGCGCGCCTACGGCGGCTCGTCGGACGCCGCGGCGGCAGCGGGCGCCGCGCCCGCGAACGCGCGCGCGGCCTCGGGGTGCTCCGCGATGAGGCGGAGCGCGCGGCCGAGGAGCGAGATCCCCGGCTCGGTCTTGTGCCAGGTCGACGCGCCGCTCGGGTGCGGCAGGCAGATGACGTCGGCCTCGACGCCGTGAAAGCGCGCCCGCCGCGCCTCGCCGATCACGCCCGCGAGCGGCCCTCGGTGGCCGAGCACCTGCTCCACCGCCAGGGTGCCCACCGGCAGGATCAGCCTCGGCTCCAGGATCCCCACCTCGCGCGCAAGGTGCGTCCGGCAGCGCAGGATCTCCTCGGGATCGGGCCTCCGATCGCCGCCGCCCTTCGCCTTGCCGGGGAAGCAGCGCGCGACGGCCGACATGTAGACGCGCCGCCGGAGCTCGTCCTCGGGCACGCCGAGCGCCGCCTCGAACCAGCGGAACAGGGTGCGGCCCGCCGTCCACGCGAACGGGCGGCCCAGGCTGCCCTCGCGCGGGCCGGGCGCCTGGCCGATGAGCAAAATCCGGCTCGGGACGGGCGGGCCGTGGACCACCGGGCCGATCATCTTCGGGCACGCGCGGCACGCCTCGAGCTCGCGGTGCAGCGCGGCGAGCCGCTCCTCGGCGGCGGGCCGCTCCTCCGCGCTCAGGACGGGAAGACGGAGCGCGGGGCGCCTCATCGCGTCGACATCGAGCGCCCCGCGGCGCCGGCGGCCTGCGCGCGCAGGCGGCCGCCGAGGAGGCGCGCGGCGAGGACGCCGCCGAGGAAGCCGAAGAGATGGCCCTCCCAGGAGATGCCCACCCGCGTCGGGAGCACGCCCCAGATCATCCCGCCGTAGACGAAGCCGACCACCAGCGAGAGCGCGATCGAGAGGAGGCTCCGCTCGAACCAGCCGCGGAGGAGCAGGAAGCCGAAATACCCGAAGATGACGCCGCTCGCGCCGATGTGCACCGAGCTGCTCGATCCGATGAGCCAGACGCCGAGGCCGCCCACGAGCGCCGAGAGGAGCGTCACGAGGGCGAGGTCGCTCTTCTTGCGGAGCAGGATCAGCCAGCCGAGCGCGACGAAGGGGACCGTGTTCGCGATGAGGTGCGCGAACCCGCCGTGCAGCCACGGCGCGAGCGCGATGCCGACGAGGCCCGGGATCGTCCGAGGACGGATTCCCAGGGCATCGAGCGATCCGCGGAACACCGCGACATCGAGGATCTCGATCGCCCAGAGGAGCGCGACGACGCCTCCGAGCAGCGCCGAATGCAGCTTGAGCTCACGGGTGATCGCCCTGGTTTCGCTGGTGCTCATCCTGTCCTCGCCGGCCCGCCGAGAGGGGCCCCGACGCTTCGAGCGTAGTACCTCGCGTCAGAAGTCCCGCCAGGGATCTGCCTCGCGGGCGAAGCAGAATTTCAACGCAAAGGCGCAAAGACGCAAAAATACCTAATATTGTTCTCTTTTTTGCGCCTTTGCGCCTTTGCGCCTTTGCGTTGAACTCTCTCTCCGGATCCCTGGCCGGACTCCTGGTGGGCGGACCCAGGGCGTACAACAGCCACGCGCGCGCTCTCTTCCCGCTTCCCACAACGCGCGCCCCCGGTGCCGATAGCTGTCCCGTCCGGCGAGCGGCGCGGTAGAGATCGGGCTCATGCTGCTCACCCGCGCTGAAGCCACCGGATTTCGCGAGACATCCCTCCACGCCGACGTAATGCGGTTCGTCCGCGCGCTGGAGGCCCGCGACGACCCGCGCCTCGCCGTGACGACCTTCGGGACCAGCCCGGGCGGACGGGAGCTGCCGCTGCTCGTGCTGTCGAAGGACGGCGTGCGCTCGCCGGCCGAGGCGCGCCGCGCCGGGCGCCCGGTGGTGCTGATGCTCGACGGGATCCATCCGGGCGAGGTGGAGGGCAAGGAGGCCAGCCTCGCGCTCGTCCGCGACCTGCTCGACGGCCGGCACCCCGACTGGCTCGACACGCTCGTGCTCCTCGTCGTGCCGCTGTTCAACCCGGACGGCAACGACGCGCTCGACCCGCAGAACCGCCGCCTCGACCTGAAGAAGCTCACCGGCCAGCCCGGCCCCGTCGTCGGCACCCGGACGCAGAGCCAGGGCATCAACCTGAACCGCGACTACCTCCGCCAGGCCGCGCCCGAGATGCGCCTGCTCCAGGAGCGCGTGTGCATCCCGTGGGCGCCCGATCTCACCATCGACAACCACGCGACCAACGGCTCGGTGCACCGGTTCCACATGACCGTCGACGTGCCGCACACCGCCGAGTCGGGCCGCGCCGAGCCGATCGCGATGGTGCGCGACCGCCTCGTCCCCGAGGTGATGGCCGCGGTGCGCAAGCGCGGCTTCGAGAGCGGCTGGTATGGCAACTTCGTCGAGGACGAGCGCGCGCTCGACGCGGGCGGCGACGCGGATCCGGCGGCGCCCGTCGGGCTCGGCTGGATGACGTACCCGCACCACCCGCGGTTCGGCTCGAACTACCGCGGGCTCACGGGCCGGCTCGACCTGCTGCTCGAGTGCTACAGCTACCTCTCGTTCGAGGAGCGGGTCCACACCGCGTCGGCGTGGCAGATCGAGACCCTCTCCTGGGCCGCCGCCCACGCGGACGCCATCCGCGAGGTCGTGGCCTCGAGCGCCCGGCCGCCGGATCGCGTCGCGGTCCGCTATCGCCTCGAGCCGACCGCGACCCCGATCGACGTCCTCACGCGCAGCCCGCGGGCGTTCGACGGCGAGCCGGTCACCGTGCGGATCCCGCACCTCGCGCGGTTCGTCGGGACCACCGTGGTCGATCGGCCGCGGGCCTACCTCGTGCCGCCGGCGATCGCCGAGGCGCTGCGCCGGCACGGGCTCCGCGTCGCGCCGGCCGAGGGCGTGCACGACGTCGAGGTCGCCCGGGTGGCGTCGCTCGGCGCCGAGCACGGCCGCGCGATCCTCGAGGCGGCCCAGGTCGGCGAGGTGGCCGTCGAGTGGCGGGCGGAGGCCCGGCGCGCCCCGGAGGGGTGGTCGCGGATCGACACCGAGCAGCCGCTCGGCGCGATCGCTGTGTACCTGTGCGAGCCCGAGAGCGACGATGGGGCGGCCGAGAACGGCCTCGTGGCGGCGCCCGCCGTCGGGGACGAGCACCCGGCGTGGCGGGTCCGGTGAGCCTGGAGCTTCACATTTCTCCCGCGTTCTGCTTTTCACGGGGGGCGATCGCCCCACATCCTCGCCGCTCGATGCCGCTCGCTGACCTGGAGGAGGGCGCATGAAGGACCAGATCCCCGGCTTTCTGTTCATCGACCACGTCGCCATGGCCGTGCCCGCCGGGCAGCTCGACGCGCAGGTGCAGGCCTACGAGCTGCTCGGCTTCCGCGAGGTGCACCGGGAGGAGGTCCGGGGCACGGATCAGGTCCGCGAGGTGATGCTCCGCGTCGGCGACAGCGACAATCACATCCAGCTCCTCGAGCCGCTCTCCGCCGAGTCGCCCGTCCAGAAGCTCATCGACAAGAACGGCGGCCGCGGCGGCTTCGCCCACGTCGCCTACCGCGTCAGCGACGTCCAGGTGGCCTTCGATGAGCTCAAGGCGCGGGGCTTCCGCATCATCGACGTGGCGCCCCGGCCCGGCTCCCGGGGCACGACGATCTTCTTCATGCACCCGAAGTCGCGCGACGACGCGCCGTTCGGCCACCTCATCGAGGTCGTGGAGGCCCATGGATGACAGGCTCTTCTCCGAGTTCGCGCCGGTCGCGCTGGAGACGTGGCGACAGGCGCTCGCGCGGGATCTCAAGGGCAAGACCGCCGACGATCTCTCCTGGGCGAGCGCCGAGGGGCTGCTCGTGCCGCCGATCTTCGCGCCGGACAGCCCCCCGCTCCCCGCGGCGGAGGGCGGGCCGCTCGTCGAGTCGCTCGTCGCCGAGCTCCGGGGCGGCGCGTCGGAGCTGCGCTTCACGCTCGGCTGCGGCTACTTCTTCGAGATCGCCCGCCTCCGCGCCGCGCGCCTCCTCGCCGAGCGCCTGCGGCCGGGCGCCACCCTCACCGCCGTCATCCCGTCGGCGGCCGTGCCCGGCGACGAGCCGCACAAGAACCTCCTCCGCGGCATCGTGGCGATGATGGCGGCCGTGGCCGGCGGCGCGGACGACGTCGTGATCACGCCGCCCGAGCGCCTGCTCGGCAACGCCCGGGTCATTCTCCGTGAGGAGGCCCACTTCGAGGCCGGGGGGAGCCCGGCCGCGGGCTGCTGGTACGTCGAGCAGCTCACCCGGAGCCTCGCCCGGGCGGCGCTGCGCCAGATCGACGGCGCCGCGGAGCTCCCCGCGCCGGCCGCGGCCCCGGAGGCCGCGGCGCCCCTCGAGCACCTCGGCTTCACCGCCGGCATTCCGCCGTTCCTGCGCGGGCCGTATACGAGCATGTACGTGGTCCGCCCGTGGACCCTCCGCCAGTACGCGGGGTATTCCACGGCCGAGGAGTCGAACGCGTTTTACCGGCGCAACCTGGCCGCCGGGCAGACCGGGCTCTCGGTCGCCTTCGACCTCGCGACCCACCGCGGCTACGACTCGGACCACCCGCGCGTGGTCGGCGACGTGGGGAAGGCCGGCGTGGCCATCGACACCGTGGAGGACATGAAGGTCCTCTTCGACCAGATACCGCTCGACAAGATGAGCGTGTCGATGACCATGAACGGCGCCGTGCTCCCCGTCATGGCGTTCTACATCGTCGCCGCCGAGGAGCAGGGCGTGCGGCCAGAGCTCCTCTCCGGGACCATCCAGAACGACATCCTCAAGGAGTTCATGGTCCGGAACACGTATATCTACCCGCCGGCGCCCTCGATGCGGATCGTCGCCGACATCTTCCGGTTCGCCGCCGAGAAGATGCCGAGGTTCAACTCGATCAGCATCAGCGGCTATCACATGCAGGAGGCGGGGGCGACCGCCGAGCTGGAGCTCGCGTACACGCTCGCCGACGGCCTCGAGTACCTGCGCACCGGCATCGCGTCCGGCATGGATATCGACGATTTCGCCGGTCGATTCTCGTTCTTCTTCGGGATCGGCATGGACCATTTCACCGAGATCGCCAAGCTGCGGGCGGCGCGGCTGCTCTGGGCGAAGATCGTGAAGGGCTTCCAGCCGAGGAGCCCGAAGTCGATGGCGCTCAGGACGCACTGCCAGACGTCGGGATGGAGCCTGACCGAGCAGGACCCGTTCAACAACATCACGCGCACGGCCATCGAGGCGCTCGCGGCCGTGCTCGGCGGCACCCAGTCGCTGCACACGAACGCGCTGGACGAGGCGCTGGCGCTCCCCTCGGACTTCTCGGCCAAGGTGGCGCGCGACACCCAGCTCTTCTTGCAGAGGGAGACCGACGTCTGCCGCGTCATCGACCCGTGGGGCGGCTCGCACCACGTCGAGCGCCTCACGGACCGGCTGGCGCGGCGCGCGTGGCAGTTCATCCAGGAGGTGGAGGCGCTGGGCGGCATGGTCAAGGCGATCGAGAACGGCCTGCCCAAGATGCGGATCGAGGAGGCGGCGGCCCGCAAGCAGGCGCGCATCGACGCGGGGCGCGACATCATCGTCGGGGTCAACGCGTACCGGCTGGAGCGGGAGGCGCCGCTCGAGCTGCGCGAGGTCGACAACTCCGCGGTGCGCGAGCGCCAGGTCGCGCGGCTCGGCGCCGTGAAGGCGGCCCGCGCCGACGCCGCGGTGGGCGAGGCGCTCGCCGCGCTCACGCGCGCCGCCGCGACGGGGGAGGGGAACCTGCTCGCGCTGGCCGTGGACGCCGCGCGCCGCCGCGCGACGCTCGGCGAGATCTCCGAGGCGCTGGAGCGCGTCTTCGGCCGCTACGAGGCCCCGGTGCGCGCCGTCAGCGGCGTGTACGGCGCGGAGATCCGCGACGCGGGCGCGGGGCGCGACGTGGAGGCGCTGGTGCGCGAGTTCGCGGCGCTCGAGGGCCGCCGCCCGCGCATCCTTGTCGCCAAGATGGGGCAGGACGGGCACGACCGGGGCATGAAGGTGATCGCGACCGCCTTCGCGGATCTCGGGTTCGACGTCGACATCGGCCCGCTCTTCCAGACGCCGGACGAGGTGGCCCGGCACGCCGTCGAGAACGACGTCCACGTGGTCGGCGTCTCCTCGCTCGCGGGCGGCCACAAGACGCTGGTGCCCCAGCTGCTCGACGCGCTCGGGGCGGCCGGCCGCGGGGACATCCTTGTCGTGGCCGGCGGGGTGATCCCGCCGCAGGACTACCGCTATCTCGAGGAGCGCGGCGTGGCCGGCGTGTTCGGGCCGGGGACGGTGATCCCCGACGCCGCGGCGCGGATCGTGCGCACGCTGATGGACAGGCTCTCCGCGCAGGAGGCTCGCTAGGTTGAAGCCGGATCCGAGGCAGCTCGTCGACGGCCTCGTCGCGGGCGACCGCGCGGCGCTCGCGCGCGCCATCACGCTGGCCGAGAGCGCGCTCCCCCGCCATCAGGAGCTCGCCGAGGAGGTCCTGGAGCTGTGTTTGGCGCACGCGTCGCACGCGTCGCCGCGCGCGGGCGGCGCCGTGCGCCTCGGCGTCAGCGGCGTGCCGGGCGTCGGCAAGAGCACGTTCGTCGACGCGCTCGGCGTGCACCTCGTGCGCGAGCGGGAGGAGACGGTCGCCGTGCTCGCGGTCGACCCGACGAGCCCCGTTCACGGCGGGAGCATCCTCGGCGACAAGACCCGGATGCCGCGGCTGGCGAGCGATCCGCGGGCGTTCATCCGCCCGTCGCCGTCGGGCGGCTCGCTCGGCGGCGTGGCGCGGGCGACGCGCCAGGCGATCGCGCTCTGCGAGGCGGCCGGATACCGCAACATCCTGGTGGAGACGGTCGGTGTGGGGCAGTCCGAGGTCGCGGTCGCCGACATGACGGATTGCTTTTTGCTGCTCATGCTGCCCGGGGCGGGGGACGAGCTTCAGGGGATGAAGCGGGGGATCATGGAGCTCGTCGACCTCGTGATCATCAACAAGGCCGACGGCGGGAGCGAGGGCCGGGCCGCGCGCGCGCGGAGCGAGTACGAGGCCGCGCTGCACCTGTTCCCGCCGCCGCCCCACGGCTGGGCGCCCGTGGTGGGCGTCTGCTCGGCCCAGGAGAACCGCGGCGTCGGCGAGGCGTGGGAGCTCGTGCTGCGCCACCGCGCGCACATGCAGGAGAGCGGGTGGCTGCAGCGCCGGCGGGCCGCGCAGGCGCGCCGCTGGCTCGTCGAGCTGATCGAGGGGCACCTGCGCGAGGCGTTCCTGCGGAGCGCCGCCGTGCGCGAGCGGATGCCGGGGCTGGAGGGCCTGGTGGAGGCCGGGGCGCTGAGCCCGCTGAGGGCCGCGCGGCAGCTGCTGGAGGCCTGGGAGGCGGCGGGGAAGGGGTGACGGGGGGCCACCGGGCTGGGCGTCGGGAGGGTCGGTCCGCGCGCGTCACGTCCAGAGGAGGCGCGCGCCGCCCGGAGGGTGTCGAGAGGCTCCCGGTAGAATTGAAATTCAACCCAAAGGCTGCCGAGAGCCTCCCGGTAGAATTGAAATTCAACCCGGAGGGCGGACGGCGAGCCCGCTCCCAAACGCAAGCGGGGCGCCTACCGGCCGTGGGCCGAGCTTCTGCGCCGCACGCTTGCGATCGATGTCCTCGCGTGTCCAGCTTGCAAAGGCAGGATG
The DNA here is from genome assembly GCF_000418325.1 of Sorangium cellulosum So0157-2. Classification (GTDB taxonomy): domain Bacteria; phylum Myxococcota_A; class Polyangia; order Polyangiales; family Polyangiaceae; genus Sorangium; species Sorangium cellulosum_D. The sequence continues at coordinate 4,696,136 of NC_021658.1, forward strand.
AAGCTCGTCGCCATGCTCACCGAGCCAAGGAGCATCGCCCGCTTCCTCACCGCGCTTGGCGAGCCCACCGACGTTCCAGTGCGCTCCCCTCTGTGCCAACGTCGGGTGAGACAAACTGCCTCTGGAAATCTGTGGTGAAAGGGCGGAGAATGGACCTGACCCGTGCCGAAGCTTTCCCATCTCCGATCCGTCGATCCTACCCCCGCCCCAGCGGCGCAGGGCGCTGCGCCCCGCCCGAGCGGCGCCGCCGTCGAGAGCGTGGCGAAGCCGGGCAAGAGGCGGAAGTTCTCGGCGGCGGAGAAGCTGCGCATCGTTCGCGAGGCGGCTGCGTGCACCCAGCGCGGGGACATCGACGCGTTGCTGCGCCGCGAGGGCATCGACAGCTCCCTCCTGGCGGCGTGGCGCAAGCAGCTCGCCCTCCACGGCAGCGAGGCTCTCGCGGAGCGTAAGCCCGGTCACAATCCGCACGATGTACCGGCTGCTCGCCGCCTCCGGCGAGAGCGGGGAGCGGCGCGCGCAGCGTGGGCCGATCAATCTTCCAGAGAGAGCGTGGCCCAGGGCACAATTGCCCGAGGATGGGCGAAGATATAAGCCGTGAAACATCACATGATAACAATCGTCAGCAAGCAATTCTGGAAAGCGTCCATGAAAAATTTGCAGCAGAATCGGTCCTCTCGTTGGTTCATACTGGCGTTCGCGTCAGTCGCGCTAGCAGGCTGTGACGGTGGTGCCGATACCATGGAGCCCTCGGGCGGCTCATCGTCTTCTAGCAGCTCTTCATCCTCCAGCTCCAGCTCCAGCTCTAGCTCATCTTCGAGCAGCTCTAGCTCATCTTCGAGCAGCGCTAGCTCGTCTTCGAGCAGCGCTAGTTCTTCTGGTTCTGCTGGAGGCGGGGATACAACGGGTCCGCCTCTCCCTGATTTCTCCAAGTATTCGGCCTACACTGAGCAATACACTGAAAAAACTGTGATCACGTCAAATCACGCAACGGGCCATGTTGGTGATTTCTTCTTCACTCACTGGAAAGATGGCGGCTCGACATCTTTGACTGTGGACCCGAATGGTGAATTCAGCGTGACCTGGCAGGGCGGTGGCTATAACTATGTCGGTGGTCCGGGATGGCATTACGGAGATGAGAACAGGGTGATCGGCTACCGCTTGAATAACGACAGCGGCGCGAGCTACATCGCTTTGTACGGCTGGGGGTACGACAAGACTATGCCTACCTCAAACCCGGCACACCTGGTGGAGTATTACATTTTGCAACGATGGAGTTATGACCCCAGCCAAGGTGCTACCCCTGGCAAGACCTTCGTGAGCGATGGGGTCGAGTATTCCACTTACCGCTCGACGCGGCAGCAGCAGCCCTCTATCAATGGTCGCTCCACCTTCTACCAATACTGGAGCAAGCCTGCTCGGCCGCAGGCCCTCGGACAGGACCACAAAATCATATTCGCCGATCACGTGAAGGCATGGGCCGATACCGGCTGGATTGTTCCGAACATGAACAATCTGGATGCGAGTGACGATCCCACCTATCAGGTCATGGCCGTCGAGGTGTTCAACCCCGGCAGCAATGGAACTGCGTCTGGTCGCGTTTGGGACGAGACGCCCTGATCGAAAGAAATGTGGCGCTCCTAAGCGTTTCGTAGGTGTACGGCGCGAACACCGATATCCGTTCTGTAGACCGGATCCTCGCGAGGTGCGCGCCGTCGCCGTAGATTCGCGACACGATGCAAGAGCAAGAGCGGCCTGCGACGACGGGTGGCTGGGCGCAACAGCAACCGGAGGGAAGGGCGCGGTCGACGCCGACGTCGCCGCCCGCGTGAAGGTCGCCCGCAGGCGCGCGGGGTGCTGGCGATGGTGCAGGCCCGGCTCGGGAGGCTGCCGCCTGGGGCCCGGGCCGTCCTGCGCGCCGCGGGGGCTGGGCGTCGGGAGGGGTAGGTCGGCGCGCCTCGCGGCCAGCGCGTGACGCGCGCCGCCCGGAGGCTGCCGAGGGCCTCCCGGTAGAATTGAAATTCACCCCAGAGGTTGCCGCAAGCCTTCGGTAGAATTGAAATTCACCCCGGAGGCTGCCGAGAGCCTCCCGGGAGCGTCAAAATTTATCATGGACGTAATGGCCGACGTCGACCGTGGAGGGGCGTGCGCGTCATGAACGGGTCGAGCTGCGGGACGGTCACAAGGCAGGCGCAGCGGTTCGCTCCAGCGCGGCGCCGTCGGGCATCTTGTAGAGCACCGATCCCACGGCCACGAACCACGCGGTGAACAGCACCTGACAGAGGAGCGCGGGGACGGGCCCGATGATGTACGGATATGCGCCGACGACATCGGCCACGCTCGTCGCGATGCCGAGAACCGCGACCCATCTCCCGTAGATCCCGCGTCTCATGATCAGGCTGAGCACGAGCGTCGCGGCTCCCAGCAGGATACTGATCGCGTGCAGGCCGCCGTAGAAGAGGGCGATGACGAGCGCCGCCATGTCCGGCGTGCCGATGCGTATGCCGTACACGGGATACACGAGGCGACCGTGGATGATGCACAGGACGGCGATGACCGGAGCCGCCACCGCCATGAGCCCGCAAGCCGCGCCCGCCGCGCGTTTGTCGGTGCCAGCGAGGCTCGAGTACAGGGCGATGATGGCCGGCACCATGAGCATCCCCGCGAAGAACAGCGCCTCGTTGGCGATGGCGAGGAGGGGCGCCCGCGAGGCGGTCCACGCGAGGATCTCCGCTCCGCCCGAGGGAGGCGGACCCGCGATGAGGTCGAGGACGGCCCTCACGAGAAACAGGAGGCCGCTGGCGACGAGCGCCGCTCCCCCGAGCCTGTAGCTTCCTTTCGATGGACACGACATGGTCGATCTCCTCTTGCGGCGTCTCCTGCGGGCGAACGAGGTGGAACCTGCGTCGAGGGGATACCTCGGCCGGGCGCGGAGCAAGTGCCCTGATCCGGGTGACCCGAGCGTTCACGAGGCCTCCGTGGATCCGCGCGCCTGCCAGGTCGCGGAGTATGCCTGCGAGCCCCACGGGCTGTGGCGTGAACCTCCCGGCTTCGACGGCGCGCTCTGGCGCGGCGCGGCGCCCACCTCGGCTCCCAGACGGGGCTGGAGCCGCTCGACGCGCTGGTCCTCGCGGGGACGCCCCCGCGGCCGGAGGCGCGCTCCCGCGAGAAAAATCCCCTCCGCCGGCCGGCCTCGACCAGAGCGGGACCACGGGGCGTTCCTCCTGGTCCATGGTCCCGCGGAGGGCCCGGGGCCGGAGAACTCGCTAAGATACCGGCATGCGTCCGCTTGCCTTGTCCCTCGCCGCCCTCGCTCTCCTGCTCCCGCTCACCGCGCCGGCGCTCGCCGAGGAGACCGTCAAGGAAGAGGACTGGGCGAAGGCCCGTGGTTTCCGCCTCGGCGTGGAGGCGGACGTGCTCGTCAGCACCATCGAGGCGAGCCTCCCGCGCCGGGAAGCGGCGAGCGGCGGCGGGGCGAGCGCCGGCGGGGAGGCGAGCTCCTTCGCGGCGTCCTTCGCGGCGGTCGCCCAGATCCCGCTCTTCGCGGGGCTCCACCTCGACGCCGAGCTGCCGTTCGCGTACGGGAGCAGCCAGGCGAGGCCGCCCGACGCGGCGGTGGGCGACGCGGCGACCGTCGCGCCGGAGCTCGAGGGGTTCTTCTTCGGCAACCCGTCGATAGGGCTCCACTACGTCGCGAGCGTCTTCCCCACGCTGATGGTCATCGGCGGGCTCTCGGCCTCCATCCCGATCACGCAGGACCCGTCCGACGACACGGCGGCGGCCGCGGCGGCGGCGCTGGCCGTGCGCGGGTACTTCGACGCGCAGCGGACGCTCCTGGAGCACGTCCCGCTGCGCGCCCGCGGCGGCGTCGAGCTGCGCCCGATCGAGGCGTTCTACGTGCGGAGCGATCTCGTGGCGATGTTCGCCATCCCCACCGCTGACGGGGAGACGGAGGTCTTCATCGAGCACGCCAGCGAGGCGGAGCTGCGCAGCCTGGGCGGGTTCGGGGTCGGCGCGCGGCTCCAGGCCGCGTTCCCGCTCACGCGGACCGACAAGGTGGCGCTCGCGGCCGAGCCCTTCGTCGGGGTGGAGCCGCCCACGTCGGGCTTGTACTTCCGGGCCGGGCTGCTCGTGGCGCTGGACGAGCCGCTCGGGTTCGGCCTGGAGCAGGGCAAGCTCGCGACGGTCCGCGTCGCGCTGGGTGGCAAATTCTGAGTCGGCCGCGGCCGCTGGCCACGAGAGCCACGGGCCGCGGCGGCCCACGTCCGGTACGCCCACCGCACCCGGAGCACGCGGTCCCGAGCGCCATGCGCCAACCGCACGCGGTGCGGCCCGACGCGGAGGCACGGCGTCACGGCGCCGTCTTCTGAGTTTCAGCCGATGAAGAGAGCTGGGGGGTGAGCCCCACCGCGTGAATGTGGGGCTCGGCGGTGAGCGTATATCACCCAATGCGAAGTGCGCGCGTTGCTCACGCGGACGGCACGAGAAGTGCACTGTGTCGCTACGACTTGAACGTACGTGGATTCGTGTAGCCATCGACGAAGAACACCGCGACACAGGAGGCATTTGTGCAGAAGCTCGGAGTATTTGTCATTTGTGGATTTGCGTCTATCTCTACGTTGAACGGCTGCACCGCGGATACGGCGCCACAATCGGATTCGAAACAAGAGTCGCCGTTGGCCTCCGTTCCAAAGAACAAGGACAGCCAGAGCAAACGGGCTCGGAGTCAGGGCGAGAGCACAAGAATGACGCCCTATGTATTCGCGGCGTGGAGGAAGTGCGCGGACGAGCATCAACGATGCCAGTTCATCGGAACGCATACCGTGGCATACGGCGCGGGTGATCAGTGGTTTTACCGCACCGCGACCAACGGCATCGACTGTAACAACGAAACCTTCGGCGATCCCGCCTTTGGCATTTTCAAGGCCTGCTACATAACGGACTGAGAGCGCGGCGCAGCTTCATCGCATGCCCTGGTACCAGAGCCGCGCTTGCGGCCCGTCTGCGGCAGTAGACGGGCTGGAAGACGGGCTGGAAGGACGAGCAGGCGGCCGAGCCCTCGGCTGTATCCCCCGCGAGGACCACGCCATGCCGAGAAGAGCTGGGTGGTCGTGCCCGCGCGGTCGGCATCGGCCACCGATCTCGCCGCTGCTCCCGTTCGCCAGCGGCGTCACCGTGACGTTGGGTACAAGGGAGTACTTCTGGAGCCCGGCCACGGCGGCGGGCTCATCACCGGCGGATCGGCGCCGCCCTCTGCAAGGGCCGTCCGCGCCTGTGCCCTGCCTTCTCGCAGATCGCCCGGGACACGCCGCGCATGGAAGAATCCTGCACGGTACCCCTTGCGCATCACGCCGTGCCGGAGTACCCTGCCTTCCTCACGACGTCACTGGCCCTCGACACGATGCTTTTTCTCCCTCCGTACGAGGGAGGCGTTGCTCGCGCGGATGACTGGACGACGCACCGTGTGCCTGCGCGGGATTCGCCGCGCGGCACGTCACCGTTCGATCCGCAACGGCTTCATCGAATGGCAGGCGAATGAGCGCTCACGAGCGCAGCTGCAGGCCGTGAAAGCAATGTGTCATGGGTAATCGTCTTTACGTCGGCAATCTCTCGTACAACACCACGCGCGAGTCCCTCGAGAGCGCGTTCTCCGGCACCGGCGAGGTCCGCGAGATCTCGATGCCGACCGATCGCGAGACCGGCCAGCTGCGCGGGTTCGCGTTCGTCACGATGGGCTCGGCCCAGGATGCGAACAGCGCGATCTCGCAGCTCAACGGCTTGATGCTCGACGGGCGCGCGCTCAAGGTCAACGAGGCGCAGGAGCGCCCGGCCGGCGGCGGCGGCGGCGGGCGCGGCGGCTTCGGCGGTGGCGGCGGTGGCCGCGGTCGTTACTGATCGCGCTGCTCGAACCGTCGAAATAGGGCGGCGGACCCCGAAGGTCCGCCGCTTTTTTTGCCATCGCGTGAGCCTGCGCACGAGCCAGCCGAGCTCGAGCGGGCTACCGAGCGCGCCGGAGATGGCCTCTCCGCGTGCTCGTCTCGTCGAACGTGCCAGAGAAACCAGGCTGCTCGTGTAACGTGTGGGCACACGCTCCGGCTCGACCGCGACCCCATGTCGGTCCGTCCGGGCGTGCGCCGGCAGATCTCACCGAGAAGCCTATTCCAGGGCGCCCGATCAAAGGCGTCCTGAACCTGGAGTCATCATGCAACGACAGACCGCGTTGAAGCGCCAGAAAGAGCGCGCCCGTATCGAGAAGCAGCGCGAGAAGACGGCGAACCGCCTCGAGCGCCGCAATGACAAGGGACCGAGCGGCGGTCTTGCGCCGGGTGAAGATCCGGATATCGCCGGCATCGTCCCAGGGCCGCAGCCGCCCGCCGTCGATTGAGCCCGGTCGCCGCGCCGCGCCGCTCCGCGCGGCGCGGGTCGCGAGCCGATGCCCTGCCGGGATAGACCTTCCTGACGGCTCACGCCCGGCTCCTCGAGGGGGCTCGGCCTCGCCAAGGCGCGCAGACGCCGACATCTCGTTCTCGTCGTGGCGCCCTTGGCGGTTCACTTCTCGGTCGATCGACCCGGCCGGTGTTCTAGGGTGCCCCCATGCGCGACGTCTGCTGGCGCTGCCGGCGCCCCCGTCCGGTCTGCTACTGCGCGCTCCTGCCCTCCTTGCCGACGAGGACCCGGGTCGTGCTGCTCCAGCACCCGCGCGAGCGGCGCGTGGGCATCGGCACGGCGCGCATGACCCACCTCTCGCTGCCCAACTCCGAGCTGCACGAAGGCGTCGTCTTCGAGGACGACCCCAGGATCGCCGCCCTCGCCGCCGATCCGACGACGGCCGTGCTCTATCCCGGGGGCGACGCGCGCCCGGCGGACGGGGCGCCGGTGCGCTCGCTCATCGTCGTCGACGGCACGTGGTGGCAGTCGAGGAAGATGCTCGCGCTGAACCCCCGCCTGGCCGCGGTGCGCCGCATCGGCGTCACGCCCCGGGCGCCGGGCAACTACCGCATCCGCAGGGAGCCGCGGCCCGAGTGCCTCGCCACGGTCGAGGCGGTGGCCAGCGCGCTCGGCGCCCTCGAGGGCGAGCCGGCGCGCTTCGACGCGATGCTGCGGGCCTTCGCGTTCATGGTCGACCGGCAGATCGAGCACCAGGCGCGGAGCACGGCCCCGCGGAAGCGGCGCGCCGAGGCGCCCCCGCCGCTCGCGCCGCTGCGCCCCCACCGCGCGGATCCGGCGAGGGTGGTGCTCGTCGACGGCGGCGCCAACGCCGGTTGGCTGGCCGCCGACGGCGCGGTCGAGCCCGGCGCGGTCGAGCCCAGGTCCGAGCTCGTGCACCTCGTGGCCTGCCGCGCGTCGGGCGAGCGCTTCGAGGCGTTCCTCCGGCCGCGGCGCCCGCTGGGCCCGAGCGTCGCGCACCAGCTCGATGTGCCCGAGGCCCGCCTGCGCGACGGCGAGGACGCGGGCGCCGCCCTGGCCCGGTTCCGCGCCTTCGTCGGCGACGGCGTGCTGGGCACCTGGGGCGTCTTCACGGTGGACCTGCTCGCGCAGGAGGGCCTCCGGCGCCCGCCTTTCGTCGACCTGCGCGACCTCTGCATGCGGCACCTGCGGCGGCGCCCCGGCGGCATCGCCAGCGGGGCGCGGGCGCTCCAGGCCGGCGAGCCGGCGCCGCGGGGCGCCGGCCGGTGCGGGCGCACGGTGGGGTGGCTCGAGGTCGTCCTCGCGCGCCTGCTCGAACTCGCGGAGGACAACGAGGCCTTCGGCGGCCAGAAGCGCCCTGCGGGAGGCGATTGACGGTATCCGCGGCCAGACGTCTGGACGAGCGCCGGTCATCAGAGAACAGCCCCGAGCTCCCCTACGTGACAGCCCCGAGCTCCCCTACGTATGGAGCGGCGGCTCGTATTCGTCGTGGCGGTGGCCCCGGCGCATGGTCCGCCCGCCGCGGTCCCCGCCGATGAGACAAGGCGACGCGTCCACCGAGAGACACCTCGAGGAAGCGACGCCGCAGAGCGCTTGAGAGGCTCCGGGCCGCTTGGAGGAAGCCGCATCGCGGATCGGTGAATGCAACCCTGATAGCCCTCCGTCTGAGCTGCCTCGGGTGCGTCTACACTGGCTCTTGATAGGCGCTCTCGGGCACGTTTCGCACGGATGCCGCCGGCTCCCCTTGGAGGACGGCCGCGAGGTGCGACAAATTGATGCACCCCAGGAGAGCCGACTTTCGAGTAGGCTGTGCTATCCGTTCCTGCGCGGTGGTGACGACGCTGCCGCCTCGTAGCTTGAGAGGTTGCCCGATGGTTGGTTCGATGGCTCGTGTCACGTTCCTGAGCGTGGCCTGTCTCGCGGCGCTGAGCGGGTGCGGCGAGGGCGACGAGGACGTCGCCTCGAAGACGTTCGCGCTGAGCTTCGCCGCCAAGGTCGGCGACGAGCCGTTTTCCTGCACGACCACATTCGACGGCGTCGGCACGACCCGATCGGCGGTGAAGCCGCTCGATTTCCGTATGTACGTCTATGACGTCCGGCTTGTGCGCGACGACGGGTCCGAGGAGCCGCTCTCGCTCGAGCAGGACGGCAGTTGGCAGCGCGACAAGGTCGCGTTCCTCGACTTCGAGGACGGCACGGGCACATGTGAGACCGGCAGCCCGGAGACGAGGACCGAGATCGTGGGCACCGCCCCGGCCGGCGATTACGCCGGTGTCAGGTTCAACCTGGGGTTGCCCCCGGAGATGAACCACCTCGACGCGGCGACAGCCCCGGCGCCCCTGAACATTCCCGGTATGTGGTGGTCGTGGAAGGGCGGCTACAAGTTCGTCCGCCTCGACCTCATCTCGACGATGAACCCCACGTACTTCTTTCACCTCGGAGGTACGAAATGCGAGGGGACCGTCAGCGAAGGCTTCTCGTGCGCCGCCGACAACGTCGCCGACGTACGTCTTGACGGCGTCGACCCGGGGTCGAGCACCATCGTCTTCGATATCGCCAGTTTCTATGCCGAGTCCGACCTCGACCACCAGGTCGACGGCATGACGGATCGCACCTCCGGCTGCATGTCGTTCGAGGGCGATCCCGAGTGTCCGCCCGTCTTCAAGGCGCTCGGGATGGGCTTCGACGGCGCGAGCCCATCCGCTCCGCAAACCGCGTTCCGGGTGGAGTGAGATGTACCTTCCTAGGCCAGCGACAAGCCTCATCGCGCCGCTCTTGATCTGTGCGCTTGCCGGCTGCGGCGCCTCCGACGAGGAGATGGACGAGCCGAGCGACGCGGAGGTCCTTCCGGGGGACCCTCGCTTCGAGCGCGATCCGGCGCTCGACGTGGACAACGTCAGCGCTGCCGAGGAGAAGCGCAGCCACAACATGGGGCAGAACTGCATGGGGTGCCACCAGCCCCATGGGCCTGGCAAGGGGCTCTTCACCGCTGCCGGGACGGTGTACGCGCCGTCGGGCACGCCGGTCGCAGGCGGAACGGTCGAGCTCCGCACAGCCGCCGAAGGCGAAGGAGATCTCGTGCTCTCGGTCGCCATCGACGGGAACGGGAACTTCTTCACGACCGAGCCGCTGCCCTTCCCGGACCAGGCGCTGTTCTTCCTCCTGCGGGCGCCGGCCGGAGGGGGAACCAACAACATGCCTTTTCCAAGCATCTCCGGAGCTTGTAACCTGTGTCACAACGAGCAACGACGCATCCTGGTGGAGTGACCCGCGCAAGCACGTCGGCGGCGCTCCTCGCGCTCGCGGCGGCGTCGTGTGGGGGCGAGACGGAGGCGATCCCGCCTGCCGACAGCTATGAGCTCGCCCTGCCCGTCGGCTTCCCGAGGCCGTGGGTGCCGCCCGACAACCCGATGACCGAGGCGAAGGTCGCGCTCGGGCGCGCCCTGTTCTTCGACAAGCGCCTCTCGGGCAACGGGACCATGGCATGCGCCTCGTGTCATGAGCCCGACAGGGGGCTCGCCGACGGCAAGGTGACCCCGATCGGCTCGACGGGGGACGCGATTCCGCGCAACGCGATGGGGCTGGCCAACATCGCCTATTTCCCGCTGCTCACGTGGGGCAACCCCACGCTGTCGTCGCTCGAGGAGCAGGCGCTCGTCCCGATGTTCGGCGAGAGCCCGGTCGAGCTCGGGATCACCGGTGCCGAGGACGTCGTCCTCGGCCGGCTCCGCGGCGATGACGCGTACAAGGCCGCGTTCGCCGCCGCGTTCCCCGGCGAGCGCGAGCCGATCACGCTCGACACGGTCGTGAAGGCGATCGCGACGTTCGAGAGGACGCTCATCTCCGGGCGCTCTGCGTACGATCGTTCCACGTACGGCGGAGAGGCGGACGCGATGTCCGAGGCCGCGTTGCGCGGCATGGACCTCTTCTTCTCCGAGCGGCTCGAGTGCTATCACTGCCACAGCGGGATCAACTTCACGACCGCCTTCCGGAGCGCCGAAACGAAGCAGGCGGAGATGGATTTCCACAACACCGGCCTCTACAACCTCGGCCGGGACGGGGGGTATCCGCCCGGCGGAGAGGGGCTGTTCGAGTTCACCGGCGACCCGGCGGACAAGGGGAAATTCCGCGTTCCTTCGCTGCGCAACGTGGAGCTGACGGCGCCCTATATGCACGACGGGAGCGTGGCCACCCTGGAGGAGGTCGTCGACCACTACGCCGCAGGAGGCAGGACCATCGACGACGGGCCGTTCGCAGGCGTGGGCAGCAAGAACCCGAACAAGAGCTCGCTCATCAGGGGGTTCACCATCACGCCAGAGGAGAAGGCGGATGTCGTGGCCTTCATGAAGAGCTTGACCGATCCGGAGTTCGCGGCCGTGGTGGACGGCGCGCAGGCGCCGTAGCCCGTCGAGCGCGGGTCCGTCGCGAGCGCGCCACCGCGCTGGGAGCACGGCGCCAGACCGCAGCCCCCCAGCGCCCCAGGCGGGCTACTTTGCGATCTTCCGGATCTTGCCCTCGCCAGCCCAGTAGACGCCCGTGCCGTCCACGGCGAGGTCATAATGCTCGCCGGTGGACGCCAGGACCTGGGTGCCGGTGCCGTCCTTGCACATCGCCCGGAGGGCTGTTCCATCGAGCCAGTAGATCCTCTCGTTATCGACGACGACCCTCGTCCCTCCGGTGGCGAGCTGGACGGGGGTGCCGCCGCTCTTGGGCATTCTGTAGACCCCGTTGGCGGCGTAGTAGACGTTGGCCTCGTCGAAGTCGAGATACCAGGTCAGACGAGGTATGAACCTGGTCGGCGCTGCGGCGCCAGACTTGGGCGCCGTCATGATGCCAGATGAGGCGATCTCGCGATAGTACAGGCTATCGCCGTCCTCGAACAATGACGTCCGCAACCCGCCCCCACGAGGGACGACCACGGAAGGGGTCCCGCCCGAGAGCGGCCGGGCGTAGATGTCGTAACGATTGTTGCCAATCCAGTAGATACGGGTCGAGTCCACCGCCACCCCCGACGGGTAGCCGCCGGCGATCGGCAGCGCGGTGATGGTGCCGTCCGGGTTCACCCTGTTCAACTTGCTCCCGAGGCCGGGACCGCTGCCGGCGAAGTAGGCGTAGGGGCCGCTCCCCACGAGCTCGGTCACGTACGTGAGCCTATCGATGAGGATGCTCTTCGCGCCGCCGGCCTTGGGGACCCTGCCGACCTCGTCGTCGCCGACCTCGGAGCCATAGCCGCCGCCGTAGTACACGTACTGGTCCGTCAGCGCGATCTGAAGTGCGCCGTTGGTGTTGACGGTCGCGAGATCGATGGGGGTGCAGCTCCCGTTGCACAGCGGCGCGCACGCAAGCGTGGGGGCGGAGGTACTGCCGCCGGGGGCGGCGTCGTCGCCTGAGCCATCGCGGCTCTCGAGCGCGCCCTCTGCCCGGCCTTCCTCCAGGCTCGCGCCAGCGACGTCCACCTCATCGAGCGAGCCGATGCAGCCGACCATGGCGGCAGAGAGGAGGAGGGCCGAAGCGGCGTAGAACGAGGTCTTCGTTCGGGCGAGGGCTTCGGCTCGGGAGGATCGGGGACCTGCGATACGTTCTTTCATGCACACACCTTGTGGAAGATCGCGCGTCGCGCGGCGATGAGGAGGCATGAGCCTCGGTTGAACAGGCGCGTCGAGCCGCCAGTGCCCCTACCGCTATTCACTTGGGATATCCACCTGTATATTTCCACCGTGACGGTGGGATCGTTTACCGATGGATGAGGTGGGCTTGCGAGTGATAGCGCGCTCAATTGCGCGCGCAACCATACGCGTATTCGATCGTGCGTCGATTCGTCCGCCGTGCGAACATAAAGCGTACCAGGACGCATGAGACCTTGACGCTCGTCTTCGAGAGTGCATCGAGCGTTCGATGCACCTCCACCCACACAGGCGATGTCTGTGCCTCGCGACACAAGAGTGACGGCCAGCGACGGCACTCTGTCGGCAATGGCAGACAGGTTCGCGCGCGCTCGCCGCCTCGCCGAGCGCCCGTGGCCGGTGACGCATCGCAGCGAAGCGCGCTGGCAGAGAAGTGCGCGCCGGATCCGGGCGGATCGGGCCGGCTTGACCGTGGCCAAGGCGACCTGTAGCGTCTGGCCACCCTCGTTGCGAGATTCCCTCGAGACGGCGAGCAAAGAGGAGCGAAAGCACCATGAGCGGGCGGGCGTCGAACGACAGATCCAGGATGAAACAATACCTCCAATTCGGCGACGGGCCGTTCCTCAAAGGGGCCGGCACCCGAGCGCCGGAGGCGTGGTTTCTGGGCCCCAAGGCCGAGAACGCCGACGAGCTCGAGAGGCTCATCGTCGAGGCCATCCGGGATCACTCGTTCTGGCGGCGGAACTTCCACCCTCAGGATCCCACGCACATCACCGAGCAGTCCAAGCGACACCCGGCCTACCTCCACGCGATGGACTCGCTGAAGGACAACTTCCGGTCGCTCATGTCGTTCCTCAAGAAATCGGTGCCCTTCTTCAGCGATCGGTACCAGGGGCACATGAACTGGGACACCTCGATCCCCAGCGTGCTCGGCTACTTCGCCGCGATGCTCTACAACCCCAACAACGTCGCGTTCGAGGGGTCCACGGCGACCACGATCCTGGAGATGATCGTGGGCGACGATCTCTGCCGGATGCTCGGCTATGCGCTGCCGGACGAGGACGCCGGCGACAAGGCCGTTCGTCCGTGGGGGCACATCACCTGCGGCGGCACGGTCGCGAACATCGAGGCGATCTGGTCCGCCAGGAACCTGAAGTTCTACCCGCTGTCGCTCCGGGACGCGCTGAAGTCCGAGCCGAGCCTCTCGGCGGCGCGCGAGCTCGTCGTGACCACGTGCGACGGCAGGCGCGCGCTGCTCGGCGCGCTCGACGCCTGGTCGCTCCTGAACCTCAAGGTGGACGAGATCCTCGCGCTGCCCGCGCGCCTCACGCAGGAGTACGGCATCTCGAGCGACACGATCACGGCCGCGATGGCGGGCCACTCCCTCCAGCACCTCGGGATCCAGGAGCTCTACCGGCGATGTGGGGCGGACCTGCCGTGCTCGCCCGTGCTCCTCGTCCCCGCCACGAAGCATTACTCATTCCCCAAGGCCGCGGCGGTGCTGGGCATCGGCTCGGCGAACGTGCTCGACATCCCCGTGGACTGCGACGCGCGGATGAGCCTCTCCGCGCTGGAGGCGACGCTGAAGCGCTGCCTCGACGAGCGGCGGCCGGTCTACACCGTGGTGAGCGTCGTCGGGAGCACGGAGGAGAGCGCGGTCGATCCGCTGAAGGGGATCCTCGAGCTGCGCCATCGATTCCAGAAGGAGGGGCTCTCGTTCACGGTCCACGCGGACGCCGCTTGGGGCGGCTATTTCGCCTCGATGCTCCGCCCCGACGAGGGGCCGCGCGCGAAGGACGCGCCCTCGGGGCCCGCGGCCGAGGTCGGGATGAGCAGGTACGTGACGGCGCAGCTCGCGGCGCTCGGCCGGGCGGATTCGATCACCGTGGACCCGCACAAGTCGGGCTATGTCCCTTACCCCGCCGGTGCGCTCTGCTACCGGAACTCGGCGATGCGCGACATGGTGACGTTCAAAGCCCCGTACATCGTCCACGGGGACGCGGAGCCGACCGTGGGCATCTATGGGCTCGAAGGGTCGAAGCCAGGCGCCGCGGTGGCGGCGGTCTACCTGAGCCACAAGGTCATCCGGCCCACCCGGAGCGGGTACGGGCAGCTCCACCGCAAGGCCCTGTTCAACTGCAAGAGGTTCTACGCGCGGCTCCTCTGCCTGGCTCGCCCGGAAGACCGGTTCATCATCGTCCCGGTCCCGCGGCTCCCCGCGGAGATCGGGGGCGGCGACGCGGAGAGCGAGCTGCAGTTCATCCGCGAGCGGATCAACCAGCCGATCCTCGAGGAGCTCCTGGCCGACCCCGAGGCGATGGCGCTGCTGCCGGAGCTCGGTCCCGATCAGAACATCCTCACCTACGCCGTCAACTTCAAGCACCCCGACGGCTCGATCAACACGAGCCTCGACATGATGAACCGCTTGAACAAGGCGATCTATGATCTCCTGAGCATCGCCCCCGGGGACGACATCTATCACTACCGGATGATCGTGAGCACGACGGACTTCAGCGAGGAGCATTACGGCAAGGTCTTCATCGAGGACTACAAGCGGCGCCTCGGGGTCTCGGCGTCGCCGGGCTCGACGGTGACGGTGCTGAGATCCACGATGATGGCGCCCTGGCTCCTGGAGTCTCCCGAAGGGAGCATCCTCGACGTGCTCGAGAGCGAGCTCCGCGACGCGATCTTCAAGGCGATGATGCGCGACTCGATGCTCCAGGTCTTCGAGGAGATCGACACGAATCGAGACGGCACCCTGGACGTCGCCGAGATCATGGCGAAGTTCCGCGAGAAGGGCTTTCAAGACGGCGATATCGACGAGTTTTTGCAGGTCTGCGACGTCGACAGGAACGGCAGCGTGTCGGTGAGCGAGTTCCTCGGGGCGTTCTCGCACTTCCTGGTGAAGGCGAAGCTCTCGGCGAGAGAGGCGAAGGTGTAGCCAGGTGAAGGGGACGCTCGCCGCCCGGATGGAGGCCGAGCCGGGAGCGCGCGGCGCCGCCGTGCCGCTCCGCCAGCGTCGCGCCGAGCGCCCTGAACACTGTTGCGGCGCAGGGCGCGGCGTGAGATGCTCCGGCCGTGGCATTCATCCGGCTGCGCTGAGCTCGGCATCCTCGTCCTCCCCGTAACCCCGGCGCGGCCGGGTCGACGTGGCGAGCGCGCGGGTGCCCGTCCGTGCCCTGTCTTCCCCCGCAACACGGAAGACCGGGGCGCGGAGCCTCACGCCCGGCAGCCTGGAAGGAGCATGCCACGCACGCCTGGCCGGTCGTGAGCTCGCGCCGCGAGTCTTCCCCCATCCACGCGCGCCGCCCGCACCGGCGGCGCGCGACGAGGCTCGCGATCATGACCGAACGTACCCAACCCCCGTCCCCGTCTCCTTCCTCCTTCGCGCCCATCGACTCCGTCGCCGCGCTCCTCGATGCGGCGCGCCGCGAGGGGCTCCGGCTCGTCGCCTCGCAGGAGGGCTTCGACCAGAGCGGGCTCGACTTCCTCGCCGTGCACGCCCGCGACGAGGAGGGCGTGCCGTGGATCGTGCGCACGCCGCGCCGGGCCGCGGTGGTCGAGGCCGCGCGCGTCGAGGCGCGCGTGCTCGCCCTCGTGCGCGGGCGCTTGCCGGTCGCCGTGCCCGACTGGCGCGTCCACACCGACCAGGTGATCGCCTACCCGAGGCTCGTCGACGTCCCCGCGATAACCTTCGACCCCGAGGCGGGCATGCGCTGGAACCGCGTCGACCCGGCGGCGCCCTCGGAGGCGTTCATCGCGTCGGTGGCCGACGCCCTGGCGGCGCTGCAGCGCGTGGACGTGGCGGCGATCGCGGCGGCGGGCGTCCCGGTGAAGTCGATCGACGACACGCGGCAGCTCCACGCCCGGGCCATGGACGAGACGCGCGCCGCGCTCTCGCCGCCCGACGCCCTCTGGGCGCGGTGGCAGCGCTGGCTCGCGAACGACGCGATCTGGCCGCGCCACCTCGCCCTCGTGCACGGCGACCTCCACCCCGGGCACATGCTCCTCGACGAGGGCGGCCGGCTCACCGGGATCCTCGACTGGACCGAGGCCCACCTCGGCGACCCGTCGGTCGACTTCGCCCTCCTCGCCGGCGCCTTCAGCAAGGCCGCGTTCGACGCGTGCGTCGCGCGCTTCGAGGCGGCCGGCGGCGCGACCTGGCCCGGCTTCGCGGCCCACGCCCAGGAGCGCTGGGCGGCCTGGCCCGCCATGGCGGCGAAGTGGGGGATGGACACGGGCAACGAGGGCGTGATCGCGCACGCGCGCTCGATGCTCGGCCAGATCGCGGCCGAGGGCGGGGGAGCGGTCCAGGGGGCTGGGTAAGCCAGAACCCACGAGGATCGCTGGACTTTTCCGCGCTTCTCCCGGCCTCCATGTTCGCATGACAGCGCGACCCCACCCTGAGTAGCCTCTTGCCGTATGCGCGGAGGACACGACGCGGAGGCCAGCGCGGCGGATCGCGCGCTCGTGCTCGCCCTGCTGGGCGCGGTCCTCCTCGTGTCGCCGGCGCGCCTGCTCTGGGCGCGCGGCCCGCTCGCGGTGGCGGCCGTCTTCGCGGTGTGGGTCGCGCTGATCGCCCTCGCGTGGCTGGCGACGCGCGCCGACCGCGGCGACGCCGACCGCGGCGATGCGGATCGCGGCGATGCGGATCGCGGCGACGGCGCCCGCGGCGACGGCGCCCGCGGCGATGCGGATCGCGGCGATGCGGATCGCGGCGACGGCGCCCGCGGCGACGGCGCCCGCGGCGATGCGGATCGCGGCGATGCGGATCGCGGCGACGGCGCCCGCGGCGACGGCGCCCGCGGCGATGCGGATCGCGGCGATGCGGATCGCGGCGACGGCGCCCGCGGCGAGCGAGAGCCGCCGCCGTGATCGACGTCGGCGTCCTCCTGTTCGCCACGGTGGCGTGGCTCGCCGTGCTCGCCGCCATCGCGCTCGCCGCCCAGCGCGAGCGGATCCCCCGCGCGCTCGCGCGCCACCCGCTCGTGCTCGCCCTCTCGCTCGGCGTCTACGCCTCGTCGTGGACCTACTACGGCGGCGTCGGCTTCGCGCAGCGGCACGGGCTCGTCTTCCTCGCCGTCTACCTGGGCCCGACCCTCGCGTGCATGGCCACGCCGCTCCTCTGGTCGCGCGTGCTCCACATCACGCGCGAGCAGCGCCTCTCGTCGCTCGCCGACCTGCTCGCGTTCCGCTTCCAGAGCCCCGCCGCGGGGGCGCTCGTCGCCGCGTTCTCCCTCGTCGCCAGCCTGCCCTACGTCGCGCAGCAGTTCCGCGCGACCGAGGCGTCGGTCCGCGTGCTGTCCGGGCCGGGGCACGAGGAGGCCGTGGGCGCCGTCTTCTGCGCGCTGCTCGCCCTGTTCACGGCGTTCTTCGGCGCCCGCCCGTCCGCCGAGCGCCGGCGCGAGGACGGCCTCGCGGCGGCGGTCGCGTTCGAGTCGGCGGCGAAGCTCGCCGTGCTCGCGGCCGTGGGCCTCGTCGCCGTGCTCGGCGCGTTCGGCGGGGCCTCCGGGCTCGCGGGCTGGCTCCGCGAGCACGCCGCCGAGGTCGAGGCGCTCGCCCGCCCCGTGCGCGAGGACAGGGGCTGGACCTCGATGCTCGTCATCAGCTTCGCCGCGGCCTTCCTGCTGCCGCGGCAGTGGCACATGGCCTTCGCCAGCGGCGCCGGGGACCGGGCGCTCGCCAGGGCGGCCTGGGCCTTCCCGCTGTTCCTGCTCGCCCTCAACCTGCCCGTCCTGCCCATCCTCTGGGCCGGGACCCGCCTCGCACCGGCCGGGCCCGCCGACAGCTACGTGCTGCTCGTGCCCCAGCTGCTCGACCAGCGCTGGCTCGCCCTCGCCGCCTTCATCGGCGGCATCTCCGCGGCGAGCGCCATGGTCATGGTCACCGCCGTCGCCCTCGCGAACGACAGCGCGACCCACCTGCTCCTGCCGCTCGCCCGGAGGACGCTGCGCCGCAACGTCTACGCGCGCGTGCTGTGGATGCGCCGCGGGCTCCTCACCGCCATCCTCGTGGGCGGGTGGCTCTTCCACCGCGCGCAGGCGAACCGCGGGCTGCTCGTCGAGAGCGGCATCGTGTCGTTCGTCGCCTTCGCGCAGCTCCTGCCGGGGCTCTTCGCCGTGCTCTTCTGGGAGCGCGCCACGCGCGCGGGGTTCATCGCCGGGCTGCTCGCCGGCATGGCCTCCTGGACGGCCCTGTGCCTCGCGCCGCTCTTGCCCGGGATGCCCGGGCTCGATCCGGCGTGGCTCGGCCTCCTGCTCGAGGGCGCGGACCCCGGGGTCCGCGCCGCGCGCGCGGCGCGCGCCCTGCCCATGGACACCTGGTCGCTGCCGACGTTCGTGTCGCTCGCCGTCAACGTCGGCACGCTCGCGCTCGTCTCGCTGCTGCGCCCGCCGGTCAAGGCGGAGCGCGAGGCGGCGCGGCTGTGCAGGCGGCGCGAGATCGGCCCGTCGGTCGAGCGCGCGACCGTGGCCTCGAGCGTCGGCGCGCTGGAGGAGCGGCTCGCCCGGCTGCTCGGCCGCGAGGCGGCGGGCATCGAGGTCACGCGCGCCCGGATCGAGCTCGACATCCCGCGCGACGAGACGCGGCCCACCGAGCTCCACGCGCTGCAGGAGCGCCTGCACCGCAACCTGTCGCCGCTCGTCGGCCCGGTGCTCGCGAGGACGGTCGCGGAGGAGGCGGGCGCCCCCGCCGCGGCGCCGGGCGCGGGGGGCGCGCTCACCGAGGAGCTCCGGTGGCTCGAGCGCCGCCTCGCGCGCGGGGAGACGCGGCTCGTCGGCGCGGCGCGCGAGCTCGATTTGTTGCGGCGGTGGCTCCGCTCGGTGCTCGCGCAGCTGCCGCTCGGCGTCTGCGCCGTGGGCTCCGACGGCGCGGTGAGCCTCGTGAACCGGCGGCTCGAGGCGCTCGTCGGGGTCGAGGAGCGCGACCTCGTCGGCGCGCCGCTCGACCGGCTGCCGGCCCCGTTCGCGGAGCTGTTCGCCCGCGCGGTGCGCGCGGCGTCCGCCGGCGAGGCCGGCGCGGGCGCCGAGGAGATCGAGGCGCACGTGGCCGGGCGCGCGCGCTCGCTGCGCGTGCACCGCGCCGCGCTCGATCCGCTCGACGCGCGCGCCGCCTCGGGCGGCGTCGTCCTCCTCGTCGAGGATCGCACCGAGCAGCGCGCGCTCGAGGCGCAGCTCGCCCACAAGGACCGGCTCGCCCAGCTCGGCCGCCTCGCCGCGGGCGTGGCCCACGAGGTCGGCAACCCGCTCACCGGCATCGCCTGCCTCGCGCAGAACCTCCGGGCCGAGGCCGACAGCGACGAGATCCGCGCGCGCGCGGGGCTCATCCTCGGCGAGGCCGCGCGCATCGAGGCCATCCTCCGGACGCTGCTCGAGCACAGCCGCACCGGCGCCGTGCCGTCGCCGGGCGAGGGCACGCGCGCGCGGGTCGGGCGCGTGTCGCTCGCCCAGGTGATCGCCGAGGCCGAGCGGCTGCTCCGGCTCGACCGCGCGGCGCCGCACGTCCGGGTGGAGCAGGCCTGCCCGGAGTCGCTGGTCGTCGTCGGGGACCGGCGCGAGCTCGTGCAGGTCTTCGTCAACCTGCTCGCGAACGCCCGCGACGCCTCCGGGGCCGGCGCGACCATCGCCGTGCGCGGGCGGATCGAGGCGGGCGAGATCGTCGTCGAGGTCGAGGACCACGGCTCCGGCATCCCCGAGGAGCTCCTCGCCGCCGTGTTCGAGCCGTTCGTGACGACGAAGCGCGATCCGAGCGGCACGGGGCTCGGCCTGCCGCTGTCGCGCTCGATCGTCCAGGATCACGGCGGCACGCTCACGCTGCGGAGCGCGGTGGGGCAGGGGACCACGGTCGTCGTGCGGCTCCCGCTCGCGGGCGCGCCCGGGGCGCGGCGCGGGCCCGAGGCGGCGCCGTGAGCCGGGCCGCGCGGGGCGAGGGCGGAATGGCCCTCTGGAGCACCGGCGGGTGTTACCGATCGTAACGGGATCTCGCCGGACGGGCCTGACTCGACGAGATGCCCTCTGGAGCACCGGCGGTGTGTTACCGATCGTAACGGGATCTCACCGGCCGGTCCTGACTCGACGAGATGCCACCTGGAGCACCGGCGGGTGTTACCGATCGTAACGGGATGTCACCGGACGGGCCTGTCTACGTGATTGGCCCGTAGCAGAACGTGTACTCTCGCGGCGCCTCGCGTGGTATTCGGATCCTGGAGATCAGCAGACGGAAGACTGGGGGGTGGCGCGGGAGAGGCCCTGCGCGACACCGTGGCTCCCTCTCCACGGCGCGACGCCGGCGCGAGCCCGGCTTCAGCCCTCTCGACAAGCGCTGGAACTCCTTCGAGGAACCGCTCCCATGGCACAGACGTCTCCCGAAATCCTCGCCGTGACCCCACCGATCCGCGCCCGCGAGGCCGGGCGCGAGGTCGTCGACAGCGGCACGCTCTGGAAGGTCATCTTCGCGTCCGCCGGCGGCACAATGATCGAGTGGTACGACTTCTACATCTTCGGGAGTCTGGCCGCGATCATCTCCACGCATTTTTTCCCGAAGGACAACCCGACGGCGGGCTTCCTGCTGACGCTGGGCACGTTCGCCACCGGCTTCGTCGTCCGCCCGTTCGGCGCGCTCGTGTTCGGGCGCATCGGCGATATCGTCGGCCGGAAGTACGCGTTCCTCGTGACCTTGCTGCTCATGGGCGGCGCGACGTCGCTCATCGGCATCTTGCCGACGTACGAGAGCGCCGGGCTCGTCGCCCCGCTGGCGCTCGTCCTGATCCGCCTCGTGCAGGGCCTCGCGCTCGGGGGCGAGTACGGCGGCGCGGCGGTGTATGTCGCCGAGCATGCGCCGGACGAGAAGCGCGGCTTCTACACCTCGTTCATCCAGATCACGGCGACGCTCGGCCTGTTCGTCTCGCTGGCGGTGATCCTCGGCAGCCGCCTCATCGTCGGCGAGGACGCCTTCAAGGAGTGGGGCTGGCGCGTCCCGTTCCTCCTGTCGGTGCTCCTCGTGGGCGTGTCCTTCTACGTGCGCGTCCGCCTCAAGGAGTCGCCGATCTTCGCGAAGCTGAAGGCCGAGGGGAAGACGTCGGCCGCGCCCATCAAGGACAGCCTCGGCAACAAGCGCAACTGGAAGGTCATCCTGATCGCCCTCTTCGGCGCCACGGCCGGCCAGGGCGTGGTCTGGTACACGGGGCAGTTCTATGCGCTCTACTTCCTGCAGAACACGCTGAAGGTCCCGTTCATCACGTCCACGATCGTGGTCGCCGCGGCGCTCGCCCTCGGCATGCCGTTCTTCGTGTTCTTCGGCGCGCTCTCGGACCGCATCGGCCGGAAGAAGATCATGATCGCTGGCAACCTGTGCGGCGCGATCGGGTTCTTCCCGGTGTTCTGGGCGATGAAGCAGAACGCGGACAGCCCGGTCGTGCTCACCCTGCTCGTGTTCGTGCTCGTGCTCTTCGTCACGATGGTCTACGGCCCGATCGCGGCCTACCTCGTCGAGGCCTTCCCCGCGAAGGTGCGTTACACGTCGCTCTCGATCCCGTACCACGTCGGCAACGGCGTGTTCGGCGGGCTGCTCCCGCTCATCGCCTCCTCGGTGACGGTCGCGACCGGCAACATCTACGCGGGCCTCCTCTACCCGATCGGCGTGGCGCTCATCACCGTGGTGGTCGGCGGGATCTTCCTGAAGGAGCGCAGCGACGTGCGCCTCTGGGACGAGCTCGAGCGCCCGCGCGAGTCCTGACGTCCGCCGAGCTCGGTCGAGCTCGTCTCCGATCTCGTAAGAGAATTCGAACCACAGAGGGCACAGAGGAGAGAAAAAATCTCTGTCCTCTGTGCCCTCTGTGTCTCTGTGGTTCAATTCTCTCCCCTCACGCATCATTTGTGATCCGATGTCAGGGTGAGAGGCTACAAGCTCGCGCCGGTCAGGGTCGCCACGATGCGCTCGACCGACCAGTAACCTGCCATTCCCCCCATCGCGTACACCAGGCCGCGCCGCACCGTCGCTGGTTGCACGGGGACCCGCGCGGCCAGGAGGCTCAGCGCGAGCACCAGCGCGATCACGCCGAGCTGACCGATCTCCACGCCCACGTTGAAGAACAGGAGCGCGGTCGGCACATGCTTTTCCGGCAGTCCGATGTCGAGCAGCGACGACGCGAACCCGAGCCCGTGAAGCAGCCCGAAGGAGAACGTGACGGCCCACGGGGCCCGGTGGGCGAGCGAGTCGGCCGGCCGCAGGCACTCGCCGCAGACCAGGACGATCGAGAGCGCGATGGTCGCTTCGACCGGCGGGGCCGGCAACGTCAGCCAGCCGAACACGGCGCAGGCCAGCGTCAGGCTGTGCGCGACCGTGAACGCCGTGACGGCGCCGACCAGCTTTCGACCGCCGCGCACGAGGAGCGTGAGCGCAATGACGAAGAGGAGGTGATCGAACCCCGTCAGGATGTGCTCGACGCCGAGCCGCGTGTAATCGACGACGATCGGCTTCAGCGCGAGGAGCCCGGCGGAAGCGGGGATACCGTAAACCACGAAGCTCGGGTCGCTGCCGGTGAGCACCCGGAGGAGCCGGCTTCCGCTCCGCCACGCGATCGCCACCATCACGTTGGTCTCGGTACCCTCGAGCCAGGGGAGCTCGATGGTGCCGACAAGGCCGGCGGGACCGCAGTCGAGAAACTCGCCGTCGAGCTTGCAGGGCGGGGGGAACACGGCGGGCGCCGCGAGCTCGGACTTGAGCGTGGACGAGCTCGCCTCCCAGCGCACGAGGAACCGCCCCTCGCGCCCTTCCACCTCCGTCAGCGAGAGCGACGCCGAGTTGAGCTCGTGGCCTTTTGCGGGGGCAGGCGCCAGAAGTACGGTCAAGAGGAGCGGCAGGGACCACGCCAGCCGGAGCAGCCACAGGCGATTCAAGGCGCCTCCTCGAATCGGTACCGGGCGACGACGCTCTCGACGAAGTCGTCGGCGGCTTGCTTCTTCCTCGCGGCGACCCAGTCGGCGACGAGGGTCGCGCGTATCGCCTCGCGGCTGGGCAGCCCCCCCTCGATCCGGTTGACCCGCGCGAGCAGCAGGCTGTCCCCGGTCTCCAGGGGCTGCCACGTCGCGAGCGGCAGGTTGCACATGCTCTCGGAGACCGCGGGCCCGAACTTGGCAGCGAGCTTGTCGCGGGTGAGGTTGCCGCCCGCGATCGGACGACCGAGCGTCTTCGGGTCTGCGCCGTCGGCCAGCGCACGTCGATACGTCGACCGCTGCGTCTCTGCCTCTGGGTCGCTCTTGGGAAAAGCCACGACCTCGAAGCTGTACCGGAGCGGCGTTTCGTACTGGCTCCGGTGAGCGGCCAGCCACGCGTCCAGCTCCGCGTCCGTCGGCTCCCGCGCCGGCGTCTGCTGCGCCGCCCGTGCCCGCAGCTTGTCCGCCAGCACGGTGCGCACCGTCGCATCCTGCCGATCGAGCCCCTCCCGCAGCGCCTCACGATAGAGCGCCTCGTCCCGCTTCCACCGGTCGAGCGCGGTCTGCAGCTCCGCCTCCGTCGGCGCCCGCCCCGTCTCATCGCGGAACCGCCGTTCCACGTCCGCCTTCAACCCTCCGCTGACGACGACCACCCTCGGATCGCCGACGATGAGCCGGTGGGCGAGGAACAGCAGCGCGCCGATGAAGAGGAAATGAACGACCGGCTCGCGGAGCAACCGAGCGAAGCTCCCCATGGGTCTCCCGGTGGTGTCAGACATGGTACCTAGGGTTCGAAGGGGCCGAATTCACACCGGGGCGCGCGGGCGCCGCGCTCCAACGCCACGGGCGCGGTCGCCGCTCGCTGGCCACGGCTGCGCGTGGCCGCCATCCTGGCATGAACGGGTGGGGGGCGGCTACGCCCGAAGCCGCGCCGGTGACGGCGCGGGGCTCCGGGCGGCTCGCTTCACGGCGACAGCGTGAGGGACTTCGGGTCGAGCGCCACCTCGTAGAACCCGTGCGGATTCCAGGGAAGCGCGGCGCCGTTCTGCTTGAGCGTGCCGCCGGTGACCGTCACGCGCACGTACTTGCCCGGCGGGAAGTTCGCGGGGAGCTGCCACGTCACGGTCGTCTCGCCGCCGGACTGGTTGCTGTCGCCGTCGGTGACCGCCTTCTGGCCGAGCCAGTAGGCGCCGACGTCCTCCATGGTGCCGATCCACACGTCGCCGAAATCCTTGACGTGCTTGACGTGCTCGAGGAAGGCGTTGAGCGGGATGGGCTGATAGGCGCCGTCGCTGCCGCCGGTGAAGCCGTGGATGCAGAAGGTGCGCCACTTCTTCTGGGACCGCGCGCTCGAGACCTCCGCGTCCATCTGCGCCGTGCTGGCGTTCTGCGGGGGAATGTAGGTCGGCAGCCTGAACGGATTGGTATTGTCGTTCGGGCCGATCAGGGCGTTGGACACGCCGCGGTTGATGAGGAAGCGCGACTGGGCGACGGTCACATACGCTTCCGAGCCATTCGGCGCCGCCATCGTATACGGCGTGACGCCCCACTTGTCCTTGATGAACTTCGTCGCGATGTCCGTATCGGAGCCGGTGTCGTTGCTGTCGTGGCGATTCGTGTGGTTGCCGAGCTCATGGCCGTCCATGAGCGCCTGCGTCCACACCGGATTGTTCGCTTCGCTCTTGCCCGTCCAGACGTAGAAGGTGAACGGCACGCCGAGCGCCTTCAGCGCGTCGTAGTTCTGGATCTGGGTCTGGTTCACGTCGTCGAAGGAGTACGTCACGGCGCCCGCGAAGCCGGCCCAATCGATGACCTTGAGCCCGCCGGCGGCGCCGGACGGCTTCGCCACGTTGTCGGGCCCGGGGGGCGCCGGAAGGCCGGAATCGATCGGCGGCGCTTCTCCGCCCGAGCCTCCGTCACCCGATCCGCCCTCGCCGCCGGCGCCACCGGTGCCGGCGGTGGTGCTGGTGCTGGTGCTCGCGTCGCCGCCGGTGCCTCCGGTCGACGCCGACGTCGTGCCGCCCGGACCGCCGGAGGTGACGCTCCCCGTCGTGCCGCTGGTCGTCGTCGTCGCCGCCTGGCCACCGTCGCCGCCGGAGCCACCGTCGCCGTCATCGCCGCAGCCGCCGATGTGCAGCGCTCCCAACAGGAGCAGCGCACCGAGCACGGGTGACGATGAAAAATTCCCGAAAGGTTGTTTCAACATAGGTTAACCGCAAAGATTCCCGCAAGGCGCTCGGATGATCACGACGCACGCGGATCGACGCTGCGCATGAACCGCTTGCAGTTGACAGGAAGGAACCGGGGTCGCGTCGACGGAGCGCGCCGTCGACTTTCCTCCTCGCGGCACGGCGATGGCCCGAGCATCCCGAGCTTCGCCTCGACCTCGCGTGCAGCGCCGTGCTCGATCTCGCGATCTAGCGACCTCGTTCGTCGTACTGCTCTTGTCGCATTGTCGTCGCCCGAGGTCAAGAGGCGGGCGGCGCACGCGATGTCGCCGTGGCGCGGGCAGGAGCGGCCGCGCCGGGCCGGAGGGCGAGCCTCCTCGGCCGCCGGACGCGGCGCGGCGCGCGGACAGGGCAGCTCGCGGCGGCGCGAGCGCCGCGGCGCCGCGAGGGCCTCCGCCCATCAGGGATAGAAGTTGACGGCGACCTTGTTGCTCGCCCCGCTGCCGTTGCGCACGCGGATGTACCCGGGGCCGAGGCCGCTCGGGACCTGCACGGTGAGGCTCGTCCCGCTGATGGTGGTCGGGCTCACGACGGCGGTGTGCGTGGCGTCCACGAACTCGACCTGTGCGCCGGGCCCGAAGCCCGAGCCGGTGAGGGTCACCGTCGTGTTCGAGTACATGGTGTCGGCGTTCCCGAAGTCGAGCCAGAGCCCGCCGCGCACGAGCACGCCGGACGAGAGCATCGGGCTCTCCTGGAGGATCATCTGCTCGTGATCGAAGAAGATGGTCGTCGGGTAGCCGCCGTGCCATCCCATGATCGACTCGCCGGGATAGCTGTCCGGGTGGTGCAGGCCGAGCGAGTGACCGAGCTCGTGCGCGACGGTGCCCTTCGGCGTGCCATCGAGGCATTGCCACGTGGCGTACCCGCAGTGGATGGCCAGCGGCTCGCGCACGCCGGAGATGGGCTCGAGCACCCAGTCGCCCACGACGGCGAAGCCGGTGTAGTCGCCATAGAGGTTGGCGCCGGCATAGCCGCCGCCGCCCTGGGAGAAGACCAGCGTGGACTGCCGCGCCGGGAAGCCGCCGACGGCCTGTGACACCGCGTTCAGCCAGTTCGGGATCTCGATCGGGTCGTTCTGGCACGCGCTCGACGGCGACGAGCCGCAGCGCATGTTCACGTAGTTCTGGGACGAGCGCACCGCCTGGACCGAGCCCACGAGGTGGAACGAGACGTTCGACTGCTGGCGATACCAGCCTTGCAGCTCGGCGAGGGTCGTGTTGATGGCGTCGACGTACTCCTGGTGATACGGCTGGTCGTTCGGATAGACGTAATACGCCCTCACCGGGTAGACCTCGCCGGCGGCGAGCTGCGCCACCTGCGTGGAGCTCAGGGCCTGCTGGTAGAGGCGGACCTCGTCGATCAGGCCGTCGTAGGCGTTCCAGGCGGGGTGTCCGCCGATGACGATGGGCCGCGTCGATTGCTGCAGGGTGCCGGACGCGGGCGTCGAGGCGCGGAGCTCGCCGTTCACGTAGAGCCTGAGCGCCGCGCCGTCGTACACGCCGGCGACGTGGGCCCACGCGTCCGCGACGGCGGGGGTCTCGACGATCACGTGCTGGCCCGCGCCTCCGTTGGGGAAGGCGACGGAGAAGAAGTACTTGCCTTGGGCGATGCCGAGCAGGAACGAGTCCGCGGCGTACCACTGGTTCACGATGGTGCGGAGCCCCGTCACGCTCCGCGGGTTGACCCAGGCTGCGGCCGTGATCCGGTCCTGGAAGTGGAGGTAGCTGCGCCCCGCGCTGCTGATCTCCACCTGATCGCCGGCGCCGTTGAAGTCGCCGGCGGACAGGAACTTTCCCGGGCTGCAGAGGCCGCGGCCGGACATCACCCCGAACGCCCCCCGGCCCGAGTCCTCCCGGACCCGCGCGTTCGTCCCGTCGGTGCAGGTGTCGAAGCTCCAGTAAGCCGCCGGCGTCGGCAGGCTGGCCCGGTCCGCCACGAGCGCGCCGGACGCGGTGTCCACCGCCTCGCCTTCCGCCTCGTCCAGAGGGTCGGGCGCGACGCAGCCCGCGAGGCTTGCCAGCAGGGCGACGGCGACCGATAGAGAACCCGTGTGCATGGGAGTTCGCATGGAAATGAGTGCCTTTCTTGCCTGGCGCGCGCCCACGCGAGCGTGCTTTGCCGGTGGGCGAGCCGCGCGGTCAGCGCCGTGGAACGAGGCAGGGCCCCGGGGAGATTCGCCCCGAGCGATCCGCCTGCCTGTTCCTTCGCCGCGCCCTCGGGGCGTCTGACATGACGGCAAGAAAACGACGCGCCGGCGGGCTGCGCGCGGCAGCCGCCGGCGAGCGCCCCATCGCGTGGGGCTGCGTGGCCCGAGCGTCGAGCGCGGCCTTCGCTAGAGGCTCAAGACCGCTCGCAACGCGCGCACCGCGTCCACGAAGCCGAAGCCCGTCTCGAAGTCGAAGCCGCGCGCTCCTTCGACCGGTACTGGGCCGATCTCGCCGCCGAGGTCCCGCAGCCGCATGTCCTCCGCGGTGAGCCTCAGCACCAGATAGACGAGCGACGGAGGGAGCCTGTGTGCGCCGAGGATGCTCGTGCCGGCCGCGACGTCGCGCGCGCGTGCGTCGAGCATCAGGGCGGCCACGGCAGCGACGTGCGGTGCCGACGCCGACGTGCCGAAGAAGTTCGGAAACTGGTCGGGCTCGGTGCTGCCGGGGATCTCCACCGTGATGGGGGCGAAGAAGAACGTCGTGTTTCCGCCGTCCGGTCCGGTCACGCCGGGCTTCAGCCGCACGTCTGGGATCGGGAGGCGCCGGCCGCGATCGTCGAACAAGATCGGCGTGCCGCCGACGGAGGAGAAGGATTCCAGGCATGCGGGCACGCACGCCGGGGTGAGCGGGCCCCACTCCTCGGTCTGGAACCACGCCGCGGCGCCGACCGCCTCGGCGCCGGCGGCGTTCATATGACCGTACATCGTGGAGCTCCGCGTGTCGAACTCGTCGACGCTGAACGTGCCCTCGATATTGAACCACACGTATTTCATGAGATCGGGCTTCGGGCCCGCGATCAGCTCGATGCCGATCTTGAAGACCATGTCCTCGTCGGATCCGTTGACGAGCACGGGGACCTCGACCGCGTCGCCGCCGAGGTTGTTCGCGATGCCTGGGATCTGGCAGACGAGCTGCGTGGGGGCCGTCGTGCACCGCTCCACGGGCTCGCCGTTCTCGTGGTAGAAGATGAGATCCACGTCGCTCCGCGAACCGCGCCTGCCGTTGGCCGAGAGCGACGGTTGGTCCCAGTTGAACGCCAGCTGCGTGATCGAGCGCGCGCCCGCCGAGACGCGCTGCAGGTCGTCGACGCGCGGGCCCGGGTCGAAGTCGTGGCGTCGCCCCCCGGAGTCACCGGCGCGACCGGAGTCGCGGAACCTCGACTGGTACGACTGGCGCGCCAGATTGCCGGCGGCCGAGAAGTACGCGACGCCGCGCTTGAACACCTCGTCCACCGCGTCAGCGACCACGCCGTCCTCGAACATCGGCTCGGCGAAATAGATGATGTCGTCGACGATGATCTTCGCGCCATTGTCGGCGAGCTCGATGATCCCGGCGGCGAAGTCCTCCTGGCTGAAGAGCGCCGTGTGGAAGGACAGGCTCGCTCCCGGCGCGACGTCGTGGATGATCTGCATCATGGCGCGGCCTTCGTCGATGCAGTCGGGGAACGTCGTCCGGTCCACATCCTGCAGGACGACGGTATCCCGAGGCAGGTCGTCGTTGCGGATGTCTTGAGCGGCGTCGGTGAACATCTGGCCGGGGAGGAGCGGCTCACCCCGGCAATCGAAGCTGTCCGACAGCACACCTACGCGGACCCCTCGGCCGTCGACGCCGAACCGCGCGCGCGCGACGTCGCTCCGCAGCGAGCGATCGCCTTGCGTCGTGACCAGACCTGCCTGCGTCGTCGCCATCGTGGGCGTCATGTACCTGAGGTCGCTCATGGCCGCGATGGCGCCGAGGCGCGCGATCGGGACGCGGCCCGACACGGACTCGTCATGGACCCTCGCGTCGAGCATGCCCTCGCGGGCGAGCTGCGCCGCGAGCGCCGCGCCGTCGTCGCCGTACGCGCTGACGGCGACGTAGCCGTCGTGCACGCGGAGCGTCGGGAACTTCCGGTCGAACGCGGCTTCGTCGGCCGACGGATGCGCCTCCGCGGCCCGCTGCAGCGCGCGCAGATGAGGCCCGAGCTTCGCGCCCGGCCCAGACATCAGGTCGCGCTTCTGCTCATGCAGCGCCTGCGCGGTCTGCTCAAGATCCGTCTCCTCCTCCCAGCTGGGCTCGCCCACGCACCCTATCAGCACCATCGAGAGCGCACACGCAGAGATCCCCCAGAGCTTCATCTCGATCCCCCCGCGAGCGGGTCGACGCGCGGCTGCGATCGACGAGGCTCGCTTCAGTTCAAGGAATGACGTTCATCCAGGGCGTCCTGGCTATGTCATCACGGCGATGACAGCCTTTTTTCCTTATGATTTCGGTCCATCATCCCACCGCCTCCCCCCTGCGCAACGCGTTTTCGCCGTTGTCCAGGGGCGGCGCGACCGGCACGGAATCGGCTGTTCCTCTCAGCGCTCCCTCTACCGCGCTCGTGTCGCGTCTCCTGAGCTCCTCCCTGAGGGCGTATCCCCGCGGGCGGGGCGGATCGGCGATACCTGCGTACCCAGGGAGGAGCTCAGGCCACGCTGTAGAGGTCAAAGCCGAGGATCGATGGGCTCGCTCTCCAGCGCGAGCACCCCGAACACGCACTCGTGCACGCGGTAGAGCGGCTCGCCCTCGACGAAGCGGTGGAGCGCCTCCAGCCCGAGCGCGTACTCCCGCAGCGCCAGCGCGCGCTTCGCGGAGACGCTGCGGTGGCGCAGCCGCGCGAGGTGCTGCGGCATCAGGTACTCCGGGCCGTAGATGATGCGCAGGTACTCCGGCCCTCGGCACTTGATCGCCGGCTGGACGAGCCCGCGCGGGCCGCGCACCACCCACTCCCACGACTTGACCACCATCCCCTCGCCGCCGCGCTCGACCATCTCCGTCCAGAAGGCCACCGCCTGCGCCTCGCTCGCCGGATCCGAGAGGTCGACGACGCGGTGCGGGGTCGGGACGAAGAACGCCGGATCGACCTCGCAGAGCCGCCCGAGCTGCCGCAGGTGGAAGCCGTGATCCCGCGAGGCGTGCACCGCGCCCTCGCTCGCGAGCAGGTGGAACGGCGCGAGCCGGAGATCGGCGATCGACCGCACCGGCCAGCAGTAGCGCCGGTAGGCCGCCACGTACCCGTCCATCGCCGCCTTCCGGGCCGCGTGGCGCTCGAGCAACGGCCGCGCGCTCTCGTCGCGCGCGGCCGCCAGCTCGAGCGCCCGGACCGCGGCGTCGAGCGAGGCGCGGCCGGACGCGCCCACGGCGGCGTACTGCCCGCGCAAGAGGTCCTGCGCCTTCGCGGACCAGGGCAGGAGCTCCGCGTCGAGGCAGACCCAGTCGGTGCGGAGCTCGGCCCAGAGATCCGCGCGGTCCATCGCGGCGCGCACGCGGTCGATGAGCTCCCGGCTCCGCGCCTCGTCCGCGAAGAACGGCCTGCCCGTGCGCGTGACGCACACGCCGAGCGGCCCGTCGTCGAGCCGGAACCGCCGCCTCCGCGCGGCCTCGTCGCGGCACACGACGAGCACCGCGCGCGACCCCATGTGCTTCTCCTCGCACACGACGCGGCCCACGCCGTTCTGCCGGAAGTACGCGAACGCCTCGCGCGGGTGCTCGAGCAGGCCGCCGTCCTTCGACGTCTCGCTCGGCGACATGGTCGGCGGCAGGTGGATGAGCCAGCGCGGATCCACGGCGAAGCGGCTCATCGCCTCGAGCGCCGCCGCGGCGTTCTCCTCGCGGATCGTCACCATGCCGTGCACCCGCGTCCGGATCGCGCGGCGTCCCCGGATGTCGTCGATGTCGAGCGCGTCGTCCGCCGGCCCCCGCGGGTCGGCCTTCGGCTCGGCCCCGCGCGGCGCGAGCGGCTTCTTCGGCTCGTAGTACACGCGGCGCGCCTTGACCTCGACGAGCTCGCGCTCCGGGTAGCGGAGCGCCGTGAGCGCGCCGCCGAACACGCACCCGGTGTCGATGCAGATGGTGCGGTTCTCCCACTCGGCCACGGTCGTCGGCGTGTGGCCGTAGACCACCATCGCCTTGCCGCGGTACTCCGAGGCCCAGTTGTACCGCACGGGCAGGCCGTACTCGTCGGTCTCGCCCGTGGTCTCGCCGTACAGGCAGAACTCGCGCACCGCCCCCGAGCCGCGGCCCTGGAACGCCTCCTTCACGCCCGCGTGCGCGACCGCGAGGTTGCCGTCGTCGAGCACGTAATGGCTGACGAGGCCGTCGATGAAGTCCGCCGCCTTCGCCTTGAACTCGTCCGTCTCCACCTCGAGCTGCGCGAGCGTCAGCTCGAGGCCGTGGGTCGGCCGCACGTCGCGGCCGCGCAGCTTCTTGAGCAGCTTCACGTCGTGGTTGCCGGGCACGCAGAGCGCCGCGCCGGACGCGACCATCGCCATCGCGAGGCGCAGCACGTCGGGCGAGCGCGGCCCGCGGTCCACGAGGTCGCCGAGGAAGAGCGCGCGCCGGCCCTCGGGGTGCGACGCCCGCGGCGCGTCCGGCAGCCCCTCCAGGCGGTAGCCGAGCGCCTCGAGCAGCTCGACGAGCTCGTCGAAGCAGCCGTGGACGTCGCCGATGATGTCGAACGGCCCGTGATCGTCGCGGCGATCGGTCCACAGGCGCTGCCGCTCGATCGTGGCGGCGGCGACCTCCTCGGGCGAGGAGAGCACGTGCACGTAGCGGAAGCCCTCGCGCCGGAGATCCCGGAGCGAGCGGCGGAGCTCGCGGCTCTGGCCGCGCACGACGTGCGGGCCGAACTGCCGGTCCGGGCGGCCGGCGTTGCGCGCGTGGCAGAGCTTCTCCGGCAGGTCGAGCACGATGGCGACCGGCAGCACGTGGTGCTCGCGCGCGAGCGCGACGAGCGGCCTGCGCGCGTCGGGCTGCACGTTGGTCGCGTCGATGACGGTGAGCCTCCCCGCCGCGAGCCGCTTGCCCGCGATGAAGCGCAGGACCTCGAACGCGTCGGCGCTGGCGGCCTGGTCGTTCTCGTCGTCGGACACGACGCCGCGGTAGTGGTCGGACGAGAGGATCTCGGTCGGCTTGAAGTGCGCCCGCGCGAACGTGCTCTTGCCGGAGCCGGAGGCGCCGACGAGCACGACCAGCGAGAGCGAGGGGACGACCAGCGGCTTCGGCTCGCTCACGGCGCCTCCTCCTCCGCCTGCGCCCCGGCGCCGCCGCCGTCCGCGCCGCCGTGGCCGTCCGCGCCGCCGTGGCCGTCCGCGTTGCCCGGGCCGTTCGCGCCGTCCTCGCCGGCCGCGCGCGTGAAGATCGCCATCTGCGTCGGCGCGCCGAGCGACGGATCCATCGGGCCGATGGGCAGGTGCTCGACGGCGTAGCCGTGCGCGCCCGCGACCTCGGCGCAGAACGCGTGGAACTCGGCGCGCGTCCACTCGAAGCGGTGGTCGCCGTGGCGGAGCGCGCCGCGCGGGAGCCCCTCGAACCGCACGTTGTACTCGGCGTTCGGCGTGGTCACGACGGCGACGCGCGGCCGCGCGTGCTCGAAGAGGACGCGGGTGAGCGCGCCGAGCCGCGGGGGGTCGACGTGCTCGATGACCTCGATCAGGGTGATGGCGTCGTAGCCCGAGAAGCGGGCGTCGCGGTACGTCACCGACGCCTGGAAGAGCTGGATCCGCCGCCGCTGCTTGTCGGGCAGGTCGTCGAGGCGGAGCCGGTTCTTGGCGATCTCGAGGCTGCGCATCGAGACGTCGGCGCCGGCGACGCGCTCGAAGACGCGCTCGTCGACGAGGCGCTTCAGCAGCTTGCCCTCGCCGCAGCCGAGGTCGAGCACGCTCCTCGCCTCGGCGCGGCGGAGCGCCGCGACGACCGCCGCGCGCCGCTCCTCGTCGAGGCTCATCCGCGCCTCGGCCCTGTCCTCGGGCGCGGCCTTGTCGTCCTCGGCCTCCTCGGGGCTCGCCTCCTCGTCGGCCACCAGCCGGGCGAGCGCCGCGCGGAAGAGCGGCCGGCTGTGCTTGAGGTAGCGGAGCGCGATCGCCTCGCGCTCGGGGTGCTCCGCGAGCCAGCCCTCGCCCTTCGCGAGGAGGTTCTCGACCTCGGCGTCGCCCACGTAATAGTGCTTCTTGTCGTCGAGCACGGGCACGAGCACGTAGAGGTGCGCGAGCAGCTCCCGGAGGCGGCACGTCCTCGCGAGCGAGACGCGCAGGTAGGCGCTCTGGCCCCAGTCCGGGAACGCCTCGTCGAGCGGGAGGCGCTCGGCCGCGACCTCGTAGCCGAGCGGCTCGAAGAGCCGCCGGAGCATCCCCTCGCCGCCGCGGCACGGCAGCGCCTCGATCGTGGCGGAGAGGGGCAGCGGCGCGTCGGCGAGCTCCGGGCGGTCGCGGCACTTGCCGCCGAGCGCCGAGCCGAAGACCTGCGCGATCGCCACCGAGAGGAACGACGAGGCGACGTAGGGCCGGTCGTTGACGTACTGGGCGAGCGTGCCCGGCTCGCCGCCGCCGCGCCCGCGCACGAGGTCCACGGGGTCGACGTCGAGCAGGAGCGCCGCGGTGCACCGCTCCTCGGTCGCCTCCGGATAGAACACGTGGGCCTTGCCGAACGAGAGCGCGAACGACTGCGTGTGCGCCGGGTTCTTGACGAGCAGGTAGCCGAGATCGGTCGCCGGCCGGTGCGTGGTGGTGAGCGTGAGGAGCATCGGGCGCCGCAGTCTACGTGAGCCGAGCGACTCGCGACAACCGCGCGCGCCCGGCGCGCGGAGCCCCGGGCCGCAGAGGAGGAGTCGCCGCCGCGCCGGCGCGCTGCTCGACGAGGCCGCGCCGGCGCGCTGCTCGACGGACAGGCCTCCTCGCGTCGGCTGGAGTCGAGCGATCGAGGGGGAGCCGGTGGTGACAGGGGCGCTCGTGGGCAGTGATGTGGGGAATCTGCACCTGTGTAGATGCTTGTGCCTGAATTGAAATCTTCGATGGAGCGGCGGATTTCTCCGGCGGTGGGAGATCATTCCAGGGTGCTTGTCTATCAAAATGACATTTCTGTGCGCTGGAGCGATGGCGAGCTCATGAATCTGCATTAAGGGAGGTGGTGCCGGTCGCGCCCTATCGGCGCGCCCATGACGTGGAGACTTAGGATGCGATCTTTGGCTTATCGAACCGCTGCTGCCTTCTCTCTCTCTGGCCTCTTCGCCGTCGCGTGCACCGCCGAGGTGCCGGGCGAGGAGGCCGCGGACGACCTCACCAGCGCCGTGGTGACGACCGACGGGCTCGGGGTCGCGGCGCTGACGAGATCGTCCGACTGGGGCAGCGGGTATTGCGCGAACGTGAACGTGGTGAACGAGGGGACCACGCCGGTGACGTCGTGGACCGTCGTCATCGATCTCAGGCAGTCGACCCTGAGCAACCTGTGGGAGGCCCAGTCCAGCAGGAGCGGCTCGCTCCTGACGGTGACCCCGGCTTCCGGTCGCGGGCAGATCCCGGTGGGGGGCGCGGCCAGCTTCGGGTTCTGCGCGACCGCGACCGGGAGCGACTACCAGCCGGTGATGGTGTCCATGACCCAGACCGGCGCGACCGGCTCCGGCGCGACGACGAGCTCCGGCGGCGCGACCGGCTCGGGGGTCACGACCGGCGCGGGCGGCTCCGGGGGGAGCGGCGGCGGCGGCGGGAGCGGCGCGGGCACGACGAGCGGCGCCGGCGGCTCGGGCGGCGACGGGAGCGGCGGCACCTGCGCGATGCCGCTCCCGAGCTACGAGAACGGCAATGGATCGGCGACGTGGTACACGCTCGGCTCCGGCTCGGTGAACTGCAGCTTTCCGGTGCTCGGGAGCAACCCGGACAGGGTCGCGCACGTGGCGACCGGCGGAGGGCGGTATTTCGCGGCGCTGAACACGGCCGACTACGACACCGCGGCCGCGTGCGGGGCCTGCGTGGAGGTGAGCCGCGACGACGGGCGCAAGGTCGTGGCGACGGTCGTCGATCAGTGTCCGACCGGGAGCAACCCGAAGTGCACCGCCGGGCACATCGATCTGAGCAAGGACGCCTTCCTGCAGATCGGGTCGGCCGAGGAGGGCTATCTCGGGACCGGCAACGGCGGGGCGAGGGGCAAGATCTCGTGGAAGTTCGTCTCATGCCCTGTCGAGGGGAACCTCTCCATCTCGCTGAAGGAGCAGAACGCCTGGTGGAACGAGCTCCGCGTGCAGGGCCATCGCAACCCGATCGCCAGGGTCCAGGTCCAGCTCGACGGGGCGTGGAAGGAGGCCACGCGGCGGGACTACAACTACTGGCGTCTCGGCGACGGCAACATGAAGCCGGGGCCGTGGCGCGTGCGCGTGATCGACGTCTTCGACGAGGTGATCGAGACCACGGTCCAGGTCACCACGGCCGAGCAGACCGCGTCGGCCCAGTTCTCGACGTGCGAGTGAGCCCCATCCCATCACCGCACCCGATCTTCACACCCACGCTCCGGCGCGCGGCGCCCGCTGCCCCGCCGGAGCCGCCGTGATCCGCGCCCACCCCGGCGAGGGGATCCTCTCACCGCTGCTCCGGCCTCACCGCCCTAAGAAGGCCGTCACGGACGTGCGCTCTCCGGCGTGAGCCCCGGACTGCCGTCTTGGCCGGAACGGGGCCTGTCGCGGCTCGCCCGTCGAGGGCGACGCGTGCCGGGCTGAGCCGGTACACTGCGTCAGGCGGGCGGGTGAGCTCGTGGATTCGGAGAATTTATGAGCACAAGCTCTCAGCTTCTGGACGAGAAGATCCGCGTCGACGTCGGGGGGATGCCGATCGAGTGGGACGTCGCGCGCGGGCAGTGCACCTGGGCCGGCGTCCCGTCGGTGTCCATGTTCGTGCCGAGCAGCGTGCTCGGGCTGATGTCGGGCTTCCAGCGGATGGCGGGGACCGAGCGCTTCAACCTCGCCGTGGAGAGCGGCGGTCGGCTCAGCGTCGATGACGACTGGGCGTTCCTCTCCGGCTATCCGACGTTCGAGGAGGGCTTCAGGGCGCTCGGCATCGGGGCGGCCACCGCGGGCTGGGGCCTGTGGCAGGTGGTCGCCATCGACCGAGCGCGGAACGAGGCGCGCTTCCGCGTGGTGAACGGGTGGGAAGCGCTCTATCAGAAGGAGCTCGACGTGTGCTGGGGGAGCAGCATGATGGCGGGCAAGCTGGCCGGATATTGCACGCGGCTGTTCGGTCAGGAGTGCGAGGTCGAGCAAACGTCGTTCGCGGCGCGGGGCGATCCCCACGACGAGTTCACGGTGCGCCCCGCGACGACGACCCTGGAGGAGCGGCTGAACCGCCTGCTCGACGAGGAGCGGGCGACGAAGGCGGATCTGGCGATCGCGCTGCACAAGCTCAAACGCGAGGTCGAGGAGCGGGCTCGCATCGCCGAGGAGCTCCAGAAGACCGAGCAGGAGCTCCGCGAGAAGCTGTCGCTCATCGAGCGGCAGCAGCGCGAGCTGCGCGCGCTCGCGACGCCGATCATCCAGGTGTGGGACGGCGTGCTGACGCTCCCGTTGATCGGCACGCTCGACGGCGTGCGGGCCGGGGTGATCACGGAGGAGCTGCTCGACGCGATCGTCCGGACCGGCGCCCGCTTCGCGATCCTCGACATGACCGGGGTCGACGGCATCGATGAGGCGACGGCCGACCACGTGATCCGGATCGTCCGCGCGGTCGAGCTGCTCGGCGCCAAGGGGGTGATCACCGGGGTGCGCCCCGCGGTGGCGGCGCTGATCACGTCGCTCGGCCTCGACATGGCCGCCGTGGCCACGCTGCGGAACGTCCGCGAGGGGCTGCGGATGTGCCTTCGATCGCTGGCGGGCGCGCCCGCCGGCGGCGGCGGGAGGTAGTCAGCCGCCGCCTGCGCCAGCTGCGCCGCTGGCGCCGCCAGTGCCGCCGGCCTCGCCAGTACCGCCAGTGCCGCCCGTGCCACCGGCGCCGCCGGCGCCCTCCGTTCCGCCCGCTCCTGCATCGTCCAGCGGGTATCTCTCATCGAGGCACAGCGGGCCATCCGGCGTCTCGGCGCAGACCTCGCCTGCTCTCCCGCAATCCCCCTGGCCGCGCGGGCATTTCGTCGGTCCGAAGATGCAGAAGCCGTTGCTCTCCTGCCCCACGAACGTGCACGAGGCGTGCGGCATCAGGCAGTCGCCGTGCGTCGTGCACGCCTTGGCGCAGGCACCGGTGTCGCCGATGCCGGGATCCTTGTCGAGCGCGTAGACGCACATTCCGCTCCGCAACCCTCCGCAGTCCTCGTTCGCGATGTCTCCGCCGAGCGCGCACAGCCCCGCGCAGACACCGAGCTCCGGGCCGAAGGGGACGCACCACCCCGCGCAGGGGTCGATGCCCTCGTCCCCGACCTCGCAGGGTGAGCCTGCGGGCAGCCCCGTCGTCGGCTCGTCGACGCAGAGGTTGATCCGGGGGTCGCACGCACGGCCGGCGCACTGGCTGTCCATGCCGCAGCTCGGCATGCACACCGATACGTCACCGATGCTGTCGCAGCGAAGATCCTCGCGGCCCTGGCACTTCCCCGGATCGAGCTCGTCGGTGATCCGGACGAGCGGGGGATCTCCCAGGGGGCACCCCAGAAGACAGATGCCTTCGACGCACGCGCTGCCCTCGCCCTCGCAATCGCCGTCGGCAGCGCACGACGTCGTGCAGTAACCGCCCGCCGGGCCTCCGCCGAAGAACTCGTTGCCCGAGGCGGAGAGGCAAATGCCGCTCGGGCCGCAGTCGGCGTCCAGCGCGCACCGGGCGCCGAGCCCCCCGTCGCCGTATCCGCCGCCGCTGCCGCCGTCGCCGCTGCCGCCGTCGCCGCTGCCGCCGTCGCCTGCCGCCGTCGCCGCCGCCGCCGCCGCCGCTGCCCCCGTCGGCGCCGCAGCCGCCGTCGCCGCCCACGCCCGAGCTGGCGCTCCCGGAAACGGAGCTCGTGCTCGTCGAGCTCGCTCCCACGCCGTCGTCCGCGTCGTCAGCGCAACCGAGGAAACCTGTCGAAAGGGCGAGCGTGGTGAGCAAAGTCGCCGAAATCGTTCGCATTTTCATCGATGTCTCCCGCGCCATAAGGCCCGGCCCGCAGCGGGCGCGCCCTCGATCGATCTCGCGACAGTAACGGAATCGGCGCTGCTCCAACATCGACAAGGGGGCTTGCGACAGATGACGTCGTGCGGCGAACGGCCGTGTGCGGCGGCCTCAGCGCTCGCGACGGGCGCCTGAGCGGCGGCCCCGACTCAGAGCCGCACGAGCAGCCCCAGAAACCCCGCGAACGTCGGCCTGCCCGCCGTGCCGAGCCGCTCGCCCCCCAGCGTCACGACGGCGCGAGGCTCGGCGAAGATCGCGTGCACGTCGAGCAGGAGCGCCGCGCGGTCGGTGAGGCGCAGCCCGGCGCCCCCGCCGAGGCTCGCGGCGATCGACCACACCTCGCCGGTGGCGCTCCGGAGCGGCGGCAGGGGATCGCCGGCGATGAACAGGTGGACCCCGCCCACGCCCGCCGAGAGCACGGGCGAGAACGCGGCGCCTGTCTCCGGCGCCCACACGGCCTCCAGCAGCGCCATCTCCTGGCGGACCGACACCGCGCCGAGCGCGCCCTCGAGCGCCGGCCCGATCGCCGGCCCCGCGAACGTCAGCCGCGCCGCGAGCCCCGCCGGCAGCGCGCCCCCGCCGGCGCCCGCGCCGTACGACAGCCGCAGCGCCGGACCGAGCGCCGGCCCGATGCCGCCCGCGCTGAGGAGCGCCGCGAGCCCGGCCTGCACGCCGAAGCCCGCGAGCATCCCGGGCCGCTCGGCCGCCGGCGCCGGATCCGCGCCGGCCCGCCGCCGCACCGGCGCCATCCACCGCCGCACGTCCTCGGGGACGGCGGCGCGCTCGCCGCCCGCCGCGCCCTCGGGCGGCGCGCGCGACGAGAGCAGGCTCGCCTCCAGCAGGCTCGCCTGCAGGAGCTCCACGGCGCGCACGGCCATCACCGAGGGCGCCGCCGCGCCGGACACCTCCACCGTGCGCACGACCGTCTTCTGCGTCACCCGGTCGACGATCCAGAGGTCCGCCGTCGCGCCCGCCCGCGAGCGGAAGATCGCCGCGGCCGCGAACGCGCCCTCGTCCTGCGCGGCGCGCTCCAGCGCGGCGCGCGCGTCGGCCTCGCGCCCCCGCGGGACGCGCACCACCTCGAACCCCGCCGCGCCGAGCTCGGCCCGGAGCCGCGTGGCGGCCTCGCGGACCAGCGGGTCGTCCGCGTCGGCCTCGACGATCACGACCCGCGAGGCGGCCGCCGCGGCCTGCTGCGACGGCGCAGGCGGCGCCGCCGCGGCCCGCGCGGGGGCGAGCGCCGGGGCGAGCAGGAGCGAGGCCAGGAGGGTGAAGGAGCGCACACGCCAGGGCTTATCAGATCGCAGCCGGCAGGCGGAGACGCATCACGGCTCCAGGCGACCGCGGGGCGCACGCGCGCCGCGGGCCGCGGTCTCCGACGATTTCCGAGGCGAATCGCGCGCTCGGAGCGGCCCGCCTACGCCCGCCTCGTCCGTCCTGGGACGGATCGACGAAGGCGCGCCGCGGGCAGGGCAGGAGGCCGGGTAGAATGCGCGGCGTCCTCCGGGAGGACGCCGCGCCACGGGAGAGCCCATGCAAGAGAGGATCGCGTCGCTGATCGCCGGCCTGCTGCGCTCGCAGAGCTTCGAGGACGCGGCGTCGTGCGCGCTGCGCGGCCTCCTCGACCTGGCGGACGAGGCGCTCGCGTCGAGCCGCCATGCCAAGCGGGGCGTGCTCCTCCGGGGGATGGTCCACGTCAGGCCGCTGGACGGCTACCGGAAGCTCCTCGTGGTGGAGGAGGGCGCCGCGCGGCCGGAGGCGGTGAGCCTGCCGTCCGCGACCGCGTGGCGCTGGGTGGCGCAGCACGGGTCCGCGGTCTCGATCGACGTCAACGCGGGCAAGGTCCGGCTCCACCCCACGGGCGCCTCCGTCGTGGTCCGGGAGAAGCGCGTGCTCGGCGGCTCGTTCGACAGCCGGGAGAGCGCCCAGCGCCTGCTCGCGCGCGCGGCGAGCCACCTCTACGTGGCGCCGATGCGGACGCCGGGGGGCAGCGTCGACGGGATGATCACGCTCGAGGCGGAGTGCCAGAGCGCCATCGGGCAGGAGTTCATCTGGTCCGCCTGCGGAGAGCACCTCCAGCTGCTCGCGGACGTCGCCGCGCCCTACCTCTTCGCGCTTCCGCCGCGCCCCGTCGCCGCCGCGCCGGACGCGCTCTTGCCCGTCA
The DNA here is from genome assembly GCF_000418325.1 of Sorangium cellulosum So0157-2. GTDB lineage: Bacteria > Myxococcota_A > Polyangia > Polyangiales > Polyangiaceae > Sorangium > Sorangium cellulosum_D. The sequence goes on from NC_021658.1 coordinate 4,736,599, forward strand.
TCGGCGCGTCGATGGCCGGCCTCGTCCACATGGTGCGCGTCTTCGCCGAGCAGGAGGAGACGATCCTGATCGGCGGGCCGACCGGCGCGGGCAAATCCAGGCTCGCGCGGTGGTGTCACGAGCGATCGCGGCGGCGGTCGCAACGCTTCGAGTCGCTGGATCTGATGACGGTGCCCGAGGAGCTCCAGATGGGCGAGCTGTTCGGGTGGAAGAAGGGCGCCTTCAGCGGCGCGGTCGCGGACAACCCGGGGAGCATCGCCCGGGCCGAGGGCGGCACCCTCTTCATCGACGAGATCGACAAGCTGTCGCTCAAGGCGCAGGCCGGCCTCCTCCACGTGCTCGAGGAGCGGCGCTATCGCCCGCTCGGCGAGGGCGCGGGCGAGCGCAAGGCGGACGTGCGGTTCCTCGTCGGCAGCAACGCGGATCTGCAGGCGGCCGTCCGGGCGGGGCGCTTCCGCGAAGACCTCTACTACCGGATCAACGTGCTCCCGGTGAAGGTGCCGCCGCTCGACGACCGGGCCGACGAGATCCCGCTCTGGGCCGATTACATGGTGAGCCGGCGGCACCGCGAGGGGGTGCCGGAGGGGCACGCGCGCGTGTCGGACGAGGCGGTGCGCGTGCTCGCGCGGAGCCGGTGGCCGGGGAACCTGCGGCAGCTCGACAACATCGTCCGGCGCGCCTACGCGCTCGCGCTCGTCGAGGCGCCCGAGGCGCGCCGCGACATGGTGCTCGAGGCGCGGCACGTCGAGCAGGCGCTGGAGTACGAGGGCAAGCCCGAGGAGCCGTCGCTCGTGCGCCTCCTCGAGCGCGCGGCCGCGGCGTTCGTCGCCGAGGCGGAGCGGCGCGGCCGCGACGGGCCCCCGCTCGACCTCGATCTGGGCGAGGTGTTCCGGGGCTTCGTGATGGGCGCCGCGGCGAGGAAGCTCGGCAGCAAGGAGGCCGCCTTCCGGCTCTTCGGGCGGGACGGGCTCGTCGCCCACCGCAATCACCACAAGGTCTTCCGGCGCGAGGTCGAGCGGGTGGCGGCGCTGTGCCGGGAGATCGGCTGGAGCGGCGATCCGCCCTTCCACGAGCTCCTCGACGCGGGCGATGATGGTTGAGGGCGATCGTGACGTGGTACGGCGCGACGCCTCGCCCGGCTCGATCCGCTCGAGGCCTCGCGCCGAAGTGCCCGTTGGGATCGTTGGAGCTCCTAAACGACCACCATCCCGCGCCGTCGTGCGTGCCGTTGTGCATTGTGCGGCGTCGGGTGCACCAGTTGTGCAAACGAGCCCGTGCCGCTTGCACAACGGCGCTCGTTTGCCCGGGAAAATTAGCCTGTCCCGGGCCGGCATGGAGGGTGCACTGCTCGGGACGGGACAAGCCGGTCACCGAGAGCGATGTTCACTGAAAGGCATGACGGCGCTCGTCGCCGCGGCTCGCGGCTCCGGCGCTCCACGCGCGTTTTGCGCGGGGCTCGGCGGCGCCTCGTCCTCTAACCAACCCTGAAAGAGAGCCATGAGACTTCGCAATTCGATTTCGTTGATGGCCGGTATGATCGCCTGCTTGGGAGCCTTTACCGTCTTCACGCCGGACGCTCAGGCGGATTGCCGCATCGAGCCGCTCGGCGACTCCATCACGGCGGGGGTGGGCTCGACGCCCTTTAACCCCCCTGTGCCGCCCTATGTGTGGCGAGGGGTAGGGTACCGCGGCTGGATGGTGGTCGCCCCTCCGGTCGTTGGTCTCTCGTTCGTCGGCGGCCGTGATGACCGCGTCTGGCAGACGTACTCCACGCTCAACTACGGGATCCTAACCGACCCGGGAACGGGATCTTCGCCTTTGCCGGCCGGGCCTCAGCCTTATCATACAGGGCTCCCTGGGTATCGGGTGGACGAGCTCTCGGCGATGTTATCAACCGGTTATCCGCTGTATCCGACGATCACGTCGCTGCCGCACTTCGTCCTCGTACACGCCGGCACGAATGACTTCGCAGGAGGGGCCACCGCCGCGGCGGCCTCGGCCCGGCTCATCTCGCTGCTGATCAACGTCGGGCTCAGGTATCCGACAGCCAAGATCCTCGTCGCGCAGATCATCCCTTTCAATCCGACGAACCCCGTCAATGCCGCGTTCAACGATTCTATCCAGGCGTACAACGCCTACATTCCAACAACCGTGGCCACCCTGAACGCGGGCCTGACCCCGAGGTACTTCACGGTGGACATGTACAGCGAGCTTATCGATTCAGGCAAACTCATCCCTCCCATCCCTTGGGGCGGCGCCCTCCCTGTTCTCTACGCCGACAACCTTCACCCGAATGACGCTGGCTATGTAAAGATTGCCAACAGGTGGAGCGCCGAGATCAAGGCGATCCTGCAGGCGTACCCCGTTACAGGCTGCACAGCCACCTAGCGCCCCCCGCGGATTCCAGGCGGAACCTGGTGGAATCGCCGAGCTTTCGCCCGGGCCCTCCTCGCTGCCAGGGAAATCCCGGCGGAGGTCCGGGCGCACCGAATTCCCCGGCGCCCCGCCCGGCGTCGTCCGGTAGAATGCGCCGGCCATGGTCGCGGCCAAGACCCTCGACGCCGCCGGCGATTCCGGGGCGACCGTCACCGGCTCCGGCTCGGCGTCGTGCCCCCGGAGCGCCGCCGCGCCGCCGTCCGGCGCGCGCTGGCACGCGGGGCGCGTGGTCGAAGGCCGCCACGAGCTGATCCGGCTCCTCGGCCGGGGAGGGCACGGCGAGGTCTGGGAGGCGCAGGACCGGCTCACGGGAGAGGTCGTGGCCGTGAAGCTCCTCCGCCGCGGCTTCGGCGCGGAGCCGTCCCGGGTGCGGCGGGAGGTCGCGCTGATGCGGCTCCTCCGCCTGCCCGGCGTCGTCCGCCTGCTCGACGAGGGGCTCGACGACGGCTGCCCTTACCTCGTGATGGAGCGGGTCCACGGCGAGCCGTTCCCGGGCGCGAGGACGGCGCCCGCGTGCACCTGGGCGGCGATCGGCGAGGCGACGTTCTCCGCGCTCGAGGCGCTCTCGCGCATCCACGCGGCCGGCGTTGTCCATCGCGATCTAAAGCCGGCGAACCTCCTGGTCGACGCGGCGGGCCGCGCGGTCGTCCTCGATTTCGGCCTGTCGGTCGGCGCCGTCCTCGGGGAAGACGCCGCGGAGTCCGGGAAGATCCTGGGCACGCCGGCCTACCTCGCGCCGGAGCAGATCCGCGGCGACCCGGTGTCGCCCCGGACCGATCTCTACGCGCTCGGCGTCCTCTTGTACGAGGCCCTGTCCGGCGCGCCCCCGCACCCGCTCGGCGATTTCCACGAGCTCATCGCCGCCCGCGTGAGCGATCGCCCGGCGCCGCTCCGGGAGCGCGCCCCTCACGTCCCCGCCGCGGTCGCCGGCGTCGTGGATCGCCTGCTCATGACGGACGCCGACGCGCGACCGCACTCCGCGGCGGCGGTGCTGCAGCTGCTCCGGGGGCAGCCGTTCGAGCGGCTCGCCGAGCCGGCCCTGCCCCACCTCGGCGACGACGCGCCCCGGCGCCGGCTCATCGAAGCCGCCCGCGCGCGCCGCGCCGCCGACCTCACCGGCTCGCCGGGCTCGGGCAGGTCGCGCTGCCTGCGCGAGGCGGCCGAGGCGCTGGAGCGGGACGGGCGGCAGGTGATCTGGCTCGCGCCGGCGGAGCGTCCGTTCGGGAGCCTCGAGCCGCTCCTCGGCGTGAGCCTGCTGGCGGAGCCCGCGTCGCTGCGCCTCGAGGAGCTCGTCTCCTCCGTGGATCACCGGGTGAGGGCCGCCCTCTCGGAGGGCGCCGTCGTGATCGCCGACGACGCCGACAGGCTCGACCGCTGGTCCGCGGCGGCCCTCGACCGCTGCCGGCCGGCGGGCGCCGTGCTCCGCGCCGTCCCGCTCACGCACGCCGGCGCCGCCGACGCCGTGCACCTCGCCGCGCTCGACGCGGGAGCGCTGCGGCCGCTGTTTTTCAGTAGAAGCAGATTTTTGCACCTGGAGGACGACGCGGCGCGGGCCCTCGTCGTGCGGACGGAGGGGCTGCCGGCGCGGGTGGCCGGCGAGGTGAGCGCCTGGGCGCGCGCCGGGCTCGCGCGCTGGCACGGCGCGGCGCTGGTCGTGGATCGGGACGCGCTCGATCGGCTCGACGCCGGGCTCGTCGTCGCGCGGGAGGTCCACGCGCGCCGCGCGGGCGACCGCGGGGCGCCGCTCCCGCCTCACCTCGAGGAGCTCCTCGGCTGGATCGCGCTGGCCTGGCCTCACCACCGGCCCCCGGTGCTCGCCGCCGCCATGGCGCAGCCGGCGTGGCGGATCGAGGCGGAGATCGAGGATCTGGTGCTCGCGGGGGCGGCGCGGCGCCTGCCGGACGGGCGCGTCGAGCCGCTCGCGGCGCCCGATGCGGCGAGGTCTCCGGCGTGGCTGCGCCGCGCGCACCGGGCGATCGCCGCGGCGCTCGGCCCGGGCGAGGACGCGCGCCTGTTCCACCTCCTGGCCAGCTGCGAGGACGCGCCGCTCGCCGGCCCGGGCGCGTCGGAGCTCGCCCGAGAGGCCGCCCTGCTGGCGCGCCGGCGCGCGGCCGAGGGGCAGCTCGGCCAGGCCGTGGCGGCGCTGCGCGAGGGGCTCCTCGCGCTGCGGAGGCACGCCGGGGCCGCGGGCGCCGCTGCGGAGCCCGAGGCGGTCGCGCTCTTCTCGCTGTGGGTCGAGATCGCCCTCGCCGAGGGGACCCCCTCGGCCCTCGATCGCGTCGTCTACGAGCTGAGCCGCGCGGCGCCGCTGCCCCCGGCGCTCGGCCAGCTGGAGGGGCTCGCGCAGGCCGCGCTCGCGTTCGCCGCCGGCTCGAAGCGGGCGCTGGCCATGGCGGAGGCCGTCGCGCCGTTCGCCGATCCGGCCCTGGAGCGCAGGCGGCAGGGGCTCCGCGTCCTGGCCGCGCGCTGCGCGGTGTCCGATCGCCTGCACGCCGTGGTCGACGAGGTGACCCGGTGGGCCGCCGGGACGGGGGATCCCGCGGCGCAGGCGGCCCTCGCGGGGTGGCTCGGCCGGCTGCGCTACCAGGAGGGCAGGTACGAGGAAGCGGCGGCGCTCCACGCGGAGGCGGCGCAGGGGGAGCCGTGGCTCGTCGCCAGGATCGCCGAGATGAACTACGCGGCCGGCGCGCGGATGGAGGCGTTCCGGCACGAGGACGCCATCGCGCTGGCCCGGGAGGCGCGGGAGCTCGCCGCGCGCTGCCGCCACGCGCACGGCGAGGTGACGGCCGCGTGGATCGAGCGCACGGCCGCGTACCGGGCCGGCGGCGCGCTGGAGCCGGATCCGGCGTTCGTCGGCGAGGTCGCCGAGGTGGGGGTCCCGGAGCTCGAGGGGCTCGTGAGCATGACCGAGGCGGCCGTGGCGCTCCGCGCCGATCGCCTGGAGCTCGCCGCCGAGCTCGCGGAGCGCGCGCGCCGCATCTGGACCGCGATGGGGAAGCGGTGGGCCGCGGCGCTCGCGCGGTGCCTCGCGATCCGGTGCGGGAGGGACGCGGCGCCGGGCGAGGCCGAGGCGCTCGCCGAGCAGGCGGTCGCGTGTCCCGTGCCCGACATCGGGCTCCAGATGCTCGGCCTGCTCGGCGCGCGCTTCCCGGAGGTGCGCGCCGGGCGGGCGAGCGCCGCGGGGCAGCTCGGCGGCAGCGTGCCTCGAGGCTGCTGGCACCTGCGGCTCGACGTGCTCTCGGTGGACGAGGCGCTCGCGGCGATCAGATGCTCTGAGGCAGCTGCTTGAAGTAGACGCAGCTGGCGGCGACGACCTGCGAGCCCTGCGCCGACGTGGCCGCCATCTCGGCGAGGAACTTCGCGGTCGTCGTCTTCTGGGAGGCGGTCGTGAAATCGAGGATCGTCGACCGGCCGCCCTGCGCGCTCGCGGGGAGCGGCTGGTACTGCGGCGGCACGACCCAGTACTCGTAGTTGAGCTCGCAGTCCGCGTTGCTGGCGTTCACCTTGTCGGTGCCGTACACGTGGGCGACGACGTCGGGGGCGCCGGCCTTGCGCTGCAGGAGCAGCGCCCGAATCTGGATCTGCGCCGGGACCGCGTCGTCCAGCTCGTCGGCGCGCGTTGGGCGGGACAGCCCTGCGCCCGCGATCCGCCGGAGCGCGCGGTCCGAGAGCCGCTCGGCCTCCAGGTCGCCCTGGCCCGCGCCGGCGACGCTCTGCGCCGCGCGGCGCGCGTCGATCGACACCTCCGCGGCGCCCTCCCGCCCCGCCGAGGCGTTCAGCGCGGGGGCGTGCTCGACGCTGATGCGCGACAGCGGCGGACGGATGGAATCGGGCAGCTTCGGTGCCTTCGCGCCCGCGATCGCGCTCGACACGGCGGAGTTCACCTTGACGTAGGTCGCGCCGTCCTGCCACAGCGCGCCGGTCACGGCGGCCTTCCACGCCGAGAGGCTCGAATAGCGGCGGCTCGGCGACGAGGGCACCCTGAGCTCGATCTTCTTCACGAAGAACGGTTGGTACGTCTTGTAGAGGATCCACCGCTGCACCTGGCTCACGCCGCCATCGCCGGCGCTCGCGAACACGTATCCGACGGGAGCCGCGGCGCCGGACCCTTCCGGGACGAGCTCCAGCGTGTGGTTGTCGTTGAACAGTCCGTTCATGAGTCCTCCGTGCCGGGATCCGATCCGGCGTTCCTCGATATCGTCATCGACACCCCCGTGGCAATTCATCGATTCGACGATTCCTCGACTCGATAGCTTCGCAATGGCCGTGCCACGGCCGCGGGCGCCCCGGCGCGGGCGCGCCGACGCGCGCGCAGGGGGCGCCCCGGGGCGCTGCGTTCGCCGCGAACGCAGCCGCTGGCGCGGCGAACGTCGCGCCGCCGCCGCGACGGGGGGGCGCGGGGCCCGCAGGGCGCGCCGTCTCCGGGGGCGACGGGGCCGCGCCCGGATCGGGCGAGCCGCCGTGGGCCGGGATGACCCGCGGATTCGCGCGAGGACCCGGGAGATGAGCCGCGGCGCGCGGGGAGCGCGGCGGCGTCGATCACCCCCTGGCATATCGGTTGCGAAAGGCGATGTCCGGCGGGCGTCGGGACGGGCCGTGAGGCCGAATGCGCCCGATCCGAGCGCGAGCTCGGCTCAGGAAACCGGAATACCCATGATCGGAGAACATGACATGAAGACCTCATCGAAGCTCAATCTCTTCCTCTGCGCGGCGCTGGTGTCCATGATGACGGCGGGCGTCCCGGGGTGCGCCCTCGAGCAGGAGGACGTCGAGATCGAGCAGGACATGACGCCGGAGGACACGCTGGCGCCCAAGGCCTGGACGGGATGGACCGCGGACGACCTCGCGCCGGTCACGTGCCCCGCCGGGCGCATCGCCAGGGGCGCCGATTGCGATGGAAGCGCCTGCGAGTACCTGCGCCTCGACTGCGTCCCGGTGTCAGGGCTCGTCCTCGGCGAGAGCAGCTGGAGCGACTGGTTCTCCGAGGAGGGCTCCGCCTACCGCAAGTGCGCCGCCGACGAGTGGCTGACGGGGATCGCGTGCGACGGCGGCGACTGCGACAACATCAGCCTCCAGTGCACGCAGTCGCTCAACGCGTCGGCCAACGCCGGCACGTGGTCGGCGTACTACTCCGAGGAGGACAGCTATTATCGCGCCCCGACCGGCCGCTACCTGCGCGGGGTGAGGTGCACCGGCGGCGACTGCGACAACATGAGCTACCTGCACAGCAGCATCCACTGGGACTGACCGCTGGCAGCCCCGGCCGCCTCGGGCGTCACCCGCGGCGCGTCACGGCTCCACGAGGTCGCGCGCCACGGGCGCGTGCGCGCCGCGCGGGTGGCGCTTCAGGTAGAGCTCCGCGACGGGCCGCGCCGCGGCCCGGCCGGCCGTGCGCTCGACCGCGACCATCTTGCGGCCGAGCGCCTCGGCGGCGAACGGGCCGCCCGGCGACTCGGCGAGGTACGCGTCGTACCAGGCCACCGCCGCCCCCGGCGAGCCGCCGTCGTCGACCATGCGCCCGAGCAGGAAGGCCGCCGCCTTCCCGTGGCTCGTCCCGGGGAACCGCTTGCGCGTCGCCGTGAGCGCGCGCTGCGCGACGTCGCCGCGGCGCGCGTACCGCGCCGCGTCCGCCAGCGCGACGAGGTCGTCGAGCGAGCCGCGCTCGAGCACGCCGCCGAGGCCGCGCTGCTCGGCCTCGGCCAGGACCGACCGGAAATCCCCCGCCGCCACGCGCTTCGCCCAGCTCGGCGCCGCCGCGGCGCCGTCCGGCGCCGCCGTCGAACCGCCCGGCGGAGGGCCCGCGGGCGCCCCCTCAGCCCGCGAGCCCTCCGGCCGTGCGGCCCCGGCGTCGCCATCGACGTCGCCGGGCCCGGTGTTCCTCTCTCCTCCGGGCGGCGCCGCGCCCGCGGACGACGGCGCCCGCTCGGCCGGCCCCGCCGCGCTGCCCACCGCGCCGGCCGCGTCGACGCTCGAGATCTGCACGTCGCCCTCGCGCATCCGCGCCACGAGCCGCTGCCCGGCGCGGAGCGGCAGCCCTTCGGGCGCGAGCGGCCCGCGCACCGTCACGCTCCCCTCGTGCAGATCCACGCGCAGGGTGCCGTCGCCGCGCGTCCACGACACGTCGAACGCCGTGCCGGTGACCAGCACCGCGAACGGCCCCGCCTCGACCGACCAGCGCGCCTTCGGCCGCGGCGTCACGCGCAGCGACGCCCGGCCGTCCTCGAGCAGCATGCGCGCCCCGGCCGCGTCGACCTCCGCCACGCGCAGCGCGCTGCCCGGCGCGAGCGCGACGGTGGTGCCGTCCGTGAAGCGGAGCCGGGCCTCCTCGGCGGCCGCGGCGACGTAGCCGCCCGCGGCGCCGGGCGCGCCCTCGACCGCGTAGTCGAGCCGCCGCGCCGGCCAGAGCGCGACGAGCGCGACCGCGAGCGCCGCCGCGCCGGCGAGCGCCAGGCCCCACCGCGCGCGGCCCGCGTGCGCGGGCGAGAGCCCGAGGAAGCGGAGCCACGCGTCGACGCGGCTCAGGTCAGCGACCCAGCCCAGGGCGCCGCCGCGCCGCTGGGCGGCCCCGCGGCTCACCGCCTCCACGAAGCGGGCGCGCTCGGCGGCGTCGTGCGCCGCGTCGACGTCGGCGGGGATGCCCTCCCGCGCGAGGTCGGCGAGCCGGCTCAACTTCTCCGCTTCATTCATCATGCTCTCCTCCGCAGGCAAGGAGGCTCCCGGGCTGATCGAGCGCTTGCGGGGCCTTCGTGAGGTAGGCCGAGAGCGCGGGATCGCGCTGCGCGGCGGTGAGGATCCGGTGGGACGCGCGCGCGAGGTGGCGCTTCGTCGTGGCCAGGGAGCACCCGAGCGCGGCGGCGATCTCGGTGAGCTCGAGCCCCTCGATGAACCGCAGGACGAAGAGCGTCCGCGAGCGGTCGTCCACCTGGTCGAGGATGCCGTAGAGCCGGGTGAGCGCCGCGCGCCCCTGCGGATCCTGCTGCGCGCTGCCGACGTCCGGGAGCTCGCCCGAGGGCGACAGCTGGAGCCAGCGGCGCAGGCGCCGGCGCCGCAGCTCGGCGCGCGCGACGCGCACCGCGATGCCGACGATGAAGCTCGAGAGCAGCGACGGATCGCGCAGGTCCTTCGCCACGCGGAAGAAGCGCAGGAACGTGTCCTGCACGTGGTCGTCGACCTCGTCGCCCGGGCCGAGGGTGCGCTTCAGGATCCGGCGCACGAGCGGCGCGAACCGCTGCCACACGACCGGCGCGGCGCCCGGGTGCCCCTGCGCGGCGGCGCGCGCCAGCGCCACGTCGTCGGTCGCGGACAGCGGTAGCGCCTGCACGCTCCCCCTTTGCGTGGAGGGCGCGACCGCTGTCAAGGGCGGGACGGTCGACCGGCGGCCTTGGATCACGCCCAGCAGTGTTCTCCAGAGGTCCGCCGCGGCTCAAGATTCGGAGCGCCCGCGCACCGGAGGAGCTCCCGCCAAGGAACGAGAGAGAACATCGATTGGATGTGCGCGGAATCATTGATTTCGGCCACAGCGGCCCCGACGCGGCGTCGAACGCCGTCACGGTAGGTTCCGTATCAGCTGTAACCTGTACGCATGACGACACTTGGCGCGGCTCATGCCACCGGATCCGCGAGCCCGCCGCAGGCCTACGCCGCGGAGGCCGTCCTCCATCAGGGGACGATGATCACCGTGCGCCGCGCGCGCCGCGTGTCGGACGGGCAGCCCGTCGTGCTGAAGGGACCGAGCGCCGGGCGGGCGTCGCCGCGCGCGATCGCGAGGCTCCGCCACGAGCAGGTGATCACGCGCGAGATCGCGCATCCGGGCGTACTCCGTATCCTCGACGTCGAGGAGAGCGACGGGGGGCCCGTGCTCGTCCTGGAGGACTTCGGCGGCGCGTCGCTCGACATCGTCCTGCGGGGGGAGAGGCTCAGCCTGGCCACGACCCTGCGGATCGGCATCCACCTCGCGGACGCCCTCGCGTCGCTGCACCACGCGGGCGTCATCCACAAGGACGTCAAGCCGCACAACATCCTCGTCCGCCTCGATCCGCTGGTGGTCAAGCTCTCCGACTTCGGGATCGCAACGCGCCTGTCGCAGGAGGCGCCGCGGGCCGAGAGCCCGGACGCCGCGGAGGGGACCCTGGCGTACATGTCGCCCGAGCAGACGGGCTGGATGAACCGCAGCCTCGACTGCCGGACGGACCTCTACTCCCTCGGCGTCACCCTCTACGAGATGCTCACGGGCGCGCCCCCGTTCACAGCGCCGAGCGCCATGGAGCTCGTTCACTGCCACCTGGCCAGGACGCCGACGCCGCCGCACGCCGCGTCGCCCGAGATCCCGCGCGTCGTCTCGGATCTCGTCATGAAGCTCCTCTCCAAGGCCGCCGAGGATCGGTATCCGTGCGCCGAGGCGCTGCGCGCCGATCTCGAGGAGTGCCTCCGGAGGTACGAGGCCGACGGCCGCGTCGACCCTTTCCCGCTCGGCGAGCGCGACGCGGGCGGCCGGCTCTGGCTGCCGGAGAAGCTCTACGGGCGCGAGGCCGAGACGCAGGCGGTCGTGGCCGCGTGCGAGCGCGCGGCGGCCGGCGCCGTCGAGCTCTTCCTCATCTCCGGCCACGCCGGCGTCGGCAAGTCCGCCCTCGTCCGCGAGGTCTACAAGGTGCTCGCGCAGCGGCCCGGGTACTTCGTGTCGGGGAAGTTCGGCCAGCTCAAGCAGCGCACCCCCTACGCGGCCATCGCGCAGGCGTTCGGCGAGCTGTGCGAGCGCATGCTGTCGGAGGGCGAGGAGCCCGTGGCGCGCTGGAAGGCCCGGCTGAGCGCCGCGCTCGGCGCGATCGGGCAGGTCGTCGTCGACGTGATCCCCGAGCTCGAGCGCGTCGTCGGACCCCAGCCCGCCGTGCAGCCGCTCGGGCCGAACGAGTCGAAGAACCGCTTCAGCCTCGCGTTCCAGACCTTCGTCCGCGCCGTCACCGAGGAGCACCTCCTCGTGCTCTTCATCGACGACCTCCAGTGGGCCGACCCGGCCTCGCTGAAGCTCCTCGAGCTCCTGATGACCGATCCCGACGGCCGCGGGATGCTCGTGATCGGCGCCTACCGCGACCAGGAGGTCGACGACGCCCACCCGCTGGCGAGGCTCGTCCGCGACCTGCGGGCGACGAACGCGCCCGCCTCCGATGTGTGGCTCAGGCCGCTCGAGATCGAGGACATCCGCCGGCTCCTCGCCGACGCCCTGCGCTGCCGCCTCGAGGACACGGACGCCTTCGCGGCGCTGATCCTGGAGAGGACCGCGGGCAACCCGTTCTTCATCCACCAGCTCCTGCACGCGCTCGCCGGCGAGGGGATCGTGCGCTTCGATCCGGCCGCGGGGGCGTGGGCGTGGAGCCTCGAGCGCGCCCGGAGCGCGGAGGGCGCGGAGGGCGTCGTCGCGCTGATGTCCGCGAAGATCCGGCGGCTCGCGCCCGGCGCGCAGCGCGCCCTCCAGCTCGCCGCCTGCATTGGCCACCGCTTCGACCTCGGGACGCTCGCGCTCGTCGCCGAGCAGCCCCCGGGCGAGGTGGCCGCGGCGCTCTGGGACGCCCTGCGGAAGGGCCTCATCGTGCCCCTCGATCCCGAGTACCGCTTCGTCCACGCCGGCGACGCGGCGGTCGCGGGCAGGCTGCTCGAGGACCCCTCGTTCCGCGTCTCGTACCGGTTCCTGCACGATCGCGTCCAGCAGGCGGCGTACGCGCTCATCGACGAGCCGGAGCGGAAGCGGCTGCACCACCGCATCGGCCGGCTGCTCGCGGCGAGCCTCGGCGAGGACCCGAGCGACGAGGAGCTGTTCGTCGTCGTCGGCCACCTGAACGTCGCGGCGGCGCTGATCGAGGGCGCGGCGGAGCGCGGCGAGCTCGTGCGGCTCAACCTGGCCGCGGGGCGGCGCGCGCAGGCGGCGACCGCGTACGACGCCGCGTTCGGCTACCTGAGCGCCGCGGTGTCCGCGCTCGGCCCGGATCCGTGGGCCGGCGAGCCGGGCCTCGCCTTCGACGTCTTCGACGTCTTCAACATCCACGCCGCGAAGGCCGAGTGCGCGCACCTGAGCGGCCGCTTCGACGAGGCGGAGGCGCTCTTCGACGCCCTCCTCGAGCGCGCCGCCTCGGACGTGGAGCGCGCGCGCGTCTACTGCATGCGGATGGTCCTCTACAACGCGCAGCACCGCTGGGCGGACACGCTCGCGGTGGCGCTCAAGGGCCTGCGCCTCTTCGGCGTGGAGGTGCCCACCGAGGGCGAGGCGCTCGCCGCCGCGCTCCGCGCGGAGCTCGCCGAGGCCGAGCGCGGCTTCGCCGCCCGGCGGGGCGAGGACGTCGGCGCGGACCCGGAGCTCGCCGATCCGCGCGTCAGGGTCGTGGTGGAGATGCTCGGCTACGGCTCGCCGTCGGCGTATTTCCTCAACCCGCCGCTGGCCCAGCTCCTCGCCGTCATGATGGCGAACCTGTCGCTCCGGCACGGGAGCTCGCCGATGGCCAGCGTGGCGTACGCGTACCACGGCTTCTACCTGGCCGCGTTCTGGGGCCAGCCGCACGAGGGCTACAGGATCGTGCGGATGGGCGTCGCCCTGAACGACAGGTACCGGGTCGACGCCATCAGGGCGAAGCTCGACTTCAACCACGCGGTCGTCATGAACCACTCGAGGCCGCAGCGAGAGGCGCTCGAGGTCCTCCAGCGGGCGCGGGTCGCCGGGATGGAGACCGGCGACTTCATGTTCGCGTCGGCGGCCTCCAACATCGTCGCCCAGATGAAGCTCAGCCTCGAAGGCGAGCTCCGGCGCGTGCGCGAGGACGTCGGCGGGTTCCTGCGCTTCACCTCCCGCACGAAGGACGCGCTGTCGACGGCGGTCCAGACCGTCGCGCGGCAGGTGATCCAGAACCTCGAGGGGCGCACGCTGGACCGCGGCACGCTGAGCGACGCCGCCTTCGACGAGGACGCCTTCGCGCCGAAGCTCGAGGCGATCGGCCTCGCGATCGTCGCCGGCTTCTACTACACGAACAAGCTCGCGCTCGCGTACCTCTACGGCGATCACGAGGGCGCGCTCCGGATGGCGCGCCGCGCGCAGGAGCGGGCCCGCGCCCTGACGGGCCAGTACATCGGCATCGTCGATCTGCCGCTCTACACCTGCCTCACCCTCCTGGCGCTCGGCCCCCGGGCGAGCGGGGAGGAGGGCGGCGCGCTGGCCGAGATGCTCGCGTCGAGCCACGACAAGCTCGCCGTCCTCGCGCGGAATTGCCCCGAGCTCCGGCACCTGGAGCTGCTCGTCCGGGCGGAGCGCGCGCGCGTCGCCGGGGAGGCGCTGGAGCCGATCCTCGAGCTCTACCAGCAGGCGAGCGACGCCGCGGAGCAGGCGGGGTACGTGCGCTACCGCGCGCTCGTCAGCGAGCTCTGCGGCAGGTTCCTCGCCTCGAGGCGCATGCCGTGGCTCGCGCGGTCGTGCCTCGTCGAGGCCTACCAGGCCTACGCGCGCTGGGGCGCCACGGCCAAGCTGCGGCAGATGGAGGAGGCCTACGTCGAGCTGCTCCCCCGCGCGGCGGCGGGCCAGCCCGCGTCCGCGGACCTCCTGTCGAACCTGACCTCGGTCGCCGTGTCGACCACGGAGATGGTCGCGCGGCGCGTGGCGCTGCTCGACGCCGCGGCGCTCATCCGCGCCGCGCAGGCGGTGGCGCGCGAGATCGACCTCGGCCGCGTCATGACGCGGCTGCTCCGGCTCGCGGTCGAGAGCGTCGGCGCCCAGCGGGGCGCGCTGATCCTGGGCCACGAGGGCGGGCCGCGCGTGGAGGCCGTCGTCGAGGACGCGGGCGAGGTGCGCGTCGGCCCGTCCACGCCCGTGCGCGAGAGCGGCGCCGCGGCCGCCCGGGTGATCGAGCTCGCGATGAGCGCCGGGGGCGCCGTCGTCGTGGCGGACGCCGCGCAGGACGCGCGGCTCGATGGCGATCCCTACGTCGCGGCGCGCAAGCCGCGATCGGTGCTCGCGCTGCCCATGGTGAGCCAGGGCGAGCTCTCGGGGGTCCTCTACCTGGAGAACAACGCCGCGCCCGACGTGTTCTCGCCCGCCCGCCTCGACGTGCTCGAGCTCGTCGCCGCGCAGGCCGCCATCGCCGTGAACAACGCGCTGCTCTACGCGCGCGTCCAGGCGGCGAGCGACGAGCTCCGCCGCGCCAACGACGCGCTCGAGGCGGCCGTCGCCGCCCGCACCGCGGAGCTGTCGTCGGCGATGGCGCGGCTCGAGGAGGAGCTCGCCGAGCGGGCGCGCGCCGAGCAGGAGCGCGCCGGCCTGCAGGAGGACCTCATCCGCGTGCAGCGCGAGCGGCTCGCGGAGCTGTCGACGCCGCTCATCCCGATCACCGATCGCGTCATGGTGATGCCGCTCATCGGGACGATGGACGCGCAGCGCGCGGACGAGGCGCTCGCCGCGGCGCTCCGCGGCGTGTCGGAGACGGGGGCCCAGGTCGTCATCCTGGACATCACGGGCGTGCGGGGCGTGGACAGCAGCGTCGCGGCCACGCTCCTGCGCGCCGCCGCCGCGCTGCGCCTGCTCGGCGCCGAGGCGGTGATCACCGGCATCGGCCCCCGCGTGTCGCAGACGCTCGTCGGCCTCGACATCGATCTCGGCGGGACCGTCGTCCAGGGGACGCTCCAGCGCGGGATCGCCTACGCGATCCGGAGGACCGGCGAGGCGCCGCGGCTCGGGCGCCGCTCGTCCGGCGGCCGCCGCTGAGCGCGGCTCAGTTGGCGAGCTTGTTTTCCTCGCGCGGGCCGAAGATCGCCTCCCAGTTCGAGCGGTAGGCGTCGGTCGCGACCTGGGCGGGGCCCGACCGGGGCGCGTCGGCCCCGCGGGGCGCCGGGAGGAGCACCTCCACGTCGAAGAGCCGGGCGTGATCGGACCGCGGCGTCAGCTTCACGAGCTCGCCGGCCAGCGGGCGCCCGTGCTCGGTGGGCCGCAGCTCGCCGATCTCGAGCCGGTCCTCCCGGCTCCGGATGACCCGGAAGCCCTCGCCCTGCTCGACGGGGCTGTGGATGAAGACGACATCCTGGTTCGCGGGCGGCGCGGGCTTGTCGTCTTTCTGCGGCGGCTCGTCCTTGCCCATCGCCGAGAGCTTCCCACGTTCCCCCCCTGGGGCGCCAGGCGAAGCGAGCGGTCGGATCCGCGCGGCGCGCGCCTGGCACGACGCCCGCGGCGCCGCGCGGCCTCCGAGGATCCACGCGGCGCGCGCCTGGCACGACGCCCGCGGCGCCGCGCGGCCTCCAAAATTTGGCCAGCGCGGGGCTTACGCCGTACTGCCGGCCAGTGGGCCCTCTGCACCGTGGAGGTCCCGCGATCGCGGACGCGGCTTCGCGGCCGAGGCGGAGGAATGGGCGTATGAACGTTCGAGGCGCAGACGGAGATGGCGTTCGCAGGGCGCCGGAATCCTTGGAGAAGGACCGCGAGGGCGGCGAGCGGCGCGTCGGCGCCGGGCAGCGGGTCCGCATCGAGGCGCTCGTCGCGGTCGGCGAGACGTCGGGCGGCGGCTTCGAGGCCGAGTCGATCGACATGTCGCCCGAGGGCATGCGCCTGCGCACGGCGTACCTGCCGCGGGTCGGCGACGCGCTGATCTGCCGCTTCGACGGGCTCGGCAGGGAGCTCGTCGTCGAGGGCGAGGTCTGCTGGCGCGCCGAGCAGGCGCGCGGCGGCGAGTTCGGCCTGCGCTTCACCGGCCTCGATCCGGAGGCGGAGGAGGCGGTGCGCGCGATGTGCTCGTCGATGGACGCCGGCGCCGCCGGCTCCGCGCCGGCGCTCACGATCCCGTCCGGCGCGGGGCAGGGGACGGCGCAGCGCGGCGCGCGCGTGCGGCTCCACATCGACGGGCTGGGCTCGCCCATGAAGGCGCGCGTGCGCGCGGGTGGGCTCGACGACCTCGAGGTGGGCTCCAACCTGGAGTTCCTCAAGGTGGGCCGTTCCCTCGAGCTGGAGGAGGTCGAGCAGGGCACGCGCCGCGAGGCGTACATCGACCACGTGAAGGTCGAGGTCGACCCGGCGACGAGCGTGCCGCAGCTCGTGGTCACGCTTTGCTACGAGGCGCCCCGCGCGACCAGGGCGCCGCGGCCGCGGGCGTCGTCCGAGACGCTGCCCCCGGCGAAGCCCGCGGCGGCGCTCGACGCCGGGGCGCCCGCGCGGGCGCCGTCGGTGCCGCCGCCGGGCGACGGCGCGCGGGCGTCGTCGGCGCCGCCGCGCGATCCGCAGGGCGAGCGGGCGACGGCGCGGGCGTCGTCGGCGCCGCCGCGCGATCCGCAGGGCGAGCGGGCGACGGCGCGGGCGTCGTCGGCGCCGCCGCGCGATCCGCAGGGGGCGGCGGCCGGCGCGGCGGCCCCGGCGGACGACGATCACGACGGCGACATGTCGCCGGCGCTCTCGGCGCGGGAGGCGCCCGCGGCGGACGCGGCGCCGGCCTCGGCGCAGGACGCGGCGCCGCCGCCTTCGCAGGAGGGGTCGGACGAGGCGGGCTCCGCGCAGGCGGCCGGCGCGCAGCCGAGCCGGCTGCGTGACGTCGGCGAGAAGGCCGCGATGGCGAGCAAGGCCGTGGCGGGCAAGCTCGGGCCGGCGCTCGCCGGCGCCGGGGCGCGCGCGGCCACGGCGATGGCCGGCATGGTGGCGCGGATCAAGGCGCGGCGCGCCGCGCGCGCGGCCGGCGAGGACGGGGCGGGCAAGGACGGCGGCCCGCGCCGCAAGACGGCGCCGCCGCCGGCCGGCGCGCTGAAGTCCGGCGGGCGCCGGCTGGTGCGCGAGGAGGCCGAAGAGGCGGCGGGCGAGGGGGCGGAGCCGCCGCGCTTCAACAAGAAGGCGGCCGCGGCCGGGAGCTTCCTCGGGCTGGCGGCGGTGCTGGTGGTGTTCGGGGCCGCGCGCCTCCTCGGCCTGCGCGGCGGCGACGCGCCCGCCGCCGGGGCCGCGGAGGCGGCCGGGGAGGGATAGGTACGTGCGTACGCCGTCGCTCTGGCCGCGGCCACGGCGGCCGCGCCGGGCGGCGTGCTGACCGCGAACGTCCCGCTGTTCGGCGCGACGCCGCTGTCGACGACGGAGCCCGTGCCGCCGACGCCGCCCGCCGATCCGGGCGCCCAGGCCGGCGATCCGCTCGAGCGGTCCGCCGCGGTCCCGGGCGGCCCAGGCGACGAGGACGACGCGGAGGCCGACGAGGACGCGCAGGAGGGCCCGAAGGAGTGGGGCCAGGGGTCCGTGAGGAACCCCATCGTGCTGAAGCTGAAGATGGACGGCCCCATCGAGGAGCTGAACGGCGCGGCCGGCGCGATGGGCTTCACGGTGTCGCTGCCCGACCGGCGCGCGCTCTCCTCGGGCAGCGGCCTCGCCCGGAAGGACAAGCGCATCGCGTCGGTGCGCGTGGTCAACACGCCGCACGGCGCCGAGATCACCCTGCAGTTCAAGGACGGCGTGCCCGCCTACAAGGCCAAGGCGCGCGGCGATCGCCTGGAGATCGCGCTCGGCCGCGACGAGCCGAAGAAGGTGGCGTCGAAGTCGAAGAAGGAAAAAGAGAAGTCCAACCGCAAGGACAAGAAGAAGGAAGAGAAGAAGGACAGGGAGCGCTGAGGCGCGCCCGGCCGGAGCTCCCGCCCCTCAGGCGCGCTTCCACCGCAGCGGGAGCTCCAGCACGCCGTTCGTCTGATTCGACGCCTGGGGCACCACCTCCCCCGCGATCTCGATGCTCTCCCAGCGCTCGACGAGCGCCGTAAGCGCCTCCTGCAGCTCGATCTGCGCGAGGTAGGCGCCGATGCAGTTGTGCCGCCCGGTGCCGAAGTTCAGGTTGGGGCGCACCGGCTCGCGCGTGATATCGAAGCGATCGGGATCGTTGAACACGCGCTCGTCCCGGCTCGCCTCGGCGACGACGCTCATCACCCAGCTCCCCGCCGGGATGGGGACCCCGCCGAGCACCGTGTCCTGCGCGGCGTAGTGCGTCAGCCGGAGGACGCGGGGCCGGTAGCGCATGCACTCCTCGACGGCGCGGGGGATGAGCTCCGGGCGGGCGCGCAGCTGCTGCCACGCTTCGGGGCGCTCGGCGAGCAGGAGCACCATGAGGCTCAGGGTGTGGTTCACGTTGTCGACGGCGGCGGTGAGCGTGAGCCTCACCAGGTCGATCAGCTCCTGCGTGCTCAGCCGGTCGCCCTGCTCCTCGGCCAGGATCAGCCCGGACACGAAGTCTCCTCCCGGCTCGCGCCGCCGGCGCTCGACGAGCGCGAGGCTGTACTCGCCGAGCTCGTGGATGGCCGCCTCGACCTCGCCCCGGTGCTCCGGCTTCATCCAGAACATCTTCATGATCGAGCCGTTCATCCGCGCGAGGGGCGCGGCGTCGTCCTCGGAGACGTTCAGGAGCCGGCAGAACAGCCGGCCCGGGAACAGCCCGCTGACGTGAGCGACGAAGTCGCACGCGCCGCGCTCGTCCACGGCGTCGAGCAGCGCGTCCACGACCTGGCGCGCCGGAGCCCGCAGCCGCTCCATCGCCTCGATGCTGAAGGCGGGCTGGATCAGCCGGCGGATGCGCCGGTGCGCGTCGCCCTCCTGGGAGCCGACCTGCTGGGACATGTGCTCGTACGCCGGGCCGGAGGTGATGCCGAGGATCTCCAGCAGCTTGTCGAAGCCGGGCCGGATCCGCTCGTCGCGCAGCATCGACACGGACTCGGGGAACCCCAGCACCTCGAAGCCGATCGGGCTGCGCGCCATCCAGTGCTCGCGCCGGCACGCGCGCAGCATGGGCCCCGGGTCGCGGACGAACTCCGGGCTCAGCACGTCCAGGAAGGGAAGATTTCCTGATTCGGTCACCGTCGCATCGACCACAGTCCGTCTCCTCGTCACGTGGGTGGGAGTCGCTCCATCGCCCGAGGAGAGCTCCGCGGGGAGATCGTGACCCTGAGGGAGGACGACGTCGCCGCTCGCGCCTCGACCGGCGCGGCGGCGCGCCGCCCGATGCTGTTCAGCCGGGCGCCTTCTCGGCGCGACCCGGCTTCCGGGCGATGAACACGGCCGTTCGCCCGACAGGCTCGATGGAGTAGTCCGACACGTGCCGCTTCAGCGCCGCCTCCAGCCCAGGCAGATCGTCCTCCTGATTCTTGAAGATGCCGAGGCGCTGCATCGCCGCGGCGAACGGGCCGCCCGCCGCGTTGTGGCGGACGCCTTTGCCGAGGACCGTGGTCCCGAACAGCACGCCGCCGTCCTTCATGCAGGGCAAGAGGTGTCCCAGGATGGCGTCCATCTTGTCGCTCAGGGCCCCGGGGATGCAGTGCACGACATAGTTCATGCCCACGGACCCGAAGGCGGACCCGGGCAGCGGGAGCGGCTCGAGCAGGCTCGCGACGAGCCCGGTGACGCGGTACCTGCGCAGCCGCTCGAGGGACACGTCGATGGCGCTGCGGTTCACGTCGAGCAGGGTGAGCGAGGGATCGGCGACGGGAAACGCACATCGATCGAGGAAATAACCGCTGCCGACCCCCGCCTCGAGGTGGTCAGCGGAGGTGTATTGCCTGTACAGGTCCAAGATCCTGTCCGAGGGACAGCCCCAGAGATGCTCGGAGGCGATCGTCGGCACCCAGAGGTCGTACAACCTCCACAGGGCCTTCTCGGTGGATGAGCCGAATTCGGTCAAGGCCGGTCTTCCTTGCCGCGCCGGGGACGTGTCGCGTGCTGCCGTCTTCATGATCGGGCCGTTCCTTCGAGCATGGCGGCTCGATCGCAGCGCGTCGGGCCCTCGCGGGCGCTCTCATAACATGCGGTCACGGTCGTCGACAATGCAAATTCGATTCCCGTCGCCGCACGATTGAATCCGCCGCGGTTACATATCCGTGACGAGTCGCGGCGCCGGCGCAACAGGCACGGTGCCATGGCACCGAGGCGTTGTGCCATGGCACCGAGGCGCTGTGCCATGGCACCGCGGGCGCTGTGCCATGGCAGGAAAGCGACGCGAAGAGCGCCATGGCAACGCGGGGCGTCGCGCAATGGCTCGACTTCTTCGTCGGGGCATTGCGGTGCTGGCGTAGTCGCAGGCCAATCCAGGACAGAGAGCGACGGCACGCGCGTTGCGTAATTGCGCATACTGACGCGCTGACGCGCGCTGGTGCGTATCGGGCCGAGGCGGCGTTTCCCGCTCGCGGTGTGTCGCCCGGTGAGGTGAGGACTCGAAGCATGAGCACGCAGGGAAGCTCGGGGACGTCCCTCAAGAAGAGGGAGGACATCCAGCAATGGCTCGTCCTCCGGCTGGCGGAGCGCTCGGGGGTCGCGCCCGGGTCGATCGACGTCCGCGAGCGATTCAGCCGTTATGGGCTCAGCTCTCGCGGCGCGGCGGAGCTCCTCGTGGGCCTCGGCGCCGCGCTCGGGAAGCCGCTCTCGCCGACCCTCGTCTGGAGATATCCGACCATCGAGGCGCTCGCGCTTCACCTGGACGGGGGCGAGAGCCCGCCGCCCGCTCGGCCGCGCGCGTCGCCCGCCGCGGCGCTCGCGGACGAGCCCATCGCGATCGTCGGGATGGCATGCCGCCTCCCGGGGGCGCCGAGCCTCTCGGCCTTCTGGCAGCTCCTGCGCGACGGCGTCGACGCGATCACGGAGGTCCCCGCGGACCGGTGGGACGTCGAGGCGCTCCACGGCGACGACGCCGGCGCCGCAGGCGCGCGCTGGGGGGGATTCCTGGAGCAGGTGGATCGGTTCGATCCGCAGTTCTTCGACATCTCGCCGCGAGAGGCCGTCCAGATCGACCCGCAGCAGCGGCTGATGCTGGAGCTCTCGTGGGAGGCGCTCGAGGACGCCGGGATACCGCCGCGCGGGATGAGGGGCAGCCGGTCCGGGGTGTTCTTCGGGGCGATGTGGAGCGATTACGGGAAGGTGGCGGGGGGCGCGGCCGACCGGATCGCGCAGCACACGGCCACGGGCCAGGACCTGAGCATCGTCGCCGCGCGGGTCTCCTACGTGCTCGGCCTGGAGGGGCCGAGCATGGCGGTGAACACGGCGTGCTCGTCGTCCCTCGTCGCCGTCCACCTCGCCTGCCAGAGCCTGCTCCGCGGAGAGTCCGAGCTGGCGCTCGCCGGAGGGGTCAACCTGATGCTCGCCCCCGAGAGCACCGTGGCGATGTCGAGGCTGGGGGTCCTCTCGCCCGACGGGCGATCCAAGGCGTTCGACGCCCGCGCGAACGGCTACGTGCGCGGCGAGGGGGCGGGCGTGGTGGTGCTCAAGCCCCTGACGCAGGCGCTGCTCGACGGCGATCCCATCTACGGCGTCATCCGCGGCAGCGCGGTGAACAACGACGGGTTCAGCAACGGCCTGACGGCGCCGAACCCGGCGGCGCAGGAGGCGTTGCTCCGCGACGCGTACGCGCGGGCCGGGATCAGGCCGGACCAGGTGAGGTACGTCGAGGCCCACGGCACCGGCACGAACCTCGGCGATCCGATCGAGGCGAGGGCGCTCGCCGCGGTCCTCTGCGCGGATCGCCCCGCCGAGCGGCCGCTGCTCATCGGCTCCGTCAAGACCAACATCGGCCACCTCGAGGCCGCCGCGGGCGTGGCCGGGTTGATCAAGGCGGCCCTCATGGTCCGGCACCTCGAGATCCCGCCGAGCCTCCATTTCGAGCAGCCGAACCCGCATATCGCCTTCGAGGAGCTGCGCTTGAACGTGGCGCAGCGCAGGGAGCCCTGGCCGGACGACGGGGCGCCGATCGTGGCCGGGGTGAGCGCCTTCGGCTTCGGCGGGACCAACTGCCATGTCGTCGTCGAGGGCGTCCGCGAGGGCCCGGCGGCGCACCTCCTCCCGCTGTCGGCGCACAGCGCCGATGCGCTCCAGGCACTCGCGGCGGCGTTTGGCGAGCTGCCTCGTCAGGGCGCCGGCCGTCCGCCGCTCGTGGAGCTCTGCGCGTCGGCCGCGGCCCGGCTGAGCGGCGACGAGCATCGATTGGCCATCACGGTCCGCTCCCACGAGGAGCTGTCCGCGCGCCTCTCGGGCTTCCTCGAGGGGCGCGCCCTGCCCGGGCTGGCCAGCGGGCGCGCGGGCGAGCGGCGGCCGAGGCTCGTCTTCATGTTCGGGGGCCACGGATCGCAGTGGCTCGGCATGGGCCGGGATCTCCTCCGTCAGGAGATCGTCTTCCGATCGGCGATCGAGCGATGCGCGCGGGCGATGAGGCCTCATGCGGGCTGGTCCGTGCTGGAGGTCCTCACCCGCGGCGAGGCCCGATCGCTCGAGGACAGCGACGTCGTCCAGCCCGCCATCTTCGCGGTGCAGGTCGCGCTCGCCGCGCTCTGGCGCTCCTGGGGCGTGCGGCCCGACGCCGTGATCGGGCAGAGCATCGGCGAGGTCGCGGCCGCCCACGTGGCAGGCGCGTTGACGCTCGAGGAGGCTGCCAGGGTCATCTGCCGCATGGGTCAGCTCGCCCTGCGCGTGAGCGGCCGCGGGGGCGCGGCGCTCGTCGAGCTCCCGCTGGACGAGGCGCGGCGCGCGATCGCGGGCCGCCTGGCGGTGGCGGGCACGACGAGCCCGAGCTCCACGATCGTGTCCGGCGAGGCCGCGGCGCTGGACGAGCTCCTCGCGGAGCTGCGCGAGCAAGGGACCTTCGCGCGGCGGATCGCGATGGATTACGCGCCGCACGGGCCCTCGATGGACGCGCTGCGCGGCGAGCTCGCGCGCGCGGTCGACGGGCTGCGGCCCGCGCGCTGCTCGATCCCGTTCTACTCCTCGGTGACCGCGACGGCGCTCGACGGCGAAGCGCTCGACGCCGCCTACTGGGGGCGCAACCTGAGCGAGCCCGTCCGCTTCGCTCCTGCGATCGATCGCCTCCTCGACGACGGGTACGACGCGTTCCTCGAGCTCAGCCCTCACCCGGTGCTGACGCACGCGGTCGAGCGGAGCCTCGCCCACCGGGGTCGAGGGGGCACCGTGTTGCCGTCGCTGCGGCGCGAGGAGGCCGGACGCGCGGTCCTCCTGGACGCGCTGGGGGCGCTCTACGCGCGCGGGACGCCCGTGTGCTGGGGCGCGGTGTACCGGGGCCCGGCGCCGCCCTCGCGCGCCCTGCCGGGCGTCGATCGCGGCGCGCCGGCGGCCGAGCCGTGCGCCGCGGAGGCGGCCGGGCCGCAGCCGTTCGAGCTGCTCGTGCTCTCGGCGCGATCGCGGGCGGCGCTCGCGGACGCGGCGCGATCCGTCCTGTCCTCGACCCTCGCGCAGCCGGAGCTCTCCGCGCGCGATCTCTGCTACACGGCGAGCGTCCGGCGCAGCCATCACGAGCATCGGCTGGCCGTCGTGGGGCGGTCGGCCGATGAGCTCGGCGAGGCGATCTCGTCCTACTTGCGCGGCGACGCGCGCCCCGGCGTCGCGTCCGGCGAGGCGCAGCGAGGCGGGCGGCCGAAGGTCGTCTTCGTGTTTCCCGGGCAGGGGTCGCAGTGGGCCGGTATGGGCCGAGCGCTGCTCGACGAGGAGCCGGTCTTCCGCGAGGTCATCGAGGCCTGCGATCGGCTCTTGCAACCGCTCTCGGGCTGGTCGCTCCTCGAGCAGCTCTCCACCCCGGGGCCGGTCTCGCGCGTGCACGAGACCGAGGTGGCGCAGCCGGCGCTCTTCGCGCTCGAGGTCGCGCTCGCGGAGCTCGCGCGATCCTGGGGCGTCGTCCCCGACGCCGTGATCGGGCACAGCGTCGGGGAGGTGGCGGCGGCGCACGTCGCCGGGGCGCTCAGCCTCCCGGACGCCGTGCGCGTCGTCCACCACCGGAGCCGCCTGATGCAGCAGTCCACCGGCCTCGGGAAGATGGCCTCGGCGGAGATCTCCCCCGAGCAGGCGGCGCGCCTCGTGCGCGGCCTCGAGGGCAAGCTCTCGCTGGCGGCGGTGAACGACCCGGGCTCCGTCGTGCTCTCCGGCGAGGCCGGGGCGCTCGCGGAGGTCCTGGAGCGCCTGCGGCGGGAGGGCGTGCAGTGCCGCGAGCTCAGGGTCAATTACGCCTTCCACAGCCCGCAGATGGCGCCCTTCCAGGGCGAGCTCGCGGCGGCGCTCGAGCGGCTCGACGCGGCCCGCCCGGCGCTCCCGATGTACAGCACGGTCACCGGCGCGAAGGTCGGCGGAGCGCCGCTCGACGGCGCGTACTGGTCGAGGAACATCCGCGAGCCGGTGCTGTTCGCGGGCGCCGTGGACGCCGCCATCCTCGACGGACACCGCACGTTCCTGGAGCTCGGTCCGCACCCGGCGCTGTCGGCCAACGTCGAGCAGTGCCTGGCCGCGCGGGCGCAGGAGGGCCACGCCGTCTCCACGCTGCGGCGGGCGCAGGAGGAGCGGTGGTGTCTGCTCCAGTCGCTCGGCGCCCTGTACGTGCAGGGCTCTCCGGTGGAATGGCGGCAGCTCTACCCGGGCGGCGCGCGCTGCGTGGCGCTCCCTGCCTATCCGTGGCAGCGCGAGCGCTGCTGGGTGGACGACCCCGGAGGGGCGCCGGCGCCGGCCCTCCGCGGCCCACGCGAGGCGGAGGCGCGCTCGGCGGCGCTGGCGTCGCTGCTCGACGCGAAGGGCGCCGCGGCCCTCGCCGCGTCGATCGCGGCCGAGGCGAGGCTCTCGGCCGAGGAGGTGCCGGTGGTCGCGCGGGTCCTGGGAGCGCTGCGGAAGACCGCGGAGCAGGCCCGCCTCGAGGCCGACGCGGAGCGCAGCGACGCGGTGTACGCGCTGGAGTGGCAGCGCCGGCCCGCCCTCGCGCCGCGGCCGGCGGCCGCGGGGCACTGGGTCGTGCTTGTCGACGAGGGCGGGGTCGGGGACCGGGTCGCGGACGCGCTGGCGTCGGCGGGCGGCGTCTGCTCGCGGATCCGGGCCGGCGGCGTCCGCGCGCGCAGATCCGCGGGAGAGGTCGCGCTCGACCCGGGCTCGACGGAGGGCCTCGCGCGCCTCTGGGCGGAGCTCCTCCGCGAGCGGGGGCCGGCGCGCGCCGTGATCCACCTCGCCAGCCTGGACGGCGCGGAGGGCACCGACGCGGCCCTCCGGCGGGGCGTCCAGAGCGCGCTGGCCTGGATCCAGGCCGCGGGCGAGGCGGCGGCGAGCGCGGATCGCGGGCCCGCGGCGAGGCCGGAGCCGCGCGACGCGCCGAAGCTCTGGCTCGTGACCCGCGGCGCCGTGTCCGTCGGGCCCGGGGATCGGCTGACCGCGCCCGAGCACGCGACGCTCTGGGGGCTCGGCCGCGCGATGTCGCTCGAGCGCCCCGCGCTCTGGGGCGGGCTCATCGATCTTCCGGCCGAGATCGGCGAGGACACCGTGGCTGCGCTGGTGAGCCAGATCCTCGGGCCCGACGGCGAGGACCACGTGGCGCTGCGGCCGTCCGGCCGCTTCGTGCAGCGGCTCGTGCGCCACCGCGGGCTTCGATCGCGCGCGGCGCGGTGGTCCACCCCGGGCACGGCGCTGATCACCGGAGGCCTGGGCGCGCTCGGGCTCCGCGTGGCCGAGTGGCTCGCGCGGCGGGGGGTCCAGCACCTGGTCCTCACGGGCCGGCGGGGCGCGTCGACGGCGGAGGCGCGGTCGTCGATCGCGGCGCTCGAGGCGCTCGGCGCCGCGGTGACGGTGGCCCAGGCCGACGTCGCCGACGCGGGCGCCATGGCCGCGGTGCTCGCGGACATCGACGCGCGGCTCCCGCCGCTCTCGGCGGTCTTCCACGCGGCCGGCGTCGAGGATCACACGCCGCTCGCGGCCCTGGACGACGCCCGGCTCGCCGAGGTGCTGGCCCCGAAGGTCCACGGCACCCTGGTGCTGGACGCGCTGATGCGCGACCGCCCGCTCACCGCCTTCGTTTGCTTCTCGTCGATCGCCTCGGTGTGGGGCTCGGGCGGGCAGGCCGGCTATGCGGCGGCCAACGCGTTCCTGGACGCGTGGGTGACGGCGCGGCGCGCCGCCGGGGCGCCCGCGTTCGCCGTCAACTGGGGGCCCTGGCAGGGCGGCGGCATGATGACCGAGCGGGGGCTCGCCGCCCTCGAGCGGCGCGGGGTGAAGGCCCTCGGCCCCGGCGTCGCGCTCGCGATCTTGGGCCGGATCCTCGACGCGGACGCGGCGCAGGTCGTGGTGGCCGACGTCGACTGGCCCCGGTTCCGCGCGGTGGTCGAGACCGGCGGGCCTCGCCCGCTCCTCGCGGAGATGCCGCGCGCGGCGGAGGCGGCGTCCGGGCCGGCCGAGGCGGCCTTGCTCGACGAGCTCAGGGCGGCTCCCCCGCGCGAGCGCCGGCGGCGGATGCAGCGGTGGCTGCAGGGGGCGGTGGCGCAGACGCTCGGCTTCGGCGACGCCGAGCGGGTCGACCCGACGCGCGGGTTCTTCGACCTCGGCATGGACTCTTTGATGGCGGTGGAGCTCCGCAGGCGCCTGCATCAGGCGCTCGGTCTCCCGCTGCCGTCGAGCGTGACGTTCAACCACCCGAACGTTGTCGCGCTGGCCGAGCACCTGCTCGAGCGGCTCTCCCTGGGCGAGCCGGCCGCGGCCTCGGGAGGCGGCGAGGCGCCGCGCCCCGCCGGCGGCGAGGAGGGCGAGGGGGGCGAGCCCGCGCTCGACCGCGAGCGCGAGCCGATCGCGATCGTCGGGCTGGGCTGCCGGCTCCCGGGCGGCGTCGCGGACGCGGAGGGGTTCTGGCAGCTGCTCGCGGACGGCGTCGACGCCGTGGGGCCGATCCCGAAGGAGCGATGGGACGCGGACGCGTACTACGATCCGGACCCGGACGCCCCCGGCAAGACGTATGCGCGGGAGGGGGCGTTCCTCTCGACCTCGCCGGATCTGTTCGACGCGCGGTTCTTCGGGATCTCGCCGCGCGAGGCGGCCAACATCGACCCGCAGCACCGGCTGCTGATGGAGGTGATCTGGGAGGCGTTCGAGCACGCCGGCCTCGTGCCTGGCGGCGATCCGCTGACGGGGGTCTTCGTCGGGATCGGCCTGAGCGACTACGGCGTCCTGCAGCGCGAGTCCGAGCGCCTGGAGGCGATGGACGCTTACACGATGTCCGGCACCTTCACGAGCTTCTCGGCCGGCCGGCTGTCGTATGTGCTCGGGCTGGAGGGCCCCAGCGCGGCGGTGGATACGGCGTGCTCTTCGTCGCTCGTGGCGGTCCACCTGGCGTGCCAGAGCCTGCGGGCGTCCGAGTGCAACGTGGCCGTGGCGGGCGGCGTGCAGCTGATGCTCGCCCCGCTCATGTACGTGTACCTCGCGCGCGCCCGCGCCCTCGCGCCGGACGGTCGCTGCAAGACGTTCTCCGCCGAGGCGAACGGCTACGGCCGCGGCGAAGGCTGCGGCATGGTGGTGCTCAAGCGGCTCTCGGACGCGCGGCGGGACGGCGATCGCGTCCTCGCCGTGATCCGCGGATCGGCGGTGAACAACGACGGTCATAGCAGCGGCCTGACCGTGCCCAACGGCCAGGCGCAGCAGGCGGTGATCCGGAAGGCGCTCTCGGACGCGCGGCTGTCTCCCGGCGACGTCGATTACGTCGAGGCCCACGGGACGGGGACGCCGCTGGGCGACCCGATCGAGGTCGAGGCGCTCGCGGCGGTGTACGGCGCCGGCCGGCCCGCGGAGCGGCCGCTCCGGCTCGGCGCGGTGAAGACCAACATCGGCCACCTGGAGGCGGCGGCCGGCATCGCGGGCCTCATGAAGGTCGTGCTCTCGCTCCAGCGCGGCGAGCTGCCGGCGCACCTGCACGCGAGCGCGCTGAACCCGCGCATCCCCTGGACCGAGCTCCCGGTCGAGGTGACCGCGAAGGCCGTGGCGTGGCGCGGCGAGGGCCGGCCGCGGCGCGCGGGCGTGAGCTCGTTCGGGATGAGCGGCACGAACGCCCACGTGCTGCTCGAGGAGGCGCCCGAGGGGGTCGCGGCGGCGCCCGAGGGGGTCGCGGCGGCGCCCGCGACAGGCGATCCCGTGACGCTCCTGCCCCTGTCGGCGAGGACGCCCGAGGCGCTCTCCGCGATGGCCGGCGCGTACGGGCGCTACCTGCGCCGGGGCCCGGCCGAGGCGGGCGCGTCGCTGCGGGACATCGCCTACACCGCGAGCGTGCGGCGCAGCCATCACGAGCATCGCCTGGTGGTCCTGGGCGGCTCGCGGGAGGAGCTCGCCGCGTCGCTCGACGCGTTCGCGGCCGGCGAGGCGCGGCCGGGGGTGGCGCGGGGGCGAGCGGCGCCCGCGGTTCAGCCGAAGGTCGTCTTCGTGTTCTCGGGGTGGGGCTCGCAGTGGGCGGGGATGGGCCTGTCGCTCCTCGGCGAGGAGCCGGTCTTCCGCGAGGCGATGGAGGCGTGCGACGCGGCCGTGCGCGGGGAGGCCGGCTTCTCGCTCCTCGAAGCGCTGCGCGCCGAGGGCGGGCCGATCGCGCTCGGGCGCGTGGACGTGGTGCAGCCCGCGCTCTTCGCCATCGGCGTGGCGCTCACGGCCCTGTGGCGCTCGTGGGGCGTGGAGCCCGACGCGATCGTCGGACACAGCATGGGCGAGGTCGCGGCCGCGTGCGCGGCCGGAGCGCTGACGCTGGGAGACGGCGCGCGGATCATCGTCCACCGCAGCCGGCTGCTCTCGCGGCTGAGCGGCAAGGGCGCCATGGCGGTGGTCGAGCTGCCGCTCGCGCGGGCGGAGGAGGCGATCCGCGGCCACGAGCGCCGGCTCGCGGTGGCTGTCAGCAACAGCCGGAGGTCGACGGTGCTGTCCGGAGAGCCCGCCGCCATGGACGAGCTCCTTGCGCGGCTCGAGCGGGAGCAGGTCTTCGTCCGCCGGGTGAGGACCGACGGCGCCGGGCACAGCCCGCAGGTGGATCCGCTCATGGACGAGCTCCGGGAGGCGCTCGCGGGGCTCTCGCCGGCGACCTGCCGCGTCCCGATGCGCTCGACGGTGAGCGGGGAGATGTGCGAGGGGCCGGAGCTCGGGGCCGAGTACTGGGCGCAGAACATGCGGCGTCCGGTGCTGTTCTCGCAGGCGGTCGAGCGGCTCATCGAGGGCGACCACGCGGTGTTCCTGGAGATCAGCCCGCACCCCGTGCTTGTGCACTCCGTCGAGGAGGCGCTGCGGGACGGGCAGCGCGAGGGCGTTTCGCTCGCGTCGCTGCGGCGGGCGCAGGACGCGCGGCGATCTCTCCTGGAGTCGCTCGGCGCCCTGCACGCTCACGGCCATCCGGTCGACTGGAAGCGGCGCTATCCCTCGGGGGGCCGGTGCGTGTCGCTGCCCGGCTATCCGTGGCAGCGGGAGCCGTACTGGCTTCCGGGCGGCGGCGGCTGCGGCGCCCGGCGCGCGGCGAGGAGCGATGGGGCGGGAGAGCTGCTGTATCGGCTGGAGTGGCGGAGGAAGGATCTCGAAGGCGAGGGCGGCGGAGGGGGCAAGCCGCGGGGAGCGTGGCTCGTGCTGTCGGACCGAGGGGGGACGGGAGCAGCGCTGAGCGCGCAGCTGGAGCGGCGGGGGGAGTCGGCGGTGCGCGTGCTGGCGGCCGAGCGCTACGAGCGGGTGGAGCCGAGGCGATACCGGCTCGACCCGTCGGACGCGTCGGGGTACGCGGCGCTGCTGGCCGACGCGTTCAGCGAGGAGCAGCCGTGTCGTGGCGTTGTGCACCTGTTCGGGCTGGACGCGACGGCGCCGGAGGCGACGAGCGCCGAGACGCTGCTGGAGGACCAGCGGCGCGCGGCGAGGAGCGATGGGGCGGGAGAGCTGCTGTATCGGCTGGAGTGGCGGAGGAAGGATCTCGAAGGCGAGGGCGGCGGAGGGGGCAAGCCGCGGGGAGCGTGGCTCGTGCTGTCGGACCGAGGGGGGACGGGAGCAGCGCTGAGCGCGCAGCTGGAGCGGCGGGGGGAGTCGGCGGTGCGCGTGCTGGCGGCCGAGCGCTACGAGCGGGTGGAGCCGAGGCGATACCGGCTCGACCCGTCGGACGCGTCGGGGTACGCGGCGCTGCTGGCCGACGCGTTCAGCGAGGAGCAGCCGTGTCGTGGCGTTGTGCACCTGTTCGGGCTGGACGCGACGGCGCCGGAGGCGACGAGCGCCGAGACGCTGCTGGAGGACCAGCGGCTCGGCAGCCTGAGCGCGCTGCTGTTGTCGAAGGCGCTCGTGGGCCGAGGCTTCCGGGACGCGCCGCGGCTGTACCTGGTGACGCGAGGAGCGCAGTCGGCCGGGCCCGAGGCGCAGTCGGTGCGGGTGTCGCAGGCGCCGCTGTGGGGCGCGGGTCGAGCGGTCGGCGCGGAGCACCCGGAGCTCGGGTGCACGCGGGTGGACCTGGAAGAGGGCGCGCCGGAGCACGGGGTGGAGGCGCTGGTGGACGAGCTCGTGGCGCGGGAACGGGAGCCGGAGGTGGCGCTGCGGGGGTCGGGCCGGTACGTGGCGCGGCTGGTGCGTGGGCCGGCGCAGGCCGGTGTCGAGGGCAGCGGGGTGCGGCTGCGGCCGGACGGCAGCTACCTGATCACCGGCGGGCTCGGCGGGCTCGGGCTGTCGGTGGGGCGGTGGATGGTGGAGCGAGGGGCGCGGCACGTTGTGCTGGTGGGCTGCAGCGGACCGACGGAGCAGGCGCGCGCGGCGATGAGGGAGATGGAGAGCGCGGGTGCGCAGGTGCTCGCGGTGCAAGCGGACGTGTCGCAGCGTGCGAGCGTGGCAAGGCTGTTGTCGGAGCTGGGCCAGCGGCTGCCGGCGCTGCGCGGCGTGGTGCACGCGGCGGGGGTGGCGGTGGACAGCACGGTGGAGGAGGAGACGGAAGAGCGGCTGTTGCGCGCGCTGGCGCCGAAGGTGCAGGGAGCGTGGAACCTGCATTCGTTGTTGTCGGCGAGGGCAGGGGAGGAGTCGCCGCCGCTGGACTTCTTCGTGCTGTATTCGTCGACGATGTCGGTGCTGGGCCCTCCCGGCAGCGTGAACTACGCGGCGGCGGACGCGTTTCTGGACGCGCTGGCGCACCACCGTCGGGCGCAGGGGCTGGCGGCGACGAGCATCGGCTGGGGGCTGTTCTCGGACGTGGGCGCGGCGGCGAGAGCGGGGGTCGCCGAGCGGCTGGCGAGCCGCGGCATGCCCGGCCTGACCGAGGCGCAAGGCGCAGAGGTGCTCGCGCGCATGCTCGCTGGCGGCGAGGCCCACGCGCTCGCGATGAAGTTCAGCCTGCGGCACTGGATCGAGTTCTACCCGAGCGCCGCCACGTCCCCGCTCTGGGAGGAGCTCCGCAACGAGCGCGTCGAGGCGGCGCCCGGCGCTGGCCGCGCGGCCGAGCTCCGGAAGGCGCTCGAGGCGATGAGGCCCGAGGACCGCCCGGCGGCGCTGCAGCAGCTCGTCAGGGAGCAGGCGGCGCTCGTCCTCCGGCTGGATCCTCGCCGGATCGAGCGAGATACGCCCTTCATGAGCCTCGGGTTCGACTCCCTGATGGGGCTCGAGCTGCGAAACCGCCTCGAGGCGGGGCTCTCCGTCGCCCTGCCGGCGACCTTGGTCTGGACCTATCCGCACATCGCGGCGCTCTCGACGTACCTGCTCGGCAAGCTGGATCTCGGGGGCGGGCCTGGTCATTCCCCGCGGCAGGCGGAGAGCGAGGGCGCCCCCGCGGGGGCGGAGGCGGTCGCGCAGCTGTCGGCGGACGAGCTGCTCGACGAGCTGGCGAGGGAGCTCGGTCGTGAGTGAGCGCGACGAACGGGAGCTCTCGGCGAGCGGCGGCGACGCTCGCCGAGAGAAGCACCTCGAGGGTCTCCTGCGGGACTCTCTGCTGAAGATTCGAGAGCTGAAGTCGAGGCTGAGACACCTCGAGCTCACGAGGAGCGAGCCGATCGCCATCGTCGGCCTCGGCTGCCGCTTCCCCGGCGGCGGGACGGGCCCGGGCGCCCTCTGGCAGGCCCTCCGGGGCGGCGTCGACGCGATCCGGGCCATCCCCCCGACCCGGTGGTCGGCGGAGGCGATCCCGGCGGAGAAGCACGGCGCGCGCTGGGCGGGGCTGCTCGACGCGGTCGACGGGTTCGACGCCAGGTTCTTCGGCATTGCGCCCCGCGAGGCCGCGAGCCTCGACCCGCAGCAGCGCCTCCTGCTCGAGGTGGCCTGGGAGGCCCTGGAGGACGCGGGCCTGCCCGCCGACCGGCTGACGGGCAGCCGATCGGGCGTGTTCATGGGGCTGGCGACCCTGGACTACCAGCAGCGGGTGACCTCGCTGAGCCCGGAGGACATCGACGCTTATTGCGGGACTGGCAATCTGGCCAGCACGGCGGCCGGCCGCCTCTCCTACGTCCTCGGGCTCCAGGGGCCCTGCATCTCCGTCGACACGGCCTGTTCGTCCTCGCTGGTCGCCGTCCACCTCGCCTGTCAGAGCCTGCGCGGCGGTGAGAGCGAGCTCGCGCTGGCGGGCGGGGTCAGCCTGATCCTGTCCCCGGCGACGATGTGCATGGTCAGCGAGACGCAGGCGCTCTCGCCGGACGGCCGGTGCAAGACGTTCGACGCGGCGGCCAACGGCTATGTACGCGCCGAAGGCTGCGGCGTCGTGGTGCTCAAGCGGCTCTCGGACGCGCAGCGGGACGGCGATCGCGTCTGGGCCGTCATCCGCGGCTCGGCGATCAACCAGGACGGCCGCTCGACGGGGCTGACGGCGCCCAACGTGCTCGCGCAGCAGGCGCTGCTCCGGCAGGCGCTGGAGAGCGCCGGCGTCTCGCCCGCGGAGGTCGGCTACGTCGAGGCGCACGGCACCGGCACGTCGCTCGGCGATCCGATCGAGCTCGAGGCCTTGAAGGAGGTGCTGGGCCAGCCCCGCGCGGACGGCTCGATCTGCGCCATCGGCTCGGTGAAGACCAACCTGGGTCACCTCGAGGCGGCGGCGGGCGTCGCGGGGCTCATCAAGGTCGTGCTCTCGCTGCATCACCGGGTGATCCCGCGCCACCTGCATTTCCGGACGCTGAACCCGAGGGTTTCCCTGCAAGGCACGCCGTTCGTGATCCCCGCGGAGGAGCTGGACTGGGCCGGCACCTCGCCGCGGTTCGCCGGGGTGAGCTCCTTCGGCGCCAGCGGCACGAACGCGCACGTGGTGCTGGAGGAGGCGCCGCCGTGCGCGCCGGCGACCTCCTCCGGCGACGGGGCCGCGGCGATCGTGCCCCTGTCGGCGAGGACGCCGGAGGCGCTCTCCGCGCTGGCGCAGGCGTACCTCGGCTTCCTGCGCGACGCCGCGCCCGGCGGGGCGGCGAGCCTCGGGGACGTCGCCTACACCGCGGGCGTCCGGCGCAGCCACCATGAGCGCCGCATGGCCCTCGTGGCCTCCTCGCGGCAGCAGCTGATCGAGCTGCTGGAGTCCGTCGCGCGCGGCGAGGCGCCCCCCGGGGTGGCGCGCGGCGACGCGGGCGGCGAGCGCCCGGCGCGGGTGGTCTTCGTGTTCCCGGGCCAGGGCTCGCAATGGCTCGGCATGGGGCGCCGGCTCCTGGGCGAGGCGCCGGTCTTCCGCGCGGCGCTCGAGGCCTGCGACCGCGCCATCCGCGAGGAGGCGGGCTTCTCGGCGCTCGAGGAGCTCGCCGCGGCCGAGGAGCGATCGAGGCTCGATCGCATCGACGTCGTCCAGCCGGTGCTGTTCGCGATCCAGGTGGCGCTCGCGGCCCTGTGGCGCGGGTGGGGGGTGGAGCCGAGCGCCGTGGTGGGCCACAGCATGGGCGAGGTGGCCGCGGCGCACGTCGCCGGCGCGCTCACGCTGGAGGACGCCGCGCGGGTCGTCTGCCGCCGCAGCAGGCTGCTGCGCAGGGTGAGCGGGCGCGGGGCGATGGCGCTCGTGGAGCTGCCCTTGGAGGAGGCGGCGCGGGCGCTCCGCGGCAGGGAGCGCCAGGTGTCGATCGCGGTGAGCAACAGCCCGAGATCGACGGTGCTGTCCGGGGAGCCGGGGTCGCTGGAGGAGATCCTCGTCGAGCTCGAGCGAGCGCGCGTGTTTTGCCGTCGCGTCAAGGTGGACGTGGCGTCGCACAGCCCGCAGATGGACCCGCTCCTCGCGGAGCTCCGGGACATGCTGGGCGGGCTCTCCCCGAGGGACGCGCAGGTCCCGCTGCACTCGACCGTGACGGGGAGCCCCGCTGGCGGCGCGGAGCTCGGCGCCGGCTACTGGGCGCGGAACCTGCGCGAGCCGGTGCTGTTCTCGCCGGTCATCGAGCGGCTGAGCGAGGGCGCAGGCGCGCTGTTCCTCGAGCTCAGCCCGCACCCCATCCTGGTGCCCGCGATCGAGGAAGCCCTGCGCGAGCGGGGTCGCCGCGGGGCTGCGCTGGCCTCGCTGCGGCGAGAGCAGGACGAGCGGCGCTGCCTCCTGGAGACGTTCGGCGCCCTGTACGTCCACGGAGCTCCGGTGGACTGGGGCCGGCTTCACCCGCACGGGGGCCGCTGCGTCTCGCTGCCGGCGTATCCGTGGCAGCGAGAGCGCCACTGGCTCCCGGACGACCTCGAACGAGGCGCCTCGGGCCGGCGGGCGCAGGCGAGGTCCTCTCCGGGCGGCGCGGCGGGCCATCCGCTCCTCGGCGCGCCGCTGTCGTCGTCGGCGCACCCGGGCACCTGGTTCTGGCAGCGCGCGCTGAGCCTCGAGGCGCTGCCCTACCTCTCGGAGCACCGCATCCTCGGCGACGCGGTGGTGTCGGGGACCGCGTACGTGGAGATGGCGCTCGCGGCGGCGGCCGAGGTTCACGGCGGGGCGGCGCTGTCGCTGGAGCACGTGGCGTTCGAGCGGGTGCTCGTCCTTCCGGAGGAGGGCGCGCGGACGGTGCAGGTGGTCCTCGCGGAGGAGGAGCCTGGCCGGTCGTCGATCCAGATCTCGAGCCTCGAGGGCGAGGCATGGATACGGCACGCGACGGGGACCGTGCGGGCCGTACTGAAGGGCGCCGGGCCGCCGCGGTCGGGCGGGTCTCCTCGGGAGATCATGGCCCGATGTGCAGGGCTGGAGGGCGTGGCGATCGAGGCGCCTCGGTCGCGGGGGATGACCGGCGGCGAGCACTACGAGCGCCTCGAGGCGCGCGGGTTGTCGCTCGGCGCGAGCTTCCGCGGCGTCGAGCAGCTGTGGATCGGCGCGACAGAGGTGCTGGGCCGGGTGCGCGCTCCTGACGAGGTGAGCGCGCAGATGGGCCTTTACGGGCTGCACCCTGCGCTGCTGGACGCGTGTCTCCAGGTCCTGAGCGGGCTGCTCCCTGCGCCGGGGGCGGCGCTCGACGCGGGAGAGACGTATGTGCTCGCCTCGGTCGAGCGCGTCCTCGTCCATCGCCGGCCCGGGCGGGACGTGTGGGTGCACGGTCGGATGCGGCCTGCGCATGGCGCCGGCCCGGAGCGGGTCGTGGGGGATCTGCACGTGATCGACGACGAGGGGCAGGTGCTCGTCGAGGTGCTCGGGCTGCGCGCAGAGCGGCTCGCGCCCGGCGCGCGCGCGGCGAGGAGCGATGGGGCGGGAGAGCTGCTGTATCGGCTGGAGTGGCGGAGGAAGGATCTCGAAGGCGAGGGCGGCGGAGGGGGCAAGCCGCGGGGAGCGTGGCTCGTGCTGTCGGACCGAGGGGGGACGGGAGCAGCGCTGAGCGCGCAGCTGGAGCGGCGGGGGGAGTCGGCGGTGCGCGTGCTGGCGGCCGAGCGCTACGAGCGGGTGGAGCCGAGGCGATACCGGCTCGACCCGTCGGACGCGTCGGGGTACGCGGCGCTGCTGGCCGACGCGTTCAGCGAGGAGCAGCCGTGTCGTGGCGTTGTGCACCTGTTCGGGCTGGACGCGACGGCGCCGGAGGCGACGAGCGCCGAGACGCTGCTGGAGGACCAGCGGCTCGGCAGCCTGAGCGCGCTGCTGTTGTCGAAGGCGCTCGTGGGCCGAGGCTTCCGGGACGCGCCGCGGCTGTACCTGGTGACGCGAGGAGCGCAGTCGGCCGGGCCCGAGGCGCAGTCGGTGCGGGTGTCGCAGGCGCCGCTGTGGGGCGCGGGTCGAGCGGTCGGCGCGGAGCACCCGGAGCTCGGGTGCACGCGGGTGGACCTGGAAGAGGGCGCGCCGGAGCACGGGGTGGAGGCGCTGGTGGACGAGCTTGTGGCGCGGGATCGTGAGCCGGAGGTGGCGCTGCGGGCGTCGGGCCGGTACGTGGCGCGGCTGGTGCGTGGGCCTGCGCGGGCGGGTGTCGAGGGCGGCGGGGTGCGGCTGCGGCCGGACGGCAGCTACCTGATCACCGGCGGGCTCGGTGGGCTCGGGCTGTCGGTGGGGCGGTGGATGGTGGAGCGAGGGGCGCGGCACGTTGTGCTTGTGGGCCGCAGCGGACCGACGGAGCAGGCGCGCGCGGCGATGAGGGAGATGGAGGGCCAGGGGGCGCAGGTGCTCGCGGTGCAAGCGGACGTGTCGCGGCGTGCGAGCGTGGCAGGGCTGTTGTCGGAGCTGGGCCAGCGGCTGCCGGCGCTGCGCGGCGTGGTGCACGCGGCGGGGGTGGCGGTGGACAGCACGGTGGAGGAGGAGACGGAAGAGCGGCTGTTGCGCGCGCTGGCGCCGAAGGTGCAGGGAGCGTGGAACCTGCATTCGTTGTTGTCGGCGAGGGCAGGGGAGGAGTCGCCGCCGCTGGACTTCTTCGTGCTGTATTCGTCGGCGATGTCGGTGCTGGGCCCTCCCGGCAGCGTGAACTACGCGGCGGCGGACGCGTTTCTGGACGCGCTGGCGCACCACCGTCGGGCGCAGGGGCTGGCGGCGACGAGCATCGGCTGGGGGCTGTTCTCGGACGTGGGCGCGGCGGCGAGAGCGGGGGTCGCCGAGCGGCTGGCGAGCCGCGGCATGCCCGGCCTGACCGAGGCGCAGGCGCTCCGCGCGCTGGATCGCCTCCTCGCCCAGGACTGCGCCCAGATCCTGGCGATGCAATGGAGTCTGCGGCAGTGGCTGGAGACCTACCCGTCCGCGGCTCGTTCGCCCCTGTGGGCCGAGCTCCAGGACGAGGAGCGCGAGCGTGGCAGGCCGAGCGCCGCGGACGCCGCTGGCTTCCGGCAGGCGCTCGAGAGGGAGAGCCCCCCTGCGCGGCTGCCGCTCCTCGAGAAGCACGTCGCGCAGCAGCTCGGCCGGGTGCTGCGCCTCGACGCGGCGCGGATCGAGCGGAGAGCCCCTTTCAGCGGACTGGGCATGGACTCGCTGATGAGCCTGGAGCTGCGCAATCGGCTCGAGTCCAGCCTGGGGATCAAGCTCTCGGCGACGTTGCTCTTTACCTACCCCGACATCGCATCGCTGGCCGAGCACCTGCTCGGGAGGATGGCGCTCCGCGGCGGACCTCCGGAGCCGCCGGGAGGCACCGCGGCCGGCGCTCCTCCCGGCGACGACCCGCCGCTCGCCATCGATGAGCTGCTCGCCGCCGTCGACGCAGAGCTGTCGCTCGCCAGAAGGGGAACATCGAGATGAGCATGCTTGAGCCCGACGTGACGACCCGCCTGCGCGAGCTGCTCGCGGCCCTCAAGACGCTGCGGGCCGAGCGCGACGCCCTGGAGCGGCAGAAGACCGAGCCGATCGCCATCCTCGGCATGGCGTGCCGGATCCCGGGCGGCGCCGACAGCCCGGAGGCGTTCTGGCGGCTGCTGGACGAGGGCCTCGACGCGGTGACCGAGGTCCCCGCCGAGCGCCCTGGCCTCGCCGTCCCCGCCGGCTGCGCCGCGGATCCTGCGGCGCGCGGGCTCCGCTGGGGCGGCTTCCTCAAGGACGTGGATCGGTTCGACCCGCACTTCTTCGGGATCTCGCCCCGGGAGGCGAGGGCCATGGATCCTCAGCAGCGCCTCCTGCTGGAGGTCGCCTGGGAGGCGCTGGAGAACGCCGGTCAGGTCCCCGAGCAGCTCGTGGGGACGTCCACGGGGGTGTTCATCGGCTTGACTGGCAACGACTATGCCCTGCTGTGCGGGGCCCTCGATGCCTCCGAGCAGGACGTCTACACGGCGACGGGCAACGGCCACTGCTTTCCAGCCGGGAGGCTGTCCTACGCGCTCGGGCTCAACGGTCCGAGCCTCGTCGTGGACACGGCGTGCTCGTCGGCGCTGGTCGCCGTTCACCTCGCCTGCCAGAGCCTGCGGAGCGGTGAGAGCTCGCTCGCCCTGGCGGGCGGGGTCAACGTGATCCTCTCGTCCGCGACGACGCGCCTGCTCGCCAAGATGGGCGCCCTCTCGCCCGACGGGCGGTGCAAGGCGTTCGACGCCGAGGCGAACGGCTTCGTGCGCGCCGAGGGGTGCGGGATGGTCGCGCTGAAGCGCCTCTCCGACGCGCTCTCGTGCGGCGATCCCATCCTGGCGACGATCCGGGGCTCGGCCGTGAACCAGGATGGCCGCTCGACCGGGCTGACGGCGCCGAACGTCCTCTCGCAGCAGTCGATGTTGCGGCAAGCGCTGGAGAGCGCCCGGGTCTCGCCCTCGGAGATCGGGGTTGTCGAGACGCACGGGACGGGGACGCCCCTCGGCGATCCGATCGAGCTCGAGGCGCTCGCGGCCGTCCTCGGCGCGCCGCGCGACGATGGGTATCCGTGCGTGCTGGGGGCGGCGAAGACGAACCTCGGGCACGCCGAGGCCGCCTCCGGCGTGATCGGCCTGATCAAGGCGGTGCTCTCGCTCAGGCACCGCGCGATCCCCGCGAACCTGCATTTCAGCACGCTGAATCCGCGCAGCTCGCTCGAAGGGACGCCCCTCGTGATCCCGACGCACAAGCGCGCCTGGAGCGCGGGCGGCCACGCGCGGCTGGCGGGGGTCAGCGCCTTCGGCATGAGCGGCACCAATGCCCACGTCATCCTGGAAGAGGCGCCGGAGAGCGCGTCGCCGGCGCCCGCGGGCGACGCGTCGAGCGTGCTCCTGCCCCTGTCCGCGAAGACGGGAGAGGCGCTCTCGGCCATGGCGCGCTCGTACCGGAGCTCCTTGTCGGACGCCGGGCCCGACGCGCCGGCGAGCCTCGGGGACGTCGCGTACACCGCGAGCGCGCGGCGCAGCCATCACGAGCACCGGCTCGCCGTCGTCGCCTCGTCGCGCGAGGAGGTCTCGGAGCTCCTGGGCGCGTTCGTGCGAGGGGAGGCGCGCCCCGGCCTCGCGCGCGGGGTGGCCAGGGGGGGAGCGCGCGCCCCGGCCGTCTTCGTGTTCTCCGGACAGGGCTCGCAATGGGCGGGCATGGGGCAAAGGCTCTTCGCGGAGGAGCGGGTCTTCCGCGCCGCGCTCGAGGAGTGCGACGCGCTCGTGCGGAGCCTCGCGGGCTTCTCGCTCCTCGGCGAGCTCACGGCGCCCGAGGAGAGGTCTCGCCTCGCGGAGACCGAGGTGGCCCAGCCGGCGATCTTCGCGGTGCAGGTGGCGCTCGCCCGGCTCTGGGGATCGTGGGGAGTCTCGCCGGGCGCGGTGGTCGGACACAGCGTCGGCGAGGTGGCGGCCGCGCACGTCGCGGGCGCCCTCGGGCTGGACGAGGCGGCTCGGCTCGTCGTGCTCCGCGGGCGCGTCATGCAGCAGGCGACGGGCCGGGGCAGGATGGCCTCCGTGGCGATGCCCGCCGACGAGGCGGCGCGCGTCCTCGAGGGCCACGCGGGCCGGCTCTCCATCGCGGCGATCAACGACCCTGGCTCGGTGGTGCTGGCGGGTGACGGCGACGCCCTCGCCGAGGTCGTCCAGCGCCTCACGCTGCGGCAGGTGCCTTGCCGCATGCTCCGGGTCAACTACGCGTTTCACAGCGAGCACATGGCCGCCTTCCAGGCCGAGCTCGCGCGCGCGCTCTCCTGGCTCGCGCCCCGCCGCCCCGCGCTCGCGATGTACAGCACGGTCACGCAGGCGCGCGTCGCCGGCGGCGACCTCGACGCCGCGTACTGGGCGAGGAGCATACGAGAGCCGGTGCGCTTCGCGGGCGCGATCGCGCGGGCCATCGCGGATGGCCACCGCGATTTCCTGGAGATCGGGCCGCATCCGGCGCTCACGGGCAACCTCGAGCAATGCCTGCTCGACCGGGGAGAGGAGGGGATTGCGCTGCCCACGTTGCGGCGAGGCCAGGACGAGCGGCGCTGCCTGCTGCAGTCCCTCGGGGCCCTCTACGCCCACGGTCACGCGATCGACTGGAAGCGCCTCTATCCTGCGGGAGGGCGGTGTGTGCCGCTGCCGGCCTATCCCTGGCAGCGACAGCGGTACTGGATCGAGCCCTCGGAGGCCGCGCCGCGCCCGGCGCCCGCTCGGATCGAGCCTCGGCCGGAGGTGACGGCGCCCGCGATCCTCGATCCGCTGAACGGCGCCCCGGCGTTCGAGCGCCGGCGCGCGCTCGAGCGATGGTTGCAGGAGGCCGTCGCGCGGACGCTGGGGTTCGAGGATCCCGCGCGCGTGGACCGCGCGGCGAGCCTCTCGGACCTGGGGATGGACTCGATGATGAGCCTCGAGCTCCGCGGGCGACTCAGCGCCGC
The DNA here is from genome assembly GCF_000418325.1 of Sorangium cellulosum So0157-2. GTDB lineage: Bacteria > Myxococcota_A > Polyangia > Polyangiales > Polyangiaceae > Sorangium > Sorangium cellulosum_D. Next base: position 4,777,303 of record NC_021658.1, read on the forward strand.
GCTCGATCTCAAGCTCTCGATCAACTGGAGCTTCAGCTGCCCGACGCTGGCGTCGCTCGCCGAGCACGTCGCGGACAGGCTGGGGCTGCCGGCGGAGGCGGAGGGCGCTCGCGAGGCCGCGCGGCCGCGGCTCCACCCGCTCCTGGTCCCGCTCCAGCTCTCCGGCCAGGGGACGCCCTTCTTCTGCGTGCATCCGGCGGGCGGGCCGGTCCTGTGTTACGCCGACCTCGCGCGCCACCTCGGGGACGACCGCCCGTTCTATGCGATCCAGGCCAGGGGCCTCGACGACGACGGCGAGCCGGACGATCGCATCGAGATCATGGCCGCGCGTTATCTCGAGGCGCTCCGCGCCGTCCAGCCGACGGGCCCTTACCTGCTGGGCGGCTGGTCGCTCGGAGGCCTCGTCGCGTTCGAGATGGCCCGTCGGCTCGTGGACGAGGGCAGCCGCGTCGCTTCGTTGACGCTGATCGACAGCTTGCTCAGCGTCGACGACGACCCCGAGTCGAGGCTGAGGGAATACGTCGAGCTCGCGAGCATGCTGTACCCGGAGAGCTCGCACGCAGAGCTCCGCCGGCTCGGCGAGGGTGAGCTGACGAGGGTCCTCGTCGATGGCGTCCTGCGGTCGAACATCGCTGGCTTCACGAGCTCGGTCAGGCGGCTCTTCACGGCGCACGAGAGGGCGCTTCGCGCGTACGTCGCGCCCACCTACCCGGGCGCCTTCACGTATTTCCGGTCCGCCGAGCAGCCGTCGCGCGGAGGCTCCGCGGAGGTGGCGGAGCCCTACGGGACGCTTTATTACCCGATCTCGCGGTTCTCGTCGCAGCCTGTCGAGCTCCACGAGGTCCCTGGCTCGCACTGGACGATGGTCCGCGAGCCCCATGTCCAGGTCCTGGCCGAGAGGCTGAGGCGATGCTTGCTCGCGGCCGATCCTGGGCCGAGCGGTTCGCCGTGAGCGAGCTCGGGTCGCGCGAGACTCGGCACAAATGTGCTTGGATGCTTGACACAACCATTCGATATTAGAATAACCGACACGCTTGTCAGCGCGACGCGCTCGCCCTGTGGGCAGGCCCTTCCTCTCCGGAAGCGCCGGCGGGGGGCGCGAGTTCAAACGACGAGCATCAGGAGAGCGCGATGGCGGACGCATCGTATTGCGAGAGCACCTCGTACGCAGAGAAGGATCGGTATGAGCTGGGTGAAATGCCTGCGCTCGGGCACGTGCCACGGAGCATGGCTGCGTGGGTCATCCGGCGCGATCGCCATGGCGAGCCGAGCACCGCCATGCAGATCGAGGTCGTGCCGACGCCGCGCATCGGCCCGGATGAGGTCCTCATCGCGGTCATGGCCGCGGGGATCAACTACAACGGCATCTGGGCCTCGCTGGGGAAACCCGTCTCGGTGTTTGACGTGCATCGGCACGACTATCACGTGTGCGGCTCCGACGCGGCGGGCGTCGTGTGGGCCGTCGGCAGCATGGTCAAGCGATGGCGCGTCGGCGACGAGGTCATCGTGCTCGGCAGCCAGGACGACGGCGAGGACGAGGAGTGCAACGGCGGCGATCCGCTGCTCTCTCCGACGCAGCGGATATGGGGGTACGAGACGCCTCATGGCTCGTTCGCCCAGTTCACGGTCGTGAAGGGGCGGCAGCTGCTCGCGCGGCCCCGGGGCTTGACCTGGGAGGAGAGCGCTTGCTACCTCGCCTCGCTGGCGACCTCGTACCGCATGTTGTTCGGGCACGCCCCGCACATCCTGCGGCCTGGGCAGAACGTGCTCGTCTGGGGCGCGGCCGGCGGCCTGGGCTCGATGGCCGTCCAGCTCGTCGCCGCGACGGGAGCGAACGCGATCGGCGTGATCTCGGACGAGAAGAAGCGCGATTTCGTCATGTCGCTGGGCGCCAAGGGCGTCATCGATCGCTCTCGGTTCAGGTGCTGGGGGCCGCTGCGCTCGCTCGATGACGCAGCCTATGCAGAGTACATGAGCGAGGTGCGCCGGTTCGGGAAGGCCATCTGGTCGATCACGGGCCAGAGGACCGACGTCGATCTGGTGCTCGAGCACCCTGGCGAGTCGACGTTCCCGGTGAGCTGCTTCGTGGTGAAGCGCGGGGGCATGGTGGTGTTCTGCGCCGGCACGACCGGGTACAACTTCACGATGGATGCGCGGTTCGTATGGATGCGTCAGAAGCGCATCCAGGGGAGCCATATCGCGACCTTGATGCAGGCGAGCCAGGCGCACCGCCTGGTCCTGGAGGGGCGCGTCCGTCCGGTCCTCTCGGAGACGTTCGCCTGGCACGAGATCCCGAAGGCGCACATGAAGATGAGGCAGAACCTCCACGAGCCTGGGAACATGGCCGCGCTCGTCCAGGCCAGGGCGCCGGGCATGCGTTCGCTCGAGGGGTGAGCGCACGCCCTCACGCTCGCCTCGGGTCACGATCGCCACCACCCGCTCCGGCGAGCGCACGTAGTACCGGTGCTCGGCCCTGCCTGCAGCCGCGTCAGTGACCCGCTCGACCAGGTCGCCGAAGTAGATCGTCTCCTCGTCCGGCGTGGTCTTGCGGATCCGCTGCTGGTCGCCGTCGTAGCCGAACGAGACGGTCCTCGCGCCCTGCGTGATCGCCGTCGGCAGGTCGAACGGCGTGTAGCTCACCTGCTCCCCGCCCGGGCGCGCGATCTGGTTGCCCACGGCGTCATAGCCGAAACTGTCCACGCCCGCGCTGGTGAAGGCGTGCGGGTGCAGCGGGTCGTCGTACGAGAGCGTGCCGGCGTCCGGCGCGAAGATGAGGTTTCCGTTCGGGTCGTGGCCGTAGCGGAGCGCGCACGGCGCCGTCGCGCTCTCGACGTCGCTGAAGTACGCGCACGTCAGCCGCTCGATCGGATCATACCGAAAGCGCTCGTTCCGGTGCTGCGGCTGCAGCGCGTCGGTGCGCCTCGTGAGGCTGAGCCGCTCGTCATAGCCGTAGCCGAGGTCCTGCACCGCGGTCGCGCCGCTGCGGGTGACGACGCCCTTCAGCCGCTGCTTGTCGGCGTAGTAGCTCCGCTCGGTGACGGCGCCGTTGCCGAACGCCTCCTCGCGGTAGCGGCCGGCGCTGTCCACGTCGGTCAGCCGCCAGTAGGCAGAGCGGGTCGCGCTGTCGCGCACGGCGAGCACGTGGCCGTACGCGTCGTGGTCGTGGGCCACCACGAACGGCGCCGCGCCGGCGGGTGTGGGGTAGGTGATGGTCTCGACGCGGCCGAGCTCGTCGTAGCCGAGCCTGCTCTCCAGCGCCGCGCGCTCTCCGTCGATGCGGAGCGCCGCCGTCTCGAGCTTGCCATGCTCGGTGTAGCCGTACGTCTTGTCCCCGTCGGGGCTCTCCAGCACGTGGAGCTTGCCGATCCCGTGCAGCGCGGTGTCCCAGGTCCAGGTGGTCGTCAGCCGCTCGGCGCCGTCCTCGTCCACACGCGAGGTGGTGCGCCCGAGGCCGTCGTAGCTGAACATCGCCTCCCGCCCGAGCGCGTCGGTCGACGAGACCAGCTCGCCGAAGCCGTCGTTGGTGAAGACCGTCGTGCCCCGATCGGGATGGTCGAGCTGCCGCACGCGCCCGAGCGCGTCGCGCGCCGTCCGCGTGGTCGCACCGCCCGGATCGGTGACGGTGTACAGCGCGCCGAACGGGCCATGCTTGTACCGCGTGACCCCCATCGCCGCGTCGGTCACCGTCACCGGTCGTCCCAGCGGGTCGTGCTCGACCACGGTCACGTGGCCGAGCGGATCGGTGACCTCGGCCCGCAGGCCGTCGTACTCGGTCTCCACGACCGCGCCCCACGTGGTCGTGTGCCCCACCTCGCGGCCTACCGCGTCGTGTTCGTAGACGTCGTGGAGGCGCTCGTCGTCCGGCGTGCCCTCGATCACCGGCACCGAGCGCCGCGCGACGCGCTCGCCGCGTGCGTCATACGCGATCTCCTGCATCAGGCGCCGCGGCTCGCCCGTGGCACCGCCCGCGGCGCCTTCCACGGAAGGTCCGTACCAGAACCACCGGATCGGGCGGCCGAGGCTGTCGACTTCGACCGTATCGTCGGCGCCGCCGGTTGTCGTGGTCCGCTGCACCACCCGCCAGGCGTCCCGGTCCGGGCCGCCGTCCTTGGTGCGCGACAGCGCGATCGCCGTCTGCGTCTCATCGGGCCTGATCTCGAGCCCCAGGCGACCGAAGCCGTCGTGCCTCCACTCGGTCACGAGCCCGTTCGGATCCACCCGCTCGACGAGCACGCCGAGACCCTCATCGAACGTCACGCGCCGGCCGCGTCGACGTGCGTCTCGGGGAAGATCCCCTCGGCGTCGTACGTCGAGCTCCACGCCCGGTGATGGCCGAAGGCATCGTCCGCCGTCACCCCGGTGACGTTGCCGAAGTCGTCCCGCGCGATCGCGACATCGAGCTTCGTGTCCGGGATGCCATCGTCGCTGTCGATCGACTCGGTCTCGATCTCGCCGTAGATCGTGGTCGTGCGCGCGAGCAGGCGGCACTGCGAGAGTCCTGCCGCAGCGCTGCACGCCTCCTCGGTCTGGAGCTGACCGAGCACCCACCGCTCGGTGTCGTTCTTGAAGGTGCGCGTCGTCTCCAGCGTCAGGTCGACGCCGCGGGTCGAGACCTCCTCGGCGCGCACGTTGCCGAACGCATCGAAGTCCGTCACCTTCGCCGCCGTATCGCGCAGGATCGCCGCCCCGCGCTCTCCGCCCGACGCGACCTGCTCGACATACGCCTCCACCGGTGGCGCCTCGCCGCTCTCGGGCGGATACACGCCCTGCGCTCGCCGGAGCCGGCGCTCGGTCGGGAGCGTGAAGTAGGTCGCGCCGTCGTTCGTGGGCACCATCTCTCGCGTCACATCGAGGAACGAGAGCTCGATCTGCTCCGGCCTGGGCTGGTCCGGCAGCCCAGGAGCCCAGCGCCACTCATGCTTCACCTGCCCCGCGAACGGAAAGACCTCGAGCTCCTCGTCGAACGTGACGTTGTCGTACCGCTCGGCCGTCGCGGCGCCGGTGTCGACCTCGACGACCACGCGCTCCCCGAACCCGAGAAAGCCCCGCCCGAGCCGATGGTAGCGCCCGTCGCGATAGCGCACCTCGAAGCGCCGCGGCCGGTCCGCGCCGTTGTTGAGCGCGTAGCCGCTGACGACCCGCCGCGGCCCCACCGCGCAGCGGCGCGGGTACTCGCAAGCGTTCGCCGCGTCGCCCCGCGACACGTAGAGCATGCTCTCCCGCTCCGGAGCTCCCTCGGCGGCGCCGTCCGTGATCGAGGCGTCGGTGAGGTGGCCATACGCGACGCTCACGTTCGGCACGAAGCCCGCCTCGCTCGGTTCGTGCGCGTTCATCCCGTCCGAGACCGCGACGAGGAGATCCCGATCGGCCGCGAGGTTCTGGAAGACGTTGAACACGCCCCCGAGCGGCAACACCACGTCCTGCGCCCCGTCGCCGTCGACGTCCCCGATGCGCGGCCCGTGCGGCTCGGCCAGCGTGACGGCCTCCCCGACCGCCGCCTCGAACGGGATCCCCGGGTCGACGAGCGCGAACGTCGGCCCGTCGCGCGCGCCGGTGGCCCGGAGGATCGCCCAGGAGGGCAGCGCGAGCGATGAGCCCGGCAGCATGCCCGGCGGCACCGGCATGAGCAGATCCTGCAAGCCGTCGCCGTCGTAGTCCAGCGGCGCCGCCAGCCGGAAGAACGAGTCCTGCGCTCCGAGGCTCTCGAGGACGCCCGCCGGGCCGAGGCTCTCGACCGCCGGCGCGTCGAAGGTCGGCCCCGTATTGAGAATCGTGCGGAGCCCGCCGTGGCTGAAGCCCGATTGCACCGCGTCGGGCAAGCCGTCGCCGTTCACGTCGAGGAACACGGTGCGGCCGCCGCGAGGCGGCTGAGGCAGCTCGGTGTCGAACACCTCCCAGCCCCCATCGTGCCGCCGGGTGAGCGCTCCGTACGTCGGCGCGGGGAGCATCGTGCCATCGCTGAACGTCAGCACGGTCGCCACGACCAGATCGACCTTGCCGTCGGCATCGAGGTCGAGCGTCTGGATCTCCATGTCGCACGGAAACCCGTTGAGCGGCTCCAGCGACTCCCCGGTGGCGTCGAACCCCGCCGGCGTGCCGTCGCGCTCCGGCTTCCAGCGGTGGACGGTCCACGTCGCCTCGAGCGGGTTCTGGGTCAGCGTGCGGCTGTGGTCGTCGCACTGGATCAGGTCGGGCACGCCGTCGCCGTCCACGTCCGCGAGGTGCACGGCGCCCTCGGGCAGGCGCAATCCGGGCGGCGCTGGCCGGACGCCGAGCGGAAAGGGCCTCCGAATGCCCGTGTCGTGGACCTCGAACGTCAAGTCCGGCTGGGTCAGGAGCACAAGCCAGGTATTGCCGGTGTCATGAACGTCGTGAAGAAAGACGTCCGTCCTGCCATCCTGGTTGAAATCCATGGCCGTCCCGAGCTCCGGCTGAAGGAGCTCGGGATCCGAGGACCCGTGCGGATTGGCGATCACCGCCCAGTCCTCGAGGAGCGCCAGGGTCGCGGGCGCGAAGGGGGCCGCGGAGCCGCTCGACCCGCGATTGCGCGCGGCGAGCCAGCCGGTGATGGGGTTCTCCGGCGTGCTGAGCCCCGCGACCACGTCCGGAACCACGAGGTCGTCGAGCCCGTCGCCGTCGATGTCGAACAGCATGGGGCTCGCCTTCCGGGAGGTCGGCGCGGCGATGTCCGTCGCGACCCTTCGGAACCCCGCCTCGCCGCGGCTGTACTGAAACCGCGTCGGCGGCTTGCACACCCCGACGCCCGCGCACTCCTCGACCTGCGTCAGGAGCGTTCGTTTCGTCGCCTCGCTGACCTCGTACGTGAACCCGTAGCGCCGCCCCAGCGCGTCGTCCGCGCCGAGCATCTGGATCTCGTCGAGCCGCAGCGAGCGCTGGAGCGCCATGCCGCCTGCGTAATGGGTGCGCACCTCGCCCGGCTCCCTCGTCTCGTACACGAACCGCACCGCCCGCGACGGCGCGAGCGCCGGCTCGCCCTCGAACCCTGTGTACCGGATCTCGTCGATCGCGTACTCCGCGGTGAAGCCCTCCTCGGCCTCCGCGGAGCAGTACTCATACGTCATGGCATTGCCCCGATGCTCTCCACAGAACGAAGAGGACACCCTGTGCGCCGCGGCGGCCTGACGGCAATCCAGCAATGCTGCCCTGCCGCGGCGCGGAGCTCGCCGGCTGGTCGGCGTCGCGTCTCCCCATCCGTGGGGCGCTCGCCAACAACCCCGGGCGCTCGCCAGCAGCCCCAGGGCTCTCACCAGCAAGCCCAGGGCGCCCCACCAGCGGTCCCAGGGTGCTCGCCGGCAGGTCCGGGACCCTTGCCGGCACCCGCTGGTACGGCTCCTCGGACCTGCTGGTACGGCTCCTCGGACCTGCTGGTACGGCTCCTCGGACCTGCTGGTACGGCTCCTCGGACCTGCTGGTACGGCTCCTCGGACCTGCTGGTACGGCTCCTCGGACCTGCTGGTACGGCTCCTCGGACCTGCTGGTACGGCTCCTCGGACCTGCTGGTACGGCTCCTCGGACCTGCTGGTACGGCTCCTCGGACCTGCTGGTACGGCTCCTCGGACCTGCTGGTACGGCTCCTCGGACCTGCTGACACGATTCCCGGCCGTCTCGCCGCGTGCTGGCCGCGCTCCCGGCCCGCTGGCGGCGCCCCGCGGCCCCCTGGCCGCGCTCCGCGGTTCACTGGGTTCGCGCCCCGCCCCACTGGGGCGCGTCCCGGGGGCGCTGGCGCAGCGCCCCGGCGTCGACACCGTGCTCTCAGGGCGGCCGAGCCCGCGGAGCACCCCCTCCAAGGACCGGGCGGCTCGATCGCCCCCGGGAACCCCCGCCCGCTAGATGGACCCTCCGGGCCCCACAGGCGGCGGAATCGACCACTCCGCGCTGTCCGAGAGCCTCGGCTCCGCCTCCTCCGCCGCGCTCCCGAAGAAATCCGCCACGTCGTGCCGCCTCGCCTCCGCGTCCGCCCGCCCGAGCTCGATCAGCTTCCGCGTGAACGACCCGTCGAACAGGAGGTAGCTCGCCAGATCCGCGTCGTTCTCCGCCCCCACGTCCACCAGCGAGAGCAGCCGCCGCATCATCGCCGGCCCCCCCTGCACCTTGCCCGCCTTCACGTGCTCCGCCGCCAGCCGCCCGAGATCCACGCTCGGCCGCACCACCAGCGTCTCCACCCGCCGGTACGGCAGCGCCCCGCGCTGCGCCGCCGCCCCGTTGATCGAGTGCAGGAAATCCGGCCCGAACGCCCGCTCCCCGTCCTCGATCATGTGGTTCACCCGCGTCAGGACCTCGAAATCCGTCTGGATGTGGTCGAGCAGGAACGCGTTCAGCACCTTGCCGAGCACCAGCGCCATCCCCGGCGGCTTGCCGCTGTCCCCCGCGTCGATGCTCCGCACCTCCCGCGACAGCCCGATCGCCAGCACGTGCGTCGCCCCCAGCCGGAGCGCCGGCGCGATCGGCGTGTTCTGCCGCACCCCGCCGTCCATGTACAGATCCCGGCCGATGCGCACCGGCGGGAACAGGATCGGGATCGCCGCCGACGCGAGCGCGTGCGGCGGGCCGATCAGCGCCCCGCGGATGATCGTCCGCGGCGGCGCCGTCGTCGGCAGCGCGCCGTCCGGGCCGGTCTGCATGAAGATCACCGTGCGGCCCGTCGCGATCTCGGTCGCCGACACGCTGACCGCCGACAGGTACCCGTGGCGCAGCGTGCGCGCGATCGCGCGCCACGGGATCTCCCGCTCCACGAGCCGCTGCATCGGCGAGACGTCGAACAGGCCCACGCCCTCCGAGCCGCCGCCGAACACGAGCTTCGGCAAGGAGATCGCCTGCCGCACCCCGAAGCCGAGCACGGTCTCGAGCTTCAGCTGCGTCCACAGGTTGACGAGCCGCCGCACGCCCAGCGTCGGATCGTCGAGGTGCGCCGCGAGGTAGCACGCGTTCACCGCCCCCACCGACGTCCCGCACAGGATGTCGATCCGCGGCGGCGCGCCCCGCAGCCGGGCGAACGCGTCGAGCACATACGACATCACCCCGACCTCGTACGCCCCCCGCGCCCCGCCGCCCGAGAGGATCACCGCGACCTTGCGCCGCGGCTTCGCGCCTGTCCTTCCGCCGGTACCCGTCATGCCATCTCCCCGCGGCGGAGCGGGTCGTGCCCCGCCGCCGGCCCCTCGGCCTCCGCGGCCAGGATGCGCCGCACCACGGCGCGCTCCAGGAACAGCGCCCTGAGCCGCGCGTCCCGGATGTAGCTCGCCACCTTCTGCACGTGCAGCGCGGCGCGGTGGTACGCGTCCGCCGCGCTCGCCGGCGCGCCCTTCTGCAGCGCTTCGCAGCAGAGGTCGCGCACCTCGATGCCGTACTCCGAGCTGCCCGCCTCGACCGCGCCGAGCGCCGTCCGCGCGAGCAGCACCCCGGAGTGCACCTCGCCCGCGTCCACCCGCGCCGCCGCCTCGATCGCCGTCGCGTACGCGTGGTAGCTCATCAGCCCCTGCGACTCGGCGAGCTGCCGCGCCTCGGAGGCGTTCGCGATCGCGGCCTGGACGTCGCCCTGCGCCTTCGCGAGGAGCCCGCGCACGTTGCGCTCGTGGATCATGTCGTACACGCTGCCGGTCACCGCGACGAGCGCGCCCGCGTCGGCGCAGAGGGTGTGCGCGGCGTCGGCGTCGCCCGCTTCGAGGAGGATCCCCGCCGTGCAGAGGAGCGTGTCGGCCCGCGCATCCTGATCGTCATAGCGCTCGTGCGCCTCCCGCGCCCGCTTCATGTACGCGAGGCTGCGCGGCAGGTCCCCGAGCTTGGCGTACGCGTGGCCGATGTTGCTCAGCGTCTTCGCGATCTGGAACCTCCCTCCGATCGCGAGATCGATGGAAATCGACGAGAGCCCGACCGCGATCGCGTCCTCGAACCGCTCGAGCACGAACATCGCCACCGCGAGCGAGTTCTTCGCGCGCGCCTCGCTGCGGCGCGCGCCCACCGCGCGGAACACCGCGATCGCCTCGGCGTAGGCCTCGACCGCCTCGTGCACGCGGCCGACCCGGCGCAGCAGCACCCCCTTCGTGCGCAGCACCTCCGCGCGCGCCCGCGGCGTCAGCCCGCCCATGTGCGTCACCCGGAGCGCCCGGTCGGCCGCGCTGATCGCCCCCTGGACGTCGCCGAGCTCGCGCAGCACCTCCGAGAGGATCGTGAGCGCCTCGACCTCGAGCGCCGGCCGCCGGGCGATGCGCGCGATCTCGGCCGCGCGCTGCGCCACCGGCAGGCCGCGGGCGAGGTGGCCGTCGTCGAGGTCGAGCCGCGCGGTGCGCACGAGCGCGAGCGCGGCCCACCGCGCCTGCCCGCTCTCCTTCGCGAGCTGGCGCAGCGCCGCGAGGTGCTTCTTCCGCTCGCGGCGGCGGCCGAGGTGGCGGAAGATCGCCTCCAGCGCCTCGTGCGCGATCATCCGGCGGGTGTCGCCGGTCGGCAGGAGCGACAGCGCGCGCTCGTAGTACCGGCGCGACAGCTGCGCCTGGTGCCCGGCGCGCGCGGCCCGCGCCGCGTCGAGGTAGAGCTCCGCCGCCGGCCCGGGCGCCTCGCCGCGCGCGAGGTGCTGCGCCACGATCGCGGCCGAGAGCCCCTGCGCGAGCGGCGTCGTCGACAGGTGCTCGCCGAGCCGGCGGTGCATGCGCACGCGGCTCGCGCTGTCGAGCGCGAGGTAGGCGACGTCGCGCACGAGCGGGTGCCGGAAGTCCACCGCCCCGGCGCGGCGATCGCACAGGCCGCGCGCGCAGAGGCGCGTCACCGCCTCGTCGTCCGCGAGCCGCGTGAGGTTCAGGATGTCGTCCTTGAGCAGCGGGCCCCCGGCGACCGCGAGCCAGTTCACGACGTCGTGCTCCGCGGGCGGCAGCTCGCGCAGCCGGTCGCCGATGAGCTGCTCCAGGGTCGACGGGAGCGGCTCGCCGCGATCCCCGGTCCGGTCGTGGCGGACGAGCTCGTGCCGCCCGTCCGGGTGCTCGACGATCTCCAGCGTGCCCCGCTCGAGCAGCGCGTCGACCATCTCGAGCAGGAAGAACGGGTTGCCGGCGACGCGCGGCACGAGCTCGCCGCAGACGGCCGAGACGCCCTCGCGCACGCCGAGGCGCGCCTCGACGAGGCGCATCTGCTCCTCGGCGCTGAGGCCGCGGAGCTCGATCCGCACGAGCCCCTCGATGAACGGCGTCACGCGCTCCTCGGGGCGCGTGAGCAGCAGCACGAGGATCGGGAGCCGCTCCGAGCGCTGCTTGAGGAGCTCCGAGATGAGCTCCAGGCTCGGGCGATCGGCCCACTGGAGGCCGTCGATGACGACGACGAGCGGCTGGTGGCGCGCCAGCGAGCCGAGCAGGTACTTCACGCCGCGCACCACCACGTCGCGGCCGTACGCCGACGCGTCCTCCTCGGGGTGGTCGAGCTGCTTGCCCGTGACGAGCTCGGCCAGGCGCGTGACGATGCGCGCCCCGAGCGGCGAGCGCGCGATCGAGCCGAGCAGCGCGCGGATCACGTGGGCGGCGTCGTCGATCGAGTGGTCGAGCCCCATCCCGGTGACGTCGCGGAGCACGTCGCAGACCGTGGCCAGCGGCAGCTCGCTCTTCACCGGCGAGCACTCGACGTGGAGCACGCGCGCCTCGCCGGGGAGCTCCGAGAGGAACGTCGAGATGAGCGCGCTCTTGCCGATGCCCATCTCGCCGACGATGACGCGCGCCACCGACTGGCCCCGGAGCGCGCCGCCCGGCGGGCTCGGCGGCTTGCTCTGCCGGCTCGGCGGCGGCGGCGGCTCGCTCTCGCCGTAGCGCGACGGCGGCTCGGCGAGGCCCTTCACGGGCGGCGACACCGCGCGGTGGTAGGCGGCGTGCAGGTCCGCGCGCTCGGCGTCGCGCCCCACGAGGTCGTTCGGCGACAGCGCGATCTCGGCCATCCGCTCCTCGCGGGTGAGCGGGCGCTGCAGCGCGTAGAGCCGCATCTGGTGCGGGACCTGGTAGCCGCCGGCGTCGTTGAGATCGAGCGACGGCGCGTCGCCCCAGCGGAAGTCGCGCCGGACGAGGCGGTAGACGCCGCCCGCGACCCAGGTCTTGCCGAACGGCGTGCGGCTGCCGAGGCGCTCGGCCAGGAAATTCGCGGGCTCCTTGAGCACGTGGTTGATGAGGTGCCCCTGCTCGTCGCGCTCGCCGTACGCGATGCCGCGGACGATGCCGATCGCGGCGCGGAGCTCGACGGGCAGGTCCTCCGACGCGCCGGCGAGCGCCTCGTGCACGTCGACGGCCAGCGAGGCCGCGTCGGCCGCGGCGCGCGACGGGTTCGCGAGCAGCCCCACGACGGCGCGCGCGCTCGCGTGCGACTCCCACGACCAGATCGCCCCGTGCTTGAAGGCGATCGCGTCGAGGGTCGTGCGGATCGAGCGCCCGCTGCGCTTGCCGGCGAGCCGCCCCTGCGCCCCGAGCAGCTCGTCCACCCCCTCGATGCGCAGCGTCACCACGGCGACGTGGCGCACCTCGCGCACGACCCGCGGCGCCCCGGTGTTCTCGGCCTCGCCGCCCGTGCGCGCGGCCGGCACCGCCGCGAGCGTCTGCGGCTGCGCCATGGAGCCGCTGTCCGGGGCCTGCTCCGCCGCGCCGCCCGCGGCGTTGTCGCGCGCGTCCTCGTGGCGATCGCGGCCGAGCAGGTGGGCCACGGTCTGCTCGACCGACGCGTTGTCGACGAGCTCCTGCTTCGCGAGCAGCACGCGCGCGATCGCGCCTGCGAGGTCGCGCGCGGTCTGGAAGCGGTCCTCGGGCGCGTGCGCCATGGCGCGCATCACGATCGCCTCGAGCTCCGCCGGGATGTCGCGCGCGTGGGCCGACGGGGGGTCGAACAGGCCCTCCTTGACGGCCTGGAGGAGCGTCTCGTCGTCGAGCTTGCCGTAGGGCGAGCGCATGGCGAGCAGCTCGTAGAGCACGACGCCGAGGGCGTAGATGTCGCTCCGCCGGTCGACGCGCTCGCCGCGCGCCTGCTCGGGCGACATGTACCCGAACTTGCCCTTGAGCACGCCGGGCTCCTCGCGGAAGAGGTTCGCGCTGGCGATGCCGAAGTCGGCGATCTTCACGACGCCCTCGAACGACAGGAGGATGTTCTGCGGCGAGACGTCGCGGTGGACGATGGCGAGCGGCATGCCGCCCTCGTCCTTGCGCTCGTGGGCGTAGTGCAGCCCCTTCGCCGCCTCGGACACGATGAACGCGGACACGAGGGGAGGGATCCGCGACTCCTTCTGCTGCGCCGCGCGCATCAGCTTGCCGAGGTCGAAGCCCTCGACGTACTCCATCGAGAGGAGCAGCCCGTCCTCGCCGTGGTCCGAGAACTCGTAGACCTGGACGATGTTCGGGTGGTTCAGGCGGGTCGCGAGGTGGGCCTCCTCGACGAACATCGCGCGGAAGCGCCGCGAGGCCCCGTGCGCGGGGAGGATCCGCTTGACGACGAGGAGCTTGTAGGTCCCCTCGGCGCCGCGCTTCTTGGCGAGGAAGACCTCCGCCATGCCGCCAGCGCCCAGGCGGCGCTGGATCTCTAGGTCGGCGAGCTGGGACGGGTGCTTGGCCATGCAGCGAAGCGGCGCGCGGGCGCCGCGGCTGGGAGGCGCCGGGCGCGGTGGTTCAGGGAGACCGATGAAAGAAGGACCGCGCGCGGTTCCCCCGGATCCACGGGAGGACTACGGGTTGACCCGCATGGTAGCGTCCCGCCCGCGTCTTCGGGGAGACAACCATGGTGGAAAGGCGAATCTTTCTGGGCGGGTCGAGGGTCCGCGCGCCCGGTGAGCCCGCCTGCGCGCCGCGGCTCCGCGGCCGCGCGGCCGTCCAGCATCGACGCTGAATTTTCGCTTGCAAGGCGCCCTCACGCGGGGCTCGCCCCCGGGCCGCCGCGGCCGGCCGAGGGCAACCGACCGCGTGAAACGCGGACCGGCGCGCCGGCGGGGCGAGGTCAGGCGCGCGGCCTTGATGTTCCCTGCATTTTTCCTTACTACCGAGCCGAGAGGAGTGATCCCCGATGCTCACCAGATTCCTGCGGGTGACCGACGTGCCGTTTTCCGGCTCGGTCGGGCTGCTCGCGCTTCGCGTCGTCACCGGCATTGCCTTCATCTTTCACGGCTGGGGGAAGATCCAGGCCCCCTTCGGCTGGATGGGGCCCACCGCGCCCGTCCCGGGGTTCTTGCAGGCGCTGGCCGTCCTCGCCGAGGTCGGCGGCGGCATCGCCTGGATCCTCGGCCTCCTGACGCCGCTCGCGTCGCTCGGGATCGCCATCACCATGGCCGTCGCCGTCGCGGTGCACGTGATGAACGGCGACCCGTTCTTCGCGATGGGCGCCGCCTCCTACGAGGCGGCGGCCGTCTACTTCAGCATCTCCCTCGTGCTGCTCCTGCTCGGGCCGGGGAGGCTCTCCGCCGACGCGGCGATCTTCGGGCCGAAGCGCTGAGCTGCTCCGCGCGCGCTCGCCAGGCGCGCGCGATCGCGCCGCCGCCGGCGCTCCGGCGGCACGCCTGAGCCTCGCCGGCGGATCCCTCCGGCCCGGCGCATGAGACGGGCACCCCGGGAGCCCGTGGTTCCATCGTGGTCGGACAGCGGGCGCATTGTCCCTGTTTGCGCCGATGAAGCGAGGCCGTCCCGGTAGCCACAGCACTATGCTGCAGTTGGGAGGGCTCGATGAAGGACGGCGGGGCAAGGGCGCTCTCGAATGGCGTACCGCGCGGTGTTGCTATCGCGGCAGCCTGCTCGTTCGCCCTCGGGTCCGTGGCGCTGCTCGGCTGGTCGATCGGGTCGATCCCCCTCATCTCCATCGCGGAAGGCCTGCCGAGCATGGTGCCCAACACCGCGCTCGCCCTCGTCCTCGCGGGCGCGTCGCTCTGGGCGCTGGGCGGGCGGGAGCGCCCGGCGCCGCTGCGCCGGCTGCTCGGACGGGCGTGCGCCGCCGGCGTCGTCGCGTTCGGCCTCGCGGCCCTCGTCCAGTACGTCTTCGGGTGGGATTTCGGCGTCGATCGCCTGCTGTTCCCGGCCCGCGTGGCGTTCCCGAGCGAGTTCCCCGGCAGGCCGCCGCCGAACACCGCGCTCTGCTGCGTCCTGATCGGCGCGGCGCTCCTCTCGCTGCCCGTGAAGACGCGGCGCGCCTGCCGGCTCTCGCAGGGCGCTGCGCTCTCGGCCGCGGCGCTCGCGCTGACCGCGCTGACCGGTTACGTGTTCGGCGTCGGCTACTTCTACGGCCTGCCGCCGCTGTTCCCGTTCACGGGCATGGCGCTCCACGCCTCGATCGCCTTCCTCGCGCTCTGCGCCGGGCTCATCATGGCGAGTCCCAATTGCGGGGCCTTCGCCGTGCTGGCGGCCAGCGGGCCCGGGGGCGTCCTGTTGCGGCGCTCGCTGCCCTTCGTCGTCCTGGCCCCGCTCGCGATCGGCCGCCTCTTCCTGATCGGCGCAGATCTCGGGGCCTACCCCCTCGCCGCGTCGTTCTCGCTCGCCTCGGCCATCTCGACGCTCCTGCTCGGGGCCGCGCTCTGGGTCAGCGCGGCGCGCCTGAACCTGCTCGACGAGGCGCGGCGCCAGGCCGAGGAGGCGCGCGCCTTTCTGGCGACCGTCGCGCAGTCCTCCGACGACGCCGTGATCGGCAGCGCCCTCGACGGGACCATCCTGAGCTGGAACCCGGCCGCGGAGCGCCTCTACGGCTACGGCGCCGGCGAGGTGATCGGCAAGAAGCTGCCCATCCTGTGCCCGCCCGAGCGCGCCGGCGAGGCGGAGGCGACCTTCGCGCGCCTGCGCCGCGGCGAGCGCGTCGAGCGCTTCGAGGCCGTGAGCCGGACCAAGGACGGCAGGCACATCGACATCGAGGTCACGGTCTCGTCGATCGCGGACGCCTCGGGCCGCATCACCGGCGTCTCCACGATCTGCCGCGACATCGGGCGCCGCAAGGCGATGGAGGCGGCGATCGCGAGCGCCCACGAGGCGGAGCGGCGCATCCGCGCGCAGCTCGAGGACGTCGGAACCGCGTGCGCGGCGGTCTCGGAGACGCTGGCGAACCTGCCGCGCTCCGAGTCGGGGATGCGCGCCGTGCTGGAGGTCATCGCGCGGCACGCGAAGGAGATCTCGGGCGCCGACTACGCGTCGCTCGGCGTCGGAGAGGACGGCCGGCGGCCGTTCGACGCCTGGGTCCCGAGCGGCGTCCCCGCGGAGCAGAGCGCGCGGATCGGCGCGATCCCGCGCCCCATCGGCGTCCTCGGCGCGGTGGGCCGCGACGGCCGGCCGATCCGGCTCGACGACGTCCACGCTCACCCCGACTTCATCGGGCTGCCGCCGCACCACCCCTCGATCGAGGCGTTCCTGGGCGTGCCGCTCCGCTTCCACGGCCGGAGCGTGGGCAACCTGTACCTCGGCAAGCGCCCCGGCCGCCCGCCGTTCACCGAGGACGACGAGCGCGCCGCGAAGCTGCTCGCCGACCGCACGTGCAGCGCGATCGAGACCGCGCGCCTCTACCGCGTCGAGGCGAACGAGCGAAGGCGGCTCCAGGCGGTCGTCGAGCAGATGCCCGAGGCGGCGATCCTCGTCGACGCCGAGGGGCGGCTCATCACGTGCAATCGGCTGGCGCTCCAGTACGCCTCGCGCCCGGCGGGCGAGCTGGATCCGTGGGGCAACGCGGTGATCTTCGATCCCAGGACCCCGGGAAGAGAGCCGGTCGGCTGGGCCGAGCGCCCGCTGACCCGGGCGCTGCATCGCGGGGAGGTCGTGACGGGCGCCGAAGGGCTGCTCCGTTGCGAAGGCGGCGCCTTCGTCCCGGTGCTGGTCAACGCCGCGCCGGTGCGATCCGACGACGGCGAGATCGAGGGCGCCGTCGCCGTCTTCCAGGACATCTCTGCGCTCAAGGAGATGGAGCGACAGCGCCAGGAGTGGATCAGCATCGTCGCTCACGACCTCCGCCAGCCCATCCAGGTCATCGCGACCGCGAGCCACCTCCTGCGCTCCCGGTCCGGCGGGCAGCTCGTCGCGGACGGCGAGAAGCAGCTCGGGAGGATCGCCTCGTCCGTCGAGCGGCTGCGCCGCATGATCGACGACCTCCTCGACGCCTCGCGCATCGAGGCGCACGAGCTCACGCTGGATCGCTCTCCGGTCGACCTCCGCGCGCAGCTCGGAGAGATCGTCGAGAAATCGACCGCGGCGACCGCGGGCCACGCCGTGCGGCTGGAGGTGCGCGGCGACGTGCCCGCCGTCCTGGCGGACCCCGGCCGGCTCGAGCAGATCGTCACCAACCTGCTCTCCAACGCGGCCAAGTACGGCCAGCCGAACGGCGACATCGCGGTGGCCGTCAGCGCCGACCGCTCCTTCGCGCAGATCGCCGTGACCAACTGGGGACGCGGCATCGCCGAGGCGTCTCTGCCGCACCTGTTCAAGCGCTTCTCGCGCGCGGCCGAGGGCGACGCTCGCCGCGTCCGCGGCGTGGGCCTCGGCCTCTACATCACGAAGGGGCTTGTGGAGGCGCACGGCGGCGCCATCGCTGTCGAGAGCACCCCCGGCGGCGCGACGACATTCCGCTTCTCGCTGCCGCTCGCGGATCCCGCGCCCGCCGCCGGCGCGTAGCGCGCCGCAGCGCGTCTCCTGCCCTGCCGCTGATTTCATCTTCACGCGAGGAGCCGCGGCGAGCTCCACGATTCGATGCCAGCGAGCTCGGCAGTTCGGACTGACGAGCTGGGCAGTCGAGTTGGCGAGTTTTATTACACCGAACTCCGTTCTCCGCATTCCGTTTTACGGCGCCACCATCCTTTCGCAGTATTCTGCGCTCAGGCCGCTCAGAATGATCGCAGAAGGAACTTCCTGAGGTTCGTATCCTTGCTACACCTGAGATCCGCTCCGGCCCGACGTCGGGGTAGTGAGGTGGCGCAGCAGTGAATTCCTGGTTCTTGCAGGTGGGTAAGCGGCTGGGGCCCGCGGGGCGTCGGCTTTGGGTGCTCGGGATCCTGGGGGTGGTGCTGGCGGTGACGCTCGGGCTCGCTCTCCGCGCGGCCCGCGAGTCGCCCGCGGAGCGCGCGGCGACGTACACCGAGCTGCTCCAGATCGCGCAGGCGGGGCAGGCGACCGCGGTCGAGGTGAGCGGCGATCGCTTCTTCGTGCGCCAGGCGGGCGGCGTGGCGGTGACCGCCGTCGTCGACGAGCCGACGCTCCGGCAGGAGCTGGTCTCCCGGTTCGCGGGCGCCGGCGCCTCGGTCGACTTCGCCTCCCGGGAGGAGCCGTCGCGCGCCGCGTCGACCGCGCTGCCGGTGGTCGTCCTCGCCGCGGTCGGGTTCGCGCTCTTCACGGTGAGCCGGCGCCGCAGCCCGAAGGTCTTCTCCGACGCCAAGGCGGGGGTCGCGCGCGCGCCCGTGCGCTTCGCCGACGTGGCCGGGATGCACGAGGTCAAGCAGGAGCTCGCCGAGACGGTCGAGTTCCTGAAGAGCCCCGAGCGCTTCGCGCGCCTCGGCGGCCGCCCGCCGCGCGGCGTGCTGCTGACGGGCGAGCCGGGGACCGGCAAGACGCTGCTGGCGCGCGCGGTCGCGTGCGAGGCGGGCGTGCGGTTCCTCTCGGCGTCGGGGTCGAGCTTCCAGGAGATGTTCGTCGGCGTCGGCGCCTCCCGCGTCCGCGCGCTCTTCGCCGAGGCGCGCAAGGCCGCCCCGTGCATCGTCTTCATCGACGAGATCGACGCCGTCGGGCGGGCGCGCGCGAAGGGGCAAGGCGACTCCGCGTCCGCCGAGCACGATCAGACGCTGAACCAGCTGCTCGTCGAGATGGACGGGTTCGACCACGCGACCGGCATCGTGGTGATCGCGTCGACCAACCGCGTCGACATGCTCGATCCCGCGCTGCTCCGGCCGGGGCGCTTCGATCGCAAGGTCACCGTGCCGCTGCCCGACGTGCGCGGCCGCGAGGAGATCCTGAACGTCCACGCCGGGCCGATCCCGCTCCAGGGCGAGGTCGATCTCGGCTACATCGCCCGCAGCACGCCGGGCTTCTCGGGCGCCGACCTGGCCAACCTCCTGAACGAGGCGGCCATCCTCGCGGCCCGCGAGGGCGCCGACGCGGTGGATCCGACGCACATCGACCGCGCGCGCGACCGGGTGCTCATGGGGCTCGAGCGCAAGGGGGTGCTCGTCGACGAGGACGAGCGCTACGCGACCGCCGTGCACGAGGCCGGGCACGTCGCGGTCGGGCTGCTCGCGCCGAGCTGCGACCCGGTGCACAAGGTGTCGATCCTGCCGCGGGGCCGCGCGCTCGGCGTCACCCAGGCGATGCCCGAGAAGGATCGGCTGATGTACCGGAAAGAGTACCTCGAGGATCAGATCTGCATGCTGATGGGCGGCCGCGCCGCCGAGATGGTCATCCTCGGGACGATGACGGCCGGCGCCTCGGACGACATCCAGCGCGCCTCGACGATCGCGTGGAAGATGGTCGCGGAGCTCGGCATGAGCCACCTCGGCCCCATCTGCGTCGGCGATGGGCACCCCGCGCGGAGCCCGGCCCTGCTCGACCGCGTCGACGAGACGGCGCGGGCGCTCACCGACGCCCAGCTCGCGCGCGCCGTCGAGATCGTGAAGTCCCGGCGGGGCGAGATCGACGCGCTCGTCACGGCGCTCCTCGCGAAGGAGACGCTCGGCATGGACGAGATCCAGGCCTGCTTCCCGGCCGATCGACGGCCGCGCGCCGCCGCCCACGCGGACGCCTGAGCCGCGCAGGCTCGAGGGCGCCGGGAAGGAAAGCTCTTTCTGGCGCCCCCAGGCCCTCTCCGCGATCCGCCTCCTCCACGGGCGCTCGCCGCGCTCCCCCTCTCTCCTGCAATTCATTCCTTTCTCGCCACGGGCGCTCCCGGACGCGCCGCGCAGGCTCCCGGAGTGGCGGCTGGCTCACCGGACCTGAGGTATTCGACGCCTCGTCGCTCGGAAGAGCTCGCCCGCAGGCGTATCGCGCAGGACGGGATGCGGCGCGGCGTCTCGGAGCCATGGCGCGCTGCATCGCCCGTTCCGTCCGGAGGGCGCAAATCTCCCCTTGCGATTGCCGGGCAAGCTGGTGAAGTGGCGCCACTTGCATGCACGGATTCCGTCGCCTTCGCATCTCCTTCGACGGGGCGCTCTCTCCACGTTCCGGCTCGAACGGCCGGGCCCCGCGTCGCTCTCCGAGCGCGGCGCCGCCGTCGCGCGCTCATGTGCCCTGCGCGGGCGCGCGGCGCCGTGGCCCGGAGGCGCGCGGTGCCTGAGCCCCGGATACTGCTCCTGTCCAACAGAGACCCGGAGGAGGCGGTCGACGAGCCGCCACTTGCGCAGCGGGTGGGGAGCGGCCGCCTCCGGCTCGGCCGCGAGGACGGCAGCGCGGCCGTCGCCGAGAGCGTCCTCGCGACGCTCGCCGCGGCCCCGGGCGCGCGCGTGGCGCACCGGCCCGTGCTCCGGCCGAGCGAGGTGCTCGCGGCGATCGGCGATCATCGCCCCGACGTGATCTTCAACCTGTGCGAGGCGCTCGACGGCGACAGCCGCCACGAGGTCATGTGCGCGTGGCTGCTCGCGGGGCTCGACCTCCCGTTCACGGGCAGCGATCACGTCGCGCTCCGGAGCTGCCTGCACAAGGCCGAGGCGAACCGCATCCTCGCGCGCGCCGGCGTGCGCGTGCCCGAGACGGTGCGGGTCGACGGCCCGGATCGCATCCCCGACGTCGCCTTCCCGGCCATCGTC
Organism: Sorangium cellulosum So0157-2; assembly: GCF_000418325.1. Classification (GTDB taxonomy): domain Bacteria; phylum Myxococcota_A; class Polyangia; order Polyangiales; family Polyangiaceae; genus Sorangium; species Sorangium cellulosum_D. Next base: position 4,798,007 of record NC_021658.1, read on the forward strand.
AAGCCGGAGCGCGAGGACGGCTCGACCGGGATCGATCGGGGCTCGGTCGTCCGCGATCGCGCCGCGCTCCGCGACCAGGTGGCCGCGGTCGTCGCGCAGTGCCGCCAGCCGGTCGTGGTGCAGCGCTACGTGCACGGGCGGGAGCTCTCGGTCTCGCTGCTCGGCTGGCCCACGCCGCGCGTGCTGCCGCCCGGCGAGATCACCTTCCAGGGCCTGCCCGAGGGGCACCCGCACGTCGTCACGTACGAGTCGAAGTGGCGCCCCGAGACGGCCGCGTCGATCGGCACGCCGTCGACCGCGGCGGTGCTGCGGCCGCTCGAGCTGCGCCGGGTCGTCGCGATCGGCCGCCGCGCCTTCGAGGTGCTCGGGCTGCGCGACTACGGCCGCGTCGACGTGCGGCTCGACGAGCGCGGGACGCCGTACGTCATCGACGTCAACCCGAACTGCGACCTCTCGCCGGACGCCGGCTTCGCGCGCGCGGCGGCGCGCGCCGGCCTCTCCTACGCCGACGTGATCGGGGAGATCCTCCGCGCCGCGCTCGCCCGCGGCCCGCGCCAGGGCGATCTGCTCCGCGCGCGCGGCCGCGCTCCGGCGCGGGGCCGCGCGCGCCCCGCCGCGCGCGGCGCCCTCGCCGCCGCGCCCGAGGCGCCGTGATCGCGCAGCGCGGCCTCCGCCCCGAAGACCGGCCGCTCATCGCGGAGCTGCTCGAGTCGCTCCCCGCGTTCACGGCCGACGAGCGCGCGGTGGCGCTGGAGCTCGTCGACGCGACGCTGGCCCAGCCCTCGGCGGACGGCTACCGGTTCGTGCTGAGCTTCCAGGGCGCGCCGGGCGGCGGCGGAGCGCCCCGGCTGGCGGGGTACCTCTGCTACGGCCGCACGCCGATGACGCAGTCCACGTACGACCTGTACTGGATCGCCACCTCGCCGGACTTCGCGCGCTCGGGGGTGGCGCGCGGGCTCGTCGCCACCATGGAGAGCGAGATCGCGCGCGAGGGGGGCGGCCTCGTGCGCGTGGAGACGGGCAGCCGGGAGGGGCACGGCGCGGCGGTGCGCTTCTACGACGCGGTGCAGTTCGCGCGGGCGGCGGTCATCGACGACTTCTACGCGCCGGGCGACGATCTCATCATCTACACGAAGCGCGTCGCTCCGGCGCGCGCCTCGGCCGCGCCGCCGGCCGGCCGCGCCGGCCGCGCCGGCCGCGCCGGCCGCGCCGGCCGCGCCGGCCGCGCCGGCCGCGCCGGCCGCGCCGGCCGCGCCGGCCGCGCCGGCCGCGCCGGCCGCGCCGGCCGCGCCGGCCGCGCCGGCCGCGCCGGGCGAGCCGGCGCTCTACGACGCGGCCTTCGGCTACCGCGACTACGCCGCGGAGCGCGACTTCCTGCTCGCGTGCGCGCGCCGCTTCGGCGCCCGCCCGGTGCAGCGCGTGCTCTCGTGGGCGTGCGGGCCTGCGCGGCACCTGGAGGCGTTCGCCGAGCTCGGCGTCGGCTGCGCCGGCGCGGACGGCTCCGCGGCGATGATCGCCTACGCCGAGCGCGCCGCGTGCGCCCGCGGCGCCGGCGTCCGCTTCTATTGCGCGGAGCTCGACGAGCGCCCCGACGTCGCGCCGGTCGATCTCTCGTTCGTGCCGCTCTCGGCGATCCACCAGCTGGCCACGCCGGCGGCGCTCGAGCGCCACCTCCGGCTCGCGGCCTCGCTCCTCTTGCCGGGCGGCGTCCACGTCATCGAGGCGACGCACCCGGCCGATCTCACGCCGTCCGGCGTGAACCGGACCGAGTGGACCGAGCTGCGCGGCGAGCAGTCGATCGACGCGCGGTTCCGCATCCACACCGAGCGTGCCACGCCCGATCGCGTGGTGCCGGTGAGCCTCGAGGTGGTGTGCTCGGCACGGCGCAACGGCGGCGCGCCGCGGGAGCTCTCGTCGTTCCGGCAGGAGGCGACCTGGCACATCCCGGACCTGGCCGGCTGGCGGCGCGTCGCGGAGCGGGTGCCGGAGCTCTCGCTGGTCGCGACGCTCGGCGACTTCAACGTCGACGTGCCGTTCGAGCACGCCGCCGCGTGGCGGCTGATCCTCGTGCTGAAGCGCGTCTGAGCGCCCCAGCGCCGCGCGGCGCTCTTGGCCGGCGCGCCGCTCAGTTCAGGTCCCAGAAGTACTTGCCCCCGCTCGGCGGCGGCTCGTCCTCGCCCCCGTCGGGCCCGCCGCCGTCCCCAGAGCGCGCGATCTGCATCACTTCCTCGAGCGAGCTCGCCTCGTCGCGCCAGTACGCTTCTGTGCCGAAGTGCGGGAAAGTCCTCGGGAAAATTGGATCGTGCCACCGCCGCGCGATCCAGGCGGCGTAGTGGATCAGGCGGAGCCCTCGCAGCGGCTCGATCAGGGCGAGGGTCGAGCGATCGAAGCGGCGGAGCTCCTCGTAGCCCTCGATGAAGAGCTCGCGCTGCCGCCGGGCGGTCGCGTCGCGGCCGGGGAGGAGGAGCCAGAGGTCTTGCACGGCGGGGCCGACGACCATGTCGTCGAAGTCGAGCACGCGGAGGGCGCCGTCGCGGAGCAGCAGGTTGCCCGGGTGCAGGTCGCCGTGGATGCGGTGCACGTCGACGCCGCGCAGGCGCTCCTCGGCCGCGTCGGCGACGGCGCGCGCGGCCGCGAGGTACCGCGGCGCGACGGCGGCGGGGATGACCTTGCGCTCGGCGAGCCACCCGAGGTCCTCGCGCGCGTACGAGTCGGCGGAGAGCCGGACGCGGTGCTCGGCGGTCCGCTGCGCGCCTACGTTGTGGATGCGGGCGGCGAGCCTGCCGAGGCGCACGAACAGCTCGTCTCCGAGCTCGTCGGGGGCGCGGCCGCCCATGCGCTCGAAGAGGCAGTACTGGATGTGGTCGATCTGCTTGAGCGTCTCGCCGTCGGGGAACGGGCGCGTCGGGCAGACGGGGATCTCGGCGTCCGCGAGCTCGGCGAGGAACCGGTGCTCTTCGAGGATCTGCTCGCGAGTCCAGCGCCCTGGCCGGTAGAACTTCGCGACGATGCGGGTGCGGTCCTCGAGCTCGACCTCGTAGACGCGGTTCTCGAACGAGTTCAGCGGATAGCAGACGCGGTTGCAGAAGACGCCTGCGGCCTCGACGGCCTCGATCACCTTGTGCGGGGTCAGCGAGAGGAAGAGGTCGGTCGGGGTGGTGGAGGTCATGGTCGGGGCGTCGAGGTGGGGAGGGTTCGGGTGGGGGAGGGGGTCGCGTGTGGGTGAGGACCGCGGTGGCGGGGCTGATCTATCCGACCGTGGAGTTGAGCACCAACCGGCGCCGCGCTCGATGAGAAGTTTCGCCGCGCGCTCCCGGAATCCCTGGATGCCGACGGCGACCGCGGCGCGGAGCTCGACGGGCAGATCCAGGCAGCGCGCCGCCGGGTCGGCCGGGCCGAGCGCCCCGGCGGCGAGCGAGCGGGCGGGCGCGGTGGCGCTGTGTCCCGTGGGGTCGTGATACGCTAGCCTCGGATCGCATGATGGAAGAAACGCAGCTTTCCTTTCCTCACCTCGAGCTCAGCAAGCTCGAGGCGATGGTCGAGATCATGTTCCTCGCCGCGTACGCTGACGGATCCATCAACGAGGCCGAGCGCGCCGAGCTCACGGCGCACGCGGCGGCGATGAGCGCGGGCCGCCTCGGGGCGGAGGTCGTCGAGTCGCTCATCTCGATCATCGAGCGCTCGGTGCGCGAGGAGGGCAGGAATGGCCGCTTCGCGGCGCTCCGGGCGCGCCTGCCCGACGTGCGGATGCGCGAGGCCGCGATCGAGCTGGCGGTCCGGCTGGTCGCCGCCGACGGCGTGATCCACGAGAGCGAGCACGCGCTGCTCGTCGAGGCGGCGAGGGCGCTGGAGGTGCCGATCGCGTTCAAGGGGCGCGTCGCCTCCGGCTCGGCGCGCTGAACCGCGCTGAGCCGCGCGAGGCGGGCGACACACGCGAGCGGCGGCCGAGCCGCGAGCCGGTGGTGGCCGGATTTGAACATGAAGGCGGGGAGGCGGGAAGAAAAGATCAATGATCTTCCAGCCTTCCCGCCTTCATGGGAATCACTCCGGGGCGAATTGGGCCACCACCCGCGAGCCGGGGATGGGGGCCACTGTGGATGGCGCGGCGAGCGACGTCCCCGCCTCGTCCGCGATCGAGCTCCGCGCGCTGGTCGGCCCCGGCCACGCGCCCCACGCTGCCGAGGGGCAGGGGGGCTGACACCCGACGCCGATGTGCTCGTCGCCCCCAGGCTCCGGGCGCAGGGAATGCGCTCTGCTACAACCCTTGCGCCGCTGGCCGTCGCGCGCCGTCCGGGGCCGCTCCAGGCGGCGCCCCGAGGGCGTGAGGCGCGCTGATGGCGAGGGGCGCCGGATCTGAGGCCTCGACCCCGCACCTCGGCGCGGCGGCGGGCGCGAAAGAGCCGTATTTGCGGCGGTTTTTGTCGGCCTGATCCTTGCACCATCGTGGGCCGGAGGGCCAGAGGGCCAGAGCAAGGTCATGGACACCCGACGAACCGACAGCTCCACGACGCCACATGGCGCATCGATGGATCCCGCCTCGAATCGCTCCCGTCCCCCGAGCGGGGGCAGAGCTTCTTCTCCGCGCGCGTTCCGCTCGCCGCGATCTCCGCGCTGGTCTTCGGCGCACCGCCCCCCGTTCGAGCCCGTCGATCTCCGGACGTCAGGCCGCCTGTCGCGGCCGGCCGCCTCGGTAAGGCGTCCTGGCGGCGAGGTCGTGCCGCTGGAGCCGGCGAGCGACACCCCGGCCGCCCCGGCGAGCGTGCCGCCTGCCACGCTGCGGGCGGGGCTCGCGGGCGTGTCGCCTGCCGTCGCCCTGCCGGCTCCGGCGACCGACGCGCCGGCCGCCGCGCTGCGGCGCTACGCCCCAGGCGACGTCCTGGCGGGGCGCTATCGCCTCACGGAGCTGATCGGGGAGGGCAGCATGGGCGCCGTCTGGAAGGCGCGGAATCTCGCCCTGAACCTCGATGTCGCGCTGAAGCTCATCCGTCGTGACTGCGCGGCTCCGGAGGCTGCTTCGCGGCTGCTCAAGGAGGCGCAGGCGACGGCGCGCGTGTCCCACCGCGCGGCGGTGCGGGTGTTCGATCTCAGCTTCACCGAGGAAGGGGAGCCGTTCGTCGTGATGGAGCTCCTCCAGGGCCGGTCGCTGGCCCAGGTGGTGGCCGAGTCGGGCGCGATGTCGCCCATCTCCGCGGTCCAGCTGCTCCTGCCGGTGATCGGGGCGCTCAGCGCCGCGCACGGCGCGGGGGTCGTGCACCGGGACGTGAAGCCCGCGAACATCGTGCTCGTGCGCGACGGCCGCCGGACGGTCCCCAAGCTGATCGATTTCGGGATCGCCTTCACGGACACGCGCGCGGTGGACGGCGGGCAGAAGGAGGCGCTGGTCGGGAGCCCGGCCTACATGGCGCCCGAGCAGGTCCGCGGCGGGCAGGAGTCGGACGCGCGCTCCGACGTGTGGAGCGTGTGCGTGGTGCTCTACGAGCTCGTGAGCGGCCGGCGGCCGTTCGGCGGGCCGGGGAGCATCTCCATCGTGCACGACGTGCTGCGGGTCGATCCGCCGCGTCCGGAGGCGTTCGAGGCGCACCCGCGGCTCTGGGAGATCGTCGAGCGTGGGCTGGCCAAGTCCCCCGACGGGCGGTTCCCCGCGATGGCGTCGCTGGGGCGGGCGCTGGCCCAGTGGGCGATCGCGGCCGGGGTCGCCCACGACGTGACGGGGGCTTCGCTCGTCGATTACTGGCTGCCCTCTTCCTGATCCCGGCGCCGCACCATCGGCGCTCTCCGCGCCGCGCGAAGAACAGCCTCTCCTCGGGCCGGCTCAGTACTGCACGTCGCAGCCCTTCGAATCGGCGAAGGCCTTCATGGTCTCGAGCTCGGTCGGGGTCGCGTCGCCGTAGGCCCAGCTGATCGCGCCGGCATAGCCCTGGCTGTACCAGGTCTCCAGGAGCATCGACAGGGTGGCCGTGGCCAGGCCGGCGACGGGGAAATCGGCCATGACGACCGGCTTGTCCGTGATGCCGTAGTCCGCGGGCGACTGGTTGTAAGGCCAGTAGCGGTTGACCCGGTCGTTCATGTGAAATGTGTAGAAATCGACGTCGGTGGTGGTCCACGCGCGCGCCCACTTCATCGAGGCCGAGCCGATCGTGATGAGCGCCCGGCTCTCCGCGCGCAATACCCCGATCGTGTCGCGAAGGAAGACCTCCATCTGCTCGTGCGCGATCGGCTCCACCTGGGGATCCGGGTCGTAGTCGGGGTCGCCGTACGGGCTCGGGCCGGTCATCGCCAGCTCGGGCTCGTTGATGACGTCCCAGGCGACCATCCGGTGCCGGTACGGGCTCTGCTCGACCGCCTGGGCGAGCGGCCTGACGACGTTCTCCAGGAGCGCCGCGCGCCGCTGGGCGTCCGTCACGAGCGGGGCAATGCCGACCGTCCTCACGTCGGCGTCGACCCGGGTCGCATGGAAGTTGTCGAACGAGAAGAGACAGAACATGAGGTGGACGTCCGCCTGCTCGGCGAGCTCGAGCGCCTTCTCGACGTCGCCCCGCGTCGTCCCGCCGAGGCCGGTCGGGTTGTCGTTCGCGTCGAAGACGACGCCCTCACCCCGGAGCTCCGGCAGCATCCACCACCGCACGACGCTCGCCCCGTGCGCGCGGATGCCAGCGAGGTTCCTCGCATGCGTCTCCGCCTCGGCCGCGACGCCGCGCTTGTCCCACGCGGCGATGCCGCCGAAATCGCCGGCGAAGTTGTGCCACGCATAGTTCATTCCGAACATGAAGCGCGTCTCGCAGCCGATCGTGATTCCACCCTTCTCCGCAGGGCACTCGTCGACACACTCCATGACGCCGCCCAGCCCGCCTTGCCCGCCGCCGAGGCCCCCCTGGCCGCCCTCGGCGGGGGCGCTCCCCCCGCCGCCGTCGTCGCCCGCGGCCGCGTCTCCAGGCGACCTGCCCCCCGAGCAGGCGGCGAGGGACAGCGCGGCTGCTGCGGTGAGGGCGCGGTGACCGGGTATGCAACGAGCGGTGCGCATAAGGATAACGGAGCGATGGTACGCTCGCCCGTTCGCGAGCGCCATCCGAATCCCTGCCTCGCCGGCCGAGAGCAGCCTTTCGCGAGGTCGCGTGAACGGCGCGCAATGCCTCTGCACGACAGAGGTCGTCTGCCCCACGAGCGGCGCGCGTCGCTGTGGGGCGGAGTGGGAGCGCGCCAGGCCGGGCGCGCGGGCGGGGCCGCCGAAATGGGGGCGAGCGGGCCGCGCCGGCGGGCGCCGCGACGCGAGCAGGCGGGGCGGGGGCGCGGCGCGGGGCCGGCCGGGTCCCCCTTGAAACCTGCTTCCCCGGCCGGCTATTGGAGGGGCTCGGGCGCCGCTCGGGCCCCGAACGCCCCGCTTGCGGGAGGAGAACCACCGATCATGAAAGCGCGCGCAGCCGTGGCCCACAAGGCCGGCGAGAAGCTCACGGTCGAGGACGTCCAGGTGGAGGGCCCTCGCGAAGGCGAGGTCCTCATCGAGATCAAGGCCACCGGCGTCTGCCACACCGACGCTTACACCCTCTCGGGCAAGGATCCGGAAGGCCTCTTCCCGGCGATCCTCGGCCACGAGGGCGCGGGCGTCGTCGTCGACGTCGGCCCGTCGGTGAAGAGCGTCAAAAAAGGCGATCACGTCATCCCCCTCTACACGCCCGAATGCCGGCAGTGCTCTTACTGCACCAGCGGAAAAACCAACCTCTGCCAGGCCATCCGCGCCACGCAGGGCCGAGGGCTCATGCCGGACGGAACGAGCCGCTTCTCGATCGGCAACGAGCGGATTCACCATTACATGGGCACGTCGACGTTCTCGAGCTTCACCGTCCTGCCCGAGATTGCCGTCGCCAAGATCCGCGAGGACGCGCCGTTCGACAAGGTCTGCTACATCGGCTGCGGCGTGACGACGGGTATCGGCGCCGTCATCAACACCGCGCAGGTGCGGCCCGGCGACAACGTGGTGGTCTTCGGCCTCGGCGGCATCGGGCTCAACGTGATCCAGGGCGCCCGGATGGCCGGCGCCGACCTCATCGTCGGCGTCGACATCAACCCGAAGCGCCGTGAGCTGGCCGAGAAGTTCGGCATGACCCACTTCGTCAACCCGAACGAGGTGCAGGGAGATCTCGTGCCCTACCTCGTCGACCTGACCCGGGGCGGCGCCGATTTCAGCTTCGAGTGCATCGGCAACGTCAAGGTGATGCGCCAGGCGCTCGAGTGCTGCCACAAGGGCTGGGGGACGAGCATCATCATCGGCGTCGCCGGGGCCGGCGAGGAGATCGCCACGCGCCCGTTCCAGCTCGTCACCGGGCGCGTCTGGAAGGGCTCCGCGTTCGGCGGTGCCCGGGGGCGCACCGACGTCCCCAAGATCGTCGACTGGTACATGGAGGGCAAGATCAAGATCGACGAGCTCATCACCCACACGATGCCGCTCGACGACATCAACCGCTCGCTCGACCTCATGCACAGCGGCGAGTCGATCCGCAGCGTCGTGCTCTTCTCCTGAAGCGCGCCTCTCCGTCGCTCCTCTCCCTGCGATTCCCCTGCGATTCCCCTCCATTCCCCTCCATCCCCGACCACGAGCGCTCTCCCGCGCCGCGCGAGGAGGGAGCGCGGCCGGCGGCGCTCGGCCGCGAGCGTGACCGTCGGGGCGGACGCGCGCGCCATCGCGCCTGCGGGCGAGCTCGCCCTGGCCACGGCGCGGGCACGCGGCGGCCGGCCACGTCCGGCCAGCGGCCATCGGGGCAGGTGTCGGTACCCTGCCGGCGGCGACGGGTGCTGCAAAAATGCTGACCCCTGTGACATCATTCGCCGCCATGGTGCATGTCACTTCGCTGGCGGGGTTGCCCGCCAATGCCCTGGCCGAGTCGACCTCGGCGACCGCGGGCTGCGATGCTGTCGTCCTCGTCGCGCCGTCGCCGATCGCCAAGCACGCAGGGGGGCTCGGGCCCGCGATCGGCGCGGTGGTCGAGGCGGTCGCGCGCGTCGACTGCGCGCTGGAGGGCAAGTGTGCGCCGCTCGTCCTGCCGGCGCCCGGCGTGCCTGGCGGGCGCCTGGTGCTCGCGCCGGCGGGGGCGCTCTCGGAGGACGTCGATGACGTCCGCTCCATCGCGGAGGCGGCGGCGGCCGGCTTCGCGCGGGCGGTGGAGGCGGGGGCGAGCCGGCCGCTGCTCGTCGTGCGCGCGCCGTCCGCGCCGCGGTTCGCGCGGGCGATCGAGGTGGGCGCCCTGGCGGCGCTCGGGAGCCAGTGGACCCCGCTGGAGGCGCGGGAGGCGGAGATGGCCCCGCGCTCGGCCGAGTCGCTCGCGGTGCTCGGGCTGCCCGAGCCGCGCGCCCGCGAGATCGCGGCCGTCGAGGTCGGCCGCGCGCTCTGCCGCGACATCACCGGCACCGAGCCGGAGCGGATGGCGCCCCGCCGCGTCGCCGAGATGTGCGAGGCGGCGTTCGCCAGGACGGGCGTGCTCGTCAAGATCGAGCGCAACGTCGACGACTACCCGCTCATCAGCGCGGTCTCGCGGGCGTCGCGGGTGGTCGAGCGGCACCGGCCGTGCGTCGTGCGGCTCGACTACCGGCCTCGCGGGGAGATCCGGCGCACCGTGCTGCTCGCGGGCAAGGGCGTCACCTACGACACCGGCGGCGTCGACCTGAAGACCGACGGGCACATGGCCGGGATGTCCCGCGACAAGGGCGGGGCCGGCGCGGTCGCCGGGCTCGTGCGCGCGGCCGCGGCGCTCGGCCTGGAGGGCGTGCGCATCGTCGGGCTGCTCGGGCTCGTGCGCAACAGCATCGGCGAGGAGTCGTACGTCAGCGACGAGATCATCCGCAGCCGCGCCGGCGTGCGCGTGCGGATCGGCAACACCGACGCCGAGGGGCGCCTCATCCTTGCCGACCTGCTCGCGCTCGCGCGGGAGCTCGCCATGAGCGGCGCCGCCGACCCGATCCTGTTCTCGGTCGCGACGCTGACGGGGCACGTCTACCGCGCCCACGGGCCGTACACCGGCGCGATCGGCAACGCCGCCGCCGGGCCCGAGCTCGACCGGCTCGACGTCCTCGCGGAGCGCTGGGGCGAGCCGATGGAGCGCGCGCGGCCGCGGCGCGAGGACTACGCGTTCGTCGCGCCGCGGTCGAGCGCCGAGGACGTGGTGTCGTCGAACCGCCTCGCCTCGGTGAACACGCCGCGCGGCCACCAGTTCCCCTTCGCGTTCCTCGACATCGCCTCGGGCCTCAAGGGGGGGACGTTCCCGTTCATCCACCTCGACATCGGCGGCGTCAGCGTCGAGTCCGCAGACTGGCAGTTCGGCCGCCCCACCGGCGTCCCGATCCCCAGCCTAACCGCCTACCTCTCTGGTGAATCTTAGGGGCACACCCGCTGCGGATACGGGCCCACCTCGGCGTTTTCGGTGCTCGGCGTACAGGAAGTACGCCTGCGCGCCGAAAACGCCGATCTGGGCCCGTCTCCTGTGCGGGTGTGCCCCGGCAACCGTCGGGGGGAGAGGGGAGAGAGGGGGACGGAATTGGCGGGGAGAGGGGCGGCTGGATTCGGAGGGTTTTCGGAGGGGACCCGGGGGGATGCGCGTGGGGCGCTTTAGGGGGGGACGGTTCCATGTTCTCCGGGGGCGAGCGGGGTGCGGTGGGGAGGGGATCCGTTCTTGGCGGCGGGGTGGGGTGGGGCCTGAGCGTTGATGTGCGGAGCGGTATCAGCGCCGGGGGGCGGCGGCGGGCACGTCGCTGGCAAGCTCGGCGGTCATGGGGAGAACTCGCTCGACCACCATCGCCACTCGCGCCCTGATCCGGCCCTCGCTCTCCGGAGGACTCGCGCTCGCGATCGCCGCGTGCGGCGCCGGTGAACAAGGGAGCACCCTGGATGCACCGAGTCTGCCGCTGACACAGCGCGACAGCGGCGATGTCGTGCCGGCCGCCGCCAGCGACGACGGGAGCGAGCGCGCGCTGCCGGCGCCGGACGCGGCAGGGATCGCGAGCGTGGCGGTCCCGATCGGCAGCACCGGGTTCTCGCGCGGAAGGTCGACGGCGGTCGTCAAGGCCCCGCTGGAGCGCGTGCGCGCCACCGTGCTCTCGTTCGAGCGCTATCCGGAGTTCATGCCGCACTACAAGAAGTGCCGCGTGCTCGGGCGCACGCCCGCAGGTGGATGGGATATCTACATGGAGGTCTCGGCGCTGCAGGGCGCCGTCACGATGTGGGCGCGCGTCGAGTTCCAGAAGCCCGTCCTCGTGGACGGGGTCGAGACCTACGCGTCACGCTTCGTCGCCGGCAACGTGAAAGACCTCCAGGCCACCTGGCAGCTGGAGAAGATCGACGCCCGGACGACGCGCGTGTCCCTCGAGGTCTTCCTCCGGCCGAAGCTGCCGCTGCCGAAGAGCCTCCTCAACGCAGAGAACCTGGACGGCTCGGCGCGCGCCGTCGCGTCCGTCCGGGCGCGCGCCGAGCAGGCGCAGGACGGGAACCGCTGACGCGCGCCAGAGCGAGGCCGGCGAGGCGAACGCCGAGCGGCGCGGCTCCCTCCGGAGGCGCGACGCTCGCGTCTCGCCTCAGGGCATCCGGACGCTGAGGTTGTCCACCGGCCCCCACGGGCCGTCCGGGGGAGGGGCGCCGAGCGTCCACTTGCGGATCGGCGTCCCGGGGGGCAGGCCGACGTAACTGTGGCGGTGGCGGGACCCGTTCAGGTGCGCCCGGTTGCCCAGGAAGGCGCTCAGCCCGGCGGGATCCTCGTTCTGGATGCCGTAAAGCGTGTTCCCCGACAGCGTGTTTCCCTCGACCAGCGCGCGCGCGCAGCCCCGCAGCCAGATCCCTTTCCCGTCGTTGTTGGCGGCCTTGCACCCGACGATCCGCGCGTCCTTCTGCCGATCGAGCAGGAACCCCGCCCCCTTCCGCGGGTCGCCGCGCGACGGACCGGCGTCGACCGGCGGGGCCGGCGGCTGCACGAACAGGGGGGCGCGGTGCACCGTGTTGCCGTCGGCGATGCAGTCGATGAACGCGTTGCCCTCGCCGCCCACGAGGCCGCCCCCCGGGGCCGCGAGCGGCGCCGACGCGATGAACCCGGCCGCGAGGCCGTCGTTCTCGGCCGTCCCGCTCGCGTTCCTGTTGCCCAGGGCCACGCAGCGCCGCAGCACCACCTGGCCGGTCGCGTGGAGCGCGAAGCCGGCGGCGGGCGCGTTCGCGCCCACGCTGTGGTTGCCCAGCGCGCGGCAGCCCTCGATCGACGCGCGGAACACCGCCCGGCCGATGCGGAAGCCGAGCGCGGAGAAATCGCGGACCGCGTCGGCGGACGCGGCCGGGTTCGCGTTGTAGTTCCCGTCCGCCTCGCAATCGACCATCTCGAGGTTGTTCGTGGTCGAGATGTTGAATCCGCACGCCCGGTTGCCGGTGAGCGTGAAGTTCCGGTTCGCCCGGCAGCGGAGGAACTTGTAATTCTCGCCCCACGCGAAGAAGCCGGCCGGCTCGCCGCCCGACGTGTTGTCGTGCGCCTCGCAGTCCTCCACGAGCACGTTCCGGCAGATGACGAAGTCGGCGCCGACGACGTTGAACTGCACCCCGCTCGGCTCAGCGCTGGTGTTCGCCGTGCGGTTGAACACGCACCGCTTGACCTCCACGTCGTCGCAGAACAGGACGAGCGCGCCCAGCGTCACCACGGAATCGAGCCGGCTCGTGTTCTCCGAGCACACGCAGTCGAGCATCCGGATGTCGGAGGCAAAGGCGATGTTGCCCTCGGCGTCCTGCGCGCCCATCACGAAGATCCCGCCGTTGCGGCACAGGAAGGTCGTGTCGAGCACCCCGTCGCCGCCGCACCGCCTGACCGACAGGCCGATCAGATCCACCTGGCAGCACGCCCTGGTGACGATCCCCACCCCCTGGATCCCGAGCACGCTGCCGTTCTTGATGACGAGCCGCCGACGCCCCTCGGCGTAGACGCCGACGTTCCCGGAGACGACCTCGCCCCGGCACGGCCGCGCGCTCGGATCCGGGGCGCGGGCGGGCGCCGGAGGGTCGATCTGCCGCAGCGTCCTCCCGCACAGGTCCAGCGTGACATCGTCGCTGGCGATCGTGATCGCCCGCGCGTTCTCGTCCGCCGCCACCCAGTCGACGTCCTCGACCAGCGCGTACTGGCCGGGCGCCGTGATGACGAAGGGGACACGGCGGGTCGGGTCCGGTCCGCCGTTGATGTCCTGCGACGTGATCGGCGTCCTGCGGCAGCACGCGTCGCCGTGGGGGGGCTCGCTCATGATCCTCGGCCGGGAGTCTACCCGAGGCCGCGGCGCGCCTGGGCCGGCGCGCTCACTGGATCGGCACGGCGCGCAGCGACTCGGCGAGCTTCGCGTAGAGCGAGCTCCGCGGGTCGTCGCGCCGGTAGACGAGCCGGAAATGGTCGCGCGCGAGCGACGCCGACGGGAGCAGCCGCTTCAGCTTGCCGCCGCGGAGCTCGGCGGCGACCATGTGGAGCGGCAGCACGGCCACGCCCTCGCCGGCGAGCACCAGCGTCTTCATCGCGGCGCCGAGCCCCACCCAGCGGTGGCGCGCGAACGCGAAGCGGCCTGCGCCGCCCGCCTGGTCCGCGAGGTACCGGAACAGCGGCATGGTCGCGTCGATGTCGAGCAGGCAGTGCCGCGAGGCGTGCTCGGCGCGGGAGAACGGCGCGCGCCGCAGCAGCCTGGGCGACGCCACGAAGGCGTAGCGCTCCTCGTGCAGCGTCTCCGCCGCGAGGCTCGCGGCGCTCCAGCGGGCGCTCGTGACCACGCAATCGACGCTGCGGTCGGAGAGGCGCCGCAGCAGATCGTCGGAGGCGCCGAAGTAGAGGTGGAGGATGAGCTCGGGGCGCCGCCGCGTCAGCGCGCCGAGCTGGGGGACGATCCACGACATCCCGAGCTCGAAGCGCGTGCCGAGCGTCAGCTCGACCGGGGCGGGCGCGGGGCTCATCGCGCTGCGGAGGCAGTCCTCGGCGAGGGCCAGGCACTGGCGGGCGCGCGGCAGCAAGGCGAGCCCCTGCGGCGTGAGGTGCACCCGCCGGGTGGTCCGCTCGAACAGCGGCGCGCCCACCTGCGCCTCGATCTGCCGGATGCGCTGGCCGAACGCCGCGGGGCTGAGCGCGACGGCGCGCGCCGCGGTCCGGAAGTTCAGCGTCCTCGCCGCGGCCTCGAAGCAGGCGAGGTTCTCCAAGGACGGGAGCCGCATCGCCGCATTGTATCGCCCAGCGCAACAATCCAGGCGGTGAAATATCGCTCCGCGATCCGCGGGCGCCGAAGTCGCCGGCGCGGTTGTGGGTCGCCGGCGCGTGGTCACGCGGTCGCGCGGTCGCGCGGGGTGCTGCGGGGGCGCCCCGGCGACGGCCGCGGTCGCGCGGGGCGCTGCAGGGGTGCGGCCGGGAGGCGGCCGCCGGCGCTACTGGGGATCCTCGACGGGCGCGGTCCCGACCGCGACCGTGCCGCCGTTCGCGACCCACTTGAAGCCGTCGACGAGCGCGGTCGAGTCGAGCCTCTCGTCGCCGGTGTCGAAGATCATGAACCGCAGCTTGAGCTCCTCGCCGCCTTTCACCGGGGCCTGCGTGCGGAGCCAGCCGGTCGCGCCGGCGTCGTCCCACAGGCCGAACCCGGTGCCCTCGAGCTCGTCGGCCCCGCGGTCGCACCCTTCGCAGACATCGAAGAAGCCGATGTTGACGCTGACCGGGTTGCCCAGGCTATCGAACGAGAGGTTGCCGTTGAGCGACCCGGGCGGGGCCGGCGTGGCCAGCGCGAGGAACTGATCGTTGAAGTGGTCGCAGATGAACTCCGGGTATTCGAAGGTGTAGAACTTGAACGCGAACTCGTAGCCGGTCGCGTTCGTCGGCGTGCGGATGACGAGCTCGAGGCCGATGTCGTCGTTGATGTTCGACGAAGGAGGGCAATCCGGGTTGTCCTGCGGGAAGCCGGGCGGCGCCTCCCCCGGGCCGTAGTTCGTGCAGTCCGGCGTGTTGCACGCGCCCGGCCAGTGGGCGATCCGGGCGCGGCCCGTGGACAGGACGAGCATGCGGTCCCCGCCCTGCACGTGCACGTTGGGACCGAACGAGTCGAGCACGCCGACCGCCGGCGTGGGCTCCGCGCGCGAGCCGTCGCCGCGCACGTACTCCGCGCTCAGCACGCCCCACCGCCTGTCGCCGGGCGACGCCTTGGCGCAGAGGTCGACGGCGCGAGCCCCGTGCATGGCGTCGAAATCGGCGGGCGCGATGTTCCGGTCGCAGGTCGGCAGCAGGTTGTCGATCTCGCCGTCGCAGTCCTCGTCGGCCGGCTCGGGCACGACGCCGGCGTCGTCAGGCTCGGTGATCGCGACCTCGAGGGCGCCCGGGTTGACGTTCGCGTCGTCGTCGTTGCAGTCGCCGTCCTCCACGGTGAACCCGTCACCGTCGTCGTCGCGCTGCTCGGGCTCGCTGCTCGGCGCGCCGCCGTGGCCGAAATCGACCCCCGAGCTCGCCCCCGCGGAGCCCCCGCCGGCGCCGGCCTCCGCCGTCGTGGCGCTCGTCGCGCCCCCGCCCCCGCCCACGCCGACCGCGCCGGGCGCCTGCTGGTCGCGCGACGCCGCGGAGCACCCGCTCGACGACCAGAGCGCCGCCCCGACGCTCGCACAGAGACCCAAGTAGATGAAGCGCCGGCCTCTCATGGTGCATCCCTCGATGGTCGCTCGGACCGCCGGAGGGCCCTCGTGTTTCCGGCTGCCCGTCGCACCTCCAATCCCATCATGGCCGCGGCTCCCTGTCTGCTGCTCCCTGCCGCGAGGGCAAGGACCCGTCGTCGGGCGGCTCGGACCCTCGCCGCAGGAGGCGCGCGGCCCACGCAGCGAGCGCCAGCAGCCCGAGGGCCAGCGCGGCCCCGATCGGCGCGCGGTGTCGCTCGGTGAACGGGAGGTCGCGCGCGACCGGGGCGGCGCCGAAGCCCGGGTTGGCCTGCGCGGCGCCGAGCCTCGCGGCGACGGGCGGACGCTCGCGCTCGACGCGGTCGAGCACGTCGCCGAGGTCGTAGCGGGGGCGCTTGCCGAGGGCGTCGCCGATGTAGAGCCGGTGCGGGCCGGGCTGGACGGCGCGGAACACGATCTCGCGGGCCCGCACCTCGCCCTGCGCGCCCGAGAGGGAGAGCGGCGCCGAGTCGCCGTCGTGGATCGTGAGGCGGAGGAAGCGCTTCCGCGTCGGGCTCAGCGGGATCCGCGTCGACGCGAGCGCCGGCCCGGCCTCGCCGCGCGGGCGGATCCGATGGATCCGCCCGCTCCCCACGGCAGGCCAGACCGCGCGGTAGGTGGTCGAGGCGACGTCGACCCGGCGGCTGAACTCCGGCGTGGCGACGTCGAGGAGGACGGCGTGCAGCGGCGCGCCGTGGGCGCCGGCGTCGAGCGTGACCAGGGTCGCCTGCGCGTCGTCGTCCCGCCGCGTCTCGACGATCGCGAGCGGCAGCAGCGCGGCCTTCTCGGCGGCGGCCGGCGGCTCGCACGCGACGGTGCCGCCCGTGATCCGGACGTCCGCGGCCGCGCCGGGCGCCGGGGCGCGCTCGGGGACGAGGCGGATCCGGACCAGGGCGGCGCGCGAGAGGGGATAGGCCACCGAGAGGTGCTCGACGGCCTCCTCGCCCTGCGGGATCCGGTACACGTAGGCGCCGCGCGCCACCTCGCTGAGCGATCTCGGGTCCGCGCCGGTGTCGACGCGCGCCTCGCGGAGGAAGCTGCTGCCGAGGACGCTGAGCTCGACCCGGCAGTGGCGCGTACCGGGCGCGTCGAGGGCCCAGGTCGCGTGCGCCACGCCGGCGGCGTCCACGCCCGGATCGAGCATCGTGGCGGCGATCCGCCCGGAGGAGGGGGCGGCGCCCGCCTCGCGCAGCACGTACGGCACCTCGGCGCCGTCGGGCCCGGCGACGCGGACGTCGGCGAGCAGGTCCTCGGCGCGGCTCTCGCGGTAGAGGTCGAGATCGACGTCGATGCGGTGGTCGCCGGCCGCGTCCACGCCGTCGATGGGCCGGACGAGCGCGTGCCTCTCGGTCGGCAGCGGCGCGACGGTCTGCGCCTCGGAGGGCCGCGCGAGGCCGGTCGCCGCGAGCAGCGCGAAGAGCCCGGCCGCGCCCCTCGGCCCGGCGCGCAGGAGCGTCACGAGGCGCCGGCCGAACCGCGCGTAGAGGAACCCGCCGCCGACGAGCAGCGCGCCGACGCCGGTGAAGAGCGCGATCTGGTAGATGCGCTCCACGTGCCAGACGTCCCACGCCACGAGCTTCGCGATCGTGACGGCGAACAGCGAGAGCCCGGCGTACCGGTGGAAGGCGTCGCGCGCCGCGAACCCCGCCGTGAGCAGCGCGATGGCGGCGAGCGCGAGCACGAGCGTCGTCGCCATGGCGAGGCTGCCCTGCTGGCCCTCGAGGGCGGCGCGGTGCTGCACGGCGAGCTCGGCGAACTCGGCCGCGTCGAGCGGGGCGGGGGGCGCGGGGGGCAGCGCGGTGATCGCGCTCCGCACCTCGATGACGACGGTCGCGAGGAGCAAGGCGTACCCTGCGCAGAGCGCCGTGAGCCCCGCGGCGCGCAGGTCGGCGCGCGCGGGGCTCACGGCGCGCTCGGCGGTCTCGGCGCGCGCGACCCCGGCGCGGGACAGCAGGCAGCCTGCGGCCAGCAGGGCCGCGCTCACGCCCGCGAACGCGTACGCCCGCGCGTTGAGCAGGACGGGGACGGCCATGACCCCGTCGCGGCCGCGCGTGTCGAACCAGGTCGTCACGAGCGCCTCGGTCTCGACCCGATCGACGCCGAGCGCCCGCGCGAGGGCGGCGAGGAAGAGCAGCGAGGTGACGACGAGCCAGGCGCGCTCGCCGGTGCGCGCGGCGATGGCCGCCGCGACCGCCGCGAGGATGCCCCAGAGCACGGTGACCGTGGCCCCGCCGAGCCCGAAGGCGACGGCCGCGGCGAACAGCGCGAGGGCCTGCCCGAGGAGCAGGGCGACGCGATCGGCGGCGCGCGCCGCGCCGGCGCGCAGGAGCGCCGCGCCGAGCGCGAGGTCCAGGGCGCCGGCGACGGCGGTGAGCAGCGCGCGGAGCGTCGGCGTCTCCTCCGGCGTCGCGCCAAGCGCGGCCGCGACGAACCCGAGCGTCGCCACGCTGGCGGCGAGCGCGCCGGACCAGGCGAGCGCCGTCGCGCCGGGCTCGCGCGGGCGCCGCGCGGAGGCGCCGACGGCGCCGAGGAACACGAGCATGACGAGCGACGACGCGCCCAGGAAGCCCGCGTCGACGGCCGCCGGCGCGGCCGCGTCGTCCGGCGCGAGCGCGCGCGGCGCCGCCGCCGCGATCGCGCCTGCCGAGGCGGCCGCCGCGACGAGGAGCAGGGCAGGGAGCCCGGCGCGCGCGGCCATCCACGCCGCGACGGCGGCGGCGCCCGCGATCGCGACCGCGAAGAGCGCCGGCTCGGCCTCGAGCAACAGCATGCCCGCGGTGCAGGCGAAGAGCGCCGCGCCCGCCGAGCACGCGACGGCGGTCCTCCGATCGAGGTGGCCGAAGGCCCCGGCGCCGCGGAGCCAGCCGGCGAGGTAGACGAGCGTCCAGAGCGCGACCAGCGCGGCGAGCGCCGTCCGGTGCGGCGCCGGCGCGTCCGCGAACGTCGCGGCGAAAACGAGGAAGGCCGAGCCCATCGGCGCCAGCAGCCAGCCGCGCTCGCCGAGCGCGCGCAGCGCGACGGTCGCCGCGATCGCGAGCGCGATGGCGGCGGCGGCGAGCGCGCGCGGGGCGTCGAAGAGCAGCGCGCCCGCGCCTGCGTGCGCGAGCGCGAGCGAGGCGGCCGCGAGCGCGGTGGCGTCCGCGGGTGCCGCTCCGGGGACGCCGCCGGCTGGCGCGGGGACGGTCGCGGCCGCGCCGCTGGCGGCGGTCGGGGCAGGCGCGGCGCCGGGAGCGGCGTCCGGGGCGGACGCCGCGCCGCTGGCGGCGGTCGGGGCAGGCGCGGCGCCGGGAGCGGCGTTCGCGCGGCGTGCCCAGAGCGCGCGCAGGAGGCCCTGCAAGGCCGCGAGCCCGACGAACGCGAGCGGCACGGCGCGGGCGGCGAGCGGGAGGTAGGGCCCTGGGAGCGCCTGGTCCGGCGCATCGAGCCAGGGCAGCGCGCTCGGGTCTCCGCCGTCCGGGGGAGCGCTCGCGTCGAAGTGCCGATCGTACCAGCCCCAGAACAGCGCCGTGTGGCCCGCGAGCGCGAGCCAGGGCGCGACGCGGAAGCCGAGCTTCGCGGCCACCGCGTGGACGACGCTCGTCATGAGCAGGAGGTAGCTGAACAGGACGAGCGGCCGGTCCTGCCCGGTCGACAGCACGACCGGGTTGAGGAACCCGGCGACGAGGGAGAGGATCAGGATCGCCTCGCCGCGGTGGCGGAGCGCGAGCGCGGCGCCGAGCAGGAGGAGCACCGTGTCCGCCGCGAAGGCGGCGGGGATCGGGATGAGCTCGTACAGCGCCGCGCTCGCCCACACCGACACGATCAGGACCGCGAGCCCGAGGCCGATGAGCGCGTGGACGAAGCGGCGCTGTGCCCGCCCGCGGAGCACCTCGGCCGCCGCGAGGAGCGCGGCGCCGGTCACGGCGCCGATCGCGACGCGCCCGAGGGGCCCGACCCAGGCGTTGTCCGCGGCGTATTTGAAGAAGAAGAGCGCGCCGAGCAGGAAGGTCGCCGCGCCTGCGCGGGTGAGCCAGGTGAGGCCGAGCCTCTCCTCGATGGTGGGGGTCTCCGGGCCTCCGTGGCGCGCGGCCGAGGCGGCGCTGGCGGCGCTCTCGTCGAGCGGCGCGAGGCGAGGCGGGAGAGGGGCGGCGGTCTCCGGGAGCGCGACCGCCGGCGGCACGCCGCCGGCGTCGGTGGCGACGTCCGGGAACGCGATCGCCGGCGGCGCGCCGGCAGCATCGAGCCCAGGATGTGCGCCGGCGAATGCAGGCGCCGCACCTGCGCCGAACGCGGGCGCCGCACCTGCGCCGAGGACGGGCGCCGCACCTGCGCCGAGCGCGGGCGCCGCACCTGCGCCGAACGCGGGCGCCGCACCTGCGCCGAGCGCGGGCGGTGCTCCGGCGGACCCCTCGTCGATCGCGGGCAGCGCGCCTGCGGCCCCGGTGGCCGCTGGGGGCGCGACCGACGGCGGCGTGAGGGCGTCCTGGGCAGTTCGCTCCGGCGCCACGGGCTGCGCGTTGCGCGGGCTCTCCACCGCGGCGGTCGGCTCGGGGCGCCCGCGCTGCCCGGAGAGCTCGGCCAGCCGGTGCTCGAGCGCGTGGATCCGCAGCAGCAAATCCTCGTTGCGCCGGTTGGCCCGGACGGCGAACACGAAGGCCACCAGCGGGGCAACCAGGAGATAGCCGGCGAGCGCGAGCCCGAAAAAGACGACGATTCCTGCCCCCATGGGGGCTTCGTAGCATGGGGCGCCTGTCGCCGGCGCCGCCCGTCCGCGCGATGACGCCTGCGCTGTTTACGCTGCCCTGCCGACGGCCCACCCGCGCCTGCGACACCTTTCGGCGCGCGCTGGGACTGGAGTAAGGTGCATCCCCATGAGGAACACACGCCTGCCTGATCGCCCGGCCCGGGGCGCCTGCTATCTTCCCCGTGTTCCCGGACGGCGGCGTTGCTCGGGGGGGGAGCGCGGCCATTCGGGAACAGTTCTTTTGTCCTCTCGCCTCGCTGCTCCGGAGACCTCGCGATGCTGAAGCACCCGACGGTCTCGGCATGGCAGCGAGATCACGAGGAAGGTGGGTATACCGCCGAGATCAACGGCTGGACCTTGCGGGTCCGCTGGAGACCGGAGCGCCCGGGCGAGCTCCGTGGCTTCGTGTGGGAGGCCGTCGATCCGTCGGGGAACAAGGTCACCTCGAGCGAGATCCACGAGGAGATCGAGGTGGCGATGGCGTACGCCGAGGAGCGCGCGGCCCCCGATCCGCAGAAGCACGGGTCGAAGACCGTCGACTGAGGCACGCGCCCCGCGGCGGCGCGGGGCTCAGCCCGCCCTGTCCGCCGCCGCCTTGCGGCTCCGCCGGGTCGCGTAATTCCGGATCACGATCTCTCCCACGCGGCCCCGGGCGTCGCTCTTCGCGTTGATGCTCCGGAGCGCCGCGACGCGGTCGATCTTGAACCGCTTGTAGAGCGGCGGGATCTCGGGAACATCGGAGTTCGAGAGCATCACCTGGACCCCCCGCTCGTCGAGCGCGGCGAACAGCGCCGCGAGGCGCTCCTGGTCGCGGAAGCTGAAGCCGCCCGCGCTGTACGAGGTGAAGTTCGCGGTCGGCGAGACGGGCGAGTACGGCGGGTCCAGGTAGACGAAGTCGCCCTCGCTGGCGTGGTCGAGCACGCGCTCGAAGTCGCGGACCTCAAGCTCGACGCCCTGCAGCGCCGCCGAGCAGGCGCGCAGCTGGGGCGCGTTGCAGATCGACGGGTTGACGTAGCGGCCGAAAGGCACGTTGAAGCGGCCGGCGCTGTTGACCCGGTAGAGCCCGTTGAACCCCGTCTTGTTCAGGAAGATGGTCCGCGCGGCGCGCTCGGGCAGCGTGAGCGAGGCGGGGTCGAGGTCGCGGACCCGGTAGTAATGCGCCTCCTCGTAGGCGTGGCTGCCCAGCGCGGCGATGACCTCCTCGACCCGGTCGCGCACCGCCCGGTAGCAGTCGACGAGCTCGGCGTTGACGTCCGTCAGCGTCGCGCGTTTCGGCTGCAGGCAGAAGAACAGCGCGGCCCCCCCGACGAAGGGCTCGAAGTAGCGCCCGTACGACGCGGGCAGGAGCGGCTGGAACTGCCGGAGCAGCTGGCCCTTGCCGCCCGCCCATTTGAGGAACGGACGTGGCAGCAGGGGCGCGGCGCTGTCGGGTTCGGTGACAAGGGCGGTGGTCATCGCGCAATACTGGACGCCAACCTACCAGGGCGCGCGATCGTCCTCAACCGCCGAGGTCATGCCGGCGACCTCTCTGGTCCCGGGCCCCCGCCGGTCCGCCCGCGGCGCGCGTTCCCCCGCGCGACGTCTCGCGCCACGCGTCGCTCCAGGCTAGGTCGTTCTATGTCCACGACCCGGCGGCGCCGGACAGCGAGATGCCTTGTGGACGAACGGGGATGTCGGTCTTTTTCGTTAGTAAAATTAATGACTTATAAGCGGTCGTGAGCGCGCGTGTCCCGGGTCGAGCGCTGCCCGGATCATGGCATGTCGCCGCTTGCGTGATCGCCGAGCAGGGATAAGTTGAAGTCTCGACACGCGGGCTGGACAGCCGCCGGGAAAGCGGGGTTCTCCCGCATTCACGCACCGCCGCTTCAGGCCATCTCGCCGGTGGACCTCGGCGGCGCGGCAGGGGCTCGCCCGGGCGCAGGGCGCGGGCGCCCCGCGCCGGCTTTCGGCTCTCGTGGGAGCCGCCGTTCGCTCTCGACAGGAGGAATGCCGCCATGATGCTTGCCTTCGACCTCGATCGCGACGACGCCCCGCAGCAGCGCGGCCCCGCTCCGGCGGACGGACCAGGCTGCTTCGGTGAGGCAGCGGATTACCGGGCTCAGCGGATCCTGTATGCCGCGCGCGGCTGGATCGCGGAGCAGGACGGCATCACCACGGACGGGCGCTCGCTCATCCTGCTGCACGCCCAGCGGACGCCGCCGGAGCGGCGCGAGGCGCTCGTGCGCTGCTTCGAGCGGGTGCTCCTGCACGCCCCCCGGCCGGAGCTCCCTGCGCTCGCCGCGTCGCTGCGCCAGGCCGGGCTCTCCGTGGACGAGGGGCTCTCGGTGATGGGCGCCCCGGCCGGCGAGGTGCGCGCCGCCGTGCAGGGGCTCGGCCGGTTTCGCTCCTTTCCGGCGGGCCTCCGCCTCTCCCGGGTGTCCCCGGACGACGACGACGCCACGATCCGGTCGATCCAGGAGCTCCAGGCCGAGAGCGGCCACGCGCCGCTCCCTGGCTGGACCCTGCGCGGCGCCCAGGGGCGCTCCGTGACCCTCGCGCTGCGCGACGGCCGGGGCGCGCTGATCGGCTGCACGACCCTGTGCGTCCTGACGCGGCCCGAGGCCGTCGAGGACGGCGGGCCCAGGGCGCTCTCCCAGCTCGGGCTCCTGGGCGCCCCGCCGCTCTGGATCTCCGACGTCGGCGAGGCGCCCTCGTGGACGGGCATGCCGATCTGCACCTGCCTGCGCGAGGAGTACCGTGGCCGCGGGCTCGGCGCCCCGCTGCAGGCCGCGGCGCTCCGGGAGGGGCACGATCGCTTCGGGATCCGGTGGTTCTACGTGCTCGTCCGGGCCGGCGACGAGATCGCGAAGCGCATGAACGCGCGCTGCGGCCTCGCCCCGCACCGGGCCGAAGGGTTCCTCGTCGCGACGGCGGGCCCCGCCGAGAGGGCCCGGCGGCCCGCGGAGGCGCGCCGCGCCTCGGGCTGACAGCGCCGGCGCGGGGAGCTGGCGGGGGCCGCCCGCCTCAGGCCGACAGCACGGGCGCGAGGATCTGGCCGAGCTCCGCGGCGATCTTCTTTTGCTGCGGGACGCGCGCGCCGATCGAGGCGAGGTAGAGCGTCCGCTCGCACACCGTGAGCCGCGTCGCGTAGAAGTCGTCGTCGCCGGCGACCGCATCGACGAGCTCGTCGAGCTCGGCGTAGCCGGCGATCCTGTCGGCGCAGCCGGCGCCCAGCGCGGCGAGCAGCGCGAGATCGTCGTCGCTCGCCGCGGCGCCCGCGGAGCGCGCGCCGCCGAGGAGCGCGCCCTCCTCGCCGGCGAGGGCGACGGCGCGCACGCCGCTCCCCTGCGTGGCCTTCGCCAGATAGCGCCCCACGGCATCTCGAGGGACAGCGCTCGGAGTCTTCTGTCGGTTCATCGGGCAGCCTCCGGCCGCGACTCTGCCCCGCCCGGCGCGGATGCCCAAGAAATCGGCGCCCGCGCGCCGGAGCCAGGACGAGCTCGGCGGGAGCGCTAGCCGAGCGTCCACGGGGCCGGCGTCTCGCCCGCGGCGCGGCGGCGGATGCTCGCGAGCGCGCGCTCGTAGTAGCCGTCGCGCGCGGCCACGAACTCGTCGAGCCGCACGTCGCGCGGCGCGATCTTCACGGCGCCGCTCTCGTCCGGCGCTTGCCGCATCAGGCCGGTCACGCTGGGCACCTCGCCCCGGACGAGGCGCTGCGCCGCGTCGAGCGGGAGCGACAGCAGCGCGGTGACCTCGGCCGGATCGGGGCGGAACGCCGCGAGCGCGCGGCGGGTGGTCGCGAGCAGCACGTCCACCAGCTCGCAGTCGATGATGCCGGGCGCGTGGTCGTCCATGTGGCGGCACGTGCCGAGCCGGAACACGTCGCCCGGCGCGAGCGGCAGGCCGATCTCCTCCTCGGCCTCGCGCAGCGCCTCCGCGAGATCCTCGCCGGCGCGGTAGTGCCCCGACACGGCGACCTCGAACGCGCCGGGCCAGGTGTCCTTGTCCGGGCTGCGCTGCTGGAAGAGCACCCAGGGATCCGCGCCGCTCCGGCGGCCGTCCGGCTCGCGCTCGAGGACCACCCACACGTGGAGGCTCCGGTGCCAGTCGCCGTCGCGGTGGACGAGCTTCCGCGCCTTGCGCACGCCGAGCGGCTTGCCGCTGCGATCGAAGATGTCGAACAGCTCGTCCCCGTCCTGCGCCGCCATGGCGCCCGAGGGTAGCGCACTTCGAACGGAGCGCGCCGTTGCTACCCTGCGCGCTCCTCGACGAAGCCGTGCTTCATCGAGAAGGTCACGTCCCGGGCGACGTTGGAACGCCCGGCGATGCTCGACGAGCTGCTCCGGCGCGCACGGTGGCCTGCGCGACGTACAGACGCCGGCGGCGCAGCCTCGTGGCTTCGCGAGCCGCAGCCGCGGTCGCAGGGCGACGTGGAGGAGCTCTCGGTAGTGAGGAGAGCTGAGGTGATGCTGGCGATCCCAGCGGGAATCGAACCCGCGTTACCGGCGTGAGAGGCCGATGTCCTAACCGCTAGACGATGGGACCTTGTACTGTCGAGAAGGCCGATAGCAGAGCTGATCGACCTGGCTGGGGGACAAGGATTCGAACCTTGATAGCAAGAGCCAGAATCTTGCGTCCTGCCGTTAGACGATCCCCCAAGGGGTCAGCGCTGTGTTCATCAGCGCCACGGGCCGCGGAATCTACTCGGACCGGTGGGGTTGTCAAGCGATCAAAATCGGACCCGCCCAAGAAAACGTCACGGGGCCGAAAATCCCCTGCGTTTTGCGCGTTTCGCGCGTTTCGCTCCGCCCTCACCGCACCGTCGAGCCCGCCGCTCTCTCGCAGCCGCCCGCCGCGCCCCCCCCCCGGGCGCCGCCGCACCGTCCGTCCGCAGCGTCATCGCTCGCCCTCGGCCGCCCGCTCTCCGGAGGGGCCTCCACGGCATTGCGACGGTTGCCTGGACGCTCTCTCCAGGAGCTCCTTCTTCGTTCCACGCGGGCGACGGCCCCGGAAAAGTCGCGACTGTCTGCTGCGCGCCCTTGACGTGCCGGGCGACTGATTTACTTTCGGCCGCGGTTTAGCCACCGGCCTAGGAGAGTGCCAAGCGACTGTGATCCTGGGCACTTAGCTCTCGTCGTGGGGGCGGAAGGCCCCTGCGAGGGGGGCGAACGGGACCTCCGGCGAGCCGATGGTCAGTCAACCAGCCGAGGACGAGGGAGCCACCATGAAAATCAGGCCGCTGCAGGATCGGATTGTCGTCAAGCGCGTCGAGAGCGAGACGAAGACCAAGGGGGGCATCATCATCCCCGACGCCGCGAAGGAGAAGCCGATCGAGGGGCGCGTCGTTGCGGTGGGCAACGGCAAGGTCCTGAAGGACGGCAAGGTTCGCCCGCTCGAGGTGAAGGTCGGCGACAAGGTGCTGTTCGGCAAGTACAGCGGCACCGAGGTGAAGCTCGACGGCGAGGAGCACGTGCTCATCCGCGAGGACGACGTGCTCGCCGTGACCGAGTCCGCCTCCTGATCCGGATCGACGGAAACCGAACCCAAGCGCTAGCAGACGCGGCCGCGCGGCCGCGAGGGGATTGAGAGATGGCTGCGAAGCAGATCGTTTATAGCCGCGGCGCCCGCGCCGCGATCCTGAAGGGCGTGAACACGCTCGCCGATGCGGTCAAGGTGACCCTCGGGCCCAAGGGGCGGAACGTCGTCATCGAGAAGAGCTGGGGCGCGCCGGTCGTCACGAAGGACGGCGTCACGGTGGCCAAGGAGGTCGAGCTCGCCGGCAAGCTCGAGAACATGGGCGCCCAGATGGTCCGCGAGGTCGCCTCGAAGACCAGCGACAAGGCCGGCGACGGCACGACGACGGCGACGGTGCTGGCCCAGGCGATCTTCGGCGAGGGCCTCAAGCTCGTCGAGGCCGGGCACAACCCGATGAACCTGAAGCGCGGCGTCGACGCGGCCGTCGCGAAGGTCATCGAGTCCGTGCAGCAGGCCGCCAAGCCGACCAAGGACAAGGACCAGATCGCCCAGGTCGCCACCGTCAGCGCGAACGGCGACAAGGAGATCGGCCAGATCCTCGCCGACGCCATGGAGAAGGTCGGCAAGGAGGGCGTGATCACGGTCGAGGAGAACAAGCGCATGACGACGGAGCTCGAGACCGTCGACGGCATGCAGTTCGACCGCGGCTACCTCTCGCCCTACTTCGTGACCGATCCCGAGAAGATGACGGCGGTCCTCACGAACCCGCTCATCCTCGTCCACGAGAAGAAGATCTCGGCCATGGCCGACCTCCTGCCGCTGCTCGAGCAGGTGGTGAAGCAGGGCCGCGAGCTGCTCATCCTCTCCGAGGACATCGAGGGCGAGGCGCTCGCCACGCTCGTCGTGAACAAGCTGCGCGGCACCATCAAGGTCGCCGCCGTGAAGGCGCCCGGCTTCGGCGATCGCCGCAAGGAGATGCTGAAGGACATCGCGATCCTCACGGGCGCGACCGCGTTCATGGAGGACCTCGGCCAGAAGCTCGAGAGCGCCACGGTGCGCGACCTCGGGTCGGCCAAGCGCGTCGAGATCGACAAGGACAACACGGTCATCGTCGACGGCCTGGGCGACAAGGCGGCGATCAAGGGCCGCATCGAGGCGATCCGCAAGCAGATCGCGGACACGAACAGCGACTACGATCGCGAGAAGCTCCAGGAGCGGCTGGCGAAGCTCGCCGGCGGCGTCGCGGTGGTGAAGGTCGGCGCGGCGACCGAGACGGAGATGAAGGAGAAGAAGGCGCGCGTCGAGGACGCGCTGCACGCGACCCGCGCGGCCGTCGAGGAAGGCATCGTGGTCGGCGGCGGCGTGGCCCTCCTGCGGGCGGCCGCGGGCCTGGACCAGCTCAAGTTCAACGACGAGCGCGACGTCGGCGTGCGGCTCGTGCGCCGCGCCCTCGAGGCGCCGCTCCGCCAGATCGCCCAGAACGCGGGCGTCGACGGGACGGTGGTCGCGGAGAAGGTCCGGTCGGGCGCGGCCACGTTCGGCTACAACGCCGCGACCGACGCGTACGAGGACCTGCTCGCCGGCGGCGTCATCGACCCGGCCAAGGTCGTGCGGCACGCGCTCTCGAACGCGGCCAGCGTCGCGAGCCTGATGCTCACGACCGAGGCCCTCATCGCCGAGAAGCCCAAGAAGGAGAAGCCGGCGGCCGGCGGCGCCCCCGGCGGCATGGGCGGGATGGGCGGCATGGGGGGTATGGGCGGCATGGGCGGCATGGGCGGCATGGGCGACTTCGACATGGGTTGAGCGCCTGTCCGGCCGCGCGCCGGTCGTCGCCGCGCTCCGGCGGCGCCGGGCGGTCGACGTGGCGCGCGCCGCTCCCGACGAAGCGGGCCGAGGGGTCCTCCAAAGCATGCTGGCTTGGAGGGCCCCTCGCGCTTTGTGAGGCCGAGAGCCTTTGCCTGGGTTTTTGACCCGCGGTCACGCGCGGCGCTAGACTCTCGGGCAATGTCGGAGTCGTCGTTCGCCCGCTATGGCCGCGAGTACGTGCCGGGCGACGTGCTCTTTCGCGAGGGCGACCCCGGCGACGTCATGTTCGTCATCCAGTCCGGCGCTGTGCGGATCACCAAATCGGTCGAGGGCGAGGACAAGGTGCTCGCCGTGCTCGGGCCCGGCGAGTTCGTCGGCGAGATGGCGATCCTGAACGGCAAGCCGCGCAACGCGACGGCCACCGTCAGCGAGCCGTCCCGCTGCCTCGTGGTCGAGGCGCGAAAGCTGAAGGCCATGCTGCAGCGGGACACCGAGATCGCGTTCCGGCTGATCAAGAAGCTCGCGAAGCGGCTCGACGCGGCGGACGCGCTCGTCGAGATCCTCATGCACCGGGACCCCAAGGCGCGGGTGATGCTCGCGCTCGCCCGCCACGCCGAGGCCTTCGGGGAAGAGACGCCGCAAGGAATACGCCTCCGCGCCTCCCCCGCGGACATCGCGCGCGAGGTCGACGTCGAGCAAGGAATGGTGGACGAGGTGATGGCGCGGCTCCGCCGGCTGAAGCTCCTCGCGGAAGGGCCCCCTGGACAGGGGGCGATCATGGTGACCGACATGCGGAGGTTTCAGGATTTCATCGAATTCCTGGAGACGCCGCAGAAGTTCGGCGGAGCGAGCTGAGCCCGTGGAGCTGCGCGTCATCGGCTGCCACGGCGGGGAGACCCCCCGGCATCGCACGTGCGCGTTCGTCGTGGACGACGTCCTCGCGATCGACGCGGGCTCGCTGACCAGCGGGCTCGAGGTGAAGGAGCAGGCGAAGATCGAGGCGTGCCTCGTGAGCCACGCGCACCTCGACCACATCCGCGATCTGGCCACGATCGCGGACAACCGCTGCCAGCTCGGGTGCCCGCCGCTCGTGATCGCGGGCACGCGCGAGACGCTGCGCACGCTGAAGAAGCATTTCTTCAACAACGTGCTGTGGCCCGATTTCGCGGTGATCCCGACCCCCGCGCAGCCGACCATCACGTACCTCGAGCTCAAGCCGGAGCGCCCCACGATGGTCGCCGGGCGGCTCGTGCGCGCGGTCCACGTGACGCACACGATCGACGCGTCGGCCTTCGTGATCGAGGGGAGCGGCGGCGCGATCGCGTACAGCGGCGACACCGGGCCGACCGAGCGGCTCTGGGAGGTGCTGAACCAGCAGCAGGACCTCCGTGCGCTGCTGATGGAGGTCAGCTTCCCCGATCGGGAGCAGCGGCTCGCGACGGTGAGCGGCCACCACACGCCGCAGACGCTCGCCGTCGAGCTCCAGAAGTTCCGCGCGCCGAAGGATCTGCCGACGATGCTCTACCACATCAAGCCCGTCTTCCAGGCCGAGGTGGAGCGGGAGTGCGCGGCGCTGAAGGGGCTGAACCTGGAGGTCCTTCAGCTCATGGATCACTTCGTCCTGTAGCGGAGCGCCAGCCGTCGGCTAGAGGGCCGGCGCGCAGCTAGAGAGCCGGCGCGCGGCCGCCGCCCAGAGCCTGCGCGCCAGCCGTAGGCCAGAGCCGGCGCGCAGCCGCCGCCCGGAGCCTGCGCGCCAGCCGCCGAGCGCCCTGGTGCGCACGGCCTGGCGGGTGCCGCGTGGCGCGCGCTCGCCGCCCCGCGAGGCGGCGGTGGCGGGCGAGCGACAGGGGCTAGCGGCTCTCCTGCGTGGGCTCGTCGACGAACGCGCGCTTGCCGTCCGGGACCTCCTCGACGCGGGCGAGGACGACCGTGATGTTGTCGGTGCCGCCGAAGTAGTTCGCCCGATCGATGAGCGCCTTGCACGCCGCGTCCAGCGAGCCGCTCGACATCACGAGCTCGAGGATCTGATCGTCGCTCACGAGGCCGGACAGGCCGTCGGAGCAGAGGAGGTAGACGTCGCCGTGGCGCGTCTCGTCCGTCACGAGATCGACGAGGACGTCCTCGCGGATGCCGAGCGCGCGCGTGATGACGTTCGCAGGCAGCTGCCGGACCTCCTCCTCGGTCATCCACGGCGCCATGTGCGCCGCGTCGCTGACGAGCGAGTGGTCGCGGGTGAGCTGCGTGATCTGGCTGTCGCGCAGGCGATAGCAGCGGCTGTCGCCCACGTGGCCCACCGTCACGTGCTCGGCGTCCTTGGAGAACATCGCCGCCACGATCGTCGTGCCCATGCCGAAGTCGGCGAGCGTCTTCAGCGAGCGATCGAAGATGCGCCGGTTCGCCAGCCTGAGGCCGGTGACGACGTAGTTCTCCTCCTCGGTGAGGTTCGGATCGGCGGGGAACGGCCAGGTGGCGTCCCTCCCCACCGTCACGGACAGGAAGTCCGAGAGGGTGCTCACAGCAAGCTGGCTCGCGACGTCGCCCGAGCGGTGTCCGCCCATTCCATCCGCCACGGCCACCACACGGTACTCCTCGCTGACGAGGAGGTTGTCCTCATTGTGGTCCCGGAGGAGCCCGGTATCCGTCATCCCGGCAAACCGGGTCCGCAACATGGGCAGAGAGTAGACGCGGAGCCGGGGGGCAGCGCAAGTTCAAGGCGAGGGCAAAGCTGAAATCCTGGGCCGGATCTCCCACCGCGGGGGCTCCACGCGGGGCAGAAGCGGCCGGCGGCGGGGGCGACGGACCCTCCCGGAGGTGCCCGCCCGCCGGACGCACTTTGCTCTTGAAAGATGAGAGGGGACGTGGGGTTCCCGCCGAGCGGCGCCGCGCGCCGCGAAAGCGCGCCCGCGCCGCGCGCTTTCGCCCGGGCGCGCGAGCTCAGAGCCAGCTCTCGCCGATCGCGAGCCCGAGCGCGGCCGCGATCGTCTCGGCGGCGCGCACGCCCGACGCATGCGCCTCCTCGAAGAGCGCCATCCCGGGCTGATCGACGTGCGCCCAGGCGACGCGCTCGTCGAGCGCGCAGACCGGCTCGAACGGCCGCGGGCCGAGGAAGCCGGGGCGCGGGCGCGGCATCGCGTGGCCCCAGATCATGACGTCCATCCGGCCAACGTCGTCGCGCAGGTGCGGGTGCGCCGGCGCGAGATCGCGCAGCACGCCCTCGGCGAGCGACGCCCACGGCGCGCCGAGCAGCGCCGCGCGCGCGCCGGCGACGTCGGGCCCGCCGTACGCGCGGTAGTAGGTCAGTACGGTGCGCTGCCTCGGCGCCTCCAGGCGCGAGCGCTGCGTCGCGCCCGCGGCGAGATCGGTGAGCTGGTGGCGCGCGTCCACATAGCCGAGCCCCTCCGCGCCATAGAGGACGGAATCCCACGCGTGGTTCGGATCGAGGGGCCGCTCGACGTGCAGGTTCGCGACGAGCCACGCCGACGCGACGCGCGCCGGCAGCTCGCCCGCAGCGCCCCCCGCGAAGATGCGGCGCACGACGAACGCCGGCGCCGCGAGGATCGCGGCGCGCGCCTCGACGCGGCGGGCCTCGCCGCGCTGCACGTCGACGTAGTCGACCTCCACGCGGCCGCCCGGCTGCGGGCGCACCGACGTGACGAGCGCGCCCAGCGACACGCGCGGCGCCGCGCGCTCGAGCAGCGCCTTCACGAGGCGCCCGTTGCCCTCGGGCCAGATCAGGTAGCGGCTGCCCGCGAGCTCCGGGGTGCGCGCCTTGCGCCCCGCGAAGTAGTGCAGCCCCGCCCAGGCCGAGATCTCCTCGAGCTCGCCGCCGAAGTCGTCGAGCATCGCGTAGCGCGCGTACCAGCGCAGAAAGGGCGTGCGGTACCCCTCGCGATCGAGCCAGGCCGCCATGCTCATCCGGTCGAGCGCGAGCAGCTCCGGATCGCGCGACGAGCGGTCGAGCGGGATCTGGAACGCCGCGCGCCCGTCGCTGCCGCGGAGCTCCGTGAGCTCCTCCTCGAGCGCGTGGAACCGCTCGAGCTCCTCGAGCGCGTCGGCCGGCAGCGCGTCGACCGGCGCCAGGCCGGCGTGCCACGCGCCCTCGTAGAACAGCCGCTCGCCCGGCGCGTGGCAGAGCCGCCGCGGATCGAACGTGGGGCGGCCGGCCGCGTCCCACCCGGTGACGACGCCCATCTGCTCGAGCAGCCGCAGCGTCGCGCGGGCCTCGACGTTCGGCGCGGCCAGGTAGTGCGCGCCCCACGGGTAGGGCACGACGCCGTCCTCGCCCCACGCGCTCGTGCCGCCGGGCCGCGGCTCGAGCTCGAGGACCCGCAGATCGAGCCCGGCGCCCGCGAGCCGCCACGCGGCCGACAGGCCGCTCACCCCGCCGCCGACGATGACGACGTCCGCGCGCTCGGCCGGACCGGACGGCGAGGCGCGCGGCGCGCCGCCGCGGAGCAGGTGGCCCGCGCCGTGGGCCGCGCCCACGATCTCGCCGGCGAGCGGCGCCCGCCCCGGCGCGGCCGTGTGCACGAGCCAGCCGGCGGCCACGGAGCTGAGGAAGCCGCGGCGGTTCACCGGATCACCGCGTCCACTCCGCCCACTCGCGCGTGTACACGGAGACGAGCTTCTGGTCGTTCAGCCGGTTGACCGGGGCGTCGACGCGGCCGAGATCGCGCGGGAACCGGAACAGCTCGGGCAGGCCGCTCGAGTCGAGGTAGCGGAGCTTCGACGCGTCGATCCGCAGGGCGCCGGGCGCGGCGAGCCCCTCGCCGCCCGCCAGGATGAACCCCCACTCGCCGAAGCTCGGCACGTAGACGTGCAGCGGCGCGGCCTTGAAGCCGGCCGCCTCGAGCGTCGTCACGACGGACCAGAACGACTCGCGCGCGTAGTGCGGCGACGTCGCCTGGATCACGGCGAGGCCGCGCACGGAGATCCGCTGCCGGAGCAGGTGGTAGAAGGCGTCGGTGTACAGCTTGCCGACGGCGTAGTTGCCCGGATCGGGGAAGTCGACGACCGCGAGATCGAACGACTCGGTCGACTCCTCGAGGTACTTGAACGCGTCCTCGTTGCGGACGGCGACGCGCGGATCGCGGAGCGCGCCCCCGTTCAGCGCCGCGGCGAGCGGCAGGTCGCGGAAGGCGCCGGTGACGGCGGCGTCGAGGTCGACGAGCAGGATCTGCTCGATCGACGGGTAGCGGAGCAGCTCGCGCGCGGCGAGGCCGTCGCCGCCGCCGAGGATCAGCGCGCGCCGCGGATCGCGGCCCAGGGCGGCGACGGCCGGGTGCACGAGCACCTCGTGGTACCGGTGCTCGTCGTCGGACGAGAACTGGAGGTTGCCGTTCAGGAAGAGGCGCGTCGTGCGCGGGCTCCGCGTGATGACGAGGCGCTGGTACGGCGACTGCGCCGCGTAGACGATGGGCGCGCCGAAGTAGAGCGCCTCCGAGCGCTCGACGAACCGCGAGACGAGCGCGAAGGCGACGCCGAGCCCCGCCATCACGACCACGCAGAGCGCCCGCAGCCGGACGACGACCGAGCGCTCCAGCGGGAAGAGGAACGTGCTCGTGAGCGCGACCGCCGCGTTGAGCAGGCCGAAGAACAGGCTCGTCTGGTGGATCCCGAGGCGCGGCAGCAGGAGCGACGGGAAGAGCAGGCTCGCGGCGAGGGCGCCGATGTAATCGAGCGTCAGCACGCGCGCGACGAGCCGCTTGAGATCCAGGGAGAAGTTGAGCAGCCGGATGAGCAGCGGGATCTCGAGGCCGACGAGCACGCCGATGAGCAGCACGAGCGCGTAGAGCAGCGCGCGGAACGCCCCGAGCGCGGTGTACACGCGGAAGAGCATCGGCGCGGAGAGCCCGCCGACGAGCGCGAGGCCGAGCTCGATCTCGACGAAGCGCTCGAGGAGGCGGCCCTCGATGTACTGCGAGAGGTACGAGCCGATCCCCATCGCGAACAGGTAGAGGCCGATGACGAAGCTGAACTGCGTCACCGAGTCGCCGAGGACGTAGCTCGCGAGGGTGCCGGTGATGAGCTCGTAGATGAGCCCCGACGTGGCGATGACGAACACGCTCGCGAGGAGCGCGGGGTGCACGAGCCGGGGCAGCGGCTGCGCCGCAGGCACGCCCGCCCCGGCGTCCCCGCGCGGGGCGCCCCGAGCGCCCGTCGAGCTCTCCTCGGTGGCCGGCATCGGCGCGGTCCTACCACCGCTCGTGCGGGATCACAGCGGGTTCGCGCGCGCCTGTGCGAGCCCGCGGCGCGGAAGCGGCCTTGAAACGCTTCCTCTTCCCTGGCCGGCGCTTCTAGTATGGTGCTCGCGTGAGCACGCCCTTCGACCGAGCAGCCGCGTGCCCCTCGTGCGGCGCGCCGATCACGTTTCGCTTCGCGGGCGCGATGGCGCAGGTGTGCAAGCACTGCAAGTTCGTGGTCGCCCGCACCGACCGGGACCTCCGGGCCGTCGGGCGCGTCGCGGACCTGGTCGACATCCCCACGCCCCTCCAGCTCGGGGTCACGGGGCGCTGGGGCAACGAGCCCTTCGTGGTCGACGGCCGCGTGCAGCTCGATCGCGCCGGCGCGCCGGGCGCGCCCTGGCAGGAGATCTTCATCGCCTTCCCGGCCAGCGGCCGCTGGACGTGGGTCGCCTACGCCCAGGGGCGCTGGTACGCGACCACCGAGGCGCCGCTCCCGCTGAACGGGCTGCCCCCGTGGGCCTCCCTCCAGCCCGGCGGCCGCGTCCACCTCGAGGGGCACGGCGTGTTCACCGTCGTCGAGGTCGGCCGCCGGCGCGTGATCTCGGCCGAGGGCGAGATGCCGCACGTCGCCGCGCCGGGGGTGGTGACCGGCTTCGTCGACATCGCGGGGCCGCGGGGCGAGTTCGGGACCCTCGACTACGGCGACGGTCGGATCATCCCGCCGAAGCTCTACCTCGGCCGGCAGATCGACCCGGCCGTGATGCAGCTCGACGCCGGCGCGCCCGTGGACCGGCCCGCCGCGCAGGTGACGGCCCTCGCCTGCCCGAACTGCGGCGGCAACCTCCCGCTCGCCGCCCCGGGGACCGCGGAGCGCATCGTCTGCCGCTACTGCGGCACGGCGAGCGACCTCACGAACGGCGCCCTCGTCGCCCTCGGCCAGGTGCCCCGGCCGCCCATGGAGCCGTACGTCCCGCTCGGCGCCGAGGGCCAGCTCCGCGGCATGCGCGTGCTCTGCATCGGCTTCGTCATCCGCGGCTGCACGGTGGAGGGCGAGCGCTACCGCTGGCGGGAGTACCTGCTCTACGGCGGGCCGAGCGTCGGCTACCTGTGGTTGATGGAAGAGGACGGCGCCTGGCAGCTCGTGACGCCGCTGTCGCCCGGCGAGGTCCAGCCGATGGGGTCGACCGCGAGCTACCAGGGGAGGACGTACGCGCTCAAACAGAGCGTCCACGCCGAGGTGGAATACGTCATCGGCGAGTTCTACTGGAAGGTCGAGATCGGCGAGGGGGTACAAGCCACCGAGTACCAGGGCGAAGGCGGCAAGATCAGCGTCGAGCAGGCCCC
The DNA here is from genome assembly GCF_000418325.1 of Sorangium cellulosum So0157-2. Taxonomy (GTDB): domain Bacteria; phylum Myxococcota_A; class Polyangia; order Polyangiales; family Polyangiaceae; genus Sorangium; species Sorangium cellulosum_D. The sequence goes on from NC_021658.1 coordinate 4,833,183, forward strand.
GACCGAGGTCAGCGTGTCGTTCTGCTCACCCTTGCCCGGCCCGGAGCTCGCCGCCGCCTTCCACCTGCCGCCCCCGCCGAAACCCGGGCTCGGCAGCGGCACGGGCATGAGCGCCGGCACGGTGATCGCCCTCGTCGTCGTCCTGATCATCGTCCTCCTCATCCTCATCGCGCTCAGCGACTGTGGTGGGGGCGGCGGCGGCGTCATCTTCGTTCCGACCGGGGGGGGTAGCCCGAGCTTCGGGGGCGGGAAGTGATCCAGCTTCACTGCCAGATTCGGCTGGATCTGAATTAGAGGCCGTCGCGGGGTCGGGAATGGCAGGGTCCCGGGTGGTGCCGAATCGGGCGCGCGCGGGCCTGGACATCTCTATGTCCACCGGCGCGGAGAGCGCGGCCTCACGTCGAAGCAAACGGTCGAATCCGGGCAGGTGATGGTCGGTTTCGGGTATCGGTCGCCTCCGGCCGCTCCCCTCGATCGAATGATTTCAATGGTTTACACGCTGGCCTGCGGCGGCCCATGACGTGCAATGTGCCGCCCGAAGCCGGCGCGGACCGGTGACGGAGGCCCATGCAAACCGTGAATTCGGTCGACCCGCACGCACAGCTGCGTGCGCTCTACATCTCCCTGCTCCGGAACCAGGAGCACTTCGACGAGTTCAAGCAGCTGCTCTCCCTCTACATCGTCTCGCCCGAGGCCGACGAGGAGCCGGTGGACGCCGCCAGGGTCCGCGCGCAGCTCAACAGCCGCATCCGCTCCTGGATCGGCGGCTTCTTCGACGGGCTGAGCGCCGCCCAGGTGCTCCAGTGGCGCGCGATCGTGGTCGAGGAGCGCATCAACGTGTGCCTGTCGCCCTGGAAGGAGTCGAACATTTATTGATGCTGCGGCGCAGGCGACAGGCGGGGTTGCACCGCCATCGGCGTACGTCCCACCGGCGCGGCTCCGCCCCGGTTCCATCTCCCGGCGCCCGGCGCCCGCGCCGCGCCTCGGCCGCGAGCGCCGGGCCGCGCGCGCCGCGCCCGGTCACGGAGGTGTCCGCCCATGGATGACGCGCTCTGGGTGGACGAGCTCTACACGGCGTTCTGGCGGACCCTCCCGGGGATGCTCCACGCCGAGGCGCAGGGGCTGGCCTACACGCTCGGCCTGGCCCCGTCGCGCGACGTGCCCTGGAGCGCCGTGTTCCGCAACGAGATCACCCTGGCCGCGCCCGCGCTGCTCGCCGAGGCCATGCCGGGGGTCCGCGGGGCCACCGTGCAGGACGCCCTGCTCGCGCACCTCCTCGCCGTCATCGAGGCGTTCGGCACGGATCGCATCCAGGACGCGCAGGTCCGGCCGACCTGGCAGCTCGAGGCCATCCTCGCCCACGCGCGGCGGGCGCGCGACGAGGCGCTGCGCCGCGTCGCGCCCGACGTCGACGACCCGGCCATCGACTTTGCCCGCGCGGACGAGGCGACGCTGCTCGCCATCGAGGCCGAGCGCAGCGTCCTCGCGAGCGGCGAGCCCGCCGGCTTCAGCCGCTACTACGCGCTCTCCCTCGGCAAGCAGAGCGTCGGCTTCCCGGCGTCGATCGCCCTGGCGCACGCCGCGGGCTGGACCGCCGCGCAGCGCGAGGTGCTCGCGCGGATGCTCTCGTCGGTGTGGCTCGGCCTGCAGCTCCACGACGACGTCATGGACTGGCAGGACGACTACCAGCGAGGCGGCGCCTGGGCCGTCGTCCTGGCCGCGGAGCTCCGATCGCGGGCGGAGGGCGAGCCCGACGGCACGTCCGCGCGCGCGCGGGATGATGACCGCGCGTCCGGGTCGTACCACCGCGGCGCGATCGCGTACGGGCCGCTCGGCACGCCGCCCTGGGGCATCGCCGCGACGCCGAGGGCGAAGAGCGAGCCGCCGGCCTCCAGCGCGGCCTCGTCGCTCGTCCCCGTGCGCCGCATGGTCCTCGAGTCGGGCGTCCTCGCGGCGATGCTCGACGGCGAGCGCCGGTGCTTCGGCGCCGCGCGCCGGCGCGCCGCCGCCCTCGGCGCCCGCCGCGTCGCCGCCTGGGCGGCGGCGAGGGAGGCGCACGCGCAGGAGCTCGCGCGCTGCGAGGCCGAGAGCCCGGGCTTCGCCAACCGCGCCCACGCGCTCAACGCCTGGGCCAAGGCCGTGCTGGCATGAGCCGGGGCCGCGACGCGGCCTCGCGGGGGGGAGCGGGCGCTCCGGAGGAGGGGCCCGCGCGCGCTCGCCCGGCGCGCGGCCGCCCGAGCGCGCCGCCCCCCGCGTCGACCGCCTCCCCCAGGGCGCGCCCGGCGCGCCCGCCGTGGGACTTCGGCTACGCCCCGGTGCCCACCGCCGCGGGCGACGACGACGGCGGCCCCCTCGACATCGTCGTGGCCCTGCGCCGCGCCGCGGCCCCCGGCGACGTCGTCGCGGCGCTCTCGGCGCGCTGGTCCGCGGTCGAGGTCGAGCGGGTCATCGAGCGGCCGCCCATCTTCTGGCTCCGCGTCCGGTCGCCCGACGGCGGGCGGCGCGCCGAGGTCGCCGCCGCGCTCTCGGCCGCGGCGCTCCCGGTGCGCTACGTCGCGTCGGCCCGGCGCCCGAGCGCCGCCGTGGCGCCGCGCTTCGACGCGGCCGCGGGCGCCGCGGCGCGCCCCGACGGGTGGACCGTCCGCGGCGCGTCGTTCGAGGAGGATCCCGTCACGCCCGGCCGCTGGTTCCTGCGCGACGAGGAGGGCGGGATCGGGGTCGACCGCCGCCGCTGCGGGACCGGCGCGGGGATGCGCCTCGGGGTCATCGACGACGACGCCTGGGCGGCCGACGAGCTCGGCCTCGACCGCGAGGTGCTCGTCATGCTCGAGCACCCGCCGCGCAGCCAGGCGCACGGCTCGTTCATGGTCGCCTGGGCCGTCGGCTCCCGCCGCCCCGGCGGCTTCCGCGGCGTCGCGCCGGACGCGTCGCCGCGGCTCTACCTGATCCCGAAGCCGGGCTCGTGCGTCCTGGCCCTCCCGGTGGCGATCATCCAGGCCGTCAGCGACGGCGCCGACGTCGTGGTCTGCGCGGCGTACGTCGAGGGCACGACCACGCCCATGCTGGACGACGCGCTCGAGTTCGCCGCCCGCCTCGGGCGCCGCGGCCGGGGCTGCCCGGTCGTGTTCCCGACGGGCCGCGAGGCCTCGAGCCCCCCCGCGTCGCTGCACGCGAGCTTCTCGCTGGGGTTCGGCGAGCCCGCGAGCGACCCGCGGGTGTTCTGCGTCGGCCCGGGCGCCCGCGGCGAGGGGTGGTTCCTCTGGCGGGATCGCCGGGGGCGCAGCCGCCCCTTCGCCAACCGCGGCCCGGCGGTGCGATGGCTCGCGCCCGGCGACGATCTCACCTGTCCGCTGCCGCCGGCGTCCGGCGTGGCGCCCGCGTCGGGCGCGGCGCCCGCGTCGGGCGCGGCGCCCGAATCCGGCGCGGCGCCTACCTCCGGCGCCTCCGGCGCGGCGCCCGAATCCGGCGCGGCGCCCGCCTCCGGCGCCGCGCCGCTGTCCGAGCGGCTCTGCCACGCCGAGTCGAGCGGGGCCTCGGCCCTGGCCGCGGGCGTCCTGCTCCTCGTCCTGTCGCGCAACCCCGCGCTGCGCCTGCCCGAGCTCGACGCCTTGGTCCTGCGCACGCTCGCGCCGGTGCCCCCCGCGGCGCCCGCGTCGGCCGAGCCGATCGCCGACCCATGGGACCTGTTCCCCGACGGGCGCGATCGCGACGGCCACAACGCCAAGCACGGCTACGGCCGCATCGACGCCGGCCGGGCCTGCCTCGCCGCCGGCGACCCGGTCGCGCTCGCGCTGGTGCTCATCGGCGAGGACCGCGCCGCGCGCGCCTGGCACGACGCCCGCGCCGCGCGCCCGCTCGCCCGCGGCCTGTACTCGCGCCGCCTCGCGCGCTGGGCCGTCCGGGCGCTGCTCGCCGACCCGAGCCTCTGCCACGGCGTCTGCGCGCTCGCGCGCCACGCCCGCCTCACCGCGGGCGACGACGCGCGCCGGCGCGCCCACGGCGCGGGCGTCGTGCTGCGGCAGCTCTCGGTCCTCGTCCGCGGCCTCGCGGCGAGCCGCCAGGCGCCGCCGGCGCCGCCGCGCGTGCGCGGCGAGGTCGCGGCCCTGCTCGACGACCTCGAGCGCTCGGCGACCGACGCCGCCGCGGTCCAGGGCGTCGAGTCGCGCTTCGGCGAGCTGGCCGACGCCGTGTTCGCGGACGCCGCGGAGCGCCGCGCGCGCCAGGGCGCGGCCTGAGCGCGCTCCCTCACCGGCGGCGCGGCGTGATCCCCCTCTCATCCCACGCATCAAAACGTAATGAAAATCGCGTAACAGCGCCGCCGGGCCCGTCGGGGCGCGGGCGATCGCGGCGCGGCATGCCGTCCGGCGCGTGAGCCCCGTTGGTTCACCCGGGGTTCCAGCGTATCGTGGGTGGCTCGTGGCGCAATTTACGCGCCGTCGAGTCTCCCGATGCCAGCTATCGAGAATCGGCGTTGGCTCCTTGCGGCGGTCGTCTTCGCGGCGCTCGTACTGGGCGGCTCCGGGATCAGGAGCGCCGTGAGCTGGTACGAGCGCCCGTTCCCGGGCGTCCTCGTCGACCCGGACGGCGTGGTCTCGAGCCTCGGCCTGCCTTCCTGGGAGGGCTTCCAGAAGGGCCTCCGGTTCCCCGATCGCGTCGTCGAGGTCAACGGCTGGCGCCTCGAGAGCACGGAGGGCCGCTACCGCGCCAGCACCTGGGACGCCGCGATCGAGCAGGCGGCGCGCGAGGGGCAGCGCTCGGTGCGCGCCCGCGTCGAGACGGCCGAGGGGGTGCGCGACGTCGAGCTCTCCCTCGTCCCGTTCGATCCGCTCGCGTGGTGGTTCTACGCCGGCGGGCTGATGGTCGTCGCCTCGCTCTACGTGGGCGCCGCGCTCATCGCCCTCAGCGCGAGCCCGCGCGGCAAGCTCGCGCGCGCGTTCGCGACGGCCGCGCTGTTCACCGCGCTCTTCCAGTTCTCGATCTTCGACTACCACAGCTCGCGCGACCTCGTCCCGTTCTTCCACGTCGCGTACGCGCTCGTCCCGATGAGCTTCTTCACCCTGGCGCTGCGGCTGCCGGACGACGTCGCGCTCATCGCGCGCTACCCCGCCTTCGCGCGGATCGCGCATGGGCTCGGCGGCCTGCTCGCCGCCGGCATGCTCGCCTCGCACGCCATGGGCTGGACCACCGTCGGGATCCGGGGCGTCTGCGCGACGCTGGTCGTCGCCTCGTTCCTCTTCTTCGCGGTCACGCTGATCCTCCGCTTCGCCGCCGCGGAGGGGGACCGCCGCCGCACGCTGCGCGCGCTGCTCCTCGCCATGGCGCCGCCGCACGTCGTGATCGCGGTCGGGTTCCTCCTGGCCATGCTCGGCGTCGCGGGGTCGGCGCTCGCGTGGTTCGCGATCCCGGCGCTCGCCCTCACGCCCGTCTCCAGCGTCGTCGCGTTCATCCGCTACGACCTCTGGGGGAGCCGCGCGCTCCTGTCGCGCCCGCTCACGCGGATCATCATCGCCGGCATGATGGTCGCGCTCACGGTGATCGTCTGCTCCGCCTGCGCGGGGTACGCCGGCCTCCCGCTGCTCGGCGCGATCAAGGTCGCCGCGCCCGCCGCGATCGTCAGCGCCGCGCTCGTCGTGTTCGCGCTCGGCGCCGGCGACCGGAAGCTCTTCCCGGCGCGCGCCGAGTACAAGCCCACCGTCGAGCAGCTCAGCGAGGAGCTGACCCTCGTCGCCGGTCCCGACGAGGTCGCGGACGCGGTCGAGCGCACGGTGGCGCGCTGGCTGTCCTGCGAGCGCGTCACCTTCCGCCGCATCGAGGTCGACGCCGCCGACGCCCCCGGCGAGCAGGAGCCGCGCGCCGCCGAGGCGAGCGGCGAGCGGCTCATCGGGATCGATCCGCCGCCGGCGAGCGCGAGCGAGCTCTCGCTCACGCTCATGTTCCGCGGCCGGCTGCTCGGCGTCCTCGAGGTCGGCAAGAAGCGCGGCGGCGCCCTGTTCACGAGCGAGGACCTCGACCTGCTCCGCACCATCGGCAACCAGGCCGCGCTCGCCCTCGCGCACGCGCACAGCTACGCCGAGCTGGAGCGGCGGCGGCGCGAGCAGGCCGCCGCATGGCGGGACGAGCGCGCGGCGCTCATCGAGACGCTCGCGGCCGAGATCACCCACGAGGTGCGCTACCCGATCAACTTCTTCCGCTCGGTGTTCAAGCGTGGCTCGAGCGACCAGCGCCTGGACGCCGAGGAGGTCGAGATCGGCTGCGAGGAGGTCGAGCGCCTCGAGCGGCTCGTGATGGGCCTGCGCCGGGTGACGCACAGGAAGCTCGAGCGCCGCCGCCTCGCGGTCGAGGAGCTCGTGAGCCGGGCGGAGATGCTCCTGCGCGATCAGCTCGGCAAGCGGCGGATCGAGGCGCGGGTGAGCGCGACGCCGCGGCTCAGCTGCGACCCGGACCAGGCCACGCAGGTGCTCGTCAACCTCCTCTCGAACGGCCTCGACGCCGCCGGCGACAAGGGGACCGTCGGGGTCACCTGGGAGCCCTCGGAGGGCGGCGCCGAGCTCGTCGTGTGGGACACGGGGCCGGGCTTCGGCGGGGACGCTTCGCGCATCTTCGCGCCCTGGTACACGACGAAGCCGCGCGGGACCGGGCTCGGGCTCGCCATCACGCACCGCATCGTCCGCGCCCACGGGTGGTCCATCGACCCGGAGCGGCGCGACGGCAGGACGCGGTTCGTGATCGCGATCCCGGCCGCCGACCTCACCATGACCGCAGAGGACGAGGTCGCGTGAAGATCCTGGTCGTCGACGATCAGCGGAGCGGCCGCCGCACGCTCCGGCAGATCCTGGCCGCGCTCGACGAGGTCGAGGTGCTGGAGGCGGTCGGCCTCGACGACGCGATGGCGGCGGTGGAGCGGAGCGCGCCGGACCTCCTGCTCCTCGACGTGCGCCTCTCGGACGATCCGCGCGACCGCGGCGGCCTGGAGATCCTGCGGCGGGTGCGCGCCTCGGGGCGGAGCACGCCGGCGGTGATGGTCACCTCGGTCAGCGAGCTGTCCGAGATCCGGGAGGCCATGCGGCTCGGCGCGCAGGACTACGTGCTGAAGGACGAGCTCTGCCCGGAGATGCTCCTGCCGATCATCGAGGGCCAGCGCGAGCGGCTGCTCCTCAAGGGCGAGGTGGTGCGGCTGCGCGAGCGGGTCGACCGCACGTTCGGGACGAAGGCGCTGCTCGGCTCGTCGGCGGCGATGGAGCGCGTGCGGCGGATCGTGGAGCGGGTCGCCGAGTCGAGCAAGACCGTGCTCATCCGCGGCGAGACCGGCAGCGGCAAGGAGATGGTCGCCCGCGCGCTGCACGAGATGAGCTCGCGCCGCGGCGAGCCGTTCGTGGCCGTCAACTGCTCGGCGCTGCCGGGGACGCTCATCGAGTCGCTCATCTTCGGGCACGAGCGCGGCGCCTTCACCGGCGCCGAGAAGCGCATCCGCGGCCAGCTCGAGCTCGCGGGCGCGGGCACGATCCTGCTCGACGAGATCGCCGAGATGCCCGGCGAGCTCCAGGCGAAGCTCCTCCGCGTGCTCGAGGATCGCCGCTTCCGCCCGCTCGGCGCCGAGTCGGAGATCCCGCTGCGCGCCCGCGTCCTCGCGGCGACCCACGTCGACCTGGAGAAGCGCATCGGCGAGGGGCGCTTCCGCGAGGATCTCTTCTACCGGCTCAACGTGGTCACGGTGCACGTCCCGTCGCTCGCCGAGCGCGACGCGGATCTCATCGAGCTCCTGCTCGCCTTCAGCGCGGAGCTCCCGCGCAAGCTCCGCTACACCGACGAGGCGATCGCGTGGCTCGTCCGGCGGCCCTGGCCCGGCAACGTGCGGGAGCTCCGGAACGTCGTCGAGCGGCTCGGGCTGCTCGCGGACGACGATCTCATCGACGTCCCGACGCTCGAGGAGCTCGCGCGCGAGCGGCCGATCGTGGACGCCACGGCGGAGATCGACCGGCTGGCGCGCGCGCTGCTCGCCCTGCCCGAGCGGCTCGGATCGAAGCTCCGCGTGATCGAGCGCGCGGTGCTGCACCACGCGATCGAGAGCTGCGGCGGCAACAAGGCGGCCGCGGCGCGGCTCATCGGCGTCGATCGGAAGATGCTCGAGCGGCGGTGGGACCGGCACACCGGCGAGGAGCCGCCGAGCAGCCGGCGGGTCACGCCCGTGAACGCGCCGCGGTACCTCGGCGAGGAGCCGCCGAGCAGCCGGCGGCTCTCGCTGCCGTCGGACCCTGGCGACGGGTGAGCCGCGCCGGGGCGGCGCGGGCGACGGCCGAGCCGCGCCCGGGCGGCGCGCTACTTCCGGCCGATGCCGGTGTAGACGAACCCCATGCCGCGGAGCTCGTCGGGCTCCCAGACGTTGCGCCCGTCGAAGAGCGTCGGGGAGCTCAGGATGCGCTTCAGCCGGTGGAAGTCGGGGCGCCGGTACTCGTGCCACTCGGTGACGACGACCAGCGCGTCCGCGCCCTCGGCCGCGCCGTACATGCCGTCGCTCAGGAGGATGCGGTTCCCGTAGATGGCGCGCACGTTCGGCATCGCCTGCGGATCGTGCGCCTGGACCGTCGCGCCCGCCTCGAGCAGCTGGTCGATCAGCGTGAGCGCGGGCGCCTCGCGGATGTCGTCGGTCTGCGGCTTGAACGCGAGCCCCCAGACCGCGATCGTCTTGCCCTTGAGCGCGCCGTCGAAGTGGGCGCTCACCTTGCTCCCGAGCAGCCGCTTCTGCCGGGCGTTGATCCGCTCCGTCGCCCGCACGATCTCCAGGTCGTGCCCCACCGCGCTCGCGGTGTAGAGGATGGCCGAGAGATCCTTGGGGAAGCACGACCCGCCGAACCCCGGGCCCGCGAAGAGGAACTTCGTGCCGATGCGCGGGTCGGCGCCGACGCCCTTGCGCACGAGCTCGATGTCCGCGCCGAGCTTCTCCGCGAGGACCGCCAGGTCGTTCATGAACGAGATGCGCGACGCGAGCAGGGCGTTGGCGGCGTACTTGGTGAGCTCGGCCGAGCGGGCGTCCATGAGCTGGATGCGGTCGCTCGCCCGCACGAACGGGTTGTAGAGGTGGCGCAGGATCTCGCGCGCCTTCGGGTCGTCCGAGCCGATGATCACGCGGTCGGGCTTCATGAAGTCGTTCACCGCGTCGCCCTCCTTGAGGAACTCCGGGTTCGACGCGACGGCGAACGGCTGGGTGGTGAGCCCGCCGATGATCTGCTTGAGCCGATCCGCGGTCCCGACCGGGACCGTGCTCTTCGTGGCGATCACCTTGAAGTTGTTCAGGTTCTTGCCGATCGTCTCGCCGACGGCCTCGACGGCGGAGAGGTCGGCCGAGCCGTCGTCGGCCTGCGGCGTGCCGACGGCGATGAAGACGATCTCCGCGTCGCGGATGGCGCCGGCGACGTCGGTGGAGAACCGGAGCCTGCCGTCCCGCGTGTTCTTGGCGATGAGCACGTCGAGGCCGGGCTCGAAGATCGGCATCTCCCCGCGCTTCAGCATCTCGATCTTGGCGGCGGACACGTCGACGCACGCGACGTCGTTCCCGAAGTCCGCGAAACCCGCGCCGGCCACGAGGCCGACATACCCTGTTCCCACGACCGCAAGCTGCATGCGCGGGACGCTACCACGACTCTCGGGCTGTTCGAGCCGGGAGGAGCGCGAAGTGTGATCCCCGATCGATCTGTCCCGCTACGTCAAGCGCGCGCTCGCGCCCGGCGCGGGCCTCGCCGGCCGCGCTCCTCGCGCGCCGCCCTCGGGGCGGGCCTGCCCTCGGGCGCGCGCGGGGCCGGGCGCTCGACGCCCGAGGGGCGCGTGGCTCAGGGGTGCACGAACACCACCGTTCCGGTCAGCGAGCGCGCCGCGCCGTGCCATCCCGGCGGGACGGCCGGCTCGGTCCAGAAGAAGAGGCGGCGGGCGTCCTCCGGCGACAGGTTGATGCAGCCGTGGCTCTTGGGCCGGCCGAACTTGTCGTGCCAGTAGGCGCCGTGCAGCGCATACCCCTCCTCGAAGTACTGCACGTAGGGGACGTCGCGCAGCTCGAACTCCTCGCCGACGGCGTCCGAGTCCATCGTGATGGAGATGTACTTCGTGTGGATGCGGAAGATCCCGCGCTTCGTCGCCGTGCTGGACTCGTGGTCCTCGAGCCCGGCCTCGCCGCTCGACATCAGGGTGGCGTAGACCGGCTTCGTGCCCTCGTAGGCGACGAGCACCTGCTTCGTGATGTTGACGTCGAGCCACTTCTCGCCGTTCTTGCCCCAGGCGGGCATCTTCTTGGCGGGGTCGATGCGGCCGGCGTGGCGATCGTCGACCCACTCGCCGTCCTTCGTCTCGTAGTGCAGCTTGCCGCCGAAGAACTGCTGCTTGCCGGTGAGGGGCACCGCGGCGCGCCACTCGAGCTCCCCGGCGTCGACGAGCTTCTTGCCCTCCACGCGCCACCGCTTGCCGCCGGGGCGGCGCACGAGCGCGAACGGGAAGTCGATGTCCTTGCCGATCTCGACGCCGTGGAAGTCGGACCCGCGGATGGGGCGGAACCGATCGGCGGGGACGACGCGCAGGTCGGTGGTGACGTTGTAGCGCCGGCCCTCGTGGAGGAACGACTCGATGAAGGCCATGCCGTTGCGCCGCGAGACCTCGTCGATCTTCACGGCGTCGTCGGACTTGATGAGGCCGGAGAGGTTGGGGGCCCTCCGGCCGTCGCGCAGGAACCACGGGATCTCGCGATCGGTGATGCGCTGCGCGAGGGCGTCGAGCGCGGGCGGGGCCGGCTCGTTGCTCCATTTGAGCCACACGTCGAGGCCGTAGGTGGCGCCGCTCTCCTCGTCTTTCGCCCAGCGATCGAGGTGCTTCTTGAGGCTCGGCTCGTGGCGCTCGAGGTCGTCCTGCGTCGGGATGCGCGCGTACGCGGGGCCGCCGCGGGTGACGGTGCCGTACATGTACGGGAGCTTGTGGGTGACGTCGGGGCGGCGGGCCGCGGCGCGGACGATCTCGTGGTTCAGGTCGAGCGTCGCGTCGGGGCCGAGGCACACGTAGCCGAACGGCTTGATCTTGCGGAAGCCGCCGGGGCAGCCGTCGGTGCCTGCGGGCTCGGGATCCATCTCGACGATCGCGCCGGCGCGGAGGAAGCCGACGCGCTTGGCGCCGGTGCTGGGCCGGGCGTAGACGCGGGTGAGCATCGCGATGCTCGCGAGCCGCGGGCTGCCCTCGGCGGGCGGCGGGGGCGGGGTGGCGACGCCGCTCAGCGAGACGATGGGCGGGCCCTGGGGCTGGCCGGGCGGGGGCTCGTCCTCGGCCGGGGCAGGGGAGGCGGAGGGGGCGCCGGAAGCGGCGGAGGCGGCGCCCTGCGCGGCGGCCTCCTTGGCGGCGGCGCCGCCGTGGGCCTCGGCCGGCGAGTCGGGGGTGCTCCCGGACTGGGACTGGCCGCAGCCCGAGAGGAGCGCGACGAGGGCGAGAGACGCGAGCGCAGGGCGGCGCGCCGCGCGCGGTGCTGCCGGGCGCGTTCGGGGCGGCGTGTCCATGGCGGGGCGACCGTAATGCACGAGAGGGGGAGGAGGGCCAGTTTTCGGCGGGGTCTGCGCCGGGGATGGTCCGCTCCCGCTTCGCGACCGGGCCTCGTGGAGGGTGGCGTTCACAACGGGTCGTGGCGCTGAGACGAGCGACACGCGTGCGTGGGATGGCGACCGTTGCCGAGCGAGGCGCCGCGCGAAGACTCAACGCCGTTCGGTGGAACACAGCGGCGTTTCCGTGCGCCACACCGCGACGGAAGCGAGTTCGGCCCAACTTCCCGCGACGCAAGAGGCCAGGCGATCCCGCTGCTAGCGGAAGCCAGAGGGCGAGCAGGTCAGGCGGGCGAGGTAGCCGGGATGGGCGGGGTCGTCTAGGCTCCCGGGGCCCGTGGAGGGCTCCGGTGCAGGACCATGATCGAGACCGTCAGCTTCAAGAATTTCAAGGCGCTGCGGGACATCTGCCTCCCGCTCGAGCGGTTCACCGTGCTGGTAGGGCCGAACGCCTCTGGAAAAACGAGCGTGCTTCAGGGGTTGGCGTATCTGCATTCGGAAGACCCGTGGTCACTCCTGGAAGGTGAGCGACATCCGTCGGTGCTCCGCTCTCATGGCACCGGCGAGCCGATCGAGATTCGATGCACAGGAACTTGGAAGGGCAGGGCGGGCTCGATCCGTCTCTTGGCAGAGGACTACGGCGATGGCCACTGGGGAAGGCACGTGACCGTTGAATACGGCGATGACGTGATCACGTACCCGGGGGCTAGCTCTCAGCTGTCGGATGAAGCTCGAGAAGTGGTAGATGCTGTCCGCGCTCCAGCGGACTTGCTCAGGCTCGATGCGACCAAGCTCGCCCAGTCATCCTACAGCGCCTCCCTCGTCCCGCGAATAGAGCCGGACGGCGATGGCCTGGCCGCCGTGCTCGCCGAGATGCTCATCTCGCGCGCGGACGACTTCCGACGTGTGGAGGATGCGCTGCGCGCGGTCATCCCCGCTGTGGAGAGGGTTCGCTTGGAGCGTTCAGCGGTGAAGCGCCCCGAGATCCAGCGGGTCACCATCAACGGCCAGACGATGATAAGCACGGTCGAGCGAGAATACGTCGGCCATCGTGCCGTGCTGGACATGCGGGGGGCGGCCAATCTACCAGCCCACGCCGCGAGCGAGGGGACGCTCATCGTGCTCGGGATCTTGACGGCGATCATCAGCCGCAAGGGCGCACATTTGCTCCTCATCGACGACCTCGAGCGCGCCATCCACCCGAGGGCCATCGCCGATCTGGTCGCGCAGATCCGTAAGCTCCTCGACGTGTTTCCTGAACTGCAGATCGTCGCGACGAGCCATTCCCCCTACCTCATCGATCATCTCGAGCCTGAGGAAGTTCGACTGATGAGCGCCGACGAGACCGGCGCCGTGAGGTGGGCCCGGCTGAACGAACATCCGCAGTTTGAACGCTGGAAGGAGTTCATGAGCCCCGGGGAGATCTGGAGCATGGTTGGCGAGGACTGGGTCCGCGAACGAGGCGCGCAGCCGCATGCCTGAGCAGGCGGCTAACTCGATAGCCGTCGTATGTGAAGCGGACGCCGACCGGCGCACCGCATGCGCGCTCTGCGATCGAGTTCTATGCGAAGCCGTTGACTGGATTGACTCGGAGACCATTGATCATTTTCGTGGCTATCATGGCATCCGCCGTCATGATTCTTGCCTGAAGTGGACGAACATGAAGGGAATGGCGAGGGCGCGACATCTCGTCGCGCACGGGTTTTTCCACGGAAAGCCGCGGGAGCCGGATGCGGCGATGGCCGAGCAGGCGCTGAAGCTCCTCGCCACGCTCGATCCTCCTCCGGACGCCGTGATCCTCATGCGCGACGCGGACAAGCTGAGCCGGCGTCGTGAAGGCTTCGAGCAGGCGCGGGACGCACAGCAGTGGCCCTTCCGGGTCATCATCGGCGTCGCCCACACCAAGCGAGAGTGCTGGATCCTCGCTGGCTACGAGCCTCGCGACGATGCCGAGAGAGCGCTCCTCGAGCGCGAGCGCAAGGAGCTCGGTTTCGATCCCCGCTCGTGCGCCGAGCAGCTCACGGCGAGCGAGGATGGCGCGAAGCGCGATGCCAAGCGGGTGCTCCACGCGCTCACAGGAGGAGACCAGGAGCGGGAGGAAGCATGTATGAAAGAGCCTCCCCTGGCCGTCCTGAAGCAGCGAGGCGCCGCGACTGGACTGATGGACTACCTCGATGAGATCGAAGCGCGCCTCGTGCCTCACTTCGGCCAGGTCGCGAAGCGCTGACGACCGCCCCTCGCCCCGGCGGCGCCGTCCTCGCTCGCGGCCACGCAGGCCGTACGCGAGGCCTCATGGCTGCACCGCAAGCGCGCTCCCCTGCGCCGAGCACGACGTCGGCAGCCAGACGGCCCGTGCTCATCCAGAGCAGCTGCCGCTCCCTGGATGGAGGACCACCGTGAAGGGATACCGCTGTTCTCCTCGGGTGTCGGGGTCATAAGGGCCCGTGGGCAGGGCGGTCACGACGAGCGTTCGCTTCCCGTCCGCCGCGAGCTCCAGGGGTGCGGGGCCGGACGAGAGGTCGAGGAGCTCGCCGTCGGAGTCGGGCGTGAGCCCAGGCACGGCCTGGACGACGAAGCGGCGCCTCGCGTCCTCGGGCGCATGCAGGGATACGCAGACCGGCCGCGCGGCGTGCGCGCCTGCCGACAGCTCGATGTAGCTGGTGCCGAGCATCATCGGCGCGCCGTCGCGGATGTCGCTCCTGCCCGGCGCGGCCTCGACCCGGGCCGCGAGCGTCAGCCTGGCCGCCTCGAGGTTCTCGAGGCCCCCCGCGAAGTGACGGAAGTGCCGGTCGTCGATGTGATCGCCGGTATACCAGCGCCAGCGCGCGAGCTCGGGGACGACGCCGACATAGCTGGTGTCCGCCACCTCGCGCAGCATCGCGTCGAGCGCATCGACGAAGTCGGGCTCGTTGCGATCCAGCGCGCCCTCGGCGCCTTTCGGGTTGCGCGCGTCGAGCCACATGCGCGAGACGAACGTCGGATCGCCGTCGAAGAATCTGTCCTTGAGGTACAGGAGGACCATGGACGAGCCATACATGGCCCACGTCTCGTAGTCGTCGTCGTGGTCGATCGCCCGGTCCGGGTGCCTTTGAAAGTCGGCGAGGCCCTCGTCCGCATAGCGATCCATGTAGATCTGGTCGAGGAAGCTGGCCGACATCTCGAAGAGGACGGGGCTCTCGTTCCAGTCGTCGGCGGCCTGCGACGCGTGCGCCATCTCGTGCACGACGGTCTCCTCCAGATCGGCGCCGCCGTAAGGCCCCCACGGATCGACGATCATGAAAGGGTGCCCGTCGTTCCAGGAGGTCGACGGCTCGTCGCCGAGGACGTCGACAAGGCAGCTGCGGTGGCCTCGCCACACGAGCACGTCGAACGCGTCGTCGGGCCCGCACTCTCCTGCGTCCGTGAGCGGCGGGCGCATGCCGATCCGATTCACGTGGTAGTCCCACCCCTTCTCCACGAAGGCGAGGACCTGGCGGGCGGTGTCGCGCTCCTCCTCTCGGTAATAGTGGACGAGCACGGGGAGCGTCGCGGAGCGGATCGAGAAAGGAAACAGCTCCTCGAAGTCGGCTCGCCCACAGGCACTCTCCCCTTCGGACAAGGGATGCGCGTACTCGGGAAATGTGGCTCGGGTCGTATCGTCGGCCTCCGCGCCGCAGCCAGCAGCGGCGAGGACGAGGGGAGAGCAGGCCAGCCACGCCAGGGCCTTGATCATCGTCGACCCTTTAATTGAACCATCAGCGAGCCCGCAAGGCGGCCAGGACCCTCCGAACCGGGACGGCGCGAGCTTCGGAGGTCCTCCGGCGGGGTCTCGACCTGGTTCCGCCCGCCAGAGGTCCGGCCAGGGATCCCGAGAGAGAGTTCAACGCCACGGCGCAAAGGCGCAAAGACGCAAAAAAGATGTGTAGTTTTGCGCCTTTGCGCCTTGGCGTTCATTTCTCTGTCGCTCGCGAGGCAGATCCCTGGCGGGAGTTCGGCAGGTCGCGACCTGCCCGCGCGGGCTTTGGAGGCCCCCCGGCAAGGTCGCGAATCGACCCGACCCCCCTCGGAAGGGGTCGCGGAGAGGTCGCGACGTGGCGGAGCGGGCTTCGGAGGCCCTTCGGTTCGGTTTCGGATCGACCCGACCCCCTCGGAAGGGGTCGCGGAGAGGTCGCGACGTGGCGGAGCGGGCTTCGGAGGCCCTTCGGTTCGGTTTCGGATCGACCCGACCCCCTCGGAAGGGGTCGCGGAGAGGTCGCGATGTGGCGGAGCGGGCTTCGGAGGCCCTCCGGTTCGGTTTCAGATCGACCTGACCCCCTCGGAAGGGGTCGCGGAGAGGTCGCGATGTGGCGGAGCGGGCTTCGGAGGCCCTCCGGTTCGGTTTTGGATCGACCCGAACCCCCTTCCGAGGGGGTGCAGGCAGGTCGCGACCTGTCTGTGTGCGACGCGGTGCGTCAATCGTTCCTGTCGCCGGATTCCATCCACGCGAGCCACGCATCCGCCCCGTGCAGGGCATCCGCCACGGCGGCGAGGGCGCCGTCGCCACCGAGCCGCGCCACCAGCGGCGCGAGCATCTCCACGCCTCCCCAGCCGCTCAGGGTCGATGCCAGCGTGACCGAGCCGGCAGCGTCGCTGAGGCTCCTGGCGAACAGCCACGCGGCGTCATGAGGCGACATCCAGGCAGCGCAGCGGATCACCGTCTCCAGCCCGTCCGTGTCCCCGCTCTGGCGGTAGGCCGCGACCGCGCGGGCGGCGAGCGCCGGGCGCGACGGCGCGGGCGCGGCGCAGCAAAGCGCCGCGAGGGCCGCGATGCGCGCCTGACCCGAGCTCCCACCGCGCTCGGCGATCTCGACCGAGGCATCGAGCCCCAGCGCGTCGATCGCCGGGGCCGCATGGTCGGCCACCAGCGCGGCCGCGGCCCACGCCGGCTGGAGCGACGCCACCGCCTCGCGCGCCGCGTGGACGAGCGGACGCCCTGCCCGGGTGGCGGCGGCGCGCAGCAGCGGGCCCGCGCCGTGGACCCCAGCGCCGCAGAGCTGCTCGATGACGTCGAGCGCGCGCGCGGTCTCGCCGAGCTCCGCGAGCCGCACGGCGAGCGGCGCGCCCATGCCGGTCATCGGGTCGTCCAGCAGCCTCGAGACCTCGGGCAGACCGAGGAAGGGGGCGAGCGCCTCGGTGCACGATGCGGTGTCGATCGGCTCGCCGTCCGCGCCCGCGCCGTCGAGCAGGGCGTCGAAGAGCGCGGAGACGCCGCGCGAGCGCTCCTCCTCGGGCAGCGCCCGCACGAGCGGCGCCAGCGCGTTGACGCGCGATCCCGGCGGGAGATCCATCGCCGCGCGAAAGAGCGAGCGCGTCTGGCCGGCGTCCAGCGCCGGCGCCGCGGCGAGCTGCGCGAGCGCGTTGCCCGGTCGCGCGTCCGAGCGCGCGCGCTCGACGGCCTCCGCGACCAGCGCCTCGGCCTCGGACGGCGGGAGGAATCGGGCCGCAGCGAGCCACACCGGCAGGCCGGGCCCTTGCTCGTCGCGCAAGGTGGCCGACACCGCCCAGCGCGCGAAGCTCGCCGCATCGTCGCCCGAGCTGGCGCGCGCCGCCGCGAGCAGCGCCTGCGCGTCGTTCCAGGGGTCGCCGCGCCAGGCGGCTCCTCGCCGCCGCACGAGCTCGCGCGCCCTCGCCGCGATCTCCTCGCCAGGGCGCCCCGAGGCGCGCGCCGAGAGCGCGAGGAGCGCGGCGGCGAGCGCCCGCTCGGCGTCGCCGCGCGCTACGTCGCCGGGCCGGGTGTCCCGCGGATCCCCTGCGCGGTGCAGCGTGCCGAGCGCGCCTTGCGCGAGCGCGACGCGGACCAGGCGGGGCACCGGCTCCGCCAGGGCCTCGCCCGCGCCGGCGGCCTCCAGCGGCGCGCCGGCGGCCTCCAGCGGCGCGCCGGCGGCCTCCAGGAGGCGCCGCAGCTCCGCCCGGCGCGCGGCGAGGTCCCCGAGCGAGGACGGCCACGCCCAGCGCGGATCGCAGAGCGCGAGGAGATCGGCGGGCGGCGCGCCGGATGTGCGCAGATGATCCCCCGCGTACCGACGGAGGTAGCCGGCGGCGCGGTCCTCGGGAAGGCGACCGGCGCCGGCGGCCTCCAGCGGCGCGCCGGCGGCCTCCAGCGGCGCGCCGGCGGCCTCCAGCGGCGTGGCGACCAAGCGCCGGAGGCGCCGCAGCTCCGCCCGGCGCGCGGCGAGGTCCCCGAGCGAGGACGGCCACGCCCAGCGCGGATCGCAGAGCGCGAGGAGATCGGCGGGCGGCGCGCCGGATGTGCGCAGATGATCCCCCGCGTACCGACGGAGGTAGCCGGCGGCGCGGTCCTCGGGAAGGCGACCGCTCGCCCGCGCGCGGGCGCCGAGCAGCGCACGGGCGGCCTCCACGAACCGCCGCTCGCAGCGGGCGGCGCCGTCCTCGCTCGCGGCCACCCAGGCCGCGCGCAGGGCCTCGTGCCGGAACCGGAGCGCGCTCCAGCGCTCTTCCCACGCGATCACCGGATCGAGCGCGGCGCGGCGCGCGTCGAGCGCGGCGGCGAGCTCCGCCTCCTTCTCGTCGAGCAGCGCCGCCGCGTCCCCGAGATCGAGCGGCGCGAACGCGCGCGCCACGATCGACAGCAGCGCCTCCAGCCGCGCCGCCCCGCGCTCGCGGAGCGCGCCCATCGTCGCCTCGACGATCGCGGCCGGCCCCGGGCCGTCGATCGCCGCCCAGGCCAGCCGATCGCGCAGGGGGGCGTCGATCTCGTCCAGCCGGAAGCCGCTCACGGGCACCCAGGCGATCGTGGAGACGTCGACGGCGAGCCGCTCTGCCCACCGCTCGGCCGCCTCCCTGGGACCCGACACCGAGACCAGCACGCGCACGGAGGGGCCGAGCTCGCCCAGCACCGACCGCTCGCGCTCCTCGGGCCAGTCGGCGCACGCGTCCGGGCCGACGATGCCGAGGAGGAGCGCCGGCTCGCCGTCCTCGGCGTCCCGGTTCGCGATCTCGTTCGCGAGGAGCTCGCAGAGCCCCTGGCGATCCTCGGCGTGCGGCGCGTCGTCGGGCCAGAGACCGTCCGCGAGCCGCGCCAGCACCTCCTGCTCGAACGGCGCGCCGGCCGCCCGGCCGCCGCGGACGAGGACGCGCTGCGCGAAGGACCCGTCGAGCGAGGCGAAGAAGCGGTCGATCACCGCGCCCTTGCCGGCGCCGGCCGGCCCGTACACGACGCAGGCGCCGGCGCCGCCTCCGCCGTGCCAGGCGCGGATCGCGTCGAAGGCCGCGGATTGGCCAGGCCCAAAGAAGCCGTCTTCCATCGCCGTCTCCCGCTCCGCGTCGCTCAATAGCCCCTGGGCTTCCGGTTGAGAGCACCTCCACACGTCAGCAGGTATCATGGCCCAATTGCTGTCGAGCGCGCCGCGGGCGCGCAGCATTCAGGGATTGCGGGGTGGTCAGCCGTTCTCCGGCCCTCCCCGGCGCAGCGGTCGCGCCCCCGCGCTCCGGCTGCCGCCGGCCCGCTCCTGGGACACGCACGTCGCCCCTGATGCCACGCGCTCACTCGCGCACCGCATCCGGCGGTCCCCGGAAGTTAGCCCCGCCCGAACCTGAGCAGCAGCCCGAGCCAGCCCCGCGCCAGGTAAAGGCCGTTGATCAGCGCGTAGATCCAGAAGAACACGTCGAGCCGATCCGCGAGCGCGAACGCCCAGATGTGGCTCGGGTAGTGGTTCAGGAAGCGCAGGAACGTCGTCACGAGCGCCGCCGCGCGGGCGACGGGCGACCGCGGGCGCTCCTCCGTGACGGTCTCGTAGTGCGCCGAGACCGACGTCTCCTTGCCGCTGATCTCCGGGCGGCGGACGAAGTTCGTCAGCGAGATCGCCGAGGCGATCACCGCGACCCCGACCACCCCCGCGAGCAGGAACCGCGGGTCGCCCGCGGGCCAGAGCGCGCCGTCGAGGCCGAGGCCGCCGGCGCGGAAGAAGCGCACCGAGAGGGCGCCCGAGAGGAGCACCGCCTTGAGCTCGTCCGTGAAGAAATCGAAGAGGTGGCCCTCCTTCGACGCGATCTGCTTGTGGCGCGCGAGCATCCCGTCGGCGCAGTCGAGGAGGTAGCTCAGCTCGAGCACGGCGATGGCGACGAGGCCCCCCGCCGCCGTGGGCAGCGCGACCAGCAACGCCGCCGCGACGACGAACACGGCGAGGTTGAGCAGCGTGACCTGGTTCGGCGTGATCGAGGTCCGCGCGAGCAGCGCGACGACGCCGCCGGCGAGCGGGCGCATGACGTAGGTGTTGAAGAGCTGATCGTGCTTCTTCCGCGTGGCCAGGTAGATCCGCTTCGCTTCGCCGAGCATGGCGGGCGCATCCTAGAGCGGCGGTCCGACGGGAAGGGCACAAACCGCTCCGCGCCGCCCCGCCCGACGCACAAACCGCCGCCCCACGCGCGGCGCACGCCCCGGTTCCTCCCGGCTCCTCCCGGCCCCTCCCGTCCTCCGGGCTTGTTTCCTCCGGGCTTCGTCCCGGTAGCGAAGAGCCCGTCCGCCGCCCCGCCCCGCCGTCGTGGCCGCTCTCGCCGGGGGTAACGCCCTCCCCGAGCCGCCGAGCGGCTTCCCTCGTGCGGCGGGAACGTCTATCAAAGGTCTTCATTCATCAGGCCGGTTTCCCGCTCGGGAACGAAGCGATCCGGCGGCACGACCGCTGTCCAGTCACGCACGGAGTAGATCGGATGAAGCGTTCCATTCGCGGTCTCACGCTCTCGCTCGCGCTCCTCGCCGGCTCGCTCGCGCACGCGGCCCCCGGCAAGCGGCCCGACCTCAACGCCTACCTGCGCGCGCCCAGGGCCGCGCGCGCCCTCGGCGACGCGCGTGCCCTCGGCGACGCGCGCGCCGCGGCCGCCGCTCGCGCCGCGCGCGCGGGCGGGGTCGTCACGTCCATCGACGAGCAGCGCGGCGCGCCGACCTTCCTGTGGGCCGCGAGCGGGGCCGCGCCGGCCGAGGCCCCGTCGGCCGTCGCCCCGGTCGCCACGCCGGCGGCCGCGGCCCGGCGCCACCTCGCCCGCTTCGCCGCGGCCTACGGCCTGTCCCGGGCCGCGCTGGAGGCGGCGCAGGTGGTCCACGTCCACGACCTCGGCCAGGGGCCCGTCATCGTCGTCCTGCGGCAGCGCGTCGACGGCGCCGACGTCTTCCAGACCGACGTGAAGGTGCTCATGCGCCAGGACCTCGCGCTCGTCGCCATCTCCGGCAACCTGCACCCGGCCGCCGTGCCCGCCATGGAGCGCGCGCGCCGCCATGCGTTCCGCCTCTCGCCGAGGCAGGCGCTCGGCCGGGCGCTCGAGGACCTCCACGGGATCCACCCGGGGCAGCGCGGCGTCGTCGATCTCCAGCGCCCCGCCGGCGACTACCAGGCGTTCGACCTCGCGCCGGACAGCGCGCTCCGCGCCGCGGGCCTCCACCTCGTCGAGCCGGCCCGCGTGAAGAGGGTCTATTTCCCGATGCCGGAGGCGCTGATCCCGGCGTACTTCGTCGAGTTCATCTCGGGAGAGGTCGAGTCCGTCTCCTCGGACGCCTACGACTACGTGATCGCGGCCGACGACGGCCGCGTCCTCTACCGCCGCGACCTGACCGAGTACGACGCGTTCAACTACCGCGTCTGGGCCGAGACCACCGGCGACCGGCGGCCCCTCGACGGGCCCCAGGCCGACTTCCTGCCGCACCCGACCGGCACGCCGGACGGGTCGCAGCCGGACTTCATCCCGGCGCCGCTCGTCTCGATGGAGGGGTTCAACAAGGGCCCGGGCGGCGCCGCCGACCCCTGGCTGCCGAACGACGCGGTCCAGACCTTCGGCAACAACGTGGACGCCTACGCGGACCACCGGGCCCCCGACGGCTACTCGAACGGCGACGTCCGGGCGACCCTCACCGCGGAGCGGACGTTCGACCACGTCTACGACCCCCTGCTCGATCCGGTGTCGAGCGAGGCGCAGACCATGGCCGCCGTGACCCAGCTGTTCTACGTGAACAACTGGCTGCACGACTGGTACTACGACTCGGGCTTCGACGAGGCCGCCGGCAACGCCCAGCTGGACAACATGGGCCGCGGCGGCCTCGGCGGCGATCCGCTGCACGCCGAGGCGCAGGACGGCGCCCTGGTGCCGAACGCCGCGCGCAACAACGCGAACATGAACGCGATGTCCGACGGCGCCTCGCCGCGGATGCAGATGTACCTCTGGAACAGCAAGGACGTCCGGCGCACGCTGACGCTCGACCCGGGCGGCGCGAGCCTGAGCACCGGCACGGCCGCGTTCGGGGCCGGGAGCTTCAACCTCTCCGCCGAGGTCGCGCTCGTCGACGACGGCGTCGACGCCACGCCCGACGACGCGGTGGATGGAACGCGGGACGGGTGCGAGGCGCCGGTCTCCGACGTCACGGGCAAGATCCTGCTCGTCGATCGGGGCGTCTGCTCCTTCAAGCAGAAGGGGGTGAACGCCGAGGCCGCCGGGGCGGTGGGGCTCATCATCGCCAACAACGCGCCCGGCAACCCCGCGCCGGGCATGGGAAACGGCGAGCCGGCGGACGCCGTGGTGACCATCCCGGTGCTCTCCACCTCCTACGAGGAAGGGAGCAGCCTCAAGGCCGCGCTCCTGGAAGGGCCGGTCAGGGCGGCGATGGAGCGCGTGCTCGGCGTCGTGCGCGACGGCACGATCGACAACACCGTCACCGCGCACGAGTGGGGGCACTTCATCCACCGGCGCCTGACCCAGTGCTTCACCGCGCAGTGCGACGCGCAGAGCGAGGGCTGGGGCGACTTCATCGCGCTGCACATGGCGATGCGCGACGGCGACGACCTCGGCGGCACCTTCGCGACCGGGATCTACGCGTCGGAGGAGAGCGGCGAGAGCGCCTACTACGGCGGACGCCGGGCGCCCTACACGATCAACTTCTCGAAGAACGGGCTCACGTTCAAGCACATCTCGGACGGCGTCGAGCTCCCGGATCACCCGATCCTCGAGGGGAGCGACCCGAGGAACTCCGAGGTCCACAACGCGGGCGAGATCTGGGCGCTCATGCTGTTCGAGGGCTACGTCGAGCTGCTCGCGCGGGAGGACGAGGGCGGCCGCATCTACACGCACGACGAGGCGCGGCGGCTCATGTCGGACATCGTGGTGGCGGGGATGAAGCTCGCGCCGGTGGACGCGACCTACACCGAGCAGCGGGACGCGCTGCTCGCGGCCGCGTTCGCGCGGAGCGAGGCCGACATGCTCGCGCTCGCCCACGGCTTCGCGCGGCGCGGCGCGGGGACGTGCGCGGCGTCCGCGCCGCGCGACTCGGAGGACTTCGTCGGCGTGGTCGAGAGCTTCGCGATGGCGCCGCTCGCCGCCGTCTCGCCGGGGGAGCCGGACGACGGCGTGCGCTCGTGCGACGACGACGGCTTCCTCGACGCGGGCGAGCGCGGCAAGGTGGCGATCGAGGTGCGGAACGCGGGCCCGGTGCCGCTGCTCGGCGCCGCGGCGACCGTCTCCTCGACGAACGAGCACGTGTCGTTCCCGGACGGGACCGCGATCGTGCTGCCCGATATCCCGGCGTTCGGGGCCGGGACGGTCGAGATCGAGGTCGACGTGGACGATGCCGCGGTCGGGATCGAGACGCTGGAGCTCCGCGTGGACGTCACCGCCCCCCGGGCGTGCGAGGTGATGGTCGCCGGCGTCGCCGGGGCGCGCCTCAACGTCGACGACGTGCCGGCGGCGTCGGCCGTCGATTCGGTCGAGAGCGAGGCGCCCGCCTGGTCGACGGCCGGCAAGGAGGCGGACGCCATCTGGTCGCGCGAGAAGACGGACCTGACGAACCACGCGTGGCGCGGCGTCGACCACCCGAGCCTCTCCGACACGCAGCTCGTCTCGCCGCCGCTCTCGGTCGGCGAGGGCGAGCCGCTCGAGATCTCGTTCAAGCACCGGTATTCGTTCGAGATCTCGCCGGCGACGGAGGACGAGGCGGCGATCCACTGGGACGGCGGGCTCATCGAGATCAGCGACGACGACGGCGAGACGTGGCAGGACGTCGCGGCTTTTGCGGATCCCGGGTACGGCGGCCCGATCGGCAACACGGTGGACGAGCCGTCGGTGAACCCGCTCGCCGACCGCCAAGGCTTCGTCGGCGCGAACGAGGCCTGGCCCGATGCGGAGCAGGTGACGCTCGACCTCGGCGACGCGTTCGCGGGGAAGACGGTGAAGGTCCGCTTCCGCATCGGCACCGACGCCTACTCGGGCGATTTCGGCTGGGAAATCGACGACATCGAGGTCCGCGGCATCGAGAACACGCCGTTCGGCGCGCTCGTCCCGGACGCGTCCGAGTGCGGCGATCCGGTCGGCGAGGGCGGCGCCGGCGGCGAGGGCGGCGGGGGCGGTGAGGGCGCCGTCGGCGGCGCGGGAGGCGCCCCGAGCGGCGAGGGCGGCGGCGGGGCCGACGCGCCGACCGATGGCTCCCCGGTGGTCGCCGAGGGCGACGGCTGCGGCTGCCAGGTGCCCGGCGGCGGCGCGACCAGGGCCGCGGGGCCGCTGGCCACGCTGCTGGCGATGGCGCTGCTCGGGCTGCGGCGGCGCCGGGGCACGGCCTGACCGGGCGCGGTCCAGCGAGGCGCGATCCAGCTCGGCGCGGCCGAGCGGGCGCGGGCTGACGGGCCGCCGAGCCCGTCAGCGCCGCACGCGCTGCGACGCGGGCGCGTCCGGCGACTCGTCGCTCCACTCGACCGCGATCGATTCCTCGTTCGCGCCCGCGGGGCGCTCCCACTCCGTGGTGATCGATCCGCCGCTGACGGGCGGCTCGTCGCTCCACTCGACCGCGATGCTGTCGATGGCGGTCGGGCTGCTCGCGGGGCCCACCGGGACCGTGATGGGCCCGTTCTCGTCGTCCGGGGCGGCGGGCGCGCGCTGCCCGTGCAGCGTGATCGCGTCGGGATCGACCGCGTGAGCGAACCGCGACGCGTACGGGGGCGGCTCGCGGCGCAGCAGGGCGAGGACGTCCTCGAGCATGCGGTGCGCGTCGGGGTAGCGCTGGTCGCGGTCGAAGGCGAGCGCGCGGTCGACGACGAGGCACACGTCGCGCGGCGCGTACGGCGCGCGCTGCGAGAGCGGCGGCGCCGGCTCCCGGCCCATCTTCAGCAGGAGGTCGAAGTCGGTGCTCGCCTCGTGCACGTGGCGTCCGGCGATCAGGCGGAACATGGTGGCGCCGACCGCGAACAGATCGGCGCGGAAGTCGATGTCGCGGCCCTTGGCCTGCTCCGGCGGCATGTACGGCGTCGTGCCGAGCACGAGGCCCATCCGCGTGAGCTCCCCCAGGAGGCCAGAGTCCTGCCGGATCCGCGCGAGGCCGAAATCGAGGACCTTGATGCGCGGGCCGCCGGCGGGCGCGGGCGTGGACGCGGGGGCCTCGCGGACGACGTACAGGTTGGGCGGCTTGATGTCGCGGTGGATGATCCCCTGCGCGTGCGCCGCGCCGAGCGTGTCGAGCACCTGCGCGGCGAAGCCGAGCACCTCGGCGAGCGGCAGGCCGCCCAGGCGGCGCTCGCGCTCGGCGAGCGACTCGCCCTCGAGCAGCTCCATGACGAGGAACGGCGCGCCGTCCTCGGCGACGTCGATGTCGCGGATCTCGACGGCGCCCGGGTGGCGGAAGCGGTTCGCGGCCTGCGCCTCGCGCTCGAACCGGTCGCAGATCTCCTTCGACTGCGCGGCCTGCGGGTGGAGGATCTTGAGCGCGTCGCGGCGCCCGATGCGGTGGACGCCGACGTACACGGCGGCCATGCCGCCGGCGCCGAGCAGCCGCTCCAGCGTCCACTTGTTGCGGATCGTGGTCCCCACGCGTTGTAAGGCCGTGTCGCTGCTCATGGGGTCCTTGCTGCGCCCATGGAAGCGGGGCGGGCGCACGCGGTCAAGCGTATGCTCTCCGCGCGCGGGGGAAGGCAGAGCGATGGCGAAACCGGACAAGCAGAGCGGGCGGCGGTACACCGAGGCCGAGGTGCGGGCGATCCTGGAGCGCGCCCTCCGGGACGCGCAGGCGCGCGACGTCGGCCATGACGAGCTGGTCGCGGCCGCGGAGGAGATCGGCATCTCGCGGGGCGCGATCGAGGCCGCGTCGCGCGACATCGAGCATTTCCGGGGCGAGGCGGAGGCGCGGGCGGCGATCCTCGCGCGCCGGCGCAAGGGGTTCCGCTCGCACCTGTTCTCGTTCCTCGTCGTGAACGCGTTCCTCTTCGCGATCAACGCGCTCACGCCCGGGCCGTGGTGGTTCTTCTGGCCGCTGCTCGGCTGGGGCCTGGGGCTCGCCTTCCATGCGCGCGCCGCGCTCTCCAGCGACGTGTCCCCGCGGCAGCTCCGGCGGCAGATCGAGCGCAGCGCCGCGCTGGCGCGGCGGGAGGAGGAGCGGCGGCTGGAGGAGCGGCGCAGGGTGGAGCAGCTCGAGCGCAAGCAGCGCCTCGAGCGGAGCGCCGAGGAGCTCGGGCACGCCGTCGAGGAGGGCGTCGCGACGGTGCTGTCGCGGATCGCGCAGGAGATCCGGGGCAGCGCGCCGCCGGCGCCGCCGGCGCCCGAGGACGCGCGGCGCGGGCGGCGGATCGCGCCGCTCGGCGCGGACGAGGCCGGGGCGGACGACGCCGAGTCCGAGGCGCTCGGCGAGGAGGAGGCGGATCGCGCGGCCCGGCGAGGCCGCGGCGGGCGCTGACGGCGGCGGGTGGCGCGAACGCACAACCGAATGGCGCGTTCGTGAACGCGCGCCCACCGCCCCGCGCTTACACATCCTCACGACGATCGCGCGACGGGCGCGCCCTTCGCTCACCCCGGCTGCGCGCCGACCCGCTGCCGCGGGCGGGCGCCGGGGTGCGCGTTCGCGCCATCACAACGAGGGAGTAAGCAGACCATGCTGAAGAACATCTTGATGGCTCTCGGACTCGCCACCTCTGTTGCCGCCTGCATGGCCGAGCCGAGCGAATCGGCACCTGAGGCCGAGGCGGTCGCCGGCGAGGAGGCCGTGGACTCCGCCGAGCAGGCGCTGATGTCGACCGGCTTCACCCGGACCTATTACAGCGACAGCTCGTTCAAGACACCGATTGGCGTCGAGACCCGCGACTGCGACCCCGATTATAATGAGTTCTTCGGAGAAGCGTCGAGGTACTACAAGCAGCGTCGCTACAACTGCCCCGGCAGCACCATGCCCGGGCTTCCCTCGACGAACTGTTACATCTGCTACGACAACGCGGTCCCCGGCGGCCCGCCGTCCGTGGCGTGCGTCGGCTCCTCATGCCCGGCCTTCTGAGCGGACGCGGCGCGGACTGAGCAGGCTCGGCGCGGACTGAGTCTCGCGGGCCCGGCGCGAGCAGGCTCGGCGCTGGAGCCCCGGTGGTGCGCCGACCTGCGCCAGCCCCGATGGCCCAGGTTGGCGCGGTCCTAACGCCGGCACCCGGGGCGGCGGTGGCCTACGCGCGCCGGTGCGGACGGCGCGGGGGGGCCGGGGCGCGCGCGCTCCGGAAAGCGCGCGGAGCGGAGAGGCGGGCCCCGCGAGGGCGTGGAAGCGGCTGGCGCCGAGGCGAGGGGCGCGGCCGGGCGCGTGGCATGTCGAGTGCGTTCGTCAGGCTAACGAACTGACCAACCGACAACCCGAGCCCTCCGCGTCGGCGCTGAACGGCCGCAGCGCGCTCCGCGCGCCGCGGCGTACAGCGCTCGATCGACGGCGCACGTCCGATGTCCGCCAATGGTCTCTCTCGACGAGTTGAAGAGCGCCTCCAGCATCGATGAGCTCCTGGCCGATCCGATCGGCAAGTACTTCGTCGACCCGACGTTCGTCTTCTGGTACCCCGAGCGCGCCTTCAAGGGGTTCTCGCTGTGGGGGCGGCCGAGCGCCGGCGACATCGAGCGCCTCAATCGGCTGAACGACGCGGTGCTGACGCCGCACGGCGGCCGTCACGTGTCGTTCGTCGACCTCCAGGGCCTCGAGGGCGTCGACCCGGCGGCGTTCGCGTCGATGGCGGCTTACCTCTCGGCGCGCTGGCAGCCGTTTCGCGAGCTGGTCCTACGGCAGGCGCTGGTGCGGCCGCCGGGCTTCGCCGGCGCCGTGGTCTCCGGCTTTTACGAGGTCCTGAAGCCTTCGTTCCCGGTCGCCGTGTTCGACGGCATCGGCGAGGCGCTCGCCTGGCTCGGCTTTGGCGATCGCGAGGCGCTGGTCGGGCGCGTGATCGGGCTGCGAGAGCAGGCCGGCGAGGCCGCCGGCGTGCTCGGCTCGCTTCGGCGCTTGCTCTGCGCGTCGCCCTGCCGGCCCGCCCTGGCGGAGGCGGCGCGGGCGCTCCACCTCTCCGAGCGCTCGTTGCAGCGGCACCTGCGGCGAGCCGGCACGACGTTCCAGGCCGAGGTGAACGCCGCGCGGGTGCGCGTCGCCCAGGGGAGGATGCTCACGGGCGACGACAGCCTGACGGCGATCGCGCTCGACGTGGGCTGCGCGTCGGCGCAGCACTTCAGCGCGATGTTCCGCAAGGCGACGGGGCAGAGCCCGAGCGAGTGGCGGGCGCGCGCGCGCGGCGCGCCCCGCCGCGCCGCGCCCAGGAGCGCCGCCGCGTGACCCCTGCACGTCAGGGAGTGTCTTCCCCCGGGCTCCGCAGGAATCGAGCGCAAGCAGCGCCTCGAGCGGAGCGCGGAGGAGCTCGGGCACGCCGTCGAGGAGGGCGTCGCGACGGTGCTGTCGCGGAGCCCTCGCGGCTCTGCCTCTGCACGGGCCTGCGCTTCCTGTGCTCCGCCGGGGCTCGTCCGGCGGCGGTCAACGCGGCCCGGGGAGATCTTTGCCCATGCACACGCTGAGCGGCGAGCCCAGGTACTCGCCGAAGGGCGGGATCTCCACGAAGCCCGCGCGGCGGTAGAGCGCCAGCGCCTCGGGCTGCCTCACCCCGGTCTCGAGCACGAGGCGCGTCCGGCCGAGGGCCAGCGCCTGCTCCTCGAGCGCGCGGAGGATGGCGCCCGCGATGCCGCGTCCGCGCGCTTCCGGGACCACGTACATGCGCTTGATCTCGGCGGCCGTCGCGTCGAGGGAGCGCACGGCGCCGCAGCCCACGGGCACCTCCCGCGCGTACGCCACGACGAAGGCGCCGCGCCCGGGGGCGACCTCCGCTGCATCCAGCCGGAAATGGGTCGCTCCCTCCTCGGGGTACCGCTCGGTGAGCTCCGCGTTCAGCCGCCCGATCAACGAGAGCGCTACGGAGGAGAGCAGATCTTCGGCCCGGATCACCGCGGGCAGCGCGCGCGACGCCATGCCGCCTCTAGAGCATGGTTTGCAGGCGGGGGGAAGGCCGCGCCGTCGCAATCCATCTTCGCCTCGATGGACAGGAGGGCCATCAACCCTGCTCGCCGACCGCGCCAGGGCCCTGTTCCGCTTCGACCGCTCGCGGGGGGCGCACCTCCTTGCGCGGGCTGCGTGAGGACGTGCTCGGCGGTCGGGGCGCCAGACAGGCCGCCGCGGCGGGGGAGTGGCACGATGCCGGCCGTCATCATGACGAAGAGCGATCGCCGGCACCGCAACTTCGTCTGATCCGTGCCGTGACGTCGCGAGGAACAGCGCAATGTGGGGCGTAACGGCAACCCACAGCCAAATGCATTTTAATCAGCGTGCAGCGCGCGCAGCATGGCTGTACGTTGGGGCGGCCGCTATGAGAGCTTGACTTTAGGATCGAGTTTGGATTTCCTAGCCTATCGAGAGGATTGGAGGATGGCATGCGGTACGCAGGGGGCGCGGCCCCGGACATCGGCCCCGCGACCCTGAACCCGGACATCGGGCCCGCGACCCTGAAGCGGATCACCCGTCACCTGATGCCGCTCTTCTGCCTGATGTACCTGATCGCGTACATCGACCGGCAGAACGTCTCCTACGCCAAGCTGGAGATGGTGGGCGCCCTGGGCCTCACCGAAGCCGCCTACGGCCTCGGCGCCTCGCTGTTCTTCCTCGGCTACTTCCTGTTCGAGGCGCCGGCCAACCTGATCCTCGTCCGCGTCGGCGCCCGGGTCTGGTTCAGCCGGATCATGGGCACCTGGGGCCTCGTCACCATCGCGCTGGGGTTCACCCAGAACCCGGCCATGTTCTTCGTCCTGCGCTTCCTGCTGGGCGTGGCGGAGGCCGGGTTCTTCCCGGGCGTGCTCTATGTCCTGACCCTCTGGTACCCGCAGGCGCACCGCGCCCGCATGATCGGCGCCTTCATGATCGCCAGCGCCGTGGCCAACGCGGTGGGGTCCGTCATCGGCGGCGCGCTGCTCGACCTCGACGGCCTCCTGGGGCTGGCTGGCTGGCAATGGGTGTTCGTGGCCACCGGCGCTCCCGCCGTCCTGCTCGCGCCCTACGTCCTCTGGCGCCTGCCGAGCCACCCCGAGCAGGCCCGCTTCCTCACCCCCGACCAGAAGGCCTGGCTCGCCAGTACCCTCGCCGCGGAGCCCCGCCAGCAGGCGGAAGGCTCCCCCTGGCGGGCCTTGCTGGACATACGAGTGATGGCGCTCGCCGGACTGTATGTCGGTTTGCCGCTCGGCGCTTACGGCCTCAGCTACTGGCTGCCCACCCTCGTGAAGGGCTTCGGCGCCTCCAACGTCCAGAACGGCTTCATCAACGTCATCCCCTGGGTCTTCGTCGCCTTGGCGCTCTGGTGGGTGCCGCGCCATGCCGCCCGCAACGGCGTCAGCGCCTGGCACATCTCCGGCCCCATGCTGCTGGGCGCCCTCACCCTGGTGCTGAGCGTGGTCATGCCGGGCGCAGCGCCCAAGTTCGCCCTGCTGTGCGTCGCCGCCGCCGCCATCTTCGCCGGCCAGCCGGTGTTCTGGAGCGTGCCCCAGAAGATCCTCGCGGGCCCGCACGCCGCCGCCGGCATCGCCGCCATCAACTCGGTGGGCAACCTCGGCGGCTTCGTGGCCCAGAACGTGGTGCCGCGCATCTACGACGCGACCGGCAGCCAGCTCGCCCCCATGCTGTTCCTGGCCGGCTGCCTGATCATCGCCGGCGTCAGCATCCAGGTGCTCGTCCCCCGGCTGGCAGACTGGTAGGACGCCGGCGGAATCAGCCGGACGCGCCGATCGTGCCGGTGGCGAGCGCCCTCTTCCGCGTTCGCCCTGCAATTCGCATTTCGCAGGTCGTGGCTGTGGAGTGAAGGCGGCGCCTTCGATGCGTAAATCAATGGTTGAGATGGCGTCGCTTTTTCCGGGGGTGGTGGATCGCATTCGATGTGCCGCATCGGCCGGTTGAAGAGGAGGCTCGACCATCGAGGAGCTTGACATTTGAATCGCTTTTTGATTCCCTAGCCCAGTTGTTTTTTCGGAACGCCTGAGGCGTAGTTTTGCGCGCTGCCTGCAGCGCGCTGCGCGCTTAGGATACCGCGGTGATAATGCAAAATGCGCCAATGCATTGATAGCGCGGGCTGCGGAATTCGATTTTGGCACTGATGCGCGTTGGAGGTCCTCATGCACCTGAAGAACTGGCCTGCTGTCCTTTCGCTCTCGGTCATCTCTGTCCTCCCCGCCGCGGTGTATGCCAGCGACCCCGCTAACCTTCCCGTTCCGCCCGCGGGTTTCGATGCCAAGAACCCCAGCATTCCCCATGGGAAGGTGGACGTCTCCGTCAGCTATCCGACCCGGAACTACGGAATGCGGAAGGTGTCGGTTTATACGCCGCCGGGGTATTCGACGGACCGGAAATATCCTGTCGTTTACCTGCATCATGGTATCGGCGGCAATGAGGTTTCCTGGATCGGCCAGGGGAGCAACGAAGGCAATGCCGACAACATCATGGATTATCTGTACTCGAAGAACATGGCCAAACCCATGATCGTTGTGATGCCCAGCGGCAAGATGGACGGAGCGGACGATTTTGCGCGCTTCGCGAATTTCGGGGACGTCCTGCTCAACGACCTGATCCCCTGGGTCGAGAGGACGTATTCCGCCGCCACGGATGCCGATTTGCGGGCCATCTCCGGCCTGTCAATGGGCGGGGGGCAGACCTTCAACTTCGGGTTCCCTAATACCGATGTTTTCCACTACATCGGGCCGTATTCGGCTGCGCCCAACACCCAGCAGCCAAGTCAGACCATCAGGGATGTGGCTGCGGTCAAGGAGAACGTGAAGCTCATCTTCATCTCTTGCGGGAGTACGGACGGGCTGATCGGCAATAGCAAAAATTATCACGACTTCCTGGACGAGAACAACATCGACCATATTTACCAGATCGAGCCGAATGAAGGCCATACCAAGACCGTCTGGAACCGCAGCTTTTACAACTTCGCCCAACGCATTTTCCTCGACGATGGCGCGACGGGCGGCGGCGGGGCCGGCGGCGGCGGCGGGGCCGGCGGCGGCGGGGCGGCCGGCGGCGAGGCGGGCGGCGGCGGGGCGGGCGGGGCCTCGGGCGACGGCGGTCGTGCAGGGGACGGAGGCGGAAACGGCGGGGGCGCGACCGGAGGTGATGCCGTCACGACAGGCGGTTCTCCAGCGACTGGCGGGCAGGTCGCGAGCAGTGGGAGCAGCGGCACCGACGAAGGTACGCCCCCGACGGACGACTCTGGCTGCAGCTGCTCGGTCCCCGGGTCCAACCCCGGAACGCCGCCTTGGCGCTTCGGGCTCTATCTTGCGGCAATCGGCGCCGTCCTCTTCAGAGCGCGAGCAAGACGGAATCAAGGCTGATCCGTCGCGCGTCGCTCCGTGTGGCTTCACGCGAGGAGCCATGGCGTCTTGCCGGCACCGTCGAGCGGTGCCGGACTCGGCCGGCGAGCGAGGCAGATCGTCGAGACCCTTCGGGCTCCTCTATACCTCTATAACCTCTCCACGAGCTGGCTCCACCTCGGGATCGAGGGACCTCGCGATCAACGATGCCGAGCGCGCTCAGATCGAGCAGCGGATCGAGGCGCTCCGCCCAAGCACCCGATGACGCGCCGCCGCAGGTACTGCCGCGCGCGGCGACATGGCCATGGCTGCCGCGCGGCGGCGGCGCTACTCGGAGCGCTGCTCGCCGAGCGGCGCCTCGCCGGATTCAGGGCCGAGCCGCTCGACCTCGCTCCAGAGGGCGTCGAGATCGAGCGTGAGCCCCTCGAGGCCCGGCACGCCGGAGACCACGCCGTCCGCCGCGGCGCGCGCGTGCACGTACCGGCCGTCCGCGCCGAGCTCCAGGAGATCGAGCGTCGCTGCCTGCGGGTCGATGAGCCAGTACCAGCGCACCCCGAAGAGCGCGTATTCGTGCAGCTTCTCCACGCGGTCCCGGCGCGCGTCGCGCGGCGACGGAGAGAGCACCTCGACCATGATGTCGGGCGGGACGCGGATTACGCCGCGGCGCGGCGGCTTGCGGCTCCCGGGCAGGTACGCGGAGGCGTCGGGTTTGCGGCCCGACGAGGAGGTCACGGCGAACTTCGCCTCGGAGCCCAGCACCAGCCCGCCCCGCGCGATCAGCCAGCCCCGGAGCACCCCGACGACCCAGGCCACGATGACCTCGTGAACCGCGTCCGGCACCTCTTCCTCCGCGAGCACGCCGTCCACGAGCTCGCCAGGCTCGTCTTCCGGCAGGCTGGTCCAGTCGGCGAGGGTCAGCCTCGGCCTGGCCGGCGCCTCGCTGACCGCGCTCTGCCGGATGACGACTGCGCTCTGCATGACGACGGGTCCAGCGTAGCACGACGTCGCCGGTCTCCCGGGAGCATCGCCCGGGCCCCGCGGCGGCCCAGCGCTTTCCGCCCTCCCGCTTCCGCCCCGCGGCTGCCCCGGCTACCCTCGGCCGGATGTTTCACCCCGTCGTCGACCGGTGGTTCCAGGGCCGCTTCGGCGCCCCCGCCCCCGCGCAGGAGCGCGCATGGCCGGTCATCGCGGCCGGCCGCGACACGCTGATCTGCGCGCCGACCGGCGCCGGCAAGACGCTCGCCGCCTTTCTGTTCTGCCTCGACCGGCTCGTCCGCGACGCGGCGCGGGGCGCCCTCGAGGACCGCACCGACGTCCTCTACATCTCGCCGCTCAAGGCGCTCTCCCACGACGTCCACCGCAACCTCGAGCAGCCCATCGCCGAGATCTCGGCGGCCATGCGGGAAGCGGGCCTGCCCGCGCCGGGCATCCGCGCCGTCGTGCGCACCGGGGACAGCCCGGCGCAGGAGCGGCGCGCCATGGCCGCCCGGCCGCCGCACGTGCTCGTCACCACGCCGGAGTCGGCGTTCATCCTGCTGACGAGCGAGTCGGGGCGGCGCGCGCTCGCCGGGGTGCGCACCGTCATCGTCGACGAGGTCCACGCCGTCGCCGGGGACAAGCGCGGCGCCCACCTCGCGCTCACGCTCGAGCGGCTCGAGGACCTCGTGATCTCCCGCGGCGGCGCCCGGCCGCAGCGCGTGGGCCTCAGCGCCACGGTGCGCCCGATCGAGATCGCCGCCCGGCTCGTCGCCGGCGCGCGCGCGCTGCCCGAGATCGTCGACGTCGGGCACCGGCGGGACCTCGACCTCGCCGTCGAGGTGCCCCGCGACGAGCTCGGCGCGGTCTGCACGAACGAGCAGTGGGCCGAGATCTACGACCGCATCGCGGCGCTCGCGGGGGAGGCGCGCTCGACCCTGGTCTTCGTCAACACGCGCCGCCTCGTCGAGCGGGTCGCGCACGCGCTCGCCGAGCGGATCGGCGAGGACGTGGTCGCGGCCCACCACGGCAGCCTCTCGCGGGCCCGGCGCCTCTCGGCCGAGCGGCGGCTCAAGGCGGGGGAGCTCCGCGTCGTGGTCGCGACCGCGTCGCTCGAGCTCGGCATCGACGTGGGCGCGGTCGACCTCGCCTGCCTCGTGGGCTCGCCGCGGTCGATCAACGTCGCCCTCCAGCGCATCGGCCGCTCGGGTCACGCGCTCGCGGCGACGCCGCGCGGGCGGCTCTTCCCGCTGACGCGCGACCAGCTCGTCGAGTGCGCGGCGATCGTGCGCGCGGCGCGGCGCGGGGAGCTCGACCGGATGACGTCGCGCGAGGGGCCGCTCGACGTGCTGGCGCAGCAGATCATCGCCGCGTGCGCGTGCGAGGAGCGGGACGAGGAGGGGCTCTACGCGCTCGTCCGGCGGGCCGCGCCGTACGAGGGGCTGTCGCGCCGCGAGTTCGACGCGATCGTGGCCATGGTGTCGGGCGGCGCCGCGGGCCCCGGCGGCGAGGGCGCCTCGGCGGCCCGGGGCGCGCGGCAGCGGGCCGGGTCGCTCGTCTACCGCGACGCCATCGGGGGCCGGCTGCGCGGGCGGCGCGGCGCGCGGCTCGCGGCGCTCACGTCGGGCGGGGCGATCCCGGACCTCGCGGCCGTCGACGTGGTGCTCCAGCCCGACGGCACGAAGGTCGGCACCCTCGACGAGGACTTCGCGATCGAGTCGTCCGCGGGCGACGTGTTCCTGCTGGGCAACACGTCGTGGCGCGTGCTCCGGCTGGAGGGCGGGCAGATGTGGGTCGAGGACGCCCACGGCGCCGCGCCGACGGTGCCGTTCTGGCTCGGAGAGGCGCCCGCGCGCACGCCGGAGCTCTCGGCCGAGGTCGCGGCGCTCCGCGCCGAGGTCGCCGCGCGGCTCGAGGAGGAGCGCGCCGAGGCCGGCCGGCCGGGGGCGCGGCGCGGCGAGGGCGGCGGCGAGGAAGCGCGCGCGGCGAGGTCGCTGGCCGCGCGGTGGCTCACGCAGGAGTGCGCGCTCGACGCGCGCGGCGCGCTGCTCGTGCGCGACTACATCGAGGCGGGGCGCGCGGCGCTCGGCGCGGTCCCGGGCGGCGCGACCGTGGTGGTCGAGCGCTTCTTCGACGAGGCCGGGGGGCAGCAGATCGTCGTGCACACGCCGCTCGGCGGCAAGGTGAACCGCGCGCTCGGGCTCGCGCTCCGCAAGCGCTTCTGCCGCTCGTTCGACTTCGAGCTCCAGGCGGCGGCGACCGACGACGGCGTGCTGCTGTCGCTCTCGGCGGAGCACGGGCTGCCGATCGAGGACGTGCTCGATCTCGTCCGCCCCGAGGGCCTCGAGGAGGTGCTGGTCCAGGCGGCGCTCCAGGGCCCGATGTTCCGCACGCGCTTCCGCTGGGCCGCGTCCCGCGCGCTCGCGCTGCTCCGCTTCCGCGGGGGCCGGCGGGTGCCGCCGGCGCTCCAGCGCATGCGCGCCGACGACCTCCTGCTCTCGATCTTCCCCGAGCAGCAGGGGTGCCAGGACAACCACGGGCTCTTCGCGCACGTCGAGCCGCCGGACCACCCGCTCGTCCGCGAGGCGCTGCGCGACTGCCTGACCGAGCTCATGGACGTCGAGGGGCTGCGCAGCCTGCTCGTCGGCCTGCGCAGCGGGGCGATCCGGGTCGTCGCGCTCGACACGCCGGAGCCGAGCGTCTTCTCGCACGAGATCCTGAACGCGAACCCCTACGCGTTCCTCGACGACGCCCCGCTGGAGGAGCGGCGGGCCCGCGCGGTCCGGGTGCGGCGCGGGCTCCCGGCGGAGGTGTCCGAGCGGCTGGGCGGGCTGGATCCGGAGGTCATCGCCGAGGTCGTCGCCGAGGCGCGGCCGGAGGTGCGCGACGCGGACGAGCTGCACGAGCTCCTGCTCGACCGGGTC
The DNA here is from genome assembly GCF_000418325.1 of Sorangium cellulosum So0157-2. Taxonomy (GTDB): domain Bacteria; phylum Myxococcota_A; class Polyangia; order Polyangiales; family Polyangiaceae; genus Sorangium; species Sorangium cellulosum_D. Next base: position 4,869,259 of record NC_021658.1, read on the forward strand.
GCGCTGCCCGCCGAGGAGGGGATCCGGAGCGGCTTCGCGCGGCTCTTCGAGGCGCTCTGCGCCGCGGGGCGGGCGGCGGAGGTGCGCGCCGCTCCGGACGCCGGCGCGGGGGCGCCGGCCGCGCCGCGCTGGGTCGCGACGGAGCGGCGGCCGCTCGTCGAGGCGATCTGGCCGGGGGCCGCGTTCGCGCCCGACGTCGCCGTGCCGCCCGCGCTGCGCCCGGAGGGCGGGGGCGAAGATCGGGGCGCCGCGATCACGGCGCTCGTGCGCGGCTTCCTGAGCGCCGCGGGGCCGGTGTCGACCGAGGAGCTCGCGCGGCGGCTCGACGTGCCCGCGGACGAGGCGCTGTCCGCGCTCGCGCGGATCGAGCTCGCGGGCGGCGCGCTGCGCGGGCGCTTCCTGCGGGGCGCGAGCGATCTGTCGATCGAGTGGTGCGACCGCCGCCTCCTCGCGCGCATCCACCGCCGCACCGTCACGGGCCTGCGCAAGGCGATCGAGCCGGCGACCGCGGCGGAGCTCATCCGGTTCCTCCTTGCGTGGCAGGGCGTGGCGCGGGGCACCCAGGCGCGCGGTCCGGGGGGGCTCGGGCGGGTGATCGAGCAGCTGCAGGGCTTCGAGCTCGCCGCCGGGGCGTGGGAGAGCGAGGTGCTGCCCGCGCGCGTGGCCGGTTACGACGAGGGGCTGCTCGACGCGCTCTGCCTGTCCGGCGAGGTGGCCTGGGGCCGCGTGGTCCCGCGCGACGCGTCGGCGCCCACGCGCGCGGCGCCGATCACGCTGGCCCTGCGGCGCGATCTCCCGTGGCTGCTCGCGCCGCGGGAGGCCGAGGGCGAGCCGCCGCCGGCGTCGCTCTCGGAGCCGGCGCAGGGCGTGCTGTCGTTCCTCGCGCGCGCCGGCGCGTCGTTCTTCGACGACATCGCCGCGGGCGCGGGCCGGTCCAGGGCCGAGGTCGAGGAGGCGCTCTGGGAGCTCGTCGCCGCCGGGGTCGTGACCGGCGACGGCTTCGCGGCGCTGCGCTCGCTGCTCGGCGGCGGCGCCGCCGCGCCCGTCGCGCTGGGCGCCGGCCGCTTGCGGGTCGGGTCGCGCCGGGCGGGGCCGGTCGCGTCGGGCCGGTGGTCGCTGCTGCGGGCGCGCCCGGACGCGCCCGGCGCCGGCGGGGACGGGGCCGACGGCCTCGACGTTGTCGAGGCGCTCGCGCACCAGTACCTCCGCCGCTACGGCGTGGTCTGCCGCGAGCTGCTCGCGCGCGAGCCGCGGCCGCCGGCGTGGCGCGACCTCCTGCGGGTCTACCGGCGGCTCGCGATGGATGGCCGGGCAGATCCGGGGCGGCCACCTCATCGCCGGCTTCGTGGGCGAGCACTTCGCGCTGCCCGAGGCGCTCGACGGGCTCCGCGCCGTCCGGCGCGAGCCCCCGTCCGGCGAGATCGTCCAGCTGTGCGCGTGCGATCCGCTGAACCTCGTGGGCATCGTCACGCCGGGGCCGCGCATCCCGGCCGCGCTCGGTCACGTGGTGATCTACCGCGATGGGGTCCCGCTCGCGCCCATCGCCCCCGCGGCGGGCGAGCGGCCCCGGGCGCACGCCGCGTTCTCGCGAGCAGCGGTGTGAGCGTTCCGCCGCGCTCCTCGCCTCCTCCGCTACAGCGTTGAGCGGCGGTCCGCGATTCAAAGGAACCTCGGGCCCGCGCCGTTTATATACTCGAGGGATGCGTTCACTCGACCATGGCACTCATGTTCGCGCCCTCGCGCTGCTCTCGATCGCCGCCCTCGGCGCCGCGGCCTGCTCGCCCAAGGTGAGGAATTACGGCGATGGGAGCGGCGGTGTCGGCGAGGGCGGCGGCGGCGGCGGCGCTGGCGGCGGTGAGCCGGCCGCCGGCGGCGGCGGAGACGGCGGCAGCGGCGGAGACGGCGGCAGCGGCGGCGAGGGGGGCGCCGCGGCGGAGCCGGGGCGGCTTCGATGGGCGATCCAGATCGGCGAGAACGGCTTCGACTCGGCCGCGAGCGTCGCCGTGGACCCCGAGGGGAACGCGATCGTCATCGGGCGGTTCTCCGGCGCGATCGATCTCGGCGGCGGCCCCATCGTCGCGCAGGACGGCTCCTCGTCGTACCTCGCGAAGTTCGATGGCGATGGCAAGCACCTCTGGAGCAGGTCGTTCGGGTTGAGCCTCCCCGGCGGCCAGCACGTCGCGCACGGCCCCGGCGGCGGGCTCTTCGTGGGCGGGAGCTATTTCAACAACCTCGATTTCGGCGGCGGTCCGCTGCCCCAGAACAACGGCGGGCTCGGTCTCGCGAGGTTCGACGGCGGCACCGGCGACCACGTCTGGAGCAAGGGGTTCGGCGATCAGTACGTGAAAGAGCTCGAGTACGTCGCCGTGGACGGGCAGGGGGCGGTCCTCATCTCCGGAACCCTGGGCGGCACGGCCGATTTCGGCGGCGGACCGATCGGCGACGCCATCAGCGGCAATGCGTCGTATGTCGCGAAGCTGGATGGGGACGGCAATCACGTCTTCACGATCTACATCGATGATGGCAGGGCGTCGCTCGCGGCCGGCGGGCTGGCCGTGGACGCGGAGGGCAACGTCGCGATCGCGGGCACGTTCGATCAGAACTTCAACCTCGATCCGACGAGCGCGCCGCCCCTCGTCTCCAAGGGGGGACGCGATATCTTCTTTGCCAAGGTCGGCCCGAAGGGCGGGCTGCTCTGGCAGAAGGCGTTCGGCAACAGCCTTTACGATGCGGCCTCTCAAGTGGCCTTCGACGCCGCAGGGAGCGTGTTCCTGGCCGGCATGTTCCAGGGGAGCGTCGATTTCGGCGGCGGGCCGCTCGTCGCGCTCGGCACGAAGCCGAACTTCTTCGTCGCCAAGTTCGATCCGGCGGGAAATCACCTGTACAGTCGTGGATTCGGCGACTCCGAGCAGCAGGACGTCGCGTCGATCGCCGTGGATCCGGGGGGCAACGCGGTCGTCACGGGGACCTTCCTCGGGAGCATCGATTTCGACGGCACCGTGCTCCAGAGCCAGGGCACGAAAGAGGATCGCAACGGGTACCTCGGCGGGGGCGACATCTTCATCGCGAAGCTCGGGATCGACGGCAAGCACCTCTTCAGCCGTCAGATCGGCGATCCCGACATGCAGATGGCGGGGGGCGTGGCCCTCGGCCCCAAGGGCGAGGTGTTCGCCGTCGGATCGTTCCGCGGCACCGTGGATTTCGGCGGCGGCCCCGTGACCACGCGCGGCGAGACCGACGGCTACCTGATGAAGCTCGACCCCTGAACGACGCCCGGCGCGGGGGCCGCCGCTCCGCCGCTCGGCCGGCGCCCGCGCCCGGCTGCGAGCGCCCAGGCGCGGGCCGCCTGCGCGCCGGCGATCGCGGCCCCGGCGTGCCTGAGCGCACGTTGCGCCCCAACGCTGATGCGTCAGTATCCGTTCGCTGCACACGCTCGGGGGGGTTCTGGTTATCTGAGGCCGCCGACATGTGGATTGCCCATCCAGCGCTCTGCCAACCCTCCAACTCGGTCAGCTGTCCCCGCAGTCGGCTCAGGGTGTTCTGGACATCCTGGGTCGCGCTCCTCGTGGTGCTCCTGCAGTGCGCTGCGTGCGACAAGAAGGCAGCGCCCCAGCCTGAAGGCGCGAAGGGGGCGAACACCGCGCCGAGCGCCAAGGAGGTGACGCTCGCCCCGGTGACAGAGCTGGTCGTTGAACAAACCATCGACATCTCCGGGACCCTGGACGCCGATGAGCAGGTGACGGTCGGGGCCAAGGTGCCAGGCCGCCTCGCGTCGATCGCGGTCGATCTGGCGAGCCCGGTCACGAAAGATCAGGTCATCGCCCAGCTGGAGACGAGGGATTACGAGCTGCGCATCGAGCAGGCCGCGGCCGCGCTGGCGCAGAGCCGCGCTCAGCTCGGCTTGCCTCAGGATGGGCCCGATGGCGAGCTCGACGTCGAGGGCGTCGCGATCGTGAGGGAGGCCCTCGCGACGTTCAAGGAGGCGCAGGCCAACCAGGTGCGCGCGCGCAGCCTCGCCAAGGAAGGGTTGATGTCGGGCATGGACCTCGACGCGGCCGAGGCGGCGGCGGTCCGCGCGGAGGCGGCCGTGCAGTCGGCGCGCGAGGAGGTGCGGATCCGGAAGGCGGCGGTGCGCCAGCGGCGCTCGGAGCTGAGCATGGCGCGGCAGCAGCTCGCGGACGCGGCGGTGCGGTCGCCGATCGACGGCGTGGTCCAGGTGCGGCGGGCGAGCGTGGGCCAGTTCCTCGCCGCGGGGGCGCCGATCGCGGACATCGTGCGCATCGACCCGCTGCGGCTGCGCGTGGCCATCCCGGAGACCGAGGCGGCCGGCGTGCGCGCCGGGCAGCAGGTGCGCGTCACCGTCCCGGGGGACAGCGCCGTCTACGCGGGGACGGTCGCGCGCCTCGCGCCCGCGATCGACCCGCAGAGCCGCACGCTGCTCGTGGAGAGCGACATCAAGAACCCCGGACACCTGCGGCCGGGCAGCCTGGTCACCGCGCAGATCGTCGTGACCTCGAAGCCGGCGCCGTCGGTGCCCGCGACCGCCGTCGTCCGGTTCGCCGGCCTCGCGAAGGTGATCACGGTCGAGGACGGCAAGGCGAAGGAGAAGCAGGTCGTCACCGGGAAGACCGCGGGGGATCGCGTCGAGATCGTCTCCGGCCTCGCGGCGGGCGAGTCGGTCGTCGCCCGCCCCGGCTCGCTCCAGCAAGGGCAGCCGGTGCGCGTGGTGGAGGGGAGCTAGATGCAAGCGCTCGCCAGGATCTGCATCCAGCGGCCCGTGTTCGCCGCGATGCTGGGGCTCGCCCTCATCGTCGTCGGCGCCGTGGCGTACTTCCGGCTGGGCGTGGATCGCTTCCCCGCCGTGGACCTGCCGACGGTCTCGGTCCGCACCACGCTCCCTGGCGGCGCGCCCGAGGACGTCGAGGCGGAGATCACCGAGGAGATCGAGGAGGCGGTCAACACGGTCGAGGGGATCACCGAGCTCCGCTCGATCTCGTCGAGCGGCAGCTCCGTCGTCATCGCCACCTTCAACCTGGACCGGGACGTCGACTCGGCGGCGCAGGACGTGCGCGATCGCGTGCAGGCGGCGCTGCGCCGCCTGCCGGTGGGCACGGATCCGCCCGTCATCGCGAAGCAGGACAACGACTCGACCCCGGTGATGACGATCGCCCTCTCCGCCGATCGCTCGATCCGGGAGCTCACCGAGATCGCCGACAAGCTCGTGCGCGTGCAGCTCGAGCGCTCCGCGGGCGTCGGCGAGGTGCGCGTCGTCGGCGGGCAGGAGCGCGCGATCAAGATCTGGCTCTCCGCCGATCGGCTCGCCGCCTACGGCCTCCCGATCACCGCCGTCCGCGAGGCCATCGTCCAGCAGAACGCGAACATCCCCGCGGGCAACATCACGGGCAAGGAAGAGGAGCGGACGCTGCGCACGATGGGTCGCCTCGAGCACGCGGGCGACTTCAACAACCTCGTCGTCGGGAACGTCGACGGGAGGCCCATCCGGGTGCGCGACATCGGCCGCGCCGAGGACGGCACCTACGAGCAGCGGTCGCTCGCGCGCCTCGACGGGAGGCCCACCGTCGTCCTCGACGTCGTGCGGCAGTCGGGCGCGAACACGGTCGCGGTGATCGAGGCCGTGAAGGCGAACGTGGCGAAGCTCTCCGATCAGCTCCCCTCGGACGTGAAGCTCGAGGTGATCCGCGACCAGTCGGGCTACATCTACACCGCGCTGCACGAGATCAACGTGCACCTCGTCCTCGGCAGCTTCCTGGCGTGCGCGGTCGTGCTCCTGTTCATGAGGTCGTGGCGATCCACGATCATCGCGGGGGTCGCCATCCCGACGTCGGTCGTCGCGACGTTCGGGATGATGTGGGCGCTCGACTTCACGCTGAACAGCGTGACGATGCTGGCGCTCGTCCTGATGGTGGGCATCGTCATCGACGACGCCATCGTCGTCCTCGAGAACATCTTCCGCTTCGTCGAGGAGAAGAAGATGGACTCCTTCGAGGCGGCCAGGGCCGCCACGCAGGAGATCGGGCTGGCCGTGCTCGCGACGACGCTGTCGCTCGTCGTCATCTTCGTCCCCGTGTCGTTCATGTCGTCGATCTCGGGGCGGTTCCTGTTCCAGTTCGGGATCACGGCCACCGTCGCGATCCTCGTGAGCCTGCTCGTCAGCTTCTCGCTGACCCCGATGATGAGCGCGCGCCTGCTCCGCAAGGAGGCGAGCCGCGCTCACGGGTCGGCCGACGCGGGCGGCGGGGGCGAGGCGGCGACGCGCACGGGCTTCTACGGGCGGCTCGAGGCCAAGTACATGGGCGCCCTCGCGTTCGCGATGCGGCACCGCGCGCTCGTCGCCACCTTCGCCGTCCTCGTGACGGCCTCGGCGGTGCCGCTCTACGGGCTCGTGAAGCAGGAGTACATCCCTTCCGGCGCGGACGACGCGGAGTTCGAGATCCGCGTCTCGGCCCCGCTGAACGCCAGCATCGGCGCGATGGACGACGTGATGCGGCGGATCAGCGACGACGTGCGCTCGGTGCGCGGGGTGCGCAGCGTGCTCGCCACGGCGGGCGGCGGCTTCATCGGCGGCGTCAGCTCGGGCGAGGCGTTCGTCCGGATCGCCCCGCACGACGAGCGCACCTTCTCCCTGACGCGGCTGTTCCGCGAGACGTTCTCCGGCAACCCCCTCCGCGCGTTCAAGGACAACTACGCGCAGAGCGAGGTGATGCAGGAGGTGCGGCGCAAGCTGCGCAAGTACACCGATCTCCGGATCTCGGTCCGCAACGTGCCGTCGTTCAACATCGGCGGCGGCAACTTCGAGATCGACTTCGCGATCCAGGGGCCGGACATCGCGGCGCTCGAGCGCTACGCGAACGAGCTCCGGGACCGGTCCGCGCAGCTCGGCGGCATCGTGGACGCGGACGTGACGCTGAAGATCGACCGGCCCGAGCTGCGGGTGATCATCGATCGCGAGCGCGCCGCGGCGCTCGGGGTCCGGACCGAGGACATCGCGAGCGCGCTGCGCCTGATGGTGGGAGGCGATCAGGAGGTCTCGCGCTTCCGCGACGAGGAGGCCAACGAGAACTACGACGTGCAGCTCCGGCTCGTCGAGGGGGATCGCGATCAGCTGGCGGCCGTCCGCCGGCTCTACGTGCCGCGGACGGCGCGGCCGCAGGCGGGCAGCGCCGGCGCCGCGGCGGCGCCCGCGGCGGGCGCGCCGCTGCTCCGGGGCGACCTGGTGCGCCTCGACAACCTGGTGCGCATCGAGGAGGCGAAGAGCCCGTCGCGCATCGATCGGCTCGATCGCCAGCGGGTCTCGAGCTTGCGGGCCGGCGTGGCGCCCGGCTACGCGCTGGCCGACCGGCTCGAGGCGCTGCGCGGCGCGGCGCGGGAGATGGACATGCCGTCGGCGTACACGACCAGCGTGCGCGGCCGCGGCGCGGAGCTGGAGCGCACGTTCGGCGAGTTCATCTGGGCGTTCCTCCTGTCGATCGTGCTCATGTACATGATCCTGGCGTCGCAGTTCGAGAGCCTCGTGCACCCGGTCACGATCCTGCTCTCGCTGCCGCTGTCGGTGCCGTTCGCGCTCTTGAGCCTGTGGGCGACCGGGAACACGCTGAACCTCTACTCGGCGCTCGGCTTCCTCGTGCTGTTCGGCGTCGTGAAGAAGAACTCGATCCTCCAGGTCGATCACATGAACAAGCTCCGCGCCGAGGGCATGCCGCGGGCGGAGGCGATCCTCCACGCGAACCGCGATCGGCTGCGGCCGATCCTGATGACGACGCTGGCCCTGGTCGCGGGCATGCTCCCGCTCTGGCTGGGCACGGGGCCCGGGGCCGAGGAGCGCCACACGATCGCGGTGGTGGTCATCGGCGGCCAGTCGCTGAGCCTGCTCCTCACGCTGATCGTCACGCCGGTCTCGTACTCGCTGCTCGACGATCTCGCGCACAGCGAGCGCTGGGGGCGCGTCCGGGCGCGCATCGGCGCCTTCGGCGAGCGGACGTCCGCGCGGCTCGGGCGGCTCTTCGCGCGCGCGCGCAGGTCGACGTAGGCCGGGCGGGGCGGTGGGCCCGGGGGCGCCTCAGCCCTTCGCGAGCCCGAGCGCGGCCACGATCACCGCGCCCCAGCCGGCGAGGAAGAACAGCCCGCCGAGCGGCGTGACCGCGCCGAGGCGGAGGTCGGTCAGGGTCATCACGTAGAGGCTGCCGGAGAAGAGGAGCACGCCGGCCGCGAAGCAGAAGCCGGCGGCGGTCGCCGCTGTCCCGCCGGTGCGCGCGGCGAGGTGGGCGGCGAGCGCGAGCGCGAGCGCGTGGACGAGGTGGTACAGCGAGCCCGTCTGCCACCACGAGGCGCGCAGCGCCCCGTCCGGCAGCGCGTCGAGCTTCGCCTTGATGCCGTGAGCGCCGAAGGCGCCGAGCGCCACCCCGAGGAACCCGTAGACGCCGGAGAGCAGGAAGAAGAGCCGTTCCATCGGGCGCGGAGCTTAGTCCATCGCTGGAGCGCGTCACGGGGCGCGCGCGGCCGCGCGCCCGGCCAGCGCGCCGACGCCGCGCGCGGGCGCCGCGCGAGGCGCGTCAGCCGCCCTGCGCCGGCCGCCGCGGGAAGATCGTCCCCCGGATCTCGGCCATCGACGCGCCGGACATCGCCGCGAGGCGGCCGAGGACGACGCGGTTCAGCCGGCCGTCCGGCGGCGCCTTGACCGCGAGCACGAACGCGGCGTCGACCGGCGCGCCGGCGTGCCTCGCCGCCCGCTCCGCGAGCGCCGCCGCCTCGCCCTCGGAGAGCTCCTGCCGCCGCGCCACGCGGATCTTCACGTAGAGCGCCGCCCGCATCAGCGCGTGGTAGCCGTGCATCCACGCCATCCAGCGCTCCTCCGCGCCCCCGGCGAGGGCCCGCGAGAGCGCGTCGTGGCGCCGATCGATCTCGTCGAGCGGGAGGTTGTCGAGCTCGTTCAGCGCGCCGGGGAACTCCCCCGCGAGCGCGCGGAACACCTCCTTGCCCGGGATCGCCTCGCCGGCCGCCCGCGCGCGCCGCAGCGCCGCGAGCGTGCGGTACTTGCGGGCGAGCTGCGCCAGGATGTCCGGCGAGAGGCGCGCGCCGCCCTCGGGGACCGCCGTCACAGCCAGCCGTGGGGGAACGCGAGGACGTCGCCGATCGACGTGGCGCCGAGGCACAGCGCGACGAGGCGATCGACCCCGAGCGCGTTGCCCGCCGCCGGCGGCATCCCCTCCTCGAGCGCGCCGAGGAAGCGCTCGTCGATCGGGTAGACCGGCTTGCCCCGGGCCGCCCGCGCCGCCTGATCGGCGAGGAGCCGCGCGCGCTGCTCGACGGGGTCGGTCAGCTCGCCGAAGCCGTTGCAGAGCTCGACCCCCGCGACATAGAGCTCGAACCGCTCGCACACCCGGGGATCGCCCGGCTTGAGCCGCGCGAGCGACGCGAACGGCGCGGGGAAATCGACCAGGAACACCGGGTGGGGCAGCGCCGCGATCGCCGGCTCCACCGCGTCCACCAGCAGGCGAAAGAACCGCTCCTCGTCGCTCGACGCGAGCGCGATCGCGTCGTCCGCGGGCACGCCGGCCCAGCGCGCGAACGCGTCGCCGACCGAGATGCGCGGGAACGGCGGCGTGAGCCGCACCGCCTTGCCGGACACCGAGATCGCGCCGTCCGCGCCGAGCGCGCCCGCGACGCGCTGCACGATCGCCTCCGTGTCGGACATCACCTCGTCCACACCGGCGAAGGCGCGGTACCATTCCAGCATCGTGAACTCCGGGTTGTGCCTGTCCCCGAGCTCCCCGCGCCGGAAGCAGCGCGCGAGCTGGAAGCAGCGCGGGACGCCGCCCGAGAGCAGCCGCTTCATCTGGTACTCCGGGCTCGTGATCAGGAACGTCGGCCGCGCCGCCTCCACCGCGAACGCGTCGAGGTGCAGGTCGAGCCCGGGGGAGGGGACCATGCTCGGCGTCTCGACCTCGAGGAAGCCGCGCTCGGCGAACAGCGCTCGCACCGCGGCGAGCGCCGCCGCGCGCCGCGCGAGCGCGAGGCCGAGCCCGCGGTGGATCGCCCGCTCGGTCTCGCTCGACGGCGGCGCCGCGGCCCCCGAGCGCCCCCGCGGCGGCCTCCGCGGCGCGATCCGCTCGACGAGCCGCGCCGAGGCGAGCGCGCCGCCGGCCGGCGCGCCCTCGACCACCGCGAGATCGCCGATCTCGACCGGCGGCGCGGGCGCGCCCTCCAGCGCGACGCGCAGCGCGCCGAAGGCGTCGCCGAGGACGAAAGCGCCCTCGGCGACCTCGAGCACGCGACCGCCGACGCGCACCCTTCCGGGCAGCGTCGCACCGGCGGAGGCGATGTCGCTCGGCGCGAGCGTCGCCGGAGCCCCAGTCGAGACGTCGGTGTGGAGGAGAGTCACAGGATCCTGCGCCGAGTGTGCCGGAGACATATCACGCAAGTCGACCAAAGACGTCAGGCAAGAAGCCAACGACCGCTACAACTCGTTATTTTTCCGGGAGAGTACCGCGCCTCTCCTCCTTGATGAGCCAACGTAACTCGATACGTTGGTCGCGCTCGTCGGTCCGGCCATGCCGCGCCTCGCGCGAGCGCCGCTCGCAGAAACCCAGAGCGCCGCTCGCAGAAACCCAGCCGGAGAGGAGAATCATGGGACGACAGCTGCTCTTGCTTCCGTTGACCGCGCTCGCAACGTTGACCTTCGCGGGGGCCGCTGCCGCGTCCGAGTGGCATACCGTACCGCCGAGCTCGGTCTCGGCCGACCCGTCCCTGCGCGTCGCCGGCGGCGCGCGCAGCGCGGCGGAGGCGTACCTGAAGCGCGCCGTTTCCGAGCTCCGGCTCCAGGGGGTGTCGCTGCGTTATGAGCGCGAGCTCCAGGACGGCGACCACCGCACCGTCCGGTTCGCGCAGTTCCACGCGGGGCTCCCCGTGCTCGGCGGCGCCGCGGCGGTCCACGTCGCCCCGGGGGCTCGCGTGGAGCTCGTGGTGCTCGACGTGGCGCGCGACCTGTCCGTGCCGGCGGCGCCGAAATACCGGGAGGAGGCGGCGCGGAGCGCGGTCGAGGCGACCTACGGGATGAGCCTGCCGGAGCGGCCGAGCGCGGCGCTCGCGGTGTTCCCCGAGGCGGAGACCGGCGGCAAGCTCGTCTGGGTCGTCGACGTCCGGTCGGAGCTCGGCGGCGAGCGCTTCCTCGTGGACGCGCACGCCGGCAAGATCGTCCACCGGCGATCGCTCGCCGTCCACGCGCGCGGGCGCGTCTACCCGATCAGCTCCGCGGTCACGCCGCGGCTCGAGGATCGCGACCTCGTCGACCTCGACGCGGGGGACCCGCAGACCTTGAGCGGCTGGGGCGGCAACCTCAGGGTGGTCAACTACGTCGATGGCGACCTCATGAGCGGCGTCCCGCTCACCCTCGAGCAGCGCGTCGGTCCGAACGCGGGGGAGGACTTCCTCTACGACCCGCCGAGGAGCGCGGACGACGCGCGCGACGAGTTCGCGCAGGTCGGCGTCTATTACCACCTCACCCGGATGCGGGATTACTTCACGACGACCCATCAGCTCGACATGGCGTCGCCGAGCTGGAAGCTCGTCGCGATCGCCAACATGCTGGAGTCGGGCCGGCCGATGGACAACGCGTTCTTCTCGCCGATGGGCTCGGAGGCGCCCTTCAGCGCGCCGAACCTCATCGCCATCGGCCAGGGCTCGTTCTTCGACTTCTCGGACGACTCCGACGTGTTCCTCCACGAGTTCACCCATTACGTCACCGCCAACGCGGTCGGCTACAGCGAGGGCCAGTTCGCGGTGAGCGCGTACGGGCTCTCCCCGTGGGCCGGCAGCATCGACGAGGGCCTCGCAGACTACTTCGCGTGCACCGTGAACGGCGACTCGACGCTCGGCGAGGCGTCGCTCGAGCCGTTCGGCGCGCAGCGCGAGCTCTCGGAGGACGTCAAGGTGTGCCCCGACGATCTGGTCGGCGAGGTGCACGACGACGGCGAGCTGATCGGAAGCCTCGCGTGGTCGTTGCACGAGAAATTCGGGGCCGAGCTCGGCGACAAGCTCGTCTGGAGCGCGCTGACGCTGCTGACCCGCAACGCCTCGCTCGGCGACTTCGCCAAGGCGCTGACGAGGGCGACCGACAAGCTGGTGGGCTCCGGCGAGCTCGCGGCGGAGGACGCGGACACCGTCGCGGCGCTGCTCAAGAGCCGCGGCCTGGACGACTGCGAGGAGGTGCTCGACCTGAGCGGGGGCAAGTCGCGCAGGACGCACATGTTCGGCATCGACTCGCTGGTCTACGGGACCGGGGCGTCGTGCGTGGAGTGGCGCAGGCAGCTCAGCCTCCAGAGCCTCTTCCACTTCAAGAGCACGCCGGACCGGACCGCGAAGGGCATCCGCTTCACCGTGGAGCTCGAGCCCCGCGGCGGCAGCGATCTCGACTGGAGCATCTACGTGAGGAGCGGCCGGCACGTCGGCTTCGCGATGGGCGACGTGATGCCGGAGGCCAGGAACTACGACTACAGCGTCGAGGGGATCACGGACACGTACGGGGAGATCGTCATCGACGAGACGTCCGATCCGCCGTTCGATCCCACGCAGACGTACTACATGGTGATCGGTCACGCGAACTGCCCGTCCACCGCCGTGTCGGTGGACAGCGCCGATCTCGGGGTCGAGCCGCCGCCGGTCGATCCCGTGGACCCGGTCGAGCCGGAGCCCGGCTCGACGGGCGGCGCGACGCCGGAGCCGACCGATCCGGCCGAGGAGACGCCCGCGGAGCCGCCCGCAGCGGGGTGCGCGTGCCGCGCCGCCGCGCCGAGCGCGCCGGTCGCACCGTGGACGGCGCTCGCCGGGATCGCGCTCGCCGCAGCGGCCGCGCTCAGGCGCGGCGCGCGCCGGAATCGGCTGGAGCGGCGGGAGCCGCGCTGAAGCCGCGCGGGCCGGCGAGGCGCGGACGCTCGTGCGCCTCGCCGCGGTCGCCGTGACGCGGCGTCCGCGTCCGCCGCGCTAGCGTCGCCCGTCGCCGCCGGCGCCGCCGCTGCCGCCCGTGCCCGCCCCGCCGGCGCCGCCGGCGCCGCCGTTGCCGCCGGCGCCGCCCGTGCCCGCCCCGCCGTTACCGCCATCGCCGGCGGTACCGCCGTCACCGCCGCTGCCGCCCGTGCCAGCGCCCCCCGTGCCGCTCGTGGTGGTCGTGGTGCTCGTCACCGGATTCTGGGTCGGATCGCAGACCTGCGTCACCACGCCGGGCCTGCAGCAGCGGTGTTGTTGCTGCTGCTGGCCGATGCCCCTGCACTCGAGGCCACTCGCGCAGTCGTCGTTGCCGTTCGCGATCTCGCAGGGCTCTCCCTCTTGCTGCTGGCTGCAGCTCGCGGCGGAGGCGACGAACGCCGCGGCGAGCGCGGCCAAGAGGAGCGCGGGGCGCAAGGCGTTGCGCGACGTCTTCAGGGCTTTCACGCGCGCTGGTCTAGCAGAACCCGGCGGGCTTGCCTATTGCCCATCTACGGCGGAGGAGCGGCCCGGTTCTTCGCGTCGATCGCGTCGATGAACAGGCCCATGTACTGCGCGGCGCTCGTGATCGAGAAGACGAGCGATAGATAGATGAGCAGCCGGCCCACGTGCACCACGTCGACCTCGCCGAAGTCGACGCCGAGGTGGATGCGGTACGGGTAGCCGAGGATCAGGCAGACGATGCCGATCATCTGCAGCGCCGTCTTGATCTTCCCGCCGTCGCCCGCCGCGATGACGAGCCCCTCGGTCGACGCGATCGAGCGGAGCGCCGTGATCGTGATCTCGCGCGAGATGAGCAGCACCACCGCCCACGCCGGGATCCGGCCCATCGGGACGAGCCACACCAGCGTGGCGGCGACGATGAGCTTGTCGGCCAGCGGATCGAGGAACTTGCCGAGCACGCTCACGAGGCCCTGCCGGCGCGCCAGGTAGCCGTCGAGCATGTCCGTGATCGCCGCGAGCGAGTAGACGCACGCGGCCCAGAAGCAGTCCCGCGGCGCGCCCCTCGAGAGCAGCAGGAGGACGGCGGGGATCATGAGGACCCGCGCGAACGTGAGCAGGTTCGGGAGGTTCTTCGCGTCCTCCCAGAGCGTCCTCCGCCGCTGCGCCTTGATGCCCCGCAGGGACGTTTCCGCGCTAGCGACCATCGACGAGAACCATCCCCTCTCCACCGAACGTCACGAAGCCCTGCAGCCCTCCGGGCGCCTCGGTCGCGGGCAGCGTGCGCGGCAGGAGCCGGCCCATCCACCCGAGCACCGCGGTCGCGCGCATCGACGTCGGCCGCGACGGGGCGATCTCCAGCGCCGCGGCGCGCTCGGGCACCGAGAGCACCATGTGGCCGCGGCCGCGCAGCTGCACCATCGCGACCGCCTCGCCGTCGCCGGCCGGCAGGCGGCCGTTCTCGTAGCCGATCGGCAGCTCGAAGCCGACGAGCACGTCCTCGCGCAGGAAGATCGGCTCCTCCCCGAGCGTCACGGCGTGCAGCCGCCGCCCCTCCAGCGCGCCGAGCACGAGCTCGCAGCGCGCGCCGATCTCGACGAACGGCGTGCTCGGCCCGCCGAGCGGCTCGTCGAAGACGCGGCCGCGCGCCTGCCGCTTCAGCACGTGCGTGGCCGTCCCGGGGAGCGTGCTCATCGTGCGGAGCGCGTCGAGCCGCGCCACGAAGCCCTTCGCGGCCTGCACGAGGACGACGCCGCTCGCGTGCCGCGCGACCGCGACGTCGCGCGGGAAGACGAGCAGCCGCTCGCGCGCCACCGAGAGCAGCGCCTCCGGCGGCTGCACCGCGAGCGGCGTCGTGGACGGCGGCGGCGTGCCCGGCGCCGCCGTGGGGGGCGGCAGCGACGACGACGACGACCGCGCGGCCGCCTTCCTGCCCGCGAGCGCCGCGTCCCCGGCCGCGGCGACCGGGACCGTGAAGCGGCCCGTCATCGACGGCTCCTCCGGCGCCATCGAGCCGCGCCGCACCGCCGGCGCCGCGCCCCCGCCGGGCGGCGCCTGGACCGCCGCCATCGACGGGACCGTCGGCGCCGCGCCGCCCCTCGGCGCGGGCGATCGGCTCGGCATGGCCGCGCCCGCCGCGCCGCCCCCGCGGCCGTCCGCCCCGAGGCTCCGGAGCGACGGCGGCGCCGGGATCGTCGGCATCGTCTCGCGGCCAGGCTCGATCGCCGACCAGGTCCCGGACGGGATGCGCGGCAGATCCGAGTCGTGCCGGAAGCCCGCGCCGGCGCGGTCGAGCGCCTGCACCGCCTCGCCCGCGGCGCGCTGCACCTCGGCCCTCGCCTCGGCCCTGGCCTCGACCGGCGGCTGGTCCTCGGTGTCGGGCGGCTCGGCCGGGTACCTGCCCGTGGAGCCGCCCGTCATGTCGAGCAGGCGGCGCGCCATCGCGTCATGGCCGCCCGCCGCGAACGCGTGGCTCGCGCGCTCGTAGTCGCCCATGCGCTGGAACGCGAGCCCGAGGTAACCCCAGGCGCGCTGGTGCTTCGGGTTCTGATCGAGCGCCTTCTCGAGCTCGGACCGCGCCTGCGCGGGCTGCCCGGTCTTGAGGTACGAGAGCGCGAGGTTGATGCGCGGCTCGACCGCCTCCGGGTGAGCCTGGATCAGCCGCTCGTAGATCGCGATCGCCCGCGGATAGAGCCCCAGCCTGAAGTAGACGATCCCGAGGAGGTCCTGCCCCTTGGGATCGCTCGGCTGGAGCGAGAGGGCGCGCTCCAGCTCCGCCTTCGCGGCGTGGACCCGGTTGTCCTGCAGGAGCTCGCTGCCCCGGTGCAGGTGGAACAGGAACTCCTCCGCTGCGACTTCGCGGGTGGAAGGCCGGGGGTCGTCGCGCTCGGGCATCGTCGGCTGGAGCGTACACGAAAACGCACACGCGCCGTCAGGCGCTCGCCGCCTCGATCGCCTCGGCGAGCGTGAAGGCCCCCTCGTAGAGCGCGCGGCCGACGATGACGCCGCTCACGCCGGGGATCTGCGCGAGCGCGCGCAGGTGAGAGAGCGAGCCGACTCCGCCGGAGGCCAGCACGGGGAAGCCGCACGAGCCGGCGAGCTCACGGGTGGCCTCCAGGTTGGGGCCGACCTGCGTCCCGTCGCGGGAGACGTCGGTGTAGAGGAGCGCGGCGATGGGGGCGCCGGCGAGCGCGCGGGCGACGTCGAGCGCCGTGACCGAGGAGACCTGCTCCCAGCCCTGCACGGCCACGCGCCCGTCCTTCGCGTCGACGGCGACCACGACGCGCCCCGGGAAGCGGCCGGCGAGGTCGCGCACGAGCGCGGGGTCGTTCACCGCGGCGGTCCCGAGCACGATGCGCTCGGCGCCGAGCGCGAGGTAGCTCTCGGCCGCGGCGGCGGAGCGGATGCCGCCGCCCACCTGCACGCTGCCCCCGTCCACGCCGAACGCCGCAACGACGGCGCGGACCGCGTCGGCCTGCACGGGCCGGCCGGCCCGGGCCCCCTCCAGATCGACCACGTGCAGCCGATCGCAGGAGCGGCGGAGGCGGGCGGCGAGCGCCGCAGGGTCCTGGTCGTAGACGGTGACCTGATCGTAGCGCCCTTGATGGAGGCGCACGGCCTGGCCTCCGAGGAGATCGATGGCGGGGATGAGCTGCACGCGGCGGGTCTAGCGCGCCTCCGCGCCGGCGGGTAGAGGCCGCGAGGGCGCGCGCGCTCGTCCGCGCGGGGCGCCGCGCCGCCGCGCCGCCGACCGCGTCACCACGCCCCGCGCGCCCCCAGCACCACGCCCTCGGGCCCCGCCGCGAGCACCCCGGCGCGGATCCGGCTTGACGTCGCGCCGGCGGTCGCGTCGCTCTGCTTCGGCTCGGTCAGGTAGAGCACCGCCGCCGCCCCGAGCCCGGCCAGCCCCACGCCGAAGCCGATCGTGCTCACGAGCCCCGTGGCGCTCGCGCTCTCGGCGGCGTCGAGCCCGATCTGGTCGCAGGCCGTCTCGTCGCTCGAGCCGATCCCGCTGCCGCAGTGCTTCTCGACGATGCTCTTCCGGCCCAGGGTGAGCGCGCCCGTGATCCCGCCGAGCACGAGCCCCGCCACGCCGACGCCGCCGGCCACGTACACGGCCGTCCGCCGGCCCGACGCGCCGCCCGCGGGGGCCGCCCCGGCGCCGTTCACCTGCAGCTCGACCCGCTTCTTCTCGCCCTGGGCGAGCTGGATCCGCGTCTCCCAGACGGACCCTCCCGGCGCCTGGGTCGACACGACGTGCTCCCCCGGCTCCACCGGGACGCTCGCGCCGAGCGCGGCGCCGTCCACGACGTCGCCGTCGCGCTTCACCACCGTCCCCGTGGGGGCGCCGGGCGGGAGGGCGAGCGAGAGCTCCGGCACGAGCGGGGCCAGCCTGTCGCGCTCCTGCCGGGCCACCTTCGGCCGGTCCCCTTGCCGGCTCTTCTGCTCCGGCGGCAGCTGCTCGTACTGCGCCAGGTACTCGCCGAAGTGCGCGGACGCGGCGGCGATGCGGCCCCACCGCGACTCGCAGGTCGCGAGCGTGAAGAGCGCCCCCAGCTTGGGCTCGATCCGATGGCTCTCGGCGATCGCCTTGCAGCCCGCCTCGTACCGGCCCGCCTCCATGTCGGCGAGGCCTTGGTTGAAGAGGGCCTCCGCGGCCGCGCTGTCCTGCGCCGCGGCGGGCGCCGCTGCGGCGAGCGAGCAGAGGACGAGGGCGAGAGGGGCAATCCGGCGCAGGCAACGTGTCATGGTCTGGCGCATCCACAGGGCGAGAGGTCGGACGGCGTGGGCGATGAGGGAGCCGGCATCGCGGTGGACATGGATCTCAATCCCGTCCGAGCAAGGGGACCTTGGGGCGGGTCGAGGAGCCCTTTCGCTCGCTCGGGGCCGGCCTCGGCGCCGCCTTCGGGGGAGCGCTCGCCGGCCTGCGCACGGCCGGGCCCGCGCTGGCGCTCGGCGCGGACGCCGCGGCGTCGGGCTGCGCCGCCGCGGGGTCGGCCGCCGCGGCCGAGGGCTCGGCCGACGCCGCGGGGTCGGCCGCAGCGGCCGAGGGCTCCGCCGGCGCCGAGGGCCCGGCGGTCGGCGCCGCGCTCGGCGCGGGGGTGACGGCGGCGCCCGACGCGCCGGCGTCCTGCGCGGCGGCCTCCGGCGACGCGGCCACGTCCGGCTCGGCCCCGGTGCGCATCAGAAGCCAGCTCCCCGCGACGACCAGCACCCCGAGCCCGAGGACGGCCGCCGCCGCGATGAGCGGCGCCCGGCCGGGCCTCGCAGGCGCGATCGGCCCTGCGGGGACGGAGGTCATCGAGGTCTCCATCATGGTCGCCGCGAGCGGCACGCCCGGCGCGCGGGCCGGGTGCTCCGGACCGAGCGGGGCGACGCTCGTCATCGCGGGCGTCATCAGCACGGGCGCGGTCATCCCGGGCGCCGGCATCCCGGGCGCCGGCATCCCGGGCGCCGCATCCCGGGCGCCAGGCATCCCGGGCGCGTCATCGCGGGCGTCATCAGCACGGGCGCGGGCATCCCGGGCGCCGGCATCCCGGGCGCGGTGGTCCCGGGCGCCGGCGTGGCGAGCGCCGGCGTGGGGGCGCTCGCGAGGGACCAGGACGGAGCGCTCGGGTGGGGCACGGGTCCGCTGCTGGCCGCGGCCAGGCCGAGCACCTCGGAGAGCGCCTGCGCCGCCTCGCTCGCGGTGCGGAACCGCGCCGCCGGATCGACGGCCGCGACCTTGGCGAACCACGCGTCGAAGCCCGGCGGCAGCACCACCCGATGCGCCATCGCGCGCTGCACCGGCGGCTCCTTCGGCCCGTGGACGACCACCAGCGCGAACGCGATCACGTCGCCGGCGCTGAGCGCCTCCGGGCTCCAGTACGGCGTCCCCACGAGCAGCGTGTACGCGATCAACCCGAGCGCGTAGATGTCGACGGCGCTCGTGAGCTTCGTGTCGACGCGGAACTGCTCGGGCGCCATGTAGATGGGCGTCCCGAGGCTCCGCGTGAGGCCGGCCGCGGTGCCGCCCTCGGCGAGCAGCTTCGCCACGCCGAAATCGAGGATCTTCATGCGGGGCGTGCCGTCGTCCCGGTGGGTCACGAACAGGTTCTCGGGCTTCAGATCCCGGTGGATGATGGCCGCGGCGTGGGTCCGGTCGAGCGCCGACGCGGTCTGCTGGAGGTAGGTCGCGACCTCGCCGGGCGGCAGCCGGCCGAGGCGCTTGAGGCGCTGGCCGAGCTCCTCGCCGCGGAGCAGCTCCATCACCAGGAACGGCATCCCCGTCGCGTCGTCGATGCCCGCGTCGAAGACGTCGACGATGTACTCGCTCTCGATGTCCGCCGTGATCTGCGCCTCGCGCTTGAAGCGGCTGCGCATCTCCTCGCTCTGGAAGAGGTACGCGTGCATCACCTTCAGCGCCCGGCGGCGGTTGGTCTCGAGGTGCACCGCCTCGTAGACGGACCCCATCGCGCCGACGGCGAGGAGGCGCACCACGCGATAGCGGTGCGCAAAGACCGTTCCGTCCGCGAGCGTGGCCGACACGGCGGGAGGGTCGCGCGCGGCGGCGGTCGCGTCAAGGATTCAGGGAGCGGCGCAGGGCGCAGCGCGCGCGCCGCGCAGCCCGGCGCTCGCGATGGCGGAGCGGGCCCGTCACGGCGCGCGCGCGCACCGAAACCCGGTGCCCGCGAACTCCCCGCCGGGGCTGCGCTCCTCGAAGGCCGAGGTGAGCAACGTCTCCTCCTCGCTGCGCCAGCCTCCGCCCCAGATCATGTGGTTCGCGTCCGGGGTGAGGACGGTGCAGTCCTCGCACTCGAGCGGGAGGTCCTCCGCGAACGAATCCAGCACCCACTCCCACACGCTTCCGCCCAGGTCCGCATGCCCCCACCGCCCGTCCCCGCGCGGCGACCTCGACCCGCCCGGCTGGAGGTCCGCGATCTCGCACGACCCGTCGAGGCCGCAGCCGTACACCGCGTAGCTCTCGTCGGGCTCCGCGGCGCTGTCCGCGGTCGACCAGGGGTACTGCCGCTGCTCGTCCCCGCCGGCCGCCGCGTAATGCCGCTCCGCCGCCGTGGGCAGTCGGCCGCCGTCCCAGGCGCAGAACGCGAACGCCACGAACCAGCTCACGCAGGTCACCGGCAGGAGCTCGTGGTCACCGACCTCGTCGGTCCACGAGTGATAAGGATCTTCGCAGTGCGTCCACGCCATCAACGCATCTCGATCGACTGGCATCTTGTCGTCCCATTCGGCGCGCCACCCGCTGTCCGGGATCTTCGGGTGCGCTCCCGCGCCCACGACCGGCCACGCCGCCGGGTACTCCGAGACGAACGCCCGGAACCTCCCCACCGTGACCTCGAATCGATCCAGCCGGAGGTCGCTCACCGTCGCCAGGCGCGGCTCGGCGTCGCCGCGATCGAACGTGCCTCCGGGCACCAGCAGGCTCGCGCAGCAGCTCTCGTCCCCGCGCGGCCCGCAGATCGCATCCATGTCGGCGCAGCTCCTCGGGACGGTGCAGCCGCCGTCCCGACACAGGGGCGCCTCCTCGGGGCACTCGGCCTCATCCTGCCATCGGCCGTTCTCGTCGCACGTCTGCGGCCTGTCCTCCCGGCACCGCACCTCGTGCGGCGTGCACGGCTCACCGCCGCCACCGCCGCCACCGCCGCCGCCCGCGGCCCCGCCTCCTCCGTCCGCCAGGTGGTACGGCTCGTCCACGCCCACGATCGCCGTGCAGCCCCCCATCGCGAGGCATGACGCCGTCCACATCGCCACCGCCGACCTGCTCATCTCCATCGTCTCTCTCCCTACGGCAATCGCGCCGTCGGCACCGCTGGGCCCGCGTGGCGTGAGCGGCTGACCCCGGCGGCCGGGTGTTGGACCTTACCGCACCTGCGCGCGCGGCAAGGCGAGGCGAGGCGAGGCGAGGCGAGGCGCGCCGGCCGCGAACGGCGTGGCGGAGGTCCGAGGGCTGCTGGTAAGCTCCGGCGCGGGCTCGATCTCCACGTGGCCCGGGGCGGCGAGCGGGCGTGAGGCAGGAGGAGCATGGGGGAGCGGAGGAGCGCACGCGCGACGCGCTCGGCCTACCCCTGGAATTGCGGATCGCGGGCAAGGCGGGGATGCACATCACAGAGTCGACTGCGCGCGGACACGAAGCCCTCGCTGAGCGGCGGGCCGAGCCGATGGACGTGAACGGACCGGAGGGCGCTCGACCGGAGACCCTCCTGATCGTCGACGACGTGCCCGCCAACCTGGCTGTCATCCTCGCTCACCTGGAGGACCAGGGCTTCGAGATCGCGATCGCCCAGGATGGCGAGGAGGCCCTGGAGCGGGCGGAGCTCTTGCGGCCCGATCTGATCCTGCTCGACGTCGTGCTGGTGCCCGGGATCGACGGCTTCGAGACGTGCCGGCGCCTGAAGGCGTCCGCGAGCACCCGGGAGATCCCGGTGATCTTCATGACCGCCCTGGCGGACACCGCCGACAAGGTCGCGGGGTTCGAGGCCGGCGGGGTCGATTACGTCACCAAGCCGTTCCAGCTCGACGAGGTCGTCGCGCGCGTCAGGACGCACCTGGCCATGCACGCGATGCGCCGGAAGATCGCGGCGCAGAACGCGCAATTGCAGCGGGAGATCGCCATGCGCGAGCAGTTCGAGTCCGCCCTGCGGCTCGCCCACGGCGCCCTGGAGCAGCGCGTCGCCGAGCGCACGGTCGAGCTCGCCGCGGCGAACGCCACGCTCCAGGAGGAGAGCGCCGAGCGCAAGCGGGCCCTCGCGGCCCTGAGCGAGAGTCAGCGCCTCCTCCGGGCCGTCATCGACAACTCGACGGCCGTCATCTACGTCAAGGACGCGGCGGGGCGATACGTGCTCATCAATCGCCACTTCGAGAGGCTCTTTCATGTGACCGAGGCGTCGATCCTCGGCAGGACCGATGACGAGCTGTTCCCGCCCGCGCAGGCCAGCGCGTTCCGCGCCCACGACCGGCGGGTGCTCGACGCCCGGACGCCGCTCCAGGCCGAGGAGCTCGTGATGCAGGACGACGGCCCGCACACCTACATCTCCATCAAGTGTCCGCTGCGCGACGCGGCCGACGAGCCGTGGGCCGTCTGCGGCATCTCGACCGACATCACCGAGCGCAAGCGGGCGGAGGAGGAGCGAGAGGCGCTCCTCGCCCGCGAGCAGGCCGCGCGCGAGAAGGCCGAGGCCGCCGACCGCCTGAAGGACGAGTTCCTCGCCACGCTCAGCCACGAGCTGCGCACGCCGCTCACCTCCATCGTCGGCTGGGCGCAGCTCCTCTGCACGGGCACGCTGGACGCGGCCACGATGCGGCGCGGCTTGGAGTCCATCGCGCGCAACAGCCTGGCCGAGCTGCAGATCGTCGAGGATCTGCTCGACGTCTCCGCCATCGTGAGCGGCAAGATGACCCTGAAGGCGCAGCCGGTCTGCCTGGCCTCGGTCCTGCGCGCCGCGCTCGACACGCTGACGCTGGCCGCCGACGCCAAGGGGGTCAGCGTCTCGCTGTCGCTGAATCCGGAGGCCGGCAAGGTCTGGGGAGACGGCGGTCGCCTGCAGCAGGTCGTCTGGAACCTGCTCGGCAACGCCGTCAAGTTCACGCCGCCTGGCGGGCGCGTCGCCGTGTCGCTGGACAGGGTCGGCGCCACGGCCCAGATCCGCGTCAGCGACACGGGGGAGGGGATCAGCGCGGAGTTTTTGCCCCTCGTGTTCGAGCGTTTTCGCCAGGCCGACAGCTCGATACAGCGCCGGCGCGGCGGGCTCGGGCTCGGCCTCTCCATCGTGCGGCGCCTCGTGGAGCTGCACGGCGGCGCGGTCCGCGCCGAGAGCGGCGGTCCGGGCCAGGGCGCGACGTTCACCGTCGATCTGCCGCTCCTGCCGTCGGTCGAGGCGCCCGCTGCCCCGGGCGCCGCGCTCGCGCCCCGGGGCAGCGGCGCGGCCCCCCCGCCGGTCCTGGCGGGCCTGCGCGTCCTCGTGATCGACGACGCGCCGGACATGCGGGAGCTGATGGCGCGCCTCCTCTCGGGGGCGGGCGCCGAGGTCCGCGTCGCCGGCTTGGCGCGGGAGGGCTTCGAGCTCGTCGAGCCGTGGCGGCCGGACGTCATCGTGAGCGACATCGGCCTTCCCGGCGAGGACGGCCACGCGCTGATCCGCCGCGTCCGGGCGCTCCCGGCCGAGCGCGGCGGCGCGACGCCCGCGATCGCGCTCACCGCGTATGCCGGCCAGAGCGCGCGCGATCGGACGCTCTCCGAGGGATACCAGATGCACCTCCCCAAGCCGGTCGATCCCGCCGCGCTCGTCGAGGTGATCGCCCGCCTGGCCCACCCCGGCGGGCCCGAACTCTCCCGCACGTAGCGTGTGGCCTCAGCGCCGAGGCGCCGCTGACCGGATCCGCGCATGGACCTGCGAGGTGAGCGCCTGTCCCCCGATGGGCCCCAAGGGGCGAGCCTGGCGCAGCTCGCGGGGTGTCGCGAGCGCCTCGCTCGGCTTCTCTGGCCCTTCGTGGCGCTTTCGTGCAAGATGAGGCCCCTTACAAGAGTCCGCGAAAGCCGCTCCGCGCTCGCTGCGATCGGGCGTCTCCTGCGGGTTTTGCGGGCGCAGACTCCTGAGCTGCTCTCCGCTTCGGGGCGAGCGGAAGGGCGATTGATCGATGCAAGACGACCTGAGCCGGGAGACCGAGGAGAAGCCCGTCACTGTCAAGAGCGTCGGGACCACCCATACCCTCGAGCCGGACCTGGGGCGTTTCCGGTGGGAGTGCGACCGGGGGATGCTGTTCACCCACGGTCGTCCGTCGGTGCTCTTCTGGCTCAACCCGTCGCTCTATCGCATGCTGGAGCCGCTCGTCAACGAGGTCGGCGTCCCGCTCTTCCGCCTCATGGTGGCTCAGCACTCGAGCATGGGCACGGCCGAGGACTACGACACGATGGTCACCGCGCTGGGCGAGACCTTCGAGGAGGGGTTCCTCGCCTGGGGGAGCGCCGTGGGCATGGGCGGGTGGGGCCGGTTCGAGCTCCCTGTGTTCGACGAGGAGTCTCGGCGCGCCGTGGTGGTCGTGCGGAATCCGTGGGAGCTCGAGATGCAGCGCGGCTCGACGGTGCGCTGGGGTTGCCCGTTCCTCCAGGGGAAGATCATCGGGATTCTCTCTCACGCCCTCGGGGTCAACTGCTGGGCGGATGAGCTCCTGAGCGCGCCGGACGAGGCCCAGGCGTCCGTCGAGTTCCGCGTCTATCCTTCGGACAGGACGCTCGACGCGGAGATGACGCGGCTGCGCCTCGCGCACCACGAGGAGGCGAAGCGGAAGCTCGAGGAGCGGACGCTGGAGCTCCGGCAGAGCGAGGCGCAGCAGCGGGCGATCCTCGCCTCGCTCAGCGAGGTCGTCTTCACGCTCGACGAGGGGGGCCGGCTCACGAGCTATCATGTGCCGAAGGAGGTCGGCGCCTTCCACGAGGCGCCCGAGCGCGCGATCGGCCGGCACGTGCGCGACGTGATGCCGCAGCGGATCGCCGCCGTGCTCCTCGACGCGATCGCGGACCTCGCTCGGGACGGGGCGCCGCGCGCGGTGAGCTACGCCCGGGAGCATGGGGGAGAGGAGCGGTTCTTCAGCGCCAAGCTCTCGATCCTGCGGGATCCTGTCTCGGGCCGCGGCGGGGTGACCGTGGTCGAGCGCGACGTGACCGACCGGGTGCGCGCCGAACACGCGCTCACGGAGCGGCTCAACGTGATCGAGCGGCAGCAGGAGATGATCCAGGTCCTGTCCACGCCGATCATCCAGGTGTGGGACGGGGTGCTGGCGCTGCCGCTCGTCGGCGTGATCGACGGCCGCCGAGCGGCGTCGATCACCGAGAGCCTGCTGCGGGAGATCGTGAGCACGCAGGCGCGCGTGGCGATCCTCGATCTGACGGGCGTCGACGTCGTGGACTCGGCGATCGCCGATCACTTCCTGCGCATCGTGCGCGCGGTCGAGCTCCTGGGCACGACGTGCCTCATCTCGGGGATCCGGCCCGCGGTGGCGCAGACGATGACGCAGCTCGGGACCGGCATCGAGAAGGCGCGGACGTTCGGCACCATGCGGGCCGCGCTGATGTCCGTGACGCGCCGGCAGAGGGCCTGAGCCGGAGCTCGGGGGCGTCGTCGGGCGGCGGAGGGCCTCCTGCGCTCGTGACGCGCTGCATGCGTCCGCTCCGTCCGCGCGGCGACCGAGCGAGCGCCTCGTTCGTGCCGCCGAGCGCCGGCGCTCCTGCCCCGTCCGTCGTGGCCGAGATGCGCCGCGGGCGAGCGGGCCGGACGGGATCGCGAAGCGCCCTGGCCGAGCCAGGGCTGGTTGCGCGAGGTCGGCGGGTGGATACCATCGCTCGCCGACGATGGCTGTTCTGACGCTCGAGCAAGCGGCGGTCCCGCTCCGGCAGGCGTACCGGGAAGGGCGCCTCATCCCTTTCCTGGGCGCGGGCTTCTCCGCCCCGCTCCAGCTGCCGATGTGGAGGGAGCTGATGGGGTGGATGGGCCAGGCGCTCGGCTTCGAGCCTGCGCTCTTCGAGCTGCACGGCCTGCCCCCTCAGCTCGCCGGCTTCTTCGCCCGGGAGTGCGACGGCGGCCTCGACAGCTTCATCGCCGAGATGCGCGCGCGCTTTCACGCGCGCGAGGTCAACGAGCGCCGCAGGAGCTCGCGCCAGCACAAGGCGCTGGCGCGCCGTCATTTCCGGACCATCTACACGACCAACTTCGAGCATCACATCGAGGAGGCGCTCCGCGACGCGGGCAAGGAGGCCGTGGCGCTCTCCACGTTCGACGACTTCGCGCGTTGCCCGGCCCAGGGGGCGTGCCACGTCATCAAGTTTCATGGCGACCTCAACTGGCCCGAGACCGTGGTGCTGACCGAGGCGCAGTATTTCGGCCGCCTCCGGCTCGAGGCCGCGCCCGATCAGCGCCTGCGGGCCGATCTGCTCAGCAACACCTTTCTCTTCCTCGGCTACAGCTTCGGCGACGTGGACATCCGTTACATCTGGTATCGCATGGAGCAGATGCGCCTCGAGGGCAGCGCGCCCGGCGCGAAGCGCGCGTTGAACCGCCGCGGCTACTGGGCGACCTTCGGCGCCGGGCTCGTCCAGCCGGCGCTGCTCGAGGACTGGCACATCGACGTGATCGAGCTCGACCCGAACGACAAGACGAAGAGCGTGGTGGACCTGCTCGACGCGCTGGATGGATGAGGGCCGACGATCATGGTCTATTTCGTCTCCTCGAACGAGGACAAGCTCGAGGACATGATCCACGCATGGAAGGACGGCCCGACGCCGCTCCGGGTCCTGCGGCTCGACGTGCCCGAGGTGCTCTCCTCGGATCTCGACGTCGTCGTGCGGGAGAAGGCGCTCGCCGCCTACCGGCTGGCGCTCGTGCCGCTCTTCGTGGAGCACGGCGGGCTGTTCATCGAGCACCTGAACGGCTTTCCGGGGCCGCTCGTGAAGCCGTTCTGGGAGCGGCTGCAAGACCGGATATGCTCCCTCATCCCCCCGGGCATGTCGCGCGCCGCGCGGGTCGTCCAGAAGGTGTGTTACTGCGACGGCCGGACGCTCCGCATCTACACGGGCAGCGTCCTCGGGGAGATCGCCTGCGAGCGGCGGGGCGACGAGGGGATCCACTGGGAGCCGATGTTCATCCCGGCCGGGCACGCGCGGACGCTCGGGCAGATGCACCGCGAGGAGCGCCTCCGCTGCTCGGCGCGCACCGAGGCCCTGCGGGCGTTCCGGAGCGACATCGACCTGTGATCGGCGCCGCGCGGCGCGCCCTGCGCACCCAGGGCGACGCGCTGTCCGATGGCGCTTGACTTTCGGATCGCCCTGGAGTTCCTAACCGTCCACGACCGCGGCAAAGGGGCAAGCGCCTGGTGTCCGGCGTCCGATCCCTGCGTCGGAGGTTGTCCTCATTACGCGGAGAAGATCCATGGAATTCAGGCTGCTGGGCGGGTCAGGGTTCAAGGTGCCCGTGCTGAGTCTCGGGACGGGCACGTTCGGCGGAGGCAACGAGTTCTTCCGGGGCTGGGGCGCCACCGACGTGGCCGAGGCGACCCGGCTGGTCGACGTCTCGCTCGAGGCCGGGATGAACATGTTCGATTCGGCCGATGTCTACTCCAACGGGCTGGCGGAGGAGATCCTCGGCCAGGCGATCAAGGGCCGGCGCGATCGGGTCATCATCTCCACGAAGGCGACCTTTCGCTTCGGCCCGGGCCCGAACGACGTCGGCTCCTCGCGGCACCACCTGCTCCGGTCGGTCGAGGGCAGCTTGCGCCGGCTGCAGACGGATTACATCGACCTCTTTCAGCTGCACGCCTTCGACGCGCTCACGCCGATCGAGGAGACGCTCGGCGCGCTCGACGACCTCGTGAGGGCGGGAAAGATTCGGTACCTGGGCTGCTCCAACTTCTCCGGCTGGCACCTGATGAAGTCCCTCGCGGTGTCGGAGAAATACGGCCTCTCTCGGTACGTGGCGCATCAGGCGTACTATTCGCTCGTCGGGCGTGATTACGAGTGGGAGCTGATGCCGCTCGCGCTCGACCAGAAGGTCGGCGCGGTGGTCTGGAGCCCGCTCGGCTGGGGGCGTCTCACCGGCAAGATCCGGCGCGGACAGCCGTTGCCGGAGGTCAGCCGGCTCCGGAACAAGCTCGCTGCCGAGGGCGGGCCGCAGGTCGATGAGGAGTATCTCTATCGGGTGGTCGACGCGCTCGACGAGGTCGCGAAGGAGACGGGCAAGACCGTCCCGCAGATCGCGATCAACTGGCTGCTCCAGCGGCCGAGCGTCGCGAACGTGATCATCGGCGCGCGCAACGAGGAGCAGCTTCGGCAGAACCTTGGGGCCGTCGGGTGGACCCTGGCGCCGGAGCAGACCGCGAGGCTGGACGCCGCGAGCAAGACGCCGCTCGCGTACCCCTACTTCCACCAGACCGGGTTCGCCGAGCGAAACCCGTTCCCCGTCGCGGTCTGACCGTCTGCGCTGGCGGCCGGCGCGAAGGCGTGCACAATCCGCGGCCGTGCTCATCCTCAGCGACTTCGACGGAACCATCACCTGCGCCGACCTGACGAACGAAGTCTGGGACGCCCACCTCCGTTATGACTGGCGGAAGGAGCTGCTCACGCTGTCGGCCAGCGGCCAGATCACGCCGTTCGAGCTCCTCCGGCGCGGCTATGCCGATGTGGATCGCCCGGAGGACGAGCTCCTGGCCTTGCTCCGCCCCCACGCCGGGCTTCGCCCGGGCTTCGACGAGCTGCTCGCGCTGTGCGCCCGCCGGGGGTGGGTGTTCCATGTGGTCAGCCACGGGCTGCCGTTCTACATCCGCGAGTTCCTGCCGCCGGGCACCGCGTTTTCTTGCTTCGATGCCGTCTTCGACGGCCGCTGGCGCGTGACCGTGCCAGAGGCGGTGCGGCTCGGCCCCGGCGACGATTTCAAGATCCGCGTCCTCGACGAGCTGAAGGCCGCGACCGGCGAGGCGGCCACCGTCTACATCGGCGACGGTCGGCTGGACTATCCGGCGGCGCGGTGCTGCGACCGTGTGTTCGCGGTGCGGGGCAGCGCCCTCGACGTGCTCTGCGCGCGCGACGGGGTGCCGTGCACGCCGTTCGACAGCTTCACCGAGGTCTGCGCGGCGCTCGACCTCGGCGGCGAGCGCCCCGCGGGCGCCGCCCGAGCCGGAGAGCGAGCTCCCGGACGCGGCTGACGCGAGCTCGCCTCGGGCCTCGGGCGACGCCCTCGCCGGGGCTCGAAGGTCCTGATACGGAGACGATGGGGGCACAGCGGCCCGGTGCCGGTCAGGCGTGCCAGACGGCGTTGCGGCAAAGCGATCTCCTGGGGTGACCTCACCGTCCGGCGACAGTTTCTTGCTCGAGCAGCGCCGCGGACGATCGATCGGCGACGGCCCGTGAGCCACGCATCACGACACGAGCCGGAACGAGCCGGAACGAGCCGGGAACACTGCGGAACACTGCGGAACACTGCGCAACGAGGCGGGACAACGCGGGAGCAGCGGCGGTGAACGGCCAGGGCGTCTGAATCGAGCTCAGGGCCCGTGCCACATGGCGCGTATGTCGACTGGGTGCTAGGTTGCAGATTTTACGGGCTGTCCGTTCGCAACCCGCGCGCAATCCTCTCGCAAACACGCGCAAATCGCGCAAACAGTGCGCGCTTTGGCGACCTAGATCGTTTGAGACAGCGTTCATCAGCGATGGCGTACAGTGTGTCTGTATAAAGGGTGTAATTAACGAATGGCTTGACTTTCGAATCCCATTGGTTAGTTCCTGTCCGCTTATCCCATGCATGTGAAAGCAACGTAGGAGGCGCTCGTTCGTCTTGTCCGCTGCTTGTCAGTGATTGCGCTGCAACCCGTGTGATCGCCTGATCGTTCGGGGCAGCATTTTGTGCTGACAGCCGTTCGCCGCGCATCGCCATGCGAGGCGGCATGCGGCCCAGGGTGAGCGTGGCGCACGTGACCTGCAAACTGCGGCCCTTGCGAGGGGGCCAGCAGAAGGAGATCGGCATGATCAGGCGAATGACCGGCGTGGCATTCCTGCTGTCTGCTGCCGCGTGCAGCGTGGCCCAGGATGATCAGGGGTTGGCAGAGCAGACCGCGGCGAAGGAGACCGCGGTCGAGATCAGCGGCCTCGACGTGGCGTACATCCGCGTGGACGATCGCGGGATGTCCCACGTCACCGCATGGGACGAGAAGGCGGGTTACGGCGGCCTTTGCTATGCGATGGCGCGCGACCGGCTCTTCCAGATGGACGTGCTGCGCCGGAGCGCAGAGGGGCGCCTCGCGGAGATCTACGGACCCGGCGACGACGACGCCATCCTCGGCCAGGACCTCCTCGCCCGCGCGCAGAACCTGCGCGCGTTCGCGGCGGCGCGCTACGCAACGGCGGCCTCGCGGACGAAGCGCGCGCTGCAGGGCTGCGCCGCTGGCGTGAACAAGTACATCTCCGAAGCCAAGGCGTCGAGCGGCGGCCTGCCGCTCGAGTTCCAGACCCTCGGTTACGAGCCGGATCCCTGGACGCCCGAGGACAGCGTCCTCGCCTACATTTACGTGGGGGTCACCTTCGACACCCTGACGTGGTTCACCAAGCTCGAGCGCGCGGCCGTCGCCTCGATCGCGGGGACGGAGGTCGCGACGACGCTGATCAAGGAGGCTCCGAGCGAGGTGTCGATGTTCGACGCGCAGGGCAACCTGAACCCGATCTCGACGTTCCTCGTGCCGCCTGGCCCGACCACGCCGTCTGCCACCATCGTGAACCCGCCCCCGCCGACGTGCCTGGAGGGGGCGCGTCGGCTCACGGAGCAGCTCCGGCAGATGACGCCTGTGAGCGGGCGCGCGAGCAATGCGTGGGCGGTGGACGGGCACCTCACCTCGACCGGGAAGCCCCTCCTCGCGACCGATCCGCACTTCCCCCACGCGACCCCGTCCGCCGTCTACCTGGCCCAGCTCAAGGTGAACGGGCAGTACAACGTGGCAGGCTGGATGGTGCCCGGGTTCCCCGGGTTCATCAGCGGTCACACCGAGAGCATCGCCTGGGTGCCGACGTTCTCGCTCTTCGACAGCGTCGACCTGTACGTGGAGACGCTCCGCCCGGCGAGCGGAGGAAAGCAGGAGGTGCTCATCAACGGCCAGTGGAAGCCGGTCACCAAGCGCGTGGAGACCCTCCGTGTGAAGGGGCAGCCGGATGTGCAGCGGACGTTCCGCTCGACGCCGCACGGGCCGATCCTCAACGACGGTCTGGACGGGCTGGAGGCGTTCGGGACCCTCGCGCTCAAGTCGACCGCGGGCCAGCCCGAGTGGAAGGTCGACGGCTACTTCGAGATGCCGGCGGCGCAGAGCTTCCCGCAGTTCAAGGCGGCGGCGCTGAAGCAGAGCATCGGCTGGAACTTCATCTTCGCCGACTACGCGGGCACGCACGGCCACATCGGCTACCAGAACTCGGGGCTCGCGCCGCAGCGCCAGAGCCCGCTGAACGCGCTCTATCCGGTGCCGGGGACGGGCGGGCACGAGTGGACCGGGTACGCCACGAACGCCGAGCTGCCCTCGGTCTACGATCCGCCGTCGCATGTCCTCGTGACGGCGAACAACCGGATGGTGCCGCGGGACTACGCGCCGCAGGGGCGTCCGGTGCACCTCGCGAACTACTGGGACATGCCGTGGCGCGCGCAGCGGATCATGACCCGTCTGACGACGGCGACGCAGCCGCTCACGCCGCAGGACATGGCGTCGATCCAGCTGGACACGCAGACCACGATCGGGTTGCCGCTGCGCGACAGCTACCTGGCTGCGCTCGGGCGCGTCGGGCTGCCCGCGGGCGATCCGAGCGCCGTCGCGGCGGTGGAGGCCCTGCAGCAGTGGGACGGGAACGCGGCGGCGAGCAGCCGCGGCGCGGCCGTCTACGAGATGCTGACCTTGATCCTGCTGCGCAACACGGTGACGGACGTGATCGGCCCCGACGAGTATGCGCTCTTCGCGCCCAACGTGTTCCTCACGAACCAGCTCAACGGCCTGATCGACGTGCTCGAGAACCCGCGCGCGCCGTATTTCGGCATCAGCGAGGGCGTGGATCCTGGGGTCGCGCGGGACGAGGCCGTGCGCCGGGCGCTCGGCGAGGCGGACGCGATGCTCCGCGGGGCGCTGGGGTCGGACGTGAGCGCGTGGACCTGGGGCGGGATCCACGAGCTGACGTACAACCACCCGCTTGCGGGCGAGGACGCGCGCTTCGATATCGGCACCTTCCCGGCGACCGGCGATGTGGAGACGGTGAACATCGGCGGGTGGTTCGCGAAGGTCGGGATCCTGGCGCTTCCGCCCGGCGAGTTCGAGGCCGCAGGCGGGGTGCGGGGCGCGCTCGACCAGGACTCGCTCAGCGCGACGCGGCTGGTCTGGAACCTCGCCCCGCTCGACGGCTCGCTCGGGGTGATGAGCACCGGTATCAGCGGGGATCCGCGGACGTGCCATTACGCGGATCATGCCGAGGCGTGGAGGGCGGGTCAGATCTTCCCGATGCCGTTCACGTCCGCGGCGATCCCTTGAGTGGACCGCCGCTGGCGGGCGACCCGACGGTGATTGGCCCATCCTGATCCTGATAGCGACGCGACGCCCTACCTGCCGCCGGCCGACCTGCCGCCGGCGACCTCCCACCTGCGCGCTGCCCACCCGCCATCGGTGACCGCAACCCGGGTCGGTGACCGCAACCCGGGTCGGTGACCGCAACCCGGGTCGGTGACCGCAACCTGGGTCGGTGACCGCAACCCGGGTCGGTGACCGCAACCCGGGTCGGTGACCCCCGGGCGCCCTGCCGGCCACCGAACCCGGGTGAGGCCCCCGCCGATCAGGCCCCCGCCGGCCAGGGCGCCAGGCCCTGCTTGACGTGGCCCGCCGCCGTACCAGACGACGTAGCGATGGCGCCGATCAGCGACCGACCCACGGCACTCCAAAGACCCACGCGGGTATCTGGCGTGATCCGCATAACAGTTTCTACGTTCCCGCCTTATCGCCATCAGGGGATCCAGGAGGCCCGCCACGCCGGCCTCCACCCGGCGGATGCGCGCACCCGGGTTGGTCGTGAGCTCCCTCTCCTGGCGCGAGCCGGATGCGCCATGCCGTTCCCGCTCGGCCGCGCCGCGCGGCGCGCCCGCTGGACAGGTCGAGCGCGCTGCGGTGGCGCCCCTCCGCCCCGCATTCCCCGCCTCGCCGGCGCAGCGCGCCCCTCCGACCTCGCTCGCGCGACGACACGGTGCAACGGTGGAGCCGGCGGTCGGCGGGCGCGTCGGCCGGCGCTCGGCAGCGCGCGCAGCTCGCCGCTCCCATGCCTGCTGCTCGGCGGGAACGGTCGGTTCATGGATGGAAACGAGGAAACAGGAGACATCACATGACAGAAGCGACACTGGGAGCCGGGGACATCACCGTGAAGGCCTGCGGCATCACCGACCTCGGGCGGGTCCGTAAGAACAACGAGGACACGCTCCTCATCGCGCACCTCACCTCCGCCGCCAAGACCGCGCCGCCTGCCCATGAGGTCACCTTCGAAGCCTCCTATCCCGTCCTGCTCGCCGTCTCTGACGGCATGGGCGGCGCGGCGGCCGGCGAGGTCGCGAGCGCCTTGGTCGTGGAGGCGCTCCGACGGGCGATGGCCTCGGCGCGCGGCAACTGGGACGACGCGACCCTCCAGGCCGTACAGCGCGCCAACCGCGAGGTGTGGCAAGCCGCGCAGCAGCCGGGCCGCCATGGCATGGGCGCGACGCTCACCGCGATCTGCGTGCACGGGACCGAAGCGCACGTCGCCGAGGTGGGCGACTCGCGCGCCTACCTGATCCGCAACGGGCAGATCCTCCAGATCACGCACGACCAGAGCTTCGTGCAGGCGCTCATCGACGCCGGCATGATCCAGCCCGAGGAGGCCGAGCAGCACCCGATGAGGAGCATGCTGCTCCAGGCGATGGGCCTCGATCCCGACGTCAAGGCCAGCGTCGCGCGGCTCGATCTGCGGCGCGACGATCGCCTCCTGCTCTGCTCCGACGGGCTCTCGAACAAGCTCTCGGCCGAGGACATGCTCGCCGTGATCGAGCGGGGCCCCTCGATCGAGGCCGCGTGCGAGCGGCTCGTCGCGCTCGCGAACGATCGCGGCGGCGAGGACAACATCACCGCCATCGTCGCCGAGCTGCACGGAGGAGGGCTCACGCCGCCGAGGAGAGGTGAGAAGCCGACCCAGACGCTCCACACGGTCACCGAGTTCGATCCGAGAAAGAAGGCCTGACGCCGAGCCACGTCGGCTCCGCGAGCCCCCAGCGCCCGAGCCCAGCCCGAGCCCCGGTCCACCCGCGCGCCGCGAGTGACGTCTGGCGCCTCTGCGCGCCGAGCTTCCGCCGCCGCCGCGCGCGGCGACCGGCCGAGAGCTCGCGCGCGCGCTCGGCCGTGGTACGGCGGGCGGCAGGCAGGAGAGCGCGCATGGTCCCAGGGAGCTTTCGCGGCGTGGCCTTCGATCTGGACGGGACCCTGCTGCGGTCCGATCATTCGATCTCGCCGGAGATGCGGTCGCTGTGCTCGGCGCTCACCGGGCGGGGGCTCCTGGTGACGCTGATCAGCTCGCGCCCCCCTCGCTCCGTGGAGCAGATCGCCGCCAGCCTGGGGCTCTCGGGCCCGTGGGCGGCGCTGAACGGCGCCTTCGTCGTCGGCTCCGGCGGGGAGAGCCTCGGCCGCTCACCCCTGCCGGAAGCCACCGTGGAGCACATCCTGGCGCGCTATGGACGCGACGAGCGGATCAGCCTCAACCTCTACGCCGGCTTCGACTGGATCGTTCAGGCCGCGGACCGGCGCGTCAGGGCCGAGGCCGACATCGTGGGCTTCGCGCCCATCGTCGATGTCGGCTTCGCGAGCCGCCCCGCGACCGAGAAGCTCCTGATGATCACCGACGAAGGGAGCCGCGAGAACGCGCGGCTGACCGAGGAGCTCGCGGCGCTCGACGACGGCATCGCGGTCGCGCGCTCGAAGGACAACTACATCGAGATCACGCGCCGCGAGATCGACAAGGGGCGCGCGCTCGCGCTCATCGCTTCCAGCCGAGGGCTGTCCGCGCGC
Organism: Sorangium cellulosum So0157-2; assembly: GCF_000418325.1. Taxonomy (GTDB): domain Bacteria; phylum Myxococcota_A; class Polyangia; order Polyangiales; family Polyangiaceae; genus Sorangium; species Sorangium cellulosum_D. Next base: position 4,903,771 of record NC_021658.1, read on the forward strand.
GAGATGGTCGCAGCCGGCGACGGCGAGAACGATATTCCCATGCTGAAGGCCTGCGGTCTCCCGATCGCGATGGGCCACGGCCCGCAACCGCTCAAGCAGGCGGCGGCGCTGATCGTCGGCAGCAACGACGACGGCTCCCTCACGGATGCGATCGGCCGCATCTTCGGGGCGGCGCCGGCGCGCTAGCTCGCGCGGCGCGCGTGCGTTCGTTCTGATATGGAAAATTCTTCACCCATAGGAGGTGCATTCCATGTCTCGACGAGCGCTGAAGTCGCACATCACCGCGTTGGTCGACTGGGACAACACCGTCATCAAGAACGATGTCGGCGACGCGACGATGTTCTGGATGCTCCGGCACGACAAGATCCTCCAGCCGCCGGACGGGAACTGGGCGTTCACGAGCCCTTACCTCACGGCCGCCGCGGTCTTGTCGCTCGGCGAGGCGTGCGGCGCGGCCGCCGAGCCTGGCGAGCCGCTGCCGACGAGCACCATGGCCGGCTGCGCAGACGAGATCCTCAGCGTCTATGTCGACGGGGAGACCACCGGCGGCGAGGCCGCCTTCGACGGTCACGACCGCCGCACCCTGGAGCCTGCGTACGCCTGGTTCGCCCAGCTCGGCGCGGGCCACGCGCCCGACGAGATCGCGGCGTTCGCCGCCTCGGCGATCGGCGAGAACCTGGCGGCGGAGGAGGGGACCGTCCAGACGATCGGGACGCGCGCGGGGCTGACCGCCTGGCTCCGGATCTACGAGCCGATCCGGGACCTGATCGACGTGCTGCAAAAGAGCGGCTTCGACGTCTGGGTGGTGTCCGCCTCACCGCAGTTCGTGGTCGAGCCGTTCGCGGCGATGGTGAACATCGCCGCGGACCGGGTGATCGGCGTCCGGCAGGTGACGACCCAGGACGGCGCGCTGACGTACAACTTGCAGGGGTGCGGTCCGATCCCCGACGGCACCAACGACGGCGCCGGCGAGTTCTCGGGGAACAGCCTGATCACGTACATCGAGGGAAAGCGGTGCTGGATCAACCAGGCGATCTTCGGCGCGTCGGGCCCCGCCGCGCTCGAGAAGAACCCGGACGCATCGCAGCGCCAGGTCTTCGGGGCGGGCGACTCGGACACCGATCTGAGCTTCCTCCAGGACGCCGCCGGCCTCAGGCTCGCGATCAACCGCAACAAGAAAGAGCTGATGTGCAACGCGTACAGGAACTACGCGGGCACCTGGCTGATCAACCCGATGTTCATCGCGCCCAAGGGACACCTCGCCTCGGGTTACCCGTGCTCGACCACCGCCTGCGTGGACGAGCACGGCGCCGCGGTCCCGTGCCTCGATGAGGCCGGCGCGGTCATCCCCGACCAGGCCGACAACGTCTACTGATCTCGAACGCTCGCCGCCGCTCGGCGCGGGGAGCCGGGCCGCCGCGCCGCGCGGCGGTCAGATGTGCTTCGGCGGGTTCAGCTTGTCGCTCGCCGACTTCCCCTGAACGAGCGCCTTGGCCTTCTCGTAGAGGATCCGGAGCCGCCCGCCCTCGGGCTCCCAGTACTCGGCGCGCTCCACGTACAGCTTCAGGATGGCGGCGTGCGGGTGATCGGGGCCGTCCGGCAGCCACGCCTTCCACGAGGGCTTCCAGAGGCTCCGGATCTTCTCCTCGTTCCGGTCGATCGTCGCGCGCGCCGAGATCGAGATGTACGCCCGATCCCGCGGCCGGTAGCAGCAGACCGCCACCTGGCGCTCGCGGACGATCTCGCCGGTCTTCGGCGTCTCGTCGTGCGTCACGAACCAGAGATCGCAGTCCAGCTGCTCGGCCGGCTCCTGGATCTCCATCGGCCGACCCCGCATCAGCCCCTCCGGGGTCATGGTGACGAGCATGGCCGTGTCGAACTCCCTGAGCATCGCGTGCAGCTCACCCATGGATCCGCGGGCCTGAGCCGTGGCTCCTGGCTCTCCGCCCTGGTGTTGACTTCCGCTCTGGTGTTGCATGCGGAAAAGCTGCTCCGCGCGCGCTTCCCCGCCAAGCAAGGGCGCGCCCGGACCCGCCTGCGCCGCGGCCCGTCGGCGCTCCGGCGCGGCCCGAGGCGCCGCGCGCGGCCCGACGGTCCAGGCGGCTCCCTCCGCGAGGTTTTGCGCAGTCGGTTGCGCAATGCGACGCCTTGACGCGCGTCCGCTCGGCAGACGTGGCCCTGTCCTGCCGCGGGAGGTGCCGATCTGCGAACGGCCATGAGCGGCACGAGCCATGCTTTGCCGGGTCACGACCCCACCCCGCCAGCAGGCTCCGCCATGACCGCGTTTTGCGACGAACTCGACGACCGCGTCCCCGCCGTCCCGATCCGGGAAGACATCGCCCGGCTCCCTGAGGACTTCCTCGTGCTCGCCGCGCACGAGATCAGGACGCCTGTCACCTCGCTCCTCCTGCAGCTCCAGCTGACGAAGCGGATGAGCGAGCGGGAGCCGGAGAATACCCCGGCGTGGGCGGCGGCGATGCTCGCCGTCTTCGACCGTCAGCTCGGCCGGCTCGCCCGGCTGTGCGACGACATGTTCCAGGTCCGGCGCGTCGAGCCGGCCCAGCGCGCGTCGGCCCGCTCGCCGGTCGATCTCGTCGCCCTCGTCCGCGAGGTGGTGGCGGCGGCGGTCGCGCATCGGCCGGCCGCGCGCGGCGCCATCGCGGTCGCGGCCGAGGGCGCCGTCGTCGGCCGCTGGGACCGATCCCAGATCGAGCGCATGGCGTTCCACCTGATCAAGAACGCGCTCACCTTCGGCGAGGGCAAGCCGATCGCGATCGAGGTGCGCGCGACGCGCGCGCGGGCGCGGCTCATCGTGCGCGATCACGGCATGGGGATCGCGCGGGAGGACCAGGAGCGGATCTTCGCGCGCTTCGAGCGGGCGGTCCCGGCGGAGCGCTTCGGCGGCCTGGGGCTCGGCCTCTACATCGCGCACGCCGCGGCGCGCGCGCACGGCGGCGCGATCCGCGTGGAGAGCGAGCTGGGTCGCGGCGCGGTGTTCATCGTCGATCTCCCCCTCGCGCCGCGGCCGCTGGGGCGCGAGCGCGCGGCGCGCGCGGGCCGGATGCGCCCGTCGCGGCGCGGCCTCGCCCGCCGGTCGTCGGAGCTGCCCCTGAGCGCCCACCTCAAGCTGGCGCACGTCAAGCACGCGCACCACCGCGCGCAGCGCCCCCACTAGCTCCAGCCACGAGGAGTCCGGTCAGGGATCCGAAGAGAGCGAGAGTTCAACGCAAAGGCGCAAAGGGCGCAAAGGCGCAAAAATGCATATTAATTGTTCTTTTTGCGCCTTTGCGTCTTTGCGCCTTTGCGTTGAACTCTCTTCGCACGCGAGGCAGATCCCTGGTGGGAGCTCTGACCCGCGGCACTAGGCCGGCCGCGGTCGGCTCACCCGTCGAGGAAGCGGACGAGCAGGCGCAGCCCCGTCTCCTGGCTCTTCTCCGGGTGGAACTGCGTCGCGGTGACGTTGTCCCGCTCGATCGCCGCGGTGATCCGGTGCTGGCCGTGCTCCGTCGTCGCCGCGACCAGCGCCGGGTCGCGCGGGACGGCGTGGTAGCTGTGGACGAAGTAGACGAACGGGCTCTCGCCCGCGAAAACGCCGAGCGGGCCCGCCACGTCGCGCGTGATCGCGATGCGGTTCCACCCCATGTGGGGGATCTTGATCCCGACCCACGGCCCGCCGGCCGCCGCGTCGGCCGCGCTCGGCTCCGGGGTGAGGCGCTTGACCGTGCCGGGGAACACGCCGAGCCCCCGCGCGCCCTCCGCCTCCTCGCTCGAGTCGAAGAGCGCCTGCATGCCGAGGCAGATGCCGAGGTACGGCGCCCCCTTGCGGATCTGCTCGCGCAGCGCCTCGCCGATGCCGCTCTGCAGCGCCGCCGCGCAGTCGCGGAAGGCGCCCTGGCCTGGCACCACCACCTTGTCGGCCCGCGCGATGACCTCCGGATCGCCCGTGCGCGTCACCGCGCACGGCGCGCCGGCGTCCCCGGCGGCCTGGAGCAGCGCGCGCTCCACCGAGCGCAGGTTGCCCATCCCGAAATCCACGAGAGCGATCGATTGCATGGGTCAGAGGCTCCCCTTGGTGGACGGGATGCCGGCGACGCGCGGCTCGATGCGGGTCGCCTTCATCAGCGCCTTGGCGAAGGATTTGAAGCAGATCTCGACGATGTGGTGCAGGTTGTCCCCCTCGAGGAGGCGGACGTGGAGGTTCGCGCCCACGCCGCGCGCGAAGCCCTCGAAGAACACGGGCGCGAGCTCGACGTCCCACGTGCCGAGCTTCGCCTTGGGCAGCGGCACGCGCCAGACGAAGTACGGCCTGCCGGAGAGGTCCAGCGCGCACTGCGCGAGCGCCTCGTCCATGGGGAGCGTCGCCTCGCCGTAGCGCGCGATGCCCGCCTTGTCGCCGAGCGCCTGCTGCACGGCCGCGCCCAGGGTGATGCCGCAGTCCTCGGTGGTGTGGTGGCCGTCGATCTCGACGTCGCCCTCGGCGTGGATGGTGAGGTCGAACAGGCCGTGGCGGGCGATCTGATCGAGCATGTGCGTGAGGAAGGGGAGCGGCGTCCTGATCGACGAGCGGCCCTGGCCGTCGAGATCGATCTCGATGCGGATGTCCGTCTCGCGCGTCTTGCGCTCGACTTTGGCGATGCGGGGCATGGCGCGTAGGGTAGTCGCCCCGGCCGGGGATGGGGAGCGCCACGGATGAGCCGGCCGCCCGGCTCGCCCCTCCTGGCCGGGCGCAGGGTCGCCCAAAGCGCGGCGCCCCAAGCACGGCGCCCCAAGCACGGTGGCCAAGCGCCTCGACCGGGCGTGACCGGCCGAGGCGAGGTCTTGGATGCGAGCGCCGGATGGAATAAGGTGGCCCCTGGATAACGTGGCGATGGTGGCGCCCTGAAGGCAGCCCCAAGGCAGGAGCGTCCGTGAGCGCACCGGTTGCCGAAGGTCAAATTCTGTCGGGGAAATACCGGGTCGAGCGCATCCTCGGGCAAGGCGGCATGGGCGTCGTCGTCGCCGCCTTGCACGAGCAGCTCCACCAGCGGGTCGCCATCAAGATGCTCCACCCCGGCGCGAACGCCGAGATGGTGGAGCGCTTCGTGCGCGAGGCGCGCGCGGCCGTGCGCCTGAAGAGCGAGCACGTCGCGCGCGTGCTCGACGTCGGGACGCTCGAGACCGGCGCGCCGTTCATGGTGATGGAGTACCTGGAGGGGAGCGACCTGCAGGAGACGCTGCGGCAGCGCGGCCCGCTCGAGCTGGAGGAGGCCGTGGGCTACGTGCTCGAGGCCTGCGAGGCCATCGCCGAGGCGCACGCGGCCGGCATCATCCATCGCGATCTCAAGCCGGCGAACCTCTTCCTCACGCGCGGCGCGGACGGCAGCGGCATGGTGAAGGTGCTCGACTTCGGCATCTCCAAGGCGCTCGCCGAGCCGTCCGCGGCCGGGACCGCGCCGGAGCTCGGGCTGACGAAGACGTCGATGGTCCTCGGCTCGCCGCTCTACATGGCGCCGGAGCAGATGCGCTCGGCGCGCACGGTGGACACGCGCGCGGACATCTGGTCGATGGGCGCCATCCTCTACCAGCTGCTCACGGCGCGGGTGCCCTTCGACGCGACCTCGCTGTCCGAGCTCATCATCATGATCAACACCGAGCCGCCGCCGCCGCCGAGCGCCTACCGGCCCGATCTGCCGCCCGGCCTGGAGGTGGCGATCCTGCGCTGCCTCGAGAGGGACGTCGCGAAGCGCTTCAAATCCGTCGCCGAGCTCGCGGGCGCCATCGTCGATTTCGGCCCCCCGCTCGCGCTGGCGTCGCTGGAGCGCGTCGAGCGGACGCTGGGGCTCGTGCCCGCGGTCGCCTGGCGCGACCGGGCGAGCGCGGCGCGCGATCGGAGGAGCATTCCCCCGTGGCCGACGGCGCAGGACCGGATGAGCGGCGTGCCGGCAGGGACCGCGCAGGACCGGATGAGCGGCGTGCCGGCAGGGACCGCGCAGGACCGGATGAGCGGCGTGCCGGCAGGGACCGCGCAGGACCGGATGAGCGGCGTGCACGGCTCCGGGCTGGACGGCCGCCGGGCCCGCGCCTTCTGGCCGCAGGCGGACCGGCGTGGTGCTCGCGATCGCCGGGGTGGGCGTCGCGGCGGCGCTCGGCGGGGTCCTGCGCTTCGTCACGTTCCGCGGCAACGCGGCGGATCCGCCGGTCGAGCTACGTGGCCGCGGCCTTAGCCATCTGCCCGCCGTAGGACTGGCGATGGGGGTCGCGACGACGGCCGTGCCGCCTCCGCCGGAGGTCACCGCCGTGACCACGGTCACCAGCGCGCCGCCGCCGACCACCGCGGCGCCGCCGACGGCCTCGGCGCCCTCGTCGAGCTCCGCGACGCCGACGGTCACGACGGCGACCGCGAAGGCGCCCCCGTCGTCCACCGCCACGGCGCCCCGGCCGAGGGTCCCCACGGCGGCGTCGACCCGGGCCGCCGCGACGGCGGCGCCCTCGGCCGCGCCGCCCACGACCGCCACCTCGCAGGGGGACGGCAGCCGCAGCGTCTTCGATGTGCTGAACGACAAAGGGAAGCCCAGATGATTTGGCCTGGAAGCGAACGGCTCCCGCTGCGGAGCCGCGCCAGCTTGCGCGTCTGCGCCGCGCTCGCGCTCGGCGGCGCCGCGCTGACGGGGCTCGCGCCCGCGGCGGCGCAGCCCGCGTCGCCCGCGGCGAAGCCTGCGCCCGCGGCAGCCCAGCCCGCGGCCCCCGCGGCGAAGCCTGCGCCCGCGGCGGCACCGCCCGCGGCAGCCCAGCCCGCGCCGCCCGCCGGCGCCGCGGCCCCGCCCGCCGGCGCGCCTGCCGCGAGCGCTCCAGCCCCCCAGGGGCCGCTGTCCGAGACCCTCACGGGGGAGGCCAAGGCCGAGTACGAGGCCGCGCGCATCCTCTTCAGCGACGGCGACTTCCGCAACGCCATCATCAAGTTCGAGCGCGCCTACGCGCTGTCCCACGACCCGCGGCTGCTCTGGAACATCGCCCTCTGCCAGAAGAACCTGCAGCGCTACGCGCGCCTGCTCGGAACGGTCGAGAAGCTCCTCCAGGACGCGGGCCCGCAGCTCTCGGAGCAGGATCGCAAGGACGCCGCGGCGCTCATCGAGGCGACGAAGGCGTACGTGAGCCGCCTCGATCTCCAGGCCAGCGAGGCGGGCGCCACCGTCTTCGTCGACGGCGAGGAGGTCGGTCAGACCCCGCTGCGCGAGCCCGTCCTGCTCGACGTCGGCACCCGGAAGATCCGGGTGACCAAGAAGGGCTTCGAGGCCTTCGAGGTCTCGCAGCAGGTGCCGGGCGGCGGCGTGGTCGCCGTCGCGGCCACGCTCGAGAAAGAGGTCCATCAGGGGCGGCTCATCGTCGCGGCGCCGCCGAACGCCGTCATCTCCATCGACGGCCGCGTGGTCGGCCGCGGCAGCTACGACGGCCCGGTGCCGAGCGGCGGCCACTCGCTCCGCGTCACGGCGTCCGACATGGTGTCGCACCAGTCCGAGGTCATGATCCACGACAACCAGACGCGCCGCGTGCAGGTCTCGCTGGAGCCGGCGCCCAAGAAGAGCAACGTCGAGCAATGGCTCTGGATCGGCGGCGGCGTCGCCGTGCTCACGGGCGCGCTCCTGGTCGGCCTGGGCGTCTTCGCGTCCGAGCCGCCGGTCAACGGCAACCTGTCGCCCGGCTCGGTCGCCCTGTCCGCGCGGGGCGGCGCCTCGTTCGCGATCCCCTTCGGGGGCGGCCGATGAGCCGCGGCCGTCGGCTCGCGCTCGCGGCGCTCGCGGCGCTCGCGTGCGGAGGCTGCGGGGAGGTGGACGAGATCGTCATCGCCATCTCGACGGATCTCGCCGTGCCCAAGGACTTCGATGTCCTTCAGGTCCAGGTGTTCGAGGGCAACCAGGGCAAGTTCAACCGCCCCTACCGGCGCCTCGGCGGGTCCGATGCCGAGGCGCAGCTCCCGGCGACCCTCGGGTTCTTCTCGTCGGACGCCGGGGGTGAATCCATCCGGATCAAGGTCGCCGCCCGCAACAAGGACGACGTCGGCCCGGTGCGCATCCTGCGCGAGGTGGTCACGACGATCCCGAAGGATCGCGTCGCGTTGCTCACCGTATCGCTCGACTTTCTCTGCGACGGCTCGGGGCAAGCCGCGGGGAGCGACGTCGAGCGCGCGCTCTGCGACGAGGGGCAGACCTGCGTCGCGGGGGCGTGCGTGTCGAGCGAGATCGACTCGAGCACGCTGCCCGACTACTCGTCCAGGGACGTCTTCGGCGGCGGGGACGGGGAGTGCTTCGACGTGACGACCTGCTTCGCGGACGCGACGCCGGCGGAGGTCGACACGGCGGGTTGCACGATCGCGGGCGACGGCGCGGCGCTGCGGAACGTGGCGCTGGAGACCGCCGGGGACGACGGCATCTGCGACGGCGACGAGGGCGACGAGGACCGCCGCTGTCTGGTGGCGCTCAACGCCGACAGCGACAGCGGCTTCCGGGTGGGGGACGACGGGCGGATCCAGCTGCCGCCGGCGGTGTGCGAGCAGATGGCGCAAAAGAAGATCGCGGCCGTGCTGACGGCGCCCGCGACGAGCTGCGTTCAGAAGACCGCGGGGCTGCCGACGTGCGGGCCGTGGCTCGCGTCGAGGTCCGAGGAGCCCTGACCGAGGGGCCGTCGCTGCGGGGATAGCGCTCAGCGGCGTCAGCGCCGCGGGAGAGCGCCCAGCGGCGTCAGCGCCGCGGGAGAGCGCTCGCCGCGGTGCGAGCCCGGACCCGGCCTCCGCCGCGCACGCCGGGGCCACGCGTCACGAGGGCGGCCGCGCCGCCGCGCGGCGTCACGCGCGCCGTCGCCGCCACCCGACGAGGAGCGCGACAGCGGCGAGCCACGCCGCCGCCGAGGTCGCCGGCCCATCGCTGCGCTCCGCGAGCCCGCAGCCGTTGCCGTGCGCCCGCGGATCCGCGCCTCCGGGCCGGGGAGCCGCGCCGCCGCCGTCCGCGCCGCCACCGCCGCCGTTCCCAGCGTCGCCGCCGCCGCTGCCAGCGTCGCCGCCGTCCCCGCCTGCGCCGCTGTCCCCGCCTGCGCCGCCGTTCCCAGCGTCGCCGCCCGCGCCGGCATCGCCGCCTGCGCCGCCGCCGCCGTTGCCGGCGTCATCGGGCGCACAGCCGCCGGCCACGCAGGTGCCGCCGGGGCAGCGGGCGCCCTCGTTCGGGACCAGCGTGCACTCGCCGTACCTCGGGTGGCACCGCGCGGCGGTGCAGACGTTCCCGGAGGGCGCGCACTCGACCGGCGCGCCGCCCCTGCAGACGCCGCCGTCGCACGCGTCGGCCAGCGTGCAGGGATCGCCGTCGTCGCAAGGCGTGCCGTCGGGCTTCGGGGGCGCGTCGCAGGCGCACGCGTCGCCCACGCCGTCGCCGTTCGCGTCCTCCTGCCCGCGGTTCGACAGGAGCGGGCAGTTGTCGGCGGCGTCGGGCGCGCCGTCGTTGTCGTCGTCGTCGTCGCACCGGTCGCCCTGGCCATCGCCGTCGGTGTCGCTCTGGCTCGGGTTCGACAGGAACAGGCAGTTGTCGGCGGCGTCGGGCGCGCCGTCGTTGTCGTCGTCGTCGTCGCACGCATCCCCGTCGCCGTCGCGGTCGATGTCGGACTGGTCGACGTTGGGGGTGGAGGGGCAATTGTCCGAGCCGTCCTCCACGCCGTCGTTGTCCCGGTCGAGCGCGCCCGCGTCGCAGGCGTCGCCCAGCCCGTCGCCGTCGGCGTCGGTCTGCTCGGGGTTGGGGACGAGGGGGCAGTTGTCGTCCTCGTCGCTCGACGCGTCGTTGTCGTCGTCGCCGTCGCAGGCGTCGCCCAGCCCGTCGCCGTCGGTGTCGCTCTGCTCGGGGTTGGGGACGAAGGGGCAGTTGTCATCTTCGTCGCTCGACGCGTCGTTGTCGTCGTCGCCGTCGCAGGCGTCGCCCAGCCCGTCGCCGTCGCTGTCGCTCTGCTCGGGGTTGGGGACGAAGGGGCAGTTGTCGTCCTCGTCGCTCGACGCGTCGTCGTCGTCGTCGCCGTCGCAGGTGTCGCCCAGCCCGTCGCTGTCGTGGTTCGCCTGGTCGGGGTTGGGGACGAGGGGGCAGTTGTCGTCCTCGTCGCTTGACGCGTCGTTGTCGTCGTCGCCGTCGCAGGCGTCGCCCAGCCCGTCGCCGTCGTGATTCGCCTGGTCGGGGTTCGGCACCGACGGGCAGTTGTCGTCGGCGTCGCCCGCCCCGTCGCCGTCGCCGTCGGCGTCGTCACCGAGGTCCCAGTTGACGACGCCGGCTCGCTCGGCCGCCGTCAGCCCGAGCAGCGCAGCCGCCGGGAGGGCGTCGAGGGTGACCGCGCTCGCGTGCGCGTCGGCCTGGCTCGCGTGCTGCCCGCCGAAGTGCATGAGGATCCGCGTCCCGCCGGGCGGCACCGACAGCGCGAACTCGACGACGGGCCCCTGCGTCGCCGCGCAGTCGTCGGTGGCCATCCCGACGCTCCCCGGCACCACCGCCGCCGAAGACCCGTAGAAGTTGAAGTGGAGGCTCGGATCCCCGCCCGCATCGACGTCGTCCGTGGCGAGCCACCGGTCCGCCGGCGTGAACTCCAGGTCCCCGGTGTGCGACTGCGTGATGACGGTGCTGTTGTCCGAGCCGACGTTCGTCTCGACGCGCACGACCGCGGGCAGCGCGGCGGCCGTCGGGTTGTGGACGATCTCCAGGAAGCGCGCCCAGCCCTCTTCGGTGGGCACGTACACCTTCCGGGTGACCTCGAGGCTGCCGAGGAGCGCCGGCCCGTGGACGAGCTGCCGCCCGTCCATCTCCGCCGCCCGGGCCGACGACGGGAACCTCAACCCGTCCACCCGCAGCAGCATGCCGGTGTCGAAGGCGTCGATGCTCCCGTTGTTGATCACCCCGTCCGTCCCGACGTCCCACAGGAAGGCGCGGCCATCCACGAGCTGCTCGACGGGCGGCGCGGCGCCGCACTGCGCCGCCGCGCTCCGCGGCGCCGCCGCGAGCGCCAGCGCGACGCCGAGCCCCGCGGCCATGACGGTTCGCTTCATGCTCTCTCTCTTCTGCTCCCCGGGTCCGCGTCTCGCGGCCCGATCGCGCGTCGACGCGGCGGCGCTGCGCGGCCGCCGCCCGCGGGCTACTTCTTCTCCAGCACCACGAGCTCGATCCGACGGTTCTTCTCCCGGCCGGCCGCGCTCTTGTTGTCCGCGATCGGCTGGCTCGCCCCGTACCCTTTCGAGACCAGCCGCTCGGCCTCGACCCCCTTCTCGACGAGCCACTTGCGCACCGCCTCGGCGCGCGCCGTCGAGAGCGTCTCGTTGTACTTGGCGTTGCCGGCGCCGTCCGTGTGCGCGCCGACCTCGATCTTCACCCACTCCGGGTGCTGCGCGATCACGTCGCGCACCTCGGCGAGCACCGCCTCGCTCTTCGGATCGATCGGCGCCGGGTCGCTCTTCAGCACGCGGAACGCGACGGGCTCCAGCAGCACGACCCGCTCGCCCTGCACCCGCACCCGCGTCGGGCAGCCGCGCGCGGCCGCGTCCTCGCTCGCGGGGCCCTTCTCGCGCGGGCACGCGTCGGCGTCGTCGAGCAGGCCGTCGCCGTCCTGATCCGCGGGCGGGCTCGGCGCCGCGGAGGGGCAGCCCGGGCGCGTCGCGCCGCCCGCCGCGTCGCCCTTCTCCGCGGGGCACGCGTCGAGCGCGTCGGGTAGGCCGTCGCCGTCCTGATCCGCGGGGCAGCCGCGCCGCGCCGGATCGCCGCCCCCGCCGCCCGCGGCCGCGTCGGGGCACGCGTCGTCCGGATCGGCGACGCCGTCCTCGTCCCGGTCCTCCACGGGGCAGCCGTTTCGCCGCGCGTCCGCGCTGGCCGGCCCGTACGCGTACGGGCACGCGTCCGCCGCGCCGGAGACGCCGTCCGCGTCCGGGTCCGGGTCCGCCGCCCGCTCGGGCGGCCCCGCGGGCGGAGCCCACGCCACGGTCCCGATCGCGCGGAACGACGGCGCGCCGATCGCCTCCCCGAGGCCCGGACCGGCGGCCGCCCCGACGACGAGGCCCGCGAGCGGGCGGAGCCGGGCGCCGAGCAGGAGCTCGGCGCTCGTCGTCCGATCCACGGCGACCCGCTCGCGATCCGTGAGCGACAGCGAGCCGCCCTGCAGCATCGTCTCGGCGTACACCTCCGGGCCGATCTGCAGCCGCTCGTCCCAGAGCAGCACGGCCGCGCCGCCGCCGTACGTGAGCGTCGACGGGTTCTCGGAGCTCCGCATCACCGCGCCGCCCGCGGCGCTCCACGCGAAGCGCGCGACCCGCCCGCCCAGCAGGAGCTGCGGCGTCACGCGCACCGCGCCCTCGCCGACGTACGCGTCCGAGCTGCCCGTCGGCAGGTGCAGGGCCGCGCCCGTTCCGATCTGGAACGCGCTGCGATCGTCGCCGAGCAGCCGGACGCGCACGCCGACGCGCAGATCGCCGAGCGCCGGGGACGACGGCGCCTCGGGGGCGCCCGCGCCGGCCGCGGCCGCGGGGCCGTCGCCGCTCTGGGCGAGGGCGATCGGCAGGGAGGCCGACACGAGCAGCCGATCCCAGAGCGAGAGCGAGCCGCCCACGTGGAGGTGCGACTGGCTGCCGACGATCACCCGCTCGGGCGAGACGCCGTCCGAGAGCGTGAGCAGATCCTCGGCGTGATCGAACAGGACGAGCCCCCGCGGGACGAGGTGCCCGCCGATGAGCGGCGACGGCACGCCGAAGAGCGGGTCGCCCGCGGGGGTCGGCTCGAACCGGCTCAGCGCGACGGCGCCGGGCCCCTCCGCGCGCGCCAGCGGTGCGCCCAGGGCGATGCCGAGGAGCGCGCCCGCGAGCGCCGCGCCCACCGTGATGAGGCCTCTCATGAGCGGCGGATGGTATCCTCGCGAGCGCAGGCGGAGCAAAGGCGATTTGTCCGCGGCGATTCCATGTGCTCGCCGGGCGCGCGCATCGGTTAGCATCACGCTGACCGGAGCGCGGCCTGCGAGGGCCGCCTCCGCCAGCAAGGAGCATCGATGCGAGGGAAGCATCTGGGCCGTTGGGGGCGCGCCGTCGTGGCCGCGCTCGGGGTGGCGCTCGCGGCGGGCGGTGCGGCGGCCCAGCCCGCGCCAGCCGCGCCCTCCCCGCCCGCGCCGGCCGCGCCCGCGGAGAAGCCGCTCGCGGAGTCGCTGACCGGCATGGCCAGGGCCGAGCACGGGGCGGGCGACGCGCTGTTCGCCGACGGCGACTACGCGGGCGCGCTCGCGCGGTTCGAGCGCGCCTACGAGCTGTCGCGCGATCACCGCCTGCTCTGGAAGGTCGCGCTCTGCCAGAAGAACCTGCGGCGCTACGCGAAGATGCTCGCGACGCTGCGCCGGATGGAGGCCGAGGCGGGCGCCGCGCTGTCGCCCCGCGACAGGCAGGACGTCGCCGACCTGATCAAGGCCGCCGGGGCGTTCGTGTCCCGCCTCGAGATCACGGCGAGCGAGCCGGGGGCCACGGTGTTCGTGGACGACGAGCCGGTCGGGACGACGCCGCTTGCCGAGCCGGTGCCGATCGACATCGGCGATCGCCGCATCCGCGTCTCGAAGCCCGGCTTCGTCGACGTCGTCCGCCGGGAGACGGTGGTCGGCGGCGGCACCCTCGCCCTCGTGGCGCGGCTCGAGCGGGCGGTGCACCGCGGGCGGCTCGCGATCGCCGCGGGCCAGGACGATCTCATCGCGATCGACGGCAAGGTCGTGGGCAAGGGCCGCTGGGAGGGCTCGGTGGCGAGCGGGACCCACGCGCTGCGCGTGACGGCGCCCGGGATGACGCCGCACGAGGTCGAGGTCCTGGTCCGCGACGAGGAGCTCCGCCGCATCGACGTCTCGCTGGAGCGCGCTCCGGAGCGGGGCGGCGCGCGCACGTGGCTCTGGATCGGCGGCGGCGCGGCGATCTTCGCCGGCGCGCTCGTCGCGGGGGCGCTGCTGTTCGAGCCGGGGACGCCGGCGGAGCGGGGCAGCCTCGGCACGGTCCCGCTCGGGTTTGGAGGGAGGCGTTGATGCGCGCGAAGCGGACGGGCTCGAGGTCGATGGCGGCGGTGTTCCTCGCGATCGCGGGGGCGGCGGGGGCCGCGTCCTGCAGCGGGGAGAGGGGGCAGCTCATGGTCGTCTTCCAGACGGACATGTCGCTGCCGAAGGACATCGACACGATCCGGGTCGAGGCGACGCTCGAGGGGTCCATCGTCTACGACGAGACGTTCGAGCGGCTCGGGAGCGAGGAGTCGATCCGCCTGCCGGCCACGCTCGGCTTCCTCACCCCCGACGATCCTTCGCAGGCGCTCCGGGTGCGCGTCATCGCGAGCCGCGGCGGCAAAGAGGGGGTGCGCGTGCTGCGCGAGGTGCTCACGACGGTGCCCGAGGGCCGCACCGCGACGCTCCACATGCCGATCCAGTTCCTGTGCGACGGCTCGGCCGACGTCGAGCGCGACGAGCAGGGCAACGTGCGGCGCGACGCGCAGGGCAACGTGCTCGTCAAGAACAGCTGCCCCGAGGGCCAGAGCTGCGTCGCCGGCGAGTGCAAGCCGCGCGAGATCGACTCGCGCGCCCTGCCCGAGTTCGAGGCCCGCGCCGTGTTCGGCGGCGGCGGCGAGAGCGACGGGCTCTGCTTCGACACCGTCCGGTGCTTCGCCTCGGCCACGTCGGCGCAGGTCGATCTGGCGAGGTACGAGGCGAACCCCGACGACTGCGTGGCGACCGCGCCGAGCGGCGAGGTGAACGTCGCGCTCCTCACGCAGGGCGGCGGCATCTGCGGCGAGAGCGCGTGCTACGTCCCGCTCGACGCCGAGAGCGACGCGGGCTTCCGGGTGGAGGAGGGCAACGTCCTCCGGCTCCCCCCCGCGGTGTGCAAGCGGGCGAAGGAGGGGAAGCTCGCGGGGCTCGCGATCGCGATCGCGGGCGAGGACGCGGGCGAGGACGCGGGCCAGAGCGCGGGGACGTGCCGCACGAAGGGCACGGATCTGCCGACGTGCGGCCCGTGGTCGGCGCTGGCCGGCGGCCAGTACACGGGGCCCGACGCGGCGGCGCCCATCCCGGTCGCGGTCGCGCAGGTCCACCCGGTGTCGCTGCGCGTGACCGCGGGCGGCGTGGCGTGGATCTCCGGCACCACCTTCGACGAGGCCGGCATGGCCCGGGACGACGGGGAGCTGAAGACCGCGCCGCAGGGCGGCGGCGAGCCGCTGGTCCTCGGCGCGGCGCAGGCCTCGCCGCGGGACCTCGTGGTCGACGAGGCGCGGCAGGTCGTCTTCTGGACGAACGCGGCGGACGGCACGCTGAGGGTGGCCCCGCTCGCGGGGGGCGAGGCGCGCGTGCTGCTCGCGGATCTCAAGCAGCCCGAGGGGCTCTCGCTCTCGGGCGACGCGCTCGCCTGGACCGAGCTCTGGGGGGGCGGCGTCTTCAGGGCGACGCTGAGCGGCGAAGGCGCCGAGGTCGCGCTCGGCACGCCGGAGGATCTCGCGCAGCCCGGCTCGGCGTACGCGTCCCCGTACCGCGTGGCCAGCGCGGGGGACGTCGTGTGCTGGACCTACCAGGGCACGCTGGGCAGGCCCGACGGCGCGGTGGCGTGCCGCGTGCGCGGCGAGACGCTGACGGTCGCCGCCGAGCAGCTCACCCCGCGGGAGCTCGCGCTCGACGTGGACGCTCAGGGGAACGCGGCGGCGGTCTACTGGGCGAGCTTCGAGGGCGGCAGCGTCTTCCGGGCCGACCTGAGCGGGGAGGCCGTGGGCGAGCCCGAGGAGGTCGCCTCGGATCAGGGCCAGCTGAACGGCATCGCGGTCGACGCGGAGCACGTCTACTGGACGCGCCGCGACGAGGGGACGGTCGTGCGCATGCCGAAGGACGGCGGGGAGCCGGAGGCGCTCGCCTCGCAGCAGGCGCGGCCCGGTGACGTCGCGGTGGACGAGACGACGGTCTACTGGATCAACGAGGGCTCGCCGGATCTGGAGGACGGCACCCCGGTGAAGGACGGGGCCGTCCTGAAGCTCGCGAAGTGACCGGGGGCGGCCGGGGCCGCGCGCGGCGCGGGGTCCGCGGCGGGCTCGCCCCGCGCGCCGCCTGCGCGCTCGGCGCCGCGTGTGCTATGGCCCGACCCGTGAAGCGTACGGCCCTCCTCCTGTTCACCCTCGCGCTGCCCGCGTGCGGATCGAGCTACGCCCAGCAGGGCCCGAGCGACACGCTCCGGGCTTACGCGCAGGCGCTCCAGGAGGGGCGCGTCGACGCCGCCTACCGGCTGCTCTCGGACGAGGCCAAGCGGTCGATGTCGCTCGAGGCCTTCCGGCGCGCGGTCCGGGACAACCCGGACGACGCGCTCGAGATCGCCCGGGCCATCGCGCGGCCCGCGGCCGATCCGGTGGTGACCGCGACGGTCACCATGCCGAACGGCGAGGAGCTCCTGCTCGTCTTCGAGGGGGGCCGCTGGCGGCTCGACGCGGCGGCGGTGGATCTCTACGGCCAGGCGACGCCCCGGCAGGCGCTCGTGGGGTTCCTGAGGGCGTTCGAGCGGAGGCGCTACGACATCATCATGCGCTACGTTCCCGACGCCGAGAAGGAGGGCCTCGTGGAGCCGGCGGGCGGTGCGGCCGGCGAGGCGGCCACGCTCGGCGAGGCGGGCGCCCCGCGCGCCGAGGGCACGGCACAGCCCGCTGCGCCCGACGGCGCGGCGGGGAGCGCGGGCGCTGACGCAGCGCAGAAGCCGGGCGGTCGGCCCGGGACGGCGCGGGGTGGGGCGGGCGCGGCGCAGCTCACCCCCGAGAAGCTCAAGGCCGCCTGGGAGGGGCCGCAGAAGGAGCAGATCAACCGGGTCGTCCAGGCGATCAAGGCGGCGCTGCCGACCGCGACCATCGAGGAGACCGGGGACAGCGCCTCGATGGCCTATGGCGCCGGCGGCACGGTCGCCTTCACGCGCGAGCACGGGGTCTGGAAGATCAAGGACTTCTAGCGGCGCGCCCGCTCATGGCTTCGAGAAGAGCGCTGTACTAGGGTTGTCGGCATGCCGACCGGCGATCCTCCTTCGCGAACGCCCCCCTCGCCCGACGCCGACAGCGTCCCGATCCTCCCGCTCCGCAACTCGGTCCTGTTCCCCATGTCGGTCGTGCCGATCAACGTCGGCCGGCCGCGGAGCGTGCGCCTCGTCGAGGATCTCCTCGGCCGCGAGCGCGCGCTGGTCGGCGTGATCAGCCAGCGGTCGCCGGACGTGGACGAGCCGACGTTCAAGGAGCTCTACTCCGTCGGGACCATCGCGCGCGTCGTGAAGGTCATCCGGCTCGGCCCGAACAACTACTCGGTCGTGCTGAACGGGCTCGGCCGCTTCCGCGTCAAGGCGGCGTTCTCGCTCGAGCCGTACATGCGCGCGCGGATCGAGCGCATCCCGGAGTCGCTCGTGCGCGACGTGGAGCTCGAGGCGCTCGGCGCGGGCCTGCGCGAGGCGACGCGCGAGGTGCTCGGCCTCATGCCGAACCTGCCGCGCGACACCGCGGGCATCCTCGACAACGTGCGCGAGCCCGGCGCGCTCGCGGATCTCATCGCCTCGAACTTCCCGCAGGCGCAGGCGTCGGTCGGCGACAAGCAGGAGATCCTCGAGGCGTTCGACGTGAAGGCGCGCGTCCGCCTCGTGCTCGCGATGGTCGGCCGGCAGCTCGAGGTGCTGCGGGTCAAGAAGGAGATCTCCTCGATGGTGCAGGAGGAGATGGGCAAGTCGCAGCGCGAGTACATCCTCCGGCAGCAGATGAAGTCGATCAAGGAGGAGCTCGGCGAGGGCGGCGACGACGACGAGATCGAGGAGCTCCGCGAGCGCATCCGCCGCGCGAAGGTGCCGGCGGAGGTCGACAAGGTCGTGCGCAAGCAGCTCAGCCGGCTGCGCTCGATGGCGCAGCAGTCGGCCGAGTTCAACGTGACGAAGACCTACCTCGAGTGGATCGCGGATCTGCCGTGGTCCAAGACGACGGTGGACAAGCTCAGCGTCGAGAGCGTGCGGCGCTGCCTCGACGAGGATCACCTCGGGCTGGAGAAGGTGAAGAAGCGGATCGTCGAGTACTCGGCGATCCGGCAGCTCCGCTCGGACAAGAAGGGGCCGATCCTGCTCTTCATCGGGCCGCCCGGCGTCGGCAAGACGTCGCTCGGCAAGTCGATCGCGCGCAGCATGGGCCGGCGCTACGAGCGCATCGCGCTCGGCGGCGTGCGCGACGAGGCGGAGATCCGCGGGCACCGGCGCACCTACGTCGGCGCGCTGCCCGGGCGCATCCTGCAGGCGCTCAAGAAGGCGGGGACGAAGAACCCGGTGCTGGTGCTCGACGAGGTCGACAAGATGGGCGTCGACCTTCGGGGCGATCCGGCGGCGGCGCTCCTCGAGGTGCTCGATCCCGAGCAGAACTCGACCTTCCAGGATCACTACCTCGACCTGCCGTTCGATCTGTCGCAGGTGATGTTCCTCGCGACGGCGAACAACTGGGACGGCATCCCGGGGCCGCTCGTGGACCGCATGGAGGTCATCGAGGTGCCCGGCTACACGCGGACCGACAAGCTCGGGATCGCGCGGGAGTTCCTGGTGCCGAAGCAGCTGTCGGCGCACGGGCTGACGGACGAGCGGCTGGAGTTCACGGAGCCGGGGATCGCGGCCGTCGTCGACCACTACACGCGCGAGGCGGGGGTGCGCGGCCTGGAGCGGCAGATCGCGGCGGTGTGCCGCGCCACGGCGGTGAAGGTCGCCGAGGGCCACGACGTGCGCGAGGTGGCGACGCCCGAGCACGTGGAGCAGGTGCTCGGCCCGCACAAGCACCGGCCCGAGCTCGCGGAGCGGACGCTCCAGCCCGGGGTGGCGACCGGCCTCGCGTGGACGCCGGCGGGCGGCGAGATCCTCTTCATCGAGGCGACGAAGATGCCGGGCAAGGGCAACGTGGTGCTCACCGGCAACATGCGGAACGTGATGCAGGAGTCGGCGAGCACGGCGGTGAGCTTCGTGCGCAGCAAGGCCGATCGGCTGCACCTCGATCCGGAGTGGCTGAAGGAGATCGATCTGCACGTGCACATCCCGCAGCACGGCACGCCGAAGGACGGGCCGAGCGCCGGGGTGACGATGTTCGCCGCGGTGGCGTCGCTGCTCCTCGGCGCGCCGGTGCGCAGCGACGTGGCGATGACGGGGGAGATCTCGCTGCGCGGGCGGGTGATGCCGGTCGGCGGCATCAAGGAGAAGCTCCTGGCGGCGCACCGGGCCGGCATCCGGCACGTGCTCATCCCGGCGAAGAACCGGCGGGATCTCGAGGATGTGCCGCAGGACGTGAAGGACCAGGTCAAGATCACGATGGTGTCTTCGATGGAGGAGATCCTGCCGCTCGTGCTGGAGCCGCCGCGGCGGGCGTCGACGCAGAGCGCGTCGGCGGACGAGCTCGAGGAGCAGGCGGGGGCGTAAGCGAGAGGCGCGTGCGTGGGCCGCCCGGCCCCCGGCGAGGGTGTTCTCGGCGCGGGGCGGGGTGGGGGCCCCGCCGAACTCGCCTGAGAGTTGAACCATCCGGCAAGCCGGATGGCTCAACTCTCAGGCTCAGACATCGGCCCATCCCCCACCCCGCCCCGCGCCGAGAACACCCTCGCCGGGGGCCTACGGTTTTGGGTCGAGCCTGCTCGTCGAGATCGCCGGGAACGGGCTTCTGGGCTCGCGGGGGCGGTATACTCGACCGATGCGGATCGCGGTGGTTTCGGGCGGGAATCGGGGGATCGGGCTCGAGATTTGTCGGCAGCTCGCGCGCCGCGGCGTCCACGTCGTGCTCGGAAGCAGGGACGAGGGCCGCGGCAACGCGGCGGCGGCCGCGCTCAAGGAGCAGGGGATCTCCGTGGAGCCGCGGCGCCTCGACGTGTCGGAGGAACGGAGCGTCGAGGAGCTCGCACGCGCGCTCGCGGCCGAGCACGGCGGGGTCGACATCGTCGTCAACAACGCGGGCATCGCGATGCAGGGATTCGACGCCGAGGTCGCGCGTAACACCATCGAGGTCAATTTCTTCGGGGCGCTCCGGCTCACCACCGAGCTCCTCCCGCTGATGCGGGCCGAGGGGAGGATCGTCATGGTGACCAGCGGGCTCGGCGATCGACGCAGCGTCTCAGAGGCGCTCCAGGCGCAGTTCGGGAAGGCAGCGCTGACGCGCGAGGAGCTCGTCCAGCTCATGCGCAAGTTCGTCAGCGACGTGAGCGCGGGGCGGCACACGGAAGAGGGGTGGCCGTCGTCGGCCTACGCGGTGTCGAAGATCGGGCTCAACGCGCTCACGGGCGTCCTCGCGAGGGAGCTCGAGGGCGACCGGCGCAAGATCCTCTGCAATGCGGCGTGCCCAGGCTGGGTGCGCACGGACATGGGCGGCGCGCGCGCGCCGAGGTCCGTGGAAGAAGGGGCCGAGACGCCGGTGTGGCTCGCGCTGCTGCCGAGCGGCGGCCCGCAAGGCGGCGTGTTCCGCGACAAGGCCCCCGCGCCCTGGTGAGCCGCGCGGCCTGGGCCGGGAGCGCGGCGCCGCGCCCCGGCGAGGAGGCTAGCCGTGGCACGCCCGCACGAACCCGCAGCGCAGCCTGCGGCACGCCTCGACCGGGACGCCGTCGAAGCGGCCCTCCGCCGTCGCCTCGGAGAAGCGCTCGGCGAGCCGGGCGAGCTCGCGCTCGAACCGCGCATGCTCCTCGTCGGCGATCGCCCCCATCGGGCCCGACCCCTTGAGCCACACGGGCTCCACCTCGGCGCCGAGGAACAGCACGCCGGCGCGGATCGGGCGGTCCGGGTGGCGCCTCCGCAGCGCGAGCGCGTACGCCCGCAGGCGGAGCTCGTAGGGCGCGAGATCCGCCCGGGGGCGCGCGCGCTTGACCTCAACGACGTCGACCAGCCCGCCCGGATGCAAGACCACCAGATCGATCGCGAGCGACAGCGCGAGCCTCGCCCCGCGCCGCTCTCCGGCGCTCTGGGGCTCGACGTCGAGCACGAGCGCCTCCTCCCGCAGGAGCGCCGCCTCCTCGCCGCGCGCCTGCCGCGCATAGGGCCCGCCCAGGAAGCGGGCGATGCCCTCGGCGGTGCGCAGCGCGTCCGGGCCGTGGGGCGCGAGCCCCTCGAAGGCGAGCCGCGCGACGACGTCCGCGGCCTCCGTCGGCTCTCCCCAGCGCGCGCGCGGCCAGCGCTGGAGCACCCGGTGCGCGGCGCGGCCGGGCGGGCGCGGATCCGCGCCGTCCTCGAGCTCGACGCGCTCCTCGCCCGGCAGCTCCGGCGGGCCCTCGACGTCGAACAGGCCGAGCTGGCCCTCGCCGGCGGGCTCGCCGATCCCGAGGAGGTGCCGCAGCCGGAAGCGGCGCGCGCACCCCTGGAACGCCGCGAGCGAGGCGGCCGCGATCAGCACGGTCCGCGCCCGCGCGGGCGCCGCCGCCGGCGCGGCCCGGGGGACCGGCGCGGCGCGCGCGTACGCGTCGGTGCCAGGCGCAGGCGGCCTGGCCTCCGCGAGGAGCGCGCGGGCCTCGAGCGTCGCGCCGATCGCCCCGGCGAGCGGCGCGGCGTCCTCGGCGCTCGGCCCCTTCAGCGTGAGCCACGCCGAGCCGCTCCGCGGCTTGGCCGCGGCGCCGACGAGCGCCAGCTCGCGCTCGGCGCGGGTGATCGCGACGTACGTGAGCCGCTGCCGCTCGGCCCGCTCCCGCGCCCGCACCTCGGCGCGCGCCGCCTGGAGCGCGGGCGTGCTGAGGGGCAACGACGGCCCGTGCGCCGACGCCTCGACGTCGTAGAGCGCGCCGAGCCGCGACGTCCGGTCGACGCGCCGCGCGTGATGGCGCACGAGCAGCGCGGCGGGGCGATCCCCCGCGGCGGGGACGTAGCTCAGGCCGGGCTGATCCGCGCGGGGCTCCGCGTTGAGATCCAGGAGCACCACGGCCGGGAAAGCGAGCCCCTTGCTGGCGTGGATCGTCGTGAGCCGCACGGCGTCGTCCTCGGGCGAGAAGACGGCGGCCTCGGGCTCGTCCGCCTCGTCGCGGATCCGGCGCTCGAGCCAGCGGACGAAGCTCGCGAGCGAGCCGCCCCGTCGGCGCGCGATCGAGATCAGCCGGTCGACGTTGCCGAGCCGGGCCTGGGCGCGGGGGAGCGCGGCGAGGACGCGGTCGAGATCGAAGGCGGAGATCGCGGCGCGGATCGCCTCGCCGGGCGTCGAGCGGAGCGCGGCGCCGCGCAGGCCGGCGAAGCGGGCGCGGAACGCCTCGAGCCGCTCGCGATCCGCCGGGGAGAGCCGCGCGAGCGCCGGGAGGGGGCGCGCGCCGCCGGGCCCCTCGTCCTCCGGCCCCGCCGCGCGGCCCCCCGGCGAAAGAGCGGCGCTCGACCAGCGGCCGAGCAGCGGGACGGTGAGCCCGCGGCCCGGCGGCGCCAGGACCGCGAGCGCCGTGTCGGAGAGCGCCACCACCGGGCCGCGGAGGACCGTCGCGAGCGCCAGGCGATCGCGCGGATCGAGCAGCAGGCGGAGGATCGCGGCCACGTCGCGCACCTCCGGCGCGTCGAAGAGCGCCCGGCCCGCCACCACGTACGGGATCTCGAGGCGCGCGAGGGCGAGCTCGACCAGCGGGATGGTGCTCCGGCGCCGGGCGAGCACGGCGACGTCGCGGAAGCGCAGATCGCCGCCGGCGCCGTCCGCCGCCCCGCCACCGCCGCCCGCGCCGCGGACGCGGCGCGCGATGTACGCGGCCGCGATCAGCGCCTCGCGCAGCTGCCCCCGCGCGTCCCGCACGAGGGCGTCGA
Source organism: Sorangium cellulosum So0157-2 (assembly GCF_000418325.1). Taxonomy (GTDB): domain Bacteria; phylum Myxococcota_A; class Polyangia; order Polyangiales; family Polyangiaceae; genus Sorangium; species Sorangium cellulosum_D. Next base: position 4,926,515 of record NC_021658.1, read on the forward strand.
CCCCGTCCGGCGCGCTGCCGTCGTCGTCGACGAGCACGACCTGCGTCGGGCCGCGCGCGGCCCCGCCCGGCGCCGCGACGAGGTGCTCGGCCGCGCTGTAGGCGATCTCGAACTCGCGCGGCGCGCCCGCGCCGCCGCCCGGCGCCCCGGGGGCGCGATCCTGGGCGAAATCGCGCGCCGAGAACGCGTTGATGAACGCGAGCAGCTCGGGCGTCGACCGGCGGCTCTCGCGGAGCGCGACGAAGTCGGCGCTCGGCTCGGGCGACCACAGCGAGGGCGAGAGCTCGAGCGCGCGGCCCGCGGCGGCGCCCGCGAGCTCCGCGCAGACGCGGCAGAAGATCGACACATCCGCCCCGCGGAACCCGTAGATCGACTGCTTGCGATCGCCGACCAGGAACAGCCCGTGGCCCCACAGGCTGGCCGCCGTCGGGGCGACCCCGGCCGGGCGCGCCAGCGCCGCGTCGTCCCGCTCGCGCAGGAGGTACACGAGATCGCGCTGCACCGCGCTCGTGTCCTGGAACTCGTCGACGAGCAGCACGTCGACCGACCCGCGGACCGCCTCGCCGATCGCCGGATCGTCGCGCAGGCCGTCGCGGGCGGCGCGCAGCAGGTCCCCGAACCCGAGGCCGCCCTCGGTGCGGCGGATGGCCGCGAGCCGCTCGCGGATCTCCTCCAGCAGCTCGACGATCTGCGCCTCGCGGCGCGACAGCGCCGGCGCCTCGCGGAGGAAGCCGAGCAGCTGCAGCGCCTTGTCGCGGTTCGTCTCGCCCGGCAGCGCCTCCCGGAAGGCGAGCAGCGCCTCGTCCGCCGGCGTGCACTTGCTCTTGTTCGGCCTCCGCTGCGTGAATAGCTCGATCAGCGGGGCGCTCGCCGCGCTCGCGGGGAACGGCGCGCCGTCGCCCTCGCGGCCGCCGCGACGAAGGAACGCCGCGCTCCCGAGCGCGGCGCTCTCGACCGCGAGGCGGCGCAGCTCCCGCGCGAGCGCGCGGGCCTCGGCGGCGTGGTCGGACACCGCGAGCCGGCGCGGCGCGAGGCCGTCCTCGTCGAGCCGGTCGAGCAGCCGCGTGACCTCGCTCCGCGCGCCCTCCACGCCGCCCGTCGCGGCGACGAGCGCGCGCGCGGCCTCGGCGCGCTCGCCCCCCTCGGCGAACGCCCGGCTCAGCGCCTCGTCGACCGCGAGGTCGCTCAGCGCCTGCGCCTCCTCCTCGTCGAGGATCCGGGCGGAGGGCGAGAGCCCCATCGCGATCGCGTGCCGGTCGACGATCTGCTTGGCGACGCCGTGGAGCGTGTCGATGCGCGCCGCCGGGAGGCGGGCGAGCGCGTCCTCCGCGCGCTTGCGCAGCTCGGAGAGCGAGAGCGCCGCGCCTCCGCCCGCGCCGGGCGGGCCGGCGACGGCCGCCTGCCGCGCGCGGAGGATGTCGGCGAAGGGGATGCCCGACACGCCGTCCCAGCGGGCGATCTCCCGGAGCGACCGCTCGATGCGGTGGGCGATCTCGCGCGCCGCCGCGCGCGAGAACGTCGTCGCGACGATGCGGTCCGGCGGCACCGGCGGCGCGGCGGTCGCGGCGTCGGCCTGGCCGACGGAGGTGAGGCCGAGCGTGAGCAGCACGTAGAGCGCCGTGAGGCGGTGGGTCTTGCCGGTGCCGGCGCTCGCGGCGACCACGATGTTGCGGCGGAACGCGTAGATGAGCGCGTCGCCCTCGGCGAGCTCCGCCCCGCGCGGCGCCGCGCTCACGCGACCTCCTCCGCCGCCTCGTCCGTCGGCACGACCGCGGGGCGCCGGCACACGTCGCGCGCGTCGCAGCGCGCGCACATCGTCGCCACCACCGGCCGCGGCGCGGCCTTGCCCTGCCAGAGCGCGACGACCGCCGCCCGCGCCGCGCGCCCGGCCTCGGCCCAGCCCTCGGCGAGCGCGCGCTGCTCGTCGACCTTGCCCGGCCACAGCTCGATGAGCCCGCGCTGGCGCACGCCGATGTAGACCGCGCGCACCTCCTCCGCGCCCAGCGCGCGCGCCGCGATGGCGCTGTACAGCGGCAGCTGGAGCGCCCGCCGCCGCTCCTTCGCGTCGGGGAGCTTGCCGGTCTTGTAGTCGACCACCCGCACCACGCGCTGGTCGGTCGACCGATCGATCCGGTCGATCTGCCCGTCGACCCACAGGCTCGGCGCGCCCTCCTCGTCGTCGTCCGACGGCGGCAGCTCGAGCGGCTGCCAGGGGGGCGGCTCCCCCGCGCCGAACCGCCGCTCGGCCAGGAAGAAGCGGAGGTCCGGCGACGACTCCTCCCCGTCGATGGCGCGCACCACGACCTCGAGCACGTCCGCGATCGCCTTCTCGACCGCCTCGCGGCGGAGCGGCGCCATGGGCGCCGACACGCCGAGCGCCGCCTCGGCCGCCGCGCGCGCGGCCGCGAGCTGCTCGGCCGGATCGCGGTCCGGGCCGAGCTCGCGCAGCGCCTCGAACGACGCCTGCAGCGCGCGGTGGATCAGCGTGCCGCGCTCCCGCGCGTCGGCCGACTCCGCGAGGTCCTCCGCGCGGCGCACCTGCAGCACGCGGCGCGCGAACCCCGCGAACGCGCAGCCCACGGCGCGCTCGATGTGGGTGACCGCGATCGGCCGGTCCGGGCGCGCCCCGCCGATCGCCGCCCGGAGCTGCGCGCCGAGCGCGGGATCCTCGTCGAGCACGACCCGCCCCGTGTAGCGATCGATCGGCGCCCGCGGATCCAGGAAGAAGTCCGCGCGGGCGCGCTCGATCCGGACCCGGTCGGCGATGTCCGGCGCCGGCCGCCCGCCGCCCGCGAGGGCGATGAGCTCCGCGTCGCGCGGCCCGAGCGCCGCCGCGTCCGGCGCCACGCGCGAGGCCGGCTCCGTCCGCTCGGGAGCGCCCGCCGCGACGGCCGCCGCGAAGACCGGGTGCGGCTCGTTCGGCTCGCTGTCGTCCCCGCGCGTGAAGCAGACGGCGACGCTGCGCGCGCCGGCGAGCGCCCAGCCGAGCTCCGCGCGCTGGGCCGCCTGGCGCTCGCGCCCCGACGCGGGTCGGCTCGGCGCCGGCAGCCTCGCGCGGAGCGCCTCGCCGAGCAGGGTCTCGTCCGCGCCGGGGCTGCCGCCGTAGGCGCGCGCGTCGAGCCCGGTCACCACCACGACGTCGTGCTCGAGCGCCGCGAGCCCGGCGGCGACGTCGACGCGCACCGCGCCGGCGCGGCCCGCGTCGCCGCGCGGCCCCGCGCCCTGCTCGGCGGCGGCCCGCTCGAGCTCCGCATAGACCTCCGCCGCGGTGGCGTCGCGGTCCTCGCAGCCGAGATCGCGCGCCGCCCGCGCGAGCGCCTCGGCCTGCTCGCGGATCGCGCGCGCGGCCCGCGCGCCCTGGCCCATCGCGCCCATCGCGCCGATCGCCTCGATCGCGATCGCGCCGCCGCTCCGCCGCTCCCCGCGCAGCGCCGCGCGGAGCTCCTCGACGCCGGGCTCCCCGAAGCTCAGCTTGTCGAGGAGCGACGCGAAGCGCCGCACGATCTCGGGCCGCGTCGTCGCCTCGCCGATCCAGCGGGCGCTCGCGAGCAGCCGCTCGAGCGCGTGCGGCATCCACGCCTCGTCGTCGTCGCCGAGCGCGTCGCCCGCGCGGAGCAGCGTCGAAAGGCCCAGATCGAGCTCCGCCTCCTCGAGCCGCGCGTCGCGCCCGGCGGCCCGCGGCGGCCCCGCGCGGCGGTCCGCGCGGCGGGCGGCCACGACCGAGATGAGGCTCTCGATGAGCAGCCGGCCCGTGCGATCCACCTCGACCGGCACGTCGCGCAGCCGGTGGGCGAGGTCGGCCGAGCGCTTCTCTGCCTCGGCGGCGGACGCGCGGTCCACCCAGGCGCCGGCGTGGACCCCGGGCGCGCGGAGGATCTCGATCGCCTGCTCGCGGCGCACCGGGCCCACGGCGAGGCGGAGGATCGCGAGCGCGACGCGCCCGTCGGGGCAGCTCGCCGCCGCGCGGCCGCGCGGCTCCGAGAAGCGGACGCCCGCGTCGGCCAGCGCGGCGCGGAGCGGCTCGAGCGCGGCGTCGTCGAGCGCGGGCACGACCACGGCGATCCGCTCGGGCGGCACCCCGCGCCCGAGCGCGGCGGCCACCTCGGCGGCGGCGGCGCGCGCCTCGCCCTCCGCGGTCCTCGCGCTGATCGCGGCGAGCGGCTCCGCCTCCCGGTCGGGCACCCACGCGATCTCCGGCGCGTCGTCGAGCGAGGCCCAGCGCCGCTCCAGGACGTCGGCGACCGCCGCCGCGCCGTCGCCCTGCAGCGCGGGCAGCTCGACCGTCACGCCCGCGCCGCCCGAGGCGCGGACGGCGGCGTGGAGCGCCTCGACCCAGGCGAGATCGTCGGGCTCCCAGCCGACGGCGCCGCGGATCGTGACCCTGCGCGGCAGCGGCAGCGCGCCCGCCGCGTCCGCGGACCGGAGCGCCCGGCCGAGCAGGAACCCTGCGCCGCGCGGGTCCACGAGGCGCGCCGCCTGCAGGGCCGCGTCCGCCCGCTCGAGGACCTCGGCGATGGCGACCGCATAGGCGGTGCCGAGCGCCCGCAGCTCTGCCGGCGATGTCCCGGCGCGCCGGAAGCTCCCGAGGGCGCGGTCCAGGGCGTGCGCGAGCGCGACGCGCGCGGCGGGCTCGGCCGGCTGCCGGAGCCGGTCCGGCGGCAGCGCGTCGAGGGCGAGGCGGGTGGCCAGGCGGGTCGCCTGCGGGCTCGCGACGGCGACGTCCGGCGCCAGCAGGGCGAGCGCCTCGGACACGAAGCTCCACCGAGAGCGCACTTCCTGGCCCGTGGCGCGCGGGTCGAGCGCGGCGAGCTCACGCTCGACGTGCCGCTCGGTCGGGACGATGAGGAGCGATGTCCCGATCACCGCCACGAGACGGCCAGCCGCCGCTCCTGGGAAGCGCGGGCGCCCGGCGCGGCAGGACGCTGGGAGCGCGCCGGTGCGCCTGGATGCTCGTCCGGCAAGGGATACCTCACCGCAGAGCCTTTACTTCATGCATCCGTCCCCTCGCAACCTCCGCCGGGCGCGTGGGTTGTTGAAAAACTCCCGCGGAATGTGGGAATTCTTGTGGGAAGATCGGAAGGCGTGTTGAAAAGCCGGTTGGGAACGGCGGGCGGTCCGGGCGGTGATCGCCCGTAATCCTGCGGAGTTGCAAGCGGCCGGGCGGCAAGAGGGCACGCCCGGGGCGCTCTCCGGTTATCAACAGGCTCGGCGGTCCGCGGCGGCTGCCGGCGGCGACAGCGCTTCACGATGCGTCGCGAGCGATCTCGACAGCGGCTGAGGGGAAGGTTGGCTGGGTCGCTCGGTCGGGAGACGCCCAACCGATGGAGGGGATAGCTACCGGCGCGCCATGTCCTTGTGGCGACGCACGCTGTCGTCCTCGGCCGGCGGCATCTCGGACGCGACCTCGGACGGGGCTGGAGCCGCATTCGTACGGCCCTGTTCGCTGGCTTGCGCGGCCGGGGCGGTGCCGCCCGAGGCGGTCGCGGGTGCGCTCGAGGCGGTCGCGGGCGCGCTCGGGGCGGCGCTGGCCGGTGCGCCGGGAACGGCAGCGGCGGTGGTGCTCGGCCGCGCGCTGGCGGGCGCCTCGGCCTGCGCGCGGCTCCGCACGGCGGTCACCGCCTTGTCGGCCGCCCGGGCGAGCTGCGTGGTGACGGCCGAGGGCGGGAAGGGGAGCTTCGGGTCCACGAAGAGCTCGAGCTTCAGGATCGTGTGGTGCTCGTCGACCGCGCGGAGCCGCCACCGGGCGCGGAAGTCGGCGACATTGCCGCGCTTGTGGCGCCCGGAGATCACCTCGTCGGCGCCGTCCTTCGTGGGCGGCGACATGTCGGCGACGGTCCAGATGTGCGCGGCGCCGTTCAGGATGGGCACCTGGAGATAGACCTCGCTCGTGCCCTTGCGCTTCGCGAGCACGCGGCTCTGGTCGAAGGAGGTGATGAACGACTTGTAGCTACCGTAGGCGGTGACGATCTTCCGGACGGTCGGCAGGGGCGCCTTGATGAGGATCGCCGCGCCCCCGGTGTCGATCGTGGAGGCTGGCGCGGTCGTCTTCAGCGTGTACCGGAGCGCTTTGCCGAGTGAAGCGAGCTTCTCGGACTCGGCGTCGGCGGCGCGGGCCGCGCGCGGCGAGAGCGAGAGGGCGAGGACGGCGAGCGAGAAGGCGATCAGGGACAGGGACCACCACTTCTTCATGGACTCTCCTATGCGAGCAGCGTCCGTCGGCGTGTGGCTGCCGGCCACGTCGCGGGCGTGCGCCTCGGGCGGCGAGAGCGCAGCCGCTCGATAGATGTAACTCGCTGAGCGGGCAGCCGCACCCCTGCACGCTACAGAAACTGTGCGATCTTCGGCGGAGGTCGGAATTCAGCGATCCGCGTCGGAGCGCTTCGCGGTCGCGCCGCGCTGCGCGCCGCCGCCGCTGTCCTCGGCGGTCTTCGCGCTTTGTCCGGCGACATCGGCGTCCGGATCGGAGGGCGCCGCGGGCGGCCGCAGAGGCCGCTCGCCAGCGTCGTCGTCGAGCGGGGCCATCTTGCACGACCCGTCGAACTGCACGCCGCGATCGATGAAGATGGCGGGCGCGTGCAGCGCGCCGGTCACCTTGGAGGGCGCGTAGAGCTCGATGGCGTCGCGGGCGCGGATGCTCGCCTGGACCTCGCCGCCCGTGACGATGCAGGTGACCACGTGGATCTCTCCGATCACGAGCGCCCCCTCGCCGATGACGAGCACGTCTTCGCCGCGGATCTCGCCGCGGAAGCTGCCGTCGATGCGCACCCGGCCCTCGAAGAAGAGCTTGCCTTCGAAGTGCGTGCCGCGGCCCAGGAGGGCGTTGATCTCGGTGGGCCTGTGGCCCCCTGCGTCGTCGCCGCGGGGGCCTCCGGGGGATCGCGACGAGAGGGGCGAGTCCCTGTCGCCCGGGAAGGACATCGGGTCCATGGCCTGTTGGCTTACTTCAGCCATCGTCACATTCGCAACGGCGGCGCGCGTCAGCGGGGTAACGCGCGCGCGGCGGTAGCCGTAAATATATAATTATTTCAATCATTTGTGGACAAATTGCTGCGGGGTACGTTTTCTGCAAAGAGGGCGGGTTCCCGGCGCCTTGGGGCTGGGGGCGTGCGGAGCGCGGGCGGACGTCTGGCCGAGCGCGCGGTGGAGCGTGAGGGTCCGAAGGGACCAGGAGAGGGAGTGCAGATGACGTTCCGTTCGTTGCTTGTCGCTGCCGGTGTCCTGGGCAGCATCTCGGTGGCGTCCGCGCAGACGCCGCCCGAGCCGCCGAAAGCTCCGCCGGCCGATCCGGCTCCGCCCGCCGGGCCAGCTCAGCCGATCGCTCCGGCGCCGGCTGCCCCGGAGGCGTCTGCGCCCGCTCCCGGTACCCCCGCCGCTCCCGCCGCTCCTGCCGCGCCCGGTGCCGCTGTCGCGCCCGGTGCCGCTCCCGCTGCTGCGCCTTCCGTTGCTGCTCAGCCCGCGGAGCCGCCGCCTCCCGCAGAGCCGCCGCCTCCGGCGGAGCCGCCGTCGCCCGCGCAGACCCCGGGACCGGAGCCGGGGCCGCTCACGTCGCCCGCGGTGCGGTGGAGCCAGGGCACCGCGGCCGACGCCGTGCTGGAGGAGGAAGAGGAGACGACCCTGCGCTGGCGCGGGTCGACGTTCACCTGGAACCAGGGCGCCAGCACGACCCTGCTCGGCGTCGGCGGGGAGTACATCCCCGCCGACCAGGTCTACGGCTGGGACTTCACCTTCCGGCCGAACTTCTACGTGCTCGACCGGCCGAAGGACAAGGTGTCGGTGTCCGCCGAGATCGGCTGGGTCACCGAGCTCACGAACAGCGACATCACGACGACCTACCGGGAGCCGCAGTTCAAGGACATCGCGCTCAACGGCCGGTACAGCCGCGAGCTCTGGGAGAGCGGCGGCGCGGACCGCGGCGCGTACAAGACCGACGCCGCCATGCGGCTGCGCCTGATCCTGCCGACCTCCCCGGCGAGCTGGAACTCCGGCAAGTACTTCACCGTATCGGTGGGCCCGCAGCTCATCCAGAAGATCAAGCTCCTCGGCGCGAAGGCCGACGGGCTCAACCACGTGACGGCGACGCTCGGCGTGAGCTACTCCCACCTGTTCTCGGATTCGTACACGCCGGTGAGGGAGGGCCTTGCGCGACCGCGGATGACCCCGAGCGGCGAGACGGCGCCCGACGACCAGCTGACCGGCACGTCGCTGGCGATGGATCGTCTGGCCACGAGCCTCCAGGTCGACGTGCCGCTCTACCAGGACCTCTCCCTGGGGACGAGCTTCGCCTTGCTCAGCGATTTCAAGCACGAGTTCGAGGGGGGATGCGCCGGGACGGCGACCGGCTGCGCCCCCTACGAGGGCTCTCAAGGGCCCACGTACGTGCCCCAGACGGCCTTCGACGTCAGCCTGAACTACCCGCTCTTCGAGGTCGTCGACCTCACGCTCGGGTACAACAACACGAACCTCCAGATCGGCCTCGACGGCAGGCGGAGGAGCTTCTTCTACAGCCCCACGGCGCAGTTCTATCTCGACATCACCGCCAACCTCGACGTCATCTACTCGAAGGTGACCGGCCGCGGGAAGAAGGTCGAGAAGCCGGGCACCGCCGGCGTCGCGCGCCGCCTCCCGCTGTAGCCCCGCGCGTCAGGCACGCCCGCGGCTCTCGCCGGTGGTCAGCCCGCCGGCGATGAGGTGCGCGGCGCGCAGCGGCTCGGGGAGGTTGCCGTGCACGGACAGCCGCGCGAGCAACGCGGCCGTGTCCTCCAGCGAGAGCCCGGCGCGCTGCACGTACACGCCGCCGACGGGCTCCATCGGCCCGGCGCGCTCGATGAGCGCCCACTTGCGGCGCCCGCCGCGCACGCGCGAGAGCAGCGCGTCGCGGATCGCGTCGAGGTTCGGAAGGCGGCGCGCCACCACCACGACCGGGAGGGCGAGGGCGTCGCGCAGCGCCGCGATGTCGACCACGTTGAACCCCGCCACCGCGATGCCCTGGAGCAGGACCACCTGCGCCTGCGCATAGAAGCGAGAGCCTCGGACCATCGCGGCGATCGCCGGGGTGGCGTTCCGCCCGTCGCGGCGGGCGCGGGTGGAGAGCACCCCCTCGAGGCGCAGCCCCGCGAAGACGGCCCCGACCACCGGCACGTCGCCGCGGTGATCGCGGGCGAACGGCGCGTCGTCGACGCCGATGACGTGCGAGAGGCGGGCGACGCGGGGCGGCACGCGCCGAGCTTAACGCGCTGCCGTCTTTTCCGGACCAGGCGCGCGTGCTGTACTTGGTAGCGTGCGACCTCCCCGGCACCTCTCGCTGAGCCTCTCGCTGGCCCTCGGCCTCGCCTCGCCGCTCGCCCTCGCGCAGGGCGCGCCCGCCGCCCCGGCCGCCGCCCCGGCGCCCGCGAGCGCCGCCGCCCCGCAGAAGGCGGCGGCCGGCAGCCCGCGCAGCCAGAGCGCCGGTGCGCCGCAGCCCGCCCGGCAGCGCGCCCGCAAGCCGAAGCCGAAGCCGAAGGACGCGCAGGCCGACCTCACCGGGCGGCCGGTCGCCACCTTCCCCGGCTTCCGCATGCTCCCGACCGGGGGCTCGCGCGTGTTCGTGCAGATCCACGGCGGCAAGGTCGACGTCGCCGAGTCGAAGGCCGCGGGGCGCCTCGTCTACCGGATGAAGGGGGCGGGGGCGATCCAGACGAACCGGTTCCCGCTCGTCACCTCGTTCTTCGCGACCCCGGTGACCCAGGTGCAGCTCGTCGACCAGGGCAACGATCTCGACATGGTGATCGAGCTGCGCGCGCAGACCGACGCGACCTACCGCGTGATCGAGACCGACCAGGGGATGGTGCTCCAGGTCGACTTCCCCGCGTCCCTCCCCGCGCAGAGCGCCGCGGCCCAGGCCGGGGCGCCGCGGCAGCGCGCGGTCCGCCGCACGATCTCGCAGGAATCCGAGCAGAGGGACGAGAGCTCGGGCGACCTCTAGCGCGGCGGCGGCCTACCCCGGCGTGGCGACCGCCGCCGGCCGCGCCTTCTCCCCGCGCGGGCCCGCGTCCGGCGCCGGGACCTCCTCGCTCAGCGCGGCGGCCGCGAGGGTGACGAGGACCATCCAGAGCGCGTCGGCGAGCAGGAGGTGGACGAGCTGCATCCACACCGGCGCGAGCAGCAGCAGGTTGACGACCCCCGCGCCGATCTGCAGAAGCACGAGCCCGCCGGTCGCCGCGGAGAGCCGCTCGACCAGCGGCGAGGGGCGCCGGGCCGCGATCGCGCCGCGGGCGTAGAGCAGGTAGACGCTCACCACCGCCGCCACGACCGGGTGCAGGACGCGCAGCGACACGAGGAAGTGCGCCGCGGGCGAGAAGTCCTGCGCGAGGCCCTCGCGGAGCGAGCCCGCCGCGAAGAGCGTGTCGCCGAGCGCCGCGATCGCCCCGGTCACGCCCACCGCGAGGACGCCCGCGAGCGCGGCGGCGAGCAGCGCGCCCGTCGCGCCCTGGCCGCGCAGGCGCACCCGCCGGCCGCCCCGCGCCCAGTAGAGCGTGCACGTCATGGCGCCCACGAGCAGGAACGTGTTGATGAGGTGCACCGCCATCCAGAGCGCGCGGGCCGCCGACGCGTCGTGGGCGACGTACTCGAGCAGCACGATGCCGGCGCCCACCGCCGCCTCGGTCACCATGAACAGCATCGACGCCGCCGCGCCGCCGCGCACCGGGTGCCCCGCCGGATAGGCGACAAGCGCCCAGACGAGCTGCAGGGCGACGAGCAGGAAGGCGACGCCCGAGGTGGCGCGGTGGGTGAACTCGATGAAGGTCGCCGCGCTCGGGGAACGTGGGATGACGTCGCCGTTGCACGTCGGCCAGTGGCTGCCGCAGCCGGCCCCCGAGCCGGTCGCGCGCACGAACGCGCCCCACAGGATCACGCCGAGCGTGAACGCCAGCGCGAGCGCCGCGAGCTTCCAGAACCGCGCCTGATTCATGCGGGGTCCTTACCGCGAAACCAGCGCGACGGCAGCCCGCGCGCGACCGGCGACGCCGCGCGCGACCCCCGCGGCGGCCGGCGCCGCGCCGGCGAGCGGCCCGCGCGACCGGCGGCGAGCGGGCTTCCGCTGTCGTGCGATCTCGTTGCGCCCGGCCCCGCCCGAAGGGAGGATGTGCCCGTGCCGAACAGCGAGGACATCCGAGGCGCTCCGCTCTCCGCGCCGGCCGAGCTCCTGAGCAGTCGACCGGCGAGGATCGTGGTCGCCGACGACGATCGCCTCGCGCGCCAGATGCTGGTGAGCATCCTGCACAAGGCCGGCTTCCAGGTCGAGGCGGTCGACGACGGCCAGGAGGCGATCGAGCTCATCGGGCGCGGCGGGGTCGACCTCGCCCTCCTCGACATCGTGATGCCCCGGCTCACCGGGCTCGAGGCGTGCCGGCTGCTGAAGAGCATGACCGCCGAGTCGTTCCTCCCCGTCGTGCTGGTCACGGTGAAGGCCGACACGGCGAGCCGGGTCGAGGGGCTCAAGATCGGCGCCGACGACTACGTGTGCAAGCCGTTCGAGGAGGAGGAGCTCCTCGCGCGCGTCGGGGCGATGCTCCGGATCAAGCGGCTGCACGACCAGGTCGCGGCGCAGCGCGCGTACCTGGAGCAGCTCTCGATCCACGACGAGATGACGGGGCTCTACAACTACCGCTACCTCTTCACGCGGCTCAACGAGGAGTTCAAGCGCGCGGAGCGCTACCACGAGCCGTTCGCCTGCGTGCTCGTCGACATCGATCGGCTGAAGGCGATGAACGAGACCGGCGGGCGCACCCTCGGCGACGCGGTGATCCGGCGCGTGGCCGACGGGATCCGCCGCTCGGTCCGGGAGGTCGACGTGGTCGCGCGCTACGGCGGCGAGGAGTTCCTCATCGTCCTGCCGAGCACGCACTTCGCCGGGTCGCTGACCGTGGCCGAGCGGATCTGGCGCGAGGCGTCCGGCAACCCGGTCGAGTTCGGCGGCGCGTCGCGGCCGTGCAGCGTGTCGATCGGCGTCTCGCTCTACCCCTCGCGCGACGTCCGCTCCAAGGACGCGCTGATCCGCGCCGCCGAGAGCGCGCTCCACCAGGCGAAGCGCGAGGGCGGCAACCGGATCTGCGTCTTCCAGCAGCACGGCCAGATCTACACGCCGACGGGGAGCGCCGATCCGCCGCCCCCGCCGCCCCCGCCCAAGCTCCGGAAGTCCAGCGATCCCGCCTTCGCCGCGGCCACGGACGAGCCGAGGGAGCCGCAGACGCGCCGGGGCACCGATCTCCCCCCGCGCAAGCCGCTCTAGTCCCGCCCCGCCTCGTGAACGCCCGAGCTCGCGCCCGCATCCTCCTCGTCGACGACGAGCCGGCCCAGCGCCGCAACCTCGCGCGCGCGCTCGTGCGCGACTTCGACGTCCTCACCGCGGAGGACGGCCCCGCGGCGCTCGGGCTGCTCGCGACCACCCGCGTCGAGGCGGTGCTGCTCGACCTCGCCATGCCGCGCATGAGCGGCGCCGAGGTGCTCGCGCAGATCAAGGCGGCGCACCCCGACGTCGAGGTCGTGGTGATGGCCGGCCACGCCGAGCTCGACGCCGCGGTCGCGGCCGTGCGCGCCGGCGCGTACGCCTTCGTGACGAAGCCGGTCGAGCCCGAGGCCGCGCTCTCGATCGCCGTCGAACGCGCGATCGAGCGCCGGCGGCTCGAGGGCCGCGCGCGGGCCCTCGAGGCGCGCGTCGGCGAGCACGAGCAGCTCGGCGAGGTGATCGCGAGCTCCGCCGCGATGCAGGACGCCTACCGGAGGGCGCTCGGCGTGGCGTCCGTGGCCGCGCCCATCCTGCTCGTGGGCGAGCGCGGGACGGGCAAGGAGCTCGTCGCGCGCGCCGTCCACCGGCGCGGGCCGCGCGCCGGGCGGCGGTTCGTCGCGGTCGACTGCAGCGCGCTCCCGGCGCCGCGCGCCGAGGAGGAGCTCTTCGGCGAGGGCCGCGGCGCCTCGCCGGACGGTGGCGCCGGCGGGGGCCTGATCGACGCCGCGGACGGGGGCACGCTCTTCCTCGACGAGGTCTCGGCGCTGCCGCTCGCGGCCCAGGCCCGGCTGCTGCGCGTCCTCACGCACGGCGAGGTCGCCGCGGCGGGGGCCGCGGCGGTGGCCGACGCGCCGCGCCGGGTCGACGTCCGCGTCATCGCGTCGACGTGCGCGGACCTGAGGGCGCGCGCCGCGGCCGGCGAGTTCCGGGAGGACCTCCTCTACCGCCTCGGCGTCGTCGTCATCGAGCTGCCGCCGCTCCGCCGGCGCCGGGACGACATCGCGCTGCTCGCGAGCCATTTCCTGCACCGGTGCGCGCGCCGGCACGGGCGCGGCGTCGCGCGGATCGGCCCCGAGGCGGCGCGCCTCCTGCGCGAGCACGCCTGGCCCGGCAACGCGGGCGAGCTCGAGAGCGCGATCGAGCACGCCGTGCTCTCCGCGCGCGGCGACGCGATCCTGCCCGCGGATCTGCCGCCCGCGGTGTCGGGGCGCGCCGGGCCGGATCGGCGCCCGCCGAGGGACGCGCTCGTCCTGCCCGCGCAGCTCTGCGAGCTCCCGTACGCGGAGGCCAAGGAGCGCGCCATCGAGGCGTTCGATCGGATCTACATCGGGCGCCTGCTGCAGCGCACCGGCAACAACCTCAGCGAGGCGGCGCGGCAGGCGGGGATGGATCGCTCGAATTTCCGGAGGCTCAAGAAAAAGGTCGCGTCGCGGGGGGACGAGGCGGCGATGGGGGAAGGCGCAGGGGAGGGGGACGGCACAGGGGAGGGGGACGGCGCGGGGGAGGAGGACGGCGCGGAGGGGGCGGCGGCGCCGCGCAGGGGCGGCGCGGGCTGACGCGCGCGGCGGGCAGAGCGCGCCGCGCAAGCGCGCGGCCAGCTCGTGCTACGTTGCGCCGAAAATGGCCCGACGCGCTGCACGAGGTGCTCTTGTCGCCGCCGCCGTCTCCCTCGCGGTCCGGCTCGCCCCGCTCCCCGCCGCCGCCGCCGAAACCGGGGGCGCTCCCCGGCGGCAGGCGGCGGTGGTCCTCGATCTCCCGCGCGTCCTCGCGCTCGCCGATCGCAACCACCCGCACGTCCTCGCCGCCCGCGCGAAGCTGAGCCAGGTCCGCGCGCAGCTCGACGAGGCCCACTACGCCCCGTTCTCGCAGTTCAAGCTGACCGGCGGCGTCGCGCTCGCGCCGACCGTCCGCGGCAACAACATCTTCAGCCCGAACACCGACGTCTCGCTCACCTCGAGCCTCGGGGTCGCCTGGCGCGCGAACATCGACGGGGTGGTGCCGCTCTGGACCTTCGGGAAGATCACGAGCCTCTGGGACGCCGCCGAGGCGAACGTCCGCGTGAACCAGGCGAGCGTGGAAAAGGAGCGCGACGCGGTGCGGCTCGACGTCCGCAAGGCCTACTTCGGCCTCCAGCTCGCGCGCGACTCGCGGAGCCTGCTCATGGACGTGCGGACCGAGATGGACAAGGCGCTCCGGCGCCTGGAGGAGCAGGTCGAGCGCGAGGAGGGCGATCCGATCGAGCTGCTCAAGCTGCAGACCTTCGGGGCCGAGCTCGAGGCGCGCGGGGCCGAGGTCGACAAGTACATCTCGGTCGCGCTGGCCGGGCTGCGCTTCTACACGGGCGTCCCGGAGCTCGACATCCCCGACGTCCCGATCCGCCCGCCGAAGCACCGGCTCGGGCACGTCAGCCGTTACCTGACCGCGGCGCGCCTGCACCGGCCGGAGCTCGCGCAGGCGCGCGCGGGCCTCGACGCGCGGTCCGCCCAGGTGCGGCTCGCGCGCGCGCAGCTGTTCCCCGACATCGGCATCGGGCTGCAGGCCGGCGTGAGCGCCGCGCCCGAGGTCGCGGATCAGCTGAACCCGTTCACCAGCGACCCCGGCAACTACTTCCACTACGGCGCCGCGCTCGTGCTGCAGTGGAAGCTCGACCTGCTCCCGCAGTCGGCGCGCGTCCGCTTCGCCGAGGCGCAGCTCGAGGAGATGGCCGCGACGCAGCGCTTCGCCATGGGCGGGGTCGCGACCGAGGTCGAGACCGCCTACGCCGAGGTCGTGGAGGCGCAGAAGCGCCTCGACGCCTACACGAAGGCGGCCAGGTACGGGAAGCGCTGGCTCGTGATGGTCCAGCAAGGAATCGACGTCGGGACCATGGCGGAGAAGGACTTGATTGATCCAGCCAAGGCGTACGCCACGAACCGCTTCAGCCAGCTGAACGCGACGATGGAGCTCGACATGGCGATGTCGCGCCTCGCGAAAGCGACGGGCTGGGACGCGATCGCTCCGGACGGCACGTGACCGAGGGGGCGGCCGCGCTGAGCGCGTGGGCTGCCTCGCCGCCCCGTCCGACCTTCACCGCGGCTTGAACGCGACCGTCCTTGGCACTACGGTGGCCCGCCAGCATATGGGAGCCAACGACGAGCGGGCGCCGCGCAGGGTGGCTTTGGCGGCGAGCGGGGATGCGGCGGGGCGCGGCGCGGGCGGCGCGTCGGGCGCGTCCACCATCGCGTTCTCGGTCCTGCTCGCCGCGTCGGCCCTCGCCATCATCGGGACGCTCCATTTCGTCGCCTACGTCGTGCCGACGGAGGCCTCGATGGGGATCGTGCAGAAGATCTTCTACTTCCACGCCCCGGCCGGCTACGCGATGTACCTCGGCGCCACCGCCTGCTTCATCGGCTCGGCCGGCTACCTCGCGCGCGGCACACAGTGGTGGGACTCGCTGGCGAAGGCCGGCGCGCAGGTCGCCGTGGCCATGGGCCTCATCGTCCTCATCACCGGCCCGCTGTGGGCCGCCAAGGCGTGGGGCGTGTACTGGACGTGGGACCCGCGCCTGACGACCTCGCTCCTCAGCGTCCTTATCTACATCGCCTATGTCGTGCTCCGCGCCTTCACGGGCGACAGCGAGGCCGAGCGCAAGTTCGCCGCGGCCCTCGGCGTCCTCGGCGCGGCCAACCTGCCGATCATCCATTATTCGGTGAAGATGTGGGGCGGTAACCACCCCACGGTCATCACGGGCAAGGGCGGTGGCCTCGGGCACCCCGACATGAAGCTGGCGCTCGGCTTCGGCTTCCTCTCGTTCACCCTGCTCTCCCTCGCGCTCCTGTGGTCGCGCCTCCGCGTCGATCTCGCGTCCGCGCGGCTCGCGGAGCTCGAGCAAGAGGCCCTCGAAGTCGGTATCGGAGAGGACTGACAACGTGAAATCCCTTCATTCCTTGTTCTCCCACGCGGCCCTGCAGCAACCGACGGGCACGGCCACGGACGACCGAGCGCAGGCGTTCCGCCCCGTGGAGGGCGGGAACGAGATGCAGAGCGGCGAGAAGCTGCTCGTCGAGGCCTACGCCGCGATCTGGCTCATCATCTTCGGGCTCGTCTTCCTCTCCTGGCGCCGGCAGAAGCAGATCGACCGGCGCATCGACGCGCTCGAGGCCGCCGTGCGGAAGGCGCGGGCGGGCGCGGGTCAGGGGACGAGCTGATGCCGAACCTCGGGGAGATGACCCCGCAGCACGCGCTTTACATCCCCGTGGTGCTGATGCTGGGGCTGATCATCGGCTATATCCTGGGCAGCCGCGCCGTGCGCGCCGAGCTCGAGCGACGCAAGCGCAGAATGAAGGAGTGAGCGGGGGCGCGAGCCCTCGTCCCCGTTGCCGGCGGGCTCGGCGAGCGCCGTCCCTGCCGTACTAGCCGGAGGTCACGTGGTCGATTTCTCTCTGAGCGAAGAGCACAAGGCTCTCATCGATACGGCGCGTCGCTTCACGAAGGAGCGCATCACCCCGATCGCGGCCGAGTGCGATCAGAAGTCGTCCTTCCCGATGGACGTCTTCGTGGAGGGCTGGAACATCGGCCTCGTCAACCCGAGCTGTCCGGCCGAGTACGGCGGCCCGGGCATGGGCGAGATGGAGAACGCCCTCCTCGCCGAGGAGCTCTCGTACGGCTGTACCGGCATCCAGACGAGCTTCCTCGCGAACGGGCTCGCGCTCACGCCCATCAAGCTCGCGGGCAGCGAGGAGCAGAAGAAGAAGTACCTCGGCATGCTCACCGCCGAGCCGATCATGGCGAGCTACTGCACGAGCGAGCCGGACGCGGGCAGCGACGTCGCCGGGCTCAAGACCCGCTTCACGAAGCACGGGGACGACTACGTGCTGAACGGGCAGAAGTGCTGGATCACGAACGCGAGCTACGCGCGCTACTACGTGATCTTCGCGACCGCGAACCCGGAGCTCCGGCACAAGGGGATCGCGGCGTTCATCGTCGATCGGGACACGCCCGGCCTCCGCGTCGGCAAGAAGGAGGACAAGCTCGGCCAGCGGGCGAGCGACACCGCGCAGGTGTTCCTCGAGGACGTGAAGGTGCCGAAGCAGAACCTCCTCGCGGCGGAGGGGCACGGCTTCAAGCTCGCCATGGAGACCTTCAACCAGACCCGCCCCGACATCGGCGCGGCCGCGACGGGCCTGATGCGCCGCTGCCTCGACGAGTGCGTGGCCTACGCCAAGGAGCGCAAGACGTTCGGCCAGCCGATCGGCAACCACCAGCTGATCCAGTGGATGCTCGCGGAGATGGCGATCCGCGTCGAGGGGACGCGCCTGCTCTACCAGAAGGCCGCGTGGAACCTCGATCACGGGGTGCGCGACCCCATCGTCTCGAGCTTCGCGAAGGCCTACGGCGCCGACAGCGCCATGCAGACCGCCGTGGACGCCGTCCAGGTGTTCGGCGGCAACGGCTACGTCAAGGAGTACCCCGTCGAGAAGATGATGCGCGACGCGAAGGTCCTCCAGATCTACGAAGGCACGAGCCAGATCCAGCGCATCGTCATCGCGCGCCAGCTCCTGTCGTAGCGCGCGGCGCGCCGCGGGGCCGGCAGGGCGCCGGGGGAGCGATCGCCTCGTCCGGCGTCCCGCCCTTCGCGCAGCAGCGGGAGAGCGACGCCCTCGCCGGCGCGCGCCGCCGCCGCGCCGGCCCGCCGCGAGGGCGGACGGCGTCACGTCTGCGGGTGCCAGATCAGCGTCAGCTCGGGGCCCAGCGTGAGGGCCAGGCCCTCGGCGGGGATCATCACGCGGCGCACCTTCTGGCCCGCGTACCTCGTCCCGTTCGTCGAGCAGAGATCGAGGGCCATGACCTCGGCGCCGTCGCGCAGGAGCAGCAGGTGGGTCCGCGAGATGTGGGTGCTCAGGACGGCGCGCAGCCCGCGATCCAGGCAGTTGTCCGCGCGTCCGAGCAGCACGCCGTCGTCGAGCGCCTTCTCGGGCAGCTCGACCGCGGCGCTGCGCTCGCTCGACTGCAGCGTGAGCCGCACGTACCCGGTCTTCGCGCGCGGCGCGACCATCTCCTCGATGTGCGAGACGGGCCGCACCGACGTGATGTGCGAGATCTCCCCGCGGGCGAAGCGGTGGCTGGTGGTGATGCCCTCGGTCGGCGACGGGGGCATGGCGCCGCCGTCGGGCTTCTCCGAGACGCTCTCGAGCCCGCGCGGCGGCTCGCTCATCCCGCACGAGCTCACCTGCAGCACCCGCGACGAGGCGCGCGGCCCGACCGGGAGCCCGCCGACCACGTGCTTGCCGATGCGCACGAGCAGCGGGCCGCTGACCACGATCGAGCGCCGCGGCACGTCGTCGTCCACGAAGAACGGGATCGAGGTCTGCAGATCCATGAGCCGCAGGCCGAAGCCGCCGTCGGGCAGGTTGCAGCACGTGGCGACCAGGTGCCGCACGCACACGTCGTCGCCCGACGCGAACTTCACGTCGCAGCGCGGGTGCGAGCCGAACACGGCGTACGCGCCGGTGTTCGCGGGCATGTCCAGCCACGCGACGTCGCCGCCCGACACCCGGAACAGCCGGTAGCCCTCGATCATCGGCGACTCGGGCGGGTTCAGCGCCATCACCGCCTCGGCGGTGGACAGGGCGCGCCGCATCGTCGCGACGTCGATCCGCGGTTGCACGGTCATCGCGCGCTCCGGGCGACGCGCCGAGTCGCGCGCGGGATCGCTCGCGGCGCCGGCCTGCCAGGCTCGAGCGTGAACGGCGGAATCGCTGTGCGAGCCTGCGGCGGCGCCGCGGCAGGAGCGAGCGTGGTGGATGGCAGACAGCAGCAAGGCCTCATGCGGTCGAGCCGAATCCTACCGGAATTTTTCGTCTGAGGCTCTTTCGCTGCACGTCCCGAATCTGCTGCGGCCGCCGGGCGAGGGTCGAGACGACGGATGTCCGGCTCAGCTCACGCCGACGCTGACCTCCGCAACGAGCTCGCCGCCCCAGCGCCAGAAGGCGACCGAGCGGCTGAACAGGAGGATGACCTCCAGCCCGAGCCCACCGCCGAATTCGAGCCGAAAGCGCCCGACGTCCACCTCGATGAGTTGCATGCCCCCGGAGGACGCGAGAGTCGGGCCAACCGTGGATCCGTGCGCGTTGCACGCTGGTGTGTCCGCCGGGGGCACGGCCTCGCCGCGGCCGGTGCGCAGGGCCTGCCGGGCGGCGTCGGCGTGGCCCCGGCAACGACCGCGCGGCGCGGGGGCGGGGCGAGCGCGGACGAGCGCAGGCGACCGGGCGCCGAGCGACCGCGCGGTCGCCGAGCGCCGCGCGATTTTGACGCCGCCCGCACGGTGTCTATCCTGGTCGCGGTGTCCCGGATCCTCCCGCGCTTCGACTATCGCATCGAGTTCGCCGCATCGACCGATGTCGGCCTCGTCCGCCCGAGCAACGAGGACCGGATCCTCTGTTGCCCCGAGCTCGCCCTCTTCGGCATCGCCGACGGCATGGGCGGCCACGCCGCCGGCGAGGTCGCCGCCCAGATCGCGATCGACACGGTGCGCGACGAGGTGCTCCGCCCGCCCGCGGCCGCCATCCTCGACGCCTACGTGGCCGACCCGAACATCGAGGCGCGCCGCGAGGTGTTCGCGCTGCTCCGCCGCGTGGGCGAGGCGGCGCACGCGGCCATCCTGGAGGCGCGCCGCACCGAGCCGAGCTACCAGGGGATGGGCACGACGCTCGACTTCGTGGTGCTCGCGCACAGCCGGGCCTTCTTCGCCCACGCGGGCGACAGCCGGGCGTACCTCGTCCGCCCGACCACCACCGTCCAGCTCACGCAGGACCACGCCCTCTACGACACGCTCCGCGCGGCCGGCACCCCGACCCCGGCCAGGAAGCCGCAGCGCAACCCGCTCGTGAACGCGATCGGGCTCGCCGGCACCGTCTCGGTCGACACCCTGTTCGTCGATCTCTCGCGCGGCGACCGCATCCTGCTCTGCACCGACGGGGTGCACAACGCGATCGAGAGCGAGGCGTCGCTCTCCCGCTTCTGCGCGAAGGGCGGCCCCCAGGACGTCGCCGAGGGCCTCCTCAAGCACGCGCGCGAGCGCGGCGGGCTCGACAACGCGAGCGTGATCGTCATCGACATCATGGAGCGCTTCGTGAAGCGCGCGGACGACGCCGGTCCGTCCTCGCGCGACCTCTCGGTGCTGTCCGCGTGCCCGCTCCTCGCCGGCATGAGCCCGGCCGCGGTGCTCGGGGCGCTCGCGGCGGGCGTCGAGGTGGAGCTCGGCGCGGGCGATCGCATCCCGCGCGACGTCGCGAGCGATCTGGTCGCCTACCTGGTGCTCGACGGGGCCGTGGATCTGCCCGACGGGCGGCGGATCATCTCCTCCGGCCTGCTCTTCCCGGAGTCGCTCGTCGGCGCGCGGCGCAAGGGCGACCTGCCGGTCGCCGCGGCGCGAACGCGGCTCATCCGGATCCGCAAGGACGATTTCGCCGAGGTGTGCGAGCACGACGCCGAGCTCGCGGCGGCCCTGTACCAGCGGCTCGCGCGGTACCTCGCCCTGGGGACCGGCTGAGCGGCGCCTCCGCGATGCAGCTCTCCCTGCTCCACCTGGACGATCGCGTCGCGGCCTTCGCGAAGCCGTCCGGGCTGCTCGTGCACCGCGGCTGGGGCAGCGCGCCCGTCGTGTTCGTCGATCTCGCCGAGCGGGCGCTGGGCCGGAAGGTGTTCCCGGTCCACCGCCTCGACCGGGCGACGAGCGGCGTGCTGCTCGTCGCGCTGGACGCGGCCGCGGCGGCGCTGCTCGGCGGGCAGTTCGAGCAGGGCCTCGCGCGGAAGCGCTACCTGGCGCTCGTCCGCGGCGTGCCGCCCGAGCGCGGGTGCATCGATCACCCGATCCCACGGCGCGAGGGGGGCCCGCGCGTCCCGGCCGTCACCGAGTTCGAGCGGCTCCACGCGCTCGAGCGCTACGCCGTGGTCGAGGCGCGCCCGCGCACGGGGCGGCTGCACCAAGTGCGGAGGCACCTCAAGCACATCAGCCACCCGATCATCGGCGACGTGAACTACGGCAAGGGCGAGCACAACCGGCTCTTCCGCGAGCGCTACGCGCTGCACCGCCTCGCGCTGCACGCGGCCGAGCTCGTCGTCGCCCACCCCGAGACGGGCACGCCGCTGCGCATCGCCGCGCCGCTGCCCGACGACCTGCGGGGGCCGTTCGATCAGCTGGGCGTGCCGGCGTGGATCGGCGCGGCGCCCGAGGCGTGAGCGCGCCCGCGGCGCGCCGGCGATCCTCCTTCGAGGAGACGGAAGCGCGCTAGCCGGCTTCCGGATCGCGGCGCTTCGGGGCGGCGCCGTGCCCCGCCCGGATCCCCTCGAGCGAGAGCGCCGGGCCTCGCTGGGCAAAGCCGCCGTCGAAGGGGTTCTCGGCGAGGAACATGGGCGTGTCGAGATCGACGAACGAGAACCCGCCGAGGCCGGCGGCGAAGCAGGCGGACGCCGTCATCGCGAGCACCGACTCGACCATCCCGCCGATCATCAGGCCGAGCCCCGCCGCGCGGGCGACCGCCGCGATGTCGAGCGCCTCGGCGATGCCGCCCTTCATCAGCTTGATGTTGACCACGGTCGCCGCGCGCTCCGCCGCGACGCGGAGGACGTCCGCCGCCGAGGCGGCGCTCTCGTCGGCGGCCACGTCGACCCCGGCGCGCCGCGTGACCTCCTTCATGCCGTCCCAGTCGTCGCGCGGCACCGGCTGCTCCAGGAGCGCGACGGTCGCGCCGAGCCGGCGCGCGTGCGCGACGAGCGCGAGCGCCTCGGCCGCCGTGAGCCCGCCGTTGCCGTCGAGGATCAGCGACGCCTCCGGCGCCGCCGCGACGATCGCCTCGAGGCGCGCCGGGTCCGACGCGGCGAGGCGGCCGCCGACCTTCACCTTGAGCGCGCGGAAGCCCATGGCCGAGGCGCGCCGCGCGGCCTCCTCCGCGCGCTCGGGCGAGCCCGTGGTGATGGTGATGTCGGTCGTGAGCGCCGTCCCCGCGCCGCCGAAGAAGGCCCAGAGCGGCATGCTCGCGCGCTTCGTGAGCGCGTCGAGGATCGCCGTCTCGATCGCGCAGCGCGCGGCGCCGGCGCCGCCGCCCGCCGCGGCGCGGAGCGCGACCGCGATGGCGCGCCACGCGCGCGCGTCCGCGCCCACGACGGCGGCGCGCAGCGAGAGGGCGGCGGCGCGCGACGCCTCCTGCGTCTCGCCGTTGAAGGCGGGCAGCGGCGCGGCCTCGCCGAAGCCGAGCGTGCCGTCGGCCAGCTCCACGGTGACGAGGAGGTTCGCCGCGCGCTCCTGCGCGCCGCCGGCGATGCCGAACGGCTCGTGCAGCGGGATGTCGAGCGCCTCGACCGAGACGCGCTGGATCAGGGTAGGGGACATGAGGACGATCGCCGCCTTCGCGCGAGGCTCACGGGGAGGGACGGGCGCCGTCGCTCGGCGCGGGCGCCTCGGCCGGGGGAGGCGCCGCGTTCGGAGCGGCCGCCGGCGCTGCTGCCGGCGCTGCCGCCGGCGGAGGGGCCGCTTCGCCGAGCAGCGCCTCGATCTCGCGGGCGATCTTCTCCTCTTCGCCGTCCTCGTAGCCCGCGTGGATGTGGCGCACGACGCCGCGCCGGTCGACGATGAAGGCGGTCGGCATCCGCCGCGGGCTATAGCTCTTCACCGCGCTCTGGTCCTTGTCCCAGAGGATCTTGAACTTGACGCCTGCCTCGTCCGCGAACGCGACGAGCTGCTCCTTCGAGACGTCCTCGGGGGCGTCGAGGGCGACGGCGAGCACGGCGAGCCCGCCGCCGAAGCGCTCGACGAGCTCCTGGTATTTGGGAAACGACTTCCGGCAGGGGTGGCAGTAGGTCGCCCAGAAGTCGACGATCACCACCTTGCCGCCCGCCTCCTCGAGGGTGGAGGGCCCTTCGCCGCTCACGACCTCGGCGGCGAGCTCGGGGGCCGCCGAGCCGACGAGGCCGCCGCCCGCCTCGGGCGCCGGGGGGGCGGCGGGCGCGGCGCCGCCGCAGCCGGCCGGCAGCGACAGGGCGAAGGCGGCGCAGAGGACAGCGGCGACGCGGGCGAACGATGGGCTCCGGCTCATGGGGCGATCTTCCTCTCCGATCATCATGGCTCGCGATCGACGACGGAGGCGAGCATCTCCCCCTCGGCGCAGAGCGTCCCGTCGACGCTCGCCTCGCCGCGCAGCTTCCACACGTTCGAGCGGTGGTGCAGCACCTCGACGTAGAGATCGAGCCGATCGCCGGGCGTCACCGTGTGGCGGAACTTCGCCTTGTCGATGCCCAGGAAGAACATGAGGTTCGACGTCGCGTCGAACGGGTCCGACGCGTAGGCGAGGATGCCGCCGAGCTGCGTGAGCGACTCCAGGATCAGCACCCCGGGCATGATCGGCCGCTGGGGGAAGTGCCCCTGGAACCAGGGCTCGTTGTACGCGACGCACTTGTAGCCGCGGATGCTCTTGTTGGCGGTGACCTCCGTCACCCGATCGACCATCACGAGCGGATAGCGGTGCGGCAGGATCGACAGGATCTGATGGATCTCGAGCGAGACGGGCTCTTGGGTTCGGTCGGGCAAGGCCGGCTCCTTTCGGCGGCGTGGCGCGCGCGGGCAGCGCGCTACTTGGCGTCGTCCTTCTTCTCCGCCTTGTCGCCGCCCGCGTCGTCCTCGCCGCCGCCGGTGTTGTAGAGCTGAACCACCTGCTCCGTCAGGTCGAGATCCGCGCGCACGTAGGGGGCCGCCTGCTTGTCCAGGATGATCTCGTAGCCCGATTTCTTCGCGACCCGGGCGACGATGACCATCATCTTCTTGATGATGGGCCCGGTGAGCTCGCCCTGCTTCTTCTGCAGCTCCTTGTTGTAATCGACGAACACGGTCTGGAGCTCGACCATCTGGCGCTGCCAGTCCTCCATCCGCTTTTGCAGCGACTCGCGCGAGAGCACGCGCGACTGCTTCTCGATGTCCTCGCGCGCTTTCTGGAGCTCGGTCTGCTTGGCGTCGAGCTCCTGCTGGCGCCGGTCGAAGAGCTTCTTCAGGGTGGCCTGCGCGCGGATGCCGTCCTCGGTCTGCATGACGGCGTGCTGCACGTCGACCACGGCGATCCGGGTCTCGGCGGCGGCGACGCTCGGCGCGGCGAGGGCGAGCGACACGACGGCGGCGCGGGCGATCCGGACGAGGAGCGGCGCGGGACGATGCACGGGGGAGCGGGCGACCATTCGAGGCGATTACCCGCCGCGTGACGGACGGTCAAGGTGTGCGGGGCGGGGCCACGGAAGGTGAGGGTGCGTCGATGGCGGCTCGTCGTCCGCCGCTCCGCCGCTCCGCCGCTCCGCCGCGGCGGAGCGGCGGCGGGGCCTCGGTCAGCGGCGGTGGATCAGAGGCACTCGCCGGAGATGCAGTCCTTGCCGTCGGGGCAGGGCTCGTCGAGCGTGCACTCCGGCGCGACCTCCTCCCGCGTCTTGCAGAAGCCGTCCTCGCAGCGGACGAAGCGGCTGTCGATGAGCCTGCAGGCCTGCTCGCTCTCGCACGGGTAGTGGCAGTAGCCGTCCTCCATGCACTCCTGGCCCTGGGCCGCGCAGGACGTGGCGGCGCAGCCGGGCTGCGGCGACGGGTCGGCCATGCAGGCGCCGGTCACCGCGTTGCAGACCTCGCCGGGGGCGCAGTCGTCGTGGGTGGCGCAGCCCGCGGCGCAGGCGCCGTCGACGCAGAGCGCGCCGCCCTCGCACGGCGCCGCGTCGCTGCACTCGGGGTTCTCGGCGTCGGGGACGCAGACCCCGCGGTCGCAGCGCGTGCCGGGCGCCTCGCAGGGGACGCTGTCGGAGCAGCCGCCTTTGCACTCGCCGTTGACGCACAGCCGGCCCGCGCCGCACTCGTAGCTGAACTCGCACGCCGCGATGCAGAGCCCGTCGACGCACCGCGTGCCGTCCGCGCACGCATCGTCGCCGTCGCAGGGACATGTGGTGAGGTCCGCGTCGCAGGCGGCCTCTCCGCCGCCCTCGCCGCCCTGACCGGCGCCGCCCTGGGCGACGCCGCCCTGGCCGGCGCCGCCCTGACCGCCGACGTCGGGCTCCGCCGGGCGACAGCCGTAGCCGTCGCAGATGAGGCAGTTCTCGCCGTCGCGGTCGCAGTGGACCGCGGCGTCACCGCAGCCGCCACAGCCCGTCGCGGTGGCGGCGAGCATCAGGAACAGCGCGCCTCGACCCAGGATCTTCGCAAGGGGGGAATGAAGAAGCATCGAAGTCCTCCAGCGGCGGCCGGCACCGGCGCGGCCCTCCCGCACGACTACCATGCCGCGCGCTAACACGCAGCGTGCCACGCGGCGGCCGGAGAGGCGCGCCACGCGGCGGCCGGAGAGGATCGCGGGGAAGCCCGATCGGCCTCTCGCCTTGTGAACCTGCGTTCACCAGCGCTCGTCGCGCGAGGTTCACTGGCCCGCGGGCGCAGCGCGAGGCGGGGCGGCCGTCGCTCCGGGCCCGCACGGATCCGCCGGACGCAGCAGGGGTTCCGGTCAGGGCGCAGGCGCGGTCGCCGCGAGCGGCCCGGCCGGTCGCCCCGCGCGGCTCACGAGCGGTAGCCGGCGTTCACGTCGACGTAGCCGTGTCCGAGGTCGCTCGTCAGGTAGGAGAAGTCGCCCGGGCCGCTGCCGAGCACGAGCTCGATGACGTAGGTGTCGCGCGCGAGCACCTCGTTCGCCTTGCGCTCGGCTTCCGCCCCGACCGGCGCGCCGTTCTGCACGATCGGGATGCCGCCGACGAGGATCTGGGCCTCGGCCGGATCGAAGGGCACGCCGGCGCGCCCGGCGGCGGCGAGCAGCCGCCCCCAGTTCGCGTCCTTGCCGAACAGCGCGGTCTTCACGAGCATCGACGTGGCCACCGTGCGCGCCACGGCGCGCGCCGCGTCGCGCGTCGAGAGCCCGCGGACCCGGATCTCGGCGACGTGCGTGCTGCCCTCGCCGTCGGCCACCATCGAGCGCGCCAGCTCGCCGCAGACCTCGGTGAGGGCCGCCGTGAGCTCGTCGCGCGACGCGCGGCGCTGGGACGCGCCGGAGGACAGGAGGAGCACCGTGTCGTTGGTGCTGGTGTCCCCGTCGACGGTGCACGCGTTGAACGTCACGTCGCACGAGGCCGCGAGCGCCTCGTTCGCCTCGCCGGGGTCGAGCACGGCGTCGGTGAACAGGAAGACGAGCATCGTCGCGTGGGGGGGCCCGACGTCGGGGTGGATCATCCCGGCGCCCTTGCCGATGCCGAGCAGCGTGGCGCCCCCGGCCAGCTTGCGTTGAGAGAGCTTCGGCCAGCGGTCGGTCGTGCAGATCGCCTGGGCGAAGTCGAGGTAGCCCTTCGGCGACAGGCGCGCCGTCAGCTCGGGGACGCACTCGACGATCCGGTGCGCGGGCAGGACGGCGCCGATGACGCCGGTCGACGCGGGGAGGACCTCGTCCTCCGGGGCGCCGATGGCCTCGGCGACGGCGCGCGTCGTGTCGAGGGCGGCCTTCCAGCCGGCCTCGCCCGTGCAGGCGTTGGCGCATCCGCTGTTGGCGACGACGGCGCGCGCGCGGCCCGACCGGACGCGCTGCATGGCGATGTCCACGGGCGCCGCGCGCACGAGGTTCCGGGTGAACATGCCGGCCACCACCGCCGGCTGATCGGCCACCGCGAGCGCGACGTCGATACGTCCGTCTTTCCGGATCCCCGCGCTGATGGCGCCGAAGCGAAACCCTGCAACTGGCTCGAAACTCATGAGGGCGCGGAGTCTACGCACGAACGCGCGCCGGGAGAAAGCGGCAATGGGGGCCCAGAGGCCACGTCGAGCGCTGTCGGGCGGATCGCTCGCGGAGCTCGGCGCTGCGCTCCGGCGGCGGAGCCTGTCCTCGGGAGCGGCTCCGCCGCCAGGGAGCTCGGATGCGGTGCGTTTCTCAGGGCCGCTCCGCTCTTCCCTCTCTCCGCGTCGCCGCGGGTGAGACGTCCGGAGGCGGCCGGGCTGAGCGCGACCTTTGCAATGCTCCGGGACGATGGTCGCCGTCCGGATCGTCGATATCAAAGGCCTGTATCTCCCGGGCTTTCCCGACAGCTCCGCGCCGCCGGGGACGACGCGGGCGGCTGGATACAGCCCCGGATACACGAGCCTGGACAACCAGGGACGCGTCTACATCAATCGAGATCTCGACGGGCGATGGGCGAGGAATACGCAGCTCATCGAGATCACCGCCGAGGTGACGAGCCCCGACGGCGAGCTCCCGGAGGGCGCGCGCATCCGCTGGAGCGCGCGCGATCCCGACGACCCGTTCAACGAGCGGCCGGAGGTGCACCCGGACTGGGCTCCCACCTTCGACGAGAACGACTACGACGCCGCGGGGGCCTACGTGGCGCCGGCCGAAGACGACAACGAGGGGACGCCGGACAGGAGCCCCAGCTGGGAAGAGGTGGACGGCTATCCGCTGTCCGACGCCACGGAGGCCAGCGCGAGCTCGGCCATCGTGGGGATGAGGAGCACGATCCGGCGCCACATGACCGATATCGCCGGCGACAACCTGATCGTCCGCGCCGAGCTCGAGGCCGAGGGCCTCGCGGAGGCCGCCGCCGACGAGACCGGGATCATGACGATGTGGCGCCGGATCGACGTCGAGTACATCCGCATGGAGAGCGCGCCCCCGCTGCCGCTGGACCAGGTGCCGAGCCATTTCGCCCCGGTCTTCGCCCAGCTCGATTTCTCCGAAGAGCGGGTGATCCAGGACCGGCAGCACCTCGCGCCCGACGCGAGCACGCTCGGCGAGCACGCGCCGCGCTTCGTGAGCGAGGCCTTCTCGCACGCCGGGGATCCGGGCTGGTTCTGCCTGATCGCCGCGCTCGAGCCGCACCCGGTGCCCCAGATCCAGGGCGCGCCGCTGTTCACCGGGGTGGTCACGATCCGGGACGGCGGAGAGGGAGAGAGGCGACGGGAGTACGTGGAGATCCCGGGCCATCACCCCGAGGCGGGCCACGTCACGTTCCGCTGGAACGGCGAGCAGATCGGGTTCTCGGTGGCGATCGCGACCGTCCTGTCCGACCCGCCGCGGACGCAGCTCTGGCTCGATCCGCACGACATCCAGAGCCAGTTCACCGCGGGCGACGGGTCCCTCGCGCACGCCTACAGGGACCGCCTCTTCTTCTTCCCTCGCGCGCGCCGCAGGGGCGCCGCGTGGGAGCCCCCGGGCTACGGCATCCCGGCGCGCGTCGAGGCCGTCGTGCGGGGGGCGGGCGCCGCCTACGCCGCCGGCATGAGCCCCACGATCGACGTCGGGACGGCGAGGTACTTCGCCGGCAGGACCGTCCTCTTCACCCACCACCGGGCGTGGTGGGATGCAGCGCGCGAGCAGCCCCGGCCCGGCTACGAGCAAGGCACGCTCCACACCATCGTCCACGAGCTCACGCACGCGTTCGGGATGCCGCACAAGTGCGGCTATTTCGACTACCGGACGCCGCGCCGGAGGACGTGCTGCATGAACTACCGCTCCCACTGGATGATCGACGCCGACCAGCAGCTCATCCCGGGGACCGCCGGGCTGGTCGGCGCCGACCTGTGCGGGCGCCACGCGAAGGAGACCCGACGCGTGCGCCTGGAGAGCAACAAGGGACTTCGATGGAGATGAGGGGCTGTCATGTCCGATGAACACGCGCGAAGCGACCTGGATCCGCCCGGTCCGCCGGGCCTCTCGCTGCGTTCGCTCGATCACGATCGCCGCTACGTGCTCGGCTTCCCCCTGCACGTGGCCATCACGCTGTGCGCCGACCGACCCGAGACCTGCATCCGGCGCCTGCCGCGCCCGAGCTGGGCGGGAAACGCCGGCGCGATCGGCGTCCGCCTCGCGCGGGCGGGCACCGGCGAGGAGGTCGTGCGGACCGAGCCGTCGCCGGTCGCGCTCCCCGAGCACGGCACGCCGGTGTTTCGCCTGTGCCCGGGCGCGTGCAGGCGCATGCTCATCGACGTCTCGTCGTACCTGCCCGCGGGGCTCGAGCCCGGGAATTACACGCTGGCGATCGTCTACGTGGGGCCGCCGGACCGGGTGGAGAGCGCGCCGGTGCCGATCGAGCTCGCGGCGCCGAGCGCCGAGGAGCAGCGCGAGCTCCTGCGCCTCGCGCCCGAGCTCGCCCGCGCGGGCTCGTGGGGCCGCTGGACGAGCCTCCCCCCGGAGGGCGGCGCGCCGGTCGCGGGCCGCGTGGCGCCGGGCGATCCGCTCCGCTTCAACCGCATCCTGCGGGCCCTGATGTACGGGCCGGAGTCGCTCTGCGACGTGGATCCGGCCGTGCTCGACGCGCTCGACGGCGTCTATGCGCCGGAGGCCCACGCGCTGCGCGCCGAGCTCCACGCCGCGCGGGGCGACGCGGCGCGGCTCGCGGAGCAGGCGCAGCTCATCCGGACCACCTACCCGGGGCTCGCCTGGTGGATCGAGCGGATCGAGGCGGGGGAGAGCGAGATCGGCTTCGTCCGGGCATGCCGGGTGACGCCGCGCGGCGGGTGAGCGCCGGCGCCGCGCCACGCCCGCGCCGGCGCGCGCCGCGAGGCGGGCGCCAGGGCGCCGCGTCCACACGGGGATCACCGAACTGCAACACGACCTTCACCGCTCCCGCGGTACTCCTGTCGGGAAGCAATGGTGACGACGAGGCGACCCATGGCCGGTAGCAGCAGCCGGAGCGCGCGGGCGTGAGCGCGCTCCCCCCCGACATCGTCACGGCGCTCCCGGGCGCCGAGGCCACCGCCGTCGCCTGGCGCACGCAGGGACAGCGGTACATCACGATCATCGTCAAGGCGACCTTCGCGTTCACGCCCGGCGCGGCCATGTGGCGGACCGAGCCGCAGGAGATCCTCCGCGCCGAGGTCCATCACGGAAAGAACCCCGCGCGGAGCGTGCGCTTCACCGGCGACCTCGCGCCCTACCTGGGCCGCGCCGACGTGCTCTTCACGGGCGACGCGCACGCCCCGCTCGGCGCGCAGGTCCTGTCCTTGCCGGTGCGGCTCGCGATCTTCGGCGCGAGCGGCTGCGCGCTCGACAAGCGCCTCGTGGTCCGCGACGAAAAGCCGTTCCAGCGGGTGCCGCTCGTCTACGAGAAGGCGGTCCGCGGCGCGAACGGGTGCGACAACCCGTTCGGCGTCGACCCGAACGAGGGCGAGGCGATCGTCGTCGATCCGCAGGATCCGGCGCGGCCCGCGGGGTTCGGCCCGATCGCGCGCGCGTGGCCCGCGCGCAAGCGGCTGCTCGGCAAGATCCGGCGCGAGGCGCTCGAGGGCCCGAGCGCGGAGATCCCCGCGGGCTTCGACTGGTCGTACTTCCAGGCGGCGCCCCCGGACCAGCAGATCGATTTCCTGCGCGGCGACGAGTGGATCGTGCTCGAGAACCTGCACCCGGCCGCGCCGCGGCTGGAGATGCGCCTGCCGAGGGCGCGCGGGGCGGCGCGGATCGAGGGGCTCGCGGCGTCCGGGGGCGAGTTCCTGGAGCTCTGCGCCGATACGCTCCGCATCGACGGCGCCGAGCAGCGCTGCACGGTCGTGTGGCGCCAGATCGTGCCCGTCCCCGGCGAGGACGACCTCGCGGCCCTGCGGATCGCCGCCGGCGTCGCGCTCGACGGCGAGGAGCTCGCGTGGCCCGAGCGGCGCCCCGGGCGAGCCGGGCGCGTCGAGGCAGCGCATCCGGCCGAGCCCCGGATCGGTCCGGAAGGGACCGTGCTGATCGAGGAGCCGCCCGGCGTCTCCGCGCCGGCCCTCCCGTGGGGCGCGGACCCGGGGCGCACGATCCACCTCTCGGACGACGAGATCGAGATCATCGATCTGCTCCAGGGACCACAGCAGACGATCGCGCTCTCCGAGGAGCTGAGCGCGGCGGCGGTGCGCGCGCCGGCGCTGCCGTTCGAGCCCGCGCCCGCCGCGCCAGCGCCGGCGCGGCCAGGCTGGCCGGGGCTCGCGTCAGCGCAGGGCGACGTCGCCGCCTCGAGCAGGACGATCGCCCTGTCGGACGCGGACGAGGCGCGCGCCAGCGAGCGGCCGGCGACCCCGTTCTTCGTCCAGCCGACGCCGTCGCCGCGCCTCGCGATCGACGCGCCGATCCCCGGCGCCCCTTGGTCCAGCGAGCGCCCTTCGCCGGCGCCCGATCCGTCCTCGGGGCTCACGACCCTCGCGCTGGACGACGGGGGCGCGCCCCCGCGCGTCGAGGTCGCGCCCCCGCGCGTCGAGGCCGTTCTCCCGGCCTCCCCGGCCGTGGGGGGCCTCGGCCGCGAGCCCGAGCCGCCGGCCGCCCCCCGCTTCTTTCACGTCCTCCGGTGCCCGGGCGACCCGCCGCCCTCCGAGCCGCTCCCGCCGCTCGGCGCGGGCGACGAGGTGAGCCTCGAGCGGTGCGCGATCGTCGCGGCGGAGCTCGAGGAGCGGCCGATCCCCCGCGCCGACGTGCTCAAGGCGCACGGCCTCTCCGAGGCGCGCTGGCAGGAGGCCGACCGGCGCTGGCGCGAGGCGATGGCGGACGAGGTCAGGCGCCGCGAGCGAGCGCTCCGCGACCGGTTCGACAAGGCCTATGTCACCGCGTGGGAAGCCGTCCGCGGCGCCCTGAGCGCGACCGACTACGCCCGGCTGGTCGTCGCGACCGAGCGCAACGGGGTCTCCGCTGCGCTCGGAGACAGCGCGATCCGGCGCACCGTGTGGGCGCGCATGCGGCGGGTCTGGGCCAGGCGGATCGCCGACGATCCGCGCCTCCGATCCCGGGTCGAGGCCGAGATCGCGAGCCTCCGCGAGGCGCCGCGGCCGCGCGCGCAGGGCGGCGCGCTGTCGGCCCACGCCCTCTGATCGCGCCGGATCGCGCGCCGTCGTCCTCGCGCCGTCCGGTCCGAGGGCGCTCGCGCCCCGGCCCCACGCCGCGCCCGGCACATGCGCGGCGCGCCGTGCCCCTTGACCGCGGCGCGCGGGGTTCCGAACATCGCGGATGGTGCAAGCGATGGTTCGTCCATGATCGACGCGTTGACGCTGGGCAGGGAGCTCGCGGGCCGGTACAGCGTGGATGGGCTGCTCGGCGTGGGCTCGATGGGCGCCGTCTTCCGCGCGCGCCACCTCGCGCTGGCGCGGGACGTCGCGATCAAGGTGCTCACGGGGTACGCGGAGCCGAACGCGGGCGAGCGGATGCTGCGCGAGGCGCGCATCTCGGCCCTCATCAAGTCGCCGCACGTGGTGAGCTGCTACGACTTCGGCTTCCTCTCGAGCCGATCGCCGTTCATGGTGATGGAGTATGTGGGCGGCCCGTCGCTGGCCGCGCGCCTCCAGGGCGGGCCGCTGCCGCTCGACGACCTGCGGCGCTACATGCTCCACGCGGCGCGGGGGATGGCCGCCGCGACGGAGCTCGGGGTGATGCACCGCGACCTGAAGCCGTCGAACATGCTGATCGCGCCGTCCGGAGAGCTGAAGGTCGCCGATTTCGGCCTCGCGCGCCTGACCGCCACGACCGGGCCCACGGCCCTGCGCGAGCAGCCCCTCACGGCGATGGGGACCGTGCTCGGGACGCCGTTCTACATGGCGCCCGAGCAGGCGTGGAGCCCGCAGGAGAGCGACACGCGCGCGGACATCTACAGCTACGGCGCGTCGTTTTACCACGCCGCCACGGGGCAGCGGCCGTTCGAGGAGCAGGAGCTCCTGCCGCTCCTGCTCGCGCACCGGCAGGACATCCCGGCGCGGCCGCGGGCGCTCCGGCCCGAGCTCGACGAGGACGTGCAGGCCGTCCTGGAGCGCTGCCTGGCCAAGGACCCGAAGGACCGCTTCCAGTCGTTCGAGGAGATCGAGGCCGCGCTCCTGGGCGCGCAGAGCGCGCGCTGGGGGGATCCGCACGATCTGACGCTCCGCGCGTACCTGGAGCAGTACCAGCGCGTCCGCCCCGTCCTCCTCGCGGGCGGCCCGGTCGGGCCGGTGACCTCGTTCCAGTTCCACGGGGACAGGACGCTGTCGATCGTGCGCGCGAACATCGCGTCGGTGTCGGCCGACGCGCTCGTGAGCTCGGACGACGGGCAGCTCACGATGTCCGCCGGCGTGGCGATGGCCCTGAACCACGCGAGCGGCGGCGTGTGCCACCTGGAGACGCGGAAGTACGTCCCCGTGCGTCACGGCGGGGTGGTGGTCAGCTCCGCCGGCAGGCTGAGCGCGCGGTTCGTCTTCCACGCGATCACGCTCGACTGGGATCACGTGGCGACCTACCGGCCGACCCGCGATCTCATCCTGCGGCTCCTCGAAGGGTGCTTTTACCACGCCGACACGATGAAGCTCCGGAGCATGGCGCTGCCCCTGCTCGGGTCCGGGCGGGCGGGCTTCTCACCCGCCGAGTGCCTGGACACGATGGTCGAGTTCCTCGTGAAGGCGATGCTCCTCGGCGGGACCGGGCTCTCGCACGTGACCATCGTGCTCCGGGACGGGCACGCGTTCTGAGGCGCCTCTCGGCCCGGCGGGGCCGCGCGGGGCCGCGCTCGGGGCCGCGCCGACGCCGAAGGCCAGGAGCGCCATGGGGTGCCATTGCCAGTTGTTCTCGGGCGATGTCATCGGTGACCTCGGAGCTCTGTTGCGGCGCGCGCGGCCCCGTGGTCCGGGGCGCTCCGGCGACGCAACGGCGGGTGGATGGATGCCGTTCGCCCGCGAGGCTGTGCACAGGGCCTGCCATGCCGGGCAGCGGGCGCGCCGGCCGGTCCGGCCGCGGATCAGCGCCGCGAACCCAGGGGAGCGGGCGCCCGCGCGATGACGGAACGCCGCAGGGGCGACGGGCGGGTGAGCCGATCAGGCATCACGCACCGGCGCGGGCACCGGGCCGCGCGCGACCGACGTTGGGGCTCGGCGAGCGAGCCGCCGTCGGCTCGCTCGCTCAGCGGGCGCCGGCGCCGTTCTGCGGAGCCGCGACGGACACGCGCAGCGGCCCGATCCCGGGCGCGCCGGCCGTGGCGCCGGCGATGTCGATGACGAGCTCGTCGCCGGACACGAGCGGCCCCACGCCCTGGGGCGTCCCGGTCGCGATGACGTCGCCGGGCTCCAGCGTCATCACCCGGCTGATGTACGCGACAAGCGCGGGCACGCCCCAGAGCATCTGCGCGGTCATCCCGTCCTGCCGCACCTGGCCGTTCACCACGGCCCGCACGCGGAGCGCCGCGGGGTCGACCGCCGTCTCGATCCACGGCCCGACCGGGCAGAACGTGTCGAACCCCTTGCCGCGCGTGAAC
Source organism: Sorangium cellulosum So0157-2 (assembly GCF_000418325.1). Taxonomy (GTDB): domain Bacteria; phylum Myxococcota_A; class Polyangia; order Polyangiales; family Polyangiaceae; genus Sorangium; species Sorangium cellulosum_D. Next base: position 4,960,968 of record NC_021658.1, read on the forward strand.
TGGACGTCCTTCCTCTGCAGGTCCCTCGCGGTGATGTCCCCCAGGCAGGTGTAACCGAACACGTGATCCGCCGCCTCCTCCGGCCGCACGGCCTTGCAGCGGCGGCCGATGATCACGCCGAGCTCCGCCTCGTGCTCGACCCGCTGGCTCTCCGGCGGGAGCACGATCGACTGGCCCGGGCCGATCAGCGCCGAGGGCGGCTTGAGGAAGAGGAGCGGCTCGACCGGGACATCGTTGCCCAGCTCCTGCGCGTGCGCGGCGTAATTGCGCCCCACGCACACGATCTTCGTGGGGGCCACGGGGCAGGCGAGGTCGACCTCGGCCCACGCCACGGCCTCGCCGGTGGTCTTGCCGCCGAGCCAGGGCGGTGCGTCGAGCACGAGCGCGGCCGCGCCCTCGAGGCGGGCGAAGAAGGCCGGGCGATCTTGATCCGGAGGCGAGAGACGGGCGAAGCGCATCGCGCGAGCAAAGCGCGATCCCCGCGTCGCGGCAAGCCCGCGCCCGGCGCGGCGCGCGGTCGCGCCCGCGCCGTCACGTCCGCGTCGTCACCGAGGGCGCGGCGCCCCGCCGCCGCGCGACGAGGCGGGCCTCGTGGCGCCCTTCCTCCAGCCACCCTTCGTCGTAACGGACCACCTCGAGCGCCTCGCCGAGGAGGCCGGGGAGCTCGCCGTCCTCGAGCAGCCAGCGCGCGCTCGGGTGCGCGTGCCGCAGCAGGTTCGACCGCGTCGGATGCACGACGACGAGGTGGCCGCCCGGGGCGAGCTCCGCCGCGCAGGCCGCGAGCCTGCGCTCGAGGAAATAGAAGATCAGGATCAGGTCCCAGGGCCCGCCGGGCAGCGGATCGCGCTCCACGTCGAGCGCCACCGTGCGCAGCGCGAGCCCCTCGCGCGCCGCGGCGCTCCGCGCGACGCCGAGCCCGACCTCGGAGATGTCGGCCAGCGTCACGTCGAGCCCGCGCCGCGCGAGCCACAGGGCGTGCCGCCCCGCGCCGCCGGCCAGATCGAGCGCGCGCCCGCGGCGGGGCAGGAGCGGATCGAGCGCCGTGAGCACCGCCGAGGGCTCGCCCGGATCGCCGCCGCCCTCGCGGTAGCGGGCGTCCCACCTGATCCGATCGTCGTCCGACACGCTGGCCTCCTGTCCGGTGGAGCGCGCCGCGCGCAGGGGCAGGCCCCCCGCAGGGCGGCGCGCGCGGGCCGCTCGCCCGCGGGCTCGAGTCGAGCCCGCGCGCACCTCGCGCGGCGCGGAGCCTACCACCGCCCCGTTCGGCGGCGCGAGGGCGGGGCGACGGCGGCTGGACGCGCGCGATGACCTGGCCTACCACGCCGGCCGCGCCGCCATGCCCGAGTGCCTGACCCTGGCCCCCACCCCGGATCCCCGCCGCTTCCGCGCGCCCGACGGCGCGCTGCTCTCGCCGCCCGAGGGCTGGGCGTGCCTGCCGCCGGGCGACGCCGGGCTCACCCGCCGGGTGAAGCTCGCGGGCCCCTCCTGGATGGTGGTCGAGAAGCGCGGGAGAAAGACGTTCTCCCGGGGCCTCTGGGCGCCGGCCGCCACCATCGAGGCCGCGCGCGCCGCGCTCGAGGCCGAGCGCAGCACGCCCTCCTACGCGAAGAAGCGCGAGGCGGACGCCCGGCGGCGGGAGCGCGACCAGGAGGCGTACGTGCGCGAGTTCGAGGCCGAGGTCGCGGCGTTCCTCCGGTTCTCGCCGCGCTACGCGGCGCTCGCGCGGGCGCTCGCGACCCGGGTGACGCAGCACGCGACGCCCGTGGGCAGCGGCACGGTCGCCCGCACGGAGCGGATCCCGGTCGCGCGGCGCGCCGAGTCGGCCGTGATCGCGTGGATGCGGCACCAGACGACGGCGTACGACACCATGGCCATCCCGCGCGTGAAGGGGATGCGCCGCGAGGTGCGGCGCGATCTCGCGCAGATCTCGCGCGCGATCCTCGACCTGCACCGCGGCGACGCGCCGCACGGCGCCGCGTCGTGCCCGCTCTGCGGCGCGCTGGCCGGCGCCGGCGCGACGGCGGAGCGGGCCTAGCGCCCTCAGGCGTCGAGCAAGCCCTCGCCGACGAGCCGGGCGCGCAGCCCCGCGGCGCCGTCGAACACGTGCGCGCGCATCCCGACCGCGGCCGCCGCGTCGCAGTTCTCCGCGCGATCGTCGACGAACAGGCAGTCGCCCGCGTCGACGCCGATGCGGCTCACGAGGCGATCGAAGAACTCGCGCGCCGGCTTGCGGACGCGCAGGTGATGGCTCGAATAGACACCCTCGAACAGGGCGTCGAGCGCGAACGCCTCGCGCAGCTCCTCGACCCACACGGGGTAGTTGCTCGCCACGAACCGGAGCGCGCGGCCCTGGAGCGCCTCGACGATCTCCCGCACGCCGGGCAAGAAGCGGTATTCCGCGCGGCGCACGCGGTTGAAGGCGTCGATATCGAACGAGACGCCCTCGGCGCCCTCACGGAAGAACCGGCGGACGAACTCGGCCTCATCGATCTCGCCGCACTCGAACGCGGGCCAGCACGTCGGGTCGCGGTGCCGGCCGACGTCGCCGGGCGCGGCCGCCCGGATCGCCGCGGCGAGCGCCTCGCGGTACGGGTCGTAGAGGACGGTGTCCATCAAATCGAAACAAACCGCGCGGACGATGCGGACCCTACGGACCATACGGTACGAAGCCTAGCACCGCCAAGCGCTCGTGTGAGCGCGCAGGTCACATCGGCTTACAGGTTTTGCCGCCACACGGGTGAGTTGCGGTGAGGGCGCCTCAGACGGGGCAGACGGGCACCGACTGACACCGTATTTTAGAAACCATGTCTCGCAATGAGCAGATTTCTGGCTTATACTATTCATGGGTGGCGAGTTCTCATGAGCGCGGTCCGGCGGCGCGGCGGCTCGTGAGGTCTCATGTGGTGGGTTGCTTCTCTCTACCGGCGCACGGCGCCGGCACTTGCTTATAAAGGAGTCAGGCCATGAGATTGCCTGCGATGGGCATTGCCTTGTTCGTGGTGGCTGCGGTCGGTGCGGCGTGCGGCGGCTCGGGCGGCGACGATCTCTCTCCGGGCGGCTCGGGCGCCGCGAGCGGCTCGGGCGGCGATGACGGCGGCTTCGGCTCAGTGGGCTCAGGGATGAGCGCGGGCAGCGGCTCGAACCCGAGCGGCCCGAGCGGCGTCGGCTCGACCGGCGCCGGCGACGCGTGCGCCACGCACAGGGCCAACGCCGAGCTCCAGCCCGTGTACCTGGCTGTCGCGTTCGACGTCTCGGGCAGCATGGGAGCGAACGATCGGCCCTCGCACAGCAAGGAGCTCAAGTGGGATCCGGTCGTCGCGGCGACCAAGCAGTTCTTCGCGGATCCCGCGTCCGCGGGGCTCACCGCCTCGCTCACCTTCTTCCCCGGCGCGGAGCGGCGGCGGATGTGCTCGGCCAGGACCTACAGCGCGCCGGACGTCGAGATGACGCCGCTGCCCTCCGACGCGTTCGCCGAGGCGATCGATGACGTCACGCCGGGGCCCGACGACGACTGGCGCACGGGCACGCCGACGGCGTTCGTGGTCGAGGGGACGATGTCGTTCGTCCAGCAGCAGCGCCGGGAGAACCCCGGTAAGTACGCGCTCGTGCTCGTGACCGACGGCTACCCGCAGCTGTGCGAGGGGTCCGACTCGATCGAGGCCGTCGTCGAGCACGTCGAGGAGGGGCGCCAAGACAACATCCCGACCTACGTGATCGGGGTGGCGAACCCGCCGGACGACAATCCGGGGAACGTGGACAACCTGGCCGAGATCGCCGCGGCCGGCGGCACGGGGGAGGCGTTCATCATCGAGACCGGCAACCCCGACGCGACGGCGACCAGCTTCCGGGCGGCGATCGACCAGATCCGCGGCGCCGCGGTGTCGTGCACGATCGCGATCCCGCCGGCCCCCGAGGGGAGGACGTTCGACAAGCAGCGGGTGCGCGTGACGTACGCGAGCGGACAGGGCGAGCCGAAGGCCCTCGCGTACGATCAGGAGTGCGCGAGCGGCGACGCCTGGCGCTACGACAACCCCGCGAACCCGACGCAGATCGAGCTCTGCGAGGGCGCGTGCAGCGCGGTGCAGTCCGATCCCGAGGCGGCCCTGGGCGTCGACTTCACCTGCGACGACGTGATCGAGATCCCGCTGTGAGCGGCGGCGGGGGCGCCCCTGGACGGGGCGCGCCTGCGCGCGCCTGCGCGCCCCTCAGGGCGCCGGGGCGAGCCCCGCGCCCCTCAGGGCGCGCAGGCGGCAGGTGGGCTGAAGAGCGCCGGGGCGAGAGCGCGGTAGTCGTCGTGGTGCACGCCGCCGCGGAGATCGCCGCCGAGCTTGTAATAATAGCATCCTGAAGGGGCGATCCCCGCGGCCGTGTACGTCGTGACGTCGCTCGGCATGTTGCCGAAGCCGAAGGAAGGCACGATGCCCGTCCGCGCCTTGAGCCACCCGAGCTCGATCGTTTTGTAGTGGGCGGCCGCGCCGCCGAAGGCGCCGGTGACGCCGATGGTGGTGTGGAGGATGCCCGGCGGGAATCCCTGCCTCCTCAGCCACGCTCGCGTGCTCCCCACGAGCCACTCGGGGCGCGCGGTCACGTAGAAGAGGTGAATCCCGCTGTCGGCCAGGGCGCGCATCGCCTCGGCCGCGCCGGGGTGGGCGGCCGGCGGGGCGCCGCCGAAGAGCTCGCCGACCACCGCCACCTCGCTCGAGGTGAGCGTCCCGTCGACGTCGGTGACGGCCACGCGCGCGCCGGGCGGGAGGACCTCGATGAACAGGTCCGCGCTCGTGCCGTCGCCGGCCACGGCGAAGTGGACGCGGTGCCGGCCGACGTCGAGGCGCCGCCCCGCCGTGAGATCGAGATAGACGCGCCCGCCGGTGTCCGGGATGCCCTCCGCGGTCGGGTGCGGGCGATCGTCGTCGCTCGTCCGGAAGGTGCCGAGCCGCTCCCAGGCGCCGCTGCAGCCGCGCAGGAGATACGCCTCGACGTCCTCGCCCTCGAGATCGTCGTCCTGCGGCCCGTACGCGAACTTCGCGATGGCCCACTGGGGGCCTCCGGGGCGCGCGAAGAGGTCGCGGCCGCGGTGGCGCGGCCACCCGCTCGCGACGAGGCGCGAGCGCGTGTGCCTGAACCCGCGCGGCAAGGCGGCCGGCGGCGGCGCATCGCAGGCCGGGCGGGGCGGGCAGGCGCCGGCCCTGGCCGGCGGCGCGGGCGCAGCGGCCGGGCGCGGGGCGCCGGCGCAGGCGACGGACGACAGGACGGCGAGGAGCAGCGGGGCGAGCGGGCCGGGGCGCAAGGCGCGACCACCTATACCGCGGCGGCGCCGCGGCGCGATGGGCTCGCGCGCCGCGGCGGGCGCGGCGTCGAGGGCCTTCGCCTCAGGTCCAGTAGCCGGTCGGCTGGCCGAGGAGCGCGGCGCCGGTCTGGCCGAGCCACCCCTCCGCGGCGGCGGCGTGCTGAGAGAAGGTGTGGATGTCCCGGAACCGCCGCTGCACGGGTGAGGCGTTCCGGGCGACGCCGCCCCCGCCGGCCTGGTAGCAGGCGTCCACGGCCCGGCCCGCCACCTCCGTCACCCAGGCCAGCGCGCCCGAGATCCGCGGCGCCATCGCCACGGCGGCGCCGGGGTTGTTCACGCACGCGGCCCAGAACTCGTCCCCCAGGTCGCGCAAGAGGGCGCGGGCGGCGCGCACGCTCGTCTCGGCGCGGCCGAGGTGCACCTGGAACACCGGCGAGTCGGCGAGCTGGGCGCGCGCGTACAGCCGCTTCTTGCCCGAGGTCGCGATCGCGACGAGGTCGTCGAGCGCGCCCTGGGCGATGCCCACGGCCACGGCCGCCATGTGGAGCACGCAGTGCAGGACCGGCGCGACGAAGCCGGGGCCCGGCACCGAGGACTGGCCCTGAAAGATATCGAAGCTGTGCGCCGCGGGACAGAACGCCCCTTCCACCATGATGTCGTGGCTGCCCGTGCCGCGCAGGCCCAGCACGGACCAGGTGTCGAGGATGCGCACCTCGCTCGCGGGGAACAGCATGCCCCGCATCTCTGGTATTTCGCGCCCGTCGCCTGCAGGGCGCATCCGGGGGCGGCCGCCGTCCAGGATCACGCAGTTGCCGAACAGCCAGCTGGAGTGCTCGCAGCCGCTCGCGAAGCTCCAGCGCCCGGTGACGCGATAGCCGCCCTCGGCCACGTGGGCCTCGCCCTGCGCGTTGAAGGCGCCGCCGATGATCACGTCCGGCCCGCCGGCGTAGATGGCGTCGAAGCGCTCGCGCGACAGGAGCACGAACAGGTGCGGGCTCTCCGAGCCGATCATCACCGTCCAGGCGGTGGCCCCGTCCGCCCGGGCGAGCGTCTCCAGGACGTCCATCCCCGTGCGCAGATCCACGTCGTGGCCGCCATGGCTCCTCGGCACGAACATCCGGAAGCAGCCCGCCGCCTTGAGCTGCTCGAGCAGGTCCGCCGGGAGGCGCCGCGCCTCCTCGATCTCCGCGCTCCGGGCGGCGATCGCGGGGGCCAGGTCACGGACGGCATGCAGCACCTTCGCAGCGTCTTCGTTCTTCATCGCTCGCTCCTTGACGTCGAGGGTCGGCGGAGCCGGTGAAGGCTCCGGCAAAACGGCTCATCGTACCTCGGGTCTCCGGCGAGGCGCGGACTTTCGGTCCCACCCGCAGGCGGGGCGCGGCGTCGATCGGGCGATCTCGCGCGATCTCGCGCGATCTCGCGCGATCTCGCGCGGGTACCGCGGGGAGGGAGGCCCACACCCGTGCCCGTGGGATCGACCTCACCCCCCCGGAGCTCGGGGGACGCGGGTCACCGCGGATCGGTCACGCGGCCCATGAACAGCACGGCGCCGGTCGCCACATCGCGGATCAGGAACGCGAACGGGTGATCCGCGCGGAACACCTGAGGCGGCGCCGGGGCTGCCCGCGTGGACACGACGACGCCCGTCGCCGCGGCGGCCTCGGTCCCTTCCTCGTTGACCTCCACGAACGCCTTGTGCCGGACCTGCGAGAGGAAGAGCGGCTCCGCCCTCGTGATCCCGGAGAAATCGGCCTTCGCCGCGTCGAACGCGAGCGGCATGCCGAGGGCCGCCAGCGCCTTCGAGAGCTCGAACTCCGCGGCCATCTTGAAGCGCGGCAGCGCCACGTCGACCCGCGCCGGCTGGAGCGCCTCCACGTATGCCTTGAGCTGCCCGGCCGAGAGGCGCTGCTCCACCTTGGGCAGCCCGTCCGCCTGCGCGGGCAGGATGACGACCATGGCCAGCGGGCGCTCGGGGTCCTGCGCCTCGTAGGCGAGCTCCAGCACCGACGCGTCGTCGACCTGCCCGAAGCGCGCCTTCAGGGTCTTGCGCATCATCGGCACCGCCGGCGCCGTGCCGGGCTTCACCGTGAACGGCTCGTTCTTGGTCGCCTGCTTGTCGAAGGGCGTCGCCCATCTCCCCTTGAAGTAAATGGCGTTCGTGAGGACGAGCCGCGTGAGGGGCGTGATGCTGCCCGCCGGCATCAGGTCTTTGATCTTCGCGTTCGTCTGCTCATCGACCCACCGGTTGATGCGCCCTCGCGCCTGCTCGCTCCCGCCCTTGAAGTCGACGAGCTCGATCCCCGCCCCGTAGTGCTGCTGGGTGGTGCTCTGGAACGCGGGCTCGATCGGCAGCCCGGCCTGGCCCCACAGCCGGCTCGCGATCCGGAGCTCGGGCGCCTTGGGGCCCGCCTGCGTGAGCTGCTTGGCGAGCCCGCCGAACGCGGGGTGCAGCGCCTCGGGCGGGAGGGTGAGCTCCAGCGCCTTCGCCATCTGGGCCGCCGTCTCGCCCCTGGCGCCGGCGTAGGTCATGGCCAGCGCGGTCGAGACGCTCGCCGGCGAGAAGAAGAGCTTGCCCGTCGTGCCGGCGAGCGCGCCGTAGAGCCGCTGCGCGAACGCGGCGTTCGCGTCGGCGACGCTCGCGCCGGGCGGCTGCGGGGCCGGCGGCTGCGCGTCCGGGGCGGGCTGGCCCGGGCCCGGGGCCGGCGCCTCGGCCGCCGGCGTCGGGCCGGGGCAGACGTGCTCCCAGCGGCACGCCCCGCCCTCGGCGCGCGCGCACTGCGGGGCGGCGGTGGAGCCGTCGTCGCAGATGCGGGCGATCTTCGCGAGCGGGCCGCAGTCGGCCGGCTGGCACGCAGGTGCGTCCGGGGTCGAAGCGGGCGGCGGAGCGTGGCTCTGGGCCTGGCACCCGAGTCCGAGGAGGCTGCACAGCGCGGCGGCGAACAGGAATCGTTGGGCCATGCCGCTTCGGTACCAGCGCGCAAGGGCGCTGGGAAGCCCGGCCCCGAGGCGACGGCGCCTGCGCCGCTCAGAAGTTGTGGATGAACGTGAACCGGCCAGCGATCTTGTCGTTGAGCTGGCTCTCCTTCTGCGTCTCGTAGCCGAGGTAGAGGAGCAGCTTGTTCCCCGTGCCGTAGTTCAGCCCGATCACGCCGCCGATCTGCAGGCTGGCGAGGCCGGTGTCGTCGATGGCCTCCTCGTTCACGCCGGCGGTGGTCGGATCGTCCGCGGCGAGCACGACCTCGTTGAGGTCGACCGAGAGCTCGAGGTGCGGGCCGATGCCGAAGTCGTCGGTCGGATAGAAGAGGAGGAAGTCCCGCGAGTAGAGGTAGTTCTGGACGCTCTCGTTGAACATGCTGGAGAACGACCCCAGGATCCACGACTCGAAGTAAATCGGCTTCGCGTCGACGTAGGTGAACAGCTGCGGTGCGACCAGCGCCGCCGGCTGCTGCGTCACGAAGTTGAACGCGAAGCCCACCATCGGATTGAGGGTGACCGGACCGAACGTGAAGGCGGGGCCGATATCGAACTCGGCGGTTCCCAGCGTGGTGACATAGATGTCGCTCGAGAGGCTGATCGGGCCGAGCTGGTGCGAGGCGCCGGCCCAGACCTGGAGACCGAGGTTGTCCGCGTCGAACCGGAACCAGCTCGGGATCTGGCTCGGCGCCGGCGGCGGCTCTCCGACCGGCTCGGTGGTGCCCGGCGCCGGCGTGGCGGGCGCCGCCTGGCCGCTCGTCGCCGCGTCGCCCGCCGTCGCGGTCGGCTCTACCGGGGGCGCTGGCGCAGGGGTCTCCGCGGGCGCCGCCGCGGCGCCCGGCTCAGCCGGGGGCGGCGCGGGATCCTGAGCCCAGGCGGCCGGCGACGCGAGCAAGCCCACGACGCACGCGAGCGCTGAGCAACATTTCCCCATAACGTTCTCGATCATTGGAACTGCCTCCTCTGCGCGACATGAGGTGAAAGCAACATGAAACATGAGAGCAACACGGAGCGTAACGGCAGCGGGATGACAGTAACGTAGTCGAGAGCGCTTAGGCAAAGCCGTTGTGCATGGGCGCGAGCGATCGACCCCGCGCCCGCGCTCCGAGGCGGGGCGCTGTCGGACGACTGCGGCATCGATCCTCGCTTTGGCACGCTGGATGATCTCGAGGTCCATGCCGCGCTCGTCCGCGACGCGCGAGGCATGGACCTCGAGATCATCCTGGATTCAGTGTTACTACCGGGCGACGCGCCGCCTCAGAGGGGGATGTCCTGGATGCCCGCGGCCGCCCCGAGCGACGCGGCCGCGGCGGCCCCGACGAGGAGCAGCGTCGTGACGAGCAGCGTCCCCTCGATCTCGTCCGTGACCAGGTCGTCCACGCCCTGGGCGAGCTCGTCCCGCACCTTGACCAGGTCGATGCCGCCCTTCTGGTGGGCCTCGTTCCGGAAGCGCGCCAGCGTCAGCGCCTCGATGGTCTTGAGCAGCTGCGCCTCGATCTTGCGCCGCAAGAGCCCCCGCAGGCCGCCCCCTCGCGGCGCCGCCTGCACCCGGTGGATCACCGCGAGGCGCAGCCGCTTCACCGCCTCGTTGATCGGCACGCCCTCCACCGCCTGCGCCACCCGTCCGCCGCGCGCGCCCGCCTCGGCCTGATCCGAGACGCCGAGCAGCCGCTCGAACACCGCGGTCACGAGCATCCCGCCGAGGCGCTTCGACCGCACGACCTGCAGGACGCCGGCGCCGAGCGCCCGCTTCCACGACAGCGTGAAGCCGAGCACGGCGGAGAGCGCGAGCGCCACGATCGCCGCGAGCGCCCCGCGCAGCGCCGAGCCGTCCGCCGCGATCGCATAGGAGGACCCGGCGAGGACGACGGCCAGGAGCGACATGGTCGCGGCGGTCAGGAAGAACGCGCGGAGCGCGGGCCCCAGCGCCGCGGCGACACCTTGCATGAACGGTCGGAGATCCATGATCGCCCACCTCACCACGGCCGCGGTCCGGCGAAAATGCCGAAGGGGGCGGCGAGCGCCGCGGTCGCGAGCGGCACGGGGACACGCGGCGCGCGACGCGCGACGCGCGACGCTGGGGCCCGGCGCCGCTCACCGGAGGTAGTCGCGGTAGAACCGATCCCGGAAGTCGAAGAAGCGGGCGAGGGCGGGGTCCTCGGCGATGCTGCGCACCGACGTGCCCGCGAGCTCCGGCTCGAAGAGGTGCTTCGACGGCGGAAACTTGAGCGGATAAACGAGGGCCACGGCGGCGACGTCGGCGAGCGACGGCGCGTCGCCGACGAGGTACGCCGAGCCCTCGAGGCGAGCGCAGAGCTCGGCGAGGGTCGTGCGCACGGCGCGCTCCGCGGCGTCGAGCCACCGCTCCACGGCGCCCACCCGCGCCTCGGCCAGCGGGAGGACGGCCGCCAGGGCGCCGAGCCCGGCGTGCGCGAACGGCCCCATCGCGGCGCCCAGCGCGTCCAGGTAGTGCTCCTCGCGGAGGCCGCGGCGCACCAAGCAGAACGGCGCGTACTTTCCGAGCGTGTCGTCGAGGCGCGCCTCCAGGGCGAGGACCTCGCCCCGCTGCTCCGGATCGTCGGGGAGCAGGCGCCGCCCTTCGGGGAACGTGCGCTCCAGGTAGAGCGCGATCTCGGTGGAGTCCGCGACGACCGCGCCGTCGTGCTCGATCACCGGGAGCTTGCGCTGGCCCGAGAGGCGGTAGATGGCGATCTGCTCGGGACCGGGCTTGTGCTCCTCGATCCGGTACTCGAGCCCCTTGAAGTCGAGGGCGGCCCGGGCCTTCTCGGAGAAGTGACTGAGCGGGAAGCGATGGAGGACGATCGTCATCGCCCCTCGATACCACGGGCGGGCGGGGGCGGAGCCGCCCTCGGGCCCGCCCGCGCGCGGCCGGCGAGCCCGACGGCGCGGCGCTCCGGCTCAGATCACGCCGAACTTCTTGCCGACCTTCTCGAACGCCTCGAGCGCGTGATCGAGGTGCTTGCGCTCGTGGGTCGCCATGTAGCTCGTGCGGAGGACCTGCTGCTTCGGCGGGACGCCCGGCGTGATGAACGGGTTCACGTAGAGCGAGTAATCGTCGAGGAGCGACTTCCACATCATGACGGTCTTGAGGTCGTCGCGGATGTAGATCGGGATCACGGCCGTCTCGGTCTTGCCGAGCTCGAAGCCGAGCCGCTGCAGCTCCGTGCGCATGTAGGTGAAGTTCTCGCGGAGCTTCTCCTGGCGCCACGGCTCCTCCTGCATGACCTCGAGCGAGGCCATCGCCGCGGCGACGCAGGGCGGCGCCGCGCTCGCCGCGAAGAGGAAGCTGTAGGCGAAATGCTGAATATAATCGAGCACCTTGCGCTCGCCGACGAGCCAGCCGCCGATCGAGGCGAGCGACTTCGAGAAGGTGCCGCCGATGAGGTCGACCTCCTTGCCGAGGCCGAAGTGCGCGGCGGTGCCGCGGCCGCCGGGGCCGATGACGCCGAGGGCGTGCGCGTCGTCGACCAGGAGCCGCGCCTTGTGCTTCTTCACCACCTCGACGATCCCGGGCAGGTTCGCGATCTCGCCCTGGGCGCTGAAGACGCCGTCCGTGATGACGAGCGCCCCCTCCGTGTCGGCGAGCTCGGAGAGCGCGCTGTCGAGCGCCGCGGGGTCGCTGTGCTTGTAGCGGACCATCCGGGCGCCGGACGCCTGCGCGAGCCGCACGCCGTCGTAGATCGACGCGTGATCGTCCTTGTCGATGATCGCGACGCTCCGCTTGTTGCTGAGGAGCGCCGAGATCGTCGCGATGTTCACCTGGTAGCCCGTCGTGAACACGAGCCCCGCCTCCTTGCCGTGGTAGGCGGCGAGCTTCTCCTCGAGCTCGTTGTGGAGGCGCATCGAGCCGTTCACGAGCCGCGAGCCGGTCATGCTCGTGCCGTACTTGTCGATGGCGTTCCGCGCGGCCTCTCGCACCTTCGGGTGGGTCGTCAGCCCGAGGTAGTTGTTCGAGCCGAGCATGATCACGGTCCGCCCCTCGAGCTGCGCCTCGGGGCCGTTGTTGAAGTCGAGCGGGCGGAAGAAGGGGTAGACCCCCATGGCGCGGGCGTTGTCCGCGGTCATGAACTTGTTCGCCTTCTCGAACACGTCGCGCCCGCCGATGCGCGAAAGCGACGTCCGCGCCGCCATCTGGGTCGCGAGCTTCTGCTCGGCCGCCGCCGCCACGTAGGCGCCCGCGCCGTTCGCGCCGGCGCCGTTCACGGCCGCGCCGTTCGCGCCGACGCCGTTCACGTGCGGGCGGGCGGCGGCCCGCTCGGGCGAGGCGCTCGCCGCCTCCTCGACGGCCGACAGCCCCGCGGCGCCCGCGGCGCGCGCGGACGGCCGCGGCGACGCCGCGCGGGCCGGCGCCGCCCCGTGGACGCCGGCCTCGTCGTCGAGCGCCGGATCGATGTTCGGGAGCGCGTGCCCGTTCAGCAGGATGTCCCACGCCTCCGCGGCCCGCTCCCCGGCGGCGCGCAGGCGGTTCTTCGCATCCATGACCCCGGTGGCGAGCCGCATCACGCGATCGTTGCTGACGACTCGGACGACCGTGCTCGACGAGGCGAGCTTCTTTGCTTGGTCGACCAGACGATCCTTCATGCTCATGCCATGGCTCCTCACGCGATCGGTTAAGGGACGCGGTCCTGCCCGCGAAGGCCGCTCCGGCGTATCACGTCGGGCCGCGCGCGGCCCTGCTCGCTTCCGGTGCGCGTCGCCGCTAAAGCAGCCTGCGCGACCTGCGTCAACGGGTACAGCCCCGCGCGCCCGCCGCGGAGCACGGCCGCCGCGCAGGCGCATTCCGCGTCGCGCAGCGGCCTTCGCGCGGTGCGCGTCGCCCTTCGCAGAGCCCGCTCGCCGCCCTCTCGGCGCGCCCCGCGTCCGGGGTCGGCTCCCCGCGGATGACCGCACCGCGGCATGCGGCGAGATGCAACTCGTTGCGGAGTGATGCGCGCCGGTGTAGGAAAAGTTTTCAGGGTCTATGCGCCGCGTCCTAGTCGTTGACGACGAAGAAAACCTGCGCCTCGTGGTGCGCACGTTCCTCAAGCGGGATGGCTATGAGGTCGAGGCGGTCTCGAGCGGCGAGGAGGCGCTCGCGATGGTCGAGACGTTCGGGCCCGACGTGATCCTCACCGACGTCCGGATGCCCAGGATGGGCGGCCTCGACCTCCTGGCGACGCTCAAGGCGAAGGGGAACGAGGCCACGGTCATCGTGATGAGCGCCTACGGCAACGTCGACATGGCCATCGAGGCGATGAAGGCGGGCGCCTACGACTACATCCAGAAGCCGTTCAAGGCGGAGGAGGTGCTGCTCACGCTCCGCAAGGCCGAGGAGCGGGAGGCGCTCCGCCGCGAGAACCGCGCGCTGCGCCAGGAGATCCGGCGGGAGAACCTGTTCGAGGAGATCCTCGCGAAGAGCCCGCCGATGCAGGCGATCTTCAAGACGATCGCGAAGGTCGCCGACTACAAGACCACGGCGCTCATCACGGGCGAGAGCGGGGTCGGCAAGGAGCTCGTGGCCCGGGCGATCCACCGGAGGTCCGGCCGCCGCGGCGGGCCGTTCGTCGCGGTCAACTGCGGCGCCATCCCGGAGAACCTGCTGGAGAGCGAGCTCTTCGGGTACAAGCGGGGCGCGTTCACCGACGCGGTGAACGACAGGGCGGGGCTGTTCGAGCAGGCGAACCACGGCACGCTGCTGCTCGACGAGATCGGCGAGCTGCCGCTCTCGCTCCAGGTGAAGCTGCTCCGGGTGCTCCAGGAGGAGACGATCCGCCGCCTGGGCGACAACAAGGACATCAAGGTCGACGTCCGCATCCTCGCGGCGACGCACCGCGACCTCCTGGCCGAGACGCAGGCCGGCCGGTTCCGCGAGGACCTCTTCTACCGGATCAACGTGCTCCCGATCGCGATCCCGCCGCTCCGGGAGCGGCGGGAGGACATCCCGATCCTCATGGATCACTTCCTCGCGAGGAACAACGCGCGGTTCGGCATCAACATCCGCGGCTTCGAGCCCGAGGCGCGGCGGCTGCTCCTGGAGTACCGGTGGCCGGGCAACGTGAGGGAGCTGGAGAACACCGTCGAGCGCGCCATGGTGCTCTGCGAGGGCGAGCGCATCGGCGAGGCCGACCTGCCCGAGCGGATCCGCGAGGCGCGCGACCCGATCCAGATGCAGCTGACGAGCGGCGAGCTGTCGATCAAGAAGACCTCGCGCGTCATCGAGGAGATCCTCATCCGGCGCGCGCTCCAGAAGACGAAGGGCAACCGGACCAAGGCCGCCGAGGTGCTGGAGATCAGCCACCGGGCGCTGCTCTACAAGATCAAGGACTACCGGATCGATCTGTGACGGCGGCGACCCGCCTTGCATCGGATGGCGGCGCCGCGGGCGATCTGCCGGATCCGGCCGAGTCGAAGCGCGGTATCTCTTCCGATGTCGGCGAGGAGCTCCCGCCGATCTCCGGATGGCGACATCCCCCGGGCGGGCGGCGCAACACGCCCTTGCGCCCGTCGCCTCAGGCGGCTACGCCGTCGCGCTCGCTCCTATGAAGAAGAATTACGTTCTCGACGCGAACGTCCTGCTCCACGATCCCCACGCGATCTTCAAGTTCGAGGACAACGACGTCATCATCCCGATCTACGCGATCGAGGAGATCGACCAGTTCAAGCGGGAGGGCTCTGAGCGCGGGCGCAACGCGAGGACGATCGCCCGGCTGCTCGACGAGGTCCGCGGCGCCGGCACGCTCGCGACCGGCGTGCTCCTGGAGAGCGGCGGCACCCTGCGGATCGCGATCCCGGAGCGGCGGCCGGAGCTGCTCGTGGGGCTGGAGTCGGGCTCCCAGGACAACGCCATCCTGCAGACGGCGATCGACATCCGCGACCGGCACAGGGACCGGCCGACCATCTTCGTGACCATGGACACGAACCTCCGGATCCGCGCCGACGCGCTCGGGATCCCGGCGGAGACGTACGAGAACCAGCGGGTGCACGATCCGGCCATCGAGCAGTCGGTGGTGGAGCTCGAGGTGCCCGGCGCCGAGGTCGACGCGTTCTTCCAGAACGGCTTTCTCGCCGGCGCCAACCTCGCGGATCTATTGCCGAATTCGGCGGTGCTCCTCCGCGACGCGGGGGCGCCGAGCCACACGGCGCTCGGGCGGTTCGACGCGGCGCGCGGGCAGATCGTCGCGCTCCGCGTCGGGCGGGAGGGGGTGATGGGGGTCCGGCCGCGCAACAAGGAGCAGGCCTTCGCGCTCGACCTCCTGCTCGACGATTCCGTCCGGCTGATCACGCTCATCGGCAAGGCGGGGACGGGCAAGACGCTCCTGGCGCTCGCGGCGGCGCTCAAGCGGACGACGGAGGACAACGCCTACAGCCGGCTGCTCGTGAGCCGGCCGATCATGCCGCTCGGGCGCGATCTGGGCTTCCTTCCGGGCGACGTGGACGAGAAGCTGAACCCGTGGATGCAGCCGATCTTCGACAACCTCGAGTTCCTGTTCTCGAACGGCGGCGCGAAGCCGGGGCGCGACGCGCGCGGCTTCGTGGAGCTCCTGGAGAGCGGGCGCATCCAGGTCGAGCCGCTGACCTACATCCGCGGGCGCAGCCTGCCGCACCAGTACCTCATCGTGGACGAGGCCCAGAACCTCACCCCGCACGAGGTGAAGACGATCATCACCCGGTGCGGCGAGGGGACCAAGATCGTGCTGACGGGCGATCCGCAGCAGATCGACAACCCGTACGTGGATCACGCGTCGAACGGCCTGCTCGTGGTGGCGGAGCGGTTCCGGCGCGAGCGCATCGCGGGGCACGTGGTGCTCGCCAAGGGCGAGCGCAGCGAGCTCGCGGAGCTCGCGGCGAACCTGCTCTGACGCGCGCGGCAGCGGGCGCGCGGCGCGCTCGCGGGGCGAGCAGGAGGGGAGCCAGCGGCGTGGTGGCGAGCAGGACAGGAGCAGGCGAGGCGGGGGCCAGCGAGGCGGGGGCGAGCGTGAAAGGGGCAAGAGAGCGTGGCGCGGCGTCCTCGGGCTAGGCCTTCGGGGCCGCCGGCCTGGGTGCCGGACGCGGATCGGCTCCTCGGCGCCGCGGCGCGGCGGATCCGCGTGGTCGGCTCGAGCACGCCGGTGAACCTCGTCGAGGAGCTCGCGCGGCTCGCCGCGGCGTGGGGCAGGGGGGGCGGGGAGGTCCCGCGGTTCGTCTATGCGCCCGCGCAGGACCACAGCGATCTCCGGATAGCGATGGACACGGCGGCCGAGCGGCTCGCGGATCTGGGGGAGCTCGGCGCGGTCTACGCCGGCCGCGCCCTCGAGCTCGCCGCGGAGGCCGCGATCTGCGAGGCCGCGGGCGGGGCGGGGTGCTGGGCCGCCGCGCGCCGCCGCTACGCCGCGCGCGACGCGTTCGACGAGCAGGCGGACGCGCTCGCCGCGGCCTGGGTCGAGCAGGGCGCGGGCGCGACCGCGGGCGACGAGGAGCGGGTGCGGAGCGACGACGCGCGCTCGCCCCGGTCGCTCGTGTCGCGGATGCGGCGCGAGATCGGGGCGCGGCGCCTGCCGCTCCGGGTCGTGATCGCCGACATCGCGCCGCTCGCCGCGACGGGCGACGGGGTGATCCAGGTCGCGCGGGGGCGCATGCTCACGCGCGACGACGTGGAGCGCACCGTGCTGCACGAGATCGAGGGGCACGCGGCGCCGGGCGTGCGCGCCGCGGCGCTCCCGCTCGGGATCTTCGCGATCGGGACGGCGAACGGCGGCGACGACCAGGAGGGCTGGGCGCTCGCCCGCGAGCGCGCCGCGGGGTACCTGGTCGGCGCCCGCCGGATCGAGCTTGGGCTGCGCCACCTCGCCGCGCGGAGCGTCGAGCGCGGCGCCAGCTTCGTCGATACCGCGCGGCTGCTCGAGGCGCGCGGCGCGCGCTCCACCGCCGACGCCCTGCGCATCGCGGCGCGGGTCCACCGGGGCGGCGGTCTGGCGCGGGAGGTCGTCTACCTGCCGGCGCTGCTGCGGGTCGAGGCGATGCTCGTGGAGCAGCCGGCGCTCGGCGAGGTGCTCTCCTCGGGCAGGGTCTCCGTGGGCGCCGCGGCGTCGCTTGCGTCCTGGGCGCGAGTGAGCTGACAAGGGCCGCGGCGGCCCGGTCCGGCCTCGCTTGCGCCCCGGGCGCGGTCGAGCGGAAAGCCGCGGTTGCCCGGTGATCCGTGGTTGTCCGGCTCACGCGGGAGCGTGGGAAGCCGGGAAGAAAAGTCCGATCGTCCCCTGAACTTCCTATCTTCCCGCCACACCGATCCGATGAAATGGAGGGCGCTGCGGGTCGGGCGAGGAGCGGTGAGAAAGGGGGCTGCGTGAAGGGAAGGATCACTTCGGCCGTGCGAGCACGGCATGGAACGCGCTTGTCGTGTCCGCGGGCGAGCGCGGCGTCGCGCGCGCGGGATCGCATCCGGCGGGGCCGCGCGGCGCGCGGAGGTGGCTCCGGGGGCGCGCGGCTCGGACGGGCCAGCGGGCGGAGGGCGGCATGAACTCGAAGAAGGCCATGGAACGGGAATCCAGGCGGCCGCCGAGGGGAGGCGAGGCCCCGGCGGTGGTCCTCAAGGACGATCTCCACGTCGTGGATCTCGGCGCCGGCGTGATGCTCGACGTCTTCATCAACGTCGAGGGCCGGCTCACGACCTTCGTGAGCCTGGATGGCCAGCTGATCGCGGAGCTCCGCGTCGCGGGCCACGCGTGAAGCGCAGGCACGATCGCGGCGTGAGGCGTGGAGACGGGGCGAGAGGCGACTAGAGCGCTCTCCCCGCCTCCCGTGCGCCGGCGGATCCGGCCCGACGACGACGACGCGCGCGGGCTCGGCTTTACCGGCTAGGTCCGCCCGCCAGAAGTCCGGCCAGGGATCCGGAGAGAGAGTTCAACGCCAAGGCGCAAAGACGCAAAGACGCAAAAAAGATTTGTAGTTTTGCGCCTTTGCGCCTTTGCGCCTTTGCGTTTATTTCTCTGTCGCTCGCGAGGTAGATCCCTGGCGGGAGTTCTGACGGCGGTACTAGGCGCCCGAGAACTCCCGCACCACGCGGAGGATGCCCTCGCCGTAGCTCGAGATCTTCGCCTGCCCCATGCCGCGCGCGAGCGCGAGATCGTCGAGCGACGCGGGCCGGATCCGCGCGATCTCCCGGAGCGTCCGGTCGTGCGCGATGACGTAGGCGGGCAGCGATTTCTCCTTGGCGAGCGCGGCCCTGTGGGCGCGCAGCGCCTCGAACAGCGGGACGTCCCCCTCCTCGAGCTCGACCCCGGGGTCCGCCTGCGCGGGCGAGGCGGCGACGGGCGCGGCCGGCGCGCGGTCGTGGGCCGCCGCGGAGGACGCGCGCGCGGCCGGCGCGGGGCGCGCGGCGGGCGAGGGGGACGCCGGTCGGCGCGGCGGCTTCCGGCGCGCGGCGGGGAGCGGGAGGCGCACCCGGGCGGGCACCTCGCCGCGCATCACGCGCCAGCCCGAGGGCGTGACGAGCGGGACGGGGAACTCGCCGGTGGTGAGATCGATCCAGGCGTTGGCCAGCAGGACCCGCAGGATCGACATGGCCTCGTCGTGGCGCTTCCCCTCGAGGACGCCGAAGGTGGAGAGCCGGTCGAGCCCCATGCGGCGGACGCGCTCGTTCGACTCGCCGATGAGCATCGACGCGATCGCCTGCATCCCGGCGCCGCCCTTCGCCCGCGCGACGCCGGCGAGCGCGCGGCGCACGAGGTCGTTGTCGCGGGCGAGCGCGGCCGGGTCGCTCTCCTCCAGGGCGTCGACCTCGAGGCAGACGTCGCAGTGGCCGCACCCGCCGAGCGACTCGGCCTCGTCGCCGAAGTAGCGGAGGATGAAGTCGTGCCGGCACGTCGCGGCGTCGATGTAGCGGAGGAGCTCGCGGAAGAGCCCCCACGCGCGCGCGGCGTCGTCGGCGCTGGCCTCGGCGCCCCCCTCGCCGAGCTGGCAGAGCCGGCGGCGCAGCGCGATGTCCGCGGGCGCGAACAGGAGCAGGCCGCGGGCCGGGTCGCCGTCGCGGCCGGCGCGGCCGACCTCCTGGTAGTAGGCCTCGATCGACGACGGCGGCTGGGCGTGCACGACGAGGCGCACGTCGGGCCGGTCGATGCCCATGCCGAAGGCGTTCGTGGCGACCACCACGGAGAGGCTGCGATCGGCGAAGCCGGCCGACAGGCGCGCGCGCGACTCGGGGGCGAGGCCGGCGTGGTACGCCTCGGCGTTCCAGCCGGCGTCGCGGAGCGCCTCGGCCAGGCGCTCCGCCCCCTTGCGGGTGGCGGCGTACACGATGCCCGCGCCGCGGGGCCGCCCGGGGTCGCCGAGGGCGTCGAGGAGCGCGCGCGCCGTGAGGCGCCCGGCCTCGCGCGGGCCGTCCACCGCGGAGACCTGCAGGTGGAGGTTGGGCCGGGCGAAGCCGCGCAGGATGACCTTGGGCGGCGGCCCTTCCGGCCCGGGCTCGCCCGCGACGCCGTCGTCGTCGCCGGGCGAGCTCCGCGGCCAGCCGAGGCGCCGGATGATCTCGTCGCGCGCGTCGGGGGTCGCCGTCGCGGTGCAGGCGAGGACCCGGGGCGGGCGGAGCCGCGCGAGCGCGGCGCCGATGCGCAGGTAGTCGGGCCGGAAGTCGTGCCCCCACTGGACGATGCAGTGCGCCTCGTCGACGGCGACGAGCGAGAGCCGGCTCTCGGCGAGCGCCTCGAGGAAGCCGTCGAACGCGAGGCGCTCGGGCGCGGCGTAGACGAGCTTGTACTCGCCGCGGCGCAGGGCGGCGAGGCGGCGGCCGTTCTCCTCGCGCGGGAGGCTGGAGGCGACGAACGTCGCGGGGATGCCGCGCGCCTCGAGCGCGCGCACCTGATCTTCCATCAGGGAGATGAGCGGGCTCAGGACGAGCGTCGTGCCCGGCAAGGCGACGGCCGGGAGCTGGTAGCAGAGCGACTTGCCGCCGCCGGTCGGCGCGACGACGAGGACGCGGCCCGCGCCCCCGAGCAGGGCGTCGATCGCCTCGCGCTGCCACGGCCGGAACGACGCGATGCCGAACCGATCCGCGAGCACGGCGTCGATCGACGGGGGCGGGCCCTCGGGGGGGCGCAGCGGGGAGGGGGCGAGGCGCTCGGTCACGATCGGCGAGGGGGGCTCAGCGAAGATCATGGCGGCGGCGACGAGCGAGCGCCGTGCCCGCCGCGAGCCCTAGCACTTTCGTGGGCTTGCGTCGCGCCGGGGGTGGCGGCGCCATGGCGGCGCGCGGGTCGCCCGGGGGCCGCCGCCGGCCTCGCGCCGCCGGCGCGCGCGCGCCTGGGCGGCGCGGCGATCAGGCCTGGGCCACGCCGAGGCCCTTGGCGAGCGCTTCCATGTCGTCGAAGTGGTAGACGTGGCGGCCGGGGTTCCCCTGGAGCGCGGCCGCCACCATCGCGCCGGCGACGGTCCTCGCGTCGATGGGGCGGTACCTGCGGAGGCCGCCCTTCATCGTGAACCGGAGCGTCTGCGCCGCCGCGACGCCGATCGCCTCGCCCTTCCTGACCTCGCCCCGCTCGCCGAGGAGCAGGCTCGGGCGCAGGACGTGGACCGACGCGAAGCTCGCCCCCGAGAGCTCCTGCTCCAGCTCGCCCTTCACGCGCAGGTAGAAGCTGGTCGAGCGCGGATCGGCGCCCACGGAGGAGACCAGGACGAACTGCTTCACTCCCGCCTTCTCGGCGAGCCTGGCGATGGTGATCGGGTAACGATAGTCGATCTGGTAGAAGGCCTCTTCGGAGCCGGCCTTGGCGATGGTCGTCCCGAGCGCGCAGAACACGTCGGTGACGCCGGCGAACTCCGCGCCGTCCAGCCGATCGAAGTCGACGATGCGCTGGGAGAGCCGCGGGTCCTCGATCGGGGCCGGGCGGCGCAGCAGGGCGACGACCCGCGCGTACGCGGGTTGCTGCACGAGGAGGCGCAAGCAGTGGCCGCCGACCAGGCCCGTTCCTCCCACGATGAGAGCTGTCTTGTCGACCGTCATGGATTCCATGTTCCTGCGGAATCACCTGCGGAGGGCGCCGCCGCGGGGATCCACAGCCGTACCGCGCAGCGTAACCCAAGCGGCGCGCGAACCATAGCGGCCGGCTGCGGGCGTCACGAGCGGACGGGCGGCGCAGATCCCCTACGGTTCCTTCCGCTTCCGCTCCAGGTTCCCCGGTGTGCGCGGGCTCCCCATCGCTGCGGCCGGCTCCCCGCCTTCATGCGAGCTCTCTCGGGGCAGAGATGGCCACGACCGGGACAGAACACCCAGAACAGAACACCCGGAGGAGCGCGCTGGCCTGCGCGGCGGCGGCGATCGTCGTGGCAGGAGGCCCCGAGGGGAGCGGGGCCCGTTCGCGCGGCCGGCGAGGGGCCCCGCGGCGCGCTGCTCAGGTGACCGGCGCGGGGGCGGCCTTTGGCGCGAGCTTCGCGCGCTGGGCGTGGAAGGCCTTGATCGCCATCGGAATGAGCTGCTCTCGGTGCTTGGGCACCATGTTGTTCGGCAGCTGCTCGACGGGCCACCAGGTGCCGGTGGCCGGGACCTCGGCGAGCTTCGCCTGATGGACCCGGGAGAGCATCCAGCCGCGCGCGGCGGCCGAGAAGTAGTCGCCGACGAACGTGAAGTCGGAGATCGTCATGCCGACCCGGTGGAGCACGTGCTCGGGCTGCTCGCCGGGCGAGAGGACGCTCCCGGGGCAGCACCACTCTCCGGGGCTCGACTCCGACGCTCCTCGCTGGGTCAGGAGGACCTCGAGCGCGCCGGAGTCCGCGTTCTTCCGGAGGCACACGGCGTCGGCGGCGAGGTTGATGGGCAGCCGGGAGATGGCGTTGATGAGCGAGCTGCCGAGAGGCTCCCTCGGATCGACGTACCCGAGCAGCCAGCCGGCCATGGATTGGATGAGCCTCATCGCGGGACCCTCCGCGCGGGCAGGGCGTGGGGCCGCTGGCGCATCGCCGCGCGGGCCGCGCCCAGGTGAGCGCGCCCCTCCTGTTCGGGGCTGGACGCCGTGCCAGAGCCGTTCTTCGCGCCGTCACCCGGGCGGCGCGGTGGGTTCGATGGGATCGCGGTTCGAGTTGGATCTAGCATAGAGGTTGCTGCGTTGGATTCCTTGTGCGTTGTCGCGGGACGTTGTGTGAGCTCAGATCTTCATGTCGTTTCTCCTGAGATGTCGGACCTCTCCGACGACGTTGAGCAGCCTACAATAGGCTTTGTTTCTTTGTCGTTTCATTCATGCAGCCCGAGCGTGAATCATCATCTGATGTCGTTGCTCGCGTGTTTCGCCGGCTCCTGACGCGGCTGTTCGGGCGTCGAGCGCCAGAGTCGCTCGTGCGCGGGCGCGTGGTTGCGCTCGACGAAACGTCGATGTCACCGCGGCGTCAGCGGGGCAGTCGTCGCGTCTCTCGCGCTTGCCCGCCGCGCTCGTCCTGCTCGGTCACCTCCGCCTCGACGTCGATGACCTGGCCCGACGCCGGCCACGCCGGCCGCTCGTGGGGCGCGCCAGGGCGCTCTGCGCCGCGTCCGCCGAACGGCCCGCCGCTGAGGTCGATGACCCTCATGGTGAAGAACGCCCCGTTGCCCGCGCCGAACCCGCCGAGGCCGGCGGCGCTCGCCGCGGCCGCGCGCCGCTCGAACCGCTCGCGCACGACCGCCGCGATCCGGCGGCGCGCGGGCGGGAGCAGGAGCACGAGCCCCGCCACGTCGGTCAGCACCCCCGGCGTGATGAGCAGCGCCGCGCCGAGGAGCACGAGCAGTCCGCCGGTGAGCCCCTCGTCCGGGACGCGGCCCTCGGCCATCGCGCCCCGCCAGGAGGCGAGCACCTTGAGCCCCTCGCGCTTCGCGAGCGCCGCCCCGAGGACGGCCGTTCCGAGCGCGATCGCCACCGTCGGCCAGAAGCCGATGCGGTCGCCGATCGACAGGAGCAGCCAGAGCTCCAGGATGGGGACCGCCGTGAAGAGCAGGATGAGCTTGCCCATGCCCCCCGTCTAGCGCCGCCCGCCGCGGGGCGCACGCTCGGGCCCGCACGCCGCCGCCGCTCGCGCCCGGCTGCTCCGCCGCGGAGCCGGCGCCGGAGTACCGGCCGCGGGGAGAGTGCGCTAAGACCGCCTGCCCCGGAGAAATCCATGACGACCGTCCCCGTGGAGCAGGAAAAGGTGGAGGCGTGCCGCGCGTTTGCCGCCGACATCGCGGACGAGGTGCAGCGCTTCATCGACCGCCACACCACGGTGGGCGTCGAGCGCACGGTGGCCCGGGCCTATGGCGTGGTCGGCGCCGACGCGGAGGGGACGCCGCTCGTGAACGCGCTCGTGGAGCGAATCCACAAGGCGGGGCAGCTGGGCCGCGGCGTCGCGTACCACCTCGGCCGGGCGCTCTGCGAGGGCGCCGCCTCGGTGCAGGAGGCGGCCGAGGCGCTGGCGTTCAGCGAGGCGGCCGACTTCGGCGCGGGCCCGACCGCGGCCGAGGCGCGCGGCGCGATCGAGGCGGCGACGCTCGAGGCGATCGCCCGGATCGACCGGGCCCGCGAGGAGCGCGAGGCCCACAAGGCGGCGCACCGGGTCGGCGTCGCGCCGCTCAAGTACGTGATCGTCGCGACCGGCAACATCTACGACGACGCCGTCCAGGCCAAGGCCGCCGGCTTCGCCGGGGCCGACATCGTCGCCGTGATCCGCGCGACCGCCCAGTCGCTCCTCGATTACGTCCCGGAGGGGCCGACCACCGAGGGGTACGGCGGCACGTACGCGACCCAGGAGAACTTCCGGATCATCCGCCGCGCCACCGACGAGGCGACCCGCGATACGGGCACGTACCTGGCGCAGACGAACTACTCGTCCGGCCTGTGCATGAGCGAGATCGCCTGGATGGCGGCGGTCGAGCGGCTCGACATGCTGCTCAACGACGCGATGTACGGGATCCTGTTCCGCGACATCAACATGCAGCGGACGTTCATCGATCAGTACTTCTCCCGCAGGATCATCGCGAGGAGCGGGATCGTCATCAACACGGGAGAGGACAACTACCTCACGACCGCCGACGCCGTCGAGAAGGCCCACACGGTGCTCGCGTCGCAGTTCATCAACGAGGCGTTCGCCCGGCGCGCGGGCCTGCGCGAGGAGCAGATGGGCCTCGGCCATGCGTTCGAGATCAACCCCTGGCTCGAGGACAGCCTCCTCTTCGAGCTCGCCCAGGCCCAGCTCGTCCGGCAGATCTTCGATCGGCACCCGATCAAGTGGATGCCGCCCACGAAGTTCAAGACGGGCGACATCTTCCACAGCCACGTCCACGACGCGATGTTCAACCTCGTCGGGATCACGACCGGCCAGTCGATCGAGCTGCTCGGGATGTTCAGCGAGGCGATCCACACACCGCTGCTCATGGACCGGTATCTCTCGCTGAAGAGCGCGCGCTACATCTTCACGGCGGCGCGCCACCTCGGCGACGAGATCCAGTGGAAGCCGGGCGGCATCGTCGAGTCGCGCGCCCGCGAGGTCCTCGACAAGGCGCACGCGCTCCTCGGCGAGGTCGAGCGGGAGACCCTCTGGGACGCGATCGGGCGCGGCGCGTTCGGCGACGTCAAGCGCACGCGCACGGGGGGGAAGGGGTACGCGGGCGTCGTGGCCCGGCACCCGGAGTACCTGAATCCGGTCCTCGAGGTGCTGGAGCGGTCGTAGGTCGCCCCGCCTCCCCGTGCTGGCGGGGCGGAGCGACGGAACGGAGAGAAAACCGCCAAGACACCAAGGACGCCAGGAGAACCCGAGATCTCCCATCTCGGCGTCCTTGGTGTCTTGGCGGTTCTTCTTCCGCATGTTCCGGCTCCGGACGGGAGCTGGCCCCGGAAGCCACCTCACTGACGTCTTCAAAAGGCATTCTCCCCTGTGTTCGCGAGCCGCTGCTCGCCCTCTCGGTCGCGCGATGGCCCTGGCCACGCGAGGCCGCCCGGCGCTACTGTTGATGGGGATCGGCCCTTCCGCCCCGTGACACCGAGGTGAGCATGACCCAGCGAAACATCCTGCGTGCGTATGGCGACCGCGAGGGCGACGGGATGGTCCAGATGTCGTTCACCCTCCGCGTCCTGCCGGGCGACCGCGCGCGCGAGGCGGCGAAGCGCTTCGCGGAGGCGCACGGGCTGCGCGAGCCCCTGGTCACGGCCATGGAGCAGGCCAGCCGGGAGCACACCTATTTCGTCATCTACGGCCACTCCCAGCACGGGGTCGACACCTCGGACATCGAGGTGGAGGAGCTCGCGGCTCAGCCCCTCACGCGCGACCAGATCGAGGAACAGGCGAAGAAGCTCGGCCGCAAGATCGTGGTCGTGGGCGCCTGCACCGGCAGCGACGCGCACACCGTGGGGATCGACGCGATCCTGAACTACAAGGGCTTCGCCGGAGAGAAGGGCCTCGAGAGCTTCAAGTGCTTCGACGCCCACAACCTCGGCGCGCAGGTCGAGAACGCCGAGCTCTGCGAGCGGGCCAAGGCGCTCGGCGCCGACGCGATCCTGGTCTCGCAGGTGATCACGCAGCGGAACTGCCACAAGGAGAACGCGGCGGCCCTCGTCGAGATGGCGACGCGCCAGGGCTTCCGAGACAAGGTGATCCTGCTCCTCGGCGGCCCGCGCATCGACCACAACCTCGCCGTCGAGCTCGGCTTCGACGCCGGCTTCGGCCCCGGCACGAAGCCGATCACCGTGGCGTCGTTCCTCGTCGAGCGCCTCGTGGGGAGGGTCTAGGGGGCAGGCGACGCGCCGGCGGGCGGCAGGCGGCGATCAGGCGGCGATCAGGCGACGAGCAGGTGGTAGGCGGCCGAGAGCTCGGCGAACCGCGCGGTGCGATGGTCGCGCTCGCCGGGCTGCGACGCGCCCCGGTCGGGGTGCAGGACGGCGGCGAGGCGGCGGAAGCTGCGGCGGATCTCGGCCTCGGTCGCGCCCTCGCGCAGGCCGAGCACCTCGAGGGCCCGGCGGCGCGGCTCGTCCACCCGGGCGGCGCGCGGCGCGCTCGACGGCCCGCCGCGCGGAGGCGCGCTCGATGACGATGCGCCGCTCGACGCCCCGCCGCGCGCGGCGCCCGCGCTCGCGGCGCGCCGGTAGCGATCCCGCGCGCGCGGGCGGCCGTGGAGGAAGTCGCTCGGCGAGAGCGGGCCGGTCTGCCGCAGCGATGCGGCGAGCGGCCTCGCGGTGTGGAAGCAGATGGTCGCCTCCTCGATGGCGAAGAGCGCCTCGAGGCGGGCGCGGAGCTGGATGCGGAGCGCGCGCTCGACCGCGCTCTCGGGGATGAGCCCCGCGGCCACGAGCACCTCGCCGGTCCGGCGCCCCCGGTGCGCGGCGACGAGCGCGGCGAGCCGCTGGATCGACGGCTCGGGCGCCGAGCCCTCCCGCGCGAGGATCTCGCCGAGCCGCGGCACCCGGAGCGGCGTCTCGACGGCCGTCACCAGGCCGGAGAAGAGCTGGATCCTGTGCTGCCGGCCAGGCACCGTGGAGCCGCTCGGCGTCCGGAGCTCGCAGAGCTCCAGGAGCCCGGTGGTCCTCTCGCGGTAAAGCGCGCCGAGCAGGTCTCCCAGGGTCGACGTGGAAAGGCGGCTGGGCAGTTGCATCGCGATCGCCGCGTTATCATCGCCGCCCGCGATCGGGCAAAGAAGCGGCGCGGCGCGGGCAGGCGGCCGACGTACGCGTGCGGTAGGCGCGCAGGCGCCGCCGCCGGAAGGGCCCGCTCGCGCGTGCGTACACGTCGGCCGCCCGCCCGCCGGCGCGCACGAATGTGCGCCCGGGTCGCGGCCCGCGCGCACGAATGTGCGCCCAGGTCGCGGCACGCTGTGCGAAGCTCCGCGCGAAAACGGCCCGGCGCGGCGCGCCGGCGCGCGGATCAGGAGGACTCTGCGATGGGCTTGCTCGACGGAAAGGTCGCGATCATCACGGGAGCCGGCGGCGGGATCGGCCGCGAGGAGGCGCTGCTCTTCGCCCGGGAGGGCGCGAAGGTCGTCGTCAACGATCTCGGCGGCGCGCGCGACGGGTCAGGATCGAGCGACGCGATGGCGGCGCAGGTCGCGGAGGAGATCCGGGCCGCGGGCGGGCAGGCCGCGCCGAGCTTCGACGACGTGGCGACCCCCGAGGGCGCGGCGAGGATCGTGAAGACCGCCGTCGACGCGTTCGGCAGGGTCGACATCCTGGTGAACAACGCGGGCATCCTCCGCGACAAGACGCTCCTCAAGATGGATGAGGGGATGTGGGACGCGGTCATCGCCGTTCACCTGAAGGGGACGTTCCTGTGCACGCAGGCCGCCGCGAAGCAGATGGTCGGGCAGGGCGAGGGGGGCCGGATCGTGAACACCACGAGCGTCTCGGGGATGCTCGGCAACTTCGGACAGGCCAACTACGCGGCTGCCAAGGCCGGCATCTACGGGCTCACCCGCACCGCCGCGATCGAGCTGCAGAAGCAGCGGATCACCGTCAACGCGGTCGCGCCCATCGCCAAGACCCGCATGACGGAGGATCTGCCCATGTTCCAGTCGGCCGGCGACACGCTCACGCCGGCGCACGTCGCGCCCGCGGCGCTGTTCCTCGCGTCCGACCTGTGCGCCGACCGGACCGGCAACGTCCTCGCCGTCGCCGGCGCGCAGATGTACATTTACAAGGTCGTTCAGAGCCCCGGAAAGTTCAAGGACGAGGGCGGTGTCTGGACGGCGCAGGAGATCGCGGAGCACTGGGACGCGATCAACAAGCTCTGATCGCGCCGTCCGCGGAGCGCGCGGCGCCGAGGGCGGCGCGCACGAGGCCCGCGAGCGCGCCGCCCGGGGCTGCGCTCGCGGGCCTCGTGCGCGCGCGGGGTGGGTGCGCGCGCGGGCCGCGCCGCTCGCGCGGCGGCGGACGCGGCAGAAGCGAGGGCCCGGCGCGCGCCGACCGTTGCTGTGCTGATCCCCGGATGCTAGGTTCGAGGCGCTTCCTGGGTGCGCTTTTCGCATCGGCGTACTGGCGTACTGTTCGAGCAGATCGTTTACGCGGAGTCTGGAGGTGCCACCGGTGACCGTCGTTCGCTGCTGTTCCGGCTGCGCCACATCGCGCGGTGCGGCCTCTGCGGCGCGGAGGCGCTGAGCACCATGTCGCGCGACGCCGCCCACATCCCGCTCGCCCTGTGGGTCTGCGCGGCGATCGTGGCGCACATGGCGGGCGGCGGGGGCGCGGTCGAGGTGGCGCAGGTCATCGAGGATCGGGCGCAGCTCCGCCGGATGGTCCACGCGGTGCGGGAGGGCCTCCGTCCGGCCGACACGACGTTCGAGGTGCTGACCGACGGCGTGGCGGCGACGCCGCCTCCCGCCCCGCTGGCGCCGCCGGAGCGATCGCCGGACGGTGA
Organism: Sorangium cellulosum So0157-2; assembly: GCF_000418325.1. GTDB lineage: Bacteria > Myxococcota_A > Polyangia > Polyangiales > Polyangiaceae > Sorangium > Sorangium cellulosum_D. The sequence continues at coordinate 4,989,532 of NC_021658.1, forward strand.
GCCCGACGAGGACGCGCCGCCCGAGCCGCAGCAGAAGCCCGAGCCGACCAAGGCGGAGCCGCCGCCGCGGAAGCCGCAAAAGGCGGAGCCGCCGCGCCAGGCGAAGGCGCCGCCCAAGCCGGAGCCGCCCAAGGAAGAGGTGGCCAAGGTCGTGCCGGTCCAGCCGGCGCCGCCGCCGCCGCCGCTGCCGGCGGATCGACGGATCGCCGTCCGCCAGCACGTCGAGAAGAACCAGGAAGACAACCCCGAGGCGAACCGGATCGCGGACGACGCCAACAAGGTCGCCGAGGAGACCATGGCGCAGATCCGCTCGAAGGATCAGGACGATCCCGCGCCCACGCCCGGGAGCCCGAGCGGCCCGCGGGGGCCGGCGGACAAGGTCGGCGACAGCGACCACGATCACAGCGGCCACAGCGAGGAGCGCGCCGGCAACGAGCAGCACGCGCCCGGCGAGAAGAGCCCCGACAGCGAGAGCGCGGAGCACCACAGCCCGCCGTCCCCGGCGCAGGCCGCGCAGGCGCCTCGAGCGGCGCCGCCGCAGAGCGTCCCGGGCGCGACCGGCGGCGGCCGCGTGGCGCAGGCGCTCCCGTCGAGAGGTTCGGAGAGGCCGAGTCGCTCCACGCCGGAGCGTTTTGCCACAGTGTCGCATCTCTCACCGTGCCTAGCCCTCCACGCTGGCCACGCTGAATCGAGACGCACACCACGGCTTCGCTCGAGAGCGCCGCGCGCGCCGCGCCCGCGTGGCGCAGGCGCCCGCCGCGCCGGCGGCGGAGAGGGGCGCCGCGGGCGGCTCGGGCCCGGCGTCGCCCGAGGTCGTCGACAGCCCGCGCACGGGCTACACGCTCAACCCGGCGAACCCGGGCGGCGACGGCAAGAGCCGCGTCGCCGGGAAGAAGGCGACGCCGCAGCCCTACGAGAGCCCGGTCCGCGTCGGCTCGATCGGCCTCGGCGCGCCAGGGCTGCCCGGCGGGCCCAACCTCAACCTGAACATGGCCGGCGTGCAGGCGGCCGTGGGCAACGAGAAGCTCAGGGCGGAGCGGGCCTCGGACGGCGCGTCCCGCAAGAGCGCGCACCGGGGCTCGTGGGAGACGACGGACAAGTGGAAGAAGTGGCGCGCCGCGATCGAGAACTACGACCCTTCGGTCAAGCCCGGCAACCAGACGTCCCTCAACGCCGCGCGGGTGCCGTTCGCGACGTACATCAACATGATCCACAACCGGCTCCACCCGATCTTCGCGGAGGAGTTCCTGGCGTCGCTCGAGAGCCTGCCCTCGGGGCACGCGTTCAACCAGAATCGGGTCACGCACCTGGAGATCGTGCTGAACAAGGACAGCGGCAGCATCGTGCGCCTCGGGGTCACGAAGCCGAGCGGCATGACGGCGTTCGACATGGTCGCGCTCAACTCGGTGCACCGCGCGTCGCCGTTCGGAAAGGCGCCGGACGCGATCGTCTCACCCGACGGCAACGTGTACTTGCACTGGGAGTTCCACAGGGATCCGTACGACGCGTGCTCCACCCGCAACGCCCGCCCCTTCCTGCTGAAGGCGGCGTCCGACGCCGCACCGGTCGCGCCGGCGCCGGTGCGCAGGGCGCCGCGTCCCGTCCCGGGCGACGAGAAGACGCTGGCGCCGCCTGGACCGCTGCTTCCGCTCCGTCGTTAGGTCCCGGCTCTGCACCGGGACCGCGGCGATGTATCCTCGGCGGCATGTCGAAGGATTCCGACGCGGCCGTTCAAGTGACCAACGCGCGCATCGAGGCGGCGCTCGCGGATTCTCCGGCGTTCACCCGGATCGAGCCGCATTTTTATGTGGTCCGCCAGGGGACGGCGTATGTCTACCTGCACGTCCTGCCCTGGGTGCCGGATCGCGCGCTCGTGCGGCTCGTGGCGCAGCTCGCCCGCGGCGTCGAGATGACGCCGGATCTCGCGATGAAGCTGCTTCGCCTGAACGCGCGCATCCGCTTCGGCGCGTTCGGCTACGTCGCGCAGGGCTCGTGTGTGGTCATCGTACATACGCTCCTCGGCGGCGAGACGCTCGACGCCGACGAGATCCTGGTCGCCCTCCGCGATCTGTCGGTGCTCGCGGACGAGTACGACGACCGCATCGTCGAGGAGGCCGGCGGCCAGCGGATGCAGGACCTGATCGACGCCTCGGCGACCGCCGCGGTCTTCACCGATCTGGACGCCCCCCGCGCCTGGGATAAGGGCTGAGCGACGGGCCCTCTTCTTCAATGCTCCTCAACATCGACCTTCCCCCCGAAGCCCCTCCTCCCTCCGCAGCACCGGACCCCGCTCCCTCGCCCCGCCGCGAGGAGGGCGGCGACGCCCCGCCCGCCGAAGGGCGCGCGTCGTCCCCCGAGCGCGCCGAAGGTCGCGCGTCGTCCCCCGCGCGGCCGCCGCTCGGCGGCCTGCCCGTGCTCCGGCTGATCCGGCCGCTCGCCGTCCTCGCCCTGCTCGCGATGATCCTCGGCCGCATGCTCGCGCCCGCGATGGTCGGCCTCGCGGTGGGCATCGAGCGCGCCGCGCGCACCGTCGAGCTCGCCGGCGCAGGCGCCTCGCAGCTCTTCGCGATCGGCGCGATCGTCACCGCGATGGCGCTGATCGGCGCGGTCGTGCGGAGCCGCGTCCCGTACGCGCTGCGGATCGCCGCGATCGTCGCGGGCAGCTTCGTCATCCTCGTCGTCCTGCACGCGACCGTGCAGCGCGTGCCCGATCTCTCCGCCGCGCTGATCGGCGTGAGCGCGGCGATCCTCGCCGTCGGCAGCGCCTGGGAGGCGCTCCGCGTCCCGTTCATGCGGCCGGTCGCGGCCGCGCTCGGGCTCGTCGGCGCCTCCGCGCTCGTGCGCCTCACCGGCGTCCTCCTCGCCGTCTGGGCGAACGACCGCGGCTCGAAGGCGCTCGCCGGCGCGACCAGCTCGGTGGCGACGGCCGCGTTCGCGCTCGACGCGCTGGCCGTCCTCGTGGCGACGGTCGCGCTCGGCGCCGGCCGCGAGGCGCGCCCGCGCGAGGCCGAGCCGCCGCGGCCGCGCCTCGTCAGCCCGCTCTCGCTCGCGGCGCTCGCCTCGGCGCTGCTCGCCACCCGGGCGGCGCTCGCGGGCGCCTCCGACGACGCGTCCGTGGTCGAGGCGCTCGTCCGCCGCGCGCTCGACCGGCTGCTCACGCGCCCCGCGCCGGTCGTGCCGCTCTCGATGCAGCTCTTCGCCGCCGCGCTCGCGGTGGTGGTCGTCGCGCTCGCGCTCATCGCGCCGCCGCGGCTGCCCGCGCTCGGCGGCGCGCTCGCGCTGCTGCTCGTCGCGCGCAGCGCCCCCGAGGTGCCGCTCGGCGCGCTGTCGCTGGTGATCGCCGCCCTCTGCGTCGCGCTCGCCGCGCGCGACGAGCGGGGCTTCTGGGCGGCCGTGCTCGCGACCGAGCGCGAGCGCCCCTCGAGCGCGCTCCCGGGCGCCGGGAAACCGGACGCGACCGGGGGCGCGTCCGGTTGACGCGAGCGACGACACTCGTTAAGCACGCCCTCGCCGCGCGGGGATCCGCGCGCAGCGTTCCACCTGATGCTCGCCGCCGGGACGGCGCGGGGGCCGTCCGGTCCCGCCGGTCTCTCCCTCGCATCGGGCCTCGCGGGGCGCGGCCCAGGCTCGCGTGGCGCGCCATGGGCACGGGAGAGTCCTCATGCATCGTCGCGATCTCGTCTCGCTGTCCGCCCTCGCGCTCGCCGCGCTGACGCTCGGCGCCGGGTGCCCCGAGGAGCCCCCGCGGCCCGCCGGCGGCGCGGCGGCGACGTCGAGCGTGGCCCCGCCCATCGCCTCGGCCGAGAAGCCCAGCGCGCCGCCGAAGGCGCCCGAGGCGAAGGCGACAGAACAGGCGGCCGCGCCGCCCGCGCCTGAGGGCAAGGGGACGATCAAGGGGGTCGTCAAGTTCACCGGCAAGCCGGTCGAGATGAAGGTCCCGGCCGCGCGCAAGGACGCCCCGGTCTGCCAGGACAAGGACGTCGTGTACAACGCTGTCGTCGTCAACGACGGCAAGCTCAAGGACACCCTCGTCCGCATCGCGGTCGGGGGCGTGCAGGGCAGCTGGAAGGCGCCCGACGCCCACGCCGTCGTCGACCAGAAGGACTGCATGTATGAGCCGCGCATCCAGGGCGTGGTCTCCGGGCAGCAGGTCGACATCAAGAACAGCGATCGGACCCTGCACAACGTGCACACCTACAAGGGCTCTGAGACGCTGTTCAACCAGGCGCAGCCGCGGGGCGCGGACCCGCTCACGAAGTCGTGGAGCGACGGCATCATCAAGCTCACCTGCGACATCCACCCGTGGATGCGCGGCTTTGTCGTGGTGACGGATCACCCGTTCTTCGCCGTGAGCGGCGGTGACGGATCCTTCGCGATCGAGAAGGTGCCGGCCGGCAAGTACAAGCTCGAGGCGTGGCACCCCCGCTATGGCCTCAAGACGGCCGACGTCACGGTCGCGGACGACAAGCCCGCCCAGGTCACGTTCACGTACGCCGGCACCGAGGCTGAGCCGGCGGAAAACAAGGACGAGCTCAAGGGCCTTTGGTGAGCTCCCCGGCAGCGCCCGCGGCGGGCGCCGGCGCGCCCGGGCCCGTCCGGTTGGCGACGGGCAGCGCCGAGGAGCGAGCTTCCCTGGCTCGCTCGACGCGAAGAAGGACGATGGGGCGTCGCGGCGGTTGCCACTCGGCCCCTCGTGCCCTAAAGGGAAGCGGCGACAACGGTCGAACTCGACTCCCCGAGCCGCGTTGCGCGCGCTAGTCTCCCGGCCCCGATGCTGTTCTCACCCGCCACCCACGCTCAGGCGATGACGTCGTTTTCCGGCCTGGCTGTCCCGCCTACAAGGGTCTCTGGAGGTGCCGCGCGGTCGCCGCGCGGCGCGAGCGCCGGTCGCGGCGGCGAGGTGTGCGCGTGACCATGAGCGTCGAGCAGGCCACGGAGCGGGCCCCGGTCCCTTACATCCGCCAGCCCGAGGCTTCCGAGCGCGACGGCTCCGCGCTCCCCACGAGCGCGCGCCCGCTGCTCAAGGTAGCGGCCGACCTGGTGAGCCTCACCAAGCCCCGCATCACGAGGATGGTGGTCGCCACGATGCTCGGCGGCATGTGGGTCGCGAGCCGTTACCTCCGCGCCGGGACGGGCGGAGAGGGCGCGATCGACCGCGCGGCGGTCCCTGTGACCCAGCTCGCGCTGGCGCTGCTCGGGACGGTCCTCGTCGTGTCCGGCGCCAACGCGCTCAACATGTACATCGAGCGCGACACCGACCTGCTGATGGAGCGGACGCGGAACCGCCCCTTGCCGGCGCGGCGGCTCGCGCCGGACGTGGCGCTCTGGTTCGGGATCGCGCTCTCGGCCAGCTCGATTCCGCTGCTGGTCTTCGGGGTGAACGCGGTCACCGGCGCGCTCGCCGCGCTCGCGCTGCTCAGCTACGTGCTCGTCTACACCCCGCTCAAGCGCAAGACGACGCTCTCGCTGCCGATCGGCGCGATCCCGGGCGCCATCCCGCCGCTGCTCGGGTGGACGAGCGTCACCGGGCAGGTCGACGCGCCCGGGTTTCTGCTCTTCGCCGTCATGTTTCTCTGGCAGATCCCGCATTTCCTGGCGATCTCCCTCTTCCGTCAGGACGAGTACCGGCGCGCGGGCCTCAAGGTGCTGCCGCTCGAGAAGGGCGATCACGCGACGTGGCGCCACATCGTCGGCTATCTCGCGCTGCTCATGATCGCGTCGATGCTCCTCGTCCCGCTCGGCGTCGCGGGCCCTGTCTACTTCGGCGTCGCGGTCCTCCTCGGCGGGGCCTTCTTCGCGCTGGGTGCCTGCGGCCTGCTCGCGGGCACCAAGGCGCGCTGGGCGCGCCGGGTCTTCTTCGCCTCGATGGTGTACCTGGTGCTCCTCTTCGCCGCGCTGATGGTCGGCGCCTGAGCGGCGCCCGCCGCCTTGACGCGCCCGAGACCGGCCCTTAAGCGTCCGCGGATGGTTGCCATGGAGCCGACGCGCCAGGCGAACGGCGCTCCTCCCCCCGCAGAACCGGCCAGCGAGCTGCTTCCGTCCGGCGGCGCCCCCGCGCCGACGCCGCGGCGCAGGGCGCTGACCCGGAGGCCGCTCTTCTGGGTCGCGCTCGTCGCGCTCGTCGCGCTGAGCGGGCTCGCCGTGCCGTTCTTCGTCGGCCGCGGGGTCCGCGGACACGCCGCGGAGGCGCCCGCGGTCCGCATCCCGCTGCCGGCCTTCGCGCTGACGGATCAGCGCGGCCAGCGGTTCGGCCTGGAGCAGCTCCGGGGCCGGGTGTGGATCGCCGACTTCATCTTCACGACCTGCCCGACCGTCTGTCCCAAGCTCACGCAGCGCATGAAGGAGATCGAGCAGCAGGGGCGCGATCTCGGGGACGCGCTGCACCTCGTGACGTTCACCGTCGACCCGGAGAACGACACGCCGGAGGTGCTCGCGGCCTACGCGGCGTCGCAGAAGCTCCCGCTCGAGCGCTGGACGCTCCTGACAGGCCCTCTCGATCAGATAGAGTCGACGATCCTCAAGGGCTTCAAGATCGCGATGGGCAAAGAGGAGACGAGCCCGGGCATCTTCAGCATCTTCCACGGCGAGCGCCTCGTGCTCGTCGACCAGGAGGGCGTGATCCGCGGCTATTACGAGGCGAACGACGAAGGGATCCCCGCCATCCTCCGCGACGCCGGCGCCCTCGTGAAGCAGCGGTGACGCGCCCGGGCTCGCCTCACGCCTCGATGGCGAGCCGCTTGATCATCTTCTGCAGGCCGAACCTCGACAGCCCGAGCAGCTTGGCGGCCTGCGTCTGGTTCCCGCGCGTGCGCTCCAGCGCGTCGCGCACGAGCTCCGTCTCCAGCGCGTCGATCCTCGCCCGGACGTTGAGGCCGAGCTCGCGCGGCGCCGCGCCGCCGCCGTGCGCGATCTCGGGCGACAGGTGCTCTCGATCGATGGTCCCGTCGCAGAGCACGATCGCCCGCCGGATCTCGTTCTCCAGCTGGCGCACGTTGCCGGGCCACCCGTAGGCCGAGAGCCGCTCCATCGCCCCGCGGGTGACCCGGACCGGGCCGCGGCCGTGCTTCGCGACGAGGTGCTGGACGATGAGCGGCACGTCGGTCGCGCGCTCGCGCAGCGGCGGCACCCGGATCGTGATGATGTTCAGCCGGTAAAGCAGATCCTCGCGGAAGGCGCGGGCGCGCACCAGCGCGTCCAGATCGCGGTGCGTCGCGGCGATGACGCGCACGTCGACCTTGCGCGCCCGGTCCGAGCCGAGCGGCCGCACGAGGCCGTCCTCGAGGACGCGCAGCAGCTTCGTCTGCATGGCGAGGCTCATCTCGCCGATCTCGTCGAGGAACAGCGTGCCTCGATCCGCCACCTCGAAGAGCCCGGCCCGCGGCCGATCCGCGCCGGTGAACGCGCCGCGCACGTGCCCGAAGAGCGCCGACTCGAGCAGCCCCTCCGGGATCGCGCCGCAGTTCTCGCTCACGAACGGGTGCGCCGCGCGCGGGCCGTTGTGGTGGATGGCCCGCGCCACGAGCTCCTTGCCGCTGCCGGACTCGCCGTGGATGAGCACCGGCACCTCGGACGCGGTCACGCGATCCACGAGGCGCAGCATCGCGCGCACGGCCTCGCTCTCGCCGATGATGGCGTCGTACCGGTAGCGCGTGTCCCGGCCGCCGCGCGCCCTGGCGAGCTCGAGCGCCGCCGCGTCGAGCTCCGCCTCGCGCCGCGCGAGCTCCCCGGCGAGCCGCGACGAGGCGCGCTCGGCGCGGCGCGCGGCGCGGCGCAGCTCCACCTGCGCGCGCGCGTCGGCGATCGCCAGCGCCGCGACCGACGCGATGGTGCGCGCCCACCTTAGCTCCTGCGCCCCGAACGCGCCGCGGCGCACGCGATCGTCGAGGTAGACGACGCCGAGCGCCTCGCCGCGCGCGATGAGCGGCACGGCCAGCACGCTCCGGAGCTTCAGCGCGTGCACGCTGCGGTGCACGCTCGGCAGCTCCCCCGCGGCGTCGACGGCGACGACCGGCTCGCGCGCCTCCAGGGCGCGGCGCGCGAGCGTCTCCGACAGCGCGAGCTGCTCGGCGCCGAGGCGCGAGCGCGCCAGGTTGCGCGCCGCCCGCGGGACGAGGCGCCCGTTCGGGGCGCGCAGGAGCAGGAGCCCCCGCTCGACCCCCGTCCAGAGCACGAGCGCGTCGACGACCCGGTCGAGCAGCGGCGCGAGGCGCTCGCGCTCGCCGAGCGCGCCGACGAGCGCCTCCAGATCGCGCGCCTGCTCGGGCCCGAGGCCGGCCTCCGGCAGCGCCCGCGCCCGGGCCACCCACGGCAGCGACCGCACAGCGCCGGCGAGCGCCGGCGCGCCCGGCGCGCCCGCCGCCTCGCCGGCGTCCGCGGTGCGCCTGCAGAGCTCGCGCGCGGCCTCGGCGAGCGCCGCGCGCACCCGGTGCGCGACGTCCGTCTGCCCGGCCTTGACCGCGAGCGCGTGCGCCGCCGCGAGCGCCGGGCCGCGCGACGCGATCGGCGCCCGCGCGCCCGCGAGCGCGGCGAGCGCGGCGAGGACGCGGTCGCTGCGCCCGCCGTCCGCCGCCGGGCGCGCCGCGCCGCCCTGCAGAGGCGCCTCGGCGGGGGCGCCGCCGACGTCGTCCGCGGCGAGCGCGCGCGCGGCGCGCGCCCCCCACCAGTCGAGCCGCGACGCCGCGGCGAGATCCGGGCCGCTCGCGAGCTCGTCGAGCTCCTCGACGCGGGCGGCGCCGATCTCGCCCGCGCCGTGCCGCAGGAGCCGCGCGGCCGCCCGGAGCGCGTCGTCCGCGGAGCCCCCGGCGAGGAGCGCCGCCGCGCGCTCCGCCGCCGCGCGAGCGCTTTGGAGCGCGCCGGCCTCCGCGCCCGCGACGCCGTCGCCGCCGCGCGCGGTGGCCACGTCCGCCATAGCCCAGAGCGCGTAGGCCTCCGCCTTCGCGTCGCCCGCGTCGCGGGCCCGCGCGATGGCGTCCTCGGCCGTCCGGCGGGTCTCGTGCGCGAGGCCCGCGGTGGCGTAGGCGGCCGCGCACGCGAGCAGCGCGCGCGCCGCCTGAGCGGGCCGGCCGAGGTGCTCCCAGAGCAGCGCCGCGCGGGTCGAGGTCGCGATCGCGCCCTCGAGATCGCCGAGATCCACCGCGGCCGCCGCCTCCCCGGTCCGGTAGGTCGCCTCCTCGACCACGGCCCCGGCGCGCACGGCGTAGTCGACCGCGGCGCTGAACGACGCGTGCGCCCGCTCCGGATCGCTCGCGTGCAGCGCGTACCCGCGCACGGCGGCCATCCGCGCGAGCTCCTCGACCGAGCTCGCGAGCGCCTCGCCGCGCGCCACCTCGGACAGCGCCCGCGCCGCGTCGCCGCGCAGCGCCGCGATCAGCGCGCGCGCCTCGCAGAGCGGCGCGGTGGCCGCCTCCCCGGCGAGCGCCTCGGCCGCGCCCAGCGCCCCCGCGTCGATCGCGATGCGCGCGAGCACCGCGGCCGCGCGCCCGTCCGGGTCCGCGCCGGCCTCGATGGCGGCGCGGGCGCGCTCCTCGGCGAGCGCGCGATCCCCGGCGCGCCGCAGGACCTCCGCCGCGAGCGCCGCGGACTCCGGCGCGCCCCGCACGGACGCGCGCAGCATCAGGCTCCGCGCGCGCCCGAGATCGCCGCGCAGCCGGAGCGCGTTCGCCGCGGCGACGACCAGGCTGGCGGGCGCGTCGTCGCGCTGCTCGATCGCCTCGAGCGCGAGCGGATCCGGCGGCACCCGCGCGATCGCGAGCGCCAGCTCCGCCGCCTCCGCCGCGGAGGTGGCCTGCGCCGCGGCGCCCTCGCTGGCGCCGCCGCGATCGCGCGCCGCCGCGGCCCGCCGCGCGCCGCGCCCCAGCACGGCCGCCTCGACGTCCGCGAACGTCCAGGCCCGCGGCGGGACCTGCCGCGCCAGGGCGACGAGCGCGTCCGCGAGCGCGCGCTCCGGCGCCGCCGAGAGGGTCGCCATCGGCCACGCCGCGGCGCTCGTCCCCACGAGCGCGGTGAGCCACCGCGCGACGCGGTCCGGGCCGAGCCGGCCCAGCCACGGCCCCTCGCCCTGCGGCGCGCCCGCGCGGGCCGCGGCGTCGCCCGCGCGCACGTCCGCGCTCGAGAGCGCGCGCGCCCGCTGGACCATCGCGAACGCGTCCGCGAGCCAGGAGGCCACGTCGTCGCGCACCCCGAGCGCCGCCTCGAGCTCGTGCCGCCGCAGGCGCAGGTAGGCGGCGCGCACGCGGCGCGCGTCGCGGTCCTGCCGATCGCGCTCCTCGCCCGGCCCCTCGGGATCGCGGCCCGCGCGCGGCGCCGGCGTCCCGGCGAGCGGCGCGCGCGCCGGGACGCCGCCGAGCGCGGCGCGGGCCGACTCGGTCACCCACGCCGAGGACGGCCGCGCCCCGGGTGAAGGCGACAGGAGGGCCCTGCAGATCGCGTCGAGCGCGGGCCCGGCCGCGCTCGGCGCCGCCACCGCGGCGCGCGCCGCCTCGATGGGATCGCCCGCGGCGGCCACGCCGGGGAGCGCGATCTCGGCGAGCAGCGTCCCCAGCGCGAGCAGATCCCTCGCCCGCGCGTCCCCGAGCTCCGCGTCGTGGCGCGCGAGGTACCTGAGCGTCGCCCCGTCCACGGAGGTCTCGTGGATCGAGCAGGCGAGCCCCAGGTCGATCATCCCGATCCGCCCCTCCGGCGTCAGGATCAGGTTCTCCGGCTTGAGATCTCCGTGGGCGAGGCCGATGCCGTGCAGATCGCCGAGCGCCTCGCCCGCGTCGCGCGCGACGGCGAGCGCGAGCGCCGCGCGCTCGCCCTGGGGCAGGCCGCGCACGGCCTCCGCGAGGGATTGCCCCTCGAACCACCGCATCGCCACGAACGCGCGCCCCTCAGCGCCGGGCGCGGCCTCGACGCGCGCGACCCCGGCGCGCGCCGAGAGCCAGCCGACGTCGACGAGCTCCGGCAGCCGCGGCGAGAGCGCGAGCGCCGCGTGCAGCGCCTCGCGAGCGAGCGCCCGCCGCGCGGCGGCGCGCTCCTCCGCGGCCGCGCCGCCGCCCTGCCGCTCGATCTTGAGCGCCACCACGCCGCCGCGCTCCTGGTCGACCGCCCTCCAGACCTCGGCCGACCCGCCCGACCCCGCGACGCCCAGCAGCCGGAAGCGCTCTGCCAACCGAGGTGCCACGGTCGACGGCTCGCTCATCCCGGGAATGCTCCTGGGCGGCGAGGCGCCTGTCAACCTGGTTACGGCTCCGGTGGGCCGCCGTCGGCCGCGTCGCCCGCGCCTGCGTCGGGCGGCGCGTCATCGCAGCTCGGCGCGCCCCCCGCTGGCTGATCGACGTCGACGGCGGCCGCGTTGCTGCACGTGTCTTCCGGGCCCTTGCCGTAGTGGTCCGCCACGAAGCGCGCGAGCGACGGCTTGTCGAGGCACGTCGCGGTGTAGGTGGCGCCCCAGGCCGCGGCGGCGATGGGGGTGTCGAGCGCGCTGTCGGGCGTCATCACGAGGCGCGCCTCGGGCCCTCCGGAAAGCGTGAGGCACTTCGGATCCGAGGCGGCCTCGGTCCGCACCTCCTCGAGCATCGCCTCCACCTCGGCGCAGCCGGACGACGGGCACCGGTAGGCGAGGACGACCGCGCCGTGCTCGAGGTTGTGCACGTAGATCTCCCGCGGGACCTCCGCCTTGTAGCGCTTGAACTCGGCCCAGATGGCCCAGTGATCTCCGCCGCTCGGCGGGTTGGTGTCGTACTGGACGGGCGTGCACTGCGGCACGTGCTGCGCGGAGGCCACGCGGATCCCCGTCTGGACGACGACCTTGCACTCGGCCTCGCCCGGGAGCGGCGGGGCATCCGGGGAGAGCGTGACGGTCTCGGGCTGCTGCGTCGAAGCGTCGCTCTCGTCGATCGGGGGCGCGCTCTGACCACACCCGGTCAGAGGAGAGGAGAGCGCGGCGGCCGCCGCGGCGGCGACCCACATCTGCGCGAAACCGCAGCGTTTCATGGCCGCAGCCTACCATGTCCGACGCGCGACGTGCGTTGCTCCGGAACGCGGGCTCTGGTGTACTTGGGTCCTCCAGCGTGGCGAAGCAAGAGAACGATCATCGGCAGACGCTCGTCACCTGCACGTCCATCGCCCCGCCCGCGCTTCCGGTGGAGCCCGGCACCGCGTGCCTGGTCGTGATCTACGGCACGGAGCTCGGGCGCCGCATCGCGCTCGGAACGGGATCCATCGAGTGCGGGCGCGCGATCCAGACCGACATCCCCCTCGATGACGAGGCGGTGAGCCGCCGGCACGCGCGCATCTCCTGGAACGGGATGGGCTACGTCGTCCGCGATCTCGGCTCGACCAACGGCACCTACGTGAACGACGTCTCGATCGACGAGCGCGCCCTCAAGGACGGCGATCAGGTCAAGATCGGGCGGACGATCTTCAAGTTCATCCAGGGGGGGAACGTCGAGCTCTCGTACCACGAAGAGATCTACCGCCTGATGACCTTCGACGGGCTGACGCAGGTCCACAACAAGCGCTCTTTCGAGGTCGCGCTCGAGCGCGAGGTGTCGCGGGCTTGCCGCTACCATCGCCACCTCGCGCTCATCATGTTCGACATCGATCACTTCAAGAGCATCAATGACACGCGGGGGCACCTCACGGGCGACGCCGTGCTCCGCCAGATGGCCGCGCTGGCCGCCGCGAACGTCCGCCGCGACGACGTCCTCGCGCGCGTCGGCGGCGAGGAGTTCGCGCTGCTCGTCCCGGAGATCCCCGTCGAGAGCGCGCGCCACGTCGCCGAGAAGCTGCGCGCGCTCGTGGAGCGCACGCCGTTCCGCTTCGAGGACGGCGAGATCGCCGTCACCGCGAGCTTCGGCGTCGCGGGCATCACGCCGGACGCGCCGGTCTCGCCCATGGAGCTCTACCGCCGCGCCGATGAGCGGCTGTACCACGCGAAGAAGGGCGGGCGGAATCGCGTGATGTGACGGCGCGCGGGCGCGTCAGGGCGGGAGCGGAACGGAGCAGTCGCGCGGCACGGCGCCGTCGAGGATCCACGCGGACAGGATATCCATCCCGTCCACGTACATCGTGACCTCCTTGTCGGGCGACATCTGGGGATGGAACCAGAACGAGGGGGGGAAGGCCGGGGGCGGCATGGGCAGCCCCATGACGAACGCGGCGCGCAGCCGCTCGATCTCCTCGCGGAGCCGCTCGGCCTGGTCGGCGGGCAGGGAGGGGTCGACCGCGCTCTGCCCGACGATGATCTTGTAGAGGAGGTAGCTGTTCCCAGGGTTTCCCGGGTCGATGAGCGGCATGGCCCTGCCGAAGCGCTCCGGGGTCTTCTCCCCCACGTGCGCGCGCTCGCCCATCTGGGTCTGGTGCGCGGCGTGCCCGATCGCGGTGTCGTAGAGCGGCTCGAGCCGGTTGTACCTGAACTGCTGCGCGGTCGGATCGAGCGCAGCCACGCTCAGGTTCAGCCCTGCGGCGGCGTTCGCGTCGCTGTGGCACCCCGCGCAGGCGTTGAGGAGCTTCGCGGCGCCCTTCACGCAGGGGAAGCACGTCGGATCGGCCGGAGGCTCGCCCAGGCACTCTGGCGTGCGCCCGATGCACTCCAGGTCCTGCTGGCAGTAGAAGTCGCCCCTCGGCTGGCGCTCCGGCATCGCCTGGGGCGGGTTGGTCGCCGCGACGGTGAACTCGACGCGCTGGCTGTCGGCCAGGGGCGCGCCGTCGAACGCGCGGATGCCCGACGGCGCCGCGTCGTCCACCGGCCCGAGGACCCAGAGCACGTACCGCGTCCCCGGGACGAGCCCTGGCATGCCTTCGATCTGGCGGAAGATGACCTCCCGCTGGACGGGGTTGTACGTCGGCGCCAGCGGGATGGGGTTGACGCAGTCCGCGTACGTCCGAACCTGCTTGGCGAGATCGCCCGAGACGCACAGCGACTCGGGCCCCACCGCGCCGCTCACCGAGCCGGGCAGCAGGAAGCGATCGAACTTCAGCACGAAGCTCGCGGTCGACAGCACCAAGGTGCTGCCGTCCGGAGCGAGCGGGGTACGGACGGGCTGGTAGTTCTGGTCGAGGCCGGTCGTGGCCCGCGCCTCGATCAGGTGGACAGGGGGAGCGTCGATCGTCTGGTACGAGGCTTCCCCAACGTCGCAGCCGGCCGTCGCGAGGGCTGCGTGCAAGCAGAGGGGGAGGGGAACGAGGCGCGCCGCGCCGGCCAGCCTGCTCAGCTTTCGGCGTAGAGCGAGAGCTGCTCGCGGACGACCTTCTCGTTCACCCCGCTCTGGATGTGTTCCTTGAGACAGTCGGCCAGCGTGATCAGCATGTCGTCGACCCCTTTCTCCTCGATGAGCTTCGACAAAAGTTGCCGTGCCTCCCGTCCGTCGTCCTCGCGGAGGAAGCCCCGCACTGTCTCCAGCGTGATTTCCCCCTGGAAATCGAGATAGAGGTTGTCGATCAGGTACTTGATCAGCTCCTTCACGCCCGTTCTCCTTGGCGTTCGCGGCGATCGTTAGGGAAGCCGCGCGCACTTCGCTATACCCGTCGCCGGAAGGCCAGGGCAAGGAATATACTGACCGATTTTGACTTTTCACTGGCAACCCCGCAGGGACCTGTCGCTCGACTGATGGCACACCAGGCACGGGCGCGGGTTTCGGGAGAACGCGGCCTTGCAACTGCTCTCGTCGAACCCGATCGGATGCGGGTTCACTCCTTGCCCGCCCGAGATCCCCCGGGTCGCGTGGCAGGTCGCGCAGTCCCGCTCGGTGTGGCAGGAAACGCACGCATTCAGGTTTCGCTCTGCTTCCCAGGCGTGGTGCTTCGCGCTGCGCGGCGCGGTGGTCCACTCGGCCGGCGGGGGGTGGAAGCGGCGCCCTGCGGGCCGAGCGGCGCTCGGCGCCTCGCGCGCCACGCCCGTCCGGCGGTGGCAGTCCGCACAGAACGTCTGCTCTTGATGGCAGCTCACGCAGCGCGGATTGTCCTGCCGGGCCGCCTGCGCGTGCATCGAGAGGAAGTCGTTCGGGTGGACGTTGCGCGGACGGATCTTCCCGTCATGGCAGTCGGTGCAGTAGTTCTCGCTGTGGCACGTCCCGCAGAAGGCGCTGTCGTTCGCGGCGATCTGCTTGTGCCGCTCGAGCCAGTCGGGGGTGTGCCCCGCGTTGTGCAGCCACCGCGGCGGCAGCAGATCGCCCGTGGCGAACGCGGTCATGAGCCGCCCGTCGGGACGCGTCAGGTGGCACACGTCGCAGTCGCTCTTCGCGTCGCCCTGGGCCGCGCCGCTCATGTTGTGACACGAGAAGCAGCCCGCCATGCGCGGCAGCTGCTCGCGGGTGGCGAGCTCGAGGCGATCGACCCGGCCGTGGCACTGGCTGCACTTGATGTTCCGGCTCACGTGCTTCTGGTGTGGGAACCGGAGGTTCGCGTGCGGCAGCACGAGCGGCGCCACCTTTCCGCCGCTGCCCGCGTCTTCGCCGATGTGGCAGTAGACGCACTGTCCGTTCTCGTTCGTCCCCGCCTTCACCTGGGTGAGGTCGGAGTGATCGACGTCGTGGCAGTTGTCGCAGGTCTGCGCCGGGCTCGGCAGCAGCCTGTCCGTGACCGTGCCGCTCGTGTAGGCCCCCGCGTGGCACGACTTGCACGTCTGCTTGAGCCCCTTGACGTGCTTCTTGTGGTTGAAGCGGATCGTCAGCGTCTGCGGCGGGTAGATCTCGTCGCTCGGGACCGGCGTCGCGCTCGTCCCGGGCGGCATCCAGGCGAGCGGCACCTCCGCGTCGTCGGGCATCGGGTGGAGGCCGGACTTGTACCCGCCCGGCGGCGGATGCGCGGCCTTCTCCCCCTCGGCGCCCTCCTCGGCGTCGCCTTCCGCCTCCTCCTCCGCGTCCGCGCCGTCGTCTTCCGCGGTCGCCGGCGGCTTCGGCTGGGCGGCCGCCTCGGGGCCCACGATCGCGAGGGCCAGCGCGCCAAGGCACGCGACGATCGCGACCCACCCCGGCACGAGCCTCGGGTGGTCCCGCCGCGCGCCGCGCGGGCCGTCCTGTGTTGCGTCCATGCGTTCCTCGCTCACGGCGCCACCCGAAGGCTCACGAGGCCGACGACGCGGAAGCGCTGGCCCACCAGCCGGTTCATGTCGTGCTCCCACTCGAGCTTGAAGTCTGCGAACTCGCCCGGCCGGTACCCGGCCCCAAGGACGTACCCGAACGACGTCGCGTCCCGGTCCGGCCGGAGCGGATCCGCCCAGTTGTACAGTGACACCCGCGCCCCGAGCGCGTAGCGCTGCCCGTGCAGCCGCCTCTCGCCCGACAGATCGGCGCCTGTCCGGCGCCCGCGCTCCCCGGTCTGCAGCATGCCGCGGAGCTCGACCGACGACGTCCGCGTGCGGTAGCGGCCCGCGAGGTTCGCGAGCACGTCGGTCGTCATCGTCGTGGCGCGGTTCTCCTCGTCGCGCGCGTAATCCTCCAGGTCGCCGTCGCTCGGATCGAGCGCCGTCGTCCCGACGCAATCCGGCCCGAGCCGCGCGACCTCGCACTGGCCGGCGCCGAACTCCTCCGGGTTCCCCTCGGCCATCCAGAGCCGCGTGCCGCCCCAGGCGGCGAGATCGACCTCGCGGGTGATGTCGACCGCGGCCCGCCCGGTGATCGTGGTGATGGGCGCGTGGGTGAACCAGTTCCAAATCGAGTCGGCGTCGAACGTCGGAACGAAGTAGTCGACGTCCGCGCCCAGCGTGACACGGCTGCCCGCGTACACCTCGAGGCCGCCGTAGAACGAGCCGACGCGCTCGTTGTAGAGGTCGTACGTCACCCCGCCCTTGAGCCCGCCGAGGTCTGGCACGTTGACGTTGGCCGCGTACCCGAGCCGCTCTTGCGAGATGCGCGACCCGTCGGTCGTCTGGACGTCCCCGTCCGCATCGGGGAACTGCTGGGTGATCGCGGTCCCCACGTTGTAGACGCGCCGGTAGGTCAGCCGGCCATGGAGGAAGCTCGGACCGGCGCTCTCCAGCGCGACGCCGAACGCCGGGGCGATCTGCGCCTCCTGGAACGCCGGGTAGTCGGCCGCGCTCCCGGGCAGCGTCCGGTCGTCGCCGAAGCCCCGGTGGCTGCCGCGCCACATGCCCTGCGCCTCGAAGCGCGACGTCGAGAGCGGCAGGCCGCCGCGCTGCTCGAGGCCGCCGTACGCCTCGATCTGGACGTAGTAGGGCGTCGTGACCCGGAGGAGCGCGCCGTCGAACGACCACCATCCGAGCACGTCGCTCACGTACTGGCGGCCGACCCGGAAGCCGAGCCACCCGCTGGCGACGTTCCGCCCTTCGAAGTACGCGTACATCAGATCGAGCGGCGCCTCGCGCAGCCCCGGGATGTAACGCGAGCCGCCGGCGACGCTGTAGTCCGTCTCGCCGCCCTGCTGCGCGCCCTCGAGGTGGCCGTTCACCCCGAAGTCCGCGTCGAGCCGGAGCCGCACG
The DNA here is from genome assembly GCF_000418325.1 of Sorangium cellulosum So0157-2. Classification (GTDB taxonomy): domain Bacteria; phylum Myxococcota_A; class Polyangia; order Polyangiales; family Polyangiaceae; genus Sorangium; species Sorangium cellulosum_D. Next base: position 5,006,951 of record NC_021658.1, read on the forward strand.
GTCGCCGAGTAGTCGGCCTCGCCTGGCACCGAGTCGCCCTGGATGTTGTAGACGGCGAGCCCCAGCGTCTGCAAAAGACGCCGCCGCTCGATGTTCGTGGCGCCCCAGGGGCTCGCGACCTCGTAGGCCTGGACGCCGGTGGTCGACTGGACCTCGAAGTCGGCTGCTGCGGCGCCGCGCGGGGCGAGCGCGAACGGCAGCAGGCTGGCCGCGGCCATCGCGCGCAGCGTCGAGGAGCGCCGCGCTCGCCGCGCGCGCGCTCCTCGACGCGCCTCGCCGGAGCAGGGGCATGGCTCACGACGTCGTGACGGGAGCTCCGCCATCGACGAGCGGTGCTCAATCACGGACTCTGCGCTCGCTTTCCGCTGCTGAGGGCCGCGCCACGCGGCCTCCGCGCTCAGCTGCCGCCGAGGGCTGAACAAGCATGGCGCGGAGTTTCGTCCACGCGCGGCAACGCTGTCAACCCGATCGCAGGGCGAACAGGTTTGTCGCGAAAGCGCGACCTTCAGCCGTATCCAGCGCCCTTCCGGAGCTTGCCGTCCGCGCCGACGCTGAAGCCGTTCGAGTCCTGGAGCGCCTGGTTCGCGCCGCTCCGCAGCTCAGCGGGCACCGTCCAGCCGCGGGTCATCAGCCCCTCGGCCACCTTGTTCTTCACCCGGACCGACTCCTCGCTCGCGAGCATCTTCACCAGCGCTGGCACGCTCGCCTCGTCGCCCTGAGCGAAGGTGGTCTGGACGGCGTGAAACCGGACCGTCTCGTTCACGTCGTCGAGGAACCGCTCCACCGCGACCCGCACGTCGTCGCCCTTGATCTCGCCGAGGGCGATGATGATTTGCTGCTTCGGCTCGATGTTGCGCGCGTACTCCGTGTCGCACCGATCGAGCAGCCGGACGAGCTCGGCGCGGTAGTCGTCGTCGTCGAGCAGCGCCCTCAGGACCTTGAGCGGCCAGGTGAGGGTCTCGGCCTTGACGCAGAACTCGACCACGGCCGGCACCGCGTCCTTGCCCGCGTCGACGATGCCCCGGAACGCCAGATCTTTCTCTTCCTGATCCGTGATCGAGGGGTCGATCGAGAACGTGAAGCGCCTGAGGAGCGCCGCCGCTGCGTCGGCGTTCTTCATCGCCGCGAGCGTCTGGATGGCGTCGAGGCGGTCGTAGGTCTGAGCGCGCTTGTCCGCGCAGACCTTGGCCGGACCGGCCACCTTCTTGTTGTCGGAGGGCGCACCTCCGGCCGGAGGATTGCTTTTGCGGAGAAAATCGAAAATACCCAACGCTGACCTCTGGTGGCTGTCCCGCCGCCGCGGTCCGAGCTGCCCGACGATCGCCGCCGGGCTCCACTGCCGAGGGCCGAGCCTGCTGCTCCCGGCACTGGACGCTTCCCGCCCGGGTTGCCCCGGGCGGGGCGGCTCGGGTGACCGAGCCGGCGAAGCCGTCTACTCCGTCGTCTTGATGGCGGTGGGGAATTGGATGCTCAAGCTCACGGTGACCATGCTGGTGAAGTGGAATTCGCGATCCTTGTCGTCCACCTTGGTGTCGGGGAACGCCTCATCCGTACCTAGCCCGTGGTTGTCGAAGCCCGAAGTATTCCACTCGAAGGGCAGGGCGCGCCACTCCGCGCCGAAGCCGAGGAAGTCCGACGGGTAAAAATTCAAGCCGAGGCCGAACGTCGGCGCGATGGCCATGCGGCTCTCGAGGCCGAAGGTCTCGGCGCAGTTGGTGGTGCACTGCTTGCGCTCCTTGACCCCGATCGCCGCGACGCCGGCGAAGAAATTCACGTCAGTGTCCACGAAGAGCTCGGCGAACAGCGCCAGCTTGCCGCGGAACGGCACGACCGTGACCTGCGGCGCCGCGACCCACTGGATCTGCGCGAGCTGGTCCTCGGTGAGGTCACCCCGCGTCAGGTTGACCCTGGTCAGCTGGCACGCCTTCGTGAACGGCCGGTCGGCGCAGCCGCGGCTGTCGATCGCGACGCGCTGGAGCTCGTCCGTCAGCCCGGTGTTGTACTGGAACCCGTAGCCGCCCCAGGCACCGATGCCGAACCAGTCGGTGAGATGGTAGGTGAGGCGTAGCCCCGGCATAATCGTCCGCCGGTACTCGTCCAGCAGCGTGAACGACGCGCCTGGAGCGACCTCAAACCGTCCGTCGCGGTGGAGCCGGAGCTTCCGCACGGCGGGCGCACCGGCCAGGGGGCCCGTCAGCTGGATCTCCTGCGCCTCCGCCGGCGCAGCCGTCATCAGAAGTGCACAGCCGGTCAGCCCTGCCACCACGGTGCAGAGGCTTTGGACGAATCGACGCATCATGCCTGTCCCCGTCTTTGGCTGAATCATCCCATGTCTCGCGCTCGGCGTCGGCGCGTCCCCACGTCCAAAGGCCTTACTTCGGCAGCCGGTATTCCCAGGAGAACGGCAGGAAGACCGAGAACCCGACCTGTGCCTGCACGTTGTTGGTGAAGCTCTTCCCCTCGGCGAGCCACGTGCTCTTGTCCTGGGGGGTGCTCGTCGCGACGCTGGGGTTCTCGAGCTCGTCGAAGAAGATGTAGTCGCTGACCTCGGCCATGGCCGCGAACCAGCGGTTGAAGAAGATGCGGAGGCCCCCGCCGACGTGGAAGGCGAGCTTGGGCTTCCAGTCGAAGGTGCGGTTGTCCGGATCGACGACGGCGATGGGCCGCGTCGAGATCGCGCCGACGCCGCCCAGCACGAAGAAGTCGTAGTGGAAGATGAAGTCGCTGAACCCGGCGAACTTGCCGTACGCGGGGACGTACGTGAAGTTCGCGTTCGCGTTCCACTGATACTCGGTGATCGGCTCACCGATACGCGCCGCCCTGCTCGTCTGGAAGTTGAAGTCCGACGGCGTGTTGAGGCCGGCGTACCAGTTGCCGTTGACCCCGATCGCGAGGACGTTGGTCAGGTACCAGTTGATCGAGAGCCCCGGACCGTTGTGCCCGACGAACTGGTCGTTCATCGTCAGCCCGAAGTACGGGTTCACCTCGAAGCGGTGGTAGCGCAGCGCGTAGATCTGCTGCACCGCGTAGGTCTCAGGGTTGAGCTCCTTCGCCGCTTCCTTGTTCAAGTCGATCGTGGGACACGCCGAAGGGTCGATCTTACAGATGTCCCCAAGCCCCGCCTCGTCGCCACCCTCGCCATCGGCCGGAGCCGCGGGGGCCTCCGCCGGCTCCGTACCCTCGGCAGGAGTCTCTGGCTCGTCGAGGTTAATTTCCTTGGGTTGCTCTTTTGGCTGAGCCGACGCCGTGAGCGGCACCGCGACCAGCGCAGCCGCAACGAGAAGCCCCACGCGAGCCTGGTTCATCGCCATCCCTTCCGAAGTCCGTGCGATGCGAGCGATCGATCGATCGCCCAGGTAGTACAGCTTTCTAACTACGCGAATTCATTAATTAATTCGGTCAACCGCCAAGCCCGACGGACTATATCACGCCGAAAATAAAAGGATCAACAACCAAATCCTTTTGCCTTGGGCGACCGGGCAGCCCCCAGGCGGCGCGCGCCCGGGGGGACTCGCGCCGACCGGCAAATTCGCTGCACAATCGCCGCGGGCCCGGATCCGCCGTTGCTCGCGCGGCCGCGGCGCCGGCTCCTGAGGGGCCAGCCGGCGCGGGCGAGGCGGTCCGAGGGTTCGGACCATCGCCCATCTCTTTGACCGATGTCGAGGGGAGTGATTGGGAGGTGGGGTCGAGATCGCTCGCCGCGGGGCGCCGCGCTCGTCAGGCGGCCGCGTCCTCGGTGCCGCTCGGGCGGCCGAGCATCGCCTCGACGAACTCGTCGGGCTCGAACTCGCGGAGGTCCTCGGCGCGCTCTCCGATGCCGACATAGCGGACGGGGAGCCCGTGCTCGGCGCAGATGCCGAGGATGACGCCGCCCTTCGCGGTGCCGTCGAGCTTCGTCAGCACGATGCCGGTGATGGGCAGCGCCTCCTTGAAGAGCGCGGCCTGCTGCATGGCGTTCTGTCCGTTGGTGGCGTCGAGCACGAGCAGCGTCTCGTGGGGCGCCCCCTCCATCGCCTTGTTCATCGTGCGCGCGACCCGGGCCAGCTCCTCCATGAGGTTCGTCTTCGTGTGCAGCCGGCCGGCGGTGTCGGCGAGCACCACGTCGGCGCCCGTCTCCTTCGCCTTCTGGATCGCGTCGAAGATCACGGCGCCCGGGTTCGCCCCGTCCTTGCCGCGCACGACCTCGCAGCCCACGCGCTTGCCCCAGACGTTGAGCTGCTGCACCGCCGCCGCGCGGAACGTGTCGCCCGCGGCGAGCACCACCGTCCGGCCCTCGGCCTTGAGCTGCGTCGCGAGCTTGCCGATCGTGGTCGTCTTGCCCACGCCGTTCACGCCGACCACCATCACCACGGTGGGCTGCGTCTTCAGCGACAGCCCGCCGCCGGCGCCGACGCGCAGGATCCGCTTCGCGTGCTCGCGCAGCGCGTCCCAGACCTTGTCGGTGTCGGCGAGCTCGTTGCGGCTGAGCGCCGAGCGGATTTCGTCGAGGAGGAGCTCCGTCGTCTTCACGCCGACGTCCGAGGTGAGCAGCACCTCTTCGATCTGCTCGACGACGTTGGGATCGATCTCCTTCTTGCCGGCGAACAGCGCCTTGAGGCGGCCGAAGAAGCCCTCGCGCTCCCGTACCTTCGTGAGGCCCTTGCGCAGCCCCTCGACGTCGCGCTTGCGCGCGCCCGGGGGCGTCGTCTCGCGCGCCGGCCTCGCGGGGGCCGGCTTCTCCGCGGGCGCCTCGACCACGGTCGCGGCGACGGGCGGCGCCTCCGCGACCGCGGGCTCGGGCGGAACGGCCCGGGCGGAGGGCGGCGGGACGGCGGGCACCTCGACGGGGAAGGGCGTCGCCGCGGGCGGCTCTTCCCGCGGCGCGGGCTCCTTCGCCTTCGCCGGAGGCTCTTCCTCCGCCGGAGGCTTCTTCTGGACGCGCGGCCTGTCGGCCGGCTTTTCCGCCGGCTTCCCGGCGGGCTGCTTCGCCTTCTCCGGGAGCTTCTTCGGTTCGGGGGGCGCTGCGATCTCGGGGGGCGGCGCCTTCTTCGTGACGAAGTAGACGATCGCCGCCACCACGACGAGGCCGACGATAATTAGGGCGATTTCCACGTTGGCGTTCTCCGGCGAGGGAGCCGACTATATGGGACGCACCCCATACGTCAACGTGCGCTCGCGCGGTCGCCCGATCCGGCCAGCGAAACGGCAGGTCGGCGCGGCGGCGGGGCCGCCGCCGCGCGCCCCGAGCGCTCGGCTCACGGGGCGAGCTGCGAGACGCCGGGCTTCGGCTCCGACGCGCCGAGGTCCTGCTCGAGCCGCTCGTCGACGGGATCGGGCCCGAAGGCGGCGTGCTCGATCCGGGTCGCCCACTGCTCGACCTCGCGCTGCTGGACCCTGCTCGCCACGCGGCGCACGTGCCCGGGCGTCGGCTCCGGCGGTCCCTCGAACGGCGCCCCCTGCCGCCGCGCCCACCGGACGAGACGATCGAGCACGGCGCGGCGCCGCGTGACCAGCGCGATGCCCAGCCTGCTCGGCGGCGGGAGCGCCTGCTCGTAGCTGCTGTGCGTCGGCGCGCGCACGACGAGCTTCGCGTCGCTCCGGTACGGCGCCTCGATCGAGAACTCGCCGGCGTCGTCGGTCACGGCGCGCGCGACGACGCCGCTGCCGTCGAACGCGGGTACGACGATCGTGAGCTCGGCCTGCGCGATGGGCGCGCCGTCGTGCGCGTCGGCGACGGCGCCGCGCCAGCCGGTCGCGTCGTCGATCGGCCCCACGATCCGCACGCCCGCGCGGCCGGGCGGCGCGGCGGGCTTCTCGTCGGCCGCGCCGGCGGCCGCGCGCTTCGGAGCGCGCCGCCAGCCGCCGAGCACCCAGCCCGCGATCGCGAGGACGGCGGCGCCGAGCGCGAGCTGCCGCCACACCCCGGGGCCCGCGACGGGGACGTCGATCGCGAGCTCGGCGCCGGGGATCCACCACGGGGCGGCGGGCACGTAGCGGAGCGACAGCGGCACCGTCCCTTCGCGCTCGGCGGTGAACGCGGCGATCACCCGCGCCTTGCCGGCGACCACCGCCGCCGCGCCGACCGGCTCGCCCGCGCGCAGCGCCTCGACGACGCCGCCCTCGACCGGGCCGCCGGACGAGCGCACGTCGACGTCGATCGGCACGCCGTCCTCCGCGCGCGCCGGCTCGACCGGATGGGAGAGCGCGAGCGCGACCTGCGCGTACCGGACGACGCCCTGGCTGACGCTCGCCTTCGCGAGCGCGGCGGTCCCCTCGAAGCGCGCGCGCAGCGCGCCCTGCCCGGCGCCGCCGAGGCCCTCGGTCGCGAGCTCGAACCGCGCCCGGCCGTCGCCGCCGGTGGGCGCCTCCGCGATCCTCGCGCCGCGCTCGTCCTCGAGCACGACGGGGAGCCGCTCGCGCTCGAACGGCGCGCCGCCCGCGGCGCCGCTGCGATCGATCCGGAGCGCCACGGTGACGTTGACCGTCGGGCGATCCAGATCGATCGCGTCCACCGGCGGATCGAACCGGAGGTTCACCGGCGCGAGCGGGGCCGCGTGCGTCTCGATCGGGACCTTCGCCTCGGCCGGCTCGTAGAGCTTCCCTCCCGGGAAGCGGACGCGCAGCGTCGCGTTCGCGAGCGGCGCGCGCCCGCGGAGGCAGAACGCGCCCCGCGCGTCGGTGGTGATCGCGTATCCTCCCTGCGAGGCGCGATGCTCTCGAACGCGCGCCGCGCCGCCCTCCGCGCACCCCTCCGCCCGCGGAAGATCCACCGGGGCGCCGCCGCTCGTGACGGCGTCGATGGAGAGCGGCGCCTCCGTGACCGGGCTCCGCGCGTCGTCGATGACGCTGCCGCGCACGACGAACCCGTCGGGCTCGGTCCACGCGACGGCGTCGATCTGCGCGCTCCCCCGCACCTGGATGCGGAGCGGCGCGCCTCGCGTCTGCGCGTGCGCCGGGGGCGCTGCGACGAGCGCGGCCGCCGCGACGAGCGCCGCCTCCAGACATCGTCTCAAGCCACGCATCTCCCGAACGCCTCCGGCGAGCCCCTCGTCATGGTCGCGCATTATTCGTCACGCGGGCCGAGCCCGGGCAAGGGGAAGCGGATCCGCGGCGGCGCCGAGCTCGAGCCCGCCCGGCGCGCGGCAGCGAGCGAGGGCGAGCGAGGACGTACGCGGACGTGAGCGGACGTGCACGCGACGCGCCGACACGACGTCGGCAGAGCGCCGTGGAGACGGGTAGATAAGTGGATGATGATGTCGTGTTCACCCTGAACCCCAACGTGTTTCGCGCCTTGAAGCCCCGCGGGCAGGCGGCGTCAAACCGTCCAGTTCGGTGGCAACGAGGAGCGAGCGAATGCAAGGCAAAAGTGCGAGCGTGTGCGCACCAATTTTCGAGTGCAGGCCCGCTGATCCGATCGCCACGGCGGCGATGCGCTCGTGTATCGTCGAACGTGGAATGCGTCGGCCCTTTCCTGCGCTCGTGTTGCTGGTTGTGACGCTCGTACTCTCGCTGATGCCGACGAGGAGCTACGCGGATCAGCGTACGAGCCACTTCGCCGAGCAGCTCAAGACCAACGACGACTACCGCGTCCGGACGCAGGCGGCGCTCGCGCTCGGCGCGTCGGGGGACGACGCCGCCGCGAAGCCGCTCTGCGACGCCCTGACGGACGCCAACGCGTCCGTCAGGGTCGCGGCGGCCGCGGCGCTCGGCAGGCTGGGCAAGCCCGCGGGGCTCGCGTGCCTGCAGCGGGCCGAGGGCCGGGAGCAGACGCCGGCCGTCAAGTCGCAGATGCAGAAGTCGATCGCCACGCTGTCGGCGGGCGGCGGCGGCGGCGCGTCGCAGCCGCCCCCGCCGGGCGCCGACACGAAGTACTACGTGGCCATCGAGATCACGAACAAGAGCGGCCGCCCCGAGTCCGAGATCGAGCCGCTCGTGCGCGCCGCGATGCAGGAGAAGATCCTCGCGAAGGCCGGCTACGCGGTGGCCCCCAAGGGCGAGACGCTCGCCCAGGGCAAGAAGATTCTGAACGGCAAAAAAATGAAGGGCTTCTACCTGCTCGCGACGGTCGAGCCCGCCGTGTACCAGGGCGGCAACCTCACCCAGGTGGTCCGCGTCAGCATGTGGACCTATCCGTCCAAGTCGCTCCAGGGCGAGTTCGCGCCCAAGCTCACGCAGAGCGGCACCCCGAAGAAGGACGTCCAGAGCGAGAACATCCTGATGAAGATGTGCGTCGAGAACGCGATCGAGACCTTCCACAAGGTCGTCGCCTCGCTGTGACGCACCATCGCGGCTCGATATTGGCTTTCCCCGTGCCTCACGACCCTTGTCATCTCCAGCCAGCTTCGAGGATCCCATGAGCGACGCTTCCAGCACGGCCCCGCAGACCTCCGCGCCGGAGGTCAGAGCGCGCTACCAGCGGAGCGCGCGGAACTACCTGCTCGATCAGAAATTCCAGCTGAAATACACGGGGTTCCTCGTGGGGATCAGCCTCGCGCTCTCCGTGGCGCTCGGGATCCTCCTCTGGAACGCCAGCTCGAAGATCATCGAGCAGAGCCGCACCGCCGTGCAGCAGGGGCAAGAGATCGTCCGTCAGGGTCAGGAGACCGTCAAGCGCGGCCAGGAGGTGCTCGTCCAGAGCCGCCGGGTCAGCGAGGTCGTCGCGATGAACATCGCGAAGGAGTACAAGGACGACCCCGAGCTCGCGAAGACGTTCGGCGAGGCGGCGCAGCGCGACGAGAGCAAGCTCAAGGACGAGCAGGCGCGGCTCGAGCGCGACGCTGCGTCGCTGCAGCAGCGGGCCGCGGCGCTCGAGCGGCAGGCCGTCGAGGTCGCGGACAACCAGCAGATGCTGCTCCGCCTCATCGTCGCGCTGCTGTCGCTGCTCGTCCTCGGCGTCGGCGTGGCGGGCATCGTCTTCACGCACAAGATCGCCGGCCCGATCTTCAAGATGAAGCGGCTGCTCCGCCAGGTCGGCGAGGGCAAGCTGGTCGTGCGCGAGCGCCTGCGGAAGGGCGACGAGCTCCAGCACTTCTTCGAGGCGTTCGAGAAGATGGTCGAGGATCTGCGGGCGCGCCAGCAGGCCAAGATCGCGACGATGGACGGGATCCTCGTGAAGCTGGACGCCGACGCGCGCGCGCAGAAGGGCTCCGCCGAGATCGACCCCGACGGCATCGCGCAGCTCAAGCGCCTCCGCACCGAGATGCAAGAGCAGCTCGACGCGTGACCCGCCCGCGCGCGCCCCGAGCGGCGCGCGCCTCCTCGAGCAGCCCCGCAGCAGCTCGAAATCGAACCGAAATCAACCCAAAAATCGAAGAGCGCTAGAAAGCGGCTTTGATGAGCTCGACTGCCGCCTCGCCGTTCGGGAGGAACGTCACCGACGCGGCGTCGAAGCGCATCCGCTCCACGCCGCGCACGCGCGAGAAGCGGGCGCGCCAGAGCTGCTCGCCGGCGCGCCGCACGCGGGCTCGCTTGCCCGCGTCGATGCTGTCGAGGGCGCGGACGTACGAGCCGGCGCCGCGCGTCCGCACCTCGATGATCGCGATGACCGGGCCGTCCCGCGCGATCACGTCGATCTCCAGGCGGCCGACCCGCGCGTTGCGCGCGACCACCTCCATCCCTCGCGCCGCCAGGTAGGCGACGACGGCGTCTTCCGCGCGCGCCCCGAGCGCTCTCCGAGCGTCCGCCGGCGGAGCGGCAGCGGGCGCGATCGCCGCGCGGCGAGGCGACGCGCCACCGGGGTCGCCGCGCTCGTCGGCGCCCGCGGCGCGCGCGCCTCCCGCGAGCCCACCGTCGCGCGTCGCGCGGACCGGCGGTTCACCAGTGCGCGAGGCGCGCGCCGGTCGCCCTGGCGGCGAGCCGTCGTGTGAGCCTGAACCGTCGCTGGAGGGGAGGGCGCCGCCGGCCTGATCGACCGGCGTACGCCGAGGGCTGCGCGAGGCGCGGCGGCCCGTCACCCGATGCCTAGAAGCCCGCGCACTGGTCCGAGTTGACGCGGCCGGGCACGTCGGCGCACTCCCCCTCGCTCTCGAACTGCGAGTCCTGCTTGATGCAGTACTTGCCGGTGAGGAGCGGATCCCCGAGCCCGACGTTCGGGCGGATCTCGGAGCAGGTGAAGCCCTGCGGGCACTCGCAGAAGTTGAAGTTCGGATCGTCCGGCTCCCCGTCGGCCACGCCGCACCGGCAGGAGCAGTACACCGCTTGCTGTGCGTTGCGGTTCGAGCCGGGGGCGCACTGGCCGCAGACGGGCGAGGCGACGGGATCCTCGGTCCCCGGCACGCAGCAGACCTTGCCCACGTTGTCGTCTGCAGTCGGGTCCTGGCAGCCGACGAATTCACCCCTGTCGTTCAGGGGGCGGCACACGTGCGCTTTGCACATGCCGTCCGCGTCGCAGCTCCAGCCCTCGCCGTAGCAGTCGTCGTTGGTCTGGCACCGGCAGTCCTGGTTCCCAGCGCAGTTCGGCGGCTCGACCGCTCCGGACAGGACGCACTCGCCCTTGTCGCCGCAGGACGCCGGGTTGTTCGGATCGCAGGGCGCTGGCGCCTCCTGGCCGAGCGGGCAGCTCACGCGCCCCTGGAAGTGGTTCACCAGGCAGATCCGCGTCTGGCACTGGAAGGACCGCGATTCGATGTTCTCTTCCGTCACCTTGAAGCCAGCGAACTGCGGATCGTACTCGTCTTCGGGCAGGCACGGGTCGCCCACGCCGCCGCTTTCACATGCGGCGGGCAGGCTCGCCATAGCGACGACGCTGAGCAGGCCGAGCAGGCCGGACAGAATGGAACGGGTCATCAGAACGTGCTCCTTCGGCGGCGGTGCGCGCCATCGCCTCGGCAGAAGGCGCGCGGACGGGAGGCAAGAAAACGCTCAAGTCGAGGTGCTCAAAGGCACAACGTCAGCGGTTGGACCCTAGACGAAGCGCGCCTTGAGCGTCAACAGCCGGATGGGGCGCGCCCCGCCGAGGTGGGGGGCCGTCGCCGGCGCGCAGCGTTCGACCCCCGCGCCCAGCGGTCCCTTGGCTGGGGGGGGGCGGCCACGCCTCCGCGGCGCGACGTTCCGGTGTAGGAAGCGGCGCCGCAGCTCTTCGATAATTCCACCCTCGACTGCTACGCAGTGCGCAACCCCAAGGTCGACGCGGCGCCCGGTGTCCGAGGCCGGGAATGTAGCGCAGGCCCATGCCCGGCATCGCTTGACAAGCCGCGCGCCACAATCCTACCATCCCCCGCCACACGCAAGTATCCGTTGATTCTCATTGAACTTTTTGGTTCTCGACCGAGCTGCCTCGGGGGTCTACGGCGCGCGCTTCCGGTGTGTGGAGCCGCGAACGGGGCGAAGGGGCCACGATCTTTACGTCGCCGAAAGCGAGGAACGACGATGCGGAACCGGCTGGCGAGTATCTGCCTTGTAGCTTCTGCCCTCTTGCTCTCCCCCGCCGTGGGGCACGCGCAGGCCGGCAAGGGTAAGCCCGTCGCGGCTGAAAAGGCGGACGCCAAGGGCGGCACGAAGCCCAACAAGGAGATCAACCTCGACGAGGATGCGGGCCCCGTGACCGCGGGCCAGATGACGGAGGAGGCGGCGCAGGCGAAGCGGCTGTTCGACAGCGAGCGGTGGAGCGACGCCGCGCGGCAGCTGAAGCGCGTCGTCGACGGCGACACGGGGGACGACGAGGGCAACCGCCAGATCGCGCAGTACCACCTCGCGATCGCGCTGTACCGGCTGCAGTTCTACCAGGCGAGCTACGCGATCTTCTCGCAGGTCGCCGACAAGCCGAGCCACCTCAAGTTCAACGAGACGCTGCTCTGGCTGTCCAAGCTCGCGACGCAGCTCCCCGAGCCGGCGGACATCATCGAGCGCGTCGGCAAGTACAAGACCGAGCAGATCGCGCGGTTCAACAACCCCCAGCAGCGCGACCTCTACTGGCAGCTCAACTACCTGCTCGGCCGCTACAAGTACCGGAACCGGAACTACGAGGAGGCGATCGCCCTCTTCGCGAAGGTCGACCCCAACAGCAAGTACTACGTCCAGGCCCAGTTCTTCAGCGGCATCTCGTACGTGCAGCTGCGCAAGTCGGTGCCGGCGGTCAAGTCGTTCCAGCGGATCGTCCAGGCGATCGACGAGGGCGTCGAGGGCGTCGAGGACGAGGCGCGCATGCGCGACCTCGCGTTCCTCTCGATGGCGCGCACCTACTACTCGGCCTCCGTCCGCCTCGACGACAACAACGTCCCGACGATCGACGCCGCGAAGCTCTCGGCCGCCGTCAAGTACTGGAACCGCGTCGACGTCGCGAGCGAGTACTGGCTGGACAGCCTCTTCGAGCAGTCCTGGGCGTACTTCATGGCCGGGCTGTACCCGCAGGCCCTCGGCAACATCCACACGATCGAGTCGCCCTACTTCCCGAACTCGTTCTATCCCGAGGCCGACATCCTGAAGGCGGTCGTCTCCTTCACGATCTGCCAGTACGGCGACGCGACGACGATCGTCGCGAAGATGCAGAAGAAGTACGAGCCGATCAAGAAGGAGCTCGAGTCGATCCTGGTCCGGTTCCAGGGGGAGGGGAACGAGGAGCGCTTCTTCCAGTTCCTCAAGGACGTGAGCGCCGGCAAGGCGAACCTGTCGCCGACGGTCCGCCCGATCGTCGAGAACGCGCTCTCGGATCGCCAGCTCCGCCGCAACATGGAGTACGTGCGCGTGCTCGACGAGGAGGCGGAGCGGTTCAAGAAGGCGCCCGTCAACTTCCGCAACTCTCCGGTGGGCAGCGAGGTGACCGACGCCCTCGAGTTCGCGCGGAGCCTCGCGATCCGGAACGCCGGCACGCTCGGCCGGGAGCGCTACCAGCGCAACCTCGACGAGCTCAACGAGCACCTCCGCGACTCGTCGAAGATCCTCATCGACATCACCGCGGCCGAGCGAAACAAGCTCGACCAGCAGGTCGTCAGCGGCCAGCTCTCGAAGGAGGACGCCCTCACGTACGGCGTCGTCAAGCCCGACGACGAGCACGTGCTGTGGCCGTTCGACGGCGAGTACTGGCGCGACGAGCTCGGCTTCTACCGGCAGGTCGTGACGTCGAAGTGCAGCAAGTGAGAGATTTCTTAAACGTTTGCCCCGTGGCTTGGGACCGTGGGGCAGGGAGCGCTTCCTCACGGGGGTCCGTGGCGGAGGGACGGAGATGGAGATGAAGCAGTCGAAGTTCGGTGTACTGCATGCGCTCCGCGCGGCGGCAGGCACGCTGGCCGTGGCGGCGTGCGCCGTCACGACGAGCCCCGCGTCGGCGGCCGACGCATGCATCACGCAGCCCGCGAAGGACGCGATCGCCGCGTGTCCGGGCGGCAAGCTGCAGGTGTCGGCGGGCAAGAAGCCGCAGGTCAGCTTCAAGTCGGCCCCCACGGGCATCCAGCTGAAGAAGCGCGACGACCTGACGAAGCCGGCCAACCCGACCGCGTCGCAGGCCTCGGCGCAGCGCGACGAGCGGCGCAACCGCCTCGCCCCGAAGGTGAGGAGCCTGCTGATCACCGAGATCCAGGGCCTCGAGCGCCTGTACGCCTCGACGCCGAAGAACGCGCCGGATCGGCCGAAGCTGATGCGGCGCCTGGCCGAGGGGTACGTCGAGCTGGAGTCGGCGGCGTTCCGCGACAAGACCGAGGGGCAGATCAAGGCGGACGAGGCCAAGCGGAAGAACCCGAAGGCCGTCGCCGGGATCCAGGCCGAGGTCGGCAAGGCCGACAAGATCCTCGCCGCCGCGCGGAAGAGCGCGATCAAGTACTACACGCAGCTCAAGACGCAGTACCCGAAGTACTGCCAGAGCACCAACGCGTCCGATCCCGCGAAGAGCACGGGCTGCACGGACGAGGTGCTCTACTACCTCGCGTACGAGTACGAGCAGGCGCAGCAGCTCGAGGACGCGCGCAAGGTCTACTTCGAGCTCATCAAGAACTGGCCCAACTCGAAGTACATCCCCAACGCGTACCTCGCGTTCGGCGAGCTCTTCTTCAACGAGGCGCAGGGCGACCCGTCCAAGTGGGACCTGGCCGAGCAGTCGTACGTCAAGGTCACCCAGTACCCGCCGCCCGAGAACAAGGTCTGGGGCTACGCCCACTACAAGCTCGGGTACGTCTACTGGAACAAGGGCGACTTCGCCCGCGCCATCAGCGAGTTCAAGAAGACGATCGAGTACGGCCAGCAGTTCCAGCAGATGCCGAACGCGGCCCAGCTCGCGGTCTCGGCGCGGCGCGACATCATCCCGGTCTACGCGCTCGCGGGCGACCCGCGGAAGTCCCATGACTTCCTCCGGCCGCTCAGCGGCGACTCGAGCGGCAGCTCCGAGAAGACGTTCAAGATGATGGACGACCTCGGGCAGAACTACCTCGACACCGGTCATTACAAGGAGGGCATCGAGCTCTACACCGACCTGATGACCCGCGATCGGGGCCCGAAGTACTGCGTCTACCAGGGGCACATCGCCGAGGCGACGCTCGCCATGAAGTCTGGCAACAAGGACCAGATCGTGGACGTGCTCGGGCGCCAGCTCGACGTCCACAACAAGTTCCAGGGCGAGGGGCACCCGGCGGACGCCAAGCTGAAGTGCTCCAACATCACCGCCGGCCTGATGACCGAGACGGCGATGGCCTGGCACCTCGAGGCGGTGGGCTCGGGCGGCGTGCGCGGCACCGGCGACAAGAAGACGATGCAGCTGGCCGCGCAGCTCTACGACAAGGTCGTCAACAACTTCAAGCAGGAGCAGTTCGCCAAGTTCGAGTTCCCCCGCATCCTGAAGGAGGACTGGCCGAACATCTTCAAGATCAAGTACGCGATGGCCGACCTTCTGTACTTCCAGAAGGACTGGGCCAAGTGCGGCCCTGCCTTCGACTCGGTCGTGGCGGAGGATCCGAACGGCCCGCAGGCAGCGGAGGCCGCGTACGCCTCGGTGCTCTGTTACCAGAACATCTACACCGAGACCCACAAGGACGGCTCCCACTTGAAGGGGTCCGGCAACCTCCCCGACGGGGGGGGGACGGGCAAGAAGGGCGAGAAGGACAAGAAGGCGGACAAGGCGAAGTTCCAGCCCAAGGAGTTCAGCGACAGCCAGAAGGGCATGATCACCGCCTTCAACCGCTACGTCTGCTACATCAAGCCCGCCGCGAACGACAAGGAGGCGCAGGAGCAGTACGTCGAGGTGAAGTACGCGCGCGGCCGCACGTACTTCGAGGCGCAGCACTGGGAGGAGGCCGCGCTCGCGTTCCGCGACGTGGCGCTGAACCACGCCGACAAGGAAGTCGGCATCTACGCGTCCCAGCTCTACCTCGAGTCGCTCAACGTCCTCGGCGCGAACATGGACCCGCCGCGTCCGTCTTGTTACGACGACATGGCCGCGGACGTGCCCAAGTTCATCGACCTCTACTGCAAGGGCGGCAAGGAGAAGGAGAACGCCGAGCAGTGCGGCATCCTGATCCGCATCCAGCGCGACATCGAGCGCCTGCGCGCGCAGAAGCTGGTCGAGGCGGCGGACGCGTCCGGTGGCGTCGAGGCCCTCAAGAATTACGAGAAGGCCGCCGTCGCTTACATGGACATGTGGAAGAAGTACGGCGAGGCCGCCTGCGAGGCGAAGCAGCCCGCGTGCGAGAAGAGCGAGGAGGTCCTCTACAACGCCGCGAAGGCGTTCCAGGCCGCCCGCCTCATCGCCAAGTCGATCTCGGCTCGTAAGATCCTGCTCGATCCGCGGTACAACCTCCACAACACCGAGCTGGCGAAGACGTCGATCTACGAGATCGGCGGCAACTACCAGGCGATCGCGGTCTACGACGAGGCGGCGAGCTGGTACGAGCGCTACGCCCGCGAGAACCCGAAGGGGGAGAAGGCCGCGGAGGCGCTCCAGGACGCGGTCGTGCTGCGGCTCGGCCTCGGCCAGGAGGACCAGGCCATCAAGGACGCCGACCTCTTCAACAAGAACTACGGCAAGGCGAAGCCCGCGCAGACCGCGCAGATCGCGTTCGCGATCGGCGCGCACTACATCGACCGCGAGGACTGGGATCAGGCGCGCAGGCGGCTGTCGACGGCGATGCCGCAGATCGACCGCAACGCGACGTTCGACGTCCAGGTGCAGGCGCACGCGATGTACGCGCGCGTCCTCTTGCAGACGAAGAGCGTGACCCCGGCGAACGGCGAGTACAACAAGGTCCGCGGCTACTGGAAGGACCCCGCGGCCGCGATGAAGAAGCTCGACGCGATCGGCGGCGAGGAGCCGGAGAAGCTGCGCCGGCTCGGCAAGGTGCTGACCGCGGTGGGCGAGGCCTACTTCCACTTCGCGGAGCAGAAGCGGAAGGACGTCGATAAGATCAAGTTCCCCGAGTACAAGGGCGCCGGGAACCGCGAGGACGTCCTCAAGCACATCAACACCAAGGTCGCGGACTGGGTGAAGAAGAAGCGCCCGGCGATCGAGGCGGCCGACGCGGAGTACCAGAAGATCCTCAAGCTGGAGCCGACGCCTCCGCCGAAGTGGGTCATCGCCGCCGGCGCGCGCGTCGGTCAGATGTGGGGCAAGTTCGTCGCCGAGTTCCGCGCCGCTCCCATCCCCAAGGAGTGGAAGGGGCACGGCATGGTGCCGGGCACCGACGTCTCGTACGACGAGATCCGAGGCGAGTACTACTCGCGCTTGGACGAGGCGAGCGAGCCGCAGAAGCAGATGGCGAAGGGCGCGTTCAAGACCTGCCTCGACCTGTCGGTGAAGTACCAGTACTTCGACGACTACTCCCGCACCTGCGAGGTGTGGCTGTCGAAGAACTACGGCGCCGAGTACCACCTCATCGACGAATTCCGCGGCTCTCCGTCGCGGGTCAACTCCGGCCTGAGCGATCGTCCTGCGCCGCTGAACCTCGACGGGACGCCCTTCCGCGAAGCGCCGACCGTCACGGACAAGCCGGCGGCGGCGGGCAAGGAAGAGGGTGAGGACAAGAAGGCGGCGCCCGGCGGCTCGAAGGAAGGCTCGGCGCTCGATCGGGCCACGACCCGACCCAGGAAGTGATGGAGCGAAACATGAGAAGCATCACCTCATTGGCAGCGGTTGCGGTGCTCCTCCTGGCCGCGACGGGTTGTGGCGGCGGGAGCGTCAGCGGTACGTCTCGCGCGGCGAAGGATCCGACGACCGGCAAGGAGATCACCGACAGCAAGGGCAACGCCGTGTCGGTCGCGGCGGCCAACAAGTTCAAGACCGCCATGGACGCCATGGTCCAGCACGACAAGGCGGGCGACTGGAGCGAGGCGACCTGCAGCTCGACGGCCCAGCTGTTCCTCGACGCGGCCGACGAGCAAGGGGACGCGACGTTCGCCGAGGCCATCTACAACGCGGGGCTCGCGTACCAGCGTTGCAAGAAGGACTCGGAGGCGAAGAAGTACTTCCAGCAGGCGCTCCAGAAGAACCCGAAGTTCCACCCGGCGCGCGTCCAGGTGGCGCTCTACAACCTGGCGGAGTCGGGCGAGCGGAACATCGACGCGGCGATCAGCGAGATGCGCCAGGCCGCGGTCGTCGACGCCCAGTACAAGAACGTCGAGGCGCTCGTGCACCTCGCGCTCCTGTACATGAAGCGCGGGAACAACGTCGCCGACAACGACGGCCCCAACGACTTCCAGCGCGCGAAGCGGTACATCCAGAGCGCGCTGGCCGTCGACGACGCCTTCATGCCGGCCTTCAACCAGCTCGCCATCTACTACCTGGAGACGGCGAAGCAGAAGGCGGGCAGGAAGTCGGGCAAGGCGGTCGCGACCAACGTCAGCAAGCAGAAGAAGATCGACACGCAGGCGCTGGAGCTCGCGGCGCTGGTCTGCTCTCAGGCCATCCGCAAGAACCCGAACTACGCGCCGATCCACAACACCGCGGGCATGATCCAGGTCGAGCTCGCGAACCTGAACGGCGCCGTGCAGGAGTTCAACATCGCGAGGAAGCTCGACCCGAGCTTCTACGAAGCGCAGATGAACTACGCGGCGGTGAACCTGCAGTTCCGCGGGTTCCAGCAGGCGGAGGAGGCGTACCGCGCAGCCCTGAAGATGCGTCCGAACGACTACGACGCTCACCTGGGGCTCGCGCTCGCCCTGCGCGGTCAGATCGACGACGCGAACTTCGACAACATGGTGGCGGCCGCCAGCGCCGAGCTCGACGCCGCCAAGAAGCTCGCCCCCGAGCGCCCCGAGACCTACTACAACGAGGCGATCCTGACCCAGGAGTACAAGGCGAAGTCGGGCGGCAAGTCCGCCGAGGGCGCCCTCATGTCGGCGAAGGGGCTGTTCGGCCAGTTCATCCAGAAGGCGGGCCCCAATGCCGAGTTCGCCGACGCGGTGAAGCGGTCGAAGGAGCGCATGGAGGAGATCGACCAGATCATCGCCTTCAACAAGCAGACCGAGGCCGAGCGCAAGGCGGCCGAGGCCGACATGAAGACGAAGGAAGCCGAGCAGGAGGCCGCTGCCGGAAGCGAGGGCGAAGGGGGAGAAGGGGCGACTCCGGCTCCGTAGGCAGCAGGAGCCTTGTCTCTGATGCTGTCGGACGAGCGCCACGAGCGGCCCGAGCCGCCAGGGAGAGCGGGCGAGGAATACTGAAGTATTCCGAGCGAACTCAACCGGCATGCCGGGCCGCGCAGCGGCGCGTCAGACAGCGCGTCGAGCCCCCTTCTCTCGCTGACGTAAAGAGAAGGGGGTTCGGCGTTTTCGTCGCAACGCTCTGGGAACCTTGGGTGGATTCGGTTGTCGAGGCGAGCGTGGGTCATGCTCTCCGTCGCACCGATGGCATGCGAAGCTGGTTGACCGGCCGCCGTGGTAGGCGGTACAATGGCACTGTAACCGCGTCGGAACATTGTCAGGAGGCTGGAATGAGAGGGTTGACCCGATTGGGTGCGGGAGTCGTGGCTGCCGTTCTTGCGAGCGTGGTCGCCTCATCGGCGTTCGCGCAGGCCGCTCAGGGCGGCGGCGCCAAGAAGGAAGAGGGCTACGGGTACGAGTTCTCCGACGATCCGCTGAACGCCGGCGGATTCGGCCCCAACGACGCCACCATCCGCGTGCGGCCCGGCCCCGTCCGGACGACGCTGATTCGGCCCCGTACCTCGTTCGTTCCGGAGATGCTCAAGTCGGTCGAGAACCTCTGATGTGCTGGGCAGGTTGGCACCTGCCCTGTCGATTGATCCCCCGGAGCCGGGGGCGTGCGCCGCGGGGCGTATAGGGAAGGCTGGCGGAGATGGAAGGCAAGCAAAGGGTCGCTCTCACATTTGCGCTCTACCAAAACGAAGCGCTCGTCCGTCGGGAGACGATCACGCAGGATATCGTCAAGGTAGGCAAGGACGCGAAGAGCCATCTGCGTGTCGATGACGAGCTTGCCTCGCGCATGCACGCGGTCATCGAGGTCGCCTCCCCGCAGGACATTACGCTCATCGATCTCGGCAACGAGCCGGGGACGATGGTGAACGGGGCGCGCGTCAACAAGTGCAAGATCAGCCCAGGCGATCAGCTCCAGATCGGCGGCACGAAGATCATGCTGGAGCGCGCCGAGCCGGTGGCGGTGGCCGCGGCAGCGGGCCCTGCCAAGCCGGTCCCCGCGAACCCGTTCGCCGCCGCGCCGCCCGCGAACCCGTTCGCCGCCGCGCCGCCCGCGAACCCGTTCGCCGCCGCGCCGCCCGCGAACCCGTTCGCCGCCGCGCCGCCCGCGAACCCGTTCGCCGCCGCGCCGCCCGCGAACCCGTTCGCCGCCGCGCCGCCCGCGAACCCGTTCGCCGCCGCGCCGCCCGCGAACCCGTTCGCCGCCGCGCCGCCCGCGAACCCGTTCGCCGCCGCGCCGCCCGCGAACCCGTTCGCCGCCGCGCCGCCCGCGAACCCGTTCGCCGCCGCGCCGCCCGCGAACCCGTTCGCCGCCGCGCCGCCCGCGAACCCGTTCGCCGCCGCGCCGCCCGCGAACCCGTTCGCCGCCGCGCCGCCCGCGAACCCGTTCGCCGCCGCGCCGGCGAACCCGTTCGCCGCGACCGCCGCGGGCGGGGCAGATCCGTTTGCCTACAACAACCCGTTCGCGCAGTCGGCGCCCGCGGTCGACGAGGTGCCCCCGGACGCGCCCGAAGGCTCGTACACGTACACGCTCGTGAAGAACGGGCCGGACGTGCCGAGCGAGGAGGTCGAGGTCCCGGCGGCGTCCGTCGAGATCATGATTCTGTGGGATGCCGCGGTGCTTCACGTCGCGCACCTCACGCCGCCGCGCTCCTTCTACGTAGGTGAGGAGGAGGGCAAGAACTTCAAGTGTGACTACTTCATTCCGTCGGAGAAGCTCGGCACCACGCGGGCGCCGATCGTCCTCGCCGACCGCTCGGGCTCGGTCTCCGTGGTGCTCCTGCCCCGCGCCACCGGCACCATCGAGATCCCTGGCACGCCGAAGATCACGGTGCAGCAGGCGATCGACCAGGGCCGCGCGCAGCCGTGCTCGG
Source organism: Sorangium cellulosum So0157-2 (assembly GCF_000418325.1). Taxonomy (GTDB): domain Bacteria; phylum Myxococcota_A; class Polyangia; order Polyangiales; family Polyangiaceae; genus Sorangium; species Sorangium cellulosum_D. The sequence goes on from NC_021658.1 coordinate 5,027,365, forward strand.
AGCTGTCGGGCGCCTACCAGATGGCGCTCCCGTCCGGCGGCAAGGCGAAGGTCGAGCTCGACGGCATCGTCTTCCAGGTGTCCGCCGTGAACGCGGGCAAGGTCGTGGCCGGCCACTTCCAGCTGGACACGCAGAGCCTGCTGTACACCGGCCTCTCCATGGCGGTGCACCTCGGGCTGCTCGCGGCGATGGCCTTCTTCATGCCGCCGCTCGGCGACACCGGCGAGGACGGGATCTCCGCGGACCAGCAGTTCCTCATCCAGCAGTACCTCGCGGCGGCCGCCGAGAAGGAGATGGAGGAGAAGGAGACCGAGCAGGTCGCCGAGAACGCCGCGGACAACAAGGAGGGCGGCACCGGTACGCGCGCCAAGGGTGAAGAGGGTTCGATGGGTAACCCGAACACCAAGGCCACCGGCAACCGCTACGGCGTCCAGGGCCCCGCGGACAACCCGGATCCGCACATCGCCCGCCAGGCCGCGCTGCGCGACGCCGCCGAGTTCGGCATGATCGGTCTGCTGAACGCCGGCGCCGGCGGCGACCCGAACGCCCCGACCGCGCCGTGGGGCCGCGACGACTCGCTCGGCAACGATCCGCTGAGCGCCCGCGGCAACATGTGGGGTGATCAGATCGGCGACTCCTTCGGTGCGGGCGGCCTCGGCCTCTCCGGTATCGGCGAGGGCGGCGGCGGGCGCGGCGAGGGTATCGGCCTCGGCTCGATCGGGACCATCGGCCACGGCGCCGGCACCGGCACGGGCCAGGGCTTCGGCTCCGGCCACGGCCGCCTCGGCGGGTCGCATCGCACCAAGCCGCCGCAGGTGCGCATGGGTGCGACGAGCGTGAGCGGCCGCCTGCCGCCCGAGGTCATCCAGCGTATCGTCCGCCAGAACTTCGGTCGATTCCGGCTTTGTTACGAGAACGGCCTCAGGAACAACCCGAACCTGCAGGGCCGCGTTGCGGTGCGCTTCGTCATCGGGCGCGACGGCGCGGTCTCGAACGTCGGTAACGGCGGCTCGGATCTGCCGGACAACGGCGTGGTCTCCTGCGTGGTGCGGGCGTTCTACGGCCTGTCGTTCCCGCAGCCCGAGGGCGGTATCGTCACCGTCGTCTACCCGATCATGCTCAGCCCCGGCGGCTGAGCCCGCCTCACCGGTCGGCTCGCTCGAACGCCCCGCACACACCCCGTGCGGGGCGTTCGCCATTTCCCGGACCGGACGCAGCACGCGCCGAGCGCCTCGGCGTCTCCGGCGGTGGCCGCGCCGCGATCGCGGGGGGGCGCACCAGGTCGCCGCGCCGCGATCGCAGGCGAGCGCACCAGGTCGCCGTGCGGCGTCGCAGGGCAGGGGGCGGGGGCCTGCCGGAAGGCGCTGCCGACCGGCGCAGGGGCGGGTCTGAAGCCCTGGACTTCCGCGGTTCCCTCCGCCTATTCTCGCGACGCCGCGCGAGGTTGAACGCGCGCCACCTCAGGAAGCTTGTGACGGTGCCACACGGAGCGGCGCAGCCCGTCTCCGGATTGCTGAAGGAGCGGCGCAGCCGGCTCCGGGGACTGTTGGAGAGGGGCGACGCGACGCCCGCGGTCGCTTGGACGCTGGCAGAGTCGATCCCATTCGAAAGGTGAGCAGATGAAGCTTGGAGCATTCTTGATGGTTGGGCTGGTCGCGGCGAGCGCGGCGGGGATGGGCTGCTCCCGGCATCGGCAGGAGGCCGTCATCCTGGCGAATCAGGCCGACAAGGAGGTCGCCGTCAACCCCGAGGGCGCGGCCAACAAGTACGAGCAGGCGACCAAGCTCGACCCCACGAACCACCGCATCTTCTTCAAGTTGGCGATGGCGCACAAGAAGCGGGACGAGTGGGATAAGGTCGCATCCACGCTGGCCCGCGCCACGCAGATCGCCCCGAAGTTCGCCAATTACTGGTTCGAGCGGGGCTGGGCGCTCGAGCAGCAGGCGAAGAAGAAGACGATCTCCTACGAAGAGGCCAAAGAGCCCTACCAGAAGTGTATCGAGAACGATCCCAACTTCGCGGACTGCTACTCGCAGCTCGGGAACGTTTACCTCTGGACGGACGACGAGCAGAAGGCGCTCGAGAACCTCACCAAGGCGATCGAGCACAACCCGAGCGAAATCCGGTACTACGCGGCGCTCGCCGATCTCTACATCCGCCTCGGCTACACCAAGGAGGCCGAGCAGGTGCTCAAGGAGGCGAAGTCGTTCGCGAAGCCTGGGGACAAATACCTCTTCGGCGTCCACAGCCTGCTCGCGTCGGTCTACCAGGAGCGCGGGTCCACCGCGGAGATGGTGACCGAGCTGGAGGCCGCCAAGGCGGCCGCACCGCAGGACGGCCCCGAGGCCGTACAGATCCTCTGGAGTCTCGGGAGCACGTACGCGACCCTGGATCCGCCGCGCAAGCAGGAGGCGATCCAGATGCTCAAGGGGTTCACGACGCGCGCCTGCAAGGGATCGAAGGCGGCGAGCTTCAAGACCGAGTGCGAGACGGCGAACACGCTCGTCGCGCGGCTCGGTGGCTCGTGACGCCGCGCGCGGCGCGGGGCACGTAAGGCGTTTTAATCCGTTCGAAGGTCGGGGCCGAGGGTCGATAATCAATGGATCTTGCGCAGCGTCTCAATCATCTCGAGTCGGTTCATGACTGGCAAGGGCTCGTCGAGGAGCTCGAGAAGGGGATTGCGGCCGAAGGGGACGCGACCCGGAAGGCGGCATATCACCTGAAGCTCGGGCGGCTGCTCGAGGAGAAGTTCCTTCAGGCCGTCAAGGCGCTGAAGCACTTCCAGGACGCCTACAAGCTGAATCCAGCGCTGCTCGAGGCGCTGGAGTCGGCTCGTTCCATCTACTGGGACCTCGGCAAGACCAACATGGTCCAGAAGCTCCTGGAGCTTGAGCTGAGGAACTCGCCGGAGGGCACGGCGGCCGCCGAGCTCCTCGTGGAGCTCGGCGACGTGCTCTGCGACGCGGGCGATTTCGAGCGCGCGACGGCGACGTACGCGCGCGCGCTCGGCGCCTCGGGCGGGACGAGCGAGGAGGCGCGGGCCTGCCTCGGCGACATGCAGGTCGATCAGTCGTCGTGGGCGGCGCACATGGCGGAGCTGGTCGAGGCGGCCGACGCGGCCGCGACCACGAGCGAGCGCAAGCGGCTGCTGCTGCGCGCGGCGCGCCTCGCCAAGCGCTTCGATCGCGGTCAGCTCGAGGGCCTGCTCCGGCGCGCGTACGAGACGGCGCCCTCCGACAAGCAGGCCGCGGCGATGTTCGAGGGGCTGCTCGCCGAGGAGGAGCGGCCGCAGGCGATCGTCGAGACGCAGCGCCGCATCCTCGAGTCGCGCAACGGCGTGGCGCGCGGCGAGGCGGCGTTCAAGTTCGGCGTCCGCTGGGCCACGCGGCACCAGAACGTCGAGATCGGCTCGAAGCTCCTGGAGGAATCGCTCCGGTACGACCCGTCGAACGAGGCGGCGTTCGCCTACCTGCGCGAGCTCTGGGGGACGAAGGAAGGCAACTGGGAGCGCGTCGCCGCGCTGGCGGAGAGCGCCGCGAACCAGAACGGCAGCTCGCCGTTCATGATCGCGCAGGCGGGCGGCATCGCCTGGCGGCAGCTCGGCAATCTCATCCGGGCGAGGACCTGGTTCGAGCGGCTCTCGGCCGTCGCGCCGACGCACCCGAGCGTCAGCGCGTTCGAAGCGCAGATCGGCGAGCGCCTCACGGCCGCCGCGCCGTCCGCCGCCGCGCCGGTCGCCGTCGCGCCGGCCGTGCCCGCGCCCGTCGCGGCCGCAGATGCCACGCCGCTCCCCACGAGCGCGCCGGCGCCGGTCAGCGCGCAGGCGCCCGTGAGCGCGCAGGCGCCCGTGAGCGCGCAGGCGCCCGTGAGCGCGCCGGCGCCCGTGAGCGCGCCGGCGCCCGCGAGCGTGCGCGCGCCGGTCAGCACGCCGGCCCCGGTCAGCGCGCCGGCGCCCGTGAGCGGCAGGGCGAGCACCCCCGCGGACGCCCCGGCCGACGAGGTCAACGCGAGGTCCTCGGTCGCCGACATCGAGCCGGCGCCGCCGCCGCGCGCCCCCGCCGAGAGCCGGCCCGCCGATTCGGAGATCGGCCGGCGGCCGACCGCGCCGCCGCCCCCGGCCGCCGAGGTCGCGGGCCGCGTCGAGGAGCTCAAGGCGAAGGCCCAGAAGCAGGAGCAGGCCAAGCGCTACAACGAGTACGTCAAGACGCTGATCGAGATCGCCGAGGCGGTCTCCGATCCCGCCGAGAAGATCGAGAACTACGCGAAGGCGGCGGAGCTCTACTCGGGCAAGTTCTCGAACGCGGCCGAGGCGGTGAAGTGCTACGAGGCGATCCTCGCGATCGACGGCGAGCACCCGCAGGCGATCGACTTCCTCCGCCAGAGCTACGAGAAGCGGCGCGACTGGGAGAAGCTCATCGGGCTGCTCCGCCGCGAGGCCGCCGCGCTCCCGGAGGGCGGCGAGCGCGCCGCGAAGTACCTCGAGATCGCGAAGCTCGCGTCCGAGCGGGTGAAGAAGGTCGACTTCTGCATCGAGCTCTGGGACGAGGTCCTCGCGAACGATCCGGAGAACCCGGAGGCGCTGAACGCGCTGGCGGGGCTCTACGAGAAGAACAAGGACTACCAGGCGTTCGCGCGGGTGCTGCAGAAGCAGGTCGACACGACCTTCGACAGCACCCAGAAGCTCGCGCTCCTCAGCAAGCTCGCGCAGCTCTACGGCGAGCGCCTCAAGGACGACGAGGCCGCGGTCAAGGCCTGGCAAGAGGTGATCGCGCTGAACCCCCAGGACCGCAAGGCGCAGGAGGCGCTCAAGAAGGCGTACCTCCAGCTCCAGCGCTGGGACGATCTCGAGGTGTTCTACGCCGAGAGCGGCAAGTGGGACGAGTTCATCCGCGTCCTCGAGTCGCAGGAGGCGAAGGAGACCGACGACGCGGCCAAGATCAGCCTGCTGGTCAAGATCGCCGAGCTCTGGATGACCCAGAAGCAGAAGGCGGATCGCGCGGCGCGCGCCTACGAGAAGGTGCTCTCGATCGACGGCGCGCACCTCGCCGCGGCCGAGGCGCTGATCCCGATCTACACGCAGGCGAACAACCCGAAGGGGCTCGCCGGCGCGATCGAGGTGAAGCTCTCGCACGACCAGGACGACGTGTCCCGGCTCGACCTCTACCGGCAGGTCGCGGCGCTCTACGAGACGCGGCTCAAGGAGCCGCAGAAGGCGTTCGAGCGCTACCTCTCGGCCTTCCAGATCGCCCCGCAGGACGAGCAGTGCATCGAGGACGTCGAGCGGGCCGCGCGCTCCACCGAGGGGTGGGACGCCCTCATCGACGCCTACTCGACGGCGATCTCCCGCGCCGAGGGCGAGGGGGACATCGCGCTCGGGGTCGATCTCCGGCTCCGGCTCGGGCGCGTGCTGCTCGACGAGGTGAAGCGCATCGACGAGGCGCTCTCGCAGTTCCGCGCCGTGTACGAGGCGGACGGCGAGAACGAGGCCGCGATCAGCGCGCTGGAGCGGCTCTACCGCGAGACGGGCCGCTTCGGCGAGCTGCTCGGCATCTACGAGAAGAAGCTCGGCATCATCACCGAGCCCGAGGAGCGCAAGCAGATCCTCTACGCGATCGCCGAGCTCTACGAGGGCGAGCTGCGCGACCCGGTGCGGGCGATCGCGACGCACCGCCAGGTGCTCGACGACGAGCCGACGGACCCGCAGGCGCTCGCGGCGCTCGACAAGCTCTACCGCGAGCAGCAGGACTGGGAGTCCTACGTCGACGTGCTCCGCAAGCGGATCGACTCCCCGCTCGACGAGCAGGCGCTCATCGACCTCAAGTTCCGGCTCGGGAGCACCCTCGAGAAGCACCTGAACGATGCGGCCGGAGCGCTCGAGAACTACAAGGAAATCCTGATCCTAGATCCGGGCAACGACGCGGCGCGACTCGCGCTCGAGGCGCTGCTCTCGAACGAGTCGCTGCGCGCCGAGGCGGCGGCCATCTTGCAGGAGATCTACGAGGGGCGCGGCGACTGGGAGAAGCTGATCCAGGCGCTCGAGATCCTCGCCGCGGCCGAGGGCGACACGGCGACGCGCGTCTCGCTGCTCCGGAAGGTGGCGCGGACGGCGGCCGACAGCCTGAGCGACTTGAACCGCGCGTTCGACGCGCAGTCGCGGGCGCTCAAGGACGACCCGTCGCACGCCGAGACGCGGGCCGAGCTCGAGTCGCTCGCCGCGCAGGCGGGCGCCTGGGATCGGCTCGACGTCATCTTCAGCGAGATCGCCGACTCGCTGAGCGACGCCCGGCTGAGCCGCGAGTACTGGATGCGGCTCGCGAGCATCCACGAGCGGCTCGGCAAGGTCGAGGACGCGGCGAACGGCTACCTCCGCGTGCTCTCGATCGATCCCTCCGACTCCGAGGCGCTGGAGGCGATGGACGCGCTCTACCGGCGCACCGAGCGCTGGGGCGATCTCATCGGCGTCTACCGGCGCCGCATCGAGCTCGTGCACGAGCCCGCCGAGCGCGAGAGCCTCTACGCGCAGATGGCCGAGGTCTACGAGCAGCGGCTCGGCCAGCCGGAGGAGGCGATCGCCGCCTACCGCGAGGTCCTCTCCACCGACGACACGAGCCTGGTGGCGCTGACGGCCCTCGACGGGCTCTTCAGCCGCCAGGGCATGTGGGAGGAGCTGGCCGACAACCTCGAGGCGCAGCTCAGCATCGCGGCCGAGGAGGAGGCGCAGATCCGGCTGATGCTCCGGCTCGCCGCGCTGCGGGAGTCGCGGATGCGGCTCGTCGAGTCGGCGATCGACATCTACCGGCAGGTGCTCGAGCGCGAGCCGACCAACGTCGAGGCGCTCGCGGCGCTCGAGCGCCTCGGGAAGCTCCCCGAGCACGAGGTCGCGATCGCGGAGATCCTCGAGCCGCTGTACCGCCAGTCGGGCGACTACCAGAAGCTCATCGGGGTGCACGAGGTGCAGGTGCGCCGCAGCGACGACGTGACCCGCCGCGTCGAGCTGCTCCACCAGATCGCCGTGCTCTACGAGGACGCCGGCAGCGACCTCAACTCGGCGTTCGACACCTACGCGCGGGCGCTGAGCCAGGATCCGGCCTCGGAGTCGACGCAGGAGGGGCTCGATCGGCTCGCGCGCGCGACCGGTCGCTTCGCCGACCTGGCGCGCGTGTTCGAGACGCTGGCGGCGCAGCAGACCGACGCGGAGCTCGCGAGCACGCTCTACACGATGAGCGCGCGCATCTACGAGGGCGACCTCGGCGACATGGACAGCGCCGTCGGGCACTACCGGCGCGTGCTCGAGATCGATCCGCGCAACCTGCACGCGGCCGAGTCGCTCGAGCGGCTGTTCCGGACGTCGGAGCGGTACAACGAGCTGTCGCAGATCCTCCAGCAGAAGGCGGAGATCCTCGACGACCTGAACGAGAAGAAGCTCGCCCTGTTCCAGGCCGCGAGCATCGAGGAGGAGGTGCTCGAGCGGCACGACCAGGCCATCGCGGTCTACGGCAAGGTGCTCGAGCTCGACGCCGAGGATCTCCGGGCGATCGACGCGCTGACCAAGCTCTATCTCAGCCTCTCGCGCTGGCAGGAGCTGCTCTCGGTCTACGCGAAGAAGGCCGATCTCGTCCTCGATTCGAACGAGAAGAAGCGCATCTACTACCAGATCGGCGCGGTGTACGAGCGCGAGCTCGGCAACGTCGCGAGCGCGATCGACACGTACCAGCGGGTGCTCGAGATCGATCCGGACGACCTGCAGGCGCTCGGGCGGCTCGACGTCCTCTACCAGACCTCGCAGAACTGGCTCGAGCTGCTCAGCGTGCTCCAGCACGAGGCGGAGATCACCGCGGATCCGGCCGAGGGCATCAGCTACCAGTACCGGATCGCGGAGCTCTACGAGAAGCACCTCGACGACGTGTCGAGGGCCATCGAGCTCTACCGCGATCTGCTCCAGCAGATGCCCGACCACGAGCCGACGCTCCGCGCGCTCGAGCAGATCAAGGACGGCACCCGCGATCCGCTCGGCGCCGCCCTGGTCCTCGAGCCGATCTACGACGCGTCCGGCGAGTGGCAGAAGCTGATCAGCGTGCTCGAGGTCCGGGTCAAGGTGGCCGAGGACCCGTACGAGAAGGTCGACCTGCTCCACCGCGTCGCGCGCCTCTCGGAGGAGATGCTGAGCGACCACGTGACCGCCTTCGAGACGTACGCGCGGGCGGTGACGTTCGACATCGGCAACGAGGAGTCGCTCTCGAACCTCGAGCGGCTCGCGATGATGGTGAACCGCTGGCCGCAGGTCGCCGCGCTCTACGACACGGAGCTCGGCCGGCTCGGCGAGGAGCCCGGGCGCTTCGTCGAGCTCGGGCTGCGGCTCGCGCAGATCTTCGAGACGCAGCTCGACGACATCGACAGCGCCGTCGCGCGCTACCGGCGCGTGCTCGAGGTCGAGCCGGAGAACCAGACCGCGATCGCCTCGCTCGACCGCCTGTTCACGGCGACCGAGCGGTGGAGCGACCTCGTCACGATCCTCTCGCGCGAGTCGGAGATCGCGCAGTCGCCGGACGAGATCCTCGAGTTCAAGTACCGGCTCGGCGTGGTGTACCAGACGCGGCTCAACGACCTGCCGGCGGCCATCGCGGCGTACCGCGAGGTGCTCACCGCAGCCCCCGAGCACTCGCCCACGCTCGAGGCTCTCGAGGGGCTCTTCGCAGCTGGGATCAAGCAGATCGAGATCGGCGCGATCCTGGAGCCGCTCTACCAGGCGGCGGCGGAGTGGGAGAAGCTCGGCGGGGTGCTCGAGGCGGAGCTCACCCACCTCACCCAGGAGCCGGATCGGCTGTCGATGTACTACCGGATCGGCGAGCTCCAGGAGGAGCGCCTCATCTCGCCGGACGGGGCCCTCGCCGTCTTCATCCGGGCGCTGAAGGAGTACCCGCGCGACGAGAAGACGCTCGAGGAGGTCGAGCGGCTCGCCGGCTCGGTCGACGGCGGCTGGGAGCTGCTCGCGAACGCGTACGCCGACGTGCTGGGCATCCACGCCGACAAGGAGGTGCAGACCAGCATCGGCAAGCGGCTCGCGCGCGTGTTCGAGACCGACCTCAGCGACGTCGCCAAGGCGGAGGAGACGTACCGGTACGTGCTCGGCATCGAGCCGCTCGAGGCCGAGGCGCTCTCGAACCTCGACCGGATCTACACGCAGCTCGAGCAGTTCCCCGAGCTCGCGAGCGTGCTCGAGCAGCGGGTGCGCGCGACCGAGGATCGCCCGGAGCTCGTCGACCTGTACCTCCGGCTCGGCCAGACGTACGAGGAGCGGCTCGGGCAGCTCGACGACGCCATCCGCGCCTTCCGGCGCATCTTCGACGAGCTCGAGACGACGAACGAGCAGGCGATCAGCGCCCTCGAGCGCATCTACACGACCAAGGGCGCCTGGACCCAGCTCAAGGTCGTGCTGGAGCGGGAGCTCGAGAACGCGATGGGCGACAGCCAGGAGGCGGACATCCGCGCCAAGATGGCGCACCTGCTCGCCGATCGGCTGAACGACGTCCAGGGCGCGGTCGAGACGTGGAAGCGCGTCCTCGACCTCCGCGGCGAGGACCCGGAGGCGCTCGGGGCGCTGTCCAACCTGTACGAGCGGGTCGGGCAGTGGGCCGAGCTCTGCGACGTCCTCGAGCGGCACTACGACATCGCGATCGACGACGAGTCGCGCGTCGCGGTGCTGCTCCGCCGCGCCAAGCTGTTCCACGAGCAGCTCGGCCGCGACGACTCGGCGCTCGACGACTACCAGCGCGTGCTCGACATCGACTACGCGAACCTCGAGGCGCTCTACGCCATCGCGGCGATCTGGCGGCTCCGCAACGAGCCCGAGCAGATCGTGAGCGCGCTCCACCAGACGGTGGATCGGGCGCGCGACGTGCTGCCGGCCGAGAACGTGATCGCGCTCTACCGCGAGCTCGGGACGACCTACCAGCACGTCCTCGGGCAGGCGTTCGACGCGATCGACGCCTGGCGGAAGCTGCTCGAGGTCGACCCGAAGGACTTCGAGGCGATGGCCGCCCTGGAGAACCTGCTCCGCGCCGAGGGGCGCTGGGTCGAGGTCATCGACGTGAAGATGGGCCGGGCGGCGGCCTACGAGTCGCCGGCCGACAAGGTGCGCGAGTACCTCGAGGTGGCGCAGATCTGGGAGCACCAGGTCGAGGAGAAGGACCGGGGCACGCTCGCGTACGAGAAGGTCCTGGAGCTCGACCCGACGCACGACCAGGCCTTCGCGGCGCTCGAGGAGCTCCACGACGCGGCCCGGCGCAGCGAGCCGCTCATCGAGCTCTACCTCGCGCGGCTCGAGTCGCGCGAGGAGGTGCACGAGAAGACCGACATCCTCCGCAAGGTGGCTCGCGTCTTCGAGGAGCAGCTCGAGGACAGGCCCCAGGCGTTCGACGCGCTGCTCACGGCGTTCGAGATGGACTACTCCGACATGGAGACGGTCCGGTACCTCGAGCGCATGGCGCAGGCGACGAACCGCTGGCCCGAGCTCGTGCAGACGGTGAACGGGTGGCTCCAGCAGGAGACGGCCCCGGTCCAGAAGATCACGCTCTGCCTGCGCCTGGCCAAGTGGTACTCGGAGGACCTCGGTCACCCCGAGTACGCGCAGCCGTACTACCAGCAGATCTACGCGTACGACCCGAACAACGTGGCGGTGCTGCGCCAGATGGCGAACTTCTTCAAGAAGACCGGCCAGTGGCAGCGGCAGGGCGAGATGCTGACGAACGCCCTCAACGTCGCGGTGATCGACGTCGACCGGAAGGAGATCCTGACCGAGCTCGGCGAGGTGCTCGAGAAGCACATGGGCGAGGTCGAGCAGGGGCTCAGCTTCTACCGGCGCGCCCTCGACGTCGATCCGCTGCACCTCCAGGCCCTCGAGGCGCTGGAGCGCATCTACACGGATCGCGACCAGTCGAACGACCTCGTCGACGTCCTGCTCCGCAAGGCGAAGGCCGTCAGCGAGCCCGACGTCGTCGCGAGCGTGAAGCTGCGCACCGCCGGCCTCTACGAGACCAAGCTCGGCCTCATCGAGAAGGCCGGCGCGGTCTACCGCGAGGTGCTGGACATCGACGCGTCGAACCTGCTCGCGATGCGGGGGCTCGAGCGCGTGTACACGACCACCCACCAGTGGCCGGATCTCGTGCGCGTCCTCGAGATGCAGCTCGACGTGGTCACCACGGAGCGCGAGCGCATCGACGTGCTGATGAAGATCGCGAACCTCCAGGAGGAGCAGTTCCTGAAGCCCGATCTCTCGGCCGCGCGGCTCGAGCAGGTGGTCGAGATCGACCCGTCGCACGAGCCCGCGCTCGAGGCCCTGGAGCGCTGCTACCGCCGGCTCCGGCAGTGGCACGACCTCATCAACACGTACGACCGCCACATCAACGCCGCCGAGGATCGCCAGAAGAAGATCGAGCTCTGGTCCCACACGGCGAAGGTCTACGCCGAGGAGGTCGAGGACCTCGACCGCGCGATCGACGCCTACCTGAACATCGTCGACATCCAGGACACGCACGTCCCGTCCCTGGAGGCGCTGGCCAAGCTCTACGAGAAGCAGGACAACTCGTCGAAGGCCATCGAGTACATGACGCGCGTCGCGGACCTGACCGTGGACGGCAAGCAGCGCGTCGACATGTACTACCGGATCGGCCGGCAGCTCGACGAGAAGCTCGGCGAGCGCGGGCTGGCCCAGGAGCGCTTCGAGATGGCGCTCGATCTCGACCCCACCCACGTGCCGACGTTGGCGGCGCTGCGGGTGATCGCGATCGACGCGGCCGACTGGGATCGCGCGGCGCGCTACCTCGAGCAGGAGCAGATGAACACCGACGCGCCCCGCGCCAAGGCGCGGCTGCTCGTCGAGCTCGGCAAGCTCCGCGACGACATGCTCGGCGAGCACGCGCTCGCCGTGCAGGCGTACGAGATGGCGCTCCAGAGCGACCCCGACAACGAGGACGCCGCGATGCCGCTCCTCAACGAGTACGTCTCCACGGAGCGGTGGGCCCAGGCCGAGCCGCTCGCGGAGATGCTCGTCAGGAAGAGCGGCAAGCGCGATCGTTCAGAGCAGCACCGGCTGCAGCGGACGTTCGGCAAGGTCCTCGAGCGGCTCGGCAAGGACGAGGCGTCGCTCAAGGCGTACACGGCGGCGCACAACCTCGATCTCACCGACCAGGAGACGATCCGGGGCCTCGCCGACGTGAGCTTCAAGCTGAACGACTGGGCGAGCGCGCTGACGAACTACCAGAAGGTGCTCACCAGCCTCGACGAGGCCGAGACCGAGGAGCGCGCCACCGTCTACTACAAGCTCGGCTGCATCAAGCAGGCGCAGGGGCAGTCGAAGCAGGCGGTCAACAACTTCGAGAAGGCGCTCGGGGCCGATCCGTCGCACCGGCCCACGCTCGAGGCGATGGTCGCCGTCTACGACGCGCTCAAGGACTACAAGCAGGTCTGCCACTACAAGCGGCTGATCCTCGACAACATCATGGACGGCGCCGAGCGGTTCAGGATGTTGAACGAGATCGGCGACATCTGGGTCGAGAAGGAGAACAACATCCCGAAGGGCGTGGAGGCCCTGGAGGAGGCGCTCGATCTCGAGCCGCAGAACCACGTCCTGCTCCACAAGCTGCTCCAGCTCTACCAGCGCACGGGGCAGTGGGAGCGGATGGTGGACTGCCTCCAGCGGATCGCGGACCTCGAGCCGCAGCCGGATCGCAAGAGCCGCTACCTCTACACGATGGCGCAGATCTACCGCGACAAGCTGGAGGACCCGGCGCGCGCGGTGGAGCTGTTCAACGAGACGCTGGACCTGAACCCGCACTCCCTCGAGGCCTTCGAGCGCATCAACAAGATCCTCACGGCGCAGAAGGAGTGGAAGCAGCTCGAGCGGGCCTACCGCAAGATGCTCCACAGGGTCGCCGGCAAGGGGAACACGGACCTCGAGTACAACCTCTGGCACGCGCTCGGGCTCATCTACCGCGACCGGCTCGGCGACCGGACGGCCGCGGTCGAGACGTTCCGCATGGCCTCGCGGCTCAAGCCCGAGGACGCGACGGAGCACCTGATCCTGGCGGAGCTCTACGAGCAGTCGGAGCAGTTCGATCTGGCGACCAACGAGTTCCAGGCGATGGTCAAGATCGATCCGATGAAGATCGACCCGTACAAGCGGCTCTACCGCCTGTACGTCGACGGCAAGCGCTACGACCAGGCCTGGTGCGTCGCGGCGGCGCTCGCGTTCCTCCGCAAGGCCGATCCGGACGAGCAGCAGTACTTCGAGGACTACCGCCCGCAGGGCCTGATCCCGGCGAAGAGCCGGCTCGACAACGAGCAGTGGATCAGGAACCTGTTCCACGAGGAGGAGAACCTCTACGTCGGCAAGATCTTCGAGATGATCGCGGGGGCCGCGCTCAGGGCGAAGATCGAGACGCTGAAGCAGAGGAAGGAGCTCCCGGTCCTCGATCCGCGGTTCCTGCAGGATCCGGCGACCTCGACGGTGACGTTCGCCCGGACCTTCGGGTGGGCGGCCAACGTCCTCGGCCTCCCGGCGCCGCGGCTCTACGTGCGCAGCGACGTGCCCGGCGCGCTCGTCGCGGTGGCGAACGAGCAGCCGGCGTCCGTCGCGGGGCAGACCGTCCTCACCGGGTTCTCGCCGCAGGAGCTCACGTTCATCGTCGGCAAGCACCTCGCGATGTACCGCGGCGAGCACTACATCAAGACGCTGTTCCCGACGGTCACCGAGCTGACGGTGCTCCTGTTCGCCGGGATCAAGCTGGTCGCGCCCGACACGCCGGTGCCGCAGGACATCGAGAAGCAGATCATGGCCACCGCGCAGACGCTCCGCGGCTTCATGCAGCCGATGCAGCTCGAGGGGCTCCGCATGGTGGTCAAGAAGTTCCTCGCGGAGGGCGCGAAGGCGAACATCAAGCGGTGGGTCCAGTGCGTCGACATCACCGCGGCGCGCACCGGCCTGCTCCTCTCGGGCGATCTCGAGATCGCGAAGAAGATCATCGCCGCCGAGCCGCAGCAGCCCGGGGATCTCCCGCCCCAGGACAAGCTCAAGGAGCTGATCGTCTTCTCGACAAGCGATCAGTATTTTGCGCTGCGTCAGGCGCTCGGCATCGCCATCGGCGAGGGGTGAGAGCGCGCGTCGGTGAACCCTAAATAGCTGAATCTACATCGGAATCAGAGCATCCGAGGCCGGGGGCGGCTCGCTCCCGGCCTCGGATCGCTCTGCGCCGTCGGGAGGCACATATCCATGAGTCTGCTTGACGAGTCAGCAATCCTTACGAACGATCGGGTGCTGTGACCTCATCATCGATGATCGTCCGGCTCCCCGTGCAGTCCGCGAGAGGCTTCGGGAGATACAGGCTGATCGCAAAGCTGGGGCAGGGTGGGATGGCCGAGGTCTTCCTCGCTGCGCATCGCGGCCCGCTCGGCTTCGAGAAGCTGGTCGTGATCAAGCGGCTCAAGCCGGGGATCGCCACCGAGCCCGAAGTCAACGCGATGTTCCTCGACGAAGCGAGGCTCGCCGCGCGGCTGAACCACCCGAACGTCGTGCAGACGTACGAGTGCGGCCAGATCGACGACCAGTACTACATCGTGATGGAGTACCTGGAGGGGCACTCGCTCGATCGGATCTGCAGGAAGATCGACCCCTCGCGTCACCGCGCGGTCTACCTGGCGATCCTCTCGGACGCGCTCGCCGGGCTGCACTACGCGCACGACCTCATGGACTTCAACGGGCAGCCGCTCCAGGTGGTCCACCGCGACATCAGCCCGCACAACATCTTCGTCACCTACGACGGGCAGGCGAAGGTCGTCGACTTCGGCATCGCGAAGTGGGCGACGCGCGACGCGGACACGAGCACGGGCGTCGTCAAGGGGAAGATCCGGTACATGGCGCCGGAGCAGGCCCTCGCGACGACGGTCGACCGCCGCGCGGACGTCTTCTCGATGGGCCTGATCTTCTGGGAGCTCGTCGTGGGCGAGCGCTTCTGGGGCGATCTCTCCGACGTGCAGATCCTCCAGCGGCTCACGTTCGGCGAGATCCCGCAGCTGCGCGAGCGGTGGCCCGCGGCGCCCGAGGCGCTCGATCGGATCTGCTCGCGCGCCCTCGCGATGGCGCCCGAGGAGCGCTACGCGACGGCGGCGCAGATGCGCGAGGACGTCGAGGCCTACCTCGCGACGATGGGCCGGCGCCCGTCGTCGGCCGAGATCGGCCGCCTCATCGGCGAGACGTTCGCCAACCGACGGGCCGAGGTGCGGTCCGCCATCAGCGACCAGCTCGGGCGGCTCCACGCGGCCGCGGGCGAGGGCGCGGAGGAGTTCGAGATCCTCCCGGTGCTCGAGGAGCGCGGCGCGGTGCCGTGGTCCCAGCGCATGCCGGTGTCGCAGATGGCGCAGCAGTTCGCCGCCGCGCCGGTCGCGGATCCGATGCTGGGCGACGACAGCTCGCGCGAGGACAGCATCTCGAACCGCCAGACGATCCCCACGATCATGGTCGCCAACACCAAGCCGACCGGGCGCAAGGCGCTCTTCTGGGGCGCGGGGGTCGCGCTGCTCTCCGCGCTGTTGATCGGCGGCACGTGGGCGGTCGTCTCGCAGTTCCCGATGAAGGAGGACCCGGAGACGACGGTCGTCGAGACGCCCACGCCCACCGTGGTGATGCCGTCCCCGCAGCCGGCGCCCATCGCCAACCTCATCGAGCTCCGGATCATCGCCACGCCGATGGACGCGAAGATCTACCTCGACGACGTGGAGCTCCCCAGCAACCCGTTCTTCGCGCGGTTCAGCCGGGATGGCACCGGACACCGCATCCGGGTCACGGCCGATGGGTACACCCCGGAGGCGCGCTTCGTGGTGTTCACGCGCGACGAGGTGCTGACCATCAACCTGCGCCCGGTGCAGACGACGCCCCCCAAGCAGGGCGGCGGCTCCGCGCCCCGGAAGTGACGGGCAGGGCCGCGGGCTCGCCGTAGCCACCCGGGCGGGCGCGCGGCGGCCCGGGCGAGCGCGCGGCGGCCCCAGCGGGCGCCCGGCGGCCCGGAGGGCGCCCGGCGGCCCCAGCGGGCGCCCGGCGGCCCGGAGGGCGGCGCGGCGGCCCCGTCTCGGCCGCGCCCGCGCCGGAAGCGCGCCGCGCGCTGGCTTACGGCCTGCTGCTCATCATCGCTTCGAGCGACGGCGGCACGCAGCCGTACGCCTCGGCGGCCACGAGCAGCGCCGAGTTCTGCGGCAGGTTGAGCAGGAACGAGCTCGCGTAGGGCGTCCCCTCCAGGCCCTTCAGCCGGCGCAGGAGCGGCGGCATCGCGCGCTCCATCGCCTCCCGCGCGCCCACGAGGTCGCCCATGTCCACGCAGGCGTCGTGCAGCGCGAGGTAGATCGGCGCCTCGTTGAGCAGGCTCGGCGCGCCCGCCTCGACGAGCGCCGCCGCCTCCCGCGCGATCTCGCGGGCCTGCTCGGCGTTGCCGAAGCGGCGCTCCGCCTCGGCGCAGAACCCGAGCGCCACGGGGAGGACGTCGCGGTTCTCCGTGACGCGGTAGGCCTCCGTGGCCTTCTTCAGCAGCGAGCGCGCCCGCGCGAGGCCCGACGACTCGACGCGCAGGAGCTCGCAGCCCCGGTAGAACAGGATGCCGAGCGTCACCCGGTCGCGCACGACCCACATGCTCCCCGCGGCCTCGTCCGCGCTCGCGCGCGGCTCGGCGAGCGCGGCGTCGAGCCGCGGCTCGGGGCCGAACGTCGCCACCCAGCAGAGCAGGATCATCTGCCCGTGCCGCGCCGCGCCGGAGCTGCCGATCGCCTGCGCCCGGGCGATGCCCGCCTCGATCTCCTGGAGCGCCTCGCCCCGCGCGCCGATGGTCGTGAGCGCGAAGCCGACGTTCATCGTCAGCATCGCCTCGCGCTCCTGCAGCCCGGCGCGGCGCGCCGCCCGCGCCGCGTTCCGGCGCGCCTCCAGCGCCGCGGCGGGCTCGCCGCGCGTCTGGTGCGCGACCGCGCGCGTCTGCCACGCGTCGACCGCCGCCCAGACGAGGCCCCGCCGCGCCGCGAGATCGAGCAGGTGCGCGGCCTCCTGCTCCGCCATCGCGAGCTGCCCGGCGAACGCGTGGACCTGCGCCAGCGTGGCCGAGCACTGCGCCTCCTCCTCGACGAGATCGATCGTCCGGGCGCGGTCGCGCAGCGCCGTCAGGCGCCCCTCCAGATCCATCCCGGAGCCGCACGCGTGATCGTAGCGGGCGCGCGCGGTGAGCGTGCGCAGCTCGCTCGCCTCGTCGTAGACGTTCTCCCACATCGCCCGGATCGCCGAGTCGCGCTCGGGCGAGCGCGCGTCGAGCCGCGAGTACGCCTCCTCCAGGAGGACGGCGCGCGCGAAGGCCGTCGGCTTGTCGGGCGAGAACACGAGCGCGCGATCGGCCATGGTGACCGCGTCGCGGAGCGAGTTCGTCGCGAGGGCGCGCCGCGCGGCGGCCTCCCAGCGGATCGCGGCCTCCTCGTGCTCGCCGCCGAGGTCGAAGTGCTGCGCCACCGTCGCGCTGTCCTCGCCCAGCCGGTCGAGCCAGCGCGCCGCCGCCGCGTGCAGCTTCTTCCGGAGCTCCTCGCCGACCGAGGCGTACGCGACGTCGCGGACGAGCGCGTGCTTGAACAGGAACTCGTGCGCCGCCGTGAAGCGCGACGCGGGCTGCTCGACGAGCAGCTCCGCGGCGATGAGCTTCTTCAGCGCGGTCTCCGGCTCGGCCACGCCGACCTCGGCGAGGCCCACGTCCCAGACGGACAGGCCGAAGACGCTCATGCGCACCACCGCCTCGCGCGTGGGCTCGTCGAGCGCGTCGAGGCTCACCTGGATGGCCGCCTCGATGGTCGGCGCCGTGGCCGCGTCCTTTCCGGAGGCGATGACGCGCGCGAGCTCCTCGGCGAAGAGCGGCGAGCCGGCCGCCTGCTGCGCCACGCGGTCGAGCGTCGCCTCGTCGAACGGCCGCGCGGCCGCGGCCGCGCTGAAGACGGCCCGCGCGATCTCGCGCGTGGCCCGGCGCGCGATGGGGCGCAGCTCGACGCGCACGTGGTCGCGGCCGGTGAAGCGCTGGCCCTGGTCGCGCCAGAACGCCGGGCGCACCATGAGCATGATGAAGAGCGCCCTGCCCGTCGCCCGCCCGAGGAGGTGATCGAGCCACGCGACGCTCTCCGGGTCGGCCCACTGCGCGTCCTCGACGAGCAGCGCGCACGGCTCGATGGAGGCGGCGCCGACCGCGATGTCGGTCATCGAGAGGTACAGCGCGTCGCGCGCGCCGCGCAGGTCGACGCCGTCGGGGAACGGCTGGTTCGCGAGGAGGCGCGCGAGGAGCCCCCCGTCGCCGTGGAGCAGCCGCCGCGCGCGCACCGCCTCGTCGGCCTGCTCCAGCGACGCGCCCTTCGGCAGGCCCATGAGGACGCGCAGCGCGTCGGTGGCCACGCCGAGCGCCTGCGCCCGGCCGAACGACTCGCAGCGCAGCTGGACGAGCCGCGGCGGATCCGGCCGGTCGGCGATGCGGGCGACGAACTCGCGCGCGAGCCGGCTCTTGCCGATGCCCGGCGGGCCCGAGATGCTCGCCACGACCGGCGTCCGGTCCTCGACGCAGCGGTCGAACGCCGCGACCGTGGTGATGAGCTCGGCGTCCCGCCCGACGAACGGCGTCTGCGCGTCGGGCCGCTTCGGCGCGCGCGAGAGCACCCGCACGGCGCCGCTGTCCAGCGGCTCGCCCAGGAAGCGCCCGCGGGACAGCTCCACCGTGGTCGCGTCCGCGAGGACGCGGCCGAGGCCCGCCTCGCGCGCGAGCGCGACCGCGCGGTCGACGACCTCGCCGGCCGATCGCGTCCGGTCGACGCGCATGCGACCGGAGGCGACGCCGACGCGGCCCCCGCGGTCGCCGAGCCCGAGCCCGAGCTCGAGCGCCCGCGACGCCTCGTCGCCGTGGGCCTGCCGCACGCCGAGGTGGGCGACGATCGAGTCGGCGCCGAGCGGCAGCGCGTCGGCCCCGCGGCGCCGCAGCGCCTCGAGCTCGCGGTGCCGCTCCTCGCCGGTGGCCACGTGCAGCGCCACGATCGTGGTCACGAGCCGCGTGCCCATCACGCCCGGCGGGTTGTCGCTCACGCGCAGCGGGGAGGGGGTGGGCAGGTGCGGCTCGGCGACGAGCGCCGCGAGCCTGTCCGCCACCTCGCGCGCCGAGCTCGGCCGCAGGCCCCGGTCGGCGAGCAGGAGCGCGTGGATCAGCTCGTCGAGCGCCGGGACCACGTCGAGCAGGAACTCGGACAGCCGCGGCGCGGGCGTGGTCGCGAGGCGCACGAGGGTCGCGATCGAGGTCGGCCCCATGTGCGGCGGCCGGCCGGCGACCAGCTCGAACAGCGTCGCGCCGAGCGAGTAGAGGTCGCTGCGCGCGTCCACCGTCGCGTCGCCGCGCGCCTGCTCCGGCGAGATGTACGCCGGCGTGCCGACGGGGCTGCCCGCGTCGGTCGTGAGCACGACCTCCTTCGACGCCGCCACCCCGAAGTCGACGAGCTTGACCCGGATGCCGGCGTCCGGCGGCCCGCGCAGGAGGAGGATGTTCGACGGCTTGATGTCGCGGTGGACGACGCCCGCGTCGTGCGCGGTCGCGAGCGCGCTCGCCACCTGGCGCCCGACCTCCAGCCCCTCGCGCAGCGACAGCGGGGAGCGCCGCTGGCGCGACGCCAGGTCCTCCCCGTCGAGCCACTCCATCGCGATGAACGTCGTCCCCTCCTCGATGCGCCGCCCCTCCGCGTCCGTCGTGGTCGAATCGACCGTCCCGAACGCCACGACCCGCACGATCCCGGGGTGATCGAGCTCCGAGAGGATTTGCCCCTCGCGGGAGAGGCGGGCCTGGCCCTCGGCGTCGACGCCGAGCGCGGTGATGATCTTCAGCGCGACGTGCCGCTCGGTCTGCACGTCGTACGCGCGGTGCACGGTGCCGATCCCGCCGCGGCCGACCTCGCGCTCGATGTGGAATCGGCCGGCGATGAGCGGCCTTGCGGGCTCGATGCGCGCGGAGCTCATGCGCTAGCCGACGTGATCCGTGGGATGGGCGCCGAGCGCGCTCCGGCGCGGCGGAGAGGCGATCTCATGGCGCCAGGCCGGGCGGGGCTGCGGTGTTCCGACGGAGCGCATTCGCCAAGGAGACTACGCTGTCGTCCAGGGTAGTTCCAGTGTCGCGGTCGCGCCGCGAGCCGCGAGGGAAGAATCGAGAAGAATCGAGCGCGCGGGGGCCTCTCTTGACGGATCCGAAAGCTCCTCTTACGGTCAGCGGCTCTGCGCTAACGTCGGGAGTCCCTCGATGCTCGATCGCGTCGCCGTTCACCAGACCCGGCTGCGCACGCCCGGCCTCGGGCTCGATGCCAAGGGCGTCGCGCTCGGGGCCAAGGGGCTCGTCCTCCTGCCGTCGATCGATCGGCTCGTCGCCTTCCTGGCGCTCTACACGCGGCAGGGCTCGCTCGGCGACATCCTCCGCTCGCTCGTCGTCGAGGTCGTGCGATCGAAGCTGGGCGCCCGGGAGGTCACCCTCCTGTTCGCGGCGGAGAGCAGCGACCGGCTCGACCGCGTCGCCGAGATCGCCCGGCTGGCCGGCGGCTACTGCTTCACCGGGACGAGCCGGCACTTCGTCCAGTACCGCGACGCCGCCGCGCCGTTCGGGTACGACGTCCCGCAGATCCTGCCCAGCGACGCGGCGCTCTCGCTCTACCACAACGCCTTCTCGCAGACGTACGAGGTCGAGCGGCGCCTCGACGTGCGCGCGCTGCTGCTCCGGCTCGAGCCGCACCTCGATCCGGCCGCCGGGCGCGAGCCCGGGCCCCGCTGGCTCGTCGCGGAGTCGGGGCTCGGCCCGGCGCTCATCCGCTACCTGTCCCGGAGCAGCGTCGAGGCCGAGGTCGGCCTGTGCGAGTGGCCGCCGGAGTCGAGCTTCGACGACGCCCCGGTCCTCCGCTACCTCTTCCGCGTGCCGGCCATCCCCGACCGGATGGTCCCGCTGCTCACGAGCACGCCGGGCCTCGGGTACTTCGTCCCGGTCGCCCCCGGCGCCGCGGTGGAGATCGGGTTCCGGCACCCGGTCAACCTCCGCGCCTGCCCGGTGTTCAGCGAGGCGGGCCTCGTGCTCTTCCGGGGCCGGGGCCGCGAGGCGCTGGAGATCGCGAAGCTGCCGGCGATGGGGGACGTCTCGGCGTTCGCCCGGGTCGAGCTCAGCCGCGAGCCCGCGGTGGCGCGGGTGACGCCGGAGGGCGACGCCCGGCGCCCGCCGTCGGTCGTGCTGTCGCTCCGCCTGGTCCCGAGCTCCGAGCCGTGGCGGACGGTGACGGCCTCGTGGATCCGGCCCGAGGAGATGCAGCTCCTCCGGCACGTCGCCTACGCGCTCGGCCCCGAGACGCTGCGCCGGGCCCGCATCGCCTTCACGGCCGCGGGCGCGTTCCTCCGCCACCCGACCGGCATCGAGGGGATCCCGGTCGGCGAGTTCTTCCGGGAGGTCCACCCGGGCCTCTACATCCCCGCCGGCTACGACGCGGTCCCCGCGGTCGCGCCCGGCGTGCTGTTCCGCGCGATGGGCGCCCCGGCCGGGCAAGCGCTGTTCATCGGGCGCGACGGGCGGGCGATCGGCGTGCCCGAGGACGCGTTCGTCCCCCTGGAGACGGCGCTCCTCGAGGCGCAGCAGTGGTCGCCGCTGGCCGCGCAGTCGGCGGGCCTCACGGCCGCGCTGGCGACCGAGCTGCCCGAGGTCGTCCTCGGCGGCGTCGGCATCCGGCCGCTGCGCGACCTCGCCCCGCCCGACGCGAGCGGCGAGCCGAGGGCGCTCCCGCCGGGCGGCCGGGCCCCCCAATGACCGATCCCGACGCGATCGCCGAGCGCCTCTCCGAGCTCCAGGCGAACGTGCTCGCCCCGCTCGTCCTCGGCGGTCCCCTCCACCCGGTGCGCCCGTTCGGCGTCCGGCTCGCGCTCCTCCTCGGCGACGGCGCGCCGGCGCTCGATCGCGACCTCGGCTCGCGCATCGATGTGGTCCGCGTCCGCGTCGCCCGGCTCGTCGCCCCGGTGGACGCGCTCCCGGAGCTCACCGCCGTCGACTGGGCGCTCCTCGCCGCGCTGAACGACCTGCTCCAGCTCACGAACCACGAGCTCGCCGGCGTCCTGACGCGCAGCCGCTATCCGCGCCTGCTCGCGAGCGTGCGCGACCTCTGCGAGCTCGTGCCCGCGCCGGCGGACGTCGCGACCGCGCTGTCGCGGCACGCCACGTTCGCGCGCGTGCTCGACAGCGTTCGCACGGACGCGGTGGTCGTCTGGTGGACGGGCCGCGCGAGCTTCCGCGGCCAGCCCCCGCCCCCGCGGCTGCTCCGGTGGCGGCAGCTGCGCAACGTCGAGGTCGAGACCCGGCGCGTCGGCCTGGCCGACATGGGTCACGGCATCCCCGGGCTCGCCCCGCCGGACTTCACCGACGCGCTCGCCCTCTGGATGACGCGCACGCCGCTCACGGATCTCGCGACCGCCACCCGGAAGAGCCCGCCGTTCGCGTGGTCCGCCTCGACGCTCGCGGTCGTCGCGACCCCGCCTGGCCGGAGCCTCGCGTACCGCGTGCTCCTGCGTCAGCCGCACGACCTCGCCGTCGCGACGCTCGCCCGCGCCGCCAGGGAGGTCCCGCCCCGGTTCGGTCGGGCGCGCGCGATCGCCGAGTCGTTCGCCAGCGAGGTCGCCGCCGGGATCAAGCTGCTCGACGAGCGCTCCGGGGCCGCGTAACCCGCGTGCGGCCTGCGGCTTCAGCGGGAGGCGAGCGGCGCGCCGCGCGGTTTTGATCGGTTCAAACGGGGCGTGATACGCTCCGGCCCCCTCTTCACGAGCCTCGCGCTGGAGCGACGAACCGTTTGGACCGGCAAGACGCTGAGAACTCCGACGACATGCTCTCTTTTCCCCGGCGCCCTCTCCGCGTCGGCCTGCTTCGGGAGGCGGCCCGGCGCGCGCGGCGCCCGTGGGCGCGCATCGCCGGCGCGGCGCTCGCGCTCTCGCTCGCGGTGAGCCCGGGCGTCGCGTTCGCCCAGGCGTCTGCGCTGCTCGACGAGGGCAAGGCGCTCATGAAGAAGGGCAAGCTCGCGGAGGCCTGCCCCAAGATCGAGGAGAGCTACCGGCTGAGCCCGAGGTCGGCCACGCTCCTCGCGCTGGCCACCTGCCACGAGAAGCAGGGGAAGCTCGCGACCGCCTGGTCCGAGTACATCGATCTCAGCGCCGCGGCCCGCAAGGAGGGCAACAAGCGGCTCGAGGCCGACGCGAAGGCGAGGGGAGCGAGGCTCGAGCTGCGGCTCCCGCGGCTCACGGTGAGCGTGCCGCGTGCCGCCGCCGTCGAGGGGCTCGAGGTGACGCTCGACGGGGCGCCGGTCGACAGCGCGAGCTGGGGCCAGGCCCGGCCGATCGATCCCGGCGAGCACAAGGTGAGCGCGAGCGCGCCCGGCCGGAAGAAGTGGGAGGCGTCGGTCTCGATCAAGCGGGGCGAGCGGAAGGCCGTGGCGGTTCCGGCGCTGGCCAAGGACGGCTCGGCGGCGCCGGAGCCCGCGCCGGCGGAGGAGGCGCCCGCGAAGGAGGCGGCAGCGGCGGCCACCGCGGCGCCGGACAAGGGCGCGGCCGGGGCGGGGAAGGGGGCGGCCGGGGAGGGGAAGGGGGCGGCCGGGGCCGGGAAGGGCGCGGCCGGGGCCGGGAAGGGCGCGGCTGGGAGCGGGAAGCGCGCGGCTGGGAGCGGGAAGGGCGCGGCGGCGCCGGAAAAGGCCGCTGCGGGGCCGGAGGAGGACGCGCAGCCCGAGGAGCCTGCCGCGGCCGAGGAGCCGGAGGCGAGCCCGGGCGCCTCGCCGAAACACGCCGGAAGCTTCGTGCTCGAGGTCGGCGCGGCGGGCGGCGCGCTGATCGGGCTGATCGACTCCGGCAGCTTCGGCGACCTGAGCACGTATTCGTACAGCTACAACATCCTGCCGGAGGGCGAGCTCATCGCGCCCTGCAACGACGAGGTCTGCCACGCCAGCTTCGAGCCGGCGATCGGGCCGTTCGCCGGCGGCCAGGCCTTCGTCGGGGTCGCGCTCTCCGAGCGGCTGCACCTCGGCGCCCGGGTGCTCGGCGGCTACCGGTTCGGCGGCGGCTACCTGGTCGTCGGCGGCCCGTCTGCGTCGCTGCGCTTCGGGCGCCTGTGGCTCGGCCTGACGGGGCTCGTCGGCGCGGTGGGGCAGGACGCAAAGGTCACCGGCGTGAAGGGGGAGATCCCCTCCGAGCTGGTCGACCGCAACTACGGCCGGACCGAGGTCGACGTGAACGCGCGCGAGGGCAGCCTCCCCGAGACCGCGCTCGTCGAGACGCTCGCGTTCGGCGGCAGCGTCGAGGTGTCGCTCGTGCTCGCGGATCTGCCGAGCTCGAGCTGGACGTCGGGGGCGCTCCTCCTGAGCGCCTGGCCGACGTTCATGAAGGGGCTCGACGGGTTCGTGATCGCCGCGCCGGTGGGCCTCGGGTACCGGTTCTACTGACCGCGGCGTCTACTGGTATTGCCAACCGCGGCGTTGGGGGCGCGCCGGCTCCTGGCTCCGCGGCCTCAGCCGAGCACCGACGCGTTCGCTGCGGGCAGCAACCCGATGGAGCTCATGGAACGGCCGAGCGGATCGTCGCACGTGAGGCGCGTTCCTGCGCAGATGAGCTCACCGTTGCGCCAGCGTCCAGCCGAGCGCGGCGATGTCGAGCGCCAGGACCTCGCGTCGATCGTAGCTCACGAGCTCGACCGCGGGCCACACCGCGAGCTGCGCCTGAACGCGCGCTGGTACGAGGTGCCCTCCGAGGAGGACGCGGGCGAGGTGAGCGAGAGATGGGCGCAGCGCCAGGAGATCCTCGGACGGGAACCTCCTGGCGTCGTCTGCCGACCAGATCTCGAGCGACCGAAGTCGCCGGACGAGGGGATGCGCTGCGAGCGCACGGAGTCCTTCGGGGCGCGTCGGACGGTACCAGAGCGCGAGGTGCTCGAGCGACGGGAGCTTTTCTGGGTCGAGCGGTGGAAGGGCTCCTCGTACGTCATCGTCGCCGCGAAATACGGTCAGGTAGCGGAGCGCCGGCGCGGGCTGGGCTAGCAGCGGCGCGAGGATGCGCTCCGGCGCGCCCAGCCCGCGTAGGCCAGGGAGCGCCGCGCCGACCGGCGGACTGGACCCACGGATCACGAGCGACGTGACCACCGATGCGCAGCCGTGAGCGTTGAGCAGATCGAGGAATGGCCCGAGGGCGCCAGAGATCATGAGGTGGAGGGATCGGAGCGAGCGTCCGGCGGCGCTCGCCAGGAGTCGGCGCAGCCGATGCAGTCCGACGACGCCGAGCGAGACGTCCGGATCGTCGGGCGAGAAGCCGAGCGTGTCGCGTCCGATGAGCGAGAGCTCTGGCCGGAGCTCGTCCTCGATGGTGGCCGCATCGTCATCGTAGGCCCACGCGAGGAGGCCGCCGTGACCGTCATCGATGCACGCGAAGGGCTCGCCGCAATCGGGAATTGGGCCGAAGGTCATCGTCTTGAGCGAGTCGAGGAGCTCGCGTTCCATGGCGCGCGCATCGTCCCCGTCGCGAAGCAGCCGCTCGGCTTGAAAGGCGAGCAGGGTGCCCGTCGGGTCGCCCCGCCGTTCGAGTTGCGCGCCGATGATGCGGGGCGCGGTGAGCATGTCTTCCTCGGGAGGAGCACTGATGATGGGTTGACCGCCCGTGGCGAACCCCTCCGCGCGGAGCCGCGCAAGCCGGTGCTCGAAGACGATCTCGGCGATATGCGCTCTGGGGAAACTCCGTTCGAAGGGCGCACGGCGGCTCCTCCCGATCGGACGCTCCACGACGCGGGCGCCGTCGATGCGCAGGTCGACGTGCTCGTCGCGACGGTCTAACCGCATCGCGAGGCTGGCCGGTGGCTTGATGGTGTCGAGACCACGGTGAAACGCCTTCCTGGAGCTCATCGCTGCCTCACGAAGTTGCCGTTGTCAGTACTCCACGTACCAAGATTCATGGGTCCGTGTGCGTTCGGCCGGCTGAGGTGGTTCGTGGGATGGGATGAATAGTCGCGACTTGCGTTCGTGCCTCCGCCGATCACGCGCCCGTTCGGCGGGGATTGTCCAGCCATCGTCCAGAGCCGTGGGATGAGCTGAGAGCAGTTCGGGCACGCCGGTACGGCATCGTTCGATCCAGTTTCCGAGCGGATTGTGTCGACCTCGCGGAGCGCCCTCCTGAGATTTCTCCGCCAGTTGCGGTCTCCCGGAGCGCAGGAGCGGCCGGTCCGACGTTCCCAATCTCTTATGTGCTCAGAGAGGGCTTGGGGCTCGGCGCATCCTTCCGGTGGTCTCGGGTCGCCCGGCTGTCGAGCACTCGTTCGGGGCAGTGCTGCTGCGACTGCGGGGTGGATTGATTCCTCGCTGCCGCCGCTGCTCCGCACGATCTGTGTACCATTGCGACGAGCGATGACACAGCGAAGAAGCCCATCGGCGTCCACCCACTCGACTGGGTAATTGTCGACGTACGCGTACGGCCTCAGGCCTCCCTCGATCCCGAGCGGCTCCGGGCTGAGGTACACGCCCGCCTCCGGGTCGTAGTACCTGTGCCAGTTGTAGTGGAGCCCGGTCTCCTCGTCGGCGTACTGCCCCGGGAACCTGAGCGGCGTGATCCCGGCCTGCTCGTCGGGCACGTCGCCGTACAGCCCCGCCTCGATCTCGGCCGCGACGCGCCCGTCGCCCTCCACGAGCACCTCGGGGAACCCGTTGACCCCGTGGACGAAGTACCTGAGCGCCCCCGCGGCGCCGTCCCGCTGGGCGAGCGGCGGCGCGCTCTCCGGCAGCGTGACGTAGCTCCGCTCTTCCACGGCGGTCGGCTCGCCATCCTCCGCGCGCTCGGTGCGCTCGTGGACCAGCACGTCGCCGCGCCAGGCGTACCGGGTCACGCTCTCGACCTCCCCGGCCCGCGCCGCGCGCTTCTCGATCCTGCGGCCGAAGGCGTCATAGACAAACGAGATCACGTTCCCCTCCGCCGTACGCGCCTCCATGAGCCGTCCATCGGCGCTCCATGCGTAGGTCCACACGCGCTCGGGTGCCTGCTCGCCTCCGCCATCACCGTTCAGCTCGCTCACGCGCTTCCGCACCACGTCGCCGCGCTCGCTGTGCTCGTAGCGCACGGTCCGTCGTGCCGTCGCGCGCTCCGTCAACCGTCCACCCGGCGCATAGGTCCGCCGCTCGCCGTCCCGTTCCATCTCGCCCGTCGCGGAGAACCGGAACCGCTCGGCCGGCTTGCCGCCCCGGCGCCGCTCGACGACACGGCCGTTCGCGTCGCGGAGCATGGCTCGCGCCGTGCCGCCGAGATCCTCGTCCGCGCGGAGCATCCCGGCGGGCGACCAGGCTTACGTCCTGCGCCACGTCTCGAGCGCCGCGATCGGCCCGACCCACGGCGGCTCGCCGGGACCGACGCGCGGCGCTGCGGGTCGACCGAGCACGCGCTGCCGCTGCACCAGGCCCTCGGCGTCGATCTCGGTCGCGATCGTGCCGCCGCCGGGCAATCCCCGCGCGACCTCGTGGCCGGCGGCATCGTAGGCGATGCGCAGCGGCGCGCTCTCTCACCGATCTGCACCGCGACGGGCCGCCCCAGGACGTCGCGCTGCACGCTCATCTCGCCGCCCGGCCCGCGCACGCCGGTGACCCTGCCCATGGCGTCGTAGGTCCACGCGAACGCCGCGAGCACCTCGGCGCCCCGCCGCGTCACCTCCGTGAGCACCCGCCCGCGCCGGTCGTACGTGTAGAGGCACTCGACGTCGCCGCTCGCGGCGCGCTCGATCCTGCCGAGCGGATCGTAGTCGAACACGTCCTCCCGCCCGTCGGAGGTGGTGCGCTTGACGAGCCTGCCGAGCGGGTCGACCTCGAGGTCGAGCTTGTCGCTTCCGCGCTCCACCCGCTCGATTCGCCCCTGCGCGTCGAGCCTGTAGCGGATCTCGCGCCCGTCGAAGGTCCGCTCGCCGGTGATGCGCCCCTCGCCGTCGCGCTGGATCCGGTGCTCCTCGCCGGCCTCGTTGACGATGCGCACCAGGTCCTGCTCGCGGTCGTAGCGGTAGCGCACCTTGCTGCCGTCGGGCCGCACGAGCTCGGTGACGACGTGGAAGCCGCCCCAGCGCAGCGTGGTCGTGCGTCCGTCGGCGTCCGTGATCTGCGCCAGGTTGCCGTCGACGTCGAAGTCGTAGCGCGTCGCCGCGCCTCCCGGCCCGAAGACGGCGCACATGCGACCGCACGCATCGTAGGCGAAGCGGGTCTCGCGGCCGCGCTCATCGGTGAAGCCCGTGACGCGCCCCAGGAAATCGTACCGGATGCGCCGCTCGGAGCCGTCGGGCTCGACGACGCGTACGCGGTTCGCGAGCGCGTCGACCTCCATGCGCGTCTCGCCGCCGTTCGGCAGGGTGGCGCCGACGAGCAAGCCGCGGCTGTCATAAGCGAAGCCCACCACGAAGCCCGCGTCATCGTAGACGGCAACGACGTCGCCGCGCGCGTCGCGCTCGTAGCGCGCGGTGCCGCCGAGCGCGTCGGTCATGGCCGAGATGAACCCGCGCGCGTCGTGCTCGTAGTGAGTCCTGTTTCCCATCGGGTCGACCTCGGCCACGAGCCGCCCCTCCGCGTCGCGCTCCCAGCGGAAGACCCGCTGCGTCGCGTCCTGGTACTCGAGCAGCGCGCCCGCGTCGTCGTAGCGGAAGGTGTGCACGCCGCTGCCGCCGCCCCAGACCATCCTGTCCAGCTTGCCGAAGGCGTTGCCGTCGATGCGCCGGATCGAGCGCGAGGTGATCACCTCGGTGAGCGCGGCGTCGTGGTGGTCGATCTTGACGTGCAAGAACCCCCTGGCCCGCGATCCATCGAACAGGGTCTCCGGCGCGCCGTCGTCGAGCGCGTCGTTGCCGTCGCGGTGGCACCAGCTCTCGACGCAGCGCCCATCCTTGTAGCGAAACTCCGCCACGAGCCCTCCCGGCTCCTCGCGCCGCACCAGGCGGTGGTCCTCGTCGTAGGCGAAGCGCTGCGCGTGCCCCGCGGCGTCCTCGGCCGCGACGAGGTCGCCGCGCGCGTCGAACGCGTACCGCCGCCGCGCCTCCCAGCGCCCGTGTGCCGAGGCGTTCTTGACCTCGAAGGCGGCGATGTGCCCGTCCTTGTGCCGACGCACGCGCACGATCCGGCCCACGCTGTCGATCACCTGCACAAGGCGGCCGTCCTCGTACATGAGCTCGACCAGGTTGTCGTGCAGGTCGACGATCCGGCTCAGCAGCCATCGGCTGCCCTGCGGCTCCGCGAACAGGTATGCGAGCCCGTCCGCCGCGAGCGCGTAGCCCCACGCGTAGCGCGTCAGCACCCCGCACGGCAGCCGCGCCGACGCGCCCGGCTCGAGCCTCCTCGGCAGCTCCCTCGCCGCCGCGTGCGGCTCCAGCACCCGGAGCCCGCGGCGGCCCTCGTCGACCTGCCACGAGAGCGAGTGCGTCCAGCCGAAGCCGAGGTCGCCGTCCTCCTCGATGCGCGCGGAGCTGTAGCTGCGCTTGAGCACGAGCGGGATCGTGCCGGGCAGCTCGCATCGCCGCGGCCGTCGCCCCCGCGGCCGCTCCCGCCCCCGCCGGCCCCGCCGCCGCCCAGGATGAAGACGCCGGGGTTCATTCCAGGGATCACCGCAGCGTTCGGAAAGGGCGCCGTTCGTGCCATGTGCGCATGCTCGCCGGCGGGGCGCACCTGCGGCACGCAGCCCGCAGCTCCTCCACGCCGCGCGAAGCTCCTCGCCCCCGCCAGAGCCCCGCCCCGCTCTCGTCGCTTGGTACCGCCGCCGGCGCGCGCTACCGTCTGGCCGTGACGAAGACCGGGCGGCGCAAGCAGAGACCCACGCCGCGACAGGGCGCCCCGGAGCTCACCCCGAAGAGCGTCGCGCGCATGGACGTCGGCGACGCCGTCTACCGCCTGGTGAAGCTGCTCGCCCGCCACCCCGACGAGCGCCTCGACGCCAAGGCCCGCGGCGCCCTCGAAAAGACCCTGCCCGTCCTCGACGCGCTCCGCGCAAGCCACCCGGACCACCCGCAGGTCGCGTGGGTCGCCGGCATGATCCTCCGCAAGCTCGGCCGGCTGGACGAGGCCGCGCAGCTCGCCCGCCGCGCGTTCGAGATCGAGCCCACGTTCGCCACCGCCGTGAGCCTCGCGTACGCCCTCCGGGAGCGAGGCGACATCGACGCGGCCCAGGGCGCGTTCGAGGCCGCCGCCCGCCTCGATCCCGAGGACGTCTCGGCCCGCTGCGACCTCGGCGCCATGCTCTGCGAAGCCGGCCGCACCGCCGAGGGCCTGCGCCACCTCGAGGCCGTCCTCGACGAGCAGCCGGCGCACCCCGTGGCCTTCCCGGCCTACGCCTGTCACCGCGCCGTGCGCGATGGGGACGCCTCCTGGTACGACAAGCTCGCGGCGTACGAGAAGGCGCACCCGGAGAGCGCGGGCGCCGCGCGGGCGCTCGAGCGCCTGCGCGCCGAAGGGCTCCACCACCCCGCGCCCGTCGCCGTCGTCGAGGGCTTCATCGCCGGCGTCGCCGAGGCGATCGACCACCTCCACCGCGATCACGACCCGTGGCTCAACCGCTTCGGCGCCCGCGAGCACGGCTACCGCATCCTCCCGCCGCTCGCGCCGGAGGAGCTCCGCCGCATCGAGGCGTCCGCGGGCACCCGCATCCCCGCCGACTACGCGGCGTTCGTCACCCGCGTCGGCAGCGCCGGCGCGGGGCCCTACTACGGGCTCCTGCCGCTCGACGGCCCGGGGCAGCTCGGGAGCCTCACCGGCGACTTCCCCCACACGCGGCCCTACCGGCCCCAGCTGCGGGTGATGAGCGCGCCCGAGCGCGCCGCGTACCAGGCCGACGCGACGGTGCGCGGCACGATCGCCCTCGCGCACATGGGCTGCGGCTACTTCTCCGTGCTCGTCGTGCGCGGCCCGCGCGCCGGCACCGTCTGGGCCGATCTCCGCGCGGCGGGCTCGGGCCTGCTCCCGACCCACGACAGCTTCACGGCGTGGTACCGCGACTGGATCGAGGCGCTCTCGAAGGGCGCGCCGGCCGAGCTCCCGATCACCGCGCCCCGGTGCGCGGCGCCCGCGGTGCTCAGCGACTACCTGATGGAGTGGGAGCGCGAGCGAAGGCTCCCGCTCGGGGGCGCGGGCGAGGCGGGGGTCCGGCAGGCGCTGCGCGAGCTCCCCGACGGCGGGATCGCGATCCAGGCCGAGGCCTCCAGGTACTTCGACGCCGGCGATCCCATCAGCCCCTGCCCCAATTGCCGGCACATGTTCGAGCACTTCATCCAGAAGGACATGCTGCGTCCCGCGGCGCTGCGTCCCGGCGTGCCGCCCAGGGCCGCGCGGCGGCTCCGGCCGGAGGCGTAGCGACCCTCCGGCGGCGGTCTCCCCACGGCGGAGTGCGTGCCGGCGGCGGTCCCCCCACGGCGGATTGCGTGCCGGCGACGGTCCCCCCACCGTGAGCTGCACGCCGGCCGCTCGGCGAGTCCACCCCCCCAGGAATCCAGAGAGAGATTTCAACGCAAAGGCGCAAAGACGCAAAAGCGCAAAAAACAAAAATTTACTGCATTTTTGCGTCTTTGCGCTCTTGGCGCCTTTGCGTTGAAATCTCTCTCTCCGTTCGCGAGGCAGATCCCTGGCGGGCTCTCCGCCCCGCGGTACTACCCCGCCTTCTCCGCGCGCCGCCGCCGGGCGCGCCGCGGCTCGCTCCGGGCGGCGCCTCCCTGGCTGGAGGGCTCCGGCTGCGGCGCGAACCCGATCGCCGCGAGCTCCCGCTCGCCGATCACGTCGCCCTTGGCCATGAGCGCCGCGCGGAGGAGGACCGCGCCCATCTCGGCGTCGTTGCCGGGCCACGGATGATCGAGCACGGCCTGCAACGCGCGCAGATCCAGGCCGAACGGCCGGCCCCGCAGCCGGACGCCGATGCGCGCGAGGTGATCCAGCGCGAGCGCCCGGAGGTCCTCGGCGCGCGACGACAGCGACGGCAGCGCGACCGCCCGATCGCCGAGACGATCGCCGAGCCGCTCGCTCATCTGGCCGGTCGCCACCAGCGCGTCGACCGTCTGAGGCACCGCCACGACGAGCCGCACGTCGTCCGGCAGCGCCGCGCCGAGGTAGCTCTGCACCTCGGCCGGCAACGCCTGGGCGTCGAGGATGAGCAGCGTGCCCCCCTTCGCCGCCTCGATCGGCGAGCTGTCCGGATCGCGCCACAGCGCCAGCGCGGGCGGCGCGCCCTCGGCGCCCGAAGGCCCGGCGCCGCCCGCGGGCCCCGCGGAGGCGCCCCGCGCCTGCGCGAACGCCTGCGCGAACCCCTCGGGCACCGGCGCCGCGCCGTCGACGATCGCCAGCGGGCCGCCCGCACGCGCGGACGACAGGTGCACGACCGCGCCCCACGCGACCGCGTCGATCCCGGGCGCGGTCAGCAGCGTGACCGGGCCGCCGGCCTCGCCGAGCCGCTCCAGCTGCTCGATCGCCGCGCGCGCGGCGGGGCTGTAGGCCGCGGCCCGCGCCGGCCGCGAGAGCAGCGCCGCGATGGCGCGGAACCGGCCCGCGCCCTGCGCCACGGCGCGCTCGAGCCGGCTCACCTCCCGCGCGCGCTCCTCGGCCTCGCGGCGGGCGGCGACCTCCCGGCCGCGCGACCCCGACAGCATCGCCGACACCGCGATCACCGCGCCGAGCCGGTCGGCGACCGCGCGCAGGCCGCACACCTCCTCCAGCGTCATCGGCGACGCGCGCCGGCCCCGCGGGATCGCGAGCGCCCCGATCGGCCCCTCCGCGTCGTTCACCAGCGCCACCACGCCGATGTCGCGCTCGGCGAGCCACGCGAGCAGCGGCCGCACCTCCGGCCGCCGGACCTCGACCGCCTCGGCGGCCTCGACGCGCAGGACGCGCTCCGGCTCGAGCTGCGCGAGCTCGATGAGGCGCGCCGGCACCTCCGCCGGCGCGGTGTGCGCGTAGCCCGCGCGATCCACGGTCACCCGCTCGGGCGGCGACAGCAGGTACAGCGCCGGCGGCGCCTGCCCGGCCGTGCCGGCGTCGGACGCGTCGCGCAGCGCGGAGAGCGCCGCCTCCAGCGCCGCCTCCGGCTCGGGGTTCATGGCCGCGCGCGTCGCGGCGTCGAAGGCGCCGAGCCAGCGCGCCCCCTCCGGCGCGAACCGGCGCGCGAGGGCCGGCGCGGCGAGCCCGGCGAGCGCGCAGAGCGCGCACGCGCCGAACACGGCGACGCCGACCGACGACGCCGGCGCGCCGCGGAGCCCGAGATCGCCGCGCGGCGCCTCGTGCACCGCGTACACCGCGAGGAGCGCCGGCGGGGTCGCGAGCGTCGCGAGCGCCAGCGTGCGGCGGAGCGCGCGCGAGACCTGCGCGGCGTCGGCGGCCACGGTGCAGAACGCGACGCAGACCGCCGCGACCGCGCTCGTGACGGGCAGGATCGACTCGGGCGCCGCGACGCCGACGAACGCCGCCGCGAGGCCGACCGCGAGCGCGGTCGCCGAGAGCAGGAGCGCGGCCTCGACCCGGTCGGCGACGCCGAGCTCGAGCCGCCGCGCGATGCGGACGCGCGCGATCGCCACGAGCATCACCGTGAGCGAGCCGAGCGACGCCGCGGAGGTGGCGTAGTGCACGAGCAGCGGATCGAGATCCGCCGCGCGCTCGGGCGCCGCCGCGGACACGGCGGGCAGCGCGACCGCGACGGTCCAGAAGAGCGAGGCGAACGCCGCGGCGTCGAGGCGCCGCGTGCCGGGCGGGGGCTCGAGCAGCCCGCCGAGGCCCGCGATGCGCGCGAGCCCGACGAGGGCGGCCATCGACGCCGCCGCCGCGCCGAGGTTGCCGAGCGCGATCAGCGCGAGCCCGGTGGGGCCGCTCCGCGCGGCGGCGAGCATCGCGGCGCCGGTGAGGCACACGGCGGCGGCGCTGCGGGCGGCCGGCTCGATCCGGTCCTCCCCGCGCGGCGGCCGCTCGACCCACCGCAGGCCGAGCGCGAGCAGCGCCGGCAGCCCGAGCAGGGCGAGCCACGCGGGCCCGTGGCCGCCGGACGCCCGGAGCGCGGCGAAGGCCGTGTAGGCGACAGCGGCCGCGGCGATCCAGAACGAGCGCCGGCGCAGCATCGCGGCGAGCGTAGCGTCTGGCCGCGGGGGCGCCAACGAGGCGGGCTCGTCGGTGGAACGACGCGCCGCCCCCGCCGCCGCCCGCGGCGTTCCGCTCCCTCAGGCCCTCACGGCGGGAGCGCGGCGATCCAGTCGCGCACGCACGCCTTCTGCTCTTCGTTGAACGGCGTCATGTTGAACGGCATCCGAACGCCGCACGGCGGGTCGTCCATGAGCTTCATGTAGAGCGAGCTCATGTCCGGCTGGCCCGGGACGAGCACCGAGCCGCCGCACGACTGGGACGGCTGGTCCCTGAAGTTCGTCTCGAACCCCGCCGCCAGGACGATGCCCGCGACCTTCGTGCCTTCGTCGTGGCAGCCTCCGAAGCCGCACGACGTCGCGATCAGCGCCGGGGCCTCGGCGCACGTCGCCGGGCCGCCGCCGGTGGTGGCCGCCGCGTCGCCGCCGGTGGTCGCCGCGTCGCCGGTGGTCACCGCGTCGCCGCCGGTGGTGGCGCTGGGGGCGCCGCCTGCGCCGGTCGCCGTCGTGGCGCCCTGGCCGTCGCCGGCCCCGGCGCCTTCGTCGCCGCCGGCGGCGTACTCCTCCTTGAAGTCCTCGTCGAGGGTCCCCGCGCAGCTGGCGAGCAGCGCGGAGCCGCTCAGCAGCGCGGCAGCGGCGAGCGCGGCGCGCCTGGAAAGGGAAGCGATGGTCGTCACGTGCTACCTCACTCTCAGTAGATGTAGGCCCCGGCGAGCCGAATTCCCAGGTACTGGTCCGTCGCCCCGCCAGCGGCGTAGTCGTCGGTGAGCTCCGGCTGGAACGACGAGAAGAACCGGGCGTATTCGACGAGCAGCCGCGCCTCGATCCCCTTCGCGACGGGGACGAGCACGCCGGCCGTCGCGCCGATGCCCTGCACGCTGGCGCCGGTGAACCGATCGTAGACCGGGCCGTACGAGAGGGGCATCAGGTAGTCGGCGCCCAGCGCCAGCGCGACCGGGCCGGCCGGGATGCGCGCGTCGAGGCCGGCGCGGAAGATCGTGTAGTCGACGTTCGGCACGGTCGCGGCGAGCTCCTCCGGCGCGTCGATCTCGAAGGTCACGAACCGGACCCCGGCGGAGATCCCGAGCACCGTCGACTCGCCGAGCGTCAGCCGCTCCCGCAGCCCGAGGTTGATGCGCTGGTAGGTCGTGCTGAGCGGGTCGCCGTCGCCCACCGCCGAGTTGAGGCCGAGCGCCCGCGCGTACCCGGCGGTGATCCCGAGGCCCTTGAGCACCGCGATGTTCGTCCCCGCGAGCGGGTACAGCTCTCCGGAGACCGACAGCGCCGGCTGACCGAAGACGTTGTAGGGCCGGAGGTTCTGCGAGAGCGGATCGGAGTAGTCGAACCAGCGGCCCACGAACTCGACGCCGAGCTCGACCGAGAAGAGCGCCGAGCGGACGTCGTTGCGCTTGCGCGCCGGGCCCCCGTCGTCCTTCTCGCCCTCGGCCTTCTCCTCGCCGTCGCCGTCGCCGCCGTCCTCGCCGTCGCCCTCGCCGCCGTCGCCCTCGCCCTCGCCCTCGCCGCCGCCGTCCTTCTTCTCGTCGGCGGGCGGCGGCGCGATCTGCGCCAGCGTCGGGCCGAGCAGATCTTCGAGCGCCTTCTGGCGGTCGTCGTCCGAGCCGCCCAGCGGCACCGCGCCGTCCACCGCGAGGTCGCCCGCGTTCTCGTCGACGTAAACGAGGTAGACCTCTTTCTTCTTCTTCTTGTTCGTCCGCGAGACGCCGTAGATCACCCCCTCCGCCTTCACGGTCTTGCCGGCCTTGCGAATGCGGTCGAGGGGCTTCTTCCGCAGGCCCTTCATCACCACCGCGTCCCCGACCGGCTTGGTCTGGCCGGCGCCCTTCAGCGCCTTCGAGAACGCGGCAGGCTCGACGACCTCCAGCGTCTTGGGGACGATCGAGAGGATGTCCTCGCGGATCGCATCCGCGTTGGGCCCCTCGACGTGGACCGCGATCGACTTCGACGCCTTGGGGGCGGCGAGCACGACCGGCGAGACCGCGAACGTGGCCGCGGTCGCGGCGGAGAGCCCGAGGAGGATCCTCCCACAGAGGCTCAGAGACAGGGACAGCGTGGTGAACCTAGTGAGCTTGCGCACGGGCCTTTTCGTGGGGACAGCGACGTCGACTGAAGCTTGCACGCGCGCGAGCCTACAAGCGATGTCAGGACGGAATCCAGCGTCTTGCGCAGGAATGGGCGGATCTTTCTCGCGACACGCAGTGTCGTTAAGAGACTCCGCTATGACCGGACTCGAAAGGGTCGCCGCGTCGCGCGCCCGCCTTCCTTGGCTGCCTTCGATCAAGTAGAAAAGTGTCGAGCGATGCGCGGCGCCGCGACGCAATGCATCGCAGATCGGCTCGTCCCAGGCAGAGGGCACATGGATCGGTCAAGAGGACGGCACTCCCGCGCGCGGCGCGGCCCTCGCGCCTCGCTGGGGGCCGCGATGATCGCCCTGGCGGCGGCAGCCGCCTGCTCGGGCAGGTCCGGCGCCGGGGCGGACGGCGAGCCGGCGCGCTGCGCGGAGATCCGGCCGGGCGCCTCGCCGCTCCGGCGGATGACGCGCTTCGAGTACAACAACACGATCCGGGACCTCCTCGGCGACGACAGCGCGCCGGCCGACGCCTTCGTGGTCGAGGAGGAGGCGCTCGGGTTCAACAACCAGGCGGCGGCGCTCGGCGTCACGGCGCTGCTGGCCGAGCAGCTCATGAAGGCCTCCGAGGCGATCGCGGCCCGGGCCGCGGGAAACCTCGACAAGCTCCTCGACGGGTGCGATCCGGCGGTGCAGGGGCCCGAGGTGTGCGCCGACGAGCTCATCGCGCGCTTCGGCAAGCGCGCGTTCCGGCGGCCGCTCACGCCGGCGGAGGGCGAGCGCTTCGCGCGGCTCTTCGCCTGGGGGAACGGCGAGCACGGCTTCTCCACCGGCGTCGAGCTCGTGATCCAGGCGATGCTCCAGTCGCCGCACTTCCTCTACCGCGTCGAGCTCGGCATGCCGGATCCGGTCGGGGACGGCGTGGTGCCGCTCTCCGATCACGAGATCGCCTCGCGGCTGTCCTACCTGCTCTGGGGCTCGATGCCCGACGACGCGCTGTTCGCCGCGGCCGACGCGGGCGAGCTCCGCACCGCCGAGCAGATCGCCGCGCACGCCCGCCGCCTGCTCGACGATCCGCGCGCCCGCGCCGCGGTCGCGAACTTCCACGCGCAATGGCTGCAGCTGTCGAACATCGACACCCTCACCAAGGACCCCGCGGTCTACCCGAGCTTCCACGCCGGCCTCCCGGGGCTCCTCCGCGCGGAGACCGAGGCGTTCCTCGAGCACGTCGTGTTCGACGACGCCGCCGGCGACGTGGCGACGCTGCTGACGGCGCCGTACTCGCTGATGAACGCCGAGCTCCGCGCGTTCTACGGGCTCCCGGCGGGCCCCGCCGGCGCGCCGGACGAGCTCGCGATCGTGCCGCTCGATCCGTCGCAGCGCGCCGGCTTCCTCACCCACGCGAGCCTGCTCTCGGTGCTCGCGAAGCCGAACCAGTCCTCGCCCGTGCACCGCGGCAAGTTCGTCCGCGAGCGGCTGCTCTGCCAGATCTTGCCGCCGCCGCCGCCCGACGTGGACATCCAGCCGCCCGACGTGCGGGAGGGGATCCCGACCCGCCGGCGGTTCGAGCAGCACGCCACGGACCCGAGCTGCTCCGGCTGCCACAAGCTCATGGATCCGATCGGCTTCGGGTTCGAGCGCTACGACGGGATCGGCCTCTACCGCGAGACCGACCAGGGCGTCCCGATCGACGCGAGCGGCGAGATCGGGGGGACCGGCGGCGTGGACGGGCCGTTCGACGGGGCGGTGGAGCTCGCGCACCGCCTCGCGGAGAGCGACGGGGTGCGCCAGTGCGTCGCGACGCAGTGGTTCCGCTTCGGCTACGGCCGCGCCGAGCAGGCGGAGGACGAGTGCAGCATGACCCAGATCCAGGCGGCGTTCGCCGAGAGCGGTTACAACATCAAGGCGCTGCTCGTGGCGCTGACCCAGACGGACGCGTTCCGCTACCGCCGCGCG
The DNA here is from genome assembly GCF_000418325.1 of Sorangium cellulosum So0157-2. Lineage (GTDB taxonomy): Bacteria > Myxococcota_A > Polyangia > Polyangiales > Polyangiaceae > Sorangium > Sorangium cellulosum_D. The sequence goes on from NC_021658.1 coordinate 5,065,585, forward strand.
CTGCCCGGCGACGGGGGTGCGCCGTGAGCCGCGCCGCGCCGCGCCGCGCGCCGAGGAGACGCCTGGATCGCCGCGCCTTCCTGCGCGGCGCGGGCGGGCTCGCCCTCGCGCTGCCGTTCCTCGACGCGATGGGCGGCTCGGCGAGCGCCGTCGATTTCCCGAAGCGCTTCGTCGTCTTCTTCACGGGCCTCGGCACCGTCAAGAGCGCGTGGGAGCCGACCGGGACCGGGGAGTCGTTCGAGCTCGGCGAGATCCTCGCCCCGCTCTCGCCCTACCGGGAGAAGCTGCTCGTCATCGACGGCATCAACATGGACTCGGCCTACAACGGGCCGGGCGATCCCCACCAGCAGGGCATCGCCCAGGCCCTCAGCGGCACGGAGCTCCAGGAGGGGACGCTCTTCCCGTACGCCTGCAACCCCGCGGCGCGCGTCGGCTGGGGCGGCGGCATCTCGGTCGACCAGTTCCTCGCCGCGAAGCTCGGGGAGCGCACGAAGCTCTCGTCGCTCGAGCTCGGCGTGCAGGTCCAGTACGCCAACGTCTCGTCGCGCGTCTCGTACCTCGGCCCGGGCCAGCCGGTCCCGCCCGAGGACGATCCGCGCGCGGCCTTCGACCGGCTCTTCCTCGACCTCAGCGCCGACCCGGCGGACCTCGAGCGGCGGCGCGCCCTGCGCCGCCGGGTGCTCGGCAGCGTCATGGAGGACTACGGCTCGCTCGCGAGGGCGCTGGGGGGCGAGGACCGGCAGAAGCTGGAGCAGCACCTCGACGCGGTGGGCGAGATCGAGAAGCGCCTCGACGCGCCGGGGCTCCTCGGCGGCGCGTGCGCGCTGCCGGAGCTCGGCGATCCGCTCGACGTCTACGCGAACGACAACTACCCGGCGATCGGGAAGCTGCAGATGGATCTGCTCGCGATGGCGCTCGCCTGCGATCTCACGCGGGTCGCGTCGCTCCAGTGGAGCTCGACGCAGGCCGGGAAGGTGTTCACCTGGCTCGGCCAGTCGGACACGCACCACTCGCTCTCGCACTCGAACGTGACCGACGAGGGCAAGCAGCAGCAGCTCATCGACATCGGGCGCTGGCACGCGGAGCAGCTCGCGTACCTGCTCGGGAAGCTCGACGCGGTGAAGGAGGGCGCGGGCACGCTGCTCGACAACACGCTCATCCTCTGGTGCACGGACATCTCGGAGGGGCAGACCCACTCGCGGCACGACATGCCGTACGTGATCGCGGGCGGCGCCGGCGGGGCGCTCCGGACCGGGAGGTACGTGCGCTACGGCGGCGACGCCCACAACGACCTGCTCGTGACGCTGTGCAACGCGATGGGCGTGGACGTGTCCACGTTCGGCAACCCCGCGTACTGCACGGGCCCGCTGTCGGGCCTCCTGGCCTGAGCGCCGGGCGGGTGTTTTGGGCTTTTCGTCGCGCGCCGTTTTTGGCAAGTACGCCCGCATGGGCGGCCTGCTGTCTTCAGGGAAGCCTCGCCGCGCGCCGCGCTCGACGCGCGCGGCGTGCCTGGTCCTTCGTCTCGCGCGCCTCGCGGCGCTGTCGGCGGCCGCGTGCGGCGCGGGCGGATGCAAGAAGCCCGCGGACGCGCCGGCGGACGCCGGGGCCCTGGCCGGCGACGCGGGCGCGGAGGCGGCGGCCGCTGCGGAGGCGGCGCGCCGGGCGGAGCCGGCGCCGGCGGCCGCGTGGCCGCCGAGCGACAAGCCGCTGCTCGGGGTCACCGCGTTCGTCGCGACCGTGTACAAAGAGCCGCGCGACACCTCGAAGAAGCTCGGCTACCTGCGCGTCGGCTCGAGGGTGCCGCGCGCCGCGGAGCCCGCCGGCACGGCCGGCTGCCCGGGCGGGTGGTACGCGATCGAGCCCCGCGGCTTCCTCTGCGTCGGCGAGGACGCGACGCTCGATCTCGACGATCCCATCCTCAAGGCCGCCGGCCCCGGGCCGAACCTGAGGAGCGCGCTCCCGTACCGGTATGCCTTCGTCCGCGCCGTGCTGCCGCTCTACCTGCGCGTGCCCACCGCCGAGGAGCAGCGGAAGTCGGAGTTCAAGCTCGACGAGCACCTCGCGTGGTTCGAGGAGAACAAGGCGACGGTGCAGCGGGTGGACCTCGGCGCGAACGACGTGCCGATCGACGCGCGGGGCGTGCCGCTGCCGGGCAAGCGGATCGGCGAGCTCGGCCTCGGGAAGAACTCGCTCGAGCTCGGCGAGGGCGCCCTGCTCGGCGGGGAGGGGGAGAACGACCCGATCCCGTTCTGGCTGGAGGGCGGCAAGCGCCTCATCCGCAACATCAGCGACTTCAAGGTCCCGGACTACGCGGTCTTCGCCGATCGCGCGCGCCGCTTCACCGGCCTGTCGCTGATCGGCTCGTTCCCGACCGGGCCGGAGTCGTTGAACCGGCGGTTCGCGATCACGACGGATCTCCGGCTCGCGCCCGCGACGAAGATCAAGCCGGACACGGGCTCGCCGTGGCACGGCGTCGAGCTGAACGACGAGCTCACGCTGCCGCTCGCGTTCGTCCGGGCGCGGAGCGCGCGCGACGTCGAGATCGCGGGGGACAAGGCGACGCCGGGCAAGGAGCTCCCGTTCCGCGAGGTCCTCCCGTTGACCGGCAGGATGCGCCGGCTCGAGGGGGTGAAGTACTACCGGACGAAGGACCAGCGGTACGTGAGCCAGCTCGACGTGGGGCTCGCGGTCGCCCCTTCCGCGTGGCCGGCGGTCGCCGAGAAGGGCGAGAAGTGGATCGAGGTCTCGATCACGCAGCAGACGCTCGTCCTCTGGGAGGGCAAGCGCCCCGTCTATGCCACGCTGGTCTCGACCGGTCAGGCGGGGGTGGCCGATCCAAAGACGACGACCGCGACGGTGCGCGGCGTCTTCCGCATCCGCAACAAGCACATCACGGCGACGATGGACTCGAACGAGTCGTCGAGCGTCGGCGGCCGCCCGGAGACGACCGCGGAGGCGCCCTCGGCCTCGCGGGGCGCGAAGCCGGACAAGGGCGGCTCCTCGAAGGAGCGCTCGAAGAAGAAGCCGGGCGCGAGCGCGGCGGAGAAGCCCGAGGCGGGCCAGAAGGCGGTGCCCCGCAAGGGCGACGGGGAGTACGGCGTCACGCGGCGCCGCGGCGAGGGGACGTACGCCCTCAAGGACGTGCCGTACATCCAGTACTTCGCGAGCGGCTACGCGCTCCACGCCGCGTACTGGCACGACGTCTTCGGCACGCCGCGCAGCCACGGCTGCATCAACCTGGCGCCCATCGACGCCCACCGGGTGTTCCTGTGGACCGACCCCCCGGTGCCGCCCGGGTGGCACGCGATCAACACGGGCGAGGAGCTAGGCGAGGGCACAACAATCATCGTGCATGAATGATGGGCGGTCGCCGTCTGGAGGAGAGAGGGAGAGAGGGAGAGAGGGAGAGAGGAGCTTCAGTGGGGGCAGGGGGGAGCGGTGCGGAGGAGGTCCTCGAGCGCGTCGTCAGCAGCGCTGGTGAGGCCGTCGAGGCGGGCGGCGAGGCGGTCGTGCTGCTCCGGCGTGAACGGGGGCATGCCGAAGCGAGAGCGCACGCGCGAGAGCATGAACGCTAGGCCGGCGCCGTCCTGGTAGCCGGCGATCCAGGGGCCGCGGGCGAGCTCCTCGCAGATGCGGCGGAGACGCGCCTCGAAGGCGGGGCGATCGGCGAGGGCGGCGGCGGGGGAGGGGGCGCGCCGCTCGAAATGGTGGATGCACGCGGCGGCCTCGGTCGGGGGGCCGTCGATGGCGGCGAGGCCCGCGCGGAGGTCGGCGAGGAGGGGGGCGAGGCCGATCCGGCGCACGAGCGCGCCGTCGAGGCACATCTCCCAGAGCACGTGGGCGAACAGCGCGAGCCGCGGCGCGCCGAGCGCGGCGCCGCGCAGCGCCTCGGCGAGGCGGCGCTCCCCCTCCACGAAGACGGGGGCGGCGTGGAACCAGCGGTCGACGGCGACGTGGTGATCGATGCCGGCCAGCACCTCGGCGAGGCGGGGCGGCGGGGCGGCGGGGGGCTCGGGCGCGCGCGCGGGCTTCACGCGCCGGTCGGCCATGCGCCAGAGGTCGGGGAGCATCGCGCCGGCGCCGGCGGCGACCGAACCGAGGTCGCGCGCGGCGAGGTGGCGATGAAGCAGGAAGTTCATGCGTTCAGGATGGCGCCGCGGTCTCCGGCGGTCGACGGTGAACCGATGCCGCGCGCCCTGCCTCGCCTGTCGCTCTTCGAGTGGAACGATTCACCGTGGTCTCCCGGTCCGCTGCGCGAGCTCATCATCGAGTCGCTGAGCCGGACGATCCGGTGGGGCGGCATGCTGCGCGGCCTGATCGCGCCGTTCCGGCGCTTCCTCGCCGCCTCGGGCGCGAACGAGGTCATCGAGCTCGGCGCGGGCGCGGCCGGGCCGTCGGAGGTGCTCATCGACGAGCTCCTCCGCGCGGGCGCGACGCCGCCGCGCTTCGTGCTCACCGACCTCCTGCCGCAGCCGGAGGCGTGGGCGGCGGCGGCCGCGCGGCACCCGGCGTTCGTCGCCTTCGAGCCCTCGCCGGTGGACGCGACGCGCATCCCGCGGGCGCTCGCCGAGGGCCGCGCGCGGCTGATGATCAACGCCTTCCACCACTTCTCTCCCGAGCTCGCGCGGGCGATCCTGGCGGACGCGGCGCGCGGCTCGTCCGGCATCTTCCTGTCCGAGGGCTTCGAGCGGAACCCGCTCGGTTTCTTGCCGATGGTCCCGATCGGCGTCGCCGCGCTCGCCGCGAACCCGCTGCTCGCGCGCCGCTCCCGGGCCGCCAAGGCGTGGCTCACCTGGGCGACGCCGATCGCCGCCGCGGCCAGCGTATGGGACGGCCTGGTGAGCACGCTCCGCGTCTACACCGAGCCCGAGCTGCGCGAGATGGTCGCCCCGCTCGGGGACGCGTTCACGTGGGAGTACGGCACGTACGACTTCCCGCTGTGGGGCAAGGGGTACTACTTCTTCGGCGTTCCTGCGCGATGAGCAGGCGCCGAGGGCGCTCGGCGATCCAGCGCAGGAGCCTCCGACGAGCAGCTCACCAGGGATGGACGAGGCAGCTGTATTTTTGCGGCCGGGAACGCCGGTCATTTTGTTGAATAAAAATTTGACCCGTTCCACCCACCCCCGCGCACAGGGGCGGAAGCTGGCGACGCGGTGTCTCCGACGTCGTTCCATGCGGATTCGATGGCTTCCGGCGGCTGGGAAAAGGGGCAAGACATGATGGCTTATCGGCGGATGGTGGTGGCAGTATCGGCGTGCGTGGCCCTCGTGGCGGCGACCGCGTGTGGAGGGGGGATCGGCGACGCTGGTGACGCTGCCTCGGGCGGCGACGGGACGGCGAGCGGCGGCGACGGGACGGCGAGCGGCGGCGACATCGGGCAGGACCCCTTCGGCGACATCGGGGGTAGCGCGAGCTCGGGCGGTGACCCGAGCGCGGGCGGCGACGCCTGCGGCAGCGAGCTCATCGCGATCGTGCGCGACTTCAAGGATACGCACCCGGATTTCGAGGCCCGGCCCGGGGAGGACCGGGGCATCGTGGAGGCTCAGCTCGGCGCGGACGGCAAGCCGGTCTATGCGGGCGGCAGCGAGGGCACGTTGACCACGACCGGCAAGGAGGCCTTCGATCAGTGGTTCCGCGACGTGCCCGACGTGAACACCGCCATCCAGATATCCATCTCGCTCGTGGACAACGGGAACGGCACGTCCACGTACGACGATGCCGACTTCTTCCCGATCGACGACATGGGGTTTGGCAACGAGGACCGGCGCCACAACTATCACTTCACGCTCGAGCTCCACACCACGTTCGAATACAAGGGTGGCGAGGTGTTCACCTTCTCGGGCGACGACGACCTCTTCACCTTCATCAACGGCCGTCTCGCGATCGATTTGGGCGGTATTCACAAGCCGGAGAGCGCGACGATCGACCTCGACGCGCGCGCGCAGGACCTCGGCATCACGCCGGGCAACACGTACGCGCTCGACTTCTTCTTCGCCGAGCGCCGCACGACCGAGTCGAACTTCCGCATCGACACGTCCATCGGTTGCTTTACCCCGGTCATCAACTGAGCTCGGTCGTCCACTGACCTGGCGCGACCTCAGCCCACAGCGCCCTTCATTTCCCACCGTCCGCGTTCCTCGGCTCACCACCCGCCCGCGCCGTATCCCGCCCAGCGGCTCGCGCCGACCGCCCCCCGTTCCCCCCTGGAGCGGCCGCCGTTGCCACCTTGCTCGTGGTTCGCCGCAGCAGGTAGCCTAGGCAACGATGCAGGCCAGCGACCCGTTCGGCTGGGTGGGGTCGATCATCGACGGTCAGTTCGCTGTCGAGGCGCTGGCGGGCGAGGGCGCGTTCGGCGTCGTCTACAGGGCCCGGCACCTCGGCTTCGACGCGCCGGTCGCCGTCAAATGCCTCAAGATCCCGACGGGCCTGGGCCCTGACCAGCAAGACGCCTTCCTCGCCAAGTTCCGCGAAGAGGCGCGCCTGCTCCACCAGCTCTCGCGCCGGACCATGGGCATCGTCCAGGCGCTCGACATCGGCGCTGCGGCCGCGCCGAACGGCCCCTGGACGCCGTACATCGTCATGGAGTGGCTGGAGGGCGAGACGCTGGAGCAGGACCTCCGGCGCCGCCGCGCCGAGAACGCGCCGCCGAGGAGCCTCACCGAGGCGATCAAGCTCCTCGCGCCGGTCGCCTCCGCGCTCGCCGTCGCCCACGACGAGAACGTGTCCCACCGCGACGTCAAGCCGGCCAACCTGTTCCTGCTCGGCGACCGCATGAAGGTCCTCGACTTCGGCCTCGCCAAGGTCTTCTCCGAGACGCCGACGTTCGCCGAGGCGCTCGTCCAGACGGGGCGGACGTTCCGCGCCTTCACGCCGCAGTACGGCGCGCCGGAGCAGTTCAGCCCGCGGTTCGGCGCCACCGGGCCGTGGACCGACGTCTACGCGATGGCCCTCATCCTCATCGAGGTCGCCAGCGGCCAGCCCGCCCTCTCCGGCGGCGACGTCATCCAGCTCTTCGTCGCCTCGAGCGACGAGTCGATCCGGCCGAGCTTCCGCGCTCGCGGCGTGAGCGCGAGCCCCGACGTCGAGGCGGTGCTCGGCCGCGCGCTCGCGATCAACCCCTCGCAGCGGTTCCGCAACCTCGGCGAGATGTGGTCCGCCCTCGAGGCCGCCCAGCGCTCCAGCGTCGTCGTGGTGGCGCGCGACACCCTGCGCGCGCCCGCGTTCGGCGCCGACGCCGCCGACCCCATCGACGACGACGGGCTGCTCGACTTCGCCGCCCTCCACCTGCCGCCGCTGCCGCCGCCGCCCGCGCTCTCGGTCCCGCCGCCGTCGCTGCCGCCGCCGTCGCGGCCGCAGCGGCGGCCCCCGGAGAGCAGCGGGGGCCGCGGGAGCGTGGGCCCCGAGCGGAGCGCGCCGAGGGGCCGCGGCGGCGTCCCGTTCGAGGGCGGCGAGCACCGGATCTGCACCGTCCTGTTCGCCGATCTCTCGGAGGCGACCGCGCTCTCGTCGAGGCTCGATCCCGAGGACGTCAAGGACGTCGTCGATCGCTGCTACCAGGCGCTCGCGGAGCATGTGGAGCAGATGCACGGGATCGTCGAGCGGCCCATCGGCGGGCGCGTCATGGCCGTCTTCGGCGTGCCCCGCGCGACCGACTGCGACGCCGAGCGGGCCATCGTCGCGGCGCTCGCCGCGCAGGCCGCGATCCCGCGCCTTTCGCTGCCGCGCGCGGCGCGGACGGTCCGCCTCTCGGTGCGGATCGGGATCTCGACGGGGCGGGTGTTCGTCGGCGCCGGGAGCTCGGCGCGCCAGGATCTCGCCGTCATCGGCGACGCGGTGGACGGCGCCGCGCGCCTGCAGCAGCTCGCCCCGCGCGGCGCGATCGTGATCGGCCGCGACACCCACCGCCTCGTCCTCGGGCGCTTCCGCGTCGAGCCCGTCGAGGCGAGCGCGGCCCGCGCGGCGCCGGCGGAGCCCGCCGCGCGCGGCGCGGCGCTGCCGATCTACCGCGTGCTCGGCGAGGCCCCGCCGAGCCGCGGGCTCGCGCCGGCCGATTTCCACGGCCTCGCGACGCGCCTCGTCGGGCGCGGCGCGGAGATGCAGCGCCTGCGCGATCTCGTCGAGACCGCCTTCCACGAGCGGCGGCCGCGCCTCGTCACGCTGGTCGGCGCGCCCGGCGTGGGCAGGACGCGCGTGCTCGCCGAGCTCGCCGCGGGCCTCGGCGGCGGGCCGGCGTCCGGCGCGCCCTCGTCCGGGCGCGGCGCCGTGCCCGCGCCGCCCGACGCGCCGTTCGTCCTGTCGGCGCAGTGCTCGGCGCTCGCGCGCGAGACGAGCTACGGGCTCGCCGGCGCGCTGCTCCGCCGCTGGTTCGGGATCCACGAGGCCGACCCGGCCCAGGTCATCCTGCGCAAGCTGCGCCTCGGCCTGCGCTGGCTCCGCCTGCGCGCCGCGCGCGCCCGCGCCCGCGCCGAGCGGGAGGCCGCCGGCGCGGGGACGAGGGCCGCGCTCGGGGGCGCGTCGCCCATCGTGACGCGCGCGTCGGCGGTCCCCCTGCGCGGGCCGGTCAGCTCGACCGTGAACGCGCGCAGGACGGCCGGCGCGGTGCGGTACGAGGACGACGACGAGCTCGATCCCTCCCCGTCGCTGGCGACGTCGAGCGGCTCGAGCGACGTCGAGGACATCCTCGCCCGGCTGGCGGCCATCCTGGGCGCGCGGCCGGCGCCCGCGGGGCTGCTCGAGGCCGCGGCGCGCGGCAGCGTGCTGGCGAAGCGCCGGATCGCCGCCGCGCTCTCGCAGCTCGTCACCTTCGCGCTCGAGCGGACGCAGATCCTGATCGTGTGCGACGATCTCCAGTGGGCCGACGACGCCACGCTCGACCTCATCGAGGAGCTCGTGGCGCACGCCGAGGGGCTGCCGCTCTGCGTGGTGTGCGCCGCGCGCCCCGAGCTCTACGAGCGCCGCCCGGACTGGGGCATCGCGAAGGAAGCCTACGTCCGCGTCGAAGCGCTCCCGCTCGCGCGGCGGCATGCGGAGGAGATGATCCGGGATCGGCTCCGCGGCGCGCCCGAGCTCGATCCGGAGCTCGTGCGCGCGCTCGCCGAGCGCGCCGAGGGCAACCCGCGCACCGTGGAGGAGATGCTCCAGCTCCTCGTCGACGCCGGCGCGATCGAGGCGCAGGACGGCGCGTGGCGCGTCCACGAGGGCGCGCTCGGCTCGCTGAGCCTGCCGCCGTCGGTGCACGGCGCCGTCCAGGCGCGCCTCGATCGGCTCGACGCCGACGCGCGCGCGGTCCTCGTCCAGGCGGCCGTCGTCGGCCGGACCTTCTGGGAAGGCGCGGTCGAGCGGCTCAGGAACGACGCCCCGCAGGCGCGCTCGCCCATGTCGAGCGAGCGCATCCTGGCCGAGCTCCAGGATCTCGATCCGCCGTTCTCGGTGCGGCACGGCGCCGGCGCGTCCACCGCCGAGCTGCTGGCGCGCCTGTGCGATCGCCAGCTGATCCGGCTCCGCTCCCCCGCGTCGTTCCCCGGCGAGCGCGAGTACGTGTTCACGGAGCAGGCCACGTGCGAGGTCGCGTACGAGATGCTGAGCCTCAAGGTCCGGCGGCGGATCCACCTGCTCGTCGCGGACTGGCTCGAGCACCGCGCGCTCGGCGACGACGGCGCGGCCCTGCTCGCGCACCACTACGATCGGGGCGGCGATCTGCGGGCGGCCGCGGCGGCGTACGACCGCGCCGCGGCGTACGCCGCGGCGATCGGCGAGGGCGCCGCGGCGGCGCTCCACGCGGCGCGGGCCAGCGAGCTCTGCGACGAGCTCGCGGCCGAGGAAGCCTAGGCGCGCCGCCAGCTCCGCGCGGCGCTAGCGCGCCGTGCGCCGCAGCCTCGGCAGGCGCGCGCCGGACACGCGCAGCGCGTGGCGCAGGGCGTCCTCCAGCTCCCCGAACGTCTCGAAGGTCCGCGCGTCGCCGCCGAGCTCGACGATCGCCTGCGCGACGCCGGGGGAGATGCCCGAGACGAGGCAGCGGCTGCCGAGCAGGCTCGCGGCCCGGGCCACCTGGAGCAGGTGGTCGACCGTCGGCCCGTCCACGTCCTCCACGCCGGTCAGGTCGAGCACGGCGAAGTTGGCTTGCGTGCGGACGATCTCCCCGAGCAGCTTCTCCATGATCTGCGTGGCCCGACCGCCGTCGAGCGCGCCGATGATCGGCAGGACGAGGACGCCCTCCCACGCCTGGATGATCGGCGTCGACAGCGCGCGGATCGCCTCCTGCTGCTGGCGCAGGACGCTCGCGGTCCGCTCGCGCTCGGCGTTCTCCTCGGCGAGCATCCGGTTCTTGCCTTCCAGCTCCTCGGCGTACGCCTCGAGGCGCTCGATCGACTGGCGCAGCTGGTCTTCGAGCCGCTTGCGGTCGGTGGTGTCCCGCATCGTCACGGCCACGCCGTCCCGGATCGGCACGATCTGGTGGTGCACCCAGGCGCGCGGGCGCGACGGCTGGGCGGGGGGCGCGGGCAGCAGGATCTCCTCCTCGAGCGGCGCCCCCTTCCGGATGACGCGCAGGCACTTGTCGAGGAGGACGCCGGCCTCGGCCGAGTGCTCGAGCTCCGAGAGGCGCCGGCCGAGGAGCGCTTCGCGCTGCATCGACAGCATCGCCGCGGCGCGCGCGTTGAGGCCCGTGATCACGAAGTCGGCGACCTCCTCGCCCTCGTCGCGGTGGGACGTCATCGTGAGGAACGCGTCCATGCTGGCCTCGACGGCCGCATGGAACCGCGCCTCGCTCTCGCGGCGCTGCTCCTCGGCGCGCCGGCGCTCGGTGATGTTCTCGGTCACGATGAGCACGTTCGTGACCTCCTGGGCGCCCCGGATCGGGCTGGCGTGGTTCGCGTACCACGCGCGCTCGCCGTTCGCCCCGAGGCCGATCACCTCGTAGTGCGCCCGGCCGCCGGACGTGAGCACGGTGTCGAGCGCCTGCGTCAGGGTCGCGTGGTACTCCGGCGACGTGAAGTCGTAGATGCTCCGGCCGAGGACGCTCTCCGGATCGAGCCCCGGAGGTGTCCGATTGACGGAGACGATCCGCGCGTCCTTGTCGGCGACGATCAGGTGGTGCGGGATGCCCTCGTAGAGGGCCCGCAGCTTCTCTTCGGACTCGCGGAGCGCCATCTCGGCGGTCTTGCGCCGCGTGACGTCGCGGACGACGAAGTAGACGAGCCCCTCGTCGAGCGCGAGCATCGCGTTCCACTCGAGCCACCGGTACGAGCCGTCCTTGCAGCGAAAGCGGTTCTCGTAGGTGAGCGTCTGCGCGCCGGTGGAGAACGTGTCGGTCTCCGAGAGGGTGCGCGCCTTGTCTTCGTGGTGGATGAACTCGACGTACGGCCGGGCCATCAGCTCCTGGCGGCTGAACCCGAGCGTCCGCTCCCACGAGGGGCTGAGCTCCTTGAAGCGCCCGTCGAGCGTCGCGACGCCGAGCATGTCGACGGCGAGCGCGTAGAGGCGGCGTTGCTCCTTGTCCTCCTCGCGCACCACCGCGCGCAGGATCGGCCCCGAGCCGCCTGCGAGCGCGAGCTTCGCGAGCTGCGTGTCGGCCTGGATGAAGCCCCCGTTCGGCCGCCGGTAGAGCCACCGAAACCGCTGCGGCTCGCCGCGGCTCGCCGCATCGAGGCGCTGCTTCAGGCCCTCCGCGGAGGCCTGTCCGTCGGGCTGCAGGAGCGGCGAGAGCCCGGTGAGCTCGCGCCCGAGCAGGCCCTCCTCGGGTCCGGCGAGCAGCCGCACCGCGCTCGGGTTGGCGTCGATCACGTGTCCGTCCTCGAGGAGGAGGAGCGCGTCCTCGGCCGCCTCGAACGCGGCGCGGTAAAGATCACGATGGCTCATCGCCGGCGCCGCCTGGCGCTTGGAGCGCCCTCGTGCCGGGTTGTCCTCTCGAGCTCGATCGCCAATCAGCACCTCGAGCGGCCGCCTGCGCCCCCCCTCCGTCGCTGCCGCCAACGGCCCATTGTGCAGGAAGCCTCGGTGGAGATCGAGGTCCATGAGCCCGCTCGCTCCGCGGGCGACGTCCCGCGGCCGCGCTGCCCCGAACATCGCCCGCGCCGCCGGCGCGACGCGCCTGCCGCGCCGCAGCTCGCCCGGTTCGGCGCGGGCGACCGTCGCATCGAGCGGCTACGCGCGGCTGTGCGCGGCCGCGCGGCCCACGCGCTGTTGTCTGGCTGTTGTCTGCCTGCCACTTGCCGGCGACGACCTCTCGCGTGCGGCGCGCGCCGTGGTAGCGTTGCTCTGTGTCGGGGAGGTTTCCTTCAGCGCGGCCCGCTGGCGGGTGGTTCTCGTGCGGCGCGAGGTGGGCGCGATGATCTCCGAGGCGTGCGGGCTCTGCGCCTGGCCGGCGAGCCTCGTGGTCGACGACGTGCAGCGGCACAAGAGCGCGCTCATGGATGCGGCGCTGGAGAAGCGCGCCGAGGGCAAGGAGCCGCTCGCGCGCGTGGCGTTCCGCGGCGCGCTCTACTGGCAGCGCTGGCTCATGACGAAGGAGCCTGGGCTGCACGAGGAGGCCCGGGTCGTCTCCGGGCTCGAGTTTGCGCGAGAGGCGGGCGACTGGAAGGAGGCCGATCTGCTCCTCGCCCACGCCGACAGGTCGAGCGCGCTCGCGGAGCTGCCGTTCGTCGAGCACTGGAAGCGGCTCGTCGCGGAGCACCTGCCGGAGCAGGTGAGCGACGAGCACGAGCTCGAGGAGGCGTTCCAGGAGTTCCGCCGGCATCCCAGCGAGGAGGCGGCGGAGAGCGTGCGCCGCTGCGCGACGGCGATCGCGCCGCTCGGGTCGCCGGTCCCGGTGCACACGATCCTCGCGCGGGTCGCGGTGGATCGCGGCCAGACCGACGAGGCGGAGTTCCACTTCGCGGCGCTCGTCGTCTGCCGGCCGCTCTGGATCCCCTACGTCGTGCAGCTGGCCGAGCACCAGGCGAAGCTCGACCTCCCGCGCGCCCTGCGCACGATCGAGGCCGCGCGCCGCCTCTTCGGCCCCGACTTCTGGCTCCCGCTGTAGCGCCACGGCGGGGGCGCGCGCCGGGGGCCCCCGCTCGCGTCAGGCGAGCGCCAGCGTCCGCATCCAGCCGCTGATCCGCGTCCCCGCCGGCTTGGGCCACCCCATCCGCGCGAACCGCTCCAGGAGCTGCGGCGTGTGGTCCCCGGTCCGGCTGTCCTTGAACGACGCCCGCGCCGCGTCGAGCTCCCGCGCCGCCTCGTGGAACCGCCCCTCGTGGTACGCGAGCCACGCCAGCGTCAGGTGCCGATGCTGCCGCGGCTCCGCCTCCGCGAGCGCCACCGCCTCGCACGCCATGAGGTGCTCGCGCGCCTGCTCCGCGTCCCCCCGGTGGAGCGCGATCTGCGCGAACAAGAGCCGCGCCTCGACCAGCCCCCACGGGTCCGCCAGCGTCTCGTAGATCCTGCCGGCCGCGAGCGCGTGCTCCTCCGCGAGCGCGGGCGCGCCCGCGTCGAGCGCGACCATCGAGAGCAGCCGCTCGCACCCCGCCTCGCCGCGCGGGTTCGCGAGATCGCGGAAGCTCTGCCGCGCCGCGAGCGCGCCCGCGCGCGCCGCCTCGAAGTCGCCGAGGCGGTGATCCACGTGCGAGAGCGTCAGGTCGCACTGCGCGAGCCCGAGCCGGTAGCCGATCGCGTCGAAGTCGGTCCGCGCGGTCGTGAGCAGCGACCGCGCCGCCTCGGAGAGCGCACCGGCCTGCTCGACCATGCTCTGGAGCAGCAGGCACTGCGCCCGCCCGAGCCGATCGCCGACCTCCAGGAACCGCACCTCCCCCGACGCGAGCACCGCCCGCGCCCGCGCGTGCTCGCCGAGCTGATAGTCGATCTCCCCGAGCAGCACCTCGCACTGCGCCTGCCCGTGGCGGTGGCCGATCTCGTCGAAGATCGCGTGCGCGCGCGCCACGAGCCGCCGGCCCTGCGCCTCCGCGCCGACGTCCGACGCGATGTGCCCGAGCAGGCGCAGGCAGTGCGCCTGGTTCTCCCGGTCGCCGGCGTGCTCGAAGATGCGCCGCGCGTCCTCCGCGTCGCGCCGCGCCTCGTCGAGCCGCCCCGCCAGCCGCAGCGCCTCGGCCCGGAAGCGCAGCTGCGTCCCGAGCCGCGTCCCGGTCAGCACGGGCCGCGTCTCCGCGCCCCGGAGCCCCGGGCGCGAGTCGCTCCCCCCGGGCAGCTTGCCGTCGAGCACGGCGAGGTCGCGCAGCGTCGCGGCGATGTCGCGCGAGCTCTGCCAGTGCGCCGCCACGTGCGCGTGCATGAGCGCGGCCGCCTCGTCGGTCTCGCCGGCGCGCAGCAGGCTCACCACCCGGTGCCGGAGGATGCGGCGGCTCGACGCGAACGGGTGCGCGCCGAGCGCGTCGGCGGCGGCGCGGAAGACGCGGGCCGCGTCCGGCTCGAGGAACAGCTGCGAGAGGAGGTGCTCCTGGAGCAGCGCGTGCGGCCAGCGGAGCCGATCGCCCACGGCGAGGAGGATCTGGGCGCGCTGCATGGCCGCGATCGCGCGGTCCGCCGCGATGTCGAGCGACGCGAGCAGCGTGCGCAGGATCTCGCGCCGGATGTCGCCGCCGAGCGCGGCGGCGGCGCGCGCGCCGGTCCGGAGCTCCTCGGGCAGGGCCGCGAGCCGCTCCTCCCACAGGTCGGCCGTGGTCGCGGCCTGCACGGCCATCGACGCCTTCGGCACGAAGTACTTGCCCGCGCGGAGCTGGAGGTGGCCGCCGCCCGCCCACGCGTGCAAGAGCTGCAGCGCGAACAGCGGGTTGCCCTTGCTGCGGGCCGTCGCCGCCTCGGCCGCCGCGTCGTCGAGCGGCAGCGTCTCCCGGAGCAGCGCGTGCGTCTGCGCGGGGTTCAGCGGGGCCACGTCGAGCCGCTCCCCGCCGTAGGCCGCGAGCGCCCCCTCCAGCCGCTTCGCCGCGACCGGATCGCACTCGACCGCCTCGCTCCGGACCGTCGCCACGACCAGGAGGCCGAGGTTCGGCGCGTCCCGGTGCAGCGTGAGGAGCCCCTCGAACGTCGTCGAGGACGCGTAGTGCAGGTCGTCGAGCCAGAGCAGCACCGGCCGATCGCGGCCGATCCGCTCCAGCGTCTTGCGGATGATCAGCCAGCGCAGCTCCGGCCGGTCCAGGCGGAAGCGCTTCCCCGTCGGGCCGACCGCCTCGCTCCCGGGGGGCGACGGCTTGATCCACTCGGCGGTCGCCGCGACCCACGTCTTGCCGACCTCGTCCTCGGGCGGCACCTCCCAGAGGTTCATCAGCACCTTCTCGACGATCTCGCGCTCGGCCCGCTCCAGCCGGTAGTGCTGGGTCACGGCGCCGAGGACGCCGTCGAGCGGCGCCGCGATCCGCCGGTAGCGCGCGCGGAGCGGCACCATGAGCGCCCGCTCGTGCACCTCCTCGCAGAGCCACTCGGCCAGCCGGCTCTTGCCGACGCCCGCCTCGCCCGCGAGCAGGACGAAGCGGTGCATCGCCTTCGGCGCGTCGACCATCTCGGCGACGACCTCCATGAGGCGCGCCCGCTCGCCGGTCCGGGCCACGAACGGGCTCGGCCGGAGCGCGAGCAGGCCGGTGGTCGTCACCGACGGCGGCGGGTCGTCGTCTGGAGGCTCGATCAGCTCGGGGGTGAGCAGCTCCTTGCGGCTCGGCGGCAGCCGGCCGGTCGTCAGCAACGCGAGCGGCAGCGGCGTGGCGGTCACGTTCACGTCGCTGCGCGGCTCGAACCGCTTCCAGACCCGCCGCGCGTCGCCCGCGAAATCGAAGCGGTGCCACGGCCGCTTCGCGAGCAGCCGCTTCGCGAACTTCGCGACGTCGCTCGGCACCTCCGGGGGCAGCGGAAGATCCGGGATCGGCGAGCTCCGGTGCTGCTGGAGGAGCTCGTCGTTCGTGCCGTCGTAGACCTCGCCGCCGGCGAGCAGGGCGTAGAGGATGCAGCCGAGGGCGTAGAGGTCCGTCGGGGGCCCCACGTGGGGCGCCGCGAAGCGGATCTGCTCCGGCGCCATCCAGCCCGGGGTGCCCGCGCCCCAGCGCACGGTCGGCTCGCTCTCCCGCGAGCCGTCGAGCCGGTGATCGATCCGGTCCTGGATGAGCCAGGCGAGGCCGAGGTCGAGCACGTGCACGAGCGGCGGCTCCCCGCCGTGCTGGAGGTCGACGAGGACGTTGGAGGGCTTCAGGTCCCCGTGGATCACCCCGCGCGCGTGCGCGTGGGCCAGCGCGCCGAGGACCTGGTCGATGACGCTCCAGATGATCGGCCAGGGCAGCGGGTCCTCGAGCCGGGCGAGGTAGAGCCACTCGTGGAGCGACCTCCCCGGCACCGCGTCCATCACGAGGTAAGGCGTCCCGTTGCTGAGCGCCCCGAAGTCGCGGGCCTTCACGAGCGCCGGGTGCGAGAGGCCGGCGAGCGCCCGGGCTTCCTCCTGGAACCACCAGGCGTCCTCGGGGCGCGCGGCCGCGCCCGGCCGGTCGAGCAGCTTCACGGCGACGCGCTCGTCGATCACGAGATCGCGGCACAGGTAGACGACCCCCATGCCGCCGCGACCCAGCTCGCGGCGGACCTGGTAACGACCGGCCAGGATCGTGCCCGGTAAGAACCCTTCTTCGGACATGGCGGTGAGCGGTCCGATGATAGCCGTGCCGGCCGGGCCCGGTAGACTCGATCTCGCCCGGGCGGCCCGAGGTCGCTCGGTCCCGGTTCGTCGTGTCGCCTCCGCGGAGCGATGCTAGGTTGCGGCCATGGATGCAGCGGTTCGCGTGCTCGCTTTCGCCGGCGCGAGGGACGTTCTCGGCGCGGGAGAAGTGGCGTTGCCGCTGTCTGGCCCCTGCACCGCGGCGGAGCTCCTCGATCGGGTCTGTGCGCGCTATCCGGGGCTGATCCCCTACAAGGGCTCTATCCGGGTGGCGGTGAACGGCGTCTATGCGACGCCGAGCGATCCTGTAGGTTTCGGGGACGAGGTGGCGCTCATCCCACCGGTGGCGGGCGGCTAGGGGCCCGCGAGGGACGCTTCATGTCATCTTCGACCGGCCTTGATTCTGCGCGCGTGGGGGGCGACGCGCCGGCCCAGCGGCGGCGGTCGCTGCCGCTCGTCGGCGGCGGGGAGGGCGGCCGCCGCGCCGCCGTGATCCCGTACCGCGACGGCGCCCACGGCGCGCCTTCCGCGCACGCCGGGCCCGCGCCGCGCAGCGTGCGCATCTCGGTCACGGATCGGTGCGATTTCGCGTGCACCTACTGCCGCCCGTCGCGCCATGACGGCTACACCGACGGCCGGCTGATGACGCCGGCGTGGCGCACCATGTTCGAGGCCCTGCGCGACGCCGGCATCCGGCGGGTCCGCCTGACCGGCGGCGAGCCGCTGCTCCACCCCGAGATCGTCTCGATCGTCGCGTCCCTCGCCGCGCTCGGCTTCGAGGATCTGGCGCTCACGACGAACGCCTCGCAGCTCGCGCGGCTCGCCGCGCCGCTGCGCGACGCCGGGCTGCACCGCCTGAACGTCTCGATCGACACCCTCGACCCCTCGCGTTTCCGCGAGATGACCCGCGGCGGCGAGCTCGCCCGGGTGCTAGAGGGCATCGACGCCGCGATCGCGGCGGGCTTCTCGTCGATCAAGCTGAACACGGTGGTCCTCCGCGGCGTGAACGACGACGAGATCGAGCGGCTCGCCCTGTGGGCCTGGGAGCGGCGGATGGTCCCGCGCTTCCTCGAGGTGATGCCGATCGCCGAGGGCGCGCGGCTCGTCGGCGAGCACCTCGTCACCGCGGCCGAGATGAGGGCGCGCCTCGCCGAGCACCTCCTCCCGGAGGAGGCGATCTCGGATCCCGGCCTGGGGCCGGCGCGGTACGTCCGCGCGCGCCGCGACCCGTCGCTCCGCGTCGGGTTCATCACGGGCACGAGCGACACGTTCTGCGAGAGCTGCGATCGCCTGCGCGTCTCATCGACGGGCGTGCTCCGGCCGTGCCTCGCCACGGACGACGGCGTCGACGCCTCGCGCGAGGCGAAGGCCGGCGATCCGGCGGCGATCCAGCGGCGCCTGGACGAGGCGTGGCGCCTCAAGCCCGACGGCAAGGTCTGGAAGGGCTGCACCGAAGAGACGGCCTCCTCGGTGTCGATCCGCGCGATCGGCGGCTGACCCCGCGGCTGGCGCGGGCCCTGGCTCACGGATCGACTTCCGGTCCCGCGGGCCGCCGTGTCAGATTCCGGAGCGATGTCGCACACCCCTGATCGAGCCGGCGAGGGCGCAGCGCTCTCGACCCACCTGTCCCCGAGCGGCGAGGCCCGCATGGTGCCTGTCGAAGGCAAGCCCGTCACGCACCGCCGCGCGGTCGCGTCGGGCGCCGTCCTGATGCGGCCCGAGACGATCGCCCGGGTCGCGCGCGCCGACGCGCCCAAGGGCGACGTGCTCGCCGCGGCGCGGATCGCCGGGATCATGGCGGCGAAGCGCACGCCGGAGCTCATCCCGCTCTGCCACGGGATCGCGCTCACCCACGTCGCGGTCGAGCTCGACGTGGACGAGCCCTCCGCGGCGATCCGGGTGACCGCGGCCGCGGAGGCGCTCGATCGCACCGGGGTCGAGATGGAGGCCATGGTCGCGGTGAGCGCCGCGTGCCTGACGATCTACGACATGCTCAAGGGGATCGATCGCGAGATGGTGATCTCGGACATCAAGCTCCTCGAGAAGAGCGGGGGTCGCTCCGGGCACTTCCAGAGGAGCGCGCCGTGAGCCGCATCCGCACCGAGCCGCTCCGCCTCGACGAGCTCATCGCCGCCGTGTCCCACCCTGGCGCGGGCGGCATCGCCACGTTCCTCGGCGTGGTCCGCGACGTCAACGACGGCCGAGCGGTCACGCTGCTGGAGTACGAGGCGTACGGGACGATGGCCGAGGCCGAGCTCGAGCGGATCCTCGCGGAGATCGCCGCGGAGATCCCCGGCGTGCGCGTCGCCGCGACGCACCGGGTGGGCGCGCTCCGGATCGGCGACGTCGCCGTGGCCTGCGCCGCGAGCGCGCCGCACCGGGGCGAGGCGTTCCGCGGGTGCCGCCTGCTCATCGACCGCATCAAGGCGCGCCTGCCGATCTGGAAGCGCGAGCACGGGCCGGACGGCCCGTACTGGGTCGGCTGGGAGGACGCCCGCTGCGGCGGCGAGCACGGGCCCGAGGAGCACCACGGGCACGCGCACGGCCACGGCGGCGCGGCACCTCCAGGCGGCGCCGGCGGCGCCTAGCGCAGGCGCAGCCCGGGCGGCGGCGGGGTGGAGAGCGGGTCGTTCTCCTGCAGGCGGTTGTTGTGCCGGATGTCCGTGCCCTTGACGAGGAACACGACCGACTCGGCGATGTTCATGGCGTGATCGGCGATGCGCTCCAGGTACTTCGCGATCGACTGGATGCGCGTGGCCCTGTACACGGTGCTCGGGTCGCGGCTCATCATGAGGAGCACCTCCTGGAAGATGCGGGCGTAGTGCTCGTCGATCACGTCGTCGCGCGTGAGCAGCCGCTGCGCCCGGTCGCAGTCGCGGGCGACCAGCGCGTCGAGCGCCTCGTGCACCACCTCGATCGCCTCGTCCGAGAGGCCTTGCAGCTCCGCCGCCGGCGCGAGCGGCGGCTCCTCGTTGAGCTCCTGCACCCGCTCGCAGACGTTCACCACGAGGTCGCCGATCCGCTCGAGATCGGTGACGATCTTGAGCGCGGTCGTGACGAACCGCAGATCCGAGGCGACGGGCTGGCGCGTCGCGAGGATCCTCATGCAGAGCTCGTCGACCTCGCACTCCAGGCGGTTGATCCGGCGATCGAGCCGTATCGTCGCCTTGGCGAGGCCCGTGTCGCGCGTCGCGAGCGCGGTCGAGCCTTTCTGGATCATCTCCTCGACCAGGCTGCCCATCAACAGCAGCTTTTCGCGCAGCGTGCGCAGCTCGTGCTCGTAGACCTTGCTCGTGTGCGACGTCGGCATGAAATCCCCACTCCCCTCAGCCGAACTTACCGGTGACGTAGTCTTCCGTCTTGCTTTCCTTCGGGTTGGTGAAAATCGTCTGGGTTCTGTCGAACTCCACCAAATCCCCCATGTAGAAGAAAGCCGTGTAGTCAGAGCACCGCGCGGCCTGTTGCATGTTGTGCGTGACGAGCACGCAAGTATACCGCTGCTTGAGCTCATCGATGAGCTCCTCGATGCGCGCGGTCGCGATGGGATCGAGCGCAGAGCACGGCTCGTCGAGCAGGATCACCTCGGGCTCCACGGCGAGGACGCGGGCGATGCAGAGCCGCTGCTGCTGGCCGCCCGAGAGCGAGAGCCCGGACTGATCGAGCTTGTCCTTCACCTCGTCCCAGAGCGCGACCTGGCGAAGGCACTTCTCCACGAGGCCGGTCGCGTCCTTGACCGAGACGCCGTTGAGCTTGTGTCCGGCGAGCACGTTCTCCCGGATCGACATCGTGGGAAAGGGGTTGGGCTTCTGGAACACCATGCCGACGCGGCGGCGCAATCGCACCGGGTCGACGGCCTTATCATAGATGTTCACGCCGTCGATCATGACGGAGCCCTTCGCGGTGGCCCCGGGCACCTGCTCGTGCATCCGGTTGAGACAGCGCAGGAACGTCGACTTGCCACATCCGGACGGGCCGATGACCGCGGTGACCTGGCCGTCCGGGATGTCCAGCGTGATGTCGTGGATGGCGTGGAACTTGTTGAAGTAAGCGTTCAGCCGGGTGACGCTGATCTTCGCCGGCGGCGCCTCGGGTTCGGGCTCCGCAGAGCGGCGGCCGCCCTCCGCGTCGAGCCCGATGCGGCGTTGTCCGGCCTGTCCATGGTGCGGTGAGTCAAACGAGCTCATCGGGTGCCTTTAACGCGCCTTGACGCTCCGGGACGTGACGATTCGGGCGAGCAGATTGAGGAAGAAGACGAGGGCGATCAGCACGAGCGCGCCGGTCCAGGCCTCCTGCTGCCACTTCGGGTAGGGGGAGGTCGCGTTCCTCCAGATCTGCACCGGCAGCGAGGCGATGGGCCGGTCGACGGCGACGCTCCAGTACTGGAAGCCGAGCGCGGTGAGGAGCACCGGCGCGGTCTCGCCGGCGATGCGGGCCACGGCGAGCATCACGCCGGTGCCGATGCCCGGCGAGGCCGTCCGGAGCACGACGAGGAGGCTCGTGCGCCACTCCGGGACGCCGAGGGCGAGCGACGCCTCGCGGAGGTGCGCGGGCACGAGCTTGAGCAGCTCCTCCGTCGTGCGGGTCACCGTCGGGAGCATCACGATGGCGAGCGCGATGCCGCCGGCGAGCGCCGAGAAGCGCTTCATCGGGACCACGACGAGGGCGTAGACGAACACGCCGATGGTGATCGAGGGCACGCCGCCGAGCACGTCGGCGATGAACCGGATGGCGCTCGCGAGCTTGCCCCGCCCGATCTCGGCGAGGTAGATGCCGGCGAGGATGCCTGACGGCAGCCCGATGCAGCAGCCGATCGCGACGAGGATGAGCGTGCCGACGACCGCGTTGCCCATGCCGCTGCGCTCGTCGCCGAGCGGCGGCTTCGGGAGCTGGGTGAAGAAGTCGAGGGAGAGCCCGCTCAGGCCCTTGCTGACCACGTAGATGAAGATCAGAAACAGCGGGACCAGGACGACGACGGCGCTCGAGACGCAGAGCCCTTCGAAGAAATAGCTGCGGGCGCGGCGCAGGCGCTCGCCGGGCGCCGGCTCGAGCAGCGTGCGTCGAGCGGCGGCGGAGGGGCGCGCCGCGGGGGCAGGGGCGTCGTTGCTCATGCGCGTCTCTCCAGCTTGCTCTTGGTCGAGCTCACGAGCCACCGGGCGAAGAGGTTGAGGAGGAGGGCGACCCCGAAGAGGAGCAGCGCGATCTTGGAGAGCGCCGCCACGTACATGTCGCTCGTCGCCTCGACGAACTCGTTGGCGATGACGCTCGCCATCGAATACCCGGGGTGGAAGATCGACGCGCTGATCTTCGGGGCGTTGCCGATCATCATGGTGACCGCCATGGTCTCGCCGAGCGCCCGGTTCAGCCCGAGGATGATCGCCCCGATGATGCCCGAGCGCGCCGACGGGAGGACCGCGTACCGGATGGTGTCCCACGCGGACGCGCCGAGCCCGACCGCCGCCTCGCGGTGCAGCTGCGGGACCGCCTGCATCACCTCGCGCGAGACCGAGGTGATCGTGGGGACGATCATGATCGCGAGGATGACGCCCGCGGCGAACATGCCGATGCCGATCGGCGGCCCCTCGAAGAGCGGCAGGAAGCCGAGGTGCTCGATCAGGAACGGCTCGATGGTCTCCTGGAGCCAGGGGCGGAGCACGGCGAGGCCCCAGAACCCGTAGACCACGCTCGGGATCGCCGCGAGGAGCTCGACCATGAAGCCGAGCGGCTTGCGGATCCGGTGGGGGGCGAGGTCCGAGAGGAAGATCGCGAGGCCCAGCGAGACGGGGACCGCGAGCGCGATGGCGATCAGCGAGCTGACGACCGTGCCGTAGATGAACGGCAGCGCGCCGAACTCCTCGCGCGCGGGGTCCCACACGGTGCCGGTGAGGAACCCCAGGCCGAACTTGTCGATCGCCAGCCGGGACGACCGGACGAGCTGCAGCACCATCAGCGTGGGCACCGCGAGCACCGTCAGGCCGAACACCGTCAGGATGACGCGGAACGCTCGATCCGCGCCGCGCGTGCCGCGCGCCGCGTCGCCCCCGGACGCGGTCGAGGCGGCTTGTTGCATGGGGACTTCTACCGTGCTCATGGACCTCTCCTGCGCGCGCGCCGGCGGCGCGCGGCGGAGCGCCGTGCGCGCCGCTGACGCGCCGTCCTTCATGGTGTCGGGGTGAGCAGGGGCTTGCCGTCAGGGCCCACCAGCGTGGCGAGCTTCTTGTTGACCTTCTCGACGACCGCCGTCGGCAGCGGCGCATAGTGGAGGTCGTTGGTGAACTTCTGGCCGTCTTGCATCGCCCACTTCGCGAAGTTGGCGAGCACCTTACCCTTCGCGAGATCCTTCTGCTCCTGGTAGACGAGGAGGTAGGTGAAGCCGGCGATGGGGTACGCGTCCTCGCCCTCGGCGTCGACGATCGACATCCGGAGGTCGTCCGGCATCTTGGCGGCGGCGCCGGCGCCCGCGGCGGTCGTGCTCTCGAGCGACGGGGCGACGAACTTGCCGCTCTTGTTCTTGAGCGAGGCGAAGGTGAGCTTGTTCTGCATCGCGTACGCGAGCTCGATGTAGCCGATCGACGCGGGCGTGCTCGTGATGAGCGCGGAGACGCCGTCGTTGCCCTTGGCGCCGAGGCCGCCCGGCCAGTTGACGCTGGTCCCGGTCCCGGGGCCGCTCTTCCACTCCGGGCTCACCGCGCTCAGGTAGTCGACGAAGATCTTGGTGGTCCCGCTGCCGTCCGAGCGGTGAACCGTCGCGATCTCCTTGTCGGGGAGCTTCACGTCCGGGTTCTCCTGCTGGATGGCCTGGTCGTTCCACTTCTTGATCTTGCCGAGGAAGATCTGCGCGGCCGCCTCCGGCGTCAGCTTCAGCCCCGACGGCACGCCCTCGAGGTTGTAGGTCAGCACGACGGCGCCGAGGCAGGTCGGCAGGTGCAGGATGCCCGCCGCCTTGGCGAGCTGCTCCTCGGTCATCGGCGCGTCGGTGGCGCCGAAATCGACGGTCCGCTCGGTGATCTGCCGGATACCGCCGCCGGAGCCGATCGACTGGTAGTTGATCTTGACCTTGGAGTTGGCTTTCTGGAACTCGGAGATCCACTTCGTATAAAGCGGATACGGGAACGTAGCGCCCGCGCCCGTCAGGGTGACCTCCCCATCGGCGCCCGGCTGCGGCGCCGCGTTCGGCTTCGAGCCGGGCAGCGAGCCGGTCTCTTGGGGACCGTCGGAGCGACCGCATCCAGCGGCCAGGAGGAACATCGCCAGGGTGAGCAGAATTCGAGCCATGCACCGTCAGGCGTAGTCGAGCTTTGTGACAGCTGTGTGACGGCAGGGTGGAACAGCGAGTACCGGATTTTCCCGACTTTGCACGGATCACACGGCGCGCGCGAGGCGGACGGTGAACGTGGTGCCGCGGCCGATGGCGCTCTCGACCTCGATCGAGCCGTTCATCAGCTCGACCAGGTGCTTCACGATGGCGAGGCCGAGCCCGGTGCCGCCGAGGTCGCGCGAGCGGCCGGCGTCGACGCGGTAGAACCGCTCGAAGATGCGGCCCAGGTGGTGAGGAGGGATGCCGGGGCCGTCGTCGGCGACGGCGATCGTCACCTGCTGATCGACCGAGCGCGCCTGCACCGTGACGTGAGCGCCCTCGCCCGCGTACTTGATGGCGTTGTCGAGCAGGTTCATGAGCACCTGCTCGATCGCGCGGCGATCGCACCGCGCGGACGGGAGCGCGGCGGCTTCGACGGTCAGCGTGACCCTGCGGCGGCGCGCCGCCTCGGCGAGCAGCTGCGTCACGTGCTCGATGGCGGGGGCGACGTCGAGATCGGCGAGCGCGAGGCGGAAGCTCTTCGCCTCGATCTTCGAGAGGTCGAGCAGGTCGTCGACGAGGTGGCGGAGCCGCTTCGCGTGCCGATCGATGACGTCGACGAACTCGGCGGCCTCGTGGGGGTCCTGCAGCGCGCCGAGCTGCAGCGTCTCGGCGGCGGTGCTGATCGCGGTGACCGGCGTCCTGAGCTCGTGGGACACGTTGGCGACGAAGTCGGTCCGGATCGTCTCCAGCCGGCGGAGATCCGTGACGTCGTGGAACACCGCGATGAGCCCGGGCTCCGTGGGCGCGCCGTCGTGCTCCGCGCGCGCGTCGAGCGCGTCGTGCGCCGGGGCCTTCCGGCGCGATACCCGCACGAGCAGCCGCCGCGGCAGCGTCCGCCCGAGCTCGACCTCGACGTCGACCGGCTCGTCCCGCTGGCCGGCGAGCTGGATCGCCTCGGTGAGGTGCGCGTTGCGGATCGACTCGATGACCGATCGGCCGAGGGCGTCCTCGCCGAGGGACGCCATCGCGCGCAGCGCCCGGTTGGCGAGGAGGATCCGCCCGTCGCGATCGAGCACGAGCACGCCCTCGCTCATGCCGTCGAGGATGCCCGCGAGCAGATCGCGCTCGGTCCGGACCTCGGCGATGGAGCGGGAGAGCTCGCTCGTCAGGTGGTTGAGCGCGCGCGCGAGCTGGCGGAGCTCGCCCGAGCCGCGCAGGGGCGCGCGCGTCGACAGGTCGCCCTCGGACATCGCCAGCGCGAAGCGGGTCAGCCGCCGGATGGGGCGCGTGATGAAGAAGGTGGTGGCGGCGCCGACCGAGATGGCGACGACGATCACGGCGCCCATGCCGAACAGCATGGTCCGCCGCGAGCGCGAGAGGGCCGCGTCGACGGCGGCCCGCGGGCTGTGCTCCGCGAGCAGCGCCGCCTCCATGTCGCGCGCGGCGAGGCGCTCGATCGGCACGCCCGCGACGAGGAGGACGAGCACCGTCGCCGCTACGAGCTTCGCGCCGATGCCGAGCCGCCTCAACACGAGCATGAGGGCCCTAGGCGGCCTCGGGCTCGGCGCGGAACCGGTAGCCGACGCCGCGCACGGTCTCGATGTAGTCGCCGGCGGCCCCGAGCTTCTCGCGGACGCGCTTCACGTGGGTGTCGACGTTGCGCGCGGTGACGTCGACGTGCGAGCCCCACACCTCGTCGAGCAAGAGGTCGCGCGAGAGCACGCGCCCGCGGCGATCGTAGAGCATCATGAGCAGGCGGAACTCGAGCGCCGTCAGCGCGATCTCGTTCTCCTGCACCCACGCCCTGTGCGCGGCCCGGTCGACCCGGAGGATGCCGAAATCGAACTTCTCCGGGGCCGACGTGGGGCTCTCGGAGCGCTTGAGGATCGCCCGCGCGCGCAGGATGAGCTCTCGCACGCTGAACGGCTTGACGACGTAGTCGTCGGCCCCGAGCTCGAAGCCGACGATCCGATCGATCTCTTCCCCCTTGGCCGTGACCATGATGACGGGGACCGCGGAGGTCTGCGGGTTCTGCTTCAGGCGGCGGCAGATCTCCGTGCCCGACATGTCCGGGAGCATCAGGTCGAGGAGGACGAGATCGAACCGCTCCTCCTTGACCGCGCGGAGCGCTGTCTCTCCGCTCCCGGCGGAGACCACATCGAAGCCAGCTTGACGGAAGTTGTACGTGAGGACGCGCTGGAGGTCGCGCTCGTCCTCGACGATGAGCACGTGGCTCGGCATGGACGGTGGGTGTAGCAGCGCATTGTGACAGCTTCATGGCGATCGCGCGTGCCGCGCGTCATCGACACGAGCACACGAGGCGGAGCGCCTGCGAGCGTGCGGTGGAGCGCGAGGCCGACGGGAGCGCGGCGACGCACGCCGGGCGGCGCGCCCCCGCGCGCCGGGCGGCGGACGGCCCGATCGGAGGCGCTCCTCGACGCACCCGGGAGAGCGGCCGGGAGCGGCGCGATGCAGGCGGACGGGAACGGCGGGAGCGCGGAGGCGCGCAGGGCACGCGCAGCGAGGCCGGCCGCGAACCTTGAGGACGGAATGCGTGGCGCTTGCAACGCTCGGCGTTTTCGCCTAACTGGGCCGCCCATGGCCCTCGAGCGAACCCTCTCAATCATCAAGCCCGACGCAGTGGAAAAGAACAAGGCAGGCGCGATCATCGCTCGCCTGGAGCAGGAGGGCTTCACGATCAAAGCGATGAAGCGCATCCACCTCAGCCGCGCGGAGGCGGAAGGCTTCTACGCCGAGCACCGGGGGCGCGGCTTCTTCGACGAGCTCGTGACGTTCATGTCGCGCAGCCCCATCCTGGTGATGGCCCTCGAGCGCGAGGACGCGGTCGCGAAGTACCGCGAGGTCATCGGCGCGACCGACCCGGCGAAGGCGGCGGAGGGGACGATCCGCAAGCTGCACGGGGCGAGCGTGGGCGAGAACGCGGTCCACGGCTCCGACAAGACGGCGACCGCTGCGCGCGAGATCGCCTACTTCTTCGCAGGCTACGAGGTCGCTCCGAGCGCGACCAACTGATGCTCGGCGAGCGGCTCGCCGCTGCGCTCGGCGCGGCGCGGGACGGCGCTGCAGGCATCGAGAGCTTCGCCCACCTGCTCGGCTCGCGCCGCGTCGGGCCGCGCGGGGTCGCCCTCGCGCTGCCGGAGGTGTGCGAGGGGTGCGCGGCGCTGGTCGCCGCCCTCGACAGCCTCTCCGCGGCGGTCCGCGACGGCTTCGTGGCGACCGACGACCCCGCGGCGGCCGACGCCGCGTGCGCGGTGCTCGAGCACGCGGGCGTCGACGTCGCGCGCCTCACGGACGAGCTGTCGCGCGCCGCGGCGGGCGCCCCGGCGGGGCGCGGCCCCGGGCGCGGCCGCGGGGAGCGCGCCGGCGCCGAGCGCGGCATCGACGCCCGGCAGCGCCTCGCGCTCGAGGCGTCGGTGCGCAGGACGGCCCGGGCGCTGAGCGGCGCGCTGCGGCTGTCGGAGCTCGTGATCGCGACCCTCGAGCTGCGCCCGACGCCGCTCGATCTCATCGACGTGCTCCGCAACTGGAGCGCCGCCGCGGTCGAGGGGCGGCCCGTCGTCGGCATCTCGGTCGCCTCCTCGGACGGCCGCGCCAACGAGGTCGACGGCGACGTGCGCGCCGTGAGCGGGCTCATGGAGCTCGCCGTCGGCATGGTCAGCGCCGCGGGCGTGGCGAGCCCCCACCTCGCCGTGTCCCGCCTGCCGGACGGGCGCTCGACGGTGCGCATCGCGGAGCGCGGCCCGCGCGAGGGGGCGCCGGCGGTCGCCCTCGACGTGGTGCTGCGCGACGGCGGCGAGCGGGCCGCCGCCGTGGCCCGCGTCGTCGCGCGCCGCGCGGGCGTCGACCTCGTCGAGGGGCCCGGCGGTCGCGTCGTCACCATGACGTTCTGACGCCGCTGCCGGTGCTGTCGCGGCCGTGCTAAAGGCGCCGCCATGGCCACCGACGAATCCCTGAAGTCCCTTGTTGAGGCGGCGTTCCGCGACCGCGAGCTCCTGCGCTCGCCCGCGCACGAGGCCGCGGTCCTCCGCACGATCGAGCAGCTCGATCAAGGCCTGCTCCGCGTCGCGGAGCCCGACAAGACCCCGCAGGCGGGCGGCGAAGGCGCCGCGCCTCCCGGCGAGGGCGCCGCCCACCGGTGGGTGACGCACGCGTGGATCAAGGAGGCGATCCTGCTCTACTTCGCGCTTCGCGGCATGAGCGTGATGGAGGTCGGCCCCTTCGAGTTCCACGACAAGATCCCGCTCAAGCGCGGGCTCGACAAGGCGGGCGTCCGCGTCGTCCCGCCGGGGACGGTGCGCTACGGCGCGTTCCTCGAGCAGGGCGCGATCGTCATGCCCGGCTACGTGAACATCGGCGCGTGGGTCGGCGCGGGGTCGATGGTCGACACGTGGGCGACCGTCGGCAGCTGCGCGCAGATCGGGCGAGGCGTGCACCTCGCCGGGGGCGTCGGCATCGGCGGGGTGCTCGAGCCGCCGGGGGCGCGGCCGGTGATCATCGAGGACGGCGTCTTCGTCGGCTCGCGCGTGATCGTGGTGGAGGGCGTCGTCGTCGAGGAGGAGGCGGTGCTCGGCGCCGGCGTGGTGCTCACCGCGTCGACGGCGATCCTCGACGTCACGGGGCCGGAGGTCGTCGAGCACCGCGGCCGGGTGCCGGCGCGCAGCGTGGTCATCCCGGGCACGCGGCCGAAGCGCTTCCCCGCGGGGGAGTTCTCGATCCCGTGCGCGTTGATCATCGGCAAGCGGAGCGAGGCGACCGACCGCAAGGTGTCGCTCAACGCGGCGCTGCGCGACTTCGCGGTGCCGGTGTGAGCGCGCGGCCCGATCGGGGCGCGGCGGTCGAGGCCGCGCTCGCGGACACGCTGCTCTGGCTGTGCTCGGTCCCGTCGCCCATCGGGGAAGAGCAGGAGCTGTGCTCCGCGGTGGCCGAGCGGCTCGGTCGGGTGCAGCTCGCCGCGCCGGTGCGCCGTCACGGCGACTCGCTGGTCGCGCAGGTGACGCAGGGCACGGGCGGCCCGAAGATCGCGCTGGCCGGGCACCTCGACGTGGTGCGCACCTCGCACGACGGGCCGCCGCGGATCGAGGGGGATCGCCTCTACGGCCCCGGCGCGAGCGACATGAAGTCGGGCCTCGCGCTGATGCTCGACCTCGCCGAGGGCGCGCGGGAGGACGTCGCGGGGGTCGATCTGACGCTCGTGTTCTACGCCCGGGAGGAGGGCCCGTACCTCGAGAACGAGCTCGCGCTGGTCATCGAGCGCGAGCCGGGCCTCCGCGCGCTCGATCTCGCGGTGTGCCTCGAGCCGAGCGACAACAAGCTGAGCCTCGGCGCGAGCGGCTCGCTGCACGCGGGGCTGACGTTCCGCGGGCGGACGGCGCACAGCGCGCGGCCGTGGCAGGGGGAGAACGCCATCTACAAGGCGGGCCCGCTCCTGGTCGAGCTCGCCGCCCTCGCGCCGCGCGAGGTCGAGATCGACGGGTTCGTCTACCGGGCCGTGACGACGGCGACGATGGCGCAGGGCGGGCGCGGGCGGAACGTCGTGCCCGACGAGTTCACGATGAACCTGAACCACCGCTTCCCGCCGGGGACCTCGATCCAGGAGGCGCAGCGGACCATCGAGGCGCTCGTGGCCGGCCGCGCCGAGATCGAGTGGCGCGACCTCAGCCCGTCGGCGCTGCCGCACGCGTCGCACCCGCTCGTCGTGGCGCTGCGCGAGGCCGGCGTCGCCGCTGTCGAGCCGAAGCAGGCGTGGACCGACGTGGCCCGCTTCGCAGAGCTCGGCGTGCCCGCGGTGAACTTCGGCCCCGGCGAGAACGCCCAGGCGCACCAGCGCAACGAGTGGGCGTCGCTGCGCAAGCTGTCGGAGGGCCGCGCGATCCTCCGCCGCTGGCTCTCGGGGCTCCGACCGGCCTGACGGGGGGGCGCGGCTGCTGCGCGCGCACCGCGGGCATGGCCGCGGGGGCGAGCGCAGCTCTCGAGGGTCGGTCGGGCGCGCGCTCTTCCGCGCGCGCGGGCGCTCGGTCAGGGCGCTGCGCGCACCGAGAGCCCGGCGGCCGGGATGGTGAAGAAGAACGTGCTGCCCTGGCCGGGCGAGCTCTCGACCCAGATCGTGCCGCCGTGGGCCTCCACGATGCCCTTGGTGACGAACGCCGCGAGCCCCATGCCCTGCCCGAGGGGGCGGCGAGCGGGCGCGTGGCGGGCGAAGAGCAGCGGCTGCTGGTCCGGCGCGATGCCGGGGCCGGTGTCGGAGATCGAGAACCGCGCGTCGTTGCCCGAGGGCTCGGCGCGCACGGTGATGCGTCCGCCCTTGGGCGTGAAGCGCATCGCGTTGCCGAGCAGGTTCGCGATGACCTGGACGATGCGCTCCCGGTCGCACGCGATGGGCGGCACGTCGTGCGGCAGCTCCTTCGCGATCTCGAGCGGCTTCAGCGCGACGGTCGGGGCGACGAGCTCGATCGCCCGGTCGAGGATCGGCTCGACCTCGTGCGCGCCCTTGCCGACCTTCAGCGAGCCGCTCTCGATGCTCATGGCGTCGACGAGGTCCTGCGCGAGCTGGTTGATGTCGTCCGCCGCGCGGGTGATCGCCTCGATCTGCCGCCGCCCCGGGCCTTCTTGAGGGATCGAGCGCATCAGCATGCGGGCGCTGACCACGATCACGCTCAGCGAGTTCCTGAGATCGTGAGAGATGGTGGACACCGTCTCGCGGAGCATGCGCTCGGCCGTCTCGGCGCGGCGCTCCAGCCGCTGGCATTGCTCCTCGAGCCGCTCGCGCTCGGCCGCGTCGCCCCGCGGGGCGTGCCGGTCCGAGTCCGCCTTCGATCGCCTGGGCACCCTGGCGCGCAGGGTCGCCGGCCCCGCGGAGCGAGGCCCGGCCGCTGCAGCCGACGCCGATCCCCTCTTGGACGAGCGCAGGGGCACCGCCGTGGCGCGCCCGCGGAGCGGGCGGCTGGGCGCTCCATCCGCGCTGTTCGTCGCGTCTTTTCCGGCTTTTTTCCTCGTCACCCCCGCCATCCTCGCTCCCTCTTGCCTCTCAAGCGATCAGTTAGCCAGAAAGACTGTGCCTGGGATAGTCAGGTCGTGCCTCAGTCAAGTCATGGCAACGCGGGAGCGCGCGTGCGCTGTTTCTGTCGCGGCGCTCGGGTCGCACGCGCCTCGCGATCTCCGCGATCTCGTGCGGGGCGCGCTCGTGTCGCAGGCTGGGGGAGAGGGGGCCCGCGACGCGTCAGGTCGTTCTCTCCGGCTGCGATGACGCGCCCCGCGCGTCGGCCTCGACGCGCGACAGGAGGCGGCGAATCTCGAGCACGAGCGTGTCCGGCAGGCACGGCTTCGTGAGGAACGCGTCGCACCCCGCGTCCTTCGCCTCGCGCGAGTGGCCCGCGAGCGTGTGGCCGGTGAGGGCGACGATGGGGATCCGCTTCGTGCGCGGGTCGCTCTTGAGGTGGCGCGTCGCCTCCCAGCCGTCGATCTCGGGGAGCGACAGATCCATCAGGATGAGGTCCGGGATCAGCTCGAAGGCGCGATCGAGCGCCTCTCGCCCGGTCGCCGCCTCGGCCACGCGGAACCCGGAGAAGGACAGGTATTCCGCGAACATCTCCCGGTTGTCCTGGAAGTCGTCCACGACCAGGACGAGCGGCGAGAACGCATTGTCGTCACACTTCACTTCCATCCCAGTGAACCTTTCCATTCCTCGGCGCGCCGCCCGACGATCGCGAACGAGACCGACACCGTGCGGCCGATCTCTCACGCAGGTGATGTAGGGGGGCGATCCGCTCGGGTCACGCGATGTTTGTATACCTTATTGCCGGCCGGATGCCGGGCATTTCCCCTCCTGCGCAGGGGTCGCCCTGCACTTGGCCTGAAGGGATCTAAGGTTGTTCCTTACGTGCCCTGGGCAGGCCCGTAGGGCCGTCGGACGCCGATGATCTCGTGGAGCAAACGAGCGGCGCTGTCCCAGTCGACGGGCTTGACGAGCACACCGTCGAAGGCCGAGGCGTTGAGGGCGGCGCGGGCCTCGAGATCGCGGCGGCCGGTGCACGCGAAGATGGCGACGTGCTGGGTCGCCGGGTCGGCGCGCAGCGCCTCGGCGACGACGAACCCGTCGATGCCGGGCATCCTCAGGTCGCACAGGATCACATCCGGCACGTCCTGTGTAGCGAGGAACACGCCGCGCAGCCCACCCGCCGCCCGCTCGACCAGGAAGCCGTGCGCGGCGAGCGCCGCCTCCGCCATGACGAGGAAATCGGGATCATCGTCCACGATGAGGACCCGGCGGCGTCGCTCGACCACGAGGGTATCCTCGTCGCCCTCCTCGTCGTGTTGCTCGGCGAACTCTCTGCGCTCTGCCTCGGACATGCTCCCCCGCTCGCGGCTCGGCTGACGGCGCTCCCCAGGTGCTCGGGCTTCGATGTGGGGCATCAGGCCCACGACCTCCCCGCCGGCGTTCCTGGAAGGTCCCCCTGCGTTGGTGGAGGCGAAACCTGAACCCCGGGTACACCTTGTGCCCAGGTCGCTTATCCGCAACCATCAACTGTCCAGCGCAGATGGGGGCTCTGCGCGGTTCGCCCTCAGCGCCTGGCGACGGCTGTTTCGGGGCGGTCCCGACGACAGTTGGCTTGCTCGTCTGATGCTCGAGGTCCGCGCTGCTGCATATTCGGAGCAGGCGTCTATGTGGATGGATGACGAGTTTTTCGCGCGGGTGGGCCACGATCTACGCGGCGAGCTGGCGACCATGCTGGCGGGGGTGCACTACCTGCTGCGTTACCAGAAGGATCTCGGACCGGCGCCGCGCGACATGCTGGAGCGCGTGCGCGGCGCCGGCGAGCGGCTGAAGCGGCTGCTCGACGAGTTCGACAACTCCATCTGGCTCCGCGCGGACGCGAGCCGACCGATGTCGATCGCCCGCTGCGACGCGGCCGAGCTCGTCCGGCGCGCCGCGGTGCAGCTCGAGGCGATGGCCGACGCGCGCGGCGTGCAGATCTCGTTCGAGGCCGGGCCCGATGGGGCGGCGACCGTGGAGGGCGATCCGGAGCTCCTCCGGGTGGCGCTGGAATACGTGCTCGGCTTCGCCATCCTGCGATCGCGCGATCGGCCGGTGAAGGTCCGCGTCTCGAGCGCCGACGGCGCGCCGGTGGTGACCGTCGTCGACGAGGCGGGC
The DNA here is from genome assembly GCF_000418325.1 of Sorangium cellulosum So0157-2. Classification (GTDB taxonomy): domain Bacteria; phylum Myxococcota_A; class Polyangia; order Polyangiales; family Polyangiaceae; genus Sorangium; species Sorangium cellulosum_D. Next base: position 5,098,672 of record NC_021658.1, read on the forward strand.
CCCGTCCCGTCGGAGCCGCTCGCCCGGCTGCTCGAGCCGTTCGGCGAGCGGGCGGCGATCCCCGCCGACCCGGTCGCGCCGCGCCGCCGCGAGCGGCTCGGCCTCGGCCTCGCGATCGCGCACGGCATCCTCGGCGCGCACGGGGGCGGGCTGACCGTGGAGCCCTCATCCGAGCGCGCGGACGGCGGCGCGCCGGCATCGGCCGCGGACCTCTCCGCGACCGGGCTGCGCTTCACCTGCTTCCTCGGCGGCGTTGGGCGGGATCCTCCCACCAGGTTGCCGGAGACGGAAGGTCGCTGCGACGCGGCGAGCGGCCGGTGACGGAGGAGACCCTTCCGAGGGCTCCAACGCGGATCGTGTCCGATGGAGACTTCGTCTAGGATGAACCGGGCCGCACGTCGCGAGCGTGCTCCAACTTCCACCGCACAACGATGAATGCGCCTCGATGCCGACGCTGAGCTCTCTCCTCGTGCAGCATGGGGTTACCTCGATGCGGGTGGTCGAGGAGGCGATCGCCCGCCAAGTGCTCCACGGCGGCGACCTCGCCACGAACGTGCTGGAGCTGGGCGCGGTGAGCGAGCGCGAGCTCACCGCGTTGCTCGCGGAGAGCCTCGGCCTCCCGCCCGCCGTGGGCCGGCTCCGGCCCGCGTCGCCCGACGTGCTCCGGACCATCCCGGCTGAGCTCGCGGTCCAGCACCGCGTGTTCCCGCTCGACGTGCGCACGGGCGTCGACAGCGCGGCGGCGGGAGCCTCGCAGCCGGAGCCGACGCTGGTCATCGCGACGGCCGAGCCGCTCGCGCCGGCCGTGGCGGAGCAGCTGAGCTTCTCGCTGGGGGTCAACCTGCGGCAGCTCGCCGCGCCGCTGGTGCGCATCCGCCAGGCGCTCGCCGAGCACTACGGCGCCGCCCTCGAGCGGCGCCTGTCGCGGCTCGTGAAGCAGCTCGACGCGCGCGCCGAGCCGAGCCCGGCAGAGCGGGTCGAGCCCGCCTCCGCAGCCGTCGCTGCGCGCCCGCCGGAAGCGGCTCCGGCGCCGGCCCCACCCGCCGGCGCGGGCGCGGCGCGGCGCGACGGCCGCGGTTGGACGATCACCCAGACGGCCGACTTCAACGCCGACAGGATGGCGGATGTGGTCTGGTACGACGCCGAACGAAACCGGATCGCCGTGTGGTTGATGAACGGAAGCGACCTCCTGGCGCCCGGACCGTTCATCCCGGGGCCCGGCGGCGACGGCTGGATCGTCTGGGCGAACGATTTCGACGCCGACAACATGGCGGACCTGCTCTGGTCCCACGACGAGCGGAACCTGATGGCGGTCTGGCTGATGGACGGCAGCCGCCTGCGCGCGCCCGGACCGTCCATTCCGGGGCCGATCGGCGATGGCTGGATGGCCCTGCCCGGCGATTTCAACTTCGATCGAATGTCGGATGTGCTCTGGATCGATGCCGAGCACAACCGGATGGCGGTCTGGCCGATGAACGTCACCCAGCCGCTCGCTCCGGCCGCCGAGGCCGACGCGGCGCCGCCCGCGGGAGCCGACGCCGTCGCGCCTGCGGACGTCGATGCGGCGTCGCCTGCGGGACCCGATGCGGTCCCACCTGCGGACGTCGATGCGGCCGCGCCTGCCGACGCCGACGCCGACGCGACGTTGCCCGACGGCATCCATCCGCGCGAGGAGGCGGTGGAAGCGCGGCAGAAGAAGCGGTCGAGCATCGACGATGCGCCCACGGTCGAGGCGCCGGGCTCGATCGCTCGCGAGGAGGCGTCGGAAGCGCAGCAGCGAAGGCGATCGAGCATCGACGATGCACCGACGGTCGAGGCGCTGACCTCGATCCATGACGAGGACACCGTCATCGCGGAGGTCTCGCTCAACGAGGCCGTCCCCACGCCGAGGAAGCCGCCGCTCCACGAGCTGGACGACGAGCCGACGGTCGTCGCCGAGTACCCGATCGATCTGCCCTCGTTCCGCTACCTCGAGGCGCACACGCCTGGGGCAGAGGCGCTGGCCTCGCGCCTCTCCAAGGTCGCTCCGCGGCGCGGCCAAGCGGGCGCTGCGGCGCCGACGAAGCCCGACGCCGCCGCGGCGGATCCGGGCGAGGAGACCGCGCGTCCCGGCCACCTGGCCGCGCCGCAGCGAGAGCCCGCGACCGAGCCGGCAGAGCCGACGCCGCGCTCCGAGCAGCTCGCGCCGCGCCTCGCGGCGTTCGCGGCAGCGGAGGACGTGCCCTCGGCTCCCGCGGTGGAGGCGAGGGCGCCGGCCGTGGAAGCGCCGGCGCCGCCCTTGAAGCCGCCGGCGCCGCCCGTGAGGCCGGTAGCGCCGCCGGCGCCGTCCGGCGCGCGGTCGCGGGCGCCGGGCACGCACCTGCTGACCGGCTGGTTGAAGCGGGCGTCGGCCGCGCACCGCGCTCCGCAGGACACGGTGCCGCAAGCTGCCGCGTCGCACCCGCGCCTGCCCGGCGGCTCTGCGCCAGCGGCGCCCGTCCCCGCGGCCTCCGCGCCCGTGGGGCCTGCTGCGACGACGCCGGCGGAGACCACGCCCGTGGCGCCCGCGCTCGCTGCGCTCGCACCGGCGGCGCCTGCTCCTGGGGCCTCCGCGCCCGTGGCGCTCGCGCCTGCGGCGCCCGCGCCCGCGATCTCGGCGAGCACACCGGCGGCGAAGGGCTCGATGCGCGAGGCGGGCCGGTCTGCGCCGACGGCGCAGCGGCGCAAGGGCCCGTTCACGCTGGCCATGGCCGAGCAGGAGCTCGCCTCGGTCGACTCGAGCGAGGCGGTGCTCGCGGTCCTCTTCGACTTCGCGCAGCAGTACTTCGAGTACACGGTCCTGTTCACGGTCCACGGCGAGCGCGCGGAAGGCCGCAACGCCGCGGGCCCTGGCGCCGAGCGCGAGCGCGTCACGAAGATCGCCGTGCCGTTCGAGCGCCCCACCGCCCTCGCCAGGGCGCGCGCGCTGCGTGCGCCGCTCGTCGCCGCGCTCGCCGGCAGCGCCCCGGACGCGGAGCTCCAGCGCGAGCTCGGCAGGAAGGTCCACGCGGCCGCGGTGGCGGTCGTCCCGATCGTCGTGCGCGGCCGCGTCGTGGCGCTCGTTTACGGTGACGACGGCGCCGCCTCGGTCGAGCTCTCCAGCATCGGCGATCTCATCGCGCTCGCCGGCGTCGCAACGACGGTGCTGGAGCGGCTCATCCTGCGAAAGAAGCTGAACCGGAGCGGCGGAGCCCAGGACACCGCGGCGTCTCCGCAGCGGTCGTCCGCGCCGCCGCACGAGGCCGCCGCGCCTGCGCGGACGTCGTCCGCGCCGCCGCACGAGGCCGACGCGCCGCACGACGAGCAGGGCGACGAGCAGGCCAACGAGGGCCCGCTCTCCATGCGCACCCGCGCCGCGCTGCTGGAGCTGAGCAGCATGGTCCGCGCGGAGGCGCACGGGCCGACCGACGACGCACCGTCGCCGCCCGCCGCGCGCGAGCCCATCGGCGCGGGCGAGCCACAGCGAGCCGACGGCGCGGACGTCGAGCCGAACGGTCCGCGACCCCAGGGCGGCTGGTCCACGGAGGACGGGGGATCCGGGATCGATGCCGTCGCGCGGGCGTTCGGGCTCCGCGGCACGGGCGTGGAGGCCGAGCCCGTGCGGCCGGACGAAGGCGTCGCGCACGCGATGGCGTTCAGCTCGACCATCCCGCCGGCCCCGATGCCGCGCGCGCCGAGCCTCGGAACCGAGCCGCAGATCCGGCTCGGCCTCGAGGCGGGCGCGGACGCCGTGTCGGGCACGGCCGTGACGGCGCCGATGATGCCGGCGGTCACCCAGCCGCTCATGCAGGCGGTGCCGGCGCCGGCTTCGCCGGTCATCACGGCGCCGGCTTCGCCGCCGGCCATCGACGAGATCCCCGACCTCGAGATCCCCGCGGCGCCGACCCACGCGCGGCCCGAGGCCTTCGATCTCGGCGAGCCTGAAGAGGCGCGGACGAAGCGGTACTCCCGGCCGCCGTGGATGCTCGACAGCTCGATCAAGCCCGGCGCCGAGGAGCAGCGGGACCACGCGCCGGCGCCGTCGTCGGTCGCCGCGCGCCCCCACTGGCGCCGCACGCCCGTCGCCGTCGAGGCCGCCGCGGTGTACCCGAGGCCCCCGTCCGAGCGGCGCGCCGCGGTCTCGACGTCTCCGGCCAGCGAGCTGCGCGCGGAGTACAGCTCGCTCGTGCAGCACGTCCTCGCGGGCGGCGAGGCGGGCTCGCGGGCGTTCGCCGAGCTCGTGCGCAACGGCGAGACGGCGATCTCGATCGTCGCGGCGCGCTTCCCCGGTCCGCTCCGGGTCGATCGCCAGCGCTTCCGCGAGCAGCTCGCCGGCCCGGACGGCGCCGCGAACGTCGCCGCCGCGCCGCCTGCCTCCCAGTGCGGGCCGCTGCTCGAGCTCATCGTCGCGATCCGGCGCCCGGCGCTCCCGTTCATGACCGTGCGGAGCGCCTCGCCCGACCCCGAGGTGCGCTTCTGGGCCACGCACGTGCTCGGCGAGCTGCCGTACCCGGAAGCCGCCAACGCGCTGCTCCCGCGGCTCTTCGACGACAACATCGCCGTGCGGCGGATCGTGGTCCGATCGGCCGCCTTGTTGATCGCGGCGCCGCCCGCGGGCGGCCCGATCCTGCAGGGGCTCGATCACATCGCGCGCGACCGCGAGGAGTCGCCCGCGCGGCGGCTGACCGCCATCGACACCATGTCCGAGATCCGCTCCGGCTCCAGCGTGCCGGCGCTCATCAGCGCGCTCTCCGATCCGCACGACGCGATCGTCGAGGCGGCGGTCCGCGCGCTGACCGCCATCACGCGGGAGGATCTCGGCCGCGACGCGCGCAAGTGGATGGCGTGGTGGTCGAGGAACGGCGAGCGCCATCGCATCGAGTGGATCATCGACGCGCTCACGCACGAGAGGCCCGCCATCCGCCGCGCCGCCATCGACGAGCTGAAGGGCATCACCCGGGAGTACTTCGGCTACTACGAGGACCTGCCGCGACAGGAGCGGGAGGCCGCCCAGGAGCGCTACCGCGCGTGGTGGATCTCCGAGGGGCGCTCGCGGTTCCGCACCACGGGCTGACGCCTCGCCGGGCCCGCGCAGGGCAGGGAGGCGGGCGGCTCATCCGGTCGTCGGGAGCCGCCCCTCGGGCAGGTGGGTCAGGTTCGGCGGGAGATCAGACCGCGCTCGGGCGGTTCACTTGGGGGCGGCGGGGGCGGCGGCCGGCTGCGCGGCGGGCGCCGGCCTCTTCACGACGTCGACCTTGGCCGCGGCAGGCGCGGTCTCGCCGGCCTCCTTCAGGGCCTTGTCGATCAGCTTCTTGAACTTCGAGAACGGCTGCGCGCCGCTGATGAAGTAGCCGTTCACGACGAACGCCGGCGTCCCGCTGATGCCCGCCTTGTCCGCCACGGAGTTCTCGGAGTCCACGAACGCCTTGTGGGTGTTCGCGTCGAGGGCCTTCTTGAACTTCGTCATGTCGAGGCCCTGCTCCTCGGCGTACTTCTCGAGCGAGGCGCGCGAGAAGGCGTCCGGCTGACCCTGGTTCTTGAAGAGCACCTCGTGGTACGCCCAGAACCCGGCGTTGCCCTTCTGCGCGTAGGCCTCCTGCGCGGCCTCGGACGCGAGCGGCGCGTTCTTGTGCATCGGCAGCGGGCGGTGGCGCCACACGATCTTCAGCTTGTCGCCGTAGGTCTTCGAGATCTGCGCGACCGTGTCCTCGACGCGCTTGCAGAACGGGCACTCGAAGTCCGAGAAGACCTGCATCACGACCTTCGCGCGCTCGCCGCCCTTCCACGGGCTGTTCGGCGGCGGCGCGGCGATCTCCTTGCGCTCGGGCGGCGGCGGCTCCTTGCCGTCCTTGATGATCTCGGCGTAGAGGTCCTTGGCGGCGACGCCCTTCGCGAGGAGCCCCTCGGCCTTCTTGATCTCCTCGTCGACGATCGTCTTGAACTTGTCGATCGGCTGCGCGCCGACGAGCCGGCGGCCGTTGATGAAGAAGTGCGGGGTCCCGGACGCCTGCAGGTCGTCCGCGAGCTCCTGATCGGCGGCGATGCCCGCGCCGTGCTTCTTGGTGGCGATCGCGGCCTTCACCTTCTCGACGTCGAGCCCGAGCTCCTTGGCGTAGCCGAGCAGGTCCTCGTCGCTGAGCTTCTGCTGGTTCTTCCAGAGCAGGTAGTACGCGTCCCAGAAGCCCTTCTCGCCCTTCTGAGCGCGGGCCTCCATGGCGAGCTCGGCCGCGGGCTCCGCGCGCTGATGGAACGGGAGCGGGTTGTTCTTCCAGACGAACCGGACCTTGTCCCCGTAGGTCTTGAGGATCTCGTCGATCGTCGGGACGACCTTGCTGCAGAAGGGGCACTGGAAGTCGGACCACTCGACGATGGTCACCAGCGCGGTGGCCGGGCCCTTCGCGGGCGCGTCGCCGACGGGCACCTTCCAGACCGTCTTGTCGTCCTCCTGCGGGCGCTCGCGCTCCTTCTGGGGCGGCGCCTTCGCCTTGTTCTCCGCGGCGAGCTTGGCGTACACCTTGTCGGGCTTCGTCCCCGCGGCGATCGCGGCCTGCGCGGCCTTGAGCTGCTCGTCGATCACGGCGGTGAACTTGTCGACCGGCTGCGCGCCGCTCAGGAACACGCCGTTGATGATCGAGGCGGGCGTGCCGGTGACGCCGGACGTCTTGCCGACCGCCATGTCGGCGTCGATCTTGGCCATGTACTCCTGCCGATCGTACGCCGCCTTGAACTTCGCCTTGTCGACGCCGGCCTCGCCGGCCCACTTCTCGAAGTTGTCGGGCGTGAGGCTCTTCTGGTTCTGGAAGGCGAGCTCGTGGAACTTCCAGAACGCCTTCGAGCCGCCGAGGCGGAACACGGTCTCGGCCGCGAGCGACGCCGGCCGCGCGTTCTTGTGGAACGGCAGCGGGTTGTTCTTCCAGACGATGCGCAGCTTCTCGGGACCGTACTTGTCCTTGAGCTGGTTGATCGTGGTCTCGACCCGGCTGCAGAACGGACACTCGAAGTCGCTGAAGACGACCATCGTCACCGGCGCCGTCCGCGCGCCCCACACCGGGTCCTTCGACGACACCGGCACCGCCGCGTCCTCGTCGCTCCACGGCTGGCCGTCGTCGACGGCCGCGGAGATCTCATGCCCGCGCGAGCCGGCGCTCCGATCGATACTCCACATCAGCCCCATCCCTGCGATGAAGCAGAGAAGAAAGCCGACGATGGCTGTTCCCTTGTTCATGATATTTCCTCTCTCAACGGTGGTGGAGCGCCGCCAGGCGGGCCCCTCCTTCAACGCGGGCGCGACACCAGGTGCGCGCTCGCGACAAGATCGCCAATCGTGAGCTCCCAGGGCGGCGAGCCACCCTGGGCCGAAGGAGCCGCCGCCGCGCGGCGCGGCTGCAGCCCCCGGCGGAGCGCCGGGATCGCTCTGGACCGGTCACGCCAGCGCCAGCGCCCGGCCTCCGTCGCGCGAGGCACGCCGCCCTCGAGAGGGCGAGCCTGCGGGACGTGGGCCCGGACGAGCGCCTAGCGGGCTCGGGTCAGACCGGCAAACGCTCCGGATCTCGCGGCAAGACCGGCGCGAATCGCCCGCAGCGGGCTCCGAGAGACCACGCGGCGCGATCGGGGGCGGCCAGGCCGGCGAGCTCGCCTCATCGAGGCGGGTGGTAGACGCCCTGCGCCACGCCGGCGCGCGGCCCGCCGGAGATCGCGAGGAACGAGAAGGCCTCCACGGGCGCGCACGGGGCAGGCAGGACGAGCTCCGGAACGAGCACCGCCTGCAGCGGCGGGCTGGAGAGCTCGCTCACAGGGCTGGGGTGCCTCGAGTTCGGCCCGACCCTCGGCCAGAGATCGCCCCCGTCGCATCCAGGCGCGGCGTCGATCCGGTCGTCGGTCATCGGCAGCGTGCGCGGCGGCGCGACCGAGGAAGCGCCGCGCGGATCGCAGATGGGCGCGGCCCTCGTCTCGCCGGTCTCGTCATCGACGCTCGTCAGGACGGTGCACGACGGCTCGTCCGGCGGCGCGACGATCGTCATCCGGTCCTCTTCGCAGACCGGAACGATCGCGGCGCGCGCTCGCAGCGGCAGGACCAGCGCCAACGCGAACGTCAGCAAGGTCATCAGGCGCTGGGCGGCGTGTCGCGACATCCCTGCCAAGGAGTAGCCGAGGCTCGAGAGGAGAGCAATGGCCCGGACTCCAGGAGAATGCGGTGGTTCCTGGCCCCCTGGACGGATCCCGGCGCTGCTCAGGACGACCGCCCGAGGCCGCGACTTGTCGACAGGGTGTGGATAATCCTGTGGATAACCTGGAGAGCCCCTGTGTCGAAACGGTGTGGCCCGGCGGCGGCGCCGCGGGAGCGCGACCCATTTCGGTGCGCCAGCGCGAAGTTGGCCCACCTTGTCCTACATCCGATAGGTTCGGTTCATGGCGAACTCCTCCGCGACCGTGCCCCGCCCGGTTCTTCCGCCCTCGCATGAGCCCAACAAGAGCGGCTTCGCTGCGGACGATGTTCCCCGACCGCTCGGCCGCTACGTGCTCCTGCGGCGCATCGCTCGGGGAGGCATGGGCGAGGTGTTCCTCGCCTCCACGACCGGCCTCGAGGGGGCCGAGCGCCCCGTGGTCGTGAAGATCATCCGCCGCGAGCACGCGTCGGATCCGAGCTACATCGCCCGCTTCCTCGACGAGGCGCGGGTGCAGGCGCAGCTCCAGCATTCCGGTGTCGCGCAGGTCATCGAGGCGGACGTCGACCCGGCGACCGGGGAGCCGTACGCGATCGTCGAGCACGTCGAGGGCCGGAGCCTCGGCGAGGTCCGGGCGCGCGCGGTGCAACTCGGGCACCGCTTCGACTGGGCGGAGGCGGTCGCGATCGCGACGATGATCGCCGAGGCGCTCGCCCACGTGCACGAGCGCAAGGACCCGTCGGGCGCCGCGCTCGGCATCGTCCACCGCGACCTGTCGCCCCAGAACGTGATGCTCGGCTTCGCCGGCGACGTGAAGATCATCGACTTCGGGACCGCCCGCGGACAGAACCGGCGCTGCCACACGGTCGCGGGCGTCGTGTTCGCGAAGCCGGGCTACGTCGCGCCGGAGGTCGCGAACGGCGATCCGGGCGACGCGCGGGTCGACCTCTACGCGCTCGGGATCATGCTCTGGGAGCTGTGCGCGGGGCGCCGCTTCCTCCAGGGCGACGCGCAGACGCACATGGCCGCCGTCGCGCGCAACCAGAACGATCCGCCGCCGATCGCCCTCTCGCTCGGGGCGCCGCCGACGCTCGACGCCGCGATCGCGCGGCTCACGGCCTTCGACCGGGATGCCCGGTACCCGTCGAGCCGCGCCGCCGCGCGCGACCTCGCCGCGCTCCTCGGCGCGGCGGCCGCGCTGCCGGGCGGCGAGCGCGGCGTGCGCGCGCGGGCCGCGCACCTGATGCAGCGGCTCTTCCCGGGCGAGCCGGGGCGCTCGCGCGGCGAGTTCGCGGCCCTCGTCGCCGCCGCGAAGGCGCACCGCGCCGCGGCCGTCACGCCGGTGAGCCCCCGCGCCGAGGCGATGGCCTCCGCCGAGCGCGGCGACGAGGGCATGCTGCCCGGCACGCGCTACCGGCTGCTGCGCGAGATCGGCACCGGCGCGAGCAGCACCGTCTACGAGGCGGAGCACGTCGACCTCGGGCGCCGCGTGGCGCTCAAGGTCGTCTCCGCCGAGCACTCCGCGGCCGACGCGGTCGCGAACCGCTTCCGCCGCGAGGCGCGCGTCCTCTCGCGCCTCTCCCACGAGCACCTCGTGAAGGTCCACGACTTCGGCATGGCCGCGGATGGCCGCCTGTTCTGCGGCATGGACCTGCTGGAGGGCGAGACGCTCGACGCCGTGCTCGCCCGCGGGGCCGCGATCGACTGGAGGGACGCGCTCACCATGGCGATCAAGGTGCTGAGCGCGCTCGAGCTCACGCACGCCGAGGGCCTCGTGCACCGGGACATCAAGCCCGAGAACCTGTTCTTGACGCGCCCGAGCGGCGCCGAGGCCTCGCCCTCCATCGCCGAAGCCGGCCTGAAGCTGCTCGATTTCGGGCTCGCGAAGTGCCTGGCCGACGACCGCGGCGAGGGCGACGGCGTCGCGGACGCGACCGGCGCGGGGGAGGGGCCGGCCCGGGCCGCGGTCGCGATCGTGGGGACGCCCGAGTACATGGCGCCCGAGCAGGCCGCGTCGGGGCGCATCGACGGGCGCGCGGATCTCTACGCGCTCGGCTGCGTCCTCTACGAGATGCTCACGGGGCGCCTGCCGTTCGTCGAGCCGAGCCTCGTCGCGCTGCTCGACGCGAAGATCAAGGGCAGCCCCGAGCGCCTCCGCGAGCGCGCCCCGGCGCGGCAGATCCCGCCGTTCGTCGACGAGCTGGTGATGCGCGCGCTGGCGCGCCATCCGAGCGTCCGCTTCCAGAGCGCCGTCGAGATGCGTCAGGCCATCCTGAGGGCGCTCGGCGCGCCAGGGCGCGAGCGCGCCCGGCGCCGCGCGGTCGGGTTCGCGGCCGTGGCCGCCGTGATGGCGCTCGCGGGCGCGGTCGTCGTGGGCAAGGGGCGCGAGATCGCGGCGCGCGTCCCCGCCGCCGCAGCGCTGCTCGACGTCGAGCGCGGGGCGTCCCCGCCGTCGGTGGAGGCGGCTCAGGCCGCTGCGCCCGGCGTCGGGGCCGTCGACGCGCCGTCCGCCGGCGCGCCGTCCGGGGCCGCGGAGGCGCCGTCCGGGGCCGCGGAGGCGCCTTCCACGGGCGCGGCGGCGCCGCCCAGCGTCGCGGCCGCGCAGGCCCTCGCGGCCGCCGCGACGGAGGGGGTCCCGGGCGACCTCGTGGAGGAGCCGTTCGTCGACTTCGGCGCGACGCGCAATCGCGCGCTCGACCTCGGGCGACATCCACCGCGCGCGCTCGTCGATGACGACCCCCGGCAGGAACACCTCCGGGAACTCCAGCGGCCAGTGGAACGCCGGCAGCGGCGGCGCCCCGCCCGGCGCGCCCGCGGTCGCGGCCGGCGCGCTCGCGCCGGCCGCGGGGCAGGGGACCGATGCCCCGCGGGCCCTCGCGGCCCTGCCCGCCGCCGCGCCCGATGCGGCCGCGCCCCGCGCGGGGGCCGCGCCGCCCGCGCAGCCCGCCGTCGCGAAGGCAGACGCCGCGAAGCCGCCCGCGAGGAGCGAGGCCGCCCCGCGCAGCCCGGCGGTGGCGGCGCGCGGCGCGGCGCCGAAGGCCGACAAGCCCGCGGCGCCAGGCCCGGCGGATCGCGCCCCGCGCGAGGTCGCGAAGCGCGAGACGAAGGCGCGCGAGCGATCGTCCTCGTCCTCGGCCCGCGAGCCGGCGGCGTCGACGCCCGCCCGCGGCGACGCCGGTACGGCAGAGAAAGAGGGCAACGGGCGCGAGGATCACACCGAGGCGAAGCGGCGCCGTCACAAGCGGCGGTCCCGGGTCGCCAAGGCCGAGTAAGCTGCGCCGCACGCGGCGCATTTCTCTCGCGCGCACGCTGCCGCGTTGTATACCGCGCAGCCTGCGATGGCTCAGATTTCCCTGTCCGCGCCGGGCTCGAACGCCGTTACCTCGGGCCCTCCCCATCGCGCCATCCTGCGGCTCGCGCTGCCGACCGTGGCGGCGATGCTCACCCAGAGCATCGTCAACGAGGTCGACATCGTCTTCTTCGCGCACCTGCCGTGCCCCGAGTCGTCGAACGCGCACGCGGCGCTCCTGCCGTCGCTGATCGTCCTCTGGCTGTTCGGCGGCTCGCTCAGCGCGATCTCGGTCGGCACGCAGGCGTTCACCGCGCGCCGCTTCGCCGAGCAGCGCCCCGAGGACGCGGGCGCGGTCCTCGCGAACGCCCTGTTCTTCGCGCTCGTCGCCGGCGTCGCGTTCTCCGCGCTCGGGTACCTGACGATGCCGTACATCCTGTCGGTCATCATCAAGGTGCCGGACGCGCGGCAGGCGGCGCTCGACTACCTCGGCTGGCGCCTGCTCGGGGTGACGTCGATGGCGGCGACGTTCGCCCTGAAGGCGTTCTTCGACGGGATCGGCAAGACGCACATCCACCTCGTCTCGGCCGTCGCGATGAACGCGCTGAACATCGTGCTCTGCCTCCTGCTCATCTTCGGCAACGCCTCGCTCGGCATCCCGAAGTACGGCATCGCCGGGGCGGGCATGGCGGGCTTCATCTCGACCTACGTCGGCCTCGCGATCATGCTCGTGTACGCGCTCCTGCCGCAGTACCGGAGCGTCTACAGGCCGTTCGTCTCGAGCAAGCTCTCGGCCCCGCTCACCTGGTCCATCCTCAAGCTGTCGATCCCGAGCGCCGTCGCCACCGTCGCCATCATGACCGGCTTCGGCCTGTTCTACGCGATCGCCAGCAAGCTCGATCAGGTCGCGCCGGCGGGCGTGGTCTCGCCGCTCTGCCCGGGCGGCCGCGCGGAGCCGGTCTACGGCGCGGCGACCACGGTGATCGTCGGCATCCTGAAGCTCACGTTCACCGCCTGCCTGGCCTTCGGCACGTCGACGGCGACCCTGGTGGCGCAGTCGCTCGGCGAGCGGGACGGCGACAAGGCCGCGCGCTTCGGCTGGGTGAGCGTCCGGCTGGGGCTCGCGATCTTCGGGGTCGTGGGCCTGCTCGAGGCGATCTTCGCCCCGCAGATCCTCGCGTTCGCCAGCAGCAGCGAGCTCGTCCAGGCCGCGGCGCTCCGGCCGCTCCAGGTGATGGGCATCGCCACGCCGCTCGTCGCGGTCGGCATGATCCTGACGCAGGCGCTCTTCGGCGCGGGCAACACGGTGTTCGTGATGGTGGTGGAGCTCATCCTGCACTTCACCTGCCTCGTCCCGCTCGCGTGGCTGCTCGGCATCACGCTCGGCTTCGGCCTGATGGGCATCTGGGGGGCCGGCGTCATCTACGTCGTCCTCCTCGCCGCGACGATGGTGTGGAAGTTCCGCTCCGGGGACTGGAAGAAGATCCGGCTCGAGCCTCAGCGCCCGCCCGACGAGGCCGCGCTCGGCGCGGGCGGCGGCCCGGGCGCCCCGTAACCAGGGGCGCTGACCCGCGCTCAGCGCGGGAACGCCGCGGCGTTCCCGCCGTCGACGGTCACGACGCAGCCCGTCGTGGCCTCGGCGGTGGCGAGGTACAGGAAGGCCTGCGCCACGTCGGCCGCGGTGGTCTCGCGCCGGAGCAGGTTGTCGCGGAAGTAGTCGTCGACCGAGACGTTGCGGGCGCGGGCGCGCGCCTCCAGCAGGCCCGCGCCGAACAGCGCGGTCCGGATGCGATCGGCGTTGACGGCGTTGGCCCGGACGCCGTGGCGGCCGAGATCGACGGCGTACTGGCGCATCAGTGAGACGAGCGCCGCCTTGGCGACGGCGTACGGGCCGAAGTCGGCCCCCTGGTTGAACGCGCTCTTCGACGCGTTGAACAGGAGCGCGCCGCCCGAGTCCTGGGCGAGGAGCACCCGCGCCGCCGCGCGGGCGACGTTCTGGTGGCCGAGCAGGTTCAGCTCGAGCGAGGCGCACAGCGCCTCGTGCCCCTCCGACGTGTGGATCGCCCCGGAGAACGCGCGGCCGGCGTTCGACACGACGACGTCGACGCCGCCGAAGTGCGCCGCGGCCTGCGCGAACGCCCGCTTCACGCTCGCCTCGCTGCGCACGTCGCAGGCGATCTTCAGGCAGCGGCCGCGGTGGCGCGCCCCGAGCTCGGCGGCGGCCTTCTCGAGCGGCTCCTCGTCGCGATCGGCCAGCACCACGTGCGCCCCGGCCGCGAGGAACGCCGCCGCGGTCGCGTGGCCGATCCCCGAGGCGGCGCCCGTCACGAGCGCGATCCGCCGATCGAGCGGGCCCCTCTGCGCCGCCCCGACCTTCAGCTTCGCCTGCTCGAGGCTCCAGTACTCCATGTCGAAGAGATCGAGCTCCGGGACCGGCTGGTATCCGCCGAGCGCCTCGGCGGCCTCGATCACCGACACGGTGTGATCGTAGACGTCCGCGACGATCTCCGCCTCGGCGTGCGATCCGCCGACGCACAGCGCGCCCACCCCGGGGAAGAGCAGCACCCGCGGGAACGGATCGAGCTCGTCGCGGACGACGCCCCGCGCCGCGCAGGAGCGGCGGAAGTACTCGTGGTACTCGGCCACATACCTCGCGATGCCCTGCTCGACCGCCGCGCGGAGGCGCGCCGTGTCGGTCACGTCGCAGCCGCTCACGAGGAGCGGCCGCGCCTTGGTGCGGATGACGTGGTCCGGGGTCGCGCAGCCGATCTGCGAGACCCGGGCGACGTCGTCGCGCTCGCAGAACGCGATGAGCTGCAGGCTCGTGCGGAGCGTGGAGACCCAGGGGCGGCCGGAGGCGCGGGCGAGCGCGCCCCGCACCACCGGCCCGATGGCGGCCCGGATGTCGGGGTCCGGCGCCGCGACCGTGGGGTGCGACACGATCGCGCTGCGCTGGGCGATGTAGCGCTCGGCGCGCGTCACGGCGTCGATCATGCGCGTGTAGCTCTCCTCGGCCGTCTCGCCCCACGTGAAGACGCCGTGCTTGTCGAGGATCATCAAAGGCGGGAGCCCGCCCTGCGCGAGGCGCTCCCGGACGAGCTCGGCGACGCGGCGGGCGAGCGCGAACCCGGGCATGACGTACGGCACGAACAGCGCATCATCCCCGTAGAGCGCCCGCACGATCTCGGCCGAGCCGGGCTGATCGATGACGGAGAGCACGGCGTCCGCGTGCGTGTGATCGACGAACTTCGCGGGGATGATCGCGTGCAGCAGCGCCTCGACCGAGGGCGTGGGGCTCGACGGATCCAGCATCTGGCCGCGCAGGAGCGCGACCATCTGCTCGTCGGTCATCGCCTCGAGCTCGCAGGCGCGCTTGAGCGGCGCGAGGCGGCACGCCGGGAAGCCGCGCGGCTCGATCGTCGCGAGATCCCACCCGCTGCCCTTGATGAAGAGCACGTCGACGCGATCGCCGAGCAGGTCGACGGCCGCGCTCTTGACGCTCGTGTTCCCGCCGCCGTGGAGCACGAGCGACGGGTCGGCGCCGAGCAGGCGCGAGGTGTAGACGCGGAGGGCGAGATCCTCGCCGCAGGACGCGGCGTAGGTGTCGAGGTAGCGCTGGGCTTCGTCCTTGCTGTGGCGAGGATCCATCGACCGGCCGCCTACCCCAGCGGCGGAGGCGCCGGAAGCCCGCCGATCAGTAGCGGTAGTTCTCGGCCTTGAACGGGCCCTCGGCGGGGACGCCCAGGTATTTCGCCTGCTCCTGCGTGAGCTGCGTCAGCTCGACCCCGAGCTTCGGCAGGTGCAGCGCGGCGACCTTCTCGTCGAGCCGCTTCGGCAGCAGGTGGACGCCGACCGTATACTTCTCCGTCCACAGGGCGATCTGCGCGAGGACCTGGTTGGAGAACGAGGTCGACATCACGAACGACGGGTGGCCCGTGGCGCACCCGAGGTTCACGAGCCGCCCGCGCGCGAGGACGATGAGCCGCTTGCCGTCCGGGAAGATGAAGTGGTCGACCTGCGGCTTGATGTTCTCCTCCTTGATCTCGGGGTTCTTCTCGAGCCACGAGATCTGGATCTCCGAGTCGAAGTGGCCGATGTTGCAGAGGATCGCCTCGTCCTTCATCGCGAGCATGTGCTCGGCGCGCACGACGTCGGAGCAGCCCGTCGCCGTGACGAAGATGTCGCCGACCGGGGCGACGGTCTCGAGGCGCTTCACCTCGTAGCCCTCCATCGCCGCCTGCAGCGCGCAGATCGGGTCGATCTCGGTGATGATCACGCGCGCCCCGAGGCCGCGCAGCGACTGCGCGCACCCCTTGCCGACGTCGCCGTAGCCGCAGACGACGGCGACCTTGCCGGCGAACATCACGTCCGTGGCCCGCTTGATCCCGTCGCCCAGCGACTCGCGGCAACCGTAGAGGTTGTCGAACTTGCTCTTGGTCACCGAGTCGTTGACGTTGATCGCGGGCACCTTCAGCTTGCCGGCGCGGTGCATCTCGTAGAGCCGGTGCACGCCCGTCGTCGTCTCCTCCGAGAGCCCGCGGATCGGGTCGTTGCCGGTGAAGAGCTCCGGGTGCTTCTCGTGGGCGATGATCGTGAGATCGCCGCCGTCATCGAGGATCATGTTGGGGCCCTTGCCGCCCTTGAAGGCGTAGAGCTGCTGCTCGATGCACCAGTCGTACTCCTCGAGGGTCTCGCCCTTCCAGGCGAAGACCGGGATGCCGGCCGCCGCGATCGCCGCCGCCGCGTGGTCCTGCGTCGAGTAGATGTTGCAGCTCGTCCAGGTGACCTCGGCGCCGAGGGCGATCAGCGTCTCGATCAGCACCGCGGTCTGGATCGTCATGTGGAGGCAGCCGGCGATGCGCGCGCCCTTGAGCGGCTGCGAGGGGCCGTACTCGGCCCGGAGCGCCATGAGGCCCGGCATCTCCTTCTCGGCGATGCGGATCTCCTTGCGACCCCAGTCTGCAAGCGTGATGTCGGCGACCTTGTAGGAGAGCTTCTTCTCAGCAGTCATGGTGTCCCTTTGCCTTTTCCGGTGAATGCGCTCGAGCGAGCGCCGCGCCAGCCGACGAGCAGCTGCCAAACGAGGTGTCGATCCGGACCTTCGCCCTGCCAGGCGGACGGCAGCCGCCGGATCTCGACGCCGGAGAGCCCGGCCTCCTCGGCCATGCGACGGAGGTCGTCCGGCGAGAAGCCGAGCCAGATGTCCGCCTCCTGCTCTCGCAGGGCCTGATCGTGGTGCGCCTCGTAATCGAGCACGCAGACCGCGCCGCCGCGGGCGTGCGCGCCGTCCTCGCCGCGGCCGGGCGCGGCCGGCCGCGCGAGCTCGACGAGGGCGCGCATCGCCCTCGCCGGCTGGGGCGCGTGGTGCAGCACGCGGGCCGCGAAGACCACGTCGGCGTCCCCGGCGGAGGCCTCTCCCGCCTCCTTCGGATCGACGCCGAGCGCGCGGGCCATGGCGCGGCGCACCTCGGGCCCGTCGAGCTCGCCGCACACGAGCTCGACGTTCTCGAGGCTGCGCCGCCGGAGGCGCTCGCCCGCGAGCTGCAGCTGGGTGCTCGCGCGATCGAGCGCGACCACGCGGTCGAAGATGGGGGACAGCACCTCGAGCAGCGCCCCGTCGCCGGTGCCCGCGTCGATCGCCAGGCGGCGGTGGGGCAGGAGCGGCGCGAGCGCGGCGAGGTAGGCGGCGAGCTCGGACGGCGGCCCCGACCGCGACGGGCGCCCGCCGCGCGCGAAGAACTCGCGCGTCTCGGCGTCGCGTGCGGCGAGCACCTCCTCGACGCGCGCGAGCGTCCCGTCGGCCGCGCACGCGCGCTGCCCCGCGCGCACGGCGTCGTCGACGACGGGGTCGCTCGTGGCGCGCGGGTCGAGGCGGAGCAGCGTCCACGTCCCCTGGCGGCGGGCCAGCAGGATCCCCGCCTCGCGGAGCGCAGCCGCGTGACGCGAGATCTTCGGCTGGCCCTCGCGGAGCAGCTCGGCCAGCTCGCCGACCGCCAGCTCCTCCGCCGCAGCCAGGCCGAGGAGCCGCACCCGCACCGGATCCGACAGGAGCCGGTACAGCTCGCAGCGCGCGACCGCCTCCATCGGCTGGGCAGGGAGCTCTGTCACCGTGACCACGGATCGGATATATGCGTCGATGCGCATAGATGCAAATAGAATGTTCGCGGGCGTGAGCGCGCCCGCGGCTGCGCAGGCCCCTGTGGCAGCGAGGCCGCCGCGGCGGCGCGCGGGCGCGCTTGGGCGAGGGGTGCCACCAGGTTGCCTCGGCGAGCAGCTGCCAGCGGGCTTACGGCAAGACAGCTCTTCCGTGGGTAGGCTCACCCACCGAGCTCATTCCGCTTACTCTGGATTTCTAGCCTTCTCGGCAGGTCACCGTCGTCGCTGGCGGCCTTGCGCGCTGGCGGGCTCAGCCGAACGCGCGGACGGCCTTCTCCAGCTTCGCCTCTTCCGCGGAGCGGAGCAGGCCCACGGCCACGACGGTGAGGCGCTCCGGCCGGAACAGCGTGCGCGCGGCGTCGCGCACGTCCTCGACCGTGACGCGGGCGAGCTCCTCGTGCCGCGCCTCCGGGGTGCGGGTGATGTCGGCGAGCGCGGCGAGCCCGTGGAAGCCGGCGGTCGCCTCGGCGTCGTCGAGCATCGCCTCCACCGACCAGAGGTGGCGGTCGCGCGCCTTGGCGAGCTCGTCCTCGCGCGGGCCGACCTCGGAGAGCTCGCGGAGCAGCGCGAAGATCTCCCGGATCACCACGGTCGCGCGGTCGTGCTGCACGCCCGCGGCGATGTCGACGACCCCGTCGTCCTCGTAGGCCTCGAACATCCCCGACACGTCGTAGCAGAGGCCGAGCCGGTCGCAGATCCGCTCGTAGAGCCGCGTCGACATGCCGTCGTCGAGGACGCGGAGCAGCATCTCCACGGCGGGCTCGCGCGGATCGCGCTCGCTCACGCCCCGGAACGCCACCCGCAGCTCGGTCTGGCTCGACTGGTTCTCGATGAAGCGGAACCGCGGCTTCTTCTGGCCGTTCGGCGGCGGCGAGGCCGGCACCAGCTCGCCGCGCGGCAGGGCGCCGAAGTGCCGCTCGACGGCCCGCGCGCACGCGTCGGGATCGAGCCGCCCCGCGAGGCACAGCACCGCGTTCGCCGTCGTGTAGTGCCGGGCGTGGTGGGCGCGCAGCATCGGCTCGTCGAAGCGATCGAGCGCGTCGATGCCGCCGGTGATGGTGAAGCCGAGCGGGTGCCGCTCGTACATGAGGGCGCGCGCGTTGTTGTCCGCGTCGATGTCGCGCCCCTCGTCGTCGAGGTCCTCGAGGATCTCCTCGCGCACGATGCCGCGCTCGACCTCGATCGCGGTGAAGCGGGGCGAGGTGGCGACCTCGCCGAGCAGGGCGAGCACCGGCTCCAGGTTCGTCGGCGGCACCGAGATGCTCATCACGCCGTGGTCGACGTGGGTCGCCGCGTAGAGCGTCCCGCCGAGCCGCTCGAAGGCGAGCGCCTGCGCGTGCGCCGACGGCAGCGTCGGCGTCCCCCGGAACACCATGTGCTCCAGGAAATGGGAGATCCCGTTGGTCTGCGGCGTCTCGAACCTCGACCCGACGCGCAGGTAGAGAGAGGCGACCGCCCGGTGCACGTGCGGCTGCGGGACGAGGACGACCTTGAGGCCGTTCGAGAGGACGATGTCGCGCGCGTCACGCGGCGGGAGCGACGTCATTCCCCCTCGTCCTCGATCGGGAGCGCCGGCTCGCCGGAGCCGTCGTCGGCCGGCTTGGACTCCTTGAGGAGGTTCTGGTCGTACTTCACCTCGCTGCCGATCGTCGACTTCAGCCGGCGGAGGTACCCGACGAGCGCGTCGTTCTGCTTCGCGGCGCGCATCGCGGCGGTGTAGAACTCGCGATCCTTGTCCCACTGCTCCTGGCTCGCGGAGGTCTTCTCCTTGAGCTGGATCACGGCGTAGCCGTTCTCCAGCGCCACGACGTCCTTGGGCAGGTCGCCCGGCTTGTCGAGCTGGAAGGCGATGCGCGCGGCCTCGGTGCTGTCCCTCGCGTCCGTGATCGGCGAGCCCGACACGTTGAACGGCAGGCTCGTCTCGACCGTGGGCCGGTTCGGGTGGTTCGCCATCGTGTAGGGCGGCCGCGCCTCGCCAGGCGCGGCCTGGGCGCCATCCTTCGCCGCCTCGTCCTTGCTCCCGTCCTGCTTCGCGGCGGCGGGCTGCTCGCCCGGCTTCGCCCCGGCGCCGGCCTTGTCCTTCGCGGGCGCGAGCTGGGCCAGGTGCGCGGCGAGCGCGTCGTCCAGCGACGTCCCGCCCGCGGCGGCGGCGAGCACCTGCTTCGCGGCCTCGGCCGCGAGCCGCTCCGATTCGTGGGCCGTGTAGAGGTCGCGCGCCGTCTCCAGCCGGCCGATCTTCTCGGCGTCGGCGTCCTTCGCGATCTGCTCGAGCTTGATCACGTGGAAGCCGTCCTCGGTCTCGATGATGTCCGAGACCTCGCCCGCCTTCATCGCGAAGAGCTTGTCCTCGACGGGCTTGCTGAGCCGGCCCTTGGTCACGCAGCCGAGCTCGCCGCCGCGCGCCGCGCTCGGATCGTCGCTCGCGCCGCGCGCCACGTCGGCGAAGCTCTCGCCCTTCTTGAGGCGCTGCACCGCCGCCTCGATCCGCGCCTTCGCGGCCGCCTTGCCCGCCTCCGGCCCCTGCTCGGCCTCCGCGGGCTTCACCTCGACCATCAGGTCCCGCGCGACGCGGCACTCGGGCAGGTACTGCGCCTTGCGCCCCTCCCAGGCCTTGTCGAGCTCTTCCTTGTTGGCGTCCGCCCAGGCCTGGATCGCCTTCTCCGACGTGTCGACGACGAGGTCGCCGTAGAAGCGCCGGTCGAAGCGCACGTAGCTGAGCGTCCGGGTCGACTTCTCGCGCGAGAACTGCTCGAAGGCCTCGTTCTCGCCGACCCGGACGCGCGCGCGGATGAGATCGCGCATCCGCGCGGCGACGAGCTCCTTCCGCTGGTAGTCGCGGAAATCGGTCGGGCTCATCTTCGTGATCGCCCGGATCTGCTTCTCGTACTGCTTGCTGTCGAACTTCTTGGTCTGGCGGTTGCGGACGTCCAGGTAGCGAATGAGGTCTTCCCGGAGATTGAGGGCATAACCGACCTGACGGATCTTGTCGGCCGGCAGCGAGACACGCACCCTGCCGGCCACGAGCTCGGACGTCAGCTCGTCGTCCGACACGGTGATCCCGAGGCGCTTCGCGTCCTCGTTGAGCAGCCAGCGCTCGTAGAGCCCCTCCGCCGTGAGCCGCCGGTAGCCCATCGCCCGGAGGCGGTTTTCGTCGACGCTGCGCATCGCGAGCAGGTTCCTCGAGGCGTTGAACTCGACCGAGGAGATGCAGCTGCCTCGGACCTCGACGGCGCAGGTGCTCGCGGCCGACTGCACGGGGCCCGTGTTCGGGCGGAACTGGACGATGAAGACGACGGCGATCGCGATGACGATGGCGGCGCCGAAGATTTGGCTCAGTCTGTTCACGAAGGGCTCGCTCCCGGGGCGTGCGCCGCTCGCTCCTCGAGCGGCCTCCCGCCTTGGCCAGGCGCGGCATAGCACGGCGTCGACGGCGTGTCTTTGACGGCGGTCGAGAGCGGGGCTAGGGGCTCAGGCCATGGCAAGCTCGAAGTCACACCTCCCTGATTGCGGCCTCTACCTGACGACAAAGCCGCTCCCCGGAAACGAAGACAAGGTGCCTGCCGGCATCCTCGTCTCCTTCCACAACCACTCGGACAACGGTCTGCCGACGGTCACGACGCCCGATCACAACGTGCACAACCGCTGGCACTTCCACGGCCCCGCGGTCCCGTTCCGCGGAACGACGTGGGCGGACACGCTGCAGCGCCTCCCCGCCGAGGGGTTCTACACGCTGCGCAAGGAGCTCTCGTTCGACGGCGGCAGCTGGCCGAAGGGCACGCTGGTGCAGCTCGGTTACACGCAGGCGGGCATGCCTATCCTCTTCATCGCCCGCGTGCGCTCGCGGCTCCAGGAGAACGACCTCTACTTCTCCGACAAGGGCGTGGGCATCAAGCGCGACCAGCTGTCCCTGCTCGAGCCCGTCTCCGTCTTCGAGGAGCCGAGCGACGGATCCGGCCACAAGCCCGACCACGCCGACGCTCACTGAGCGAGCTCGCGCTCACGTCCACGCTGAATATCAGCCGCGACCGACTTTTCTGTCCTCGGGCACGGCGTGTGCTTGTAATTTTCTTCTGTGATTCGACGCAGAACCCTCACTCCCCCGTCGCTCCAGATTCCCCCTGAGCTCCTGGCCAACCGCCGCAGGAGCGCCCGCCGCGAGCTGAGCGAGCGGGTCCGCCTGGAGACCGGCGACCGCGCCGTCTCCGGCTGGACGCTCAACGCGAGCGTCGGCGGGCTCCGGGTGGTGATAGAAAATTCACTCGACCCCGGTACGGAGTTAACGGTCTGGCTCGACGGCAGGGCCCCGCGCCCCGGCCGGATCATGTGGGTGCAGGACGAGCCGGACGGCTCCATCGTCGGGGTGTGCTTCCTGGATGGCCCCGACGGCGCCGAGGGCGGCGGCGGGCTGGACGCCGGGGCGTCGCGGTCGTCACGGTCGCGCTCGTGAGCGGCACGAACGCGCCGGCGCGCCAAAGCGCCACACCCCCGTGAACGCTGTCAGCTTGACGAGGCACCCGCAATTTTGCGATGGATGTTCCTGCTGACAGCTGGGGGTAGCCGGAAACCAGCGGAAAATGCCGACACCCGCGGAGATAAAGAAGGCCCTGCTCCAAGCCGGATTCGAGGTTTACCGTACCCGGGGCGACGCCGTGCAGGTCGCGGAGCGGGTGCGGGAGAACCTGCTCATGGACTCGGGCATCGTCGTGGGCGCCGAGCCGCTGCGGGTCGGGCTCGTCGTGCGCGCCCAGCGCAACGATTTCCCGGGCGCGACGGACGAGCAGCTCTTCGAGCGGGCGCGCGGCATGGCCGAGCCCGCCGTGGCGCGCGGCTACACCGAGGGCGAGGCCGCCCTCCGCCACGTCCGCGACCCCGGCGACGCCGAGCGGACGCTCGACACCTGGTGCGAGGTCCAGTTCGAGAAGCCCGTGGCGTCGCTCGAGCTCGCCGTCAGCGAGGTGGGGTTCGCCCTCTCGCTGGAGAAGACTGCCCTGCCGCGGTAAGCGGTAGACGATGCCCTTCGACCGAGCCGCGAGCCTGCTCGGGCCCTCCGGGCCGTTCGCGCGCGGGCTCCCCGGGTACGAGGACCGGGAGGGGCAGCTCGCGATGGCGAGCGCCGTGGAGCGGGCGATCGCCGAGGACCGCGTCCTCCTCTGCGAGGCCGGCACCGGGACCGGCAAGACGCTCGCCTACCTCGTCCCCGCGATCCTGAGCGGCCGCAAGGTCGTGGTCTCGACCGCGACGAAGGCGCTCGAGGACCAGATCTACACGAAGGACCTGCCGCTCGTCGCCGAGCACCTCCGGCTGGATCCGCGCGCGGCGCTGGTGAAGGGGCTCGGCAACTACCTCTGCCTGCGCCGCTTCAACGAGCTCCGCCACAGCCCCGGCGCGGGCGCCGGGGCGGCGGGGCGCTCGCTGCCGCTCATCGAGGCGTGGGCGCAGGAGACCGAGATGGGCGACGTCGCCGAGCTCGCGTACCTCGCCGAGGGGGATCCGGTCTGGCGGGAGGTGGCGTCGTCCAGCGAGACGCGGCTGGGCGCGTCGTGCGACTACTACGAGGACTGCTTCGTCACGCGGATGAAGCGCGACAGCGAGGCGGCGCGCCTCCTCATCGTCAACCACCACCTCTTCTTCGCGGACCTCGCGCTGAAGATCGCCGGTGCGCGCCGCGGCTTCGGCGGCGCGGGCGCGCTCCCGCCGTACGATGCGGTCATCTTCGACGAGGCGCACCAGCTCGAGGACATCGCGACGAGCTTCTTCGGCGTCCGGGTCTCGCGGGCGCGGGTCGACTCGATGCTGCGCGACGCGGACCGCGCGTTCATCGCGTCGGGCCTCGCCGACCGCATCCTCGGCCGGGGCGAGGGGACGGCGATCACGGCCGTCGTGCGCGAGTCCGCGGACGCCCTCTTCGATCGGCTCGCGGCGCTCGGCGGCCCCGCGGCGGGCAGCGGGGATCGCGGCGACGCCCGCGTGCCGCTCCCCAGGGACGCCTGGTCCGGCGAGCTGCTCGAGGCCTACCACCGGCTCGACAACCACCTCGAGGCGCTCGCCGGGTACGCGAGCGCGAACGCGATCGCCGAGGCGGTGCAGCTCGTCGGCAACCGCGCGGCCCAGCTGCGGGAGGACGCCGCGCGGATCGTCGACCCCGCGACGAACCAGGTCACGTGGGTCGAGGTGCGCGGCCGCGGCGTCTCGTTCGGCGCGTCGCCGGTCGATCTCGGGAACATGCTGCGCGAGCACGTCTTCGAGCGGATCGGCGCCGTCGTGCTGACGAGCGCCACGCTCACGACGGGCGGCTCCGGCGGGTCGGGGTTCCGCTTCCTCCGCTCGCGGATGGGGCTCGACGAGGACGTGCCCGTGCCGATCGACGAGCTCACGGTCCCGTCGCCCTTCGACTACCCGAACGCCGCGCTGCTCTACACGCCGCGCGATCTGCCCGAGGCGACCGACGCGGCGTTCGTCGAGCGCGCGGCCGATCGCATGGCCGAGCTCATCGGCATCACGGGCGGCGGCGCGTTCGTCCTCTGCACCTCGATCCGCGCGATGAACGCGCTCGCCGCCGCGCTCCGCGTCCGGCTCGCGCGCGCCTCGGCCGAGGCCCGGGCGGGCGGGGGCGCGCCGCGGCAGCAGGCGCCGCTGCTCGTGCAGGGGGACGCGCCCAAGGGCACGCTGCTCCGCCGCTTCCGCGCCGAGCGGCACGCCGTGCTGGTCGCGACGATGAGCTTCTGGGAGGGCGTGGACGTCCCTGGCGAGGCGCTGCGCCTCGTGATCATCGAGAAGCTCCCGTTCGCGGTGCCGACCGATCCCGTCGTCGCGGCCCGGTGCGCGGCGATCGAGCAGAGCGGCGGCAACCCGTTCATCGCCTACAGCGTCCCGCAGGCCGCGATCACCTTGAAGCAGGGGTTCGGCCGGCTGATCCGCACGCGGACCGACCGCGGCATCGTCGCGATCCTGGACCGGCGGGTCCGTACGCGCGGCTACGGCCGCGTGCTGCTCGACAGCCTGCCCGACGCGCGCCGGACCGAGCGCATCGAGGACGTGCGCGCGTTCTGGGCCGCCGCGTCGGCAGGCGCGGGGGCAGAGCGCGCGGAGCGAACGGAAGCGGAGGAGCGCCGGCGGGGCGAGGCGCCCTGACGCGCGCCGCGGGGCGCGCGATCCCGGGAGGCGCGCGAGGCGGGGCGAGCGCGCGCCCGGTCGATCGTCAAGGGTACGACGTCTTCCCGTAGATGCACCAGGCGCCGCCCTTCTTCAGGCCGATGGCCTGGCGGAGCTTGAAGTCCTTCTTGAACCTGGGATCGCCGTACGAGGCGCGCGAGGAGGGCACCGTCGGGTTCTTGCAGTCGGTCCCGGAGGCGATGATCAGGAAGTAGCGCGGGTTCTTGGCGAAGAGCGCGTCGGTGTAGCCGGTCCCCACCTTGTTCGTGTACCCGCCCGGGAGGCGCGAGACCTCGGGGCTGAGCAGCCCCAGCATGTCGACCACGGGGAAGCCCGTGCGGTAACCGACGTAGCCGATGTCGGCGATCGCGATGGGGCCGGGCTCTGCGTTCTGGACGAGCCAGTCGGCCGTGCGCCCGGCCGCGTCGTCCCAGAAGCCCTTGTCGTTGACGAGGATGTTCCGCTGGGCCCGCACCAGCTCTCCGGTGCGGGTCGCGAGCGTGATCGCGCCGAACGCGGCGATCGCGAGCGACGCTGCCCGCTCGCGGCGCGCGGCGATCGCGCGGATGGCGTGGTCGGCGAGCAGGAACGCGAACGGCTCCGCGGGGGCCAGGAACCGGAAATACGGCATCCAGTCGCCGCCCACGAAGACGACGTACACGCCGAAGAGCAGCGCGATCGACGCGATCGCGAGGCCGCTCCGCCGCCGGTGGACGAGGGACGAGGCGACCGAGAAGAGCCCGAGCCAGAGGAAGGCGCCGGCGTGCTGCGCGTACTTGCGGACGTAGTCGCTGCCGCCCTGGAGCTGCTGCGAGAAGTTGCCGGTCTTCGCGGCGAGCGTGTTCGGGAGCCACGCGCCGTAGTAGCTGTGCCGCCAGAGCAGGTGGGCGGCGACGGGGAGCGCGAACGTGGCCAGGCGGAGCACGTTCCGCCGCGTGAACGCCTGCTCCGCGTGCCAGATGACGAGCAGCCCGAGGAACAGCGGCGCCTCCGGTCGGGTGAGCGCGGCGAGCGCGAACACGGCGCCGGACCAGGGGAAGGCGCGCGCCCCCCGAGGCGCGTCGCCCGAGGCGGCGGCGTCTTCTTCGCGGAAGAAGAGCTCGGTCCCGGCGAGCGTGAGCAGGAGGAAGAGCGGCGTCTCCAGCCCGAACACCGCGTAGCCGGAGAAGAGGATGCTCGTCGCGAGGAGCCACGTCGCGAGGCAGGGGACGTTCGAGAACGGGCGCAGCCGCCGCGAGAGGAGGTAGGTGGGGACGAGCGCGAGCGCGGCGCAGGCGGCGCCGAGCACCTTCGACGCCGCCTCGGGCGTCGCGCCGAGCTTCACCGCCGCGGCGAGGAGCACCGTCCAGAGGAAGTTCGTGTAGCCCTCGACGCGCTCGCCCACGTTGTAGACGAGCCCATTTCCGTTCGCGAGGTTCTCCGCGTACCGGAACGAGATGTACGCGTCGTCGATCGTGAAGCTCGAGACGCGCCCCGCCGCCACGAGCGTGACCAGCATCGGCAAGGCCAGCCCGAGCGCGATGTGCAGCCAGTCGGGGAGGGGAGCGCCGGCGAGCCACGCCCGCAGATCGCGCGCCGGCGCCGTCGGGTGCTCCTCTTCCAGCGCCTCCTCGTCTTCCGTCGACTCGTCGCCTCCCGCCGCTTCGTCCGTATCCACCGCGCTCCTGGGCTCGTCCTTCATCGGGCGCGGACGATACCGCGATTGTCACACCCGCAACCTCGGGCTGCGTAAAACAGCACGGAAAGGTGTGCGAACATCCCGACGCGGTGCGAACGAAATTGCGCACTCCGGGCGTCGGATTACGCTGTCGAGGTAGCCAGGCGATGGCTTCCCGCGCTGGGAAGGAAGGAGTCGAGTGATGAGCGAGCTCGTTGCGCACCTGCCCGTGGTCTGTCTCGTCATTGCCCTTGCGGCGCTCGCCGCCGCCGCCGTGGGCCTCGCCCGCAGGGCCTCGGCGTCCGGCGTCCCCGCCCGCGCGCTCTCCGTGAGGGAGCGGGCCATCGTGGCTGCCGCCGCCGACGCGCTCTTTCCCGCCGGCGGTCCGATCCCGCTCTCCGGCACCGAGGCGGGGCTTGTCGAGTACATGGAGCGCTACGTCGCGCGCACGCCGCGGCCGCTTCGGCCGTACATGCGGCTGCTCCTCCACTTCGTCGAGCTCTCGCCCTGCGTCTTCGGGCCGCGCCGCGCCCGCTTCACGCGCCTCGCGCAGGCCGATCGCATCGCGGTGCTCGCCTCGATGTCGCAGAGCTGCATCTACCTCCGGCGGGTCACGTTCCTCTCGCTCCGGACGATGCTCTCGATGGGCTACCTCGCGAACGAGAAGGTCGCCCGCGCGATCGGCGTCGCCTGCTGTCCCACGCCCTTCGAGCGGCGCGCGGCCGCGCGCGCTCCGGGAGAGCCGGTCGCCGTGAAGCCCCCGTCGCTCGCGCCGGGGGTGACGGCGTGAAGCTCCCCGGCCTGGAGGAGCCGCCGCGCTCCGCGCACCCCGATCGAGGCGATCGGCGCTCGCTCCCGCTCTCCACGCGCCGCTCGAGGGCCGAGGTGGAGCCGCTCCCGCCCGTCGAGCCGCGCCCGCAGGTGAAGGTGTTCGCCGACTACGACGGCGAGGTGAGGGCCTCGTGCGAGGTGCTCGTCGTCGGCTCGGGGCCGGGCGGGGCGGTCGTCGCGAAGGAGCTCGCCGAGGCGGGGCGCGACGTGATCCTCGTGGAGGAGGGCCCGCCGCTCGGGGTGGAGGACTTCCGGCAGGAGGCGGGCGAGTCGCTGGCGCGCACGCTGCGCGAGGGCGGGATGCGCGCCGCCCGCGGGCGCATGCTCATCCCGACCATGCAGGCCATCGCGCTCGGCGGCGGTTCGGTCGTCAACTCGGCGATCTGCGCGCGCTCGCCCGCCTGGGTGTTCGACAAGTGGGCGGCGCGGACGGGCACCGAGGCGATCACCCTGGAAGCGCTGCTGCCCCACTACCAGCGCGTCGAGCGCCTGCTCGGCGTCGCGCCCACGCCGATCGAGGTGCAGGGCGAGCGCAACCTGCGCTTCAAGCGCGGCTGCGATGCGCTGGGGCTGTCGAGCGAGCCGACCCACCGCAACGTCCGCGGCTGCCGCGGCTCGGGCGAGTGCTTCACCGGGTGCCGCAACCGCGCCAAGGTGTCGACCGACATCTCGTACGTCCCGGCCGCCATCCGGTCGGGCGCGCGCGTGTTCACCAGCGTGCGCGCCGAGCACCTGCTCGTGTCGGGCAGGCGGGCCGCCGGGATGCGCGGCCGCACGATCGAGCCGTTCACGTGGCGCGAGGGCGCGCCCGTCGAGATCCGGGCGAAGCTCGTCGTGCTCGCGGCGGGCTGCATGGCCACGCCGCTGATCCTGCTCCGCAGCGGCGCCGCGAACTCGAGCGGCTACGTTGGCAACGAGCTGCAGCTCCACCCGGGGCTCGCCATCATGGCGGTGTTCCCCGATCCGATCGATCCGTGGGAGGGCGCGACCCAGGGGTATCATTCGCTCCACTTCCTCGAGCAGGGCATCAAGCTAGAGGTCCTCTGGTCGCCCCCCGCCGTGCTCGCCGCGCGGTTCCCCGGCTTCGGGCACGACTACCAGCGCCACCTCCGGACCTACAACCGGATGGCCCCGTTCGACGTGATCATCGCCGCCGAGCAGTCGCGCGGGACCGTCCGTCCGAAGCGGGGCAGCTGGGATCCCGACGTGCGGTTCGACTACGTGCCGCGCGACGTCGAGAAGATCCAGCGCGGTCTCGGCATCCTGTCCGACATCTGCTGGGCGGCGGGGGCCGTGTCGATCCTGCCCGGGCTGCACGGCGTCCCCGACGAGCTGACGTCGCCGGAAGACGCCGAGATCCTGAAGAGCAAGCGGCTCGACGGGCGCGACACGATCACCGCGGCGAACCACGCGTTCGGTACGGCGCGCATGTCGCGGAGGCCGCGGGACGGGGTCGTCGACGAGGAGGGGCGCTGCCACGATCTCGACAACGTTTACGTCGTCGACACGAGCGTCTTTCCTGGAAGTCCCGCCGTGAACCCGATGCTTACGTGCATGGCGCTGGCCGATCGCATCGCGTGCGGCATCATCGAGCGCTGGTGATGCGCGCGGCGGCGTGTCACCACAGGAGCCAGCGATCCGGGGGCGTCGCATCCGTCGCGCAGAACGACATGTCAGGGACGGCATGTGAGGGGGGCCTTGCACCCGAGAAGGAGGCAACTCCCGAGTTGATGAGAGGCCCCGGCGAGCTACAAGTTTAACGGCACGTTTCATATCGCACGGGGCCGAGCCGTCCGTCCGCCGAGCTGGGAGGGAAGCTTTGGGACCGAACGCAGTTTCAGCTGCAATTCCGCGCGGACAGGCGCGCTCGCCGCATCGAGGCCACAGCCACCACGGCCGGGTGCTCCTCGTCGAGGACGAGCCCGATCAGGCGGCCATCCTCGAGGCGGTGCTGCGCCACGAGGGGCTCGACGTGGTCGTCGCATCGAGCGGCGAGCAGGCGCTCGAGATCCACCAGCGGACGCCGGCTGACGTGCTCGTCACGGACCTCAACCTGCCCGGGATGACGGGGGTCGATCTCATGCGCCGGCTCTCCCCGGGTCAGCTCGACGGCCCCGAGCCGAAGGCGCCGCCGCCGCACGTGGTGATGGTCACCGGCGCCGCGTCGATCTCGAGCGCCGTCGACGCCCTCAAGCTGGGAGCGGCCGACTACCTCCAGAAGCCGCTCGATCCTGCGCGCCTCGTGCTGCTCGTGCGCGAGCTGCTCTGGTCGCCGCCGACCGAGTTCGACGACGACGATTCCCTCCACGGGCAGCTCGTGTTCGAGGGGATGATCGGCGGCTCGCCGCGGATGCGCGAGGTCTTCACCCGCATCGAGCGCGTCGCCGCGACGATGGCGCCCGTGCTGATCGTCGGCGAGAGCGGTACGGGCAAGGAGCTCGTCGCGCGCGCCATCCACAACCGGAGCCGCCGCCGCGGCGGTCCGTTCGTCCCGGTGCACACCGGCGCGATCCCGCGAGAGCTCATCGGCAGCGAGCTCTTCGGCCACGAGAAGGGCTCGTTCACCGGCGCGTTCGCGGCCGCGGAGGGCAAGTTCGAGGCGGCCGCCGGCGGCACCGTCTTCCTCGACGAGGTGGGCACGATGGACGCTGCCGTGCAGGTCAGCCTGCTCCGCGTGCTCGAGACGTACCGGTTCACCCGGGTCGGCGGCCGCAAGGAGATCGAGGCCGACGTCCGCGTCGTCGCGGCGACGAACAAGGACCTGCTCGACCTCGTCGACGACTGCGTCTTCCGCGAGGACCTGTACTACCGGCTCAACGTGTTCACGGTGACGCTGCCCCCGCTGCGCGAGCGCAGGGAGGACATCCTGCCCATCGCCGAGCGCTTCCTGCTCAAGTTCGCCAAGCGCTACGGCACCCCGGCGCGCCGCCTCTCGGACGCCGCCGTCGAGCGGCTGACGGAGCACGACTGGCCGGGCAACGTCCGCGAGCTGCGCAACGTCATCGAGCAGACCGCGCTCTTCGCCTCGAACGAGCTGGTCTCGGCGAACGACGTCCAGCTCGGCCAGGGCAGGATCGAGCGGCGGTCTTCCCGGCGCTCGTACGACAGCCTCCCGGCGGCGAAGGCTGCGGCGCCGGTCGCCCACCCCGAGCCGGCCGAGCCGCTGTCGGTGCCGATCATCAACGCGTCGGACATGGCGGTCCCCTCCGAGCCGGCGCCGTCGCACACCGTCGTCGCGCCGCCTGCGCCGCCGTCCATGGGCCCAGCGTCGCTCGCGCGAAGGCCGCCGGGGGAGGTCGGCGCGCACGAGGTCGAGCCGGCGCGGGACGCCGGCGAGGCGGCGGAGCACCCGCTCGTGCTGCGCCTCCCCGTGGGCACGCGCCTGGCGGACGCCGAGCGCAAGCTCATCCTCCTGACCCTCGAGGCCGTGCGCGGCAACAAGCAGCGCGCGGCCCGTGTGCTCGGGATCAGCCGACGCGGTCTCTACTCGAAGCTCCAGGCGTACGGGGAGCACGTCGGCAGCCACGAGGCCCAGGGGCAGAGCGAGAGCGCCGAGCCGCAGGACCCGGTCGACGATGTGCCGGTCGTCACCGACGAGCCCGGCCTCGAAGAGCTCGGCTCCGCGCGCGGCGACGCCTGAGCGGAGAGCCCGCGTCCCGCCGCACGGCAGCACTCCAGCACCGCCGTACCCTCCGCACGCCAGCGCCGCCCGGCCCCGCCTGGGTTGTGAGCCGCAGCCCATCGAGGAGCGACGCCGGAGGCGCCCCGCAGGCGTCCGGTCCCACCGGGGGGAGCCGGCCTGGGGGCTCCTGCGATGTGCCCCGACAACGGCCCCAACGACGGCCCGTCCCTTTGTGCTTTACGAAGGGACGACGACCTCGGCTATCGTAAAGCGGAGCTGCGAGATCAGACGCGCGACTGGCACGTCAGAGAGCGGGCCACCGGCGCGGTATCAAGGTAAACTCTACGCGACGCCTCGCCGGCACTACACCCCTGCGGGCCAGCCCCCAATGAAGATCACCTGCCAGTCCTGTCAGTCGAAATACACCGTCTCGGACGAGAAGGTCCAAGGCAGAACCGTCAAGATCAAGTGCCGCAAATGCGGCGCGACGATCCTCGTGAACAGCTCGGGCGTGACGACCAACGGCGGCCCCGCCGACCCGGTCTCCGGCACGAGCGTTCCGAACGACGGCACCACGTACCTGGTCAACGTGGCGGACGGCGATCAGCGCTCGATGACGATAGCGGAGATCGTCGCCAGCTATCAGGCGGGGGTGATCAACGCCGAGACGTACGTCTGGGCCGACGGGATGGCCGACTGGCAGCCGCTCGGCCAGGTCGACACGATCGTCGCGGCGCTGCACGCCGGCAGCGCGCCGGCCTCCGCGGCCGCGCAGGAGCCGGCGCCCGTGCAGCCGCAGTCGGTGCCCAGCCCCGCCGCGCCCGCCGGTCCGACGTCCTCCGGGGTCGAGGCGGTCGCGGCGGCCGCTCCTCGCGCGGCGGCGGTGCGCCGCGACCCGGCGCGCCCGACGCAGGATCTCTTCGGCGGCAGCGCGGCGCCCGAGGCGCACCGGCCCAGCTCCGACGACGTGGCCACGAGCGCTCCGCTCTTCAAGAGCGGCGCCGCTCCCGGCCAGCGCGACGAGAACTCGATGCTGTTCTCGCTGAGCGCCCTCACGGCGAAGGCCGCCCCGGCTCCGGCGCGGTCGAGCGCCAGCGCCTCGGAGGACTCCGGCCTCATCGACCTGAAGGCCCTCGCCGCGGGGACGGGGGTTCGCGCGCCGTCGCCGGTCGCGAGCATCGTCGCCAACGACGGCGGCCTGTTCCAGCTCAGCGCGCCCATCGTGACCACGGCGCGGGCGCCGTCGGTCGCGCCGCCGACCATCGAGGCGGCTCCCAAGAACCGGGCGCCGATCATCATCGGCGCCGGCATCGCGATCGCGGGCATCGCGATCGCGGGCGTCTTCCTGCTGATGAAGGGCGGCGGCGAGACGCCGGCGCCCACCGCTGCCGAGACCACGCCGCCCGTGGCGGCGGCCCCGGCGACGACGGCGCCCCCGGAGCCCGAGCCGGCGCCGGCGCCCACCGCGACGGCGACCGCGAGCGCCACGGCGGAGGCGGCCGCGTCCGCGGCGCCGACCGCCGCCCCGGCGGCCGCGGGCGGGCGCGCGACCTCGAGGCCGTCGCGTCCGGCCAGCGGCGGCGGCAGCACGGCGGGCAAGAAGGAGCCCGCCGCGGCGTCCCCGGCGCCCGCCGCCCCGGCCCCGAAGCGCGGCGGCTGCGGGTGCGCGGCGGGCGATCTGATGTGCGCCATGCAGTGCTCCGCCAAGGGCAAGTGAACGCGCGGGGGCCGTCGATCTGGCCCCGGCGGTGAACGATGCGCCTCGCCGCATGAGCCGTGCTCTTGCGGCGTAGCTCGTGCGCACGCCGCGCGACACGCGCTCGCCGCGGACCGGCGGGCGCGACCACGCACGGGTGATCCGGTCCTGCCTCCGTCGAGCGGACGGCAGCAAGAACGGTGCGGCGCCCCGGGGCGCGCGCTAGCATCGTCCGTCATGACCGAGCCCGACGGGCGGCTGTACGCGCCGATTCCTCGGTGGACCCCGGGCGCTTCGCCGCTCTTCGCCGCGGCGCTGCTCCTCGGCGCGAGCGCTGCGGCGTGCGGCGGACGGGCGGCGGTGGCGCCGCCCGGAGGAGGGCCGGCGTCGCGCGACGGCAGCGGCGCTGCGCAGGCGTCGCTCACGGGGCCGGGCGGTCGAGCCGCGCAGGGGGCGCTCGTGACGATGGTCACGCCGTCGCTGCTGCTGCCGGATCTCGTCGGAGAGCGCGGCGTGGTGGCCAGCGAGGCAGGGGCCAAGCGGGTGCTCATCGATCGCATGCGCGTCATCGCGCACGACGATGGATCGATCGAGCGCGCCGCCGATCTGCTGCCGTCGGGCCAGGTCACCGCGCTCAAGCTCCCGACGCGGCTCGGCGGCGGTTACCTGTTCTACGCGTCGAACCGCGGCAGCGCGCAGCTCTGGCGGGCTCCCGCGTGGCTCGCCCCGCTCGATCCGCTCGTCCAGCTGTCGTCGGAGGCGAACGAGATCATCGCGGGGTTCGATCGCCTCTACGCGCGGCTCTCGCACAGCCACCGGCTCTTCGCGATCGACGCGCAGACGGGCGCGGCGATGCCCCTCGGCCCGCTTCCACCGGCGAGCTCTTACGGACAGCTCGCGTTCGCCGACGGCTGGCGCGCCGTGGTCGAGGCCGATCTGCGCGGGATGCTCGTCACCTTCGACGCCGGGGCCACGTGGCGCGCGGTCGAGATCGACGCGCGGCCGACCTCGGTGGGCATCATCGGCGGCGACCCGGCGGTGATGACGGCGAATGGGTTCTACTCGGTCGACGCGCGCGGCAGCGTGACGTACCGGACCCTCGAGGCATCCGACGATGTGCAGGAGCTCCCGGCGCGCGTCCAGGGGCCGTTCGGTCGGCGCCCGCTGCGCGCCGCGGTCGAGGACGGTTGGCCCGACTCGAGCGCCACCGCGGTGGTGGCCCGCGGCGGCGCCCTGGCGCGCGTCTCGCTGCGCGACGGCGCGGTCGTCGACGTCGCGACCGACGCCTACCCCGAGCGCGAGGCGACGTGCCATGCGCTCCGCACGGGCGCGTCGTTCGGCTTCGTCTGCGGCGAGCGCGACGGCCCGACGACGCTCTACGCGTTCCAGCCGCCGCTCGGCATGCGCCGCGTGATGCGCTTCGACAAGCCCCGCTTCGTGTCCTCGAGCGGCAACGGCGCCCTGGTGATCCGCGGCTCGTGCGAGGAGGACGGCGACGTGCGTGACGGCCGCGCGTACTGCATCTTCGCCGCCGACGGAGGCACCCGCGAGATCCACGTGCGCGCGCCCGCCAGCGACGTCGGCGTCGAGCGCGTCGTCGCGCTCGCGGACGGCCGGGTCGCCGTCCTCTCGCCGCCTCGCCCCGGCGCGTCGGGGCAAGTCACGCTCCTCAAGGGGAGCGACGTCACCGCCGTCCCGTTGATCCTCCCGACCAAGCCTCGCAGCACGGCCCGCGAGCTGCAGCGCGGGATGTGGCTCGAGGGGTTCGAGGAGCGCGAGCCCGGCGTGCTCGGCGGCTGGGTCGAGGCGGGCGGCCCGATCGTCGGCGTCCGGATCGACGTGAAGAGCGGCGCCGTGAGCGCCGGCGCGCCGCGCCAGGACGCCACGGGTGCGATCCTCTCGGGGCGGTTCGCGCTCTCCCTGGGCGAGGGCGAGCGCGCCGCCGAGTCGACGGACGGCGGCATGACCTGGCGCGCGATCGAGGTGCCGGAGCGCGACGACGACACGGCGGCGTCCCGGACGCGCGCCTGCGGCCCTGTCGGCTGCGTCTTCAAGGGCTGGATCCGGGTCGGCTGGGGGAAGACGGCGCTTCCGGACGATCTCGCCGAAGCGAAGCCGCCGCCGGTGCTCCAGACGCCGCTGCGCGCGGGGAGCCCGATCGGGATGCGCTGCGAGGCGCTCGGCGCTTCGACCCCGCCGCTTCCGGACAGGCCGCCGGCCGCGCGCGCCGCGCGCGACGTCCCGACAGCGCGGCCAGCGCGGGCGGCCGCGCGCCCGCAGGCCAAGGAGACGCCGGCCTCCGCGTGGGCACCGTTCCGCAACACCCCGCCGCCCGCGCTCGGCGCGGACGAGATCGGCTTCGACAACGGAGCGCCGTACGACATCGTGACGATGCGCGCCTATGCGTGGGGCAAGCGCGGCGCGGACTGGGCGCGCGCTGGGCGCTGGCTCATCCGCTTCGACGACCGCTTCGATCCGGAGGGCGGCGTGCGCTCCAGCGGCGTGAGCGCCTCACCCTGGTCGGACGAGGCGTCGGCCGCCGAGGCGCTCGGCGTCGCGACGCACGGGGCTGCGTCCTGGGGGGCGTACCTCGATCCCGGCGGGCGGGCTGCGTTGACCCACGTGTGCCGGGGCGCCGGATGCAACCTGTTCGCTGTCTCCGAGGGGCTCCCGGTCCTTCCGTTGCGCGACAGCGCCGGCCGCGCGGGCAATTTCCTCCGGCCGTTTCCGAACGGCGCCGTGCGACTCGGCGAGACCTGGTTCTTCGCGACGCCCGGCGGCTCGTACGACGCCGTGGCGCTGTGGCGCGCGGATCTAGGGATCGCGCGGCAGCTGGCGACGTACTATCGCCCGGGGCGCACGAGCTACGGCGTCGATCCGCCGCGCCTCGTCCGGCGCGCGCTGGGCGGCGGTGTCGGCCTGCTCATCTCGACGGCCCCGGACCCTGGCGTGCGCGCCGGCTCCTGGCACGTGCTCCCGATCGACCGCGACACGGGCGCGCTGGGCGAGGCGCTGCCGCTCGGCCGCAAAGATCTCGCGGACACGCCGCTCGACCGCTGTCTCCCGGGTCAGGACGGCTGGCTCCTCGACACCGGCCTGGAGGGCTCGCCGAGCTTCGATCTCGGCGGCAGCTATCCGTCCGTCGATGGCGCCGAGTTCCGGCTTCGCCTGGATCCTGGCAGCGCGTGCGTCGAGGCGATGTCGGTGAGGCTCCAGGGCACCTTCTCGAAGGCGCCCGAGAAGCAGCTCGACATCGCCGCGGACGCGATCCCGCTCGCGGCGACCGAGCGAGCGACGGGCCGGAGGTGGCGGCTGCGCTGCGAGCCGAAGGACGCGGCCAGGTGAGCCCTAGTTGGAGGTGCCGTCGGCGGACACCGCGTTCACCTGTCCCTCGACGACCACCTCCTGGCCCGCTCCGTCGCGGATGGTTCCGAGCCAGTCTGCCGTCCAGGTGATCGGCGCCGCGGCGCTGTTCACCTGCGCCGGTCCCGAGGCGTTCACGATGATCTCGCCGATGATCCCGGCGGTCTTCGACGCCTCCACGCCCTCACGCCAGAGGAGCTTGAGCCCGCCCGCGCACAGCGTCGCCATGCAGTCGCTGTCGCAGCCGGCGTAGCCGCCGAGCCGCTCGCCCAGCGCCGAGCACTCCGCTGCGGCGGCGAGCGCCGCGGGGACGGACTCCGCCGTCGTCTCCGCCGCGGCCCCGAGCCCGGCCGCGCCGCCGACATAGCCGCTCGGGTCCCACGAGAGCGTCCCGGCGAGGCGGAGCACGTCGCCGGGATCCGCTGTCCACGACATGAGCTGCTCCGCGGGTACGCCCGCGCTGTCAGCGGTCACGCTGCCGAGCCAGCTCGTCTCGAAGAGCGCGCTTCCCGGCTCGTTCTCCAGCCCGCTCAGGTGGCCGTCGATCGCGAGCGGCGCATCCGCGAGCCCGGCGCGGGTCCATTCACCACACCGGTCGCGCAGGGAGACCGGGAGCGCGGCGAGGTGCGCCTGCGCCGCCGCGTCCCAGTCGCGCTCCAGTCGCTGCGCTGCGAACGCGGCCGCCTGCGCGGACGGCGCCCCGCGCTGCATGGCGTCGAGCAGGGACGCGGCCTCCGCGCCGGACGGCAAGAAGTCCTCGAGCAGCCGCTCGATCGCCGCCTCGAGCATCGCGTTCAGGCCATCGTTCGTCGCGAACGTCAGGTTCGCGTCGAGGCGCGTCGCCGCCAGGTCGATCGGCAGGTCCTTGACCGGGACGTACACATCGCGGGCGGAGCCGGCCTGCAGCTCCCGCTCGCCCACGCAGCCCCACATGATCCGACCGCTGTGGAGCGCGACGGTGAGGCTCGGACCCACGGGGGCGCCGTCGATGAAGACCGGCTCGTCCGCACCGCCGTGCGCCACGAGCGCGCCGACCGGCGCCTGGGGCGCCGCGGTGGCGAGCTCCTCGCAGGTCGCCTCCGCGACCACGCTCGCCGTCCAGCTCTTCGCGACGCGCGTGCCCTGGTAGACCGGAATGACGCGCAGCGTGCCGAAGCCCTCGGCGCTCACCGACACGCCGAGCTCAGCGGACGGGCCCTCCTTCATGGCGGCGCGGAGCCGGAACGTGCTCCCCAGGTTCGAGGCGTGGAGCTGGACCGAGGCCCTGCCGCTGTCGTCCGCGATCGCCGTGGTGCGGTCGACCCAAGCGCCCGCAGCCTCACCGAGCAGGGTGAAGCTCACCTCGTAGGGGGCGGGCGGCTGGCCCGTGACCCACACCGTGCGCAGCTCCCCCGGCGCGAGCTGAAGCGTGCCTGGCTCGTCGAACACCAGCGTCATCGGCCGAGAGGCATCCGGGGGAACATCGGAGCCCTCCGCGGCCCCATCGGTCAGACGAAGCGAGCAGGACGCCAGCCCGACCATGGCAACCCGGAGCGCCCAGTGCATCGAAGGCAAGTTCACCCGTGGAGTGTACCTCGCACCTCCATGGGCGAAAAGCCGAGGGCCGAGCGCATAGCCGCTTCCCGGCGAGCCGTGGCCAGCGACGCCGACGATCGGCGATCGGCCGCAGGCGCAAGCGCGCCGGGCGAGCCCGCGAGCGACGCCGCGGCCCCGTGAGGCGCGAGCTGCGGCGCCGCGCGGGGCCGTGGGACGCGTGGAAGGCGGCGCAGGGCCGCGGAGCGAGGCGGCTACTTCACGTAGATCTGGGCGACGGCGAGGCCGCTGCCCCGGACGGTCATGACGGCCTTCGCCGGACCGCCGACGGGGAGCGGGTTCTTGAAGCACTGGCCCTTGCCGCCGAGCGTGGCGTTCGGTCCGGTGCTGTTGTCCTGCGAGAGGACCACCGGAGGCAGCATCGGCGCGGGCTGCGCGACGATCTGCAGGTTGAGCTCCTGGACGCCGAGGCCCACGCCGATGATCGAGTAACACTTGCCCGGCTGGATGTTGAACGGCTGCTCGAGCGTCTGGCCGTCCTGGAACTGCCCGGCGAAGGCGCCGCCTTCCGGCTGCATGCCCTGGACCTCGGAGGCGGCCATGGCGGTGAGCACAGGGGTCGCGGCGCTCACGGCCGCGGGCGCGATCGGGGTCGCCTGCCCGGTGCTCGTGCCGGTCTGCGGCGTGGTCGGGGTCGTGGTGGGAGTCGTGGTGGCCGGCGGCGTGTATCCCGGCTGGGTGGTCGGCTGACCGTACTGGCCCGGCTGGGTGGGCTGACCGTACTGCCCGGGGGGGTACTGGCCGGGCGGGTAGGTAGACGCCCCGTACTGGTTCTGCATCTGCGACGGGTTGTTCGGCTCCGGGTCGCTGCCGCCGCAAGCGAGGGGCGCGAGGCCGAGCAGGGCCGCAGGGATGAGGACGTACAAGCGCATACGAGGCTCCTTCAGGGTTGTGCGGGGTGAGGCCACGACATTGGGACGCTCGCCGCACCCGCGGCGGCTCACGGCCGCTGGTCACGGTCGGTAAGACGGCTGAGGTGGGGGCGTGTTCTACAACGACTTGGCGGCGCGAGGCCAGACGCTGAGCTGCCGGCGAGCTGAAGCGTGCAGAGCCAGCGAAAAGCGGAGGTCGCTGCGGCAGCGGCCTCGGCTCCGAGGAGCGCGCGGTCGGCCGGCATGCGACGCCCGTGCCCACGGGGAGAGGAGCGCACGGCGTCGCGCCGAGCGCCGCGGCCTGCCAGGCAGCGGTCGTCCGATCCATCGGCGGATGCGCTGAGCCCGGCCGATGTGGCGGTCCTCCCGTCGCGTCGACGTCGAGGAGGCGGCCGAGCCGCCGTCGCATCCGCCCGCGGGCGCGTGGGATCCCTGCTTCCCGGATCGGACCCGTGGGGCACGCTCGCCCAGTTGACGCGGGCGAAGGACGACACCAAAAACCCTGCCCTCAGCTGCGCGTCCGGCGTGCGTCGGTCAGGGGGTCCGCCTGGCGATCCAAGGGTGATCCCGCTGCGAGCTCCGCCGGCCGGCGCCGGATTCGGTCCGCCAGTCACGCGCCGCTTCCGTGGAGATTGAACAACGGGCGATCCCGCTCGCGGCGGGAAATCAGGAACGAGCCATGAGCGACATCCACCAGACGATCAAGGATACCGTCGAGAGCAACCGCGTCGTCCTCTTCATGAAGGGCTCCAAGACCTTCCCGCAATGCGGATTTTCAGCGCGAGCCGTCGATATCCTGAAGAAGTGCGGCGTGGACTTCAAAGACGTCAACGTGCTGACCGACCCCTCGCTGCGCCAGGGAATCAAGGATTACTCGCAGTGGCCGACCATCCCGCAGGTCTACGTGGATGGGAAGTTCATCGGCGGCTCCGACATCCTGATGGAGATGTTCCAGTCGGGCGATCTGCAGAAGCTCCTGACGAAGCAGGGCTAGCCTATCGCTCCGGGGCGCGAAGCCCGGCCGCCTTCAGGGCGCGGCGCAGGACCTCGTCGAACATGTCGCCGGTGAGCCGCCCGGTCTGGGTGTTCTGCTGGCTGACGTGGTAGCTGCCGAAGAGCCGCGCCTCCCCGGCGCCGCCGCGCGGGTCGGGGAGGGTCGCCTCCACGCCGTGCGCGAAGGGCGGCAGGCGCACGTCGGCCTCGGCGCGGCGTCGCGCGCGGTCGCCGACGGACGCGCCGCGCGAGCGGGCGAGCGCGGCGACGGCGTCGTAGCCGATCTTGCCGAGCGCGAGGTAGACGCGCGCGTGGTGCAGGGCGGCGAGCTCTCGCTCGATCCAGCCGCGGCACGCCGCGAGCTCGTCGGGCGTGGGCTTGTTGTCCGGCGGGGCGCAATGGCAGGGGGCGGTGATGAACACGCCTCGGAGCGAGAGCCCATCGTCGCGCGATGCGCTCGTCGGCTGCGAGGCGAGCCCCGCTCGAAAGAGCGCCGCGTAGAGGAAGTCGCCCGATCGATCGCCCGTGAACATCCGGCCGGTGCGGTTCGCGCCGTGCGCGGCCGGCGCGAGCCCGACGATCACGAGCGGCGCCTCCGGATCGCCGAAGCCGGGCACGGGGCGGCCCCAGTAGGCCTGGTCCCGGTAAGCGCGCCGCTTCTCCCGCGCGATGTCCTCGCGCCACGCCACGAGCCGCGGGCAGCGGCGGCACTCGACGAGCTCCGCCGCGATCTCCTGGAGCGCGCGCGCCGCGCCGCCGCGGCTCACGCGGGCTCTCCGCTCGATCCGGTCGAGGCGCCGCCCTGCGCGGCGCCGAGGACGCTGCCCTGCGCCATGTCGAGATCGCGCTCCAGCACGCGCGTCTCCACGACCGGGCGCGGCGGCGGCGCGGCGCGCTCCGCGGCGCTGCTCTGCTCGCCGGCCACCATCCCGGTGACGATGCGGTCGAGCACCGCGTCGAAGCGCAGGCGGTTGAAGCGCGCGCCGCTCGCCAGCCAGTCGATGTGCCCGCCCTTGCCGGGGAAGTGGCCGACGATGTCCAGGTGGTCGGCCTTGCCGGCCCAGATGAGATCCCCCCAGACCTGCGAGGCGAGCGGGACCACGCCGTCGTTGGCGTCCGGCGGCGGCAGCTCGCCGAGGACGCGCGCGAGCTTCTGCTCGATCGAGCCGTCGTGCGAGCGACAGGGGTAGTGCTCGTCCAGGCGGGCCGTGATGTTCGAGAGCGCGGTGAAGATGGCGGCCGACATGGCGCCCCACGGCGATCGCAGCGCCGACACCCAGTCGCGGACGGCGTTGCGCGGCGCGTACGTCGCGACGCTCTGGTAGCGCAGGCCCGCGCGGTCCTCCAGGCCGGCGTGGAGCAGATCCATCGCCTCGGGCATGAGCTGGACGATGGCGCCCTGGTCGTCGCGCAGGAGCTTGAGCCAGGCGCGCAGCTCGCGGCTCGACGCGTCGTCGAGCACGCGGATGAAGCTCTCGACCGAGCGATCGACGAGCTCGATCTCGAAGAAGCCGAGCTGCGCCCGGCCGAGCGCGGCGACGAGCGCAGAGGCGGCCGCGAGCGGCGGCGCGCCGAGCTTGAGCCCGGCCACCGTGAGCGCCGTGACGGCGTAGAGCAGGCGCTGGCCGCTCACCGTGGCGAAGAACGCGGCGAGCGGCGTGCCGAAGTGGGGCGTGTTGATCGTGGTGACGGACCGCAGCCGGCTCGTCCAGCCGAGCCGGCGGTGCGCGTTGCCCGGCAGGCGCACCGTGGGCGAGGCGACGAGGCGGGCGTCGAGGCCCCCGGTCGAGTGGCCGATGATGTGGATCGGACCACCGTCGTCTCCGGCGCTCTCGTCCACGAGGCGGGCGAGCTTCGCGGCACGGCGCAGGATGGATGCCGTCGGGTGCACCTCGCAGACGTGGATCTCGACGGCGCGGCCGCGATCGCGGAAGCGCTCCTCGATCGCGCGGATGAAATGCTCGAAGTACTCGAGGGAGCCCAGGGTGGCGAACCCGAACATGCCTGGCGATAGGTAGACGCGCGTCTTCTGCACGCGCGGGAATGTGCCATTTCCATCGCCCTTCCGCGGCATTTCCCGCGCCGCCCCCGGCGCCCCCGCGCCCGCGCCCGAAAGCCTCGGGCGCTCCGCAAAGTTGCGACGGCGTGCCGCCAGCAAATCCGGGTACTCTGCGATCGTGGACGATTCCAGCGCGCGGGAAATCGAGGCGGCTGTCCAGGAGGCCTTGGGCCTGTTCGGAACATCGGGCGCGGTGAGCGTCCAGGGGAGGCAGATCGCGCTGCACGGTCGCGGAGCGCCGGTCGTGATCGATCTGGAGCAGCTGGTGGAGCAGTGGCCGCTCCTGCCGCAGGACCTGCGCACACGTAAGGCGTCCGACCTCGCGCGGCGGCTCGCGCAGGCGCACCGCGCGGTGAGCTCGCTGGCGCCGCCCGCGCCGATCGCGCCGGTGCGGCCGGCGCGGCACATCGTCATCCCCATCGGCGCCATGGTGCTCGCGATCGTCGGCGTGCTCGTCGCGGTGCGCCTGCTTCGATCGCGGGAGGCGCCGGCCGCCTTGCCGGCCGCGCCGGAGACGACCGCCGGCGAGGACGCGGCGCGGAACGCGCGCACCTGCGAGGCGGCTCGCAAGCGGATCTACTCGGGCGCGTCGATGGGGCCGTTCGAGCTCGCGGGCTGGGTCGCCGAGCTCTGGCTGGCGACGCCGCGCGGCTTCGGCGCGGCGGGGCAGGAGGCCGTCTCCGCCGCGTCGGTGGGGGTGGGGGCGCTCGTCGCTGAGGGCAAGCTGACGGGGGCCGCCGACGCAGAGCTCGCGGCGATCGCGGACGGGGTCGTCGAGATCGTCCCCGGCTTCGACGAGGCGGAGGCGGGGCGCTCGCCGTCGTGGCGCGCCGTCATCGCCCGGTTCTCCGGCGGATACGCGCGGGCGTACTTCGATCCCGCGCTCCGGGCGCGCTTCGTCGCGCTCGCCGATCGCATGGCCGACGCGGCGAGCGCTGAGCTCGGCGCTCTGTACGCGCGCTGCGCGCACCTGCCGTACCACGACGCGGGCGCCTGGTTCCGCGGCCGGGATCCGGCGGCTGCGGCGACGGCGCTCGTGTATGCGTCCGGCCTCTTCGCCGAGATGCCGGCGGTCGATCGAGGCGCGCTGGCCGCGCTGCACGGGGCGGGGCAGATCGACGCGCTGCGGAGCGCCGGCGCCTCGCTCGACGCCGCGGCCCTGGGCAACCTGGTCGGGGCGCACGGCGGCGGCATCGCCAAGGGCGGGGCGGACGCCGTCGTGATCACGTTTCCCGTCGGCGGGCCGACCCGGGCGACCAGCGCGAGCCGCATCGTCGCGCGCAAGCTGCAGGTCGGCGTGGGGCAGGACTGAACGATCACTCGCCCGCGGCGAAGCGCACGATCGAGTAGACGCGGGCCCCGTCGCCGGCCCGCTGCGCGAGGAGCGTCCGGCCGCCCAGGAAGTCGAGCTCGACGACGAAGGCGAAGCCGGCGATCTCGCCGCCCTGCTTGCGCGCGAGCTCCGCGGCGGCCGACGCCGTGCCGCCGGTCGCGAGCAGGTCATCCACGACGAGGACCCTGGCCCCCGGCTGGATCGACCCCTTGTGCATCTCCAGCTCCGCCGTGCCGTACTCGAGCGCGTACGCCACCCGATCGGTCGCGGCCGGGAGCTTGCCGGGCTTGCGCACGGGCACGAAGCTCGCGTTCAGCCGGGCCGACAGCGCGCCGCCGAAGATGAAGCCGCGGGACTCGACGCCGACCACGACGTCGACGTGCTCCCCGATGTAGCGCTGCGCCAGGAGATCCAGCGTGATGTGGAACGCCCGCGGGTCGGCGAGGAGCGGCGTGATGTCCTTGAAGAGGATGCCGGGCTTCGGAAAATCCGGGACGTTGCGGAGGTGGGCCTTCAGGTAGCGGAGCGCGTGCTCGGAGGGCAGTGCGTCGTGGTTGAACATGGCGCCGAGCGTAGGCGAGCGCACCCGAGCCGGAAAGCGATCGAGGGCGACGCTCGCGCCGTCAGGCGGCGCGGCCGTCGTTGAGCTCCGCGGCGATCGTCCGCGCGACGCCGTCGTGCTGCGCCGCGAACAGGTCGAGGGTCAGCGGGGTGACGCTGACGGCGCCCTCGTCGTAGGCCTCCGTGTCCGAGCCGGGGACGAGGTCGTGACGCACGCCCGCGCCGCCGATCCAGAGGTACTCGTGCCCGCGCGGATCCTGGCGAAAGATCACCTCCTCGGTGTAGAGGCGCGCGCCGATGCGCGTGGCGCGCACGGGCCAGCTGCTGCCGGCGGGGATGTTGACGTTGAGCAGCGGCGCCGGCCGGCGCGCCTCCTGCCCGGCGGCCCGGTGGAGGGCGAGGGCGAGCTGCACGCCGAGCGCCGCCGCGGCCGGGCGCGACGCGCCCGCGTCGGCGGAGAGCGCGATCGAGGGGATGCCGCGGAGCGCGCCTTCGCGCGCGGCGGCCACGGTGCCCGAGTAGAAGATGTCCGAGCCTAGGTTGAGCCCGTGGTTCATGCCGGACACGACCAGATCCGGACGGCGCGGCAGCACGCGCGCGCCGGCGTGGAGGGCCACGTAGATGCAGTCGGCGGGCGTCCCGTCGACCGCGAACACGCCGGGCGCGGCCTCCAGCAGCCGGAGGACGCGGTGCAGGCTCAGGGAGTGGCTGGTCGCGCTCTGGTTGACCGCGGGGGCGCACACCACCACGTCGGCGTGCTGGGCGAGCTCGTCGCGCACCGCGATGAGGCCCGGGGCCGAGTAGCCGTCGTCGTTGGAGAGGAGGATCAGAGGGCGCATGCGTTCGCTCGATGCTCCGGATCAGCGGCCGAGCAGGCGCCTCGCGAACGCGGCGACGAGCTCGACCAGGGCGCCGATGCGGCCGAAGAAGCCGGCTCCACCTCGCGCCCGCGCCATCGCGAAGGCGACGGTCCGGAGCGATGGCGTATAAGGGTACCACCACAGCTCGCTCTTCGCTCTGCTCCGATCCTCGAGGACGAAGCGGGGCCGCGTCAGCTCCGCGAGCGCGTGCGGGCTGCTCGTGACGCCGTGGCCGCTGTCGCCGGCCCCCGTCCATGGAGCGGCCGGGAGCGCGCCCGTGAAGCCGTGGTTGTTGATCGTCACCACGCCGGACCGCAGCCGCCGCGCGAGCGCGTGGGCTCGCTCGTAGCCGCGCGTCCACAGGCTGGTCGTGAGCGCGAAGCGGGACGCGTTGGTGCGCGCGATCGCCTCCTCGGCGCTCTCCACGACGATCACGGGGAGGATGGGGCCGAAGGTCTCGTCCTGGAGCAGCGGCGTGTCCTCGCGATCGAGCTTGATCACCGTCGGCGGGAAGGCGAGCGATCCCGCTTCCGGCGCGCCGCCGGCGAGGATCTCCGCCCCGCGCTCGACGGCCGCGTCGAGCTGGCGCCGCACGATCTCGGCCTGGCGCGCGGTGGTCATCGCCCCGACGTCGACGCCAGCTCGCAGCTGCCCGGTGAGCGCGACGACGCGCGCGATGAAGCGATCGGCGATCGCCTGCTCGACGTAGACGCGCTCGATCGAGGCGCAGTTCTGTCCGGCGTTCGTGAAGGCCCCCC
Source organism: Sorangium cellulosum So0157-2 (assembly GCF_000418325.1). Taxonomy (GTDB): domain Bacteria; phylum Myxococcota_A; class Polyangia; order Polyangiales; family Polyangiaceae; genus Sorangium; species Sorangium cellulosum_D. The sequence goes on from NC_021658.1 coordinate 5,143,629, forward strand.
AGACGACGCCGCGCGCGGCGCGCTCCAGGTCGCAGTCGCTCAGCACCACGGCGCTGTCCTTGCCGCCGAGCTCCAGCGACGTCGGGACGAGGCGCTCGGCGCACGCGACGGCGATCTTCTTGCCGGTGGCGACGCTGCCCGTGAAGACGACGAGATCCACGCCGGCCTCGATGAGCGCGGCGCCGACGTCGCCGCCGCCTTGCGCGACGGTGAGGACGCCGTCCGGGAGCAGCCCGTTGAACAGCGACGCCACGAGCGCGCCGGCGCGCGGCGTGACCTCGCTCGGCTTGAAGACGACGGCGTTGCCCGCGAGCAGCGCCGGCACGATGGTGCGCAGCGGGATCGCGACGGGGTAGTTCCACGGCGTGATGAGCGCGACGACGCCGCGCGGGTCCCTCCGGATGCGGCCGACCTTGCCGGGGTAAGCGAGCGCGTCGAGATCGACGGGGGACTCGTCGAGGAGCTCCTCGATGGACACGGTCCAGTAGTCGACGAGATCGGCGTTCGGAAGCACCTCGGCCAGCGCGGCCTCCTCGATCGGCTTGCCGCACTCGCGGTGCAGGAGCGCCGCGATCTCTTCGGCCCGCGCGAGCAGGCGCCTCTTGACCTTCGCGACGCGCTCCGCCCGCTCCCGGATCGGGACCTCGGCCCAGGCGGCCTGCGCCGCCCGCGCGCGCGCGACGATCGCGGCGACGGCGCTCGGCGCCGTCGCCGCGACGTGGTCGAGGAGCTCGCCGCCTGCCGGGTTGTGCATCGGGAAGGGTCCAGCGCTCGCCGTGGCGGGCGCCGGCGAGGCCGCGGCTTCGCTCGCCGCCGCGCCCGCCTCGCCGGGATGGGCAGCCGTCTTGGAGTCCATGGAGCGCCGAGCCTAGCACTGCGCTTCCGCCCCCCTGCAGGGCGAGCAGCCGCCGTCGAGGGCGCAGGGGAGGCGAGCGGACCAGCGCGGGATGGGGTGGCTACGGAGCGGGATCGGCCGCCGGGGCCGCAGGCGCGGGCTCTTCGGCGGGGGCGGGGGACGAGCCCTCGTTGTCAGGAGCGGCGGGGTTGGCTTTGCGCTTGGTCGGCCGCTCCTGCGACGGGCTCGCCGCGGTGGGCTCGATCGCGACGACGGTCTGCTTGCGGCAGCCGACGATGACCGCCTGGCCTGCGGAGAGCCACGCGGGCGTCGACGCCTTCTCGGTCGTCAGCTTGCCGAGCCGCACGTAACGCGTCCCGCAGGGCACGTCGAGCGTCTCGCCCGTGTTTCCGGCCAGCGAGCCGTTCACGTAGACCGACGCCTGCTGGGACGAGTTGACCAGCAGGTGCCCGCGGTTCGACGGCAGATCCTCCGCGCTGCCCGCGGCCGGCGCCGAGCTCGCGGCCGGCGCCGCGGTCTCGGTGGGCGCCGCGGTCTCGGCGGGCGCCGCGGTTTGGGCCGCCGACGGCGCGGGCGCGGTCTCGGCGGGCGCGGCGGTCGGCGCCTGCGCCGTGGGCTGCGGCTGCGTGGTCACGTCCTGCGTCGCGCCCGGGGAGGTGTCGGGGACGACGTTCGGGAGAGGCGCAGGCTCGGAGCCGAACAACCCGAGCCGATGCGCGACCGCCGCGCCGCCCACGAGGAGCACCACCGCCGCGATGACCAGGCCCACGCGGGAGCGCGGGCGCGGCGACGGGCGATCGGTGACGCTGACGCTGGCGTCCGCGGGCGGTCGCGTGGTGACGCGCTCGGACGGCTTCAGCTCCTTGTTCGCGGGGATGGGCGGGTCCTTGGTGATGACCTTCGGCAGGAGATCGCGATCGACCGGCTTCGGCCTGGCCTTGGCGTCCGCCTCCTCGCTCGCCACCTTGGGCAGCACGCCCGGCGGCGCCTCGACGGTCTCTTGATCCTGGATCGACCGTGCGAGCGCCTGGGCCTCGGACCGCGCGGAACGCACGGCCGTCTCCTCGTCTTCGAGGCCCTCGGGGCGAGAGCGGATGACCGTGGGCTCGTCCTCGAGCATGCCGCGGATCACGGTCGGCTCGTCGTCGACCATCTCGCGGCTGAACTCGTGCTCGCTGGCAGGCTCCCCGATCGCGCGCCGCGTGGCGGCGGCGATCTGCTCCGGCGCCTTGGGGGTGACCGGCTCGCCGGCCGACGGCGCGCGGGCCGTGACCGTGTCCAGCGCGGAGGCGCCCTCCCTGCCGACGGGCGTGGTCGTGGCGTGCCCCGCGACGGGCGCCTCGGCGCGATCGAGCAACGAGCTGCGCGCGGCGGCCTCCGGCCTGCGCTCGGCGGGGAGCTTCAGCGCGGCGCCCGGCCTTTGCGCGGGCTCCGGCTCGTCGGGGAGGAGCCCCGCGAACGAGAGCTCGCTGTCGCTCTCCGCGACCTTCGCCCTCGCCGCGGGGTCCTCGTGCGGGAAGAACGGCTTCCCTTCTGCGCGCGGGCTGGAGCCGCGCGCGGGGGGCACCGCCGGGCCGGCAGCGGCCACGTCCTTGCCCAGCGCGGCGGTCCTGGCGACCGGCGTGGCGACCTTGGCCGCGGGCCTGGCCGCGTCCCTCGGCTTCGGCTCGGCGGGCTCCGCGGGCGGGCGATAGGTCTCCTGCGGGCCGGCGTCGCGGGCGTCGGCCCGCGGAAGATCGAGGGGAGCGCCGGGCCTCGCGGCATGCCTTCCGGGGGAGCTGGGAGGCGGCGCGGGGACGCGCGCCGGCGTCGCGGCCGCGGGCGTGGTGGCCGCCGGCTTGCCGGCCGGCGCCTTGGCTCCGCTCGCGGCGGGCGTGGCCGCCGGCGTCTTCACCGCAGGCTGCGGCGGCGTCTTTGCGGTGGGCTGCGGCGGTGCCTTGGCGGCCGCGGCCGGAAGGGAAGGCGGGCTGCCTCGCCGCGGCGGCCGCGGTCTGCGGCGCCTGCGCGGCGACCTGGCGCGCATCGCCGGCCGGGCCGTCGAGGCTGCCGACGTCGTCCCGCCAGCGGCGACCGCGGCTGCCGGACGTGCTTCGTTCGCCGGCGACGTTTCCGCCGCGGTCAACCTGGCGTCGGGCAAGGCCGCGCCCGCCGTGTCGTTGGCGATGGCGCCGGGCGCCTCGCCGCGGTGCGGGACGAGCTCGGCGGAGACCGGGAGCTGCGACCGGGTTCGAGGCGCAGCGGCGTTCCGCTGCACCCGCTGGAGGAGCGCTTCGAGGGTGGCGACTTTCTCTGCGACGTTCACGCCCCGCCAGCATATCGCGGCTCGGCGCGGGTTACATCATTCGCGGTGAGGGGGGGCGCGATCCGGGCGGGCTCCCCGGCGGAAATTCAGCCGGGGAGCCGGCGGGGAGGGGGGTCAGAGGGTCTCGAGGTAGGCGATCAGATCGTCGATCTGGTCCGCGTTGAGGTGGGACGTCTTGCCGTGCAGGTCGCCGCCGCCGCAGGCGGTGTTGGTGAACCGGTCCCGCAGCGTCGGGGCGCAGCCGTCGTGCATGAAGGGCGCGCGCGCGCCGATGCGGACCAGCGACGGCACCTGGAAGGCCTTGCCCGTGCCGACATCGAACGACTGGTTGTTCGTGAGCTGGGCGCCCGTGTGGCAGCGCGCGCAATCCACGGCCTTGTCGTGGAAGAGGGCTTCGCCGCGCGCCACGGCGTTCTGGTCGGGCACCAGCGACACCGGCGGCGCCGGGAGGCTGTCGATCCACCGGGCGAAGAGGTTCACCCGGCGCGGCCCCTGGTGCACGCCGCCCATGCGCCGCTCGAACACCTCGTCCATGATGGCCTCGATGCCCGACATGTCGCCGTCCCAGTGGAACGGCGCGGTGTTGAGGATCCCGCCGCTCATGAACTGGGTGCGCCGAGGACCGATCGGGTTGAAGACCCACGTGTGGCCGTCCTCGCCGCCTTCCGGATGGCACGACGCGCAGGCCATCGGGCCGGACTGGTTCCTGTGGAACATCTCGTGACCGGTGTCTCTCCGGCTCTCGCCGGGGAGCGTGATGACGCGGTTGCTGGAGATGCCAGGGGTCCCGAGCACGTGGATGGCCGCCGGCTCGCGCGTCTGCACGATCACCGCGTTGCCGGCGAACGCGACGGCGGTGGGCTCGCCGTCCACCGCCACCCGCTGCTCCGCATCGATGCAGGTCCCCTCGCCGTTGTTGAAGCCCGCCCCGTCCCCGAAGTCCATGATCGCGTTCGCGTTCAACATTGTCGAGGTGGTGATGAGGACCTCGCTCCTGCCTGCCGCGACGACGGCGTACGACATGCCGTCGGCCGACACCGCGAGATCGACCGGGAGGGTCGCGGACGGGAAGGCAGGGGAGATCCTCGGGCGCTCGGTGGAGCCGGCGGCCCCGACCTCGGTCACCGTGCTGTGCACGATGCTCCCGTCGCACCCGCCGGAGCTGTAGCCCCCCTCGACGACCTCGACGGGCGCGACGAGGGCGCGCTGATGCACGACCGCGACGCCGCCGGACGGCAGGCCGACCGTACGCCAGGCGACGGTCGGCGCGAACTCCTGCCCGAACAGGTTGAAGTGCGGGAGCTTCTGCCGCTCCGCGACGCTGCCGTCCGCGCTGACGGTGAGCAGCTCGGTCGAGCGGAACTTGCTGACCAGGAGGCGATCCCCGTCCACGACCACGTCGCGCAGGTCGCGGTCGAGCTGCAGGTGGCGCGTCGCGGCTCCGCGGGCCGCCGGGAGCGTCATGAGCTCGCCGCCGAGGCACGCGACGTGGAGCGCGTCGGTCCTCGCGTCGTACGCGATCCCCCTCGGGGCCGCGCAGACCGCGCGCCGGCCGACGACCTTCCCGCTGTCCGCGTCGATCGTGACGACCGCGCCGCCGCGGCGGAGCGCGACGTGGAACCGCCCCGCGCCGTCCTCCACGACCCGGCCTGGCTCGTCGCCCTTTTCCAGGGCGATCTCCGCGAGCAACCGCTGCCCCTCGAGATCCACGACCCACACCCGGTCGCGATCCGGGTCCGCGGCGACCGCCCGCGCAGCGCTCTTGCTCACGGCGAGCGTCCCGCCGCTGATGGCGGGGGGCGGCTCCGCCGCGATCGCGACGCTGCTGGGATCATCGACCTGGGGGGGCTCGTCCTCACCGAGCTCCCATGGTGCGCAGGCGGCAAACGATGATGCGGTCGCGAGGATGGCGAGCATCGGGGAGAAGCTGCGGCGCGATGCAAGCAGTCTATGCATGTGAGGCCCTCCGGTCGCCGCCAAGCAAGATGGCGGCCACTTGGTGAGATGTTCTTCCATTCGATAGTGCGCCGCAATAAGCGTTGCCTCCGGGAGAGCGACGGATTTCTGCCATCCACAGAGCGCGCGTGGACGGTACGAACGGTCTTTGGGACGCGGGGCTCCCTCCCCAGAGTCGGCCGTCATGTCCCGGCTGTCCTGGCCCATTGCGGCACGGCATGACGAACACGTCAGACCACGTCGCCGGCGCGGTCTTGGCCCGCGCGGGCGCCTCCTCGGGCTCATGCGCGCTCGCGCGGCGAGACGCGCCGTGCGCCGAGCGCGCCGGCTGCCCGGTCACGTTCGCGTGAGGGCGAGGCGAGCGATCGCCGAGGCGTGATGCGCGCGATCGCCTGCGATCTTGACGGGTGCTTTCACCGCCCATAAGTGACCCACCGGTCATGAAAAGCACCGCTCCCTCGTCTCGACGCAGCATCTCGCTGGCCTCGACGCTCGCCGGGCTGCTCGCCCTCGGGCTCATCGCACCGCCCGCCGCGGCGCAGCCGGCCGCTCCGCCCCCGGCCGCCCCGCAGCCCGCGCCCACGCCTCCCGCTGCCGGTCAGCCGCAGCCCCCCCAGGCTCCCGTCGCTGCGGCGCAGCTGCCGGCGCCGAAGGCCGATCCGCTCGCCACCGCGCTCGCCCCCCAGCCGGGAGGGCTGACGCCGGACGAGTTCGCGAAGATCGCCCTGCAGACGCACGCGTCGCTCCGCGCCAAGCAGGCCGAGCTCAGGGCCGCGTCCGCGCGGGTCGACCAGGCGGCGGTGAACTTCTTTCCGCGCATCACCCTCACAGGCAGCTATATGCGCCTGTCCGAGGTGGAGCAGGACCCGCAGCTGGCGCAGTTCGGCCTGGGCGCGCAGATCCTCAACCAGTATTCGCTGTCGGCGAGCCTGGCGGTGCCCATCTCGGACTACGTGCTCCGCATCTCCCAGGGATATGCGGCGGCGTCCCACTCCGAGACCGCGAAGAAGCTCGAGGTGCAGGCCGAGGCCTTGAAGATCGCGGCCGACGCGAAGATCTCCTTCTTCAACTGGGTTGGGCTGAAGGGGCTGGTCGTCGTCCGGGACGAGGCCGTGTCCCAGGCGAAGGCGCACCTCGTGGACGCGCAGCGCACGTTCGAGGTGGGGCTGCTCTCGCGGGCGGACGTGCTCCGTCTCGAGGCGCAGGTGGCGAACGCAGAGCAGCTGCTCACCGAAGCCCAGGCGACGCTCCTCGTCGCCGACGAGCAGATCCGGATCGCGCTCGGAGCGGCGGCGCAGGGCAGGCCGCTCACGGTCGGGATCGACGTCATGACCGGCAGCGTCGCCGCGCAGCCGCCGCCCCAGCCGCTCCCCACGTTGCAGGAGGAAGCGTTCTCGAAGCGGCTGGAGATCCGCGCCCTGGACGAGACGCTGTACTCGCTCAAGAAGTCGGAGCAGCTCACGCGGGCCGGCTACTTCCCGCGCCTCGATGCGGTCGCCGACGTCACGTACGCGAACCCCAACCAGCGCATCTTCCCGGCGCGGGAGGAGTTCGACCTGACGTGGGCCGCCGGCGCCCGCGCCACGTGGGTCCTCAACGACATCGCGACGACCGCGGCGGCCTCCGCCGAGGCGAGCGCCCGGACGGCGCAGGTCGCGGAGCAAAAGGCCGTGCTGCGCGACGGGCTCCGGATGGAAGTGGCCCAGGCCTACACCGACGTGAGCAAGGCCGCGCGCAGCATCGAGACCGCCGAGCGGCAGCTCGCGGCGGCCGTGGAGGCGATGCGCGTCAAATCGGAGCTGTTCCGGGCCGGGCGCGCGACGAGCACCGACCTCGTGGACTCGGAGAGAGAGGTCACGACGGCGCGGCTGCTGCAGCTCAACGCGCGCGTCGGGGCGCTGGTCGCGAAGACCCGGCTGGACCACGCGGTCGGGCGCGATGCGCGCGACGCGAACGCCGTGAAATGACCGGACCGCGCGCGTCGTCTTCGCTTGCGCGGCCCACCCGGCCGGAGTAGGGAAGGCGTGCGCCGCTGCAGCGTGGGTTCCTGCGGCGCTCCCGCGGGCACCGCCCGCACTCTCCCTCACCGGCCGAGGTAGCGCGTCCACGGTGCGCGCCCGGTCCGCCCGTCATGACGGAGCTTGCGCTCATCCTCAGCGGTGGCCTGATCGGGCTCGCCTTTGCGGTCTACCTCGCTCGCTGGGTCGTCGCGCGCCCCGCGGTCGAGCCCGAGATGCAGCGGGTGGCCGCGATCATCCAGGGTGTCGCCGAGGCGTATTTTCGCCGCCAGAGCAGCGTGATCGCCGCGGTCTCCGCGATGCTCGGCGGCGCCATCTTCCTCGCGTACGGCCTGCTCCGGAGCGCCGGGGAGAAGAACCCGGTCCCGGCGCTGGAGCTCGGGGTCTGGCTGACGCTCTCGTTCGCGGTCGGCGCCGCCAGCGCCGTCGCCACGGGCCGGGTCGCCACCTGGATCGCGCCCCGCACCAGCGTGCGCGCGGCGAGCGGCGCCCGCCGCTCCCTCGACCTCGCCCTGCAGATCGCCCTGCGCGGGGGGGCCGTGTCGGGGCTCTTCGTCGCCAGCATGAGCCTGCTCGGCCTCGGCGGCCTGTTCGCCGCGGTCCTCGCGTTCCGCGGCGGCTTCGGGGCCGAGCCGGCCGAGGCGCTCGCGCTCGCGCCGACCATCCCCTGGGTCATCGCCGGTTATCCGCTCGGCGCCTCCTTCGCCGCCCTGATGGCGCAGCTCGGCGGCGGCACCTTCTCCAAGGCGGCCGACCTCGGGGCCGACCTCGCGGGCGCCGAGGTCGGCCTCGACGAGGACGACCTGCAGAACCCGGCCACGATCGTCGACCTGGCCGGCGATACCGTCGGAGACTGCGCCGGCCGCGCGGCCGGCGTCTTCGCCTCGACCGTCGCCGAGAACGCGGGCGCCATGGTGGTCGGCGCCATGCTCTTCCGCAACAACGCCGGGCTCCCGAGCGCCCTCGCCGTCGTGCTCTTCCCGCTGGTCAGCCGCGCGTTCGGCCTCATCGCCACGCTCTTCGGCGTCATGGTCGTCAAGACCGACGACCGCGAGGACGCCTTCAACGCCTTGCTGCGGGGGCTCTACGTCACGGCCATCCTGCACGCCGTCGGCATCGCCGGGGCCGCCAAGTGGCTGCTCGGCGCCCACTGGGTCGTCTTCTTCGCGTGCGGCGTCCTCGGCATCGCCACGGGCATCGGCGTGCTGCACGTGACGCAGTACTACACCGAGCAGCGGCACCGCCCGGTGCGCGAGCTCGCCGAGGCCGCCCGCAGCGGCTCCGCGATGGCGGTGCTGCGCGGGCTCGCCATCGGCCTCGAGAGCTCGGTGCTCCCGCTCCTCGTCGTCGTCGGCGCGACCTTCGGCTCGTACCTGCTCGGCGCCCGCTCCGGGCTCGCCAGCGGGGGCCTGTTCGGGACCGCGGTCGCCACGATGGGGATGCTCGGCACCGCGGGCTACGTCCTCGCCATGGATGCGTTCGGCCCCATCGTGGACAACGCGGGCGGCATCGTCGCCGTGACGGTCGCCCGCGAGCGGCCGGACGTGCGCGGTCGGACGCTCGTGCTCGATGCGGTCGGCAACACGACCAAGGCGCTCACGAAGGCGTACACGGCGGGGGTGGCCGCGCTCGCCTCGCTGCTGCTCGTCGCCGGCTACCTCGACGAGTCCCGGCGGCGCGCGCTGACGTCGAGCGCGCCGAGCAGCGGCGAGACGGCCGCGATGGTCGTGCGCCTCGACCGCCCCGAGGTCTACCTCGGCGCGCTGGTCGGGATCCTCCTGGTCTTCTGGCTGGCCGGCCGCTGCATCCGGAACGTGCTCCAGGCCGGCCGCCGCGTCCTCGACGAGGTGAAGCGCCAGGCCCGGGCTCGGCCGCCGGGCTTCGTCGGCGACCACGAGCCGTGCGTCGAGATGGTCTCCCGGGCGGCGCTGCGCCATATGATCGCGCCGGCCCTCGTCGCGGCGGTGGCGCCCGTCGTCGTGGGACTTGCCTTGCGCTTTGCAAGGACGGAAGATAATCCTCTGGTCGCGGCGGATTCAGTCGCGGCCCTGATCATGGCCGGGACGGTCGCAGGCGTCCTCGGGTCGCTCTTCTTGGGGAATACCGGGGCGATCTGGGACAATGCGAGGCAGTACATCGCGACCGGCGCGCACGGTGGGCGCTACCTCGTCGATGAGACGGGGGCGCGGGCGGACAACCCCACCTACGGCGCCGCCGTCGTGGGCGACACGATCGGCGATCCTCTCAAGGACGCGGCCGGTCCTGCGATCCACGTGCTCATCAAGATGCTCCCCGCCGTGATCATCGTGTTCTTGCCGTTCTTCATCTGATGACGGTTCTTCATCCAGCGGGATCCGCCAGGGGTCCCGTCCACCCGACCCATCCCGGCGAACTGCCGCCGCATGTATCCCGAGCCCACGACGTGCCGCCTCCGATCTCCGACGCACTCTCCACCCTCAGCGATCGTGGCCTGCGAAGGCTCCTTGGCGCCCGCACCTTCCTCCGCGGGCTGGAGTACTTCCGCCGCCGCGTCGTCGAGGACATCTCCATCCACGAGACGATGGCGAGCGGCACCGTCCGCGCCGCCGACTCCGAGCCGTATCCGGTCAAGGTCGAGCTCTCACCCGATGGAATCCAGTCCCAGTGCTCCTGTCCGGCATTCCAGAAGGCCGGACAGCATTGCAAGCACGTCGCGGCGCTGCTCATCAGCATCCGCGACCAGGCCCGCGGCGCGCAGCCCCGGCGCGAGCCGCCGATCCCGGCGCTCGTCCCGCAGACCGCCCACGCCGGCGGGGACGCCCTGAAGCGCGTGCGCAGGCGCGACCGCCGCGGGCGGCTGGCGATCACGCCGCCGGTGCCCGTCCCGACCGTCGTCGGCACCCACGGGCCGCCGGGCTCCGCCGTCACCCTCACGGCGCCGGTCCTCGACGCCACGGCCAAGCAGACCGGGATCGGCGCCTGGCTCCCGCCCGAGGGGGTCACCGGGGCCCGCCGCGTGGAGTTCCGCCTCCACGTGCGCCAGGGGGCGCTGACCGTCACCGTCCTCGACGCCGAGGCGCGCGTCCCGGTGTTGCCGTCCGCGGCGCTCGCCTGGCAGGCGCTTTACCCGACGCCCGACCGCGACGCGCTCCGGCTGCTCGCCCGGTTCGAGAGCGGCAACCCGCGCCACCCCGCCGTCGACATCCGCGGCGAGGACGTGGCCGAGCTGCTCCCGCTGCTGGAAGGCCAGCGCGTGCTCCTCGAGCCCGCGCTGATGCAGCTCCGCTTCGGCGAGGACAGCCTGCGGCCGCGCTTCGATCTCGAGACCGTCGGCGGCGACACCATCATCGTGAAGGCGAGCTTCGAGCGGGTGAACGACAAGCGCCGCTTCTCGCTCCTGCAAGGCGGGTGGTTCGAGGGCTGGCCGGGCTGGCACATCGACACGCAGGAGGGGCTCGCGCGCCGCATCGACAAGCGCGTCTCCCCCGCGGCGATGCGCCGCCTGCTCCGCTCGCCGACCATCGGCGAGCCGATGAGCGAGCTGCCCCGCATCATCATGCAGGGGCTCCCCAAGATCGCCCTCGAGGTCGGCGCCGAGCTGCCCGACCTGAACCAGATCGCCGAGGTCGTCGACCTCGTGCCCACGTTCCGCATGCGCGCGGGCGGCTCGCTGATCGAGGCGCGCGTCACGCTGTTCGCCGCGTACGGCGACGCGGAGGTCGCCGTGCGCGCCGACGGCATCTCGCCGCCGGTGCTCGTGCAGCCGCCCGAGGAGGGGATGAAGCGCGCCCGCTGCATCCGCGTGGACATCGCCGCGCAGCAGGAGGCGGCGAGCAAGCTGCTCGCCCTCGGGCTCAAGCCGGACGAGACCGGCCAGGGCTTCATCGCGAACGGCGATCAGGCGCTCACGTTCTGGACCGAGGGGCTCGCCGAGCTCCCGGACGACTGGGACCTCTTCGTCCCCGAGGATCTCGTCGACACGCAGGTGCGCGGCAGGCCCATCGGCGTCTTCGCCAAGGTCACCTCGGGGATGGACTGGCTGAACGTCAAGCTCAGCTTCGAGAGCGAGGGCGTCGGCGTCGATCGCGACGAGCTGCGCCGCTGCCTCGCCGAGGGCAAGCGCTACGTCCGCCTCGAGGACGGGTCGTTCGCCGCGTTCGATCCGGACGCCGTGCGCGCGATGCTCGATCGCGAGGTCGAGCTGATGATGGCGGCCGGCAGGAACGGCCGCCTGCCGCTCGCGCAGGCCGGCCGGGTGCACGAGCTGCTCCAGCACGCGAGCGGCTCGAACGTGACCGCCTCCGCGCGCGAGCTCTTCCACAAGCTCAGCAACATCGACGAGATCGGCAGCACCAAGCGGCCCCGGAACCTGAAGGCGACGCTCCGCCCCTACCAGGAGGCCGGCCTGTCATGGCTCAAGTTTATCCATGACATCGGCTCGGGCGGCGTGCTCGCCGACGACATGGGCCTCGGCAAGACGGTCCAGACGATCGCCCTCCTGCTCGCCGTCAAGCAGGAGGAGAAGCACATGCGCGCGCTGATCGTCGCCCCGACGAGCGTCGTGACGAACTGGGAGCGCGAGCTCGCCCGGTTCGCGCCGTCGCTCTCGGTCGCCCTCTGGCACGGCGCCGATCGCAAGGACCAGATCGACGAGGTCAAGGCCGCCGAGGTGGTGATCACGAGCTACGCGCTCCTCCGGCGCGACGAGGACTTCCTCGCGCAGCTCGACCTCAGCTACGCCATCCTCGACGAGGCGCAGCACATCAAGAACCCGATGAGCGCCACCGCCGCCGCCGCCAAGCGGCTCCGCGCGAAGCGCCGGCTCGCCTTGACGGGCACGCCCATCGAGAACCGGCTGTCGGAGATCTGGTCGATCTTCGACTTCGTCTCGCCCGGCCTGCTCGGCTCGCTCGACAAGTTCGAGGCCCGCTTCTCGCGGCCGATCGAGGCGGGCGACTACAAGACCGCGCAGCGCCTCCGCGCCGCGATCCACCCGTTCATCCTGCGCCGCACGAAGCAGGAGGTGGCGAAGGATCTGCCGGAGAAGATCGAGATGGATCAGATCTGCGATCTCACCGGCGAGCAGCGGGCGCTGTACCTGCAGGTCGCGCGCGAGGTGCGGGCGCAGGTCCTCGGCGAGGTCGAGCGCGTCGGGCTCGCGAAGAGCCAGCTGCAGATCCTCGCCGGCCTCACCCGCCTGCGGCAGGCGGCCTGCGATCCGCGGCTGCTCGGGTTGCCGCGCGAGTTCGGCGACGACGACTCGGGCAAGCTCGTCGCGGTGCGCGAGCTCATCGCGAACGCGGTCGAGGGCGGGCACAAGGTCCTCGTCTTCAGCCAGTTCGTGATGATGCTGAAGCTCATCGAGAAGGCGATGAAGGAGGACGGCGTCGCCTACGAGTACCTCGACGGCTCCACGAAGGATCGGGCGGAGCGCGTCGAGCGCTTCCAGAGCGACCCGAGCGTGCCGGTCTTCCTCATCAGCCTCAAGGCGGGCGGCACCGGCCTGAACCTCACCGCGGCGGACACGGTGATCCACTTCGATCCGTGGTGGAACCCGGCCGTCGAGCAGCAGGCCACCGACCGCGCCCACCGCATCGGGCAGACGAAGGTGGTCACCGCCTACCGGCTCATCGCCGCGGGCACGATCGAGGAGAAGATCCTGCTGCTCAAGGACAAGAAGCGCCAGCTCGTCGCCTCCGTCCTCAGCGAGGACGCGGGCGGCGCCAAGAAGCTCACCAAGGCCGACCTGGAAGAGCTGTTCGCGGTGGACTGACCGGTCCGCGGCGCGCTCCGAGGGGAGCGCGCCGCTCGCGAGCGCGCGTCGCGAGGGTGCGAAGGGCGCGAGGGTCAGCAGATCGGCGGCGGCGGGCTTACCGGAAGGGCAGGGGAGCGGCTTACTGCTTGTTGCCGCTCAGGACCATCAGGTGGTACTTGCCGAACTCGCTCTGCCCGAGGGTGAACATGACCTCGATCAGCAGGCGGTACGGCGTGGTGGCGTCGGCCACGATGATCGCCTCGGACGACGAAGGATCGAGCCCCTTCGCGGCGCGGATGGCCTTGTCCGTCTCGCGCGCGTGGGACAGGGCGTTCGCGAGCGGCACGATATAGAGATCGTTCGGTCCGCTGCGCTTGTACTTCGCGTCGACGCCGGACTGGGCGAGCTGCTCGCGGTTGGGCAAGAGGACGATCGGGGTCGGATCCTCGCCGACCAGGATCTGCGACTTCGAGACGATGACCACCACGCCCTCCTGGGAGGGCTCGGACTGCATCACCGACTTCGGCAGGGTGAGATCCTTCGACTGCGGGATGGATGCCGCCGACGACCCCACGCTCTTCAGCAAGAAGACGAGGATGATCGTCATCAGGTCGAGCATCGCCGTGATGTTCAGGAAGTCGATCTCCGGCTCCCGCCGGTTCCTGCGGATCGCCTTCCGGAGGGCCGCCTTGTAGCGGACGATGCTCGCCTTCGGCCGCGGCGGGGGGGGCTGCTCGGCGCTCATCGGGCGACTCCGAAGTGGACCTCCGGGAACAGCTCCTCCCCCGCGTCGCTCCTCAGCGCGTCCATCACGTCGATGATCGTCTTGTAGTCGATGCCCGGGTTCGCCGTGATCGTCACCTGCGTCTCCTCTTTGAACTCGGGGCGGGCGTTCTTGAGGCGCTTCGCGCACGCCGTGAGGGCGGGAAAATCATAGCTGTCGTTCGTCGTCTTCGGCACGGTGACCCCGCTGCCCACGTCCTGGCAGCCGGTCGCGATGTTGCCGCTCGACGTCTTCAGCGAGATCCCCTGGCTGGTGATGAACGCGGACAGGTTCAACGCCTTGCTGGAGAGCTCGCTGCGCACCTTGCCCCCGCCGATGGAGGGCGGCGTCGTGTCGATCGACGACACGAATGTCACCGAGACGCTGGCGAGCACGAAGATGAGGATGTTCGTGATGATGTCGAGGTACGGGACGACGTTGAGCTCGCCGGCCTCCTCCCCGGCTTCGGGCTCCTTGGGCTGCGAGAGGCGCCGGATCTTCGATCGCTGCGCCGAGCTGAGCGGGACGTCTTGCGGGTCCGCCATGGGCTAGTAGCCAGGCTTGCTGCTGATCGTGAGCAGGTTGAAGACGCGCTCCGTGGTCGCCTCCAGATCGTGCTGGATGTTCTTGGAGCGGGTGTGGAGGATGACGTGCGCGATCATGCACACGACGGCGATGGCGAGGCCGAACGCCGTGTTGTACATGGCCTCCGCGATGCCGTTCGAGAGCATCCGCTGCTTGTCGGCCTGCGAGAGGCCCTGGGCGGCGATGGAGGCGAAGGTGTTGATCAGGCCGGACACCGTCCCGATGAGGCCGATCAGCGTCGCGATGTTCGCGAGCGACCAGAGGGCGCCGATGCGCTTCTCCACGGCGGGCTTGAGCTCGGACAGCTTCTCGCTGAGGGCGGCGTCGATCTCGTCCGCGCCCTTGTTCGCGTGGGTCAGGCCGGCCTTCACGAGCTGCAGGATCGGGTAATCGCTGGCGTCGCAGAGCTTGATGGCCCGATCGATGTTGCCCGCCGCCACCAGCTTCTTGACCTGCGCGAAGAACTCCTTGGAGTTCACGCGGTAGCGTCCCAGCTGGAACGCGGTCCGCTCGATGATGATCGTCACCACGACCGCCGAGACGACCAGGTTCGCGATCAGGAAGGTCGGATTGTGCTTGATGGCCTCCCACATCCCGCCTTCGCCACCACCCTCGGCCGCCAACATCAGCAGATGACGCATCCTCGAAGTCCCTTTCTCAGCGTCGTCAGAAGCCCGACAATCTCTAGGCGCGGCGACTATAACTGCCGCCCGATCCCGTGCGCAAGCTCGGCGATGCGGCCGCGCCGGGCGGCGAGAGCCCGGGATCGCCGCAAATCCCCGGAGAACCAGCGGCGCCTCTCGCGGCGAGCGCGCCGGCCGCGGCGCGGCGGCGCGGGCCGATCGAGGCCGGAAGGGTACGGAGCTCCCTGACTCGTCCCCGTCGCCGGCGCCCGGCCAGGCGGCCGTGCTCTACCGATCCAGCGCTCGCTCGCTCGCTGCGTCACTGCGCGTCCTCTCGGGGTAATGCTGCTCGCACTGCCGCGGTGCGCTGTCGCGCCGACGGCCGTCGGCCGTCGGCCGTCGCGCCGCGCGCCGCGTCTTCCTAGGCTTCGCGGGAACCGCTGCGGGCCGTCGCGCCGCGCGCCCGGCGAATGGTGACATAACCCTGCGATTGTTGTAAAGTTTTGCCCGCATCAGAGCGCTCACGTGTGGCCAAATCTCTCTTGACGGCGCCGGGTCTCAATCGCGAAGATGCGCGAGTCCCCCGGGTGCATCGGCGTAGCTTGGCCGGATGGCGGCACGCTCTGCGGTGAACGGGGAGCCGCGCCCAGAGCCACCACGGGCCCCTGGCGTGACGACGCGAAGTCAGTCTTGGACGACAGGTGAGAGAGCTGGGACGGCGCCGGGCGCCGGGACCAGAAGAGACGATCAGGACTCTTGCAGAGGTCAGCGCCGCTCGGCTAGCGTCCCGTGGGCATCTCGCCAGAGAGCGACAGGAGCAAGCCGTCCACGGCCAGCGCCGCCAAGCAAAATAGGCCTCTCATCCGATCTTACGTGTGAGTGAAAGACTGCCGCCCCTCGGCAACACGAGTCTGACATAGGGAACCGATCGAGTTGCGCGAAACCTCATCCCGGGGACGCGAGGCGAACTGGAGGACAGAAGCAATGCACGGAGCGTATGAAGCTTTCAAAGAGGGTGGGTGGGGCATGTGGCCCATCCTGTTCTGGTCGATCCTGACGATCGGCATCATCGTCGAGCGCGCCCTCTACCTGTTCGGCTCGTCCATCAACAAGGACGTCTTCCTCGCGACGATGCAGAAGTGCATCCTTGCGGGCGATGTCGCCAAGGCTGTGAAGATGTGTTCCGCGGCGAACGCCCCGCTGGCCCGCATCGTCCAGGCCGGTCTCGTCAAGGTGAACCGTCCGGACGAGGAGGTCCAGGCGGCGATGGACGAGGCGGCTCTCCGTGAGCTGCCGAAGATCAGCGCGCGCACCTCGTACCTCGCGCTGCTCGCGAACCTCGCGATGCTCTCCGGCCTGCTCGGGACGGTGACGGGTCTCATCAAGTCCTTCGGCTCCGTCGCCGGCGAGTCGGTCGACCCGAGCCAGAAGGCCCGCGTGCTCGCGCTCGGCATCTCCGAGGCCATGAACTGCACCGCCTTCGGCCTCGGCGTGGCGATCATCGGCCTCATCGGCTTCGCCGTGCTGAACGGCAAGACGCAGCACATCGAGGACGACATCAACGAGGCATCGGTGCAGATCCTCAACCTCGTCGTCGCGAACCGCCAGAAGGTGAATGTCGCAGCGGTCGGTCAGGCGGCTGCCTGATGGTCCTCGGCGGGCCCAGGTCGTCGAGCGCGTCCCGCGCGCTTCCGCCTGGGCCCGCTCTCGCGCCTCGAAGCCCCGTGCGGCTCGCGCCGGCGGGGCCCCGGGAACTTCAGAAGAGCGACGAAGTCAGACCCAGCATGGTGGCCCTCCGCGAGCTGCGAGCAGGGTGTTCCCGCAACAACTTGGATAAGTGAGCTCCGGCTCACGTTGGGAAGGCAATATGGGCGGCGTAGACGTCGGCGACGGTGGCGGCAAGAAGCGGTCGACGAACAGCGATATCAACATGATCCCGTTCATCGACCTGCTGATGGTCACGATTGCATTCCTGTTGATCACGGCGGTCTGGGTCACCAACTCGCGGATGAACGCGGACGCCCAGGTCCCTGGCCCGCCCGATCCGAACAAGGAGCTCACCCCGCAGACGCCGGAGAAGGTGCTGAACCTGCACATCGGCGAGAGCGAGTTCGGGCTCGTGTGGAAGCAGGGCGCGACGGTGGTGAACGAGGTCAAGGTGAACAAGGCGCCGGTCGAGCTCGGCGACCCGAGCTCCAAGATCATCCGCTACCCGGAGCTGGCGAAGCGGATCGAGGAGGAGTGGAAGACGCACGGCGGCCACCGGGATCCGAGCGACAAGAAGCTCGACCAGGCGATCCTCCACACCGACAACCGCACGCCGTTCAAGGAGATCGTCGCGGTGCTCGACGCGCTCTACGCGCCGAAGCGCGAGATGAGGCTGCCGGAGGGGAACAAGCAGGTCCCCGTGTTCAACATGACGTTCTCGGTCCGCTGAGGCAGGAGCGCGCACATGGATAGGTTCAATCCGAAGCACCACAAGAACCCCCACGCCCACGTGATCCATCAGCCGGGCCGCCGGCTGATGAAGGGCGTGCCGCTGCGGTTCGTGTGGAACAAGGATGTCCCCGTGTTCAACATGACGTTCTCGGTCCGCTGAGGCAGGAGCGCGCACATGGATAGGTTCAATCCGAAGCACCACAAGAACCCCCACGCCCACGTGATCCATCAGCCGGGCCGCCGGCTGATGAAGGGCGTGCCGCTGCGGTTCGTGTGGAACAAGGTGTCGGGGCACGGCGCACGCAGCCCGAACGCGGGGCTCAACCTCGTGAGCTTCATCGACTTCCTCGTCGTGACCGTGATCTTCCTCCTGATGTCCTTCTCGGCGTCGGGCGAGATCGCCGTCGACAAGAACGTCAAGCTCCCGAAGGCGGAGAACGTCGAAGACGTCATCGACGCGCCGATGGTGGCGGTCAACGGCAACCAGATCCTCGTCGACGGCGCCCTGGCCGGGTCGACGCGCGCGATCGAGGAGCTCGGGCGCCTCCAGAAGATCGACGAGCTCTTCAACCTGCTCAAGAACAAGCGCGAGCTGTGGAAGCAGGTGCAGCCCAACAAGCCGTTCCCGGGCGTGTGCATCCTCCAGGTCGATCAGAACGTGCCCGCGCTGGTCGTGAAGAGCGTGTTCCAGACCGCGGCGTTCGCCGGTTACCCGAACGTCAGCTTCATGGTCAGCAAGCTCCCGAAGTCGCAGTGATCCTCGCTTCTTGACCTATCGAGCACAGAAGGAAGGGGCGCGCTGGGGGATGCCCGGCGGCCCCGGTCACCATCGGACGTGGTGGCAACAGCGGCGCGCTCGGCGCGGCGTTCCCCTCCGCGCAGCCCGTGTGGAGGAGGCCGCCCTGCGCGCGTGATCGCACCGGTGCCTCCAGCGTGGAGCCTCTCCTATGTCGTCTGAACAGCCGCCCCGCGAACGCGGCTTGCCTTCGGTCTACAGGGCGCGGGAAGCGCGCTCGAAGATGCGCTGGCCCCGGGGGAAGTTCTGGGGTTACACGGCGCTCGTCCTCGCGGTCTCGGCGATCCTCCACTGGAAGTGGTCCCAGGGGCAGATCGAGAGCGCACGCCAGAAGCTGATGGCGCGCCAGCGCGCCGTCGCCGTGGAGCTCGGCCCGCGCTGGCTCCCGATGCGCGAGCGCGTGGAGGGCTGGACGCTCGATCTGGCGCGGAGCGCGGGCGCCGAGCTCGTGGATCGGGAAGCGCTCAAGGCGTGGAATTTCCGCGAGCTTGCGGGCATTTACCTGCGCCTCCGCGTGGACGAGGCGGAGAGCGTCGACGCCGTCCGCAAGAACGCGCAGCAGTCGCTGCGCGACGCGTTCACCGCGTGCCTCCTGCGGGTGCCGAACCCGAACCCGCTGGCGGGCGCGGAGTGCAAACGCACGCGGGACTGCCCTGCGGGCGAGTACTGCAACGAGGCCGAGCGCTGCTCGCGGCCCGCGCAGCCGTTCAACCTGCGCGTCGCCTACCGGACGATGCACGTCCTCTCCGACGAGTGGGTGCGCGACGCGCAGGACGCCTCGAGCGAGCTTCGCTTGCGGCTCCTGGAGTCGAGCTTCGAGGACACGATGCGCGACGACGTGCCGCTCGCGGCGGAGCTGCTGACGCGGGCGCAGTACTACCTCGTCGTCCTCGACGAGCCGGCCGAGGGCGCGACGAGCACCGAGGCGTTGCTCGGGGTGCCGCACATGGCGCGGGTCGGGGTGTGGCGGCTGTCGGACGGCAAGCCCATCCTGCGGGTGCGCCGCGAGGCGAGCGGCCATCTCATCGGCGGAACGCCGTCGGTCGAGGGGAGCGTGCTCGAGGCGCGGCAGCGGCAGGCGAACAGCTGCGCGCTCGCCCTCGCCGTGCGCGAGGCGATGGGCGACACGACCGCGGCCGCCGCCGAGCCGCAGTGAGGCCGCGCCGGGCAGCGCGGTGAGCGGAGCGCTGGATCACCGAACACGTTGATCGACCGAGAAATAAACCGCCAAGGACGCCAAGAAGAGAACAAGATCTTGGCGCCTTGGCGGTTCGCATTTCAGCTCTTTCGAGCGGTTTCAACCCGTTTGTCGCGCTAGGGGGCGGCGCACAGCCGCGTCGGCGCAGCAGCGTCGACGCGTGCGCGTGCCGCGGGCCTTGCGCGCGGGCGGTCAGCTCGCGCGCGCGACGATGTGCAGGTCCGTGAGGTTGTGGCCCGTCGGGCCGGTCTCGACGCGCGTACCGAGGGCGCGGTGCGCGGCGGCGTCGTCGAAGCCCGCGAGCGCCGCGTCGATCGCGCGATCGTCCATCGCGGCGGCCGCAGGCCGGGCGACGACCGCGCCCGCCGCGCCGGAGCTGCCGTCGGCGCCGTCGGACGCCGCGCAGAGGAGCGCGACGTCCGGCGGCAGATCGCGCAAGGCCGCGAGCGCGATCCACCCCGCGCGGCCGCCAGCGCCGCGCCGGGCCGGCAGCGCCAGCGTCGGCTCGCACGGGATCACGACCGCTTCGCCCGGGGCGAGCGCGCGCGCGAGCGCGAGGCGGCGCTCGACGATCGCGCGCGCGTCGCCGTCCTCGGCCGGGGCGGCGACCGCGCGCAGCCCCGCGCTGTCGGCGAGGGCGGCCGCCACGCGCTCGGCGAGCTTGTCCGGATCGGCGAGCACGCGCGCCTCGACGAGGCGCGCGTCCGCTGGCTTCAGCGACTCGCTCAGCGCGGGCGCGAGCCGCGCGAGCCGAGGGGCCCGGCGGTGGAGCGCGGCGAGCGCGTCCTCCACGCGCGTCGGGTCCGGGACGGTGGGGCCCGAGCTGATGTCGTGCGGGAGCCCGCCCACGACGTCGCTCATGAGCAGGGTCAGCACACGCGCGGGCGCCGCCGCGGCGGCGAGCCGCCCACCCTTGATCCGCGAGAGGTGCCGGCGAACGAGGTTGACCTCTTGGATCGGGGCGCCCCCTTCCAGGAGCGCCGCCACGAGGGCCTGCTTGTCCGCGAGGGACACGCCCTCGGGCGGCGCCGCGAGCAGCGCCGAGGCGCCGCCCGAGATGAGCGCCAGCAGGAGATCGTCGGGCCCGAGCGCGGCCGCCGCGGCGAGCGCTGCCTCGGCCGCCGCCACGCTGCGCGCGTCGGGGATCGGGTGCGACGCGCGCATCAGGCGCAGCGGGCGCAGCGCGGCCTCCTCGGGGTCGACCTGCGCGACATGCGGATCGCGCGCTGGGGTCGCCGGGTCCGCGACGGTGACCGCGAGCCCTCCGGCGATGCCGTCTCCCCAGCTGCGCAGCGCGCCCCGGGCCATCCCGAGCGCCGCCTTGCCGGCCGCGATCACGACCACGCGGCCGCGGCGCGCGCCGGCCTCGGCGTCGAGAGCGCGCTCGACGAGCCCCGCGGGATCGAGCTCCGCCAGCCCGGCGCGGAACGCCGACACGAGCGCCGCGCGCAGCGCGTCGAGCGCGCCGCTCAACGGCCCCCCGCGCCGGCCTCGCTTCGCCTCGCCGCCACCTGAGCGGGGGCGCGGTCGCCGGCGTCGACGATGTGCGCCGAGACGACGTGGTGCCAGCTCAGCGCGATCGACACGAGCGCTCGCTGCTCGTCGCGCGGGCTCGCGTCGCCCGCGAGCGCCGGTCCGCCCCAGCGGAGCGCGCCGCGCATGCCGAGGAACGGGCCCGTGGCGCGGCCCAGGAGCGGCACGTCGAGCGACAGCGAGAGCTCGAGCCCGGGCTCCGACGCGAGCCCGCCGCCGGGCGGGGCCTCCCAGAACGAGCCCACGCCGAGCGCGACCGAGTCGATGAGCAGGTCGAGCCACGGCGCGCCGAGCTGGAGGTCGCTCGCGTACCGGCCGAGGAACAGCGGTTGAATGAAGACGCCGCCCGCGACCGAGCGCGCGACGGTCGCCCCCTGCGCGCCGAGCGCGTCGGTGTAGTGCGCGTACAGGCCTGCGGTCGAGAGGTAGGCGGCGGCGCCGTGCGCGCAGAGCGCCGGGCCCCCGCTGGCGAACGAGGCGCCCGCGCCCGCGCGCAGATCGAGGTCTCCTTCGAGGCGGCCGTATGCGCCGTCGCCATCCGCGCGCGCCGCGCCGTCGTCGTCCGCGCGCGCCGCGGACGCCCCCGCGAGCGCCGCGAGCGCCGCGGCGCCGGCGAGCGCCCTGGCGGCGGCGCGGCGCTCGCGCGCCGGACGGAGCGCCCGCGCGGGCTCGCTCGATCCCCGTGCTGCCTTGTTCGTGGTGGTCATCAGCGTACCAGCGCCTCCCGCACGGGTTCTCGCAGCTCGGGCGCGAAGAGGATCCGGATGCGCGTCATCGTCTCGTTGCGCAGCCGGTCGAGCAAGAAGGACACCTCGGCGGGGCGCCGCGGGCGTCCTCTCGGGTAAACGACCGGGAGCGACTCGTCCTCGGCGTAGGGCGTGTCCTCGGCGACGTCGACGCCGACATACACCTCCGGGTCGAGCCCGGCGCCCTGCGCGATCTCGCGCACGGTCGAGAGCGCCGCCGCGCGCCGCGCGTCGCGTTCGGCCGGCGACTCGCCGGGCTCGGGGAACAGCTCGACCGACTTGAAGAGCGAGCGCGCGCGCAGGCGGCGTGCGAGATCGGACAGCACGGGATCGGAGGCGTTCTCCCATGCGTGGATGGCCCCGAGCAGGACCTGATCGTCGAGCTCCAGGTACTGCTCCAGCGTGGGCATCTCGCCGACGGCCATCGCCGCGACGGCGGCGGGGACCTCGGGGATCCGGTCGCCGGCGGCGAGGCGGGCGACGACGCGCCGGAGGATGGCGCCGATCATCCACTCCGCGCTCCGCGTGGTCTTGTGGAAGTAGACCTGCTGGAACATGAAGTAGCGGGCGAGGAGGAACGACTCGATGGCGCGCATCCCCTTCGTCCCGTCGATGGCGAGCGCGGGCGCGGGCGGGGCAGAAGCGGCGCCGCCGCCGGGCATCTCCACCTGGACGTCGCTGAACCTGAGGCTGCGCAGCAGCCACGGCAGATCGTACTCGCCGTACCTCACGCCCGTCGCGTGCGCGTCGCGCAGCAGGTAGTCGCAGCGATCGACGTCGAAGGTCCCGCTCACCGCCTTGGCGAGGTACGGCAGCTCGTGTCGCCCGCCGATGAGGTCGGCCACCCGCTGGGGCAGGTACGGATCCTGGCGCACGAGCACCTGGTGCACGTCCGAGGCCGGGTCGAGCAGGATGCGCTCGGTCCAGCGCTCATGGTGGAGCGCGCCCGGCATGGCTTCCTCGAAGAGGTGCGAGAGCGGGCCATGGCCGAGATCGTGCAAGAACGCTGCGGCGATCGCGTCGCGCGCGCGATCGCTGGTCACCCTCTGCCAGAACGGGAGGTCGCGGTCGATCTGGCGGAACCTCGCGATCAGGAGGCGCATCACGTGAGCGGCCCCGAGCGCATGCGAGAAGCGGGTGTGCTCGGCGCCCGGGTACGCCAGCGAGGTCAGCCCGAGCTGCCGGATCCGCCGCAGCCGCTGCACCTCGCGGGCGCCGAGCAGGCGCGGGACGATCGCCGCCTCGCCGCTCTCGAACTCGATCAGGCCGTGGACCGGGTCACGAAGGATCACGATGGTTCTCCACGCGACCTCATGGGCGCGAAGGGCGGCAGGTCACTCAGGAGCCGCCTGATGGCGCCCAGCTGCGGGCGTGTGCGCGGAGAGGAGGCCGCGCCGCTCCGGGCGTGCGGCGTGGAGCACAGCATGATGCGCATCGGACAGGGGCGGGAAATCAAGGAGGTGCGCGACGTTCCCACGCGAGCCTACGGGAAGGCAAGCGCGGCTCGTCGGGGAGCGTTCCTCGCGGTCGATGGGGCGACCCGGTCGGCTCCCCCGGCGACCGTGGCGCGCGCGACACGCGGCGTCGCGTGCGCGGCGCGCGACGGAATCCTCGCGGCGGGTGGCAGGCGCGTCGGCGCGGAATGTCGCGGTCGACGTCGAGCGTAACGTAGAGACGTGTCGTGCCGCGCATCGCGCGCCGCGGCGCGCGAACGCGACCGGCGCATGCGCGTGCGTGCGAGGTCGTGCGATTGCGTGCGGCTCCGCCGTACGACACAAGACCTCGAGACGGCTCAGGCGGAGAGCGAAGCGGCGGTGAGCATCAGGAATCCTGAGCCGGAATCCGGCGATGGCGTTGCACGACGCCGCGAACGAGCGAACGAGAACCGAACGAGGCGCGAACGAGGCGCGAACGAGACGCGAACGAGACGCGAACGAGACGCGAACGAGAACCGAACGAGGCGCGCGACGAAATTGTGAACGGAGAAAATTGTGAACGGCGGAGGAAAGTGCTCGATTTCTTGAAGCTGGACGAGCATCCTGGTGTACGTTAGGAGGCTGGCTATTCCGCTGGTTAACGTGGGTCATCGGAACTTCGGGAGATAGGTCGAACGCATGACCACGACCAACGGACGACAGTCGGGGCGGGGGAATCCTGCAGATGAGGAGCTAGATCGGGTGACACGCGAATCGGGAGGCATGGCGAGCAGTGATGAGGCTGAGCTCGACGAGTCGCCGAGGCGGCTCGACGCGATCCTCCGCGCCCTCCCGGAGTCGGAGCTCAAGGGCCTCATCACGCGCATGGGGATCCGCATCGACGCGGCGAAGCGCATCGACGCGCCCTCTCAGGCGGCTCGAGCGCTCGTCGGCCTCCCCGACGTGCGCGATCCGTCGCGGCTCCCGACCGCCAGCCGGGAGCTGCTCCATCGCATCGCGGAGGCGGGCGGCGTGCTCGTCGTCCCCTCGCTCCCGGCCGGGCTCGAGCCGCTCATCGCGCGCGGCGTGGTCTACGCGCGCAAGACCGACGAGGGCATCGAGCTCGTGCTCCCCGCGGCGTTCCTGGTCCAGCTGAAGAGCTGGGAGAGCGAGGACCCGCGGGCGATCCGGGCGCTGCTCGCGCAGGCGCCGTTCGAGACGATGAGCGCGATCGCGACGCACTACCTCGGCCGCCCGGCCACGCCGCCCATCGCGCTGTCCCTTGAGGTCGCCTGGGAGACGCTGAGCGATCCGGACCGGCTCCGCGAGGAGATCGATCGCCTCGCGCCGGTCGAGCGCCGCCTGCTCGAGGCGATCGAGTCCGTCGGCGGCGAGGTCGACACGCAGGAGCTGCTCGATCTGGAGCGGGAGCCGATGCGCCTCCGCAGCGCGAGCGGGGTGACGGCGAGCCGGCGCGGCGCTGGCTTCGCGCTCGAGCGCCGCGCCTTCCTCATCCCGATCCACCCGAACCGCCACGTCGTGCCGACCGAGGTCGCCGCCATCGTGGGCGCGGATCGCCGCCGGATGCGCGAGAAGCGGCGGGAGCAGATCCGGTCGTTCGTCCTCGAGGAGGACCACGCCCCGCGGCGCGCCCGCTTCGCGTCGGATCCGGGGATGCTCTCCCTGGCGCTCGCCTATTGCGTGCGCGAGCCGGGGAGCGACGTGCGCCCCGGCGTCGGGACGCCGCGGTCGCTGCTCGTCCGGCTGGCGCAGCGCTTCGGGCGCGACGTCGAGAGCGTCGCGCTCGTCGCCGCGCTGTCGCGGGCGGTCGGGCTCTGGGACGCCTCGGCCGCGTCGCCGGCCACGCCGCCTGGCTCGCTCCAGGTGCAGGAGCTGACGCCGCTCCTGTTCACGACGTGGCGCCGCGGCGGCGCGTGGGATGAGGCGCGGGCCGAGCGGGAGGTGCTCCGGGTCGCGTCCGACAACCGCGACGCGAGCCCCATCGGCGCGCTCCGCGAGATGGTGCTCGACGCGCTGCACGACCTCGGCGAGGGCCGCTGGGTGCCGTGGCAGTCGCTGCAGGGCTACCTCGCGGCCGACGAGCGGATCGCCGGGGTCGAGCGGCTCGTCCGCCGCTGGGCCGAGCGCGCCTCGGTCGAGGCGCCGGAGGTCCCCGAGATCACGCGGCGGATCGCGCTGGAGTCCCTGCCGGCGCTCGGGATCATCGACCTCGGCGGGGCCGAGGACGTGGCCAGCGCGGATCTGGCGCTCCGGCTCACGCCGCGCGGGCGGGCGCTGCTCGCGGGCTCGGCGCCGAGCTCGGACAACGGCAAGAGCAAGTTCGTGGAGGCGCACGCGCTGCGCGTCGGCGCGAGCGCCAAGGTCTCGGCCGTGCTCGGGCTCTCGGCCTTCGCGGAGATCGGGCGCGTCGGCGATCAGGTCGATCTCCTGCTCACCCCGCCGTCGATCGCGCGCGCGCTGTCCGTGGGGCTCGACAGCGACGCCTTGCGCTCGCGCATCGAGGCGGTCGCGCCGCTGCCGGACACCATCTCGCGCATGCTCATCCAGGCGAGCGTGGTCATCGGCAAGGCGAGCTTCGTCGGCGCCTCCGGCTTCCTCTGGATCGAGGATCCCGAGATCCGCGAGCTGCTCCGCACGCGGAGGCCAGCGGCCGAGATGTTCGTCGATCCGTCGCCCCCCTCGGGCCTGCTGATCGAGGCGGGGGTCGATCTGGAGCGCCTCATCCGGCGTTGCCGCGCGCTCGGCGTCGAGATCGAGGCCGATCTCGGCAACCTCAAGGCCACGCGGCAGACGCCGGCGCACGGCACCGAGGGGCCGCACCGGACCTCCTCGACGGCGAACATGCGCCGCTCCCGGACCCCGCCGGCGCGCACCCGCTGAGCTCGCTGTCAACCTCCATCGACTTGGCGCGACCGCGGGTCGATGACGGTCCGGAGGCAGCGGCAGGGAGCGTCGGCGCCCGCTCGCCGCGGGTGCTGCGCCGGAGGGGTGTCGGGGCGATGCGCCCGCGGTGCGTCATGAGCGCAGGCAGGACCTGAGCCGCGCTCGCTTCCACCCCTTCCGCGCGCATATCCCACGTCGGAGGCATTTTTTCGCAACGCTTTGCATTCCTGCGGCGTGAGGGGAATCGCTTCGGAGAAGCGCGACGTGTATACCTTAGCTCGATGGCGCGCTCCTCTGGTGAGCCGGACTCGACCGAAGGGGAGGACTCCGTCGGCCCGGAGACGGCTGCGTTTCCGCTCGGCGCGGGGGAACCCAAGGCCGACAACGTTTATACGATCGCGCCCGGCACCGTGATTGCGCGCAAGTACCGCGTCGAGCGGACGATCGGCCGCGGGGGCATGGGGCTCGTGGTCGAGGCGCTGCACCTCGACCTCGATACGCGCGTCGCGATCAAGTTCCTGCTCCCGGAGTTCATGTCGTACACCGAGGCGGCGGAGCGCTTCATGCGCGAGGCGCGCACGGTCGCCAAGCTGCAGACGCACCACGTCGTGCGCGTGCTCGACGTCGCCGCGCTGGACAGCGGCGAGCCGTACATGGTGATGGAGCTCCTCGACGGCGTGGACCTCGCCGGCCACGCGCACGAGGCGGGCACGCTCGCGATCGGCGAGTGCATCGATCACATCGTCCAGGCGTGCGAGGCGCTCGCCGAGGCGCACGCGCTCGGGATCGTCCACCGCGATCTGAAGCCGGCGAACCTGTTCCTCACGAAGCGCCCCGACGGCGCCCCGCTCATCAAGGTGCTCGACTTCGGCGTCTCGAAGATCCTCACCGGCGACACGGGCAACGTCTCCCTCACGCAGACGACCACGATCCTCGGATCGGCGCTGTACATGTCGCCCGAGCAGATGCGCTCGTCGAAGAGCGTCGATCCGCGCACCGACATCTACGCGCTCGGCGTGTGCCTCTTCGAGATCATCGGCGGCAGGCCGCCGTACGTCGCCGACAGCTTCCCCGAGCTGTGCGCGAAGATCTACACGTCGCCGCCCGAGGCGCTTCAGGACCTCCGCCCCGAGGTGCCGGAGGGCCTCGTCGAGGTGATCGAGAAGTCGATCGCGCGCGAGCCGGAAGATCGCTACCAGACGATCGCGGAGTTCGTGCAGGCGCTCGCGCCGTACGCCGCGCCGGGCACGCGCACGACCATCGCGGGGATCCTCCGCCAGCACGCCGTGGAGCTCGATCTGCCCCCGCCGGCCTCGCGCGCGGCGATGTCGCGGACCGTGTCGCGCGCGTCGCGCACGAGCAGCGGCGGCCCGTCGGTGACCGACAAGGCGGGGCGCACCGCCGGCTCTGCGCCTCCGGCCGAGGACGAGGCACCGCGCCGCAGGCGCACGCTGCTCTATGTGGCGGTGGGGGCCGTCGCTGTGGCCGTGGGCGCGTGGGGCGCGCTCTATTTCCAGCGCAGCCAGCTCGGCATCCGAGCGGGAGACCCGGCCGCCCCGGCGGCCGCGTCTGCGCCGGGCGACACCGCGGCGCCCGCCGATCTGGCGCCGCCGTCGCCCCAGCCGACGGACACCGCCGCCGCGATCCCGAACGTCGTCCCCGCCGGAGATCCGGAGGCCGCCGACGCGAGCGCGGCGAGCGCGAGCGACGCGGGCGCAGCGGACGCGGGCGCAGCGGACGCGGGCGGCAGCGCGACCGAGGCTGCGGCGGACGCCGGGGCCGGGCCGTCCGCGGCGGGCACGGCGGCGGCGAGCGCTGCGCCGGGCAAATCGCAGCGCGGGAGCGCCGGCGGGCGAGCGCGCCCGCGCACGACGGGGGCGACCGACTCGGCGCCGGCCAGCAATCCCGAGCCGGCGCGCCCCGTATCGACCGTGAACAACGATCTCTCGATGGAGACGTGCTTCGCGACGATGCCGGACGGCACCAAGAAGGTCATCCCCTGCAAGTGACGCGCGCCCGCGCGCCGATCACGCCGGCATCGCGGCCGGATCCCTCAGGATGGCGCCGGTGAAGCCCGGGCGCAGGTAGAAGCCGCGCGGCAGCGCCGCGATCAGCTCGCCGTCGCGCCCGAACGCGAGCGTCCTCGCGCGCCCGCTCGCGGCCTTCGGTCGCACCTGGAGCCAGCGCCCCGCGCGCGCGGTGAGCCCCTCGACGGCGCCGATGCCGATGAGCCCCATGAGATCCTCGAAGTCCGCGCGCAGCACGCGCTCCTGCGCCTCCGTCGGGCGCCAGAGCCGCGGGGCGCCCAGCCGCCGCTCCTCGCTCGGCACGCCCGGCGCGGCGACGATCGGCACCCAGAGCACGTGGGCCAGCTTCGCGCGGGCGCGCGACGTCTCCCACTCCGCGCGATCGGCGTCCGAGAGCGAGATCGAGCAGACGAACGTCGACTCCTGCGGCGCCCCGGCCCCGTCGACGGGGATCGTCTTCAGCTCGATGCCGAGGTGGGGGAAATCGGGCCTCGACGTCGAGCCGGCGGTCGCGCCGAGCGCGCGCTCGACGAGCGCGCCGGCGGCCCCCTTCGTGCGCACGCCGCCGCGGGGCACCGCGCGCCCGAGCGCGCGCGCCAGATCCGCGAGCGTCAGGCCGGCGAGCGCGGACGCCCGGCATCGGAGCTCGGCTTCGTCACGAGGCGGTTCCAGCACGGGGATCAACGACGCCGCCCTTAGAGCATCGCGCGGCGCGACTCCAGCGATCCGACGCGCTCGAGATAGGTTGGCCGCCGGGGTGCGCCGGAACGTCGATGAGAATCGAGCAGCGCTGACCCGGGGGCCATGGCGGCCTTGATACGCGGCCCCCCCGAACGCGCCGCCAAGACAGAGCCTACCGCCTAAATCCCCCCTTGCGCCCACAGGATTCGTAGGAAAAAGACGTCAGGAATCTCCTGTATGATTTTTCCGGAATCCTCCGGCGCCGTGCCGCGGAGCCCGCACGTCGTCGAGCGGCCACCGCATATCGGCGAGCTGGCCCGTGATGCGGAGGAGCATCTCGCGCAGGGACGACGCGGTCGCGCGGTCCTGCGGGTTATGTCGTAGACATGCGTACATGAACGCCGCGATGTCGGCGGTCCTCGGGTCGTCGGCGAGGCGCTTGACCGGCGCGGGGAGCCCGTCGTGCGTGATGTGCGCCGTGATGAGGGCGACCTCGGTGGGCGCGTCGAACAGCGTCTTGCCGGTGAGGATCTCGTAGGCGAGGCAGCCGAAGCTGTAGATGTCGGCCGTGAGCGGGGTCGCGGTGGCCCCGGGCGGAACGACGCCCCAGATCTCGGGGGCGCCGTAGCAGCCGGTGGCGCAGCCGGGCCGGATGTGGCGGCCGGCCAGGCCGAAGTCGACGAGCACGGGCTCCCGCCCCCCGCGCAGGATCACGTTGGTCGGCTTGATGTCGAGGTGCCCGACGCCGACCGCGTGCATGGCCTCCAGCCCGGCGAGGATGCCGTCGAGCAGCGCCACCGCGCTCCGCGAGGTGAGGCCCCGCGCGTCGAGCAGCTTGTCGCAGCGGATGCCCTCGATGAGCTCCATCACGAGGATCGGCTTCGGGCGGGCGCCCGCGTCGAACGTGACGAAGCGCGCGATGTTCGGGTGATCGGGCAGCGAGAGGAGCGCGCCCGCCTCCTCCCGGAACAGGCGGAGGAAGTCGGCCTCCGAGACGCTCCGGGCCGCCGTGTGATCGTACTCGGGCACCTTCAGGGCGAAGCGCTCGGCCGACGGATCGTGCCGCTCCTCGGTGCGGGTGACGACGAACACCGTACCCAGCGAGCCGCCGCCGAGCTGGCGGTGCACGTAGAAGCCGCCGAGCGTGCGGCGGCTCGGCAGCCACGCGGGCAGCGGCTGCTCGGAGCGGGCGACCCCGCCCGGCGCGCTCGGCCGCCGCACCGGGAGCTGCATGACGCGCGGCACGACGAGGGCGACCACGTCGGCGAGCGCGCCCGGGATGCTCGCGCGCGCGGCCGAGACGAGCGCCTCGACGGGCGCGGCGACGCTCGGCTCCGCGTCCGTTTCCTCCTGCAGCGCGACCTCGATCGCGAGGCGCAGCGGCTCGGCCGCGCCGGAGGGCGGGGAGGGCGGGTGGTCGCCGCAGCGGCGGCGGGCGCCGGCGGTCAGCTGCCCGAGGCGCGTCAGGGCGTCCTCCAGGGCGCTGAGCGGCGAGGCGTCCGCGTCGCCGTCGGCCGCCGCGGTGAGCGCGCTGAGCGCGCGGGCCGCGTTCATCGCCCCGAGCGCCCGCGCGAGGCGGGCGAGCGCGCCGCGCACGATCTCGGTGCGCTGCGACGCGCCCGCCGGCAGCGCGGTGACGAGCGCGTCGAGGGCGGCGATGCGCTCGAGCGCCCAGCGCGCGCGCTCGGCCTCGGCGAGCTCCGCGTCGAGCGCCCCCTTCCGCGTCGACCGGAGCGACACCGCGGCGTCCTCGTCGTCCGGCGCGCGCGCGCCGCCCTCGCGCCCGCCGCGCGCGAACCGCGCGTAGGCGCGCAGGAGCTGGGCGACGTCGGGGTGCATGCTCGCCTGGCCGAGCACGTCGAGGTCGTCCGGATCGCCGCCGCGCATCGCGGCGTGCAGGAAGATGTCGGCCGCGTCGGCCGCCCCCTCGCGCACGAGCGCGTCGAGGCCGCGGGCGACGGACGCGGCGATGGCGCGGCGGAGCGACGAGCCGCGGTCGGCGCGCAGCCGGTCGAGCAGCACGCCGATGGCGCCGGTCCAGCGGGAGAGCACGCGCGCCTTGAGCTCCGGCTCGCCGCCGAAATCGGTGCTCTCGCCGTCGATCAGGTGGATGAGCGCGCGGAGGTTGCGCTGGTGCACGGTCACGTGCAGCGGCGGCGAGGCGCCCGCGCCGGACCGCGCGGCGGACCCCTCGGCGCGGAGCAGCCACCGCGCGAGCCGCTCGTCGAGGTCGTCCAGCGAGGCGACGCCGGTCGAGTCCTCGCTCGGCCGGCGGCTCAGGAGCAGGAGGCCCTTCAGCAGGCCGGAGCCGAGCAGCTCGGCGTCGAGCTCGCGCACGAGCCCCACCGCGGCCCTGCGCGCGGCGGCGCTCTGCGCGTCGTCGAGGTCGCAGAGCTCGATCTCCTCGAGCGCGCCCACGACCTCGGCCGCCAGGGCGTACGCCTCGAGCGCGCGGCCGTGCGCCTCGCGCGGCCCGGTCTCGACGAACGCCGCGACGGCGCCGTCGAGAGCGCCGCGCAGCAGCGCGACCCCGGCGCCGTCCATCGAGAGATCGCGGTGGACGACGCGCGCGAGCGCCGCGAGGCCGTCGTCGCGGACGTGCGCGCTGGGCGGCGCCTCGATCGCGTCCTCGAGCGCGCGGGCGCACCGCGCCGCCGCGCGGGCGCCGAACGGCTCCCCGCGGCTCGTCACGCCGCGCAGGTCGCGCCGGAGCTCGACGATCGCCTCGGCCGTCGCCATCGGGGCCGCGCGCGCGATCTCGTCGAGCAACGCGTCGGCGGCCTCGGGCTCCGCGTCGGCCGCGACGGGGAACCCCCACACCATCGCCGTGGCGATGCCCGGGTCCTGCGCGAGCAGCGGGCTCCGGAGCAGCTCGACGGCGCGGCCGAGCGCGCCGTCCGGATCCACGGCGACGCTCGCGGCGAGCGACGCGGCGCCGCGCCGCCACTCGGTGGGGGAGAGATCGTGGGCGAGCAGGCCGCGCACCTCCTCGGCGAAGTCGGGCAGCACCCCCGCGAGCAGGCCGCGCGCCGCGGCGACGTGGCGCCAGACGAGCGGCTCGCGATCGGCGAGCAGCGTCTGCCACGCGAGCGCGATCCCGTCGGCGCTGCGGTCGAGATCGCGCCGGCGCCCGTCGCTCACGTTGCGGAAGAGCCGGAGCGGGAGGTCGTCGCCCTGCATGGCCCGGCGGGTCGCCTCGCGGGCGGCGCGCTCGAGGAGGCGCGCGGCGAGGCGCCGCTCCGGCAGCGAGCCGGTCGAGGGCGCCGCGATCCAGTCGCGCGACAGCTCGCGCCGCGAGGCGAGCAGGAGCGCGAGCGGATCGACCGGGATGTCCGTGCCCGCGGGGAGCCAGAGCGAGAGCATCACGCGGGCGCGGATGCCCGCCCCGGAGAGGCCGCGGGCCGAGCCGGCCGCCATGCGCGTGGCGAGGGCGACGAACGTCGCCGCATTGCCGGCGTAGAGCTGGTTGAGCACGCGACGGCCGAGCTCCCGCCGCTCGGGCCCGAGCGGGAGCGCGCCGGCGATCTCGTAGAGCGCCACGCTCGCGGCGGCCGGCGCGAGCCAGCTCAGATCGTCGAGCAGCCCGTCGGCCATGGCGGTCTGGACGCTCCGGAGCAGGCCATCCGGGCTGAGGGAGTCGAGCGGCGTCGAGCCGTCGAGCGCGTCGACGAGGGCGAGCGAGGCGATCGTCTGCCGGAAGAGCGCGCGCCGGACGTTCGGGTCGTCGTGGGACGTGAGATCGACGAGCCCTTCGAGGTATTCCGCGCGCGGTCGCATCGACAGGTGGCGCAGTCTAGCGCGACGGCGCGCCGGCCCCCCTCCCACGCCGCCGCAATCCTCGCGCGTCATGGAACCTCCCACCTCGATCCGGAGCGCGCGCGCTCCGCCGGGCTCCGATTGAGCCACCTCCCCCTACGATGATCGGACCGGCCTGGGGCGCGCCCTCGCCGCGTTTTCCGCTGCGCCGGCCGGGGTGACCACGTTGTGGACGAGGCCGGCGCGCCGGCGCCGTCGTCGCGCGACGCGCGGGTGGCCCGGGCTCTCTCGGGCCCGGCCGCCTGGGCCGCTGGCGGGCGCGACAGCGCGCTCGGCGCGCGCCGCGCGCTCGCCGAGGACGCAACGGGCGCGCTCGGTGCCGCCTGCGCGCGGGACGACGCGGGTCGAGCTTGTGGAAGTGAACCTCGAAGTGGGTTAAGCGGGACCGCGCGCGGAGCCCGCCGCCCTGCGCGTCCGTCGCGCGGGTGCCGCACCGAAGAGCTGGAATGCAGGGAGACGTGGAACAGCAGGGCTTCTCGTTCGATCTCGGCGCGCTCCGCGCGGCGTACTCGCGCTTCCTCGCGCCCGCCGAGGGCGCGGCGCCGCGCATCCTGCTCACGGGCCACTCCCATCAGGCGTGGCCCGACGTGGCGCGCGACGCGCTCGCCGCGTGCTTCGACGACGCCGCGCGGCTCGTCGACGACAAGTGGGACGACGCGGTGTTCCCGAAGCGCGCGGCGGTCGGGGCGGCGATCCTGGAGCGGATGGGCTTCGATCGGGGCGACGACATCGCCTTCGGCCAGAACACGCACGAGCTCGCCTACCGGCTGATCTCGTCGCTCCCTCGGCGCGATCGTCCGCGGATCGTCACCACCGACGGCGAGTTCCACTCGCTCCGACGCCAGCTCGCGCGCCTCGGCGAGGACGGTGTCGAGATCGCGTGGGTGAGCGTCGAGCCGCGCCGCTCGCTCGCCGATCGGCTGCTCGCCGCGCTCGCGCCGGGCACCTCGATGCTCGCGATCTCGGCCGTGCTCTTCGAGAGCGCCACGGTGGTGCCGCGGCTCGACGAGATCGTCGCGCGCGCGGCCGAGATCGGCGCCGTCCCGCTCGTGGACGCCTACCACGCCTTCAACGTCGTCCCGATCGCGTGGGGGAGCGCGGCGCCTCACGTCTTCGCGGTCGCGGGCGGCTACAAGTACGCGGCGATGGGCGAGGGGCTCTGCTGGATGCGCGTCCCGCGCGGCTGCGCGCTGCGCCCGGCCTTCACCGGCTGGTTCGCCGACTTCGGCGCGCTCGCGGGCGGCGGCGGCGTCGGGTACGCGCCGGGGGGCGCGCGCTTCGCGGGCTCCACGTTCGACCCGTGCGCGCTCTACCGCGCCGCCGCCGTGCTCGAGCACTGGGATCGCTTCGGCCTCACCGTCCCGCGGCTGCGCGCGATCTCGCTGCGGCAGACCGGGCGCATCCTCGGCCACCTCGACGCCGCGGGCCGCGGCGGCGACGTCGTCTCGCCGCGCGAGCCCGAGCGGCGCGGCGGCTTCGTCGGGGTCCGCGCCGCGCGGGCGGGCGACGTCGTGCAGCGCCTCCGCGCGCGCGGCGTGCTCGTCGACGCGCGCCGCGACGTGGTCCGCATCGGCCCGGCGCCGTACCTCACCGACGCCGAGATCGACGCCGGCGTCGCCGCCCTCGTCGAGGAGCTCGACCGCTAGCTCCGCCGCCGACGGACGCTCGTTCCATCTCGAACCCATCGACCCCGCCTTCGCCTTGATCCCGGCGTAGAGGCCACGCTATTTTCTGAATATGACTATCAAGTTCACGCGCGGCCGGTGGACGCTCGCCATCCTGTGCCTGGCTGCCGTGCTGCTACGGGCGCCGCTCGCCCGCGCGGATCAGGGCGATCCGCCGGAGGTCGAGGCGCAGCGGCTCGTGCACATCCTCGGCTA
The DNA here is from genome assembly GCF_000418325.1 of Sorangium cellulosum So0157-2. Taxonomy (GTDB): domain Bacteria; phylum Myxococcota_A; class Polyangia; order Polyangiales; family Polyangiaceae; genus Sorangium; species Sorangium cellulosum_D. The sequence continues at coordinate 5,177,901 of NC_021658.1, forward strand.
CATCGGCGCCGACTACGGCGGCTCCGTCGCGAACGGGATCGTCACGGTGCCCGACGAGTACGCCGAGCAGCTGTCCCTCGCCGCGGACGGCGCGAAGATCGCGGCGCGCATCCAGCCGTCGATCCCGGCCGGGCGCGAGTTCGATCTCGCGGCGCGCATCGCGAAGCTCCGCGAGCTGCTCGATCGGAAGGCGCCGCCCTCGGACGTCGTCGCCCTGATCACGGGGCTGCGCGCCGAGCTCGTCGGCGCCTTCCAGATCGAGGAGGCGCCGCGCGCCGCGCCGAACGCGGCGCGGGGCAAGAGCCTCTACCTCGAGCACTGCGCGACGTGCCACGGCGAGACCGGGCGCGCGGACACCGCCCGCGCGGCCACGTTCACGCCGCGCCCGGTGAACTTCCACGACCCCGAGCGCGGCGAGGCGATCGCCCCGTACCGCGTCGTGAGCACGGTCCGGTTCGGCGTCGACGGGACGGCGATGGTTCCGTTCAACTTCCTCTCCGACGCCGACCGCTGGGATCTCGCCTTCTACGTCACGGGCCTGCGCCACGCGGGCGTCGCGCCGGCGCCGGCGGGCGTCGCGCCGGCCTTCACGCTCGCCGAGCTCTCGGCGCGCACGGACGCCGATCTGCGCGAGGAGCTCCGCAGCGCCGGCGTCCCGGCCGACGCCGAGGCCGCGGTGCTCGCGGATCTGCGGCTCCGCGCGCCGTACGAGGATCGCGCCGCGCGCTCCCCGCTGGGCCTCGTGCGCGTGAAGATCGAGCGCGCGCGGCAGGCGATCGCGCGGGGCGAGCGCGACGCGGCCCGCGGGCACCTCATCGACGCGTACCTCGAGGGGATCGAGCCGATCGAGGCCCCGGTCCGCGCCGCGGACGCCTCGCTCGCCGCGGCGCTCGAGGCGCGCAGCATGGAGCTCCGCGGCCAGCTCGAGCGGGGCGCGTCTCCCGCCGAGCTGGGCGCCGCGATGGACGCGCTGCTGCGCGACGTCGGCCGCGCCGAGTCGCTCCTGTCGCCCGCGTCGGCGCCGAAGAGCTTCGCCTCGACGGCCCTCTCTAGCGCGGGCATCATCCTGCGCGAGGGGGTCGAGGCCGCGCTCCTCATCGCCGCGCTTCTCGGCCTCGCCGCCCAGGCGGGGCTCGCGGACAAGCGGCGCTTCGTGCACCTCGGCTGGATCACCGCGATCGGGCTCGGGCTCCTCACGTGGTTCGCCTCGGCCCGCCTCGTCGCGATCTCCGGGGCGCAGCGCGAGCTCATCGAGGGGGTGACGGCGCTGCTCGCGACGGCGGTGCTCTTTTACGTGAGCTACTCGCTCCTCGCGAAGCGCGAGGTCGCCCGCTGGATGAAGTTCCTGAAGCAGCAGATCTCGCCGCGGCGCGCGGCGCTCTCGCTCTTCGGCGTCTCGCTGCTCGCCGCGTACCGCGAGGCGTTCGAGACGGTGCTCTTCTACCAGGCCCTGCTCGCCTCGAACGCGTCCGCGAGCGCGGCCGTCGCGGGCGCCGTGGTGGGCGCCGTGGTGCTCGTCGTGCTGGTCGCGGCGTACACGCGCGCCGGCAGGTTCGCGCCCCCGCAGGTCTTCTTCCGCATCTCCAGCTACCTCCTCTACGCGCTCGCGGTCATCTTCGCCGGGCAGGGCGTGGCCGCGCTCCAGATGGCCGGCAAGGTGCCTGTCCACGCGCTGCCCTTCGGCAGCGTGCCTGCCCTCGGCATCTTCCCGACCGTCGAGACGCTGGGCGCGCAGCTCGTGCTGCTGATCCTCGCGCTCGTCGGCATCCTCGCCGACCGCCGCCACGCGAACGCCACGCCGAAGCCGCCCGCGCCGCCCGCGCAGATCGCCCCCGGCCCCGCAGCCTGACCGACGCCGCCGCGGCGGCGGCGTCGCCTGCCGCCGCGGCGTCCTCGCCGGGCGCTCAGGACTCGCTGTGGACGCGCGGCGCCTCGGGGTACAGCGACCGGAGCCCGCGCCACGCGACGTCGGTCGCGCTCTCCGCGGGCTCGGCGAGATCCCACTCCAGGTAGAGCTTGTCGCCGTCGTAGCAGCCGAAGCTCGTCGACAGGCAGAGCATCGGCTCGCGCTCGATCGCGTACCCGGAGCGCGCGACGTCGTGCCCGAACACCGCCACGCGAGCGTCCGGGTCGAGCGCGCGCAGAAAGGCGTGGGCGCGCTCGCGCGAGGTGCTCCGCGCCCAGAGCAGCGCGCCGAGCGTCCCCTGCAGGCTCATCTCCGACAGCGGCACGTCGAGGAAGCCGTCGAGCGGGAGCCGGTCCAGGTCCTCCCGGCTCTGGATGCGGGCGTGCGGCGCGGCGTGGAGCATGACCAGCCGGGCCGCGCGCGCGACGGCGACGAACGGCCATCCGCGGAACCAGCTCCGCATCGCCAGCGTGTCCTCCGGACCGAGGAGCTCCTCGAGCCGCTGGGCCTCGTCTGGAAAGAACTTCGCCACCACCGGACCCCCCACGTGCGCGTGCTCGTGGTTGCCGAGCAGGTAATGGACCCTGCCCGGGTGCCGGTCCGCGAGGTTTCGCGCCTTTTTCAACAAGGTCACGGAATCGCCTCGGTAGAATGAACCCAGGTAGTCGGGCCATTCACCCTCGTCGAGCTCGGGCCCGTGGACCAGGTCGCCCGTAATGACGAGCACCGCGCCGTCAGGGCCGGCCGCCGCCTGCTCGAAGATCTCGGCGATCCGCTCGAAATCCGCGACATTGCCCTGAAAGTCGGTGGCGACGATCAGTCTGCCCCGCTCAGGGAGGTCGACGACACGCTGCACGTCTCCAGCATAGCCGAACGTCCCTGCCTTCGCCTCGCGCGAACTGACCCCGCGCGGCGACGCCGCGCCGGCCGGTTGCTGATTCACTTGCAATCCGCCAGATCGTCCAGATTCGTTGCAATACTACAGCGGCACTGTCCCTTGGCGGGGCATCTCGCTCGGGCTAGGCTCCGAGCTGTATGCAAAACCGGAATCTTTCAGCGTGGGTGGACGAGGTCGCGCGCCAGACGCGGCCCGATCGCGTCGTCGTGTGCGACGGCTCCGAGGCGGAGAACCGGACGCTGATCCAGGGGATGCTGAGCGACGGCACGCTCATCGCGCTCAACGAGGAGAGATACCCCAACTGCTATCTTCACCGGAGCGACCCGACCGACGTCGCCCGGACTGAGCACCTCACGTTCATCTGCACGCGCGATAGAGAGGATACGGGCCCGACGAACAACTGGATGTCGCCGGAGGAGGCCTCGCAGCGGGTCGGGCGGCTGTTCGACGGGGCGATGAAGGGGCGGACGATGTTCGTCGTTCCGTACCTGATGGGCCCCGTGGGGTCGCCGTCGGCGAAGGTTGGAGTCGAGATCACCGACAGTCCGTACGTCGTCGCCAACATGAGGATCATGACGCGGATGGGCCGGGTCGCGCTCGAGGCGCTCGGCGGCTCCGAGGACTACTGCCGGGGGCTGCACTCGCTCGGCGACCTGAGCCCGGAGCGCCGGTTCGTGTGCCACTTCCCCGCGGAGCGGCTCATCTGGAGCATCGGCTCCGGGTACGGCGGCAATGCGCTGCTCGGGAAGAAGTGCTTCGCGCTGCGCATCGCGAGCACGATGGCGCGCGACGAGGGCTGGTTCGCGGAGCACATGCTCATCCTCGGCCTGGAGGACCCGGAGGGCCGGGTGACGTACATCTGCGCGGCGTTCCCGAGCGCGTGCGGGAAGACGAACCTCGCCATGCTCGTGCCGCCGGCGTCCCAGAAGGGCTGGAAGGTGTGGACGGTCGGCGACGACATCGCCTGGCTCCGGATCGGCCCGGACGGCCGGCTGTGGGCGATCAACCCCGAGGCCGGCTTCTTCGGCGTGGCGCCCGGGACGAGCTCGAGGACGAACCCGAACGCCCTGGCGACGCTGGCCCAGAACTCGATCTTCACGAACGTGGCGCTCACGCCGGAGGGGACGCCGTGGTGGGAGGGCTTCGACGGCGCGGCGCCGCCGGTGCTCACCGACTGGAGGGGCCGCCGGTGGACGCCGGACAGCAAGGAGCCGGCGGCGCACCCGAACAGCCGGTTCACGTCGCCGGCCCGCCAGTGCCCGTCCATCTCGCCGGCGTTCGACGCCGCGGCGGGCGTGCCGATCTCGGCCATCGTCTTCGGCGGCCGGCGCGCGCGGCTCGCGCCGCTCGTCTGCGAGGCGCGCGACTGGACGCACGGGGTCTACCTGGGCGCGACGATGGCCTCGGAGACGACCGCCGCGGCCACGGGCCAGGTCGGGGTCGTCCGCCGCGACCCGATGGCGATGCGCCCGTTCTGCGGATACAACATGGGCGATTACTTCCGGCACTGGGTCGAGCTCGGCCTCGGACGCCCGGGGTTCCCGAAGATCTTCCACGTGAACTGGTTCCGCCAGGGCGCGTCGGGCAAGTTCCTCTGGCCCGGCTTCGGGGAGAACCTCCGCGTCCTCCGCTGGATCCACGGGCGCGTGAGCGGGAAGGCGCAGGGGCGCGAGACGCCGGTCGGGATCATGCCGGCCGACGGCGAGCTCGATACGAGCGGCCTCGACCTGAACGCGGAGGCGATGCGCGAGCTCTTCGCCATCGACCGCGACGCGTGGCTGGAGGAGGCGCGCGATCGCGAGGCGTTCCTCGAGTCGTTCGGCGCGCGCGTCCCCGAGGCGCTGCTCCGGCAGAACCGGGATCTCGTGGCCCGGATGCAGGCGTGAGCTAGCGCCGCCCCCGAGCGATTCACCCATCCCCCACACGCATCGCAAGTCTGGAGCTGCGTCGAGCACGCCGCTGTACGGCCGAGCTCGTCCGTTCTGTGCTGAGGACGGTCGGGAATGTCTTGACGCCGCTCCAGGTCGGCCCACACAGTTCCTTCAAAGAATTTTGAAACTTTCATGAGCCCTCCCAACGACATCCAGCGCCAGGCGGAGCTGCTCGCGGCGGAAGCGATCGGCGACGTCATCGAGCACTGGGGCTTCCGCCGCGTGCTCGGGCGGATCTGGACCGTCCTGTTCATCGCCGGCGGCGCCCTGTCCGCCGCCGAGATCGGCGAGCGGCTGCAGGTTTCGTCCGGTGCGATGAGTATGTCGCTGACAGAATTGCAAAGGTGGGGTGTAGTACGAAGAGTATGGAAACCGGGAGAGCGGAAGGAGTTCTTCGAGGCCGAGACGGACTTCTGGAAGATGATTTCCAAAGTGTTCGCCGAGCGCGAGCGGCTCCTCGCCGACTCCGTGAGGGAACGCCTCGAGCGCGCCTCGGCGTTGCTCGAGAGCCTGCCTCCCACCGACGCCACCCGGTTCAGCCTCGACCGGGTGGAGCGGCTCCTCTCGTTCGTGATCGTCGCGCAGACGGCGCTCGACGGGTTCATCAAGAGCAGGACCGTCGATTTTTCGCGGTTCGGGGACCTTGTCCGGTTCCCCATCCGGGCCGTTCGGTCCCGGCGAGGCGCCTAGCGGGCGCGTGATTTCGGAGAGCTCGGACGCCACGTGGCCCCGCGCGGTGCGGGGAGCGCGGGCGCTCGTGCTTCCAGGTGGAGATGGGATGACTGCGACAACAACGTTTACTGGGACGGTCCAGCGGAGCGATGTCGTCTCGAGCCTCGGAGGCATGTGCGCTGGGCGAGGGCTCGACACGCTCGCGGCGCGCCTCGCGGAGCTCAGGCGCCTGCTCGACGGGGACCTCGCGGACGTGGAGCGCGAGCTCGCGAAGGTCGGGCTGGACGGCGAGACGCCGGCGCACCGGAGCGCGCGGCACCTGCTCGGGCTGAGCGGCAAGCGGCTGCGGCCGATCTGCGTCGCGCTGGCCGCCCACATCGGCGGCGGCTTCAACGAGGCGGCGCGGACCTTCGCGGTGGCGGTCGAGCTCGTCCACAACGCGACGCTGCTCCACGACGACGTCGTCGACCTCGGCGACCGCCGGCGCGGCGCCGACGCGGCGCGCGTCATCTACGGCAACGCCGCCTCGATCTTCGGCGGCGACTACCTCCTGCTCGACGCGCTCTGCAAGATCCAGGCGGTGGGCATGCCCGACGTGCTCGAGCGGGTGCTCCAGGTGGTCAAGGAGATGGTCATCGCCGAGGCGCTCCAGCTCGCGTCGCGCGGCCGCGTGCGCACGAGCACGAGCGAGTACTTCCAGATCGTCGACGGCAAGACGGCCTCGCTGTTCCGCTGGGCGATGTTCGCCGGAGCGCGCGCGGGCGGCGTGAGCGAGCCGCTCTGCAAGGCCCTCGAGGGCTTCGGCACGAGCCTCGGGGTCGCGTTCCAGCTCGTCGACGACGTGCTCGACTTCGCGGGCGAGCCGGAGACGACCGGCAAGGCGCTGCTCACGGACCTGCGCGAGGGCAAGATGACGTACCCGCTGCTGCTCGCGATGGAGCGCGACCGCGAGCTCACGCCCGCCCTCGAGGCGCACTGCGCGTCGGAGGAGGCGGCGGCCCCGCCGGAGCTCAGCCGGCGCGTCGCGCAGATCATGGTCGAGAAGCGGGTCGTGGACGACTGTCTGGAGCTCGCGTCCCGGCTCTGCGGGGACGCGGTGCGGAGCATCGAGCCGCTCCCGGAGAGCCCGGCGAAGGCGGCGCTCGAGGGGGTCGCGATGTCGACGCCCCGGCGGAGGCGGTGAGCGGCGATGGCGGATTTTCCGATGCAAGGCGGAGGGCGCGCGCCGCTCCCGCGAGCGCGCGCGGCGCGCGGAGGCAGCCGATGAGCCAGAACGTGTCCAGCCGGATCAGCGGGTTCTACAAGCGGTGCCTGGAGGACAGGCTCCGCGCGATCCAGGCGCTCGGGCTGCTCGACGAGGACGCGCTCGCGCACCTCGCGAGCGGGGGCGGGCTGCCGACGGCGGTGGCCGACCGGATGTGCGAGAACGTCATCGCGACGCACGCGCTCCCGCTGGGCCTCGCGCTGAACTTCCGCGTGAACCAGCGGGACGTGCTGGTGCCGATGGCGGTGGAGGAGCCGAGCGTCATCGCCGCGGCGTCGAACGCGGCGCGCATGGTCCGGCTGTCGGGCGGCTTCTCCGGCGAGGCGGACCCGCCGATCATGACCGCGCAGGTCCAGCTCGACGACGTGCCCGATCCGGAGGCGGCCGCGGGCCGGCTGGAGGCGGCGCGCGCGAGCCTGCTCGCCGCCGGCGACGCGGCGATCCCGAGGATGGTGGCGCGCGGCGGCGGCTGCCGCGACCTCGAGGTGCGCGTCCTGTCGGCGGAGCTCGGCGTGCTCGTGGTGCACCTCTACGTCGAGGTCGGCGACGCGATGGGCGCCAACCTGGTCGACACCGTGGCCGAGGCGGTGGCGCCGCTCGTGCAGCGCATCGCGGGCGGGACGATCGGCCTGCGGATCCTGTCGAACCTGACGGTCCGCCGCCTCGTGCGGGTGACGGCCACCGTCGCCGACGACGCGCTCGGCGGCGCGGACGTGGCGAACGGCATCGCGCGGGCGAGCCGCTTCGCGGAGCTCGATCCGTACCGGGCGGCGACCCACAACAAGGGCTTCATGAACGGGCTCGACGCGGCCGCGGTCGCGCTCGGGCAGGACTTCCGGGCGATCGAGGCGGGCGCGCACGCGTACGCGTCGATGAGCGGCCGGTACCGGCCGCTCAGCACGTGGGAGCGCGTCCCGGGCGGGCTCGCGGGCCGCGCGGAGCTGCCGCTCGCCGTCGGGACGGTGGGCGGCTCGACCGAGGTGCACGCCGGCGTGCGCGCCGCGCTGCAGCTCGTGGGCGCGAAGAGCGCGCGCGAGCTCGCGGTGGTGCTGGCCTCCGTCGGGCTCGCCTCGAACCTGGCGGCCCTGCGCGCGCTCGCGAGCGAGGGCATCCAGCGGGGCCACATGCGGCTCCACGAGCGGAAGCGCGCGCTCGCCGTCACGGCGCCGGGGGGCAGCGAGGCGGCCGCGCCACCCGGCGACGGCAAGCGGTTCGCGCCCGAGCGGGCCGAGGCGCCGCGCGCGGTGCAGCAGGCGGAGGGCGGGACATGAGCCACACGGATCAGGGCGAGGCGCCGCGCGGCGGGCGCCGGTTCGGCACCGGCGAGATGTTCGACGGGATCGCCGAGCGGTACGACCTCTTGAACCGGATCATCTCGCTGGGGCTCGATCAGGGCTGGCGGCGGCGCGCGGTGCGCTCGCTCGAGCTCGCGCCCGGCGCGACGGTGCTCGACCTGGCGACCGGCACCGGCGATCTCGCGATCGAGATCGCGCGCACGCACGACGTGAAGGTCGTCGGGGTCGATCCGTCGCAGGGGATGCTCGGCGTGGGCCGCCGGAAGGTGGAGGCCGCGGGGCTCGCCGGGCGGGTCGAGCTCGAGGTCGGCGACGCGGAGCAGCTGCGGTTCGGCGACGCGAGCGTGGACGCCATCTCGATGGCGTTCGGGATCCGCAACGTCCCGGACCGCGCCCGGGCGCTCCGCGAGATGGCGCGCGTCACGCGGCCGGGCGGGCGCATCGCGATCCTGGAGCTCAGCGAGCCGCGCGGGGGGATCATGAGCAAGCTCGCGCGCTTCCACATCCACACGGTCGTGCCGTACGTCGGCGGCGCGATCTCCGGCCGGGACGAGTACCGGTACCTGCAGGACTCGATCGCGAGGTTCCCTCCGCCGGACGAGTTCGCGGAGCTGATGCGGGGCGCGGGGCTGCGCGTGCTGCGCGTGGAGCCGCTGACGATGGGCGTCGTGTGCCTGTTCGTCGCGACGCCCGGGGGGGCCTGAGGTGCGCGCGCGCGCGGGCCTCCGGAGGCGGTGATGAGCGGCTCGAACCTCCACTCGGCCTGGGCGCAGCTGTTCGTCCGCGCGCTCTCGCAGGCCGGGGTGCGCGACGTGGTCCTCTGCCCGGGATCGCGCTCCACGCCGCTCGCGATCGCGGCGATGGAGAGCGAGGAGGTGCGCTGCCACAGCGTCGTCGACGAGCGCGCCGCGGCGTTCTTCGCGCTGGGACAGGCGCGCGTCACCGGCCGGCCCAGCGCCTTCGTCTGCACCTCGGGCACCGCCGGCGCCCACGCGCTGCCGGCGATCATCGAGGCGCACCACAGCTTCACGCCGCTCATCGCGATCACGGCCGACCGCCCGTGGGAGCTCGCCGACGCGGCGGCCTCGCAGACCATCGATCAGATGAAGCTCTTCGGGGACCACGTGCGCCACTTCGCCGAGCTCGGGCTGCCGGATCCGGCGCCCCTCGCGCTGCGCGCCGTGGCGCGCATCGCGGCGCAGGCGGCCCTGCGCGCGCTCGCGCCGACGCCCGGTCCGGTCCACATCAACGCGCGCTTCCGCAAGCCGCTCGAGCCGGTCGACGTGGCCGGGCCCGAGCCGTGGCAGGCCGAGTGGGAGGCGCTGATGCGCCGCGCCGGGCCGCGGGTCGTGCCGGCGCGCGCCGGGGTCGACGCGCGCGCGATCGAGGAGATCGCGGCGCGGTGCGCGCGCGCCGAGCGGGGGCTCATCGTGTGCGGCCCCGCCCCGAGCCGCGAGGACGACGCCCGCGCGCGCCGCGCGGTGCTCGCGCTGTCGCGGGCGACCGGGTTCCCGGTGCTCGCCGAGGGCACGAGCCAGATCTACTTCGGCGGCCTCGCCGAGGGGGTCGTGATGCCCGCCTCGTTCGACGCGTTCCTCCGCGCGCCCGAGTTCCGCGCGGCGAACGCGCCCGACCTCATCCTGGAGCTCGGCGCGCCGCCGACGTCGGCCGGGTACGCGACCTACATCGCCGAGCACGCCGGCTGCCGCCGGTTCGTGGTGGCCGCGCACGGCTGGAACGATCCGACGAGCGCCGCGGCCGCCCTCGTCATGGCCGAGCCCGCGGACGTGTGCGAGGCGCTCGCGGCGCGCCTCGGCGGGGCGGCGGTGGACCTCGGGCGCGGGCGGCGGGGCTGGGCCGCGACGTTCGCGCGCGCCGGCGAGGCCGCGGCGGCGCAGGCGGCGCGCGCGTGCGCCGGGGACGAGCTCACGGAGGGCGCGGTCGCGCGGGCGGCGGCGAGCGCGTGCCCGGAGGGCTCGCTGCTCGCGATCGGCAACAGCATGCCGGTGCGCGATCTCGACACGTACTGCCCGCCGTCGGCGCGCCCGCTGCGCGTCCTGCACCAGCGCGGGGCGAGCGGGATCGACGGCCTCGTGTCGGGGGCGGCCGGCGCCCGCGCGGTCTCGGCCGCGCCGGTCACGCTGCTGCTCGGCGATCTCAGCTTGCTGCACGACCTGACCGGGCTGCTCCTCGCCGCGCGGGCAGCGGGCGACGGCGGCGCGCCCCTCGTCGTCGTGGTGGTCCAGAACGACGGCGGCCGCATCTTCGAGCACCTCCCCGTCGCCAGGCGCGGCGCCGATCTGCTCGATCGGGGCTTCACCATGCCGCAGCACCTCGAGTTCGCGCCCGCGGCGGCGATGTTCGGGCTCGCGTACGAGCGCGCCGGCACCGCGAGCGGGCTCGCCGATGCCCTCGCCGCCGCGCACCAGCGGCCCGGCGCGACGCTGATCGAGGCGGTGGTGCCGCCTCACGACGGCGCCGCCCGCGTCGCGCGGCTCTGGTCCGACGTCCGCCGCGAGGTCGCCGCGCTGAGCAGCGCGCCGGCGGCGGAAGGGGCGGCGGCCGATCTCGAGCCTTCATGAGCGGCGCGCGCGCCGAGAACCCCGAGCTTGCCGAGAGGGATCCACGGTCATGAGCCAGATCAACGCGAACAGAAGCCCCGCACCCGAGCGCCCCGCGCGCGAGGAGCCCGGCGAGGACGGCGCGCCGCGCTCGCGCGCTCGCGCCACCGCGGGCGCGCGCGGCGCGCGCGGCGCCGGCGAGCAGGGGAGGGGATCGTGAGCGCGGCGGCGGCCTCGCAGGCGGCCGGCGCGGCCGCCGCGGGCGGCGTGCGCCCCGGGTCGTTCCGGGCGTGGCTCCTCGCGTGCCGGCCGGCGACCCTCACCGCGGCGCTCGCGCCGGTGATGGTCGGGACGGCGGTCGCCTACGCGCTCGGCGGCATGCGGATCGGTCCGGCGCTCTCGGCGCTCGCGGGCGCGATGCTGATCCAGATCGCCACGAACTTCGCGAACGACGTCTTCGATCACGAGAAGGGCGCCGACACGCACGAGCGGCTCGGCCCCACCCGCGCGGTGCAGGCCGGGCTGCTCACGCCGCGGCAGGTGCGCGTCGGGCTGCTCGTCACGATCGCCCTCGCGCTGCCGTTCGGGGTGCACCTCGCGCTCGTGGGCGGGTGGCCCATCGTCGCGATCGGCGTCGCCTCGATCCTCTCCGGGATCGCGTACACCGGCGGCCCGTACCCGCTCGGCTACCACGGCCTCGGCGACGTCTTCGTGTTCGTGTTCTTCGGCCTCGTCGCCGTCTGCGGGACGGCGTTCGTCCAGCTCGGCTCGGTGCCGCCGCTCGCGTGGGCGGCCGCCGTGCCGGTCGGCGCCATCGCCACCGCCGTGCTCGTCGTCAACAACGTCCGCGATCGCGACACGGACGTCGTCGCCGGCAAGCGCACGCTCGCCGTCCGCTTCGGCCGCAGGGCGGGCGTCCTCGAATACGCGATGCTCCTCGCGGTCGCCTACGCGGTGCCGGTCGCCCTCGCCGTCGGCGAGGGCCGGCGATGGACGCTCCTCGTCTTCGCCACGTTCCCGCGCGCCGTGCGCCTGCTCCGGGTGCTGGCGACCACCGACGGCCGGCCGCTCAACGACTGCCTCGCCGGGACGGCGAAGCTGCTGCTCGCCTACGCGCTGCTCTTCTCGCTGGGCCTCGCGGCCCAGCTGCATGGGTGATGCGCGTCGCCGCCGGAAGCCTTGCGCCACGGGCCCTCGAAGGCGCGCGCAGGGGCCTCGTGCTGTCGCTCATCGACGACGAGGGGCGCGTCGGCCTGGGCGAGGCCACGCCGCTCCCCGGCTTCTCGCCCGATTCGGCCGACGACGTCGAGCGCGCGCTCGCCGAGCTTCCCGGGGCGCTCGGCGCGATCGACCTGCCGGGCGGGGACGCGGCGACGGCGGCGGCGGCGCCCGCGGTCCGGCGCGCGCAGGCGCCGCCTACTGGGAGAACCCTTCCAGCATGTAGTGCGCCTCGATGCGCTTGAGCGCGAGCACCATCGCGCTCGAGCCGCTGTCGCCGCGGCTCCGCGGCCTGCCGGCGGCGCGCTTCGCCCTGGAGACGGCGCTGCTCGACCTGGTCGGCCAGCGCCTCGGGCTGCCGGCGTCGGCGTGCCTCGGCGGCCACCAGCGGCGCGCCGAGGTTCGGGTGAACGGGCTGCTCGCGACGTCGGCCGCCCTGCCGGAGATGCTGGGGAGCGCGCGCGCGCTCGTCGCGCGCGGCGTCCGCGCGATCAAGGTGAAGCTCCGCTCGCGCGGAGACGAGGGGTTCGCCCGCGATCTGGAGGCGCTGCGCGCGCTGCGGCGGGAGCACCCGTCGATCGAGCTCCGGCTCGACGCGAACGCGGCCTGGCCGCTCGAGGACGCGCCCCGCCGGCTCGCCCTCCTCGCGCCGATCGAGCCCCGCTTCGTGGAGCAGCCGGTCGCGCCGGAGCTCCTCCACCGCCTCGGCGCGCAAGCGGTCCCGTGGGCGGCCGACGAGTCGCTCGCCCTCGAGGGCATGCCGGAGCGCCTGCTCGAGGCGCAAGGCTGCGCCGCGTTCATCCTGAAGCCGGCGATGCTCGGCCTCCTGCGCGCGCACGACCTCGGCCGGAGGGCGCAGGAGCGCGGCCTCGGCGCCGTGGTGACGCACCTCTTCGACGGCCCCGTCGCGCTCGCGGCCGCGTGCGAGCTCGCGCTCGCGCTGCCGCGGCCGCCGCTCGCGTGCGGCCTCGACGCGCACGCGGGCCTCGCGGCGTGGCCCGCGATCCGGATCCCGCAGCTCCGCGAGGGCGGGCTGGTCGTGGCCAGCGATCGGCCCGGGCTCGGCGTCGGACCATGGATGGCCTGAGCCTCCTCGAGGCCGCGCGCGATCCCGCGGTCGCCGCGCTGACGGCGCTCGTCCACGGCGGCTCCGAGGCGGACGCGCCGCGCGAGATCGACGTCCCCGGCCTCGGCGTCGGCCCCGGCGGCGCCCTCCGCTTCGGCGACCTCGCGCCCGCGGTCGCGGCCGTGTGCTCCCGGCTCGCCCGCGCCGGGGTAGGGCAGGGCGCTCGCGTGGCGCTCGTCGCCCCGAACGCGATCGGGACGGTCGTGGTCCTCCACGCGCTGCTCGCGCTCGGCGCCGTCATCGTCCCGATTCACCCGCGGCTCACGGACGGCGAGGCGAGCGTCCTCGTCGACGACGCGCGCCCCGACCTCGTGCTGCGCGAGCCCGCGCTCGCCGCGCTGCTCTGCGACGCCGGGCCAGAGCTCGCCGCGCTCCGCGATCGCGGGCCGCGCGCCGCCGAGGCGGCCGGCGTCCCGCCGCCGGATCCGTCCGGCGATCTCGCGATCGTCTACACCTCGGGCACCACGGGGCGCCCCAAGGGCGCGGTGCTGCCGCGCCGCGCGTTCGTCGCCGCCGCCGCGGGGAGCGCGGCCAACCTCGGCGTGCGCGACGACGATCGCTGGCTGCTCTGCCTGCCGCTCTGCCACGTCGGCGGCCTCTCGATCGTGACGCGCTGCCTGCTCGCGCGGCGCGCCGTCGTCCTCGCGCCACGCTTCGACCCCGCGTCGGTGCTCGCCTCGATCGTCCGGGACCGCGCGACGCTGCTCTCCGTGGTGCCGACGATGCTGCTCGCGCTCCTCGAGGCCGATCGCGACAACGTCCTCGCCCGGCTGCGCGCGGTGCTCGTCGGCGGCGCGGGCGCTCCGGAGAGGACGCTCGACGAGTGCGCGCGCCGCGGGGTCCCGGCGCTCACCACCTACGGCCTCACCGAGGCGTGCTCGCAGGTCACCGTGCAGCGCCCGCGCGATCCGCGCGCCCGCGAGACGGGCTCCGGCGCGCCGATCGCCGGCGTCGAGCTGCGCGTCGAGGGCGCCGGCGGCGACGGCGTGGGCCGCATCGAGATCCGCGGCCCGGTGCTGTTCCGCGGCTATTACCGCGGCCCGGCGCGCCCGCCGGAGCTCCTGGTCGACGAAGGCGGGTGGTTCAGCACCGGCGACCTCGGCGCGCTCGACGCTGCCGGGCGGCTCCACGTCGCCGCGCGCCGGAGCGACCTCATCGTGACCGGCGGCGAGAACGTCTACCCCGCCGAGGTGGAGCAGGTCCTCGCGTCCTGCGCCGGCGTCGCGGGCGCGGTGGTGTTCGGCGTGCCGGACGAGCGGTGGGGCCACGTCGTCGCGGCGGCGATCGTCCCCGACCAGGCCGCGCCCGGCGCGCCGGGCGGCGCCGCGCTCTCGCCCGCGCTGCTCGACGACCTCGCGGCCGTCGTCGCGGCGCGGCTCGCCCCGCACAAGCGCCCGCGGCGCCTCTGCGCCGTCGCGGCGCTCCCGCTGACCGCGGCAGGCAAGCTCGATCGCCTCGGCGCGGCGGCGCAGCTCGCGGCCGCGCTCGCGCCGTTCCCGGCGCGGTAGCGGGAGAGCGCGTCGCCGGCAGCCGCGCTCGCCGCGGTCACCCGAGCGCGCGGCGCAGATCGTCCGGGAGCGGGCACGGGACGAAGCGCGCGCCGTCGATGCACACGTGCACCGTCTGCCCGACGGCGGCGATCCCGCCGGCGGTCGTCACGCGGTAGCCCACCGTGAACGAGGTGTCGCCGAGCTTCGGGGCGAGCACCTCGACCTCGATCGCGTCGCCGAACCGGAGCGGCAGCAGGTAGTCGGCCTCGGCGTGGACCAGCGGCAGCTTGGTCGCGCCGCCGGCGATGAGGGCGGGCAGATCGATGCCCCGCTCCCTCAGCGCGATCATGTACGCGTCGCTGAAGTACTCGAGGACCCGCGGGTAGAAGACGATCCCGGCGGCGTCGACGTCCTGGAAACGCACGGCGCGGCGCTCCACGGCGAGGCGGGGCGCGGTCTGCTTGAGCTCATCGACGCTGAAGGCGCGCTTCATCGCGCCGCAGGCTAGCGCAGGACGCGCCGCGCGCGTCACGAGGAGAGCGCCGCCCCTCCCTGCGGACAGCCGACCCGGCGCCGCGCGACGGTTCGTCCCTTTCTGCTCGCCGCCGCGCGTTTCGCGGTCCATGCTCGCCCCCGATGGCTGACCGATGTCCCGGCGGCCTCGGGGCCGGGTCCCGCAGGCTGGGCCCCGCCGCCGCGAAGGATCGCGACTCGAGCTCGGCGCGACGCCTCGCTTCCAGGGCGCCGCGTCCCCGCGGCGCGGCCGGCGCGCTCGCTTGCCTCCTGGCCGCTGGCCTCGCGGCGGCGTGCGAGCCTGCGCCGACGTCGCCCCCGGCGCCGACGCCCTCCCAGAGCCCGCCCGTCGCTCCGCTCGCGGCGCTGCCGCGTCCCGCGGTCGCGGAGACGCAGGCGCCGACCGGCGCGGCGCACGCGTCGAACCCGCTCGGCCTCCCAGCGTCCCCGATCAAGCTCGATCCGGGCCGCCGCGTCTTCACCGTCTCGGAGCGGATGCTCGCCGGCGCCAAGCTCGGCTCGACGCTCGTGCTCTACGCGGCCACCGTGGTCGGCTTCGAGGGCGACGATCTCATCGTCGAGGGGCGGGGCGGGCCGTCGTACAAGGTCCACCCGGGCTACGTCGTCCCCGTGCCCGACGCGCCGCGCCTCCGGCCCCACGAACCGGTGCTCACGGAGTGGAACGGGGTGATGAAGCACGGCGTCGTCACCCGCTTCGTGAAGGACAAGATCGAGGTCCGCTACACCGACATGGATCCGCGGACCCCGCTCGCGCAGCTCAAGGGCGTCCGCTTCGTCGTGCAGACCGAGGGGCTCGCGCCCGGCAACTTCGCCGCATGGAAGGATGGCGAGACGTGGCGCCACGTGCTCCTCGTGTCGCGGCTCGGCGGCCCCCCGGCGGAGTCTGGCGCCGTCCTGACGTCGCTGCCCAGCAGCTCGGCGCGGTGGTTCGCCCTCGGTTACGGCGGCGCCGCCCTGCTCGCCGATGAGTCGGCGCTGCGCCCGATCCCGGTCAAGCCGCGCCTCAAGCTCGGGGCGAGCGTCTGGGCCGAGTGGGTCGGCGCGCTGCGCCCCGCGGTGGTGCAGAGCGCCGAGGAGACGGGCCTGTACACCGTCAAGTTCGAGCGCGCCGGGCGGCCGGTCACGCTCGGGTGGGGGCTGCTCACGCCGCCGCTCCAGCCGTAACGCGCGAGGGCGACGCGCAGGCGACGGCGTCGCGCGACGCGAGCCCGGGCCGGACCAGCGAGCCTCCGCGCGCCGCCCGCCTCGTCCGGCACACCGGAGGGGAAGCGGGTCCAGAGGCGCGCTCGAACCCCCGTGCGAAGACGCCGGCGCGCGGCGCGGGTGCGCAACACCCTACGCGTTTTCGCCCGATATGGAGAGTGGTAAGCGCCGTAGGATGGATCTCAAGAGCGCCTGGCTGGCGACGCGCCACTGGGTCCCTTTCTCCCTCAGGACCATGGCCTACGGCACGGTGTCGCTGACGCTGGGCCCGCTCACGCCGCAGCGCTCGGCGAGCCTCTGGGCGATGCGCCGCTGGTGCCAGGCGAGCGCGCGCGCGCTCGACATGGAGATCCAGACGAGCGGCCTCGAGAACGTCCCCCCCGGGGTCTTCGTCTACTGCTCGAACCACCAGAGCGTGCTCGACATCCTGGTGCTCGGCGCGGTGCTGCCGGGCGACTTCAAGTGGGCGGCCAAGCGCTCGCTCATGAAGATCCCGTTCCTCGGCTGGCACCTCAAGCTCGCGGGCCACGTGCCGGTGGATCGCACGGTCGGCTCGCGCGCCGCGGTCGAGGCGATCGCGCGGTTCGAGCAGGTGCTCCGGAACGGCAAGCCGCTGCTCGTGTTCCCGGAGGGGACGCGGAGCGAGGACGGCGTGCTCCGGCAGTTCAAGAACGGCGGCTTCTATGCCGCCGTCCGGGCCGGCGTGCCCGTGGTGCCGGTCGCCATCGAGGGCACGCACCTGCTCATGAAGAAGGGGGCGATCGATATGGGCGACGGCACGATGCGGATCGTCCGCGTCCGGGTCGGTGCGCCGATCGCCGTGCGCCCGGACGGGCGCGAGGGCGCGCGGGTGAACGACCTGCGCGATCGCACCCACGCCGCGGTGATCGAGCTCCTCCGGTCGATCGGCGGCCGCGTCGAGGCGCCGGCCGGCGCCGCGGCCGCCTCGGAGCCGCCGGCGGGCGGCGTCCAGACCGAACAGGCGCCCGGCTGACGCGCCGGATCAATCGCAGAGGCTGGGGAGCTCGTCGATCTCGGCGAGCAGATCGCCGTAATCGTCGATGCGCCGGCCTCCGAGGAGGTCGTCGTCGAACTGGTAGAACACGCGCCGCGTGAGGGGCGTCACGCCGGCGTTGTGGTAGGCCTCCGCGTCGGTCTCGGTGTTGCCGAACGCCCACGCGGGCACCATTTCCCTCCGCTCGAAGAGCTGCTCTAGCTCCGCCGTCTTGTACTCCGCGGCGGCGTCGCCCGTCGCGCCGGTCAGGCCGAGCGTGGTGTGCACGATGCCGGGCGGGAAGCCGTAGGCCTCGAGGAAATCGCGGGTGCGCTGGACGAGCCACTCCGGCCGCGCGGTCAGGTACATCGGGCGGTAGCCCTTCTCCACGAGCCGGTGGAACGCCGCCGCGGCGTGCGGGTGCGCGTCGGGCAGCTGGCCGAGCAGGAGCGAGGTGAACTCCTCCGTCTCCGTGCCGGTCAGCGTCCCGTCGACGTCGCTCACGAACATCGGGGCGCCGCGGGGGACGACCTCGATGAAGAGATCGGCGCTCGACAGGTCGCCGCGGACGACCATGTGGATCCGGTGCCTGCCGACGCCGAGCCGCTGCGCCGCCGGGATCTGGAAGTAGACGCGGCCCCCGGCGTCGCTCACGCCCTCGACCGCGGGGTGCGTCGAGTCCGCTTCCGTCGTGGTCGCCGAGCCGAGGCGCTCCCACGCGCCGCTGCAGCCGCGGAGCAGGTAGATGTCGACCCGCTCGCCCTTCAGATCCTTGTCGGTGATCCCGTAGGCGAACTTGCCGATGATCCACTGCGGGTCATCCGGGGTCAGGAAGAGATCGCGCCCGCGGTGGTTGGGGCTCCCAGCTCCGGCGATGATGTACGACGACACGTGATCCCATGCGAGCTCCTCGCCCGGATCCGGCGGCTCGGCATCGCACCGCGGCGGCAGGTCGCACAGGGCGCCCAGCGGCCCGCCGCCGCTCGATGAACCGCCGCCCCCGCCGCTCGCGAGATCGCCCCCGCGACCACCCTGGCCGTCGTCGCCCCCGCCGTCGTCGCCCCCGCCATCGTCGCCGCCGCCCTGGCCGTCGTCGCCGCCGCCCTGGCCATCGCCGCCGCCCTCGCTCGACGAGCCGCCCGGCGGCTCGTCGCTCGGCGTCCACCCGAGCGTCGCGTCGGCCGATCCGCAGCCGATCGCGAGCGCTGTTGTCGCCATGACAAGAAGGATCCTGGTCTGCATCGCGCCCGAGTGTGACCGAGTCGGCCCCGTTAGAACAGCGGCCTCTCCGGCCGCCGGCGCCCCCGCGGCGGGTAGCGCTCGCCCCTTGCGCGCGGGCCTGACTCCGGGCAATCGTAGCTGCCCCAACGATGCCCAAGCCCAACCCGAAGGTGCTGCTCCGCCACGCCGGTGACTACCTCAAGGCTCACCCCGAGGAGATCGTGAGGGCGCTGCGCGGCGCGCTCGGCCTGCGCTTCGGCGTCCCGATCGATGCGCTGCGCTATCTGGCGCGGGAGCTCAGCGGCGGGAAGCGCGCGCCCAAGGACATCGTGATCGAGGCCGCGCCCCCCGGCCTGCGCCTCGCGCTCACCGTGAAGGCCATGGGCGCGCCGATCCGGGCCTCGTTCGCCGTCTACGCCGAGGAGCTCGATGTGCGCGCGGACGCCATCCGGGTCGGCCTGCGGATCGCCGACCTCAAGCTCCACGTGATGGGCGACGAGAGCTCGCCGATCGCCGGGCTTATCAACTCGGGGGCGATCGATCTCAACAAGCCCGGCAACCTCGTCTCCTTCATCCCCAACCGGCCGGCCGCGCTGATCGACGGCAAGGACGACAGGATCACCCTGGATCTGCTCAAGATTCCCGCCGTGGGCGGCAATCCGACGGTCGCGCGGGCGCTGCGCATCTGCGCGCCGGTGCTCGGTGTTCGTGCGCTGAAGACCAAGGATGACCACCTGGACGTGCACCTCAAGGCCACCCCCTCCGGCGTCCCCGCCGCCATCGCCGCGGCGCGCGCCGGCGTCTGAGGCCCTTTCCGGTCGGGGTTGTCGCCCGCTAGACTTCACCGTGCATGTCTCGGCTCCCCGAGCCCGCGCCGGCCGCGCTCTCGCTTCAGTTCCTTGCAGAGATCGCGTCCGGAGCGACCACCCGCGTTGATCTCTGCAGGTCGGTAGGTCCGCACCGGCCAGGGGAGTTGCTCGCCGTCAAGCGGCTGCACCCGCACTACGCGGGGGACACGACCGTGGCCACCCGGTTCTTCGACGAGGTGCGCACCACCGCGGCGCTCAAGCACCCGAACGTCGTCGAGGTCGCCGGCTGGGGGACCGACGAGCAGGGCTCGTACTTCGCCGTCGAGCTCGTGCAGGGCGTGAGCCTCGCGCGGCTCATGAAGACCGTCTTCGACACGGGCGAGGTCTTCTCCGAGCGGCTCGTCGTCTACATCGGCGCGACGCTCTGCCGCGGGCTCGGCGCGGCGCACGAGCTCCGCGCGCCGAGCGGCGAGCTGCTCAACCTCGTGCACCGCGATCTCACGCCGGGCAACGTGCTCGTCGGGTTCCAGGGCGAGGTGAAGATCGCCGACTTCGGGCTCGCCAAATCGTCGCTCCGCGTGATGACCACCGCCGTCGGGGCGCGCCGGCGCGTGACGACGTACATGGCGCCGGAGCAGGCCCGCGGGGGCTCCGCCGACAGGCGCTCCGATCTGTTCTCGCTCGGCGTCGTGCTGTTCGAGCTCTTCTCGGGCAAGCACCCGTGGCCGTCGTCGAGCGACTACGAGCTCTTGCGCAACATGACGACGCAGCCCGCGGCCGACCTGCGGGAGCTCCGGCCGAAGATCGACAAGGAGCTCGTGGCGATCGTCATGGGCTGCCTCGAGCGTGACCCGGCCTCGCGCTTCCAGAGCGCGGACGAGATCTTCGCGCGGCTCGAGGGCTGGCTGCGCAGCCACGGGTACCTCGAGGGGAACGAGGAGGCGCTCGGCCGGTTCGTGCGGCGCAACGCCATGAGGCAGATGCGCTGGTTCGAGCGCGCCGTCTCCGGCGGCTTCGCCGGGATGGCCAAGGCGCCGCGCCCCTCGCTCTCGGCCGCGACGGCGATCCCGCGCCGGCCCGCCGCAGCGCGGGACAGGGGGGCGAGCGCCCCCGACCGGCTCCGCCCGAGCGGCGCGGCGCCCGGCCGCGAGGACGATCCGACCGACGTCGAGGCGCGCGACGCCGTCACGCCGTCGCCGCTCACGGCGGTCCCCGGCTCGCGCGAGACGGACACGGCGTTCGGCAGCTCGCGGCGGCGCGGGGCGCTGCCCCCCGAGACGGCCGACGAGAAGACCGTCGTCGTCGGGAGCAACGGCCGCGGGCGCGGCGATCCGGCGTCCAGCAGCTCGAGCGGCGGGCGGCAGCGCGGCAGCCTGCCCTCGTACGGATCCATCACCGCGCAGGACGCCGAGCCGCGCCCGCTCTCCGGGGCGACGCCGACGTACGCCGAGCCGCCGCCCTCGATCACCGCCGCGGCCGCGTTCTCCGTGGAGCACGACGCCGGGGCCGCGCCTGCGGCCCGCGGCGCGCCGGAGGGCGCGAGGCAGCTCCACGCCGAGGTCGACCGGCTCACGACCGAGGCGATCCGGTTCCGCGAGGAGGCGCGCTTCGCCGTGGCGCAGGCCGAGCGCAAGCTGGCGCTCGCCAAGGTGGCGGCCCACGTCTCCGAGGTGGCCGCCGACGCGCTGCGCCTCTCCGCGAGCGCCGGCGCGGAGAGCGCGTCGCGCCGCCTCGACGAGGCGCTCGCGCTCGAGCGCGCGATGCACAAGGTGATGTCGGCGCCGCTCACGCTCGCGCCCGAGGCGAGCGCGCTGCCGGTCGCGTGGGGCAACGAGCAGCAAGCCATCCTCGCCCAGCTCGGCCTCGAGCACCTCGGGTCCCCCGCGGCGCCGCGGCCCCCGGACCTCGGCGCGCCCCCTCCCGGGCTGGCTGCGGCGCCCCTCGACGCCGTCGCGGCGCCGGCCGTCGCGGCCTCGCGGCTCGCGGCCAGCGCGAGCGGCGGCGCTGCGGGCGCGCCGGCCGCTGCCGTCGCCGCCCCGGGCGGCGCGTCCGGCCCTGACACGCCGCCGAACCCGCCGAGCTCCGTGGACTCGGTCGCGTTCCAGGCGAGCCTCCGGCCGATGCTCCTCGGGGTGCCGCGCGCGCTCGCCCTCGCGGTCGCCGCGGCGGCCTTCATGGCGTTCGTCCTCTTGGCCTGGCTCTACTCCTGACGCGCCTCTCGCGCGGGCGCGCTGCGCCGAGACGTCGCTTGATCCCGGCGGGGCACGGCGGCTACCGTCCTAGGATCATGAGCGAGCAAAGCGACTGGGTGCTGATCGGCCTCGACGAGAACACGGCGCGCCGGCAGGGGCTCCCCGCGCGCATGCCGGTGCCCCGCGGCGAGTTCGAGGGGCTCGCCGACAAAGGGCTCAGCATCGACGCCGCCCGCAAGTGGATCAAGGACTTCCTCACGAACTCCGAGGCCGGCAAGAGCGGCGTCTGGCGCAAGCAGAACAGCGCGCTCGTCTCGCAGCTCGAGGCCTTCCTCGACAAGGCGCCGGTCTGGGAGCGCGCGCAGAAGGCGTTCGGCGAGCGCGACTACGAGAAGGCGATCTCGGCGCTCAAGCGCATCGTCACCATGGACCCCGACGACCACGCCGCGCGGCTGAACCTCGCCTCGGCGCAGGCCAACATGGGCGACCACCCCGCGGCGCTGAAGAGCTTCCAGGCGATCCGGAAGACGTTCCAGGGGGACGCCGACTACCACGTGGCGGTCGGGCAGGTGCACCTGGCGATGCAGAAGAAGGACGCCGCCCTCGACGAGATGGTGCTCGCGCTCGAGGCGAAGCCCGACTGCCAGCCGGCGCTCGACGCGATGGTGCAGCTCGGGGTCCTCGTGCCGATCTACGAGAACCCGCGCGACGCGGCCACGCTCGTCTACGTGCGCTCCGACGCGGTGCTCGACTACCTGACCGGCCAGTGGGACGCGGCGCCGCGCGACAGCGCCTTCTACCTCGAGCAGCTCGCCTACCACGAGCGCGAGCTCCGCCACGACATCGCGCTGGCCGCCGCCGACCGCTCCGTCGCCGTCGCGGGCGAGGGCGAGGGCGACCGCGTCGAGCGGGCGCACCTCGCGCGGATCGCCGCCCTGCGCGCGCTCGGGCGCACCGACGAGGCGCTCGCCGCGGCCGATGCGTTCGTGAAGACGGCGCCGTCGTCGTCGGGCGCGTGGGTCGAGCTCGCGAAATGCCTCTCCCAGGCCGGCCGCGGCGAGGAGGCGCCCGCCGCGATCGAGCGCGCGCTCGAGAGCGACCCCGGCGATCTCGCCGCGCTCTCGCTCCGGTTCTGGCCGAGCGACCCCGCCGACATCCTGAAGGTCAACGAGGCGATCCCCGCGCTCGCCGCCTTCGCCGCCGCGCACCCCGACAGCGCGGGCGCGCGCCGCTCGCTCGCCCGCGCCGAGCTCGTCGCGGGCCGGATCGACGACGCGCTCGCCGGCTTCGCCGCGGCCGTCGCGCTCGCGCCCGGGGACGACGACCTCCGCGCCGAGTACTGGAGCGAGCTCGGCAAGCAGCAGCGGTACGAGGAGATCATCGCCGACGCCGCGAAGCTCTCGGATCTCTCGAAGCGCGACTGGAAGCTGCGCTGGAACGAGGCCGAGGCCTACGCCGCCCTCGGCAAGAACATCGAGGCGCGGGCCGCGTTCTCGGCCATCAACTTCGACGAGTCGCTGCACGTCGACGTGCGCCGCCGGGCCAAGCGCGCCGTCAAGACGATGGACGAGACGCCGCCGGTCGCGACGTGACGCCGGGGCGCGGGCGGCGCGCGCTCAGAGCGAGCCGGAGACGCCGAGCCCGAGGGTGTCGCCGGTGACGATCGGCTTCACGGAGAGGGAGACGTCGTTGCGGACGAGCTTCTGCTGCGGCGCGGCGAGGCCGCCGATGAACATGCCGACGCCGGCGGCCTGCGCCAGCCCGTCGACCATGAGGACGAAGATCCCGCCGCCCTTCGCGTCGGCGGTGCCGATCGTGATGAAGGGCCCGGCGACGGGGATGTAGAGCGGGATGTAGCTCTCCCCGGTGCCGCCGCTCGCGCGATCCGCGCTCTCCGCGACGAGCCCGACCATGGCCGAGAGGAGGTACGTGACGCCGAACGTCACGGCGCCGCCGATGACCAGGCCGCGGCGCGCCCTCTCCTCGACGTGGTAGCCCTCGGGGACGGCCTGCCCCTCCTCGTAGTTCATGACCCTCGGGCCGACCGGGTACCCGGTGGAGGTCTGGGCGTATCCGGGCGGCGGGGCGTACCCGGGAGGGGGGTACCCAGGCGGCGGGTAATAGCCGGGCTGCTGCCCGTAGGGGGCAGGTGCGCCGTACGGCGGGGGGGCGCCATAGGGCGCGGCCTGCGGCTGCGCGCCGGCAGGGTCGGCGGCGTCCGCCGACTGCGCGAACGCGGCGGGTGCGCTGAGCAGGAGTGCGGCGAGGGATGCTGCGCTGGCGAGGAGGGCGCGCGAGGGGTGCGCGGAGGCGCCCTGTCCGGGATGGATGTGCATGGTCTACGACGCTAACGCAGCTCGCGCGCAAAGGTCCAGACGAGCGCAGGACGCCGCTCTCCCGCGCGCGGCCCCGGGCGCAGCGGGCCGCGCGGCGGGTGCGCCTGGGCGCCGCGGCGGGCGCGTCGGGGCGGCGCCTAGGCGCGTGTGCGCGCGTGCTCCAGCGGCTGGGTCCCGAGCGCGCCGCCGTCCCTGCGCGGCTCGAGCGCCGGCGCGGGGTGATCCTCGAGGAGCCGCGGGGTCTCTCCCGTGATCAGCCGCGAGGCGCGCTCGTAGGTCAGGTACGACAGGGCCCACGAGAACAGCACCAGGAACCGGCTGCGGAAGCCGATGAGGAACAGGACGTGGACGAGGAGCCACGCGAGCCACGCCAGGAACCCGGAGAGCTTCACCTTGCCGAAGTCGGCGACCGCGGCGGCCCGCCCGATCGTCGCCATCGAGCCCTTGTCGCGGTACCGGAACGGCAGCCGCGGCTGCCCCCGCACGGCGCGCGCGATGTTGCGCGCGGCGTGGCGCCCCTCCTGGATCGCCGCCGGCGCCACGCCTGGCACCGGCTTCCCGTCCTCCTGCTTCAGCGACGCGAGGTCGCCGATGACGTAGACGTCCTCGTGGCCGGGCACGGTCAGGTCCGGCTCCACCAGCACGCGCCCCGCCCGGTCGAGCGGCACCCCGAGGCTCCGGGCGAGGGGCGAGGCGGCCACGCCGGCCCCCCAGAGCACGGTCTTGGCCTCGATCCGCTCGTCGCCGATCGAGACCCCGTCCTCGTCGATCCCGGTGACGAGGCGGCGCGTCTGCACCTCCACGTTGAGCGCCACGAGCTGCGCGCGCGCCTTCTCGCCGAGCTCGGGGACGTACGACGGCAGCACCTGCCCGGCGCCCTCGACGACGACGATGCGCGCGTCGCGCGGGTTGATGCGCCGGAACTCGCGCACGAGCGTGTGCCGCGCGAGCTCCGAGAGCGCCCCGGCGAGCTCCACGCCGGTCGGGCCCGCGCCGACCACCACGAACGTCATCCAGGCCTTCCGCCGCGCCGGATCGGTCTCGCGCTCGGCCGCCTCGAAGGCGAGGAGGACGCGCCGCCGTATCTCCAGCGCATCCTCGACGGTCTTCAACCCGGGCGCGAACGGCGCCCACTCGTCGTGACCGAAATAGGAGTGCGACGCCCCGGCGGCCACGATCAGCTTGTCGTAGCCGATCTCGCCGTCCTCGAAGATCACCCGCTTGCGCGCCGGATCGATCGCCGTCACCTCGGCGAGCAGCACGCTCGTGTTCTTCTGCTTGCGGAGCACGCGCCGGATGGGCGCGGCGATGTCGCTCGCGTTCAGGCCCGCGGTCGCGACCTGATACAGGAGGGGCTGGAACGTGTGGTGGTTCCGCCGGTCGATCACGGTCACCCGCACCGGCTCGCGCCGGAGCGCCTTCGCCGCGTAGAGACCGCCGAAGCCGGCACCGATGATGACCACGTGCACCATGCCGTGGCCCTGGTTCATGTAAGCTGTCTCAGCAAGCGGCCATACAGAAGATCGCGCGCTTTGACTCTGGACGTGCACGTCGCGTGTTCATCCAGGCGCGGGGTGGGCGGAGAGGACGGCCGCTCGCGGGCATCGCTCGCCGGCAGCGCCTGCGTCTGGGTGCCTGGCGGCGACGGAGGGCTGCGGCCGACCGGCCGGTGCCTGGGCGGCTGGCTCGGCGCGTCTCGCGGGCCGAGCTATTGGATCGCTCTGCCCTGAGCGATCCACTTGTTCATGAAGACGGCGCTCTCTTCCCACCCCTGCCGCAGCTCCTTTTCAGCGCTGCTCTCGAGCAGGCCGCCGACGCCGAACACCTTCGCTTCGATGAAGATCTCGGCGATCCGGCGCACCTTGTTGTCGCCGATCGCCTCGACGCGCACCACGCCCTCGTTGCGCATCTTGTCGGCCAGGGTGCTTGGCGTCAGCTTGAAGGTCCACACCTTGGTGGCCTTGTTCAGCCTGCCTTCCTCGGTGTAGCGGAAGCCGGAGCCGAGCAGCTTCTCCACGGGACCGGGCAAATTCATCTTCGGCTTCCCGGCCGACCTCCGGATGATCTCCGTCTCGGTCTCGACCTGCTCCGTGATGGTGTACTCGGGAAACCCGAGCTCCTTCCGGTAAAGCTCCTCGTTGAAGGTCTTGTCCAGGAACAGCTTCCAAAAGGTGTCGACGTTGCAGTTGATCTCGTTCGTGATGGTGAACTTGCCCATGGATCGTTCCTTTGCGGTGCGGGTGAGGTCTTGCTCCGCGTTTACCGCAGCCCGTCCGTGGCGTCCACGCCTCGCCCGAAGCCACGGAGCCCAGGATCTTGGATGACGGTGTATCCGTCTTGGCCGTGCGCACATCGCGCCCGCGGCTCCGAGCGCGAGCGCGACCGAGCGCTTTCGCGCGAGCGCGACCGAGCGCTTTTGCGCGAGCGCGACCGAGCGCGTTCACGAGGCGGCGCGCCGCGGACGCGCGAATCACTCCCGCGGCGCGAGCCGTTGTGGACGCTCGCGCTGCGCGGTGCGGAGAGCGGGCCGCGGACTTCCAACGCTTCCGTATCCGTGCAAACATCTTCATGCTGTGACGTGCATCCTCGTCATCGATGACGACACCGCGATCCGAGGCATGTTTGCCCGCGCGCTCCGCCCGCTCGGCGACGTCGAGGAGGCGAACGGCGGGGCGCCGGCGCTGCGGCGGCTCGGCGCGCGCAAATTCGATCTCGTGGTGCTCGACCTGCACATGCCGGGGGTCGACGGCTTCAGCGTGCTCGAGTCGCTCTCGGCCAAGGGGGCGCTGAACCGGGACACGCCCGTCTTCGTCGTCACCGCCGACGAGTCGCAGCAGGCGCGCATCCGCGCGCTCCGGCGGCACGCGATCTTCCTGCTCTCGAAGCCGGTGAACCTCGCAATGCTCGTGTCGCTCGCGGAGTCGTCCCTGAAGAAAGCCGCGTCCCGCGCGACGCCGGTCCCCGACAAGCCTGCGGAGCCGCGTCCCGCGCGACGCCGGTCCCCGACAAGCCTGCGTCCCGCGTGACGCCGGTCCCCGAGAGGCCGCAGGCCGACAAGCCGAAGAAGGACTGAGCGCGCCCGCCGCGGCGAGGCGCGTGGCGCCGCGCGGGCACGCGGCGCAGGCGAAGACCCGAGCCGCGCCCGGTCGGACGGCGCTACCGTGGCGCCAGGTCGAGCGGGGGCGGCGAGGCCGGTCGCGGCGGAGGCGGCGTGGGGCGGGGCGGGTTCGACCGCCATGCAGGCTGCACCGGAGGCTGCTGCGTGGCCGACCCGGTGACGGGCGGCGGCGGCAACGTCCCCGGGGCGCGCGGCGCGGGGGCGACCGGAGGCGACGGGTACGGCGTCGCCGGCGCGGGCGCGGCGCCGCCGGGCGCGTACGCCGGCTGCCCGCTCGGGAGCGGCGCGCCGGCGTCGGCGGGGACCGAGGCGTCGGCGGGGACCGAGGCGTCGGCGGGGACCGAGGCGTCGGCGGGGACCGAGGCGTCGGCGGGGACCGAGGCGTCGGCGGGGACCGAGGCGTCGGCGGGGACCGAGGCGTCGGCGGGGACCGAGGCGTCGGCGGGGACCGAGGCGTCGGCGGGGACCGAGGCGTCGGCGGGGACCGAGGCGTCGGCGGGGACCGAGGCGTCGGCGGGGACCGAGGCGTCGGCGGGGACCGAGGCGTCGGCGGGGACCGAGGCGTCGGCGGGGACCGAGGCGTCGGCGGGGACCGAGGCGTCGGCGGGGACCGAGGCGTCGGCGGGGACCGAGGCGTCGGCGGGGACCGAGGCGTCGGCGGGGACCGCGTGGGCGCCGGCGCCGCTCACGGGCGTCACGGCCGGCGCAGGCGCCGCCGCCGCCGCGTCCGGCGCCGCCGCGCCGGCAGAGGTATCGGGCGCAGCCAGCGCCGGCCCGGACGCGCTGGGGCGCGCGAAGGGCAACGTCAGCGAGCCGAGCCGCAGGCCGCCGGAGCGCTGGACCAGCAGGAACGCCGCCGCCGCCGCGAGGCCCAGGACGACCAGCGTGACCAGCGCCACGCGGACGAACGCGCCCCCCTTCGCCGGAGCCGGGCGCGTTCGCTGCTCGGGCATCGACGCGCCCGCAGGCCCGTTCGCGTGCGCCGCCCCGACGTGCAGCGGGCCCTCGTGCCCGGCAGGCGCGTGCGCCGCCGGGCGGCCCGGGGGCACCGGCGGCGGACCCAGCGGCAGCGGAGAGAGCCCCGCCGCGAACTCGAGCGGCGAGCTCGTCGCGTCCGGGTGCGACTTCCGGGTCGCGTCCGGGTTCGACTTGCGCGTCGGATCGGGGTTCGACCGGCGCGAGCTGGTCGGCCCCGACATGCGCGAGCTCGCGGGCCCGGACATGCGCGAGCTGGCCGGCCCCGACATGCGCGAGCTCGCGGGGCCGGCGGACGGCGGCGCCGCGTCGGCCGCGTCCTCCGACGCCTCCGGCCCGTCCTGCAGGATCGGCAGCATGGAGATGCGCCGGAGCATCACCTCGGTCGCGTCCTCCGGGCGCGCGGCCTGCGGCTTGTGCGGGTGGGCGCGCTCGGCGAGGATGCGGTCGAGCTCATCGATCGCCTGGTCGATCCGCTCCTTGCGCGCCTCGGCGACCCCGGGGAGCAGATCGCGGACGAGCTGGCCCACCTGCTTGTCGCTGTAGCCCTCGCCGACGGCGAGGCTCACCTGCTCGAGATCGCGGCGCAGCTCCGCGGCCGTCTGGTACCGGTCGTTCGGGTTCTTGGCGAGCGCCCGCATGATGATGCGATCGAGCTCCGGGTGGACCTCGGGCATGATCTCGCGCGGCGGCTGCGGGTTGCGGTTGGCGATCTGCTGCATCGCCTCGAGCGGGCCCTTGCCGCGGAACGGCGTGTGGCCGGTCACGAGCAGGTAGAGCAAGACGCCCATGGAGAAGAGATCGCTCCGGCGGTCGAGCGCCCCGCCCATCACCTGCTCGGGCGAGAAGTACCCCGTCTTGCCCTTGATCGCGCCGACGCGGCTGATCTGCGCGCGCGCCCGCGTCTTCGCGACGCCGAAGTCGACGACCTTGACCATGCCGTCGAACGTCACCATCACGTTCTCCGGCGTGACGTCGCGGTGGATGAGGTTGAGCAGCTCCCCCGTGTCGTCGCGGACCTCGTGCGCCGCGTGCAGGCCGGCGCACGCGTCGATCATCACGTGGAGCACCCAGCCGAGCGGCAGGAGCGCGCGCTTCGCCTTCTGGTTCGAGAAGATCTTCGCGATCGGGGCGCCGTCGATCCACTCCATGGCGAGGTACGGCCGATCGCGGACCTCGCCGTACGCCAGGATGTGCACCACGTTCGGGTGGAGGATGCGCGACGCGGTGCAGGCCTCGTCGAGGAACATCGCGCGCGCGTCGTCGTCCCCCCGCATCGCATCCGACAGCAGCTTGACGGCGACGATCTGGACGGTGCCGTTGGGGCGCCTGAGCCGCGCGGCCCAGACGGCGGCCATGCCGCCCACGGCCGCAGGAAACAGCAGCTCGTAGGGGCCGATCGTATCGCCCGGCTGGAAGTTACCGGGGTCGTCGTCGTTCCAATCACTCCACGGATCTTTGGCCACGCGCTCCCCCACCATGTCGGAAGACGTGCAGCGCGACAAGACCTGGCGCTCGGCCCCGCCTCACCGCTCCGCTGCGCCGCCGGTGTCAGGCCCGGCGACGCTCGCCTACCATGCGCTCGAGCCGCCCGAGCGCCCGGACGAGGACGTCCTCGCTCGGGCCGAACGAAAAGCGGACGTGGTGACGGAACCGTGACGGCCGCCCCGCCCGGCGCTTGCCCGGGTTGACGTCGAAGAACTCGCCCGGCACGACGATGACCCGCTCCCCGAGCGCCGCCCGGAAGAAGCCGTGGCCGTCCGACAGCCCGGGCGGCAGGTCGGCGACCGAGCCCCAGACGTAGAACGTGCCCTCGGGCGCCGCGTCGATGGTAACGCCGATCTTGCGCAGCCCCGCCAGCATGAGCTCGCGCTTCCGCGAGAACGCGCGGTGGATGGCCGTCGTCTCGGCGCGGGTGTGCTCGATGGTGAGCAGCTCTGCCGCGGCGCGCTGCATCGGCTTCGAGCCGCCGCCGTCGAGGAAGCTGCCGGCGCTCGCCACCGCCTCGATGACCTCGCGCGGCCCCAGGGTCCAGGTGACGCGCCAGCCGGGGTAGCGCCAGTTCTTCGTCAGGCCGTCGAAGAGCACCACCGGATCGCGGTCGACCTCCTCGACGTACCGCGCGGCGCTCTCCATCGGGGCGACGTCGCCCATGCCGTAGACGTAGTGCGAGTAGAACTCGTCGAGCAGGAGCGCGCAATCGAGCTCCTTCGCGGTGCGCACCCAGGCGGCGAGCTCCTCGCCGCGCACGTGCTTCCCGGTCGGGTTGCAGGGGTTCGACGCGAGGATGGCGCTCAGGCCGCGGCCGAGGATCTCGCGGCGGAGGTCGCCGACCGAGAACGAGTAGCCCCGCTCGCCCTCGAGCAGGATCGGGATCGGCGAGAACAGCCGGAAGACGTCGAGCAGCTCCTCGTACGCGGTGTAGTCGGGCAGGAAGTGGCCGAGGTTGATCTGCCCGAGCGCCGCCGCGGCGCGGGTGAGGGCGATGCGCCCGCCGCCCGACACGGCGACGTTCTCGGCGGTGTAGCGCGACGGCATGCCCCGCCGGTACGCGCGGTTGTACAGCGACGCGATCGCCTCGCGCAGCTCCCACAGCCCCGCCACCGGCGCGTACTCCTGGTCGTCGCCGGCGATCGGCACCGCCGCGCAGCGCTCGGGCGCGCCCGGGAGCGGGCCGGTCTCCGGCTGGCCTTGCCCGAGGTTGCACCACCCGTCGGCCCCCTCGTCGGCGCCGGGCTTGGAGGGACCCGCGAACGCGGAGTCCCGACCCGGGTTAAAGCCGAGGCGCGCGGCCTCGGTCGTCACGTAGATGACGCCGGTGCGCGGGACCTTCCGGAAGGCGTGGACCGCCCGCTCCTCGACGCGCCTGGGCGGCGCCGGGGCCGGCGCCCCGGGGTCGCTCGGACGGCCCTCGTCTCCGTGGAGGTCGCCAGGCTCTTCAGGATGCTCTCGCTCTACGTCCGTCATCGTTCGATTGTCGTTCGATTCCCGGCGTCTCCGGGCTCGGTTTGGGGGCGATGTCGATGGGGAAAGCGCGGGGGGAGGCGCCTCAGGCCTGCTGGCCCGCCGGCTTCGCGTCGTCGGCGATCGCCGGCTCGTGGCGCCGCGCCCACGGCGCCGGCTTACCCGAGAAGAGGCAGAGCAGGTAATAGCAGAAGGCGAGTGAGACCGCGGTGAGCGCCGTGTACTTGTCGTCGTTATAGTAGAACGTGATCCAGATGAACTGGCTGAGGGCGGCCAGGCCGAACAGGGGCACCTCGATCTGCCGTTTCAGCCGGGTGAGCGGCGCGCTCAGGATCATGAACGAATAGTAATAACAGGTGAGCTGCGAGAGCAGAATGACGAAGATCTGCGCCAGGCACTGGGCCACCCACAGCGAGCGGATCCGCCGGCACACGTAGACGAAGCCCGCGAAGCTGGCGGCGATGATCCCGTAGGCGACCCACCGGTATCTCGCGTAGCGCTCGTTGCGCATCCGCTTCCAGACCTCGAACGGATCGACGAGCTTCGTGTCCTTCGTGTACTTCATCCGACCGGACTCGACGCCGGTCCCGGGCTTGTGGCCGACGAGCACGCGGAGGCCCATGTGGTTCGTCAGCGGCGTCTGGTCGTGCACCTTGAGGGTGTGCTCGTAGAACTGCTTGTACGAGTCCTTGCCGGAGATCTTCATGCTCACCGGGATGAGCACGGCCGCGGCGAGGACGCCGCCGATCAGGACCTGCACGTGCGACCGGGCCATCCGCTTGTGGCGGACGAGGTAAATCCCGGCGACGGTCAGCCAGCCGATCACGGGCAGGCCCGGGAAGATGCGCAGGAGGCCGGCGTAGACCATGCTCGCGCCCGCGAGCTTGTAGTAGCGCTTGCGGATGAGGCAGGCCGAGAGGACGAGGTAGAAGAGCCAGTCCTGCCGGAGGAACGCGCCGCCGGTCCAGTAGAACGGCGCCGACGACTGGCAGCCCCAGAAGATCGCCGCGACGGCGAAGACCCGCCACCCGAAGGCCCAGTAGAGGGCGGCGAACATGCCGAGCAGGTAGAAAATATCGAAGCTGGCGAGGAACTGGAGGTAGCGGGTGCTGGCCGGCTGAAGGTCCGCCCAGAATTTGCCCATGATCGTCCAGACCGGCGGCGGGTTGTAGCCGTGGTCCTTCTGCATGTCCTCCCAGTAGCCCTTGTCGGAGGCCGTCCGGAAGAACTGCACGTCGGCCTTGAACGCCTCCCAGCGCTCCGGGGCGAAGTGCGCCTTGCAGATCTCGGGCTTTTCGAGCACCTCGCTCGCCGGCATGAGGAGGTTGTCGCCGCCGAGGTTCCGGATCTTCTTGTCCGGGTGGCGGACCTCCTTGGACATGTCGAGCTTGACGGTCCGCCCGGTGTCCTCGTTCGTGTACGTGACGAGCCCGAGCTCGTCCTGCGCGATCAGCGCGCACTTGTAGAGGCCGTCGTACCCCATCTCGGGGAAGTACTTGGCCCCCATGTAGTAATGGAACTGATCCCAGCGGTGGTAGTACTTGGGATAGCCGAAGCGGAAGCCGTTGAAGTAGGCGATGATGGCGGCGACCCCGAGCGCCACGCCGACGAACCGCTTCCAGCGCTCCGCGACCGGCCGGCGCATCCCCTCGCGCTGCGTCTCGTAGAAGACGCAGAACGCGGCGCCCATCGCGATGAGCACCTTCGCGAGGTCCACCGCGCGGGCGTGCTCGTCGACGTACCGCTGCAGGCCATAGAAGAACAGCGCGACGCCCGCGGCGACCGTGCCGTACCGCGCGAGCAAGCGGAGGCGCTGCGGGGCGAAGGCGTTGAGCGCGTACGCGGCGCCGAAGTAGGCGCAGAACGCGGCGACGATCTCGATGATTTCTTGTGACGTGAGCTTCATGGCCTGCGGTTCGGGATCGGGATCGAGGTGACGTGGAGGCGCGCCGGCGGGCCTCTGCGCCGGCCTGCCGCGGCAGCGCGCCCGGCGGCGAGCGCTGCTGCCGCCGCCCCGACCCGCCGCAGCGGGCCGGAGCCCGTCGGCCGGGGCGACGCCGTAGGTGCAGAACGCACCCCGTCCCGGACGGGCTCCACGGGGGAGGCGGGCGCCACCTTAGCCGAAATCCAAGGAGTGTGGCGTTCTCGTTGTGGGGACCGTGAACGCGGCGGAAAGCGCAGGAAACCGACGGGAAGCATGGGAAGCGCGAGAAGCTTGGGAGGCGAACGGAAGCGAACGAAGACGACGGAAGCGAACGAAGACGGCGGAAGCGAACGAAGACGGCGGAAGAGATCGGAACCGACGGAAGGCGACGGAAGGCGACGGAAGGCTGCGGAAGACGACGGAAGGCAACGGGAGAGAACGGAAGTGCCGAGCGCACCCAAGGGCCGCGTGTGACCTGGGCGGAGCCTTGTCGGTTCGACATGCTGCGCAATTGAGCGGGCTTCCTCCGCCGAGCGGAGCTCGTGTATCGTCTCCCTTCGTGTCGAACGACAGTTTCTCTTCCGCTTCTCCGGGGGGCTCCGAGCGCGAGGGGGCTCGTGGCCCGTACGGCTTCCTCGTCCGGGTCGACGGCGCGCCGCCGCTCTGGTGTCGGGAGGTGCGGGGCTTCCACCGCGCCGCCGTGGCCGCGGCCGATCCCGAGGCGATGCCGCCCGCGCAGCTCGTGCTCGTCGGCCTCGACGAGGCGACGCGCGCGTGGCTCGCGGCGTGGGCCGAGGATAGCGAGCGCGTGCGGCGCACGATGACGATCCGCAGGCTGCTCGACGACCGGGAAGCCACCGCGGTCGTGACGCTGGCGTCCTACGGCTACGGCGTCGAGACGGCGCTCGCCGTCGAGTCGGTCGTGGTGCCGGCGGGCGAGGGGCCGGCGGCCATCCTGCGCAGCGGCGTGCACACGAAGGAAGAGATCGACGCGATGCTCGCGGTCCTCGCCACGGCGCTGCCCGAGGCCGAGGAGCCGAGCTGGTTCGTGCACGTGTAGCCGGCGCGCGCAAGGGCCGACGAGCTCCGGCGGCGCTCGCCGCGCCCGGGTCCGCCGCGGCCGTGCTCGCCGCTGTGCCGCTCCGCGGACACGCTCCGTCGGAGGTGTTCCCGTCCTCGGGCGCGCCGCGCATGCCGTCGAGCGCGCCTTGTCCCGCCGGGCCGCTTCGAGCGCGGCCTGCGCGCGCGTGGCCGCGCGTGGCAGGCCTGCGTGCGTGCGCGCGCGGGTGGGGCTAGGGAAGGCCAGGGAAGGCTAGGGAAGGCGGGAATGCGCGGGAATGCATGGAAGCGAGTTGCTTTCGATGTTTCGGTGCGTGAGGCCCTTGCTCGCCTGAACAGCGGTGATAGGCTGGTCCTCGGTCTCGGACGGAGCATCTGCTCCAGGATGGTCCTGCCGTGGAGCACCACGGTGCCGAGGTCGACACCAGATCGGCGGGCTCTCCGCTGATCCGCAATCGAACACCCCTGCCATGCCGGACGATCTCCTTCGATCCGGCGCGGGGTGCCGGCACGCCGGAGGAGGGATGGACACCATGCACAGTACCAGTGGCTCTTCTATACCGGAGGCTGGGAACAGCTGACCCTCGTGGAGCGTGACGCAGGGTCATCGGGGCCTTGCGAGACGCCTCCGCGCTCGGCCAGGTCCGGCGCCTAACAACCTGTTGACCGCCATCGCGACCTCCGCGAGGCCGGCAGAGAGGGAATCGAGGAAGACTCAGGTCTTCCGGAAACGATTCTCACCGGTGCTCCGGGGTCGATCGCTCGTCGCGATGGGACAGGGGAGGCGCCGCACAGGCGGGATCAAGCGGGGTCCAGATGGCCTCCGGTAGAGGCCCACGGGACGGGTCGGGTGCGAGCGAAGCACCCGACCCGTTTTTTCTTTCCATGACCCGCGAGCTTGCCCGCGAGCGCCTTTTTTGCCTGCGCCGCGCCCGTCTGGTACGCGGCGGCGATGCGGATGCTGCTGCTCGCGTCGCTCTTGTCGGTGATGCCTGGGCTCCCGGCGTGCGTCGAGGCGTTCGGGGACCAGGCCGCGTCGGGTCCGGGGACCGCGCTCGGCACGTTCCACGTGGTCGGGACGCAGACGGGGAACACGTGCGGGGAAGGGGCGCTCGGGGCGACGCGCCTGTGGGAGTTCGATGTCGACCTCGCGCGCGGCGACGGCGCGCTGTTCTGGGACAACGGCGCCAGCGTCATCGAGGGCGTCCTCGGCGAGGACCAGGTGAGCTTCTCGATCGAGGGGCGCGTGGTCGTGGACATGCGCGCCGGCGACGGGCCGCCGGGGCCGCCGTGCTCCGTCGAGCGGCGCGACCGGGCGCACGGGGAGCTCGGCGACGCGGGCGACGACGTCGCGCGGTTCGAGGCGCGGCTGTCCTATACGTTCGCGCCCACGGCGGGATCGCGCTGCGAGGATCTCGTGGCCGGCGAGCTCAGCGTCGCGCCGGTGTTCGCGGCGCTGCCGTGCGGGATGGACTACGAGCTTTCCGCCAAGAGGAGCGGGCCCCCGCTCGAGTGAGCCGGGGGGTGGGCGTGGACCTCGGGGCGCGCGCCGCGGTAGGGTGCCGCGAGCGTGATGCACGTCATCCATCATCTGGGCGGGCGCGGGGGGCAGCGCTGCATCGTGGTCCACGGCGGCGCGGGCGACGTCGCCCCCGAGCGGCGGCCGCTGCACGCGGCGGGGTGTCTCCTCGCCGCGCGCGCGGGGGCGCGCGTGCTGGCCGAGGGCGGGAGCGCGCTCGACGCGGTCGAGCGCGCGGTGCGCGTGCTCGAGGACGATCCGCTCTTCAACGCGGGCACGGGGGCGGTCCTCAACGAGGAGGGCCATGTCGAGCTCGACGCGTCGATCATGGAGGGCCGCGGGCTGCGCGCCGGCGCGGTCTGCGCGCTGTCGGATTTCGCCGAGCCGATCGCGATCGCGCGCGCGGCGCTGGAGGACGGCCGGCACGTGCTCTACGCCGCGCACGGCGCCGCGAAGTTCGCGCGGATGAAGGGGTTCACGCCCGTGGGCGAGGCGGCGCTCATCACCGAGGCCGCGCGGGAGGCGCTCGCCGCGGCCCAGCAGGGCGCGGGCCGCGCGACCTCCTGGGCGGGGAGCACGGTCGGCGCGGTCGCGCGGGACGCGAGCGGGCTCACCGCCGCGGCGACGAGCACCGGCGGCACGGCGAACAAGCGGGTCGGGCGGGTCGGAGACTCGCCGCTCATCGGGGCCGGGACGTACGCCGACGACGAGGCCGGCGCCGTGTCGACGACCGGCTACGGCGAGGGGATGATCCGGCTGGCGACCGCGCACTCCGCGGTGGAGCGGATGCGCGCTGGCAGCAGCGCCGCCGACGCGGCGAGGGAGATCATCGCGCACCTGGCGGCGCGGCTCGACGTGACCGGGGGCGTCATCGCCGTCGACCGGAACGGGCGGTTCGGGCTGGCGCGCTCGACGGCGACGATGTCGTGGGCGGCGGCGGGGGACTGGGGGGAGGAGAGCGGTGTGTGAGGTGTCTTGATAACGGCCTGCGGCGATGCGCCCCCGAGCAACGGCGTTCAGAGCCGCGGAGCGTCGGCGATCCGCGCGGCGCGCGGCGCGCGGCGGGGAACGCGACGGCCGTGCTCCCGCACGTAGCCAGCGCTGCCGCGAAGATCTAGTCTGCCGGCCCCATGATCCCTGCCGGTCCTTTGCCCATCCTACCGCTCTCCGCGCCGCCGGAGCTGATCTGGCGCGTCCCCGGCTCGAAGAGCATCACGAACCGCGCGCTCGTGCTGGCGGCGCTGGCCGACGGCGAGAGCACGCTCGAAGGGGTGCTCCACAGCGACGACACGCGCCACATGCGGTCCGCCCTGGAAGCGATGGGGATCGGGATCCAGGACGCCGGGCCGCAGACGCTGGTCGTGCAGGGGGGGCGGCACCGGCTGCGCGCGCCGGAGCGCGAGCTGTTCGTCGGGAACAGCGGGACCACGGTGCGCTTCCTGGCGGCGCTCGCGTGCCTCGTGCCCGGCGAGGTGGTGCTGGTCGGCGACGAGCACATGGCCAAGCGGCCGATCGCCGATCTGGTCGACGGCCTGAGGCAGCTCGGCGCGGACGTGGAGTGCGCGACCGGGTGCCCGCCGCTCCGGATCCGGGGCGGCCGGCTGAAGGGCGGCACCCTGACGATGCGCGGGGACCGCTCCAGCCAGTACTTCTCGGCGGTGATGATGGCCGGGCCCTTCGCCGAGTCCGCCATCGATCTGCGCATCGCCGGCGAGCTGGTGAGCCGCCCCTACGTCGAGATCACGCGCCGCATGGTCGCGGATTTCGGCGGCCTCATCGACGAGGCCGCGGGCGCTTTCACCATCCATCCCGCGAGCGGATACCGCCCGCGCAGGTACCCGATCGAGCCCGACGCGTCGTCCGCGAGCTACCCGTTCGCGCTCGCCGCGGCCGCGGGCGGCGCCATCACCGTGCCCAGCCTCGGCGAGGGGGCGCTGCAAGGGGATTACCGGTTCGTCGAGCTCCTGGAGCAGGCCGGCGCGCGCGTGAGCAAGCAGGCGGACGCCACCACGGTGCGCAGCGACGGGCGCCTGCGCGGCATCGACGTCGACATGCACCACATCTCGGACACCGTGATGACGCTGGCGGCGATCGCGCCGCTCTTCGAGGGGCCGACGACGATCCGGAACGTGGCGAACATCCGGATCAAGGAGACGGACCGCCTCGCCGCGACGGTCGCGGAGCTCCGCCGCCTGGGGCAGGAGGTGAGCCACGGCGACGACTGGCTCCGCATCGAGCCGCGCCCGCTGACCCCCGCCCTGGTGCACAGCTACAGCGACCACCGCATGGCGATGAGCTTCGCGATCCTGGGGCTGTGCCGGCCCGGGATCACGATCGAGAACCCGGCCTGCGTCGCGAAGACGTACCCGACGTTCTGGGAGGACGTCGAGCGGTGCCGCGCCGCGATCGGCGGCGCCGCGCCGCGGGGGTGACCGCGGGCGCGGCGATCTGGCGGCTCGTCCTGCCGCCGCGGTTGTCGACCTGATCGTCCTACTGGCACTCGTTCAGGTGGCACCGGCCGCTGCAGCACTGGGTGTCGAGCGTGCACGCCGTCAGGCGGTCCTGGCAGCAGCGTCCGGAGATGCAGCTCATCGGGGCGGGGCAGTCGAAGCTGCCGTCGCAGGGCCCGCCCGGCGCGACGACGCAGGAGCCGCCCTTGCACTCGAAGCCGTCGCAGCAGTCCGCCCCCTCGTCGCACGCGCCGCTGCGCGAGCAGCAGCGCCCGCTGGCCCCGCACTCGAGGCCGTAGCAGCACGGGCGCGCGGCATCGCAGGCCGCCTGCGCGCCGCCGCAGCACTGGCCGAGGTAACAGGCCCCGTCGCAGCACTCGTCGCCGAGCAAGCAGCTCGTCCCGATGGCCCCGCAAGCGCCGCAGCCGGTCTCCCGGTGGCACACGAGCCCCGAGCAGCAGTCGTCGTTGTCGGAGCAGTCCTCGCCCTCGGCGGCGCAACACGCCTCGTCCGCGCAGACGCCGCCGCAGCAATCGCTGGCCACCGCGCACACGTGCCCTGAGCGGAAGCACGCGTCCGGCTCGCACGTCCCGTTCCGGCGGGCCCAGCCGTCGCAGCAGTCCTCGGCGCGCTGGCAGGCGCCGCCGGTCTGGCGGCAGCCGCAGGTGCCGTCGAAGCAGCCGCCGGTGCAGCAGTCGTCGGGGCGCGCGCAGCTCTCCCCGGGCGCCTTGCAGGCGCAGCGCTCGTCGACGCAGTCGAGCGCGCCGCAGCAGTCGCCGGCCGCGCTGCAGGAAAAGCCGACATCGGCGCAGGCGCGGCAGCTGCCCTCCGCGCACTCGAGCCCGGCGCAGCAGGGCGCCTCGTCGGAGCACCCTTGCTCCCGCTCGCGGCAGGCCTGGACGCACGTGGCGGAGTTGCAGACGAGGCCGTTGCAGCAGGCCGCCCCGCCGCTGCAGCTCTCTCCCCGGGCCGCGCAGCTCGAGCTGCAGGTGCCGAACGACGAGCTCCCGTCGCTCGACGGCAGGCAGGTCAGACCCTCGCAGCAGGCGCCGTCGTCGCTGTACGGCTCGTCGGCGCGGTTGCAGCGCGGCTCGCCGCAGCGGCCCGCCTCGCACGCGAGCCCGTCGCAGCAGTCGCCGTCGCGGGCGCACGCGGCGTCCGCCGCGCGACACCCCGGCTGGCAAGCGCCGGACTCGCAGCGCGCACCCGAGCAGCAGGCGGCGTCCGTGTGGCAGGCCATGCCGGTGGGCGCGCACGCGCAGCTGCCCGCGATGCAACCGAACGAGCAGGCCGCCTCGCGGCCGGCGGCGGGCTCGGGATGGGGCCCTCGTTCGCATGGGTGAAGATGCCCGACATGCCGTTTCGGCCCGGCGAATGGACGCACGCGAGCGCGGTGATCGGGCGGCTGTCAGGACACCTCGAGTACCGCTTCGCCTCGGGCTGGGTGATGCGCAGGATTCCGGCGGGCCTCGCGATGGATCGAGCCGAGCGGTGATTTCGATGAGCGGATCGAGCTCGGCCGCGGAATGACCGGAGTGTGGGAGGACGATCGACGAATGGATGGTGGATGGATGATCGATCATCCCGTCTTCCGTCTTCCGTGCTCGTCCTTCGTGCGCGTGCGCGTGCGCGATTTCAGGGCGTCATCGCGCACGCGCACGCGGAGGCCAGACGCAGACGGCAGAGGGGAGACGGCAGACGGGAGAGGGGAGACGGCAGACGGGAGAGGGAGACGGCAGCCCAGCAGCTCTCCTCACCCCCCCGCCGGTCACCCTCCCGCGCCAGCCTGCCCCGGCGGCGCCGGCTCCTTCTGAAACATCCCCGCGAGGATCCGCTCCGCCGCGTCGGCCAGGATGTCGCGCGCCAGCCGGGTCTCCTCGCCGAAGAACCGCGTCGCCACCCCGGCGTCGAGCGCGTGCGTCGCGAGGAGCGCGAACGCCTCCGCCTCGTCGAACGTCGCCTCGGCCGTCAGAACGCGCTTCCCCGGCCGGAGATCCTCCTGGTCGAAGCGGCCCTGCCAGGTCTCGCCCAGCGTGATCG
Source organism: Sorangium cellulosum So0157-2 (assembly GCF_000418325.1). Classification (GTDB taxonomy): domain Bacteria; phylum Myxococcota_A; class Polyangia; order Polyangiales; family Polyangiaceae; genus Sorangium; species Sorangium cellulosum_D. Next base: position 5,217,600 of record NC_021658.1, read on the forward strand.
AGAAGTACTGCGCGGCCACGTTCCCCGGGCGCGCCATGTGCGAGACCGCGACCACGGCCCGCAGCCGCTCGCGCTCGTCGGCGGTCATGTCCCGCTTCCAGGCCTCGACCGTGGCGTGCATCGTCTCGATCTGGTCGCGCGCCGCGTCCTCGGCATTGAGCAGGACGTCCTGCGTCTGCGCGCGGGTGAAGGCGGACAGCGCCTCGGGCGCGACGCCGCCCGCCGCGCTCGCCTCGTCGAGGAGCGCGAGCGACGCGTCCAGGATCCGGCGCTGGCGGGCGAGCTGCTCCGGAGCGAAGCCGCGGCCATCGAGGCCGGCCGCGGCCGCGGCGATGCGCTGCCGGAGCTCGGCCAGCCGGGCGCGCGCCTCGCCGTCGAGCGCGCCGCGCCGGCCCGAGAGCAGCGCGTGCACGGCGAGCGGGGCGTGCGCGACCACCTTGAGCTCGTGGTAACGCCGGGTGCGCGCCGGGCCCTCGAACCGCCGGCCGCCGCGCCTCAGGATGAGGCTGTCGTCGATCTGGGCGATGATCGGCTCGATGCTGGCGAGGACCGCCTCCCGGCGCGCGGCGTACGCGTCGAGGAAGGCCTGGTTGAGGGCGCCGAGCGGATCGGCGGGCGCCAGCGCGGCGCTCACCTCCCGCGGCGCCCCGGCGGAGGACGCGCGCTCGACCATGGGCGCGAGCTCCATAGCACGCGCGCCCGGGCCCGCGTCAGGGGCGCGGCCGCGCGTTCGCGTCGAGCCAGTCGAGCGCCTCATCCATCACCCGCTCGGCCTCCGGCATCTCCCCGTGACGCGCGCCCGGCATCTCCCGATAGACCGCCGGGATCTTCGCCGCCATGAGGCCGCCCGCGCCCTCCTTCATGCGGTACTTCGCGTCGTGCTCGCCGCTGATCATCACCGCCCCCCGGATGTCCCGGAGGCGCGCCGCGGCGGGCGTCGTGGGCGCGCCGATCAGCACGAGCCGCGAGTACCGCTCCGGCCAGCGCTCCGCGAGCCGCTCCGCGATGTATGCCCCCTGCGAGTAACCGATGACCACGAGATCCTCGGCCTCGCCGCCGCACGCCGCCAGCGCGCTCCGGATGCGCCGGTCCTGCTCCTCGGGGTTTGGCGAGTACTTGCTGAACGGCCCGCCGCCGCAGGGCACGTCGCCCTGGAGCCCGAGCACCCCGCCGTGCTCGCGCGCCGCCCCCTGCATGGCCTGCACGTAGCCGAGCCCGTGCCCGCACATGCCGTGCAGAAACACCATCCGCGGGCACGCGCCGCCGCGCCCGGTGACCACGAACGCCGGCAGATCCCCGGGCACGGCCATCTCGGTCGCCACGAGCGGCGGATCCACCGCCTCCGGCGCGTCGACCGCCGCCGGCTCGACCGGGCGCTCCTCCGCGAGCGCACGCTCCTCCTTGCTACACCCCGCCGCAAGCACGGCCAGGCTCAACCCTGCTATGGCTACAGCGGAAATTTTCATAAATCTGGCGTGGTGCCAGGGCCGGCCGACCGCAAGCGGTCCACCGCGACCCCGTTGACGCGTCTGTTAAAACGGAATGAACGTCCGTTTTGGTGGATGAGCCTGGCTGGCGGTACGGCCACGAGCGTCGCGCCTCGCGGCCGCGCCGCCGGGCTCGCCGGCAGCCCCTGAGCGCCGCCGCGTCGAGGCTTGGGATCCTCGTCGCGTGTCGGAGCGCGCCTTCAGCGACCGACGGGACAGGAAGGAGCACGATCGATGAGCAACCGCGCCCTGGAGCATTTAGGCGAGCGATACGGCGGCGAGGGGGGGCGCCCCGCTTCGCGCAGTGGAACGAGGTGATCGAGAGCCTGCTCGGGCACCGCTCGGTGCGCCGTTATCTCCCGAAGCCCCGGTGCATCGGGTGCGATCTCTGCGTCGAGGTCTGCCCCACCAACGTGTTCGATCGCGTGCCGGGCGGCGCGCCGGTGATCGCCCGGCAGCGCGACTGCCAGACGTGCTTCATGTGCGAGGCCTATTGCCCGGTGGACGCGCTCTACGTCGCGCCGGAGGCCGAGCGGCCGGTCCAGGTCGACGAGGAGCAGCTCTCGGCGTCCGGGCTCCTCGGCAGCTACCGGGCCGCGGTCGGGTGGGGGAGCCGGCGCAAGCCGGGCGCCGAGGTCGACCAGACGTTCCGCGTCCTCGAGGCCGCGCGCCGGGGCTGAGGCCGCGCCGCCGCGAGCCTCTCCCGCCGCGAGAGCGCTTTGCCGGCCGGATCGGCGGCCCCGCCGGCCTCGAACGACGCGCCCTCCCTGGGCGCGTTCAAAATTCCAGTCCATCGACAAAACGCACGGCCTGCGCGCTCCAGGTGACTGGTTCTGCGCGGATGTCGCAACCTAGGCGAGCGATCCGATCACCGTCCGCTCACGGTCCGGGAGGCGAGCCGCCGACCGGCGGAGGAGCGGCAACGCGAGGTACGCTTATGAGGCGCCCTGTTCTCTTGATCTGTTTCTCGCTCGCTTCTGGGCTCGTGGCCTGCGGTTCAGGCGAAACCGGCGCTGGCGGCGACGGCGGCGGCGACCCCGGCACGGGCGGCGGCAACGCGGCCGGCACGGGCTCCGGCGGCGGCGCGACCGGCACGGGCTCCGGCGGCGGTCCTGCGTCGGGCAGCGGCGGCGCGGGCGCCGGCACCGGCACGGGCGGCGGCGGGGGCGCGCCGGCGCCGACCGGGTTCGCGCAGATGGAGGACCTCGACCGCGGCGTCGTGGCCGTTCCCACGGACGGCGGCATCTACGTGGGCTTTCGCCTGTTCGGCTACGACCCCGACGACATCGCCTTCAACGTCTACCGCGACGGCACCAAGGTCAACGACGCGCCGATCGCGGACTCCACCAACTTCGTGGACCGCGGCGGCTCCCCGAGCTCGGTCTACACGGTGCGCCCGGTCGTCGGCGGCGTCGAGCAAGCCGAGTCGGAGCCCGCGGCCGTGTGGAAGGATGGATCCCTGTCCATCCCGACCATGGCGCCGCCGGCCGGGGACGGCTACACGTACTCGAGCGGCGACGGCAGCGTGGGAGATCTGGACGGCGACGGGCGATACGAGATCATCGTCAAGTGGGATCCGTCGAACCTCCAGGACAACTCGAAGGCTGGCCGCACCGGCAAGACCTACCTGGACGCGTACACGCTCGACGGCGAGCGGCTGTGGCGGATCGATCTCGGCGTGAACATCCGGGCCGGGGCGCACTATTCGCCGTTCCTCGTCTACGATCTCGACGGCGACGGGAAGGCGGAGGTGGCGGTCAAGACCGCGCCGGGGACGCGCGACGGCAGGGGCGAGCCGCTCAGCCTGGGGCCCGCGGCCGCCGACGACGATTCGAAGGATTACCGCAACAACGACGGGTACATCCTCACCGGCCCGGAGTATCTCACCATCTTCTCCGGAGAGACCGGCGCCGAGCTCGCCACGACAGAGTTCAAGGTGGGGCGCGGCGACGTGTGCAGCTGGGGCAACAACGAGTGTTACGGCAACCGGGTCGACCGCTTCGTGGGCACGATCGCGTTCCTCGACGACACCGGCCGGCCGAGCGCGGTGTTCGGCCGGGGCTACTACGCGCGCACCACGCTGTCGGCCTGGAACTACCGCGACGGCGCGCTCACGAACCTCTGGACGTTCGACTCCAGCTCGAGCCGCGAAAACGGGGCGTACGGCGGCAAGGGCGCCCATTCCATCAGCGTGGCGAACGTGGACGACGATCCGCAGCAGGAGATCATCAACGGCGGCGCGACGTTCGACAACGACGGCAAGGGCCTCTGCACGGTGGACTACTACGCTCACGGCGACGCGCTGCACGTGACGGATCACATCCCGTCGCGCCCCGGCCTCGAGGTGTTCATGCCGTACGAGGGCGGGGAGTCGCCCGCGTACGCGATGCGCGACGCCCGCACGTGCCAGGTGATCTGGAAGGGGCCGGCCAACGGCGGCGAGGAGGGCCCGGGCCGGGGCGTCGCGGCGGACGTCGATCCGCGGAGCCCCGGGAGCGAGGCGTGGGTCAACAACAGCCAGCTCTTGAGGGGCGCGGACGGAGGCGCCGCCGGCAATCGCCCCTCGTCGTCCAACTTCCTTCTCTGGTGGGACGCGGATCTCAGCCGGGAGCTCCTCGACGGCAACAAGGTCCAGCAGGTCGACGGCGCGGGCGAGGGCTTCACCGCGAACGGGTGCGCCGCGAACAACGGCACGAAGAGCAACCCGACGCTCAGCGCCGACATCCTTGGCGACTGGCGCGAGGAGGTGATCTTCCGCTGCGGCGACGCGATTCGCATCTTCACGACGAACCAGGTCGCGAAGAACCGGATCCACACGCTGATGCACGATCCGCAGTACCGCGTGGCCATCTCGTGGCAAAACGGGGCCTACAACCAGCCGCCTCACCCGAGCTTCCACATCGGGGAGGGGATGGCCCCGGCGCCGAAGCCGGATATCCACGTCCGCTGACACGCTGAAGCTTCAGCGCGGCGGGGCGGCGGGCGCGGCGTCGCGCCGGTAGTCGCCGACGGTCTGGCCCGTCCAGCGGCGGAAGGCGCGGACGAAGCTCGGCGTGTCGGCGTACCCGAGCAGGAAGGCCATCTCGCCGACGCCGAGCTCGCCCTCGGCGGCGTAGGCGCGGGCGGCCTCGGCCCGCACCTCGTCCACCACGCGCCGGAACGAGGTGCCGCGCGCGGTCAGCTCGCGCTGGAGCGTGCGCGGGCTCGACGACAGGAGCGACGCGACGCGCGGCAAGAGCGCCTCGGAGTGGGTCAGGTTCTCGCGGACGCGGCGGCGCACCCGGGCGACGAAGTCGTCGGGGCGCTGGGCGCGCTCGTCGAGCATGCGCGCGGCGTGCTGGTCGAGCACCTCGAGCAGGGCGCCGTCGGCGGCCACCTGGGGCAGGGCCATGACGGCCTCGCTGACGACGAGCGCGTTCTCGCCGCTGTCGAAGCAGAGCTCCGCGCCGAACCAGCGCTCGAGCTCGCCGACGTCGGGCGGGCGGGGGTGGGCGAGGCGCACGACGCGGGGCACGACGTGCTGGCCGGTGAACTCGCGCGACTGGCGCAGCATCGCGGTCAGGATGAACTCGTTGCCGTGCCGGCCCTGCGCGAGGGGCTCGCCGTCGATCCACTGGCGCAGGACGACCTCGCCGCCCCCGCGATCGAGCCGGGCGCTCAAGAGCCCGTTGTTGACGAGCGGCAGGTATTTGACGAAGCGCGCCGCGGCCTCGCCCGCGGTGGGGGCCGACGAGGCGCTCAGCTCGAAGACGCCGAGGTAGCCGCGCGGCAGCGACGTGGCGATGCGAAAGCCGAGGAACGGCTCGCGCGCGGCCTCGGCGCAGGCGTCGACGAGGTCGCGGTAGGCGGCGAGCGGCATCTCGCTCATGCGGTCCTCGATCGCCGATGGCCCGAGGCCGAAGCGCGCGGCGAGCGCGACCGCGTCGGCGCCCGCCCCCTGCGCCCACCAGAGCGCCGGGCGCACGACGAACGAGCGATAGAGGGGCGAATCGGCGTACGGGGCGGGGCGAGCGGCGGGCCCTGACGCACCTCGTTTCACGCCCCGATGGTCGCGCCCACGGGGCCCTGGCGTCAAATGACAACGCGGTGGCGGCTCATGCCACTGGAAGGCCGGAGGGCCCCGGGCGCACGATAGGCCTACCCGTGGTTGCGCCTGCCCAGGTCGGGCCCGAGCTGGCGCCGCGAAGGGGCCGCCGGGCGCGCCCTGGCCGCGCCGAGCGCGAAGGGCGTGGTCATGGCGTACGGGCCGGCGCGGGGCGCGTGGCGCGCGACCGCCGGGCGGCGCCGACGCCCGAGCGGGTCTTGGTCGTCTCGGATTCGTATCGAAGGAGGCTAGATGGTTCGTCGAACGATCATCGTTTTACCCCGGGCGCTCGCGCTCGCGCTCTTCGCGGCCGCGGTCGCTCCGAGGACGGCCGCGGCGCAGAATGCGTCCGCGCCCAAGCCGTTCGGGCACTGGAGCTTCGACGCCTGCGCGGGGGGCCAGGTCGCCGATCAGGGCGCGACGCCCCACGACGCCCAGCTCCACGGCACCGCCCTCTGCGGCGACGGGCGCTACGACCAGGGGGCCGTCTTCGACGGCGCGCCCGACAGCCGGATCGAAGTCTCGAGCGCCGCGGCCTTCGCCGCGCCCAGGTTCACGATCGCCGCCTGGGTGAAGCCCTCGGGGCCGGGCGCGATCGTGAACCGCTGGTGGGGGCCCGACGTGTGGGGCCTGTGGTTCCTCGGCGACAAGCTCACGTTCGCCGTGACGTTCCCCGGCGGGCAGTGGGGCAACCCGATCTCGGTCACCGCGCCGGCGATGGCGGGCCCGTGGGTGCACGTCACGGGGTCGTACGACGGCAGCCGGATCGCCCTCTACGTGGACGGCGTGCTCGCCGCGTGGAAGCCCGCCAGCGGCACGCCGCAGGCGTCGAGCCGGCCCATCGTCATCGGCAACCACCCGTCGTGGGACGGCTTCGAGGGCTCGATCGACGAGGTGCTCTTCTACGACCGCGCCCTCAGCGCCGGCGAGGTCGCCGCCGTCGCGAGCTCGCCCCCGCCCCCGCCGTGGGCGCTGCCCGCGGTCTACGAGGCCGAGGCGCCGTCGAACGTCCTGGAGGGGGGGGTCTACGCCGACGAATTCAGCTGCGCGTCGGACTGCTCGGGCGGCGCCGTCGTCCGGGGCATCGGCGTGGGCTCGTCGCTGCGCTTCGAGAATGTCATGGCCCCGGCCGCCGGGCACTACCTGCTCGAGGTCGACTGGCTCGGCGACGAGCGCGAAGCGCTGGTGAGCGTCAACGGCGGGTCGCCGGGGTTCGTGCCCTTCACCGGCGGCAGCTTCTACACGCCGACCACGCGGGTGCTGCGCGTCGAGCTCGACGGCGGCGCGAACACCATCGCCTTCTCGAGCTGGGGCCGAACCGCGCCCGACATCGACCGCGTTCGCCTGACCGAGGGCGCGATCGATCACGTGACCCTCGATGACGTGCCACCGACGGGCTACGAGGTGTACGGGGCCGCCGCGACCCACGAGCACGTCGCCTCCGAGCTCGCGTTCAGCGGCAAGTGGTTCTGGGGCTCGGTCGAGGGCGACGAGGACTACGCGATGCGGAGCTGCGACGGCTCGGACGACACGCATGCCGGCGTCGCCGGCCTCTGCGACTTCGGCCAGGGGCACCAGCTGGGCGCCGACGTCTGTTGCCACGGCGGCGGGATCGGCGAATGCAACCCCAAGCGAACCGACGGCTATACCGGCGACCCCGAGCGCGACTACCTCGAGTGGCCCAAATGGGACACCAACGCCCACCCCCGCTACTGGCACGGCCACCTGCGCCGCGCCCTCGACGGCGGCCTCAAGCTCATCGTGGCCCACGCGGTCGAGAACTATCCGCTCTGCTCGCTCGTGAAGAGCGGCGTGGGCACCAACCCCGAGCGGCATGAAGGGTTCGAGTGCGACATGGCCGACTCGAACGAGAGCATCGTCAGGCAGATCGGGTTCTTGAGGGCGTTCGCCGCGAACCACGCTGACTTCCTCGAGATCGCCGAATCGGCGGCCGACGCCCGCCGCATCATCAACGAGAACAAGATGGCGATGGTGATCGGCATCGAGGCCGACTACACGTGGTCCCCGTACGAAAACCCGATCGACCGCCTCGACTATTACCACGCCCTCGGGGCCCGCACGGCCTTCCTCGCGCACTCGCTCAACACGCGCATCGCCGGCACGGCCATCTACACGCCTATATTTGCCGCGCAGCAGTCGTTTCTCAACTGCTTTTTGCACAACGTGCAGTGCAAGACCGACCCGAACAACCCCTTCGCGACCGACCCCGAGCACCCCTTCGCCGTCGACCAGAGCAACCAGTTCGGCTGCTCGCCCTCGTACGCGACGCGCTACGAAGAGCTCTGCTCGCTCAAGCTCGCCGAACGCCTCAACGACCCCGTCGGCTGGAACGGCTTCAAGTACTATCCGGGCGGCAACGTCATGGCCGGGAGCGACTGGACCATCCACGACGCGCCCGTCGGGGTGAACATGAACACGCTCGGGTTGACCTACGAGGGCGAGCTGGTCGTCGAGCGCATGATGGATAAGGGCATGCTGCTCGAGATCGGGCACATCTCCGAGGCGGCGGTCGAGGACGTGCACGACCTCTCGTCGGCGCGCTACGGCTACCCGCTCGTCGCCAGCCACGTCTACGCCCGGCGCGTCAGCGCCGACGGCAGCGCCGGCTGGGAGGGTAAGCTGGGCGATGACGCCTTGCGGTGGATCGCCGAGACCGAGGGCTTCGCGGGCCATTTCACGGGCGGCGACGTCGCGCTCGACTACTCGGGCTCGGGCGTCGACAACACCTGTGCCGGCTCGACGCGGTCGCTGGCCCAGAGCGTGGCGTACGCGGCCGACCTGGCGGGGATGCGCGTCGCGTGGGCCGGCGACTTTCAGGGCCTCGGCCAGGGGGTCGCCCCGCGGCTCGGCTACACCACCGAGCGCGACGACTGGTGCAAAGGCGACCACTTCGAGCAGTGCTTGCAGCAGCGGGGGAGCTGGGACGAGTGCCAGACGTGCGTGCAGCTCAGCGAATCGCCCGTGTCGTGCGCTACGTCGGTCGACCCGAACCTGAGCCACTACAGCACGCAAGACGAGAAGGACTGGGCGTACTTCCACACCCGCGGCTACGCCCACCACGGTCTCATCGCCCAGCTGCACAACGATCTCGAGGCCGTGGGCCTGCGGCCGGAGTACCTGAGCGCGCTGCGCGATCAGTCGGCCGAGACGTTCATCAGGACGTGGGAAAAATCGGAGTACATCGCCGGGTTGCCGAGGCCGCTGCGCTGACCCGGGGGCGGGCGCCCGCCGCGCGCTGGCCGCGGGCGGCGGGGCCTACGGCCCGGGGGGCGGGTAGTTCGGCTCGGTCATCCCTTGAATCCACTGCGTGACCAGCTGCAGGCCGGTGTTGTCGACCTGGCGGGTCGCGATGCGCGGCATCTGCCCCTCGAAGCCGCGGAGCTCCTGGCGGGCGACGAGCAGGCTGCGCGACGGGTCCCCCGGACGGATGTCGTACCAGTTGGCCGGGTCCGGGTTCTTCAGCCCCTCGTACTTCGCGTTCTCCGCCGGGCGCTTGTTCATGCCCGTCTGGACGGCGTCCGTCGCAGCCACGCTGCCCAGCTCGCCCGCCTCGAGCCGCAGGTACAGGCCCGTATCGTGGGCCGCCGACTCGGGCAGGTCGTTGTGGCAGCTCACGCCGCAGTTCGCGTGGAGGTAGCCGAGCGCCTGGCGCTCCACCTCGTCGCCCGGGATCGTCAGGGCGAGCGGGCTCGCGTCCTCGATCACGCCGAGCGCGACCAGCGACTCGCGCGTGACCCCCTCGGCGCCGGGGCCGAGCATCAGCGCGTCCCAGCCGAGGACGAAATCGGCGCGCCCGACGTGGCACTCCTTGCATTGATCGCGCGTCGGCACCATGTGGCCGGTGCCGTAGAGATCGGGCACGCCGAAGTCGTTCTGCATCTGGATCGCCTGCCGCTCGTCCTCGGACCAGACATAGCTCGTGTAGACCCAGCCGGCGGCCATCTTGCGCAGGAGGCGCGTCTCGGCCATGCGCAGCGCGCCGTCGGCGCCCTTCACGCGGAACTCCTTCCAGAACTGCGTCCCCTCGGGATACACGAACGCGTCCGGATTGCTCACGTCCACTCGCTGGCCCTTCGGGATCGAGACGAAGCGCCGCTTGGCGGCGCCGTCGCTCCAGAGCTCCATCGCAGGCTTGTACTCGAGCACGCCGCACGCGAGCTCGCGCTCGTCGAAGTCCCCGTAGAGGCCGGTACAGCGCAGGTCCACCGGCAGCACGCCGTCGAGCGGCGCCCCGCAGTCCACATCGGCCGGCATCGCGTATTCGACGCACGCCGGCTCGTCCGAGCCGTCCGGCCCGGCGTCGACCTCGGGCGTCGACACGTCCGGCCCCCCCGCCTGGCCCCCGGGCGGCGGATCGCCGCCGCCCGAGCTACACCCCATCGCCACCAGCAGCGCGCCGGCAACAGAACCTTTCCTCACGACATCATGAAGCATGCGCTCATGGTGCCACAGGAATGGAGCGCGGGGGAACGTGGATTCACCCGCTCCGCGCCGCGTCGCGCGGCCCCGCGCGCGTCATCCGGCCATGTGAACGTGCACGCACCGACGGATGAACTGCGCCGAGCAGAGCTCGTTCGATGACGCCTGATGCCGAAAGGGAGCTCCAGTGAAAAAATGAACCTTCGAGTGTCCACTGCCGCTGTACGGCGTGTCTTCAGGCGCGAAACGGTCCAGGGGGGATGTACGGTTGTGGTCTGTCCGCTGCGCCCTCGCGCGCTCGCGGCCCGCCCTCGCGCCTCGCGCTCGCGGCCGGCGGGGTGCGGCCTGCGCAGCACGAGGTGCTGGCGGCGTGCTCGCGGCGCAGCACCGGGCGGCCTGGGAGCCGCGGGAGCGCGAGGAAACGCATGGCACGGCGCGTGCGACGTGCGATCGCCGCCGGGGTGGACGGTCGCGGACCAGGGCGTCGCGCTGCCGAGAGCGCCCGGCAACCTCTCTTTCCCGGAGCCTTCGCATGAGTGGACTCAGTCTCGTCTTCGATACGCCGCAGCTCGCGCAGGACTACGAGGTACGCAGCGCCGAGCGGCAGTTCCGCCACGGCCAGCGGCTGATCGCCGAGCTCGGCGTTCGCGCGGGCGAGCGCGTGCTCGATATCGGGAGCGGCACCGGGCTGCTCGCGGAGCACGTCGCGGGCATCGTCGGGCCGACGGGCCAGGTGCTCGGGATCGATCCGCTGCCGCTGCGCGTGGAGATCGCCCAGCGCAAGGCGAGGGCGAACCTCTCGTTCCAGGTCGGCAACGCCTACGCGCTCGACGGGCTCCCGTCGGGCAGCTTCGATGTCGTGTACCTCAACGCCGTCTTCCACTGGCTCCCCGACAAGACCGAGCCGCTGCGGCAGATCCACCGCCTGCTCAAGCCGGGCGGGCGCGTCGGGCTCACCACGGGCGCGAAGGACCAGCCGAACCGGCTGCAGGCCATCAAGCGGCAGGTGCTCTCGCGCGAGCCCTACGCGCGCTACCCGGAGTCGCTGGCCGGCACGCCGCACTGGGTGACGGCCGAGGAGCTCGCCGGCCTGCTCGGCGGCGCCGGCTTCTCCGTGCAGAAGGTCGAGGCCCAGGAGAACGTGAACTATCAGCCGGACGCGAGCGCCGCGATCGCCTTCTCGCAGGCGAGCTCGTTCGGCAACTTCCTCGGCCACCTGCCGGAGTCGCTGCGCGTCCCGGCCGTCGAGGACATCAAGCGCGAGCTCGAGGCCTTCCGGACGCCCGAGGGGATCCGCCTCGAGGGCAAGCGGCTGTTCGCCATCGCGCACAAGCCGGCGTCGCACTGACCCGGGGGCCGGTCCGCCGGCGCCCGAGCGCGACGCCACCCCACGATGCTTTTCGGCTCACACAACCACAAGGAAAATTCCGCATGAGCGTCACGACGAACCAGAGCAGCAACGTCCTCGAGATCGTGCCCGTCGCCGGCCGGATCGGCGCAGAGGTGCGCGGCGTGCGCCTCTCCGCCGATCTCGACGCTGCCACGGTGAGCGAGATCCGGAAGGCCTGGCTGCGTTACAAGGTGATCTTCTTCCGCAACCAGCACCACCTCGACGACGCCGCCCAGGAGAAGCTCACCGCGATCTTCGACGGCGCGCCCATCGCGCACCCGACGGTGCCGGTCGTCCAGGGCACTTCCTACATCCATGAGCTCGACTCGCGCCACGGCGGCCGCGCGAACTCCTGGCACACCGACGTCACGTTCGTCGACGCCTACCCGAAGGCGTCGATCCTCCGGGCGCTCGTGATCCCGGCGTACGGCGGCGATACCGTCTGGGCCAACACGGTCGCCGCGTACGAGGACCTGCCGCCCGCGCTGCGCGAGCTCGCGGACAAGCTGTGGGCCGTGCACAGCAACGAGTACGACTACCAGGCGCGAAAGCCGCAGTCGTCGGCGGACGACGTGCGGCGCTATCAGGAGGTGTTCACGTCGACCGTGTACGAGACCGAGCACCCCGTGGTGCGCGTCCACCCGGAGACCGGGGAGCGGTCGCTCGTGCTCGGCCATTTCGTCAAGAAGCTCCTCGGCGTCTCGTCGTTCGACTCGGCGCACCTCTTCCAGGTGCTCCAGGACCACGTGACGCGCCTCGAGAACACCGTCCGCTGGCGGTGGGCCGCCGGCGACGTGGCCATCTGGGACAACCGCGCCACCCAGCACTACGCGGTCAACGATTACGGCGATCAGCTCCGCGTGGTGCGCCGGGTGACGGTCGACGGCGATGTGCCCGTCAGCATCGACGGCAAGCGCAGCGTCACCCGCAAGAAGGCGCCGCGCGCCGCTGCGGCGAGGAGCGAGAGCGCGGGGAGCGCGGGCGCCTCTGTGGCGGCTGCGACGGCGTAGAGCACCGATCACGTCAGAGCCCCGAAGAAATCAACAGAAGGGAAGAGGAACCGCAAGGACTCAAGGGACGCGAGGGGAAGACAAATTGTCTTATCTCCGGTTCCTTGCGCCCCTCGCGCCCTTGCGGTTTCTCTCTCCCCCGCATTCCTTGCCACTGACGCTTGCGTTTCGGCAGAGCGGTCGGGCTTCGCAACTCGTGGAACTTGTCAGGCGCCATACGCCCCGAGCTCCCGGCCGACGTCGATCCCGACACGCGGCTCCATGGAGACCCAGCTTTCCGGGCGGCAGCGCCGGCGCCGGCGCGCCCCGCCGGACGGGTCCTTGACGGCGGGGATCGCCTGCGCTTCATCTGCGGCGGAGGAGTGCCCCGTGGGTGAAGCAGGCAAGCGCGATGACGCTCGAGACGGAGAGCCGAGCACCGCGCACGTCGTGGTGATCATGCTGATCGTGGCCTTCGGCGTGCTCGCGCTGCCGTGGATGGTGCTGCGGAAGCTGGAGGCCCGCACCCAGGTGCGCGGCGAGGTGGCCTCCGGCGTCACGGACGAGGACCTCGCCCAGGGGGGGAAGATCTATTACCGCGCGTGCACTGGGTGTCATCAGGCGAGGGGGGAAGGGAAGCCTGGCCGGTATCCGCCCCTCGTGGGCGCGTCGTGGCTGCTCGAGGACAAGGAGACGCCGATCCGGATCACGCTGCTCGGCGCCGCCGGGCCGATGGAGGTGAACGGCGCGCAGTACAACGACGTGATGCCCAACTTCGGCGTGAACCTGTCGGACGAGGAGATCGCGCTGGTGCTCACCTATGTCCGATCGAGCTGGGGGAACGGCGCGCCCGCCATCACGAAGGACGAGGTCGCGAAGGTGCGCGCCTCGCTGGGAGACCGCGTGGAGCCGTGGGCCGGCGGCGCGGCGCTCTCGGCGGCGCGGGAGACGCGCGTCCTGCCCTGAAGCGCGCAGGCCGGCGACGATGCTCCGGTTCGGGAGGCCGCCGAGCTTCCCCGGGAGACCGCTTCCGGTGTCGTGGAGGCAGCTGAGCTGCCCGGCGGAGACCGTTTCCGGTGTCGTGGAGGCAGTTGAGCTGCCCGGTGAAGACCGTTTCCGGTGCCGGAGGGATAGCCGAGCAACCCGGTGGAGACCGTTTCCGGTGCCGGAGGGATAGCCGAGCAACCCGGTGGAGACCGTTTCCGGTGCCGGAGGGATAGCCGAGCAACCCGGTGGAGACCGTTTCCGGTGCCGGAGGGATAGCCGAGCAACCCGGTGGAGACCGTTTCCGGTGCCGGAGGGATAGCCGAGCAACCCGGTGGAGACCGTTTCCGGTGCCGGAGGGATAGCCGAGCAACCCGGTGGAGACCGTTTCCGGTGCCGGAGGGATGGCCGAGCATCCCCGGGAGACCGTTCCCGCTCCCCGGCGCTACCCGCGCTGCCCCGCGACGGTCACTCCCGCACCGGCTCCTGCAGATCCACCCCGAAATGCTCGCGGTACCCTCGCCGCGCGGCCTCGCGCAGCTCGTCGTCGCCGCGGCCGACCTGCTCCTCGAACGCCTGCGCGTACGCCTCCGGATCGACCTCGCGCGCGCCGAGCCGGAGCTTCTTCCCGGAGAGCGTCTCCAGGACGATCGTGGCGACCCGGTGCTCGGCGCCGCCGCGCGCGACCACCCCGAAGGGGAACAGGTGCACGAGCGTGAGCTGCGGCGGCGCTTCCTTGGCCGTCATCTCGGCCAGGTACGCGGAGAGCTCGCGGCCCACGCGGTCCTGCGCCTCGTCCGAGAAGCCGGCGAGCAGCTCGGCCACGGCAGGCGGGAGCGGCAGGTGAGGGCCGTCGACCTGATGCTGCAGCTCGTGCCGCTCGGTGCCGGAGAGCACCGCCCGCTCCAGCGCCGCGCCGAGGCGCTCGCGCAGCCTCGCGAGCGCCGCGTCGCACCGCGAGAGGGCGCCGGCGTGCGCGCCGGCCGCGGCGCCCTCCGCCGCATGGCAGGCGCCGCCCGCCTGGCCGATGCGCTCGGCATACGCCCGGACCTCGGAGCCGAGGACGAGCGCGAACGGGTCCTGGTCGCGCGAGAAGCCGAGGTGGACGCGGCGCTCGCCGGTCATCGGCTCGACGAGGAGCGTCGCGAAGCGGTCGCCGCCGACGCGGAAGGCGTGGACCTCCTTCACCCGGTAAGGCGTCGTGTAGAACCGCCGCGTCGTGCCCTCGGCCGAGACGCCGAGGTTCACGGCGGGATCGAGGTAGTAGGCCAGGCCGGCGCGCCGCGCGGCGTCGTTCGCCTCGGCGACGAGCCGGCCGAACGCGCGGCCGGACAGCTCGAGATCGTCCACCTGGCTCGCCAGCGCCGCGAGCGCCGCGGCGAAGCCCTCGCCGCCCGGCTGCGCCCTCGCGGCCGCGAGCATCTCGCGGCTGCGCGCCTTGGTCAGCACCTGCGCCTCGGCGCCCGTGCCCTGCGCGCTGCGCGCGTGCGCGTCGCGCGCGATGCGCGCCCGCTCCCAGCCCGGCAAGAGCTCGCCGAACACCCTGTCCCACGCGGCGGTGGGCGCGCCGAGCGTCCAGTCGACCCCCTTGGGCGCGGGGCGGCCGAGCACGAGCATCGCGCCGAGCAGCGCGGCGACGGCGGCCGCGGCGCCGGCACCAGCCTGGTCGCCACGATCGGCCGCGCGCCGGACGCGCCGGCCCCGTCGGGCGCGCCCGGCGCGAGCTCGGCGTCCGGCACCAGCACGCCGAGCGCGAGCACCTCGATCGCCGAGGCGAGCACCGCCACGACCGCGGCGAGCAGGAGCGCGAAGAAGGCGACCGTGGCGGCCTCCACGCCCCAGCCGCCCGCGAGGAACGCGCGGTACACGAAGAGCAGCATGAGCGCGGGCATCGCCCACACGGCCGCGATCGCGAGGCCCGGGTGCTCGCGCCTGGGGACGCGGCGCGCGTGGTCGAGGCCCAGCAGCGCGATCGCGAGCGGCCCGAGCGCGAAGAGCAGGACCATGCCGTACCCGAGCTGGAAGCGCGTGTCGGGCAGCGTGGCCACGAGCACGGCCGCCCGCGCGATCGTCTGCGCGGGGATCTCGCCGCGGGACGGCCAGAGATAGAAGACGAGCGCCGCGGCGACCGACGCGACGAGCAGGGCGCTGCCGCCCCTGCGCGCCCGCGCGTGGAAGCGCAGCACCACGCCCGCCGCGGTGAGCGCGAAGACCGCGAGGAGCGGGGCCGGCCGCGTGACCAGGCTGTCCGGCAGCGGGAGCATGTCCCACGCCGAGCTCCGGCGGCCGGCCCACACCGCGACGTTCACGGCGACGAACGCGGCGAGCACGGCGACGGCGCGCGACGTCGGCCGCTCGATGAAGAGGCCCGCGCGGCGCCCCGTGCGCGCGCCGAGCAAGAGCAGCCACAGGCCGGCGAGCGCGGGCGCGAGCGCGGCGATCTGCGCCGCGGGCGCGAGCTCGGGGAGCACGCTCCACACGAAGATGCCGTGCCCGAAGGCGACCTCGTACGGGACGAGGGCCGACAGCGCGAGCGCGAGGCCGCTCAGGAGGCAGCGCGCGCGCAGGCGCTCGGCCGACATGCGATAGAACATCGCGGTCGCGGCGCTCTCTTCCTGGGAAGGAGCGCCGGCGTCTCGGGCCGGCGCGGCGGCGTCTCGCGGCGGAGCGCCGGCGCCTCGTGGCGGGGTGCCGCCGCCGCTCTCCGGCGGAGCGCCGGCGCCCTGCGGCGGAGGAGGCAGGGGCGTGCTCACGGCTCGACCGCCGCGCTCGCGATGCGCGAGAGCGACCGCTTCTGCGGGAACACCGGGTCGCGGTACCGCACCTCGAACACCACGCGCTTCCCGTCCGCGGAGAACCACGGCGCCCGCTCCTGGCCGGAGCCCACCGTCAGCCGCTTCACCTCGCCGGTGGCCAGCGCCAGCACCGCGATGTCGGTGCCGCCCGCGCCCCGCGTCTCGAACGCGACGCGCGCGGCGTCGGGCGAGAACGCGGGCCACGACGCGCCGCCGTCGACCGGGTACACCTTCCGGCGCCACGTCGTCGCGTCGATGACCGCGATCCCCGGCTCGTCGCCGTCGACGACGCACACGATCTTCGTCCCGTCCCGCGACGCCGCCGGGTTGCGCAGGTCCTCACCGGGCTTCGCGCGGAACGGGCGCTCGATCGAGAGCGGCTCTTTGCTCACGTCGACCACGGCGAGGTGCCTCACGTCGTCCTCCGCCGCGTCGGGCACGTAGACGAACATGAGCCTCGTCCCGTCGAGCCACGCGAACCCGCCGAGCGACTGGTTCTCGGTGTGGAGGCCGAACACCTCCTTGCCGCTCTCCGCGTCGACCACCATCAGATCGGCCTGCGCGCCGGCCTCCGGGCGATCGTAGACCGCCACGAACCTGCCGCCCGGGGCGAGCTTCGGATCGACGAAGCGGTGCTCCGGGTCGACGCGCACGCGCTTGTTCTGCCCGGATCGGTCGACGATCGTGATCGTCTTCGCCCAGCCGAAGAAGTCCTCCACAAGCGCGACCCGGTCGCCGTCGCGCTGCGAGGACGGGTACGAGTACACGTGATAGCCCCGCCACATCGGCTTGACCGCCCCGGGGTCCGTCGTCGGGACGGCCTGTCGATCGAGCGGCCGCCACTCGACCGTCTCCAGCGCCTCGCGGCGGGCGAGATCCTTCGATTTCACCGAGTGGAACACCGAGACGTCCGCCGTCTTGACGAAGTAGCCGCCCTCGGCCGTGCCCACGAGCAGGTCCTCCGCCGCGGGGGGCGACAGGAACGTCACGCGCCCCTGCTCCTCGGCCTCGACCTCCTTCGCGCGGGCGGCGTACGCGCCCGCGGCCCGGTCGAGGTTCGCGGCGCGATCCTTCACGAACCGCCTCGCCGAGGCGAGCCGCTCCAGCAGCTTGATGTCCGATCCCTCCGTGATCTCGCGCACCGAGGGGTGATCCATGAGCTGCGCGATCACCGCGTCGAGCGCCTGCGAGGCCATGGAGTTCGCGAGCAGCGCCATGGCCCGGTCCTTCTTCGTCGACCCGGCGTAGCCGCGGAGCCGCCCCTCGGTCGACGTGCCCTTGTCGAGGAACGTGAGCGTCACCGGCGCGTCGGCCCGGAGCTCGAAATAGCCCTCCTTGACCGGGTGCTCCACGACCTCGGGGGCGACGCGCGCCTCGATGATGAAGCCGGCGCCGAGCGCCTTCGCCGCCGCCTTCGGGTCCTCGGCGCCCTCCAGCGCCTTCATCACCCGCGGGTCGCCGCCCTTCACCGGATCGAACCCGAGCTCGGCGAGCTGTCCGCCGAGCTCGTCGGCGAGCCTCGCCGCCGGCTGCGACCCTTCCCACCAGTACCCGTCGAGATCGATCGCGACGAGGATGCGCAGCGGATCGGTGGCCGTGAGCGAGCGGAAGGCGAGGGCGCCCGCCGCCGCGATCGCGAGGCCGAGCACCGCGAAGACCGGCCAGAGCCTGCGCTTCGAGACGATCGCCGCGAGGGACTCCGGCGGATCGGCCTCGGGGGCGGGGGGCTGCGCGTCGGTCGGGGGTCGAGGGGCCTCCATGGAAAGAGGAGCTGCCCTATCCGGGGGAGGGCGTAAAGCCGCATGAGCGAGGCAGGGCGGGGCATGCCCTCTGGAGGCCCGGCGGGCGTCGTGGTGCTGCGCAGAGGCGATATGCAGCGCCTGCCATTGCGTTATGCCGACCGCTCCCGGACGAGACGGATTCCCTCCCAGGCCGGGAACGTCCCTGCCATGCGCGCGAGTTGCACGTGGAAGAACCAGTGCAAATCGAGCACCGTATCGCGCAGGCCGTCGGCCCTGTCCTTCTTCATCTGCTCCTGGTTAATCCAAGCATACTCGGTCAAATGGACCGCGTAGGAACACCACGCCCGGCGCTGCATCATCGATGTTGATGCATGGCGCAACGTCAGCAGGTCCATCAGCATCCTCCCGGTGCAGACGAGTCGACGGGAGGGGGCTGAAGTTCGATTGAGCCGCCGCCTGCGCGCGCTCGAGCGGCGCCTCTCGATAGCCCTGCGGCCTCGCCGAAAGCACGAACGGCGAGCGCGGGTATGCCTTGATCTGCGTGTCCACCCAGGAGGCCACGCGCTATCGCGGCCTTCGACGCCGGATCCTCGATCGCCCACAGCCGCCCGCGGAGCCACACGACCCGCGTGAACATCGTGATGACCGCGTCGAGCAGCAGGCCGACTCGCTCGATGCGCCTGTGCCGCAGCACCTGCGGAGCCGGCCGCCGCCCGCATTGCGCCGCGGCGCGCCCCGTCGCTAGAGTGCTCGCATGTCCGACCTGCTCGTCAACATCGACGTGCCGGAGATCGAGCCGGCCATCGCGTTCTACACCCGCGCGTTCGGCCTGCGCGTCGGGCGGCGCTTCGGCGGCGCCTTCGTCGAGCTCCTCGGCGCGGCCGCGCCCATCTACCTCCTGGAGAAGCCGGCCGGCAGCGCGCCTGCGGCCGGGGCGTCCCCGCGCGATTACCGGCGTCACTGGACACCGGTCCACCTCGATTTCGTCGTCGACGATCTCGAGGCCGCCGCGCGCCGGGCGCAGGAGGCGGGCGCGGTCCCCGAGGCCGACATCGAGGTGGCCGCGTGGGGGCGCATGCTCCGCCTGGCCGATCCGTTCGGCCATGGCGTCTGCCTGCTTCAGTTCAGTGGCCGCGGCTACGACGAGATCGCCACGCCCGGCTGAGCGCGCGCCGATCGGTACCGGCCTCCGGTGGCCGTCCGGGAGCCGAGCAGCTGCCACCTTTGCACGCAGCGATCTCAGGATCGAAAGCCTCGGGGGAAACCCGATGGGTAAACGCTCGAAAGGCGTACGGCGATCCCCTGGCCCGCCTCCTGCTAGAGGTGCAGGGCAGAGCGCCCGTGACGGTTTCCCCCCCCCACCGTCGAGCGGGCGCTCTTTTTTTGTCCTCCGGCGCGGGCCGCCCGGCCGCTGCGGGTCAGGGGTCGGCGGTGACGAGGGCGACGGCGAGGCCGTCGTGGCCCTTGGCGCCCACCGTCTGGATCGCCGTCGCGCTCACGCGCCGCTCGGCGGCGAGCAGCTCGTAGAGGCGGCGCACCCCCTGGACGTTGGGATCCGCGCTCTCGGGGTCGACCACCGCCCCTCTGCGCACGACGTTGTCGACAACGATGACGCTGCCGCGGCGGGAGAGCTTGAGCGCCCACGCGAAGTAGTCGGGGTTGCTCGGCTTGTCGGCGTCGATGAAGATGAGGTCGAACGGGCCGCGGCCCTCCGCGGCGAGCTTCGGCAGCGTGTCGAGCGCCCGCCCGAGCCGCAGCTCGACGCGGTCGGCCACCCCGGCGCGATCGAGGTTCGCGCGGGCGACCTCGGCGTGCTTCGGCTCCGACTCCAGCGTGATCAAGCGGCCGCCGGCGGGCAGCGCCCGCGCGAGCCAGATGGTGCTGTAGCCCCCGAGCGTGCCGATCTCCAGGATGGTCCGCGCCCCATGGATCCGCGCCAGGAGATTCAGCAGCTTGCCCTGGTTCGGCGCGACGTTGATCGGCGGCAGGCCGGCCGCGGCGCTCGCCTCGAGCGCCGCGTCCAGCGCGGCGTCGGGCGGCACGAGCAGATCGGTGATGTAGCGATCGACAGCTGACCATTGCTCCTGAGCCATGCGTGATCCTCCTGACGGCGCGGCGACCCGGATCGCCGCGCACGGGTGAGGTCTTAGCGCGGCACGAGGACGCGGGCGTCCCAGGGCCCGAGGTCCAGCGCGACGGAGCCCGCCTGGAGGTGCGCGCCGGCGCCGCCCAGGGCGTCGCGCAGGCCGCCGCGCGCATGGGCGGCGAACGGCTCCGGGACGGCGAGCCGCGTCTTTGCCGGGCGCTCGCTGAAATTCAGGACCACGAGCGCGAAGCGCGACGCGTCGTCGCCGTGCCTGACGTAGGCGAAGACCTCGTCGTCCTGGCCGGCGTGCACGACGAGGAGGCCCGGCGACCGGAGCGCCGCAAGGGAGCGCCTGAGCCGGATCAGCTGCTCGTAGCGCCGGGTCAGCGGCCCGCGCGGAGGCCGCGAGACCGGGGCGAGGCCGCCGTAAGGCTCGTACTCGGCGCCGAGCTCGTCGAACGCGTAGAGGCACGGGATGCCCGGCAGCGTCAGCAGCGCCGCCGCGGCGACGCGCGTCAGACCCGGCCCGTGGCGCGTGATGAAGCGGGCCCCGGTGTCGTTGTTGTTGATGAACCTCAGCGTGCGCTCGGGGCGCGCGGCGCGCGCCGCGGTGGCGGCCAGCGCCGCGCCCAGCCGGGCCGCGATGCCGCGCGGCGCGTCGAACACGTCGCCCCACGCCCACCGCCCGAGCTCCTCGGTCCAGTCGTACGCCGCGTCGAACCCGCTCTGCAGGTAGTACGGGTCGCGCGCCGAGGCCTCGGCGATCAGCGCGAGATCCGGGCGCACGCGCCGGAGCTCGGCGGCCCACGAGGACCAGAGCTCGCTCCGCCGCTCCTGGATGCCCCACGCGGCGTCGACGCGATAGCCGTCGATGCCGAAGCGCTTCACCCAGCGCAGCGACACCTCGAGCATCCAGCGCGCCACCTCGGCGTTGTCGTAGTTGAGGTTCGGCAGGTGCTCCCAGTCGAAGTAATGGGTGGGCTCGCCGGCGGCGTCGCGATCGTAGAACGCGAAGGTGTGGGCGCGGCCCCGCTGCCGCTCGGCTTGCTGGAAATACGGGTGCTCGATCGAGGTGTGGTTCGGCACGAGGTCGAGCAGCACGCGCAGGCCGCGCCGGTGCGCGTCGTCGACGAGCTCGCGCAGGTCCTGCTCCGTTCCGTAGTCGGGGCGCACGCTGAAGTAGTCCGTGACCGCGTACCCGAAGTCGCCCTCGGGCGCGGCGAAGATCGGAGACAGCCACAGCGCCGTGACGCCGAGCCGCTCGAGCGTGGGGAGGGCGGCGCGGACGCTCCGGAGCGGGGGATCGCCGAAGAAGGGCGGCACGACGCCGTAGAGGACGGCGTCGTCGAGCCACGACGGCGCGCTCGCGCCCGGGGGCGCATCGAGCGGCGGCGCGGCGCGCGCGGTGTCGCTGCGGCCGCGCGCGTCGCGCACCGTGAGCTCGATCATGGCGCGCCCGGCGGCGTCCGGCGCCGGCACCTCGATGCGGGCGCCCTGCCCGAGGCGCTCGGCGGTCCCGTCGCCGCGCGGCCGGGACCACGCGAAGGCGACGAGGTCGGCGCGCGAGCGCTCGCTCGGCTCGCTGCCCGTGGCGTCGAGGACGAGCCGGTCGCCGGCCCGCGCCGCGCGGGCGCGGGCCCGGGGCGCGTCCTCCAGCCGGACGCGGTAGGTGACGGGCGGCGTGGCCAGCTCGCCCGCGCCCGTCGCGCGGCAGCGCGCGGCGATCTCGTTGTCGCCCTCGAGCAGCGGCACGTCCGCCGCGAAGCGCCGCTGCTGCTCGATCGCGGCGGGGTGGACGTCGCCGCCCACCTGGATCGCGCAGTCCTCCAGCGTCCCCGGTCCGGCGAGGGCGCCCTGGATGCGCGCGCTGAAGGCCCACACCTCGGCGTCGTCGGCGTGCAGCTCCAGCCGGGCGTCCGCGGCCCCGGACGGGCGCGGCGGCGCGGAGGTGGCGGCCGACTCGCACGCGGGCGCCGTGGAGAGCAGCGCGACGATCCCTGCGACCCCGGCGAGCGCCCGTCGGCGCCGCGCCGGGGTCGGAGCGCGCCGCCGCCGGACGCCCGCGCGCGGGCCGATCGCGATGGCGACGGCCGGCGAAGAGGGGGCTGCACCGGGAGCGGGGGCGGAGCGAAGGAGGCGAGTCGACATGGGGCTGCGCGGCAAGCGGGGGAGCCCCTCTATTCCAGAACGACCCCGGGCGATCGCCGCTGGGCAGGAAGACAGAGGATTTATGTCACGATTTCCCCCATCTCCTCCGGGGCCGCCGTGCCCCGGTGATCGGGGCAACGCCTTCCGGTCTCGGCCTCCCGCCGCGCGCCGCCTGCGCCCTGGATCAGGCGGCGGTGCGGAGGGCGGCGCGGCCGCGGGCGCGCAGGGCGAGCGGGACGCCGCCGGCGGGGCCCAGCGTGAGGTTGCGCCGCACGGGCCGCGGCGGACGCTCGTCGAGCAGGCGGAACTCCCACGCCGACAGCGCCACGCCGAGCACGATCTTCATCTCGAACATCGCGAAGGCCGCGCCGATGCAGCGGCGGTTCCCGCCGCCGAACGGCAGGTACTCGAACGGGGAGTACTTGCGCTCGAGGAAGCGCTCGGGCCTGAAGCGCGACGGCTCGGGGTAGAGCTCGGCGCGGTGGTGCACGAGCAGGATGCACGGCGCGACCCCCGTCCCCGGCGGGAGCGTGTGCTCGCCGAGCCGGAACGGCTGCGCCGCCATGCGCGGGGCCTCGGTGACGATCGGGTGCAGGCGCAGCGCCTCCTTGCACACCGCGTCCAGGTAGGGCAGCGCGGCGAGGCGCTCCGGGTCGGGCTCCGGGCCGAGGGCGTCGATCTCGTCGCGCAGCCGCGCGAGGACGGCCGGGTGGCGGTGCGCGTGGTCGAGGGCCCACGCGAGGGCGAGCGCGGTGGTCTCGTGGCCGGCGAAGAGCAGCGTCCGGAGCTCGTCGAAGATGGCCTGGTCGCTCATGCTCGAGCCGTCGTCGTAGCGGGCCGCGACCAGCAGGCTCAGGATGTCGTCCCCCGGCGCCGCGCGCGCCCGCTCGATCTGCTCGCGGAACAGGGCCTCCAGGTGGTCGACGCGCCGGCGGAAGCGCGCGTAGGGGCCGAGGCCGCCGAGCTCGCGCTGCAGGACCGGCAGGAAGGTGAGCGCCGGGGTCAGCGCGTCGGTCATCGCGACGACCGCGCGCGCGAACGCGCTCATGCGCGAGGGCTCCTCCACCCCGAAGACGGCGCGGAGGATGACGTCGAGCGAGATCGCCTGCGTGATGTCCTGGGCGACGGCGCGGGGGGCGCGCGCCGCCTCGGCGAAGCGGCGGGCGGCGACGTCCGCCATCGCCGCCGCGTAGGCGCGCATGCGGTCGCCGTGGAACGGCGGCGTCAGCAGCTTGCGCTCGCGCCGGTGGCGCTCGCCCGAGAGCATGAGGAGCGAGTGCTCTCCGACGAGCGGGGCGATCGACTTGGTGGCGTACGTGACGAGCGCGTCGGGCGGCGCGGTCATCACGTCCTGCACCGACGCGGGGCTGCCGGCCATCACGACGTCGCCGTTGTACATCGGGACGTTGAAGACGTCGCCGTACGTGGCGGCGCACCGGGACAGGAGCTCGATCGGACGCGTGAGGAACTGGTAGGTCGTCAGCAGGCGGCCCTGCGGGCCTCGGGGCAATTGGCTCATGGCGCACCTCGGCAGGAGCTCGATCCCGGTGGCGCGCGGCGCCTCGCCGGGATCGATCCAACGATGAGGCCGGCGCGGCGGCGCGGCAGCGGCGTCGGGCGCCAACGTTGCGACGGATCGCGCCAGAGGGGCGCGGCGGCGAGAGGGGGCGCGCGGCGGCCGGAGGAGCACGAGCGCGGCGGCCGGTCGTGGTTGGCGGGCACGGCTCGGCTTGCGATCATGGCCGCATGTCGAGGTACCGCAGCGACATCGAGGTGGTGCGGCTCCGCATCCACGAGCTCGAGGAGCGGCTGCGCCGCGTGCGCGCGCAGCAGATCCACGCCGAGGCCGCCGCGAACCTGGGGCCCGAGGCCGCGCGGCCGTTCAGCCGGGGCATGTACCACCTCGGCCGGGCGCTCAGGCGCCTGGTGCGCAGGCGGGGTCCGGCGCCCGCGCAGGAGCTCGCGGCGGCGCGGGCCCGGCTCGCCTGGCTGGAGCAGCGGGTCGCGATGGCCGAGGTGGAGCTCTCGCGCGCCGAGGCGGAGCGCTCGCGCACGGAGGCGGAGCGCTCGCGCGCGAGCCTCGGGGTCGATCGGTGGGAGCCGGTGAGCGGCGCTCACCCCGGGTCGATGCCGGCGGTTGACCTCGCGCCGGCGGTGCCGCAAAGCGCGCCGTCCGGCCGACTGGCGTACCGGCTCGGCCGGGCGGTCGGGCGGCTGAGCCGGCGATGAGCCGGCGCTGCTGCGTCACCAGGAGGTTTTCCTATGGCACGAGCCCTCGGCATATCCACCTCGATCGTCGCGGCGGCCGCGATGGTCTCCTGCGGCGGGGAGGCGCCGCCGCCCGCGCTCGCACCGGCGGCCTCCGCGCCCGTAGCGCCCGTCGCGACGAGCGGCGTCGAGGCCCCGCCCGCGGCTCCGGCGGCTCCCGCGGCGTCCACGGCGGCGCCCGAGCCGCCCAGGCGCGCCGCGCCGAGCCCGGTCGCGAGATACACCGGCTTCGCCAAGCCGGAGAGCGTGCTCTACGACGCGGACAACGACCGCTACCTCGTCTCGAACATCAACGGCAATCCGGGCGACAGGGACAACAACGGCTTCATCTCCGTCCTCTCGCCCGACGGTCGGGTGACGAGCCTGAAGTGGATCGAGGGCGGCAAGAACAAGGTCAAGCTCGACGCGCCGACGGGCTCGGCGATCGCGAAGGGCGTGCTCTACGTCGCCGACCTCACGACCGTCCGGATGTTCGACCTCAAGACGGGGACGCCGAAGGGGGAGATCGCCATCCCCGGCACGACGTTGCTGAACGACGTCGCGGCGGCGCCGGACGGCAAGGTCTACGTGTCCGACTCCGGCTTCACGATCGGCGCGACCGGCAACCTCGAGGCGACGTCGAGCGACGCCATGTACGTCATCGAGAAGGGCAAGGCCAAGGCGCTGGCGAAGACCACCGAGCTGCGCATGCCGAACGGCCTCGCGTGGAGCGACAAGGGGCTCGTGGTTTGCTCGAGCGGCGCTCCCGAGGTCTTCGTGCTCGACGAGAAGGGCGAAAAGCGGGACGTGACCACCACGGCGCCCGGCGGCCGCCTCGACGGCCTGATCGCCCTCGGAGACGCGCTCCTCGTGACCAGCCACGACGCGTCGGCGGTGCTCCGCGGGAAGCTCGGCGGGACCTTCGAGGTCGCCATCCCCGAGCAGAAGACGCCCGCGGACATCGGGTATGACACGAAGCGTGGACGCGTCCTCGTGCCCCACGTGATGGCGGACACGGTCGACGCCTACGAGCTGAGGTGATCTGCGGACGAAAAATGCGCGCTTCGGGCCTCCCACCGGCAGGCTGGCGTCTTCACGGTATGTCGAGGAAGAGATGAACATATCCATCGTCGACGCATGGCGCGCGCGGGAAGCGCGTGAGTTCTTCCGGAATGTTTGGCCGATGTACGTCCACGAGCTCTCCGGCTTCGACACGAGCTTCTACGCTCTGGACGAGACCGGCCGATGGCGACCGGACATCGTCGACGATTGGGTCTCAGGCGTGACTCCGCCCGCCAACCTGCGAGCTCCGCGGTCGGCGCAGGACCCGATGCAACCGTTCCAGCGAGCGTACGTCATCACGAGCGACGCCCGCCCGGTCGGGTTCGTATGTGTCGGCCTGCGACCGTTCAGATACATGCCGGACGACGTCGATTTCAGCATCGCGGAGCTCTTCTTGATCCACGGGAGCCGCGGCACCGGCGCGGGCCGACATGCGCTCCAGTTGCTGCTCCACCGGTATCCAGGGCGGTGGCACCTCTGTGCCATCCACGACAACGCTCGGGCGATCCGGTTCTGGACCAAGACGCTGCCGCTCCTCGGCGTGCGAGATCTCGAAACACGGCGCGAGAGCGGCGATGTAACCTGGCGGTTCGTGGCAGAGGGGTGACGTGCGCTGGGCTCCCGAGCCCTCGACTTCCTGCGACCGATCGCGATCGACCGGTCGTTCGGGCCGGATTTCCGACGCACGGATCTACCGGACGCGGGTGCGCCGGTACTCGCCCGGGGTGGTGCCCGTCCAGCGGCGGAAGCTGCGGTAGAAGTGGCGCGGCTCGCCGTAGCCGAGCAGGAAGGCGACCTCCTGGAGCGCGAGATCGCGCCGGCGGAGGAGATCGAGCGCCTTGCCGCGCCGGGCCTCGTCGAGCTGCGCCGTGAACGACGTGCCGAGGTCCTTGAGGGCGCGCTGGAGCGAGCGCGTGCTCATGCCCAGCGCGCGCGCGATCCGCGCCTGGTCCACCTCGCCGCGATCGAGCCGCTCGCCGATGAGGGCGCGCACGCGCGCGTCGAGCGGCGCCGCGCTGGCCGGCGCGGCGCGCGCGGCGAGCAGCTGCTCGGCGTGGCGCACGAGGTAATCGCGCACCGAGGGATCCGCGCCGACGAGGTGCGCGTCGAGCACGCGCGCGTCGTAGACGAGGCCGGTCGCGGCCGCCTCGAAGCGGACCGGGGCGCCGAGCGCCTCCTCGTAGAGCGGGGTCGGGTGCCGGCGGGGGTGGCGGAACATGGCCTCGAGCGGCCGCGCGGCGCCGTCGAGGTAGAGCGCGATGAAGCGCGCGAGCCCCGCGGCCATCATCTCGATCGGCTCGGCCATGGCGACGACCCGCGGCTCGTGCTCGAGCGCGAGGTGGAAGACCTCGCCCCGCTCCTCGATGACGATGCGGAGGTGCGGGTCCATGAGCCGGAAGAAGCGGCCATAGACCGCGACCGCCTCTCGCAGGGTCCCGCTGTGGCGCGCGACATGCCCGACGATGCCCACGACCGAGACCGGGATCCAGCGCGCGTAGGTCAGCCCGAGCGGCTCGCCGGGGAGGCGCTCGAGCATGAGCGCCCACAGCGACAGGAGCGACGCGTACGGCACGAGCTCGTCGGGCGCGGCGAGCGCCTCGGGCGAGATGCCGGCGGCGCGGAGGAGATCGTCGCGAGGGACGCCGCGCGACGAGGCGAACTCGATGAGCGCGGCCGGTAAGGATGCGAAGACGAGCTCGCCGTCGGACATGGCGCGGGCCGAGGATAGCGCACGCGCCGGCTATCCCGTGCGGGCGGGGCGCTCCCACGCGGCGTACACGTCGGGGCGGCGCTCCGAGAGGTAGCGGTTGTCCGCGCGCGACGCGCGCTGGAGCTCGGGATCGAGATCGGCGAAGAGCAGGTCCTCGCCGGCGGCGCCCGCGGCGGCCAGGACCGAGCCGTCGGGGGCCGCGATGATGCTCTGGCCGCACAGGACGGTGTCTCCTTCCTGCCCGCAGTGGTTGGCGTAGGCGATGAACACCTGGCTCTCCAGCGCGCGCGCGGGCGGCAGCGTGCGGGCCACCACGCCGAACGGCTCCGGGAGCGCGGTCGGCGCGCACACGAGGTCTGCGCCAGCCAGCGCGACGCCGCGCACCGCCTCGGGAAACTCGATGTCGTAGCAGATCAAGAGGCCGATCCGGAAGCCGTGCAGGGCCGCGATGGGCAGCTCGCCGCGGCCGTGGGTGAAGACCGCGGCCTCGTCCGGGCCGTAGAGGTGCGTCTTGCGGTAGGTCGCGAGGCGCGCGCCGGCGCGATCGAAGAGGTGCGCGGCGATGAAGAGCGCCCCGTCGGGCCCGCGGTCGGGCGCGCTGGCGACCAGCGCGATGCCGCAGCTCGACGCGACGTCGGCGAGCCTGCCGACGATGGCCTCGGGCGAGGTCTCGAGCAGCGCCCGGGGCACCAGCGCCGGCACATAACCCGTCGTGAACAGCTCCGGAGTGACCAGGAGGTGAGCGCCGCCCTCGGCGGCGCGCCGGGCCGCGCCGGCGATGCGCGCGACGTTGGTGTCCACCTGTCCCGGGACGGCGTTGGCCTGCAGCACGGCGATGCGCATGAGATCGACCCTCCAGCGGCTTTCCGGGGCTTCAGCGTACCCGATGGGCCCTGCGCGCGGTCGAGCGGCCTAGGTTGACGCGATGCGGCAATGTCGGCTATCCTGGCGCGGATGCTTGGGTTCGAGCGCTCGCCGGGGTCGAGCTCCTGTGCAAGGCCGTGCGCCGCCACCGCCGCGGTCCTCTCGCTGGTCGCCGTCTCGGCCTGCTGCGGCGCCCCCGATCGCGCGGATTCGCCCGCCCAGAGCGCGACCATGGGCGAGGCGCCGCCGTCCGCTGGCGCGGGCGATGCGGGGGGCGCCGGGGCGGGCCTGGGCGGCGCCGGCGGGGCGGGCGCGGGCGGGGCCGGGGCGGGCGCGGGCGGCGCGGGCGGGGCCGGTGCGGGCGGCGCCGGCGGGGCCGGTGCGGGCGGCGCGGGCCCGGGCGGCGCCCCATCCGCCGACCTCCAGGGCTGTCACGGCGAGAAGCGGCCTCTCGTGATCTCCAGCCAGATGCCTTATGCCGTCGCGCACGTCGGCGCGGCGGAGGGCCATTTCCTCCTCGATTTCGGCACCACGGCCAGCACCATCGATCCGCAGGGCTTCGCGGGCGGGGTGGTCCCCGAGCCCGTCGCCGGCAGCGCCGATCGGTTCGCCGACTTCGATTTCTACGGCCCCTGGGGCACCGTCCGCCTCACGGTGCAGGACCACTCGGGCATCCAGGGCGCGGTGCGCCAGGCCGGCATCCTCGGCACGGACTTCCTGTCGCTCAATGCGTTCACGCTCGATTATGAGGGCGGCGCCGTTTACCGGGCCGACGCCGGGGCGCTCTGCCCCGATGAGATCCTGCGCGCCGAGGGCATGAAGCCGCTCTGGACCGCGGGCTACTATTCTTCCGATCTCGCCGCGGTCCAGGCGGGCTTCCCGAACGTGCCCACCGTTCCGGCGCGCATCGGCGGGGCGCAGGCCGTCGCGCAGCTCGACACGGGGTACGACGACGCGGTGCACCGGCGCTCGGTCAACATCAACCGCGCCTTCTTCGCGGCGATCGGGGCGGCCGGGATCGACCTCGAGCCGGTGCCCGAGGCCGCGATGTCGCTGAGCACCTGTGTCCCGGGGCAGGCGGAGCAGGTCTCGGCCTACCGCATCCGCCGGGGCGCGCCGTTCGAGCTGGTCAGCACCGACGGCTCCGCCGCCGTCGCCGCGCAGGACGTGATGCTCTTCCTCAAGGACACGCCGCCCGAAGCCCGGCAGTGCGGCGGGATCGGGACATGGTCCATCCCCGCAGCGCAGGTGGCCGCGTCGTTCTACGTGGACGCGAGGCGGCTCGTGTTCGACCCCGTCACGTCGCGCGTGTGGATAGGGACGCCGCGGTAGCGGCGAGCGCCCCGAGCGTACCGCGCACGTGGCCCTCGCGATCGGGCCGTTCGGAACGAAGCAGCCTATCGGCCGAGGGGGGCCACCCCCGGCTCATCCACGTTGCGCCGCGGCGCGCGAGCGCTCGTGCGCTCGAGTCGACGGGACGATGAGATGGCATTCACCTTGAACGAGCTCGCCCGCTCGTGGCATGATCGTCCTGCACAAGGGGGGTACGATGGGGGTGCATCATATCGCGCTGGCGGTCAGGGATCTGGTCGCCACGCACCGGTTTTATACCGAGGTGATGGGGTTCCGCCTTGTCAAGGTCATGGCGGTCCCGTACGAGGGCAGCCGTGACGGGGGCTGGGCGAGGCACGCCTTTTATCAGACGAGCGAGCCGGAGGGGCCGCTCCTGACGTTCTGGGAAGTGCACGAAGAGGCGGTGCGGGGGCGCTTCAGGACGGATATCTCGACGGGGCTGGGGCTGCCGGCGTGGGTGAACCACCTCGCCTTCACCGCGCCGAGCAGCGAGTTCTACAGCCGGATGCTCGCGCGGTGGCTCTCGCACGGTCACGAGGTCACCGAGGCGGATCACGATTTCTGCCGTTCGATCTACACGATGGATCCCAACGGCATCATGGTCGAGTTCTGCCAGACGCTGCGGCCCTTCTCGGCGGAGGAGGTGGCCGAGGCGGAGCGCTCCCTCCTCGATCCCATGCCGCCGCTCGAGCTTCCGCGGCCCGCGATCCTCCACCGTCCGCAGGTGGCGTGATGAGCGCGCGTGTCGTCGATGCGATGCTGGGGCACGGACGCCGCCCCGCGGCGCTCGGTTACTGGCCCTCGCCCGAGGACGACCCGGCCGTTCCCCTGGGGCGGGAGCCGGTCGCGGCCGTGGGGCGCGACGGCGCGCTCGTGCGGGGCCTGTTCTGGACGCCGCCGGGCGGTCGATTCAAGGTGGCGGCGGTGCTCGCGCACCCGCGGGCGGATTTCTCGGTCCATTACCTCTGCCCGCTGCTCGCGGCGCGTGGGGTGGCGGCGCTCGGGTGCGCGACCCGCTACGTGAACAACGACACCGACTGTCTCCACGAGAAGGCGGCGCTCGATGTCGAGACCGCGGTGGAGGCGGCGCGGGCGCGGGGCGCCGAGGCGGTGGTGCTGCTCGGCAACTCGGGGGGCGGCGCGCTGCTCGCGCTGGCGGAGGCCGGCGCGGCGGCCGAGGGGCGGCGGCTGGGGGACGCCTTCGTCGCGCTGGCGGCGCACCCGGGGCAGGGGGTGTTCCTGGAGCAGGCGATCGACCCTTCGGTGGTGGACGAGGGAGATCCGCTGTCGGTCGATCCGTCGCTCGACATGTACGATCCGGGCAACGGCTGGCGGCCGTGGCCGGAGCCGTGCAGGTACGGCCGCGCGTGGCTCGCGCGCTACCGGGCGGCGCAGCGGGCGCGGGTCGCGCGCATCGACGCTGCGGCGCGGGCGGCGATCGAGGCGCAGGCCGACGCGGCGGCGGCGCTGGAGGAGATGGCCCCGGAGCACCCCGAGTGGAGCCGGATGCGGCGGCGGAGCGCGCATGGGCGGTTCATGACGGTGTACCGCACGGTGGCGGATCCGGCGTATCTGGACCCGACCATCGAGCCGGACGACCGCGCGCTCGGGTCGATCTTCGCATCGCCGGATCCGTTCGTCGCGAACTATGGTTATGGGGGCGTGGCGCGGACGCTCACGGCGCGAGCATGGCTGTCCACGTGGTCGAGCCTGTCGTCGCGGGCGCGGCTCGCGGACAGCCTGCGCGCGGTCGCGATCCCGACGCTGTTCGTGCACGCGACGGCGGACACGGAGATCCGGCTGCGGCAGGCGCGGGAGAGCTTCGAGGCGAGCGCGGCGCAGGACAGGAGCTACGTGGAACTCCAGGGGGCGACGCACTTCCTGAACGGGCACCGGCAGGCGGCGGCGGAGCTCATCGCGGCGTGGATCCGCGAGCGGCTCGGGTAGGCCCCGGGCGCGGCTCGGCGGGGCGGATGCGTCTGCCCGCCTCCTCGCCCGCGCCGCGCGGACAGGGCGCCACCCGATCCGCGCCCCCGAAGAACTCGCCCGCGAGCAGCGACCACGCCCGCGCGTTCTCCGGCGGGCCGCACTTGAACGGCGCCTTCCCGAGCCGCTCGCCGCGGAGCGCCGCCCGCTGCTCGCGGTAGTACCGGATCGCGAGCTCGGCTGCGTACTCCCCAACGCCGTTGCCCGGCTGGAACGCGTAGTACGTACCGCCCTTCACGATCGTCTCGTTCGGCGCGTACGCCGCGAGGCACGGGATCCTCGTCCCGCAGCGGGCGACGATCCCGTCGTAGATCGGCGAGAGCGCCGCCTGGGACCACCCGCCGTGCGCGCCGTCGTTCAGGTGGAAGATCTCGTGGAAGAGCGTCTCCCGCACCGCGTCCCGGGAGCGGTGGAGCGAGCCGGCGAGGTTGTACGCGACCGTCCAGCCGGAGGCGTAGGCCGAGGGCGTCCTCGCGCGCACGGATCGGAAGTACCGCAGCGCGAGGGCGCGGTGGCGGTAGCGCACGGGCGAGCTGGCGGAGGCCGCGAGGTCCGCGAAGAACGCGTCGACGTCGGCGAGGGCCGCGGCCGTCCACTCCAGGTGGCGGCGCTCGGCGCGCACCGGCAGCTCCGGCACGAGGTGGAGCGTGCCGCGGTAGCCGCCGTCCATCAGGTGTTCCCGCTCGAGCCCGGCGACGCTGCCGGTCCGATCGAAGAGCGCGGTCGCGCTCGCGGCGGATTGCCCATCGCCCTGGTAGCGGAGCGCGAGCAGGCAGCGAACGCGCTCGTGCCCCGGCCCGGGAGCGGCGCCCGTGCCGGCGTCCCCGCGCCGGCAGGCGTCGATGCCGTCCTGGTGCGCGGCGGCGTCTTCCGGGAACAGGAGCGCCTCGGCCTCGTCGGCCGCGATGAACGGCGCCGGCTGGGTCACAGCCGGGAAGGGGACATCGCCCGTCGCGCCGCTCGCCGGCGCTGTCCCCGCGGACGTCGCGCCGGCAGGCACCGGGCCGCTAGGGCCGGATGATGCGCCGGCGGTCGCGCGCACCGGCGGGCCCGGAGGTGGCGCGGCCTTGCCAGCGGGTGCCGTGCTGCCGGGGCTGGACGGCGCACACGCGGCCGCGAGCGCCGGGAGCGCGACGAGCAACGCGGCGAGGAGCTGCAGCGCGGCGTCGGGGCGCATCCTGCCCAGGATGCCAGAATGCGCCGCGCCGATCACCAGCCGGACGT
The DNA here is from genome assembly GCF_000418325.1 of Sorangium cellulosum So0157-2. Lineage (GTDB taxonomy): Bacteria > Myxococcota_A > Polyangia > Polyangiales > Polyangiaceae > Sorangium > Sorangium cellulosum_D. The sequence goes on from NC_021658.1 coordinate 5,250,192, forward strand.
GGTGGCCGAAGTCGCCGCGCACCGACGCCCTACGGCACCACCACCGTATCGTTCGTCTGCAACGGCAGATCCCCGCGGAGATCCCCTTTCTCGACGACCTCATCGAAAACGAACGGAATCCTGCGCTCGCCGAGCGCGTCGCGCCGGACGATCACCACCTCGTCGGGATCGGCGAAGCGCGTGAAGCCGCCGGCGAGGGCGAGCGCCTGGAGCACGGTGATCTGCGCCCGCGGCGTGAACTCGCCCGGACGCGACACCTCGCCCATCACGTAAACGCGGTAGCTGTGGAGCTCCGCCACCTCCACGCTGACGACCGGCTTCTCGTGGTAGAACTTGGCCGCCTGCGTCGCGATCTCCTCGGCGATGCCCATGACGGTGCGCCCCGACGCCAGGATATCGCCGACGAGCGGGACCGTGATGAAGCCGTCTGGCCGCACCGTGACGCGGTGGCTCAGCGCCTCGTTCTTCCAGGCGCGCACCTCCAGCACGTCGCCGGGGCCGACCGCATAGGCGCGGGTTGCGCGGCGCTCGGCCTCGAAATCGACCCGCGGGGCGCTCGCGCCGCAACCCGAGGACGCCACGAGGGCCATCAGCGCGGAGCAGAGCAGGGCAATCCGGACACAGCGGGACCACATGCGGTGTTCACCCTCCATGATGGAATCGCGCACCAGCAAGCGCCGATCCCGCGGCCTCGCCCTGCGCCTGCTCCTCGAGCGCGCACCGGCGCTTCCCGCGTGCCGGTCGAGCCCTCGGTGCTAGATCCGTCGCGCGGAAGGGGGGAATGCGCGCCGCGCCTCATCGCGCTTGCGCAGGGCGCCTCACCGCGGCCGTCGTGAGCTCGCGGCGCGGGCGGTCTGCGCGGCGCTCGCGGCGCGCCACACCATGGCAGCGTGGGTCGTGTGCGCGCTGTGCGCGCTCGTCATCCTCAAGCCGCAGGAGTTCATCCCCGCGCTCGAGGGGATTCCGCTCGTTCACGCGGCGTTCGGGCTCACCCTGCTCTGCGTCGCCCTCGACGTCGTGTGGCGGCGGCTCAAGCCGACGCTCGCGCCTCAGGTCGTCTACGCGCTCGCGTTCCTCGCCTGGGCGGCCCTCACCACCGCGCTCAAGCGCCCGGCCGCCCTCGAGGAGCGCGGCCTGCAGCTCGCGACCGTCGCGGGCGTCTTCCTCGCCGTCGCCTTCGCCGCCGCATCGCCGCGCGGGGTGCGCGCGCTCGCGATCACGCTCGTCGGCTGCGCCGTCGTCACCACCGCGGTCGCGATCGTGCAGGCGTTTCAGCCCTACGGCTGCATGCTCGCCGCGCCCGACGACTGGGAAGGCAAGGGCGAGCTCGAGCCGGATGGACGCCCCTGCGAGACCAACCTCGACTGCCGCAAGGATCCGCCCGTCCCCGACGGCAACTACCGGTGCGAGCGCCCCGGGCCGCTCGGCACGTCGACGATCGACGGGCGCGTCCGCTACCGCGGCTCGCTCGCCGATCCGAACGAGCTCTCCCTGATGGCCGGCATGTCGATCCCCCTCGCGATCGCGCTCGCCGAGCGGCGCGGCCGCCGGCGCGCGCCCGCGGCTCCCGGCGGCGCCGTCCCGCGCGCGCCCGCGCCTCCCTGTGGGGCGCGCCTTCGGCCTGCGCTGCCGCTCCTGCTCACCGATCGGCTGCTCTCGCGCGCGGCCGCGGCGCTGCGCGCGCTCCCCGTGGTGGCCGTCATCGCGGCGATCGGCGCGATGGTCGTCCTGTCGCGCTCGCGCTCGGGGGTGCTCGTGTACCTGGCGGTCCTCGGCCTCACGCTCATCCGGTGGAGCGGGAGCCTGGGCGCCGTCGCCGCCTGCTTCATCGGCCCGCCCATGCTCCTGCTCGGCGGCCGGAGCGGCGACGAGGCGAGCGAGAGCTCGGAGGAGCGCGTCGAGCTGCTCCGGGAGGCGTTCGAGATGATCCGGCGCACCCGGGGGATCGGCGTCGGCGCAGGGCAGTTCGGCGACGAGTCGTCGCTCGGCCTGACGGCCCACAACTCCTACCTGCTCGCCGCGTCCGAGACGGGCCTGCTCGGGATGTGCCTGTTCGCGCTCGTCCTGTATGCGTCGATCAAAGTACCGCTCTCGATCTGGCTGGGCGACGCCGAGGTCGGCCCTGCGGCGAGGCGGTTCGCGCCGGCGATCTTCGTGAGCCTGTGCGGCGCGCTGCTCGGCATCTTCTTCCTGTCGTGGGCTTACAAGGACGTCCTTTACATGACGCTCGGCGCTTCCGCTGCGCTGTATGGAGCGGCGCGGGCCGAGGACGCCCGCATCTCGGTGCGCGTGTCCCTGAGGGAGGTCGCGCTCGTGTGCGGCGGGATGTTCGCCGTGCTCGTGCTGCTCAACGTCCTGCTCCGGTTCCTCGGGTGAGCGCGCCCCGGGTGGTATGCTGGTCGGCATGTCGGCCCCCATCCGCAAGCCGGGCGACCCCACCGCGGCGCCGATCCCGGCCGAGGCCCCCCGGGCTCCCACCGAGGCTCAGTGGGCGGCGATGTCGCCCGCGCAGCGAGAGCAGGCCGTTCGAGCGCTCCTCGCCTCGGAGTCGCGGGAAGAGCTCGACGAGCGCGAGGCCATGGCCGAAGGGGACCCGCACCTCGACGCCACGATGGAGGCGCGCGACACGCTCCGCGCGTGGTTCGGTCGGCGCGGGCGGCGCATCTACGTCGGCGCCGAGATCAAGGTCTACTACCCGGGCGAGAAGGGCTTCACGCCCGACGTGATCGCCGTGACCGACGTCGATCCCGGCCCGCGTCTCTGCTGGATGGTCAGCGCCGAAGGCAAGGGGATCGATCTGGCGATCGAAGTGCACTACGCCGGCGACTGGCGCAAGGACTTCGTCGACAACGTCGTGAGGTATGCGGCGCTCGGGATCCGCGAGTACTTCGTCTACGACATCCCGCGCGGGCACATCCGAGGCTACAGGCTGCCGTCCACAGGCGTGCGGCGCTACGAGAGCATCCCCTCGCGCATCGGGCGGTACCGATCGGAGGTCCTCGAGCTGGAACTCACGGTGGAGTCAGGTCGGCTACGATTCTATGCGGACACGGCCGAGCTGGTCACCGCCAGCGAGCTGGTGGGCAAGCTGGAGAGGATGATCGAGGCCGCCGAGGCCCGGATCGAGCGAGAGCAGGCGCGGGCAGAGCAGGAGCAGGCGCGGGCAGAGCAGGCGTTGGGGCGGCTGTCGGCCGCGATCCTGATGATCCTCGGCGCGCGCGGCATCCCCGCGAGCGAGGAGGCGAGAGGCCGGATCCTGAGCGAGACGGAACTGAGCGTATTGGAACGATGGCTCCAGCAGGCGGCGACCGCAACGGCGGTGGAAGAGCTGTTCCTGGAGTCGGCGGGCCGCTGACCGCGAGAGGCGAGCACGGCGATCCATCGTGATGCACCTCCACGACGGGCCGCGCCGCGAGGGCGCCATCGAGTCCGCGCTCGCGGGCGAGCGCGGCGTGCTGCCGGGCGTCTCGGGCCGGAGGAGACAGGGGGCGCGGCGCCGCGCGCAGACGGCGGCGGATCGAGGGGTGGACGAGCGCGACGGGGCGCTGGTAGCCTCGCCGGCGCTCGGATCGGACCGCTCGGCCAGAGCCGGCTCGGCTGGCGCGGCCGAGACGACCTCGCGCGGATCGGTCCCCACCCCTTGGCCTCGAATCGGCGGATCGGCAGCTCACCGGTCAGCCCCTGAAAGAAGAGAAGCGAGATGCCCAAGATCACGGTATGCGCATTTGGCTGGGTTCCGCCCTTTGCCCGGGGGCTGGTGCGCGATCTCCGCGTGCGCTGGGCGCTGGCCGAGGCGGGCCTCACCTACGAGGAGCGGCTCATCGGGAACGAGGAGCAGGCGTCCGGGGAGTACCGCCGCATTCAGCCGTTCGGGCAGGTGCCCGCCTACGAGGAGGACGGGCTCGTGATGTTCGAGTCCGGCGCCATCGTGCTGCATATCGCCGAGCGCTCCGAGGCGCTGATGCCGTCCGATCCCGTCGGTCGGGCGCGCGCCACGTCGTGGATGTTCGCGGCGCTGAACACGATCGAGCCGCAGGTCCAGAGCCTCGCCGAGATCGACCTGTTCCATCCCAAGGAGGAATGGGCGCAGCTGCGCCGGCCGTCGGCGGTCAAGGCCGTCAAGGCGCGGCTGACGAAGCTGTCCGACTGGCTCGGCGAGCGGGACTACCTCGAGGATCGCTTCACCGCGGGGGACCTGCTCATGACCACCGTGCTGCGCATCCTGCGCCATACGGAGCTCGTCGCGGAGATCCCGGCCCTCGAGGCGTACCGCCTGCGGTGTGAGGCGCGGCCGGCCTTCCAAAAGGCGCTCGCCGAGCACATGGCGCCCTTCGCGAAGCACGCGTAGCCGCGCGCGCCAGCGGGCGAGCGCGGACGCGGCCGACGGGTCGTCGTATTCGCTGGGGGGCGCTCGCGCGTCGCCGGCGAGCGCGAAATCGGCATCTCCGGACGCCCATCAGGGGACAACGTACGATGCATTCAGCGCGGCCCGGAGCCCGGCGGCGCACGCCGTGAGCGGCGCCGCCGGAAAGCTCGCCCGGCGCTCGCCGGCGCGCGAGCCGCTGCACTCTGCCGTTGCCTCGCGCGGCGCATCGTGCTTTTGAAGATAGCGTGTCTTCGCTCGCCCAGCAGATCGCCGCGCTCCCCGCCCCGCTGCTCGCCCGCCTCCGGGCTCGAGGGTTCGACCCCGACCGTGTCGCCCGGTGGGCCGCGTCCATCGGCAAGGACCGGGACGCCCGCAACCGGCTCCCTGGCACGGTCGAGCCGCCCGCGCCCGGCGACGTCATGGAGCTGCCGGCCGAGGGCACGCCCGAGCACGCCCGCTGCCGCGAGGCGGGCCTTGCCGCGCTCCGGCGCGGCGAGGTCGCGCTCTGCGTCCTCGCGGGCGGGATGGCCACCCGGATGGGCGGCGTGGTCAAGGCGCTCGTGGAGGTGCTGCCCGGTCGGACCTTCCTCGACCTGCGCCTCGCCGAGAGCGATCACCTCCGGCGCGCGACGGGCGTCCCGGTGCCGCTGTGGCTGATGACCAGCGAGGCGACGAACGGCCCGATCCGCGAGGCGCTCGGCGCGCGCCTCGACGAGCAGGGCGATCTCTGCACCACGTTCGAGCAGCACGTCTCCCTGCGCCTCACCCCGGAAGGTGATCTGTTCCTCGACGAGGACGGCGAGCCGAGCGTCTATGCGACCGGTCACGGCGACCTGCCGGACGCGCTCCGGGAGAGCGGCGTCCTCGGCCGCTTCCTCGCGCGCGGCGGAAAGACCGTCTGGATCGCCAACCTCGACAACCTCGGCGCGACGGTGGATCCGGTCATCCTCGGCTGGCACCTCGGCCACGGCGGGCCCCTCACGGTCGAGGTGGTCGACAAGGGCGGCGACAAGGGGGGCGGCCCGTTGCGGTGGAACGGCCGTCCGGTGATCGCGGAGGACTTCCGGCTGCCGGTCGGCTTCGATCCGAAGGTGGTGCCGGTCTTCAACACCAACACCTTCCTTGCGAGCGCCGAGGCGCTCAGCGCGCTCGCGATGGACTGGGTCTACGTGGAGGTCGAGAAGAAGGTGGGAGATCGCAAGGCGATCCAGTTCGAGCGCATCTTGAACGAGATCACCTTCGGTCTCCCGGCCAGGTTCCTGCGTGTGCCTCGCGACGGGCTCGCGGCCCGGTTCCTTCCCGTTAAGGATACCGACGAACTGGAGCGGCGGCGGCCCGCGATCGAGGCGATCGCGCGAGCGCGGGGGTTTCTGGTCTGAGTCGAGGGGCAGCTGCGCGGGCGTGATGTGCCACGCTGTGCCGTGCGCGCCGGCGGAGGAGCCCTGAACTCCGCGAATCTTGCTGGTATGCAGGATGCTTCTCAATGGTCCAATGACCATCAAGCCCTCTGATCCCGTTCATTTTCGGAGCGCATTCGCGCGCCGCCTGACCCGCGCGATCCTCGCCTCTGCGACGCTCGGTCTGGCGGTCGACAACGTCGCCTGCGCCAACGTGGTCATGGACGACCCCCCGCCGGGTGATGGCGGCGGCGGCGCGGGCGAGGATGGCTCGGGGGGGCGTGGTGGGATGGGCGGGGAGGGCGGCGGGGGCGCCGATGGCGTCACGACGGTGCAGGCCGGCGGCGTCTCGTGGGACGAGGAAGGAACGGTGTGCGTGGACCCCGGGGCCCAGGGGGGCGGAGGGCAGGGCGGCGTGGGAGGGCAGGGAGGCGCGGGTGGCTCCGGCGGCGTGTTTGCGGGCGCCTGCGAGCCGCTCGATCCCGCCGGCGCGAACGTCCCCCTCCCGCCGCCTGGGTGCTGGTACAGCAGCATCGGTGACGGCGTCTTTCGAAATGGCGAGTGCTGCTACGAGTTCACCGCGAGCTGCGGCGGATCGGGCCGGCCTTTTCTCGTGGGCGAGCGCGCCCGCACCGCGCGGGAGCAGCGGAGAGACGCGGGCGGGTGGGGCGGCGCGCCGCGCCCGGACCTCGCGGGGCTCGGGCAGGAGGCCCGCGCCGCGCTGGCCGAGGCGTGGCTCCGCGACGCCTTGCTCGAGCACGCATCGGTCGCCTCGTTCTCGCGGTTCGCGCTGGAGATGATGGCGGTCGGCGCCCCCGCCGAGATGCTGGCGGCCGCGCACGAGGCTGCGCGCGACGAGGTGCGCCACGCGGCGCTCTGCTTCGGGCTGGCGAGCGCGTATGCCGGCGCGGCGCTCGAGCCGGCGCCGTTCGCGTTCGGCGGCGTCGTCGAGGTCACGTCGGACCTGGCGGAGCTCGCGGCGCGCGCCGTGCGTGAAGGCTGCATCGGCGAGACGCTGGCGGCGGTGCAGGCCAGCGAGCAGCTCGCGCATGCGACCGACGCCGCGGTCCGGAGCGTCCTCGCGGCGATCGCGGACGACGAGGCGCGGCACGCCGAGCTCGCGTGGCGCTTCGTGGCCTGGGCGCTCCAGACGGGCGGGGAGGCGGTGCGCCGCGCGGTCGCGGCGGCCTTCGAGGCGGGCCTTGCCGCGCCATCGCCGTCCGCCGCGGCGACGGGCGCCTCCGCCGACGCGCTCGCTGCGCACGGTCGCCCCGGCGGCGCCGTGGTGGCCGCCTCGTGGAGCCGCGCGGTCGCGGAGGTCGTGACGCCTGCGATGCGTGCGCTGCTGTCAGCGCAGGCGGCGGGTTGAGCCGACCCGGGTTGAGCCGACCCGGGTTGAGCTGATCCAACCAGAGTGCAACCGGCCCGACCCGGGTTGAGCTGGTTCACCCGACCCAGGTTGGCCGGACCCAGGTTGACCTGACCCAGGCTGACCTGACCCAGGCTGACCTGACCCAGGTTGACCGGACCCGGGTTGAGCGACCGACCCGACCGACCCGACCCGGGTTGGGGACGCGATCGATCCCAACCCGGGTCCGTTCTGGTCGCGTCGGTTGTCCCCGGTCGCCTCAACCCGGGTCAGGTCGACCCGAACCAGGTTGCGGCGCAACAGCGCAGCAATCCGACCCGGGTTGGGGTCACGCCCCAACCCGCACGCCCCAACCCGGGTTGGGTCTGGGTTGCCTCAACCCGGGTCAGGTCGCAGCGACCCGACCCGGGTTGAGGCATGGCGCCAACCCCGGTCAGCGCTGGGTTGCCTCCGGGTCGCCTCAACCTGGGTCAGGTCAGGTCAGGTCGGGTCGGATCGAGTCGCCGCGCCCCGCGAAATTTCTTGACCCGCCCTCCCCCTTCACCGTATCTTTATTGAAAATGAAGATCATTATCAATCCAAGGCGCGCTCTGGCGGGGTTTGAGGACGGCCTGGTTACCTTCTGGCGGCAGCTCTCGCTTCGCGACGCCGGGTGCCGTGCATTTCGCGGCGTGGCGGGCGGCGGGGGGAGGCGCTCGTGAAGGGCGGTCCGGCAGCGCCGTCGCCGATGGTCGGCGAGCGCGCAGCGGCCCTTCGGGGGTGGGGGAGCGACGCCCCGCCGCTCGGTGCAGCGCTCGTGCGCTCGCTCGCCCCCGCGCGAGCCTCGCTCGGGCTCGCCGGCTCGCACCCGTGGCATTGCTCGCCGCGCGTCCTCCGGCTGATCGTGGCGCTCGCGCTCTCGTGCGACGCCATCGGCGCCCTGGTGAGCGCCGCGGTGGGAAGAGAGGACGGCGCCGTCGCAGAGGAGCCGTCCGGCGAGGCGTTGCGCGTCCTCATCGACCGCGCGCTGACGAACGCCCGCGCGGCGCGCCGGCTCGCGAGCGCGCTCGACGCCGTGCTCGCCGGCGAGGTGCGCACCTACCGTGGGCTCTGCGTCGCGGCGCTCGCCGCCCGCTGGGCAACCGCGCGCGCCGCTGCGCCGGCGAGGGAAGCGGCGGCGCTCCTCTGGGCGAGCGCGCGAACGTCAGGCTCGCCGATGCGCTTCCTCGAAGAGCGCATCGCCGACGACATCGAGCTCCGCGCGCTCCGCGCCATGACGACGTCGATGAAGGCGGCCGGCGCGCGACGCTGGGCCAACCCGACGCGCCTGACGCGCCGCTCCGGCGAGCGACCGGCCGAACGAGGCCTTCGACCGGTCGCCCTTGCCGGGAGAGGGCGTTAGCAGCCTCACCGCGGTGGCGTCGTCGTCCAGGTGCTGGGCACGCCGACGGTTCACGCCGCCGGTCAACCTGGTTGAGGCCGCAGGTTGAGGCAGCAGGTCGAACCTGGTTGAGGTCGCAGAGCGCCGAGTCGCCAACTTGACAAGCAATCCACAGATCTGTCATGAAAATGAAAATGACTTTCAATGTCGACCAGGCCCCTTCGTTTGCGCGACGCGAGCTCGCGGGCGTCGCCGCGTGCGCCTACGCCTCCGACGCGTTCCCGGACCTCGGGTTCCACGACGAGGAGGCCCGCCATCTCGCGCGCCTGCTCGAGGTCGAGCGCGCCGGCTTCACCGAGCAGGAGCTCCGCCCGCTCGCGGCCCGCGCCCGGCTCGTGGACGACGTCGTGCACGACTTCTTCCGCCGTCACCCGGACGGCCTGGCCATCGGGCTCTTCACCGGCCCGTGCACGCGATTCTCACGCATCGACAACGGCCTGCTCCACTGGATCGATATCGACGTCCCCCGCGTGGTCGCCTGGAAGCGCCCGCGCGCCCCTCGCACGCCGCGGTACGCCCTGGCCGCCGCGTCCCCTGGCTGCGATCACTGGATCGATCAGCTCTCCGACGCGCGCGGCTGGCCCACGTTGATCCTCGGCCTCGGCCTCTTCTCCCAGCTCGGCCCCGAGCGGATCTCCGCCTTCTTGACCCAGGCCTCCCTGCGCCTCGAGCGAGATGTGGAGCTCCTGCTCGACGCGACCCCCTGCCTCCGCCTTCGCCCCGCCACCGCGCGGGGCGCGCGCCACGTGGAGCTCCACCGCGATGACGGGAGCGTCGAGACGTTCCCGTGGCTGCGGGTCCTCCACGACGACGACTACCCCGAGCCGCTCGGCGCCCGCGTTCGCGCCACGAACGGGCTCGCGCGCTTCCTCCGCAAATCTCGCTTCCCGATCCTCCGCCACCTCCGGCGCGTGTGAGCCCTCAAGAACAGACCAGGAAACAAGACAAGGATCTCGATGAACCTCCAGGAACACGTTGACGCACCGGCGCCCGACGGCGCCGCGCTCCCCCCGCGCGACGCGCGCGCCCTCTCGGGGAGGGCCTGGCCATGAGCCGCTACACCGGACCTCGCGTCAAGGTCATGCGCGCGCTCGGGGTCGAGCTCCCCGGGCTCTCGGCGAAGAAGACCGAGCGCCGGCCCTACCCCCCCGGGCAGCACGGCCAGGCCCGCAAGAAGCTCAGCGAGTATGCGCTGCGGCTGCGCGAGAAGCAGAAGGTCCGCCTCAACTACGGCCTGACCGACACGCAGCTCCGGACGCTCATGCTCGAGGCGCGCAGGAGCAAGCTGGCCGCCGGGACCAAGCTCATCGAGCTCCTGGAGCGGCGGCTCGACAACGTCGTCTTCCGCGCCGGCTTCGCCCGCACCATCCCGGCCGCGCGACAGCTGGTGACCCACGGGCACGTGCTCATCGACGGGAGGCGCGTCGACATCGCCTCTTACCGCGTCAGCTCCGGAGAGACAGTGAGCGTGCGCGAGCGGCGCCGGGATCACCAGACCGTCGTGGAGGCCCTCGCGAGAGCGGACCTCCTGGCCCCGTCGTGGCTCTCGGTCGACAAGGACGCCCGGCAGGCGCGCGTGACCAGCCTGCCGGACGAGACGAGCATCCCGTTCCCGATCCAGGTCCAGCTCATCATCGAGTACTACTCACAGCGGCTGTGACGCGGAGGCACGCCTCGCCGCGCCGGCGCGCGGCGAGGCCGCTTCCCGGCCCGCGGCGCGGGCCTCAGGTGCGGTCGAGGTGCTCGACCATGAACGGGTACACGTCGGTCGACGCGCTCTTCCCGAAGATGCAGTCGATGTGGCCGTACCCGGGGATGACGTTGCGCGAATACAGGCCCGCGCCGTTCCTCGCCGACAGCACCTCGACGGTCTTCTCGGTGCTCGCGGGCAGGAAGCACTGGTTCTCCGCGCCGTGGATGAAGCGGATCGGGATCGCCATCCGATCGAGGTGCGGCAGATACACGTCCTTCCCCTCGGCGTCGACCACATGACCCTTGCGGGTCATCAGCGCGAGGCCCTCGAAGGCGCGCATCGTCGCCTCTCCGAAGAGCTCGTAGAGCCGATCGTGCGTCGCGAAATTGAGCTGCGCGTGCTCGTAGAGCAGCGAGTACATGAACGAGATCCGATGACACACCGCGCTGTTGCAGTGCTCGCCGTCCCCGACGGGATACAGCGCGAGCGCGCGATCGTAGAGGCGCGAGAAGAACCCCTCGTGGGACGAGGCGTTCGTCGTGAGCGACTCGACGCCGAGCGCGTCGAGCACGCTGGGCGCGTGCAGCCCCGCCTTCAGGTGCACCATGGCGGGCGTGACCACGTGCGTGGAGATCTGCGAGATCACCGCCGAGCGGACGCCCTTCAGCCCGGCGAGCATCGCCATCGTGAACGTCGTCGCGCCGTAGCAGTGGGCGACGACCTGCACGCCCGCCGCGCCCGTCGCCTCACGCACCTTCGCCACCGCGGCGGGGTAGTCGTACAGCGCGATCTGATCGGCCGTGTACTGCGTCTTCGACGCGGGGAGCAGCACGCTCGACCGGAAGTCGAGGAGCCAGACGTCGTAGCCGCGCGCCACGAGGTGCTCGAGCAGGTTCGTCTCGATGGTGTCCGTCGAGAAGATGCGGCTCGAGACGCCGAGCCCGTGCGCGAGCATCACCGGGCCCTTCGAGCCGCCCTGATACCGCGTCAGGAGGAGGTCGACGCCATCGCCGCTCTTGAACGGGTAGAGGCGCGGGCCGGGCACCCGCAGCGGCCTGCGCTTCTGGGGCGGGGGGTTCGAGTCGGCGAACTCCAGGGGCGCCGCCACGCCGCCGTAATAGTCGTAGACCACGCCCGCGAAGTAGCGTCCGAACTTCACCGTCGTCGCGAGGCGCTCCTCGGCGTTCTTCGCGTTCGTGACGTCGAGCGTCCCGAGCTGGCGGATGAAATCCTCGGGCTCGATCACCAGGATGCCCTTGCCGATCGCCTGGCCCGTCTCGTCCTCGCCCTCGTGGATGGTGATGTAGAGCGTGGTGGTGTCGTGCCACGCGTCCCAGAACGGGCGGTCTTTGATCACCTTGAACCCGTAGAAATAGAACGAGCGCCCCTCCTCCGACCGCATCCGCATCTTGTATTTCATGAGCCGCGTGTCGGCGGCGTCCGGATCTTGCACGAAGAGGTTGAACGTCCCGTGCGTCACCGTGAGCGGCCGCCCCGAGAGCGCGGGCGCGTCCACCGTGCCGAGCGTGCGCGCCTCGTGCTCGGGGCTCGCGAGCATGGCGTCGACGTCCTCCGACACGATCGTGAGGATGAACTTGAAGCTCGAATCCTCTTGCTTGCCCAGGTCGGCCGCCGTCTGGAAATCGCTGTCGACCGCCTTCGAGAAGTAGCCCTTCATCGTCTCGGTGAAGCGGATGCCCGGCTTGCGCGTCTGGGGCTCGGGCGGGATCGGACCCTTGTCCGAGTAATCGATGTGGAGCCCGCGGTCGCGGGCGAGGTGGATGGCGCAGCGCTCCGCCAGCGCCGAGATCGTGAGCAGCGGGTTGACGCCGAGCGAGACGGGGACGATCGACCCGTCGCACACGTAGAGCCCCTCGTGGACCGCGGCGCCCGCGCTCGACGCGAAGACCGTGCCCTTGTGGTTCACGACGCCCGACTCGGCCGAGTCGGCCATCATGCAGCCGCCGAGCGGGTGCACGGTGATCAGCTTGTCGCCGACCTTCGGGGACCAGATCGGGTCCTTGACCGCGATCCCCTCGAGCGGCGCCGTCGTCTCGAAGAGGCGCGCGTTCATCTTCTCGAAGATCGGCTCGGTGCCCACCTGCGGCCAGTCGATCCGCAGCTGATCGCGCTCCAGCTTCATCGTGCCGCAGTTCGCCTCGTGCCCCATCACGAGGTAGGTCTGCGTGTGCATCGTGGCGCCGTGATACGCGCCGAGGAGGAGCGACTCGGCCTCGCGCACCCCCTGGGCGACCGCGTTCTGCGGCGCCGTGTTCGAGCCGCCGGTGCAGGACGCCACCTTGAACATGAGCGGCAAGAGCGGCGCAAGCGCGCCGGGGATCGCGCCCTCCTCGATGATGATGTCGTCCTTGATGTCGGCCTGGTTGCGCATGTCGATCACGCCCGTGATGCACGGCCCGACGGGCGACGTCGCGGAGACCGCCCGGTGCCCGAAGCCGATCCCCTCGAGCTTCGGCGTGCAGTTGTAGCCGAACCCGAGCATGTCCCCGTTGCCGCTGAACCCCTGGCCGAGCTGATCGGACAGCGGTAATCCGAGCTCCTTCGAGCGGAGCAGGATCTCGGTCGAGCCCAGCGTCCCGGCGGACAGGACGACGATGCTGGCGGTGACCACCAGGGTCGGCGCGTCGAACGCCTCGCGGCCGGTGTCGAGCACCTGGTAATGAACGTTCCATTTCCCGTCGCTCCGCCGCTCGACGTGGCGCACGCTCACCTCGACGAAGATGTGGGCGCCGTGGCGCTTGGCGTCAGGGAGGTAGTTCATCAACACGGTGTTCTTCGAGCCGTAATTGCAGCCGGAGCAGCAGTCGCCGCAGTTGTTGCAGGCCTTCTGCGCGACGCCGGCGGCGTTGATTCCGTCCTTGAAGGTCACGTTGATGTTGGTGCGCCGGAACGGCTGCCCCATCACCTCCGCCGAGCGCTGCAGCGCGGTCAGCTTGGGCAGCGGCGGGTAGCTCTCGGGGTAGGGGTTCGGCGAGAGCATCCGCTCGGCGAGCCTGTATCCGGTGTTGAGGTGCTCCATCTTCTCGCCCCGGAGCTCGGCCGGCCAGCGCGGGTCGTCGAAGACGCGCGGCTCGGCGCGGATCGAGACGTTCGCGTTGATGAGGGAGGTGCCGCCGAGGCCGCAGCCGACGAGCACGCCGATGTCCTTGTTGACGTGCAGATCGAACAGCCCGGTGCGCGAGCCCTCGTGACCCACCTCCGGCAGGTTCATCTGCATGTCGGCGACGGCCTCGAGGGCGGTGTTCGGGTACTCGCCCGGCTGCCGCTCCCGCCCGCGCTCGAGCACGCAGACCTTCATGCCGGCGCGCGCCAGCCGCGACGCCATGATCGCGCCGCCGTAGCCCGAACCCACGACGACGACGTCGTAGTCACCGTCGATCTCTTCGATGTCGGACGAAAGACGATTCATGCTCTGCTCCATGGATGTTTCGGCTTCCTTGACGATTCGCTGCCGCGCCGCGCGTCGTTCCGCGTCCATCGCCGGCGCGGCTCGCCGGTCGTCACCGGCCTAATGTCGCGGGCGGGGAGGTGATCGGCTCGATGATCCAATGATAAGCGCCCCTCTGGGTCTTCACGCCGTTCCCGTCCGGGGCCAGGTACGCCCCGGATCGCTTGTTCCTGAAGGCCACCGCGTCCCCGAACCGGACGGGTCGGCCCTTCTCCGCGGCCTCGAGGACCCAGGTCTGCTTCTCGTACCTGTCCTCGTCCACGGCGGGATCGTAATCGTTGAAGTAGTAGCAGTCCCCGGTGAGGCTCCACGCGCCCAGCGTGTTGTAGGCGCCGATCTCCACCTCGGTCGAGACGAGGGCGACCTCGTCGCCGTCGTGCACCTTGCCCGAGCTGGCCTCCCTCGCGCTCTTCTCCAGGAAGAGCTGGACGGCCTCGCCGTCGAGGGTGGGAAAGTACTCCGCGACCTTCGGGTCCGAGAGCGAGAGCAAGCCCAGGATCGTCGATTTCCGCGCGGCGGTCGAGACGCGCTCGCCGGCGTGGCCCCGCAGGGTGAACCGATCCAGGTACCTGAACGGCTGCCCCGGCTCGCGCTTCACCTGGAGGAACCGGACGTCGCGCTCGTCGCGGCGGGGCTCCTCCAGCGTGAGGACCTCCTCGAACGTGGGCGCGCCCATCGCGCGCTCCTGGAACGCGGGCAAGCGCTGCTCTTCCCCGTACCACTTGAGGATCGTGGCGATGAGCGAGGTGTGATCGTAGGGCTGCTCGCGGGTCGAGCGGAACACGGTGCCTCGCCGGATGCGCGGCGACACCAGGATCGCGGGCACCCGGACGCCGTGACGATCGAAGTTGAAGCCGTGCTGGGTCGTGGGCGCGGCGCCGCCGCTCCCCCACGGGGGCACCGCGGCGGGCGGCGGCACGTGGTCGAAGGTGCCCACGCCCTCATCGAACGTCACGATGAGCAGCGTCTTCTCCCAGGCCGCCCTGTTCGCGATGAGGCTCATGTAGACGCTCTGCAGGAACGTCTCCCCCGCGCTCAGGTTCCCCGGCGGGTGGTAGTCGTTCCCCAGCGCGGTGGCGAGGCTCTGCTCCCACGTCAGATCCGTGGACTCCTGCGAGACGGTCCAGAACGGCTCGATCAGGCTGAACCGCGGGAGCGTCCCGGCGCGCGCCTGCTCGTGGAACCGCTCCATGCGCGCGAAGCGGCGCTCCACGCCCGGGATCGCGCGCAGGCCGGGGAACAGCCGGTACGTGTAGCAGGACGGGAGCTCGCCGGATGAGAGCTCGATCAGGTACTTCTGGTGATCGGCGTCGAGGTCCTCCGCAAACTGGACGATGTGCTCGATGAGCGGCTGGAGGCGGGTCTTCCCGCCGGTGAGGGCGATCGAGATCTTCTCGGGGAGGGTGCTCGTCTGCCAGAAGATCGACCAGTCGTCGTGGCCGGCCTCATGGAGCGCGTTCCAGAGGGTGGTCGTCTCGAACTGGTCGTCGCCGAGGCGATACCCGACCTTCTCCTCGACCAGCTTGGCCCTCGGGTCCTTCTCGAGCCAGCCGTTGTCCGTCAGCCCGAGGGACGTACCGCAGAAGGCGAAGGCCCGGTTGGGGTTCGTCTGAGACGGCACCGACGAGAACCACATATCGCAGACGGCGTAGTGCTCTGCGAGCCCGTTGATCACCGGGAGCTGGTCGGGGGTGTAGCTCTCCATGACCTCTCCGGCGAGGTCCCGGAGCGCGTCCGGATCGCCGCCGGCGACGCCCGCTTTCTTGAGGGCTGTCATGTAATCCTCGACGAATCCCTTCATGGTGGGGGCGTCGCCGGGCCTGACATCGCCGTTTCCGAAGAGCTGGACGTTCACGCTCGCGAACTCCTCATTCGGCGCGACGCAGGGCACGTTCATGGCCGATGCCCCCTTCACGGGCGCGCAGCTGAGCCCCTCCGCGACATTGGTGAACGCCGCCAGGTCGAGGCCCGCCAGGCCCTCGAACCGGCGCTCTCCCGGCGCGGGCTCCGGGATGTTCAGCGCCGGGCCCGCGCTCGGGTCTGCGTACAGCCAGCCGAGCACGCTGTCGAACGAGCGATTTTCGAGGATGACGAGCACGACGTGCTCGATGGATTTCATGCTCACGTTCCGCCTCCGCACGATGCTCGCGCCGGATCCGCCGCGTCGATGGACCACCGCGCAGTCCCCCGCGGCGCGCCGCCGCGCGAGCTCCCCAGCGCACTCTCCTCAGACGCCACTCGCCAGACGGGCGGTCCGCAGATCAGCGCTGCGTCGACCCCCTGCGCCCCCCGTGCCCGCCGAGCGCAGCAAGCACATTATGCCAACCGCATCTCGATCACAAGATCGTTTGGACGGCGAGCCAACATTGCGCGGCCTACACGACGTGCTCCGCGTGTCCGATGTGAACGGACGTGGCCTCAGGCGCGCTCGGAGGTGTGATGTGAAGGATTGAATGCGTGTGTGGTCGGCGGATGACCGATCTCACGACATCGGATCAGCGCCCGTGCCGAGGTCACCCCGCGGGGGCGCGCGAAGCGGGCTGCGGCCCTCGGCGCGGTCTCGGCGCGCCGGCGCCGCGCTGCGCGGATCACGGGCGCCGGCCGGGGCGCTTCGCCGGATCCTCGGCGAGCAGCTCCTCGATCTCGGCCGCCGCCTTGTCGAGCACCTTCACCGTGCGAGCGAGCACGGCGGGCGTGATGCGCCCGCGGTGCATCGCGTGGCGCAGCATCTTCATGAGCGTGCCGACGCGCTTCATGACGTCGCCGAAATCCTCGGCGAAGCGCTCCCACGAGGTCTCGGCGAAGCGCTCGTAGAACTCGTCGACGTACTCGCGGTTCGCCTGGAGGTCCTCGCGCCCGGCGTCGGTGATCTCGTAGATCTTGCGGCCGTCGGCCTCGATGACGCGCGCGTGGCCGAGCTCCTCGAGCATCTGCAGCGTCGGATAGATGACGCCGGGGCTCGGCCGGTAGGTGTCGCCGCTGCGCTGCTCGATCGCCTGGATGACCTCGTAGCCGTGGCGGGCCCGCTCGGCGAGCACGTCGAGGACGAGGTAGCGCACGCCGCCGCGATCGGCGCGGAGCGGCGGCCCTCCGAACCAGTCGCCCCACCAGCCGGGCGGCCCGCCGCCGAACCCGCCCCGGCCCCGCCCGAACGGCCCCCTCGGCCCGCGCGGGCCTGCGTGATGGTGGTGGCCATGGTGATGTTCACATCCCCAGAACATAGACGCGATCCCTCTCTTGCTCGGCGGCGGACCGCCACGGCGGCGAGCACTCAGCTGCCGCGCGCGCGTGGGTGGACCACGCCGGCCCCACGGTCCGGGCCGCCCTGCGGCGCCGGAGCCGATAGTCTAAAAGATATATCTAGACGATAGATCTCGACCTGCCTGTGTCAAGGGGCCGGCGGCTGGCGACGTCCCGCGTGGAGGCCGGCGATGGCGAGGAGGCGGCGACGGCGATGGACTATGACGCCGACACGAACGGGCTCGGCGCCCACGCCGGCCCGCGGGGCGCGGGGGGTGGTGCCGGTGAGCTACCCCTTCACGCTGTTCGAAGGGGCCGGGCTGGGGACCGCAGTTCGCGGGGAGCGCGCCCGTGATCTTCGATCGCCAGGTGAGCGGGGAGCGCGTCTACGATACGGACGTCGACGGAGCCGCGCGCGCTGCCGGAGATCTCTGTGGTATCGCTGCGCCCTGCCGTGGCCTGGCCCGTCGGCCAGGGCAGTTGTCAGACGGACCGGAGCGGGTACCCTGACGCGATGGAGTCGCACATTTCTGCAGCAGATGCCGTCCAGACATTCGAGGACATGATCGAGCGCGTCCGTTCGCGTGGGGACGTGTTCGTCGTGGAGCGTGAAGGCGAGCCGATCTGCCGCATCGAGCCCATCGCCCCCGTACGGAGCACGGTCCGCGACCTCGTTCGATCGCTACAAGGGGCGCCGCGTCCAGATGACGGTTACCTCGATGCCGTCGAGGAGATCGCGCAAAACCAACCGATGCTGCCGGAGACGCCATGGGAGCGCTGATCGACTCCAGCGTGCTCATCGCGGCCGAGCGTGGGAAGCTCGACTTCGAGCGCGTGCTCCGCGACCACGGGGACGAGCCTGTGGCCATCGCGACGATCACCGCATCGGAGCTTTTGCATGGAGTTCACCGCGCGATCGAACCTGCGCAACGCGCCCGACGAGAGGCGTTCGTCGAGCGGCTGCTCGCCGACCTGTCCTTGATCCCGTTCGATCTCGTCGTCGCGCGCGTGCACGCCCGTCTCTCCGCTGAGCTCGCGGCGAAGGGCTCTCCTGTTGGTGCACACGATCTGCTGATCGCGGCGACTGCGCTCGCCGTGGGGTACGACGTGGCAACCCGAGATGACCGCAGCTTCCCGAGAATCCCGGGATTGAGGCTGCTTCGCTGGTGACGGCGCGGCCGCCGCCGCTGAAGCCGGCGCACATCGCTCCGCGAGGTCGGTGCTGCGTGCGCCGACCGCACCCGCCGAACGAGAGGCTGCGATGAAGACGACCGAGGCGCGCCGGGCTCCCTGAGCACGTCCGCGAAGGACCTCTCCCGCACCGTACGCGGAGCGTCCACGGCGCTCGTCCTCCTCACCCCATCTGCGCGCCCCTCGACCCCTCGTGCGGGTGCGTCTCTGGGTGACGCGCCCGCGAGCACGCGCCTTGCCGTGCGGGGGCAAGCGCCCCGGGCGCGCCCGTTGCGCCGCGCGGCGCCGGACGGCGCTGCCCGCGGTGCGGGGAACATCATGTCCAGCCTGAGCACGGAGAGCACACCCCGCGAGCGCCTCGATCGCGCGATCAGCGTCCTCGGCCGCGTCCGGATGTACTGGCGCGGGATGGCCGCGATGATCGCCGTCGGGCTCTCCATCTCTCTCGCCCTGGCGCTCGCCACGAAGCGGGTGTGGCGGAGCGAGGCCACCATCCTCTACCGCGAGACCATCCAGACCGGCCGCGACCCCCAGAGCAGCACCGCGCGGGCGGCGCGCCTCGGGCCCAAGCTCAAGGACGCGCTGATCGCGCGAGGGACGCTCGCCGGCGTCATCGAGGCGTTCGGGCTGTACCCGGAGAAGACCGCCCGCTCGATGGTCGAGGCGGTCGAGGAGATGAAGAGCCACGTCGGCTTCCGCGCGCAGAGCAGCGATACGTACGTCATCTCGTTCACCCACGACGACCCGCGCGTCGCGCAGCAGGTCGCCGCCCGCCTCACGCAGATCCTGATCGACGACTACCGCCGCGACAGCCTCGGCGCCGCGACGATGACCCGCGATTTTTTGCGGCGGGAGCTCGCCGAGGCGAGCGCCAAGGTCGACGAGGCGAGCCGCGCGCTGGCGACGTTCCTCGCCAAGAACCCGCAGTTCCAGTGGGGTCTCAACGACTCGCCGTACGCGCCGGCGCCCCAGCCGCTCGGCCCGCCCGGCGCCCCCGCGCCCGCGGCGGCCCGCGGCGCGCCCGCGCCGCCCCGCCCGATAGACCCGCAGCTCGCCGCGCTCGAGCGGCAGCTCGCCCGGGTGGAGGCGCTGCTCGGGGTCGCGCGCTCGCCCGCGGCGGCGCCGGGGCAGCCGTTGCCGCCGAGCGTGGTCGACGCGCAACGGGCCCGTGACGCGGCCGCCGCGGCGCTCGCGTCGGCCGAGGTGGCGCTCGCCGAGAAGCTGTCGACCGTGACCCCGATCCACCCGGACGCCATCGCCGCGAAGCGCCGCGTCGAGGCGGCCAGGAGCCAGCTCGCGGCCGCCGAGAGCGCGCTCGGGCTCGTGCGCGCGGGCCTCACCGGGGTGCCGCGCGGCGAGGCGGGCGAGCTCACGCCGTCGCGGCGCGCGGCGCTCTCGGCGGAGCGGAGCGCGCTGCTCCGGCAGATCGCGGGCCTGCGCGCGCGCGCAGGCGGCGGCAGGGCAGCGGCGGGGGGCGAGGCGCGGCGCGCGCCGGCGTCGGGCGAGCCGGGGCGCGCGCCGGACGCTGCGGGGGGCGAGGCGCGGCGCGCGCCGGCAGGATCCGACGGGGAGGCGGAGGAGCGGGTGATCGAGCTCGAGACCGAGTGGCACCGGCTCCGCCTCGATCTCGAGCGGGCGCGCGAGTACCTGAAGGCCGTTCAGGCCAACGAGCGCGCCGCGGACCTCTCCGCGGACGCCGCGGAGAACAAGAGCGAGACCGAGCTCGACGTCCTCGATCCGGCGTACCTGCCGAGCCGGCCGGATCGCGGTCGGGGCCGCGTGTTCTTCGCGGGGGCCGCGGTGACGTTCTTCTTTGCGCTGGGCGTCGCCGGGGCCCGGGTGCTGCTCAACGACACGCTCTACGACGGCGGCGACATCCACGCGCTCGGCGGCCCCGCCCTGCTGGCCGCGATGCCGGAGCTCCCGCCGCAGCCGCCGCTCCGCGAGCGCGCGATCGTGCCGGCGTACGGCGCGGCGCCCGCCGCCGCGGACGAGGACGGCGGCGAGCGGCCCAGCGAACCGGCGGGGCCAGCGCCGGGTCGACCCGGGTTCGCCGAGGCGGGTCGACCCGGGTTCGCCGAGGTGGGTCAACCCGGGTTCGCCGAGGGCGAGGAGGACACGCTCCCGGACGGCCTGGAGCTCGAGGACGACGCCGGCTCGCGCTCGTCCTGGAGCGCGCCGGAGCCGGCCTCCAGCGCGGCCGAGGAGGCCTGGCGCGCGGCCGAGCCGGCCTCGGGCGCGCCCGGCGGGCCACTCGCCTGCGTGGGCCCGCGCCACCTCGCGTACGCCGGCGGCGCCGGGTTCCGCGCGCCCGAGGTGGAGATCCTCGGCGCCGACGTCGATCCGGACGGGTGCGGGGTGTTCGAGCTGCTCCGGGGCGCGCCCGCGTCGGCGCTCGCCGCCCTCCGGGTGCTCCGGCACCGGCTCGATCAGCGGCGAGGCGGCGAGCCGCTCACGGTCGCCGTGGTGAGCCCCGGCCGGGCCGAGGGCAAGACCGCGGTCGCGGCGCGCCTCGCGATGACGCTCGCCGAGGCCGAGCGCGCGCGGGTCCTCCTCGTCGAGGGCCACCTCGCGCGCCCCCGCGTCGCGGCGACCCTCGGCCTCCGGCTGCCCCCGCACGCGAGCTTCTCGGAGCAGCTCCGCCGGCGCATGGCCGGCGAGGCCCGCCCGCTCGGCGTGATCGCCCTCAGCCCCTCGCTCTCGGTGCTCGCGGAGCCGTCGCTCGAGGCGAGCTACCCCGCGGCGCTCCACTCGATCCACTTCGAGGCCGCCATGCGCGCGCTCCGGCGCTACTACGATTACGTGGTGCTCGACGGCCCGCCGGTCCTCGGCTCGGGCGACGCCAACGTCATCGAGGACGCCTGCGACGGCGTCCTCGTGGTCGCCCGCGCCTCGGTGACGCGGGCGTCCTCGCTCACGCGGGCCGTCGAGCAGCTCGGCGAGCGCCGCATCCTCGGCGTGGTCCTCAACGACGTCGCGGCGAGGCCGGTCGCGAGGAAGCGAATCGAGGTGGAGGAGCCGGCGGCGTGACCATCAGCGCGACGCGCCGCAACGAGCTCGCCGGGGACGACGCGGGAGAGCACACCGCGCCGCAGCGGCGCGCTCGTCGCGACGCATCATATCGACGTGTTGCCGTACATCCACGCCGCGTCGAACCAGATGTCCCGGTTGCACCCCCCCGCGGCATAGTCGTTCTCCAGCGCGACCGCGAACGAGTGCCAGCCCGCCTCGAGCCACACCGCATCGGACGTCTGGTGCGTCCAGCCGGCGCCGATCGGGCGCCGGCCGCGGGCCACGGCGTCGATGAAGAAGAGCGCGGCCGGATAGCCGTTGCAGATCGAGCCGGCCAGGCGCGCGTGGAGGACGTACGAGCCCGCGGTCGCGACGTAGAAGTACTTGTAAGGTCCGCCGTTCCAGTTGAGCTGCAGGAACGCGTCGGCGTTGGCGCCCCAGCCGTATCCGACCGCGTACGGATACAAGTCATACTGGATGGTCTCGGCCTCGATGTACCAATCCGCACGCGCGACGCTCGGGGCCGAGGCAATCGCGAGCGCGCCGGCTACCGCCGCAATCTTCCAGGTGTTCAATGCTGCTCCAGTGGTTAAGAACGGTCCAATTTGGAGGATGGATGAGACGACGGATCATGCTTTGATGTCGAGCGCGCTCCGCGTCGCCTCGCTTCGTGAGGCCGCCGATGCGCCACGACATCGCAGCGCGGCGCAGCGCGGCGCAGCGCATCGCGGCGCGCCGGCGTCGACCCGAGGGGCGCCGGGGGCTCGCGCTGCTCAGAACGTGATCTTGATGGCGTCCGCCGACCTGTTCGCCGGCCCGTGATGGACGACCTCGATGTTGTTCCCGTCGGGATCCAGCACGAAGGCCGCGTAATAGCCGGGGTGGTACGGGCGGTCGCCGGGGGCGCCGTTGTCCTTGCCGCCCGCGGCGATCGCGGCGGCGTGGAAGCGCTCGACCGTCGCGCGGTCGTTCGCCTGGAACGCGAGGTGCGTCCGACCGGTGAGCGCGCCCGCGGCGGCCTGTGAGCTCGCGCTCGAGACGAAGAGCTCGTCGGCCCAGAAGTAATCGTCGGCCTCGCCGCCGAGGGGGATGCCGATCGCGTCGAAGACCGCCCGGTAGAACCTCTTGCTCGCCGCGATGTCCGCCACGACGAGCTGGATGTGATCGATGAGACGCCCGCGATAGAGCTGCTGTGTTTCCATGCTTTCACTACTCCCCATGAGCCGTGGCGCAGGGGAGGCCTGAACGGCACGGCCTCCCTTGCGCGTGTGTCGAGCCGGGCGGCGCGGGCCCTCAGCCGAGCCTGAAATTGCCGGCGCGGCCCTCAGCCGAGCTTGAAGTTGATCGCCTTCGGCCGCGTCAGGTGCAGGAACCCGAGCGTCGAGAGCGTCGCGCCCTTGCCGCTGTTCTTCGCCGCCGTCCACGGGAGCGCCGGATCCAGCGTGTCGCACTGGTTCATGAAGACCGTGCCGACCTCGAGGTCGCGCGCGAGCCGCGCCGCGCGCTCGCGGTCCCGCGTCCAGACCGACGCGGTGAGCCCGAGATCGCTGTCGTTCATCAGCGCCAGCGCCTCCTCGTCCGACGAGACCGGCACCACCGGCAGCACCGGCCCGAACGACTCGATGCGCATCACGTCGAGATCCGGCGCCGTGTCGACCAGCAGCGTCGGCTGGAAGAACCGCCCGCGGCCGTCGACCTGCGTCGCCCGGCCGCCGCAGAGCGCCCGCGCGCCCCGCGACAGCGCCTGCTTCACCTGCGCCTCCAGGAACGCCGGCGCGTGCGGCTGCGCCATCGGACCCAGGTTCGTGCGCTCGTCCGTCGGATCGCCGAGGACGTACCCCTTCATCAGCTCCAGCGCCGCCTCCACGAACTTCGGATAGAGGTCGCGGTGGACATACGCGCGCTCGACCGCGCAGCAGCTCTGTCCGGCGTTGTAGCAGGCGCCGTCGACGATCCCGTCCACCGCCTTCTCGAGGTCGGCGTCGGCTGCGACATAGGCGCCGTCCTTCCCACCGAGCTCCAGCCCGGCGTCGACGGCCACCTTCTTCGACGTGGCCGCGTAGATCCGCCGTCCGCCTTCAACGGAACCCGTGAACGCCACGAAATTGACGCGGGGATCCGACGCGATGCGCTCGGAGGTCGGGTGGTCGCAGTGGAAGGCCTGGACCAGGCCGGGGGGCGCGCCGGCCTCGGCGAAGGCGGCCGCGAAGTGCTCCCCGCAGAGCGGCGAGCGCGGCGAGTGCTTGAGCAGCACGACATTGCCCGAGAGCACCGCGGGGATGACCACGTTCACGGCCGTGAGGAGCGGGTAGTTCCAGGCCGGGAGGTTGAACACCACACCGAGCGGCGCCCGCACGATCCGCCGCTCCACCCCCGGGAGCTCCGGGAGGACCACGTCGGCGAGCGCGGCCTCGGCGATCGAGATCATGTGCCGAGCTCGCTTGGCCATCCCCGCGATTTCGTTGCGGGATTGGCGCAGGGGCTTGCCCATCATGCGGGTGATGTCGGCGGCGATCGACGGCGCGCTGACCTCGAGGCGCTCGACCGCGCGCAGGCAGAGGGCGGCGCGCTCGGCGAGGGATGTGCGCGAGGAGCTCCGCGCGGCGGCGGCCGCGGCGTCGAGGAGGCGGTCGACCTCGGTCGGGTCGGCGAGGGGCCGGCGGACGGCTTCTTCGAGGGTATACGGGTTGTCGATCACCAGGTCGGGCATGGCGGGGGAGATTAACCCAGTTCCCTGGGAGGCCAAGCGTCGTCTAGACTCGGGGCGAATGCGCGCCATCGCGGCAGGTCTATCGGACGTCGGCAGGGAGCGGATCCACAACGAGGACCGATACATCCTCCTCCCCGAGTTCAACGTCTACGTCGTCGCGGATGGCATGGGCGGGCACGAGGCCGGCGAGGTCGCGAGCCGCATCGCCGCGAGCGCCATCGCCGGCTACTTCCGCGAGGCGAACGGCAAGCGACGCAAGGCGTCGACCGGCGACCGGCTCCGCGCCGCCGTGACCTACGCGAACGCGCGCATCTTCGCGCACGCCGACGACTCGCGGTTCTACCGGGGGATGGGGACCACGGTCGTCGCCGCGGCGTTCTCGCCGCGGGAGCGGAAGTTCTACGTCGCGCACGCCGGCGACAGCCGCTGCTACCTGCTCCGCAACGGCGATATGGCGCAGCTGACCCGCGACCACTCGCTGATCGCGGACGCGCTCCTCGAGCGGCCCGACCTCACCGAGAGCGACCTCGCGTACCTGCCCCGCAACGTGATCACGCGCGCGCTCGGGATCGGCCCCAGCGTCGACGTCGACCTGCGCGCCGAGCGCGTCGAGGCCGGCGACGTCTTCCTCCTCTGCTCCGACGGCCTCCACGGGCTCGTCGACGACCGCGAGATCGCGCGCATCATCGAGGACAACGCCGTGCTCGCCGAGGCGTGCTGCAAGCTCATCGACTGCGCCAACGAGAACGGTGGCCGCGACAACATCACCGCCGTCCTCATCCGGATCGAGGAGACCGCCTCGGCGTCGTGGAGCCAGCGCCCGAGCGCAAAGAGCCGCAACGCGCGGTAGCATCCGGAGACGGTCGGAGGGGCCGAGGAGGACGACGCCACGCCGCGGCCTGAAACGCCAGGGCGGGGCGGCGGGCGCGCGCTCCTCCACCGCTTGCAGTTGTGTCGTAAAATTGCGAGGTCATGGTATGCGAACCACGTGGATCGGGATGGGGCTCGTTGTGGGCGCGCTGCTCGTCTGGGGCTGTGGCGGCGAGGCGGCGCTCGGCGAGGCGTGCGAGGACGAGGGCGCGGACGGCGAGTGCGAGGACGGGTCGGTCTGCGGCAAGTCGGACGACAGCGCGGCGCTCGAGTGCCTGAAGACGTGCGTCGAGCAGACGGACTGCCCGGCCGACCAGGAGTGCAACGGCATCTCCGGCTCGGACCTCAAGGGCTGCAGGCCGAAGTAGGCGAGGCCTCGGCGGGGCGCGGCGCGCTCGGATGCGGGCGCGCCGCCTCGCCGCTGGTCGCCGCGCCGCTGGCGCTCAGGGCGCGCCGGCGCCGCCGCGCGCCGTGCTGCGCCGCGCTCAGAGCACGCCGGCGTGCGCGCGATCGAGCAGCTCGTCCATCACCTGGAACAGCCGGCGGTTGCCGTCCTGGGAGTAGCCGGCGAGCTTCTCCTCGCAGCCGGGGATGGCCTTCACGAAATCCGCGACGACCGCCGGGTCGTCGAGCGAGTCGGCGCCGCGGCCGAACCCCTCGCGCTCGAGGTAGCGGGCGTTGAGCACCTGCTCGAACTGGCGGCCGAGGGGGACGGCGAGCATCGGCTTGCGCAGGTAGACCGCCTCGCCCATCAGCGTGAACCCCCCGCCGGCGATGACGGCGCGGCACGAGGCGAGGTCGTCGATGAAGCCCTCCTCGCTGAACGGGCGGTAGCGCAGGTTCCCCTCGACCTGCTCCTCGGTGATGCTCCGCCGCATCCCGTAGATGCGGCACTCGAGCCCGGTCCTGGCGAGCGTCCCGGCGAGCGCCTCGTTCCCCTCGGCGGTCTGGTAGACGAGCAGGTGCTCCCCGGGGCGGCGGTTGGCCGCGATGATCTCGGGGCGGAGGATCGGCGGCACCAGCGTCGTCTCCTGCTTGCGGACCGGGGGGCGGAAGAACGTGGCGATGACGTAGTGCTGGCAGAACGGCAGCTTGCTCTTCACGAACGCGCGCGTGAGCTGGAAGCCCGCCTCGTGGCCGGCGACGATCTCCGCGTCGTGGGTGCACCGGTTGATGATCTGCATGTTGTCGATCGAGAGGATCGGCAGCCGGTGGAGCTTGGCGTAGAGGTACGTCCACGACTCGAAGTCGCTGATCGTGAGCTCGGGGCGAAAGTCCTTGATGAGCTCGAAGTACGCGGCGATGTTCTTCGGGATGCCGGTCGCGCCGGAGAGCACGTTGGACCAGAGCGTCTTGCCGCGGCGCACCCGGTTCTCCTCGTAGATCATGTGGAGCCCGTGGATGCGGTTGACGCCCGCGAAGCGCTTCGACAGAAAATCGGTCGCGCGCCCCGACGCCATGATCTCGAGCTCGTGCCCGAGCTCGAGCAGGCGCTCGATCACGACGCGCGAGCGCATGGCGTGCCCCATCCCTTCGCCGACGACGCCGTAGAGGATCTTCATGGCGCGCGAGTGTAGCGGGCGCTGCCCGGGGTTCGAAAGGAAACGGCGGGGCCGGGGCGCGGGCGGCGCTCTCACGGGCGCGGCGCCGGGGCGCGGGCGGCGGGCGTGACGCCGCGCCGGCGGATCTGGAGCGAGCTGCTGCCGCTCGAGGTGGTGCGTGCGCCCGGAACGCTCGCGCTCCTCCGGCGGTACGGGCTGGAGCTCGCGATCGCGGTGCGGCCAGAGACGGCGGCGGGCCTGCCGGATCTCGCGGCGGCGTGCGCGGACGCGGGGGTCGGGGTCGCGGTGTGGCCGATGATCGCGGACGAGGACGGGCGCTGGGCGAGCGCCGGCAACGCGGCGGCGTTCGGCGCGTTCGTCGCGCGGCTGCTCGACGCGCTCGACGCGCGCGGGCTCGCCGCGGCGGAGGTCGCGGTCGATCTCGAGCCGCCGATCCAGGACGTGCGCCGGGCCCTCGACGGCGCGCGCGGGGCGATCGCGCTGCTCGGCGGCGGCGTCCGGGGGGCGCGGGCGGGCGCGGCCGGGCGGGACGCGCGGTGGCGGGACGCGCAGCGCGCGTATGGGGAGATGGCGGGCGCGATCCACGGCCGCGGGGTGGCGACCTCGGCCGCGATCGTGCCGCTCGTCCTGGCCGACGGGCCGGCGGGCGGCTGGGAGCGGATCCTCGGAACGCCCGTGTCGGCGCCGCCGTGGGGGCGGGTCGGCGCGATGCTGTACACGTCGCTGTTCGAGGGGTACTCGCGCGGCGCGCTCGGGCGGGACGACGCGGTCGCGCTGCTCGCCTGGGGGTGCGGCGCCGCCGCGCGGCGGTTCGGTCCGAGGGCGGGGGCCTCGGTGGGCGCGGTGGGGCGGGGCGCGCTCGGCGACGAGCCGGTATACCGCTCGGTCGCCGAGCTGCGCGAGGACGTGGCCGTCGCGGTGACGGCCGGCGTGCAGGATCTCGCGCTGTTCGATCTCGGCGGGGTGCTGGCGCGGCCGCCGGCCGAGGCGTGGCTGGAGGCGTTCGTGGCGCCGCCGGCCGAGCCGCGCCTGCCCCGGGCGACGCTGCGGGCGCGCGGCGCGGTGGCGGCCGCGGCGCTGCTCGGGCGGGCGGCTTTCGGCGCGCGCTGAGGCGACCGGCCCCGCGCGCCAGAAACCCCGCCAGAACAACCGGTCGATCGCCGCCGGGCCGCTGCAGCAGAGTTCAGTAGTTGAGGTTGCGAACGAGAACGAGCGCCTTTCCGTTCCCGTCCATGTCATCCTCCCAAGCCACCACGAAGCGGCCCTGATCATCCACGGCGGTCACAGGCGACCGTTGCTGACCGCTCGCGTCACTATTGACGGTGAAATCCGCCCGATTCTGCGCGCCGCTGTGCGTGAAATCGCGTCCGAGGATCTGGTACACACCGTTGTCGTCCTGGTCGTCCTGCCAGACCACCGCAAAAGCACCGTCGCCGCGCATCCCCACGCTGGGCGCGTACTGCTGGCCGTCAGCCACGCTGTTCACCGTCATCACCCCGAAGCGCTCGACGCCGGTGATCGTGAACCCGCGCGCATAGATCTGGTAGTAGCCGTTCGCGTCCTGGTCGTCCTCCCAGGCCACCACGTGGTTCCCGTTGTTCGCCATGCCGATCGACGGCCTGGTGTGCTGACCGCCAGCGTTCGTATTGACCGCTTTCTGTGCGAAGCGGTTGCCGCCCGTAGCGGTGAAACCCCGGTGATAGATCTGGAAATTAGCGTCGTCGTCCTGGTCGTCTTCCCAAGCGACGACGAAGTCGCCATCGGAATCCATGGCGATGGCCGGATTGAACTGCTCGCCCGCGGCGATGCTGTTGACGGTGAAGGTCGGGATGCGCTCAGCACCGGCCGCAGTGAAGCCGCGCGCCAGGATTTGGTAGTACCCGTTCCCATCCTGGTCGTCCTCCCAGGCGACAACGAAGTTGCCGCTTGCGTCGCAGGCCACCGCGGGCCTCGACTGCTGACCACCTGACACGGTGTTCACCGTGCGATCATGGAAGCGCTCGCTGCCATTGGCGTTGAAGCCGCGCGCCAGGATCTGGTAGGCGCCGTTCCCGTCCTGATCGTCTTCCCACACCACCACGAACCTCCCCGAGTCGTCGATGGCGACGTCCGGGTGCTGCTGCTGCCCTGCATCCACGCTGTTCACGGCGATCTGCGAGAACCGCGCGTTGCCGTCTGGGTCGAAGCCGCGCGCGTAGATCTGACCGACGCCGTTGTCATCGTGGTCATCTTCCCAGACCACCACGAAGTCGCCGCTCGGCGCCGTCGCGATCTTGGGATCGAAGCGCTTGCCCGTCAGCTGCACGTTGGCCATGCGATCCTTGAACAAGATATCGTTGGCATTGTAAGCGTACGCGGGCATCGCAGACTGCATGTCGTAGCTGATCGTATAGTTCTGTTGGTTGTGTTTGGTCGCGGTCGGGCTGGACGCCTGGTTGTAGTTCAAGTACAGCGTCGCCTGACAGTTCGCGAAGATCGCGCAGTTGCCGTCTTCAACGCTCAGCGTCTCCACCGTGAACTGATTCTGCGCCGGCGCGAACGTGAGGACGCGCAGCCAGCCGTTCCCCAGCGCGTGGCCGTTGCCCAGGACCGGCTCGCTCTGAAAGTCGTTCAGGATCTCGTGTACGATGTTGCCGTTGTTGCCGGTGCGGCGGCGATACGACACCCCCTGGATGTGTCCGCTCACGGACATGAACACGTTGCTGTGGCGCTGGATCAGCTCTTCCCAGAGGTCTACGCCGTCGCGGCCCTCGAGGTTGTAGCCGTCGGCGCAGCCGCTCGCGTGCTCGGCGTTGCTGCCCATGTGGCAGTGCGTGGCCACGATGACGCGACGGTCCGGGTGGTTCGCGATGACTTGATTCGCCCACGTCACGACGTCCTTGCGCGGCGCAAACTCGACGCTCACCACCATGAACTTGAGCCCGCCGGCCTCGAAGTACGTGTAGTTGTTCATGTTCGACGCGTCGTAAGCGCCGCCGTAGAACGGCTCGCCCTGGTAGCGCGGCTGACCGAAGTAATTCGCGTACAGCGAGCTGCGCATGTAGGCTTCGTTGCTCGGGAAGATGTCGTGGTTGCCGATCGTCATGCTGTATGGCACGCCGGCGTTGTCCAGCAGCGTGTGCGCAGCGCTCGCCACGTCGTACTCGCTCGCGGTGTCGTGATTGGTGATATCGCCGAGGTGCACCGCGAACTTGATGTTTCGCGCGGCGCGGTTGTCGACGAGCCATTGCATCTGGTGCTCGTAGACCTCGTACGAGGAGAACTCGCTGTAATTTTGAGTGTCGGGGATCAACACGACCGAGAACGCCGCCTGCGCGCTCGCGGAGCGCGCCACTGCACACCACAGCGTGAAGACGGATGCTATGAGCGCCAAACGATAGGTTTTTGTCATGTACGGGTGCTCCCCTGGCCGAAACGGACGAACCTGACCCTAGTCGCGTTCACGCTTGTATACGGTGCGGATGGCAGTTCCGTGCGGCTCTCGTTACCGCTCGTTGCCTCTCGTCCCGAGCTGCGCCGCGCTGCGTCGTCGTCCGACCGTCGGGCCACCGCTCGGTCGCGCTGCTGAAACAGAGACGCCACAGAGCGCCGGTAGCGTCGGCCGGGCTCACCGGTCCATGCGCCGGATCCACTGCACGCTCGAGAGCCATGACTCGAACCGCCGCCCCTGCAACCGCCGACTCGACCGCGCTCGAGGGCACGTCGGGCCACACGGCCAAAGAGGCCAAGAGCTTCGCCGCTCGGTTGCGGCGCGTCGCGTCCGAGCCCTTCCTTCACTTCACGCTGCTCGGGGCGCTGGTGTTCGCCGGACATCGCCTGGCGACCCGCGCGCTCGACGTGCCCACGGTCGAAGTGTCGGTGTCCAAACAGCGAGAGTTGGTCAAGCTGTTCGAGCAACGTCAGCGCAGGGCCCCGAACGACGCGGAGCGCGAAGCGCTGATCCGACGCTACGTCGAAGACGAAGCGCTGTTTCGCGAGGGCTTGCGCCTCTCCCTGGTGCACACGGACCCCATGCTGCGCGCGCAGATCATCGCCCGCGTGCGCGGCATGCTGCAAGCCGAGCTCGAGCAGAAGCCGCCCACGGACACCGAGCTCCAACGCTACTATGAAGCGCACCTCTCCGACTACTCCATCCCTGAGACCATCAGCTATCGCGAGTACCTGATCCGCGGCGGCCCGGACGCGGAAGGCGACTCGCGACGTCTCTTGTCGCTGTTGGAGCGACAAGAGACGTCCGACGGGCCGGGGCTGCCTGTTCCGACCGACCATTCGCGCCGCTCCGAAGCGCAGCTAGCCTCATTGTACGGTCCCGAGATGGCACACGAGCTCTGGAGTCTGCCGAGCGGCAGCTGGCGAGAGCTGCGGTCGAGCAGCGGAATCCACATCATGCGCGTCGCGGAGCGCACCGCGGCGTCGGAGCCGTCGTTCGAGGCCATCCGCGAGAAGGTGAGCGCGGACTACCGCAAGGATCGGACCGCGCGCGCGTTTCAAGGGGAGCTCAGCCGCCTCACATCGCAGTGGCGCGTCCAGATCGCGGAGGAGCCATGACGAGGGCGACGCGGCTGCGAGCGGCGGCGGTGCTGTGGGTCACCCTGTGTCTCCTGCGCGCCGCGAGCGCGCACGCCCACACACCCTCGCTGAGCGTGCTGGCGCTCGACGAGCGCTCGCCGGGCGAGTTCATCGCCAGCTGGGAGCGCACGCAGGGTATCCACGACGTCAGCGCGGCGTACGACCTGCTCAAGCCCGTGTTCCCTGAGCACTGCGAGTTCGCGGCGCCGCGCCTCGATTGCGGCGAGCGCGGGTTGTCAGGCCGCATCGGGTTCGACGGCTTGGGCGATCTCTCGACCGCCGGCATCATCAAGATCCACCGGGTTGACGGAAACACCCAGGTGTTGAGCCTGACCGCCGCGCAGCCGCACGTCCGGGTGTCAGAGGCCAGGCTCGATACGAGCGCGTCGCGCGGGGTGTACAATTTCATCTGGCTCGGGATCACGCACATCTGGCTCGGGCTCGATCACTTGCTGTTCGTGGTAGGGCTGCTCTGGCTGCTGGACTCCTGGCGCGTGCTGATCAAGACCGTCACGGCGTTCACGATCGCGCATAGCTTGACGCTGGGGGCGGCGACCTTCGGGCTGCACATCCTGCCGACCGCCCCCGTCGAAGCCGTCATCGCGCTCAGCATCGCGTTCGTCGCCGTGGAGATCGCTGGCGAGGCACGCACGAAGCAGCCGAGCTTGACCCGGAAGCGGCCCTGGCTCGTGGCGTTCGCGTTCGGTCTCTTGCACGGCTTCGGCTTCGCGAGCGCGCTGGCGGAGCTGGAGATCGCCAAGGCGGAGCTCCCGATCGCGCTGCTCTGCTTCAACGTCGGCGTGGAGATCGGGCAGCTGGTGTTCATCGCGGGCTTGCTGGCGCTCCGCCTGGCGCTGCGCACGCTCGAGCGCGCGACGAGCCTACGCTTCGCGATGGCCGGTTGCTACGCGATGGGCGTCCTGGCGATGTACTGGTTCTTCGAGCGTATCGTCGCTTTCATGCCCGACGTCTGAAGTCCAGGCGGCCTGCCTCGGTCTCGACATCTTCGCCGAGTCCTAGGTGTGATGTGACTTGCCCTGGCCGCGGTAGCGCTTCCAGTGATGTCGCTTGTTCTTGTTCTTCGGCCTGCTGTTGCTAGAGCTGCCGATGGACGTCTTCTTGGTCGAGAGCGGCATGCGCGCTCCATTGCGCCTGGACGGAGCGAGCGGAAGTGGGCCCCGGGCGAACGCGGCGACGGCCGACGAGCGAGCTCGCCTGGCGCGCGCTGTCCGCAGCGGCTCAGGGGAATGGTTTGCGAGCGGAGCCCAGCCGTCCGGTCCTCGCGATTCGCCTGCCGGCCGCGTTCGAAGAGCGATGGACTCCTTTCGTTCTCGACCAGGTCGCTCGAGCACCTCGGATCCAATCACCAGAAGCTCGAAGCGCCCGCGCTTTGTCGGCTGGTTGAAGATTTGGAAGCGCACGAGAACGCGCGCCCGTCCTGTCGCGCGTGCAGGGTCGGTGCGCCTGCGGAGAGCGCGCCGGTCCTGCGACCCCGCGCCGCGCAGATGTGTTGGGGATTGATCGGTGAGAAACGAGCCCTTCTCGCGGTGCGCTCATTGACGTCAGCGGCGCAGCATGTGATAGCTTGGTGCGGTGCGAGAACGTTTATATTGCGCACCGGCGCTGCGCCCGCGAGGCCCGTCCCTGATTCCGTGATGGGGAAGAAATTGAACCACAGAGGCACAGAGGTAAGAGAAGAGAGAAAGAGATTCTTTCTTGTCTCTCTCCCCTCTGTGCCTCTGTGGTTCCTTCTCTCTCTCATGAGCCAGGAATGAGCTCTTCCGACGCGGCGCCGGCTTGACTTGATGGAGGTGCCTGTGAATCGAAGCAAGCGGTGGGTCCTTCACGCGACCCTGGCGATGTCCAGCGCGGTTGCGCGCGCCGGCAGGGGAACGGCGCTCGGCCTGGCGCTCGCGGCCGCGGCGTGCTCCACCGGCGGGGACGCCGGCGGGAGCGCGGATGCCGGCGATCGCGGCGACGCGCTCAGCGAGAGCGCCGCGTCGGGGACGGGCGGCGCCCTCGCGACCGGGGGCGCCGCCGAGACGGGCGGCGGGGCCGGCGGCGAGGGGCCCGCCGCGAGCAGCGGCGCCGGCGGCGCGGGGACCACCGCGGGCGGCGGCGCGCCGGGCGACGGGGGAGCGACGGGCGCGGGCGGCGCGGGCGGCGGCGGCGGAGCGCCCGACACGTGCAGCAAAGCCGCGGCCTGCGGCTCGCACAAGTGGGCGTGCTGGCCGATGCCCAATCCGGCGGGCAGCGGCCTGCCCAACCCGGCGAGCACCTCCGATCTCGGGGGCGGCGTGGTGCGCGACAACGTGACGTGCCTCGAGTGGCAACAGAGCCCTCCCTCCGAGGCGTTCACGTGGGAACAGGCGAACCGCTATTGCGACGAGCTGACGCTCGGCGGGTCCTCGGACTGGCGCCTGCCGACCCGCATCGAGATGACATCGATCGTGGACTTCACCCAGAGCCCGGCCATCGACAAGACCGCATTCCCGGGGGCGCGGGGGGGCTTCCACAAGACGTCATCCGACTGGATCCTCACGATCCGGCAGGCCGGCGCCGGCGCGGGGCACGACTATGCGTGGGCCTTCAACCTGAGCGACGGGATCGTCAGCAACGCAACCTCCAAGGCCACCGCGGCGAGCCTGCGCTGCGTCCGAGGCAACGGGGAAGGGGAGGCGCCGAGCAGCCCGGCCGTGGCCCCGCCCGACCAGTACACCGTCGTGTCGCCCGGCGAGGTGATGGACAACTACACGGGCCTCGTCTGGCAGCAGGGCTATTCGCCGGCCACGATGACGTGGGCCGAGGCGGAGAGCTACTGCGCGACGCTCGATCTCAACGATCGCGCCTGGCGCCTGCCGAGCATCCGGGAGCTCGCGACCCTGGTCGACGAAGCCCAGGTGGCGCCGTCGATCCACAGAACGATGTTCCCGGACACGCAGTACGGCGCCCGCAGCAACGACTGGTACTGGGCCTCGCACTCGGCCGCGAGGAACGCTCCGGCGGCGTGGGCGCTCAACTTCGACGACGGCTTCACCGGGTTCAACGCGGGCGAGAGCGGCAAGTGGAACCACTTCACGGCCGCATGGGTGAAGTGCGTGCGCTGAGGGGCCCGCGCGGTCACGGGCGGGCAGGGCGGTGCGGGGCCCGCCCGCCTCGTTTCGGTGGCGCGCGGCCGCCGGCGTCGGTTAGCGTGCCCGGGTGAGCCCACACACGCTGCCGGCGCGCCCTCGCCTCGCCGCCCACGTGCTCGTGCGGCGCCACCTCGTCGGCGACGAGGAGCGGATCATCCTGCACGACCTCCGCTCCGGGCAGCTGCTCCAGCTCGGCGCGCGGGAGTGGGTCCTGCTCTCCGCGGCCGACGGGACGCGCGACGTCGAGGGCATCGTGATCGCGGCCGCCCGCGAGGGCGCGCACGCGCGCGCGGCCGCGGCGCACGCGTTCCTCGCGCAGCTCCACGCCGCGGGCCTGCTCGAGGCCGAGGCCGCCGGCGAGGACGCGGCGCGCTCGGAGCCCGCGGCGGGGGCGAGGCCCGCGCGCGCGCCGGAGGAGCGCGGCGGCCGCGAGCGCCCGCTGGAGGTGCTGCCCGATTTCGGCCTGCACTGCGACGGCCGCGGGAGCTGCTGCCGGATCTACGCCTCGATCCTCTTCGACCCCGAGGAGGCGGCGCGGGCGCGGGCGCTGCGGCCCGACGTGCTGAGCGGCGGCGCCCGGCACGAGCGCGCCTTCACGCCCGAGCGCGGGACGTGGCCGTGCGCGGCCTCGGTGGTGGCGATGCGGGACGGCCGGTGCGCCTACCTCGAGGGCGAGGGGCGCTGCTCGCTCCACGCGATCGGCGGGCCCGAGGCGAAGCCGCTCGGGTGCCGGACCTTCCCGACCAGCTTCGTCGACGACGGCGAGTCGGTGCGGGTCTCGGTCGCCGCGGAGTGCGCCTGCGTGCTGGCCAGCGCGGGCCGCCCCGGCGGCGCCCCGCTGCTCGATCCGCGGCTGCGGGTGCGGGGCGACCTGGACGAGCGCATCGACGTGGCAGCGCTTCCGGATCGCGCGCCGATCTCGCCCGGCGCGACCGCGTCGCGGGCCGAGCTCGTCGCGTGGTCGCGGCGGCTCGCCGCGGCGGCGGCGCCGCCCGACGTGGCCGCGGGCCTCTTCGCGCTCGCCGCCGCCGTGGAGGCCGAGGGGCTCACGGGCGGCGCCATCGCGCGCTTCGAGCGGCCCGATCCGCTGGAGCCGGCGGCGCTCGGGCCGTGGCTGGCCGCGCTGCACGGGCGCGCGGCGCGGCGGGCGCGCGAGGACGCCGGCTGGAGGAGCGAGCGGGATCTCGCCCGGCGCGCCGCGCAGTGGATCGCGGCGACGACCCTCGCGCTGGCCGAGCCCGACCTGCTCGCCGCGCTGCTCGTGGCGCCCGCGCCCGCCCCGGATCGGGAGCGCTTCTACCTGCGCGCGGCGCTGCACGGCCACCGCCTGATCGGCGCGCTGCCGCTCTCGCTCGCGCTGCGCGATCGCGCGGCGCGGCTCGTCGTGGCTCGGGCGCTGCCGGTCGTCGTCGCCGGGGCGGGCGACGACGACCCTGCCTGCGCCGAGCCGATCGCGCTCGTCGAGGCGATGCTGCGCGGCCACGGCCTGGAGGCCTACGCCGCCGAGGCGGCCGGGGCGCGGTGATCGCGCCGCGGAGAGACACGGCCGCCGATCTTGTCGATAATGCGCCCGCGATGGACCAGCCCCCGCTCGACAACAAGACGGACTTCGCCGCGCACCCGCAGCTCCTCGTCGATCGGGACGGCGAGAAGCTGGTCGCGATCGTCAAGGCGAGCTTCGAGCTCCAGGAGGACGGCACCTTCGAGCTCTCGCCGCCCGAGCGCGCGCGCGGGGTCCGCCTCGCCGACCTGCCCTGGGAGAAAGACAAGCCGGAGAGCGTCGCCTATCCGGCGGACGTGTGCCTGTTCAAGCCGGCCACCGACGTGATCTTCGTGGCCCGCGCGTACGCGCCGAGCGGCAGGGCGACGCCGTCCTTCGACGTGCGCGTCGAGGTCGGCCCGCTCCGGAAGTCGCTCGTCGTGTTCGGCAGGCGGCTCTGGGTCGACAAGGGCGCCGCCCTCACCGCGCCTTCGCCGATCGAGCAGATCGACATGCGCTACGACCACGCCTGGGGCGGGCGGGACGACGAGGATCCCGCGGCGATCGTCGAGGAGCCGCGCAACCCGATCGGCATGGGCGTCACGGGCGCGCCGGCCTCGCTGACGCACCAGCCGGCGCCGAACATCGAGGACCCCGCGTTCCCGATCCGGACCGCGAAGACCGCGCCGCCGCCCGCGGGGATCGGGGTCGTGGGCCGTCACTGGGAGCCGCGCCGCCGGTACGCCGGGACGTACGACGCGACCTGGCGGGAGCTCCGCGCGCCGCTCCTGCCCGAGGATTTCGACCCTCGCTACAACCTCTGCGCCTCGCCCGGCCTGATCGCGGATCCGCCGCTCGCGGGCGGCGAGCCGGTGCGGACGCTCAACCTGACGCCCGAGGGGGCGCTCAGCTTCGAGCTGCCGCGGGTGCAGGTGGAGATCGAGTTCCAGGTGAAGGACCGCGCGCCGGCCGCGTTCGCGCCGCACCTCGACACGGTGCTGATCGATCTCTACGCCACCGGCCCGGAGAAGCCGGTGGCGGTCGAGATGGTCTGGCGCGCGCACGTCAAGGCGCCGCGGCGGATGAAGGACGCGCGCGTCGTCGTGCGCGAGCGGGGGCGCGCGTGAGGCCCCTCGCCGTCATGGTGGCCGCGGGCGCGGTCACGCCGATCGGGCTGCGGTCGATCGACACGGCGTTCTCGCACCGCGCCGCGGCCGCGGCGATGCGCGAGGCGCCGCTCGTGGACGGGAGCGGCGAGCCGATCACGATGTGCTTCCTCCCGACGCTGGATCCGCTCGTCACGGGGGCGCAGCGCGCCGCCCTGCTCGCGGAGCGCGCGCTCGGCGAGGCGCTCGAGAAGCTCGGCCCCGCGGCGCGGGGGCTGCGGATGCAGATGACCCTGTGCCTGGACGAGCACCTCGGGCAGCGGCCGCCGGGGGGCGAGGCGCCGGCGCAGCGGCTCGGCGCCGAGCTCGCGGCGCGCGTAGAGGCGCACGCGCCGGAGCTCGCGGTGAAGGTCTCGACGCGCGGGGCCGCGGCGGCGGGGCTCGCGCTGCCGGAGCTGTGCGACGCGCTCGGGCGGGGGGCGATCGACGCGGCGCTGCTCGGCGGCGTGCACACCGACTACGATCCCGCGCGCGTCGCGGCGCTCGACGCGGCGGGGCGGATCTTCCGGCCGGACAACCTCGACTCGCTGATCCCCGGGGAGTGCGCGGCGTTCGTGGTGCTCATGCGCCCCGAGGTCGCGCGCCGCGCCCAGCTCCGCGACCTGGGGCAGATCGTCGGCGTGGCCACGGCGCACGAGCGGGCCCGCCCGGACAACGACGAATCGGCGTTCCAGGCCGCGGGCCTCACCGCCGCGCTCCGCTCGGCGCTCGCGCCGCTGTCCGAGCGGGGGCAGCGCGCCGGCTGGATGCTCACCGACCTGACGTTCGAGACGTTCCGCCATTTCGAGCTCCAGGCGGCGTCGGTGCGCACCCAGCACCTCTTCTGCGATCCGCAGCAGGTGGAGAGCCCGGCGCAGCGGATAGGCCATCTCGGCGCCGCGGCGATCCCGCTGCACCTCGCCATCGCGTCGGAGGCGTTCGCGCGCGGGTTCGCGCCGCACCCGTGCGCGGTGTCGCTGGCCGGGAGCGACGGCGGGGAGCGCTCGGTGGTGGTGGTCGCGGCGCCGGGGTGAGGGGCGAGAGCGGCGGGGCGCGGGCTGGCGACCCGCCGACAACATGTCCGAAACCAGACACGACACCGGCGCGCTGAGCGCGCTTGCTCAGGAGCTGCTTCAGCGGCTCGGCATACACCGATCCGTCGAGTGGACCGTGCCGTCTTGCGAGCTCCAGAGGGAGCTCGCGGCGATGTGCTGGCCCTGCTCCAGCGCGGTGCTTCGCGCCGAGATGCTCACGGGCGGGCTCTGCCGCACGCCGAGCGGCGTCTTCGGCATCCATGCATCGCTGCGCTACTTGCGCGGCGAAGTGCCGTGGGACCGCGACGACCTGCAAGAGTACGGATCGCGCGCCGATCCTCGGGACCCTTCACAGCCCCTCCTGCCCCTGTGGATGCTGGACGACCCTCGGGTGTGGCTTGCGCAGGACGGCTGCGTCTTCTACGGGAGTCATGTCGATGGTCCCGAGTATTTCACGCTCGCTTTCGAGGACGTGTGCCATCACTGGGAATCGATGGCGCTGCTGGACGGCTATGTTGTGGCGTATCATCGCCCTCACATCGTGCCTCGTCCGCGTCTGGAGTCGTCCTGCTTCGTCGGCGAAGCGGCCGCGCGAGAGCTCGGGGTTTCTGCCTTCGCGCCCGGCACGCGTGGCAGGACGCGCGCGTGGACAGGGCCGGGCGTGAGCGTCGTGGAGCTCGACATTCCAGGCTTCAAGCAAGGCACCGACGTCGTCTCCGATAGCGTCGAGGGGGTCGTGCTCGCGGCCGCGCAGGCGCTCGACACGGGCGGCGCGGCGCGCATCACGAGCCCGGAGCCGCTGGATGCCGACCTGCTGAGAGAGCTCCCGGTGTGCAGCGGGCAAGAGCGGCCATTCTCGGCCTGCCATGTATACAGGTGGGGCAAGTTCTCATCGTACGAGGACGACCGCTACCGGCGGCGCCACCGGTCGTAGTGCCGGGTCGCCCAAGTACGAATTTGCAGGGACCCACGGGACCGATGACGAGACGGATTCGCGCCATCGCCTGGGGCTACTCTGCCAGATGGGGGCGAACTGAGCGGTGCCCTCCTTGTCTCGGTGGTCTCTTCTCCATGGAACCAGGGACGAACTTGGGCAACGAATTTGCGGCGGCGAACCGTCGCCATCCGGAGCTTTCACCTATCCGTCGCCCGCGGTGATAACGTGGGCGACATGGGTCACGCACGCCGCTTCCTCGCCGCAGCCCTGATCCCCGCGGCCGCTGCGGTCGCCGCAGCGTGCGGCGCGCCGGTCGAAGGCCCCCAGGGCTCCTCGCAGGCCGCGGGCTCGAGCGGGAGGGGCGCCGGCGGCGTGAGCACCGGCAGCACGGAGGCCGGTGGCGCGGGCACCGGAGGTACGGGGGCTGCGGGCGCTGGGGTCGGCGGAGCTGGGGCCGGCGGCAGCTGCATCCCCTTCTCCGAACCGCCGGGAGCCGAGTGTTCGCCAGGCCTGCAGTGCAAGAGCACAGCGATGTCGTGCGTGTGCAGCGGCACGGACACGCTCTGCTCCTCGTCCCAGACCGGTCAGCAGAACGACGTGCACCCGCCGAAATCCCTCCCACCCGAGGGAGGCTGCTGCGACACCGAGGGCCTGGTCTGCGGCTACGAGACGTGTGGGCCGAGCTGCCGGTGCACGAACGGCGCGTGGTCGTGCCAGGCGCCCGACGTCTGCCCGCCGTTCGAGTGCCCGGCCGATCCCTCGCAGCTCGACGGCCAGCGCTGCGAACAGCTCCTTGGGCAGGTCTGCGCTCGATGCTCCCCGCCCTGGAGCTGCACCTGCGAGCTCCAGCCGACGGGGGCTGCCCTGTGGGCGTGCGTCGAGATCCCGTGCTGAGCGGCCGCTCCGGCGGCCGGCACCCGATGTCGTCCCGGGGGCAGCCGCTGCGCGATCGCGCCCCGGCGCGGCCCGCTACTCGGCCGGCGTGAAGCAAACCTCGAGCTTCGGCCGGAGGGCGACGTTCGCATGTTCGCTCGACCGGATGTCGGTCCGGTCGTTCACGTCCTGCAGCGCGACGCCGTAGTTCGGCTGGGATCCATCCACCCAGGCCTGGACGAGGGGCGCCACGCTGGCGCTCACGGAGGCGTCCGCCTCGGCGACCGTGGTGATCACGGCCTCCACGGCCGGGGTGGTCCCGGGGAAGTTGCCGGCGTGGACGGTCGACTCCTGCCAGGGGCCGTTCACGCGGTGCACCTCGATGGTGCTGGCGCTCGCCTTCCACGGGTGGGACAGCGTGAGGACCGCGGATTCGATGTTGGAGCCCGCCGGGATGAACGACAGATCGAACGCCAGCACGCCCGCCTTCACGTCCGCCGGCAGCGTCGTCGTGACGAGATACGGGTAATCGCCGTATGGCCACGAGATCCCGGGCTGGATATACGTATCCTGCACGCTCCCGTAGGTGCCGCGCTGCACGACGACGCACTGGGGCTCGACCTCGCAGGCGTCGCCGATGGCGTCGCCGTCGACGTCGGCCTGGGAGGGGTTGGGCTGCGCCGGGCAGTTGTCGCACAGGTCCGGGACCCCATCCTCGTCCGTATCGACCTCGACGAGGACCACAGTGACGTGATCGAGGAACGTCCCCGTGCCGTTCGAGACGCCCATATCGTTGAACTGGAGGCGGGTCGTCGCGCCGGAGGCGACGACGGTATAGGTATAATAGACCCAGTTCTGGCTGCTGGTCGTGAGCGAGGCGACCGGTTGGCCGTCCCATACGACGCCGAGCGCGTGCTCGCTCGGACCGCCCCAAGGCGTGGACGCGGCGAAGGCGAACCGAAGCTCGTACGTCGCTCCCGGGATGGTCGTGAGATCCTGGTAGATGCCGCTCGAGCTCAAGGCGTCCAGCTCGATGTTCTGGTAACCGTGCGCGGGGAACGGGCCGAACGTGCTGTCGCGGAGCTCGATCTCGCCATAGGCAGGCCGCCAGCCGGGAACCGCGGTCGGCGAGGGCGGAATCCACGACCTGCCAAACGGCAGATCGGGCAATTCGAAGCTGCCGTTCGTGACGATGTCGCCGGAGGGCAGCGCCTCGCAGGCGACGAGAGACGCTGCGCCATCGCCGACGGCTTCATCGTTATCGTCGCGCGGCTCCGCTGCCGCCATGCAGCCGGAGATCATCCAGGCGAACGCGAACACAGAGATCGACGGATGGGCGGTTCTCATGGGAGAGCTCCTCGTTGCGGCGCCGGCATGGCAGAGCCTCGCTGTGCGGCGAGCTGCCGCCGGCTGTGGATTCACGGTCAAAAGCATTTCTTGGCGCTGCCAGCCGCAGCGCCGTCTCGTCCTATCATGAAGTGCGCGCACGGATCATCGTATCCCGAGCAATCAGCACGATGTCGCCGAAGCCCGCCCCGGGGAACCGGGCGACGATGGGTCGCAGCCCTCGGGAGCGATGGTCCGCGCCGGGGCGGCGCTCGGTCTGGTCGCGGCGGGGCTCGGGCCGCCTCCTCATCCCCGAGGGTGACGGCGCGGGTAAGCGTCTCGGCGAGCGAGGCGACCACGGCGGCCCGAGGCGACGGAGCGACCATCGCGAACGAGCAGGCTCGGGCCGAACGTCGCGCCCGCCGCTCGCGTGCACTCGCCGCCGGAGCCTTGACGCTCGCCAGCGCGCCGCGCGCTGGGGCGAGCACGGCGGGCTCGTACGGGAGAGCGCCGGTGCGGACGTACCGCGTGGGCCGGAACCGCGCGCTCGAGGTGGCCGGGGCATAGGCGCCTCCTCGCCTCGCGTTCGCGGGCCCGTCGGGATCTCACGAAGCTGACCGCGGAAGTGCTAGGGTGCGCCGCGTGCCGACGATCTTCACCAAGGGCGACCTCCTCAACACCCCGGATCTTCACGCGTACGCGCACGGCGTGAGCTGCGTGGGCCAGATGGACACGGGGATCTCCGTGGCGTTCAAGAAGCGCTGGCCGGGCCTGCTCCCGGCGTTCGAGCAGCGGAGCGCCGAGCGGAAGGTCCAGCTCGGGGAGGCCTTCGTCTGGAGCGAGGGCGGCGACACGGTGTACAGCCTCGCCATCCAGGAGAGCGCGACGAAGAGGCCCTCGCTCGCCGCGCTGGAGCGCGCGCTCGCCGCGATGGTGACGCACGCCGCCGGGGCGGGGATCGCGCGGATCGGCGTACCGCGCGTGGGCGCCGGCAAGACCGGCCTCGAATGGCTGCGCGTCAAGAGCATCCTCGTGAAGGTCGCCAACGACAAGCCGGTCACGCTCGTGGTCTACGAGCAGTTCGTGCGCGCCCCGGGCGCCTGACCAGCGCGGGACGGAAGCCGACCTCCTGCGGCCTCCATGTCCAGATCGCGAGCGTCGCGCCCCTCGGTCACGGGCTGGGCTTGGCTTTATCCCGCACGTAGAGCGCCTCCACCTGCTGTCGGGCCCACGGGGTCCGTCGCAGGAATTGCAGGCTCGATTTGATGCTGGGATCGTACTTGAAGCAGCGAATGTCGATCATGCGTCCGAGCTGCTCCCACCCGTGCTGCGCGACCAGGTGCTCGAGGATCATCTGGAGCGTGACGCCGTGAAGAGGATTGTTGGGCTGGGGCTGAGTCATACCGATGCTCGGGGGGCGACCGCCCCGGAGGGCCGGCGCGAGCCCACGGTGTAGCACGTCGCGCGGCGGCCGCCGCACCCACGCCGCCTGCGCGCCCACGCCGCCCGTGCACGCCGAGGAGCGAGGTTCTGTTCCCGGCTTCCCGGCTTCCCGGCGTTTGGCCTGCCCATGGAGCTGCCGGCGTAGGGCGCGACGATTCTGTCGAGCGACCGATGATTTCTCCGCGGGCGGGCTACCTGCCGACCTCGGCCGAATAGAGGCCGGGCGTCGTGCCGGGGAGGTCCGTCGTGAAGGCGAGGCGGCGGCCGCCGTGGCTGCTGAAGTAGGTCAGGTTCGCCCCCGGCGCGATGAGCCGAGGTTTCAGAGGCTCGCGCGACAGGTCGACGACCTTCAGGTCGGCCGTCGATCTCGCGAAGTCTTCCGCGTCGAACTGGGCGCTATCGTTGAACGACACGAGGCCACGCACGGCCGGCAGGTAGCTCCAGCCCCCGTCATCGCTGAACTGCCGCACGCCGCCCTCGCCCGAGGCGAACAGGGGGGCGGTGCCGGTCGTCAGGTCGACGATGCGGGCGAACAGAACGTGCTTCGAGTCGGCGCTGAAGGGCGGGCCGCCGAGCACGTTCCGCGTCAGCTCGTCGACCGACAGGGGCGGGGCACCGCCGCGCGCGTCGGCGAGCGCCACGTCGGAGAGGCCGGTCGCCGGGTCGCGCTGCGTGAAGAAGGCCACCTTGCTGCCGTCCGGCGACGCCCACGCGTCGGTGATGACCTTCGACCCGGCCAGGACGGTGAGAATGCCCCCGACCCCGTCGGCGATGGTCTCGGTCGACGGGCAGTCGCCCGGCGTAGCGCGGCGCAGCTCGAGGCCGGCCTCCGTTTGCGCGGTGTACACGACGGAGCCGCCTTTGGCGAAGAAGCCGATTCTCGAGCGCACCTCGTCGAGCGCATTCACCTCGCCGTCGTCGGAGACGACGACGGGGTACCCCGAGCCCGCCAGCGTCGTGAAGAACGACCCGCCGCCGGTGTCGGCGCTGAAGAAGGGGGGCGTCGCGATGCCGCCGAGCAGGTCGACCCTCTCGCCCCGCTCCCAGCTCGACAAGGTGGCAGAGCTCGCGCCGCCCTCGCAGTGCAGCGCGACCGGGTGCGAGCGGCCGTGGCGGCCGACGAACGCGGCGAACGGCCGACAATACCCCTGGGGGAAGCCCATCGGCACCGCGCCGAGCAGCGTCGTGCGCTCGCTCATGTCGGTCGAGGCGAGCTCGACGTCGCCGACGCTGCCGTCGGCGTTGCCACGGGTGGGGAACAGCACCGAGCGGCCGTCGGCGCTCGCCGAGGTCGCGAAGGTCCCGATGGGCGAGGCGGCGGACGCCTCGCGCGGGCCGGACGCCGCGCTCCACACGACGAGGGGGCTGACCCCGAAGCCGGGCAAGCTCCGGTCGGGGTCGGTCCAGCAGAACGCGACCTTGCCGACGGTGTAAACGAAAGCGGTGTTCCCCGCGGGCACCTGGGCGACGAGCTGCCTCGTCGCGCCCGGCTCGAGCGCGGTCGCGTACACGCGCTCTCCCTCCTGATAGAGGGCGTGATTGTCGCTGGTGACGCCGAGCAAAAGCAGGCGCGCGCCCCGCTGCACCCGCCATTCCGCGGGCGTCGTGAGCGACGCCTGGCTCTCCGATTCCGCCTCCTCGGGGGGCGGGCTCGGCGCCTCCATCTGGGCGCAGCCGAGCAATGCCGCGCCGAGTGTCATGCCAGCAAAGAAAGCTTTGACCATGTGCGGGTCTCCTCTTCGGTCAGACCCTAACTCGCGCAGGCACCCTGCGTCGGGGCCAGATCGTCGATGTCGCGTAGTCCAGTCGCCCGCGCGTCGCGCGGAGCGAGGCGCGCGTCAGGGGCGATCGCCCGCGGGCCTCGACCGGGCCTTCGGCAAGGTCTCTGCGAGCCGCCGCGCCGCGTCCGCGAGCTGGGCCTCGTCGCACGCGGCGAAGCCGAAGCGGGCGAAGTCGAGCGGCCAGCGACCGAGCGCGAAGTGGCTCGCGGGCTGGAAGGAGACGCCCGCCGCGTG
The DNA here is from genome assembly GCF_000418325.1 of Sorangium cellulosum So0157-2. Taxonomy (GTDB): domain Bacteria; phylum Myxococcota_A; class Polyangia; order Polyangiales; family Polyangiaceae; genus Sorangium; species Sorangium cellulosum_D. Next base: position 5,294,447 of record NC_021658.1, read on the forward strand.
CGCGCGCCGGGCCCACGCGTCGACGTCGACGCCGGGGGCCCGCGCCCAGAGGGCCATGCCCCCGCAGGGAGGGGCGAACTCGAGCGCGGGCAGGTGGCGCGCGAGCGCCTCGCAGAGCGCGTCGCGGCGGGCGCGGTAGGCGCGCCGGACGCGCTGCGTGTGCCGATCGATCTCGCCGTCTTCGAGCAGCTCGGCGACGGCGCGCTCGAGCGCGTGGTCGCCCTGGTGGTCGACGAAGGCCCGGTAGGCCGCGATCCGCTCGGCGACGTCGGGGGTGGATACGATGAAGCCGAGCCGCAGCCCCGGGGCCAGGATCTTCGACAGCGTGCCCAGGTAGACGACCACCCCGTGGCGGTCGGCGGACGCGAGGGGCAGCACCGGCCGCCCCTCGTAGCGGAACTCGTGATCGTAATCGTCCTCGAGCACGAGCAGGCGCCGGCGCCGCGCCAGATCGAGCAGGCGCACGCGCCGCGCCGCGGTCAAGGTGACGGTCGTGGGGAGCTGGTGGTGGGGCGTCGTGTAGACCGCCTTGACCCGCCTGGCCGCGCAGAGCGCCTCGAGCGCGGCGACGTCGAGCCCCTCGCCGTCGAGCGGCACGGGCGCGAGCTCCACGCCCGCGAGCTCGAGCGCGCCGCGGGCGGCGGGGTGGCTGTACGCCTCGATCGCCACGCAGTCGCCCGGCTCGAGCAGCGCGCGCGCCGCGAGGTAGAGGCCCTGCTGGCTGCCGCGCACGGTGTTGACCGACGCGACGCTCGCCCGCACGCCCCTCGCCCGGGTCAGCAGCTCGACGATCGCCCGGCGCAGGCGCGGCTCGCCCCGGGGGTCGCCGTAGTCCATCAGCGCGCGCGCCCCGGCGCCGAGCATCGCGCGGCGGTAGGCGCGGCACAGCTCCAGCCTCGGCACGAAGCCGAGCTCGGGCACCCCGCCGAGCAGGAGCAGGCCGGCGCGCGGGGTCGAGGACGGGGCCGGCAAGGGGCGTCGGGGCAGGTCGAACCCGGCCCGGTCGGCGAGGGCCCGTCGGCGAAAGGGGGGCAGCTTGGCGGGCAGGTCGCTCGAGACGTAGGTCCCGGTGGCGGGCGCGCTCGTGATCCACCCCTGGCGCGCGAGCTCGAGGAACGCGGCGACCACGGTCTTGCGGTGCACGCCGAGCTGGGTGGCGAGCTTGCGGCTGGAGGGCAGCCGCTCGCCGGGGCGCAGGCGGCCCCGCTCGATGTCCTCGACGACGGCCCGCGCGATCTGCAGAAAGAGCGGCCCCTGATCCGCCGCGCCGAGCTGAAGAACGAGTTCTCGGGTCACCGCCACGCCGCCCGTGCCTGCGCCGGAGGGGCGCGGCGCCATGGCGCCCGCCCCCGAGCTCTCGATGCCCCGCCGCCCGGAAGCTGTCAACCGAGGCGCGGTTCGCCGCCGGCAGCGCTCGCGCGAAGGGGAGCCGCGCGGGACCGCCTCGTTCGTCAGCGCGCGCCGGCGACGGCGCGCCACCACGGGGTCGGCGCGTCGACGTGATCGGGCTCGAAGGCGCCGCCGATACGCGGCGTCACGACGCGCGCGCCGCGTTCGGCCGCCAGGGAGAGCAGCGTCTCGGCCGGCTCGTCCCAGTCGTGGAGGGCGAGGTTGAAGGTGCCCCAGTGGACCGGAAGGAGCGTGCCGCCGCCGAGCATCTGGAACGCGATCAGCGCGTTCTCGGGGCCGAGGTGGATCGCCCCCCACGCGGGGTGGTACGCGCCGACCTCGAGCATCACCAGGTCGAAGGGGCCGTGTCTCCGGCCGATGTCCGCGAACTCGGGGAACAGCCCGGTGTCGCCGGAGAAGAAGACCTTGCGCCGCTCTGCCTCGATGACCCAGGAGGCCCAGAGCGTCTTGTTGCCGCTCGTCGGCCCGCGCCCCGAGAAATGCTGCGACGGCGTCGCGGTGAAGCGAACGCCGCCGACCTCCGCGCCCTCGTGCCAGTCGAGCTCGGTGATCCGCGCCGGGTCGACGCCGAGCGCCTCGAGGTGCGCGCCCACGCCGAGCGCCGTGACGATGGGGACGCGCGTGCGGGCGAGCGCCTCGATGGTGCGGGCGCAGAGGTGATCGAAGTGGTCGTGCGACAGGAGGACGGCGTCGAGCGGCGGCAGCTCGTCGAGCGCCGCCGGCACGGGGTGAAAGCGCATCGGGCCCGCGAACGCGACGGGGGAGGCGCGCTCGGCGAACACCGGATCGGTGAGGACGCGGCGGCCGTCGATCTCGAGCAGCACGGTGCTGTGGCCGAGCCACGTGACCCGCAGGCCGGTCGCGCTCCGCCGCGCCCAGGTCTCGTGAGGCCGCGCGAGGGGCAGCGGCCCGGGCGGCGTCCGCTGGCCGCGACCGAAGAAGTACTCGCCGATCACGGGCAACGCCGAGCCGTTCATGCCGGGGCCGGCGCCCGACGGGTTCTGGAACCGGCCGCCCTTGAACTGAGCGGAGGCGCGCGCCCGCTCGAGCCGGAGCCCCTTGCGACGCTGGGAATCATTCATGAAGGGATGACCTCCTGCCGGGCGTGGCGCCTGGGGAGCCAGCGTCCGACGGCGATGGTGACCAGAGCGGCGCCCGCGCCGAGCCACGCCGAGCCACGCCGAAGGAGACGCGTCGCGGAGGGCGTCGAAGACCCGTTGACCGCACGAGGCGGACGGCCGAACGGGCGCACAGGACGATGTTTACAACCGGAGCTCAGGTTGTCAAGTTTGACATTGACGATTGAAGCGTTTGCTGGCAACTTCGATCCTCGTGAGCGAAGGGAGCTCCACCGACAGGCCCGCCGACGACGTGCGCCGCCGCAAGCTGATGGACGCGGCGCTGACGGTGTTCCTGCGCTTCGGCTTCCGGAAGACGTCGATGGACGAGGTCGCGCGGGCCGCGAACGTCTCGCGACAGGGGCTCTATCTCCACTTCGCCACGAAGGAGGAGCTCTTTCGCGCGTCGGTGGCGTACTTCCTCGACACCGCGCTCGCCGCCGCGGCGGCCGCCCTCGCCGACGCGGAGCGCCCCCTGGAAGAGCGGCTCGTGGCCGCGTTCGACACCTGGGTGGGCCGGTTCGTGGGCGCGTTCGGTTCCGACGCGGCGGATCTCCACGCCGCCTCGAAGGAGCTCGTCGGCCCCACGGTCGACGAGCGTGAGGGGCAGTTCGTCGAGGTCGTGGAGGAGGCCCTGCGCGCCTCCGGGCTGGTGGCCGCCTACGCGCCCGCGGGCGTCACCGCGCGGCAGCTCGCGGAGACCTTGTACGCCGCCGCGCGCGGCCTGAAGTACGGCGCCGCGACGCGCGAGAGCTTCGTCGAGGGCATGTCCGTCGCCGCGCGGGTGATGTGCCTGCCGCAGCGGGACGACCGAGAGGAGCGGGCGAAGCCAAGAACGTCGAGCGTTCGCGCCGAGGGCGGCCGGCCGCGCAAGGCGCGCGGCACGACACGATAGATTGCCCGTGAGGGGCGTTCATCGACGCACCCTCGCGCGGCGCGGGGCTCAGCGCACGATCCGCGCGCCCTCTCCCTTGCTCTCGACCTGCACCTCGATCTGCCGCCCGTCGCGGAGCTCCAGCGGAATTGTCTCTTCGGCAGGCCTGGATCCGAACACAAATCGCGTCATCCGGCCGTGCCACGCTCGCCGATCGCCGTGCATGTCCCGGATCGTCGACCCGAAAGCGTCCAGCGCCCGCTACCAGGCCGGTCGCGACCGCTGCCGCTCCCAGGCGGCGCCGCCGCGATGCCGTCGAGCCGGTCGAACCACAACGACCTGTCGACAGCCTCCCCGGAGAATTGAAATTCAACCCCGAGGTTGCCGACAGGAGGTGCTGCACTTCGAGCACGAGCGCTGCACTTCGGGGCAAAGTGCAGCACCACCTGTCGACACCCTGACCGGAGAATTGAAATTCAATGCCGAGGTGGCCGATACCCTCCTCTCGATATCGTCGATCCTGCCGGCGGCGTGGTCGGAGCGGCACGTCGCTCCAGCGCTCCACGGCCATCGCGTCACCCCAGGAAAATGGCCGCGCGCGTGACATCACCGCGCGTGGACGCGCTGAGCCGGCCGGTCATCCGGCGATCAACCGGAAGAGGGCGAGCTCCGGCCGGCAGGTGAGCCGCGCGGGCAGGACGCTCGTGCCGACGCCGCGGCTCACGTAGACCGGGCCGCGCTCCGTGGCGTACATCCCCGAGCGAAACCGGCCCGAGCCGGGCGGCACCCACACCGGCACGCCGAGCGCCCGGAGCTGCCCGCCGTGGGTGTGCCCCGCGAGGCCAAGGTCGAAGCGCGGCGCGCCGGCAGGCAGCCTGTCGAACAGGCCCGGCGCATGCGTGAGGAACAGCCGCACGGGCGAGGCCGGCGCGCGCGAGAGGGCCGCTTCCACATCGTCACGACCGCTGCAGAAATCGTCCGTCGCGACGACGGCGATCCCGCTCCGGAGCAGCGTCGACTCGTTTCCGAGCAGCCGCGCGCCGGCGCGCGCGTAAGCCTCGCCGAGGCGCCGCAGGGGCACGTGCCCCCAGTGCTCCCAGTTGCCCAGGGTGGCGACCACCTCGCGCCCCGGCGCGGCGAGCCTGCGGCAGAGCTCCTCCAGCGCGCCGAGCGCGCCCTCGTCCTCGATGGAGTCGCCGGTCATCACGACGAGGTCCGCGCCGTGCGAGCGCACGGCGGACGCGGCCTTGTCGTGCACGCCGCCGAGCGCGCGCAGGTGCAGGTCGGAGAGGTGCGCGATCCGGAAGCCGTCGAGCGCGCGCGGGAGCCCGGCGACGGGGACGTCGTGCTCGGTGACCTCGAGCCACGACGGCTCGACGGCGAGCCCGTCCACCGCGCACGCGGCCGCAGCACAGCAGCCGGCGCCGAGGAAGACACGGCGCGTGGGCTTCAGGGGCATACAGGGGAGTGTACCATCGCGCCGGAGCCCATCGCCCGACGGCGCGTCGGCCCGATCACGCGCCTCGCCGGCTCGATAGCGCGCCGCGCCGACCGTCCCGATCCGCCGTGCAGCGCAGGAACCTGCTCGCCTCGGCCCTGTGCAGGAACCTGCTCGCCTCGGCCCTGTCGAAAGCCACCGATGCCCAGGCCTCCCCTCCCGCTCACCGGACTCCTCGTCACCGCCGCCCTCGGCGCCGCCGCGACCTCCGACGCGGCCACGGACCACCGCGACGCGGTCGCCCGCGGCCTCGACCTCTTCGTCCACGCGCCCGACCGCGGCGCCCCCGGCGCCGCCCTGCCGGTCCAGGTCCTCGCGCTCGGGTTCCCCACCGCGGTCACGCTCCGGCCGCTCGAGGCGGCCACCGTGGAGGCGACCTGGGATCCCGAGCACCTCGGCAAGGTCAGCGCCGTCCCGCCGCCCGTGCGGGTCACCACCGACGCGAAGGGGCGCGCTCACCTCGACGTCCCCATCCCCGACGGGCCCGAGCGCGAGCTCCGGCTGCTGCTCGGCGTGCGCGCCGGCGATCGGCAGCGGACCCGGACCCTCACCGTGCAGCGCCAGGCGCCGCTCCACGTCGACCTGCACGTCCCCGACGCGCGCGTGGTGCCGGGCGGCGCGACGTCGGCGTGGATCACGGTGCAGAGCGAGGCCTCGGGGCAGCCGGCCCCGCGGGTCCCCGTGGAGGTCAGCCTGCTCGAGGGCGGCGTCGCGCGGCACACGGCCGTGGTCACCACCGACGCGGCCGGCGTCGCCATGGCGCGCGTGCCCGTCCCCTGGATCGACGAGCCCGGGTGGCGCTGGGTCCTCCGCGCCCGCGCGCGGGGCGCGGCGGGGGCCTCGTCGAACGCCGCGCAGATCTCCCTCTCGCCGCGCGAGGAGACGCCCGGCGCCCCGCAGATGCTGGCCGAGTGGTCCGAGCAGGACCTGCGCGCCGGCGACCGCGCCGCCTACGTGATCCGGATCCGCGACGGCGCCGGCCAGCCCGTGGCCGGATTGCCGGTGCGCGTCTGGACCGGGCCGAAGGGCACGAGCCCGCCCGAGGACAGGGCCGCGTGGGAGAAGCTCACCACCCCCGCGCGCACCGACGCGGCCGGCGAGATCCGCGGTGAGGCCGCGGCGCCCACCACCGTGGTGCAGGGGGTGGGGACCACGCTGCGCCTCGTCGCGCGCGCCTCGCTCGAGGGGCACGAGCTCGAGCGCGAGGCCACCGTCTCCGTGGAGAGCCCCACCTCGGAGGCGGCGCTGCTCCCGGAGGCGGGCGCCATCGTCCCGGGCGCCGCGCAGCGCATGCTCCTGCGCGTCCGCGACGCGCGGCGGAAGCCGGTGCAGGGCACCTTCACCGTCGAGGGCGACGGCCTCCAGGCCACCGTGACCACCGACGCGTACGGCGAGGCCGAGGTGGCCTGGGACGCGCCCGCCGATCTCGGGGCCTTCCGCAACGTCGGGCCGTGCGCCGGCGGCGTCGCGGCGGCGGTGCGCGTGCGGCCCGCGGGCGAGCTCCCGGCGCTCGCGTCGCGGCGCGAGCCGTTCGCGCTGTGCGTCTCCGTCGATCGCGAGGCCACGGCGCTGCTCCGGCCCGAGCGGCTCCTCGCCCGCGCCGGCGACGCGCTCGCGCTCCGCGTGATCGACGCCGGCGGCGCGGACGCCCGCGCCGGCCGGCGGCCGGAGGGCGGCAGGGCAGCGGACGGCGCCGGCTGGAGCGTGATCGTCCAGTCGTCCGCCAGCGCGGCGCGCGCGGCGAGCGCCTGGATCGGCGGGGGCCCAGAGGGCGGCGCGCTCGGCCTGCCCGAGGGCGCGGCCGGCGTCTGGACGCTCAGCGCCGCCGCTCCGCGGCAGGGCGCCGCCGCGCGGCAGGCCGGCGGCGCGGTGCTCGTCGCGCCGCGCGTGCTCCCGCGGCTCGAGGCCCGCATCGCCGGCGGCCGCGCGGCGCCGCGCGGCGCCGTCGACGTCGACCTCGCGCTCACCGACGGGGGCGGGCGCGGCCTGCCCGGGACCGTCGCCGCCGTCGTCGTGGACCTGCACGGCGGGGGCAGCGTCGGCGGCCTCGCGGCGCTCGACACGCGCGCGCGGCTCTGCCAGGGCATGGTCGAGCCCGAGCGCTGCGGCGCCTTCCTGGAGGGCGATCCCGCGCTCGATCCGCTCCGGCGCGCGGAGCTCGGCGCGCGGGCGCGCGCGGCGATCGCGCCGGCGATCGATCCGGCCGGCGCCGCGAAAGCGGAGCTCGACGAGGCGTTCGGCCAGGTGCTCCGCTCGCTCGAGGGGGCGGTCTTCGAGGCCACGAGCGACCCGGAGCGGCTGCGCGACGTGCGCCGCCGCGGGCCGGACGGCGCCTATGCATGGAACCCCGAGCTGATGACCCTGGTCACGGCCGCCATGGATGCGCCGCCCGAGACGCCCGGCGGCGAGCCGCTCTCGCTCGCGGACCTCCTGGCGGTGGACCCGCAGGTCACGTTCGATCGCGTCGCCCGCCGCGTCACCCGCCTCAAGCTCTTCCGCATCCTCGCCGCCGCGCGCACGTTCCGGCGCGAGCGGCTGCTCGACCCCGACGAGCCGGCGCTCCGCGATCCGAACGCGCTGCTCCGCCGCCTGGTGCGCGACGAGCAGCTCGAGGAGTCGCTCCTGCTCGATCCCTGGGGCGGCACCATCCAGTTCACCCCGACGACCGCGCCGCCCGCGCCGTTCCTCACGGTGCGGCGCGGCTTCGCCCTGCACGCGCCCGGGCCCGACGGCCGGATCGGCACCGGCGACGACGTGCGCGACCCGTTCGAGCGCGTGCTCCGCTCGGGCACGCCGTACGCCAGGGCGGTCGCCGAGGATCGCCTCGTCGACGCGAGGTTCGACATGGAGGTCGGCGACGCCACGGTGTCGGCGTGGGAGAGCCTCCTGGAGGAGCTCACGGGCACGTCGCTGGGCGAGGGGAGCGGCCTGGGCGGCCTGGGCCTGTCCGGCGTGGGTTCGGGCTCCGGCGCGGGGTTCGGTCAAGGCCACGGCAGGCTGGGCGGCGCCGCCAGGACCTCGTACGGCGCGGCGCGGGGCGTGTTCTTCTGGTCGCCGCCGCAGCGCACGGACAGGGACGGTCGGCTGCGGATGCGCGTTCCGCTCGGCGACGTCGAGACGACCTACCGGCTCGTCTTCGTGGGCGTGCCGGACGGCGCCACGCCGGCGACGGCCACGCTCGACGTGCCCACCGCGCAGCCGCTCTCGGCGCGCGTGGAGGCGGGCGCCGCGTGGGTCGAGGGCGACGAGGTCGACGTGGAGATCTCGGTCCGGAACCGCTCGCCGAGGCCGCTCCGCGCGACCGTGGAGCTCACGGCGCGCGGCGCGGCCGTCCTCGCGGACGCGCGGAGCCGGGCGGCGGCGGTCGACGTGCCCGCGGGGGGCGCGGCGCCGGTGCGCGCGCGGGTGCGGGCGCTGCGCGCGGGGCGGGCGGAGCTCGCGGTCGCCGTGAAGGCGCAGGGGACCCTGGGCGACGCGCTCGTGCACGCGTGGGACGTGGGCCCGGCGGGCGAGCCCACCGACTTGACCCACGCCCAGGGCGTCGAGGGCGGCGCGACGGCGACGCTGCGCGTGTCGGCGGACGCGCAGCGCTACCGCCTCACCGGCCGCCCCCGGCTCGTCGTCGAGCGCGGCCTCGCGAGCGCGCTCGCCGCGGCGCTCGAGGCCATGGATCCCGATCGGCTCGCGTCCGCCGGGGCGATGGCGGACGCGGTGGAGGTCGCGGCGCTCGTGGGCCGCTGGGCCGCGGCGCGCGGGGGCGAGGGCGCGCCGCTCGCCGCGCGCGCGGAGGACGTCGGCCGCCGCGCCGTGGGCCGGCTGCTCGCGTACGGGGTCGGCAAGAAGGGCGTGGGCTTCTGGCCCCCGGCGCTCCGGGCGCGCGCCTCCGCCCCCGCGGCCGTGGTGGAGGAGCTGCCGGAGCTCGACGCGCGCTGCCCGCCCGAGCCGCTGCAGCCCACGGCGGCGCTCGACGCGCTCGAGGTGGAGCCCTCGCCGGCCGGGGGCGCGGTGAACGCGTGCTGGGACGCGCTCGTCACGAGCGCGCTGGACGAGGTGATCCGGAGCGGCGATCGCGTGGCGCTCGCCCGGGTCCTGCTCGCGCTCGCGGAGCGGCCGCACCGGGCCGCGCTTGCCGCGAGCGTGGCGGACCGGCTGCGCGCCTGGGTGGCGCTGCGCCCGACCGGCGGCATCACGCTGCCGCCGGATCAGGCCGAGGACCGGGGCGCGCGGGCGGTCGTCTACGCGGCGCTGCTCCGCGCCGCCGGGCTCGGCCGGAGCGCGGCGCCGCCCGCGACGCTCCTCGGCTGGGTGGGCGTGCAGCGGGACGTGCGCGGCGGCTACGGCGCGCCGGCGAGCACGCTCGCGGCGGTGCGCGCGCTCCTGGCCCACGGGGGCGAGAATCGCGAGGTCGCGCGGGTCACGGTGACGTCGGGCGGCGCGCGCCGCGACGTGGAGGTCGGGCCGTCGGGGCGGCTCGTGGTGCCGCTCGACGCGGGCGCGACGGAGGTGGCGGTCGCGGTGGCGGGGCCCGCGGTCGTGGCGCGCCTGGAGCGCCCGGCGCTGCGGCGCTGGAGCCGGCCGCCGGCCGCGGCGGCGAGCCCCGTGCAGGCGGAGATCGCCTGGCCGAAGCGCCCGCGCGCGGGCGCGACGGGCAAGCTCGGGGTCTCGCTGCGCCACACGCTGGGCCGCCCGATCGAGGTCGACGTGCGCATCCCGCTCCCCCCCGGGGTGTCGCTGGCCGCGCCGCTCGACGGCGTGCGGCAGGTGAACGGCGTGCTCGCGCTGCGGGCCTCCCTGGACGCGAGGCGGCTCTCGACGCTGGTGGAGATCCCGGTGCGCTTCGCGCTCGCCGGCAAGGTGACGGCGCCCGAGGCGCAGGCCCGGGTGGCGCACGAGGAGCTGCCGCGCGCGGTGGTCCCGGCGCGGCCGATCGCGATCGAGTGAGCGCCGGCGAGCTTGCCGCTGTCGCCTCCGCCCATCGTATCCTGGGCGCGTGCGGCCTCGCCCACCCGCCTCGCCCACCCGCGCTCGCGAGCACCTCGCCATCCTCGCTGGCGCCCTGGCCGCGGGCGCCTGCGGGGCGCTCTTCGATCAGATCACCGCCACGATCTCCCCGGAGTATTTCCTCGACGGAAAGGGCCTCGCCGCGTCGAGCTTGCCGTTCCGGCTCGCGGTCGCGTGGACGGGCTTCCGCGGAGGTCTGCCGCTCGGCGCCCTCGTCACCGGCGTGGGCCTGGTCCGCGCCGCGCGCAGCGATCGGTTCTCGTGGCGCGCCTGGCTCGCCCGGATCACGGCGGCGCTCGCCGCGGCGCTCGCGCTCTGCCCGGCCGTCATGGCGGCGCTCGACCCGTTCGGCGTGCGCGAGGCGAGCCTCGGCGTGTGGTCCCGCGGCGCCGCCACGCGGTACCTCGTCTGCTGCGGGCTCCATGCCGGCGCTTACCTCGGCGTCCTCGTCGGCGTCCTTCTGGACGGCCGGCCAGCCCTCAGCCGATCGCCCCAGCCGCGAGCAGGCGGGTCCGTTGACCCATCGATGGATAGCTAGCCAGACACGGCAACCCCGCAGGAGGTCCTCGCATGCCCTTCCAAATCCCACCGCCCGTGCTTGAACGCCTGCGTGCTCGACGTCTCGAACAACGGCAGCTGCGGGCAGCTCGCAGCGCTGCCGGCGCGCTGCGCGAGCCGACGGGCGGCAACTTCATCGATACCATTCGACGCCTCTTCGCTGGAGCTTCTTCGGTCGAGGAGGTGGCCGGGCAGTATGTCGCGGCCATGTACGCTTGGCAGGACGAGGTCGAAGACAAGTACGACGCGTTCTTGCTCGACCCCGGCATGGGACCGATGGCCTACCTGACCTCCGACGGTCGCGTCCTCGAAGACCTCCGTGGTTGGGACGGCGATGAGATCGTCGAGGTCGGCGGTTTTAGAGCACATTCCGCGCTGATCGTCGGCGCCCGGAATACGCGGATCGTCGAGCTTCTCGAGCTGATCCCGCAGCCACCTCCGGGTTCGTCCGTCTGCTCGAGGTGCAACGGCGAACGCGTCGCTGAACCGGTGCCCGGATTCGGAACCGAGCTCCCCTGCAACGAGTGCGACGCGCGCGGGTGGATTGATGCCGCCTGACTCCCGACTGAACCCGACGAGCTCGAGACCGGCCCCCTCCGAGGCCGGGCGCGCTATCCTCGCGCTGTCGTGGTCAACCTCCGCACCCTCGCGCCAGGCGACGAGGCCGCCCTCGAGGCGTTCCTCGTCCAGCACGCCGACAGCTCGATGTTCCTGCGCTCCAACGTGCGCGCCGCCGGCCTCGCCGACCGCGGCGGACCTTACGAGGCCACCTACGTGGCCGCGTTCGAGCAGGACCGCATCGTCGCCGTCGCCGCGCATTGCTGGAACGGGCTCGTGCTCGTCCAGGCGCCCGTTCACACGGAGGCTGTCGCGCGCGCCGCCGTCGAGCGCTCCGGTCGTGCCAAGCGGCTCGGCGTCTCCGGCCCGTACGGGCAGGTCGCCCGCGCCCGCGACGCGCTCGGCCTGCCCGAGCACGGCGCGGCCCGCGACGCCCGCGAGACGCTGTTCGCCCTGGATCTCTCGGCGCTCCGCGTGCCCGCCTCGCTCGCCTCCGGCGAGGTGCTCTGCCGCCGCTCCGAGCCGGCCGACGTCGATCGGCTCGCCCGCTGGCGCGCCGCCTACTCCGCCGAGCTCTTCGGCTGGTCGCCCGGCCCCGCGCTCGACGCGTCGTCGCGCGAGCAGGTCGCGCGCCAGCACGAGGACGGCGACGCTTACGTCCTCGTGGCGGGCGAACGGCCGGTGTCGTGCACGTTCTTCAACGCGCGCCTGCCCGACATCGTGCAGGTCGGCGGCGTGTGGACGCCGCCCGAGCTGCGCAGGCGCGGCTACGCGCGCGCGGCCGTCGCCGGCTCGCTGCTCGCGGCGCGGGACGGCGGCGCGGCGCGCGCGATCCTCTTCACGGGCGCCGAGAACCGCGCGGCCATCGCCGCCTATGCGTCGCTCGGATTCACGCCCGTCGGCGATTACGGGCTCTTCTTGCTCGCCGGCGCCTGAGCGCGCCCATCCCGCCATCCAGGGAGAGCCGAGCGCCGCGAGGCGCGCTCACACCACGGCGCGCGCGAACTGTCCCGGCGTAACGCCGACGATGCGCTTGAAATGCCGGTTGAGCTGGCTCTGGTCGTAGAGGCCGACGCGCGCGGCGATCTCGGACGGCGGCACGCCCCGCGTGAGGAGCGCCTGGGCGCGACCGATGCGCAGCTGCGTCACATAGGCATACGGCGTCACGCCGAGCTGGTCGCGAAACGCGCGGATGAGCTGGAACTTGTCGAGCCCCACGTGCAGGGCGATCTCGTCGAGAGAGAGCGCGCTGACGAAGCGCTCGCGGATGAGCTCGAGCGCGCGGCGCAGGGGGGCGCCCCAGGCGTACGGGCGTCCGCGCTCGGCGTGACCCGGACTGGTGAGCGCGACGAGGGAGCGCAGCGACTCGGCGAGCGCGGTCTGGAGCGCGAGGGGCTCGGCGCCGCCCTCGTGGACGAGCGCGTGCAGGGCGCGGAGCGGCGCGCCCTCGGGCGCTCCGCGTTCGAGAAACAGGCCTGGCCGGGGTGCGAAGGGCCGGCCTCCGAGCGAGAGGCGCGCCTCGTCGACAAGCGCGTCGTCGAAGAGCACCACCTGGAAGCGCGCCGGTCCATCGCGGCTCTCCTCGCGATGCACCTCGCCCGGGAGCATGAGCGCGAGCGCGCCCGGCCTCGCCGTATAAGCGCGCCCGCGCGCCCGCCACTCGCTCTGGCCGGCCGTGAAGGAGACCGAGGCGAAGCGGTCCTTCACGGAGCGGTGGCGCCGGGCATCGCTGCGGCAGCGGGCCACGGTCACGCCGGAGAGCGCCTTCGGCCGCACGATCTCGATACGCAGCGGATCGTCCGGATCGCAGGCTGGCAGAGCGCTCTGCATGCTCCGGAGCCTAGTTGGCCGACGCGCGCCGCGCCAGGCCCATTCCCGTGGATCGCGCGCCGCGGGGGTCCCGTCAATTTTGCCCAAGCCGCGCCGGCGGAGGGTGGACATCCTCCGTCCCGAGGTCGCGGATCTCGTCATCCTCGACCCACCTGCGCGCGACGCTGACGGGCGCCGCGAACGCGGGCGATCCGCCGCGTCTCGGCGTGGGCGCTGCCCTCCTCGACGCGCGGCAGAGCGCCTCGGCGCCGCGCGCTGGCATGACATGGCCTGTCGTTCATCGGGCCGACAGATCGGGAGCGAATCCTATGGGACGATTGCAAGATAAAGTCGCGCTCATCACGGGTGGAAACATGGGGATCGGCAAGGCCGCAGCGCTGTTGTTCGCCCAGGAAGGCGCCAAGGTCGTCATCGCCGCTCGCCGGGTGGCCGAGGGCGAGAGGACGGCCGCGGAGATCGTCGCCCGAGGGGGAGAAGCCATCTTCGTCCCGACGGACGTGTCGCGCGCGGCCGACTGCGCCGCCATGGTCGCGGCCGCCGTGAAGAGGTACGGGCGGCTCGACGTCGCGTTCAACAATGCAGGCGTGGAGCAGGTCATCAAGAGCGTGGACGAGCTCGAGGAGGACGAGTGGGATCGCGTGATCGACATCAACCTGAAGGGCGTCTTCCTGTCGATGAAGTTCCAGATCCCGGAGATGCTCAAGGCCGGCGGGGGCTCGATCGTCAACACGTCCTCCGTCGGAGGCCTCGTTGCGACGCCTGGCCTGTCCGCGTACGTGACGTCGAAGCACGGCATCATCGGGCTGACCAAGGTCGCGGCCATCGATTTCGCTGCTCGCAACGTGCGGGTGAACGCGATTTGCCCTGGGGGCACGCACACCGCGATGTTCGACAACTGGATAAAAGATCGGGCCGTGGAGCAACGCGTCCTCGCGAGCCACCCGATCGGCCGGTTCGCGGACCCGATCGAGCCGGCTCGGGTGGCCCTCTTCCTGGCGAGCGACGAGGCGTCGTACGTGACCGGGGTCGCCCTGCCCATCGATGGCGGGCTCGTCGCGGCCTGACACGGCCGCCGTGGGGATGGACCGTATCGTGTAGAATCTCTCCCAGGAGAGCCATTCCCATGACCCAAGGGCTGCGGAAGTTTGATCTGTTCGACCCCCATTTCCAGGCGGACCCATTCCCCACCTACGCCGAGATGCGCCGCTCCGGGCCGGTGTGCGTGCTCGAGCCGCTGGGCGCCTGGGCGGTGAGCCGGTACGCCGACGTCATCGCCGTCCTCAAGAACCCTCAAAAATTCTCGTCCGCCGGCAACGTCGACGCCTTCCACCCGCCCTGGCTGCCGAGGCAGCCGGGGGCGCACTCCCTGCTCGCCATGGACCCGCCGGAGCACACGAAGCTCCGGAACCTCGTCAGCCGCGCCCTGGGTCCCGGGATCATCACGAGCATCGAGCCCATGGTCCGCGCCATCGCCGAGCGCCTCACCGACGCCCTGCAGTCCAGGGGTGAGTCCGATTTCGTCGCCGACTACGCCGTCCCGATGACGGCGGGCGTCCTCGGCGAGCTCCTCACCCTGGATCCTTCCCTCCACGCCAATTTCAAGCGGTGGACGGACGATATCCTCAGCGTCACGCCCGTCCCGCAGAGCCCCGAGCACGCCGAGCGCGTCCGCGCGTCCATCGCCGAGATGGAGCGCTACCTCGGCGACGTCCTCGAGGCGCGGCGGCGCGCGCCCGGCGATGATCTCGTGAGCGCGCTCCTCCAGGCCGAGGTCGACGGCCATGAGCTCACCCCGGAAGAGCTCATGTCCTTCGTCTTCGTCCTGGTCCCAGCGGGGTTCGACACCACGTCCACATTGATCAGCAAATCGATCATCACCCTCGCCAGGCGCCCCGCGGACACGGAGCGGCTGCGCGAAAATCCGGCGCTCATCCCTCGCTTCATCGAAGAGATGCTCCGGTGGGACCCGCCTACCCATAACCTCTTCCGCAAGGCGATGCCCGGAGCGGAGGTGGGCGGCGTCGAGGTGCCCGCCGGCGCTCCGGTGACGGTCATCCTCGCGTCCGCCAACCGCGACGAGGCCGCGTTTCCCGACCCCGACGATTTCAACATGGACCGCGATGTGCCAAAGACCGGGACGGGGGCGTCGGTCGCGTTCGGGCACGGCGTGCATTTCTGCGTCGCCCACCTCCTCGCGCGCCTGGAGGCGAGGGTGGCGCTCGAATCCTTGCTCGCTCGATTCAAACGAATCGATCTGGTCAACCCCACCATCGAGTGGAGCACGATGGTCTTCGTGCGAACCCCATCGCGGCTGCCGGTCCGCGGCGTCTTGCCCTGACCGCAGCGACAGCCTCACGTCGGAGGGCTGACGGGCGGCCCGAACCACGTCTCCAGCCTGCCGAGCGCATGGACACCGACGGCATCCTGACGGAAGCCGCATGGCGACCACCACGGCATGCCCGGTCATCGCAAGCCTCCGGTCGGCATCACGCTTGTCCCCATCACGTCGTCATGGATGTGGCTCGCGAGGTGCTCGATCAGCGCTCGGACCGCGGGCGGTAAGCCGCGGCGCGAGGTGAACACGAGGTGGACGATGCCCTCGGTCACGTACCAGTCGGGGAAGACGCGGACGAGCTTGCCAGCCCTCAAGTCCGCCGCGGCGATGTGATCGGGCAACAACGCCACGCCCAGCCCTGCGATGGCCGCCTCTCGGAGGGCGGCGAAATCGCCGCACGAGAGGCGCGGCGCGTGATGCACGACATGCGTCTGCCCGTCGGGCCCGACGAGCTCCCACGCATCTCCGCCGGCCTGCTCGCTCTGGCTGAGGGTCGGTACGGAGGCGAGCGCGGCGATCTCCGGCGCGCCGCCCAGGCGACGCGCGAGGGCGGGGCTCGCGACGAGGAGCCGGCGGCTCTTCGCGAGCGTCTTCCGGGTGAGCGTGGCGTCGGTGTCGAGCTTCGTGCGCACCCGAAGCGCGATGTCGATTCGCTCCTCGATCAGATCGACGCGCCGATTGGTGGGGATGACCTGCAGGGCGACACGCGGGTAGCGCTCCATGAAAGAGGGCAGGATAGGGCCGACCAGATCCATCAAGCCCGTGGGGCAGCTCAGTCGGACGAGCCCCTGCGGCTCGCCTTGCGCCTCGGCGACGATGGCCTCCGCCAGCGCCACCTCGCGCATGACGGTTCGGCAGCGCTCATAGAACGCCTGACCCACCTCGGTGACGCTGAAGCGGCGGGACGAGCGCTCGATGAGGCGAACGCCGAGCCGCGCCTCGAGCTGCGCTATCCGCCGGCTGAGCTTCGATTTGGGCTGCCGCAGCGCGCGCCCCGCCTTCGCGAACCCGCCGTTCGCCACGACCTCGGCGAAGAAGAAGAAGTCGTTCAGATCCTGCATCGGTGATCTCTTCGTTCTGCCAGCGGAACGCAGCGTGCCACGATCGCCGGCTGGCCGCCCCCCGCTTCGGTTCTAACTCCAGGGGGCCGGCGACGTTGGGCGCCGCGAGCAAGGGACGGACACCATGAGCGACAAACTCCAGGGGAAGGTAGCGGTTGTCACAGGCGGGACCACGGGGATCGGCCTCGCGACGGCGAAGCGGTTCGCGGCGGAGGGCGCGCGCGTCTTCATCACCGGGCGGCGGCAGGCGGAGCTCGACGCGGCCGTGAGGGAGATTGGCGAGAGGGCCACCGGCGTCCGGAGCGACGTCTCGAGCCTCGCCGATCTCGATCGCCTCTTCGAGGTGGTGAAGCAGCGAGGCGCACCCATCGACGTCCTGTTCGCCAACGCCGGCGGCGGCGAGCTCGCCCCGCTCGGCGCGATCACCGAGGAGCATTTCGACAAGACCTTCGCCATCAACGTGAAGGGGGTGCTGTTCACGGTCCAGAAGGCGCTGCCGCTGCTGCGCGACGGGGCGTCGATCATCCTCAACGGCTCGACGGCGGCCTCGACCGGATCCCCTGCGTTCAGCGTCTACAGCGCGACCAAGGCCGCGGTGCGGAGCTTCGCGCGCACCTGGGCGCTCGACCTGAAGGACCGCGGCATCCGCGTCAACGTGCTCAGCCCGGGGCCGATCGACACCCCAGGGCTGCACGGGCTCGCCGCGACCGAGGAGCAGGCGCAGCAGATCAAGGCGAGCCTCGTCGCCAGCGTCCCCCTCGGGCGGCTCGGCTTGCCGGAGGAGGTGGCCAAGGCCGCCGTCTTCCTCGCCTCCGAGGACAGCAGCTTCACCAACGGAAGCGAGCTCTTCGTCGACGGCGGCGTGGCGCAGGTCTGAGCGCTCGGCGCCTGGTTCATGCCGGCGCGCCACGGCATCTCCTGCCACTACGGCGCGCGCCCGCCGGCGGCGAGCACATTCGAGCCTGTCCGGGGTCGACAGGATCGGCTTTGACGGGAGAGCGCGGCGATGGTGATAATCGGGTCGTGAGGAGGAACCCGTGACGAAGGGGGAGGGAGCCGCGCTCGCGCTCTGGGTCCGTATCTCCTTCGTGAACCACGCGACGGTGCTCGAGGAGACAAACGATGTCGTCTGTCAAAGGTAAAATCGTTCGCTTGTTTTCCGGCGTGGCGCTCAAGCGCGCCGCCGTCGTATCCGTGCAAGCCTTCGGCGGCTTCCAGCGGCTACGCCTGCGGAGCGACGTGCAGGGGTTCTCCGCTGGCGCAAAGGTCCAGTTGCTGCTGCCCTCCGATGACATGCGGACGTACACGCCGATCTCCTCGCCGGACGGCATGGTGCTGCTCGGATGGATGCATGCTGGCGGGCCCGGTGCGCGTTGGATGTCGAGCGCTCGGTCGGGCGACGAGCTGCCGTTCGTCGGCCCTCAGCGCTCGCTTTCGCTCGACGCGGGACCGGTGCTGCTCGTCGGCGATGAGACCAGCGTCGCGGTCGCTGCCGCGTTCGCGGCGGAGAGGCCGGGGCAGGTCCACGCCGTCATCCAGTCGGAGGCCGCCTCCGACGTTCGGGCAGCAGCCGAGTCTGTCGGCCTCCGTCAAGTCGACGTCGTGGCGCGCGGGGACACCGCCGTTACGGTCGACGCCGTCGAGGCCAGGCTCTCGACCTCACCCGACGCCGTCGTCGCGCTGACGGGCGGCTCCGAGCTCGTCGTTGGCGTACGTGATGCCCTGCGCCGCGCCGGCGTGCGGAACATCAAGACGAAGACCTACTGGACTCCCGGAAGGGCGGGATTGGACTGAGGGGGCGCCGAGCCCGAACGATCGCGGAAGCCCGCCGCTCGACCGCCGCGAGGCGGCGCCTGGCCTATCGCTCGACCACCGCGAGCGGCGCCTGGCCTATCGCTCGACCACCGCGAGCGGCGCCTGGTCTATCGCTCGACCACCGCGAGCGGCGCGTGGCCACGGCGGGCGACGCGGGCGAAGGCGCCGGGCGTGATCCCGAAGGCGCGCCGGAAATGGCCGTGCAGCTGGCTCTGATCGCAGAAGCCGAGCGCGCTCGCCACCTCGCTCACCGGCCTGCCCGCCGCGAGCCACGCGTACGCGCGCGCCACGCGCATGCGCAGCACATAGGTGTACGGCGGGATCCCGTGCTCGGCGCGAAACGCACGGCACAGCTGGAAGCGATCGAGGCCGGCCGCCGCCGCCAGATCGTCGAGCGACAGGGCCTCGCCGAGGCGCGCGTGGATGAGCTCGACGGCGCGCCCGAGGCGGCCGCGCGCCACGCTGGCGTGTGGCCGCGCATCGGCGCCGTCGAGCTGGCGCACCAGCGCGTCGAGCGCCTCGGCCACGACGACCTGCCGCGTGAGCGGATCGGGCCGCCCGCGGTACGCGCGGTGGAGGGCGAGCAGCGGCCGGCGATCGGGGTGGCGCCGCTCGAGCAGCGGCACCCGCAGCGAAAGGCTCGGGCGCAGGCCGCGGCGCTCGGCCTGCTCGCGCACCAGCGCCACGTCGAAGGTCACGATCTGGAAGCGCGCCGGCCCGTCGCGCCGCAGATCCCTGTGCACGCTCGCCGGCGCGTCGAAGTGCAGGTCGCCCGGCGCGCTGGCAACGCCGCCGCGGCGCGACCAGAACTCCGCGCGCCCGCGGTGGATCAGCGCCACCGCGTACGTCTCCTTGACCGCGCACCACAGCCGCTCGTCGGCGTCGACGAGCAGCGAGCGCACGCCGGGCACGTCGTCGTAGGCGCGCAGCTCGGTGCGCACGGGCGCAGCGTCTCTCGGCATCCTCCGAGGGTAAACCGGCGGCGGCGGCCGCGCTCGCCGTAGTTTGCGCACGAACGCTCGAGGACGACGCTCGCGGCCGCGGGCGCCGACGTTGGCGCAAGGAAGCCCAAGACGACGCCGCGGTCGCGCCGCATGCTCGCGCTCGATAAGCGAGGAGCCCACGCATGAACGAATCGTCCGCCGCCCCCTGCTCGCCGCGCGTCGCCGCCAGCGCCGCGTTCCTGTGCTTCGCCCCCGTCATCGTCAGCTTCGCCGTCGCCCCCGGCGCGCTGTGGCCCGAGTACCCGGGGCTCGCCTTCCACCTCGCCGTCTTCGCGCTGGTCCCGAGCCTGCGCGCGCCGGAGTGGGCGCGGATGGCCGGCTACGGCTGGCTGTTCCTCGACGTGACCACCGGCGTGCTGGCGCTCAACGACGTGCCCCGCGCCGTCGCCGATCCGGTGCGGCTCGGCGCCCACATCTTCGCCGGCATCTGGATCGTGACGGCGTCGCGCGCCGCCTCGCTGCCGGTGAAGCTCGTCGGCGTCCCCGCCGGCGCCTTGCTCTTCGCCTACAGCTTCGTCTCGCCCTTCCTGCCCCCGACGGTGCTGGCGCCGGCGTCGATCTTGATGATGGTCTGGTTCGCGCTCATCGCCTGGCAGAACGGCAGCCAGCGGCGCGCGTGACGCCCGCCCCCTTCGCGCATGATCCGCGCGTGCCGCGACGACCCCCAGTCGTCCTTGAGGCACACGTCGAGCGGCGCGCGGTGGGCCTGCGCGGCGCGGTTGCGAGCGCCCAGCCATCGCTATGGGCGCGACCCTCGCGGCGCTTGCCGGGGTCGAGGAGGTGTCCTGCCGGCACCGGCGTTGAGGGCGTTGAGGGCGTTGAGGGCGTTGACGACCGATTGCGCTTGCGCTGGTCGCCACGCGCGTGCTCGACTGATCTAATGGGGAACATCATTAAAATGCACCTTCGAGCACCGATCTTCCTCACCCTGCTCCTGGTGACCGGCTGTGGCTCGAACGCGTCGATCAACACCAGCGCGCAAAAGACCCTGAAGGCGAGCCCGGCCAACTGTGAGATCGCCGTCCAGCTGCTGGACGCTCGCGCTCCGAAGAAAGTCACGTTCATGAGCGAGCCGGCCTGTATGCAGGCCAAGGGGAGCGCGCTGACGTTCCCGACCACGATGACGCTTCATTACAAGGAACGCCTCGGTCCACCCTACGATCGCGACCTCTGCGCTGATGAGGCGGTGGGGCCGGAGACCACCAAAGGCGATAAGCTGTACTCGTGCCAATGGAACGGGACCTTTCGCGACCGCCATCCAATGACGTTCAGGATCTTCTCGGCGCACACGCCGGCCGCGAACGATGCGCCGCTGGACATCGGAACGAGGATCCAGCTGATCCACGTGTTTCGCAACGGCAAGCTCGTCTTCAAGTGGCTGCCGCCGGCGCTCCCCGTGACGGAGGTGCTCATCCACGGAAGCGCTATCGAGGGCGAGGGCATTCCGCACCTCGCGCCGCTCGACGTCCGGGTGTACCCGGTCGGCGCCGACGTGTCCGCGGACCTGTTAGCGCTGGACGTATCGAAGAGCCGCGAGCAGCTCAAGACGCGGCTGGCCGTCGCGACGTCAGCCGCGGTGGCGACCGGCGTCCCGCGTACGAACGATAGCGTGAAGTGTCTCGTGATGCAGATAGATCTGCTGCGGCAGACCATCGCGACCGAGTACCAGCTCGGCCCGGTCGCGGCGCTCAGCACGCCCGCGGACAAGTGCGACGTCGAGGGATCCCAGGATCTCGTGGTCGACTATCAGAACGCGAAGGCGAAGGGCCGCGAAGCGCTGGAGCGATTCGCCGGTGCCGTCAGCGCGGAGCTGGGTGTCCGGCGCCAAGTGCTCATCGGCCAGATCGACAGCCTGGTCGCGGCGGCACCGCCGGGCCTGGCTGCGCGTAAAGCGGCGCTCGCGCAGGATCTCAAGCTCCTGGACGCGCTGATCACGGACACCGCGACCATCCTCGACGGAGCCGTGAACGCTCTGGACGTCGCCGTCAAGGAAGCCCGGGCGCTGGCGCGGGACCCGCAGAAAGCCGCCGAGGTCCACGCCAAGGTGGCCGAGGCGCTCACGCGAGAGGGGGACTTCTTCGAACCGTACGGGACCAACCCGGAGCCGACGGGGCACGAACGCATGCTCGAGATGACGTACCGCGATGCCTTCCAGTGGTACTTCTTGCAGCCATGGAACGGCCTGCCGATGCGGACGGATGGCGAGATCACGCCCTCGCCGACGATCGCGATCCCAGTCATCGACGTGGTCGGCCTCCGCTACCAGTGGGCGGCGAGCCGCTTCGCCGAGCTCCGGATCGCCCCATTCGCCTCGATGGTCCTCACCGACAGCGCCGGTGGTAACGACAAAGACGACGGGCCGGACGTGATCCGATGGGCGTGGGCGCCGAGCGTTTCCATCGGCAACCTCCGCATGGGGCTCGCGATCTTGCCCTTCGCGAACGAGCAGGGAAACGCCGCTCGATATGTCCGTTTCGTCTTCGGTGCGGATCTCTACAAGCTGATCACGGGCACCGCGATCGAGGCTTTATGACGTCGCGGCGCGGTACGTACGCCGCACGTGAGGCTTCGCAGCAAGTGAGGCCTCGACCGCTCCGCGTGCCGCCCGCTCCTTAGCGCGGCGCCGCGGCCTGCCAGAGTCCGGGCGTGGGCTCAGAGCAAGTCGGAGAGGTCCGGGGCGCGCGCGCTCAGGAACGCGATCAGCTTCGTCAGCCGGCCGGGGGTCAGGCGCCGCTCGCGGCGGAGCAGCGAGATCGGGACGGGCTCGGCGCGGAGCGGCGCGAGCACCTCGACCGCGGCGCCGCTCCGGAGGGCGGCCGCGGCGAGCTAGAGCGGCGCGCAGGCGATGCCGGCGCCGGCGCGCATCGCGCTGAAGGTCGCGTCGCCCCTCTCCCCGCGTCGGCCCCGTGCCTCGCCCAGCGCCGGGGCTTGGCGCCGCCCGCCGATCGCCTACCATGGCCCCGATGGCCGACACCTTCGCCACCTTCTCCCTCGAGGGCGACAAGCTCCCCGCGGACACCGCCGTGACCCGCTTCGAGGCCGTCGAGGCCATCTCCACGCCCTACACGGTCGAGGTGCGCTTCGCGACGCTGGACGCCGCCTTCCGGGTCGAGGACTGCCTGCGCAGCCGCCTCTGCCTCCGCGTCACCGACACCTCCGGCAAGGAGCGCCTGTTCGACGGCATCGTCGACCGCGCCGGCTTCGCGCGCATCGCCGGCGACTCCCGCCAGT
This sequence comes from Sorangium cellulosum So0157-2, assembly GCF_000418325.1. Taxonomy (GTDB): domain Bacteria; phylum Myxococcota_A; class Polyangia; order Polyangiales; family Polyangiaceae; genus Sorangium; species Sorangium cellulosum_D. Next base: position 5,316,740 of record NC_021658.1, read on the forward strand.
TCGACGTCCGCCTGCGGCCCGCCCTCGCGGCCCTCGCGCACCGCGAGGGGTGCCGCATCTTCCAGGAGAAGACCATCGTCCAGGTGGCGCAGACGATCTTCGAGGAGGCGGGCTTCGGCGACAAGGTCGAGTGGCGGACCGCGAAGGAGTACGAGCCGCGCGAGTTCATCGTCCAGTACCGCGAGTCGCACCTCAACTTCGTCTCACGCCTCCTCGAGGACAACGGCCTCTTTTACTATTTCCGGCACGACGCCGCCGGGCACACGATGATCATCACCGACGACCCCGCCGCCTTCGCGGTCGAGGAGGGGACGCCGGTGCTCTTCCGCATGGCGCAGGGCGGGATCCCGGGCAGCCTGCCGCTCAACAAGCTCACGCGGACGCGCGCGCTGCGCACGAGCAGCGTCCACCTCCGGGACTACGATTTCGAGAAGCCCGACGTGAAGCCCGAGTCCTCGCTGCCCCGCAAGGAGGCCTTCGTCCTGCCCTATTTCGAGTACCCCGCCGGCTTCACCAAGGGGAGCGTGGGCGCCCGCCGCGCCGACGCCCGCATGCGCGAGCTCGCCGCCGACGCCGACGTGTGCGAGGGCGAGAGCCGCGCGGCCGGGCTCAAGGTGGGCGAGCCGTTCCTCGTCGAGGGCGCCGCGGAGCCGTGCCTGAACGGCGAGTTCGTGGTCACCCACCTCGTCTCGCGCGGCAACCAGACGCTCACCGGCGGAGACACCAACGTCGACGTCGAGAACCACTTCCGCGGCATCCCGAAGGGCGCCCCCTTCGCGGCCGAGCGCCGCGCGCGGCGGCCGCGCATCCGCGGCGTCCAGACCGCGGTCGTCACGGGGTCGAGCACCCAGGAGCAGGCGATCCACGTCGACAAATACGGCCGCATCAAGGTCCGCTTCTTCTGGGACCGGCAAGGTCAGCAAGACCACACCTCGAGCTGCTGGCTGCGCGTCTCGCAGATCGCGATGGGCGGCTCGATGATCCTCCCCCGCGTCGGCTGGGAGGTCTCCGTCGCCTTCCTCGACGGCGACCCGGACCGGCCCGTCGCCCTTGGGCGCACCTACAACGCCGAGAAGACGCCGCCGCAGGCGCTCCCCGCCTCGAAGGCGTCCGGCTCGCTGAAGAGCATGTCGTCGCCGGGCGCGGGCGGCCACAACGAGATCGGCATGTCCGACAGCTCCGGCAGCCAGGGCTTCGGCATCCACGCCCAGAAGGACCTCAACGTCACCATCGGCAACGACAAGGTCGAGGAGGTCGCGGTCAACGAGGAGCAGCACATCAGCGTGAACGGCTCCCGGTCGGTCAAGGTCGATGAGTCGATCTCCGTGGCCGGCAATCAATCGCTCGACGTCGGCGCGGTGCTCTCGCACAAGATCTCGGGCAACCAGAGCATCTCGATCGGCGGCAACGACACGACCAACGCGATCAGCAATTACGTCGAGAAGATCACCGGCAATCGCTCCTACACGGTGAGCGGCAACCAGATCACGATCTCGAACGGCATCGAGCAGTCGATCACGGGCGACATGAGCCGCAAGGTCGGCGCGCTCCAGCTCTCCGGGAGCCTCGCCTCGATCAACGACAACGTCCTCGGCGGCATGACCGAGACGGTGGGCGCCGTGAAGGCGCAGATCATCAACGGCAGCCACGGAGAGCAGATCACCGCGAACAAGGACCAGACGTCGCTCGCGGCCGAGCTCCACCTCACGAAGGGCTCGCTCTCCCACGTGGCGGCCGGCGTGACGAACCTCGTGGGCGGGCTCCATTACCAGAAGCTGAACGGCGACCTCGTGGTGCAGGCGCCGCTCATCACGCTCCTCGGCGCCGTCGGCGTCTTCAAGGGCGGCGGCAGCGAGCTCAAGCTCGGCGGCGGACCCATCGTGATCAAGGGGTCCAAGATCGCGGTCAAGGGCGCGCTGGTGGTCAAGATGGGCGCGTCGATGAAGCTCGGATCATGAGGTCCAAGGGCGCTTGTGAGGTGAAGAGTGGCTGACCATCATGTCCTCGCGATCCCCTCCGTCAGCGTGGAGGGCAAGGTCTACCGGGTGCTGCGCTTCGAGCTCTCCGAGCAGCTCTCGGAGCTCACCCACCTCGAGTGCGAGCTGCTCGACGACGCGGCGGCGCTCCCGAGGCCGAAGGAGGTCCTCGGCAAGCGCGCGGTCTTCACGCTGTCGCGCAGCGACGACACGCAGACCCGCGCCTTCGCGGGGACCATCGTGCTCGCCGAGCTCCTGCCCGACCCGGACGACGTGCCGACCTTGCGGATCCAGGTCGCGCCGGCCTTGTGGAACCTGGCGCAGCGCGCCGACTGCCGGATCTTCCAGGACAAGAGCGCGGTCGACATCGTGAAGGAGGTCCTCGAGGGCGCGGGCGTGCCCGCGGGCCAGCAGGAATGGCGCGTGACCGAGCCGCACCCCGCGCGGGTCTACACGGTCCAGTACCGCGAGCGGGACCTCGATTTCGTTCACCGCCTCCTCGCCGAGGAGGGGATCTACTTCGCGATCCACACGAGGGGCGAGCAGGACGTGGCCGTCTTCAGCGACGCGCCGAATGGCCTCGAGGACATCGAGGGCGCGACCTCGCTCCCGTTCTTCCAGGACTTCGGCGTCGCGGGCTCGGCGGATCGCGTCGCGCGCCTCTCCCGCGAGGTCTCGGTGCGGAGCGACAAGGTGTTCGTCCGCGATTACAACCCGGAGAAGCCTTCGCTCAAGCTGGAGGCGTCGGCCGAGAGCAGCGACCCCGGGGAGCACGCGCTGGAGATCTACGAGTACCCGGCGCGCACCGCCGACGTGGGCGTGGCGGAGCGGCTCGCCAAGGTGCTGCTCGACGCGGTGCAGGCCGAGCGCGACGTCGTGCGCGGCGAGACCGGCTCGCTCGCGCTGCTCCCGGGGCGGCGCTTCTCGGTGGAGGGCCACCCGTACGATCCGCTCAACCAGGAGTACCTCGTGGTCCGCTCGCGCATCGCCGGGAGCCGGCCGCGGAACTTCGAGCTCTCGGGCCGCGACGCCGCCCTGGAGGGCGCGCGCGACGTCCGGATGGCCTGCGAGTTCTGGGGCGTGCCGACCGGGACCACGCGCTACCGGCCCCCGCGCCGCGCCCGCGAGCAGGTCATCCCGGGCGCGCAGACCGCGATCACGACCGGGCCCTCGGGGCAGGAGATCCACACCGACGCGAGCGGGCAGGTGAAGGTGTCGTTCCACTGGGATCGCTCCGGCAAGAAGGACGACACGTCGAGCCGCTGGATCCGCACGAGCCAGGTGCCGACCGGCGGCTCCATGCTGCTGCCGCGCGTCGGCTGGGAGGTCACGGTGCGCCACGTCGAGGGCGACGCGGATCGGCCCTTCGTGATGGGCCGCATGTACAACGCGCTCACGCCGCCGCCCTACGCGCTGCCGAAGGAGGCCGGGAAGAGCTCGCTCCAGACCGCGACGACGCCGGGCGGGGGCAGCAGCAACGAGCTCCGGATGTCGGACACGAAGGGCGGCGAGGAGATGTTCATGAACGCCTCGAAGGACATGTCCACCGAGGTGAAGAACAACGCCACCGAGTCGATCGGCAACAACCACGCGAAGAAGATCGGCGCGGACCAGACGACCAACGTCACGAACAGCATGACGAGCAGCGTCGGGGCCAACCAGAAGATCTCGGTCGCGGGCAACCAGGCGATGAAGGTCGAGACCTTCCACGTGGACGACATCGGCGGCGACCACTCGCTCTCGATCGGCGGCAACCGCGACATGAAGATCGGCGGGGATCACAAGCGCGACGTCGCCGGCGACAGCGCGCTCAACGTCTCGGGCAACCAGATCGATCTCGTGGTCGGGTCGGTCACCGACCAGACGCTGGCCGGCTTCGACCACGAGGTCGGCGCGGCGCTCGTGGAGCTCGCGCTGGGCCACCGCTCGGTGACGGTCCAGGGCGACCGGAGCGAGACGGCGACCGGCGCGAAGGTGATCGCGGTCAAGGCCGGGCGCGGCGTCCAGGTCGGCGGATCGATGAACGTGAAGGTCGGCGGCGCGATCGTCAACGTCGCCAACGGGGATCGCGTGGAGAGCTCGCTCGGCACCTACACCGAGCTCGCGGGCGGCGCGCAGCTCGTGAAGGCGAACAACGTCGTCTTCGAGGCGACCGGCGCGCTCACGCTGGTGATGGGCGCGTCGATCGTGTCGCTGACGCCCGCGAGCGTCGCGATCCTCGGCGTGTCCGCGAAGCTCGACGGCGACGTCGCCGACACCGCGGCGCTCGTGATCGACAACTGAGGAGCAGGAGGCGAACGTGGCACGCGAGACCATTGCGCACTTCACGATCGACGAGGTCCCCGCCGCCCGGGTGCTCCGCTTCGAGTCGATCCACGAGGCGGGCAGGCCGCTCGTGGTCGACGTGGAGGTGATCCTCCACGTGTTCCAGGAGCTCGACGCGATGATCGGCAAGCCCGCGGCGCTCTCCTTCGGCGCGCCCGGCGAGCCGCCGCGCGTCCTCGCCGGCACGGTGGAGGCCGCGACCTCGATCGGCACGACCGAGCTCGGCATGGAGGCGATCGGCGCGCGCTACGCCGTGCGCGTCGTGTCTTCCCTCGCGCTCCTCGCGCGCAGCGTCGACTCCCGCATCTTCCAGGACATGAGCGCGAAGGAGATCGTCGCGCAGGTCCTCGAGGAGCACGGGGTCGCCCGGGTCGAGTGGCGGCTCAGCGGCGACTGTCCGAAGCGCGAGTACTGCGTGCAGTACCAGGAGAGCGCGCTCGCGTTCATCTCGCGGCTGATGGAGCACGAGGGCATCTACAGCTTCGTCGAGGTGGACGCCGACCGGGAGCTCCTCGTCTTCGACGACGACAGCACCATCGCCGCGCCGATCCCGGGCGACCCCGCGCTGCCGTTCCGGCGGCGCACGGGCCTGAGCGCGGCGGACGAGCGCGACGCGATCTACGCGCTCCGCGAGCTCGAGCGGGTGCGCTCGGGCAAGTTCGTCCTGCGCGACTTCGACTTCGAGCGGCCGGCGCTCGACCTCACGGCGAGCGCGGCGTCGAGCGAGCACGCCGAGCTCGAGCGCTACGACTACCCGGGCGGCTATGTCGAGCCGAGCGAGGGGCAGCGGCTCGCGCAGATCCGGCTCGAGGAGGAGCAGGTCGAGCGGCGCACGATCGAGATCGAGGCGGTCTGCCCGCGGCTCGCGGTCGGCCACACGCTCACGCTCACGGACGCCGGCGAGCTCGACGGCGAGTACTTCCTCTTCGCGGTGACGCACACCTTCGTCCACGACGACGGCGAGGAGCGCGAGGGCGCCGCGTCGCGCTCGAGGGCGCGGGCGCGCCTCGTGCCGGCCGACGTGAAGTACAGGCCGCGGCGCGTCACCCCGATCCCGGTCATCGAGGGGCCGCAGACCGCGACCGTGGTGGCGCCGGCCGGCGCGCAGCCCGAGGCGATCCACACCGACGAGCACGGCCGCTGCAAGGTGAAGTTCCACTGGGATCGCAGCGACGTCACCGACGACAAGGCCTCGTGCTGGATGCGGGTCGCGCAGCTCCAGACGTCGGGCTCGATGATGCTCCCGCGCATCGGCTGGGAGATGATCGTCGAGTTCCTGGAGGGGAACCCCGATCGTCCGATCGTCACCGGCCGGCTCTACAACGGCGTGTACATGCCGCCGTACGCGCTGCCGGAGGGCAAGACCCGCACGGCGATCCGGACCGCGAGCACGCCGGGCGGCGGCGGCGCCAACGAGGTGCGCTTCGAGGACAAGGCGGGCGCCGAGGAGATCATGGTGCACGCCCAGCACGACATGAAGACGGCCGCGGCGAACAACGCCAAGAAGAACATCGGCAACAACGAGACCACGGTGGTCGGGAACAACGCGTCCCTCGAGGTCGGCGGCAACCAGACGACGAAGATCACGAAGGGATCGTCGAACACGGTGGGCGCGGATCAGACGATCGGCGTGGGCGGCAACCGCACCCTCGAGGTGAACGCTGTGTCGGCCGTGACGGCGAAGGGCAACGCGACGACCACGGTGGGCGGCAACCAGTTCGAGATGGACGGCAACCCGCTCGAGGCGATGCTCGCGCTCGCGGCGCAGGCGGCGGTGCAGTTCGCGAGCGTGATGGCGAACAACGCGATCTCGGCGATCCAGGGGCAGGTCGACGGCGCGATCAACCAGGTGATGGGGCCGATCAACGCGCTGACGCAGCAGGCGCAGGGGGTCGCGGGCGCGATGCGGGCCGTCGCCGGCGGGGACATGGGCCGCATGCCGGCGATGATCGCGGGCGCCTCGGGCATCCCCGGCGCGAGCCAGCTCGCGGCCTCGATGGGCGGTGGCGGCGGCGGCGGTGGCGGCGGCGGCGCGCCGGGCGGCTCCGGTCCTCCGAACATGCTCGCGTCGATCGCCTCGAACGCGGTGCACAGCAGCCTGGCCGGGCGGGTCTTCGTCCAGCCGGAGGCGCTCGCCTCGGCGCTCGGCATGGACGCGGCCGGCGGCGGCGGCGAGTCGATGGCGAACGCGGCCGGGCCGGAGGGCAACGTCGACGGCGTCGACGCGACCGATCGCGAGAAGGGGCCCGGGCACTCGACCGCGAAGGTGGCGGGCACCCACAAGGAGGACGTGGGCTCGATGAAGATCCTCGGCGCGATCCAGGACATCGACAACAACGTGACCGGCAAGAAGACGATCGACGTCGGCGCCGCGACGGTGCAGGTCGCGTTCGGCAGCTACGCGGAGAGCGTCACCGGCTCGAAGAGCGAGAAGGCGACGGGGCTCGTGGTCCTCAGCAACGCGGGCGAGAGCGAGACGATCACCGGCTCGCGCACCGCGATGGTGGGCGGCGCGGTCGTCGACAAGCTGAAGGGGTCGCACGTGGTTCAGGCGGTGGGGCCCGCGACGTTCATCGGGGCGTTCCACAAGGTGGAGGCGAAGGGCGCCATCGTGTTCAAGTGCGGCGCCAGCGAGGTGGTGATCGATGGCGGCGGCGTCACCATCAGCTCTCCGCTCGTGGCGCTCCTGGCGCCGAAGATCCAGCTGCCGAAGAAGGTCTCGGAGGTGTGATGGCGGCCTCGTTCGACGGGGATCCCGGGCGGTCCGGCGCGCCGGCCGCGGTGGAGGAGCTGGAGCCCGGGGGGGCGTCGGGGGCGCCGCGCGTGACCCTGGACGACGTGCTCGCCGAGCCGGCCGCGGAGGCCGCGGCGCCCGCGGAGGCCGCGGCGCCGCTCCCTGCGCTGGGGGCGCAGCCGCTCGGCGTCGCGATGCGGACCGCGCGCGTGGCCGCGGTCGCGGGGCGGCAGGCGCGGATCGTCGTGCGGGGCGCGGCGGGGGAGGTCGAGGCGCTGGTCGCGCCCGAGGTCGATCCCGACGTGATCGCCGACGCGCACGCCCGCGGCGACGCGGTGCTCGTCGAGCTGTGCGAGGGCGAGCTGCCGCTGATCGTCGGCGCGCTGACGACGCAGCGGCCGAAGGCGCTCCACCTCAAGGCGGCGACCATCACCCTCGAGGGCGAGCAGGAGCTGCTCCTCCGCTCCGGCCGGGGCGCGGTCCGCATCCGCGAGGACGGCGACATCGAGGTGGTGGGCAGCCGGATCAGCGCCGCGTCGCGGGGGCTGTTCCGGATCGTGGGGAGGCTGCTCCGGTTGAACTGACGGGATTCGCCGGGGAGAGCTCGCGGCGGAGGGGGCGCCGTCGAGCGCGCGAGGGATTCCTAGCCACTTTGCCGGCGAGCTCCCCAGGCCCGGCGCGGCGGGCCAGCGGCCGCTCTGGGGCGCCGCCGCGATCTACCGTGACATATCACGAATGTTCCGTGACATGTCACGAGCCGAGCGGGCGCTCGACCGAGGGACTGGCGCACTGCGCGCGGTGAAAGCGCTCGATTCCGCTCCGTTTTGTCTCCTGATGGTGAACTAATCCAGTTTCATTGCTTCTGCGCAGCGAGGGACCAACGCGTCCCGATATGGCACGCGCGCTGCACCTTCATCGGGCTGGCAGCCAGCATGGCTTGCTCGATCGTGCCGGGGCTTGGAGGACGCGCGCTGGCCCCTGGACCTGCCGCCCCGACGGCGACGCGCCCACGATGCAGAGGAGCGAACATGAGAGCCGACTCCCGCGTATACCTACCATTGTTGATTGCATCTCTTCTGTCCGGATGCGCAGGGACTGATGATGACGGCTCCGCGCCGCCCGAAGGTATCGGCGTCGCGGAGCTCGAGGCATCGAGTCGTTTGCCGGAGCCTGCCGTGCGGCGGGTCGATCCGCCTCAGCTCACGCCGGAGCAGCAACGGCGGCAAGCAGAGGTGGATCAGCTCCTGGCCGAGCGATACCGCGGCTATAAGATCGTCGAGACGACCCAGGCCTACTCGGGCGACATCATCGACTGGGTGGATTCGGACACGATCCCCGGCGCGCGCCTCGCGCCGCCGCCGCCGCCCTGGTCGGAGAAAGACCTCCGCCCTGCGTCCGGCGCCCAGCTCGCGCGCACCGAGCTCGAAGCTTATCCAGAGCTACGCGGACCGAAGGGGACGACGCCGATCCACAGGCCCGATTTCTCGGTGTACGTGATGGGTGAGACCGACGCCCAGTCACTTCAAGACTACATCGAAAACTATCAGGTGAGCGGGCAGCCGGCAGGTCAGAATCGGCTTTACGCCGGGCTCATCACGACCGCTGCAAACAAGGCGATCGCCGGCGTGATCAACCAGTTCCAGGGCGACGTAGAGACGGGAACTTTGACCCTGATTGAAGCGGCGACCCTATGCCGCGGGTGGAACGAGCCTACCACGCTGGAGATGGTCGGCGCGGTGGTGTCTCGCGACAGGGCCAACTTTGGCAACTCGCAGACGCGCATTCAGGTCGAGTTCTTCACGCATGGCCCCACGACATTCGGCAATAACGTGGGTGGATGGGACACCTTCGTCACCGGCTTCGTGCCCGCGGCGGGCCGCCCGTACGGCCCCAACTCCGTGGTGCTCGCGTCGACGCCGGGGCTGGCAACACAGCAGGAGAGTCGTTTCGATATCTCTCAAGACTCAAGCAGCAACTGGTGGGTCGCGCACAACGGGAACTGGCTCGGATACTATCCAGCCAGCCTGTTCAACCTGCTGAGTATCAGCGCATGTGAAGCGGCTTGGTACGGTGAAGTCTATGATCCAACGCCTACCGATTGGACGTGGACCGACATGGGGAGCGGACAATTCGATACCGCTGGATACGCGTTTGCCTCCTATGTGAGAAATCCCACGTACCTAGACTTGCTTGGAGTCGGCTGGTATCCGGGCGTGCACTTTGCCATGGGACCCGTCGACGCTGCATGTTACACCCGCAGTGCATTGACGACGGGCGCTACCCCGTGGGATCGCTTCTTCTATCTTGGAGGTCCTGGTGGTAATGCTGTGGGGTGCAACTAGCTGCGATGGATAAGGCTCCGCGCGCGCGACACCGATGCCCGTTGTTCTGGCACGCTTCCTGCTTGGTCTTCGCGGGCTTGACCGCGTGTGCGGCGGCGCAAGAGAAGCCTGAGCGCCCCGCCGGGCATCCGGTGGGGCGCGCAGACCCGCCCCTGGCGGCCTCCGCGGGGGCCGCGTCGCCCGGCCCTCCGCCGCCCGGGGCTCCGCCCGCCGCGCCCGCGGCGGCGGTCGTCGAAGAGGAGCCCCGGCGGCCGCCTCAGGACGTGCCGGAGCGAGCTTGTACGAAGGACGGCGACTGCGGTGACGGTTTTTGCGATCGGGGTCGCTGCGCCGCGACGTCGGCGTCGAGGCCGGTGTACGGGCGGACGTGCGAGCCGCTCCCCACGCTCAACCCGTGCGGGGCGTATCTCTGCTTGGAGGGCCGTTGCAGGTCGTGCGTATCTGACGCCGAGTGCACGAAGGCGATGGGCGCTCCCACGTGCGACCGCTTCGGAGCCTCGGAAGGGTTCCCGGGCCGCAGCTGCGGCCGGCATGTCCAGGGTCCACCTCCCGACCCGAACCGCAAGCCGCCCGAGCTGGTTCCGGCGCCCCCGACGCCGTGAGCCGCCTTGTCGAAGGGGGGACTACGGTCTCCCGTCTCGTTGGCGTTCATGCTCTCCCGCGCCTTACGGCCCGTCTTCACCGTGCTCGCGAAGAGCTCGACGGCTTGCGCCGCCTCCAGGCCGGCGGAACGCACGATCTCGCGATAACGATCGAGGGTGACGAGCGAGATCCTCTGCAGCTCAGCGACGAGGAACGCCCATCTCTCGTCGCGCACCGGAGCGAGCGCGATCTGCCTCGCGAGCGAAGAGAAGCTTGAACGCAAAGAGGCCGAGCGAAGACGCAGAATGCATAACATTTGTTCTTCTTGCGCCTTTGCGCCTTTGCGTTGAGCTCTCTCTCGGGATCCCTGGTCGTACTCCTGATGGGTGGAACTAGTACTGCGTCGCCTAAGTTCGTCCCTGGTTCTGCGCGCCTGAAGGTGCCGAGCGAGGAGAGCGAGGTGCGGAGCGCGAGGCACCTCCGCGTGCATTACGTCCAGCAGCGCCGTTTTTCTCATCGCTGTGCCCTCCTCGGTCTTTTCGAATTTCGTTGATCGGGGCCAGTCGCACCGGGCCGGATGCCCGGACCGCAAGCTACGCCCGTCAAGTTGCCGCCGAAGGTACGCAAGCGCCTGGCTCGCTACGCGCGCTCCTCGAAGCTTCCGCACCGCATCGTCATGCGGGCGAAGATCGCGCTGCTTGCCGAGCAGGGGCTGTCCAACGCCGCGATCGCCGAACAGGTAGGCTGTGACGTCAAGACGGTGCGCAAGTGGCGCGACCGCATGGCTGCACTCGAGGACCCGCTCGCACTGGAAGACGACTACCGCAAGGGCCGGCCGGCGCGCATCTCCCTTGAGGTGCATCACGAGCTCATCAAGCTCGCCTGCCAGCGACCCACCGACGACAAGTCGCCGTTCGAGCAGGTCTGGACCCTCAAAACGCTGGCCGAGGCGCTCGCCGGGTCGACCGGCGTGCGGATGAGCCGGACCGAGGTCTGGAGGATTCTCGAGGGCGCCAGCTTGAAGCCCCATCGCGTCCGGCTCTGGTTGCACAGCCCGGACCCAGACTTCCGACCCAAGGTGGCGAAGATCTGCAGCCTGTACGTGCAGCCGCCCGAGGGAGCGACGGTGCTGTGCATCGACGAGAAGCCAGGGATGCAGGCGCGGGAGCAACGCTTCGCTCCGCGAGCGTGCGGTCCAGGTCGCCCCGGCCGTAAGGAGTTCGAGTATCGCCGCCGCGGCACCCGCACCCTGATCGCGAGCTTCAACATCCGCACGGGCGAGGTCCTCGCCGCGTGCGGCCCCACGCGCAAGGCCCACGATCTGCTCGCGTTCATGGAGCGGGTGGCCGAGCACTACCCAACGGGACCGGTCTACATCGTCTGGGACAACCTCAACATCCACAGCGGTCCACGGTGGGCCGAGTTCAACGCGCGCCACGGTGGGCGCTTTCACTTCGTACACACTCCGCTGCATGCCTCCTGGGTCAATCAGGTCGAGGTGTGGTTCAGCATCCTGACGCGGCGCGTGCTCAGGCATGCCGCGTTCCGCTCGGTGCACGAGCTGACCGCTCGCGTTCTTGCCTTCGTGGAGCACTGGAACCGGGTCGAGGCGCGCCCCTTCCGCTGGACCTTCCGCGGCCGGTTTCGCCGCACCTTGCATCCTCGCGCGGCCTGAGCTGACGCTCGGCCCGTCATGGCCAAGCTCCACGCCGACCCGGTACACGCCGAAGCCGTCGCCTCGCGGCTGTCAGCACGCGGATTCCCCCACCTGCGCGCTCGCAAGCGCGGCGAGCTGGTCGTCATCGAGTCCGGCCCCGACGACGACCCCATCCCGCATGCGCGCCTGCGGCGCGACACCGTCCAGCTCTGGAGGCTTGAGATTGCCACACATACCGGGCGCTGGGAGCCGACGGGCATCCGCGCGCCCCTCAAGGACATCCTCGACGTCCTGGTGCACGACTTCCCCTGGGTGCTGACGCCTGTCGTCTGATCGGGAAGGCTTGGCAAGACCTCTCGCGGAACCAGGTACGAACTTAGGCGACGCGGTACTAGCGCTGCGCGCTCTGCTCGATGAGCGCCTGCCACCGCGCCTTGAGCGCCGGATTGGACTGGAAGCGCTCGTGCCACATCGCGTGGAGCGCGGCCCAGCCCTGCGGGCTGAGCCCAACACGGCTCTGGATCTGCTGCTCGTGTCCCGGGCGCTCTCGCAGGTCGGCGCAGATGTGCGCGTACTCTCCGAGGGTGATCCGCTCCACGCGCCGCATCTCTTGCTCGTCGACCTCGGCCTGCGCCCGCGCGGCGGGCGGGGAGGTCGACGCGCTCGCGGGCGTTCCGGAGGCGGAGCTCGGCTGCTGGAAGGGCAGGGCCCAGCTCCCCGACGAGCGCTGAGGCGGCAGCGGCGCGGTCTCGTCACGGACGGGCTGCGCAGGGGCGGAGCGCGTGAAGGGAAGCGCGCTGTCGGCCGGAGGCGAGGAGGCAGGGCGCGCGAAGGGCAGGGCCTTGTCGGCCGGGGGCGGAGGGGCAGGGCGAGAGAAGGGCAGGGCGTTGTCGGCCGGGGGTGAAGGCGCGGAGCGCGAGAAGGGCAGGGCGTTGTCGGCCGGGGGTGAAGGCGCGGATCGCGAGAAGGGCAGGGGGGCCTTGTCGGTCGGAGCGATAGGGCCCGTCCGCGCGAAGGGCAGGGCGTTGTCGGCTGGAGGCGGAGGGCTGGGGCGCGAGAAGGGCAGGGCCTTGTCGGTCGGAGCGACAGGGGCCGAGCGAGCGAAGGGCAAGGCCTTGTCGGCCGACAGCGGGCTGACCGCCCCGATGCGCGTGGCATTCAGGCTCGCTTCGGCCGGGGTCGCGGCGCTATCGGCCGGAGGTGCGCTCGAAGCGTCCCGACGGAAGGGCAGCGCCTCGCGCGGCGCGACCGCCTGCATGCCGAAGAGCGTCACGCCGCCCCTCGGCGCCGTCGGCGGCGGCTCCGAGCTCGCCGCGGGGGTGACCGCAGGCACCGGCGGCGGCACGGGCGGCGGGGGCGGCGACGGCACGGCCGACGCGAGCGCCGGCGCCTCCGCGCGGCCAGGCACCGGCGGCGCGCCGGCGCCCATCCTGGCCCACGGCGAGCGCGCAGCCGCCTCGCCGCCCGCGCCCGCGCCCGCGGCGGACGTCGGCGCCGCCCCGTCCCGGGGCGCGCTCCGCAGCGGGGAGAGGTGCGCCGCAGGCGCCACCGGCACCGGCCCCTCCAGCTTCCGGCGCGCCTCCCGCGCCTTCGCCTCGGCGCGGCCCCTCTGCTCCGCGACGAGCTCCAGGTAGCGCTGGCTCGATCGCAGCTGCCCCCGGGCGGCCTGCGCGGCGAGCCGCGACATCCAGCGCTCCCGCGCCGCCTCCCACGCCTCGACCGAGAGCCCCGCCCCGGCGAGCACCTCGTCCCGCGGCAAGGCCGCCTCGAGCGCCCCGGCGATGGCGGCGAGCTCCTCGAGCGTGATCGATCGAACCGTCCCCTCGCGCCCCTCGCTCTCCACCATGCCTCCCCGAGCCTACGCCGCTTCGCCGCTCAGCGATGCGCCGGCCGCCGCGGCCGATCTCGCCCCGCGGCCATCCGCCGCTACCTCATCGCCCGCTGAAACTGCGCCCTGAGCTCGTCGTCCTCCAGCATCGCCGCGGTCCATCGCTGCTGCGCGCTCAGGTAGTCCTCCAGCGTCAGGTCCAGCCGGCTCAGCACCGTCGCCATGTCGGTGCCCCGCTTCATCGCGCGCGCCGCCTCGAGGAACCGCTCGAACGACAGCTCGCTCCGCGCGCGGCCGCGCTGGACCCGGGCGAACGTCTCGGCGAAGGCGGCGACGAGCGGCGGCACGCCCACCTCATCGCCGTCGTCCTCGTCCGCCTCGGAGAGCCGCGCCTGCCAGGCGTCGTCGAGCGCCTCCCACCCCGCCTCGTCGAGCCCGTGCTCCGCGAGGAGCGCCGCGCGGTCTTCGCCCGGGTCCGCGAGCCGGGCGGCCAGCGTCGCGTAGACCTCGACGTCCTGCGCGGGATCCTTCATCGCGCGGCCAGGCTACCTCAGCGCGCGGCTTGGGGCCTCCTCCGCGTGGGTGTATCCATGGCGCGTGTCCTTCTCGTACCTGCCCTTCGTCGCGCCCGGCGGTCAGGAGGGGCAGCCCTCTGCTCCCGGCAGCCTCGACCTGCTCGCCCACGACGCGCTCGAGAGCACGCACGCCGCGCTCCGCCGCGCGGCGCTGTCGCTCGAGCACGACGTCGAGCCCGTCACCGACCTGACCGGGCCCGCGCGCGCCCTGGAACGCGCCCTCGGCGCGATCTACGACGCCTTCGACGGCCGCGCCGATCGCGTCGCGGCCGTGCGCGCCGCCGCGGCGGAGGTCGACGGCGCTGCTGTGGCCGTCGGCGAGGCGGCGGGGCTCGAGGCCGGTCTCGCGGCGGTGGGCGAGCTGCTGCGGAGCGCGCGCGCCTGGCCGCTCGACCCGCCGCCGATGGGCGAGCCGCGATCGGCCGCGGCTGCACGCGGTCCCGCGCGCGTCGCTCGCGCCGAGGATCAAGGTCCCGGAGCCGCCCCCGGCCGAGCTCGTCGCCAAGCCGCCGCCGCCGATCGCGCGGCCGAAGACGTTCGAGGAGCTCAAGGCGGCCGTCGAGGCGCTGAAGCAGCGGGCGCCCGCGCCCGGCGCGCTGCCCGCCGCGGCGGAGGCGCGGCCGCTGGCGACGCGGCGCGACGACGATCCGCCCGCGCGCCCGGCGCCGCCGGGTTTCGCGCGCGACATCGGCGCCGCGATCGACGATCTCGCCTTCCTCCGCGCCCGCACCCGCGAGTGCTTCGAGGAGGTCGCGATGGTCGGCATGCAGCGGGCGCCGCTGCTCGGCGACCCCTTCCGCGGGGCGCTGGTCCTCGAGCGGCGCATGCTGGCGGCCATCGACGTGATCGCGGCGATCGGGGCGCCGGCGCTCGAGCACGTGCCGCGGCTCGTGACCGAGGCCCCGGTGAAGGATCCGAGCCTGGCCTTCGCGAGCGCGATGGTGCTCGGCTGCTTCGCGGGCCGCGACGCGCTCGCCGCGGCCGAGCTCGCGCTGCTCCGGAGCGACCGGGACAAGGCGTTCATCGAGGCGCTCGGCGCCGCCCTGAAGCTCGTCCCGCACGAGCTCCTGCCGCTCGCGCTCCGCGGCCTGCTCCGCGAGCCCGAGCCGCTGGTCCGCGCGATGGCGATCGACGTCCTCGCGTACCGCGGCCTCGCGACCGAGGACGAGCTCGTCGCGGCGGCCTCGGACGAGGCGGCCCCGGTCGCCGCGCGGGCGCTCACCCACCTCGGCTGCGGGGCGAGCCAGCGCTTGCCCGAGCTGATCCAGCGGGCCCTCGCGGCCGAGGACCCGGCGCTCCGCGAGGCCGCCTGGACGGCCATGGCGCTCTCGGACCACCCGCACGCCTCGATCGCGCTGCGCGGCGCGATCGAGGCGCCGGAGGGCGGCGACGCGGCGGCGCTCCTGCTCGCGATCGCGGGCGACGAGGCGGACGCGCGGCACCTCGTCGCGCGCGCCTTCGAGGCGCCGCGCGAAGGCCTGCTCGCGGCCGTGGGCTGGACGGGCGCGGCCTCGGCGGTGCCGCCGCTGATCGATCTGCTCGAGCGCGACGGGGCCAAGGCGGTGAAGCTCGCCGCGGCCTTCGCGCTGGATCGGATCACCGGCGCCGGGATGTGGGAAGAGGTCGCGGTGGAGGACGAGGAGATCGTGGTCGCCGATCCGCCCGACCCCGACGTGGGCGAGCCCCGCGAGCTCAAGCTCGCGCAGCTGGTGAGCGACCCCCGCGATCTGTCGCCGGCGCCGGCGCCCGAGCTGGTGGAGCTGCCCACGGTGGACGCCGCGCGCTGGCGGGCGTTCTGGATGGAGCGCTGCCAGGGCTGGGACCTCGGCGCGCGGTACCGGCGCGGGCGACCGTACTCGCCGGAGGTCGTGCTCGACGAGCTCGACGCGGGCCGGGTGACCCCGGCGGAGCGGCGGCACCTCCAGCGCGAGCTCATCGTCCGCACCGGGGTCTTCGTGCGCTTCGATCCGCACGATTTCGTGGTGGCGCAGGAGGAGGCCATCGAGGCGTGGCGGCCGATCGCCGCGCGCGCCTCGGGCGCGCCGGGGCGCTGGACGCGGCCGCGCCGGCGCGCGGGGTGAGCGAGGCGGTCGCGGAGCGCCTCGTTCGTCGCGCGGGCCACGGCGGCAGGATGAACTCCAGCGCCGAGCCGTCGCGCCGCGCAGGCGGCGCGCTCCGCCGGCCTTGCCGCGCCGCGCGCCATGGAGGGACCATGGCCCGAGCGGGGCCCTGCGCCCGCGAGGGGATCATGGACCAGGGCGGACTTCGCAAGACCGGCAGGCGGATCCTCGCGGCCGCTGCGCTCGGCGCCGCGCTGGTCGCGGCGCCTCCGGCGAGGGCCCAGACGAAGGAGGAGCTCGCGGCGGCGCGGGTGCTCTTCCAGGAGGGCGTCGCGCTCAGCGCGGCGAACAACTGCGCCGCGGCGCTCGCGAAGTTCCAGGCGGTCGCGGGCGTGCGGCGCACGCCGCAGGTGCTGTTCAACATCGCCGAGTGCGAGGCGCGGCTCGGCAAGCTCGTCTCGGCGCTCGGCAACTACCGCATGGCCGCGGCCGCGGCCGCGGGCGACCCGAGGGCGAACGACGTCACCGCGAACGTCGGCGCGCGGATCGAGGATCTCGAGGCGCGCGTCCCGAGGCTCGCGATCCGCCGGGGCGCGGGGGCGCTCACCGCGACGATCCTGCTCGACGGCACCGCGCTCGGCGCCGCCGAGATGAGCGGCGACATCCCCGTCGACCCCGGGCCCCACGTGGTCGCCGCCCGGATCGGCGGCCGCGAGGTGGTGCGGGAGACGATCACGCTCGAGGAGGGGCACGCGAAGACCGTGGAGATCACGATCGCCGAGCCGCCGGCGGCCGCCGCGCCCACCGCGGGCGCGCCGCCGCCGGGAGCGCCGGCGGCGACGGCGGCGAGCGCAGCGCCGGCGGCGGCGCGGCCGTCGAAGGCGCCGGGCCTCGTGGCGCTCGGCGCCGGGATCGCGCTCGGCGCCGTGGGCGGCGTCTTCCTCGGCCTCCGCGCCGGCACGCTGAGCGATCTCGACGCGCTGTGCGGCGGCGACAGGAGCTGCCCTCCCTCGGCCAGGCCCACCGCCGACCGGGGCCGGCTCTACACGGGCGTCGCCGAGGCCGCGATCGGGCTCGGCGTCGCCTCCGTCGCCGCGGGCATCGTCCTGCTCGCGACGAGCGGCGGCGGCGCCGAGCCGCGCCGCGGGGCGCGCCCGCCGCGCGGAGGTCCTGCCGCGGGCGCCCGGCGCCGACCTCACGGGCCTCAGCGTCGCCGGCAGGTTCTGAGGCCGCCGGGGCCGCTCCGGCCGGGTCGCCTCGGCGCCCGCGGGCCGGCCGGCGCCCTTCGGGCCCCTCAGCCCTGGCTCTGGCAGCAGAACGTCCTCGGGGCGGCGCCCCGCGCCGTCCCCGTCGCAGCGCCGCCGCTCGGCGCGCACGCCCCCCCGGTGGGCGTCGCCGACGTCACCTTGCGCCCGACGATCGTGGGGTTTCCCTCGAGGTCCTCGCACCCGCCGGCGAGGACCTCGACCACCGGCGTCTCGCACGTGTCCTCCGCGTTGTCGGCGTAGAGGGCGATCGTCGTCCGGCACGTCCCGCTCGACGGCTCGCCGCACGAGCAGTCGTCCTCGCAGCCGCGGTCGTCCTCGATCTCGGTGAAGAACACGTGCTTCTCGGTGTACGCGCCCGGCGGGCAGGCGTTGTCGCCGTCCTTCGCGATGCAGAGCCCGCCCTCGAACGGCGCGCCCGGCCTGGGCACGCAGACCCGGCCGACGTTGCAGCCCTGGCCAGCCGGCGGCGCGGGGCACGCGCGCCCGAGCCGCGTCCATCGCGGAGGCGGCGCATCGATCTGCACGGGGTTCGGCGCGCAGCTCCCCCCGGTCGCGCCGAGCGGCTCCGCGGAGACCGACACGACGCACGGGTGCGCCTCGAGGCTCGCATCGCACAGGTCTTCCGCCGGCTCGCAGGCCGCCCCGCCGCCGAACACGCCGTCGGGCCCGGCGCACTCATCCGGCATCCAGCCGGGGATGGGCTTCAGATCCCAGGCGCAAACCCAGGGTGAATCGCACGGCGCGTCGCTGACGCTGATCTCGATCTTCTCCAGCGCATCGCACGCCTGCCCCTCCGCCGGGCCGCACGAGCACGTGCAGCTCGCCGGCGGCGCGGACAGGCCGCGGTTGCCGATGAACGGCTCCCCCGCGGCGAACGCGTCGGGGCAGCCCGGGTCCCTCGCGGGCTCCCCGTCGAACAGCGCGAAGGTGCCGCTCCAGCCCTCCGGCACGGCCGTCGTGCACACGAAGTCGCCGCACGCAGGGTCCGCGCAGTCGACAAGCCCGTCGCCGTCGTCGTCGGCGCCGTTCGAGCAGTCCTCCGCGCCGGCATCACCGCCCGCGCCGGCGCTCCCCGAGGGCTCCGGCTCGTCGAAGGTGTAGTCGGGGTACAGGCACGCCGCGGGCGCGGCGAGGGCGCCCGCGGCGCCGAGCCCGATCCAGGCCGCGAGGCGCGCTCCCCGGGCGACGAGAGAAGAGCTCACCGGATCACCTCCCCGACGGAGCGGCGCGCGCCGCGCCAAGGGCCGACGCGGCTCGGCTACTTCTTGGCCGGCGCGGCCGGCTTCGCCGGGGCCGCGGGCGCCGCGCCCTTGGCCGGCGGCGCGCCCTTCGCGGGCGCCGCGTCGCCGACCTGCCCGCTGTTGTACATCTGGATCGCGCGGTCGGTGAGCTCGAGATCGGCGCGGTAATAGGGCGCGGCCGACTTGTCGAGGATGAGGTCGTACCCCTCCTGCGCGGCGAGGCGGCGGAGCAGGCCGAGGACCTTCTGCAGGATCGGCGTGGTCAGCTCGCTCTCCTTGCGCTGCATCTCGCGCTGGTAGTCGACCATCGTCGCCTGGAGCTCGGCGGCCTGGCGCTGCCACGTCTCGAACCGGCGCTGGAGCGCGTCCTTCGGCGTCTTGCCCGCCTGGGCCTCCTTGTCGAGCTTGTCGCGCTCGTCGGCGAGCGCGCGCTGCTTCGTGTCGAGCTCGACCTGGCGGCTGTCGAACAGCTTCTTGAGCGTCGCCTGGACGCGGAGCCCCTCCTCCGTCTCCAGCATGGCGCGGCGCACGTCGACGACGGCGATCTTCGACTGCGCCGACGCGGGCGCGGGCGACAGCAACGCCGCCCCGCCCAGCGCCATGGCGGCGAGCAGCGGCAGGAGGCGCGCCGCGGGGCGCCGGCCCGCGGCACGGCGGGCAGGGGGCGCAGCACACCGGCTCGCGTCGGCCGAACGCACGGAGCTGGAGGGCGTGGAGCAGCGCGCGGTGGGCCGCTCAGGAGCGTTGTCTTGCATCGGGCATGGCCTTAGCTACCCGGCCACCCAACGTCAAGAACGTGGCGCGCCCTTCTCGCGCGCCGGAGCCGCCGCGCCGTCGCCGTGCGCCTCCTTGCCCTGCGCCGGCCCCGCGCCGCGCTGCCCCGCGGGGTCGCCGCCCGGCGCGTCGGCGCGATCCTTCCGCGAGACGGCGCTGGCGGTCTTCGTCGCGCCCCTGCCCCGCGACGGCGCTGCAGCGGCCCGATGGACGGACGCGTCCGCCGCCGAGGCCGCGGGCACCGAGCGGCCGAGGCGCTCGCGGGCGAGGGCGATGAGCCGCCCGACGTCGTCGCTCCCGCGCAGGAACGCCTCGCGGTGGCGGGGATCGCGGAGGGCGTCGACGCGCGCGCGGAGGGCGGTGAACGCGGCGTCGAGCGCCGCGTGCGCCTCGCGCTCCTCCCCGGCCGCGAGGAGGGCCTCCACGAGCGTGAGGCGGATCGCGTCGTTCCACTCCTCGATCGGCCCGCCCTCCAGGTGGCGCGCGGCCTCCCGCGCCGCGTCGACCGCGGCCCGGAGCTCGCGCCGCGCCAGCTGGACGCGGGCGAGCGCGAAGCTCGCCATCGCCTGCAGCGCGGTCGCGTGGCGCGCGGTCTCCTCGCAGAGCCAGCGCGCGATCGAGTGGGCGGTGCCGTAGTCGCCGGGCGCGCCGCGCCAGACGAGGAAGATCGCCTCGTACAGCCGGCCGGCGATCCTGAGGCGCGCGACGTGGCACTCGTCGGCGATCCGGCCCGCCTGGCGCTCGTGCGCGATGCCCTCCTCGAGGTTGCCGAGCCGCGCGTACGACATGCCGAGGTTGTGGAGCGCGAAGCCCTCGAGCGCCCGGAGCTTCCGGCTCCGCGCGCCGTGCAGCGCGCGCTCGAGCAGCGCCTGCGCCTCCTCGAACAGGCCGAGCTGGTTCAGCACCGACCCGGTGTTCAGGCGGGCCTTGGCCGCGATGACGGCGTCGCCCTCGGCGTCGGCGTCCGCGACGAGCGACGCGCCCGCGGAGGCCGCGGCGGACAGGTCGCCGACGTGCATCAGCGCGGCGAGGTGCGCCTCCCGGGTGTGGAGGAGCGCGGCCGTCGAGCCGCTCGCGCGCGCGACCTCGACCGCCGCCTCCGCGGCGCCGAGCGCCTCGGCGGGCCGGCTCAGGTCCACGAGGGCGCGCACGCGCGACGCGAGCAGCGTCGCGCGGATCTGCGGCGAGAGCGCCGCCGCGAACTGCGGCGAGAGCGCGGAGGCGGCGCGCGCGTCCGCCTCCGCGCTCTCGCCGGCCGCGA
This sequence comes from Sorangium cellulosum So0157-2, assembly GCF_000418325.1. Taxonomy (GTDB): domain Bacteria; phylum Myxococcota_A; class Polyangia; order Polyangiales; family Polyangiaceae; genus Sorangium; species Sorangium cellulosum_D. The sequence goes on from NC_021658.1 coordinate 5,337,363, forward strand.
TCATGCACCGCACCGCGAGCAGCTGCGCCTCGCCCCACAGGTCCGAGCCGGGCAGCGCGAGGCGCGCGGCCTCCTCCGCCGCGTCGAGCCCCTCGGGGGCGCGGCCCAGGAGCTCGCACACCTCGCCCCGGTGGACGAGGAGCGTCGCGCGCGTCGTCCCCTCGGCCCCGCAGGCGAGCCCGCGCGTCGCGAGATCGAGCGCCGCGTCGAGCTCCGCGCCGCTCGCCACCGCGGCCCGCGCCGCCCGGGCGTAGAGCAGCGCGGCCCGCGTCTTCTCGCCGCCGGCCTCGGCGTGGCGCGCGACGAGCCCCGGGTCGACGTCGCCCGCGGACTCGAGCCACGCGGCCGCGGCGCGGTGGAGCGCGGCGCGGTCCTCCTCGAGGATCGAGGCGTACGCCGCGTCGCGCACGAGCGACTGGCGGAACGTCCACTGCGCGTGCCCGGCGACGCGCGGCTCGAGCTGGCGCGCGATGATCTCGCCCGCCTCGAGCTCGGCGAGCTCCGCGCCCACGGCGCGCTCGAGCAGCGCCTCGACGCCCGCCGTCCAGAAGACCGGGCCGAAGACGGACGCGGCGCGCAGCACCTCGCGCACCCCGCTCGACATGCGATCGACGCGGTGCTGCACGAGCGCCTGCACGCTGAGCGGCACGTCGTCGCGCCCCTCGGCCGCGTGCCGGATGAGCTCCTCCAGGAAGAGCGCGTAGCCGCCGGCGCGCTGCACGATGGCGCCGCGCGTGGCCGGGTCGGCCTGGGGGAGGGCGGTCGCCACGAGGCGATCGGCGGCCTGCGGCGACAGCGGGGAGAGCGCGATGCGGGTCACGTTGCGCTCCTGCCACAGCGAGGGGAACCGGCTCGCGAGCTCGGGGCGCGCGAAGCCGAAGACCCCGAAGCGGAGGTCGGTGCAGCCGAGCAGCCAGTCGACGAGCTCGACGGTGGTGCTGTCGGCCCAGTGCATGTCCTCGATGACCAGGATCTGCGGCGTGCTCTCGGACTTCGAGCGGAAGAACGCCTCGATCGCCATCCGCGTGCGCGACTCCATGAGCTGCGGGCTCTCGCGGGCGGCGCGCAGCGGCTCGTTGCCGTCGTTGGGGAAGGGCACGCCGGCGAGCTCCCCGATGAAGCCCGCGAGGAACCGCAGCGGGCGGGCCAGCCGCACCGCCACGTGGGCGTTCACCTTCTGCACCTGCTCGTCGAGGCGCTCGCCGTCGTGGATGCCCATGAGCGCGCGCAGGGCGCGGCCGAGGCCGGAGAGCCCCGACCCCTGGCTCATCGGGTCGCCGCGGCAGAGCAGGATGACCGGCGCGTGCGGCGCCATGTCGAGGCGCTGGATCAGCTCGGCGCGGACGCGGCTCTTACCGATGCCGGCCGGGCCGGTCACGAGCGCGGCGCGCGGGACCGCGTCCTCGGCGATGTCGCTGTAGATGCCCTGGAGCCGGGCGAGCTCGTGCTCGCGCCCGATGGTCGGCGTGGGGGGCCCGAGGAGCTTGCGCGCGTCGAAGCCGGCCGCGTCCTCGTGGACGAGCACGCCGCCGCGCGCGTCCTCCTGCACCACGAACCGCCCCTCGAGCGCCGCGGTCGCGTACCCGTCGATGCGGACGGCGCCGGGCACCGCGGACTCCAGCTGCTGCGCCGCGCGCTCGAGCGCCTCGCCGGCGAGGTTCGCGCGGCCGCGGACCGCGTGCCCGACCGCCACCGAGACCCGCGCGCCCGGCGTCGACCTGGCGACGGTCAGCGCCGCCCGCGCGGCGCGCATCGCCTCGTCCCCGCGCGAGCGCTCCACCCCGAGCACCGCGACCATCTTCCCGCTGAGGAGCGGCTCGAGCCGCGCGTCGTCGCCGAGGACGTCGCGGAGCGCGGCGTCCACCTCGGGGCGGAGCGGGCCGGCGCCGAGCTCGAAGAGCACGCACGCGACCACGCGCCGCTCGCTCGTCGCGAGGCGCACCTGCGGCCGCTCGTCGCTCGGCCCGGCGGGGCTCGCCGGGCCCGAGCGGACCTCCGGCGCCGCCGCGCGGCGGATCGCCGACGCGGACCTGTCGGTCGCGGGCGGGTCGTTGTTGAGCTCCCCGACGCGCGCGAGGGCGCGCGCCAGCTCGCCGCCGTTCTCGTACCGCACCTCGCGATCGCGGGCGATGGCGCGCGTGATCACCTCGTCGAGCGCCTCCGGCACGTCGAAGCGGATCTGCTGCGCGCGCGGCGGGTCCTCGAGCACGAGGCGGCCGAGCAGGGCGATCGCGTGCTCGGTCTCGAACACGTTCCTGCCGGTGACCAGGCGGAACAGCACGGAGCCCAGCGAGTAGACGTCGGCCCGCGCGTCCACGGGCTCGCCGCGCGCCTGCTCGGGCGCCATGAAGTGCGGGGTGCCGATGATCGTGCCGCGCTCGGTGGGGCAGTCGTCCGGGGTCGCGAGCTTGACGACGCCGAAGTCGATCAGCTTGATCGCGGTGCCCTTGCCGCGGACGAGGAAGATGTTGGAGAGCTTGAGGTCGCGGTGGACGACGCCGCGCGCGTGGATGGCCGCCATGGCGGCCGCGCTGCGCCGGACGACCTCCACCGAGTCGCGCAGGCCGAGCGGCGCGCGCCGCTGGCGCTGCCCGAGGTCCTCGCCGTCGAGCCACTCCATCGCGAAGAAGAGGCGCCCGTCGAGCCAGGTGCCGTGCGCGATGTACTGGACGATGTTCGGGTGCCGCAGGTCGGCGAGGATCGCGATCTCGCGCGCGAAGCGGGCGCGCTCCTGGGGCGACGCGGCGGCGCGCAGGACCTTGATCGCGACCGGGGCGCCGGTGGTCTGATCGGTGCCCTTGAAAATATCGCCCATGCCGCCGCTTCGGCTGCGGGCTTCGATCATGAAGCGGTCGGTCGGATCGGTGAACTCCGGGAGCACCGTCAGGAAAGGCTACGCGAATTTCGCGGCTTCGTGCCAGAGAGAAGGCGTTCTGCGCCGCGGGGCGCGCGCCGGCGGGCGATCTGGGCCGACGCGCGCTCCGCCGCGCCGCGGCGCGCGGCGTCCCGAGCGCGCGCGTCGAGGATCGGGCCGGTGGTCGAAAATTCCAGCCACGATCCGTGCCGCCGTGCCGTCCTCACCGTCATGAGCCCTGCCGGAAGCCTCCCGCGCGCCTTCTCGCGCGCCGGGCCGCCGCGCGCGCTCGCGCCGACCGGCGCGCTCAGAACGCCGCGATCACGCCGGCGCCCACGGACGCGCTCAGATGAGGAGCCCTCAGGACATCGACGGGGGGGCGCTTCTTGAGCCCCACGGCCGTGAGGAGCTCGAGGTGGGTCGAGAGCGAGAGCCGGTCGTTCAGCGCGAACTCGACCCCGGTGCGGAGCCCGAGCGCCACGAACATCAGGAGCAGCCCGCTCTGGCCGCCGGGCTGGCCGGCGAGCGTCAGCACGCCGAGCTGCACGACGGTGCAGGTCGCGAGCAGGTCGTTCGTGTGGAGGCACGGGACCAGCGCGGTCGTCACGAGCATGCGGGTGTGCACCGGCTGCCCGTCCGAGCGCCCGCCGGCGCTCGAGGCGCCCAGGCTCCATCCCCCCTCGCTCGGGCCTGCGCTCAGCGGGAGGAACGCATCCTGGACCTCGAGACCGACGGAGAGGCGGTCCGACCAGCGCGCCTCGCAGAACCAGGAGGCGCCGCCGACCAGCTGATCGGTCAGCCCGATCTGCGCGAACACGCCGGTGCCGCCCCGGATCGCGCTCCGGCGCCCGGCGGGCTCGGTCGCGGGGAGCGGGCGCGCCGGCGGCGCGCGCGGCCGCGGCGGGGCCGGAGGCGGGGCCGGAGGCGGCGCCAGCTCGGGGGGAGGCGGCGCCGTCGCGGGGACCTGCTCGTCGAGCCAGAACGGCGTCAGCGTGAACGCGATCGAGAGCGCGACGTAGCTCGTGAGCAGCGCGCAGGCGGCGTCGCCGTTCGGAACGTTGAAATCGCGCGGGACGGACTCCGTGCCATCTTCGTCCCGGTACTTGAGGGTGGCGACCAGCGCCGCGCCGCGAGGCGCGATCGCCACGTCGACCGCCTCGGGCGCGTCCTCCCGGAAGGGGTCGTAACCCGTGCGCCGCCGGACCTGCTCGCGCAGCGCGCCCTCTCCCGGGCACGACGCCGCCCGTGGATCCTCGCTGTAGTGCATCCGCAGCGTGCGGCGCGCCGGCTCCGCGGCCGGCGCGGGCGCGCTGAGCAGGAGAGAGGCGAAAACAATCTTGAAGAGAGAGAAGCGTGGCATTCCGGTTCGATGGCTCCGCTGATGGGCTGTTGGCGACGGCCATTGAGAGCGCTCGAGGCATAGCGCGTCAAGAGCTCATGACGCTTCTTTGGCGCGCAATCTCGAGCCCGGCGAGCTCCACGCAGCGTGATAATCGAGGAGGATGACGCGTAATGGGCTCGTCAACGTGATTTGCGAGCGGCCGAGATCCGAATCTGTGACGATTCTGGCCAGCGTACGTATTTGGCTATCGTGCGGTTCGTCGAGCGAGCGTGGCTGTATTCATGGCAATCGAGGCACGCTGTCCGTAAGAGCGCGCAAACGGCGCGCGAACGGTGCCTGAACGGCGCAGCGAGCGGCGCGCGCTCCGCCGGCAGCGCGGGCCGCTCGGCCGGCGCTGCGCGGGGTCGATGTCGATGGGAGGGGGAGAAGACGAGAGAGGGGGAAAGGCCGACGGGCGATCAGCCCGTGCCGGCGCCCGCGCCCGCGCCGGCGCCCGCGCCCGCGCCGGCCCGCGAGGCGAGCCGCGCGAGATCCTTGGGATCGCTGACCCGGACGAGGATGACGGTGATGTTGTCGCGGCCGCCGCCAGCGTTCGCCTTCTCGATGAGCGCCTGCGATGCCTTCTCGGGATCGGGCTCGGCGAGGAGGACGTCGCGGATGGCCTCGTGCGTCGCCATCTTCGACAGGCCGTCGGAGCAGAGGAGGTAGACGTCGCCGGGGTGCGGGCGAGCGATGATCAGGTCGACCTTGACCGCGGGGGAGATCCCGATCGCCCGGCTCAGGTGGTTGGCCATCGGCCCGGTGATCCCCGCGGCGCCCATCGTGTGATCGGTGGTGAGCTGCGTCAGCTCGTTGTCGCGGAGGCGATAACAGCGGCTGTCGCCCACGTGGCCGATGTAGAGGCGCTGCTTGTTGGGCGAGAACCGGGCGCTGACGAGGGTCGTGCCCATGCCGGTGAGGCTCCGCTCGGCGTGGGCGCGCTCGTAGATGGCCTGGTTCGCCCGCTGGATCGCCACGGCGAGCTCGCTGCCGCGGCGGGGGACGTCGGGGTAGGGGCTCTCGGCGTCGCTGTCCAAGAACGACGGGTCCTTGAACGCCCGCGCGATCGTGTCGACCGCGAGGCGGCTCGCGACGTCGCCGCCCGCGTGGCCGCCCATGCCGTCGGCCACGGCGAACAGGTAGTGCTCGTCCAGGCAGAGGTAGCAGTCCTCATTCTTCTTGCGCTTCTGGCCGGGATCCGTCTGCCCGACGGCGCTGATGAGCAGGAGCGGCGACGAGCTCGTCGGCTCGTCCACGGCCGCCTCGTCGTCGTAGATGATCGGGACGGCGGAGGGCTCCTCGCGCTCGTGCTCATCGTCGTCATCGTCGTCGTCGTCGTCGTCGCCGCCGTACGACGGCGCGCTCGGGCGCTTGATCGTGCTCTGCAGCACCTCCGGCGGCGCCAGCGTGATCAGCGTCAGGTCGTCGTCGTCGTCGAACGCGTCATCGTCGTCGTCGCGGCGCGCCGGCCCGTTCGCACGTTTCCAGTCGGCGCCCGAGACGCGCTCCGCGCGGCCGTGTCCACCCGTGGTCTTCGCGTGAGAGCCCTCGCCCGCGGGCGCGCCTTCCTGCGGGCCTGCTGCGCCGGTTGAGCCTTCGAGATCTGCCTCCCCCTCATCGAGGGCCTCGGCTCCTGGGCCGCCGTGCGACGGCGTCGTCGCCGCGCGCGGCCGTGCCCGGTCGCCGTTGTTCGAACGAAAATACCAATAGATCAGCCCGAGAAGGGCGATTCCCATGACAAGGGCGGCTGCGAGATCGGCCATGTCCCGGCGACCAACGTAGCAAAGGCGCGCCGCGTCTCCGAGATCAACATGCAGGGGGACGGACGACGGCGATCGATCTTGCCCCGGCCTCGGCAGCGGAGCCCGCGCCGGCAGGGCGCACCTTGGGTACCCATCGGCGCAGGAGAGCGACGTGCGTCCTGTCGCCGGGCGCGCTCTGGCGGGCGGGCGCCACAGCACACCTCGCGGGCGGCGGCGCCGCCACGCTGTGTGCGCTCGCCGGCGCCGGCCGCGGGGGTGCTGCGTCGCGGCACGCCCGGCGACCACCGGAGGAGCGAGCGCCTCGGTCCTCGTTCGCCGCGACGCCCGCGGAGGCCGCGGCGAGGCCGCGCGGCGCACGGCCCGCCTCTCCCGCGCCCTGGAACCCGCCTCTCCCGCGCCCTGGAACGCCCTGGAAGAAGACGAGAGCGGCGTCGCGGCGGCTCCTACGGAGAGGGCCCAGCGCTCGAGGGCGCGCCGCGACCGCGCGGGGAGGGCCCAGCGCTCCTACGGAAAGGGCCCGCGCTCGGGACGTCGCGCTGCCGCTCGGCGCTGCGCGCTCTCGGGCGCCGCCTTCGCGCGCCGACGCTCGCGCCGGCGTGCGCCGCGCGCGTCCGCCGCAAACGAACTCGTGGAGCGGGTTGCCAGTGCTCGTGGCGCTGACTAGTCTCCGCGCCCGCATGAAGCTAGGCCGCGCACTTCTCCAGACACCTCGCATCGTCGGCGTGGGCCTCGCGGCCTCGATCTTGGGCGGGCTCGGGGGGGCCGGCTGCTTCGTCGACAGCGAGGGGCTCCCGCCGCCGGGCAATGGGCTCTATTTCCCGACCGGCCTGGCGGCGTCCCCCGGCGGCCGGGTCCTCTACGTCGCGAACTCGGACTTCGATCTCCAGTACAACGGCGGCACGGTCCAGGCGCTGGATCTCCAGCGGCTGCGCAAGCGGGCGCTCGCGCTCCAGGCGGCGCTCGCGCCGGCCGAAGCGGGCGACGGCGTCACCGTGAGCGCGGCGTGCGGGGCCGTGGGCCTCGGCACCAACCCTGCGCCGCTGCTCTACCCGGGGCCGTGCGCGCCGCTCGATCTCTCCTCCCTCCAGGGCGACGAGGCGGTCGTGCGGAGCTCGGCCGTCATCGGCGCGTTCGCGTCGAACGTCCTCCTCGTGCACCGGCCGCTCCTCGGCGACGCCGCCGGCGGTGACGCGGACGCGCCCAAGGCGCGGCTGTTCGTGCCCGTCCGCGGCGACCCGTCGGTGACCTTCTTCGACGTCGCCGACGATCGGCTCGACGCCCCCGACGCGCAGCGCTGCAGCGGGGACTCCTGCTTTCAGCTGGACTGCGGCGCGGCCGAGGCGGGGGGGCGCTGCGGTCGAGACCACCGCATCGGGGAGGACCCGGGCCAGGAGCTCCTCCGGCGCAAGCTGCCGCTCGAGCCGTTCGGCATCGCCGCCGGCCCGGACGGGACGAGCGTGGTCGTCTCGCACCAGACGGAGGATACCGCGAGCGTCATCGTGAACCCGTGGGAGCGAGGGAAGAGGCCGCAGCTGGCCGCGGTCCTCACGGATCTCGCCCTCGGCCCCACGGAGCTCGCGGCCGTGCCGCGCCCGCGCCTCGTCACCCAGCTGAAGGCGGCCGACCAGGAGATCGACTACGAGCCCGCGTTCGCGCTCACGTTCATCGCGGCGCCGCAGCTCGATCTGCTCAGCTACCGGGAAGCGTCCGAGGGCGCGGCGGCGCTCCTCTCCCAGTCGAACGCCACCCAGATCACCGCGCTCGCGAACGGCACCGACTCCCGCGGCATCGCGATCGACGCGCACGAGCGGCAGGCGTGCGAGGCGGGCTGCGGGGACGCCGACTACGCGTGCCTCGCGCGGTGCACGGAGATCCCGCTCGAGCTGTACGTGGCGCACCGCTTTCCGAACTCGCTGCTCATCGGGGAGGTGATCACGACCCTGGTCGAGAACGCGTCGGCCGATCCCGAGAGGCCCGAGGAGCGGTGGGCCTCGGCGTACGAGACGGTCGAGATCCGCGGCGCCGCGCCGCTCGGGGCCTACCCGTCGCGGGTCGAGGTGGGCGAGGTGATCGGGAAGGACAACCAGCGCCACCGGCGGGTCTTCGCGACCGTGTTCGACTCGGGGCTCGTCTTTTCCTACGACCCGGAAGCGCGCCGCATCGAGGCCACCATCACCACCGGGCGCGGGCCGCAGGCGCTCGCGTTCGACACGGGCTACGCCTGCGGCGACGAGAAGGAGCGCTGCGACTGCGCGCCGGGCAGCGACGGCTGCGAACCCTATTCCCTCATGTACATCGCGCATTTTACCGACTCGTACCTCGGCGTCGTCGACCTCGACCTGCGCAAGAACCTGACCCCATCGATGATCCTCACGGTGGGCACGCCGGTCCCGCCCCGGGAGTCCCAATGAAGCTGCGCGTCGCGGTCATCGCCCCTGCCTCCGTCCTGGCGCTCGCCGGGTGCGCCGAGGACCCCGAGCCCGTCGCCGTCGAGGCGCTGTCGCAGTCCGGCCAGAGCGCCTTCGTCTGCCTCGCCGTCGACCGGCCGGATCCGAACGCGCCGGGCGTGGTGCGCTCGCTGCCGATCACCGACTGCGGCGACCGCACGGCCAAGTCGCCCAGCGACTTCGGCGTCGACGCGGCCAGCGGCGGCAAGGCCACGCTGCCGCACCTCTACGCCCTCGTGACGCAGACGTTGCGCGGCGAGATCGCGGTCATCGACATGACCACCGAGAGCGCGCCGATCCTCGATCAGGACACGGGCACGCCCGGCGCGAGCTTCCTCCCGATCGGCGCGCAGCCGGTCGACATCATCGCGACCCCGGGCGGCACCGCGTCGTTCGTCGCCGTCGCCGAGCCGGGGCGCGCGGGCATCTTCGCGCTCCCGTCGGCGAAGGTGGTGCCGCGCACGGGCTGTCCGGTCCCGTCGCTCACCTCGTGGCCGGCGTGCTCGCTCCCGTCGGCGCCCGGCGAGGTGCTGCTCGCCGCCGATCCGCCGGATGCCGACGGCAAGCTGCGGGCCTCGTGCTCGGGCGCCTACGACGTCGAGCCGGCGAGCCCCGAGGAGGCCGAGGCGGGCGGCGACGCCTGCGGCGGCGGGAGCGGCGACCTGAGCCAGGAGGGGCTCGGCCGGCAGAAGCTCCTCGTGAGCATGCCCGAGCTCGGCGGCTTCGCCGTGATCGACGCGCAGACGCTCCTCCAGGACGAGCGGTACCAGGAGGGCGGGTTCGCGCCGTGCGAGGTGGAGCGGTGGATCCCCCTTGAGGTCTCGCTGCCCGTCTCGCCGCCGGCCCCGGCGCCCGACGAGGCGCCGGAGGGCCCCGCCGCGTGCGTCCAGCCGGCGACCCCGGCGAGCCCCGCGCAGGCGGTCGCGTCGCCCCGGCCCGCGGGGCTCGCGCTCGCGGGCGACCGGCTGTTCATCGGCGATCTCGACGCGCCGGTGATCCACGTCGTCCATCTCCCGACGCCCTGCGCGCCGACGGAGCTGCCCCCGCTCCTGCCCGCGTCGACGCTCGACCCCGCGCGCGTCGTCACGACGAGCCGCATCGCGCTGAGCCAGGCGCTGCCGCCCGACTTCCGCCGCTACCTCTACGCGGTCGACGCGGGCGACGGCAGCGTCATGGTCTTCGACGTCAGCGACGGCGCGTCCAGCCGGTCGCCGCTCGCGCGCCCCCATCCGGAGTGGAACCCGTTCCAGCCGCCCGACCGCATCCGGCTGACCGCGCCGGTCCGCGATCTCGCGATCGTCCATCGCGACGCCCCCGCCATCCTCCCCGCGACGGGCGTGGCGCCGGAGGGCCTCCGGTGCGATCCCGATCCGGACCTCAAGCAGTGCGACATCAACGTCGCCTCGTGCGACCTCGAGACGCTGTACCGCACGTCGCCGGGCCGCGACGCCGGCGCCGGCCCGCTCAAGCTCCGCGGCTCGTTCGCGTACCTCGCGCTCACGAACGGCCAGGTCGCGGTCGTCGACGTCGACGACCTCGACGCGGCCTGCCGCGGGCCCGAGCGGCAGAGCGCCCGCGCGGGCTGCGCCGGCGCGCCTGCCGGCGGCGATCCGCTCAAGACGAGCGGCGAGGTCTCCTGCAACGTCGTCCTCCCGCACGCGCTCCGCTCGGAGGCCTACGTCGCGACGAACGACGCCACCGGCGTCCTCGAGCCCGGCGTGCAAAGCCTGCCGATCCTCTACGATCGCAGCGGCACGGTCGCGCAGCTCTCCGCGGAGAGCCCGAAGATGCGCGCCACGCTCCCGCCCGAAGCGGAGGCGCCGGCGCTCGCGCTCGCGGTGGGCGCCCAGCGCGAGGCGATCGCGTCGGCCGACACCGGCGACAGCGCGCTCGACGAGCAGGGGCTCGTGCTGAGGTCCGGCGAGCCGCAGCACGCGCTGGCGATGAACCTCGAGGACCCCCGCGTGCACCTCGTCAACGAGGCGTGGACCGTCACCTACGAGGGGACGCTCCCCGGCTTCACGCGGACCTTCGTCCACTTCGACGAGGGCGCCGCCGTGAGGAGCGGCGACGCCCGCTTCTGCCGCCGCGGCGTGCAGAGCCGGGCCAGCGTCAGGGAGCAGCTGCGCGCCGCCGGCGCCCCCGAGGGGGAGGTCGACGCGCAGGCCGCCGAGCTCGCCGACTTCGTGCAGATCACGTCCGAGCTCCCCGGCGAGGACGCCGGCTACTGGGACGAGGTCGATCCGGCCGTGTGCTCGTTCGAGAGCTGCAACGCGAAGTACGGCAGCGTCATCACGTCGCGCCCGGGGCTCCGCGTCGCCGAGGCCTACGAGGACCGCCTCGCGCTCGAGTCGCGCGATCCCGCGGTCGACGAGGTCGCGTTCGCGGCGTGCTGCTTCCCCGGCGAGGTGCAGCTCAGCGTCCGCCCGGCGCGCCAGTGGGTGGTCCGGAGCAACGCGACCGGCTTCCTGCACCACGTGATCGCCGATCCCGAGACGGGCAGGTGCCGCAACTCGTGCGACGCGCGCCTCGCGCGGCTGAACGGGCGCGTCGCGCACACGCTCGTCGACGGGCGGGTGACCGACGGCGCGCCGGGCGCGTTCGTCAACCCGATGTTCCGCTTCGCCATCACGGGCGGCGTGCCCGAGCAGGACATGCAGTTCCGCTTCACCACCCAGGGGGCGTTCAACCCCCTCTTCATCGACCTCGTCAGGAACGAGGTGGAGCTCCAGCCCCAGGCCATCCGGCCCGTCCCGGCGACCGGGGAGATCGCCGTCACCGACGGCTCGTTCGAGGGCCTGATCCTGCTCGGCGGAAACGGCGCCGAGGTCGTGCGCCAGTTCCACTGAGCCGGTCGTCGAGCCCGCGCGCCATTCCGATTCCTGCGCCGAGTTTTCCACGAAAACCGCGCGATAAACGCGCTGCGAACGAGCGAGTCCCGCGTAGACCTCACCGGGCGTCGCGGTTAAAACCCCGGCGATGCAACTGTCCGAGCAGCCCGCGGCCAGGAAGAAGCTCACGCCGGTGATGCGCCAGTACGAGGACGCGAAGGCGCTCCACCCGGACGCGATCCTCTTCTTCCGGATGGGCGACTTCTACGAGATGTTCAACGACGACGCGGTCCTCGTGTCGCGCGCGCTGAACCTGACGCTCACGAGCCGCAACAAGGGGGAGCCCGAGGAGGTCCCCATGGCCGGCGTCCCGCACCACGCGGCGCACGGGTACATCGCGCGGCTCCTCGCGCTCGGCCACAAGGTGGCGATCTGCGAGCAGTGCGGGGACCCGTCGAAGATCAAGGGGCTCGTGCCGCGGCAGGTGGTGCGCGTCGTCACGCCGGGGCTCGTGACCGACACCGAGCAGCTCGACGCGCGCGCCAACCACTACCTCGCGGCCGTCGACGGCGGCGGCGCGCGGCGGGGCGACGCGGGCGACGCCGGAGCAGCGAGCGGCCCGTACGGCCTCTCGCTGCTCGATCTCTCGACGGGCGAGCTCTCGGCCACCTCGGTCCCGGACGCCGCGACGCTGCTCGCGGAGCTCTCCCGGGCGGATCCGCGCGAGGCGCTGATCGCCCGGGATCTGCCGGACATCCGCGCGGCCGCGACCTCGCTCTCCTGCCGCGCGGCGCTGCGCGACGACGACGAGCTCGACAGCGCCGACGTCGCGTCGATCCTCGACGACGCCGCGATCGAGCCGATCTCGGCCGCGGCGCTGGCCGAGCACCCGCTCCCGGCGGTGCGCGCGGCGGCGCGGGCGCTGCGCTTCGCGCGCCGCTGCAGCCCCGGCGCGCGCATCCCGGTGCGGCGCATCGCCCCGCACGACACCTCGGGCACGCTGCGCATCGACGAGACGGCCCAGGCCCACCTGGAGCTCGCGCGGGCCGCCGACGGCGGCCGCCGCGGCACGCTGCTCGACGTCGTCGACTGCACGGTCACCCCGGGCGGCGCCCGGCTCCTGCGCCGCCGCCTGCTCACGCCGCTCGCCGACGTCGCGGCCATCCGCCGCCGCCTCGACGAGGTCGAGCTCTTCGTCGCGAACCCGCGCGCCCGCGGCGAGCTGCGCGAGGCGCTCGGCGGCGTCGGCGACCTCGAGCGCCTCAGCGTCCGCGCGCTCCTCGGCGAGGCCACGCCGCGCGACCTCGGCTGCCTGCGCGACGGCCTCGCGGCGGCCCCCGCGGCGGTCGCCGCGGTCCGGTCGATCCCCGACCTCGGCGACGGCGGCGCTGCGCCGCTGCTCGCCGAGGCGGCGGCGGTGGACGTCGCCGCCGACGTCTGCGCCGAGCTCACCGCCGCGCTGATCGAGCGGCCGCCGCCGAACGCGCGCGAGGGCGGCATCTTCCGCGAGGGCTACGACAAGGAGCTCGACGAGGCGCGCGCCGTCGAGAAGAACGCGACCGAGCTCATCCTCGCGCTCGAGGCGAAGCTGCGCTCGCAGACGGGCGCGCCGTCGCTCCGGGTCAAGTACACGCGCGTCTTCGGCTGGTACATCGAGGTGACGCGCGCGCACGTCGCCAAGGTCCCGGACAGCTTCCGCCGCAAGCAGACCGTCGCGACCGGCGAGCGCTACACGAGCGACGAGCTCGACGAGCTCGCCGACAAAATCGAGCACGCCGGGGCGCGCGCCCTGGAGCGCGAGGCCTCGCTCTTCGAGCGGCTGCGGGGCCTCGTGGCGAAGAGCGAGGGCCGCCTCCGCGCCCTCGCGCGCAGGCTCGCGGCGTGGGACGTCGCCGCCGCCCTCGCCGACGTCGCCCACCGCAACGACTACGTGCGGCCGCACGTCACGGCCGGCGAGGCGATCGCGATCCGCGACGGCCGCCACCCCGTGGTCGAGCGCTACGCGGCCGCGGGGCACTTCGTGCCGAACGACACCCGCCTCGATCTCTCGGGCGAGCGGCTGTGGCTGATCACGGGCCCCAACATGGCCGGCAAGTCGACGCTCATGCGCCAGGTCGCGCTGATCGTGGTGCTCGCGCAGATGGGCAGCTACGTGCCGGCCCGCGAGGCCGAGATCGGCCTCGTCGACCGGATCCTCTCGCGCGTGGGCGCGAGCGACAACGTCGCGCGGGGCGAGAGCACGTTCATGGTCGAGATGCGGGAGACGGCCGAGATCCTCCGCGACGCCACGCGGCGCTCGCTGGTGATCCTCGACGAGATCGGCCGGGGCACGAGCACCTACGACGGCCTCGCGATCGCCTGGGCGGTGGCCGAGCACCTGTTCGACGCGATCGGCTGCCGCGCCCTGTTCGCGACGCACTACCACGAGCTGACCGAGCTCTCGGCGCGCGCGCCGGGCATCGCGAACTACTCGGTCGCCGCGCGCGAGCACGGCGACGACGTGATCTTCCTGCACAAGCTCGAGCCTGGCCCCGCGAGCCGCAGCTACGGCGTGGCGGTCGCGCGGCTCGCGGGCGTGCCCGAGGGCGTGCTCGCGCGCGCCCGCGCGATCCTCGCGACCCTGGAGTCGGGCGCCGCGCTGCCGGGCGGCAAGCACGCCTCGCTGCGCGGCCGCACGCGCGGCGGCGCCGCGCAGCTCGACCTGTTCGTCCCGGCGCAGGCCGCCGTGACGCCGGAGCAGGCGGCCGTCCTCGAGACCCTCCGCTCCGTGGACGTCGATCGGCTCGCGCCGCTCGACGCGCTGCGGCTCGTGGCGAAGCTGAAGGGGCTGCTCGGCGGCGCCGGCAAATGACCGCGGCGGCCGCGCCAGGTCGCGCCGCGGCGGCGCCGCGCCTCAGTCCGGCGCCGCGATCTCCCGGAGCTCGGTGCCGCCCGCGTACGCGTAGCTCACGAACGAGTCGAACCCCGTGACGAGCAGCCCCACGGGCGCGGAGGCCGCGATCCGGTGCACGCCGTCGCGCTGCCGCCCGGGCCGCACGTTGTCCGGCGCCGGCAGCGTCGGATCGATCGACGCGAAGCTCAGCTGGCAGCGGTAGACGACGAACGGCGGCGCGCCGCCCCCGCGCTGCTCGTCGGTGAGCCCGTCCGCGGGCGCGATCTCGCACTCCTCCGGCCCGAGCGCGACGCCGTCGAGCCGCACGACGGCGGACGGCGGCGCGATCACGGAGATGAAGTCGAACGCGTACTTGTCCGGCGTCAGGAACACGTAGTCCTGCCGGAACTGCTCGATCGGCGGCAGGATGACGAGGCTCGGGTCTCCGCCCGGCAGCCCCTGCCGCACCCCGGTCGCGTTCTGGCTGGCCATGATCTGCGACACGATGACCGGCTCGGAGCTGTCGATCACGAAGTCGCCCCACGCCATCACCTCGTGGAACTGGCCCTGCGACGACAGCGTGATCCGGTCGTCCGGCGGCGGCAGCGTCGTCGTGATCGCGGCGCCCTTGCTGCTCACGGCCATGATCCTGACGAACTCCGGCTCGGGCACGACCTCGATCTGCGCGCCTGCCTGCTTCACCGTCTGCGACCGGTTCGGCGTGTGCGGCACGGCGAAGCGCTTGCCGGTCGCGCGGATCGGGTCGAGCTGGTCCTCCAGGTGATCGGCGCAGCAGCGCCGATCCGCGAGCTTCGGGAAGTGGGGCGCGTCCGAGGCCTCGCCGCCGGTGAAGACCGCGATCGGCTGGTCGGCCTTGATGACCGAGCCGGTGAAGTCCTCGTTGAACCCGCCGGTCTCCAGGTTGAGCACGTCGAACGCGCCGAGCTTGACCTCGATCGACCCGCCCGCCGGCGTCTCCGGGACCGGCCCGCCGCCGACGATCTTCGCCGTCGTCTTCACCTGCACCGTCGTGTCCTCGCGCGTCCCGACGATCGTCAAGAACGCCCGCAGATCGGTCGGGTTCAGCGGATCGAAGTTCGTGTCCGGATCGTCCGTGCTCGCGATGGTCTGCGGCCACCCGGCGACCACGTACGCCGTCGTCAGCGCGCCCGGGCTGTACGTCAGCGCCTCGCGCGGCTTCAGGAGCGAGGCGTCGTTGGAGAACACGTTGACGTTCTCCAGCGGGTTGAACTGGTAGGCGACGACGGGAAATTTCGAGGTGATCTTGTACGCGTGCCGCGTGAGCGCCGTGTGCGTGCCCGCGTTGTACTCGCCCTCCGGGCTGCCATCGACCTCGCGCGGCCCGAGCTTGAACACCTGGAGATAGAGCGGCGCGATCAGCGCGCTCGCGATCTCCACGGGGGCGGGCGGATCGCCCGGCGCGCCGTCGTCCTGGGAGATGTGGACCTCGTTGGGCACGTCCGGCTGCGGGTTCGAGATCACCACCGCGAACTGCTGCGCCGCCGCGTTGCTCGTCGCGTCGATCAGCGCGTTGTCCAGATCGACCGCCCAGTACTCGCACCCCACGTTGCTCCGCTCGATCTCGGCGGCCGCGCAGAGGTGGAGGCAGCCGCCGCCGCGGCACGCCTCGCCGGCGTCCGGATCGCACGTCTCGAGCACGCCGCCGAAGCTGCCGTCCGGCGCGCACGTCACGACGTCCTGCCCTCGGCACGACGTCACGCCGGGCACGCACTCCCTGCACCCGAGGTCGATCGACGCGCACACGAGCCCCTGCGCGGCGCAGTCCTCGAGCGTCACCCACGCCGGCCCGGCCGCGGTCTCCTCGCAGCGCGAGAGCTCCGCGCCGCACCGCACCTCGCCGGCCGTGCACGGCGGGGGCGGCGGCGGCTCGTCGGGGATCTCGCCCCACCGGACGCCGCTGTCGAAGCAGCTCGGCGCGAGCGCGAGCGCCGCGGCGACGAGGAGGGCGGCGGCCGCCGCGCGCCGCGGGCGGGCGCGGCGGCGTGACCTGCGGGATCGCGTCGGGGGGAGCGGCTCGCTCATCACAGGTGCGCGCTGAAGCTGTCGAGGGAGTAGGCCGCCATCCCCTGCGGCGTGAGCTGCCGGTAGACGAGCTTGCCGTAATCGAAGCCGTCGATCCGCGCCCCGTACACGCCGATGGTGACCGGCCCCGGCGGCAGCGCGCCGTGATCGAGCCCGAGCTGCCGGATGTCGGGCAGCTCGACGGCGTGCGACCCGGCCGGCACGGCCACGGTCCACCGGATGAGGCCGCTCCCGCTCGCGATGTCGTAGACGCTGAGGTCGACGGGCGCGCCCGCGGCGAACGAGGTCGCGAGGTGCGCGCCGTCCCAGGCGCCGTTCTGCGCCGGCGTCTCCAGGGTCGGAACGCCCACGAAATCGCCGATGCGCACCGGCGCGCTCGTGGTGGTCGAGAGCGCGCGGCCGACGACGGACAGCGGCGCGAGCCCGGCCTGGCCGGTGACGGCGCGCGCCGAGGAGTGGTAGCTCGCCCCGAGCAGATCGCGGTTGAGCGGCGGGACGCCCACGAACGACAGCCGCCCGTCGAACGGGATCAGCGGGCTCTGGGCGCCGGCGGGCAGCGTGGCGAACCCGTCGTTGCCGATCATCAAGGACACGTTCGCCTTGATCCGGTCCGGCCCCTTCGGCCCCTTCGCGGGCGCGGTGACCTCCATCGTGAGGGCGTGATCGAGCGGCTGATCGATCCGCACGAACACGTCCGTCGTCACCCGGTTCGGCAGCAGCGGGATCCCGCGGACGATCCCCATCGCGTACGCGGTGAAGCGGGGCGGGTCCGTCGATCGGTCCTCGAGGCCCGCGAGCGCGTAGATCGAGCGGTTGCCGGGCGCGAGGTACATCGTGAACGCGTGCCCGAGCTCTCCCGGCGTGTCCGGGGTGATCGCCTGGTACTCGGGCGGCAGCTGGAAGGTCGCGAGCGGGTCGGCCCCCGTCGTGAACACGTACGCCGCCTTGCGCTCGGTCTCGCGCTGCGGGCTCGGGATGTTGCCCCACGCGGCGGCCCCTGGGTCCAGCGTCGTGTCCCAGACGAGCTCGCCGTCGAGCACGGCCGCGCTGCCCACCTTGCCGCCGACGGGCGGGGGCGGCTCGCCGGAGGCGCCGCAGGCGGGCGTGAGCACCGGGTCCAGGTACACGGTCACCGTGTCGACCGGCACGGAGGCGAACGAGATCGGGCTGTGGCACGTCGCGGCGACGGTGACGGTCCGCGGGGCGTCGAGCGAGGCGTCCTCGAACACGGCGACGCCGGACGCGTCGGCCTCGCCGAGCAGCGCGGACGAGAGGCTGCTGCCCACGACCACGCGCGCGCCCGGGATCGGGTCGCCGGTGAAGTTGTTGTAGACGAGGACCTTGAGCCGACCGGCGAGGGGGCCGCCGCTGAGCCCGCCCTTGTAGCCGTTCTGGCTGTCCTCGTAGGTGTAGCCGTCGAGCACGAGGATCGTCTCGTCGCCGGTCGTCACCGAGATCGTCTTCGCGCCCGGCGTGCCCTGGGGCACGGTGCAGGCGAGCCGGGTCGGCTCCAGCACGGCGAGCGACGTGCAGGGCTTCTGACCGATCCTGGCGACGGTCGTCGCGTCCCAGCGCGTGCCTTGCCCGACGAGCTCGATCGTCGTGCCGCCCGAGATGGGCCCGCTCGACGGCGACGCATAGAGCGCGTCGTAGACGTAGCCGCCCGGCAGCGATCGTCGGGTCGAGGCGTCGTCGCCGTTCTGCGCCGCGAGCTCCACCGGCCCGGCCGCGCCCGGCGGCGCCACCACCTGGACCCGGCTTGGATCGATGGGCACGATCGCGGACGGATCGACCTCGACGTCGCCGAACCAGACGCGGACCTTGGAGCTGAAGCCGTTTCCGTGGAGCAGGACGCGCTGGCCCCCGTTGAACGGGCCGTGCGTCGGGTCCGCGCCGAGCAGGGCGTGCGGATCGGCGTCCGGGAGCCCGGTGCTGGCCGACGAGGACGTGGTCTGCGGATCCACCCCGAAGTCGCCGCCGCCGCCCCCGTCGCCGTCGGTCTGCCGGCGGATCCCGCTCGGGGCCGTGGCGACGCAGGCGGAGACGACCGCGAGGCCTGCGCAGATCGGGGCGAAGCGTGCAGGAAGGAAGCGTCGTGACGCGGTTCGCACGCGCGGAGTGTACGCCATCGTGGATGCCGGGACACGGCGCGCCGCGGCCCGCGGCCCAGCGGTTTCGTGCCGCACGCGGTCGCGCCCGCGCAGCGCGGCCGCGTCGGAATCATGCGGGGCGATGCGGGGCGATGCGGGGCGAGGCGCCGCGCGGGCGCACGGGCGCGCTCGCCGAACGCCGCGGCGCGCTCGCCTCGACAACCTCGCCTCGATAACCTCGCCTCGAGAACTCCGAGAGCTCGATAATCCCGTGTAACCTTGCATAAATGCTTGAAAATCTCGGCCCCGTGCTCACGGCCGCCTCCGCTTGACAAGCGCGGCGCATCGGGGTAGCAAACCGCCCCCTTCTCACGGTCTCGTGACGAGGGGGACAGCGGCGGTCGAATCCTCGCCGTCGCTGCGACGAAATCCACACGCTCTCCTGGCACCCACGGCATTCCGCGGCCCGGTGCCCCATCGGCTCGGACGCTCCTGTCCGTGCGTGGGGTTGGCGGCGGGAGGGGGAGCGGCGGACCAACCGAAAGGACACAGCCGTGACCGATACCAGCATCTCCGCATCCGCCCCGGCGGCCGACACCATGCAGGCCGTTGCCCCCCAGCCGGGGGATTTCCCGCTCCCGCTCCGCTCGCTGCTCGACGCGGGCGTGCACTTCGGCCACCAGACGAAGCGCTGGAACCCGAAGATGCGGCCGTTCATCTACGGCGCGCGCAACGGCATCCACATCATCGATCTCGACCAGACGACGCGGCTCTTCAAGCGCGCGTACGACTTCCTGACCGACGCCGTCGGCCGCGGCGGCCACGTGCTGTTCGTCGGCACGAAGCGCCAGGCGCAGGACATCGTGCAGGAGGAGGCCCGCCGGTCGGGCATGTACTTCGTCACGAACCGCTGGCTCGGCGGCACGCTGACGAACTTCCGGACGATCAAGCAGGGCCTCGATCGCCTCCGCACCCTCGAGCGCATGAAGGAGGACGGCACCTACGAGCAGCTGCTCAAGAAGGAGGTCGTCCGCCTCGAGAAGGAGCGCGAGCGGCTCGAGAAGTACCTCGGCGGCCTCAAGGGCATGGGCGGCCTGCCGGCGGCGATCTTCGTGATCGATCCGCACCAGGAGTCGATCGCGATCAGCGAGGCGCGCAAGCTGAACGTCCCGGTCGTGGCCATCACGGACACGAACTGCGACCCGGATCTCGTCGACTTCGTGATCCCTGGCAACGACGACGCCATCCGCTCGATCCGGCTGATCACGGCGCGCGTCGCGGACGCGTGCGTCGAGGGCGCGCAGCGCCGCAAGGACCACGGCGAGGGCGCGCACGGCTCGCAGCCCCCGGCCGGCGGCCGCGGCCAGCGCGACGAGATCAACGTCTACCAGGGCGGCCGCGGCGGCCGCGGCGGTCCGCGCCAGCAGCAGGCGTCGTAGCGCGGCGCGAGCCGCATCGGAGAGCGGCCCGGCGCTCGGGCGGCGGGTGACGGCGTCGCCTCCCGCCCGGAGCGGTGGGGACCGCGGGAGCGCGGAGGGCGCGGGGACAGAAATGAAAATTTCACGCCTCTGCGCCTTCTGTGCCTCTGCGGTCCGGCGGCTCGTCGCGCCGGCCCTCGTGGTTACCAGTCTGAAGTGCGATGAAGAGGGGCCGCTCGGCGCGGCCTCTTCCTATCTAGGTTGAAGGAGAAAGAGCCATGGCCGGCATCAATGCGCAGGCGATCAAGGAGCTTCGTGAGCGTACCCAGGCGGGGATGAGCGACTGCAAGAGCGCCCTCACGGAGGCCGAGGGCGACATGGAGAAGGCGGTCGAGATCATCCTGAAGAAGGGTCTCGCGAAGAGCGCCAAGCGGGCCGGCGCGTCCGCCACCGAGGGCGAGGTCCGCGCGACGGTCGCGGCCGATCGGCGGAGCGCGACGATGGTCGAGGTCAACATCCAGACCGATTTCGCCGCCCGCAACGACGCGTTCCGGCAGTTCGTCGGCGACGTGCTCGCCGCGGCCGAGAAGGCGGCGGACGGCGCGGACGTCGCGCAGCTCTCGATCGGCGGCAAGCCGGTCGCCGACGTCGCGACGGAGCTGACGGCGCGCATCGGCGAGAAGATCGCGGTGCGGCGGTGGGATCGGGTGTCGGTCCCCGAGGGCAAGCACGGCGTCGCGCACGCCTACGTGCACCTCGGCGGCAAGATCGGCGTGCTCGTGGCGGTCGAGACCGCGAGCCAGGCGGTGGCGGATCACCCCGAGGTCCAGAAGTTCGTCGAGGACACGGCGATGCAGGCGGCCGCGATGAGCCCGCTGGTCCTCCGTCGCGACGAGGTCTCGGAGGAGCTGAAGGCGAAGCAGAAGGAGATCTTCGAGGCGCAGCTGCGCGAGGATCCGAAGCCGAAGCCGGAGGCGGCGTGGCCGAAGATCATCGAGGGCAAGTTCAACAAGTGGTTCTCGGAGGTCGCGCTGATCGAGCAGGAGTCGGTGGAGGCGGCGTCGCGCGGCGTGTCGGGCCAGACGATCGACAAGCTGCGCGAGGCGGCCGCGAAGGCGGCCGGCGGCGAGGTCAAGCTCACGCGCTTCGTGCGGTACGAGCGCGGCGAGGGCATCGCCAAGAAAGAGGACGATTTCGCCGCCGAGGTGGCGAAGATGGCCGCGAGCTGACGCGGTCCGATGGGGGGGCGCCTCGCCGCCGTCTCGCTCGATCTCGACGAGGTCCCGAACTACCTCGCCATTCACGGGCTCGCCGTCCCGGAGCGCTCCGGGGCGGCGATCTCGCCGAGCGCCGTCTATGACGCGGCGCTGCCGCGCATCGCGGCCTTCGCCGCGTCCCACGGCATCCCCGTCACGCTGTTCGCGATCGGCCGCGATCTCGCGCGCCCCGCGAGCGCGGCGGCCTTGCGCGCGCTGAGCGACGCGGGCCACGCGGTCGAGAACCACTCGTACGCGCATCGGTACGACCTCTCGCGGCTCCCGCGCCCCGCGATCGCGGCCGACGTCCTGTTGGGCGCCGAGGCGATCGCGGAGGCGGTCGGCCGGCGGCCCACGGGCTTCCGCGCGCCGGGGTACACGGTGAGCGACGCGCTGTTCGACGCGCTCGACGCGGTCGGGGTCGCGTTCGACTCCTCGGTGTTCCCGTGCCCGCCCTACTACGCGGCGAAGGCGCTCGCGATGGGGGTGCAGCGCGCGAAGGGGCGGGGATCGGCGGCGATCTTGGACACCCCGCGGGTGCTCGCGGCGCCGCGGCGGCCGTACCGGCCTGGGCGGCCGTGGTACCGGCGCGGCGGGCGGCGCTTCGTCGAGCTGCCGATCCAGGTGACGCCGGGGCTGCGGCTGCCGGTGATCGGGACGAGCGTGGGGCTCGCGGGCGCGACGGGGGCGCGGCTCTTGGCGCGCGCCTGCGCCGGGGAGGCGCTCGTCAACCTGGAGCTGCACGGGATGGACTTCCTCGACCGGGGGGACGGCCTCGAGGCGCTCGCGCCGTATCAGCCGGAGCTCCGGGTGCCGCTCGGCAGGCGGTTGGAGGCGCTGGGGGCGTTCGTGGAGGAGATCGCGCGGGGTGGAGCGAGGTTCGTGCGGCTGGACGAGGCGGCGGGGGAGCGCGGGCTCGTGGAGTGACCGGGGAAGGGGGTCGGCCTGCGGCGCGAATTGCCTGATGGGCATGGTGCCGTCGGGTACCTTCCCGGCGATGGAGTTCGAGCGCCTCCAGGAGCTCTACAACCGCTGCAACCCCGACGAGCCGCTGTCGCCGGGCGACGAGCGCAACGTGGACATCGACGTCCGCGGCGTCCGCGGGGCGCACTGGACGAACAAGCTCGCGCGCCAGATCGAGCTCTCCAGGACGCCGGTCTGCCAGCTCTTCACCGGCCTCCGGGGCACGGGGAAGAGCACGGAGATCCAGCGGCTCGCGGCCAGGCTCTCCGATCCGAAGCGGCGCAACCTCCTCACGGTCCTGATCGACGCCGACGATGTCCTCGATCTCACGGTGGAGATCGACATCTCGGACGTGCTCGCGCTCGTGCTGCTCCACGCCGAGCGTGCCGTCCTGGCGGCGGAGGGCGGCGACGCGACGAGCGCATTGACGGACGGCCCTCACCGGCGGCTCTGGGCGTGGCTCTCGCGGACCGACGTGGAGATCGGAAAGCTCACCGCGGGCGTGGAGGCGGGGGCGAAAGCCGGGGTTGAGCTCAACCTCAAGACCAACCCGACCGTCCGCCACCGGGTCCGCGAGATCGTGGCCAGGCACCTGTCCACCTTCGTCCGGTTCGTGCACGACGAGGTGCGTGAGCTCGACTGGCGCGCGCGCAAGCTCGGGCGCTCGGGCATCGCGATCCTCTTCGACTCGCTCGAGAAGCTGCGGGGCACGAGCCTCACCTGGAAGCCGGTGCTCGAGAGCGCCGAGCGCATCTTCTCGACCGGCGCGCCGTACCTCCAGCTGCCGGTGCACGTGCTCTACACGGTCCCGCCGGCGCTCGCGCGCCGCATGGTCGAGCCGCCCGTGGCGTTCCTGCCCATGATCAAGGTGCGGGACATCGAGGGCAGGCTTCACCCCGAGGGGGTCGAGGTCATCACCGAGCTCGTGAAGAGGCGCATCGACGACGACGCGCTCCGGGAGATCTTCGGCGAATCGGCGCTCCGGGACCGGCTCCGCGCCATCGCGCTGTGGTCGGGCGGCTACCCGCGGGAGATCGTCCGGCTGCTCCAGACGCTGCTCGAGCTCGAGACGTTCCCCGTCGACGGGGAGACGCTCGAGCGGGAGCTGCGCCGCGCGGGGAACGGCTACCGGAGCATCGTGTACGACAGCGGCGCGATCCCGTGGCTCGCGAAGGTGAACCGCACGAAGCAGCTCATCACGAGCAACGAGCAGGAGCGCGAGGCCGCCGACCACCTGCTCCAGAACAACGTGATCCTGCGTTACCTCAACGACGACGAGTGGGTCGACCTCCACCCGTCGGTGGCCGGGATGCAGGAGCTCGCGGGGCCCTTCCCCGACGCGAAGGACGCCGCGGCGGAGAAGGGCGCATGACCGGTGCCGCGGGCGGGGAGCGCTCGCGGCTGATCCGGGCGCTCGCGCTCTCGCGGCGGTTCCACCTCTACCTCGCGCGGTGCGCGAGCCCTCGCGCGGCGGACGAGCTGGTCGCGGCGCTCTCGGCGGAGCTCCCGCGGCTAGGGCGCGCCGGCATCGGCCTCGTGCGGCTGGAGCCGTACAGCGGGCGCTCCGAGGACACGCCGCTCACCGACGGAGAGCTCGCCGAGCGCGTCCTGGTCCCGCTCCTCGACCCGTCCGAGGAGCTCCGCGGCGTGATCCACCTCGTCGACGCGTCGCGCGCGACGTATGCGGACATCGAAGCGTGGGCGCGGCTCTTCTCGCTCTGGAACGAGAAGCGCAACGTCCTCGGCCCGTCTCGCGGCGAGGTCGTGGTGATGCTGCCGGCCGCGCTCGTGTCCGTGTTCGCGGCCGCGGCGCCGGACGTGTGGTCGATCCGGAGCGGGGAGTACGCCATTGAGGAGGACGCGGGCGCGCGCGAGGCCGGTCTCGACGTCCACGAGCCAGGGGCGACACCCATGGCGGCGAAGATGAGGAGCGACGATGAGCTCTTGGTGCCGCCCGAGCACCTCCTGGAGGCCCACGTGGCGGCGTCGACGACGGTGGCGTCGGCGAGCGCGAGAGGGCGCATCGACGATGCGCTGTTGCTCGTGCGCGCCGTCTCGCCGCTTGCGCTCTTCGGCGGCGATCTCGTGGTCGCGCCGTGGGTGAGTGATCTCCTCGTCCAGAGCGGGGCCGACGCTCTGGTGAGCGAGCTGCACGCGATGGAGCAACGTGGCCCCTCCGAAGTCGCGCCGCCCCTCCGCGCGCGGCGGATGCTGCGCGTCGCCAATGCGCTGCTCGCTGAGCGGCGCTTCGGTGAGGCCGAGGCGCTCTACTCCGACTTACTGGCTCTCATCGAGGCCGACGACGCAGAGCTCACCGCCGTCGCGCTCTCTCACCTCGCCATCGCGGTGGCCGCGCAGGATCGCGCCGATGCCGCCGCTGTCCATGCGAACCGGGCGTTTTCGCTCGTTGGCGCCGAGCCCGGCCGAGGCAGCGTCGGCGCGATCGAGTTACCGGACGTGCGGCAGGCGAGCGCGCTCGTGCAGTGGTGCCTCGGTCACCTCGAGAACGCGGACCTGCTCGACCAGCGGCTCGTGATCGAGCCGAGGGAAGGGATCCATCGATGGCGCCCGTACGTGCCGTTCGGCAACATTCTGTCGTACATTCTCCGGCTGGTTGAGCGCGGCCGCATCGCCAGAGCGCTGGCGCAGAGCCGTGCGCTGGCCTCTCTCGGTTTGCACGAGAAGCACCTCGAGGGAGCGCGTGCGGTCTGGGCGCATTACCTGCGCGGACATCGAGTTCCTCTCCGGCAAGATCGATTCGTCTCTACGGGAGCTCGATCAAGCCCCTGTCGAGGATACTGCCTGGCCGGCGGAACATGCGAGCCTCGCTGCCCGCCGCGAGATCGCCGTGGCGCTCGTCGAGATCGTTCGGGGAAACGAGGATCGGGCCTCGAAGATCCTCAGGCGAGCGACGCATGCAGCGGTTCAATTGCGCTCGGAGCTCGATCTCGAAGGCGGCTGCCGGGCAGCGGCCTTCCATGCGGTGACGTCCGGGCTCCTCGCGATGGTCACGGGGGATCCTGGAGGCGCCGCCACGTCGTTTGACGACGCGCGTGGTCGGATCGCCGACTGGGGGCGATTGGGCCTGGACCGGCGATCACGCCTTCGCGCGCAGGTCTTCGTCGAGCTGCTTCGAGCGGCACTACAGCCGGAGGGGGGCGGCACTGTCGCCGCCGCGCGCGACCTCGCTCGCCAGGCCGAGGCGCTCCTCGGCGACACGGCCGAGGATCACGTGAGCCGCGTGCTCGCCGTGGCGGCGCACCGCGAGCTCGCGCGGCGCTTGGCGAGCGCCGGCGCTGGCGACGCTCGCTCCGTCGCGCAGCGCGCAGCAGCGCTCGCCGAGCCCCTCGGCAACCTCGGCGTACCCGCCTGGGATGCGCTGCTCACCGCCGCTGCGCGCTCGCTCTAGTGTCCAGCTCCGCCCGCCAGAAGTCCGGCCAGGGATCCGGAGGGTGAGTTCAACGCCAAGGCGCCAAGGCGCAAAGACGCAAAACGCGTTCTGGTGCGTCGTGCGCTCGTTCTCGGCGCGTCGTGCGCGTGTTCTGGTGCGTCGTGCGCATCCCCGGGGTCCCTGTCGCGCGGCGGCGACAGGCTTCCCGCGCGCCTCTCCCGCGTCGTGCGCTCGTTCGATCCGCCAGTGCGCGCATCTCGCCGCGCCGCGCGCGCGCCTCGGCCGCGGTGGTGCGCTGGCCTGACCTGGCTTGCGCGCGCTGCCTGCCGCTCTCGCGCGCGCCGCCCGCCGCCGCGGTTCCGTCCACCCGGCGCGCGAGCCGCGCCCCGCCATGCGCGCCCCCATCGCCGGCCTCCTGTCGCCACGCCGGCGCGCTGTCCCCCCGTCGGCCGGATCGCCGCGACGGGATCTTGCCCCGTGGACGTGCCCGCTTCCCCTTCGTTGACGCTCCCTCGTAGCTTCTCCTCCCATGGCCACTTCCAAGACCAAAAAGCCCGCGCCGGCGACCTCACCGGCCGAGGCACCCATCGTTTCACCCACCACCATCACCCTCGACGCGCTCGCGCGGGAGCTCGGCCCCGCGGACGGCGCGTTCGCCGCGCGCACGTACGCGGGCATCCCCGAGGAGGACCTCGTCGCGGAGGGCACGCGCATCGATTCGCAGAGCCTCATCGATGACGCCCCGCATTTCGTCGCCTCGGCGCGGCGGATCCTGGGCTCGCTCTCCGGATCGCAGCGCGCCAAGGTGCGCATGCCCGACGCGCTCTTGCCGCTGCTCGTCGCCGAGGCGGGCCGGCTCCAGGCGATGAAGCGGGCGCACGACGCCGAGGCGACCGAGGCGGCCGGCGCGCGGGCCGCGCTCGAGGTGCAGGGGCGGAGCGCGATGCGCGACGGCATCGGCGAGCGCGACCTCTGCTACGACGGACTGCGCAACGCGCTCGGCGCGCGCCGCATGGCGCGGGTCGACGCCGTGGTGGGGCGCGCGGATTCCCCCGAGAGCCTCGCCAAGGGCCTCGAGGCGCTCGCGACCTTCATCGAGGACACCCGGCGGGCCGATCCGGCGCAGGACGCGCAGCTCCTCGAGGACTATGGGGTCGGCGCCGACTGCGCGGCCTCGCTCCGGGCCACGGCGCAGCGGGTGCGCGGGGTCGCCAGCGTCCAGGTCGCCGCCGGGCGCCGGGTGACGCAGCGGGCGCTCGATCTGCAGGACGGGCGGGTCGCGATCGTGATCGAGAAGATCCTCCGCGCCTTCAGGGCGGCGCGCCGAGTCGACGGAACCATCCTCGTTCCCGAGCTGAACAAGGCCGCCTGGATGTTCGAGGCCCGCTCCGGCAGCGCCGGTAAGAAGGCTCCGCCCCCGGGACAGAAGCCCCCGCCCGGCGGAAGCGGAAGTGGAGCGCAGGGCGACGCGCCCCCCGTGCTGGTGACCGAAGAGACGACGCCGATCCTCGGCGCCGACGGCTGATCCTCGCTCTCAGGACCAGGAGCGCCGTGCGCCGCGCCCGGCTCAGCTGGGCTCGTCGAGCACCTCGGCCAGCGACGCGGCGGCGGCAGCCCGCTCGAGCCAGCGCTCCAGGACTTCCGGATCCTTCTGGGCCAGGACGCGCTCGCGCGCGGCGTCCGGCACGTCGATGCCGCGGACCCGGAGCACGGTGAGCACGCTGCGCGCCGTCGCCTCGACACGGCCCTCGTCGCGGCCCTCGTCGCGACCCTCGTCGCGACCCTCGTCGCGACCCAGCGCGATGTACTTCCTGGCGAAATCGCTCTGGTACTCGTAGCCTTTCATCATTGCCTCCAGCTCCCGGCGAGCCGCCTCGTTGAGGGAGATGACCACCAGATCGTAGTAGAACCTGGCCCGCTCGTCATCGAGCCCGTGGATGACGGGCAGCGCGGCGCCGGCGATGGCCGCTCCTCGAGCGGTGGCGCCGTGGGCCATGGCCGAGAGCACCGCGAGCTCGGGCCGGCGGGCCGCCTCGGCGACGTCCGTCACGACGGGGACGTCCTCGCTGCGCAGCACGGGTGGACGCAGGACGAAGCCGGGCACGCCGAGCTCGATCGGCTCCGCGCACCACGCGGCGACCGCGGGGTCGGGCGCGACGACGAGCAAGTGGGCCGGGCAGCGGTGCTGGTCCCGCGCGACCGCGAGGTAGGCAGGCCACGTGAACCGTTTGTCGTCGTCGCGCCTGAGCTGCGCCTCGACGACGATCACGCGCGCGGGCGCCTCTCCTGCATGGAGGACAATCACGAGATCCGCGCGGTACTCCGCGGGCTGCGTCTGGTTCAGCGCGACCGAGGCGACGCGGGCTTCCGAGTAGACCGGCAGCGCGACGCCGAGCGCCTCGGCCAGCAGCTCGGCGGCGAGGGAGGGGCGGTTCTTGAAGAGATCCACGAGGCTCTCGTGGCGCATGGACACCATGGCGGCGACGCTCGCACGCCGGCTCTCGTGTGACCAGCCCGGCCAAGCCGCAGGCGACCGCCCGCCACCACCGCCCTAGCTCGCCACGATCCGCCGCGCGACGACCATCCCGAGGACGCCGGCGAGCAGGCAGCCGACCAGCGTGATCGTGATGTTGACGAGCCCCGCCGCCACCGACTTGTAGTGAATGAGCCTGATCGTCTCGTTGTTGAAGCTCGAATACGTGGTGAAGCCGCCCATGACGCCGGTGCTCAGGCCGAGCCGGAGCGTCGGCGACAGGAGCTCTGTCGTCGCGGCGACCTCGCCGATGGCGCCGAGCAAGAACGACCCGAGCACGTTGACGGCGAGCGTCCCGTACGGGAACCCGGCGCCGAAGCGCCCCTCGCACCACGTCGACAGCGCGTAGCGGGCCAGCGTTCCCGCCGCGCCGCCGAGCCCGATCCAGAACCACCGCTCCATTCGTCTCACTTTATCGCGCTCGTCGCGCTCGTCGGCTGCTCCCTTGCTTCTTCCCGGCCGCTGGCCCAAGGCTCGGCGGGTGAAGCGCCGCTTCAACACGACCGGCCCCTGCCGCCCCGATCTGCACTACATGATCCCGGCCGAAAGCCGGCTGCCCGAGGTCCCCGGCCTCGTCGACCAGATGGGCTACTTCGTCGTCCACGCCCCCCGGCAGACCGGCAAGACCACCGCCCTCCGCGCCGTCGCCGAGCGGCTCACCGCCTCGGGCCGCCACGCCGCCGTCCTCTTCTCCTGCGAGGAGGGCAGCGCCGCGGGCGACGACTACGGCTCCGCCCAGCGCGCCGTCGTGCGCGAGCTCGCGCGCGCAGCGCAGATTGCCCTGCCGCCCGAGCTCCAGCCGCCGCCGTTCTCTCTCGAGGGCGACGAGGGCCTCCTCTCCGCAGCGCTCACCGCGTGGGCGCGCGCCTGCCCGCGCCCGCTCGTCCTCATCTTCGACGAGATCGACTCCCTGCGCGGCCAGGGCCTCCTCAGCATCCTGCGCCAGCTCCGCGCCGGCTTCCCCAGCCGCCCCGACCACTTCCCCGCCTCGGTCATCCTCTGCGGCCTGCGCGACGTCCGCGACTACAAGGTCGCGAGCGGCGGCCATCCCGAGCGCCTCGGCACCGCGAGCCCGTTCAACATCAAGCTCGAGTCCTTGCGGCTCGGAGACTTCTCCGAGGAAGAGCTGCGCGCGCTCTATGCCCAGCACACCGAGGACACCGGCCAGGTCTTTCTCGATGCGGCGCTCGCCCGGGCCTTCGAGCTCACCGCCGGCCAGCCCTGGCTGGTCAACGCGCTCGGCCGCGAGATCGTCGAGAAGCTGGCGGTCCCGCCCGGCGAGGCCATCACGCGGGCGCACGTCGAGCAGGCCAAGGAGCGCCTCATCCTGGAGCGCGCCACGCACCTCGACTCGCTCGTCAGCAAGCTCGCCGAGCCGCGCGTCCGCCGCGTGCTCGAGCCCATGCTCGCGGGCACGTACGCGGGCGGCGGCGATACGTACGACGACGACGCCTCCTACGTCCGCGATCTCGGCCTCGTGGCCCAGGGCAAGCCGCTGCGTGTGGCGAACCCCATCTACCGCGAGGTGATCGCCCGCGTCCTCTCGTCCTCGGCCGAGGAGCGGATCGACGCCCCGCCCGAGCGCTTTCTCCTGCCCGACGGCCGCCTCGCCTTCCGGCGCCTGCTCCGCGCGTTCGCCGCGTTCTGGCACGAGCACGGCGAGGTGCTCGCCTCCGGGATGCCATACCCCGAGGTGGCCCCCCAGCTCGTCCTCATGGCCTTCCTCCAGCGCGCGGTGAATGGTGGCGGCTTCATCGATCGCGAGTACGGCGTCGGCCGTGGGCGCATCGATCTGCTCGTCCGCTTCCCCTACCGCAAGCCCGACGGATCCTGGGCCGTCCAGCGGCGCGCGCTCGAGCTCAAGGTGTGGCGCAAGGGCCAGAAGGACCCGCTCCGCGAGGGCCTCGCCCAGCTCGACGAGTACCTTTCGCGCCTGCGGCTGAGGCGCGGGACGCTCGTCATCTTCGACGCCCGCGGGCGGCTCGCCCGGAGCGCGCCCCGGTTCTCCGAAGCGACGACGCCGCGAGGCCGCCGCGCCGCCGTGCTCCGCCTCTAGCGCCGCCGCAGCGGGCAGCGCCCCGCGCCGCAGCGATCTACTCCGCCGCCTTCCGGAACTCGATCACCTGCCCGCCGTCGCCGTTCGTGCTGTCCGCGAGCGCCGGCCGGTTCACCCGCGACACCTTGTCCGGCGCCACCCCCGCCGCCGCGATGAACTGGCGCGCCTGCTCGTTGTCGCCCGACGCCAGCTCGTCCGGCGTCCCCGACGCGACCACACGCCCCTGGATCACGAGGAACGCCTGGTGCGCGATGCGGAACGTGCTCGCCATGTCGTGCGAGATCACCACGCTCGTCACCTTGAAGCGCGCCCGCGTCTCCTCGATCAGGTCGTCGACCATCCGGCTCGTCAGCGGATCGAGCCCGCTCGTCGGCTCGTCGTAGATGAGGATCTCGGGCTCGAGCATCAGCGCGCGCGCCAGGCCCACGCGCTTGCGCTGCCCGCCGGACAGCTCCGACGGCATCCGCTCCTCCTTGTTCTCCAGGCCGAGCGAGTTCAGCATCCCCACGACCTTGTCGCGGATGTCCCGCTTCGACATGTGCTTCCGGTGCTCGCGCAGCGGGAACGCCACGTTGTCGAAGATCGTGAGCGAGTCGAGCAGCGCCGCGTACTGGAACACCATCCCGAACCGCTGGCGCATCCGGTTCATCTCGTAGTCGCCGAGCGCGCCCATATCGACGCCGTCGACCCAGATGTGCCCAGTGGTCGGCCGCTCCAGGCCGATGAGCAGCCGGAGCAGCGTGGTCTTGCCCGCGCCGGACCCGCCGATGATCACCGCCGTCTCGGTCCGCCTGAGGTGCATGGTGATGCCGTGCAGCACCTTCGTCGGCCCGAACGACTTCTTGATGTCGTCGACGAAGAGGTGGTCCCCAGGCTCCCACCCCGGCGGCATCGCGCCCCCCGGCTGCGCCCCGGAGGCGGCCCCGTCCTGGGGGGGCTGGCTGGGAGGCCTTCTCCACATCGGCGCACTACGGTACCACGGACGAGGTCCCGTACGACCCCGATCGCCCTTGCAATCCAGTAAGGGACAGCACGCGCTTGACGCGGCAGGGCGCGGGGCGGAAACGTTGCTCATGACCGACGACATCCTCAAAGCAGCCCTCGACACGGCCGAGGCCAAGACCGACAAGGATGGCTGGGCCGAGCTCCCGGAAGGGCGCGTGCTCACGCTCTACGCCGCCCACGAGGGCGTGTCGCTCCCGGTGACCAAGATCGACGCGGTCCTCAGCGTGGGCGGGCTCCTCAAGGCGCGCAGCACCAAGGGCGAGACGTTCGTGCTCGCGCTGAAGGACGTGTTCGCCATCGCCCTCGACGGCGGCGGCAAGGGAGCCCAGGCCAGGAAGGCCGGCTTCCTCGGCTGACCGCGGCGCCCCCGATGGCCAGATCGCCGAGAGCGGGAGGAGGTCCTGCGGCGCGCTCCGCCGAGCGGGCCGTCGACCTCGCGCTCGCCGAGCTCGAGCGCAGGTTCGGCCTGGGCCGCAGCCTCGCCGCCCCGGGGTGGGTCCGCGAGCGGGTCCTCGCCGTGCTGAGCGGCGTGGCCGCGCGCCACGGCGTGTCCCCGCTCGCGGCCGCCGAGCGCCTGCACGAGGACAGGGAGGCCGCCGAGCACATCGTCAGCGCGCTCCGCGTCGGCGAGACGCGGTTCTACCGCGATCCGATCATCTGGGAGGCCATCGCCACCGCGGTGCTGCCGAAGATCCCGCCCGACGTCCCCATCGCCGGCCTCTCGGCCGGCTGCAGCACCGGCGAGGAGGCCTATACCCTCGGGATGGTCCTCGCCAGCGCCGGCCGCCGCTTCAGCGTGCTCGGGGTCGACCGCGCCGCCCCGGCCATCGACGCGGCGCGCGAGGCCGTCTACTCGGCCGAGGCCGCCGACCAGCTCCCGCCGGCCTTGCTTCAGCGCTATTGTGAGCAGAAAGGCGGCGCGCTCCACGTCTGCCAGAAGCTCCGTGAGGTCGTCTCCTTCGAGGTCTGCGATCTGGTCCACGCCGTGCCGAGCGGCGGCTTCCAGATCATCTTCTTCAAGAACGTCCTCCTGTACCTCGCAGAGCCCGCGGGCGACGCGGTCGCCCGCCGCCTCGCCGCCGAGCTCGGCCCCGGCGGGCTCCTCTTCTCCGCCGCGAGCGAGGCGCCGCGCCTCTGCGGCGCCGGCCTCACCACCGTCCGGGTGAACGCCCACGTCACCGCCTTCCGCGCCCCGGGCACCTGAGAAAGCGAAAGCCCTCCGCATGAGCGTCGATCTCTCCCCCACGTCCAGGCCCAGCGGGCTCGCCGAGCTCCGCGCCGCCTACGCGCGCGAGCGCGCCGGGCTCGACCGCGCCGTGCCGAGCGGCCCCACGCCGGCCGCGGATCCCTCCGCGCTCGGCGTCGCCCTCGGCCGGCGCCACGCGCGCCTGCTCGACGATCTCCTGACGCGCCTCTTCCACCTGCTGCGCGAGTCCGGCTCCCCGAGCCGCGCCGCGTGGGACGCGGTCGCGATCGCCGGGGTCGGCGGCTACGGCCGCGGCGCCGTCGCGCTGCGGAGCGACCTCGACGTGCGCATCCTCGCCCGCGACGCCCAGCGCGCCAGCGCCATCGCGGACGCGCTGCTCTACCCGCTCTGGGACATGGGGGTCACCGTGGGGCACCAGGTCGTCACCATCGACGACCTCGTCGAGAGCGCGCGCGAGGATCTGCCCACCGCGACGAGCCTGCTCGACTGGCGGCACGTCGTCGGCGACGCGTCGCTCTCCGAGTCGCTGTGGCAGCGCGCCGCCGCGGGCCTCTTCGCGCACTCGGAGCTGCCCCGCTTCATCGAGCGGCTCGGCAAGGAGATCGCGCAGCGCCACGAGCGCTTCGGCGGCTCGGTCTACCTCCTGGAGCCGGACGTGAAGAACGGCGCCGGCGGGCTGCGCGACCTCGACGTCGCCCGCTGGGCGGCGAAGGCGCGCTACGGCGTCGGCGAGTTCGCCGCGCTGGTCCGCTTCGGCGCGCTCGTCGCCCGCGAGGCGGAGGAGATCCAGAGCGCCGCCGAGATGCTCTGGCGCATCCGCAACCTCCTCCACGCCCACTCCGGCCGGCGGACCGACCGGCTGACGTTCGACGAGCAGGAGCTCGTCGCCGGCGTGCTCGGCTACAACGAGGCGGCCGACGCCGCCCGGAAGGCCGCGCCGCCGCCCGACGAGCCCTCGGTGTCGCCCGAGGCGATCGAGCGGATGATGAGCGATTACTACCGGAGCGCCCGGACCATCTCGCGCGCCCTCGACATGATCGTCTCGCGCGCCACGCCGACGCTCACGCGGCGCCGCCGCCGCGACGAGGACCTCGGCGGCGGCATCCGCCTGTTCGACGGCTGCATCACGATGAGCGATCCGGATCTGCTCCGGACCGACCCGCCGATCGCGCTGCGGCTCGTCGCCGCGGCCGTCGAGCGCGGCGTCCCGCTCCTGCCCTACGCGCGCGGGGCGATCGTCCGCGCCGCCGGCGACGCGGCGTTCTGCGCGGCGCTCCGCGAGAGCCCCGAGGCCGCCGCGCTGTTCCGGAGCCTCGTGGCCACGTGCAAGGAGACGGCGCTCCAGAGCGGCTCGGTCGTCCGCGAGCTGCACGACCTCGGCCTCCTGCTCGCGATGATCCCCGAGTTCTCGCCGGTCGTCGGGCGCGTCCACCACGACGTCTACCACGTGTACACGGTCGACGTGCACTCGGTCGCCGCGGTCGATCGGCTGGCGGCGCTCGTGCGCGGCGAGCTCGCGGGCGAGTTCGGGCTCGCGTGCCGGCTCGCCGCCGAGGCGACGCGGCCGACGATGCTCTTCTTCGCCACGCTCCTGCACGACGTGGGCAAGGCGATCGGTGGCAAGGACCACAGCGGGCGCGGCGCCGAGATGGCGCGGGAGATCCTGGAGCGGCTCGGCTTCCCGCCGGAGGACATCGACGAGGCGTGCCACCTCGTGCTGAAGCACCTCGTGATGTACCTCATCGCGACCCGGCGCGACCTCGACGACCCCGCGACCATCTCGGAGTTCTGCCAGGAGGTGCACGGCCGCGAGGGGCTGCGCGATCTCTACCTGCTCACGGTCGCCGACATCTCGACCACGAGCCCCACGTCGATGACGTCGTGGAAGGCGCGCATGCTCGACGAGCTCTACCTCTCGGCGGACGCGGCCCTGCGCGGCGCGCGGGGGGAGAGCGGGCCGCTCGGGATCGACGATCAGCGCATGACGCGCGCGATCAGCGGCACGGTGGGCGCCCTCGAGGACCTCCCGGCCGCGGACGACGCGGAGCGGCGCGCGCAGCGCGATTTCCTGGCGCGCTACCTCGCGTCGATGCCCGAGCGCTACCTCCTCGCGAACAGCCCGGCCGCGATCGCGGCGCACGCCGAGCTCGCCCGGCAGCAGGAGTCGAGCGGGAACAGCGTCTCGGTCGCGCTGGTGCCGTCGCGCCACCCGGAGGCCGCCGAGGTGTGCGTCGTCGCGCCCGATCGCCCCGGCCTGCTGGCGGCGATCACGGCGGCGCTCGCCTCCTCGCGCCTCGAGGTGCACGCCGCGCAGATCCACTCGCGCGCGTGCGACGACGACGGCGTCGCGCGCCGCGCGAGGACCGGGTCGTCGCCGCCGGCGGGCGTGCGCCTGCAGGCCGTGGACCTGTTCTGGGTGCGCGACCGCGGCGAGGGGGTAGGGGGGGTGGCCCGCGCCATCCCGAAGCTCGTGGCCGACATCCAGGCGGTGCTCTCGGGCCAGATCTCCGGCGCCGACGTCGCCAAGAAGCGCCGGGGCGGCGGCCTGCGCGAGCGCCCGACGCCGAAGGTCAAGACGCAGATCTCCATCGACGATCGCGCGTCGCACCACACGGTGATCGAGGTCCTCACGCGCGATCGCCCGGGCCTTCTGTTCGCGATCTCGGACGCGCTCTACCAGCTCGGCCTGTCGATCTCGGTCGCCAAGATCAACACGGAGGGGACGCGCGTGGCCGACGTGTTCTATGTGAGCGAGGCGGACGGGACGAAGATCGCGAACGGCAAGCGGATGCAAGAGGTCGAGGAGCGGCTGCACGCGGTGCTCCAGGGCCTGGACGGCGAAGGGAGTGTCGGATGAACAAGGGGTGGTTTTCGCGCGCGGCGCGGGCGGCGTCCGCCGCGCGCCGGGGCGTGGCGGTGGTGGCGGTGGCGGCGATCGCGGCGTGCGCCGTTTCGTGTGGTGGAGCGCAGGAGGCCCCGCGCGAGCAGCTCGGGGATCCGCTGCTCGCCGATCCGCCGGACGGCAGCGACGCGGCGACCTCGAAGGGGACGTCGACGAGCGCGCTCGACCGGGGCGTGGCCTACCTCAAGAACGAGCGGTACGAGGAGGCGAAGCCGCACCTCCTCCGGGCGATCGAGCACGAGCCGGGCAACGCCGAGGCGCACTACTACCTCGGGCTCGCGCACGAGAAGACGAACGACCGCGCCGGCGCCGAGGCGTCGTACAAGAAGGCGCTCGAGCGCGATCCAAAGCTGGAGGCCGCGGCGCTGAACCTGGCGGCGCTCTACCTGGACGATCCGGCGCGGCCGGACGAGGCGATCTCGGTGCTCACGAAGGCGATCGAGCAGGCGCCGGGCCGCGCCGCGCTCCACCAGAACCTGGGCTACGCGTACGGCCTGAAGCGCGACGTCGCGAACGCGAGCAAGCACTACGAGGCGGCGCTCAAGGCCGAGGACTCGGCCGCGACGCGCTTCGCCTACGGCGCGATGCTGTTCGAGGCCAAGGAGCTCGACCGGGCCGCGGCGGAGCTGAAGAAGGCGCTCGCCGCGACCGGCGACGACGTGGCGACGATCGCGACCATCGGGCGGATGCTCGGGCCGGCGAAGGCGTACGCCGACTGCGTGGCGGCCTTCGACCGCGCCATCAAGCTGAAGCCGGAGGCGGAGTTCCACGTGCGCCGCGGGACGTGCCGCCACGAGCTCGGCGACGAGCCGGGGGCGCGCGCGGACTACCAGGCGGCGATCAAGGTGGACCCGAAGTTCGCGGCCGCGCACTACTACCTCGGCCTGTCGTTCCTGGCCGAGCGCAAGCCGCAGAGCGCGCTCGCGGCGCTCACCGAGGCCGGCAAGCACGGCGGCGACACCGAGATCGGCAAGCGCGCCCGCGCCAAGGTGAAGGAGCTCAGCGCCCGGATCAAGTAGCGCGGTCGCGGCGCGAGCCCGCCCGCCGGTCGGGGGCGATCCCGCCCGCCCGCCGGGGGCGAGCGCGCGCCCGCCCGCGGCCGCTCACGCGCCGAGCAGCGCGATGATCCTGTCGAGCTCGTCGAGCGAGCCGTACGTGATGCCGAGCTCGCCGCGGCCGCCCTCGTCGCGCACCTCGACGCGGGTCCCGAGCCGCCGCATAAGGCGCGCCTCCAGGTCCTTGATCGCGGGCGACTTCCCCGCGCGCTTCTTCTCGCCGGGATCCTCGCCGTCCCCGGCGGCGCGGCTCTCCTTCTCCTTCGCCGCCTTGATCAGCGCCTCGACCTTGCGGACGGGGAGCTTGCCGTGGACGGTCCGCTCGGCGACGTCGGCCATCACCTTGTCGCTCGGCGCCCCGAGCAGCGCGCGCGCGTGGCCCTCGCTGAGCTCGCGCGAGATCACCATGGTGCGGATGCGCGGCGGCAGCCGGAGGAGCCGGAGCGAGTTGACGATCGTCGTGCGGTCCTTGCCGACGCGCTCCGCGAGCGTCTGGTGCGTGTAGCTGTGCTCGCGCAGGAGCCGGTCGAACGCCTCGGCGATCTCGATCGGGTTGAGGTCGGCCCGCTGCACGTTCTCGACGAGGGCCAGCTCGAACGCCTCCTTGGGGGAGACGTCCTTGACGACGACGAGCACCTCCCGGAGCCCCGCGCGCTGCGCCGCGCGCCACCGCCGCTCGCCGGCGATGAGCTCGAAGCTGTCGTTCCCGGCCTGCGTCCTGCGCACGATGAGCGGCTCGATGAGCCCGTGCTCGCGGATGCTCCCGGTGAGCTCCTCCAGCTCGGCCTCGTCGAAGTGCTGCCGCGGCTGCCCCTTCTGCGGCACGATCTTCTCGATCGCGCACACGAACACGCTGCGCCCTTCGGCCGCCGTCGCTGTCGCCGGCGGCGCCGCCGGGAGCAGGGCGTCGAGCCCCCGTCCGAGCGCGCGCCGCGCCCCTTTCTGATCGGCATTCATGATCTCGGTCGTGCGTCCCTCGCGCGCGCTCCGGTGGTGGTCGTGGCCTCGGCCGGCGGCTCCTCCTCGGCGTCCCCGCGCTGCCGCTTCTTCGGATCGGCCGCGGCGGCGGGCGGGCCGTCCAGGATCTCGCGCGCGAGGCTCAGGTAACCCTGCGCCCCCTTCGACTGCGCGTCGTAGAGCAGCGCCGGCTTGCCGTGCGACGGCGCCTCGCTGAGCTTCACGTTGCGCGGGATGATCGCGTCGAACACGCGGAAGTGCGCCTTCACCTCGTCGGCCACCTGGTGGGTGAGCGAGTTGCGCCCGTCGAACATCGTGAGGACGACGCCCTCGACCGTGAGCTCCGGGTTGAAGGCGTTGCGCACCCGGTCGATCGTCGCCATGAGGTGCGTCAGCCCCTCCAGCGCGTAGTACTCGCACTGGAGCGGCACGAGCACCCGGTGCGCCGCGGTGAGCGCGTTCAGCGTGAGCAGCCCGAGCGACGGCGGGCAGTCGAGGACGACGAACGCGTACCCGTCGAGGTGCGGGCGCAGCGCCTGGCGCAGCCGCGTCGCGCGGTCGTCCGCGTCGACCAGCTCGAGCTCCGCCGCCACGAGGTCCTGCGTCGCGGGGACCACGTCGAGGAGCGGCACCTCGGTCGCGACGGTCGCCTCCTTCAGCGCCGCCCGCCCGATCAGCACGTCGTAGAGCGACAGCTCGAAGCTCCCCCGCCGCACGCCGACGCCGCTCGACGCGTTCCCCTGCGGATCGCAGTCGACGAGCAGGGTCCGGCACTCCGCCGCGGCGAAGCTCGCGGCCAGGTTGACCGAGGTCGTGGTCTTGCCGACGCCCCCCTTCTGGTTGGCGACGGCGAAGACGACAGGCGAAGGCTTGGAGGCGGAGCCGGTCTTGCCGGGCGCGCCCCCCTGGTTGGGCGGTGGCATCGTGCTGTGTCGCGTCCGACCCGGCTGCTTACACGACCCCCATCGGCACGTCGAGAGATGCAGGCGTCCCCGCCGCTCATCCGCGAGCGATTCACGAACGGCGCACGACCGGCTCACGACCGGCCCAGGCCCGGCTTCACGCCCGGTTCACGTCCACCTCGCCGTTCGCTCGCCGGATTGTTGGCCTGAACGGCGGGCACATCTACAGTGACCCACATGTCGCTTGATGTGGGTGTAGGTGAACGAACGACGGGGCCGCTGGCCCGCGGGCGAGCCTCGGGGCGGAGCCGCTGCTTCGGCCTCAACGGGGCGCTGTTGCCCTGCGGCGACGCCGGCCCGGTCGATCGGATCCTCGCCCGCGCGTTCTGGTGCGACGGGCGCGAGCCAGCATTGCTCGCGCCTGCGCAGGTCCTCGTGCTTTCGCCTTCGCTTCAACGCAGGTCGACGCTCGGTTCGCGCCGCCGTCCGCCCTCGACGCGCGTCGAGGGCCGGCGCTGACCGCCAAGGATCTCACGGACGTGGTGCCCAGCTTCGCCGAGCAGACCGACGCCCCGACGTCGCCTCGGCACATGTGAGGAGGACAGATGCCGCTTCCCAGGTCGTATCAGAACTTTGCAGAGTTCGAGCGGGAGATTCTCCGCCCGAACCGCGTGGGCTTCTCGCTCGAGGACATCGTCGAGGAGGAGTCGTCGTTCGACGCCGAGCTCGACTTCGAGAAGGACCCCTTCGACGTCTCGGACGACGACTGAGCGCGGCCGCGCGGCGCGGGCCAGCCTCGCAGGCCCCGCGCTCGCGCCGGTGCGGACGCTGCTGCGCAAGCGCGCCGCAGCGGCGTCCGCACCGGCGCGAGCCTCTCGCTCCGCATCAGCTTGCACGATCCCTCCCGGGATCCCCGAGCCCCGGCGGCCGCCTCTCCGCCGGGGCTCCTTTTTTTTAAAGCAGCGTCCTTTCGGCCGTCTTGACCCCCCCGGCGGCGCGTGGCACGAGTGCCGCCCTTCGAAAAAAACGCCATGCAAGTCAACGTCGAAAAGCTTTCTCCCGTGCTGATGGAGTTTCAGGTGGAGGTCCCCGCGGACCGGGTCCGGAGCGAGGTCGACAAGGCCTATACGGCGCTCCAGCGGACGGCCCGGGTCCGGGGCTACCGGCCTGGCAAGGCGCCGCGCCAGGTGCTCGCGCACCTCTACGGCGGCCGCATCCACGCCGATGTCGCCCAGCGGCTCGTCGACGCCACGCTGAACCAGGCGCTCGCCGACAAGCAGGTGCAGCCCCTGTCCCAGCCGGCGATCGCGCCCGCCGAGCTCCGCCCGGACGACGCGTTCTCCTACAAGGCCCGCTTCGAGGTCCGGCCCGACATCGCCGAGGTGAAGTGGGAGGGCTTCGAGGTGAAGCGCCCCTCGACGACGCCGTCGGAGGAGATGATCGACGCCGAGATCACCGCCCTCCGGCGCGAGCACTCGACGCTGCAGGCGCCGGAGCCGGAGCGCCCCGCCGCCAAGGGGGACATGGCGACGATCTCGTTCACCCTGGAGGTCGCGGGCGCCCTGCGCGACACGAAGGAGCAGGAGATCGAGACCGAGCTCGGCAGCGGCCAGGTCTTCAAGGAGATCGAGGACGCGCTCCTCGGCATGACGCCCGGCCAGGCGAAGGACGTCCCGGTCACGTTCTCCGAGCAGCACTCGAACGCGGATCTGCGGGGCCAGCAGGCGATCTTCCACATCACGCTGAAGGACCTGCGGGAGCGCATCTTCCCGGAGGTCGACGACGAGTTCGCGAAGGACTGCGGCGAGGAGAGCCTCCCCGCGCTCCGCGAGTCGCTCCGCAAGAAGCTCGAGAAGGAGCTGACGCAGCGGGCGAGCGACGCCGTCGCCGAGCAGCTCGTCGTCGAGCTCTGCAAGGCGAACCCGATCCCGGTCCCGCCGTCGCTCGTCGACCAGCAGGCGCAGCTCGCCGAGCGCGAGCTGCTCGCGACGGCGCGCCGGCAGGGTCAGCGCGTCGATCCGACGCCGGAGTTCCGCGCCCGCGTCCGGCTCGACGCCGAGATGAAGGTGCGCGCGGGGCTGGTCATGGCCGAGATCGCGAAGGCGAAGGAGGTCAAGATCACCGAGGCCGACCTCGAGAAGGGCTACCAGGAGCTCGCCGAGCAGACCGGCAAGAACGTGGCGAAGATCAAGGCGGAGTACCGCGAGCCGCAGAAGCGCGAGCTCTTCGCCGGGATGATCCTCGAGGACAAGATCCTCGACATCATCGAGGCCGCCGCGAAGGTCACCGACGCGAGCTAGCCGCGGCGCCGCGCCGCCGGCTCGGCGCCGGCGGCGCGGTTCGTCCGGGTCGCGCTGCGCCCGCGCCCGCGCAAGAAACGCGCGCGGCGCCCTCATCGATCCGCACCCCGCAGGTCGAGCGCGCTGAGCGAAACGCCGAGCGAAAGGCCGAGCGAAAGGCCGAGCGCACGTCGAGCGCACGTCGAGCGCACGTCGAGCGAGCGGCGCGCCAGCGCCGGGCGCGGGCGGCGCGAGTTCCGTGCGCGACCGCAGCGGGCGGCCGCCATTTTCCGGTAACCTCGGGCGCGTTCGGTCTTGCGATCGGACGCAGTCTGGCCCAGGAGTAGAACCCCTGCCGCGCGGCAGGAAACCCCCCGGAGCACCGGATGACCCGACGAGTCGAAACCCGCACCCAAGCCATCGAGTTTCTCGAACGCGAGAAGGCCTACATCCTCCCGACGGTCACGGAGGTGACCCACCGCGGCGAGCGGGAGTGGAACATCTTCAGCCGCCTCCTCAAGGACCGCATCGTCTTCATCGGCACGGAGATCGACGATTTCGTCGCGAACGCCGTGATCGCGCAGTTCCTGTTCCTGGAGAGCGAGGATCCCGAGAAGGAGATCCAGGTCTACATCAACAGCCCGGGCGGCGTGGTGACGTCGGGGCTCGCGATGTACGACACGATGCAGTACGTGCGTTGCCCGGTGTCGACGATGTGCATCGGCCAGGCCGCGTCGATGGGCGCCGTGCTGCTCGGGGCGGGCCGCAAGGGCCGGCGCTTCGCGCTGCCGCACGCGAGGATGATGATCCACCAGCCGCTCGGCGGCGCGCGCGGCCAGGCGACGGACATCGAGATCCAGGCGCGCGAGATCAAGAAGATCAAGGAGACGCTGATCGACATCCTCGTCGACGCCACCGGCAAGAACCGGGACGAGCTGGCGAGGGACATCGAGCGCGACTTCTACCTGAGCGCGACGCAGGCCAAGGAGTACGGCCTGATCGACGAGGTCTTCCCGAAGCGGAACAAGTAGGTGCCCGCGCCCCCTCGTCCGGCGGGCGTGCTCTGGCGGAGGTCCGGCGCGGAGCCGCGGCGGGCCGCGGCTCCGCGCCGTGCGCGGCGACGTCGTGCGTCGCCGCCACGTCGCGCCGGGCGCGGCGCGCGTGCGCGCGGCGGCGGAGGCGAGCGCGCCGCGCTGGTCGAGCGCGCCGCGCTGCGCTCGCTCGAGCCGCTGCTTTTCCCGAGGCGCGCAGCCTCATCGGCGGCGCGCGCCGCTGCGCCATCGGGCGATTCCCTGACTTCGGCCACAGGCTGGAGACCACCCCCGTTAGCTTGCGACGGTACGGGCACCGGACTAGAATCCGAGCGCGGCGTTTGGCTGCGCATCGCTGAAAATCCAGGGGACGGTGGAAGCCGTCCCCATCCCGAGCGGAAGGGGCCGCCGCGGCGTGACCCCACCGCTCATCGAAGCGGAAGCGTTGGCAGACCGCACTGAGGGTCGAAGTGGAGCGAAGGCGGGACGATCACTCGAATGGCAATTTAAGCTGCTCCTTCTGCGGCAAGTCGCAGAAAGAGGTGAAGAAGCTCATCGCGGGCCCCACGGTGTACATCTGTGATGAGTGCATCGGGCTCTGCAATGACATCATCGCGGAGGAGGTCGAGAAGGACGAGCCGTACGCCGGGTCGACCC
This sequence comes from Sorangium cellulosum So0157-2, assembly GCF_000418325.1. GTDB lineage: Bacteria > Myxococcota_A > Polyangia > Polyangiales > Polyangiaceae > Sorangium > Sorangium cellulosum_D. The sequence continues at coordinate 5,379,277 of NC_021658.1, forward strand.
CGGTCCCCAAGCCCGCCGACATCAAGGCGACGTTGGATGAGTACGTCGTCGGCCAGAACCGCGCCAAGAAGATCCTCGCCGTAGCGGTGCACAACCACTACAAGCGCATCGACAGCCGGGTCTCCTCGGACGACGTGGAGCTGTCCAAGTCGAACATCCTCCTGCTCGGCCCGACGGGCTCCGGCAAGACGCTCCTTGCGCAGACGCTCGCCAAGATCATCAACGTCCCCTTCGCGATCGCGGACGCGACGACGCTGACCGAGGCCGGCTACGTCGGCGAGGACGTCGAGAACATCATCGTCCAGCTCCTCCAGAACGCGGATCACGACGTCGAGCGCGCGCAGCGCGGCATCGTCTACATCGACGAGATCGACAAGATCAGCCGGAAGAGCGACAACCCGAGCATCACGCGCGACGTCTCCGGCGAGGGCGTGCAGCAGGCGCTGCTCAAGATCATCGAGGGGACGATCGCCAACGTCCCCCCGAAGGGCGGCCGCAAGCACCCGCAGCAGGATTTCCTGCAGGTCGACACGACCAACATCCTGTTCATCTGTGGCGGCGCGTTCGTCGGCCTGGATCAGATCATCCAGCGGCGCATCGGCCAGAACACGCTCGGCTTCGGCGCCGACATCAAGGCGAAGAAGGACTTCAAGCTGGGCGACCTGCTCAGCGTCGTCCAGCCGGAGGACCTCCTCAAGTTCGGGCTCATCCCCGAGTTCATCGGCCGCCTGCCGATCCTCGCGACCCTGCACGAGCTCAACGAGGAGGCGCTCATCGACATCCTCACGAAGCCGAAGAACAGCCTGGTCAAGCAGTACCAGAAGCTCTTCGAAATGGACGGGGTGAAGCTCAAGTTCACCCGGGGCGCGCTCGTGGCGGTGGCCCGTCAGGCCCTGGAGAGGAACAGCGGCGCCCGCGGCCTTCGCGCGATCCTCGAGTCGGCGATGCTCGACATCATGTACGACGTCCCGTCCCGAACGGGGATCAAGGAGGTCGTCGTCAGCGAGGACGTGATCGTCAAGCACGAGCCGCCGCTCATCGTGTACACGAAGGAGGCGGAGCTCGCGTAGCGCTCGCCCCAGGGGGGCCGCTGTCCAGGGCGCGCGGCGCAGGCCGCGCCGGGCTGGACGGCGTGTGTCCGGCGCGTCCTTGCCGGGCGCGCCTCCTCCGAGGATGCCGGCGCCGCGCGCGTCCCCCGTGGGGCGCGCGCCGCTCCGGTGGAAGTTCAGCAGTCAAGCAAGCCACGTGTGACAACCGAGGCGGGGCTGCCCCGGCCTCCCGATACTCCCGGAAAGACGGCGGATGTTCTTCAAGAACGACAGTGATCGCGGCAAGAACGCACCCGAGCGCGGCATCGTCCCGTTGCTCCCTCTGCGCGACATCATCGTCTTTCCACACATGGTCTCCCAGCTGTTCGTCGGGCGCGAGCGCAGCATCGCCGCCCTCGACGAGGCGATGAACCGCGGCAAGGAGATCTTCCTGGCTGCGCAGCGGAACGCCAAGACGAACGACCCGACGCCGGACGACATCTTCGGCGTCGGCTCGGTCGGCGCCATCATGCAGCTGCTCCGGCTGCCCGACGGGACGGTCAAGGTCCTCATCGAGGGCAAGCGCCGGGCGCGCATCCGCCGTTACGTCCAGAGCGATGCGTACTTCCTGATCGAGTACGACGAGATCGTCGAGAGCTCGGTCGCGAGCGTCGAGGTCGAGGCGCTGATGCGCTCGGTCCAGTCGACGTTCGAGATGTACGTCAAGCTCAACAAGAAGATCCAGCCCGAGGTCCTGATGGCGGTGCAGGCCATCGACGAGGCCTCGCGGCTCGCCGACACCATCATCGCCAACCTGCCGACCATCAAGCTGACGGACCGTCAGGCGCTGCTCGAGATGGAGGAGCCGCAGAAGCGGCTCGAGCGTCTCATCGAGCTGATGCAGGCCGAGATCGAGATTCTCCAGGTGGAGAAGAAGATCCGGAGTCGCGTCAAGAAGCAGATGGAGAAGACGCAGAAGGAGTACTACCTCAACGAGCAGATGCAGGCCATCCAGAAGGAGCTGGGCGGCGGCGAGCGCGACGAGTTCAAGAACGAGATCCAGGAGATCGAGGAGGCCCTCAAGACCAAGCGGATGAGCAAGGAGGCCGCCGCCAAGGTCAAGAAGGAGCTCAAGAAGCTGAAGATGATGCACCCCACGAGCGCCGAGGCGACCGTGGTGCGCAATTACATCGATTGGATCCTGGAGCTCCCCTGGTACGACAAGAGCGAGGAGCGGTATGACCTCGTCGAGGCCGAGAAGATCCTCGACGAGGACCATTACGGCCTGAAGAAGATCAAGGAGCGGATCCTCGAGTACCTCGCGGTCCAGGCGCTGACGAAGAAGCTGAAGGGCCCCGTGCTCTGCTTCGTCGGTCCGCCCGGCGTCGGCAAGACGAGCCTGGCGAAGTCGATCGCGCGCGCGACCGGGCGCAAGTTCGTGCGGCTGTCGCTCGGCGGCGTGCGCGACGAGGCGGAGATCCGCGGCCACCGGCGGACGTACATCGGCGCGCTGCCCGGCAAGCTGATCCAGTCGCTCAAGAAGGTCGGGACGAACAACCCCGTGTTCCTGCTCGACGAGGTCGACAAGATGTCGACCGACTTCCGCGGGGATCCGGCGGCGGCGCTGCTCGAGGTGCTCGATCCGGAGCAGAACCACACCTTCAACGATCACTATCTGGATCTCGATTACGACCTCTCCGACGTGATGTTCATCACGACGGCGAACACGCTGTCGGGCATCCCGGTGCCGCTCCAGGATCGCATGGAGGTCATCCAGCTCTCGGGCTACACGGAGTTCGAGAAGCTGAACATCGCGGTGAAGTACCTCGTGCCCCGGCAGCGGAAGGAGTGCGGCCTCGAGGACGTGTCGCTCGACTTCACGGAGGGGGCGCTCCGGACGATCATCCACCACTACACGAAGGAGAGCGGCGTGCGCTCGCTGGAGCGCGAGATCGCGAGCGTGTGCCGCAAGGTGGCCCGGAAGGTCGTGTCCGACGGCAAGGAAAAGCCGATCGAGGTCGTCGCGAAGAGCATCCCGAAGTACCTCGGTGTCCCCAAGTACCGGCTCGGCCGGCGCGAGGAGCGGGACGAGGTCGGCCTCGTGAACGGCCTGGCCGTGACCAACGTCGGCGGCGACCTGCTCCCGGCCGAGGCGACGGTGGTGCCGGGCAAGGGCAAGCTCGTCATCACCGGGCTGCTCGAGAAGGGGATGGAGGAGAGCGGGCACGCGGCGATGAGCTACGTGCGCTCGCGCCTCGATCGCCTCGGGCTCGAGGCGGACGTGTATCAGAAGGTCGACGTCCACATTCACTTCCCCGATTTCGTCCGGAAGGACGGGCCCAGCGCGGGCGTGACCATGGTGACCGCGCTCGTGAGCGCGCTGATGAAGGTGCCGGTCCGGCGGGATCTCGCGATGACGGGCGAGATCACCCTGCGCGGCCGGGTGATGCCGATCGGCGGGCTCAAGGAGAAGCTGCTCGCGGCCCACCGCGGCGGCATCTCGACCGTGATCCTGCCGAAGGAGAACCGGAAGGATCTCCGGGACGTACCCCGGCGCGTGCTGAAGGCGCTGCGGCTGGTGCTCGTGGAGCACGTGGACGACGTGCTCCGCGAGGCGCTGATCCTGCCCGACGCCTACGCGGTCTTCGGGCCGCCCAAGGGCGTCCTGGAGTACCGGGACGGCGAGCTCGTGACCGAGGAGGCGCCGGTCAAGGCGCCGCCGGCCGCGGCCGGCGAGCCGACGCCGGCCGCCCCGCCCGGCGCCTGAGCGGGAGCGCGCGAGCGCGACGCGGAAGCGCGGCGCGCCGCGGACAGCGGTGACGGATCGGCTGGCGGCGGGGGCCGAGACGCACTAGCTGGCGTCGCGATGATTCGACGCGCATTGATCTCGGTTTCGGACAAGACGGGGCTGCTCCCGCTGGCCCGTCGGCTCGCGGAAAAGGGCGTGGAGATCCTCTCGACCGGGGGGACGCAGCGGGCGCTCCAGGACGCCAACGTGCCGGTCATCGGCGTGGAGGCCTATACCGGCTCGCCCGAGGTGATGGACGGCCGGGTGAAGACGCTGCATCCCCGGGTGCACGGCGGCATCCTGATGCGCGGCGCGATCGACGAGGACGACCTCGCGCGGCTCGGGGGCCAGCCGATCGATCTCGTGGTGTGCAACCTCTACCCGTTCGAGGCGACGGTCCGGCGGCCGGGGGTCACGCACCCCGAGATCATCGAGAACATCGACATCGGCGGGCCGTCGATGGTGCGCAGCGCGGCCAAGAACCACGCGCGCGTGGCGGTGGTGGTCGATCCGGCCGACTACGACGCCGTGCTCGCCGAGATCGACGGCGCGGGCGAGGTGTCGAGCGCGACGCGCCGCCGGCTGGCCACGAAGGCGTTCGCCCACACGGCGGCCTACGACGGGATGGTGGCCGGCTACCTCTCGTCGCTGCCCGAGGAGGGCGAGCCGAACGCCGCCGAGCGCGAGCCGTACCCGCGCTTCCGGACGCTCGCCCTCGAGCGGGCCTACCCGCTCCGGTACGGCGAGAACCCGCACCAGTCGGGCGCCTTCTACCGCGAGCGCGGCGCGGCCGCGGGGTCGCTCGCCCTCGCGGAGTCGCTGGGCGCGGGCGGCAAAGAGCTCTCGTTCAACAACCTCGTCGACGTGGACGCGGCGTTCGAGGCGGTGCGCGAGTTCACCCAGCCCGCGGCGGTCGTCGTGAAGCACACGAACCCGTGCGGCGTGGCCGTCGCCGGCGACCTCGCGACCGCTTACCGGACGGCGCGCGAGGCCGACTCGGTGAGCGCCTTCGGCGGGATCGTCGCGCTCAACCGCGAGGTCGACCGCGCGGCCGCGGAGGTGCTCGTCGAGACGTTCCTGGAGTGCGTGATCGCGCCCGCCTACGCCCCCGAGGCGCTGGAGGTGCTCCGGACCAAGAAGAACCTCCGGGTGCTCGCGACCGGCGCGCTCCTGCCCGCGGATCACCGGGAGCTCACGTTCAAGCGCGTCGGCGGGGGCCTCGTGGTCCAGGAGCGGGACGCGACCGCGGGCGGCGAGGTGCGCGGCGGCAAGGTCGTGACGAAGCGGGCGCCCACGGCGCAGGAGCTCGAGGCGCTCGACCTCGGCTGGCGCGTCTGCAAGCACGTGAAATCCAACGCGATTGTGCTCACGGTGCCCGGCAGCACGGTCGGGGTCGGGGCCGGGCAGATGTCGCGGGTCGAGAGCGTGCGCATCGCCTGCAGCAAGGCGGGCGAGCGGGCCCGCGGGAGCGTCCTCGCGTCCGACGCCTACTTCCCGTTCCCGGACGGCCTGGCGCTCGCCGCCGAGCACGGGATCACGGCGGTCGCGCAGCCTGGAGGCAGCGTGAGGGACCCGGAGGTCATCGCCGCGGCGGACGCGGCGGGGGTTGCGATGGTGTTCACCGGGGTCCGGCACTTCCGTCACTGAGCCTGCCGCCCCCGTCCCGGTCCCGCCCCGACTGGCGCTCGTCCCGGGCCCCCGCCCGGGATGCGCTCTCGCCCTCGTGCTGGAAGGGTGAGCCGTGCTCGCAGAAAAGTTGACCTTTGGTCCTTGACTGTGATGATGGTCAAGGCTGCGCCTGGGCAAAGCGCTGTGCGCGGCGCGAAGGAGCGAGCTGTGGGCGGAATCAGCGAGACGTGCAGCGTGTGCGGGACCGGATTCGAGGTCCAGTTCCGGTACCAGATGGAGGAGAAGGACGGTGGCTTCTCCTTCTTCTGCTCGCAGAAGTGCCTGGAGAAGAGCCAGCTCGGCGGGGACGGCGGCGCCTCGCTCGCCACGTGCGACGCGTGCGCCAAGCGCTTCTCCCCGCAGCTCGTGTCTCAGGTGCTCTATGTCGCCGGGCGCCGGAACTACGCGTGCTCGCTGGAGTGCCGGGCGCAGCTGGTCCGCGAGGCCAAGGGGGTGCGGCTCGGCGACATCGCGGCGGCGGCCTCGGCGGCCCGCGCGCGTCTGCGAGAGGATCGCGCCGCCGGCCGAGGGGCTGCCTGCGACCCGCCGCGATGCGCCGTTCGCGGGGGGCGCGGCCCGCGCTGCCGGGGAGACGGGTGAGCCGGCGTCGCCCGTGCCGGCGTCGCCCGCGCCGGCGGCGCGCGCGGGCGCGCCAGGCGGGGCGGCGGAGCGGTCCGTGGCGCCGGTCGTGTCGGCCGCGCCGCCGGCCGCGCCGGCTGGCGAGCCCCGGGCGCCGGGGGCGGTCGCGGTCTCGCTGTCGCCGGCGGGGGGCGCGAAGCGGCCGCTGCAGCGGCCGGCCGGGGTGCCGCGGTATCTGGCCGTGTTCAACCACAAGGGCGGCACGGGCAAGACGACGACGGCCGTGAGCGTGGCGGCCGGGCTCGCGGCGCGCGACAAGCGGGTGCTCCTCGTCGACACCGACGCGCAGGGGAACGTCTCGGTCTCGCTCGGCGCGAGCGCCGAGCGCTCGCTCTATCACGTGCTCGTGATGGGGCTCCGGATCGCGGACGCGACGAGGACGGTGCGGCCGAACCTGGATCTCTTGCCGTCCAACGAGACGCTGGCCGCGGCCGAGCTCTACCTGGCGGGCCGCCAGAACCGGGATCGCGTGCTCTCGGATCGCCTGTCCGCGGCGGCGGCCGAGTACGACTACGTGGTGCTCGACTGCTCGCCGAGCCTGTCGCTGATGAACCAGAACGCGCTGGTGTTCGCCGACAGCGTGCTCGTCCCGGTCGCCTGCGATTACCTGTCGCTGGTCGGCGTCCGGCAGGTGATCAAGACGGTCAAGAACGTGAACGCCCTGCTGCACCACCCGGTGCAGATCTGGGGTGTTCTGCCGACCTTCTTCGACGGCCGCGCGAAGATCGCGCGCGAGGCGGTCGGCACGATGAAGCAGCACTTCGGGGAGCGCTGCCTCGCGCCGATCCGGCAGGCGATCAAGGTCAAGGAGGCGCCCGCGCAGGGGCAGACGATCTTCGAGTACGCGCCGGGGACCCCGGCGGCCGACGATTACCTGGCGGTGGTCGATCGCATCATCGAGAGCCGCGAGCGCGGTGTGACGGGCTCGGAGGCAGGGGCGGCGCGCGACGCGGGGTCGTGGAGCGCCGATCGGGCGGACGCGGCAGCAGAGCAGCCGGGCGCTGCGGCGGCCGGCGCATGACGGGATCCGGGGCCGCGCGGTCCCGATGGGGGGAGGGACCCGCGACCGCGGGATCCCGCTGAAGGGAGGGACCCGCACCGCGGGGTCCCGCTGGATGAAGGGCCCGCGCGCGCGGCGCCCCGACCGGGCAGGGAGCTGGAGGAAGCAATGAAGAGCGAAGGCGATCTCGGGGGCGCCGCGCGGGCGCTGCTCGATCGCGACGAGGTGGAAGGGGTTCTGTCGGGGGCGTTCTATACACCCACGGATGCGCCGCGTTCGCGCGCGAAGGGCCGGACGACGGGCGCTGCGACCGAGCCGGGGGCTGCGCCGCCGCCCGAGCGACCGCAGCACTACAAGGTCATCTGTATCTCGATGTACACCGAGGATCTCGAGAGGCTGGACGAGATGGTCAGCGCCCTCAAGGCGCGCGGCATGACGAAGGCCAACCGGAGCGCGCTGATCCGACACGCGCTCTCCCAGGTGGACCTCGACAAGATCCCCAAGGGGATTTAAGCGATCCTTCAGGGGGCCTCGACAGGCGAAGGCATCGAGGCCAGCTTTTCGTCATCGCGCCGCGGCGTCGGACGAGCCGTGCCGGCGTCCTGCGGCACCGGTGGGGCAAAATGGGGCGGCCCGGCTTTTCGTCATCGCGCCGCGGCGCCGGACGAGCCTTACCGGTGTCCTGCGGTACCGGTGGGGCAAAATGGGGCGGTCCCCGCCTGGCTCGGGCGAGCGGCGGAGGGGCTGGGCTCCGGCGCCGTCGCTCGCGGCGTCGCGGCGCTGCGCGTCCGCAGCGTGTCGCGGGCGTGGTGCGTGCGGGCCGGGCATGCCCCGTGCTAGCTTCGAACGTCGAAGCCGAAAGCGTAGCGCCGAACGTCGAGGCCTACCAGAGAGGGAACATGGACCAGAACTACGTAGGATACGGGAACCGTTCTTCGGTGATCCGTGCCGCCGCGGACTCGCGCGAGCGCTTCCTCGTGCGAACGTACAATCACCTGTTCGGGGCGATCGTGCTCTTCGCGGGCATCGAGGTCGCGCTGTTCAAGACCGGCGCCGCCTCGGTCATCGCCAGGGCGATGATGGGCACGAGCTGGCTGGTGGTGCTCGGAGCGTTCATGCTCGTGAGCTGGCTCGCCAGCCGCGCGGCGCACACCGCGATGTCGAAGCCGGTGCAGTACGCGGCGCTGGTCGGCTACGTGGTCGCCCAGGCGATCATCTTCGTGCCGCTCCTCTACATCGCGGACATGGTCGCGCCCGGCGCGATCCAGAGCGCCGCGATGGTCACGATGGTCGGCTTCGCCGGGCTCACCGCGATCGCGTTCGTGACCCGCAAGGACTTCTCGTTCCTCGGCGCGCTCCTGCGCTGGGGCGGCATCTGCGCGCTCGTCCTCATCGGCGCCTCGCTGCTGTTCGGCTTCCAGCTCGGCACGTTCTTCAGCGTCGCCATGGTCGCGTTCGCCGGCGCCGCCATCCTCTACGACACGTCGAACGTCCTGCACCATTTCCCGGAGGACCGGCACGTCGGCGCCGCGCTCGAGCTCTTCGCGTCCGTCGCCATGCTGTTCTGGTACGTCCTCCGCCTCTTCACCAGCTCCCGCGACTGAGCGACGCGCACCCGCTGCGGATACGGGCCCACCTCGGCGTTTTCGGTGCTCGGCGTACAGGAGGACGCCTGCGCGCCGAAAACGCCGATCTGGGCCCGTCTCCTGTGCGGGTGCGCGCCGCTCGGCCAGCGTCTTGACGAGCGAAGAAGACGGGCGGGGCGCGGGGACGGGCGCCGCCTCCAGCCCGCGCGCAATCAGCCGCTCAACGCGGCGGAGCTGAACCGGCTCACGACCACCGTCAACACCCTGACCGCCAAGGGCGCTTACGTGGTGCTCGACGTGCACAACTACGCTCGCTACGGGACGGGCGTCGTGGGCGCGGAGATCCCCATCGCGGATTTCGCGGAGTTTTGGGGGAGGCTGGCCGTCGAGTTCAAGGGCAACGCGAAGGTCGTGTTCGCCCTCATGAACGAGCCGCACGACATGCCGACCGAGACGTGGATCGAGGCAGCCAACGCCGCGATCGTCTCCATCCGCGCCGCCGGGGCGACCAACCTCATCCTCGTCCCCGGCAACGGGTGGTCAGGCGCGCACAGCTCCGACGCGACCTTCTACGGGACCTCGAACGCCGAGGCGCTCCTCAAGATCGCCGACCCGAAGGGCTACGTCGCGTTCGAGGTCCACCAGCACCTCGACGAGGACTCGTCGGGAAAGTCGCCCGCCTGCGTCAGCGAGACCATCGGGGTCGAGCGCCTGCAGGGGTTCACGGCGTGGCTCAGGAAGCACCGGAAGAAGGGATTCCTCGGCGAGTTCAGCGGCGGCTCCAGCGCGGTATGCCTGAAGGCCATCGCCAACGTCGCGATCTACCTGGAGCAGAACAAGGACGTCTACGTGGGCTGGACCTACTGGGCGGCCGGGCCCTCCTGGAAGAGCTACTTCACGTCCCTCGAGCCGAGAGACGGCGCGGACACACCGCAGATGATCTCGCTGCAGGCCCACCTGTCGGTGTCGACCCGGTAGCGCCGTCGCCGCGGGCGCGGCCCGCGGCTCACGCGCCGAGGAGACCCTGGAGCGCTTGCACCAGCGAGAACAGCAGCAGGCCCGTCAGCGCGAGGACGCCCCCCACCGCGACCGCCAGCCCCGCGTAGAAGCCGAGATCCGAGGGCCGCGCGCCGCCCTGGGCGCGCGCGGCGAGGTGCGACCGCAGGAGGTCGAGGTTGCGCGCGTTCGCCTTGTAGGTCGCGTCGAACAGGTCGCCCAGGACGGGAATCGTGCCGATCAGCGTCTCGAGGCCCACGTTGAGCATCATCCGCAGCACCGTCGAGGCGGGGAGACGGAAGCGCGCCGCCGCGAGCACGATGTAGATCGACAGGCCGAAGCCGACGAGATCCCCGACCCCCGGGATCAGCCCGATCACCGCGTCGTAGCCGACCCGGTAGCCGACGCCGGGGATGCGGATCGCGTTGTCCAGGAAGTGGCTGAGCGCGTTCAGGCGCCTCAGCCGCTCGTCCTCGAGATCGACGGTCTTCAGCGTGGCGAGAGGTGTCACAGGCATGGCGGACCGGTCTCCGAGCTCGGGGGAGCGCTCCCTCGCACTGTACGTCGCGCGCCCCAGGCCAACCAGGGCATATGCGTTGCTTCTGCGGTACCTCCATGGAGACGACAACGGTCGTGGGAGGCGCCCGGCGGTCGCGCACCTCGGAGATTCTTCTCCTGGGGCAGGCCGCGGGGCTCGGGCTGGTGACGGGAATGCGTTCCATGCTGGGCGTGAGGATCCTCGCGGCCAGCGCGCGGCGCGGCGCGTTCGACGGCCAGCGCGGGAGCTTCTGGCGGGCGCTCCGCTCGCCCGTGGCGCAGCGCGCGCTGAGCGTCCTCGCGGGCGGCGAGCTGCTGTTCGACAAGCTGCCCTCGGCGCCGAGCCGCCTCGCCCCGGGTCCGCTCGGCGCGCGCCTCGCGATCGGGGCGGTCCTGGGCGCCGCCGTCGGCACGCAGAGCCCCGACAAGAACATGCGCGTCGCCGGCGCCGTGATCGGGGCGGCCGCCGCCGCGATCGGCGCGCTCGTCGGGAACCGCGCCCGCACGTGGCTCGACCGCGGGACGCGCATCCCCGGCCCGCTCGCCGCCGTCGCCGAGGACGCGATCGCCTTCGGCCTGGGCGCGCTGGCGGCGCGCCGCTAGTGCCGATCCCGGAGCGCGCACGTCGCGTCCTGCCACAGCGGGGCGCCGCTGCCGTTGCCGTCGCGGCGCCGCGATCCATGCTGGCGCCTGCCATGCCGCCGAGCCCGCGCGCCCGCGTCCGCCGCTCCGGACCGCGCGGGGCGCTGCTCGGCATCGCCGGCGCGCTCCTCGGGGCGCTCGGCGCCTCCGCGGCGCACGCGCAGGGGCGGTACGAGTCCGCGCTCCTCGGCGGGCGGTCGGCGCTCCTCGGGGGCACCGGGGTCGTGCTGGGGGTCGACGGCGCCGCGCCCTTCCTGAACCCGGCCACCATCATCCGCATCGAGGACCGCAACATCGCGTTCTCGTCGGCGTTCTTCCGCTACGCGCACCGCACGCTGGAGGCGTGGCACCAGCCAGGCCCGGTCGACGCCGCGCTGTACGGCGATCTCCGGCTCGATCGCGCGACGGTGACCGATCAAGGCCTGGACTCCCTCCCGGACGCGACCTGCTATTTCTTCGACGTGAAGCGCGGCGCGCGCGACGCGGAGCCGCGGCGGGCGCGGGTCGGCCGCCAGACCTTCGCCGCCTGCCTCGCGAAGACCGAGGAGAACGAGTTCGGGTTCGACGCCCTCCGGTTCTCGGGGCAGTCCGCCTCGCGCCGCGTGAACCAGGCGCAGACGTTCCGCTACGCGTGGGGCCGCTTCAGCGCCGGCCCTTCGTGGAGCTACCGCGCCACCGAGCGCCTCGCCGTGGGCGTCTCGCTCTCGGCCGTGCGCACCCGCTACACGAGCGCGCTCGACGTCGCCAGCCTCGTGGAGGACACCGGCACGGGCGCGGCGAGCAGCGTGACGTACCAGGCCGCCCTCTCCGGCGACTCCTGGGACGGGCTCGCGCACCTCGGGGCGACGTACCGGCTGAGCCCGGTGTTCTCCGCCGGGCTCAGCGTGCGGACGCCCAGCGTGCACCTCTTCGATTCGCTGGACGCGAGCCATCACGACACGCGCGCCACCGGGACGGCGGCGGTCCGCACCTGGGCCGGGGAAGGGGAGTTCGTGGCCCCGTCGCCGGCGCGCCTGGCGGTGGGCGCGAGCGCGGAGTGGAGCAGGCTGCGCCTGGAGCTCGACGGCTTCTTCTACCTCGGCCAGCGAGAGTTCGCGCGGGCCTCCGTCGATCGGGAGGAGATCGCGGTCGACGGGGGCGCGGTGACGAGCCGGAGGCGGAGCCGGCTCGACCTCGTCGAGGGGGCGGCGCCCATCGTCAACGTGGGGCTCGGCGCCGAGGTGTTCCTCACGCGCGACCTCAGCCTGCTCGGCGGCGCCGTCACCGATTTCAACGCGCTGTCGGGCCTGCGGGGCCCCATGTCCGCCGAGTCGAAGCTCTTCCTCGAGCGGATGAGCGGCGTGCACGCGTCGCTCGGCCTGGTGTCCTATACGCGGTTCGGCGATCTCGTGTTCGGCGCGCGCTTCGACTACGCGGCGGGGCAGATGGCGGCCGTCAACGCGTTCGCGTCGCCCGTGCGGCTCGACCCGATCGACTGCCGCGAGATCGGCGCGACCCTGGTCCTCGCCGGGCGGATCAGCCTGCGCACGGTCGAGGACGTGGCGCGCGAGATCGGGGACGCCGTCGAGGGCTCGGCCGCGCCTCCGCCCGAGCGCGCCACGCCGCGAGAGCCGATGCGGGCGCCCGCGCAGGAGGACTGAGCGGGGCGCGCCGCGCGGTCAGGAGCCGCTCTCGTCCGGCTCGACGCCCAGCGCCCGCAGCTGCGCCGCGAGCCGCTCGGCGCGCGCCCGCTCGCGCTCGGCGCGCTCTGCCCCCGTGGGCACCACGCTGCCGTCGGCCGTGTGCCAGCGCAGCCAGCGGTCGTGCCGGCCCTCGTAGACGCCTTCCCACGGGCAGAGCCCCAGCCCGGCAGCCTCGAACCAGGCCCGCTCCATCGGCGCGTACGTGTGCCCGCGCATCTCGAAGGCGCGCAGCGCTGGGCCCCCGAGGTGGCCGGCCGGGTCCCAGACGACGTAGTAAGCGACGCGCATCCACGCGTACCGGCGCCGCTTCAGGCCGAGCTCGTCGCCCTCCCGGTTCGAGACGATCTCGATGACCACGTCGGGCGGCTTGCCGAACTCCCAGAGAAAATAAGACCGGTGCTCCTTCTGCCACCACGCCTCGTGCAGCGCGACGTCCAGGCTGAGCAGCACGTCCGGCACGAGCGGCGGCTCCTTCGTCGTGGCGAAGAGCCCGACGTTGGCCGCTGCGAGGAAGCTCCGCCGCTCGCCCTCCTGCGTCGGCGGCGGACCGGACCACGAGCTGTAGAGCGCCTCGGTGAGGAGCCGCTGCTGTTTCTCGGAAGGGAAGTTGTCCAAGGCGTCGTCCTCGGTGACGAGCGCCGACACGTCCGGCCCGACCACCTCGTCCGCGGGCGCGGTGGAGCTCGCCGGCATGGGGGGCATCGCCACCATCGAGGACATCCCAACAACCTTCCTGAACCGGAGCGGCGGTGTCAAGCGGGCGGGGCTGCCGCGACCGCGACGTCTGCGAACGGGGCCGCCTACGGCGCGGGCGCGGGCTCCGGCCGATCCGCCGGCGCGATCGGCTCGATGCGCACCCGCTCCTCGTAGAGCGCGCCGCCCTCGCCGATGTCCGTGGTGCGGGCGCGGATCAGCGCGTTGGCGCAGCGGCCGTCGTGGAGGTGGCCGCCCTTCGGGATGAGCGCCACGTCGCGGCGCTGCGCGGGATCGTGGCGCAGCCGCACCGTCATCGCCCCGACGCGCGACACGATCCGGCAGACGGCGCCGTCGGCCACGCCGCCTGCCGCGTCGGGGTGCACCGTCACGACGGCCGGTCCCTGCGGGGGCCTCGCCCACTGCGACGACTGGGACTTGTCGGTGGAGAGCGCCATGAGCAGGAGCGGCAGCTCGCGCGCGTCCGGATCCTCGCGCTCCTCCGGCCCCTCGGTGATGAGGTTGACCCGCCCGCTCGCGGTCGGGAACCTGCGGTCCTCGAACAGCACCTTCGCCGCCAGCGGGTTGCGCACCGGCCCGCGCTCCAGCGCCTCGAGGGTGACGCCGAGCGGCGCGAGCTTGGGCTCCACGACCCGCCGCTTCCAGTCGCGGGCGCTGCCGTCGAGCGCGTCGCCGAGGCCCACGCGCCGCGCGAGCGCCTGCACGATCTCGAGATCGCTCTTCACCCCGTCCGGGGGCGGGACCACGGGCGTGGCGACGCCGAGGTAGTGGTGGCCGTAGGCGCCGAGCACGTCGTCGGCCTCGAGGAGCGTCCGCGTGGGCAGCACGAGGTGGGCGAGCCGCGCCGTGTCCGTGAGGAACGAGTCGGCGACCACGACGAGCTCGCGCGTCGCGAGCGCCTCCGCGACGGCGCGCGAGTCGGGCAGCATCGTCACCGGGTTGCCGGCGGTCACCCAGACGGCGCGGATCGGCGGGTCGCTCATCCCGAGCACCTCCTGCCCGAACAGCGGCTCGCAGACCGTGCGGGGCGGGGGGCGGTCGCCCTGGAACGACGAGAGATCGAACGCGCCGCGCCGCTTGAAATAGAACGAGACGCCGCCGCCGGGGATGCCGAGGTTCCCGCTCACGGCCGCGAGCGCGTCGAGGGCGCGCACGATCGCCCCGCCCGAGGTGCGCCGGCCCATGCCCCAGCCCACGAGGATCGCCGCGGGCCGGTCGGCGAGGCGGCGCGCGAGGTCCAGGGCGGCGGCCTCGGGCACGTCGGCCTCGCCGCACCACGCGGCGACCGAGCGGCGCCGCGCGAGCGCGCGGAGCTCGTCGAGGTGATCGCAGTACTCGGCGGCGCGCGGATCGAGCCACCCCTCGTCGAAGAGCACGCGGGCGACGGCCATGGCGAGCGCGAAGTCGCCGCCCGGGCGCGGCTGGTAGAACGCCGCGCACAGCGACGCGGTCTTGTGGTGCACCGGATCGATGAGCACGAGCTCCGCGCCGCGCGCCTTGGCCTCGCGCAGCACCGGCAGGGTGTGCGGGCTCGACGTGAAGACGTTCTTGCCCCAGAGCAGGATGTGCCGGGCGTTCTTCAGGTCGGCGAGGTCGTGGCTGTCCTCCTCGCCGAAATCGGCGAGCTGCGCGGCGTCGCCCGCGCCGGAGCAGATGTCGCCGCGCTTGACCGTGACCGGCCCGAAGCGCGCGAAGAAGGCGTCGGCGATCCCGGTGAGGATCCCGAGCGAGCCGCCGCTCCGGTAGTGGAAGATCGCGGCCGGGCCCGACGCGCGGCGGATCTCGAGCAGCCGCTCGGCCGCGGTGTCGAGCGCCTCGTCCCAGGAGACCGGCACGAGCTCGCCGCCCTTGCGGAGCAGCGGCGTGGTCAAGCGCTCGGGCGAGTACTGCGTCTCCAGGAAGCGCGACGTGCGGTGGCAGAGAAAGCCCCGCGTGATCGGGTGGTCCGGGTCGCCGCCGAGGCGCACGATGCGGCCGTCCTCCACGGTGGCCACGATGCTGCAAGCGTCGGGGCAGTCGCGGTTGCAGACGGTCTTGCGGAGCTCCTGCACGGCGGCAGTCTAGATCAGGCGCGCGCGGCGGTACACCCGAGCGGCGCGGCGTCGCCCAGCGCGGCGAGGGGGCCCCTGCGTGCCGGCACCGACGTCGATCGCGCGCCGCCAGTGGTATCGGTCGGACATGGGGGCTCTCTCGCCGAGAGCGATGTCCGACAGAGAGCGATGTCCGACAGAGAGCGATGTCCGACAGAGAGCGATGTCCGACAGAGAGCGATGTCCGACAGAGAGCGATGTCCGACAGAGAGCGATGTCCGACAGAGAGCGATGTCCGACAGAGAGCGATGTCCGACAGAGAGCGATGTCCGACAGAGAGCGATGTCCGACAGAGAGCGATGTCCGACAGAGAGCGATGTCCGACAGAGAGCGATGTCCGACAGAGAGCGATGTCCAACACCGATGGATGGATTGGACCCCTCACCGGATTCGGAGCCTGCCGTCGTCGCCGGCCCCTCCCTCGTCACCCGCGCTGCGAGGCCGAGGAACGTCGTCGGCGAGCGGCCGGGCGGACGTCGCGACGGCGTGTCGGCGTCGTCGGTGGCAGGCTTGACCCTCGCGATGCGCCGGTGGTTTCATGGTGCGGTGAAGCCGGAGGCCTCGCTCACTCCCAGCGCGATCGCGGCGCCTCCCGGCGTGGCCGTGGCGGGGGTCGCGTGGCGCGCGCGGGGGCGGCTCAACCTCACGGTGATCGCCAAGGCGACCTTCGCCTTCGTCGACGGCGCAACGATGATCCCCGTCGAGCCGCAGGGGATCCTCCACGCCGATATCCACCATCACAACAACCCGGGCCGCAGCGTCCGGCTGACGAGCGACCTCGCGCCCTACCTCGCGCGCGTCGACGTGTTCTTCACGGGCCACGCGCACGCGCCGCCGGGCCTGCCTGCGGGGCCCTTCTCGGTGCGCCTCGCGCTCTTCGCCGGCGAGCGCCCGGTCCTCGACAAGGCGCTCTCGATCGAGCCCGGCGGCGCGGACAGGGCGATCCCTCTCGTCTACGAGCGCGCGTTCGGGGGGATCGGCATGGCCGACAACCCATTCGGCACCCGTTCGCCGACCGTCCTGGACCCCGCGCGGCGCGACCGCCCGGCGGGCTTCGCGCCGCTCGGGAGCGTGTGGCCGTCGCGCACGCGGCTGCTCGGGCGCACGAGCCGCAAGGCGCTCGAGGCGCCCATCCTCGAGATCCCCGACGACTTCGACTGGAGCTACTTCCAGGCGGCGCCCCCCGATCAGCGCGTCGAAGCCCTGTGCGGCGACGAGTGGCTCGCGCTCCAGGGGCTCCACCCGACGCTCCCGGTGCTGCGGACGCGCCTCCCCGGGGCGCGCGCCCTCGCGCGCGTCCAGGGCCTCTCCGCGTTCGGCGTCAGGGAGGGGCAGCCGCTCGAGCTCGTGCTCGACACGCTGCACGTCGACGGCGACCGGCAGGCGTGCTCGCTGCTCTGGCGCCGCAGCTTCCCGCTCGCGGGTGAAGCCGCGCTCGCGGCGGTGCGCGTCGTCGTCGGCGTCGAGCTGCCGGGCGCCCCGCCCGCGTCGCTGGCCCCTGCCGAGATGGCGATGGTCGCCCCGCGCGCGGGCGCGACGCCCGAGCAGGCCGGGGCGACGATCGAGCTGCTCGGCGAGGACGTCGGGGCGCGCGAGCCGCGCGGCGCCGCCCGGCGCCTCGATGCGCCTGCCGCGCAGACCAGCCGAGCCCCCGTCGGGTCGGCGGCCCCGCTGCCATTCCGGCCGGGGGCCGCGCCGTCGCTCGCGGCGGCGCCCAGCCCGCAGGCGCCCCGCCCGCCGCAGCAGCGCTCCGTCTCGGATACCCATTCGCTCTCCTCCGAGGAGCAGGAGCGCGCCCTCGCCGAGAGCCTCCTCCCGTTTCGACGCACCGGGCTTTCTGCCGCGCCACCGGCCGCAGCTCCCGCGACAGACGCCGCAGCTCCTGCGCCGCCCGCCGCCGCTGCGGCGCCGTCGCCCGCCGCGGGCGCCCCCGTGCCGCCGCTCCCCGCCGCTCCCGCGGCGCCCGCTGCCGCTCCCGCGCCGCGATCGCCCTGGGGCGGCGCCGCGAGCGACCGCGCGAACGAGCCCGCGCCGCCTGGCAAGGCCCCGAAGCCGCAGAAGCTCGACATCCAGCAGGTCATCTACGGGTCCAGCAAGGGGCGCCCGTAGTTGGCCTCCACGCTCAAGGGAGCCAGCCGAGCCATGGAAATCCTCGTCGAAACTGCCGGCGCCCCGTGGGCGGGCGTGCGGGTGCGCGCGCTCTCGGGGCGCGAGGAGATCTCCCGGCTCTTCTCGTTCGACCTCGACGTGGTGTGCGATCCGCAGCGGGACCTGCCCGAAGACGCCGTCCCCGGGGCCCCGATCAGCGTCGTCGTCCTCGTCGAGGGCGAGGAGATCCGCCGGATCCACGGCATCCTCGGCCAGATCCTCGATCGCCTGGATCCGGACGCCGAGCGCCGCGCCTACCGCCTCCGCGTCGTCCCGCGCGCGTTCAAGCTGACGCTCGTCGAGACGCAGGAGATCTACCTGGACGCGAGCGTGCCGGACGTGATCCGGCGCAAGCTCGAGCGGCACGGCCTCGGCGCGGGCGACGTCGAGCTCCGCCTCCTCAAGGCGTACTCTCTGCGCGAGCTCATCGTGCAGTACAAGGAGAGCGATCTCGCCTTCATCAGCCGCCTCGCCGAGCACCTCGGGATCAGCTTTTACTTCGAGCACCGGCGCGACCGCGACGTCCTCGTCTTCACCGACCACCCCGGGGGCTTTCGCCCCGTGGAGGGCGCCGCGGAGGTGCAGTTCCGGCCGCGCGGCGAGGCGTCCGACGTCTTCGCCATCGAGAGGACCAGCAAGCTCGTCCCCTCGGCGTACGTGGTGCACGACTACAACTACCGCAAGCCGCTGCTCGATCTCGCCGCGTATCACACGCTCGAGGGGGCGTCGGGCGGGGGCATCGTCGAGTACGGCAGCCACGTCAAGACGGCCGAGGAGGCGAAGGAGCTCGCCCGGATCCGCGCCGAGGAGCGCCTCTCGGAGCAGCGCGTCTACGAGGGCAAGAGCGCGCGGCCGGAGTTCAGCGCCGGGCACCGCACGGTCCTGCGGGAGCACCCGCGGCTCGAGGCGCCCGAGGGCCTGCTCCTCGTCGGGGTCGAGCACACCGCGACCCTGCCCGCCTTCGACGAGGAGGGCGTGGCGGCGTCGTACGCGAACACCTTCACGGCGGTGCCCGCGAGCGTCCACTACCGCCCCCCGCGGCGGACGCCGAGGCCGCGCATCCACGGGTTCGTCACCGGCGTCGTGCAGCCCGGCCCCGAGGGCGAGGCCGGCGGCGTCGCGCGCCTCGACGGCGACGGCCGCTACACCGTGCAGTTCCATTTCGACACGGCGCTCCCGGGGGAGCAGAAGAGCTCGCACCCGGTGCGGATGGCGCAGCCCTTCGCCGGGCCGAACCACAACATGCATTTCCCGCTGCGGCCCGGCGCCGAGGTGCTCCTCGTCTTCGCCGACGGCGATCCGGATCGGCCGATCATCGTCGGCGCGGTCCCGAACGCGGCGGCGCCGTCGGCCGTCAACGCCGCGACCGCAGATCGCCACCGCATCACGACGGCCGCCGGGGCGATGATCGAGATCCGCGACCGACGCTGACACGAGATGGAGGATCCCCGCATGAACCGAGCCCCCGCCCCTCCCGAGGCGCGCCTCCGCTGCCTCGACGGCCAGCCCGCGCCGGCCGACGTCGTCCGCGACTGGAGGCGGCTCCTCGACCTGCCGGACAAGGCCCGCCAGGGCCTCTGGGAGATCCTGGCGCCGAGCCTCGCCGGCGCCGTCGACGCGGCGATGGAGAAGCGCGCCGAGGCGTTCTGCCGGCTCTACGACCTCTCGGCGCCGGATCTGCAAGCGAGCCTGCGCGTGTGCCGCTTCGTGCTCTCGCGCGCCAGCAGCCTCGATCTGGCCGCGACCGACGTCGCCGCGGACGTCGCGGCGCTCTCGGGCGACGACGCGCGCGGCGTCGTCGTGCTCTCGTGGTACGAGGCGGCGAAGGCCGTCATCCGGCGGGGGATCCTCGAGGAGTCGATCTTCGATCACGGCAAGGTGCTGGTCGGGCTCGACTGGCGGGTCGACCGCATCGCCGGCTCGGACCGGGGCGTGCACCTCGACGCGCCGCTCGCGGTGCTGACGCTGCGCCTGCGCGACGGGGGCCGCGACGAGCGCACGACGATCTACGTGGCGCCGCCGGCGCTCGGGCAGATCAAGGAGGCGTGCGACCGGATCGAGCGGATGATCGCCGGCGCGCCGCCGCAGCCCTCCGGCGCGCCGAAGGCGCAGGGATAGGCGTCGCGAGGACCGGAAGGCAACCCGAGGAGCAGGCCATGAGCATCACGATCAACGATGGCGCCAGCTACACCAACTCGGCGTCGGTCACGCTCACCCTCACCGCGCCCTCGGACGCGACGCGGATGCGCTTCAGCGACGACGGCGCGACCTTCGGCGCGTGGGCGCCGCTCTCGACCTCCACGAGCTACGCCCTGCCGTCGGGCGACGGCGCGAAGACGGTCTCGGTGCAGTTCGGCGACGGCGGGTCCGCCGTGCTCGGCGCCGGGTCGGCGTCGATCACGCTCGACACCGTGGCCCCGACGGCGGCCTCGATCGTGATCAACGGCGGGGCCGCGGACACGGCGACGCAGCAGGTCGCCCTCACGCTCGACGCGACGGACGGGACGTCCCCCGTCGCGAAGGTGCGGCTCAAGAACGAGGGCGGCTCGTGGGGAGCCTGGCAACCCGCGACCGCCAGCGCGTGGTGGACGCTCTCGGACGGCTACGGCCAGAAGACGGTGAGCGCCCAGTTCCAGGACAGCGCAGGGAACGAGTCGAGCGTGGTGAGCGCGTCGATCGAGTACGTGAAGTTCAGCGTCACCGGGACCTGGCTCATCCTCAAGACCCCCGACTACGACGACGCCACGGGCACGCAGACGAGCTATTTCCGCATCGGCGCGTCGGACTCGACCACCGAGAACGCCCTGCTCGACTCGTTCACGCACGCCGATCCCGCGGACAGCACGAAGACGAAGCCGGGCGTGCAGAACGCCGACGACCTCCGCGCCGGAGACCCGGCCAAGACGTACCCGGGCTGGTTCGAGTACACCGACGGCGACCGGACGCTCGTGGTCCGCGGCAACAACCGGGAGAGCATCCAGCAGGACGAGACGGTCATGATCGGCGGGAACAAGACCGACACGGTCGCCGGCAAGTACCGCCTCAACCTCGGCGCCGGCACGCTCGAGGTGTACAACGCCGATCCCGTCTATCGGGTCGAGTTCTTCGAGCAGGACGTGTACGCGGCCGGGAAGAAGAGCTGGCGCAAGCGCGAGATGGGCCACAACTCCAGCGATTCCTACACCTTCGGCGACACCGAGAGCTTCTACGGCGGCTACAAGTTCGACGCGATGTTCGGCATGACGAACACGGTGTTCCTCGGCGGCAAGATCGATCTCAGCCTGGCGCTGGCGCTGACCGCGAGCGTGGGCTTCACCGTCGAGCTCGGCGCGGGCCTCAAGTACTCGAACGTCGCGGGCAAGGACATGAGCACGGCGGGCAATCACGAGTTCAAGGCGCGCGAGGAGATCCACCTGCGCATCAAGGCCGATCACGAGGGTGTCGGGGGGAGCCGGAACGCGGTGCTCGCGGGGATCGCGGCCGCGACCGCCGTCCCGGTGGCGGTCCTCTCGGGGTGCACCGCCGCGGGGACCGTCGACAGCAGCGGCGTGGCCGCCGTCCCCGCCGGGTGCCTCGGGGGCGCGGCGGCCGCGTTCGCCGTCGGGCTCGTCGCCTCGGTGGTCGTCGCGCTGAAGGACAAGGCCGGGGACCCGAGATCGCAGGCCGAGATCAAGATGGACAAGGAGGGGATCCTCATCCGGCAGAACGACGCGACGGGCGTGACGCAGAGCGCGCTTTACGTGGGGGAGCACGGCGGCGGGCCAGGAGCGGTGGTCCTCGCGAACTCCAAGGACGCCTATGTGGAGCTCGCTCCCGACGCAGACATCGTCGTCAACGCGGGGAAGGATATCTACCTCCAGACGGAGGACGAAAGCGCGGTCCTGAAGCTGGCCACCGGCGGCAACATCGAGATCAAGAGCTCGAGCGCCAGAATCCAGGGACAGATCACCCTGGGCAACAACAACGCGCTGACCATCCAGTAGGCCGCGCGTGGAGATCCTGAACGACACCGGTCTCAAGCTCGGCTGGCTCGTGGGCCGGGTGCGACCGCCTGCGACCAGCCTGACGGTGATCGTCAAGGGCACCTTCACGCTGGCCCCGAACGCGCCGGCCGCGCTCGCCGCGCCGGGCGATCGGCTCCTGCTCGAGGCCGATCGCCACCTCGACGACGACCCTGGGAAGAGCCTCGTCTACGCCTCCGATTTCGCCTACTTCAAGCCGCGCGCCGACGTCCTCCTGGTCGGCACCTGCCGCACGCCCCGCGGCGAGGCGCAGCGGGCCTCGTACGCCGCGCTGGAGGTCGGCCGGCTCCGCAAGCGGATCGCGGTGATCGGCGACCGGATCTGGGACGGCGAGGTCGCCAGCGAGCCGCGGCCGTTCCGCGCGATGCCGCTCCGGTACGAGCTGAGCTTCGGCGGCGACGGCTTCGCGAAGAACCCGCTCGGGCGCGGCCGCGGCAAGGTCAAGACCGCCGCCGGCGTCGAGCGCTGGCCGCTGCCCAACCTGGAGCTGCCCGGCGGCCTGATCGACTCGCCGCGGCAGACCCCGGACCCCGCGGGCTTCGGCCCGATCGCGCGGGCGTGGGCGCAGCGCACCGCCGGCGTCGGCACCTACGACGATCGCTGGCTGACCGAGCGCTGGCCCGGCCTCCCCGAGGACTTCGACTGGGGCTATTTCAACGCCGCCCCGCACGATCAGCAGATCGCGGGCTATCTGCGCGGCGACGAGGCGATCGCGCTCGAGAACCTGCACCCCGAGCTCCCGCGCTACGAAGCGCGGCTGCCCGGCCTGCGCGCGCGCTGCTTCGTGGAGGCCGCGGCGCGCGGCAGGGCCGAGATCCGCGAGGTGCCGCTCCACCTCGACACGCTCTGGATCGACATGGACGCGGGCCGGCTCGCCCTCGTCTGGCGCGGCCTCACCCCGATCGCGTCGCGCGCTCACGACGAGCTCCGCCGGGTCCTGCTGGTCGCCGAGCCGCTCGCGGAGCCGCCGCTCCCGGCCTCTCGCTACCGCGAGCCCGCGCGGTGGCGGCGCCCGGAGGCGCCCGAGGTCGCCGCGAAGCCGCGCGCGTCCGGCGTGCCCGGCGCGCCCGACGGCGAGCCGGGCAAGCCCGGCGACGTCGACCCCGACATCATCGCCGGGCTCGAGCAGGCGCGCGCGATGCTCGAGAAATCCGGGGTCCCGCGCGACGTGATCGAGCGGCTGCGCGGCGTCACCTCGCCCGACGCGTTCCTCGCGATCGTGATCGGAGAGCTGCGGCACGATCCGGAGGCCGCGGCGCGGCTCGAGCGCGACTCGCGCGAGCAGACGCGGCGGCTGCTCATCGAGCACGGCCACGATCCCGCGCTGCTCGACGAGCCGGCGCGGCCCGAGGATCCGTCCGCCGCCGCGGCGCTCACGCGCGAGGAGGTCGCGGCGCGCGCGAAGGGCGGGCGGAGCTTCGCGCGCGCGAGGCTCGTGGGCCTCGATCTCTCGGAGCTCGACCTGCGCGGGCTCGCCTTCACGCGCGCGGATCTCACGGGCGCGCGCCTCCGAGGGGCTCGCCTCGACGACGCCGATCTGACGGGCGCCCGCCTCGAGCGGGCCGATCTCACCCGCGCCTCGCTCGCGCGCGCCGTCGCCGTCCAGGCCGAGCTCTACGGCGCCGACCTCACGGGCGCGGATCTCTCCGCGGCCAACCTCTCGGAGGCCGGCCTCCGCGGCGCGGCGCTCCCGGGCGCCAGGCTCGACGCGGCCGATCTCACGGGCGCCACGCTCGCGCAGGCGAACCTCGAGCGCGCGTCGCTGCGCGAGGCCGAGCTCGGCGGCGCCAACCTCGCGGAGGTCCGGGCGCGCGGGGCGAACGCCCGAGGGGCCCGCCTCCGCGGCGCGCGGCTCACCGCCGCCGACCTGCGCGGCGCCTCGCTCGACGCGGCCGATCTCACGGGCTGCGCGCTGGACGGCGCGCAGCTCGGCGGCGCGTCGCTGCGCGAGGCGTCGCTCCATGGCGCCTCGGGCGAGCGCGTCTCCATGGCGGAGGCCGATCTCACGGGCGCGCGCGCCGTCGACGGCGCGTCGTTCCGGCGCGTCGATCTCCGCGCGGCGAGGGCGGACGGGTCCAGCTGGACCGGCGCGTCGCTCCGCGAGGCCGATCTGCGCGGCGCGACCCTGATCCGCGCCGATCTCTCGGGCGCCGACCTGTCGGGCGCGAACCTGCACCGCGCCGTCCTCAAGCACGCCAACCTGAGCAAGGCGAAGCTCGACGCGGCGCTGCTCACCGCGGTCAACCTGTTCCAGGGCACGCTCGAGCAGGCCAACCTGACCCGCGCCGACCTCCGCGGCTCGAACCTGTACGGGTGCGAGCTGCTCGACGCGATCCTCGCCGAGGCGCGGCTCGACGGCGCGAACCTGAAGGCGACGAAGCTCGCCGGGCGGAGCGCGGGATGACCGCGGGCGCCTCCGGCAAGGACGTGGCGGCCCTGCTCGACCGCCTCCGCGCGGGCCCGGCGCCGGGGCCTCCGGTGCTGCCGGAGATCGATCTCGCCGGCGCCGACCTGCGCGGCGCGCCCCTCGAGAAGGTGGCGCTCCATCGCGTCCGTCTCGCCGGCGCGGATCTCTCGGGGGCGCGGCTCGCGGGGGCGATGATCATCTCGTGCGACCTCCACGGCGCGAAGCTCGCGGGCGCCGATCTCGCGGGCGCGGTCTTCAGCTCGCTCGACGTGGCGGTGGATCGCGACGCCGTCGTGGAGGTCCCGCTCGACGCCGCCGGGCTCGCGCGCGAGCAGGTCGACGCGCTCGCCGGCGCGGGCGTGCGCGGCTTGCAGCGCCGGCTCCTCGACCTCGGGGGCGCCGACCTCACGGGCGCGGGGCTCCAGGGGGCCGTGCTCGAGGGGGTCGATCTCGCCGGGGCGCGGCTCGCCGGCGCCGATCTCACCGGCGCCATCCTCGAGCGCTGCACGCTCGTCGGGGCGTCGCTCGAGGGAGCGCGGCTCGACCGGGCCTCCGTCAGCGACGGCAAGCTCGCCGGCGCGGATCTCTCCGGCGCGCACCTCGCGGAGGCCGCGCTCTCGGGCTGCGACCTCTCCGCGGCGCGCCTCGACCGCGCGACCCTCCGCGCCGTCCGGATCGAGCGCTGCGACCTCGGCGGCGCGTCGTTCCGCGGAGCGCACCTCGACGGCGCGGCCCTCGTCGAGGTCACGCCCGCGGCGCCGCCGCTCGCGGGCGCGCGCGTCGACCGCCTCCGGCTCGAGGGCGCGTCGCTCTCCGCGCTCGGCGCGCTCGCGGGCGATCACGGCGGCGGCCGGCTCGCGCGCTGCGACCTCCGCGGCATGGATCTCACCGGCGGCAGCTTCGCCCGGGCCGAGCTCGCGGGGAGCGACCTCGCGGGCGCGAAGCTCGCGGGCGTCGACCTCACCGGCGCCGACCTCCGCGGGTGCGAGCTCGGCGGCGCCGACCTCCGGCGGGCGCGGCTCGCCAGGGCCTCGCTGTCGGCGGCGAAGCTCTCGCGCGCCCGGCTCGACGGCGCGATCCTCGACGGGGCCGACCTCACCGGCGCGGTCCTCGCCGGCGCCGAGCTGCGCGGGATCTCGGCGGAGGGCGTCGATCTCACGCGGGCCGACCTGACGGACGCGGTCCTCGACCGGACGTCGCTCACCGACGGCACGCTCACCGGCGCGAAGCTCTCGCGCGCGAGCCTCCAGGGCGCGGAGCTCGACGGGTGCGAGGCGAGCGGCGCCGTCCTCGAGGGCGCGATCCTCGCCGGGGCCCGCCTGCGGACGAGCCGGCTCGCGGGCGCGAAGCTCGCGGGCGCCGATCTCCGGCGGGCCAGCCTCACGGCCGTCGATCTCACGGGCGCCGATCTCTCGAAGGTCAAGCTCGAGGCCAACGCCTTCGTGCGCTGCCGCCTCGCGGGCGCCGACCTCCGCGGCGCCGACCTGTCGGGCGCCGATCTCACCGACGCCGATCTCTCCGGCGCCGATCTCACGGGCGCGCGGCTGCTCGGCGCCACGCTGACCCGCGCGGACGCGAGCGGCGCCGCGCTGGACCGCGCCGTGATGGGCCGCGCCGACGCCGGGGCCGCGAACTTCAGCGGGAGCAAGCTGCAGCGGGCCGACCTGCGCGAGGCGAACCTCCGCAGGGCGTACCTCGAGGGGGCGGCGCTCGGGGGCGCGAACCTGACCGGGGCCGACCTGCGCGAGGCCATCCTGGTGCGCGTCGACGCCCCGCGCGCGCTCTTCTGCGGGGCCCGGCTCGGCTACGCCGATCTCTCGCACGCGCGGCTCGCGGACGCGGACTTCGCGCAGGCCGACGTGGCGGGCGCCAACCTGCACCGGATCGACGATCCCGGCGCGCTCTGGGCGCTCGCGAACCGCGAGCAGGCCCGGGGCACCGATCCGGAGCTGGCCGCTGCCGAGGACTGGCAGCCGCCCAGCGCGTAGTCACCCGAAGCGGAGGGACGATGTCGAAGCTTGCCTTGTCCAGCGTGAGCCCGAAGGAAGCGACCGCGAGCTACGTGCGGCGCGCCGCCGTGGTCGAGGTCGCGAGCGAGCGGCGATGCGTCGTGCGCATCGAGCACGAGGGCCGCGCCCTCGAGCTGAGCGCCGCGGTGGCGATCTCCCCGCTGCCCCGGATCGAGGTGGGCTGTCATGTGCTGGTGACCGGGGAGGACCTCGAGCGCTGCTACGTCGTCGGCGTGCTCGGCGACGAGGAGGCCCCTGCCTCGGAGCGGCGGCTCACCACGCGGTCCGGCGCCTCGGCGGCCGTGTCCACCGACGGCGAGCGCGAGCGCATCGAGGTGCGCGACCCGGGCGGGCGTCTGGTCTTCGAGTATCGCCCCGATCTCGGCCGCGGCTTGCTCTCCGTGCCCGCGGGCGATCTCGCGCTGGCCGCGCCGCAGGGGAACATCGATCTCGTCGCCGGGGGCGCGATCCGGTGCCGCGGCGCGGGCGGGGTGACGCTCGAGGCCGGCGACGGGGAGGCGGGCGCGCGGCCGTCGCTCGCGCTGGGGCAGACCGAGGCGCGCCTCGGCGCCCGCGCGCTGAAGCTCGTCGGCGAGCGGGCCGAGGTGCTCTTCGCGGAGGCGAGCTATCGAGGGGTCCAGCTCTCTGCGGCGGTCGAGCAGGTGAAGGTGGTGGCGGACCGGATGGAGACGCTCGCGTCCCACGTCTTCGCGCGGCTCAAGCGCTCCTTCCGCCGCGTCGAGGACCTCGACGAGCTCCTGGCCGGGCGCGTGCGCGCGCGCGCCTCCGGGGCCTATTCGGTCAAGGGGGGGCACGCCTCGATCGAGGCCGAGGACGACGTGAAGATCGACGGCAAGCGCATCCACCTCGGATGAGCGGAGGAGGGCCGATGTTTCCCATCGCGACGAGGCAGGGAGGGACGTGCGAGGCCTTCCCGGACACGTGCAAGACCCCGGCGCCGCCGGGCCCGCCCGTGCCGGTGCCCTACCCGAACACCGCGCAGCTCGTGCAGGCCAACCCGGGGACGTGCGCGAAGAAGGTGAAGGTGATGAACCAGCCGGTGATCACCAAGCAGACGGTGATCCCGATGAGCGCCGGCGACGAGGCCGGGGCGGCGGGCGGCGTGGTCTCCGGCACGATCAAGGGCCCCGTGCAGTTCAAGCAGGGGTCGGCCAAGGTCAAGGTGGAGGGGCAGCCGGTCGTCTTCCAGACGTGCATGACCGCGCACAACGGCACGAACGCCAACATGCCCGCGGGCGTGCACTCGTCTCCATCGCAGACCAAGGTGTCTGTCGCGATGTAGGCCGTGGTCCCGGAGGAGGGGGCCTCCGGTGGGGTGGGGGAGGTGTTCAGTCCGCGGCGAGGCGCTCGGGGGCGTAGTCGCGCGAGTCGTCGCCGGAGACCTCCTGGGCGATCGCGCGGAGCTGCTCGTAGCGCTCGCGCAGCAGCGACCACAGCCGATCGCGGATGTCGCGCGAGTCGAGGCGCTCCGGCGCGCGGGTGTTGCTGAGCAGCCACTTCGCGGTGCCGTTGATCCGGGTCACCTCCTCCCGGGTGAGGGAGATCCGGCCTTGCACGTGGTTCCACCGGTCGAGGATGAGGTTGGTGATGGTGGCCGCCGCGCTCGCGGGATCGCCGGCGACGAGCGCGCGCCGGACGATGCCGTAGGTCTCCGGGACGATGCCGCGCGGGAAGCAGGCCTCGGCCGCGGCGAGCGTCGGGCGCAGCGCCTCGTAGAGCTGGTCGAGCCGCTCCGTCACCTCGGCCGGCGGCGCGCTCTCGGGCTGCATCCGCGCCACCGCGTAGTCGAGCGCCATCGCGAGCTCCGGCAGGCTGCGGATCGCGTCGAAGCGGGACTTCGGCAGCCGGCGCCGGTGGCGCGCCGGATCGCGCGTCACGGACTGCACGGCGCGCCGGACGATCGCGAGCACCCCGCCCGCGTCCCCGCGGAAGGCCTGCACGTTCGCCGCGGGGAGGTCGCTCGCCGGCATCGCGTACCGCTCGTAGCGCTCCCGATCCAGGCTCTCGTCGCCCCGGGAGCGCGGCTCGACGGAGAGCGGCTCGACGTTGGCGGACGAGGCTGGCTCGGCCCGCTCCGAGCCCGGCTGCTCCGCGCCCGCCGGCTGCGGCCGGTCCGTGTCGGGGCGCTCGCCCTCCGCGCGCGGGCGCTCCTCCGGAGCGGGCGCCCCAGCGGTTTGCCGTGTCTCTTCCGGACCGGTCTCGACCGGACCGGACGCCGTGCTCTGGGCGGTGCTCTCGGCCTCGAGCGGTGTGGACCGAAGCGCTGGATCCCGCAGCGCCTCGAGGTCGTCTCGCGCACGCGTCATCCGGGTCATCGTACGTAAGTCGGCGCGACGGCACAAGATCCGCGGCCGCTCGCTCGCCGCGATCGTCGTCGTCCACCCATTGGCCACCGATTGGCGACCCATTGGCACCCATCGGCACCCATCGGCCACCGATCGGCCGCCGATCAAGCGTCGAGCGCGTCCCAGAAGGTGCGCAGATCGTCCGAGAGCGGCGCCTCGATGCGCACGCGCTCGCCTGTCGCCGGGTGCGTGAGCTCCAGGAGCGCGGCGTGGAGGGCGTGGCGGTCGAGCTCGAGCGCGCGGCGGTCGTCGTCGGTGAGCTCGCCGTCGGCGCCGCGCGCGAACATCCCCTCGTCCGGCCCGTAGAGCTTGTCGCCCACGAGCGGCAGGCCGCTCGACGCGAGGTGGACCCGGATCTGGTGCTGCCGGCCGGTCTCGAGCGTGCACTGGATCATGGAGTAGCGCCGGCCGGTGAGCGGGTCGGCGCGGCGGCCCAGCGCCTCGCAGGCGGTGGCCGACGCGAGGCCGCGGCCCGGCGGCGCGACGCGCATCTTCACCTTGTAGCGGCTCGCGGTGTCGAGCTCGAGCGGCAGCTCGACGCGGAAGTCGTCGCGCTCGGGCCAGCCCCAGGCGATCGCCACGTAGCGCTTGAGGACGCCGGTGCGCTCCTCGAACTGCGCCTTCACCGTCCGATCGGCCTCGGGCGTGCGGCAGAGGAGGAGCACGCCGCTCGTCTCGCGATCGAGCCGGTGCGCCAGGAACAGCCGCTCTCCGGGGCGCGCGGCCTCCATCATCTTGATGACGGTGCTCTTGTGGTAGCGGGCCGTGGGGTGCACGGGCAGGCTCGGCGGCTTGTTCACCGCGAGCAGCGCGTCGTCCTCGTGGAGCACCGGGATCGCCGTGTCGGGCGCCTGCTCGTCCCACGGCGCGCGCCAGAGGAGGATGCACTGCTCCGGCCGCACGCGATCGCTGCCGCGCAGGCGCCGCGCCTCGGGCGAGTAGGCGCCGCGGGCGACGATCTCGGCGGCGCGCGTGCGGCTCGTCCGCTTGAGCTGCGACTGCACGAACCGGTCGAGCCGCATGCCCGCCGACTCGGGCGGCACGCGGAGCACGGTGACGACCGATCCTTCCGGCACCTCCTCCGGCCGCACCACCTGGGTGCCGCGGCCGAAGGGGCCGCTCGTCCCGGCGAGCTCCCGCGCGCTGATCCTGGTCATGGGTCGAGGTTGGCGTACGGCTCTAGCAAAAGCGCGGGCCGGGTGCGCGGAAAAGGCGCCGCCGGCGCGCGCGGCGCCGGGGGCGCGGCGGCGCGCAGCGCCGGGGGCGCGTCGCTCACAGGGGGTCGATGATCTCGCAGGGGAAGTTGAACGAGATGCCCTGCGTCGCGGCCTTGAGCTGCTCGCAGGCGTCGCCGACGAGGACGAGCTGGGTGGGGCTCTCCATGGTCCAGCCGTTCTGCGCGTCGTAGGGCACGGGCACGCCGTCGATGAGCACCTGGCCCTCCGACGCGTGCTCGAGATCGACCGCGATGGAGCCCTGGAGGTCGAACGTGCAGCTCTTGGCGCCGGAGATGGCCGCGTTGAGCTCGTTTTCGAGGGCGTTCGCGTTGGTGGGGTCCGGCGTGTAGTACATCGCGGTGCCGCCGACGTCGGCGTAGGTGCCGGCGCCGGTGAAGCAGGCCTGGGTCGTGTTCTGCGGCCGCCGGACCGGCTGGCCGGCGCCGGCGTTCGCGAGGTCCTGGAGGTGCTCGGCGAAGTCGCCGTCGCCGAGGCCGAAGACGAACGTCCCGATGCCTTGCTCGTACGCCGACTGCACCGCGCCTACGACGTCGTCGCGCGCGCAGACGGAGGGCCCGTCGTCGCAGCGATCGGGCTCGCCGTCGGTGACGAAGAGGATGTACTTGGGGCCGGGCTCTCCGAACGCGAGGAGGTCGGGGATGATCGTCTCGTTGAACGTCATGCCGGTCGGCGTCTCGAGCTTCTGGCCCGGCCGCATGGAGGCCACCTCGTACGCGGCCGCGATGTCGGCGTGGCTGTTGAGGGCGATGCCGTCGGTCCCGGCGAGCAGCGGGCACTGATCCGGGGCGATCCCGGTGAAGGTGAGGAACCCGAAGCGCACCTTCGCTTGCAGGCTCTCGACCACGTTGAGCACCGCGGTCTTCAGCGGCTCCCAGAAGCCGCTGTCGTACATGCTGCCGGAGCGATCGACGACGATCATGACGGTCGGCGTCTGCGGCTCGAAGGCGATGTCGAGCTGCTGGCAGCTGCCGCCGGCGCCGCCGTTCCCGCTGGTGGCGAGCAGGCCGCCGCCGCTGCCGACGAAGATCGGCTCCTCGCCGCCGCCGCTGGTCACGCCGCCGCTGGTGGTCGCGCCGCCGCCGCTGCCGGTGGCGCCGGAAGCGCCGGAGCCCTGGGATGAGGAGTCGCCTTCGTTCGTGCCGCTACAGCTCAGGGCGATGCCGGCGGCGAGGGCGAGGGACCAAGAGAGCCTGGGGAAGATAAGTGTGCTGCTCACGAGGTAAAGATACACAGGCCGGGACGGCGTGTCTCCGCCGCGCACGTCCCCGGCGGCGGATGCGGCGCGGGTGGAAAGATGTTCCGCGCGGAGAACGCAGCGCCGCCCCTGCGGCGACACCCGGGCGCCGGCCAGCGCGCAGCGCTGCCTTCATGGCTGCGTCCGGGAGCGGGCGAGTGCGCGGGAGCGCGTCCGCGGGGGCACCTGGAAGCAACGCGACATGCAGGAGGGGCTGCGCGGGTCGAGTTTAAAGTAAAAAATCATACAAAGTTGTCTGCGAAACTGCATCCGAAAGTAAGCCAGCATT
This sequence comes from Sorangium cellulosum So0157-2, assembly GCF_000418325.1. Taxonomy (GTDB): domain Bacteria; phylum Myxococcota_A; class Polyangia; order Polyangiales; family Polyangiaceae; genus Sorangium; species Sorangium cellulosum_D. The sequence continues at coordinate 5,410,360 of NC_021658.1, forward strand.
CAGAAATGTGTACTGCAGGAGCTCCTGGGTGCAGTTTGGCTTACAGATTTGTGTGCTGCGGCGGGTTAATGCGTGCCGGCGCAGGGGCGGGTGGGTGCGGCGTGTGTTCGGGGCCGCCGCGGCGGGAGTGTGCTGCGTGTGTTTGGGCGCAGGGGCGGGTGGGTGTGGAGCGCCGAGTGTCCGATTCGTGCCGGGAATCTGGTGCCATGAGCGACCCTGGTTAGCTTCGGCGACCATGGCGAAACCTACGAACCGACCTGACAAGGCCCCGCCGGCGCGTGCCGCGGGAGAGGAACGGGCCCGGAGCTACCAGGCGCTCTACAAGCACTACCAGCCCATCGGCGCGGAGCTGCGCGCCGAGGAGGTGCAGGTCTGTCGCGCGGATCCGCGCCTCGTGCTCGTGAACGTGAAGCGGGGCGTCGCTGCGGTGCTCGGCACGAAGGAGCAGGCGCAGGCCGTGCGCGAGCACCTGCCGAAGGTCCCGGTGAAGCAGGCGCAGGAGCTGCCGGACATGGCCCGCGCGCTGCTGTTCGCCTCGCGCGAGGCGCTGCCGCGGGTCGCGAGCCCGAAGGAAATCGAGAAGGCGCTCGCGGAGATCAGCGGGCCGCGCGAGGAGCTGCTCACCCAGGCGGAGATCTTCGCCCGGCGGGGGCTCCTGGACCGGGAGCGGGTCGCGCAGATCCGGGCCGGCTCCGGCAAGTACGACGCGGCCCGGGACGGGATGGAGCTCGCGGCGCTGTTCACGGCGCACGCGGAGGCGCTGAAGGGGCTGCACCCGTTCACGCGGGAGGAGATCGAGGAGCTCGGGCGAACGAGCGAGTGGCTGCTCGAGAACCTGACCCCGACGGGCGCGCGGGCGGAGGCGAAGCGGCGGGAGAAGGGGCCGGCGGAGGACGCGCGCGACCGGCTGTGGACGCTGATCGTGCAGCGGTACGCGCATGTCCGGAAGATCGGGCACTACTTCCACGGCGACGACTTCGAGCAGATCACGCCGCGGCTCCTGTCGCGGGCGCATGCGGCGAAGGCGGGCGCGGAGGCGGAGGAGGCGCTCGACGAGGAGGCGGTGGAGGAGGCGGGCGAGGGCGGGGGCGGCTCTGCCGAGGCGGGGGGCGAGGGGGTGGTGTGACGCCCTGATGCGCGCTGCGGCTTCGTTCCTCATGGGCCGCGGGAGGTTCGGCTGAGCGTCCCGCTGCCCTGTCACGACGAGCATCTGCTGCTCCGACCCACGTCTTGGCCGCATCGACTTCTTCCGGTGCAAGCGCCAGCGGCCAGGACTACGATGGGCCCGCCGCAGTATCGAGGCGCGCTCATGCTCCGCCCGCACGCTCCACCTTATTTCGCGATTTTCCCGGCACCCCACGCCGTCGCGGCAACCGTCGGGATTGACGCTGCGAAGAAGCGGCTGGTGTGACGTGGGCACCCTTCGAGGTCGGGCCGTTCATTGGCCAGGACGAAGGTCAGCACTTCGACCGGAAGTCGCTCTTCGAAGGCCCGGAGGGGCAGAAGCGCCCTCGCGACCGGCGGAGCGTCCGTGACCAGGTGGCCGAGTACGTCGCCGCCTTCGCCAACGCGGAGGGAGGCGTCCTCGTCCTCGGCCTCGAGGATGCAGGTCGACGGCGATGGGTTCCCACTGCGCATCGGCGACAAGACGGTGCAGGCCAGCGAGTCGCAGATCCAGAGCCTGAAGTTCCGCGGGCTCGTCGAGAGCTGGGAGTCTCGTCCCTCGCGCATGACGGTGGCCGATCTCGATCCCGCGCTGCTCGTGCGCGCAAAGACCGGCAGCGGCCTCGGGACCATCTCCGACGAGGAGTACCTCCTCAAACGCAAGCTCGCAGATCGCCGGGGCCGCGACGTTGCGCTGCGCCGAGGGGCCGAGCTGCTCTTCGCGAGCGACGGGCCGGATCATCCGAACGCCGGCGTGCGGATCTTCCGGGTGGCCCGTGCTGGAGCCGTCGCCGCGAGAGTTCCGGATCACGCTCCGCAACACGCCGACGCTGACGGCAGAGGATCGGACCTTCGTCGCCTCGCTCGGCGACGAGGAGCTGACGGACCTGGACTTCCGAGCTCTCCTCGAAGCGCACCGGCACGGCCGGATCGACAACGCTCGCATGCGGCAAATCTCCGGCCTTGATACCCTGGGCGCGAGCCAGCTCCTGCGACGCCTGCGGGACCGGGAGCTCCTGACTTTGCATCCCGCCGGCTCAGCCAGCTTCTACGAACTCGGTCCCACGGTGCGCGGCCGTTTCTCCGGCGATGCTCGTTTCTCCACCGGGCACCTTGCCGAGGAACAGCTGGAACGGTTCGCTGAGCAGCTAGGCGATCCGGGAAAGCTGCCCGACGACGGCGCGGATAAAGGGGAGCTCGCATCGGATGGGGGGGAGCCGGCGCCGGATAGGGGGGAGCTCGCGCCCGACAGGGGGGAGCTGACCGAGGAAGGCGCTGCCGATAGGGGGGAGCTAGCGTCCGACAGCGGAAATCTCGGAGACGTGCCGCCGTCCGTGCGCGAGCTTCTGGCCTCGCTTGGTCCGCGGCCGAGAAGGGATCGCCTTCGGCAGGCGATCCTCCGCCTAGCCGAGCTCCGCGCCTGGAAGCCGTCGGAGCTCGCCGCCGTGCTGGGCCTCGCCGATGCCGCGAAGCTCGTCGAGCGGCACCTCTCGCCCATGGTCAGCGAGGGGCTCCTCGAGCGGACCCACCCCGAGAACCTGCGGCACCCCGAGCAGGCGTACTGCTCCCGCAAAGGTGGTCCGGCTGCTTCCAGGGACAAGGAGGACGACGACGGTGCCCGGTAAGCAGCGCCGGAGCGGCCGAGGCAGGCGGCGATGACGGCTCGACCCGCGCTCGCGGACCTCGACGCCGATGCCATCGAGCGCGGCCTCTCCGCCGCGGTGGAGGCGCTGGAAGCGCGGGCCGATCGGGGGTCGCTCGTCGACTGGGTATGGTGGACGCTCGCCGACGCCCATGAGGGCTCGCGCGCTCGTGGCGAGCTCTCCGCCGAGGACGCAGCCGGGAACGCGTACGCCTGGTTGGCGGAGGCCGCGGCTGCGCTCGTCCGGGTCATGGCGCCCCCCTCTCGCGGGCCGGTCCTCGCGCTGTCGCTCCACGCCGTGACGCACGCGCCCGACGAGATGCTACGCCCCGGCACCCTCCTGGAGCTCGTGCGAGCGGAGCTCCAGGGCGGAGAGGGCGCGGCGCGACGCGCAGCGCGCATCGCTTCGATGCGACGTGGCAAGAGCGCGGTGGACAGCCTGGTCCTGGCGTCCGCGCTCCTGCCGCTGGACGAGGCGAGCGCCTGGTTCGATGAGGCGCTCACGCAAGCCGCGGCCTTGCGGCCCGACGAGCTCGCACGCACCGCTTCAGGCGCGATCGATGGGCTCGGGTCGGAGCGAGCGAAGATGCTCTACGACAAGATCCAGTCGCGAGGCGGCGCGCCGCGCGAGTGGCTCGTCGCTCTGGCCCCGCAGCTCCCCGACGACGCGCGCGCGGGCGCGATCGAACAGGCTCGCGCGTGGGCCACGGAGGGGACGGTGATGCTGGACGGCAAGGTGCGCAGGGCCCTGGTCGCGTGCGTCGACGCCGCGCAGTGTCTGGCCTGGCTCGACGAGGCCGGCGCGGACGACGCGGTCGCGCTCGTCGAGCGTCTGGCTGCGCTGGGTTTGCGCGACCAGGGCCTCTCGGCGTTCGACCGGCGGTTCTCGGAACCTCTGCGCCGCATGGAGGCTCGGCTCGCGGCGTACGGGACGGGGTCCCCGAGCCCTCGCGCCATCGACCACGTCCGAGGCGCCACGTCGGGGCTCGATGCCGCGCGCTGGGCCGAGCTCATCAAGCGACATGCGCCGGTCCTCGTCGCCTTCTTCGAGGAAGCGGAGCTCGTCGCCAGGCTGGCGCGGCTTGAAGATGCCATGGGCATCGAGGCGCGCGCGGCGCTCGCGCCCTTCGTGGGAGCGCCGCTCCGGCGCCGTCTCCTGCGCGAGGCCGTGTCGCTCCAGCGAGATGCCGGCGACACGGACACGCTCGCCGCGCTCGCGCGCTGCGCCCGCTGGCTCGAAATCGAGGAGGCGATCGCGCTGAGCGTCCTCGAGCTCCCGGTCGGGAGCCTCGAGGAGCTGCTCCGGGAGCACGGTTCGCTCTGGTGGACGGCGCCGCTCCTCCACAGGGCGGTAGGCGACGAAGGGCTGGTGGAGGTCGCGCGGGTGATCGCGGAAGCGCTGCTCGGGTACACGCCGCCGGCGCACGGCGCAGCCGGTTTCGGCCCGTCCGCCTGACGGCCTCGGGGAGCCCTGAACCCCTCCCGAACGCCGCCCCCGGTGTGCGGAAGCCGCCCCGTGCGCCCCCCGGTTCGTGCTACACACGGCGCCCGCATGGACATCCTCTTCGCTGCTTCCGAGATCGCGCCCATCGTCAAGGTCGGCGGGCTGGCTGACGTCGTGTCGTCGCTCTCGAAGGCGCTCCGGCTGCTCGGCCACAAGGTGACGATCGCGCTGCCCCGCTACCAGGCCCTCGATTCGAGCGGGCTGATGATGGCGCGCCGCCTCACCCCGATGCCGCTCGAGGTCGACCCGAAGGTGTCGCCGGGCGGGCCGATCCAGGTGACGCTCTTCGACGGGCGGCTCAGCACGGGCGTGGAGCTCATCGTCCTCGACGTGCCAGGCTTCCACGATCGGCCCGGCATCTACGGCGAGGAAGGGCGCGACTACGAGGACAACGCGCGCCGGTTCTCCCTGTTCTCCCGCGCCGTCGTCGAGCTCGTCCGCCAGCGCGCCAGGTCCGGCGCGCCGTTCGACATCGTCCACGCCCACGACTGGCCCACCGCCATGGTGGCGTACCTGCTCCGCCACCAGCAGGCCGTGCCCGGCCGGACCGTGCTCACCCTCCACAACGTGGCCCACCAGGGCCTCTTCCCCAAGGACACGCTCGGGGCCCTCGGCCTCGACGAGGACCACTTCCGGCCGGACCGGCTCGAGTTCTACGGCCAGCTCAACTTCCTGAAGGGCGGCATCCTCGCCGCAGACGCGCTCACCACCGTCTCCACCACCTACGCGAACGAGATCGTCACGCCCAAGCAAGGCGAGCGGCTCGACGGCGTGCTCCGCACCCGGACGAACCAGCTGACCGGCATCGTCAACGGCATCGACTACGCCGTCTGGAACCCGATGACCGACCCGGCCATCATCGCGCGCTACGACGCCGAGGACGTGAGCAACAAGGGCCGCTGCAAGAGCGCGCTCCTCCAGGAGATCGGGCTCGAGATCCGGCCGGATCGGCCGCTGCTCGTGTCCGTCGGGCGGGTGGTCGCGCAGAAGGGCAGCGACCTGCTCGCGAGCGCCCTGCCGAAGATCCTGAAGGGCGACGTCAGCGTCGTCGTGGCCGGCGAGGGCGACCCCGAGCTCATGGAGAAGCTCACCGCCGCCGCCGCCAAGGCGCCCGAGCGCGCGAGGGTCCTCGGCGGCGTGAGCGAGGCCGTCGTCCACCGGCTCATGGCGGCGGCCGACCTCGTGGTCGTGCCGTCGCGCTTCGAGCCGTGCGGCCTCGTGCAGCTGTACGCGCAGCGCTACGGCGCCGCCCCGGTGGCGTGCCGGACCGGAGGCCTCGTCGACACGATCGTCGACCTCGACGCGGCCCTGGAGACCGGCACGGGGTTCCTGTTCGACAAGCCGACCGCCACGTCGCTCGTCGGCGGCGTGCAGCGGGCCCTCGCGGCCCTGACGTCGCCCCGCTGGCCCGCGGTCCAGCGCCGCATCATGCGCCTCGACCTCGGCTGGGACCGGCCCGCGCGCCGCTACGTCCAGGTCTACCGGCAGGCGCTCGCCCGCTGATCCTCCCGCGCCGGAGCGGGCGCGCGCGCCGGAGCGGAGCGCCCGCGCCGGACAGCGAGGCGCTCGCGCCGGAGCGGGGCGCCCGGCGCCGGAGGGCGCGCCGGAAGGGGCGACCCGAGCGCGCTGCGGCGCCCCCCGCGCGACAACGTGACGCATTGTCGCCGGGCAGCCGCGTCGCCTATAGCAGCGGCCGTGCTGCCCAGAGCCCTCGCCGGTGCCGCGATCCTCCTCTCGCTCGCGGTGTCTCCGCGCGCCGCGCTCGCGTCGGCCTGCTGCGGGACCGGGCACGGGATCGCCCAGTGGCTCGCGCCCTCGGAGCGCGCGGCGGCGAGCTTCTCGCTGCGGTTCACGGAGCAGCTCGGGAGCTGGTCGCCGGCGCGGGACTTCGCCGCGCACGGCGAGGGCGTCTACCACCGCGAGCTGCGGGCCGACGTCGGGTGGACGGTGCGCGCCGGAGAGCGCCTCCAGCTCGGCATCTCCGTCCCGCTGCTGCGCACGTGGGCCGGGGCCGGCCCCGGCGACACGGCCGCGGGCGGCGGCGTCGGGGACATCAGCGCCTCGGGCCGGGTCGCGCTCGTCGACGGCGTCATGTCCCCGTGGCTCCCGTCCGCCGCGTTCACGCTCGGCGTGACGCTCCCGACCGGCCACGGCCAGAGCGACGCGCTCGAGCCCGTCGGCGTCAGCGCGACCGGCGTGGGCACGGGCGGCGCCGGCGCGATCGGCCTCGGCGCGGCCAGCGCGGACACGACCGGCCTCGGCGTGGCCGAGTTCCGGCCGGGGATCCTCCTCGAGAAGTCGTGGGGCTCGTTCCAGGCGCTGTTCTCCTTCTCGACCAGCGTCCGCACGAGCTACTACGCCGCGAGAGACCGCGAGGTGCAAGCCGCGCCGCGGATGCAGTTCCTCGCCGCGGCGGGGCCCGTGTGGGCCTCCGGCACCTCGCTCAGCGTGGGCGCCGTCTACGAGCGCGAGGGATACGCGCGCCAGGCCGGCCGCCCGGGCAAGGGCGGCGCGCACGAGCGGACCGCGCTGCTCGCCGTGCTGGCCCACGACGTCAGCGCGCGCTGGACCGCCGTCGGCAACCTCCAGGTGGACGTGCCGATCGCGGGGATCGGCCGCAGCGAGGGCGCCTTCGCCGCCCTGTCCGCAGGCCTCCGTTACGTGTGGGGGAGACATGATTGAACCGCGCGATCGGCCGTCGACGAGATCACCCAGGGAGCGCCGCGGGGCGCAGGCACGCCGCGCGGCGCTCGCGGCGGTCGCGGCGCTCGCCCTCCTCGCGCTCCAGGGCTGCGGCGCCGAGGGGTGGGAGCAGGATCCCGGGAAGCGGCAGGGCTCCGGCGTGAACGGGCGCATCGAGTTCTCGGTGGCGTCGACAACGCCGCTCGCGGTCGGCGCCAACACCTTCCACGTGCGGCTCACCTGGCTCGACTCGAGGAAGCCGGTGCAGCGGATCAAGCTCCGCGTCTACTCGACGATGCTCGGCATGCGGCACGAGTCCGTGCACGACGCCGTGGAGATCGAGCCGGGCCTGTACGAGGTGGCCGACGTCCCGTTCTCGATGACCGGCACCTACGACATGCAGTTTCGCGCCCTGGCCGCGTCCCTCGTCGACGAGGCGGAATTCTCGTTCGAGGTGTACTAAGTTTCCGCCCCGTGCACAGCTCTGCAGAGGAGACGCCTCGACCGCGAAGGGGAACGAGCGCGCCGCGGCGCCGCCGGCTCGCGCTGTCGGCCGCGGCGCTGGTCGCGGCGCTGGGGCTCGCCGCGCCGGCCTCGGCGAACGGCCGCTTCCCGGCCGCGGGCCTCATCGCGAGCCACCCGAGCGATCCGTCGCGCCTGCTGGTGCGCGCGACCTACGGCCTGCTCTCCACGCGCGACGGCGGCGAGGAGTGGCGCTGGATCTGCGAGCCGGTCGTCGGCTTCGGCGGGAACGAGGACCCGATGGTCGCCTTCCTCGCCGACGGGACGATCATCGCCGGCGTCTTCGAGGGGCTCAGCGCGTCGAAGAACGGCGGGTGCGACTGGTCGTTCGCCCCGGGCGAGCTCTCGGATAGCTACGTCATCGACCTCTCCGCCGATCGCGAGGACCCCTCGCGGGCCGTGCTCGTCATCAGCTCGGGGCTCGGGGCAGGGCGGTTTTTGACCCAGCTCTGGGAGACGAGCGACAACGCGGACAGCTGGACCAAGTCGGGCGCCGATCTGCCCGAGGACTTCCTCGCGCAGACGGTCGACGCGGCCCCCTCGAACCGCGACCGCCTCTACCTGAGCGGCCGCTTCGGCGGGCCGGACTACGCCGGGGCCCTGCAGCGGAGCGACGACCGCGGCGCGACCTGGGAGCGCTTCGACATCCCGGGGAGCGACGACAAGCGGCTGCCGTACATCGGCGCGATCGATCCCGCCGACCCGGATACGATCTACGTGCGCCTCGACGGCGATCCAAGCGACGCGCTGCTCGTCTCGCGCGACGGCGGGCAGAGCTTCGCGACGGTGTTCGAGAGCCAGGGCGACCTCCTCGGCTTCGCGCTGTCGCCGGACGGGGCGACCGTGCTCGTGAGCGGCCCGCAGGACGGGATCTGGCGCGCGGCCGCGAGCTCGCTGGAGTTCACGAGGATGTCGGGCGTCGGCGCGCGGTGCCTGACCTGGACCGAGGCGGCGCTCTTCGCCTGCGGCGACGAGGTCGTCGACGGCTTCACGGTCGGCCGCTCGCTCGACGAGGGAAAGAGCTTCGAGGCCCTCCTGCACCGCGACGGGCTCTGCGGCCCGATCGAGTGCGCGCCGGAGAGCGGCGCGGCCTCGACCTGCACGGATCTCTGGGGCGCGACCGAGCTCACCATCGGCTCCCGTCAATGCGGCGGCGCCGGCAGCGGCAGCGGCGCCGGCGCCGGCAGCGGAGGTTCCTCCGCGGGGCCCTCGGAGGAGGCGGGCGGGTGCGGGTGCAGGCTCGGCGCGCCGGGCGCGGCGAGCGCCGACGCCGCCGCGCCGCCCGGCGGCAGGCGCGCGCTCGCGCTCGCGCTCTCGGCCGCCGGCGCGCTCGCGCTGGCGCGGCGTTCGCGGACTCGAGCGCGCGCGAGCGCACGCGGGCCCGCGAGGCGCGCGGGCTGAAGCAGGGCGGCGCGACGGCGGGCGAGCGAGGCCGTGCCCGCGCGAACGACCGCGGGTGGCTTCATCAACCGCTTATGGAAGAGCGCGGCGAGCGCCGGCCCGAGCGTCGGCCCGAGCGCCGGCCCGAGCGACCGAGCGCGGCGCTCGCTCCCGGCGCCGCGCCGTCCGCGCGGGAGCGGGGCGGGCGGCGCTGAAGGCTGCGTCCGGTTCGTTTCTGGATCTACGCCCTCGCGGGCTGGCGTAGACTGAGAGGGCCTAGGCTCCGGCCAGCGCGTGAATGGCTCCCAGAGACCTTCCCAAGTCGCCGCTCGCCGCCTTCCTCCGCACCCACGGCGCAGGCATCCTGGAGGCGTGGGAGCGCGCCGAGCGGCGCCGCGCGCCGGGCGAGCAGTCCCCGGGCTACCTCGCGCTGCGCGAGGAGCTGCCCACCGTCTTCGAGCGCATCGCCGAGCGCCTCGACGCGGCCGTGTCGTCGGCGGTCGTGCCGCAGAGCGACGACGCGCGCGACTCGTGGACCGGCGTCGAGTCGCTGTCGACCGACTTCCCCGAGCCGCTGCTCGGCTTCCGCCTGCTCGACCGGCTCCGCGACGGGTTCGATCTGGAGGACGTGACGGCCCAGTACTCGGTGCTGCGCCGCTGCGTGCTCCGGCTCCTCGAGCGGACCGGCACGCAGGCGTCGTGGCTCGAGATGACCGTCCTGCACGAGGCGCTCGATCAGGTGATCATCGATCCGGCCACGCGGAGCGCCGCCGGCCGCGAGCGCGCGCTCGGGGCGCTCGATCGCGTCTCGGCCGAGGGCATGGGCAGCGTGCACATCGACCGGCTGCTGCGGCGGCTGCTCGAGGTGCTGCTCGAGTCGGCGCGCTCGGTCGACTGGGCGGTGATGCTGCTGATCGAGGGCGAGGTGCTGCGGATCCGCGCGGCCATGGGCGTCGACGAGGCGCTCTGGGGCCTGCGCGCTTACCGGCTGGCCGAGGGGTTCGTCGGCCGCGTGGTGCGCGAGCGCCGCCCGGTGGCGCTGCGCTCGGCGGCGCCGGATCCGCTGGCCACCGACGCCGGGGGCGGCGCGGCCGGGCCCGAGTCGGGCGCGCAGAGCGAGCGCCCGAGCGACGCGCTGCACGCGCTCTACGGCGTGCCGATGCTGTCGGAGGGGCGCCTCGTCGGCGTCGCGGTCGTGAGCTCGCGCCGCGTGTCCGAGTTCTCCGAGGGGGACCGGCTGCTCTTCCGGAAGGCGGCCGAGCGCGCGGCCGCGCTCGCGACCCAGGCGCAGCTGCGCGAGCAGCTCGCGGCGGAGCGCGGCCGGTTCGAGACGGCGATCCAGCGGCTGCCGGTCGGCGTGGCCGTCGCGGAGGGGACGTCGGGCACGATCGCGCTGAGCAACCGGCGCTTCGCGGAGATCGTCCGCGGCCCCGAGGAGACCCCGAGCAACGCCCCGCTGCGGACGCTGCTCAGCGAGGCGGACGACGACCAGCGCGCGCGCTGGCTGCTCTTCCGGGCGCTGCACGGCGGCGAGACGGTCGCCCGCGAGGAGCTCGAGTTCGTCCGCGGCGACGGGGAGCGCCGCCTCGGGAGCTTCAGCGCGACGCCGGTGCGCGACGCCGACGGGCGGATCACCGCGGCCGTGATGGTCGTCGACGACGTGACCGAGGCCCGGAAGGCCGAGCGGGGCCGCGAGCTCCTGGTCGCGGCGAGCGCGGCGCTGGCGGAGTCGGCCGACCACGACGCGGCGGTCGAGCAGCTGGTGCGGCTCGGCGGCGAGCGCTTCGCGGACCTGTGCGCGCTCGACCACGACGACGGCGGCCTCCCGCGGCTCGTCGCGTCGGCGCGGCTGCCCGAGGCGCGGGCGCTCGTGCCGCGGCTCCTCAAGCACCCGCCGCTGCTGCTCGGCGAGGCCGGCCCGAGGGCCGAGGCGGCGGCCCGCCGCGAGGCGACGCTGATCCCGCTGGTCACCGATCCGTGGCTGCAGCGGATCGCCCGCGGGCCGGAGCACCTCGCGGCGCTGCGGGAGCTCGGCGCCCGCTCGGCGATCCTCGTGCCGCTCGCGGCGCGCGGCCGCAGGCTCGGCCTGCTGAGCCTGTGGGCGGTGGAGCGCGAGCTCCGGCAGGAGGACGCGAGCGTCGCGACGGAGCTCGGGCGCCTCGCGTCGATGGCCATCGAGGGCGCGCGGCTGCACCGCGAGGCGGCCCGAGGGCGGTGAGGCGGAGCGAGAGCGGCGGGCGGCGCGCCGCCGCGGGCGTGACGGCTGGGTGGCGGCGTCAGGGGGGGCCTGCGCGGCGTCGTGGCCAGGCCGGGGGGAGCGCGGGGAACGCCGCAGGGAGGCCCTGGTCGCGCGCCGGAGAGCGCGCGGCGGCTTGCGTCGCGGGGGGGGATGAGGCGAAGCTCCCGCCCTCACACACCACCGTATGACCACGACTCAACAGGAACGTCCTCTCGCGGTGCTCGTCGGGGTTCAGCTCCCCGGCGTCGACGACGTCGAGCACGCCGCGGATCTGGCCGAGCTGGGCCGCCTCGTTCACACGCTCGGCTTCGACGTGATCGCGACCGTGTCACAGCGGCGCAGCGCGCTCGCGGCGGCCGCGGTGCTCGGGGAAGGCAAGCTCAAGGAGCTCGCGGAGCTCACGGGCGGCAGCGGCGTCGTGCCGTCGGGCGCGCCGGAGCGGAAGAACAAGGCGCGCGCGCGCCGGGCCGCCGAGAGCGGCGAAGGCGACGACGACGGCGAGCTCGGCGGGGACGACGTCGACGACGCGGATGAGGACGGCGTCGGCGCGGCGCCGGACGCGGGCGGGCGGGAGGCGCGCCGGGCGACGGTCGTGGCGGTCGATCACGACATCTCGCCGAGCCAGGCGCGCAACCTGGAGCGCGCGACGGGCGCGCAGGTGCTCGATCGGGCGGGCGTGATCATCGAGATCTTCCACCGCCACGCGCGGAGCCGCGAGGCGAAGCTCGAGGTGGAGATCGCGCGGCTCAACTACGTGGCGCCGCGGCTCCGCGAGACGGGCGGCGGCGGGGACCGGCAGCGCGGCGGCATCGGCGGCAAGGGCGCCGGCGAGAGCGCGCTCGAGCTCGATCGGCGCAAGATCCGCGACCGCATCGCGGAGCTGAAGCAGGAGCTCTCCGGGGTCCAGCGCGAGCAGTCGACGCGCCGCGCGCTCCGGCAGGGGCAGCGCCGCGTGGCGCTCGTCGGCTACACGAACGCCGGCAAGTCCTCGCTGATGCGGGCGCTGACGGGCAGCGAGGTGCTCGTGGCGGACAAGCTCTTCGCGACGCTCGACACGACGGTGCGCGCGCTCCACCCGGAGGTGCGCCCGCGGATCCTCGTCTCGGACACGGTCGGCTTCATCAAGAAGCTGCCGCACGATCTCGTGGCGAGCTTCCGGTCGACGCTGGACGAGGCGCTCGAGGCGTCGCTCCTGCTCTACGTGGCCGACGCGTCGGACCCGACGTTCCGCGATCAGCTCGGGGTGACGCGCAGCGTGCTCTCGGAGATCGGCGCGAGCGAGGTGCCGAGCCGGCTCCTGCTCAACAAGGTGGACCGGCTCTCCGAGGAGGAGCGGGAGGCGCTGCGCCTCGAGTTCCCCGAGGCGACGCTGCTCTCGGCGAAGATCCCGGCCGACGTGGCGGGGCTGCGCGAGGCGATCATCGCCTTCTTCGAGCAGTCGATGGTGGAGGCGGAGCTGCTCCTGCCGTACGCGAAGCAGAGCCTCATCGGGGAGATCTACGAGAACGCGCGCGTGCTCTCGGAGGAGTACGACGACGCCGGAGGCCGGCTCTCGGTGCGGGCGCACCCGGCGGCGCTCGACCGGCTGCGCAGCCTGCTCGCGCGCTGAGCGCGGCCGATCGCGGCGAGGTGCGGCGGCGGCGCGTGCCGCGTCAGCGCTGCGCGCGGCGAGGTGCGGCGGCGGCGCGCGCCGCGTCAGCCCGGCGAGGTGCGGCGGCGGCGCGCGCTGCTTCGGCGCGGCGCCGGCGGCGGCGGCGCAGGAACAGGCCGATCGCGAACGCCACGAGGTGGAGCCCAGCGATCACCGCGACGAGGATCCACCGCTGCACGCGCCGAGCGTAGCACCGGAAGGCCGGAGCGCGGGGGCGCCGGCCCGCGTGCTATCGTCGATGGCCTCCGCCGCCGTCTGCGCGCCTCCTCTCGCCGGTCCGCGCCATGAACCCGTCCGACGCCGAGCTCGAAGCGATCGTGCAGCGCGGGCTCTCCGCCTACCGCGCCGGGCTGTTCTACGAGGCGCACGAGCTGTGGGAGGACGGGTGGCGCGCCGAGCCGGACCCGGTGCGGAAGGCGTTCCTCCAGGGGCTCATCCTCGTCGCCGCCGCCCTGCACAAGCTCACGCGGATGCGGAGCCCGTCGGGGGCGGTGCGCCTGCTCGACAAGGCGCACGCGCGGCTCGCGGGCGTGCCGGAGGGCATGGGCGGGCTCGCGGTGGGGCTCCTGTCCGGCGACGTCGCGCGCGCGGCGCGCGCGATCGAGCAGCTCGCGCGCGAGGGGAGGACGGACCTCGACGCGCCGCTCGTGCCCAGGATGGAGCTCGCGGGGGAGATCGCGGCGTCCTCGCTGGCCGGCGCGCGTCCGCGGCCGTGAGCTTCTGCCCCGAACGGGCGCTGCGATCGAGATTGCGCTTGTCACGTGCGACGTGGGCCGCCGGCGTGACATCGTTTGCCTGGGTGGAGATCGCACGGGGAGCGCCTGTGCGGGGGGAAACTCGTGGCAGACGGAACCTGTCGAACCGGGGCGGAGAGGCCGGCGAGCGCCGAGCATGGATCCAAGCTGCAGACCGAAAGGAGCCGCGTGATACGGCGCAAGCAGATCCTGATCGTGGACGACGACCAGGAGATCCGGGAAATGCTCGAGATCACGCTGATGGAGGAGGGGTACGACGTCCTCTCGGCGAGCGACGGCGAGGCCGCGCTGGCGCTGCTCGAGCGCAACAGGCCGAACCTCATCCTGCTCGACATGCGCATGCCGGTCATGGACGGCTGGGGTTTCGCGCGGGCGTACGCGTCGTGCCCCGGTCCGCGCGCGCCGATCCTGGTCATGACGGCGGCGGTGGACGCCGGCACGTGGGCCCGCGAGGTCGGCGCGTGCGCGTCGGTCGCGAAGCCGTTCGACCTGAACCGCCTGCTCGACTCGATCGCGGTGCACGCCGGCTCGGCGTGCGGCCCGAGCCCGGCCTCGGCCTGAGCGGCGCGGCCGGTCGGGCCGGGCCGGGCGGGATCCCGGCCTGAGAGAGGGGACCGCCGCCGAGCGACCGAGCGGCGTCGTTCAGCGGCGGCCCGCGGGTCGCTTCCCGCTGCGGCGGATCAGCCGCCGGTCGCGCGGCGCATGGCGCACATGAGGTCGCCGCCGCAAGGGTCGGCGGGGGCGCGGCGATCGGTCGTGGCGGGCGCCGCGGGGCCGGCGTTGCCGCGCGGCGGAGCGGCTGTCCCGGTGGGCCGCGCGCGGCCCTCGGGCGGGCGCTGCGAGGCGACGGCGGCGCCGGGCGCGGGCTGCGAGGCGACGGCGGCGCCGGGCTCGTGGGCCCTCGATCGCGCGCGCCGCGGCCGCGAGCCCAGCCGCTGCAGCAGGGCCGGGGACGGCGTCCGGGATCGAGATGCCCGCGGTGAGGGCCGCAACCGCGGCGCCGGCCGCGAGCAGGGCGGCGGCCGAGCGAACGCGCCACGCGCGCCTCGGCGCGTCGGGCGACGGCGTTGCTGGCGTGCGGGCGGACGCTGGGCCGCGCATGGACGCTGGGCCGCGCATGGACGCTGGGCCGCGCATGGACGCAGGCGGCTCGCCGAACGGGAAGATCGGCAAGACGTCGAGGACCTTGGGCGGAGCGCCTGCCGCGCCGGCGCTCAGCACGGTGAGGTCGATCTGCCCCGAGGGCACGTCGCGGTCGTCGTCCGCGGCCCGCGCCGCGGGCGAGGTCGCGCCGGCGGCGTCGTCACCGGCCGCCGGCGCGTCGATCGAGAACGTGACCGAGGTGTCGTCTGCGGGGCTGTTGACAACGGATGGGTGTTCGTTCTTCCACTCCTTGTGCTGCGTGCTCTTCATGGTTGCTTCTGCTTCAGCCGTATCGGTCGAACGCTGGAGTCGTGACGCTCAGGCGGCCGGTCGGCGTGTCCTTTCGTGATTTGGACATGCGCACGAGCGCGCGCTTGGGCCAGGGGCGCGCGCGGGATCGCCTCTCGAGGCGGCCGTCGCGCGTCGCTGCGCTCGGTTCCGCCCTGCGCGCGCGCCGTCGTGCGCCGCGACACGCGCGCGGTCGTGCGTCGTGCGCGTCGTGCGCGTCGTGCGCGTCGCGGCGGCGGAGGCGCCTGAGACGAGGTCGGGGCGCACCTGAGGCGCGGCCGTCGGCGGCGTTCGCGATCTTGCGACCGGGCTTGCGACGCCCATACTTCGACCGCTCGGATCGCCGAGGGCGTGCAGTCGGCGGGTATCATGACCGCGTGCGCTCGGGGAAGTTGGTTGCGATCGGGGCGTTCCTCGTCGAACAGAAGTTCCCACGCAAACGCGAATCGGATACTTGAGGTGAGATGAAACCTACACGGCTCTTCACGGTTCTGGGGGCGCTGACGTTCCCCCTTGCGGTGGCTCTGGTCAGCAACGGGTGCAAGAAGGAGGAGGAGGAGCTGCCGCCGGTGCCCTCGGCGCCGGCCGCGGTGACGCCGGCCCCGACGCCGACGCCCACGACGCAGATCGTGCCCGAAGAGGACGCCGGGGCGGACGCGGACGCCGACACCGCGGACGCGGACGCCGGAAAGAAGCCGGTCGCCACGGGCGATTCCAGCGGGATCCGGAAGTGCTGCGCGGCGCTGCGCCAGAACGCGAAGTCGGCGCCTCCCGAGCAGCAGGGCGGCTACCTCGCGGCGGCCTCGGCCTGCGACGGCCTGGCGAACTCGCCGCAGGGCCGGCAGGCGCTCTCGACCCTGCGCGGCCTCCTGCTCGGCGCGCAGATGCCGGCGAGCTGCCAGTAGTCGCCGGGACGGGAGAGCCAGCGCGTGCGCCGGGCGAGCTGGCGGCGCGCGGCCCTTCGCCGGAGGCCTCCGGCGCGATGGGCCGCGCGAAGCCAGCTCAGCCGTGCACGTAGCTCAGCCGTGCACGTGGATCAGCCGTGCACGTAGCTCAGCCGTGCACGTAGACCAGCGTGCCGCCGCCCTCGATGTTGACGGCGCCGTGCCACTCGGGCGGGACGGCGGGCTCGGTCCACTCGAAGAGCCAGGCCGCGTCGGCGGGCGCCAGGTTGATGCAGCCGTGGCTGCGCGCCTTGCCGAACTCGTCGTGCCAGTAGGCGCCGTGCAGCGCGTATCCCTCGTGGAAGTACTGGGTGTACGGCACGTCGCGCAGATCGAACGCCTCGGCCGCCTCGTCGTCGCCGTCCATGGTCGTCGAGACGTGCTTCGCGTGGATGTAGAACGAGCCGCGGACGGTGGCGTCGGTCTCCTCGGGGTCGGCCATGCCGCTGCGGCCGCTGGAGATGAGCGCCGCGAACACGGGTCGGGTGCCCTCGTAGGCGACGAGCATCTGGCGGCGGATCGAGACGTCGATCCACTTCTTGCCGTCGCGCGCGAACCCCTGCGGGTCCTTGCGCAGCTCGGCGATGACGAGGTGGCCGCTGGCGAGCCATGAGCCCTCCGTGGTCTCGACGAGCCCCTTGGCGCCGCCGCGCGTGCGGCCGGTGAGCACCCAGCCCGAGCGGAACGGCGCAGCGCCCGCGTCGACGAGCGCGCGCCCCGAGGCGGACACGCGCTGCCGGCTCGCCCCGTGGACGCGGACGAACGCCGGGGCGCCCTTCAGGCTGGGATCGACGCGCGGGTCGGTGCCCGGCGGCGCGGGAGGGAGCTCGTCGGCCGGGGGCTCGGCGATGGAGAAGCTCGCGGTGTCGGTCTGGGGGGCGGCCGGGGAGGAAGAGGCGCTGGCGGCTGGAGAGGCGCTGCCGGCCGCGGGCGCGGCGCCGGCCGTGGGCGCCGCGGCGGCGGGCGGAGGCGCGGCGTCCGAGGCGCTCGCGGGAGCGTCGGCGACGTCGGCGTCGAGGTCCTTGATGATCACGCCGCGCAGCGCGCTGAGGCGCGCGGGGCGCGTGCGATCGAGCGGGATGAGGTCGAGCTCGGTCGTGAGGCCGAAGCGGCGGTTGGTCCACTCGAAGGTGGTGATCAGGCCGAACGCGGAGCTCTCCTTGGCGCGGCCCGTGTGCACGGAGTAGTGGAGCTTCTCCTCGGCGCCGTAGGGCTTGGGGAGATCCCGGCCGGCGAGCAGGAAGGCGGGCACGGGATCGAGCGGCAACGTCGAGGGCGCACCGGCGGCGCGGGCGAGGTGGACGCCGAGCGTGGAGCCCTCGACGCGGCGCTGGTCCTCGAGGGTCGGGAGCCGGAAGTAGAGGTGCGGCGGGGGCGAGCCCGACATGACGTAGTGGTACGGCACGGGCGCGCCGCGGCGCGGGCCGCGCACGGCGGCGGCGACGACCTGGTGCTCGAGCGCGAGCGAGGCGCCCTTGCCGACGCAGACGTAGCCGCGCGGCGCGATCCGGTACCAGCCGCCGGCGCAGCCGTCGGTGCCCGCGGGGAGCTCGGCCCGATCGACGACCGCGCCGGCGCGCAGGTAGCCGAGCTTCGTCGAGCGCTCGTCGGGGGCGACGTAGATCCAGGTGCGCATCGCGATGCTGGCGATCTTCGCGCCCTGGCCCGGGAGGGTGGCCTCCTTCGCGGCGGCGGAGGAGGCGACCGCCGACGTGAGGGACGCAGGAGATACGCCGGCGGGCGCGGGGGAACCGGGGGAAGCAGGGGAAGCAGGAGAGGAAGCCTGGCCCGCGAGCGCAGGGGAGAGCGGGCGAAGCGAGGGCGAGAGCGCGGCCGCCGAGGACGCTGTGGGGTCGGCCGCGGAGGAGCCCGGAGCGGCGGCGGTGGCGGCGGGGAGAGCGAGCGGGGCCGTCGATTCAGGGGAGCCGGCGCGGTGATCGTCGGTCGCCCTGCCGGGGGGATCCTGGGCCGGAGAGCAGGCTGCGGCCAGCAAGGCGAGGGCGGAGGCACGAGCACGAGCGAGGGGAAGCATCGGCGGCGCGAAGGCGAAGGCAGGGCGAGCTGGGCCGCGGGTGCAGGCGCGGGCGCGAAGGCGCGCGCGAGCGCGAGCGCGAGCGCGAGACCAGGGGGCGAGGAGAAGCGGAAGCAGGGGCTGCAAGGGGCTGAGCGGGCGAGGTGTACGCTCAACCGAGGGGGAGATGCAATGTCCTGCCGGTGGGCGGGTGGGGAGGGCGAGCGGGACGGCGCGGGAAGGCGGGGCGGGGAGGCGGCGCGGAAGGCGGGGTGGGGAGAGGGTGCGGGAGGCGGGGAGAGAGAGAGGGAAACGGCGCGCTAGCGCTTGACCTTCTTCGCGAGCAGGTCGCCCAGCGTGCCGAAATTGCGCGGGGTCGGCTGCTTGGCGCCCTTGTCGCCGGCGTCGCCGGAGCGCTCGGCCTTGGCGTACGACTCGAACTGGCCGCGCTCCTCGTCGGCGCGGAGAGCGGAGATCGACAGGCGGATCTTGCCGGACTCGTCCACGCTGAGGATCTTCGCCTCGACCTCCTGACCCACGGTGAAGTGCTTCTTCAGGTCGGCCGCGCGCGGGGTCGCCGTCTCGGCCGTCGGGACGAGCCCACGGCCCGAGCGGCCCGAGGTGCCGGCGATCTGAACGAAGATGCCGTACCGCTCGATGCCCGTCACCTTGCCCTTGACCCGCGCTCCCTCGACGAGCAGCGGCGCGCCGCCCGCGGCAGGCGAGGCGACGGAGAGCGACGAGGCGCCGTCGTCGCTCGCGCGCACGACGACCGGCGTGAGGCGCACCTGACCGGTGCCCGAATCGACGCCGGAGACCACCGCGGAGACGCGCGAGCCGACCGCCACGCGGAGCTTGCCCTCGCCGTCGATGAGGGCCGCCCGCTCGAACATGCCCTCCTGCTTGCCGCCGAGATCCGCGAAGACCGCCTCGCGAGCGATCGCGACGACGGTCACCTCGACGGTCTCACCCGTGTGGTACTGGCGGCGACGCTGCTTGCCTGCTCCCTCCGATTGCTCGAAGAGCGAAGCGAACGATTCCTTGGAGGTGGCGGAAGGGCGTGACGGCGACATGGCGCGACCTCATAGCGCGAGGCGAGGGCGTGAGGAAGGCGGCGGTGAGGGGAAGCGAGGGGAGCGGGCAGCGGGGAGGGGGGCGAGGGACGGGACGGAGAGCCGGGGGTGGGGAGACGGGGGAGAGAGGCGAGCGTGGAGGTGGGGCGGACGGGGGAACTAGGGGGTGGGGGGCCGGGCGGGCGCAGGGCGCGGCGCGGCGGGAGACGGCCGGGCGCAAGGGGACGCGGCGTGGCGGCGGTTAAGAGGGCGGAAGGGGGCGAGGGACGCAGGGGAGAGCCGGCCGATGCGCTCCGCCGGGGATCGTCGGCGGCGCGCTGGAAGGGGCGACGGGCCGAGGGATGGGCAAGGACGCGGCCGGAAAGAGAAGGTGGAATCTGCCAGGAGCTTCTGCTAGGTTCGCCGGCCGCTGAATCGGGTCGATAGCTCAGTCGGTAGAGCTGCGGACTTTTAATCCGTAGGTCCAGGGTTCGAGTCCCTGTCGACCCACTACGTAACTACGCGGAACTGCTGACCTTTCCGACCAGCACCCCCGCCTGTTCCAGGTTTTCTCCACGGACCGCCCCGGCGGGCGGCCCGTCGAGCAGCGCGATCGCGCTTCGCGCTCGGCGACAGGTGCATGTAGCCCATGGTCGTCGAGACGTCGCGGTGCCCGGCGAGCTCCTTGATCGCCATCACGGGCGCCCCCCGCATCGCGAGGTGCGAGCAGGGGAAATTTTGAGCGAGCGCACGGCAGAGGGGCTGGGATCGCCCGGGGGCGGCGGGAGCGTTCCAGCGTGAAGGGACGGGTCGGCATGGATACACGAAGCTGCAGCCGCGTGAGCAGCTCGGCGAGGTTGACGCGCCCTTCGACGCCTCCGCGGCAGCTGTTCCCCGCGATCCTGCTTGTCTACCAACCCTGCAATCGTCAATCGACCGGCCTCTAGAACGCGGAGCCGGTCGAGTTCGGAAGGAGGCTCTACGTCCGTGTGAACGGTCGCCGGGGTAACCGTGGTCGAGCTCCTCAGGAAATATCATGCGGCGGCGACCAAACGACACCTCGCGCCCGCTCCGAAGTACCATCCGCCGGCCGGTGACTTCTCCGTTCCTCGAGGCCCCCGAGTCCGCCTGGGTGGAGAGCAACACGCTCGCCTTCGCGCTGCGCGACCGCTTCCCGGTCAGCCCCGGCCACACGCTCGTCGTTCCGCGCCGACTCGTCCCCACCTGGTTCGACGCCACCGCCGAGGAGCGCGCCGCGATCTTCGAGCTGGTCGACACGGTCAAGCGACACCTCGACGCCGAGCTTCACCCGGACGGCTACAACGTCGGAATCAACGTCGGCGAGGCCGCAGGGCAGACCGTGATGCACCTGCACGTCCACGTGATCCCACGCTATCGCGGCGACGTGGACGACCCGCGCGGCGGCGTGCGCCACGTCATCCCGGGCCGAGGGAACTACCTGGCCGGCAGACCCCCGCCGCTCGCGACCGGCGGCGCCGAGGACCCCTTCTTGCGCCACCTCGCGCCGGTCTTCGCGCGCGCGACCGACGTGGCCATCCTCTCGGCCTTCGTCCAGGAGAGCGGCCTCGACGTGCTGGAGAGCCACGTGTTCGCCGCCCTCGCGCGCGGCGCTCGCGTCCGGCTCGTCACCGGCGATTACCTCCACATAACGCAGGCTACGGCGCTCGCCGAGTTGCTCGACTGGGCCGGCGGCAACGCCGCGCTTTCGGGCGCCGAATGCACCCGGGGCAGCTTCGAGGCGCGCGTGGTCGAGGTCGACGCACTTCCCGGCAACATCCGCTCGTTCCACCCCAAATCGTGGCGCTTCGAGGGCCCGGGCTTCGGCGCCGCGTTCGTCGGATCGAGCAACATCTCCCGCGCCGCGCTCGGTCCCGGCATCGAGTGGAACCTCCGCGTCGACCGCCACCGCGATCCGGACGCCTACCAGGCCACCGTTCGCGCCTTCGAGCGCTGGTGGTCCCGCGCCCGGCCGCTCACCGCCGACTGGGTCGAGGGCTACGCCCGGCGCGCGCAGCAGGCCGCCGGAGGCCTGCCGCCCGGCGAGGAGGATGCCGAGCCCATCGAGCCCCCGCCTCCGCCGCACCCGATCCAGTGCGAGGCGCTCGCCGCGCTGCACAGGAGCCGCGCGGAGGAGGGACGCCGCCGCGCGCTCGTGGTGCTCGCTACCGGGCTGGGCAAGACGTACCTCGCTGCGCTCGACGTCGAAGCCTGGTCCGAGCACCACGGCCGTCGTCCGCGCGTCCTCGTGCTCGCCCACCGCGAGGAGCTCCTCTTCCAGGCCGCCCGGACCTTTCGCCGCCTCCTGCGGGGCCGCGCCGCGCGCTTCGGTTGGTGCGCCGGGAGCGCCAGTGAGCTGGGCGGCGACGTGGTCTTTGCCTCCGTGCAGAAGCTGTCCCGTCCCGATCACCTCGCGCGCCTCGCCCCGGGGAGCTTCGACTACGCCATCGTGGACGAGGTCCACCACGGCACCGCGCCGAGCTACCGCGCCATCCTGGACCGCCTCGAACCGGGCTTTTTGCTCGGCCTGACCGCCACGCCCGAGCGCGCCGACGGCGCGGACGTCGTCGGGCTGTTCGACGATCACGTCGCCTACCGGGCGGACATCGGCGCCGGCATCGAGCGGAAGCTGCTCGTGCCCTTTGCATATTTCGGGCTCAGGGACGAGACCGATTATCGCACTGTCACCTTCCAGAACCGGAGGTTCGACCCAGGCGAGCTGGAGAAGTCCATCGACACGGATCGGCGTCTCGAGCAGATGTGGCGTTCGTGGCAGGAGCACCCGGGGGAGCGCACGCTCGTCTTCTGCTGCTCGATCCGGCACGCCCACCATGCCTGCGACCTCCTTGCCGCACGAGGCGTTCGCGTCGCCGCGGTCCACTCAGGTCCGGAGTCGGCGCCGCGCGAAGAGGCGCTGGCGGACCTCGTCGCTGGCAAGCTTGACGCGCTGTGCGCCGTCGATCTCTTCAACGAGGGCATCGATCTGCCGAGCGTCGATCGCGTGGTGATGCTCCGTCCCACCGAGTCTCCTGTCGTCTTTTTGCAGCAGCTCGGCCGCGGCCTGCGCGTCGCGGACGGGAAGACGCGCCTCACCGTGGTCGATTTCGTGGGCAATCACCGCGTGTTCCTCGACCGCGTGCGGACGCTGGTCTCGCTCGGCTCCGAGCCGTCCGACCTACGCGATTTCCTCGGCGGCGCCCGCGCCGCGCGCCTGCCGCCGGGCTGCACGGTGGACCTCGAGCTCGAGGCCAAGGATCTCCTGCTCAGCCTGCTCCCTGCGCGCGGAAAGAGCGAGGTGGAGCGCGCATACCGCGATCTCCGCGACGCGCGCGGCGAGCGCCCGACGGCCGGCGAGCTGTTCCGGATCGGCTACCGGCCTGCCACGCTGCGACCGGCCCACTTGGGCTGGTTTGATTTCGTGGCTTCCGAGGGCGATCTGAGCCCGCCGGATCTCCGGGTCCTCCGCGCCGCCGACGCGTGGCTTCGGGAGCTCGAGGTCACGGCGATGAGCAAGTGTTACAAGATGGTCACGCTCGAGGCGCTGCTCGAGGCCGGCGCGCTGTTCGAGGGGATCTCGATCTCCGAACTCGCGCGCAGGAGTCGCGCCATCCTCGCCCGCTCTCCGGAGCTCTCCCGCGATCTCGACGGCGTGGCCGAGCTGGGCCGCGGCCGTGGGTTGGATGAGCCGCGCTTCGTCAGCTACTGGAAGGATAACCCCATCGCCGCGTGGACGGGCGCGCGAGGCCGCCGCTGGTTCGCGCTCGACGGGGACCGCTTCGTCCCGAAGCTCTCCTGTCCTCCGGGTGACGAGGAGGCCTTTGCCGCGATGACGCGGGAGCTCGTCGATTACCGGCTCGCCATGTACCGCGCGCGCCGCCGCGAGGACGGCTCCGGCGCGTCGTTCTCGGCCAAGGTGCTGTGGAACAAGCGCGACCCCATCCTCAAGCTGCCCTCGCGAGCAGCCCGCCCTGACCGCCCTTCAGGGGACGTCGACATCCGGCTTCAGGACGGCGAGGTGTGGCGCTTCCGCTTCATGAAGGAGTTCTGCAACGTCGCGCACCGCGTGGGCTCGCAGCGCAACGAGCTCCCGGATTTGTTGCGCCGTTGGTTCGGCCTTACCGCCGGTCGACCTGGAACGGCGTTTCACGTCCGCTTCGTCCGCTCGCCGGATGGGCTGTGGGCCGAGCCGGAGCGCCCCGGAGGCGCCTCGTCGGCGCCGCGCGGCGCGCTCGTCGCCTTCCCCGATCTGCGCGCGGCGGCCGGCGCCGCTGGCGTGCCGACGGAGCTCTCTCCCGAGGCCGAGACTGTGCGGCTCCCCATCGCGGCCGCGCGTGGTGGTGGGCTCTTTGCGGTGCGCGCTGCGGGCAACTCGATGGATGGCGGGAAGCACCCAATCCGCGACGGGGACTGGTTGATCATGAAGTTTGCGCGCGGCGCCTCGTACGATGCGCTCGCCGGCAAGGTGGCGCTGCTTCAGGTACCCGATCGCGATCTGGGCTTTGCCTACCAGATCAAGCGGATCGTGCGCGCTCAGTCGCGATGGTGGCTCCGCTCGAACAATCCGGATGCGCCGTCGTACGAGGCCACGGCCGAGACGGTGCCTGTCGCGATCTTGGTCGAGGTGGTCCGCCCCGAGGACATCGGTCCGAGCGCCGGCGAGCGCTTCGAGGATGACGAGGCGTTGGCCCGAGCGTTCGGGCTGGAGGAGCCGCCGCGGACCGGCCGTGTCGGCGGTCACCTCTTCTTCTGCCTGCAGGCCCCCGGAGCACTGGTCGCGCCCGATCGCCTTCGATCGCCCGCGCCGGCCCAGGAGCGCCGCCCTGGGGAGACGGCTTTCGTGCTCGTGCGGCCGCCCCGAGAGCCCGCGTGGCGATACCTAGGCGTGGCCCATTACCTTGATGACGAGGGGCTCTGGGCCTGTCCGGGGATCGACCATGCCGCGTACCGCGCCCTGGGATCTGGCCGCGGCGCGTCCCGAACGCTCCCGGCTGGGATCCGCGACCGCGCGCAGGTGCTCGTGGCGGCGCTGCTCCGGCGGCTCGGAGCGGGCGCCTCCGTGGAGCGGGACGGCAGGAGCTGCAGAATCGTCGGCCCGGCCGATGGCGGTGGGCTGCGCATCGACGGTGGTCCGGGCGGCTTCGCGGAGCGGACGGTGTCGCTGACCGATCTCGCGTGGGTGATCGTCGCGCGCGACGATGTCACGAAGAACGGCGGACGGCTCGACGAACAGCGGGTCAACCGGCTGCGTTATCTCGAGGGAACGCCGCGGGCGGCGACGCGGTGGATCGACACGGGATGGGCGCTCGCGCTTGCGGCGGCGGCCGACACGGCGGACGAGGGGTGACGGCGTGGAGGGGGGCCAGGAGCACCTCCCTCCTCCACATGCTTCGGGCGCGTGGTGGGCGTATTTGCCCGGAGAGAGCTCATATGAAGGCGGGAAAACAGCAGGATGATTGGTCTTCGTGCACCGGATGCTCCTCGCCCTCGGCTACGACGCCCATCGTGTGGCGTGATCCCGTGTCCAGCCGTGCTGGTGTACAAAGAGGAGATCGAGACCTGGATTAACTTTATCCTCAACGGGTTTTTGGTGGACAAGCAGACGATCCCAAGCTCGAGCGCCAGTCCGAAGCCTGGCCCCCTGGCAGAAGTCTTCGGGGCGCAGGTCCACGCAACAAGTCAGCCTACGGGAGTGCCGTCGTTCCTATCAAGCTCGCAGAGGCTCGTCGCATTCGTCTGCCATCCTGCCTGCAACCATTGGGGAGCTCCGCTCCTGATCCTGAGGATCGCTGGTTTCAATCTCGTCCAGCCGCAAACCCTTCAGGGCGCCCGCGACGTCACGCAAGAACGCGAGCAGCCTCGAGCGTGGCTCCGGTGGGAAGGGGGTCTCCGGCGCTTCCAGCTGAGCCGTAGCGGCGGCAAGGTTCTCGATCACGGCAGCCAGTCGCCGCCCGGCGCCGCGGCTGGTCGCCTCCTGGTCAGCGCGTCCCAGGGCGCCGAGCGTTTCATAGAGGCCGACCCCCAGGGCATCGGCCACCGCGTCGCGCACCGTGGTCTCACGCGCAGGTGCCCCCCGCCGTGGCGCCCGATCGTGAAGCAGCGGGATGGAGGCGCGTGCGATCATCGCCCCGCTCTTCCGGCAGTTGATGCACCACGTGGTGTCGCCTCGCCGTGATCGTACCGAGCCCCACCGAACCTGGACGAATGCGTCCGCCCGTAGCACCCGCGGCGTGAAGAGCACCGTG
The DNA here is from genome assembly GCF_000418325.1 of Sorangium cellulosum So0157-2. Classification (GTDB taxonomy): domain Bacteria; phylum Myxococcota_A; class Polyangia; order Polyangiales; family Polyangiaceae; genus Sorangium; species Sorangium cellulosum_D. The sequence goes on from NC_021658.1 coordinate 5,435,597, forward strand.
TTGCCGCCAGCGACCGTCGCCGCATCGAGGTGCCCCCATGCAGTCGGAGGCATCCCGTCGAGCGACGGCAGCGCCGGCCGCGTCACCGGCAACCCGAGCATGAGCCGATCGACCACCTCATCCCACACCCACTCATCCGACTCACGCCACCAGGCCGCGCGCAGGGGCATCCAGAGCTCTTCGCCTCGATCCGTCGTCAGATCGTAGTAGGGATCACGCCGTCGCAGCCAGGCCGCGAGCCTCCGCCCCCTCTCTGACGTCTGAACCCCTGGAGCCGGCGTCGACGTCAGATCGAAGAGCTGCCGCCGGAGGAGGCCGAGCGCAGGCACGGGCGCCGCCCCGCTGTTGCCGCCGACGAGCGCATCGATGCCGCTCGGGCCGTAACCCAGCGCCAGGAGCTCGAGCCGATGCAGCAGCGCGCCTCCGGCGACGCGCCGGAAGCCGCGCTCGACCGAGGGAACCAGGACCTCGAAGCGGAAATCCTCGTCGAGGGACCACACGGGCGCGTCGGGGGATGGCTCCCATCCGCGTTCGCACGCGGCGCGAAACGCGAAGGCCCTGGCCTCGCACAGGGAGAGCGGGCGGGACGACCTCGGTACATGAACCTCGGCGACCACGATCCTGGGGTCGGCCCACGTGCGCAGCGTCGCGCCGTGCTCGTCGTCGATCTCGGGGTCGCGGTCGTTGCGAACGAAGAGCAGCTCGACGATTGGCCCCCCTGCGCTGGCCCGCCAGCGTGAACGTTCGAGCGCGCGTTGAAGCGACGCGAGGAGCGCTGCCACGCTCCCGGCCGTGTCCGTTGTGATGACGACGATGCGGAGGGACCGAAGCCTCGGCGCAGCGCCATCGCGCTCGAACGCCTCGCACAGGCGGTCGATGAACGCCTGCCGTGCGTCGACGTCCGTGTCGCTGCAGCACGTCTCCTCGATCAGCGCCGTCTCCGCGGCATGCAGCAGCCCTGGGAAGTGCGCCGCGATCGTGCCCGCGGCGAGCGCCTGCTGCAGCCGCCGCTCCAGCGCCGCCGGGGCCCAGGGGTCTACACCCCAGAGGTCGATCGCGCGCGTCCGGAACGCGGCCTCCTGCCGGTGATCCATCCTCGGCCCATGCAGCTGCAGGAACCCTTCGAGCCCTGGCGGGATGGCCTGCGCTCCGCGACGGGACAAGCGCTCCCCGTCGTGGGCGTGGTACTCGACCAAGGGCGTGAGGATTCGCCGGTAGCGGCGCGGTTGCGCCGCTACGAGGCGCAGGCCGAAATCCATGTCGTTGAACGACGGCAGGCTCTCGGAGAAGCCCCCGGCTGCCCAGAAGAGCTCCCGCGTCACGACGAGGTTGCTGCCCCGCAAACCGGGGTTGGCCACCAGGAACACCCCCGCATCAAGCGTCTCCGGGGGAACCTTTTCGGGCCGCACTCCGTCGCGGTTGTGCTTCTCGAAGGCGGTCAGCGCGAGATCGAAGGCCGGTCCGTCCGCGAAGACCGCGACGAGGTAACCGGGTTTCCAGACATCGTCGTCGTCGAGGAAGCACAGGTGGTGGGCGCGCGCCACGCGGGCCCCGTGGTTGCGCGCGGCTCCAGCACCGCGTGAGTCCCCCACCGCCAGGACGGTGCAGGGGAGCCCTGCAGTCTGCGCGGCCACATCGGGCCCGGCGTCCTCCGCAGCGTCGACGATCACGAGGATCTCGCGTGGCCTGAGGAGCTGAGCGAGCACCGAAGCGAGCGCTCTCCGCAGCAGGATGGGCCGGCGCCCCGTGGTGGGCACGATGACGGCGGCGTCGATCAGGTCGCTCAAGGAGCGCGCTCGCGCCAGAAGCGGTGGATGTCGCTCGCGATCGCGGCCCCGCCCGGCGCGCCCAGCGATGGCCGGAATCGGCGCCGGGCAGCCTCGCGAGAGGCGACCTCGCGGATCTGCATCGCCACGTGGCGTGCGGCCGCCTCCAGCACCGCACCAGAGCGTAACGCCGTCCGGAGCGCTGCGAGCACCCGCTCGGTGTAGGCGCCTTCGTCATCGATCCGCTCGGGCAGGTCCAGCGCGGGGACCAGGCCCGGGAGGTTGATGCCAGGGGGGACGAGTTCCACGGCCTCATAGCGGGCGAGCTGGAGCACCTGCGTGGCGTTCTGCGGGGGAAGGAACACCACAGGAACGTCGAGCCAGAGCGCCTCGAAGACCGCGTTGAGCCCTGGGGCGGTGAGAAACAGCGCGGCGTCGGCGAGCGCCTGCAGGTACGCCGGCTGCGGCAGGCTCACGGCCTTCGCGCGGGGCGGCAGGATGGGACCAAGCACGGCGCACGCATCGCTCCCGGCGGCGATGAGGATCGGCCCGGTAGGTAGCAGCGGCTCCACTTCGTGCAGGATGCGGGCGACCCACTCGAGGAACATCGGCGCCCGGCCAGGATCGATGAAGCGCGAGCGCACCCCGCCCAGGTTGATCAGGGTGCCCTGCGGCGCCTTCGACCGCGGAGGCATGGTCCGGATCAAGGGGCCGACCACGACCGGCCGCACGTCCGGCGGTAGGGCCTCGACCCGGTCACGGACGCCGGGGAACGCCTGCGCGTAGCCACGCTGCGCAGCCGTCCACACCGCATGGTCCTTGCGTGCGCTGTACCAGTACAGAATATCCACGAAGAAGATCGGCAGCCCGCGCCGGCGGTAGACCTCGATGTTGGCCAGGTTCGAAACCACGAGCGCCGCGTCGAAGCGCTCCTCTCCGAGCGCTCTCGCCACCGCGTCGGGATCCTTCACGTCGACCGCGATCGTGCGCGTGATCGCCGGGTCGGCGCCGAGCAGCTCGGCCGTGACGTCACGCACCAGCGCGACCGCCTCGGCGTCGACGTGCTCCAAGACGGCCAGGAGCGCCGAGCTCGATCCGTAGGCCATCGGGTTAGCATCGCAGAGCAGGCGCGGTCGCTGGGTCACGGGAGCACTCCTCCTGCGAACCGTTGCACCGTTGCCTCGTCGCGCGGCACCAGCCAGCCCTCGATCCAGGCGAAGTCCAGGTGCGTCTCGTCGAGCGCGTCGAGCGCCGCGCTGGCGCGCTGGAGGAGGGGACGGCCCTTCGTGTTGAAGGACGTGTTCAGCACGATGGGCGGCTCACCCTGCTGCTCGAGCGCGTCGAGCAACCGCCCCAGGAACGTCTCTGGCGCGACGATCTGCGCCCGCGCCGTCCCGTCGAGGTGCGCTGCAGCAGGGAAGCGGGCGAGCGCCTCGGGGCGCATCTCGACGGCGAAGGACATGTAGGGCGAAGGGGCCGCATCCAGGAAGAACTCTCCCGCTCGCGCCGCCGCGACGGCCGGGGCCAAGGGCCGGTACCACTCCCGCGACTTGATGCGGGCGTTGATCCGCTCCTTCACCTCGCGAGAGCCGGGCAGCGCCAGCAGCGAGCGGTGACCGAGCGCTCGTGGTCCGAGTTCGGCGCGGCCGTGGGCGACGCCAATCACGGCGCCGCGGCGCAGCAGCGACGCGATCCCCTCGACGCCAGTCCGCACGGCGCCGCGCCGTACAAGCTCGCCCTCACCCACGTCCATGTCGAGCCATGGCCCGACGAACACGTCCGGCGGCGCTGAGGGCGGCTCGACGGACCACAGCGCACCGGTCGCGATGCCGGCATCGTTGGGCGCGGGCGGCACATGGACCGGACGGCCGAACGTCCGGCGGACGAGCTCATTTGCCCGCACGTTGAGCGCGCATCCGCCCGTGAGCACGATCCCCTCGTCGTGCTCCGCGAGGTGCTCTCGGACGATCCGGAGCACGAGCTTCTCGAACACCGCCTGACTCGTCGCCGCGAGATCGCGCGCTTCTTCCTCGGCGGCCGCGTCGGCCTCGAGCTCCAGGCCAAGCTGCTCGCCGAGCGAGTAGAGGGCCTGCAAGGGCTCCTGGAAGTTCAGGTAGTACTCCTCGACCGGACCGAGCCACGCCTCGCGGATGCGCCCCAGGGCGGCGTAGGCCATCAGCTTGCCAGCGAGAGAGAGGTGCCCCGCGCGTGGCTGAGGGCGCCGTCCGGTGACCTCGGGCATGGCGGTGGCGAGCAACCGGTACGGGGTGCCGAGGTTCAGCGGCACGCGGCCGAGGTGCGTGAGCGCCCGGTCGTGCGCGCGGAACAGGTTGCACGTGCCGTCGTTCCCACCACCGTCGAAGGACATGACGAGGGCGCGCCGGAAGGGCGCGTCGTGGATCCCGTGCAAGGCGTGGGCGCGGTGGTGGTCGACGGTCACCCAGCGCTCGGCCGAGACCAGCTCGGCAAGGATGCGGCGGAGCGAGGGCATCACCCAGCTCGTCACGGCCACGTCGAAGCGCTCGATCCCCGTCGCTCGTACGGCGACCTCGATCGCCCGCCGCCACTGCGCCTGGAAGGTCTCGGCCTTCGACGCGCTCGCGAAGTACCGCTCCTCGAACAGCCTCTCCAGCTCGAGCGCGAGCTCGAGCACGCCGTCGCGGGCCACGGCGAGACCCGCGTCGTGCTGGACATGGAACGCGATGACCTTCATGAGTGCCCCCCCGAGGCCATGTGCTCCAGCGTCGCGACGAGCTGGTGCGCCGTCAACGCAAGCGTGCCGAGCGGCAGCGACTCGTCGGCGCCGTGGACATTCGAGCGCGCGTCGTTGGGTCCGAAGGCTGCATAGGGCCGCTCGCCGAAGAGCGAGCCGACGGGCCCGGCAGATGCCGCCGACGCGCGGTTCAGCGCGCGGGCTTCGAGCACCACCGAGACCGACTCCTCGCGGGCGAGCTCCCGCCAGCGGCGGCAAAGATCATCGAGGTGCTCGTCTGCTCGGAACGCCAGGATGCGCTGCCGCTCTGGAGCCTCGAAGTATCCGGTCTCGTCGAGCCACACCGCCACGTCGATCTCTCGCAGGGCGGCAAGGTGCCCGGCGAGCACAGGCGAGCCCGTTTCTTCCTCTCCCTCGATCACCCAGAGCACGCCGGGCCAGGATCGCACGTCTCGCGCCGCCAGAAGGCGCTGCGCAAGCGGCCCGAGGTTGTCCGCGATGCCACGCCCGTAGGCGCGCCCCGCAGCGATCCGAAGCTGCAGCGCGTCGCCATGCCAGCTTTCGTGCACGGGTTCGACGTCGTAGTGGCCGTAGAGCCCGATCGTCGGGATCCCGATCGGCGCGGGACGTCGCGCGACGAGTAGCGGAGCATGCCCGGAGCGCCGCAACTCCTCCACGGCGAAGCCGAGATCGCGCAGATCAGCGTGAACCTCGGTCGCCACCTCCAGGGCCGACGCGCTTCCGGACACGGGGTGGAGGGCAACCCAACGCCCGACGCGGTCGAGCCACTCCGCTTCGCGATGCCATGCAGCGCTCATCCGCGCCTCCCGAGCGCTGGCAGCAGCGTCTGCTCCACCCAGCGAGGCTCGTCTGGCACCACGAACCTGCAGATCCGCAGCGGCTGGCGAGGGGTCACCTGGTTGCCGAGGAGGAGGCCGAGACGGTAGCCGTGCGTCGCGACGATCCCTTCGGCCCCCTCACTCCACGCTGCATCGGGATAAGCGAGGGCCGCCGGCCTCGGAAAGCCATGCCGAGCGAAGACCTGGTCCACCTGGTCGAGCTCGGCCGTGAGTGCTGGAGGATCGAGCACCGGAAACGGCCTGTGCGTCGCGCCGTGGGCTCCGATCGACCAGTCCCGCCGCACGAGGCCACGAAGCTCTTCGGTCAGCAAGTACAGCCGCCGCGATGGCTCGGCTGGCGCGTCCAGCGCCTCGCCCAGCGTGGCCAGGATCGCATCCCGCTCCTCCTCGGGAGCCCGGAGGCAACGTCGCCGCTCGGGACCATCGACGAGCCGCGCCCGATCGTCGGGAAGGTTGAGATCGAACACCCAGCGGTGCCCACCCACCACGAGCGTGCCCCGGCGCCTCCGTGCGCGTGCGAGCGCCGAGTACCAGCGATCCGCGGGCAGCGCCCGAGGCGGCGTCGCGAGCGTGCACGTGGAGACGAAGACGCTCGCCGCAGCGTCCACTGCTGCGAGTACCGGCGCCGCGTGCTCGACGACGTCGGCATAGCCGTCGTCGAAGGTGATCCAGGCGGAAGGGGCGTCGAGCTCCGTGCGACCGTCGGCCCAGGCGGAGACTGCCGCCTCGTCCACGAGCGTGACGTGCTGCACGAGCTGCTCCACCTGGCGCGAGAAGCTGCTGAGCGAGACGGCCGTCCCGCGGGAGAAGTACGGCCACCCGTCGCCGGTGCGGTCCGCATCCGGCAGCACCCGGTGGTAACAGAGGACCGCGAGCTGCCCCGTCATACGAACGAGGGCGGAGGGACGACCGCCTCGGCGAGGGTCAGGGCGAGGTGCGCCGCCTCGCGAGGTGCCAGGGGGCCGTGCACGCGATCACTACGCCGATCGTCGAGCGTTTCGCCGGCGAGACGCGTCGCCCATCCTTCCGAGCTGCCGACGCAGACGATGGGTCGCCCGAGCTCCCACGCGAGCGCGAGCTCTCCCAGCGTACCCGTCCGCCCCCCGACCGCGAGCACCACGTCGGAGGATGCTATCAGCACGGCGTTGCGGGCGTGGTTCATCCCCGTGCAGATCGCGACGTCCGCGGCGTCGCTCGCATCGCCCGCGCGGTACGTGGGGAGGATGGCGATGGTATCTCCGGACTGGTACCGCGCCGACGAGCGCGCACCCTGGAGCGCCGCGGCCATGACGCCGCTGAGCCCGCCGGTAAGTACCCGGAATCCTCGGTCGACGAGAGCCGCCCCGAGCTCGTGGGCAAGCGCGAGCTGCTCGGTCGTCGCGCGAGTGCTTCCGATCACGGCGGCAACGGGTCGGCGCATCCTGTGTCCCCCAGAGCTCCAGGGTAGCCCCAAGCCGTGATCCCGGTAAAGGACGTCAGCGATGGTCGGTGAAAGGGCTTACCTCACTGGTGTACCGCGCTTTGTCCAGTAATCGTGATAGTTGCGGTACATCTGCTGCCAACTCTCATACTGTCCTCGATCACGTCGGAGGCGCTCCTTCCAGGCAGCGTCGACGGCGTGTCTCTTCTCTCCAGTATCAAGCCCATAACGCTGAAATATGGCTTCGGTCGCCCAAGGGAACACCGCCAGCTCGGCGCACAGCGACGCGTACTGGGCTAGCGAAAGGATGGTCTCGGCTCCAGGCGAAGCTGGCTCCCTGGACGGAGAAGGCGCCGGCGAGCTTCGGGAGCCAGGTCCGTGCACCTGCTCAACAGTCGGTGGCGAGCGCGACGACGGTGGCCCGGAGCCATCATCTGGCCGACGGAAAGGCATCACCGGGCCGCTTGGCATCACAGGCGTGCTTATGGTCATCGTCGAATCCGTGTCCGAGTCGAGCGGATGTCCTGAAAGCTGTGCTGTGTTTTCGACACCCTGTTCCGGAGGTGACTTCAGGGGGCGGAAGGGTAACGCGGACGCCACTGGAACCAGCGGGGCCGATAGCGTGCGGCCGGCGCTCTCAGACGGCGGTGGATCCATCTCACGCGTAGTGCTGCTCCGTGTTGAACCTGTGCTTTGGAAAGGTAGCACCCGCGGTGCCGAAAGCAGCTCCCCCGATATGGCTCTTGCAAGATCTACACGGATTGTGATCGTCGCTGTTGGCTCTGAATCAAGTGGGTCGGATTGCTCCTCAGCTTGTCGCTCCGCAGGGCGGAACGGCAAGGTGACCTCGGGGACGACGGCATCCATGGTCCTGACTGCATCGTCGTGCTCGTCCTCGGACATGTAGGTTCCAGGTCCTTCCGTCCAAACCGAGCCGAGGGGAGGAACTGGGCTCTGCGTCGGTGCGTGCCCGGTGATAAAGCCTGGGACGGCTGTCGTGTCAGGATGTCCATTTCCGGCAACAGGTGACCGTGCAAGTGGAGGCATGCCAGCCCCCTCTCCGAGGGGCCATGCCTCCCGCTCCCTTTGCTTCGGAGGGGAGTCTCCCTCAGGGGAGGGTGGCACCGGAGCCGATGCTGACCCGAGCACTCGCGAGGGTAGGGGAACGGCTGGTCGTTCGGGCTCTCTCGTCAGTCCATACGACCATGCACCCGGCGTGACCTTGAGCGCGGCCACGCGAGTCCGCAGGACGGACAGGTGATGGCGCTGACGCGCGACCCAGTCATGCGGCGAGAACTGAAATTGCAGCCCTGTGACGAGCGTGAGCTCCAGGGCTGCCTCCTCGCGCGCCCCTGGCGGGGTGAGGCGCGACTCCAGCTCGTCGACGATCTGAAGGGGCGTGAACAGGGCGCCTCCCCGGATCTTCAGCTTCGCGTCCAGGCGCGGCGCTCGGTTGCGAAGCCACGCCGACCACTGCTCGGGATCGGTGACGATGCGCTCCATCTTGCGTGTGGGCACGGCGATCCCGCCGGCCTGCGCGGCCTCGGGCGGAAGCTCGACTTCCCACGGCACCTCCACGGTCTCGCGCAGCCCGGCGCCGGTGATGCGATCCAGCGCCTCCGCAGCGGCGGCGACGACCTCGGCGTCGTCGTGTTCCAAGAATCGCAGCAGCGCCCCGAGCGACCCGACGTGACCGAAGCGGCCGAGGCTGCGCAGGACGTGGGCTACCGGGGCGGCGTTCGCCACGGCGAGCAGCCGATCGAGATCGCTCGCGCGCCCGACGAGGCAGAGGAGCGACATCGCCCTGTGGGCACGCGATGGCGACGTTCGCCCGTCGACCTCGCGCCGCAGGAGCTGGACGGCTGGAGCGTGCCCGCGTCGGAGAAGCGACTCGAGCGCGACGAAGAAGAGATCGTCGTCGCTCGTCGTCGCGCAGATGCGCTCGAGCTCGGCGACAGCATCGCGCCGAGGGAGCGCCGTGGCGAGGGCCCGCGCGGCCCGCAGGACGACCTCCGGTTCGGACCGATCGAGCAGCGAGGCGACGACCTCATCGGGGGTCTTGCCGCGAGCATGGAGGACGTCCAGCGCGAGGGCCACCAGCATCGGCCGCGCGCGCGCGCTCGCGCACAGGTCGGCCATGGCGTGGTCGATCGCCGGGCTCGGCGCCAACCAGAAGCCTTCGAACCAGCCCGGATGCTCCTCCGGTGCGCTCTGCTTCAACGTCATGATCGCCGCACCCACGGTGTCGCTGCCGTCGATGCAGCCGAGCGTCAGGGCGACGGCGAAGGCGCGATCGGGATCGGGACTCCTCGCCTCGGCGTGATACAACGACACGAGCGGCAGGACCCCGCCGCCGAGCGCCGCGAACGCGTCGATGTCGTTGAGCAGCCGCTGCTCGAACGGCAGCTGGTCGAGCCAGCTCTCGATCGCATTGGGCTTGCGCAGCGTCCGGTAGGTGGCGATGTCCTCGAGGCAGTCGCGGGCGAGCCTGCGCAGCACCTCCACCTCGGGGATCGCGGGCTCATAAGCGTGAAGGGGCTCAGGCGCCTCCTCCGGCTCCTCAGCCTCCTCGGGCCTGTCGAGCTGCCGTGCGAGCTCGCCGGAAATGGCCTGTTCGGCGAGCGCCTTGAGCTCCGCCATCGTCCTCGGCCGCGGCAGGGCCGCCGACCTCGGCGCAGGCTCTGGCGCGGGCGCGAGCGGATCGACGTCGACGTGGGGTAGGAGCGGCGGCCGGGCGATGGCATGGAGCTCCGGCACGCCATCGCTCGCTCGGAACGGCCGCGGCGGGGGAGGCCCGGTGACCACGTACCCGCCCATGAGCTCCGACCTGCGCTCGAGCTGGATCCGGGCCACCTCGTCCGCCCCTCGCTCCAGCGCGGTGCGCGCGGCGGCGAGGTGGCCGAGCGCGCGCCCGAGCGCCTCGGCGTCGTCAGGGTCGCCAACCTGAGCGAGCAGCGCACGGGTCTCCGCCACCCGCGACGCGGCCTCGACCAAGCCGCTCTGGTGGACGGCCGCGAGCACCGAGCTGTCTAGGACGGCGTACGCGCACTGGATGACGTGGAGGAGCCGATCGCGGATGCCGTTTCGGTCGAAGCGCAGCGGGATGTCCGGCAGCGCGAAGAGCGCCTCTTCCACGGCGCTTCGCGCGAGGAGCGCCGCCGCGTGACCAGGACCCGGCGGCCCGCCGCTGCGACCCTCGATCGATTGCGGGCCCCCGGTCCCGGTCATCCCGGCGTATCCTTGGCGATCAACATGGCGCCGCGCTCCGGGCCGTCGGAGTGTGTCGCTACGAGCGCGCAGTCGCCCGCCGCGCAACCCGTCTGCCAGCGCGCTGCGGCGATGGCGACCATCATCGCGGCGCTCGCCGCCCCGAGATCACCCGTCTGGAGGAGCGGCTGATCGTGGACCGCCTCGGCGGTAAAGGCGAAGTGGTTCCGGGCGAACGCGGCGGCCCACTCGTCGACGCGGTGGCGCTCCTCGACCACGTCCGTGATCGCCCAGGGGATGCGGCGCTGGCGCTGGCCGACCGGGGACACGGCGCGCCGGACCGCACGCGTGATTCCGGTCGCGAGACACGGCTCGTCCGAACCAAAGGGGTGCGGCTCGTGCTCGCTCGCGGCCGAGAGGACCTGGCCGTAGCGGTACAGCCCATCCGTGCGGCCCCGCCGCGCCAGCGTCACGAACGCCGCGCCCTCGCCCGGGATGAAGCCGTTCTCGGTGTCGAGGCTGTGCAGGCGCAGCGCCTGGTCGAGCCAGTCGAGCACGTCAGGATCGAAGTAGCTGTCGACCCCGCCTACCACGACCGCTGCGCGATCTCCCCGGCGAAGCTCGTCGAGCGCGAGCTCGAATGCCATCACGCTGCCCCCGCGGCCGTGGAGCACGACCCGGGAGCGATCGAGGTCGAAGGGCACCTGCGCGCGGGCAGCGAGGGCGGGGAGCAGGTGGTGCTTAAGCCGCGGGTCGAAGCCGGGCCGCGCCTCGTGCGGCAGCGAGAGGAAGACCGGCAAGGCCGGCAGCCCGGCGCGGCGTTGCTCTTGGACCGAGCGAAAGGGGTACGTCGCCTGCGCGAGCGCGGCGCCGCCGAGGGCGAGGAAGCGATCCAGGCCGATGACGTCGTCGCCGATGGACGGGAGCCGCGCGGTCGCGATGCTCTCACCGTTTTTATCGACCATGTGGCACGGTCGCGGATCCATCTTGAGCGCCCTGACGCTCATCGCGATCTGCAAGGCCGTGAGCCCGCACGGGGCGCGCGCGCCGACGCCGACGAGCACCGCATCGGCCGTGGGGAGGGGGACCGGATCGGCCACGCTCAGCGACTTTGACGAGGGCCAGCGCGCGCGTCAACCCCTGCGCTTGACCCCGGGCGCCCGCTGCGGTTAGCTCTCTGGAAAGAGACCGAGTCGGGCGACGGGCGCAACGGCGGCGGGGAAGTCGTGGCGAACAAGGGCATCGGAAAGGCGCTGATGGCCGGGGGCGCGCTGGTCGGCGCGCCCGAGAAGGACACGCTCTGCAAGGCCTTCGAGAACGCGTCCAACGAATGGTGCAAGCTCTCGCCGGACCAGCGCAAGCAGCAAAGCTTCAACGATTACTTCTTCAAGCACCTCAACGACCCCAAGAGCGTCCCGGGCGGCGGCGCCCTCGCGTCCCAGATGAGCCGCGAGGTGCCCGGCATCATGGGGAGGGGGAGAAACTTTGCCGGGTGGGCGCAAAACCTCGCCGCCCAGGGCGCGTCGGCCGGTCCGGCTGGCAACCTGGCGTCGGCCATGCTCAGCGCCGCCGGGGCCGCCACGCTCGGCGTCTCCGGCGCCGCCGCGGTCCCGCACGGCGCGCAGGACGCGGCCCGATTCGCCTCGCGCAACGCCTTCTGGAACCACTTGGGCGTCAATCCCAACATCTGGCAGCAGATCCGCCAGGCACGGGCCAAGAACCAGCGGCTCACCGGAGCGATGTGGCAGGCCATCAAGAAGGCCACGCACCGCCCGGTCTTCGCCGACGCCGTTTACAAGAACCGGGTCATGGAGCTCAAAGCCCCCGGGGACCGGCTGACTGACGCGCAGGCGAAGGACGCGCAGGCGATGAGCGGCGGAAACGACCCTTACGTGGTGAGCTGCAAGGCCTGCGGTCTCAGGTGCGCGAGCCGTTGCCCCAAGTCGTTGCCCATCAAGAAAGCGGCGCCGTAGGACCGACCCACCGAGCCTGTGGAACCCTCATGCCCCTGAACGGACTCGAATTCGTCGAACGGGATCTCCTCGTCCAGTACCAGGCGAGCCGCGATCCCCAGGAGCTCCGGATCCACATCGAGACCGGCGCCGTCATCCACATGAAGGCCGCGCTTATCGCGCTCCGCGGGCCGTTCGACTGGATCAACTTTGGGGTCGCGGGCGGCGCCGAGTTCCCGCCGTGGGAGAGCCGCGCAGAGGAGATGGGCTTCGATTTTCTGGAGGAGCGGCCGAGCTGGGGCCCGGGCTACGATTTCACGCTCCGCGTCCAGTGCGTGAGCCACCGGTTCATCCGGCTGCTCATCGAGTCCTTGCGCATCAGCGGCTGGGGCAACCCCGTGCGCCGGATGGTGGTCGTCGGCTCGCTGCCGATCCAGGACCCCGCGACCAGCGTCACGGAGCGGGACATCCGCGCCGCCATCCACGATCCGACCGCGTATCCCGGAGCATGGCCCGAGCGGGGGTTCCCCATCGAGCTCCTCGAATCGGTCCAGGGCGTGACCGTGGAGATCGAGCTCGTCGACAAGGTCTCGCCCAGCCTCCAGTTCGATGTGGACACGCTGCTGACGCTCTGGCCCAACGTGCTCATGAACTACCTCAACGATCGCGGTGAGAGCGTCGTGATCCAGGACATCGGCCCGCGCATCCCCCGGATCGCCCGCCGCAAGCGCACGGTCGTCGCCACGTACGACCACCTGCCGCACGCGCGGGAGCCGAGCCGGGCCGCCTTAGTTAACCTGCTCTCGCGCTTCCACCGCCGGGTGGCGCCCATCGCCTCCGCCCGGATTGCCATGTAGATTACCGTCCCGATGAGCCGAACGACCGCCAAGAAGACGAGCACGAAACAGGAAGCCGGGCAGGCGGCGAGGCCGGCCGGGGAGATCCCGGTCCTCTGGCCCGAGGAGCTGCGCGCCGGCCTCGAGGTGAAGAGGGGCCGCGGAGCGCCGCCCAAGGCCAGGAAGGTCCGGGCGAGCGACTTCTGGGCCTCCCTCTGCGAGGGCCACCTGACGACCTCGACGTCGTGGCAGTGGGCGCCGGATCGGGCGGACGAGGCGTGCCGGCGCCTGCTGCAGGAGGCCATGGCGGCCCTCCGCGAAGGGACGATGATCGTGGATCGGGCGACACCCGAGCTCGCGGGGGCGACCCGCCACGTGGCCGTCGTGTCGGTCGACAACATGCCCAGGCTGATCGACTTCTGGGCCCAGGCCCGGGGCGTCGCCTTCGCGCTCCGGGCGCTCTTCGCCTCCTGGCGGTTCTCGATCGAGATGCCCTCCTGGCCTGGGCCAGTGTGGATCGCGCGCGGCTTCCTGAGCGAGGAGCGCCTCGACAGCGACTTCCGGGGCTCGTCTTCGCCGGCGCTGCGGATGCGGGCCCTCCTCGCGGGGGCGGACGACGCCACGTACGCGGCGTGCCTGAAGGAGGCGGCCTCGCTGCGCGAGGCGGCTCCCTTCCACATGCGCGCGGCCGTCGCCGTGCTCTTCCCTGAGCAGACGATCTGGGTCGACGAGAGCTGCCGGGAGGCCCTGGCCATCGTCGATCAGCCTATCTGGCACCGCTCCGTGGTGCTCCATCTCCTCGCGTGCGCCGCGGACCTCGATCTTGCCCTGGCTTGCGCGGCCAGAATGGACCCCCACACGGTGGCGACCGTCGCCGACGAGCTGGCCGCGACGTTCGGTCCGGGGATCATCGACCTGCTCCTCCGGATCTTCGCGACCGATGACTGGGCCTACAAGGAGGACCGGGGCCTCGTCGCCAAGGTCCTCTCGATTTTCGGCACGGATCGCGTCGCGGGCGCGATGATGGAGTGCCTGAAGAGCAAGGGCCTGCGCGAGGTCGGGCAGGCGTGGTGCGCGCGCTTTCCGGACCTGGCCCGGCCGGAGCTCGAGAAGCTCGCCGCGAAGAGATCGAAGATGGCGCCGATCGCGGCCGAGGTCCTCGCCTCCCTGCCGGCCAGGTCTCCGGCGTGATCGCGGGCGACCCATGAGCGTCGTGCTGGTCAAGGGAGACGACCCGTCCCTTCTCGCCGAGCAGGACGGGGAGCCGCGCCTCCATCGCGTGCTCGGAGCCTACCTCCACTTGGAGCCGCTCGAAGCCGATGACGAGGACCGGCTCGACCGCGCTTCGGCCCGGCTCGCTGCCGCCCTCGGCCCCGAGCTCCGGTGGACCCACGCGTCGGTCCTCCCGGGCGTGCAGCGGTATCGGCCCACCGATCTCGATTTCATCTCGGGATCGGTCTCCGCCCTTCCCCAGCCCCAGACCGGGAGGACGCTGGAGGAGCAGTTCCTTGCGGCGGACCTCGGACAACTCGCCCGGAACGATCTGGAGGTTCACATCCAAGGTGGGGACAACCCCGAGGCGGCCCACCCGATCTCGATCCGGTGCTGGGCCGAGATCGTGGGCATCATCCCGGGCGACGCGAACTACACCTTCTTCCCGGTGCTCGCCTTCACCGTGCCCGAGACCTGGCCGCTCGATGCGCTCCGGCAGCTCGTCCTCGACACGGCGGCGGAGCTCCGGGTTCGCTGGGGCAACCTGGGCCTGACCTACGCGAGCTGGGACGTCTACGACGTCGAAACTGCTGCCAGGGCGCGCTACGCCCACGCCCGGCGTCATCCAGGCTTCGACGTGGGCGAGTACGTGCGCTGCGTACACTGGTTCCATGAGAAAATTAGAACTGTAAGCTGGATTACTATTCTCGGTCCGACGATGATCGCCGAGCTCCGTCCCGAGCAGCGCGTCGCCCTCGATCGGCGGCCTTTGCTCTACACCGGCAGCGTCGGGCCGAACCTGGTGATCCAGGCCGGCGCCGCGCCCGAGGCGGGGGACAGGAACCGCCTCAACTTTCCGCCGGCTTACGCCGAGGTCGATCGGGTCCTGCGCCCTCAGCGCGCCTCCCGCGGCGCGGACATGCTGTGGCTCAACCCTTGGAAAGAGGCGACGATCGAGGAGTGGCTGCGGCGCTTTGAGGGGGCGAGCACGCTGTCGGGGCGCCCGGGCGGAGGGCGCTGGCCATCGCCGACGTGACCTGCGGTCGCGGCGGCCCCCCGTCGAGACGGTATGGTAGGCTCACGCAATGCCGCTCCTCAGCGCGAACAAGCTCGTCGCGAGCGTCTCATCGGGCCACACCTGCGTGACGACCGGCCCCAACGACGTCTGCAAGACGCCCACGCCGGGCGGCCCGGTCCCCATGCCCTACCCGAATGTGGCGGCGACCCTGACGCCCGGGCCAGGCTACACCACAAAGACGCTGGTGACGGGGACGCCGATGTACACCAAGAAATCGAAGACGGCCCTGTCGAACGGCGATCAGCCCGGCGTCGCGTTCGGCGTTCTCAGCAACAAGATCATGGGCATGTGCGAGGTGATCATGGCCTCCACAGACGTGAAGGCCGAGGGCGGAGGCGTGGTGAGGACGCTCGATACGACCGACACCAACGGCTGATCCGGTCTCCCCATGGACCTCGCCTACTTCGGTCCGGGGAAGCACTTCGCCTTTCCTTACAAGGACAAAGCGGCCAGGGAGACGCTCGTCGTCGTCCTTAAGTACACTTTCAAAATCGGTCCCTCGGGGAGGGCTGAGTTCGACGAGGACGCGGCGGCGCCTTCTCCCATTGACGAGTACAACGGCACCGACGCGTCGCGGGCGAGCATCCGGCGGCCCTCGGATCTCTACGAGCACAAGCCCGGCACCGACGTGATCCTCGTTGGCCACGCGCACGCGCCGCTCCGGGGGAGCGCGACGCACGTCGACGTCTCGCTGCGCGTCGGGCCTATCGCCAAGACGGTGCGCGCCCATGGGCCGCGCGTCTGGAAGCAGGGTCTCCGCGGCGGCCTTGCGCCAGGCCCCACGCGGCCGATTCAGGAGCCGGTCCCCCTGCTGTACGAGCTCGCCTGGGGCGGCCTCGATCTCTCCGACCCCGAGCGGCCGGTGGGAGAGCCCCGCAACCTGGTGGGCCGCGGCGTGGCGCCGGACCCGGCGAAGCTCGTCGGGCAGCCGGCGGCCCAGCTCGAGGACCCGGCGCACCCCCTCGACGGCCGGAGCCCCGCGCCCGCCAGCTTCGGCGCCATCCACCGCCACTGGCAGCCTCGCGCCGCGTTCGCGGGGACCTACGACGACGCCTGGATGGAGAGCAAGATGCCTCTGCCTCCGGACGACTACGACCCCCGCTTCAACGTCTCGGTACCCCACGACCAGTGGTCGCCCGCGCCGCTCCGAGGCGACGAGCCGATAGAGATCCGCGGCGCCACGCCCGAGGGCCTGTGGCGCTTCCAGCTCCCGCGCATCGCCCCGGGCTTCTCGTCGCGCGCGCGCGGCGCGCGGGCCGAGCACCGTTCCCACCTCGACACGATCTTCATCGACGCCGACCGCTCTCGGGTCGAGCTCACCTGGCGCGCCCAGGTCCCGATGCCGCGCAAATACGAGCTCCTCGAGCGGGTCTACATCGTCGAGAAGCAGATCGTCTGAGCGCGGAGCGCTACTTGTCCGAGACCAGCGGCGCCAGCTCGGGCTGCGGCCCGGTCGCGGTGAGCTTGATCTGCTTGCTCTTGATCACGACCGTTCCGGCCGAGAGCGTCACGGTGGACCCGCCCACCTTGAGGACGATCGTGGCGGCGTTCATCGACACCGCCCCGCCCACGTTGATGTTGAGGTTCTTGCCGCTCACGAGCTGAAGATCGCCCCCGGCGTTCGCCGCGAAGACGCCGCCCACCGTCGTCGCCTTCGCGCCGCCGACGTTCATGCCCACGTCCTTGCCGGTCGCCGAGATCAGGGCGCCGCCGACCGTGGACGCCTTGGCACCCACTGTGAAGTCGCTCTTGCCGGCCGCGACCGCGTCGATCTTCGCCCCGCCCACCGTCACGCTGGCCGCCCCGGCGACCATGGCGCCCACCCCGAGCGCGGCCGCCTCGATCGCGCTGCCGCCGATGGTCTCGGAGAACGAGGCCGGCGTGCTGACGCTGACCGACATGGGCGTCATCGTGGTATGGCTCGCCCCGATCGTGGTCGAGCGCGAGCCCGTCACCACGAGCTTCTCCTCGCCGCCGATGATCTTGGTGCGCGACGCGCCGACGGCCCAGGTCTGGCTCGCGCCGACCGTGAGCTCGTGGCTGGCCCCCACGCTCGACGTCCTGCTCGCGCCGATCGTGAGCGCGTGGTTCGCGCCGACGCCGAGGGTCGCGTTCGTGGCCACCTTCTCGGTCTTGTTGTTCGCGACGTTGATGTTGAGATCCTTCTCGGCGTGGAGGTGCAGCTGCTCGCCACCGCCGCCGTCGTTCATGCGGATGGCGTTGTAGCCGCCGCCGCCCGGAGAGGAGGAGGACTGAAGCGAGGAGACCGCCTTGTTCCCCGGCAAGGAGAACGGCGGCAGGTGCTTCGCGCTGTAGAGCCTCCCGAGGACGACGGGCCGATCGGGGTCGCCGTCCTCGAAGTCGACCACGACCTCCCAGCCGACGCGCGGGATGGCGAGGGAGCCGCTCATGTGCATCTGGCCGACGCGGACCCAGGCGGAGCTCTTCTGGTCCCACGCCGCTCGCCGGTCCCAGGGGAAGTGGAGCTTCACCCGGCCGTGCTCGTCGCAGTGGATCTCTTCGCCGGCAGGGCCGGTCACGTGGGCGATCTGAGGGCCGCACACGACGGCGCGGGGAGCGCGCCGCGGCGGCCGGTAGGGTACGGTCCTCGGGAGCAGGTGGAAGCTGTTGAGAAAGGACCGAGCTCCTCCCTGATCGTCGCGCCACCGCTGCTCGAGGTCGCGCACCACCCACTCCTTTTCGAGCTCAGGGCTCGGGGCATCGAGGAGCGCGAAGGTGTGGCCGGGTGCGAGGGAGATCGCGCTGCTCTCGCCCTGCACGCCCGTGGCTCCGGCCGTGAACGCGTCGCGGTAGGCAGCCGCCCGGCGCTTGCCTTCGCCTGGATCCGCGTAGCGCCCCGGGTGGTCGTAGTGCTCGCGGGAGAGCGGCGCGTCCGCCTCGGCCTTGGCCTCGAGGTCGAGGGCCGGGCGCTTGAAATCGTGATCGCGGAGCGTGACCTTGGCCGGCCTCGCCTGCGCGCACTCGCGGAGGCTCAGGATCGCCTCGTCGGATAGGAGCCCCGACCGCCGCCGGAAGACGAGCTGATCGGAGGGCGACGTGGCCGCGTACGCGGCGGGCGAGTCCCCGAAGACCATGATCGGACCCGCCTCCGCCTGCTCGAAGAAATAGAAGATCCCGTCCTCCTCGATCAGGCGCGAGATGAAGTCCAGCGTACGCTCGCCGAACTGCGTGCACACCTCGCGCTCGGGGTACGACTCCGCGAGGCGGAACGAGAAGCTCTCGGCAGAGATCCCCGCCTCCGCGAGGAGCGTCGTGACGATCTGCTCGGTGGTCTGCGCCTGGAAGATGCGGTGATCGGTGTACAGCCTGAGCGCCGCGATCGGCGGCTCGAGCGTCACCTCGACGAGCTGGCGCGTCCCGCGGCTGGCCCGCTCCCGGACGCGCGTGACGACGCCGCCGAAGCGCCGGAGGACGACGCCGTCGTGGATCCGCGCCGCGGTGAGCTGGGCCGGGCGGAGGATCCACGCGCGAGGCTCGACCAAGAGCTCGTCGATCTGCATCGAGGCGTTCACGACGTACGGGGTCGACAGCCCCTCGCGGGAGTCGAGCGAGCGGACGCGCGCCGCTCCGGGCGCCAGGCCTTCGGCGGTGAAGATGAAATCGTACTGGGAGGAGGCCTCGCTTGCCATGTCGCCCCGTCAGTTGTGCTTGATGGTCGAGGCCGATTTCTTGATGGTGGCGCCCGGGCTGGCGAGCGTCGGCGCCTTGACCTCCACGCTGCCGCGCTTGATCGTGAGCGACGACGCACCGACGCGGATGGAGATCTCGGAGTCGGCCTCGATTTCGATCGAGGGTGCGTTCGCGAGGAAGGCGCCGCCGACGGTCACGGTCAGCGATCCGGTCGCGCTCTCGGTGGCGTTGCCGCCCGTGGCGATGACGTAGGCGCCGCCCACCGTCTCGGCGGCCGCGCCTTTCACGCTGACCGAGCAACCCGAGGCGCCCGCGTTGATCTTGGCGCCGCCCACTGTCTCGGCGCTCGCGCCGCCGGTCATGTCGCCGACGCCCGTGCCCGCCGCGCTGATCCACGCGCCGCCCACCGTGAGGTTGAACGTCCCGAGCGCCATGCGGTTCACGCCCATGGCCGAGGCGGCGAGGAGCGAGCCGCCGACGGTGAGCGTGCGCCCCCCCTTGGCCTCGAGCGTCGCGCCCTTGGCGACGGTCACCGTGCGAGAGGCGCCGATCGTCGCGGTCTCGGAGCCGCCCACGTTGACCATGCGGCTCCCCGAGATGGTGAGCGACTCCGAGGCGCCGATGCTGACGTCCTGGTTCGAGTTGATACCCACCTTCAGGTTCGAGCCGACGGTGACACCGAGGTTCGCCCCGATCTTCTCGGTGTGGTCGGCGCCGACCTGTTCGGTCTTGTTGTCCCCGATGACGACGTTCATGTCCTTCGAGGCGTTCATGAAGATCTCCTCGCTGCCCGCCCTGTCCTCGAAGCGGATCTCGTTGGTCGAGCCGCCGCCCGGCGTCGTGGCGGTCTGCCACGCGGTGCGCGTCTTGTTGGCCGGCAGCGCGTACGGGACCGGGAACTGCCCGTCGTACAGGTGGCTCAGGACGACGGGCGCGTCGATGTCCCCCTCGTGGTGGCTCACGAGCACGTCCCAGCCGACCCGGGGCAGGACCATCGAGCCGCCGAGCGCGAACTGGCCCACGCGCATCCAGGTCGAGGCCTTGTCGTCCCGCTGGCCCACGCGATCCCAATAAAACTGGACGCGGACCCGACCGCTCCTGTCGGGGTGGATCTCGCTCCCGGGGGCGCCCACGACCACGCCGGTCTGCGGACCCCCGGGAGAGGCGGTGACGCGCCGCTGTCGTGCCCGGTACGGCGTGGCCACGGGGAGCGCGGTCCACGCCATCGTCACGCCCCCGATCCCCGCATCGTCCGAGGCCCACCGCTCCTGCCCGTCGTAGATCACGGACTCGACGAGGTAACGGCCGTTGAGCGCCTCCACCGGATGACTGGAGAGCTCGAAGACGAAGCCGCACCGCAGCCGTGTGCTCGACGTCTCCCCGAGGGTCACGCTGCACCTCGCCCGGAGCGCCTCGAGCCGGACGCGGGCCAGGCGATCACCCTCCCGAGGCGAATGGAAGCGCCCAGGGGCATCGTAGACCTCGAGGGCGCCGCCGCCAGCCGCGGCCTCGAGCTTCAGCCGAGGCTTTTCGTGATGGTAGTCGCGGAGGCGCACCGCGCCGGACGCGATCGACCGGGCGTGACGGACCCGGGTCACCGCGTCCCGCGTCGCGCGCATTCCCTCGGCGTCGGAGTACGGGACCTCCGCGCCGCCCTCGATCTCGGCGGCCGCGGTGGAGTCGTCGTCGAAGACGAGGACGGTCGCGTCCTTCGTGCAATCGAAATAGTAGTAGATGCCCTCCTCGGCGAGGAGGCGCTCGATGAAGGCCCAGTCCGCCTCCCGGTATTGAGCGCAATAGGCCCGCGCGGGGTAGCTGCCGGAGAGGCTCCACCTGCACGCGCTCGCCGGGACGCCCGCCTCCGCGAGGACGGCCTTGACGATGTCCAACGCGGTCATGTCCCGGAACACCCGGCTGTCCTGCCCGATCGCGAGCGGCGCCACCGCCGGATCGAGCGTGAGCCGGTAGGCGCCGCCTTCTCCCGCGATGGCCCACCGCTCCACCGTGGTGACCACGCCGTGGATCGCGATCGTCAGGTCGAAGCGGTCCTTGAGCGACAGCGAGAAGGGCTGCCCGAGCAGGTCGGCGAGCGCCGGAGGCTCCCCGGCGGTGTGGGCGTCGACGTCGAAGGAGAACAGCTCCGACAGGGCGATCCGGCCATGAAGGCGGGTCACCGAGAGCTCGGCGGACCCGACCGAGAGGGTGAGGAGGCTCATCGATCACCCGACCAGGTTGGGGTTTCCGGACACCTTCACGCTGCCCGAGGCGTCGAGCGTGACCAGACCGACGAACGACGCCGAGCCGGGGGTCATGTTGAGGATCCCCCCGCCTCCGAGGAGGTTGGCAGCGCCCAGCACGCGGATGGCGATCTTCTTCGCCTTGAGGGTCACCTTGCCGGCGGCATTGGCCGCGAGCAGCCCGCCCACCGTGACCGCGGCGCTCCCCTTGGTCGACCCGACCCGGTTCCCTCCCGCCGCCTGGACGCAGACGCCTCCGACGGTGCTCGCAAGCGCGCCCACCACGGACTCGCTCACCGACGCCGCCGACGCCGAGATCTTGGCGCCCCCCACGGTCTCCGATCTGGCGCCGGCGACCATCGTCGAGATGTCGAGCCCGGCCGCCCAGACCATCGACCCGCCCACGGTGACGGAGAAGCCGCCGGTCGAGCTCTTTTCGATGCCGAGCGCCGCAAGCGTGGTGTGGCTGCCGCCGGTCATCTCGGTGTCGCTGCCCTCGACCGACTCGCTGAGGTTGCCGCCGAGGCTCACGGTCTCGGACGCGCCGACGCTCTTGGTCCGATCGGCGACCACGTTGACGCCTGCGTCGCCGGAGATCGTCGCGGAGTCACTGGCGGCGATCGAAATGATCTGGTCGACGCCGACGGTGATCTGGGCGTCGGCGCCGATCTCGACCTTCTCGTCGACGCCGACGGTCTCGGTCTTGTTGTTGTTCGTCTGGGCGTCGTGGTCCTTCGACGCGTTGGCGAAGAACTCCATGCCCCCGCTGCCGTCCTCCATCCGGACCTCGTTGAATTTGCCGCTCGCGGGGCTGGAGAGCGTCTTGAGGGCCATCCGGCTCTTCGCGGCCGGGTAGCTGTACGGCGAGGTCTGCTCGGCGTTGTAGAGCCTCGCCACCGCCATGGGGCGATCGGGATCTCCGTCGAAGTAGCCGATCGCCATCTCCCACCCCACGCGGGCGAGGGCCATCGAGCCGCCGATCGGCAGCTGGCAAACGCGCATCCAGCACGAGCTCGTATCGCTGTCCTTGCCGAGTCGGTCCCAGGACAGCTGACCTTTCATCCGCCCGAGGCTGTCGGTGTGGATCTCCCCGCCGGGGCCGGTGACGACGGCGGAGTGCAGCCCGGCCACGCGCGCCCGAGGCGTCTCCCGGGGTGGGCGGAACTGCGCGGCATGAGGGATGCACGTGAACCGGTTCTCGTAGTAGGAGTCGAGCGCCCGCTCCTCATGGGCGTAGGGCCTGATCTGGTGCTCGACGCTGCAGATCAGGTACTTGCCCGCGAGCGCGTCGCGCGACGGCTCCTCCAGCTCGAACCACGCGCCCGCGCGCAGGGTGAGCCGGTCCGACCGCCCGTGGCCCACCGTCTCTTGGGCGAGGAGCTCCTCGAGGCGGATCTGCGCAAGTGCCTCGCCCTCGCCCTGCGTCTCGTAGCCCGCCGTGTACTCGAACAGGTCCCCGGCGCCGCCCGGTCGCGCGTGATCCATGTGGAGCTCGACCCCCGGTGTCATGTAGTTGTAATCGCCGAGCGTCACCTTGCTCGCGACGGCGCGGGTCTCGAGCGCGAACTCGTGGATGCCGGGGCCGTGCGCGTCGTCGTCGAAGCGAATGGCCGCCTCGCCGTCAATGGGCGGGAAAGCCGACTGCGCGTCGGCGAACGTTACGCGGGTCGAGGAGGCATCGTCGTGGGCGAAGTAGAAGATCCCCTCATGCTCGAGGAGGCGGGAGGCGAAGGCGAGATCGGTCTCCCTGTACTGTACGCAGTAGGTGCGCTTCGCGAGGGGGCGACGGACCGAGAACGCCACGTGGCCAGGCACGACGCCGCCGCCGTGAAGCACCTCGGCGACGATCTCCTTCGCATCCTTCTCCTGGAAGATGCGAACGTCGGAGCGGAGTGAGAGGAGCCAGAACTCGTGGGCGAGCTCGATCGCGTACCGCCGCTTGTTCCCCTCGTAGATCCCCTCAAAGCGGAAGCCGACGACCACGAGGTGGAAATGGCGGACCGGCTCACCGTCGATCGAGATCTGCAGGTGCGCGGGTGTGCCGATCGCGGGCTCTCCGTCGATGTCCTCGAAGGCGAGCGCGTGCACGACCGCGCGCGTCGGCCGGGAGATCGCCTCGTGGACGGTCGCCTCGGCGACCAGGAGGTCGCCCTGGAGTCCTGTGCAGGCGAGCGTCACGTCGAGCAGCTGGGACACGTGGTGTGCTCCTTGTCGGGCGAGAGAGGGACGAGACGGCCCTCGGACGCCGGGTCTGCTAATTGAGCCGAAGCATCCTCCCGATGATCTTGTGCAGGCTCGAGGCGCGCGTCGTGATGTCCTGCGCGAAGGTCTCGATCTGACCGTAGGCGCGCAGGACGATGCTGGCTGCGCCGGTCACCATGCTGATCTCGTGCGCCGCCTCCATGGCGATCCGGCGCGCTTTGATAGCGAACTCGTCGCCCTCGTCGACCCCCGGCGTCGCGGTCGTCCGCAGGGCGCCGACCACCACCCACCCGGCAGCCTCGCGCTGCGCGATGACCCGCTCGTGCCGCCGCAGGGCCGTGCGTACCACCGCAGGCTCCACTGCTGGATCGAGCGCGGCCGAGACCACCTCGCCGCCCACCTGGACGGATACCGTGCGGCTCTCCTCGTCGAACCCCGCGAGCGCAGCGGCCACGAGGCCGATGTGCGCTGGCGCTCCGAACCACGTCGCCGTCGTGGAAGAGACGGGCTCGCTCGACGGAGCCTCCGCGTCGTCGGAAGGAGCATGCGTCCACGCTGCCCTCGCCGGCGCGGTCGCTCTGGCATCGCGATCCATTGTCATCGTGGCCTCCCGCGGCAGGCAGAGTACCCGAGGGCGCCGCTGTGCGCTAGCGGGTCAAGGCGCTGGCGATCGCATGCGGACCTCGTCGGCTCACCTGTCGCTCCCCTGTTTCCGGGCTGTTACCATGGCTCGAAAAGAAGCAGCGAGCTCTCGATCCGCGACGAGCATTGCTGTCCATCGGCGCTGCTGCTCGAGGAACTCCGCGAGGGGCATCTTCGCGTCTGCGAGCACCGCTCCCGGCTCGCGCCCCGACTCGATCGCCGCAACCAGGTCGGCGTAGGACGCCATCGGAAGCAGCGGCGTCCCCTGTGCGAGCTCGGCCTGGGCGGCGGCGAACGCGTCCTCGTACTCGCGGGCGAACGAGAGATCCTGCTGCATGAGCGCGGTCGCGAGCCGGAGGGCCCAGGTCTTCTCGACGCGGAGCCAGTTCGCCTCGTTGAGCCCCGCCCCCGAGAGCACCTCGGCGCGCCGTCGCCCCGAGCCGGCGAGGCGCGCCGAGATGGCCGCGTAGGCGGCGAGCCCCATCCCCTCGACCGGCGTGCGCGGCACCGGAACGTTCGGCTCCGGTCCCCCCGGCAGCCGCGGCACCCGAGGCTTAGGCGTGTCCATCGGGCGGTACCTACACCCGCAGCCCGGGCGCGACAATCCGCTGGACGGCCGGCGGTCGGTCCGTCCACCATGTGCCATGGCGGAGGGATCGGAGCACGACGTCGCTGGGGCTGGGGTGCGCCATGCAGGGGCGCCCCACGGTATTACCCTATTCGATCATGCGGAGATCTCAGCCGAAATCGCCGAAGCGGCTCGCCCCCAGGCCGACATCCTGGAGGCGCACGGCCTCACCGAGGCGCAATGGAACGAGGCGTCCATCTTCTGGATGACCCGCATCGGGCAGGACGTCCGCGAGCACGGCGAGGACGCTCGGATTCCGCAGCTTTACTCTGACGCCTTCAGCAAGGCACAGGACGCGCTGAAACCGCCACCGGCCATGGATGCGGCCACCTATGCCAAGCTCGTGGTCGACATCCAGGCAGCCGGGGGACCGGCGCAGCCGCTTGCCGCCCGCAGCCTGTCCCTTGCAGATTACCTGCGCCTTTCTCGGCACATGGCGCGGCTGCTGTCGACCGACCCGGCGCAGGCGAAGACCTTTTCCGAGGCGTACCAGCGCCTGCAGCCGACGACCGGGCCAGCGGAGCGCCCGGATCCCTGATCACGCGTACTGCGACTGCCGCGCCACGGATCTGGTCGCGCGCCTCCTCGAGGGCCAGATCGACTTCCTCGGAGCGATGGCAGCCTCGGATCTGGAGCGCCTGGCGCTGCATCGGGCGGCGATGACCGTGATCATCGAGATGATGGACCGGGTCGACGACTCCCTCGCCAAAATGAGCGAGGTGTTCGCGGCGAGCGAGCGCGCGTACCTCGCGCTCGCCCGCGACCATGCCGGGCTTGACGCGATCCTGCGCGACCTCCTCGAGCTAGCCGTGTGGGAGGACTACGGCTTGCTCCGCGGCGTCGGCGACTTCCTGGGGGCGCTCCAGGAGGAGCACGCGAACCTCGCCGTCCGTGAGCTCTCCGGGATCATCGCGGAGCTCCGGCGAGAGCGCCTCGATGACCAGCTCGCCCGTGCGCTCACGCTCCGCAAGGCGGTGCTGGCCCCCTGGGTATAGGATGGAGCCGTCACACTCCAGCCTCACCCACAGGAAAGGTGTACCCCCCCCACCACATCACACCCGCCCAAAGACCTGTTCCAAACCTGTTCCATGACTCCGGTCGACTCCCGTGGACTCCCGCGACTCACGCAGCCTCACCGCACCCAGAAAACCCCAAGGATCTCGAACCCCTACGCCAGAAAAGCGAGCACCATCGCCACGTTAGCGATCTCCGGCGCTAGAGGTTCGAGTCCCTGTCGACCCACTGAATGATTCCGAGGGGTTAGAGCCGAAAGCTCACGCGGAATCGAGGGAGATGTGGGCAGCCGCGGCGCCCACCCGGGCGTCTGGCGGACGGCGCCCTCATGGCCGTCTCGCTCAGGTGCGCGTAGCGGTGCGTCGAGGCGATCGACGTGTGGCCGAGGTGCTCGCGGACCCCCTCGAGCGTCCAGCGGCGGCCCCACCAGCCGGCGACGAGCGAGCGGGCGCACCTGTGGCGGAGGTCGTGCCAGCGGACCGGGCGGGGGATGCCCGCGGCGGCGAGGTGGCGGTCGAAGAGGCCGACCTTCTTCTGCTTCCGGCGGCCGGCGCCGGTTGGGAGCGTGACCATCTCGCTGCGGATGAGCGGGGTCTTGCCCCTGGAGACGCGGCCGCCCCGGGCGTCGGGGAAGACGAGGGGCTCGGGAACGGCCTCGCTGGTGCGGAGGCGGTGCTGCTCGTCCGGCTCCAGGTAGGTCCAGGGCTCGACGGCGGCGTCGCGGGCGCGGCGCTTGGCGGCCTTCTGGACGCGCTTCTTGAGGGCGGCCACGGGCTTCGCGGTGATGTGCTGGGCGTGGCATCATCGAGCATCTGCCGGAGCAGCCCGATGACCTGCTTGACCGTGGCGGGAGAGACCGGCTTGTGGGCGCGATAGGAAGTCGAGGTCCGCTCGTTCTGGAGAGCGCATATCCAGGCGTCGACGTCGCTCGCCGTGAACATGACGAGTGGCATGCTGGCGAGTGTGGAGCTCTCGATGTGAGCCCGCCAGCGGCCACGGTCATTTCCCGCTCCCGCACGCGCCCTCGGACGTGTGACGCCGAGCATCTATCGAGTCCGTCGAATCGAGCAAGACGAAGGAGGGCAGCGCAATGCATGTCCAAACTGCGGTGCCCTGATGCGCAATCTGCAGAATCAGGCCACCCAGGCGTCTGCCGAGGGCGAGCCGCCGGTCGACCTCCTCACACCCCGGGCGATTGCGTGGCTCACGAAGCGCGGAGCTGTGCGCGATCCAGATCGCGTCATGGCGCCGGGAGCCCTCCGCGAGCAGCTCGAGCGCTGGGGATTGACCGAGGTGGGCCCGCTGCTGCGGTTCGAGGAGGTCTTCGGCGGCACCTGCGTGCCATCGGCGGAAGGAGAGGCGTCCTGGTTCGAGATCGGGCTGCAGCTCGAGCGAGGCGTACGCCGACGGCGATCTGCCGGCCAGCGTGAAGGAAGCGACGATGGAGCGGCTGCCTCCCTCGCCGAGAGGCCGTGCCCGAGGCGTTCAGGCGGGCTCGTCGGGAGCGTGGGCCCGTTGCCCTCATGGCTTACCCTGCTTCGCGGTGGGGGTGAGCTGACGCTCGACGCGCGGCGTACGCGCTTGGTAGAAGGGTCTCATGATGGGGGATGAGAAGCCGGTCGAGGCGGCAGGGGCGGGGCTCAGCGTGCACGGGGAGGCGGCGCCGCTCGCGCTCATCGAGGCCTCGGGCGATCTCCGCGATCCGGTGATCGCCGGATGGAGCGAAGGCGCAGAGCGCCTCTTCGGGTACACGGCGGAGGAGGTCCTTGGGCGGAGCCTGCGCGACACGCTGTCGGGCCGCGGCGGCCGGGAGGACTTCCGGCGCCTCGCCGAGGACGTCAGCGGCGCGTCGCATCGCTGCGAGAGCGCGCGGAAGGACGGGAGCGAGGTCGTCGTCGCGTGGGCCCAGCATCCCCTCCGCGACGGGTCCGGGCGGCCGGCGCGCGCGATCTACGTGGGGCGCTACGTCGGGCGTGACGTCGAGCAGGGCACCTCGGCGCGGGCCCCGGCCGAGGCGGAGCCCGGGGTGGCGCAGCAGCTCCTCCGGGCCATCCTCGACCATTTGCCGATCGTCGTGTGCAAGTACGATCGCGAGGGTGTCTTCACGTTTCATGACGGCAAGGGGACGGAGGCCGCCGGCGTCGAGCCGGGGCAGCTCCTCGGCGCGAACATCCTCGAGCTCTACGGCAGCGACATGGAGGCCTCGTGGGGAATGCGCCGCGCGCTCGCAGGGGAAGCCGCGCGAGACGTCTCCGACGTGCAGGGCGCGAGCTGGGAGACATGGTATCTCCCGATGCGCGACGCTCGCGGGGAGCCCGACGGCGCGATCAGCATCACCCTGAACGCCTCCGAGGCCAGGCAGAAAGAGATCGAGCTCCGGGCGAAGCTGCAGCTCATCGAGAAGCAGCAGAAGGTCATCCGCGATCTCTCGACGCCCATCATCGAGGTGTGGGACAAGGTGCTGACCCTCCCGATGGTGGGCGTGGTGGACAGCCTGCGGCTCTCCGAGGTGATGGACAACCTGCTCTCGGCGATCGTGAGCAAGGACGCTCGGTACGCGATCCTCGATCTCACCGGCGTCGATGCGGTCGATACGCAGACGGCCCGGCACATCATCGAGATGATCGATGCCATCCGGCTCCTCGGCGCGGAGGGGATCGTCACGGGGATCCGGTCGAACGTCGCTCAGACGATGATCACGCTCGGGGTCGACCTCTCCGGCGTCACGACGGTGGGCAACCTCCGCGCGGGCCTCAAGCTCTGCATGCGGCGCATGGCGGCGACGGGCGAGGCCGGCGGCGCGCCCGTGAAGTGAGGAGAGGGGGCCGGGAAATCCAAGCGCGATCGAACGTCAATCTCCTCGTAGTGGCCGTCCCACCGTACAGCCACGCTGCACGCGCTGGTTGGACGGCGCGGCTGCGTGGGGACCCACGTATTTCGGCGTGCGGATTGGGCGCTCGCGCTAGTGCCGCGTCGCCCCGGGTCTTCGGGCGGAGACGGAGATGGTCGCGCTGCCACCGATCGCGGCCGACGAGATCGCGGGGGCCATCGGGCGAAGGCGCGGCGATCTGGAGCGCGACGCTCCACGTGCGCCGGCGAAGCACGCACACGCGTCTCGAGCTCATCCGGAAGACGGGCGTGACGGCCCTCGAGGGGCACCGGCGCCCGAGCTCTCCGCAGCGGGATCTTCTAGTCCGCGAGCTCGGCGTCGGCGGTCCGTTCCGTCTCGGCAGGGCTCGCGGGCCGCGCAGCCCTCACGCGCTTGAACGGACGGATCTCGCCTGGCGACACGAGGCTGTACTCGAAGCCCCTCGCTGTCTCGGCTCTCGCCACGCGGCCGCGAGCCATGAGCGCGCGAAGCGCGACGTAGACGCTCCCGTTCGGCAGCCCGCTGCGTGCGGCGATCTCCGTTGCCGTCCCGCGCACGAGCGATCGAACGGCTTCGAGCACCACACCCTCCCGTTCGCTCGTGGAGGCGCCGGTCGCGGCCATCATGCCAGGCGTGGTACGGTCCGCGCCGGATGCTGGTGCCACGATCCTCTTCGTGGCCGGTGCCGCCGTCGTCGAGGCGCTCGGCGCTCCCGAGCGCGTGCCGTGCTTCCTGCTCCTCACAGGCTTAGCCACGCTCTTTGGGGTGGGCGCGGGCGCCTTCCGGCGCTTCGGACGGCGCTCCGAGGAGGCGTTCGCCGCCGGCCGTCCCGGATCGGTCAGCATCGCCGTTACAGCCCGGCGCGCCGTGGCGCGGTGCTCTTCCTGGACCCGTCGGACCAGGCGCAGGATATCCTTCACGAAGCGGTCCACCCGCTCCTCGATCGCCTTCGATGCGTTCATGGCCGGCGCCGTAGTAGCACGCGCGCTCCGACCGTCGAGAACCTGCGCGCAAGCTGGCGGGTGTGGGTCGCCGGTGGCGTTGGCTACGTATCCGAGGATCTGGCTCCCGAAGGCGATCCTCGCACGCGCGCCCGGCGCCCGCGTGGGGTCGGGCGCCGGGCGCGCAGGCGTGGAATGAGATCCGCGGAAGGACGCGCGACGACGACGCGCGGCAGGCAATCCCGCCGAGCCCTGGGGGGGCGCGCGCGGAGCCCGACTCCGGCGGGCGGTGCGGCCCCCACGGCGCTGCTGAGCCTCGCTGCCGGCGCCGCTCAAAGCTGCGCGGCCAGGCCCTACGGGCAAGGTGGTGTGCGGGTCGGCGACGGGGGAGATCGCGTCGTGTCTCGATGACGTCGTTCAGAGCGAGCGTGGCTCCGGCGAGATCACCGAGCTCAATCATGCCCCCGTCGGGCGGCTCGCCGCAGCTGGCCAACCTGGGGTACAAAGCCATCAGGTGCCGCCCGTGAACGGCCAGAGCTTCAGCCAGCCGGACCGGGGCTGGGCGAGCCAGCACCAGGGGCCGGTCGTCCACCTCGGCTTTCGCTGATCGGAGGCGATGGTGACCGCCATATCCGATGGAATGATCGCTGTCTGGGAGACCTCGGGCTGGTCCGACATGGGAGTCGGCGTGGCGGCCATCCACGCGCTCAGGGACGACTGGGCCTCTCAGGAGCGGCTGCGGGAGCTCGCGCTCGCCGGGGAGCCTGTCGCGATCCGCGAGGCGGCCCTCCTCGCCGTGGCGCTCGCGCCGAGCAGCCTGCCGGTGGTGCGCCACGGCGTAACCGCGGCGCAACGCGAGGTGCGCGCCGCCTCGGTCGCCGGCTTGCGCGCCGATCCGCTGGCCAGGTCAATCGCGGCGCACCTCCTGGCGAGCGATCCGTCGGGCGGCGTGCGCGCGGCGGCGGCGACGTTGCTCGCCGGCGATCCTAGGTACACGCCCGCCCTGCGCCGGGCGCTCGAGGCGCCGCTGCCGAGCCCGGGGGTGGATCCGGAGGCGTCTCAGCTTGAGGGCGCGCTGGTGCGTGCGCTGGTCAGAGAGCCGGCGGTTATCGAGCAGGTGAAGGGCCGACTCGCCGGGCTGGCGAGTGATGTCCGAGATTTCGTGCTCGAGGACCTCTGGGCACGTCCGGAGCAACGCTCCTATGTGCGCGCCCTGCTCGCGCACGAGGCGGCCCTGGTTCGCGCTTCGGCCGCGCGGGCGCTGCGTCGCGATCCGGAGTCGGCGAGCGCGCTGCTTGACCTGGCGGCCGGGGATCCCTCGCCGCTCGTCCGGGCGGCAGCGGTGTCGGTGCTCGGCTTCGATGCGGTGGCGCGGCAGGTGAGGGCAGGGCGGCTCGCGGATGCGAGCGAGCACGCGTCCGTGCGCGTGGCGCTCGTGGAGAGCATGCGCGCCGGCGAGGAGGAGATGATCCGAGCGCTGTTGTCCGATCCGAGCCCGACGCTCCGCGGGGTCGCCGCGTCGGCTCTGCGGGACGACGCGGCGTCCGTCGCGGCGCGTCGGGCCCTGGTCGAGGACGCCGAGCCGTTCGTGCGGGCGCGCGCTGTGAGCAGCCTCGCGCGCCAGGATGCGCTGTTCGACAGCGTCATGCCTTGCCTGGAAGATCCAGATCCCCACGTCCGCCGGGCCGCCATTGAGGTCCTCGGCCCATATCCGCCGGCGATTCCGCTGCTCCGGCGGTACATCGACGCGCCATCCCCGGTCGGACCCGCGGCGATGCAGGCGCTGCGCGACGATCCGGGGTCGCTCCCGCTGCTGCGTGCGCGCCTCCGTCCGGCCCAGCGCGTGGAGCGGCGGCGCAGGCTGCGTGACCTGGCCCGGCATCCCTCCTCGGTCGCGGGGGTGCGCGCGCTGCTCGACGACCCCGATGTGCTTGTCCGTGCCGATGCGGCCAGCGCGCTCGGCGACGCCGGGGATGAGGCCATCGTGGGGCGGCTCGACGATCCAGACCCGTGGTGGCGTGCGGTCGCGACGAGGGCCGTTGCCGGGGCCGCAGAAGCGCGGGAAGCGCTCCTGCGACGGCTCGGGGACGGCGACGGCGCCGTGCGCGCCGCGGCGGCGGAGGCGCTGGCCGGGGACGAGGCGGCGGCGCCGCGCGTCCGGGAGCTCCTCGACGAGCCCTCCGCCGCGGTTCGCGCCGCGGCGATCACGGCGCTCGCGCGGGACGCGGGCTCCGTGGAGCGGATCGCGGCGATGCTGGACGAGCCATCGGACATGGACGGCGATCCGGCGCAGCTCGCCGCGGCGCGGGCGACCGCGGGCCGGCCGGAGCACGCGAGCCGGCTGCGCGCCATCGTGGAGCGAGGCGACTACGCCGCCGAGGTGACCCGGGTCGCGGTGGAGTCGCTGGCGCCCGCGGACGCTCCCGCGGAGCCCCTCCTCGGGATGCTGGACGATGCGCAGGAGCTCGATGCGCTGAGGATCCCGGCCGCGAGGCTCCTCTGGGCCCAGGGGCAGCACCGCGGCGCGGTCATCGCGCGGATGGACGATCCCAGCCCCGCGCTCCGCGCCGCGGTGCTGGAGCTCCTTGGGGATGACGCGAGCGCCGTCGACCTCGCCCGGGCGCGGCTGCGCGACAGCGACGCGCGCGTGCGCGCCGCCGCTGCTGCCGCGCTGCGCCGCCGCGCGCCCACGGATCGGGGTGTCGCGCTCGTCGAGCTCGTGGAGGAGATGGGGCTCGCGACGGGGGGCAGGCTTCACGACGCTCCGATTCCAGCGCGATCGCGATCGGAGCTATGTCTGGATGGCGATGCACGAAAGGACGTTGTGCTCGCGTGGCTCTGCGCGCGGCTTGCGAGCGACGAGCGCGGCGGGACCATCGCAGCCAGCGCGGAGGTGGCGCGCTCGGAGGTGCCGTGGGGGGATAAGGACGTGTACCTGGTGCGGCTGCCGTTCGACCAGGAGGAGGCCCCGGTCGCGGCCGGCGTGATCCCGATGCACAACCTGATCGAGACCTCTGCGGTGGCGCGCCAGCTCACGGCCGAGAGGTCGCCGTCGATCTGGCTCGTGTGTGCGGACGCCGCGTTCTCGGACCTGGCGCCGCCGGAGCTCGACCCGGGCGCGGCTGCGTGGGGGCCCACGTATTTCGGCGTGCGGATTGGGCGCTCGCGCTAGTGCCGCGTCGCCCCGGGCGTGATCGTGGTCGTGGGGGTCGAGCCGAGCTGCCTGGCCCAGGGAGAGGGATGCCCCGTGCGAGG
Source organism: Sorangium cellulosum So0157-2 (assembly GCF_000418325.1). GTDB lineage: Bacteria > Myxococcota_A > Polyangia > Polyangiales > Polyangiaceae > Sorangium > Sorangium cellulosum_D. The sequence continues at coordinate 5,468,080 of NC_021658.1, forward strand.
TGGGGCTCCGCGCGAGCTCGGTCGCGACGCGTTCACCGAGGGCCCGGCGGACGCGAGGAGCGATGAGCTGCCGCGGCTCTCGGAGGCCGCCGCGCGATTGCCCCCCGCGGTGGTCCCTGATCGCGATCGCCGGGGCCATCGTGCGCCGCCGACGGGAGCGTTGCGCAACAGCGCAATCTGTTGCGGCACATAACAGGTCGTTGCGCTCACCCCGTCGTCGTCTTCAGACGCTGCGCCGAGATAGGGACGCACCTCGCGCCGGCACGTCGGTTGCCGTGCCGCCACGCCGCAACGAAACGACGGCGTGTCGCCACGGCAACAGGCCGGATTCCATCAGATAGCACAGGAGGTTTACCCCGTGAGTGAATCACCGATGTTTTCGACCATCGTCCTGCCCCCGGATCTCGTCGCGGACGACGTGATCGGTCTCCGAGATCAGATGAGCGCGCGGGTCGCGGCGGTGCTTCGGCCCAAGGGCGGTAAGCGCAAGGAGGCCGATGCGCCGCTGCCCAGGGGGCTCGAGCCCCTCGCGGCGCTGCCGCCGCACATCGACAGGCCGTGGAAGCGCTTCGACGCGGCCGCGACGGAGCTTCAGGGGTTCCGCGGCCAGCGAGCGAGCGCGCAGGCCGACCAGCGCCATGCGGCGCCGAGCGAGGCCGAGCGCAGCGCGGCGAACACCGACAGCGACGACCGATGGCGCGCGTTCGAGCAGTGGAACGCGGGAGCGGCCGGGCTCTCGGAGGATCGGGAGGCGCCGTCGCCGTTCGAGGCGCGCTGGCTCTATGCGCAGCTCTTCCCGGCGCCCGAGGGGCTTCGCTTCATCACGCGCAGGCCCCGGGTCCAGTGGGCCGCGATGGTCCAGCGGATGAAGACGCTGGAGGAGGAGCGCGCGCAGGCGGTGATCGAGGGGTTCGGCGGGACCCGGCACTACCGGCAGCTCGTCGCCGCCCACGCGCGCTTCGGCGAGGCCTACGGCTTCACGACCGTGGTCCTCGCCAAGGAGGGCGGGCCGACCGACGGCAGGCCGCAGTGGAGCGCCGCCCGGGATGCGCTGCGGAGCCTGATCCAGAAGATCGAGAGCCACGCCGATCCGGAGATCCCGGGGAGCGAGGCCCTCGCCGCGTTCCTGCTGGCGCCCTACGTCGAGATGGTCGACGACCTCGGGAGATCCCGCCGGAAAGCCCCCGCCAAGAAGCCCGAAGCCGTCCCGGCGCCCCTGCCGGACGCGGGCGGGATGCCGTGAACCCATCCGGGTGAGGTGGCGCGTCCACGCGGGAGATGGGTGGCACCCGTCTCCCGGTGGACGTGCCTCCAAGAAAAGATGGGTGGCACCCATCTCCGCGGTGGACGTGCCTCCAAGAAAAGATGGGTGGCACCCATCTCCGCGGTGGACGTGCCTCCAAGAAAAGATGGGTGGCACCCATCTCCGCGGTGGACGTGCCTCCAAGAAAAGATGGGTGGCACCCATCTCCGCGGTGGACGTGCCTCCAAGAAAAGATGGGTGGCACCCATCTCCGCGGTGGACGTGCCTCCAAGAAAAGATGGGTGGCACCCATCTCCGCGGTGGACGTGCCTCCAAGAAAAGATGGGTGGCACCCATCTCCGCGGTGGACGTGCCTCCAAGAAAAGATGGGTGGCACCCATCTCCGCGGTGGACGTGCCTCCAAGAAAAGATGGGTGGCACCCATCTCCGCGGTGGACGTGCCTCCAAGAAAAGATGGGTGGCACCCATCTCCGCGGTGGACGTGCCTCCAAGAAAAGATGGGTGGCACCCATCTCCGCGGTGGACGTGCCTCCAAGAAAAGATGGGTGGCACCCGTCTCCGGGTGGACGTGGCTGGTAATGGTCAAGGTGCAGCCCACGTTGACCAATGGTCGGACAGGAGATGTCCTAGCTGACGTGCGTCCGCAACAGCGGCCGATCGCGAAATCGGCTAAAATGAAGGCCTACCAAGCAAAAGCGCCATGCCCGGCTGGAACCCGAGCATGGCGCCAGAGCACCGAGCGGTAGGCCCGCCCGTCGCCCGTCAACGTCGAGCATGGGCCATGCCGCCGAGAAAGGCAAGGCCCGGCCATGTCTCGGCTGTCGGCGGAGGCACGCGCGCGCGTCGTCTCCCAGCTCGTCGAAGGCTGCTCCATCGCCTCCACGTGTAGGCTGACCGGAGTTAGCAAACCGACCGTGCTCGCTCTGCTGCTCCGCGTCGGAGCCGGATGCGAACGGCTGCACAATCGCCTCGTTCGCGGCGTCGCATGTCACGTTGCGCAGTGCGACGAGATCTGGTCCTTTGTGCAGAAGAAGCAATCTCGGGTGACGGACGACGATCCTGCGGAGTTCGGCGACGCATACACCTTCGTTGCGCTGGCGAGCGCGTCGAAGCTCATCATCAGCTACCGCGTCGGGAAGCGCGACGACGAGAACACGCGCGCCTTCATCGCCGACCTGCGCGCAAGGCTGACCACCGTCCCGCAGCTCTACACGGACGGCTGGCAGCCGTATCCAGCGGCGATCGGCGCCTCGTTCGCCGGGGGCGTCGACTACGCGGTGGTCCACAAGAACTACAGCCGGAAGGCGCGCCGCGACGGCGACCACCGCTACGAACCGCCGCGCGACCCGTTCATCACCCGCATCCCGGTCTACGGTGTGCCCGACACGGAGCGCGCCAGCACGAGCCACGTCGAGCGGCAGAACTGGACCATGCGGATGCACATCCGCCGCTTCACGCGGCTCTGCAACGGCTTCTCGCGCAAGCTCGCGAACCACCGCGCCGCGGTCGCGCTCCACGTCGCCTGGTACAACCTCTGCCGGATCCACGAGTCGATTCGCTGCACGCCGGCCATGGAGGCGGGCGTCGCCCGGCACGTCTGGTCGATCCCGGAACTCGTCGAGGCCGCCCTGGCGGAGCCGGAGACCGAGCCGCCGACCCCGCAGCCGCTCAGACTCCGGGAGCCGCCCCCTGGGACGCCCACCGCGCCAGCGCGGGCCTTGCCGAACGGGCGCGGGTTCCTCCGGCTCGTCGGGAGCGCGCCGGCTGCGCCGGTGGCCCCTGCGGCGCCCGCTCCGGAGCCGGAGCCGCCGGCGTCAGAGCCCCCGCCTGCGCCGGGGCCGCGCAGGATGGTACAGTTGAGCCTGTTCGAGGAGTGACTCGGTTCGCTTCCTGCATGAGCCTCGCGTAGGCGCTTACGCCTGCGAACGGAGCTACGCGGTGGAACAGGTGGCACATGATGGCGCATTCTTGGATGGCCTCGGCAGGCCGTGGGGGCGTACCCCGAAGCCCATGGTCGCAGACCCGCAGAATTGGATCCCGGAGTTCAGCCCGCAGGGGGAGCTCCAGGGTTACCTTCGGGTACGGCCGGCGGCGGAGGGTACCAGTACCGACGCTCCAACTGATGATCTACATCGTTGAAGATGTAGTCCAAAACAGGCCTCAACGCATCTAGACTGTCGCCTTCTACGAGATACTTCACTCTCTCGGAGAACCGATAGCACCAGCGCCCATCCTTTAACCTGGACACGCTCAGCCCAACGGTAATAGGCGCATGGTAGTGCTCGTCGGCTACCTTGACCTCTATGACAGCGCGCGCGTCGCCTTCGTAGTCGAACGCGATATTGCTAACGTTGTAGATCTCGTATTCGCTGGCTGATATGCCGTTCAGTTTCCCCAGACGAATGTACATGTTGCCGGTGTCGTAACTCTCTGGGTCCGTGTCGGCATATCCCCAGTCCTCTTTAATTCGCTGCACCAGCAGACCAATGCGATCTGCACATTCTCGGTTATACGAAACTGCGCTCTCGTACTTCGACCGAAGCTCGTTAAATCGCCCCATGCCCTCGTCTCCCGGACGTTAGACAGCGTCTTTCGGCCGCCACGTCAAGAGCGAATCCACTAGGCCGCTCAGGCTAAGAGGTGTGGCGCCGTGGAGGGCCTCGGGATGTTGGTGGAGTCCGGCAGGACCGCAGCGCGTCACGTCCGGACCGGGCGACCTGTTCCACAGGCGAGCGCCACCCGGTATCTACCACGCAGGTCGCGCTCCTGGGTCAGCGATGAACGCCCGCTAAGCCCGCCACGGTCGATTTCTACAGGTTGCGGCGCCGCATACACCAAGAACGCGTCATTGTCAAGCTAAACAGAAGCGCCGCGCGCCAACCGCTAACGCATTGAAATTACTAGGCAAAATGCTCGCATCTCCGCGTCGGAGGCACCCGTTGACTTGGCGAAGCCTAGTACCATATAACCCGAGGTTATCCACAGGCGTCCGATACGGGAAATCCTGTACCTGATGCCCCGGGCGGGCTGGACTATGAACGTGTCGAGCGAGGAAAAGCGGGACCGGCTGCTCGAAGCCGCCATGGCGATCCTTCAGAGCGTCCCAGGCGGCCGGATGAAGATCGTCAACCTAAACAAGGCGCTATTTTACCTCGACCTAGTTGCGCTTCAGCGCACAGGCGAGACGGTGACCGGCAACGCGTACATCGCCCTTCATCAGGGGCCCGTGGTCGCTAAGTATCCGCAGCGGCTACTCAAGCCGCTCGAGAGCTCGGGCCTGGCGCAACAGGAGACCAACGGGCGCGAGAAGCCGGTTGTATTACGGCGGCCGATTGGATCGTTCCGTTACATGGATGTTGGTCTACAAAGACTCGCTGCCGCTGTAGCCAAGAGGATCGGGCCAGATACCGCAGCGTCTGTTTCCGACCTTTCGCACGAAAACCCTGGATGGCAATTGGCGTACGAGATGGGTCAAAAGCACGGCGCGCCGCCTGTGCCGATCAATATGCTAATTGCGTTGCAGCAATTGGCAGACGATGACCCGTGGCTTGGGCAAGGCATCGATGATGATGAAGAGCTCAGGGCGTTGATCGACACGGTAGACGCCCATGCTAGCGAGCCTTGGTGATGACTTCTCGCCCACCGTCTGGTGTGACCGTAGGCGTCTCCATGACGCGCATAACGCGGACCAGCGTCACATGGGAGCTAACGCCGCGGGCGGCTAATGACCTCGCTGCGGTTCGCAGAGAGTTGGGCGAAGCCGCGTACGAACAGAACCGCAATGCGATACAGGACTTCCTGTGCGCCTATTTTAGTGCCGGATCCTGCGTGATAAAGACAGGCAGCATCTCCCCGATGGGTGGCACCACTACCGGTGGAAAGTGCCTAAAAGTGAGGTGGGCGCTTCCAGGGTCGGGTAAGAGTGGTGGCCTGCGATTAGCCGTGGTTGCGTATTGCCAGGCGCGACGCGTCAAGGTCCTAGCAGCATGGGCCAGGAAAGACGACCCCACCAACGGCGAGTTTGAAGAGGCGTTCCAGCTCGGGTAGACGACCTCGATCGCGGATGCCTCCATCGGCGGAAGCTACCCGCAGTCCTCGGCCATATGCGCCATGACGGCGATCTCGCGCAGGACATCGCCCGGGGCGCGGCCCTCGATCCGGGCGATGGCCGCGATGGCGTCCTCCAGGCGATGGGCGCTGACCTGCGGCCCCTCCACGTAGCGGTCGTAGTAGCTCGGCCGGTTGTGTCCGTCCGGCTCGATGGGCGGGAACCACATCACGGCGACGCGCCATGGCCGGACGGGTATGGTGACGTGGAACGCGCGGTAGCCGCGCGCGCTCAGGTAGCGCTCGATGTCGGCGGGCGAGACGCAGCGCGTGACCGGTCGGGCGGGGAGCGTGAGGCTCACGCGACGCTGCGGGTCGCGGAACTCCAGCGGGACGTAGCGGCTCATCGGCGCCACCTCCGGAGCTTGAGGGCTAGCATGGCGCGCGCGATGCGGAGCCTCGACGCTGCGGTGCCCTGGCTCATCCCGCGCTGCGCAGCGTACGCGGCGAGCGTCTCCGGTGCGTCGACGGTCAGGAGGATCTCCTGATGGCGCGGCTCCAGCCGTTCGATCGCCCTGAGCAGGTCGCGCGCCTCGATCTGCGCGTCGAGGCTCGGACCGACCACCCCGCGGAGCAGGCCGAGCGGCTCAGCGTGGAGGATGACGCGCCTCGTGTACGCGGCCTCGAAGTACTTCGACGCTTGCCTCCAGCTGATGCCGCGAAGCCAGGCGCGGAGGGCCACGCGCGGTTCGACCCGGGGGTCAGGCCGGAACCTGCCGCGCCTCACGGCGCTCCATGCGCCGATGAACACGGCCTGCTCCACGTCGGAGCGGTCGCGCTGCGGGATGCCGGCGAGCGTGGCGCGCACGATGTCGCGCTCGGCAAGGATCGCCTGCATCGTCGGCTTCTTCCGGGGATGTCGCGCGGCAGGCGGGCGGCGAGCCCCCTTCCGCGGGCGCTTCACCCGGACCTCCCGCATGTCGGGCAGCGGTCAGCCGCGGCGAGCCCGCCGAGCAGCTGCTCGACCGTGACGCCGGCCGCCTTGGCGGCGCGCTGCGCGGTCCCGGGCGAGCCGCTGTCGCGGCCGTACGCGATGCCCTTGAGGCTGTCGACCGCCATGTCCATGACGGCGGCGAGGCAGCCCCACGAGCCGTACGCCTTGCGGAGGTTGCGCAGCGCGGCACGCAGCCGCTTGCGCTGGATCGGGGTGAGGGAGAGGCACGGGCGGGGGCGGCGGCGCGCGGACGCACGTTCGCCTTGCCCGCCGTCGGGCGGGATCAGGTATAGCTGCACTTGTCGGACCTCGTTGACGCGGGGTTCGGCCACGCAGCCCGGGGTGTTGACGCACCCGCGGGCTGCACTTGCTTGAGGCCGAACCTACGGGCCCGATCCGAGGTCCGCTATCGCAAACTGCTCACTTTGACCAATCGACTGGCACCTTGACTATTACCACGTGGCTCCAAGAAAAGATGGGTGGCACCCATCTCCGCGGTGGAGAGGCCACCGTGCGAGCGCGCGATGCCTTGGCCTGCCCGTGGATCTCGATGTGGCCCAGGCAGCGCTGCGCGATAATAGAACTGGTCGAGGTCATGCTATGGCGTATTCACCCACGATTCGCGCGTCGATCAGGCCGAGCCACTGCCCGGCCAGGTAGCTCGCGAAGCTCGGGTCCTCGATCAGGACGCCGACCTCGATGTTCCTCTCCTGGCCTCGCTGCGTGAAGTTCGCGCTGGATACAAAGGCTTTCGCGCTGTCGACGACGACGCACTTCGCGTGCAGGCTGCAGTACGGCGGGCCGGGCGCGAGCGCACGCTTGTCGTAGTAGAGGCGCGGGCGAGGCTCGCCGAACGGCCAGCTCTCGGCGAGGAACTTGCTGAAGTACCGCGTGAGGTGCGCATCCGCGGCGACGCGGCGCTCGATCTGCGGGACATCGATGAAGAACCGGGCGTCGACCCGGCGGCTCCGCATGGCGCCGTACAGCGGCGCCAGCACATCCTCGGCGTGATCGAAGCTGTAGCCGGCGAGGAGCACGCTCTCCTGCGCGCCCTCGAACAGCGACCGCAGCACGACCGCGGTATCTCGGGCGGTCCCGACGGGCACGTCAGGGCCCGTCCACACGAGCTCCGGTGCCGGCCGGCGGTTCTCGCGCTCGGCGAGCGCGACGTCGAGGATCGCAAGGCACGCGGCTGCCTTGTGGCCGGCGAGCGTGTGCTCGATCGTCTCGGCCTGATGCCGGATGCCCAGGCCGACCAGCGACGCCCGGTCCACAGGGGTTCGCAAGAGCCCCGACGCGATCGCCTCCCGGAGCGCCGCGAGCACCCCGGTGCCGACGTGCCTCAACGTGGGCCGGGATCCGGCGGCGCTGCTCATGGGCGCTCCCGGAAGAAGGCCAGCGCGGGGTCGTTGCCGATCGTGGGCACCACCAGCGCGCGGTCGAGGAACCGGTTGAACCACTCGCAGGAGCACTCGGCGATGTAGAGGCAACCGTGACACGCGGCGCCCTCCGTGCGGCGATCGCTCGACTCGGAGCTCGGGTCGTGCGCCGCGCAGACGGGGTCGTTCGAGCAGAGCCGCCCGAGATCCCACGCCTCGCGCAGGTGATGCTGGATCCTCCGCCCCTCCTCGACGAGCCCGCCAAGGGTGCCCTCGCTGCCGGTCGTGCCGGTCGTGAGCATCACGGCGGCCATGTTCGGCCCATCGACCTCGGCCTGCCCGCAATAGATGCGCTCCCGGATGGCGCTGGCGGCATAGCCGCACTCGAGGCTCACCGCGGTGAGCAAGAGGTGCGAGAGCGAGTGCAGGAGGAAGAACCGGATGCCCGGAAACTCGCCCCTCCTGTCCAAGCCAAAGGCCCGCTCGAGCTGCTCGGCGCGCTCTTTTACGGCGTCACGCTTCTCCCAGTCGTCCGACAGCGCCTCCTCATCCAGCTCCACGAAGATGCCCTCGCCGCGGACCTCGGCGGCCGGGAGCCACTTCTCGTTCCCCGTGGGGAGCGTGAGCACGGTAGGCTTCACCTTGCGCCCGGCGAACTCGTACTCGCCCTGCAAGTTGGCGCCGATCGAGTCGAACCGGCTGAAGCTCACCTGCACCCGCACCTCGCGGAGCTCGGGGACGACGACGAGGCCGCCGATGCCCGGCGGCAGCTCGATGCGCGGCTTCGGCACCCGGTACGCCGCGAACTGGACACCCCGGTCAGGGACCGTTCCGGGCTGCTCGATCGGCGCGTGAACCAGCCGGTCGTACTCCGCGCTGCGCAAAGGGCGCTCCGAGGTCGCGGTCGTGGCCTCGTTCTCGGCGCGGATCGCCGCGAGCACCTTCTCCGCCGGAGCGTCGCGGATCGCGCTCGCGACGTGCTCCATGAGCCCGGCGATCATCGAGAGCTGCTCTGCCGTCTTGACCTTCTGGACGGCCTTCCAGACGTCCTTCTCGCGCAGCCGCAGGCGCAGTGGGTCGGGCTCCGGGTCCGGAAGGCGCAGCGCGCTCACCACCTGCCCGAAGTACGCGTGCGACGCCGTGCGGACGAGCAGCTCGCCGCGCTGGTCGCACGGCTCGCTCGCCGCGCGCCCGCCGAGCCAGGGGCGATCTCCGTTGCAGTTGTAGGGCAGCATCGTCGCCTTGCTCATGGGCGTCGTTGCGTCGCAATTCTTGCAGTGCACGAGGATGCGCCCGATATCGCCGATCGCCCTCTCTTCCAGGTAGAGCTCCGGCCGGTCGCACACGCCCTCTCGGCCCAGGTGCGCGAACGGGATCCACGGGAAATCCGACAGGTGCCCGCGCTTGCACGCGGCGACGAAGCGGACCGGCACGACGCTCGACCACTTGTTCTTCGCGCACTCGTGGCGATACCGACCGTTCTTGTTCTCGAACTGCTCCGAGGCCCGCGCCAGACGACGGCACTTCTGGCAGACGAACCACCGGGGAAACTCGAGCGCGCGGACGCCGACGCCCGGATGGTGGTTGCGCGCGTCGCCCTCGGGGGCCATGCGGAAATAGCCCTCGCGCGCCAGATCGAGATCCGGATCGAGCGCCTTCAGGCGGGGGATGAGCGAGCGCCGGAGCCGAGGGTCGTCCAGCGCGACATACCCCTTGGCGCCATAGCTCCAGTGCTCCAGGCCACCGATGACGACCGCGCGATCGACAAGGTCGACCATCGCGCCGGGGCCGAACGTGCTGACGAGCTGGCTCTGCCGGAGCTGGCCGTCCGAACGCAATGCCCTGCGAGCGTCCTTCCTCTTCTTCGGATCGTTCATCAGCCCCTCTCGTCGAGCTGCTTGAACCGCAGCCACACATGCACGCTCGGCTCGACGTCACGCATGGACGTCGGGACCTGGAAGTACCGGGCGTCGTGGTCGTCGGGCGGGTCGTCGCTCGCCGTGAACAGGAGGTGGAGGCCCTCCTGGCCGGCGCGGTCGTTCTTGCTGTAGACGCGCCTCGCCGCGCCCGTCCGCGCCTTGTCGACGACGCGCTCCCACGCGTCGAGGAAGCTCCGGCCCCGCGCGCGCACCAGCTCGGCGATCCGGTCCTCCGACTGCTTCTCCGGGAAGTGCCGGTGATGGCTGGCCCGCGCGACCATCCACGCGACCATCGCCTCGGCCGCGGGCCGCTGCTCATGGATGCTCATCACGCCCGCCGGGGGCTCCATCCGGGGGACGCCGTGCCGGATCATCGACAGGAGGCTGCCCACGAGGCCTCGATCCAGCGCCTGACCGCTGAACGGCGTGACGCTCGTCGCCTCGACCTCGCGATACAGGCTCTCGTGGTACGCGACGAAGCGCTCGTAATGCGAGCGATCGCGCGGCCGCATGACGTTCAGGCAGGTGACGACCAGGCCCGGGTAGGCCCGCCCGACGCGGCTCGTCGCCTGGATGTACTCGCTCGTCGTCTTCGGCTGGCCCGTGACGACCATCAGGCCCAGGCGGTCGACGTCGAGGCCGACCGAGATCATGTTGGAGGCGAGCACCACGTCGAGCGGCTCGGGGTCGGTCGAGGTGCGCCGGGCGTTGAGGCGCTGCTTCGTCTGCTTGACGCGCTCGGTCGGCTCGCGCGACGTGAGCTCGGCCGGCATCTCGAGGTTGCGGTTCTTGGCCCACGGGTGCGGCCCGAGGAAGAGCAGCGGCCGCTTCTCCTCCTCGATGTTATCGACCCGGTTGCGCACCTCGTCCTCGACGAGGCGCCGCATGCCTCCGAGCTCGCGCAGGCTGTTGAAGTACCCGATGAGCGTCATGTACGGGTCGGCCGGTTGCTTCGGGTCGCCCTTCGGATCGAAGTGCTTGCGCGCGGCAGCGAGCAGCGCCGCGTAGGAGCGCACCGAGACCGCGCGGAGCGCGCGGCCGGGCGCACCGACGCCCACGTACAGCCGACCGGGCGTGTCGCGCTCGACCTCCGAGAAGAAGGTGTCGCCCTCGGCGATGCCGCGCGGCGGGAAGAGGACCATCGTGCGCCCGAAGAGCGCCTTGATCTGCTCGCGCGCGCGCCGGACCGTCGCCGTCGAGCAGACCACCTTCGGCGGCCGGGGCGCGCCGCCGATGGGGTGCTCGCAGAGGTAGTCGACCGCGGCCTCGTAGAGGCCCACCATCGTCCCGAGCGGACCGCTGATCAGGTGCAGCTCGTCCTGCACGATGAGCTCGGGGGGCAAGAGCCCCTCGGGGAGCGGCTTCGCGCCGGGCCTGGGATCGTGCATCACGCCGTAGGCCCGCTGCTCGTCGAGGTGCGTCGCGCGGCCGAACAGCATGCCGGCGTCACCGAGCCACGGCATCATCGCGAACTTGTCGACGGTGGCGACGAGGAAGCTCGGGACCTCCTGGTAGATCTGCTCGTCGACGAACAGCACCGGGAGGCCGAGGCCCGGCGTCTTCGCCTCGGTGTAGAGGCACTTCCCGTTGTCGCAGTAGACGGCGGCGCGCGCGAAGCTCTTCTTGGTCGGCTTCCCCTCGGCGTCGACGAGCTTGATGTTCTGGATCTTGATGGCTTCGCCGCACCACGGGCAGGTCGTGAGCGGGAAGGGGGAGTCGGTCCTGCCCGGCGTGTAGTCGGAGAGCGCCTCGTGCACGTCCTTCAGCCGGTTGGCGCTGGCGCTCGCGCCGACCCAGAGGCCGATGGTGAAGCGGGCGTTGCCGAGCTCCTTGGGGTTGCGGCGCCGGAGCTCCTCGAGCGTGCAGATCAGCGTGGCCGCGCGCCCGAGCTGGTCCAGGGTGAGCAGCCGCAGCGTGTACCGGAGCAGGACCGCGACCCCGCGCCCCTCGTGCGGCGTGCCTTGCCCGCGGAGGCGCCGGAGCAGGAGCACGAACGCGATGAGGCCCAGGTAGGCCTCGGTCTTGCCGCCGCCGGTGGGGAAGTAGATGAGCTCCGCGAGCTTCCGCTCGGGGTGGCTCGCGTCCACGACCGACGGCAGGTTCAAGAGGACGAAGGCGAGCTGGAAGGGGCGCCACTCGGGCTGCTTGCCGCCGGTGTAGCGGCGATCCTCGCGGGCCAGGTCTGCTTGCAGCGCCGCGACGTGCATCGCCTGGTTCATGTACTTGAAGGCCTTGAGCGCTGCCTCGTTCTTGCCGAGCAGGGCGATGCCCGCGGCGATGCGTTCCTTGGCCCTCGCCGCCTTGCTCATCAGGTCATCGCGCGTGTCCGCGAGCGATGCCCGGTCGAGCCCCGCGTAGCGCTGGTCGTCGATCCACGCGCCGTACTCCTCGATGAGCGGCGAGAGCGCGTTCGCGATGCCCTTGGCGTCGAGCTTGCCGAGGTCCATCATGCCCAGCGTGGCGTCCTTGAGCTCCCGGTGGCCGACGCGCGGCACCTCGAAGCAGGGGAGCTGCGTGGTCCGGAGGCGGATGACCTTGCCGTTCTTCTCGGTCGGGCGCTCGACGCTCGTGTTGTGGCCGACGGCCCACTCCCTGTGGTCGCGGAACGCGAGCGCGAGGGCGCGCTGATCCTCGTCGCCGTCCTCGCCGCGCCGGTTGGGGCGGGAGACGAAGCCGCGCTCGTACGTGAGCTCCATCCGCACCTGGAAGGCGAACTGCGTGTCGCGGTCCTGCTCCACCGCGGTGCGGTCGTTCACGAGGAACAGGCTCAGCACGCGCGTGCCGGGATCGAGGCCGTCCATCGCCGTCGTGCGGAGCTCGCCCTTCAAGATGAGGTTGCGCGAGCCGGGGATGGGGATCCCGTCCTTCTGCTGGAGGACGCTCGGGTCGAGCGGGACCGCGACGCGGACCGGGCCGTACGGCACCCGCTTCCACCCGGGGACCTTCTTGTCGGTGTGGTCGAGCGCGACCTCGATCTTGTCGTAGTCCGCGTACCAGACATCGACGTGGATCGTGTCGTCCTTGCCCGGGGGCAGGAACACGGACAGGCCCATCGAGGCGGGGAAGCGGACCGGCCGCTTGGGCTCCGGCTCCTCGTTGCCGGCGTCCTCGTTCTGGCTCTCGCTGCCGGCGGCGAATCCGGTGTCGGTGGAGTCGCGATCCTCCGGATCGGGGACACGGCCGCCTTGCGGCGCGAGGAAGCCGGTCAGGTACCAGCGCGACGGCGGGATCGGCAGGATCTCCTGGCCGCCCTGCGCGTGGCTGTCGGGCACGAAGGGGCCGATGAGATCGGCTTCGAGGGCTTCGACGAGGTGACGGCGGACGTCGACAGGGGGCACCGCAGCAGGATCGCGTCCATGCTGGCGTGAAGGCAACCCTTTGGCGTGCTCACCGGAGGCGCTCCTCGATGACGCCGAGCATCTCGGGAAGCCGTGAGCCCTGCTGTTTCATCCACGTCGGGAAGAAGGCGACCCGCGCGGGGCGGCCGTACTGCTTCGGCGCGTGCTTCTGCTGGAGAGCGCAAAAGGCCTTCCACGCCAGCTCCCGCAGCACGGGGAGGTCTCCCGAGTTGAGGCCGAGTGTCTGCTCGACGTCGGTCTTGAGACCGGGGTGGTCCGATGTGATGAAGAGCCCCTCGCGGGCGTCGCGGCGCTCGTACCGAAGCTGAATGCAGGAGGCGTGCACGGTCGGGTCGACGGTCAGCGCCGTCGACCCCTGCGCGGCGTCGCAGCTCCTCGTTCGCCATCCGGAGCGCTGCCCACCGTCGCACGAGCCCAGGAGGTTCCGCCACGAGAGTGCCTGCGCTGGATCGACGTCGATGGGCGTGCGATGGGCGATCTTCATCGTGCGCTCGCCACGCGCGTCGGCGGCGTCAGGGTCGATACGGCGCATGCAGAAGGCGCAGAGCCAGCCCTGCTCGCGCGCGAGGTCGGCGCGCACGCGACCCTTGTCGATCTGGTCGAACGCGGTGCGAGCGCGCGTCGTCGTGGAGAGGTCGGTCGTCGATGCCGTGCGCGTCTCCGTGACCGTCGCCGGCTCCGCGCCCTTCACGATGTGCCTCACGAAGCGGCCTCGGTGGTGTCTTCAGGCGGCAGGAGCTGCTGGTAGAAGAAGACGTCGGGGTCGTCCCCCTCGATCATGGTGGACAGCTCACGGATGAGCTGGCGCGCCTCGTCGTAGCGGTCGGCATCGACGGCGTCGCGCAGCAGGTTCAGCTTGGCCGCGACCTCGGGAGGCCGCCCTGGATCGCCGAAGGCCGCCTCCAGGATGCGGTTTGTGTCGCGTCGCCAGGTGCCGCGGTCCAGTGTTCGGAGCTCGAAGCGCTCCAGGACGCGGACGTTCGCCGCGTGCAAGGAGGAGAGCACCTGGGGAGAGTGGGTGGTGATGATGAACTGGGCCCGCGGGAAGACCTTCCGGAGCCGCGGCAGGATGACCCGCTGGAGCCCCGGATGCAGGTGCAGCTCGATCTCGTCGATCAGGACGACCGCGGGGCGCTCGAGCGGGTTGGGCACCTTCGGCGCTGCGAGTGCCATGCGCCGCGCGAGGTCCCCCGCCATGGCGAGGAGGCACTTCTCGCCGTCCGAGAGCTGGGCGACGTCGAGGCGCGTGCCGTTCAGCTCGACGGTCATGCGTTGCGGCCGCCGCTCGATACGGACCCTACGCGCGCCCGGCAGGAGCTCCTCGATCGCCCAGCGGACGGCCGGCAGCGGCGACGGCGCGGCGGACTCTTCGAGACCTTGCTGATCGTCCATCATCTCGAGCACCTGCTGCTCGTTGAGGATGTCCTCTTCCTCACGAAACCACTCGAAGAAGCCACGGAAGTTGCTCGCCCCGCCCTCGAGCGCGCCGTCGTAGGCGCTCAGCGCATCGAACTCGTGGGGCGTGCGGATCCGCTCCGGGATGTCGAGCGCGCTCCGGTTCGTGGGGAAGTAGACGACGAGCGGGAGGAGAGGGGAGCCGAGCGCGATCGTGCCCTGCGCGACCGCGACGGGCTCGCGCAACGCATCCAGCGCGCTCGGCGGTCCAGGTGGGTGCCCCGGCAGCGTCTTCGCGATGCTCCAGTGGCTGGGCTGCGCGCCGATCTCCGCGGTCAGCGAGAGCTGCGCCGTCGACGCTCCGACCCGGACGTCGCTCGCGTAAGGCGCGACGGTTTCGGGCTTTCCCGAACGGATGCTCTCCACGAGGCACGACAGCAGGAGCGCGAGCGCGTCGAGGATCGAGGTCTTGCCGGTGCCGTTGACGCCGACGAGCGCGGTGACGTCCGGCGAAAAATCCAGGTCGAGGCTCCTGAAGCCCCGGAAGTCGCGGAGGGAGAGGCTGGTGATCTTCATGGTCCGGACGGCGTGACCATATACCGGAGATCCAACGCGAGGCGAACCCGGAGGACTCGCTCAAGGCGTGCCAAGCACGCGCGCCGTCTCGGCGCCGAGGAGCTTGCTCTGCGCGGCCGTAGACCGCTTGCCCTTGCCCGGCTTCTTGGGCGCCGGGGCGTGGTTCTGGGACGGATCAGGCATACCCCTACATTCGCACCCGGGAACACAGCATGGATGCCGCCCACCGGTCTGCATACTGTGTGCCGCACCAAGGAGAGCGCCTGGCTGAGCCCCCAGCGAACGCGATTGCACGTACTGGTGACGGAGGAGCCATGAAAGTCACGTTCGAGGACGGAAACCCCCTCACATTTACGAGCGGCGATGGAAGGGAGGACATCGAGGACACGACGGATATCATCAATGTCATCTACTGGCTGTCGGCGTTTGCTGCCCCGCGTGTCTACCGGACGTTCAGCCGTGTGCCGCCACGCGAGCACATCCTGCGCTTGCTGGATGTCTATACGGCGTACGTGACGAGGGGGGCTCACCATATGGCACCGCAGTTTCAGCCTGTGCACTACGAACGCCGCCTGCCGCTTGCGACACGGCTGCGTGAGCTCTTCGCGTCCTGGGCACCGCCTGAGCTGCCTCAGGAGGTCATCGAGATTTCACGGGCGCTCATGGAGCATGAAGGCATCAAGCCACCCGCCTGCGGGTGGGATGCGTACGAAGATCCGGAGGAAGGCGGGATCAAGCTCGAGGACGCGCTCCTGTGGCCTGAAGGCGTGCCGGCCATTCTCAAGGGTCAATGGCCGCCGAAGCAGGGGAGGGCGTAGCTGGAGCACGCGCGCAGGCTCGGCTCAGAAGAGCTTCCCCTGCGTGGTGGCGGATTTCTTGCCCTTGCCCGACTTCTTCGGTGCCGCGGGTTCCTGCGGTGCGGCCTCGTTCGCATCGCCGTCGTCGCTTGCCGCGCGGCCCTTCTTCTTCCCCGCGAGCCCGAGCCGCTGCTCCTCGCGCGCGCGCTCGGCGTTCAGCACGTAGAGCCGGTCGATGACCTCGTCCTCGAACGCCTGGAGCGCCTCGCGGTCCTTGTCCGTCAGGGGACAGTAGGGCGGTACGGCGATGTCGCTCCAGCCGTAGGCGGCGAGGACGGCGCGATCCATCTCCTCGTGCAGGCGGCGCAGGTCGAGGATGCGCGGGTCGTCGCAGGCGGGGTCCTTGAGGGCATTGTAGGTCTTCGTGAGGCCTTGGTTCGTGGCGATCATGAAGCGCGCGCGGGTGTCATAGAGGCGCTCGCCGATTGCTTCGAGTTCGGGGATGATTGTGCGCGGGTCGGGCTTGGGGAAGGGGAAGGTCTCGAAGCAGTCGGAGGGGCGATAACCCTGTCGGTCTTCGAGGGTGGAGGACGTGTGGTGTACCCATGCGATGTGAACGCGAGACTGTAGTATTGCGAGCATGGTTGCGGCAGAAGATGTGAATATAACCAGGTTCTCCGAGAAGATGCGTCCTGATGGCTGAAATGAAAATGCTGTATGCTTGCTTGTGCGCGCTGTTGCTACGCAGCGTTCCAGTGGCTCAAGAGCGGCATAGAGCGCTGGTGTCGCCTCACCAAAGCGCCACCAGTATTTCCGTCGCACCTCGCGGTTGTTCTTGTCTCGTTCCGGCTTCACTTTCTCGCGCACAATACGGATTAGGTCTGGCCATCGCTCAGCTTCGGCGAGATCCATCTGCCCGAAGCTGATGACGTAGCGATCGAAACTTTGCGAGGGACTGGTGTTGACTTCTTCGCCGCCGAGATAGGGAAAAATGCGTTCGGCGTTCTTTGGGTTCTTCTTTGCGAGGGCGTCTCGTTCAGCCGGCGTAAGTGTGAACCCCATGCCGAGCACGATGCTGCCCTGGAAGCTGCTGTTGGCGTTCGCGCTCAGCGTCTCCGGGTCCAGGCGCTCGGGCTTGGGCCGCAAACGCGAGTTGATGACCGGAACGCGCCTCCCGCCAAGCGCAGGTCGAGCGTGCCGCGTCGCTCGGCCGTGCGAGCCGTGCACAAGCGACACCGTGACCGCTGCTGCACCCGGCCACGGCATTGAATCCGTTGCATCGTAGAGTGCCCAACCATCGCGCACCAGTGCGGCGAGGCCGGTAGTACGTGTATCGCCCTGTGCGATCGTGTTTGTCGCGATGAGGCCGAATGTTCCGTTATGACCGAGGAGACTCGCTGCGCGGCGGAAGAAATGTGCAGAAAGATCGCTGTTTCCATGCGCGCCCGGGGAGACGACTTTGAGCCAGTCGATGTAGCCTTCTGGATTGCCGTCGATGATATTGTTCTTGCCACCAAATGGGGGATTCCCGACAACCCCCTCCATCAGCACGGCGCCGGTAATCTCTCCCCCTTGCAGCGGATCCGGCCGCTCCTCGAAGAACACCTCGGGAAACTCGATCCACCAGTGGAACGGCGGCAGCTTCTCGCGCACCTCCGCCGCGAGCGCCTCCAGCTCCTCACGCGCCGCCAACGCCGCCGCCAACTCCGCCGCCCGCTCCTTGTCGGAACGCGTCTCGTCCAGCGCGCCTCTCTCCCGCCCCAGCCACGTCTCCACCAGCGCAAGCCTTCGCTTCCGCTCCTTCTCCCGCGCCGCATCCTTCGCCTCGGCGAAGAACGCCCCCACGCACACATCCGCCACGATCCGCACCCGCTCGATCGCCTGCTGCGAGAACTCGAACAGCCGCCGCTTCTCGCCCTGCGACACCGGGTCTTCGTGGTCGGCCAGCGCCAGGATCTGCTGCCGCAGCTCCACCGCCTGGTCGAGCGCGTCCCGCAGCAGCACCCGCACCGTCTCCGTCTGCCCCGACGGCGCCCAGTGGAACGCCTCGATCTGCTTGAAATCGAGCCCCACGAGGCTGTCCCCGTGCCGCAGCGCGTGATCCACGAACGTGAACGGCAGCGTCCGGCTCAACGTCACCAGCCACAGCGACAGCTTCGCCAGCTCGACCGCAGCCGCGTTCTTGTCGACGCCATACAGGCACTGCTGCGCCACGAGCCGCCGCGCGTGGAGGTGCGCATCCCCGTGCTGCTCGATGACGCGCGCCAGCTCGCCCTGCCGCGTCCACGCGGCGACGATCTCCCCGGCCAGCTCGCGGCACGCGGCGACAAGGAACGCCCCCGAGCCCATGGCCGGGTCGCAGATCTTGAGCTGCAGGATCTGCTCCGGCGTGCGCGCCTCGCCAAGGCACGCGAGCAGCGGCTCCAGCGTGCGCCGCACGACCTTCTCGGTGAGCGAGCGCGGCGTGTAGTGGCTCCCCGTCCGCCGGCGCTCCTCGCCGGGCTGCAGCACCAGCCGGCCCGCGCCCGCGCGGTGGCGGTTCCCCTCGCCGCGGCGGCCGGCGGCATACCCCGCGAGCGCCTCCGCGAGCGCGCCGTCGTCCTTGCCGGCCTCCTTCACCGCCTTCTCGATCGCCTGGACCGGCCCTGGATTCAGGCCGCACGTCTCCTTGAGGAAGCGCGCCCTGTCGGTCGGGCTCATCGCGCGGAGCGCCCGGGTCTCGACCCACACGCCGAACTTACCGAGCCGCACCGCGGGGCTCTCGATCCGGAGCACGTGGTAGCCCATCAGCGACTCGTAGACGCTGCCGATCTGCTCGACGTCGAGCGTGCGGTAGCTCAGCCGCTGCCCGCCGAACACGATCAGCCGGTGCAGCACCTTGTAGACCGTGCCGTCATCGATGCTCGGCGGCCGCGCCTGCGCCCGCGCCCCCTGGTCGGTGACCGCGGCCGTCCACCCCGGCAAGCCGCCCTCGAGGAACGGGTACGTGTTCGGGTCGAACAGGCGGCCTCGCCGCGGCGGGAGCTCGAGCGTGCCGTGCTTCACGCCGAAGAAGACGGCCCGGAAGAGCGCGAGGAGCTGCCCGTACGCGCCGAAGCGGTGGTGCATGCTCTCGGGGTGGGCGCCGGCGTCGTGGCTGAGCCGCGCGTACAGGCCGCCGAGGCTCAGGTGCTCGGCGTACGTGCGGTGCTCCACCGGCAGCAGCGCCTGGTCCTCCGCGTAGAGCAGGAAGACGAGCCGCAGCACGACCGAGAGCACGCCCTGGTAGAAGTGGTCGCCCCCCGCCTCGATCGCCTGCCTCAGCCAGTCGAGCTCGTCGCGCCCGCAGTCGCGCGCGGCCGCGGCCTCGAAGCCGGCGACGAGCGTCTCGACCGCCTCGAAGACCTGCTTCGCCAGCTCCTCGGTGACGTCGGCCTGCCGGCGCCGGCTCTCGGCGAGCAGCCCCTCGAGCGTATGCTCGGGCGAGGCGCTGTACGCTCGCCGTGCGTGGAGCAGCAGGTCGAGCGCCGTCAGGAGCGGGCGGCCCTCCGAGCCGCGCAGGTGCTCGACCCGGAACGTGAGGTGCGCGCTCGACTCGCCGGCCGGCGCGTAGACCAGGCGCAGGTGCGCGCCGTTGAAGAGGAAACCGACGGGGATGCCGGCGTGCCGCAGGAGGCGCTCGAGCTTCGCCGTCGGCGGGTAGCGCCACGGGCCGGTCTCGCTCTCCGGCTCGTCGAGGTCGAGGCTGGCGCCGGTCTCGGTGAGGTCCCACAGGAGCGCGAACCACGGCTTCTTCGCGTCGGAGGCAGCCGCCTGCGCGGCGGTCTCCGAGGAGGCCCTCGACCCGCGGTCGCTCGCCGCCCCGTCCTGCGAGGCGCTCGGCGCCTCGTCGAACGCGGCGAACGGATCGTCGGCGGCGAACGGGCCGCGGCCGAGGGCAAAGCTCGGCCGGATCTCCTGCCCGCCCTCGGCGGCATAGAACGAGAGCTCGGCCGGCAGCTCGGCGCGCGGCACCAGCATCCCCGGCGACGCATAGCCGAGAAAGTCGCGGAAGAACGCCTCGAGGCTCCGGATGCGCGGCGGATCGCCCGTGAGCTGCGCCTCGAAGGCCGCCGAGAGCTCCGGCCGCTCCTCGGGGGCGATCTGCGCGTCGGCGAGCGCGGGCACGCTGAAGACGAGCCCCTCGATGGGCTGCGCGAGGCCGAGCCACTTCTTGTGAAAGAGAACGTCGCGATCCTTCATGTCATCGACTCCGGCCATGCGACGACGAGCCCCACCGGCGTGAGGCGCGACATGCGAACGTCGTAGAGCGCCTCGATCGCGGCCGGCTCGGACTCCATCTCGCTCGCGGCCGCCGCGCGCCGCCGCTCGAGGTGCCGGAGATCGAGGTCCACCTGGCGCTTCTGCTCCTTGTCCTGCAGGTCGAAGAGGTCCGGCTGGCGGAGGCGCGCCTCCGCCTTGTCGATCGCCTGGCGCTGCCGCGCGAGCAGGCCGCGCAGGTCGTCGGCCTCGCGCCGCGCGCGCTCGGCGAGCCCCTGGCGCGCCTCGACGGCCAGCGCGTCGGCCTCCGCCTCCAGGTGCGGCCAGAGGGCCCGGAAGAGCGCGTCGGCGTTCTGCTGGATGCGCTTTCCGATGGTCGCGTTGGGCGCGCGGCCCGAGCCCGCAAGGAGCCGCTCGGTCGAGGCGATCGCGTTCACCGACGTGGCGCGGTCCTTGTACGGCTTGATCTCGCTCGCCTCGCCGGACCACGCGGCCGCGACCGGCACGAGCTGGTCGTGGAGCCTCGCCGCCCCGATGCCGAAGAGCGTGAGGCGGGCGAACCCGATCACGCGCACGACGCTCTCGCCCGGCGCGACCACGGCGCTCACCCGGGTGAGGTCGTGCGCGCCGAAGCCCTGCGCGAGGAAGCGATCGAGGATGCGCTTCACGAGCGGGTGCGCGAGGTGGAGCTGCTCGGCCCCCTCGGAGAGGCTCGCCAGCGGGTGGAAGGTCACCGGCCGCGGCGGCTTCTGGCGCCACTCCCAGAAGTCCTCGGTGCGCGCGCGGGGCGGCCTCAGCGTGTCGAGCGTCGCCTCCCAGGAGCGATCGAGCGCCGGCAGCTCGTACGTCGCCCGGCCGTCGCTGGTCTTGCCCGCGTCCTTCAGCGACGACGCGCCCGCGAGCCGCAGCCCGATCTCGACGACGCCCCGCAGCGACTCGGGCTCCACCTCGAGCGTGCGCCGGGAGCTCTCCAGGCGCCGGCCGGCGCGCTCGACCTCGGCGCGCACGGCCTCCAGATCGGTGCGCCGCGCCTCGAGCTCGGCGTCGACCGTGGCGGTCTTCGCGTCGGAGCCGACCTTCTCCACGGTGGCGCGCGCCTTGCGCGTGATGCCGTTCGCGAGGGCCGCCTCGATCTGGCCGAGCAGCACCGCCCCGAGGGAGCCGAGCTCGCGTTGCACCGTGGCGATCTTGCGCACGACGGTCTCGAGCACCTGGTCCTCGCTGCGCTGCGGGTAGACGAAATAGTGGCAGCGGACCTCCGCGGCCGGCTGGAGCGTGCGGTCGATGCGGCCGTTGCGCTGCTCCATGCGGGCCGGGTTCCAGGGGATGTCGATGTGGAAGAGGTCGGCGCAGTGCGCCTGCAGGTTGACGCCCTCGCGCGCGGCGTCGGTCGCGACCAGGATGCGCACGGGGTGCTCGTCGGGCGCGCTGTTGAACGCCCGCTGCACCTCGTCGCGGGCGTCGTCGCCCATGCCGCCGTGGAACTGCATGATCCGCTGCTCGCCCTCCTCGGTGTGCGCGACCGCCGCGGTGAGGAGCTCGACGAGGTAGCGCTTCGTATCGGCGTACTCGGTGAAGAGGATGACCCGGCGCGGCGTCCATGCGCGGCTCGCGCGCGCGTCCGCGCCGAGGCCGATGGCCGGGCACAGGTGCTCGCGCATCCAGCCGAGCAGGGCGAGCGACTTGGCGTCGGGCTCCCCGCGGGCCTTCTCGGCGAGCGCGCGCATCTCGGCGAGGAGCGCGCGGGCCTCGTCGGTCGGGCTCGGGAGCGCCGCGCTGGCGCGCCGGACGGCCGCGTCGCTCTCCTCGGCGAGCGCGTCGTCGGAGAGGCCGTGCGTCTCCGGGTCGGCCTCGACGTCGGTCGTGGCCGAGCCCCTGGCCGCCCGCTCCTTGAGGGCGAGCTTCTGCTGCTGCGGCGCGGCGACCGGGCCGCCCTTCTTCGCGAGGCCCTGCGCGTGGACCTCGAGCGTGCGCGCGAACGCCTCGGGGCTCGAGAGGAGCCGCTGTTGCATGTGGATGAACGGAAGCCGGCCTTGCCCCGACTCCGGCGCGCAGAGCTCCATGTAGCGCTGGAGCTTCTCGCCGAGCGAGAGCTCGATCGGCTGCCCCTGGCCGATGTCGCTCGCCACCGTCTTGCCCTCCTCTCCGGTCTCGGCGTCGTAGCTCGTCCGCTCGAGGCGCCAGGCGCCCCCGCGGTTCGAGAGGGCGAGCTGCACGAGGAGGCGCCGGGGGAACCGCTCGACGCCGAGCTGGCGGAGATCGCGCTTGAGGCGGCGCACCATGACCGGATCGAGGTCCTTCTTCCCCTCGACCGGGACGCCGCGCGTGAAGCGCACCGGGTCGAGGATCTCGAGCAGCGCGCTGAAGCTGTTCGAGTGGCCGTTGTGCGGCGTGGCGCTGAGGAACATGCGGTTGTCGAAGCGGGGGGCGAGGTCGCGGATCGTGCGCGTGATGTCCGTGTCGGTCGCGTACTTGCTGGCCGAGGCCGGCGCGGCGACGTGCGCCTCGTCGAGGATGAGCAGGCCCTTGCGCGCCCGCTCGCCGAGGTGGTGAAGGAGCGGATCGCGGTACTCGGGCCGGCGCAGGAGCGCGTGCGAGACGATGAAGCGGTTGTGGGTGCTCCAGGGGTTGATCCCGAACCCGTGCTCCTGCCGCCGGTAGGCGACGAACTGCCGCGTCATGACCTCGAAGCGCAGGCCGAAGCGGCGCTGCATCTCGCCCTGCCACTGGAGGCAGACCGAGGCGGGGCACACGACGAGGACGAAGCTCGCCTGCTGGCGCAGGAGCAGCTCCTGGAGCACGAGGCCCGCCTCGATGGTCTTGCCGAGGCCGACATCGTCGGCGATGAACAGGTTGGCGCGCGGCAGCTCGAGCGCCTTCATGAGCGGCGTGAGCTGGTGGGCCATCAGCTTGATGCCCGCCCGGAAGGGGGACTGGAAGCGGGTGGCGTCCGCGGCGCTCACGGCGCTCCACTTGAGGGCGTGCAGGTAGGCGCCGAAGTGCGCGGGGGGATCGAGCCGCGACGCGTCGCCCAGCCCGTGGGTCTCCGGCTCGACGACGCGCGCGCCGAGCTCGAGGTTCCAGAGCACGTCGAGCTGGCGTCCAGGATCGTCGTCGTCGAGGCAGACGAGGCGAACGAGCGGCGACTCGTCGCCCGCGCCCAGGACAACATCGTCCACGAGCCACTGGCGGTGCCGGGCGTGTACGATCTGGCCCTTGGCCGGCAGGCTGTCCGCGCTGGCGGCGGGCGGCCGTACCGTCGCCGCGCGCGGATCGAACCCCGCGGCCTCGAGCACGAGCGCCTGGAGGTCGCCGCGCGCCCGGGCGGACGGGTCGAGGCCGTGACGGCGGCAGACGGCGCGGAGCTCGTCGCGCCCGAGCTCACGGAGCAGGGTAGGGAGCCGCCCGCCCAGGTGCTCGGAGAGCCTGGAGGCGAGGCGGTCCTTGTTGCCGGCGATGTCGCGCACCTCGCAGCCGAGCAAGCGGCAGAGGTCGAGGAGCCGCCCTGCGGAGATGAGGGCGAGGACCGAGGGGACCGTGGGCGTCGATGGATCCGCGGGGGGGCCGAAGGGCTGAAGGGTAGCGGTGGTGTCGGGCGCTTTGAGCGATCGTCTCGCGGGCATTCCTGCCTCCGGCGGTGCCCGAGCGCGGGCGACGGCCTCAAGGGGCCGGAGCATATCAGGGGATCGCGCGAGGTGTTGCGTGACGAGACGGGTGCTCGATCTACCCACCCTGGTGGGCGCGTGGGTCCCGGGCCCGGCGCGACGAGCTCGGGCCTGACGAGGCCATAGGTCCGCTGCTGCAAGCCTCGCGAACCCGGAGCCGGCGGCTGCTCGTGCGGCGGCCAAGTCCGGGCGCACATGGCTACCTAGCGGACGAGCTCAACGATCGTCACCCGGGCGACGTGGGCGACAATCTCCGTGTTCGCCTGAGTTGAGAGTGGCCGCCCTCCTTCAAGGCTGTCGCGAGCGTCTTGCGGTCTCACTGTGCTCTTGATTCGTGATGCCCCCTGCTGCGCCGCCGTAGAAGGCCGCTTGTTGCTCCAGCCTGCGCGCTTCGCGCTCGTCGCCCAGGGCACGGCGGCACCTCGCCAGGCCGTGCAGGGACGGGGAGTGGCGGGGGTTCATCTTCAATGCTCGCTGAAAAGAAGCCTCGGCGTCAGATAGACGGTTGAGCTTGATGAGGCACTCGCCGTGTACATAGTGGGATATGGCCGTCCGGCCGCCATGCGCAAGCACGGTCTCGGCCTCGGCGAGCGCTTCGCGAGGCGCTGCGTCGACCAGCAGCAGGGCCAGATGCTCCCGAGTCTCGTGATCGTCTGGTCTCTCGCCCAGGATGGCGTAGAGGTGCGCGATGGCCTCGTCGGTCCTGCCGTGGCGAACAAGATGGTCGGCGAGATAGCCACGAGCGAACACAGAAGAGGGCGAACGCGCGACCGCCTCGCGGAGGAGCGCCTCGCGCGCGGCGGCGGTGAGGTGCTCCCATGGAGCAAGTGCCCGAAGGGCCAGCGACTCCGCCTCGAGCTCATCGCTGCTCTCGTACAAGCTCCTGAAGGCTGCCTCCGGCGCGGCAGAGCGCTCCGCCGGCGCCTTGGTGAGCTCGGCGAAGAGTGCGGCGCCCTGCTCTAAGATCCGTACCGGTAGCCATGCTACCTTGGACATTCCCAGGAACTCGTGCTGCTCCAGGTCGCGTCGTAGCCGCTGTGCCATGTCCGACATCTCCGCGGCCATCTCGCGCATCGCCTGTTCGGGTTGCGTGCTCATGAGCGCATGGATGCGCGCTGCGCGCTGTTGTTCCTGCATGATCAAGCTGAGGATGCTCTCGAACGCGTGCGTCTGGAAGATACGCTGTAGTGCGTCGGCCTGCGGCGAACGCATGCCTCGAACGACGACCACCGCAAGCTCGTCGCGTGTGTATGCTCGCAGCTCTGAGCGCAGCCGCCGGAGGTGCGCGAAGTGCTCGCCGAGGATGGCGCCCAGCGATCGATCGGCCTGTACATGAGCGCGCACGCGGGCGACCGCACAGGCAACGCGTAGCTCGAGCTCGATCTCGGCGGCTGACAGCCGGCTGCCGGTGCGGCTCGCCACGTCGTACGTCGCGAGCGCGCTGGCGAACTGCACGAGGGTTTCGCCCTGGGGCAGCTCACCCTTGCCGTTCCGAAGTACCCGCAAGGTGCGCTTGTCCAGGCGGGTGTCCCGGCGGAGGCGCTCCTGGGATAAGTCGCCTCTGCGCGCCCGGCGGACCAGATCGTTATAGACGCCTTGGAGACCAGGTTGCTGGTACCACGCCGGGATCGCCTCGAGAACTGGATGTAGGTCTCGGTACAGGACGAGGTACGCGGCGCACCGTACGAGGACATCGGGGAGCAGCCCGGTGCATTGCAGGAGGAACGAGAAGAACAAGGAGTCGGCCGGGAGCGCGCTGGGATTCAACAGCCGCGCGAGCTCGTCCCATCGATCGAGCACGTCTTCCAGTGCGGCGGCCACGAGCTGATTGTGGATGTGTATCTCGTTCGCCGTGAGGCCTCGCGCGGCGAGGTAGTCAGGGGTGAAGAGGGCTTCGATCACCACCCGGACAAGGGCGGCCCGCTTTTCGGGGGTAACCTGCGGCGCGTCTCCAAGGACGCGCTTGGCGGTGGTCGTGGACATGCCGCCAGGCCGATCCTGGATGCGGTCGCGCAGCCGGAAGGCCGAGGCAAGCAAGGTTAGGAGGCCCCCGCGCATCGGCAAGGGCCCGGGGATGACAGGGGGGCTCATCGCTTTGGCCTTGGACATAGGTCGCGGCTTCGAGAACTAGGGAGGCGCCCCGGCATGGAGCACGAGGGCGCCTCCGAGCCCGTCATCTCTTCGTCGGCTGCGACGTCTGGGGCTGCGGCGCAGGAGGAGGCGGCGGGTTGGGGTGACCCTGGGCGATCCGGTTGTCGCGGTCGGCCCGGTAGGCGTCGCTGGTGGGATTCTTGGTGACGGACCGCTGATCGTTGGGGGTAGGCTTAGTTTGGGACATGTGCGCTTCCTTTCGGTTCTTTCGGACGACGGCCGTCCGTGAGAGGGCCGGCCGCGGGAGAACCATGCGTCCGCCCGCGGTGCGGTGGCAGGGTGAAAACCGGGCTCATGAGGCGCGGACGAGTCGAGGGCCGCTCGCCCGCTGGGGTACCGGGCTCGGGCATGGCCGTGCCGGTTCGCCGCCGCGGAGGGAGGGGTCTCTAGGTCGCCGATGTAGGGAGACCTCATCGACGGCGGCACGGGGCGGAGCGTCGCCGCCTCGTCGAAGCCGAGGTCCGCAGGCACGCCCGAGGAGCGCGTGCTCGGCGACGACCACGACGCACGTGCGACGACACGGCGCAGGTGGCGAGCGCGCCGTCACGGATGACAGCCGGCGCAGCAAGACGGTAGCCTCGTCGTGCATGCTGAAGGCGCTCCTGCACGGGAAGCTCGGCCGCATGGCGGTCGGCGTCGACGAGGAAAGCGACGGAGACACGCTGCTGGAGGAGCGCAGCACCCAGGGGACGGCGACGGACGGGCTGACGGAGCTCGAGGACCCGCTCACGTCGATGGTGTTCGAGCGGCTGGAGTACCTGCCGGCCGAGCTCGCGTGGGCCATCTTGCGTGGCGCGAGCAAGCCCTTGGGCGATGGTCTGCCGATGCCCGCGATCCCTCCCGTGGGGGTGCCCTCGTGGTCGTTCTGGCCCAGCCTTCGGCCAGGTGATGGAGGGCGGAACAAGGTGCGGGTCGAGCCCGACGTGCTCGTCTCGTGGGGCGACACGCTGCTCCTGATCGAGGCCAAGCATCGGGGATTCCAGGAGCCGGCACAGTGGGTGGAGCAGATCGGCGCGGCGCGGGCGGTGCCCGCGCACTCGAAGAAGCAGCTATGGCTCATCGCGGTGGGAGGCATCGTGATGCAGGACGGGCATGGCAACCTCGCCCGTGTCCGGCGCGAGGTCGCGAGCGATGTCGCCGGGGTGCTCACGATCCGGTGGGAAGATCTGCGCGAAACGCTCTATCCGATCGAGGCTTCGACGCGCGCATCGCCGCAATCGGCGATCCTGCGCGACATGGCTGCGGCGCTCGAAGCGTGGGGGTACCGTAGGAAAACCTGGTTCTCGTCGTTGCCAGCGGTCACAGAACGACTCGAGGGCGAGGGCTCGGTGTCCACAATCCAGGGGTGGAGGATCCGGTGAACGAGAAGAATGTCGACTTGGCCGGGGCGCTCGCCGATGTGCGTCGCGCGTACAGGCTCCTGCATGCCTACCATCGGCGGCTGTGCGATCTGCTGCAACTGACAGACGAATTCCTGGCCGAGCGGGGCTTCGAGTTCGACCGGTGGACTCCCATCAACGTCGCGAGGCTCCCCCAGTCAACGAAGCCTTTCTTCCGGCCTGAACACTGGGCATGGGACCTGACGCCGGCCTACCAGGTCGAGTGCGTCTGGCAGGGATCGAGCAACGGAACCCACTGCAAGATTCACATCCATGCCATCGCCGATACGGGATACGATGACTCCTGCGACGGCGAACCTGACGCTACCAGCTTCAAGTCCGCCGAGACGGCGGCCTCCGAGCTCCGGATCGGCTTGCACCGCACACGCGCTGATGAGCCCGATTGGAGCTCCGCCTGGAACCAGCTCTCGCGCATGGCCAACAGGAAGAATGGGGCCGAGCACAAGGTGAGGGTCGGCGGAGATGAATACGCGTACCGCTACTTCGATCTGAATTTGGCCGCGCTCGGGGACGAAGGTGCCATCAAGGAGAAGCTGCTCCTCCCGCTCGACAGGTGGCGGCTGGGCGCGTGATCCATCGCTCGAGCCCCCACCGCATGCCCGCGCTACCGCAGGTACCCTTCGAGCGCCTCCGCGAGCCGCGGATCCAGGACGATCACCTCCTGCTCCAGCCATAACCCCCGCGCGTACAGCTCCCGCACCAGGGCGGGCTCCCCCGCGACATCGAGATCCTCGGGCCACTCCCCCCGCAGCGCGCGCTCCTCCAGGTACTCCGCCCATAGCTCGGGGATCGCCCACCGCAGGTCCGGGCGCAGCGCTCGCAGGTGCCGCGCGATACGGACGCCGTTCGGATCCAGATCGCCGAAGTGGACCACCGGCACCTCGCGCCTCGGATCCAGCTCGTCCAGGAAGACCCGCACGGTCGCCGTGTCCCAGCCCGGCACCAGCGCCACCAGCCAGCCCTGCGGCGGTGTCAGGTCCAGGTAAGCGCCCACGTTCTCCACGAGGAGGATCGCCGCCGGCCGCTCGCCGTGGAGCCGCGTCCCGTCGCGCAGCGCGCGCTCGGTCACCACGAGCTCCCCGAGCAGCCGGACGACGACCTCCACGTCCAGCTCTGCCTCACCGTCACCGCGGCGCACGGCGAGCCCGGCGTGCGGCCTCAGCCGGACCAGCCCATCCCGGGTCACCTCGACGCCCCCGAGCGCCTCGCGACGGGCCTCCGTGAGCCCCGCCTTCGAGCGGGCCGCCACCGCCGCCGTCGCGGTGCGCTGGTTCAGCCGCGGCGGCAGCGCCCGCGGGAGCCTCTCGGCGCGCTCCCGATCCTTGAGCCGATGCCAGCCGCGCTCGTCCACCGGGAGCCCCGCGGCCCGCAGCGCCTCCAGCGCCTCGGCCCAGCCGGGCCACACGCGGTCGAGCAGCGCCCGCACCTCCTCGCGCTGCGTCTCCACGAGCTCCACCTCGTCCCGCCGACCGGTGCGCCGCGTCCACGGCAGCCCGGCCAGGTGCGACCACACCGCGCCCTGGGAGGACCGGCGGCGCAGCTTGCCCGTGGCCCAGAGCTCGAGCAGCGCGAGCCGCGCCTGCTCCTCTCCCCACATCACTCTCCCCACATCACGCGCCCCACATCACGCGCCCCACATCAGCCATGCAGCTCCCGCGCGACGCGGCGACCGGTGACCAGCACCTCCTCGCGCCCGCGCTCGTCCACCCGGCGCACCAGCCGGTACGTCGTGTTCCCCTCGGCGCGCGCCACCTCGGGCGCCGCGATCAACAGCTGCAGCTCCAGGATCCGGCAGAGGTCGAACAGCACGTCGAGGCTGTCCTGGGAGAGCCGCGTCGCCTCGTCGAGGAAGAGCAGGCGCAGCGTCCCCAGAGAGCGCTTGCCGCGCAGCAGGTTCGCGTCGCGCTCCCAGGCCGCCAGCACGACCATCATGATCGCCGCCCCGACCCCGATGGCCTCCCCCGTCGACAGCTGGCTCGGGTTCGCCAGCTCCCAGGTCGCGCTCGCCTGGCGGCGCACCTCGATCCGCAGATCCATGTACTCGCGGTAGTCCAGCAGCCGCTGCCCGCCCGTGCGCCCGCCCGCGTAACGCCGGAACAGCTCCTCGAGCGCCTCCTCGATGGGCATCGACGTCTTGAACAGCAGATCCTGCGCCGGATCCTCCTTGAGCGCCTGGAGCACCTGGTCCATCCGCGCCACGCGCTGCACCCGGACCTGGACCCCGTGGATGTTGCCGAAGCGGACCTGATCGAGATCCTCGGTCATGCGACGGAGGTTGTGCTGCGCCTTGCGGATCTGCGTCTCGATGTTCCGGGCAACGTCGGACGACTCGCCGCGCAGATCGCCCTCCTGCCGCGCGAGCCGGTCCTGCAGGCGCGCGAGGTGCTCGCACAGGCGGGCGAGCGCCTCGATGGGGTCGTCGACCTCCGCGATCTGCGGCGGGATCCGGCGGAGCAACCAGTCGCGGACCCGCTGCCACGCCTCGAGGTACGCCTCGCCGGACGTCAGCTCGGCGCTGCCGATGCGGCCCTTGATCTCGGCCGCCACGACGGCGCCGTCCTGGGCGCGACCCAGGCGCTCCAGGAGGAGCGCGCCGTGCTCGCGCGCCCGCGGCCAGAGGTTGGGGCTGCCAGCGCCGGCGAGCTCGGCCGAGAAGCGCGCGGAGAGCGCGGACGCCAGCGCGCCCTGCGCCTCCGCCAGCCCGCGCAGGCGCTCCCAGCGCTCCTGGGCCGGCCGGAACAGGCGCTCCTCGTCCTCCGCGTGGCGGCGCGCGTCCTGCTCCCGCCCGCGCGCGCCGTCCAGCCGCACCTCCCGGCGGACCACCTCCTCCGAGAGCTCGCGCTCCTGCACGCTCAGCGCCGCCCGGCGCTCCTCCAAGGCGGCGAGCTCCCGCTCCGCCCGCTCGAGCGCCGCCGCGCTCGGATCCTCGACGCCGGTCTCGGCCAGCTCCTCGCGATGGCGCGCGAGCGCCTCGTCCAGGCTGCCCACCTCGCCGCCCGCGACCTGGAGCGCCTGGTGCGCCGCGCGCTCCGCCGCCTCGGCGCGGTCGAGGCGCTCCTCCGCCCGATCCAGGGCCTGCTTCGCGCGATCGAGCTGCTCGGACAGCGCCGGCGTGAGCCCCCGCCTCCGCCGGAGCGCCGCCTCCGCGTCGGTCCACGCGAGCGCGGCGCGGTTCTCCTCCACGCGGCGCAGCGCCAGCAGGGCGCGGCCGGCTTCGTCGCGCGCGCGCTCGGCCTCGGCCTTCCGCGCGCCCATCCGCGCGAGATCGCCGTCCGAGGGAGGCGCCGCGCGGAGCACCTCGATCCGCCCCTCGACGATCCGCCGGTCGGGCGCCGTGCGCGCGAGCTCCGCCTCGGCGCGCTGCGCCTCGGCGAGCCGCGCGGCGAGCGCCGCGGCCTCCGCCTCGAAATCGCGGGCGTCGAGGAGCCACGCCTCGGGGAGCAGCCGCGTGAGCGCCGCGGTCCGCCGCGCGAGCCCCTGCGCCCGCGCCCGCGCCGCGCTCGCCGCCTCGCCGTGCGCCCGCGCCGCCTCGGCCGCGCGCTCCCCGGCCTCCCGCGCCGCGCCGAGCTCCGGCCGAGGGTCGTCGCGCTCCAGGATCGCCGCGTCCGGGAGCAGCCGCGCGACCTCGTCGAGCGCGCGATCCAGCCCGCGCTCCTCCGCGCGCAGCGCCTCGACCCGCTCCGCGCGCTCGCGCTCCTCCTCCTTGAGCTCGCGGATGCGACGCGATCGGGCCCTGCGCCCGAGCGTCGGCCGCTCGGGCAGGCGCGTCAGGCGGACGCCCTCGGCGCTGCGCACGAGCGCGTCGCGCCCGAGCAGCTCGCCGGGCGGCCGGCCCTCCTCGTCGAGCGCGAGCGGCGCGTCTCCTCCGAGGAGCCACACGGTCGCGGGGCGCTCGGTCGCCTGCGCGAGGACCTCGGCGGCGCCGCGCGCGTCCTCGACGAGGATCGCCTCGTGCAGCGGGCCGAGCAGGGCCTCCACCGCGGCGGCGTCCTCGAGGGCGACCTCCTCGAAGCGCCCCGCCAGGAGCTCGCCCCCCACGAGATCCCGCGCCCTCAAGAGCGCCCGGCTGACCTGCCCTCCGGCCTGCTCCAGCCGGAGCGCCTCGTCCTGGAGCGCCCGGCGCCGCGCCTCGGCCTCCTCTCCGCCCCGGCGGACCTCATCGCGCCGCGCCTGGAGGGCGGCGCGCAGGGTCTCCAGATCCTCCCGCGAGCTGATCCCCTGGCCAGCGCGCGCCGAGAGCGCGTCCGCCGCGGTGCGGACCTCCCGCCAGCGGATCGCCAGCGCCTCCAGATCGCGGGCGCGCGCTCGCGCCGCCTCGCGCGCGGCCTCGGCGTCGCGCGCGGCCTCGGCCTCGTCGCGGCTCCGCTCCTCGGCGTCGCGGAGCTCGTCCTCGGCGTCGCGGTGGGCCGCGGCGACGTCGGCCGCGGTCGACAGAGGCCGGTCGGGCGCCGACAGCGCGTCCGCCTGCCCGCGCGCGGCGCGCTGCCGCCGCGCGTGCGCCCGCGCCTCGTCGAGGCGGGGCGCGAGCCGGGGCCGCTCCTCCACGAGCCGGAGCAGGCGCCGGGACTCCTCGATCGCCTGCGACGCGCGCTCGTAGGCGCCGGCGGCCGGGACCTCCGCGCCGACGATCCGCCCGAGCGCGCCCGCGACCTCGGCGAACTCGCGCCGGCGGCGCGCCGCGGTCCCGATCTCGCGATCGAGCCGCACGATCTCCTCGTCCAGCGCCTCCTGCCGCGCCTCGCAGCGCGCGATCACCTCGCCGGCGGTCTCGGGGCGGACGTCCTCGCCGGGCAGCCGCCGCGCCGCCTCCTCCAGGGACGCCACCGCGATGCGGTGCGCGGCGGCGCGCCGGGCCAGCTCCTCGATGCCTCGCTGCAGGTCCGAGAGCCCCCGGGCGGCGCGCTCGCGGTCCTCGCGCGCCTCGTCCCGGCGCAGCCGCGCCTCGCCCAGCGCGCCCTCCGCGCGCTCCCACGCCGCGCGCGCCGCGCCCTGCCGCGCGGCGGCCTCCTCGCGCCGCGCGGTCCGCTCGCGGATGCGCTCGTCGATCTCGCGGGCCCGCCGGGTCCGCTCGACGACGCCCCGGGCCGTGACCCCCGCCGCCTCGACCGCCGCGTGCTCGCTCCGGACCACGTCCCTGCGCGCGCGCCCGTCGTCCACCTCGATCTCGAGCCGGCCGCGCTCGGACTCGGCCGCCGCGAGCGCCCGCCGCGCCTCGTCGAGGCGCTTCGCGCGCTCCTCGGCGGCCTCCTTGGTCGCGTGCACGGCGGCGGCGAGCATCCTCTGCCCGGCGTCGTACACCTCGCGGATCTCCCCCTCGGTCCGCCGCGCCGCCTCGACCTCCTGCCGCGTCCTGCGGCAGGCGTCGAGGTTCTGGCGCATCCGCACGAGGGTGTCCGCGAGGCCCGTCTCCTCGCGCAGCAGGAAGCCGCGCAGCTCCGAGGTGAGCGCACGCGAGATGCCTCCGGTCATGCTCGTGCGGAGCAGCTCGTTGAGCTTCCCGCGCTCCTCCTCGGTCGCGAGCCGCAGCGGCGTGACGCCGCGATCGAACAGGGCCGCGAAGTACTCCTTGGCCGAGGTGAAGGTGGTGAGCCGCGCCCCGGACCGCGCGACGATCTCGCGGAGCCGGCCGAGATCGGGGACCCTATCGAGCTCGCCCCGGTCGAGCAGGACGTCCTCCAGCGCGGCGCCGGCGGCGAGATCCGTGACGATCAGCGGCGTCGGCTCGACGGTCGGCTCGGCGCGGCGCTCGAGGTGCACGCCGGCGAGCAGCCGCTCGCCGCGCGGGAGGCGGAGATCGAGGAAGGCGTACGAGGGGCGCCCGGGGTCGCCGAGGCGGCCCCAGATCCCCTTGTCGCCGCCCGTCGCGCCGTGCTCGCCCAGGTTGGTGAAGCGGAGCCGGCTCATGTCGGGCAGCAGCACGACGTACGCGGCGATCATCACCGTCGTCTTGCCCGCGCCGTTCGTCCCCTCGAGGGCGGTGACGTTGGGGTCGAGATCGTACGTCCTGCAGAACACCCCTCGCCAGTTCACGAGGGCGAGCGCGGCGGCCTGGACACGTTTCACGGTTCCTCCTCCTCTTCGTCCGTCCCCGCCGGCGGCGGGTCCCCGAGCGCCACCTTCCCCTCGGCCACGAGGCGCCCGAGCGCCTCGGCGCGGTCGCCGAGCCCGCGCACGGGCTCCGCGAAGCGCAGCACGGGCGCTCGCACCCGCAGGCGCTCGGCGCGGGCCGCGGGCGCCGCCCCGCGGCCGCCTTCCTCCTGGAGGTCGACGAAGCCGAGCGCGGCGAGCGCGCGCAGCGCCTTGTCGATCTCGATGCGCACGGTCTCCTCGGCGATCCGCTCGTCGTAGCGCTTCCGCCTCGGGTTGAGCGCGACGACGAGCCGCTGGCGGCCGATCAGGCCCTCGAGCCGCGCCACGAGCTGCGCGCGCGGCACGACGCCGCCGGACTGCACGGTCGCCGGATCGAGGTACAGGAGCGCGAGCGTCTGGCCGACGAGCATCTCGCCGGCCGTGAGGTGCCGCCGGCCGAGCCGGTCGCCCGAGGGCAGGAGGTAGAAGTAGCCTTCGGTCGCGTGCGTGAGCTCGCAGCCGTACCGGCGGTAGAAGGGCTCGAGCAGCTCCTGAGCATCGACGAGGAAGCTGTACCGATCGCCGTCGTCGCGATCCACGTGCCGCCCGGCGCGGAGGGCGAGGTCGACCTCCGGAAAGAGCGGATCGAGGACCACCTCTTCGAGGCGCGAGAACGACGCCGACGTCATGGAGCCTCCTCGGACGTGCGCCCTGGCCTGGCCGGCGGAGGGACACGCGACGGCGGTGTCCCGACGTGCGCCGGCGAAGGGAGCCGCGACGGCGATGTCCCGACGTGCGCCGGCGGAGGGAGCCGCGACGGCGCCACATCGGGCGCGGCCGCCATGAGGCTCCATTCCTCGACGCTCAGCTCCCCCGGCACCTCGACCCAGGGCGGATCGAGCGCGCTTCGGGGGCGCGCCTCCGCGGCGAGCTGCGCCGCGATCCGGCCGACGGCGACGAACCGATGTTCCTCGGAGACCCCGGGCAGCACGGCGGTGAGCACCTCCGAGAGGGTCGCCGCTCCTGCGGCGAGGGCGGCGCGGACGCGGAGCTCCTGATCGGTCATCCGGGGGTCCGGCGGCTGCTCCTCGAGCGGCGTGCGCCACGCCCCGCGAGGCTGCACGACGGGCGGCCGAGCGACCCGCGCCTCCAGCGGCCGGAGCAGCCGGATCGAGGGGGCGCGCGCGGCGATGAGCGCGAAGGGGCGATCCGGCCAGGCGACGAGCTGGTCGCGCAGCCGCTGGCTCAGCGCCCGATCCCGGTCCAGCCGGACGACGTCCCGCAGGAAGCGCTGGACGTACTGGTAGTACTCCGACCAGGCGCGCTGCCGGTCTCGGCCCCAGGCGCTCACGCGATCCACGTGCTCGGCGGCGCGCTGGGCCGCCTCGGCGGCCTCGGGCGTGCCCCGGTCGGCCGCGAGCTGCTCGATTTCCTGGAGACGCGCCTGGATGTGCCCCGTGTCTCGCAGCAGGACCTCGTTCAGCTCGCGCAGGGTGGAGGCCGTCGCCTCGAGCAGCTCCTCGCACGTCTCCACGGCGCGGAACCAGTCGCTTTGCAGGAGGGCCCCGATCCTCTCGCGGATCTCCTCCTGCTGCAGGTCGAGCCCGCACTGGCGGCGCTCGATGCCGGCGACGAGATCGCGCACGGTGATCTGCAGCGGCGCCACCACCTCGGCGCGCCATGCCTCGGCTGTCGCTGCGCTCCGCGCCGCGCCGAGCACCTGGACGAGCTGGGCCGCGAGGACGCCCGTGAGCAGGGTGAGGCTCTCGCGCGTGAGCGCCTCATCGTCGAAGAAGAAGTCGACGACCGCGGCCGCGAGGCGCGTCAGCGTGTACTCGCCCGCGCGCACGAGGCCGGCCCCGTCCACGCGCGCCAGGAGCCGCTGCTCGCGCAGGCGCTGGATGGCGTGGGTGGCGCGCTTGCGAGGGTTCTCGGCGCCCGGGTCGGTGATCTCGCAGATCTGCTCGAAGACGTCGACAAGCAGGTCCTCCTCGAAGGACGCGAGCGCCGCCCTCTCGGCGCGCGCGCGCAGGGCCACGAGGTAACAGAGGTCCGCGGTGTCGAGCTTCAGGGCCGCGCGGGAGCGCTGGAGCGAGGCGATCAGGCGGTTCGGGTCCATGGCGATCGCTGTGGGGTGCGCTGTCGCAGCCGGCGAGGGGCAGGGCCTGAGCCGGGCGAGCGCGCGAGCTGCAGCGTTTCGATGCGGGGTTGTGGCCTCGGCAGCCAGGCGGCGCCGAGGCTCGGGCGCCGACGTCCAGGGCGCTCGGAGGGCAGGCTATTACCACGATTTTACGTGGATGGTTACGTGATCGATATGTGAAGGGTGGATGGCTGTTGATGCGAGAAATTGGGAGACGTTACCGGAATGCTCGCGATGGATTTCTCAGGCTGTCTCGGTTCCATCGTTGCTCACGCGGCGCAGGTCGAGCTGTTTGCCGGTGAGCTGCTCATCCGGCCCGCTGCGCACAAAGCATTGCGGGAAGCTGGCTGATTTTCTCGTTTCGCCGCGCGCCTGATGCTAGGGCGCGCCACGTCGCGGCGGCCGCCTCGCCGAAAAGGCGGCCCCGCGCCTCGCGGGCTTCGCGCAGGCGGAGGTTGAGCGCAGCGGCGCGGTAGTAGCCGTCGATGGCTGCGTCCGACGGAGTGCGAACATCAAGAGCTCCGCCACTGCCGTAGATCGAGGCCTCCCGCGATCGGCGCGCTCGGGTCCACGAGCCACACTTGATCGCTGAAGCGATCAACCCCGGCGGGATCGCCGCCGACCACGACGGAGAGGACGCGGGCTCCGGCGTCTTGCTTCGCGCGAGCCACTTGCTGTGCGACGTGTGCGCTGGCGCGGCACAGGCCGTCGGTCACCACCAGCACATCCGCCTTGGCGTATGCGTCCGTTCTCAGAAGCTCGAGCGCGCGGAGCAGGGGGGTGTCGTAATCGGTGCCGGCATGAAACCCCATGCTCAGGAAGTCGAGCAGGTGCACGAGGCCCTGCCGACCGCGCCGAATTTCCAGCGGCTCCGCCTCCCCGGGCCCGCCGAACAGGAGGAGCTGAACTGGACGGCCCTTGGGAACGAGCTGCCGCACTACGGCCAGGATCAGCGCCTTCGCGACCGCCT
Organism: Sorangium cellulosum So0157-2; assembly: GCF_000418325.1. GTDB lineage: Bacteria > Myxococcota_A > Polyangia > Polyangiales > Polyangiaceae > Sorangium > Sorangium cellulosum_D. Next base: position 5,504,444 of record NC_021658.1, read on the forward strand.
CGGGCGCACCTTGCATGGAGCCGCTCGTGTCCACGCACGCGATGGCAGGACCACGCCGCTCGTCCGCGGGCGTGGTCTCCGTTGTGGCTCCCAGCAGCTCCAGGCAGACGAGCCGATGCTCGACGAGGCGCTGGAAGAAGAGATCCTCGGTCTCGGGAGCCCCGAGCAAGGCGAGCTCACATCCGAGCGCGTCCGAGAGCTCTCCGCCGACGCGCACGCCCGCAACCGCTTCGCGGCCGCCGCGCTCTGCCCGGCGTGCCTGACGTTGCAGCGCGTCGAGCCGCCCGAGCTCCTCCACGACCCGGCGAAGCACCGGCAACCGCCCGAGCAGCGCTGACAGGCGCTCGATGCGCGCCAGCAACGTCCGGTGGAGCTGGCCCGTCGCGAAGTCCCAGCCGACGCCGGGGACGAGCGCGCCGAGGGCGAGCACCGCTTCTCCGCATGCGCGCGCGGCGGCCGTGGCCGCCGCGGCCGCGTCATCGGCGCCGAGCTGCTCCCGGACCCGCGCGCCCAGGCCCAGGGCGCTTCGTCCGCGGGGCAGGGGGCCTGACACCGGCAGCGGGAAGCCGTCGGGCAGGCGCCGCCCCACGAGCACCGCGAGCTGCTTGCGCAGCGCCTGTGCCTCGCTTTCCTCATCACCGGCACCACCCGCCTTCCCCATGGCGTCTCGGTGAGCGCCGCTCGCCTTCGGGGTGCGCGCGCCGTGGTGGCGGAGGACGTGCGTACTCCACGCGACCGCACAGGCCGCCGCTCGCAACGGCTCTCTCTGGCACGCGATCTCGAGCAGGCGTAGCTCGCCGTCGGCCACGGCGAACCACAGCGCGCCCAGCGGTCCCGGGTCGCCCACGGGCGCGCCGCAGAGTCGCCTGGCGACCGCGAGCGTCGCCGCGCCGATCCACGGTTCCAGGCCGACGGACGCAGCCAGCGCGCGGAGCTCCGGCGTCGCGTCCGCGAGCGGCGCTAGCGGATCACCTTCCACAGGTGAGCGCGTCCGAGCCTCACGCATTGGCGGTCGGCGATCCGGAGGCGGGGAGGGAAGGGGCCTTGGGAAGGTGTGGCGAGACGTTCTTCTGGATCCAGGTGGTCCAGCGCTCGAACACCTGCTTGAGATGCTCTCGCGTAGCCTCTTTTCGCTCAGCTGGGCCGCCGGCCCGTGAGCTCATGCGGGCGCGCGCCTGATCGACCAACGATGCGAGCACGGCGCCCGTATCTTTCCCGACAAGGAGGCGGTGCGCATTCGTGTCATCGACCACGACCGGTGCAGCCCGCTCGTGGTGGTACGAGCTGCGCCGGGTTGGCGCCCCATCGGTATCCAGGCCGATCGCATCGTCGGCATCGGTAGGCGCGCATACCCACAGCTTCACTTCGCTGCCGTAATATCCGCGATCCTGCGACGCCTGGCGCATGCGCGAGATCAAGAGGCTCGCGGGACCATAGGCGGCGACCGCGGCGCGATGCTGCGCGCTCGTGCGCTCGAAGGCCTGGAGCCTGGTTCGCACGGCCACGAGCCCTGCGACGAGCTCGGGAGGCAGCTCCGTGCACCAGGGCGTGCGTGCGAGCTCCTGCTGCAGGTGCTCGAGGTGCTTATCGAGCAGCTCCCGGGCCCTGCGGCATGCGTCGTCGAACCGGTCCAGCCGGCGGACGGCACCGAGGCGCCATCTCGACAGATCCGGGGAGGCTGCGTCCGCCTCGATCTCGGCCCACAGCTGCCGCAGGGGCGTCAGGTACTCGTCATGCTCGTCCAGAACCACGAGCGACTCGCGCACGCACATGCGGACGCCGGCCTGGTCGGCTCCTGGATCTCCGAAGCAATGCTCGAGGAGCACCACGTCGAGCGGCGAGATCCTGGCGCGCCCGGAGGTGAGGGCGGACATCTTGAGCAGCTCCAGCGACCAGCGCCAGCGGCGATCGCTCGCATCGACGTCCTCCTCGGAGAACCTCTCGCGCACCCGGAGCAGCGCCTTGCGCGCGCCGTCGTCGGCGCCGATCCTCTTTGCCCGCTCTCGCAGCCACTCGATCTCTTCGCGTGTGAGCTTGTCGGTGGCGACTGGCTGATACGCCGGCACCTCGCCAAGGCATACCTGGAGGAACTTCTCCGAATCGGCGATGGGGGGGACGCTCATGCGGACGAGGAACCGGTCATAGAGAGCTCCGAGCCCTCCTTCCGGGTCCGGGGGCTCGTTGCTGGCGCCGATGATGCTGATCAGCGGCGCCTCATCGCGGTGCTTGCCGTGATGAAACACCCGCTCGTTGATGAGGGTGAGCAAGCTGTTCAGGATCGCGCTGTTTGCCTTGAAGACCTCGTCGAGGAAGGCGATGTGCGCGCGCGGCAGGTACCCCTCGGTGAGCCGGCGGTAATCTTCTTCTTTGAGCCCGGGGATGCTGACCGGCCCGAAGAGCTCGTCGGGGTGGGTGAATTTCGAGAGGAGGTACTCGAAGAGCGTCGCGTCGTGCAGGCTCTCGCAGAGCGCCCTGGCCAGCAGGCTCTTCGCCGTCCCCGGCGGCCCGAGCAGCAACACGTGGTGCCCCGACAGGATCGCGAGCATTGCGACGCGGACGTGGATCGCGCGCTCGACGAAGCTTCGATCGAGCGCCTGCAAGAGCCGGTTGATCTTCCCCTGGATGTACGCGAGCTCTGGGGCTACGGCGGTCACCGGAGCCGCCACCTCATGAGAACCGGGATTCACCGGCACAGCATAGCGGGACCAGGCCGTGGGGTGTCGAGGGCGAAGAGGCCCCTCGGTGGCGTCTCGGTCGACGCTCCGCAGCGTCGTGGGCCCTCCGACCTGCCGTGACGGCTGCAGCCAGCGCCGCCCACGGAGCCCATGTGCGAGGATGCGCGACGGTAAGCGCCCAGCGTTCCGGAAAGGTTCGGGATCTTGCGTGACCGATCGACGGTCCGCTACCGTCGCAGCGCACCGTCATGCTGACCGACGAACAGCTCACCACCGTCTGGAAGGGCTTCACCCCACCTGCCGGGTGGGCGAAATGGCAAAAGGACTACCTCGACTTCCTCTCCTGGGTGCGCAGCGCCCCCGAGTCCGAGCTGCGCACCGAGGCAGCGCAGAAGAAGCTCTGGAACGCCCGCGCGATCACCCCCGCCGGCTACGGCGACGCCATCAACATCGATGCGCTCCTCGTCGACCCCGCGTTCGTGGACGCCATCGTCGGTCTCCGTGGGCGCGCCTTTTCGTCCGATGTCGCCGTCCGGGCCGCCGAGATCCAGGGCGAGTACGAGCGCATCCTCGGCATGGCCGTGGCGCGCGAGGTCAAGCCCAGGCCGCACGCCAAGCTCCAGCGGCTGGTCGGTGCGCTCGTGCCAGCCGAGCTGAGCTGCGTGCTCAGCTACGATGCCGTCCGGCACATCGCGAAGCTCCTCCTGGGGGACACGAGCGATCCCCCGATCGTGGCCCAGGTAAAGATGCGCGCGCGGCTCCGGGCCGTGCTCGGGGAGGAGATGACCCTGGCCGAGCACGTGCAGCGCTCGACCTTCTGCTGGTGGCTCCACGAGAACTACGAGCGGCTTTCGGCTGGGCAGATGCCGCCCTGGAAAAGCGACGGGCCTGCCGACGCCGGAGCGATGTCCCCGCCCGACGACAAGCTGCCTCCGCTCGTGGTCTGGCCCTTCGCCAAGCAGTACGTGGGCTATCTCGCGGTGCGCAACTTCGCGGGCGCCTACCGCGCCGTCGTGCAAGCGGCGCTCCCGGGCCTCTCGCAAGACGACCTCGTGGACGTGCTTCAGGCGAGTGGGAGCTTCGACAACGTCGCGACGACGACGCTGCGCCAGCTCATCATCCGCGCCAAGGGGCTCGGGTTCATCGAGCAGCGCGACGGTCTACTCTACCCCACGAAGGAGGGCGACGAGCTGCTGGGCAGCGGGCAGCCGGACATCCTCATCGAGCGCTTCCTCCAGCGCGTCTTCGGCTTCGCCCAGCTCCTCCGGTTCGTCGACGAGCATCGCGGGGCCACTGACGATGCCTTGGTCGACGCTCTCCAGAAGATCTATCCCAACTGGACCACCGCGGGTGTTCCCAGCGATCTCCGGAGCTGGAGCCTCCACTTCGGCTTGCTCAAGCGCGACGAGCGCGGCGGCCTCCACCTGACGGAGTATGGCGCCGCCTGGGTTGCCCGGCTCCCGAAGGAGCTCCCGCAGCCTCCGCCCGAGGAGCGCATCGATACCGGCCCGGCCGCGACCACGGCCGCCGTCGCGCAGCCGGCGATCCCATACCCCTCCTTCGACGCCATCCTCGCGCGCTTCAAGGCCGATCCGGAGATCGCCGACTTCGTCTTCGACGACCGCCAGCTCGCCACCCTCCACGCCGCCTGGCGCAGCAATCCACGCAAGCGCTTCGTGCTCCTCTCCGGGCTCTCGGGCACCGGCAAGACGGCTGTCACGCTCTGCTACTCGCGCGCGGTCTGCGAGCTGATGGGGCTCTCTGAGTCCGATCACCGGGAGATCGTGCCCGTCTCGCCCGACTGGCGGGATCCCTCTGGGCTGCTCGGGTACTTCAACGCCCTGCACGCCGACCCCACCTTCCAGGCCGAGCCCGCGCTCCGCCTCGTCCTGCGCGCCGCCGCCGACCCGGGGCGCCCCTATTTCCTCATCCTCGACGAGATGAACCTCGCCCGTGTCGAGCGCTATTTCGCGCCGTTTCTCTCGGCCATGGAGACGGGCAAGGATCTCGTGCTCCACGCCAACAGGGCCGAGGTCAACGACGTTCCCCCGCGCGTCCCCTGGCCGACGAACCTCCACATCGCGGGCACCGTCAACATGGACGAGACGACCCATCCGTTCAGCGACAAGGTGCTGGACCGGGCCTTCACGCTCGAGTTCTGGGACGTGGATCTCGAGCGCTTCTTCGAGCGCGCCAAGCCGAGGACCCCGGGCAAGCGGCTCCCGGACGTGGAGGCGACGCTGCTCGAGCTGCACGACGCCATGCGCGCGGTCCGCCGTCACTTCGGCTACCGCACGGCCGGCGAGGTGCTCGCGTTCATGCACGCCGTCCCGGAGCTGGGCGGCGCGACGCAGGAGACGTTCCTCGATCAGGCCGTGTTCTCGAAGGTGCTGCCGCGCCTGCGTGGCGAGGACACGCCGGCGTTCAAGGGCACGCTCGAGGCCCTCGTGGGGATCTGCAAGCGCCGCGGCCTCACCATGTGCGAGGCCAAGCTCGGGAGCATGATGGATCTGCTCAAGCGCACGGGCGTGACCCGGTTCTGGGCATGAGCCTTCAAGTTCGCGACGCGGACGGCCTGGACCAGCACATCGTCGACGGCGTCCTGCACCTCGAAGAGGCGAGGACCTACCACGTCGACGCGCCTCCTGCTGCCGGCGCGCCGCGGGCGTGGCTCGGGCCGCTGGAGCTGCCCTGGAGCCAGGAGCGCGCGTCGTTCACGCTCGAGGTGGGTCACTGGGTCGGCTCGGCGGAGCTGAAGGTGGCGCATGGCGCCCAAGAGACGGCGGTCGCCGTCCAGGTGGCCCCGCGCAACGAGAAGCTCTCCGACGAGGCATGGCTCGCGCTCCTCGCGGATCTGGAGGCGTGGTCGCCAGGCCTGGCCATCGGCCTCGAAGGGGGCGGCGTCGGCGCCGTCCAGTCGGACGGCACCACGGCGACGGTCCTGGCCACAGCGCTGCTGCCGCTGGTGCCGGCGCTCGTCCGCGCCGTTCACGCCATCGCCGCCGCGCCGCGGGAGCTCGCGACGCCCACGCGCGAGGACGTCCCGCTGAGAGCCGTGCGTCGCGCCGATCGGGAGACGCTCCGCTGGCTGGCGAGGCACCCGGCGGCCGCACGCGCGGTGGATCCCTGGTTGGCTGCTCGCGACGGCCAGCAGGACCCGTACGTGCCGCAGGACACGACGCACGAGACCGTCGATCACCCGGTGAACCGCTACATTGCCTGGATCGTCGGGCGGGTCGCTCGCGTTCTCAATGAGCTGAGCGTCGTGCTTGGCGACGCTGCCGTGAAACAACGCCTGCAGCCGGACACCGCGCAATGGTGCCGCGCACGAGCCCGCGCGGCCGCAGGCGCGGCGGACGAGCTGTCGGTCACGCTGCGCCGCACATTTCTCGGGTCGCTGATGCCCATGCCCGCGACCGAGGCCGCGCTCCTTGCGGTGCAGGACGATCCCGTCTACGCCCGCGCTCACGCGCTGGCTCGGCCCTTTCTATCGCCGCGGTTCCGTCTGCGCGAGTCGCTGGACGGCGGTGAGGCCCCGGTGCGCCCGAGCTTCGAGCTTTACGAGCTGTGGACGCTGCTCGCCGTGCAGCGGGCGCTCGCCGGAATCCTGGATGGGTGGACGTGGACCTGGCAGCAGGGGCCTGGGAACGAGCTGCTCGCCGGCTTCGGGGCGGGGGCGGCGTTCACCGCGAGGCATCCGGAGGACGGAGCGCGGCTCGAGCTCCGGTACAACATGACGTTCCCCGGATACCTCGCCCGGGGGACCTCGGACCGATACAGCATCTCCGGTGAGCGTCGACCGGACCTCGTGATCTCGTTCGAGTCACCCGATGGGTCGCGTTCGTGGATCTGTCTGGACGCCAAGTACCGGGTGCGGCGGGAAGCGCTCGCGGATTCCTTCACCTCGCTCCACATCTACCGTGATGCGCTCCAGTGGGAGGCGTTCGGCGGCGCATGCCGCGGCGGGCTACTCCTGGTTCCGGCGGTCGAGCCGGCGTGTCAGCCGTGGTTCGCAGGCGAGTTTCGCGAGCGGTTCGGGATTGGCGCCTGGCGGCTGACGCCCGGGGAGCCGCCGGACCTCGAGCTGGCGAAGCTGATTCTCGCCATGGTAGGTGGACCCGCCCGAGCGTAGGCGCCGGCGGCGTTGGCGTCCCCTCGCAAACCGCGCGATGTGCGTCCGCCAGCCCGGCCACGGTCGGCCGAGCTGCCGCGGAGCCCGCCGTCGCGCGCCCGGCGGTCGAGCCCTTCGCCTCGCATCGCGGAGGCATAGGCGAGTATGCCTATGCCTCGATCCAGCGGGCTCGGGTACGCTCGTTGCAGTCGCCCGCATCTCCACGAACGCAGGGAGAACGGCAGGTCCGCAACAACACGAGCATGACAGCCATGTTCAATAACCGCACCTCTTAGGCAGCGTCCACCTTCAACCATCCCTGGGATGCCCGGCAGCCGCGCAGCGGCGGCCGGCGGCGTCCAGCTGCCGGTGATTGAGGCCACGGTGGCGCCGATCCGCGCCCGCCCGCGCGCCGGGCTGCCCGGGTCGATCGATTGTTACGGTCTATAACGACATGCGACGCCAAGCCGCATGTCTGCGGAGGATTTCATGCAGGTGATCGTCGTGGGCGCCGGGATCGGCGGCCTGGCCGCGGCTCTTTCGCTCCACGCCTCGGGCCACGAGGTGACGGTGTTCGAGGCCGCGCCGACCCTCCTGCCGCTCGGGGTCGGCATCAACCTCCTGCCCCACGCCGGCGAGGTGCTGGACGAGCTCGGCCTGGTCGAGGCCCTCCTGGCCCAGGGGGTCGCGACCCGCGAGCTGGTCTATTACAACCGCTTCGGCCAGCGCATCTGGGGCGAGCCGCGCGGCCGCTTCGCCGGCCACGCCGCGCCGCAGATCTCCCTGCACCGCGGCGCCCTGCAGGGTGTGCTGTTCGACGCCGCCGTCGAGCGGCTGGGCCCGGACCGGGTGATCTGCGACCGGCGCCTCACGGACCACGAAGAGGACGGCGGCCGCGTCGTGGCGCGCTTCCTCGACCGCGAGGGCGTGGCCCGGAAGGTCGCCGCCGATCTCCTGATCTGCGCCGACGGCATCCACTCGGCGGCGCGCGCCCGCCTCTATCCGGACGAGGGGCCGCCGGTCTATGGCGGCCGCATCCTGTGGCGGGCGACCACGCTGGCGGCGCCCTTCCTCACCGGCGCCAGCATGATCATGGCCGGGCATCAGGACCAGAAGTTCGTCGCCTATCCCATCTCCCCGCCGGGGCCGGACGGCCGCCAGAGGATCAACTGGATCGCCGAGCTCGCCGTCGCCGAGAGCCTGCGACGGGAGGACTGGAATCGGCGCGGCGACCCCGCCGACTTCCTGCCCAGGTTCGAGGCGTGGCGCTTCGACTGGCTGGATGTGCCCGGCCTGATCCGGGACGCCGAGGCGATCTACGAGTTCCCGCTGGTCGACCGCGATCCGCTGCCGCGCTGGAGCCATGGGCGCATGACGCTGCTGGGCGACGCCGCCCATCCCATGTATCCGATCGGCTCCAACGGGGCGAGCCAGGCCATCCTGGACGCCCGCGCGCTGGTCCGCGCGCTCGCCGCCCACGCCGATCCGGTGGAGGCGCTGGCGGCCTACGAGGCCGCGCGCCTGCCCGCCACCGCCGCCATCGTCGCGGCCAATCGCGGCAACGGCCCGGAGCAGTGCATGCAGATCGCCCAGGACCGCGCGCCGAACGGCTTCGACCGCATCGAGGACGTCTTCGCCCCCGGCGAGCTGGAGGCGATCGCCGCCCGCTACAAGGTGCTGACCGGCCTGAAGCGCGCCTCGGAGCCCCGCGCGTGAGCCCGCCCCTCGTCCCCCTGATGACGCTCGAGGTGACGGTGGATTCGCCGGTCACCGTGGATCCGGGCCCGCCCGGCCGGCGCTTCATTCCCATCGTCGGCGGTACGGTGGCCGGCGGCCTCGAGGGGCGGGTGCTGCCGGGCGGCGGCGACTGGCAGACGATCTGGGATGACGGGCGGACCGACATCTCGGCCCACTACATCCTCGACATCGCCGGCCATGGAACGGTGGAGATCCTCTCCGAAGGCGTCCGCGCCAGGCCCCCGGAAGTGCAGGCGGCGCTCGAGCGCGGCGAGGCCGTGGACCCCGGGCTCACCTATTTCCGCACCTCCATCCGCATGCGCACCTCGGCGCCGGGGCTTCAGCGGCTGAACGCCGTGCTGGCCCTGGCCGTGGGCGAGCGGCTGGCCGACCGGGTGCGGCTCACGGTTCACGAGATCGGCTAAGGCGCGGTCGCGGCCGAGACCACACCACGGAGAACGCATGAGCACACTGACGAGATCGTCGAACCGCCGGGGCGAACTTGGCGCAGGTATCTTGGCCGTCATCCTCAGCATCACTTCCTTCAATCGCTCGGCGCGGGCACAAGCGCAGCCCGAAGCGCCGCCGGCGCCCACCGGCGAAGACCCGCCGATCGCGGCCCCTGCGACCGAGCCCGCGAGCCCTCCTCTGGACGCGAGCGCGGCGCCGTCTGCGGAAGCCCACGCCGGCGCGCCGGCGCCGCAGGGCGCTGCCGAGCCCGGCCCAGCTCCGCCGGCGCCACCCGCGAAGGAGGAGCCATGGAAGCTGCCGCTCAGCGTCGCGGCCTGGGCCCGCGTCGGAGGCCGCCTGCAGAACCCCGGAGCGCGCGAGAAGATGGACCGGCTGCTCGCGGACGGAGAGCTGGACCTGTCCTTTTCGGGCGAGATCAACCGGTTCATCGGGGTGCAGGGCGCGATCGTCGCCCAGTTTGGGCCGACCCCGACCGGGGGCAACATCGCGGGCAGCGCGACCCTCCGTGACGCCATCGCCAAGGTCAAGTTTCACGATCTGCTGAACGTCTGGATCGGTCGAATGATCGTGCCCTCGGATCGCTCCGCCTTCTCCGGGCCGTGGTCGATGGGGCCGTGGAACTATCCCGGGTTCTTCGAGCCCTATGCGCCGCCGATCGGGCCGAGGCAGGGGCCTTTCGGACGCAACGATGGGGTGACCGCCTGGGGCAAGGTAGCGGGCGGCCTGTTCAAGTATTACGTGGGCGCTTTCAACCTGCATGACTCCTCGGTGAGCCCGCTCTACACGGCGAGGCTCAACCTGAGCTTGCTCGACCCGGAGCCAGCCTATTACCAGAAGGCTACGTACCTCGGAGAGAAGGACATCCTCGCGCTCGGCGTGGCGGGCGAAGTGCAGAGGGAAGGTTCCGTCGAATCGTTGCCGCCCCCTGCGGCGGGTATGCCCCCAGGCACCCCGCGCACGGACACCTATGCCGAGCTCAACGCCGACCTCCTGTTCGAAAAGAACCTCCCTGCGGCGGGTACGATCACGCTCGAAGGCGCATTTTACAAGTACTTTGGCGAATTCGAGAGGTTTGACTTTTCCTATTTCGCGCTCGCGAGCTACCTCACGGCGAGCGACGTCGGCGTCGGGAAGCTGCAGCCTCTGGTCCGACTGCAACAAGCGAAGCCGAAGAACGCCGACCCCTACCTGCTCATCGATGCCCAGATGGGCTACATCATCGAAGGGCACGCTGCGCGCGTGGCGCTCGGCTATCAAAGGAGCGATCTGTCCGGGGCGAAGGGAAATGCCCTGTTCCTCGGGGTCCAACTGCAAAAGTGATCCCCTGAACGATGGGCGCGCCGCGGCCGCGATCCGCGTGCCGCCCGCGCAGCGGGGCGAGGCGCCTGGACGCGCGCGAGCACGGCGCGCATAGGCGAGGTTGCCTATGCCGCGCGCCGGAAGGATCGGATACGAAGTCATCGCAGTCGCCTCCGAGGAGCTCGCCCCCGCATGAAGCTCGCCTCTCTCCGCGGCCCTGGCCGCGATGGCACGCTCGTCGTCGTCCGCCGCGACGGCCTCGCCTACGCGCCGGCCGGCGCCGCCTTTCCCACGCTCCAGGCCGCGCTCGACGACTGGGAGCGCGCCGAGCCGGCGCTGCGCCGCATCGCCGACGACATCGAGCGCGGCGGCGCGGCCGTGGCCCCGCTCGCCGTGGAAGAGCTCGCCGCGCCCTTGCCCCGCGCGTACGAGTGGATCGACGGCTCCGCGTACATCCACCACATCGAGCTCGTGCGCAGGGCGCGCGGCGCCGAGCCTCCCGAGACGCTCACGACCGATCCGCTCGTGTACCAGGGCGGCTCCGGCGTCCTCCTCGGGCCGACCGACGACATCGTCCTGCGCGACGAGGCCTGGGGCCTCGATTTCGAGGCCGAGGTCTGCGCCGTCCTCGGCGACACCCCGCAGGGCACGCGCCGCGACGAGGCCCACCGGAACATCCGCCTGTTCCTCCTGGCCAACGACGTGACGCTGCGCAACCTCGTGCCCGCCGAGCTGGCCAAGGGCTTCGGGTTCTTCTGCTCGAAGCCGGCGACGGCGTTCTCCCCGTTCGCGATCACGCCGGACGAGCTCGGCGACGCGTTTCGCGACGGGCGCGTCCACCTGCGGCTCCGCTCGACCTACAACGGCGCGCTCGTCGGCGACCCCGAGGCCGGCCCGGAGATGCACTTCTCGTTCTTCGACCTCATCGAGCACATCGCCAGGACCCGCAGCTTCACCGCCGGGACCCTCCTCGGCAGCGGCACCGTCTCGAACCGGGATCCGGCGCGCGGCGTGTCGTGCCTGGCGGAGAAGCGCATGCTCGAGATCCTCGCGCACGGGGCGGCGAGGACGCCTTTCATGAAGCCAGGAGACACGATCATGATCGAGATGCTGGATCGCTCGGGAGAGAGCCTGTTCGGGCGCATCGCGCAGCGGGTGGTGGCCGGATGAGCGCCAGGGTGGAGTCGATCGGCATCAAGCGGGTCGAGGCCCTGCACTACTACGTGCGCGACCTGGAGCGGAGCCGCAGGTTCTACACGGAGAAGCTCGACTTCCAGGAGATCGCCGCGAGCTCGCCCGAGCTGAGCGCGGCGGCGGCGCAGCAGTCGCTCGTCTTCCAGGCCGGCGAGTGCGTCATCGTCTGCTCGCAGCCGATCGGCGAGGGCGGGCGGGCGTGGCGCTACCTGCGCAAGCACCCCGACGGGGTGGGCACGATCATCTTCGAGGTGGAGGACATCGACCGCGCCTTCCGGCTGCTCGACGGCCGCGGGGGCACGCCGATCGACGAGATCCACCGGGCGACGGACGCGGGCGGCTCGTTCGCGTCGTTCTCGATCACGACCCCGTTCGGCGACACCACCTTCCGCTTCGTGGAGCGGCGCGGCTACCGGGCGCTGTTCCCCGGCTGCGTGGCCTACGACGCGCCCCGCGGCGGCGAGAACCGGTTCGGGATCGCCCGGTTCGATCACATCACGTCGAACTTCCAGACGATGGCGCCCGCCTTGCTCTGGATGGAGCACGTGCTCGGGCTCGAGCCGTTCTGGCAGATCGCGTTCCACACGAACGACGTCGGGACGGGCGCCGCTCACGGCTCGGGCCTGCGCTCGGCCGTGATGTGGGACCCTGCCTCGGGCGTGAAGTTCGCGAACAACGAGCCTTACCGGCCCTACTTCAAGAGCTCGCAGATCAACGTCTTCAACGAGGAGCACCGCGGCGACGGGGTGCAGCACGTGGCGCTCGACGTGGACGACCTCCTCACGGCCGTGCGCGGGATGCGCGACCGAGGGGTGGAGTTCATGCCGACCCCGGCCGCCTATTACGACCTCATGCCCGAGCGCCTGCAGCGGCTCGGCGTCGGGCAGATCGACGAGGACGTGGCGGCGCTGCGCGAGCTCGAGGTGCTCGTCGACGGCGACGGCGCGCGCTCCTATCTCCTCCAGATCTTCCTCAAGGAGTCGTCGGGCACGCACCGCGACCCCGACGCGGGGCCGTTCTTCTTCGAGCTCATCCAGCGCAAGGGGGATCGCGGCTTCGGCGCCGGCAACTTCCGGGCGCTGTTCGAGAGCATCGAGCGGCAACAGAAGGCGCAAGGGAGCGGCTGATGCTCGACCGCATCGCCGTCGGGACGGTCCCCCGCAAGCACCACATCGCCCTCCGGAGCGAGGCGGGGGAGCTCCGTTACGAAGAGTGCCTGACGCGGGCGGGCTTCGACGGCCCGTACACGATCGCGTACCACGAGCGGCGACCGCACGAGCACCGGCTCGCGCGGGCCGAGCACGGCTTCGCGCTGCCGGTCGCCGCGCCGGCGCGCCCGCTCGCGAAGCGGCACTACAGGACGCTCGATCTGCCGCGGCGGGGCGGGCCCGCGGTCGACTGCCGCGTGCCGCTCCTCTTCAACGACGACGTGGTGATCGGGATCGCCCAGCCGGACGCCGACGATCCGGTGTACTTCGCGAACGCCGACGCCGACGAGCTGTTCTTCATCTTCCGCGGGAGCGGCCTCCTGCGCACGATGCTCGGCGATCTCCGCTTCGAGAAGGACGACTACGTCGTCATCCCGAAGGGCCTCTTCTACCGCTTCCTCCCCGATGAAGCGTCCCAGCGGTGGCTCGCGATCGAGGCCGCCGATATCCACCTCCCGCGCCAATGGCGCAACGAGGTCGGCCAGCTGCGGATGGACGCGCCCTACGCCCACCGCGATTTCCGGCGGCCCACGTTCGTCGGCCCCCTCGACGAGGGCATCCGGTCCCTGGTCGTGAAGCGCGGCGGCGCGTTCCACGGCTTCGCCTGCGAGCGCACGCCGCTCGACGTCGTCGGCTGGGATGGCGCGGTGTACCCGTTCGCGTTCCCGATCCAGAGCTTCCAGGCGCGCGTCGGGCTCGTCCACCTGCCGCCGGACTGGCACGGCACGTTCGCGGCGCGGGGCGCCCTCGTCTGCAGCTTCGTGCCGCGCCCCGTCGACTTCCATCCGGAGGCGATCCCCTGTCCCTATCCCCACTCGTCGGTCGACTGCGACGAATTCCTGTTCTACTGCCGCGGCGACTTCACCTCGCGCCGCGGCGTCGGCCCGGGCAGCATCTCGCACCACCCGGCTGGCGTCCCGCACGGGCCGCACCCCGGCGCGTACGAGGCGAGCCTCGGGAGCCGCGCGACGAGCGAGCTCGCGGTCATGCTCGACACGACCCGCCCGCTCGCGGCCACCCCGGCCGCGCTCGACGTGGAGGACCCGGGCTACCAGGACAGCTTCATCGCGGGCCGATGATGGGCCCTGAGGGGCGGGGCGGGCGCGGCGCGGTCAGGCGTCGCGCAGCTCGATGAGGATGCCGGACTCGGACTTCAGCTTGTTGATCATCGCGTTCGCCGAGGTCACCGGCGAGGGGGTGTCGGGGCGGTAGGTGGCGCCGACGATGACGGGGCGGTCGGGATCGCCGTCCACGAAGCCCACGAGGACCTCGGTCCCGGGCTTGAGCGGGAAGCGCATCCCGTAGCTCGTGCCCGCGTGGGGCTGCAGCATCCGGACCCAGCGCGATTGCTTCTGGGCGTGATCGGCGGTGTCGAAGAGGAAGCGCACGGTGTAGCGGCCCCATTCGTCGATCTGGGAGGTGCGCTGGACGCCGTGCTCGATGCCGTGCTCCACGACGGCGTTGAGCAGGCCGTGGATGCGGGGGCGGGGGGTCAGGCGCGGGGGGCGGTAGGTGTGCTCGGCCGGGATGGCGCGGAAGGTGTTCCGGTAATAGTGCTCGCCGGTGCTGCCGCCGTGGGTGAGCACCGACCACTTGCCCTCGTGCTCCACCTCGACGAGCAGGAGATCCATCGGGCGCGGGCCCTCGAGCGGCACCCGGCGGCCCGCGGTGAACCCGGGGAGATCGCTCACGCCGGTGTAGACCTTGCGCTCCACCTGGCGCTCCTCGGCGCGGATCCGGGCGAGCAGCGCGCCCTCCTCGGGCGTCTTGAAATGGCCGCCGTACTCGACCACCCCGCCGGCCGCGCCCCGGGGCAGCTCGTGGAGCGACCGGAGGTCCACGTTGGGCGTGCGGTAGTTGTAGTCCTGCACGACGTAGAGGGAGGGGATGGTCCGGGTCTTCAGGTCGAGGCGGTAGACGTCGGCGTGCTCGCCCCGGGGGCGGAGCAGCGCGGGCTCGAGGGCGGGGAACGCCTGCTGGTGATCGCTGAAGACGACGCGATCGACGCCGCCGTCGTGCTCGAAGAAGAAGCTCACGCCGAGGTGCTCGGCCAGGCGGGAGAGGAAGGCGAGATCGCTCTCGCGGTACTGAGCGACCAGCTCCCGCGCGGCGTAGCGCTCGGCGAGGCGCAGGTCGAAGTCCTGGTCGGAGAGGCCCACCCGGCGGAGCTTCTGCTCGATGATCTCGGGCACGCTCATCTCCAGGAAGACCTCCTGGGCCTCCACCAGCGAGAGCCACTCCAGGCGGGGCACCACCTTGAGGTCGTACAAGGGGGCCTCGTGCGAGGCGTCGAGGCTCTCGTCCATCTCCCAGACGAGCCCGTGCACGCGGCGGATCTCCGCGCCCTCGCGCTCGAAGACGATCGAGACCGGCGCGCCCACCACCTGGTCGGCGTCGAGGCCCTCCGGGTCGAGGCAGGCCACGCGGAGGTCGAAGGAGAACGGCCGGGAGATGACCTCCCGGCCGCGCAGGGCGTACACCTGGATCCCCTCGCAGTCGAACCTCGGGGACTCGATCCGCGCGTCGACGTGGCGATACCGCTCGGTGGTCATGGTGCATCGACGACAGCGGAGCGCCGCCACGGCGTCAAGAGAGGCGCTCTCTCCGCTGGACGCTCGGCGCGGCGCCGGCTTACGCTGCGCGGCGTACAGGAGGGCGCATGGGCAACAGCAAGGCGGGCGGCGAGGACGACGTCACCTCCAGGGGGAAATACCTGCTGATCTCGGTCCCCGACTTCGCCGAGGACCCGATCAACCCCGGGCGCATGATGACGTCCTACCTGCGGATCGGCGCGGCCAGCACGACCTGGTGGAACGACCCGGGGGGCAGCCTCGCGGCCGTGGTGAACCTGGCCGGGCCCGCGGGCGGCCGGGGGGCGCCGCCGGGCAGCCCGCTGCTCGACAACGTTGACGCGAGCGACGGCTCGACCAGCAACTACACCACGGCCCATCCGAAGCAGGTCAGCATCGGCGCGTGGTCGTCGGACGCCTCGGGCGCTGCAGGGGGCGCGGGCGGCGGCGCCGACGTGCTCGCGCTGCAGGAGCAGCAGCACCGGGAGCTGGTGGGCGGGCGGCAGATGCGGCCGACGTTCGTGGACGACCAGCGGCTGCGGGAGGGGTGCCCGTCGCCGCACCAGCACTCCGAGGACGCGCGCATCAACGAGAGCTCGTACCTGCACAGCCGCGGGGGATGGCGCGATCACTCGGACGGGAACCGGATCACCACCACCTACGGGGACAAGGTGGAGGTGATCCGGGGCAACTACAAGCTGATGGTGATGGGGCGGCAGGACGACCCGAGCAAGGCCGCGGGGCTCGACGTCTCGGGGCAGCACATCCAGGACTACGCCTATACCTGGGCGGCGTTCCACCGGGTGGAGTGGGCGCAGGACCCGTACAGCGGGGTCTGGCACCAGCAGAGCTCCACCGACGGCGCGGTGGTGACCGAGAACTTCGGCGGCGATGTCTACGAGCACAAGTGGGGGGAGCACCACCACAGCACCGTCGGGCAGGAGAGCCCGGTCGAGAAGGACGAGAACGGGCGGCCGCGGGGCAACCCGCACATCGTCGAGAAGACCTGGGCGAAGCGGATCGAGTCGTATACCGGCTCCTCGGCGTACCGGATCCCGTCGATCGAGGAGGAGACCTGGGCGGACCGCATCTCGTCGCTGACGGACGCGGCGAGCACGAGCGAGACGACGCGGGTGAGCGGGGCGATCACGTCGGAGACCACGGCGGGGTCGATCACGGAGACGACCATGGCGGGGGCGGTCGCCGAGATGACGCTGGTGGGCGCCAAGGGGGGGCTGACGCTGGCCGGCGCGCTGGCGGATCTCACGGTGGCCGCGAACAAGACGGACGTCTTCGTGGGCGCGACGCACATCGACCTGGAGCTGATGCTGCTCAAGCTGAGCGTGGTGCTCGGGCAGCGGGTCGAGATCGCCTGGCCCAAGGGCTACCGCATGGGGCCGGAGGACGGGAAATTCACGATGCGTGACGTCGCGACCGGGCTCGACATGGCGCGCTTCGCCGCAAGATACGCGGTCGCCTCGCCGCTCATCCGCCTCGGCATCGGCGGGGAGGCGGTGGCCGAGTGGGTGTTCCGGTGACGGCGGGCGCGTAGCCGGCAGGCGAGGCAGACATGCTGGTCCAGAACCTCACGCCGTTCCTGTGCGGCATCAAGCGGGTGTTCCGGAGCCCGCCGCGGCCGGAGATGAGCATCGTGGTGCGGGGGAGCTTCGTCCTCCGGCCGGGCGAGGCGCTCGCGCCGATCGAGGACCCGGCCGAGCAAGCGTCGCTCACGGCCGAGGTCTTTCGCGAGGACGACGAGGAGCGGCGCGGGGAGTGCCTGTACGGCGGGGACTTCGCCGACGTCAAGCGCAACGCGGAGGTGCTGCTCAAGGCGCGCTGCCACGCGCCGGGCAAGAGGCCGGTGGCGGAGTGCACGGTGCTCTTCGGGGTCGGGGCGTGGTCGAAGGCGCTCCGGGTGATCGGGCGCCGCGTCTGGACCGAGCGGATGCTGGGCCCGGCGATCTCGGAGCCGGCGCCGTTCGTGAGCATGCCGATCACCTGGGCCAACGCGTTCGGTGGGCCGGAGTACGCGATGAACCCGGTGGGGAAGGGATACCGGACGCCGGAGCTGCCCACCGTCGAGCTGCCGGGGCAGCCGATCCGGTCGCGCGCGGACACGCCCGCGCCGGCGGGCTTCGGGCCGATCAACCCGGGCTGGCCGCAGCGGGTCAGCAAGGTCGGGAAGGCGTACGGCAGGCGCTATCTGACCGAGCGCGCGCCCTGGTACGCCGACGATTTCGACGTGGGCTACTTCCACGCGGCGCCCGACGATCAGCAGCTCCGGGGGTACCTGCGCGGCGACGAGGAGCTGACCTTCCAGAACCTGCACCCGGAGCACGCGACGCTGAAGGCGCGGCTGCCGGGGCTCGCGGTGCGCGCGTTCGTGCGCGGCCGGGAGGGCGAGCTCCGCGAGGTGCCGATGGCGCTCGACACGCTCTACGCGGATCTCGACGTGGGGCGGGTGGCGCTGACGTGGCGCGGGCTGTCGCCGGTGCGCGAGGACGATCTGTCGGACGTGGCGGGGGTGCTCGTCGTCGCCGAGGCGCTCGGGGGAGAGCGCGGGGCGGAGGCGGGCTACGGCGCGAGGCTGGACGCGTTCCTGGAGGATCCGGCGGGCATCCGCGCGGCTGCGCCGCCCGGGTTCCTGGAGGCGGCAGAGCGGCAGCGGCGGCGCGACGCGGGGGAGGAGGTGCCGCCGATGCCGGGGAGCGAGGGGCTCGATCCGATCTCGCGGGTGATCCAGGACCGCCTCGGCGGGGTGGCGGCGGGAGAGCAGCAGAAGATCCGCGAGGCGATCGAGCTGGCGCTCGGCGGCGCGCGCAAGCAGGCCGAGCTGGAGGCCGCCGTGGCCGCGGCGTCCGCCCCCGCGCCGCCCGCGCCGGTGAACCTCAAGCCGGGCGCCGCGCCCGCGGTGGGGCTGCGGCGCGTGATGCGGCAGGTCCTGGCGCAGGCCGCGGAGGCGAGGCGCTCGCTGGCGGGGCGGGAGCTCGCGGCGGAGCAGCGGGAGCGGCTCGCGGCGATGGAGCAGATGCCGCACGATCCGCGGTGGCGGGAGCTCGATCCCGACTACACGCCGCCGGTCGAGCCCCTCTCCACGGGAGAGCCCGGGCCGGGCAGCGATCTGCGGGAGCGCGATCTCACCGGGCGGGATCTGCGGGGCGCCGATCTGCGCGGCGCGGATCTGCGGGAGGCGATCCTCACGCGCGCCGATCTGCGCGGCGCGGACCTCCGGGGGGCGAAGCTGCGCGCGGCGATCCTCTTCCAGGCGGATCTCTCGGGCGCCGATCTCTCGGGCGCGGATCTCACGCGCGCCAACGCGGCCGAGGCGCGCGCGGAGGGGGCGCGCTTCGAGGAGGCGATCCTCGATCAGATCTTCCTCGAGGGCGGGAAGCTCCGGGGGGCCACGCTGCTCCGGGCGCGGGGCGAGTACGCGGCGCTCCGCCGGGCCGATCTGAGCGACGCGGCGCTCGGGGGCGCGGCGCTGGCGCGCGCGGACCTCTCGGAGAGCACGCTCGATCGGGCGGACCTCGCGGGCGCGACGCTCGCGCGGACGTCGCTCGAGGGCTGCAGCGGGGCGCAGGTGAACCTCGTCGGCGCCGATCTCGGCGGGGCCAACCTGGCGGGGGCGGCGCTCGCGGGCGCGCGGCTCGAGGACGCCCGCGCCGACAGGTCGAACTGGACCGGGGCGACGCTCGACGGCGCCGATCTCGGGTTCGCGACGCTGCGCGGGGCGCTGCTCACGCGCGCGTCCCTCGCGGGGGCGCGCCTGTTCGGCGCCGATCTGCGGCACGCGCGGCTCGACCGCGCGAACCTCGAGCGGGCGGACCTCACGCGGGCGAACCTCTTCGAGGCGGACCTCGGCAAGGCGCGCATCGGCGGCGCGCGCTTCGCGGGCGCCAGCCTGTACGGCGCGGCGCTGCTCGGGGCGGCCGGCGCGGGCGCGGACTTCACGGGGGCGAACCTGAAGCGCTCGACGCGGGCGGAGACATGAGGGCCGAGGAGCTCCTCTCGGCGGTGCGCGCCGGCCGATCGCTCGCGGGGGCGACGATCGCCGAGCTGGATCTCGCCGGGCTCGATCTGCGCGGCGCGCGGCTCGGCGGTGCGCGCCTGCTCGCGCTGCGGATGGCGGGGGCCCGGCTGGAGGGGGCCGACCTCGCGGGCGCGCAGATCGCGCGGGTGGATCTCGAGGGCGCGGGTCTCGAGGGCGCGGACCTGAGCGGCGCGCTGATCGTGCGCGCCTCCGCCGCCGGCGCGCGGCTCGAGGGGGCGCGGCTCGGGGGGGCGCGGCTCCTGCGCGTGGATCTGCGCGGGGCCGCGCTGGGCGGCGCGGATCTGGGCGGCGCGGCGCTGGACGAGGTGATCCTGGCGGGCGCGGATCTGCGCGGGGCGACCGTGGCGCGCGCGGTGATCCGCCGCGCCGATCTCTCGGGCGCGGCGCTCGACGGGGCGCGGGTCGAGCAGGCGGCGCTGACCGGGGTCGATCTGCGGGGGGCCGACCTCCTCGGCTCGGCGTGGGAGGGGGTGGTGCTCTCCGAGGTGGATCTGAGGGGCGCGCGGCTGCCGCGGGAGCTGCGGCACGTGTTCCTGGATCGGTGCCGGCTCGCGGACGAGGGGGCCACGGTCGACCTGGAGGGCGCCGATCTGCGCGGGGCCTCGCTCGGCGGCGCGGATCTGCGGGGCGCGCGGCTCGGGGGCGCGCGGCTCGGCGCGGCCAACCTGATGGAGTGCGATCTGCGCGGCGCCGATCTGACGGGCGCGGATCTGCGGGGCGCGCTGCTCGATCGGGCCCGGCTCGAGGGGGTGGATCTGCGGGGGCAGGATCTGCGGCTGACGTCGCTGCGGGAGGCGAACCTCGCGGGCGCGGATCTCGGGGGGGCGAGCCTGAGCATGACCTCGCTGGAGGACGCGGCGCTCGCGGGGACGAAGCTCGAGCGCGCGCACCTCTGGGGCGCGCGGGTGCGCGGGGCGTCGCTGGAGGAGGCGCTGATCGACGGCGCGGTGTTCCGCGGGGTGGACTTCGAGGGGATGGATCTGCGGCGGCTGCGCCTCCGCGGGCTGACGCTCGCGGGGTCGTCGTTCCGGGGCGCGATCCTGGAGGGGATGGATCTCGAGGGCTGCGATCTGAGCGGCTGCGATCTCACCGACGCCGACGCGCGCGGCGCGGTGCTCCGGGGCGCGACGCTGCGGTACGCGACGGCGACGCGGGCCCGCCTCGACGTGGCGGATCTGCGCGAGGTGATGGCGAAGGGCGCGTTCTTCGGCGAGGCCTCGCTGGAGGGCGCGAAGCTCGGCGGGGCGACGCTGCGCTTCGCGACGCTGGCGCAGGCGCGGCTCCAGCACGCGGACCTGACGGGCGCCGATCTGCGCGAGGCGGTGCTCGTCGAGGCGGCCGCGGCGGGGGCGCTCTTCACGCGCGCGCGGCTCGGGTACGCGGACCTCTCGCGCGCCGATCTGCGCGGCGCGGAGGTCTCGCTGGCCGATCTGTCGGGCGCCAACCTGCACGCCGCCCGCGATCAGGGCGTCGCCTGGTCGGCGGCGGACCTCCGCGGCGCGCGCCGCACCGATCCCGACCGCCTCGAGGCCGAGGCGTGGCGGCCCCCCGAACGACCCCAGCCGAGAGCCCGAGGAGAGCGCCGATGAGCAACGTGGTGGTCCCCCTGCGTGAACCCAGCCCGGAGCCCGCGCCGCGGCCGCTCCTCGGCCCTGCCACGGTGATCCGCGTCGGCCCGGCCGACGTCGAGGTGCGCCTGCGGAGCGGCGCGCCGGCGCGGGCGCGGCTGGCGCTCGCGTTCGCCTACGAGCCGGCGGAGGGCGACGTGGTGCTGGTGATCGGCGACGAGGCGCAGGGCCACTACGTGATCGGCGTGCTGCAGGGC
Source organism: Sorangium cellulosum So0157-2 (assembly GCF_000418325.1). Taxonomy (GTDB): domain Bacteria; phylum Myxococcota_A; class Polyangia; order Polyangiales; family Polyangiaceae; genus Sorangium; species Sorangium cellulosum_D. Next base: position 5,525,585 of record NC_021658.1, read on the forward strand.
CGGGGCCGCGCGTCGCTGGAGCTGCCGGGCGACGTGGAGGTGCGCGCCGTGGGCGGGGTGCTGCGGCTCGCCGGCGACAACGGCGTGGAGATCGCCGCGCCCGACGTCGGGATCGAGGCGCGCAGCCTGCGCGTGCTCGCCGGGGCGGTGGTGCAGCGCTTCGCCTCGCTGCGGCAGCGGGTGAGCGAGCTGCTGCACGTGCACGCGGGGCAGAGCCACACGGTGGTGGACGGCGCCGCGCACACGCAGGCGAAGAGCGCCGCGATCCTCACGGAGGAGAAGATGACGCTCAACGGCAAGGCGATCCACCTGGGCTAGGAGGACGGCGATGCTCCCCGCAGCCCACCGCGGCGCTGGCCAGAACGTGTCCTTCCCCGACGTGTGCCTCACGCCGCCCGCGCCCGGCGTGCCCGTGCCGTACACGAACCTCGGGATGCACGCGATGGCGGCGCCCTTCTCGCCCACGGTGATGGTCGGCGGCCTGCCGGCGCTGAACCTGAGCGCGAAGATCCCGATCACCACCGGCGACGAGGCGGGCGCGCTGCACCCGACCATCAAGGGCCAGGGCACCTTCGTGGCCGGCTCCCCGACGGTCATGGTGGACGGGCTGCCCGCCATCAACCTGACCGCGCCCGTGACCGGGAACGCGATGAACGCGCCGAAGGGAGAGCACCTCATCCCCAACGCGGTGAGCGTGTTCTACAACCTCGCGAGCGCGGCGCCGGGCGCCGGCCAGGCCGCGGGGGAGGCGATGCGCGAGGTCGCCGAGGCGCTCGTGGACGCGCCGCCGCCGGCCGCGGCGCTTCTGCCGGGCGGGGTGGGGCTCGTGCGCGTGGCGGTGATGGCCCCCGACGCGCCGGCGCGGGTGTTCGCGGGGATCCGCCGGCTCGAGGAGGCGGAGGGGGGCCTGCGCGCGCTGATCCTGGATCTGCGCGGCTGCCCCGGCGGGGAGCTCGACGCGGCGCTGCGGCTCGCGGAGGACTTCCTGCCGCGCGGCGCGGAGCTCGGCGCGATGAACGACGCCGACGGCGACGCGATGGTGCGCCGGTCGCGCCGCGATCCGGCGTTCGAGCTCCCCGTGGTGGCGCTGGTCGACGGGGGTACGGCGTCGGCCGCCGAGGTGCTCGCCGGATCGCTGCAGGCGCACGGGCGCGCGCTGCTGGTCGGGGCGCGGACGCACGGGAAGGGCAGCGTGCAGAGCGTGGTGCAGACGCCGGAGGGGCTCTGCTACGCGACGGTGGGGCGCTGGCTGCTGCCCGGCGGGGTCGAGCTCGAGGGCCGCGGGCTCACGCCGGACGTCGCGGCGGAGGGCGAGGGCGATCCGGAGGTCGACGCGGCGCTGCGCGCGGCCTGGGAGGCCGCGCGGAGGATCACCGATTCGCGAGATCGCGTGCGCGTTCGGTGATCCGCGGGCTGTCGTGGAGCCTCTGCGCGGGCGTGGAGAGCGTCGCCGGAGGTGGGGACGTGACGAGAGCAGGCGCGTCTGGCGCGACCGGGTGGCGCGCAGCGCGTTGCGGTGCAGCGGCGGTCCGGGGGCCGCGCGAGCGCAGTGGATCGCGCGGCGGCGGGGTCCGGAGGCCGCGCGAACGCAGTGGATCGCGTCGAGGAGGGGTCCGGACCCCCCTTCTGGCACAAGATCGGGCGTCTCCGAGGGGAAAGTGGCGCAGAACTGCTCAATTTCGAGCGTGATTTGGCACAGATTTGCCCGGGAGGACGGTCCCCGGAGCGTCTCGGAGGGGTCCGGACCCCGGTGTGTCGCAATGCATTGCGGTTGTGCCGGTGCCGGACCCCCCCTCGCTTGGCACAGGAGCCGGCCGATCTGGCGCACTCCCGGCGGGGCGCCGCTGAGACGCCTCCGCCTGGAGCTCCGGCTGCTCTACGTACGTAGGAGCATCGGAACGGGCAGTGGACGCGGATCCCTTGAGCGCTGGGGACCCTATGGCAACAAGGAATCTAGAAGAAATCGATCCTTCGCTTCGCTCCTGGATTCAGCGCCATGCCAAATTCAACCGCTCGTGGGATGAGCTCCTGCTGCGCGGGCTCCTCGACGGGCGCGGCGTGCCTTGCTCCGACGTCCTCGTCGCCTGGGAGCGCGATCTCCACGCGCTCGGCGAGGGGAATCGAATGGCGTCCCCTTATCTGCTCGAGCTGTCCGACACAGGCTTCGGAACCGTGGCGGCGGGCGCCGCTCAGGCGACGCTCCCCGGAGACGGCCGGAACGTCGTAATCATAGGCCGCTTCGTGTGGGGCGGCGCGCTCGGGATGGACGAGCGCGGGAGACTGTTCAGCAGCGATGGGGATGCGTGGATTGCTCTCGCCGAGCACCCTCCCCGCGCTCGTCCACGCCCTCGCCCGCACGCCTTCATGGGCAGCGTGGCCGTGCCTACGCCCCGAGCTCCGCGCTCGACCGGCAGACGCGGCGCAGCCGCTCGCGCAGCCACCGGTGCGCGGGGTCGGCGTCGAAGCGGGGGTGCCACGCCTGCGCGATGGTGATGCCCGGCGTGGTCACGGGCAGCGGGAAGGTGACGAGATCGAAGCGCGGTGCGGCGTGCGCGAGCCATTTCGACGGAAACGCGCCGACCAGGTTCGAGCTGGCGAGGAGGCACAGCGCCGCATAATGGCCTGACGCCACGGCCGCGGTGGTCCGGGCGAGCCCTTTCTTCTTGAGGGCATCGTCGATGGGGCCCCAGATCTTCCCCTGCCTGGAGACGCCGAGGTGGGCGTGCTCGACGAACCGCTCCAGCGTCACCTTGCCGGACGCGAGCGGGCTGCCGCGGCGCACCACGCCCACGAAGCGGTCCCTGGCGAGCGCCTGCACGCGGATCTCCGGGCCCATGTCGCCGATGATGCCGACGTCGACATCGATCCGGCCCTCCCGGAGCGCGGCCACGTCCTCGTCGCCCTCGGGGAGGAAGCGGACCGTGACGCCCGGCGCCTCGGCCCTCAGGGCGTCGAGCAGCGGGGCGCCGAGGAGCCCGAGCATGCCGTCGCTGGTCCGCACCGCGAAGCTGCGGGTGAGCGCGGCGACGTCGAGCGCGCCCCGCTCTCGCAGGACCGCGCTGGCCGAGGCGACCACCGCGCGCACGCGCGGGCGCAGCTCCGCGGCGCGCGGCGTGGGCACGAGCCGCCGGCCGGCACGCACGAGGATCGGGTCGCCCACGGCCTCGCGGACGCGCGCGAGCGTGCGGCTCATCGCCGACGGGCTGAGGTGCATCCGCCGCGCGGCGAGGAGGACGCTCTCCTCCTCGAGGAGCACGTCGAGCGCGACGAGCAGGTTCAGATCCATGGAGTGCATGGGGCGCAACGATACCTTACCGTACCTGCACTGGAAGCCATGTCTCCTCGGGCGCACCTTCCGTGTCGAACAGGGCAGCCGCGAGGGCAGCAGCGCCGTCGCCGTGAGCCCCGGAGGAGAATCGCCATCATGAGCACCACGCTCGATTCGCCGCGCGTTCAAAGCATCCTCGACCGCCTCTTCCAGGACGCCGACAGCGGCGATCCGCGCATCATCGCCCGCGTGCGCGCCGACTGGGAGCGCCGCGGGCCGAGCCCGGACCCCGAGGGGCTCGCCCACATGTTCGCCGACGCGTATCTGCCGGTCTCCCGCGAGGTCGGCCGGCTGCTGCACCTCCTCGCCTTCGCGGCGAGGGCGCGCACGGTGGTGGAGTTCGGCACGTCGTTCGGGATCTCGACGCTGTTCCTGGCCGCGGCCGTCCGCGATGGGGGCGGCGGGCGGGTGATCGGCAGCGAGATGCACCCGGAGAAGGTGCGGCGGGCGCGGAACAACCTCGACGAGAGCGGGCTCGGCGATCTCGTCGAGATCCGCGAGGGGGACGCGCTGGTGACGCTCCGGGACGTGGAGGGGCCGGTCGATTTCGTCCTGCTGGACGGCTGGAAGAACCTCTATCTGCCGGTGCTCCGGACGCTCGAGCCGCGGCTGCGGAGGGGCGCGCTCATCGTCGCCGACGATCTCGACCTCGCGCCCGACGACCTGCGGCCTTATCTCGAGTACGTGCGCCGCGCGGGCAGCGGATACGGATCGGTGGAGATCCCGCTGGGGGACAGGCTGGAGGTCTCCTGCTGGCACGGCCGCGACGGCGGCGAGGGCGAGGCGTGAGCGCGAGCGGTCGCCCTGCGCCTCGCGCGAGGGCGACCGGCGCGATCCGGCGCCGCAGGCGCTCGGCGGAGCGCTCGTGGCCGCTGCGCTTCAGTCGAGCCGGATGACGACCTTGCCGAAGTGCTTGCCCGCGGTGAGCTTGGCGAGCGCGTCGCTCGCCCGCTCGAGCGGGAAGACCTCGTCGATCACCGGGCGGATCGCGTGCGCCTCGAGCGTCGCCGTGAGATCGACGAACGACTGGCGCGAGCCGACGATGACGCCCTCGACGCGGATCGCGCGGAACAGGATCGGCATCGGATCGATCTGGCTGCCGACCCCCGTGAGCAGCCCGATGAGGCTCACGACGCCGCCGGCCTTCACCGCCTGCAGCGAGCGCGGGAGCGTGCCGGCGCCGCCGACCTCGATCACCCGATCCACCCCCTCGCCGCCGGTCAGGCGCAGCACCTCCTCGTGCCACTCCGGCTGCTGCCGGTAGTCGATCGTGTCGGTCACGCCGAGCGCGCGCAGGCGCTCGATCTTCGCCGCGCTGGACGACGTGGCGATCACGCGCAGCCCCGCGGCGCGCGCGAGCTGCGCGGCGAAGATCGACACGCCGCCGGTCCCCTGGACGAGCACCGTGTCGCCGGGCGCGGGGCGCGGCCACGACGCGAAGAGCGCGGACCACGCGGTCACGGCGGCGCACGGGAGCGTCGCCGCCTCGTCGAAGCCGAGGTACGCGGGCGCGGGGAGGAGCCCGTCCTCGGCGAAGACCACGAGCTCGGCGAGGACGCCGTCGTTCTGGCCCGCGCCGAGCTGCGCGGCGCGGTACGCCTGGCGGAACGGTCCCGATGCCCACGTCGGGAAGTACGTCGAGACGACCCGATCCCCGGTCTTCCAGCGGCGCACGCCGGCGCCGACCTCGACGACCTCGCCCGCGGCGTCGGCGAGGGGGATGAGGTCGTCCTTGCGCTCGCCGTGGTACAGGCCGCGCGCGACCATGAGGTCACGGTAGTTGATCGACGCGGCGCGGATGCGCACGAGCACCTGTCCCGGACCGGGCCGGGGCGCGGGGCGCTCGGCGAGCGTCCATGCGTCGGCTTCGGAGGCGTTCTTTCGAATGATGACAGCTTTCATGGCGTGTCCTCCCTGGACACCCCATCCGTAGATCCATTCCGCCGGGCGCAGTAGTCCGCGCGAGGGAACGTCACCTGTGCTATTTCGGCACAGATCATGATCTCGCTCGCCGCGATCGAGCTGCTCGTCGCCACCGTCGAGACCGGGAGCTTCTCGCGCGCGGCGCGCCGGCTCGGCGTCACGCCCTCGGCGGTGAGCCGGCGCGTGATGCGCCTGGAGCGAGAGCTCGGCGTGGCGCTCCTCGCGCGCACGACGCGGTCGCTCCGCCTGACCGACGACGGGCAGGCCTTCTATGCGCGCTGCGTGCGCATCGTCGAGGAGATCGGGGAGGCGACCGAGGCGATCGCGCGCGCCAGCACGAAGCCGGTGGGGCTCCTGCGCGTCGATGCGCCGGTGACGCTCGGACGGGAGGTGATCGCGCCGAGCCTGCCGCGCTTCTCGGCGCGCTATCCTGACGTCCGGGTCCACCTGACGCTGCGCGATCAGCACGTCGACCCCGTGGCCGAGGGGCTCGACCTGCTCGTGCGCATCGGCCAGCTCGGCGACTCGAGCCTGGTGGCGCGCCGGCTCGGCGCGAGCCGCATCGTCCACTGCGCGGCGCCGTCGTACATCGCGCGGCGCGGCGCGCCAAAGGCGCCGGCCGATCTCGCGCACCACGACTGCGTCGGGTACCTGCGCGATGGGCGGCCGGATCCGTTTCGCTTCCCGACCGGGGACGGGGGTGCGGTGCTCGATGTGCCCATCTCCGGGCCGCTCCACGCGAACGACGCGGATGTCCTGAAGCGCCTCGCGCTCGCGGGGAGCGGGATCGTGGCGATGTTCGATTTCCTCGTGAAGGACGCGCTGGCCGAGGGGACGCTCGTGACCGTGCTGGAGGAAGATCGGACGATGAGCTGGCCGATTCACGCGCTCTACCCGAGGAATCGGCATTTGCTGCCGAAGGTCCGGGTGTTCGTCGACTATCTCGCGGAGGTGTTCGCGCCGTCAGGGGCGCGGCGCGGGGGAGAGCGCCGGCGCGGCGCGCGGCGTTCGTGAGGGGCTCGGTCATGGACCTTCGCGCCGAGATCGCGGTACGCTCTCCCTGGGCGGGCCATCCGCGTCCGTCAGGCGAAGCAGCGGGGAGGTTGCACGATGAGCGATGGTTTGACGACGGCCCAGGCGATCGAGGCAGCAAGATACAATGACGCCCGCGCGCTCGACCTGCTGGTCATGCTGCGGAGTTTCTTCGGCGTCGACCAGCAGGAGAGCAAACGCACCTATACCGAGGCGCTCGTGCAGCGCATCGCGTGGTTTCAGCGGCGCTTCGACCTCTCCGTCGACGGCAAGATAGGACCGACGACGCACCCGCTCATCCTCGAACAGCTGGGCGCCGCCGACGCGGGCCCGCTCTGGCCAGCCGAAGACGCGCCGCCGGAGGCCCGGCTCGCGCACTACACGATGCTGTGCAAGCTGGTGGGGCACGACCCCGCGGGATCGAGGACGACCTTGCTCGGCCTGCGCGGCGTCCGGCTCTTCGGCCTGCGCACCCATATCGTGAGGAGCCGGAGCGAGTACGACGACGCGTTCGTGCTGCTCAGGTTCCAGGGCGACGAGAAGGTGTACGAGTTCCGCGGCGCGACGCACCCGTACCAGACGACCTCGAAGGCCTCTCCGGACGCCGACGGTGATGGCCGTCCCGACGTCGGGATGCTGAGGCCGGGGCACTACCATGTCGAGGCCCTGGCCGACCACTACAAGGGTCACCCGGCGCTCGTGGTCCTCCGCCCCTCGGGGGCGAACCGCGGGCGGCTCCCCGCATACCGTGACACGAACCACGACGGCCTCTTCGACGAGGCCGAGATGCGCGCGTCCGAGACGGCCACTTCCGGAGGGCAGGTGTCGGAGGGGATGGGGGCGTGGATGGATCAGGTCCTCTTTCATCCGGGCCTCGGATTCAGCTCGATCGGCTGTCAGACCGCGCGCTCCGAGGACATCAGGAAGCTCCACGCGCTGGGCAAGTTCGAGTACCTGCTCGTCAATGCGGTGGACGTGCTCGCCCTCATGAAGCAGATGCGATGAAGGAGCCCCTGGGCTGAGGCGCGAGCAGCGCCCCGCGCCTCAGCGTGACAGGCGCGCCGCCAGGTAGCGACGCATGGACAGCGGCGCTCGGCCGAGCAGGCGCTCCAGCGTCGGATCCACGGCGGCGAACTCGCGCTCGCGGCTCGCCGCGAACAGGCCGAGGAGCAAGTCCGCCCGATGTTCGGGGGCGCCGTGAGACACCATGTCCGCTCGGAACGCTCGATCGCTGACGGTCACCCGCGTGATCGAGCGCCCGAGGAGCTCCGAGGCGATCGCGGCGATCTCCGCGAGGTCGAGGGCCGCGGAGGCGGTGAGCGGCGGGGTCGACCCCTCGAGGCGCGCCTCGTCCGTCAGCGCGATCACCGCCGCGTCGGCCAGGTCGCCGTGCTCGGTCCACGAGATCGGGCCGTCCTCTGGCGCGACGAGCTGGCCGGTCGTGAGCGCCCGCTCGAGGAGCATGAGCGCGGACGCGGCATAGAACCCGTTGCGGAGCGAGGTGAAAGCGACCCCCGACCTTTGCAGTGACGCCTCGGTGGCCGCGTGGTCGCGCATGGGCGCGAAGCGGGACGCCGGGTTCGAGCCCATGTGGCTCGTGTAGAGGACGCGGCGGGCGCCCGCCGCGCGAGCCGCCTCGATCGCGGCCTCATGCTGGCGCACCGCGGCCTCGCCTGCGCTGTCGATGGAGACGATCAGGACCTGCGAGGCGCCCTCGAAGGCATGGCGCAGGCTCGCGGGGTCCTCGAAGGTCCCCCGACGCACCCGTACGCCGCGCTCGGCGAGCGCGCTGGCCTGCTCCGGGCTGCGAACGCTGACGCCGAGCCGAGCGGCGGGCACGCGCTGGAGGAGCCGCTCCGTGATGGCTCGGCCGAGCTGACCGTTGGCTCCAGTGACGATGATCATGACAACCTCCTGCCGCGCCGGGCGCAGCGACCGTGCGCGATCGTCCCGAGGACCACGCGGCTCTCGATGCCCCGCGCGGCCCGGGGACGATGGCGCGCTTCACGGGGTCGAACCTAGCGCCCGCCGCCGGAGCGCATTAGTGTGCTTGCCGGGAAGGAACTGTTGCCGTGGACGCACAGATCGATCTGGACCTCAACGACGCCGCGCTCCTCGTGCGGGTCGTCCGGGCGCGCAGCTTCTCGGCCGCCGCCCGCGAGCGCGGGGTGCCGGTCTCCACGGTGAGCCGGCGCATCGCGCGGCTCGAGTCCGCGCTCGGCGTCCGGCTCCTCGAGCGAACGACGCGGCGGCTGCGGCTCACCGACGCCGGGCGCGCGTACTTCGGCCACGCCGAACGCGCGATCGACGACCTCGCGCAAGGCACGCATCACGTCCGCGAGCTCCAGAGCGAGCCGCGCGGGCGCGTGCGGATCGTGGCGCCGGTCTCCCTCGGCGCCGCGGTGGCGAGCGCCGTCTGCACCTACCTCGCGAAGCATCCCCGCGTGTCGGTCGACCTCGAGATCGATTCGCGGCGCGTCGACCTCCTCGCCGGGAGCTTCGATATCGCGATCGTCCCCGGCAAGGTGGACGACACCACCGACTTCGTGGCGCGAGAGCTGTGGCGGGCGACGCGGAAGCTGCTGTACGCGAGCCCGCGCTACCTCGAGGCGCGGGGCGTTCCCCAGCGGGTCGAGGACCTCGCGCGCCACGATTGCATCGCGATGCACGCGACCGAGGGGATGGCCACGTGGACGCTCGGGCAAGGGCGCCGGAGGCGGCGCTTTGCCTTCGAGCCCCGCTTCTATGTGAGCGAGTCCTCCGCCGCCTACCGCGCGACGCTCGCGGGCATCGGCATCGCGATGCTTCCGGAGGTGTTCTGCGCCGAGGACGTGGCGGCGAAGCGCCTCGTCCGCGTCCTCGACGGCTACGAGGCCGAGGCCGGAGGCGTCAGCCTCGTCTACCGCGCGCATCGAGCCCTGACGGCCGCCGTCCGGACCTGCGTCGACCACCTCCTCGGGGAGCTGCCGGCGACCGACCCGGGGCGCGCCGGCCGCGGCCGCCGCGAGGACCGGCGGTGAGCGCGCGCATCATCCTGGTTCGGCACGGCCGCTCGGCGCACGTCCACACCGGCTGGATCGACGCCGCCGGGTTCCAGCGCTGGCGCGACGCCTACGACGCCGCGGGCCTCTTGCCCGGGGAGAGGCCGCCGTCGGCGCTCCGGGCGCTGGCGACGCAGGCGGGCGCGGTGGTGGCGAGCGACCTGCCGCGCGCCCGCGCCTCGGCCGAGCTGCTCCTTCCCGGCGGCGAGATCGCCACGTCGGCGCTGCTGCGCGAGCTGGAGCAGCCGGCGCTGCCGCTGGGCAACGCGCGCGCGCCGCTCGCGGTGTGGGCGCTCGCGATCGGGCTCAGGAAGGCCTATGGCGCCCTCCGCGCCGAGCCGCCGCCCGCGGCGCACCAGCGCCAGGCCGCCGAGGCTGCCGAGTGGTTGATCGGGCTCGCGGCCCAGCGCGGCAGCGTGCTCGCGGTCACCCACGGCTGGCTGCGCGAGCTGCTGGCGCAGGCGCTGGCCGAGCGCCGGTGGAGGCGCGAGCACGTGTCGGGGCGCTACGCCCACTGGAGCGCGTGGACGCTGACCGACGGGCGTCGATCCGGATCGTGAATGCCCGCCCGGCGGGCCTGCTGCGACCAACGAGCTGAAACTGCCTGAGAGCGCGGAGCTTCGAACCGACAAGGCGCCAAGGACGCCGAGAAAAAGACAATATCTTGGCGCTCTTGGCGCGCCTTGGCGGTTTGCTTCTCGCCGACTCCTCCCCGGGGCGTAGCCTTGGCGCTCACGCGACGCGGGGGCGCGGCGTCTCGGGCCTCCGGTCGGGATCCGGGAGGGAACCATGGCACGTGCGATGTTCTGTGCGCTCTTCACCGCAGTGACGCTCGCGCTCGCGATCGGATGCGCCGCCGGAAACGAGGCCTCGACGCCCAGGGCGGCCGCGACTCAGGGCGGGCTGCGCCTCCCCGAGGGAGCGAGGTTCGTGGATCTCACGTATCCGTTCGACGACAGGACGATTTACTGGCCGACAGCCGCGACGGGCTTCGTGCTGAATCGGGTGCGCCACGGCCTCACCGAGGGTGGGTACTTCTACGCGTCGAACGACTTCTGCGCGCCGGAGCACGGCGGGACGCACTTCGACGCGCCCATCCATTTCGCGGAGGGCAAGAGCACCGCGGACGCCGTGCCGATCTCGCGCCTCGTCGCGCCGGCCGCCGTCGTGGACGTGTCGGCGGCCGCTGCGAAGGACGCCGATTACCGCGTGACGAGCGCCGACATCGAGGCCTTCGAGCGGGAACACGGCGCCATCGCGCCCGGCTCCGTCGTGCTGATCCGCACCGGCTGGGGGAGCCGCTGGCCCGATCGGAAGCGCTACCTCGGCGACGACACGCGCGGCGACGCGTCCAACCTGCACTTTCCCGGCATCGGCGAGGACGCCGCGCGCGCGCTCGTCGCGCGGAAGGTGGCCTCGGTCGGCATCGACACGGCGAGCATCGACCACGGGCCGTCGAAGGACTTCATCGCGCACCGGGTGCTCCTCGGCGCCGACGTCCCCGCCTTCGAGAACGTCGCCTCGCTCGAGGCGCTGCCGGCGCGCGGCGCGCTGGTCGTCGCGCTGCCCATGAAGATCCGCGGCGGCTCGGGGGGACCGCTGCGGATCATCGCGCTGCTCCCACGGTAGCGCCGGCGCCGAGGCGTGAACGTCAATGCCTCTTCTTGCAGCCGCCGTAGCGCTCCACGCTCGCGAGCGTCGGCGGGTTGACGAAGTACGTCGCGTCATACCCGCCCGCGATGAGCACCGAGCCGTCTTGCAGCGTCGTCGCGGTGTGGAAGCCTCTCTGGATCGGATCGTCGATCACGGTCCACGTATCGTTTGCCTCCTTGTAGATCTCCGCGCCCTCGCTGCCGACGGCCATCACGCGCCCGTGGTCCATGGGCGCCACGGCGGACGCCCAGGTGTGGCGGAAATTCGGCGGCGGGGTCGACGTCCACGTGTCGCTCGCGGGGTCGTAGATCTCGGCGGTCTCGCCGGCGTCGACGAGGACCACGATCTCCTCCTCGGTTCCGCCGTAAATCCTGCCGCCGCCGCCGACCACCAGCACGCGCCCGCTCGGCAGCAGCGTGGCCGTGTGCTGCATGCGGGGCAGGTTCGTCGGCGCCGCCGCCGTCCACGCGCCCGTGGCCGGATCGTAGATCTCCACGCTGGTGCGACCTGCGGGCATCTCGTTACTGTTCAACGTGTAGCCGCCGACGACGAGCACGCGCCCGTCCTGGAGCAGCGTCGCCGTGTGCAGGTGGCGAGTCACCGACATCGATCCTGCGCTGGACCAGGTGTTCGCGGCAGGATCGTAGAGCACCGCCTCCTTGAGCACGCTGTCGTCGTCGCTGCCGCCCGTGCGCAGCAAAAGTCCGCTCGGCAGCGGGGTCAGCGCCGTCTGGGCGAACTCCCAGCCGCGGGCCGCCTCGGCGGGCGTGAGGGGGACGCTCGTCGTCGCGCCCGTGCTCGGGTCGTAGACGAGCCCTCCCGGGCTGAAGAGCACCCTGCCATCCTGCAGGAGCGCCGCGCCCACGGGGTACATCGGGTAGGGCAGCGCGTCGCCGGTCGTCCACGTATCCGTGGCAGGATTGTAGAAGTCGACCGTCGTGGGGTAGGGGTAGTCGCCGCTGCCCCCGGCGACCATCACCTGGCCGTCCGGCATGAGCAGCGCGATGTGCCGCTCGCGCGCCTGGGGCAGCGGCGCCACAGACGACCACGCCTCGTGGACGCCGACGTGGCGGCGGCACTTCTTCTTCGCGGGCTTCGCGTGGTGGCCGGCCTTCGGCGCCGCGCGTGCCTCGAGCGCCGCCTCCTCGGACGCGTCGTCCGCGAGGGCCGCGGGCTCCGACGCAGGGCCGCACCCGGCGGCCGCGAGCGCGGCGAGGGAAAGGCAGGCGACCAGACCACGATGACGTCGACCGGTGATAGACATGGTAGGACCTCGTCAGGCGTTGGGGGAGGGTGAAGCCGTCTTCTGCGGGGGACACGCCCCGAGCGCAACCGACGATCCTACCAGACGGCCGCGCGGGGGAGCACCTATCCTCCAGGACGCCACCGGAGCCTCCCGTGCCCGAGGCGCTCCCTTCCGTGCTCTCGTAGGAACTCGAGACGAACTCTCGTGGGACAGCTCCCGCGGGCGCCGTGGCCGGCCGCCCGCCGCCGCGCACCCGTCGCGGTCGAGAGCCCGCGCGGGTCCTTTTGTTTTGACATTGGTTATGTTAACGTTAACAATACGGTCTCCGGCTCGGATCCTTGCTCATTCAGGTGCGTGATCCCGCCTCGGGCGGCGAAACCTCGCAGATCCCCGACCGGCTAGGTTCAACATGAAGAGGCGAGAACTCTCTTTCTTGGGAGCGCAGTCTCTGGCGCTCGTCATCGCTGGGCTCTGGCTCACGGCTTGCGACTCGTCCGGCCAAGCGTCGAGCGGCGCCGGCAGCGCCGGAGGCGCCGGTGGACAGGCCGAAGGCGCCGGTGGACAGGCTGAGAGCGGCACCGCCACGACCGGCAACACCAGCAGCGTCGTCACGACCGGCAGCTCCGCCACCACGGGCGGCACCGGCGGCGGGACGGGCGGGACGATCGATCCCGGGGAGGGCGGCGGCGGGACCGACGGCGCCGGCGGCGAGGACGACGCGCCACCCCCGACGGAGTTCGACAATCCCATCATCAAGTACGACGCGCCAGATCCGACGAGCGGTCCTGGAGACCCCATTTTTACCGCGGATGGCGCCGCCATGGTCTGGAACAACAAGGTCTACCTGTATACTGGCCATGACGAGCAGGCCGAGGGGGCGAGCGGTTATCGCATGTTCGACTACCGGCTCTGGACCTCGTCCGACATGGTCCGCTGGGAGAACGAGGGCGCGGTGATGCGCTACGACGTGTTCTCCTGGGCTCGCGGCGGCGAGTCGACGGGCAACGCCAACGCGGGGCAGGTGGTCCATCGCGACGACAAGGACGGCAACCCGAGGTTCTATTTCTACGCGCCGGTGGAGGGAGGCCAGTCCGGCTACGGAATCTCGATCGGCGTCGCGGTCGCGGACAAGCCGGAGGGACCGTTCAAGGACGCACGTGGAGTCCCGCTCATCTTCCTGGCCGACACCCAGGGCACGGCAGAGCATTCGTGGCGCAACCTCGACCCGACGGTCCTCGTCGACGACGACGGCCGTGTCTACATGTACTGGGGAAATGGAGTCCTGTACTGGGTCGAGCTCGAGCAGGATATGATCCACCTGAAGGGGGAGACCTACACCACCGACGGCAGCGGGAAGGTGCAGAACCGCAGCCTCGGCAGCGCCCAGATCCATGTGCTCAAGGACATCCCCAGCTACACCGAGGCGCCGTTCCTCTCCAAGCACGGCAGCCTCTATTACTTGACGTACGCTTCCGGGTTCCCGGAGACCATCTCCTACGCCACCAGCACATCGCCGGAAGGGCCGTGGCAACATCGGGGCGTCATCCTGGACCGGGTGCCGAACAGCGACACCATTCACCAGTCGCTCTTCGACTTCAAGGGCGCCAGCTACCTCACGTACCACAACGCCGGGCTGCCGACCGGCGGCAGCTACCGACGATCGACATGCGTGGATCGCGCCTACTTCAACGACGACGGGACCATCAAGAAGATCGTTCCGACGCACAGGTGATCGATCGCGCGCGCATCGACGGAGATCTTCCCGGGGATCGTGGCGAAGCAGGTGGCGTGAGCGAGGGCGATAACGCCGGTGCCGACAGCGCCGGCGCTCGGTGACACCCCATCAGCCGTGACGCCGACCGCGGCGCCGCCCGACCCGTCACGCCACCACGCCCGCCCTCTCCATCGCCCCCCGCGCGCTCGCCACCGCCGCGAACCGCTGCGCCAGGTACTCCGCCACCCGCGCGTGCTGGCTGAACACCGCGTTGAACCGGAGGTGCGGATCGCCCGCACCGTCCGCCATGAACGTCGCCCCGCGCGCCAGCAGGATCTTGTTGAGATAAGCGTCCTTCACCAGCTCGTCGACGTCCACGCCGCGCGGCACCGCGCCCCAGAGGAACAGCCCGCCCTCGCCCGGATGGTCGAGCAGCACGCCGGCGTCGCGCAGCCGGCGCGCCGCCGCGTTCCGCGCCGCGCCGAGCTTCTGCTGCAGCCGGTCGATGTGCTTGCGCCACCTGCCGGCCGACAGCACCTCCAGCAGCACGAGCTCGTTCAGCGCGCCGGTCGTCAGCACCGAGTAGATCTTCTCGCGCAGGAGCGGCTTCAGCCGCCCGGGCTCGGCCGCGATGTAGCCGAGGCGCAGCGCCGGGCTCAGCGCCTTGCAGAAGCTCGAATAATAGACGACCCCGTCCAGCCCCGAGAGCTGCGCCAGCCGCGTCGGGTGCCCGGGGTGGAAGTGACCGTGCACGTCGTCCTCGGCGATGAGCACGCCGTGCTGGTGCGCGATCAGCAGCGCGCGGTGCAGGTTCGCGGCGCTCGACCCCCAGCCGGTCGGGTTGTGCAGCACGCTCTGCAGGAACATCAGCTTGGGCCGGTGCTCGCGGCACGCGGCCTCCAGCGCCCCGAGATCCACGCCGTCGGGCCTCCGCGCGACCGGCACGATGCGGTAGCCCGCCTGCCGCAGGCGGCCGAACATCAGGAAATAGCCGGGGTTCTCCACGAGCACCGCGTCGCCCGGCTGGAGGGTGCTCCGGCAGATCAGGTCGATGGCGTGCGTGCCGCCCCAGGTGGTGAGCACGCGGCCCGCGTCGGCCGGGATGCCCTGCGCGCGCAGCAGCGTCGCGATCCGCTCGCGCAGCGCGGGCAGCCCCTGCGGCGGGCAGCGCGCCGCCATGCCGGCGTCGCTCCGGGCGAGCGCGCGCTGGAGCACCGTCGCGGGGATTGCGTCGCTCAGCCAGCTCGCCGGGAGGGCGCCGCTGCTCGCCAGCAGCACGCCGGCGCGCTGGTCGTTCGACTGCTGCGCCAGCCACACCGGCTCCTGCTCCTCCCCGGCCTCGAGCCACGCCTCGCTCGGCATCGGCGACGCCGCCTCGCACACGAAGTATCCGAACTTCCCGCGCGATGCGACGAGCCCGGCCGCCGCCAGCCGATCGTAGGCCGCGACCACGGTGTTGGGGCTCACGCCCAGCTGACCGGACAGCTGGCGGATCGACGTCAGCCGCGCGCCGGGCGGCAGGCGCGCGCCCTCGATCAGCGCGCGCAGCCGCGCCTCGATCTGGTCGGCCAGGGGAACGGCGGAGTCGCGGTCGAGCGAGAACATGGGTCAGCGCAGGAACAGGAGCGCCAGCACCGCCAGCGCGCCGGCCATGATGCCATTGAACACCCGCTGCCGTCGCGGATCGGTCAGAAATCGCCGGAGCGCCACGCCGAACAGCGCCCACGCCGAGATGCACGGGAAGATGACGACGAGGCCGACGGCGGACACGAGCAGCGCGCCGCTCGCCGCGCCCATGCCCGCCGGCATGAACACAGAGGCCAGCGTGACCGCCTTGACCCAGCTCTTCGGGTTGACGGCCTGGAACAGCGCCCCCTGCGCGAACGACAGCGGCCGCGGCACCTCGGCGCCCTTGAGCGCGGCGCCGCCGGTCAGCCTCCACGCCAGCACGAGCAGGTACAGCGCGCCGGTCACGCGCAGCACGCCGTGGAGCGCCGGGTAGGCGGTGAACAGCGCGCCCAGGCCGAGGCACGTGACGAAGGTCTGGACCGCGCCGCCCACGCTGATGCCGAGCACGTGCGGCAGCGTGCCGCGGTAGCCGAAGTTGGCGCCCGAGGCGGTGAGCATCATGTTGTTCGGCCCGGGGGTGCTGGACATCACGAAGCAATAGGTCGCCAGGGGCACGAGCTCGGTCATGGGGGGAAGCTCCGGTCGGGGATGGGCCAGAGCGTAAGGAGGCGGCGCTCGCCGGTGAAGGCACACGGGCCGCGCCGCGCGAAAGCACTGTGTCAGTCGCGCGACAGGTACAGCGATGGATCCGGGTCGAGCCCGGCGTTGCCCGCTCAGTCGCAGCCCCCGACGCTCCACATGCCCGGCGCCTCCACGTGGAGCGTGACGACCTCGCCCTTGTCGAACCCGAGCGCCTCCTGCGCGCCCGTGGTGCGGTATCCGAGGAAGATCTGCTCGTCCCCGAAGTCCACGAGCTGCTTCTGCGCGCGGCCGTGGATCTCGTGCTCCGCCACCGAGGCGGTGATCGCGTTGCAGGCGAAGGGCACGTAGCTCACGTGCGCGAGCATGATCGGCCCCGCGGCGTTGAAGCCCGTGATCGAGAGGCCGGTGAACCGCCCGTCCGCGTCGTCGCTGCTCGGATCGGTGAGCGGCGTGAAGGTCCGGCCGCCCTCCGCGTTGTAGAGGTTGGCGAGGGAGCTCGGCGAGCTCGGGTTGCTCGCCATGAAGGCGACCTTCCCGGCGCTCGCCTTCCTGGCCTCGTCGATCCGGTAAATCCCCACGCCGCCGGAGACGTCCTCGAAGTCGAACCAGCGCTGCAGGCCTCGGTCGTACCCCTCGTTCTGCCGGTTCTCGACAAGGAAGTACTGGTCCGGATCCGAGGTCTCGATCTTGTAAATCGTCGGAGCGACGCTCTGCCCGAAGAGCTCCGCGCCGGCCGACTGGACGATGGGAATGTCGTGCGCCGGGGCCCCGGGCTCGATCACGGTCGGCGCGAGGAAGCCGGCCTTGAGCCGGCTCCAGGCGCCCATCGCCACGGGCACCGAGCCGGCGGGCGCCCCGTCCGTGCTCCCCCAGCTCCCGCTCGCCATCACGCACCACGCCCCGACCGGCGTCGGGCCCTTGTAGAGATCCGGCAGGCCGACCGCCGCGTGCCCGAGCTCGTGGACGATGACGCCCACGGTGGCCGGCATCGTGGTGGGCACGCCGCGGATCTTGTGGACCTGCCGCTCGCCGATCGCGGCGTAGCCGGGGAGGACCTTCCCGTCGAGCGTGATCGGCGCCTCAAAGGGCTTGGCGTGAGCCCACACGGACGGCGTCTTGCTGCCGTTCGAGGTCTCGTAGCCGGCCACGACGAAGAGCACGTTGAGCTCGTCGCCGCGGACCTTGCCGTCGGCGTTGACGTCGTACGAGGCGAAGTCGACGAACGGGTTCGCCATCACCAGCGCCTCCTTCAGGTAAGGCTCGAGGAGCGCGAAGTCCTTCTTGCTGTTCGGGTGCGCGAACGGGAGCTTGATCCGGACGATGCCGTCGTTCGCCGTGCCCTGCGTCTCCCGCGCGCGGGTGAAGGCGAACTTCCCGCGCGACATGTCGGCGTAATAGTGGTTCACCGAGCCCGGGAGGCTCCCGTACAGGGTCTGCTTCCAGTGCGCGATGTCGGTCTCGAAGTTGCCGGTGAACGCGCCCGGCAGGGCGATCCCGCCCCCCTGGGTGAACTCCAGCTGGATGGTGAGCAGCGGGCGCCGGATCGCGGCGGTCGCGGTCAGACCCGCCGCGCGCGGGAGCGCGCCCGCGGCGCGCGGGATCGCCGCCTCCCACAGGGCGTCGAGCTCCTCGGCGTCGATGCGCGGGAGCAACGCCGGATCCACGGCGCCGCCCTGCGCGCGGAGATCGCGGACCAGCACCCCGGAGGGGACGAGCGCGACGGCGCCGCTCCTTGTCGAGCCGAGCTCGGCGACCTCGTAGTCGCCCGAGAGGTCGTTGAGCACGACGACGGTGCCGTCCGCCATCCGCAGGTAGTCGAAGTGCTCGTCGCCGATCACCTCGGCGCGGAAGGTCGCGCCGGTCGCGTCGAGCGCGATGTCGCGCAGCCCAGGCTCGGCGCTCACCGCGGCCGCCGGGCGGCTCACCGAGACCGCGCTCGCCAGCACCGCGAGCCCGACGAGACCGAGCCTCGCCCCGCCCCGCGCGCCGATGATCCCCTGGTGCTCCACCTTGCCCGCGCCGCTGTACCGAGACGTCATGTCCGCATCCTCCTCAATCCGCGTTTCGCCGCGTTCGAGGAGGGCGCATCGCAACCGACGTGCCGCGCCGACGGGCGGCGAGGATCGCCGCGTTTTCAGGCAGATCCGCGCGGCTCGGGCGAGCGCCGCGCCTCACGCCGGAACGCCGCTGGAACGCCGCCGGGACAGCTGTCACGCGCGCGCGACGGCGGCTGTCGCGGCGGCATGACAGCGGTCCTCCCGGCGCGCCGGCGTGGCCCCGCGGGCGCCGGCGCGGCCCCGCGGGCGCGCTGGTTCCTGATTGACGCGGCCCCCCTCGAGGGCACCATGGCGATCATGGGCGACGATCCCGGCGCGACCTGCACGCTCACGAGCTTCGATCAGGGGCGCTCCCTCCGCCTCCCGGCGCTCTCCGTGACGGTCGCCCTCCCGGACCGGCGCACGCTCGCCGCGCCGCTCGATCTGCGCCCCATCGTCGTGGGGGCGGGCGCCGACTGCGATCTGGTGCTCTCCGATCCGCGCGCCTCGCGCAGGCACTGCGAGATCCGGTTGACCGAGCAGGGCGTGCTCCTGCGCGACCTGGGCAGCAAGAACGGCACGCTGATCCGCGACGTCCGCATCCGCGAGGCCTTCCTCCCGCCCGGCGTCCCCGCCACGGTCGGCGGCTCCGAGGTCGTCGTCGGCCCCGCGGGCCCCGCGGCGGTCCTGCCGCTGTCGGCCGCGGACGCGTTCGGCGAGGCCGCGGGGCGGAGCCTCCCGATGCGCGCCCTGTTCGCCCGGCTGGAGCGCGCGGCCCCGACCGACGAGACGCTGCTCCTGCTCGGCGAGTCGGGCACCGGCAAGGAGGTGCTGGCGCGGGCGATCCACGCGCGGAGCCGCCGCAAGGACGGCCCCTTCGTGGTCGTGGACTGCGGCGCCATCGCCCCGAACCTGGTGGAGAGCGAGCTCTTCGGCCACGCCCGGGGCGCGTTCACGGGAGCCGCGGCGGCGCGGCCGGGCCTGCTGGAGCAGGCGAGCGGGGGCACGCTCTTCATCGACGAGATCGGCGAGCTCCCGCTCGACCTCCAGCCGAAGCTGCTCCGCGCCATCGAGGGGCGGCAGATCCGGCGCCTCGGGTCGAACGAGTGGGTCCCCTTCGACACGCGGATCGTGGCGGCCACCCACCGGAACCTGCGCGCGAAGGCGCAGGACGGCTCGTTCCGGGCCGATCTCTACTTCCGGCTCTCGGTGGTGGAGGTCCACGTGCCCGCGCTCCGGGAGCGCAAGGACGACATCCCGCTCCTCGTCGAGCGCTTCCTCGTCGCGCGGGACCCGCCGCGCGCGCTCGCGGACCTGCCGCCGGGCGCGCTCGCGCTGCTCGAAGCCTACGACTGGCCGGGGAACGTGCGCGAGCTCCGGAACACCGTGGCGCGGCTCGTCCTCTTCCCCGAGCTGCTGCACGAGATCGTCGGCGCCGCGCCGCCGGCGCACCCGGGGCTCGATCCATCGGGCGCGGCGCCCTCCGGCGCGGCTTCCTCCGGCGGGGCGCCTCCGGGGCCCGGGGACGCCCGCCTCCGCAGGCTCCTCGAGCTGCCGCTGCCCGAGGCGCGGGAGGTCGTGCTGGAGGAGCTGGAGCGCGCCTACGTCACCGAGAAGCTCCGCCAGCACGGGGGCAACATCTCGCACGCGGCCGACGCGATGGGCGTCTCCCGCCAGCTCGTCCACCGGCTGATCCAGCGCCACGGCCTCCGCGCCCGATGATCCGCCCCCCGGACGCCGACGAGCCCCGCACCGCGGCCCCGCCGTGGCCGCGGCGCGGGCGCGACGACGCGACCCTCACCGGCCCGGCCCCGCCCGCCGCGCCCGACGGCGCGCCCGGCGCGCCCGAGGCCGCGCCCGCGGCGCCCGAGCCCACCCCCGACCTCGGCCTCGGCGAGGAGAGCCGCCGCCCGAGCGCCGCGCCGGACGCGCCCTCGCCGATCCCGCCCTCGCTCCACGCCCGCTTCGAGGACTTCCACCTCCTCGGCCGGGGCGGCATGGGCGTCGTCTACCGGGCCCGGGATCTCCGGCTCGGCCGGCCCGTGGCCATCAAGCTCCTCGCCGCGGGCGCGCAGGTCGACGGGAGCTTCCTGCGCGAGGCGCGCTCCCAGGCGCGCCTCCGCCACGAGAACGTCTGCGAGGTCCACGAGGCCGGCGTCGCCGATCACGTGCCCTTCCTCGTGATGCGCTACATCGACGGCCCGTCGCTCCAGCAGGCGCGCGGCGGCCTGACCCTCGAGGAGAAGGTGCGCGCCGTCCGCGCCGTCGCCGCGGCGCTCCACGAGGCGCACCGGCTCGGCCTCGTGCACCGCGACGTGAAGCCGAGCAACGTCATGCTCGAGCGCGGCGAGGACGGGGCCTACCGCCCGTACCTCATGGACTTCGGCATCGCGCGCGAGGCCGGGGAGAGCGGGCCCACGCTCACCGGCGTCCTCCTCGGGACCCCCGCGTACATGGCGCCCGAGCAGGCGGCGGGCCGGGTGCGCGCCCTCGACCGGCGGACCGACGTCTACGGCCTCGGCGCGACCCTCTACGCGCTGCTCGCCGGCCGGCCGCCGTTCGTGGGGGGCGCGGTGATGGACGTGCTCCGCCAGGTGCTCGAGGACGACGCGCCGCCGCTCCGGACCCTGGACCGCGACGTCCCTCGGGATCTCGAGGCGGTGGTGATGCGCTGCCTCGAGAAGGAGCCCGGCGCCCGCTACGAGTCGGCGCGGGCGCTCGGGGAGGACCTGCAGCGCTTCCTGGACGGCGATCCCGTGCTCGCGCGCCGCGCGTCCCTCGGCCGCCGCCTCGCCCGGCAGGCGCGGCGGCACCGGGCGGCGGTCGCGGTCGCGGCCGCGCTGGTCGTCGCGGCGCTGGTCGTCGCCGGCGTCTTCGTCCGGGGCCGCCGCGCCGCCGCGGAGCAGGCCACGCTCGGGCGCGAGCTCGGCGAGACCGTGAAGGAGATGGAGCTCTTCCTCCGCGGCGCGCACGGGATGCCGCTCCACGACGTCGAGCGCGAGCGCGACGTGGTCCGCGCCCGGCTCAGGGCGGTGGAGGCCCGCATGGCGCAGGCGGGCGAGGCCGGCCGCGGGCCCGGGGAGTACGCGCTCGGCCGCGGCCTGCTCGCGCTCCAGGAGCCGGCCGCCGCCCTCGAGCACCTCCGCGCGGCCGAGCGGGCCGGCTACCGGTCGCCGGGGCTCGACTACGCCGCCGGGGCGGCGCTCTCCGAACTCTACCGCCGCGGCCTGGAGGAGACCCGCCGCATCCGCAACCCGGCGCAGCGCGAGGCGCGGATCGCGGCGCTCGAGGCCGAGCTCAAGGCGCCGGCCGTCGCGCACCTCCGCGCGGCGCTCGGCGGCGCCGTCGCGGCCCTCGAGGCGCCCGCGTACGCCGAGGGGCTGCTCGCGCTCGCCGAGGGGCGGCACGAGGCGGCGCTGGAGAAGGCCCGGGAGGCGTTCGCCGGGGCGCCGTGGCTCCACGAGGCGAAGAAGCTGGAGGGCGACGTGCTCTTCGCGATGGGGAGCCGCCACCGCCACGACGCCGCCACCTTCGATTTCGAGAAGATGAAGGGCCCGTTCGACCGCGCCGCCGAGGCGTACCGGATCGCCGCGGATCACGGCCGCTCCGACCCCTCGGTCCACGCCGCCGAGTGCGAGCTCTGGGCTCAGACGATGCGCTCCGCCGGCATGCACGGCGACTCGATGCGCCCGAGCTTCGACCGGGCGCGGGAGGCGTGCGGGCGCGCGATCGCCGCGAGCTCCCGCAGCCCCGAGGCGTACGTGGCGCTGGCCCGGGTCCACAGCGCCTTCGCGTGGTGGATCGCGGTCGGGACGCAGCTCCGCGAGGACGCGGAGCCGGCGCTCGGCGAGGCGAGCGCGCGCGCCGAGGAGGCGCTCCGGCGGAGCCCGGACGACGCCATGGCGCGGTACGTGGTCGCCAGCGTGTCCCGGGCGCGGGCGTACCGCGCGAACCTCACCGCCCGCGAGCAGGGCGAGGCCCTCGAGCGCGCCGTCCAGGGCTACGAGGCCGCGCTCGAGCGCGAGCCCGACTTCGCCTGGGCGCTCAACGAGCTCTGCGCCGTCCTCGCCGAGCGCGGCCGCTACCTGTCCCTGCGCGGTCGGGATCCGGGGAGCTCCTTCGAGCGCGCCAGGGTCCGCTGCGACGACGCCCTCGCGCTCGATCCGGGCTTCGGCCATGCGCGCACCTCGCGGCTGATCCTCGGCGTCCACGAGGTGGAGCACCTCGTCCGCGCGGGCCGCTCGCCCGACGAGGCGGTCCAGCGGGCGCGCGGGGTCATCGACGGGATCCAGCGAGCGGACCCGTCCTGGAAGTGGGCCCCGTACTGGGGGATCTGGCTGGACCACGCGCTCGCGCTGCACGCGCTCGACGCCGGCGCCGACCCCGGCCCGGCGCTCGCGCGCATCGAGGCGGGCGCGCGGGAGATGGCGCCGGGCGCGGTCGCGTTCCCGGCGTCGCTCCGGGCGATGCTGGCGATCCTCGAGGCGCGCGTCCGGGCGGCGCGCGGCGAGGATCCGGAGCCCTCGATCCGGGTCGCGCGCGAGGCGCTCGATCGCACCATCGCCGAGGCGCCCTGGGACGTGTGGGAGCGGGTGAAGCGCGCCGAGGCGGAGCTCGTCGGCTTCCAGTGGAGCGCGGCGCGCGGTCGCCCGGACGCGGCCCGGCTCGACGCGGCGCTGGCGCCGCTCGGCCCCGTGCTCGACGAGCCCCGCGCCGACCCGCGGCTCTACGCGCTGCTGGCCGAGATCTACGAGGCCCGCGCCGCCGTCCGGGCGGACCGCCGGGAGGACGCCGCCGCCGACCTCGCCGAGGGGCTGCGGCACGCGGAGGCGGCGCTCGGGATGAACCCGCGGTCCGACCGGGCGCTCGTGGCCCAGGGCAAGCTCTGGCTGCTGCGCGCCGCGGCGGCGCCCGACCCGGCGGCCCGGAGGGAGGCCGCCCGGCGCGGGGCCGCGGCCCTCGAGGCGGCGATCGAGGCGAACCCGCTGCGCGCCCGGACCGTGGGCGCGCGCCTCGCCGAGGCGCGGCGGCTCGCGGGGGAGGCGCCCGCCGCGGCCGCGCCCTGAGCGCGCCCGCGGGTCGTGGGGCTCACCGCGGCGCGGAGCCCCGGAGGGCCCCGGCGCTCACGTGGGCGGGTCGCACCAGTCCTGCTCGTAGTCCAGCAGCTTCGTCATCGTGCACGGCTTGCCGTGGCATTCGTAGAGACCTTGCCCCGGCGGGCCCACCTCCTGGCACTGGGGGCTCTTTTCCAGGATCCCGCCGAAGGTGAGGCCGCAGTCGTCCGGCACGTCGCAGACCCGCTGGCTCAGCGCGTCCTTGGCGTCGACCCCGCACCCATGAACGAACCTGCTCGTCGGGTAGACGGTGACGAAGACGTCGACGAGCGCGCTGGGGTTGGGGGGAGTGCTGGGGTTGGGGGGAGTGCCGGGGGTAGGGGGAGCGCCGGAGATGGGGCGGGTGTGCGCGCACCAGACGGCCTCGCCATGAATGTACTCGGGGTAGGTGATCCCGTCGTTTGCGCCGCCCACGTTCGGCCCCGTGATCAGGATATCCACCCCCTCGGTCATGTCGTTGACGAACGCGACCACGCACTCGAGCACGTTCTCGATCATGGCCTCCTCGAGCCCGTCGGCCTCCCATTTCGACGCGCCGCGCACCATTCCCTCGAGCACCGTCTCCTTGTACTCCACCCCCCCGAGGGTGCACTCCCTGACGTGCTTGAAGATCTCCAGACCGCCCGGGTCCGCGAGGATCCCGGAGTCGACGATCGCCTGGCTGTACCCGGCGGTCTCCTGGTCCAGCATCGGCTTCGACAGGATCGTGGCGACAGTACCTTTCCAGGTGTGCCACGCGGCCTTCGGGACGCCGTTCTCGCCGGGCATGCCCGGGCTGTCGATCATCGCTTCGAGCCCGGGCGCGTCCACCTCGATCTCGGCCTCGAGCGACGGCGCGCACGCCGCCGAGAGGAGGCCAACCCACATCACCATTCCTAGCTTACAGCTGGAGCGTTTCATCGCGATCTCCTCAACCAAGAGAGTTTCGAGCTTCGTTCCGGCGCGCGTGCCGGTCAAGGAGGCAAGCGGCGGTGCTCGTCGTCCGTCGCGTCCGAGGACAGGAGCATGCGTCGTGCCACGGCTGCGAGCGGCGCGCGAGCCGCCGATTTCCTCGCCCTCTCCCGTCGTGGTGGAACGGCGGCGTGACAGTGGACCGCCGCGCGGACAGCCGCTGTCACGCGGCGGTGACAGGAGCCCATCGGAGCTGCTGGCGCGAGCGGTCGGCGGCGTACGCGCTGGCGAGGCGGGGCCGATCGGCGGGGCGCGGGCGGCGCGAGCGGGGCGCGGGCGATGCGAGCAGGGCGCTGCGCGCCGGCGTGCACGAGGGCGCGCGGGACGTGATCGCGCCGGCTATACTCGGCGCCATGCGCGCGCTCCGTTCTGCATGCGGCGGGCTCGGTCCCTGCTCGTTCTTGCCCGCCGACCCCGGCCGCTCGTCCCGGGAGGGGACGGGCACGGCGTCGGGCGTCGTGGGGGCCGGGCGGGCGCGCGGCGCGGCCTCGGCGGCGTCATGAAGCGCGCGCACCTCCCGGGCGGCTTCATCCGCTCCGTCCAGCTCCTGCGCGAGCGGGTCGAGGATTTCTCGAGGTATCCGTTCAGCATCCCCGCCGTGCGCGCCCTCGAGGAGCTCGCGCTCGACCCCAAGGTGACCTTCCTCGTCGGCGAGAACGGCTCCGGCAAGTCGACCCTCATCGAGGCGCTCGCGCTGCTCGCCGGCTTCAACGCCGAGGGCGGCTCGAAGGGCTTCAACTTCGCGACCCGGCGCTCCGAGTCCGAGCTCCACGCCGCGATGCGGCTCGTCCGCGGGGCGCGGCGGGAGAAGAACGGCTTCTTCCTGCGGGCCGAGAGCTTCTTCAACGTCGCCACGCAGGTGGACGAGCTGGGCGCGACCCAGTTCTACGGCGGCACGTCGCTGCACGAGCAGTCGCACGGCGAGTCGTTCCTGGCGCTCGTGAAGCACCGGTTCAAGCCCGAGAGCCTCTTCCTCCTCGACGAGCCCGAGGCGGCGCTGTCGCCGGCCAGGCAGCTGACGCTGCTCGCGCACATGCACGAGCTCGTCGAGCGGGGGCGGTCGCAGTTCATCATCGCCACGCACTCGCCGATCGTGCTCGCGTATCCCGGGGCGACGATCTACCGGCTGTCCGAGGACGGCATCGCGGAGGTCGCGTACGAGGAGACGGAGCACTTCGCGCTGACGCGCGATTTCCTGCTGCACCGGGAGAGGTTCTTCCGGGAGCTCTTCAGGGGCGGTGATGACCAGGATACATCTTAGCCGCTCGATCGCGCTTCCCCGCCCGACAGAAATGCGATGAGGCCGTGCGGGGCGGTCTCGCCGAAGCAAAGCGCGAAGGTCGCCGCGGCTTCGGGGGCGGCCTTCGCTCCACGGACGAACATCTCTCCTTCGTATTCGGCGAGCGCGAAGCGTCGCCGCCTACCTCCCCGGCCACGACGACCGCAAGGAGTTCCTCGACGGGATCGACCTGATCCTCGCCGGACTCGCGGGCTCGGAGTAAGCACGTCGTGGCTATTGTTTTTGAACGCCAGGTTTTTTGAGCGTCGTCTTGGAAAAATCGGCATGCTTGGCGCAATGCGTGGATGGCTTGAAGCTTCCCCGTTCTGAAGCTCTTCTCGTCGTCGCGCTGATAGTTAGGATCGCTTATGGTTAGGATCACCAACGATTCGTTGCGAGGCAAGAGGGGCGCCGTCAGCCTGCCCGTGCGGTAGCGAACTCCGTGCAGGACAGGCCGCTACGTCATCCCGACCGGCGTGCGCTCCCGAATCGCGTCTTGCAACGCGCGCTCGAACAGGGCGCGGGACGGGTGGACCGTGAGCTTGCGGATGGCCGTGTTCGCGACCTGAACCCCGAAGACGACGACCTTCGACCCGAGCAGGAAGTGCCCTCCCTCGATGGCATCGAGAACGGACATCGTCGCCTCGGTCAGCCGCGTGCGCGAGGCGTGCTCGTAGTCGGTCATCGCCTCCCAGTCGTTGAAGACCAGGACGCGGCCGTCCGCGGCCACCCGGCGCAACATCACCTCCTCGATGGCCTGAGCGCCCTCTTCGACGAGCACCCCGGTGACGCACGTGACAAGCAACGCCGGCGCAGGACACCAGATGTTTACCGTGCCCTTGTTGCACCAGTGGCTCTGAAGCGGCTGTGTGGGGAGCGCGAGCATATCCGGTGCGCGTAGACTGGGACGCGCGCACCCGTTCGTCGAGGGGCGAATCGCAGGTTTTCTGCATCGGACCCGAGCGGCGGAGCAACAGGCGGAGCGTTCCGAGTCCGTGATGCTGTAATCGCCTCAGCCGTCAACGGACACGAAACATCGATTTTACACGAGCGCTAGAAGCTCATCCAGTCCGCTCTTCTTTTTACAATCGCAGCCGCCTGAATCTGCATCCGCCTGCACAGCGCTCCTGCTCCGGAGGAGCCCTACGCGTCAGGGCTTCGCCGCGCCCGCCATGTAGGCCGCGAACCCTTCCGCGAAGTCGGGGTGCCAGCGCGACAGCGCGGGTCGGTTCCGGATCAGGTCGTCGGCCGCCCACTGGATGCGGCGCTCATCCATCTCGCGCGTGACCGCGTTGTCCGGGCAGAGGATGTAAAAATCGCCCCGGCCCATGCTGGCGATCATCATGTCCACCACCTGCTCGGCGGTCCACGCCTCCGCGGGCTTCTCCGGGCCGCGCGCGGTCATGCCGGTGAACGTGTACCCCGGGATGAGCAGGTGGGCCGTGATCTTGCAGCCGGCGACGTTGCGCAGCTCGTGAGCGAGCTGCTCGGTCACCACCTTCACGCCGGCCTTGGAGACGTTGTAGGCCGCGTCGCCCGGCGGGGTGGTGATGCCCTGCTTCGAGCCCGTGTTGACGATGGCGCACGGGGTGCCCTGCGCGAGCATCGCCTCGGTGAACGCGTGCACGCCGTGGATCACGCCCCAGAGGTTGACCTCGATGAGACGGCGCCAGCGCTCGATGTCTCTCCACGGCTTGGCGCCGTCGCCGACCCCGGCGTTGTTCATCAGGACCGCCACCTCGCCGAACGCGTCGTAGGCGACCTGCTTCAGGCGCTGCACGTCCTCCAGCCTGGCGACGTCGGTCGGGGCCGCTCGCACGTCCGCCTCGCCGCCGGCCGCGACGGCGGCGACGCGCGCGAACGCCTCGCGCAGCGCCGGCCCGTCCAGGTCGGCGAGACAGACCTTCAGGCCCATGCGCGCGAAGCGCTCGGCGGCGGCGAGGCCGATGCCGCTGGCAGCGCCGGTCACCACGGCCACGCGGCCAGGTGTCAATGCGGGATGGTTGCTCACTGGGGATCTCCGTCAGGCGTTGGGGTCGCGCCAGCCGCGGCGCGACGGTCGCGGCGAGTGTAGAAGGCGCCGGCGCGTCGAGCCAGCGCCTCTGGCCGGCGCACCGCGATGCGCCGCGATGCGCCGCGATACGCCGCGATACGCCCAGATGAGGGCCCGCCGCCGCGAGGCCAGGGCGCGACCCGCTGCTCACGAGTGAGCGCTACCCGCCAGAGCGGGAGGCGACCGCGCTCTTCGGCAGGAGGAGGACGAGCATGAACGGCCGGTGGCCATCGCGCTCCTCCCCGGTGAAGCGCGCCAGCGCGTCGCCGCCGCGAGCCCGGAGGCGCTCGCGCACGATGTCGAGCCCGACGCCTCGACCGGCGACTCGACCGATCGTCTCTGCGGTCGAGACGCCGGAGAGGAAGATCTGGTCGGCCAGGGCTTCATCCGGCAGAGGAGGAGCGCCCCCCAGCCGGCGCAGCTTCTCGAGCGGAAGTCCGCGGCCGTCGTCGAAGATCTGCAGCTCGAGCGCGCTCGGCCCGCTCCGCGCGCGGACATGGATGCGACCCTGCGCCGGTTTGCCGGCGAGCGCTCGCGCGTCGGGCGTCTCGATGCCGTGATAGAGGGAGTTGCGAAAGCACTGAACCAGGATGTCCTTCACGAGCCCCGTCCAGTCGCCGGCCAGCTGCGCCTCGGCGTGCTCCGTCAGCACCGCGGGCGGGGGCCTGCCGAGCTCGGCGGCCAAGCTCGGCAACATCTCGCGCGTCTCGTCGACCACGCGCGCCACCGACGTCGGGTCGAGCCGCGCGAGGGCTCGACGCAGCTTGCGCGCCAGCTCCTGCGCGTCGGCGGAATCTGCCGTCGCGACCAGGCCCCGGATGTCTTGAAGGACACTCTCGCTCCGCTCGTCCGGCCTCTTGAGCGCGGCCGTCAGCTTCTCCTGGCAAACCGACTCGTACTCGGCGATCGCTCGCTCGACGGCATCCAGGCGCTCCAGCAGCGCATGCCTCTCGACCGGCTGCCCTGGCGCTCGGCGCAGCGCCTGATAGGCGTTCTCCGCGGAGTGCAGGCAGTCCACCAGGTGCGTGAAGCCGTGCAGGCGGGCGTTGCCCTTCAGCGTGTGGAGGTTGCGCAAGGCGGCGTCGCAGCGCCGCTCGGACAGCTCGGCGTCCGGCCCGAGCGCCGCGCGATTCTCGGCCAGCAGCTCGCGACAGTCGGCGCAGAACGCGCGCGTAGCGTCGACCCCGCGATCGAGCACCTGCACGATGATGTCGACCTCGCGCTCCTTGTTGCGCGCCGTCTGCTTCAGGCTGCGCAGCAAGGTCACGTCGCGAACCGTGACCAGCATGCGCTCCACGTGATCTGCCTCCGACGCGATGAAGCTCCAGGAGATCTCGAGGAACTGGGGCTTGCCGCCGGGGCCCGTGCGCTCCACCTCGCGGATCAGGTGGTCGACGTTCAGCGCGGCCAGCCACTGTTCTTGATCGAAGGCGCAGCACAGCGCCGCCTCCGCCGCGCTCCGCGCGTCCGGCCGCACGCTCGATCCGTCGAACAGCAGCGCCAGGCAGTCTCGCCCGACCAGATCGGTATCGCCGAGGATCTCCGCCAACCGTCGAGAATATCCCGGCTCGACGCGCCGGCTCCGGTCGATGGTGAAGACTCCATCGTCCAGGTTGTCGAGCATCGACGCGATCTGGCGGTTCTTGAGCGCCAGCTCCTCGGTGCGCTGGGCCACGCGTCGCTCCAGCTCCTCGTAGAGCTGCGCGTTGTAGATCGAGATCGCCGCCTGGCTGGCGATCACCTGCAGCGCAGCCAGGCGCTCGCGCGTGAAGACATAGGGGCTGACGTTGTTCTCCACGTACAGCGCGCCCAGGACGTCTCCCTTGCGCATGATGGGGGCACACAGCACCGAGCGTACCCCCCGCCTTCGAATCTGCGGGTCCGCCAGGAAGGCGCCGGCCTTCGACGCGTCGTCCAGCGTGACGGCCTCTCCCGTGTGCAGCACGTAGCTGACGACGCTCGGGCACAGGAACTCGGCCTCCGAGTACGCCACGCGCCGCGGGAGGCTCGCGATCGGGCGCTCCACGTGGGCGCGCGCCTCCACGTAATACGTGCGATCGGCGTCGTCTCGCAAGACGAGGCAGCCGTGCTCTGCCCCGGCGTTCTCGATCAACGTGGCCATCAGCGCGGCGAACAGCCGCTCGGGCTCGACCTCGACGAAGATGCTCTGCGTCGCCTTGAGCAGGGACGCGCCGTCGAAGCCCAGGCCGGCCGCCGCCGCGCCGCGTGGCGTCGCGATCTCTCCCAGGACGGCATCCGCGAGCAAAGCGGGGTGTTCGCGCGCGAGCGACTCGAGCTTCGCCGTCGCGCCCCAGTCGTTATAGAGCCTGTAAGCCGCCTCCAGGCACGTCCTCGCGTGGAGGGGCTCGTCCAGCGACAGCCACATCTCTGCCTGGTGCTCGTGGACGAGCGCCCGCAGGTGGATGAACCCGTCTCCGGCCGTCCGGATCGCGTCGCGGTGGCGGGCGAGCACGACGTGCAGCGGCTGCCCCGTCAGGCGCGCGTGCTCGGCGGCGAGGAAATGATATTTGTGGGCGAAGTTCTCCGCGCACAGGCGGGACCAGACCTCGAGCTGCTTCAGGTTCTCCTCGACGACCGCGAGCTGCGCCTCCCGCGTCTCCGGGCCTCCTTCGCGGCACGCCCGCGCCGCCAGCAGCCCCTCGAAGAGCCTGTAATCGGGGAGCGAGAACTGCCCCGCCGAGATGATCAAGAACTCCCGGGTGAACTCCATCCACTGCCGCGCCGAGGCGAAGTCGCCGAGGATGAAGCTCGTCATCATCTGGGCTTGACCGTAGGCGTAGCAGTACTGGGTGCTCTTCTCGGCGGCCATCACGGCCGTGGCCTCGCGGTCGGCCGCGGCCACGGCCTCCCTCTCCGACTCGCGCGCCATCAGCCGAGCGACGGCTCGCTCGACGACCAGCGCGTTGACCAGCTGGCCCGCCGCCGAGATGTGCGTCAAATACCGCCGCAGCTCCGCGACCTGCTCGCGGCACGCCCGCAGCCGCGCGCCGACCAGGAACGAGCGCTGGGCGCGATCGTTCTTGGCGTAGGCGACGTGCTGCAGGTCGCCCAGCATGAGCCCGCTCTTCTCTCCCCGGTCGTAAACCGCGAACAGATCTCGGTACGTCTCCTTCCAGTGCGCGAGAAAGGCCGCGAACACGAAGCACACGCCCGATTCGACCGGGGTCGGCGAGAAGCGCTTCAAGAGCTCGAAGGCAGCCAGGCCCATGCGATAGGCAGCATCGTAGTCGCCCAGCACCGCGAGGAGGATGATGCCGCAGTCGGCGAAGTTCTTGCACGAGACCGCGTCGACGCCGCGGCTCAGCGCCAGGTCGAACATGATGAGCTCCGCCAGGAAGAACAGGGGCGGATACGTCTGAAACGCCGGAGGGATCACCTGCCCCAGCAATTCGAGGACCAGGCGCGACTCGGCGTCCTCCGCCTTCGGGAGGGCCGGAAGGCCCTCGATCGTCACGCGCGCGAGGTGCGCTTGCAGCTTGCCGATGCCCTCCCCGATGCCCTGGTTGATCTCTTCGGGCGCCTCCGGCAAGCGCACGCCGAACTCGGCCAGCGCCGCGCGCACCTGGACCACGGCGTCCTGCATTCGCCCGCCGTGCTCGAGGATCCGGGTCTTCAAGACATGAACGCGGCCGCGCGCCAGGCGGTCGGGGGCGAGCCTGAGCGCCTCCTCGCAGAGCGCGTCGACGTGCGGATCCGCCAGGACGAAGGCCGTCTCGGCGCGCGCGAAGATCGCTCGAAAGGCCAGATCCCTTGGACGTTCGCCCTCGCAGCTGGCCAAGAGCTCGACGGCGATCTCGGCGTGGGTCCCGGCGATGCTCCACGCGCCGCTCTGGAGCGCCTGGTCGCTCGCGGTCAAGTTGAGCTCCACGAGGTCGAGGCGCTCTCCTCGGTCATGGATCGCGCCGCGAGCGGCGTTCAGGTGACGGAGCGCCTCGAAGATCCGACCCGGCGCGCGATCGCCCCGCAGGCGCTCGCGCAGGACCCGCCCGATGGACGCGTCGAGCGCCACGCGCTCCGCGTCGCTGGCGCGCGAGAGCGCCGCCTGCCGCACGCGCGAGTGCTCGAAGGCGTACGAAGCGGGCTCGTGACCCCGGACAGGCTCCGGCCGCTCCGCTCGGGCTTCGGCCGAGACCTCGGACACGAGGCGATGGGCCAGCGCCTCCCGGACGAGCTCGCGGCAGGCCGCGACCGGCCTGTCCACGGCCTCGGACAGGGTTTGCAGATCGAAGCGCATGCCGAAGCACGCCGCCGCGGACAAGAGCCTCGCCGCGTCGGGGCCGAGGTTCTCGAGGCGCTCCGCCATCAGCGCGCCGACGTTGTCGCAAGCGGGGTGCGCCTCCGCGCGCCGCGCGTCGGCCGACCACCGGCCGCGCTCGACCTCCAGGCGCAGCGCGCCCTGTCGATGCAACGAGACGAGCAGCTGGCCGATGAAGAACGGGTTCCCGTCGGTCTTGCGCTTCACGATCTCCGCGAACCCACGGACCTCGGCGACGGGCGCGCGCATCGAGCGCGCCACGATCTCCGCCACCGCGTCGGAGGAAAGCGGCCCGAGCGGCAATGTCAGCACGACCTCCTTCGTCCGGCGCAACGCGTTCTGCAGGTTCAGGAGCGTCGGTACGTCGCCGACGTCGCCGCCGCGGAACGCGGCCAGCACCATCACGTGGCTCGAGTCGGGGTTCGTCAGGAGGGCAGACAGCAGCTCGGCGGAGGCGGCGTCGAGCCACTGAGCGTCGTCGAGCACGAAGACGAGGGGGCGCTCCGGCGTGGCGAAGACGCGGATGAAGGAGAGGAAGACGTGCTTGAGCCGGCGCTGCGCCTCGAGGGGATTCAACGCCACGACGGACGTGGAGGCGCCGGTGACGCAGGAGAGCGCCGGCACGAGCTCGGTCAGGAGACCTGCGTTGTGCCCCAGGGCTGCGGTCACGCGCTGCCGCAGCTCGGTCAGCTCGGCTTCGGAGAGCGACAGCAGCTCCCCCGCCAGGCCTCGCAGCACGTGCGCCAGGCCCGACAGCGGCACGGCCTCGCCCCGCTCTTCGAACGCCGTCGACAGGAGGCGCGCCGGCGCTCCGCCGTGCCGCCTCAGGAACTCCGCGAGCACGGCGGACTTTCCGGCCCCGGCGGCCCCTGGCATGAGCACGAGCAGCCTCTTCCCGGAGCGCGCGCCGTCGAGGGCGCCTCCCAGCGCCGACAGCTCGGCGTCGCGCCCCTGGACGTCTCGACTGACCACGAATTCGGTGGAGACGTCGCTCGCCCCCAAGACGAGGGCAGGGAAGGCCCGCGTCCGCCGGAAGCTCTCGCACAGCGTGGTCAGGTCGCTCAGCAGCCCGTGGTCGCTCTGGTAGCGCTCGTCAGGATCCTTCGCGAGCAGCCTGGACACGAGCTGCGCGAGGACCGGCGGCACGTGGGGCGACAGCTCCGTGACGAGCGGCGCGCGCTTGGACGCGTGCGCGTGAGCCCAGCCGATGGCGTCGCTCGCCGCGAACGGCAGCTGGCCTGTCAGCATCTGGAAGAGCGTGACGCCCAGAGAATAATAGTCTGCACGGTGATCGGGGCGACGATTGAGACGCCCCGTCCGCTCTGGCGCGGCGTGGGCGAGCGAGGTCGCGAATTCGAAGGCGGCGCCGCCCGCCGCGCCCTCGGAGACCGCCAGGAGATCGGCGAGCTCGACACGCAGCGTCGCGAGGTTGACCAGAAAGCTGCCATGGCTCACGTCCTCGTGCAGCCACCCCTGCTCGTGCAAGCCATGCAGCGAGCGGGCCATGCCGAGCGCGAGCTCCAGGCACGTTCCGACGTCCAGCCCGTCCGCGGGGATCGCGAGCGGCGCGCCTCCGAAGTCCTCCACGATCAGCGACGGCTCGCCGTCCACCTCGCACACGTCGCCCTCGATCGCCAGCGCGCCGAGCCGACGCCATTTCTGCAGCTCGAGCTCCAGGACCCGACGCGGCTGCGCGACCGCGCGCCGGAGCGAATGCAGCAGCACGCTCGCGCCGGAGGTCGCGTGGCGCGCGCGCCGCCAGATGCTCCGCGGCAACACGGCCACGGTCTCCGTGACCTGATAAGCGTCCTGACCGAGGTGCGCCTGGCTGTGTCGGTTCATTGAATCGGGTTCCCGTTCGCTTTCGTCGGCCGGCGCTGGCTCCGTCGTGTGGCCGAGAGCGGCGCTCCTGCTGAAGGCGTGGAGGAATCACAGCGCTCCGCGGCCCCCTGGCGAGGAGCCGCTCACGCCCTGCACCCCTACGCCGCCCCCGCTCTCCTCCTGGCACGCACGTGCCGACCCTGGCGCCTCCCGCAGGAACAGAACATCGAAACACCTCGGAAACGTCAAGCGTCAACTGCCAACCATCGATGCGTCCCGGGCGCCGCGCGCGGGATCCGCGGCCAAAATTCACACCATCGCTGGACGAACCGCGTTCTCCGTCTATCCTCGATGGGTGCGCTCGGGGGAGCTCTTGGGAGGGCGCTTCCGCGTCGAGGCGCTCGCGGAGATCGGAGGCATGGGGGCGGTCTACCGCGCCTGTGACGTCACCACCGGAGCGCGGGTCGCCGCGAAGGTGCTGCACGATCCGTCGCCGCACCACGTCGCGCGCTTCGCGCGGGAGGCGGAGCTCCTCGCCCGCCTCGCCCACCCGGGGATCGTCCGGTTCATCGCCTACAGCGCCGCGCGCGAGAGCACGCCGTTCCTGGTCATGGAGTGGCTGGAGGGAGAGGACCTCTCCCGCCTCCTCGCGCGGCGGCGCCTCACGGTCGCCGAGACGGTGGAGCTCGGGGCGCGCGTCGCCGCGGCCCTGGGCGCCGCCCACGCGCGGGGGATCGTCCACCGCGATCTCAAGCCGGCCAACATCTTCCTCGTCGGCGGCCGGATCGACGAGCCCAAGCTGCTCGATTTCGGGATCGCCCGCTTCCCGGGCATGGCCCCGATCACCGGCGCCGGGGTGCTCGTCGGCACGCCCGAATACATGGCCCCGGAACAGGCGCGCAGCGGCGATGAGGTCGGCGCGCCCGCCGACATCTTCTCGCTCGGCTGCGTGCTCTTCGAGTGCCTCACCGGCGCCCCGCCGTTCCAGGCAGATCACCTGATCGCCCTCCTCGCCAGGATCATCTTCGACGAGCCCCCGCGCCTGTCGGACCGCTGCCCCGACGCGCCCCCGTGGCTCGACGCGCTGCTCTCGCACATGCTCGAGAAGGATCCGGCGGGGCGCCCGCGCGACGGGGCCGCGGCCCACGCCGCGCTCGCGGCCGAGGAGGTCCACGGCGGGTCGATCCCGGCGCCGCCGAGCTCCGCGCTCACCACCAGCGAGCGCCGCTTCCACGGCGTCGCGGTGGTGGGCCGCGCGAGAGCCTCCGCGCTGGACGCCACCCTCTCGGCGTGCGAGGCGGGCGCGGACGCCGGCGCGCTCCGGGAGGTCGCCGCCCGCTTCGAGGGGCGCCTGGAGCTGCTCGCCGACGGCACCGCGGTGCTCATCGTCGGCCGGCCGCACGTGCCCACCGACGTCGCCGCGCAGCTCGCGCGCTGCGCCCTGGCCCTGCGCGAGCGCGTCCCCGATCGCCCGATCGCGATCACCGTCGGCTGGGGCGAGCTCGGGCGCGGCCTGCCCGTCGGCGACGCCATCCAGCGCGCCGCGGGGCTGCTCCGGAGCGAGGGCGGCGCGGGCGCGCCGCCGATCCTCCTCGACAAGACCACCGCCGGGCTGCTCGAGGCCCGCTTCGAGGCCGCGACCACCGCGTCCGGCGCCCTCGAGCTCCGCGGCGAGCGCAGCGCCGCCGAGCCGTGGCGCCCGCTCCTCGGCAGGCCCACGCCCTGCGTCGGGCGCGATCACGAGCTCCGCCTGCTGGAGCAGACCTTCGCCGCCTGCGCCGGCGAGCCCGCCGCCCGGGCGGTGCTCGTCATCGGCGCCGCGGGCATGGGCAAGTCCCGCCTCCTCCAGGAGCACCTCGCCGCCCTCCGCCGCGCCGGCGCGCCCGCCGACATCTGGGCGGGGCTCGGGGATCCGCTCCGCGCGCGATCCACCGGCGGCCTGCTCGCGGAGGCGATCCGCGGCGCGGCGGGGATCAAGGGCGGCGAGCCCCTCGAGGAGCGGCGCGCGCTCCTCCGGGCCCGCGTCGCCCGCCGCGTGCCCGAGGCGGACCGGCGCCGGATCGAGGAGTTCCTCGGCGAGCTCGCCGGCGTGCCGTTCCCCGACGAGGACAGCCTCCCGCTCCGCGCCGCCCGGCAGGATCCCGAGCTGCTCGGCGAGCAGATGCAGCGCGCGCTCCGCGATTTCCTGCGCGCCGAGTGCGCGGCCCAGCCGGTGGTGCTCGCGCTGGAGGACGTGCACTGGGCCGATCGCGCCTCGGTCGCGGCCATCGACGCGCTGCTGCGCGAGCTCGCGGACCAGCCGCTCGTCGTGCTCGCCACGGCGCGCCCCGAGATCAAGCAAGCGTACCCCGATCTCTGGGCCGAGCGCGGGCGGCAGGAGCTCTGGCTCAGGCAGCTCTCGCCGAGGGCGTGCGCGCAGCTCGCGCGGGAGGCGCTGGGCGACGCGGCCGACGGGGCCCTCATCGATCGTCTGGTCACCCAGTCCGAGGGCCAGCCGTTCTTCCTCGAGGAGCTGATCCGCGCGACGGCGGAGGGCCGGGGCGACGCGCTGCCCGAGACGGTGGTGGCGATGGTGCAGGTCCGGCTGGAGGCGCTCGCGCCCCCCGCGCGCCGGATCCTGCGCGCCGCCAGCGTGCTCGGCGAGGTGTTCTGGCGAGGGGCCGTCACGCACCTGCTCGGGGGCGACGAGGCCGCTCCGCTCGCGGAGCACCTCTCCGCGCTCGTCGCCGGGGAGCTCTGCGTCCGCCACCGCGAGGGCCGCTTCCCCGGCGAGGAGGAGTACTCCTTCCGCCAGGCGCTCCTGCGCGAGGGCGCTTACGCGCAGCTCACCGGGGACGATCGAGCGCTCGGCCACCGCCTCGCCGCCGACTGGCTCGAGGCCTCGGGCGAGGCCGATCCGCTGGTGCTCGCGGCGCACTGCGAGCGCGGCGGCCTGACCGCCCGCGCGGCGTCGCTCCTCGCCCGCGGCGCCGAGCTCGCGGCCGCGCGCCGGGCCTACCTCGACGCCGAGGGCTGCTACGGGCGCGTCGAGGCGCTGCTCGGCGCGCTGCTCCCCGAGGAGCGCCGCGCGCGGGGCCTCGCGCGCTTCCGGCTCGGGCGCCACGCCGAGGCCCTCGCCGACCTCGCCGCGGCGCGCGAGGCGGCGGCCGCGGCGTCGGAGGCGGGGGCGGAGATCGAGCTCCTCCTCGACGAGGCCATGATCCTCGACTGGACGGGCGAGTACGGGGCGGCGAGCAGGCGGGTCGCGGCCGCCGAGCGCCTCGCCGACCGGGCGGCCTCGCCCCTGCTCGGCGCCCGGCTGCTCCTCGGCGTGGGCCGCTCGCTCCACCGCGCCGATCGCGAGGACGAGGCCGCCGCGGTGCTGACGCGCGCCGCGGCGCAGGCGGCGCGGCTCGGGGACGAGGGCCACGAGACGCACATCATCGCGCGGCTGCTGCTCGGCTTCATCCTGGCCAGCCTCGGCCGCGTGGAGGAGGCGGCGCGGGACCTCGACGCGGTGATCCAGAGCTGCGAGGAGCGCAGCGATCTCATGCACCTCGGCGCCGCGCTCAACAACCGCGGCATCGCGCGGGCGCTCCAGGGCGATCGCGCGGGGATGATCGCCGATTTCGAGCGCACCATCGCGCTCGGGCGCGACCTCGGCCAGCCCGCGTTCGAGCTCGTCGGCCGCTACAACCTCGCCGAGTACCTGTACCTGATGGACGATCTCGCGGCCGCGAGGCCCCATGCGCGCGCCGTCCAGGCGATAGCGCCGCGCTGCGGCGATCGCCACGCCCCGGTCGCCGTGGCGCTCCTGATCGCGCGCCTGCGCCTCTACCAGGGCGACGAGGCGGGCGCTCGCCGGATCGCGCTGCGGCTCCGCGCGGCGCGAGGCGACGCCGGCTGCGAGGCGCTGAAGCCTTCGGAGGACGTGCTCTGCGCGATGATCGAGCTCGCTACCCGCGACGACGACCGCGCCGCGTGGGCCGCGCTCGAGGAGCGCTCCGCGCGCTGCTCGGTCGGTCAGGAGCGGATCGAGGTGCTCGAGGCGCGGGCCCTCGCCGCGCTGCGCCGCGGCCGGCGCGCCGACGCCCGGGCGCAGCTCGAGCGCGCCCTCGCGGCCGCCGCCGCCATTCCGACCGTCATGGGCGGGCGACTCCGGCGCCGGTACGCGGAGCTGACGAGGGAGACGGAGGCGGACGCGACTGACATCGATCCCGCCGCCGAAGCGACTTTCACCGGCGCGACGGCGCGGGAAAAAGTAGAATATTGAACCCATCCAGCGAATCGATGGGAGCCCGCGCGCGCCGCGCGCAGGGCGCCGTCGGGTCATGCGCCAGGAACACGGGGGAATCCATGTCTCTCAAGCGGACATTCATCGTGCTTGGTTGGGCTGGGGTGCTGTCGGGCTGCGTCGCCGAGGTAGAGGACACCGATGCGTGGGACGAGCCTGTGGGGGAGTCCCAGGGGGCCCTCCTGGGCGGCAACGCGCTCAGCACGAACGCCCTGAACCTCAACGCCTTGAACCTCAATGCCCTGAACCTCAACGCCTTGAACCTCAACGGCCTCAGCGCGCGGAACCTCGCTGCGATCCAGGATCCCGGGCCGAGCGGCGCGCTGGCGCGCGAGTTCGTGCGCTATGCGACGAGCTGCGCCCTGAGCAGCACGGCGTCCTTCAACTTCTCGTGGACGGACTCCAGCGGCACCAGGCACGATGAGCGCTACCCCGGGCTGCTCGGCGCCGCGCCCGCGTGGGCGACCGGGCCGCTCGACGAGGCCGGGCAGCGCATCGTCTCCAGCTGCGTGGCGGCGCGCGTGAATTACTATCAGGTCCCGGTGCTCCTCTCCGCCCGCTCGCTGCGGGATCCGCTGAAGACGCTCTCCTCCAGCAAGGAGCTCATCGATTATCCGGACATCGAGGGGGCCTTCTGGGGCAATCTGTTCGCCGCGCAGCCCTACGTCAACGCCTGTTACAACAGCGCGACGGTGGACAACTCGCGCGCCCACCAGCGCGACTGCGCCGCGGGCCACCTGACCTCCGGGGGCAGTATCGCGGAGTGCGGGGTGATCCGCATCGCCGGGCCGTGCGACCGGGTCTGCCAGAAGCTCAACGGGGCCGGCCAGTACTACCCGTCCTGCGTCGACCGCCCCGGCCAGAGCACCGCGACCACGAAGGACGTGGTCACCACCGCCTTGCCCTGAATCCATGGGGAGCCTCGTGCGCCCGCGGAGCGCAGGGCGCGGCGCTCGCGGACTCCGGCGATGTGCGGCAGAGCCCGCGCGCCATCGATGACCGAACCTTCTCGAGGACATCGCGCGCTCCCTCGATCACGAGCACAACAGCGCGGTTGCCTCGTGATGGGTCCCCTGCGTTGCCCGCGCGACGCGTCCGTTTCAAATTTCCGCGGTCCCGGACCATGAAACCGCTTCGCTTCGAAGCATCGGTCGGCGGTCGAGGCGCAGCGAAGAACGAACGCCGCCGATGATAAAAAAATCCAGCGTCAAGGTCTTCTCCTCGTGTCGTCCTACAAGCCGAATCCTGGACGCCATGCGCCCAAGATGCGATAAGCTAGGCCCCGGCGCTGAGCTCTTTGCGGGCGAGGTTCGCCGCGCCGGCATCGCGACGCCGGCCTACCACTTCCGCCATTCTCTTCAGATCGCGCCCCGGCGCGACGAGGTAACGACCATGACCGAGATGAACCGCACGATCCGAGGCACACCCAGGTTCCTGCTCCTCCCATTCCTCTGCATCATCGCTGTGTCCGGTTGTGGCGAGTCCGGTCCGGGCGGTGAGAACGACAACACCGGAGGGGCCGGCTCGGGGACCAGCGGCGCCACGACGGGCAGCACGAGCGCTGGGACTGGAGGCGGCGCCACGACGGGCAGCACGAGCGCGGGGACCGGGGGCGACCAGGCAGGCAGCACGAGCGCTGGGACCGGAG
Organism: Sorangium cellulosum So0157-2; assembly: GCF_000418325.1. GTDB lineage: Bacteria > Myxococcota_A > Polyangia > Polyangiales > Polyangiaceae > Sorangium > Sorangium cellulosum_D. Next base: position 5,565,184 of record NC_021658.1, read on the forward strand.
GCGGCGCCACGGGAGGGCCCGGATCGGGCGGCGGGGCAGGGACCGGCGGCGCGCCGAGCGCCAATCCGACGTTCCACATCTTCATGCTCATGGGCCAGTCGAATATGGCTGGCGTCGCCGACAAGCAGGACAGCGACAAGAATTCTGACGAGCGGCTCAAGGTCCTCGGCGGATGCAATCAGCCGGCCGGACAGTGGAACCTGGCCAATCCGCCGCTCAGCGATTGCCCTGGTGAAAAAGGATGGAATCTGTCGACCTCCGTCGACCCGGGCATCTGGTTCGGCAAGACCCTGCTCGGAAAGCTGCCCGAGGGGGATACGATCGGGCTGGTCGCTACCGCCGAGAGCGGCGAGTCGATCAACACGTTCATCACCGGCGGCTCGCATCACCAGATGATCTTGAACAAGATCGCCAAGGCGAAGACGGCCGAGAACGCGCGCTTCGCGGGCGTCATCTTCCACCAGGGCGAGTCCGACAACGGCCAGAGCTCATGGCCCGGCAAGGTCGTTCAGCTCTACAACGAGGTGAAGGAAGCCTGGGGGGTCGACTACGACGTTCCCTTCATCCTCGGAGAGCTCCCCGCGGGCGGGTGCTGCAGCGGTCACAACAACCTCGTGCACCAAGCGGCCGACATGCTGCCCATGGGATACTGGGTCAGCCAGCAGGGGACGAACGTCATGGATGAGTACCACTTCGATCATGCGTCCGTCGTCATCATGGGCAAGCGTTATGGTGAGAAGATGATCGAAGCTCTGAAGTGGTGACAAAGCGGCTCGCGGCGGGGGGGCCGCGCGACCGAGGCCGCTCGAATCGCCTAGATTCGAGCGGCCTTTGATGCTGTCGGCCGTGGAGATCGCGGGCTGATAGCTCCTCATCCGTTCGCGTACCCGCGGGCAGCGACCCATGGAGGAACGCGGTGGATGCAGCGGCACCGGCGCTACCGTGGGGACGAGCGCCTCGTCCGCGCTTCGCCCGCTGGGCAGCGGGGTGACATTCCCGCGAAACCGATCGGCAGGCTCATCGTAGGTGCAGGGTGAAGACGCCGCGAGCCGGTGCGGCGCCGACCTCCCCCGTGCTCGGGTCTCGTCCACGGCCCCGGCGTGAAGCCGGCGATCCGCGTCGAGCTCCACGCTGGAGCCGCGTTCAGCAGAACAACCCTCGTCGATTGGAGAACAACATGCTGCAAGGCCATCGCAACGCGTTTGCGTCCATGAGCCCGCTCGAGAATGTCTCGGTGCACCGCACGACGCGGGGCCCTGAACGACAGGTGCGGTTTCGCTCTTCGCTCGGTCCGCTGCTCCTCGCAGCGCTGGGCGCCGCGCTGACCGTCTCCGCCGCGCCGAGGTCCGCCGAGGCGAGCGTCTTCGACAGCGCGAGTCGCTGGCCCGAGGACGCTGACGGCTATGTCCGGATCCCGGTCTGCGTCGACCCCACGAGCTCGGCGGTGCAGAGGGCCGACGGCGCCGCGGGCGGGCTGATCCATGCGCCCAACCCCTCGCTCGCGGATGTCGTCACGCGCGTGCGCGCCGCGCTCCAGGGCAGCTGGGAGCGGTGGAGCTCGGTCCGCTTCACCGGCTGGGAGAGCTGCGACTCGCTCCTGCCGGCCACCCGCATGACCTACGTCGGCGTCAGGATCCACCCCGACGCCCCCAACCAATCGGACTCGATCGGCGTTTACAACAAGGGCGGCTCGGTCCAGTTCAAGCCCTGGGGCGCCGACTTCAACCGTTGCATCAAGTACAACTGGCAGACCAATCCCGGCTGGTTCGCAGGAAAACGCTGGTTCTGCGCGGCTCAGCCGACCGTCTCGGTGGGGAACTCGTGCTCGTCGGGGTGGGTGGAGTGCCTCCCGCGCTGCAACCCGCGTCCTTTCCAGGGCGAGTGGTGGACCTGCCCGACGAACCCCTCCACGGTCACCGGCCAGAGCTGCGCCGCCCCGTGGGAGCTCTGCGGCTACTGACGACGGACCGCCGGTCGATCAGGTCGTACTCGCCGCGGTCGAGCATGACCGCCCTGCCGCCGAAGCCGGCGTTCTCGTACACGGTGATGCCCGAGGCGGCCGGCGGCGGGGCGCCCGCGAGGCCACGCGCTCAGCGCAGCGCGAGCAGGGAGGACGCGAAGCCGAGGAGCCCCAGGCCCACCCGCGCCCAGTGCCAGCGGGCCCAGCGCGAGAGCTCGGCCGCGAGCCCGGAAGGCCCGGGGCTCGCCGCGGCGAAGCCAGCGTTGGCCCGCCGGAAGTACAGGAAATAGACCGCCACCAGCGACGCCGCGAGCCCGGCCGACAGCAGCGACGCCCAGCGGGTCGGGCTCGACGCGAGGAGCGCGACCGCCGCCGCGGCGACCGCGAGCAGCGAGGCCGCCGTCGTCAAGGGCGCGAAGAAGCGGTAGAGCCGCGGCCCGAAGGCGCCGTGCAGCGCGAAGAACTCGGACGGGGGCAGCGAGCGCCAGTAGGGCACGAGCAGCGCCCCCTCGGCCAGGAGCGCGCCGATGAAGAGGCCGAAGAGCCCCGAGGAGAGCAGCTGCAAGGCCTCGGAGAGCGGGAGCAAGGCGCTAGCCACGGCGGCCCCCGAGCGCGGCGCGCGCGGCAGGCCCCGACCGGCGACGAAGGCCCAAGGGCGGGCGGCGACGGACGATCATAAAGGGGAGCATATGCTCCCTTTTGTTGCCGGTCAAGCCGTCGGCCGATACCGTGGGGCCAGGAGGCAGCCATGGCGAAGGCCGCGATCGATCTCGCCCCGCGCCGCGAGCCCGAGCAGGAGCGGGCCCGGCAGACGCGCCAGCGCCTGCTGGAGGCGGCGGCGGCGCTCCTGGCCGAGGTCGGGGTCGAGGGCTTCAACACGAACCTGCTGGCCGAGCGGGCGGGGGTGCGCGTGCGCAGCGTCTACCGCTATTTTCCGAACAAGCTGGCGGTGATCGTGGCGCTCGCCGAGGCCATGGTGGCCGAGTGGGGGGCCTGGTTCGACGAGGTGGACGACCTGGCCGACCCACGCTCCGACTGGCGAGCGATCTGGGGCCGCCTCATCGACGCTTACGTCCGCGGTATCCGGGCCTTGCCCGGGGGCACGGCGGTGCGGCGCGTGATGCACGCGGTGCCGGAGCTGCGGGCCATCGATCAACGGGACAACGCGGACCTCGCGCGGCGGGTCGCGCACAACCTCGCGCGGCGGGCGGCGAGGCCGGACGCGTCGGCGGCGGTGCTCTCGCGGGTGCTGCTCGAGACCGCCGCCTCGGTGATCGATCTGTCGCTGAGCCTGCCGGCCGAGGAGTCGCGCGAGGCCGTCGAGCAGCTCAAGCGGATGCACCTGGCGGCGATCGGGCTCTGGCTCGCGGACGAGCCCGGGGGCGGCAGCCTCGCGCGGGCATAGCGCAGGCCGCGCGAGCGCGGATGGCGGCGCGCCCGGAGCGGCCTACCGCGCCGGCGCGCGCGGCGGCGAGCCGTCGAGATCGGCCATCTTGCCCTCTCGCTCCAGCCGCCAGATGTCCTCGTCGGTCACGAAGTCCTGGGCGAGGAGCTCCCGCGCCCGCTTGATCTTGGCGAGGAGGACCGGCTCCGTGACCGGGATGCTCGACTGCTTGGTCGGCGCGGGCGGCGGCCTCATCAGCGAGAACGTCCCCCGCGCCGGGTGCCCCTCCGCCGTCGTCCCCTCGAGAAAGTACGTGATCGTGAAGACATCCGGTTCGCCTCGCGTGTCGAGCTTCACCGCCACGTCGACGCCCTGACCCGGCGGGATCTCGGCCAGGCCGAGCGAGGCCTGCTCGTGCGGTGAGCTGTTCGACGCCTGGATGTAGTGCCGCACCGCCGTGACCGTATCGATCCGGACCGGCGCGTCGCGGTGATGCCAGAGGCGGAAGGACTGCCGCACCACGCCGTCGCCGTCCTGCCTGGGAAAGCGGGGCATCGGCGTCGCCAGGAGGGTCACGACCCCCCGCTCGGCGAAGTTCTGGAAGATCACGTTCGGGATCTGGAGCAGGGCGCGGCCGGTGAGCTTCTCCCCCGCATCGCCGCGGACCTCCACCCGGAGCAGAAACTCGGAGACGAGCGAGGTTTGCGGGCGGCGCTCGTAGCTGTGGGTCACGAACGGGGCCGCCGTCTCCTCCGATTCCCCGTCGTCGAACACCCAGGTATAGCTCGCGGGCTTGAACGGCCTTGCGTCAGGGTCGTCCTTGATCCCGACGTCGACGATCCGCGCCGCGAGCTCGACCTCATCGGCCGTGTTGGGCAGCAGCCTGTGGGTGATGGCGACGAGCCGCTCCGGCTTGCAAGCTTTGACCGTATATCTCGGGACCTCGATCTGACGCATCACGTTGTTCTGCCCGAACACGGAGATGACGGGCACCTCGTACGAACCGTCCGCGTCCGGCCAGATGCGGAGCGGCACCCGCGACCCCGTGTGCCCGCCGATGACGCTGTGGAGGTAGTCGTCGGTCCCGTTCGTCGTGTGGGCGCGCACGGTGATGAGGTTCTCCTCGCCGGCGCACACCTCCGACTTCTCGACCTCGACCCCGTCGATGACGGGCGCCGGATCGCCCGCGGGCGTCTTCGCGCTTTCCGCGGCCGCGCTCGCCGCGCGCTTCGCGGCGGGCGGGGCCGCGGGCGCGCTCGCCTTCCGCGCCGGCCGAACGGGCTCGGGAGCGCCGGGAGCGCGGAGATACCCGATCGAGAGCCCCAGCGCGGCGGCGAGCACCGCCGCGCCGGCCCATCGCGCCTTGGACCGATGCGCACCGACCTTGGTCGTCATGGCCTGAGCTCCTCGCGTCATCGTGCTCGAACGCTCGTCAGTACCAGCACCCGTAGACGTTGCCTCCAGAGTTCCACTGGACGTTGTGCCCGATGTCGGCGGACCAGACCGTCGCGCCGGGCTGCGTCCCCCAGACGTGCCCGCTCCAGCCGCCGACGCGGTCGGGGCTGATCGACACGGCGACGGTGCTCGGCGTGTCGCGGACCCCTCTCCACAAGCTGCCGCTGCTGGTGTCGCAGGCGTGCGACGCCATGCAGTTCGCCACCTGATTGGCGGCCTTCCCGCAGATGTCCGTGGTGAAGCAGGCGATCGAGGTGCCGATCGAGCCCCAGAACCCCAGGCTGCTCTCGCAGCTGTCCCTCACCCCGGCGTACAGGGCGTTGGCCGCGTTGACGAGCTTCTCGTGGCTGTACGTGTACGGGGGAATTGCGCCCTGGCCGTCGACATAGTGCGCGTACGCCAGGAAGGAAGAGCAGACCATGCCGTTGTTCCACGCCGGCCCGCCGGTCGGCGTGCCCTCGGTGGTGCGGTACTGGTACAGCGAGTAGCGCACCCGGGCTCCACGGATGTTCGGTCGATCGATCTCGACCCCCTCGTCGACGATCGAGTGATCGGCGTAATAAGCCACCTCCCACCAGATGGCGTCGCCGATCGACGCGGCCTTCTTGCCGTCGCCGACCTGATACGTCAGCGAGGTCGGCCCGCTCCCGCCGCTCCCGTAGAGGAAGCGGTAGATCCCGCCCTGGTTGACCTGCGACAGCCCAGGATAACCCTCGATCAGGTCGCTGGGCGTGACGGGCGTGCTGCACACCGCAGGCCAGGAGTTCTCGGTCGGCTGCTTCATCGTGGCGTGCGTCACCCACTTGCCGGCGCCGTGCGACAGCATGGAGTGCGTCCTGATCTCGCCGACCGCGTTCAGGAGGTCCCCGATCAGCCCGGAGCCGACGCTGAACACGGCCGCGCCGTTCGGCGCGTTCCAGCCGGCGCTGGAGTACCCGCACGCCTGCTCGGCGGCGGCAGCGGCGGAGACGAAGCACGACGACGCGACGACGAGCGGTATGACGATCGCTGAATTCACGGGCGCACCTCCGATCGACACATGGCCACGGGGACACGAGACAGTGACGCGGGCGCATGGAGCGTTGGGCGGAGCAACGCGAACGTCGCGAGCGGCCCGACGCGAGGAGCGCTCGCTCAAGATAGAACCGGAAGGACTGGACCCCGAGACCGGCGGCGCGCGCGCGCGCGGCTCCCACCCCAGGAAGATGATGGGGTCTCAAGAAACGGCGAGCAAGCGGAAAATTAAGAGGTGATTGCCCTCTGTCACCGTGGGAAGCGCGCCGAGCGCTCAGCGCTCAGACGAGCAGGACGGACGGCCGATGCCTTTGTGTCGCCCGGCGGGCGCCGGCTGGGCCGGCTCCCCATCGAGGGCGTGCGCGGCGCGGCCGTCAGGCGCCGAGGAGGCGCGCACCGCAAGCGAGCATCAGTGGACTGAGGGCGGCGAGCATCATGGCGCCGATCGCGAAGCAGCCGAACCGCCGGCCCTTGGCGCTAGGGACCGCGCCCGCCGAGAGGAGGCCCGCCGCGGCCGGCGGCTCCGGTGGCTTTTTTTTTAAGGTCGGCACCCGCGTCCACCGCGACGGCGCCGCCTCGCCGTCGCCCAGCGCCACCGGCGGGGTCGCCTTGACGATCGCCATCGCGCGCGCGGCCCGGCTCTCCTCGTGGCTCCGCTTCCAGGCGCGGATCGTCGCCTCGGGGAGCCCGAACACCTCGCCGGAGCCGTACGTCCCCGCGAGCCCCTCGAGCACGCGAAGGTGCCAGTCGGCGGGGACCGCTTCGGGCAGCGCCGCGGCCGCCTCGGGCGGGACCGGCGGGAACCAGGCCGCGAAGTGCTGGACCTGCCGTCCGGTCCAGTCCCTCCGCGCCGGATCGAGGAACCTCACCGCCACGTAGGGATAGGCGCGCGGCGCCCGCTGCCCGCGCTCGTCGACCTCGAGCAGGCCATAGCGGAGCTCCCCGGCGCCCGCGTCGGCGTCGCCGAGCATCGCCTCGAGCGTCGAGAGCCAGGCGGGCAGCGCCGGGACCTCGGGGACACAGATGAACTCGTAATCCCAGTGCTCGCCGCGCGTCCTCCAGAGGAGGCGCGATGTCTCGACGAGGGGCGCGGGCGCGGGCATGACGACCTCACTGGTTCTGGTGGTAGGCGCGGGCGCCCTCGTCGTCGCGCAGGGCCGCGACCATCGCGGTCAGGACCGCCGTGAAGGTGTCGCCCTTCCGGATCGCGTCCTCGCGCGTCCTCTTGAGCCGGTCGAGCCGGGTGGTCGCGAAGTCCTTGATCGAGATGAACCGCAGGATCTTGCTCACGATCTGGTATCGCTTCGGCAGGAAGTCGTCGAGGGAGTCGACGAACTGCACGAGATCGCGCAGCCCCTGGAAGAACGTCTCTCCGGCCGACCTCTCCTTTCTCGCCGCCTGCGCCTCGCGCACCGCGCCCTCGACCGTGCTCACCAGGATGGCGGGGGCGAGGGTGCGCACGCCGAGCGACGTCCTCGGATCGACCTCTGCGCCGGCCGGGGCGGCGACCGACGAGAGCAGCATGAAGCGGTGCCCGAACGCGTGCTCGGCGCGGAGCACCGAGCAGAGCTTCGCGAGCTGATCGTCGGCGTCCCGGCAGACCTCGCGCTCGAAGTCCCGCGCGCCGTAGTCCGGCGGGAAGAGATCGGCCTTGCTGAGGGCGAGGATCCACTCCCGCGGGAAGCTCACCTCGTCGCCCGTGGCGGCGCTGGCCCGGCGCAGCCGGTCGCACTCGTCGGCGAAGTGCTCGAACAGCCACCGGATGTACCCGGTGCCCTCGGCCCGGTACTTCGCGCCGTCCGCGAGGAGGATGCCCACCTGGCTCATCCCGAGCCGGAGGAGGCCCTGGCGCATCGCCTCCCGCTCGTCCGCGTCGACCGGCTCGTCCTCCCACCAGCGCCCCGGGTAGTCGTACCAGTGGATGCGGACCGCCGGCTCGGGCAGATCTCTCGGGAAGAAGTCGAACTCGTACTCGTCGAAGCGCGTGCTGCCGTCCGGGAATCTGCCCTCCTCGAGGCGATAGAACCGACCGAGGAGCTGGTTGCCCTGCGCCTTGTTGACCGCCTGGATCTTGTACGCGTACTCCTGCTGGAACGAGGGCTGGGTCTGCGCCCGGTAGAAGGCTGCCAGGAGGACCGTCTTGCCGGCGCCGGAGGCGCCGAACAAGGCGACGTGCAGATCGAGGGGCGGCATGACGGATGCGTACGAGAGCGCGGGCCCCGGCACAAGCGCCGGCGCGCGCGACGTCGACGGGATCGCGCGATCCCGCGCGACGCAGCCGGCCGAGCGCGACGAGGCAGCGGCTGAGCCCGCCGCCCGGCCGCTCGCGACGGGCGCTCGGGCGGCCCGCGATTCAGGGGCTCTCGGCCATCTTCTTCCGGAGGCTGAGCGGGCGCATGTCCGTCCAGACCTCCTGGATGTACGCCAGACACTCCGCCTTGTTGCCCGTCTTGCCGGCCTCCGTCCAGCCGAGCGGGTTCTCTCGGTCCGCCGGCCAGATGGAGTATTGCTCCTCGTGGTTCACCACCACCTTGTAGATCGTCGCGTCGTCATCTGCCTGCATGGCTCGCTCCTCCTTGGTTCAGCTGGATACCGCGGCACCCGAGCCCACTCGACCGCCGAGCGCGCGGCCTCGACAAGAGGGCCGAGCCTAGCATACACTGCGGCGCGCCCGCTACCCGGCGCCCGGTTCGATGTTTCACGAGAGGCCGTCGTCGCCTACTCGCACCGAACGGGTCAAGTGCATGGATTGCATCGAACGCATCGATGACGTCGATGACGTCGATGACGTCGATGAGATGACGACGTCGATGACGTCGATGACGTCGATGACGTCGATGACGTCGATGACGTCGATGACGTCGATGACGTCGAGTGCGTTCACGGTTTCATTCGAGTCGCCAGCGCTAGCCACGTCAGCCACGTCAGTGGTGTCAGTTGCGTCAGTTGCCTCAGTTGCGTCCGCCCCATCAGCCGCGTCGGTGTTTATATTAGTCAGGCTAACTAACTTCAATGGTTTCGCGGTGCCATTGGCGTCATGGCGGTTCGCTTCCCGTCCGACGTCTCGCAATCGGGGTGCCGCCCTTTCGGCTCGCCCTGGCAGCGCTGTGCCGCTGGCGGCGGGGAAATCCTGCTCAAGGAGCGGGAGACGAGCACGAATCGGACGACTTGCGCGGTTGCCATTCAAGCCATACGTCGTCGAGGTAGCGGTACGTCGGGAGCGAACACGCCCGGCGCAGGGGGGGCGCGGCATCCGGCCGCTCGCCCCGGTGCCGAACAAAAGAGCTTGACACGCGTGAACGCTCCACGGTTTCCTAGCAGCCTCGACAATGCACGCGTAAGCATCGCTCGCGTGCAACTCGGCGCGACGGCTCTTCGTGGAATCGCACCTGGTCGATTCTACGTTGAAGGGCGACGCGATCGGCTGCGGGGGCAGGTCGAGGACGGGGGGGCGGCGCTGGATGATTGAGTCCTGTTGCGACTGAGACGGAACCATTCCGGCGCGCGCTCGGACCGCTGCGACGCGAGAGCGATGCTTGACGTGAACCACCCAATCCACCGTCCGTCTGAGACGGAGAAGAGAGCACGAGCATGAGGGAGCCCAGCTCGACACCGAACTGGCGCAATTTCGGGTCCAACCTGCCGGCCGGCAGCGATTCCGTGCCGCCGGGGGAAGGCTTTCCGATCAAGAAGATCTTGGCGCTCAACCTCGGCAAGTGGAAGGACACAGCCGGACTGCAAATCGCGCAGACGCTTCACCTGTTCGCGTACGGGTACAGGCGCTATCGCGAGGGGAAGTTCATCCTCAGGGCCACGTCCGACCTCGGGCTGGGCGCCATCTTCGAGTCCATCGACAACTGGGAGAGCTTCGATCAGTTCGAGGAGTTCTTCAAGCCGTGGACCTTCATCCGCAGGCCCTTCGTGGCGACGCGGTGGGCCGAGGACGCCGAGTTCGGGCGGCAGCGCCTCGTGGGGATCAACCCGGCGCACATCCGCCGCGCGACCCCGGCCGATCTCGCCGATTTCCTGAGCGGAGCCGAGCCCAAGGCGGTGACGGTCGCCGACGGTCGCACGCTGGAGGCGGTGCGCGAGAGCGGGCAGCTCTACTTCCTCGACTACCGCATCTTCAAGGACATCGTCGACACCGATGTGCAGGAAGAGCTGGGCAAGTACCCGCTGGCGCCGACGTGCATGCTGCACCAGACCGCGGCCGGCGAGCTCTTGCCCGTGGCCATCAGGCTCGTGGACTCGCGCGCCGAGAAAGGGACGCATCCCGACAAGATCTTCACCCCTTCGGGCCCGTCGGACGACTGGCTCACGGCGAAGATCGCCGTCGCGAGCGCCGACGCCATCTTCCAAGGCCAGGTGAGCCACCTGCTCTACGCGCACCTCGTCGTGGAGCCGTTCGCGGTGAGCACCTACCGCAACCTGCCCGCGGCGCATCCGCTCCATCAGCTGCTCAGGCCGCACTTCTTCAACACCCTGGCCATCAACGAGCTGGCTCGCCGGCGCTTCCTCGGGCGAGGGCGCTTCTTCGACATCACGAGCTCGGTGGCCAACATGGGCTCGTTCGAGCTCTTGACGCGCGCCTACTCCGGCAAGGGCATCAAGGGCTACCGCGGCAAGCCGTGGCGGTTCTACGAGAGCGCGCTCCCCCACGACCTGGCAGCGCGCGACGTCCGCGACCTTGTCGGCTACCACTACCGCGACGACGCGCTCCTGCACTGGGACGCGATCCAGGAGTACGTCGGACAGGTCCTGAAGATCGCCTACCCGACGCCGGGGCGCCTGGCGAGCGATGCCAGCCTGCAAGCGTGGATGAAGGAGCTCGTGTCTCCCGAGCTCGGCGGCATGGATAGCCTGCTCCCGCCGGACAGAGAGAAACAGCTCGCGAAGCTCACGAGCCTCGACGACCTGATCGCGATCGCCACCAACGTCATCTTCACGGCGACCGCGTATCACGCCGCCGTCAACTTCGGGCAAACGGACTATTACACCTGGATCCCCAACGCTCAGTTTGCCACCTACCGCTCCTTCGGCGATGTCCTGAACGGCAGCGAGAAGCGGCTGTTCAAGCCGCTGGAGCGCCTCCCGGGGCGCGCGCAGAGCATCCGCCAGATGGTGCTCAGCCGCTCGCTCAGCATGGGCCCGCCGCTGACCAGCGAGAGCCTCACGACGATGAAGTGCCTGTTGCAAGATCCGGCGGCGAAGCAGGCGTTCGCCCGCTACCGCGAGCGCCTGGCGCACATCGAGCGGGAGATCACCGAGCGCAACCGCACCCGCGAGCAGCCGTACCTGTACCTGCTCCCGTCGATGGTCCCCCAGAGCGTCGCGATCTGATCGGCACGCGAGAAAGGAATTCGCCTCATGAGCATTCACATCGAAGAAGACGGACGAGCGGACGCTGCAAAGCCGCCGCCCTTCGACTACCTGCAGGCCCTCCACAGCGCGCTGTCGAGCGAGAACGATCCGGTCAAGCGGAAGCAGATCGAGGTCGGCATGGTCTTCAAGTGGCTGAGGGAGGAGCCGCTCCCGTTCCTCAGCCAGCTGCGGCGCGAGAAGCCGATCTTCTCCATCCCGGCCATCACGCTCGTGACCCGGTACAACGACGTCGTCGAGGTCCTCAACGCCAACGACGTCTTCTCGGTCGACAACATCGCGCCCAAGCTCGTCGAGAACGTGGGCCAGAACATCCTGGCGATGAACGACTCGCCCAAGTACGAGCACGAGAAGTCGCTCCTGCGCCTCGCGTTCCCGCGCGCCGATCTGCCCCGCTACCGTCAGATCGTCGTGGAGGAGGCGAACCGGCTGCTCGCCAAGGTCGGCGTCGACAAGCCGTTCGACCTCACCGGTGACTACGCGCTCAGGGTGCCGGCCGGCGCGATGGCCCGGTACCTCGGCGTCGGCGAGATCCCGACGGAGAAGGTGGTGGCGTGGACCCACGCGCTGTTCCACGAGATCTTCCTCAACCCGACCAACGACCCGGCGGCCGTGGCGGCGGCGAGGGCCGCTCGCCACGAGGCGCTGCCGCTGATCGACGCGATCGTCGCCGCGCGGAAGAAGCAGCTGGCGAAGTCGCCCCCGCCAGAGCAACCGACGGTGCTGGACCGCTACCTGCTCATGCAGGCGGTCCCCGAGACCTACGAGAGCGACGAGGGGATCCGCGACGTGATCCTGGGGCTGCTCATGGGCTGCGTGGACCTCAGCGGCGGCGCGATCGTCAACGCCGTGGTCGAGCTGATGAAGCGCCCGCGCGTCCTGCGCGACGCGCTCAACGTGGTGAACGTCGAGGACGACGCCGCCATCACCGGCTATGTGCTGGAGGCGCTGCGCTTCCGTCCCCCGTCGACCGGCGTCACCAGCCTCTGCGTGCGCGACTACACGGTCGGGCGCGGCACGCGGCACGAGGAGAAGATCCCCGCCGGCGCGCTGGTGATGGCCTGCAGCGCCTCGGCGATGCATGACCACGAGCACGTCGACGCCCCGGACCAGTTCAGGCCGGGGCGCCTGCCGAGCAAGAACTACCTGTTCTGGGAGTCAGGCATCCACACGTGCCACGGCAAGTACGTGGCCATCCTGCACATCTCGCTCGCCGTCAAACAGCTGCTGCGGGCCGGCGTCCCCAGCGCGATCGATCCCCTGCCGCGCGTCCACGGGTACCCTGCGCCGTTCCGCGTGCGCCTGACCGCCGCCGAGGGCTGATCCGCTCCTCGCGCGGGACGGCGTGGTCCTGGCGTTACTCCACCTGCACTTCCCGTCGCGTCACGCTCGCGCCGCCCCGCGTGTCGTGAACCACGGCCCACAGCGACACGCGCCCGGGCTCCGAGGGCGGCGTCCACGTGGTCCCGTTGCCCTCGCGGGAGGCGCCGGTCGTGTCGCTCACCAGGCGGCGCGCCCCGTCGAACTCGCCCCCGTCCGTGTAGTAGTCGACCCAGATCGCCTCGCGCGCCGGCGGACCGCCGAGGCCGGCGGCTTCCTCGTCCACCTCGGCGGCCTTCTCCGGCACGACGGCCTCGATCTCGTAGGTCGTGCACTCGTCCTCTGCCGGCTCGGCCCGGCCGCAGCCCTGGGCCTGCTCCTCCGACCGAACGCACCGCTTCACGACGGGCAAACCGTCCTCGCCCGGCGCGACGTCTGTGCCATCGAGCTTCAGCGTGAAGTCGTCGATGGGCGGGTTCGCGTTCAGCCGCTCCTTCTTGAAGACGTAGACCTGCGTGTAGCCCACGACGAAGCTGTCCGGACCGAGCACCGTCCCGTCGTCGCCGACGCACTCCAGCGGAAAGCCGGCCTTTTCGGGCGCCGACGCCACGCGCGTCGTGCCGGCGCACACGGCGAACAGCACGTAAGCCGACGAGTACACCGTCCCCGTCTCGGTGGGCCTCGCGTCCTTGAGGATCTCCTTGGGCAGCTTCCACGTGAACGAGACCGCACCGGGCTCGCCGCTCTTCTCCGGACCGATCTCCTGCTGCGCGAAGGGAACGGCGCGCTCCTCGTCGCCGCCGCCGCTGCCGCCGCTGCCGCCATCGCCGCCGGCACCGCCGCTGCCGCCGGCACCGCCGCCAGCCCCACCACTGCCGCCGGCACCGCCGCCAGCGCCACCACTGCCGCCGGCGCCACCACTGCCGCCGTCGCCGCCGGCACCGCCCGGATTCGCGACGATTCCCGCCGCATAGGTGCCCAGCCACTGCGGAATGCACCCGAGGTGCTCGTCCACCCCGACCGGCGGATTCACGCAGCCGCCCACCCACGTGACCTCGACCTTCCGCGGCGCGCCGTCCGCCGCGCCCTTCGCGTCGGCGTACGTCATCCGGAACGTCACGAGCTCCTCCGCCGCCGCGTACGGCTTGTCCGCCGTCACGGCGAGGACGCGGAGCCCCTTCACCTCGGACGAAGGGGCCATGTCGCTCCCCGCGCAGCAGGGGATGCCCACGGCCAGGGTCGAGAGCGCGGCGAGCAGCGCGCGACGAGCGGGCAGTGCGGTCCGTTTCATCAGAAATCTCCTCGCAGCCCGAGCGTGGGCAGGAAGGGGAGCCCCGTCACGTACTCCCGCTGCGTGTAGTTGAAGTTGTAGCTGATGCCCTCCGCCGCCATGTAATTGTAGACGTTCTGGATGTCGAGGTAGAGCCCGAGCTGCCACTTCTTGAACTTCCACGTCTTGTCGGCGCGGATGTCGAGCTGGTGGAACAGCGGCATCCGCTCGCTGTAATCACCCCCGAGCGGGATCGGCGAATACCTCGCGGAGGACGCGTGGTAGATCGCGTTCACCCGGTTCGGATTGCACCCCTTCTCCTCCGGATCGCAGACATAGGGCGTCTGCAGGTTGCCCGACACGAGCCGGAAGCGCGCGCCCAGCTCCCAGCCCCGGCCGAGCCGCAGGCTCCCGAGCACCGTGAGCACGTGCGTCTGATCGAACTGCGTGAGGTGCTCCTCCTCGTCGGGGCCGTCCTTGCGCACCGACCGCGAGAGGGTGTACGCCGCCCAGCCGAAGAAGCGCTCGTCCGGCTTGTACTTCAACAGGAGCTCGCCGCCGACCGCGTATCCGGTGCCGTCGTTGGCATAGTCGTCCTTCTCCGGCGAGAAGACGACAAGCCGATCGAGCTGCTTGTAGAACCCGTCCAGGGTCACCTCGATCTGCGGCGTGATCTCCTGCTCCACGCCGAGGCCGTAATGCACGGCGCGGTTCGACTTGAGCTCCGCGTTGCCGAACGGCTCGATGCTCTCCGCGAACTGCGGTGCCTGATAATAAAGGCCCACGCCCCCCTTGGCCGTCGTCCGCGGGAAGCCGCTCCGGATGTCGTAGCGCGCGTTGACCCGCGGGCTCACGTCGAGCGTCTGCGTATCGAGCGCGTAGTCGACCCGCACCCCGGGGACGATCCGCGCCCGCGGCGAGGGGACGACCTCGAGCTCGGCATACGCGGCGGGCCGCGAGTACGCGCCGTCGAACGACCGATCCTGGAACGGGTACGTCGAGAATGGCTGGTTCGACGGGTGGCCGGCGGGCTGCTGCGACGGCGCGCGGATGTTGACCGTGGCGACGCCGCCCGAGAGGTCGGTCCCGACGTTCATCGTGAGGTACCGCGCGAACCTGTGCGAGAGCTCCATCCGCAGGTCGAGCGAGGTCGAGACGACGTTGAAGGCGAGGGGAGAGATCTCGAAGTCGGCGATGTCCCGGCCGAGCGCCATCGACCACAGCAGCCGATCCCGGCTCCCGATCCGGTTCTCGTAGCTGAGCTGGAAGCGCTGGAAGGCGGTGTGCAGCCCGAAGTCGCCCGTCAGCGCCGGCTCGTCCTCCGGCGGCTTGTCCAGGGTGATCTTGAAGGCGTCGTCCGATCCGTAGAAGCTCGCGCGCACGCGCTCGTTCGCGGAGGGGCGGCCCTCGAGGACGAACTGGTAATCGTAGTAGACGGGCGCCTGCGTGACGCTGGAGCCCGCCTCCTTGAGCACGGGCCCGAGCCACGCGTCGACCCAGCTGCGGCGGCCCGCCGCGATGAACGTCCAGTCCTTGAGGAACGGGACGGGGCCCTCGAGGAGCACGCGCCCGTCGATGAGGTCGAGCTGGACCACGCCGTGGTACTTGCCGTCCTGCTTCGGCGAGCGGAGCCCGACGTCCACGATGCCGCCCATGGCGCGGCCGTACACGGCGCTGAAGTTGCCCGGATAGAAGTCGATCTTCTCGAGCATCTCGGTCGGCACGACCGAGGAGAGGCCGCCGAAGTGGTAGATGATCGGCACCGGGGTGCGATCGACGAACGTGAGCGTGTCCTGGGGCGCGGACCCGCGCACGATGAGCAGCCCGAAGCCGCTGCGCGCGACGCCCGGCAGGCTCTGCAGCGAGCGCAGCGCGTCGCCGCCGGTCCCGGGGATGCGGTCGATCTCGCGCCGCTCGATCGTCCTCCGCGTCACCTCGCGCGGCGGGCGCTCCCCCTGCACGGTCACCTCGATGCCCGCCGCCTGGCCGTCCTGCGGCGCGGCGAGCGAGACGCGGTAGCGCACCTCGATCGCCTCGCCGGCCGCGATCTCCTCCTCGGCCGCGAACGGCTCGAACCCCGCGGCGGCGACCTCGACCCGGTACTTGCCGGGGGGGAGGTTCTTGAAGCGGAACTTGCCGCCCTGGTCCGTCTTCGCCTCCTCGCGGCCGCCGTCGGGGCGCACGAGGGTGACCGCGATGTCCGGGAGCGGCTCGCCGGTGCCCGCGGACAGGACGGTCCCGACCACCGTCTCGACATCGGCGGGCGGCGCCGGGGCGGCCGCATCGGCGGGCTTGGGCGTGAGCGTGAACGCGTACCGGTAGAGGATGCGCGCCGCCGCGGGCGTGCCGTCCGGGCGCCGCGCCGGCGCGAACTCCAGGCCGGGCGCGGCCGCGAGCGCGGCCTCGTCGAAGCCGTGCCCGCCCGGCGTCGCGACCTCGGCCTTGGTGACGCGCCCGGTCTTGTCGATGTCGAGCTTGAGGATGACGCTGCCCTCGACGCCGGCGCGCTGGGCCTCGATCGGATACGCGGGCGGGGAGTACTTGATCAGCGTCGGCGGGCTGACGGCGGCGGGCGCCGGCGGGGGCGTGCCCGGCTGAGGGACGACGACCGCGCCGGCGCCGCCGCGGGGGACCGAGGCGCCGCCCGAGTCGCCCTCGGCGGGAGGAGGCTCTGGGGGAGGCGCGCCGGCGGGCTGCGCGCGCGCTGCGCTGCCGGTCATCGCGACCGCGAGCAGCAGCGCTTCCGAGACGACGAGGCGCATCACGGAGGACGCTGTGGAAGGCATGCGGTCCGCCCTTTTGCATGGCGAGGCCGAGGCGGAAAGACGCTTCGCGCAGCCAGGACCGTGCTTCACGTTGCTTCACACATCCGGCGCCGCGGGCGCGCGTCGACAGCGCGCGGCGCGAGCGTCGACAGCGCGCGGCCCGCGGCGCGATCAGCCGCCGACCTCGGCCACGAACCGGCTCACGTCGTCGCTGTCGCCCACGAGCAGCAGCGTGTCGCCGTCGCGGATCACGTAGTCCGGTGTGGGTGCCTCGAGCCGCGGCTTGTCGCCGGGCAGCTTGTTCGTGTGCGGCCGCACACCGAGCACGTTGATGCGGTAGCGCTGGCGGATCTTCGAGCCGGCGAGCGTCTGTCCGACGAGCGGCCCGTGGGCGTTCCAGGGGACCACGCGGTAATGGCTCGCGAGGTCGAGGAGGTCCTGCGCGAGCGGCATGGTGATGTCGGCGCCGACGCGGCGGCCCATCTCGGTCTCGAGCTGGATGACGCGGGTCGCGCCCACCGCGCGCAGGATGTCGGCCTGGCGATCGGTGGCGGCGCGCGCGATGATCTCGCGCACGCCCATCCGGACGAGGGAGGCCACGCAGAGCACGGACGGCTCGAAGTGCTCGCCGAAGGTCACGATCGCGGTCTCCACGTACTGCGCGCCGATCCCCTCGAGCACCTTGTGGACGGTGGCGTCGCCGACGAACGCGGCCGAGGTCTTGTCCTTCACGGCGTCGACGGCCTCCGGGTTGTTGTCGACCGCGATCACCTCGGCGCGGTTCTTCCAGAGGGTCTCGACGACCGACGTGCCGAACCGGCCGAGCCCGATGACGAGGACGCTCTTCGATTTCATGATCTCCGGTCGCGCGCCGCCTCCTCGGGGCGCGGCGCCGCGAAGGTCTCACGGATGCGCCGGGAGCGCCACGGGTCGACGCTGCCGGCGGCGCGGCGGCGCGGGCCGCGCGGGCCGCGCGGGCCGCGCCGCGCGTCGCGCGTCGCTCAGTAGAGCCCGTCCTGGTGCTGCCACCGCTCCGAGATCCACGCCTTCAGGTACGCGATCTCCTCCTCGTACGTCGTGAAGTCGTCGCGCCCGCTCCAGCCCTCGTAGCCCCGGTACGCCGCGCCCCACCGCGCCTCGTCCCGGCGCGCGCTCGCGTCGATGCGCTCCACGTAGCCGTCCACGATCGCGTGGATCTCGGCCTCGGCGAAGGCGCCGCGCAGGACCTGCCCGTAGCGGGCGCGCAGCGGGTCGCCGATCGAGGGCTCCTCGAGGAGGCGCTCGAAGAGGAGGTTCGCGTCCCGGTACTCGACGCGCTCCGAGGCCGGCTCGCGCTCGGTCTCCCACGACTGGCCGAAGCTCGCGTTGAAGTCCCACGGCGCGTAGCGGAAGACGCCGTCCGAGGCCGGATCGCGGTAGTGGTAGCTGTTCTTTCCGGCCGAGTCGTTGGCCATGATGAACGTGACGAAGATCCACCAGTCCTCGTAGTCGCGCAGATCGATCCGCGCCCCGATCTCGGCGGCGAACGTGGCCTCGTCGGACTCGGCCACGAAGCTCACGAGATCTTCGAGATCCGAGAACGCCCCCGGCTCGCCCTCTTCCGGCGCACCTTCTTTCTTCTCGAAGCCGTCGTGCAGCGTCTCCTTCTTCTCGCCGGAGTGTCCCACCAGCGCGAAGTTCGCGTCGTGGCTGACCGCCTTGTAGAGGTTGCCGTCCTGCGGGTAGCCGTGGTCCTCCAGCAGGTAGCCGTCGATGTGATCCGCGACGGTGTAGAGCCCCGCGTACTCCCCGTCGAGGTAGAGGACGGCGCTGTAGGTCTTGACCTGGATGTGCTCGGGATCGAGGCGGTTCCAGAGGTCGTAGGCGAGGCGCTGCCGGACATAGGAGTTGTCGTCGAACGTGGTGATGAGCACGACCTTGCGACGATCGGTGAAGCCGCCCGCCTCGTCGGGCTCGTTGAACTTGTCGTCCTTGGGGAACTTGAGGGTGTAGCTCCGCTTCGGGTACGAGAGCGAGCTCTCGCCGCGGAGCTCCGCCTCCGCGGCGTACGTGTGGCCGCGGTAGATCACCGTGGCCGGGGCGTACTCCTTGTCCTTGGGGACCGGCGAGAGGAAGAGCACCGGCAGGCCGTACTCCTCGGGGTAGCGCGCCGGATCGACGACGGGCACGTTCGACGGATCGGCGAAGGCGTCGGCGACGCCGACCTTGACGCGCCCGACCTCGGACGTCTGCGCGACGCGGATCTCGATGTCGTAGACGGCCGCCTGATCGAGCCCGGGCGAGAACGTCACCTCGCGCGCGGTCGGGTCGTAGGCGGCGCCCTCGGGGAGCGGGCCGACCTCGAACGCGTCGCCGGCGAGCGCGAGGCCGGTCGCGCACGCCACGGGGAACGTCACGGTCTCCCCCTCGAGGAGCCAGTGCGGCCCGCCGCCCGACGGCTGGCAGCGCGAGCCCGCGTCGCTGGCGCCGGACGGCCCATCCGCCGCCGCGGACGAATCGTCCGAGCAGCCGGTAGCATGCAGCGATCCGAGGAGCAGGGCCGCCGTCAGCGGCAGAAAAGGGTGAAAAGTTCGCATGGCATCAATCTTACGCGACCGCGCGCCAGCGTGGGGGTCGCGCGCGGAATGGAAGGAGGGCGGATGGCTGGCGGATGAGCAGGCACGACAGTTCCGCCCATGAACGGGCCGCCCTCACGTAGGTGGCGGGCGGGTGGAAAACATGCAATCTCGCCGGTTCATGCTTCCACCGAGATCGCGGAAGACACATCGATCTGGGGCCAACGGGGCGCCTGGAGAGAGGCCGCCCGCGTGCCGTCGCTCCTGATCCTCACCTACGTGGGGTTCGTGAGCCTGGGCCTGCCCGACGCGGTGCTCGGCGTCGCGTGGCCCTCGCTGCGCGCGTCGTTCGGGCTCCCGCAGAGCGCGCTCGGGGCGCTCCTGGTCGGGACGGGCGTGGGGTATTTCTCGTCGAGCGTCGCGGCGGGGAAGCTCGTGGATCGGCTCGGCGTGGGCAAGCTGCTCGCGCTGAGCAGCGGGCTCATCACGGTCGCCTTGCTCGGCTACGCGGCGACGCCGTTCTGGCCGCTGCTGATTTTCTGCGGGCTGATCACCGGGCTCGGCTCGGGCGCGATCGACGCGGGGCTCAACGCCTACGCGGCGAGCAACTTCTCCGCGCGCCACGTGAACTGGCTGCACGCCTGCTACTGCGCCGGCGCGGCGCTGGGGCCGCTCATCGCGACGGCGGCGCTCACGACCACCGGCTCATGGCGCTCGGGCTACGCGATCATCGGCGCGATCATGTTGCTCCTGACCACGGCCTTCGCCGTGGTGAAGGGGTCGTTCCGCGCGCGGGCCGCGGCCGCCGAAGGCCCGCAGGAGGCGCCGGGGCCGGGCGTCCCGCTCGCCGCGGCGCTGCGGCAGCGGCGCGTGTGGCTGCAGATCGCGGTGTTCTTCCTCTACACGGGCCTCGAGGTGATGCTCGGGCAGTGGAGCTTCACGCTCAACACCGAGGCGCGCGGCGTCGCTGCGGAGACGGCCGGGGTGTGGGCGGGCGCCTACTGGGGCAGCATCGGCGTCGGGCGCGTCGTGCTCGGCGTGGTGGTCGATCGGGTGGGCGCGGACCGGCTCCTGCGCATGGCCACGGTGGTGGCGCTGCTCGGAACCGCGCTGTTCGCCGTCGGCCCGGCCTGGCCAGGGGCCGCGGGGCTCATGCTGGCGGGGCTCGGCCTCGCGCCGATCTACCCGACGCTGATGTCCCGCACCCCGGCGCGGCTCGGCCCCTCCACGGCGCACGCGATCGGGCTCCAGGCGAGCGCGGCCATGGTCGGCGGCGCGGTCCTGCCGAGCCTCGGCGGCGTGCTCGCCGCGCGCGTGGGGCTCCCGTCGATCGGCACGCTCGCGCTGATCACGGCCGCGGGCCTGTGGCTGCTCCACGAGATGCTCGTCCGGTCGACGCGCCCTCGGGGCACGAGCGACGGCGCGTAGGCATACCGCCCGGCCTCGAGCTCAAGGCTCCGGCCGCTTCGGGGTGATGCGCACGCGGATCGTCGCCGGCGGCGGCGCGCCGGCGATGGACAGCGTCATGGTCCGCCCATCGGGGAGCGACCACGACGCTCTGCCGGACACCCTGCCATCGATCACACAGCCGAGGAACGCCTCCTCGGCCTTGCACTCGTCCGGGATCACGAAGCTGCGCTGGCCCGGCTTGCCGAAGAGCCGGACCAACGCGACCTCGGTGTCGCGCAACGTGCCGGCGAGGCCCGCCGCATCCTCGGCCGGGTCGATGACGAGCTCGACCGCCGAGAGGCGGCCGTCCGTGAACTCGAGCTGCGCCGAGGCGTCCGGGAGCTCCCCGGATGGCTTGCCGCTGCAACGCGCAGCGCCCGCGGCCTCGCTCCACTGGAGCCCGGCCCCCCAGCAGGTCGCGGCGGCCTCATCCATCAATTCGCCAAAGACGAAGCCGGCAGCGCCCGGCGGCGGGGGCGGGGTGCGAGCGTCGCGGCGGGGCTCCTCATGAACCAGAGGCGCGCTCCC
Organism: Sorangium cellulosum So0157-2; assembly: GCF_000418325.1. Taxonomy (GTDB): domain Bacteria; phylum Myxococcota_A; class Polyangia; order Polyangiales; family Polyangiaceae; genus Sorangium; species Sorangium cellulosum_D. Next base: position 5,586,263 of record NC_021658.1, read on the forward strand.
CATGCCCTCGCCCAGCTCCTTCTTTCGATGATGCGCCCTCGCGCACTGGCCGAGGACGTTGAAGCCATGGATCGCCGAGATCCCGGAGATCACGATCCCGGCGCCGCCGACGAGGGCGCCCGCCTCGGGGCTGATGGCGTACGGCTTGTATTCCCTGGCCCAGACCCCGGTCTCGGTCGCGGCAGGAATGATGAGCGCCAAGACCATGCTGGACACGATGGAGACATCCATGAGGGCCCACCATGGGTGATCCGTGCAGTCCAGCGCCGCCTCGGGACCCGTCTCCTTGGGGTCGACCTCGGGTCCGCGGCTGAAGGCGAAGGAGCAGCCCGCGCACGAAAGCCCGAGCCCGCCCGCGACCAGCACCGCCATCACCCGCGTCGTCCTGCGCCCGTTCATGATCGCATCCTCCACCATCGCTCGATGCAGGCTGTTCACGCCCGCGGTGAGCGGCGCCTCCGCGCCGCGACCAGGAATCCGAGCAGGGCGGCCAGCCAGGCGCCGTGCGCGTGCGGCTCGCCGCCGGTCTGCTCGCAGGCGCACCCGCGCGCGCCCTTCGCGACCTTGCCCGCCTCCGGCGAGCGCACCTGGGTCTCCATCCGCCGCCAATCGCCCGAGACGATGAAGCTCGCCCACAGGTTCGGGTGCGCCGTCGACGGCTCGGCCCGCATCGCGAGCTGCACGTCGCGCATCGCCTGGCTCCGGCCGGCGCCGCCCGCGAGCCGCTGGTAATAGGCCTGCATCAGCTCGCGGGTCCGCCCCGAGTCGACCTGCCACAAGCTCATCACCTGGGTCTCGGAGCCGGCCATCGTCAGCGCGCGCCGCAGCCCGTACACCCCCTCGCCGGAGGTCGCCTCGCCCAGCCCCGATTCGCAGGTCGACAGCACCACCAGACGCGTGCCGTGGAGATCGATCCCGGCGGTCTCCAGCGCCGTCAGCACGCCGTCGTCGGAGCCGCTCCGGCGTCGGTTGAAGCCGGCGAGCGCGATTCCGGACCGGAGCAGCGGGTTCTCGCGCTGGCGGAGGGCGGCGAGCTCGGCCAGGGTGGGACTGTGCCCCGGGGTCGTCAGGAGCGCCGCGGGCACGGGCTGCTCGGGCAGGAAGAAGCCGTGCGTGGCCAGGTGCAGGAGCAGCGGCCCCTGGACCGCCTTGACGGCCTCCTCGGTGGCATGCGCGCCGAGGAGCACGCGGCTCTCGGGGAAGAACTCGGCGATGGTGCGGGCCTCTGCCGTGGTGCCCTGGAGCGGCAGGAGCCGCTGGGTGACCATATCGATGGAGCGGACGCCGCGGTGGGTCGCCTCGGGCGCGGGTGGGGCGCTGCTCTCGTCGAAGGCCGGGTTCGCCAGGATGAGCGGCGGCTCGCGCGAGGCGGCCTTCCGGTCCTCGAAGCGCAGCAGGTCACGTCCGGTGGTGAGGTAGGAAAAGAGGTAGCGCTCGACGAGGTACTGGCCCTCTTCGTCGACGAGCGCGCCGAAGGGGACGAGGTGCAAGGGGCCATCCAGGCTGAGGAAGACCCAGCGGGTGTCGCCGAGGAGCTTACGGACGGGATCCATCAGGAGACGGTCGAGGTCGCGGGCGGCCGGCCTGGGGTCGTGCGTGAGATCGTGGTCGGCGAGGGCGCGGCGGAGGGCGTCGACGGCAGCCTCGAGGGGGGCGGCCTCGCCGAGATCCGTGAAGGCGGGGTCGCCGCCCGGCCCGAGGACGTACGCGACGTAGCGGGGGGCGCCCCAGTGACCCGACCGCGTGTCGGGGCGGAGGTGGTAAGGACGATATTGCGCGATCTCGACGAGCGCGGCGCCTTCGGGGATCGCCGCCTGCACGTCGGGCAGGAGCACGGGCTTTTGCTCGGCGCGGAACGAGGCGCTCCGCTTTCCGACCTCCGCTTCCAGCGCTTCCCGCTGCTGCTCGAGCGCGGCGAGCCTCTCGCGATATTGCGCCGGTGGAGCGTTCTGCGGTCCGCGGGAGACCTCGGCGGCGAGCTGGCTATAGACCGACGTGAGCCGCGCGATGAGGGCCCCGTCGCCGGGGTCGCGCGACAGGCGCAGCGAAGCGAAGTTGCCGGTCATGGCGTCGAGCACGCGGCCCTTGCGCCGGAACAGGACGGTGAGCGCGAGGCGCGCGGCGTCCAACGTCGCCGGTGCGTGCTGGATGTGCAGCGCGATGGCCAGATGCGTCTGGTCGACCAGCGTGCTCATGTAGGAGCGCTTCTGATCTTCGGACCCGGTCGCGAGGACGGCGGCCGCATTGCGATCCTGAATGTCCGTCGCCAGCCCGGCTGTCGCCACCGCCTCGTCGATGCGAGATTGCGCGATGTGCAGCGCTGCCAGGTGGCTGAGCGACTGGGCGACGTCGGGGTGGGACGGCCCCAGCGCCTTTTTCCGGATGGCCAGGGCGCGCTCGGAGAGCCCCTCGGCGCGCGCGTAATCCCCCTTGTCCAGGTACAGCGACGCAAGGAAGTGGAACGTCTGGGCGACGTCGGGATGATCAGGGGCGAGCACCTTTCTCTGGATGGCCAGAGCGCGCTGGTGCATCGGCTCGGCGCGCGCGTAATCCCCCCGCTTCCCGTACAGCACTGCCACGTTGTTGAGCGCGAGGGCGACGGCGGGGTGGTCGGGCGGTAAGGCGTTCTCCTGGATGGCCAGGGCGCGCTCGGAGAGGAGCTCGGCCTGCGCGTAATCTCGCTTTGCGCGGTACAGCGCCGCCAGGTCGTTGAGGGACAGAGCGACGTCGGGGTGACCTCCCCCGAGCGCCTCCTCCCGGATGGCCAGCGCGCGCTGATGCAGTGACTCGGACCGGGCGTAATCCCCCTTGTCCCCGCACAGCACCGCCAACGTGGCGAGCGACTGGGCGACGTCGGGGTGGTCGGGCCCCAGGGCCTTCTCCCGGAGGGCCAGCGCGCGCTCGGCGAGCGACTCGGCCCGCGCGTAGTCTCCCTTGGTGCGGTAGAGCACGGATAGGTCGTTGAGCGACGAGGCGACGACCGGGTGGTCGGGCCCGAGCGCCTTCTCCCGCATGGCCAGGGCACGTCGGTGCAGCTGCTCCGCCTGCGCGTAGTCTCCCCGTTCACGGTGCAGCACGCCCAGGTTGCTGAGGGCCTTCGCGACCGTGGGGTGGTTGGTCCCGAGCACGTTCTCGTAGAGGGCCAGGGCGCGCTTCAGGAGGGGGATGGCGCCCTCGTACCTGCCCTGCGCCTTCCGCGCATCGGCCTCGGCGGTCAACCGGTTTGCTTCCTCCACCTCCGAAGCTCTCCATGTCGCGCCTTGGAGATCCGACGTTACAGATTTCATGTACACTTCCGAGGTGGCCGCGCAGGCTGGCCCCGCCCCGATCGCGCCCATCACCATCGCCCACGTCCACCACCGCCGTCCGGGCATCGCCCCATCGTCGCTGCGGCCCGTATCCATCGCAAGTCCCGCTTGGCACAGCCCGTGCCAGCGGTGCTCCTTCGCGACCCCGCGACCCCTTGCCGGCCGCCGCAAAGACATGGCGTCAGAGCGCGCCCTCGGCGCTCTCGACCCGCCGGGCGGGCGGCCCTCCAGCCGTGTGAGCGGCGAGGCGAGGCAGCGTGGGCTTGAGAAGAGAGGCAACGGCATGAAAGCGATGACGTGGATGGCGGTGGCGCTGGCGCTCCATGGACTGGGGTGCGTCGCGGCGCCGCGGAAGATGGACCCGACCCGACCGCTCGAGCTCCACACGGGGTTCTTCGAGGCGCGCTACACGCAGGATGGGGAGCCCGTCAGCGGCGTCCCGGAGTGGCTCGCGAAGGAGCCCGAGGCGGCGCCCCACGCGAGCCGCGCGCAGACGCTGTCGCTCCTCGCGGGGCTCGTCTCCGGGGCCGGAGGCATCCTGATCGGCACGCCCCTGGGGCAGGAGCTGGGGGGCGAGCGCGACCCGCTGTGGCCGCTCGCGGGCGCGGGCGCCGCGGCGATCGCCCTCAGCATCCCGCTCGCGATCTGGTCCGTCAGCAGCATGGACAGCGCGGCCGAAGCGCACAATCGCCTCGTCGCCGGAGGCGGCGAGGAGAGCGCACCTCCGAAGCGCGCGGCCGCAAAAACCGAGCGCGCCCGGCGGGCCGCGCCGCCCGCGCCGCTGGAGGCGTTCGGGTTCGCCTTCGGCGCCACGAGCACGAGCGCCCTCGCGGTCTGCCAGGCGGCAGGGCACACGTGGAGCGACGAGGAAGACGGCGTCGGCCGCTGCAGCGGCACCCCGACCGAGAGCATCGCCGGCGCGTCGGCGGAGCTCACGTTCGAGGACGATGGCCTCTCGGCGGTCGAGCTCGTCATCCGCCCGCCGGAGGACGCGGAGGGTTGGGCCACGTCGTTCCGCGCCACCGAGACCGCGCTGATCCGCCGCTTCGGCAAGGCGGCTCAGCGCAGCTTCGCGATCCCGGACGAGTGCAAGGCCGCGGAGCAGTTCCTCGGCTGCGTGGCCGACGGCAGGGTGACCGGCAGCGCGTCCTGGTCGCCCGACGACGGCCCGTCGGTCGTGCTGTCGATCATCGGCTCGCCCCCTCCGCCGACCCTCCGCGTGCGCCTCACCCCGCGGCCTCCGAAGATGTGAGCGCCGGCATCGGGGTGAACATCGCGCGGGTCGCGCGATGTGATCCTTCGATCGAGCGGATCGATCCGTTTGATCAAACGACCTCGCGGACGAGGTCGGTCACGGTGGTCGCGATAGCTACATGGGGCGCCCGCCGGGCTGCGCCCGCGTCCGGCGCGCCGCCGGGGACGGGCGTTCCGCCGCGCCGGCCCGGTGCGTTATCCTGCGCGCTCGTCGCCGTATGCCCGCCGAGCCGCTCAGCCCCCCGGTCATCACTCACCTCGGGCCGTTCCGGCTGCTCCGCCGCCTCGGGGAGGGCGGCTTCGCGCCGGTCTGGCTCGCGGAGGAGACCTACAACGGGAGGACGTTTCGCGAGGTCGCGATCAAGCTGTTCGTCCTCCCCGCGACGCTGTCGGGCTCTCCCGCCGAGGCGAGCCGGTGGCGCGAGGGCATCCTCGAGGAGGCGCGCGCCCTCTGTCGCGTCGAGCACCCGAACATCGTCCGCTTCTACTCGCTCCAGCGGGACGACCACGGCGTCATCGGCCTGGTGATGGAGCGCGTCCCCGGCCAGAGCCTCGATGTCGTCCTGCGCGCGCAGGGCCCGTTCGAGGAGCGCCGCGTCCTCGACGTCGGGATCAGCATGGCCTGGGCGCTGGCCGCGGTGCACGCCGCGGGGCTCGTGCACCGGGACGTCAAGCCGGAGAACATCGTCCAGGGGGCGTCCGGCTACAAGCTCATCGACTTCGGCATCGTGGTCGGCGCGCCCTCGGTCGTCCTCGGCGCCGCCGGCGACGGCGCCGGGAGCTCCCCGCTCGCGGCGGCTCGGGCCGTGGATCCGGACGCGCGGACCGCCGGAGCCTCGGGCGGCGTGGACCGGCCCACGGCGGAGCGCGGCGCCGAGTCGACGATCCGCGTCCCGGCGCTCGTCGGCACCCCGGGCTACATCGCCCCCGAGTGCCTCGCGCTCGCCGCGCCCCCGACGCCGAGGAGCGACCTCTACGCGCTCGGCGTGACCCTGTTCAAGCTGGGGAACGGGCGCATGCCCGACGCGGCGGCGCGGACCCGGGAGCACCTCGGCCCCTCCGCCCCGCGCCTCGAGGCGCCCACGCGCGCGGACGCCGCGGAGGCCACGTCGCTCCCGGCGCTGATCGCGCTGCTCTGCGATCCCGATCCCCGCGCGCGCCCCGGCCACGCCGACGGGGTCGCGCGCGCGCTCGAGCGCCTCCGCGACCGGCTCACGCCGCCCCGCGCGACGCTCGCGGGGGGCCCGCCGCCGCCCCTCGGCCGTGCCCACGGGCCGCTCCTCGGCGCCGAGCCCCCGACGCCGCCCCCGCTCGCGCCCCTCTTCGACCGGGGCCGGCGCGCGGATCGGCCCGCGTCCACGGCCGACGCGGCCGAGGCCGGGAGAGCGCTGGGGGAGCTCGGCCTCGGCGTCCTGCGGTACGCCTTTGCCCTGGGCATGGCGGTGCTCGCCGCTGCGCCGGACGCGCCGCGCTCGGGCGCGCTGCTCGAGCAGCTCCGGAGCGCGGCCCGGCCCACCCCCTCTTCCTGGTGCTACCTCGTGCGAGCCCTCCACGAGGAGCTCTCCTCGATCGACCCGGCGCTCGCGCGCTGCCTCGCGTTCGCCGCGGATCCGCGGCTCCCCGAGCAGCTCGGGGCGCTCCTGCGTGGCCCCGCCCTGCCCGGGGCGACGCCCAGCCTGCTGGAGGCGACGCCCTCCTCGCCGGACGCGACGCTCACCCTGCCGGAGGTCGTCATCGACGAGCGCGCGCGGTGGATCGCGTCCTTCCTCGAGCGCGCGGCGGAGCTCCTCGCCATCCCGATCCACGTCCCCGCCGCGGGCGCGGCGGGCGTCGAGGGCCGCGGCGACGCGAGGCGCGACGGCCGGCCCGACGGCGGCGCGCCCGGCCCTGCCGGCGAGCCCTGCGCGGTCGTCGGCGATCGCCGGGTGCCGCTGCTGCCGTGGCTCCCGTACCAGTGCCCGCCCACGTGCGCCGTCGCGTCCTGCGATAGACGAACAGCGCCCGGCAGCGGCGCCCGCGAGCCGTCCCACGGCGGCCGGCTGCTGCTCCCGGAGGCGCCCGCGGCGCCGGGCAGGCCGTGGCGCGCCACGGATCCTGCGTCGGGGGAGCGCCAGCAGGACCCGCGGCTCGACCGGGCCGTCCGCCGCCTGCTCGGCGGGGACGCGGAGGCGCCCAGCGAGCTCCGCGCGGCGCCGCCGCTCGTCGGGCGGGCCGACGTCTGCGCCGCGCTCGAGCGCGCGGCGCGCGAGGCGAAGCAGGGCCGCCCGCGGGTCGTGCTGCTCACCGGGCCGCTCGGCATCGGCCGCACCCGCCTGCTCGACGCGGCCGTCGATCAGGCCGGCTTCACGGCGCAGCGCACGCTCCGGATCCGCTGCTCCCCCGAGCGCCAGAGCGCGCTCAGGCCGTTGCTCCGCGGCCTCGACGCCTTGCCTGCCGGCGGCCGCGAGGCGTTCGGCCTGCTGCGGGACGCGATCGACCAGGCCCTCCGGCCGGCCGCGCTCCCCGGCCCCCAGGGCGGGAACGACGCCCTCGAGGGGGTCGAGGACGCGCTGCTCCGGACGGCGGCCAGGGCGTCCGTCGCGCTGATCGTCGACGACCTCCAGTGGGCCGACGCGCAGACGCTGGCGCTCCTGCGGCTGCTCGTCGAGCGGGCCGAGCTCGGGGCCAAGGCGCGCCTGCTCGTCGTCGCGGCCGCGCGCGACGAGCCGAGCCCCTCGCCGCCGCTCCGGGCGCTGCTCGGCAAGACCCGCGGCAAGATCGGCCCGGCCGTGAGGCACCTCCCGCTCGGCCCGCTCGCGGCGGAGCAGACCGCGGCGCTGGCGCGGGCGGTGTGCCCCGTCGACGTCGCGCTCGAGCAGGCCGTCGTGCGGGGCTCGGGCGGCGTCCCCTTCTTCGTGCTGCACGCGCTCTCGGTGTGGCGCGAGCGGGGCGCGATCGCGTGGCAGGAGGGCTCCTTTCGCGCGGTGGACGAGCGCGTGCTGCGCGAGGGCGTCCCCGGGGTGGCCGAGCTCCTCGAGGACCGCCTCGCGTCGTTCTTCGATCCGGCGAGCGCGCCCTCCCGCGCGGCGCTCTCGGCCCTCGCCGCGGTCGCCCTCCACGGCGGCGGCCTCGCGCTCGCGACCCTCCGCCGCGCCCTCGGCGAGGCGGAGGGCGTGGAGGAGGCGCTCGAGGCGCTCGTGGACACGGGGATCCTCGCGGTCTCGGGCGATCGGCACGAGTACGGCTTCGCGCAGGAGATGGTCCGCCAGGCGGCGCTCAACCTGGTCCGGCATCGACCCTGGTTCCACCGGCTGCACCGGGCGCTGCTCGACGCGATCGCCGGGGGGCCGAGCGCGGAGGCGGACGCGGCCTTCCTCGCCGCGGGGTACGAGAAGCTCGGCGCCCGCGACGAGGCGCGCGCGTGGCTCGGGCGCGCGATGGAGGGGGCGGTCGCCGCCGGGCTCTTCGCCGAGGCCGCGGCGCTCGGCGAGGAGCTCGCGGCGCTCACCGCCGATCCCGAGGCGCGCCTCGACGTGGAGCTCGAGGTGGTGCGCGTGCTCGCCCGGGCGCGGCGGTTCGAGGAGGCGAAGGCCCGCCTCGCGCGGCTCGACGGGCGCGGGGGCGCGCTCGCCCCACCGGCCGGGGCGCCGCGCGCCGCGCCGGGCGCGGGCGCCGCGGCGCGCGGCCTGACGCAGGACGTGCGGCGGCGGATCCGGCGGCTCGAGGTGGCCCGGGGGCTGTCCGAGGCCGCCGAGGATCCCGCGCTGCTCGGCGACGCGGAGCGCCTCGGCGATCCGGCGCTGCGCTGCGAGGCCCGGATGGCGCTCGCCGGGGTCTCGCCGGCCGCGCGCGCGATGGCGCTCGCCGGGGAGGCGGTGGCGCTCGCCGAGCCGTGCGGCCCGGCCCTGGAGTTCGCGGCGCGGGTGCTCCGGGTCGAGCTCTGCCACGCCGCGGGCCGCGACGCGCTGCCCCAGGCGGAGCACGACCTGACGAGGGCGCTCGCGCTCGCGGTCTCGACGGGCTCCACCTGGCAGCAGATCCACATCGAGGGGGATCTCGCGGTGCTGGAGGCGGAGCTCGGCCGCGTGGAGGACGCGATCGCGCGGCTGCTCCGCCTGGTGGAGCTGGCCGATGCCAAGGGGATGGGGGGGCAGGGCCGGCTGCTCCGGCACAACCTCTCCACCTGTCTCATGCGCGCGCGGCGCCCCGGGGAGGCGGCGGAGACCGCGGGGCGGACGGCGGAGCTGGCGGCCGAGGCCGGCGATCCTGCGCTCCGCGCGGCGGCGCTGTCGCTCCGGGCCTACGCGCTCCTGCACACCGGCGCGCTCGACGAGGCGCTCGGGAACGCGAGCGCGGCGGAGCAGATCCAGCGCGAGCTCGGCGACCGGCCGATGAGGACCCACACGCTGCTGCGCCGCGCCGAGATCCTCGCCGCCCTGGGGCGGGGGGAGGAGGCGCTCTCGGACGCGCGGGAGGCGAGGCGCGCCGCGGAGCAGGGCGGGGACAAGGGGGTCGCGGCCACCGCGGCGCTGTGGGAGAAGCTGCACCTCGCCCGGCGGGGCGAGGCGGCGCCGGAGGAGCTGGCGAGGGCGGTGGCCGACGCCGAGGTGGCCGGGGTGGGTCGGCGCGCGCTGGCGCAGCGCCTGATGGACGAGGCCGCGGCGTGGCTCGCCCGCTGCGAGGCCACGGTCGGCCCGCGCCGGCAAGGCGGGGCCGGCGGGCGCTGAGCGAAGGCGCCGCGACGCCCGCGTCGGAGATGGGGGATACGGCGCGCGAGGTGAGGGCGAGCCGCCGGCGATGTCAGGGCGAGCCGTCGGGGTCGCGCCGGTCGGGCATGACGATGCCCTGATGTTGCCTGCACTCCGTGCCGTTCCACACACAGCCCTCCGGGCAGACCGGCGGCGGACCGGCGTCGACCACCGGGCACACATCGGCGGACGACGCGTCGGCGGGCGCGTCGGCGGGTATCGCGGTCCCTCCACAGGCGCAGAGCGCGGCGGTCATCGCGATGAAGAGGGAGCTCGGCGAGAGGATCGACGGGAGACGCATGTTCCTCCAAGAGGACCTGTCGTTGCGCGTGCGGCGCAGGACGGCGCCCGCTGATGCCCCGGCCCGTATGACGCGTCAACTCATCGATGCATCGACGATGAGGCGGCTTCACTCCAACCCTGGTGGCGCCGCGCCGGGACGGCCCGCGCGCGGCCTAGCCGCTGCAGCGGGAGAGCGCGTAACGGAGAGCGCTCTGGAGCAGCCCGAAGGTCAGAAACGCCCCCTCCGCGCTGCCGATCTCGGTCATGGTCCGCGCGATCGCCGGCGAGATCCCGGAGACGAGGCACTGGCTGCCGAGGAGGCTCGCCGCGCGCACCACGGCGAGCAGGTGCGACACGGTCGCGGCGTCCACCGCGCTGACGCCGGTCAGGTCGAGGATCGCGTAGCGCGCCTGTGTCCGGACGATCTCGGGGAGCAGCCGCTCCATGATCTGCGCCGCCCTCGCGGTCTCCACGGTGCCGATGACCGGCAGCACGAGCACGCCCTCCCACGCCTGGATGATCGGCGTGGACATCGCGAGCATCGTCTCCTGCTGCTGCCGCAGCAGCGCCTCGGCGCGTTTGCGCTCGGCGTTCTCCTCGGCGAGCTGGTGGTTCTTCCGCTGGAGCTCCTCGGCGTCGCCCTCCCGGCGCTGGAGAGCCTCCCGGAGCTCCGCTTCCAGCTGCTTGGACGCCGTGATGTCCTTGACCGTCACCGCGACGCCGTCGTCGAGCGGGACGATCTGGTATTGCAGGAACTGGCTCTTGCCCCCGGGCAGCACGCTCTCCGTCTCGGCGAGCAGCCGCTCGCGCGTCCGAAAGACGTGCTCGTATTTCTCGAGGAGCCCGAAGTCGCGCACCGCGGGAAAGACGTCGGCGACCCGCCGGCCGATGATCTCCTCGCGCGGCTTCGACGTCACCTGGCTCACGAGCAGGTTGGCCTCCGTGAACACGAAATCAACGGTCTCCCCCGGCTCGCCGACCGTGCGACGCAGCACGCAGAACCCGTCGAGGCTCCCGTCGATCGCCGCCCGGTACCGCGACTCGGCCGCGAGCAGCGCCTCCTCGGCGCGCCGGCGCTCGGTGATGTTGCGCGCTACGCAATAGACGAGCTCAGCGTCCCGGTAGATTGCCGAGTTCCACTCGATCCACAGATACGAGCCGTCACGGCATCGATATCGGTTCACGAACGTCGCGGTGGCGTCGCCGGACAACAGCTTCGCCGACTCGGTCACGGTGCGCTCGCGATCTTCGGGATGAACGAAGTCGAGGAAGGGCCTGGCCAGGAGCTCTTCGCGCGAGTAGCCCAGCGTCTGCTCCCACGCCCGGCCGATGCGCTTGAAGTATCCGTCGAATCCGGCGATCCCCACCAGGTCGACGGAGAGCTCGAAGAAGCGGTCGAGGTCGTCGATTCGAGGGGATCCAGGCATGACGAACAGCATGGCTATCACCTCCGCCGCGGGCCGTCGACCCCCTCGGCCAGGCGCCCCGCGGCGCGCCGCGCGACGGGCGCAACGCACACCACATCGGCTCACGAGGTCATGGCAAGCGCGCCGCGCGTCGCGTCCGCGGCTGCCGCGCCCGTCGGATCGCGTCGGCGTCGTGAGCGCGACGCCACCCCCCCATGGCCGCCACCCGCTTCCATCGGGCCGGCGATCCCTACGGGCTCTTCTCCAACGTCTCGCGCCGTCCCCCCTCTCGCTCACGTGTCACGCGCCCGAGTCATGAATGCGCCGCGGGGGCGCGATGCTCCGGCGCTGCGCGCTCGTGACGCATGCCATGACATGGGCATCGATCTCGGCATGACGCAGTCTCGGGTCGAAGACGGCCTGATCCTGCGATCCGAGCTCGGAGATTCCGGCTCGACGGCGCGAGCGCCGAGGTTATCGTGCGACCCCGCAGCGCAATCGGGCCGACCCGCGGAGGTGGAGATGAGCCAGGGAGAGGGACAGGACGCAGCGACGTATCGCGTCGTCGTCGATCACGAGAAGCAGTACGCCGTCTGCCCCGTCGAGCGCGCGATCCCGCGCGGGTGGCGGGAGGCCGGCAAGCAGGGATCCGTCATGGAGTGCCTCGCTTATATCGATCAGGCATGGGAGCGCTTGCGCGCCCCGGCGGAGGTCGCCGGCGCGCGGGCGGAGCGGCTGTCCTGACGCCGACGTGGCGCCGCAGACGACGCGGCGACGCAGCTCGCGCGCATCGCGCGGCGCGATGAGGGGGCGGCGCTCGACGTCGCGCCGACGATCGAGCGCACCATCGAACCGGGGGAGCGGCGATTCCGGTGCTGCACGAGGCGTCGCCGAGGTGAGCCTGTGCCCGAGGGCCGGCGAAACCCTCGTGTTCAGCCGGCCCGAGCCGGGAGCCGGCGCTAGAGGCCGACCCGGGTGTCCGGGCCGAAGCACGTGACCATGCGCAGCTCGCTCGTGTAGCGGCGCCCGTCCGCGTCGACGAGCCAGCACTGGTCGGGCTGCGGGAGCATCTCGGTGACGGCGATGCCGCCGGGATTGACGCGCGCGGCGGCGTCCTCGCGCGCGACGCGCACGAGGTTCGCGAAGACCTCGACCGAGAGCGGGCTGTCGAGATCGAGGAAGGTCGGCTTGGACTCCGCCGCCGACTTCACGAAGACGAAGCGCGGCAGGCCGTGCTCGGCGGCCCACCGGCGCACGCCGACGAAGCGATCGACCGGCGTGGCGAGCTCCGCGGCGTCGATCTCCGCGGGGGCGAACATCCAGCGCTCGCGCGCGATCACGAGGCCGTCGATGGTCACGCGGGGGACGTGGCGGGCCGGCGCGAAGAGGGAGAAGCCGCGGGTCGCCTCGAGGCTGATGATCAGCCACATGAACTGGCGCGCGTGGAAGACGAGCCGGCCGTCGCGGGTCTGGGCGCGGAAGCGGTCGCCCTCGACGACGACCTCGAGGTCGGCGATCCGGAGGTGGTGCTCCGGGTCGATCGACTGCGGGGACGTCGAGAAGTCGAGCACGTAATCGATGGGCCGCCGCGCCTCGGGCGCCCCGAAGACGCGCTGGCCGGTCGGGCCGCCGAGCAGCTCCTGCTTGTGGCCGGTGACGTAGAGCGCGGGCCACGGGTGATCGCCGACCAGCGCGGCGGTGATGTCCCCGGGCGAGGGGTGCTGGGACAGCGTGCAGAACGCGTTCAGCGTGGGGCCGAGGTGGACCTCGCCGAGGACGGCCAGGAAGTCCCCCGCGGCCAACGCCTCGGGGCTCGCGGCGGCGACCAGGAGGTCGGGGCTCACGTGGAAGGGCGCGACCGTGCGATCCGCGGGGTGGCTCGGGAACGCCGTCTCGAAGCGCGCCCGCAGCGCGGCGCTGTCGAGCTCCACCCGGCGCGCGTCCGGCGCAGCGCCGACGAGCTCCTTCCAGCGCTCGCGCACGACGTCGACGTGGCGCTGGACCGGCGGGGTGAAGACGCCCGGCTTCATGCGATCGAGCAGCGCGCGCTGGAGGACGGTCATGTCGAGCCGCGCGTCGGGGGCGCCGCCGACCAGCTCGTCGACGACGCCGCGCACGTAGCCGATGTACGCCTCGGTGGTCTCGCGCATGAACCAGCGCATGCTCGACAGGACGAGCGAGAGCGCCGGGCCGAACCGCTCGAGGAACGGCGCGCCGAACGTCACCTCGACGTCGCGGCGGCAGTCCTCGTAGATGGGCGTGCGGCCGGCGTAGACAACGCCGGGCGCCCGCGTCGCGGGCCCGGCCGTGAGGCGCGTGATCGTTTGCTCCAGGGCGTCGAGCGCGCGGTCGAGCGCCTCGGGGTCGCCCGCCGCGGCCGCGACCGCCGCGCGCGCCGCGAAGAGCTCGTCGACGGCGGCGAGCGCGGGGGCGCGGAGGTCCTCGGGCTCGATCCGGGCGAGCGCCGCGCGCAGGTGCGCCTCGGGGTCGCGGAGGGCGTAGGGCAGCTCGAGGTCCCACGCGAGGACGCGCATGCCGACCATGTCGCGCAGGAGGTCGTAGACCTCGGCCTCGCTCGAGAACCCGAGCGAGGCGTCGGCGGAGAGCTCCGCGGCGATGGCGCGCGCGGGCCGGACGCCGTCGCAGGCGGCGAGCAGGCGCGCGCGCGCCGGCGGGAGCTCGGCGCGGTGGCCGATCGGCAGGATGAGCTCGCGGCCGTCGAGCTGGTAGAACGGCAGCCAGCGCGGCGCGAGCCACGGCGCGACGCCGGGCCGCGCGGCGATGGCCGCGGCGAGCCCGTCGAGGACCCAGTGCTCCAGGGACACCGTGCGGTTCGCGAGCAGCCCGCGGCCCGGGGCGACGCGCGCGGCGGCCGGCCCGCCGTCGATCCTGGCCCAGCCGAAGGGGCCGAAGAAGCCGATCGAGTCGTTCTTGGCGCAGTACCGCTCGAGGTAGCTCGCGACGAGGCGCTCCTTGGAGCGCGTCCGCGCGTCGGCCGCGCCCTCCGGGGCCGCGAGCAGCGGGTCCACGGCCGTGCGGAGGACCTGCCGGTTCTGCCAGACCAGCGCCTCGCGGAAGGCGCGGTCGCGGCAGATCCCGCGGAGGCGCTCGCTCACGATCCGCGCCTCGTCGTCGAACACCTCGCGCAGCTCGGCGCCGGCGCCGTCGCGCCGCCGGAGCGCGCCCGCGAGCTCGTCGAGCGCGGCGTCGGCCGCGGGGACGCCGGCCTCGCCTCGAGGCGCGCCGCCCTTGGCGAGCCGCCGGCGCTCCGCCTTGAGCCGCGCGCGCGCGGCCTCGTCCCCGGCGAGCGCGTCGACCCCGGCGCGCGGGTCGACGCGGACGAGCGCGTCCAGCGCCGCGATCGCGGCCCGCCGGGACCGCTCCGCGGCGCGATCGGCCTCGCCGAAGCGATCCGCGGCGGCGGCGCTGCCGGGGGCGGCGAGCGCGCGCAAGAGGTCGACCGGGAATCCGGCGCTCCGGAGGCAGACGGTCCGCCAGACCTCCCATTCGCCGCCCGGCAGCGCGGCTCGCCAGGGCGCCGATCGGACCGGCGCCGCCGCTGAATCACGATGTTCGCGGGGCAGCTTGCCCACCTCGATCGCGCCGTCCGCTCCGAGCATGCGCGCACGCTATCAGCGCGAGCAATCGTGTCAACGCTCGGATCGGTTTGTCGTGTTAAGTAATGTAACGATCCCGGGACGCGCCCACGAGATGATGTTAGTCGATGGCCCCTGGTCGATGTTCGATGATGGGGTTCTGTTGCTATCTGTCGATGTTCCCTCGGGGGACGAACGCTGCCGTGAGCCTGCTTGAATGGACGCCGTCGCACGGGGATCGCGGCGAGACTCGATATCTCCAGCCGAGCTGAACATGGCTCTCCCAGGAGTCTCCCAGGAGACCACGCACTCGGCAATTCCGCCATGCGCATCGACGATCGGCGCTGGTGATGTGTCTCGTATGGATTATGGTGCGTCGCGAGATGGTGGGGGAGTCGACGTCGGAGCGCCGGAGTCGTGGGCTTCCACGGACAGGTCGGTCATCGCAATGAAACCGCACGAATCCGACGGGCTCATGAGTGATTCCATGGACTCCGGTGCTGCATTCGAGACGCTCGTCGAGCTCGGCCGTGGCCGCGCGGCCCGACTCGGTGACGAGCTCGCGTACAGCTTCCTTGTAGACGGCGAGTCCGAGCGGCTCGATGTCACGTTCGCGGAGATCGATCGACGGGCGCGCGCCGTCGGCGCCGCGCTCCAGGCGATCGCGGCCGCGGGCGAGCGCGCGGTGCTCCTGTACGCGCCCGGGCTCGACTACGTCGCCGCGTTCCTCGGCTGTCTCTACGCCGGCGTGGTGGCCGTGCCGGCGTACCCGCCGGATCCGGCGCGCCTCGGCCGGACGCTGCCCCGCCTCGAGGCGATCGCCGCCGACGCGGGCGCCCGCGTCGTGCTCACCACCGAGGCGATCGCGGCGATGGGCGACGCGCTGGCCGAGCAGGCCCCGGCGCTGCGCGCGGGGCGGTGGGTCAGCACCGACGCGCTCGCGCCCGGCGTCGAGGAGGCCTGGCGTCCGCCCGCGATCTCGCGCGGGACGCTCGCGCTCCTCCAGTACACCTCGGGCTCGACCGGGGCGCCCAAGGGGGTGATGCTCACGCACGGCAACCTGCTCGCGAACCTCGGCGCGATCGCGCGCGGGTTCCGGACCGGCCGCGCGTCGCGCGGGGTGATCTGGCTGCCGCCGTTCCACGACATGGGGCTGATCGGCGGCGTGCTCGAGCCGCTCTACGCGGCGTTCCCGGTCGCGCTGATGTCCCCGCTCGCGTTCCTCGAGCGCCCGATGCGGTGGCTGCGCGCCGTCGCGCGCTTCGGCGCCACGGTGAGCGGCGGGCCGAACTTCGCGTACGACCTCTGCGCGCGCAAGGCGACCGCGGCCGACGTGGCCGCGCTGGACCTCTCGACCTGGGACGTGGCGTTCACGGGCGCGGAGCCGGTGCGGCACGAGACGCTGGAGCGCTTCGCCGCGACGTTCGCGCCGTGCGGGTTCCGGCGCGAGGCCTTCTACCCCTGCTACGGGCTGGCCGAGGGGACGCTGATCGTGACGGGCGGCGAGCGCGGCGCCGGGCCCGCGCTGGTCACGGTCGATCGCGAGGCGCTCGCCGGCGGGCGCGCGGCGCCGCCTGCGCCGGGGCGCGCGGCGCAGACGCTCGTCGCGTGCGGCCGCGCCGTCGACGCCGGCGGCGAGGTGCGGATCGTCGATCCGGCCTCGACGCGGGATCGAGAGGACGGCGAGGTCGGCGAGATCTGGGTGCGCGGGCCGAGCGTGTCGCGCGGCTACTGGGGGCGCGCCGAGGCGACCGCCGAGGCGTTCGGCGCGCGGCGCGAAGGCGCGCCGGACGAGGGGCCGTACCTGCGCACGGGCGACCTCGGCTACCTGCGCGACGGGGCGCTCTTCGTGACGGGGCGGCTCAAGGACCTGATCCTCGTCCGCGGCCGGAACCTGTACCCCGACGACCTCGAGCGCACGGCCGAGGCGAGCCACCCGGCGCTGCGCCGCGGCTGCTGCGCCGCCTTCGGCGTCGAGGCCGAGGGCGAGGAGCGGCTCGTCCTCGTCCAGGAGGTCGACCCGCGCGGGGCGCCCGACCTCGCGGAGGTCGTCGCGGCGGTGCGCCGCGAGGTGCAGCTCCAGCACGACGTGGCGGCGCACGCGGTGGTGCTGATCGCGCGGGGGACGATCCCGAAGACCTCGAGCGGCAAGATCCAGCGCGGCGCCTGCCGCGCGGCGTTCCTGGCCGGCGACCTCGAGGAGCTCGCGCGCGGGTCGCTGGACGCCGGCGCGCCGGAGGGGCACGCGATCGAGGCGCCGTCGACCGACCTGGAGCGGGAGGTCGCCGCGATCTGGCGCGAGGTGCTCGGGGCGCCGCGGCTGGGGGCGACCGACGGCTTCTTCGAGCTGGGCGGCGACTCGCTCGCCGCGATGCAGGTGATCGGGCGCCTCCGGGCCCGGCTCGGGCTCCGCGTCGAGCTGAGCGCGCTCTTCGAGGCGCCGACGGTCCGCGCGCTGTCGCGCCGGCTCGAGGCCGCCGCCCGGCCGGCGATGGCCCTCGGCGCGCTCGGCGGTGGCGAGGGCGCCGAGGGCCCGGGGCCGATCCCGCGCGCGCCCGACGCGGCGGATCACCCGCTCTCCTACGAGCAGGAGCGCCTCTGGATCCTCGACCAGCTCCTCCCCGGGCTGACGGCCTACAACCTGGCCCCGGCGGCGCGGCTCCGCGGCCCGCTCGACCGGGAGGCCCTCGCGCGGGCGCTCGAGGGGCTGATCAGCCGCCACGCCGCGCTCCGCGCCACGTTCGCGGCGAGCCCGGACCCGGTGCAGCGCATCGGCGAGCGCCGCGACGTCCCGGTGCGCTTCGTGGACGTGTCCGACCAGCCCGAGGGCGAGCGCGAGCGCGCGGCGCGGCTCGCCGCCCGCGCGGAGCTCACGACGCCGTTCGACCTCGCCGCGGGCCCGCTGCTCCGGGCCCGCCTCGTGCGGCTCGGGCCGGAGGAGCACGTCCTCGTGCTCGGCGTGCACCACATCGCGATCGACGGGTGGTCGTTCGCGCCCCTCCTCCGGGACCTGGGCGCCTTGTACGAGAGCTGTCGTCGCGGGGGCGCTCCGGCGCTCCCGCCGCTCGCGGCGCAGTACGTCGACTTCGCCCGCTGGCAGCGGCAGGCGCTCTCGGGCGCGCGCCTCGAGGGGCTCGTCGCGTGGTGGGCGCGGCGCCTCTGCGACCTGCCGACGGTCGAGCTGCCGACGGATCGGCCGCGCGGCGCCGTCCAGACGTTCGCCGGCGCCGAGCGGACGGCGGCGCTCCCCCGGCGCCTGCTCGGCGAGCTCGACGCGCTCTGCCAGCGCGCGGAGGTCACGCGGTTCATGGCGTGGCTCGCCGTGCTCGCCGTGGCGCTCCGGCGCGCCACCGGCCAGGACGATCTCGCGATCGGCACCGCGGTCGCGAACCGCCCGCGCCCCGAGCTCGAGGGGCTCGTCGGCATGTTCGTGAACACGCTCGTCCTGCGCGTGGACCTCGCCGGCGACCCGAGCTTCGCCGAGCTGCTCCGGCGCGCCCGGGCGACGGCGCTCGAGGCGTTCGAGCACCAGGACGCGCCGTTCGAGAAGGTCGTCGAGGCGCTGCAGCCGAGGCGTGACATGAGCCGGTCGCCGCTCTTCCAGGTGATGCTCGTCGTCCAGAGCGCGCCGATGCCCGCGATGGCGCTCGGCGGCCTCGAGGTCGAGCTCCTCGACCTCGGGGTGGAGACGACGCGCTTCGACCTGCGCTTCTCCGTGGAGGCGCGCGGCGGCGAGGAGGTCGTCTCGCTGCAGTACAACACCGACCTCTTCGACCCGCAGACGGCCGACGAGCTCCTCGAGTCGCTCGTGCAGATCGCGGAGCGGGCGGTCCGCGCGCCGGAGGCGAGGGTCGCGGCGCTCCTGCTCACGCCCGAGGAGCGCCGGCGCGCGCTCGTGACGTGGAACGCGACCGAGGCGCCGTACGAGGACCACCTCTGCCTGCACGAGCCGTTCTTCGCGCGGGCGAGCGAGCAGCCGGAGGCGGTCGCGGTCGTCGCTGGCGGCCGGCGGCTGACGTACGCGGAGCTGCGCCGGCGCGCGCTCGCCGTCTCGGCGCGCGTCCGGAGGGCCGGGCAGGGGCGCGGCCAGCTCGTGGCGATCGCGATGGACAAGGGCTGGGAGCAGGTCGCCGCCGCGCTCGGCGTGCTGCACGCCGGGGCGGCGTACCTGCCGATCGATCCCGCGCTGCCGCGCGAGCGGCTCGCCCACCTGCTCGCGCACGGCGAGGCGCGCCTCGCGCTCACGCAGTCGCACGTCGACGCGCGGATCGACTGGCCCGCCGGGGTCGAGCGCGCGCTCGTGGACGAGCTGGACGAGCTGGGCGAGCTCGACGGCGATCTGCGCCTCCCTCAGCGCGCCGCGCCCGCGCCGGGCGACCTCGCGTACGTCATCTACACCTCCGGATCCACCGGCCAGCCGAAGGGGGTGATGATCGACCACCGCGGCGCGGTGAACACGATCCTCGACGTGAACCGCCGGTTCGGCGTCGGGCGCGACGACCGCGTGCTCGCGCTCTCGTCCCTGAGCTTCGATCTGTCGGTCTACGACCTCTTCGGCACGCTCGCGGCGGGCGGCGCCATCGTCCTGCCACCGCCGGGCCCCGGGCCGCAGCCCGACGCGTGGGCCGCGCTGGTGCGGGCCGAGCGCGTGACCGTCTGGAACTCGGTGCCCGCGCTGCTCCAGCTCGCGCTGGACGCCGCCCCCGCCGGCGCCAGCACGATGGCGCCGCCCGATCTCGCGTCGCTCCGCCTGGTGTTGCTGAGCGGCGACTGGATCGACCTGAAGCTCCCCGAGCGGATCCGGGCCGCGTCCCCGTCCGCGCGGATCGTCAGCCTGGGCGGCGCCACCGAGGCGTCGATCTGGTCGATCCTGCACCCGATCGACCGCGTCGATCCGCGCTGGCGCAGCGTCCCGTACGGCCGCCCCATGGCGAACCAGCGCGTCTACGTCCTCGACCAGGCGCTCGAGCCGTGTCCGATCGGCGTCCCGGGCGAGCTCTACATCGGCGGCGTCGGCGTCGCGCTCGGCTACTTCCGCGACGAGGCCCGGACCGCCGCGAGCTTCGTCACGCACCCGGCGACCGGGGAGCGGCTCTACCGCACCGGCGATCTCGCCCGGTACTTCCGCGACGGCGCCGTCGAGCTGCTCGGGCGGGTCGACTTCCAGGTGAAGGTGCGGGGCTACCGCGTCGAGCTCGGCGAGATCGAGGCGGCGCTGCTCCGGCACCCGGACGTGAAGGAGGCCGCGGTCGCCGTCAAGCAGGACCCCTCGGGCGACCGGCGCCTCGTCGCGTACGTCATCGGCGCCGGCGGCCTGGATCCGCAGGGGATCCTCGCGTCCGCGCGGCGGGCGCTCCCCGAGTACATGGTCCCGAGCGCGTGCGTCCCGGTGGACGCCTTCCCGCTGAGCGCGAACGGCAAGGTCGACCGCGCGGCGCTCGCCGCGATCGACCCGCGCGGCGGCCATGGCGAGGCGCCGCGGATCCCGCCGCGCACGCCGACCGAGCGCGCGATCGTCGGGGCGCTCAAGGAGGTGCTCCAGGTCGAGCAGATCGGCGTCAACGAGAACCTCTTCGAGATCGGGCTGACGTCGCTGCTCGCGGTGCGCGCGCAGCGGCTGCTCAAGGAGCGGCTGCGCGCCCCGGTCGCGGTGGCGGACCTGTTCCAGTCGCCGACGATCGAGGCGCTCGCCGCGCGCGTCGACGCGAGCGATCCGGCGCGCGGGTCCACGGACGCGGCCGAGCAGCGCGCGGACGCGCGCCGGGACGCGGCGCGCCGCCGGCAGGCCGCGCGCGGGGATCGGTCGAACGGATGAGCGCGATGGCACCCGGAGACGAGCAGGAGGACCTGGGCGGCGCCGTCGCCGTCATCGGCATGGCGGGGCGCTTCCCCGGCGCGGACGACGTCGACGCGCTCTGGGCGAACGTGGTGAACGGGGTCGAGTCGATCACGTTCTTCCCGGAGCACGAGCGCGAGCCGCACGCCGCCCTGCCGGAGGCGCCGGGCGCCGCCCCCGCCGCCCCCGTCGTGTGCGCGGGCGGATTGCTGAATGGAATCGATGACTTCGACGCGGCGTACTTCGAGATCCCGCCGCGCGAGGCGCAGCTCATCGACCCCCAGCACCGGCTCTTCCTCGAGTGCGCGGTGAGCGCGCTCGAGCACGCCGGCTGCGACCCGGCGCGCACCGCGGGGGCGATCGGCGTCTTCGGCGGGTGCGGCCCGGGCGCGTACCTGCTCCAGGTCGTCTCGCGCCCCGATCTGGTCGCGGCCGTCGGGCTGCGCGCCCTCACGCTGGCGAACGACAAGGACTACCTGACCACGCGCGTCTCGTACAAGCTCGACCTCCGCGGGCCGAGCGTGCTCGTGCAGAGCGCCTGCTCGACGTCGCTCGTCGCGGTCCACGTCGCGTGCCAGAGCCTGCTCGGCTTCGAGACCGACGTGGCCCTGGCCGGCGGGGTCTCGGTCGCGGTGCCGCAGAAGGGCGGCCACGTCCACGTGCCCGGGGGCATCATGTCGCCCGACGGCCGCTGCCGGCCGTTCGACGCGCGCGCGGCGGGCACGGTCGCCGGCAGCGGCGTCGGCCTCGTCGTGCTCAAGCGCCTCGCCGACGC
This sequence comes from Sorangium cellulosum So0157-2, assembly GCF_000418325.1. Taxonomy (GTDB): domain Bacteria; phylum Myxococcota_A; class Polyangia; order Polyangiales; family Polyangiaceae; genus Sorangium; species Sorangium cellulosum_D. Next base: position 5,607,447 of record NC_021658.1, read on the forward strand.
GCTCGCCGACGGCGACTGCATCCACGCCGTCATCCGCGGCACGGCCGTCAACAACGACGGCAGGAAGGCGAGCTTCAGCGCGCCGGGCGCCTCCGGGCAGGCCGCCGTCATCACCGAGGCGCACCGCGTCGCGGGGGTCGACCCGGGCTCGATCGGCTACGTCGAGGCGCACGGCACCGGCACGCTGCTCGGCGATCCGGTCGAGATCCAGGCGCTGACGACCGCGTTCCGGCGGCGCACCGACGCGGTCTCCGCCTGCGCGCTCGGGGCGCTCAAGGCCAACATCGGCCACCTCGACGCCGCGGCCGGCGTGGCGGGGCTGATCAAGGCGATCCACGTCGTCCGCGAGGGGGTCGTCCCCCCGTGCGTCCACTTCGAGGCGCCGAACCCGCACATCGATTTCGGGTCGACCCCGTTCTTCGTGCCCACGTCGGCCGGGCCCTGGCCCGCCGGCAAGCCGGCGCGGCGCGCGGGCGTGAGCTCGTTCGGCATCGGCGGCACCAACGCCCACGTCGTGCTGGAGGAGCCGCCGGCCGCCCCCGCCGCGGCGCCGTGGCGCCGGCCCGCGTGCGTGCTCGCGCTGTCGGCCCGCAGCGAGCGCGCCCTCGACGCCGCGTGCGGCGCGCTCGCGGCCCACCTCGACGCCCGCCCCTCGCTCGACCTCGCCGACGTCGCGTTCACGCTGCAGGTCGGCCGCCGCGAGCACGCGCATCGCCGCGCGATCGTCGCGGCCTCGCTCGACGAGGCCCGCGACGCCCTCCGCGCCCCGCGGAAGGGCGCGCCCGCCGCGGCGGGGCGGGGGGCCGTGTTCCTGTTCCCCGGGCAGCATTCGCAGCGCCTCGGGGCGGGGGCCGGGCTGTACGCGGCCGAGCCCGAGTTCCGGCGGGCCTTCGACGCGTGCGCGCGGATCGCCGGCGACGTGGCCGGGATGGATCTCGCGCGCGTCGCCTTCGAGGCGGGCGACGGCGACGGCGCGCGCCTCACGGCGACCGAGCGCGTGCAGCCGGTCCTCTTCGCGGTCGAAATCGCGCTCGCGCGGCTGTGGATGTCGTGGGGCGTCGAGCCCGCGGCGATGCTCGGGCACAGCCTCGGCGAGTGGGTCGCGGCGTGCCTCGCCGGCGTGGTGACGCTCGAGGACGCGGTGGCGATCGTGATCGAGCGCGGGCGGCTGACCCAGGCGATGCCCCCGGGGTCGATGCTCGCGGTGGGCGCGCCGGCCGAGCGGCTCGAGGCCTTCCTCCGCGACGGGGTCGAGATCGCCGCGTGGAACGCGCCGGGGCTCGTCGCGCTCTCGGGGCCGTCCGGCGCCATCGATCGGGTCCAGGCGGCGCTCGAGGCGCAGGGGACGTTCGCGCGCCGGCTCGAGACGTCGCACGCGTTCCACTCGGCGCTGCTCGACGGCGCGGTCGAGCCGCTCCGCGCGCGCGTCCGCCGCGCCGCGCTCCGGCCGCCCCGCGTGCCGTTCATCTCCAACGTCACCGGCGCGCCGATCACGGACGAGCAGGCCGTCGATCCGGGCTACTGGGCGCGGCACCTGCGCGCGCCGGTCCGCTTCGCGCAGGGGCTCGAGGCGCTCCGCGCCGAGGGGCACGCGGTCTTCCTGGAGGTCGGTCCGGGCCGCTCGCTCACGGCGCTCGCGCGGCGCACCTTGCCGTCGGCGCTGGGGATCGAGGGGCTGCGGGGCGAGCGCGAGGCCGGATCGAGCGAGCAGCGCCAGGCGCTCGAGGCGCTCGGCCGCCTGTGGGAGGTCGGCTGTCCGGTCGCCTGGCAGCGCCTGCACGAGGGGGAGGGCCGGCGCCGCGTGCCGCTCCCGTCGTACCCGTTCGAGCGGACGCGCCACTGGGTCTCGCTCGCGCGCGGGCCCCGGCCGGGCCCGGAGGCGGCCGCCGCCGTCGGCGCCGCGCGCCGCGAGGGCGGCGCGGGCGCGCCGGCCGCCGCGCCCGCGGATGGTGCAGAGGGTCGCGGCGCGCGGGCCGAGGGGCGCGCCGATCGCGTCGCGCCACGCACCGAGATGGAGCGGCTGCTCGCGCGCGTCTGGACCGAGATCCTCGGCGTCGAGGACGTCGGCGTGACCGACGACTTCTTCGCGCTCCACGGCGACTCGCTGATGGCGACGCAGCTCGTCTCCCGCGTGCGCGCGCGGCTCGGCGTCGACGTGCCCGTCCGCGCGCTCTTCGAGGGGCCGACGATCGAGGCGCTCGCCGCGGAGATCGAGCGGCGGCAGGGCGCCGGGGCCGCCCGCAGCGCGCTGCCGCCGATCGCCCCCGTCCCGCGCGGCGGGCGGCTGCCGGTCTCGTCGGCGCAGCAGCGCCTCTGGTTCCTCGACCAGCTCGAGCCGGGCAGCCCGGCGTACAACGTCTCGTTCGCGGTCCGCGCGGACGGCCGGCTCGATCTCGCGGCGCTGCGGCGGAGCCTCGAGGAGATCTGCCGCCGCCACGAGGCGCTGCGCACGACCTTCGCCGCGATCGAGGGCCGCCCGGTGCCGGTCGTCGCGCCCGCGCCGTCGGTGCCGTGGCGGGTGTCCGACCTCGCGCACCTCCCGGGCGCGGACCTCGAGGCCGAGACCCGGCGCGCCATCGCCGCGGAGGCGCTCGAGGTCTTCGACCTGGCCTCGGGCCCGCTCCTCCGCGCGCACGTGATCCGGCGCTCCGAGCGCGAGCACATCGTGGTGCTCGTCGTGCACCACATCGTGTTCGACGTCTGGTCGGTCGGCGTCTTCGTCGCCGAGTTCGGCGCGCTCTACCGCGCGTTCACGCGGGGGCTGGCCTCGCCGCTGCCGGAGCTCCCGGTCCAGTACGTCGACTTCGCGGCCGCGCAGGGCGCGTGGCTCGCGGGCGAGGGGCTCGAGGCGGAGCTCGGCTACTGGCGGAGGAAGCTCGCGGGCGATCTGCCGCGCGTGCGCGTCCCGGCCGACCACGCCCCCGAGGGCGCGCGCACCTGGCGCGGCGCGCGCCAGAGCCTCCCGGCCCCCGCGGCGCTGGCCGACGGCGTGCGGGGCCTCGCGCGGCGCGAGGGGGTCTCGCCGTTCATGATCTTCCTCGCCTGTTACAAGGCGCTCCTCCACCAGCGCACCGGGATCGAGGACATGGTCGTCGGGACCGACGTCGCGAACCGGAACCGGCTCGAGACGGAGGGGATGATCGGCTTCTTCGTCAACCAGCTCGTCATCCGCGCCGATTTCAGCGGAAACCCCGCGTTCGCCGAGCTCGTGCGCCGGGTCAGGGACGTGACCCTCGAGGCGTTCGAGCACCAGGATCTGCCCTTCGACCGGCTGGTCGAGGCGCTGCGGCCGCGGCGCGTCGCCGGCCAGGCGCCGCTCTTCGACGCCAAGTTCGTGATGCGCAACGTGCGCGTGCCCAGCATCGAGCTCGACGGGGTCGTGCTCGAGGCGCTCGAGGTCGAGGCCGAGGCGGCGCCGTTCGATTTCGTGCTCACGGTCGCCGAGGGGCCTTCCGGCTTCGTCTTCGGCGTCGAGTACAGCACGGAGTTCTACCGGCAGGAGACGGTGCGCGACTTCCTCGAGGACTACGCGCGGGCGCTCGAGCGCGCGACCTCGCGTCCGGAGGCGACGCTCGCCGAGCTCCGGGAGCACATCGAGGCCGGCGTCGAGGAGCGCAGGGCCCGCGAGCTCGAGCGCGCCCGCGGCGCGGAGCTCGCGCGGCTCGGCAGCGCCCGGCGCCGCGCCGTGAGGCCGTCCACCCAAGGCGCCGAGGGGAAGGCCCTCGGCCGAGAGGAGCCATGACAGAGACCCTCGAGACAGGCGGGTTCGCGCTCTCGCCGCAGCAGCGGCGGCTCGCGGCGCGGTCGCGCGGCGCCGCGGAGCCGTCGCCGTACCGGGCCGTCGCGCACGTGACCATCGACGGGCCGTGCGACGAGCGGCGGATCGCCTCCGCGCTGCGCGAGGTCGTCGCGCGGCACGAGATCCTGCGGACGACGTTCGAGCTGCCCGACGGCGCGCCCGGGGTCCAGATCGTCGGCGCGCCGCGCGTCGACCTCCGCGTCGAGGCGGACCCCGGCGGCGCGGGCGCCGCGCTGGCCCGCGCCGCGAGCGAGCCGCTCGGCGACCCGCCCCTCCGCGCCGCCCTCGTCCGGCGGTCCCCCGAGCGCCACGAGCTCGTGCTGAGCGCCCCCGCGCTCTGCGTCGACGGCGCCTCGCTAGAGAACATCGTCGCCGAGCTCGCCGCCGCCCTCGGGCGCGGCGCCCCGCTCGCCGACGAGGCCGCGTCGGCCGCGGTGCGGCAGTACGCCGACGTGGCCGACTGGCAGGACGGCCTCCTGGAGTCCCGCCACGCGGCCGACGCGCAGGCGCTCTGGGCGCGCGAGCGCCTCCCGGACGCGCCCGCGGCGGCGCTCCTCTTCGCGCCGCCGGCGGACGCCCGGCCGGGCTTCCGGCCGCGCCGCGCCGCGATCGCCGTCGATCCGGCCGTCCAGCCGCGGCTGCGCGCGGCCGCGGAGGCCTCTTCCGTCCCGCTGCCGGTCGCGTGCCTCGCCGCCTGGGCGGCGGTCCTGTGGCGGTCGAGCGGCGAGGACCCCGCCGGCGTGACCGTGGCGACCCTGTTCGACGGGCGGACGCACCCGGAGCTCGGCGCCGCGTGCGGGCCGTACGAGCGGTACGTCCCGCTCCGGGTCGCGCCGTCGCGCGGCGAGCCGCTCGCCGGCCTCGCGGCGCGGGTCGCCCGCGCCGAGCGCGAGGCCCGCGCCCTGCAGGACTACGTGCCCGACGCGCTCCCGCTCGGGGCCTTCGGCTTCTCGTTCCGGGAGGCGGCGCCGCCGCGCGCCGCCGCGGGGCTCCGGCTCGCGCTCGCGTCGCGCCGCGTGACGACCGAGCCGTTCGTCGCGCAGCTCGTCTGCTCCGAGACGCCCGAGGGCGTCGCGTTCGAGCTGGAGGTCGACGCGTCCGTCGCCAGCGACGAGGACGCGGCGCGCCTCGGCGAGCGCTTCGCCACGCTGCTCGCCGAGCTCACGGCGCGCCCCGGCGAGGCGGTCGACCGCTGCGCGTACCTCGGCCCGCGCGAGCTCTCCCGGCTCGACGCGCTGGCCCGCGGGCCAGCGCGCCAGCGCGAGCCCGTGACGCTCGACGAGCTCGTGTCCCGACAGGCCGCGCGCACCCCCGACGCCGTCGCGGTCGAGCTCGACGACGCGTCGATCAGCTACGCCGAGCTCGAGCGCCGATCGAACCAGCTCGCCCGTCACCTCGCGTCGATGGGCGCGGGCCGCGAGACCCTCGTGGGCGTCTGCCTGCAGCGCTCGCTCGAGCTCGTGATCGCGGTGCTCGGCGTGGTCAAGGCGGGGGCGGGCTACCTCGCGATCGACCCGGATCTCCCTCCGGCGCGGGTCGAGCACATGCTCCGCGAGATGCGCGCGCGCATCCTGGTCACGGACGAGGCCACCGCCGACGAGCTCCCGACCGGCGGGTGCGCGGTCGTCTGCGTCGACGGCGACGCCGCCGCGATCGCGCGCGCGAGCGGCGCGTCGCTCGGCGCCGCGCGCGCGCTCCCGGACAACGTCGCGTACGTGATCTACACGTCCGGCTCGACGGGCCGGCCGAAGGCGTCGCTCACGTCGCACCGCGCGATCGTGAACCAGATGGGCTGGGTGCAGGAGCGGTGGCCGCTCGGCGAGGGCGACCGCATGCTCCTCAAGGCGCCGTTCGGCTTCGACGTCTCGGTCTGGGAGGTCTTCTGGCCGCTCCTCGCCGGCGCGCGGATCGTCGTGGCGCGCCCCGGCGGCCACCGCGACCCGGCGTACCTCCGCCGCACCATCGAGCGGCACGGGGTGACGATCGCGTACTTCGTCTCGTCGATGCTCTCGGCGTTCCTCGCGGACGCGCCGGGCGCCTTCCCGGCGAGCCTCCGCCGCGTCCTCGTCGGCGGCGAGGCCGTCCCCGCCGAGCTGACGCGGCGCTTCTTCGCGGCGGCGGCCCACGCCGACCTGATCAACATGTACGGCCCGAGCGAGGCGTCGATCGCGGTGACCGGGTGCTCGCTCCCGCGCGGCGAGGCCGGCTCGGTCGTGTCGATGGGGGAGCCCGTGGCGAACGGCGAGATCGTCCTGCTCGACGCCGGGATGCGGCGCGTGGGCCTCGGCGTGACGGGCGAGCTGTACATCGGCGGCGTCCCGCTCGCGCGCGGCTACGGCAACAGCCCCGAGCAGACGGCGCTCCGGTTCGTGCCGCACCCGTTCGCGCGCACGCCGGGCGAGCGGCTCTACAGGACCGGCGACCTCGCGCGCTGGCTCCCGGGCGGCACGCTCGAGTTCCAGGGGCGCACCGACCACCAGATCAAGCTGCGCGGCCACCGGATCGAGCTCGGCGAGATCGAGGCCGCGCTCGAGGCCCTGCCGGCCGTGCAGCAGGCGGTGGTGATGCTGCGCGAGGACGCCCCGGGGCACCCGCGCCTGGTCGCGTACGTGGTGCCGGCGCCGGGCGCGCCGCTCCCGCCGGACCTGCGCGAGGCGCTCCGGGGCCGCCTCCCGAGCGCCATGCTCCCGTCCGCGGTGGTCGCCCTGGAGGCGCTGCCGCTCTCGCAGAACGGCAAGGTGAACCGCGCGGCCCTGCCGCCCCCGGACCCGGCGGCGGGCGACCCGGCGGCCCCGCGCGTCCCGCCGCGCACGCCCACCGAGGCGCTGCTCGCCGGCATCTGGCGCGAGGTGCTGGGCGCCGGCGAGGTCTCCGTGCTCGACGACTTCTTCGACCTCGGCGGGCACTCGCTCCTCGCGACGCAGGTCGTCGCCCGCGTGCAGCGCGCGCTCCGCGTCGAGGTCCCGCTGCAGCTCGTGTTCGACCGGCCCACGATCGCGGCGCTCGCGCCCGCGGTCGAGGCGCTCGCCGCGCGGGCGGCCGCCCCGGCGGGGGGCGCCGCGCCGCCTTCGCCCGCCGCGGATCCCGCCGGGGCGCCGCGCGCCGGGGCGCCGTCGCTCCCGCGGCGCCGCCTCGAGCGCGCGCCGCTCTCGCACGCCCAGCGGCGCATGTGGTTCCTCGAGCAGCTCACGCCGGGCACCGCGATGTTCAACGTGCCCACGGCGGTGCGCCTCACCGGCGCGCTCGACGTGCCCGCGCTCGAGCGCGCCGTCGCCGGCCTGCTCGCGCGTCACGAGTCGCTGCGGTCCGCGCTCGCGTCGGTCGACGGCGAGCCGGTCCAGGTCGTGCGCCCCGCGCCGGCCGCGCCGCTCGTCGTGATCGACCTCCGGGCCGGGTCGCGATCGCTGGAGGGCGCGATCGCGGCCGAGGCGTGGCGGCCGTTCGACCTCTCGACCGGGCAGCTCCTGCGCGCCGCGCTCTTCCGGGTCGACGCCCGCGAGCACGTGCTCGTGATGACCATCCACCACATCGTCTCGGACGACTGGTCGATGGGCGTGCTGGTGCGGGAGCTCCTCGCGCTCTACGCCGGCGCCGCGCTGCCCGAGCCGGCCTTGCAGTACGGCGACTACGCGGCCTGGCAGCAGGAGGCGCCCGTGGACCAGGCGCAGCTCGACTTCTGGCGCGAGCGGCTGCGCGGCCTCCCGCTCGCGCTGGGCCTCCCGAACGACGGGCGCAAGGCGCAGGGCCCGGAGGACCGCGCGGGCGCGAGCGAGGAGGTGGGCGTCGCGCCGGCGCTCGCGCGGTCGCTCGAGGAGCTCGCGCGCGCCGAGGGCGCGACGCTCTTCATGGTGCTGCTCGCGGCGCTCGACGTGCTGCTCCACGCGTTCACGGGCGACACCGACATCCCCGTCGGCACGCCGCTCGCGAACCGGCGGCGGCCCGAGCTGGAGGGGCTCGTCGGCCTGCTCGTGAACCCGGTCGTGCTCCGCGTCGACGTCTCCGGCGAGCCGACGTTCGCCGAGCTCCTCGCGCGCAGCCGGCAGACCGCGCTCGACGCGTTCGCCCGGCAGGACGTCCCGTTCGACCTCGTGGTGAACGAGATTCGGCGCGAGCGCGACGTCGCCCAGAGCCCGCTGTTCCGCGTCTGGCTCGCCCTGCAGAACGCGCCGAAGGCCGCGGTCGTCGTGCCGGGCCTCCGCGCCGACCTGATCCCGCTCTACCCGCCGATCGTCCCGTTCGATCTCTCCATCCTGCTGTGGCCCACGGACGAAGGCGGCCTGCGCGGGTATTTCGAGTTCCGCCGGAGCCAGTTCGACGCGGCGGCGGTCGCGCGATTGCCGCGGGTCTTCCTGCGGCTCCTCTCCGCGGTGGTCGAGCGGCCCCGAGCCCCGGTCGCCGAGCTCGCCGCGTTCGTCCGCGAGGAGGACGCGGCGTTGCGCAAGGAGGAGGCCGAGGCGTTCCGGCAGCGCGCCGGCCAGCTGCGCAAGCGATCGGCCGAACGGGAGCGATCCGGTGCTCCCGAGGCGCGCGTGGACGGGCCTCATCTCGAGAAACCTTAACGCCCGACGCTCCGTGCAACGCGGCGGACGAGCGGTGAAGAGAGGAATGGACGATGGCCGATAGGACCGTATTGGAGCGACTGGGAATGGGTCGTCTCCCGGGTGATTTCTTCGAGCAGCGGACTGCGCGGCAGTTCCGGTTCAGGATCTTCGAGGACGTGGTCAAGGCCTGCTCGCGGCCTTCGCGGTACGACGACGCCGCGCTCCCCTGGATCCGGTCGCTCTATGCCGGCGCCCCGAGCGTGGCGCTCTACGCCCACGTGCCGTGGTGCGTCGAGGAGTGCACGTACTGTTATTACTGGGGGAAGATCGACAAGCGCTCGGAGATGCAGCGCTTGCTCGAGGCGGAGCGGGCCCACGCGCGGCTCATGGACGAGCTCTGCGGCCTGCGCGAAAAGAGCGTGCCCTCGATCTATTTCGGCGGCGGCACGCCGACGGTCCTCCCGCGCGACATGCTGGAGGAGCACCTCGCGTTCTTCACGAGCTACCGCCTGACGCCGGACGCCGAGGTCTGCGTCGAGGCCAGCATCGGCACGCTCGGGCGCGAGAAGCTCGACGTGCTGGAGCGGTACGCCACGCGCCTGAGCATCGGCGTGCAGGCGTTCAACGACCGGCTCCTCGGCATGGTCGCGCGGACGTTCTCGCGCGAAAAGGCGATGGACGTGCTGCGCGAGGCGATCGCGCGCATCCCGTCGGTCAACATCGACCTCCTGTACGGGCTCAAGACGCAGACGCGCGCCGAGTTCCTGGAGTCGGTCGAGACCGCGATCGCGCTGGAGACGCCATCGATCACCCTCTATCGCCTGGAGGTCCGCGACGATCCGCCGCTCGTGCGCGAGTACGAGGCCGCCCCGGGCGCCTTCCCGAGCGAGGTCGAGTGCCGCGTGATGCGCGCCGAGGCGAAGGCGCTGCTCGAGAGCGCCGGATACCGCGAGAACCTCGTCGGCTGGTTCCTCAAGCCGAAGGTCGCGGACACCAAGGTCTACCGCGAGCGGTGGGAGAAGCAGACCCCGTGCGTGGCGTTCGGGCCGCACGTGCAGAACTACGGTCCTGGCCACTTCTACATCAACGTCGACGACAAGGAGGAGTACATCGCGCGCGTGAACGCCCGCTCGCTGCCCATCGGCACGAAGTACGAGCTCGGGCCGCTGGAGCGGATGTACATCCTGGTCCTCGCGCTCTGGAAATCGAACCGCCCGGTGGATCTCGCCGAGCTGAGGGCGTCGTTCGACGACGCGCTCGTGCAGCGGTTCGCCGCGTCGACCGCGAGGTACGTCGACTGGGGGCTGCTCACGAGCGCCGGGGCGGTCCTGTCGCTCACCCCCGCCGGGGAGTCGCTGCTCGAGTGGCTGCTCGGCGATCTCATCCAGCAGCTCTCGACGTCGCGCCCGGCGCCCGAGCGGCTGAACGACCGCCGCTCGCTCCCGCTCTTGTGATCATGCACGCGATGGACAGGCGCGCGAGGCGCGGTGACGGGCAACTCTATCCCTCCGGGAATTCGCCATGAGCATCTCCAATCGGCCGCTCCGCGGCGATCGTCGTCGAGAAGTGGTCCTGTCAGGCGCGGCGCTCGTCGACGTCCGCCCGTGGAGCGAGGCGCGCTCGGTGCTCGCCGTCGCGAGCCCCGCCGCCGCGGCGGGCCACGTGGATCTCGCCGCGTGGATCCGCGCGCACCGGCCGCGCGTCGACGCGCTGCTCCTGGAGCACCGGGCGCTGCTCTTCCGCGGCTTCGGCGTCGACGCGCCGGAGCGCTTCGCCGAGGTCGTGGCCGCGGCGTCGGACGGCGATCCGCTCGACGCGCCCGGCGACGAGTCGACGCCCCGGGCCGAGGCGGGGGCGAGGCGGGTTTACGCCTCCACGTTCTACCCGCAGCACCAGACGATCGCGTTGCACAACGAGGGGGCTTACTGCTTCACGTGGCCGCGGAAGATCTTCTTTTGCTGTCTCACCGCGCCCGGGGGGCGCGGCGAGACGCCCATCTGCGATGTCCGCCGCGTGCTCGCGCGGATCCCGCTGGAGATCCAGGCTCGCTTCGAGGCGAGGGGCGTGCGGTACGTGCGCAATTACAACGCGGGTGTCGGGCTGACCTGGCAACAGGCGTTCTATACGGACGACCGGGCCAAGGTGGAGGCCTATTGCAAGGCGCACGCGATCGAGGTCGAGTGGCTCGACGGCGAGCGGCTGCGCACCGTCGCTGTCCGGCCCGCGGTCCAGCGCCACCCGATCACGGGAGAGCGGCTCTGGTTCAACCACGCGGCGTTCTTCCACCTCGCCGCGCGCGAGGCCGACGTGCGGCAGGCGCTCGTGTCGACCTACGGAGAGGACGGGCTGCCCTTCCAGACGTTCTATGGAGACGGCTCACCGATCGATCCGGCGGACGTGCGGACGATCCTGGACGCCTACGACGCGGAGAGGATCCTGTTCCCGTGGGCGCGCGGCGACGTGCTCCTGCTCGACAACATGACCGTCGCGCACGGCCGGGAGCCGTTCGAGGGCGCCCGCCGCGTGGTCGTCGCGCTCTCGGAGCCGCGGTCCGTGTCGTGAGCCGCGCGCGGCGCGCGCATCCAGGGCCGCCGCGGGCCGCGGACGCGGGGAGACTTCGTGCTGAGCACCATGGACCGGGGATAGGATGGATAGCCAACTTCAGACACCGGCGCCCGACGAGCAGGTCATTCGCGGCTTCCGGCTCTCGCCGCAGCAGCGGCGGCTCTCGTCCGCGCGGACGGCGCCGGAGGCGCGCTTCGTCTTCGTGGTCGACGGGATCTCCGGGGAGGGCGTCGCCGCCGCGGTGATCGAGGATCTCGCCGGCCGGCACGAGATCCTCCGGACGCGGTTCGCGTGCCTCCCGGGCATGGCGCACCCGCTGCAGGTCGTGCTCGAGGCGGCGCCGGCGCCCGTCGTCGTCGCGCCGCTCGGCGAAGGCGAGACCGAGCCCGCGCTGGTCGCGCGCACCAAGGCCGCGCTCCCGCCGCCCCCCGCCGGCGGCCCGGCGACCACGTGGGCGATCGCGCGCGCGGGCGGCGCCCGGTGGGTCATCGGCCTGCGGACGTCGGCCCTGTGCGCCGACCGCGAGACCGCGGGCCACCTGGCGACCGAGCTCTGCGCCCTGGCAGCCACGCGCGCCGGGCGCACCCGCGACGAGCTCGAGCCCACCGTGCAGCACGCCGATTACGCCGACTGGGTGGCCGAGCTCGCGGCGTCCGACGAGGCCGTCCCCGGGATCGCGCACTGGCAGCGGCAGCGGTCGGTCGAGGCGTCGGTCGTGCCCGGCCTGGACGAGCCCCCGTCCGAGGGGGCGATCGACCGGTCCTTCGAGGTCGACGCCGCGACGCTCGCCGCCCTGGAGCGGGCCTCCGCCGAGCGCGGCGTGTCGCTCGAGGCCCTGCTGCTCGCCGCCGTCGCCGCGACGGTGGACCGCCACGCCGGCCGCGGCGAGGTGCGCCTCGACGTGCTGCTCGGCGGCCGCGAGCTCGCCGACCTGGCGGGCGCGGTCGGCCCGTTCGCGCAGCTCGCGCCCTTCGCGGCGCCCGTCGGCGCCGGCGCGCCCTTCGCCGCGCTCGCGGCGGACGTGCACGCGCGCCTCCGGGAGCACGCCCAGTGGCAGGCGTGCCTGGGGGCGCGTGAGGACGAGGAGACCGCGGAGGGGCAGGGGACCGCGGGCGTCGCGTTCCGCTTCGAGCGCGCCCCGGCGCCGGCCGAGCGCGCGGGCGTCACGGCCCGCGTCGCGGCGTGCGAGGTGGACGAGCCCGCGGCCGGCGTCCGCGTCGGCTTCACGTGGTCGCCCGAGGCGCCGCGGCTCGCGTGCGCGCTGCGCTTCGCGGGGGCGCGGTACGGCGGCGCGTTCGCCGACCTGTTCGCGGAGCGGCTCGCGACGCTGCTCGCGTCGGCGAGCAGGGAGCCCGAGCGCCCGGTGGCGCGGCTCGATCTCGTCGGGCCCGCCGAGCTCCGGCGGCTCCTCGCGCTGGGGGACGGCGGGGGCGATCCCGCGGCCGCCGGGCGCACCGTCGTCGACGAGATCCTGGAGCGGGCGGCCGAGCGCCCGGAGCGCGTCGCGGTGACGGCCGGCGGCGCGAGCCTCACCTACCGCGAGCTCGAGGCCCGCACCCGCGCCGTCGCCGCGGCCCTCGCGGCGCGCGGGCTCGGCCCGGAGTCGCGCGTCGTTGTCCTGATCGAGCGCTCGGTCGATCTGATCGTCGGCGTCCTGGGCGTGCTGCGCGCCGGCGCGGCGTACGTCCCCGTCGACCCGAGCTACCCCGAGGCGCGCCGGCGCTTCCTCCTCGAGCAGGCGACCACGCCGCTCGTCGTCGCGCACGCGGCGACCGCCGACCGCGCCCCCGCGGCCGACCTGCTCCTCGTCGACGCGGCCCTCGGCGCGGCGCCCGCGGCGCCGCCGGGGCCCGCGGCCGGCTCGCTCGCGTACGTGATCTACACCTCGGGCTCCACGGGCGAGCCGAAGGGCGTCGAGGTGACGCACGCGAACCTCCACGCCTCGATGAGCGCCCGCTGCGCGCTGTTCGGCGAGCCGACCGAGCGCTGCCTGCTGCTCTACTCGTTCGCGTTCGACAGCTCGGTCGCGCCCATCTTCAACACGCTGTGCGAGGGCGGCACGCTCGTGATCGCCGAGGAGGGCGCGCAGCGCGACGCCGCCGCGATCGCGCGGCTCATCCGCGAGCACCGGATCACCGTCACCTACTGCAACCCGAACCTGTGGGGCGCGCTGCTCGACGCCGTCCCGCAGGCCGAGCTCGCGCTCCACAGGTTCGCGATCGTCGCGGGCGAGGCCTGCGTGCCGGCCCTCGTGCGCAAGCACCTCGAGCGCCTCCCGGGGACGCGGCTGCTGAACGAGTACGGCCCGACCGAGGCCACCGTCTGGTGCACGGCGCGCGCGTGCCTGCCCGAGGACGCCGCGGCCGCCCGCGTCCCGATCGGCCGCCCCGCGGAGAGCGCCCGGATCTACGTCCTCGACCGCGATCTCCGGCCGGCGCCGCTCGGCGCCGCGGGCGAGATCTACGTCGGCGGGCTCGGCGTCGCGCGGTGCTACGCGCGGCGCCCGGACCTCACCGCGGAGCGCTTCTGCCCGGACCCGTTCGCGGGCGCGCCGGGCGCGCGGATGTACCGCACCGGGGACAGGGCGCGCTTCCGCGCGGACGGCGCGCTCGAGTTCATGGGGCGCGTCGACGACCAGGTGAAGGTGCGCGGCTACCGCGTCGAGCCCGCCGAGATCGAGGCGGTGATCGGGAGCTCCCCGGCGGTGCGCGAGGCCGTGGTCGTCGCGCGCGACGACGGCGACGGCGCCCGGCTCTACGCCTACCTCGCCGTGGACCCGGGGGGGCCCTCGGACGACGACCTCCGCGCGCGGATCGCGGCCAGGCTGCCCTCGTACATGGTGCCGTCGGCGTTCGTGCGGCTCGATCGCCTGCCGCGCACGGTGAACGGCAAGGTCGATCGCGGCGCCCTGCCGGCGCCGGTCGCGCCCGCGGCCCCGGCCAGCGTCGCGCCGCGGACCGAGACCGAGCGGGCGCTCGCGGAGATCTGGTCGCTCGTCCTCCGGGCCGAGCGCGTCGGCGTCGACGACAACTTCTTCACCCTCGGCGGCGACTCCATCCGGAGCATCCGGGTGCAAGCCCAGGCGGCCCGCCGCGGGCTCCACTTCACGCCGGCGCAGCTCTTCGGCCACCCGACGGTGCGCTCCCTCGCGGCGTGGCTCGACGCCCACGGCCGCGGCGCCGCCGCCGGCGGCATCGCGCCCCTCGCGCCGTTCGCGCTGCTCCAGGACGCCGACCGGGCGCGCCTGCCGGCCGACGCCGAGGACGCCTTCCCGCTCACCGAGCTCCAGCTGGGCGTGCTCGCGCACAGCCTGCGGGCGCCGGGCTCGGTCTTTTACCACGACGTCGCGAGCTACCACCTGCGGGCGCCGTGCGACGAGGCCGCGCTCCGCCGCGCGCTCGGCGAGCTCGCGGGGCGCCACCCGGCGCTCCGGTCGACGGTGGACCTCACCGGCTTCGGCGAGCCGCTGCAGATCGTGCACGCCCGGGCCGAGATCCCCGTCGAGGTGCACGACTGGACCGGCCTGACCGAGGCCGCGCAGGCCGTCGCCCTCGCCGAGCACCTCGAGCGGGCGCGCGCGGGCGGGTTCGACCTGCAGCGCGGCCCGTTCCTCCGGATCTCGGTCCATCGCCGCGGGCCGGGCAGCTTCCAGTTCACCCGGGCGCAGCACCACGTGCTGCTCGACGGCTGGAGCTCGGCCCAGATGGTCACCGAGCTCTTCCAGCTGTACGCGCGGGAGCTCGGGATGGAGGTCCCGGCGCTCCCGCCGGCCCCGCGCGTCGGGCAACGCGAGTGCGCCGCCCTCGAGCGGCAGGCGCTCGCGTCGGAGGCGGCGCGGGATCACTTTCGGCGGGCGCTCGAGGGCGCCGCGCTCGCGCCCGTCGCCGCCGCGGCGGGCCCCGCCGGCCGCGCGCAGGAGGCGCCGGTCCGCAACGTGCGCGAGCGGGTCGCGGCGCCGGTCCAGGCGGGCCTCGCGGCGCTCGCCGCCGAGCTCGGGGTCCCGCTCAAGACCGTGCTCCTCACCGCCCACCTCCGCGTGCTCGCCTACCTGTGCGGCCGCCGGGACGTGGTCACCGGGCTCGTGGTCAACTGCCGCCCCGAGGCCGAGGACGGCGATCGCGCCGTCGGGATGTTCCTTAACACGGTCCCGTTCCGGGTCGAGCTCGGGCGCGGGAGCTTTCGCGATCTCGTCCGGCAGGTCCACGAGGCCGAGCGCGCGATGGACGCGCACCGCCGGTACCCGCTCGCGCGGCTCGTCCGGGAGAACGGCGGCGAGCCGCTCTTCGACGTCCTGTTCAACTTCGCCCACTTTCACGCCTACGACGCGGCGCTCTCGATCCCGGGGATCACCGTCCTCGACGAGCACGACGTCGGCGAGACGCCCCTCGCGCTCTCGGTCGCGTGCAGCCTCAGCCCGGCGGACGGCGGCCTGTCCATCCTGTTCAGCGGCAGCGCGTCGCTCTTCTCGGACGAGGACATGCAGCTCGTCGCGGGCGCGACCCGGCGCGTCCTCGACGCCATGGCGCGCGCGCCGGAGGGCGCCCACGCCGAGCTCGATCTGCTCACCGAAGGGCAGCGCGCGCTGGCCCTCTCGAACGGCGCGGTCCGCGTCGAGTGGCCGGGGCCGATGCGGATCGAGGCCCGCGTCGAGGCGCAGGCGCGGAGGACGCCGGAGGCCGTCGCGGTGTGGGCCGGCGACGAGCGCGTCACCTACGCCGGCCTGTGGGCCCGCGCCTCCGCCGTCGCGGCCGAGCTCGCGCGCCGCGGGATCGGCCGCGAGGACCACGTCGGCATCTGCATGGACCGCTCGGTCGACGCGGTCGCGAGCGTCCTCGGCGTGCTGATCGCCGGCGCGGCGTTCGTGCCGCTCGACCCCGAGTACCCCGCCGAGCGGATCGCCTACCTGGTCCGCGACTCGGCCTCGTCGGTCGCCCTGGTCGATCGCCGCGGCGCCGAGAAGATCGCGGGCACCGGGGCCGAGGCCGTCGTCGCCGCGGACCTCGCGCGCGATCCGCGCCGCGCCGCCCCGCCCCGCGCGGCGCCGGACCGGCGCTCGGCGGACGACGCGGCGTACATCATCTACACCTCCGGCTCGACCGGGCAGCCGAAGGGCGTCGTCGTGCCGCACCGGCAGCTCTGCAACAACCTGCTCTGGCGGCAGCGGCGCTTCCCGCTGGCCGAGGGGCACCGGTTCCTGCACCGGACCTCGCTGAGCTTCGACGTCTCGCTCTGGGAGCTGTTCGCGCCGCTCGTCGCCGGCGCGACGATGGTGATCGGCCCCCCGGGCGTGCAGCGCGACGCGATGGCGCTCGCGCGCCTCATCGTCGCCGCGGAGGTCACCGACCTGTGGTTCATGCCGCAGCTGCTCGATCACTTCCTCGCGGAGCCCGACGCGCGCCGCTGCGCCGCGACGCTCCGGCGCGTCTTCGCCGGCGGCGAGGCGCTGGCGCGGAGCACGCGCGACCGGTTCTTCGCCGTCCTCCCGTCCACCGAGCTCGTGCACACCTACGGCCCGACCGAGACCACCATCGACGTGACGCAGTGGCCGTGCGCCCGCGCGTCGGACGTGGTCCCGATCGGCCGCCCGATCGGCAACGCCTCCTGCTACGTGGTCGACGAGGATCTCCGCCTGGTCCGGCCCGGCGCGATCGGCGAGCTCTGCATCGGCGGCGGCGCGGTGGCCCGCGGGTACTGGAACCGGCCCGGGCTGACGGCCGAGCGGTTCGTACCCGACCCGTTCTCCTCCACGCCGGGCGCGCGGATGTACCGGAGCGGCGATGACGTCCGCCTCTTGCCGGACGGGGAGATCGAGTTCGTCGGCCGCCGCGACGGGCAGGTCAAGGTGCGCGGCTACCGCGTCGAGATCCAGGAGGTCGAGTCGGCGCTCCTCGCGGCCCCGGGCGTGCGCGGCGCCGCGTGCGCGGTCCGGCGGGACGCGGCCGCGGGCGGGGCGCACCTCGTGGCGTACGTGGTCCTCGACCCCGGCGCGACCGCGGCGTCGGTGGCGGCCGCGCTCGCCGCGCGGCTGCCCGAGCACATGGTGCCGGGCGAGCTCGTGGCGCTCGACGCGATCCCGCGCATGCCCGAGCGGCAAGGTCGCCGCCGAGATCGCGCCGGCCGAGCCCGAGGACCCGGTGGCGCGCGCCCTCGTGGAGATCTGGCGCGGCGTGCTCGGCCGGCCCGCGATCGACCCGCGCGCCGACTTCTTCCGGCTCGGCGGCGACTCGCTCTCGGCGATGCGGATGATGCTCCGCGTGCGCGCCCGGTTCGGCGTCGGCCTGGAGGCCTCGGCGCTCTACGCGCGGCCCACGATCGACGGCCTGGCCGCCGCGATCCGCGCGCGGCGCCCGTCGGAGGCGACCGCGCTCGTGCTGCTCGAGGACGGCCCCGCCGACGCCGCGCCGCTCTTCCTCGTCCACGCCGCGGGCGGCGGCGTGGACATGTACCGCGAGCTCGCCTTCCGCCTCGGCGGCCGGCGGCGCGTGTACGCGCTGCGCGCGCCGGGGCTCTCCGCCGAGGCCGCGCGCCCCGCCGCGCCCACCGTCGAGGCGCTCGTCGCGCCGTACCGCGCCCTGATCGAGCAGGTCTGCCCGGGCGCGCGGCTCTTGCTCGGCGGCTGGTCGCTCGGCGGCGTGCTGGCCTTCGAGCTCGCGCGCCAGCTCGCCCGCGCCGGGCGCGACGTCCCGCTCGTCGCCTTGATCGACAGCCGGCCGCCCGGCGTCGCGCCGCCCCTCGACGAGGGGACGCTCGTCGCCGGGTTCGCCGCCGACCTCGGGCTCGACGGCCCGACGCTGTTCGCGGACCTCGCCGCGACCGAGCCGTCCGGGCGGCTCGGCCTCGTGCTCTCCCGCGCGAGGTCGAGCGCGCTCCTGCCCGAGGACGTGCCGGACGAGCAGATCCAGCGGCTGTACGCGGTGTACGCGGCGCACGTCCGCGCGGCGTCGGCCTACGAGGGCGCGCGCTTCCCGGGCGCGCTCCTCCTGCTGCGCGCGACCGCGACCCTCGCCGATCCCGGCGAGGCGGCGCGCCGGTGGGGCGCGCTCGCCGAGGCCGTCGAGGTGCGCGACGTCGAGGCCGACCACGCGGGCGTCCTGCGCGCGCCCGCGGTCGCCGCGGTCGCGCGCGCCATCGAGGCTCGGCTGCACGACACAGGGCTCAACCCATCCCCCAGCGCGCCCGGGCCCGGGCCAGGCGTGGAGCATTCATGAGAAGCGACGAAGTCACGCTGAGGCCCAATGCCATCGCCGAGCCGCTCTTCAACCAGTGGTATGCGTGGATCTACCTGATCCCGCCGCCGAGCGCGGCGATGTTCCTCGCGAACAGCCACGTGAAGCTCATGCAGTCCTTCGCCGAGGACCCGCAGATCCACGTCGCCGCGCTCACGAACCCCGCGCTCGCCGGCGGCCCGTTCATCGGCCACGGCGCCGAGGCGGCGGGGGCCGTCCGGGCGCTCGCCGAGCGCACGATCCGCGAGCGCGCCCGGCTCCTCTCGCTCGCGGACGCCATTCACGAGCTCGACCGGCTCGTGGCGGAGCGGGGCGACGGCATGTCGCTCGAGCCGCTCTACGCGCAGATCCCCGCGCCGCTGCGGGGGATGGTCGAGCTGACCTACGACGTGAACGGCCAGCCGGCGGTGCGCTACTTCGAGCCGCTGTTCTACGACAGCGAGTATTACCAGCCGGCCGCGCAGAGCTTCGCCGTCTCCCTCGCGGCGAGCGACGTCCGCGGCTACGGGCTCAGCACGCCGCGGCTCCCGCGCCCCGGCGTGCTCATGCTCGACGTGCCGTTCGCGTCGGAGCACCTCGACGCGCTCTTCCGCATGCGCCACACCCCGGGATCGTACGGCGAGATCCGCGAGCGGCTCGGGGTGAGCGCCGGCGACGAGCCGCTGTTCCGCAGCTTCTTCTCGGCCGAGCCGCCGCCGCGCCGCCCGGACTACCGCTCTTCCGAGCCGCGGCTCACGTATTACGGCCACGCGTGCGTCTTGATGGAGAGCGCGTCGACGAGCGTCCTGTTCGATCCGATCATCGCCTACCAGCACGGCGGCCCCGGCGAGCGCCTCACGCACGACGACCTGCCCGAGCGGATCGATTACGTCGTGCTGACGCACAACCACCAGGACCACTGCCTGCTCGAGACGCTGATCGATCTGCGCCACAAGATCGGCACCATCGTCGTCCCGCGGAGCAAGGGCGATTGTCGCGTCGACCCGTCCTTGCGCCTCGCGCTCGAGCGGATCGGCTTTCCGCGCGTGGTGGAGCTCGGACCGATGGAGTCCTCGTCGATCCCGGGCGGCCGGATCACGGCGCTCCCCTTCCTCGGCGAGCACGCCGACCTGGACATCCGGACGAAGGCCGGCTTCGCGGTCGCGATGGACGGCCGCACCGCGCTGTTCCTCGCGGACTCGAACAACCTCGATCCGAAGCTGTACGACCGGATCCACGACCGGATCGGCGACGCCGACGTCCTCTTCATCGGCATGGAGTGCGACGGCGCGCAGATGAGCTGGCTCTATGGCCCGCTGCTCACGAAGCCGCTCCTGCGGAAGCACGACAGGTCGCGCCGGTTCACGGGCTCGGATTTCGAGCGCGGCTGGCCGATCGTCGAGCGGTTCCGGCCGAAGCAGGTTTACGTCTATGCGATGGGGCAGGAGCCCTGGATGGGGCATATCATGGTGATGCAGTACACGCCGGAGTCGCGCCCCATCGTCGAGTCGGACAAGCTCGTCGCGCGGTGTCGCGAGGCGGGGATCACCGCCGAGAGGCTCTATGGCTGCAAGCGGATCAGCGTGGGCCGCGGGGGAGGGGAGCCGTGATCGCGGCGACGGATGGGGCCGCCTCGCTGCCGCCGCCCGCGGTCGGCGCGGGCACGGGGATGAGGTATCGCCAGCTCGGGAGGAGCGGCCTTCGGGTCTCCGAGATCGGGCTCGGCTCGTGGCTCACGTACGGCTGGCACGTCGAGAGGGAGCGCGCCGTCCCGTGCATCCGCCGCGCCTTCGAGCTCGGGATCAACTTCCTCGACACGGCGAACGTGTACGGCCGCGGCGCGTGCGAGAGCTTCCTGGGCGAGGCGCTCCGCGGGGTCCCGCGCGACAGCTACGTCATCGCGACGAAGGTCTTCTTCGCCATGAGCGACACGGATCGTGGGCTGTCTGCGGCGCAGATCCACAAGCAGATCGACGCGTCCCTGCGGCGGCTCCGGACGGACTACGTGGATCTGTATCAGTGTCACCGCTTCGACCCCGACACGCCGCTCGAGGAGACGATGGCCGCGCTCACCGAGGTGGTGAGGCAGGGCAAGGCCCGGTACATCGGCTTCAGCGAGTGGACGCCCGCGCAGATCCGCGCGGCGGCGGCGATCCCGAACGTCGTGCGGTTCGTGTCGAGCCAGCCGCAGTACTCGATGCTGTGGCGCGCGCCGGAGGCCGAGGTCATCCCGCTGTGCGAGGAGCTCGGGATCGGGCAGATCGTGTGGTCGCCGCTCTCGCAGGGCGTGCTCACGGGGAAGTACCTGCCCGGCAAGCCGCTGCCGCCCGAGTCGCGGGGCGCGACGAGCGTCGGCGGCACGTCTCCGGCGGGCTCGTTCCTGTACCGCCGTTTCCTGGAGCCGCGGGTCCTCGAGATCGTGCAGCGGCTCCGGCCGCTGGCCGCGGAGGCCGGCCTGACGCTGGCGCAGCTCGCGATCGCGTGGATCCTCCGCCAGCCGGGCGTCGCCTCGGCGATCATCGGCGCGACGCGGGTCGAGCAGATCGAGGAGAACGCGCGCGCCGCGGGCGTGACGCTCGACCCGTCGCTCGTGCGCGCCGTGGAAGACGTGCTGTCGTCGCTGCACGCCGGTTCCTGAGCGCCTTCGCGCTGACGTTCGCGGGCGCGCCTTTGCGCTGAAGTTCGCGAGCGCGCCTCTGCGCTGAAGTTCGCGAGCGCGCCCTCTGCTGATCTCCCGAGCGCACCTCCGCGCTGACCCCGCGCGCGGACGCCGCCAGGCTCCGGCCCCCGCACCCCTCCGCTCCGCCGCCAGGCTCCGGCCCCCGAACCCCTCCGCTCCGCCGGAAAGCTGCGCGCCGCGCGCCGACGCCGCCCCGGTCCTTGACACGCCCTCGGGCGCGGTTTAAACGATTGTTTGAAACGGTTGATCGTTGGGAGTCTGCCGGAGAGCAGCGGCTCCTGGTTCGGCCGTGCAGAGCGGAGGTGTGCGATGACGTGGTGCAAGACCGTGCGCAGAGCGCGGGGCGCGGCGGCGCTCGTGCTCGGGGTGATGGGGGTGACGGGCTGCGGGGACGACGAGCAGGCGCCCTCGCCGTCGGGGTCGAAGGTGACGTGGTATCGGGACATCCAGCCGCTCGTGGAGCGCTCGTGCGCCTCCTGCCACGACGGCGCGGGCGTCGGCCGGGTGGCGCTGACGGACGCCGCGACGGCGCAGCGGCTGGCCGAGCTCATGGCCCTCCGGGTGAGCGACGGGGCCATGCCGCCGCCGGTGCTGGACCCGAGCTGCCGCAGCTACGCGGGCGCGGAGCGGATGAGCCTCACCGTCGACGAGCGCGCTCGCTTCGAAGCCTGGGCCAGGGACGGCGCGCCGCTCGGCGATCCGGCCGACGCGCCCCCGCCGCAGCGCGCGAAGGACACCATCGACGCGCCCGACGCCACGCTCGAGATGCCCGAGGCGCACGACGTGACGCTCGACGACGACGGCAACGAGTATTTCTGCGCGATCATCGACAACCCCTTCACGGAGCCGGCCTGGATCACGGCGTTCGAGGCGATGGTCGGCGATCCGGCGGTGGTGCACCACATGGCCGTGTATCGGGATCTCGCCGGCGACGCGGGCGTCGGATACGGCGTTCCGCCGGGGACGCGGGCTTTCCCGTGCCGCGATCCGGTCATCGAGCTCGACTGGCAGCTCCTCCACAGCTGGGCGCCCGGCGTCGGGGTGACGCGGCTGCCGGAGGGCGCCGGGGTCCGCGTCGAGCCGGGCGAGCAGCTCGTCCTGCAGATGCATTATTTCGGGCGCCGGGGCACGAGCAGCCGCGATCGATCGGGATATCGACTGCAGCTCTCGCGCGAGCAGCCCCGCGCCGAGGTCTACATGGATGTGTTCGGCCCGGTGCCCTTCACGATCCCCGCCGGCGCCGCGGGGCACAGCGAGCGGAGCAGCACGCAGAACGAGGGCCCGCCGCGGCTCGTCTACGGCCTGTTGCCGCACATGCACCTGCTCGGCCGCTCGTACCGGGCCTGGGTCGAGCGCGACGGCGGCGAGGAGGAGTGCGCGGCGCGCGGCGAGTTCGAGTTCCACCACCAGGCGCTCTACATGTTCGACGAGCCGCTGCGCTGGGGGACGGGGGATCGGTTCGTGGCCGAGTGCACCTGGGACAACACGGCCGAGAGCGAGGGGCAGTTCCAGCTCCCGCCGCAGGACGTGCCCTGGGGGGAAGGGACGAATCAGGAGATGTGCTTCATGGTCGCGTATCTGTCGGACGAGTGATCTCCGCGCGCCGTCATGTCGCGCGGAGGTCGAGCCGCATGGCGCAGCGCCGCGCCGGGTCGAGGCCTTGGCGCGCCTCGCTCTTCAGGATCGCCGCGAGCCGCGGCGGCGTCTCGGCCGGCGACAGCTCGCGAAAGCCCATGGCGGCGTAGAACGGCCCATTCCAGGGGATGGTCCGGAACGTGGTCAAGGTGATCGCCTGGAGCTTCGCGCTCCGCGCCCACGCGATGACATGGCCGAGCAGGCGCCGACCGAGGCCCTGGCCCTGGTGTTCGAGCGCCACGTCGAGCTCGCGGATGTGAAGCTCGTCGCCGATCGCCTCGGCGCCCAGGAACGCGATGGGCGCGCCGGCGCCGTCGTCGACGACCCAGAGCGTCCCTGCCCGGAGCGCATCCCGCCAGCCGTCGGCCGGCGTCACGCTCGCGAGGGCATCGAGGTTGAGGTCCGTCCCCCGGAAGGCCTGGCTGGCCGAGCGCTCGATCTCGGGGAGGCGAGGGAGATCGGACTCGATGGCTAATCGCACGAACGCTGATGTCATGGGGGGGTCGGTGGTTGAATCGTAGCCTGAACGGCGTGCCTGAGATATCCCGAGCGGCGCGGCCTGGCCAGCATCGCTTGCGATCAGCGGCGCCTGCTCCGCCCTGACCTCGCGCGCGGAGGTTCCACGGAGCCGAACGAGTCCGGGCCGATCCCCGTGAACGCGGTGTAGGAACCCTCGTCGCGGCTCCGCTGCCCTCGAGCTGCAGGCGCGATGATGTCGAGGACATAATTACGGCCTGGATCACCGTTGACGCCATCTTCGGATTGGGAGAAGCCTCCGAGCCAGGGAGAGGCATGGGGCACGGACCGAAGGTGAATGCATCAAGAAGTGCAAGGGCTAACCCATGAGCACGCATACGCCTCCCAGATCGCTCGTGCGCACGCTTCAAATGACCCTGGCCGGATCGAGCGACGTTCGCGACATCATCGTTCGTATCGGGTTGCCAGAGCGCGATCCCGTTTCAGGCGGAGACTTCCGGGTGCTGGTTGAGATCGAGGGGCTCGATGAACCGTACTCGCGCCACTTCCATGGCGTCGACGAGCTCCAGGCATTCCTCGCGGGTTGCTGGGTTGTGCCGCAAATCCTGCCCGCTCTCGCCCCACCTGGCGCCAGGCTGACATGGCTCGGGGAGGACGACCTCGGGTTCGGGACTCCTTCTGCGACCTCATGAAGCCCACTTGCAGCGCGGCGCCGGCTTCCGCCGTGGGATTTGCGATAGGTACGAGTGTTGTGGTTAGGGAACGCCGAGCCGGCGGGGCGCGCGGGCTCAGGGCGCCGGTTTCTCGGCGGGCGCCGGGCTCGCGGCGACGGACGGCGCCTGGGCGCGGGTCATGGACCGGATCGCGTGGTTGAGCGCGGCGCGGAGGTTGCGTTGCGTGTTGAGCTGCGACATGTCGAGCCCGAGCGCGACCATGGTCTGGGCGACGTTCGGCTTGATGCCGGCGACGATGCCTTCGGCGCCGAGCAGCCGGATCGCGGTGACGAGCTCGATGATGTGGCTCGCGACCTTCGTGTCGACGACCTCGACGCCGGTGAGATCGAGGATCGCGTAGCGCGCTTGCTTCTCGACGATCTTCGAGAGCAGGCTGTCCATGACGTCGGCGGTGCGAACGCTGTCGACCGTCCCCACCATCGGGAGCGTGAGGACGCCGTCCCAGACCTCGATGATCGGCGTGGAGAGGTCGCGGATGACCCGCTGTTGCGCCTCGATCTGCTGGAGCTGCGTGCGCAGCTCCTTCTCGACGCGCTTCGCCTCGGTGATATCGAAGGACACGCAGACCACGCCCGCCCCGGGCTCACCGCGATCGTCGCGCAGCGGAATGGCCCAGAGGTCCCAGTGGATGCCGAAGAATTCGTCGCGATGGCGGTGCGTCGTCCCGTCGAACCACGCGTGAAGGTCGATGCCCGCCTTGCGCGCCTCATCGTCGAAGATCTCGAACCAGTTCGCCCCGACGAGATGCCCGGACTTCAGCCCAATCTTCGCGAGCCCCTTCCCCTCGTGGTAGAAGCACACCGCATCGGGATCGAGCCCCCAGACCACGGTGTCGTCCAGATGCTCGACGATGGCGTCGAACATGCGCGCCTTCAACCGGAACGCCTTGAGCTCCTCCTCCGTCACCTCCGTCGTGGCCCGGAGCGTCCCGAAGACCACGCCGCGGTCCGACGACCGCCTCGCGTTGCAGGAGAGCGGCCGGTGCGCCCCGCTACCGTCGCGCAGGCGAACGCGGAAGGAGACGGGCCCGTCCGCAGCGACCAGCCTCGACCAGGCCTCCGCGAGCGCCGCGCGGTCGTCCGGGTGAGCGAGCTCCGCGAGCGTCGCGCCCTGCAAGGCCGCGGGGCCGAGCGCCTCCCGCAGCGCGTCGCTCGCGTGCAGCAGCGCCCCCTCGGCCGACGCGACGAAGAGCAGGTCTGGACAGCCGGCGAAGAACTCCCCGAGCAACGCGTTCGAGTCAGATTCCATCAGGCGCGCATCTCCTTGAGACTGAGAACGAAAACTACCGTGAGCAGAGCGCATCGGGGAAGGGCCCTCGCGCCGTCTCGGCGCTGTCACATCGCGATCAGGCGGAGTCGGCGGTGGTGGAGATGCGGAAGGAGAGCGAGGCGGCGCACCGTTGCGCGCGGCCTGTGCAGTTCAGGCCGCGTTCAGCGCTCCTGGGACCGAGGCCGATTCTCCGATCCGGACGAGGCCGCCATCCTGACTGACCTTCTCCTGCACGAGCTCCCGATCGGCGCGCACCCGCCGGATCCGATCTCGATGCCGGCGCGCTCATCCAGGTAGCCGACCTGGAGTTCCCATGTCGAGAGGGGAGCGCCCAGCTCGGGTCGCGCTCGCCCCGCCCCCGCTCACCCGATCCCCACGCGCTCCTCCGGCAGCCGGTAGCTCCGCGCCCTCGCCTGGTTCGCCAGCGCCAGCGCCACGGTCAGCGGCCCGATGCGCCCGATGAACATCGCCACCGTGATGACCAGCTTCCCCGGCGCGCTCAGCGACGGCGTGATGTTCGCCGACAGCCCGACCGTGGCGAACGCGCTGACCGTCTCCAGCGCGAGCCCCATCGGGTTGTACGGCTCCAGGGCGAGCATCACGAGCAAGAACCCCGAGACGAGCACCACCATCAGGAACGCGACCCCGAGGGCACGGCGCACCGTGCCCGCCGGGAGCGTCCGGCCGAGGAGGCTCGGCGCCTCGTCGCCGCGCAGCTCGGCGCGCACCGTCGCGAACAGCGCGGCGACCGTGGTGACCTTGACCCCGCCCGCGGTCGAGCCCGGCGCCCCGCCGATGAACATCAGCATGCACGTGAGCATCCACGTCGCCGGGCCCATGAGCCCGTAATCCACCGTGTTGAAGCCCGCCGTCCGCGTCATCGCCGACTGAAAGAAGCTCGCCAGCACCTTCACCGGCCACGACAAGCCGCCCATCGACCGGCGCCACTCGAGCGACAGAAAGCCCGCAGCCCCGACCACGAGCAGCACCGCCGTCGTGATCAGCACGACCCGGCTGTGCAGCGACAGCCGCGGCGGGCGCTCGCCCCGGAGCCGCAGCCGCGTCCGGCGCAGCAGCTCGTCGTGCACCGGGAAGCCGAGCCCCCCGAGGATCACGAGCGCCGCCACCACGAAGGACACCGCGGGCGAGCCGACCAGCGGGACGAGCCCCTCCCGGAAGAGGGAGAAGCCCGCGTTGCAGAACGCGCTGACCGCGTGGAAGACGGCCGCCCAGAGGTGATCGCCGGGGCCCGAGAGGGGCTCCCCGGCGACGGGCCCGGAGGCGATCGGGGGGTGGGGCAGGAAGCTGAACAGCAAGGCGAGCGCGCCCACCGCCTCGATGCCGAGCGTGAACAGGACGATCGCGGCGACGTTGCGGCGGAGCTGGGCGAACGACTCGGCGTCGATCATCTCGGCCATCACCGCCGCGTCGCGGAGCCGGAGCTTCCTGCCGGCCACGATGGCGAAGAACGTCGACAGCACCATGAGCCCGAGCCCGCCGACCTGGATCAAGAGGAGCAGGACCGCCTGGCCGAACGGCGTGTACGTCTCGGCGACGTTGTGCACGGCGAGCCCGGTCACGCACACCGCGCTCGCGGACATGAACAGGCCGTCGATGAACGAGGCGTGCTCGATGTCCCGGAGCGACTGCGGCAGGGTGAGCAGAAAGCTGCCGAGCAGCGTGGCGACCCCGAACGACACCACCATGAGCCGGGCCGGGTGCTCCGCGGCCGTGGCCAGGAGCCGCTCGATCGGCCGGCGCCCCAGGAGACCCCCGAGCGCCACGAAGAACGCGAGCGCGGTGTACGTGCGGTAGAGCGCGACGACCCGCCGCCCCGGATCCCCGGCTGGCTGCCCGAGCACGAGGAGCCACTTCTCGCCGAGGCACGCGAGCAGCAGGACGAACGCGAGCAGGAACAGGGCGAGCCGGGGCTTCCTGGCCTGGAGCCTGGCGCCGGCGAGCGCCCTGCGCAGGCGCTCCAGCGAGACCACGGCCGCGACCCACGCGGGCACGAGCAGCGTCTCCACTGCGGTCAGCGCGGCCGAGGCCCGCGGCGTGATCGCCAGGGCGAGGTCGACCCCGAGGAGGGCGGCGCTGCCGGCCAGCAGGGGGGCCGGCCGCATCCACGCGGCGCGCCTCCGGGGCGGGACCGAGACGGCGCCCGCGGCGGCGACCCCCTTCGCGGGCGGCGCGAGCATCGAGGCGACCGTCAGCTGCGGCGGGGCAGGGTCGCCGGGAAGATCTGCGCGTGGCGCGCTCGGTCGCGACGACGGGCTCGGCGATGGATCCACGCGCCGCATTCACGCCGCCGCGACCGGCGGTGTCAAGCCGCCGTCCCGGGCGGTCCTCGCGACCTCCACGGCGGCGGCGGCGCGCCCCGTCAGGACGCGCGCGGCAGCTCGACCCGGAACACCGAGCCGGCGCCGGGCTCGCTCTCGACAAGGACGCGGCCGCCGTGCGCCTCGACGATGCGCTTCGCCACGGCGAGCCCGAGGCCCGTCCCCGGGATCGCGCCCGCCGACGCCTTGAGGCGCCGGAACGGCTCGAAGAGCTGCGGC
The DNA here is from genome assembly GCF_000418325.1 of Sorangium cellulosum So0157-2. Classification (GTDB taxonomy): domain Bacteria; phylum Myxococcota_A; class Polyangia; order Polyangiales; family Polyangiaceae; genus Sorangium; species Sorangium cellulosum_D. Next base: position 5,634,910 of record NC_021658.1, read on the forward strand.
AGATCGGTGGGATGGATCCCCACCCCCCGATCGCGGACGGCGATCTCGGCGCGGCCGTCGCCGCCGCGGACCGTCACGTCGACCTGGCCGCCGGCGGGAGAGTACTTGAGCGCGTTCGAGAGGAGGTTGTTCAGCACCTGCTCGATCCGGGTCGCGTCGCAGCGGACGGGCACCGGCGCCTCGGGGAGCGAGAGCTCGATCGGGTGCTCCGGCGAGACCGGGCGGTAGAGCTCCACCGCCTCCTGCGCGAGCTCGCGCAGGTCGCGCTCCTCGAGCTTGAGGTCGAGCTTGCACGCCTCGATCTGCGACGCGTCGACGAGATCCCCGACCATGCGCTCGAGGCGAGCGACCTGCCGCCCGACGAGCGCCATGGTCCGCTGGACGCGAGGATCCGGCGGGGGGCCGTCGAGGTTGAGGAAGCTCACGGACAGCCGGAGCGCCGAGAGAGGGTTCCTGAGATCGTGCGCCACGCCGCCGAGGAACGCGAGCTGCGCCTGTCGCTGCCGCTCGAGCGACTCCGCCGTGCTGTTGAAGGCCCGCGCGATGTCGCCGAGCTCGCGCGGCCCGATGAGCGGCGCGCGCGCGGCGCGATCCCCGGCGCCGTAGCGGCCGATGGCCTCCTGGATCGCGACGATGGGGCCGTAGACGAGCCGCCGTGCGCTGAGGAGGACCAGGGACGCGCCGGCCATGAAGAAGATGACGGCCGCGACGCCGGCGGAGCTCGCGCGCTGGCCGAGGCGCGCGACGAGCGCCTTCGACGCGTGGGCCTGCTCGAGGTTGATCTCGACCAGGCGATCGAGGGCCCGGAAGGCACCGTCGAAGTCGAGCACGTCCACGGCGGGCGCCAGGGCGGCCGGCGAGGGGGGCAGGCTGACCTCGTCGGCGGCGCGGCGCCGGGCGAGGTACGCGTCGACGCGCCGCTGCGCGTCCTCGAGGACGCTGCCCTCTTCCGGGCTGCTCACGTAGCGGTGCGCCTCCGCGAGGCCCTCCCTCAGCTCGCGCTCCCACGCATGGTCGTCGGCGATCGCCCCGAGGCTGCCCAGCCCGGCCCTGCGGCTGATCTGGTGCGCGTCGAGGAAGAGGTCGACCTGCAGCCGGTCCGCCAGGCGGACGCTCTCGCTCGCGTCGCCGAGGATCCGGGTGGCCTGTTGCATCGTCGTCGAGGCGACCACGAGCGCGGCGACGACGGCGATCGCGGTGCCCGTGAGGAGACATGTCGCGGCCGCGAGGAGCGTGCTCAGGCTCAGCTGCCTCGGCTGGCGGAGCTCCTGCGGGCGCTGCGTCGCAGTTGGTTCCATGTCCCCGATTGGTCCGGTTTCGCGCTGGAGGCAACTCGGGCGCGCCGCCGCGGCCCGAGCGGCACGGGGCTCCGCGCTCGCCCGCTCGAGCGGCGCGCTTCCGGCGACGCGATCGCCGCCCTAGGTCTCCGGCCGGGGGTGACGCGTGTCGCTGACGGCAAGGCGCCTGTGCGCGCGGCTTTTGCGCTGGATTACGCGCGTGCTCGCGCTCGCCGCCGCGCTCCTCGCGTGGCCGGCGCGCGCCGCGGCCGCGCCGGTGGTCCACGTCGCGCCGATCCAGGGCGAGATCGACGCCGGGCTGTCGGCCTTCGTGAAGCGGGCGATCGCCGGGGCCGAGGCGGCGGGGGCGAGCGCGCTGATCCTGCCGACGAACACGCTCGGCGGGCGCGTCGACGCGGCGATCGTCATCCGGGACGCGCTGCTCGCGACCCCGCTGCGCACCGTCGTCTTCGTCGATCCGCGGGCGATCTCGGCGGGCGCCCTCATCGCGCTCGCGGCAGAGGAGATCGTCATGGCCGAGGGCGCGACCCTCGGCGCCGCGGCGCCGGTGCGCGCCGGGCCGGAGGGCGCGGAGCCCGCCGGCGAGAAGGCGACCTCGTACGTCAGGAAGGAGTTCCGCGCGACCGCCGAGCGCCGCGGGCGACCTCCGGAGCTCGCCGAGGCGATGGTCGACGAGGACGTCGCCGTCGAGGGGGTCGTGGACCCGGGGAAGCTGCTCACGCTCACCACCGCCGAGGCGCTCTCGCTCGGCGTCGCGGACGCCCGGGCCGACGGCATCGACGCCGTGCTCGCCCGGCTCGGCCTGGAGGGCGCGGAGATCCACGCCGCGTCGCCGAGCTGGGCAGAGCGCGCGCTCCGGTTCCTGACCATGCCCGCCGTGAGCTCGCTCCTCCTGAGCCTCGGGATGATGGGCGTGCTCCTCGAGCTGCGCACGCCGGGGTTCGGCATTCCGGGCCTCGTGGGCGCCGCCTGTCTGGTGCTGTTCTTCTGGGCGCAGTGGCTCCTGGCCCTGGTCGGCTGGGAGGAGATCGCGCTCGCCGCGGCCGGCGTGCTGCTCCTCGGCCTGGAGGTCTTCGTGATCCCCGGGTTCGGGATCGCCGGCGTCCTCGGCGCGATCGCGCTGCTCGCCGGCCTGAGCATGAGCCTGGTCGGCGCCGGCGTGACGCTCGAGCGCGCGCTCGAGGCCGTCGCCCAGGTCGCGCTGTCCATCGCGCTGGCGCTGGCCGGCGCGCTGGTCGCGCTGCGCTTCCTGCCGCGGCTCCCGTTCGGGCGGCGCCTCGTCCTGGCGACGAGCGTCGGCGCGGACGTCGCCGCCGGCCCGGGAGCCCCGGGGAGCCGGCCGCTCCCGGGCGAGCGCGGCGTCGCCGCCTCGACGCTCCGGCCGGCCGGGATCGCGCGCATCGGCGGAGCGCGGGTCGATGTGGTGTCCGAGGCCGAGTACATCGCGGCCGGAGAGGCGATCGAGGTGATCCGCGTCGAGGGCAACCGCGTCGTCGTGCGCCGGCTCGCCGCGGGCGGGGAAGGGGGGTGACGAGATCATGGCGATCGATCTGGGCCTGTTCGGGCTCGTCCTGGTGCTGTTCGCGGCGCTCTTCGTCGGGCTCTACCTGATCCCGATTCCGCTCTGGATCGCGGCCTGGGCCTCGGGCGCGTACGTCGGGCTGCTCACGCTCGTCGGGATGCGCTTCCGGCGCGTCCCGCCGGGCACGGTGGTCACGGCGCGCATCAGCGCCGTCAAGGCGGGGCTCGACATCTCCGTCAACGACCTCGAGGCGCACTACCTCGCCGGCGGCGACGTGGTGCGCGTGGTCAACGCCCTGATCTCGGCGGACAAGGCGAACATCCCGATGCCGTTCAAGCGCGCGGCGGCCATCGATCTGGCCGGCCGCGACGTGCTCGAGGCGGTGAAGATGTCGGTGATCCCGAAGGTCATCGAGACGGCCCGCATCGCGGCGGTCGCCAAGGACGGGATCCAGCTCATCGCGATCTCCCGCGTGACGGTCCGGACCAACATCGATCGGCTCGTCGGCGGGGCCGGCGAACAGACCATCATCGCCCGGGTCGGGGAGGGGATGGTGAGCACCATCGGCTCGGCGGCCACCCACAAGGAGGTGCTCGAGAACCCCGATCACATCTCGAAGAACATCCTCTCGCGCGGCCTCGACGCCGGGACGGCCTACGAGATCCTCTCGATCGACATCGCGGACGTCGACGTCGGCGCCAACATCGGCGCCAAGCTGCAGATCGACCAGGCCAACGCGGACAAGCAGATCGCCCAGGCGAAGGCGGAGGAGCGGCGCGCGATGGCGGTCGCGCTGGAGCAGGAGATGCGGGCGCGGGTCGTCGAGGCCGAGGCCGAGGTGCCGCGCGCCATGGCCGACGCGTTCCGCCGGGGGAACCTCGGTATCATGGATTATCATCGGCTGAAGAACGTCCAGGCGGACACCGACATGCGCGGCGCCATCGCCTCGGACGCGACCCGCGCCGACGGGACCACGGAGGCGCTCCAGCAGCGGAGCGGACACCCGTGAGCCAGGCCGATCTGCTGCTGCTGGCTCTCTTCATGATCTTCGCGCTGGTGTCGTGGCTCGGCGCGGCGCTCGGCCAGCGGCGCGAGGGCGGTCGGGAGGGCGGGGCGCCCGCGCGCGCGCCGTACGACCGGGTGCCGCGCGCGCCGCACGAGGCGATCGCGATCGGCCAGCGCGCGTCGCTCTCGGCGGCGCGGCGCGCGCCGGCCGGGGCGCCGTCGCCGACGGGCGGCGCCGACGCGCGCGCCGCGACGCGCGCGCCGCGCCGCGCGACGCTGCGAAGCGCGCTGCGCCATCGGGACAGCCTGCGCCAGGCTGTCGTGCTGAGCGAGATCCTGGGCCGCAGGCGGGAGCTGGATCACTAGAACATCGATGCATCGATCGATGCGAGAAATGAACCGCCAAGCCACCGAGAACGCCAAGAAATAGATTGACCCCTGGGAAGAGGATCGCAAGGGCACAAGGGACGCCAGGGGAAGAGAAGAATACAACTCCATCTCTGTCCCATTGCGATTTCAATTTACCAAGAACTGTTCGCACGATCGGCGGCAGTCGTAACGTTCAGAGTTCAATCCACGGATCCACGGACCAGAACCGACAAGTCCAACGAGCTCACCGGCTCGTGTGATATCGTCCACCCCACGCTGGAGACGAGATCATGGACAACGAAAAGCCCCAAAACCTCACCCCATCTCTCACGGATCTGATGGGCGCCATGGCGGCGGCCCAGGCCGCGCAAGAGCCGTTCTTCCTCGGCCGCCTCCGCGGGCACTTCGGCGCCGACCCCCGTCTTGACCACCAACCGCCCGCAGGCCCTGGAGCCGGCGCTGGCGGCGCGGCCGAGGCGGATCGATCTCGCCGTGGAGGTCCCGCTGCCGGACGCCGACTGCCGGCGGCTGCTCGCGCTCTACGGGCGCGGCCTCTCGCTCAGGGGCGACGACCTCGCGCCGCTCATCGCGCGGACCGAGGGGGTGAGCGCGGCGTTCATCCGCGAGCTCCTGCGGCGGGCGGCGCTGTTCGCGGCCGACGCGGGGCGCGGCGCCGCGGTCGCCGAGGAGGACCTCAAGGAGGCGCTGCACGAGCTCCTCGTCGACGGGGGGGCGCTCACCCGGAGCCTCCTCGGCGCTCAGGGCCACCGCGCCTCGTGATCGCCCCCTGGCCGGACTCCTGGCGGGTCGAATCAGGCCTCACGCCCCCTCCTCGCCGTCGCCCCCCCCGCCGAACCAGCGCTGCAGCGTCCGCCGGTCGACGCCGAGCAGCGCCGCCGCCCGCTGCTTCTTGCCGCCCGCGCGCCTGAGGACGATCTGCGCGTACTCGCGCTGGAGCTCGTCGAGCGTCATCAGCCGATCCGCCGCGGCCTCCAGGAAATCCGGCGCGCCTCGCCGCGCGCGCACGCCCTCCGGGAGGTCGTCCGGGGAGATCCGCCCGCCGTCGCAGAGCGCCGCCGCCCGCTCGATCGCGTTCTCCAGCTCGCGGACGTTGCCGGGCCAGTCGTACGCGAGCAGGCGCTTCAGCGCCGCGCCCGAGAACCCCGCGATCGGCTTGCCCGCGTTCGCGGCCGCGCGCGCCAGGAAGTGCTCGGCCAGCGGCACGATGTCGTCCGTCCGGTGCTTGAGCGGCGGGATCGCGATCTCGATCACCGCGAGCCGGTAGAAGAGATCCTCGCGAAAGGCGCGCTCGGCGACCGCCGCGCGCAGATCGCGGTTCGTCGCCGCGATGACGCGCACGTCGACCGGCTCCGACGACACCGAGCCGACCGGGCGGACCTCCCGCTCCTGGAGCGCGCGCAGGAGCTTCGCCTGGAGCGGCAGCGCGAGCTCGCTCACCTCGTCGAGGAAGAGCGTCCCGCCGTCGGCCTCCTGGAACATCCCGGGCCGATCGCTGCGCGCGTCCGTGTACGCGCCCTTGCGCACCCCGAACAGCTCCGCCTCGATGAGCGCCTCGGGGATCGCCGCGCAGTTGACCGCCACGAACTTCCGCCCGCGGCGCCGGCTCTCGCCGTGGAGCGCGCGCGCCACGAGCTCCTTGCCGCTGCCGCTCGGGCCGCTCACGAGCACCGTCGCCGGGTTGTCCGCGACGCGCCGCACGAGCGCGATCACCTCCTCGATCGCCCGGCTGCGGCCGATCATGCCCGCGATCGAGAACCGGTGCGCCACCTCCGAGCGCAGCTCGGTCAGCTCGACCGTCATCGCGCGCTGCCCGAGCGCCCGCTCCATCCGCAGCGCCATGTCCGCCGGCTGGAACGGCTTCGGCAGGTAGTCGAACGCGCCGGCGCGCATGGCGCGCACCGCGGTGTCGATCGAGCCGAACGCCGTCATGGCGATGATCGCGGCCCGCGGGTCGAAGCGCGCGATCTGCTCGATGAGCTCGATCCCGTCCATCTCCGGCATGCGCACGTCGGTCACGACGAGGTCGAACTCCCGCTCCTCGAGGAGCGGCAGCGCGAGCAGCGGCGCGGTCAGCGTCGTCGGCTCGTGGCCCATGTCGCGGGCGATGTCGGCCACGAGCTTCACCATCTCGAGCTCGTCGTCGACGACGAGCACCCTCGCGCGCGGGCTCACGCGCGGGCCTCCGCCGCGCCGCGCGCGACGAGCGGCGCGGCGGCGCCGCGCGGCAGGGTGACGCGGAAGCAGGCGCCGCCGCGGCCGGTGCGGACGAGCTCGACCGAGCCGCCGGCGTCGCGCACGATCCCCTCGACGATCGCCAGGCCGAGCCCGGTGCCGCCGCCGTCGCCCCGCGACGTGAAGAACGCCTCGAAGATGCGCGCGGCGACGCCCGGCGGGACGCCCGGGCCGCGATCCTCGACCTCGAACGACGCCTTGCGGCCGTCGGCCTGCGCGAGGCGCACCGCGATCTCTCCGCCGTTCGGCTGCGCCTGCGCCGCGTTCAGGCACAGGTTGAACAGCACCTGGAACAGGTGATCCGCGTCGAGCGCCACGTGGAGCGGCGCGTCGTCGTGGTCGATCCGCGTCGTGATCCCGCGCTGCCGGCACTCCGGCCCGAGGAACGCGAGCACCTCGCGCGCGACCTGGGCCACGTCGCTGCCGCGGCCGAGGGTCCGCGGCGGGCGGGCGATGGAGAGCAGCCGCGCCACCACGCGGGAGATGCGCTCGGACTGCGTGGCGATCGTCTCGAGCTCGCCGCGGGCGGCCTCGGGCCAGCCGGGCTGGTCGGCGAGGCGGCGCGCGCGCGCCAGGATGACGTTGAGGGGCGAGCCGATCTCGTGGCCGATCGAGGCGACCACCTGCCCGACGGCCGACAGCGCGTGCGCCTGCTGGAGCTTGCGCTCGACGGCGGCCCGGGCGGCCTGCTCCTGCTCCAGGTGGGCGCGGGCCTCGGCGAGCGAGGCGGTCATCGCGTTGAACGCCCGCGCGAGCCGCCGGAGCTCCTCGGCGCCCGCCTCGGGCACCGTCACCCCGAGCTCGCCGCGCGCCACCCGCTCGACGCCCGCCACGATCGCGCCGGCCGGCCGCCCGACCGTCGCCCGGCTCGCGAACGCGGCGATCAGCGCCGTGGCGGCGAGGAGCGCGGCCCCGGTGAGCGCCAGCCCGCGGTTCGAGCTGCGCGCGAACGCGTCCAGGTAGCGCAGCTCCCGGACGACCACGGCGACCACCGACAGCCCGCGCTGCGAGAACGTGACGGTGCGCACGAGCGCCGGCGCCCCGCCGAGCGTGCGCTCCTCCTCGATCTCGGCGCCCGTCGAGAGCGCCCTCCGCGCCAGCGCCGCGAGCTCCGCCGCCTCGCCGGCGATCGGATCGGTCACGAGGATCGGGCCCCCGGCCGCGTCGAACGCCGCGATCCCGAGGATGCGGTCGGCCTGCGCGAGCCGCTCGATGCGGTGCTTGAGCAGCTCGACCTGGCCCCGCTCGACGGCGCCGCCGATCGCCGCCTCGACGAGGCTCGCGTGGTGGCGCAGCTCGGCGGCCGCCTGGCTGCGGAGGAACTGGTGCCGCGTCGTGTGGATGACCGCCCCGTAGAGCGCGACGGCCAGGACGATCGGCACGAGGAGCATGAGCCACAGCTGGAGCGTCAGCCCCATGGTGGTCCGCCCCTCTCGGCTTCGCGCGTTCATGCGATCCATTGTCTCAGGTGCGACACGATGTCGCACGTCACCGGTCCTCGCACGTGCCATCGCGGCAGAGCTGGTCGGATCGGCAGTCGCGCGCGTCCCGGCACCGGAGCACGCAGCGCCCGTCGACGCACTCGTTCCCTGCGCCGCAGATCGCGCTGGAGAGGCACTCCACGCACGTCGCGCTGATGCAGTACCTGAGATCCTCGTCGCGGCGCCGGCACTCGGCATCTCTGGAACAGGGCGCGTTCTGCGGGTCCGGCGCGCACCCCGCGGCCAGAGGTGCGGCGATCGCGGCGATCGCGGCGAGGAGCGCGATGGGGCGGGGGCGCGGTGCGGAGCCTGTCCTTGTCGTCATGTGCCTGCGGGCAGCAACTCCCAAGCCACGTGGGCACGGATGCTGCTCCACCACGGGCAGGCTGCGCTCGCGCGAGGGTCGCGGCGCGCAAGGCGTGCAAGGAACACCCGCGCGGGCGCCCGCGTTCCATCCGTGGCCCGAGAGCGGCCGCGGATGGTGCGCGGACACTCGATCTGGAAGACCACGTTGATCCCGGAAGTCCTCATCAAGCGAGCTTTCCCGGCGCTCCTCGGCGGGATGATCATGACGGCTGCGTACCAGCAGGCCTCCGGGATCTCGTACCTCGTCGAGGAAGCGTGGCTCTCCGGGCTGCCCGCGGCTCGGTCGGAGCCGCCGCCGCCGCCGCCCGTCCTCGAGCCCAGCGATCACGCGACCAGCGCGGCGGCGATCCTCGCGCGGAACCCGTTCGACTCGAGGACAGGGCCCCTCACGCCGAGGCCCGCGCACGAGGAGGCGGACGAGGACCCCGTGGCCTTCGGTGATCCGCTGCTCGATCCGACCTGCGAGGGCGCGCGCGTCCTGCTCATCGCCGCCTCGGAGGATCCCTCCTGGTCGTTCGCCACGATCGCGGTGGGGCGAGGGGAGCCGCTCCTCCGCCGGGCGGGCGATGCGGTCGAGGGCCGCTCGGTCCTCGCGATCGGCTGGGACCGCGTGTGGCTGGCCGAGCCGGGGGCGCGCTGCCAGGTCCGCATCGGCGACAACCGGCGCGCGCCGGCGCCGCCTGCGCGCCGCCCCGCGCCGAAGCCGCCGAAGCGCGGCGCGCTCCCGCCGGAGATCGCGTCGAAGATCCGGAAGGTGAGCGACACCGAGTTCATCGTCGACCGGACGGCGATCGATCTCGTCCTGGAGAAGCAAGGCGAGCTCATGCGCTCTGCGCGGATCGTCCCCGTCCGCGAGGGAGAGCGGGTGATCGGCGTCCGCCTCTCGCGCGTCGGGGCCGGCTCGCTCTTGACCGCGGTCGGCCTGCGCAAGGGGGACACCCTCCGGTCGATCAACGGCTTCGATCTGACGGACCCGCAGAGCGCCCTCCAGGCCTATGCCCGGCTGCGCTCGGCGGACAACCTCGCGATCGCCGTCCAGCGGGGCGGAAAGGACATGACGATCGACCTCCGGATCCGGTGAGCTTGCGCTTACAGGTCCATGACCTCGACGTGATCCGACGCGGAGGCTCCCTCCGTGATGCGCAGGAGGCCGTCGAGCAGGTGGCCGAAGACATCGTCGAGGCTGTCGCCGGACGGCGCGCCGAGCAGCGGCACCGAGTCGCCCCAGTCCTTGACGAGCATCGTCTCGCGCTCCGCCGGCGGCGGCCAGCGCAGGCTGAGGACCGCGCGGGTCCGGCCGCTGATCGCCAGCGCGTCGAGCGGGCGCCCCGCGAGCGCGGCCCGCGCCCGCCGGAGCTCGTCGTGGAGCTGTTGCGCCGGGAGCACCACGCGCTGCCCGCCGAGGGCCCCGGCCGCGCCGTGGATCGCCGCGAACTCCTCGCTCGGACACCCGTCTTCGAGGTGGTGCTGGATGCTGTCCCGCATGAGCGCGTACACGATCCAGCGCTGCTCGATCCACCCCTTGGGTCCAGAGAAGGACAGGCTCATGACCGGATTCTTAGCTCGCTCATTGTTTGAGATCAAACCGATTTCCGCGGCGAACGCTCGGCTCCGGACCTCGCCTTATTTCCTCGGCTCCGCCCCCGGCGTCCGCTTCGCGGCCGCCCTGGAAGCCGCTCGCCCCCCAGAGCGCCTGAGCTAGGATGGGCGAGCTGATGGACCCGCGGATGTCGACATCCCCCGAGGGAGCCAGCCACCGTTGAGCACGCCGGCGAGGTTGAACGGTACGGTGTTCGCCTCGGAGACGCGGATGCTCTACGTGGGCCCCCTCGTCGCCACGAGGCGCCACGCGCATCACGCGGCCCAGGTCGTCATCGCGCCGCAGGGGCTGTGCATCGAGGACGGCGCCGGCGGACGCCTTCACGCGGGCGCCGCCGTCATTCCCCCACGCATGCACCATCGACACGGCGCGTGCGCGCACGCTGCGATGCTGTTCCTCGACGGGGACGACGTGGCGAGCCGAGCGCTCTCTCGTGACGCCGAGCCCCGGTGCGCGACGTGGGGCCGCGACGCGATCGACGTGAGCGTCCCCCGCGACCCCACGCCGGAGACGGCGCGCGCCCTCATGGCCTCGATCCTCGCCGCCGTCGACCTGCGTCAGCCGCCGGAGCCGCGACACCCGGCGGCACGCCGGATGTGCGCCTACCTCGACGGCTCCGACCCGGTCGACCTCGCGCGCCTCTCGCACGAGGCCGGGCTCTCGCCGCGGCAGATGCGCCATGCCTTCGCGCGTGACGTCGGGCTCCCGATGCGCGCGTACCTGCGGTGGAAGCGCCTGCGCCGCGCCATCGCCGCGGTGGAGGGGGGAGCCAGCCTGAGCGCCGCCGCGGCCGCCGGCGGGTTCGCGGACAGCGCCCACCTGAGCCGCGTCTTCCGGGAGCAGTTCGGAATGACGCCGACGCAGGGGCTGAGCTCGATCACGTGGCGGACGCTCGACTGACGAGGAACTCGGGGAATCCGTCCCTCCGGCGCGGCATCCCGCATTGGATCATGATGGCATCCACGTTTCCGCGGTGATGGGTCGTGTGTGTGACCACGTGGAGGATCATCGTGGCCGCGGTCATCGGCACGACTTTGCCGTCGGTGAAGCGCGCGTCGCGAGGTCGTGCGAGCTCCTCCGGTCCGAGCGACGCCGCGGTATCCACATACCAGCGGTCGACGGCCTCGGATCCGCGATCGAGCTCCTCGAGCGCGGGGAGGATCGCGCTCTGCGTGGACTCGTAGCCGTGCGAAATGCCCTGGAGGTGGGCCTGGAAGATGCGGCTGACGACGTGGATGTGGTCGAGGACGCGCAAGATGAGGTCTGCGCCCTTCTGCGACCCGAAAGCATCGACGTCGCGAAGTGCGGCGAAGAGCTGTCGGTTGGCCCACGCGGCGTGAGCGACGAGCGTTTGGAGTGGTTGCATCGGACGGTTCATGCGTCCGAGCGTAGGCAGCGAGCGGTCTGCACGCTTGAACGCAACGGCGGGCTCGGCGCCGCGCCGGGCCGAGCGCGCGAGCGACGTCGCGAATCGGCGGCCCCTCGGCCAGCCACCCGCAGGAGCTGCGGGGGCCCGCCGCCGGGCATCGCGTGGGATCAGCTCGCGCGGTGCTGGGTACCCTCGCCGGGCGTGATGAAGATCATCACGCTCCGGTGCCCAAGTTCGTCCCTGGTGACGGCGAAGAAGAGGGCGAGCGCGGCCGGGCGTCGCGCGCGGCGGCTCAACCGTCGAGCAGGAACGAGCCGAACGTCGGCTCGCCCGCGCGCCGGTAGGTGTTGACGACGACGCCCCGCCCGGTCGTGCGCATGCCCCGGAGCTCGAAGGCCGTGGGCGCGACGCGCTCGAAGAGGCGCTTGCCGGCGCCGAGCACGACCGGGAACGTGAGCACGTGCAGCTCGTCGACGAGGCGGTGCGAGAGCAGCGTCTGCGCGAGGCCCGCGCTGCCGTGCACTTGCACCTCGCGCTCGTAGCGTTGCTTCAGGCCGGCGACGCCGGCTACGACGTCGCGCTCGATCGTCGCGGGGCCCCACTCGGCGCGCCCGAGCGTGCTGCTGGCGACGTGCTTGGGCAGCGCGTTCAGGGCGCTGGCGATCGGGTCGGCCGGGTCGGTCACGCGGGGCCAGTGCGACGCGAAGATCTGGTAGGTGCCGCGCCCGAGCAAGAACGCGTCGGCGCGCTTGAACACGTCGACCATGAAGGCGCCCAGGTCGTCGTCGAAGTGGGGCCGCACCCAGCCCTCGTAGGTGAAGCCCCCGCTCGGATCTTCGCCCGGCCCGCCGGGGGCCTGCATCACGCCGTCGAGCGTCACGAACGTCGTCATCGTCAAGATCGCCATGGCTCACGCTCCTCGGGGCGCAGCGGGACGGTCCGCCGCGGCCTCTGTCTCTTTGACCCCGCGAGCCGCCGAGGATCATCGGCCCGACGACGATTTCTCCCCGCCGGCCGGCGCCGGCTCGGGCGACGCCGGCACGAGGTCAGCCTGAGGATGGGGGAGGGCAGGGGACCGGCCAGACCGAGCGCTGGAGAGCGCCGCCGCCTCGTGCCCGCTCGGTCGTCGCGGGATCGCATCTCGCGCCATCCCCGGTTCGTCGCGAGCTCGACACCCGTGCCTCGCGGCGCGATGGCTCGTCATTTGCTGGTGCTGGATCTCCAGACGAGACGATGGGCGTCTCGAACACGAAGCGGAATTCGATGCCAGGAGAAGAGACAATGAACTGCTCCGAGCTCATGAAGACCGACGTGGCGTGCTGCAAGGCGGGCGAGCCCGTCGAGCGCGTCGCCGAGCTGATGCAGTCGCGGAACATCGGCTTCGTTCCGATCTGCGGTGATGACGGATCCGTCATCGGGACCCTCACCGATCGCGATCTCACGATCCGGGTGCTCGCGGAGCACCGTCAGGCCGCGTCGACACGGGCGGAAGACGTCATGACCCGAGAGCTCGTCTGCTGCCGTCCGGACGACGACGTGAACGTGGCGGCGAGCCTCATGAGCAGCCACAAGAAGTCGAGGATCGTCTGCGTCGACGACCAGAAGCATCCCGTCGGCGTCATCAGCCTGTCGGACATCGCCGACACGGACGGCGGGGCGAGGTCGTCAGCGCTCTTGAGGTCGATCTCTCAGCGAGAGGCCCGCGCGTAGCGCCCACCGCGCCGCGCTCGTGCGTCAGGGCGGCCCGCCGGGCTATGGCGGCTTCGGCGTGGAGCGCGGTGCACTTGCAGGAGCACGCCGCCGATCGCCGCCCCCTCCGCTCAGGGAGATGCGGCGCCCCTTGGTCCACGGACATCCCAGCGCGTGCTCACGGGGTGCTGCTCGACGTCCGTTCGCTCGACGGCGAGCGCCGTATCACCGAGAAGCTGCCGTCCGTCTCCAGGACGATCGCCTCCACTTCCGAGAGCGACATGAGCCCGTGATCGCGCGCAGCCGCGAGGAGCTCGGCCTCGACGACGCGCTCAGCCGCTCGGACACGTCCGCTGCACCCGTCGCCAACGCGTGAGAGAGCGTGAGAGCGCGCGAGGAGGCTAGCGAGTGGCTCGGCAGAGATCGCTGGAGCGGCAAGCGACGATCCGACCGAGGGTGTCGAACGGATTGTTGCAGTCGTCGTTGCGGATCTCCTGCAGGCACTCGTTCAGCTCCTTCGAATCGATGCCGCCCGGGCACTCGGCGAAGTTGAGCTCGTCGCGCCACTCGGCCCTGATCCTGACGGCGCAGTCGTCCTTGCTCGCGTACGCCCGGTTCGCGCCGACGTTGTTGCACCGCCCCTCTCGATCGCACCGCGCCGCCACGATGCTGTCGACCGCGCTGCCCACGGCCACGGGCGCCTCGCCCCGCGTGCCGTCCGCGGGGCGCGTCGTCCCGAGCGCCCTCTCTTCTCGATCGCATGCCGTCGCGAGCAGGGTCACCGCCGCCGCGAGGACCAGGCCTACTGCCAATCTCTCATGGTTCATTCGCATCGTCTCTTCCCCCCGAGTCAGCCAGATCATTGCGCCGCGGGCGGCTGGACGCCGAGGCGCTTCACGAGCTGCCCCATCGCCCTGGCCGCCTCTCCCTCCGTGAGCTGTCCGTCGCTGTTGGTGTCGGCCATCGAGAAGGCCACCTTGGCTGGTCCCTGGAGCGCTGCCTGGAACTCCTGCAAGTCGAGGCGCCCGTTCCGGTCGCCGTCGGCTGCCTCGAACGCCGACCGGCCCAGCGCGCGCGCTCCCTCCCAGGCCGTGGCGCTGGCCTCGGCGCGGGAGAGGATCCCGTCGCGGTTCTCGTCGGCCACGCGGTACAGGTCCTCCACCGCGCCGCGGGCGGCGTCGCGCGCCTCCGCGATGGTCAGCGGCTTGCCATCGTCGACGTCGAACAGCCCTGCCAGCGTCGCAAACGGGCTCTTGCCGGTCGTCCTGCGCGCCTCCTGGAAGAGCGCGGCGGCCGCGGGGTTCTGGTTCATGAACTCCGCGCGCACGCTCCTGCCCTCCTCGGGCGTCACCACGCCGTCCCCGTCCTCGTCGGCGCGAAAGAAGAAGCCGCCGACGACGATGTTCGTCAGGCCGCGCGCCTCGTCCTTCGAGAGCGCCCCGTCCTCGTTCGCGTCCGCCAGCGCCACGAGCCGGGTCATCATGGCCTCGACCTCGGCCTCGGGCCGGCAGGAGAGCACGCCGCCGACCTCGACCTTGTCCGGAACGGCCTGCCGCGCCGCGCTCTCCGGGGGCGCGCCCCGCTGCGGCTGCTGCGCCGGCGCTTCCCGCTGCCGGTCCTCCCCGAGGGCCTCTCCGCCCGGCTCCTCGGTCCGACAGCCCGCGACGCTCGCGAGCAAAACCATCCCCGACCCGAGCATCCGCATGCTGGCTTCTCGCAACATGCCTGGCATCTTGCGATTGGCGTGCCTCTGCCTGCGCCGAGCTCGGCCGTGCTGCGCGCCGGGCGCCGCGATGCTGTTACAAGGAGATGCTCGCGCACCAGCTGCCGGCCGCCGCGCGCGGCCGAGCGCCGTCACCATCATGCGCACTCGTGAGCTGGACTCGAGAGCCCGGTGCACGCCCGCGCAGGCAAAGGCGTGCGCGGGCGAGCCCTCGACGGCTTGACGGGCGGCCCGGCCGGCGGAATAGCCGTATGCGGAGGCGCAAGAGCGCGCCCGCGGAGCCGGTGGGGTGGAGCGGAGACCGAGTTCGGAGGGCGACGGGCTCGGGCCGGCGCGATCGAGCGCCGCGTCGGCGGCGACTGTCATCCTCGCGGCCGTCGCGGCGCTGGGGCTGCTCTTCTGGGTGCTCCGGGCCGTGTTCGACGTGGTCGCCCTCGTCTTCGCGGGGCTCCTCCTGGCCGTCTTTCTGCGCGGCATCGGAGACTGGCTGAGCCGCCATACGCCCCTCTCGAGCGGCTGGGCGCTGGGCGTCACCATCGCCGCGCTCGCCGCCGTGGCCGCGGCGGGCGTCTGGCTCCTCGCGCCCTCGCTCGCAGCGCAGGCGGACGAGCTCGCGCAGCGCCTGCCCGAGGCCGCGCGCCGCATCGCCGAGCACGCCGGGCGGTACGCCTGGGGCCGCGAGCTCGCCGGTCGCCTCTCGGACGTGCAGCTCCTCCCGCACGCGCGGCAGGCGCTCCTGGGCGCCACGCGCCTGCTCTCGACCACGCTGGGAGCCCTCACCGGCGTGATCGTCGTCCTCTTCGTGGGCCTCTTCCTCGCGGCCGAGCCGGCGACCTACCGCAGGGGCCTGCTCCGCCTCGTCCCCATCGCGCGGCGGGCCCGAGCGTCGGCGGTACTCGACGATGTCGGCCACATCCTCCGTCGCTGGCTGCTCGGGAGGCTCCTCTCCATGGCCGTCGTGGGCGTCCTGACCTGGATCGGGCTCGCCCTCCTGGGCATCCGCCTGGCGATGGCGCTGGCGATCCTGGCGGCGACGCTGACGTTCGTCCCGTACATCGGACCGCTGCTCGCGCTCGTGCCCGCCGCCCTGCTCGGTCTGCTGGAGGGCCCGACGATGGCGGTCTACGTGATCGCGCTTTACCTCGTCATTCAGCTCGTCGAGAGCTACCTGATCACGCCGCTCATCCAGAGGAGCACCGTGTCGCTGCCGCCGGGGCTCATCCTGGTGATGCAGGTGCTGATGGGCACGCTGACCGGCGGCCTCGGCGTGGTGCTCGCCACGCCGCTCCTGGCCGCCCTCGTCGTGATCGCGAAGCGGGTCTACGTGGAGGGAGTGCTCGGCGACCCCACCGCGGATCGCGGCGAGGATGCGCCGCTTCCGGGGCTCTCCGAGCGGCGGTAAAAGGACGCCATGACCCAGAGCGCCGCGCCGCCCGGCGAGGACCCGTCCGCGTGGGCTCAGGCCGCCGACAAGGTGCATCGCCTGGCCGCCGATCTGATCGCGTCGCTGCCCAGCATCGGGATCGCGCTCGCCGTCTTCGCTCGCCGCGAGAGCGGTGAACCTGCGCGTCCGCTGGTGGATCCGGCCTCCCCGCCAGCACGACGCGCTCGACGCGCGCGACCAGGTGCTCGTCGCCATCAAGCGGGCGCTCACCGAGGGCGGCGTGGACCTGCCGTTCCCGACCACGCAGGTGCTCTTCCACGACCAGACCGAGGAGACCGACGGCGACCGCGCCCGCCAGCGGGAAGGGTGGCCCGCCGGGAAGGGCCCGGCGCCGCGGCCCCGCGGCGCCGCCCGCGCGCCGGAGCCGCGAGGCGCGGCACCGCCGGGCCTGGGAGAGCGGAGCGACACCGATGGGGCTTGAATAGCGCAGGGACGCCGGCCGCGGTGACGCCGGCTCACCCGTCCTCCTTCGCGTCCTCCGCACACTCGGGGTTGTCGCGCTGGCGCTGCACGGAAGACCCGTACTCGTCGACCCGCGCGCCGGGCGCCCGTATGCCGCTGCGGTACGCCGCCCGCGCCAGGATGTGCGCGCCCACGGGCGCGGTCACGCCCACGAAGAACAGCGCCAGCGCCGCCTTGGTCACGCTCGCCAGCTCCCTGAAGTGCAGCGCGAGCGCGGCCAGCAGGCATGCGAGCCCCAGGGTCGCGGCCTTCGTCGGCGCGTGGATGCGCGCGTAGAAATCCGGGAGGCGCAGGACGCCGAGCGACGCCATGAACATGAAGAACGTCCCCGCCACGGCGGCGGCGATCTCGAGCCCGCTAGCGAACAAGGGACCCCTCCAGGTAGGCGGCCAGCGAGATGGTGCCGATGAACCCGAACAGCGCGGTCACGAGCACCATGTCGATGAACGCGTCCGTGGCGAGCAGCATGGATGCCACGAGCGCCACGCCGACGACGTTCATCAGCAGGCAGTCGAACGCGAGCAGCCGATCGAAGTGCGTCGGCCCGCGCGCGATGCGGATCGTGCAGAGCCCGATGCCAGCGCCGAGCACGAGGAGCGAGGCGAAGAGGACGGCGGACCGCGGATCGACGCTCCCCATGTCACTCCTCCGGCGATGACGGACGCCCGCGCCCTGCGGCGCGCTGGATCAGGTGGACGAAGCGGTGAAGCCGGCCGCGCAGCTCCGCCGGATCCTGCGCGTAGAGCGAGTGGATGTAGAGCGCCCGCTCCTCCGAGCCCACGTCGACCGTGAGCGTGCCCGGCGTCAGGGAGACGAGGCAGGCGAGGAGCATCGTCTCCACGGGGCTCAGGTCGCGCACGTCCAGGCGGACGAACGCCGGCTGGAACGCCGGGCGCGGGCGGAGGATGTCGCGCGCGAGCGTGAGGCTCGAGAGGACGAGCTCCCGGACGAAGCTCCAGGCGAGGGCGAGCACGCCGGCCGCAGCGCGGGAGTAGCCGCTCCGGCCGAGCGCGCGCTCGGTGAGCGCGATCGCGCCGAAGCCCACGAAGAAGCCCAGGACCAGCCCCCCCAGAGAGAGCTCCGCCTGGAGCAGGACCCAGACGATCGCGAGGAGCAGGTTCAACGCGAGCCGGTTCATGGGCTCATCGCCGCTGCGCGAGGACCGCGTCCACGTAGGGCGTCACTTCCAGGAGCGCCGTCGCCGTCCGCTCGAGGTGCGCGAAGATCGGCCCGGCCGCGAGGCCCAGGATCACGGTGAGCGCGCCGAGGCCGAGCGTCGCGCCCAGCATGCCCCGGTCGCCGCCGCGCCGAGGGAACCGCTGGCCGGTGGGCTCTCCCCAGAAGACGGCGGTCCATATCTTGAGCATCGACGCGAGCGTGAGGAGGCCGACGACGAGCGACACCGCGGTGACGGCGAAGGCTCCGGCCCGGAAGCCGGCGACGACGAGGAGCAGCTTCCCCCAGAACCCGCTGAGCGGTGGGAGCCCGGCCAGCGACATCGCGGGGACGAAGAAGCCCGCGGCCACCCACGGGTGCGTGCGCGCGAGCCCGCGGGCGTGGAAGAGCGCCCCCGACCCGCCGATGCCCTCCGCGATCCCCCCCGCGAAGACGAGCGCCGTCTTCGCGGCCATGTTGTGGATCGTGTGGAAGAGGCCCGCCGCCACCGCGAGCGGGGTGAACAGCGCGAGGCCGAAGATCATGTAGCCGACCTGGCTCACGATATGGAACGACAGGATGCCGCGCGTCGTGCTCCGCCCGAGCGCGCCCACGACCCCGACGACCATCGTGGCCGCGGCGAGCGAAAGGAGCGCCGGGCGGAGCCCGCCGGGCGCGGCGGCGCCCAGGAGCGGAACGGCGCGGAACAGCGTGTAGACACCCACCTTGGTGAGGAGCCCGGCGAAGAGGCCGTTGACCACGGCGGACGCCTCCGGGTACGCGTCGGGCAGCCAGAAGAACACCGGCGCCAGGGCCGCCTTCACCATGAACACGACGAGCACCAGCGCCCCCGCGCCCCAGAAGGCGGGAGGCAGGCCCCCCTCGCGGACGCGCACCGCGAGCTCGGCCATGTTCACGGTGCCGGCCGTGCCGTAGACCGCGCCCACGCCGCCGAGGAGCAGCGCGCTGGCGACGAGGTTCATCACCACGTACGTGAGCGCATGGTGGAGCCCCCCGGGCCGCGTGCCGAGCGCGAGCAGCGCGAAGGACGCGAGGAGCATGAGCTCGAAGAACACGAACAGGTTGAAGAGATCGCCGGTGACGAGGGAGCCGTTGACCCCTGCCATCATGAGCTGATGGAGCGGGTAGAAATACCGCCGCTCGCGCGCGCCGCGCAGCGAGCCGGGCGCGTAGGTGAGCGCGGCCACGGCGACGATCGACGCGAACAGCAGCATCAGCGCGGCGAGCGGGTCCGTCACCCACACGACGCCGACGCGCGGGCTCCAGCCTCCGATCGCGAGCACGAGGATCGCGCCCTGGGCCGTCCGGGCGGTGATCGAGAGGGCGGTCACGACGAGGAGGGCGCCGCTCCCGAGCGACAGCCACCGCCCGAGCCGCGGTCTCCCGGAGAGCAGCGCCAGGAGCGCCGCGGTGAGCAGGGGCAGCAGCACCGGGAGCGCCACGAGCGCGGCGCTCATGCGTCGTCCCTCCCGGAGGGCTCGCGTTTCCCCTTCCTCCGGTGGATGTCGACGGCCATCCCGAGCAGGAAGGCGGCCATCCCGAAGCCGATCACGATCGCCGTGAGGATGAACGCCTGCGCGAGCGGATCGGCCGTGGGGCGGGCGAGGGCGGCGGCCGGATCGTCCGCCGGGATCAGCGGCGGCGCGGCGCCCGCGGGCATCCCCGCGGACGTCAGCACGAAGAGGTTCACGCCGTTGGACAGCAGGAAGAAGCCGATCGCCACGAGCTGCACGTCGCGGGACAGCATCAGGTACAGGCCCGCGGCGAGGAGCGCCCCGGCGGCGATGGCGGCGGCTCCGATCACGGCGGCGCCTCCGCGGCGAAGGCGTCGAGCACCTTGATGGCAGCGCCCACCACCGTGAGATAGACCCCGACGTCGAAGAGCAGCGTCGTCGAGAGGCGGAGCGCGGGAGCGTCGGGGAGGTCGATCTGCACGTGGTGATGGGTCAAGAACCCCTGGCCGCGCGCGACCGCCGGCACCCCCGACGCCGCGGCGACGAGCAGGCCGATCCAGGGGAGCCGGCAAGCGAGCGGCGCGAGCGCGGCCCGCACGGTGCCCGCGCCGAAGGCGAGGGCCGCCAGGACGAGCGCGATGGTCGTGACGAGCCCGGCGATGAAGCCGCCGCCCGGCGCGTCGTGCCCGCGGAGCAGCAGGAAGAGCGCGAAGACGGCGATCAGCGGGAGCATCCCTGTGGCGGCGGCGCTCAGGAAGGGCGATCGCATGACCCGCCCCCCCCATGCTCGGACGCCGGCGTCGGCGCGCGCCGCGGGCGCAGCGCCGCCACGCCCAGCGCGGCGACGGCGAGCACGGTGATCTCGCCGAGCGTGTCGGCGCCCCGGAAATCCACGAGGACGACGTTGACGGCATTCCTTCCGTGGGCCTCGGGGAACGACAGCGCGAGCTGCTCCGCGCCGGCGGGGGCCCGCGGAGGATGCACGCCGGTGCTCCAGGCGAGGGCCGCCGCGAGGGCCGCGACGGCGCCGGCCACCGCGGCGTGAGCGACGCGCGCCCTGCGAGGCCGCACGTCGGCGCCTGGCCTGGGGAGCCTGCGAAAGACGAGCAGGAGCAGGATGAGAGAGACCGTCTCGACCAGGATCTGCGTGAGCACGAGGTCGGGCGCGCGAAAGAGGATGTAGAAGACGGCGACGCCGTACCCCGCGACCGCCATGGTCACGATTTTGGCGATGCGGCTCCGCCCGAACGGCGTCAGCGCGGCGCCGACGACGATCATGAGCGCCGGAACGCAGGCGATCCCGAGATCGGGGCCCCACGTCCTCGCCCCGAGAGGCCCATTCTCGAGGGCGATGGCGGCGCACGACGCGGCGGCGGCGAACAGGAGCATCACCGCCAGATAACGCGGCAGCCCCCCTGCCTGTGCGGCTCGACCGGCCCAGCCCGAGAGTCGGAGGACGGCCCCGGAGATGCGGTCGGAGAGGACCTGCGTCTCCGGCTCGCTGGGCGGCTCCGCGAGCCGCCGCCAGAGGAGATAGCCCACGACCCCCAGCCCGATGGTGAGCAGGCTGAGGGCGAAGAGGGCGTCCACGTGGTGCCACACGGCCAGCCACCCCAGCCGCTCGGATCCGGGCTCGAGGAGGGAGCCCAGCCGCCCGGGCGCCACGCCGCCGATCACCTGCGGAGCGAGCAAGAGGAGGGGCACGACGAGCAGCCATGGCGAGAGCTGGCGCCTCGGATGGCCGCGATCTGCGGGCGGGACGTCGGGACCCCAGAACGAGCTGACGAAGAGCTTGAGGGCATAGGCGACGGCGAAGGCCCCGCCCACGACGGCCGCCGCGAGCGCGATCACGCCGGCCGGGGAGCGATCGGCGAGCAACGCCTCGTAGAGGATCTCCTTGCTGATGAAGCCGAGCACGAAGGGAAAGCCCGCCATGGCGGCGGCGCCGATCCCGATCGAGACCCCGGCGACCGGCTCTCGCCTGAACCAGTGCTCCTCCTTCAGGATCGACAGATCGCGTGTCCCCGTCACCTTCTCCATCCAGCCGACGAGCAAGAACAGAGAGGACTTGTACAGCGCGTGGTTCGCGATATTGAGCAGCTCACCGCGCGTCCCCGCCGTCGCGTACAGGCCGTAGAGCGCGGTCAGCACGCCGAGGTAGGCCACCGTGCTGTAAGCGAGGAGCTTCTTCAGGTCCCAGGCCCGGACGGCGTCCCATCCGGCCACGACGAAGGTGGTGAGACCCACCGTGACGAGGACGGGTCGCCAGGCGGGGGACGCATGAAATATCGGGAGCAGTCGGCCCATCAAGAAGATACCGCCCTTCACCATCGTGGCGGAGTGGAGATAGGCGCTGACGGGCGCGGGCGCGGCCATGGCGCCCGGGAGCCAGAAGTGGAACGGGAACTGCGCCGATTTGGCGAACGCCCCGGCGAGCAGGAGGAGGAGCGCGGCGACATGGGCCGGGTTCGCCACGATCTCGCCCGCGCGCGGGGCGAGCTCGGACAGGTTGTAGGTGCCGGCCAGCTGCCCGAGCAGCACCACGCCGGCGAGCATCGCGAGGCCCCCTGCGCCCGTGACCAGGAAGGCGCGGATCGCGCCGCTCCGCGCCGCCGGATCGGTGAAGTCCATCCCGATGAGGAGAGCGGACGCGATGGTGGTCAGCTCCCAGAAGACGTAGAGGAGCACGAGCGAATCCGAGAGGACGATCCCGACCATGGCCCCCATGAACGCGAGGAGCGCCGCCCAGTAAGCGGGTTTGCCCTTCGAGCCCAGGTACGCGCGGCTGTACTGGACGACGCCGAGGCCCACGCCGGCGACGAGCAGCACGAAGAAGGCGCCGAGCCGGTCCAGGCGCAGGTTCGCCGTGATGCCGAGGGAGGGGAGCCACGCGATCGGGACCGTCGTGGATCCGCCCGCGGACGCCTCGGGCCAGCGCGGAAGCATGATGAAGAGCAGGAGCACGGGGGGGACGAGCGCGACGCGTCCGGCCCACCGCGGGGGGAGAAACAGCACGAGCGCTGCGCCCAGGAAGGGAACAGCGATGGTCCATGCGAGGGTCGGTAGCATGCGAGGTACCTTGTTGCCGGACGGTGCATGTCCCCCTTGGCATGTGGCTACGCTCCGCCGTGCGCGCGGCCATGGACTCTCCGTCCTCCGCGCGAACCATCGCGCCCGTGGACGTCGGCGCCGCGCGCGTCCTCGCCGATGCGCTGGGCGGGGGGCGCAGCGGCCCGCCCGGCCTGCCGTGCCGCTGGAGAAACGCCGGTGTCGCAGGCGATCGGCATGGGTTGCCGTGAGACAGCGAAAGGTGTGCCTGCCCGTGCGGCGTGCGATGATTGCGCGCTCGGTTGCTGGCGAAGCGACCGAGCGGCCATGCCCCCGGCCGCCTGGTCGCGCCCTCGTCAGAACGGGACGCCCAGGACCTGCGGCGCGTGCGCGCCGACCTGGGACAGGAGCCACGCCTGCTGGCGGCGCGTGTTCTCCTCGATCCGGTCGCAGCTCGCCATGAGCGGGCGGTCGAGCAGCATCATGGCCGTCTTCTTCACGGCGACGAGCGTGATGTGCAGGTAGGTCGAGCGCGGCAAGGGGCCTCTGGCGCGTGGGCGCCGCGACCCTCGCCGGCGGCGCAAAGGCGCGCCTCGACCTGAAGGAGCTGGACTTGCGCGCGGGCAGCGCCCGGATCGCGTCAGGCACCGTCGAGGCGGTCGACGTCGTGATCGCTGCTCCCGATGCTGGCCATGGCCGGGGCCGCCCGCGCGCCCCGGTGCACGGGACGCTCCGGATCGACGGCGGCGCCCTCTCGATCCGCGGCGGTGCGTCCCTCGATGGATCGATCGCCGCGGAGGGCGCGGACGCCGGCGTGCTGCTCGATCTCCTCGGCGTGACCGGCGCGCTGCGCTGGACGCTCGAGATCCTCGAGGGGCGCCCCTTCGCGCTGAGCTCCGCGCTCGTCCGCCGCCCCCTGCGGATCGAGCTCAGCGACGTGCGCTTCGAGAGCGGGAACATCGAAGCGCGGGGCGCCTTCGCGCAGGACGGCGATGGCCGCGCGGGCGCCTTCCTCGTGACCACCGGAGCGCTCTCGGCCGGCCTCTCGATCGAGGGTGGAGAGCCGCACGTCACCTCCTCTCCGGGCGAGGACTGGCTCGCTCGGCGCCTCGACGCGATCACCGGACGATGATCCGAAAGCACAGGATCGAGGCTCCGTCGCAGCAGCTCCGTACTGCATCTTCTGGGGCAGCTCCAGCACGTGCGCGGACGTCGTCGTCAGCGCGAGCGCCGCGAGCACGATCGTGATGAAGCGCCATGCTCTGATCATCCCAATACCTCGTGGTTCGCCGCGTCGCGAAGGGGAGCAAACGTCGGGCCATGCGCGCTCGTCCAGAGGCACCGCGGCGCGGTCGTCGTCCCCGCGTCCTAGGGTCCTACCGAGCTCTGCCGGTCGACAAAGATGCCCCGGGTCGCGCGCGGGTCCGGGCGAGCTGCGCCCCCCGGCGCGCCCACCGCGGGCCACGCTCGCGAGCGCCCTCCCTCGTCGCGCTCGTGAGCGGGTCTACATCGAGGACGGCGCCGCGCGGCCGCAGCGCGCGGCGAGATCGACGCGCGCGCTCGTCCGGCGCGCCGGATCAGCTTGCACGGCGCCGCTCCATATGTTTTGAGTTCAAAGTATTCGCGTCGCGATGCCTGCCCGCGGTGAGCCGCGGGCCAGCGTCGCTGTCCATCCGTGTCCCACGGCACGCGGCGCAGCGCCTCGCGGCGCGCGGCTCGTCCCTTTGTCCGCGCCGGCGGCGGTGGGTCGAGCCCCGCGCCGCCGGCGCTGCGCCCGGGCCACCGCAGAGGAGGGGAGCTCCATGACTCGACTGCTCATCGTCTCCAACCGTCTCCCGATCAGCATCCGCGTCGACCACGGCGCGCTGTGCCTCACGCGCTCCTCGGGGGGCCTCGCCGCGGCGATGCGCGGCCCTCACGAGCGAATGTGCGCGGTCTGGATCGGCTGGCCGGGCAGCGTGGCGGGCCTCACCCCGGAGCAGCGGCAGGACGCCGACGCGGCGCTCGCCGGGATCCGCGCCGTGCCCGTGCACCTCGGCGCCACGGAGCAGCACCGCTTCTACGACGGCTTCTCGAACGGAGTCCTCTGGCCCCTGTTCCACTACCTGCTCGACAAGGTGAACCTCGACGCCGAGCTCGACTGGGAGGCCTACCAGCGCGTCAACGAGCGCTTCGCCGACATCGTCGCCGATCAGTACAAGCCGGGCGACGTGATCTGGGTGCACGACTACCAGCTCATGCTCCTCCCGGCGCTCCTCCGGCGGCGCCTGCCGGGGGCGCGGATCGGCTTCTTCCTCCACGTCCCGTTCCCGTCGGCCGACGTCTTCCGCATCCTCCCGTGGCGGGAGCAGATCGTGCGGGGCCTGCTCGGCGCCGACCTGCTCGGCTTCCACACGGCCGGCTTCCGCCGGAACTTCGCCGCCTCGGCGGCGCACGTGCTCGGCCTGGATCCGGACGAGGCGGCGATCGAGCACGACGGGCGCAGGGTCGCGCTCGGGGTCCACCCGATCAGCATCGACGCCGCGGAGATCGCGCGGCTCGCGGCCCACCCCGGCGTGCGCGAGGAGGCGGCGCGGATCCGCGCCGAGGCGGGCGGCCGCAAGATCGTGCTCGGGATCGACCGCCTCGACTACACGAAGGGGATCCCGCGCCGCCTGCTCGCGATCGAGCGCTTCCTCGAGCGCGAGCCGGAGCTGCGCGACCAGGTCCGCTTCATCCAGCTCGCCGTCCCCACGCGCGAGATGGCCGGCGCGTACGCCGAATTCCGGCGGGTCGTGCACGAGATGGTCGGCCGCATCAACGGCCAGCACGGCACCACGTACGCGACGCCGATCCACTACATGCACCGCTCCGTCCCGTTCGAGCAGGTGGTCGCCCTCTACCTCGCGGCCGACGTCATGCTGGTCACCCCGCTCCGCGACGGCATGAACCTCGTCGCGAAGGAGTACGTCGCCGCGCGCATCGACCACGACGGCGCCCTGATCCTCAGCGAGTTCGCCGGCGCCGCGTCCGAGCTCGCCGAGGCGATCTCCGTCAACCCGTACGACATCGGCTCGGTCGCCGCGGCCGTGAAGCGCGCGCTGACCCTGCCGCTCGCCGAGCAGCAGACGCGGATGGCGGCGCTGCGCCGCCGCGTGGACGCGCACGACGTCCACCGCTGGTCGCAGTCGTTCCTGGACGACCTCGACCGCGCCGCCGCGCCCGCGCTCGAGGCGGCCGCGCTGAGCGCGCAGGCCGCGCGCCGGGAGGTGCCCGAGAGCGTGGTCGAGCGCGTCCGACAGGCGCCGCAGCGCGTCTGGATCCTCGACTACGACGGCACGCTGGTCCCGTTCGCCCCGGTGCCCGACCTCGCCGCGCCCGACGAGGAGCTCCTCGCCCTGCTCCGGGCGCTCTCCGAGCGCGACCGCGTCCACGTCGTGAGCGGCCGCCCGCGCGCCGACATCGAGCGCTGGTTCGGCGCGCTGCCGCTGCACCTGCACGCCGAGCACGGCTTCTGGTCGCGCCCGAGGTCGTGCGACGACTGGGTTCCGCTCGAGTCGGACGCCGCCGCCTGGAAGGGGGATGTCCGCGCCCTGCTGGAGGACTTCACCCGGCGCACCCCGGGCAGCTTCATCGAGGAGAAGACGGTGACGCTCGCGTGGCACTACCGCACCGCGGACCCCGAGCTCGCCGGCGAGCACGTGCGCGCGCTGCGCGCGCGCCTCGCGGAGCGCGTCTCCGCCGACCGCCTCGAGCTCCTCGGCGGCGCGAAGGTCGTGGAGATCCGGCCGCGCGGCGTCCACAAGGGGCGCGTCGTGCCGCTCATCCTGGACGACGTCTCGGCGCGGGCGGAGGTGATCGCGATCGGCGACGATCGCACCGACGAGGACATCTTCGCCGCGCTCCCGCCGACGGCGTGCACCATCCACGTCGGCGGCAACGACCAGAGCCGCGCGGTCTACCGGCTCCCCGACGCGCGCGCCGTCCGCCGCCTGCTGCGCTCGATTCATGCCTGACGCCCCGGCCCGGCGCCGACGCCTCGCGCGGCGCGGCGCCGCCCGCGAGCGCCGCGCGCTCGACCGGGAGGTCGCGGCCGAAAGTCGCGCTATAAGGCCCGCCATGGACCAGGATCGCGGCCGTGAGCCGCAGGCCGGCGGGCCGCCGACGGCGCACGCCGGGGCGGCCTTCCAGGACCGCATCGCGGCCGCGTTCGGGATCGAGCCCGAGGCGCGCGAGGCCATCGTCCGGAGCATGCTCGAGCGGAGCGCCAAGGGGGCGGCGGGCTACTGGCTCCAGCTCTTCCTCGCCATGGGCATCGCCTCGCTCGGGCTCGTCCTCGGCAGCGGCGCGGTCGTCATCGGCGCGATGCTGATCTCGCCGCTCATGGGGCCCATCGTCGAGCTCGGGATGGGCCTCGCCATCGGCTCGCCGTTCCCGGCGCTGCGCTCCTTCACGCGCGTCGCCTTCAGCGTCGTCATGGTCGTGACGAGCGCCGCGGCGCTCACCCTGACGCTGCCGTTCTACGAGGTGACGTCGGAGATCGCCGCGCGCACCTCGCCGACCGCGCTCGACCTGCTCATCGCGATCTTCTGCGCGATCGCGGCCGCCTACACCACCGTGCGGCCCGGCTCCGACACGACCTCGACCGCCGCGGGCACGGCCATCGGCATCGCGCTCGTGCCCCCGCTCTGCGTCGTCGGCTACGGGATCGGCACGCGGGTGAAGAGCATCGCGAGCGGCGCCGCGCTGCTCTTCACGGCGAACCTCTGCGCGATCCTCCTGTTCGCCATCCTCTGCTTCTTGCTCCTCGGCTACGGCGCCGTCAGCACCGCGGAGCTCGAGCACGCGGAGCTCGCGAAGCAGAAGCCGGGGGCGATCCGCCGGCTGGCGCGCGCGCTGCAGGTCTTCTTCGAGCTGCGCCACGGGTGGGTCTTCCGCGTGATGATGCCGCTCGCGCTCCTCGGGGCCGTGTATTTCCCGCTGCGGGAGGCGCTCGCGCGGGTGTCGTGGCAAGTGCGCGTCCGCACGGCGATCGTGCGCATGCTGGACGCGCTGCCGCAGAGCACGGTGCGGTCGAGCGTCACCGTCGACCACGGCAGCGTCGCCGTGCGCCTCGTGCTGCTCGGCCGGGCCGACGAGGCGGAG
Organism: Sorangium cellulosum So0157-2; assembly: GCF_000418325.1. GTDB lineage: Bacteria > Myxococcota_A > Polyangia > Polyangiales > Polyangiaceae > Sorangium > Sorangium cellulosum_D. The sequence goes on from NC_021658.1 coordinate 5,662,293, forward strand.
CGGCTCGAGCGCGATCTGCGCGATCGGATCGACGCCGTCGCGGGCGTCACCCCGAAGGTCGACGTCATCGCGGTGCTCGACGCGAGCGCGCTGGAGGAGGTGGCGGCGTCGGTGCGGGCGAGCTCGACGCCTATCGACGTGGCGCCCAAGGAGCCGGAGCTCGCGCTCGTCCAGCGGGAGCTCGCCGCGTCGCTCGGGGGCGCGTGGCCGCACGCGGCGGGGCCGCTCGTCGCGTGGCGGCTCCGGTTCCCGGACAACGAGCCGGCCGTCGTGGAGGTCGTGCACGTCGGCCCGGCGCTCGGCGCCCCGGCGGCCGACCTGCTCGGGCGCGCGCTCTCTCGGGATCTCGGCGCGGAGGTGGCGGTGCAGGACCGCGCCATCCCGCCCGAGCCGATCGTCGCCGAGCCGGAGGGCGGGTGGCCGTGGCTCCAGGAGGCCCGGCCCGCGCTCGCCTGGGCGGACGACGTGGAGGCGCTGCACGGCTGCGTCGAGGTGCCGCCGAGCCCCGGGGAGGAGCCGAGCCCCGGGGAGAAGCCGAGCGGGGAAGTCGAGGCGGTCCTCGCGGCGCTGCGGTCGCTGCCGGCCCTCCGCTCGGATCGGGTGCACGTCCGCGAGGGCGCGCGGTGGCGCGCGATCGTGTCGGCCGCGCCGTGCGCGCCGCCGGAGCCCGCGCCGGCCGACGCTGGCGCCGCGGCGGAGCCCGCCGGGGCGGACGCCGGCGCTCGCTGAAGTCCGCGGCGCGGGCGATCGCGCCCCGGGGCTGGTTCCACGGGTCCTCTTGCAGCGCGACGCGCTCCTGCGCGCTCGGAGGCCGCAGGACGTAGCGCAAGAGCGCCTTCCTCGCCGCGGCGTCGAGCCCGCCGGCGCGTGTCGCCGGCAACCCGGGCCGCATGATCTTCGGTCGCAGCGAGCTGCGCGCTACCCCGGCTTCTTCGTCACGACGAACGCAACCATCCCCCCAGCACCAACCTCCCTCTCCTCGATCTCGACGAACCCCACCTCGCGCATCTCGCGGAGGATCGTCTCGCGATCGTAGACATGGACGACCGGCGCCTTCCCGAACCAGCGCAGCACCGTGATGATCGCGCCGTAAGGTACCCAGGTGCCGCCGAGGCAGACGTTGGACGAGATGAACGAGCCGCCGGGCTTGAGGAGGTCGAAGATTGTCTTGAGGGTGCGCCTCCGATCGGGGACGAGGTGGAGGATGGAGTAGGCCCAGGCGCTGTCGAAGTGCTCGGGCTCAACCGGAGCACGTCCGTCGAGCGTGCCCTGGCGAAAGGTGACGTTGGTCACGCCTTGGACCTGCTTCTTCTGGTTGGCGATGCGGATCATCTCGGACGAGACGTCCATCGCGTGGATGTGGCCGGCGAACGGCGACATCTCCAGGGCGAGCGAGCCGGTGCCGCAGCCGATCTCGAGGACTGTCGAGCCCGGGCGCAGGTGCTCGCGGGTGATGGCCTTCTTGCGCTCGAAGGCCGCGACGTTCCCCACCGGCTTGGCGGCGTACTTCTCGGCGATGCCGTCCCAGAACTTGGCGTCGGTGCTCATCGTGGTCGACGATTCTATGCACGCGGCGCGTCTGCGCCCGGTGCAAGTTCGTGACGCAGGGGCGCAGTTTCGCGCCACCCCTCGGCCTCGCCGCGGAACAGCGCTGCGCGCTCTGTCATCGCCGCGGTGATGCCCTCGCGCGCGGCCCGCAGGCGCGCGTTGTCCCGGAGGTCGCGGTGGCTGAGGAGCCAGAAGTCGCCGACGTAGCGCAGGTCCGGCTTCGCGAGGCGCTGGAGCCCTGGCTCCGGATCGCCGGCGTAAGTGGGTAGCATCACGAAGCCGAGGCCCGCGTGCGCGGCCTCGATCATGATCGCCATCGACTCGAACGTGCCCCAGATCGGAACCTCGGGATAGCTCGACGACGCGACGAGCTCCTCGGCGATCTTGCGCAGGTTGGAGCCGAGCCAGCGCGCGGGGCGCGCGCCGCGCTCGGGGTCGAGCTGGGAGGCGTGCGCGGTCGCGACGTAGTTGCAGAGGGTGATGGGGGCGAGCCGCCGCCCGATCAGGTGCTCCGGCGGGGACGCGCTCGGAACGAGCGCGCGCACCGCGATGTCGGCCTCGCGCTTCGACAGATCCAGGTTCTTGGCATCGGCATCCAGCTCGAGCTCGATGCCGGGATGCTGCTCGCAGAGGCCGGCCAGCGCGCCGAGGAGGATCTTCGCGATGAAGGGGTCGGTGCAGGTCACCCGCACGGGCCCTTCGAGCCGCGCGTCTTGCCCGGCGAGGCCGCGCTCCAGCGCGGAGATCTCCCGCTCGACGCGCTCCGCCCCCGAGACCATCTCGTTGCCCGCGTCCGTCAGCAGGTATCCATCGCGGTGCCGGTCGAACAGCTTCACGCCGAGCCGCGTCTCGAGGGCCTCGACCCGCCGCGACACGGTCGAGTGGCTCACGCCGAGCATCGAGCCCGCCGCGCGAACGGAGCCCGTTCGCGCGAGCGCGAGAAAATGGCGCACGTCATCCCAGTCCACGATCCCCGCCAGCATACCCCTCGCGGGTGCGCGCGACAGATGCAGACACGAGCCGCCGTAACCGAGGGCGCCGAGGCGCTGCGGGTCGACGTGGCGGCCGAGGCGCGCGTCAAGAAGAGCGCCTTCCTGCCGTTCGCTCCGCGGGAAATCGCCCGTATCCTGTCGCCATGGACTGCCCCACGTGCGGCCGCTCGAACCCGGAGGCCTATGTCTTCTGCCCGGACTGCGGCGCCCGGCTCCCCCGCGCCGCGAGCGCGCCCGTCGCGGAGCCCGTCACCGATCCCCACGCCGCGAGCGCGCCGGCGGGGCGCTCCCTCGAGGAGCGGGTGGGGCGGATCGAGCGCGAGGTCCAGGCGCTGATCGAGCGGCGATCCGCGTCGATGCGCGACGAGCTACGCTGCCCCGCATGCGGCGCGAGGAAGATCCTCCACGCGCCCAAGGTCCTCGACGCGGACGCCGAGGGGCGGAGCGAGCTCGCCATCGCGAAGCCGAGCGTCTGGAGCAGCCGGAGGGTCGGCAAGCTCGAGGCGTACATCTGCGCGGGCTGCATGCTTGTCGAGTGGCACGTGAGGGAGCTCGAGGGGCTCGACGAGCACGTGGACGTGTCGGTGCTCGATGGTGAGGCGCCGCGCCAGGGACCGTATCGTTGATCGATCGCGTCCGCCTCTGGGTTCCTGCCCGGACTCCTGGTGGGGGTGGAGCTACTGATCCGTCGACGCCTCGGCCTCGGCGGCCGTCAGCGCCGCGCCGGGCGCCGGTGCCCCCGGCAGCGCGAGCCTGCCGACGAGGAGGCCCACCACGGCGGCCACGGCCGAGGCGAGCAGGACGCCGAGCTTGGCCGCGGCGAGCATCGCGGCGTCGCCGAACGCGAGGCCCGCGATGAAGATCGCCATCGTGAAGCCGATGCCCGCGACGCAGCCCACGACCGCGATCCCGCGCCAGCCGACGCCGCGCGGCAGGGCGCAGACGCCGAGCCGGACCATCGCGAAGCTCGCGAGGAAGATGCCGATCGGCTTGCCGGCGACGAGGCCGAGCGTGACCCCGAGCAGGATCGTCCCCGCGGCCGCGTGGTCGAGCGAGCCGCCGTCGACGCGGACGCCGGCGTTGGCGAAGGCGAACAGCGGCATGATGCCGTACGCGACCCACGGGTGGAGCGCCGCCTGGAGCCGGACCACGGGCGGCAGCGCCTCGCGCTGGGCCTGCCGGATGCGGCCGAGGGGCTTCAAGAGCTCGTCCGTGCGGTGCTGGTCGCGCTGGGTGAGCGCGGCGACCCTGTCCACCGCGTCGCGCGCCGTGGCGAGGAACCCTTCGCTGCCGAACCACGAGCGCACCGGCGTCAGCAGCCCGACGGCGACGCCGGCGATCGTCGGGTGGACGCCGGCGCGGAGCATGCCCCACCAGAGGACGGCGCCGGGGGCCACGTAGACGGCGGGCGAGCGGACGCCGAAGCGCTGGAGCAGCAGCACCGCGAGGGCGCCGGCGCCCGCGACGAGCAGCCCGCTCCACGCGACGCCCGACGAGTAGAACAGCGCGATGACGATGATGGCGCCGATGTCGTCGATGATCGCGAGCGCGAGCAGGAGCACGCGCAGGGCAGGGGACACGCGCTTGCCGAGCAGGGCCAGGACGCCCACCGCGAACGCGATGTCGGTCGCCGTGGGGATGCCCCAGCCGTGCCGCGAGACCGGCGACGCGTTGAGCGACAGGTAGAGGAGCGCGGGCGCGATCATGCCGCCCACGGCCGCGGCGACCGGCAGCGCTGCGCGCTTGAGATCCGAGAGCTCCCCCTCGTGCATCTCCCGCCGGATCTCCAGGCCGACGACGAAGAAGAAGATCGTCATCAGCCCTTCGTTGATCCAGAAGTGGAGCGGCTGCGCGAACACCAGCGAGCCGACGCCGATCGTGATCGGGACGTGCCAGAGGTGCTCGTAGACGTCGCCCCACGGTGAGTTCGCCCACGCGAGGGCGACGACCGCCGCGATCAGCAGGACGATCCCGCTGGCGGCCTCGACGTGCAAGAAGCGCTCGATGGGGCCGAGGACGCGCTCGGCGATGCGGCGCGCGGGGGCCCACGTTCCGGGGGCGAGCTGGGAAGGGGATGGGCTCAAAGGACCGCCAAGGCGCGAGCGACGTCGCGCAAGAGGGGAAGGCGGCCCGACCGTCCCACGAAGACCTGTCGCGGCGCTCCGCCGCCGCGACACCCGCGCGAGAGGATACTCATCCGGGCAGCCGAATCCAGCGCGAACGGGCTCGCGGACCCGGTGCGCGACGCTGGCGCCGCGCGGTCGAGGTCGCGCGCCGCTGCTCCGGCGCTTCGCCTCCGCTGCTCGGACATCGGCAGGCGCACGGCTCCGGCGCGTGCACCGGATTCGAGGCGCCGTGTGGATCGTGAGCTGGCCTCGGCGCATGGTGCGGTCAGGGAGGTGATGGATGACGCGAGATGCCCTCGATCGCGCCGCGGTGACGGCGTTCCTCGTCGCGCGCCACGGCGACGCCGCCCGCGACGCGGCCATCGAGGTGCGCCCGCTGCAGGGCGGGCTCTGCTCCGAGGTTGCGCTGATCACCGCGCAGCTGCGCGGCGCGGGCGCGCGCCCGGTCGCGCTCGTGGCCAAGTTCGCGCACGGCGCGGCCGCGCGCGAGGCGGCCGTCTACCGGCGGCTCTCGAGGTCCGTCGCGCGGCGCTTCTCGCCCGAGCTGCTCGGCGCGGAGCGGCTCGGGCGCGGGCGCTGGCTGCTCTACCTCGAGCGGATCGAGCCGGCGCACGCCTGGCCCTGGGCCGACAGCGCGCACACGGCCCAGGTGCTCGAGCGGCTGGCGCGCCTCCACGCCACGGCGAGCGGCGCCTCCCTGCCGGCGTGGGACTACGAGGCCGAGAACCTGGCCGCGGCGCGGGGCACCCTCGCGCTGGCCGAGCGCCTGCCCCGCGGCGAGGTCCCGGCGCTCGCCCGGTCGCTGCCCGCGCTGCGGCGGGTCGTGGCGGCGCTGCCCGCGATGCGCCGCCAGCTCCTCGAGCTCCAGCCGCTCGGCCGCGCGGTGATCCACGGCGACGTGCACCCGGGGAACGTCATGGTCCGCCGGCGCGACGGCGTCGCGGAGCCGGTGCTGCTCGACTGGGCGCGCGCGCGGATCGGCTCGCCGCTGGAGGACGTGAGCTCGTGGCTCCAGGCCCTCGGCTACTGGGAGCCGGAGGCGCGGCGCCGCCACGACACGCTGCTCGCCGGCTACCTCACGGCGCGCGGCCTCGCCCCCGCGCTGACCCGGCCGCTGCGCGACGCCTACTGGTTCGCGGCCGCGTCCAACGCGCTCGCGGGCGCGCTCGGGTATCACCTCGCGATGGCGTGCCCGGCGAGCGAGCCCGGCGCGACGCCGGACGCGCGGGCGGCCGCGGCCCGGAACGCGGCGGACTGGCTGCGCGTCATCCGCCGGGCCGACGCGTGCTGGCGCTGACGTGCTCGCGGTCATCGAAGCGCAGGAGGACGCCGCGCTCGCCCTGCCACGAGAGCGACGTGAGGCTCCCGTTGCCTGGCCGGAACGGCTCCCAGCGCGCCGCCGGGACGCCGTGCAGCGCCCCGAGGACCTGGCCGATGACGCCCGCGTGCGTGACCACGAGCACGCGCTGCCCCGGGTGCGCCGCGGCGATCGCGCCGATCGCCGCGAGGCAGCGCGCGCGGAGCTCGCGGTAGCTCTCCCCGCCCGGCCAGCGGAAGTCGTCGTCGTCCTGGCGCAGGTTCGCCTCCCAGAGCGCGGCGTGGCGCGCCTTGACCTCCTCGATCGGCGCGCCGTCCACGTCGCCGCAGCAGATCTCGCGCAGGCCTTCGTGCGTGCGGACCGGGCCCCACGCGCCGGCCGCGATCCGCGCCGTCTCGAGCGCGCGGCTCAGCGGGCTCGCGTACACGGCGTCGAACGCCGGGCCTCCGGCGAGGCGGCGGCCCAGCGCCTCGGCCTCCTCGCGCCCCTGCGCGTCGAGCGGCGTGTCGGTCCAGCCGCTCATCGGGGCCGCGAAACCGGCGCGGTTGCCGGCGGTGCGGCCGTGGCGCACGAGGAACAGGAGGCAGGGTCGCATGGTCCGGGGGAGCGGGGGCGCTCGGCCAGGAGGCTAGTAGCGCGGGTCCGAGATCGCGCCAGACACACCGGTCGATCGCGAGCGATCGCTGGCACAGGAGCGATTTTCGTAGTTTTTCGCTTGCTTCGCCGTCGAGGGCGGCGCCGATGTCGAGCAAGGCGCGAGACAAGAGCATCACGATGCTGGAGCGTGGCGCTGGCCTGCCTCAGGTGAGAAGGAATAGCGAAGTCCCATCTTTCGGCGAGCTGTTGAACGGGTCGATCGGTGATCGGATCGGCATGGGCCACGAAAATCCGCTGGAGCGGACGACTTCGAAAACGCTGAGAGCTGTCATTGGGGTAGCTCCCCCTCTCCACGTCACACCGGTCGATGCCGTCATTCGTTTTGTCTCGGACGCAGCCACGTCGAGGCCGCCGTGACGCCGAACCGTCCCGCTTTTCATGCTTCAGGAATCTCATCGGAACACAACCAACGTCGACCTGCGCTCGCCATTCAAGCCGTCACGCGTTCGTGATCCTGCTTTGTTCGAAATCAGGAAGCGCCTGATGGACTCGGGCGCTTGGGCTCCCCGAATATCGGAGACGGAGGGAGGATCGCACAGAGCCAGCGCGGTGCGCGCGGCCTGCGCCGCCGGCGCTCGCTCACAAGGAGAGCGTGGGCACGGAAGGGGGTTGTCGCGCCCGCCAGCCCGGTCTCACCGGGTCTGTAGAGCCTACACCGATACAATGGTTCGGCCTTCGCCAGCTCGCTGAGGCGTGGCAACGCGCCCCCTCGGCGTTATCACCTCGTTTCATTCACGATCGAAGCCGGTATCGTGGAGATGCGCATGCCGCTCGCGCTCGCTGGGGGACGGCCGGCTGGTCGAGCGATGAGCAGCGGCACAGGCACCGATGGAACCGAGGAGCCGTTTATGCAGAGCACGACAGGGAAAGGCAGTCATGCGAAGCGCGCTCACGGCGGCGCGGACGTCGCCCGCAGCCGCGCGCGGCCGCGTCAGGACGAGCGGCGAAGCCGCACGAGCGCCCGGGCCGGCAGCGAGGAACGGGAGCGCTTCTTCTCGCTGTCGCTGGATCTCCTCTGCGTCGCGGGGACCGACGGCCGCTTCAAGGACCTGAACCCCCGGTGGGAGCAGGTGCTCGGGTACTCTCTCGATGAGCTGATGTCGCGACCGTTCCTCGACTTCGTCCACCCGGACGACCGCGCGCCGACCATCGCGGCCGTCGAGACGCTCGGGAAGGGCGAAGCTATCGTCTGCTTCACGAATCGCTACCGCCACAAGGACGGCCATTACATCTTGCTCGAATGGAGCTCTTCCGCCGTCCCCGAGCGACAGGTCGTGTATGCCCTGGCGCGCGACGTCACCGAGCGCGAGGCGATCTCGGCAGCGCGGCGCGCCGCCGAGGAGCGCCTCCAGCACCTGCTCCTCTCGAGCCGCGTCGTCCTCTACGCCGCGAAGGCGTCGAATGATTTCGCTCCCACGTTCATCAGCAACAACGTGGCTGGGCAGCTCGGCTATGGGATCCGGGAGCTCCTGACCCCGGGCTCGTGGGTCGAGCGCATCCACCCGGAGGACAGGGAGCGCTTCGCCGCCGGGCGTGCTGCGCTCCTCGAGGACGGCACGCACTCCTGCGAGTACCGAATTCGTCACAAGGAGGGCAACTACCGGTGGATCCATGACGACAGCAGGGTCGTCCGCGACGCCGAGAGCAACGCGGTCGAGGTCGTCGGCTCATGGCAGGACATGACGGAGCGCCACGAGTCGGAGCAGCTGATCCGGCGGCAGTCGGCGGCCCTGCTCGAGCTGTCGACCCCGCTCATCCCCATCAGCGACGAGATCCTGGTCATGCCGCTCATCGGGGTCGTGGACAGCCGCCGCGCCGGGCAGGTCCTCGAGATGCTGCTCAACGGCATCGTCCAGCGCAGCGCGCGCGTGGCGATCCTCGACATCACGGGCGTCGGCGTCGTGGACACCAAGGTCGCGGATACGTTCATGCGCATCGCCCGGGCCGTCCAGCTCGTCGGGACGTCGTTCATCTTGAGCGGCATCCGCCCGGACGTCGCGCAGGCGCTCGCGAGCCTGGGAGCCGATCTGAAGGGCCTGACGACGCACAGCACGCTTCAGGCGGCCATTCGCCAGGCGATGATGCAGGGGGGCAGCGGGGTCGCGGCCCGATGATCCCGCGCGCCGGCTCTCCCGTGCGCCACCGGCGCGGCGGTGATCGCCCCTTTCGCGGGCACGCTCGCGCCATGACGCGCGGGCACGGCGTCAGCATGGGTTTCTCTTGCCTGCCAACGACATGATGATCCCAGGGACAATGTCTCCTGGCGTGGGGTGCTCTCATGGAAATGCGAAAGAAGAACGGATCGCGAGCGCTCTTGAACAGCGGCAGGGAGGTCCTCCTCGATTCATTTTTGGCGTCGTGCCCCGAGATGCTCTTCGTCGCGGGCGTCGAGGGCGAGCTGCTCCGGTGGAGCGGCGCGCTGGGGCAGGCGTTCGGGTCCGTGCTCAAGGAGAACCTGCGCCTCGCAGAGATCGTCCACCCCGCGGATCGACGCGCTGTCCAGGAGGGGTGGTCGAGGCTCCAGGCGGGCAAACACAGGCAGCAGCCCGTTTACATCGAATGCAGGCTCCGGAGGCCGGAGGGCGCCTATCGACGCGTCTCGTGCGCCCTCCGCCGATCGCGCGACGGAGACTTCGTCCACGGCTCCCTGCGCGAGCCCGCGCGCCACCCGGACGAGGACATCGACGAGCTGAGGCGGCGGTCGAAGATCCTCGAGACGCTGATGCGGAACGTGACCATCTGTGTGTGGTCGATCGATCGCAACGGCATCTTCACCTACCATGACGGCAAGGGGCTGGAGCTCGTCGGGATGAAGCCAGGCGAGCTCATCGGGAAGAACCTCTTCGAGGTCTTCGAGGACACCGACGAGGTCCGACAGGCGCTGGAGGGGACGCCGATGCACACGTTCTCCTCGCAGAACGACATTCACTGGGAGAGCTGGTTCGTCCCAATCCAAGACGACGGAGAGGTCGACGGGCTCATCGGCTTCACGCTGGACGTCACGGAGGCGAAGCGCGCGGAGCAGGAGATCCGGAGCAAGCTCGCCCAGATCGAGCACCAGCAGCAGGTCATCCGCGATCTCTCGACGCCGGTCATCGAGGTCTGGGACGGCGTCCTCACGCTGCCGATGGTCGGCGTCGTCGACAGCGTGAGGGTCGCCGACATGATGGACGGGCTGCTCCGTAGGATCGCCGAGAAGAGCGCGCGGTTCGCGATCCTCGATCTCACCGGCGTCGAGGTCGTCGACACCAAGGTGGCCAGTCACCTCATCAACATCGTGAGCGCCATCCGGCTGCTCGGCGCCGAGGGCATCGTCGTGGGGATCAAGCCGACGGTCGCCCATACCATGGTGTCCCTCGGGCTCGATCTGAGCACGGTGCTGACGAAAGCGAACCTTCGCGCAGCGCTCAGCTTCGCCATCCGGCGGATGTCTGCCGTCGCGCCTGCGAGCGGCGGCCAATGACGGGGCGCGCCGATCGGTACGACACGCGCGTCCGGAGGTTCGTCCTCTAGCTAGGATCCAGCGCCGGGAGCTGTCACTGGCGTCGCTCACGCTCCTCTGGGTCTCGCTTCAGGAAATCTGCTCGCAGGGCGGCGCGCGAGGCCGGGGCCTACGTGAGGTTCGTGAGCGGCCCGGTGCAGTGCTCCAGCGAGCCGAACCTGGTCCGGGGGTCGCCGAACAGGTTCAAGATCGAGACGAGCAGGTTGTTGTGCGGGAGGCTCGGGTAATGGACCCAGCGCCCGGCGCGCAGGCCCCCGCCGCCGCCGGCCAGCAGGAACGGCATGTCCTTCTTCGCGTGGGTCGCCGGATCCGAGATCTCGGAGCCGAAGAAGACGACGCTCTCGTCGAGCAGCGAATGCCCGCCCATGTCCACCTTCTCCATCTCCTGCAAGAGATAGAGGTGCTGCTGCGAGTACCAGGTGTGGATGCGCGCGCACTCGACCGGCCTGTAGCCGCCGTTATGCTGGTAGAAATGGTGGTTCTCGGTCAGGTTCAGCCACGGCAACGTGTGCTTCGCCTCGGTGTCGCTCCACTGCAGGGTGCCGACCGCGGTGATGTCGCAGGCGAGCGCCATCACCAGCATGTCCGTCATCAGCGTGCCCACCTTGGGGATGGCCGCGTCGGTCGAGGCGTCCACGGTCGCGCCGTTGTCGTCCGCGTTGAGCCCCGAGCTCGGGTCGTAGTCGGACGTGTCGACCCCCGTCGGGACCCGGCAAGCGCCCGCCGCGGCCGGCGCGCTGCCGAGGCTCAGCTCGATCTCGCGGAGCTTCGTCAGGTGCTGGTCGATCTTCTGCTTGTCGGCCGCGCCGAGCCGCGCGGAGAGGGCGGCGTAGCGCCCGTCGAGGAAGTCGAGGATCGATCGCTTCCGCGAGAGGCGGAGGGCGGCGTCGTCGCTGGCGCCGGGGTTCAGCGTGCCGAAGAGCTCGGCGAAGATCTCCACCGGATCCAGGCGCGGCGGGATGGGGCTGTGCGGCGCGGTGTCCTCGAAATTGACGACGTTCATGGGCGACATCAGGCCGTGGGACTTGCCCGTCGCCCAGCGCACCGCGAGCTGGAGGCTCGCCTTCGCCTTCCGACCGGCGGAGATCCGGGAGGCGATCACCTGATCGATGGACGGCCCCCTCCCGTAGCCGCCGTTGCTCGCGCCCTCCTGCGACGTGCCCGTGAGCCAGGCGATGATCCCGGCCTGGTGCTGCTCCCCGCGCGCGCTCTTCATGTCGAGGCCGTCGACGACGAGCAGCCGGTCCTGCACCGGCGCGAGCGGCGCCAGGATGGGGCCCAGGGTGAAGCTCGTCTCGGTGCCGGTCGGACGCCAGCGGTCCATCCCGGTCCCGCCGGGCGTGTAGACGGCGAGGAAGCGCCGGGCGGGGGCGGGTTGCGCGTGCGCCGGGCGCTCGGTCCCCATGATCTCCAGCCAGGGGAGCGAGACCGCGATGGCGCCGGCGCCCCGCAGCATGGCACGTCGGCTCAAGCGGAATTTCGACATACCCCTCACTTCCGTCAGGCAGCCATGTAGAAGAAACCGTCCGTCTGGGTGAGGCGGAGCCGCAGGCGCGTGACCCGAGGACCAGAGCTCGTCGTCCCTCCTCGCACCGGGCACGCCGATGCCCCGTGATTCAATAATACTATTTACAAAATGACCAGAGGATCGTGGTCCGGGGCCCACCGGACCACGATGCGGGGCGCGACGAGAGCGCATGCCGCACAGATGCAATTCTCCTCTCGGAGCGTGGGCCTGATTGCCGCGATGCGGCATGTTTCGCTGCGGGCGGGATTCTGGCAATTTGCGTACGCCCGAAGCGCGCCGGGCGAGCGCGGCTCTGCCATGTCCACAGCCAGCTCGGCTGTCCGAGATCGTCTTCGAGCTCGCGAAAGAGCTTGCCGACGCGGCGGCAAGGCGCAATGTCGTGCGCGGGGGACACGCCATGGGGTGCACGCAGGGACGGGCGGCCCGGATTGACGCAGAACAGCCGGGCGACGAGCGGCGTCGGGGCGAGGAGCTGCGCGCCGGGCAGGCTGGAAAGGTGGGCTTGCCGGCCAGGCCCCTGCGTGACGCCGATGTCGTGGACGAGGCCTGTCAGCAGTCCTTTCCCGCGAGCGATCCGCCGGCGTGGACGCCTGCGAGGGCCGGCCTGCCACGAAATGGGCTCGTGGCCGAGCTCGGCTCGGGAGCTGAGCTCGGCTCGGCGATGAGGCGCATGCAGCACCCCCGCCGAGGCAGCGCTCCCCGCAAGCTGCGGGGGACCTATCATGGGTGATCGAACTCGCAAGGTGGCGGCAAGCAAGTTCCGGACAGCGCTGCCGGCCGAGCTCCCGCGGCCCGTCAAGCGGACCGGGAGCTCCCGCGGGCAGCCGCCTGCCCACGTGCGCACGATCGGGGTGGACCTCGATCCCACGGATCGGGAGCACATCCGCCAGAAGCTCGGCAGGAGGCTCAGCAAGTTCGGTGCGTCCATCGAACGCATCAGCGTGCGCCTGACGGACACCAACGGGCCGCGCGGAGGAATCGACAAGATCTGCCGGATCAAGGTGGTCCTGTCCGGGCTGCCCAGCGTCGTTACCGAGCATCGAGATGCGTCGAAGCAAGCCGCGATCGATGGCGCGCTCGCCAGGATCGAGCCGGCCGTGCGGTCGCGCCTCGGGCGTGCACGCATGAAGCCGCTGCACGGAAGAGCGTCCCGCCCGCTCGTACGCACGCGCCGAGCGCCGACGCGGGGAGTCGAGCCAGCGCGTGGATCGGCCACGCCCCGCTCCCGCAGCCCGGCCGCTTAGCGCTTCTCCTCGATCGGCGGGAGCGCGGCTTCATCGCCCGGAGAACGCGCCGAAGAACGGGCGCCGCCGCCGCGCACGCGCCGACGGTCCCTGCTGCGCGGCCGCGGCGCCCCTGCTGCGCGGCGCTCGCGCCTTCCCGCGCGTCCGATGGGGTGCCTTGCGTTACGATCGCAGGGCGCCTGCGGCAACTCGGTGCCCCTTGCGCCCCTTGCGCCCTCGCGGTTTCTCTTCCCTTCCGTCGATTTTGGTCCGAACTCGAAGCCGACCGGTGTTCTAGACTGGGACGACGGTCGATGGCCACCTGCTCCGCGTGCCGCTCGGTCTATCCCGATGACGTGGTGACCTGCCCGGAGCACGGCGGCGCGCTGCTCCCCGACGAGGCCTTCTCCGACGAGGACGCGGCGCTGAAGCCGGGCGCCATGATCGGCGAGTACCGCATCGAGCGGCTGCTCGGCGCGGGCACGTTCGGCGACGTCTACGCGGGAGAGCACCCGCTCATCGGCAAGCGGGTCGCGATCAAGGTGCTGAACCAGCGGTTCGCGTCCGATCCGACCGTCGTCTCGCGCTTCGTCGGCGAGGCGCGCGCGGTGAACCGCATCCGGCACCGCAACATCATCGACATCTTCTCGTTCGGCGTCGTCGACGGGCGGCACTACTTCGTCATGGAGCTGCTCGACGGGCTCACGCTCGGCGCGCTGATCCGGCGCGAGGTCCGCCTCTCGCCGGGCCGCGCCGTCGCCCTCCTCGAGGGCATCGCCGACGCGCTCGACGCCGCGCACGCGGCCGGGATCACGCACCGCGATCTGAAGCCCGAGAACATCTTCGTGGCCGCCGAGCCGAGCGGCCGCTGCTTCCCCAAGCTGCTCGACTTCGGCGTGGCGAAGCTCGCGGGCGACGCCCTCGCCCACAGGACGGCCACGGGGGTCGCGGTCGGGACGCCCGCGTACATGTCGCCCGAGCAGGTCCGCGGCAAGGGCGTGGACCATCGATCGGACATCTACGCGCTCGGCGTGATCGCCCACGAGATGCTCACGGGATCGCTGCTCTTCCAGGCCGAATCGATGATGGACGTGATGATGATGCACGTCCTCGAGGAGCCGCCGCGGGCGTCGGGCGTGTGCGCGGACGTCCCGCCCGAGCTCGACGCCCCGCTCCTGGCGATGCTCGCGAAGCGCGCCCAGGATCGCCCGCCGTCGGCGGGCGCGGCGGTCCAGGCGCTCGCCGAGCAGGTGCGCAGGCTCGGGCTCGAGGGGCGCGACGGCGCGGGCGCTCCGCGGTCCGAGAGCGGCGGGCGCGTTGTGTCGATCGGGCCGAGGCACGTCAGCTCCGACGCGGCGACCGCCCCCGTCGACACGCCGGCGCCCGGGAGCGGCGGCGCCGACGGCGCGCTGCGCAGCCCCGCAGCCAGCGGGGAGCCCGCGGCAGGCGGCGGCGCGACCCTGCTCGTCGCGCAGGGCGGCGGTGAGGGAGGCCGGATCCTCGAGAACGACCGCCCGCCGCCGAGGTCGGCCGGACCGTGGCGCTCGCCCCGCTCCCCGGGCCCGCGCCGCCAAAGCCCGCCCCGGCGCCGGGCGCCAGGGCCCGCGGCGCCGGGGTGCTCGCGCTGCTGCTCGCGGGCGGCGCGGTCGCCGCGGCGCTCGCGTGGCCGCGCGCCGGCGGCGACCCCCCCGCGGCCGCCGCGCCGACGGCTGCCGCGGCGGCGCAGCCGGGCGCTGCGGCGCCCGCCCCCGTCGACACGCCGGCGCCCGGCGAGGCCGGCGCCGCGAAAGGCGCGGCCGCCGGCGCAGCCGACACCGCGCCCGGCGCGGCCCTCGCGGCGCCCGGCGCCGCGGACCCGGCCGGCGCCGCGGACCCGCCCGGCGCCACGCCCGGCGCGGCCGGCGCGACCCCCGGCGAGGCCGCGGCGAGCGCCCGCCCCCCTGGCTCCCAGGCTGCGCTCGCGCCGGCCGCGGCGACGGCCGGCGCGGCGTCGACGCCGGCGCCGGCGGCGAGCGCCCGGTCGAGCCGCCCGCGGAAGCACCACGCCGACCTGGAGAGGCCCGCGTTCGACAGCCTCGCCGGAGCGCCCCGACCATGAAGCGAACGCACGCGTGGTCGATCGCGCTCGCGATCGCGGCGGCGGGCTGCGCCAACCTCTCGCTCCTCGAGGCGGACGTCTGCGGCAACCGCGTCGTCGAGGCGCCGGACGAGGACTGCGACGGGCAGGACGGCTGCGGCGCGCCCGGGAGCGCGCACCAGTGCCGCCATCTCTGCGGCGGCGCCGAGGGGCTCGCGTGCCCCGCCGGCCACGGGTGCGGCGCGGACGGCGTCTGCCGGCGCGCCACGGGCGATTTCGAGGAGCTCGCGGCGCTGAGCACGGTCGCGGCGATGGATCTCTCGACCGGCGACGTCAACGCCGACGGCTGCGACGAGCTCGTGCACACGACGCTCGAGGGCACCACGATCACGTCGCTCCCGAGCCAGGCGCCCGGGCTGTGCGCGGCGGCGGCGCAGGCGCTGCCGATCGCCCGGGCGGCGTCCGGCGAGGACACGTCCCCCGCGCCGCTGCTGCGCGACCTCACGGGCGATGGCCAGCTGGAGCTCATCGCCGCCGGCCGCGGCGACGTCGTCGCCGCCGACGAGGGCGCGGCGAACGGCCTCTTCGTGTTCTCCGCCCTCGAGAGCGCGGCCCTCTCGCCCACGCTCTACGCGACCACGCGCCTCGACAGCGAGGCCGCGCGCCTCCTGACGGCGCGGCTGCGCGGCCGCGACGCCGCGCTGATCTTCCTCGGCGCGGCCGCCGGCGCGGCCGCCGCGGCGGGCGGCCAGCCGCCGTCGACCGGCGGCCCTGGCCGCGTCGCGGTGATGTCGGACCCGAGCGTGAAGCCGCAGGCGCTCGACGGCGACGTCGTCGCGCCCGGCGACATCGCGGCCGCGGTCGCCGCCGAGCTGGACGAGGCCCCCGCGGACGGCGGCCCCTGCGACGAGGCCGTCGTGGCGAAGCGCGGCGACGACCGGCTCCGGATCTACGCCGTGTGCGGCCCCGGCGGCTCCCTCGCGCTCACGCCCCTGCCCGAGGTGCGGCTCGGCGGCGGCGCGACGCTCCGCGCCGCCAACGCCTCGCTCGCCGTGCACGACCAGGACGGCGACGGCCACCTCGACCTCGTCGTCAACGCCGTGAGCGGCGGCCGCGGCGAGCTCCACGTCGCGTACGGCCTCGGCGACGGCCGCTTCCGCTCCACGAGCCCGCCGTCCGCCGGCTCGCCCGATCAGCGCACGAGCGCGCTCTCGCTCGGGGACGCGGCGCTCGAGGCCGAGCTCGCCGATCCGGACCGGATCTTCGTCGCCGGCGAGTTCGATCGGGCCCGCCCCGGGCCCGAGCTCGTGCCGCTGGACTGCCCTCTTTCCAGCACGTCGTTCAAGTCGCCGATCTGCGGCGAGATCGCCGGCGAGTGCGAGGCGGTCGCCGCCGACGTGAACGCCGACGGCCACCTCGACATCGTCGCGACCGAGACGCAGCTCCCCGACATCACGGTCCACACCGGCGCCTCGGACGGCACCTTCTACCCGCAGCGCCTCGCCACGCAGTGCCCGCCGCACTACCTCGCCGTCGGCGACTTCGACGGCGACCGCGTGAACGACATCGCCTACTTCGACCAGCAGGCGCGGCCGTCGTCCCCGAAGCCCTCGACCCGGCTCGACATCGCGTACGGCAACGCCTTCTCCGCGCCCTCCGCGCCGGCCGGCCACGGCCGCCTCGACGCCGCCGGCGGCCTCGCCGCGGGCCGGATCCTCGAGGACGCCACGGGCGCCCAGCTCTTCGCCGTGCGCGGCCTCCCGCCCCCGCGCGACGCGGCGGTGGCGTCGGGCTCCGGGCTCGCGCTCATCGAGGGCGGCCGCGACCGCCTCATCCGCGCGCCGTTCTATTTCCCGGCGCCTCCGGGCGCGCCGCCCGGTCCCGGCGCGCCGCCCGATCCCGGCGCGTCGAGCTCGATCCTCCCGGTGCGCCTCCTCGCGGTCGCGGGCGGCCTGCTCGCGTCCGAGGACGGCGCGCCGGTGCAGAGCCTCGCCGCGATCACGGCGCTCGCGGGCGAGGGCGCGCCGGCGGGCACGCAGCTCTGGCTGATCACCGTCTCGCCGGAGGGCGACAACCTGCGCGCCGAGGCGTCCGGCCGGCCCGGCGAGGGGGCGCCGCCGTGCGACCCCTGCGCGCTCGCGGCGCTCGACACCGACGGCGATCGCCGGGACGAGCTCGTGTGGCTCGGCGACGGCGAGGTCGCGGTCTACGGGGAGGACGGCGGCAAGCTTGTCGAGCGGTCCCGGCAGGCGACGGCCTACCGGTTCGAGGCGATCGCGACGGACGTGAACCCGTCGAAGTACGTGCCGCGCCCGCTCGTCGCGGATCTGGACGGCGACGGCCGGCAGGATCTCCTCGCGCGCGCGGACACCGGCGAGATCGTCGCCCTCTGGGGTCGCGCCGGCGGCGGCTTCGACGAGAAGGCGCTCGTCGCGCCGGACCCCTGCGACGGCGACGAGGGCTGCGCGGGCCTCGCCGTCGCGCTGCTCAACGCCGACGCCGACGAAGCGCTCGAGGTGGCCGTGGCCGGGCCGAGGCGGCTCGAGCTCCACGACCTCGACGCCCGCGTCCGGGAGCTGCGCCGCATCGACGCCGCCTTTCCCGGCCCCCCGCCGGAGCCCAGCAGCGATTTCGTCGCGCTCGGCGCGGCCGACGTCGACGGCGATGGCGTCGACGACCTCGCCGTGGCGATGAGCTCCGCGTTCCTGAAGGTGCTCCGCGGCAAGCCGGTGCTGCCGTGAGGGCGGCGGCTCGTCCCTTCCGCCGCGCGCTCCTCTGGGCCTCCCTGAGCCTCGCCGCGGCGCCTGCCGCGGCGCTGGCGGACGCGCGCCCCACGCCCGCGCAGGCGGCCCAGGCGGAGAGCTTCTTCAACGCCGGCGCGGAGGCGTACGGCGCGGGCCAGTACCAGGTCGCCGCGGAGGCGTTCCTGGAGGCGCACGAGCTCGTGCCCAGCCCGTCGCTGCTGTTCTCGGCGGCGCAGGCGTTCCGGCGGCACTACCTCACGCAGCCGTCGCCGGACGCGCTGCGCCGCGCGATCGCCCTCTACCGCGAGTACCTCCGCGTGGACCCCAAGGCGGCGCGCCGCGAGGAGGCGGTCGCGGCCCTCTCGTCGCTCGTCCCCCTGGAGGCGCGCCTGCCCGCCGAGGGCCTTCCGGCGGCGGCCGACGGCGGCGCGCCTGCGGCCGGCGCCGCGGGCGCAGCGGCCCCTGCCTCGCGCGGGACGCGGCTCTTGCTGTCGTCGCCGGCGGAGCCCGCCGAGGGCCTTCCGGCGGCGGCCGACGGCGGCGCGCCTGCGGCCGGCGCCGCGGGCGCAGCGGCCCCTGCCTCGCGCGGGACGCGGCTCTTGCTGTCGTCGCCGGCGGAGGGGGCCCGCGTGTCGGTGGATGGCCAGCCGTTCGTCTCGGCGCCCCTCGTGGCGCAGGTCGCCCCTGGCGCGCACCGCGTGCGGGTGCAGGCGGCGGGTCATTACGACGAGGAGCTCACGGTCATCGCCGTCGACGGCGAGCTGATGCCGCGGCACGTCGTGCTGCGGCCGAAGCCGGCGATGCTGCGGGTGACCGGGACCAGCGGCGCGAGCCTCGTCATCGACGGGCAGGCGCGGGCGACCCTGCCGACGGCCGCGGCGATCGCGGTCGAGCCTGGCGTCCATGTCGTCGAGGTCTCGCTGCCCGGGCGTGAGCTTTACCGGCGCGAGATCCGGGTCACCCACGAGCAGGACGTCCGGCTCGACGCCGATCTCCGCACGACGTCGCAGCGCCTCGCGGCGTGGACGGTGCTCGGCGCCGGCGCCGCGGGCGCGGCCGCGACGGGCGTGCTCGCGGGCCTCGCCCTCGCGCGCCAGGCCGAGGCGGTCGACTTGCGGGACAGGCGGGACGCGACCTCGCTCACCCCGTCCGAGCGGGATCGCTACAACGCCGCCGTGAGCGCGCGCGGCGGCCTCGGCGCGGCCGCGGCCGTGGCCGGCGGGGTGTCGTTCGTGACCCTCGCCGTGGGCCTCCGGCTCTTCCTCTTCGACGACCCGAGGTCAGTCGTCGCGCCGCCCGCGCCGCCCGCGCCGCCGCCGAAGGCGCCCGGGGCCGAGCTCACCGTGGGGCTCCTGTCGGCCGGCGTGCGGGGGCGGTTCTGAGGGCGCCTCACTTGCCGTAGGCCACCCGCCACACGGTGTTGCTCTGGTCGTCGCTGACCAGCAGCGCGCCGTCCTTGGCCACGGCGACGCCGACCGGACGGCCCCACACGTCGCCGGTCCTCGTGACGAAGCCGGTCATGAAGTCCTCGTAATAACCCTCCGCCTTGCCGTCCTTGACCGGGATGCGGATCACCTTGTAGCCGGTGCGCCGCGAGCGGTTCCACGAGCCGTGCTCCGCGGCGAAGATGTGGCCCTGGTAGTCGGCCGGGAACTGCTGGCCCGTGTAGAAGCAGAGATCGAGCGACGCCGAGTGCGATTGGATCAGCACGTCCGGCACGAGGACCTTGTCCCTCAGCTCGGGGCGCTTGCCCTCGTGGCGCGGATCCTGATTCGGGCCGAGGTAGTACCAGGGCCAGCCGTAGAAGCCGCCCTCCTGCACGCGCGTCACGTAATCGGGGACCAGGTTGTCGCCCAGCTCGTCGCGCTCGTTCACGCTGGTCCAGAGCGCGCCCGTCGACGGCTCGATGGCCAGCCCGACCGGGTTGCGGATGCCGGACGCATAGAGCGCCTCGTCCTTGCCGTCGGGCGTGAAGGCCAGGATGCAGGCGCGGCGGTGCTCGTCCTCGTCGTCGTCGACGTTGGAGCGCGAGCCCACGGACACGAACATTCGCTGGTTGTCCTTGCTGAAGGCGATATCGCGGGTCCAGTGGCCGCCGCCGCCCACCGCCTCCTTGCCCGAGGGGATGTTGGTGACCAGCGGCTCGGCCGGGCCGCTCGCCTTTGTGTCGCCCGTCTTGTAAGGAAACCTCACAACGCTGTCGGTGTTCGCGACGTAGACGTGCGTCGGCGCGTCGGTGCCCGACGGATAGAAGGCGATGCCGAAGGGGCGGTTGAGATCCTCGGCGAAGGCGCTGCGGGCTTCGGCCTTGCCGTCGCCGTCCGCGTCCCGGAGCACCGTCACCCGGTCCGCCCCGCTCTCGGCCACGAACACGTCGCCGTTCGGCGCCACGTGCAGGACGCGCGGCTCGTCCAGGCCCGTGGCCAGCTCGGTGACGGTGAATCCCGACGGCACTTTGGGGAACACACCGGCTGGACGATCTGCCTTGCTCGGCCTGTTGACCACCGACTCGTCCTCGTTGGGCGGCGGGAGGTCAGCGGCGGTGATCTTGCGTTTGACGCCCGGCGCGTCCGTGGTCCAGTCGCCAAGCGCGTCGGCGCCGGTGAGGATCCTGTCGGTGGGCGCCGGCTGCGGCGTCACCTCGGCGCGCTTGGGCGAGCACGCGGCAAGCGCGCCCGCGCCGGCGAACGCCAAGAGCACCCGAGCCAACGTGTGCCGGGCCCACCGGCGGTCTGATCTTCGGTCGTCCATGACCTGTGATTGCCATTCGGATCCTCCTCTGTCCACGGCTCCTTTCAACCACCGATCGACGACCGATGAGCCCGCCGACTCCTCGACGCGCAGGGGACGCTGTCCCTCGCGCGCCTCACCAGGGCTCCCCCCGGGACTCGGCTCCTTCCACCGCGGCGGCGGCCCCGCGGCAGGCGCGCCTCACCGCAGCCCGAGCCGCTTCGCGAGGTGGTGCAGGTTGCTGCGGTGCATCCCGAGCGCCCGCGCCGCGGCGGCCCAGTTGCCGTCGTGCCGCGCCACGGCCTCCTCGATGAGGCCGCGCTGGTAGGCGTCGACCCGCTCGTGCAGCGTCGCCCCCGCCGAGGGCGGCGCCTCCCCGCCGTCGCCCCCGGCGTCCTTCGCCTCCTCGGCCGGGGGCGGCGGCGCCGCGGCGAGGCTCCCGCCGAGGTGCGCCGGCTGCAGCACGACCGGCGCCCCGCGGGGCGCGCCGCGCGACGCCTGCAGCACCATGCGAAACACGGTGTTCTCCAGCTCTCGCACGTTGCCCGGCCAGGCGCCCTGGACGAGCAGATCGCGCGCCGCGCGCGAGATCCGCACCGGGCCCACCCCGAGCCGCGCGCGCGCCGCCTCGCAAAAATGCCCCGCGAGCAGCGGGATATCGCTCCTCCGCTCGCGCAGCGGCGGCACCGCCAGGCGAACCACGTTGAGCCGGTGGAACAGGTCGGCCCGGAAGCGCCCCTCGGCCACCTCCTTCTCGATATCGCGGTTCGTGGCCGCCACGATCCGGACGTCGACGCGCAGCGACCGATCCGCGCCGACCCGCTGCACCTCGCCCTCCTGCAGCGCGCGCAGCAGCTTCGGCTGGATCGACAGCGGCAGCTCGCCGATCTCGTCGAGGAACAGCGTGCCCCCGTCGGCCACCTCCAGCTTGCCGGGCCGGTGCTGCTCCGCCCCGGTGAACGCGCCGCGCACGTGCCCGAACAGCTCGCTCTCGGCCACCGACGCTGGCAGCGCCGCGCAGTTCACGTAGAGCAGCGGCTCGCCCCGCCGCCGCGACGCCGCGTGCACCGCCCGCGCCGCGAGCTCCTTGCCCGCGCCCGTCTCTCCGGTGATCAGCACGGTGAGATCCGACGGCCCCACGAGCTCGATCTCGTCCCGCAGCCGCTGCATCGCCGGGCTCGTCCCGAGCAGGCCGGCGCCCCGCTCCCGCTCCGCCGCCCGCCGGAGATCCTCCGCGACCAAGCCGAGCCGCTCCGCGCTGTGCTCCAGCGCGTCGATGAGCTGGCTCGTGCGCAGCGCCGCGCCCGCGAGCGCGCCCAGCCACGAGAGCGTCGCCGCGTCGACGCCCTCGAAGGCGCGCGGATCCAGCGCGTCGGCCGTCAAGAGCCCGACGAGCGCGCCCTCGACCCGCAGCGGACAGCCGAGGCACGCGTGCACGTGCGCGAGCGACGTGGCGTCCGACGCGAGCAGCCCGTCGAACGGATCCGGAAAATCCGAGTCCGGCGGGAAGCGCACCGGCGCCTCCGCGTGGCAGAGGATGTCGAGCCGCGGGTGCGCGCGGGCGCAAAACGTGCGCCCCAGCGCCTCCGGCGCGAGCCCGTGCGCCGCGAGCGGCACCAGCGCGCCGTCGTCGTAGCGCATCAGGCACGCCGCATCGCACGGCACCACCTGCCGCACCGCCTCCAGCAGGCGCCGGTAACGATCCTCGGCCCCCAGCGACGTCGTGAGATCCAGCGCCACCGACAGCAGCGCCTCCAGGCTCGGCATGTTGTCGAAGGTACAACGTTGTTGCGGTTTCGACAACGCCAGCCCGTTGCAGAAAGCGCAACACAGGTCGCCTGAGCCCACGACATGAAAGGGGGAAGGGGAGCGGCACGCCTCCTGCTTGATGGCCTGGCGTCGCGACCTGAGCCCGGAGCTGCGCCGCGGAGGCGCGGGCGCGCCGCGGGCTCGCGCGAACAACGAGGTCGATATGCATAGCCTACGACGACTCTGGCTGGCGCTCGCCGCCGTCATCACCCTTGGATTCTTGATCCTCGGCTTCATGGGCCGGGAGGTGTACCGCAAGGCCCCGCCGATCCCCGAGATCGTGCGGACGCCGTCCGGCCGGGTGCTGCTCACGAAGGACGATATCCAGGGTGGGCAGCTGGTCTATCAGAGCATCGGCGGACAGCAGGTCGGCAGCGTCTGGGGCCACGGCGCTTACCAGGCGCCGGACTGGTCGGCCGACTGGCTCCATCGCGAGGCCGAGGCGCTCCTCTCGCTCTGGAGCCAGCGAGAGCACAGCGCCCCGTTCGCGGCGCTGCCCGACGAGGCGCAGGCCGCGCTCAAGGCGCGGCTCCAGCGGACGATGCGCGACAGCGCCGTCGACCCGGCGACCGGGGCGCTCACGATCTCCGAGGATCGCGCGCTGGCGATCGAGGAGACCGCGGCGCACTACCGCGCGCTGTTCGGCGATGAGCCGGCGCTCACCGGCCTGCGCGAGAGCTACGCGCTGCACACGGGCGCGGTCCCCGACGCGGGGCGGCGCGACAAGCTGACGGCGTTCTTCTTCTGGACCTCGTGGGCCTGCGCCGCGGAGCGCCCCGGCACCGGCGCGAGCTACACCAACAACTGGCCTCACGAGCCGCTCATCGGCAATGTCCCCACGGCCCCCAACGTCGTCTGGTCGATCGTGAGCATCGTGCTCTTGCTCGCCGGGATCGGCGCCCTCGTGTGGTACCACGCCTTCCGCCGCGCCGAGGACCCGGCCGCCCCCGCGCCGGCGCGCGATCCGCTCGCCGGCTGGGTGCTCACCCCGTCGATGCGGGCCGTCGGCAAGTACTGTGTCGTCGTGGTCGCGCTGCTCGCGCTCCAGGTCGCGCTCGGCGCGCTGACCGCGCATTACACGGTCGAGGGACACGAGGTCTTCGGATTGCCGGTCGCCGACTACCTGCCTTACGCGGTGACGCGCACCTGGCACGTCCAGCTCGGCGTCTTCTGGATCGCCACGGCCTTCCTCGCGGCGGGGCTCTTCCTCGCGCCGGCGGTGGGCGGGCGCGAGCCGAGGGGGCAGCGGCTCGGCGTGAACGTCCTCTTCGGCGCGCTCGTCCTCGTGGTCTTCGGCTCGCTCGCCGGAGAGTGGCTGTCGGTCAAGCAGCGCTTCGCGCTCGAGGCGTCCTTCTGGTTCGGGCACCAGGGGTACGAGTACGTCGACCTCGGCCGCGCCTTCCAGATCGCGCTCTTCGGCGGCCTCGCGCTCTGGCTCTTCTTGATGCTGCGCGCCCTCTGGCCCGCCCTCGCGCGGCGCGACGTGAGCCGGCACATCGTGCTGCTCTTCACCGGCGCCACGGTGGCGATCGGGATGTTCTACGGCGTGGGCCTGTTCTACGGCGCGAAGACGCACCTCTCGATCATGGAATACTGGCGCTGGTGGGTCGTGCACCTCTGGGTCGAGGGGTTCATGGAGGTCTTCGCCACGGCGGCGATCGCGTTCCTGTTCACGCGGCTCGGGCTCGTGCGGCCCGACAGCGCGGCGCGGGCCGCGATCCTGTCGACCTGCATCTTCCTCGTCTCGGGCATCCCCGGCACGTTCCACCACCTGTACTTCAGCGGCACGCCGGTCTCGGTGATGGCCGTCGGCGCGAGCTTCAGCGCCCTGGAGGTGGTGCCGCTCGTCCTCGTCGGGATGGAGGCGCACGAGACGTGGCGGATGCAGCACCGGAGCGCGTGGATGCAGGCCTATCGCTGGCCCATCCAGTTCTTCGTCGCGGTCGCGTTCTGGAACTTCGTGGGCGCGGGGGTGTTCGGGTTCCTCATCAACCCGCCGATCGCCCTCTATTACATGCAGGGCCTGAACACGACGCCCGTGCACGCGCACGCCGCCCTCTTCGGCGTCTACGGCCTGCTCTCGCTCGGCCTCGTGCTCGTGATGCTCCGCCGGCTGCGCCCCGACGCGGTCTGGAACGAGGCGCGGCTCCGGGTGGCGTTCTGGGGGATGAACGTCGGACTCGGGCTGATGATCGCGCTGAGCCTCCTGCCGATCGGCCTCGCGCAGGCGTGGGCCAGCGTCGACCGCGGGCTGTGGTACGCGCGGAGCGCCGAGTTCCTGCAGCAGCCGCTGATCGAGGCGCTGCGCTGGATGCGCCTCGTCGGGGACAGCGTGTTCATCGCCGGCGTCGTGGCCTTCGTGGCGTTCGTCGCGGGGCTCTGGACGCGGCGGCCGGCGGGCGCCGCCTCGGCGAAGCCCGCCGCGGCCGGCGAGGCGGCGGCGATGGCCGCGCCCGCGGCGAGCGGCGCGCCGGCGGCCTGACCTTCAGAATCGCAGCCGAACGCCCCCGCCGAGCGGGCCGATCAGCAGCTGAGCCTGGGTCTTCGCGCGATCGCTCTGGATCTGCCCCGTGATCCAGAGCGGTATGCCGGTGACGGCCATGGCGCCTCCGAGGCTCATGAGCACGGTGGGAAAGACCCACGCCTTCGACGCGCAACCGCAGAGATCCTCGCCGCGCGGTTGGGTGAGGAAGTACATCCCCGCTCCGACGGAGCCGAGGACCAATCCGCCGACGGAGAGGCCGACGCCCACGTCGCGCCGGGTGGTGTCGACGGGAGGGACGGGCGCGGCTCGCTCGGCCCGCGCGTCGCCCGCGAGGAGCGCGTTGCCCGCGAAGAGCACGATCGACCCGAGCGCGGCGAATCGCATGCCTTCGAGGATCCCTGGTCCAGGCGCGCCCGTCAAGGCGAGCCGCGGAGGGGCGCCCCGCGCCGGGGGAGGGCGCCGCGGCGCTCGCCCCTCAGGGCCCCTCCGGGTCGAAGGTGGCGTCGACATAGCGCATCGTCTGCTCGCGCCGGCGGCGCTTGCGGTCGGCCGCGTCCTCCTCGACGTGCGCCTCGTCCGGCCTCACGCGGAAGAGCGGCTGCCCCTTCTGCACGATCGTCCCCTCGCCGCCGTCGATGAGCACCTCCTCGATCGTGCCCGAGAACGGCGCGAGCACCTTGTTGAACATCTTCATCACCTCGAGGACGTACAGCGGATCGCCGGCCTCGAAGTGGCTGCCCTTCGTCACGAAGGGGGGCCGATCCGGCGCCTCCTGCGCGTAGAACATGCCGCCGGTGACCGCGACGATCTCGTTCGCCCGCGTGGCCGGCGGCGGCGCGAGGACCTTGCGCATCCGGGCCGCGAGCTCGCGGTCGAGCAGGCGCTCGGGGATGACGACCTCGCCGTCCTCGCGCACGCTGAGCTCGAAGAAGCGCGCGGCGTCGCCCGCGAGGACCAGCGCGTCGAGGAGCTCCAGCCCCGCCTGGAAGCCGAGGTGCGCGCCGCGGACCCGCCGCCAGAGCTCACCGTCCCAGCCGGGGGGCGCTTCGGGCTGCGACAGGGCCTCTCGCAGCGCGGGCCACGACGGCGCGCCGCCCGCCTGGCCCATCCGCTCGCCGAGGCGCCGGTAAAAGCCGAGCGCGCGCGAGAGGAGCGCCTCGTCGTGATCCCAGATCACGTGGGCCGCGGGGGCGTGCGGCTGCGGCGTCATGTTGAGCAGCCAGTACGTGTCCGAAAGCACCTCGACCGGGTTCTTGAGCCAGCGCACCCGCCCGGACCGGACCTCGAACGACCCCAGGTTCCGGCTGAGCCACGCCGACAGGAGGTGCGGCTCCGCGCAGATCCGCTCCACCGGGCGGCGCACGAGCGTGTCCTTGAGCGCGAACACCTTCTTGAGCCCCGCCTCCGCGCCGTCGCCGGCCTGCGCCGCGAGCCGGCGCTCGTGGCGGGCGCCGAGCTCGGCCCACATCGCGTCGAAATCGAGGCCTCCGAGCTCCACCGAGAGCTGGCCGACGAGCGTGAGGTACGGGACCACGAAGCGCGTCGTCGGCTTCGCCCACACGTCCCGCGCGAGGAACCAGTGCACGAGCCCGTAATGGAACAGGAGGTTCGTGTGGAGATCGCTGCCCCGCAGCGTCGTCGTGCGCAGGATCTCGCAGAGCCGCAGGTACGCCTCCTCGCGGGAGCCGCCGTAGGTCACGAGGAGCGCGATGTTGCTGTCGTACGCGCCCGCGAGGCGATAATGCATGAACACCCCGGTGTCGGGGTTCTTCACGCAGATGCCCTGATCGTCGCGGATCTCGTGCGGGTGCGGATCGCTCCAGGAGACGATGACGCCGCCCGCGTGCGGCTCCAGCGCGCCGTTCGTGGCGTTGAGGCGCGCCTCCACCGCGGACCCCTCGCGCCGGACGCGGACCGGCCGGGGCAGCCGCTCGCCGTGGCGCGCGAGCAGGACCATGCACTCGATGAGCGACGTCACCTCGAACGCGTCGGCCGGATCGGCCGGGTTCTCGAAGCGGAGGGCATAACAGAGCTCCGACACCCGGTGCTCGACCTGGATCCGGGTGTTGACCTCCATGAAGTAGTGATGATCGCCCTCGACGATGCACTCGAACGTCGAGGCCGAGTTCAGCCCCACCGCGAGCCCGAACCGCTCCGCCTCGGCCTCCATCCGGGCGAGCGAGGCGAGCTCGCGCTCGAGCGACGCCGCGCGCCGCTCGTCGCCGGCGGCGCGCGCCCGCTCGATCGCCTCGCGGAGCCCCTCCTGCGTGATCGCCACCTCGAGCAGCTTCTGCTCGTGCATCTGGATCGAGCAGTCGCGCCCGCCCAGCGCGACGCACCACGCGCCGTTGCCGATCAGCTGGATCTCGTTGTGCCGCGTCTCCTCGACGTTGAGCTCGAGCAGGATGTTCTTGTTGTCGCCGACGCCCGCGGCCTTCACCTCCGCGAGGACCTCCCGCGCCAGCGCGGGGACCTCGGCGGCCCGCGCGCGCGCCGCGGCCTCGGGCTCCGCCGCGCCCTCGGCGACGCCGGCGAGGAGCCGCTGCCCCTTGCCGCCGCCGCCGCCGATGGCCTTGAGCCGGATCCGCCGCCCCGGGTGGCGGGCCAGGAGCTCGGCCGCGCCCCGCTCGAGCTCCGCGCAGAGCTCGTCGGTCGTGTAGAGGTCCACGCGCGCCGCGTAGGCCGCCGCGAGCAGCGCGTCCGCCGCCTCGGCGAGCGGGACGCCCTCGGCGAGCCGCGCCACGGCCCCCGGGTCGCGCAGCAGCCCGCGCCCTTCCGCGGCCGCGCGCAGGGCCGCGTGGTCGGGCCACCTGCGGAGCACGATCCGCCGGGTCGCGTCGTCGATGCCGGGCGTCACGCTGACCGCGGTCGCGAGCGCCGTGCGCTTCGCCTCGTCCTTGAGCCCGGCCGCGCGCTGGACCGACGAGCGGGGGCCGATGAAGACGAGCCCCGCCTCCTCGAGCGTGCGCACGAACTCCTCGTCTTCGGCCATGAAGCCGTACCCCGCGAACACGTGCGTGTAGCCGCCGGCCCGCGCGATCGCGACGATCTCGTGCATCAGCTTGACGCGCTCGTCCTTCGTCGCGCCGGTATAGTCCTTGACCCGGTGCACGCGCGCCGGGTGGATGCACCGCAGCTCGGGCGCCAGCGCGTGCGTGTAGACGATCGAGTCCTTCTCCGAGAGGAGGATGCCAACCTGCTCGATCCCCATCTGGGCGAAGACGTCCATCGCCTCCTTGCGGATCGGACCCCGGCCGACGATCAGCGGCCGCACGTCGTCGGCGGCGAAGGACCGCGCCCACGCCGAGCTCGCTCGGCCGAGCCGGCGGTCGCGCACCACCATCGGATTGCGGTCGTAACCGCGCGTGCTCCCGAACCCATCCATGCTCAATGAAACTCCCGCTGAACCCCGGTGAACGGCCCTGGCTGGTAATGGCGGAGCAAGAACTCCAGGTTCTCTCCGATCACCGCGCGGAGCTCGCGCGGCATCACGAGCCGCGAGATGGAGCCCAGGCTGAGCCCCTCGCGCGGGTTCATGAGCTCCCGCTCGTACCGCGCGCCGAACTCGGCCTCTCTGGCCTTCAGCCACGCCGCGGCCTCCTCGCGGGCCTCGGCCTTCGCCTTCGCCTCGTCCAGGCCGCGGCCGAGCCGCTCCTTGACGCCCGCCTTCTCCCTGGCGCTCGCCTGCGCGCGCACCTTGCGGAGCTCGTCCTTGTACACGAACTCCTTGCCGGCGGGCCCCATCACGGCGACGCGCGTCGTGGGGAGCGCGAGGACGACGTCCGCGCCGGTCGCGTAGTTGTTGAACGAGGCGTAGGCGCCGCCGAACGCGTTGCGCACGAGCAGCAGGATGCGCGGGGTGCGCACGTCGATGATCGCGTCGAGCATCGCCCGGCCGGCCTGCACGATGCCCATCGCCTCCTGCTCCCGGCCCGGGAGGAAGCCGGTGGTGTCCTCCATGAAGAGGAGCGGGATGTTGTAGAGGTTGCAGAAGCGGATGAAGCGCGCGTTCTTGTACGCGGCCGCCACGTCGATCTGCCCCGAGGCGACCGCGCTGTTGTTGGCCACGAAGCCGACGACGCGCCCGCCGACCCGCCCGAACGCCGTGATCGTGTTGCGCGCGCGCTGCGGCTGCACCTCGAAGTAGTCGCCGTGATCGCAGATGCGCTGGATGATGATGCTGATATCGAGCGGCGTGTTGAAGCCCGAGGGCGAGGAGAGCGCCCTGCGGAGGAGCGTGTCGATCTCGGTCGTCTCCCGGTCGAGCGGATCGCTCGTCCGCTGGAACGGCGGGCTCTCGCGGTTGTTGCTCGGCAGGTAGCCGAGCAGGCGGACGGTCGTGCGCAGCGCGCCGACCTCGTCCGGCACCGTGAGATCGGCCACGCCCGAGGCGCCGTGGACCCGCGGGCCGCCGAGGTCGTCGGGCGAGACCACCTCGCCGAGGACCGATTTGACGACCGCCGCCCCGGTGAGGCCGAAGAACGTCCCGCCCGGCTGGATGACGAAGCTGCCCTGCCGCGGCAGGTAGGAGCCGCCGCCGGCGTTGAACCCGAACATGCACATGATGCTCGGCACGACGCCGCTGATCTTGCGCAGCGCCGCGAACGCCTCGGCGTAGCCGTCGAGCCCGCCGACCCCCGCGGGGACGTAGGCGCCGGCGCTGTCGTTGAGGCCGATGAGCGGGATCCCGCGCTCTCCCGCGAGCTGGAACAGCCGCGCGAGCTTTCGGCCGTTCGTCGCGTCCATCGACCCGGCGCGGACCGTGAAATCGTGGCCGTAGAGCGCGACGTCGCGGCTGCCGACGCGCAGGATCGCCGTGACGAGCGAGGCGCCGTCCAGGTTCGGCCCCCAGTTCTCGAAGAGCACGCGCGGCGGCTCGGGGGTCAGCACGCGGATGCGCTCCCAGATCGTCATCCGGCCTTTGCCGTGCTGCCGGATGATGTTCTCCGGGCCCGCGGAGACATAGGGCCGCCGGCGGAGCTCCTCCGCCTCCCGGAGCGCGGCGTCGTACGCCGAGGCCGGCGCGGCCGCCTCGCCGGGCGCCTCGTCGAGCGGATCGTCGAGCGAGGGCACGACGGCGGCGGGCTTCGTCACGAGTTCGTTGCGATCAAGGGGGCTCATGGGCAGGCGCGCCACTCTACCATGGCGCGATCTCGCGGCGCACGCCGCGCGCCCGGCGAGGCGCGCGCCCGTCTCGGCGTCGACGAGACCGGGCGCGCGGCGGCCGCCGCTCGGACGCGGCGAGTCATGGATGGCCGGTGGCCGCGCCGCCCGGGCCGGCCGCCGGCGCGCGGCCTTCGGGTGCGTCGAAGCGCGCGGTGACATGGTAAACGCCGGCCTCGAGATCGAGGCTCAGGCGCAGCCCGCTCTTCTCGAGCACCCGCATCATCGCCTTGTTCGAGAGCAGCACGTCGGCCTCGAACCCCGAGAGCCCCCGGGCTCTCGCGATCTCCGCCATCCGCCGCATGAGCAGGGTGCCGACCCCCTTTCCCTGCCACTCGTCGCGGACCACGAAGGCGATGTCGGCCAGGTTGTTCTTCGGATCGACGTCGTAGCGGGCCATCCCGACCACGGCGTCGCGCTCCGGGCCGGCGCAGGCCACGATGGCCATGTTCTGATCGTAATCGAGGTTCACGAGCTGCTGCATCTCCTCGTGGGGGTGCTCGCGCTTGTGGCTCAAGAAGCGGCGATAGACGCTCTCGTCCGAGAGGCGATAGAAGAGGTCTTGCAGCGCGGCCTCGTCGGAGAGCCTGACCGGCCGGCAGAGCAGCGCCTCGCCCGAGGGGAGGCTCGCCGCCCGCGCCTCCTGAAATGGGTAGTCCGCGCGCGAGACGACCTGGTCGCTGAACACGTAGCGGCGCTGCTTGGCCGCGGCGAGCAGGTCGGCGCGGTGGTCGGGGTGGGCGATCTCGATGAGCGCGAGCGCGCGCTGCCGGATGTTCCGGCCCCAGAGGTCGGCGACGCCGTGCTCCGTCACCACGTAGTGCACGTCCCCGCGGCTCGTCACGATGCCGGCGCCCTGCTCGAACGCCGGCTGGATCCGGCTGATCGTGCCGTCCTTCGCGGTGGACCGGAGCGCGATGATCGGCTTGCCGCCGCGGCTCCGCGCGGCGCCGCGGATGAAGTCGACCTGCCCCCCGATGCCGGAGAAGAAGCGGCCCATCAGCGTGTCGGCGGCGACCTGGCCTGTCAGATCGACGGCGAGCGCCGCGTTGATGGCGATCATCCGGTCGTTCCGGGCGATGATCAGCGGATCGTTGGTGAAGGCGCAGCCGCGCATCTCGAGGACGGGGTTGTCGTGGGCCCAGGCGTAGAGGGCGCGGCTCCCGAGGAGGAACGAGGTCACGAGCTTCCCTGGCAGGAGGGACTTCCTGCGGTTCGTGATCACGCCGCGCCGGACGAGCTCCATCACGCCGTCGGAGAGCATCTCGGTGTGGACGCCGAGGTCGCTCCGGCCGTCGAGCGCGGCGAGCACGGCGTTCGGGATCTTGCCGATGCCGGTCTGGAGGGTCGCGCCGTCGGGCACGAGCGCCGCCACGTGCCGGCCGATGGCGCGGTCGACCTCGTCGAGCGGCTCGATCGCGCGCTCGGGCAGCTCGCGATCCACCGGGACGAGGTGGGTTATCCGATCCACGTGCAAGAACGAGTCTCCGTGGGTGCGGGGCATCCGCGGGTTGACCTCGGCGAGGACCAGATCGGCCGAGTCGACGGCGGCGCGGACGATGTCGACGGAGACGCCGAGGCTGACGAAGCCGTGGGCGTCCGGGGGGCTCACCTGGATGAGGGCCACGTCGATGCGCACGCGGCGCGACAGGATCAGGCTGGGGATCTCGGAGAGGAAGACCGGCATGAAGTCGGCGCGCCCCTCGTGGACCGCCTCGCGGACGTTCTGGCCGATGAAGAACGCCGTGTGACGGAACCGCCGCTCGAGGCCGGGGCGGACGTAGGGCGCGGGGCCCTCGGTCATCAGGTGGACGATCTCGTTGTCGGCGAGGTGATCGCCGGACTCGACGAGCGCGTTCACGAGATCGCTCGGCTCCGCGGCGCCCGAGCCGACGAGGATGCGCCGCCCCCGCGGGATCGCGCGGACGGCCTCCTCGGCCGTCTTCACTTTGTCGGCGAAGCGCGTTTGCCAGTCCGTGACGGTCTGTTGCATCGTGTGCCTCTTCCTGCTGTGCTCGTGGGGAGTGGAGGGGGTGTTTGCCGGCGCGGGAGCGGGCCGCGGCGCTCGCCGGGCCGCCGTCAGGCGGTCTCTTTTTCGGCGAGTAAGGCGGCCAGGACGGCCAGGGCGTCGGTCGTCGTGAAGACGCCGACGACGTGCGCGCCGTTCAGCACGACGGCCGAGCCGTACTTGTGCTCGGCCATCTCGCGGACGACCTCGGAGAGCGGCGCGTCCGGCGCGACGGCGTAGGGGCTCGGCGACATGGCCTCGCTGACGAGGAGCTCATCGCCCTCTTGGTCCTTGAGCGTCTCGATCCAGTAGATGTCCCGCTCCGAGATCATGCCGACCAGCCGGCCGCCGCGCAGCACCGGCAGGTGTCGGATGCGATGTCCTCGCATGAGCTTGCGGGCGAGGCCGACCTTCTGATCGGCGCCGATCGAGTGCGGGCTCTTGGTCATGCAATCCTGGATGCGAAGGGTCGAAGAGCTCATGAGGCCTCCCCGGGCGCTGGGCGTCCGTGACGATCCGAGCGATTCAGGCGTCTGCGAGAGTGTCAGCAAGATGCGGACCACCGGGCGGAGCTCGGCTCCTGGCTGCGGCGGTCAGCGCGGCGGGCGAGCTGAGCTGGCTCGATGCGCCGCCAGCGCGGCGCTGGCGACCTCCGACCTCCGGCCGCCGGCGAGGGCGCGCCTGCAGCGATTGCGCGCGGGCGCAGGGGGTTCGCCGGCGGATGGCGCGGCAGGCATGCTGTCGCGGCTCATCGCGCAGGCGCTGGCTCTTTCGGCGACGCGCAGAGCCGAAGTAGAGTGAGCAGCTCGGCGAGATCGACGAGCCCCTCGGCTTCGATGGCCTCATCCGCAGACAGCTGCTCTCCGCGATCCTGCTTGTCCAGGAGCGCTTGAAGCCGGCGGTCGACCCCCTCCGGGAGGCGGAGCTGGGCAAGGCCGGAAGGGAGCTCCACTTCGATGTGGACCGTTGCCGGTGTAGCCATCGGCGCGTCAGTCCTTGTCGTCGGCCTGGGCGACGTTGCCCGGCACGCCCAGGGCGACCGGGCCCATTCCCTTGCCCTTGAAGCGGTTGTGCCAGAGGTGCTGGCCGGTGATCGAGAAACACTCGACCTCGCCCTGCTTGGCGACGAAGAGCCGGTCTCCCTCCAGGACCAGCGTGGCGCGGCCGTGCGTGGCGGTCTTTACCTCCCAGAGCAGCTCGCCCGTCGGGTAGCGCAGGCAGGTGACGCTGCTGAGGGCCGCCGCGTAGATCGCAGCGGGTGTGATCAGGAGCGCCGTGGACGTGATCCCGGCCCCGTCTTGCTTGTGCTCCCACAGCACGCGCCCGGTGACCGGGTCGATGCCGAAGATCTGACCCAGGAACGCCGCCACCAGCACCGGCGCCGCTGCGGTTGTCCGGTATTCGCTCATCCGCCGCCTCCGTTCGTGATTGCTCTCAGCGAGCTATCAGCAGGGGGCCGGCGCGGCAAGCTGCGAGCGCGCGTGATCGGGAAGATCGACAGGTCACCGCGCTCGTTTTACGCTCCTGGGCCTCGATGAGAGACACTGCAGCGGCCCAAGGCCTGCGAGGCCGGCAGCGACCCGCTCTGGAATCACGTGATTTGGGCCTATCCAGATTTGGGCGAGGGCGCCGACGATTCGTGTCAGCTCGCGCTCCTCGGCGGCTACGCCCCCGTCCCCGGTCCCTTGGCCCCGACCTTTCTGCAACGGTTCTTGCAGGGCTCGCTGCGCTGAAGCGCGCCCTCGTCCTGCGCGTCGTCGCCGCGCTCGCGGCAGCCCTGGCAACAGGTCAGTCGGGTTGTGATCGAGAGCGCCTCCCCCAAGGCGACGTTTCGACGGGGGGCTCCCATCGTCGGCGAGCGCGCCGGCGGCGCCGGCCTCGCCCTCCGGAGCCCCTCCGGCGGGCGGCGGTGGGCTGAACGACCTCGATGCTCCACGCCCCGGCGCCACCGGGGCTCCTCGATCGGGATCGCCGCCGTCGTCGCTCGGCGATGCAGGGGTGGTCTCGCCCGCTCGTGCGACCACCGCCGGCCCGAGCGCGCCGGCTGGCACGCCGTTCGACCAGGATGCCTGGCTGGTCGCCCGCGGCGCCGCGTGGCGTCCCGATGCCTCGTGCTGGTCGACCCTCGCCACGAGCCCGCCTCAGCGCATCAACATGTGCTCGTGCCACCAGGCGCTCAGTCTGCCGGAGGTCGAGCTGATGGTGTGCTCTCGTGCGCGCGAGCCGGAATCCGACGCGGCGCCCGTCGTGACGCACACCGTCCTCTACGCAGCGCGAGGCGGCGTGCTCCAGGCTGTGCTCGACGTCCCCACCGGCGCGACGCTCGACGAGTGCGCGCCGGGCGCCCCGATCCCGTGCTCGGTGGTGCTCGAGCTTCGCGTCGAGGGGAGCTCGATCCGATTCGACGATACGGCGGACACGACCCCCTCGTGCGACCATCCCTGGATCGCCGCGAACAACTCCCTCCCAGGCGCGTCCGGCGGGAGCAGCGCCTCCGGGCAGCGCGTGCGCGCCGCCTACCGGCGCATCTGCAGCTCCCGCGGCCGCTACGTCTGGCAGCGCGGCGCGCTCCGCCGCGCGCCGTGATCAGGCAGCCCCGCCTGCGCGGGAAGGCTCGAGACCACCGCAGGAGGCAGGTCTGTGTGCTGAGCTAGACCAGAAGCCTCGCTCCGGAGACAGATCTGTATGCTGAGCTAGACCAGAAGCCTCTCCCGGAGGCAGATCTGTATGATGAACTACACCAAATGCCTCGCTCCGCAGGCAGATCTGTATGATGCGCTACTGTTGGATCCAATTTCGCAGACAGATCTGTATGATGTCCTACGTCGACCCCCAGATCCGCAGACACGTCCGCGTAACTTCTTGCTCGCCGCGCTCGCCCCTCAGGCTCTCCTGCGCCCCGGCGGGATCAGGTACCCGCAGCTCCGCCCGAACCACCGCAGCACGTCGAGCGACGACAGGATGCCCACCACCTTGCCGTCGTCCGAGACGATCGGCAGCCGGTGCACGCCCTCGTAGGCCATCAGCGACGCGGCCTGCCGGATGCTCGCGCTCTCGTGCAGCTGCACCACGACGGGCGTCATCACGTCGCGCGCGGTGATCTTGACGGGCTCGTACACGTGGAAGCCCTGCTCCATGTCGAGCGGCGCGACGTCGTCCCGGTGCAAGCTCACCCGCTCGGACTCCTCGGTGTCGCCGCGCTCCTCGGCCGCCCGGAGCACGTCGGCCCGCGACACCATGCCGATCGGCTTGCCGTCCGCATCCACGACCGGCATCCCGCTGATCCCGTGGCGGATGAGCAGCGCCGCGATCTCGTCGACCGTGACCTCCGGCCGCACGCAGAGGACGTCCCGGCTCATGATCCCGGCGAGCGGCGCCGCCGGATTCACGTGCTCGCTCACCCCGGCCAGCGGGTCCGCGCTCCCCAGGGCCGACATCGCGCGCTCGGTATGGCAGACGACCGACGTCGTGCGCGACGCCGCGTCGAAGTGCAGCGCGTGGAACCGACGGCACGACTCGCACTCGGGCACCGTGGCCGACCGCTCCTTCAGCGGGCAATAGACGGTCGCGACGACCGACGCCTCGCCGTCGTCTCCGACGATGCGCGCGCTGCGGATCGCGTGCTGCGGGATGGGGGGCTCTCCGTTGATCGGTCCAAGGGTCGTCATCGTCATCTCTCCGCTCGCCTCCGCGGTCTTCGCTCGAGGCGCGCCCTGCGATGAGCACCGGCCGTGCCACGCCCGAGCGCCCCGGAACGCCGCGGCAGGCCCGGAGCGCCGCGCCCGCGCCGCCGCGCGCCGTTTGCGCCGCGACGAAAGGGATGCACGCCCCGCGCGCCGCGCGCGGAGGTCCGCCGCGCGCGGGGCGACGCGCCCAGCGCGCGAGTCGCCCGCTCTCCGCCGTCCGGCGCGCATGGCAGGGCCCGCCGCTCTCCGGCGTCCGGAGCGCATGGCACGGCCCGTGCGAACCCTGCGAGCAGCGCGCGCGGCGAGCCGAGAGGCACGCCGGGCAGAGCAGGGCAATCCGCCCGGATGGACTGGCAACGAGGCTGAGGAGGACGTCATGTCGAGCGTGGGCGCAATGGGTCGGTTCATCGTCGTGGTCGGGATCGACTTCTCGGATCTGAGCAACCGCGCGCTCGATCAGGCGCTCGAGTCCGCCTGCTGCCGCGACAACGCGGAGGTGCACGGGGTCTACGTCGAGCCCGAGAGCTGGGTCGGCGTCGGGCTCTCGCGGGCGCCGGCGGCGGCCACCAAGCCCGAGGTGGCGCTCCAGCAGCTCCAGGCGCGCGCGAGCGAGCGCGTCCGCGCCCTCGGCGCCAAGCTCGACGGAAGGCGGCTCAAGCGCGTCGTCGTCCACTTCCGCCGCGGCGACGCGGCCGGGAACATCGCTCAGCTCGCCGCCGACCTCGACGCCGATCTCGTGGTCGTCGGCTCGCACGGCCACCGCGGGCTCGAGCGGCTGCTCCTCGGCTCGGTCGCCGAGCGCGTCGCCCGGCTCGCGCGCTGCCCGGTGTGGATCGTGCGGCCGAAGGATCACGCGACCGCCGGCCGGGTGCCCGAGATCGAGCCGCCTTGCCCCGAGTGCGTGAAGCGCCGGCAGGAGACCGGCGCCGCCGATCTCTGGTGCGCGCGGCACTCGGAGCATCACGTCCGGCCCCACCGCTACTCGTACGCGACAAACGGGGTCTACGCGACGTCGAGCGCCGCCTACCACGCGACGCCCGAAGGGAATTGATCGTGTGATCGCGATTGATCGCGATCGAGAGGCGAGCTCGACGAGATTGCGCACCTGCGAGGTGAGCCCCCGACATCCTGTCCTGTGAACGCCGGACGAACGGCGCATTCAATCGTCGAAGAATCGTCGAAGAATCGTCGAAGAACGCGCCGCCGCTCCCTCGCGTTCGACCTCATCGGACGGCGGCCCCGGCCGCGCGCCGGTGTATTGACGCTGCGCTGCCCGCGGAGAATATACCGTGTCATGAAGCGGTCCTGCATCGCCGTGGCGGCCCTCGCGATCTCCCTCTCCGCGCCCGCCGCGGCGCAGCCGGTGAAGCTGTTCGTGCTCGCGGGCCAGTCCAACATGGTCGGCTACGGCGTGGGCACGGCTCTCCCGGCCGAGCTCCAGAGCCAGCCCGACATCTGGTACGACCACCACAACCCCGACACGCGCGAGGGGGGGCCGTACGCGGCGGCGACGAGCGCCGACTGGGGGCCGCTCGAGCCGAAGGGCGAGGCGCGCCGCTACGGGCCGGAGCTCACGTTCGGCCACGCGATGGCGGCGGCGTTCCCCGAGCACCGGATCGCGATCGTGAAGATGGCGCAGGGGGGCACGAACCTCGTCGACCACTGGGGGCGCGGGCTGGGGCCGGATCCGGAGGTGCTCTACAAATCGCAGCTCTACCACGCGCTCCTCGGCAAGCTGGACTCCGCGACGTACACAGGCGATCGCGCCCTCCGCTACCCCGAAGAGCCGACGCGGCTCGACAACGCCCTGGCGCGGCTCGAGTCGGAGGGGCACGACGTCGAGATCGCCGGGCTCCTCTGGATGCAGGGCGAGAACGAGGCGGGGTGGTCGGCCGCGTTCAGCTACGGCGACACGCTGCGCGGCTTCATCGCGGCGATCCGCGAGGATCTCGGCGCGCCCGGGCTCCCGGTCGTGCTCGGCCGGATCAGCGACAACCTCTACCCGGCGAACGGCGGGCCCATCGCCGCCGGCAAAGAGGCGAACATCGACGCCGTGCGCGCGGCGCAGGTGGCCGTGGCCGAGGAAGACCCGCGGGTCGTATGGGTCGACACGGACGACTTCGCCCCGCGGCGGGCCGACGATACGTGGCATTTCGACTCCGCCGCGTACCAGCTCCTCGGCGAGCGCTTCGCCGCGGCGTACCTCGCGCTGGTCGGCGAGACGGGCTCGCCGGGCGCCTCGTCGGCGAACGGCGCCGCGAGCGCCGGCGCGGGGGGAGGGGGCGGCGCGGCGGGGGCGAGCGGGAGCTCCGTGTCGTCGGCGAGCGGCGCCGCGAGCGCGGGCGCGGGCGGGGGCGGCGCGGCGGGGGCGAGCGGGAGCTCCGTGTCGTCGGCGAGCGGCGCCGCGAGCGCGGGCGCGGGCGGCGCGGCAGGGGCGAGCGGGAGCGCGGCGGCAGCGGGCAGCGCCGGGAGCGCGGCCGGATCGAGCGGGGCCGCGCCCGGGGGCGCCGGCGGCAGCAGCCGGCTGCCGGACGGCCGGGATCCCGGGCGAGGGGCCGACCGCGGCGGCGCTCGCGCTGATCGCGCTGGCGGCATTGCGCCGGCGCCGCCGGAGCGGGCGCGATCCCGGCTGATCCGGGGCTCGCCGCCTCAGGGAGAAGGCCCGAGAGGCCCGTCGCGTCGAACGGGCCCTCGGCGGGTGCTCAGCGCCGCTGGCTCAGCCCTACTGGCAGAGGCCAGAGCTGCACGCGTAGCCCTCGCGGCAGTCGTCCGACGTCTCGCACTCGGCAGCGCAGACGCCGTTGCCCTCACCGTCCAAGGCGCAGTAGCCGCCGCCGGCGCAGTCGTCGGCCCCGGGAGTGCACGGGCCCGTGCAGTACCCGCCCGGAAAGCCATCAGCTTCGGAGAAGCAGAAGCCGCCGGCGCAGTCGGAGTCCGCGGCGCAAGCGTCGCCGTCCGCGCCATCGCCCGTCTCCGTCGGCGGGTCGCAGCGGCCCGTGGGGCTGCAGACGTACCCGTCCGAGCACTGAGCGTCGCTGGTGCAGCCCGGCCAGCAGGTATTGTCGGCGTCACAGATGTAGCCGTCGCGGCAGTCGCTGTCCGCCGCGCACGGGGTGAGGCAGATGCCGGTGGTGTCGCCCGGGTCGATGTAACAGGTGCCACCGCCGGTGCACTCGCCGATGCCGTCGCCGCAGAAGCCCGAACAGTAGCCGCCCGGAAAGCCGTACTGGGCCTGGGAGAGGCACCATTCGCCAGAGCACACGCTGTCCTCCGTGCAAGCGCTGCCGTCCGGAGAATAGCAGGCGTCCCAGTAGTCATCGCACACGCCCACCTCCGTGCACTGCGCGTCGCTGGTGCAGCTCGGCCAGCACACCCCGCCTGCGATGCACGCATAACCGTCGCGGCAGTCGTCCGATGTCTCGCACTCGGCGGCGCACATGGTGAAGCCAGTCTCCTCGTTCACGAGGAAGCAGGTGCCGCCGCCGGCACAGTCGCTGTCCGTCGCGCACGCCGCACTACAGTACCCGGAGGGAAAGCCGCTTCCGGTCTCCGGGAGGCAGTCGCCGCTGGCACACGTGGCACCGTCGGTGCAGGCAGCACCATCGGCGGCGGGCTCGCCGCCGCCGGCGCCGGTGGTGGCGGAGGTGGTGGAGGTGGTGGAGGTGACGCTGCCGCCGCCGCCACCGTCGCCGCCGGCACCGCCGGCGCCGGGGGGGGGGGGGGGGGGGGGGGGGAGTCGCCGCCGTCGCCGCCGGTGCCGCCGCCGTCGCCGCCAGCGCCGCCGGTTCCCGCCGTCGTGCTGCCGCTGGTCGTCGTGCTGCCGCTGCTTCCGCTCCCGGGGGTCGCGTCGTCATCGCCGCACGCCGCGGTCACCAAGCTCAATGCAAAGAGGCACACCAAAGATCGCATCTTCATCCGCTGCTCTCCAGCCGGTAGGGGTCCAGTGACGCGGTGCCGGCCGTCGGAGGCGAGGCGCCGCAGCGCGATGGGCGCACGCGCATCTTCTGTCGAAACGACACGGATGCCAACGGCTCTTTTCGCTCCGTCTCCGCACTTCCGCGCGGAGAGCCCCCGGAAGCGCCGCGCTCGACCGACGCCGCGCTCACCCCGCCCCCGCCGGCCCCGCTCAGCGCAGCTTTTCGACGGCGACCACGCGGCATTGTCGGGTCCGCTCCACGCCGCGCGCAGCACGCATTGCGGGCAGCAGCACCGTTTTTCCGCTCACCGCGCGAGTCGACCTCCTGACCCGCGCGCCTCACATGCCACACGTCGCTGCACGGTCGCCACGCTGCGTGCCCCGCTGTGATCTCCCGACTCGAGCCCAGCTCGGGCGCGCGCACTCCGCTGCTGCCCGCCGCGGGCGCCGCCTCGACGATTGACCGGCCGCCTCCTGAGCTGGTATACGTAGCCGTTTTCCTTTGGAAGAATTTTACAATCACATTCGAAGCGAGGATCGGACGCGCGCGGTGTGCGCAGGTGAAGGGTACCTGGAGCTCCCAGCGCCAGCCGTGTCGTATTGCCCTCGCCGGCTTCGCGGCGGCGCGCTGCGCTCCGGCGGGACGAGCCCTCGCTTCAGAAGATGATGAGGAGATCCCATGCGTGTCGGACACGTGATGATCACAGCAGCTCTCGTCAGCCTCTTCGCCGCCTGCGCCACCTCGGGCGGCGGCGACGTCGGGCCGCCGGTCTACGCGACGGTCTGCGAGGCCCGCTGCGCCTGCGAGGACTGCTCCGGGGACGACGAGGGCCTGTGCGAGGCCGAGCAGGAGGCCATCGAGGAGCGGGCCGAGGAGCGCTGTCAGGCCGAGCACGAGGCCTATGTCGACTGTGTCCGCCTGGAGGGCCGGTGCGCGGATGGTCATCACCTGGCCGAGGTCTGCAACGCCCACGCGGCGGCCCTCCTGGGCTGTCTCGAGCCCAAGGGGCGCGATCACTGCCCCACGGCCGGCGACGGCGTCTGCGACGAGCCCCAGGGCACCGACACGTGCGCGGCCGGGACCGACCCGGCCGACTGCCTCTCTTTCTGTCCGTACACCGGCAACGGCGTCTGCGACGAGCCCGAGGGCGCCGGCCGGTGCCCGGCGGGCACGGACGTCGACGACTGCAAGCTCGTGCCGTGCCCGTCGGTGCAGGACGGGACCTGCGACGAGCCCGAGGGCACCGGCCGGTGCGATGAGGGCTCGGACGTCGACGACTGCATGGGCGCGACCTGCGCCGAGGCGAACAACGGCGAGTGCGACGAGCCCGAGGGCACCGGGATCTGCGACGAGGGCACCGACGCGGCCGACTGCGCGGGCGCGCCGTGCCCCCACGTGAACAACGGCGCGTGCGACGAGCCCGAGGGCTCCGGCTACTGCGAGGAGGGCACGGACGTCGCCGACTGCGAGACCGGCGCCGTCGCCTGCGACGACATCGGCGTCTGCGGCAGCGCCACGAGCGGGTGCGTCGCGTGCGCGAACGAGGGGAGCTGCGCCGACGAGCTCGAGGCGTGCACCATCAGCGACGATTGCTACTTCCTCGTCCAGTGCCTCGTGACCTGCGCGGACGACGCCTGCATCGATGCGTGCGTGGAAGCGTATCCGGACGGGGTGCAGACGTACTCCAGCTACGACAGGTGCTTGAACTGCGAGCAGTGCTACTACTCGTGCGGCGGGAGCGACGTATTCGAGTGCTGAGCCGTGGCTCACCCCTGAGCGCCGCGGAGGAGATGAACATGCTTGATCGACGAGACGTTCGTGCGCTTTCGGCCCGCGCCGCCCTCCTGGCCACCCTGGCCGGCGCCGCCTCCTGCGGCGGCCTCTCCGCGGGCGACTACGCGGTGTACCGCGTCGCCCTCGAGGCGTCCGAGCAGGCGCCCGGCTGCTTCCCCGACGACCGGCCGCTCCTCGCGGAGAAGTACGACGCCACCACGTTCCGGGACGGGCAGACGCTGCTCCTCTATCTCCCGACCGACGACGAGGCGGTGCTCGACACCGGCGGTCTCGTGCTGAAGGGCTCCACGGACGACGACCCCTATACCTTCGAGGGCAGCTCCGAAGACATCGAGTTTCCCTTCCGCGCCATGGTCACCGACGCCGACCAGGACGGCATCTCGGACGACGTCGACCCCTTCGTCGACGCCGACAAGGACGGCGACGACGACACGGATCCGGCGCGCGACCGCGTGGTCGACACCGACGGCGACAAGCTGGACGACCGCGACGAGCTCGAGGACAGGTTCGTCGACGCCGACAACGACGGGGACGACGACCGCTTCCGGGAGATCGTCGGCGACACGAGGACGATCTCCAGACTCCGGGTGAGCGTCTCGATGACGGTCGACGGGTCGACGGTCAGGGGCGTCGTGACGCGGACGACCGAGGAGACGTGCGAGGGCGACCTGTGCCCGCCCCACGTGGACCAGCCGTGCGTCGACGTGCAGCGGTTCCGCGGCGTCGAGGTCGACGAGGCACAGCTGACCTTCGGGGTCGACGCGCGCCCGACCCGCTGAACGGCGCTCCGGCGGCGCGCCGCGCGGCGCGCGCCTCGCTCCCGTTCTGGTAGCATCGCCCCGCTTGCCGGCGCTCCCGCTCTCCCCCGCCGACCTCCGCGCCGTGCTCGCGCCGCTCCCGAGCGCCCGCCCGCTGCCCGCGCGCGCCTACTGGGATGAGGATGTGTTCGCCTTCGATCAGGCCGAGATCTTCGGCCGCTCGTGGGTCTGCGTCGGCCGCGAGGACGAGATCGCCCGCCCCGGCGCGTGGGTGCTCGCGCCGCTCACGCCGGCGGGGGTCCTCGTCCTCCGCGGCGCGGATCTGGAGATCCGCGCGTTCCACAACGTCTGCCGCCACCGGGCGGCGACGCTGGTCGACGGCGCGTGCGGCCGGCTCGCTCAGCTCGCGTGCCCGTACCACGGCTGGACCTACGAGCTCTCCGGCGCCCTGCGCGCGGCGCCCCACGCGCCCCCCGGCTTCGATCGCGGCGCGCACGGCCTCCTGCCCGCGCGGGCGGGCGCCCTCTTCGGCTTCCTCTTCGTGGCGCTCGACCCCGGGGCGCCCCCGCTCGAGAGCGCGCTCGGCGGCGCGCCGCCGTGGCTCGCGCGCCCCGAGCTGCGCTCGCTCCGGCGGGGTCGGCGGGTGGAGTACGAGGTCGCCGCGAACTGGAAGCTCTGCGTGGAGAACTTCCAGGAGTCGCACCACTTCCCGCGCGTCCACCCCGCGCTGGAGCGGCTCACCCCGTGCGACGACGCCGTGTCCTGGGGCGGGGGCGGCCCGTGGCTCGGCGGGATCATGGCGCTCGCCCCCAGCGCCGAGACGGTCTCGCTCGGCGCGGCCCGCGGGGCGCGGCCGCTGATCGTCCCCGAGGCGGAGCGGCGGCGGGTGCGCGACGCCATGCTCTTCCCGGGCCTGCTCACGAGCCTCCAGCCCGACTACCTGCTCACGTACCGGCTCACCCCGCGCGCGCCGGACCGGACCCTCGTGGTCGCCGACACCTACTTCCACCCGGCGGCGTTCACCCCCGGCTTCGATCCGGCCGACGTGTTCGCCTTCTGGGACACCGTGAACCGCGAGGATCGGTCGATCTGCGAGCGCCAGCAGCGCGGGATGCGCGCCCCCGGCTACGCGCCGTCGACCTACGCCGCGGTGGAGGACGGCGTGCACGCGTTCGATCGGTGGGTCGCCGAGCGGTACCTCGCGGCGCTCGGCGCGGGGGCGCCGTGAGCAAGCTGTGCGGCCTGTGGGGCCGCCCGTACATCGATCTCTCGCCCTTGATCGACACGTCCTGCTTCGCGGAGCTCGATCGCGAGATCGTGCTCGGGCTCTGCCGCGTCGAGCCCTCGTACACCGGCGGGAGCCTGAAGTGGATGGGCGTGGTCGCGCCGTGGGTGCACGAGGACCCGTACGTGGACTACGGGCAGGTCATCGGCGCCTTCTCGCGCGAGGAGCTCCGCGACTTCGTGGCGCTCGCCGACGACCCGTCCGCCTTCGATCTCGATCGCGGCGGCGAGTACACCTTCGGGGACGAGACCGATCACCCGCTCTCGCGGGCGCAGATGCTGTACCTGAAGTACCGCTACGGCGTCTATTTCCCCTGGAAGGTCTGCTATCACCTCCTCGAGAACGACCGCTGGGAGGACAAG
The DNA here is from genome assembly GCF_000418325.1 of Sorangium cellulosum So0157-2. Classification (GTDB taxonomy): domain Bacteria; phylum Myxococcota_A; class Polyangia; order Polyangiales; family Polyangiaceae; genus Sorangium; species Sorangium cellulosum_D. Next base: position 5,706,005 of record NC_021658.1, read on the forward strand.
CACTCCGGCGCCGGCAAGGATTTCTCGGCGGAGGCGAAGGCGGTCTTCCCTCGGACGGTCGAGTTCCTCCGCGGGCTGCCGTTCGTCGAGATCGGGCGTTGCGTGCTCTTTGGCCTCGAGGCGAACGACCACGCGCCCGCGCACCGCGACACCGAGCCCGGGAGCGCGCTCGGCGTGGCGCAGTCGATCTCGTTCGCGCCGCGCCGCGGCAAGCGATTCTATGTCTGCGACAGGGAAGGGGAGGAGCGCACGGTGGTCCGCGCCCCCATCTACTGGTTCAACGACATGGATTACCACGGGGTCGAGCCGGACCCGTTCTTCCGCTACTCGATCCGGGTGGACGGCGTGTTCGAGCCGGCGTTCGTGAAGCGGCTCCAGCGGCTCTATCGGCGCTGAGCCCGTGGACATAGCTGGCCAGGCTGCACTATCCTTGGGCGTACCGTGAACCTGCTGTGGCAGTCGTTCCCCATGCCCGAAGGTCGACGCGCCCAGGCTTGGCGATATCGTCCCGTCTACCGGCGACCCGCCCATTTCCACGACGAGCCGGAGTTCAACCTCGTCGTCCGGGGAACCGCGGCGCTCGACGCCGGGTTCGGCAGCTACTCGCGCTGTCACCAGGTGATCAGAGAGTTGCTGGGCATGGCGCCCAGCGCGCTCCTCGACCCAGGCACCCGGAAGCTGCTCGCCGAGAGGTTGGAACCGTTGAGCGCCCAGCGCGCTCGCCGAGACCCCGGGTAGCTCGCGCGACCAGACCCCTCGTTCCGGCACCGCTGCTCCGCGAATCGGCCTTCAGGCTGCGGAAACGCACAAACCTGGATGCTCGCCGCCCGGCGGTTGAGTATGCGATCGGCATGCGAAGCCGATCAGCCCTCGCCTTGCTCGCGCTCCTGGCTTTCTCGGGATGCTCCAACGACTCGCCGGATCCGGGCTCCTCCCCCGGCGCTGGTGGAGCTCCCCCCAGCACGGCGACGGGGGGGGATGCTGCCGGCCCCATGACCGGCGGCGACGGCGGCATGCCGCCAGAGATGCCCATGACCGGTGGCGCAGGTGGTACGGGCGGCGCAAGCTCCGGTGCGACGAGCGGCGCAACGGCAGGCGGCACGGGTGGCGCCGCTGGGGATGGTAGCTTCGAGCTCGTCTGGGAAGATCCGTTCGACACCGTCGATCTCAATCGCTGGCAGCTGATGACCCACAGCTGGGACGGCAATCTCGCGCAGTTTACCGGCGAAAACGCCGCGGTCAGCGACGGCATCCTGCATCTTTCGCTGACGGCAGCCAACGATACCAGCAAGCCCTTCCGCGGCGTGGAAATGCGCTCTCGCGAGACGCTGACCTACGGAAAAATAGAAGCGTCGGCTCGGTTTGCGCGGGGCTCCGCCGTCGTCTCTTCTCTGGTGCTCATTTATACCCCATGGCCCCCCGACGACTGGAACGAGCTCGACATCGAGTTTCTGGGCAAAAACACCGATCGCGTCCAGTTCAACCACATGGTGAACATCCCGCCCGCTGATCCAGCCACCGGCCACCTCCAGTTCCCCGAGCTCGTCACGTTGGACTTCAACCCCGCGGCGGGCTTTCACACCTATGTCATCGAATGGGTGCCCGGCGAGGCGCGCTTCTACGTCGACGGGGCGCTCATGCACACTGCCACCGAGGAGATGGGACGCATGGTCCTCCCTCAGAACATCCTCTTGACGATCTGGGCTTCCGGGTCGCCAGGTTGGGCAGGCCCCGTCGACAGCAGCACCGCCCCCACGCGCGCCGAGTACGACTGGCTCCGGGTCTACCGCTACGTCGGTCCGTAGGTGCTTCGCGGGTCCTCTCGGCCGGTGGCGGGGGGCTCGGGCGCTGCCTCGCTCACCCGCCGAGCGCGTGGATAGACCCGCCTCCGGGCCGCGTCGGGCATTCTTCCGCTGCTACGCGATCCGGGTGGACGGCGTGTTCAAGCCGGCGTTCGTGGAGCGGCTCTATCGGCGGTGGGCGCGCGCCGCTTTCGGTCTGGACAGGTGAGGTCGGACGCGTAGTGTAGTCTGTCGTGCGCAGCGCACCGGAGGTGAGCGACACGCAGGAGCTCCAGGCGACTTCGGACGCTCTGGGGAGGGGGTCTCCGCCTGGCGAGGGCGACGAACGAGCCGAGGGCGCGAGGCGGAGCTTTCGCCCCGGCGACATCGTCGCAGGCCATTACCGGCTGGATCGGCGGCTCGGCGAAGGGGGCATGGGCGTCGTCTGGGCCGCGAGCCACGCGCTGACCGGCGCGCGGGTCGCGCTCAAGGTCGTGAAGGGCGTGTCCGGCGCGGTGCGCTTGCGCCTGCTGCGCGAGGCGAGGATCGCGCACGAGCTCGACCACCCCAACGTGGTCGCGGTGCACGACGTCGCGCTCGAGGACGGAGCGCCCGTGATGGTCATGGAGCTCCTCTCCGGCGAGTCGCTCGCCGACAGGCTGTCTCGCGGGCCGAGGATGTCCCTCCCGGAGGTGGCCTCCATCTTCCTGCAGGTGGCCTCGGCCGTCGCCGCGGCGCACGCGCGGGGCGTCATCCACCGCGATCTGAAGCCGGAGAACATCTTCCTCGTCGACGGCTCGAGCCAGCGGGTCAAGGTCCTCGACTTCGGCATCGCGAAGCTGACGGCCGCGAGCGGGCACGACGCTCGGACGCCGGGGCTCACCGAGAGCGGGACGAGGCTGGGCACGCCCTGCTACATGTCCCCGGAGCAGGTGTTCGGAGATCCGGTCGATCACCGGACCGACATCTGGTCGCTCGGCCTGCTCCTCTACGAGTGCCTCTCGGGCGACCTCCCGACGCGCGCCGACAACGCCGGCCAGGTGTTCAAGATCATCGTGACCGGCGGCATCCCCCCGCTGGAGAGCGCCGCGCCCGGCGTGCCCCCGGAGCTCGCGCGCCTCGTGCGCTGCATGCTGTCCGTGGCCCGCGACGCCCGGCCCTCGGAGCTCGGCGAGGTCCACGACGTGCTCGCCGCGCTCGCGCAGCAGGCCGCGGCGCCGAGCTCGGGCGCGCCCGAGCCGCCGGCGCCCGCCCCCTCCGGGCCGCCGGTCCGGGTGCCGGACGGCGAGGCGGTGGAGGGAGACGAGGTCGACCCCATGGCGCCGACCGAGCGCCCCAACTCCCCGCCGCCCCCGGCGGAGCCCCGCTCGACCGGGAGGCGCACCGCCGCCCGGGCGGCGGCCTGGACGATCGGCCTCGCCGTGGCGCTCGCGGGCCTCGTCGCCGTGGTGCTCGCGTGGCGGGAGGACCCGGCTCCGGTCGAGGAGCGGCCGCCGCCCCGCGCGAGCAATCCGCGGGCGCTGTCCCGGTACGCGGCCGCGCTCGAGGCCGTCGGCGACGCCAACGAGGGCGAGGCGGCGGACCGCCTGCGGCAGGCGATCGCCCTCGACGACGCGCTGGCCGCAGCGCACCTCCGCCTCGCGATCTACGCGCCGGACCGCGCCGAGGCGCGGATGCACCACGCGCGCGCCGAGGCGCTGCGCGATGGGCTCGACCCCCGCGAGCGAGCGCTCCTCCATGCGATGGAGCCCCTGCTCGGCGGCGATCCCGGGGACGCGGCGCTCTGCGCGGCGCGGCTCGCCGCGCTCGCCGCGCAGCGCCCGCGCGACGCGGAGGTGCTCGCCCTCGTCGCGCGCCACGCGTTGCGCTGGAACATCCACGCCAGCGTCGAGGCGGCGACGCGGGCCACGACGAGCGAGCCGCAGCGCGCCCAGGGCTGGGCCGCGCTGGCGCGGTCGCTGCGGCACCTCGGGTCGTTCCAGGACGCAGCCGCCGCCGTCGACCAGTGCCTCGCGATCTCACCCCAGGCGGCGAGCTGCTACGAGGTCAGGAGCGAGATCCACAGCGCGCTCGGCAGCTGCGGCGACGTCGAGCAGGACCTGCAGCTCATGGTGTGGATGACGGGCGCGAGGGGCCAGGCGATCCAGCGCAAGCTCGCGTCGTCGAGCTACGCGCAGGGGCGGTCTGCCGACGCGGTGATGGTGCCGCTGCGGCAGGGCTGGGTCTCGCTGCCGGACTCGGAGCGGCGCTACGTCGCGCTCATCGACGAGGCGAGCGTGCGCGCGCTCACGGGCGACTTCGCGGAGGCCGAGGTGCTGCTGCGCAGCGCGCGCCTGCGGATGAGCGCGGAGTCGAGGGCGCACGCCGACGTCGCCCGCGCGCTCGTCGATATCTATCTCGAGACCGATCGCGAGATCGAGGCGGCGCGCATCGCGGAGACGTGCCTCGACAACTACGTCGCCTGCGCCAGCGGCTCGGCCGACCTCTTGCGGGTCATGCTGCACGCCGGCTTCATCTCCTGGCCCGCGTTCCAGGAGCGGCGAGCCGAGCACCTGCCGCCGTCGGGCGCGCCGGCCGGCGCCGAGCGCGCGCTCCCCGCGCTGGTGAGGGCGCACGCGCGCTGGATCGAGGGCTTCGAGGAGGCCGCGGAGGCGGTCCCCGCGCTGCCGGTCAGCGCGCTGATGAGCGATCAGGTCGATCACCACGTCCACGCGGATCTCGGCGCGGTCTACCACCTCGCGGGCATGCCCGGCCACGCGATCCCCGCGCTCCGCAAGGCGGTCATGACGTGCGATATGCTGGACTGGCCGGTGACGTACGTCCGCGCGTTCTGGTTCCTCGGTCAGGCCCTCGAGCAGACGGGGGACATCGCCGGCGCCTGCCGGGCCTACGCGAGCGTGATCGAGCGCTGGGGAGGCGCGAGCCCGCCCTCGCAGACCGCGGCGCGGGCGCGCGGGAGATCGAGGGCGCTCGGCTGCGGACCGATCGACTGACCGCCCGCCCTCCGCGCGCCGAAGCCGAAGCCGAAGCCGAAGAGGCGCGCCGCGGCATCGTGGACGGAGAGGTGGGGCGCGGCGCGCTCACTGCATGTGGCCTATGCAACATCTGACGGCGCGATTGTTTGCGAGCGTTCATCGGACACGTGTGCAGAGCGGCGGCGCCTTCGCACAAGGGCGCTCGTTTCGTCTTGATACCCCGTGTCCGCGCGGCGTCTGCGTAGGTTAAACCAGCATCGTTGTCGGGATAAACCCGGCTAGCTGGCGCGCTGGAGAGCGCGTTATCATGGTGGTCTCGACCTTTTGTCGCCGGGCGGATCTGGCGAGGAGGCATCATCCATGGGAACGACGTCTATTCTCGTGTCTTCCTTGGCGGTCCTGGCGGGTCTCGGCGCGCCGGACGTCGCTTACGGGGGTGCCTCTCAGCCCTCGAGCGGCGCGTGGCCGCGCAGGCTGCAGCCTGCCGAGCCGGAGTCCGTGTACATGAGCAGCGCCGGGCTGCGCGAAGCGACGCTGGCCCTGGAGGACGCCATCGCGGGCGGGGAGATCCAGGGCGCCGTCCTCCTGGTCGCCCGCCATGGGCGGATCGTGCTCCACGAGGCGCTGGGCGAGCGCGACGGGTTCAACGCGAGCTGGCCGGACATGCCCTCGCCGCCGATGCCGCGCGACGGGATCTTCGATCTCGAGTCGATGACGAAGCCGTTCACCGTCTTCTTGGCGATGAGGATGCAGGAGTCCGGCCGGTTCCCCGGCTTCAAGATCGACAACACGGTCGCGTCGTACTTCCCCGAGTTCGCCACGAGCCCGGACAAGGCGCGCGTGACGATCAGGGACCTGATGCGCTACGTGTCGGGCGAGGACATGGACGCGAGCGGCGTCCTCGGCGCCAGCGACCGCTGGCACACGATGCTCACGGCGCCCTTGCTCTACACGCCGAGCCAGAAGGTCCTCTACAGCGACCTCGGGTTTCGCCTCCTCGGCCACGTGCTGGAGAAGGCGGGCGGCGACTCGCTGCAGGGGCTGATGAAGACCATCATCTTCGATCCGCTCGACATGTCGAGCACGTCCTACCGGCCGAAGGTCTACATGCCGGCGAAGAGCGAGCGCTTCGTGGGGACGGCGTGGTCGAGCGTGCGCGCGCGTTACTTGCGGGGCGAGGTGCAGGACGAGACCGACTACGACGTGGAGGAGAACACGGGGACCCCTCAGCACGGCCACCTGACCGGGTGCGACGGCCTGTTCTCGACGGCGCTCGATCTCGCCAAGTTCGGGCAGATGCTCCTGAACCGTGGCGTCCACGTCTGGGGCCCGGACGCGCTCTGCAACCCGATGCTCCTGTCCTGTCCGGGCCAGCGGATCATGTCGCGGTCCTCGGTGGAGCGCATGACGACGCTGCAGACGGGCGACATGGGCCTCCCGACGCCGGCGACCACGTTCGCCCAGAACCTGTTCTACTCGGGCAAGGGGCTCGGGTGGGAGACGTACGATCCCGGCGCGTGGCCCGGCGGCGATCACACCTCGACCGTCGCGTACAGCAAGACCGGCGGCGCCGGCACGCTCATGGTCATCGACCCCGATCCGGCGCGAGATCTGATGATCATCCTGCTCACGAACCACGGGCTCCCGGGCTATGACCATCTCGGGGTCGACGAGGACCAGCTGTGGTACTGGGACGATTTCGACGCGATGATCGAGGCGATCCGCGCGGAGGAGGTCAGCGACGCGGTGAACCTGTCGCTGATGGATGTCCCGTAGGGGGCCGCGCGACGGCGGCCTTCGGCGGGACATGGGGTGTTCGCACCGGAGGTGTCCAGCGCATCGGGTCGTCGCGCGAAGTCGCTCGGCGCTGTCAGCGTAGGAGCGGCGAGCACGCCGTTGCCGGGGGCGCGCCCGCGATCGCGCGGGGCGCCCGGGCGCGGCGGGCGCGGCTGTGCGCCGGGCGTGCGCCGAATGACGCGGCGGAGCGCATGGCGCTTGCGCTCGTGCGAGCGCGCCCGCAAAGGTAGGTGTCCCGCCGCAAGGACGCCCCCCGGATGAACGACGAGCTCCGCATCAGCCCACCCCACGCCGCAACCCGCGCCGAGACGGCGAGCGCCGAGGCGGAGCTCGCCCCGCTCTCCGGCGAGGATCGCCTCTCCTCGTTCTATGCCGGGTGCCCGGTCGCGCTCTTCACGACCACGCCCGCGGGGCGCTTCATCGACGCGAACCGCGCGTTCGCGCGCCTCCTCGGCTACGCGGACCACACGCAGTTCCTCGACCTGCCCGTCCCGGGCTTCTACGCCGACCAGCGGCAGCGGCAGGAGATCATGCGCATCCTCGACCAGGAGGGCGCCGTCCACGGCTACGAGGTCGAGTTCGTGCGCCTCGACGGGACGCGCCTGTGGGTCAGCATCACCGCGCGCGCCATCCGCGACGCGACCGGGCGCGTCGCGCGCTACGAGGGCGCGCTCGAGGACGTGACGCCGCGCCGGATGGCGCAGGACCTGATGCGCCTCAGCGATCAGCGCTTCCACCTCCTCGCCAAGGCCACGAACGACACCATCTGGGACTGGGACTTCACGGCCGGCACGGTCTGGTGGAACGAGAACTTCGAGCGCACCTTCGGCTACCGGCTCGACGACCTCGAGCCGGGGCCCGAGAGCTGGACGGGCCGCATCCACCCCGACGACCTCGAGCGCGTCTCGCGCAGCATCCACGACGCCATCGACGGCACCGCGACGACGTGGAGCGGCGAGTACCGCTTCCGCCGCGCCGACGGCGAGTACGCGTACATCTACGATCGCGGTCTCGTGCTGCGCGACGCGTCCGGCAAGGCCGTCCGCATGATCGGCTCGATGATGGACGCCACCCTGCAGCGCCGGCAGCAGATCCTCCTCGGGTGGCAGCGCAAGGTGCTCGAGATGATCGCCCTCGACCAGGGCATCGAGGAGACGCTCGAGGTGCTCTGCCGCGACGCCGAGGAGCTCGCGGCGGGCCGCCGGTTCACCGTCCTGCTCGCGAGCGACGACGGCCGCCGCCTCCTGCACGGCGCGGCGCCGAGCCTGCCGGCGTCGTACAACAAGGCGGTGCACGGGATCCTCATCGGCCCGCGCGCGGGCTCGTGCGGCACCGCCGCCCACCGGCGCGCGCCGGTCGTCGTGGAGGACATCGCGACCGATCCGCTCTGGGCCGACTTCCGCCAGCTCGCCCTGCCGCTCGGGCTGCGGGCCTGCTGGTCCACGCCCATCGTCTCCTCGAAGGGCGAGGTGCTCGGCACCTGGGCCGTGTACCGGTCCGCGCCCGGCGCGCCGACCTCCGCCGACGAAGAGGTCGTCCGCGTCGCGACGCGCCTCGCCGCCATCGCCATCGAGCGCGCCCGCGCGGAGCGCGCGCTGCGCGAGAGCCGCGAGCAGCTCGCGAAGGCGCAGGAGGTCGCGCACCTCGGGAGCTGGTCGTGGGACGTCGCCGCGGGCAAGCTCGACTGGTCCGAGGAGCAGCTCCGCATCCACGGCCTGCCGAGCGAGGGCGGCGGCGTCCGGCCCGACGCCGCCATCGCCTGCGTCCACCCGGACGACAGGGCGCGCGTCGCCGCCGAGCTCGAGGCGCTGCTCTGGCAGGCGGGCGCTGGCGAGATGACCTACCGCATCGTGCGGCCCGACGGCGCGACGCGCTGGATCGACGCGCGCACGGAGGTCGAGCGCGCGCCCGACGGCGGGCCGGCGCGGATGCTCGGCACGTGCCACGACATCACCGAGCAGCGGCAGGCGCAGCGGGCGCTCCAGGAGAAGGAGGAGCGCCTCCGCGCGGCGCTCGACGCCTCGGCGACCGGCACGTTCCGCTGGGTCCCGGCCACGAACGAGCTCGACTGGGACGAGAACCTCGATCGGCTCTTCGGCCTGCCGGCGGGCACGACCGCGCGCCACATCGACCAGTTCACGGGCCTCGTCCACCCCGACGACCGGGAGCGCGTCCTCGAGGCGCTCGATCGCTGCGTGCACGACGGCGCCGACTTCGACCTGGAGTTCCGCGTGGTGTGGCCCGACGGCAGCGTCCACTGGCTGCTCGATCGCGGCCGCATGCTCCGCGACGCCGAGGGCAGGCCGCTCACGATGACGGGCGCGTGCACCGACGTGACGGAGCGCATGAACGCGGAGCTCGCGCTGCGCCAGCGCGCGGACGAGCTGGCGAGGCTCACGGAGGCGCTGCAGCGCATGAACCGCGAGCTCGACCAGTTCGCCTACGTCACGTCGCACGATCTCAAGGCGCCGCTGCGGGGCATCGCGAACCTCTCGCAGTGGATCGAGGACGACGAGGGCGAGCGCCTCAGCGACGTGTCCAAGCGGAACCTGGAGCTCCTGCGCATCCGCGTGCAGCGCATGGACGCGCTCATCGACGCCATCCTCGCGTACTCGCGCGTCGGGCGCATCCGCGTGCCCACCGAGATGGTCGCCGTGGGCCCGCTCGTCGACGATGTGGTGGATCTCCTGTCGCCGCCGGGCGGCTTCCGCGTCGAGCTCGCCGGACCGCTGCCCAGCGTCGTCGCGGAGCGCGCGCTGCTCCAGCAGGTGTTCATGAACCTCATCGGCAACGCCATCAAGCACCACCCCGACAAGGGGAACGGCCGCGCGGTGGTCTCGTGCGCGGACGCCGGCTCGCACTGGCGCTTCACGGTGGCGGACAACGGCCCTGGCATCGCGCCGCGCTTCCACGACAAGGTGTTCATCATCTTCCAGACGCTGGAGGCGCGGGACCGGTCGGAGGGCACGGGCGTCGGGCTCGCGCTCGTGAAGAAGATCGTCGAGAGCAGCGGCGGCGCCGTCGTCCTCGACTCGGACGTCGGGCGCGGCGCCGCCTTCTCGTTCACCTGGCCTAAGGCGCTGGTGTAGCGGCGGCCGCGGTCGCGACGGGCGCGGCCGCGACGGGCTGGGTCGCGGCGGCCGTCCGGGTCGCGGCGAGGGCTCCGTTCACCACGAGGTGGATGAACTGGAGCTTGGCCACGGCGGGGCGCGGCATCACGAACGGATAGAAGTCGTGCTGGCCCATGCTGCGCGACATCTCGTTGAGCACGGCCGTCAGCTCCACCCAGGCGTTCAGGAACCCGAGGAAGCTCGCGGCCCCTGGATCGTCCGGCCGCCACAGCGCGTCGGCGCCCCAGGGCTCGACGTCGAGCTCCACGTCGTCGGCGTCGATGCCGAAGCTGAGGGCCGTGTCCACGGTGTCGACCATGTGGAGGTAGTGGGCCCAGGTCTCGGCCCAGTCTTCCCACGGGTGCATGCTGGCGTAGGCGCTGACGAAGCGCTGCGGCCAGTCGGCGGGCGGGCCTTGCTCGTAGTTGGCCTTCAGCGCGGCGGCGTAGTCCTGCTGCTCGTCGCCGAACAGCTCCCGGAACGGCGCGAGCCATCCGGTGTCGCGCACCAGGCGGTCCCAGTAATAATGGCCGATCTCGTGCCGGAAGTGCCCGAGCAGCGTGCGGTAGGGCTCCCGCATCGCGGCGCGGATGCGCTCGCGCGCGGCGTCGTCCGCCTCCTCGACGTTCAGGGTGATGACGCCGTCGGCGTGGCCGGTCATCACCCGGGGCCCGTCGGGCGGCGAGGCGAGGAAGTCGAAGCAGAGGCCGTGCTCCGGATCCTCGCCGACCTTGGACTTCACCGGCAGGTTCAGCGCGAGGAGCTGCGACACGAGCCGTCGCTTGGCCGTCTCGATGCGGCGCCACAGCGCCTGGTGCTCGACGACGGTGAGGTCCGGAATGGTGCGGTTGAGCCGGCACGCGGCGCAGAGCGCGGGCGTCTCCGCCGCCACCGGGACGAGCCAGTTGCAGCCGGACGCCGTGTCGAAGTTGCCGCAGCGCCGGTAGAGGCGCTGCGGGGCCGCGGCGTCGTGCCAGAGCTGCCAGGTGCCCTCGGTCGCGCCGGGCTTCAGCGGCATCACCTGGGCGCGCTCGGGCTCATAACCGAGCGGCGTCTTGCACGCGAGGCATTCGCTGTTGCGGAAGAACACCGGCCGCTCGCACTGGCACCGGTAGGCGCGCGGGGCGGTGGGTTGCTTGACCGGTTTCCATGCGCTGCGCAGGCGCGTGATCAGGCTGTCGAAGCGGGTGGACATGGTGGTGGGCGGGCCTCGAGGAGAAGTGGTCTCGTCCTGACTTCCTGGGTCCGGGCTGCCGGCGTGTTGGCAATCCATGTGCCAGGCGAGGAGCGCGCGATTCACGCCCCGGCCGACGCCGCGCGCCGAGCTGCCGCTCGCGCGGCCGTCGCGGACTGTCTCAGTGTGGCAGAAACGCCGTCCTGCCCGGCCGAGCACCGCGCTCCAGCCTAGAGCCGACGGATCCAGGCGCGCAGCGCCGCCAGGCCGTCCTGGTCGACGATCTCGGTCCCGAGGGGCGGCATCGACGGCCAGTCCGGATCGCGCCTCCGGGCGCGCTCCACCGCGTCGCTGTCGTCGGGATCGCCCGGGCGGATCACCGTGCCCACGGCGGTGCGGTAGGTGGCCGTCGACTCGACGGACGCGATCTCGTCGACCCGGAGCGTGAAGTCGAACCTGCGCTGCGGGTCGTAGCAGCGCGCGCCGTCGCTGCTCGGGCGGGTCCTGTTGTGGCAGTGGCTGCAGTTCGCGTGCAGCCAGCCGAGGGCGGCCTGCGCCACGGCGTCTCCCGGGAGCCCGATCGGCCGGCGCGGAGGATGGGAGAGCATCCCCCGGGCGGCGATCTCGTCGAGGTCGACCGCGCCGGGGCTCGCGGCGAGCTGGATCGCGGAGAACCCGAGCACGCGGCTCTCGGTCCCGCCGTGGCAGCCCATGCATTCTGCCGCCGCGGGCACGTCGTGCGGCGTGCCGCGCGCGTCCTCGGCGCCGCCGGGCGTCGCGAGCGCGTCGGTCCCGTCGGCGTTCCAGACGTAGGCGACCGCGGCCCAGTCCTCGGGGGCGGGGCCCACCTTGGCGAGCAGGCGGGTCTCGACGAGGACTCCGTCCCTCCGGAACTCCTTCCACAGGCGGGTCCCGTCGGGGAACTGCCATGCATCCTGAGCGCTGGTGTCGATCTGCGCGCCGTTCGGCAGCCGGATGAACCGATGCTTCTCCGCGCCGTCGCTCCAGAGCTCGAAGCCCGGCGCGTAGGCCACCACGTCGCTCGCCACCGTCCCCGCGGCGATGTCGGCGTAGAGGCCGGTCTGCGACAGCGCCGCGGGCAGCTCGGCCTGGCGCTCCGGATCGGGGGGATCGCACTCTCGGAGATCGTCGCAGCCGGCGGCGGCGAGGCCGGCGGCGGCGAGCCAGAGGGGCGCGAATCCAGCGCGTGTCGGGCGTCTCTCGCGGGTGGACATGGCCGTATCTAGACAGGGGGCGCATGCCATCTCCAGTGATGGATCGTGATAGATGTCATCACCGTGGTGAATCTATCCGCCGTCGATCTCAACCTGCTCCACGTGCTCGCGGTGACGATCGAGGAGCGCAGCGCGACGCGCGCCGCGCGCCGGCTGGGCGTCACGCAGTCGGCGGTCTCGAACGCGCTCGCCAGGGCGCGCGAGCTCCTCGGCGATCCGCTGCTCGTCCGCGATGGCCGCGGCATGGCGCCGACGCCGGCGGCGGAGGCGCTGCTGCCGGAGCTCGCGGCGGCGATGGGCCAGCTGCGGTCGGTGATCGAGCACCGGCGGAGGTTCGACCCGCGCACGTCGACCCGGGAGCTCACGCTCGCCTGCGCCGACAACTCGCAGATCGCGGATGTGCCGCTTGTCGCGGCGGCGCTCGCGCGGGAGATGCCGCTCGCGCGGCTCCGGGTGGTGAGCATCGACACCCTGATCGCGTCGGGGGGCCTCGCTCAGGGCGGGATCGACGCGGCGATCGTGCTGCGGCGGCGCGATCCTGGGCTCCGCGTCGCGGCGCTCTACCGGGATCCGACCGTGGGGGTGGTCCGCCGGGATCACCCGGTCGTGGGCCGGCGCCTGACGCGGAGCGCGTTTCCGCGGCTGGGCTTCATCGACGTGCACATCACGCTCGGCCGTCCGGGCCGGGGGCACGCGCTCGTCGAGCAGGCGTTCCGGGCGCAGGGTCTGGTCCGCCGGATCGCGCTGGTGGTCCCCGGGTTCGCGCCCGCGGCGATGGCGGCGGCCGGCAGCGATCTCGTCGCGTGCATGCCCCGGCGCACGGCGCAGGCGCTCGCGTCGCACCTCCCGCTGCGGGTCGTCGAGCTGCCCGTGGCGGACCTCGGGCACGAGATGTGGCTCGCGTGGCACGAGCGGACGCACAAGGACCCCGCGGCGGCCTGTCTGCGGAAGGCGATCGTGGAGGCGCTGCGGGCGCCCGAGGGGCGGCCCGTGTAGCTGAAGTCGTCGAAGAGCTCGGCCACGACGGAGCTTCCGGCGGGCGTCGTCGCGCTCGCCTGAGCCCCGCCGCGCCCTTCGCGCCTGGCTACCGCGTCGCGCGGAAGCTCTCCGGCGGCCCCAGGTAGCTCGGCTTGAGCCCGCCCGTGTCCACCACCAGCTTCTGCACCACCACGGTCGGATCGACCATCCAGAGCTTCACCACGTGCGCGCCGGGCTGAGCGATGGTGTGCGTGGTCGACGTGCGGCTCACGTTGTCCGACGTGTTCCTCTCCCACGACTTGTTCATCGGAATGCCGTTGAGCGCCGTCGTGACGTTGACGATCTGCGGCTGCCCGTCGTCGATGGACACCGCGTACTTCAGGCCGTCGGTGCGCAGCACGTTGTTCCTCGGCGACAGGTACGCCCAGACCGTCACCTTCCCGGTCGTGAAGAGGTGGATCGTGTACTCGAGGCGCGGGCTGTCTCCGCCGGGCGTCTGTCTGGCCGCGGTGACCGGGAAGGGCGTCATGCCCCCTGCCGTCCGGCCGATGTCCGGGATGAGCTGCCACGAGATCGGGTCCGCGCTCACGGCGCGGGTGAAGTGCTCGGCCTCCATCGAGACGTACCCGTTGCTCTCCACGAACCCCTCGATCGCCTCGCGGTTCACCTCCGGGTTCTTGACGACCGCCTCGACGACGACGGTGCGCCCGTTCGACGCTGTCACCGTGATCGGCACCTCCGTGGTCCCCTGGGGCGCGGCCGCCCAGTCCACGCTCACGGTCGCGCGCACTTCCTTCTCGATCGTGCCGTTGTTCGGCGAGACCTTCACCCAGGGGACCGACGGCTCGATCTGGTAATCGAACGGCTCCTGACCGCGGTTGAAGACCTCGATGTACTGGGCCGGCTGGGTCTGGAACGGGCTGAGCTCGGGCAGCACCACGGACGTCCGCTCCGCGGGCCAGACCTTGTCGGACCCGTCGATCGCCACGCCCATGTCCGCCGCGCGCGGCACGCTGATCTGCTTGAGCTCCGGCCAGATGAAGTCCTCCAGCAGGGTGCCGTTCCTCTCCGGCTGTTGCCAGCCCGAGTCCGGATACGGCCCGCCGTAGCCGATCTTGGGCTGCGTCTGAAAGCCCTTCCACTTCCCGCCGGCCAGCGCATTGTTGTAATAGTCCGACATCGCCTTGTCGTCAGCGAGCCGGGCCTCGGCGGTCGCGGCCATGTCCTTCGTGGCGGCGCGCCCCTGGGCGGCGTAGAGGATGTTCTTGAACCCGGCCAGGCGGAGCTCGTACAGGTTGGCGCTGGCCTTCACCTGGTAGAGCACGAGCTGGTAGTAGGCGTCCCGGTACGCCTCCGGCAGCTCCTCGTCGATCCGCTCCGCCTCGGCCGCGAGCGCCTGCCACTCCGCGACGACCCGCTCCGCCTCGCCGTAGTGGATCAGGCTGAAGGGGCTCCCGTCGGCGTAAACCACGGCGCTGTCGGGGTTCGTGGCGATGTTGGCGTTCGGATTGAGGGTGATGAGCCGGTTGAGCAGCTCCGGCTTCCGGCGCGACTGGAGCCTGGAGTACAGGGTCAGCACCTCGGCGATCTCGGCCGCGTGCTTCGGCCCGAACTGCTGCGCCGCCCACTGCCGCTCCCACACGGGCAGGCGCTCGATCGGCCACCGCTCGGGGTTCCACGCGTAGTCCAGGAAGAACTCGAGCGGGGGCTCCTCGTTCTTCAGGTCGCCCACGTTCACCACCCACAGTCGATCGACGCCGTACCGATACGACAGGTGGAGCTGCTCCCAGATGTTGGGGAGGAGGTTCGTGTCGATCCACTTGTAGTTGCGGCCGCCGCCCACGTAGTCGAAGTGGTAGTAGAGCCCGTCGCCGCCCGACCGCTCCGGCGCCGACGGATCGGGCAGCTCGCGCATGTTGCCCCAGTTGTCGTCGCACCAGTTGATGATCACGTCGTCCGGCGCCCGCATGCCCTCGTCCCAGAACCGCTGGACCTCCTTGTAGAGCGTCCAGACCTGCGGGATGGTGGTGACGTCCTTGCCCGTGACGTCGGCCAGGATCTTCCGCTGCGCCTCGACGATCCGCTGCATCAAATCGATGTTGCCGCCGTCGTCGATGGGCAGATCGCCGTTGCCGCGCATCCCGACGGTGACCACGCTCTCGTAGTCCTTCATCCGCTGGATGCTGTCGGTCCAGTACTTCTTCAGCGCCTCCGTGTTCTTGTCGAAGTTCCACTGCCCGTTGCCGCCGTACCGGCCCCCGGACTGCCCGTAGCGATCCCACTCGTCCTGCGCGCGCATCATCGGCGCCTCGTGCGAGGTCCCCATCACGACGCCGTACGCGGCGGCCAGCGCCTGGTTCTCGGGATCGTCGTCGAAGAGCGACCTGCCCCACACGGCCGGCCACAGGTAATTGGCCTTGAGGCGGAGCAGCACCTCGTACACCTTGGCGTAGAGCTCGTGGTCGAAGCCGTTCGGGCGGCTCGTGTTGGGCGCGGGGCCGAACGTGTTGCGCGCCCAGGTGCCCAGGGCGGGGTTCTCGTCGTTGATGAAGAAGCCGCGGTATTTCACCTTCGGCTCCCCCTGCGAGTCGCGGCCGGGCAGGATGTACAGCTCGCTGTGCTGGTGCGCCGGGACGTCGTCCCAGTAGTGCCAGGGCGACACGCCGATGTTCCGCGAGACGTCGTAGGCGCCGAAGATCGTCCCGCGCTGGTCGCTGCCCGCGATCACGAACGCACGGCGGACGCCGCGGGCGTCCTTCAACCGCCTTCGAGGCAGATCGCGCGCACGAAGCGCCTCACGGTCGAGGCGCGATGTTCGGCATAGTAGCCCTCCGCCGCCGCCCTCGATTCCTCGCCGGGCACCTCGAGGCACCCCGCGATGATCTCGTAGCCGTCCTGGAGCCGGCTCGGGTCCCCGGGGTGCGTGCGACGATACTCGTGCACGAGCTCGCGCATGCGCGCGCCGTCCCGCGCGCTCATCGCGTCGTTCAGCAGCGCGATCAGACCGTTTTCATGCTGCATCTCGAGGTGGCGCGGCGTGATGGGGTGGGGGTGAGCGGGGCCGTCGTGCCGGTCGTCGGGGCTCGGCCCGAGGACCGGCAGGTCGCCGAGCGTCGCGGCGGGCTCGGCGCTGGCGGCCAGCGCTGGCGGCTGGCTCGTCGTGTGGCGCGACGCCGCCTCGCGCGCCGTCTCCTCCTGCGACGCCTCCTGCCGGGACGAGGGCAGCCGGCGTCC
The DNA here is from genome assembly GCF_000418325.1 of Sorangium cellulosum So0157-2. Taxonomy (GTDB): domain Bacteria; phylum Myxococcota_A; class Polyangia; order Polyangiales; family Polyangiaceae; genus Sorangium; species Sorangium cellulosum_D. The sequence continues at coordinate 5,722,289 of NC_021658.1, forward strand.
ATCCTCGGGCGCTCGCGAGCGATCGACGACGACGAGCCATAGCGCCGCGCCGAGGAGCGCCAGCGCGGCCACGACCCAGCGCCAGCGCGCCGACCTCATGGAATCGTCACCGTCCACGTCACCGTCTGCTGCGAGCGGGGCCAGTTGTCGCGACCCCAGCAGGGATCGTAGTATCTGGGGTCGGTCGACGGCGGCGGGTCGAGGCACTCGCCGCTGCGGTAGCGCACCCACTCTTCGCCGGCATTGTCGTAGGCCCTGGCGACGATCGTGTGCGTGCCCGGAGGGAGGCCTGCCGCGGCGACGTTGTACACGGGGCCGCCGTCGGTCGCGATCACCTCGCCGTCGAGCGTCCAGTCGACGCTGATGACCTCGGGATCGATCACGTTGACCGCGAGCGTCGCCGGGTCGGTGACGGCCCCGGCGGGCGGATCCGTCGAGTCGATCGGCTTGATGCGCATCCAGATATCCATGATCATCTTCTCGCGTGAGACCGGGTTGAAGCTCGTGTTCTTGTGGCCTCCGAACAGGCTGTTCATCATCGAGTTCGACGACGGGCGATACTGTCCGCCATCGACGTAGCGGCTGCCGACGAAGGTGCCCTGGAGGCCCGTGGCGTCGACCGCGTCGTAGCCCAGCCACTTGTCCCATTTGCCGGCCGTCGTCGCGCAATCGGCCGTCGAGTTCACCTCGACGTACTCGGTGCCGCCGCCGCCGCACGTGTTCGCGCCGCAGCCCGAGCCCGTCGCCTTGGCGCAGTACTCGTCGGCGAGCTGATGAAAGCCGTGGCCACCTTCGTGCAGGGCCGCGCCGGCGGCCTCCGGGTGCGCGCCCGACCAGAGCATCCAGGAGGAGCCCGTGTTCCACCAGCGATCGTTGTTCAGCACGATGGCGTGCCAGTCGACCTCGAGGTCGGCGGGGAGGTTCGCCGCGAGCGCGGCGTCCGCCGCGCGGGTATCGCAGTCGGCGAGGCGGCTCTCGTCGTCGCCGGTGCAACCGAGCACGCCTGGGACGCCGTTCGAGGGGCTGACCAGCTTGATGGCGCAGATGTTGACGAACTTGCGATATCTGCCGTACGGCTCGCCGATCGGGCTGCTGAAGCGCAGGGCCATCGCCGCCTCGATGTGCTCGATGTACGTGGTGTTCACGGCCTCGGCGTCGTAGCCGTCGCCGACGATGACGTAGTTGACGCGGTTCTCGGGCGGGCCCGCGCTCTCGATGGCCACGCCGTTCGTGCCGCAATCGAGGACGTAAGCGGAGCCGCCTCCGCCATCGCCGCCGGGCACGAAAGCTCCCCCGGCGCCCGTGCCGGCCGAGCCGCCCTGGGCCGCGCCGCCCGAGCCTGGACCGCCGACGCCGCCGGCGCCGCCGCCCCCTGAGCCGCCGGCCGCGAGATTGCCGCCCTCCGACGTGCTGCCGCTGTCGGTCGTCGCGTCGCTGTCAGGTGCGTCGCCGCAAGCGCAGAGCGCCACCACACATAAAACGCGCAGGATCCAGCTCGACTTCATCGATTTAGCCTCACGACTCCTCGCCGGTGGTACCCATCGCGCCGTCGTCGATGAAAAGGTCCGAACGCGCATCCACCCATCCGGAGCGACGCGCCAGAAGACCCCCTTCGAGGCCGGAATGTGAACGTTAACATGGCCAATGTCAACGGCGATCGGCCGGCCCGCGGCGATATCGAGCCGATACAGGAAGACGCCCATTGGTTCTCCTCCCGAGCGCCGCGTCAAGTCAAGAAGAGGGGAGACCGTGTCACGCCGGCCGGGGCGCCGCGCCCGCGAGGAGCGTCGGCCAGCGAGGCGTCAGGCCGCCTTGGCCCACGCCGCGAGCGCGCCGAGCAGGCGCTGGAACCCGGGCCGGGACAGCCCATAAAAGGAGAGCCGCCCGGGGGAGCGCCAGCGCCGCGCGTCCTGCTGGGCCAGGTTCACGAGGTCGGGCGGCATGGCCGACGCGTTGAGGCAGCCCACGCCCCAGCCTGCGCGCACCGCGGCGACCGCCGCCTGGCTGCCGCTGCAGGTGAGCCGCACCTCGTGGGCTCGGCCGCCGCGCGCGAGCGCGCCGAGCGCCATGGCGCGCACGGGGCAGTCCGACCCGAGCAGGACCAGCGGGACGGCGCCCTCGGCCGGCGGTCGAACGCCGGCGCCGGCCACCCACGCGAGCGGCTCGCGGCGCAGCAGGCGGGCGTCGGGGAGCGGCTCGCTGGCGGTCACGACGACCGCATCCGCCTCGCCGGCCTGCCACCGCCGCTGCAGCTCCGCCGAGCTCGCCCACAGGAGCTCGAGCCGGGCGCCGGCCGCCTGATGCTCCAATAAGGCGAGCAGCGCCTGGAGCCGGTGGGGAAGGAAGTACTCGCTGATCCCGATGCGCCACACGGCCTGCTGCGGCGCGGGCTTCAGCGCGGCCTGGGCGGCGGCCTGCAGCTCGAGCAGGCGCTGCGCGTAGGGCAGAAACCGCTCGCCCTGCGCGCTCAGGCGCAGCGAGCGCGTGGTGCGCTCGACGAGGCGCGCGCCGAGCGCGGTCTCGAGCTGGCGCAGGTGCGTGCTGACGGCGGAGGGCGTGCGGTGCACCTGCTGGGCCGCGCGCGCGACCGCGCCGCTGGCGGCGATGGCGACGAAGCTCTGCAACCAGAGCGGCTCGAGGTGATTCATCAGAATTTCTGCCGAATAGGATAAAATTGTTCTGCTTCTCTGCGCAATGAGGACGGCCTAGAATGAGGGCGTCAATTCGAAAGGAGCCGTCATGCCCTATATCCATATCCAGATCTCAGGCCCCGCCGACGACGCGCTCGCGCAGCGGACCGCCGCCGCGGCGAGCGCGCTGACCGCGCAGATCCTGCACAAGGACCCGTCGCTCACCGCGGTGGTGATCGACTTCATCGAGCCGTCGCGCTGGTTCGTCGCCGGGCGCGCGCTGGCGCGGCAGGGCGCGCGCTCGTATCACTGGATGGTCAGCATCACCGACGAGATCAACACCAAGGCCGAGAAGGCGGCCTACCTGAGGGCGGTCCACGAGGCGATGCGCGAGCTCCTGGGCGAGGTGGCGGAGCACTCCTACATCCATATCGCGGACCTGCGCGCCAGCGCCTACGGCTACGGCGGGCTCACGCAGGAGCACCGCTACCAGCGCCCCGCATGACGGTGAAGCGCACGGTGACGGCACCCTCGCTCGACCGCCGTGAGCAATGACACGCCGTTTCTCAGGGTTTGACACGGAGCATCATGAGGTCGCGAGAGCTTGACACGGAGCATCATGGCGGCGCGTCGAGGCCCGGGAAATTCGTCGCCGATCCGAAAGTCAAGCTCCGCGAGGCCAAGGCTGTAGGGACATCCCTGCTGCGTGCGCTCGTCGGATCGATGAGACGATGAAGAGATCCACCCCCGTGGGAAAGCGACACTCTGTCGATAATTATCCAGCCATGCCCGCATGGCGGGGCACATCCCATCTTGACCCCTTGTTTTATGGCGGGTAGTGTACAGACCCGGTTGGCAACCCGTCGGTGTTGCCTGTCTGCGAATTCTGCACAGGGTCGACGTCGAGCGCGACCAAGCCTTGAGATTGGATTGGCTTGCGGTTGTGTCACGGGGGCGTGGACGCTCGAAGCCGTGTACCGTGCGCTGAGTTCGGGCTTAAAGAAAGAGCGGAGCTATGAGAATCCGAGGAAGCCATATCTTCTTGTGTTCCTTTTCCATCGCCGGCCTGCTGGCCATCGGCTGCGGCGGTGACAGCTCGAGCGGGTCCAGCGGTGACGCTACGGGCTCGGGCGGCGCGGGCGCGGGCGCGAGCGCGGGCGTTGGCGCTGGCACCCCGACCAGCAGCGGCGTTGGCGCCGGCATGCCCACGGGCACGGGCGTCGGCGGCGGCGGCGGCGGCACCACCAACCCGAACGGGGATCCCACGCCGGCGACCGATGGCTCGCCGCCCGGCCGCTTCCGGGTCAACGGCGATGGCCGCCTGACGCAGGACGGCACGGCGATCCAGGTTCGCGGCGGCAACTGGTTCGGGCTCGAGGGACAAGACGACCTCCAGCGCCCCGGCGCCATGGAGCTCTTCATCGGGTCGATGAATTGGGTGAATACCACGCGCACGATCGACCAGACGATGAAGGAGCTCACGAGCTCCGCTCTCAAGTTCAACACCATCCGGCTTCCGATCGCGCCGCAGACCCTGGTCGCCAACCACCCGGACGGCGACTACAGCATAACCTCGCCCAAGATCAGGAACAACAACGCGACTGTCTACCCGTACGCCAACGCGCGTGAGGCGCTCGAGGACTTCCTCGTCCAGGCCAACGCGAACAACCTGAACGTCATCATCGGCATCCACTCCTGCTCGAACCACCTCGGGTGGCGCGCGGGCAGGCTCGACGATGCCCCGCCCTACGTGGACAGCGAGCGCGAGAACTACGATTACAAGGCGGACGCCTACAACTGCACGATGGGCGAGGACGCCTACAGCATGGAGAAGTGGCTCGCGGACATCCGCACGATCGCGCAGCTGCCCAAGAAGCTCAACATCAAGAACGTCATCGGCATCGACTGCTTCAACGAGCCGTGGAAGTACTCCTGGGCCAAGTGGGCAGACATGGCCAAGGCGTGCTACGACGTCATCAAAGAGGAGAACGACGACATGATCGCCGTTGTCCAGGGCGTGTCCGGCAGCTACCAGCCCGAGGGCACCAGCGGCCTGACGTCGATGCCGGAGCCCCACGGCGATGAGAACCTCAACCCGAACTGGGGTGAGAACTTCTTCGGGCAGCACGCCTACCCGATCCAGATCCCCAAGGATCGGCTCTGCTTCTCGCCCCACACCTACGGGCCTGCAGTGTTCGTTCAGAAGCAGCACGTCGATCAGTCCCAGGCCGGGTGCGCCGATCTCGAGGACGAGGAGGCCGCCAAGGCCAAGTGCGGGCTGGACATCGAACGGTCCAACCCGGCGGCCGTCGAGAGGCTCACCAAGCAGTGGGACGAGCACTTCGGGTTCCTCCACGACGAGAAGTTCTGCGTGATCACCGGCGAGTTCGGCGGCGTGAAGGACTGGCCGAAGAACGAGATGGATCCGGGGCTGGCCCAGATGTGGGCGCACTTGCCTGCCGGCAAGCGCTACGACTGGGAGTGGCAGAACATGTACACGGATTACCTGATCAAGAAGGGGATGACGGACTTCACCTACTGGTCCATCAACCCCGAGTCGGGTGATACGGGCGGCATCTACGGCCACAAGTACACCGACGCCGACAAGACGGGCTGGGGCACCTGGACCGAGCTCGACAAGGAGAAGGTCGATATGCTGGCTCGTCTCAAGTAGACCGAGCCGCAGATCGTGACGACCGCCCGCGGGCCTCGGCCTGCGGGCGGTTTTTCTTTGTGGCCAGCGCCGGTGACCGACCGGGCGCCAGCCGGACGTGTCAATCCGCGCGCGCCTCGTCGAGCCGGTGCTTCCGGCGGTAGCGCCCCGGCGACACGCCCATGACGCGCCGGAACACCTTGCCGAACGAGCTCTCCGACTCGTAGCCGACCGCCGTCGCGATCGCCGCGAGCTTGATCGGCCGGTTCTCGCGCATCATGCTCGCGGCCCGCACCATCCGCCACTGGGTCAGGTGGTCGAGCGGCGTCTCCCCGACGAGCTCGCGAAACCGCGCGGCGAACGCCGAGCGGGACATCGAGGCGACGCGCGCGAGCTCCGGCACCGTCCACGCGCGGCCCGGCGCGGCGTGCATCTGCCGCAGCGCCTCGCCGATCTGCGGGTCGGCGAGCGCCCGGAGCCAGCTCTGGCTGCCGGCCGGGAGCGACGCCTGGATGCGCGCGCGCATCGCCTGGACGAAGAGCACCTCGGCGAGCCGGTCCACGACCGCAGGCGACCCGGGCAGGCCCTGCGCGATCTCGGCGGCGATGAACTGGAGCGTCGACTGGAACCAGGGCGCCGCGTGCGCGTCCGACGCCGCCAGGTGGAGCATCGGCGGAAGATGCCTGACCAGGAGCTCGCTGTCGGGCGAGGCGAAGGTGAAGCACCCGGCGACCACGGTGACGGGCGCGCCGCCGCCGCCGTGCGCGATCAGCCGCGACCGGTAGAACGCCTCCGGCGGGGTCACGTCCTCGGCCGCGCGCAGGCGCGCCCTGGGGCTGCTCCGGAGCGAGTACGCCTCGGGCGCGGGCAGGAAGACGAAATCGCCGCCGACGAGCGGCACGAGCGCCTGCTCGTCGACGCCGAGCAAGCAGGAGCCGCGGGTCACGATGAGACAGATGCCCTTCTTGCCCGGGAACTGGAGCCCGAACGGGGCCGTGAGCTCGAGCCTGCCGTAGAGGTGCCCCTGGGTCCGGAGCAGCGCCATGATCTCGGTGAGAACATCCACATCACCCTCGCTCTCGTGGCGTTTTGGACCAAAAAACCGGCGAATCCGACATGGATGCTCCAGGCCGTGAGGCGTACGGTGCGGTCACCGCGTGAGCATAAGCGGCCGTGATCGTCAGGTCTACGTCGGCCGCGGAGGACGTCATTCTCGCGGTGAGGAGCTCTCGATGCGCTACAAGATTCTCGGCCGGCGAACCGGCCTCAAGGTCTCCGCGTTGTGTCTGGGCACCGGGATGTTCGGGAGGGCGTGGGGCTACGGCGCCGCGCCGGAAGAGGCGCGGAGCATCCTGCAGGGCTATGTCGAGGCGGGCGGCAACTTCATCGACACCGCCGACAATTACCAGCACGGCGAGGCCGAGCGGCTGATCGGCGAGATCGCCGCCCCGTATCGGAACGACCTCGTCATCGCGTCCAAGTTCAGCCGCGGCGCCGGTCCGGCGCCGGCGCTGGCCCGGCTCGGGAACAACCGCAAGGCCATGGTGCAGGCCGTCGAGGAGAGCCTCGCGCGGCTGAAGACGGACCGCATCGATCTCTATTTCGTTCACATGGACGACGGCGTGACCCCCATCGACGAGATCGTGCGCGGGCTCGACGACCTCGTGCGGGCCGGCAAGATCGTCTACGGCGGGCTCTCGAACTTCCCGGCCTGGCGCGTCGCCGTGGGCGTGAAGGCCGGTGATCTCCGCGGCGCTTCCCCCGTCGCCGCGATCCAGGTCGAGTACAGCCTGCTCCAGCGCACCACCGAGCGCGAGCTCCTGCCGATGGCGGACGCGCTGGGCCTCGGCGTGATGGGGTGGTCGCCGATGGCCGGCGGGCTCCTGACCGGCAAGTACCGGAAGGGAGAGCGGGGCCGCGCGACCGACCTGAAGGCGAGCGTGCTGCACGACGAGCCCGCGCGCCACGGCCCCGTGCTCGACGCGCTGATCGCCGTCGCGGACGACCTGGGCGCGAGCCCGGGTCAGGTCGCGATCGCCTGGGCGGCAGCGAAGGGCGTGATCCCCGTCGTCGGGCCGCGGACCCGCGCTCAGCTCGACGAGAACCTCGGCGCCGCGGCGCTCGCGCTCGACGACGCGAGCCTGCGCCGCCTGGACGAGGTCAGCGCGGTCTCGCTCGGCTATCCCCACGAGCTCAATCGCCACGCCGAGCAGCGCGCGGTCATGACCGGAGGCCGGTGGGAGCAGATCGACTTCCCCGAGCGGACCGTCGCGTGAGCCGTGGCGGGGGGGTCCGGATACTTCTGAGGCAGTGGTCAGCTCAAGGGTCACAAGGAGCGCCGCCGAGCCGGCGGCGACGAGCGGCGTGGTGGTCCGGACCCTGCCGTTCTCCGGCGACGACGCCGCGATGGTCGCCGCGATGCGCGCCGGCAACCGCGCGGCGATCGCGGCCTTCTACGTCCGCTACGAGGCGCACGTCCTGCGCACGCTCATGCGCGTCCTCGGCCCCGAGCGCGAGCTCCCGGACCTCCTCCACGACGTGCTCGTGAGCGCGCTCGGCTCGCTCGACGATCTCCGGGATCCGAGCGCGCTCAAGCCGTGGCTCACGTCCATCGCCGTGTTCACCGCCCGCACGCGCATCCTGCGCCGCTCGCGGCGATCGTGGCTCAGGTTCCTGCCGTGGCACGAGCTCCCGGACGTGGAGGCGCCGACCCCGAGCGGGGAGGTGACCGAGGCGCTCCGCGCCACCTACGCGGCGCTGAGCGAGCTCCCGGTCGACGAGCGGATCCCGTTCGCGCTCCGGTTCATCGGGGGAATGGAGCTCGTCGAGGTCGCCGGTGCCTGCGGGGTCTCGCTGGCGACGATCAAGCGCAGGCTCGCCCGCGCCGAAGCGCGCTTCACGGCGCTCGCGCGCGAGCACCCCGCGCTTTCGGACTGGATCGAAGGAGGAGCGCGATGGGGAACCCCGAGACAGCGCTGACCCGGCTGGGCCGGCGGCTGAGCGAGGAGCAGGAGGCGCTCCTCGGGCGCCGCGCGCACGACGCGGACGCGCGCGAGCGCTTCGTCGAAGCGGCGCTGGCGCTGCGGGCGGCCCGTCGGCCCGCGATCGCGAGGCCGGCGCTTGGCGCGGCCGCGCTGGCGGCGCTGGCGGCGCTCGCTGCGTGCGCGCTCCTCGTCGTCCTCGGCCGGCGCCCGCTGACGCTCCAGATCGGCGCCGGCGAAGCCGCACGGGTCGGCGACGCGGGCGCCTGGATCGCGACCCCGCCAGGCCAGGCGATCCCCCTGCGGTTCTCCGACGGAACGAGCTTCCAGCTGGAGCCGGAGACGAAGGTGCGGGTGGCCTCGGTCGCGTCGAGCGGGGCGAGGATCGTCCTCGAGGACGGCGCCGTCCAGGCCTCCGTGGTGCACCGGCCGGGCGCGCGGTGGCTCGTCGACAGCGGGCCGTTCGAGGTGCTCGTCACCGGCACCCGCTTCGACGTGCGCTGGAGCCCGGCCACGGAGGAGCTCGTCGTGACGCTCGCAGAAGGGTCGGTCGCCGTGTCGGGGCCGTTCGTCGGCGACGGCCTCGCGGTGAGGGCAGGCCAGACGCTGCGGGTGCTGCGGAGGCAGGCGAGCATCGAGCTGCGCGACAGCGACGCTCCGGACAGCCCGCCGCCGCGCCCCTCCACCAGCTCCGATGCCGCCCGGATCGAGGTGCCTGCACCGGTCGATCCCGCGCGATCGCCGGACGGCGCGCCGCCCGTCCCGGGCGCGGCCCCGCCGCCGCCTCCGCGCGCGGCCGCTCCGCCGCACGCCGCGCGGCCGTCATGGCGGGAGCTCTCCGCCTCGGGGAAGTTCAAGGAGGCGCTCGCGGCGGCGGAGCGCGAGGGGTTCGCCGGGCTCTGCGACACCGGAAACGCCGCCGATCTCCGGAGCCTCGCGGACGCGGCGCGGCTCGCCGGCGACGCGCCGCGAGCGATCGCGGCGCTCACCGCCCTCCGGCGGCGGTTCCCCGGCGACGAGCACGCCGCCGAGGCGGCCTTCCTCCTCGGGGTGATCGCGTTCGACGCGCAGGGGGAGCACGCGCGATCGGCGCGATGGTTCAGGGCGTACCTCGACGAGCGGCCGCGGGGCCGCCTCGCCCGGGAGGCCGCAGGGCGCCTCATCGAGGCGCTCGAGCGGTCGCGCAGCCACGCCGAGGCCCAGGAGGCCGCTCGGCGGTACCTGAAGGCGTATCCCAGCGGGCCTCACGCCGAGATGGCGAAGGCCATCGCCGGCGAGTGACGGCGGTGGCCACCCCGCGATGCTCCTCGGCCCGACGCGCTCCTCGGCGGCGCGCGGCGGCGCTCTCGCGTGCCGTCCGGCGCGCGGCGGCGCTCGGCGCGCTGGCGCTGGCGCTGGCGCTCGCGCTCGCCGCGCCGCCGCGCGAGGCGCGCGCCGGCGGCGCGCCGCGCATCGTGGTCGTGGCCCCCTCGAGGGAAGATCGGGTGTCGCTCCGGCTCCAGGCCGAGCTCAGGGCGCTCAAGTTCGAGGTGCCCGAGGTGGAGATCGCGCCGGATCCGCCGTCGCGCGAGCGCCTCGAGGAGGTGGCGCGAGAGAAGGACGCGGTCGCGGCCGTGCGGATCGCGCCCTCGAGCGGCGGCGTCGAGGTGTGGCTCGTCGATCGGATGACCGGCAAGACCGTGCTGCGCGAGATGGTGACGGACGACACCCGGAGCCCCTCGGGCGGCGCCGCCCTGGCGCTCCGGGTCGTGGAGCTGCTGCGCGCGAGCCTGATGGAGCTCGACGCGCCGCGCCCTCCCGCGGGCGAGGTGGCGCCTCCGCCCTCGATCCGCGAGATGATGGCCTCGCCGCGGGCCGACACGCCTGCTCCGGCGCCGAGCGTCGGCCTCCCGCCTCCGCGCGGGGCGGCCTTCTCGATCGAGCTCGGTCCCGCCGTGCTGCTCAGCCCGGGCGGGATGGGGCCCTGGGGCCTCCTGAGCGCCGCCGCCAATTACCAACCTTCCGAGGAGGTCGGCGCGAGCGTGTTTGCGCTGATCCCGCTCCTCTCCTCCAGCGCGAGCGGCCCCGAGGGCGTCGCGACGGCCCGCGTCGGGCTCGTCGGCGCCGCCATCAGCGGGGTCGTGGCCCCTCCGGGCGCGCCCTGGCGCTTCGCCGTGGGGGCCGGCGCCTCCGCCGTGTGGATGCGCCTCGAGGGCCGGCCGTCGGAGCGCTACGAAGGATCGACGGAGGATCTGCTGACCGTCGCCCCGCTCCTGCGCGCCGGGCTCGGCGTGGCGATCACGCCGCGCCTGCGCGTGCGCGCCGACGCGATCTGCGGTGTCGCGATCCTGGTCCCGGTCGTGGAGTTCGCCGGCCGTCAGGTCGCAACGTGGGGCGTCCCGCTCGTCGCGCCCTCGCTCGACCTCGAGCTCGTCTGGCCGTGAGGCGAAGATCGCCCGGGTCGCCCTCCGTCGCGTGAGCCGTGCAGTCCGGCGCCGGATACTGAGAGATGGAGAGAGGTGACTCATGTCCTATCGTGATGATGACAGCGAGCGTCGGCGTGTGGTTCGAGCGATCGCGGGCAGCGCAGCCCTCCTGTCCGCCGTGATCCTGACCGGGTGCAAAGACATCACCGTGGAGCCGATCACGCCCATCTCGCGGCAGAACGTCGCTCCCGCGCCCGGCGAGATCGGGGATCCGTGCGTCCCGCCCGACGAGGGCGATCCGCGGTTCTCCGGGTTCTCGCTCGGCGAGAACATCATTTATGAGAACCACGAGCAGTGCAGCTCGGGGATGTGCCTCGTGAATCACTTCCAGGGGCGCGTGAGCTGCCCGCTGGGTCAGGCGGCCCCGTCGCCGTGCGCGGGGCCCGGCGACGCGAGCTGCGGCGCGGGGGCCTCCTGCGTCGCGGCGAGCGCGGTCGGGCCGTTCTGCGATCCGCAGGCGGCGGACGGCGGCGCGGCGCAGTGCGCGAGCGGCGTATGCAACGCGCAATGGGGGGCGTGCGAGTGCACGGCGGACGAGCAGTGTCCGCCGGGCGCCGCCTGCGATCCCGGCTCGCGGCAGTGCAAGCAGTACGTCTGCCATGAGCCGGGGAGCTGCCAGACGGCCGGGGCGAGCGACGCGGAGAACGAGGGAAAGGGCTGTTGCGCGCACGGGTCCGGCGCGCCGGTCACCGCGCCCGTGTGCGGCCAGTGCGCCGGCGACTCCGGCCGTCGCGCCGAGGACGCCGTCCATTGCTCCTGCCGCTGCGGCCCCGCCGAGGGCGCGCCGGATGACGGGGCCGAGTACTGCGCTTGCCCGAGCGGCTTCGAGTGCCAGGAGATCCGTCCCTACGTCGGAATCGGAGACGCCGGCCTCGCGGGGAAGTACTGCGTCAAGCCTGGCACGGAGTTCACCGGCGCGGAGCAGTGCGGGGAGGCCACCGGCCATGCCGGTCCCTCCTGTCACGGCGCCTCCGAATGACGTGAGCGCGCGGGCGGCCGGCCGGACGGACGCCGGCGGCGCGGATGGTGTGCGCGCACGTGGGCGCGGAGGTGTACGATGCCGCGATGCGAAGGCTGGTCCTGTTCTTCCTGACGCTGGTCGCGATCGCGTGGAGCGCGCCCTCGCCGGCGAGAGCGCAGCCGAGCGCGCTCGATCGGCAGGGGACCTCGGCGGCCCCCTCGCGCACGGCCATCGTCGGGTTCACCGCGTCGCTGACGGGGAACGTCAACGTCGAGTCGACCCGGCAGACCAACGGCATCAAGATGTGGGTGGACGACGTCAACAAGGCCGGCGGCATCCGCCTCGCCGACGGCAGCGCCGTCGCCGTCGACATCCGGTTCTATGACGACGAGAGCAACAAGGATCGTGTCCAGCAGCTCTACACCCGGCTGATCAACGAGGACAGGGCCGATTTCCTGATCAGCCCGTACAGCAGCGGCCTGACGGACGCCGCGGCCGTCATCGCCGAGCAGTACGGCCGCGTCATGGTCACGGCGGGCGCGTCGTCCGACTCGACGCATGACAAGGGCTATTCGCTGGCCTTCATGACCTACACGCCCGCGAGCCGGTACCTGACCGGCGCGTTCGATCTGCTGGCCCACCTCGATCCGTCGGCGAAGAGGGTCGCGATCGTCCACGAGCGGGACAAGTTCTCCACGGACGTGGCCACGGCGGCCAAGAGCCACGGCGAGGCCAAGGGCTACGAGATCGTCCTCTTCGAGGGCTACGCCAGCGGCACCACCGACTTCGCGCCGTTCATCAACAGGATGCCGGGCGACGTGGACGCCATCATGGGCGGGGGCCACTTCGCCGACACGAGCACCTTCGCCAGGCAGCTCGCGGAGAAGGGCGTTCACGCCAAGTTCGTCGCGCTGCTCGTGGCGCCGCCGGAGCCGCGGTTCGGCGAGCTCGGCGCGGCGGCGCTCGGCGTGATCGGGCCGAGCCAGTGGGAATCCACCGTGAAATACAGCCCCGAGGCCGCGCGCGCCGCCGGCCTCCCCTGGCACGGGCCCTCGGTGGACGACTTCGTCGCCCGCTACAGAGCGCGGTTCGGCGATACGCCGTCGTACCACGGCGCGGGGGGCTACGCCGCCGGCCTCGTCCTGGAGCAGGCCATCGCGCGGGCGGGGTCGCTGGAGACGGCGAAGGTCAAGGCGGCGCTCGACGGCACGGACATGCTGACCTTCTTCGGCCACACGAAGTACGACACGAGCGCGAAACGGCACGGCCGCCAGGTCGGTCACGAGATGGTCTACATCCAGTGGCAGAAGGACGAGCAGGGGAGGCTCGTCAAGCGGGTCGTCTGGCCCGAGGACGCCAGCACGGCCAAACCCCTGGTTCCGGCCCGCGACCAGGCGGCCGCGGGCCCGAGCCAGCTGCTGACGTCGCTCGTGGACGGGCTCATGCTCGGGTTCGTGTACGGCCTCGCGGCGATGGGCATGACGCTCATCTGGGGGATCCTGCGCATCATCAACCTGAGCCACGGCGCGGTCATCGCGCTCGGGATGTTCGCCAGCTACTTCCTGTTCACGCACCTCGGCGTGAACCCGTATGTCGGGCTGGTCGCCGTGGCCGGGGCGGGCCTCCTGCTCGGGCTCCTGATCTACCCCGTGGCCGTGCACCGCGTGATCCACGCGCCGCACCACCTGACGACCCTGCTGGCCACGTTCGCCGTCAACATGATCTTCATCGGGCTGGGCACGGCGCTCTTGACCACCACCCCGCGCAACATCGACTACTCCCTCGGCACGGCGCGCCTCGGTCCGGTGGCGCTCCCGGGCACGCGCCTCATGGCGGCCCTGATGGCCATCCTCGTCGCGTCGGCGCTCACCTTGTTTCTGCGCCGGACGCGGCTCGGCAAGGCCATCCGCGCGGTGGCGAGCAACCGCGCCTCGGCGGAGCTGATGGGCATCCCTTCCTCTCGGGTGCTGGCCCTCAGCTTCGGGCTCGGGACGATGCTCGCGGCGGCGTCCGGCGGGCTCATCGCCACGTTCTTTCCCTTCACCATCCTGAGCGGCGAGTCGTACCAGCTCAAATCGTTCGTCATCGGCGTGCTGGGCGGCCTCGGCAACCCCATCGGCGCGCTCGCCGGAGGGCTCTTGCTCGGCATGCTGGAGGGGCTCATCCCCATGTTCCTCCCCGTGAGCTGGGTGCCCGTGGTGGAGTTCGCCCTCTTCGTCCTCGTGCTGCTGCTCCGCCCGAGCGGCCTCCTGGGAGCCCGCACATGAACGCGCATCGACGCCCCGCCTTCTGGCTGACGCTCCTCCTCGTCGCGGCGGTGGGCGCCCTCCCGCTCGCGACGCGCGGCGACACGCTGCGCGAGGCGATGTTCACCCTGCTGATGTTCGTCACGCTCGCCTCCAGCCTGAACCTCTTGCTCGGGTACACGGGCTACGTGAACTTCGGCCACATCGTGTTCTTCGGGCTCGGTGGGTACACCGGCTTTTACCTCCTGAGCCAGCGGGGCGTCTCGCTCTACCTCGCGATGCTCGCCGGCGGCCTCGCCGCCTCCGCGCTGGCCGGCCTGCTCGGCCTCGCCATCCTGCGCCTGCGGGGCGCCTACTTCGCGCTGGCCACGATCGGGATCAACGAGGCGGCGCGGGCCTTCGTGAACAACGTCTCGCTGTTCGGCGGCGCGACGGGGCTGTCGATCAACTTCTCCGTGTACGGGGAGTACGGCGGCCCGTCGAGGGCGCTGTGGCTCACGTACTCCCTGCTCCTGTCGGTCACGGTGGTGGTGGTCGCCGTCAGCTTGCTCGTGAAGAGCTCGCGGTTCGGGCTCGGCCTGCTCAGCATCCGCGAGGACGAGGACGCGGCGCTCGTCATGGGCGTGAACGCGCCGCGGCTCAAGACGCTCGCCTACGTGCTGTCGGCGTTCTTCCCGGGCGTGGCCGGCACGCTCTACTTCTTCAAGAACGGCAACGTCGAGCCGGGCGACGCCTTCCGCCTGCACACCTCCATCGAGACGCTGGTCATGGTGATGCTGGGCGGCGCGGGGACGGCGCTCGGGCCGATCCTCGGGGCGGCCGCGTACGATCGCCTCCGCAGCTTCCTGCTCACGACGCCGCTCTTCAAGGATCTCCACCTGGCCTTCGCGGGCGGCGTGCTCCTGCTCATCGTCCTGTTCGTGCCCTCCGGGGTCGTCGGCTGGCTGCGCGCGCGGCTGCCCCGCGCGCGGGGGGTGCTCGAGTGATGCTGCACGTCCAGGGGATCGCGAGGCGCTTCGGCGGCCTGCAAGCGCTGAGCGACGTCACGTTCGGCGTCGCGGACGGGGAGATCCTCGGCCTCATCGGCCCGAACGGCGCGGGGAAGACGACGCTCTTCAACGTGGTGAGCGGCGTGCACCCGCCGGACAAGGGCCGTATCGTCTTCCGCGGCCAGGACATCACCGGCCTCGCGCCGTACCGCGTGGCGCGCCTCGGGCTGGCCCGCACCTTCCAGATCGTGCGGCCGCTCCACGACCTCACCGTGCGCGAGAACGTGATGCTCGGCGCCTGCTACGGCCGCGAGCGCCACGGGCGCGGCGCGGCCGCCCGGGTGGCGGACGAGGTGCTCGCGCTCGTGGGCCTCGGCGAGCGCGCCGCGCAGCTGGCCGGCAGCCTGAACGTCGCGCAGAAGAAGCGGCTGGAGCTGGCGCGCGCCCTCGCGGCCCGGCCGTATCTGCTCTTGCTCGACGAGGTCCTCGCGGGGCTGAACCCCGCCGAGGTCGGCCGGATGATCGAGATGATCCGCCACATCCGCGCGCAGGGGGTCACGATCCTGATGATCGAGCACCTCATGCAGGCCATGATGAGCCTCTCCGATCGGATCGTGGTGCTGGACTACGGCAAGCTCATCGCCGAGGGGGAGCCGCGGGAGGTGGCCGCGGATCCGAGCGTGATCGAGGCGTACCTCGGCGACCCGAAGCTCGGGCGAGAGCTCTTGGCAGGAGGCTCGGATGGCGGCAGCGCTCGAGGTGACTGAGCTGGTCACAGGCTACGGCGAGGTGCAGATCCTGTGGGGGGTGAGCCTGCGCCTCGAGCCGGGGAGGCTGACGGCGCTCGTGGGCTCGAACGGGGCGGGCAAGACGACGCTCCTGCGCGCCGCGACGGGGCTCTTGCCCGCGTGGCGCGGCTCGGTGGTCTTCGCGGGCCACGACGTGACGCGCCTCCCCGCGCACGCCCGCGCCGCCGAGGGGCTCGCGCTGGTGCCGGAGGGGCGGCAGCTGTTCGCCGACATGACGGTCCTCGAGAACCTCGAGCTCGGCGCCTTCTCGCGGCGGGCCCAGCCGGGCTTGCGGCGCAACCTGGAGCGCGTGTTCGAGATGTTCCCGCGCCTCGCGGACCGGCGCGGCCAGAAGGCGGGCACGCTCAGCGGCGGCGAGCAGCAGATGGTCGCGGTCGCCCGGGGGCTGATGGCCGAGCCGAAGGTGCTGATGCTCGACGAGCTGTCGCTCGGCCTCTCGCCCCGGCTGGTGCTCGATCTCTTCGAGTCGCTGCGCCGGCTCAAGGCCGAGGGGCTGACGATGCTCCTCGTCGAGCAGAACGTGGCCATGGCCATGGCGGTGAGCGACTACGCCTATGTGCTGGCGGAGGGGCGCGTCCACCTGGAGGGCGAGGCGAGCGAGCTGGCGAGGAAGGAGGAAGTGCGGAGGGCCTATCTCGGGCTGTGAATCCCCTCGATGCTCGGCGGGCGGGCGGCCGTGCTAGGCTGGGGCGATGAGACGCGACAGCCCTGAGGCCCCGCCTCCGCCCGTGGCCGGCGAGGCTCGAGGCTACTTGGTCCGGCAGCTCGAGATTGCGTGGCAGCTCACCAGCTTCCACCTCGAGGGGCTCACCACCGACGAGTGCTTGTGGCGCCCTGCTGACGAGGGATTGCACGTTCGTCGGACCGACGATGGAACGTGGCGCGCCGACTGGCCGGAGCACGAGGGATACGATCTCGGCCCGCCGAGCATCGCCTGGGTGACGTGGCATCTCGGGTTCTGGTGGTCCATGGTGCTCGACCACTCGTTCGGCGGCGGAGCCCTCGCGCGCGAGGACGTGACCTGGCCTGGCAACGCCGACGGCGTGCGCGCGTGGCTCGACGGGCTTCAGGAACGGTGGCGGGCGGCGATCGAGCAGGCCACCGACGACGACCTGCGCTCGACGCGGCGGACGCGGTGGCCCTTCCAGGACCGGCCGTTCGGTGACGTCGTCGCGTGGGCCAACGTCGAGCTCACGAAGAACGCCGCGGAGCTCGGCTACGCGCGCTTCCTCTACGCACGAAGGCCGCGGGGTTAGGGGGCGAGCTCGCGCGTCCGGTCCGGAGAGATGGCCGCTGCGCCGCTCAGCGCCAGGCGGATGGCTTGCTCGACGGGGGAGTAGTCGCCGCGCTCGCGTTCGAGCTGGAGCGGCTCGGTCGGGAGCAGGGGGGGCTGAGCCATGAAGCGCGGGCGCGCGCCGCGGTGCGGCTGCGCGGTGTGGACCAGGAACGGGTGGCACAGATAGACCGTCCCCGCGTCGCCCGTCGCGAGCGCCTGCGGCAGATGCGCCGTCTCCGCGAAGCCGTTCGCGGCCAGCTCACGCAAGGTCAGCCCCTGCTCGCCGGCCGGCGCCAGCTGCCGCGCGATGTCGAGGTGCGACCCCGCTCGGATGCGCGTCGGCGCGTCGTCCTCGCCGACATCCGAGAAGAGAAAGAGCATGAGCAGCGCGCGGCCGCGCGACTGGACGTTCGCGCGCCACTCCATGAAATCGGGGTGCTCGGTGCCGAAGCTCACGTCGATGTGCCAGCCCGCGTCCCCCGGGTCGAGGGGCGAGGGGAAGCGGATGGGGAACGTGCCGAGGGCGGCGGGCGGCTGCCAGCGCCCGCTGCCGACCAGCTGATCGAGCGCGGCGCGGAGCACCGGGGTTTTCGCGGCCTCGGCGAAGGGTCGTTGCCCGTAGTGCCCGAGTCGAACCACCGGCTTCGTCCAGGTCTTGGGGTCGTCCGGGGTCATGCCTGTGTCGCGCCACAGGATGGCGCGGGCCTCGTCGGCCAGCGCCCGCGGGAACGCCACGTCGATGCGGACGAAGCCCTGGGTGATGAAGTGCTCGATCTGCGAACGGCTCAACTCGGTCATGGCGCGGACCACCTTGTACCGACCGTCTCGGCGGCGCAAGTTCGGTTTCAGGTGCAAAGTTGCTGTGTCGGCGCAGGGTGCCAATGACACTGCATGTTTCTTCTCGATGAGAAACGCCAGGCGTAGGCGTTTTCAGGCGAATGTCGCAGATCACTTCCATCGGTCGCGGGAATTGTAGGCGCCGGGCTCTCGCCGCGGGCATCGCTGAGCGTGTGCGCTCCGGCTCGCGTCGCTGTCGATCGGCTCTCCCGCTCCTGAAATCTCCAACCCAATCGCTCAACTCTCGGAAGTCCAACATGAACAAGACCCGCTCTTCTCGATGGCTGTGCGGCACGACGTGGATCGTGCTCGGGCTCGCGACCCTCTCTGGATGCGCCGACGGGGGCGACGGCGGCGAGGGGGGCGCGGGCGGTGAGGGGGGAGCGGGCACCATCACGACCACGACCACGACCACGACCACGACCGGCGCCAGCGCTGGCCCGACGACGAGCAGCAGCAGCAGCAGCTCGGTCACCAGCGGCACCGGGGGGGCGGGGACGACCAGCTCTTCGACGACCGGCGGTTCGAGCGAGGGCGGCGGCGGGGCGGGCGGTGAGGACAACGGGGCCGGCGGGGGCGGCGGGACCCCTGGCGCGAAGTTCGTCGGCAACATCACGACGAGCGGCGCCGTGCGCAACGGCTTCGCGACCTACTGGAACCAGATCACGCCCGAGAACGAGGGCAAGTGGGGCTCCGTCGAGAGCTCCCGCGGCCGTCGCGACTGGAGCAAGCTCGACGCGATCTACAAGTACGCGAAGGACAACAACATCATCTTCAAGCACCACGTCTTCGTGTGGGGCAGCCAGCAACCGAACTGGGTCGGGGGCCTCTCCGGGTCGGAGCAGCAGGCGGCCGTGCGGGACTGGATGAAGTCGTTCTGCGAGCGCTACCCCGACACGAAGTACATCGACGTGGTCAACGAGCCGCCGCCCCACACCACGCCCTCGTACAAGAACGGCATCGGCGGCGACGGCGCCAGCGGCTGGGACTGGATCGTGAACTCCTTCAAGTGGGCTCGCGAGCTCTGCCCGGGCGCGGTCTTGATCCTCAACGACTACAACAACATCGAGTACGAGAACGACCACAACAACTTCGTGCGGATCGCGAGGGCGGTCATCGACGCGGGCGCCCCGGTCGACGCGCTGGGGGCTCAGGCCCACGACGCCTACAAGATCAACACCAGCACCGTGAAGGGCTACCTCGACAAGCTCGCCGCGCTGGGCAAGCCCGTGTACATCACCGAGTACGATATCGGCATCGCGGACGACAACCAGCAGAAGAGGGTGATGGAGGAGCAGTTCACGATGTTCTGGAATCACCCCGCCGTCCCGGGCATCACCTTGTGGGGCTACATCGTCGGCACCACCTGGCGGGACAACACCGGCATTCAGCATTCGAACGGCACCATGCGGCCGGCCATGGCCTGGCTCATGGAGTTCCTGGGTCGCTGATCCGCGCGAGCTCCCTCCGCGGAGGGAGCTCGTCGAGGCTCGATTCACCCGCCGCGCGTACGCCGGGATCGGCTCGCCCGGCCGGCGGAATCCCTGGAAGGGATCGCGCCGGCCAGGGAGCGCTGGCGATCACAGCGGAACTTCGATCACGTCTTCGCAGGTGAAGTCGACGCCCAGGGACACTTCGACCTGGGCTTGCACCACGGCGCACGTGTCGTCGCAGAGCACGATCGCGGTCGGGTTCGCGGGATCGTCGTAGCGCCAGGTGCCCGCGGCCGCGCAGGCCTGATCGTACACGAGCGACGTCGGGGTGTTGGTCGTGGCGCTCGTGTATTTCACGTCCACCTTCTGCTTGTCAAAGGTCCTCCCGTCGGGGGGCGGCGGGATCGGGATCGTGCACGAGACCGCGGCGCCGCGGATCTCCTCGACGGCCGCCTTGAACGCGGCCGTGGTGTCCGCCGCGCTGCCGGTGTCGATGATGAACGCCTCTCCTGTATCGCCCGCCGCCGCGATCACGCGCAGGTTCTCATCGAGGCTCGGCGGCGCGCCTTCCACCGGCGGGCTGTTGACCCCGATCACGAACGTCGAGATGCCGCCGGCGCGCGCCGCCTCGACGCGCTCGACGACGGCCTCGATCGAGTTCGACTGGCGGCATTGCTCCGGATAGCCGTCGGTCACGAGGACGATCGCGTATTTCCCGGGGTTCAGCTGGCGTTGCTCCTCGATGTACGCGGTCGTGCCTTCGATCACGAACGCCGTCGGCGTGCCGAGGCGCCAGCTCCGGTCGTCCTGAGGCGTGACGGCATCGATCGCCTCGCCGAACGCCGGAGACGGCAGCGGCGTCATCGCGACGTCCGGCGCCAGGTACGTGTTTGCGTTGCACATCTGTCCCGCGCCAGGGAAGAACGTGAGCGACGCCCGGAACCCGGCCGAGGCGGGATCCACGAAGAACTGCTTCGTCGCGGCGACGACGGGATCCCACTTGAGCGACCGATCACGCCAGGGCACATCGTTCGCGCCCATGCTGCCCGACACGTCGAACGCGAAGGCGAGGTACACCTGCTGGAACCCGGCCTGGGAGGTCTCGGTGGCGCACGCCTGCCCTGCTGCCGTCGAGCCGCCGCTGCTGGCGCCGTTTGCACCGGAATTCCCGCTCGATCCCAGATCGTTCCCGCTGCCGAAGCTGTCATCGTAGCCGGTGCCGGTGCCGTCGCCGGTGCCGGTGCCGTCGCCGGTGCCGTCGCCGATGCCGTTGCCGGTGCTGTTCTGGGAGCCTCCGTCACCCTCGCCGCTGCCCGGAAACCCGCTGCATGCGGCGCTGGCCAGACTCACCATCGACAAAGCTATCGCCATCGTAGGCAATCTCATAAATCCACTCCTCTTCGAGCGCGTGCCAGGCGCGATACGCCGGCACGACGCACATGAAAACGAGAGGCCTCCGGAGGCGGAATTTTGCAGGATCGCGCCTCGCCGGAGCCCCGGGATCGATGAGGAGTATAATCGATGACGCTGATCTTTGCGCGGGATACGGCCTGAAAAGTGGTTGCGTCGTGCTGCGACCATCACGGCGCAATGCGGCGATCGCGCAAGATCTCTGTCGTCCATCCAGGCTGCACACGCGGCGCTGCGGATAGAGGATCAGCGATCCGCCCTCGTGAGAATGCGACGATCTATTGGCAATCGATCGACACACCGATGGACGATCCGACCGAGCTCGGGCTCGCCCCGGAGCTTGGGCTGGGTCCGCTCGGTCCTGGAGAGGGGCGGCTGGAGCGATATCGGGAGTCGAGTTGCTGCCGCTGTCGGCGAGGTCGATGCGGTCGATCGTGACGCCCCCGCTCTCCTCGGCGCCCTTCGCCAGGCGAGGGCGGCCGTGGCCTCGTACGCGAGGAAGAACGGGATTGCGGCCCCGCGCGTCGGGGCGCTAGGTTGAGCGCCACGATCGCGAGCGCCATGGAAGCAAGGAGTTTTCGATGAGCCGATATCCCGACAAGGAACCGGAGTGCCTGGGCGCCGACAGCGCCAACATCGACCTCGTCATCGAGCCGCGCCCGCGGGATCTGGGCGGCTTCACGGTGCGCAGGTCGCTTCCAGCGGCGCAGCGACGTCACGTCGGGCCCTTTCTCTTCTTCGATCACATGGGCCCCGTCGACTTCGCGCCGGGTCAGGGGATCGATGTCCGGCCGCATCCGCACATCGCGCTCGCGACCATCACGTATCTCCTCGAAGGGGAGTTCGTGCATCGCGACAGCATCGGCTCGGAGCAGCCGATCCGGCCGGGCGACGTGAACTGGATGGTCGCGGGGCGCGGCGTGGTCCACTCGGAGCGAACCGCGCCGGAGGTGCGGGCGCGCGGCGCCAGGATGCACGGGATCCAGACGTGGGTCGCGCTCCCGCAGCAAGACGAGGAGATCGAGCCGCGCTTCGAGCATCACCCGCGCCAGACGATGCCCGTCGTGCGCCGCCACGGCGCGGAGCTCCACGTCATCGCCGGGACCGCCTACGGCGCGAAGGCGCCCACGGGGGTCCTGTCGCCGACGCTCTACGTGCATGCTCGGCTCGACGCCGGCGTGACGCTGCCGATCGACGACGAGCACGAGGAGCGCGCCATCTACGTGGTCGACGGGGCGATCGCGTGCGACGGCAAGCGCTTCGGCGCGGGCGCGATGCTCGTGCTCCGTCCGCGCGCGGCCGTCGCCGCGGAGGCGATCGGCGAGACGAACCTCATGCTCATCGGCGGCGCGCCGCTCGACGGGCCTCGCCACATCACCTGGAACTTCGTGGCGAGCTCCAAGGAGCGCATCGAGCGCGCGAAGGCCGACTGGCGCGAGGGTCGCTTCCCCACGATCCCCGGCGACGACACCGAGTTCATTCCGCTCCCGGAAGGCGCGTGACGCGAGCCCGCGGCGGGCTCCGGGAGCACGGGATGCGGAGCGTCTCCGCGCCGCCGTCGGAGGAGCGCGTCGTTGGCCGTGTTTTCGGTGGGCTTGGCGTCGTTTCGGTTGCCGCTCTCGCGCCGTGAGCGCGCCGCGACGAAGGTGGTACGCTTCGCGGGTGAGCCACGATGAGCTCGACCCTGCGCCGATCCGGTTCATGCGGCATGTGTGCCACGGCGACCACGCGCGACCGATGCAGAGCCCGGCGGTCCACACGTACGTCGCCCTGGCGTTGCATGTCGGAGGCCGCATGCGGGTCGAGCATCGCGGCGAGTTCGAGCTGCGGGCCGGGCACCTCCACCTCATTCCGGCTGGCGACGCGCACCGCGTCCTGTCCGCGAGCCACGCGGAGGTGTGGGGGATCGGCTTCTGCCGGACGTGCCTCGATCCGGCGCGCTACGGCGACCTGCTCGCCCCGCTCGACCGGGTCCGGCACGGGGCGTCGCCCGTGGTCGAGCTGCCTGCGGCGCGGCAGGCGTACGTGCTCGATCTGCTCCGGGAGCTCGAGCGCGAGCAGCAGGCCGCGGGCGCGCTGCCGGTGGTCTCCGAGAGCCTGCTCGCGCTGGTGCTCGCGGAGGTCGTGCGCGCGAGCGGCAGCGTCCGGGCCGCGCCGACGCAGCGTCCTTCGATCGTGGCGGAGGCGCTGGCCGTGATCGAGGCCCGGTGCCTGGGGCCGCTGTCCTTGAAAGAGGTCGCGGAGGCGGTGCGCCGGACGCCCGCCCACGTGACCACCGCGGTCAAGCAGGCCACCGGGCGCACGGTGGTCGCGTGGATCGTGGAGGGGCGTCTGGCCGAGGCGCGGCGGAGGCTCCTGGCGACCGACGAGTATGTCGACGTGATCGCCGAGCGCGTCGGCTACGCCGATCCGAGCCATTTCGTGCGGCTGTTCCGGCGCCATCACGGCGTCACCCCCGCTGCCTGGCGCGCCCAGCACCGCCGAGCGCAGCGACCCGACCCGGGCTGAGCGATCCCGCGCGGCGAGCCGACCCAGGTTCGGGTTGCTCTCCCAGACCGGGGTTGCCTCAACCTGGGTCGGGCCGGGGTTGCCTCAACCTGGGTCGGGGTTGCCTCAACCTGGGTCGGGGTTGCCTCAACCTGGGCTGGGTCGGGTCGCCGCCGGGGATACGATCTCGGCCCGCGGGTCGGGGTTGCCTCAACCTGGGTCGGGGTTGCCTCAACCTGGGTCGGGGTTGCCTCAACCTGGGTCGGGGTTGCCTCAACCTGGGTCGGGGTTGCCTCAACCTGGGTCGGGGTTGCCTCAACCTGGGTCGGGGTTGCCTCAACCTGGGTCGGGGTTGCCTCAACCTGGGTCGGGGTTGCCTCAACCTGGGTCGGCCTCAACCTGGGTCGGGCCGGGGTTGCCTCAACCTGGGTCGGGGTTGCCTCAACCTGGGTCGGGCCGGGGTTGCCCCAACCTGGGTCGGGTCGCCGCCGGCACATCACATCCAAGGAATAATCTGACGGTGCTGCTCGAGCTCGCCATAGGGATCTGGCGATCCTGCGGGCTGCGTGCAGATCCAGAGGACGTCCTTCGCGGCATCCATCGGCGACTGCGCCGATGACATGTCGTCGAACCACGGACGCGACGCCTCGGTGTCCACCAACCCAGGGCAGACCGCGGCGATGAGGAGCCCGCGTCGCGCCGCCTCGTCCTTCCGCTGGCGCGCGGCGACCTTCATCGAGGCGACCTGCGCGATCTTGGACGGGATGTTGATCCACGCCGGCCAGTGGTGGGCCTCCGCCTCGCCGCGCTCGACCAGCTCCGCGTACTCTTCCATGACGCGCTCGATGTCCTCGAGAGATCGCGTGGCAGGGTCGAAGAGGTGGTGAAGCCGCGGGTCGAGCTTGCGCAGCGAGCCGAAGGCGCTCGCCACCACGAGGAACCGCCCGCCGTCGCGGAGCAGCGGCACGAAGGCGCGGATCATCCGGTACGTCCCGTGGTTGTTCGTGTCGATCAAGGTGCGGACCTGGGCCGCCTGCGGCAGAACCTTCACGATGCGCGCGGCCGCGTTCGAGAGCACGATGTCGATCCCGCCGTGACGGCGCGCCACCGTCTCCGCCAGGGCCTGGACGCTGGCGTCGTCGGTCACGTCCAGCTGGGCCAGCGTCGGCTGCAGGCCTTCCTCGCGCAGGCGAGCCACGGCCGCCTCGCCGCGCGCAGGATCCCGCGCCGCCAGGTACACGGTGCTTCCGGCGGGCAGCTCCTGGCACAGCCGGGCGACCATCGCGTAGCCGAGGCCCTGGTTCGCGCCCGTGACGAGTGCAATCTTCGCCATCATCCCTCCTCGATCAGCGCGCCCGCGAAGAGGCGGCCGCTTCAGGAGTCCTACATCAACTCGGGTCGGCTCTCCGCGGGATCTCTGCGCTTCTCGCGTCGCGGACCGGAGGCGCCGCTGACCGGAGAGCGGACGCCTCGCCGCGTGTGCGCGGCGCGAGGCCGCCGCGTGGCTGCCAGGCGCCCCCGGGCCGGCCGGGCGCGCGTCCGCGCCGCGTCGTGAGCGTTGGTGAGCGAAACATGCCGTAGAGGTGCGCGTCGCGCCGCTGTCGTGTGGGCTGCGGGGCTGCGTGCGCGAGGGATCCGGGTGTTCGCGATTCAAAGGTCCCCGCGTTCGCGATACGCTGCGGACATGTCCCGGCCTCTCAACCCAGGTCGTCCGCGAATGGGCACGCTCGCCGGTCTGGGACACGGGGGCGCCACGAAGGTCACGGGCATGCTCCAGCCGCCCGCTCCGGATCGACGGCCCGAGCCCACGGCGAGAGACCTCGCGCGCGACGCTGCCACGCTCAGCGTGCAGCAGCCTCAGCCAGCGCAGCCGTCTCCGGCGGCGCCGCGCGACGCCGGACGGGACGGGACCCGTGCGAAGCTCCAGCCCGGCCGCCTCGTCGCTGGACGGTACAAGCTCGCGCACCCGCTCGGCCACGGCGCCATGGGCGAGGTGTGGCGCGCGCACGACGGCGTCCGGCGCTTCGATGTGGCGCTCAAGTTCCTCGTCCTCCCGCGGCAGAGCCTGCCCATCGACGCCATGGAGCGCTTCCGTTTCGAGGCGCAGGTCGCGGCGCAGCTCGGGCGGAAGACCGACCTCATCGTCACCGTGCACGACGCTGGCGAAGACCCCGCGGTAGGCCCGTACCTCGTGATGGAGTACGTGCGCGGTCGATCTCTCCGGCAGCTGATCCAGGAGCGCGGGCCGGTGCCGGCGGCCGATCTCGCCGCGCTCCTCTCCCAGATCGGAGAGGCGCTCTCGGTGGCGCACGGCCTCGGGATCGTGCATCGCGACATCAAGCCGTCGAACATCCTCCTCCTCGAGGGACGTGACGGCCGCCTGCGGGCCAAGGTCGCCGACTTCGGGATCGCCAAGTGGATCCGCCAGGATCTTCCGGCCGATTTTCCCCGCCAGACCGCGGAGGGCGTGGTGCTGGGCACGCCGGCCTACCTGAGCCCGGAGCACACCTGCGACGGGCACGCGGATCCGCAGCTCGACATGTGGGCCCTC
This sequence comes from Sorangium cellulosum So0157-2, assembly GCF_000418325.1. Taxonomy (GTDB): domain Bacteria; phylum Myxococcota_A; class Polyangia; order Polyangiales; family Polyangiaceae; genus Sorangium; species Sorangium cellulosum_D. The sequence continues at coordinate 5,748,017 of NC_021658.1, forward strand.
GCGGTGGTCGCTCACGTGGCGCTCACCGGCCACCAGCCCTTCGTCGGCGGCACCATCGCCGATGTGCTCGCCTCCATCCTCGCCGACGAGCGCCCTTCGCTGTCGACGCTGGCCCCGGAGGCGCCGCCCGAGCTGGAGGCGTGGTTCGCGCGCGCTTTCGCGCTGAACCCTGAAGAGCGATTTCCTGCCATCAAGCCGATGGTCTCCGCCTTCGTGGCCGCGGTCGGCGCCTTGGACGCGGCGCCGATCTCGGTGGCGCCGGCCTCGGCGGCGCCCGCTTCGGTGGCGCCCGCTTCGGTGGCGCCCGCTTCGGTGGCGCCGGCCTCGGTGGGGCCGGCCTCGGTCGGGCGCGCTGCGCCGCCGCCGCGGCCCCGGGGGCGCCTCGCGGCCGCGGGGCTCTTCGCGGCGCTCGGGATGGGGATGGTGCTCGCCACCGCGCTGCCCCGGGCGCAGCTGCAAAGCTCGTCCGCCGCGCTGCGCGAGCTCGGCGGCGAGGTGCGCGCCATCGCCCGCCGCGCTCCCGCGGTTCAGACGTCCAGGGTACCGCAGGCGGGCACGTGCTCGATTGTCCCGTCGGCCGCCTTCGTGGCAGCGCCGCTCGCGACGGCAGGGCCCCAGGCTGCGCCGCTCGCCGTCGCGGCGGCGCCGGAGCCGGCGCCGCCCCCCGCCACCGCGGCGGCGCCGGAGCCGGCGCCGCGCCCCACCGCAGCGCGCCCCGCCCGCGCGTCCGAGGCGCCGCGGAGCACGGGCGGAGCGCTCCCCCGACAGCGCACGACCGATTCGGGCGCGCGGAAGAGCGCGATCTTCTGAGCGGCGCCGGCGAGCCGGCCGGTCTCTGGCTCCTGGGCGTTCGGTCGCCGTCGCACCGCGCTCGGCTCGGTGATGACTCTCCGAGGCCGCCGCCCATCGAGCGCGTCGACGACGTCGTGGCGCTGCTTCTGGAGGCCGGCCGGCCTGCCGAGACCAGCACCGAGAGGCGTTAGGTCGATCGTGGGTTGAACGGGTAGGGTAGGTGACTCAGCGCGAGTGGAGGTCATTGGTCATGTCGAGTCAATATGACAGCTTCGCGAACACCTATGGCAGGGCCGTCGCCCTGGATGTGCGCCGCTATGTGGACTACTTTTCGCTCACCAGGGCGCTCGGTGATGTGGGGGACAAGGCTGTCCTCGACGTCGGCTGCGGCACGGGGGTCATCACGAGGATCCTCAAGCAGAGGGGCGCGCGCCGGGGGGTCGGGCTGGACCTCTCCGAGGGGATGCTCGACGCCGCGCGCGGCGAGGAGGTCAGGAGCCCTCTCGGCGTCGAGTACGTGCGCCGCGACATCGCCGACGCGGGCGCGCTGGGCCCCTTCGATCTCGTGACGGCCTGCTACGTCCTGCCGCACGCATCGTCGCCCGATCAGCTCGCCGCGATGTGCAGAGGCATCCACGAGGCGCTCGCCCCCGGCGGGAGGTTCGTGGCCATTCACCCGAACGACGCGTTCGCCGTGAACGATCCTGCGTTTTACAGCGCCTACGGCCTGCGCGCCTCCGTCGACGGTCGTCTCGACGACGCGGCGCCGATGAAGGTGACGGTAACGACGGTCGACGCCGAGCTGACGATCTCGACGCACTACTGGACGCGGAGCGGCTATGAGGCCGCGCTGAGGCGCGCGGGGTTTCGAGAGATCCGATGGCGCTCGCCCGAGGTGGCGCCTGAAGGCATCGAGGCGCTCGGGGAGGCGTTCTGGAGCAATTACCTAGCGCGGCCCTACGCGATGCTGTTCGAGTGCACGAAGGAGCCCGCACAGCGATAGCGGGCGGCGCCGGCTACCGCACCAGCGCCGGCGCGCTCAGCGCGGCGGCGTCCGTCATCCCGGCCTGGACGCGCGCGTAGATGCCGCACGCCTCGCCCGCGATGAGGTAGATGCCGTAATTGACCGACTCCCGCCGCTCGTTCTCCAGGGCCGCGAAGTACCGCTGCGCGATCCACCGGCCCTCGCGCGCCTTGGCCAGGGAGGCGCGCCAGACGTCGTCGGACGTGTGGCGCCCGAGGATCACCTCTTCTCCCTCGGCGCCATAATCGCTCTTCAGGACCCACTCCTCGCGCTGCGCGCGCAGCATCTCGGGGTGCACCGTCTCCAGCCGCGACGTCACCGGCACGAAGCGCAGGATCACCGACTGCGCGTGCGGCGAGAAGCGGTGGAGGTGCTCCCACATGAAGGCCATCGAGCGCTTGTTCTGCGGCAGCACCGCGCCGAGCGGGTTCAGGACGGCGACGCGCCCGTCGGCCGCGGCCGAGAGCACGGCGCCGAGCGGGCCCGCGAGCGGCTCGGGGTCGGGGATCTGCTCGTCGGTCCACACGCTCGACCGCTCTCCCCACCAGTCCGTCTTGTAGTGGCGCAGCAGGATCGAGAACGGGACGTCGAACAGCGACAGGCCCCGCTCATCGTGCGCGAGGTTGTAGGGCGAGCCGAGGATCACCGCGTAGCCGCGCTCCTCGAGCCAGCGCCGGTAAAGGCGGATCACCGAGAGATCCTCGGTGAACTCCGTCGGATACACGAACCCGAGGCGCCGCGTCGCGGCCTCGCCGAGGAGCGCGCGGGCGACCTCCTCCACCATCGCGCAGAACCGGGGGCCGAGCTCGCGGTTCGGGTCGAGCGCGCCCGGGTGGTCCGCCGCCGCGAGCGCGCTCAGCACGACCGCCTCCGCCTCGCCGGTCGGCGTGTCGCAGTTCAGCTCGGCGATCGCGGGGCCCTCGTCGGTCAGGAAGACGTCGGCGCGCGCGATGCCGTGCCACAGCGGCTGCGACGAGAGCCACATCGCCTTCTGGCACGGCGTCAGACAGAAGAAGTCGTCGAGCAGCGACGGCTCGTCCGCGACCAGCAGGCACAGCTCGTTGTACACCGCCGCGACCTCCTCGGCGGCCCGGTAGAGGGCGCGCTGCTCCGCCGCCGTGACGAGCACCGGCTCCTCGCGGAACCGCGGCGCCCCGTCGAACCACGGATCGGTGATGAGGCCCGTCTCGACGATCCTCGCGGCGAAGGCGTCGTACGCCCGGACAGCGTCGCTCATAGGAGGCGCGCGATGGCGATCGAGGTCGCGAGGTAGGTCGCCGCCTCGAGGGCGCCCATGCCCTCGTTGCGGTCGGCCGCGATGCCGGCGTCGAGGCGGCCGCCGCGCAGCGCGAGCGGCGCGCCGAGCAGCACGCTCTGTACGAGCAGCTGCCGGACTGGGTAGAGCGCGAGCAGATACAGCAGCACGCCGCCATAGCCCTTCAGCGAGATGAAGAGACCCTCGAAGTCGCCCTCGAGCGCCCGCGCGATGATGATCGCCACCGCGATCGACGCGCCGGCGTAGCTCAGGGCGGCGGCGAGGTTCTCTCCCTGGATCTGCTCGGCGTCGTCGTAGGTGGTGAGCGCCCGGAAGAGCGAGATGAACACGTGCAGCGTGATCTGCGCGAGCAGGAAGAAGCCGAGGGAGATCGCCAGATCGCCGAGGTCCTTGCCCGCGATCGCCCGCGACGTGATGAGCCCGGTCGCCACGTAGTGCGCGCCCGCCGCGAGCCCGGCCGCCGCGTTGCCGCGCTCGATCTCGGCCGGGAGCCGCGCCCTGAGCAGGAGCCGGATCCCGAGCTCGCCGGTCGCGATCACGAGGAGCAGGCCCACGACCGCGAACGCGCTCACCCACAGCAGATCGCGCGCGAAGCTGGACCCGTCGAGGCAGTTCTTGACGGCGTTCGCGGCGACGAGGAACACCGCGAGGACCTGGCCCACCGTGAGCAGCCGGCGCGCGGCGTTGCTCTCGGCGAGATCGCGGGCAACGGTGTGCGCTGGCGAGAAGATCCTCTGCCCGATGCGCAGGAGGGCGAGCAGAGCGAGCGTCGTGCCCAGCCCGAACCCCATGACGTAGGACAGATCCATGGGACGCACGCTACAGAACGCGCCGCGCCGTCACAAGCCCCGGCGCGCGCCGCGCGAGGCGCGCTCCGGCGCTCTCCGGCGTAGGGTTTGCGGGGCGGCCCGCCCTTTGTGATATGGGTACGTCTGCCGGCCGGCGACGGACCGGCTCCCGCGGCGGATCATGGTCGAACCTCCTAGCGACTCCGGCACTCAGGGCATCACGGGCATCTTCGCGCGGCCCTATATCGACCTCGCGCCGTACCTCGACCTCGCGCCGCTCGGCGAGATCCACGACGAGATCTGCCTCGGGCTCACCCAGGTGCCGATCGATTACACCGGCGGCAGCCACCGCACGATGGGCATCATGCCGCCGTCGCGCCTCGGCGAGGCGCTCGCGGACTACGGCGAGGTGATCCGCGGCCTCGGCGACGAGGAGTTCGCCACGTTCCAGCGCCTCTCGGACGACCCTTCGGCGATCGACCGCTCGGCGCGCGCCACGCTCGAGTTCGGCGAGGAGCGCGAGATCCCGCTCTCGCGGCGGCAGATGCTCTGGCTCAAGTTCCGCCACGGGGTCTACTTCCCCTGGAAGGTCTATGTCGAGCTGATCCCGAACCGCTATTGGAGCGACAAGAGCCGGAGCGAAGGCAAGGATTTCACCCGGCTCGCGCGCTCGTTCTTCCCGAAGACGATCGCCTACGTGAAGCGCCTGCCGTTCTCGTCGATCGGGCGCTGCAACATCATGGGTCTCGAGGCGAACGATCACGGCACGGTGCACCGCGACGGGGAAGGGGAGGGGGCGCGCGGGGAGGGGGACCGCGGCGTCGAGCGCGAGCCCGATCACTTCATCACGCTCTGTCCCGCGGGCGACAAGCGCCTGTTCCTCTGGGACGAGCGGGCGCGGCGGAAGACGGCCGTCGCGGGCCGGGCCTACTGGTTCAACGACCACGACTACCACGGCGTCGAGGCGGATCCGTTCTTCAGGTACTCGGTGCGCATCGACGGCACCTTCACCCCGGAGTTCATCGAGGCGCTCCGGCGCGACCACGGCCGGGCGGCGGGAGGCGTCGCGGAGGCGGCCATGGAGGCTGGCGGCGCGCCGCGCGACGGCGAGGAGGCCGCCGCGTGAGCCGGCCGAACGAGCCGTTCGAGCGCGACGAGGTGCTCGACAAGCCGGGGATCGTCGGCGCGCGCTGGTGGCACAAGGGCCTCGCCGAGGCGCCGAAGGACGCCTCGCGGCGGAACGCGATCCTCGTCGCGCTCGGCGCGGTCGGGCTCGCCGGCTTCGCGGCGGCGCTCGCCGTGGTGGCCGACGGGTGCTCCGAGGACGACCACGAGGTCCAGAGGAAGCGGGCGCTCGACATGCAGCGGACCTTCGGCTGGAGCTTCGGCGCGGCGCAAGAGAGCGTGACGTTCGACGGCGAGTCGAAGAAGCCGTTCGACCAGGCGGCGATCGCGAGGATGGCGACCGAGCTCAGGCCTGCGGACGAGGCCATGCGCGCCTACTATGTGCCCGCGCTGTTCGAGTCCCCCTCCGCCGTGCCCACGCTCGTCGCCCAGGGGGATCCGGCGCCGATCACCCCGCTCGGCAGCGTGCTCCGGCCGATCTTCACGCCGGCGATGGAGCGCGCCTACCGGAGCGGCAAGGCGCTCGCGTCCCTGCTGCTCGCCGCCCGGACGGCCGGCGGCCTGCGCCGGGACATCGCGGTCATCGTGGATCTGGATGGCCCGGAGTCGGTGGCCTTCGCCGCGGGCGCGGCGGAGGCGTTCGATCCGGTGTTCACGTTCGACAACTGGCCGCATCCGCGCGGCGTCGTCAAGGCGCACCAGACGCTCGCCGCGGCGGCGTATTATCAGCCGCTCTTCGCCCGCCCGCACCCCGGCCCGCGCGCGACGATGTTCGTCCTCGACCGCCAGCGGCTCTCGCCGTACTCGGACGACGCGGCGCAGTTCGACAACCGTCATGTCGCGCGGCTGCCGTCCGCCGATACCCTGTGGGATCGCGGCGTCCGTTACGTGCTGTACGTCGTTCCCACGGAGGCGGACACGACCGAGACGGACGATCTCAACGACGATCTCGTGGCCTACCGGATGCGCCAGCTCCACGTGGCGATGATGGCCGCGAGCGTCTTCGCGCCCGATCCTGCGGAGGCGAGGCCCGCGGACGCCACCGAGGACTGGCCTCCTCACTATTATGGGGGCAGCGCCGCGTCGCACGGCTGGTTCTGGGTGGACTACCCGTGGGGGGCGCCGCCCCGGCCGGCGCCGGTCGAGCCCGCCGTGCGGCGGCCGGGCAAGGGCTATGTGCCGATGGTGCGGGCGACGCCGTTCTCGAGCGGCGGCGCCGCGGGCGGGACGCCGCCGGTCCCGGACGGCTTCGGGACGGTGCCTGTCGTCGTGGCGCTCGGCACCGGCGCGATCCTCGGGGCGGCGCTCAGCCGGAGCGGCTCGTGGAACCGGGCTTCGGGAGGATACGGAGGCTAGGGTGGAGCACTCGATCTTCGCGATGGAGGTGTGCGCGCGCATGGACCCGGGGAGCGTCCTGCAGCGCACGCTGCACGAGTGCGTGCAGGGCCATTGCGAGACGATGAGCCTGAACCAGAAATGGCACCAGTACCGCCGCGCGCAGATGGCGCTGCTGTCCAACCTGCATGTCCTCGAGAAGGGGTGCTGGGACTATTTCGACGACAACGCCCGCGCGCTCAACGACTTCAGCATGTGGTCCCGCGGCATGACCACCGAGGAGGGCGCGCGCAGGGGGCCGTCGGGGACGCCCGACCCGTACCGCGGCCAGCCGCGCTACCTGACGTTCACGATGGCGTTCCTGCTGGTCCAGGGCTCGCCCACGGATCGGATGCTCTGCGCGGTCTGCGACATCCCCAAGGACCGCCTCTGGCGCCGCGACGTGTTCGGCCACATTCTCCAGAACCTCGGGCACGTGAGCTTCGCCAGCGTGAAGTCGGACGTCATCTACCTCATCCCGCGCGACGAGGGGTGGGCGCTCACGGCGGAGGATCTGAACGATCCCAAGTTCCACTACCTACGGAAGATCGTCTAGACTAAAACCACGTCTCCCACCTTCCACGATCGATCTCCGCCGCGTGCACCGTCGCCGAGATCCGGTCTCGGCCGCCGGAGAACGGCTGTATCTGGTGCAGCCGGTAGCTGTCGATGACGAGCGCGCCCCCAGGCCGATAGCCGGCCACGAGGCTCCGCGCGGAGAGCGCCTCGTCGCCCGGGTCGTCCCTCCCGTCGTAGAGGACGTCCCACAGCTTGAGCCCGCCGTCCGCGTCGGGGAGCTCCAGCATCACGACCGCCGTGATCGCGCGGAGCCGCCGGGCAAGGTGGTAGTCGGAGAGCCCCTCCGTGTCGAAGTGGACGACGCCGCCCTCGCGCGCGACCTTCTCCCCCGCGGGGAAGATGTGCACCCCCGGCCCGCAGAAGCCGCGCCGGGGCTGCGCGAGCCCGCCGGTGAGCGCCGCGACGAGCGCGCGCATCCGGCGCTGGAGGCCGGGGAGGTGGCGCTCGACGCGGGCGTCGGACGCGGCCGCGTCGGCGAAGTACTCCCGGGAACGCCCCTGCTCCAGGTGCGTGTAAAAGGCGCGCCCCAGCGAGAACTGCTCGCCTCCGAAGTCGGCAGTCCACGCGCCGCGCGCGGCGTAAACCCCCTCGACGAGCGCCGCGCGCTCCGCCTCCGAGAACACCCCCGGGACCTCCAGCGCGAGGTGACGGCCGAGCGCTTCGACGGGCGGAGCCCCCGGGCGACCGGAGGAGGCCGCCGCGCGGAGATCGAGGTCGAGCCGCCATACGGAGGCGCGGCGCGCGGTGGGCATGGCCAAACCACCGTTAGCATCGCCCGCGGCGGCCAGCCAACCCGCGACGCGCCGGCCCGGCGGGGGCGACGGCGCTGACGGCGCTGACGGCGACAGAGCCCCCGCCGGTTTTTCCGGCGCGCGCCGCCGGATCCGGGTTACAGTGCCGCGGCGGAAGCACCTTTTTGCGAGCGAGGACAGCGATGGTGTCGGGCAGGCGAGGGGAGAAGCGGCAGGAGCAGCAGGCGTTTGCGCTCAAGGGCACGATGCCCGCCATCACGATGCTCTGCCTGCGGACGGCGGATGTCTCGGCCATCGAGCGTCAGCTCGAAGGCCACATCTCGCAGATGCCCCACTTCTTCCTGCACCTGCCGATCCTGCTCGACCTCGACGCCCTCGGCGACGAGCCCGTCGACCTCGGCGCCCTCGCCGGCCTCCTGCGGAAGCACAACCTCGTGCCGATCGCCGTGCGCAACCCGACCGACGCCCAGCGCGAGCGGGCCGTCGCCGCCGGCCTCGGCGTGCTGCGGACGCCGCTCACGCGCTCGCCGCGCCAGGGCGCGCCGGCCGAGGGGGCCACCCCCACGCCGGGGCCCGTCGCGGTGGGGCCGGCGCCGGCGGACCGCGGGGTGGCGGGGGCCGCCGCCGACCGCGGAACGGCTGGGCCCGCCCGGCGCCCGAGGGACGCCGCGCCGGCGGCCGACGCGGCCGAGCCGCCGCCCGCGGGCCTCACCGTGCGGCACCCGGTGCGCAGCGGGCAGGTCATCTACGTCCCCCACGGCGATCTCGTGGTCCTCTCGCCGGTCAGCTCGGGCGCGGAGCTCATCGCCAACGACAACATCCACGTTTACGCGCCGCTCCGCGGTCGCGCCATGGCCGGCGCCCACAACAACGCGGACGCGAGCATCTTCTGCATGAGCCTAGAAGCGGAGTTCGTCTCGATCGCCGGCCGCTACCTCATGGCCGACGAGATCCCCGACGAGCACCGCGGCAAGCCCGCCCGCATCTCGGTGCAGAACGACGGGCTCGTGGTCACGCGGCTGTAACGCTAGCGGCGCCTCCAGCCGAGGTTCACCGCAGGCGGCGGCCCGCCGCGCCGTTCGGGACGCCGCCGCAGGCCATCCGGGGCGAACCGCCCGCCGGGGGCTCGCCTACACGGGCGCCGACCGAGTCCTCGGCGGAGGACCACCCGGGACGCGCGCGTTCGTACTGGCAGCCTTCGCCGCCCTTCTGCCGCTCGCGCAGGGCAGAGGTCGTTCGGTTCGAACGACCTTCGCCGGATCGGACGTGGTCGACATCTCGCGTCCGGACCGGCTTCGAAGCACCGGTGACAGATCCAGACAGGCATGGCTGGGGCGAGGACAAACCCAGTGATCCCGCAGGCTGGCGACGCTGGAACAAACAACTATCGTCCAGCGCGACTACCCTGAAACAAATCCACGGGCCGAAAAAGCTCTTGCACCGGCGCACTCGTGGAATAGCTTACCGCTCGCTGTCACGCAGAACTCAGCCGAGAGCGTGATCGCCTTCGGGCCTGCGGAGGCAGGTGAGCCGGCGACAGACGTCGTTGACTCGCATCTGCCGATGCGGAGCCGTGCGCCGGGAGGCGTGTCCCGGTGTGGGATCGTTTATGTGTGGTCATGATGGGAGGGTTAACATGAAGAAGTCGCTTATCTCGTTCGTTGTTCTCGCCGCCGCGACGTTCTCCACCAGCGCGATGGCAGTCAAGGCGAACACGGATTTTACGCTTGAGATCGACTATGCGTTCGGCGTCAGCGACGCCAACAGCGTGAGGTGCGATCCCTCCTTCCTTATCGAGGACGACGAGGTCCTCGGCTACCCGGCCCAGTTCTGTGCGCACTCCTGCAAGGCGACGTTCGAAGGGGATCTGCTGGACAGCACCAATGTCTGGCTCTGGCAGAAGATGACGACCGGCAACTACGACTGCGAGGAGCTCGACAAGGATCCGATCGTCACTCTCGTCATCAACGATCCCGAGAGGATCACCAAGATCTTCTTCAAGAACGAGAAGCGGAAGGTCAACAAGTTCGTGGGGGGCCAGGACGCCCAGGGCAACGTCTGGGGCGTGTGCAGCTTCAAGGGTCTCGGCTACGTCAACTACAGCTGCAACCTCCTGATCGATGACGGGGACGACCACGAGTATCCGGAGGAGGGCGCGGACGAGACCACGGAGCCGGCGACCGACGGCTGATCCTCGACGCACGCTCCGGAGCGCCGCGAATCGGCGGCCGGCACGAGCTCCCGGGTGCACACGGGAGCTCCGATGACCGGCGGCAGCGCGCGCCCCGGTCGCTGAAGGGAAGGGAGTCGCCGGTTTCACCGGCGGCTCTCCCTATTTTGTGCGAGGCGTCTGCCGCACGACCGCGCGCTCGCCGGGGTATCCCACCTGGAGATACGACGATGCAACAGCACAGCTCACGAACAAGCTTCCTTCACCGGTCCTCTGGCAGGCTCCTCCTGCTCGCCCTGCTCGCCATCGCGATCGCGGCCGCGGTGCTGCTGCTCGCCCGCCCCAGGGCCGAAGAGACCCTCTCCGCGGGCAGCGAGGAGGCCGGAGGCGAGACACGGAGGAGCCCGCCGACCTATCGCAACCGCGCCGTCCTGAGGTCACCCGCGCCGTCCGGGTCGCGCGAGCCCGAGCGTCCGCGGATCGTCGGCGAGGTCTACGACACGGACGGCAACACCCTCGCGGGCGCGACCGTCGTCGCCACGACCTTCGAGGTCGCCGGCAACATCCCCTCGACCGCGCGCGCCGTGAAGAGCGACGAGCGCGGGCGCTTCGAGCTCGACCTCGCGGACGGGACGTACCAGCTCAAGGCCGATCTGCCCGGCTACGGCCCGACCAACGCGGTCGCGCACAGCGGCGACACCGTGAGCCTCGTGCTCTCGCGGAGCGGCGTCATCACCGGGCGCGTCCTCGACGAGCGCAGGGAGCCGGTGCGCCGCTTCACCATCGATGTCCTCTCCGCCGTCCCCGATGACGTGCCGGCGCCGCCGCCGATGTACTCGCAGACGTTCGAGAGCCCCGATGGGACCTTCCGCATCGACCAGATTCCCCCGTGGGACGTGATCCTCAAGGCCACGGCCGAGGAGCACGCGCCGGGTTTCTCCGACATGCTCTCCGTCGAGCGCGGCCAGACGGGCACGGTGGAGCTCGCGCTCTCCCGCGGGTGCGCCCTCTCGGGGAGGGTGGAGGACGCGCAGGGCACGCCGCTGCCGGGCGTGTTCGTCGACGCCGAGTCGCGCCTCGGCGCCGGCTCCCTGAGCGAGCAGGCCATCCAGTCCGCGGCCGACGTGCAGCAGACGCAGACCGGCGACGACGGCGCGTTCCGGCTCGAGCACGTGCCCACGGGGGCCATCCAGGTGCGCGCCTACGACGGGAGCCACGCCGTCACCACGCTGGCGATGAACCTCTCCGATTGCGGCAAGGTGGAGCCGGTCAAGGTGGTCATGGCCCCCGGCGGGAGCATCCGCGGCGTGGCGCGCCGGGAGGACGGCTCGCCGATCCCCCACGCCAAGATCACGCTGCTCGCCCGCTCCGTCGGCTTCGTGAACGTGATGGCCGATGAAGAGGGGAGCTATCGCATCGACGACCTGCCCGCCGGGATGGTGCGCGTCGAGCTTCGCGATGGGAGCCGGGCGACCATGGTGTCCGTGAACGTCAAGGAGGGCAAGGTGGTGAAGCGCGACATCTCTCTCCTCGGCGAAGGCACGGGCGAGATCCGCGGGCGCGTCACCGCCGGCGACAAGCCCCTCGCCGGCATCCGCCTCCTCGTCACGACGAACCGCGGCCGCAAGCCGGGCTTCGAGCGCCACACGCCGGTGACCGACAAAGACGGCAACTTCCGTGTGCCCTCGCTCGCCGCGGGAAACTACCTGATCACCGTCATGGCCACCCCGGTGGGCCAGGGCGCTCAGGTCGACGAGGGCGGCGTCACGACCGTGAACCTCGACGTCACGCCGAAGCCCGCCTCCAAGGACACCAACTGATCCTCCGCCCCCGGCCCGCCCGGGGCGCCGTCACCTCGGCCGCAGCTCGGTCAAGACGAGCAGGTACTCCGGCGGGTTGTTCGGCGTCAGCTTGGCGTACGGGTTCTCGGTGGTGGGGAAGCCGGTGAACCGCTTCGTGCTGTACTCGCCCCAGGACGGGTTCTTGAACAGCGGGATCACCGGCGCGGCCTCCACGAAGATCATCTGGATCGCGTCGAGGATGCGCTTCTGATCGCTCGGATCCGTCGCCGCCTCGAACTGGTGGAACAGCGGGTCGGCGTGCTTCGCCCCGAAGCGGTGCCAGTTGCGCGCGCTCACCTCGCCGACGGGCTTCAGGAGCTCCGTGCTCATGAGATCCCGGTAGAAGTTGTACGGCGTCGGCTCCACCGTGGTCCACCCCATCGACATGTCGAACGTGCCCTTCTGGAGCGCCGCGAAGAACGCGCTGAAGTCGTACGTCCTCATCGTCGCGTCGATGCCCACCGTCTGCAGGTTCTGCGCGATGATCTGCACCGCGCGGACCCAGTCCGACCAGCCGCTGACCACGTTGATCTCGAAGCGCAGCGGCTTGCCGTTCCTCGTCCGGATCCCGTCGGCGCCCCTCGGATACCCCGCGTCGTCGAGGATCTCGTTCGCCCGCTGCGCGTCGAACCTCACCCAGTCGCCCGCCGCCACCGCCTTCTCGTTGCGAAACCGCTCGTACGAGTCGTCCAGCCCCGTCGCGTCCGCGCCGTGCGTGTAGTTGTCGGCCGCGAGCTTGACGATCTGGTCCCGGTCGATGGCCATGCTGATCGCCTTGCGCACGCGCACGTCGTCGAACGGCTTCCTCGTCGCGTTCGGGTACAGCGTGGCCGTGCCGCCGACGAGCGGGAACCAGTAATGATGGTGCGCCGGATCCTTGGCGACGAAGACCCGCTCGATGTCCGGCACGAACGCGCCCGCCCAGTCGACCTCGCCGTTGACGAGCGCCATCGTCACCTGATCGTTGCTCGGGTACGCCGGGAAGCGCAGCCCGTCGACCGCCGGCTTGCCCTCCTGCCAGTAGTGCGGGTTCTTGCCGAGCTCGTACACCTGGTTCTGAAAGACCTTCACCTCGGTGAAGGGCCCTGTCGCCACCGGGTTCTCGTTCGCGAACGTGACCGGATCGGCGACGTCCTTCCAGATGTGCGCCGGCACGATCGGCTGATGGCCGATGTAGCTGAGCCCGGGGACATAGGGCCGCCTCAGGACGAACTCGACGGTCGACTCGTCCTCCGCGGTCACCGCGCCGAGGAACCTCCACACCCCCGAGAGATCGAGCGCCGGGTGCTTCTTGAGCAGCGCGAACGTGAACGAGACGTCCTTCGCCGAGAACGGCTGTCCGTCCGACCACTTCACGCCCGAGCGGACCTTGAAGGTGAGCTTCCGGTTCCCGTCGCTCCACGCATAGCTCGTCGCGAGCCACGGCGTGTACTCGTTCCTCATCGTGTTGTAGATGAGCATCGGCTCGTAGATGCCGGCGACCGTCGGGAAGCGCACGTTCCCCTCGGCGAGCAACGGGTTGAAATTGCGCACCCAGGTGGCCTGCTGCTCCCGCGCGATCGTGACCATCGCGGCGCCCTTCGGCGCAGGCTTCGACGCGGACGCCGCCGGCTCCGGCTTCGCGGCCCGCTCCGGCGCGACGGAGCTGCTCTCCGCGCCTCCGCCCTTGGAGCGACAGCCGGACACAGCACCGGTCGACAGGACCAGCGCCGACAGGAGGAGGGCTCGGCGCGGCACGGCTCGACTCATCCCAGGCATCCAGCTCTCCACGCGGGCACGCTCGATCTCCCCGCGATGATCCATTTCAATGACAGCACCCGATGCCGCGCCCGCTGCGGCACCCATCCACGATGGCTCGCCCCGAGGACCCTCGGGCCGAGCGCGACATCCCCGTGGTCACACTCTATCGGCGCATGTGGGCGGGTGTCAACTCGCCTGGATCGCCCGATTTCTGGATCTCTTCGCGCCGCTCCGCGAGACTGACGGCGGCTCGGCGACCCGATCGCGCTCGCGAGAGGCGCCGCCGCGCGGAGACCCTCCCAAGGAGCCGCCCGTGACCACCCCCGTCTCACGAATCCTCGTCGATCTGAGCCACACCGTCGAGCACGGCATGGTGACGTACAAGGGCGTGCCGGCGCCCGTCCTCTGCGACTTCCTCTCGCGCGAGCAGTCCCGCGCCGTCTACGCGGAAGGTGTCGAATTCCACATTGGCCGCATCGACATGGTCGCGAACACGGGCACCTACGTGGACAGCCCGTTCCATCGCTATGCGGACGGCAAGGACCTCGCCGCCCTGCCGCTCGAATCGCTGGCCGATCTGGAGAGCGTGGTCGTCGAGGCGCGGGATCGGTCCGGGCGCGCGATCGACGAGGGCGCCTTCGAGGGGCTCGATCTCGCCGGCAAGGCCGTCCTCGTGCGCACCGGCTGGAGCGACCACTGGCGCACGGATCGCTATTTCGAGGGGCACCCGTTCCTCACGCGGGGCGCGGCGCGGCTCCTGGCCGGCGCGGGCGCCGCGTTCGTGGGCGTCGACACCTACAACATCGACGACACGGCCGATCCCACGCGGCCGGTCCACTCCATCCTGCTCGGCGCGGACATCCCGATCTGCGAGCACATGACCGGGCTCGATCAACTCCCGGCCGCCGGCGCCCGCTTCTTCGCCGTCCCGGTGAAGGTCCGCGCCTTCGGCACGTTCCCCGTGCGGGCGTTCGCCATCGTGTGAATCGCGCGCGCCGCTCGCCGCGCCGGGGCGCCCCGCGCGCGCCGCCGCGGCGGGAGCGGCTCAGCCCCCGTCGAGCGGGAAGAGCTGCAGGTTGACGACGACCACGCGCTCGGGCGGCCGCGACTCGGCGATCACCGCGCGCATGTTCTGGTAATAGCTCACGTGGAGCTCGGAGAGCTTCGCGAGGTCTGCCTCGGAGACCGTGAACACGTTGAACGAGAAGCGCCCCTCGGCCTTGCGCGTGAGCCGCGAGAGCCCGACCCCGGCCCAGAAGCACTTGAGCCGGTGCTCGGCGTCCGGGTCGGGCCGCGTGTCCACCGTCCGGATCGGCGCGACGATCCACCGCCCGCGGCTCTTCCGGATCTGGCCGGCCTCGGCGAGCCGGTCGAGGCAGCGCGCCTCGTCCTCGACGGGGAACCCGAGCCGCCGCGCGATCCACCCCGGCTCGTGGCGCGGCAGCGCGCGGTAGGACGGCATGTCCAGGGCGAGCAGGATCGCGGGGAGCAGCGGCTCCTCGTAGACGGCGCGGCGCTGGGCCTCGAGCGTGCGCCACGCCGCGCTCGCGGCCGGCAGCGCCGCCGGGTCGGCGAAGAGGGCCACGAAATCGAGCAGGCGCAGCGAGCAGGCCTCGACCATCCGCAGGAAGTCCGGGAGCCGCGGCTCGGCCTCGCCCGAGAGCCAGCGCGCGACCGCATAGCGGCTCCTGCCCGCGCGGCGCGCCACGTCGACGATGGGCGACATCGATCGCAGCTCCGAGAGGAGCGCCGCGACGCCCTCGGCGGACGCCGGGTCGGTGTGCGCGAGCCAGGCGGGCGTCGAGGGGAAGAAGCGCCCCACCGCCCCCGCGACGTCGACGCCCGCGCGCCGTGCCGCGACGAGGAACGTGGCCGCGGTCGGCCAGCGCCTGCCCGACTCCCACGTGTAGACGACGTTGGTGCGGAAGCCGAGCCGGCGGCTGAAGCCGAGCTGCGACCGCCGGCCGCGGAGCGCGCGGATCAGCTCTCTTGCGAGGAATTCGTGGTTCACGTAGCGCAGATTCGCACATGTACAGGCCTGTTTGCTCTATGAAATGTGCGAAGCTGAGCTGGCGTCGCCCCGGGGGCCGACGCAAGGTAGGCCGCAGGAGGTCATGAACATGCGCGAGCGGCTTTGTCTTTCTTGGGCGGTGGCGGCGGTGATGAGCGTTGGCCTGTGGGGGTGCGTGTCCGGCGACGGCGGAGGGCCTTCGGACGACGCGGCGCCGGGCGGCCAGATCGGCGGCGTCCACGTCGAGGAGGGCGGGTGCGACGAGGAGAGGGTGGACATCGGCGTGGACGACGTCTCCCCGCTGGGCTTCTCGGCGCGAGAGGCGCTCTCCGCCCTCTCCGGGGAGCGCTCCGCCCCGCTCGCGTGGTCGAAGGGCGGCAGCGCCACGGCGACGGTCGCCGCGGGCGAGCTCGTCGCGGCGCGCTTCGTGCGATCGACGGTGGCGACGGTGGCGACGGTGGACGGTGGGGTCGCCGCGGGCGAGCTCGTCGCGGCGCGCTTCGTGCGATCGACGGTGGCGACGGTGGCGACGGTGGCGAAGAGCGGACCTGGCGGCGCCGAGTCGACGGCGATCGCCGCGGACTGCGCGGATCACCTGCAGCTCGACGTTCCGCTGGCCTTCTCGACGGAGGACGGCGCGTTCGACGAGTCGTTCGCGGTCACGCTCCGGGTCCCGCAGGTCGGCGCGGGCCGCTTCTTTCACAGGATCGATCTCGACGCGCTCCAGGGCTCGTACGAGGTCACCGAGGTCGATCCCACCGAGTTCAGGGAGATCTTCGTGTACCTGAGCGGCGAGCTGACCGGCAGCGCCGTCTCCGGCACGATCAGCGGCATCGCCGAGAGCCACCCGATCGGGACTGGGCCCGATTCGTCGGTATCTGGGCAGCCGTTCTCCGTGGCGGATTTCTGAGCGCTGCGGCGGCGCCGCCCGGCGGCATGCGAGGGCCCTTCGGACCTTTCGACGCGGGCGGCGGCTCGCCGTCAGGCCGGGCGGCGCAGCTGCTCGCGGATCTCCATCAAGATCTTCCCCAGCATGTTCCGCCCGCTCCCGTCGCCCCCGTCGGCCCAGTAGGCGTCGTTCGCGGTGTGCTCGACCAGCTCGGCGTCCCCGGTGTCGAGCAGGGCGCGGCGGAGATCCTCGTGCTGGGTGAACTTCGCCAGCACCGCCTCGCGCATGATGTCGTCCTTCACCTGCTCCCAGTCGGGGCGCAGCGGGCGGCTCCGCTGCCGGCCCATGCGGGCCGCCTCGCCGGGGCCGGGGGCGTTTCGGATCTCCTCCTCGTGGTCCGTGCCGGCGAACTTCTGGGCCTGGAAGTAGTGCTCGCTCGTGGGCCACACCTTGCCTTTCAGCGTGAACGGGTGGCGCGAGAAGTTGGAGAAGAACCCGTGGGCGTCGCCGGCGCGGTAGAAGCGGATGACGGTCATGGGCCCAGTCTATCCCATGGCGCCGGCGGCGCCCGGCAGGAACCGCGCCGGGCCTCCCGCGCGCTGCGCCGCCGCTACTGGATGGCGCCGATCGTGTTGAGGAAGTCGTTGTAGTCGTCGATCTTGTCCGACAGGACCACGTCGATGCCGATGTTGACCCGGCCCTTGTCGTCGACCAGCGGGGCCAGGATCTGCTTTGTCGCGTCGAGGCCGATGGTGTTGATGCCGTAGAGGATGTAAGGGACGAGGTAACCCTCGTAGTACTGCCGCTGGGTGTGCGTGGCCTGGATGCGCCCCTCGCGCATGTACTCGACGGTCTTCGGATCGTAATCGAAGGCGACGATGGGGACACCCTCGATGCCCGCGGCGTCTGCGGCCATCACGAGCCGGTACGAGATGTTGAACAGGCCGAGCATGCCGACGACGGGCGGGTTCGCGGCCTGGAGGACGGCCTTCATCTGGTCGACGTCGGCGTTCTCGTCGCCGACGAAGACGGCCGGGGTCACGGTGAACGTGTAGCCCGCCTTCCCGATCACATCCTGGGCCGCCTGCGTCCGGTCGAATGCGTCGGGCCAATCCTTTCCGGTGACGCCCTGGATCAACACCGTGCCTGGCGGATCGGGCAGCATCTCGAGCAGGGTGCTCGCGGCCTTTTTTCCGGCAGAGTAGCCGAGCGATCCGACGTAGAGCGAGCGCTTCGAGTCCACCAGGTCGCTGTCGAACGTCACCACGTGGATCCCGGCATCGACCGCCTCGTTGATGGTGGCCTTGTTAACATCGCCGAAGGGTGAGACGCCGATCCCCTTGGCGCCGTCCGCCACCGCCTGTTGGATCTGCTGGTTCTGAAGGTCCTGCGTTGTCGTGGGATCATCGTCCGACTGGTCCGTGGGCCCGAGCACATTCCCGATGGCCTCGAGCTCGCCGATGGCCCGGTTCGCACCCACGGAGATCGGCTCGAAGAAATCGGACAGGTTTTTCGTCAGGACCACCATCTGCATCGGCTCGAGCGAGGTCTTGTTGAGCTCGGCCACGAGGCTGTCGATCCTCGCCTCGAGCTCCATCGGAAGGAACTCGTTGTCCGGTATCTCCGCCCGCGTGATGGTGTCGCTCTCGGTGCCCTCGCCGCCGGCATCGCCGGATCCGCACGCCGCCGCCGCCAGCATGAGACCGAAGGCCGCCCAGCATCGTCCCATCGTCTTCATGAGATCCCTCCTCGTCCGTGGTTCGCTCGGTCGCGCGGGATACCCTCGCGTGAAAGTCGATGCAGCAGCGAGCATGCTCGATCCTTCGTGTTACGAGAACGAGGATCTGGCTGTCAAGCGGGATGTAAATGTTCCGTAAGGGGAGGTTTGAAGGCCGAGGCACAATTCAGGCGAATGTGTGACTCGGGGCACGGCTTCCGGGGCCAGGCCCCGAAAAAACCGCGATCTCACGCCCGTGGATCGTGGCGTTTGGCTCGAAATGTAGGTGTGAAGGCGAGAGGCGGGAGACGGAACCCTGGCGACGCCGCTCGGGCGACGCGGGGCTAGGGCGCGTTGACGAACGGGTCGATGAAATCGAGGGAGAGGTCGACCCGCGCATGCCAGCCGTCGGTGCAGATGCTGGGCGCCTGCACCCCTCCGAACGACGTCACGCCGACGATGGTGGGGACGCCGCTCACGTCCATCAGCGCAGGCCCGCCCGAGTCTCCCTGGCACGTGTGGTGATCCCGGTCGCCGAGACCGACCAGCGACGGGGTGACGGTGTGGACGGTGGTCGACACGTGGTACTTGACACCGCCAAACCCCCAGATCTCGTGATCATCGCCGAACCCGATCAGCCGGCCTGGCTCGCCGACCCTGTCCGCGGTCAGCGGTACCCGGTTGTACGGCAGCGGCTGGATGGCGACGGGCTCCTCGAGAATGGCCACCGCGACGTCGTGCCCCGCCTGTTTGTTCGTGGGGTCGTACGCGGGGTCGATGTGGGTCTCGACCACGTTCACCCAGAACCCCTCCTCGCCATAGGAGTCGGTGCCGAAGAAGGCCGTGACGGTCCCGCCGTCGACCTTCTCCGGCGTCACGCAGTGGGCGGCGGTCAGGAGCACCTTCGGAGCGATGAGCGAAGCGGTGCAGATCTCGCCGAAGTCCTCGCCTTCCGGGTAGATGCGCAGCATCGCCACGGCCGGATCGCCCTCGTCGACGGTGCCTCCGATGATGCCCGCGGGCGCTTCGTCCGTCTCGGCCAGGGGGAGGTCGTCCACCTCTCCCGTGCACGCCGAAAGGATTGCTGCGACCACGAAAATGATGCTTCGTCTCATGATAAGCTCCGCTTGGCTGTTGAGCTGAGCGAGCGGGGCCCAGGCGTGGACCTGGGCTGCTCCTCGAGGCTCGACTGGCCCCTGCGCCGCCGCTCGATGTGTACCTGGTGAATGCCGGCGACCTCGGTCGTCCTTCGCTCGAAGGGCACGGACAGGGATCTTTTTCTCCTGCGCGCACCACGGCGCACCGGGCGATCTCGGCGCAGCTGTGACGTGGCCTGCGCGACGCGCTACGGCGGCTGCGCGCGTCGCGCGAAGCCCGATGGCCTGGCTTAGTAAGGCTAACTAACTTATCGTGACGAGGCTCCGCCGCGGGGAGGCCTGGATGGCGACGCATCGCCCCTCGCCGGCGGACCGCGACGTCATCGATGCTCGCCCAGCCACGCCCGAGCGAGCGCGAGCGTGCGGGCGTTCTCGGGCACGTTCTCGAGGAAGCCCGCGCGCCACGCGCGGTTCGCGATCTTCGCGGCGCGGGCCAGCAGCCGGTCGCGGCCGAGCGCGATGGATCGCCGCCGGCTCGCCGGTCTCGACGTGCCGCGCGAGGTAGACGGTGCCGAGCGAGCCCGCCCCGGCCCGCCGCTCCACCACGTGATGCGGTCCGATCCGCTGACCCGGCGTCATTCCGACAACAGTATTGCATAAGCGACCGCGCCAAAGGCCGCGGCCGCGCGGCGGGCGCGGGGCGATCGACCCGGAGATCCCGGCGACCGGGCCGCCTCTTCCCGCAAAAATGCCTGCGATCCGCGGCTGCGCAGCGCTTGCCTACATGTAGGGAATTTGGATCCAGGTTGCCGGATGGGGTACGCTGCAAGTTTCGCCGCAAAAAAGTTGTTCGTTCGGCGCGCCATGACGTACCCAGTCGAGCGCGTCCCCGGCCTCAAGGGAATCGGGTGGGCGCCGAGCTCCGAACACGTCGACGGCGCCTCCTCAGCGCCGGAGAGACGGGCATCCGGGCGGGCTCGGCCGTCGGACAGCCACGTCTTTCGAACCATCTAAGGAGGTTTCTGGTGTCAAAGGTAGTCGTCGTCACCTCGGGCAAGGGCGGAGTCGGCAAGACCACCACGACCGCAAACCTCGCGTCCGGTATCGCGGCTCTCGGCTACAAGACGATTGCCATCGATTTCGATGTGGGTTTGCGCAACCTCGACCTCGTGATGGGGTGCGAGCGCCGCGTGGTCTACGATCTGGTCAACGCGATCCGCGGCGAGGCGACGGTCCGCCAGGCGGTGATCAAGGACAAGCGGATCGAGACCCTCTATGTGCTGCCCGCGTCGCAGACGCGGGACAAGGACGCGCTCACGATGGACGGGGTCGGGCGCATCCTGGACGAGCTGCGCGCCGCGGGCTTCGATTACATCTTCTGCGACTCGCCGGCCGGCATCGAGTGGGGCGCCCAGATGGCGATGTATTTCGCGGACGAGGCGATCGTGGTGACGAACCCCGAGGTCTCCTCGGTGCGCGACTCGGATCGCGTGCTCGGCCTGCTCGACGCGAAGACGCGGAGGGCGGAGCTCGGCGAGGAGCCGGTGAAGACGCACCTCCTGCTCACGCGGTACGCGCCGGCGCGCGTCGCGAAGGGCGAGATGCTGGGGCACAAGGACGTGCTGGAGCTGCTCGGCATCCCGCTGCTCGGCGTGATCCCGGAGTCGCAGGCGGTGCTCCAGGCGTCGAACGCCGGGACGCCCGTGGTGCTCGATCCGACGAGCGACGCGGCGCAGGCCTACCTCGACGTGGTCCAGCGCTTCCTCGGCGAGGAGCGGCCGCACCGCTTCCTCGAGCCGGCCAAGAAGGGGTTCTTCAGCCGGATTTTTGGCGGCCAGGCGGCGACCGCCTAGGGGGTTGTGCCATGTCGATCATGGATTATTTCCGGAGGTCGCAGCCGAAGTCGGCGACCGTGGCGAAGGAGCGTCTGCAGATCATCGTGGCGCGCGAGCGCGTGCGCCCGACGGGCGAGCCGGATTATCTGCCGCGGCTCAAGCAGGAGCTGCTCCAGGTGATCTCGAAGTACGAGCGGATCGATCTGGACCAGGTGAGCGTCAACGTGGAGCGGAGCGGCGATTGCGACGTGCTCGAGCTGAACGTGGTGCTCTCCGAGTCGGAGCGGGCCGCAGTGCGCGCCGCCGCGTCCCGCGCGGGCGCCCCGGCCGCGCGGAGCTTCTGACGGGGCGCGCCTCGGCCCGGTTCCAGCGCTCCACCTGGTCCAGGAGCTGGACCGCCCTGTTCCACCGCGCGGGTGCGCGGCGCCGTGCCACCTGGATCGTTAGGTAGTCTAACGATCGGCTTTTCCGCTTCGACGAGGGTCCTCATGTTCCACCCCGCGGGCGCGTGGCGCCGCGCCACCTGGATCATTAGGTAGTCTAACGATCGGCTTTTTCGCTTCGACGAGGGCCCTCCGCCAACGCGATCTCCCGCGCCCGCTCGGACGCCGCCCGGATCAGCGGCCCGAGGAGCTCCGCCGGCGATCGCTCCTCGGTCCAGCCGGGCGGCGCGCCGAGCTGGGTCAGCAGCGCCCCGCGCGACCGCGGCGGCTCCAGCGCCACGTCGAGCGCCGGCGGCGGCTCGCGCCAGGCGTCGAAGTCCCTCGCCTCCATCGGGCCGAGCGTCACCGTCGCCACGGGCGGCTCGTCGGCGGCGCAGGGCGCGCGCTTCCGGCCCGCGCCCCCGCGCGCTCTCCGCCCCGCCGCGGCGCCCCGGGCGGCGCGGAGCGCCTCGATGACCTGCGCGCGCGTGCGACCGCGGAGCTCGAACAGCAGGAACGGGTCCTTGTCGAGCGCCTCCCCGAGCACGTAGTGCGCCGCGGCGACGTGCTTGCAGGGGTTCGCCCAGTCGGGGCACGAGCAGGCCGTGGTGAGGTCCTCCGGCCGCTCCGGGAACAGGCTCGCCCCGGCGCTCCGGAACGCCTCGTCGATCTCCTCCGGCATCCGGCCCGCGAGGAGGTCCGCCGCGAACTTCGCCCGCGCCGCCATGGCCGCGATCGCCTTCGCCCACGTGGCGTCGTCGAGCCGCGCGAGCGTGAGGATCACCTTGTACGGCTTCGGCTGCGAGCCGGTCACGCGCGCCGTCACCAGGCCCGGCTTCACCTCGAGGTCGTGCGTCCGCCCGGCGCGCGCGTACGTGCGCCCGCGCCCGAGGCGGGCCGCGTTATCCGGCGACATCCGCTCGAGCGCCTCCACCCACCGCTTGCCCCACCAGGTCGCGCCGGCCCGCTTCATCCGGATGCCCCGCGCCGGCGGCGGCGGCTTCGGCCCGGCATCGCGGCGGATCAGCGCCCAGCGCGGCTCGCTCATGTCCGCGCCTCGCCCCGGCGCGTCACTCCTCGCGCGAGGCCCGGCCGCCGGCCCTCCGCGGGCCGCTCCCCCGGCGCGCCCCGCTCCTCCGGCCGCCCGTCCTCCGGCTCCGGCTCGTCGCGGTCGTCCAGCTCGCCCGCGAGCGCCACCGCGTCCCGCGACAGCGCGAACAGCTCGCGCAGCGACGCGTCGTCGAGCTCGGTGATCCACGCCTCGCCCTCGCCCACGACCCGCGCCGCCAGGTCGCGCTTCTGCTCCAGCATCCGGTCGACCTTCTCCTCCACGGTGCCCGCGCAGACGAGCTTGTGCACCTGCACCGCGCTCCGCTGCCCGATCCGGTGCGCGCGGCCCGACGCCTGGTCCTCGACCGCGGGGTTCCACCAGCGATCGAAGTGGAACACGTGGCTCGCCGCCGTCAGGTTGAGCCCCGCGCCGCCGGCCTTGACCGAGAGGACGAAGACCCGCGGCCCGCGCGGATCGTCCTGGAACCGCCGCACCATTTCGTCGCGCGCGAGCCGCGGCGTGCCGCCGTGCAGGAAGAGGACCTCGGTGTCGAGCGACGTCGCGAGGTGCCGGACCAGCCGCTCGCCCATCTCGCGGAACTGCGTGAACACGAGCGCGCGATCGCCTTCCGCGAGCGCCTCCTCGAGCATCTCCGCGAGGCGCGCGAGCTTGCCCGACCGGCCCGCGAGCGGCCCGGCTTCCCCGAGGTACTGCGCCGGGTGGTTGCAGATCTGCTTGAGCATCGTCAGGAGCGCGAGCACGAGCCCGCGGCGGGCGATGCCCTCCGCCTCCTCGATGCGGCGCATCGCCTCGTCGAGCGCCGCCTGGTAGAGGGTCACCTGCTCGCGCGTGAGCGCGCAGAAGACCCGCGCCTCGATCTTCGGCGGGAGGTCCGGGACCACGGCAGGATCCGTCTTGATGCGGCGGAGCAAGAACGGCCCGACGATGCGCCGGAGCCGCTCGGCGGCCTCCCGGTTGCCGTAGCGCTCGATGGGCACGGCGTAGGCGCGCCGGAACGCCTCGAGCGGGCCGAGCAGGCCGGGGTTCGCGAACTCGAGGATCGACCAGAGCTCGGCGAGGCGGTTCTCGACGGGCGTGCCGGTCAGCGCGATGCGGTGCGGGGCGCGGAGCGCGCGCGCGGCGCGGGCCGTGCGCGAGGCGGCGTTCTTGATGTTCTGCGCCTCGTCCAGCACGACCGCCGCCCAGTCCACGCCGGCGAGCGCCGCGGCGTCGCGGCGGAGGAGGCCGTAGGTGGTCACGACGAGCGCGCCGCCCGGGCTGCCGTCGCCCCGCGCGCTCGCCGCCCGCGCCGCGAGCTCCTCGGCGGAGCGGGCGCGCCCCTCGCCGTAGTGCCGCACGAGGGGCAGGGCAGGGGCGAAGCGCGCCGCCTCCCGCTCCCAGTTGCCGACCACCGACGTCGGCGCGACGAGCAGCGCCGGCCGCGCGTCCTCCGGCGCCGCCGCGCGCCGGCCCGAGAGGAACGCGAGCAGCTGGACCGTCTTGCCGAGGCCCATGTCGTCGGCCAGGCAGGCGCCCAGCCCGAGGCTCGCCATCGTCTGCAGCCACGCGACGCCGCGCGCCTGGTACGGGCGCAGCGCCCCCGCGAACCCCGCGGGCGGCGCGGCCGCGCGCTCCGCGCCCGACCGCAGCCGCGCGAGCGCCTGCGCGAACGCCCCCTCGGCGACGACGGGGACCGAGAGGCCGTCGACCTCGGCCTCGCCCGCGAGCGCGACCTCCAGCGCCTCGCGCGCCGGCAGGCGCCCGCCGCCGGCCTCGAGGCGCCGCTGGATCTCGGCGAGCTCCTCGGGCACCACGACGACCCAGGCCCCGCGGTGCCGGACGAGCGGCGACTTCTGCCGCGCGAGCGCGGCGAGCTCGCGCGCCGAGAGCGGCTCGTCGCCGAGCGCCGCCTCCCACGCGAAGTCGAGCGCCTCGTCGAGGCCGAGCCCGGCGCCGCCCGCGACAACGCCGGCCGTGCGAGCCGCCCCGCCGACGCGCAGGCGGAGGCGCAGGCGGCGCTGCCCCGAGGCGAGGAGCTCGCCCGGCACGATCACGCCGAACCCGGCCTCGCCGAGCGCCGGGGCGGCCCGCGCGAGGAAGGCCCACGCCTCCGCGGGCTCGAGCGCCACCTGCTCCGGCCGCGCCTCGCCGAGGGCGCGCGCGATCGGCGCGAACAGCCGCGCGGCGGCGCCGAGGGCGCCGAGGAGCGCCTCCTGCGGGTCGGAGAACGCGCGCCCGAGCGCCTTCAGCGTGCGCCCCCGGGCCTTCCACACGTCGGCGGCGGGCACGAGCAGGCTCGGATCGTCGGTCGCCTGCAGCAGGAAGCGGAGCGCGAAGCCGCGGTCGCCCTCGGGCAGCTCCAGCCGGAAGCAGGCGCGCAGCGCGTCGCAGGCCCCGAGCGCGGGCCGGACCCAGGCGTCGAGGTCGGCGACGAGCGCGCGCTCGGCGAGCCCCTCGGCGGCGAAGGCGGCCTGCGGGCCCGTCAGGGCGAGGACCAGCCGGTGCTCCCAGGGGGCGCGCGCCGGCCGCGGCGGCGCCTTGGGGCGGTTCGTCGCGCTGCCGCGCGCGAGCGCGTCCGCCACGGCGTCGAGGAACGCGCGCAGCAGGGCCTCGGCGGACCACACCTCCGGGGCGGCGCCCGCGCGGGGGCGCCCGCGGCCTCCGCGGCCACCGGGAGCGGCGGCGGCCTGCGCCCCCGCAGCGGGAACGGCGGCGCCGGCGGCAGCTGCCAGCAGCTCGACATCGGCCTGCGCGCCCGCCGGCACCGCGTGCGCGGCCGGCGGCATGGCGCGGGCGAGCGCCGCGACGCGCGCGGCGTCCTCCGGGGCGGCGAGCGACGCCGCCCAGCGGGCCTCGGCGCGCTCGCCGGCGGCGCTGGCGGGCGCGACGCGGGGCACGACCCGCTCGCGCACCACGAGGTCGAGCGCGAGCTTGCTCGCCAGGCTCCACGCCGCGACCGACGGCGGCGCTCGCCCGAGATCGTCCTGGGTCATGCTGGCGAGGGCGGACACGCCGTCGAGGAGCGGCGCGGCCTCTCCGGTCTTCCGCACGGCGCGCCCCGCCTCGGTGACCACCACCGCCTCGGCCGGGGTCGTCGCGCCGAGCGACCGGGCCGCTAGACCCTCAGGGGCCGAGTCGTCCCAGAGGAAGAAGCGGAGTTCGTCGGGCAGGAAGACGAGCGGCATCGACGCGCAGATTCATGGCACAACTGGCCAGGACGAAAAGGGCCTTTGCGCGTCGTGAGGCAAAAAAAGCGGTTGGCCGGGCGGGAGCGCCGCGATCCAGCGCACGTGCGACCCATTCCGGGGCGAGTCTGTGAATTGCCATGATTTGTTTGAAGCTTCGGATTCACGAGTTCCGAGGGCGTGTCGTGGAAAAAGATCGTCGCTCGATGGAATGAACTCCGCAGCGCGCTTCAGCGGTCGAGCTCGCGCTGCGTGGTCGAGGCCGGGCGGCGGCTGGCGAGGCGCGCGGCGTGCGCAGCTCGCCCAGCGCTTCGCCCGCCCGGCCGCGAGGCACGTCGCCGCAGGCGCCGCTGCTGCCGCGACGTTGTGCGCATCAGGCTAGCGGGAGAGCGCGAGAGTTGATAGCCATGGATACGCACGGCAGGCAGGGGAGCTCCGCAGGCGCTACGGTCGATCGGTGTTCGTGTGCGTCATGGGTGCGACAGCCTAGAGGGGCCCCTCCACCGCGCAGAACCCGTTGATGCAGCGGTTGGTCGGATCGCAGCAGTCGGCGGCCGTCTCGCACCGCTCCTGAGGGTGCGAGCACTGCCCGCCCGGCGGGGCGTTCGAGCAGATGAGCTCGCCGTCGGAGCCGGGCTGGCAGTACCCGCCGCAGCATTGATCGCCCGTATCGCACGGCGCGCCCTCGGACCGGCACGGATCGAGCACCCAGAACCCGCGCGCGTTGCCCGCGAGCAGCTCCTGCGCGGGCAGGTAGAACGCGGGGTGGCTCGGGTCGGTGCCGGGCGTCGCGTCCAGGTCGATGGCGGCGACCCAGAGCTTCTTGGTCGTGATGTTCTCGACAAGGTCCACCCCCCGGGGATCGCTGCAGAACGGCGGGATCGTCGCCGCGTTCCCGTACAGGCGGCGGCTGGTGAACACGACCCAGGCGTAGCCGCCCGACGCGACGGGGTTGACCGTCGGCTCGTAGTTCATGTTGATGTCGTCCTTGTGGCGGCTGTCGATGTCGCCCACCGAAGTCCCGTCTGCGGTGCAGGTCATCTGGACCGGCGCGCTCAGGCTGGGCAGGTAGGTCGAGCCCGGGCCGTCCCGTCCGTTCAGCAGATCGAGGGGGACGGCCGTGCCCGATCCATCGATGCTCGCCCAGGCGAGATGGGCCTTGGCCCCCCGGCGCGTCCTCAGGTCGCCGAAGGTGTCGCCCTCGTTGCCCGGATCGGTCTGGTGGTGGAACACGACCGACTTGCTGTCGGGGAGGAACGCCGGCCACCCCGGGCGCGTGCCCGCGGGCTCGCCGGAGTCGTCGACGATGACCTCCGGATCGGCGAAGTCGCCTGTCATCGCGTCGAACTTCATCACAAAGAGCTTCCTGCGGGGGTTCGCGCCAGGGCCGGACATCGCGTTGAACACGACGCGTGTGCCGTCCGGCGAGAACGCCGGCGTCCCGAGCTCGTAGGCCACCTCGTCGATCCCGGAGGTCGGGCGGCGCGTGGAGCTCGGCAGCGAGAGGAGCTCGCCCGCCTGGGTGAGCGCGATCGACCCGTCCGGAGAGATCGCGGCGAAGGGCGCCGCGGTCGAGAGGGCGTGCTCGGTGGCGCCCGCGGGGGTCAGATCGTAGGCCGCGCTCAGGCCGTAGGAGTCGAGCCCGTTCTGGACCAAGAGCCGTGATCCGTTGGCCGAGACGGAGTGACAGACCCGGCACTGGCTGTTGCCGCCGTTCCCCCCGGCGACGAGCTGGGGCGCGGTGTCTCCCGCCCGGATCGACAGCACGGCCCCGCCGAACCGGCCATTGCCGCCCACGGCCCCGTCGTAGTTCTCCGCCAGGCGGGTGCCGTACGAGTTGTAGTAGATGATCCCCGACAGCCGGGCCGGGGCGACGGTCCAGGTCTGCGAGATCGGCCCGTACGCCTGTCCCTCGCGCGCGACGGTGAGGCTCACGGTGAGCCGGTCCGGCGAGCCGTCGGGCGTCGGCCCGCCGGCGCTGTCGGTGGCCATGGTCCAGACGTCCTGGGGGATCGGGTGCCGGATGAACGGCCGGCCGGTGGTGGACAGGATCTCGGGCCGCCCGAACGTCCCTGTCCACGAGAACGAGCCGCTCGTGGTCCTGAGCTCGATCTTGATCGCGTCGGCGTCTCCGGGCGTCCATTGCCACATCAGGAGCGGCGCGAGCAGGCCTCGAGGCCATACCGTGCCGTCGTACGGGTAAAGGAACTTGAGCTGCTCCGCCCCGCCGTCGCTGGCCGGGTGCTCCAGGGCGTCGAGGGTGGCCGTGCTCGTGACCGCCACGCCGAGGCCCTCGCCGCCGACCCCGCCGACGCCGCCGCCGAGCGTGAGCTGCGTCGGATCCGTGGCGATCTGCTGCGCCTGGGCCGGAACGGCCGCATCCGCGCCGTTCTGCGCGGCGGTCAGCCGGATCAGGACGTTGCGCTCGACCGTCTCGCCGTTCAAGCCGGCCCGCACGGTGACGAGGCCGCCCATGGTCCCCTTGGGGGTGAACGTCGCCGTGCTCGCGGGGCCCGCGCTGATGGCCCCGAGCTCGCCGCGGTCGACCGACCATCCCACGTTGATGGGCGCGTCCATCCGCGTCGCCGTGTAGCTCACGGAAGGCGCTGCCTGCCCCGCCGCGACGGCGATCGTCTGGAGGTCGTTCGGCTGGACCGTGAACCCGAGCGGGACGCTGCCCCCGTCGCCTCCGACACCCGGGCCCGTGGGGTTGAAGTCGTCGCCCGAGCTGGAGCTGTCGCCTCCTCCCGTCGCGGTGCCCCCGCCGCCGACTCCTCCGCCAGACGCTGCGGACGTCTCGCTGCCTGGGCCTTGCGCCGAGCACGCAGCGAGGGCGACCCCGAGGCTGAGCGCTACCACCAGCGTGCTACACGATTGAAGGCGACTTCCCATGTTGAAATGGAGCTTACATGGAGGTGACAACGGGGTTCAATCCGGATTCCGATGGAACACCCCTGTTCCAAGCATGAAACGTGCTCGCAATCTTGGCGTCACGCCGAGGATTGTCCGCCGCGCCGGCCACGGGGGCCCTCGCCCTCGCGCGCCGCGCTCGTTCGACCTCGCCGGCCGGGGGACGCGCCGGCTCCCGAGACCCCCTCGTGGACGGGCGGGGATGGTATGCTCGCCCGCGTCGAGCGCGCGGCGCGGCGCCGCGCCGGGAGGTCGATTCATGTCATCTGTGCGGGGCTTCACCCTCGATCCGGCCCGGATCGAGCACGTTGGGCAGGGGCTGGTCCGGCCGGAGTGCGTCATCGCCGAGGCGGACGGCACGCTCTGGACCTCGGACGCCCGCGGCATCGCGACGCGCATCGATCCCGACGGCAGGCAGGCGACCCTCGGCCCGGACGTGGGCGAGCCGAACGGCATGGCGATGGACCGCCAGGGCAACCTCATCGTCGCCGCCCTGTCCGGCGGCAAGGTCTACAAGCTCCACCGCGACGGCCGGTCCGAGGTCCTCCTCGACTCCATCGACGGCATGCCGCTCGGCGCCGTGAACTTCTGCTTCATCGACTCGCGGGACCGCCTCTGGATCTCCGTCTTGACACGGCAGCTCCCGTGGTGGCTCGCGGTCGCGGGCAACATCCGCGACGGGTACATCGTGCTCGTCGACGAGAAGGGCCCGCGCATCGTGGCCGACAACCTCAGCATGACGAACGAGGTGCGCCTCGACGCCGACGAGAAGTTCCTTTACGCCGTCGAGACCATCCCCGGCCGGCTGCTCCGCTTCCCGGTGCGCGACGACGGCAGCCTCGGCGATCCCGAGCAGTTCGGGCCCGACAACCTCGGCATCGGCGGGTACATGGACGGCTTCGCCTTCGACGCCGAGGGCAACATCTGGGTGGCGGCGGTCTGCCGCAACGGCCTCTCGGTGATCTTCCCCGACGGCAGCCACCAGACCGTCTTCGAGGACCCGCGCCCCGAGGTCCTGGAGGCGATGACCCTGAAGCAGAAGAGCGGCACCATCGAGCCGATGGATCTCGGCGCCTGCGCCGGAGACACCGTGCAGCTGCCCACGAGCATCACGTTCGGCGGGCCCGATCTCCGCACGTGCTACATGGGGTCGCTGGCGATGCCGCGGCTCCTCACGTTCCGCGCGCCCGTCGCGGGGCTGCCGCTCGCGCACCTGCGGTGATCGAAGAGGTGGGGTCGGGGCGGCCCCGGAGCGCGGCCTATGCCTGCTGCTCCGGGACGTCGTTGCTCTTCTTGTCGGGTACGAGATAGATGCCCGGCAGGCTTATCAGGGTCATGGCGAATTTCGTCGCGAGATTGATGGCGAAGATCTGCCAGATCACGTCGAACGGCAGTACGAAGGCGAATGCGCCGAGGCAAAACACCAGGTTGTCGACCGGAACGCTGACGGAGTTGCTCGCGAGGACCGCGAGCCACTGGCGCCTGGGTCCGGGCTTTCTCAGATAGGCCTCGCGGACCCGATGGAAGATCTCGGTGTCCAGCAGCTCGCTCACGATCTCCGCAACGATGCTCGCGAGCACGATTCGCCACACCGGGCTCAGGATGGCCGAGTACTGCTCGCCGAGACCCCAGGACGGGTCGGACGGCACTCGTGCGGCCCAAAGGAGATAGAGGGCCATCAGGAGATTGGCCCCGCCGGCGCAAAAAATCAGCGTCTGGGCGCCGCGCTTGCCGATGGTCTTGTGGACCATATCCCGCAAGGTGAAGGTGAGGGGATAGATGAAGGTCCCCATATCGACGGCCAGCGAGAAGACGACGCCGATCTTGAGGCTCGCGATCTGGCTGATGAGCTGTGCCGCGATATAGAAAGAGATGACGATGATGGCCGCCGGTCCGACGGCGCTCGCCAGATCTCGGCCCGCCCTCTTGGACGGCGATCCGGGCATGAGGATCGCCTCGTGAAAAGAGAGATCCTCGGAAGCGGCGCGCGCCTCGGCAGGGTCGACCGATCGGAGAGGGGAGGGGTTCGGCACGGGTCAGACCCATTCTCCGCCTTCTCCCCACAGATTTCCAGGTTCAATTCGACGATGACATTGCCAAGGAGCCACCTCATGCCTCGACTCCACCTCGTCACCACCGGCGGCACCATCGCCAGCCGCGTCGATCCGCAGACGGGCGCCGCCGTGCCCGCCGTCCGCGCGGAGGAGCTCGTCGCCGGCGTGCCGGCGCTCGGGCGCGTCGCCGAGATCGCGGTCACCGAGCTCTGCCTCGAGAGCAGCTGGAACCTCGGCCCGGACAGGATCGCGGAGGTCGCGCGCGCCGCGCGCGCTCTGCAGGCCGATCCCGAGGTGGCCGGCGTCGTCGTCACCCACGGCACGGACACGCTGGAGGAGACCGCGTTCGGGC
The DNA here is from genome assembly GCF_000418325.1 of Sorangium cellulosum So0157-2. Lineage (GTDB taxonomy): Bacteria > Myxococcota_A > Polyangia > Polyangiales > Polyangiaceae > Sorangium > Sorangium cellulosum_D. The sequence goes on from NC_021658.1 coordinate 5,779,001, forward strand.
TGGATCTGCTGCTCGACGGCGACACCCCGGTGGTGCTCACCGGCGCGATGCGCGACGCGAGCACGGCGGGCGCCGACGGCCCGCGCAACCTGGTCTCGGCGGCGCGGGTCGCGGTCGCGCCGGCGGCGCGGGGGCTCGGGGTGCTCGTCGCGATGAACGACGAGATCCACGCCGCCCGGTGGGTGATGAAGACCCATACGACCGCGTTCGGCACCTTCGCCTCGCCGGGCGCGGGGCCGCTCGGCGCGGTCGACGGCGAGGGCGTCCGCGTCTTCGCGCGCCCGGCGAGGACGCCGCAGCTCCCGCTCGCCTCGCCCGAGCCGCGGGTCTACCTCGTCAAGGTGGCGTCGGGGATGGACGACCTCCTCCTGCGCGCGCTCCTCGACGCCCGGGCGCGCGGGGTCGTGATCGAGGGCTCGGGCGCGGGGAACGTCTGCGGGAGCTGGGAAGGGGCGATCGCGGCGCTGGTCCAGGCCGGCATCCCGGTGGTGCTGAGCTCGCGCTGCCCCGGCGGCCGGGTCACGCCGACGTACGGCGCGCCCGGCGGCGGGCGGCGGCTAGAGGGCCTCGGGGTGATCGCCGCGGGCGCGCTCTCGGGGCCCAAGGCGCGCCTCGCGCTGATGTTCGCGCTGGGGGCGGGCCTCGACGCGGCGGGGCTACGCGCTTATTTCGATCGCTTTGCCGGGTGAGCCCTCGCTCCGCGCGCCCGGCTGCGGGCCGCGCCGCTCGTCGCCCTTCGCCTGCGCCCTCTGCTTGAGCTTCTCCTCGACCCGTGTGCCCTTGAAGAAGCTCGCGTTCGCCTCGGTGTAGAGCTTGTACGGGTTCTCGAAGACGTACGCCTTGAAGTCCTCGGCGCTGATGACGCCCTCTTCCACGAGGTTCCAGCTCTCGGCGAGCGCCTCGGTGAGATCGGGGACGTCCCAGTGGCCGACGTCCGAGGAGTAGATGGCGTTGATCTTCGCGCCGAGCGGGTTCGCCTTGTCGTTGAACGCGGCCGCGATGGTGCGGTCGTCCGACTCGGACCCGAAGAAGAAGTTGTTCACCCAGCGATCGCGGATGTCCTCGATCTTCTCGATGCCCGCGGCCGCGAAGTCGTTGCGGTGCTCCGGCGCGGGCTGGCGCGCGTACTTCGCGATCTCCGGGTGCTGGTCCGGCGGGTACTTCTCCGCGATCGACTTGATGGGGCGGCGGACGCCGCCGGAGATGTTGATCGCCTTGAGGCCGAGCTTCTTGACGGCGAACTCCAGCTCTTCGATCCCCTCTTCGGGCGTGTTCAGCGGGATGCCGGCCACCGGGGTGAGGCGGTCGCTGTACTTGCGAAACAGATCCGCGTGGTAGTGGTTGATCGCGCGCGTCAGCGCCTGCCGCGCGCCCCGGTCCTTGACGGCGAGCGGCGCGAGGGTGTTGTTCGGGAACAGCACCGAGTAGTCGGAGCCCTGCTCCTCCAGCCGCTCGGCGAGCAGCGAGGGGAGGTGGTACGTGGCCACGTCCAGCGTGTTGCGCGTCACCCGCGCCCACCACGGGGACCGGACCGTGCGGTAGTGCTGCCGCTCCTCGGGCGTCTGGGTGTACCAGTCCTTGCCGCTGCTGTTCTCGGCGTTGCGGCGGCGGGAGCTCAGCGCCTTGCGCAGATCGTCCACGAGCTTGGCGCCGCCGTACGTCGCGACGAAATCCTCGAGCGCCGGCGAGTAATCGTTGGTGTGGATGTCCGTGTCGATGACGGGGTAATCGAGCTTTTCCTTGACCGCCTCGGAGGGCGAGGCCTTGAGACGAGCAATACGGTCGGTCATGAAGACTCCCGAGAAGGAAAGGGGCGCGCCGAGGTCGCCGGTAAAGGGTCGATGGCCGTGCTGGCGCGCCGCTCGCTGCAACGCGCGTGCCCCGAGGCCGGCGCAGCGCATCGCCCTCGTCCGACCGAGAATTTCGGCGCCCCTCCGGCGCGCTCGCCCCGCGCTGCTCGGATACGAGCAGCGGTTCAGCGCGTCTGCTTCCTCAGCAGCAGCCCTTCGCCAGCAGCGGTCACCCGCGCCCGGGCTCCGGCGGCGAGCCCGTCCGTCCCGCGCGCTACGCTCGGCCGAACAGCGCGAGGCACTCCGCGTCGCGGACGCCGCCCAGGAGGTCGACGGGAGCGCCGGAATGCTCGTTCATCCACCGGGCCGGGACGGCGAGCTCGCGCTGCGCGCCGCCGGTCGCCGCCGTGACCTCGGCCATCGTGCAGCCGAAGACGACGCGGCCGATCCGGGCGAGCCATGCCGCGGTGAAGCACATCGGGCACGGCTCCACGGTCGTGTAGAGGGTGTATCCTCGCAAGTCGGCGCCGACGGCCGCGCAGGCGCGGCGAACGGCGCCCACCTCGGCGTGGTACGTGAAGTCGCGCTGGCCGTTCACCTCGTCGGTCGCCTCGGCCACGATGGTGCCGTCCGGGGCGACCACCAGCGCGCCGAACGGCGGCTCGCCGGCGCGCTGCGCGCCGCGCGCGAGCTCCAGCGCCCGCCCCATGAGCCCCTCGTCGCGGGTCATCGGACGAACCTCGGGTCGAGCAGCGCCTCGGGCGCCGGCGCCTTCTTGACGAGCTTCGACTGGACGGTGAAGTCGACAACCGACGTCACCGAGGCATAGGCGGGGCCGGCCTTGTCCGCCGCGCCGAAGAGCTGCTTGTTGTCGGCCAGGTCGTAGATCTTGTCGCCGCTCAGCATGCCCTTCACGTCCTCGGGCGACGCGCCCAAGTACTTGCCGATGATGGGGTGGGCCTTGTCCGGCTCGCCGCGCAGCGTCTTGACCCCCTGATCGATGGCGCCGAGCAGGCGCGTGTAGGCGTCGCCCCCGGCGGCGAGCTTCGACCGCTGCACGGCCACCGAGTTCGTGATCGTGTCGGGCATGCTGGCGCTCGAGAAGATCACGTGGCCTCCGTTCTTGGTGGCCTTGGTGATCCACGGCTCCCAGGTGACCGCGGCGTCGACCTTCCCGGCGACGAACGCGGCGCCCGCGTCGTCGGCGCTCATGCTCGTGATCTTCACGTCGCCGGGGCTGACACCGCTCTTCTCGAGGCCGAAGAGGAACAGCATGTGGTTGACCTCGCCGAGCGTGAGGGCGACCGTCTTGCCCTTGAGATCGGCCATGGTCGCGATGCTCTCCTTCGCCACCACGGCGTCCGCGCCGTTCGAGCTGTCGACCAGGGCGATGGCCACGACGTCCGACTCGCTGTTGCCGTGCAAGACCGCCAGGTTCTGCAGGGTGGTGAGGCCGACGTCGAGCTGCCCCGCGGCAAGCGCCGCGAGCGTGTCCCCGGGGTTCGAGAACGGCTTGAGCTCCACGGTCAGCCCGGCCTTCTTGAACAGCTCGAGCTCGTTCGCGAGGAAGACGCCCGAGTAGCCGATCCACAGGTCGTGACCGACGGTGAGCTTCACGGGCGCCGCGGCCGGCGGCGCGGCGGCCCCGGCGTGCGCGCTGGGCCCCGTGGCGGCGCCCGGCGCGCTCGGCGCCGCGTCCTTGTTCGAGCAGCCCACGGACAGGACGAGGCAGGCGAGCGCTGCCCCGAGCTCTTGCAAGACGGTCCTTCGTTTCATGGTCCCCCTTCTCCCGCGTTCGATTGCGTGTTGGTGAGCCCGAAGAGCAGGCGATCGCGCTGCGTCTCGAACCGATCGCGCCCGCGCAAGAGCGCCAGGATCTCGCGCTTCTGGTGCAGGAACGCCTCGTCGAGCTTGAGCGCCGACGAGCGCGCCGCGCGCGCGAAGGTCACGTCGAGGGTGGCGAGGACGCGCCCCGGCCGCTCCGAGAAGACGGCGACGCGATCGGACAGGAGCAGGGCCTCGTCCACGTCGTGCGTGACGAACAGCGTGGTGATGCGGTGGTGCTGGATGAGGTGGAGCACGAGCTCCTGCATCTGCTCGCGCGTCTGGGCGTCGAGCGCGCCGAACGGCTCGTCCATCAGCAGCACCTCGGGCTTGCCGACGAGCGCCCGCGCGAGGGCGGCGCGCTGCTGCATGCCGCCGCTCAGCTCCGCGGGGTAGCTGTCGCGGAAGTCCCAGAGCCCGACGAGGCGCAGCAGGCTCTCGACCCGCGCCGCCCCCCGGTCGCGGTCGCCCCCGGCCGCGCGGCCGCGGTGGTGCGCGAGCGTCAGCGGGAAGCGGACGTTCTCGCGGACGCTGAGCCAGGGGAACAGCGTCTGCTGCTGGAACATGAGGCCGATCTCGGCGCCGGGGCCGAGGACGCGCTCGCCGTCGAGCGCGACGGCGCCGGAGCTCGCCGGCTCGAGGCCGGCGACGATGTGCAAGAGCGTCGATTTGCCGCACCCGGAGGGGCCCACCAGGCTGATGAACTCGCCCTCGCGGACGGCCATGTCGAGCGGCGCGAGGGCGTCCGTCTCGCCGCGGCGGCCGGAGTACGTCTTGCTGACGCCGCGCAGCGACAGCTTCATGCCCCGGCGCCTCTCGTCCAGCGGAAGAGGCGGCGAGAGGCCGCGCGGAACACCCAGTCGAGCCCGAGGCCGAGGAGCCCCAGCACGAGGAGGTAAGCGTAGATGCTCGGCGTCTGGATGAAGCGATAGAAGCGCAGGACGCGAAAGCCGAGGCCCTCGGTGGCCGCCACGAGCTCCGCGACGACGACGTAGCTCCAGGCCCAGCCGTTGCACATGCGCAGCGCGCCCCAGATGCCGGGGAGGGCGGCCGGGGCGAGGACGCGCAAGACGATCTCGCGCCGGTTCGCGCCGAGGCTCTGGCTGACGTGGAGCAGGTGCGCCGGGACCCGCCGCACCTCGTCCGCGGTCATGAGCAGCAGCTGAAAGAAGGTCCCCAGGAACACGAGGAGGACCTTCGCGCCCTCGCCGATGCCCGCCGCGATCATGACGAGCGGGATGAGCGCCGGGACCGGGACGTAGCGGAGAAACTCGGCCGGCGGCTCGAGCAGCGCGGCGATCGACCGGAACGCGCCGGCGAGCACGCCGAGGGGGACGGCGAGGAGCGCGGCGGCGGCGAACCCGGCCGTGACGCGCAGGAAGCTGTGCTGAACGTCGACCCAGAACTCCCTGGCGGCGAGCGCGTCGGCCGTGGCGCGCCCGATGCTCGCGAGGGTGGGGACGACGACGGCGCTCGCCCCCTCGCGATCCGGGAGCCAGGCGTAGAGCGCGATCATCGCGAGGAAGCTCGCCGCCGCGAGCGCGAGGCGCGCCCGGCCCGGGAGCGCGCGCCCGAGCGCGAGCCAGCGGGGGGGCGCCTGTCCGCACTGGCGCGACGGCGCGCGCAGCTTCGGGTCGACAAGCATCCTCGTGAAGGCCTCCGTGCCTCCCATCGTGACGTTCTTTCGAGGCAGAGCGAGCCCAGACAAGCGGCGATTCGGCCCCGAAGACGAGCTCTGGTCCGCGCCTGTCCTCCAGGCGATCAACCGACCTTCCAAACGACCTTCGTGAGGACGATCCTGAAGCGATGTCACCAGCCCGGCGGCAGACCGTCAAGTGAGATCTGGCGCTCGGGGCGCGCCCCCCGGGTCGCGCACGCTGGGTGGAGGTGCGAGGGGAGGCGTTGAGGAGAGGCGTTGAGCGCCACGGCAGGCGCAGGCCGCCGGCCGAGGGCGGCCGTGAGCGGGTGAGGGGCGCCGCGCGCCTCGCCGCCTACGGGAGCATCATCGGATCGACGCGGGCGAGCGCCTTGCGACGGGCCATCGCGTAGCGCACGCCGGCCCGGAGATCCCGCAGGAGGACGAGCTCGTCGAGCGACTCGCCGGTGTTCACGAGCGAGCCGGCGGTGCGCGCGGACATGCCCACGAGGACGCACTGCGCGCCGAGCAGAACCACGGCCTGCACCGCGCGCAGGATGTGATTCGCGACGTCGCCGTCGATGAGCGGGACGCCGGTGAGATCGAGGATCACGAACTCGGCGTCATGGCGCTCCACGCCTTGCAGCATCGCCGTCATGAGCTTCCGGCACCGCGACCGGTCGAGGTGGCCGACGAGCGGCAGGACGAGGACTCCCTCGTCGATCGGCAGGACCGGCGTCGAGAGGGCGGCTATCGTCTCGAGGAGCCGCGACTGGCTGGCGAGGAGGTCGGACTCGATCTGCCGCAGCGCCTCTTCCGTCCTCTTTCGCGCGGTCATGTCGACCACGACCCCCACCATCCCGATCACGCGGCCGCTGTCGTCGCGGAAGGGGACGTTGTTCTCCAGCGTCCAGCCGTCGCTCCCGTCCTCGAGCTTCCACCGGAGCTCCACGTTCAGCCGCGGCACCCCGTCCGACATGATGATCTCGTCGTTCTCGCGGTAGCTCTGCGCGACCTCCGGGACGAAGATCTCCTCGTCGCGCTTCCCGATGATCTTGTCGGCCGAGAGGCGATAGTGATCGGCGTAGGCCTTGTTGACGGCGAGGTAGCGGTGGTCGCGATCCTTGAAGAACACCATCGCCGGGATCGCGTCGAGGAGCGCGGTGTGGCCGGAGCCGTCCACCGAAAAGAACTTGGCCAGGAGCCCGTGCTGCTCCTCGGCAGGTGTGCTCTCGCGCGGACGCCGCGCCTCGGCCAGCTCCTCCTCCAGCTCTGCGACGCGCCTCCGCAGCGCGGCTACCTGCTCGTCCAGCGGCGTGTCGTTCGGCCCGTCGTTGTCTGGCTCGGACTGCATTCAGTGTACCACGTGCTGGCCGCCACATTTAGCGCATGATTGTCTGGAGCGCAACACTGGTCAAACGAGGTCCCAGCGTCGCTCTCGTCACGTTTGGCTACGTTTGGCTTACGTTTGGCGTCGTCGCGTTGTGACGTGGTCCTGGCGGGCAGGCGGGCTCTATCGATCTCGACCAAGACGTTCGCCGCCCGCGTGGAGATCCGGCCCTCGCGCCGCGCGATGTTCAAGCTGTACTCCGAGCGCGCCGATCGGACGTGAGCCGAGGATGATTGGCATGCTCATCTCACGGAGCTCGAGACCGCTGCTCAGACATGGAGATGAGGCGCCGAGGCGCCGAGGAGAGGACTCTTCATCTCGCGGGGCCGGGCGGCCCGGCGCCGCCGTGAGCGTTTCGGGCGCGTCAATGAGCGCCGCGGGCGCGCGCCGCGCGGCGACCGGGAGCACGGTAGGCGCACACCCGGCGCGTCGCCGGCCGTGTTCAACCGAGAGAGCCCCCATGAAATCCCACCCGAAGCGCCTCGCTGCAGCCCTCGTCTCCCTGTCCGCCGTCGTCCTCCAGGCGTGCGCCGAAGACGCAGGCCCGGCCGCCCCGGAAATCCGCCGCGTCGGCGGCTTCACCACGCCCGAGTCCGTGCTTCACGACGAGGAGCGCGACGTGTACCTGGTCTCGAACATCGTCGGCTCGCCCGTCGACAAGGACGATCGAGGCTTCATCTCGCGCGTCTCTCCGGACGGCGAGGTCCTCGACCTCACGTGGATCGACGGCGCCTCGGAGGGCGTCACCCTGAGCGCCCCCAAGGGCATGGCGATCGCGGGCGGAAAGCTCTACGTGGCCGACATCGACGCGGTCCGCGTCTTCGACGCGGGCGACGGCGCGCCGATCCAGGACATCGAGGTGCCCGGCGCCGGCCTGCTCAACGACATCGCGGTCATGCCCGACGGCGCGATCGTGGTGTCGGACACGGGCGTGACCCTCGAGGGCGGCGCCATCACCGGCGTCGGCACGGACGCGCTCGTCGTGATCGCGCCGAGCGGGCAGGTGTCGCGCATCGTCGAAGGCCCCGCGCTGCCGCACCCGAACGGCGTCGCGTGCGCGGACGGCGAGATCTGGGTCGCCTACCTCGGCGCGGCGCGGGTGGACGTGTACGACGCCTCGGGCGAGAGGCGGCGCGAGCTCGCGCTGCCGGCGGGCTCGCTGGACGGCCTCGTGCGCCTCGACGACGGCCGGGTCCTCGTGTCGAGCTGGGACGCGGGCGCCATCTTCGCGATCGACCCGGCCGGGGGCGCGGCGCCGCGCGTCTCCACCCTCGCCGACGGCCTCCCGAGCCCGGCCGACCTCGGCTGGGACCGATCGAGGAATCGCCTCCTGGTCCCGCTCTTCAACGATGATGAGGTCGTCCTGCTCGACGTCCGATGATCCGGCGGAAGAGCGATTTGGCCCGCGTACCTTCGCGGTTACGCTCTGCCGCCCCGGCCGGTCCGGCGGGCGTCCCGGGGTGAGCGAGCCACGGTCCAGGCATCAGGAGCGACGATGACGACCCAGCTCACACGACTGCTCGAGCCCTCCGATCACGCCCAGGCCTGGAGTGCGCTCCGGGAGGCCCTGGCCCGCCTGGAGCGCGCGTCCGCGGCGGGCGGCGCGAACGGCGCCGGCCTGGCCCGGTGGATCGGGGTCTTCTCCCGCTCGCGCGATCGGGTCTCGATCCAGCGGCTCTCCCGGCCGCTCATCGTGCTCATCCTCGACGGCACGAAGCGGATCTTCCTCGACGGCCCGGACGGCAACGCGCGCCTCGTCGCCCGGGAAGGGCAGATCCTGCTCGTGCCGCAGGGCATCCCCCTCGAGCTCGTCAACGAGCCCGACCCGGAGCGCGGCGTCTACCGCGCGTTCACCGTCGAGCTCCTGAGCGAGGTCGACGCGCGGCTCCAGCGCCGCTACCCCACGCTCTGCGTCCAGCGGGGGCTCGGCGGCTTCGAGGCGGATCGGCCGCACCTCCTGCGCTCCGCGCTGCCGTCGATCCAGGCGATGATCCACCTCGTGAGCACGCTCCTCCTGCCCGGCGCGCACGCGCTGCTCCTCGAGCACCGGCTGGAGGATCTCGTCCTGACCCTGCTCCTGCAGCACCGGGAGCAGCTCGAGGAGGGGCGCGCCGCCGCGTCGACGCTGGCGCTCGATCCGACGCTCGCGGTCCGGACGCTGGTGCGCCGCGATCCGGCGCGCCCCTGGGCGGCGCAGGACGTGGCGCGCGCGCTCGGGGTGAGCAACGCGACGCTGCGCCGCCGGCTCGGCGCGAAGGGGGTCTCGTTCCGCGCCCTCCTGTGGAAGGAGCGCCTCGAGCTGGCCAAGACGCTCCTGCGCTCGGGGCGCCACGGCGTGCTGGAGGTCGCGACGGCCTGCGGCTACGACTCGGCGTCGCGCTTCGCCGAGCAGTTCCGGCGATCCGAGGGCGTCAGCCCGTCGGAGTACCGCGCGCAGCACCGGGCCGGCGCGAACGATTGCTGGAGCGAGCCGCCCGAGCCGCCGCCCGCGCCGGGTGACGGGCGCGCGCCTCCGCCGTCGCGCCCGCGGCGAGCGATGACCCCGGCCACCCGGTCCTGGTAGCCTCGCGCCTCGCCCATGCGCCGCGCCGCCCTCCTGTCGCTGCTCCTCACGCTGACCCGCTGCGCCGCGGGCGAGCGGCCCGTCGCGCCCGCGGCCCCGGCCCCGCGGCCGGCCCCCCGCGCGGCGGCGGCCGCGCCATCGCCCGCGCCGCCTGCGCCGACCGACGCGCCGATCCTCGTCGCCGAGGACCCGCCCGCGTGGGTCGACGACCCCGGGCGCCGGACGAAGCTCCTCGCGATCGTGCCGCAGATCGAGGCCCACCTCGTCGCCGAGCTCGATCGGCAAAAGCTGCCGGGGTTCGCGATCGGCATCGTCGAGGGCGGCGAGCTCGCAGTTTCCCGGGGCTTCGGCGCGATCGATCCGGCGACCGGGGCGGCGCCGGACGCCGATACCGTCTACCGCGTCGGCTCGATCACGAAGACCTTCACCGCGGCCGCGATCCTGAAGCTCCGCGACGAGGGCAAGCTCGCGCTGGACGATCCCGCGTCGCGCTACCTCCCGGAGCTCGCGGAGGTCGTCTATCCGACCGCCGATTCGCCGCGGATCACGCTGCGGCACCTGCTCACCCATGCTTCGGGGCTGCCGCGGCTCGGCCGGTTCGATTACTCGGATTCGACGCGCGAGGTCACCGCGGCAGAGGTCCGCGCGGCGGTGCCCGGCACGGCCCTGGAGTACGTCCCCGGGACGAAGGAGGTCTATTCGAACTTCGGGTTCTCCCTCCTCGGGCTCGTCGTCGAGCGCGTCTCCGGGCGCCGCTACCGCGATTACGTGAGCGAGACGATCCTCGCGCCGCTCGGCATGGCGTCCTCGGTCTGGGACGAGGGCGCCGTCCCCCCGGGGCGCCTCGCGACAGGGCACGTGAAGAAGCACGCCAAGCTGAAGCCGGAGCCCCACTGGCGGTTCGGCGCGTCCGAGGCGGCCGGCGGGCTCTACGCGTCCGTGCGCGACATGGCACGTTACGCCGCCTTCCAGCTCTCGGCCTATCCGCCGCGCGGCGGCGCGGAGGCGGGCCCCCTCCGGCGGAGCTCGGTCCGCGAGGCCCACACCGCGGCGCGGCCCGCGCACCTCTCGGTCGAGCCGGCGGGCCCCGAGGGCCGCTACGCGGTCGACGCGAGGGCGAGCGCGATCGGGCTCGCCTGGCGCGCTCTCGAGAGCTGCGAGGACGACGAGGTCGTCCTGCACAGCGGGGCGGTCGACGGATACTCCGCCTGGGTGGAGCTCTATCCGCGCGCCGGCGTGGGGCTCGTGCTGCTCTCGAGCCTCGTCGACACGGACCGGGAGGCGCTGCTCGGCGAGGTGCGCGCGGCGCTCCGGCGCGCCGGCGTCACCGCGCCCCGGAAGGAGCGCCCGAGCCCTCGCCTGGAGTCGGCCTTCCAGGCGTCCGTCGCCCTGTACGACCGCTTCGAGCGGGCGCGCTACGAAGAGCTCTTTACGAAGGGCTTCGTCGAGCACGTCTCGCCGGGCGCCTTCGAGGAGATCGTCGAGCGCCTGCGGAGGGACCACGGCGCCTGCAAGCCCGGCGCGCTGATCTCGTCGAAGGGGGCGCGCGAGGCGCGGTTCGCGATGGCCTGCGAGCGGGGGCGCATGGCGGCCAAGCTCACCCTCGACGCCGGGACATCGAAGATCAGCGCCTTTCGTTTCAGCGCCGTCGCGCCGCCCACCGAGGCGATGAAGCGCAGCGCGGCGCAGGTCGTCGCGCTCGCCTCCGGCCAGAAGACGGCTCCCTTCCAGCAGGTGTTCTCGCACGCCGTCGACGAGGGCGCCGTCCAGCGAGAGCTCTCCGAGCTGCGCGCGGCGCACGGGCGGTGCAAGCTCGGCGGATCGATCGAGTCCGACGGGGAGCAGGAGCACTCCTTCCGCCTCGTGTGCGAGCGCGGAGGGAACATGGTGATGAAGCTCAAGCTCGATCCCGGCGCGATCGGCCGCGTCCGCGAGCTCGAGCTCGAGGCGGCGCCGCAGGCGGGCAGGTGCCCGGAGCGCCCCTGAGGCGCGGCGTCAACGGGCGCCTCGTCAGCGGGCGGCCCGTTCCGCGCCGGCGCTCCCGATCGTGGCCAGGACGCCGAAATGATCCGACAGCGTCGTCCGGACGGCGCGCCCCGCGGCCTGGATCGTGATGGGCTCGTCGAGGATGCGGTCCGCGCGGAGGCCCGCGTCGGGGCCGCGCACGAGCACGTGATCGAGCCGCCAGCCCGAGTCCTCGACGTCGCCCGTGCCGAGCCCGTCGCGATCATCCGGCCTTGTCGATGCGCCCGTCGGGGTACCGCGCGAACCGGCCTTCCGCGCGCGCGTGGACCGGATCGTCGCTCGGCCACGGCCACCCGCCGAAGCCGGTCCGCCGGTAGTCGAGGAAGGCCTGCTGGACCTCGGCCATCGAGGTCATCACGAAAGGCCCGTGCTGCGCGACGGGCTCGCCGATGGGCCGGCCCTGGAGGAGCAGGATCTCGGCCTCGTCGGGGCCGTTCTCGAGGAGCGCGGCGGCGCCGTCGCGGAGCGTGATCCGCTGGCCCCCGGGGACGCGGCGGGCGCCGACGCGCAGCTCGGCGCCCCGGAAGAAGTAGAGGGCGCGGTTCGTCCCCGGCGAGGCGGCCGGCAGCGCGAACCGCGCGCCCGGCGCCATCTTGAGCGTCCAGATCGCGACGTCGGCGTCCGCGCGCGCCGCCCACGATCTCGGCGGCGGGGCCGGCGGGCGGAGCTCGCCGAAGCGGCCGGCGACCACGGTGATCTCGGTCGCCCTGCCGGCGGCGTCGCGCGCGAGCTGCTTCGGGATCGTGTCGCCCCACATCATCACGAAGTGCGGGTCGGCGAGCTTGTCGGCGCGCGGGAGGTTGAGCCAGATCTGGAAGAGCTCGAGCGGATTGGGCCCGCGCTCCTCGACGAGCGGGAACATCTCCGCGTGCACGATGCCGCTCCCCGCCGTGAGCCACTGGACGTCGCCGCGGCCGTAGCGCGCGGCCGCGCCGAGCGAGTCCGAATGATCGACGAGCCCGCGCCGCACGATCGTCACGGTCTCGAAGCCGCGGTGCGGGTGCTGCGGGAAGCCGGGGACCACCGCGCCGTGGTACATGCGCCAGCCGTCCTTGCCCGCGAAATCGCGGCCGATGGCGCGGCCCGCGAGCGAGGCGGCCGGCCCCATCCGCTCGTTGCCGGCGGGGTACGCGTCGTCGTGGTGGACGCAGAACAGGAACGGGTCGAGCGTCTCCCAGGGGGAGCCGAGCGGCGCGACGCCGCGGACCACGTCCTCCGCGGCGAGCGCGGCTTCATCGGTGCGGCTGGGCGAGGGCTCGGTGCGGGCGCACGCGGCCGCGACGGGCGCGGCGGCGAGGGCCCCGAGGGCAGTGCGGCGATCCATGGCAGCCATCGTAAGGTGTCACCCGTGGACGGACAACGGTGCGCGCGCGCAACGCGGCGTTGCGCTGCCAGCAACGCCAGCAATCATCGAGCGACCATCGAGCCGCCCGCGCGCAACGTGCTCGAACCGTATTCTCCTCGTCCGAGCGCCTCGCCAAGGGTTACAGTCGATCCTCGTGTCCACACCTCGCTCCGAGCGGAGCATCATCTTCCTCGTCGCTGCGGTCCAGTTCATCAACATCCTCGACTTCGTGATGGTGATGCCGCTCGGGCCCGACTTCGCGGTCGCCCTGGGCATCCCGATGTCCGACATCGGCCTCATCGGCGGCAGCTACACCGCGTCGGCCGCGCTGTCGGGCCTCGCCGGCGCGTTCTTCCTCGACCGGTTCGACCGGCGCAGCGCGCTCGCGGTGGCGATGCTCGGCCTCGTCGTCGGCACCGCGGCCGGCGGCTTCGCGACCGGGCTGTCGAGCCTCATGGCGGCGCGCGTGCTCGCCGGGGCGTTCGGCGGGCCCGCGACCTCGGTCGCGTTCTCCATCGTCGCGGACGTCATCCCGCCCGAGCGGCGCGGCAAGGCGATGGGCGTCGTGATGGGCTCGTTCTCGGTCGCCTCGGTGTTCGGCATCCCGGCCGGGCTCGAGCTCGCCCGGCGCGGCGGCTTCCCGCTGCCGTTCTTCGCCGTCGCGGCGCTCGGGCTGCTCGTCGCCGGGCTCGCGGTCTTCCTCCTGCCCTCGATGCGCGATCACCTCGCCGGCGAGCCGCCGTCGGGCGGCGCCCTGAGCGAGCTCCGCGCCCTCCTCGGCCGGCCGATCGTGATGCTCTCGTACGCGACGACGGCGACCGTCACGATGGCGTCGTTCCTCGTGATCCCCAACATCTCCGCGTACGTGCAGTACAACCTCGGGTACCCGCGCGAGCGGCTCGGGCTGCTCTACTTCGTGGGGGGCCTGGTCAGCTTCTTCGCGATGCGCGCCGTGGGGCCGCTCGTCGACCGCTTCGGCGCGTTCCAGACGGGCTCGGTGGGCGCGGCGGTGCTCGTGGGCGTCCTCTACGCCGGCTTCTTCTCGTACGTGCCGGGGCTGCCCGTGGTCGTCATCTTCGTCGTCTTCATGCTCGGCATGACCTTCCGCAACGTCTCGCACAGCACGCTGACGTCCAAGGTGCCGCGCCCGGCCGAGCGCGCGCGCTTCACCTCGATGCAGTCGGCCGTGCAGCACATGGCGTCCGCGATCGCGGCGTTCTGGTCGGCGAGGATGCTCCACGAGCTGCCGGACCGGCGCCTCGACGGCATGCCCGCCGTCGCCGCGCTCTCGATCGCGTTCACGCTCGCGCTCCCGCTCCTGTTCCTCGGGATCGAGCGGCGCGTCTCCCTCGCCGCCGCCCAGCGCACGTAGCCGTGCCGCCGCGCGCCCGGCCGCGGCGCGAGCGCTGGCGGCGCGAGCGCTGGGGGCGCGGGCGTCAGCGGGCGGGGCTCATCTGCGAGATGCGATAAGCGCCGACGGTCGCGGCGAGGGCCGAGAGGATGAGGAGCGCGAGCGCCAGCGCGACGTTGTGGAGCGACTCGCCGAGGCCGACGATCCACAGCCATCGCGCGTCGGGCGGCACCGCGCCCATGAGGGTGAGCGATTTGATGGTGCCGCTGACGAACCCGAGGCCGCCGGACACCAGCGTGAGAATACCGAGGCTGATCTGGAGCGGCACGAACCGCCGCTCGGGCGAGACCGCATAACGGACGGACGCGGCGAGGAGCAGGAGACCGAAGACCAACGTCGGATACATCCCCCAGCCGCCCAGATGGAACGCTTCAGCCATGACGAGTGCCTCCTTGACCAACGCTCTCGACAGGCGCTGGCGCCGAAGGTTCCGGGGCGGGAGGGCGAATCCCTCGGAAACGCCCCGTTCACCCCATCGGCGCTCGAGCCGCTGAAAGCGCTGTTGCCGGCGTTGCCGAGGGAGGCTCGCGCCTTGCATGCGCGAGCGCTTCGGGTATAGCTTCGGGCTGATGAGGGGCCCCGCGAGCTCGCCGTTGACGACGCAGACCTTCGATCTGCGGCAGTCCCCGGACAGCCGGGGAATCTACTCCTACCTCCTCGTCATCGGCGCTTCCTCGTCGTACCGGCGCGCCCTGCCGGACGACGGCGTGCTCGTCGTGGGGCGCAGCGACGAGGCCGACGTGCGGCTCGACACCGCCGCGGTGTCCCGGCGGCACGCCGAGCTCGTCTTCTCCCGGGGCGAGATCCGGATCGCCGATCTCGGCAGCCACAATGGCACGCTCGTCAACGGCGAGCGCATCGAGGGCTCGCGCGCGCTCGGCTCCGGCGACGTCATCACCATGGGCGACACCACGCTGATCCTCCGGCGCGAGTCGCCGTCGCGGGGCAGCGCCCTCATCGAGATGGGCCGGCTGCGCCGGCGCGTCGAGGAGGAGATCGAGCGCGCCGCCGACTCGGCGCGGCCGTTCGGCCTGGCGGTGGTGTCCCTCGGGTCCGTGCAGATGCGCACGACGCTGGAGCAGCGGGCGCTCTCGGCGCTCCGGCTCGTGGACATCGTCGCCTGGGACGGCGCCTCTCACCTCGCCATCGGGTTCCCCGAGCTCGGCGGCGAGGCGGCGCGCGCCGCGGCGCTCCAGGTGCTCGAGGCGATCGCGCCGCTCGCCCCCGAGGCGCGCGCCGGGCTGGCCTGCTACCCGTTCGACGGCGGCGACACCGAGACGCTCCTCGCCGGCGCGCGGACCGCCGCGTCGATGGCCGCCCCCGGGGAGATCGCCTCCGCCTCCGAGGCCGCCGTCCGGCACGTCATCGGCGAGCGCACCATCGTGGTGGCCGATTCGGCCATGATCCGGCTGTTCGAGCTGATCCGGCGCCTCGCGGCGAGCGATCTGCCGGTGCTCGTCCTCGGCGAGACGGGGGCGGGCAAGGAGAACGCCGCGGCCGCCGTGCACCACTGGTCGGCGCGGGCCCAGAAGCCGATGATCACGCTCAACTGCGCCGCGCTCCCGGAGACGCTGGTGGAGAGCGAGCTCTTCGGCTACGAGAAGGGCGCGTTCTCGGAGGCGCGGGCGCCCAAGCCGGGCCTGCTGGAGCGGGCGCACGGCGGCACCGTCTTCCTCGACGAGATCGGCGAGCTGCCCCTCGGCGCGCAGGCCAAGCTGCTCCGCGCGCTCGAGGCGAAGCGGATCACGCGCCTCGGCGACGTGCGCGATCGCGAGGTGGACATCCGCATCGTCGCCGCCACCAACCGCGACCTCGAGGAGGAGGTCCGCGCCGGCCGCTTCCGTCAGGATCTGCTCTTCCGCCTGAGCGCCGCCGTCGTCGAGCTGCCCCCGCTCCGGCACCGGCGGCGCGAGCTGCCGATCCTGGCCCGCCTGTTCCTCGCCGAGGCGTGCGCCCGGGCCGGTCGTCCCGCGCTCGAGCTCTCGGAGGCCGCGCTCGCCGCGCTCTTCGCGCACCCGTTCCCCGGCAACGTGCGCGAGCTCAAGAACGCGATGGAGTACGCCGCCGCCACGGCGGACGGCCCGGTGATCGAGCCCTGGGGCCTGCCCGAGCGCATCGCCGGGATCGAGCTCCCGCCGCGGCCCGCGGCGGATCCGTCGGCGACGCCCGCGGAGGGGCCCTCGCGCTTCAAGCCCATCGCCGAGGAGCTCCGGGAGATCGAGTGCACGCGCATGCGCCAGGCGCTCGACGCCGCGGACGGGGTCCAGAAGCGGGCGGCGGCGCTCCTCGGGATGCCCGTCCGCACCTTCACGTTCAAGCTCAAGCAATACGGCATCTCCACGCGAGAGGGGAAGCGGAGCCCGTGAGGGGAGGGGGCGTTCCCCTCAGAACACGAGGCGCGCCGACAGCGCCGCAGCATCGAGCGACGCGGCGGGCCGGAGCTCGATCGTCACACCGCCGCGATCCCGGGTGCGGTAGCTCTCGGGCCCGTTCACGAAGAGCAGGACCGTCCCCGTGATCACGGCCGCTCCACCGACGAGGAGCGCGCCGATCCCCAGCCCGTTCTCGAGGTCGGTGCCGTCGTACGCGTCCGACGCGAACGGCTTGCACGACGGAACGCACCTGGCGCTGAGGCGCCGGTCGGTTGCTCCCTCGGCGGCGGCGGCATGCCGCATCAGCGCGCCGCCCGCGACGCCCAGCGCCGCGCCCGCCCCGAGCGTGGCCCACGGGAGCCACGTGGCCCACCGCGGCCTGCTGACGACGGTATCGGCGCTCAGGGCGATCTGTCCCGAGGCCTCTTTGCCGGCGACGACGAGGATGGGATTGACGACCGTGAAATAGCCGTTCTTTTTCGCCGTGATGACGTGCTCTCCCGGCAGGACCATCCGGCGCTCGGCGCCGGGGCCGATGAACCAGGGCTGGCCGTCCATCAGCACGACGGCGCCCGGCTCGTCGCAGCGGATCCGGATGGCGGCGAGCTCCCGCTCCGCGAGCGCTCGCATCGCCGCGCGCGCCTCCTGCTCCTTCTCGGCGTCGAGCGAGCCGGGCCCCCAGCGCAGGGCGAGGCGCAGGTTCTCGTGGGCCAGGAGGGGCAGGCCCATGAGCTTCAACACCCGCCCGAGATAGAGCCGGAGCTCGGGCTGCTCCCAGGCAGCGAGCGCCTCCTCGTACTTGGCCCGCGCCTCGGCGAGCATCGCGCGCCGGTGCAGCTCGCGCGCCTCCTCGAAGAGCGCCTGCGCCCGCTGCTTTCGCTCCTCGGAGACCCCCTCGTGCCATGGCCCCGGCGCCGCCTCCTGGGCGCGCGCGGGCCCGGCGCACAGGCCCGCGAGGGCGATCGGCAAAAGGAGCTGCGCTGTCGAGAGCGCGAATCGAACGGGTCGCTTGGGGGTCGTCGTCATGACAGCTGAGCGCCTCCTTGGGGCGTCCGTGGGACCTGGCCGGCGCCCGGGAGCGCCGTCGGGGGCGGGCAGCGGGCGCCTGAGCTCGCGGCGGTGCGACTACCGCGGCAGCTCCGTCCGGGTGTGACGATAGATGGCGCCGCCCTCGCCGACGACAAGGGACGATCTGCCGGTGCCCCAGACCGCGAAAAAGATGCGATCTGTCTTGGAATCGAGCTTGAGCCAGGAGGTCCCGTCGTAGTGCAGGCGCTCGCCGAACTCGCCCACGACAAAGACATCCTGCGGCCCGGTTCCCCACACGCCATTCAGCGTTATCAGCGTGGTCGAGCTCATGGCCTGCCAGCGCTGGCCGTCGTAGTGGAGGATCGTGCCTTCAGAGCCCACGACAAAGACATCGTGCAGCTTGCTCCCCCACACGCCGCTCAACCATGCCGACGTGGGCGAGGGCATTTTTTGCCAGCCCCGGCCGTCGTAGTGCAGGATCATGCCTTCAGCACCGACGGCAAAGACATCCTCCGGCCCGCTCCCCCAGACCTCGGACAACCATGCCTCCGGTGCGGGCGAGGGCATTTCCTGCCAGCCCTGGCCGTCGTAGTGCAGGATCGTGCCTTCCGCACTCACGGCAAAGACATCCTCCGGCCCGCTCCCCCAGACCTCGGACAACCATGCCTCCGGTGCGGGCGAGGGCATTTCCTGCCAGCCCTGGCCGTCGTAGTGCAGGATCGTGCCTTCCGCACTCACGGCAAAGACATCCTCCGGCCCGCTCCCCCAGACCCCGGTCAACAACACGTCCGATGTGGGCGGGTCCATTGTTTCCCAGCCGTGGCCGTCGTAGCGCAGGATCGTGCCCTGATCACCCACGACAAAGACATCCTCCGGCCCGCTCCCCCAGACCCCGGTCAACACGACGTCCGGTGTGGGCGCGCCCATGTCCCCCCAGCCGTCGCCGTCGTCGTGCAGGATCGTGCCGTGATCACCCACGGCGAAGACATCCCGCGGTCCGCTCCCCCACACGCCGCCCAACCATGCCGTCGTGGGCGAGGTCATGTTCCGCCAGTCCTGGCCGTTGTAGTGCAGCGTCGTGCCTCCGTTCCCCACGGCAAAGACATCGCGCGGTCCGCTCCCCCACACTGCATGCAACCGTACCTGCCGCCAGGACTCTTTTTCGGGCAGCGTCGTGGGCAAGGTCATGCGCTGCCAGCCGTCGCCGTCGTAGTGCAGCATCGTGCCCTCGACATCCACGACATAGACATTGTCCGGCCCGCTCTCCCACACGCCCGACAACGCCTTCGACGTGGGCGAGGGCACGGCCTGCCAGCGCTCGCCGTCGTAGCGGAGCATCGCGCCATGAATACCCACGGCAAAGACATCGTGCGGCGCGCTCCCCGACACGCCCGACAACGCCTTCGATGTGGGCGAGGGCATGACCTGCCAGCTCTGGCCGTCGTAGTGCAGGATCGTGCCCCGAGCGCCCACGGCGAAGACATCGCGCGGCCCGCTCCCCCACACGCCATACAACGCCAGCGACGTGGGCGAGGTCATGGCCTGCCAGCCCTCACCATCGTAGCGCAGGATCGTGCCCCGAGCGCCCACGGCAAAGACATCGCGCGGCCCGCTCCCCCACACGCCCGACAACGCCTCCGACGTGGGCGAGGGCATGGCGCGCCAGCCCCGATCGTCATAGTGCAGGATCGTGCCTTCAGAACCCACGGCGAAGACATCGCGCGGCCCGCTCCCCCACACGCCCGACAACGCTTCCGACGTGGGCGAGGTGATGTCCTGCCAGGACTGGCCGTTGTAGTGAACGATCGCGCCGCCTTCACCCACGGCGAACGCTTCCTGCCGCGAGCTCCAACCGGCCCGCAACGTCTGCGAGGTCGCGCGCTCCTGCCGACGCCAGTTCCAGCTCCCGCACGGGATGGCGGACAGGTCATCGCAGGAGCTGACGCACCCCGGGCGGCCGAAGTCGTAGCTCAGCGAGACGCAGGATATCGCGACCGGCAAGTGGGTGTCGCAGATCTCATTCTCTGCCAGCTTCCCGTCGCCGCAATACACGCACTCGCTGCCGCAGCCGTCTCCGCCGACCTGGTTGCCGTCGTCGCAGTCCTCGCCGGCCTCCACGACGCCGTTGCCGCAGGTGTTGACGCGGGTCGAGACGACGCACGCAGGGGGACGCCCCTCGTGGGAGACGCAGACGTGGCCGGACGGGCAAACCCCGCCGCCGCACGAGACCCCTCCCTGGAGGCACGCACCCGCGAGGCAGATCAACGCCAACACGAACACGGCCGCAACCGCATGGCGGATCGCTCCTCCGCCTCGCCACAGGCCCGAGAACGCTGGGCTCGCATCCTCGTCCCGCCTTCGCATTCTACCTCGCATTTCCCTCGGTTGGATCAGAACACGACCCGGCCGGACAGCATCGCACCCTCGAGCGACGCGGCGGGCCGGAGCTCGATCTTCACGCCGCCGCGATCCGGGGTGCGGTAGGCCTCGGGCCTGTTCATGAAGAGCAGGACCGTCCCGGTGATCACGGTCGCTCCGCCGGCGACGAGGGCGCCGATCCCCAGCCGGTTCTCGAGGACGCTGCGATCGTACGCGTCGCGATCGAACGCTTCGCACGTCGGAACGCAGCCGTCTCGGAGGCGCTGGTGGACGTCTTCGTGGTCCGTGTCGGCATGCCACATCAGCGCGCCGCCCGCGATGCCCATGGCCGCGCCAGCCCCGAGCGTGGCCCACGGGATCCACGTGGCCCACCACGGCCTGCTGACGACGGTATCGGCGCTCAGGGCGACCCGTCCCGAAGCCTCTTTGCCGGCGACGACGAGGACGGGCTCGACGACCGTGAAATAGCCGTTCTTTTTCGCCGTGATGACGTGCTCTCCCGGCAGGACCATCCGGCGCTCGGCGCCGGGGCCGATGAACCAGGGCTGGCCGTCCATCAGCACGACGGCGCCCGGCTCGTCGCAGCGGATCCGGATGGCGGCGAGCTCCCGCTCCGCGAGCGCTCGCATCGCCGCGCGCGCCTCCTGCTCCTTCTCGGCGCCGAGCGAGCCGGGCCCCCAGCGCAGGGCGAGGCGCAGGCTCTCGTGGGCCGGGAGGGGCAGGCCCATGAGCCTCAACACCCGCCCGAGATAGAGCCGGAGCTCGGGCTGCTCCCAGGCAGCGAGCGCCTCCTCGTACTTGGCCCGCGCCTCGGCGAGCATCGCGCGCCGGTGCAGCTCGCGCGCCTCCTCGAAGAGCGCCTGCGCCCGCTGCTTTCGCTCCTCGGAGACCCCCTCGTGCCATGGCCCCGGCGCCGCCTCCTGGGCGCGCGCGGGCCCGGCGCACAGGCCCGCGAGGGCGATCGGCAAAAGGAGCTGCGCTGTCGAGAGCGCGAATCGAACGGGTCGTTTGTGGGTCGTCGTCATGAAGCCGAGCGCCTCCCCTCCGGCGCGTCCGTGGGACCTGCGCTCCGGCGCCTGATCGGCGCGCGCCCGGGCTCGCCGGACACGTCGCGCGCATATCGCGATCGACGCGTCGAGCGCAAGTAGAGGAAAGGCGACGATCGCACGGGCGCTCCTGCCCAGCAAGCCGGCGCCCGGATGCGCCGTCGGGGGCCTGGGCCGCTCGGAGCCGGATGATCGGCCCGGAGGCCGTGTAGGAGGGCCGCGGTCGTGCTCCGCCGGGCGAAAGGGGTAGAGGCGCGCCGGAACGGTACTATGCTCCCGACCGTGGTCGCGGGCGCTCACGAGATGATCAGGACCCAGACGATGCGCGCGACGGTCGACCCGCCGTCGTCGCGCGAGCCGGCCAGGTCGCCGCCGTCCGCCGGCGCCCGCATCGGCCATTACGAGCTCCTGCGCGAGCTCGGCCGGGGCGGCATGGGCGTCGTCTTCCTGGCGCGCGACCTCCGGCTCGCGCGCCTCGTCGCGATCAAGCTCCTCACGAAGCTGAGCAGCACCGGAGTCCAGCGCTTCCTCGCCGAGGCGCAGGCCACCGCGCGCTGCAAGCACGAGCATATCGTGACGATCCACGAGGTGAACGAGCACGACGGATTCCCGTACATGGTGCTCGAGTACATCGAGGGGCAGAGCTTCCGTGCGTGGATGAAGCAGCGCAGGCCCGCCGACGCCCCCAGCTGGGCGCGGGCGGCGCCGGTCGCGCCCGGCCTGGCCGTCGAGATGATGGTCCCCGTCGTGCGCGCGCTCGCGAGCGCGCACGCGTCCGGCATCGTCCATCGCGATCTCAAGCCGGAGAACGTCATGCTGGACGCCTCGGGCGCGATCAAGGTGGTCGATTTCGGCATCGCCAAGCTGCGCGACGACGAGGCGAGCCTGGCCGCCGAGCGCCCCGCCGTCGACGACGTGCGCCTGACGCACCCGGGAGCGGCGCTCGGCACGCTGCCTTATATGTCCCCCGAGCAGTGGGAAGGGCGGGAGATCGACCCGTCGAGCGATGTCTGGGCCGTGGGCATCATGCTTTACGAGCTCGTGCTCGGCGCTCATCCGCTCGCGCCGTGCCGGATGCCGGACCTCATCGCGGTGCCGCGCCTCGACGAGCCGATGCCCGAGGTCAGCGCGCGCTCCCCGGAGGTCGGCGCGCTCGGCGCGATCATCGACCGCTGCCTGCGCAAGCGCAAGGCCGAGCGGTACGCCTCCGCCGAGGAGCTCCTGACCGAGCTCTTGCCCCTCCTGCCCGGGCGCCGGGAGATCCACCTCGGCAGCGACGAGAGCCCGTTCGCCGGCCTCTCGTCCTTCCAGGAGGCCGACGCCGACCGCTTCTTCGGCCGCGCGCAGGACCTCGCGGGCGTCGTCGCGCGCCTGCGCAGCCAGCCGCTGCTCGCGATCGCGGGCGCGTCGGGCGTGGGGAAGTCGTCGCTCGTGCGGGCGGGGGTGATCCCGGCGCTCAAGCGCTCCGGCGAGGGCTGGGAGGCGCTGGTCCTCCGGCCGGGGCGCGAGCCGCTGGCGGCGCTCGCGGAGCTCCTCGGCAGCCCGGCCGTGACGCTGAGCACCGACGTGCAGGCGCTCGCCTTCGACAGCGCCGCAGGGACGCGCGCGGCCTTGGCGCCGCGGCTGCGCGCCGAGCCGGGCCTGCTCGGCGCCGCGCTGCGCGGGTGGGCGGCCCGGGCGCAGCGGCGCCTCTTGCTGTTCATCGATCAGTTCGAGGAGCTCGTCACGCTCGGCGCCCCGGCCGACGAGCGCGCGGCGTTCCTCGCGTGCCTGGAGGGCATCGCCGACGACGCGTCCTCGCCGCTCCGGGTCGTCCTGTCGGTGCGATCGGATTTCCTCGAGCGGATGGCCGAGCACGAGCACTTCATGGCGGCGATGACCCGGGGCCTCGTGTTCCTCCGGCCGATGGGGCGCGAGGGGCTGCGCGAGGCGCTGGTGAGGCCGATCGAGGCGGCGCGGCACGACATCGAGGACCCGGCGATGGTCGAGGGCATCCTCGACGCGCTCTCGACGACGCGCGGGGCGCTGCCGCTGCTCCAGTTCACGGCGGCGAGGCTCTGGGAGATGCGCGATCGCGGGCGCCGGCTGCTCACGCGGGCGAGCTACGAGGCGATCGGCGGGGTGGCGGGCGCGCTGGCGAGCCACGCCGACACGCTCCTGGCCGGGATGAGCGAGCGCCAGGCGAGGCTCGCGCGGGCGGTCCTGGAGCGCCTGGTCACGCCGGAGCGGACGCGGGCCGTGGCCAGCCTGGGCGAGCTGCGCGAGCTGCCCGGGGACCCGGGCGAGATCGAGCGGGTCGTGGGGCAGCTGGCCGACGGGCGGCTCGTGGCGATCGAGAAGGGGAGCGACCGCGCGGGCAGCACGGTGGAGCTCGTGCACGAGTCGCTGATCGAGCGGTGGCCGACGCTCAAGCGCTGGCTCGACGAGAGCCAGGAGGACGCCGTGTTCCTGGACCGGCTGCGCGCGGCGGCGCGGCTGTGGGACGCGAGCGGCCGCGCCGCGGACACGCTCTGGCGCGGCAACGTCGCGAAGGAGGCGCGCGGCTTTCGCGGGCGCTACCGGGGCGCGCTGCCGGAGCGGGAGCGGCTCTTCCTGGAGGCGGTGCTCCGGCTCGCGGACGAGACGCGGCGCCGGAGGCGCCGGCTCGTCTCCGGGACGATCGCGGCGCTGTCGCTCCTCGTGGTCGCGGCGGGGGCGGGGATCGTGAAGCTGACCCGGCAGAACGGGGTGATCACGGCGCAGCTCGACGCGATCCGCCGGACCGAGGAGACGCTGAAGAAGGCGCTCGCGAGCGAGGAGGCGCAGCGGAGCGCGGCCGAGAGGGCGCGGCAGGACAGCGAGGCCGAGCGGAGGCGGGCCGAGGCGATGCAGCGCGAGGCGGAGGAGGCCCGGGACCGCGCCAAGGCCGAGGCCGAGCGGGCCCGCGTGGCGGCGGGCGAGGCGCGGGCGGCGCGGGACACGGCGCAGCAGTCCGAGGTCGAGGCGCGAAAGGCCGAGGCGAAGGCCACCGAGGAGGAGCGGAAGGCGAGGGCGGCCGCGGAGGCGATGCTGCAGAGCAAGCGCGAGCAGGAGCACCTCATCCAGCGGACCGTGGGGAAGATCGACGAGAAGTTGAAGTAGCCGGCGCCGCCGGAGCCGCGCCTCGGCGGGGTGGGGGACGGCCTCGTCGCGTCGCGAGGGTCGTTCCGCGGCGGCGAGGTCGGCGCAGATGGGCGGTGAGGAGGGCGCTCCAGACATCGTTTCGGGGTGCGGCGCGCTGCGCTGGAGCGTTCCTTGGGATCGAGGCGGCGCGGCTACCGCGGCGGTGCCGTCCGGCGGTGATGGTAGATGGCGCCGCCCTCGCCGACGACAAGGGACGAGCTCCCCGCGCCCCACCCCGCGAAGAGGCGGCGGTCTGTCGTGGAGTTGAGCTTGATCCAGGAGATGCCGTCGTAGTGCAGGAGCGTGCCGAACGCACCCACGGCATAGACATCCCGCGGCCCGGTCCCCCACACGTTGTACAGATCGACCAGCGTGGTCGAGTCCATTTTCTGCCAGCCCTGGCCATCGTAGTGCAGGATCGTGCCTTTGTAACCCACGGCATAGACATCCTGCGGGCCGGTCCCCCACAGGTTGTTCAACACTTCCGATGTGGGCGGGTTCATGTCCTTCTGCCAGTCCCGGCCGTCGTAGTGCAGGATCGCGCCGCCCTCGCCCACGACGAAGACGTCTTCCGGCCCGGTCCCCCACACGCCGCGGAGCGGCGGCAGCGATTCGGGCCGGGGCATGTCCTGCCAGCTCCGGCCGTCGTAGTGCAGGATCGTGCCGCCGTACCCCACGGCGAAGACATCCTGCGGCCCGCTGCCCCACACGCTGGACAACAATTCAAGCCCTGTGGGCAAGGGCATGTCCCGCCAGTCCTGGCCGTCGTAGTGCAGAGCCGTCCCGTTGTGACCCACGGCGAAGACATCCCGCGGCCCGCTGCCCCACACGTCGCTCAACCCGTCCGACGCGGGCGCGGGCATGGCCCGCCAGCCCTGGCCGTCGTAGTGCAGGATCGTGCCCAGATGACCCACGGCAAAGACATCCTGTAGATCGCTCCCCCACACGCTGGACAGCCCGTCCGATGTCGGCGACGTCATGGGCTGCCAGCTCTGGCCGTTGTAGTTCAGGATGGCGCCGCTGTCGCTCACGACGAAGACATCCCACGGCCCGCTCCCCGACACGCCGGACAGCTGCTCCACCGATATAGGCAGGGGCATGTGCTGCCAGCCCTGGCCGTCGTAGTGCAGAATATTGCCCAGATGACCCACGGCAAAGACGTTCTGCGGCCCGCTCCCCCACACGTCATGAAACGTCGCCACCTCTGCAGGCAACGTCATGGGCTGCCATTCCTGGCCGTCGTAGCGCAGGATCGTGCTGTCGTCGCCCACGACGAAGACATCCCGCGGCCCGCTCCCCCACACGCCCCTCATCGTGAGGAATTCCGCGACGGGCGAGGTCATGGGCTGCCATTCCTGACCGTCATAGTGCAGGATCGTGCCATAGCCCACGGCAAAGACGTCCCGCGGCCCGCTCCCCCACACGCCCCTCATCGTGAGGAATTCCGCGACGGGCGAGGTCATGGGCTGCCATTCCTGACCGTCATAGTGCAGGATCGTGCCATAGCCCACGGCAAAGACGTCCCGCGGCCCGCTCCCCCACACGTCATACAACACGTTCGGCGTGCGCGAGGCCGTGCGCTGCCACGTTTGGCCGTCGTAATGCAGGATCGTGCCGTTATCGCCTACGGCGAAGACATCCCGCGGCCCGCTCCCCCACACGCCCTTGATCGTGATCGGATCCGAGGCGGGCAAGATCATGGGCTGCCATTCCTGACCATCATAGTGCAGGATCGTGTCATAGCCCACGGCAAAGGCGTCCCGCGGCCCGCTCCCCCACACGTCATACAACACGTTCGGCGGGCGCGAGGCCGTGCGCTGCCACGTTTGGCCGTCGTAATGCAGGATCGTGCCGTTATCGCCTACGGCGAAGACATCCCGCGGCTCGCTCCCCCACACGCCTGTGATCGTGATCGGATCCGAGGCGGGCAAGATCATGGGCTGCCATTCCTGACCATCATAGTGCAGGATCGTGTCATAGCCCACGGCAAAGACATCCTGTGGCCCGCTCCCCCACACGCCGTTCAGCGTGGCTGACGTGGGCAACGTCATCGCCCGCCAGTCCTGACCGTTGTAGCGCAGGATCGTGTTATAACCCACGACGAAGACGTCCTGCGGCCCGCTCTCCCAAACGCCGTTCAGCGGCCCCGATGTAAGAAGATCGTGCTGACGCCAGTTCCAGCTTCCGCACGAGCCGACGGACAGGTCATCGCAGGAGCTGGTGCACCCCGGACGGCCGAAATCGTAGCGCAGGTTGACGCAGGAGGTCGTGATCGTCACGCCGGGATCGCAGGCTTCATCCTGCGCCAGCTCCCCGTCGCCGCAGTGCGCCTCGCAGTCGAGCCTGCAGTACCCGCGAAGCTCCGCGTTCTGGCCGCCGCGGCACCGCGGGTCGGTCGACCTGATTTCATCAGACCCGCAGTCGCAGGTCTCCCCGCGTATCGCGTCGACGATGCCGTTGCCGCAGCGCTCGTCGGACCTGCAGTCGGCGCTGCACCCGTCGCCGCCGCGGTCGTTGCCGTCGTCGCAGACCTCGCCCCGCGCGTCATCGACCACGCCGTTGCCGCAGCGCTCGTCGGATGTGCAGTCGGCGCTGCATCCGTCGCTGTCGTTCGTGTTCCCGTCGTCGCAGACCTCGTCGTCCTCGAGGATCTCATTGCCACAGCTATGGCCGTAGCCGGGGACGACACACCGGGGGCTGCCGTTGGTCGGCAGGACGCATTCACGGTCGATCGGGCAAAAACTGTCACCGCAAGAGACCGCGCCCTGAAGGCATGCGCCCGTCGCGGCGATCAGCGCCATCGCGAACACGATCGCCACGACGTGGCGAGGCGCCCAGCCGCCCCGCGGAGGACGCGCGACGACGCTCCGGTTCCGCTCCATGCTCCGCCTGCGCATCGATGCCCGCATCCTACCCTCGTCGCTTTCTCTCTCGTCGGCCCGGCAGCTCGCACCGGGTTATCGCAAGGCCAGGACCGCCGCTCCGGCGGCGCCGCCAGGGAGATATCGAGGAACGAGCACGCGGTCCACGGACGACATCTCCAGCAAGGAGCAAGCAGCAAGCCACATGCCGCCCTGGCACCGCCGCAGGCCGCGATCGTGCCCCCACCGCGCGCTGAGCCGCCGCATCTGCTGTCCTCGCGGGCGACGCACGGCGGCGTCGGGCGCGCCGCCTCGGCGCCTCCGGGGCGCGAGGCCGGCGCGATGGCAATCCTTGCCGCGCCTCTGCCCCGCGGCGATGGCAATCTTTGCCATGAAGGCAACGCTTGCCACGCGGGCGCGCGGGTCCAGGGCGCGAGAGCGGCCGCGGGAACGCCGATCGTCGAGGTTCGGACCGGGCGCTCGGCAGGCACGGTTACTGCCAGTCCGGCGAGCGCGAGACTGGCAATCGACGTCCGCGGGGAGCGCGCCGCTCACCGCAGGCCGCCGCCCTCCCGCCTCAGCGCTGCTGCGCCCCGAACCGCGCCTTCGCCGCGTCCACCGCGGCCTTCGTCCACCGATCGACCTCCTCGTCGGTCAGCGTCCGCTCCGGCGACCTGAACCACAGCGCGAACCCGAGCGAGTGCGTCCCCGGCGGGAGCTCGCCGCCGCGGTACCGGTCGAACAGCTCGACCTTCTCGCAGCGCTCCCCGGCCGTCGTCCGCAGCAGCTCCAGCACCTGGCCCGCCGGCACGTCGAGCGGCAAGAGCAGCGCCACGTCGTGCCGCATCGCCGGGAACCGGCTCGGCTTCGCGGCCACCGGCGCGCGGTAGGTCGCCGCCACCGCCGCGAGATCGAGCTCCGCCACCACCGCCCCGGTCGTGATCTCCAGCGCGTCGCGCACGTCCGGGTGGAGCTCGGCCACGTACCCCACGGCGCGGCCGTCGAGCGTGACGCGCGCGCCCTTGCGCGGGTGCGCCCACGGCGGCGGCTCGCCCTCGAGGTCGAACTCCGGCGCCACGCTGCCCGCGAGCTCCGCCAGCACCGCCTCGACCACGCCCTTGCCGTCGTAGAAGTCGACGTCCTCGGGCCGCGTGAGATAGCTGTCGCGCGGCCCCGCGAGCAGGACCGTCAGCCGGGTCGGCTCGTCCACCGGCGGCCGCTCGACCCGCGCCTTCTGGCCCGCGCCGTCCGCGCCGCTCGTGCCACCCGCCTCGCCCTGGCGCGGCAGGAACACCTGGCTCACCTCGAACAGCCGCACCCGCGGCACGTTGTACCGCTGCGAGCGCTGCGCGACCGTGAGCAGCCCCGGGACCAGCGACGGCCGCATCACCGACTTCTCCTCGGAGAGCGGGTTCAGCAGCCGGAGGAGCGGCTCGACCTCGTAGCGCGCCGCCTTCAGCTCCTGCGGCGACAGGAACGAGTACGTCACCGCCTCGTGCAGGCCGATCCCGGTGCAGATCTGGCGCACCCGGCGCCGGAGGCGGTAATCGCCCCGGGCGCCCGCGGGCGCCGCGCCCACGCGCGGGAGGCTGCTCGGGATCTGGTCGTAGCCGGCGACGCGCGCGACCTCCTCGATGAGGTCGATCTCCTCCACGATGTCGGGCCGGTGCGCCGGCACCTCGACGAGCAGCCGATCCGCCTGCTGCTCCACGATCGAGGCCCCGAGCGTCTCCAGGATCTCGCGCGCGCGCGGCGGGGCCTCGGCGCCGATGATGCGCTTGTACCGCGGCAGCCGCAGCGTCAGCCGGCGCGGGGCGCGGGGCGCGACGTACGCGTCGATCGGCTCGCCCGCCGCCTCGGCGCCGGCGAGCTCGCAGAGGAGCGCGGTCCCGCGATCGCGCGACAGCGGCACCCCCGAGAGGTCCACCTCGCGCTCGAAGCGGTGCGACGCCTCGGTGTGGAAGCCGTAGCGCCGCGCCGACCGGCGGATCCCGCGCGGCTCGAAGTACGCCGACTCGAGGAACACCCGGCGCGTCGTCGCGGTGACGCCGCTGTCCGCGCCGCCGATCACGCCGGCCAGCGCCACGACGCGCTCGGCGTCGGCGATCACGAGGTCGTCCTCGTTCAGGGACAGCTTCTGCCCGTCGAGCGCGACGAACGCCTCGCCCTGCCGCGCCCTCCGGATCTCGACCGGCAGCCGCAGCGCGTCGAGATCGAAGGCGTGGAGCGGCTGCCCCCGCTCGAGCATCACCAGGTTCGTCGCGTCGACGACGTTCGTGATCGGCCGGACCCCGAGGCGGCCGAGGCGCACCCGCGCCCAGAGCGGCGAGGGACCGACGCTGACGCCCTCGATCACCTGGCCGGCATACCGGGGGCAACGCTCCTTGTCGCGCACCTCGACGCTCGCGCGCGCCCCGCCGCCGCTCGCCTGCGGCCGCGCGACCGCCGGCGGCTGGAAGGGGACGCCGAGCACCGCGGCCACGTCCCGGGCCACGCCCAGGTGGCCCAGCGCGTCGGGCCGGTTGGGGGTGACGCTGAGCTCGATGATCCAGTCCTCGAGGCGCGGCTCCCAGTCGAGCAGCGATTGCCCCGGGCGCCCGCCCTCGATGGTGAGCAGGCCCTCGTGGCTCGACCCGAGGCCGAGCTCGTCCTCGGCGCAGAGCATGCCGGCCGACGAGACGCCGGCGACCGCCTTCTCGGTCAGCGTGACGAGCGCGCCGCTGCGGTCGAGGACCTGCGCCCCCACGGGCGCATAACAGACGAGCGCGCCGCCGCCGGGGGCCGGGATGTTCTGCGCGCCGCAGACCACCTCGCCGCCTCCGCCGGCGCCGCCGGCGTCCACGCGGACGAGCGTGAGGCCCTTCTTGCTCGGGTGGGGCCGCGTCGCCTCGACGCGCGCGAGGACCACCGGGCGCAGCGCGGCGCCGACGTGCGTCACACGATCGACCTCGAGCCCGCCGCGGCCGAGCGCCGACGTCACCGCGTCGACGCCGGGATCGGCGCCGAGGATCTCTTGAAGCCACTTGTACGATATCAACATGGGAGTCGGGCTCCGGCGCGAGGGGAGTCGCCTAGAGGCTTCCGAGGAAGCGGACGTCGTTCTCGTAGAAGGCGCGGATGTCGTCGACGGCGAACTTCATGTTGGCCGTGCGATCCACGCCGATGCCGAACGCCAGCCCCGTGTAGAGCTCCGGGTCGATTCCGACGTTCCGGAGCACCGTCGGGTGGACCATGCCGCACCCGAGCACCTCCAGCCAGCCGGTGCCCTTGCACTGCGGACAGGCGCGGTTCGCGCCGTAACAGACGAGGCAGGAGACATCGAGCTCGGCGCTGGGCTCGGTGAAGGGGAAGTAGCTCGGCCGGAAGCGCGTCCGCGTGTTCTCGCCGAACATCCGGCGGCTGTAGACCTCGAGCAGGCCCTTGAGGTCGCCGAGGGACACGTCGCGGTCGACGACGAGCCCCTCGATCTGCACGAACATGGGGCTGTGGCTGGCGTCGTCGTCGCGCCGGTAGACGACGCCCGGCGCGACGATCATGACCGGCGGAGGGTGGGAGAGCATCTCGCGCACCTGCACCGGGCTCGTGTGCGTGCGGAGGAGCACGTTCTGGCCCGGATCGCCGGCCACGTAGAACGTGTCGTGCATGTCCATGGCCGGGTGATCCGCCGGGAACCCGAGGAGATCGAAGTTGTAGCGCGCGAGCTCGATCTGCGGCCCCTCGGCGACGTCGAACCCGAGCCCGACGAAGATATCCACGATCTCGTCGAGGGTCCGCATGATGGGGTGCGGCCGGCCGGGCGCGCGCCAGCGGCCGGGCAGGGTGATATCGAGGGGCGGCGCGGAGAGCTCGCGATCGCGCGCGGTCCGCTTGATCCGGGCGGTCGCCTCCTCGCGGGCGCGCTCCACGCGGCCCTTGACCGCGTTGAGGCGCTGGCCGAGCGCCTTGCGCTCCTCGGGCGCCGCCCCGGGCAGCTGCTTCATCAGCGCATTGAGCGAGCCGCGGCGCCCGAGCAGGCTGGCATACAGGCGGTTCAGCTCATCGAGATCGCCGACGGCGGCGAACTGGACGTCCACCGTGCGATCGACCTCGTCGATGAGGCGGCCGAGTTCGGGACCACTCATTGCCGCCCCCTTACCCCAGACCCCCAGGCAACGCAAGACATCACCACCCGCGCTGCGCCGGCGCGTGCGGGACGTCCGGTGCGCGGGCGGCGGCGACGGAGCGCGCCGCGCGCCGGGCAGAGGGGATGGGCCGGCGGCCGTCGCCCGAGGCGAACGCCCGATCCGCGCGGCGCCGCGCCCCGACCCATGGGGGCGGCGCGCGACGGCTCCGCGCGCGGGGCGCAACAACGGTTGTCACCACGGTCAACTCCGGGTTGACAGCGTCCCGGCGGCGCCGGCACGGCCCCACTCGGGATCTACGCCGACCGCGCGCTGGCGCGACGGTTGCAAAACCGGTTCAGGACGGTGTGCCATTGGCCCGGCGCCGCTCGGCAGCGCGCGGCCGACGCCGGCGCCTGCCCGCCGCGGGCTGCGATCGACCCCGCGACGTACCGCAGCGCCGCGCCGGCACCGCTTCGTCCTCACCGATAACCCCGATTCCAGCGTGCATCGATATGGACAAGAAAGCCGTCTCCTTCCTCGTGCTCGGTTGCCTGCTGGGGACCATCGTCACCTCCGGCGCGTTCTCCGTGCTGGCCCGCCCCGCGTCGGCGGGGGGCGCCGGTGAAAGGCAGGCTGCCGGCGCGGCGAGCGCCGGCACGAAGAAAGTGGTCCTGAAGCTGTCGCACGCGCTCGATCAGGCGCATCCGGTGCACGTCGCCATGGAGTACATGGCGAAGCAGCTCGACGAGAAATCGGGCGGCGCCGTGCAGCTGCAGATCTTCCCGAACGGGCAGCTGGGCAGCGAGACGGAGAGCATCGAGCAGGTGCAGCGAGGGGCGCTGGCGATGGTCAAGACCTCCACGGCGCCGCTCGAGAGCTTCATCCCGGAGATGGCGCTCTTCGGGCTGCCGTACCTCTTCCGGGACGAGGACCACTTCTGGAAGGTGCTCCTCGGCGACGTGGGCAAGGAGCTCGCCGCGGCCGGGGCGAAGGTGGGCGTGAGGGGCCTCTGCTACTACGACTCCGGGAGCCGGAGCTTCTACACGGCGGACGCGCCCGTCATGAGCCCCGCGGATCTCAAGGGCAAGAAGATCCGCGTCATGAAGAGCAAGACCGCGATGGACATGGTCTCGCAGATGGGCGCCGCGCCGACGCCGATCGCGTTCGGCGAGCTGTATTCCGCGCTGCAGCAGGGGATGGTCGACGGGGCCGAGAACAACCCGCCCAGCCTCTTCACGAGCCGTCACTTCGAGGTCACCAAGCATTACTCGCTCGACGAGCACACGAGCGTCCCCGACATCATCCTGTTCAGCCAGAAGATCTGGGAGTCGCTGAGCCCTGAGGTCCAGCGGTGGGTCCAGGAGGCGGCCGATGAGTCGGCGGTCTTCCAGCGCGAGGCGTGGAAGAAGAGCACTCAGGAGTCCCTCGATGCGCTGAAGAAGGCGGGGGTGACCATCCACCGGCCGGACAAGGAGCCGTTCCGCAAGCAGGTCCAGCCCATGTACGACCGCCTCGAGGGCACGGAGCTCGGCAAGCTCGTGAAGCGCGTCCAGGAGGTCGAGTGATGGGCGTCCAGGAGCGAAGGGCAGGGCTCCTGCTCGACGAGGAGACGAGCGCTCCTCAGGAGCCGCCGTCGCCTGTACAAGCGCCGGAGGTGGGCCGGGACGGCCCGGCCGGCGCGCCGAGCGCGGGGCGTCGAGCGCCGGCCGTCGTCGGGCCGCTGCACAGGCTGCACGCGGGCCTGATCAGGACCCTGGAGGTCGTGCTCGTCGCCGCGTTCGCGGTGCTCACGCTCGACACCCTCTGGGGCGTCTTCTCCCGCTACGTGCTCGGCAACCAGAGCCGCTGGACCGAGGAGCTCGCCGTCTATCTCCTGGTCTGGATCTCGCTCCTCGGCGCCGGGCTCGCCTACGGCGAGAAAGCGCACCTCGGCGTCGACTACTTCGTCGGCAAGATGGACCCGGCGGCCCAGCGCGTCGCGGCGATCGCCATCGAGCTCCTGGTGGCTTTCTTCGCCGCGTTCGCGCTGATCTACGGCGGCTCTACGCTCGTCGTCAAGACGCTCGAGTCCAAGCAGACGTCGCCCGCGCTCGACATCCAGGTGGGCTACGCCTACCTGGCCGTGCCCATCAGCGGGGTCTTCTTCCTCATGTTCTGCATCGAAAACCTGGTGGAGCTGTTCACCGGGCGGGTGTCGCCGAGGAGAGGCGAGCCTGTCACCGACGCATAACCTCCCGGAGCCGGGCCCGCCCATGGAAATCCAAGTCCTCATCCTCGTGTTCAGCTTCTTCGCGCTGCTCCTCCTCAACGTGCCGGTCGCCGTCTGTATCGGCCTCTCCACGGTGCTGACGATCGCCTCGCTGGGCGACGTGCCCACGGCCTACATCGTGGCGCAGCGCATCTCGACCGGCATCGCCAGCTTCCCGCTGCTCGCCATCCCCTTCTTCGTCCTCTCCGGGCTGCTCATGGGCGAGGGCGGCATGGCCCGCAGGCTCATGGATTTCGCGAGCGCCGTGGTCGGCCGCTTCCATGGCGGCCTCTCGTACGTCAACACGCTGACGTGCATGCTCTTCGGGGCCGTCTCGGGCTCGGCGGCGGCCGCCGTCTCCTCCATCGGAGGCTTCATGATCCCCGAGATGGAGCGGAAGAACTACGGGAGGGAGTTCAGCGTCGCGCTGACCACGACCTCGGCCACCACCGGGCTGCTCATCCCCCCGAGCAACATCATGATCGTCTATGCCGTGGTCGCCGGGAACGTGTCGGTGGCCGCGCTGTTCCTGGCCGGCGTCGTCCCGGGCATCGTCGTGGGCCTGAGCATCATGGTCGTGGCGTTCCTGGCCAACCGCAAGCAGCCGGTGGGCGTGAGCGAGAAGGTCCCGTTCAACGAGGTCGTCCGGAGCTTCGCCCAGGCGTTCCCCAGCTTGCTCCTGATCCTGATCGTCATGGGCGGGATCCTCGCCGGGGTGTTCACGGCGACCGAGGCCAGCGCGGTGTCCGTGGCCTACGCATTCCTGCTGGGGACGCTGTTCTATCGTGAGGTCAAGCTCAAGGACATGCCGCGGATCCTGCTCAAGTCCGCCAAGACCACGGCGGTGGTGATGATCCTGGTGGGGGCCAGCCAGGCCATGAGCTGGGTGCTCGCCTTCGAGCAGGTGCCCCAGAGCGTCAGCCAGGCGATGCTGGGGATCTCCCAGAGCCCGGTCGCGACGCTGCTCATCATCAACGTGCTCCTGCTCGTCGTGGGCACCTTCATGGACATGACGCCTGCGGTCCTGATCTTCACGCCCATCTTCCTCCCGGTCGTCACGGGGATGGGCATCCACCCGGTGCACTTCGGCGTCCTGATGGTCACGAACCTGTGCATCGGCCTGTGCACCCCGCCGGTGGGCACCTGCCTGTTCGTGGGCTGCGGCGTCGGCAAGACCACGATCGCAAAGGTGGTCCGACCGATGATTCCGATGTTCGCCGCCATGATCGTCGCGCTGATGCTCATCAGCTACGTGCCCCAGCTCTCGCTCTGGCTCCCGGCGCAGTTCGACCTCTGAGGCCGCGCCCCCGCGCCCTGCAGGCGCGCCGCGCCGCGCCTGCAGGGCGGGAAGGCCGCTCTCGACGCCGTCGCCGCCCCGCGCACCGCCGGAGGAGCTCCGCTCCGGCGCTCCTTCAAACCCCTCCTGGACTCGCACGCTCATCCGCAACGGGCGCTCGCCGCCACCGCGGGCGCTCATGCGCGACAGCGCCGGCCGCTGCGCGCGTCAATCACCGCTGTCGCCTATGTCAACCGGGGGTTTACGGCGTTGCACGGGAATCTGCCTCCCGTTCAGGCGGAGCACGCCAGGTCATCGCCGGGGCGCGCCGGGGCAAGTCGTGCGCTCCGGTCGGATCCGGCCCAAAGCGGCTGCGGTCGGGTGTGGGCTCGGAGCGCCAGCTCGGCGCGTCGCGCGCGTCACGGCGCCGCTGCGGCGCTGTGTGCCCCTGGCTCGTGGTTTGCAGTCGAGCATGGACGCTGCCAGCGCACCCCACGCGGAGCGAGCCACGAGGCGTGCTGTCGGGCGTCGCTCGCCTCGACGACAGCCCCGCTGTTCGCGCAGGCGCAGGTCCAACCCTTCACGAGATCGGCGCACTCTTGAATTCCATCGTCAATCCCTGTTGCCAATCTGGGCATGATGTTCCGCGTGGCTCGCGATGCGGCGCGCGCTCGGCAGGCGGAGGCGCGGCCGTGCCAACTACCCGCTTCGCGAGCGCGCGCAGCCTGGCTTGCGCGCTGCTCGGCGCCGCCCTCTGCGCGGCTCCCTCGGTCGCCAAAGGGCAGCCGCTGCCTCCTCCGACGGCGCCGGACCAGGCGCCCGAGGCGACGGACCCGCCCGCCGAGACGCCCGCCGCGGCGGCGCCCGCCCAGGGCGCGGCGCCGGCGCCCGACGCCGGAGGTACCGGGGCCGCGGCCGTCCCCCCCTCCCAGCAGCCGGTGCAGAAAGAAGAGCCCTCCGCGCCGCCGCCGCCGCCGGTGGAGAGCGGGTTCTTCTTCGGCGCCGTCAGCCGCGCCGTCGCGGCCACGGACGCCGAGCTCGGGCCGGGGCGCGACGCCGACATCGTCTTGAGGGGATCGCGCCTCGACGAGTCCACGTTCATCCAGCTGGACCTGGAGCGGCAAGACTACTGGGAGTCCACCGGCGCCACCACGCGGGCCGCCGTCCGCCTCGTCGTGGACGCCCCGGTCCTCCATTACAACAACGCGCGGCCGTGGAACGTCAACATGTCCGTGCGCAACGCCTTCGTCGAGGAGCGCGACCTCGGCGTCAAGGGGCTGTCCGTGTGGATCGGCTCGCGCCTCTACCGCGGTGACAACTCCGAGCTGCTCGACTTCTGGCCGCTCGACTGGCTGAACACGCTGGGCGGGGGCGTCCGCTACGACCTGCCCTCGAAGCGCACGTACTTCGCGGCGCACGCCGGCGTCAACCGGCCGCTCACGCCGTATTACCTGCAGACGGTGGAGCGCGCGCCGGCGCTCAACCAGCCCGGCACGGCGAACGTCAACCTCCTCGATCGCCAGCGGCTCATCACCAGCTTCAAGGCGAGCCACACCGTCCCGGTCGGGGAGAAGGGCGGCGTCAAGGGCATCCTCTACGGCGAGCTGCACCAGCTGCCGTCGGGCACGCGCGAGACGGCGGAGGCCGGCGTATACGAGCGGCTGCCGCGCGACTCCGGGTACGTCATCGGCGCGCAGATCAGCCCGTTCACCGGCGTGGACAACGGGCACCTGCACCTGTTCCTCCGCTACGCGGGCGACCTCGCGGCCCACGGCGAGTTCGGCACCCCCACGCAGCCCGCGCCGGACGGCACCGCGTCCGGCGCGCACGAGCTCATGTTCACCATGAGCGGCAACTACGAGACGGGGAAGCTCGGCCTGATGGCCTCGGGGTACGTGCGCTCGTTCCGCAACGCCAGCGAGCAGTTCGACTTCGCCGATCTGGACGAAGGCATCTTCGTCGTGCGGCCGCATTACTACATCCGCGACTGGGGAGGGATCGCCGTCGAGGCTTCGTACCAGGCGCAGCGGCGCGGGAGGGTCCCGCCGCCGGCCGACCCCGCGGCGCCGGGCGCGCACCCCGGAGCGAGCCACCACAGCGCGAGCCTCGTTCGCTTCGGGCTCGTGCCGTTCCTGAACGCGGCGGGCAAGGGCGACTTCAAGCGCCCGCAGCTCCGCTTCATCTGGCTCATGACCCGGCGCGACGAGGGCGCGAAGGCCCTTTATCCGCAGGACGACGTGTTCAGCAAGCGCACGTGGGAGCACTTCTTCGGCCTGAACGTCGAGTGGATCTTCAAGGCGAGCCCGGCGTTCTGACGCAGATCTTGCGTGCTCCACCCGCTCGCGCCGTGGGACCGAAGCCGGCGTGATAGCTCTTAACAAACAAAGAGAGAGGAACTTCAAATGATGAGCTGCCGACCGCTCGCAAAGACGTGGGGGAGGTGAGCATGGTCGTGAAACCTGATGTCGCCGCGAGCGCTCCTCCGCTGCACGGGGGGGCCGAGCGGAGCTACGGCGACGACGCCGCGCCGACCGTCATCACCGGCGTCGGGCGCTACCGCTGGGTGATCTGCGCCCTCCTGTTCACCGCCGCGACGATCAACTACGTCGATCGCCAGGTGCTGGGCGTCCTCAAGACGACGCTCCAGAGGGAGCTCGGCTACAACGATATCGATTACGGCAACATCGTCACGTCGTTCCAGGCCGCCTACGCCATCGGGATGCTGACGATGGGCCGCCTCATGGACCGCATCGGGACGCGGCGCGGCTTCTCGTTCGCCGTCGGGTTCTGGAGCCTGGCGGCGGCGGCGCACGCGCTCGTCGGCAGCGCCGGCGGGCTCTCGGCGGCCCGGTTCGCCCTCGGCATCGGCGAGGCCGGGATGTTCCCGGGCGCCCTCAAGACGATCGCCGAGTGGTTCCCGAAGAAGGAGCGCGCGCTCGCGACCGGGCTGTTCAACTCCGGCACCAACATCGGCGCCATCGTGTGCCCCCTCGTCGTGCCGTGGATCGCGGTGACCTGGGGCTGGCGCGCCGCCTT
This sequence comes from Sorangium cellulosum So0157-2, assembly GCF_000418325.1. Lineage (GTDB taxonomy): Bacteria > Myxococcota_A > Polyangia > Polyangiales > Polyangiaceae > Sorangium > Sorangium cellulosum_D. The sequence continues at coordinate 5,816,476 of NC_021658.1, forward strand.
CGCGCTGACCGGCGCGATCGGGGCGCTGTGGATCGTCGCCTGGCTGATCCTCTACACCCCCCTCGCGCAGAACCCGCGCGTCTCGCCGGCGGAGCGCGCGTACATCACGAGCGAGCCGTCGCCGGCGCCGGGCAAGATCGGCTGGCTCACCCTCGTCCCGCACCGCCAGACGTGGGCGTTCGCGATCGGCAAGTTCATGACCGATCCCTTCTGGTGGCTTTACCTGTTCTGGGTCCCCGACTTCCTCAACCGCAAGCACGGGTTGAACCTGCTCCAGATCGGGCCGCCGCTCGTCACGATCTACCTGCTCTCCGACGTGGGCAGCATCGCCGGCGGCTGGTTCTCCTCGATGCTGATGCGCCGCGGCTGGACCGCGAACGCGGCGCGCAAGACCGCGATGCTCGTGTGCGCGCTCGGCGTCGCGCCCGTCTTCCTCGCGACGCGCACCGACTCGCTGTGGGTGGCCGTGCTCCTGCTCGGCCTCGCCACCGCCGCGCACCAGGGCTTCTCGGCGAACCTGTTCACGCTCACCACCGACATGTTCCCGTCGCAGGCCGTCGGGTCGGCCGTCGGGCTCGGCGGCATGGCCGGGGCCATCGGCGGCATGCTCATCGCGCAGATCGCCGGCCGCGTCCTGCAGCTCACCGGGAGCTACTCGATCCTGTTCATCATGGCCGCGTCCGCGTACCTCCTCGCGCTCGCCATCATTCACGTGCTCGTGCCGCGGCTCGAGGCCGCGCGATTGAATCAAGGATAGTCAGTATGACGAACGATCCGTTTCGTTTGGACGGCAAGGTCGCGCTCGTGACGGGCTCGGCCACGGGGATCGGCGCGGCCATCGCGACGGCGCTCGCGGCGGCGGGCGCGGACATCGCCTGTCACGGCAAGGACGAGCCGGGCGAGGCCACGATGGAGGCGGTGCGGCGGCTCGGGCGGCGGGCGATCGGGACGGCCGCGGACCTGGCCGATCGCGCGGCGCACGAGGAGCTCATCCGGACGACGCAGGCCGAGCTCGGGCGCCTCGACATCCTGGTGAACAACGCGGGTCTCATCCGGAGATCGCCGGCGGTCGAGTACTCCGACGAGGACTGGGACCTGCTCATCGAGGTCAACCTGACGTCCGCGTTCCGGCTGTCGCGCATCGCCGGCAAGCACATGCTCGCGCAGGGGTCGGGCAAGATCGTCAACATCGCGTCGCTGCTCTCGTTCCAGGGCGGGATCCTGGTCCCCGCCTACGCGGCGTCCAAGGGCGGGATCGCGCAGCTGACCAAGGCGCTCGCGAACGAGTGGGCGGCGAAGGGCGTCAACGTGAACGCGATCGCGCCCGGCTACATCGCGACGGACAACACGGCCGCGCTCCGGGCCGACGAGGCGCGCAGCCGCCAGATCCTCGAGCGCATCCCCGCCGGCCGGTGGGGCGAGGCCAGCGACATCGCGGGGGCGGCGCGCTTCTTGTGCGCCGAGGCGAGCAAATACATCCACGGCCACGTGCTGGTCGTCGACGGCGGCTGGATGGGCCGTTGAGGAGCGGGAAGATGCACATTCGTAGCGCAAAAGGATGTCAGTGGGATCAGGTGAGCCTCGGTGAGGTGATGCTGCGCCTCGACCCGGGCGAGCGCCGCGTCCACACGACGCGGACGTTCGACGTCGGGGAGGGCGGGGGAGAGTACAACGTGGCGCGCGGGCTCCGGCGCTGCTTCGGGCTCCGCACCGCCGTCGTCACGTCGCTCGCGGACAACGCGGTCGGCCGGCTCATCGAGGATCTGATGCTCCAGGGCGGGGTCGACACGTCGTTCCTGCGCTGGGTCGATTACGACGGCGTGGGCCGGGAGGTGCGCAACGGCCTCAATTTCACCGAGCGCGGCTTCGGGCCCCGGGCGGCCGCCGGGTGCTCGGACCGCGGCCACAGCGCCGCGTCCAAGCTGAAGCCGGGCGACCTCCCGTGGAAGACCATCTTCGGCGAGCGCGGCGCGCGCTGGTTCCACACGGGCGGCATCTTCTGCGCCCTGTCCGAGGCGGCCGGCGGCGTGGCGCGCGAGGCGATGGAGGTCGCGCGCGAGCACGACGTGCGGATCTCCTACGACCTCAACTACCGGCCCTCGCTGTGGAAGAACTTCGGCGGCCAGGCGAGGGCGCGCGAGGTCAACCGCGCGCTCATGCCGTACGTCGACTGCGTGTTCGGGAACGAGGAGGATTTCGTCGCCGGCCTAGGATTCGAGATCTCCGGCGTGGACACGAGCTACAGCCAGCTCGACACGAACGGGTTCCGCCGGATGATCTCCGAGGTCGTCGCGGCGTACCCCAACATCTCGGTCGTCGCCACGAGCCTCCGGACGGCCAAGACCGCGAGCGTGAACGGGTGGGGCGGCATCCTGTACTACAAGGGCGAGTTCTACGAGGTCCCCCAGCGAGACGTCGAGATCCTGGACCGCGTGGGCGGCGGCGACTCGTTCGCCTCGGGGATCATCTACGGCCTGTTGGCCGATCAGGGCCCGCAGTGGGCGCTCGAGTGCGGCGTGGCGCACGGGGCGCTGGCGATGTCGACCCCGGGGGACACCTCGATGGCGTCGCTCGCCGAGGTGCGGCGGGCCATGGGCGGCGGCGGCGCGAGGATCGAGCGGTGACGAGGGCCAAACCATGAACAGAGAGCAAGTCGTCCGCCGCATCGAGGAGATCGGCATCGTCCCCGTCGTGCGCGCGCCGAGCGGAGAGCTCGCCGTGCGGGCCGCTCGCGCGCTCCGCGCGGGCGGCATCGAGGTCATCGAGATCACGATGACGGTCCCCGACGCGCTGTCGGTCATGCACGAGATCGCCTCCCGCATGGGGCGCCACGTCCTCGTCGGCGCGGGCACCGTGCTCACCGCGGACGCCGCCCGCGGGTGCATCGAGGCCGGCGCCGAGTTCATCGTGAGCCCGGGGCTCAACCTGGAGGTCATCCGCGCGGCGCACGACCTCGGCAAGGCGGTCTTCCCCGGGGGCCTCACGCCGACCGAGGTGATCACCGCGTGGAGCGCCGGCGCCGACGCGGTGAAGGTGTTCCCGTGCTCGGCGATGGGCGGCGCGAAGTACCTGCGCGCCCTGCGCGCGCCGCTGCCGGACGTGAAGATGTTGCCGACCGGCGGGGTCAACCTGACGACCGCCAGGGACTTCATCGAGGCCGGCGCCGTGGCGCTCGGGGTCGGCGGCGAGCTCGTCGACGCCGCGGCGCTCGCCGCGGGCAAGGACGAGGTCCTCACCGAGCGCGCGCGCGAGTTCATGTCGGTGGTGAGCGCCGCGCGGGCCGATCTCAAGGGCGGCGCGCGGGCCTAGTCGTATCGAGGAAGAAGAAGAACCATGAGCAGCCTTCAAAAGAGAGATGTCCCGAGCCTCATGCGCGTGCGCAGCCGCGAGGTCGTGTTCTTCACGCCCGAGCCGGGGCTCAAGCGCCGCATCCTGGCCCACAACGCGAACATGATGCTCGTCGAGCACCACATGGAGATCGGCTGGGCCGGCGCGCGCCACAGCCACCCGCACGATCAGCTGGTCTACGTCATCTCCGGACACCTCAAGTTCTCGTGCGCGGACGAGGAGTTCGAGGTGCGCGCCGGGGACAGCTTCGTGGTCCGCGGTGGCGTCGAGCACCAGGCCTGGGCGTTCGAGCCGAGCGTCGTGCTCGACGTGTTCACGCCGGCGCGCGAGGACTACATGCCCTGAGCGCAGGGGCCGGCCAGCGTCTCGAGTTCACCATCCACAATGAATGTCTTATCGACGGGCCCTGCGACCGACGAAGCGGGCCCGTGCGACCGAGGAGCCTATGAAACGTAGAACGTTCGCGATGTCGATGCTATTGCCCGTCGTGCTGGCCGCCTGCGGCGAGGACAGCGACCCGGAGCCCGGTCCCGGTCCCGGCCCGGGCCCCGGTCCGGAGGTGCCGCCCGAGATGGTGCCGTACTACGAGGCGATGAAGCGCGCGGCCACCTTCATGAGCGAGAAGGTCGCGTACAAGGGCGGTTACGTGTGGAGCTACCTGCCCGATCTCTCCCAGAGCTGGGGCGAGATGGAGGCGTTTCGCACCATGCTGTGGGTGCAGCCGCCCGGCACGCCGTCGATGGGTCACGCCTACCTGGACGCCTACCACGCGACCGGCGACGAGCTCTTCTACAAGGCCGCCGAGCAGGTGGCCCTGGCCCTTGTCGAGGCCCAGCACGAGGCCGGCGGCTGGAACTACATCTACGACTTCGCGGGCGAGGAGTCGCTCAAGGAGTGGTACGACACCATCGGCCAGAACGGATGGCGGCTCGAGGAGTTCCACCACTACTACGGCAACGCGACGTTCGACGACGCCGGCACCGCCGTGGCGTCGCAGCTCCTCCTGCGCATGTACCTCGAGAAGAAGGACGAGCGGTTCCGCGGGCCGCTCGAGAAGGCGATCGGCTTCGTCACCACGGCCCAGTACCCGGGGGGCGGCTGGCCGCAGCGCTTCCCGCTGATGAGCAAGGAGGAGGGCGTGCCCGACTACACGAGCCTCGTCACCTTCAACGACGACGTGGCCGGGGAGAACATCAAGTTCCTGATCATGTGCCGCATGGCGCTCGGCCAGCCTGAGCTGCTGGATAACATCGAGCGCGCCATGGACAACTTCGTGGCCATGCAGCAGCCCGCGCCGCAGCCCGCGTGGGGTCTGCAGTTCACGCTCGAGGGCGAGCCGGTGGGCGCGCGCACGTACGAGCCCACGGCGCTGACCACGCACACGACGGCCAACAACATCCAGCAGCTCCTCAATTTCTACGAGCTGACCGGGGACGAGAGATACATCGCCCGCGTGCCCGAGGCGCTGGACTGGCTGGACAAGGTCAAGCTCACGCCGGAGCTCATCGAGCTCTTCCCCGATCGCACGCACCCCACGTACATCGAGATCGGGACCGATGTTCCGCTCTACGTCCACCGGCGAGGCTCGAACGTCGTCAACGGCGAGTACTACTTCGACAAGGACCCCGAGAAGCCGATTGGCCACTACGGGCAGGCGCGCAAGCTCGACGTCGCCGCCATGCGCGAGCGCTACGACGCGCTGAAGGCCAAATCGCCCGAGGAGCTGACGGCGGGCTCGCCCCTGAAGACCGACGAGCCGGCGGAGCTGCCGAAGTACTTCTCGCTGCGCGAGGTGTCGCTCAGCGATCTCTACGTCGGCCGCACGATGGCGACCACGCCGGTGACCGAGGCGGATGCGCAGAAGGTCGTCAGCGAGCTCAACGAAGAGGGCTACTGGCCGGTCAAGCTCACGTACATCACCAACCCCCCCATCGGCCCGGGCACCGCGGAGCCTTATCTCGAAGACACCTACGCCACGACGCACGTCGGCGACCTGAACGACACCTCGCCCTACGAGCCGAGCAAGGCGCCGGCGGGGTACCCGCCCAAGGAGGCGCCGACGGGCATCACCGTGGAGAGCTTCATCAAGAACATGGGCACCCTGATCGCCTACGTCGCGCCCGTGCAGTGAGCGCCCGAGGGCGCCCGCCCTCGCCCCGTACCCGCTGGCGCCGCGTCGTCCAGGTCCGTTCCTGATGGGATGAGAAGGAACCACAGAGGCACAGAGGACACAGAGGGAAGAGAAGAGAGCTGAAAGTTCTCTCTCCTTCTTTCTCTCTCTCTGTCTCTCTCTCCTCTGTGCCCTCTGCGCCTCTGTGGTTCCATTTCTTATCATTAGGGGCCAGGAAAGGGCTTGGCGAAGCGGCATTCGCCCTAGCCTTGGAGACATCGGAATGCGTTCTTTCATCTTCGCCGCGCTCGGCGCCGGTTTCCTGCTCGCATCGACAGCCTCTTGCGGCGACGCCCGAGCCGGGGCGGCCGCGCAACGGTCTTTCTTCACGTTTTCAGGAGGCAATCATGCGGCATGAGAGATCGAATCGTTTCACCCCCTTCGCGGCGGCCCTCGTCGCGCTCTCTGGCGCGGGAGGCTGCGCGGCGTCGGGGGACGACGGCGACGCAACCGGCGCGGGCGGTGCGACGTCGTCCGCGGCCGGGACCAGCGGGCCGACGTCGACGGCGAGCGGCGGCACCGCGAGCAGCGGCGGGACCACGGGCAGCGGGGGAGGCGCGACCAGCGGCGCGGGCGGCGAGGGTGCGGGCGGGGGCGGCGGCCAGGGCGCGGGCGGCTCGGGCTCCGGCGCGGGCTCCGGCGGCGGCGCGGTCGACGGCTGTCCGGCCAGCGCGCCGATCGGGTGGGCGGGCGTGAGCGGCCACGGCGTTGCCACCACGACGGGCGGCCTCGGCGGGATGACCGTCACGGCGACCACGACCGAGCAGCTCGTCGAGTACGCCGAGAGCCCCGAGCCGCTGATCATCCAGATCTCCGGCGACATCGACATCAGCGGCGTGGACATCGACGTGGCGTCGAACAAGACGCTGATCGGCACGGGCCCCGACGCGACCCTCCGGGGCCGGCTCCAGATCCGGGGGAAGTCGCTCGACGCGCCGATCCAGAACGTCGTCGTCCAGAACCTCAAGATCGACGCCAGCTCGACCGCCGACGACGGGATCCAGATCCACTTCGCCCACCACGTCTGGGTGGATCACGTGGAGATCTGGGACGCGCTGGACGGCAACCTCGACGTCGTCCACGGCTCGGATCTCGTGACCGTCTCGTGGTGCAAGTTCCACTACACGAGCAACGCGCCGGATCCCGCGCACCGCTTCTCGAACCTGGTCGGCCACAGCGACAACAACAGCGACGAGGACACCGGGAGGCTCCGCGTCACGTTCCACCACAACTGGTGGGCCGACGGCGTGATCGAGCGCATGCCGCGCGTCCGCTTCGGCGAGGTCCACGTCTTCAACAACTACTACTCGGCGGCCGGCAACAACTACGCCGTCGGGGGCGGCCTCGAGGCCAGGCTCCGGATCGAGAACAACACCTTCGACGGGGTGAAGGATCCGCACATCTTCTACGACGGCGAGCCGACCGCGCAGATCGTGGCGAGCGGGAATGCCTATCTCGGCATGTCGGACACCACCCGGAAGGACGTGGGGCAGGGGAGCGCGTTCGCCCCGCCTTATACCATCGCGCTGGACCCGGCCGGCGCCTCGCTCAAGGATGTCGTGACACGGTGCGCAGGTCCGAGATAGCGACGTTTCTGCACAGCGCACCTCATCGACTGCACAGACTCCCGCGCGCTGGCACCCGGCGTGCTTCGCAGTCCCGGGACCACGCGCCATCCCGGCGACTCGATGCCTGCGGCGCGAGGGCGGGACGCGGTGGTGCAAGGAGCCGACGACGTATGAAATTGCTTCCAGTTGCCATGGCGGTGCTGTGCGTGGCTGCGATCGGGCTCGGGTGCGGCAGCAGCCCGAGCGATGGGGGAGAGGGCGAAGGGGCGAGCTCCGGCGGGAGCTCCGGCGGGGAAGGGGGCTCGTTCGACATCGGCGGCGAGCCCGGCCCCGGATCGAGCGGCGCGGGCAACGGCAGCCCCGCGGGCGGCGGTGCGTGCGCGACCCAGACGGCGGCGGCGTCGCTCCAGCCGGTGTACCTGGCCTTCGCGTTCGACGTGTCGGGCAGCATGGGCAAGGGCGACAAGAAGTGGCACGACAAGTCGCTCAAGTGGGATCCCGTGGTCGCGGCGACCCAGCAGTTCTTCGCGGACCCCAGTTCCGAAGGGCTCACGGCGTCGCTCGCGTTCTTCCCGGCCGAGGACGACAAGTGCTCGGCCGAGATCTACGCGACGCCGGACGTGCCGCTCACGCCGCTGCCCTCGCCGGCGTTCGGCGCGGCGCTCGACGCGATCGAGCCGGCGACGTCGAGCGACTGGCGCGGCGGCACGCCGACCGCGTGGGTGATGCGCGGCACGAGCGCGCTCATCGAGGCGCAGCGCCAGCAGAACCCCGGGAAGTACGCGATCGTGCTCGTGACGGACGGCTACCCCCAGGGCTGCGACGAGGCCTCCGACACGATCGACGCGGTCGTCGCCGACGCTCAGGCGGCGCTCGCGGACAGCATCCCGACGTACGTCATCGGGGTCGAGAACCCGCCGATCGAGGGCGCGCCGGACACGCTCGACGACCTCCACGAGATCGCGGCCGCGGGCGGCACGGAGGGCGCCGTCCTCATCGACACCGGCGATCCCTCGCAGACCACGGCCGCGTTCAAGGCGGCGATCGAGCGGATCCGCAGCGCCGCGGTGTCGTGCACGATGGCGATCCCGCTCCCGCCCGACGGGAGCAGCTTCGACAAGGAGAAGGTCCGCGTGGTCTACACGGACGGCGCGAACGCGGCCACGGAGCTCGCGTACGATCAGAGCTGCGCGACCGAGGGCGCCTGGCGCTACGACGAGCCCGCGAGCCCGACGCAGATCGTCCTCTGCGTCGACACGTGCACGGCGGTCCAGGCGGACGCGGCGGCGCAGCTGAGCGTCGACTTCACCTGCGAGAGCGTGATCGAGGTCCCCCTGTAGCCGGAGGCCGCCGCGCGAGCGCCGCGCGCCCGACCCGCCGGCGCGTCACCGGCCCGATCGGTGTCAACCGCGCGTTGACACCGTGGACGCACTCCGTTGCACCTCCATCGACGCCACCTCGGCCGAGCGCGGCTCCGTCGCGCCGGGCAGCGCCGCGCGTTATCCGCGGCGGTGCCCCGCGCTCCCTCGCTGCCGGCCCGCCGGCCGTGCGGGCGCATGTTACCGTCCAGCAACGCTGCCGAGATGTTGTAAAACAGGGCGACGATGGAAGTGGCTCAGGAGCGCGAGCGGAGGACCCTCGATCGATACACGCTCCACGGCGTGATCGCCTCCGGGGGGATGGCGTCCGTCCACTTCGGTCGGCTCGTCGGCGCCCATGGCTTCGCGCGCACCGTCGCGATCAAGCGCCTGCACCCGCAGTTCGCGAGGGATCCCGAGTTCTCGTCGATGCTGCTCGACGAGGCGCGGATCGCGGTGCGCATCCGCCACCCGAACGTCGTCACCACGCTCGACAGCGTCCAGGCGGACGACGAGCTGTTCGTGGTCATGGAGTACATCGCGGGCGAGTCGCTCTCGAGCCTGCTGCGCGAGGCCGGCCGGCAAGGGCAGAAGGTGCCGCAGCCGGTCGGCTCGGCCATCGTCGCCGGCGCGCTCGCGGGCCTGCACGCGGCGCACGAGGCGACCGACGAGGACGGCGCCCCGCTCCAGATCGTCCACCGCGACGTGTCGCCGCAGAACATCCTGGTCGGCGAGGACGGGATCGCGCGCGTGCTCGACTTCGGCATCGCGCGCGCGGCGGTGCGGAGCCAGGTGAGCCGCGTCGGGCAGCTCAAGGGCAAGCTCAGCTACATGGCGCCGGAGCAGCTCCGCGGCGCGCCCGTGAACCGGCGCGCCGACATCTACGCGGCCTCGGTGGTCCTGTGGGAGGTGCTCACCGGGCGGCGGCTGTTCACCGGGGAGTGCGACGCCGAGATCTACGGGCGGATCCTCGAGGGCGTGGTCCAGCCGCCGAGCGCGTACGGGGACGTGCCGAAGGCGCTCGACGAGGTGGTGCTCCGGGGGCTCGAGAAGGACCCCGAGCGGCGCTACGCGACCGCGCTGGAGATGACGGCCGCGCTGGAGGAGGCGCTTTCGCCGGCGAGCCCGCGCGCGGTCGGGGCGTGGGTCGAGGCGACGGCGGGGACGCTCCTGGAGGCGCGGGCGAAGAGCCTCGCCGCGATCGAGACGTCGCAGCGGAGCGCGGTGTCGACGCAGCGGGGCGCGGCCCCGGCGCCGTCGGGCTCCGCGGCCGTGGACGGGGCGCCGCGGCGGGAGATCGACACGCGCCCGGCGCTGCCGGCGGGGCAGCGCGCGCGCGCGGCGCGGGTCTCGGTGACGGTCGCGACGATGACGAGGACGGTCGAGGACATGGCGAGGCCGGCGGCGTCCGCGCTCGCGACGCCGATCGCGGCGGCGGGGCCGGCGCGGCGGGTGAGCGCGCAGCTCGTCCGCGCCTCGACGCTGGCGTTCGGGGCCGCCGCGCCCGAGCCCTCGGGCGAGCCCTCGGCGCCCGCGAGGGTCTCGGCGCCGGCCATCGCGTCGGCGCCGGCGCCGGAGGGCGCTGGGGCCGCCGAGGGCTCTGGGGCCGTCGAGGGCGCTGGGGTCGCGGAGGGCTCTGGGGCCGTCGAGGGATCTGGGGCCAGGCCGAGGGCCGCAGCAGCCGCGCCAGGGGCCTCTGGGGCCGCGCCAGGGGCCACAGCAGCCGCGCCCGCCACGAGCGCGTCCGCAGCGGCACCCGCGGCGTCCGCGAGCGCCCCCGCGAAGGCCGCGTCGGTCGCGCGCGCGGCCGCCACGGAGCCCACCGCGGGGGTGCGCGCCGCGGCCCCCGCGCGCAGCGCGCGGCCGCGATCGCGCTGCGTGCCCCCCTACTACCTGGACGGCGACGGCATCCGGCGGATCAAGCGTGAGTGTCTGTGAAGGACGGAAGCGTGTAGCCTACGCTGCGATGACACGGGGCCTCCTCGCCGCCTTCGTCGCAGCCGTCACGCTCCTCGCGGGCTCGCGCGCCCGCGCTCAGGGCGTGGGAGAAACGTGCGCGGCCTCGTACGAGCACGCGCAGCAGCTCGTCCGCGACCGGGCGCTGCGGCGGGCCCGCGCCGAGCTCCGTCAGTGCGTGAGCTCGTGCCCGGCGACGCTCGCCCGCGACTGTCAGAGCTGGAGCGAGCAGGTCGAGCGCGACATGCCCAGCGTCGCGCTGTCGGCCACGTCCGCGGACGGCCACGCGCCGGGCCGCGTGCGCGTGCTCCTCGACGGCGCGCCGCTCGTCGAGGCGCTCCCGAAGGATCCGATCGAGCTCGATCCCGGGCGCCACACGCTGACCTTCGAGGACGCGGCGGGGACGCGCGTCGTCACCGTGGTCACGGTGTCGCCGGGCGACAAGGCGCTGCCGATCGCGGTGCGCTTCCCTGCGGCCGCGCCGCCGGCCGCGGCGCGCGGCGGCGCCGCGCCGGTGCGGCAGCGCTGGCCGCTCGTGCTCGCCGGCGTCGGCGCGGTGGCGGTCGGCGTGGGCGCGTTCCTCGGCATCAAGGGGCACGTCGACCGGAGCGAGCTCCGCAGCAGGTGCGCGCCCGGGTGTACGGCGGACGAGGTCGAGGCGATCGACACCCTCTGGACGGCCGGCGCCATCAGCGCCGGCGCGGGGCTCGTCGTCGCCGGGGTGGGGACGGTGCTGTACTTCCAGCTCGATCCGATGATCCCCGCGGCGCCGTCCACGGGCTCCGCCCTGCTGCCGGACGGCGCTGGGCTCTCGCTGCGCGGCGCGTTCTGAGCGCCCGCGGGAGGCCTGTCGGCCTCGCTCGGGGCGCCGGGGAACCGAACGCGGAGCTCGGTTCATTCAGGGAGCGTCGCCAGGATCTCCGCGATGTGAAGCTCGAACGCCTCGGTGCTCGCCGGCGGAGCGTCTCCCGTCCGGTAGGGAGACTCGGCTGCCAATGCCTCCAGTCGATCGCGATCGATGGGCGCCTCGGAGAGAATTCGTTGGATGTGATCGCGATCGGACGGGGCCAGGCGCTCCAGCTTCGAGATGAGAACGTCGTGGGGATGCGGCACGATCACAGCGACTCCTGGTGCTTCGGGGAGCGATAGCCGCAGAGCGCGCTCACGCCACGTACGGGGACCAGCGAATGTCTCTGGACCAAGGACCTCGACATAGCTTGAGTGCCGTTCATGGTACCATGACAGCTCGCCCATCAACGCCTCGACCGCATCTCCGCGCTCCGAGGGCGTCACCCAGAGGTCGACATCACGCGACGTGGGAGCATTCTCGAGCCAGAAGGCGAGGGATGCGCTGCCGAACACCACGATCTCGCCCGTTTTGACGAGCCTCGCGGCGTCGATCACGATGCGACGGACGGCGGACGGATCGACCATGCGCGGAGGTCTGCAAAGGGGTGTGCTCGCAGGGTACTGCCGAGGCCAAGCGAGGCCGAGGAGGACGCCGCCCACCTCGATTCGAGCGCTTCGAGGGGCTCCATCCCCACGAGCCACCCGCGAAGAACTCGGGCGGCGTCCTCGACGGCAGCGATCATGGCGCCCCTCGCCAGCTCGCCGCCGAGCGTGGCGGTCCAGATCCATGGGATAGCTGTCCAGAGGTCGTCTGGCGGTCCAGCGATCTCACGCTGCAGTCTTACGAGGACGGCCGCACGGTAGGTCGGATCGCGAAGCGCGAGTTGATACCCTTCGCGGCAGTGACCCGCGAGCCGAGCGTCCCGCGCCGCCAAAGCGTCACGTGCATCCACCACGGCTCGGAGGATACGCGAGCCCGGCGCTCGCCACAAGCTCCGCAGCGCGCGTCAAGGTGCCCTTGAGCACAGGATCGCGGCCGGCGCCGCGGATGCGAGGTGGCTCAGGCGTCCGCTGAAATTCGGCGAAAATCGATTCATGGGAAGAGGACCGCAAGTGCGCAAGGGACGCAAGGGGAAGAGAAGAATACAATTCCATCTCTGTCCCGTTGCGCCTCTTGCGCCCTTGCGGTCTCTCCCCTTGCTGCGACGCGCGCCGCTCCGATGCCAACCCGAGCAGCCGACGGATCGCATCGTGAACGACCCGGGCCGCAGCGTCCGCTGCGCGTCCCCCTGCGGCCTCGACGTGCGAGTGCGCGCCCGGATCCTGTCATGCGCGCAGAGGCTGCGCGCCTGCGCGGTGCCGCCGCCCTGCTGCTGCCTGCCGCCGTCCCTGGTGCGTCGCCCCGCGGCGCTCCTGCGCGTCCCGCGACCCCCTGCTGCGCCGCCCCGTGGCCCTCCTGCGCAGCCCCCGCGGCGCTCCTGCGCATCCCGCGACCCCCTGCTGCGCCGCCCCGCCGCGCTCCTGCGCAGCCCCCGCGGCGCTCCTGCGCAGCCTTCGGAGTGTCCTTTGTTACAATCGCGCGCCTCCTGCGCGGCCCCCGAGCTCCTCCTATACAGCCCATGAAGTATCCTTCGTTACAGTTGGACGGCTCCTGCGCAGCGCCAGCCCCCTCCTGCGCACCCCCGTCGGCTCTCGAGCGCGGGGCTCAACGGCATCGCGCTCACTTCGCGGAGCTCCCGAACCTCACCGTCCACGGCCTGAGGAGCCGCCCGCCGCGCGCCCCGTCAGCCCTTGCTGCGGATGCCGTAGCGCTCCACCAGCCGGTGGACGAGCTGCCGGGAGACGCCCATCGACCCGGCGGCCCGCGCGACGTTGCCGCCGCTGTCCCCAGCTTCAGCTATCGCTCCGGACGTCGGGGCGCTCCCAACGCGGGCCCGCACGGGTGAGCTCTGCGTGAGAGGCGTGCGGTCTCGGCCGTCCCGCGCCCGGAGGTACGCCTGCTTTCCGCCGGACTTCCGAGCGGTACGGCTGTGGCGTATGCTCCCACCGGCATGCCGGATCGGCCGAAACAGAGCGTCCTCGCGGTGCAGAACATCAAGGGAGGGGTCGGTAAGACGACGATCGCCGTCAACCTGGCCGCGCTCCTCGCCGAGAGGCACCACCAGCGCGTCCTTCTGATCGACGCCGACCCGCAGTGCAACGCCAGCCTGTACCTGCTCAAGGACGAGCGCTTCGCGGCGAGGACGCGCGAGGACAAGGCGCGCCGGGAAGGCAACCTCCACGATCTGTTCCACGGCGACGTGCGGTACTTCGACGTGGTCAGCGGAAAGCCGCACGGCCCGCTGCGCAAGGTGAGCGACTACCTGGAGCACGTGCGGACGTGCGACGGCGGGGCTCGCTCACCCTCGTGTGCGGGAGCGCCAGGATGTTCGAGGTGCAGGAGATCGCGGCGGAGATCGTCGTGTCGCGGATCAAGAAATGGCTGCCCAGGGCCGGCGATGCGTACGAGCACGTCATCATCGACTGCCCGCCGAGCATCAGCAGCGTCAGCCTGGCGGCGCTCAAGGCGGCGGACAAGATCCTGGTCCCGATGACGGCGGATCAGTTCTCCCTGCACGGGCTGCCGCTCCTGATGAAAGCGCTCAGGGAGTACAAGAAGGTCCTGGATATCAGGGCGAAGGTCGCCGGGGTCGTGCTGAGCATGTTCCCGCCGTCGAGGCATGCCATCCAAGGGCCAAGGCACAGGGGTACGTGCAGGCGATCGGTGCTTTGTGCGCGGCGCAGAGGCCTGCGGTTCGCTGCCTCTCCGCGAGGATCTCCGAGGATGAAGCCTACCGAAACTCCTTCGAGGCGAACGAACCGTTGCCGTTCTCCGACAAACCCGAGCACGAGCCGCTCGTCGCCGAGCTCGACGCGGTCGCGCACGAGGTGGGGCTTCTTGGAGGTGCGCCGTGACGAGCCCCGAGCGAACAGGCAGTGATGGAGTACGGGCAGCGCGAGCGCTACTCAGCTTGGTCGAGGAGCACTCTGCGGACGATTTTCAGGCCGCCGAGGCGATCCTCGGCGGACAGCAGGAGCTGGCGCAAGTCCTCCAGCTGCTACGTGATTTCAAGCGGCAGCAGAGTTCCACGGACGAGGACCACGGGCCGGTCTCGATCGAGCTGTTGCTCGAAATTGCCAAAGACGAGCTGCTCAAGTTGGCCCACGACAATGCCGATGTCGAAAAGAAGCTCCGTGGAGTTCTCGACACATCTGCGAACGTGCGGCCGGATTCCCCGATCAACGACGTCATCGAGCAAGGGCTCCGCAACCTAGATAACCTACGCCTCGCGCCTACAGCGCGAGCGTTCACAATAGCGGAACTGCTAAGGGCCACGTCAGAGACTGCGGGGGCAGAGCATGAAAAGAGGATCGAATCGATTCTCCGCAATCTCGCGATCTCAGCAATTGAAGAGAACGTGATCGTGCTTCCAACGTTGCACTCCATCGCGCAGCTCCGGAAGATGTGGGCGCCGGTTCCGCTGCCCTACAAGGCTCAAGAATCGCGCCGGCACCTCGCAGAGAGGCTCTTCAAGGACGTGGAGCGCCTCGCGCCCGCGAGGATCGGGGGCATCACGACGCACTTGCTGGCCGAAGGGCTGCGCGGACCTGCCGACCGGGCGATCGCGGAGACACGCCGTATCAACAGAAAGAAGGCCCATGGCGAGTAAGCGACAGCGCCGCGACTCGCCCCGCGAGAGGCTGCTCGCGGAGGTCGGCCGGCAGGTCGAGCGCCGGCTCGGAGGCTCCGGATCGGAGCTCGCCACCTCCCAGCAGACCCTCGCCTACCTCAACTGGCTCGCCTGGCACTGCGGCGGGTTTGCGGCGGTCCCGGCGTTCTTGAACGCGGCACGAGCGGACATCCTCGCGATCTTGCATGCAGGCGCGCTCGGGGTGGAGCGCACCGCCCATGTCCACGCCCGGAGCCTCCTGGAGAACCTCGTCCGGCACTGCTACTTCGACTCGCGCCCCTCCCTGTTCGTCGCGCGCTCCCTCCTCCCCGAGGAGGACGTGAGGGACGTCTGGGCCGACCTGCTCAAGGAGATCCAGCGCCTTCCGCACTTCCAGCCCGCGCTCGGCGACACCCCCGAAACGGCATTTCTGTTCTCCGAAATCGAGCACGCCTACCGGCAGTCGAGCCGCTTCGTGCACGGCTCCACCGCGCGCTACCGGAGCCTCTACTGGAACATCCGTTCGATCGACCTCGACGCGGACCGCGCCCGGGACCTCGATGCCGCCCTCCGGCGCCTCGGCGAGGCCTGCCTGCTCCTCCTGGCGCTGTATCACCTCGGGCCTTACCTGCTCGTCTCGCAGCCCATCCGGCGCTTCATGTTGCGTGACGCCATGGACGCCGGCGGGCGCACCCGCTTTCTGCGCTGCATGGAGTCCGTTCCCGTGACCTGGGCGCAGCACCAGCGCGCTGCGGCGCTCCGCGCCCGGCGGGAGCGGAGGCGCAAGCCTTTTCCGACGAGCGACGGCTTGCTCCTCGACAGGAAGGGGCTCGCCCTGGTGGCGAGCCCGAGATCATCGATCAAGCCGTAGGCTTCCGCGCTCAGGTCCCGGCGCCCCGCGCCCCGTCAGCCCTTGCTGCGGATGCCGTAGCGCTCCATCAGCCGGTGGACGAGCTGCCGGGAGACGCCCATCGACGCGGCGGCGCGCGCGACGTTGCCGCCGCTGTCCCGCAGCTTCATCGCGATGAACGTCCGCTCGAACTGCTCGACGACCATGTCGCGCGCCTCGCGGAGCGGCAGCGAGGCGAACTGGACGACGCCCATGTCGGCGGGCCGCGGCGCCACCTTCACGATCGCCTCCTCGGCGAGGTGCGGGAAGAGCACGAGCCGCGCGACCGTGTTGCGGAGCTCGCGCACGTTGCCCGGCCAGTGGTGCCCGCGCAGCAGCTCCAGCGCGTTCGGGGGCAGATCGGCGAGCGAGCGCGGCGGCACCTGCGCCGCGAGGAAGCGCTCGACCAAGAGCGGGATGT
This sequence comes from Sorangium cellulosum So0157-2, assembly GCF_000418325.1. GTDB lineage: Bacteria > Myxococcota_A > Polyangia > Polyangiales > Polyangiaceae > Sorangium > Sorangium cellulosum_D. Next base: position 5,832,745 of record NC_021658.1, read on the forward strand.
CCTCCTTGCGCTCGCGCAGCGGCGGCACCACCGCCTCGACCACGGCGAGCCGGTAGTAGAGGTCCTCGCGGAACGACCCCGTACCGATGCGGCCCTGAAGATCGCGGTGCGTGGCGGCGATGACGCGGGCGTCGAAGGACGTGTACGCGGCGGCGCCGATGCGGCGCACCTGGCGGGCCTCGAGGGCGCGCAGGAGCTTCGGCTGGAGATCGAGCGGGAGCTCGCCGATCTCGTCGAGGAAGAGCGTGCCGCCGCTCGCCTCCTCCAGCAGGCCGGCGCGCGCGGCCTGGGCGCCGGTGAAGGCGCCCTTCATGTAGCCGAAGAGCTCGGCCTCGATGAGGTTGGGGGCGACGGCGCTGCAGTCGAACACGACGAAGGGGCCGCCGCTGCGCGGGCTCGCCTCGTGGATGGCGCGGGCGAGGACCTCCTTGCCCGTGCCGGACTCGCCGAGGAGGAGGATGGTCTCGGACGTGGCCGCGGCGCGCTCGAGGCGGGCGAAGAGCGCGCGCATCGGGACGCTGCTGCCGAGGGCCTCGCCGAAGCTGGCCGAGGTGGAGAGCGGGACGACGACCGGGGCGCCGGCGACGCGCACCGTGAGCGGGACCCCGCCCAGCGAGGCGATGGCGCCCGGCGTGAGGAAGCCCTCGACGATCAGGACGTCGTTGATGAACGTGCCGTTCTTGCTGCCGAGGTCGGTGAGGGCGACGCCGCGCGGCGTGAACCGGAGCTGGCAGTGGCGGCGCGAAACGCGGGAGTCGGGGATGACGACATCGCACTCGCCGCTCGTGCCGAGGACGAGCGGCGCGACGCCGAGCGTGGCCTCGATCGGCGGGCTCTTCTGGGGGGTGACGATGACGCGCAGGTCCGGGAGCTCGACCGCATCGCTGCGGAGGGTCGTGATCGTCCGGGTGGAGTCGTGCATTGAACAGGCGGCGAACGGGCGGCGAGGGGGAGGGTCAGCATCCCCGAATTCCCGGCGGATTTCCAGCGCGCGGTGCGCCCCGGGCGCCGGACGGCCGCGTCGCCGGGGTATCGCCGGGGTATCCTCGCGGCGATGCCGGAGTTCACGCCCGCCGAGGCCAAGACCCTGTCCCAGTGCGTCACCCGCTTCACCGACGCGTTCCGCCGCGACGTGGCGGACGTGATCCGGCGGGAGTTCCGCGGCTACGAGCCGCCGGAGGTGACGGAGCTCATCGGGCAGCTGAGCCTCCTCGGGCGGCAGCTCGAGCTGCGCCAGCCGCACGTGCCGATCCACGAGACGCAGGGCCCGCTGCTCAAGCGCATCCTGATCGACCTGCGGCGCGACAGCGCCACCGCGATCGAGGAGCCGCTGCAGAAGGCCGTGAACGCCGACACGATCCGGCACCTCCGGCGCGAGGTCCACGCGCTGGAGCAGCTGATGGCCGCGCCGTGGTTCGCGGCCACGCGCGCGCTCCAGGTGCCGCGGCTGACGGACTACATGTCGATCCGGCACGCCGAGGCCGTGCTGCCGGAGGCGCCGCCGCTCCGGCCGCGCGAGTACGACGAGAAGTTCCACATCCTCGAGGCGCCCGGGCTCTTCCTCCCGGACCTGGCGCACTACCGGGCGCGGTGCGCGCTGCGCGGCGCCGCGATCGCCGTGGCGTTCATCGACATCGACGACTTCAAGGCGTTCAACGTGCAGCACACCGAGACCGCGGTCGACCTGCACGTGCTGCCGCCGCTCATGGAGAGCATCGAGGCGCACGTCTTCGGGCACGGGCACGCGTACCGGTTCGGCGGCGACGAGTACATGATCACGCTGCCGAACGCGACGCGCGCGTGGGCGGTGGACCTCCTGCGCGCGCTGCAGGCGCGGCTCGCCCGCCGCCGCTACCGCCGCGTCGAGCGGGCGCCGACGATCTCCGCCGGGCTGTGCGTCGCGGACGTCGACTGCTTCCTGACGGATCGCGAGATCCAGGGGCGCGCCAACCTGGCCAAGAACCACGCGAAGGCCACGGAGAAGGGCCGCATCGCGACGTACGACGGGGAGCTGTTCCGCCCCGAGGACCTGGTGCTCGCGTGACCGCCCCCGCGAGGCCGGGCGGCGCTGGCGCGGCCGGCGAAGCGGGCGAGGCGGGCGCCGCGGAAGAGGCGCGCGCTGCCGCGGACGCCGACGGCGCGCCGCCGGAGGCGCCGGGCGGGCTCGCCCTGCCGGAGCCGCTGTGGAGCGCCGTGCGGGCGGCCTACGGCGAGCCCGGGCGCGCGTACCACGACCTGGCCCACGTACGCGAGGTGCTGCGCCGGGTGGCCGAGGTCGGCCGCGACGTCGGCTGGCGGCGGCCGCGCGAGGTGGTCCTGGCCGCGCTCTTCCACGACGCCGTGTACGCGCCCGGCCGCCGCGACAACGAGGAACGCAGCGCCGAGCTCGCGCGCGAGGCCGTCGCGCGCTGGCTGCCCGGCGAGGGGCTCGACGAGGACCTCATCGCGCGGCTCATCCTGCTCACCGCGCGCCACGGATCGCTGGCGCCCGCGGACGTCGGCGAGGACGAGGCGCTGTTCCTCGACTGCGACATGGCCATCCTCGGCAGCGACGCGGCGGCGTTCGACGCGTACGACCGGGCGATCGCCGCGGAGTACGGCGCCGTGCCGCCGGAGCGCTACGCCGCGGGCCGGCGGGCCTTCTTCGAGCGGCTGCTCGCGGCGGAGCACATCTTCCTGTCGCCGTATTTCCGGGAGCGCCTGGAGGCGCGCGCGCGCGACAACCTGCGCCGCAAGCTCGGGGTGGGATCGTAACGGAGCGGGGCAGGGCGGAGCGGGCGCCGCCGCTCGCGCGATCACGCGCTCACCAGCTCTTGATGTCGCTCTTGCTCACGCGGCAGGTGGCGGTGTTCCACTGGCTCGCGCCGCCGTGGAGCTTCTCCGACTCGCCCATGTGGTCGGTGACGGCCCGGTACTCCTGGCAGATCTTCGGCTTGTCGTCCTCCGCGTCGTATCCCCCCTTGACGTAGAGGTTCGTGATCGTGACGGTGTCACCGTAGTTCTGGTTCGCGCCCGCGATCGTCGTCTTGACCTTGTCCACCCGGACGTTGTCGATGATCAGGTTGCGCGGGCCGCCGTTGGCGGTGCAGTCGCCGCACGAGCGCCAGAGCTTCCCGAAGTCGGCGATGTACGAGTTCGTGACGATGGTGGTGGAGCCGCCCTTGGCGTTGTGCTGGAAGATCTTGTCGGCGGAGTGCAGGGCGATCGAGCTGTTGATGCGCATCGTCGCGCCGTCCTTGCTGTTGGTCGCGGCGTCCTCGCAGACGTCCTCCCAGTAGACGTGATCGAGGGTGCAGTCGCCCTTGCAGACGATGCCGTTGCCGGCGGGGAGGCCGCCCGCGATGATGAGGTTCTTCACGGTGACCCCGTCCTCGACCTCGAACACCGTCTTCTGGCCCTCGCCGTCGTCGCAGTCGGCGGTGTTGTTCACGCCGATCTTCTGGTTGTTGAAGTCGTAGACGTCCTGCCCGCCGTTGGCCGCGTTCTTCAGCACCGTCGTCTGGGTCCTGATCTCGCCGGCGCCGTTCGTGGGCGTCGGGATCTCCATCGGGATCTCGTCGCCGAGCGGCTCCTCGCCGCCCGCGCCGCCGGTGCCGCTGCTCGTGGTGCTCGCGGCCGTGCTGCTCGCCGACGTGGTGCTCGCGGCCGTGCTGCTCGCCGACGTGGTGCTCGCGGCCGTGCTGCTCGCCGACGTGGTGCTCGCGGCCGTGCTGCTCGCCGACGTGGTGCTCGCGGCCGTGCTGCTCGCCGACGTGGTGCTCGCGGCCGTGCTGCTCGCCGACGTGGTGCTCGCGGCCGTGCTGCTCGCCGACGTGGTGCTCGCGGCCGTGCTGCTCGCCGACGTGGTGCTCGCGGCCGTGCTGCTCGCCGACGTGGTGCTCGCGGCCGTGCTGCTCGCCGACGTGGTGCTCGCGGCCGTGCTGCTCGCCGACGTGGTGCTCGCGGCCGTGCTGCTCGCCGACGTGGTGCTCGCGGCCGTGCTGCTCGCCGACGTGGTGCTCGCGGCCGTGCTGCTCGCCGACGTGGTGCTCGCGGCCGTGCTGCTCGCCGACGTGGTGCTCGCGGCCGTGCTGCTCGCCGACGTGGTGCTCGCGGCCGTGCTGCTCGAGCTGCCGCCGCCGCCGCCGCCGCCGCCGCCGCTCCCCGTGGTCGTGCTCCCGCCGCTGGTGGCGGCGCTGCTGCTCGAGCTGCTGCCCCCTTCGCCGTCGTCGGGCGTCGCCGCGTCGTCCGAACAGCCGAGCTGGGAGGCGCCGGCGGCGCCGAGCACGAGCAGCAAAGTGAAAGCTGACTTCAATCCGAATCTCATCTCGCTACCTCTCTTTCAAATTACGATGGACGACCCGCGCCGGGAGCGCTCGCACGACGGCGGCCGGCGCCGTCGTCGAGGTGGCAACCACGAGCCCACGCTCCACGTCGTCGAGCGGGCCTCGGGGTCAAGCGGTCTACGAGAATGCAAGCGGCGATCCAGCGGGCGCCACGTGGCGTCGGGCGGCCGCGCGGACGTGGGTCGCGGTCTCCGTGTCAACGCCAGGTCGACACCGGTTGACGATCGCGGTTGACGCGCCGGCGCCCCGCGCGCGGGCGGAGCGCGCCCGGCGGCTCAGTAGATCGGGTCGTCCTTGCAGCCGAAGATCACCTTGACCGCGCCGGCGCCGCTGCTCGCCACCTGCTCGCACGCGGCGCCGTAGAGCTGGATGGTCGTCATGTCGGGCCCCGTGTAATTCCAGCCGTTCGTGCCCGTGGTGTCCTGCATGACCGCCTCATCCCCGACGAACACGCCCACGTGGTCCGGGTTCGGCGGGGGCGCGCTCAGCGGGAACAGGCAGGTCGAGACCTCTCCCGTGATCGTCAGCAGCGACGTCACGAGCTCGTCCTTCGTGGCCGCGAGGTAGAACTTGGGCGCGAGCGGATCCGGGTCCTGGCGCGGCTCGAGCCCCGCGACGGCGAGGCCGTCGAGCGCCTTGACCTTGCTCTCCTGCGACGCGATGCCGACCACGAACGTGTGGAAGCCGGCGGCGGCGGCGTTCGTCACCGCCTGCACCGCGAACTCGTCCGAGTCGCTCTTGGGGCACGACGGGTCGCCGTCCGTCGCGAGCAGGATGTACTTCGGGTCGTCGTTCTGGATCGTCTGCAGGTACTCGACCGCCTTGTTGATGGCGTCGCCCGTCGGCGTGCCGTCCCCCTCGGGGGTCGTGCTCGAGATGGCCTGGTTCACCGTGGGCGCGTTGTTGCCCGCGATCGGGATCAGGATATCGCGCGGGAAGCTCTCCTCGGTGCAGGTGCCCGTCCGGTCGCCCTGCGGGAAGACCTTCAGGCCCCAGGAGGCCGCCTCGTTCGTCGCCGCGATCACCTCCTGCAAGGCGGGTACGACGATGTCCCATTTCGACGGCGTGCCCTCGTCCCCGCTCGGGTCGTCCTGCATCGACGCCGAGCGATCGAGGACCAAGAGGATGCTGGCCGGCCTGCGTTCGACATTGAAGTTCTGCCGCCCGCAGTCCACGCTCTCGCCGGGATCTGCGTCGGGGTCGAGGTCTCCCGGAACGCCGCCCGGGTCCTCCGTCCCGTCGCCGTACCCGGGATCGACGGGGCCCGGCTCGCCCGAGCTCGGCTCGCCGCTGCCGCTGTCGTCGCCTTCGTTGATTGACGCACAGCCGTATAGCGCTGCCAACACGACGACGGAATAGATCGATGATCCTCTGAGCATGGTGCCTCCTGGTAGCGGAATCCTGGTGACGTCACCGCGCGAGCACCGCGAGGCCGCTGCTCGTGGGAGCGGCGGCCTCGCGCGCCGGGGCTCGGCGACGGCGCGGGCGAGGCCCGCTATTCGAGCTCGTCGGCGAGGCGCTCGAGCCAGCCCTCGATGTCCTCGGCCGGGACGACCAGCGGCCGCGTGGTCGGCTCTGCCGTCGGGTAGCCCCCCACCTCGTCCTGGCTGTTCACGAGCATGCCGCCGCCGGACACGAAGTCTTCGACGATGCGCAGGTCGACCTCATCGCGGTCCCTGGGGCGCGCGCCCGCGTGCGCGAGCACCGAGTCGACGACCGACGCCGCGGGGAGCGCGACGAGGCCGTCGGGCCACACGGGCTTCTCGGGGAGGATGACGATCTCCGGGGAGACGAGCGGCGCCGGTTCACCGCTCGCATCGACGACGATGTTGTCCTCCAGGTACGCCGAGCCCATCGAGTTGGTGCCCACCATCGGGAGTCCTGGCAACGTGTCCACGCCGTGCTGCATGTAGTTGCCGACGATGCTGACCCTGGGCGGCTCCGGCGTGATGCCCGAGCTCTCCCACTCCTTGACGACGGGGCCCAGCCGCATGGCCCATTTGCCGGGATTATGGACGATGTTGTTCGCGATCGTCCCCGTCGCGAACCCTTTGAACCAGGGGTTTCGCTCGTAGTTGTGGGCGTAGAGATTGCCGACGACGGTGACGTCGGTGCAGTAGTCGTGCACGAGGGTGCCCATCGAGTGCGCGCCCTTCGCGTGCACGGACTCGTGGAGCCCTTCGGCGATGATGTTGTTGCTGAGGGTGACGCGGCGTGACGTGCCGGTCGGGCCGTCGAAGCGGGGGCCAGAGACGGACAGGTTCTCGTCCACGCCCCACGCCACCGAGCAATGGTCGATCACGATGTTATACGCGGAAGGGCCGTCGGTCGTGACGTCGGGCTCGAACCCGGACGCCGGCGCCGCGCCGGCGTCGCCCATGCGGAAGCGGAGGTGCTGGATCCGAACGTCGTGCGTGCTGATCCTCATCCCGCCGCGGATCAGCGTGATGCCCGGCGAGGGCGCGGTCTGGCCGGCGATCGTGACGAACGGCTCGGTGATGTTGAGTCGGGCCTTGTCCAGATCGATGATCCCGCCGACCTCGAACACGATGATGCGTCGGCCTGGCGTCGCGATCGCCTCGCGCAGCGACCCTGGGCCGTCCGCGTCGAGGGTCGTCACCTTGATCACCGTGCCCACGTCCTCGACGGGTCCCGAGCCTCCTGCGCCGCCCGCCCCTCCTGCGCCCCCCGAGCCGATTGAACCCCCTGCGCCGCCCGAGCCGATGGTGGCCGAGCCGCCCGAGCCGTCCCAATCTCCCGAGCCACCTGAGCCGCCTGAGCCGCCGGCGCCCCCCGGACCGGTGGCGGCGGAGCTGCTGCCGCCGTGGCCGACCGAGGTTGCGCCGCCGCCCTGTCCGCTCGCGCTGCCCGGCGCGCCGGCTCCCGTGCCGCCCTGTCCGACCGCCTCATCGCTCGCCCCGGGCGAGCTCGCTGCGCCGGAGCAGCTGACCAGGACCGCGCAGCCCAGGAAGACCAACGAGAGAACAGCGCCTTTCATGAACACATCCTTTCGAACCGCGCTGGGTCGACAAGCAATGTCGGTGCCGCCTCCTCCGAGCCGCCCTCCGACGGGCATTCCGGCCCGCTGGAAGCCGCGCCGCGCTCGCGGCGCCAAAGGCCTTGTCGCAGCGCGCCGTGAGCTCGCCGAGTCAACCGCGGGTTGACGTGCTTGACGGCGCCGACGCACGCCACGTCAACCGCGCGTTGACCAGCAGCCATCCGCGGGAGCTTCGCCAGCGCCTCATCGACAGCCGCTCACGCCAGCGCCGGCCATCGCGGCCACTCCCGCGGAAAAATTCTGAAATGAACCGCGCCCATGCGGACGCGGCGGCGAACGGGTCCGCTTCGGCCAGGTGCACGTGTTCAACAACCACTATCTCGACAACCTCGCGCTACCAGCGCATCGTGCCGCAGATGGGGCGTTGCTCCTCGGCGGTGCTGGGCCTCGATCTGGCCGTCAGCGGCGGCAAGCTCCAGTTCTTTTATGGCATGGCCGAGCTGTTCGGCTCCGCCGACCTCATCGATCGGCTCCAGGGAATGATGAGCGAGCTGGAGACGAGAGCCGAGCAGGCCCAGGCGCAGGCCGAGCAGGCCACGCTGGGCCTGAGGGAGGCGCTCCTGGCGGCGCTCACCCCTTCCAGCCCGGCGGCGGCTTGGCGAAGCCGGTCTCCGCGGGGAAGGGGCTGGCCGTCTCGCGCTGGTAGAGGCCGTCCACGTCGATCCCGAGCGCCCGCAGCCCCTCGCGCTGCTCGTAGCGGATCACCAGCACGGCGGCGGGCGTCGGCGTGGCCCGGTCGAACTGCGTCGACGTGATGCGCGACTCGCGCCGCTCCCCGAAGGTCGTGCCGAGCCCCTGCGGCGCGGCGGGCGCCGGGCCGTACCCCGGCGCCGGGGCATCGGGCGCCGGCGGGGCACCGGGCGCCGGCGGGCCGTACCCCGGCGCCCGGGCCGGCGGGCGCATCGCCGCGGGGGGCGGCGGCGTGAACGGAGGCGGCGGGGGAGGCGGCGGCGGCGCGAGCTCCTGGAACGCCGCCAGGCCGATGACGCCCACGTTGCGAGGCTTGCCGATCTTCGCGGCGTACGACTGCTCGATGCTCCCGAACCGGAACGTCGCGACCTCGGTGTGGCTGATGCGGAACCCGGTGAAATCGAACGCGTCGTGAGGCCCGATCACGAGGCCGCGCAGGTCGAACGAGGCGTCCTGACCGCGCTGCACGTCGAGCCCGTCGACCGAGGGCACGACCTCCACGCGCCCGCCCGTCAGGTTCCGCACGCGCAGCGCATAGCGCTGGCCCGACCGCCCCTCGACGTACGTGGTGTCGCGGTGAACGTACTCCCGCGCCGGCGCGAGCGCGCCGTTCTCCTCGACGAGCAGCTCCACCTCGACGATCCCCTTCAAGTCCCGCATCGCGATGCCCCTCTCTCGCACCGCCGCGCGCCCCGGCGCGGCGGCAAACGTCCAGGAAATACGTCAACCCGCTCGGCGCGCGCGCGTCAAGGCGACGACACGGATCGCCCGTCATCATCCTTCAGCGTCCGACATCGTCCGCTACCGCGTACGTCGGGCGAGCCCGCTCAGCTCGCGGCGGACGCGGCGTCGCGCGCGAGCAGGCCGATGGCCGCGATGCCGCGCTCGGAGTCCTCCTCGCTCAGGAACATGCGCAGCGTCTCGCGGATCGCCGGCAGCGCGCGGTGGAGGTCCTCGGGCGACATCGACCACGGCTCGATGCCCGCGCGCCGGCACGCCCGCACGATGGTGCTCGGCCCGATCACGCTCGAGAGCCCGCTCACCGCGACGACCTGATCGAACAGCGACCCGGCCCCCGGGAACACGCTGCGCGCGCGGCTGCCGGCGCGCGAGCTCGGCGGCGGGAGATCCGGGCTGCTCCCCGCGCGCCGCGCGGCGGCCCCGCCGCCGGCGGCCGGCGCAGGCCTGTTCCGGAACAGGCCCCGCAGCCGCGACCGCAGCATCGTCAGCTCGGGCGCCTTCAGCACGAAGTCGTCGACGCCGATGCGCGCGCCCTCCGCCCGCGTCGCGGCGTCGTCGTGCCCCGTCAGGATGACCACGGGGATGTGGCTCGTGCCGCTCGATTGCTTGATCCGCCGCGCGGCCTCCAGGCCGCCCATCCCCGGCATCAGGAGGTCCATGATCACGCAGTCGACCCCCTCGACGGAGAGCAGGCTCAGCGCCTCCTCGCCCGACTGCGCCGGGATGACGTCGCAGCCGTCCTGCCGCAGGACGTGCGCGAGCGAGGCGCGGTACGTGGGGCTGTCGTCCACGACGAGGATCTTCTTGCCGCTCAGGCCCGAGCCGCCGCCCTCCGCCGCGCGGCGCGCGCTGCTGCGCTCGCTCACGAGCTCCATCGCCCGGTGCACGAGGTAGCTCCCGTCGTACGGCTTCCCGACATACTCGTCGGCGCCCATGCTCAGCCCGTGGATCCGGTGCCTCACCTCGATCTCGGTGGACAGGAGGATGACCGGCATGTGCGCGAGATCCGCCGAGGTGCGGATCTCCCGCAGGAGGTCGAGCCCGTCGCCGTCCGGCAGGAGCACGTCGAGGATCACCAGCGAGAACGCCCTCGTCTTCAGGACCTTCTGCGCAAGCGCCTTGGTCTCGCACGCCGTCACCACGAACCCGGCGCCGGTGGTGAGCAGGGTCCGGAGATCCATGCGTATCGTGAGGCTGTCATCGACGATCAGGACGTGCGGCTTCATGGCGATTTCCTCGTGCTCCTGGACAGCGCCAGCAAAGTAGGGCCGATGGCCCCCGCGGATAAGATGTGCTGCGCCGCGCCCCGCGCGATGGCCTCCCGCGGCATCCCGAACACGACGGACGACGGCTCGTCCTGGGCGAGGGTCGTCGCCCCCGCGCGCTTCATGGCGAGCATCCCCTCGGCGCCGTCGCGGCCCATGCCCGTGAGCAGGCAGCCGATGGCGCGCTCGCCGACCTCGACCGCGACCGACTCGAAGAGCACGTCGACCGAGGGGCGGCACGAGTGCCGCTCCGGACCGTCGATCAGGCGGAGCCGCCCCTGCTCGACCACGAGGTGCCTGTCGGGCAGCGCAAGCCTCACGCCGGGCTGGCCGGCGCGCTGGAGCGGCTCCCCGTCGGTCGCGATCGAGACCGGGATCGCGAGCCGCCCGGCCAGCCACTCGGCGAACGCGGGCGCGAACGGCGCGCCGATGTGCAGGACGAGCAGGATGGGCACCGGGAACGACGCCGGCAGCGGGCTCAGCGCCTCGACGATGGCCGACGGCCCCCCGGTCGAGGCGCCCATCGCGATGACCCGGCAAAAGCCGTCATCCGCGCGCGCGCCGCCCGGCGCCTCCGCGGCGGGCGGGGGGCGCGCGGGCCGGAGCTTCCTGCGCAGGTGCGTGATCACCTTGATGCGCGCGACGAGCTTCACCGCGCTCACGAGCCGCAGATCCCAGGCGTCGCCCTCGTCGCCGGCCGCCGGCTTGTCGAGCACGTCCACGGCGCCCGCGGCGAGCGCGTCGAACGTCCCGAGCGCCTCCCCGCGCTCGAGCGAGGCCGAGACGATGAGGATCGGCGTGGGGCAGTAGGCCATCACGTGCTCGGTCACCGCGACCCCGCTCGCCTTGGGCATCATCATGTCGAGCGTGAGCACGTCGGGCCGGAGCTGCTCGCACAGCGCGATGGCGGCCTCCCCGTCGCCGGCCTCGCCGACCACCTCGATCTCCTGGTCCGCCTCGAGCGCGCCCACGATGCGCCTGCGGACCGTGCGCGAGTCGTCGGCCACCAGCACGCGGATCTTCCGCGAGGGGGCGCGGGGCTCGGCCTGCGGCGCGCGGCTCACGACGCGGCCCCCCGCGCTCGAGCGACGAGCCCGGCCACGGTGTCGAGCAGCCGCCGCTGGTCGAACTCGCCCTTCACGATGTAGTCGTCCGCGCCCGCCTCCCTGGCGCGGCGGCGATCGGCCGCCGACGACAGCGACGTCACGATGACGAGCGGCGTCTCGCGCAGCGCAGGATCGGCGCGGACGCGCTCGGTGAACTGGAAGCCGTTCATCCCCGGCATCTCCACGTCCACGAGGAACAGGCCGTAACGCCGCCCTGCCGCCTTGCGCAGCCCCTCCTCGCCCGAGGACGCGAGATCGACCTCGTACCCGCCGGACTCGAGGATGCTCTGCTCGAGCATCCGGGTGGTGAGCGAGTCGTCCACGACGAGGATCGGCGGCGGCGGGCGCCGCTCGCGCCTCCGCGCGCCGCCCGGGCCGGCCGCGCGCACGAGCTCGACGAGGCCGCGCGGATCGAGGACCAGCACCGGGTCGCCGCGCACGTCGAGGCTCGCCCCGAGCGCCGCGGGCGGCGCCCCCGCCGCCGCGGGGAGCGGCTTCACGACGACGGGCACGGCGCCGAGGAGGCGATCGGCCCCGAGCACCGCCTGTGACGCGCCCGCGCCGACGACCACCGCGCAGCGCGGCTCGCCCTCCGGCTCCGCCGCGCCGAGCACCGCGGCGAGGCGCGCGAACGGCACGAGGCGATCCTCGATCACGATGGCGTCGCGCTCCGGGCCGCGGACGATCGCGCCCGCGTCGAGCCGGAGCGCGAGCCGCGCCGCGTCGAGCGGCAGGAGCGCCGCGTGGCCGCCGTCCTCGATCCGCAGCGCGGTCACCGACGAGAGGGAGATCGGGACCACGAGCTCGATCGTGGTCCCGCGCCCGGGCTGGCTCTGCGCGCTCGCCGTGCCGCTCAGCTTCGCCGCGGTCTCGCGCACCACGTCGAGGCCGACGCCGCGGCCCGAGAGCGAGGTGAGCGCCTCGCACGTGCTCACCCCCGGCCCGAAGATGAGCTCCAGCGCGTCCTCCGCGGTGAGGTCGTACGCCTCCTCCTCGCGGCGGAGCCCCGCGCGCACGACCGCCCTCCGGACCGCGGCCACGTCGACGCCTCGGCCGTCGTCGCTGCAGATCAGGGCGACCCGGCTGCCGCGCTGCTCGACCCGGAGCTGGATCTGCCCGGCGGCCGGCTTCCCCGCGGCGCGGCGCGCGGCCTCGGGCTCGATCCCGTGGTCGACCGCGTTCCTCGCCATCTGGAGCGCCGCGTCCCGCAGCGCCGTGATCACCGCGCTGTCGAGACGGATGTCGCCGCCGCTCGCCTGGAAATCGACGCGCTTGCCGAGCGCGTCCGCCGCCTCGCGCACCGCGAGCTCCACCGCCTCGAGCACGCCGGCGCACGGCAGGAGCTGCAGCTCGCGCGTGCGCGCCTGCGCCTGCCGGAGCTCGGTGGAGAGCCGGTCGATGCCCCGCGCGAGCTCGGCGCGGGCGGCCGCGAGCGCGGCGCAGAGCTCGCGGTACAACCCCCCCGCCCGCCGCGCGCCGAGCTCCCCCAGGTGGCGCACCGCCTCCTCCGGCGAGCTCACGGTCCCGAGCGCCTCGGTGAGGCGCTCGGCCCGATCGAGCGCCTCCGCGCTGCTCCGCAGCGACTCGAGCTGCACGATGGCCTCGCCGATCTCGTCGGCCAGCGCGCCCACGTGGGCCAGATCGACGCGCGCCACCTCCTCGTGCGCGCTGCGCCGGGCCGGGCGGCCGCGCTCGGGGTCGCAGGGCTCCTCCGCGGCGAGGCGGGACACCTCGTCGCGGATGAGCCCGATGAGCCGCATGAGCTCGCTCATGTGCTCCGCCGGGATCGGCTGGCGGTCCCGCCGGAACGGCGTGAGCACGTCCTCGACCGTGTGGGCGAGCTCGGCGATCTTGAGCTGCTTGGCCGCGCCGGCGGCGCCCTTCAGCGTGTGCGCCAGCCGGAAGCACTGGTCGAGCGGCTCCCCCTGGCCGCCCTGCTCCTTGAGATCGAGCAACCTCCACGCGAGCCCGTCCGCGAGCTCCTGGGCCTCCATCCGGAAGTATTTGTAAAGATCGCTCCCCAAGCGGTGCTCCTACGCCCCGGCTGGCCGCTGGATGAGGCGGACGAGGTCCTTCGAGAGCGTCGCGAGCTCGGAGGACGTCTTCAGCGTGACCGACGAGCTCGCCTCCGTCTCGCGCGCGGTGCGCGCCACGTCGAGCAGCGCCGCGTTGACCTGCTCGACCGCCGTGGCCTGCTGCTTGGTGCTGAGCTCGATCTCGCGCGACGCCTCGGCGGTGCTGCTGACGAGCTCCGAGATCTGCCGGAAGCTCGTGGCGACCTCGCCGAACTGGCGCGCGCTCGCGTCGACCGCCTTCGAGCCGCTCTCGGTCGCGATCACGGTCGTGTTCGCGGCCGCGCGGATCTCCTCGATGAGCGCGCGGATCTCCTTGGTCGAGCCGCCCACGCGGTCGGCGAGCTTGCGGATCTCGTCGGCGACCACCCCGAAGCGCCGGCCCGCGTCCCCGGCGCCGGCCGCCTCGATGGTCGCGTTGATCGCGAGGATGTTCGTCTGCTCCGCGAGCTCGTTGATGATCTGGAGGATCCCGCCGATCTCCTGGGATTTCTTGCCGAAATCGAGCATGTGGAGGACGATCTGCTCGACCTGGCGCTGGACGCCGTCGATGCCCTCGCGCGCCCGCTTCACGGTCTCGTCGCCGGCGCGCGCGGCCGCGGCGGTGTCGGCGGCGATCTGCGTCACCCGCTGCGTGCTCTCGGCGATCTGGTGGGACGTCGAGAGCAGCTCCCGCATGGTGGCGGAGACCTCGGTCGAGGTGGTCGCCTGCTCCTTCGAGCCCTGCGCCTGCTGCGTGGCGGCGGCCTGGAGCTCCGTCGCGGAGCTCTCGATGCGGCGGGTCGCCGAGTGGATGCGGCGGTTGATGCCGCGGATGATCAGGAAGCCGACCGCGGCGACGACGAGGACGGTGAGCGCGGAGCCCGCGGTGAGGGTGACGAGCAGGCGCTGCTCGCTCGCCGCGGCCTCCTGCTCTCGCGCCGAGAGGGCGCGCATCTCCTCGGCGCGGAGCTCGCCGGCGACGTTGCGGATGTCGTCCATGGCCCGCCGGCCCCGGCCGCTCGCGACCGTCGCCGCGGCGGCCTCGGCGCCCTCGCGGCGGCGCTGCTCGACCGAGAGGCGCATCTCCTCGAGCTTGTCCCGCATGAGCGGCCGGAGCCGGTCGAGCCGCTCCTGCGCGCCCAGGTTCCCCTCGGTCAGCCGGCGCAGCTCCTCGTAGTCGGCGTCGATCGAGTGCAGCGCGATCTCGTAGGGCTCCAGGAACGCGTCGTCGCCGGTGATGATGAACCCCCGCTGCCCCGTCTCCGCGTCGAGGAAGTGGGCGTGGAGCTCGTCGAGCTCGGTGAGCACCCGGTAGGTGTGCTTCAGCTCCTGGCTGATCTCGAGCAGGCTCGCCGTTTTGTGGACGGAGACGACGCCCAGCGCGATCAGCACGACGAGGGGGAAGAACAGGCTGGCGGCGATCTGCTGCGGGATGGTCCACGTGGTCTTCATCGATCTTCCTTGGGACGCTCCGCGCCTCGCTGGGCCCGGCGCAAGACGGTGTCCGCGACGGCGGCGACGCGGAGGAGGCCCCGCGGCCCGCCGTCGACCTCGACGGCCTCCGTGACGAGCTCGCCCGCGCCTTCGCGCTCGCCGGCGGCGGCGCGCGCGCCCTCGGGGGAGATGCTGGCGTGGCCCTCGATCTCGTCGATCGCGAGCGCGATGTCGGGGTGCTCGGCGCAGACGAGGAGCCAGCGCGGCGCCGGCCCGGCCGCCGCCGTGTCCACGCCGGCGCGCGGCCGGCCGGAGACGAGCGCGGCGAGGTCGTACGCCGCGGCGAGCCGGCCGCGCAGGCCGACGAGCCCGAGCAGCCCCGGCGGGCCGCCGGCGAGCGGCACGATCCGGCGGCACGGCTCGACGGCGGCGAGCTCCTCGATGCGCACGAGGAGCCTGCGGTCGCCCGCGCGGACGGCGAGCGCGCGCGCCGGCTCCTCGGCGCGGGTGCGCGCGGGCTCGGCGAAGGACGCGTCGAAGGCGGCCTGCAGCGCGGCGAGGCGCTCGGCGAGCAGGGCGCGCTTCATCCGGCGCGCCCTCCCCGGGCCGTGAGCTCGGCCTGGCAGAGGCCGATCAGCGCCGACCTCGGGAAGCCGCCGCCGAACAGCACGAGGCGCTCCTGCCGCTCCGAGACGAGCAGCGCCGCGGCGCGGCCGAGCTCGTCCCGCGTGGCCGCGACGTCGCCGGCGCGCTTCGCGAGCAGCCCGAGCCGGAGGTGCGGCATGGCGAAGCTTGGATCGCGCGACGCCGCGGCCTTGTAGTGCTGCGCGGCGCCCGCGGCGTCGCCGGCCTGCTCCTGGCAGAGGCCGAGCACGTAGTGGGCCGCGCCGCCGTCCCCGGCGTCGCCCGCGTCGATCGCGCGCTGGCAGGCGCGCTCGGCGCCGGCCAGATCGCCCTGCTGGCAGAGGATCACCGCGCGCAGGAGCTCGACCCGGGCGCTCGACGCGGCCCGCTGGGGCAGCGCCGCGAGCGCCGTCATCGCGTCGGTGAACCGCTCGCCGCCGATGAGCTCCAGCGCCCTGTCGATCGCCGCGAGCTCGGCCAGCGCCGGCGGCATCGTCGACGGCGGCCTCGTCGACGGCGGCCTCGTCGACGGGGGCGCGCGCCGCGCGGTCGGCGATGCCGGCGCGTCGCCCCGCGGGGGCGGCGACACGCGCTGGGCCACCTCGGCGACGCGCGCGGAGGCCTCGTGGATGCGCGCGACCCAGCGGCTCGCGCGCGGGGCGTCGCCGCGCGCGGGGTGGGCGCGCGCGCTGCTCCGCCGGTAGTAGAAGATGCCGTGCGAGTGCGCCGCCTCGAACGCGGCGCCCGCGGCGCGGAGCGACTCGCTCGAGGCGAGGAACAGGAAGCCGCGCGGCGCGAGCGCGGCGTGGAGCCGGTCGAGCACCTCGGCCATCTTCTGCGGCGCGAAGTACATGAGGACGTTGCGGCAGAAGATCGCGTCGAACGCGCCGGGCCGCCAGAAGGCGGGGTCGTCGTCGAGGAGGTTCCGGACCTGGAACTCGACGAGCCTGACGATCTCCTGGCGCAGCGCGACGTCGGCCCCGGCGCGCGCGAAGAAGCGCTGGCGCATGTCGTCCGGGACCGCCCGCAGGGTCCACTCCGAGTACCGCGCCCGCTGCGCCTTCTGGATGGCGCCCGGGTTGACGTCGACGCCGACGACCTTGATCCGGTGCGGCAGGAGCCCCGGGTACGCGGTGTGGAGCGCGATCGCGAGCGTGTACGCCTCCTCGCCCGAGGCGCAGCCCGCCGAGAGCACGGTGATCGGCTCGCCGCCCTGGCGCGCGGCGAAGCGCTCCGGCAGGGCGATCTCGACGCAGGCCTCGATCTGCTGCCATTCCCGGAAGAAGTACGTCTCCCCGACCGTGAGCTGGCCCGCGAGCACGTGGAGCTCCTCGCGGGCGACCTCGGGCCGGTCGAGCGCTCGCCGGTAGTCGCCCAGATCGGAGCACCCCCGGGCGCGCGCCCGCTCGCGCAGCACGGCCTCGAGATCGGCGCCGAGGTGCAGCGACGCGCGCGAGAGCCCGAGGCGCTCTTCCAGGAGCTCCTCGAGCGGGCCGAGGTCGCGCTCGGCGGAGGTCATGCCGTGCCTCGGAGGGCCGACCACGCGGCCTCGGGCAGGAGCCGCGCCGTCTCGAGCAGCGCCATCGCCTGGCCGTCGAGCGTGCCGAGGCTGTCCACGCACTCCGGCAGGGCCTGGGCGACGAGCGGCGGAGTCCGCTCCAGGGCGGCCGGGTCGAGCTCCTTGATGCCGAGCACCTCGTCGACCTCGAGCGAGAGCGGCCGCGCTCCGGCGCGCACCGAGACGAGGCGCGCCCCGCGCTGCCCGTCCGCGACGCCGAACAGCGTGGCGAGGTCGATCACGGGGACGTGCGCCCCGCGGATGACGGCCAGCCCGCGCACGAACCGCGGCGCGCCGGGGACGCTCCGGACGTCGAGGGCGCGCATGGTCTCGACCACGGCGGTGAGCGGGAGCGCGCAAGCCCACGAGCGGACGCGGACGACGAGGGCTCTCAACCGCCTCTCCTCCGCCGACGCGCAGGTCTCGGCGGCGCGGTGGGGTCTCCTGCAACGTGCCTCATGAGGGACCTGCCGCGCCCGGGCGCGACCTTCTCATCACGTTACCCAATTCCCGAATCCTTTTGAAGACGTAGGCGCAGCATGCGGCGACGTCACGGCGCGGCGGGCCGCTGCTCCGGCGGGGGGTGGAAGATCTCGAGATCGTCGAGCTGCCTCACGTTTCCCTTCCGTTCGCGGGCCCAGGTCTCCGCGTAGTCCCTCGACAGGAATGCGTCGAGGTCGCCGTCTTCCGTCTCCGCGTACCACGCTTGCTCGGCCAGCAGCTTCAGGCCCGTGTGCCGGTCGTGCACGAACATGGTGCGCAGCCGCTTCCCCTCGGCCGAGATCGCCTGGCGCGCCGCGAGCGCGGAGGCCGTGTTCTCGTACGATCGCACCTTGGCCTCGCCGTCCACCCAGAGCTGCGCGGCGCGCTTCGGCTCCGCGATCGGCGCCCCGGTGCGCGCGTCGCGCTGCGCGAGGGGCACCTTGGCGTGGCGCGAGAGGCGCTCTTCGTAGCTCACGCCGGACGCCGCGCACGCCTGCCGGATGTAGCGATCGTCCACGAACCGGTCGACGTCGAGCGAGGCGTTCGTCCGCTTGAGGAGCGCCAGCGTGTCGGCCGCGACCCGCAGCCCGCGCACGAACTGGGGCTTGAGCGTGACGTCGCGCGTCTGGATCCCGAGGGGGCCGTGGAACATGTAGGCCACCTCGGCGTCGACCCCGGTCACCTGCTCGATGATCTCGCTGTACCGCTCGGGATCGCGCTCGACGATGCGGTCTGCCTCGACGATCGCGCGGAGCAGCCCGACGACGACCTCGGGGTGCTCCTCCGCGTAGGCGGCGCGCACCAGCATGCCGTGCGAGGTGGGGATCTGCGTGGCGGCGCCGTCGTAGATCTTGCGCGCGGCGCCGCGGAAGGGGAACAGCTCGACGAAGGGGACGAAGCCGGCGTGGGCGTCGATGCTGTCGTCCCGGAGCGCCGCCTCGGCCTCGGCGGGCTGCTGCGACACGAGCGTGACATCCCGCTCCGGGTCGAGGCCGGCGTCGCTCAGCGCGCGCAGCAGCATCCCGTGCGCCGTCGAGCCGAACGGCACGGACACGCGCTTGCCCTTGAGATCGGGCACGCCGTGCACCGGGGAGTCGATCGGGACCACGATCCCGTTCCCGGCGCCGGCGGCGCTGCCGGACAGCGTCGCGATGTAGATGCTGCGCTTGCCCGCCTGCTCCGACGCGATGCCGTTCAGGACCGCCGGAAAATCGGCCATCATGCCGAAATCGAGGCCGCCGGCGATCATCTCGGCCGTGATCGGGGGCCCCGACGAGAAGTCCCTCCATTGGATGTCGTAACGGACGTCCTCGTAAGCCCCTTCTCTGGGGAGATATCGCTTGAGCAGGTCGAGCTCGCGGAGGAGCAGCCCGCCCGTGGCGCAGTTGATCGTCGCGTTCTGCGTGCCGACGGCGACGCGGATCGCCTTCTTTTCAGGCGGCGTGCACGCGGCGCCGAGCGCGGCGATCAGGAGACAGAGCAACCACCGCCACGGACAGAGCTTCGTCATAGGAAGGGTGCTTATCGTTGCAGAGCGTCGATGCTCGCAGCGGCGATGAGCGGCTGTCAAGCGCGGATGGAGAGATCGGGAGTCGGCCGATGTGTGGTGTGTCGGGCGCGCGGACGACGTGGTGTCATCATCGTCCTTCGAGGACGGCAGGCGGCCATGCGCGACGGACCACGATGGGGCCGAGTCCGTGTCGACCGCGTTTCGAGAGGCGGCCGGAGACATCGCGGGACGCGCGCAGGACGCACCGCCGTCGGAGCGCGGAGGCGGGGAGGGGAGCCTCCGAGGGGCATCGGCCTCGGCGCTGCGTTCCCGCCGCTCCGTGGAATTTCTCTGGGCGATCGAGGGCGCGACCCGCCCGTCCGCGCGCCGCTCGCGGCCGTCCGGCGCGCTTCTCCATACCGCCCGAGCGCGGCACGCGCTATCAACGCCCCGCGGGAGGCGCGGGTGACGCCCGTGGCTCCCGGTGGTCGCATGGTCTTCGCATGATCGCCGTGGTCGCAGAGAAGCCCGCCGTCGCCCGCGACATCGCCGCGGTGCTCGGGGCCTCGCGGCGCGCCGAGGGCTTCCTCGAGGGCGGCGGCTACGTCGTCACGTGGGCGGTGGGGCACCTCGTCGCCATCGCCGAGCCGCACCAAATCGACCCCGCCTGGAAGCGCTGGCGGCTCGACCTCCTGCCGATGCTGCCCGCGCGGTTCCCGCTCGTCGTCCTCCCCGGGACGCGGGCGCAGTTCGAGATCGTCCGGAAGATCCTGGGCCGGCGCGACGTCGAGCGCGTCATCTGCGCGACCGACGCGGGCCGCGAGGGCGAGCTCATCTTCCGCTACATCTACGAGGCGGCCGGCTGCAAGAAGCCGGTCGACCGGCTCTGGATCTCGTCGCTCACCCCCGACGCCATCCGCGACGGGCTGCGGCGGCTGCGCGACGCGCGCGGCTACGACGGCCTCGCCGACGCCGCGCGCGGGCGCAGCCGGGCCGACTGGCTCGTCGGCATGAACCTCTCGCGCGCCTACAGCCTCGTCTTCGATCAGGATCTCTCGGTCGGCCGCGTGCAGACGCCCACGCTGTCCGTGGTCGTCGAGCGCGAGCTCGCGATCCGGCGGTTCGTCCCGGAGCCGTACCTCGAGGTCGTCGCGACCTTCTGCCCGCTCCGGGAGGGCGGCGAGGGCGCCGCGGACGCGTCGTACAAGGGCACGTATTTCCGGGACCAGCCGCTCGCCAGCGATCCGCGCGATCCGCGCGCGCCGGCGGGCCCCGCGGGCGAGGGCGAGAAGGCCGAGACCGCGCCGTCGCGGCGGCGCCTCCCGCCGGACGGCGAGGAGGCGCGGCGCATCATCGAGCGGGCCCGGCGCGGCGAGGCGCGCGTCGAGGCGGTGAGGTCCGAGTCCCGCCGCCTCCCGCCGCCGCTGCTCTACGACCTGACCGAGCTCCAGCGGCACGCCAACCGCCTTTACGGCTTCTCCGCGCAGAGGACGCTCGAGGTGGCGCAGGCGCTCTACGAGCGCAGGAAGCTCATCAGCTATCCGCGCACCGACAGCCGGCACCTCTCGACGGAGGTGGCCGCCACGCTCGGCGCCGTGGTGCAGGCGATCGAGGGCGCCTACCAGGGCATGCTCGCGCCGGGGACGGGGACCCGGCCGCTCGGCAAGCGCTTCGTCGACGACGGCAAGATCGGCGATCACCACGCCATCATCCCCACCGGCGCCCGGGCCTCGCGCGCGGAGCTCTCGCCGGACGAGCAGAAGATCTTCGACCTCGTCTGCCGCCGCCTGCTCTCTGCGTGGCACGAGGATCACGTCACCGCGATCACCACGGTCATCACCGCGATCACCACGCGCGCCCGGGGCGAGGGCGCCGGGGCGCCGATCGTGGATCGCTA
Organism: Sorangium cellulosum So0157-2; assembly: GCF_000418325.1. GTDB lineage: Bacteria > Myxococcota_A > Polyangia > Polyangiales > Polyangiaceae > Sorangium > Sorangium cellulosum_D. Next base: position 5,853,469 of record NC_021658.1, read on the forward strand.
CCACAGCGCGGGCAGCGTCGTGGAGAAGGTCGGGTGGAAGGTGCTCGACATCGGCTTCGGCAAGCCGCCGGCGAGGCCGCGCAAGAAGGGGGAATCGGACGTCAAGGGAGACGCCAAGGGAGGCGAGGGGCGCGAGGCGGACGAGGGGGAGGGCGAGCGCGAGACCGCGGATCAGCTGCTCCCGCCGGGCCTCGCGCGGGGGCAGGTCCAGCTCGTGCTCGACGCGCAGGCGCTGGCCAAGAAGACGCGCCCGCCGCCGCGCTTCACCGAGGCCACGCTGCTCACCGCGATGGAGACCGCGGGCAGCAGCCTCGACGAGAAGGAGCTCTCCGAGGCGATGAAGGACTCGGGCCTCGGCACCCCGGCCACGCGGGCGGCGATCATCGAGACGCTCCTCCGGCGCGAGTACCTCGTGCGCAAGGGCAAGCTCCTGCACGCGACCGACAAGGGCATCGGGCTGATCGAGGTCGTCCACGCGGACGTGAAGAGCCCCGCGATGACGGGCGCGTGGGAGGCGAAGCTCGCCCGCATGGCCCGGGGCGGCGGCGATCTGGCCTCGTTCATGGCGGGCATCGAGTCGTACGTGCGCCATGTGGTGGAGGAGGTGAGCGCCGGGCGGCGCCCGGCGGGGGGCGCGGCGCCCCGGCCGGAGGAGCGGTCGTCTCCGTTTCCGGAGCGCGGCGAGCGGCGGGGCCTCGGGAGCGGCCGCGGCGCCGCGCCCGCGGCGCCGGAGGCCCGGGGCGACCGCGAGGCGCCGCGCGCGACGCCCCGGCGCGCCCCGGCCGGCGGCGCGGCGGGAGCGCCGGGCACCGCGTCGCGCGGGGCCTTTCCGGCGGTCGCGGCGGCGGCCGCATCCCCGCTGCCGGCCCGTGCGCGCGCGGCGCGCTCGTCCGCCGCGACGCGCTCGTCCGCCGCGACGCGCGCGGTCGCTGCTGCGGCGGCGCCCAGGCCGGCGCGCGCCGCGGCCGTCGAGTCACCGCCGGCGCGCGCCGCCGCAATCGTCGAGTCGCCTCCGCGCGCCACGGCGGGCGCCGCGCCTTCCGCGGCGCGCGCGTCGATCCCTTCGTCACCGCCGGCGCGCCGGCCCGCGGATCTCCTCGAGCTGCTCCAGCAGTGCTTCGGCTTCCGCGCGTTCCGCCGCTACCAGGAGGCGGTCTGCCGGACGGCGGCCGCGGGGAGCGACGTGCTCCTCGTCATGCCCACCGGCGCCGGCAAATCGCTCTGCTACCAGCTCCCCGGGATCGCGCGCGGCGGCACCACGCTCGTCGTGAGCCCGCTCATCGCCCTCATGGAGGATCAGACCGCCAAGCTCCGGGCGTGCGGGTTCGCCGCCGAGCGGATCCACTCCGGCCGGAGCCGGCCCGAGTCCCGCAAGGCCTGCATCGATTACCTGGACGGCGCGCTCGACTTCCTGTTCATCGCCCCCGAGCGGCTCCGCGTGCCCGGCTTCCCCGAGCTGCTCGCCCGCAGAAAGCCGGTGCTCGTCGCCGTCGACGAGGCCCATTGCATCTCCAAGTGGGGCCATGACTTCCGCCCTGACTACCGCATGCTCGGCCAGCGGCTCCCGGCGCTCCGTCCAGCGCCGGTCATCGCGCTCACCGCGACCGCGACGCCGGTCGTGCAGGACGACATCGTCGAGCAGCTCGGGCTCACCTCCGCGGCGCGCTTCATTCACGGCTTCCGGCGGAGCAACCTGGGTATCGAGCTCCTCGAGGTCAGCCCGGGAGAGCGCCTCGCCCGGGTGCGCGCGCTGCTCGGGCAGGAGGGCCGCACGCCCGCGATCGTGTATGCGCCGACCCGGAAGGAGGCCGAGTCGCTCGCCGCCGGCCTCGCGGAAGATCTCCCCGCCGAGGCGTATCACGCGGGCCTCGCCCCGCAGGTCCGCGACCGGATCCAGGCGGCGTTCCTCGACGGCAGCACCGAGGTCATCGTCGCCACGATCGCGTTCGGCATGGGCATCGACAAGCCCGACGTCCGCACGGTCATCCACGCTGGGCTGCCCGGGAGCCTGGAGGGGTATTACCAGGAGATCGGCCGAGCGGGCCGCGACGGGCTCCCGTCGCGGGCCGTGCTGATGCACTCGTATGTCGACCGGCGAATGCACGAGTTCTTCCACGAGCGCGACTACCCTGATCCGGCGGTCTTGCAGCGGATCGAGGGGGCCCTCTCCGCGGAGCCGCGCCCGCGGGAGGAGATCCTGGGCGATCTCGGGGTGGATCCGGAGGTCGCGGACAAGGCCCTGGAGAAGCTCTGGATCCACGGCGGCGCGCGCGTGGATCCGGACGGGGGGGTGGCGCTGGGCGAGCCGGGGTGGCGCGGGCCCTACGAGGCGCAGCGGCGCCACAAGCTCGCCGAGCTCGCGCAGATGGCGCGGTTCACCGAGAGCCACGGCTGCCGCATGCTGCACCTGGTCCGCCATTTCGGCGACCAGGAGGACACCGGCGAGCCCTGCGGCCTCTGCGACGTCTGCGCGCCGGCCGCGTGCGCGGCGCGGGAGTTCCGGGCGCCGAGCCGCGACGAGGCGCAGGCGATCGCGAGGATCCTCTCGGCGCTGCGCGACGGCGAGCAGCCGACCGGCCGGCTCTACCGCGAGGCGTTCGCCGGCGGATCGCTCGAGCGGCGCGATTTCGAGCACCTCCTCGGCGGCCTCGTGCGCGCGGGCCTCGTGGAGGTGCGCGAGGACTCGTTCGAGAAGGCGGGCGAGCTCATCACCTACCAGCGCGCGTCGCTCACGCCGCGCGGCCGCCTCGGCGAGCCGCCGGTCGACGTTCCGCTCGCGAAGATCCCGCCGAAGGTGAAGAAGCGGCCGGGCGCGAAATCGTCGGACGCGCGGCGGGCGTTCTTCGCGCGCAAGGCGCAGCGGAAGAAGGGCCGGTCGCGCTGAGGGGCGCGCGGGCGGCGATCAGCGGAAGATGCCGAAGTGGCCCAGCACCCACCAGAGCAGGACGAAGATGAGGATGGTGCTGAAGCACCCGCCCCCGAGCTTTTTCGCGCCATAGCCTGCAGCAATCCCACGCAGAATCTTGCTCATCGATGGACCTCCGGCCCCGTGTCGGGGTGCTCGATCGGCAAAGCAACGGAGGTGCCATCGCGCGGCGTCGGAGTTTCGGGCTGAAAGCCGATGGCCTCGCTCGCTGGGCGGTGGGGACGTCGGCGCGGGCGCCACACTGGGGCGTTTCGCTACGCTTTTGCGCGCGTGCGGCGTTGAAATTGCGGCGGCGAGAGGCGACGAGAGCGGTCGCGGCGCGGTCGCTGGAGGCGGCGGCGGTGACGCCGGAGCGGCGGCGCGTTACCGGCCCAGCTTGGCGATGACGAGGTGCTGGAGGGTGCCGTCGCTGGTCCAGGGGAGGGGGCCCGTGCCGAAGTCGGCGTCCACCGCTTTGGTCCGGCCCGCGACGAGGGTCTCGCCTTCGGGGGAGGTGGCGACGGCCTCCAGGTTGACGCCGCCGCCCAGGACGCGACTCCATACGAGCTCGGCGTCGGGGGTGAGCTTGGCGAGGAAGCCTTGCGTATCGTTCAGCATGAACGGGCCGTCGCCGAAGTCGATCTGACTGGTGGCATATCCTGCGACGAGAATGTTGCCCGCGGGATCCAGAGCGACTCCGCCCGCCCACTGTTCATCGTCGCCGCCGAATGTGCGCACCCAGCCGACGGTGCCATCGGGCTCGAACTGCACGATGAAGGTGTCGTTGCTGCCTGCGGCTGTCAGCGTGTGCGGCCCCACCTTCAGCTCGTCCCTGAAATATCCCACCACGACGGGTCGCCCTGCGGCGTCCACGGTGATACCCGCCGCCTGCACGGACGCCGGGTCGCCCATGGTCGCGACCCAAGCCGTTACCCCGGATGGGGTCAGCTTCATGACGAAGCTGCTGTTTTCAATCTTGACCACCCCTCCGAAGTCGAGCGCTCCGCTCGACGAGCCAGCCAGGAAGATGTTGTTGGAGCGATCCACCGCCACGGCGCTCGCACCCTGCGACCCTGTGCCGCCGAGCTGGCGTGTCCAGCAGCCCGGCGCAGTCGCGAGGCCGGTCTCGCTGTCGAGCTTCGCAACGATGATGTCTGAGCCGTCTTCAGGCGGGATTGGCCCCCCGCCGAAGTCGATCGGCCGATTGAACGTTCCTACCGCGATGACGTCGTCGTTTGCGTCGATCGCGACGGCCGTGATCTTTCCATTCGAACCCCCGCCCATGCCATGACTCCAGGCGTGCTTGCCCTGTGTGTCGAGCTGCGCAACGAACGCGCCCGATGGTATCGGCCCGTCGCCGAAGTCGGTAGCCCCGCTGCTCGTCTGGCCGGCGAGGACCGTGTTCCCGTTGGGGCCGACGGCCATACCCCACGGGTTGTCAGCGGAAGAGTCCCCGAACTTCGTGCCCCACAGGACATCCCCGGATGCGCTCAGCTTCAGGAGCAGAATATCCGTGGTATCGGCCGAGGAGAACGTCTTGTTGCCGACGGTGATCGTACCATAGAAGGCGGCACTGACGAACACGTCACCCTCGGCATCACTTGCAATGCCTATGGGATGGATGTCCCCAGTTTGCTCATACGTGGCCGCCCAGACGATGCACGCAAGCTCGTCACAGTTCTCATCCTCTTCGGCATCGCAGCGCTCTACCGCGGGCACGACTTCGCCCTCGCACACACCCCAGGTTCCGTCGGCGCCGCAGGTGCGTGTCCCTTCACGGCAAGCGCCCTCGTTCCTGGTCGCCGGCGGACCGGCGTAGCACGCCTCCGAGGCATCGGGCGTGCACGTCGGGGTCGTACCCTCGGATCCGCCCGCGCCGCCCGCGCCGCCCGTGCCGCCGGCGCCCGCGCCGTCCGGTGGCCGATCCGCGAACTCGTCGAGGCCGAGCAGCAGGGCGCACCCGCTGCCGCAGAGGCCCAGGCCGAGGAGGGAAACCAGGACGTGAGATTGTGCTCGTGCTCGCATGACCTTCCGCGCGCCCGAGAGCCGCCGCATGTGCAGTAGCGCGGGCGCCGGAACGGAGGCTGTCACGGGCAGAGCCGCGCGCGCCGCGTCCGCGGATCGATGGGTCGCCGCGGATCGCGCTCTCGTCCTAGCCGCGGCCGCCTCGCGGAGGCGCGCCATAGCCGAGGAGCGGGAGCCCGATTCGCGCCGAGAGCCGGCGTATCGCCGCGCGCGGCAGCACGCGCGAGAGCTGAGCCGTGGCCTTGCTCAACACGGTCGGGACGGCGACCACGTCGCCGCGATCGGCGGCCGCGATGCCGAAGGACGCGCAGGCCTCGGCCGAGAGCTCGAACGGCAGCTTCCGGCGCGGTACCCCGGGCGCGCCTGTGTCGAAGATCTCCGTGGTCACCGGCCCCGGGCACAGGGCCGTCACGGTGACGCCGCTCCCCTCGAGCTCCGTGGCCAGGCCCTCGGAGAACGAGAGCACGAACGCCTTCGTGGCACCGTACACCGCGTGCCCCGGGGTCGGCTGGAACGCTGCGAGCGACGCTACATTGAGCACGCGCCCTCCGCCGCGCGCCATGAGGTCAGGGACGATCGCAGCGCACAGCGCGACGACGCTCTCGCAGTTGAGCCGCACCAGCATGGCATGCGCCGCGGGATCGCCCTCCAGGAACGACCCGAGCCGCGTCGCCCCCGCGTTGTTGACGAGCCAGCCCGCGCCGCCCAGGGAGCGCGCCCGGTCCCGCACCCGCTGCGCGGCGCCCTCGGCGGTCACGTCGAGCTCGAACGGGTGGACGGGCGCATGGCCGGCGGCGCGCGCCCGCACGGAGAGCTCCTCCAGGCGGTGGGCCCGCCGGCCGATGGCGAGCACCGGCTGCCCGCGCGCCGAGAGCTGCCGCGCGAGCTCCGCGCCGATCCCGGACGACGCGCCTGTGACGATGGCAAGACCCGAGGTCGTGGTCATGGCGCATTCCTTTACGCCGAGCCGTCCAGGATCGCGAGCAGACTGTTGTTCCTGGACAGGGCGAGCGCGGAAGCTCGAGAGAGGTCGCCGTCGTCATCTTGCCGCAGAGCGTTAGCCGCACGGTCACGCGTACGTCATCCGACGCGGGCGCACTTCCCTGCACGGGCATCAACGCATTGCGGTGATAGCGCCCACGCTTCCCCGGGAGCGAGCGCTTGCCGCCGCGGTGCGCTGGCCGTCCCCGCCGGCATGGAAGCACGAGCACGTGGAGGGCCGTCCCCTACACCTGGAGACGGCGCACCCCGCCTTCTTTTCTTGCGGAGCGCTGTGGCCACCGGTTAGCCTACTGACCGTGCTCTTGGAGAGTCGATGCTAAAGACCGGCAGAGCCATGCGAAATCGACGAGCTGTTCTGGCCACCGCGGCTCTCTTCACGCTGCTCCCGGCGTCTGCCTACGCCGTGCCGGTAAAGCTCTACACGCCTTACATGGATCCGCTGGAGGTCGAGGGCACCGGCCTCTGCTCCGCGTCGGCCACCACGACGGACCCTCTCAACAAATTCGGCTTGCTCACCGCGGAGACGTACAACTCCGGCATCAACGCCTTCATGGAGGAGCACAAGACGTACGAGGAGGGGCGATTCGAGAAGGTCGTCCGGACCGTCTTCGATCTCAGCAACAATAACAATACTGGCCTCCAGCTGAGCCACGGCGACTTCACGGGGTCAATGTCGCCCGAGTGCGAGTTCGGCGGGTGCGCATTCTACCGAGAGCCCGATCCGGATGAACCCGGCGAGTACATCAACGACCTGAACAATCCGAACACGTCGTTCGCCACGCGTTTCCGGGGTTTTCTGAATGTCACGCCGGATCTCTCCGGCAAGCCGATTCACTTCGGTTTTTATACGGACGACGCTGTAAGCCTGACGTTCTACGACCTGAACCTCGGCGCCGTCACCGTGCTCGTGCGCCCGACGAGGCTCGGCCAGCCTACCTGGCGCACCACGAACACCGTGACGTTCGAAAAGCCGGGTCTGTACCCGGTCGAGATCCTCTACGTCGCGGTCGCAGAGCACTCGGCGCTCGAGATGTCGTACTTGATCGGTGATTTCACCGACTACGAGCTCGGCACGAGTGAGCCTGGAGCCCGGAGCCTTGCGGACGATGGCTTCACCCTCTTCCAGTCCACCCAGTTCTTCCAGACGCTGAGCGGCTCGCCGTCGTTCCCCGATCTCGACCAGTGCCAGCAGTGCAACCGGGCCTTCATCGGCGATCCCGGCAACCACGGCTGTCCCGGCAGCTACTACTGCAACGAGGCCGCGCTCTGCGCTCCGTGTGACACCGCGTTCTTCTGCGGGGAATCCTGCTCTCGCTGCGAGGGCGACAAGCAGTTCTGCATCAACCTCGACGACGAGTTCCAGTGCGCCGAGTGCCGCACCGACGCCGACTGCGACGAGGGCTTCAGCTGCGACCCCGAGACGCACGTCTGCAACGAGTGCAACGTCGACCCGGACTGCCCGCGCGGCGAGATCTGCGTCGACCACACCTGCACGCCGTGCGACACGGCCGACCGGTGCGCCGGCAACTCGTGCAACTGCTGTCCGAACGGGATCAACGGCACGCAGATGGACTGCGCGGCCGTCGAGCCGGGCGGGATCGAGATGTGCGTCGAGTGCCTCACCGACGCGCAGTGCCCCGATGACAAGGTGTGCCACGTGCCCACCGGCCACTGCGTCGACAGGCCGCTCCCGACGAACGCGCTCCCCAACTGCTGCGGCGAGGGCTGCGTCGACTGCATGCGCCCCGAGGACCCGAACGACCCGCAGACGCCCCCGGTGCCGTTCTGTCTGCCCGGGCCGGTCGGGACGGCGTGCGCCGCGTGCCGCAACGACATGGATTGCTCCGAGGGCCAGTACTGCCTGAGCGGCGAGTGCAAGGCGTGCGTCGAGGACCGGCGCTGCGGGATGCGCTGCGACAGCTGCGGCGGCGACACGCCGTTCTGCTCCGGCCAGTTCGCCGAGCTCGCCGTCTGCGTGCGCTGCACCTCGGACGAGCAGTGCGCCGGCACGACGTGCAACCCCGAGACGCACGAGTGCGACCCCGGGTGCATGGCGACCTGCGACGAGGACACCCCGTACTGCGACGGTCAGCGGTGCGTCGAGTGCTACGCCGACACCCAGTGCCCCTGCGGCAACACCTGCGACCTGGAGACGAACACCTGCGACATCTCCTGCAAGTCGAACGTGGACTGCCTCGGCAACGAGCACTGCCGCTGGACCGACGAGGCGGACGCCAAGGAGTGCGCGCTCGGCCCGATGCCGGACAACGTCGCGTGCGGCGGCACCCTCGCCGAGATCTGCAGCGTCTCCGTCGTCGGCGGGAAGGGCGCCGATCCGCGGCGGACCGCCGGGCTCCTCGCCCTCGCGATGCTGGCCCTGCTCGAACGGACGCGCCGCCGGCGCAGCGGAGGTGCCTCGTGAGAATGCGCCGGCTCCTCCTCCCGCTCCTCGCGCTCGCCGGGCTCCTCGCCGAGCGCCCCGCGCTCGCGGAGGAGGGGCGCTTCGACGCCCAGGTCTTCCGGCCCGCGGCCGCCCCGCGCGACCTCGTCATGGTCCAGAAGTCCGAGGTCATCGGCAACCTCTCGCCGACCGTCGGCCTCTACAGCGACATCGCGGCCGACCCGCTCGTGCTCTTCCTCGCGGGCGACGACACGAACAAGGCCGTCAACGCCATCACCGGGCGGCTCGAGCTCGCCCTCCTCGCCGGCATCGGCTTCTTCGACGTGTTCGACGTCACGATGACCATGCCGCTCATCCTCTTCCAGGAGGGCGGCAACCTGCGTCGGTTCGGCACCGAGGGGTCGGTCAAGAGCACCACCGTCGGCGATCTCCGCCTCTCCACGAAGGTCTCGCTCCCGTACCTGAACCGGAAGGAGCAGGTCAAGGAGGGGTTCGGGATGGCGATCGCGGGCAACCTGAACTTCCCCACGGGCGACCAGAACGCGTTCGCCAGCGACGGCGCGATGAGCGGCGGCGCGACGCTCATCGCCGACTACCGGTTCAACTTCGGGCTGCTCCTCGCCGCGAACGCCGGCATCTGGCTGCGGCCCGACAACCAGTTCGCGGGCGTGCGCGTCGGCGACATGGCGCAGTTCGGCGTGGCGGCCGAGCAGTACGTCGTGCAGCGCTGGGGCCTGTCCGTCATCGGCGAGGTGTACGGCTACCCGTCGATGACGAGCTACCCCGACGACCCCGGGCAGATCCCCGCGGAGGCGCTCCTCGGCCTGCGCTGGCAGACCAAGCACGGCATCACCATCACCTTCGGCGGCAGCTTCGGCGCGGCGTGCGGCTTCGGCGCGCCCGCGATCCGGTTCTTCAACGTCATCACGTGGCAGCCGAAGACCTCGCAGGAGCAGGAGGAGATCAACCGCCTGCAGCAGCGCGACAACGACGATCCGGATCGCGACGGCCTCATCGGCGCGGCGGACCGCTGCCCCGACGTCCCCGGCAGCCCCGAGAACTTCGGCTGTCCGGACCTGGACACCGACGGCGACGGCATCTTCGATCGCGACGACAAGTGCCCCGACAAGCCCGCCGGCCCGCACGGCAAGGACGGCTGCCCGCTCGCCTTCGTGCGGGGCGACGAGATCGTGATCACCGAGCAGGTCCACTTCGCGACCGACAGGGACATCATCCTGGAGGACTCGAATCCGACGCTCGAGGCGGTCGCGCAGGTGCTGATCGACAACCCGGAGATCCGCGAGGTGCGGATCGAGGGCCACACCGACGTGCGCGCGACGGACGTCTACAACCTGGCCTTGTCCCAGCGCCGCGTGGCGAGCGTCATGGCCTACCTGATCGCGAAGGGCGTGGACCCGTCGCGCCTGCAGGCGAAGGGGTACGGGCACACGCAACCGATCTACGACGACGCGGGCTGCGTCGGGCCCGACGACCAGCTGACGCCCGATTGCCAGTTCATGACGTCGAAGAACCGGCGCGTGGTCTTCCGCATCCTGCGCTACGGCAACGCGGCGCCGAAGCCGCTCACCGGGTCGCCCGAGGGGAGCGAGCAGATCCTGCCGTCGGGCGGGGTGCTGCCGCAGAAGAGCCAGGGCACGTTGCCGACCCAGGGCACGCTGCCGGGTCAGGGGGTCCTCAAGCCGAACGTGCTGCCGAGCGGCGGATCGGCGCTCCCGTCAGCGGGCGGGGTGCCTGGCGGCGCGGCGCCGCTGCCGAACCGCGGCGAGGCGGGGGGGCTCCCGAGCAAATCGGGCGTCCTGCCGAGGTCCGGCAGCACCACGCCGCCAGCGCCCTCCTCGTCGGCTCAGCCGCCGGCGCCGCCACAAAAGCCGGCGCCGGCGCCGCGCTAGACGAGTGACGAGTTCCGCCCGCCAGAAGTTCGGCCAGGGATCCGGAGAGAGAGTTCAACGCCAAGGCGCAAAGACGCAAAACTACAAATCTTTTTTGCGTCTTTGCGCCTTGGCGCCTTGGCGTTTATTTCTCTATCGCTCGCGAGGCAGATCCCTGGCGGGGGTTCTGACCCGCGGTACTAGGCAGGAGAGCGGAGGGGCGATGGACCGCGGCAGGCTGCCCGGGCCCACGCGGTGTTCTTCGCGCGGCGCACGGGATCGACCGCGCAGGTCGAGCGCGTGCGCCGCCCCGGCCACGAGAGCGCAGCGGCGCTCGAAGCGCCGGGTCGCGCTACTTCTTGGGCGCGGTCTTCGGGGGCGTGGTGGACGACGGCTTGGCCGACGTGGCCGCGGACGGCGATGGCACGGACGCGGACGGGGACGGCTTGGCCGACGTGGCCGCGGACGGCGACGAGGGCTTCGCGCCGGGCTTGGGCGGCTGCCCGGGCTTGCCCGGCGCCGTCGAAGCCGCAGGCGCAGCGGCGTCCTCGTACGGCTCGTCGGACGCAGGCGCAGCCTCCTCCGCCGGCGGCGCCTCCGGCTCGGGAGCCGCCGCGGAGTCGGCGGGCTTCGTCGCCGGATGGAGCGTCAGCGGCTTCGCCTCGCCGTCCGTGCGGCGGACCCAGATCACCGCGGTCCCGCTCGCGACGCTGGCATAACGGCCGTCCTCGGTGCGGATCTCCTCGTTCACCGCCTCGATGACCGCATCGCCGCCCACGGCGCACGCAGCTTTGCGGAGCGACTCGAGGCGCTCCGCCTCCGTCCGAGCCTCGGGATCGCTCGCGATGGGCTGAAGGCGATGGTACTCGCGATCGGGCAGCTGGCCTGCCGGTACGACGTGCATGTCGCTGCAGAACTCACCGGAAGGCGTGCGTTTGTCCCGGAAGGGGGTGCTGCAACCGGCGATCAGCGCGGCACCCAGTGCCGCCGAGAGGAGGAGGCGCTGCATGGTGCCTTCTTACCAGCGATGCGACGCGCGATGCAAACCCCGCGCATCGCGGACGATGCCGATCCGCAGGACAGGCGCCTCCCGGCAGGCAGACCACCAGGCACACGGGCGCGCGCCCATGTTCCGATCGGGTGAACGCCTGGCTATGCTCGCGGGCGATGCGCCCGCTCGAACGACGCCCTCGCCTCGTCCCCCTCGTCCTCGGCGCGGCGCTCGCCGCCGCGTGCGGCGCGCCCCAGCCCGCGCCGCGCGCCGCCCCGGGCGAGGTCGCTCCGGTCGAGGCGAGCGCCCCGAGCGCCGCCGCATGCCTCGCGGCCGCCGACGCGAAGCGGCAACCCCGCGCCGACGAGCCGGCGCGCATCGGCGTGAAGCACGTCCTCGTCCGCTACGCCGGCGCCGATCGCGCCGAGGGCGCGACGCGCACGCGCGAGGAGGCCTGCCTGCGCGCGATGGAGGCGCGCGACAAGATCCGCGGCGGCGCCGACTTCGACGAGGTGGTGGCGCAGTACAGCGAGGAGGCGGGCGCCGCGTCGCGCGGCGGCTCGCTCGGCACCGTGGAGCGCGCCGACGTCCTGCCGCCCTTCGCCGACGCCGCGTTCGAGCTCGAGCTCCACCAGCTCAGCGACGTCGTGGAGACCCGCTATGGGTTCCACGTGATCTTCAGGACCGAATAGCCCTCCTGCCGCGCCCAGGGTCCCTGTTCGCGACCGCTCTGCCCGCGACGCGATCATGCGCCGCCGCGCGTCTCGCACGCCACGCGCGGCGCCGAACGCCACGCGCGCCGTCCGGCGCCGCGCGCCTCGCCCGAGGGTTGCGTTCTCGGCGGAGGCGCAGCATGAAGCACCCATGCGCGCCCACCAGCTCTTCGCCGCCCTTGCCGTGATGATCGCCTCGCCAGCGCTGCTGATCGCGGCGTGCAAGTCGAGCGACGCTCCCGAGGATGCGGGCCCGGCGCCGACCGACATCGCCGCGCCGACCGCGACGGCGCCGCTGCCCGCGGCGACCGGGACCGTGCCCGCCGCGACGCCGGCCGCGCCCGCGGCGCCCGCGGCGCCCGCGAAGGCCTCCCCGGCGCAGCCCGCGGCGGGCACCAAGGCGGACGCGGGCGCTCCGCCCGACGGCGGCGACGGCGGCGCGCCGAAGGACGGGGGCGCCACCGGAACGATCGACGCGGGGGCGCTCTCGGGCAAGCTCGCGGCGTGCGGCGCCAAGTGCCAGACGATCCTCCAGACCTGCCTCACGCCGAAGTTCCCCGCGGACGGCGGCCTGCCGAAGATCGAAAATCCGGCGGCGTGCCAGAAGTCGTTCGACGACTGCCGCGACGCCTGCGCGCCGTAGCGCCCGCCGCGAGGGCAGGGGGGCGGCAGCCCGGGCTACCTCGGGGCCGCGGCCGCCGCGCCCGGCAGCGTCACGCGGAAGAGCGCGCCGCCGGCCTCGCCGGTCGACACCGTGATGTCGCCGCTCATCGCCTCGACGAGGTGCTTCGCGATCGACAGGCCGAGCCCGGTGCCGCCCGACGCGCGGGAGCGCCCCGCGTCCACCCGGTAGAACCGCTCGAAGACGCGACCCTGGTGCGCCGCCGGGATGCCCGGACCGTCGTCCTCGACCTCCAGGATCACGCGCCCGTTCGCGGCCCTCGCGCGCACCTCCACGCGCGACCCCTCCGGCGTGTGGTGGATCGCGTTGTCGACGAGGTTGGTCAGGACCTGGTCGAGCGCGCGCGGATCCGCCTCGACGAGCGTGCCCGGCGCGACGTCGACGGTCACCTCGGTCCGCCTCTCCCGGGCGCGCCCGCGCAGCAGCGCCACCGCGGCCTCGGCCTGCGCCGCGAGGTCGAGCGTGCCCGGCGACAGCGACCGCTCGCGGCCCTCGATGCGCGACAGGTCGAGCAGATCGTTCACGAGCCGGTGCAGCCGCGCCGCGTTCCGATCGATCACCTCGACGAAATCCCGCGCGGCCGCCGGGTCGTCCAGCGCGCCGCCGAGCAGCGTCTCGCTGCTCGCGCGGATCGACGCGACCGGGGTGCGCAGCTCGTGCGACGCGTTGGCGATGAAGTTGCGCTGCAGCCCCTCGATGCGCCGCAGCTCCGTCACGTCGAAGAAGACGGCGACGACCCCCGCCGCGCCGCGGCCCTGCGCCGGCAGCGCGAGCGGCGCCGCGTTCACGACGAGGATCCGGCGCCCCGGCGGCCCCGCCGCGCCCGGCGACGCCGGCGCGATCTGGATCTCGCGCGTCGCCGCCGCGCGCGCGAGCGCGACCTCCTCGATGAGCTCGTGCAGGCTCGCGGAGCGGAGCACCTCGAGCGGTGGGCGACCGACCGGGTCCCTGCGGATGCCGAGCAGCTGCGAGAGCGCCGGGTTGACCAGCGTGATGTCGCCCCGCTCGTCCGTGACGAGCACGCCCTCGCGCATCGACTCGAGCACCGCGCCGAACCGCTCGCCCTCGCCCCCGAGCTCGCGCCGCGAGCGCTCCAGGCTCTCGGCGAGCTCGTCGAGCGCGCCGCCGAGCGCGGCGATCTCGTCGCGCCCCTGCACGCGCGCGCGCCGGCTCAGATCGGCGCGCATCTCCCGCGCGACGCCGGTCAGGTAGACGAGCCGCCCGGAGAGCGCGCTGGCCCCGGCGAGCGCCGCGCCCACGGCGAGCACGAGCGCCAGGATCGTCCCCTCCACGACGCGCGTGTGGGCGGCGGACAGGCTGCGGTCGATCGCGATCGGCTCGAACGCGAGCCGCACGACCCAGGGCCCGTCCGGCCGGTCGAGCCGCTGGGCCGCGTACAGCATCCTCATCCGCGTGGTCTTGCTCACGCGCTCGCTGCGCCCCGCGCCGTGGTGCCGCGCGTCGGCGACCTCGTCGCGCGTCGCGTGGGCCTCGAGATCGACGAGCCGCTCCGGCGCGACCGACGAGTCGCCCCGCACCGCGCCGCTCGGATCGATGAGCGTGACGCGCGCCCCCGCGCTCGCCGACAGCGCCGACGCGAGCGCGGGCGCCTCGGCCGCGAGGTCGACCGCCCTCGCGGCGGCCTCGGTGACGAGCGCCGTCCGCGCGGCCAGGTCGGCCGCCGTGTGCTCCCCGAGCTCCGCGCCGAGCGTCTTCACGACGTAGCCGTCGAACACCACCGCCGCGAGGACCGCGATCCCCACGGCGAACGCGATGAGCTTGCTCCGAATACCCATGTCACCCGCGTGCCGAGCGGCCGGCGCGCGCCACGTGCGCGACGGCGCGAAGTGGATGATGTTACCTAGTTTTGTCTGGTCCGTGACGACTCGTTGACGTGATGCGGGGAGACGGGTAAACGGCCCGCTCCATGGGACTGACCCGTGATGCCGTCTTCTTCGACGCGCTGGCCAACCACGCGCAGCGGAGCGTCGCGGCAAGCGAGCTCCTCCTGGAGATGCTCGACCAGCTCGACGAGGCGCCGGCGCTGGCGAGGCGGATCTCCGACCTCGAGGACGAAGGCGACAAAATTACCCACGGATGTCTGGCCGCGCTCCACCAGACCTGGATCACCCCGCTCGATCGCGAGGAGATCCACGCGCTCATCACCCGGCTCGACGACGTCCTCGACTGCATCGAGGCGGCGAGCGTGCGGCTCGTGCTCTTCGAGGTCGGCAGCGCCCTCCCGGAGGCGCGGCAGCTCGCGCAGGCGGTCGTCGACTCGTGCACCGCCATGAGCTTGGCCGTCCAGTCGCTCCGGGATCTGAAGGGGCAGCCGAACCTCCTCGAGCTCTGCGTCGAGATCAACAAGCTCGAGAACGTGGCCGACGGCCACTATCGCACGGCGCTGGCGGCGCTCTTCAAGAAGGGGAACGACCCGCTGCTCGTGATGAAGTGGCGAGACATTTACGACCTCCTGGAGAACGCGACGGACCGCTGTGAGGACGTCGCGAACATCATCGAGGGCATCGTGCTCGAGCACGCATGACGACCTACATCCTCGCCATCCTCGTGATCGCGCTGGTGTTTGACTACATCAACGGCTTTCACGACGCCGCGAACTCGATCGCGACCGTCGTCTCGACGCGCGTCCTGTCGCCCCGCACCGCGGTCATCTGGGCCGCCACCTTCAACTTCATCGCGTTCGCCCTGTTCGAGCCCACGGTCGCGCGCAACATCGCGAAGGGGGTCGAGCCGGCGTTCATCACCCCGAACGTCATCCTGGGCGGCCTGCTCGGCGCGATCATCTGGAACCTGCTCACCTGGTGGTGGGGGCTGCCGTCGTCGTCGTCGCACGCGCTCATGGGCGCGTTCGCGGGGGCGGCGGTGAAGAGCGCGGGGCGGCTGTCGGTGCTCGACGCGACGGTCTTCGGCAAGACGGCGGCGTTCATCCTGGTGTCGCCCCTGCTGGGCGCGATCATCGGGTTCTCGCTCATGCACGGCATCCGGCTGCTCGCCAAGGGCTGGACGCCCGGCAAGGTGAGCTCCCGCTTCCGCCGGCTGCAGCTGCTCTCCGCCGCCGCCTACTCGCTCGGGCACGGCGGCAACGACGCCCAGAAGACGATGGGCATCATCACGGCGCTCCTCATCTCCGCCGGCCTCCAGGAAGGCGGCCACGAGCCGAAGCCGATGCTCTGGGTCGTGCTCGTCTGCCACGCCGCGATGGGCCTCGGCACGCTCTCCGGCGGCTGGCGCATCGTGAAGACGATGGGCATGAAGATCACGAAGCTGAAGCCGGTGGGCGGCTTCGCCGCCGAGACGGCCGGCGCGGCGACGCTGTTCAGCGCCACGGCGCTCGGCATCCCCGTGAGCACGACCCACACGATCACGGGCGCGATCGTCGGCGTCGGCGCCACCAGCGGGCGCCTCTCCACCGTCCGCTGGGGCGTCGCCGGCCGCATCGTCTGGGCCTGGATCTTCACGATCCCCGCCTCGGCCATCCTCGCCGCCACCGTCTACACCGTCGCGCGCCTCATCAGCGGCGTGCCCTGACCGCCCGGCCGGCCGCGGCGGCCGCTTCGCCGCGCCGGCGCTCCCGGCGCCCTCGCCCAGCGCGGCGAGGGCTTACGGAGCCCGCCCCGCGTCCCCATAGCGCGGCCATGCGGGCGCTCGTGACGGGGGCGGCGGAGGCGCAGGGCGGGGCGGTCGCGCGGGCGCTGCTCGCCCGAGGGCACCGCGTGCGCGCCTTCTCCCGCGGGCCCGGCGACCCGGGCGCGGCGCGGCTCATCGAGCTCGGCGCCGAGGTCGTCCAGGGGAGCCTCGACGAGCCGCGCGCGGCCGCGCGCGCGGCGGCCGGCGTCGACGCGGTCTTCGCCGTGGGCGCGCCGCTCGACGGCGGCCCCGGCGCCTGGGATGCCGAGGTGCGGCGCGGCCTCGCCGCCGCCGAGGCGGCCAGGGCCGCCGGCGGCGCGCACCTCGTCTACGCCTCGGCCGCCGGCGCCGACCGGGGCACGGGGATCCCCCACCTGGAGAGCAAGGCGGCCGCCGAGCGGCGCATCGCCGCGCTCGGCGTGCCCTGCACGATCCTCGCGCCCGTCTACCTCATGGAAGACCTGCTCTCGCCCGCGGCGCTCCTCGGCCTCCAGCGCGGCGTCTACGCCGTCCCGCTCCCGGCGGGCTGCCGGCTCCAGCAGCTCGCCGCCGACGACCTGGGGCGGTTCGCGGCGCTCGTGCTCGAGCGCCGGCGCGACTTCCTCGGGCGCCGCGTCGAGCTCGCGTCCGACGAGCTCACCGGCGCCGAGGCCGGCGCGGCGCTGTCCCGCGTGGCCGGCCGCGAGATCCGCTACGCCGAGGTGCCGCTCGCCGAGGTGCGCGCGCGCAGCGAGGACCGCGCCGCGATGTTCCGCTGGCTCGCCCGCGGCGGCCCCGGCGTCGACATCGCGGCCCTCCACGCCCTGTCCCCGGAGGTCGGGTGGCGGCGCTTCGAGGACTGGGCGCGCGAGCACCTCGCGGGCGCGCTCACCCGCGCGGTCGCCTGAGCCGGCGCGGCTCAGCCGTGCGGCCCGGGCGCGCGGCTCGTCCGGCCGCCCCCGAGGCTGATGAAGTGGTCGAGGATCCAGGTCTTGAAGCGCTGCAGGTCGAGCCGATCGAGCAGCGGCAGGAAGGCGCGCTCGACCCCGTCCTCGCGGCGGATGGAGGCGAAATCCAGCACGCCGACGTCGTTCGCGGCGAGCACGTACGGCATCACCTCGGTGCGCCCCTCGTCGAAGGCCGAGAGCAGCAGCGACGCCTTGAGGAAGGCGGCCGACACGTCGAGGAACGCGGGGCGGATGCCGCGGATGTACCGGCTGAACGGCTCCGCGATGACGCGCTTGTCCGGCGTGTCGCGGAGCCCCGCGCCCTCGAGCTGCTGCTTCAGGAACACGCTCGCCGACACGCCGGGGTGCTCCTTGCGGCGGCGCTCGGCCTCGTAGCCCTCCGCGACGATCACGAGCGCGTAGTCGGCGCGCCCGAGGCCCTCGGCGAGCTCGCCCAGCACGTCCTGGGGGAAGCGGAAGAAGGGGAGCACGATGAGGTGCGCGCGCGCCGCCACCGCGCAGTGCAGCGCGTGCCGCCCGCTGCGGTTGCCCATCATCTCGAGGATGTAGATGCGCTTGTGCGTGTACGCGTCCTCGTAGAGCCCGCGCGCGATGTTGGCGCCCGTCTCCACGCCCGACAGGAAGCCGATCGCGCGATCGCCCTCCAGGTCGTTGTCGATGGAGACGTTGACGAAGCCGGACTGCGGGCGAACCTCGAACTCGTCGAGCCACGCCTTGATGCCCTCGAACGTGCCGTTGCCGCCGACGCAGATGAGGTGCGTGAACCCCTGCTCCTTGAACGTCACGGCGGCCTGCTTGCGCTTCTCGCGATCGAGGAAGCCGGAGTAGCGCTCGCTCCGGAAGTCGCTGCCGGCGTCGAGCACGCGCCGCCCCATCGAGCGCGCCGGGATGCCCTGCGCGAGCAGGGAGTAGCGCTGGCGGCGGCTCATGATGAGGCGCTCGAACTGGGGCTGGGCGCGCGCGTCCGCGGTCAGGGAGCGGAAGCCCTCGGTCGCGGCCCACACCTCGAAGCCTCGTCGCGCCGCCTCCTCGGTCAGCGCGACAGCGACCGAGGAGTAGCCGGGGGCATTGCCGCCGTCGAAGACGAGCAGCAGGCGCTTGTCCGATGCCGGAAGGGTGTCGGGACGTCCGAACTCGACGATGCTGGTCATGGCGCCGGCCTTCTACCACGCGACGCCCGCGTTGGCCGAGCGATTGTCACGCGTTCGAGACCGACGCCCGGCGACGCTGGGCGTCGTGCGAGCGCGCCGCGCCGCGTGGCGTCGTGCGAGCGCGCCGCGTCGACGAGCGACGCATCGTCGGCGATTGCGCCGCGTCGACGAGCGACGCATCGTCGGCGATTGCGCCGCGTCGACGAGCGACGCATCGTCGGCGATTGCGCCGCGTCGACGAGCGACGCATCGTCGGCGATTGCGCCGCGTCGACGAGCGACGCATCGTCGGCGATTGCGCCGCGTCGACGAGCGACGCATCGTCGGCGATTGCGCCGCGTCGACGAGCGACGCATCGTCGGCGATTGCGCCGCGTCGACGAGCGACGCGGCGGCGCGCCGCTCACCCCGTGTTCCGCATGCCGGCGGCGATGCCGTTCAGCGTGAGCAGGAGCGAGCGATCGCGGTCGGAGTCCCCGCCGCGGCTCGCCCGCAGGAGCTCGACTTGCAGGAATGAAAGGGGGTCGACGTAAGGATTGCGCAGCGAGATGGATCGCTGGAGCGTCGGGTTGCCGTCGAGCAGCCGCCGGTTGCCCGTGAGCCGCTTGAGCCACGACCGCGTCAGCCGGTACTCCGCGATGATCCTCGGCGCGACCGCCTTCCGCGCCGCGGCCGGCGCGAGCTCGGCGTATCCCGCGAAGATGTTCATGTCGGCCTTCGCGAGCACCATCTCGACGTTGTCGATGACCGCCCGGAAGAACGGCCACGACGCCATCATCTCCTTCAGCAGCTCCGCGCCCTCGGGCCGCTGGCCCATCGCCTCCAGGCCGCTGCCGACGCCGTACCAGCCCGGCAGGATCGCCCGGTTCTGCGTCCACGCGAAGACCCACGGGATCGCGCGCAGCGACTCGAGGCCGCCCGCGCGCCGCTTGCTCGGGCGCGAGCCGAGCGGCAGGCGCGCGATCTCGTCGATCGGGGTCACCGCCGTGAAGAACTCCACGAACTTGGGCTCCTCCCAGACGAGCCCGCGGTAGACGCGGCGCCCCGTCTCGGCGAGCTCGTCGAACGCGGCGGCGTAGCGCAGCTCGGACGCGGCGGGCGGCCGCGGCTGCGCGCCCAGCGTGTGCAGGATGACGCCGCTGAGCATGAGCTCCAGCGTGCGCATCGCGAGCTCGGGCCGGGCGTACTTGTGGTCGAGCGCCTCGCCCTGCTCCGTCGCCTTGTAGCGGCCGCCGACGCTGCCGGCCGGCAGGGCGAGCAGCGCCTGGTGCGCCGGGCCGCCGCCGCGCGCCACCGACTCGCCGCGGCCGTGGAAGACGCGGAGCGGCAGCTCGGCCTCGGCGGCGATCTTCGGCAGCGTCTCCTGCACGCGCCGGAGCGCCGCGCTCGCCGCGAGCAGGCCGACCTCCTTGCCGGAGTCGCTGTAGCCGATCATCACCTCCTGCACGCCGCGGGCGAGCACGTGCGGGCGATACGAAGGGTGGGCGAGCAGCGCGCGCAGGATCCGCGCGCTGTCGTTCAGCGCGCCGAGCGACTCGAACAGCGGGACCACGTCGATGCGCGCGCACGAGCGGGCCTCGTCCCACAGCCCGGCGGCCTTCGCGCACGCGAGCGCGGCGAGGACGTCGTTCTCGCTCTGGGTCATCGACAGGATGAGCGTGCGGCAGGCCGACTCGCCGCTGTCGCGCTGGGCGGCGGCGATCCGCTGGAGCGCCTCGAAGACGCGGCGCGCCTCCGGCCCCATCTGCGCCGGCTCGATCCGGCCCTCCGCGACCTCGGCCGCCGCGGCGCGGGCGTCCTCGGCGGGGGCGCGCATCTCGAGCTCGGCGAGCGCGAACCCGAGCGCGCGCACCTGCGACAGGAGCGCGCGTGCGCGCCGCTCGCCGGAGTGCCCGGAGCGCGCGGCGCGGAGGCTGTCGGCGACGAGCGCGAGGTCGCGCTCGAGCTCCGCGGGCTCGCGGTACGGGGCGGCGAGCGTCGGCTCCTCCGGGCGCACGAACGCGCGCCCCTCGAGCGCGGGGCCCTGGCCGTAGCGCGCGCGGGCCTCGGCGCGGCCGTGCTCGGCGTGCTCGAGCGTGGCGGTGAGGCGCGCCTCGATGAAGCGCAGCTTGCGGCGCCACGGCTCGCCCTCGGTGCGCGGCCCGAAGTGCGCGGCCACCTCCGGCATCGCGGCGGCGTCCTCCTCGATCGAGGCGAGCAGCCAGGGCGGCGGCGTCGCGTGCCGGAGCGACTGCGACAGCGCGCCGCCGAGCTCGCGCGCGGCGCGGATGAGCCGGCGCAGGCCGCGGATGCGGTAGGCGAACAGCGCGTCCTCGAGCACGGCGGGCACGACCAGCGGGTTGCCGTCCATGTCGGCGCCGACCCACGAGTGGATGCGGAGCGGCACGAACTCGGCGTCGAGCGGCTCGCCGTAGGCGGCCTCGAACGCGCGCCCGATCGCGGCGGGGAGCTCGGGGAGCATGTCCCAGAGGATCTCCTCGATGTACCAGGCGACGTTCTTCACCTCGTCGCCGACGGTGGGCCGGTCGCGGCGCACCTCGTCGGTCTGCCAGAGCGCGGTGATCTCCTCGCGGATCTCGGCGAGCTTCTTCGCCGACTCGTCCGGCGTGAGCTTGCAGCGGTCGCGCTCCTCGAGGTTGCGCGCGATGCGGTAGAGCTTCTCGAGGACGGTGCGCCGCGCGGCCTCGGTCGGGTGCGCGGTGAGGGTGAGCGTGACGTCGAGCGAGCGGAGCGCGGCGCGCACGCGCTCCGCGGGCACGCCCGCGTCCTTGAGCGCGCGCATCGCGGCCTCGAGCGAGCCGCGCTGCGGGCGCGCGTCGGGGTCGGTCGCGTACGCGCGCGCGCGGCGGATGCGGTGGTGCTGCTCCGCGAGGTTGACGAGGCGGAAGTAGACGGTGAACGCGCGGATGACGGGCTCGATGCGATCGTGCGGCAGGCTCGCGAGCAGCTTGCTGAGCTCCGCCTCCGCGTGCGCGCGCCCGTCGCTCGGGCCGCGACGCCTCCGGATGGCGAGCGTGCGGATGCGCTCCTCGAGCGCGAAGAGCTCTTCTCCCTCCTGCTCGATCAGCACTTCCCCGAGCAGGCGGCCAAGCAGGCGAACTTCTTTACGAAGAGGTCGATCGACCTCGCGGCGTCGCGGCGGCATGCGGCGAGCCTAGCGCGACGCGGCGTAAAACGGACCACCGAGTGTGGCCCGGGCGGACTGTCGGGCGCTCCCGGGGGGAATGTGATCGGGCTCACCGGCTGCGCCGGAGGGGGCGCGGCCGGGGTGCCGGGGCAGGGGAGCGAGGGCGCTCGCGGCGGCCGCGGAGCGCGCCGGGAGCGCCGCGGCGGGGCGGCAGCGGGGACCGCCGGCCGAGCTCGCGAGGGCCTTTGCTGATAAAAAAGATTTCACGTGAAGATGAAAGCCACGAAAATGATTGATCTTTCTCTTGTGTTTCCGCCCGACATCGCGGGGGTAGCGCGCCCGATCGCGCGCTCGTGGTGGGGCGGGAGCGGAAGCTGGTGGGCGGGGGAAGCCCGGCCCTCGAGGCGCCTGTGCGCGCGGGTAGGCAGGCAGGCAGGCAGGCAGGCAGGCAGGCAGCGCAGCAACGGCAGGCGAGGCAGGCGCCGCGAGGTCAAGGCTTCCGGGCCTTTCGAGGCCGCGCCGAGCTCGTGTACGCTCCGGCGGATGGCCGATGACGTCTTCGGGATCGTCGGCACGACCCAGGGGGCGTTCAAGGTGGAGCGGGTCGTCGCCGAAGGGGGGTTCGGCGTCGTGTACCGCGCGTACCATGAGGCGTTCCGCGCGCCGGTCGCGCTGAAGTGCCTCAAGGTCCCCGGGACGCTGCCCGAGCAGCTGCGCGCGCAGTTCCTCGACAAATTCCGCGAGGAGGCGGAGCTCCTGTTCCGCCTCTCGGCCGCGATCCCCGCGGTGGTCCGGCCGCTGCACCACGACGTGATCTCGACCGCGGGCGGCGTCTTCGTCCCGTTCATCGCGCTGGAGTGGCTCGAGGGCAGCACGCTCGCGAGCCACATCGCCGCCCGCGCTGCAGAGCGGCGGCCGCCGCTCTCGCCGATCGAGGTGATCCGGCTGCTCACCCCGGTGGCGCGGGCGCTCGAGGCGGCGCATCGCTTCCCCGGGCCGAGCGGCCCCACGTGCGTGGTGCACCGCGATCTCAAGCCGGCCAACATCTTCCTCGCCCAGACCCATGGCGCCGAGGTCGTGAAGATCCTCGACTTCGGGATCGCCCGCGCCCGCGACGCCGCGACGGTCATGGCCGGCCAGACCGCGACCACGTCGGGCGGCCTCTCGACGGCGTTCACGCCCGCGTACGGCGCGCCCGAGCAGTGGGCGCCGAAGCGCTTCGGCAAGACGGGCCCGTGGACCGACGTCTGGGGCCTCGCGGTCACCGCGGTCGAGGCGCTCGCCGGCCGCGAGATCATCGCCGGGGATCACGTCGCCATGATGGGGACGGTGCTCGACGAGAAGCGCCGCCCCACCCCGAGGAGCGAGGGCGTCCTCGTGCCCGACGCGCTCGAGGGCGCCTTCCGGCGCGCGCTGGCCGTGGATCCGCGCGATCGCTTCCGGGACCTCGGCGCGTTCTGGGACGAGGTCGAGCAGGCGCTCGGGCTCCCGCAGAGCGCGCCGCCGATCGCGCTGCCCGGCCGCGGCCCCGCGCCGCGCGGCGCCCGCCGCCCCTCGGCGTCGCCCGCGGCGCCGCGATCCACGCGCGCGCTGGATCTCCCGGGCGCTGGGCTCACGTTGCCGGCGTCGTTCGCGGACGAGGCCACGCGGGAGCTCGACCTGCCGGAGCGCGGCGGCCGCCTCCCGGCGCACAGCCTGCCCACCGAGCCGGTCGTGCCGCTCGCGCTCGACTGGTCTCCCCCGGCGCCCCCGCCCTTCGCGCGGCCGTCGTACGCGCCGTCGCGGATGCCGCCCCCGATGATGGCCCGCGCGCCCGCGCGCCCCAGCCTGAGCGCGGCCGACCTCATGGCCATGTTCGCCTTGCCCGTGCGGCTCGCGGGCGCGGCCGTCGTCATCACGCTCCTCGATCTCGGGGCCGCGTCGCTGCTCTTCGACGGCGAGCGCATCGGCGTGGGCCCGCTCCGGCTCCTCCACCTCGCGGTGGGCCTCGTGGTCCTGGGGATCGGGATCGCGGTCTTCCGGCTGTTCGCGTCGGATCGCTAGCGCGCTCCATGGCCGCGAGATCGCAGGACCTCGGCGACGCGCGATGGGACGACATCCGCATCTTCCTCGCCCTCCACCGCCACGGCAGCCTGGGCCAGGCGGGCGTGCGGCTCGGCCTCGACACCTCGACGGTGAGCCGCCGCCTGACGGCGCTCGAGGCGACGCTCGGCGCGCGCCTCTTCGACCGGACGCGCGAGGGCCTCGTCCCGACGCGCGTCGCCGAGCTCGTGCTGCCCGCGGCCGAGGCGATGGAGGCGGCGCACCGGCGCCTCGCGCGCGACGCCTCGGGCGCCGAGACGGACGCGGAGGGCGTCGTGCGCCTCAGCGTCGCCCCCGGGTTCGCCGACTCGTTCGTCGTGCCGACGCTCGTGCGCCTCCGCGCGCGTCACCCCGGGATCCGGATCGAGCTCGACGCGTCCGTGCGCGTGCTCGATCTCACCCGGCGCGAGGCGGACCTCGCGCTGCGCTCGGTCCGGCCGGAGGGCGCCGACCTCGTCGCGACGAAGCTCGCGTCGGGGCGCTGGGTCGCCGCGGCCTCGGCGGAGCTCGCGAGGGACGCCGGCCGCGTCGAGGCGTGGGACGCCCTGCCGTGGATCACCTGGGATCGCGACCTCGCCAGCTTCCCTCCGGCGCTCTGGCTCGCGCGCCACGCCCCCGGCGCGGAGATCGCGCTGCGCACGAGCTTCTTCCGGTCGCAGATCACCGCGGCCGAGCTCGGCCTCGGCGCCGTGCTGGTCCCGGAGCCGTACCTCCGCGTGCACGCGCTCACGCCGCTCGGGTTCGCGGGCGCGCTCGAGGCGAGCGCGGCCGAGTGGCCGACCGACCATCTCTGGCTCGTCGGGCACCGCGCCCTGCGCGACGTCCCGCGCGTGTCCGCGGTGTGGAGCTTCCTGGTCGAGGAGCTCAGGTCGCGGTGAGCCGGGCCCCGGGCGCGCGGCGCTAGGGCTCGCGGCGCACGCCCGTCGAGCCGTAGCCGCCCGCGCCGCGCGCCGTGGGCGCGAGGGCGGAGACCTGGACCACGTCGGCGAGGGCCACCGGGCAGATCACGAGCTGCGCGATCCGATCGCCCCGGCGCACGGTGAACGGCTCCGCGCCGAGGTTGATCAGGACGACCTTGATCTCCCCGCGGTAGTCCGGATCGATCGTCCCGGGGGAGTTGAGCACGGTGATCCCGTGGTGGAGGGCGAGCCCCGAGCGCGGCCGCACCTGCCCCTCGTAGCCGTCGGGGAGGGCGACGGCGTAGCCCGTGGGCAGGAGCTTCCGCTCCCCGGGCGCGAGCGTCACCGGCGCGTCGACGGCGGCGCAGAGATCGAGCCCGACGGCTCCCTCGGACTGGTAGGCGGGCGGCGGGACCTCGACGGATCCCACCCGGAGGAAAGGCACCTGGATGCGCACGCGCCGGAGCCTAGTTCAGCGCCCCGGCGATCCTGTCAGGATTTCCGCGATCACGGGCGCGGCAGCACCGCCTCGAGCCCCGAGCCGCGGAGCGCCTCGAGCGCCGTGTCCGACCACGCCCGCGCCCGATCCGAGAAGCCGGCCTCGACCGCGCGCCGGAGCAGCTCGAGCGCGCCCTCCAGGTTTCCGTCCTTGGCGCTCGCGCGCGCGGCGCCGTAGGCGTCCTCGCTCTGGCCCGCGCGGCGGAAGATCGCCTCGTAGAGCCGCGCCGACCAGTCGAACGCGCCGTGCGCGAACGCGATCTCCGCCATCCTCCGCGCGTCGTCCTCCGAGAGCTGCTCCACGATGTCGAGCGCGACCGCGGCCGCCCGCGCCACCTCGCCTTGCTCGACGAGCACGCGGATCAGCGGCCCGGCGACCTCCTTCCGGTCGTCGCCGGCCTCGCGGGCGGCCTCCAGGACCTTGCGCGCCTGCCGGAGCTCGCCGAGCGCGAGGTGCACCGCGCCCACCAGCGCCGGATCCGGCTCGCCGTGCTTGCGCGCCTGCGCGAGCGACTCGCCCGCGCGCGTCGTGTCGCCGAGGAGCAGGTGCGACCAGCCGATGAGCTCGTGCGCCTCCCGGATCGCGCGCTTCGGCGGCGCCGGAGACTGCGCGAGCACCTCGTTCGCCAGCGCCATCGCCTCGTCCGTCCGCTCGTCCTCCACGCCCCGGCGCGCCCGCTGGAGCAGGACCGCCGTCTCGGGCGGCACCGGCTCCTCGTGGAGCGCGGCGCGCCGGCGGTTCATCGCCGGCGACGAGGCCGCCGGCTCGCTGCGGAACCGCTGCAGGCTCTGGAAGGCGGACATGACGAGGATCAGCGAGAAGAAGAAGAACCCCGCGCGCAGGAAGAAGATGGCGAGCAGGACGGCGGCGACGCCCGAGATCGCCGCCGTCAGCCGGCCCCGCCGCGGGCCGAGCGCGTGCTCGAGGACGTGGCCGCCGTCGAACGGGAGCACGGGGATCAGGTTGAGGATGCCCCACCACACGTTGACGGTGATGAGCATCTCCATCCCGCTCAGCACCATGATCGGGAGGGCGTAGAGCGCCGGGACATAGAGGAGCAGGAGGTGCAGGACGCCGGCGACCAAGAACCCGGCGAAGGGGCCGGCCAGGCTGATGATCACGTGCTGGAGCCGCCCGAGCGGCAGGAGCGACCGCCAGGTCGTGGTCCCCCCCATGAAGTGCAGCGTGATCTCCGGCTCGATCCGGTGCCGCTTGATGGCGAACGCGTGACCGAACTCGTGCATGAGGACCGACAGGAAGACCACGAGGACCCACACGAGGAACTGCTGGTACTGTTCCCTGGCCAAGATCCCGAACCCGAGCAGCGCGGCGGAGAGCCAGAACCCGAGCTGGACGTCGACCGAGACTCCAAACAGACGGAAGCTCATGCGCATGTAATAAGGCCTGCGGGCCGTCTGCTCAATGATTGCCGTGCGGACGCGGCCTGCCCTAGAGTGCGCCGCGCGACCTTTTCGCGCGGCCGCGTGCCCCTCCGGCGCCTCCGGCCGCGCGCTCGACGCGGCGCTGGGAGCGAGCATGGGCAGCGGGATCCGGGTCAGGAAATGGGCGTTCGCCGGGGTTGCCGCGGCGGGCATGGCGTGCGGCGCCGCGCCGCCGCCGGGGCCGCCCGCTCCGGCGCCTCCGGACGCGCCGCCGTCCGGGGTCACGCCGGCCCCGGCCCGCCCCCCGGAGGCCGCCGCGCCGTCCGCGGCGTCCGCGGCCGCCGTCGCGCCGCCGCCGGCCGCGCCGCCGGAGTTCTCGGTTCCGCCCAACACGGCGGTCCTGCACATCGGCGACTCGTTCGCGCTCGCGGGCTTCGCGCAGGCGCTCCGTCCGCGGATGGAGGCGCACCGCGTCCGCTACGCGGTAAAAGCGGAGACCAGCTCGTACACGGTGACGTGGGCCTCCAGGATGGAGCTCCTGGTCGCCAACTACCAGCCGGACCTCGTGATCATCAGCCTCGGCGCCAACGAGGTCGAGAACGTCAATCCCCCGGCCCACGCCGGCGCGGTCCGGCGCATCGTCAAGGCGATCGGCGGCCGCCCGTGCGTGTGGGTCTCCCCGCCGCTCTGGCGGAAGGACACCGGGATCATCGACGTGATCCGGACCAACTCGGCGCCGTGCCGCTTCTTCGACTCCGACGCGCTGGTCCCCGGCCCCCTCCCGCGCAAGAAGGACAAGATCCACCCGAACGAGGTGGGCGGCGCGCGCTGGGCCGACGCCTTCTGGGCCTGGCTCATGGCGGAGCACTTGCCGCCGGGCGAGGGCGAGGGCGGCGAGGCGACGAAGCGCAGCCCCTGGGCGCTCCGGCCGTCCCCGCCGGAGGAGCACCGATCGCGGGCGCAGCCGCCGGAGAGCGCGCTCCAGCAGAGCGAGCCGGCCGCCGCTCGGCAGGTCGAGCGGCTCTGAATTGCTCCGGGCACGATCTCGCGCACGCGCACGCGCACGGGGATGCCAGACGAGGACGGGAGAGGGGGGCGGAAGACGGAGGACGGGACCATGGGCCGCCCGAGCGCGCAGCCCGCCGCAACCCCCTACGCCGGCGACGACGTCGCCACCCCGACCCCGCGGTGGACCAGCCCCGGATCATGCCCGAGCGCGCCCGCGATCGCCGCGCGCACGTCCCGCATGAGCCGGCTGCGCCCGCCCGCGCCGTAGGGCGCCGGATCGATCGGCGGCATGATCGTGACCACCACCCGGTGGTGCTGCTGCACCACGAAATCCTTCGCCCTCAGCACGTGCCGCGTCCCGTCGATCGCGACCGGGAGGATCGGCGTGTTCGTCTCGATCGCCATCCTGAACCCGCCGCTCTTGAACGGCAGGAGCGCGCCGGTCCGGCTCCGCGTGCCCTCCGGGGCGATCCAGACCCGCGTGCCGTCCTGGAGCATCGAGGCGCCGACCTGCAAGCTCGCGCTCGCCTGGACGTGGTCGCTCCGGTTGATCCGGATGAACCCGGCCGCCTTCATCGCCTGGCCGAAGACGGGGACGTGGAACAGCTCCTTCTTCGCGATCATCCGGAGCCGCCCCGGGATCGCCCGGAACACCACCGGGATGTCGAAGAGGCTCTGGTGATTCGACATCACCACGAACGGCCGCGTCCCCGCCGCATGCTCGCGCCCGCGCACCACGAGATCCACGTCGGCGTCCTCGAGGACCTTGCGCGCCCACCAGTCCAGCCGCTCATCGCAACGCTCGAGCGTCACGCGCCTCATCATGGCGTCCACCACGGTCGGAACGCAGATCCGCGCCGTGTCGAAGATTCCCATGAACGTCGTATGAAGGCTCATCGCTCTATTTCCGCTGGGTGAGGGGTCGCGTGCGCGCTCGCGCGATCAGGCCCTGCCGGGCGCGGCGAACGAGCGGCCCTCCGGGGGACGCCGTGCTCATCCGTCATCGGGCATGCGAACGCTTCGAGTATACCACTCAAGCCGCAGCTGTGGTGCCCGTTACCGTCACCACCACGCGACGCACGTGCGGAGAACTACGGTGCTCCCAGACATACAGGGCTTGCCATGTCCCGAGCGCGAGGCGGCCGCCGGAGATCGGGATCACCTCGCTCGATCGGGTGACGGCGCTCCGGAGGTGACCGGGCATGTCGTCGGGGCCCTCGTCGTCGTGCTCGTAGTCGCGGCCCTCCGGCGCGAGGCGCGACATCCAGCGCTCCAGATCGCGGAGGACGGCCGGGTCGGCGTTCTCCTGGATGACGAGGCTCGCCGAGGTGTGCTGGAGGAACACGGCGCAGAGCCCGACGTCGACGCCGGCGCTGGCGACGACGCGCGCGACCTCGCGCGTGATGTCGACGAAACCGCGGCCGCTCGTGCGGACCTCGAGCGTGCGCTGGACGATGGTGGTCACCGCGCCATCTTAGCCGCGTTCGGCGCCGGAGCCCGGCGCGACGTCGACGATCAGCCCCCAGCTCGTCCACTGCTGGAACCAGGCGCCGACCCGCGCGCCGAGCGCCGCGCTCGCCGCCTCGCAAGCGCCCGCGGCCCCGTCGATGCCCGCGGCCCCGTCGATGCCCGCGGCCCCGTCGACGCCCGCGGCCCCGTCGACGCCGGCGGCCACCTCCTCGCACGCCGCCACGAGCGGCACACCCCGCCCGAGCGCCTCGAGGAGCGCGAATGCCGGGGGCTCGAGCTCCTCGCAGCGCATCGTGAGATCGGCGTCGCTGCGGAAGACGGCGAGCCGGACCGGGCGCGGCGCGGGCGGCGCCGGCGACCTGCCCTGCCGGAGCTCGCCGCGGAGGGCGTGCGCCGGGTAGCGGAGCTGCATCAGCGCGAGCAGCGGATGGAGGACGATCCGGGCCGTGGACCAGCCGTCCTCCGGCATGCCCGTCACCTTCGCCGGATCGAGCGGCGGCGGCGACGCGCCGTCGAACCGATCGGCGAGCGCTTGCTCGTAGCGCGCCACGTCGCGCGCGAGATCCCGCAGGGCAGGGGGGAACCCCTCGTGCGCGGCGGCGAAGTCGGCGACGCGCCGCCCGAGATCGCGCAGGGTGAAGCTCGCGGGCGGGTGCGCCGCGAGGTACGCCCGGCAGAACGCGTCGAAGCCGTCGTCGCCGAGGACGTGCGCGAGCGCGGGGAAGTCCTCGCGCAGGGCGTCGCGGTGGCGCAGCCAAAACTGCCGCCGGTAGATGTCGGCCTGCTCGGCGGGCGTGAGGCGAGAGCTCCCGGCGACGTGCTCGCGGCACCGCGCGGCGAGCTCCGGGTCGTCGGGGAGCGGCGCGCCGGCCGTGAACAGGCGCGCGAGCTCGCCCATCATCGCGGCGAGGCCGCCCGGGGGCGCGGCGTCACGCGGCGCGCGCACGCGCCACCTCCTCCCGGATCGCGCGCGCCTTCTCGGCCTCGGCCGCGAGGACCTCGAACGCCGGCAGATCGTCGTCCCACTCGATCAGCGTCGACACGTCGCCCGTGTGGCCGAGCGCGCGCCGGTACAGCGCCCAGACGGGGTCGGCGACGTGATCGCTGTGGGTGTCGAGGATGTACTTGCCCTGGTCCGTGTGGCCGGCGAGGTGGATCTGCACGATCCGGTGGTGCGGCACCCCGTCGATGTAGGCGCCCGGATCGAAGCCGTGGTTGTGCGAGGAGACGTAGACGTTGTTGACGTCGAGCAGGATGCCGCAGTCGGCCTCCTCGACGACCGCCGAGAGGAACGCCCACTCGCTCATCCGGCTCGAGGTGAAGGTCAGGTAGCTCGACACGTTCTCGAGGGCGAGCCGCACCTCGAGGAAGTCCTGCACCGCCCGCGCCCGCGCCGCGACGTGCCGCACGGCCTCGTCCGTGTAGGGCAGGGGGAGCAGGTCGTGCAGGTGGACGCCGTGCGCGCCGCTCCAGCAGAGGTGATCGCTCACCCACGGCGAGCCCACCTTGCGGAGGAGCGCCTTCAGGCGGCGCAGGTGGTCGAAGTCGAGCGGGTCGGTGCTGCCGATCGACAGCGAGACGCCGTGCTGGACGAGGCGGTAGCTCGCGAGGGCGCGCTCGAGGTTGGCGATCGGCATGCCGCCGTCGACCATGAAGTTCTCGCTGATGATCTCGAACCAGTCGACCCGCGGCCGGTGCTCGAAGATGTGGCGGTAGTGCGGGATGCGCAGCCCGACGCCGACGCCGAGGTCGGGGAGCCCCAGCCGCATGCGCTCGAGGTTCGCGCGCTCGAGGTTCGCCATGGGTCACCACGTCGCGAAGGCGCCCGGCCCCGCGGGGCCGCGGGCCGGGCGCCGCGCGGCTCAGCGGCTCAGTGGCCGCCGCAGTCGGCCGGCTTGCAGCCGCCCTGGCCCTTGCACTCGTTCTGGCCCGCGCACCCGTGGGTGTCGCTCTTGCAGCCGCCCTTGCCCTTGCACTCGTTCTTGCCGGCGCAGCACTCCTTGGCGCCGGCCTCGGGCGCCTCGGCGGCCGCCGGCTCGGCCGGGGAGGCCCCGGTCTCGGGGGCGGGCGGCGGCGACGAGCCACAGCCCGCGAGGCCCGCCACCATGCCCGACACCGCCGTGAACGCCAACGACTTGCCCATGTCCATCGCCATCGGAGCCTCCACCTTCGTCTTCATCGAGAGCACCGAGCCCACCGCGCGCCTCGCCCGCATGGCGGCCCGCGCGTCTGGGCTCCTCGGGCCTCGCCGGTCTCCTCGACCGCGCCGGGCCCTTCACTGCGCGTCCTTACGGCCGACCGGCTGCGCGGTTTCACCTCGGACGCGTTGATTCTTCCTTCAACTCCCCGTAAGTGAGCGGCGTTGACCTCCAGGCC
This sequence comes from Sorangium cellulosum So0157-2, assembly GCF_000418325.1. Classification (GTDB taxonomy): domain Bacteria; phylum Myxococcota_A; class Polyangia; order Polyangiales; family Polyangiaceae; genus Sorangium; species Sorangium cellulosum_D. The sequence continues at coordinate 5,884,664 of NC_021658.1, forward strand.
CACGCGAGCCCCCCTTGCGCGCACCGCGGCCGGCGGCGTGTCCTCTGCGGCTCGGACGGCCGGCCAGCGCGCGGCGTTCCCCGTACGACGTAGCTCGCTTCGGAGCGCTCGCGCAAGACAAAGCGTCCACGGCGGCGCGCCGCGGCCGTGGGGGTGTGCGCGGGTCGATCGGCCTCGGCCGGCGCTCGCGGCGCTCGCGGCGCTCGCGTTCGGCGCGGCGGGCTGCAGCGGGGCTGCGCGCGACGAGGCCGGCACGCCGGGCGGCGCGGCCTCCGGGCGCGAGGTCTCGCTCCCGGCGGCGGCCGCGGAGCTCGAGGCGATGAGCGGGGCCGTCCTCGAAGGGCGCGAGGCCACGTTCCGGGACATCCTGGCCGACACGATCGCGAAGGACGCTTACCTGTGCCTGCCGGCGCCGCGGGACGTCTTCCACGGGGAGGCGCCCGAGGGGGAGCGGCGGATCGCCGGGATGATGCCGCACTATGGCCTCTTCTTCGGCCCGATGAGCTACCTCGTGCGGCGGCGCGGCGGCGCCTGGGAGGTCGAGGTCCGCATCGCGGTCGATCCGCCGGCAGGCGGTGCCTGGCTCGAGCTGCCCGATTGCGGGCTGGCCGGCGCGCTCGGGGGCGCGATCGCGTGCCGCGGGACGCCGTACGCGCGCTCCGGGTCGACGGACGCCTGCCCTGGCTCCGGCGAGTTCACGGCCCGGGCGACGCCGGCCGCGATCCGCGCGCTGCTTTCGCGCTGGTCGACCGAGGTCGAGGGGTACTGGAACCGCGACGCGCGCGCCTTCGGGCTGCCGGTGCGCTACGACTTCGACTTCGTGCTCGGGGACGACGCGCGCGGGAGGGCGCTCCGGGTGGACCTCGCGGTGCCGCTCTCGCCGACCTGCGGGCGGACGCCGTACTTCAGCGCGATGCGGGCCGGCTGGTCGCTGCCGGTGCTCGCGCACGAGGTGGGGCACGTGCTCGGGCTGCTCGACGAGTACGAGGCGCTCTCCGGGATCGTCGGCTGCTATCCGAAGACGCCGTTTCCGGGCGCCGAGATCAGCCGGATGGGGTTCTCGATGCGGGAGCAGACGCGGCTCCTGCCGGTGCACCATTACCTCGTGCTCCGCCGCTTCTTCTGCCGGGCGCCCGCGTCCATGGATCCCTATGCCGGCGCGATCCGCTGAGCGCTCCGCGCGGCCTCGCGCCGCCCGTCGCCGCCTCGCGGCCGCCGCGTGCGGGCGCGCGTCGCTCGCGGCCGCGGCGCTCGCGTGCGCGGCGCTCGCCGGCTGCCGCTCGGAGCGAGAGGGCGGCGCGGCGGACGCGGGGGCCGGCGCCGTGGACGGCGGAGCCGGCGCGGCGGACGCGGGGGGTGGCGCCGTGGAGGCGGCGCCGCCGCTCGTGGGGGCGCCGCCCGGGCCGAGGGCGCCGGTCGCGGAGCCGCGCTGCCCGCCGGAGATGGTGCGCGTGGCGCGCCGGTTTTGCGTGGATCGCTACGAGGCGGTGCTGCTCGACCGGGAGATGGGGCTCGAGATCTCGGCGTTCTACCCGCCGTCGCGGCAGGCGGCCGCGTCGGTGGAGCGCGCGTGGTCGAAGATGCGGCTCCAGCTCGGCGACGCGGAGGCGCGGCGCATGGAGCTGCCGCTCCTGCCCGGGTGGCAGAAGCAGCGCGAGTTCGAGCCGCGCGCCGTGTCGCGCCGGGGCGTGCTCCCGCAGGGCTACACGACCGGCGCGCAGGCGGAGCTCGCGTGCCGGAACGCGGGCAAGCGGCTCTGCACGCTCGACGAGTGGCGGACGGCGTGCCGCGGCGAGCGCGACGAGCAGTTCCCGTACGGGCCTACGTACGCGGACGGGAAGTGCAACGTCTTCCGCGAGGGGCACCCGGCCGCCGTGCTCCACCGCGACGTGAGCCTCGGGCACAGCGATCCGCGGCTCAACCTGGTGCGCGTCGCCGGGGCGCCGCTCCTCCGGCGTACGGGCGAGACCGCGACGTGCGCGAGCGCGTGGGAGGGCGACGCGATCGCGGACATGGTGGGGAACCTGGACGAGTGGATCGACGATCCGGAGGGGACCTTCGTCGGCGGGTTCTATGCGCGCGCGACCCGGGAGGGGTGCATGGCGCGCATCGCGTCGCACGACTTCACGTACTTCGACTACTCGACCGGCGTGCGCTGCTGCGCGGATCTGCGCGAGGCGCCGTGACATCGAGGACGCCGGACGCGAGCCACGACGAGCCGTCCCCGCGTGGCTCCCATGCGGGCTCCGACGCGGTGACCTCGTGCACCGACACGCGCCCGCAAGCGCTCGCGGCGTTCGCGGGGCGCATTCCCGGGCTCCTCTCCGCGAACGTCGACGAGGAGATCCACGCCCACATGGGCGCCACGATCTCCGAGGCGGTCCTCCAGGCGGGCATCAGCTACGAGACCGTGGTGAAGCCGAGGGTCGAGCGGCTCCGCGCGCGCCACCCGGAGGCCGTCACGACGACCGCCTTCCTCGAGCTCATGCGGCGGATCGAGCCGTCCATCCTGCTCGGGTTTCGGGGGCGGAAGCCGCACCTGGTTCGGCTGACGGCGGAGCTGCTCCGCGAGGCGCGCGTGGAGACCGAGGCCGATCTTCGCCTCTGGATCGAGCTTGACGGGAGCCAGGAGCGGCTCAAGCGCCTGAGCGGGATCGGCGACAAGACGGTCGACTACTTCAAGATGCTCTGCGGCATCCGGACGTGCGCGATCGACGTCCACGTGCTGCGGTTCATCGAGGCCGCCGGCGTCGAGGTGACCGGGTATGCCGACGCGAAGGCGGTCGTCAGCCGCGCCGCCGAGCTGCTGCGCGTCGACCCGGCCACCTTCGATCGCGGCATCTGGGACTACATGAAGCGCCGCGGCTAGGCTTCGGCGAGCGCGGGGGCGGTGGGCCGTACCGTGTGCCAGGTGTGCATGAGCGCGCCCGAGATGATCAGCGCTCCCCCGAGGTACCCGCGCAGGGTCAGCGCTTCGCCGAGGTAGAGGCGCGCCAGGAGCGCGCTCCAGATCGGCTCGAAGACGTAGATGAACGCGACCGTCACCGGCGACACGTGCTTTTGCATGAAGATCGATATCGCGGTCGGGAGCAGGGTCGTCCCGAACCCGATGTAGAGGATGACGACGAGATCCTTGGGGAACACCGGGTGAACGGCGCTCCAGTCGCCGAGGACGGCGGCGCCGAGCCCGGTGAGCACGATCATGGTCGCGACCTCGATCCCGAAGAGCGGCCAGGGCGACGAGTCGTCCTGGTGGATGTCGTGATCCACCCGGAAGATGTAACAGGTGTAGAAGAAGGCCGCGAGGAGCGCGATCAGGTCTCCTCGCCAGTGCGCTCCGTTGACCGGGGCCTCGAAGATCATGAGGAGCGCCCCTGCCGACGCGACCAGCCCGGCGATCCACGTCGTCGCGGCGATGGGCCGCTTGAGCAACCCTCGCGCGATCAGCGCGGCCATGATGCCGTTGAGCGAGGGGAAGAACGCCGTGTTCGTCGCCGTGGTGTGCTTCAGCGCGAGCGTGCTCGTGAAGATGGCGAGCGCGAGGACGCTCCCGAGCTTCACGCCCCTCACCACGAGCGCCCGGGTGAACGCCGCCCTCTCGCGGCGCCAGGAGAGACAGAGGATGAGCACCACCGCGGGGAGGAGCGAGCCGACCTCGAGGAACGAGAAGACGAAGTTGTCGATGCGCGCGAGCGCCTCCTTCGACACGGCGTAGAACGTCGCCCAGAGCAACGTGTTGAGCAAGAAGCAGGACAGCGCGACGGTTTTCACAGGATCTCTCCGGGTCGCGTGGTGACCGCGCGGGCTCGTCCGTCGGAGCCGCCTTCCATGCGACACATCCAGCGATCGATGATCTGCGGCGTGTAGGTCACCGGCATCTCGTGGCGGTAGGCGCGCTTCTCCGATTCGGCGAACGCGGGATCCTGGTGGTTGGCGATCCAGTAGCGCTCATCCTCGGACAGGTACGTCGGACACAGCGTCGTGTCGGTCATCGCGATGTAGTTGCGGATGGTCCGCGCGGCGATCTTCTGCCAGAGCGCCGCGCATTCTGTCAAATGCCGACGAAGGGCGTCGTCCGCGGGCGCGCCGAATATGTCTCTGTTGTACCTGTGGAGGAAGCGATCTCGTGCGAACATCGAGAACCCGAACACGTCGGAGCTGATGTTGATGCATGGATACGGAGCTGCCATCAGCGGGTCATAGAGCGGGTCGTCCCTGTCGTCGGCCTGCGGGCAGAACGCGATGGCATCGAAGTCGTCGAAGAGCGTGAGGGCCCCCGTGACCGGGCATTTGAGCGCGTGGCGCTGGTGCACGCTCCCGCCGCGGATGAGCCGATCGGGGTGCTCGTGCGCGAGCGGGGCGATCTGCCGCGCCAGGTACGAGATGGCGTCGAGCGCGGTGCAGCCGGACCCCGCGTAGAGCTCGGGGTTGTTGAAGACCAAGAGGCACGCGACCTTCTCGTACGCGAGCGCGTGGCGCCTGAACTTGCGGTACGTGTCCAGCACGCCTGTACCGGTGTCGGTGTCGTCGAGCACCGTGATCATGTACCGCCCAAGCAGAAATTCTCGTCTTCCTGCGACGCAGCCGAGGCAATCACGGAACCACGCCTGCATCTCCTCCATCACGGTCGCATTGGACTTCCGGATCTGGCCTTTGTTGAGCATGGGTTCGGTTTCCCTGTGCAGCGATCTGCGCTGGTTCGTGTCGTCCATGGCCGCTGGCGCGCGGCGGCGGGCCGCGCGGGGACAGCCGCCGCACGGCTGCCGGCAGCGCGCGCCGGTCGGCTGGAGCGACAAGAAAGTTCAATCCTCCCGGACGCGCGGGAGGCATGGGCGAATCCCCACCCGACGCGCATTGTAACGCAACGAACCGTACGAGGCGCGTCAATGTTGTGGGTGTCGGGTCAAATTCTCGCGTGTCGCGTCGTTGATGCGCGATTGCGACAGGCGCGTCGATTCGATATCCACTTTGTTCAGGCGACTCGTTTGGGCAGCGGTCGCGGTCGCCGGGGGAGAGCACGGCGGAAGGCTCGAAGATTGTTTATCTTCTCTTCGCGCCTCCCCCGGCATTCCTGTTCAGTTCCGAGCGCCACCCACGTTCGCGTCTCGCCCGCGCTCGCGGCGGCGCGGAAGATCGGGTGTCATCGCCCGCCGCGCGGAAGGACGTCGCGCTCGTGCGACACCGGGTCACGCGAGCGGACATCGAGCGCGCCGTGACCTCACCCTCCAGGAGCACTTCGCGCAGCGTCGCCGCTCCGCGTGACGCAGAGCGCCTCCGGTGAGCCGCACGAGGCCGAGGTGGAGCACGCGCGGTCCGGGGAGCGATGGCGGCAGGGACCCGTGGCGAACCGGATCGGTGGGAAGGGGCTGCGACGGGGGCATGACGGAGGGGATCCGTTGGGAGGGGTGGCGCCGGGGGGGCCGTCACGGATCGCAACCGTTCGGAGGGGGTAGCGCCGGGGGGGCGCAACGGATCGCAACCGTTCGGAGGGGGGTGGCGCCGGGGGTCCGTAACGGATCGAGTCCGTTGGGACGGAGGGGGGTGGCGCCGGGGGTCCGTAACGGATCGAGTCCGTCGGGAGGGGGTGGCGCCGGGGGGTCTGTAACGGATCGAGTGCTCCGAAGGCGCCGGGCGCCGGGGGTTCGTAACGGATCGCGTCCGCCGGAGCGGGCGCCGGGTGGGGGGTCTGTAACGGATCGAGTGCTCCGCGGGGGCCGGGGGCCGGGGGGTGGGACGGCTCGGGTCCGCTGGGTCGGGCCGGCTCGACCTCAGGCGAGGCGCTTCCGGCGTGCTTCGATCTCGTCCCGGAACCCGGTCGTCCCGCCGCGCTGCCGATCGAGCGCCTCGGCGAGCGGCGCTGCCTCGTCGAGCAGGGCGCGGGCCCGGCCGGTGTCGCCCGCGCCGAGGACCACGTCGGCGGCGGCGCGCAGGGCGAAGTAGAGCCGGTTCTCGTTCCGCAGCCGCCGGGCCCTTTCCAGCATGCGGTCCGCGGCCGACCGAGCCGAGGGCCAATCCTCCGCGGCGATGTGCGCGTCGACGAGCACTTCGAGCGCAGGCGCGAGGTTGTCATCGCCCATGCCCTCGGCGAGCCGCACGGCCTCGCGTGCGTGACGCAAGCCGGCGGCCGCATCCCCCCGGGCGAGCGCGCACCGCGCGAGGCCCTGGATGGCCACCTTCCGATCGTAGGGGCTGCTCGCAGGCGCATCGAGCGCGGCCTGGTAGTGCACCGCGGCCTCCTCGAAGCGCTGTTGTTGACGGAGCAAGCCGCCGAGCGACCAGCGGTGGCATGCGAGCGTCGGGCCGGGGCCGCTGCCATCGCGCTGCATGAGCGCGAGGCCCTCCTCGGCGAACCCGATGGCCTCCTCGACCCGGCCGAGCGCCGCGAGGAGATCCGACCGTACCTTCAAGAACCCAGCGCGCCAGCCCGGCCGGCCGATGCGGCGCACGTACGCCTCGCCGGCGTCGAGCGCCGCGAAGAGGTCGGCGATCGGCGTGGCGGTCAGGAAGCGGCCCGCCTCGGCGCACATGCGGTACGCGTTCGCCACGTCCCACGCGACGTCAGCACGCTCCATCTCTGCCCGGCGTCCCGGGTCCTCTGCCAGCGCGAGGATGCTCGCAGACTCCTTCAGCGCGGCCTTCTTGTCGCCCAGCATGTACAGCGCCCTCGCGCACGCGGTGCGCGACTTGATCTCGAGCTCCAGATCGCGGCGCCCCTCGGCGGCGTCGAGCGCGCGCCTCGCCACCGCGAGCGCGCCGTCATAGCGATCCTCGCGGTAGCACGCGCTCGCCTCCTCGATCAGCAGGCGGATCGCCCGTCGCTCCATCTCGTCGTCGTCCGCCACGGCCCCGCGCCCTCCCTCGCTCGCGAGGATACGCGCCTTCACCCCGAGGCGCGACGCTCGCTTCGCGGCTTGCAGCTCCAGGGAGGGGCGCACCTCCCCCACGTTCGCCTCGGCTTCCAGGAGCCCCGTGAGCGCGCGGTCGGGGAAGGGGGGCACCTGCGCATCGGCGAGCGAAGGCCTCGTGCGGGAGACGACGGCGAACCAGCGCGCCTCGTCCGGGGCGAGCACGTCGCCTTTGAGGAGCAGGACGCGCAACTTCGAGAGCTGCTCGCCGCGCGACCTCCGGACCTCAGCGTCCGCGCCGAACGCCCGCAGGAGCGGCGGTGGGGCCCGCGATTCCTCGACGCCTGCTGCGGGCGCGAGCAGTCCGCGCTCCACGCCGAGGCGTGCGATCGTGGCCCCAGCGTCACGCGCCGCGCGCGCCGATGCTTCGATCGTCGCCTCCTCCACGCCTCGGCGAAGCAGCGCCGCGGCCAGCGCGATCGCCTCGGGCTCGAGATCGAGCAGCGCGGCGAGCCTGCCCGGCGCCGCCGCCCCGGCGCCTGCGAGCGTCTGACGCGCGGTGGCGAGGGGCATCGTCCGGTCGTGCAGCGGCCAGAAGCCGGCCACAGGCCGGTCCGCGCGTCGACGTCCTGCTCGCTCGGCTGGAGCACCAGCAAGGATCCCGGCTCGGCCCGCACCGCCTCGGGCGCGCGCGTGTGCACCTCGATGCCGGGGTGCTCGGGCGACAAGGCCCGGACGAGCTCGCCCAGGCGGGCGTCGCAGGCGTCCGCCACAAGGATCAGGATCCCCCTCCGGATCATCCGGAGGGCGCTGCTCACCTGTCGGAGCCAGCGGGGGAGACTCTGACCTTGCTCAGCGTGAGCAGCGGGTGAGGGTAGAACCATTCCGAGCCGTTCGAGTAGGGCAGCAAGCGAAAGTACCGGAGCAGATCGTTCGTGCGCGGGTCGTTGGGCAGCTCGTGGCGAGGATCGCGCGCGATCCTCGCCACGAGCTCGAAATCCTCACGGTAGAGACCTTCCTCCATCCGCCTGCGGGCGGCGTCGATCACCTCGTCCACGAGCTCTGCCGTGGCGCGCGGCGCCTCCTCATCAAAGCCCTTGATCATCAGCGCCTGGATCAGCCGAACGAAGTCGCGCCCGCGACCACCCGAAAAATAAGCGAGGCGCTCCAGGTCGGCCTGCTCGATCAGGCCGTCCGCCTCTGCGATGTCCCGGATCCGCACCCGATACACATCGCAAAGGAACCGAACGCCCGGGCCGTGCGCGCTCGGCTCCTCCTGGAGCATGACCGGCGCATTGACCAGCGTCAGCGTCTCGGAGAAGCCGCGCGCCATGGTGCGCGGGAGGCAGGAGAGGGCCGTCGGGGCCGCAGCTCCGTCAGGGTGCGAGCCTTCGATGCCCTCGATGCGGGGATCGCTGCCGGAGCGCTCAGGTCGTCGGACGGCCGACGGCGACGAAGCTCTCCTCGCCCTTCGGGCGCCGCCGGTCGCGCCAGAGGAGCGCCGCGGGCAGCACGAGGACGGCGGCGAAGAGGCAGGCGAGCTCGCCGAGGACCGCGGACACGCCGAGGCTGCGCACGGCGTGGTTCTGCGAGCGCACCAGGGCGAGGTAGCCCAGCGTCGTCGTGAGGCTGCAGAGGATCACCGCGCCGCCCGTCTCGCGCACGGCGGTCAGCGCGCCGCCGGCGCCCTCGCGCGCGTACCGCTGCACGATGTTCACGGCGTAGTCGACGCCGATGCCGAACGTCAGCGGGAGGGCGATGAAGTTCAGGAAGTTGAGCTTCACGCCCATCAGCACGAGCAGCCCCGCCATCCACAGGACGCCGACGAGCAGCGCGCCGAGCACCGCGAACGCCGGGCGACCGCCGCGGAAGGCGATGAGCACGACGAGGACCGTCGCGGCCAGCGAGAAGAGCACCGCCGGCGGCACGTCGTCGATGACCGCCGCCCACATGTCCGCGTAGATGACCGCGCGCCCCGAGCCGCGCACGACGCTGCCGTCCGGGAGCCGCGTCTCGCGGTACGCGTCCGCCCAGCGGAAGAGGTAGTGCGCGTCGTGCACGCTCTCGGGCGTGATCGGGCTGATGTACACGATGCGCCCGCGCGTCCCGTCCGTCTCCGTGAAGGCCCGCGCCACCCCCGCCGGCAGGTCCTCGATCCCGAACGGCGCGAGCTCGTCCGGCGGAATGACGGCCTGGATCCGGCTCCAGTCCTCGTCGCCGATGAGGCCGCGCTTCTTCGCCCGGAGCACGCGCTCCTTGATCTCGAGGAGCAACGGGATCTTCGCCTCCTGATCCTTCGGGACCAGATCCTGGAGGGCGTAGATCTCCTTGAACGGCTTCTCGCCCTCGGGCGCCGCGTCGCGCCGCGCGTAGAGCGCCGCGCGGAGCGGCTCGACCTGCTCGGGCCGATCCACGAGGATCGCCATGCCGTCGGTGCCCACGTAGCCCGTGATCTCCTCCGCGAGCGCGCCCAGCCGGATCTCCTCGGCGCGCGCGCTCTCGTCGTTGCGGAGGTTCCGGAGGTCGTACTCCATCGGATCGGCGCGCACGTAGGCGACCGTCGCGACGAGGCCGACCGCGGCCAGGGCGAGGCCGGCGACCGTCAGCGCGACAGGGCTCCGCGCCGCGAGCCGCGCGAACGGCTCGCCGAACGCGATGCCGCCCTGGGTGCGCCGCCGGAGCCTGCCGAACAGGCCCGGCGACGCCCGATCGAGGGGGCTGAGCCGCTCCATCACCGCGAGGACGCTCGGCAGCGCGAGGAACGTGGCGACCCAGCAGAGCACCATGCCGGCGCTGCCGATGAGCCCGAAGTCGTGGAAGCCGCGGAACTCGGTGACGAGCAGCGAGCCGTAGGCGGCCGCGGCGGCGCAGCCGGCCGTGAGCGTGGGCAGCCAGGTCTCGCGGTGGGCGACGCGCACGCCCTCGAGCAGGCTCGCGCCGCCGCGGCGCGCCTCGAGGTAGCGCGCCATGTAGATGATGCCGAAGTTGATCCCGTTGCCGGCGACGATCGAGAAGAGGAACCCGGTCGCCATGTTGAGGTGGCCGATCGCGAGCTGCGTGACCCCGAACGTCCAGGCGACGCCGGTGCCGATCGTGATCAGCATGGCGACGAGCATGCGCACGCGCAGGTAATAGAGGAACACGACCGCCGCGATGAGGACGGCGCCCGCGACGCCGACGTCGGTCAGGTCCTCGTTGATCGCCGCGTACTCGGCGATGCCGGTCTGCAGGTCGCCGGCGAGGCCGTAGGTGATCCCGGGGTCGAACGAGGCGGGGCGCACGCGATCGACGACCTCGCGCACGCGGCGGATCGCCTCGCTGCCGGCGGCGAAATCGCTCCCCAGCACCTTCGAGCGGATGGCGACGACGACGGTCTTGCCGTCCTTCGACTGGTAATAGCCGTCGGGGTAGCGCCCGGCGTCGATCCCGTTCAGGCCGAGGCTCTGCTCGATAGAGCGGGCGCTCACCTCGGGCGGCGGCTCGTCCTCGTCGAGCAGCGCGCCGGTCGCCTTGTTGACCTCATAGGCGTAGCGCGCCTCGATGTCGTCCCGCAGCTTCGTGAGCCGGTCGCGATCGACGTAGAGCCCGGCGCGCGGCGAGAGATAGCGGAACGCCTCGTGCACGCCGTCCTCGACGCTGCCGACCCACGGCGGCCCGAGCCGCTCGAGCTCGGGCACGAGCGCGTCCGCGGCCCTCTGGAGCGCGACCGTGGGCGTGCCCTCACCGCCCTGCAGCACGACGAAGAGCGTCGACACGCCGGCGGTCTTGGCCGCGACCCGGTCGAGCTCCTGCACGCTGGGCCGGGACGCCGGCAGGAGCGACTCGAAGCCGGTCAGCACCGTGAGCCGCGTCGCCAGGAAGAGGGCGATGACGGTGAGGAGCCCGGTCGCGAGCAGCGGCAGCGCGGGCCGGTTCACCTGGAGCTCGGCGAGGCGCGCGGCGAGCCCGCCGCCCTTCGAGGAGGGCGGCGCGGCGTGGGGGGAGGAGGCGTGGGATGGCGAGGTCGGCGGGCGAGGCGCCGCGGGTGGCATCTGCGGAGAGGGCATGACGAGGTCAGGGGATCCGGGGGCTTGAAAACGGTGAGCGCGCGAACGCGCCAGGGTGAGCTACGCCCTACCTAGGGAACAGCTTCCCTGCGGAACAGCGGAGCGCGCTCGGCGAGGCGGCCGGGCGCGGCCGACGTCCGGGAGGCGGCCCGAGGATCGCGGGAGCGATAGCAGAAATCCGTGACGCAGCGACCGAGCGACGGCGGGGAAACGTGCGAGTAGCGAACGGGCGTGCGCGCCGGGCGGCGGGCCTGCTGGCGCCGCGGAGATTCCGCGGAGCGGCGGGTGCTAGTGTCTTTCCATGTCGTTCTCGCAGCCGAAGGCCGTTCTCTGGGATCTGGACGGGACGCTGATCGACTCCAGCGAGCTCCATTTCACCGCCTGGCGAGACGCGCTCGCGGCCGAGGGGCGCACCTACGACCGCACCGACCATGATGCGGTGTTCGGGATGCGCAACGACGATCTGCTCCGCCGAATGATCGATCCGGGGATCCCGGAAGCCGAGATCGCCCGGATGCGGCGCTCGGCGCGGATCTCTCGGTCGAGCGGCTCGACGAGCTGCCCGATGGCGCGTTCGATCGGCTCCTGTCGCCCAGCTAGAGCGAGCGGGAGCGACGACGACGCGACGCTCGCGCGCTCGTTCGATCGGCTCCGCTCGCCTAGCTGGAGGCCGCGCGAGCCGACGCGCCGCGCGCGCGCCGCCGGACCCAGCGACCGCGCGCAGGCGCGGCGCTCGGGAGGCTCGCGGCGTCGCGCAGGGCGGTCCCGAGCGGCTGGACGAGCAGGAAGAACGCGAGGCAGAGCGCGCCGCCCGCGGTGCTCAGCGGCCCGAAGCGCGGCCGCGACAGCGCGAGCGCGGTGCAACCCACGAGGCCGCCGAGGACGCCAGCCACGCCGAGCGAGAGCAGCGCGAGCTTCCGCCGGCAAAGGGCGCGCGGGTCCACGCTGGACACGAGCGCGGGGCGCATGCGATCCGCGCCGTCCGCGCCGTCCACCGCGCGCTCCACGTCGCCGAGCAGCCACACCGGCGTGCCCGGGCCGATCCGGGCCTCCACGGTCCGGGAGAAGCCGCGCGCCTTGCGCGCGTGCTGGTAGGCCTCGTCGAAGCGCGCCTCGGAGGGGCACGCGGACGCCGCGCGGACCTCGGCCCGCGACACCCAGACCTCGCCCTCCACGGCGGGCGCGATCGCGATCTCCCGCCCGCCCGCGACGACGGCGCCGCCGTAGATCTCGCCGCCGCGGCCGCTGTCGGCGAAGACGATCTCCTCGCGCGTCGCGCCGCCGGCGCCCGCGCGGCCCACCTGCTCGATCCGGTGGCCGGCGAGCGCGCCGCCGCGCCCGTCGCCGCGGAGGACGCGCGCCTCGATCAGCGCGGCGCCGCGCTGATCGAGGCGCGCGCCGAGCCGCCGGAGCGCCGCCGCGACGGCCGCGAGCTGCTTGAGCGCGGCCGCGGCGATGAGCAGCGTGTTGACCCAGAGGATGGCCAGGGCGAGGGCGCCCATGAGCTCGCGCGTCAGCATCGCTCGGCGCGCCTTACACGCTGGCGGCCTCGGCCTCCGCGCGGCGGAGCTCGCGGGGCGAGAGCGCGATCGGCGGAGCGGACCGCTCCGCCCGCGCGACGTCGCGCGGGGCGGGCCGATCGAAGCGGAGCACGTAGGTCCGGAGCAGGTAGCCGAGCATGCTCGGCTCGTTCAGCCCAGGATCGATGCGCGGGGCGACCTCGCGCCGGTGCGCCTCGGCGAGCACCGACCAGTGCAGCCCAGCCCGGTTGTGGTGGATCGTGTGGTAACCGTTGTTGCACATGATCCAGTTGAAGGCGCGTCCGACGAAGTTGCGCGAGTGGTTCCACTCGCTCCGGACGTCGCACCCGTCGTGCTGGATGAGGTTGATCCGGAGGATGCAGCGCGCGCCGTAGAGCTGCGGGAGCACGAGGAAGAAGAGCGCCGTCCAGAAGTCGACGAGGAGGAGCGCCCCGGTGAGCCCGAAGGCGAAGACCGTCTCGATCCGGTATTGCCGGACGTGCTCGGGCCGGCCGGCGAGCGCGTTCCAGCGCGCGACGCCGGCGAAGGTGTTCGGCCCGGCGACGTTCGGGAAATGGATCAGATTGAGGAGGTTCCAGCGAAACGAGACGTGCTCCGGCGCCGCCCAGTCGGGCTGGCCCTCGTCGTCGAAATGGTGGTGGACCAGGTTGTGAGAGGGGACGTTCGCCGACGCCGGGTAGAGCGCGCCGAAGCTGAGCACGCAGCGGAAGAGCATGTTGAGCCGGCGGCTCTGGAAGATGCCCTGGTGCAGGTGGTTGTGGATGACCACGGCGTTCAGGAAGCTCAGGCAGCACGCCGCCGCGAACACGACGACGTTGCGGCACGCGGGCGCGCAGAACATCGCCGCGAGCAGGCCGAGGTAGGCGGCGACGATCCCGATCTGGCGCCACTCGGCCCGGTGCTTCACGAGCCAGGGCGCGCGCCGCGGGCGCCGGGCCTGGCCGCGCGCGTCCGCGCCCTGCTGCCCTGCCGGCTCCCCCGGAGCGGGCGACTCGTCCCTCCCCCTTGCCCCGACCGCGCCGGGGCGCTCCTCGCCGCCGGACGCTGGAGCTCGTGTGGCGACTTCGGCTGTCACCCCACCGTCACTATCACTGTTGCCCGGCTCCAACAACGTTGAGCGAGCCGCGCGGAGGCGCCTCGCACGGTCACGTCGCCCGCGCCGCGGCTCCCGGAATTCGCGCCGCGCTGCGAACCCACGTTCGCAGGCCGAGCTGCGCGCGGGTTTAGGGCCGCGCTGAAATCCAGCTCGGGGCGGCGGGAGCGTGGACAAGCTATGGACGGAAGTGAGGAATCGGTGTAATCCAGACGTCTGTAGTACGGCGTTCGCGGCGAGGCGGAGGCGGCCCTCGGCGTGGGGCCATCTCCGCGCCAGGGCAGCGCCGCCTCGGGCGCGGGGGAGGCTCAAGCACATGTCGGTGATCGTTTCCACGTTGACGTCGCTGCCGTTCACGCAGCTCCGACGAAACCGGTATTTCTACCTTTATTACGACGGGTTCTACGCGCTCGCGTGCGTGGCCCTCCTCGCGTGCATGCTCCTCGGCGGGCACGAGCCGCTCGTCGAGCGATGGGACAGCCGCCTCTGGCTGCTCCTGCCGCTGGTCTGCCACGCGCAGATCCTTTGCAGCGTGTTCATCCACAACGCGACCCACAACAACTTTCCGCGGCCGATCAACCGGCTCGTCGGCGAGCTTTGCGGGCTCGTGGTGCTCACGCGGTTCGCCTCCTGGGAGGTGATCCACCAGCGCCACCATCGCTACTCGGACGACGTCGACAGGGATCCGCACCCGGTCGTGGCCAGCTACTGGGCGTTCCTGGTAAAGACGGTGGTGAACGTGGAGCGCCAGCTCCAGCAGATCTACTTCGATCTTTACGGCGATACGCCCGAGAGCCGCCGTTACGAGCGGGTCCGCGCGTACGTGAGCTACGCGACCAACCTGCTGCTCATCGCGTGCTGGTACGTGTTCCTCGGCCCGGTCGCGTTCTTCTTCCTCTTCGTGCCCGCGTCGATCGTGGGTTTTCTGCACCTCGTGCACTTCAACTGGTCGACGCACAACGCGGCCTCGCCGGACGGCGACTTCAAGCCGGTGAACCTGAACCACGGGTATTACCGGCTCGGCAACCTCCTCTGGCACGGCATCTACATGCACGCGAACCACCACAAGCGCGCGGGGCTGTTCAACCCGGCGAAGCTTGCGCCGGGGCTGCCCATCACGAGGCCAAGGCGCTCCTAGCGGGGTGCGAGCGGGCCGAGGAGAGCGAGAGGAAACGCAAAGGCGCAAAGACGCAAAAAAGCAAGAGGGAGGTGAGAGTTCCCAGAGTCCTTGCGGATGCGGGACGCCCCTCGCACGAGGGGTACACGCCTTTTCTTTCCTCCCCTTGCGCCTTTGCGTTTTTTCTTCTCTGTTGGCGCCTCGGCGGGCCGCGCCCGAGCTAGCTGCCCTGCGGGGGCGCGCCGGCGTCCCCGGCCCCGGCGCTGGGAGGCTTCGGCGCGCCGCCCGCGCCCCCATCGCGGGGCACAGCGCCCACGCCGCGGGGCGCGCCGGCGTCCGCCGGCGTGGCACCTGAGCCGCGGGGCGCGCCAGCGTCCGCCGACGTGGCGCCCGCGCCCGCATCGGCGGCGCCCCCGTCGGCGGAGGCCGGCTCGGCGGACGCGTCGGCCGGAGCCGGCTCGGGGACCGCGGCGGGCGAGGGGGCGGGCGCGGCCGCCGGGAGCTCGCTCTCCCAGCACTCCGGCTTCGGCGGGGCCGCGAAGTGGACCGTGCGCGACGCGGCGTCGCCCTTCCGGGTGACGAGCTTGTCGGTCTTGTACACCGTCGCGTTGCCGCACGCGTACTCGGCGGCGTCCTTCGACTCGCGCGACAGCGTGCGCGCCCTCGGCGCGCGCTCGTTCTCGCACTGCGCCCACTCGAGCTCGTACTCGGCGTCCTCGTCGGCGAGCAGGATGCGGCTCACCGGATCGTCCTTCGACCGGCGCCCGGTGAGCGTCGCGCGCGTGATCGGATCCTTGCCGTCGCGCACCGTCAGGGCGACCGGGAAGCGAAGGCTGCCGCGCATCGGCGCGCGCGTCGCCCCGACCTCGAAGTCGGGGCAGATCGGCTCGCCCTCGACCGGGGACGGCGTGGGCGGGCCGCCGCACGCGGCGCTGGAGAGGAGGAGGAGGGCGAGGGCTCGGGCTCCAGGGCGGAGGTTCACGCCGGGATTAGTCGTTACCCCGGGTGCCCGCGTCAAGCGATCTTGGTCTTGCCCAGCTTCAGCACCCGATCGAAGTGCTCCTTCGAGACGGGGACCACGCTCAGCCGGGACTTCTTCAAGAGCGCGATCTCGGCCAGCGACTCGTCGCCGCGAATCGTGTCAAGGGTCACCTGCACCTTGAGCGGGGCGACCGGCTCGATGTCCACCGCGCTCCAGTCCTCCTCCGCCTCGGCGGTCGGATCCGGGTACGCCTCGCGCTTGACGCGCGCCACGCCCGCGACCGCCTTGCCCTCGTTCGAGTGATAGAAGAGCACGAGATCCCCCGGCTTCATGGCCCGCATGTTGTTGCGGGCCTCGAAGTTCCGGACGCCGTCCCACATCGTCTGGCCGTCGCGTATGAGCTGCGCGAACGAATATTTTTGAGGCTCGCTCTTCATCAGCCAGTAACGGCGAGACATGCACGATCTCCAGGGCGGCATGAGGGCGGCGCCGGTCGGGCCGTCGCGCCCCCATCCTCGACGGACAGCCCGTCGATGTGACCGGGTACCCTAGCACCCCCCCGTTCAATCGGTGATCACGATCTTGACGCCGCCCGGCGAGGTCCCGCCGGGCCGCGCCCTCGTCAACCTCGTCGCCGTCGAGCGGCAGGGGGCCGGAGGACCATGCCCGACCGCCGGCACCGCGCGCCGCGCGCCGCGCGACGGACCGGGACGCCCGGGCGAAGTGTGCCGTATTCTCGAGCGGGCGCGTCACACTCCGCGGCCGCCGCGCGATGCAGGGGCGATGAGCACGACGATGACCACCGAGACCAGCGCCCCCGCGACGAACCCCCTGGCCGAGCCAGGGATCCGCCGAGCCCTCGAGGAGTTCGTGCGACGGCGGGTGCCGAGCGGCGAGGTCGACGACGTGGTGCAGACCGTCCTCTGCGAGGCGCTCGCCTCGCCCGCGCGGCCGGCCGACCCGACGGAGCTCCGGCGATGGCTGCTCGGGATCGCGCGCCACAAGGTGGCCGACCACCACCGGCGCTCGTTCCGGGAGACCGTGACCGAGCTGCCCGACCTGCCGGTCGGTCCGCCGCCCGTCGAGGCGCGCGAGCTGGCGCGCTGGGCCGAAGAGCAGGCCGCGGCGAACCGCGACGGGCGGCAGACGCTCTCGTGGATGGCCCGCGAGGGCGAGGGAGAGAAGCTCGAGAGCATCGCCGCCGAGGAGCAGGTGCCCGCCGCCCGGGTGCGGCAGCGCGTGTCGCGGATGCGGCGGTGGATGCGGGAGCGCTGGCTCGCGGAGCTCGCCGCGGCCGCGGCCCTGGCGATCCTCGCGATCGTGATCGTCCGGCTCCTGCGCTCGACGAGGGACCTGCCCGAGGTCGCGCCGCTGCCCGAGCCGCCGCCGAGCGCCCCGCCGGTCGAGGCGCCGCCGCCGATCGAGCGGCTCGATCCGCTGGAGCGCGCGCGTTCCCTGAGGGCCGAGGCGCTGCGCGCCTGCGACGACGCGGCGTGGCGCCGGTGCCTCGACAAGCTCGACGAGGCGGACCGGCTCGACCCGCGCGGCGGCGCCGCGCCCGACGTCGCGGCGGCGCGCGAGCGCGCGCTCGACGGGCTCCGCGCGCCGACGGACAAGCCGCCGGCGCCGCGGCCGATCCAGGAGCAGCTGCCCGTCAAGAAATCGAAGGCGCGGGACGAGACCGACGTTCGCCCCGCGCCCCCGCCCCGCCAGGACGTCGCCCCGACACCCACCTTGTCGGCGCCTGTGAGGCCGCTGCTCAAGTCGAAGAAGCCACAGGCGCCTGACCTGAAGAGCAGTGGTGCATTCGAAAAAATGGATTTCCCGCCCGAGAAACGCTAGCTCCGCGCGCCAGGCGAGCCACGGCGCCCCCGGGGGAGTCGATCTCGATGGCTCGCCAGCGGTGCTGTCGTCATCCGGAGCGGGTCCGACGCGCCGCCGAGGGGGAGACGCGCGCCTCGCCGTGCGTTTAAATCTCGCAGTTTCCGGCGCAGTCGTCTAAACACGCTGGCGCTCGGCGCAATCAAGGACGCCAAGGAGAGGAGCCCAGGAGATGCGAACCACGAGATGGCTTGGAATGGCATTCGCAGTATCGCTGCTCGCCGCGAACGCCGGCTGCGCGAAAGAGCCCCAGATGCAGGCGCAGCCGCCGGCGCCGCCCCCCGCGCAGCCGACCCCGCCGCCGGCGCCGCCGGCCCCGCCGCCGGACGCGGACGCGGACGGCGTGCTCGACGACGGCACCGACAAGTGCGTCGCCGAGAAAGAGGACGGCCTGCCGCCGGACGCCAAGGACGGATGTAAATCTGTCGACCCGGACGGAGACGGCTTCGTGGCCGAGGCCGACAAGTGCCCGGCCGAGGCCGAGGTCAAGAACAATTACAAGGACGATGACGGTTGTCCCGACGTCCCGAGGGTCGAGCTCGCCAACAATGAGGTGAAGCTCAACGAGAAGATCGCCTTCACCGCCGGCAAGGCCGATATCGAGCCCGCGTCGCAGGAGCTCCTCGCCAACATCGCCCAGATCCTCAAGGACAATCCGCAGATCCAGTTCGTCGAGGTCGCGGCCCACTCCGAGAAGGTCGGCAGCGACTGGGCGACCGTGGCGCTCACGAAGAAGCGCGCCGACGCCGTGGTGAAGGCGCTCACCGGGCTCGGCGTCGAGAAGAACCGGCTGCGGTCCGCCGGCTACGGGGCGCACTGCGCGTCCGACGCGGGCGAGACCGAGGAGGCGAAGGAGAAGAACCGCCGGGTCGAGATCAAGATCATGCGGCTCGAGGGCAAGGACACGGGCGTCGAGCTCGCGTGCGCCGCGGCCATCACCAAGGGCCTCAAGCCGGCCGGCGTGCCCGCCACCGCGCCGAAGGGCGCCGCGGCCGCGGCCCCGAAGGGCTCCGACGCGAAGCCCGCCGCGGCGAAGCCGGCGGACGCGAAGCCCGCGGCGGCCCCGCCCGCCGCCGCTCAGCCCGCTGCGGCGCAGCCCGCGGCGCAGCCCGCTGCGGCGAAGCCCGCGGACACGAAGCCCGCCGCGGCGAAGCCCGCCGACCAGAAGCCGGCCGAGACGAAGCCCGCCAGCGTGAAGTAGGCGCGAGGCGGCGGGCGGGCAGGCGGCTACCGGCCGTCGGCCTGCCCGCGCGCGGCGGCGAGCAGGCGCAGGAGCGCCTCCTTCGCGCGCTGCCCTCGCTGCGCGTCGGGCAGCGCGCCCGCGCGCAGGCGCTCGACGTCGGCGCACAGCGCGGCGCGATCGGCGGGAGGCTCGCCGCAGAGCCGCGCGTGCGCGCCGTCGGCCCGCGCGCTGCGCGGCGGCGGCTCGCCCGCGAGCGCGGCCGCGGCGGCCTCGATGAGGTGCGCGGTCGCCGCCGCGTCGTCGCTCTCCCCCGTCCACCGATCGACGAACTCGGGCTGCTTCGCGAGCCGCGCGAGGACGTCCCAGCGCTCCGCGCGCACGGCGAGCTCCGTCGCGAAGAGCACGACCTTCAGGTTGCGGCCGAGGTCCGGGAGGGCGCGCGTCTCGCCGTCGAGCGAGAGCACGTCGTCGACGACGCTCGCGTCGAGCGCCGCGGCCGCGCAGCGCACCGCGACGCTGAGCAGGTCGGCGCGCAGCGCCGGGCCGAGGGCGGGCTCGCGGGCGAGCGCGCGCGCGGCGGCGAGCACGAGCGGGCCGCAGTGCCCCTCGCGCCGCTGCCGCGTGAGCAGGACGCCGGCGTCGTAGAGCCGGCCGCTCCGGCGCAGCGCCTCCACCGCGGCCGTGAACGCGTCGGGGTCGTACGTGCCCCGCTCCGCGGCCGTGAGGAAGCCGTCGAGGCTGCGCAGGGCGGGGCACGCCGCCGCGCTGCCCGCGCGCCGGAGGTGCGGCAGCCTGCCGAGCACGTCCGCGATGCGCAGCGAGAGCGCGAGCGGATAGGCGTCGCACGCCGGCTCTTCGTAGCCGCCGAGCTCGACCTTCGCCTCGGTGCACGCGAGCGGGCCGGCGACCGCGGCGAGCGAGCGCGCGGTCCTCGCGACGAGCGGGCCGAGGCCCGGGGCCGCGGCGAGCCCCGTGGGGAGCGGATCGAGCAGCGCCCGGACCGCGGCGTCGTCCGCGTCGGGCGGCACGAGGCCGCGCACGAGCGTCCAGAGATCGCCGGCCAGGAAGGGGTGGCCGGCCTCGGCGGCGAGCTGGGCGTCGATCGCGAGCAGCGCGCGCGCGTCGCGGCCCCAGGCGAGCGGCTGCTCCGGGCGCAGGGCCCGCGGCCCGAGCCGCAGGCCGAACGAGAGCGCGGCGATGGCCCGGCGCGCCGCGGCCGCGCCGCGCTCGGCGTCGCCGTCGAGGAAGTGGTAGGCGGCCGCGAGCGCCGCCGCGCCGACGTAGGCGCGCGCGGCGTCCTCGTCGCTCTGGGGCGAGCCCTCGGGCGCGAGCGCCGCCGTGAGCGCGCCCTCGGGCGCGCCGCGGGTGCGGAGGCCGAGGCCGAGCTGGAAGCCGGTCGACCCCTCGAGGAGCCCGGCGCCGTACGAGACGTCGAAGCTGAGCGAGAAGACGCGGGTCGCGGTCTTCTCCTCGTAGCGGTAGGTCATGCGCGGGACGCGCAGGCCGCGCGCGTCGGCGGACGCGAGGACGCGGTCGAGCGCGTCGCGCGCCTCGGCGCGCCGGCCGCCGGCGAAGTCGCGCACGGCGCCCATGACCGCGAGCACGTCGCCCGCGTCGGCCGTCTGGCAGGCGTCGTCCGACGCCGCGCGCATCGCGTCCGCGTAGGCCGACGGGTCCGGGGCGACGCCGCGCCGGGCGTTCGCGATCTCGCTCAGGTACGAGAGCGCCCACGCGACCCGGCTGCCGCGCTCGCGCGCGAGCGCGACGGCCTCCGGCGACGGCGGCCCGCCCAGCACGGCCGCGCCGAGGAGCGAGGTGAGCAGCGCGAGATCGGCCTGGTCGCGCAGGCCGAGCGCCGAGAGCGCCCTGGCGTAGCCGACGAACAGGCCCCGGACGTCGCCCTCCGCCCGGGAGGCGGGCAGCGACGCGAGCGCGTCGAGGAGGGCGACGCCGGCCGGGCCCTGTCCGGGGCCGCGCGGCGCCGCGCCCCCGCCGAGCGCCGCGGAGAGCCCGCGGAGCACCCGGCCGAGCGGCGCGCCGCTCTGCTGCGCGAAGCGGTCCGCGGTGGCGGACGAGAAGAGCGCGCGGGCGAGCGCGTAGCCGCCGGTGAGCGCGTCCGAGAGGCCGGGGTCGCCGAAGTCGGCGAGGCCCGCGGCGACGGCGGCCTCGGCGTCGGCGTCGGGGACGGTGAAGCGCACGCGCGGCTCCCGCGCGCCGGCGCGCGGGGCTCGGGCCGCGCCGGGCGCGGCGAGCAGGTCGATGGCGTCGGAGAGGAGCGTCACGAGGAGCCGCGCCTTCCGCACCCATGCGCCGTCGCCCTGCCGGTACCGCGGCGCGAGCAGGATCCGGCCGCGGACGTCGCCGAGCCGCGCGAGCGCCCGGCGCGCCTCGGGGCTCGGCCCGCGCCCGGCGGCGGCGCACGCGTCCTTCGCGGGCGGGGGCTTGCGCGAGCGCTCGGTGAGCAGCACGGCGAGGACGCCGTCGGCGAGCGCGGTGATGTCCTCCACGAGGCCGGGCGGCGGCGCGTCCGCGTCGCCCGCCGCGCCGCCGCCGGGAGCTCCGGGCGCCGCGAGCCCGGCGACGGCGCGGCGGAGCGCGTCGCGCGCGGCCCGGCGCTCCGGGGGGAGCCGGGCCGCGTCGGTCGCCCGCGGATCCAGCGCGCCGGCGGCGCCGAGCGCGGCGTAGCGCGAGAGGCTCGCGGCGAGCGCCGCGAGGCCGGGGTAGGGGAGCGCCGGCGCGGGCGCGAGCGCGCGCTCGATCTGCGCCGACGAGAACGCGAGCTCGGGCGCCTGATCCGAGAGGAGCCGGTACGCCGCGTCGGCCGCGTACAGGCCGGCGACGCCCCAGCCGGCCTGCGCGGTGAGGTCGCCGCGCAGCTTCGCGGTGAGCGCGCCCTGGAGGGCCAGGAAGTGCGCGGGCTGCACCTCGGGCGGGTACGACATGCCGGCGAAGACGCCGGCGAGCGCCGCGCCGAGGACCGCCTCGGGGTCGCGCGCGTCGGCCATGCGGCGCTGGACGGCGACCTGCGTGAGGTCGACGATGGCGTCGCGGAGGCGCTCGTCGGCGAGCACCCCGGGGCTGTAGGCGAGGGGGATCTGCGCGAGCGCGCGGTAGCGGCGCGGCTCGGCCTCGGCGAGCGCGCGCAGCGCGGCGAGGTGCGCGAGGCCGAGCTCGGTGACGCGCCGGTGGACGGCGCTGCCCGCCTGGCCTGCGGCGGGCGCGGGGCCGCGCTCGTAGAGCAGGCTCGGCGCGTAGGCCCACGCGGTGCTCGTCCGATCGACGGCGCGGACGAGCGCCTCGTAGCGCGGCAGCCACGCGTCGAGCGGCAGGCGCCTGCCCGGCGCCGCCGCCCCGGGGCTCCCGGCCGCGGGCGCGGCCGGCGCGGCCGCGGCGTCGCCGGGGGCGAGGGCGCCGGCGAGCGCGGCGGCGAACACGAGGTCGCGGGGCCCGTCCATGGGCGGGGCGAGGTCCCGGCCGCAGCCCGGGGCCTTGCCGAGCAGGTCGTCGAGCGCGGCGCGCCGGTCCGCCGGCACGGCACGCAGCACCGCCGCGCCGCGGGCGCGCCACGCCGCGCGGCCGTCGCGGGCCGTGCGCACGCGGAGCAGATCGCCGTAGGGCGTGTCGCCCGGCGCGGGCGGAGGATCCCCCGAGGGCGCGCTGGCGCTGCCGGCGGCGTCGCCGTCGTCCTCGAGCGCGACGCCGGCCGCCCCGAGCAGCTGCAGCGCGTACCGGCCGCGCAGGGCGGGCTCGTCGTTCGGGTCGCGCCCCTTCAGCGCGGCGGCGAGGGCGTCGGCCGCGCGGGCGGCCTCGACGTAGCGGAACGCGCCGGCGGCGCTGAAGGCGCGGCGCACGAGCGCCGCGAGCGCGATGTCGTCCGCGGCGCGCGCGAGCGCCGCGTCGCCGCGCGCGACCGGCGCGAGGCCGGCCATGAACGGCCCGAGCGGGTCGCGCGGAAAGATCTGGACCGCGCCGCCGCGAGCGCGCGCGTGGATGAGGTGCTCGTACCCGAGGGCCTCGCCGAGCGCGAGGAGCAGCGCGTCGGCGCCGAGCGCGCCGGGGTCCGGCAGCGCCGCGGCGCGGATCCGGGTCGCGTCCGCCGCGCCCCCGCGCGGCGCCTTGCCGGCGCCCTCGGCGCCCGCCTCGACGACGATCGCGACGCCCGGCCTCGACCCGCCGCGCCGGTCGAGGTCGCGGAGCAGGCGCGCCCACGGATCGCCTTCGTCCCGGGCGGCGCGCGCCTCGACGTACGCCAGGGCGAGCTCGCGCGGCGCGCGGCCTTCGGTGAGGGCCGCGGCGAGGGCGCGCTCGCACGCGTCGAGGTGCGCGGGATCGCAGCGCGCCGCCGGCCGCGGGACTCGCGCCGCCGCAGCCGGCGGCGAGGAGCCCGAGGGCGAGCGCCGAGCAGACCGAGAGAGCGGCCGACGAGACGATCACGCGAGCGTGCAGCATGACGGGCGCGCGACCTACCACGAAGACCGCGGGAGGGCTGCGATGGGATCGCGGATCGGAGAGGCGGGACGCCCGGACCGCGCAGCCATCGCCTTCCTGCCCCTACCGCCCCGTGCTACTTCCGCAGCATGCGACGGGCTCCGGAGCGACGAGGTGCCGGCGGCGAGGGGGGCGGCGGGAGCGCCGGTCGAGCGGCGCGGAGGGCCTTCGCGGCGCTCGGGCTCGCGGGCCTCGCGCTCGCGGCGTGCAGCGAGGGCGAGGGCGGGTATGCCGGCTCGACCTCGCGCGTCGGCAAGGACGAGACGACGATCTACATCAACAACGGCGGAGAGCCGGAGTACGTCGATCCGGGAAAGTCGAACGACTCGGCGAGCGCCACCCTGATCCAGCAGGTGTTCGAGGGGCTGACCACGTATGGCGCCGGCGACCTTCGCCCGGTCCAGGGGGTGGCGACGCGCTGGGAGCAGAGCGACGATAACCGGATCTTCCGGTTCCACCTGCGGGCCGAGGCGCGCTGGTCGGACGGCAAGCCGGTGACGGCGCACGACTTCGAGTACGCGTGGAAGCGCGTGCTGCGCCCCTCCACCGCCTCGCTCGCCGCGACGAACCTCTACGTCCTGAAGAACGGCGAGCTCTTCAGCGCCGGCAAGCTCAAGGCGCTGCGCGAGGCCGCGCCACTCCGCGCGGCGCCCCGGCCCGACGCCGCGTCCGCGCTCGAGCTGCCCAAGGGGTCGTTCGTCGTGGTGCTGGCGCGCTCGCCGATCCAGGTCGACACCGCGATCGCGCCGCTCGCGGCGCTGCCCGAGGGCGCCGCCGCGGTGACGTTCGCGAAGGGCGACGGCAAAGGCGGCGCCGGAGACCGGCTCTCGTTCGCGGAGGGCGGCGCGGCGCCCCTCGGCCCCGCGCCAGGCGGCGGCTGGCAGGGCGCCATGGTCGACATCGTCGGCGCGGGCCCGCCGTGCCAGTGCAACGGCGCCGCCGACCGCTGGTTCGAGGTCGCGCGGGACGGCGCGCGCGGCTTCCTCCCGGGCTGCCTGCTCGTCCCCCCCGCCGCGGGCAAGGCCGGCGCGGGCGCGGCGCCCCGCGAGACGTACGCGGTCGTCACGCCGCACGCGGACCTGCCCACGTACGACCCCGCGGCGGCCCCCGCGCCCGCGCAGGGCGAGCCCCCGGTCGGGTTCGTGCCCGACGCGCTCCTCGTCGAGGACGACAGCGCCGTCGGCGTCCGCGCCCGCGACGACCTCACCCTCGACGTGCAGCTGGAGCAGCCCACGCCCTACTTCACCGATCTCACCAGCTACGTGACCCTCTTCCCCGTGCGCAAGGACGTCATCGAGGCGTTCGCGCAGCGCGGCGAGCCCGAGCTCTGGTTCCGCCCCGAGAACATCGTGGTCAACGGCCCCTACACGCTCGATGAGTGGAAGTTCCGTTACGAGATCACGATGAAGCGGAACCCGATGTACTGGAACCGCGACAAGCTGAAGATCCACCGCATCGTCTGGCTGGAGATCGAGCAGTACAACGCCGCGATGAACATCTACAAGGCGGGCGATCTCGATTACTCGGGCGACAACTCCTCGCTTCCCTCCGAGCACCTGGACTGGCTGTCGACCAAGAAGGATTTCCAGCGCTACCCCTACCTCTCCACGTACTGGCTCGAGTTCAACACGAGGAAGCCGCCCGTCAACGACGTCCGCGTGCGCCGGGCGCTCAACCTCGCGGTCGACAAGCAGCAGATCGTCGAGAAGATCACGCGCGGCGGGCAGACGCCGGCCACGCACTACGTCCCCGACTACACGGGCTCGGGCTACGCGGACGCGGTGGCCGAGGACAGGCGGCTCGGGGTCGATCCGTTCTCGTCGCCGGACGTCATGTTCAACCCGGAGCGGGCGCGGGCGATGCTCGCCGAGGCGGGCTACGAGGTCGTCCGCGAGGGCGACGGATACCGGGCGAAGAACTTCCCGGCCCTCGAGATCCTCTACAACACGAGCGAGGGGCACAAGCAGATCGCCGTCGCGGTCCAGGACATGTGGAAGCGCCACCTCGGCGTCTCCGCCACGCTGCGGAACGAGGAGTGGAAGGTGATGCTCAAGAACGTGCGCGACGGCCATTTCCAGGTCGTGCGGTTCGGGTGGATCGGCGAGTACAACCACCCGGCGACCTGGCTCGGCACGCTGCTCTCGTACAGCCCGCAGAACCGGACGGGCTGGGCAGACAAGGAGTTCGACGAGCTGATGCGCGCCGCCGCGGCGACGTCCGATCCCAAGGAGAGCATCCGGACGTTCCGCAGGGCGGAGAAGCGGGCCGTCGACCGCATGCCCAAGATGCCGCTCTACTTCTACACGAAGTCGGCGCTGGTGAAGCCCTGGGTCAAGGGGTTCACGGGCAACGCGCGGAGCGTGCAGCTCGTGAAATGGCTGTGGATCGACCCGCGCTGGCGCGACGACCCGTCGAACGAGATCGCGTTTCCGCAGCTCGAGCTCCCCGCGCCGGGCCGGCTCGGCCCGACCCTGGGCGGGCCGGCCGCGCCCTGACCATCGGCAGAGCCCGCCTAACGGCGCGGCTCGTCCGGCTGGGCCTGCTGGCGAGCGCCTCATGAAGGATCGCCCCATCGAACGAGGCGTCCTGGAGGCGCGCCAACCGTAGGTCGGCCCCCGCGAGCTCAGCGCCGCGGGAGGGGGGATTTTTGCTGCGCCGTTGCAAGGGCGCACGGGAGGGATCTATCCTGCCGACCGAGCGTATGGTCGACCTCATCACGATCGAGTCGAGCGCCCTCCCGGACAATAGCCGTGTCGCGACGTTTCACGGGGTGGAGGCGATCTAGCGGCCGTACGAGTTCGAGATCATGATCGTCGTCAACGAGGCTGATGGCGACGAGCTCGACCTCGCGGACGGCATCGGCTCGAAGGCCCGTCTCGTCATCGATCGCGCCGACGACGCGCTCCCGCCGTTCGTGATCTCGGGCATCTTCGGCGGCCTCGAGCACCTCCACAGCTTCGGCGGCCGGTCGCTCCTCCGCGCCGTGCTCGTGCCGCGCCTCTGGCTGCTCGGCCTCTCGCGCCACTCCCGCAATTTCACGAAGCAGAGCGTCCCTGAAATCATCCAGGCCATCCTCGAGGACAACGGGTTCATCGCGGACGACTTCGAGCTGCGGCTCTCCGACTACGCCAAGGAAGAGCACGTCTGTCAGTATCAAGAGAGCGATCTCGCGTTCATCTCGCGCTGGATGGAGCGCGAGGGCATCTACTACTACTTCTAGCACTCCGAGGGCGGCGAGAAGCTCATCCTGTGCGACCGAAAGGCGTACCCTGAAGAGCCGCTCGGCAAGCCCATCCGGTATTTCCCGCAGACGGGGGAGGACCGCAGCGCGGGTGCGTCGTTCCGCACCTTCAAGGCGCGCCACGCCTCGCTGCCGGCGGTGGTCAAGCTCAAGGACTACGATTACGCCAAGCCGAGCCTCGACGTCTCCGGGCAAGCCGCCGTGTCGTCGCACGGGACGACGGAGATCTCGGTGCACGGCGCCAGGTTCTTCTCGCCGAGCGACGGCAAGCGGCTCGCCACGCTGCGCGCCGAGGAGATGCTCGCCAGGCGGGTCGTCTTCCACGCGACGGGCAACCGCTCCCACCTGCGGAGCGGCCATACCTTCGAGCTCGACGAGCACCCGAAGGCGTCCTTCAACCGGAGATACCTGGCCACCGAGGTGCGCCACTTCGGCAACGACGCGACGAGCCAAGCACAGTGGAAGGATCTCATGGAAGTCGCTCACGACGAGGTGTACTTCGTCGAGGTCGACGCCATCCCCGCCGACGTGCAGTTCCGGCCCGAGAGCCGGACCCCCTGGCCGCGCATCTACGGCGTGGAGAATGGCGTCATCGATGGCCCGGCGGACAGCGAGTACGCGCAGATCGACGACCACGGCCGCTACCTCGTCAAATTCAACTACGACGAGAGCAGCCTCAAGCTCGGCAACGGGTCGACGTACGTGCGCATGACGCAGCCGCACGGCGGCGGCATCGAGGGCTTCCATTTCCCGCTGCGCAAGGGCGCCGAGGTGGTGATCACCTTCCTCGGCGGCGATCCGGACCGTCCGGTGATCAGCGGCGTCGTCCCGAACACCCTCACGCCGAGCCCGGTGACGAGCGGCAACCACACGAAGAACGTCATCCAGACCGGCGGTCGCAACCGGCTCGAGCTCGAGGACATGGCCGGGCAGCAGCGCATCACGATGTCGACGCCGTACTCGAACACGTACATCCGGATGGGCTCGCCCAACGCCGAGCATGAGCTCATCGTGAAGACCGACGACAACACGCTGCTCGACGCGGGACGGAGCTACGACCAGACCGTGGGGATGAACGGCGGCGGAGACTGGACGGTCACCGTCGCCGATCACTGGAAATCGACCATCGGCGGCGGGATGGTGCTCGGCGTCGGCGTCTCGGTCGGCGACGCGCCGGCGGACGGCTGCATGAAGGTCGTCGCGAACAACCACATCAACATGCAGTCGCTGAACGGCAATTACCAGCTCGACGTGGACGCCGGCAACTGGGTCACGAACGTGCCCCAGGGCTCGATGATCACGACGACGAAGGGCGACTACAGGGTCGACGTCACGGCGAACAACACCAAGTTCGACACCGTGGGCACGACCGATGTCCTCAGCACCGGCAACGTCAAGGTCCAGTCGCGCGGGGGGACGACGGAGCTCTTGGCCGACGGCGCGATCACGATCAAATCGGACACCAACAAGATCGAGATCCTCGCGCCGGCCTCCGAGATCGCCATCACCGCGTCCACGGACGTGAAGATCGAGGGCAACAAGGTCGACGTGAAGAGCCGCTCCGAGTGGAAATGGGAGGTCCTCGGCGCCGAGGTCAGCGTCAAGGGGAGCCAGTCGGAGACCTACCTCGGCATCAAGAACGAGAACATCCTCGGCGTCCAGGCGGAGTCGCTCGTGGGCGGCAAGATAGAGGGCATCCTCGCCGCCGAGATCTCGTTCGGCGCCACCCTCTCGCTCGTCGATCGGGTCTCCGAGTTCGAGTTGAAGGGGATGAAGATCAAGAAGAAAGAGGCCGAGATGGGCTCGGTGAGCGTCACGCTGGTGCAGCAGAGCGTGACGATCATGCAGGTCGGCATCTTCATGCTCGCATGAAGACGGTCAAGCCTCTCCGCCTCGGCGTGATGACGAGCGTCTTCGAGGTGCGGCGCGCGCCGCACCTCTGCGTCTCGCTCCTCGCGGGGTTCTCTCTGGAAGAGCAGCCCTCGCTCGTGCCCGAGGCGGCCCTCTGGCTCTCCGTGACGAAGGAGCTCGGACCGAACGTCCCCCTCGACGTGTGCCGGCCGAAGCCGAACGGCGAGGTGCTCCTCAGCGGCAAGGCCTATCCGCCCGGCGGGGCTGCCCCCGTCTGCTCCGTCCGCCTCCGGCTCGGCCCGATCGACAAGCGCCTGGCCGTCCTCGGGGACCGCATGTGGAAGCTCGGCGTGCCCACCGAGCCCGCGCCGTTCAGCGAGATGCCCCTCACGTGGTCGAGGGCGTTCGGGGGCAAGGGGTTCGCGAAGAACCCCGTCGGCCGCGGGGTTGCGCCCGAGAAGTCCGGGGCCGGAGAGGTGCACTTCCTGCCGAACGTGGAGGACCTGCGGCAGCTCGTGAAAGCGCCGGGCGACCGGCCCGAGCCCGCGACGTTCGGCCCGGCAGACCTCACCTTGCCCGAGCGATGGGCGAGGTCGGGCACGTACGACGAGCGGTGGCTCCGGACCGAAGCGCCGGGATTGCCGGGCGATTTCGACTGGAGCTTCTTCAATGTCGCCGCGCCGGATCAGCGCATCGACGGGTTCTTCTCGGGGGGCGAGCCCATCGAGCTCGAGAACGTGCACCCGGAGCGGCCGCGGATCGTCTCCGCCGTGCCCGCCATCGCCGGCCGCGCCTTCATCACGCGGCGTACGCCCGGCGGGGAGGAGTGGGCGGAGGTGCCCCTGCGCATGGAGACGTTGCACCTCTTGCCGGGCGCGCTGCTCGGCGTCGTGATCTTCCGCGGGGTGGCGCGGGTCGCCGAGGACGACGCGCGCGACGTCCTCCACCTCCTCGCGGCGCTCGACGACGTGAGCCAGCCGCGGAGCGCGGAGTACTATCGAGACGTCCTCGCGCGCCGCCTCGACAAGGAAAAAGGGCACCTCCACGCGCTGCGCGACCGCGAGCTCTTGCCGGCCGGCGCGTCCTACGCGGCGTTCCGCGCGGACGAGGTCGGCATCCCGGGCGCGCAGACCGAGCGGCTCGTGCACAAGAACCTGCGCGCCGGCGCGGAGGCGCGCCTCGCCGCGATCGAGGAAGAGCTCGAGCAGTTCCCCGACAGCAAGAGAAGCGCGAACGTCCCGAAGGCCCTGCCCCCCGAGCCGCCGATGCCCGACGTCGACGAGATGGCCGATCGCGTCGAGGAGCTCGAAAAGGAGATGGCCAGGGCCCGCGAGCTCGTGAAGCGACAGACGGAGGAGGCCGTCGCCAAGGCGCGCGCGAGCTGCGAGGCGGCTGGGCTCGACTGGGAGGAGCAGCAGCGCAAGGCCAAGGAGGGCGCGGCCGGGCCGCCCAGGTTCTCCGCGGACGAGAAGCTCGCGGAGCTGCGGGCGCTGGCGGAGCGGTGCCGCGACGAAGGGACGCCCCACGCCCAGCTCGAGGCCCACCTCGCGGATCCCGAGTTCGAGCGCAAGCTGCGGTGGAGCGAGAACAAGCTGCGCGAGATGTACCAGCGCTATGCCCACCATTTCCCGCCGGCCGCCCCGCCGTCAGCGCTTCTTCACGCGCGGCGTGCCGTCGGGCGCGAAGTCGCCCTCGAGGAGGGGCCCGGCGCCCTCCTGGACGTAGCTGCCGTTCCGCAGCACGGGGCGCCCCTGGGACTCCACCGCGAAGGTGCCGGCCCAGCCCTGGCCGTCCACGTTCTTGGCGGACAGCCGGAAGTTCGCCTGTTCCTGGGAGCCTTTGACCGTCGAGACCACATACACGTCGTCGTCGCCGGTGAGCGCCCGTATCGGGTTTCTTCGGAGCCGGTTCGTCACCACGAGCGAGACCTTCACGGGGCTGCCGAGCGCGGCGGCGACGCCCTGATCCTTCTCGATGAGCTCGACGGCGCGAGCGAGGGGCGGCGCCGAGGTCGCGAAGACATGGCCACCGACGCACATGACCGGCGCGAGGATGATGACGAGCCCCACGACGAGCAGGACAAGACGGCTCCCGGCAGGCTTTGGGGCCAGCTGCATGGTGTCATGGACGCGCACGGGGCAGGCCCTTGTCAAGCCCCGTGCGACGAGGGCCCCAGGGGGCTACGCGTGAAATCGTGCGACGCGGACGCACCGGCCAGAGGCCTGGTGCGCGAAGAGGTCTGTCGAGGTGTCCACGCGTGTCGGTCGGTCGACGTTCGCACGCTCGCACGCTCGCACGCTCGCTGTCACCGTGGGTGGCAGCGAGCGTCCTATCGAGTCCTATCGAGCGCGGCGCTGCGGCCGTCCGGCGGGCTACGTGCGCGGTGGTTCGAGCTCGGTCCGTCGCGGGTGATGGCGAGGGGAGAGCTCGTGCGCTATAGGGTGCGGAGCAGGCCTGCCGACCGCGGAGGGGCCGGCGTCGGCGGTCGAGGACGGCCGAGGCGTGGCGCCGCGCGTCGGTCTGGACTGGCTTGGCGGACCTCATCTGGGGACCATGAACACTCCGTTCTCGTATCGGGTACGCGTCCTCGCGTGTGACGGGTGCGGCGCAGCGGTCGAGATGCCGCACGGTGGAGGGGACGCGGACTGCGAGCGCTGCGGGACGCCGACGGTCGCGCCGATGCGGCCGGAGACGGCGGTGCCGCGAACGCCGCCGATGCAGGAGCAGGAGCGGCTCGCGCGGCTCCGCCAGCAGGACGGCCGCCCTCCGTCTCGCCCGCCGGGCCTGGAGGCGCTCGTCTCGCCCGCCGGTCGGATCGACGCCTGGAAGCTGGACGAGGCGCGCCTGGTCTGGGGCGCGACGCGCGCCCACCTGCGCTCGCATCCCTCGGACATCGCGGCGGCCGAGCGGCTGGCGTTCCTCACGATCTCGCTGTCGAACACGCTCGGGGCGAGCAGCGACGATCTCGGCCTCCGCGCGCTCTACGAGGGCGCCCTGGAGGTGATGGCGTCCCCGCGGCACCGGCAGCTCATGCGCGGCTGTCTCGCCCGCGACGCGGCGAGGCTCGGCGCTCTCGAGAGCGCGCGGGCGTGGCTCGCCGGGTGCGATCCGGCGAGCGACGATCTCCCGTCGGACAGCGCCTACCGCGTCACGCGGGCGTACCTCTCGGTCGCCAGGGACGAGCCCGAGGCGGCGCTCCGCGTGCTCGGCGCGAGCGACGCGGACGTGCCCATCCACGACATGATGGCGCCGATCGCGGCCGTCCTGCGCGCGAACGCCCTGGAGCGCGCGGGCGACGTGGACGCAGCGCGCGCCCAGCTGGCGCGCTTCATGACATCTCGGAGCGGGCTCGCGGGCGCCGTCGAGTCGGTGATCGAGAGCATGCCTTCGCGCTGGCGGGTGTGCGCGCGATCGCTCCAGGGCGCGCGCCGGGAGCACCGCCGGCGCCTCGCGAAGCGCGCGGGCGGCGGGGCGCGGACAGGGTGGGTCATCGTGTTTGCGGGGAGCCTCCCTGCCTCGTTCGTGCTCCCGGGGCTCATCGCCGGCGAGGTGCCGGGGCCGATGCTCATCGTGCTCGTGATTCCGCTGATCTTCGCGATCTGGGGGCTCGGGATCGTGCGGGAGGCGAGGCGCCAGCGGCTCATTGCGGAGAGCGGACGTCAGGGGCAGGCGCGTGTCCTCGCCCTGGATTCGACCGGCACGAAGATCAACCATGTCCCCCTGATGCGCGTCGACGTCGAGGTGCGCTTGCCGGGGCAGGCGCCTTTTCGCGCCAGCGCGAAGAAGCTCCTCCATCCGCGCGACGCGCTGACGTTGATCGGCCGGGAAGTGCCGATCTGCTGGCACCCGAAGTATCCGGACGAGATCGTGATCGATGTGTAGGACCGTGGACGCGACCGGCGCGACGGCCATCGGCGCCACGCGCACGCGCTCTCGCCGGCGATGCCTGTTGAGGGGCGCGCGCCCTCGACCCCCCTCGGCCGGGGCGATCCATCCCTCGCGCGCGCGGTCCACCCGGACGACCGGGCGAGCCCCGAGCGGCTGCGGGCCGGTTCGTCGGCGCGCTGGTGTCGGCGGTCGCTCGAGAGCGCCGGGCCGGCCGAGCGGCGCGGCGCGCAGGCTCCGCAGGCCGCTCGGCCGCGCGATGAGCGCGATGAGCCGCGCGTGAGGAGGAGCGGTCCCCATTGACGCCCTGGCCTTCGCCATGGCCTCATCCGGGGAAGCGCAGCATGGACCCTC
This sequence comes from Sorangium cellulosum So0157-2, assembly GCF_000418325.1. GTDB lineage: Bacteria > Myxococcota_A > Polyangia > Polyangiales > Polyangiaceae > Sorangium > Sorangium cellulosum_D. The sequence goes on from NC_021658.1 coordinate 5,917,171, forward strand.
TCGGGAGAACGACATGAGCAAGACGATCCTGGTCACCGGAGGCGCGGGCTACATCGGCTCGCACACCTGCGTGGAGCTCCTCCGCGCGGGCTACCGAGTGGTCATCCTCGACAACCTCTGCAACAGCCGCAAGGCGGCCGTGGACCGCGTGGAGCGGATCGCCGGCAAGCAGGTGACGTTCGTCCAGGGCGACATCCGCGATGCGGCGCTGCTCGATCGGCTGCTCGCCGAGCACCCGATCGACGCGACGATCCACTTCGCGGGGCTCAAGGCGGTGGGCGAGTCGGTCGAGAAGCCGCTCGCCTACTACGAGAACAACGTCGCCGGGACGGTGTGCCTGCTCAAGGCGCTCGACGCCCGGGGCGCGCGGAAGCTCGTGTTCAGCTCGTCGGCCACGGTCTACGGGGATCCGGAGCGCGTGCCGCTCGACGAGGGGTGCCGGCTCGGGCCGGCCAACCCCTACGGGCAATCCAAGCTCATGGTGGAGTACATCCTGCGCGACGTCGCGGCCACCGGGGGCTGGTCGCTCGCGTCGCTGCGCTACTTCAACCCGGTCGGCGCGCACGAGAGCGGGCTCATCGGCGAGGACCCGAACGGCACTCCGAACAACCTGACGCCGTTCATCACGCAGGTGCTGGTGGGGCGGCGCGACAAGCTCCGGGTGTTCGGCGGCGACTGGCCGACGCCGGACGGCACCGGCGTGCGCGACTACATCCACGTGGTCGATCTCGCGCTCGGGCACCTCGCCGCGCTGAACCGCATCTTCACCGTCGGCGACAGCTTCACCGTCAACCTCGGCACCGGGCGCGGGAACTCCGTGCTCGAGGTGGTGGCCGCGTTCGAGAAGGTCAGCGGCAAGCGGGTCCCCCACGAGATCGTCGCGCGGCGCCCCGGGGACGTCGCCTCCGTGTACGCGGACCCGGCGCGCGCGACGGAGCTCCTCGGCTGGCGCGCGGAGCGCGACCTCGAGACCATGTGCCGCGACAGCTGGCGCTGGCAAGAGCAGAACCCGAAGGGGTTCGCCGACTGACACCGCATCTCCCGAGCGCGCTCCCGGGTCCGTGATGGGGGGAATTTGAACCACAGAGGCACAGTCCTCGGCGCGCTGCTCGCGACGCTCGCGGCCTGCACGGGCGAGGGCGAGGGCTACGTCGGGACGACGGCGCGCACCGGCAAGGACGCGGCGACCTTCTACGTCAACAACGGCGAGGAGCCGGAATACCTCGATCCCGGCAAGGCCATCGACTCGGTGAGCATCTCGCTGCTCCAGCAGATGTTCGAGGGGCTGACCGCCTACGGCCCCGGCGACCTCCGCCCGGTCCAGGGGGTGGCGACGCGCTGGGAGCAGAGCGACGACAACCGGATCTTCCGGTTCCACCTGCGGCCCGAGGCGCGCTGGTCGGACGGCAAGCCGGTGACGGCGCGCGACTTCGAGTACGCGTGGAAGCGCGTGCTGCGCCCCTCCACCGCCTCGCTCGCCGCGACGAACCTGCACGTCCTCAAGAACGGCGAGCTCTTCAACCTGGGCAAGCTCAAGGCGCTGCGCGAGGCCGCGACGCTGCGCGCGGCGCCGCGGCCCGACGCGCCGCCCGCGCTCTCCCTGCCGCGGGGCGCGTTCGTCGTCGTGCTCGGCCAGTCGCCCGCCCGGGTGACGTCGGCGGTGCCGCCCCTCGCGGCGCCGCCGCCCGGGGTCGCCTCGGTGACGTACGCCGAGCCCGACGAGAAGACCGGCGCCGGCGAGCGGCTCTCGTTCGGCGCGGCCGGCTCGGCCCCGGTGCCCGCGCCCGTCGACGCGGCCGCCGGCGGCGCGTGGCGCGGCGCCGAGGTCGCCCTCCTCGCGGCCGGCCCGCCGGTCGCCTGCAACGGCGCGGCCGACCGCTGGTTCGAGATCGAGGGACCCCAGGGCCGCGGCTTCCTCCCGGGCTGCCTGCTCGGGCCCGCCGACGATGCCGCGTACGCGCTCGTCGCGCCCCACGCGAGCCTCCCCACGTACGACCCCGCCGCGCCGCGGTCGTCGCCGCCCTCCGGCGGCGGGGTGACCGGGTTCGTCGCCGCCTCGGAGCTCGTCGAGGACGACGCCGCCGTGGGCGTGCGGGCCCGGGACGACCTCACCCTCGAGGTGGAGCTCGAGCAGCCCACGCCGTACTTCACCGATCTCACGAGCTTCGTCACCCTGTTCCCGGTGCGCCGCGACGTCATCGAGCCGTTCGAGGCGCGCGGCGAGCCGGAGCTCTGGTTTCGCGCCGAGAACATCGTCGTCAACGGGCCCTACCGGCTCGACGAGTGGAAGTTCCGGTACGAGATCACGATGAAGCGGAATCCGGCGTACTGGGCCCACGACGCCCTCCGGATCCACCGGATCGTCTGGATGGAGATCGCCCAGTACAACGCCACCTTGCAGCTCTACAAGGCGGGGGATCTCGATTACCTCGGCGACAACTCCGAGCTCCCGTACGACCACCTCGGCTGGCTGTCCGGGAAGAAGGACCTCCGGCGGATCGAGTACCTCTCCACCGTGTACTACGAGGTCAACACGGCGAAGCCGCCGCTCGACGACGCGCGCGTGCGGTGGGCGCTGAACCTCGCGGTCGACAAGCGCGAGCTCGTCGAGAAGGTCACGCGGGTGGGGAAGCCGGCGACGCATTACGTGCCCGACATCACCGGATCCGGCTACGCCGAGCAGGCGGCGGAGGACCGGGCGCGCGGCGCCGATCCGTTCGCGAGCCCCGAGGTCGGCCACGACCCCGCGCGCGCTCGCGCGCTGCTCGCCGAGGCCGGGTACGAGGTCGTCCGCGAGGGGGACGAGCTCCGCGCGAAGGGGTTTCCGCCGCTCGAGGTCCTCTACAACACGGGGGAGGGGCACGGGCAGGTCGCCGTGGCCATCCAGGACATGTGGAAGCGCCACCTCGGGATCTCCGCGACGCTGAGGAACGAGGAGTGGCGGGTGATGCTCAAGAACCTCCGTGACGGCAACTTCCAGGTGATCCGGCTGGCCTGGTACGCCGACTACAACCATCCGCAGACGTGGCTCGGCAACTTCCTGTCGTACAGCCCCAACAACCGGAGCGGCTGGGCAGATGCGGAGTTCGACGAGGAGCTCCGCCGGGCCGCGGCGATCGCCGATCCGCGGGAGAGCATCCGTCGCTTCCGCGCGGCCGAGCGGCGGGCGCTCGACGGGATGTGCCGGATCCCGCTCTATTTCGAGGAGAAGACGACGCTGGTGAAGCCGTGGGTGAGGGGGTACGTCCCCAACGCGCGGAACACGCAGCTCGTCAAATGGCTCTGGATCGATCCCGACTGGCAGCATCGGCCGGCCGGCGAGCCACCGCCGGTCCTGGAGCTGCCGCCGCCGGGGCGGCTGGCAGGTGGGCAGTGAGCCCCCCCTGAAGCGGCGGGCCGGGCGCTCAGCGCTCCAGGATTCCCGCCGCGACGTCGATCAACGGCCGGTCGTCTTCGGGCATTCATGCTCTCCGGACGAGGGCTCAGCGCCCGCGCTTCCGCGGCGTCGCGGCCGGCGGATCCGCGCGCAGCGCCGCGCGCACCTCCATCAGGATCTGGCCCAGCCGATTGAGGCCAGAGCCGTCGCCCCCGCACCCCCAGTAGAAGTCGATCGGCGAGGCCTCCACAATCTCGTCTTCTCCCGTGTCGAGCAGCATCTGCCGCAGATCGAGGTGTGTGTCGAACTTGCAAAGCACGGCGCTCCGCATGATGTCGTCCTTGACTGCGTCCCAGTCGGACCGGAGCCGGTGGCTCCGGTCGCGCCCCATGCGCGCCGCGTCGCGCGGCCGCGGCACGCGCCGGATCGCGTCCGCGTGCGCCGGATCGGTCCCGGTGAACTTGGCAGCCTGGAAGAAGTGCTCCACGGTCGGCCAGAAGGCGCCATCGAGGGCGATGCCGTGCGGCGAAAAGTTCGACATCCAGCCCCACGCGTGCCGCGGTAGATAGAAGTAGATCGCCATCTCGACCCATCGACGCCGGCATTACGGCGACGACGTACGTTACCACGAGGCGCCTCCCGGCACGAGACCGCCGCCCGGGCCTGGACACGACGGGAAGGACGGTCGTAGGATCCGCGATCATGACCGGCGACGAGATCATTCAAGCCATCCTCTCCGAGCAGTACGTCTTTCTTCACTACACGGACGCGGAAGGGTTGAACGGCATCCTGCACGATGGGGTGATCCATCAGGACTATAAGGGTGTTGTGTATCTGACTCAGGAGCCCATGACGCAGGCTCAGGCGCATACCAACATCTTCATCGGCGCCACCACCCATAGCGGTCGAGCCTCGCACGTCCTGGTGCTGCGGCTCGACAGCGGCCTGCCGATCAGGCGCCTGGCCGACTACGAGTTCAGCGTGGACCAGAACATCAAGCTTCACCAGCACGAGGTGCTGTACGCGGGGCTCAACCCGTTCTGACGGTCGGCAGCGGCGCCGCGCCGCGGTCGCCGACGACGTCGCGGCCAGGGGCGGAGCCGACAGGCCTCGCGGAAGAGATGCTCGTTTTTCCCGCCGAGCGTCTCTCCGGCCACACCGGGGGATCAGGAGAACATCGCGAACACTCGTAAGAACCGTCGGCGCCGTCGAGCGCCGCTCGCCCGATTCGTGGCCACGGCGCCCGCGCCCGGCTAGAGTCACCGCATGCTCCTCACCGACGCCGCGATCGGCGCGGCTCACGTGCTCCTCTCCGGCGCGCGCGCCGCCGTCGAGATCCGCTGTCCAGGCCCCGGCGTGCTGCGCGTGCGCCACGCGCCCTCGTCCGCCGTGACGGGCTTCACGCACCCCGATCTGCCGCCCAAGCGCTCCTTCGCCGTGGTGGCCGACGGCGCGCTGCCGCTCACCGCGCGCCGCGAGGGGGACGCGCTCCACGTGAGCGCCGAGGGCGCCTCTCTCGAGGTCTCGCTCGCCTCGGGCACATGGACCTTCGGCGACGGAGAGGGAAGCGCCCTCGCGCGCTGCGAGGGCGTGTCCGGCGAGGTCCGGCCGGCCTTCCCCGTCGACGAGCACCGCTCGCGGCTCTCGCTCGCGGCGCCGCCCGGCGAGGCCTACCTCGGCTTCGGCGAGAAGGTCGGGCCCCTCGACAAGCGCGGCCTGCGCTTCACCTTCTGGAACACCGACGCTTTCCCCCCGCACGTCGAGTCCGACCCGCTCTACGCCTCGATCCCCTTCTTCCTGGCCCTCCGCGGCGGCGCCGCCTGGGGCTTCTTCCTCGACGAGCCGTGGCGCTCGGAGGTGGATATCGCCCTGAGCCACCCGGATCGCATCGAATGGGAGTCGCGGGGGCCCGAGCTCGACGTCTATCTCCTCGCTGGGCCGCGCCCGGCCGACGTCCTCCGGCGCTACGCCGCGCTCACCGGGCTCCCGGCGATGCCGCCCCTCTGGAGCCTCGGCGCGCACCAGTCGCGCTGGGGCTACGAGAACGAGGACGACGTGCGCGGCGTCGTCCGCGGCTACCGCGCGCGCGGCCTCCCCCTCGACGTTGTCCACCTCGATATCGATTACATGGATGCTTACCGGGTGTGGACCTGGGACCGCTCGCGCTTCCCGGACCCGGCGCGGCTCGCGCGCGATCTCGCGGCCGAGGGGGTGAGGCTCGTGACCATCGTCGACCCCGGGATCAAGGCGGATGCGGGCTACGCCGTGTACGAAGAGGCGCGCGCGCGCGACTTCCTCGTCCGGCTGTCGCGCGGCGACACGCTCGTGGGCGAGGTCTGGCCCGATCCAGCGGTCTTCCCGGATCTGACGCGCGAGGACGTGCAGCGCTGGTGGGGCGATCTGCAAAAGGCCTTCGTCGACGCGGGCGTCGCCGGCATCTGGAACGACATGAACGAGCCGGCGTGCTTCTCCGTCCGGCCCGACCGGGGCCTGCCCGCGCCGAACGGCGGGCGCACCTCGGGCCTCGGCACCATCGAGGGCAGCACGCTCCCCTACGACGCGCGCCACGGCGCCCGCCGGCACCTCGAGGTCCACAACGTCTACGGCCTCGGCATGTCGCGCGCCGCCCACGAGGGGCTCGCCCGCCACGCGCCGGAGCGGCGCCCCTTCGTGCTCACGCGCGCGGCCTTCGCCGGCATCCAGCGCTACGCCGCGGTGTGGACCGGCGACTTCGCGAGCAATTTCACGCACCTGGAAGCGTCGATCCCGATGCTCCTCGGCCTCGGCCTCTCGGGCGTGCCGTTCGTCGGCGCGGACATCCCGGGCTTCGTCGGCCGCGCCAACGGCGAGCTGCTCGTGCGCTGGATGCAGGCCGGGCTGTTCTACCCGCTGATGCGCAACCACGCGGCGCGGGGCCGGCCTGCGCAGGAGCCGTGGCGCTTCGGCGAGCCGTACCTCGGCCTCGCGCGCGCCGTGCTCGAGCAGCGCTACCGGCTCCTGCCGACCCTGTACACGCTGATGCGCGAGGCGGCGGAGACGGGCCTGCCGGTCATGCGGCCGCTGTCCCTCCTGGCTCCCGAGGATCCCGAGGCGCTCCACGCCTACGATCAGTTCCTCTTCGGCGACGACCTGCTCGTCGCGCCGGTGGTGCGGCCGGGGCAGTCGAAGCGGCTCCTGTACCTGCCCGCCGGCGCGTGGATGGACTTCGCCAACCTGGAGCGCGCGGGCAAGGTGGAGGAGGGCGGGCGCCACGTCATCGCCGATGCGCCGCTCGGGGTGGTCCCCGTGTGGCTGCGCGCCGGGGGCGCGGTCGCGCTCACCGCGCCGCGGATGCACACGACGAGCGCGCGCTGGGAGGAGATCACCTGGCACGTGCACGCCGCGGAGCGGGTGAGCGGCCGCCTCTACGAGGACGAGGGCGACGGGCACGGCGCGTCGCGCACGACGCGGCTCTCGGGCGGCTTCGACGGCGCGGCGTTCACGCTCGAGCGCAGCGTCGAGGGAGAGCTGCCGGTGGCGCGCGAGGTGGAGACGATCCGGATCTACGGCGCGCCGCCGCCGCGCGCCGTGGTCGGGGCGACGTCGCACCGCCCGCTGGACGGCGGCGTCGAGCTCGAGGTGGCGGCCGGCTGGCAGCGGATCGAGCTCCGGGCGTCCTGAGCGTCGGCGCGGGGCGCTCAGCCGTGCCGGATCACCCAGTCGAGCGCCAGGCGCACCCGCGCGGGGAGGAGCCGCCGCGACGGGTACACCGCGAAGAGCTCGCGCGGCTCGACGGTGCGGCCCGTCACGGTGAGCTCGACGAGCGCCTCGCCGTGCTGCGCGATCACCTCGCGGGGCGCGCAGACCACGCCCAGCCCCTGCGCCGCCGCGGCGATCGCCGCCCGCGGATCGTTGACGCAGAAGCGCGCGCGCGGCCGGACCTCCTCGACGGAGCCGTCCCGCCGGCGGAGGCGCCACGCGGCGCCCGCGCGGCTCAGGACGGCGGGCAAGCCGCCGAGCGACGCGCGCGCGAGCCGCGTGCGGCCGCGCAGGGCCTCTTGCACGAAGCGCGGCGACGCGGCCAGCGCGTACGGGAGCGACCAGAGGCGCCGCGCCACGAGCTCGGCGTCCTGAACGGGCCCCGCGCGAAACGCCAGATCGACGCCCTCCTCGACCAGCGGGACCACCGCGTTGGTGAGCGTGAGCTCCACGGTCAGGCGAGGGTGCCGGGCGGCGAAGGCGGACAGCGCCGGCGCGATGCGCTGCGCGCCCGTCATCACCGGGGCCGTCACCCGGAGCCTGCCCGCGGGCTCGTCCTCGCGATCGGCGACCCGGTCGAGCACCGACCCGAGCTCGTCGAGCAGGGGCCCGGCGCGCTCGAGCAGCCGCGCGCCCTCGCCGGTGAGGCCGACGCGGCGGGAGGTGCGCTGGAGCAGCCGCACCCCCAGCGCCTCCTCCAGCAGCGCCACCCGGCGGCTCACGGTGCTGGTGGGCACCCCCGTGCGCCGCGCCGCCTCGACGAAGCTCAGGTGATGGGCGACGGCCGCGAAGAGCCGCACGTCCTCGAGGGAGATCATCCCGTTCATGGGACGAAGCATGCCATATCGTCCCATGGTGCTCGCGGGGCGCGCGCGTTACCCCTCCTTCATGAACCTTGAACACCAGCATGTCGTCATCATCGGGGGCTCGTCGGGCATCGGCCTCGGCGTGGCCAGGGCCTGCCTCGCGCGGGGCGCGACGCTGACCCTCGCGAGCCGCTCGCCGCAGAAGCTCGCCGCCGCCGCGGCCGAGCTCGGGGAGGCGCGCCGCGTGCGCACCGTCGCCGCCGACGCGACGCAGGAGGCCGAGGTGCGGGGCCTGTTCAGCGAGCATCCGCCGGCGCACCACGTGGTGGTCACGGCCGTGCAGGGCCACTACCAGCCGATCCGCGAGCTCGACGTCGCCGCGGCGCGCCGCACGATCGACTCGAAGCTCGTGGCGGCGCTCCACATCGCCAAGCACGCGCGGATCGAGCCCGGCGGCTCGCTCGTCTTCACCACCGGCGTCGCGGCGGCGCGGCCGGGGCCGGGCGGCGCGGTCATCGCGGCGGCGAACGGCGCCCTCGAGGCGCTCGTGCGCGCCCTGGCCATCGAGCTCGCGCCGGTGCGCGTGAACGCGCTGTCGCCGGGCTGGGTCGACACGCCGATCTGGGACTCCATCGCCGGGGGCGAGAAGGAGCAGCGGTTCGAGCAGCACGCGCGCCGCCTCCCGGCCCGGCGCGTCGGCGCGCCGGCGGACATCGCGCACGCCGCGCTCTTCCTGATGGGCAACGGGTTCACGACCGGCGAGACGCTGCACGTCGACGGGGGACACCGGCTGGTCTGAGCCCGTCGGCCGAGGCGGCCTGTCGCGACGGGAAGCGCGGAGACGCGAGGCGGAGAGACGGAGCCCAGCACGGGAGAGCTCGCCGATTCGGCCTCTCCCTGCGGGGCAGCTTCGTCCACGACAATGTCTACGAGGACAGCCGGGCGGAGCCGCTCCCGTTCTTGTCGGAGCTCACGGGCGGAGCCGCCCGAGCCGCCGCAGAGGAGCATGCCGTACGACACACTGTCGGAATACGGACTCTTCGAGGGCCCGCTGTCGGCGCCAACCCGCCTCGCCCTGACGCGCCCGCGCGGGACGACGCACCGCATTACCTCCTCTCGCATGGAACAAGGCAAGATTCCGTCGGATGCAGCCGGGCTGAATTAAGCGATCTCCACGCGATCGTGGCAGCAAGTGCCGCGCGATCTCGCGTAGGATTCCAGGGGCGACGTTGACAACCCTCACGAGGTGTGGTTGTCCTACTTTATCCCAGGAGTGCTCTCTATGTCCCCTCGCTCTCTCTTTCTTGTGACCTTCGCCATCGCGGCCCTGGCCTGCTCTTCGGGGCCTGACGACAACAACGGCAACTCGAACTCCGGCTCCGGCGGCGGGCCGACCACCGGCGGCACCAGCGGGACGCCTTCGGGGGAGAGCAGCAGCTCGAGCGGCGACGACATCGGGAGCATCTCGGGGGGCAACGTGACCATCGGCGCCGGCGGCGCCGGCGGGAGCGACTGCAAGAGCACGCTCGAGGTCCTCTACCGCGACTTCAAGGACACGCATCCGGACTTCGAGATGGACTTCCGGGGCGACGTGGTTCGCCGCAAGCTCATCGAGCCGCAGCTCGACAGCGACAGCAAGCCGGTGTTCCTCGACGCGATCGGCTGCCAGGCGGACCTGCAGACCCCGCTCGACTGCGGGGGCGGGACCCCGAACCAGGTCGTCATCACGAGCAGCGAGTCGTTCAACCAGTGGTACCGCGACGTGCCTGGCGTGAACATGACCTTCCCCAAGCAGCTCGAGCTCGAGGAGTCGCCGGCCGGCTCGGGTCGGTACATCTTCGACAGCACGGATTTCTTCCCGCTCGCGCCGGAGGAGGGGTTCGGGATCAACCCTCCCAACGGCAAGAACCAGAACTTCCTCTTCACCACCGAGATCCACCTCAAGTTCGGCTACGTCGCCGGCCAGGAGTTCAGCTTCCGGGGCGACGACGATATGTGGATCTTCATCAACGGCAAGCTCGCCCTCGATCTCGGCAGCATGCACGGGCCCGAGTCGGGCGTGATCGACTTCGACGCCCAGGCCGACTACCTCGGCATCTCTCCGGGCAACACGTACACGATGGATATCTTCCACGCGGAGCGCCACACCGACGGGTCGAACTTCCACATCGAGACGAACATCTCCTGCTTCGTGCCCGTCGACGTCCCGCGGTGAGGCGAGGCGCGCCGCGCCCCGGGCCGCGGGCGGGATCGCCCCGCTCGCCGCGCGACGCCCGCGCCATCGAGCGAGCGCGGGCGTCGCGATGACGGGCCGGGGCCCTCAGGGGCCGAACGCGGCGACGAAGATATCCCGGCCGGCCGCGTAAGGTATCGGCCCGGTCCCGAAGTCGACGGGACCGATCATGCTGCCGGTGACGGCGATCGTGCCATTCGGCGCGATCGCGATATCCTGCACGCGAGGATCGAAGTCGACCCACCAGAGCTCGTTGCCGCTCGCGTCGAGCCTGGCGAGCCCGCCCCCGGCGACGATCACGCCGCCGGCAGGATCCAGGGCGATCTCGTTGCCGAAGCGGACCGAACGGCTGAAGACGTGCTGGCCTGCCGAGTCCAGCTTGACGAGCACGGGGCCGGCGGGGAGCACGCCGCCGCCGAAGTCGACGAGCCCATCCGCGGAGCCCGCCACGAGGATCTCATCCGACGCGTTGACCGCCACCGAGGAGGCGCCCATCGCCCCGTCGTTCTCGAACATCCGCGTCCAGACGAGGGCGCCCGCCGGGTCGAACTTGGAGACGATGAAGTACTCCTCGCCGAGATGCCAAAAGACCGGGGGATCCTCGTTCGCCACGATCGCGTTGCCGGCGCTGTCGACCGCGAGGCTCACCGCTGCATTGCTGACGTCGGACGCCGGAACGAACTGTGTCCAGAGGACGCCGGCGCCGCCGGCGCCGAGCTTCGCCAGGTAGGTGGAATCGTCGATGCCGTAGAGGATGTACGGGTTGCCGACGGCATCGACGGCGACCTCCGCCACTCTCGTCAGAAATGAGGCGTTGTCGACCGTGTATCCGGCGCTCCAGACATGATCGCCGCCGGCGTCGAATCTGGCCACGAAGACTCCGACGTCGTCGCCGGGCGCGACCGGGCCCCCTCCGAAATCCGGGCCTGGGAAGAGCCCTATGATGCCCTCGTACGCGCCGGCGAGGAAGATGTTGCCGTTCCCGTCGACGGTCATGACGCCGCTCCAATCGTCGAACTCGGTCCCGTAGCGCCTGCTCCAGATCACCGAGCCCATGGGATCGAGCTTGAGGAGGAAGATGTCGGATTCCCCTGCGCTGGTGAGGGGGCCGGCGCCGAAGTCGACCGTTCCCTCGAAGTCCCCGGAGACGTAGTAGTTGCCCGAGAGGTCGCTCACGATGGACAGGCCGTGATCGTAGCCGGGGCTGCCGTACCCCCGCGCCCATGGCGACGCCTGAGGGCAATCGGGCACGCCGTCGCAGCTCTCGTCCACCGGCGTGGCGCAGAGCTCCGTGCCGGGCGTCACCTCGCCCGTACAGGGGCCGTAGCCGAGGCCATCGACGCGGCATGTCTGCGTTCCAGGAGCGCAGCGCCCGACGCCCGCGGTGCCCGCGGGGCCGGTGTAGCAGAGGACGACCGAGCCTGGCGCGCACGTGCCTGGCATCCCGCTGCCTGTCGAGCCGGCGCCGCCAGCGCCGCCCTCGCCGCCGCCGGTCGAGCTGCCGCCGCCAGTCGAGCTGCCGCCGCCCTCGCCGGCGCTGCCACTCGAGGCCTCGCAGTCGTCCGCGCCGCCGTCGCCCAGCGCGCTCCGCGCGCCGACCGTGGGGTCGCTGTCCGCCGTGGCGCTGCCGCTCTGGCCATCTCCGGCCGCGCCCCCGCGCGCCGCCGGCTCACACGCCGCGGCGGCGAGGACAGCCGCTATGGTGAAGGCGGCCGAGGCGCTCATGCTGGCCGTGGATGCTGAATGGATACGATCGGAGTCTATGGTCATGGCCGCTTCGATGCTCGGCGCGGGCACGACGTTCATCGCCGCTCGATCGTCCGGCGGCACCCCTCGTCGCAGGGCGCCCTCCCGGTGGTCCACTCCGGAACCGCAGCGGTGGTCCTCGTTCCCGCGCGCCGGCGGCCTCATACCTGGGTCCGGACATTCGGTCCATGAGGAGGACGCCATGAAGCGACGATGGGAGAGCGTGGGGATCGAGACGAGCGCGCTGGGCCTGGGGTGCTGGGCCATCGCTGGGAAGTGGAACGACCCGGGCGCGAGCTGGGAGTGGCACGGCACCGACGACGCGGAGTCGATCCGGGCCATCCGCGCCGGCATCGACGCCGGCGTCACGCTGCTCGACACCGCCGACGTGTACGGGTCGGGACACAGCGAGGTCCTGGTCGGGAAGGCCATCCAGGGGATTCGCGATCGTGTCACCCTGGCAACCAAATTCGGTCACGTCTTCGACGAGGAGAAGCACGCCAACCTGGGCAGGACCGACGCCAGCCCGGCGTACATCCGGCGCGCCGTGGAGGGGAGCCTGCGGCGGCTGGGGACCGATCGAATCGACCTCTACCAGCTCCACATCTGGGAGCACCCGCCGCAGAAGGCCGGCGAGGTGGTGGAGGTGCTCGAGCAGCTCGTGAAGGAGGGGAAGATACGCGCTTACGGCTGGAGCACCGACGTGAAGGCCTCGGTCGAGGCCTTCGCCCGCGGCCCGCACTGCGGCGCGGCCCAGATCCTGCTCAACGTGTTCGAGGGGAACGACCGGCTGATCGCCTACGGCGAGGGCAAAGGGCTGGCGCTCCTGTGCCGGAGCCCGCTGGCCATGGGCATGCTCTCGGGCCGGTACACGAAGGGCGAGACCCTGCCCCGCGGCGACGTGCGGACCAGCAACTTCGAGTGGATCACCTGGTTCAAGGACGGCAAGGTGAACCCCAATTACGCCCGCCGCCTGGAGGCCGCCCGCGAGATCCTGACCAGCAACGGCCGGACCCTGGTCCAGGGCGCGCTGGCGTGGATCTGGGCCAAGAGCCCGAACACCATCCCCATCCCCGGCTTCAAGAGCACGGCCCAGGCCGTGGAGAACGCGCGGGCCATGGAGAAGGGGGCGCTCACCGCCGAGCAGGCGCGCCAGGTGGCGGAGCTCGTGGCGTACGAGGATCGGAACCTGTAGAGCCCGCCCATCGACTCCGCCTGTCCCGATCGCAACGCCGCGGGCGCGGCGGCGAAGGGCTCATGGCGAACGGATCTCACGGTCCGTATTCCGCTCGACGAGGGCTCCAAGCAGCTCGAGACCCTCGTCGAGCTTCTCGTCCGCCACGTTGCCATAGCCGATCACCAGCGCGTCGCTCGCGTGGGGCGGCTCGGCCCGGAACTCGTCCTCGGTCGAGATCCGCAGCCCCTCCGCGCTGCAGGCGTCGGTGAAGAACGGGCCGAAGCGCCGCCCGCCGAAGCGCGCGTGCAGGTGGAATCCGGTCTCGCCGCCGCTGGTGCGGACCTCATCCCCGTAGCGGGTCCCCAGGAAGTCGAGGACCGCTTCCAGCCGGGCGCGGTAGCGCCGCTTCATGGCGAAGATATGGCGCTCGAGATGGCCCTCCTCGATGAAGCGGGCCAGCGTCCGCTGGTGCGGGACGGAGCCCCGGAGGTTGGTGCGCCGCACCAGGTCCGCGATCGGGCCGACGAGGTGGGGCGGGGCGATGAGATACCCGACCCGCACGAACGGCGCCAGGCACTTCGAGAAGGTCCCCAGGTAGACGACGCGCTCGGCGTCGAGCGAGGCGAGCGGCGGGACCGGGCTGCCGCGGAAGCGGAACTCGGAGTCGTAATCGTCCTCGAGCACCAGCCCTTCGGCCGGGGCGACCAGCTCCAGGAACTTCACCCGCCGCTTGAGGGGCAGGAGCGCGCCGGTCGGGAACTGGTGGGAGGGCGTCAGATAGAAGAGCGCGCCGCGGGGCACCTCGCCCAGGCCGGAAGGGAGCGCGCCGGCGTCGTCGACGTGCATCGGGCGGCAGCGGAACCCGGCCGAGCCGAAGACGTCGCGAGCGAAGGTGAGCCCGGGCTCCTCGCAGAAAAGGGTCGTGGCGGGGAGGAGCCGTGAGAGCAGCGACAGGGAATGCGAGGTGCCGGAGGTGATGCAGATCTGCTCCGGATCGGCGGCCAGCCCGCGGAACCGGTAGAGGTAGTCGGAGATGGCCTGGCGCAGCCGGGCGTCGCCGAGCGCCGGGCCGTAGGAGAGGTCGGCGGCGAGCGCCAGAGAGAGCGCGTCGTCGGCGGCGCGGCGCCACGCTTGCCGCGGGAAGCTGGCGAGATCGGGGATCCCGGGGGTGAAGTCGAAGCGGATGGTGGGCCGGTGCGGCCGGAGGGGGGCCGCCCCCGAGACGCTGGCGTGCGGCGTCCGCACGGGCAGCGCGGCGGCGTAGGTCCCATGGCCCGCCCGGGTCTCGAAATAGCCTTCGCCGGTGAGCTGCTCGTAAGCGTCCGTCACCAGCCGCCGGGAGATCCCCAGCTCCGCGGCCAGCAGGCGCGAGGGGGGCAGCCTGGCGCCGGGCGCGAGCTCGCCGGCGACGACGGCCTGGCGCAGCCCGTCCGCGAGCTGGAGCGCCAGGGAGCGCCGCGAGGCGCGATCGAGCACGATGCCGAACACGGAACGATCATAGTGCTTCGACGCACGAGCAGACCAGCGGCGCCGGCATGGGATCGCGGGGAGACGCGTCGTCGCTGGGCTAGCCCTCGGGGCAGGGGGGCTTCGGGTCAGGGCACGGCTGGCCCTCGACCCAGGGGCGCGTCTGCTCGCAGCCGCTCACGTCCTCGAAGGTGTTTCCAGAGACGAAATCGGGCCCCGCGGTGCCGTTCCAGCCGCGGGTGACGCCGTGGCCGGCGACGTGGCGGAACGTCGACCCCTGGATGAACGCGCTGCTCGGCGCCTGGCTGAAGATGACGGCGCCGTTGAAGGTCGTGAGATCGTTGCAGCTGAGCAGGATGCAGCCGCAGTCGTACCCCGCATACTCGACGATGACGTTCTCCAGGACGTTCTCGTCGCGCGGGATGCCGCCGAACCAGAGCCCGCCCCAGTCGCCGGGCGCGGGGGCCTCCGCGGCCGAGGTGAAGACGATGGGCTTCTCCGGCGTGCCCAGCGCGCGGAGGGCGCCGCTCGCGGCGAAATCGCCGGTGAAGTGCTCGATCTGCATGAAGTTGCCGGGCTCGAACCGGATGGTGACGCCGGGCTCGATGGTGAGCGTCGTGAGCGGCGCGCCCTCGCCGCCGCCGCCGATGTTGAAGCGGGCGTCGCGCCAGTCGCCGAAGTGGTAGGGCACGCCGCGGTCGCGCAGGGTCGTGTCCTGCTGCAGCCCGGAGGTCTGATTGGCGCCCTCGTCCTGGATCAGGATCTCGTCCCTTCGATTGCCGGTGTACACGCCGACCGGGATCGAGCCGAGCGCCTGCTCGCCGAGCTCCAGCGGATACGGGTGCTCCTCGCTGCCGCTCTCGGTGATCACGAGATCGGTGGAGCCCTCGGCGAACGCCGACGCCCGCAAGAGGAGCACCCCGGCGCCGAGCGACCCGCGCACCGTCACGTGGTCGACGAGCAGCACCGGCGCCGCGGGGGTCACGGACCCGCCGTACGCGGAGAGGGCCGCGTTCGCGTGGAAGCGATCGCCGCCGCCGCCCTCGAGCGTCACGTGGCGGAGGGTCGCCTTGCCCGGCCACGCGACGTGCACGTCGTTCCACCGCGCGCCCTCGCTGCCGCGGAACGTGATCGGCCGCGCTTCGGTGCCCTCGGCCTTCAGCTCGGCGCCCTCATCCATCGCGGAGATGCCCGTGTCCTCCTCGAGCAGCACCTCGGCGCACGGCTCGATCGTGAGCGTCACGCCGGGGCGGAGGCGGACAGGGAAGCTCACGACGTGCGGGCTCCCCTCCGCGGTCCAGGTCTCATTGTCGCTCACATCGCCCGAGTGAACCGTCGGGCCGCCGGACGGCGCGGGGCACCCCGGCTCGGCCGAGCCGCCGGCCCCACCCGCAGCGCCAGCGCCGGCAGGGGGTGGGTCGCCGGGATCGCACGCGACGAGGAACATCACACCTGCCGCAGTGAGCGTAACTACAACGTTGCGTAGAACCATATCCCTGTGTCCTTTGTGAGCGCCTGTGCGTCCGCGCACACAGGCAAAGACGCAGAGATTAGCGCATTCGCGTCGAATCCACAGGGGCTTTGCACACCAGAGCTCGTCCCCTCGCGGCAGGATCGCGCGACGCACGCGGCCGAACCGCCGTGTTCTCCGAGGCCGGTGGGCAGCCGCGCACCTGCGGATGTAATGTGAGCTCTTAGCTGGACGTGGTCTCGTGCCGCAATCCGCCGAGGCGAACGAGCAGACGTTCGACGTCGCCTGCTCGAGGCCGTGAATCGGCGCAAGCCACGAGACGTGGAGCGAGATCATGCACCCCGAGTTCACGGTGCATCACCCGCTGTGCAAGCCTGGACGCGAGGGGGCGGGCCTCCGGGATCAGCCGGTCACGTTGTCCCAGGCCACCGCGGTCGGCCCGAGGAGCGAGCGCCCGTTGGTCGCGATGACCTCCTTGTACCAGGAGAACGAGTCCTTCGGGATCCGGCGCTGGGTCTGGTAATCGACGTAGACGAGCCCGAACCGCTCCCTGTAGCCCTCGGCCCATTCGAAGTTGTCGAGGAGCGACCAGGCCCAGTATCCGAAGACGTCGACGCCCTCCTTCACCGCCCGCGACAGGCCGAGCAGGTACCGGTGCATCAGATCGATGCGCTGCGGGTCGTGCACCTTCCCGTCGAGGAAGACCTGGTCCCGCGTGGCCGTGCCGTGCTCGGTGATCCCGATGGGCAGCTTGTACCGCTCCCAGAAGTACCTCGTGCCCCAGTACAGGGTGCTGGGGACCACCTGCAGCCAGTCGAGCGTCGCGCGCGGGTAGCCGGGCGGGGACGCGACGCGCTCGGGCTTGCCGTCCTTGCCCCGCCGCCACGTGCCCGCCGAGTACATGTTGAGCCCGAGGTAGTCGAGCGGCCGCTTGATCTGGTCGAAGTCGCTGGAGGGGAAGTCGGGCACGTCATTGCCGAAGAGCTTGAGGCCGCTCTCCGGATACCGCCCCTCGAGCACCGGCGCGATCCACCAGGCGTTGTTCCAGGGGTGCCGCTCGTAGACCGAGAAGATCGCCTCGCGCGCCGCCTCGACGTCGCCCGGGTCCTCCGTCGCGGGGCGCTGGACCTGGGTCGCGAGCACGTAGCCGATCTTCGCCGCCTTGGCCGCGGCGCGCAGGGCGTCCACCTGCTTGCCGTGGGCGCGCATCTGGTTGTGCGCGGCGGTCAGGTAGTCCCGGTACGGGAGCTTGAGCCCGGGGGCGAAGTGCCCCTCGAGGAGCGCGTTGCCGATGAACGCCTGCGGCTCGTTCTGCGTCACCCACCACGGCACGCGATCGCCGAGCCGCTCTGCGACGACGGTCGTGTAGTCGGCGAACCAGTCGGCGACGTCCCGCTGGAGGAACCCGCCGCGGTCCTGGAGCGCCTGGGGGAAGTCCCAGTGGAACAGCGTGCACAGCGGCACGATGCCGAGGCGGAGGAGCTCGTCGACGAGCCGGTCGTAGAAGTCGAGCCCTTTCTGGTTGACCTTGCCCGTGCCCTCCGGGAGGACGCGCGTCCACGAGACGCTGAAGCGATAGCTCTTGGCCCCGAGCTCGGCGAGCAGCCCGAAGTCCTCCTTGTAGCGATGGTAGTGGTCGCACGCGACGTTCCCGGTGTGCCCTTCGAAGACCTTCCCGGGGGTGTTCGAGAAGACGTCCCACACGGAGGGGCCGCGGCCGTCCTCGGTGGCGGCGCCTTCGATCTGGTAGGCCGCGGTGGCCGCGCCCCACAGGAAGCCCTCGGGGAACGGCGCGGCCGTCGTGCCTGCCGGCCCCGCGCCGGCCGACGGGGCGGGCGCCGAGCCGGATGCGGCGGCCGCGGCAGCGGACGGGGCGGGCGAGGCGCCAGGGGCGTTGTGCTGGGTGAGCGACTCGGAAGGAGTGGAAGCGGACATGAGAGCGCATCATCCACGGCGCGCGTTGGGCAGCAATGGGATCGATGCCCGCGGCGCGGCGGCGCGCGGCTGAAGCGTGAAGCGATGCGTCGATGCCCGCGCCGGTCGCTTGACGGGCCGCTCCGGCTCGGCAACATGGGCGGCATGCTCGCGATCCGACCGAGAGCCGCTGGCGGCCCCGAGGTGATGACGCTGGAGGAGCACCCGACGCCGACGCCAGGCCCGGGTGAAGCCGTGGTCCGCGTCGAGGCCGCCGGGGTGAACTTCATCGACATCTACCAGCGGAGCGGCCAGTACAAGATCGAGCCGCCGATCCCGCTCGGGCTCGAGGGCGCGGGGCGCGTCGAGGCCGTGGGGCCGGCGGTCGCCGGGGTGAGGGAAGGGGACGAGGTCGCGTGGGCCGGCGGCCCCGGCTCGTACGCGACGCACGTGCGCATCCCGGTCGCGAAGCTGGTCCCGGTGCCCGCGGGCGTCGGCGCGAAGCGCGCGGCGGCGGCGATGCTCCAGGGCATGACCGCGCATTACCTCGTGCGCTCCACGTTCGCGCTCGGGCCGGGCCACACGTGCCTGGTCCACGCGGCGGCGGGCGGGATGGGGCTGCTCCTCTGCCAGATGGCGAAGCGGCTCGGCGCCCGCGTGATCGGCACCGTCTCGACCGAGGAGAAGGCGCGGCTCGCGCGCGAGGCCGGCGCCGACGAGGTGATCCTGTACACGCAGGCCGACGTCGAGGTCGAGGCGCGCCGGCTCACGGGCGGCGCCGGGGTCGACGTGGTCTACGACGGGGTCGGGCGCGACACGTTCGAGAAGAGCCTGGGCGCGCTCCGCCCGCGCGGCATGCTGGTGCTCTTCGGCCAGTCGAGCGGGCCGGTGCCCGCGTTCGACCCGCAGATCCTGAGCCAGAAGGGGTCGCTCTTCCTGACGCGGCCGACCCTCGGGCACTACACGGCGACGCGCGAGGAGCTGCTCCAGCGCGCCGAGGACGTGCTCGGCGCGATCGCGCGCGGCGAGCTCACGATCTCGGTCGGCGCGACGTACCCGCTCGCCGAGGCGGCGGAGGCGCACCGCGCGCTCGCCGGGCGGGCGACGACGGGGAAGGTGCTGCTCATCCCGTAGAGCGCCGGACGAGCGGCGGTCCGTCCGCGTGGCGCGGCCGGCGGACGCGCATCGAGCACGGCGATCTGCTCCTCCCGTCGGACGTCGCGCGCGCCCGGGCGCTCGGCGCCATGGTCGGCCGGCTCGCCGATCTCGCGGTGCTCTCGCGCGACGTCTTTGGTCCCATCTCTCCCGAGGAGCTGGTGGGCACGACGAGCGAGCTCACGAGGGTCGGCGGCGAGATCGTATGGGAGTCCGGGGCGCTCGCGCTGGACCGCGAGGCGCGGTAGCGCGTACCGGCGCAAGGTTGACCGCGCGCCCTCCGCGCCGGTACGCTGCCGGCGCGGAGGTGCTCATCTCATGTCCGAACGTCCCACGCTTGCTCCCGAGAAGGTTTCCGACGCGGTGAGGTCGCAGATCGCGAGCTTTCATCGATCCATCGTGGACGAGGTCGCGGGCACCGTGGGCCGCGACCGGGTGGTCGTCGTCGGGATGGCCCAGAATCCCTTCGTGAAGAAGACGCGCCAGCTGCTCGATGGAGAGGGCGTGAGATATACTTACCTGGAATACGGGAGTTACCTCTCCAAGTGGAAGGAGCGGCTCGCCATCAAGCTTTGGGCCGGCTTTCCGACGTTCCCCATGGTGTTCGTCGACGGGGTCCTCGAGGGCGGCTACGCGGAGCTCGTGAAGCTCCGCGATCAGGGCAAGCTCAAGAAGCAACCGTGAGCGGGCGCGGATGAACGCCGAGCACGGCACGCGCACCAGAGCGGACATGGACGGACGCAAGGGTCGTGTGGGCCCTGTTTCGGCGCTGAAGAGGTACGCTTCCGCTGCGCTCTCTCTCGCGTGATCCTCGCTGCTGCGTGCGAGCCGGTCGGGGGGGGGGCGGGGGAGCTTTCAGCTCGTCGGGGGAGGGCGGCAGCGGGGGGCCAGGTGGCGCGACCGGCACCGGGGGTGCCGGCGGCGAGGGCGGCGCGACTGGCACCGGCGGCGAGGGCGGTGGCCTCACCGGCAATGCCGGGCTCGGCGCGCCAGCGTGGGCGCACGTCTATCCCAATGACGGCAATGCTCAAGGCCTCTGCATCGCCAGCGACGCCTCGGGCAACTTCTACGTGACGGGCGAGTTCGAAGGGACCGTCGACTTCGGCGTCGGCCCGATGACCAGCGCTGGAGGCTCGGACATCTTCCTCCTCAAGCTCGATCCCTCGGGCGCGACGCTCTGGAGCAAGCGCTTCGGGAGCCCTCACGGCGAGACCGCCTTCGACGTGACCATCGACGCGAGCGGCGATCTCTTGCTGGTCGGCTCGTACGGGGGCGACGCCGCCGTTCCCAGCGTCGACTTCGGCGGGGGTCCGCTCCCGGCCCCGGGCACGTTCTCCAGCGCGGGCTTCGTGGTCAAGCTCGACCCGGATGGAAGCCACCTCTGGAGCCGTGGGGCCCTCGTCTCCGAGTTCACGGAGCTCCGGCGCCAGAGCGCGGAAACGATCGCCGTCGATGCGCTCGGCAATGCGTACGTGACCCTCCACAGCGCTGGAGACACCGAGGGGGTCGTGTCCGTGGCGAGGCTGGACGCCGAGGGCGCTCTCGTCTGGACGCGCGAGATCCCCACAGCAGGGAACCTCAACCGCCACGGAGACCTCGCGCTCGACAGCGCCGGCAACGTGCTGGCCGTGAGCGAGTCCAAGTATTCGCCGACCGGATACTGCCCCTGCGTCCTGCAGTTCGCCGTCACGAAATTCGCGCCGACGGGCGATGTGATCTGGAGCTGGCTGATCGGCCCTGAGTCGCCGCGCGACACGTACCCCGAAACCGGCGTGGGCGCCGTGGCGGTCGCGGTCGACGCGGCGGACGAGATCTTCCTGTCCGGCTGGAGCTTCGACGAGTTCGATTTCGGCGACGGCGGGCTTCCCGGGGGGCCCCTGCTCGTCAAGCTGGATGCGGAGGGCGAGCTCATCTTCAGCTGGCCAGCCAACTTCAACAGCGCGATCGCCGCGGACGCCGCCGGGGCGATCTTCCTCTCGGGCAACGCATCGACCTCGATCAACGGCCTCGCCGGGCACGACGCGGACAGGACTGAGAGCTGGACCATCTTTTTTTGGGGCCAGAGCCACACGCGGGATATGTGCGTCTCCCCCCTCGGCACGATCGCTCTCACCGGCACGGCCTACGACGAGGAGGTCGGCTTCGGATCCGACGCGATCCCCGTCGGGCATCCTTCGGAAGCCTTCGTCGCGGCTTTCACCCACTAGCGCCGTCAGCGGCCCCTCGGACGCCTTCGTCTTGGCCCTCTCCCCGTAGCGCCGGCCGCACGCGCGCCCCCAGCGCGCAGGCCGCCTCGGCCGCGGCAGCGCGACGCGACGCGCGAAACGCCGCGCCGGCCAGCGATTCCGTGATATGCGGGAAGACGCGGCGCGCCCTCGCGGCCGTCGCCGCGCTGAAGGAAGGCAGCACGGAGGCACCTCGTGACATCGCTCGGGATCCACGCAAGGCGGCGGCATGACGAGGCGAGCGGCGCGGCACGACGGCCGGCAGGCGGCGCGCCGTGAGCACCTACGCCATCAAGCGGCTGCTCTCGATCATCCCCACGCTCTTCATCGTCGCCACCCTGGTGTTCATCCTGGTGCGCATCGTGCCGGGCGGCCCGTTCGATCAGGAGCGGGCGGTGCCCGTCGAGGTCCAGCGGCAGCTCGACGCCAAGTACCACCTGAACGATCCGGTGCTGAAGCAGTATGGCGACTGGCTCTTTGCGCTCGTCACCCGAGGCGACCTGGGCCCGACGTTCAAGTACCCGAACCGCACCGTCAACGAGATCATCGCGCTCAGCCTGCCCGTGTCGATGCAGCTCGGGTTCTGGGCGATGCTCTTCGCCCTGGCGATGGGCATCCCGCTCGGCATCGTCGGCGCGATCCGCCAGAACACCTGGAAGGACACGGCGGCCATGGGCGTCGCCATGGTCGGCCTCAGCGTGCCGCGGTACGTGCTCGCGCCGCTGCTCATGCTTGTCTTCTCGCTCAAGCTCTACTGGTTCCCCGTGGCCCGCTGGGAGACGTGGCGGCACATGGTGCTCCCGGTCATCTGCGCCGGATTGCCGGTGGCCGCCTACATCGCCCGGCTGACGCGCGGCGGGATGCTCGAGGTGATCCGCTCCGACTTCATCCGGACCGCCCGCGCCAAGGGGCTGTCCGAGCGCAAGGTCGTCCTGAAGCACGCGCTCCGGGGCGGGCTGCTCCCGGTCGTGAGCTTCCTCGGCCCCGGCTTCAGCGGCCTGCTCGTCGGCTCCCTCGTCGTCGAGAAGATCTTCAACATCCCCGGCATGGGCCGCTACTTCGTCGAGGCGGCCACGAACCGCGACTACAACCTCGTGATGGGGGTCATGCTCGTCTACGGCTTCCTGCTCATGCTCTTCAACGCGCTCGTCGACGTGGCGTACGCCTTCATCGACCCGCGCGTGGAGCTGCGCTGACCATGCCCGCCGCCCCCCCGCCGCCCGCCGCAGAGGCCGCCGCGCCTGTCGACCCGCCCGCCGCGCCCGGCGACCTGCCCGCCGTCCCCGGCGGCGCGGCGCCGCGCCCGGCCGGCCCGCTGCGGCTCGACGCCCTCGAGCAGGGGTCGAGCCTCGGGCGCGACGCGTGGCGGCGGCTCCGCAAGAACCGCGCGGCGGTCGCCTGCGGCGCCGTGCTCCTCGCGATGATCCTCGCCTGCATCCTCGTCCCCGAGCTCTCCAGCTACCGGTACGACAAGGCCGACCTCAAGCTCGGCGCGCAGCCGCCGTCGCTCGCGCACTGGATGGGCACCGACTACTTCGGCCGCGACCTGATGGCCCGCGTCTTCTTCGGCGGGCGCATCTCCTTCGCCGTCGGCATCATCGCCACGCTCGTGAGCTTCGTCATCGGCGTGAGCTGGGGCGGCGTCGCCGGCTACTTCGGCGGCAAGGTCGACGCGATCATGATGCGCATCGTGGACGTGCTCTACACGTTCCCGTTCCTCATCCTCGTCATCCTGCTCATGGTCTTCTTCGCGAACGACCAGACGCCCCTCTACCGCGCCTGGAAGGTCGCGCTCGGCCTGTTCGTGCAGGATCCCTCGGATCCGAGCTATTTCCCCATCTTCCAAATCGTCGTCGTCTTCGCGGCCCTCGGCGGCATCTCGTGGCTCACGATGGCCCGCATCGTCCGCGGCCAGGTCATCGCGCTGCGCAGCCAGCCGTTCATCGAGTCGGCCCGCTCGATCGGCGTCGGCCACGCCGCGCTGATCTTCCGGCACCTCGTGCCGAACGCGCTCGGCCCGATCATCGTCTACACGACGCTCACCATCCCCGAGGTGATGATGACCGAGGCGTTCCTGAGCTTCCTCGGCCTCGGCACGCAGGAGCCGCTCTCGAGCTGGGGCCTGCTCGCGTCCACGGGCGCCGACGCGATGGACCTCTTCCCCTGGCAGCTCATCTTCCCGGCGCTGATGCTCGCGCTCACGCTGATCTGCTTCAACTTCCTCGGCGACGGGCTCCGCGACGCCCTCGATCCACGCATCCGAAAGGACTGAAGGGCTGCGCCGCCCCCGCGACGCGCGCGCGCCCAGACGAACCATGCTGATCGAGGTCAACAACCTGAAGACCCACTTCTTCACCGAGGAGGGGGTGGTGCGCGCGGTCGACGGCATCTCCTTCAGCCTCGATCGCGGCGAGGTGCTCGGGATCGTGGGCGAGTCGGGCTCGGGCAAGAGCGTGACGAGCCTCTCGCTGCTCCGGCTCATCCCCGACCCGCCGGGGCGGATCGTCGGCGGCCAGATCCTGCTCGAGTCCGAGGGGGGCGTCGTCGAGGACCTCGTGGAGGCGAGCGAGGCGCGGATGGAGCGCATCCGCGGCGACCGGATCGCGATGATCTTCCAGGACCCGATGACGTCGCTGAACCCCTACCTCCGGGTGAGCGAGCAGCTCATCGAGGTGCTGGAGCTGCACCGCGGCATGGGGCGCGCCGAGGCCCGCCGGCGCAGCGTCGAGATGCTGCAGGCGGTGGGCATCCCCGCGGCGGCGTCGCGGATCGACGACTACCCGCACCAGCTCTCGGGCGGGATGCGGCAGCGCGTGATGATCGCCATGGCGCTGCTCTGCGACCCGGATCTGCTCATCGCCGACGAGCCGACGACGGCGCTCGACGTCACGATCCAGGCGCAGATCCTGGACCTCATCCGGGAGCGGAAGGAGGCGCTCGGCGCGGCGGTCCTGCTCATCACGCACGACCTCGGCGTCGTCGCGAAGATGGCCGATCGCGTCGCGGTCATGTACGCCGGGCGCATCGTCGAGGAGGGCCCGGTCGGCGCCATCTTCCATGCCCCGCGGCACCCGTACACGATCGGCCTGTCGCGGTCGATCCCGCGGCTCGAGGGCCCGCGCGGCGCCGACCTCGTCCCCATCCCCGGGATGCCGCCGTCGCTCGCGCGCCTGCCGCCGGGCTGCCCGTTCCACCCGCGCTGCGCGCACGCGGTCGCCGCGTGCCGCGAGGAGGCGCCGCTGCCGCGGGTCGTCTCGGGCGAGGGGGACAGGAGGGCGCTGCACGTCGTGCGGTGCCATGTCGAGGACGTCGCCGGACGAGCGCCATGACCACACCCGCCACACCCCCGCCGCTGCTCTCGGTGCGCGATCTCAAGGTCCACTTCCCCGTGCGGCGCGGCCTGCTCCAGCGGCAGGTCGGCACGGTGCGCGCGGTCGACGGCGTCTCCTTCGACGTCGACCGCGGCGCCACGCTCGGCCTCGTCGGCGAGTCCGGCTGCGGCAAGTCGACGACGGGGCGGGGCATCCTGCGCCTCGTCCCGCCCACCTCGGGGAGCGTGAAGATCGACGGCCGGGAGGTCCTGACGCTCGAGCCGCGCGCGCTGCGCAAGGCCCGCCGCGAGATGCAGATGATCTTCCAGGACCCGTACGCGAGCCTGAACCCGCGCATGACGGTCCACGACCTCATCGCCGAGCCGCTCTTCACCCACGGCCTCGCCTCGTCGCGCGACGAGGCGCTCCGCGAGGTGGCGCGCCTGATGGAGCTCGTGGGGCTCTCGCCCTCGTACATGCGCCGCTATCCGCACGAGTTCTCCGGCGGCCAGCGGCAGCGGATCGGCATCGCCCGCGCGCTCGCCCTGAAGCCGAAGCTCGTGATCGCGGACGAGCCGGTCAGCGCGCTCGACGTGAGCATCCAGGCGCAGATCGTCAACCTGCTCGCCTCGCTCCAGCGCGAGCTGTCCCTCACGTACGTGTTCGTGGCGCACGACCTCGCGGTGGTACGCCATCTGTCAAGCGAGATCGCGGTGATGTACCTCGGCCGGATCGTCGAGCGCGCCCGCCCAGATGCACTATTCCGCTCACCCCAGCATCCGTACACGCAGGCGCTGCTGTCGGCGATCCCGATCCCGGATCCTGACCAGGAGCGCAAGCGGCGTCGCCTGACGCTCGTCGGCGAAGTGCCGAGTCCGCTGAATCCGCCCTCAGGGTGCCATTTCCACACCCGCTGTCCGTATGCGATGGAGCGGTGCAGCATCGAGGCTCCTCCGCTGGAGGAGCGCCGTCCCGGTCACTGGGCTGCCTGCCACCTCACCGAGTTGCCCACCGCACCTACGCATCCGTGAAGTGATCCGGCGGAGCGCAGTTCCCCACATCGGTTGAGCTCGCTATCCAGACATGACGGGGAATGTCCGATGACAGGATTTTCCTGACCTCTGTTTGGGTCGAGGAGGTTAGGATCCTTGGACCGATGCCGCGAATTTCCGACGCCACGCTTCGCGCCCAGATCCCGACGGCCCTCCTCATCGGCGGCGATCAGGCGCTGCTAGAGCGCTGCCAGACGGCAGCGATGGACGTGGGGATCGTCGTCAAGGCGTGCCCCGTATCGATGGCCGCGGCGCTGGCGGAGGAGCGCCGGCCTGTGGCCATCGTGGTCACGTCGTCGACCTACGCGCTGGCTCCCGACGGGTTCGAGGAGATCGCGCGCGACGTGGTGAGCACGCTCGTGCGCGTCGACGA
This sequence comes from Sorangium cellulosum So0157-2, assembly GCF_000418325.1. Taxonomy (GTDB): domain Bacteria; phylum Myxococcota_A; class Polyangia; order Polyangiales; family Polyangiaceae; genus Sorangium; species Sorangium cellulosum_D. The sequence goes on from NC_021658.1 coordinate 5,943,215, forward strand.
GACGCTCACGGACGACGAGCTCGGGGCGATGCTCGGCACGGCGGCGCGCGAGAGCCGCAAGCAGCGCTCGTGGCAGCACACGCCGGGGCGCTACTCGCTGACGCCCGCGGACGACGGCGCGGGGCCGCGCTCGGAGCGCTGGACCCTCGGGGCGATGACGGACGCGTCGTCGCGGCGCGACGCCGAGGCGACGCCGCTGCCGCGCTCCGGGCCGCGGAGCGCGGGCGCGCAGGATCTCGCGTTCCGCGAGCGCGTCGCGGCCGCCGTGGCCTCGCAGCGGCCGGAGCGCTGGGCCGCCGGGGGCCAGGCGGAGGCGGCGCATCGCCCGCTCGATCCGGCGGCGCCGCGCGCGGAGCGCCTGGGCGTGATGGCGTTGACGTCGCGCGCGCTGCCCTCGTCGCCGCCGGCGCCGGCGCCGGCCGGCGTGGTGGCTGCGCGCCGGGACGGGTCGGTGCCGCCCGCGGGCAGGGCGGGCGCGTACGCGCGGCGGGACACGCCGATGCCGGGCTCGCAGCCGGCGGGCGGGTACGCGCGGCGGGATACGCCGGTGGCGGGCTCGCAGCTGGCAGCGACATACGCGCGGGGGGCGACGCTGCCGGCCGCCGCGCATCCGCGGCGGGACACGCCGGCGCCGCTGTCGCAGCCGGCGGTGCCTGGCTCGTGGTCGGCGGCCGGGCCGCCGCCTACCTGCGGCGAGAGGGGCAGCCGGGGGTCGCGGTGCCGCGGCGGGACACGCCGGCGCCGCTGTCGCAGCCGGCGGTGCCTGGCTCGTGGTCGGCGGCCGGGGCGGCGTCCCGGCGCGAAGCGCTGGCGCCGAGCTCGCGCCCGGCCGCGCCGAGCTCACGGCCGGCCGGGGCGTCGTCCCGGCGCGAGGCGCTGGCGCCGAGCTCGCGCCCGGCCGCGCCGAGCTCGCGCCCGGCGGCGCCCCTGTCGCAGCCGGCGGTGCCGAGCTCGCGGCGGGAGGCGCAGCTCGCCGGGGCGCCTCTTCGGCAAGAGACGCCGGTGCCGGCCTCGCGGCGCGGAGCGGGGTACCCGCAGCCGGAGATCACGGCGGGGCAGGCGGGCGCGGCACCGTTGCAGCGGGAGGCGCTCGCGCCGGGCGCACTGGAAGGTGAGGCCCACGGCAGCCATTCCACGCCGCCGCCGAGCTCACACCGGGCCCCGCCTTCCTCCCGCAGAGCTCAGTTCCACGTCGACATCGCGCTCCTGTTCGACGAGCGAGGCCTGCCGCGCGCCGATCCAGAGGCGAAGTGACGGCTCGGCCGGGCTGGATCGGCGCGGGGCAACAGCGAGCGGGCTAGGGCGACCGGAGGAGAAGGGGCCAAGCGCCACGGCGCCCAGGAGCGGCGGCCACGGCCGTGCGCCTCCGCGCTCCGGTGATGGCGGGGGGCACGTCGGGTTCTCCCGCCAGCGCGTCGGGCTCTCCCGCGTTCGCGAGACGTCGCCGAGAGCTCGGCTCAGCCGCCGGCGGAGCCGCCGGGCCCGGGGGCCGCCGCGGGCGGGGGCGCCGTCTTCGCGACGTGCTCGGCGCGCCGCTTCTCCAGCAGCGACTCCCACTCTCGCCGCGGCATCGTCCGGACCGCGTACGTGCCGTCCGGGCGCTTCTGCGTCAGATCCGCGACGTAGAACACGTCGCGCGTGCCCTCGGTCCGGTCCGAGAGCATGGCGCGCACCATCGCGCGGCCCTCGGCCGGCACGTCGGCCGGGCGGAGCTCGACGTGCGTGTCGCCCTTCTCGTCGATCCACGTGAGCATCAGGTTCGCCGTATCGTCGCGTAGCTCGAGCGGCGGCAGCTCGGCGGGGGCCTGCGCCGGGGCGGTGCCGTCGTCGCGCGGCTCCTTGCACGCCGGCGCGAGCGCGCGGAGCCGCCGGGCCCGGGGGCCGCCGCGGGCGGGGGCGCCGTCTTCGCGACGTGCTCGGCGCGCCGCTTCTCCAGCAGCGACTCCCACTCTCGCCGCGGCATCGTCCGGACCGCGTACGTGCCGTCCGGGCGCTTCTGCGTCAGATCCGCGACGTAGAACACGTCGCGCGTGCCCTCGGTCCGGTCCGAGAGCATGGCGCGCACCATCGCGCGGCCCTCGGCCGGCACGTCGGCCGGGCGGAGCTCGACGTGCGTGTCGCCCTTCTCGTCGATCCACGTGAGCATCAGGTTCGCCGTATCGTCGCGTAGCTCGAGCGGCGGCCGCCATCACCGCCCGCGCCGCCATCACCGCCCGAGCCGCCGTCACCGCCCGAGCCGCCGTCACCGCCCGCGCCACCGCCGCCGCCGTCACCGCCCGCGCCGCCGCTGCCGTCTTCACACGACGGCGCGACGGTCAGCGACAAGCTCCGGGTGAGCGGCTCCTGCTTGCTCTCGCCGCCGAGGATCGGCTCGCCCGCGTCGCTCACGGCGGCGATGGTGATCTCGAGCTCACCGTAGCGTTCCTCGGGGTCGAGCGCGCCGAGGCGCACGTCGAGCACGCGGCCGGCCGCGGCGTTGTTCCTCTCGCCGCCGACGCTGAGCACGAGGTGCCCGCACTGCCGGTACGTCAAGCAGGTGCCGGGAGGGCGGAGGAGGAGCTCGGAGACCGTGACGCTGACCGGAACCGTCGGCACATCGTCGGACGAGGCGTCCGAGGGCTCCCCGATCGCGACGCAGGCGCCGTCCTTCGGGCTCACGATCTCGAGCTGGGGCACTCCGGTCGGGCCGGGGGCGGTCGATGTCTCATCGTCGCTGCAGCCGGAAGCGCCGGCGAGCCCGGCGACGAGGACGAGCGCGAGCCGCGCAACCATCGGAGATGCCATGCCGCGCGGTTTATCCGTTGGCGTGGCGCCGGGCAATCTCTTCGTCCACGGCGGCCATCTCGCGGCCCGCGGAGGGCCCTCCGGCCAGGGTCCCGGCGGGCGGGCGCTCCTCCGCGGCGGCGCTCATCGGGTGACCGGCGGCGCGGCCGAGGCTAAGCTTCGCGCGGCCATGACGACAGCGACGAGGCAGGAGTCGATCCAGAGCAAGCTCGCCCGCGCGCTCGAGCCCGTGCACCTCGAGGTGGAGAACGAGAGCCGCATGCACAGCGTGCCGGCGGGCTCGGAGACGCATTTCAAGGTGCTCGTGGTGAGCGAGGCGTTCCGGGGCCTGAGCCCCCTCGAGCGCCACCGGCGCGTCAACGAGGTCGTGCGCGAGGAGTTCGGCGCCGGGCTGCACGCCCTGACGATCCGCGCGATGACGCCGGACGAGTGGGAGCGGCAGGGGAGCGCGGGCTTCCGCTCGCCCGCGTGCCTGGGCGGCTCCAAGGGGACGCCGGATCCCGGCGCGGCGTCGAGCTGAGCGGCGAGGCGCGGATGGAGCTCGTCGTCGCGCTCGTCTCGGACCTGCACTTCGGCCCGCAGGCGTCGTTCGGGGGCAAGCTGCGCAAGCTCACGGGCGATGCGCCCGCGCTGACGCGCGCCTTCGTGGAGCGCATGAACGAGGTCACGCGGCCCGACCTCGTCGTGAACCTGGGCGACGACATCGAGGACGAGGGTCCCGAGGCCGATCGGGCGCGTTACGGCGAGTGCATCGCGGCGCTCCGCGGCGTGCGGGCCGAGCTCTTTCACGTCGCCGGCAACCACGACGTGATCCACCTGAGCGAGGCCGAGCTGCTGTCCGCCTGGGGGAGGCCCGAGGTGACGCGGCTCCACTACTCGTTCGACCGCGGCGGGTACCACTTCACGGTCCTCCACACGCGCGAGCGCAAGGATCACGACGTGTCGGTGGGGCCCGAGCAGCTCGCCTGGCTCGCCGAGGACCTCGCGGGGACCTCGCTGCCCAAGGTCGTGCTGATGCACCACAGCGCGGCCGATCAGGATCTCCGGGGCAACCGCTGGTTCGAGGGGAGCCCGCACATCTGCCTCGTGCGCGAGCGGCGCGCCATGCGGAAGCTCTTCGAGGAGCACGGCGTCCTCGCGGTCTTCAACGGCCACCTGCACTGGAACCACCTCGACGTGATCCGCGGCATCCCGTACGTGACGCTCCAGAGCTTGATCGAGAACCTCGACGACGACGCGCCGGGCCGCCCCGCGGCCGCGCACGCCGTGGTGCGCCTCGGCCCGAAGCGCGTCGTGGTCGAGATCGAGGGCGCGGAGCGGGCGCGGTACCAGTTCGACCGGCGGTAGGGGGCGTCGGCCGGCGGCTCCGCGGGCGCCTCACCTGCGGCCGGGGGTGCGGCCGAGCGGGCGGCCGCCTCCGGGCCGGCGTGGCGGCGCTTCCCCGGATCAGGCCCGCCGGGCGCGTTTGCGTGCCGCAGGGCGCCGCGTCGCTGCGGGGCGCGTGCCGTCCTCGTCGAGGACGTCCTCCGGCGTCGGGGCCGTGAGCACCCGCGTCGTCCAGGCGACGAGCGCCGCCTCGTTCGCGGCCAGGATCCGGGCGCTCACGTCGGCAGGCACCGCGCCGAACCGGGCCGCGAGCAGCTCCAGGAGCGTCTGTGCGCGCCCTTGTGCGCGCCCCTGCGCTCGCCCCCTGCGTTCGCCCCTGCGTTCGATCTCGTCCAGCGTGTTCACGATAGCCTCCTGGGCCCGCGGGCCCGCCGCTTTCTCCAAGAGCCGTCCGATCTTCCGCGCGCTGAAGCGCGCGTGCGTGGCCACAAGATAGCGCAAGAGCGCCTCCAGGGCAGCGAGCCCGCTCGGCGCCTGCAGCACCTCGTCCAGCGCGGCCGCGATGCGGCCGATCTCCCGCTCGAGCCGCGCGTCGTCGCCGGACACCGAGAGGCACCACAGCACCACCTATCCCAGCGCCGTCAGCGCCTGCTCCACCAGATCGCCGGCGCGCCCGCCGCTCACGTCGATCAGGCGCAGCTCGAAGCGCGGCGTGTGCGGCAGGAGCGCCGCCCGCGCCGGTCCATCGATCGCGACGATGTCCTCGAAGGCCCTGGCCGCCGTCCACCCCGTGTCGCTGTGATGGACCAGCACCGGCATGACCGGCGGCAGCTTCTTCAGTCCCGGCTGTTCGCGGACGAGCTGCTCCCAAAGGCGCATCATGTACAGGCCCATGCGGAAGACCATCAGCGCCTCGACGTCGCGCTGCTGCTCGACGATCACGTAAACGTAGACCCGCCCCTCTCCGATCCTGGCGGAGAGCACGAGATCGCTATGGCGGCTGCGCAGCGCGCGGTCGACGAAGCTGCCCTTCTCGACGCGCAGCGTGCCCCATCGCACGGCGGCGACCAGCGGCGGCGGCAGCGCGGCCTTCAGCAGGCCGACGGCGTGCTCGCGCTGGGAGAAGGTCCACTGGAACAGCGCATCGTGGGGCGAGCTCAGCGCACGCTTGCGCGGCGACTTCGGCATGGGGCAACCCTCGATGACCGACGCGCAGGAGGCAAGTCTTCGGAAGAGAAGTCGATGCGCAGGCGATAGGATGCTTTTTGACGCACGAAGAGCGTGAGAGCGAGTATGCCAGTTTCTGCGATGTTGCACCGCGTTCGGCGGCAAACAGGAATCGTTCGGTGCAATGCACAAGGAAACTCCAGCGCTTGCTGGAGCGGCCCCGATTCGTTCTGAAATCGCCTCAGCATGCTCGAGGACGCCGGGGAGCCATCGGCTTCGACACGCTGGTGCCGCTCGAGACGTCGAGGTGTCGGCACGCGTCCCGACGAGCCATCCTGTGGCCACGTCGATGTGCTGGTGAGGACAGCGATCGGCTGCCCTCCGGGCGCCGGTCGCCTCAGGCGGAGGTCGGCGGGACCGGCAGCACCCGCTCCACGAGGTAGCGGAGGATGTCCTCGGGCGTGATGATCCCGACGAGCCGCCCCTCGCGCACGACCGGCAGATGGTGGATCCGGTTCTCGCGGAGCAGCGTCATCACCTCGTCGGTGGGCATGAACTCGTCCACGCAGATCGGCGGGGTGCTCATCACGTCCGCGGCCGTCATGCCCTCGTACTCCTCGCGCAGGAGCGCGCCCAGGAGATCCGTCTCGCTGACGAACCCGACGATGTGGTGCCCCTCGTCGATGACCGGCGCACCGCTCAGGTTCTGCTGCGCGAACAGCTGCAGCATGTCGGTGACCGGCGTGCCCTGCTCCAAAGCGATCACGCGCTCGGTCATCAGATTGCGCGCATGGCCCTTCATGGTCTGCGGCATGTAATGATCGAGGCGCAGCGGCGTCAAGGGCGCATCGACGCACCGCGCCGAGCAGTCCGCCCCGCCGCCGTGCACCCCCGCCCGCGGCACGCCCTTCGATCGAGCGAACGCCGCGGACGGCCGTGCGCGGACAGGGCGCCCCCGGCCCGGACGGGCCAGCGCTGCCGTCCCCGCTGCCCCACGACCCGGCGACGCCGCGCCCCCGGCGCGTCGACCGCGGACCCAGGGAAGGCCGGCCGCGCAGATCGGCAGACCACGACGTCCTCGTCCTCCCTCCGCGCCGACGACGCCAGCGCGACTCTCCGCGCCGACGACGCCAGCGACCAGCGCCCCCGCGCTCCGCCCGGCAGGAGGGTGGCTGTCAGCGCCACAGCGGCGCCTCCGCCGCTCATCGCGCCTCCGTCCCCGGTGCGAGCATCGCTGTCCGTGATGGCGTGGACAGAGCGGTGGTCTCGCGCCGACAGAGCGATCGCTCCGCGACACAAAAAAAGAGCGTATTGCGTGCGCGTCGGTCTTTGCCACGCGGTTTATCAGTGACATCTTTGCACGTGTCGCTGTAGCGGAGATGACTCACGTCGGCCGCTCCGGCCTTGTAGACTTCTTCGCGGCTCGTGCATTTGAACCAAGATGTACGCACCGGCGTTCGATGCGAGCACCCGTGGTCCGCGTTCAGGCGCCGGTCGTTTCGGGAGCTCATGGGCGAAGAGCTCATGGGCATCCCAGGGGGCGTTAACCATGGAGCATTCGCCGAAGCTGGCTGCACTCGTCCTGGCCGTCGCCGCGCTCTGCACAGGCGCCTGCGCGGCCCCGCTCGACCCGGAACCCTCGGCCGAGGCCGAGGACGGCGACGCGTCCCAGGCCGTCTGGTCGAACAACGCGCTGACGTCGAACGCGCTGACGTCGAACGCGCTCACCGCCGAGGCGCTGACCTCGAAGGCGCTGACGTCGAACGCGCTCACCGCCGAGGCGCTCTCGGAAAACCCGCTCACGGCCGCGGCGCTCCGCGACCCGGCCGCGCGCACGACGCTGAGGTACATCGCGAGCTGCGCGCTGCCGCGAGGCGAGCGCCTCACCCTCACCATCGACGGCGACGAGCTCTCCTTCCCGGGAGAGCTCGGCCTCGCGCCGCGCTGGGGAAAGGAGGGCGGATCCTGCGACGGCGCGTGCCGGAGCTGGGTCAGCGGCTGCGTCCTCGCCCGCGTCAACTACCTCGGAGAGCGGGTGAGGATCTCCCTCCGCGGCGATCGCGCGGAGCTCCTCGCCGACAAGGTCGAGCGCGCCGCGTTCCCCGTGCGGGAGGCGACGTACTACGGCGACATCTTCGCGGAGCGGCCCGTCTACCGCGCGTGCCTCCCGCGAGAGACCTCGGCCATCCCCCGCGTCTGCGGGCCGTCGCTCGAGACGTGCGCGATCGAGGTCGCCGGATCGTGCGAGCGCCTGTGCGACGCGCCGAGCAGCGACGGGAGCTTCCGGAACTGCCGCAGCACGGACCGCGTCCGCTCGGGCGAGCTCGCCGCCGGAGAGGTGCCGCACCCGGGCTCGGTCACCGTGTTCCTGCGCTGACGTGAGCCACGCGGAGGTGGTCGCAGGGCGCTTCGTCCTCGAGGGAGAGGCCGCCGCCGGAGGGATGGGCACCGTCTACAAGGCGCACGACCGCCTCGGCGGCGCGTCGGTCGCCCTCAAGATCGTCCGCCTGAGGAGCGCGATCCAGGTCGAGCGGTTCGAGCGGGAGGCCGCGCTCCTCGCCGCGCTCGTCCACCCGGGCATCGTGCGCTACGTCGCGCACGGCAGCACCCCGGAGGGCGACCGCTACCTCGCCATGGAGTGGCTCGACGGCGAGGACCTCGCCGCGCGCCTCGCCCGCCGCGTCCTGCCCGCGAGCGAGGGGCTCTCGCTCGTGCGCCGGGCCGCCGACGCCCTCGCGTTCGCGCACGCGCGCGGCATCGTCCACCGCGACATCAAGCCGAGCAACCTCTTCCTCCCCGGCGGCGACGCGGGGCGGGTCAAGCTCGTCGACTTCGGCATCGCGCGCCCCAGCGCGGACGCGGGGCGCGTGACCATCACCGGCGGCGTCCTCGGCACGCCCGGGTACATGGCCCCCGAGCAGGTCGAGGCGAGGAGCGCGCCCGATCCGCGCAGCGACGTGTTCTCCCTCGGGTGCGTCCTCTTCGAGTGCCTCACCGGCCAGCCCGCCTTCGCGGCCGCGAGCCCGATGGCCGCGCTCAGCAAGATGCTCCTCGAGGAGCCGCCCCGGCTCCGCGACGTGCGCGCGGACGCGCCCGCGCCGCTCGACGAGCTCGTCGCGCGCATGCTGTCGAGGCAGCCCGGCGATCGCCCGCGCGACGGCGCCGAGGTCGCGGCGGAGATCGACCGGATCGCCGCGATGGCCGGCGCGTGGATCGCCCCGCCCGACGCGCCGACGCTGTCGGGGAGCGTGCCGCCCGGCGCGCCGCCGCGCGCGGGGAGCGCCCGGGGCCGCGGCCCCGCCCCGCGCGAGCGCGCCGCCCTCACGCTGGACGAGCAGCGCGTCGCGAGCCTCGTCTTCCTCGGCGTGGCCGACCACGGCGCCGTCGCCGAGGTCGACCGCGGCGCCCCCGGCGAGGCCGGCTCGCTGCCCGCGTCGAGCTCGCGCGGCGCCGAGGTCCGCGCGCTCGTCGAGCTCCACGGCGGCAGGCTCACGCAGCTCGCCCCGGGCGTGGACCTCGTCGTGATGTCCGGCCCCGGCAGCGCCGTCGACCGCGCCGAGCGCGCCGCCCAGTGCGCGCTCGCCCTCCGCGCCGAGCTGCCGGGCGCGCCGCTCTGCGTCGTCACGGGGCGGGGCGTCTTCTCCGCGGGCGTCGCCGGGGGCGACGCCATCGACCGCGGCCTCGCCGAGCTCCGCGACGCGCGGGACGCGGGCGGAGCGCGCGCCGTGCGCCTCGACCGAGCGACCGCCGACATGCTCGGGCCCCGCTTCGTCGTCGCGCGCCCCGCGCCCTCCGCGCCGGGCGAGCCGCTCGTCCTCTCCGGCGAGCGCGCCGTGGATGAGATCGCCCCCGCGCTGCTCGGGAAGCGCCCGCCCTGCGTCGGCCGCGCCCGCGAGCTCTCGATGCTCCACGGCGCGCTCTCCGGCTGCATCTCCGAGTCGCTCGCGAGCGCCGTGCTCGTCGTCGGGCCGCCCGGCGCCGGCAAGTCCCGGCTCCGCCTGGAGCTCTTCGCCGCCCTGCGGCACGAGGACGAGCCGGTCGAGATCCTCTGGGGCCGCGCCGACTCGAGCTCCCCCGGCTCGCCGTTCGGCATGATCGCCGACGTCCTCTGCCGGGCCGCGGGCCTCCGCGTGCGCGACCCGAGGGCGGCGCGCCACCGCAAGCTGAAGCAGCGGCTCGGGCGCCACCTCGGCGGCCCGGCGCTCGAGCGCGCGGCGGCGTTCCTCGGCGAGATCGCCGGCGCGCCGTCGCCCGAGCACGCCCGGCTGCTGCGCGCCGCGCGCCAGAGCGCCGCCGGCGTGAGCGACGGCGTGTGGGCCGCGTGGGAGGACTGGCTCGCGGCCGAGTGCGCCGCGCGCCCGGTGCTCCTCGCGCTGGAGGACCTGCACTGGGGCGACGCCGCCACCGTGCGCCTGCTCGACGCGACCCTGCGGAACCTCCGCGAGCTTCCGCTCCTCGTGCTCGCGCTCGCGCGCCCCGACGTCCACCGGCAGTTCCCGAACCTGTGGGCCGAGCGCGAGGTCCAGACGATCAAGCTCGGACCGCTGCCGCGCCGCGCGGGCGCGGAGCTCGTGCGCGCGGCGCTCGGCGAGCCCGTGCCCGAGGGCGTGGTGGCGCACCTGGTCGAGCGCGCCGGCGGCAACCCGTTCTACCTCGAAGAGCTCATCCGGGCGGTCGCCAGCGGCAAGGGCGAGCTCCTGCCCGACTCGGTGCTCGGCACGGTCGAGGCGCGGCTCGACGCCGAGGGCAACGAGGGCAAGCGCGTGCTCCGGGCGGCCAGCATCTTCGGCGATCGCTTCTCGAAGCGCGGCGTCGCGGCGCTGCTCGGCGGCGAGGAGCGCCTCGCCGACGTCGAGGCGTGGCTCAGGGCGCTCGCCGACCGCGAGCTCGTCGCGCCGGCCTCCGGGTCGGGGGGCCTCGCCGACGCCGCCGACCACGTCTTCCGCCACACGCTCGTCCGCGAGGCCGCCTACGCCATGCTGACCGAGCACGATCGCGCGCTCGGCCACCGGCTGGCGGGCGCGTGGCTCGAGCGGGGCGCGTCCGTGGATCCGCAGGTCGTGGCCGAGCACTTCCGGCGGGGCGGCGAGCCCGGCCGCGCGGTGCGCTGGTACCGGCGCGCGGCCGAGCAATCGCTCGAGGCGAACGACCTCTGCGCCGCGATCGAGCGCGCCGCGAGCGGCGAGGCGTGCGGCGCCGCGGGCGAGGACCTCGGCGCGCTGCGGCTCGTCGCGGCCGAGGCCAAGGTCTGGGAGGGCGATCTCGCCGCCGCCGAGGCGATGGGCGCGTCCGCGGCCGAGCTGCTCCCGGCCGGCTCCCCCGGGTGGTTCCGGGCCGTGACGCAGATCGCCGCCGCCGCGGGGAAGCTCGGCGCCGTCGACCGCGTGGCGGGGTGGGCCGCCATCGCCGAGGGCCTGTCCGCGGCGCGCGATCCCGCCGCGCCGCCGCCCCCGAGCGCGCCCGCGCCGCCTTCCGGCGCGCCGGCGCTGCGGCGCGCGCGCATCGCGTGCCTCTGCGAGTGCGGCGCGCAGCTCGTCTTCGGCGGCCGCTACGCCGAGGCCGACGCCCTGCTCGCGCGCGTCGACGAGGACCTCCGCGCGGCCCCGCCGCCCGACGCCGAGCTCGTCGCGATGGCGCAGCAGCTCCACGCCATCCGCGCCTCGGCCGGCGGCGACCCCGAGGCCTGCCTCGAGGGCCTGGAGGCGGCGCTCGCCGCGTTCGAGCAGGCCGGGGACCGGCGCAACGCCTGCGTGATGCGCGCGAACCTCGGCTTCATCTACGCCGAGCTCGGCGAGCTCGATCCGGCCGAGGCGGCCCTGCGCGCCGCCCTGGACGCCGCCGATCGGATGGGGCTGCGCGAGCTCGCGACCGTGGCGCTGCACAACCTCGGCCACGTGCTCGGGCAGCTCGGCAAGCTCGACGAGGCGCAGCTCGTCGAGGGGCGCGCGGTGGAGGCGTTCCAGCAGCGGGGCGACCTGCGCATGGAGGGCGTGGCGCGCACGTACCTCGCGAAGATCGCGCTGCTCTCGGGCGACGCCGCGACCGCCGAGCGGGAGGCGAGCGCGGCCGAGGCGGCGCTGCGCGTGGCCCCGCGGCTGCGCGCGCCGGCCATGGCGGTGCGCGCGCGCGCGCTGCTCGCCGGCGGCCAGGTGGCGGCGGCCCTCGGCGCGGCGCGGGCGGCGTTCGGCGAGCTCGCGGCGCTCGGGTCCCTGGAAGAGGGCGAGTCGCTCGTTCGGCTCGCGTACGCCGAGGCGCTCGCGGCGTCCGGCGCGCACGCCGAGGCGGCCGCCGTCCTCGCCGACGCCAGAGAGAGCCTGCTCGCGCGGGCCCAGCGCATCGCGGACCCACGGCGGCGCGAGCGGTTCCTGACCGCGGTGCCGGAGAACGCGCGCATCGTCCTGGGCGCCGCGTCGACCTAGCTCGCTGGCTAGCCCCGCGCGCCGCGGCGATCCAGCCGGCCCGAGGGGTGCATCCACCCTCCGCCTCGCCCGCCCGTGCGCATCCGCTTCCCGCGCGGATCGGCGCGACATGGACGGTTTGACGCGCGCGGCTCATGGCCTGTCGCGTCGCCTGGAGCAACGTGACCGGTGCGGGGCCGGACACCTGCCTGCCGATTGTCCAGGATGAGCGAGGTGCTTATTGCGCTGAGAGCCTGTGAGTTCTGCTTGATTCAAATTAAAAAAATACTCTATCAGAGGTGACAGGTGATCAGACGAGCTCATTCCTCCAACACAGGCGCTGTACTACCCACCACCGTCACACCTGCTCGAAATGGGCAGAGAGTCGAGAGAAAACGAGGGGCTGGGTGCCGAATGCTGATTGACGCATTGCGCTGTGCGGCCGGCGCTGCCGTCCTGCTGCTCTCGCAAGGATGCGTTGCGTCGATGGATGAGGCGGCGGGCGAGGATCGCGCCGACGTCGGCGAGGCGGCCCTGGCGCTGAAGAGCTATGCGAAGACGCAGTATCCGATCGTGCTCTGTCACGGGATGGCCGGCTTCAAGGCGATGTTCGGTGTGGTCGACTACTTCGGTGGGGTCGCGTCGACGCTGCGCTCCGGCGGAGCCGAGGTGTACGCCACCTCCGTGCCCCAGTTCGACAGCACCGAGGCGCGCGGGGAGGCGCTGCTCGCCCAGGTCGAGGATATCGTCGCCCGCACCGGGAGCGGGAAGGTCAACCTGATCGGGCACAGCCATGGCGGGCTCGACGTCCGGTACGTCGCCGCGGTGCGGCCGGATCTCGTCGCCTCGGTGACCACGATCGGGTCGCCGCACCAGGGGGCCGAGCTCGCCAGCTATCTCCAGGAGAACCTGCGCGACGGCGGCTTCGCCCAGGGGGCGCTCTCGTTCCTCGCCAACAGCCTGGGCACGGTGCTCAGCCTGCTCAGCGGGCAAACGTCGGCTCAGGACTCGATCGCCGCCGTGAGGTCGCTCTCGGCCGAGGGGATGCGCGAGTTCAACGCGCTTTACCCGGCCGGGCTGCCCGAAGGCCGGTGCGGGCAGGGCGCCGCCGAGGAGAACGGCGTGCGCTTCTTCTCGTGGTCGGGGACCGGGATCATCACGAGCCTCCTCGATCCGACCGACGTGACGCTCGGGCTCATCTCGAAGCTGTACTCGGAGTCGAACGACGGGATGGTGGGCAGGTGCAGCTCCCACTTCGGGGAGGTGGTCCGCGACGATTACGGGATGAACCACCTCGACGAGGTGAATCAGCTGTTCGGGTTTATCAACCTGTCTGGCCCGAACCCGAAATCCGTGTTCCGGGCGCACGCGAGCCGCCTGAAGAACCTCGGTCTCTGATCCGGTGAGGGCCCGTGGAGCGTCGTAGAAGGAACGTCCTCGTCGCGGCGATGGCGGTCGCCGCGCTGCTCGGCGCCGGGCGGCTCCTCTCGCGGGAGCGGCCCCGACCGGCCGCGTCCGCCGCGCGGACGAGCGGGCTGGCTGCGCGCTCCTTCCGGGCGGAAGCGCGGCCGGCGCTGTCGACGTCGGCGGCCCCCGCGCGCGTCCGGCAGGCGCTGTCGGTCGCGCCCCCCGTGGCCGCTCTTCCGCGGACCGCCGCGGCGCCGTCGCTCCGCGGCACGGACGTCGACGGCGCGGTGCTCGTCGACGCGAACGGCGATCTGATCGTCGGGCCCGAGCTCCTCGCGCTGTTCGACTACTTCCTGAGCGCGACCGGCGAGGCGCCGGCCGCGGCGATCCGCGCCCGCATCGTGGCGGCGATCCGGGAGCGCGCGGCGGGGCCCGCGGCGCACCAGGCGATCGCCCTGCTCGACCGGTACCTCGGCTACCGCGAGGCGGCCGGCGCGGCGCGCGCCGCGCAGGCGGCCGATCCGGCCGAGCGGCTCGCCGCGCTGCGCGAGATCCGGCGGGCGCACTTCGGCGACGAGGTCGCGGCGCAGCTGTTCGGCGACGAGGAGCGGGAGGGGGAGGCGGCGATCGAGGCGTCGCGCGTCCTCGCGGACGCGACCCTCTCGCCCGAGGAGCGCGACGCGCGGCTCGCCGAGGTCGAGGCGGCGCTGCCCGAGCACCTCCGCGAGGCGCGGGAGGCGGCGGTGCGCCCGCTCGCCCAGCAGGCCGAGGAGCAGGCGCTCCGCGACGCGGGCGCCTCGGACGAGGAGCTCTACGCGCACCGGGTCGCGACCGTGGGCCCCGAGGCGGCGGACCGGCTCGCGGAGCTCGACCGGCAGCGGGAGGACTGGCAGCGGCGCCTCGACGCGTTCGAGGGCGCGCGCGCGGCGATCGCGGCGACGGAGGCCGATCCGGAGGCGCGCCGCGCCGCCGAGGAGGCGCTGCTCGCGCGCGCGTTCACGCCCGAGGAGCGGCTGCGCGTGCGGGCGATCCTGGGCCCCGCGCCGTGACCCGCGCGCCGGCGCGCCGGCGCTGGATGAGCGCGCCGGCGCGCCGCGGGGCGCTCCGCGATCCGGGCGCGGGCGGGGACCTCGAGCCGCGGCTACATCGAGCCGTGGATCGAGAGCCCGAGCCCGTCGGGGGTGACGACCGGCGCTGCGCCCACCTGGAGCACGCTGCCGCGCTTCATCGGCACACGCACCTGCCGCGGCATGGCGACGCCGCCGAGGAGCATCCCGAGGCCGACGGCCTGGCCGGCGCCCAAGACGGAGAGGCCGACCGCGCCTGCCGCCGAGTGCCGCCCCGTGCCGAGGTGGATCCAGGGGCCGGCGAGGGGGATGAGCAGCGTGCTGGGGCTCGCCGAGGCGCTGTCGCGCTGCCGGACGAGGGAGCACGCGCACTTGGTGCAATGGGGAACGAGCCGGGAGTGCGGCCGCTCGAGGCTGAGGGCGGCGCCGTAGATGGCCGACGCGGTCCAGAAGCCGCCCAGCGTGGACGCTCCGGCGACGATCCAGCGCCGCTTCTGGGGGTTCGCGACGTAGGTGGAGGCGGCCTGCTGCGTGCCGATCGAGGCCCGCTGCGGCCCGAGGTGGCCTTGCGCCTGCGCCTGCGGCGAGATGGCCTGTGCGGCGTCGCCCGCGGAAGCGCTGGAGACACCGAGACAGAGGCCGAGCCCGAGAAGCCCGGCGAGCCCCCCCACGACGCCTCTCCCTCTTGTTGACCTACCGCTGTTTCTCCCCGTCTTCGAAGTCCGCATGAGCCCCTCCCGGTGCCACGAAGCGCGCACCTGCGCTGGGGAGAGCAAGCCGCGGACCCTCCGGGAGAGGCCTCTCGCGCCGGGGGCGCGAAAGCCCGAGATCCGCGCCGCGCAGGCACAGAGAGCACAGAGGGCACGGAGAGCACAGAGGCTCTCTGGGATTCTCTCCGAGTCCTCTGCGCCGCCGGGATTCCTCTTGCTGGAGGGGAGACGCCGGGTCCTGCTCCGGGGAGGACCTGGAGAGAGGCGCTCGCGGCGAGGTGCTTGACTTCCGAGGGGCCTGTGGAGTTCCTCTCGGGCGCCGCCCATCTCACCCGTAGGAGCCGACCATGACGTCCCGACGCGACCGAGCGACCATGAGCCTCCGGCGCGCCGCTTCGGGGTGCCTCGTGGGCCTGTACCTGCTCTGGAGCTCGCTCCCGGACGAGGCGCTCTTCGACGCGGCGGAGCGCGACGCGCTCGCCACCGAGGGCGAGCTCCGCCGAGAGGTCGACCGGATGCTGGCCGACCCGAAGAGCGCCGCGTTCTACCAGAACTTCTTCGGGCAGTGGCTCGGGACCCGCACGCTCCCCAGCCACCACGCCGACGCCGCCGTGTTCCCGCTCTGGAGCCAGGCGCTGAATCGCGGCCATCAACTGCTGGCTCGGCCAGAAGACCGCGGCGCTCGCGGCGCGGCTCGACGCGATCCGCGAGGGCGACGGCACGGTCCTCGATCACTGCGTCATGGTGCACATGAGCGAGATGCGCACCCACGATCACGACGCTTACGACCTGCCCATCGTGCTCCTTGGCGGCGACGGCGTCTTCCTGAACGACCCGCACGTCGCCTACGGCCCCGTCGGGGGCGATCGCCAGCTCCGCGATCTCTGGTTCACGATCATGAACCGGTACTACGGGCTCGGCGTGGCGTCGTTCGGCGACGATCTCCGCGGCGAGCCGAACCGGCTGCTCGAGGAGATCCTGCGGTAGCCGCGCACGCGCACGCGCTCGCGCGCTCGCCCGCTTGCCCGCTCGCCCGCTCGCACCGAGCGCCGCCCCGACCGCGGCGGCGAGGGTGCTCGTGGTCCGCGGATTGCTATGCCGCGGGGCGGGAGGTTTCTCATGACACAGTCCGCGATCTATCCGAGCACCGAAGACATGCTGTCGCCGGAGGTGACCAGGCCGGGCGCCGCCGCGCCGGCGGTCCAGAAGAACGCTGCGATCCCCTCCAAGCTGCTCTTCGGCGTCCTGCCCATCCGGCGCCTCATCCCCCAGGACGTCCACTCCGCCCTCGATTACTCGAACGGCCTCATGGTGGCCCTGGCCGGTCTCGCCTCGAACCGGCGTGAGGCAAAGGTCGCCGGTGCGATCCTCGGCGCCTCGGTGATCTCCGTGTCCCTGCTCACCGACTACCGGATGAGCCTGGCCAAGTTGATCCCGATCGAGGCGCACGAGGTGCTCGATTATGTGTGGAGCGCCTCGGTGATCGCGGCGCCGTTCGCGCTCGGGTACACGAAGCGCGCACCGCTCGCCGCCTTCGTCCAAATTGCCACAGGGGCCGCCAACCTCCTGGGCTCGATGTTCACCGACTACCGCGCCGCGCGGGGGAGCATGCAGCCGGCCGCCTAGCGCCGCCCGCCAGAAACTCCGCCCTGCGGGGAGGGCGACCGCGCTCAGCGCCGCATGATCCACCGATGGCCGCGGATCAGCATGCGGGGCGCACGCGCGCGGTCGACGTCAATCGGCGAGACACCCGCCCACGACGCGAGCGCACCGAGGGCGATATCGCGCTCGGGCGGCGAGAGATCGCCCAGGCTGGAGAGGTGGTTGCCATCCGGTACGACGAAGCGGTGCGTGTCCCGAGCCTCCCCGACGTCGAAGGCGGCGGCCGTGTACGGGTCGTTCTCGCCGTAAAGGAACATCAGCCGTTCGCCCTCGGCGGTGAGCCAGGCGGAGATGTCCAGCATCGCCCCTGGATCGAAGACCGGAGTCTTCCCGGACCCAGGGACGATGAACGATGTGGCCGTGTCGGCGTCGGGGTACACGAGGAGATCGGCGAGGTGCTCCGTCGCGATCGCCGGATAACCGAGCTGGACCGCAGCTTGCCAGTAGTAGGGCTCGTACACGAGGAGGGAAGCATCGCTGTAGAACGAGGGCTGGCTCACCTGATCGAGGAAGGCCCAGACGTCCTCGTCGTCCGAGGCCGGGGTCGGGACGGCGCCGCAGAGGGTCGCGTCCATGTACTGCCAGAAGGCAAAGATGGAGTCGACCACCGCGGTCTCCAGGGCCTTCTCGATGCCGAGCAGGTCGTAGGAGAAGCCCTCTTCCGCGGCGTCGGCCTCCATGCGCGCCAGCATCGCCGGGCGTCGCAGCAGCACCTCGCGCTGGAACTCCCGGAGCGCGCCCTGGCAGGCCGCATCGCCGCGCTCGGCCAGGAACTCGAGGTAGCGAGGGTCGGGGTTGCCCATGCTGTGCGGCGTCACGTAAGCCACGGTGCCGTCCACGTCGTCGGGATAGAAGCGACGATGGTAGACCGAGGTCATCCCGCCTTTGCTCCCGCCGGTGGAGATCCACTTGCCCTCGTAGAAGGGCCTCAACGACGCGATGACGTGGTGAATGTCCGCGGCAGCTTGCTCGATGGTGAGCTGCGACCAGTCCGCAGGCTCCGGGCGTGAAGGCGTGAAGAAGCGGTGCTCGACGCGGATCTGGTTGCCGGCGAGCAGCTCGGTGGGCTCGTCGAGCCACTGGTACTCCGGCCAGAGGTTGTAGCCTTCCGTCGCGATCACCACGGGCGCGGCGGGGTCCCGGTGGTGGAGCGCAAGGCGCTGGCGAAACCGCGCGCCGCCCGGCTCATCGTGATCCGCAGGCTGGTCGATCTCCATGACGAAGTAGCGGTAGCCCGGAAGCTCCGAGTCCAGCTCCTCGACCGTGAGCCCCTCGATGGTCTGGAGCTGATCGAGGATGTCGTCCGAGCTGTGGGGATCCGCGCCGCCCGCGCCGCCGCCGCCCTCGGCCTGGGGGTCCGCGCCGCCCGCGCCACCGCCGCCCTCGGCCTGGGGGTCCGCGCCGCCCGCGCCACCGCCGCCCTCGGCCTGGGGGTCCGCGCCGCCCGCGCCACCGCCGCCCTCGGCCTGGGGGTCCGCGCCGCCCGCGCCACCGCCGCCCTCGGCCTGGGGGTCCGCGCCGCCCGCGCCACCGCCGCCCTCGGCCTGGGGGTCCGCGCCGCCCGCGCCACCGCCGCCCTCGGCCTGGGGGTCCGCGCCGCCCGCGCCACCGCCGCCCTCGGCCTGGGGGTCCGCGCCGCCCGCGCCACCGCCGCCCTCGGCCTGGGGGTCCGCGCCGCCCGCGCCACCGCCGCCCTCGGCCTGGGGGTCCGCGCCGCCCGCGCCACCGCCGCCCTCGGCCTGGGGGTCCGCGCCGCCCGCGCCACCGCCGCCCTCGGCCTGGGGGTCCGCGCCGCCCGCGCCACCGCCGCCCTCGGCCTGGGGGTCCGCGCCGCCCGCGCCACCGCCGCCCTCGGCCTGGGGGTCCGCGCCGCCCGCGCCACCGCCGCCCTCGGCCTGGGGGTCCGCGCCGCCCGCGCCACCGCCGCCCTCGGCCTGGGGGTCCGCGCCGCCCGCGCCACCGCCGCCCTCGGCCTGGGGGTCCGCGCCGCCCGCGCCACCGCCGCCCTCGGCCTGGGGGTCCGCGCCGCCCGCGCCACCGCCGCCCTCGGCCTGGGGGTCCGCGCCGCCCGCGCCACCGCCGCCCTCGGCCTGGGGGTCCGCGCCGCCCGCGCCACCGCCGCAGGCGACGAGCGAAAAAGTGGCCGAGGCGAAGGCGAGCAAGATCAGGTATCGGGTGCGCATGACGGCCGAGCCTACATCAACGAGGCGCTCGTTCGGAGGGACGCCGCCGTCGGGAAGCTGCCTTCACGGCCTGGTCGCGCAGCCAGCGCTGCGCCGGCTCGTTCTGCGTGCGCCGATGCCCGTCAGCGCGAACGAGGAGCTGGCGACGTCGAGCGGCGGCGGCCGCACCACCAGCCCTATCGGCGCCGTCCGCAACCACCGCCCCGACATCATCGCGCGCGGCCCCCCGCTGCGCCTCACCTCAGGCAGAGCTCCTCGACGAGGCGGCGCATCGCGGGGTTCACGTCGAAGTGCCGCTCCACCCAGCGCAAGAGTGAAAGCGCCGATTCCGGCGTCCTCTCGTAGCCCTGCATGAACGAGGCGAAATCCGCCGTCATGTCCGGATACTGCTGCTCGATGCGCCGCTCGCGACCGAACGGATCGCGGTGCACCGGCTCGGGCGTCATGACGTGCGGGAGCAGATCCATCACCCGCTCGACCGCATAGCCCTGCACGAACCGGTATGCCGAGAGCTTCTCCCCGCGTCGATACCGGCACAGGCCGACGTACAGGTTGGTCACCAGCTCGCCCACGCTCCACGCGACCGACCTCTCCTGTCGATCTGCGGTTTCCTGGGCCGGGATCCGCAAAGACTCGTCGCAGTCCCTCGCCTTCCAGACGAATCGCCCCTCGGCGTAGCGCACCTTGAGCAGCTCGTCCGGCTCGTACACCTCGAGCTCGCAGAAGATCCCGTCCTCGTAGAGCAGCTTGTAGCCGTGCGGCGTGTTCTGGAAGCACCACGCCACGGGATGGGCCGCGCTCATCCAGCGAAGATCGCCGAGGAACTCGGCCTTGTGGCCGGGGCGCACGACGGCGTAGAAGTCGAGGTCCGAGTACCTGTCGGCCCGCGCGGTCTCGACGCCCACCGAGCCCAGCCCGATCAACGCGAGCGCCTTGCCGCTGCTCTCCAGCGAGCGACCGATCGCGTCCAGCCGCTCGTGTAGCTGCTCCGGTCGATTCATGACGTTCCTCTCGCGCTGCCGGCCGTGTCGTCTTTGCGTCGAATCTCTCTCCGCTCGCGAGGCAGATCCCTGGCAGCCGCCCCACGCGCCAGCGAGGGGGCCTCTCGCTCCAGCCGCCCGCTACACCGCGCCCTCGCGGAGCCACTCGCCGAAGCGCTCGCCGATCATCAGCGCGGTCAGGTTCGTGTTCACGCTCGGGATGGTCGGCATGATGCTCGCGTCCGCGACGATCAGGCCCTCGACGCCGCGCACGCGCCCGCGCCCGTCGACCGCCGCCGCCGCGTCCCCCTCGGGTCCCATCGGGACCGTCCCGCACGGGTGGTAACCGGAGCCGCAGCTCCGGGTGATCCACCGCTCCAGCGCCTCGCGCCGCATCAGCGTGCGCTCCGTGGGCCACAGGAAGAAGCCGAGATCGCGCATCGGCGCGGCGCGGGCGACCTCGTACGCGAGCACCAGCGCGTCGACCGCCCGCGCGCGATCGTCGCGGTCGACGAGCATGTTGGAGACGATGCGCGGCCGCGCGTGCGGGTCGGCGCTCAGGTACTCGATGCGGCCGGCGCCGCGCGGCTTGCCGATGCAGCACGCGATGGCGAACGCCGGGATCGTGAGGCGCGGGTGCACCGGGAAGAAGGAGCCCGGCTGGAGCTGCATGTCGTTCGGGTACGGGCTGCCGCGCGACGTGTAGCGGAGCACCGTCTGCACGAGCGGCTGGCGCAGGACGTCGATGATCCCACGGCGGCGCGGCCACAGGCCGATGGCCGCCCCCGGATGGTCGAGCAGCCGCGCCCCCACGGCGGCCACGTCGGACACGGGCTCGACCCCGAGCCGCGCGAGCTGGTCGCGCGGCCCGATCCCGCTGCGCAGCAGGATCCCGGGCGTCGCGATCGCGCCCGCGCTCAGCACCACCTTCCGCGTCGCGACGACCTCGACGCGCCCGTCGGTCTCGACCTCGACCCCCTCGACCCGGCGATTCCGCAAAAGCACCCGCCGCACCGTCGTGCGCGGCCGGAGCCGCAGGTTCTCCCGCCGGCGCACCTCGGCGGTCAGGTAGCAGCGCGCCGCGCTCATGCGCTGGCCGTCGATCTTGTTCATCGCGTGCGGCCCGACTCCATCGGGCGCCTGCGGATCGTTCGTGTCCGCGCACTCGCGGTAGCCGAGCGCCCTGCACCCGTCGACGAACGCCGCCTGCCACGGCACGAGCTCCTCGCGCCTCGCCCGGCGGATGGGCACCGGGCCGCCCTTGCCGTGCCACGGCTCGCCGAAGTCGCGGTCGTCCTCGAGGCGCTTGAAATAGGGCAGGCAGGCGTCGAAGCCCCACTCGGGCAGGCCGAGCGCGGCCCACTCGTCGTAGTCGTACGGCATGCCGCGGATCGCGATGCACGTGTTCACGGCCGACGAGCCGCCGACCACCTTGCCGCGCGGGAACAGGAACATGATCTGCCCCGGCGTCGGCCGGTGGCGGTAGCCCCAGTCGTGCGCGAGCCACGAGTTGCGCGTGCCGTCCCGCAGGTCGGCGGGCAGGCGCGCCTGGTCCGGGTAGTCCGGGCCCGCCTCGAGCAGCAGCACCTCGCGATCGGCGCGCTCCGTGACGCGCGCCGCGATCACCGCGCCGGCCGAGCCGGCCCCGACCACGACGAGCTCGGCGGCCCCGCCCGGGCGGGGAGAAGAGGACGGAGACGATCGAAACACCTTGGAAACTCGACCTACACGGGATCGCTCCGCCAGGCAACGTGCCCTCGAAACTGGCCGCGCCGTATCACTCCCGTGCAGCCGAATCGCACGCCACGCGGCGCGCCGAGGGGCGCGCTCGCCCGGCGGCTCGCCCGGGAGGTTACGTTGGAAACACCGAGGTTCATCCAGGGGGTGTACGCGTTCGAGGGGCAGGGGCTGGAGCGGCCGGTCCCCCTCCGTCCGGTGATCGGGTACACGGTCCCGCGGGACAAGCGCGCGCAGCTCATCTACCTGCGCGCCGGCAACGCCACGTCCGAGCTCATCTACCTCTTGCTCACGCGCGACGGCCAGCCGATGCGCTACTTCCCGATCGGCGCCAAGGCGGCGATCCACGTGCCGCTCGTCATCGTCGAGGACATCCCCCCGGAGAGCATGCTGGAGCTGTCCGTGGGCGCGCCCGAGGGCGTGCGCGGCCTCGCGACGATCGACATCGGCCTGGCGGAGATCTGAGCCACGGGGTCCGGCGACGGCGCCGCCGCCAGCGTGGCCGGGCGCTTTGCGGCGCCCCTTCGTCGCGCGTCCGGGGCTACGCTACCGGAGCGCGCCGCTCGCGGCGCCGCCCCTCTCGCCATGCTCGACCTCACGACAGCCGCACCGCTCGCCCCCGGCACCGTCCTCGGGGGCGATTTCCGCATCGTCCGTCCCCTGAGCCAGGGGGGCATGGGCGCCGTGCTCGTGGCCGAGCAAATCTCCACGGGCAAGCAGCGCGCGGTGAAGCTGATGCACGCGCAGCTCGCGCAGGACCCGCGCTTCCGCGAGCGCTTCGAGCAGGAGGCGAGGGTGGGGGCGCGCATCGAGAGCGACCACGTGGTGGAGGTGGTCGCGGCCGGCGTCGAGCCGGCGACGCAGACCCCGTGGCTCGCGATGGAGCTGCTCGACGGGGCCGATCTGTCGGCCGTGATCGCGCAGCGCGGCGCGCTGCCGCCCGACGAGGTCCGCGAGCTGATGGGGCAGCTGTGCCACGCGCTCGCGGCGGCGCACCGCGCGGGCGTCGTGCACCGCGACCTCAAGCCCGAGAACGTCTTCATCGCGCGGCCGCGGCAGCAGAACGTGCGCTTCAAGGTCAAGGTGCTCGACTTCGGCGTCGCGAAGATCGTGGCGGAGGCGCGGGCCACCACGGCGCTGACCGCGTCGGTCGGGACGCCGCTCTGGATGGCCCCGGAGCAGACCGAGGCGTCCCAGCACGTCACCCCGGCGTCGGACGTCTGGGCGCTCGGGCTGCTCGCCTTCACGGTGCTCACCGGGCGCATGTACTGGCTCGAGCCGAGCCGCGGGCCGAGCGCCTCGGTCATGTCGCTGATGCGCGAGGTGCTGTTCGTCCCGCTGGAGCCGGCGTCCGCCCGCGCCGCGCGCCTCGGCTGCCCGCACCTGATCCCCGCGGGCTTCGACGCCTGGTTCGCCCGGTGCGTCGCGCGCGACGCCCGCGCTCGCTTCGGCGACGCCGCGCAGGCCATGGCGGCGCTCGATCCCGTGCTCGCCGCGGCCGTCCACCGGCCCGCGGCCCCGCCGCCCGGGCCGTTCGCGCCGGCGCCGCCGGCGACCACGGGCGCGATCTATCCGACGCTCGTCGGCACCGACGTCGGCGGCGTGGCCGGCGGCACCCTGGTGCCGGTCCCGGCCCGACCGGCGCGCAGGGCGCCCTGGGGCCTGCTGCTCGCGATCGCCGGCGGCGGGCTGCTCGCCGTCGCCGCCCTCGTCCTCGGCGGCGTCGTGCTCGTCGAGCGCCTGCGCGCGACCGAGCCCGAGGCCCTCCCGCCGCCGTACGGCAGCGCGGGCGGCGCCGGCGCGGCCCCCGGCAGCGCCCCGGCGGCGCCGGCCCGGCCCCCGGGCGCCGCGACGGCCGGCGACGTCGACCTGGCCGGCACGTACGACATCACCTCGTCGCGCAACCCGGGCGGGCAGGGCAGCTACGCGGGCAACGTCCTCCTGTCGCGGAGCGGGGACACGTACCGCATCGCCTGGATCATCGCGAAGGGCGCCGGCTACGAGGGGATCGCGTTCTTGCAGGGGCAGACCCTCGCCGTGGGCTGGGCGAGCGGCGGCCCGTACGGCGCGGCCGCCTACCGCATCGAGGGCGATCGCCTGCGCGGGCAGTGGATCGCGAGCGATCGGCCGGGCCAGATCGAGGCCGAGACGCTGCAGGGGCCCGAGGGGTTGACCGGCAGCTACCGCATCGTCGAGGGGAGCCGGAGCGGGACGGTCGCCATCGCGCGCACCGGCGACACGTACGCGGTGACCTGGACGCTGAGCACCGGCGCGCTGAAGGGGGTGGGCCTCCGCTCGGGCGACCAGCTCGTGGTGGGCTGGTCGCCGGGGCAGCCGGTCGGCGTGGTGAGCTATGCGATCGAGGGCAGGCAGCTCACGGGGCGATGGGCCAGCCTGGGCAGCTCGCAGGCGGGGGCGGAGACGCTGCTGCGGCGGTGATCGCGTCGCGCGCGACGAACTCGGAGCGCCCGCACGAAGCGAGAGCACGATGTCGCGCTGGCGGTTGCGGCGAGGCGAGATCCATAATCTCCTCGTAGGATCATGGCCTCCTTGCCCGCGCCGAACACCCTGCTCCGCGATCTCGCGCTGCCCGCGCTCAGCCCGTTGGCGGACGAGCAGCTCAGGCGCCTCTGCGCGTTCCTTTACGTCGTGGGTCTCCCGGAGGTCCAGACGCGCGCGCTCCTCGCGGGGTACACGCCGGAGATGCATGCCGACGGCGTCTATCGCGCGAGCCTCGTCGGGGGGGAGCGCTCGTTCGGGGAGTGGCGTCGATGGCGGTCGTTGCGGCCCCCGCGCGACCCCGACCTGCCCGACCTCGTGGCGGAGCTCGATCGGTTCGTGAGCCGGTGGCGACCTCGGGCGCTCTCGGCCGCCGCCGAGGTGGCTGACGCCGACGACCGCGACGAGCTCGAGGACTACCTCGGCGCATCCTTCGAGCGGCCGAGCCGGACGTGGCGCGCCAAGGCCTTCGTCCAGGGCATCGAGCACCTCGCCCAGGTACCGGTCCCCTCGTATCGGGCCACGTGGGCTGCCCTCGTCGCGGAGGGCATCCAGACCGAGCTCGCGCGATTCCACGAGGTCCTCAAGACGGTGCAGGACTTCATCGCCACGACGCCCCTCGATGCCGACGAGATCGCCGACATCCAGGCGGCGCGCGAAGAGGGCGCCGCCTCCATCGACGCGTGGCTGACAGCGCGGCGGCGCCAGCTCGCGGGGCACTTCAGCGAGGAGACGCTGAATCTCCTCGCGCTGGGCGAGGCCGTGCCTCCGCCGTTGCCCGACGTGCCCCTTTCCTTGCTCGCCCGCTTCCGGCCGGCGGCGCGCGCTTAGGGCAATCACGCCGGCGCACCTCGGCGGTTGTTGACGCTCCCGGTAAATTATGGGTTGGGGCCGCTTTTCGCTCACGCAGGATGATGGCTCGCCCACGCGCGCGATGGCCATCGCCCGCCCATCCGGTGCCCGGAGCCCGCGCCGGAGGCTCCGTCCGCCCATCGCCCGCGCGACGTCGCCGCCGGGGCGCGCAGGGCACGTCAAGGGCGGCGCAGCCGCCGAGCCCGGCGAGGGAACCCTTGACGCGTCCGAGCACCCCGGCGCGCTCATGACGCGATGGGCCGACCATGACGCCCGTGACCGGGGCCCGCTCACCGTCGCGATGGCCGTCAGCCAGCCCGAGCGAGAGAACATCAACCAGCTTGATTCTCAACACGAGGATACAGGAGAGACGGTCGTCCTACGATAAATCCGTGCACATGGCCGCGGCCAGACGTCGCGAGCAAGCGCGTCGCGCTCCCC
This sequence comes from Sorangium cellulosum So0157-2, assembly GCF_000418325.1. GTDB lineage: Bacteria > Myxococcota_A > Polyangia > Polyangiales > Polyangiaceae > Sorangium > Sorangium cellulosum_D. The sequence continues at coordinate 5,968,428 of NC_021658.1, forward strand.
GCGGCACGCGCGCGATGTTCGGGACGTCGCGAGCAAGCGATGACGCGCGCGGCCGATCGCGGACATTCTCGCTTCGCTTTCAGGGGATCGACGGGGGGCCAATCGGTGCGCGCGGTCCACGCCGCGAACGCTCGTTGGCAGCGCGCCCATTCCCTGGCGCGCAGCCACCCCTCGGACGTCTGGGCCTACGCGGTCATGAAGCGGCTTCGGGCCGAGCGGCGCGGCACGCTCGCGGACCGCCGGCGATGCGAGACATCACAGCGCGGCGAGCGCGCGCTCGATCTGCTCCGCGAGCGCGGCGCTGGAGGCGACGCGCCGCTGCCACACGCGCTTGAGCCGCATGCCGAGCGAGGCGTCGAGCCCCTGGTCGGCGATCTCCAGCGTGAGCGTGCCGCGCCGCTCGGCGCCGAGGAGGCGAGCGTACGCTGCGACGCCGAACCGGTCCGGGTGGCGCCGCTCCCAGGCGTCGACGTAGGCGTCGTCGAAGCGCTCGCGCAGGGCGCGCTCGCCGCGCTTCAGCTCGCGCTCCAGGGCGTCGCGAAAGCGCCGCTCGGCCTTCCGCCAGGTGGGCTCGTCGAGGTCGTGCGCGGAGAGCACCTTGCTGCGCACCGCGCCCTTCTCGGCGAGCTCCGAGGCGACGGCGGCGTAGCGCTCGATCGGGACCGGCTCCTCCGGGGGCGCCGCGGGCGCTGTCGCGGCTGGCGACGAGGGCGCTGGAGCGAGCGGTGACGGCGCTGCGGCGGGCGGCGCTGGCACCGAGGCGCGCGGCATGGGCGCCACGGCCGGCATCGACGGCGCCGCGGCGCTCTCCGGCGCGCGCGCCTCGTCGACCGCCAGCGTGCCGCCCGCGCCCGCGGCGGGCCGGCGCGGAGTCCAGCGGGAGTGTCGCGTTCTGCTCGCTCATGTCACGAGTCTCCAGGATCCCTGTCGGCTCGCGGCAGATCAACGAGAAACCGCTTCGTGCGAGCAGCCCGACATGTCGCAGATCACGGAAGGGGAGCTTCGAGGCGAAGCGGCGGGGGCTGCACGCCAACTCGCCGCCCGTCACCCGTCATGCGGCCACCCGACGGCGTTTTTTGCAGGGTGATGAGGCCCACCCCAACCGCGCCGCCCTACGATCGTCGCCCCGGTCGCCGCATCGGGGTCACTCCGTCGCGACATAGACATTCTGGTATTCCAGGGTCAGTCCGAGAGGCCGCATGTCCTCGCCGGCCAGCGGGACCAGCCTTACGAGGATCGCTCCCACGCCGGGGACGACCTGCTCCGTCTCCGCGCTCAGCTCGAACGCCACATCCTGGCGCGTGACATCGGCGTGCCCGCTCCCGTGATGGGGGATGACCGTGAAGGCTCCGACGTAATTCGGGCCGCTCGGGGGCGTTCGCTCGTCCGCGTCAGGGAGATTGACGAAGACGCGGACGGTCGTGGAGCCGCCGGGCGGCAAGGCTACGCCGTCGATGTGGAGCCGTCGCACCGTCGGCTCCAGCGACGGCGGTGCGGCCCCGAAGAGCGCGAGCTCTGCGGAGACGAGGACGGGCGCGGACACCGTCTGCGGCTCGGACGTCAGGAGCTGCGCGGCCCCCGGCGCCTGCGCGACGGATTTCGACGGCGCGGGCGTCACAGCCCCGGTCAGAGGATGTGACGCCGCGATACCGTGGTCCATACGGCCCACGAGCGACGGACGGCGATACTCGTAACGCAGCGATCCCGCGTTATTCAGGATCTGATCCGTCGAGATGGAGACCCACCGCTTGTTCTCGTCGTAGAACGTCCAGGTGCGCTGCCTGAACTCGGCGTCGGCCGGAAGCCGCTGCTCGCCGCCCAGGCTGCGCCAGACATCCCAGAGCCGATCCACGTTGGCGTGATGGGCGAAGAAGATCGGGTCCTGCCCCGCGGTGGAGAAGATGCCCATGTCCTGCACGCCGCAGTTCGCCCGGCCCCCCGGGTCGGTGATCCACTGGTGGACTCGGTTGTGGGTACCGAACTCAAGCGCGCCCGGCCGGCGCGAGCCGGCAGGCCCGCCCATGAAGCTGGCCCAATCTCTCAGGCTCAACAATCTCTTCATCTCCTCGGCGCTGGTGGCCGATGCGGGCATCGCCTGCCACGCGACGACACCACGATACGGATCGAACAGCGAGTTGCTCCCGTCGCCCGGAATGACGTACGGCGGAGGCATGACGTTGCGTCCTCTCGTGTCCCAGTCCCAGTACGGGAGGGCGAGGTCCGGATCGCCGACCAGCTTTCCCAGGATCTTCTCGAAGAAATAAAGATAGGCGCGATGCCACGGGAGGAACCAGTAGTTGCCGTGGATATTCTCGACGGAAGCCCCGCCTCCGCCGCAGTTCCAGCAGTGGACGTTCGCCTGCTGCAGCCAGCCCCGCGGGTCCGCTGGATCGGTCACGGAGAGCTTGCGGAGCGCGGCGAAGGCTTGCCTGAGCTTGTCCACCTCGATCGGCGTCAGCTCGAACGCGCTCTTTCGGACGCGCGTGCCGCCGCCGATGTCTCCCTGAAATGGCATCGGCGGCCCGGGCGGCGCTGGTGGCTCACAGCTCTCTGGCTCATTGGAAGGCCTGGGACACTGGGCATACGATGACGACGGCATGAGGGTCAGCAACGTCAAGGACACGAGAGATCCCGTCCAGAGTCGACCGCTCACGGCTGCGACAGACATGCTTGTGTTCATACTGGCCTCCTTGCTTCGCGCAGACGGCATCCCGCCGTGACCGTCCGGCACACGTCGTCGTGGAGCGCCATGTGCGGCGCCCTGCCCCCTGTTGCTACATCATAACATGAGGTGCGCAACGCGCAGCGCCGGCGACGAACGCCGGATCGTCTGGAGCGTCTACGACGTCCGGTGCTGCATGAGCGCCGCCGAGCAGCGGTGTTGTCGACGAACATGGCCCCGAGGAGCCGCCCGTCGCTGCTCGGCCGTCGGTCCTCGGACGGTGCGCTCCGCACGCGCGTGCCTCGTGGCGCAGGCGACGGAAAGGTCGCCCGCCGGGTACGATGGCGCCATGCCCCGGCCGCCCGACGCCTTCGATCTGCTGCCGGAGGAGCAGCGCCACGAGCTCATGAAGGACACGGTCACCGCGATCTTCGGCCCTGCGCTGGGCCAGGCCTTCTGGGAGCAGATGGAGCCGCTGCTCACCGACACGCGGCGCCAGCCGGGCGACGCCGAGGCGCCGGAGAAGAACACCTGGCGAGGCCGGTGGCGCATCTACGAGGCCGAGTGATCCGGAGGCGCCCGTGATCGACGACCCGACGCCGCCCGCCGCGCCCGCGCCGGCGCAGCGACCGCGCCGCACGACCGAGCTCTTGCTCCAGGGCGAGCCCGACGGGCGCCCGTGGATCGCCTGGGTGATGAAGCGCACCTACCGCATCCACAACGGGCGCTGCGAGCTCGACGCCCCGGGACGGCAGGAGGTCCTGCACGACGACGAGATCCCGCACAACGACAAGCGCAAGCCGCCGCGGGTCTCCCCGCCGATCGCCGTCGACGATCTGCTCCCGTTCCGGCGGGCGACCGACGTCGTCGTGCAGGCGTTCGCCCACGCTTACGACGCGGGGACCCGCAAGCTCACCGCCAGCGTGCAGTTCGGCAAGCACCAGCGCGAGATCGTGGTCCACGGCGATCGCCTCGGAGAGCTCGATCGCGCCGGCCGGCCTCGCTTCTCCGAGGCGGCCCCGATCGAGGTGGTCCCGGTCCGCTCGACTACGCCTATGGGGGCGTCGACCTCACGGCGCTCGGGCGCAACGGCGATATCCTCGGCCAGCTCGTCCAGGATGCCCGGCGGGGGATGAGCGCGCTCGCCGACACGCCGTATCACTATCCCAGGAACCCCTGCGGCTACGGCTACCTGATGGATCTCGACGCCGAGAGCTTCACGGGGCTGCCGATCCCGAACCTCGAGGTCCCGTTCGACCCCTTGACGCCCCAGCGCCTCGCCGTGGGCACGCCGTACCGATGGATCCACGCCCCGCTCCCGGCGGGGTGGGATTTCCAGTCGATGGCCTTCGAGCTGCGGAATCTGCACCCGAACCGGCAGGTCTACTCGTTTCATCTGCCCGGCGAGGCGCCGCGGGCGCACCTGGAGCTCGATCCGGGCCGGCTGACCGAGGTGGAGACGCACCTCTGCTCCGTGGTCGTGCGCCCCGTGCCGGGCGAGGTCGTCGTGGTCTGGAGCGCCCGGGCCCCCGTGCCGCGGACGAGGTGGTGTCCAAGGTGGGCAAGCAGGCCGCGGAGGGCTTCTCGGACGCGCTCGGCCGGCTGCGCTCCCAGAGCGACGAGCTGCTCGAGGAGCTCGCGGAGGCCGCCGACGGCAGCCTGTGGAGGTCGTTCAAGCAGGGCGCCGCGGAGCTCGGGGAGGGCGCCGCCGACCAGATGAAGCGCTTCGGGAAGAGCGTCAAGGCCGCGGCGATCTCGGCGAAGGACACGATCATCGCCATCAAGACGTGGAAGAAGGTGACCGAGCAGAGCCTCCTCCAGTCGAGGAAGGTCAGCAGCATCCTCGAGTACACCGCCCTGGCGAACGGGTTCAAAACCACAAAGAAGGTCGGCGGGAAGGCCTACGGCTCCATCGACGCGCAGTACCACGACCTCGGGGACCTCGACGCGGGCTCGGACGGCTACAGCTTCGGCCCGTTCGCGCTCGGAGACCGGGACAGCGTCTACGACCGCATTGCGGGGGAGGACGACGACGATGTCGAGATCGACCGGACCTCGGGCAAGGGCCGGTTCACCTGGAGGGCAGAGGCGTCCGCGAGCGCGAAGACGCGCGGGAGCGGGCGCTTCGCCTGGGCCGAGCGGGCCAACGAGGGGAGCGGCGGGAGCGCGGGGGTCGACGAACGCTTCGCGTGGCTCACGCGCGAGCCCGGCGCGGCCGCAGGCTAGCTGGACCGTTCGCTGGCAACGCTCCATCCGGCAAAGATTTGCCGGCAAGTCGCTGCCGCCGGCAAGGATTTGCCAGGCGCTGCCGTCGGCAAGAGCCCCTGGGCGCCCACGATGCGCGCGGGCCGTTGCGCTGGTCTGCGCGATCTCGGCCAACCGCGGGGCCATCTCGAAGGGCGTGCCGTCCGGTCTCTCCGCCGCCTCTCTGGTACCGGCGGCCATGGCACGCCCACTGCAAAGCATCGCGGCGACACGTGCAGCGCCAGAGCTTTCGTGTCGGCGTGCGCCGGACGTCGAACGTTCGAGCTACCAACCAACGACTCGCGCCAAGGAGAGGCCCATGAGCAGCAAGCACCGCATCGTTCCCAGCTCCGTCCGACGGAGGCGCGTCGCGTCCGCGCAGGACCTGGATCGGGCTTTGAAGCGCTCCCACGAGACCGCAGGGCCGGCGACGGGCGAGCTCGCCTCCGCGGCGGCCAAGCAGCTTCCGCCGCAGGCGCCGCCGTTCCTGCGAGACCTGCCCAAGGAGGGGGTGGCCTACGAGCCCCAGCAACCGGCGACGAAGGAGCTCAAGTCCATCATCGAGGCGAACTACTATCGTGGCGCCTTCGAGGACGCCATCAAGACCGTGAGCGCCCAGAGCGTCCCGGAGCTGGATCAGATCAAGACCCTGGACCAATTCTATTTCTACGTCGACGCGCTGGTGACCTGGATCCCGGAGATCCGCGTCTGGGACTGGGATGGCGAGGAGCTGCACGAGCGCACGGTGTACCTGCGGATCACGCAGTTCTACTACTATTTCAACCAGGCGTCGCTGGAGGTCCTGCAGAGCCCGATCGCGCCGCTCGACGGGGCGAAGCTCTCCCCGGTCTCACGCTGGCTGCGCGACTTCGCCGTCGAGTGGGGGGCCTTCCTGGACACGCCGGAGTCGATGAAGTACATCGAGAGCTTCAAGTACGCGCCTGAGTATGCCTGGCAGGACTACGAGAAGGCGCCCGAGGGATACACGACCTTCAACGAGTTCTTCGCCCGCAAATTCAGGGACATCGATGGACAGCGGCCGGTGGCCTCCGCGAAGGATGATCGTGTCATCGTGTTCCCCGCCGAATCGACGTTCGTGGGCCAGTGGACGGTCAGCACGAAGGTGGGCAAGCCGCTGCCGGCGCCGCCCTCGATCGTGGTCAAGCACATCGAGTGGTCGATCCGCGAGCTCCTTCAGGACAGCGAGTATGCGAGCTTCTTCGAGGGCGGCATCTTCTGCCACAGCTTCCTGAACACCTATGACTACCACCGGCAGCACACGCCGGTGGCGGGCACGGTGCTGGAGGCCAAGTTCATCCCGGGGCAGGTCTACCTGGAGGTGGCGCTCGAGACGCAGGATGGGAACGACGTGAACGGCGATCTCGCGCGGGCGGTCATCCCGCAGCGCTACCTGGACGCCGGGGATCCGACGGGATACCAGTTCGTGCAGTGCCGCGGCCTCTTGGTGCTCGAGTCCGAGATCGGCAAGGTCGCGGTCCTGCCCATGGGCATGGCGCAGGTCTCTTCCGTGGTGTTCGTGACCCCCGCGGCTGGCGGACAGCGGCCTATCACGCTGACGCCGGAGGAGAAGAAGGGGCGCGATTACCAGCAGCAGGTCGATCTCTTGAACCAGAAGATCCGAACCGAGCTGGTGGGCAAGCCGCTGAGCAAAGGCGAGATGTTCTCGTATTTCCAGTTCGGCGGTTCGGATTGCGTGATGGTGTTCGAGCGCAAGGCCAACGTCGACGTGACCGCGAAGGTCGGCGTGCACTATCCGGTTCGAAGCCAGTTCGCCGTGTCGAACATCAACAAGAAGTAAGCGCCCGGGCTCGCGCGGGCCAGCTCGCTCCTCCGGTACGCGCCGCGCGAACCCCACGAGAAGCCAGGTACCCGCGCCTACCCCGCGGCCACGATGCGCCCCGCGGGCGGCTCCTCCGCGGGGGCGTGCCGGGCCACGATCTGCGCGACCTCGCTGCGGCACGAGCCGCACCCGGTGCCCGCCTTGGTCGCCGCGCACACCGCCTCGAGCGTGCAGGCGCCCCCCTGGATCGCCTCTCGGAGCGCCGACTCGCTGACCTTGTTGCAATTGCAGATCATCCGCTCGCTCTGCGCCGCCGCCCCCGCGCCGCCGCCCGCGCAGAGCACCTCCAGCGGGTCGGCCGGCAGCGGATCGTTGCGATCGAACAGCTGCACGAGCGCCGCCGAGGCCGCGGTGTTGCCGACGAACATCGCCCCGAGGAGCCGCCCGTCGCGAAGGACGAGCTTCCGGTACGTGCACTTCCGCGTCTCCACGATCTGCAGCACCTCGTCGCTCTCGAGCTCCGGCTCGACGCTGCCCATCGAGGTGACGTCGACCCCCGCCACCTTCAGCCGGCTGTAGAGCTTCGAGCCCCGGTAGCGCGCCTGCGGGTTCGCGCCCGTCAGGAGATCCGCGAGGACGGCGGCCTGCTCCCAGATCGGCGTCACGATGCCGTAGAGCTTGCCCCGGTGCTCCGCGCACTCCCCGATCGCGTAGACGCCGGGCACCTGGGTGGCCATGGTGTCGTTGACCACGATGCCCTTGTTGATGGGCAGCCCCGAGGCGCGCGCGACATCGACGCGCGGCCGCACCCCGCACGCCAGGATCACCATGTCCGCCGGCAAGACGCTGCCGTCGTCGAGCCGGATCCCTTCCACCACCTCGTCCCCGCAGATCGCCTCGACCGTGCGCCCGGTGCGGACGAAGATCCCGCAGCGCTCGATCTGCTGCTCGAGCATGTCGCCGCCCATCTGGTCGAGCTGCGCGTTCATGAGGCCCTTGGCGACGTGAATGACGGTCACGTGCAGCCCCATGTCGCTCAGCACCTTGGCGGCCTCCAGGCCGAGCAGCCCGCCGCCGACCACGATGGCGTTGTCTCCCGCCCGCGCGTGGCCGCGCATCCGGAGGCAATCGTCCATGGTCCTGTAGACGAAGACGCCCGGCCGCAGATCGCCCTCCGCCGTCGTCATCCCCTCGAGCGGCGGGACGAGCGGCCGGCTCCCGGTGGCGATCACCGCGACGTCGTAGCGGTGGGCCGCGGCGCCTTCCGTCACGACCATCCTCGCCGCGGTGTCGAGCCGCTCCACGGACGCCCCGCTGACGAGCTTCACGCCGTTCCGCTCGTACCACGCCGGCGGCTTCGTCACGATGGAGTCGGGCGCCTCGCCCGCGAGCACCTTGCTGAGCAGGACGCGGCTGTACGCCCCGCCGGGCTCCTCGCCGAACACGGTGATGTTGTAGCGGTCCCGGGCGCCGCGCGAGACGAGCTCGTCCAGCAGGCGGCAGGTGGCCATGCCATTGCCAACGACGACAAGGTCCTTCCTTCGCATCAGTTCGACTCCGAGACCCGGCGCGCCCTGACGGCGCACACCTTGAACTCCGGCATCCGGCTGGTCGGGTCCAGCGCCGGCTTGGTGAGGACGTTGGCGGCCTTCTTGCCGCCCCAGTGGAACGGCGCGAACAGCGTGTCAGGCCGGATCTCCGGCGTGACCGAGACCCGGAAGACGACCGAGCCTCGGCGGCTCTCGACGAGCAGCCAGTCGCCTTCGACCACGCCGAGCCGCGCCGCCAGCCGGGGGTGGACCTGGACCTTCGGCTCGGGCTTGGCCTCGTCCAGCGCGGAGACCCGGCGCGTCTGAGCGCCGGAGTTGTAATGCTCCTTGTAGCGGCCGGTCGTGAAGTAGAGCGGATACGCGTCGTCGGGGAGCTCGGCGGCCGGCCGGTGGTGGACGGCGTGGAAGCGCGCCCGGCCGTCGGGGTGGTAGAAGCGATCGGCGAAGAGGCGCGGCGTCCCCGGGTGCTCGGTCGACGGGCAGGGCCAGAAGACGCCTCGCTCCCGCCGTATCCTGTCGTAGGTGATGCCGCTGTAGTCCGCCTTCGCGCCCGCGGTCGCCCGCCGCAGCTCGTCGAACACCCGCTCCGCGCCCTCGTACTGGAAGTGCTTGCCCGCGCCGAGCCGGCGCGCGAGCTCGCAGAAGATCTCGATATCGCTCTTCACCCCGGGGGGCGGCCGGCGCGCCCGCTGCCGCAGGATCACCCGCCCCTCGAGGTTCGTCATCGTGCCCTCCTCCTCCGCGAACTGGGCGACGGGGAGCAGGGCGTGGGCGGAGGCCGCGGTCTCGTTCACGAAGGCGTCGCAGACCACGAGCAGATCGAGCGCGGCGAGCTTGCGCTCGACGTTGAGCGCGTTCGGCGACGCGACCACCACGTTGGAGCCGAACACGAGCAGCGCGCGGATCCCGCCCTGGGGGCCGAGCGCGTCGAGCAGCTCGTAGGCGCTCTTCCCCTTGGACGGCAGCTCCGCCGGGTCGACGCCCCAGACGCGCGCGATCGCCTGCCGGTGCTCCGGGTCCTCGATCAGCCGGTAGCCCGGGAGCTGATCCGCCTTCTGGCCGTGCTCGCGGCCTCCCTGGCCGTTGCCCTGTCCGGTCAGGCAGCCATAGCCGCTGTAGGGTTTGCCGACCTTGCCGAGCGCGAGCATCAGGTTGATGAAGGAGAGGACGGTGTCCGAGCCCTTGGACTGCTGCTCCGGCCCGCGCCCCGAGAGCAGCATGCTGCTCGGCGCCTCGGCCAGCAGCCGCACCGCCCGGAGCTGGTCCTGCGTCGAGACCCCGGTCAGCCGCTCGACGTGCGCCGGGTGGTACGAGAGGGCGACGCGCCGGAGCTCGTCGAAGCCCTCCGTGCGCGCGGCGATGTACGCCGAGTCGACGAGCTTCTCCTCCAGCGCCAGGTAGAGAAGGCCGCTCGCGAGCGCGAGGTCGGACCCGGGCGTGGGCTGGAGGTGCAGCGCCGCCCCGCGCGCCGTGTCGGTCCGCCGCGGGTCGACGACGATCAGCGCGCCGCCGTTGTCGCGCTGCGCGTAGATCCATTGCATGATGGGCGGCAGCGTCTCCGCGCAGTTCGCGCCCCACAGGAGGAGCGTCTTGGTCTGGGCGATGTCGGACACCGGGAACGGCAGGCCGCGATCGACGCCGAACGCCTTGTTCTGCCCCGCCGCCGCCGAGGACATGCAGTAGCGCCCGTTGTAATCGACGTTCGGCGACCCGAGGGCCAGGCGGACGAACTTGCCGAGGAGATAGGTCTTCTCGTTCGTCAGGGCGCCGCTGCCGAACGCGGCCAGCGCCGCGGGGCCATGGGCCTCGCGCAGCCGGAGGAGCCGCTCGGCGATGAAATCGAGCGCCGTCTCCCACCGCGCCGGGAGGAGGCGGCCGTCGCGCCCGCGGAGCAGCGGCGACGTCAGCCGCTCGCGATGATCGAGCAGCGCCGCGGAGGTGAACCCCTTGATGCACATCTGCCCGCGGTTGACGGGGAACTCCTCGTCCGGCCGGACCTCGATCGGCCCGGAGAAGGGCGTCAGATCGGTCATGACCATGCCGCACTGGAAGGCGCAGTACGGGCAGTGGGTCCGCGTTGACTCGGAGGTGACGACCTTGAGGTGGAGGGAGGAGCGCGCGGCCATGGAGGAGGGGCGTGGCCGTCCTCGACGAACACGCCAGACCGGGTATAGCGGTCGCCGTGTTTCCCGTGAGTTTCGCCGAAATGTGGGGCGGGTAAATCGGACGCGGAGATCGGGGTCGGCCTGGTTTGCCCGAGATCTTCGCCGCCGGCGCCGTGCAGGAGCCCGACCGGTTCGCAGGATCGGCCTCCGCGCATGAGGCTGACGGCCGCTCAGGTCGCGGGCACGACGGTGATTTCGCCGGTCGTGTACAGCGCGGAGGTGTCCCAGGCGAGCCCTGGGGCGAGCGGCACGGCGATATCCACCGCTGCGAACGTCCCCGTGAGGCCGCCGCTCCAGCCGAGCAGGGTGATGGTGTCACCGACCTGGAACGACACCGAACCGTCGGCCGGGAGCACCTTCAGCGCCCCGTCGACGAGGAGGTCCCCGTCCACCTGGAGGAGCGGCACGGCGCTCGCCCCCGTGACCGTGATGCTCAGGGTAGCGCCTGGACCCTGGCTGTAGCTGCCGGCGATGTCCGTCGATGGGTGCGCTTCCCCGACGGAGAGCTCGCCGGCTTGTGTGTTGTCGAGGTCGCCCACGAAGCTGCCGGTCTCGAGGCGCCCGCCGGCGAACTCGAAGTCGCCCTCCGCGACCTCCATCGCGCCCGCGATGAGGTCGCCGTCCGCGAGGCGCACGGACGGCCCCAGGTACGGGTAGGGATCGCCGCCCGCCCACGGCGTGGTCCGCAGGAGGCCGCCAATGCTCACGAAGGCGTGCTTGTCGACCAGGAGCGATGGATACTGGTTGCCGATGGCAGAGACGGTGACGTCGCCGCTGTTGAGCCACGATGCATAGACATCGTTCACCTTGACGAAGCCCCCGCCGAGCTGAGAGCGGATCTCGGTGTCTTCCGTCACGAGGGTCCCGTAGGCCCCGACGCTGAGCGTGCCGTATCCATAGGCCGACCCGACGCTCAGGAGCCCCTGGTTCGTCCACGTGCCGCCCCAGCCGCTCATCCCTCCACGAGAATATCCATTGCCCATGGGAACCCACCGTCGCCCTGATGCCTCGGCGACGCCGGAGCATCAGACGAGCGCGGTCTCCCATATTCGCATGCATATGCGAAGCGATTCCCCGTGGCAAGCATTTCGTTGCGCCGCCGCAACCTGGGCTAGGCAGGCGCCTCGACCCTATGTCGCCGGTCGATCCTCCGGCATCGGAGGCGGGCCCGCTCCGGTAGCTGAGCTTTCCTCCGGCATCGGATACGACCCGCCTCCGATAGCTGAGCTTTCCTCCGGCATCGGAGGCGGCCCAGCTCCCCGATAGCCGCGCTGCACAGGCACGACATCGCGGCGCTCGGCCATGGGCCGTCGAAATCTTGCCATGTCCGTTGACCGAGCGGTACGGGTGCTTACCCCTGGCACGAACGTCCGGCGCGCGCCGGACGCTCACAACATGTCCAGCGCAGGGGAGTAGGGAGCACGGCGCTTGTGTCCCTTCGCCGCCCGGCGAAGGACTTCGATGAGAGGTGTTCCCCTCATGGCCAAGCCTTCCTCTCCGGTCAGCAAGAAGAAGCCGGCGCCCAGCGCGCTCGCGGCCCCGCCCCAGGCGGCGGCGGCGTTCGACAGGACCCTCCCCGAGATCGGGTTGCTGAGCCCGGATCGACTCATCTCCATCAAGATCGACATCCCTCGCGCCGTCTCCCAGGTGCTCGGCGTGCTGCCAGGCCTGCTCGCGCTGCGCCCCGCCATCGCCGCGCAGCTGCAGCAGCACGAGCTCGCGCTGCTCGACCGGCTGGAGACCTACGCGCTCGCCGCCTGGTACGCGCACCTCCTGTGGCTGTCCAGCGGAGGCGCCGAGAACGCGCTGAAGCCGCTCCTCGCCGAGGCGGCCGCGCTGCGCGAGAACCTGCTGGGCGACGCCGAGGCGCTCGCCCGTCGCGGCCTGCTCGACGCGGCGGCCGTCGCGGAGATCCGCGCCGGCCACGGGCACATCGACATGGCCAACGACCTCGTCGCGCTCTCGGCCCTCCTCGGCGGGCGCTGGTCCGATATCGCCGGTAAGACGGCGGCCACGGAGGACGAGGTGAAGCGCGCCGGAGAGATCGGGCCGCAGCTCCTCACCGCCCTCGGCGCGCGGGAGCACGGCAAGGGGCCCGGGTCGACGGAGGCCGCGGACAAGCGGGCGCGCGCCTTCGCGCTGCTCGTGCACGCCTATGACCAGACCCGCCGCGCCGTGACCTACCTGCGCTGGAACGACGGAGACGCCGACGCGATCGCGCCGTCGCTCTACAAGGGCCGCGGCGGCCGCGCGGCGTCCTCCAACGACCCCGCGACCGAGCCCGCGGACACCTCCGGCGCGGCCGCGCCGACCGAACGGGAGGTGGCGCCCGAGGGCGCGCCGCCGAGCGGCTAGAACGCCGAACAGGCGGACACCGCGCGAAGGCTTCGGGGCTCATGCCCACCGCGCCCCGGGGCAGCGCGCACGTCGCACGTCGCACGTCGCACGTCGCACGTCGCACGTCGCACGTCGCACGTCGACCGACTGGCGCGCTGCCGGGCTTGTGTGACTCGATTTCTACCATCCGCTCACACGCGGGCCCAGGTCGCGATGACATGGCGAAATTCATTGCAATGATGAATCGATTCGCCTATCCATTTCATCGTGGGAGACCACATTCGCATGGTGCTCCGGCGCTGCTGGGGCATCAGGCAATGGCGCGCTCTCACGCGCACGGAACCTTCTCGTGGAGGGATGAGAATGACGAAATACCAAGCTCGATGCGCTCTCTCGGCGCTGCTCGCTGCCGCGTCGGCGGGCGCGGCAGAACAGGCCCACGCAGCCGTGACCATCGCGGGAGGCGTAACGCCTCAGAATCCATCCGATCCTTGGGACCTGGGGACGAGCCAGCTCGTCGTGGGATCCGGGACGGTCGAGGTGACCGATGGTGGGACGTTGATCAGCCCCGGCGCGTCCGTGAACGGGGGGAGCGCCGATTTCGGCACCGTCTTGATCGAGGGGTATGGCTCGACATGGATCAACCATGGATCCATGAGGATCGGCAGAGCCAACCTCTCCGAGGGCTGGGTCGTCGTCCGGAACGGCGCCGAGGTGATCACCGATGACCTCGTGGTGGGCGCGAGAGGCACGCTGGGTCATGGTCGTCTGTTCGTCGAGGGGTACGACGCCACCCTGACGAGCGGAGGAAACACCTACATCGGCGACCTCGGGCAGGGCTACGTCGAGCTCAAGCAAGGAGGGAGCCTCTTCTCCCATGACGTCTATATCGGCGGCGTCCACGGCTGCTCGATCTGCGGGGGCGAGGTCGTGATCACGGGCTCCGCGACGAAGTGGGTGAGCACGGGGGAGTTCGTCCTCGGCGTGGCGAGCCGTGGCCTCCTGAACATTCACCGCGGCGAGCTGTTCACGGTGGGCGCGAGCATCGACGGCGATGACCTCCTGAACAGCCACGCGACCGTGAGCGGCTGGGGCGGCACGTGGACCAACCAGGGGCTCCTGCGCGTGGGGGCGAACCGCGGATACGGCACGCTCACCGTCGAGGCCTATGGGACCCTCGTGACGGAAGAGACCGAGATCCGCTCCGAGCTCGGCGGGGGCTTCGTCAAGGTGAACGATGTCTACGCGTCGTGGATCAACAGCGGCGACGTCACCGTCTCTGCCATCGGCAACCAGTATCCATCGCTCCTGGTCGACAAGCACGCCTTCGTGAGCATTGGCGGCCTCCTGCGGACCACGCCGTGGGCGGGCGGCGATCCCTACCCGTACCTGGGGCCGTCCGTGCGCCTCGCGGACGGCGACCTCATCGCGGGCGCGATGGAGGTCGCGGAGGGCGACTTCGAGTTCGCCGGCGGGCGCCTCGAGACCGGCAGCTTCGTGGGCGATCTCGACAACATCCAGGCCGGCGAGCTCTCCGTGGGAAAGGTCCACCCGGCGACCGTCGTCGCCGGCAGCTACACCCAGGGGCCGGGCGCCGCCCTCCGCGTCACGGTCGCAGGATCGAGCGCCTTGCCGCTCCTCCAGGTGGACGGTGACGTCCACCTCGACGGGGCGCTCGAGGTCCGGCCGACGGACGGTTCGGTGTCGCTCCAGGCCGGGGACACCGTGGCTCTGCTCGGCTGGAGCGGTGACCTCACGGGGGCGTTCGCCTCGGTGAACATCGACGTGCCGCTCGCCCCAGGGCTCGCGTGGGACACCTCCGCGCTGTACGCGACCGGCGAGATCGCCGTCGTGACCGCGCCCTGAGCGCAGCCGGCTCAGGACATCAGTTCCACCGGTAGGCCACGCCGAGCGGCAGGGACGCCGCCAGGCCGTCCGCGCCGACGAGGAACAGCGGCGTGGCCTGCAAGAAGAGCGAGCCCGACGGGCTGTCCGTGAGCTTCATGCCGAGCTCGGCGCCCAGGCCCAGCGCAAATCCCAGCGACACGCTCGCCTCCACCATGTCTCCACCATACTGGTAGCCGTTCTCATCCCACGAATAGCTCTCCGTGTAGGCCGTCCCGCTCTGCGTCGCCGTGCCGAAGAGCAGCGACGATCCCACCCGGAAGCGATCGCCGAGCGGGTACGACACCGACGGGCCGAGCGCGATGAGCAGGCCCTCGCTCGAGTGAAGGCCGAGGTGGGCGCGAACGCCGAGGTCCAGGCGCTCCGTCGCCGTGTATCCGATGAACCCCGTCGCTCCTGCGAGGAAGCTCCCCTCCGAGAGAGCGTAGTAGCAGTCCCCATACCCGCTGATGCTGCAGACGTCGATCTCGTCTGCCTCCATCCAGAGATAGCCGATGAACCCGCCTGCCTCGAAGACGAGGCGGTCCGCTATGCCCGGCGAGGCGGCGCGCACGCTCGTCTCGTCGCGCACTCCATCGCGCTGCGCCTCGGGCAGCAGCCGCGCCCTGGGCAGCCGCGCCGCCGGCGGTCGCGCCGCGGGCCGCCGCGCCGGCCTCGACGCGGCCCCCGGCGCCGCCTCCGCCGGCACGGGCGCCGGGGCCGCCTCCGCCTGCGCGGGCGCCGGCACGGCGACGTCCACGCGCTCCGACTCCTTGAGCGCCACCGTCGTCTCCCAGAAGACCTCCCCCTGGTGCGCCGCGGCCACGACGTGCTCGCCCGGGTCCACCGGCAGCTCCTTGTCCCACGCGACCGGATCGAGCGCCGCCCCGTCGAGCAGGATCGTCACCTGGTCGGCGCCCGCGCCGCCCGCCGAGGCGCGCACCCGGAGCCAGGGCACCCGCGGCGAGAGCGCGTCGAGCCGCGCCTTGGCGAACGCCTCCCGGGCCGCGTCCCCCGCGGTTCGCGCCGTGATCAGCGCCTCCTGGAAGCCGACCCAGGCCGTGGCCACCTGGCCGAGCCGCTCGTGGCAAAAGGCGAGGTTGAGCTTCGTCCCGAGGCTCGGCTCGAGGCGCTGGCTCTCCTCGAGCTTGGGGCAGGCCTCGGCGAAGCGCTGCTCGACGAGGAGCGCGCGGCCCTCTCGAAACAGCTGCTCGGCGGCGCTCTCCTCGGCGGCGGCCTGCCGGCCCCAGAGCAGCGCGGAGGCGCCGAGGAGCGCCCCCGCGAGGGGAGCGCGGAGCGTACGACGGAACGGACGGAGCGGTTTCACGTTGTCCTCGGGAGGCGCTAGCGGTCAAAAATCTCAGAAGCCGTCGGAGCATCGCTCCGGCCTGCCAGCCCGATCCCCGGGCGTGCGGCCGGGACGCCGAGCACCGTGAAGGCAACCTGCTGTCCTTCCACGTCGACTTCCACGTCGACTTCCACGTCGACGCCCCCGTCGTCACACGCGGCGGGCAGCGAGGCAAGGGCGAAACGAGATGCCTTGTTCATGTCCTGTTCTCCTCTTCACGGAACGTCGGATCAAACATCGAGTGCTCCCGAGGCCGCGCCTCCCGTGCCACCGAGGCGCGCCCCCGCAGCGCCGAGCGCCGGGCGGCGCGAGCGCTCGGAGCGCCGGCAGGCCCGCGGTGCGCCGTGCGCCCGCGGCCCGCCGGAGCTCCCTCCCGGGGTCGGCCTGTGGTAGCTTCGCCTCGTCGATGATCCTATTCCGCGTGGCCCCCACGTCCCTTTAGGCATGGCCGACGATTTCTCGCGCGGGCCCCGCCGAGGCAGGTTTCCGACGACCCACCGGTCCGCCGTCGTCGCGGTGGGCAGCGACGACCCGGCGGAGCGCGCGCGCTCGTTCGACATCCTGGTGCGCGCCTACTGGAAGCCGGTGTACAAGCACCTCCGCGTCCGCTGGCGCATGGAGGGCGAGCGCGCCGCCGACCTGACGCAGGGCTTCTTCGCGCGCGCGCTCGAGCAGCGGACGTTCTCCGCGTACGACCCCGCGCGGGCGCTGTTCCGCACCTATCTCAAGATGTGCCTCGACCGCTTCGTCATGAAGGAGGCCGAGAGCAGCGGGCGGCAGAAGCGCGGCGGACATGCGGTGACGCTGAGCCTTGACTTCCCCTCTGCCGAGCGGGAGATTGAGGCGCTCGCCGTGCCCGCGCCCGACTCGATCGACACGTACTTCGACCGGGAGTGGAAGCGTCACCTGGTCGGGATGTCGGTCGACGCCCTCCGCGAGCGCTGCGAGCGGGGCGGCAAGCAGCTCACCTTCCGCGTCTTCGAGCGCTACGTGCTCGACGAGGGCCCCGAGGGCCGCCCCACCTATGCTGAGCTCGCCGCGGAGCTCGGGATCAAGGTCACCGACGTGACCAACTACCTCGCCTTCGCGCGGCGCGAGTTCCGCGGCCTGCTCCTCGACAAGCTCCGGGAGATCACCGGCTCCGAGGCCGAGTTCGAGGCCGAGTCCCGCGCCTTGCTCGGGGGCGCCCGGTGACCTTCCTCGACGACGCGGGGGTCGGGCGCCTCGTCTCGCTCGCGGCCGAGCCCGAGGTCGTCGCCGGCAGGTTCGAGATCGACACGCTGCTCGGGGAGGGCGGCATGGGCGTCGTCTTCGAGGCCTGGGATCGCGAGGAGCGCCGGAGCGTGGCGCTCAAGCTCCTGCGCGACGTCGACGAGGCGACGAGCGCCCGGTTCGACCGGGAGGCCGAGGCGCTCGCCGCGCTCTCCCACCCGGGGATCGTCGGCTACGTCGCCCACGGCAGCACCCCGATGGGCGAGCGGTACCTCGCCATGGAGCGGCTCGTGGGCGTGACGCTCGCGGAGCGGCTCGCCGCCGGCCCGCTCGGCGTGCGCGACGCGGCCGAGGTCGGGCACGGCGTCGCCTCGGCCCTGGCCGCCGCGCACGAGAAGGGCCTCGTCCACCGCGACATCAAGCCGAGCAACATCTTCCTGCAGGACGGCGCCGTCGATCGGATCAAGCTCCTCGATTTCGGGCTCGCGCGCGGGCCGAACGCGGCCGCGGTCACGGGCGCCGGGACGCTCGTCGGCACGCCGAGCTACATGGCGCCCGAGCAGGTGCGCGGCGCGGCGACCCCCGACGCGCGCACCGACGTGTTCGCGCTCGGCGCGGTGCTCTTCGAGTGCCTGACCGGCCGGGCGCCGTTCTCGGGCGCGGACACCGAGGCGGTGCTGGTGAAGATCCTCGTCGAGCGGCCCCCCGCGGTCCGGGAGCTCTGCCCGCTCGCCCCGCCGGCGCTCGAGGCGCTCGTCGCGCGGATGCTCTCCAAGGCCCCCGAGGGCCGCCCGGCGAGCGCCGCCGAGGTCGCGGCCGAGCTCGCCGCCCTCCTCGCCGACGGGGGCCTCGGCGCCGCCCAGGCCGCGGCGGCCGGCGACCCGGCGCAGGCCGCCGCGCCGGGGACGCTGCTCGCCGGCAAGTACCGGGTGGTCCGGACGCTGGGCAGCGGCGGGATGGGGGTCGTGCTGCTCGCGCGGCACGAGGCGCTCGAGCGGAACGTGGCGCTCAAGCTCCTGCGCGGCAGGAAGAGCGGCGGGGACGTGGCGCGCTTCCTGCGCGAGGCGCGGGCGGCGTCGCGGCTCGAGAGCGAGCACGTCGCGCGGGTGATGGACGTCGGCACGCTCGACGACGAGACGCCGTTCATCGTGATGGAGTTCCTGAGCGGCAAGGACCTCGGGCAGGTCCTGCACGAGAAGAAGCGGCTGCCGGTCGGGGTGGCGGTGGACTACGTGCTCCAGGCGGGGGAGGCGATCGCCGAGGCGCACGCGCTCGGCGTCGTCCACCGGGATCTGAAGCCGTCGAACCTGTTCCTCACCGCGCGGCGGGACGGCTCGCCGCTCGTCAAGGTGCTCGATTTCGGCATCTCGAAGATCTCGCGCGCGAGCGACGCTGCGCACGGGGTGACGCTCCCGCTCGACGTGAGCATCACCGCGCCCGACGCGATCATGGGCTCTCCGCTGTACATGTCGCCCGAGCAGCTCGAGAGCACGAAGCGCGTGGACGCCCGCACGGACATCTGGTCGCTCGGCGTGGTGCTGCAGGAGCTCCTCACCGGCCGTCCGCCGTTCGCCGCGGGCAGCTTCATGGCCATGGGCGCGAAGATCGCCGCCGGCGCGCCCGCCGGGCTCCGCGAGGGCTGCCCCGAGGCCCCGGAGGGCCTCGCCGCGGTCGTGCTCCGCTGCCTGGAGAAGGACCCCGCGCGGCGCTTTCAGAGCGTCGCCGAGCTCGCGCAGGCGCTCGGGCCGTACGCGCCGGAGGGCTCGCGGCTCTCGGTCGAGCGCATCGGCCGCGTCGCCGGGGCCGGCGCGGCGGCCGCCGACGCGGGCGCCGCGCCGGGCGCGGACGCGGGCGCGCCGGCCGCGCGGCCGGAGGGCGCGCCCTCGGACCGGGCGACCACCGCGCGCACCAGGAATGCGCCGGCCGCGTCCCGGGGGCGGCGCGGCGCGCTCGTCCTCGTCGCGGGCGCGGCGATCGCGCTGGGCGCCGGGCTGGTGGCCGTGCTGCGCGCTCCGGGGGGCGCGGAGGGCCCGCTCGCGGCGCCTGCCTCCGCCGGTGCGACGGCGCCGTCGACCGGCGAGACGCCGAGCCCGAGCCACGCGCTCCAGCGCAGCGCAGCCACGCCCGCGCCCCCCCCGCCGCCCGCGCCGGCGGCGAGCGCGGCGGCGCCCGCTCCGGAGGCCGACGCCTCCGCGGGCGCGGCGCCGTCGCGGGGCGCCGGCCTCCCGGACGGCGCCCCGCCGTCGCAAGGCGCGGGGGCCGCGGCCGCAGCGGTGCCGCCGAGCCCGCCAGCGCGCCCGCCGTCCAGCGCGCGCGCCCGTCCCGCCGCGCCGCCGGCCAAGGACAGCCCCCCTGCAGCGCCCGCGGTCGAGCGAGCGCGCCCTGCCGCCAAGCCACCTGCCGGCGAGGTCGATCTGATGGACCCGGCGCTGATCCGGCGGTAGCGGGTGATGCGGTAACGACCGCACGCAGCGCCGTGAAAGCGTGGACCGCCAAGACATCAAGAGCGCCGACCGGGCAGGGCAAACGGGTTAATAAATACATTTAACTTAAGCGGTTCGGTAAATGATGGCCAGCAGGAGACCATCGTAATGAAAATTTCTACACTTGGTTCGCTTGCTCCCGAGCGAGTCTTGTTCGCGCTGCTCGCGTCGGCCGCCCTCCTGGCCTGTGGCGACGACGGCGACGCGTCCCTGGCGGGCAGCGGCGGCGCCGGCGCCTCCGGCGGCGGAACCGGCACGGCCAGCGGCGGCACCGGGGCTGCGGGCGGCGGCACCGGCACGGCCAGCGGCGGCACCGGCACGGCCAGCGGCGGCCAGGGCGGGTCGGGCGGCCATCTGCCCGCGGACATCGTCGAGCCCGGCGACCCAGGGCAGGGCGATGTCACCTTCACCGTGCGCGTAGATCAGGGGGTGCGCCCCATCAGCCCGCTCATCTACGGGGCCAACTGGGCCGAGGACCTGGACGGCGAGCAGCGCGGGACGAGCGTCGTGCGCATGGGCGGCAACCGCCTGACCGCCTACAACTGGGAGAACAACGCCTCCAACGCCGGCTCGGACTACATGTTCCAGAACGACGCCCACCTCGTCGGCAACAGCCCGAACGGCGATGTCCCCGGCGAGGCGGTGCGCATGCTGGCCGAGGACGCGCTGTCGCACGGCGCCGCCTTCATCGCGACCATCCCGATCTGCGGGTATGTCGCGGCCGACAAGGCCGGCGACGGCGACGTCAACAAGACCGCGAATTACCTCCAGACGCGCTTTCACCCCACGATCGCGCGCAAGGGCGCGCCGCTCTCCGCGGCGCCGGATCTCGGCGACGATGCCGTGTACCAGGACGAGTTCGTCGCCTGGATGAAGCAGGCCTTCCCCGACGCCTTCCAGGGCGAGGTCGCGAGCGTCCTGTTCTCGCTCGACAACGAGCCCGACCTCTGGAATCACACCCACGAGCGCATCCACCCGGAGCCGGTGACCTACGCCGAGCTCGTCGAGAAGAACATCGAGTTCGCCGCCGCGGTCAAGGACGTCGCGCCGAACGCGCTCGTCACCGGCTTCGTCTCGTACGGGTATTCTGGTTACGTCAGTCTGCAGGACGCACCGGACGCGGACGGGAATTTCATCGAGCACTACCTCGACGCCATGAAGGCCGCCGAGGCGAGCGCGGGGCGCCGCCTTGTCGACGTGCTCGATCTGCACTGGTACACGGAGATCTACGCGAACGGCGAGCGCATCACGGGCGACGATTCCTCGCCCGAGTCCGTGGAGGCCCGCGTCCAGGCGCCGCGCTCGCTCTGGGATCCCACCTTCAAGGAGGACAGCTGGATCGCGAACGACGTGCTCAACGGCCCGATCACGCTCATCCCGTGGCTCCGCGGCCTGATCGACGCCCATTACCCCGGCACCGAGATCGGCTTCACCGAGTACAATTACGGGGGCGGCAACCACATCTCCGGCGCGATCGCCCAGGCCGACGCGCTCGGCGTCTTCGGCCGCGAGGGCGTGTTCGTCGCGACGATCTGGGATCCCGGCGAGGAGGTGTCGATGCTCCGGGCCGGCGTGCGGGCGTTCACGAGCTACGACGGGAAAGGCGCGCGCTTCGGCGACACGTCCATCCACGCCGAGACGAGCGACGTGGCGAAGGCCACCGTGTACGCGAGCATCGACGAGGCCGATCCGAGCCGCATGGTCCTCGTCGCCATCAACAAGACCGCCGCACCGCTCACGGCCGCGGTGACCCTCGCCGCCTACGCGAGCTACACCGCCGTCGACGTGTGGCAGCTCACGGCCGCAAAGGCCGATCTCGTGGCTGCGGCTGCGGTCACCCCGGGCGCCACGAACGCCTTCACGTACGCGATGCCGGCCCACAGCGTCTCGGTGCTGGTGCCCCGGTAAAGCGGCAGCCCGCCGCTCCGGAGCCCCGCGCGCCTCATCGCCTCATGTTCACGAGGTGTGCCGCCTAGCGCGGCGGGGGCAGGGGCGGCGGCTCCGGTGCGCCCTGTTCATCCTGCGGCGCGGACTCTGCCTCCGGCGCGGCCGCAGGCGCAGGCTGCGCCTCGCCCCCCGGCGTCGCCTCGGGAAAGGGCGGCGGCGGCTCCGGCCCGGCCGGCGGCGGGTACACGAGATCGTCGCAGGTGGCGCCGAGGCTCCCGACCGCGTCGTTGTAGTAGTTCATCGCGTCGAACGCGTGGCCGTGGGCGTTCTCCTTGGCCGGCCTCGAGAGCGCCCCGAACACCACCGCCGTCACCGCGACGATGGCCCCGGCGCCGAGGATCGTGGCCATGGCGGCCTCGTCCTTGTCGTGGAAGTAGAGCCCCGCGAACCCGCCGAGGCTCCCCACCCCGAGCGCCACGCCGAGCGTCGAGAGGGTCGTGGCGGTGTGGCCGTCGCTCGACGCCGCGCGCGCGTGCTCGCGCGCCTCGGGGACGCAGCGGACGAAGTGCTCCAGGCCGTCGTAGTGGTAGCTCTCCGCCACCTTCCGGCCGCCCGCCCACAGCGAGAAGCCGTCGTCGTAGCTCGCCGTGAGCTCGCCTCGGGCGACGAGCCGCGGCGTGTACGTCGTCTGACCGCTGGCGCAGCCGAGGAGCGTGCAGGCGAGCGCGCACGCGGACACGGCGACCGAAGGTCCCCTCGCTGGCCTCACCGGACCTGCCCTCCGTGCACGCCGACCGCGCACGGCGACCCGGGCGTGCGCGCGGAGTCGTTGTAGGCGTTCACGTGGTCGAGCGCGAGCGCGGTATCGTTCTCCCGCTCGGGGCGACCGACCGACAGCCCCACCGCGATCGGCGGCAGCGCGACGAGCGCGACGACCGCGAATGCCGCGAGGAGGGCGGACGCCGCCGCGCTGCCGGCGTCGCGACCGCCGCTGCCGCCGCTGCCAGCGTTGCCCTCGGAGGCCGCGCCGCCGGGCTTGGCGTCGCCGCCCGTGACGCCCTTCGAGGGGGAGGCGGCGCGCCGCACGACGCCCGGCTCGACCCGGTGGAGGTGCGGAGGAGGCGGGGCCACGCCGCGCCGCTCGACGACGATCCGCGGGCCGAAGTAGACGGGCACCCAGAAAGAGCCGCTGACGCGCACGGGCGGGGCCTGCGCGGGCTCGCGAACCGGAGGCGGCGCTCCGACCGACCCCGGCTCTCCGGAGAGGCACTCCGGGATCGGCCCGCCGAGCTCCATCGCGACCGCCCCATCGCGGTACACCGGGCGGGCGCGCCCGTCCGGGGGCGGCACGTAGTCGGGGATGTACGATCCGCATCCGGGCAGCGCGGCGAGCGCGAGGGCGCCCAGCGCTGCGCGCGACAAGGGAGGTCGACGGAGATTCACGGCGGTGTGCGCGATGGTATTCGCCGGGGGCCGCGTTGCCTAGCGCGCCCCGCGTCGTTTTCGTGGTCACTCCCCTCGACCGAGGAAGTCCATCAGCCAGGCCATGGCCGGCCGCATGGTGCCGTCCGGGTGCAGGAGGCCCGTGTTGTCCCGCCAGGTGGAGCCGACGACATAGCCCCAGAGGGTGATGCCTTTGACGGCGGGGTGGTTGTAGAACATCGTGAACTGCTCCTCCATCACCCGTCGCTGCTCCTCGTCGTCCGCGAGGCTGATGTCGTACTCGGTGATGTACACGGGCAGGCCCGTGGCGGCGAGCCCGTCGATGAAGCCCTCCACCGTGCCGGTGTCCATCTTGTACGCGTCGTGGGCCTCCGCGCCGAGGGCGTCGATCGGAGCGCCGGCGGCCAGCAGCGCCTTCACCATCTCGACGAAGCGGTCGTGCTCGCCCTTGTACTCGATGTTGTTGTAGTCGTTCAGGATCAGGGTCGCGCCCGGGCAGAACTCGCGCGCCCACGTGAAGGAGTTGACGATCCAGTCATAGCCGCTCTCGCCATCGCCCCCGATGGCGTTCTTGAAGACAGGCGTGGTGTGGGGCGGCGGCTCGTTCACGACGATGATGTACTTCGTCTCGGGGTACCGCTCGCAGAACGCCTGCATCCAGTCCCTGATCGCCTGCCGCTGCTCGTCGGCGGTGAGGCGCCCGAGCCAGCTCGGCGGGGTGTTGCCATACACGAAGGCGTACTCCGTGAAGGGGATGTCGTTGTCCTGCGCGTACGCATAGATCGCGTCGAGCCTGCTCCAGTCTCGGACGTCGCGGGAGGGCGCGACGCTGCTGAACCAGCCCTCGACCTCGGGCGCGATCTGGTCCCAGTACCGGACGAAGTCGTCGCGCACGGCGCGATCCGTCGTGATGTTGCCGACGAACTTGCCGGTGCCCACGCTGCTCGAACCGCCCGATCCGTGGCTCGAGCCGCCAGCCCCGGAGCCGCTCGTCCCAGCACCCCCGGAGCCGCCGTCGCCGGCGCCGCCCGTACCCGCGCCAGAGGCGCCCGCGCCGCCCGCGCCGGCGCCCGTCGCACCGGCGCCGCCGCCGTGGCCGCCCGCGCCGGTCGAGCCCCCCGCGCTCGACGAGCCGCCCGGGCCAGGGTCACCTCTGTAGACCTTGCCAGAGCACCCAGAGAGGGCCGCGAGCCCGAGGGTGATCGCGCCGCACAGCCATCGAGAAAGACGGTTCTTGTTCATGCCAACCCCCCGCGAGCTGGATGATCGTCGCTGGCGACTCCTGGAGCAAGAAAGCCGTTGGTCGGCAGCGCGATCCGAGGGAGCACGCGCCCGGCGCCAGGCACGCCGGGCAGACCGGTCCCTGGAATTCCCGCTGCCCTCTGGATCGATCGCGATCCGTGCCGAGGAGCGATCCGTGCGACGGTCACGAGAGCGGGCGGAGCGGGGCGCGCTCGCCTCAGCGAGGAGGCGGGGTGCAGAGGAAACACCCGCCACACTCGTAATGCTGCGTCTTGGTGCCCCACGCGATCGGGTTGTTGCAGCAATCGCGGCCGTACTTGCCGACGACCGTCGTGTGGCTCTCGTCGCTGTAATAGATGCAGTTCGCCCCGGGCGCCGCCTCGCTCGAGGGGGCCAGCAGGGCGGCGCTTCCCAGCATCGCCGCGCCTGCAGTCAGGGCAGCGAAGAAGAACCGCAAGCGGGTAGCAGGGCCGATCCGACGCATGGATAACTCCTTGTGCGATGGAGGCCTGTCCTGGCCTCCGGGTCGATGCGGCATACCTTAGAACGAATACCGGGCTCGGGCAAGCGCTCGGGCCGAGCGCTCGATACGGCTGTCGACGAATGCATTCCTGCATTGGTGAGAGCACTACCGAGGGGCGCTCTTCACGCCATAACACCCAACATTACAGTTCTTAACAAACCCCTGAGAGACGGACGGCGCTAGCCGCGCTCGTGGACGACGCGGTAGCTCCCCGGGATCTCGGCGGGCGCCGCCCCGTCGTAGAGCGTCACGGTGCGCCGCTCCTCCTTGCGGATGCGGTACTCGAACACGCAGCGGAGCGAGAAGAACACCCGGCCTTCCCCAGCGACGATCCCGATCTGATCGAGGTGCATGGGGAACACGTACTGCCTCTCCTCGAGCTGCACGTGGACATGCATCTTCAGCGCGGGCATCCCGAACGCGAGATCCCCGCCGCGCAGGCCGTGCGAGAGCCGGACCCCGTCGCCCGGCTTCGGCTCGCCGCCGGCCTCGATCATCATGCCAGGGTGCCCCATGTTGAAGATCGAGCGCGGCGTGCGAGCGCGGCGTGCGCGACGAGCTCGGCGCGTGTCGCCGGCGCGCCGACATCGCGCGACGCGCCCGTGAGCAGGCGGACATGTGCCGGCGGAGCGTCGTGCGCCCTTCGCGCTGGAGCCCCTTGCGATCCGGTCGGTCTGCACCCAGAGCGTCCTGGAGCCGCTCATGCCCGAAGGCGACACGCTCTTCCGGATCGCCGCTGCCCTCGGCCCCGCGCTGGAGGGCGCGCGCGTCATCGCCCTGGAGCTGCCCCGGAGCGACCGGCGGTGCGACGCGCTCGTGGGCCGGCGGATCGAGCGCGTGGAGGCGCGGGGCAAGAACCTGTTGATCTTCTTCGACGACGGCACCGTGCTGCACACGCACCTGCGGATGAGCGGCGCGTGGCACCTCTACCGCGAGGGCGAGCGCTGGAAGCGGTCCGAGGCGACGGCGTCGGCGATCCTCGCGGTCCCGGGCTACGTCGCCGTCTGTTTCCGCGCGCCCATCGTGCGCCTGCTCCGCGCGAGCGCCTTGCGCGGCGACCGGCTGCTCGGCGGCCTCGGCCCGGACCTGCTCGGCGACGGCTTCGACGCCGCGGAGGCGCTCCGCCGCCTGCGCGCGCTCGACGAGGTGCCGCTCGGGGTCGCGATCATGGATCAGCGCGTCGTCGCCGGCATCGGCAATGTCTACAAGAGCGAGCTCCTCTTCCGGAGGCGGCTCGATCCGTTCGCCCCGGTCCGGGCGTACTCGGACGAGGAGCTCTCCGCGATGCTCGACCTCGGCCGCCGTCTCCTGCAGGCCAACGTCGAGCCGCGGGATCCCTCCGGCGCGTACCGCGGTCCCACCGCGCACTACCTCCACACGCGCACGACGCGCGCCGGGTTCGACCGCGGCAGGCGGCCGGTCAGCGTCTACGGCCGCGAGGGGCGCGCGTGTTACGACTGCGGCGCCGCGGTCCAGATGCGCCGGCAGGGGACGATGATGCGGTCGACGTACTTCTGCCCCCGCTGCCAGCCGGCCCGCGCTGCGCCGGCGCCGGCGGCCGGGACAGCGACGCCGGCGGGGGCAGCGCAGCCGGACGGATCTGCGCCGTCCTCGGACGGGTCCGCGCCGCCATCGGACGGATCTACGCGATCGGTAGCGTGAGCTTGGCGGTCTGCGGAGGGCGGAGAGGCGCCCGAGATCCGGAGATGCGCGAGGCCGAGACTTTTTTGTCAGCCGGATCGTAGGATCCAGCCTCATGCGTGTCGCCTGGTTCCTTCTCGTGCTCGTGCCTGCGTGCAGCCACCCCGTGGACGAGCCCGTCTCTCCGGATGCCGAGAACCCGAAGGGCCCTCCCTCGGGCGGTTCGTCCTCCTCCCCGGCGTCTCCGGCCGCTGCGCCCTCGGCAGGCGCCGCCGAGGTGGACGCCCGCTTCGCCCCGCTCATCGCCTCCGCCTATCGCGACTACAAGGCCTGGGGCCGCGTCGACGACGAGCTCCGCTGGGCGCCCTGGCTGTGCCGCCTGCCGCTGCCCGGCCGTGCCCGCATGAGCGCCGCCGAGGACGGCGGCCACGCCCGCAAGCTCTATTCGGTGTTCGCCAAGCACCGCGATCGCTATCCGCTGGTGCAGGCCGACGCGCCCGTATCCCAGCCGGTCGGGCAGGCCCTCGTCAAGGAGAGCTACCACCCCGAGCTCGTCGACGCGAAGGAGGTCCCCGATCTCCCGTCGCACCAGCCTTCGGGGCCCGACGGCGCGTCCGGCACGCCGGATCACTTCGATCCTTACCTGCGGGACGGCGATCGCGTCTACCGCGCGTCGCGCTTCGCCGGCGCCTACGTGGTGCTGAAGGTCGCTCCGGAGACGCCCGGCACCGACGCCGGCTGGGTCTACGGGACGGTCACGCCCGGGGGCGAGGTGACCTCGGCCGGCCGGGTCGCGTCGTGCATGGGGTGTCATGTGAGCGCCCGCCACGAGCGCGTCTTCGGGATCGCGCCGGCGCCGTCCGCGGCGCCCTGACGGGCTCGGGGGCGGGGCCGCGCCGCTCTTGTGCCTCCGGCGCCATCTTGGACTACGCTGGCGGCCGGAGCCCTGACGCCCCATGTCGAACCTCGTCCGCCGTCCTGCGCCCCTTCTTGCTCCAGCGAAGACGCTTCGGGACCTCGTACGCAACTGCGACCCCGACGTGCCGCTTCCGAACAACGATCCACGCTGGCAGGACTTCTCGCTGGCGCGCGGCGATGAGTCCATGTCGGCGCTGGAAAAAGAGCTCTCGTGGCGGCGCGAGGGCCAGTTCGTCCACGCCACCTTCGTGAGTCACCGTGGGGCGGGCAAGAGCACCGAGATTCTCCGGCTGACCGAACGGCTGCGCGACGAGTACGAGCCGGTGTACATCGAGGCGACCGTCGAGATGGATCCCTTTCGCATCGAGGCGGAGGATCTGATGCTCACCATAGCCCTGTCGGTCGAGCAGAGGATGCGCGAGCAGGGGACGCCGCTGCCGGCGGAGCTGCTGAAGCGCGTGACGGGATGGTTTGATGAGGTCGTCCGCACGACCAAGTGGGCGCAGAACTACAATGTCGAGGCTGCCGCTGGGGTGGAGCTCAAGGCGGAGCTGCCGTTCATTGGCAGCCTCTTCGGCTCCCTGAAGGCGCTGTTCAAGCAGGAGAGCGAATACCGTACCGAGGTCAAGCAGGTGCTGCGCAAGTATCCCGGCACGCTGCTTCAGAGCGTGAACGAGCTCCTCGAAGCGGCGCGCGGGCTCCTCGGGAAGCGCGATCTCCTGGTGATCATCGACAATCTGGACCGCTACGAGCCCGAGGTCATCGACCGGCTCCTCGTGCAGGGCGCCGACAGGATGCGTGAGCTCCGCACGAACCTCCTGCTCACGCCGCCGATCAGCCTCCTGCTCCAGCCGAAGTCTGCCCAGCTCGACACGCTGTACAGCTGCCATGTGCTCTACACGGTGCGCTTGCGAAAGAAGGAGCAGGACTACGACGCCTTCGACGGCCCTGGCCGGGATCTGATGGAGCAGGCGCTCTCCCTCCGGATGGACCTCGACACGGTGATCCCGGAGCGGGAAGCTCGCGATCGCCTGATCGCAGCGAGCGGCGGCGCGGTACGCGAGCTGCTCGACCTGGTCAGCCAGGCGGCCTACGTTGCGCGCGGCACGGTCATCACGAGGGCTGACGTCGAGCGGGCGGTGGCGTTGCGCAGGCAGCGGATGCGCGATCTCATCAACGCGAACGGCTGGCTGGATGCGCCCGTCAAGCTCGCCCGGGACAAGCAGATTTTCCCTGATAAAGCGTGCATGGACGTGCTCTTTCACCGGCTCGCCTTCAAGTACAACGGCGATGGCTGGTACGACGTCCACCCGCTGGTGGCCGAGATCCCGGAGTTCGAGAATGCGCGCCACGACATCCTCCGCTAGCGCAGCAGAAGGGCCTGCCGCGCCCAATGATGAAGCGGCGCGCGTGGAGGCCGGCAGCTTCGAGCGCGTCCTGGGACCGCAGCGGGGGGCTGCCTACCGGCGTTTCCTCGAGTGGTCAGTCGGAGGAGGCTTCATGCTCGCCGTCGTGGAGATGAGGCGGCCTGCGCAGCGCGAAGCGCTCGTCGCAGCAACGGACGCGGCCGTGCCGAGCTTGTGCATCGCGAGGCTCGCTTCCGTTGGCGCTCGACCGGTTCGCACTCTCCTCGACGAGGTGTGTCCGTCTCCGGCGGAGGTCTCGGTGCTCATGCTCACGCATCTCGAGGAGTCGGAGAATGCCGCCAGTGTTTGCTCCGAGCTCAATGTCCATCGGGACGAGTTCGCGCGGACGTTCGCTCTTCCATGGGTGCTCGTGGTTCATCCCGCTGCGGCGCTGGCACTGCAGCGGGATGCGCCCGACTTCTGCGATTTCGCCGGGCTCTGGCTCCCTGAGGAGTCGGGACAGGATGCGGAGCCACTGCTGGAGCAAGCGATCCGCTCACCTGCGGCGTCTCCTGGATCAACGATCCGTCTCAGCCCCAATGATACGACCACGCCGAAGGATCTCCTGTCTCTCGCGCATGAGGCCGCTGCCCTGGGCCATGTCGATAAGGCGGAGGATCTGCTCGCGCAGTACGACATGAAGCATCCAGACGCCAGAACCCACGATATCCGACGTATTCACATGGATGGGCTACTGCTACGGATACGTGGTCGGCTCGACG
This sequence comes from Sorangium cellulosum So0157-2, assembly GCF_000418325.1. GTDB lineage: Bacteria > Myxococcota_A > Polyangia > Polyangiales > Polyangiaceae > Sorangium > Sorangium cellulosum_D. Next base: position 5,997,896 of record NC_021658.1, read on the forward strand.
AGGCGCTCACGCGTCTCGACGCAGCGATGGATATTTGTAAAAAGACAGACCATCCACGCATGAAGGGAGTGCTCCTCAGCGAAATTGCACATATCCGCGCGACACAAGGCGATTACCTCGAGGCACGTCGCCTCGAACTAGAGGCGCTAGAGATCTTGGAGCGGGAAGGAGACCTAAGGGATGTGGCTGCATCCCTGCACCAGCTGTCGGCCATCGAGTTGCACTTGGGCAAGAACGAACAAGCGCGAAGTCTAGCACATAGATCGCTAAACCTCAGCGAGGAGCTCGGAGATCCGCTAGGACGATCTATCTCGCTATATCATCTGTCGTTCCTTGAGGCTCGCGCGGGCAATCACGCCGAAGCGCGAGAGCTGGTCCGCGCGTCGCTCACGATCAGTGACGAGATCGGGGACCGAAATGGTCGATTCGCATCCCTGCGGCAGCTCGCGACGCTCGCGGTTCACGAGAGCAACTATTCGGACGCGAGAGAGCTGTTGCGCGAAGCCCTGGAGCTCGCGGAGGAGATGGGGAGCCCCATATATCGCCTGATGGCGCTTCAAGGTCTCGCCGCCATCGCCTGCTTCGAGAATCATTATGAAAACGCCCGAAAGCTGTGGCGCGAATCTCTAGAGCTCAGCGAGGCGCTTGGGGCCAAAGATAGCTTTTCGGCATCGCTTGTTGCGCTTGGCATGCTAGAAGCCAGCCAAGGACAAATGGAACGTGGTTTGGCGCTCGTACGACAGGGAGTTGAAGTTCTCGAGAAGTTGGACGCGGCGACTCTCCCTGAAGCGAAGGAGCTCCTGCGCAGGCTGGAGAGCCTCTCGGCCGCGGACGCGTCACCGTAGACCGCGCGGCACAACCTCGCTCACCCCGATCTCCGCGCCCCCGCCACGCTCGGCCGCAGCAGCGACGGCGGCGGCGGCGCCTCCTCCTCGCTCGCCGGCGCCGCCTCGGGCTCGTGCTCCTCCGGCGCCGGCTCCATGACGCGCGCGATCCACGAGAGCCCCTCCACGTTCTCCAGCGTGATCTTCGCCACCATCATGATCGGCACCGACAGCAGCGCCCCCGACGGCCCCCAGAGCCAGCCCCAGAAGAGCATCCCGAGCAGCACGGCGAGCGGGGACAGCCCCAGCGTCCGCCCGAGCACCCGCGGCTCCAGCACATTGCCCACCAGCAGGTTGATGAGCAGATACCCGATCGCCACGATCGCCGCGGTCCCGGGCCCCTGGCTCGCCAGCGCGGCGAGCACGGCCGGGATCGTCGCCACCGCCGCGCCGATGTTCGGGATGAAGTGCAGGACGAACAGGCTCGACGCCAGGAGGAGCGCCAGGTCCACGTCCAGGAAGACCAGCATCACGTAGGCGAGCACCGCGACGAGCAGGCTCGTCAGCGTCTTCACGAGCAGGTACTTCTTCACCTCGCGCACGATACGGTCGACGTGCTCGAGCCCGCGGCCGGGGTCCGCGATGACCGCCCGGAGCTTCGCGCCGGCGCCCGCGAACTCGCAGAGCGCGAAGAAGACGACGAGGAGCACCACCCCCAGGTTCGACGCCGCGCTGGCGACCGTCACCGCGGCCCCGCCGAGCAGCGGCACCAGGGACGCCGTGTGCAGCGTCTTGGACAGGAACTCCGGGTTCACCGGCAGCCCGCGCTCCGTGAGCGTCGCGGCGATCGCCACCGTGATCTCCGAGGCGCGCGCCAGGTAGGCCGGCACCTTCTCCTCCAGCTCCACCCCGGCGATGGTGACCACCGCCCCCACGAAGGCCAGGATCGCGAGGTCGACCACGAGCGCGGCCAGCGCCCCGACGGCCGGGGGGAGCCCCCGCCGCGTCACCCAGCTCGCGATCGGCGAGGAGATGGCCGCGAGCGCGATCCCGAACAGCACCGGCACGAGGAACGGCTCGGCATAGCGTAACCCCACGATGACAACGACCGCCGCCGCCGCGACCATGATCATCTGAGCTCGACGAGACATCGTGAAGATCCCCATGCCTGACCTCGCTGCTGACGGGTTCCCGCGTCACGTCCATCTCAGAAGGTGAGCACGGTGCAATTCCATGAAAAGCAAGGGATGCGCCACGCTCCGTCCCGCTGGTTCCCCCGGCGCGCGGGCGCTCGCGGACTCGCCGCGTCCGCTGGATCGCGCGCTCGCCGCGCGGCGCGGCGCGGTGCGGCGCGGCATTCGTTTCTCGCGTGGGATCGTGGAGGTGGGGCCAGCCTGCACGCGGCGGAGCGATCGGCTGCGCGCGCCGATTCGATGCTGGGGGAGGGGGACAGACTCAGGAGCGCCGCAAAGGGCAGTGAGGCGCGATGTCGCATGCGGCGCCGCGCCACGTCGGCCGCGCATCGACGCGTCGGAGCGCTGCGCCAGCGCGAGCCGGCGCAGAGCGCTCCGCGCCCCGGTGGAGATCGCTTACCGCGCGGCCACCCGGCCGTCGCTCGTCGGCCCGCCGTTCAGCGGCACCGCGGCGTGCTGGCTGGCGTCGGTCTTCGGGGTCGTCCCGGTGACGTAGGCCTTGACCGCCTCGACAAGGAACCGGAGCCCGGCTGTGCCCTGGTTGTCCCAGTACTCGCCCTCCCGCGGGGTCACGTGGATGAGCGCGAGGTGGGGGTCGTCCTTGCCCTTCGGGAAGTAGACCCTGGCCTCTTCCGACCACAGCTCCTCGATCTTCGCCCGGCTCCTCACGATCGACGCGCGACCCGAGAGCGACAGGAAGCGGCGCTCCTCCTGGAGCGTCACGTTCACCTCCGGATTCGACTCGATCTCGTCGATCTTGCCCGAGTCGATGCTCGTCATGAACCAGATGTCCCCGGTGCCGTCGTCGACCTTCACCAGCGCCATGGGACGCGCCCGCAGCGAGCCGTGGTTGGCTTGCGTGACGAGCATGGCATTCCGGAACTTCTTGAGGATCTCCAGCAGCTTCTCTCGCGACCCAGTTTCCATGGTCTCCTCCGTTGAGTCCCGCCGGTAGTTGCGAGATCCGGACCATGGCCGCCTTACCCGCGAGATCGCGCGATGAACGGCCCTGTTGTGCCGCACCCAGCGTGCGCTAGAGGCATTCCGCCACAGCCGTCCGCGCGGTCCGCGCGAGCGCGAGCCGCCGCCCTGCGCAGCGTCAGGAGGGCTGTCGCGCGGCGCTGGCGAAGCTACCCAGCGCGCGTGAGCGCGAGCGCCGCGACGACGATCGCGATCAGCGCGAGCGCGCCGACGACAACGAGCACCACCTTGCCCCACGCGATCGGCGCCGTGCCCGTGACGCAGCTCGCGTCCTGGCCGTGCACGACGGCGCGGTAGCTGCGCCCCTCGTAGCGGTAGGCGAGCACGTACGAGGGCAGCGCCACCCGGCGCGTCTCGAGCGCGCGCAGGAGCACCGCCACGTGCACGTTGCGGAAGGCGGACCCGGGGATCACGCCCCGCTTCAGCGCCTCCTCCGCGGCCGCGGCGATCCGCTCGCTGACGATCTTGCGCGCCGCCGAGCGCTGGGCGTCGAACTGCTCCAGCACCGCGTCCCCTGGGCCGAGCTGCTGCTGGGTCCGCTGCGCGACCGGCACCACCTGGTCGAGCCGGAAGCGCGGCGCGAGCTCCCGGGCCTCGTCGAGCGACAGCCCGCGCGACGCGGACACGAGCAGGCTGCGGAACGGCAGCTGCGTCTGTCCGGCGTGCGGGGCCCAGGCGCTCCGCCGGGCGCCCGCGTTCGAGTCCGCCGTCCAGCTCACCACCGCGTCCGCGTTGACGAGCCAGCCCGCCCACCAGATCGGGCGCAGCCCCTCCACGGTCGCCGCCTGCGACAGGTCCGACGGCCGGAAGAAGCCGAGCGTCGACATCCACCGCCGCAGCGCCTGGTCGGCCTGCGCGGGAGGCACCCCGAACGGGAGCAGCCAGTCGGCCTGGTCGATCGGGTCGACCGGCTGCTCCAGCCGCGTGACCGCGCCGCAGAAGCGGCACTTCGGGGCCTGCGCCTCGGCCGAGTACGCCACCGCGGCGCCGCACTCGGTGCACCGCAGCACCTGCACCGGCGGCGGGGCCGGGCCGCGGTCCTGCGGCGCGGCGAGGCCGCAGACGGCGCAGCGCAGATCGCCGGGCTCCAGCGGCCCCTGGCAGCGCGCGCAGCACCGCGCCGCGGCCGGCGAGACGTCCACGCTCATGCTCATCGCGCCCCTCCGGTCGGGGTGGGCCTGCTCCCGCCGGGGCGGGCGCGCTCGGCCGGCGCGGGCGCGGCGGCGGGGGCCGGCGGCCGCGCGACGCCGCGCCGCTCGGCCGGGTCGCGGTCGCGGGCCGCGGCCAGGACGAACGGCGCCGCGAGGAGCAGGATCGCGAGCAGCACGGCGAGGGCGATCTTCACCCAGGAGAGGGGCGCCTTGCCGTGGATGGCGCCGGTCTGGCCGTTGATGAGGACCCGGAACGGCGGCTTGCGCGGGTCGTGCCGGATCGCGAGCACCCAGAGGGGCACATAGATGAGCTCGAGCGTCTCCTGGTCGAGGCGCGTCTCGTGGGTGAGGCCGTGGTGGCTGTCCCCGGGCATGAAGCCCTGGAGGTCGCGGCCGATCTTCTCGAGCGCCTCCCGCCGCGCGAGGGCGTAGCACTCCGCCTGCGTCAGGGTCGGCTCCTCGGCGACCCAGCCGCTCAGCACCGCGGGCGTGTAGCGCCGCATCGTGCGGAGGTCGAACGGCTCGAGCGCCTCGAGCTCGGCGTTCTGGACGGCGCGGGACGCCACGACGAGCACATCCATGACGTAGGTGGCGCGCTGGCCTTCGAGGTGCCGGTGCTCGGTCCTTGTGACGACGCGCGTGCGGGTGACGGTGTTCCCCTTGTCGTCGGTCGTCGTGTACGTCTCGGTCTCCTGGTAGTTCTCGCCGATCTGCGCCGCGTAGCGCGTCTGCGCCATCGCCGAGTACAGGTAAGCGGGCGTGTAGACGCCGCGGATCGCGTCGATCGTGCCCCTCTTGACGCTCGACTGCACGAAGAGGCTCCGCTTCCCGAGCCACGCCGCGACGGCGCCCTGCGCGCTCTCCCTGGCCATGGCGAACCCGAGCACGAAGTGCGGCGACGGCCGGTCGTTCGAGGGCGGCCGCTCCACCACCGACGGCGACGCGCAGTAGGGGCACGCCGCGGTCCGCTGGTCCGCTTCGACGCGCAGCGAGGCGCCGCAGGTCTCACATTCGAGTTGCACCGGCGCCCGAGAGAACCGCACCGAGGGGCGGGGCGTCAACAGGGAAGGGGCGGGGCGGCGCCGCCAGGGCCGCGCGCCGTCAGCAGGGGACGGGCGGCGGCCGGCTCCCGAGGTCGGCGGGAGACACGGAGTCGCCGGGGTCCTGCGGCGGTGTTTGCCGGAGCAGCGGTGAGAGCGAGCGCATCGCCCATTGCCGGACCGGGGCGTCCGCCCACGGCTGCCACCGCGGGCTGGCCGGCGCCGCGACCGCCGCGGCAGCGCGGGGCGCGCGCGCCCCGGCGCGCAGGCGCGGCGCAGGCCGAGGCTCGTCGAGGAAGCGCAGCAGCTCGGGGGCGAGATCGGCCACCGCTTCCCGGTGCGGGTAGTGCCCCGCCTTCGCGAAGCGGCGCACCGCCACCCCCTCCAGGTAGCGGTCGATGTCCGCCGCGTGGCGCACCGGGATCACGGGATCGCGCTCGCCCCAGTAGACGGCGACCGGCGGGATCTCCGGGATCCGGTGCGCGATGTCCATGAGGTGCTCGCGCTGGCCGCGCAGATCGATCGCGTGGCGGAGCGTGCGCGACAACGCGCGGGCGGTGCCGGGCCGCGCGTTCACGCGGGCGAGGTGCCGGCGCTCCTCCGCGTTGAAGTTGCCGCCGAGCACCAGCATCCCCGCGTGGGTGCCGACGCCCATGAGCACCGGCGCGGCCAGCTCCAGCAGCCCTGTCACCGCGGCGAAGCGCAGCGGCAGCGCGACCTCGCTCCCGATGCCGCCCGCGGCGACCAGCCCGAGGCGGTGCACGCGCCCCGGCCGCTCGATCGCCACGCACATCGAGACGCTGCCGCCGAACGAGTGCCCGATCAGGTCGAAATCGCTGAGCCCGAGGGCGCGGATCCATTCCGCGACCACGCCCGCGTACCAGGCGACCGTGTAGGGAGCGTCCGGACGGGCCGAGTGTCCGTGGCCGGGCAGGTCGAGCGCGACGACCCGGCGCCCGCCGGCCGCGAGCGCGGGCGCGAGCCGGTTCCAGGTCCTACAGCTATCGGACAGGCCGTGCACCAGGACCACGGTGCGCTTGTCCGGGTCGCCATTCCGGGGAGGGCTCCACTCCTCCCAGTGCACCTCGCCTGCGGAAAAGCTGCGAACATGGCTGCGACACCGGATCGACATGTTCTTTCCAAAAAGTCGCACGAAGCACCGCGTCTGTCCAGATTGCACGCCGGTTCTTCTCTTCGTCGTGGGCGGCTTCAGGCCCCCGCGAAGTCTGTTTCGCATTCGATGTGGGTCGATTGACGCCAGCGTGCGCCATGCTGGGACGCGGACCGGGCAACGATGTCATGGGATTTGTCCGGCCGGAGCGCTGGCGACCGTGGTTCGGGCCGCGGGACCCGCGCGAGCCGGCGCGCGCATTCGGGCCGGCGGCGTTGCGATCGGGGCGGCGGCCGGACGGCGTCGCGCGCGCGGCATCCGGGTTGCTCGGCGGGTCGCCCCGAGCGCGATGCGGTCGCATCGCGGAGGAGGATGCCTGTGCGAACCATTCCCGCTGCCATATCTCTCTATCTTCGTGCCGTATCGGTGGTCCTCCTCGGCGGCGCCGGCTTCATCGCCTGCACCGTGAATGATGCCTCCGAGTCCGGGGGATTCGTTGGCCCCGCAGACCCCACCCCGGAGCCGCCCCGCGGCGACGGCGTCGGGAGCAGCGGCGCCGGCACCGGCGCGGGCGGCGGGAGCGATGCCCTGGCCGACCCCCCGGTGCCTTCGCCGGGCGAGGACGCCGGGGCTCCCGCGGCGTTCACCTGCGAGGGGCTCGACTCGAGCCATCCCGTGGTCCTGTACGTGTCGTCCGATGACTCCAATTCGATGAGCTCGCCGGTGCACGCGCGCGAGCTCCTCCGCGCGGGCGTCGCGCCGGAGCCGTGGCAGGTGCGCACGTACGAGTTCCTCAACTACTACCGCATCGATTACGCCGCGCCGGACGAGGGCGAGCTCCGCGTCGAGCCCCAGATCGAGCCCGGCGAGGAGGCGGGGACCTACACGCTGCAGATCGGCGTCCGCGCGTTCGACCCGCCGGCCCCGCGCCGCCCCATCGCGGTCACGTTCGTCCTCGATACCTCCGGCTCGATGGAAGGCGAGCCGATGGAGCGCGAGAGGGCTACGGTGCGCGCCGTCGCCGCGAGCCTGTCCGAGGGCGACGTCGTGAACATGGTCACGTGGAACACCGCCAACTCGGTGATCCTGAGCGGTCACGTGGTGGGCGGCCCGGACGACCCCGCGCTGCTCGCGGCGGCCGACGCGCTCTCCGCGAGCGGAGGCACCGATCTCGAGAATGGCCTCCGGGTGGGGTATCAGCTCGCGCAGGAGCACTACGAGGAGGGCCGGATCAACCGGGTGATCCTGGTCAGCGACGGCGGCGCCAACGTGGGAATCACCTCTGCGGATCTCATCGCGCGGCACGCGGAGGACGCCGACAAGGAGGCCATCTACCTCGTCGGCGTGGGGACGGGGCCGGCGGTCGGTTACAACGATGGGCTCATGGATACCGTGACCGACAAGGGGCGCGGCGCCTATGTCTACCTCGACGACGTGGAGGAGGCGTTCCACATGTTCCGGGATCGCTTCGACGAGGTGATGGAGGTGGCCGCCCGCGGCGTGCAGGTGGAGCTCACCTTGCCGTGGTACTTCAAGATGGAGAAGTTCTATGGCGAGGAGTACTCGACCGATCCCCAGGAGATCGAGCCGCAGCACCTCGCGCCGGGCGACGCGATGATCTTCAACCAGCTCGTGCGCGGGTGCGATCCAGGCGTGATCGACGACGCCGACGCCCTGACCGTGCGCGCGCGGTGGCAGACGCCGCTCGCCCATGAGCCGAGGGAGGCGAGCCACGAGGCGACCCTCGCGGAGCTCGTCGCGGGGAGCAAGGAGCAGCTCGTCAAGGGCAAGGCCATCGTGGCCTACGCCGAGGCGCTCAAGAGCAGCTCGCCCGAGGCGCTTCGCGCGGCGCGCGAGCAGGCGCTCGCGGCGAACCCGGGCGGCGATCCGGAGCTCGACGAGATCGCGGCGCTGATCGCGCTCCACCCCCTCTACTGAGCGCCCTGCACGGGGGCCGAAGCGACGGAACGCGTGCGGCGCCGCCCGCGCGCGGCGGCTCACTCCAGCAGGAAGTAGTGCGCGTCTCGCTTGATATCGAAGTGGAAGTGGTCCGCGTGCGCCTCGTTCGCGTTGGGCGTGAGCACCACGTTGAACAGCCCGCTCGTATGAACGGCGCAGATGATCTCCCGCAGCTCGATGGCGTGGGGGCTCGGCTCCTTCGGCTCCGACCCGGGGCCGCACGGCGGCGCGCCGATGGCGCCGTGCCAGTCGGTCTTCACGTCGAGCCGCGCGCCGTGGGTCTTCACGAAGGCGGCCACGTCGATGGCGAGCCCGAGGGCGTGCTGGCTGGGCCGCGCCGGCGCCGGCGCCGGCGGCTTCGGGGCGACCGCGCCCTTCTTCGCCGCCTTGGCCGCGCCCTTTGGGGTCTTCCTGCCCGCCGGCCGCTTCGCGGGCGCCTTCTGCGCCTTCTTCGGCTTCGGCGCGGCCGTGCCGGCGGGCGCGGGCCGGTGCATGCTGACGTGCACCACCTCGGCGATCCCGCGCGTCGCGAGGAAGGCGGCGAGATCGTCGAGCGCGAGGACCAGCCGGCAATCGGCGATGTCGAAGACCGAGGTCGACCGCGGCTTCGCCACGCCGTCGCCGCGGAACGCGACCCCGTGCAGCGGGCCGGTGATCCGGACCGGCCGGTCGACCAGCGGGGCGCCGCGCGCCGCCACGGCGTGCGGGATCCGGCGGCGCTTCAGCTCGCGGTCGCACGCGTCGCTCGAGAGCCCCCCGTAGGTGGCCGCGCGCGACGCCTCGGACCACACGGGCTTCTCGAACGGCGCCACGCCCGCGTCCGCGCCGCCGTCTGCGGGCAGGCCCGTCCCGCCGTCCGCGTGCGCGCTGGCACCGCCGTCCGACAGGCCTGCCTCGCCCTCCGCGAGGCCAGTCGTCACGCCGGTCGGCCCGCGCGCCGCCGCAGGGATTGCGGGCGGTTGCTCGACCCGCTCCGCCCGGGCGCGGTGCAGGGCGGCGATGCCGAGCGGCACGACGAGAGCGCCGCCGAGCAGGGCAGCGCCGAGGGCGAACGCACGGCGCGACGGAAGCATGGTCAACCTGGCCCGAGCTTAGCTTAGAAAGACACGTCACACGAACGGTCTTCGGGAGGCAGCCGGAAGCCATCACGCACACTACCCCCAGCGGGTCTGCTCTCTCCTACGACTGCAGGGAGTTGCCCCGGATCGGCAGAAGAACCGCCATGGCGCCGAGGCCGCCACGAGGAGAGCGGACGGCGCATCCCGGCATGATCTCCTCCTACTCCCCTGATTTCTCGCGCTCTTGGCGCCGTGGCGATTCGCTGCCCAGCCCGACTTCCCGCAGTCGTGCTAAGGGAGCCACTCGCCCACGTCGGCGATGACGCGGGCAGCCCCCACGAGCGCCGCTGTGCCGCCCAACCGCCGTAAAAGCGGAGAGAGCTCGGTGATGCTGCCGAATCCCACCAGCATCTGGGGAAACTCGTCCGTCCAATCGTTGCCGAGCTCGTTGCAGATGACCCTGGCTGCATCGGCAAGGGCCATCCACGGTGCGCAAGCCGCTAGAACGCGCAGCGCCAGCCGGTCGCCGTGGGCCCAGTAGGCGGACATGACCTCGCGCACGGCCTTCTCACGCATCTCCTCGGGGAGATCGGGCAAGATGCCCGCAAAGGCGACCATCCGCGATTCCCCATCTCGGCTCTCCGCCAGGCTCCAGGCCTCCTCGGGCGAGAGGTCCGTGGGTCGAATCACCATGTCCCTCGACAGGTACCCGCCGACCTCATCGTATGTCGCGCCCGCGCGGATCCGACGGGTGCGCTCGGGGTCTGCCGCGCTCGGGTCAGTTGCCACGTAAGGGATCGATCGGGGAAGGATCTCGTCGAGACCTGCGCACGCATCCGTTGCCCATCCCTGAACCAGCTGCTGCTCCGAGCCTGTCAAGAGGGAGGCGAACGTCACCAGCGCCTCGGCGCGCTCGCGCGCGGCGCCCGTCGGCCGGGTGAGATCCACGGCTGGCTCGGTGTAGGGCTCGGTGCGGTCGCGCTCCTCATGGCGGCTGCCCTCTTTCTCGCAGAGCGCCCCCTCCACGAGCGCACACCGGACGACGTCGCAGAGACGAGCGGCCCTCTCGGCTTCGGCCCCTGGGTCGCCCTCAGTCCCGGAGCCGCAGACATCTAGGAGCGCGTCCTCTGCAGCACGACGGGCCCGACGGGCGTCCGTCAAAAAACCCACGAGACCTCCCGGCCTGTCCATCCAGATCCTGAGCCACGCCGGCGAGACGAGATCCATGCAATCGGCCACTCCAGCGCAGCGCCGCGTCATGTGAGCGCCGAGGTACTCCACGAGGTACGGGGGCCACGCGACGTGCGGCTCGGAAGCCGCCCTGCCCGCACGCAGCGCCGATAGCCCGCGAGCTACGATGGCGTCCTCGATGGCCGCGAGGCGATCGGACGCCGCCCAGCGGGCGCGTGCCGCGTCGCCTCGGAAACGGTAGGCTCCCTGGTCATCCGTAACGACGAGTCGGCGCGCCGGATCCGGAGCGCGCTCGAACTCCTCGAGCGCAGCCAGGTTGACGCCCACCGCCCGCACGAGATCGTCACGCGACACGGGAGCAAGGATCGCAGCGAGCGCGTCGAAGACACGCGCGGCGAGCACTCCCTCCTCGCCCAATGACGCCAGAGTGCGCCGTGCCCTCGCAGTTTCGTCGGACAATGGACGATCGGCCGGGTACAAGATCAGGGTCATCTCCTCGGCCGCCCACGCGAGCCTGTCGCGCCACAACATGCCGCTCGGAGCGTGCCCCTCGGCGTCGACGGACACAACGATACGCGCGCCCTCGCCGGGCTCGCTCAGGAAGGGAACTCGCGGATCCGGCCACCCGTCGGCAGCACGCTCGACGCCGTCGAGGACTACCAGCAGCTGGGGGTTCTCCTCGTCGGGCACCGAGGAGACCCATCCGACGCCCATCAAGGCCAGCCGGATGGCCGATATGAGCTCATTCGGGCTCCGCGGACGGCTGAACATGGCTGTCGCCGATCCCTTGAACAAGCCGAAGAAGAGCTTGAGCATGTCGCGCTCGACCGCGGTCCCGAAGCGTGCGCTGACGGGCACGAAGATCACCTCCGCCGCCCGGCGCTCGGCCACCGACAGGGCCCATCGCGAAAGGAGGGCGGAGCGGAAATTAGGGTCCGGCCCCGCGACGAGCGCGCAGGCAGGCCCGCCTGTGAACCAGGCATCGAGCGCCGCGAGCTGCGCACGGGTGTCCGCCGGAGCGGTGTCGAGGAGGACGTCATTGGCGACGGACTGCCAGAAGGCGGCGAGCCCTCGATGCGACCGCGCAAGACCACCTTCCGGGCCACACAGCGATGATAGCGCGACCTGCCGCACAGAAGTGTGGGTCATCGACGTCGTCTCGCGTTCTGGTAGAGCTTCCCAGTGGCCGGGTTGTAGGTCGACTCCCCGTTCCAGCGTCCTGTCTTTGTCAGGTTTGTCGGAGAGTGTCCCTGGATGGAAGTATGCGGGATCCCCAGCCCTCGCAACATCTCCTTGCAGGCAGGGCAGGGGTTGGCCGTGATTCGAACCTTTGCCTTGTAATCGTCGGAGGTGCCCTCGTATGTCTCCATGGTATAGCCTTCCTCCTGGAAGAGCTTGGCGATGTCCGCCTTCGTGGCGCCAGGGCCTAGCCGGTGCGCCAGGTTGGTGAGCGCCGATCGTTCGGCGCAAGGTTTGCCATCAGGGACGGCGCTGTGCGACGGCGGGAGGGGCCGACCCGTGTTCTGATTATGTCCATCGGCGACGATATTGCCCGCCCTGTCCTTGATGACCGAGTACATCAGGCCCTCGACGTCGACCGCCGAGGTCGGGCAGTTGGCCGCGTAGGCGAAGACGTTGAGACCGCCCTCGATCCCTATCGGGTCTGCGCTGATGTACCGGCCGAGCGCCGGGTCATAATAGCGATGTCGGTTGTACGAGAGCCCGGTCTCCTCGTCCGCGTATTGCCCACGGAAGCGCAGCGGCGTGCTGGTCTGGGCGCCTTCCGCCACTGTCGCCGATCCCCACGGATCGCGCGCGAGCTCGCAGCCGATCTGCCCGTCGGGACCGACGAGCATCTCGGGCGCACCGGAGTCGTCGTTCACATAGTGCCACCACGCCGACACGGTGCGCGCCTCGCCCTCGACGTGGACTTCACGGTGCGCGACAGGAACGGTCCTGTCGTGCTCGAACACGTAGGTTCGTTCGTCCACGATGGGGTTCCCTCCGTCGCCGGCCCGGCGGCGGATCTCGTGCACGAGGGATCCACCATCCCAGACGAAGCGCGTCGCCTCGATCTGCCGCTCGGAGCCGTCCGCCGCGCGGGCCAGGAGCCGCTTCGCGACGCGCCTGCCGAACGGATCGTACTCGAACGCGACGATCAGTCCATCGGGGCGTTCGACCCTCGCCAGCATGCCTGACGCTGACCAGCGATAACGCGTGACCTCCTCCTCGCCTGCCGTAGAGCGGGTGCGCTTCATGATGAGGCGGCCGTCGTCGTCCCACGTGTATTCGGTATCGCCAGCACGCTGGATCCGGCCGCCGGCCGCGTACGAGCGCGGCGGAGCGCCGCGCGTGGCGTCGTGCAGATTGCCCGCGAGATCGTAGCGATAGGAGGCCGCCTCACGACCGTCGCGGAGCACCCGGGCGAGCTGGCCGGCTGGATCGTAGCCGTACTGCGTTACTCCACCGCGAGCGCTCCAGTGTTCCTGGAGAAGGCCCGCCGGCGTATAGCGGCGCCATTCGGCGTGCACCGTCCCCGGCGGCAAGCGCCCGACCCAGGCGGGCTGCACGGAGAGATCGCTGCCCCTCACGCCCGAGGCGCTCGAGACGATCCGCCGTTCCGAGAGGCGGCCGAATACGTCGTACGCCGTGTCTAGCCGCGCTCCGCCCTTGAGCGAGCGTGTCAGCTCACGCCCTAGAGGATCGCGCACGGACACGGCCTCGGCCTGGCCGTCGAGGACCAGCGCTACTTGGCGCCACGCGAAGTCGTACGACCACTGCGCCGTGTGTCCGAGCGAGGTGCGGCGGGCGGCGACCTCCCCGGTGACCCGATAGTCGGTGTGCACCGTGAAAGGAGCTCCCGCGACGTCCTGCGTCTCGGCGACGATCCATCCTCTCTCGTTTCTGTTGAACGCGAAGCGCCCCGCGGCGCTCTCGGCGAAGACGATCTCGCCCCGCCCGTTGTACTCGAACGATTCCTCGGCTCCATCGTCGAAGATCCGCTTGGTGACCTGGCCCGCGAGATCACGCTCGTACTCGGAGCGTTGTCCTAGCCCGTTCTTCGACCACACCACCCTGCCCATCGCGTCATGGCCATACCGCAGGACGCGGCCGTCGAACGTGCGCTCGGCGACGACGAGCCCGGCGAGGTTCCTCTCGTAGCGGTGCGCCTCGCCCCGGCCGTTCGTGACGCGCATGAGCCACCCTTCGCGGTTGTACTTCAGCTCGATCACTTCCCCGTTCGGCCTCTCGACGCGAACGGGCTTGTGAAGCCCTCCATAGGTGATTCGCGTCATCTGACCATCGGACTCGTTGATGCCGACGAGGTTGCCCGCTCCGTCGTAGTCGTAGCGCTCGACCGCCCCGTCCGGCGAGGTCACGGACAGGAGGCGGCCCCCAGTGGAGTAGGTGAACGCCGTCCGCCCGCCGCGCGCGTCCCAGATCTCGACGCATCGGCCCCACGCGTCGTAGCGGGCTCGTGTTTGCGCTCCGGCCTGGTCGATGTGCTCGACGACGTTGCCGTGCGCGTCGCGGCGGAAGACGAGCGTCCGGCCGTCGGGCCAGCGCGCCTCGACGGGTAGACCTCGCGCGTCGAAGCGCACCGAGCACGTGGCGCCGATCGGATCGGTCCAGAACAGGGTGTCCCCCGCGCGATCGACGCGGGTGGTCTCCCCGTCCGGCCCGATGACCGCGGTGATTTCGCCCGACGCGTCGCGCTCGATCACGGTGCGCCGGCCGAGCGGGTCCACCACCTCCGTCTCGCGTCCCATGACGTCGCGCTTCCAGGTCGTCCGTGCCCCGAGCGGATCGGTGAACGAGGTGAGAAAGCCCCGCGGGTCATAGGTCCGGCCAAAGACGCCGAGCGGCGTCACCGCCTTGTCGACCAGCCCGTGCGTGTTGCCGAAGTACCGGTGGAGCGCCACCGAGTCGACGGCCTCGGAGTAGCCGTCTCCCGAGTACTCGAGCTTCGTGTGGAGGATCCCCTTGGCCCCGGTGACATGATCGGCGAGCATCTCGGGGACGTCGTCAGCCAGGCTCGGATCTGCCTTGCCGGGGTACTCCCCCCACGTTTCGATGCACCGGCTTTCTCCGTCGTACCGGAAGGAGAACATGAGGCCCGTCGGGTCCGTGGTTGACGTGAGCCGATGGCTCTCGTCGTACTCGTACCGCGTGACGTGCCCGTCGGCGTCCTCCGCCTCGATGAGCCTGCCTTCTGCGTCGTACGCGTAGCGGGCGAACACGACCCATCTCCCCTGGGCGACGGTGTTCTTCGCCTCGAAGGCGGCGATGCGGCGGTCCCGCCCGCGCAGCACGCGGACGACACGCCCCGAGGCGTCCGTCACCGCGACGAGGAGACCGCGGTCATAGGCGAGGACGATCCGGTTCTGGGCTCGGTCGCCGATGACCGTCAGCAGGTAACGGTCGCCCTCGTCGGAGACGACGTGCTCGCCGAAGAGCAGGTGCTGACCATCCGCGAGGTCGAGACGGAACCCGGCGCCTTCGCGGTGAACAATCCAGCCGTGGGGGCCGATGATCCCCGTTTCCGGCGGCACCTTACCGATGTCGTGCTCGACGCCATCGAACGAGAGGATGCGCAGCGATCCGCGGCGCAGGAGGAGCTGCCAGGCGAGCGAGTGGGTCCACCCGAACCCGAGGCCGACATCGCGGTCGCGCGCGCTGCTCGAGTAGGTGCGCTCGATGACGAGCGGCAGCGGGCCGGGAAAGGAGACGTCCACGGCCGGTACCGTGAAGACGCGCCCCGTCACCACGTCGACGGGATCGCCGCGCGACATCCTGCCGCTCGTGCCGGGGCCATGGTGGTTCGGGCAGCCGCCGCCGTCGGTCGAGCCGGTGCCGCACGAGCCGGCGCCCTTGCCGCCGCCGTCCGCGCCGTCGCCCCCATGGCTGCCGCTGCCGCCTTGGCCATCGCCCGCGCCATTGCCTCCATGACCGCCGGAGCCCCCGCTACCGCCGCCGCCCCCCATCACGAAGATGCCGGGGTTCATGCCGGGGATGGCAGGGATGTTCGGGACCGGGGCGGTACGGGCCATGCTCCGAGGATACTTCAGTGAGACGAGCTCCGGGCGCCGTTCGCCACCTGGTTATCACGCTGCCCGCGGGGTACAGCGCAGGCGCGCGTCCGCCGGCGTGAGGACGGCCGCAGAGCGCGTCGGAGCCGAGCAGGTCGCCGGCGTGCGGCACGGTCTCGCCCCCCGATCCATGTCGTCACCGGCCGGGTGTTCACGCACGCGATCCCGATCTGCGACGTGCCGGGTCCCCTGCCGCTGGTGTGCGGGTCGTGGAGGCAGCCGGGCAGCCATTGCGGCATCGCAACGGTCTGCGGGAGGCAGCCGGCTGCCCCCGGAGCACCGCAGACGATCCGGGAGAGGCAGCCGGCTGCCCTCGGAGCACCGCAGACGGTCCGGGAGAGGCAGCCGGCTGCCCTCGGAGCACCGCAGACGGTCCGGGAGAGGCAGCCGGCTGCCCTCGGAGCACCGCAGACGGTCCGGGAGAGGCAGCCGGCTGCCCTCGGAGCACCGCAGACGGTCCGGGAGAGGCAGCCGGCTGCCCTCGGAGCACCGCAGACGGTCCGGGAGAGGCAGCCGGCTGCCCTCGGAGCACCGCAGACGGTCCGGGAGAGGCAGCCAGCTGCCCCTCGGAGTACCGCAGACGGTCCGGGAGAGGCAGCCGGCTGCCCCTCGGAGTACCGCAAAACGTCGCCAGCGGACCGCTACACGTTGATGGTACGATGCCTGCTAGCGCACGATGTGTGCCAGCAGGTGCTGTCACGAGGGCAGCACACCCTCTGCGTGCCGGTAGTGCTCCCTCTCAGCCCGCCCCGGATCGAGGGAGCACGCCTTGCCGTTCTGCGCGGAATTTGCTCGACTCACGCGATGTCTCGCCCCCGCGCCGCGCTCGCTGGCCGCGTCCTTTCCCGCGGAATCGCGCTGATCTCGCTGCTCGCGGCCTGCCAGGCCCCCGCGCCCGGCTCGCCGGCGGATCCGGCCGTCGGTCGACCCGCGCTCGCGCCGGCGCTCGTCACCCCGCGCGCGCTGCCGCCGTCGCTCGTCACGGAGGCCGAGCGGACCGGCTTCCAGCGCACCGGCCGCTACGCCGAGGTCGAGCGGCTGTGCGCCGCCTTCGAGCAGGCCTATCCGGGCCGCGCCCGCTGCGTCCGCTTCGGCGCGACGCCCGAGGGCAGACCCATGCTCGCGATCGCCGCCTCCGACGACGGCGCGCTCGACCCCGCCGCGGCGCGGGCGAAGCGGCGCCCGGTGATCCTGTTCCAGGGCGGCATCCACGCCGGCGAGATCGACGGCAAGGACGGCGGCTTCTGGGCGCTCCGCGAGCTGCTCGACGGCGCCATGGCGCGCGGCGCCCTCGCCGCGACCACGGCGCTCTTCGTGCCCGTGTTCAACGTCGACGGCCACGAGCGCTTCCGCCGAAACCAGCGGCCCAACCAGCGCGGCCCCGAGGAGATGGGCTTCCGCACCACCGGCCAGAACCTCAACCTGAACCGCGATTACATGAAGGCCGAGGCGCCCGAGATGCGGGCGATGCTGGCGCTCCTCGACGCCTGGGACCCCGTGGTCCAGGTCGACCTGCACACGACCGACGGCGCGAAGTTCCAGCACGACGTCGCGGTCATCGTCGAGCCCTCGGCGCCGCACCCTGGCAACCTCGACGCCGCGGCGCGCGAGCTCTCCGAGGCGCTCCAGGCGCGCCTCTCGGCGCTCGGTCACCTGCCGCTCCCGTTCTATCCGTCGTTCCGCGAGGACGACGACCCCGCGTCGGGCATCTCGGCCAAGCCGGGGCCGCCGCGCTACTCGCAGAGCTACGGCGCCGCCCGCAACCGCGTCGGCGTGCTCGTCGAGACGCACAGCTGGGCCACCCACGCCGCGCGCGTGCGGGCGGTCCACGACCTGCTCGCGGCGCTCTTTGAACGTGCCGCCGCCGGCGGCGCGGGCGCCCTCCGCGCGGCGGCCGATCGCGCGGACGCCGCCGCCGCGCGCCTCGCCGGCGCCCCCTTCGCCCTCACGCACCGCGCGGGGCCGGTCCCGCGCGTCTTCCCGTTCCGCGGGTACGCCTACGAGAAGCGCGCCTCGGAGATCTCGGGCGGCACGTGGACCCGCTACGACGAGTCCCGCCGGGAGATCTGGCGCGTGCCGCTGTTCGACCGGCTCGAGCCGGATCTGACCGTCACCGCGCCCGCCGCCGGCTACGTCGTCCCGGCGGCGCACGCGGCCTGGGTGGCCGACAAGCTGCGCCTGCACGGGGTGCGTTACGAGCTCCTGCCCGAGGCGCGCCCCGGCTTCGCCGTCGAGGCGTTCCGGGCCGACGCGGTGGCCTACGAGCCGTCCTTCGAGGGCCGCACGCCCGTCGAGCTGAAGGGCGCCTTCCGGCCGGAGCGACAGGATCTGCCGGCCGGCTCGCTCTTCGTACCCATCGCGCAGCCGCGGGCGCCGCTCGTCATGCACCTCCTCGAGCCGCTCGCGCCCGACTCCCTCGTGGCCTGGGGCTTCTTCAACGCCGCCTTCGAGCGCAAAGAGTACATGGAGGCCTACGTCGCCGAGGAGGAGGCGCGCCGCATGCTGGCCGCCGATCCGGCGCTGCGCGCCGAGTTCGAGGCGCGCCTGCGCGATCCCGCGTTCGCGAGGGACGCGAAGGCCCGGCTCGATTTCTTCTACCGGCGCCACCCCTCCTGGGACGAGCGCGTGAACCTCGTCCCGGTGTTCCGCGTCGCCGCCTCGCCCTGAGCCGCCTCTCCGCATCTCGCCCGCGCTCCGGGATCCGGTCGAATGTCCGTGCGTCCCGCGGATCTCACGGCGCTCGATGGATTCCGATCAATCCGCGCAACCTGCGCAGCGCGAGGGCGCCCCGCGCAGGTTGCGCGGAGCGCGCGGCTATCGCATGCTCGTCATGACATGTCGGCTGGCCTGCGACAGCGTTGACCCGCGCGCGGGCGCCGACGGACGGCGACGCGATGTCGTCTGAAGACGAAAAGGGGGGCAAGCATGTTGCTGCGATGGACGTTCGGCTTTTCTTCGGCGTTTCTCTTCGCATTTCCGGCGCTGGCGCAGAATGCGCGGATCGAGGCGTTCACCTACGCCGGCAGCGGATGTCCCATCGGCTCCGCCGCGGGGGTGATCTCGCCGGATCAAAAGGCGTTGACGGTCATCTTCGACCAGTTCGAGGCGCACGCCGGCCCGGGCGCCGCGCGCGCCGCGAACCGCGCGTTCTGCCAGCTGGCCGTGGATCTTCGGTTCGATCCGGGATGGCAGGTGGCCGTCTTCGACGCCACGTACCGCGGCTTCGCCGACCTGGAGCCGGGCGTCCAGGGGCTCCACGAGACATCGTATTATTTCTCGGGCTCGCCGCTCACCTCGGGGCCGCTCACATGGAGCATGCTCGGGCCGTTCACGAACGACTTCTCGCGCACGGACGCGTTCGCGACCACGGTCTGGTCCGAGTGCGGCACGGTGCGGCCGCTCAACATCAAGACGAGCCTTTACGTCACGAACCGCCTCGCGCCGTCGAGCGTCGGGGTCCTCACGAACGACACCACCGACGTGCAGGTCCGGATCGACTATGCCCTCACGTACCGCCGCTGCCCCTGAGCTCCGCGGGGCGCCCCGACGCGCGCGGCGCGATCGGCGATGACGAGCGCCGACGCCCTGGTGCGCCGGGGCGCCGGCCTGGTACGCTGACCCGATGACGTCCACCCTGCTGATCATCGCGCTCAGCGTCATCGTGCCGCTCGGCATCACTGCGGCGGTCTTCTTCGGGGTCTGGAAGAAGGTCCTCGGTCCGCTCCGGGCCCAGCAGCAAGAGCAGCAGCAGCTGCTTCGAATCGGCGTCTCGTGCGCGGCGCGCGTGCTGCAGTACCAGGAGACCGGCATGAAGGTGTCGATGGGCGCCCAGGACTCCTACAGCCTCAAGCTGCTCCTCGAGGTGATGCCGCCGGGCATGCCGCCTTATCAGGTGGAGACGGTCGCCCTCGTGTCGGTGCTCGCGGCCCCTCGTATCCAGCCGGGGTGCATCGTCACGGTGCGCTACGACCCGGCCAATCCTCGCCGCGTCGCCATGGAGGCCGCGTACCCGCCCGGGCAGGGGCCGGCCGCCGCAGCCGCGCTCGGGGGCTATCCTCCGGTGGGGGCTCACGGAGCGCCACCAGGGGCTCGGCCCGGCGCCTACGGCGTTCCCGCGGGCGCCCCTG
This sequence comes from Sorangium cellulosum So0157-2, assembly GCF_000418325.1. Lineage (GTDB taxonomy): Bacteria > Myxococcota_A > Polyangia > Polyangiales > Polyangiaceae > Sorangium > Sorangium cellulosum_D. The sequence continues at coordinate 6,017,621 of NC_021658.1, forward strand.
GCGCTCCCGGCGGCGCTTATGGCGCTCCCGGCGGCGCTTATGGCGTTCCCGCGGGCGCTTATGGCGCTCCCGCCGGCGCCTACGGCGCTGCCCCCGGCGCTTACGGCGCGCCGCCTGGAGCCCCGCCCGGCGCTTACGGCGCGCCTCCTGGAGCCCCGCCCGGCGCTTACGGCGCGATGCCCGGGACCCCGCCTGGCGCCTACGGCGCTGCCCCCGCGGGCTACGGCGCTGCCCCCGCGGGCTACGGCGCGCCGCCTGGAGCTCCCCCCGGTCCGGCCGGCGCCTACGGCGCTCCCGCGGGCGCCTATGGTGCCTTCCCTGGCGCTCAGCCCGGCGCTTACGGTGCGCCTCCGGGGGCCCCGCCCGGCGCCTACGGCGCGCCCGCCGGTGCCTACGGCGCGCCGCAGGGCGCCCCCGGCCCTCACGGCGCTGGTCCCGACGGCGTCTCCGGCGGGCCGGCCGGTCCTTTCGGGCCCGGCGGCGGCCCGCGCGGCTCCTGAACGACGCCCTTTCCAGGCTCCAGGCGCTGGCAGCGCCGCCGCGCTCGCTCAGGCCACCACGCAGCCCGCCGACGATCCCTGCATCGGCACGATGGCCTTGAGCTCGCCGCTCTCCCCGAAGACGAGGAGCCGCGCCACGATCGCCTGCTGGACGGCGCCGCAGAGGGGCAGGAGCGCCAGCCGGAGCGCCGGCCCGCTGCCGCCGTCGAACTTGAGGGCGAGCAGCTGCTTCTCATCGCACTCCTCGAGGAGCTCCACGTCCGCCTCCAGGTGGATCGGCGCCCCCCGCGCGCACGCCTTCGCCTCGCCGAAGCTGTCGATCGTGCAAACGTTGGCTTCGAGCGAGAGCCGGACCCGAGACGACCCCTCGCCGCCGATCGTCGCGATCTGGATCTGGTGAATCGCGAGCCCCTTATGGAGCGCAATGGGCTCCACGAGATAGCCTGTTTCCAGCCGTAGATTCTTGATTTTCATCGAACCCCCCGCCGCCCGGCCGCGCGCGCCGTGGCCACCGCCCGCCGCGGCGCCGCCGCAGCGCGCCTGTGTTCACGGGAAGCACCGGCTGTGCCGGCGCGCGCGCGCCCGGCGCGCACGCGCGTGGCTCCCGGCGGGCGCGCCCACGCCGCGCCCGGCGCCGCCGTCTCGCAGCGCGGCAAGGCGCCTCGGGCGCCGCGCGGCCCTCCGCGCGTCGATGCTCAGACGAGCCCGAACTTGTAGGTGTCCAGGATCCTGGCGAGCAGCGCCGCGTGCGCCGGATCCGCGAGGGAGCCGAGCCGGGTCACCGAGAGCTCCGCGCTGGCGCGCTCGAAGAGGGCGGCGCAGACGCGGCTCGGATCGTGGCGCGCGGCATAGGCGATGCCGTCGGGTCGCCTCGGGTGATCGTGGATCGCGAGCGCCCAGCGGTGCGCGGCCCCGTACGATTCGCCGGAGGTCAGGCGGGCGTCGGCCCCGAGGCGCGCGATCCCCTCTCCCGTGAGGTTCACGAGCCGCAGCGGGCGCCTCGGCGCGATGCGCGCGAGCCCGCGCGCGGCGAGCTCGCCTTGCTCCACGAAGCGCACGCCGGTCGCGTGGCCGAACACCTCGATGAACGAGCAATGCTCGTCCTTCCCGGCGTACAGCACCCCGAACTCGCCGGCCGGGGCGTCGAAGCGGTTGTCGCCCGAGCGGCCGAAGTACAGCGGATCGCGCGCGAGCGGGTGGATCCGGAACCAGCACCGCCGGAAGATGGTGATGGGAAGCGGCCTCGTCGCGAAGTCGAAGGGCGGGTCCGGATGCGGCCCGATCGTCGTCGTCATGTCGGCTTCGCGGCGCGCTCTCAGGCCGCGCCTTGCTCGCCGAACGTGCGCGCGGCGAGCCGCACCGGATCCAGATCGCCGCGGCGGAGCCGGTCGAGCGGCCGATCCCCGTCGAGGCGGTGGTTGCCGGAGAGGAAGAACCGGACCTTCGCCAGCGGGGGGTGGTCGTCGAGGACGGCCAGGATCTCCTCCAGCCCCGGCAGCACCCCGTCGTCCGCGAACTGCCACGCGGGGTAGAGGTGCCCCCGACGGCCGGTGCTCACGGCCAGCAGCCTCCCCGCGGCGCGCCGCGCCTCGACGGCTTGCGGCGCGAGGTGGAGCGCCTCGCCGACCTCCTCCGCGGTGAGCGTGCCCCCCTCGGCGGCGAGGAGCGCGTCCCTCGCCTGGAGGCCGCGGAGGCGGGCCGGCGTGAGCGGATCCGCAGCGGAGAAGAGGCCCACGGCGCTCGGCTGCGTGAGCGCCGTCACCAAGGCGTCCGCGTTGCTGGGCGACGCGACGACCTCGCCGAGCTCGCGCTGATCGAGCCGCTCGGCGACCTGCGTGAGCGCATCGATGCCGCGCGCCAGAAACGCGACCCGCAGCGGCTCACCGTCGAACTGGTGGAGTCGCTCTGCAATTTCCGCCAGCGCGCTGGAGTCCCGATCCTTGGCCATGACAGACGCAGGGGACGATGCAGCGCGCCCGCGGCATCGTCAACCAAGCGCACGCCGCCATGTTCCGATAGTACGACCCCGCTGAACATAACGTCAGTGAAAGGTACATTCGTTGTGTCGCAGGTGTCTCTCTTCTTCGGTGTGCTCACCGGCTCCTGGGTTTGCCGAGGACGTCGGGAGGAGGTCAGAGCCCGACCTGCTTCATCATGGCGCTGGTGATGGACTGCCGCACGGTCGGGAGCTCGGCCCACGGATCTGCGATGGCCGCGAGGCGCTGCGGCACGGTCTCGATGGTGAACGAGGCGGGATCGAGCGGCGCGTCGAGCTCGTCCCACGAGAGCGGCGTCGCCACGGCTGCGCCGGGGCGCGCGCGGGTCGAGTACGGCGCCACGGCGGTCGCGCCGCGCCCGTTCCGCAGGTAGTCGACGAAGACCTTGCCGGTGCGCTTGGCCTTCGAGAGCGTCGCGATGTACCGCGCCGGATCGAAGCGCACGAGCGCGTCGGCCACGGCCTTCGTGAACGGCTTCACCTCGTCCCAGCGCCTGCGCGCCTCGATCGGGACCACCACGTGGAGGCCTTTGCCGCCGGTCGTCTTGACGAAGCTCCGCAGCCCCAGCGTCTCCAGGAGGTGCCGCACGGTCTTCGCGGCCTCGGCCACGCGCTCCCACGGGAGCTCCGGCGCCGGGTCGAGGTCGAAGACCATCATGTCCGGCTGCTCGATCCGGTCGACGCGGCTCCCCCAGATGTGCATCTCGAGCGCCCCCATCTGCACGAGCGACACAAGCCCTTCGGTGTTCTCGATGTAGAGATAGGTTCGTGTTCCATCGTCCTCTTCGACGAGCGTCCGACGGATGGCCTCCGAGAGCCCCTCGGCCTCGTGCCTCTGAAAGAAGCAGGGTTTGCCCTGGCCCGCGGGGCAGCGGACGAGCGTGAGCAGCCGCTTAGCGACGTAGGGCAGCATGTGCTCGGCGATCTGCGCGTAATACCCGGCGAGAGCGAGCTTCGTGATCCCCTGCGCCGGATAGAGCACCTTGTCGGGGTTCGTCAGCCGCGTTCCCGCGACCTCGATCCTCTCGGCGCCGCCTCGGCCGCCGCGAGGGGCCTTGCCCGGCGCCTCGATCGCTCCCTTGCTCCTGGCCGCGCTCACCGCCTTGCTCGGCGCGCCGGCCGCCTTGCGGGGCGGCGGCGCCGGCGGGGGCTGCTCGCGCTCGACGGTGACCGACTCCGGGGTGCGGTCCTCGCGGAGGCCCTCGAACGACGGGTGCCGCAGCCGCCCGTCGCGCGTCCAGGCGGAGAACTGGACCTCGGCGAGGAGCTCGGGCTCGACCCAGTGGACGCCGCGCATGCGCGGCGCCCCTGCAAAGGCCGGCTTGGCGCGCTCGATCGACTCGAGACGGCTGCGCAGGGTCGTGCGCGTCTTGTTCGTGAAGCCCGTGCCCACCTTGCCGGCGTAGGCGAGCTTGCCTGACCTGTTCACGCCGACGAGGATGGCCCCGAGCCCCTGGCGGGCCCCGGTCGGCTCGGTGAATCCGACGATCACGAACTCCTGGCGCTTGCCGCACTTCACCTTGAGCCAGCTGCTCCCGCGCCCGCTCCGGTAGGGAGCCTCCGGGCGCTTCGCGATGACGCCCTCGATCCCGAGCTTGCACGCGTGCTGGAACACGGCGGCGCCGTCCTCCTCGAGGTGCTCCGTGTAGCGCAGGGTCCCTTCCTCCGGCGCTTCCTCCAGCAGCGCCTCGAGCGCCCGTTTGCGGGTGACCTGCGCGCAGTCGCGGAGATCGCGGCCGTCCAGGTAGAGCAGGTCGAACACGAAGTACATCAGGCGCCCCTCGCGCCCGTCATTTCCGTCGCTGAGCGCGTTCTGCAGCGCCTGGAAATCGGTCACGCCGTCGGGCCCGACGATGACGATTTCGCCGTCCAGCACGGCTTCGCGGGCTGGCAACCGAGCGAGGTCGTCGCGCACGCTCGCGAACCGCTCGGTCCAGTCCTGGCCGCGGCGGGTCAGGAGCGTCACGCGGCCGCCGCGGAGCTGCGCGAGCATCCGGTAGCCGTCGAACTTGACCTCGTAGAGCCACCCGTCGCCCTGCGGGGGCCCGGTGACGAGCGTCGCGAGCTGGGGTTCGACCTCGTCCGGGAACGGCCCTCTCCGGGCGCCTTCGAGCGCATCCGCGTAGGTCAGCGTCCGGCGCGGGGCTGCGGCGGCGCCGTCCGTTGGTCCCTTCGCGGCGGACGAGCGCGGGCCGTCCACGTCCGTCGCGGTCGCGCCGCGTCTGCGGCGGGCTGTCGGGGGTAGGGGCCGCTCGTCCTGAGTCCGCCGCGCCGCGCTTCGCGCTTGTCTCTGTCCGACCATCGTCGCGCACCGCCTTTTTTTTTGGCGGCAAAGCAATTTCGATACCGGAATGCGATCCGTGCCTTGGCTCCTTATCTCGTCTCGTGTCTAGCTGAGCTCGGCATACGCGCCCCAGAATGAGGCGAACTGCCACGCTCGCGGCTTCGCGACGCGCCTGGCGCGTGGATTGCGCTCCTGGGCAGCGAGATGCACTGAGTCGCGGGGTACATGCGGTCCGGACAGCGATGTGTTTCCACGCTCGTCGCGAGCCTGGATGAACAGCTGCTCAGGGCTGCACGGACGCTTCGTCTGGCGACAGGACGGATTTGAGGTTCGGCGAGGGAGCGCCCCCATCCGTGCAGAGCAGATGATCCGTGTTACGCCCGCCGTCATGGGCGCTCGGCTCGTCGTGCCGAGACGGTGCGGGCGGTCGAGCCGCGCTCATCGGGCCCAGTGGCGCACCAGATCGGGCACGGCCGTCTCCGCCATGCGGGTGAGATGTCGCACGTGATCCGGCTTCTGGGTGCCTGGATATCCGCGCACGTGGAACGCGCCCCGGTGCGCCTCCGACAGCGGAGCGAACCGGGGCTTCGCCTCGCCCGACGTCCCCGTCAGGTCGTAGACCGCCTGCGCATCGGCGCCGGTGCTCGGCGAGCGCTGCGCCCCCGTGAGCTTGAGGAGAGCGTCCGTGCTCTCGTGCGTTCCGGCGTAATCGCCCACCGGGATGATCTCCGAATGCGTGATCGACATGAGCTTCTTGCCGTCGGCCGCCAGCTCGGCGAAGCGCCCGAACGGCTTGAGACGCTCCATGTCCAGGCTGTGGTCGATCGGCATGTACCCGGTATGGATGCCGTCCAGGAGGAGGACGGCGTCGACCTTGTCGGCGAACCCGGGTTGGTTCAGGAGCCCGCGAACCGCGGCGTACCCCGCGCTGAACGCCGAGAGCGCGACGCGCCTGAGCCGGGCGTCGCGCAGCCCGCGCGCCTCGAGCGCGGTCTGCGCCTTCGCGAGGAGCACCGGCAGGTAGGAGCGGATCGAGAACCGGGTCTCGTACGCCGCCGAGCTGATGCCCATGTTGATGATCATCACGACCGCGTTGAGCCCGGCCCGCTCGAACCCCGTCTGGACGACATCGTTGATCCCGTGGAAATGGACCACCAGGTCGTAAGCCCCATCCGCCGAGGAGAACGACGAGGGGATGGTGATGATCCCGTCGGGGATCGGGATCACCGCCGAGCGATCGAGCGTCGCGTCGGCACGGTCGTCGAGATCGATGAGCGGCGCCGCCGCCTCCGCCTGCGCCTGGACCGGCGCAGCCGCCTTCGCCCGCGCCTCGACCCGCGCCGCCGCCCCGGTGGAGCGCAGGACAGCCGCCGCAGCCGCCGCGGGCTCGATCGCCGAGCCCCCGCGGAGATCGAAGCCCGCAGCCCCGAGCTGCAGCGAGACGAGCGCGCCCAGCACCGCCGCAAAGCCCAGGCCCGCCCCCGCGCTCAGCGCGATCAGGCGCGACATCGAACGCCGCACCGGCGCCGCCTCGACCGGAGCCGCCTCGGATGGAGTCGCCTCGACCGGAGCCGCCGCCCCGACCGGCATCGCCATGCCCGCAAGCGATGCCGGGGGACGGAGGAAAATTAAAGTGGGTTCATCCTCGTCCTGAAGCAGTTGGACCTCCGCGCGGTGGGGCTCTGCGGGGAACATGCTCAGCCATGATGCGAGGCCTATGCCACGAAGGGCAAGCGCGAAATTCAGCAAGCTAACCTCGCATTCACGCGCGTCAAGAAGGCGGACCTGGTCCGACGTCGTACCATGGAGATGGTCAGCCGAGCCCTCAGGCAATCACCTTACTTTGCGACCGAACGCCTTTGCGTCTGCCGCGCTTCGCGCGTACTCGAATTCGCGGCCTGACGGTGTGAACTGGCCATGAACCGATTGACGTCCACCCGTCTGGCGCTCGCGCGGCGGGCGAGCGCTCGCGCGCTGGGCCTCGCAGCCCGTTGGATGTCCAACGGGTCGGTTGCACGTCCATCGGTTGCACGTCCAACGGCCCGCGAGCGGTCGCGCGCCGAGCGACCGGGCTCTGGGGCGCGCCGGGCAACGCCGCGCCGCGCTCTGGAAAACCGGGGCGGCGAGGGGCGGGGCGAACGTGGGCCTTGACAGCGCGGGGCGCCTCTGGATCTCCTTTCCCCTCCTCCAACCCGCACGGGCCCCCAATGACCAACTTCCCCCGCGTCTACGAAGACAACACCCAGAGCATCGGCCGCACGCCGCTCGTCCGCATCCGCCGGGCGACCGACGGCGGCGGCGCCATCGTGCTCGCGAAGATCGAGGGGCGGAACCCGGCGTACTCGGTCAAGTGCCGCATCGGCGCGGCCATGGTCTGGGAGGCCGAGAAGCGGGGCGCGCTCGGCCCCGGCAAGGCGATCGTCGAGGCGACGAGCGGCAACACCGGCATCGCGCTGGCCTTCGCCGCCGCCTCGCGCGGCATCGAGTGCGTGCTCACCATGCCCGAGACGATGAGCATGGAGCGGCGCAAGGTGCTCGTGGCCCTCGGGGCCAAGCTCCTCCTGACGCCGGGCTCCCAGGGCATGAACGGCGCCATCGCCAAGGCCGAGGCCCTGGCCGCCTCGGACCCCAGCCGCTACGTGATGATGCGGCAGTTCGACAACCCGGCGAACCCCGCCATCCACGAGACCACGACCGGCCCCGAGATCTGGGACGACACCGGCGGCAACGTCGACGTCCTCGTCTCGGGCGTGGGCACCGGCGGCACGCTGACCGGCGTCAGCCGCTACTTCGAGCGCGTCCGCGGCCGCGCGCTGCACTCGGTGGCCGTGGAGCCGGTCCACTCGCCGGTCATCGCGCAGACGCTCGCGGGCCAGCCGCTCACCCCGTCGCCCCACAAGATCCAGGGCATCGGCGCCGGCTTCGTCCCCAAGAACCTCGACCTCTCCTTCGTGGATCAGGTCGAGGCGGTCTCCAACGAAGAGTCGATCGCCATGTCGCGGCGCCTGGCGCGCGAGGAGGGCATCCTGTGCGGCGTCTCCTGCGGCGCCGCGATGGTCGCGGCGACCCGGCTCGCGCGGGATCCGAAGTGGGAAGGCAAGACCATCGTGGCCATCCTGCCGGACGCAGGCGAGCGGTACCTCTCCGGGCCCCTCTTCGAAGGGATGTTCGCGGAGATCGAGGCGATGAAGGCCTCGTGAGGTCGACGTGAGCAAGGAATGTGATGGTGCCTCTGCCCAGGCGTCGGGCGACCTGCACGGCATCGTCGATGCGCTGATCTCGAGCTACCGCGAAGATCCGCGCGGGCATCACATCAACAAGCGCTTCACCCCGTCGCGCCAGGAGATCACGGAGGTCATCGATCTCCTGCTCCAGATCTTCTACCCGGGCTACCACGGGCGGCAGAACCTGTCGGACGAGGACCTGCTCTACCACGTGGGCACGCTGGTCTCGAACCTGCGCGACAAGCTGGGGCGGCAGATCGAGCGCTGCCTCTGCTTCCAGGACGAGACGGTGGACGCGGGGCGCCTCGACGTCCCGAAGTGCCGGCAGCGGGGGCGCGACGTGGCGCGGGCGTTCGTGAGCCGGCTGCCGGACGTCCGGCGGCGCCTGCTGCTCGACGTGCAGGCGGCCTACGACGGCGACCCGGCGGCGGCCTCGATGGACGAGATCATCCTGGCCTATCCGGGCCTGCTCGCCGTGACGGTGCACCGGGTCGCGCACGAGCTGTACCTGCTCGGCGTGCCGCTCATGCCTCGGATCATGAGCGAGTGGGCGCACATGCGGACGGGCGCCGACATCCACCCGGGCGCCAACATCGGCGACAGCTTCTTCATCGATCACGCGACCGGCGTCGTCATCGGCGAGACCACCGACATCGGCGCGCACGTCAAGCTCTACCAGGGCGTGACGCTCGGCGCCCTGTCCTTGCCCCAGCACTCGCGGGGCGCGCGCGGGCTGAAGCGCCACCCCACGGTGGAGGACGACGTCACCATCTACGCGAACGCCACCGTGCTCGGCGGAAAGACGGTGCTGGGGCAGGGGAGCGTGGTCGGCGGCTCGGTGTTCCTGACGAAGAGCGTCGCCGGCGGCCAGCGCGTGGCGATCGAGGCGCCCAGGCTGCGCGTCGCCTCGCCGTCCCAGGGCTCGCCCGCGGTCGGCGGCTCGGAGCTGGACGCCAGCATTCTAGACTTCGATATCTGAGGCGGGCGCCACATTTATATTTTATAGGTATAAGAGGTGATTGAGGCGCACGGGAGGTCAGCGGTCGGAGTGGCCTAGGGGGCGGGCGGGGGCGATGCGGTCGCGGATCGATTGCTTCAGCTCCTTGGGCTCGGGGAAACGCTCGGCGGTGGCGCGCGAGAAGAGGAGGGCGCCGTCGAGCGTGACGTCGAAGATGCCGCTCGACCCCGGCGAGAGGAGAACGTCGATCTCGTCGGGGAACGTGATGAGCAGCTCCTGAGCAAGCCAGGCGGCGCGCGTCAGCCAACGGCACTTCGGGCAGTAGCGGATCGCGACGAGCGGGCGGGGCGGGGCAGGGACGGCGTCCATGACGCGAGCGTAGCGCGATCGGACGGCGCTGGCTCAGACGAGGAACGCACGGGCCAGGCCGAGGAAAATGAAGAAACCCATGCTGTCCGTGGTGAACGTGAGCAGGACGCTCGAACCCTGGGCCGGATCGCGGCCCAGGCGCTGAAGCGCGATCGGAACCACGCAGCCGACCATGGCCGCCACCACCAGGTTGAGCAGGATCGCCGCGGCCATCACCAGACCGAGCGGGACGCTGCCGTAAAGGGCCATCGCAGAGAGCCCCACCAGCGTGCCCCAGACCGCGCCGTTCATCAGGCCCACGAAGAGCTCCTTTTGCAGGAGATGGCGCACGTTCGCCCGCGTGATGCGGTCGAGCGCGAGGCCACGGATGACGAGCGCCACCGTCTGATTGCCGGTGTTGCCGCCGACGCTCGCCACGATCGGCATCAGCGCGGCCAGCGCCACGAGATCCCGAATGGTGCTCTCGAACAGGCCGATGACCCGCGAGGCCACGAACGCCGTGAGCAGGTTGACGAACAGCCAGAGCCAGCGGTTCCTCGCGCTCGTCCACGCAGGGGCGAAGTAGTCCTCCTCGCCCGCCAGGCCCGCGCGCCGCAACGCCTCGCTCTGCGCCTGCCGCCGCAGGAAATCCATCACCACATCGACGGTCAGCCGGCCGACCAGCTTGCCGCGCTCGTCCACCACCGGCGCGGCGATGAGGTCGTACCGCTCGAACGCCTTGGCCGCGTCGCTGGCCCGCTCCCGCGGCGTGAAGCTCACCACGCCCGTGGACATCACCGCGCTCACGCGCGCGCTCGGCGGGCGGAGCAGCAGGTCCTTCAGCGAGAGCGCGCCGCGGAGCACGTTGCGCGCGTCGACCACGAACAGCGCCTCCGTGTGCGACGGCAGCTCGGCCCGCCGGCGCACTTCCTCGAGCGCGCCCGCGATATCCCAGCTGTCGCGCACCCAGACGAGCTCCGGGCTCATCAGGTGGCCGACCGAGTCGTCCGGGTACGCGATCGTCGACCGGAACAGCGACTGCTCGCGCGCGTCGAGCGACTGGTAGACCTCCGCCACGATCTCCGGATCGATCGACTCGTTGATGTAGGCGAGATCGTCGGGGTCGAGCTGGCCGAGCAGCGCGACCAGGCGGCCCCGCTCCGTCTCCGCCACGAGCGAGTCGCGCACCGACGGCGAGGCCTCGAGCAGGACCTGTGCGGCGTGGTAGGGCTCGAGCTCAGCCCAGACCACAAACCGGTCCGGCTGGGGGAGCACCTCGATGATGTGCGCGAGGTCAGCCGGGTGCAGATCCCTGAGCTTCCTCTGCAGCAGGGCGAGATTTTGACGGTGGACCAGCGACTCAATCAGCTCTTTGTTCTTGCTCTCCTGCTTGTGCGTCAGGGACTCGATGACGCGTTGCTTTTCGAGCAGGGTAGTTACCAGGCTCTGGCTCTCTTGCAGTCTCTCCTGGGACCTGGACGTGCTCATGGAGGCTCCGGGCGCGGGCGGCGCGCCGAGCATAGCCCGGCACGGACCGCGCGGCCGGCGTAGGGGCGCGCTGCCGCGCTCGCCATATTGACCGGACCCCACGGCTCATGGTTCTGTCGCCCCGATGAAGCGCGCCTTCGACATGTGCGTGGTTGGGCTCTCGCTCGCAGCGACGGCCTGTGGACCGGGCCTGGATCCCGAGGTGGTCGTGCACCCGCCCCGGCCCACCGTCTTGCCCGCGAGCAGCGCCGGCGAGAACACCGGCGGGTGTCCGGCCATCGGCCACACCGAGCCGCTCATCGTCGACTGGCTCACGACCCGCCGCTCCGATCTCGGCCTCGCGATGAAAGAAGGCGTCGCCGTCGTCTCCTACGACTGCACGACGTTGAAGCTCCTCGCCCAGTGCAAGCTCCAAGGGACCTACTCCTACGCGGGCGTGAGCCGGAGCGAAAATGTAATACAGTTGACAAATCCTGCGGAGATGCAGGCGAACGTCCCGTTCGGCGCGCCGGCGCTCAGCACCGCGATCGAAGGCAGCCAGACGGCCGCGTTCGACGTGGCGCTCGTGCCCGCAGGGAAGATGGCGACCACGGTGACGTCGGCCTCGGCGCAGGACCTCTCGGGCAGCTGCGAGGGCGCGACGCACTTCGTGCGCGCGGCGCTCCTCGGGGCCTTCGCGATGGCGCCGGGCAGCCGCGGCGCGGCGCGGACGGTCGATCAGGTCTTCGCGGCGGTCGGGCCTGCGACATCGGCGAACCAGGGGGGCACCGCGAGCCGGGAAGGGGAGCTCGAGGCGTGCCGGGCCGCGAAGCCCGACGCGCAAGCCCCGACGGACCGCTGCCATGCGCCGCTTCGCCTGGAGCTCGTCCCGCTGGAGGCGAAGAAGCCGGAGACGGCCGAGGCTGCGGCGAAGCCGGCCGAGGACGAGCTCCCGAAGCTGTCGAGCTCGTGCCCGGTCGGGACGGTGCGGAGCGGGGCGAAGTGCTCGCCGCCGGCGGTCACGCCCGCGCACCTGTGCGAGCCCGCGGACGCGAGGGCGTGCGCGGCGCAATGCGGGAAGGGCGACGTCGGCAGCTGCTATCACCTCGGGATTCACTACCTGAGCGGCAAGGACCTGCCGCGCGACGACGCGAGGGCGGCGGAGCTGTTCGAGAAGGCGTGCGGCGCGGGCGTCACGCAGGCCTGCTACGCGCGGGCGCGGCTGCAGCTGCGCGACATCCAGAGCGCCAAGGTGCCGCCGGACACCGCGGGGCGGGCGAAGGTGCGCGAGTTCGCCGACAAGGCGTGCGACATGGGCGACGGCTGGGCGTGCTTCAGCGCGGCCGAGTGGTACCTGAGCGAGGGCCCGCAGGCGGTCCTCCCGAAGGACGCGACGCGCGCGGTCGCGTTCCTCCGGCGCGGCTGCGATCTCGGGTACGGACCGAGCTGCAGCGCGCTGGGCAAGATGCTCATCGAGGGGAAGCTCGCGGCGAAGGACGTGGCGGTGGCGGTGGGCGTGCTCCAGCGCGCGTGCGAGGGGGGCCAGGCCGAGGACTGCGTCGACCTCGGGGACATCCTCCGCAAGGGGCAGGGCGCGCCGAAGGACGGGGTGAAGGCGATCGCGGCGTACCGGCGCGGCTGCAGCCTGGGGGACATGCGCGCGTGCAACGCCGCAGGCGCGGTCTTCGCGGAGGGCGACGGCGTGCCGAGGGACGTCGCGAAGGCCTATTCGCTCTTCGAGAAGGGTTGCCCGGAGAAGGGCTTCGGCGCCGAGGCGTGCATGAGCCTCGCCGGGATGTACGAGAAGGGGACCGGCATTCCGAAGGACATGGCGCGCGCCGCCGCGCTCTACGAGAAGGTGTGCGGCTCGGGCGGCTGCCTGCGGGCCGCGGAGATCTGGCAGCGCGGCGACGGGGTGACGGCGGACCCGGAGCGGGCGTTCTCGCTGTACGAGAGGGCGTGCTCGCAGTGGGGGGAGAAGAAGGCGTGCGACGCGTTCGGCCCGCTCCTGGAGAAGAAGGACAAGGAGCGGGCGCGGGCCTTCTACGCGGAGCAATGCTCGCGGACCCAGGACAAGGCGGCGTGCGCGAGCCTGAAGCGGCTCGGCGGCGCGCGCAAGTAGGCGAGGACCGCGGCGCTCCGGCGAGCAACCGCCCTAAAACAGCTTCATCTGGCGATCCGCCGCCGCGCGCGGCCTCTTCTGCGCCTCCGGCGACGGACCGGCCCGCAGGAGCAGCCGCTCCTCGACCTCGCGAACGAACGGCGAGATCTCGGTCTCGACCACCTTGCCGTGCCGCGCGCGCTGCATCGCGCGGGTGAGGAACAGCCGCTCTCGCGCCCGCGTCATGCCGACATAGAAGAGCCGGCGCTCCTCGGCGACGTCGGTCTCCTCCCTGCCAGGGAACCGCAACGGGAGCAGGCCGTCCTCGCACCCCACCAGGAAGACCACCCGGAACTCGAGCCCCTTGGCCGCGTGCAGCGTGAGCAGCGAGATGCGGTCGGCCCGCGGATCCCACGCGTCGATCTCGGTGCTCACCGCGAGGTCGATCAAGAAGCGATCGAGATCCCCTCCGCAGCGCTCCGCGAGCGGCAAGAGCAGCTCCAGCGCCGCGTCCACGTCGGCCTCGCCGAGGCGCGCCGCGCCCTCCGCGGGCGGAGCGACGTCCACCGCCGGCTGCGCGATCTCCTCCCGCAGCCGCGCCGCGGCCGCCTTGAGCCGCGCCGCGAGCGGCCCCGGCGGGGCGCCGGCCAGCGCCCGCGCGAGCGCCTCCGAGGCCGCGCGCTCGATGAGGCGGCGCTCCGACCGCCGCTGGAACGGCATGCCCGAGCGGGCGAACGCCTCCCGGAGCGGCTCGGATTGCGCCTCCGTCCGGTAGAGCACCGCGAAATCCGAGAAGGAGTATTCGCCGCCCGCCGCAGGCGAGTCCACCCGCCCGCTATCCATCGAGAAGAACGTCGACCCCCCGAGCATCCGCTCGATGGTGTGCACCACGCGCTCGGCCTCGGCCGCCTCCGTGGGCGATTCATGAACCGCCACGAGCTCCACGCCCACCGCGCTCGGCAGGAGCTCCCGCGCGCCGAGCGTCGGCGAGGGCGCGATCACCTGGAGCGCCGCCTCGACGATCGGGCGCGACGAGCGGTAATTCCGCTTGAGCCGCACCACGCGCGCCGCCGGGAAGTCCTGCTGGAAGCGGAAGAAGAAGCCCACGTCCGCGCCGCGGAAGCCGTAGATCGCCTGATCCGGATCGCCGATGGCGCAGACGTTCCCGCCGGGCGGGACCAGCGCGCGCACCAGCCGGTACTGGCGCTCGTCGATGTCCTGGTACTCGTCGATGGAGAGAACCCGGGCCCGCGCGCGCGCCGCGGCGAGCGCGTCGCCCTGCGCCTCGAGGAGCAGCGCCGCATGGCCGACGAGATCGTCCAGGTCGAGGAGCCCGCGCGCGGCGAGCTCGTCCTCGTACACCTTCCACGCGCGGTCGAGGTGGCGGTCGATCTCGCCGCCTTCGGCCGGCGCGCCCTCCTGCGGCCGGGGCGCGTCGGCGTGGCGCGGGTAACGCCGCTTCAGCGCGGCGATGTCGGCGAGCAGCCGGGCCGCCCGCCGCTCCGGGACGTTGAGCGCCGCGGCGAGCATCGCCATCCGCTCGCGCTCGCCGGCGATCCCGGGCGGAGCGGCGCCCGCGGCCCGCGCGTGCTCGCGGAGCAGCGAGAGGCCGAGCGCGTGGAAGGTCATGGCCGGCACGCGGCCGCCGGCCTCGCCGAGCAGCGCGACGAGCCGCTCCCGCATCTCGTCGGCGGCCCGGCGCGTGAAGGTGATCGCGAGGCACTGCTCCGGCGGCACGCCGAGATCCAGGACGAGGTGGGCGATCCGGTGCGTGAGCGTGCGGGTCTTGCCCGTGCCCGGCCCCGCCAGGAGGAGCACCGCGCCCTCGGTGAGCTCCGCCGCGGCCCGCTGCTCCGGGTCGAGCCCGTCGAGCAGCGCCGCGCCGCGCCGGGGCCCCCCGCCGGGCGGCGCGCCGAGGGGCGCCTCGCCGGGGGGCCCCGGCGCGCGCTCGGCGTGCGCCCGGCCGCGGCGCGGGGGCGGCCGCGACGCGTCGGAAGCGCGCGGCGGCGCGGGAGGGCGCGCCGGCGCGGACGGCGGCTCCGGCGCCGCGGGCTCGGGCTGGAAGAGGAGCCCGCCCCCGCGGCGCTGCGTGAGCTCCTCCGGCTGGAAGACCCGGATCACGCCGTACTCGCCGTCGTAGCCGGCGTCGCGGATCACGCGCCCCTCGCGCATCCGCGCGATCGCCTCGGAGAGGAGCGGCGTCCCGGCGCGCGCGATCTCGTCGAGCGGGGCGTCGCCGAGGAGGAACAGCTCGGGGCCGAGCCGCGACAGCACCCCGTCGTAGCTCCGCTGCACCACCTTGCTGGAGGCGCCGACGCCGTGGAGCTCGGCCAGCACCTCGGGCAGCGGCACCAGGTTGCGGAACTCGCTCGCGCCCTCGGGGCGCACCCCCTCCTCGCGGTCGGCGAGCTCCTCGACCCGGTGCAGCACGCCCACGGTGACCGGGTGCCCGCACACGGGGCACGCGAGCGAGCGCGCCCGCGTCTCCGCCGGCGACAGCACGACATTGCACTTCCGGTGGCCGTCGAGGTGGTATTTGCCCTCCTCCGGGAAGAACTCCACCGTGCCGCCGAAGCCCTGTCCGGTCTCCAGGGCGCGCCGGATCGCGAAGTAATCGAGCGGCGCGTCGAACGCCGTGGCCTCGCGGCCGAGCTTCGCGGGCGAGTGCGCGTCCGAGCTGGAGACGAGCCGGTAGCGATCGAGCCCGGAGATGCGCCAGTTCATCGCGGGATCGGACGAGAGCCCGGTCTCGAGCGCGAAGATGTGCGGGGCGAGATCGCCGTAGCACTCCTCGACCGCGTCGAAGCCGGCCTTGGAGCCGAGCACCGAGAACCACGGAGTCCAGATGTGCGCCGGCACGAGGTAGGAGCCCTCGCCCGACTCCAGCACGATCTCGAGCAGGTGGCGCGAATCGAGCCCCAGGATCGGCCGCCCGTCGGCGGTCAGGTTGCCGATCTTCGAGAGCGCGCGGACGATCCGGTCCGCGGCCTCGAAGTCCGGCGCATAGAGGAGATGATGGATTTTGCGCGTCCGATCGCCCTTCTTGTAGATGGTCGAGATCTCCACCGAGAGCATGAAGCGGGTCTCCCCGCGGCACGCGCCGGGGAGACGCTCCGACACGACGCGGCCCAGGTCGTCTCGCAGGCGGAAGAGGCCGGGCTCGGCGGGCACGAGGCGCTCGCGGAGCTCGGCCATCCACGCCGGATGGGTGAAATCCCCCGTGCCGATCACCGCGATGCCCTTGCGCTGAGCCCAGTAGCTCAGGTGCGCGAGATCGCAATCGCTGCTCGTGGCGCGCGAATATTTCGAATGCACGTGAAGGTCGGCATAAAAACGCATGGTGACCCGTAATTGAGGTGTTGTTCCCTATCGAGAACCTCCTCGCGCTGTCAATCGTGGACACCGATGCTTTTGTCGAATAAATGATGGGAAAATTGACGCGCGAACCGTAAAGACCCAAGATAAGCGCTGAGCGTGGCAATTGATGGTCGCTCGCCGTAATGCCAATGCCGGCGGGGCGGGCGCGACGTGGAGGCGACGTGGATGCGGCGTGGAGTGGAAAGGCGGTTGTCGACGGGCGTCGAGCGCGACGCGCGTCGACGGAGAACGCGTGCGACGCGCGGGGGCCATCGCACCTCCGTCGCCCGCTATCGCGTCGAGTCCGCTCGCCGCTCGACTGGGCCGGTGTGCTCGCGGCGAGGTCTCCGGAACGACACGCTCCTACCTGGGGCGATCCGGACAGGCGACCTGCCGCACCTTCGCTGCGCCCGCTTGCATCCGCGCGCCGCGCCACGGTACGTTGCACGGCCCAAGAGCCCTCCGTCGCGGTCGAGGCGCGCGGGCATCGAGAGCTCGTTCGTGCAGTCGCCCTGGCCCCTCCCTGTCGCCCCCCTGACGCCGGCCTCGTGCGGCGCCGTCCTGTGGCGTATGCAGGGCGCCGAGCGGCTCACGGTCATCGTCAAGGCCACCTTCTCCCTCGTCCACGAGCGCACCGCGGAGCTCGCCGCTCCGGCGGCCCTCGTCGGCGCCGACATTCCTCGGGATGGGTGGGGCAGCCTCGAACAGGCCTGCGAGACAGCACCCTACCTCCCGAGCGCAGGGGTCCTCGTGCGCGGACACGCCTCGGCCCCCGCGGGGACGACCGTCACCGCGCTCTCGGTGCGGTTCGCGCTCTTCGGCGATGACCGCTGGATCCTCAACAAGGTGCTCCACGTCTACGGCGACCGCACGCGCGAGGCGCCGAGCCCCCGCCCGTTCGCCCGCATCCCGATCGTGTACGAGCGCGCGTACGGCGGCCCGCATGTCGAGGCGAACCCCGTGGGCGTGGGGTTCGGCGCGACGCTGCCGAACCTGGTGGATCCGGCCGACGCGACGCGGCCGGCGGGCTTCGGTCCGATCGCGCGGACATGGGCCCCGCGGCGGAGCTTCCTCCAGCAGGGCCAGGAGCCCGACGCCCCCGTGCCGGCGCTCGATGGCAGCTTCGATTTCCGCTACTTCCAGGCCGCGCCCGCGGACCAGCAGCTCGATTCCTTGCGCGGCGGCGCGTGGATCTACCTCGAAGGACTGCATCCGCACTACCCGTGGTTCCGGTCGAGCCTGCCGCCGGCGCGCGGGGTCGCGCGGCTCTACCGGAGAGGGCCGTGGGGCGAGGACCACGAACAGCCGGTCGAGCTGGTGGCCGACACGCTGGCCGTCGACGCGGATCGCCTGCTCTGCTCGATGGTCTGGCGCGGGAGCGCCGCGCTCGCGCCGGGCGACACGCTGGCCCGGATGCGCGTGGCCGCGGGCGTCGAGATGCCGGGGGTGCCGCTCGTGTGGCCCTCTCCACGCTCCGGCCCGTCGTCGCCCCTCGCGCTTTCCGATGCGCCCCCCGCCGGGAGCGCGCCTGCGGCCGGTCGTGGCCTGACGCTCGCCGGGGACGAGCAGGAGGGCGAGACCTCCGACGGCCACCCCTCGAGGCCCCGGTCCCGCCCGCTTGCGCCCTTCGCGCTGGCCGAGCCCCGGAGCGCGCCTGCGCCCCAGGGGAGCGCGCTCCCCGGGGCGCCCTGGAGCCCGGAGCGCGTCATGCCGTTGAATCCGCTGCTCGGCGAGACGACGGACGCCACGGTGAGCGCGTCCGCGCCGCCGCTCGATACGTCCCCGCCCCAGGCAGGCGGCGCCGAGCCGTCACCGCCTGCCGGCTTGCCGTTCGTGCCGGCGCCGGCGCCGGCGCCGCGTCCCGAGCCGGCCCCGGACTCCGTGCCGCTCGCGAGGCCCTTCGCCCGCGCCGAGGCCGCGTTCCCGCCGCACCTCGACGCTCCCGCCGGGGTGGCCGCGCTCCCGCCGCACCTCGACGCTCCCGCCGGGGCCCGGGGCACACGCGCGACGCTGCTCGCTAGACTGCGCAGCCGCGGGCCGCTCGACGACCTGGAGCTGGCGGGCCTCGACCTCGACGGCATCGATTTCAACGGAGCGTCGCTCGAGCACCTGAACCTCGCCGGCGCGACCCTCGCCCGGTGCAACCTCTCGGCGGCGCGCCTCACCGGGGCCAACCTGCGCGGCGCGGATCTGACGGACGCGCGCCTCGACGCCGCCGACCTCACGCGCGCCGATCTCTCCCGCGCCACGCTGGACCGCGCGCAGCTCTCCTCCGCGATCCTCGATCGCGCGGATCTCTCCTTCGCGAAGGGCTCGAACGCGACCTTCGCCGGCGCGTCGCTGCAGGGCGCCGACCTGCGGCAGGCGCGCTTCATCGAGGCCACCTTCGACCGGGCGAACCTCGCCGGCATCAACGGCAGCAAGGCCGACTTCTCGCGCGCCGGCTTCTCGCGCGCCAACCTCGCCGGCGCCGTCCTGCGCGCGGCGAAGCTCAAAGAAGCGCAGCTCCCGCGCGCCAGCGTGGAGGGCGCCGACCTGCGCGACGCGGACCTCGCGGGCGCCAACGTCTATGGCGTCAAGCTCGAGAGCGCCAAGTCGAGCGGCGCCATCCTCCGCTCCCTCGTCGAGATCCCGCCGTCCGAAGACGATCCAGGAGAACTTTCCAGAAGTTGACGTTGCGGCCAATTTTTGTCTAGTTGCATGATGAGCTCTCCCCGGGGCGTCAGGCGGCCGCGGTCGTCGCGTGATCCCCGGTGCGTGCCCTCGAAAGTTGCAGGTGAATGCCATGGATCTCATCACAATCTCTTCGGGCGTGCTCCCTGCCACCACGCGCGTCGTCGGCTTTCGCGGCATCGAGGCCATCTCGCGCCCGTACCAGATCGAGATCTTCCTCCAGCTCCAGGGCCAAGACGCGGAGTCGTTCGACCTCTCCGACGCGGTGGGCGCCAAGGCCTCGCTCGTGCTGGATCGGGCCACCGACAAGCTCCCACCTTTCGTGTTCTCCGGCATCTTCGCGAACGTCTCGATCCTGCACGAGACCGAGGGGCGCACGCTCCTCCGCGCGGCGCTCGTCCCGAAGCTCTGGCTGCTCAGCCTCTCCCGGCACAGCCGCATCTTCACCAGGCAATCGGTGCCCGACGTCATCAAGGCCGTCCTGGAGGAGAACGGGATCGCCTCCGACGAGTACGAGCTGCGGCTCGGCAGCTACGAGGTCGAGGAGCACATCTGCCAGTACCGCGAGAGCGACCTCGACTTCCTCTCGCGGTGGATGGAGCGCGAGGGCATCTTCTATTTCTTCGAGCACGCGCCGGACGGCGACAAGGTCATCTTCTGCGACGCCACCACCTATGAAGAGGACGCGATCGGCGAGCCCGTCCGCTACCATCCGCAGGACGGTCACGACGTGACCGCGGGCGCGTCGTTCCGGTCCTTCACCTGCCAGCACACGACGCTGCCGGCGATGATCAAGCTCAAGGACTACGACTACGCCCGGCCCAACCTCAATGTCGCTGGCTCGGCCCACGTGGCGCCGAACGGCGCGGGCGAGGTGAACCTGCACGGGGAGCGCTTCTTCACGCCGGCGGCGGGCGAGCGGCTCGCGAAGATCCGCGCCGAGGAGATGCTCGCGCGGCAGGTGCTGTATCACGGGACGGGCACCCGCACGCACCTCCGCTCCGGCTACACGTTCGAGCTCGAGGACCACCCGCGCGCGGCGTTCAACGCGAAATACCTCACCATCGAGGTGCGCCACCAGGGCAACCAGATGGCGGCGTCCACGCAGCTCCGCGAGATGCTCGACCTGCAGCACGACGACGTCTATTTCGCCGAGATCACCGCCATCCCCCTGAAGACGCAGTTTCGCGCGGAGTCCCGCACGCCGTGGCCGCGCATCTACGGGTACGAGAACGGCACGGTGGATGGACCGGCCGAGAGCGAGTACGCGCAGATCGACGACCTCGGCCGCTACAACGTGAAGTTCAGGTTCGACGAGAGCAACCTGAAGAGCGGGAAGGCCTCGACCTTCGTGCGCATGATGCAGCCCCACGGCGGCGGCATCGAGGGCTTCCACTTCCCGCTGCGCCGGGGCACGGAGGTGGTCCTGAGCTTCCTCGGCGGCGACCCCGATCGGCCGGTCATCTCGGGCGTCGTGCCGAACGCGCTCACGCCGAGCCCGGTCACGAGCGGCAACCACACGAAGAACGTCATCCAGACGGGCGGCCGCAACCGCCTCGAGCTCGAGGACCAGGCCGGGCAGCAGCGCGTCACCCTGTCGACCCCGTACTCGAACACCTACGTGCGCATGGGCTCCCCCAACGACGGGCACGAGCTCATCGTCAAGACCGACGACAACACGCTCCTCGACGCGGGCAAGACGTTCGACCAGACGGTGGGCCAGAACGGCGGCGGGTCGTGGAACGCCACCATCAAGGACAACTGGATCACCCACGTCCAGTCCGGCATCCACGAGCTCTACATCGAGACCGGCACCTCGTACACCGAGGTCAAGGGCGACACGTGGCTCCACGTCACGAGCGGCAACCTCTTCACCGACGTCGACTCGGCTACGATGCAGACCAACGTCGAGGGAGACACCACGACGACGGTGAAGACCGGCAATTACACGGTGAACGTCAACACCGGGGACACCACCGTCACCACGAAGGCGGGCAATACGCTCGTCGACACCCAGGCCGGGACCACGACCGTGAAGAGCAAGGGCAAGCTCACGCTCGACACGCAGGACGAGTGCGAGGTCCGGGTCAAGAGCAACATGATCGAGTACATCGACGGCAACCGCGTGGGGCAGATCAAGGGCGCGGAGGAGCTCAAGACCTACGGTCCCTTCAAGAAGCTCTTCGTCTCGAACAACGTCAACGTCACGGGCGGGTTCAAGAGCGACACGTTCCTCGGGCTCTCGGTCACCACGGCCGTCGGCGGCGCCGTCTCCACCTTCATCGGCCTCAAGGCAACCCTGGAGCTGTCGGCCGCCTTCACGGCGACCTACGCGGCCAAGTTCGACATCACTGCCGGCGTCGCGATGGCATACAAGTTCGGCGCCTCGCTCACGATCAACAACTCCGCGGACATCACGGTGCGCCCGATCGAGCTCAAGGAGGTCAAGGCGCGGATCGAGCACATGCCGGCGAGGCTCGCGATGAGCTCGCTCCGCTTCTCCCTCTCGAACGTCCATGTCCTCAGCTAGCGCGCCGGACGGAGCTCTCCCGGGCCGCCTGCGCGGCTCGATCTCGCGAGCCTCGATCTAGCGCCCCATGCAGGCCAAGGAAAGCGCGCGCAGGAACATGGGTATCGTCATCGCTCTCACAGCCGTCCTCGTGCCGCTGATCGTCGTCGCGGCCATCCTCTTCTTCGTCTTCCGGGGCGAAAACGCGCTCATCGCCAAGGGCAGGGAGCGGATGGCCGAGCTGGCGCAGAGGATCGCGCGCGCCACCCCGGCCCAGGCCACGGTGTCGTCGAGCCGCACGCTCACCACCTTCGAAGGCGGCGCCATGGCCTTCGTCGAGCTCCGGCTCGATGTGCGCCCCTCGAGCGGGGCTGCGTACGCCGCGACGACGGAATGGGAGCTCAACACGAGCTCCTTGTCGCAGGTCGAGCCCGGGAGGCCCGTGGGCGTGAAGATCGACGCCGAGGACCCCCGGCTCATCTACCCGGACGTGACGTGGGCGACGTTCTCTCGCGCGTACGCCGCGCGCCGCCTCACGGGCGAGCCCAAGCGATGAGCCCTCTTCCGGTCTGAACGAGCCCCCCGAGCCCTCCAATCCCTCCATGCGCGTCATCAAACCCCAGCGCGTCTCGATCCTGCAGCGCGTGTTCGAGCTCAAGCAGGAGCGCTTCCTCGCCCTCGGCCTCGCGGCCTATGTCCCGCTCGACGCGCCGGAGCTCCCGCTCCCGGAGATCGCGATGTGGCAGGAGGTCGCGAAGCAGCTCGGCAAGGACGCCGCGCTCGACGAAGGGCTCCCGAAGCCGCGGGGCGAGGTCCTGGTCTTCGGCAAGGCGTTTTCGGCGGGCGCCCAGCCGCGCCCGGCGTTCCGCGCGCGCGTCCAGGTCGGCCCCATCGACAAGGTCGTGTACGTCGTCGGCAAGCGCCGCTGGGAGCGCGGCGTGCCGACCGACCCCGAGCCGCTCACCGAGCTCGCCCTCGGCTGGGACAAGGCGTTCGGCGGGCAGGGGTTCGCCGCGAACCCGCTCGGGACGGGGTTCGCGCCGACCGAGGAGAACGGCAAGAAGATCCACGCGCTCCCGCAGATCGAGGACCCGAAGCACCTCGTGAAGTCGCCGAACGATCGCCCGCCGCCCGCGGCGTTCGGCCCCCTCGACCCCACCTGGCCCGGGCGGATGGACAAGGCGGGCACGTACGACGCCGCCTGGCTCGAGAACGACTTCCCCGGCCTCGCCCGCGACCTCGACCCCGAGTACTTCATGGTGGCGCCGCCCGACCAGCGCCTGCCCGGGTTCTTCCAGGGCGACGAGCCGATCGCGCTCGAGCACCTCCACCCCGAGCAGGCCACCATGACGAGCCGCGTGACGGCGCTCGCCGCGCGCTGCTTCTTGACGCGCGCCGCGGGCGACGTCCCGCTCGAGGAGGTCGCGACGAGGCTCGATACCGTCGTGCTCCTGCCCAACGTCGCGCGCATGATCGCGATCTTCCGCGGCGTCGTGCGCGTCGAGGAGGACGACGCGCACGACGTGAAGTGCCTGCTCGCGGCGCTCGAGCGCCGCGGCGCGCCGCGCCCCAAGGAGCACTACCAGGCCATCTTCTCGCAGCGCCTCGACAAGAAGAAAGGCGTCCTCGTGGCGTTCCGCGACCGCGACCTCCTGCCCGACCCCGACCCCGGCGCGCCCGCGCTGCCGGACGAGAAGATCGGCGACATGGAGGACCTCCTCCAGCGCGAAGGCGTGCTGGAGCGGCGGTCGCACGAGCGGGCGCAGCGCGAGCTGGAGAAGGCGCGCCTGTCCCTGCGGGCGCTCGGCATCGATCCGGACGAGAAGGGCGTCCCGCGCGCGCTGCCGCCGCCCGAGGCGCCGCCGCGGCTCGACGACTTGCCCGAGTACGTCGAGCGGGTCGAGTCGGAGGCGGCCCGCATCGAGGCCGAGGCCAAGGCCAAGCAGGAGGAGGCGCTCGCCGTGGCGCGCCAAGAGCTCGCCGAGCAGGGCCTGAACCTCGACGAGATCATCGAGCGGTCGAAGAGCGAGCAAGGCGGGCCGCCGCGGTTCCGCGTCGACGAGCACATCGCCCGCATGCGCGAGACCGCCGAGGCGGGCCGTGAGCTCGGCGCCCCGCTGGAGCAGCTCGAGGCGCAGCTCGACGACCCCGCGTTCCTCGCGAGGCTGCGCAAGCTCGAGGAGGCCCAGCTCGTCGCCTACCGGCTGACCGCGCACCACCTGCCGCCCGCGGCCATCCCGGACGCCGAGGCGCGGCGGGATCTGCGCGGCCGCGTCGAGGCTGCGCTCGCTTCCGGCGCGCGCGCGATGATGACCGGCTGGGACCTCACCGGCGCGGACCTCCGCGGGCTCGACCTGTCCGGGGCCGCCCTGCAGCAGGCGCTGCTCGAGCGCGCCGACCTGCGCGGCTGCACCCTGTCCGGCGCGGACCTGTCCGGGGCCGTGCTGGCGCGCGCCAACCTCGAGGGCGTCCGCCTCGCGGGCGCGACGCTCGACGGCGCGAACCTCGGCGAGGCGCAGGCGCGCGGCGCCGACTTCGGGGGCGCGCGCCTCGCCAGGGCGGTCCTGCAGCGCGGCGCGCTCGAGGGGGCAGTCTTCCGCGGCGCGGACCTCCGCGGCGCGGACCTGCTCGAGGCGCGCTTGCCGCGGGGGGACCTCGAGGGCGCGCTCGCGGACGAGGTCCTCTTCTTCGAGTGCGACCTCGAGGGCGCCAAGCTCGACCGCGCGAGCCTGCGCAAGGCGACCTTCTACCGGTGCCGGATGGCGGGGGCGAGCCTCGCCGAGGCGGTGCTCGAGGGCGCGGCGCTCGTCGAGTCCCGCGCCGAGGGCGCGTCGCTCCGGGGCGCCCGGGCGAACAACCTGCGCCTCGTGCTCGCGTGCGAGCTCGGTGGGGCCGATCTCTCGGGCGCGGAGCTCGCCCTGGCGACGATGCGCGGCGCCGCGATGGCGAAGGCGGATCTCTCCGGCGTCCGGGCCGACGGGTGCGACCTCAGCGAGTCGAGCCTGCGCGAGGCGCGCCTCGCGGGCGCGAGCCTCCGGGGCGCGCGGCTCATCCGCACGGACCTCGCCGACGCCGAGCTCTCGGACGCGAACCTGATGGAGGCGATGCTGCAGCGCGCGAAGGTGCCCGGCGCGTCGTTCCAGCGGGCCAACCTGTTCCGCGCGAACCTGATGGGCGCCGAGGGCGACGCGCGCACGAGCTTCAAGGACGCCCACGTCGTCCGCACCCTGTTCCCGAGGCGGAAGCGATGACCAGAGACGATCTCCTCGCGCGCGTCGCGAACGCGGAGCCGGTGACCGACGAGGACCTCACGGGCGCGGACCTCCGCGAGGCCGACCTCTCCGGCGCCGTGTTCGAGCGCGTGTCGTTCCGGGGGGCCGACCTGACCTCGGCGAAGCTCCACGAGTCGGTCTTCGCCGACTGCCGGTTCGAGGGGGCGCGGCTCCCGGGCGCGCGCCTGCGCCACGCGACCTTCGACCAGTGCACGTTCCTCGCGGCCGACCTGCGCGGCGCCGATCTGGTCGCCGCGAGCCTGGTGGACGCCGACCTGTCGCGGTCGTGCCTCGACGGCGCCGACCTGACCATCGCGAGCCTCGTCAAGCCGCGCCTCGAGGAGGCGAGCCTGAAGGGGGCGAACCTCGACCGCGCCGCGCTCGTCGACGCCGACGCCCCGCGGATCGTCCTGGAGGGCGCGAACCTGCTGCAGACGGCGCTCCTGAAGGCGGACCTGACGACGGCGAGCCTGCGCGGCGCGCGCCTCGACAAGACGATGCTGATCGGCAGCAAGCTCACCGGCCAGGACCTCTCGGGCATGGACCTCACGCTCGCGCAGCTCATGGACGCGGATCTCGGCGGCTGCGACCTCCGGGGCGCGCGGCTCGTGCAGACGAACTTCAAGGGGGCGTCCCTCGTGGGCGCCCGCCTCGACGAGGCGAACCTCGAGCGGGCCCTCTTCGCCGACGCCAACCTGTCGAACGCGTCGCTCGCGAAGGCGAAGCTCGACCAGGCGCTCTTCGTGAAGGCGCGGCTCGACGGGGCGGGCCTCGACGGCGCGAGCGCGTACCAGGCGATCTTCAAGAGCGCGAGCTGCATCGGCGCGACGTTCACCGGCGCCGATCTGACGTATACCGACTTCTCCTACGCGGACCTCACGAGGGCCGACTTCTCGCTTTGCAAGCTGTTCCGCGCGCGGTTCCACCGGACGCGCGAGCAGGACACCCAGTTCACCAGCCGGTCCGCGGCGCTCGGCGACGACGAGGAGCTGAGCGCGGCGGAGCGGCGCTCGGAGAGTCGATAGGCAGCAAGGAGGTACCGATGAGAGACAATCTGGCAAGAAAGCTCGCGTTGCCTGCACAGGAGGTCGCGACCGTGGTGGGGGTGTCGGGCCGCTGCCTGCGCGTCCGATCGAGCTCCGGCGAGCTCGAGGCGCGGCGCGCGGCCAGCTGTCTCCTCGACCCGGCGCTCGGCGACGAGGTCCTCGTGGCGCACCACGAGCGCGGCTCGCACGTGCTCGCGGTGCTGGAGCGCGACGAGGACGCGCCGGCGCGGCTCTCCGCCGAGGGCGACCTCGAGATCGCCGCGGCCGCGGGCAAGGTCTCGGTGAGCGGGCGCGACGGCGTGGAGGTGCTCACGCCCGGCGAGGCCGTGATCGCGGCGGGCGCCGCGCGCGTCTCGGCGGGGCGCGCCGAGGCCGTGCTCGGGGCGCTGAGCCTCCTCGGCGACAGCGTCACCGCGCAGGTCGACCGCGTGAAGACCGTGGCGCAGTCGGTGGAGACGGTCGCCGAGCGCCTGGTGCAGCGGCTCGACCGGGCCTACCGCTTCATCGCGCGGTCCGAGACGGTGCGCGCGGAGTACGTGGAGTTCGAGGCGCGGTCCGCGTTCCACGTGAAGGCGGAGGCGACGCTCGTGAACAGCGGCGGGCTGACCAAGATCGACGGCCCCCAGATCCACCTGGGTTGAGAGGACGGAGGACACGAGATGTTCGCGAACACGCAGATGATGGGCATGTCCCTCGGCTTCCCCGACGTGTGCCTCACGCCGATGCCGGCCCCGACGCCGATCCCTTATCCCAACATCTCCATGCAGCCGATGGGCATCCCGGCCGCGTACAACGTGCTGTTCATGTGCACGCCGGCGCACAACCTGGCGACCACCGTGCCGCTCACGAACGGCGACAACCCGGGCGTCGCGCTCGGGGTCGCCTCGGGCATGGTGATGGGCCCGTCGCGCCACGTCACCGCGTCGTTCACCGTGCTTGCCGGCGGCGTCCCGGCCACGCGGCTGACGAGCATGACGATCACGAACTCCACGAACTGCCCCGCCGTCTCCGTGGTGCCGAGCCAGGTCAAGGTGCTCCTGCTCGCGCCGTGAGCGAGCGGCCCTCGCGTCGCGGGGGCTACGGCTCGCCCGCGGAGGGCGCGGCGGGCTTGCGCGTGACGTAGAAGAAGTCGCGCA
This sequence comes from Sorangium cellulosum So0157-2, assembly GCF_000418325.1. GTDB lineage: Bacteria > Myxococcota_A > Polyangia > Polyangiales > Polyangiaceae > Sorangium > Sorangium cellulosum_D. The sequence goes on from NC_021658.1 coordinate 6,044,492, forward strand.
GCGAGCGCTTGCGGATGTACTCGTCTTCCGAGAACTCGAAGCCGCTCGCCAGCGCGACGGGCATGAGCGCGCCGCCCTCGCCGGGCTCGTAGAGCAAGAACTTCGGGTACGACCAGTTCACGTCGAGCTGCGCCACCGCCGTGGCGCCGACATGGCGCAGCCCGAGCGCGATGGCGGGCGCCGTCGTGTGGTTGCTGATGGCCACGAAGAGGACCTTGCCGTCGCGATCGAGCCCCACCGCGGAGCGGCGGATCACCGTGTTGCCGTCCAGCGTGGCGCCCCAGTTGCGGACCTCGGGCACGCGGAGCGCCGGGTGGAGCTCGCCCTCGTCGACCATGCAGCTCGGCGTCTGCCGCCACCACCGCATGCCGCCCTCGCCTTCGGCCATGCGGGCCCACGGCGCGATCTGCATCCGGCCGTCGCCGTGGAGCGCGAGGGTGCAGCCGTTCTCCCGGGGGCGCACCAGGGTCACGCCGTCGAGCCGCATGCCCCACTGGCCGTGCTCGGTCATGAAGCCGCCGTTGAACGCCGCGAGCAGCCGCTCGTGGTGCGCCTCCGGGATCTTCGCGGGCCGCTCGTAGGTCTTGCCCTCCTCGGTCGTCGCCGCCGGCTCCCGCGAGCCGGCCATGAGGTGGACGTCCACCCCCGAGAGATCCATCGCCACGATGAACAGCTCCGCCCAGGAGCGGTGCGGATCCGGGTGGATCAGCGTCTTGTAGAGGCGCGGCGGGTTGCCCGGGCGCGCGCGATCCACGATGGGCACCCACTGCCCGTCGCCGGGCGCCGGCCAGGCCGCGTGCGAGGGGCCGACGTCCTTCGGCCGGAACGCCGCCGCCACGACCGCCGGGGCGACCGCGGCGCTCGCCTCGGCGGCGGGCGCGGCCGGCACGGGCGCCTGCTCGGGCACCTCCCAGTACGTCTTCGGCGGCTCGTTCCTGCGAAGGAGCTGGTGGACGCGATCCTCGACGCCGTAGGCGGTCTCCTCGAGCGCGGTCACGTTCTCGGCCCCGATCACGGAGCGCAGGCCGTTCGCGACGAGCGGGCCCATCCACGGGATCCGGTGCACCGCGATCCACAATCCGACGCCGGCGAGCCCCGAGACGGCGAGGGAGCCGAGGACCCAGCGCCGCAGCCGGCGGCGGCGTTGCAGGGCGCCGGGGCGCTGCGGGGCGGAGTGCCCGGCCTGGGCCGGCGAGTTCGGGGCTTCGGCGGTGTCGGCCATAAAGTGCTGCGCGTGCTGCGGGTGCGTCGCTTGGAGGGGAGCTGCGAAGCGACGCGGGCGCTCGCGAGCCGCGGTCCCCCGGCTCGGGGAGGGTGTAGCACGATGCGCCGAGCGCACGGAACCCGCTGCGCGCAAGGCGCGGCGCGGATCGAAGCGGATCGAAGAAGAGCGCGGCGCGACCGCCGCGTCCGTCGCGGCGCGCGGCGACGACCTCGCAGCCGGGCTCGCGGTCGCGCCTCGACTTCCTCACCGCGCCGTACTAGAGTCGCGGCCTCGGACTGACCTGGCACGGGTCGCGGTGCTCGGTCGCTGTCATGTGGACCTCGCAGCCTCCGCTGAGGGAGGCGCGAGGCGGCAGCTCTCCGTGATCGGGCCCTCCGCAGAGGAGGGCGCGGTGCCGCGGCGCTTTCCGCCCTTGCTCAGGAGGGGCTCTCCACGAGCCCGATGTCCATGGAATTTGCCGATCTCAAGCTCATCGAACCGCTGCTCCGCGCCATCGAGGCCGAAGGATACAGCACCCCGACCCCGATCCAGCAGCAGGCCATCCCGCCGATCCTCGAGGGCAACGACGTCCTCGGGTGCGCGCAGACCGGGACCGGCAAGACCGCCGCGTTCGCCTTGCCGATCCTGCAGCGCCTCGCGCAGAGCGGCGCGCCGACCCAGCGCGGGCTCCGCGTGCTCGTGCTCACCCCGACGCGCGAGCTCGCCGCGCAGGTCGGCGAGAGCTTCACCACGTACGGCAAGAACCTCGGCCTGCGGACCGCGGTCGTCTTCGGCGGGGTGGGGCAGCGCCCCCAGATGGAGGCGCTGCGCCGCGGCGTCGACGTCCTCGTGGCGACGCCGGGCCGGCTGCTCGACCTCTGCTCGCAGGGCATCTCCCCGTTCGGGCGGCTCGAGACGCTCGTGCTCGACGAGGCCGACCGGATGCTCGACATGGGGTTCATCCACGACATCCGGCGCGTGCTCGCGATGCTGCCCGAGCGCCGCCAGACGCTCCTGTTCTCGGCCACGATGCCGCAGGACATCCAGAAGCTCGCGGACACCATCCTGCACCGCCCGGTGCGGGTCGAGGTCGCGCGGGTCGCCACGACCGCCGAGAACATCGACCAGCGGGTGGCCTTCGTCGAGCGGTCCGACAAGCGCGCGATGCTGGAGCACGTGCTCAAGGACCCCGCGCTCCGCCGGGCGATCGTGTTCACCCGCACCAAGCACGGCGCCAACCGCGTGGTCCAGCAGCTCAGCCGCGCGCGCATCGAGGCCGTCGCGATCCACGGGAACAAGTCGCAGGGCGCGCGCGAGCGGGCGCTCGCGAGCTTCAAGCAGGGGACGACGAGCGTGCTCGTCGCGACCGACATCGCGGCGCGCGGCATCGACATCGAGGACATCTCGCACGTGATCAACTACGACCTCCCGAACATCCCGGAGAGCTACGTGCACCGCATCGGCCGCACGGCGCGCGCCGGCGCGTCGGGGGTGGCGCTCTCGTTCTGCGACATCGAGGAGCGCCCGTACCTCGCCGACATCGAGCGCCTCATCCAGAAGCGCCTCCCGCTCCTCTCCATCCCCGGGATCCCCTGGCTCCAGGCCGACCCCAGGCCCGCCCATCAGGCGCAGCCGCAGGGGCGGCCCCAGGCGCAGGGGCGACCGCAGCAGCAGCGGCCGCAAGGGCAGGGGCGGCCCCAGGCGCAGGGACGGCCCCAGCAGCGGCCGCAAGGGCAGGGGCGGCCCCAGGCGCAGGGCAGGCCGCAGCCGCACGGGCACGCCCGGCCTCAGGGACCGGCGCGGCCCCAGCCGCAAGCGCGGCCCGAGGGACAGGCGCGGCCTCAGCCGCAGGGACAGCCCCAGGCGCGGCCGCAGCCGCGCCACGACACCCCTCGCGCGGACAACTGACGCCCCTCACGCGGAACGGCGGCTCCCCGCCGCCGTCCGACCCTCCGCGCCGCGCTCGCCCGGATCGGCCCTGCGAGCCGTCGCCGGCCCGATCCTCACGCTCGGCAGCGCGGGCGAGGGCGCCAGGCGGCGGCCCGTCCCGCCGCTCCCACCGGCGCGTGCCTGCATTGCCCACATCCACATTATTTTCGCGGTGTGCGCAAATTCTGGCACGATCTCAGCCATGCGCGTTCCCGCCATCGTCGTAAGCTTGCTCACCATCGCTGCCTGCGATCGCGGCGCTCCATCGAGCTCGCCCGCTGCGGATGCCCAGGCCTCGGCCGCTCCGGTGGCGGATGCCTCCGCCGCCCCGCTCGCCTCGGCCAGCGCGCCGGCCCCGGCGAGCGCGGACGCGGCGGGCGACGCCGGCGCCGCGGCCGCCCCGGCCGACGCCGGCGCGGCCGCGGCGGCGAGCGCGGACGCGGGCGACGCCGGTCCCCCCGCGGCCGACGACGGCCGGCTCACGGTGGAGGGGCGCTCCGTCCAGGGAGGGCTCCTCCGCGCCAGGCTGAACGGCAAGCTGCGCCGCATGGCGTTCCCCGGCCACCGCGTGACCGTGAGCGATGAGGGGGAGTTCCTCATCGCCTTTTCGCGCAACGCGCCGGCGCAGGAGAAGCTGACCATCACGTTCGACGACGGACAGGTGCTCGAGAAGCTCTTCGACGTGGAGCAGCGCACCTACGAGGTCGACAAGGTCGACAACCTCCCGGAGAACACGGTCAAGCTCGACATGGCCACGCGCGTGAAGCTCACGCAGGCCGAGAAGAAGCTCGACGCCATCCGGAACAAGTACACGAAGAAGAACTGCTACAAGAACGGCTTCATCTGGCCGTCGAAGGGCCCGGTCACCTCGCGGTACGGCCAGCCGCGCTTGCTCAACGGCACGGACGGCGGCGTCCACTGGGGCGTGGACATCGCGGTGCCCGTCGGGTCGCCGGTGCGCGCGCCCGCCTGCGGCAAGGTCGTCTTCGTCGAGAAGGACCTCCCGCTCAGCGGCCACACCATGATCATCGATCACGGCCATGGGCTCACCTCCACGTTCATCCATCTGCACGGCTTCGCCGCGAAGGTGAATGACGAGGTCAAGCAAGGTCAGGTCGTCGCGACCGTCGGCATGACCGGCCGCACGAACGGGCCGCACCTCGACTGGCGCATGAACCTGTTCGAGACGCGCGTCGATCCCGAGCTCCTGGTCACGCCGGCGAAGTGACGGCCGGCCTCCTCGCTCCACCCACCAGGAGTCCGGCCAGGGATCCGGAGAGATTTCAACGCAAAGGCGCAAAGGCGCAAAGGCGCAAAAAAATAAATAATAGTATGAATCTGCATTTGGCGTCTTTGCGCTCTTGGCGTCTTTGCGTTGAAATCTCTCATGCTCGCGAGGCAGGTCCCTGGCGGGATTCCTGACCCACGGCCCGCGCCGCTCCTCCGCAGCGCCGCTCCCCTCGTCGTCCTGAGAATACGCCACCTGGAAGGTCCCTGTTGAGAACGCTCGCGCTCACCCCCGTCCTCGCGTCGCTCCTCCTCTCGCTCGTCCCGGCGTCCGGCTGCGCGCCGGCCCCCCGCGTCGAGCCTCGGCCGGCCGGGTCGCCGGCCGCGCGCCCCGAAGGGCCGCCCGCCGCGCAGCCCGCGGGGAAGCCCGCGGCGGGCCTCGACCCGGAGCTCACGTCGTACGCGTATCCTTATCCGGTCAAGCACTTCGAGGTCGAGTCGCAGCGCCAGAAGCTCCGCATGGCGTACATGGACGTGCAGCCCGAGAAGCCGAACGGCCGCGCGGTGCTCCTCCTCCACGGCAAGAACTTCTCCGCGGCGTACTGGGAGCCGACGATCCGGGCGCTGACCGAGCGAGGTTTCCGGGTCATCGCGCCCGATCAGATCGGGTTCGGCAAATCGACGAAGCCCGCCGCCTATCAGTTCAGCTTCCACGGGCTGGCCGAGACGACGCGCGCGCTGCTCGACGCCCTCGGCGTGCAGCGGCCGGCCGTGGTCGGCCACTCGATGGGGGGCATGCTCGCCGCGCGCTTCGCCCTCATGTTCGCCGACCGGACGGAGCGCCTCATCCTCGTGAACCCCATCGGCCTCGAGGACTGGAAGACGGTGGTCCCGTATCGCTCCATCGACGGCTGGTACACGCAGGAGCTCGAGGCGACGCGCGACAGCATCCGCGAGTACCAGCGCAAGAGCTATTACGACGGGGCGTGGAAGCCCGAGTACGAGCGCCAGATCGAGATCCAGGCGGGCTGGACGGAGCACCCCGAGTATCCGCGCGTCGCCTGGTGCTCCGCGCTCACGTACGACATGGTCTTCACGCAGCCCGTCGTCTACGAGCTCCCGCGGCTCCGCACGCCCACGCTGCTCATCATCGGGCTGCGCGATCGGACGGCGCTCGGCCGCGCCTGGGCGCCGAAGGAGGCCGCGGACGCGCTCGGCGACTACACGACGCTGGGCAAGAAGACCGCGCAGGCAATCCCGGGCGCCAAGCTCGTCGAGCTGCCCGGCGTCGGCCACCTGCCGCAGGTCGAGGCGTTCGAGAAGTACCGGGACGCGCTCGTGGGCTTCCTCGAGCAGGCGCCTTAAGGACGCCCCGCACGCCGGCGCGCTGCGGGCCCGGCGCGCGGCGCGGGCCTGGAAGAACGGGCGAGCGCGCTGGACAGCCAGGACGACACGGCCTCTCCGCCAAGGACATGACCCGTCGAGAGGTGCCGTGTCCCGTGGCGGGTGGGCGATCTCGGGGCAATGTGCCACAGGACGAGATCTCCAGGGCACAGGCCATCAGGCAGAAGCGGCGCTCGTGATTCCAGGAGCGCGGCGCTCGCGGTGGCCAGCGCCGCCGCGGCACGCCGGCGCAGGCCGGCTGACAATCCCTCTCGGCGCCGTGGAATGATGGAATGGCCGCTGAGCTCGCCGCGACGGAGGGCGCTCCGCGCCGGGCTGCCCCGCGGCATGCGCCTTGCAGCTCGCCAGACCGACGAAGGCACTCACATCAAACATAGGATTGCAAGGAGTCGGTCATGAAGATCCTGTCGCCTCGAGCTCATGGGTACATCGATTATGCGGTTGCGGCCCTGTTCCTGCTGGCTCCGTCGCTGTTCGGCTTCGGCGGTCTCCCGGAGACGCTCTGCTATATCCTGGGCGCCGTGCACCTCGGCATGACGCTGCTCACCGCGTTTCCGCTGGGCGCCGCCAAGATCATCCCGTTCCCGGTGCACGGAGGGCTCGAGGCCGCGGTCGGCGTGTTCCTCGTCGCCGCGCCCTGGCTGTTCAACTTCGATGAGGCGTCCGCGGCGAGGAATTTCTTCGTCGTGTCGGGCGTCGCCGTCGGCCTGGTCTGGCTCCTGACCGACTACCGTTCGGCCTACGCGACGACGGCGGCCAGCGCGCGTTACCGCTCGGAACACCGCTCGTTCTCCTGATGACGGCGTGAGCGTTCCTCGCGAATCGGCGCCGCGGCCGGGGCTCAGCCTCGGCCGCGCGCGTTTTTGTCTCCCGGTGAGAGCGCCATCCCACCCCGACGCGAGGCGCGGCGCGGCTCCGCGGCGCCCCGTCCCCACCGCGAGCTCGGCGCGAGCCGCAGCCCCTCCTTCTACCTGCCTACCTGCTACCTACCTGCCTACCTGCTACCTACGACCAGCCGAGCAGACGAACGGGGCGCATATCGCCTTCACAACGCAGCGAGGCAATCACGGCGAGCTCATCCACGAGCGGACGAGCGCGGCGCATTGTCGCTTGTCGCTCTCCCGTTGCCGCCTCTGGCCGCCCGTTTCGGACGTGTTTCGTCCATCGCATTTTTGTCGCGAACGCCAGATGCGCCTGGCGCTGCCGGCCTGTTCGGCCAGGGCGGCGGCGACGGCCTGTCGCTATCGTGGATGCTCCTCCGCTCGGTTCGTCCATCCATCCGCTCCGTCCGAAGCCCTGTCCGCTCCCCTGGAGGAAAGCGCCGCGCTCCAAGCCTTGAATATTGCTCCGATCCGGGCAGAGAGTTATTCCAATCCCCGCAACGACCTGACGGAGAGAAAAGCCATGATGACCATGCCAATGAGCTCGATGCCGATGATGTGTACGATGCCGTCGATGAGCGGCATGATGCCGATGGGCGGCATGATGCCGATGATGCCCAACATGATGGGTATGATGGGCATGATGCCGAACATGATGGGCGGCATGATGCCGATGATGTCCGACATGATGGGCATGATGCCCAACATGATGATGAGCCGCATGATGGGCGGGATGATGCCGAACATGATGGGCATGATGCCCGGCATGATGATGCCGAACATGATGGGCATGATGCCCGGCATGATGATGCCGAACATGATGGGCATGATGCCCGGCATGATGATGCCGAACATGATGGGCATGATGCCCGGCATGATGATGCCGAACATGATGGGCATGATGCCCGGCATGATGATGCCGAACATGATGGGCATGATGATGCCCGGCATGAAGATGGCGGCCTGATCTCGGGATCGAGGACAGACGTCGAAAACCCCGATAAGCGAGGGCGAGCGCCCCCGCTTATCGGGGTTTCGTGCTGGCGCGAGGTCTCACCCGCGAGGCGCGGCGCGCCGGCCCTGCCGGGTCACGCCCCGGCCGCCTCCGGCGGCTTCGGGTGCTGATCCCGCGATACGTACACCGCGGCGGCCAGATCCCCCACCACGTTGATCACGGTCCGGCACATGTCGAGGAACCGGTCCACGCCGAGGACCAGGCCGAGCCCCTCGGGCGGGATCCCGAGCAGACCCAGGATCATCGCGATGACGGGGAGCGAGCCGGCCGGGATGCCCGCGGTGCCGATGCCCCCGAGCACCGAGATGAGCATCACGATCGCCTGCTGCCCGAAGGTCAGCGACACGCCGTAGACCTGCGCGAGGAAGAGCACGGTCACCCCCTCGAAGAGCGCCGTCCCGTTCTGGTTCATCGCGGCGCCGGCGGTCAGCACGAAGCGCGCCACGGACGGCGGCAGCTTGAGCTCCTCCTCGGCCACCTTCAGCGACGTCGGCAGCGTCGCGTTCGACGAGGCGGTCGAGAACGCCGTCACGATCGCCGTCCGGCTCCCGCGGAAGAACGCGACCGGCGACATCCCGCCGAGGAAGCGCACCGACAGCGAGTACACGACGAACATGTGCAGCCCGAGGCCGAGCAGCACCGTGAGCACGTACGCCGCCAGCTGCTGCATGATCCCGATGCCCATGCGGGACGTGATCGTGAAGAGCAGCGCGCCCACGCCGATCGCCGCGAACCGGAGCACCCCCTCGATGAGCCGCATCGAGACGTCGAACAGCCCCTGGATGACCTCGCGGAGCCGCGCTGCCGCCTCGGTCTGGGTGAGCGACAGCGCGAGGCCGAAGAGCAGCGAGAACGTGATCACGGCGAGCACGTCGCCCCCGGCGGCCGCCTTGATGACGTTGTCCGGCACCATCGCGATGATCATCCCCACCGGCGAGGTGTCGACCGGGGCGGTCGCCGCCTTGATCCCGCCGCCGTGCGCGAGGCCCCGGACCGCCTCGGGGAGGCCGTCCCCCGGGCGGATCAGGTTCACCAGGACGAGGCCGATGAGCACCGCGATGGTCGAGACCACGGCCGTGTAGCCCAGCGTCCGCAGGCCGAGCCGGCCGACGTGCTTCAGATCGAGCTCGCAGACGCCCATGACGAGCGCCGAGAACAGGATCGGGAGCACGAGCATGAACAGCAGGCGCAGGAAGATCTGGCCCACCGGGTAGGTGATGTGATCGACGATCCAGGTGAGCGCCGGGGAGCCCGCCGCGACGGCGTTCGCCGTCAGACCGCCCGCTGCCCCCACCGCGACCCCGAGCAGCATCGTTCGATGCGATGACATGACGCCACCTTACACAAGCCGCGGCGCCGTGAGCCGCGGAGTTCGCGCCCCGATCGCCCTCCTCGGCGCCCTCCTCGACCGCAGAGCGACCGCCGCCCGGGCGTGCCATGGCCCCCGGCCGCCTGTCCAACCCTGCGCGGATCCATTACGCTCGCCGCCGGGCATGCTGAAGCCGGGCGATTCGTTCGAGCGCTACACGATCGAGGCCGCCATCGGGCAAGGGGGGATGGGCTGCGTCTACCGGGCGCACGACGCGCGGCTCGGGCGGCGCGTCGCCGTCAAGGTGATCGCGGGCGGCGCCATGGACCACGACGCCGGCGCGCGCCTGCTCCGCGAGGCCCGCGCCGCCGCCGCGCTCGATCACCCGAACGCCGTCTCGATCTTCGACGTCGGCGAGCTCGATGGGACGCCGTTCATCGCGATGGAGCTCGTCGACGGCCGCACCCTGCGCAGCGCGATCGGCGGCGCCGAGGCGCCGGTCCCGACCCGGGTCGGCTGGCTCGCCGACGTCGCCCGCGCGCTCGCCGCGGCGCACCGGCGGGGGCTCGTCCACCGGGACATCAAGCCGGAGAACGTGATGGTCCGGGACGACGGCGTGATCAAGGTGCTCGACTTCGGCATCGCGCGCCGCGCCGCCGGCGGCGCCGATCCGACCGCGTCCACCGAGGCCCCCGCGCTGCCGACGCTGACCGCCCTCGGCGTCAAGCTCGGGACCCCCGTCTACATGGCCCCGGAGCAGATCCGCGGCGCCGAGCTCGACGGGCGCGCCGACCAGTTCGCGTGGGGCGTGCTCGCGTTCGAGCTCCTCACCGGCCGGCTGCCCTGGCGCGGCGCCGGCGACATGCTCGCCGTCGTCGCCTCGATCCTCACCGACGAGGCCGACCGCGCCGCGCTCGACGCCGCCGCCGTGCCGCCCGCGGTGAGCGCGGTCGTGCTGCGCGCGCTGTCGAAGCGCCCCGAGGACCGGTTCGCGTCGATGGATGACCTCGTGCGCGCGCTCGAGGCGGCCGGGCGGGGCGAGGCGCCCGCCGCGATGCCGGCGCCGCACGCGCAGGCGCCCGCCGCGAAGGGGAGCGAGGCGCCCCGCGGCGGCGAGACCGCGGCGCAGCGGTTCTCGACCGAGGAGGTCCGCGACGTGCTCGCGCGGGCGATCGAGCGCCAGGCCTCGGGCGAGGCCGGCGCCGCGCGCGCGCCGCGGGGCGACGCGCGGCTCGGCTTCGACGACCTGCTCGCCGCGGCGGAGGAGGTGGGCGTCGACCCGGAGGCGGTGCGCGAGGCGAGCCGCGCGCTGCGCGCGCGCGAGCGCGACGGCGTCGAGCGGAAGGCCGGCGCGGCGACCGCCGCCGAGCGCGCCGCCTGGCTCCGGCGCAAGCGCCGCAACTTCTACCGGCACCTCGGCGTCTACCTCATCGTCAACGCGGCGCTCCTCACGCTCGCCCTCGTGCTCGGCGTCGTGCTCTGGGCGGCGATGATCCCGCTGGGCTGGGGCATCGGCGTCGCCATCCACGCGCTCGTCGCGTTCACCGCGCACGAGGACGACTGGGCCGAGGAGGCCGAGCGCATGGAGCTCTGGCGCGAGCACCACCGCCGCATGCACGAGGTGGCCCTCGCGCGGGCGGCCGGCAGGGGCCCGCGCCCCGCCGCGGCCCGGCGCCAGCGCATCGAGGGCGCGGACGAGGAGCGGCAGGGCAGGCTCCGCGTCGCGTCCGACACGGCGCGCTCCAGGGCGGAGGAGGCGGAGCAGGCGGAGGAAGACGCCGAGGTCGCGGTCAGCAAGGCGCGGCGGCGGCGGCGCTGACCCGGGCTCCGCGCGCCGCCCGCTCCCTGAGCTTCGCGCCGGGACGACGCCGGCATGCGCTAAGCTCGCCGCATATGTCCAAGCCGAACTTCATCGCCCGCGCCCTCGCCCCGCTCCAGGTGCTCCCGCCCTTCCTGCGCTCGCGCGCGCAGACCGTGCTGTTCCAGCGCATGGTGCCGTTCACGGGGACCGCGGGGATCCAGTTCGAGGAGGTGGGCCCGGATCGGGTGGCGCTGCGGCTCGCGAGCGGCCGCAGGGTGCATAACCACATCGGCGGCGTGCACGCCGCGGCGGCGGGGCTCCTGGCCGAGACCGCGACCGGGTTCGTCGTCGCCGTCAACCTCCCCGACGACAAGCTGCCGCTCCTGCGCAGCATGAAGGTCGACTACACGCGCCGCGCCCGCGGCGGGCTGCGCGCGGTCGCGACCCTGTCCCCCGAGCAGCGGCAGGCCTTCCTGGACCAGCCGAAAGGGGACGTGGCCGTCGCCGTCACCGTGACGGACGAGGGCGGCGCGTCGCCGATGGAGTGCGAGTTCGTCTGGGCCTGGGTGACCAAGGGGGTGTGACGGCGCCCGGGCGGCCGGCGCGATCGCGCGCCGCGCGCCGGGATCGCGCGCCGCGCGGCCGCTCGCGTCAGCGCGTCAGGATCTCGCAGCCGTCCCGCGTCACGAGCACGGTGTGCTCGAACTGCGCCGAGAGGCTGCCGTCCTCGGTGACGATGGTCCACCCGTCGTCGAGCGTGCGAATGTTGTGCGAACCCAGGTTGACCATCGGCTCGATCGTGATGGCCATCCCGGCGCGGAGCCGCATGCCCGCCCCGCGCACGCCCGTGTGCGCGACGTGCGGCGGCAGGTGCATCCTCCGCCCGATGCCGTGCCCGCCGACCTCGCGGACCACGCTGCACCCCTCCGCCCGCGCGAGCTCCTCGATCGCCGCGCCGATGTCGCCGAGCCGCGCCCCGTCGCGCACGACCGCGATCCCCGCGTCCCGGCACCGCCGGGCGACGTCCACCACGTGCCGCGCCTCGGCGCTCGGCTCCCCGACGAAGAACGTCGCGGAGGTGTCGCCGTGGTAGCCGTCGAGCTCGGTGGTCACGTCGACGTTGATGATGTCGCCCGGCTGGAGCACCTCGTCGCGCCGCGGGATCCCGTGGCAGACGACGTGGTTCCGGCTCGTGCACACCGCCGCGGGGAAGCCCTTGTACCCCAGCTGACTCGGGCGGCCGCCGCGCTGCGCCGTGTCCTCGCGCACCCAGTGGTCGATGTCCGCGGTCGTCACGAAGGGCGAGAGCCGCGCCCCGACGGCGGCCAGGGTCGCCGCGGCCGCGCGCCCGGCGCGCCGCATCGCCTCGCACGCGCGAGGCCGAAGGATGTCCACGTTCATGCGAGGCGTATGCGCGCGCGGCGCGCGGCCATCCAATACTGTTTTGATCTCGGGCGCCCGCGCCCGGCTCCTCTCCCGAGCGGCGTTCGAGTAGAATCGGCCGCGTGAGCCTGTCGCAGATCCGCTACTTCATCGCCGTCGCCGAGGAGGGCCACGTCGGCCGCGCCGCGCGCCGGCTCCACATCGCGCAGCCGCCCCTCAGCCGGCAGATCCGCGGCCTGGAGGACGAGCTCGGCGCGCAGCTGTTCGAGCGCACCGCGCGCGGCATGCGCCTCCTGCCGGCGGGCGCGGCGTTCCTCGACCACGCCCGCACCATCGTCGCCCAGGTCGACGCGGCCGTCGCCGACCTCCGCAGCTACGGCGCCGCGCCCCCGCCAGGACCGCTCGACGCCGGCGGGTGCCGGCGCTCCGAGCTCGGGTAGGCGGCCTCGCGTGGAGCCACGGGACCGGCATGGGTTACGACGCTGAGCTCGCGCTCGCCGTCGAGGCGGCGCGCCGCGCGGGCTCGCTCCTCCGCGCGGAGTTCCACCGCCCCGGCGGCCCTCGCGGCGCCGGGACGCACGCCGACGTCGACGTGGAGGTCGAGCGCCTCCTGCGCGACGCGCTCACCCGCGCGACCCCCTACGCGTTCCTCGGGGAGGAGACCGGCGCCCTGGACGGCGCGGACCCGTCGCACCGCTGGGTCGTCGATCCGCACGACGGCACCGCGTCCTTCCTGCACGGCTACCGCGGCGCTTCGGTCTCGATCGGCCTCTTGCGCGAGGGCACGCCGGTGCTCGGCGTCGTCTTCGCGTACGCCTACCCCGACGACCACGGCGACCTCATCGCCTGGGCGGAGGGCACCGGGCCGATCCGGCGCAACGGCGCGCCCGTCTCGTCGTCGCTCGCCGGCGCCACGCTCGATCGCTACGCCGTCGTGCTGCTCTCGCAGTCGGCGGACTACCTGCCGGCCCGCAACGCCCGGTGCGTCGCGCCCGCGCGGTTCCTCTCGCTCCCGAGCCTCGCCTACCGGCTCGCGCTGGCGGCGGTCGGGGAGGGGGTCGCCGCGGTCTCGCTCAGCCGGCCGCGCAGCTGGGACTACGCGGCCGGCCACGCGCTCGTGCGCGCCGCGGGCGGCGAGCTCGTCGACGACGACGGCGCGCCCATCGCGTACACCGCGGAGCGCGAGGGTCAGATCTCCCGCCTCTTCGGCGGCGCCCCCGCGGTCGTCCAGGAGCTCGCGCGCCGCCCGTGGAACGCCGTCATCCACGGCCGCATCCCGGCGCCGCAGGGGACGTACGGGCTGCTGCGCCCGTCGCGCAGCCTGCTGATCGAGGGCGCCGGCGCGCTCTCCCGGGCCCAGGGCTGCCTGCTCGGCCAGCTCGCGGGCGACGCGCTCGGCTCGCTCGTCGAGTTCCGGAGCGCGGAGCAGATCGAGCTCCTCTATCCGGGCGGGGTCCGGGACCTCGCCGACGGCGGGACGTGGAACACCCTCGCCGGGCAGCCGACCGACGACTCCGAGATGGCGCTCATGCTGGCGCGGTCGATCGTCCGCAAGCGCGGCTTCGTCGCCGAGGCCGCGCTCGACGCCTACGTGCACTGGTACCGCTCCGGCCCGTTCGACGTCGGCAACACCGTCGCGGCCGCGCTCCGCGCCGCCGCGGGCGCGCCCTCGCCCGGCGCGTGCCCAGGCCGCGCGAGGGCGGCCGCGAGCCTGACCAGCGAGGCGAACGGCTCGGTGATGCGCGCGGCGCCGCTCGGCGTCCTCGGCGCGGGCCGCCCGCGGGAGGCCGCGGCGTGGGCGCGCGACGACAGCGCGCTCACGCACCCCCATCCGGTCTGCTGCGCCGCCTCCGGCGCGTTCGTCGCGGCCATCGCCGCCGCCGTGGGCGGCGCCGGCGTCGAGGGCGCCTTCGCGGCCGCGCGCGCCGAGGCGGAGCGGAGCGGCGAGCGCGTGGTCCTCGCCGCGCTGGAGGCGGCGCAGCGCGCGCCGCCTCGGAGCTTCTCGCACCAGGCCGGCTGGGTCATCATCGCCCTGCAGAACGCCTTCTACCGGCTCCTCCACGCGCCGTCGCTCGAGCGGGGGCTCATCGACACCGTGATGGCCGGCGGCGATACCGACACGAACGCCGCGATCGCGGGCGCGCTGCTCGGCGCGGTTCACGGCCGGGACGCCGTGCCGGATCGCTTCCGGCGGCTCGTGCTGTCCTGCCGCCCGCTGCCCGAGGCGGGGGCGAAGCACCGGCGCCCGCCCGAGCTCTGGCCGGTCGACGCGATGCTCGTGGCCGAGGCGCTCCTCGCCGCCGGGCAGCGAGCGCAGCCCGAGGAGCCCGACCTGCCGGAGAGCTTTCAAACCGGGGACATCGGTTGAAATCTATTGATCTCGCTGGCTGATCGCCATCTTGTGCAGCCATCTTCCGGCAATCGCCACCTCATCGGAGGCCGCGAGCACGGCCTCCTCGCCTCCGGCCCGGCGAAGGACGCCTGCGAGCTGGGCCAAGCTTGCCCATCCCTGGAAGACACCGGCCAGCGACGGGCTCCCCGACGCGTCGAACAGGCACGTCGACAGCAGCCGTGCCGCGTCGGCGGGGCTCATCCACGGCGCTGCGTCGCAGAGATCGCCGAGCGCGTCGGCGTCCGCGCCTCCTGCCTCGAAGGCGAGCACCGCGCGCCGGGCAGCCTCGGCGCGCATCGCTTCGGGGAGGGCCCTGGCGAGGCGTGCCAGCGCCACGATTCGAACATAGCTCCCGGAGAGCTCGTTACAGTCTTCCACGGTCCGTAAAGCCGCTTCCGCCCCCAGGATCGCGACCGAGGCGGAGGGGTGCTCCTTGATCGAATCGCATCGCTCTTCCGGAGCGAGCTCTTCGATGAGGGCCTTTATCTCCTTCTCCGGCCGCCTTCCCGGAGGGAGCCTCTCGCCGAGGCGAAGCAGCGCGTCCGCCTGGTACCCGGCGCTGCTCCCCGCCCATCGCAGCGCGAGCGCGCGCGCCTCGTCCTCTCGCCCGAGCGCGACCAGCCGCGCGCCGAGAGCGTGCACCGGCCAGACCGGGACCTCCTCGAGCGCTCTCTCCAGGAGAGGCTCGGTCAGATAAGGCGCTACCGCCGCGGCCTCCGCCTCGTTCTCGAAGCACCAGGGGGCCCAGCTCCGCTCGATCTCCTGGACAGCGCGAGCCCTCGCCGCTGCCGGCAGGCCGGCGAGCAGCCGGGCGAGGACCCGAATCCGCTGGGGCGCGGGCAGGGAACGCGAAGCTCGCTCCAGCGCGACGGCGGAAGCCTCGCTCACGCCCGGGCCAGGCACGAGCGCGGGCGGCGCCCCTCCAGCGCGCGCGATGGCCTCTGCCGCGACCTCCTGGGCTTCCTCTTCGGGGAGCAGGCCCGCCGCCGCGACGAGCTCCCGGGGCGCGTCCCCCCCGTCCGAACGGCGCGCAACGTCCAGCGCGGCGCGCGCGATCCGGGTGCGCCGCTCGCCCTCTGCCGCCTCGGCCACGGCGATCAGCGCCGAGGGGCTCGACCACCGCGCGCCCGTGCGATCGGCGATCTCGAACGCTTTCTCGAGGACCCCGGCTCGGGGGGACGGTGAGACCTCCGCTGCGAGGGCGACCAAGGAGAGAGCGCGCGCCGCGTCCGCGTCGAGTCGTGGCGTGACGAGGTCGGCATCGGGGCTCGCCCACGGCTCCGCGTCTCCCAGCGTCGCCCCCGCGCCCTGCGCCGCCGCGCAGCGGACGAGCGCCGCGGCGAGGTCCGGAGTGAGGGACCTGCAACGCTCCACCTCCTCTTTAAGACGATCGCGCAGGCGGCGGAGATCGATGAGGGCACGAGCGAGCGCCTCGGCAGAGACAGGCCGTACCCAGCTCGGCTCCGCGAACGCGAGCATCGAGGCGACAGGAGCGCCGCCGAGGGCGAGGTGCGCGCTCGCATAACGGCGGAAGTACGCCGGAAGACGGCGGGAGGACTCCGCCGTACATCGCGCGATCGCGCCGCGGTAGCGCGCATCGATCGCCTCACCGCGACCGGCGCTCCTCTGCGCCCACGCGACCCGCAGCGCCTCATGCTGGAAACTCACCGCGTGCGCCGGCCCACCCCAGCGCAAGAGCCGATCGAAGAACGGTGCGCACACCAGCAGACGACCGCGCGCGGCATGGTTGTCGATGTCCCAGAGCTCCGCGAAATCCTCCGGATCGAGCGGCGAAAGCGCACGAGCCAGCAGGGAGAGCACCTGCAGCGCTATCTCTCCTCCTTCAAGGAGCCAGAGCTCACGCTCGATTTCCGCGGCGAGCGCCTCTGGTCCGCCGTTTCCCCCTGCTGCTGCCCAGCTCGGAATGCCTCGGCTCGCCGCCACCGCGGGGGAAGGTGGCGCAACCTCGACGAGGTGCGCATCGCCGTCTTTCCAGCCGAGGCGCTCCCTGAAGGCGTGCGCTTCGCCCTCGCCGCCGGAGATGGAAACCAGACATCGGACGCGCTTTCCGAGCTCCTGAAGCGTCGATTCCCGAGCGTCGCGAGGCCAGTCGACGCACTCGTCGAGACCATCGAGCACGAGGAGCACTTCGGGCTCGTCCTCATCCTGGCCGTTGGCCAGCCGATTCCGGAGATCCGAGCGCAGCTTCAGGACGTCCCGCGGAGGGCGCAGCACGTCTTCGCCGAGCTGCTGCAGGAGCGACGCGAGGATCTCATGCTCGGACGCAAGGCGGGTCGCTCGTCCTGCTTGCACCACAGCGGCGCATACCCCGGCACGCTCGCGCGCCTCGGCTACGAGCCGGGCACACAGCGTCGTCTTGCCCGCTCCCGCAGGGCCGTGCAGCACGCACGCGGGAACCGGAGCCGCGAGCCATCGCTCGATCGCTTCACGGGCGCGCTCTTCCCCCTCGGTCAAGGAGACGGCCGCTTCAGATCTTTCCTGTTCCTTCCGATGCATTCGCACCTCGGGTCCGAGACGCTCGCCCTGCTGTCCTAGGCCCTGTAGACGCCGTACTGGCCCTTCTTGCCCTTCGCCCCGACGACGTGCTCCGAGATGCCGAGCCTTTCGAACATCGCTCCGCATTTCTCGCACGGGTCGACCCGCTTCCGCATCTTCGCGCTGTCGTACGTCTCGATCGAGAGGTCTTCGTCCTGGAACTTCTTTTTGATGCGCCGGTTCACCTCGGCGTTGACCTGATCGGGGGTCATGCGATCCTGGACGCGCACCTTCTTCTGCTCTTTCATCACGTCTCTTCGAATGTTCTCCCCCATCACCGTCAGGACCTGCGCCTCGGCGCACGGCTTGTCGCTGATGTGAGAGGAGGGCGTGATCTTGCCTCCCTCGCTGGGGTTCCTTCCCACGTACGGCTTCGTATTACCGTCTTCATCCACGTACGTAAGGACGTTGCCGTCCCTGTCGAGGATGCGGGAATAGATGAGCCCGTCGGGATCGACGATGGTCCACGGCTGGTTGCGCGCGTACCAGTAGGCGTTCAGCTCGCCGTCGATCTCCGCGGGATCGGGCGAGATGTACCTCCCGAGATCAGGATCATAGTAGCGGTGCCTGTTGTAGAAGAGCCCCGTCTCCACATCCTCGTACTGCCCCAGAAAGCGCACCGGTGTCGGGGCGCGGCTTCCGGCTTCGGACGTCACCTTCCCCCAAGCCGTGCGGAACAGCTCGGCCGCGACCTCACCTTTCCCGTCGACGAGGCGCTCCGGAAAGCCCGTCATGGCTTCGTTCAAGTAGAAGAGCCATGGCCCCACGACCGGGCCCTCTCCGGTATGCCCCGTGTCGCGGTGAGCCCACGGAGCACCGCTCTCATCGAAACAGTAGGTACGCTCCTCGCTCTCCCCCTCCGGGGTCGACGCGATCTCGTGCGCGAGGGTCATCGCGTCCCAGCAGAAGCGCGTCGTGCGCAGGAGGCGCACCTCACCGTTCTCTTCCTGCTTCCGTACGGTCTTCTTCATCCTCCGCGCGAACGCGTCGTACGTGAGCTCGACCGTCGTCCCGTCTGGCCCCTCGACCTTCGTGAGCATTCCGCTCGCCGACCATGCATAACGCGTCACGCGCTCGTCCCCGGCGGCGCCTCGCGCCCTCTTCTCGATCAGCCGGCCCTGATCGTCGTAGCGGAAGCAGGTGGAGCCCTTGATCTCCAGCCGCCCGCCTTGCCCATAGCGGCGCTCCTCCGCCCCTTCCCCTCGCTCATGGAGGTTGCCGGCGGCATCGTACCGGTTATGAACGTGGTGTGACCACCGCCCCGCATTCGCTCTCGGTATGTCGGTGTGCAGCAGCGGCTGTGCCGGCGACGAGCCTCGCGCGATTGCAATCGCAGCGGCTCGGGTGGTGGGCAAGGCGGAGGAGCGCGAGCGCGCGGCAAGCAGGCTGCGCCGACTGGGGGCAGCGTCTGCCGCGCGCCGGCGTCCGGCGGCCGAGGCGCGCCGGTGGGCTGAGCGATGAGCAAGCGCTCGAAGCGGCGCGCCTCGGCCGCCGGACGCCCCGATCAAGAGGAGAGGCGAGCTGGGATTGGCAGAAAGCGAGCGCATTGCAGGACGCACGCCCGTCGCCAGCTCATGCATGAAAGGGGTTGCAAAGATTTCGTCCCATGCTGGCCTTCCTCGCACCGGGCATGGGACGGGGTGAGACACTGTCTCTCCAGAAAGTGCGGTGCGAGGGGGTCGTTCACCCCGGGGTCGGTCGGTTACGAATATGGGCCATGAGCCCGCTATCGTATGTGACCGCCCCACCGGCCCACCCGGTTGAGCCTCGAGCTCGGATAGGTAGGTGCCGTACGACCCATTGTTCCGTCGGCGTGGTGGACAGTCGACCGCTGAGGTCAACCACCTCGCCGGGTCCTTGTAGAAGGACTCGCTCGCCTGGGCACCCGGGCAGCACGACCTCCCTCGCACCGCTGGAGAGAGCGTATGTACTCTGTAGGGCTGGATGTCCACAAGGAATCGGTGGAAGCTGCCGTGCTGGATGAGGCGGGCAAGCTGCGCCATCGCGTTCGCTTCCCCTGCACGCGCGAGGAGCTCGTACGCTTCGCGAAGCGGCACCTGGGCCCGCATGCCCGCGTGGCGCTGGAAGCGACGAGCAACACGTGGAGCGTGGTGGAGGTGCTGCGCCCGCTCGCGGCCGAGGTCGTCGTCTCCAACCCGCTGCGCACGCGGGCCATCGCCGACGCGAAGATCAAGACCGACAAGATCGACGCGCTGGTGCTGGCGCAGCTGCTGCGCGCTGACTATCTGCCGCAGGTCTGGCAGCCCGATCAGGCGACGCAAGCACGGCGCCGGCTGATGAGCCGTCGCGCGTCGCTGGTTACGGACCAGACGCGGGTCAAGAATCGCATCTACGCGGTGCTGCACCAGCGTCTGATCCACCCGCCCATTGGCGAGCTGTTCGGCACGAAGGGGCAAGCCTGGCTGGAGACGCTGGAGCTGGATGGCGCAGGACGCGCCGCGCTCGACAGCGAGCTGCGGCTGCTCGGGCAGGTGGAGTCGGAGCTGAGGCAACTGGACGAGGCGCTGGCCATCGACGGCTACGACGAGCCGCGCGTGCGGCTGCTCATGACGCTGCCCGGCGTGGACGTGGCGGTGGCGCAAACCCTGGTGGCGACGCTGGGAGATATCAACCGCTTCCGCTCGCCCGACCATGCTGCCAGCTACCTTGGGCTTGTGCCCTCGACCTACCAGACCGGAGATCCCGACCATATCTACCACGGCCGGATCACCAAGCAGGGCAAGAGCCAGGCGCGCTGGATGCTGGTGCAAGCCGCGCAGCACGTCGGCACCCACCCAGGACCGCTCGGCAACTTCTTTCGACGGCTCGCCAAGCGCAAGAACCGCAACGTGGCGGTGGTGGCTACCGCGCGCAAGCTGGTGACCATCGCTTACCACATGCTCAAGAACAACGAGCCGTACCGCTACGCGGTGCCGCGCTCGACCGACACCAAGCTGGCCCGGATGCGCGTGAAGGCGACCGGCGAGCGGCGCCGGACCGGGCCGCCGAAGGGGCAGCCACGCTCCAAGGCCTACGGCTCGGGTGGGCGCACCCGCACCGTGCCCGCGCTCGACGCGATCTACGAGCGCGAGGGGCTGCCGCCGATCGCGCCGCTGTCCGACGGCGAGTTGCGGATGCTGCGGCACCAGAAGGTGCTCAAGCACGTCGCGCAGACCAGCCGGCCTCAGCGGCTGCCTCGTCGCGCCGCGGCAGCCGAGCCGCCCCAAGCTGCTGGGCCCGCCACCTCGCCTTGGCGTCCCGTCCAGCCGGCGTCCGCCCGGCGAGCGCCGGCGACAACGCCGCGGGCCAAGTCCACGCAGACCCCTTGTTCCAGTAGGAGGTCGACGTGAAGCGTTGTCCCGAGCTTGACACGTTCATAGGTAGGTAGACGTACTGCTCCGTATAGTTCCTCAGCGCCTGCGGGTTGTTCGGGTGCGGCAGCGACTGGATCGGCAGGTCGTTCTCGTCGCGCGGCGCGTCCGACAGCCCGCCCGCGTGCTCCCGCCCCGTCGCCTCGACCAGCCGGTAGATCTTGTCCCGAGGTTGACACGTTCATAGGTACTGGTAGCGCGCGAATACGACCGAGCGCCCCCCGGGTGCGCGACTCACGAACTCGATCTGGCCGATGCGCCCTGCGGACGCCGGTCGAAGCCGCAGGACGCGGCCGGCGCTGTCGGTGACCTGGGCCAGGCGTCCTTCGACATAGGCGAGGACGATCCGGTTGTTGAACGTATCGACCTACGCAGCGAGGCGGAAGCGATGCTGAGCCCGGTCGCCCGGATCCGGCTCGAACAGCAGGCGGTCTCCGTCGGGAAAATCGAGCGAGAAGCCGTTGCCCTCCCTGTGGAGCACCCAGCCATGCGGGCCGATGACGCCGGCGTCCCGCGAAACGAGCCCGAATTCCTCCTCGATGCCGTCGGCCGTGACGACGACGGTGCTCCGCCGGCGCAGCTCGACCGCCCATGCGAGGCTGTGGCTCCATCCAAAGCCGAGGCCGATGTCCCGCTCACGCGCCTGGCTGCCGTACGATCGGACGATCTCGAGGGGCAGGGGGCCCGGAAGATCGACGTCCGCCTCGGGGACGGTGAACACCCGTCCGGTGACGACGTCGACCGGCTCGCCCTGGGCGACCTTTCCGCTGCCGCGGCCGCCGTGGTGGTTCGGGCAGCCGCCGCCGTCTTTGCCGGCGCCGCACGCACTTTTTCCTCCGCCTTTCGCCTTGTCGCCGCCGTTCTTGCCGCCGGCCCCCTGTCCTCGCGCCTTGCCCCGGCCTGAGGCTCCGCCACGCCCACCGCCGACGGCGCCTCCGCCCATGACAAATACGCCTGGGTTCATGCCAGGAATCGCCGGGATGTTGGGGACAGGGGCGGTGCGAGCCATGAAGGAAACGCTGCCGGAGGTCGGTTGCCGCCGTCAATCCCCGCGACCCCCGCCGCGTTGAAGGCGAGCACGCCTCCGCAGGGTGTCCCGGCGCCACCGCCAGCGCGGCGCGACGGCGCCCGAGCTGCCCCTCGCCGGCGGCTCCCTCGCCGCCCCGCTCACCCCCCCGTCGGCCGCTCCAGGTGCCCGCCGAACTTGTGGCGCATCGCCGACAGCACCTTCTCGGCGAACGTGTGATCGTGCCGCGAGCGGAAGCGCGCGTAGAGCGCCGACGAGAGCACCTCGGCGGGCACCGCCTCCTCGATCGCCGCCATCACGGTCCAGCGGCCCTCGCCGGAGTCCTGCACGAAGCCGCTGTACCCGGCGAGCTCCGGGCTCTCGGTCAGGGCGATCGCGGTGAGGTCGAGCAGCCACGAGCCCACCACGCTCCCCCGCCGCCAGACCTCGGCGATCTCGCCGAGATCGAGCGCGTACCGGTGCTCCTCGGGCAGCCGCTCGGTCCCCGCGTTCTTCAGGATGTCGAACCCCTCCGCGTACGCCTGCATGAGGCCGTACTCGATCCCGTTGTGGACCATCTTCACGAAGTGGCCGGCGCCGACCGGGCCGCAGTGGAGGAAGCCCTCGTCCGCCGTGCTCTGCGCCTCACGCCGGCCCGGCGTGCGCGGGATGTCCCCCGGCCCGGGCGCGAGCGTCCGCAGGATCGGCTCCACCAGCGCGAACGTCTCGGGCGCGCCGCCGACCATGAGGCAGTAGCCGCGCTCGATCCCCCACACGCCGCCGCTCGTCCCCACGTCGACGTAGCGGATGCCCTTCGAGGCGAGCGCCCTCGCGCGGCGGACGTCGTCCTTGAAGTAGGTGTTGCCCCCGTCGATGATCACGTCGCCCGCGCCGAGCTTCTCGCCGAGCTCCTGGACCACGCGCTCGGTCGGGGCGCCCGCCGGGAGCATGACCCAGACCACGCGCGGCGACGCGAGCTGCGCCACCACCTCGCCGAGGGACGAGGCCGTCGCCGCGCCCTCCGCGCCGAGCTGCCTCACGCTGTCCTGGTTCAGATCGAACGCCACGACCTCGTGGCCGCCGCGCATGAGCCGGCGCGCCATGTTGGCGCCCATCCTCCCGAGTCCGATCATTGCGAGCTTCATCTGTCACGCTCCTGTCTGCGCCCGCGGGCGTATCACAGGGCGCGCCGCGAAGCGCGCCGCCGGCGCCGCGCCCGCGCCCGGCCGCCGCTCCTCGGGGCGGCCGCCGCTCCTTGGGGCGGCCGGGGACGGGCCCCGCCGCGGTCTCCGGGGGCGGCCTACCGCGGCCTCTGCCGGAGGGCGCCCATCACGTGCTCGAGCGCGCTCCTCAGCGTGCTGAACACCGGGATCCCCTCCAGGCTGCCGCCGACCTCCAGGATGCGCCCGACCATCGCGGCCGGGACGCCGGAGACGATGCACTGGCTGCCGAGCAGCCTCGTCGCCGCGAAGATCCTGAGGAGGTGCTCGATCGTCGAGGCGTCGGTCGCCTGCGCGCCGGTGAGGTCCACGATCATGAAGCGGGCGCCGTGCTGGACGACCGCGGCGAGCACCTCTTCCATCATCCGCGCCGCGCGCGCGCCGTCGACCGTGCCGATCACCGGCAGCGTGAGCACGCTGTCCCACACCTGGATGATCGGCGTCGACATCTCGAGCATCGCCTCGTGCTGCGCGCGCACCCGGTCGAGCTGCCGCCGGAGCTCGATCTGGACGCGCTCGAGCTCCTCGTTCTGCTCGCGCAGCTGCGCGCTCGCGGCGGCGAGGTCGAGCGAGTTCTTGAGCATCGTGTACGTGGCGCCGACGTAGAGCGCGTACGTGGTCGCGCTCGCCAGCGCCTTCCGGTCGATCTGGCGCTGGTCCTCCAGGGCGAAGAGCATCGTGCCGATGGTCTTCTTGTAGACCTGGATCGGCACGTGGAAGACGACGTCCGGGTCCTCCGCGAGGAGCCACGCGCGCGCCTGGTCCGCCTCCCGCGCCTCGGTCCAGGGCCCCTTGAACCACGCGGCGCGCTGCGCCTCCAGCGCCGCGACCATCCACGCGTCCACGACGACGCCGCCGCCCTGGGGCGCGCCGTACTCGAAGTTGCCGCGCTCGTACCGCGCCGCGATCCGCGCGCCGCCGCCGTCGTTGCCGAGCACGACGCAGAGCCGCTGGGACGGGACGATCCAGCGCGCGCTCGAGCAGACCTCCTCCCAGAGCGACCGCAGATCCGGCTGGCTCGCGAGCTTGAGGAGGATCTCGTTCAGGACGCCGAGGATGATCCACCCGCCGCCGGTCTCGTGGGGCTGGCCAGAGTCTGGCATCGCCATCAGCGATCGGCGTCGAGCGGGGGACCCGCGGCGTCGGTCCGTGGTTCGATGAGCTGCGAGGAGGCCGCCGTCATGACGCTCCCCCGGGCCGCTTCCGCGCGGAGCCCCGCCTCGCCGATGCAAGCGACGGGATCAGGACCAGATCGAATCTCGGCACGGTGCACACTCCTCGCGCGCGGCGCGGCCGCATCCTACCGCGCCATCCGCCCGCGGTGAAGGGGGGGCGCCGCCGTGCTCGCGCGCTCGCGGCGTCGTCGGCAGGCGACCCCGCGCCGCGCCGCCGCGTGCTACCGCTAGGGCATGAAGATCAAGGCACGCGACGGCAAGGTCTACGAGGTCGCCTCCGCTCCGCCCGGCGGCAGCCACGAGGTGCGGCTCGACGGCAAGGTGATCGGCTCGTTCGTGCTCTTGCCGGACGAGACGCAGGTCACGGTGAAGAGCAAGCCCGCCACCGACGCGCTCCTCGTGGACATCGCCGATCGGTTCGTCGCCGAGGGCGGCGCGCCCATGGGCATCAGCTGATCCCGCGCCGCGCCGACGCTCGACGGCGCGCGGGGCCGCTCGCGGCACCCCGCTGTCCTGCGCGCTCGCGAGACCGCGCTCCCGCGCGAACGTCAACTTGACATCGGTGAGCCTCCTCGCACAGGATGGGACGGTCCACGGGCTCGACCATCCTGCGATGGTGCCTCGCGTCCCGACGACCTTCGCCTGGCTCCGATCGAGATCGAGCGCGGCTGGCACGCGGGCGCGGTCGGAGCAGGACCGCCTGTTGCGACCACGGAGGCAACCATGTCAGGCGATCATGGCGAGATGTGCCCGAAGCCCAAGAGGGCGCCGCACAAGGATGAGGATCTGGTCATCGCGGCGGACAACGGGAAGATCTACTACCTCCGGCGAGAGCATTTCATGCGACCGGAGTTCGAGATCACGCAGGAGAAGTGCGCCCCCTGTTACGACCGGACGACGGAGCTGCTCCGGCAGGGCGTCTCGCTCGCCTGGATCAAGCCTCGGCCCGGCAATCAGGCCTGCTATCTCGTCAACCTGTCCAGCCTGCGCCGGGTCACGCCGTTCGAGAAGCCGACCCCCAGGTCCGACAGCGATGATCCGATCGAGGACGTGTTGATGGCCGCCGAGGGGGCCGATCTGGCGGCCGCCCAGGCCACCGCCTCGGCGCTGGCCATGGATCTCGACGAGCCCCAGGAGGCCCTGAGCAGGGCCGTCAAGGTGCTCGAGAGCGCCGAGCAGGCGGCCAAGTACGCGCGCGCCGCGATCGAGGGCCTCACCAAGGCCTCCAAGGCCAGGTGAGCGCGCGGCGCCCGGCGCTCGCGCGCGCGCCCCTCGGCACCCGCCGCAGACCCCGCGCATGACCCAGCCTTTGCTGAAGGCGTTCCGGGAAGGCACCCACCGCCTCGTCCCCCCCGCGCAGACCCTCGCGCGGCTCGCGCCGCACCTCGCCGCTTTCGGCATCACCCGGGTGGCCGACGTCACGGGCCTGGATGTCATCGGCCTCCCGGTCGTCATGGTCTGCCGCCCCAACTCCGCCTCTCTGGCGGTGTCCCAGGGCAAGGGTCTCACCGCGGATACCGCGCGGGCGTCGGGCCTCATGGAATCGATCGAGTCGTTTCACGCCGAGACGATCGATCTGCCGCTCAAGCTCGCCAGCTACCGCGAGCTCTCGAGGGCCTACCGGGTCGTCGATGTCGCCGCCCTGCCGCGCTTCTCGGTCAGCGCTTTCCACGAGCACCACCGGCTCCTCTGGGTCGAGGGCCACGACCTGCTCCACGACGAGCCGGTCTGGGTCCCCTACGAGATGGTGCACACGAACTACACGCTGCCGCTCCCGGCCGGCAGCGGCTCGTTCGTCATGAGCTCCAACGGCCTCGCGTCCGGCAATCACCTGCTCGAGGCCATCAGCCATGGCATCTGTGAGGTGGTGGAGCGCGACGCGACGACGCTCTGGCGGGCCGGCGGCGGCGCGGAGGTCCCCGGCTCCCGCGTCGATCTCGACACCGTCGATGACCCTGCCTGCCGGCGCGTCCTCGCGCTCTACGAAGCGGCCGGCGTCGCCGTCGGCGTGTGGGACACCACCACCGAGCTCGGATTGCCCTCCTTTCTCTGCCTCATCGTCGACAGCAAGCCGGATCCGTTCCGTCCCCTCTACGCCACCGAGGGGATGGGCTGTCACCCGGATCGTGGCGTCGCCCTGCTGCGGGCGCTGACCGAGGCAGCGCAGAGCCGGCTGACGTTCATCGCGGGCTCCCGCGACGACGGCGGTCGTGATCGCTTCGAGCGGGTGCGCCACCCCGACTACGTTCAGCAGGGCCGCGCGCAGATCGCGCACCTGGGCGGTCCGCTCCGCGACTTCCGGCACATCCGTTCTGGTGGTGGGGACACCCTCGACGAGGACGTCGCGCGCGCGCTCGACGGCCTCCGTTCGGCCGGGATGGATCGCGTCATCGTGGTGGACCTGAGCAAGACCGGGCTCGACGTCGCGGTCGTCCGGGTGATCATCCCCGGGCTCGAGTCGGTCGATGACGTCCCCGGCTTCGTCCCCGGGCCGCGGGCCCGCGCGCGCAGGGCCGCGAGAGGAGCCGGGCGGGCATGACCGTCATCGTCTTCACCGGGCCGACGTTGGCGGCTGCAGACGGCGCCGCGCTGCTCGAGGGCGCCGTCTTCCTGCCGCCGGTCGCGCAGGGCGATGTCTACCGGGCCACGCTGGAGAAGCCCTGGGCCATCGGCATCATCGATGGCTACTTCGAGCGCTTCCCCGCCGTCTGGCACAAGGAGATCCTCTGGGCCATGTCGCAGGGCATCCATGTGTTCGGCAGCGCCAGCATGGGGGCGCTGCGCGCCGCGGAGCTCCACGCGTTCGGCATGGTGGGCGTCGGCCTCGTCTTCGAGGCGTACCATCGCGGCGCGCTCACGGACGACGATGAGGTCGCGATCGTGCATGGTCCCGCCGAGGACGGCTACCGCGCGCTCTCGGATGCGATGGTGAACATCCGCGCCACGCTGGACGCCGCGGTGGGCGGGGCCGTCCTCCGCGCCGAGACGGCGCGGGCGCTGGAGGCGATCGCCAAGCGAACGTTCTACGCCCAGCGGAGCTTCCGGGGGCTCCTCGCGGACGGCGCGCGGGAGGGCGTGCCCGCGGACGAGCTGGACGCCCTCCGGCGGTGGCTGCCGGAGGGCCGCGTCGATCAGAAGCGGCGCGACGCCGTCGCGATGCTGGAGGCGATGGCCGCGCGGCGCGCGCGTGCGCCGGCCGCGCAGCAGGTGACCTATCACTTCTCCTATACCGACGTCTGGGATCAGGTCTCTCGGCGCGCCGGCCGCAGCAAGCTCTCGGCGCAGCCTGGCGGGACGGCGCGCCGGCCGGCCGAGGCTGGAGCTTCCGCGGCGGCGCGCTCGCTCGTGCAGCCCGAGGTTGTCCTCGACGAGCTTCGGCTCGAGGGGTCGTGGTCCTACAGTCACGCCGTGCTCGGCGCCCTGGCGCGGGCGCTCGCCGTCGAGGAGGCGCGGCGCCAGGCGCTCGAGGTACCCCTGGAGCTCTTCGAGGAGGTCTTGACCCAGGTCCGCCGGGAGAAGGGCCTGCTCACCTCGGAGAGCATCCGGGCGTGGATCGCGGAGCAGCAGCTCGACGTCGACGGCCTCACCGGGCTGATCCAGCGGGAGGCCCGCCTGCGCTGGGTGCAGACCATGTTCGCTCCCGAGATCGAGCGCCTCCTTCCCGACCAGCTGCGCATGATGGGCCGTTACGGCGAGCTCCACGCCCGGGCGCAGCACAAGCAGCAGGTGCTGACCGAGCGCGGCCTGGAGGTACCATCTCTCGAGGCCCTCGGCGTCGCGCCGCAGGATCTCCTGGCCTGGTACTTCGCCGAGCTCGGCCGCCCCGTCCCGACCTACCTCGACGGCTATGCGGCGTCGCTCGGGCTCGATGACAGGGACGAGCTGCTCCTCGTGCTCGCGCGCGAGCACGAGTACCGGCGGCTCACCGCCCGGCCGGGCTGAGGCCCCCTGGCTGCATGTCGTTTCCGAGACAGCGCTGCGCCCCTGTCCGGAATCCATGAACGACGCCCACCCGTTGCGCTGCAGCGGAGCCTGCGCGCACTCCAGCGCGCCGCTCTCCGGCGTCCTCTGGATGGTCCTTCATGGCGACGACATCCCGGAACTTGTGGCACCTGGGCTTCGCGAACCTGGTTCGCGCCCGCGCGCCCGCGAACATCTCCGTCCACCTCGATGTGCCGCTCACGATCGAGCCGCAGCGCGCGGACATGCTGCTGTTGCGGAAGGAGGGCGCGCCGCACGAGGGCGGCGGCGCCCGGGTGCTGCGCGGCCTCTGGCCGCTGCTCGGAACGGACACGTTGCTCGAGTACAAGAGCCCTGCCCGGTCGGCGTTTCGCCGCGGAGATCTCCTGCGCCTGTGGGGTTACGGCGTGCAGCATCACGTGGCTCAGATCGACCGGCTGTCGAGCTATCGCGAGCTCACGCTGGTCCTCGTCATCGCGAGCATTACGCGCACGTTGGTCCGGGAGCTCGACGAAATGGACTGGACGCTGGTGCGCCTGGGCGGAGGTTACGGCCGGATCGACGGCGCGGTGTACACGACCTATCTTGTCGTCACGGATGAGGTGGCGGAGGCGGAGCAGGACGACTTCTTGAGGATCTTCAGCCATCGCCCGGTGCTCGGCTCCGAGGCGCGGCAGTGGTTGCGGCAGTGGGTGAGGCCGGCGAAGGAGGGTATGATGCAAGACGTGGAGGAGATGGAGGGCTACGACGAGATGCTGCAGAAGCTGCTCGACTCGCTGCCGATCGAGCGGCGGCTGGCCGGGTTGACGCCGGAGGAGCGGCTGGCCGGGCTGGCTCCGGAGGAGCGGCTGGCCGGGCTGTCGCCCGCGCACCAGCTGCTGGCGCTGTCCGACGAGGCGCTGCGCGGCTTCCCCGACGAGTACCTGCGCTCGCTCCCGGCCGAGGTCCAGGACGCCATCCGGCGCCGGATCGGCCGGCCCTAGGCCTGATCGCTGCGCCGTGGAGAGCGCCCGAGGCGCGCCCGTGGCGGGGCGCACCTCACCATTCGCCAGGACGGCGCCCTGGTAGCGCATGTCGCGCTGGCGGATTGGGTGCGCTGCGGCGTGGCCGGCGCGGGCGGGGACGCGACGCGGCGATCAGACCCCGGTGGCGCCGGGCTACGCCGGCTCACGTACACGCCTGCGTGGCGTGCGGCTTGCTCTGCTGGCCCCGCATGAAGCTCGGAACGTGCCTCACCCTCGCGACCGCGCTCGGCGTGCTGACGGCCGGCGGCCCCGCGAGCGCCTGCGACCCTGTGGATACGAGCGTCTCGGAGGGGTTCCTTCGCGCTGCCGCGCCGGGAGAGCCCGCCATGGTGCCACGCAATGTGGCGATCGTGATCTGGGGCGAGCTCCCGGAGCTGTCGCACCTGCTGGTCGAAGAGGCGACCGGCGCCGCCATCGCCGGCGCTGGCTCCGACGTTCCGGTGGCCCCGCCGGGCTACAGCGTGATTCGCCCCGCCGAGACGCTGGCGCCTGATACCACGTACCGATTGCGCCTGAGGCCGTCCGTCGAGCGCCTCGTCCGGACGTCGGAGGTCGTCGATGGCACCCCGCCGAGCGCGCCGGTGCTGGCGGGCGGAGACGTCGAGTTCCACGCGAACGAGCCCGCGTGCGGTTACGGCGGCTGCCCGGACATGACCACGCTGACGTTCGATCTGGCCGCGCCCAGCGAGGACGATCACACGCCCGCCGAGGCGCTCGTCTACGCCGTGTACGTGGGCTTCAGCCCGGAGCAAGCGCTCGCCAAGTCGCAGCCGGACGCGTGGCTGGAGGGCGACTCGATGTTCCTCTACGTCGACGAGGACCACGTGGGCCGCAACGTGTACATCGCGGTCTCGGCGATCGACGAGGCGGGCAACGAGAGCGAGCGCAGCGAGGTGCTCCAGGTCGAGCGCGAGGCGTCGGGCTGCGCGTTCTCGCGGAGCTCCACGCCGAAGGCGGGGCTCGCCCTGCTGCTCCTGGCCGCGCTCGCGCCGCTCCGGCGCGCGGGGAGGAGGGCACCCGCTCGCTGACGTCCAGCGCCGCTGCGCCCCGGCCGGCGCAACGGGCTATCCAGCGCACCGCAAGCTCTGTAAGCTCCCCGGGCCAGGCAGCAGCCCTGCGCGCGCATGCCGGAGCCGGTTCGCCTCTTCATCTCATCTGTCCCGGAGGACGCTGCGTCGCGCGCCGCTCTGGAGGCGCAACTGAAGCCGCTCCTACGACAGCGGTTGATCGAGATCTGGCACGGCGGGAAGGTCGAGGCTGGAGGAGAGCCGGCGGCGCAGGCGCGCGCGCAGCTCGAGGCGGCCGAGATCATGGTGCTGCTGGTGAGCCCAGACTTCATCAGCTCGGATCGCCACATGCACGAGGAGGCTGCGCTGGCGCTCGCCCGCCGCGCCGCCGGCGAGGTCGAGGTCGTGCCCGTGCTCGTCCGAGATTGCGCCTGGGACTGGACAGAATTCGGAAAGCTCGTCCCATTGCCCAAGGACGGACCGATCGGCGGTGCTCCGGATCGGGACCAGGCCTGGACCGAGGTCGCGCGCGGCCTGCGTCGCGTGGTGGACGGCGTGGTGGCGCGGCGCGTGGCCGCCGGAGGATGGCGCACCCTTGCAGCGGGGTTGCCCTCGGCGGAGCTGTGCATCGGCAGGGACGCCACGGTGGACGCGCTCGCCGCGGCGCTCTGTCGCGAGCCGCCCGGACGCGCGCTGCTCTCCGGGGCGGCGGGCATCGGCAAGAGCACCGTCAGCCTGGCGGTCCTGCACCGCCCCGAGATCGTGACCCGCTTCGGGGAGCGGCGTTTCTTCGTGCGGCTCGACGCCGCACCCGACGCGGAGTCCGCCGCCGCGGCGCTGGCAGACGTGCTCCGCGTCGCCCCGGGGCCGGATCTGCGGCAGCGGGCGCTGGCGTTCCTCGCCGCGGGGCCCGCGGTGCTCGCGCTGGATAACCTGGAGACGCCCTGGCATGGCGACGACCAAGCCGCGACCGAGGCGCTGCTCGCGGAGTTTGCTGCGGTGCCGCAGCTGTCCCTCGTGGCGTCGGTCCGGGGCGCAGGCCGGCCGGGGCGGGTGGCGTGGAGCTCCTCGATCGAGCTCCTGCCGCTCGGACCGGCGGAGGCGGAGGCGGTGTTCTGCTCGATCGCCGGCGAAGAGCACCGGGGCAAGCGGGCGCTCTCCGAGCTCCTTGCGCTGCAGGAAGGTGTTCCGCTGGCCATCGCTCTCTTGGCACACGCGGCGCAGGGCAACGATCTCGTCAACCTCAAGGCGGAGTGGGAGGCGCGCCGGACGGCGGTGCTGGAGCGCGAGGGCGGAGCGCGCGATCGGCTCCGGAGCTGGAGGGCCTCGCTGGAGCTGTCGATAGGATCTCGGCGGATGACGGCGGAGGCGCGTCGGTTGCTCGGGGTGCTCGGCGTGCTGCCGGACGGGATCGCGCAGCGGGATCTCGCCGCGATCCTGCCGGACGCTGGGCCTGCGGCGGCGCGCGTGCTGGCGCAGCTCCGGTTGGCCTACTTCGAGGGCGGCCGGCTGAAGATGCTCTCGCCCGTGCGCGAGTATGTGAAGGCGGCGTATCCGCCGGCTGCCGAGGATCTCGGGCGGACGATGGAGCACTACGGCGAGCTCGCGCGCGCGCTCGGGCCGGTGCCGGGGAGGCCCGGCGGCACCGAGGCGGCCGCGCGGCTCGCGCCGGAGACGGCGAACCTGGATGCGATGATCCGGCGGGGGCTCGCGGAGGCTGCCGCGGGGCGATGGATCGACGCGGCGGCGGCGTTGACGCGTTTCGCGCGCTTCTCCGGGCATGCGGCGCCGATGCCCCTCGGTCGCGCGCTGGACGTGGCGCAGCGCGCTGGGGACAAGCGACGAGAGGCGCTGTGCACAGAGAATCTCGGAGACATCGCGCTGGCGCGTTCACAGCACGACGAGGCGAGAGCGCGCTACCAGGGAGCGCTGTCGCTCTACCGGCAGGTGGGCGATGTGCTCGGCGAGGCCAACTGCATCAAGAGCCTTGGAGACATCGCGCTGAGGCGCTCGCAGCATGACGAGGCGAGAGCGCGCTACCAAGAAGCGCTCTCGCTTCGTCGGCGGATGGGCGATGTGCTCGGCGAGGCCAGCTGCATCCAGAGCCTTGGAGACATCGCGCGGATGCATTCGCAGCACGACGAGGCGAGGGCGCGCTACCAGGAAGCGCTTCCGCTCTGCAAGCAGGTGGACGATGTGCTCGGCGAGGCCAACTGCATCAAAAGCCTTGGAGACATCGCGCTGGCGCGTTCACAAAACGACGAGGCGAGGACGCGCTACCAGGAAGCACTGCCGCTCTACAGGCAGGTGGGGGCTGTGCTCGGCGAGGCCAACTGCATCAAAAGCGTTGGAGACATCGCGCTGAGGCGCTCGCAGCACGACGAGGCGAGGGCGCGCTACCAGGAAGCGATCGCTCTCCACCGGCAGTTGGGCAACGTGCTCGGTGAGGCCAACTGCATCAAGCGCCTGGGAGACATCGCGCTGGCGCGTTCGCAGCGCGGCGAGGCGAGAGCGCGCTACCAGGAAGCGCTTTCGCTCTACAGGCAGGTCGGGGATGTCCTCGGCGAGGCCAACTGCATCAGGAGCCTTGGAGACATCGCGCTGGAGCGTCCGCAGCGCAACGAGGCGAGGGCGCGCTATCAGGAAGCGATGCCGCTCTACAGGCAGGTCGGGGATGTCCTCGGCGAGGCCAACTGCATCAAAAGCCTTGGAGAAATCGCGCTGAGGCGTTCGCAGCACAACGAGGCGAGAACGCGCTACCAGGAAGCGCTGCCGCTCTACCGGCAGGTGGGGGCTGTGCTCGGCGAGGCCAACTGCCTCCTGCGTCTTGGAGACATTGCGCGAGCCCACAGCGATGCAAGCGCTGCCCGTGCTCGCTATCAGGAAGCCCTCGCCCTGTACCAGCGCATCCCGGAACCATTGTTGATCGGCTGGATCCACCACCGCCTCGCCGCGATCGCGGCCGACGCCGCCACCCGGCGCCGCCACGTCGAGGATGCGCGCAGCGCATGGCAAAGCATCGCTCGGACGGACCTGATCGCCCGCCTGGATCAGGACTTCCGCTCCTGAGCTCGCGTCGCAAGGCGCACCGCTCTGGAGTGCGAGCCATCGACTCCTCACCTGCGAAGACGGCGGTATGCCGGCGGAGCGGATTGTTGGCCCGCCACCGGACGAGCATGTACGAAGGCCCGCATGGGCACGACCCGGACGGCCTGGCACGTGTTGCTTGCTGCGCTCCTCAGCCAGCGCGGGTCGCACAGCTTCGAGGTGCGCGTCGAGGTGCCGCTCTCGACCGAGCCGCTCCGGGCGGACTACCTGCTGCTCCGGAAGAACGCGGCGCCCGATGCGAGCGAGCCGGCCGGCACGTTGAGGAAGCTCTGGGCTCTCCTGCCCAAGGACGCGATCGTCGAGTTCAAGAGCGTCGGTCGGCCGTATCGCCGCCGTAACCTCGACCGGCTGTTCAGCTACCTGCACCTGTACTGCGCCGATAATCTGGAACGGATCGAGCAGCGGAGCGACCTGTGCGGGGTGCTGCTCGTCCCGACGCGCACGAGGTCGCTCGATGCGGATGTGGCGGACCTGGGTCTGGGATGGGACGATCTCGGCGATGGCTACTGGCGGCTCCGGGGCGGAGCCTTCGCGCTGGTGGTCGTGGAGATCGAGGCGGTGGCGGCGGCAGAGAACGACGATCTGCTACGATTGTTCGGTCACGACGAGGCCCCGACACTCGCGGCCCGCCGGTGGCTGGCGCAGCAGGTTGGAGCCGAGGAGATCGCGATGGCCATGCACGACTTGGAGGGCTTCGACGAGGTCGTCCGGAAGCTGCTTTCGACCCTCCCGCCCGAGCAGGTGCTCTCGGCGTTCCCCCCCGAGCAACGGGTGGCGGGCCTGCCGCCCGAGCAGCGGGTGGCCGGGCTGCCGCCCGAGCAGGTGCTCCTTGCGTTGCCCGATGACGTGCTCCGAGCGCTCTCCGATTCCTATCTGGACACGCTCTCGGCGGAAACGAGGGCCGCCATCCGCGCGCGCGTCGGGCGGTAGCGCGCGCCGATCGGTCGCCCGGTCCGGACCACGCCAGACCCGACCCGCAGGTCGTGCCCGCCCGGTCCGGACCACGCCCCAACCGACCCGCAGGTCGCGTCTGCCTGGTCCAGACCACCGCTCAGCCGACCCGCACGTCGCGCCCGTCCAGTCCGAACCACCCCTCAGCCGACCCGCAGGTCGTGCCCGCCTCGTCCAGACCACGCCAGACCCGACCCGCAGGTCGTGCCCGCCCGGTCCGGACCACCTCTCAGCCGCCCCGCACGTCGCGCCCGCCTCCGTGGGCCTACGGCCCCCCGGGCTCCCCGCCGGCAGCCACCGGGCTCGCCTCCGCCGACCCCGGCTGCGCCTTGCCCGGCTCCCCGCTCGGCTCCGCCCCCGGCGCCTCGGCCGGCGGCTCCGCCGCCTTCCCCCGCGCCGCCGCAGGGCGCCAGCTCTCGATCGGCGCGAGCAGCTGCTGCGCGATCTCCGTCTTCCTCGGATCCCGCTTGCTGACCATCCCGGACACGCGGACCACGTACGTCCGCAGCGCGTCCACGAGCTCGTCCAGGGCCGCGCGCACGTTCGTCACCTCGACCTCGGGGCTCTCCGCGGGCGACGTGATCCCCAGCGCCGCGCCGTACGCCTCGTGCGCCGCGTAGAGCCGCTCGAGGATCTTCCCCACGCCGAGCCGCTTCAGCTGCGCCTCGAGGTCGCTGTCCTTGATCATCAGGATGCGCGTATTGCTCTCGGCCCACTCGAGCTTGTACGCGATCTGCGTGAACTTGAGCCCTCTCGGAAACAACGCGGCGCGCAGCGACGCCGCCGTCTCGGCCTCCGGCAGCCCGGGGATCTTCGACCAGCCGCCCAGCACGTCGTAGAGACCGCTCCAGATGGCGTCCACCGCGACATCGGCCGACTTCGCGCGCGCCGTGTCCTCGGTCGGCTGGGAAGGCAGGCGCGTCGCGACCGCCTGGTTCAAGGTCGCCAGCGCCGACGTCAGGTCCTCGTGCGCCTCCATCACCCCCTCGGGGACCTTCCGGGCCGCGCCCCTGTCGCCCAGCACGGCCCTCGCGGCGGTCAATACCTCGGTGCTCAGCGCCTGGGCGGATGGCGCGTCCAGCTTCGGTAGCTGGACCAGATCAACGGCGGTGAACGTTCGCCTCATGCCTGCCTCTTCTCCTGGCCATCTCCTGACCATCTGTGGGTGAACGTAAGCGCTCCCCCCTTCGTCACCGTATATCCCGACCACCCACCCCTCGCCAGCGAGCCCACCCGTCGGAGCCATGCTCCGCAAGAAACCGTCAATGCCCCCGGAACCCTGAACGCGCGCCACGCCCACGCCGCGTTCACACCACGTTCAGCGGATCGCGACATCACCGCGAATCCGCGACGCAACCGATGTAGCCGCCGTAGCCGACGCAACCGCCGTGGCCGCCGTAGCCGACGCAACCGACGTAGCCGCCACAACCGACCCGGCACCACCCCGGCACCGCCAGACCCGTTCCCACCCCCCGCGCCCGACGCGTGAACACGCTCGACCAAAAAGTCAGCAATGAGCGTTGTATACCGTGCAAAGGAGGAATATAAGGTGGATCATGCGATACATACGTACAAGCGCCGCGCGCGCTTGCCTCTCCCTCCTCGTGCTCGCTGCGCTCCCCGGGACGGCGTTCGGGGCGACGACCGCGATCACGTTCGTCATCAACCACGCCGATTGCGGCAACGCCGAGTTCTCGCTGTACCTGAACGGGGTCCTCCTCGACACGGTCCCGAGCGAGAACGGGTGCGAATGCCGCACGGAGACGCTCCAGAGGGCGTTCACCGAACCCGAGGTGCTGGCCCTCTACGACCCGAACACCTGCAACGATGTCCGGGTCGATATCGACAAAGGCCAGGGCCTGCTCGTCGGCTTCGCGCGCATTCACGTGGATTCGACCGAAGGCTCATCGTACCTGTGCCTGTACGACGCCGAGCGCGGCCCGATCCCGTGCGCGGATCGCGACGTCTGCGACGGCTACGGCGTCGGGCTGACGTCGCTCGGGAGCCAGGACAGGGACGGCATCGCGCCAGGCCTGGGCAGGGGCTGCGACAACTGCCCCGTCTCGCACAACCCGGATCAGGCCGACGCGGACGCCGACGGGATCGGCGACGCCTGCGACCCCTGTCCGCGCGGCGACCGCGACCGCGACGCCGTCTGCGACGCGGCCGACAACTGCGCCTCCGCCGCCAACCCGAGCCAGACCGACAGCGACGGCGACGGGCTCGGCGACGCCTGCGACAACTGCCCCTCCGCCGCCAATCCAGACCAGGCCGACAGCGACGGCGACGGACACGGCGACGCGTGCGCGCACGCCTGCGTCACCCTGCAGCGCGGCACCTTCGGCGAGGTCGCGGACGCCGATATCTGGGAAGCGTTCCCCGATTACAGCGACGGCCGCATCCCCTACAACGCCTCCGGCAACGCCCACGGCTCGCGCAAGCAAGCGCTCTACCGGTTCGGGCTCGACAGCATCCCCGCCGGCGCCACCGTCACGTCGGCGGATTTCGGCGTGGCCGCCTACGGCTCAGGCGACGAGATCGTCCGCATCCACCGCATCACCGCGCCCTGGAGCGAGGACGCCGTCACGTGGAACAGCTTCGCCGCGAGCTACGACGCGGACGTCGAGGCCGACCTCACCTGGATCGGACCCTACGATATGAGCGCCGACCTGACCGGCCTCGTCCAGGCGTGGGTCGACGGCACGGCGCCGAACCACGGCTTCCTCGTCGAGGAGGATCCGACCGGGCGCACGTCGTACCGCTCGAGCGACCACCCCCTCCAGGAGGACCGCCCCTGGCTCGAGGTCTGCTATTTCGCGCCCTGATCCGCGCCGCGCGGCCTCGCCTCCGCGTCCTCCTCCGCGGGGTAGGGCCTGCCGAGCGCCGCGGGGGGCGTCGCGTCGAACGCGCGCAGGAGCGGGCGGCGCGCCGCGTCGGGCAAGAGCGCGCCGAGGCGCGCGAGGAGCCCGCTCGAGGTGAGCCCCAGGACCACGATCATCAGCGCGAACGGCGCCACGCTGAAGACCTGCGTCGGCACCGACGGCAGCGCGCTCTGGCCGAGGCTCGCCATCGACGAGAGCACGCCGAACAGGCACGCGCCGAGCGCCGCCCGCACCGGATGAAAGCCGCCGAAGATGACGATCGCCAGCGCGATCCAGCCGTAGCCGGCCGTGTGGCGGTGGCTCCAGCCCGCCTTGAAATCGAGCGAGTACGCCGCGCCGCCGATCCCCACGAGCGCCCCGCCGACGAGCGTCGCCAGGGCGCGCACCCGGGCCACGCGCGCCCCGCGGGCGTGCGCCGCCGCGGGCTGCTCGCCCACGGCCCGGACGAGGAGCCCCGCGCGCGTGCGGTACAGGAACACCCAGGCGCAGGCGACGAGCAGGTAGCTCGCGTACACCACCGGATCGCTCCGGAAGAACAGCGGGCCGACGATGGGCACGTCCCCGAGCACCGGGATCGAGAGCGCCGGGACCGTCGGACCAGGCACCCGCACGAACGGGCCGCCGAGCACCGACGAGAGATCCGCGCAGAGCAGCGCCAGCACGAAGCCGATCGCGATCTGCGAGCGGCGCAGGTAGATCCCGCCGATCGCCACGACGAGCGCGACGAGCGCGCCGGTCGCGGCCGCGGCGGCGAAGCCGGCGAGGACGCTCCCGGTCGACAGCGCGGCCGCGAAGCCCACCATCGCCGAGAGCATCATCGAGCCCTCCGCCGAGAGGTTGATGACCCCGGCCCGCTCGGCGATCGTCTCGCCGACCGCCGCGTAGACGAGCGGCGTCGAGGCCGCGAGCGCGGTCGCGAGGAGCGAGAGGAGCTCGCCGCCGTCGTCCATCAGGCCTCCTCCGGCCGGCCGCCGCGCGCGCCGCGCGCGCTCCAGGGCGACAGCAGCGCGAAGAGGACGAGCGCGCCCTGGAGCACGCCCGCGAGCGAGGACTCCAGGCCGAGCGTCATCGGGAGCTTGAGGCTGCCGACGTTGAGCGCGCTGAAGAACAGGGCGATCGGCGCGACGAGCGCCGCGCGCCGGCCCGCGAGCAGCACGACGAGCAACGCGAGGAAGCCGAGGTGGCTCGAGACGTTCGGGAGGAGCCGGTGGAACGTGCCGAGCACCTGCAGCGCGCCGGCGACGCCGGCGAGCGCGCCCGAGATCGCGAACGCGGCGAGCATCTCCCGCGCCGCCGGGACGCCGAGCACCGCCGCGGCCTCCGGGCTCAGCCCCACCGCGCGCAGCCGGAGCCCGAAGTGGGTCCGCCCGAGCACCACCGCCGCGCCGACGAGCGCGAGCGCCGCGAGCAGGAGCGCGGTCGGGCTCAGGTCGGTGCCGCCCAGCGTGGAGAGCCAGAGCGCGCCGTCGAGCGGCTCGGTGCCGGCCATCGACGCGACGCCAGGCCGCTTCCACGGCCCGAAGACGAGGTAGAGGACCGCCCCCTGGGCGACGAAGTTCATGCCGAGGCCGGCGAAGATCTCGCTCACCCGGGCGCGCGTGTGCAGCGCGCCCGTGAGCGCGCCCCAGAGGACCCCGCCGAGCGCCCCGGCGGCGATCGCGAGCGCGACGACGAGCCCGGCGGGGAGGCCCGGCCAGAGCGCGCGCGCGGCGCCGGTGGCGCAGACGGCGCCGATGACGAGCTGCCCCTCGACCCCGAGGTGGTACAGGCCGGCGCGGAACGTGAACAGGAGGCCGCTGCCGCAGAGGAGCAGCGGGGCCAGGGTGGCGAGCACCCGCGCGGCCTGATCCGCCGTGCCGAACGCGCCGTCCCACAGGCCCGCGGCCACCGCCGCCGGCGAGGCGCCCAGGAGCGCGCACAGCCCCGCGACGAGCGCGAGCGAGAGGGCGAGCGGCGCGAGCGGCGAAAGGCGGGCGGCGACCCCGCCCGGCCACGCCGGCCGCGCGCCGGGGCCGGATCCGCCGGGCGGCCCGGGGCTCATGGCGGGCGGCCCGGGGCTCGTGGCGGGCGGCCCGGAGCTCATGGCGGGCGGCTCGGGGCTCGTGGCGGGCGGCCCGGAGCTCGTGGCGGGCGGATCGGAGCTCATGGCCCGGCCCCCGCGGGCGCGGCCGGGGCGGGCTCGTCGAGCTCGCCGCCGATCATCCGGCCGAGCCGGTCCAGGGTGAGGTCGGCCGCGTCGACGGGCCGCGAGACGCGCCCGCCGCTGAACACGAGGATCCGGTCGCTGTAGCGCACGAGCTCGTCGAGCTCGGACGACGCGAACACGAGCGCCGTGCCGGCCCGGCACCGCGCGAGCAGCTGCTCCCAGACCCACCGCGCCGACGCGAGGTCGAGCCCCCGGGTCGGCTGCTCCAGGAGCAGCAGCGCGAGGCCCTCGGGGAGGAGCGCGAGCTGGGTGCGCTGCTGGTTGCCGCCGGAGAGCGCCTCGACGCGGGTCTCGGGCCGACCGCGGATCCGGAACGCCTCGATGAGCCGCTCGGCGGCGCGGCGGATCTCCCGCGGGCGGAGGAACACCCCCGGCCGGGGCGCGCGCAGCGCGACGTGCTCCTCGAGGGAGAGGCCCGCGATGAGGCCCTCCCGCCGGCGATCCGCGGGCAGGTAGCCCACGCCGGCGCGCAGGAAGGCCGGGTAGGGACGGCCGGTCAGGTCGGCCCCGCCGACGGCGACGCGGCCCTGCCGCACCCGGAGCAGCCCGGCGCAGGCGCGCAGCAGGAGGCGCTGGCCGCTCCCCTCGAGGCCCGCGAGCCCGAGCACCTCGCCGCGGCGCACGCCGAGGCGGGGGAGGCGCAGGTCGAGGCGGTGATCGCCGACGCCGACGTCCTCGAGGGCGAGCGCGACCCCGTCGCCGGCCGTCGGGAGCCGCTCCGGGGGCGCGAGCGCCCCGCCGAACATCAGCGCGACGAGGCGCTCGGCGCCGGCCGGCATCTCCGCCTCGCCGGCCACCTTGCCGTGCCGCAGCACGGTCACGCGGTCGCAGAGCGCCTCGACGTCCGAGAGCTTGTGCGAGACGAGCACGATCGCCTTGCCGTCCTGCTTGAGCCGCCGCAGCGCGGAGAAGAGGGCGCCCTGCTGCGCGCCGGAGATCCCCGTCGTCGGCTCGTCCAGGAGGAGCGCGCGGACGCCCAGCGAGAGGAGCCGCAGGAGCTCGAGCTGCTGGCGCTCCCCGAGGGTGAGCCGCCCGACCTGCTCGTCCGGATCGACGGAGAAGCCGAACCGCGCCGCGAGCGCGAGCAGCTCCTCGCGCGCCGCGCGGCGGGGGAGGAAGACGCCCGCGGCGCGGCGCGAGGGCGGCGCGGGGGAGGGCGCGCCGCCGGCCACGGCGCGGGGGCGGGCGACGAGGAAGCTCTCCAGGACGGTGAGGGGAGGGAAGTCGAGCGGCTCCTGGTGGAGCACGCCGACGCCGGCGGCGAGGGCGTCGGCCGGGCTGGCGAGCGCCACCGGACGGCCGTCGAAGAGCAGGCGGCCGGCGTCCGGGCGGAGGAGCCCGCCGAGGATGCGGAGCAGCGTGCTCTTGCCGGCGCCGTTCTCGCCGAGCAGGCCGTGGACGGCGCCCGCCCGGATCGTCAGCGACACGTCGTCGTTGGCCCTGACCGGGCCGAACCGCTTGGCGACGCGCTCGATCTCGATCCGCATGGAGCACCGCCCGCGGCGGCTACTTGCTCGGCCCGGTGATCCCCCGGAGCAGCTGCGGCAGATACCAGATCTGCTGGGGCGTCGCGGTCTCGCCGTCCTTCAGGAAGTCGGTGCCGTCCTGGAACTTGAGCGGTCCCTTCCAGAGGTCGAGCCCGTTGGCGAGCGTCAGGACGAACGCGCCGAGCTGCGCCTTGCGCTCGCCCAGCGCGTTGCCCGGCAGGAAGCCGACGACCGACGCGTCGCCGTTGAGATCGCGGAAGTCCGGCCCTTCCCAGACGAACTCGCTCGCGTACTTGCCCGCGCGCGCCTTCTCGATGGTGTCACGGTAGAGCGGCGCCCAGTTGTAGTAGGCGACGCCGAGGCAGATGTCCGGCGCCAGGTCGCAGCCGGCCTTGTGGTCGTAATGGACGTACTTGACCTTCTTGCCGGCGCCGCTCGCCTTCTTGGCCTGCAGCGCGGCCTCGGGCGTGTCGAGCCCGGTGAGGAGCACGTCGAAGCCGCTGCTGTAGAAGTCGTCGGCCACCTTGGTGGGGTCGAGGGTGACGCCCGGGATGTTGAACCAGAAGCCGATCCACGCGACCTTGAAGGTGAGCTCCTCCGGCTTCTTCTTCTGGTACTTCTCCCAGCAGTAGCGCGCGCCGAGGTACGCGGCGGTGACGAGCCGGCGGGTCTCGTCGTTCACGAGCGGGCCGAGATATCCGATCTTGCCGGTCTCGGTGCCGAGCGCGGCGGCGCACCCGGAGATGTGCTTGGCGGTCTCGATGCGGCCCATGATGTTGCCCAGGTTGGGCTGGGGCTTGTGGTTCTTGCCGTCCTTCCAGGCGTAATCGCCGGAGACGTGGAGGACGGTGACCTGCGGGTGCTTGCGCGCGGTCTCGAGGGCGTCGTCCTTGTAATCGTCGGAGTTGTAGACGACGAGCTTGGCGCCGCGGGAGATGAGGTCGTCCGCGACCTGGGAGCCCTTCACGTTGGGGCGGTCGGCCGGGTTCACCTTGTCGACGTACTCGAAGCCGACGTCCGGCATCTTGCCGAGGACCGACCGGATGCCGTCGTAATGAGCCTGGTTCCACCCCTTGTCGTTGTAAGGGCCGACCAGGATCATGCCCACCTTGTATTGGGCGGTCGGCGCGGCGGCCGACGCGCTCGCCTCGGCCGCGGTCGGCGCGGCGGTCTTCTCCGCGGGCGGGCTCGTGCTCGTCGACGAGCTCTTGCACGCGCCGGCGAGCAGCGACAGCGCGACGGCGAGGGCGGAGGCGCGGGGGGCCGCGAATGCCACGGGCGACTTCGGCGTGCGGGGGATCACCCGATCCATCGTGGGCGGGATTGCCGCAGGGTGTCAAGGACCTGCGGCGGTGTCGGCGGGCCGCGCCGCCGGAGCGCGGCGCGCGGGGCGGAGGGGGCGTCGCTGGCGGCGGATCACTGGGGGATCATGATCACGTCCTCGCAGGTGAAGTCGACCCCGAGGGCCGCCCGCGGGTCCGCCTGGATCGTGGCGCACGTGCTGTCGCAGAGCACGATCTGCGACGGGTTCTCGGGGCTGTCGTAGCGCCACGCGTTCGCGGCCGCGCACTCCTGGTCGTACGCGAGCGCGGTCGGGGCGCCGTCGCCGCTCGTGTACGTCACGCGGACCTTCTGCGCGTCGAAGCTCCTCCCGTCGGGCGCGGGCGGGATGTCGACCGTGCAGGAGACCGCCGCGCCGCGGATCGCGTCGATGGCGGCCTTGAAGGCGGCCGAGGTCGCCGCGGGGTTGCCGGTGTCGATCAGGTAGGCGTGGTCGGTGCCGCCCGCCACGGCGACCTCGTCCATGTCCTCGACGGTCTCCGGCGCGCCCTCGATGGGCGGGTTGGCGACCCCGATGACGTACGTGGGGATGTTGTTCGAGAGCGCGCTCGAGGCCTCGTCCGCGACGAGCGAGATCTGGTTGTAGCGCGAGCCGCAACCTTGCGGATATCCGTCTGTCACGAGGACAATCGCGTATTTCCCGGGCGTGGTCTCCCGCTGCGCCTCGACGTACGAGATCGTCCCTCGCATCACGAACAGCGTGGGCGTGCCGCCGCGCCAGTCGCTCTCGGTCTCGGGCGTGACGGCGTCGATCGCCGCGGCGAAGGCGGGCGAGGGCAGCGGCGTCATCGGCACCTCCGGCGTCGTGTAGGTGTCCGCGTCGCACTTCGTGTCGGTGTCGCCCTCGCTCGGGAAGAACCGGAGCGAGGCGTTGAGCCCCTCGGACAGGGGGTCCGAGAAGAACTGCTTCGTCGCCGCGACGACGGGATCCCACTTGAGCGACTTGTCGTGCCAGGGGTCGTCGCCCATGCCCATGCTGCCGGACACGTCGAACGCGAAGGCCAGGTAGACGGGCTCGAGATCGGCCTCGGCGGACTGGGTGGCGCACGCCCCGCCTTCACCCGTGGAGCCGCCGCTGCCCGGGCCCCCCGGCCCGAGATCGCCGCCGAACCCCGGCAAGCCTCCTTCGCCCGCGCCCCCGTCGCCCGCGCCCCCGTCACCCCGGCCGCCGCTCGTCGTCGCGCTGCCAGTCCCGGGGCCGGACTGCGAGCTCCCGCCGCTTTCCCCGGCGCCATTGCTCCCACATGCGACACCGAT
Organism: Sorangium cellulosum So0157-2; assembly: GCF_000418325.1. GTDB lineage: Bacteria > Myxococcota_A > Polyangia > Polyangiales > Polyangiaceae > Sorangium > Sorangium cellulosum_D. The sequence goes on from NC_021658.1 coordinate 6,087,589, forward strand.
CGCACCCACTGTCAGCAACACAATGGTCTTCGTGGGCAATTTCATGAGCTGGATCCTCCATGAGCGCGGTCCGGGCGCAGGTTGACGCGCGGAGCCGTCGATGGTGCGTGACACATTCAAGGCAAACGCGGCCGCGAAGCTCGCTTCGAGATCCCGCGGTCCATACAGCATAGCTGACGGAGCAACCTGCCGGCCGGCGTCCGACCGCGAAATGATGCTTCACGGCATTGAGGCGCGGCAATGGGACCACCGCGGCACCGCATTCCTTGGGTTGTGGTCGCGTGTCTCACGGCCGCAGCTGCGCGGCGCCGGGGTGAGGGGGTGAGGGGCCTGAGCGCCGCGCTCTCGCGTGCGGCCGCGCGGCGCCGCCGGCTCAATGCACCTGGAGGGCGAGCTTGCCGAGGTGGTGACGGCCGAGGGCGAGGTGGGCTTCGGCGGCCTCGGCCAGCGGGAATCGGCGGGCGATCTCGACGTGGAAGGGGCCAGACGCGACAAGGCGGTTCAGCCGTTCGATGATGTCCGCGTCCGGCTCGCCGTTGTAGCTGGCGAGCTGGACGGCCGGGCGGGCCTCCGGCGCGGGCTGGACGCCGTTCGGGTAGGCGGCGCGCCCGCCGTCGCGCACGGCGAGCAGCGCTCGCTGAGCGGCCTCGCCGCCGGCGACGAGCAGGGCGGCGTCGAGCCCGTCGGGCGCGAACGCGCGGGCGGCGGCCAGCACATCGCCCTTGCGCCCGTCGACGGCGGCGTCGGCGCCCAGCCGCTCGACAAGCGCCACGCCGTCGCCGCCCGAGGCCGCCGCGAGCACCCGGGCGCCCATCCGCTTGGCGAGCTGGACGGCCGTGTGCCCGACGCCGCCGCTGGCGCCGAAGATCACCACCGATTCGCCCTGCTTCAGCCGCAGCGTGTCGTCCAGTCCGCGCAGCGCGGTGGTGGCGACGCCGCCCATCACGGCCGCCTGCTCGAGCGTGAGCGCGCCGGGGATCGAGGCGACGAGATCGGCGCGCACGGCGGCGTACTCTGCATAGAACCCGCCCTTGGGATTGAGGAAGCCGAGCGCGTAGACGCGGTCGCCCGCGCGGAAGCGGCGGACGCGCTCGCCCACCGCGACGACCGTGCCCGCGCCCTCGGAGCCGAGCACGTACGGAAACTGGGGCGACCGCCCGAGCATCTCGGCGTAGCCGCCTTCGCGCTCGAAGGGGTCCCACTCGCCGACACCCGCGATCTCGACGCGAATGAGGACCTCGTCCGGGGCGAGGGTCGGGACGGGGAGGGTTCGAAGGGCGAGCGTGTCGGGACCGCCGAACCGGTCGATCGCGATCGCCCGCATCGTGCTGGGTGTCGACTGTTCCATGGGTGACCTCCTGGAAGGTGAGCGGCGGGCCGTCGGGCGATGTGGCGATCACCTGGGCCGACGGCCGCCGGAGGCGACCTCGGTGAGCAGACGCAGCCTTGGGTCAGAACATCCTCGACGGCGCTCACGAGGCAGGGACCTTAATGCGGGCACGGGCGCGTCGCCAGCCCGGCCCGCCTGGCCCGAGGTCGCTCTGTGGCTGGGATGTGGTACACTTCACGCACCGCCGCCCACGAGCCGTGAACGCGCGCCTGCCCAGGATGAGCTCGCGATGACGACGATCAGCATCGAGGAGATCCAACAAGATTTGCGCGGGTACCTGCGCCGCGTGGCGGCGGGAGAGACCCTGATCATCATCGAGTCGAACCAGCCGGTGGCCGAGATCAGGCCGGTCGCCACACCGGCGCGCGGTTCTCGCCCGTTCGGCCTTTGCGCTGGCGAGTTCGCCGTTCCCGACGACTTCGATGCTCCGCTGCCTGAGGATCTGCTCGATTCGTTCGAGGGCAGATGAAGATCCTCCTGGATACCCACGTGTTTCTCTGGTTCATCACCGGCGATGCTCGCCTGTCCGAGGCGATGCGTCACGGCATCCGTGAACCAGAGAACGAGGCGTACCTCAGCGTCGTGTCCGTCTGGGAGACGATGGTGAAACATCAGCTCGGCAAGCTGCCGCTGCCGGCGCCGCCGGAGAGCTACATCCCAGCACAGCGCGAGCGGCACCGCATCGAGAGCCTCGCGGTCGATGAAGCGAGCGTGGCCTGCCTCGCCAGGCTACCCCCGCTGCACCGTGATCCCTTCGACCGGATGCTGATCTGTCAGGCGATACGCCACGATCTCGTGCTGGCCACCGCAGACGCCGCCATGCGGGGTTATACCATCGACGTTCCGGGAACGCCCTGGCAGCGGCCGCGTTGAGCCGTCGCCGCTCACCTCAGGACACCGCCGCCTCGGCGGCGGCCGGGGGCGCCTCGACGGCGGCGCGCGCGGGGCGGAGCGGGTGCGTCTCGACGCGCCAGATGCCCTCGTCGGTCAGCCGGATCGCCGCGAACCGGGCGACGCCGTCGAGGTGGCCGTCCGTCTCGTGGCCCAGCGTCGACGAGGGGTGCGCGTAGACGCTGACGCGACCGCCGCTCTTCGAGCGGTAGTGGCCGAAGAACGCGAGGTGCTTGTGCCCGTGCAGCACGAGCGCGCTGTTCTTCTTCGGGTTCTTCTGCTGGTACGCCGCGAGCATCTCGAGCAGGCGCGGGCCATCCATCGCGATCATGAACGTGTCGTTGAGCGAGATCGGCCCCGCGAGGCGCGCCACGTGGTGGTGCAGGAGCACGATGACCGGGCCGGAGCCCCGCCGGAGCGCGCGGGCCAGCCGCCGGAGCTGACCGCCGCCGATCTGCCCGATCGCGTTCGACCCCACGAACCGCGAGCGGTAACGGTTCGAGTTGAGCCCGAAGATCCGGATCCCCCCCTCGAGATCGAGCCGCCGCGGATACAGGCCGGCGATGGCGCGCAGCCGGCGCCGCGCCCGCTTGCGGGCGGGGATGTGCAAGCGGGGCTGGAACGGGCCGCGCTCCACCCGGGTGAGCACCTCGATGAAGCGCTGCTCGCGCTCGGCCCGCTTCTTGAGGTACGGGTCGGGCGACGTGCCGACGTTGATGGCGATATCGTGGTTGCCAGGCACCATGAGCACCTGCGACGACGCCGGGATGCCGGAGAGCGCCGCCTCGAGCTCGGCCCACTGCGCCTCTTCCCCGAGATCGGTCATGTCGCCCGTCAGCGCGACGAGCGGCGGCTTCATGGCCGCGATCTCCGCGACGAGCCGCCGGAGACGGCCGGTCAGCTCGGCGGTGTCGGGGCGCGCGACCCCCTCGGGCCACGCGGCCGATCCCTCCTCGATCTCGTACGGCTCGCGGCCGCCCGCCGTGATGTGCAGATCGGAGAGCTGGCAGAGCACGAGCCGCCCGCCGGGGATCGCGTCCCCAGGGTCGGGGAACAGCGTCGCCGCGCCGCCATACCGCAGGATCACCCGGGTCGCCTCGCCCAGGGCGAACGCGAGCCAGGCATACAGCGAGAGCCCGAGCGCGAGCAGCGCGAGCGCGATGCAGCCGGCGAGGACGAACGCCGCGCCGCCCCCGAAGGAGACGCTGCCGCCCGCAGGGAACCACGCGAGATGGGGACCGAAGGACGAGAGGATCGAGCCGTCCAGCCACGCGGTCAGCCAGCTCGGGACCCCGATCTCGAGGAGATGCGCGAGGAACCCGCCGGCGAGGCAGACCGCGGCGAGGACGAGGAACAGCAGGATCAGGCGATCGCGGACGACGTCGATGACGTCGACGACCTCGCCGAGCCTGCCCCGGAAGGACGATCGGAAATAGCGGCTCCCGTAGGAGATCTTCTTCCACGTCTCCGGCCGCCACACGCGGCCGCGGCTCGCGATGCGCGAGACGACCACGGCGGGGGCGACGATCAGCGCGGACAGGACGAGCACCGGCAGGAGCGCCAGGTAAAGAATTCGTAGGGCCGCCCTTCGCACGATGCCTCATTTGACGTGCCCCGGGCAGGACCGTCAAGCAGCCGCTCGGATGGACAGGCGGCCGCGCGCGCCCTGAAAGTTGCCGAAATTGATGGATGTCCGTAGCAGTAAGCGCGAGCTGTCCCACCGATGTCCTGCCCCGAGACGCCGCACGACCCGGCCTCCGCGCCGCGACCGCCCGCGCCGAGCGATCCGCCGCCGGCGCTCTCGACAGGGCCGCGCGCCGCGCCTGCGCCGAGCGCCACCGCGCGCGGCGCGCGTGGCGGTGGCTCGATCGCGGCGCTCGCCGCCGCGGGCGCGCTCGGCGCAGGATCGAGCTGCCCGCCCACGGCCGCCGTGGGGACGGCGGCGCACGCGAACGCGCCGGCGGCGCGGGCCGCGGCGCCGCTCATCGCAGGCGCGCTGCAGGAGCGCGCGCTCGCCGCGTCGGCCGCGCCGCCGGAGCGCGCGGCGCCCGCGGGGGACGACGAGGACGTCGAGCCGGGCACGCTGGAGGAGCAGCGCCTCCGGCTCTTCGCGCGGATGCGGCGCGAGCTCGCGCTCTCCGACGAGGCGATGCGGGAGGTCGAGGCGATCTTCGCGGCGTCGCCGGTGCTCGGGCAGGGCAACCCCGCGCTCTCGCGTCACCCGATGTCGCGCTCCGAGTGCCGCCGCGCCCGGGAGCTCGCGGGCGTCGCGCCGGCGCGCGAGCCGGCCTGCGGCGCGCCGGGGATGGTGCCGCTCTTCGATCCAACGCGCGGGCAGACCGCGGAGAGCGCGCCGGTCTGCATCGATCAGCTCGAGTTCCCGAACATCCCCTGCGAGTATCCGGTCGTGCACGTCAGGGCGCGCGAAGCGGCGCTCCTCTGCAGGGCGGTCGGGAAACGGATCTGCGATGCGCACGAGTGGGAAGGGGCGTGCGCCGGCGCCCTGAGGGAGCCCGACGTCGAGTACGAGTGGGAGCGGCCCCGGGACGAGGCGAGCTGGCATCACAACCTCCTTCGCGAGAAGGTGTGGAGCTACGGTCCCGAGAAGAACCACGCGCTCTGCGGGACGGGGAGCGCCCGCACGCCGGGCTGCCCGGGCGGCGGGTGGGACCGCTGCGGCTCCAACACGTATCCGGCCGGCGCCTTCCCGGCGTGCCGGAGCCGCCTCGGGGTCTTCGATCTGCACGGCAACGTGGCCGAGCACATGAGCCTGCCCATCCTGCCCGACGAGCTCGCGCGGCGCGGCGACCGGGGCTTCACCGAGATGAAGGGCAGCTGGTTCGCGTTCTCGTCGATGGAGGTCCACGCCGACGACTGCAGGTGGCGCGCGCCCGACTGGCATGGAACGCGGATCATGAGCAAGGGCAGCCACGCGAACTACCACCTGGGACTCCGCTGCTGCAAGGACGTCGCGCCGACGGCGGCCCCGAGCGGGTCGACCGCCGCGGCGCCGGGGACGGCAGAGGGCGAGGGAGCGGCGGTCGCTGCGGTGAAGAAGCGATGAGGCGGAGGGGCGGCGATCAGGCCTTGAACGCGTCGTAACGGCCGGCGCGCGGCGCGACGCGCGCCTCCAGCGCGGCCCGCTCGGCGGGCGGCATGGGGAAGGGCAGGGACCTCGCGCCGAGGTTCTCGCGCACCTCGGCGATCGAGGAGCAGCCGATGATCACCGTGTCGGCGTGGCTCGCCGCATAGCGGATGAGCTCGCTCGGGGTCGCGGCGCGATCCTGGAGCAGGCGGCCCGCGGCCATGATCTTCATGCCGATGACGCCGACGCCGCGCCGCCGCGCCTCCTCGACCACCGTCGTCAGGAACGGGAGCCGCGCCGGATCCGCGGGGTTGATCGCGCACAGCACGGTGTCGACCGGGTAGCGCCGCATCGCCTCGACGAGGATCTGCGGGTCGTGGTGCCCGGTGATCCCCACGTGGCGCACGCGGCCGTCCGCCCTGGCCTGCTCCACGGCCTCGATCGCGCCCCCCTTGCCGAAGATGGCGTCGAGCTCGTCCAGCTCGCGCAGGTCGTGCAACTGCCACAGATCGAGGTGGTCTGTCCCGAGGCGGCGCAGGCTGTCGTCGAGCAGCCTGAGCGCGCCATCGCGATCGCGCGCGTGCGTCTTGGAGGCGAGGAAGACCTGCTCGCGCGCGCTCGGCCCGGCGGCGCGGAAGGCCTCACCATAGTAGTCCTGGCTCTGCTGGTACGCGGGCGCGGTGTCGCAGTACCTGACCCCGAGGCGCAGCGCCTCCAGGATCACCGGCACCGCCTCGCGATGCCGGCCGGTGGTGCGGAGGATCCCCTCTCCGCCGAGCGACACCGCCTCCACCTGCGCGCCGGTCCGCCCGAGCGTGCGGGGCGGCGCCGCCGCGGCGCCCCGAGGGGCCTCAGGCGCCGCGGACGGCGCGCCCCCGGCGGCGCCGGTCGCGATGGCCGCGGCGGTCGTGGCGGCCGCGCGCAGCACCCCGCGGCGACTCGCGTCGGCCCCTTCCGTCTCGTTCGGCTCGTTGCTCATGCGTCCTCCGGAGAAAAGTTCTACCAACCCGCTGACCGCACGTAAACGGCCGTCCGGATCCCCGCAACACAGACTCGCTCACATAAGCCCACTTGCGCGCATCTGGTGGTCTGTCGGCGCAGGTTTGCTCTGGCGCGGCGGACTCGAGCGCGCACGGCGGAGCTGCGGAGTTCGAGCGCCCACCGCGGAGCCGCGGTGACGGAGGCGGATGGTTACGGCCCGAGTCGATCGATTCGCGTCCTGCCTTCGTTGGTCACAAACGGCGCATCCTGAGCAGGTGAGGCGCAGGGGCCGGGGACTCCGCTGCGGCGCGGGCGGTTTCTGGCCGGGTCAGACGATCTGCCCGGGAGGCGGCGCGCGGCGGCCGCCTGCGCGCCGCAGGAGCGTCGCCGCGGCTGTCGTTCACGACGGCCGCGGCGCGGGCGGGAGCCCACGTGTTCTGCTCGAACGCGAGAGGCAGAGAGGGGTTTGCGCGCCGCGCGAGCGACGGCTGCGGAAGCGGTGAGTTCGTCATCTCCAGCGGACGCGCGCGCCGCGCGCGCGAGGGCCCCGCCGCGCGGTGGACGTCCCGCCGGTCTTCGCGAGGAGAACCCGGGAAACCAGCGCCGGCGCTGATCCAGAGAATGCCTTTTCGCGGGCGCGGCGCGGCCGGCGGCGCGAGCTCCGAGCGGCAGTGTCTGCACACGAAGGCTGAGGCACACAGCCTGCTCTTCGATGAGCCCAAGATGGCGCGGGCCTTCCGGCCATCACGGGATATTGAGGAGGACGACAACATGCTTTCGATTCATGGCAAGGTGCTGGGACTCGCGGTGGTGATGGCGGCGCTGGGCACGGGGTGCGCCGTCGACTCGGTGAGCGACGTGGAGCTCGACGAGGCCGGTCTCGACGAGGTCGAGCAGGTCGATTCGACCGCCGAGGCGCTCGAGGGGGATGAGGCGACGCGGGGCGGGTTCCAGCAGGCGCCGAGCAAGGCGCCGCTCGGTCCGAGCAAGGGAGGGCTCGGGCAGCAGGCGCCGATCGGCCTGCAGGGTCCTGCGGATCTCGGCCAGGCGCCGGTCGGCGTGCAGGGGCCGGCGGGCCCCGGTCTCCAGGCGCCGATCGGCCAGGTCGGCCAGGCGCCGATTGGCCAGGCGCCGATCGGCCAGGGGCCCATGGGCGTGCCGGGCGTCGGCGCGCCGGGCCTGCCGGGTGTCGGCCTGCCGGGCGTCGGCGTGCCGGGCCTCGGCCTCGGCATGCCGGGCCTCGGCTTCGGCGCGGGCGGCTTCGGCGCCCTGGGCTCGCGTTTCGGCGGCTTCGGCGGCTTCGGCTGCTGCCCCATCAACATCATCAACAACAACATTTTCATCGACGACCGCTTCCGCGACTTCTGCCACTTCCCCCCTCATTGCTTCGACCGCTTCGACCACTTCGACGGCTTCAATGGCTTCAACAACTTCTGCGGCTTCCCTCACAATCGTTTCGACAGGTTCGATGATTGCCGCCCGGGCTTCTTCCCCAACCGCTTCTGCCACTGCTTCCCCCACCGCCACTGCGGTGGAGGGCACAACAACAACTGGGGCTGGGGCGGGAGCTCCGGGTCCGGCTGCTAGCGCGGCGCACGCGCGCGCGACCAGCGCGGCGCTCGCGACCGCCTGAGGACACGCCTCCGCAGGTGCGCGGGCACGGGAGAGCGCGAGTCGCTCGACCTCGATGGCCGATCGGGCATCGGCCCGACGACGCTCGCCCTCTCGCAGACATCCCACGGCCGCCTGGGGCCCAAGCACCCCAGGCGGCCGGCGACGCCGGGACGCGGCGGCGGGTGGGGCCGCCGGCCCGGCCTGACGGGCGTGGCCTGGCCGCGCCCCGCTAGAGGCGCGCGCCCCCTCGGGAGCGCGGGGTGTCCCGCGAGACTGTACGCGCATCCGCGACGGGTTGGGCCGCGAGCCCGCGCGCGCTCGCGGACATTGCCCCCCCGTGCGCAATCCCTTAGAGTGGCCGGAACGCTGTGATCGGCACGATCATCGACGGCAAGTATCAGATACGCAAGCTGCTCGGCGAGGGCGCCATGGGCTCGGTCTATGAGGCCGAGCACACGGGGACCGGGCGCCGCTGCGCCGTGAAGGTGATCAGCTCGGCCGATCTCACCCGCGATCCGAAGGTGGTCAGCCGCTTCCAGCGCGAGGCGCGCGCGGCGGGCGCGATCGACACGCAGCACATCACCCAGGTGCTCGACGCCGGCGTCGACCGCGACTCGAAGCTGCCCTTCCTCGCGATGGAGTACCTCGCCGGCGAGGACGTCCACCAGCTCATCAAGCGCGTCGGGCCGCTCGCGCCCGACCTCGCGCTGCGCATCGTCGCGCAGTCGTGCCTCGGGCTCCAGAAGGCGCACGAGGCGAGCGTCGTCCACCGCGACATCAAGCCGCACAACCTGTTCCTCTCGCGGCGCGACGCCGGCGAGATCCTCGTCAAGCTGCTCGATTTCGGCATCGCCAAGGTCAAGATGGACCGGGCGAACGAGACCGAGGGCGCCGACCTCACGCGCACCGGGAACCTCATCGGCTCGCCGCTCTACATGTCGCCCGAGCAGGCGCGCGGGCAAAAGGAGATCGATCACCGCACCGACATCTGGTCGCTCGGCGCCGTGCTCTACCAGGCGCTCACCGGGCGAACGCCGTACCATCACATCACCGCGCTCGGCGAGCTCATCATCGCCATCTGCTCGGATCCCCCGCCGCCGGTGCAGGACTTCGCGCCGTGGGTGCCGCCGGAGGTGGCGGCCATCGTGCACCGCTGCCTGCTGCAGGCGCCCGGGCAGCGCTACCAGAGCGCGCAGGAGATGTTCGGCGCCATCCGGCCGCTGCTCCCCTACGGATGGGGCATCCACGAGAGCATGCTCGTGCCGCTGCCGGACGCGGTGCGCAGGCAGTCCGCGCCGCGGCTCTCGATGAACGGCAACGCCCCGCCCGCGAACCAGAGCGGCGCGTACGCCGCCGCGTCGCCCGCCAACCAGAGCGGAGGGTACCACGCGCTCGCGGCCTCGCCCGCGAACCAGAGCGGCGCGTACGCCGCCGCGTCGCCCGCCAACCAGAGCGGAGGGTACCCCGCGGTCCCGCACGAGCACCGCGGAGGAGGGTACCCGTCGTTCGCGCCGCCCCCGAGCCCGAGCGGGCCGCACGGCGCGATCGCGCCGGCCGCCAACCACGCCGGCGCCGCGACCACCGGGGCGCTCACGCAGTCGCATCGCGGCACGCAGCCAGGCGCGTCGCGGGTGCCGGTCGTGGCCGGCGCCGCGCTGCTCGCCGCGGGCATCGCGGCCGGCGTGTACTTCGTCAGCCGCGGGTCGCCAGAGCCCGCCGCGCCGCCGGCGGCGTCGGCGACCCCGGAGGTGCTCCCGACGGCGGCGGCCACCCCGACGCCGACCCCGGCGCCGGCGCCGCCGCCGGCCGCGACGGGGACGTCGGAGGCCGCCGCGGCCGAGCCGCAGCCCAGGCGCGTTCAGGTGGTCATCCTGCCGCCCGACGCCTCGGTCGAGGTCGAAGGCGCGGGCGCGACCACCAGGAACGGGATCCTCGAGATCACCGGGCCGCTCGGGAGCGAGCACAGGGTGCGCGTGTTCAAGGGGGCAAACGAGACGGTGACCGACGTGATCGTGACGACCAGCGGCGCGCGGCCGCTCAAGATCGAGCTCCCGCCGACCCCGGTGAAGGGCGCCCCGGTGCTTCCGGCGAAGAGCGCCTCCGCCGCGCCGCCGGCGGCGCCGGCGCCGGCGCCGGCGCCGACGACCTACAAGGGGATCATCAACGACACGGAAGAGTTCGGAAAGTAAGCGCAGAGGAACAAGGCTGAGTACGGTGCTCGATCGAATGGATCTGCGTGCGCGGCGCGGTGGCTCGTGTCCTCTCTCCCTCGCGTGGCGGCCCCGGCCGGCGCGGCGGCTGCGCGCGCTCTCGGCCGCGCTCGCCGTCGCGGTCGGCGCGGGGCCGGCGCTCGCGCAGCCGGCGCCGGCCGCTGCGGAGGGCGCCGCGCCGGCCGAGGAGGCGCCCGTCTCCGAGACGACCCGGCAGGTCGCGCGGCTCCACTTCGAGAAGGGGCTCGCCCTGCTGCGCGAGGAGGCCTGGGGCCCCGCGCTCGCCGAGTTCCTCCTCTCGCGCAAGCTCTACCCGACGCGCGCGGCCACGAACAACGCCGCGATCGCGCTGCGCAAGCTCCAGCGCTACGACGAGGCGCTCGAGATGTTCGAGACCTTCCTGCGCGATTTCACCATGTCGGCCGCCGAGCGCGCGGTCGCGCAGCGCGAGATCGCCGAGCTGCGCGCGCTCGTGGGGACGCTCGACATCACGAACGCCGAGCCCGGGGCGTCGATCGTGGTGAGCGGCGAGGAGCGCGGGCAGTACCCGCCCGTCAAGCCGATCCGCGTCGCCGCGGGCGCGCACGTCGTCCGCGTATTCAAGGAGGGCTACGAGCCGGTCGAGGTGCGCGTCTACGTCGCCGGGGGCCAGACGGTCACGGTGAACGCGAAGCTCCGCAGGCTGGTCCGCTCCGGCCGGCTGCGCGTCGTGGAGCGGGCCGGCAAGACCGTCGACGTGCTCGTGGACAACGTGGTCGTGGGGCAGACGCCGTGGATCGGCACGCTGTCGGTCGGCGATCACATGGTGGCGCTGCGCGGCGAGGGGAAGCTCGGGACGCAGCCGACGGCGGCGCCCGTGAAGCCGCAGGAGCTCACGACGCTGTCGCTCCTCGCCGAGGACCTCGACGCGTCGCTGCGGGTCGACCCCACGCCGCCCGGCGCGAGCGTCTGGATCAACTCGGTCAACGTGGGCAACGGCGTCTGGCTGGGCCGGCTCAAGGCCGGCGCGCACCGGGTGGAGGTGAAGGCCGACGGGTTCGTCTCCGAGGCGCGCACGGTCACGCTGCAGAAGGGCCAGCGGCAGGGCCTGAGCCTCGCGCTCGAGCGCGACGAGGACGCGGAGATCTGGCGCAAGCCGCCGAAGATCACGCTCGAGGCGAGCGCCTCGTTCCTCGTGGCGCCGACCTTCGGCGGCGACGTCGCGAGCGCCTGCGGCTCGGGGTGCTCGAGCGCGATCGGCCTCGGCGGGCTCGGCACGATCCACGGCGGCTACGAGCTCGGCTCGGGGCTCGGCGTCGGGATCGAGCTCGGCGGCATCGTCGCGGCGCAGCAGCTCGAGGAGCGCGCGGCGGAGCTCAGGCCGATCGGCTACCGGGATCCGCTCGGCGGCGCGGCGAGCGACGCGCTCCGCCTGGGCGGCTTCCTGGCCGGCGCGACGTTCGGATATCACCTCGGCGAGCAGTACCCCGCGCTGCTGCGGCTCGGCGCCGGGGTGCTCGTGGGCGAGGTCCGCGACGAGCGGACCGGCAGGTTCAGGACGACCCAGGGGGCGTGGTTCAACACGTACCCGGTGGTCGACTTCGCCTCGGCGACGTACTTCTACGTGGATCCGGAGGCGAGGCTGGGCGTGCGGCTCGGGGAGCGCTGGGAGCTCTCGGCCAGCGTGAAGCTGCTCCTCCTGATCGGCCTCAGCAAGCCGTCGTGGGACAGGACCATCGAGCTCGCGGCGTCGACCGATGGGATCGGGACGTACGGGCAGGAGTCGCTCATGGGCGACGTCGTCCTGATGATCGCGCCCGGGGCGAGCTTGCGGTACCAGTTCTGAGGAGGCCAGCGCCTGCGCGCCGGCCCGGTGCGCCGGGCGCGCGCAGGCGCGGTGCGCCTCAGGGGCGGCGCTGCCGGCGGCGCAGCCCGGCCAGCGCCGCGGCGGCGCCGAGGAGGACGGACGCGAGCGCGGGGGCTCGTTCGGTGGAGGCGCCGACGACGCCGCAGGAGCAGGACGGGACCTGCGACGGATCGAGCTGCGGGACGCATTGGTTCGCCAGGTCGCACACCATGCCATCGACGCAGTCGGCCACCGATCTGCACGGCGAGGCGCACGCGCCGCCGCCCGGCGGGCAGCGGTACGGGGTGCAATCCGTGTCGCCGCCCGCGGCGCGGAGCGTGTGCTCGCCGTCGCAGCGCGGTCCTACTTCCTCGAGGTCGATGCAGACGCCGTCGCTGCAGATGAAGTCCTTGATGCAGTCGGCGTCCGAGGCACAGGAGGTCTTGCAGGCGCTCTCGTCCTCGCACTTGAAGCCGCCGTTCTCGCCGCCGCAGCGCTCGACCACGGGCGCCTTCTCGCGGCCGTCTCCATCGCAGAAGAAGCGCGTGAGCGTGGCGGGGCCGATGGCGCAGCCCTCGTCCGGGCAGGAGCACACGGAGGTCCGCGCGACCGCCCCGTCCGCGGGGAACCTGCACATCGCGTCGCTGTGGCCGCCGCAGTAGCCCGCACACGCGCCCTCGCCGGGGCAGGCTTCGCGCCGGAAAGTGCCGCCCTCGTTGGGGTGCGGGGCCTCGTGGTTGAGGTCCGTCCCGACCGGCGTGCACCGGCCGACGTTGTTCACCACGTCGCACGCCTGGCACTGGCCGTCGCAGCGGTAATCGCAGCAGAAACCGTCGACGCAGTGGCCCGAGTCGCACTGGCGGTCGCGGGTGCACTCGGCGCCGTTGGCGAGCCGATCGATACACTGGCCCGACCCGGGGGGCGCGCCGCCCGCGCCGCCGCCCGCGCCGCCGCTTCCCGCGGATGTGCCGCCCGCGCCGCCGGTTCCCGCCGGTGCTCCACCTGCACCCGCCCCGAGTCAGGACCGGCCGGTGAGATCCCGTTACGATCGGTAACACACCGCAGGTCACACCGGCTCACCCCCGGGCGCCCTCCCCCTCCGCGAGATTCCTCACAACGAGTCGCCTCCATCCCACAAGAACCGCCGCGTCTGCTTGACGCACCACGTCGGCGCTGCCATGACCGCTTTCCTCCGCCTCGGGCGCGCTATTTCAGTCGGGCTCGCCAGATCCACGCTCGGGTCCGCCGGCCCGTCTGTCGTGTGGCGCGCCCCCGCCCGGGCGGACTACGCTCTGCGTTACCCCCACAGCCACAGGAGCCAACCGAGCCGTGAAGATCCTCGTTCCGCTCAAGCGCGTCGCCGATCCGGATAACGCGAACAAGGTGAAGATCCCTGCGTCAGGGGACAAAATCGAGACGACCGGGCTCGAGTGGAAACCGAACCCGTTCGACGAATACGCGCTCGAAGCAGCGCTGCGCCTGACCGAGGACGGCAAGGCGCCGAAGACGCGGGCGGGCGAGGTCGTCGTCGTCACCTTCGGGCCCAAGGAGACCGAGCAGACCCTCCGCGCCGCCGCCAGCACCGGCGCCGACCGCGCCGGCGCCGCCGCTTCCCGCGGATGTGCCGCCCGCGCCGCCGGTTCCCGCGGGTGCTCCACCTGCACCCGCCCCGCCCGAACCAACGGCCGCGCCGCCCGCGCCGCCGCTTCCTGCGGATGCGCCGCCCGCGCCGCCGCCACCCGTCCCGGGCGACGCACCTCCGGCGCCGTCAGACGGCGCGCAGGCGTCGGGATCGCCGACGCCGCCATCGCACCAGCCGCTCTCGTCACAGCCGCAGTCGTCCAGGCAATAGAGGATGCACCTGTCGTTGCTGCCGCAGCGGCCCGGCTTGCAGTCCTTCGTGGACTCGTGAGCCACCGCGCGCCCCAGGCCGTCGCACCGGTTGTGCACCTCGATCTGGTTGACGCAGACGATCGGGAGCTCCTTGTCGAGCTTCGCCGGACCGCAGGTGCCATCGTCGCCCGTGCCTTTGCCCGACGCCGTGCATGAAAAGCACTCCTGATCGCACGCCTCGTTGCAGCACACGTTCTCCCCGTCCGAGCAGTGCCCGGACGCGCACTCCTGGTCGCTCGCGCATGACTCGCCGTTCGCCTTGATGAGCAGCTGGGCGCTCGAAAGCGGCTGCCCGCCCGCGGCCCCGATCCCCCCCGCGACGAGCACGGCTCGCCCCGCGATGCGGTCGGCGCCCGCGTTGACGACGACGGCCGCGTGCTCCCGCCGGGCCTCCTGCGCGAGCGACTCGCCCGAGGGGAGGAGGAGGCTGAAGCTCCTCGTCAGCGCGTCGTAGACGTCGGCGCTCGCCAGCGTGGTCGCGCCGTCGAAGCCGCCCGCGACGAGGACGTTGCCGGTGGGCAGGAGGCTCGCCGTGTGGTGGGCGCGCGCGCTCGTCATGGAGATGGGCGTCCGCTGGAGCTCGAAGCCCCGCCGGGTCGGGTCGGTCACGCCGTCGTGGTAGATATCGATGGTGCGGACGTAGGCGCCTCCGGAGACCCGGGTGATGCCGCCGATGAGGAGCACCTCACCGGAGTCGAGCGACGTCGCCACATGGCCGCTCAGCGTGACGGTCCGATCGAGCAGCGTCGCCGTGTGGAAGCCGCGGAGCGCGCTCATCTGCGCCGTCATGGGGGTGGCGGGGGGCGAGATCGGAGAGATCGCCTGGAAAGCCCTCGATTCCTCGTCGAAGATCTCGGCCGAGGTGAGCGCGGCGCCCGAGAGGACGAAGCCGCCCGCGACGAGCACATCGCCCGTCTTCAGGCGGACGGCCGTGTGGGCGTGGCGCGAGGTCGCCATGCTGCCGGCGGAGGCGAGCGCGCTCGTGACGGGCGCGCCGCCGCCCGGGCCGAAGTCGCTGAAGGTGTAGAGCGAGGCCGCGCTCGTGGGCTGGTTGAGCGGATCCGCGAGGCCGCCGGCGACGAGGATCACGCCCGGATCGAGGAGGGTGGCCGAGTGATTGAACCGGCCCAGCGAGGCGCCCGGGTCCTGGACGAACCGGCCCGTGGCCGGGTTGTAGATCTCGATGGCAGCGACCGGCGCACCGCCGTCGCGCTCGCTGCTGCCGCCCACGACGACCACGGCCGGCGGGGGAGGTGGGGGATCCGACGGCGCCGGCGCGGCGAGCGCTGTGACCGCCGTGGCGGTGTGGGCACCGCGCGCGTGCTCCATCGCGCCGGTGCTCGCGAACGTGCGGTCGAGGGGGAAGTACAGCTCCGCCGTTGACAGCGCGTCGCCGGACGCGTCGAAGCCGCCGGCGAGGAGCACGGGGGTCGCGGGGTTCGCCGGATCGATCACCGTGGCGGTGTGGCGGGTGCGCGGCGAGATCATCTGGTTCGCCGTCGCGATCCACTGCGGGTCGAGGAGGGCGGGGTACTGAACGCCGGCGGCCTGCCACGCGACGATCACGGTGCACGCGGGCGCCCCTGGCGGCGTCACCGGGCGGCCCCACGGGGCGCGCGGGCTCGTGTCCACGGCGCAGCCCTCGACGGAGAGCGAGGCCGGAAGGCGCGCGCCGGTCGCGTCGACGAGGTAGGGGGGCGCGACGCGCAGGCGCGGCGAGCCGGCGGCGTCGAGGAACTCGAGCGTGCGCTCCACGAGGCGGATTCCCGGGACGGCGGTGACGTCGACGCGGTAGCGGAGCTCCTTGCGCGCCGGCTCCCGGTCGAAGAGGACGAAGTCCTCGGTGCCATGCGGCAGGACGCGGTGCAGGACGTCACGGGCGACGCCGCCCTCGGCGCGGAGCGCTCCCGCGTAGAGGACCAAGCCGCCATCGACGGTCGCGGGCACGTCGGCGGCGTCGTTCAGCGAGAAGGCGATCGCGACGCGAGACGCGGTGTCGGCGAGGCGCACGGGCCCGGCGCCGCGCGGCGGGAGCTCGACGGACGCCGGTGCGTGAGGGGCTTCAGCGCGCAGGGCGCCGGCCGGGGTCGGCGCGAGGGCCTTGACGGGGCTCGGGGCGATGACGCTGGCGAAGCGCGCGCGGATCGCGGCGATGCGGGCGCGCGCTTCAGGCGGCGCGACGTGGGGCGACGCCGCGCCGGGCGGGGAGCCCTCGTCGGAGCAGCCGAGCACCTGGGGGAGGGCGGCGCACGCCGAGAGCAGCGCAGCCGTTCGCAGCCTGAAGCCGAGTCGCAGCACGGGGTGGTTTCGCAAGGGATCGTTCCGTGGTCGGCGCAGTGCGCGCGACGTGAGGGGGCGGATTGAACGCCATCCTAACAGAAGGCGGCCCGCGGCCGAACAGGTGGCGCGCGCCCGGCGCCGCGGGGGCCGAGAGAGGCAGGTGCGGTCGCGCTCCGCGGACCGGCGCGCGCGGCGAAGGAAAACCTCCACAGGCTCGGGGCAAAACTGGATAGGCTCATGGAAGCGCGTCGTGCTCGGCGCGACCTGTCTGGAGGAGCCGCGATGATCTTCCCCGCCTCGCCTTGGACGCCCCGCGACCGCGCGCACGTGAGCGCTGCCCGACGCGGGATCTTGCCGCTGCTCGCGGGCCTCGTGGCGCTCGTGGCGCTCGCGCCGCTGCCGGCGAGCGCGACGCTGTGGGACACCGACAACGACGGGGTCGCCGACATTGCGGACGTACCGGGCCGCGACGTGGACAACTGCCCCGGGATCAGCAATCCGAGCCAGTACGACGGCGACGGCGATGGGATCGGCGACGCTTGCGATCCCGATGACGACAACGACGGCACGCCGGATGATTTGGACGCCGATGATGACAACGATGAGCTTCCGGACATCGAGGACCGATGCCCCACGGTGCCCACGCCCCTGGGCGCGGAGCCCGACTTCGACGACGACAACGATGGCGTGCCGGACGTCTGCGACAACTGTGACTCGCGCAACGAGGATCAGCTCGACAGCGATAGCGACGGTGTGGGGAACATCTGCGAGCCCGACAACGACGGGGATGGGCACAATGACACGCCCGACAACTGCAACGACGTCTTCAATGACGATCAGAACGACAGAGATGGCGACGGTCACGGCGACGCCTGCGACAACTGCCCCACCCTGTTTAACAATTATCAGCAGGACAGAGACAACGACGGCATCGGCGACGTCTGCGACAACTGTGCATACAACCCGAATACCGATCAACATAACACGGACGGGGATCTCTTCGGCGACGCCTGCGACAATTGCCCCAACGCGCGCAACAACGACCAGGACGACGAGGACGACGATAACTTCGGCGACGCCTGCGACAACTGCTCAGAAGTCGCCAACCCAGACCAGCTAAATCAAGACGGCGACGGCCTCGGCAACGCTTGCGACAACTGTCCCAACGTCACCAACGTCGATCAATCCGACAGAGACGGCGATCGCATCGGCGACGTTTGCGACAATTGCCCTGCGACGCCGAACGGGACCGACGGCACGAGCCATCAAGGCGACGGTGATGGTGACGGGGTCGGCGATGCCTGCGACAATTGTCCGACCGTCTCGAACCTGAGCCAGACAAACACCGACGCTGCGACTGGCGATCTGTTGGGGGACGATTGTGACGATGATGACGACGCCGACGGCGTGCCCGATGCCACCGACAACTGTCGGCTCGAGTGGAATGCAGACCAAACGAACACGGATCAAGCGCTACCCGGCGGCGACGCCCTCGGCAACGCATGCGACGGGGACGACGACGCCGACGGCGTGCCCGATGCCGCCGACAACTGCCCGCTCACGCCCAACCCGGATCGTACGAACACGGATCAATCGCTACCCGGCGGCGACGCCCTCGGCGACGCATGCGACGATGACGACGACGCAGACGGCGTGCCCGATGTCATCGACAACTGCCTCATAAGGCAGAACACGGACCAGACCAACACCGATCAGAGCCTCCCAGGCGGCGACGCCCTCGGCGACGCATGCGACGATGACGACGACGCAGACGACGTGCCCGATGTCATCGACAACTGCGGGCTCGCGCCGAACAGCACCCAGATCAACACCGACAGCAGCTTGCCCAACGGCGATACGCTGGGCGACGCATGCGACGATGACGACGACGCAGACGGGGTGCCGGACGCCGAGGACAACTGCGTCACCACGCCGAACCCGGGCCAGGAGAACAACCAGAAGAACGGGGCAGAAGACGGGCTCGGCGACGTCTGCGACGACGACGACGACGACGACGGTGTCCTCGACGCAGACGACGACAACTGCCCGTACGACGTCAACACCAACCAGCTCGACACCGATCGCGACGGCGACGGGGACGTCTGCGACGACGACGACGACGACGACGGCCTCACCGACGCCCAGGAGGCGGCGCTCCGGACCGTCCCGACCAGCGTCGACTCCGACGGCGACACGATCGGGGACATCGAGGAGGTGGCGAACCCGGATGATCCCGCCGATCCAGCCAACAACGCCGACGAGGATGCGGCCATCGACGCGGTGGATCCGGACAGCGACAACGACGATGTGCTCGATTCCGAAGAGGCCGGAGATGCCCTGCTGGATACGCCAGCGGTCGACACCGATAAAGACGGGGTGCCGGACTACCGAGATACCGACTCGGATGACGACGGCGTGCTCGACGGCCGCGACAACTGCCGGCTGATGGCCAACCCGCCGCCGGGTCCAGGCGAGGCGCAGACCGACACCGATGGAGACCACAAGGGCGACGTCTGCGACGGCGACTCGGACGACGACGGCGTGCTCGACATCGACGACAACTGCCCGAGCGTGGCCAATGCGGGGCAGGAAGACGCCGACGGCGACGGCACCGGCGACACGTGTGATCCGGACGCCGATCCGGATGGAGACGGGGTGCCCAACGAGGACGACAACTGCGACTTCGATGCGAACCCGCCGCTCGAGGTGGGGGAACCGCAGGCCGACCTCGATGGCGACGGCCATGGCGATGCCTGCGACGCGGACGCCGACGGCGACAGCATACCGGACGAGACCGACGACTGCCCGCTCGCGGCGAACGCCGGACAGGAAGACGGCGACGGCGACGGCGACGGCGACGCCTGCGACAATTGCCCGCTCGTGGCGAACGCCGGGCAGGAAGACGCGAACGGTGACAGCATCGGCGATGCATGCGATCCCGACGGCGATGGGGTGATGAGCGGCACCGACAACTGCCCGCTCGTGGCGAACGCAGAGCAGACCGACTCCGACGAGGACGGCGTGGGCGACGCATGTGAAGAGCGGGAAACGACCGTCGCCGGCACGGGCGGCACAGGCGGCGTGGGCGGCACGGGCGGCATGGGCGGCGCCGGTGGTGAGGCCGGGGCCACGACGACGGCCAGCGGCGGCGAGGCGCCGCCGGATTTCCAGGGCGGCTGCGACTGCCGCGTGGGCCATACGCCGAGTTCCGGCGAAGGGTGGGGTCTACTGCTGATCCTCTCCGCCGTGCTCCGGCGGTACGGGCGACGGTCCCCGCGGCAGGCGGCGTGACTCTGCGCACCAGCTGATGGGTTATCATGGCGCTCCCCTGAGACACATTTCCGGCGAGCGCGACGGCTTCTCTTCGATGCGGCCGTCGGATATTATCGATCGGATCAAGGGGCTTCGAGGAGGACTTATGCAGGCATCTCGGTGGTTCGTGGTGTGGATGGCGGTGGGCGCATTTGGCATGGCCGGCACGGCTGTGGGGTGCAGCGATACCGGGGACAATACGTCCGCGAGTCCGACGAGCACCACCACCGGCTCCGGCGGCGCCGGGGGCACCGGCTCCGGCGGCGCCGGGGGCACCGGCTCCGGCGGCGCCGGGGGCACCGGCTCCGGCGGCGCCGGGGGCACCGGCTCCGGCGGCGCCGGGGGCACCGGCTCCGGCGGCGCCGGGGGCACCGGCTCCGGCGGCGCCGGGGGCACCGGCTCCGGAGGCGCCGGGGGCACCGGTTCTGGAGGCGCCGGGGGCACCGGTTCCGGAGGCGCCGGGGGCACCGGTTCTGGCGGTTCCGGAACGGGCGGCGCCGGCGGTGCAGTGGACCAGCACTTCACTCTTTCCGTGTACGGCGCCGGGTACGTCCCCGCCTATGACGCCGGCACCACGGTCTATGTAGACGTCGTCGCGGTGGATGAGACCGAGGCGATCCTGAGCGCATCGGACACGATCGCGGCCAACGGAACGTTCTCTGTCACGGGGCAGCTTCTCGGCGGCAAAGCCTACACGATGCACTGGTATGTGGACCTCGACACGAATGGCATCTGCCGCAACGAAGACGATCACGTCTGGACGCAGGACATCCCCGTCGTCACCGCGGACGTCAAGCGCGATGTCGGACCTAGCACCGCATTCGGCACATGCCCCTAGTACTACAGCCGCGGTTAGGGAGCCCGGGCGCGGGCGCTCGGCCGGTTGCGGCGGCGCCGGTAGCAGCAGGCGCGAGCCTGAGCGCGCTTTCGGCGTCGCCACCTTGACCATGCCCAGCGGAACTCGGGCGAATGTGCGGGCAGCGGAAGCACCAGCTCCATCAGGCGACGGACTTCGGGAATGCTCCAGGGCGCCAGCGTCGGCGGAGCGTCGCTTTCTTCGAGCGCGGCGGGCTTTTTTTCCCCAACGTGTCAAGCGCCGCCTTCTGCACGCGCTCGGCGTTCTTCCCCGGCCCCGGGCGCGCCGCTTTGGGCACGAGCTCGGGGTTCATCGCCGGGGCGTACGGGAACGCGCCCTCCGCGGGAAGCTTCGCGCGCACGAAAGCCAACCACGCCAGGGCCATCATCCCGAGCGTGATGTACCGATGCCAGCTCGGCCACGTGCGGACCTCGTAGTGGTCGAGGCCGACGTCATCCTTCGCCTCCTCGAAGCACTGCTCGATCGTGTAACGCGTGGAGGCCACGTGCGCGAGCGTTGCCAGCGGCGTGGCGGCTCCAGCGTTGGACAGGTAGTAGGCCACTTCCGACGGATTCGAGACCGAGCGGCGAGCCAGGAGCCAGATCTCGTCGGTCGGCAAGCGCCGACGACTGTCGACGACGCGCGCGCGGGCCCAGTCGTACTCGATGGGTCCCTTCTCGCCTTGATGGACGGCAAGGCGATGCCATTGCTTCGGCGACCACTGCGCGACCACCTTCGCCACAGTGGAGGCGTGCGGCGCGCCCGGTGCAAGACGAGTGCGCGTGCGGAGCGGACCACGAGGGTGTTCGCGTTCGGTTGGGGGCTCCGCGACCGCCGGTCGCTGGGGCCACACCGGCGCGCTCGAGATGACCGCGAGAACATATCGATGGCCCTGCGCGGCGATGCCGTCGCGAAGCACGGGATCGTCCCCGTAGACTTCATCGCCGGTGACCCACGCCATCGGTACTCCACGCTGCCAGGCGTCATGCAGCATCTGCATCGCCAGCTGCGGCTTGGTCTGGAACGCTACATCCTCCGGAACGTGAGCTTCCTGCCTCCGCGCCGGATCGCTGCACCACGATTCTGGCAAGTAAAGACGACGATCAAGGATCACATGTCCACGTGGGCTGGTGTAGCTGAGGAACACACCGATCTGGCAGTTCTCGATCTTGCCTGCCGTCCCGCTGTATTGCCGCGCCACGCCGACGGACTTGGTGCCTTTCTTGAGGAAGCCCGTTTCGTCCAGTACGCCGATGCCCTGCGGATCGCCGAACTGCTCGATCGTGAAGTCCATCAGGAGATCGCGCGCCGCATCCGCGCTCCAGTCCGCACTGTACAGCAGCCGCTGCACGCGATCGGGCGTCGGGTCGCCGATGGCCTCGGCCAGCTGCCAGCCGTTCCGCCGCGCCGCCGGCCCCATCAGCGAGCGCACGTACTTGATCGCCTGCTCGCGCGGCTCGCTGCGCGCGAACAGCCCCGCGAATCGCGCGTGAAATGCCTCAAAATCTGCTGCCAGCGCGTCCCACGCGGCCGCTGCTGGCAGCTCGCTTGCCCCCGGACTCATGGCCGAATCCTGGGTCCAAGCTGGCCTCTGTCGAGGTGCGGCTGTAGTACTAGGGCGCCTCGCGTTCAGCGATATCCCGTCGCCGTTGGCGGCCCCTGGTCCGAAACGCGCTTCGCGAGTCAGCGCGTCATGGCAAACCGGGGCCATTCCATGACCATGACGACAACCCCAGACGTCGAGAGCGCGAGAGCGGCGCAGGCTGCCGCCTGGATCGTCCCAGTGCCCCCGCGTCCCGCCATGGAATCCGGATGTTGCCCCCCGCCTCACGCCCCCGCTATCGTGGCCAGCCGATGAGGTCTTCCTCCATCGCAGCGGCAGCGTCCGCGGCCGTCCTCGTGACGCTCGCCAGCGCCGCGCGAGGCCAGTCCAGCGGCGGCTTCTCCCTCGACCGGTTCGAGCCGGCGCCCGCCGGGGACGCCTTCTTCGGCGTGCCCTCTCCGGCCGCTCCCGGCCACCTCGCGCCGCGCGTCTACGCGATGGTCGACTACGCCCACCGCCCCATCCATAGCAGCGGCGACGACTCCATCGACCTCGTCTCCTCGCAGGCGTTCCTCCGCCTCGACGCCTCGCTCGCGCTGTGGGATCGCCTGCTGCTCTCGATCGACGCGCCGCTCGCCATCGCCCAGGGCGGCGACGACCCGCGCATCGCCGGCGTCGAGTTCACCGAGCTCCGGGCGCCCGAACTCGGCGACCTCCGCTTCGGCGCGCGGGTCCGCCTGCTCGGCGAGGACGCGGGCCCGCTCCAGCTCGGGCTCGGCGGCTATCTCTTCGCGCCCACGGGGACGCCGGCGCAGTACACAGGCGACGCGGAGGCCCGCGGCGCCCTCCACGCGAGCCTCGGCGGCCGCGTCGATCTGGCGCACGGGGCGCTCGGCTTCCTGTGGAACGCGAGCGGCGGCGTGGAGCTCGGAGGCGGCCCGAACCGGCCGCAGCAGCTCACGTTCGGCGGCGCCGCCGGGCTCCTGATCGGCGGCGATCTCCTCCAGCTCGGCGCCGAGGCGTACGGCGCCGCGCCCCTCGGCGAGGAGCTCCTGCTCTCCAGCGCCCCGGTCCGGCCCGAGGAGGCCGGCGTCAACGCCGAGCTGCTCCTCGGCGCCAAGCTGCGCGTCCTCGGCGGCCTCACCTTCGGCGCGGCGGTCGGCCCGGGGCTCACGAACGCGATCGGCACGCCGCCGGTGCGCGCCGTCGGCGTAATCGGCTGGACCCCGCTCCCGGAGCCGGCGCCGGAACGCGCGGAGGCCGCCGCCGCCCTCGGCGACAAGGACGACGACGGCATCGACGACCACATCGACGCCTGCCCCGACGTCAAGGGCGACCCGTCGCCCGATCCCGCGAAGGACGGCTGCCCTCCGGCGGATCGCGACGGCGACGCGGTGCTCGACATCGACGACGCCTGCCCGTCCACCCCTGGCGCTCGCAGCGCCGACGCCACGCAGAACGGCTGCCCGGACGACTCGGACGACGACGGCTTCCACGACGGCATCGACGCTTGCCCCAGCGTGCGCGGCGGCCCGAGCGACGACCCGAAGCTCGTGGGCTGCCCGAGCGACGCGGACGGCGACGGCATCGCCGACGCCTCGGACGCCTGCCCGAAGGTCAAGGGGCCAGCGAGCCAGAACCCGAAGCAGAACGGCTGCCCGGACGATCCGGACGGCGACGGCGTCCGCGGCGCCGCGGACGCCTGCCCGAACGAGCGGGGGCTGTCCGACCCCGATCCACGGCAGAACGGCTGCCCGAGATTCGTCCGCGTGAACGCCGACGAGATCACGACGTCGAAGCCGGTGCAGTTCGTCGTGTACGGCAAGACCCGCGCCCAGACGGTCGATCCCGTCTCCGACGAGATCCTGTACGAGGTGCGCGACGCCATCCAGCAGAACCCGGACATCGAGCTCGTCGAGGTGCAGGGCCACACGGACGACAGCGGCACCGAGGAATACAACCAGCGCTTGTCCCAGGAGCGCGCGGAGGCCGTCCTCTCGTGGCTCGTGGCCGCGGGGGTGCCGCGAGAGAAGCTCGTCGCGAGGGGCTACGGCTTCGAGCAGCCGCTCGGGGACAACCGCGTCAAGACAGGGCGCCAGAAGAACCGCCGCGTCCAGTTCGTGATCATCAAGCGCAAAGGACGGCAGTAGCGAGCGGGCGAGGTCGTCGTGATTGCGACCTCGCCACGCCACAACGCCCGAGACACCACAGCCCCCGACAGCCGCGCCGAGCCTTGCAGCCAGGGCAATCAGGGCAATCAACGCGCCGCCGTGCCATCCGCGCCGCCATCCGCGCCGTCCGCCATCGCCCGACACCCAGTCGTGACCGTTCCCTGACAGCCGTGGTCAGGCGCGTGTGTCACCTTGAGGGATGCTCCATACGGTGGCAATCTCAGATATCCATCTTTGCGAGCTCGAGCCGGGTGACGGTCTTTGGATGCGCTACCGTCAGGCTCCTTACTCCCCCGACAGCGAGGTCGCGGCAATGCTGGACGCGCTTCGGGACGAGATGAAGCAGGGCACGGCGCGCGGCGCCGGGCGGCATGAGCTCACGCTGGTGCTCAACGGCGACGTGTTCGACCTCGACGCGCCGCGCGTGATCGATCGGAAGAGCGTCTTCCACGACCTGCCGCGCAGCGCCGAGCACGCGGTCCCGGCGATGAAGGCGATCCTCGCGGACCACCCGGTGTTCATCGAGGCGCTGGGCCGCGTCGTCGCGGATGGGCACACCGTCGTGTTCATCTCCGGCAACCACGACGTCCAGCTCACGTTGCCCGAGGTGCGCGACCTGGTCCGGTCCCGCGTGGTCGAGGCGGCGCTCGCCGCGCTGGACGGCGCGCCGCGCCCCGGATCGAGCTCGCCCACGCCCGAGGCCGGCCGCGCGCGCGCGGCGCTGGGCGCGCGCGTCGTGTTCCGCGCCTGGTTCCACAAGACGCCGGACGGCATCATCGTGGAGCACGGCAACCAGTACGACGCCTATTGCAGCTACCGCTACCCCATGGTCCCGTTCGGCCGGAAGCCGGGCGAGATCCAGCCGACCATGGGCTCGCTCGTGTGCCGGTTGCTCGTCTCGCGGATGGGGTACTTCAACCCGCACGTGGACTCCTCGTTCATGCTGTCCGCGTTCGGCTACCTCGCGCACTGGGCGCGCTATTACCTGTTCTCGCGCCGCTCGCTCGCGGGGGCGTGGGCGCTCGGCGCGCTCCGCACGGTCGTCGAGCTCGTGCGCCGGCGCGAGCCCGAGCGGCGCGCCCGCCTGCGCGAGTGCCTCGCCGCCGCCGCGCAGGAGACGGGCGCCCCGCTCCGCGCCGTCGCCCGCCACGCCCGCCTGTTCGCGCCGCCGGCCGAGGACCGGCTGGGGCTCGTCGCGCGCGAGCTCTGGCTCGACCGGGCCGCCCTGGCGCTGCTCGCGGTCGCAGTGGCCCTCGTGTGGCTGCTGCTCGCGCCGATCTGGCTCGCGCCGGCGGCGCTCGTCGCGCCGGTGGGGCTCGTCGTCTACGAGCGCCTCGTGCCGAAGCTCCCGCTCGAGGCCACCTGGCAGCGGGTCAGCCGCGCCGCGCGCCAGGTCGCCCGCGCCCACCGCGCCCGGGCGGTCGTCTTCGGCCACACGCACACGCCCGAGGGCAGCTGGGAGGGCGGGCTGTTCTTCGGCAACACCGGCTCGTGGTCCGCCGCCTTCGAGGACATCGCCTGCACCAAGCCGGTCTTCGCCGCGCGCCCCCTGGTCTGGCTGCGGTCCGAGCCCGGCGCGGGCAGCTCCGCGCGCCTCGCGGGCGGGCTCGTGACCTGGAAGAACGGCCGCTTCGAGGCCCGCACGGCCAGCGTCCCGCCCCCTGCCGAGCAGCTCCGCGAGCCGCACGGCGCCCCCCCGCCGCTGCGGTCGCCCGCGACCGCGGCGCTGCGCACGTAGCGCGCGTGCGCGAGCGGCCCGGCGCTCCCCGCTCGAATTGAGCGCCTTCCTGACTTGCGCGAGGCGTCCGGCCGCTGGATGCTGCCCGGAGTCGACATGCGTCTCGCCGACGAGGAAGCTCCGTGAACTCCCCGCTCCGCATCGAAGCCGCCGGTGAAAGCCATGTTGGCCGCCAGCGCGAGCACAACGAGGACAGCTTCGCCGTCGATCTGGATCTCGGCCTCTTCGTCGTCGCGGACGGCATCGGCGGCGCCGCCGGGGGGGAGATCGCGTCGCGGATGGCGGTCGACATCGTGCAGGCGTGCTGCAAGGAGGGCGAGGGCGAGATCACGCAGCCCACGGGCTACGACGAGGCCGCGGGCCCCTTGGAGCTGCGCCTGGTCTCGTCCATCTGGCGCGCCAACGAGCGCATCTTCGAGGTGGGGCAGCGCGACCCGCGCTTCTACGGGATGGGGACGACGTTTGCGGGCGTGTACGTCGACGCGACCTCGGCGTGCATCGCGCACGTGGGCGACAGCCGGGTCTACCGGTACCGCGAGCGCCGGCTGGAGCGGCTCACCGAGGACCACTCGCTCTGGAACGAGCACCTGCACAGCGGCGAGCAGCTGCCCGACGACGTGGATCCGCTGCTCGCCCGCAACGTCGTGACGCGCGCGCTCGGGATGGGGAAGACGGTCGACGTCGCCACGCGCATCGAGCGCCCCGAGGCCGGCGATCTCCTGCTCATCTGCTCGGACGGCCTCTCCGGCCCGGTCCCCGAGCCGGAGATCGCCGCGCTGCTCGCGCTGGGCGACGATCTCGCCACGACGGCCCGCTCGCTCGTCGACCGCGCCAACCAGCACGGCGGCCCCGACAACGTGACGTGCGTCCTCATCCGCTGGACCCCCGCCGCCTGACGCCCCCCGACCGACCGCCCGTTCTCCCCCCCAACGGATGTTCGCCTAAGGCAGGGAGGGGATGCCGAGGAGATCGGCGGATCTCGTCATGTCGTACGCGAGCGTGCCCGGCGTCGCGTCGTCGCTCTCGCGCTCGACGAGCGAGAACAGCTCGCCGAACGGGGTCGCGAGCTGCTCCTCGGTCGGCGCCTCCTCGCTCCACTCGTCCGGCAGCGGCGGCAGCGCGTCGCCCTCGATCGCGTCGTACGCGCTCGACAGCCGGTCGAAGCCGGCGAGCACCGCCTTGTCGACCTCCGCGCCCTCGGCCCCCTTGGTGAGCAGCCACGGCTGGAAGGCTGCGTAGGTCTGCTCGCCGGCCGCGACGTTCGCGCGCATGTCGGCGAGGGTGTACTGCGCATAGCGCGACTCCTCCTCGCCGGTCGCCGCCTTGCTCGTCTTCTCGACCTGCTCCAGGATCGAGCTGATCACCCCGCGGTACGCGGACGGCGCGTCGAGCGCGAGGCCCTCGAAATCGGCCTTCATCTTCTCCGCGTCGGCCTTGAGCCGCTCGCAGAGCTCGCCCTTGAACGCGGCCGCCTCGGCCTCGGTGGCCGGGAAGGCCGCGGCCTTGTAGTTCGTGAGCGCCGACTCGAAGGCGAGGACGGGCTCCGGGATCTCGTCCGCCCAGAGGATGCGCTCGACGCCGTGCACGCCGGTCACCCCCTCGTCGTCGAAGAGGTCGTCGTCGGCCGCGACCTCGATGAACGCGTCGTAGCGGGCGTCCGTCGAGTAATCGAGGTCCGGAAAGACGACCGCGATGGCCCCCTCGACGCGCTCGTAGGACTGCCGCGCCTCCTTCCACGCGGCCTTCATCGCGTCGACGGCCGCCTTGTCGCTCGACGCGCTCCACCCGTCCTCGTCCGGCTCGGGCGCGGCCGCCTGGAGCGCGGCCGTGGCGGCGGCGAACTCGTCGAGGTTGTCCTGGATGAAGGCCTTCACCTCGAGCACTGCCCGTCGCTCGTAATCCGCGTCGGTGTACAGCGTCTCGTTGTCGCTCCCGCACGCGGGGAGCGAGAGGGCGGCGGCGGCGATGGCCAGACCGGACCGCAGGCAGGCGGGGATGTGCATGGATCTTTCGAGCTCCTTGGTCGCGGCTCGCCCGGAGCGAGCGCGGGCTGTCGGTTGGCGCGAGCGCGCGCGCCGGCGAACGTCGGCGAACGTCGGCGAACGTCGATCAGAGCGAGCGCACGAAGTCGATGAGGGCCTCGCGATCCTCCCGGGAGAGCGCGCGGAAGGCGGCGACCGAGTCGGCCGCCTCCGACGCCGGGCCGTCGTGGAGCAGGATGGCCTGCTCGATGGTCCTGGCGCGGCCGTCGTGGAGGTACGAGGTGCTGTGGCGCATGCCGATGAGCGGCGCCGTCCGCCAGGAGACGGAGCTCGCCGACTCGTCGGCCAGCCCGTCGGCGAGATCGGGGCCGAGGTCGTGCAGGAGGAAATCGGTGTAGACGGGCGCGTCGATGTCCGCGAGCTGCGCGATCGGGTAGTCGGCGCGCGTCCGCAGCGAGGGGACGTGGCAAGCGGCGCAGTCGACCTCGGCGAACAGCGCCTGACCGCGCTCGTCGGCGGGCGCGCGCCTCGGGATCTCCAGCAAGCGCATGTAGTCGGCGACGGCGTTCACCGTGTCGAGGACCACGTCCTCGCCCGGCTTGGCGTCGTCCGTGAGCCCGTCCGGGTTCGGCAGCTCGTCGGGGCGGAGCGGCGAGGTGATGCCCATGTCGCCCTGGTAGGCGTCGGCCGTGAAGTCATCGAGCGTCGCGACCCGCGCCTTGAACCCGAAGCGGCCGATGAGGTTCTCGTCGCCCTCGGCGAAGGTGTGGAACGACTCGTCCGCGTTCTTCTTCGAGTGGAACACCACCCGGTTGATGCGCCCGCGGATGGCGTCGCCGCGCGCGGCCTGCTCGGCCGCGACCCGCTCGATCTCGGCGTCGTCGACCGCCTCCATGTACCCGCGACCGAACACCGGCGGGCCGAGGCGCTGCGAGAGCTTGATCGTCCCCTCGAGCTCGGGCCGCGCGAGCGTCGTCGCCCCGGCGACCCCGTAGGGACGCATCGTGTGCCCGTAGGGGAGCGCCGCCTGATCCACCGCCGGCGTCACGCCGTCGGCCTCGACGAGCACCATCTTCTGGACGGCGCCGGGGCCGCGCGCGGCCCCCTCGTGGCACCCCGCGCACGCGGAGCGGATGTACAGCGGCCCGAGCCCGTCGCGCTCGCGAAACACGAAGTCGAAGAGCGCGTCGCCCTCCTTGAACCGGGCCACCTGCTCCGCGGAGGCGCCGTGCAGCGGGATGTCGCTGAGATCATCGCCGATCAGCTGGAGGCCGAGCAGCGGGTCGGCGGGCGCAGGCTCTCCGCCGCAGCCGACGATGAAGAGAACAGGAAGCGCGAGAACCGAGGCAAATCGCGACATGTTGTCGACGCGTAGCGTAAGGGCAATTGAAAGTCGATGTCAACAACCCGAACGCCGCGCTGGCCGCTGCCGATCTCGCACGGACGGTTCGCGTCACCGCGCGAAGCGCGGCGGAGGTCCAGGCGTTACACTGCGGGGCCGGCGCGGACGGGGCCCACGCTGGAGGACGGCGGATGACGCAGCGAGATGACGAGCGGCGCGCGGCCTCGATGGCCCTCAGGGACGGGCTGCGGGAGATCGCGTGGCTCGACGATCGCCGCGCGGCCCACCTGGCGCTCAACGCCGGCTGGCTCCGGTACATGGGCCCTGGTTACGGCAACGACGTCTGCTCGATGTGCGGCGCGCTCCTCGAGCGGGGCACGGCGTACATGCACTGCGCGCCCTGCCTGGCGACGCGCGGGATCGACGAGCAGGCGCTGCTCCGCGCCTGCGCGGGCGCGATGGCCGGGGACTGGCCGTTCCAGGACCGCCGGCCCGACGGCAGGCGCTGGGCGCACGCGCTGATCGCGTTCTGGCGGAACCACGTCGATCCGATGGAGTCGAGGGCGGTCCCGTACCGGAACAACACGCTCGAGTCCGCCTTCCACTACATGAAGCGGCGGCTCGCCGAGGCGGGGGTCGCGGAGATCTGGACGTTGCCTGAAGAGAGCCAGCGCGGGCTCGATCCTGCGATGGTCGTGCGCGCCCGGGGCGGCGCGCTGGCGATCGGCGTCGCCACGCAGCGCCGCATCGCGACGGCCGAGGACGGGGCGCCCGGCGGGCACGTCGCGCTGTTCGACGAGTTCCTCCGCCTCGCGGGCGAGCGGGAAGGGTTCCTGGTGGTCGAGAAGCTGAGCCGGCGCGCGCGGCGCGACGCGCCCGTCCGGGAGAGCGCGGTGACGACCGCCGAGGGACGGCGCGTGACGCAGCTCCGCTGCATGCAGGAGGACCGGAGCTGGCCCGCGCCCCCGGCGCCGGCGTAGGCGCTCTCCGGCGGACGGCGCGCTACTGCCGGAAGGCCTGCTCGATGTCGTAGATCTCGGCCGCGACGCCGTCCTGCCCGTTGTACCGCGCCGAGCCCCCGCGCCCGCCGAGCCCGGCCTCGCCGAGCTCGATGGTCGTGTTCGAGAGGGAAGGCGCCCTGACCGCGTAGGCGACGGCGATCGAGTGCCCGCCGAGCCCACCGCCGCCGTGGCCGCCCCGGCCGCCTCGCCCGCCCGGGCCGCCGCTGCAGGCGGCGTTCAGCCCCGTGGCCTCGCCCAGGATGCCGCCGGGCCCGCCCTCGCCGCCCTCGCCGCCCTCCTGGCCCCTGCCGCCGTCTCCGCCGTCGCCCCCGCGGCCGGTCCTCAGCACCACGTCGTTGAAGAAGACCGTCGCGCTCCCCGCGAACACGGCGATGCTCGCCCCGCCCGCGCCCCCGCCGTTGCCGCCGAGCCCGCCGCAGCCGCCTGCGCCCCCGGAGCCGCCCGCGGCGCCTCCCGCCGTGCTCTCGAACGGGCACATCAGCGCGCCCGCGCCGCCCTTGGCGCCGCCGCCGCCCCCGCCGCCCTGACCCGGCTTGCCCGGCGTGCCGTTGCCGGCGAGCGGGCCGGTGTACCCGTCCAGGATCACGTCGCCGAAGCCGACCGCCCCCGCGCCCGGACGCCCATCTGCGCCGTCCGCGCCCGCGTCGCCCGGCGTGCAGGCCCTGCTGCTGGACTCGCCCCTCCCGCCGTTCTCCGCGTCGCGCGGGTCCCCGTCGCCGCCATCGGAGCCCGACAACACCGAGCCGACGCCCCCGCTGCCGCTGCGCGAGTCGTCCTCGCGGTCGTCGGGCGTACCGCAGGTGTTGAACACCGGGGCCCCGCCGAGGACCGAAGCGGACGTGCACGCGGCGTTGCCGACGTTGCCGGGCTGCCCCGCCTCGGCGGGGTCGCTCGCGAACGACTCGCCCTCTTTGCCCGGCGCTCCGTCGCCCGCCTCGAGGATGCACCGCGTGAAGTCGACCGGGATCCCCGAGGTGTTCGCGGCGATCGAGGAGCGGCCAGCCAGCTCGGTGTGGGTCGGCAGGATCGAGCGCGCGATGACGTGGAGGTCCTCGACGAACACCGTCGAGGCGCCGCTGCCGCCGTGGAACTTGAGCGGCGTCTCGCCTTCAGGCGCGGTGAGCGTCGTCTTCTTCTTGTCGCCTATCCACCGCCAGTCGTCGCGGCAATCGAGCCCACCGAAGATCCTGTGTCCCGAGGGCACGAGCACCGCCTCGTCGAACTCCTCGGCGCAGACGTAGATGCGCTTTCCCTTGCTAAAGGCGAGCTCGATCGCCTTGGAGAGCGTCTTCAGCGGCGCCCCCGAGGTCCCCGCGTTGCCGTCGTGCCCGGTGCGGGAGACCCACAGGCCGCACGACGAGGCGATCTTCCCCTCGGCCTTGCTCGGCGTGCAGTCGTCGTCCGACGGCCCATCATCGATGGGTATCGTGACGTAATCACCATTGCCGATGTTGCAGCCGCTGGCCGTCGCCGCGGCAGCCGAAGTGAATCCCAGCAATACGAGCGCATGAGCTTTGAATTGAATCCCCATACTATTCTTATTCCGGCCACCCCGGCGCGTTTTCCAAGCAAAGCGACCTGGCGCCTCCGGCGCGGCGCGCTCTCCACGCATGTTCTCGTCGCGGCCGCCGTCGCCGCCGGATATCAGCGCCGCGCGCGGCGGGGGCTTGGAGCGCGACGTCCCCCGCCGGAAGGAGGTGTATCTGCCGAGTCGCCATCGCGGTCGCCCAGCGCGCTTGCCCATCGCGGTGGTTTCCGTGCGAACATCGGCCCATGAGCGCGAACCTGAAGGACCTCGTGCGCGAGGTGCTCGACGCCGGCGGCGGGGAGCCGCTCGAAGGCGGCCGCTTCCTGCCGCTCGTCACGCTCGAGTCGGGCGCGCGGGTGGGGCTCGACAGCGCGGGAGGCTGGGTCTTCGCGCCCGAGGGCGGCGGGGCGGCTCAGACGTTCGCGCCCGAGCGCGGGCGCGTCTTCTTCGAGGTGCTGGAGTCGAGGCGGGACGACTTCGACGCGAGCATCGAGGCGGCGGCGAAGGCCGCGGGCTTGCCCCCCGAGGAGGTGGCCTTCTCGTTCCCCGCGGTCGACGTCGTCCGGGCGGTGCTCGCGCGGGGCCTGCCGAGCATGACGCGGCTCGCGCTCGCGTGGCTCCGGCTCACCGAGGCGCGGGCGCTCCGCGCCGACATCGTGGCCGTGTCGCGCGACCCGACCATGCCGGTGCCCATCCGGAACCTGGCGGAGCGCCTCACGGTCCCGGAATGAGCCCGCGCCGCGCGGCCGAGCCCCCGCCCCGAGGCGAGCCCGGCGCGGGGGAGGGCGGTCGGACGGCGGCGAACGACCCGACCGGAACGCGCGAGATCAGATCGTCGCGAACGACTCGATGGGGATGTCCAGGGCGGACGAGTCCTCGCGGCCGAGGAGCTCGGCGGAGAACTTCGCGTGCGGGAGCACGTTGGACGCGAAGTAGAGGGCCGCGTGCTTCTTGCCCTCGTAGAAGGCGCGGTCCTTCGCGCCGGCGTCGCCCTGCGGCAGGGTCTCCAGCGCCTTGAGCGCGATGACCGCGCCGTCGAGCAGGAGCCAGCCGATCGCCAGCTCGCTCATCATCTCGAGGAAGCGGTTCGCCGCGAGCGGCACCATCGGCATCTTGCCCATCTGGAACCACGAGAGCAGCCGCATCGCGGTGCCGGCGACGGCCTCGTGCGCCTCGCGGAGCTCCTTGACGCTCGCGGCGAGGACGGGGTGCTTCTCGTGCGCCTTCACGAACTCGGCCACGTCGTTCAGGAAGGCCTGCAGGTTGGCCCCGCCGGCCTGGCCGAGCTTGCGCCCGACGAGGTCCATCGCCTGGATGTGGTTCGTGCCCTCGTAGATCGAGAAGACCTTCGCGTCGCGGCAGTACTGCTCGACCGGGTAGTCCTTCGTGTACCCGGCGCCGCCGAAGGTCTGGATCGCCGTCTCGCAGACGCGGAACGCCTGATCGGACGAGTAGGCCTTCACGAGCGGCACGAGCAGATCGACCTGGCCCTGGTTGTACGCCGCCGCGCGGTCGTCCTTGCCCTGGTAGACGGCGACCGCGTCCTGGTGGCGCGCGAGCTTGATGATCAGCGCGCGGATGCCCTCCACGCGGCTCTTCATGTCGAGCAGCATCCGCCGCACGTCCGGGTGGTCGACGATCGGCACGCGCGGCGCGGTCGCGTCCTTCCACTGGAGGATCGACGAGCCCTGCTTGCGGTCCTTCGCGTACTCGAGCGCGTTCAGGTACGCGGACGACGCGACCGACACGCCCTGCAGGCCGACCGAGATGCGCGCGCCGTTCATCATCCGGAACATCTGCGGCATGCCCTGGTGCTCGACGGTGCCGACGAGCTCCCCGAGGCAGCCGTCGTTCTCGCCGAAGTTGAGCACGCACGTCGACGAGCCGTTGATGCCCATCTTGTGCTCGATGTTGCCGACGAGGACGTCGTTCGGCTCGCCGAGCGAGCCGTCGTCGTTCACCCGGAACTTCGGCACGACGAACAGGCTGAGCCCCTTCGTCCCGGGCGGAGCGCCCTCGACGCGGGCGAGCACGAGGTGCACGACGTTCTCGGTGAGGTCCTGGTCGCCGCCGGAGATGAAGATCTTCGTGCCGCGGATGAGGTACTTGCCGTCCTTCTGCTTCACCGCGGTCGTCCGCGACGAGCCGACGTCCGAGCCGGCCTGGGGCTCGGTCAGGCACATCGTCCCGCTCCACTGCCCGCCGAACATCCGCTTCAGGTAGATGTCGCGCTGCCGCGGCGTCCCGAAGTGCTCGATCAGCTCCGCCGCCCCGTAGGTCAGCCCGGGGTACATGTTGAGCGCCGCGTTGGCGCCGCAGAGGAACTCCTCGACCACCGTGTAGAGCGTGAAGGGGCCGCCCTGGCCGTCGTAGGCGGGCGAGACGGAGACCGACTTCCACCCGGCCTCGTACAGCTTGTCCCAGGCCTCCTTGAACCCCGGCGGGGTCTTGACCTGCCCCGCCTCGATGCGACAGCCGACCCGATCGCCGACCGTGTTCAGCGGGCCGAAGACCTCGCACGCGAACTTGTACACCTCGTCGACGACCATCGAGACCTCGTCGCGCCCCCACGCGTCGTACGGCGCGTTGCCGAGCAGCTCGTCTAGGCGGAATTGCTCGAACAGGAGGAAGCGGATCTCGCGGAGGTCAGCCTTGTAGCGGTTCTGGAAGGTTTGGGCGTTCGACATGGGAGACCTCCTCGGTGCCGCGGCATCCGGCGCTGGCAGCCGGTACCCTTCCCGGTCTACCGCGCAGCCGCGGCATAGTTCTTCATTCGCCTAGCATGCCGCCGCGTCGCGTCAACATGCGTCCGTGACAGGGGGGCCATCTTGCGGAAATCAGAGGTGATCGGGGGGTCTGCCGGGGGTGTCGTGGGGCGGGTCCGCGGCGGACGCCAGGGCGGTGGATCCGACGGGCGGCGCGGCGTAGGCTCCGTCGCGATCGAACCATGTCCGACCCGGCTTACATCACGCCCGGCGGGGCGAAGAAGCTGTCCGAGGAGCTCGCGCGCCTCCGTTCCGTGGAGCGGCCGCGCATCGTCCAGGAGGTCGCCGACGCGGCGGCGCAGGGCGACCGCTCCGAGAACGCCGAGTACATCTACGGCAAGAAGAAGCTGCGCGAGATCGACCGGCGGATGCACTACCTGACCAAGCGGCTGGAGAAGGCCGTGGTGGTCGACCCGTCGGAGCAGCGCGGCGACAAGGTCTTCTTCGGCGCGACGGTCGAGATCGAGGACGAGGACGGCGCGCGCCACACCTACCAGATCGTGGGCGAGGACGAGATCGACAGCGGGGCCGGGCGCATCAGCTGGCGCTCGCCGGTCGGCCGATCGCTCCTCGGCAAGCGCGCGGGCGACGTGATCACCGTGCGCCGCCCGGCGGGCGAGGCGGAGATGGAGATCATCTCGGTGCGGTACGGCTGAGCGCCGCAGCGGCGCGGCCGGAGGAAGAGGAAAAGGAGCAGGAGTTCGGCATGAGGATCTTGCACACGATGCTGCGGGTCGGCGATCTCGAGCGCTCGATCGGCTTCTACAGGGACGTGCTCGGGATGCAGCTCCTGTCGCGGAAGGACTACCCGGAGGGCAAGTTCACGCTGTGCTTCCTCGGGTACGGGAGGAACCCGGAGCACGCGGAGATCGAGCTCACGCACAACTGGGGGGTGGAGAAGTACGAGCTCGGCACGGCGTACGGGCACGTCGCGCTCGGGGTGGACGACATCTACGCGGCCTGCGACCGCATCCGCGCGGCGGGCGGGAAGATCACGCGCGAGCCGGGCCCGATGAAGCACGGCAAGACGGTGATCGCGTTCGTCGAGGATCCGGACGGCTACAAGGTCGAGCTCATCGAGGAGTCGAGCCTCAACCGGTAGCTCGACGATCGAGGCCGGCAGGCCGAGGTCGAGGCGAGGTCGAGGAGAGAGCGCGCGACCGGAGAGGGCGCGGAGCGGGGCGGAGGCTCGAGGGCCTCCGCGGCGTCCGCGCCTCGTCGCGTGGGTCTCCTCGCGAGGCGCCGAGGATCAGGCGCTCGCGACCGGCGCTGCGTCGTTCGCCGGCTCGGGGGCGGGCAGCGCGCCGCCGTCCGCGGCGGCCGCCTCGTCGGCCGGCGCCTTCGACGGCGCCTCGGCGGCCGCGCCGCCCGCGGCCGCGGCGGCCTTCTCGGCGTTCCGCGGGCGGCCGCGCGGCTTCTGCAGGAGCGACGGGGCCAGGTCGCCGTCGCCGCCCTCGTGCCAGCGCAGGTAGGCGACGGCGCGGCGGCACTCCTCGTAGGCCTTGGCGACCAGCGAGATCGCGCGGGCGCGGCGATCGCTCGCGTCGGTGATCTTCGGCGCCGCGGACGAGCCCTTGCCGGGCTTCGCGGCGAGCGCGGCGAGGAGGCGCACGCCGAGATCCGCGGCGCGCTCGAGCTCCTCGTCCTCGACCGCCGTCTTCGCGCGGACCTTGTCCCAGGAGCCGCGGAACAGCTCGGCGAGCGCGATGAGATCGCTCGCGAGATCGACGTGGCCCTTGCCCTTGCGGATGTCGGCGACGCGCTGCTTGTCGAGCAGGTTCCTGTAGGCGAGCGCCTCGGCGGCGACGAGGAGCCCCTCGCGCAGCGTGCCGGCGTCGTCGGTGAGCTTCTTCGCGTCGAGCTCGCTCGCGGGCGTGCTGTAGAGCAGGTCGGCGTACCACGCCGCGAGGGCGTAGTCCTCGAGCTCGTCCAGCATCTCGATCGGGTGGTTCGGGAGATCGCGGACGATCTCGTCGCGGAGCTCGCGCAGGTGGGGCAGGGCGGAGAGCACGGAGCTCACGGCCCTGGGGACCTCGACGTAGACGGTCACGAGGTCCTCGGGGCCGAGCTCGAGGAGCTTCGGCTCAACGCGGCCGTACGCCGCGAGCGCGGCGGCAGGCGAGGACGGGAGAACGGGAGCAGGTGCTGCTTTCGGGGGTCGCGCCATACAGATGTCTCCAGCGGAGGGCGCGCACACTGCCAGACGGAAGCGCGAAGGGAAAGGGGGGCGTGCGACGACGCGACGTTCATCTCGCATCTCGCCCTCGCCCTCGCCGCGCCTCCGCATGGCGGGCCGCCAAGTCAAGCCTGGAGATCGCGAGGGCGGCACATTCCGGCGATGCGATGGGGTTTCTCGCGATCCGTCGCGGCGGCCCGCTGGCGCGCGCCCCCTTCGGACGCGCCCCGCGCGGGCGCGCGATCTCCGCCGGACGGCGGCCTGTCCAGAACAGGCTCGGCAGGGCGCTGCGCTCTGGTAGATTGCCGCCCGAGGAATCGAGACATCATGTACGCGATTGCGATCATCCGTTACCGGCGCCCGCTCGACGAGGTGCTGAAGGTCGTCGACGAGCACCGCGCTTATCTCAAGAGGCTCATCGATCAAGGGCTGGTGCTCGCGTCAGGGCCGCTCGACCCGCGCTACGGCGGAGCGATCCTGCTCCGGGTGCCGGACGACGCGGCCGGGGCGACGCTGGATCAGATCCGGGACGGCGATCCCTTCACGCAGAAGGGGATTGCGCAGTACGAGCTCCTGCCGTGGGCGCCGGTGTTCGGAAAAGAGGAGCTCGATCGGGTCTTCGCCCCGAAGGCCTGAGGGCCGCGTCGCGCCGTGGCGCGCCGCGGCCCGCGCGCTACGGGGCGCCGAACGCCAGCACGCCCGCGTCGTCGGTCGTGTGGGCCCTGCCCTGCGTGATGCGGACCACGAGCTCCGCCCCTTGCGGCACGACGGCCACGTCGTAGCCGGCCCTCGGCGAGAGGCCGGTGATCACGTGCCTGCGCGTCGTGGCGGGCACCCGGTAGGACACCGGCCCCGGGGTCGCTTGGAGGTCCGAGCGGAAGAGGACGGCCCGGCCGGCCACCAGGGCGCCCTCGACGCCGGAGCCCTGGGCGCCCTCGATCCGCACGGCTGCGTCCATCGTCGCGCCCGCGTCCGCGCCTTGCAGCACGTGGAGGAAGCGGACGTCCGCGGGGCCGGCCGGGTCCTCCACGACGAGGCGGTGGGTCGTCGGCTCCATCTCCGCCGCGTCGTCGACGTCCTCGACCGGCACGGCCGTCATGCGCGCGCTGCGGGGCAGGAGGCTCTGGACGAACAGCGCCTGCCCCCTCGGGGTCACGGCGGTGGCCGTCCGGCCCGAGATCTGCGGCGCCGCGGTGGTCATCAGGTTGAACCGCTTGAACCGGCCGGCGGTGCGCGAGGCCGCGCGGTCGTAGACCACCACGTGATCGGGCTCCAGCCAGACGACCGACCGGCTCGCGTGGACGATGTCGCGGGCGGCGTCCGACGGGACCCACGCGTTCGGGCGGGTGTTGTAGAGGTCCGTCGCGACACCCTCGGCGAACACGTAGCCTGCGCCCCGGCTCATGCGCGCGCTCGGGTCGCCGGCGGCGCGCCCCTCGCGCCACTGGCCGCCTCGCGGGGCGAGCTCCTTCTCGAACCAGCGCAGCCGCGACGGCTGGTCGTTCTGCAGGGAGAGGGTGTTGTGGTAGTCGGCCGTGGACCCGATGAGGTTGCTGGAGTAACTCGTGTGCTCCTTGGTCAGCCACTCTCCCTTCCGGTAGAGCTCGATTTGATTGCAGTCGCCGAGCTGGTGGTTGATGGTGACCCAGCCGCACCGCCACGTGAACCACGTCGCGCTCTTGGTCCAGTCCGAGCGCGCGAGCACGGCGCCGCGGCCCGGCGCCCGCTCGAAGAAGACGGTGGGCATCGCCGGGCGCGGATCCGGCGGGAGCGGCGCTGCCGGGTCGAAGAGCAAGAAGCTCAGGATGGCCCGGCTCGGGACCGGCGAGCCCCAGACCTTGGACGTTCGCGCGTAGAGCGCGGGCGCGCCGCCCTCGAACGCGTTGGCCACGATCCAGCGCGACTTCTGCAAGCGCGCCGTGTTGCCGGTGAGGTGGTCGTAGACGCCCAGCGAGCCGAACACCTCGGCGAAGCGCGGCTCGACCCGGACCCGCAAGGTGTCGCCGTAGTTCGCCGCCTCGTACACCGGCCCGAGGTCGGGCATCGACGGGTACGTGACCGGGCCCGGCGAGATCGAGTGCAGGAAGCCGTCCGAGAACCGGTCCCAGTACCCGCTGCGCAAGAGGCCGATCTGCGGGCCTGACAGGGCGCGGGCGCCGTAGCCGGCCGTGTGGAGCGCGAGGAGCGCCTGGTGGAGGCACGCCAGCCCGCCGCCGTAGAGGAAGCCCTCCACGGGCAGGCCGCCGCTGGCCACGCCGAGGCCGTCGGGCGAGACGCCGAGGTGCTTGGCGGCGATCTCGGGGGCCTCGAAGACGGCGAAGGCCTGATAGAGCCAGGCGCCGGTGGCGTCCGCGCGGTAGCTGCGCAGCGTGTTGCCGAGCGCCTCCGGCGGGGTGTTCGGATCGAGCGGGCGGTCGTCCGCCTCGTCCATCGCGAGCGACATCAGCGTGACCTGGCGCAGGTGGCCGAGATAGAAGTTGTTCGCCGCCCACCGGAGCTGGAGCGGATCGCGGAGCAGCGCCGGATCGTTCATGACGCCGACCGGGTGGGGGTGCTCGTTGCCCGCCGTGGCGGCGTGAAGGTTGTCGTCAGCCCACCTGAGAAAAACCTGCCGTATTTTGGCCTTGTCCCCGGCGGAGAGCACGGGGCGGCCGCTCGCGTCGATCGCGCCGTAGATCCAGTCCACCGTCAGCGGGAACCCATCGCCCCACCAGCGCGAGCGGTCGCCGGTCGCGAACCCCGGGTCGCGGAAGGGCTTGTCGTCGGCGCTCCCCTTGCTCGCCTCCTCGATGGCGTACATCAGCAGGTTGCGCGCCCTGACGGCGTGGACCGGGCGGGCCGCGACGTCCGGATCGATGAGCGACATGAAGGCGAAGAACTCGGCATACGCCTCGGTCGGATATTGCACGTAGGCGTTGGTGCCGCCGTCCGGCCACGCGGGGTTCGGCCGGCCATTCGGGTAGAAGCGGCCGTCGTACGCTGTGATGGCGCCCTGGAGCGCGGGCAGCATGGCCTCCTTGTACATGCGGTTGCGGCTGTCGGCCGCCCACCCGCGCAGCCTGGGGAGGTGGTCTTTCGTGAGCCAGAGTCGCGGGTGCCCTGCGGTGGGCGCCGCGTCGGCGCGCGCCGCCGCGCCGACAAGGCCCAGAGAGAGCACCGCGGCGGTGAGGATGTGGTGAATCGGTCGCATGCGATCCTCGGTGTTGCTCGGCGCGAACAGCCGCGCCGGCCAGCGTCGATCGACGCCGAGCAGCACGCGTCATGCCGGGTACAAGCGTGCGCGCCCCGCGTCACCCCGAAAGCGCCGAGCGTTCCTGCCGAACGGCCGCCCGGCGCCAGGCGCCGAAGCTCGCACCTGCGAAACATTCAAGAAACATTGTAGAAACATTGCGACCAGCGCAACCGACGCGGCCAGCGCGACCGGCGCGACCGGCGCGACTGACGCGACTGACGCGACCAGCGTGACCGACATCCCGCTCGATCCGCGCCGCTGTCGAAAGCTGGTGCTCGAGCGCGGGACGACGCGCAGGGCGACCAACGAAGCCGCCGCCCTGCCCGTCTCCGGGCGGCAGGCCCGGTTCAGAAAGGAGGAGGTGACGCGAATCTGTCGCACAGGGGCGCGGATCTGCCGCTACACTACGAGAAGATGGGAGCTCTCCGCAGTATGCTCGCACCAGACTTCTCCCCGTTCCTCGGCGATCCACGGATCGTCGGCGAGGGCAATCTCGTGAAAGGCACCCTGATCGGCTCGCGCGCCCAGGCGCTGCGGCAGAGCTATGGCGAGCGGTTCGTGGCGGATCTCGGACGCCAGCTGTCGCCGCAGGCGGCCCGCTATCTCAGCGATCCGCCGATCCCGTCGACCTGGAACGAGATGGCGCCGCTCATCGAGATCGACTGCGCGCTCATACACGGCGTCTTCGCCGGCAGGATGGAGAAGATGCGCCACTTCGGCGCGGACGTCGCCCGGAGCGATCTGACGACGATCTACAAGACGATGGCGCTGGGGAGCTCGCCGTCGATGCTCTTCAAGCGCTTCGGCCTCGTGTACAGGACCTACTTCAAATACGGCGACTTCAGCGTGCGGGTCGTCAGCGAGGTCGCCGGGACGGTCACGCTCTCGGGCGGCGGCTTGCCGCTCTACCTGTGCAGCCAGGGCATCTCCGGCTGGATCGAGGCGGGCCTGGCGCTCGCGGGCAGCCGGCGCATCGCGGTCGACCACACGACCTGCAGGCACCGCGGGGCGCCGCGGTGCACCTGGTCGATCTCGTGGGGGTGAGCGGCGAGGGGAGGGGGCTGCGCGGTCACGCCAGGGCCCAGCGCTGCGGCGCCGCGCGACGTCCCAGGCGTCAGGCGGCGGCCCGCCCGCCTTCTCCGAACGCCGCCCGCGCGAGCAGCCGGCGCAGCGCCTCCGCGCTCTCCTCCCAGGACGGCGGCGCCGCCTCGGCGAACGCGCCGTCGTCCCAGGTCCGCGCGAGCGCGTCGCGCAGCGCGCGGCCGAGCGCTCCGGCGTCGCGCGGCGGGACGAGCAGCCCGGTGCGCCCCGGCGTCACCACGTCCGGAATGCCCCCCACGCGCGTCGCCACCACGGGCCGCGCCGCGGCCAGCGCCTCGAGCACCACGTTCGGGGTGCCCTCCGCCCAGCTCGGGAGCGCCAGCAGATCCGTCGCCGCGAGGTGGCGGGCAACCTGGGCGAGCGGCCGCGCCCCGACCGCGATGATCCGGCCCCGCTCGCCCCGCAGCTCGGCCGACCCGCCCTCGCGATCGCGCCGCAGCGCCGCCTGCTCGACCGCCGCCCGCTCCGGGCCGTCGCCGACGACCACGAGGTGGATCGGCTCACCGCCGTCGTCCCGGTCGATCGCCTCGAACGCGCGCAGCAGCTCGTGAATGCCCTTCTCGCGGAGGACGTTCCCGACGAACGTCACGACGCGCCCGCGCTCCGGGAGCCCGAGCTCGCGCCGGGCGGCGCGCCGGTCCGCCGGGCGGAAGAGCGCGCGGTCGACCCCGTTGCGGACGAGGACCGCGCGATCCCGCGGGGCGCCGAGCGCCGCGAGCGCCTCCACCATCGGACGGCTCACGCCGATCGCGTACGCGGCGGACCGGAGCGCACTGCCGACGAGCGGGCGCACCGAGCGCCAGCGGGCGACGACGTTCACGTCCGTGCCATGGGCCTTCACCGCGTAGGGGAGGCCGAGCATCCGGGCGAGCAGCGCCGCCGCGCAGGCGTCGGGGTACAGCCACGCCCCCAGCACGACGTCGAACCGCCCGCGCAGCCGCGGGACGTACGGCAGGAGCCCCGCCAGGTAGAGCGGCGCGTTCACCGGCGCCAGCACGCGGCCCGCCCCCGGCAGGTACGGCGCGCGCGGGTGCACCACCGGCACGCCGTCGATCTCGTCGCGCTCGGGCACCGCCGTCAGGCGGCCCGGCCGCGTGCGCCCGCCGAGGAGCGATGCGCCCGGGTGGTACGGGATCGCCGCCAGCACCTCCACCTCGCAGCGCCGCGACAGCGCCGCGAGCTGCTGCCGCTGGAACGCGCACGACAGCGGCTCAACCCGGTTCGGAAAGATGCGCGTCACCCAGAGAACGCGCAGCGGCCTCGACAAGCCTTCCTCCTCCATGCCCGCGCCCACGCCGGATTTCATGATGTAATTCATGTTACAAGCTGTCCTTCCGCCCCAGCGGGGCAGGGACGGACTCGAGGTACGTCCCGCCCTGCCTGCGCACGTCCACGCCGCGAGAGCGCGCGGTGCCAGCCGCCGAGGAGCGCTCAGGTCGCCGCCGCGCGGAGCGCTCAGGTCGCCGCCGCGCGCAGCCATGCGCCACACCCGCGGCATGCCGGGGTCAAATTTGTAATGTTGCAAACATCAACGAACGTGGGACGCTCCGGGCGCCGGGCGCTGCCGGGGAGGGGAGGGCGGCCGATTCGGGTCGCGCCCGCCGCGCGGCGTGCCGCTCGACAGCAAGGGGGCGCGTGTTCTCGTTCGTCTTGCCGATGTGGGAGTCCGACGTGACGGCGCAGGCGGCGGTGGAGCAGAGCGTGGCGTCGAACGTCGGGGACGTGGGCTCCGGCGCGCTGATGGCCGGCGTCGGGGGCTCGGTCGAGGGCTCGCTGCGCGGCGAGCGCTCGCGCTACGGCTTCAGCGTCGACGGGAGCTACGGGCGGGTCCTTCAGGTCTCGCTCGACGCGGCGCGCTCCGCGCCGTCCGACAGCGTCTCGGCGCGCCTCGGCGGGGGAGCGGGCTGGACGCTCTCGCCGCGCGCGGACCTCTCGATGGCGGCGGCCGGCTACCTGGCGACCCGCCTCGGCGTGCGCGCCGCCGACGCGCTCGCCGCGCGCGATCCGTTCCTGTACGGCAATCGCCTGCAATACACGCTCTCCGGGGGACCGGCCCTGTCGATCGCGACATCGCGGCGAGCCGCGGCGCGCCTCGATCTCGGGTACGAGCAGGCCGGCGCGCTCTCGGCCGACGACCCGGCCGGGGTCGGGATCGACGCGCACACGGGGCGGGCCCAGGCGAGCACGTCGATCGACCTCGGCGCGCTGGACACGCTGACCCCCGAGCTCCGGTACGAGATCACCCAGTATCATCACGCGCTGCTCGACACCGAGCTCACGCGCGGCGAGGCCCGCGTCCACGCCGGCGCGGCGCTCCTGTCCGCGACCCACGAGCTCACGCGCAACGCCTCGGCGCGCGCCTCGGGCGGCGTGACCGTCGCGAGCCCGCCGCCCGTGCTGTCGTCGCGCGCCGCGGTGATCGCGCCGACGGCGCGGGTCGGTCTCACCTACGTGCAGGAGCGCTACCGGCTGACAGCGGGGTACGCGTACGCCTATACGTCGCTCGGGCCGAGGATCGGATTCGGGCACGAGCACGAGGCGTCCCTCGAAGCGAGCTTCCGGCCCGCGCGGGGCGGCGCGACCCGCGATCTCCTCGTGACCGGCGTCGCCCGCTTCTCGACCGGCAGCGCCCCCGTCGCCGCGAATCCGCCGCTCCACCTCGCCCCCGGCGCGCCGGCGCCCTCCAGGGAAGGATCGCTGTCCACGACCACGGCGCTCGCGGGCGCGGAGATCGCCTATCCCCTGGCGCGCGGGATCGCGCTCCGCGGCGGCGTCGACCTGGAGTTCGTGCGCGCCGCGCTCGATCCGGCGCCGAGCACGGGCGAGGCCGGCGGCTCGCTGAGGAGCATCGTGACGGCCGGGATCTCGGGGACGCTGTCGACGGATCGCCACCGGACCGTGCGCCGCGATC
Organism: Sorangium cellulosum So0157-2; assembly: GCF_000418325.1. Lineage (GTDB taxonomy): Bacteria > Myxococcota_A > Polyangia > Polyangiales > Polyangiaceae > Sorangium > Sorangium cellulosum_D. The sequence continues at coordinate 6,131,437 of NC_021658.1, forward strand.
CCGACGGCGCATGGGACGACGAGCGCCGCGCCGCGATGATCCAGGGAATGCCGTCCGGCCGCTGGCGACCGCCCGAGCCGGGCCGCGAGCACGATGACCGCGGCGCCGGCTCCGACGAGACCGCCGCCGTCGGCGAGGCCCCGCGCGAGACGGCCTCCGCGCGCGCCGGTGACGTCGGCGCGCGATAAGCCGCGTCGACAGACCCGCTCGACGCACCCGCTCGACACACCCGTTCGACGCACCTGGGCAAAGCGCGCTCCCGGCCGGAGCGACGCGCTCGCCGCGCCGCGGATCCGCAAAGCTCCCTGAGCGCGCGCCCGGAGACGACGTACGCAGTCCGTCGACAGCGTTCTCTCGCCGCGACTCCCCTCGTCACCGCACATCCCCGGCGCAACCGCCCGCGATGTCGTCGATTGCGCCGCGCCCGGCTTCGCGCGCGGCGGCTCAGTCCGCCGCCGATGGACGAGATTCGTCGGAGGCATCTGGCGATCTGCCCCGGTCTGCTCTAATGTGGGTCCAACTACAACCGTGTGTGCCCCGCCGGAGGCGATGCGCCGTGGCGCGCGACCGCCCGGGGCGCTGGGCTAGACGAGTGGGGAGGGACGATGCTGGAGCTGTTCCGGTCGCCGCGCCGGGCCATGGTGTGGTTTGTCGAGGCCAGCCTGCTCTCGCTCCTGGTGTGTTGCGCGCCGGGCGTGCTCGTGGGCTGGGAGCACGCGCTCGACGGAGAGCGCTTCGGGCAGACGCTGAGCATCTCGCTGGTCGCGCTGGCGTCGCTCTACTATCACGGCCTGTACGGGCCGGAGCCGCCCAGGGCGCGCGCGCTGTTCCTGACGATGTTCCGGGCGCTCGGCATGGCGGCGGCGGTGCTGTGGCTCGCGTTCTGGCTCGTGCCGGACGCGGAGCTCGGCGACCGGGTGCTCCTGACGTCGCTCGGGGCGGCGGCGATCGTGCTCCCGGCGTGGCGCGCGGCGTGCAATCGGGTGCTGAGCAGCGAGAGCTTCTCCACGCTGGCGGTCGTGCTGGGGTCGGGCGAGCTCGCCCGCACGTGCGCGTCCCTCATCCGGAAGGACGGAGACGTCCTCGGGCTGCGCCTCGCCGGCCGGCTCGTCAGGGACGAAGAGCCGATCGACGATCCCGAGATCGCGGGCAGGACCCGGGATCTCCGGCGCCTCGTCGAGCAGCGCGGCGTCGCGGTGGTGATCGTGGCGATCCCCGATCGGCGCGCCGCCTTCCCGCTGGAGGAGCTGCTCGATCTGAAGTTCCGCGGCGTCCAGATCGAGGAGGGCATGGATTTCTACGAGCGCGTGACCGGCAAGATCTGCGTGCGCGAGCTGAAGCCGAGCCAGATCATCTTCTCTCACGGCTTCCGCGTGCGGCGGCGGACGCTGGTCGCGAAGCGGCTCTTCGACGTCGTATGCGCGAGCGCCGGGCTCGTGCTCGCACTGCCGCTGATGGCGCTCACGGCCATCGCGGTGAAGGTCGACTCCAGGGGACCAGCGCTCTATTCGCAGATCCGGACAGGCGCCCTCGGGAAGCCGTTCCGGATCCACAAATTCCGGTCGATGCGGACCGACGCCGAGAAGAACGGGGCCGCGTGGGCCATCGAGAACGATCCGCGCGTGACCCGCGTCGGGCGGTTCATCCGGAAGACGCGGCTCGACGAGCTGCCTCAGCTCTGGAACGTGCTCGTCGGCGAGATGAGCATGGTGGGGCCGCGGCCCGAGCGCCCCGAGTTCATCGAGGCGCTGGAGAAGCAGATCCCCTTCTTCCGGCAGCGGCTCTGCGTGAAGCCGGGCGTGACGGGGCACGCGCAGGTGCGCTGCCGTTACGGCGCGTCCGCCGAGGACGCGCTGGAGAAGCTCCAGTACGATCTCTATTACATGAAGAGCTTCTCGCTCTGGTTCGATATCTCCATCCTCATCGACACCGTGAAGGTCGTGCTCTGGCGCATCGGCGCACGGTGAATGCTCCGGCTGCCGACGCGTGCAATGGCTGCGCTCTTTAACGACGAGCCCGGTGGCGCGGCCTCTGCAGAGAACGCCCGAGGGATCGGCCAGCGTCGGTCTCCGGGGGGATCAGCGATGAAGACGCGGATGAAGGCGGGCATCGTGAGCTCGGTGTTTCTGCTCCTGGGCTGCGCGGAGCTCGACCGGGCGCCGGACGAGCGCGTCGCCGTCGCGGAGAGCAGCGTGAACGGCCCCGCCTTCCGCTTCATCGAGGGTGGGCCCGTGCCCTACGTGCTCGGCTACACGCCCGAGACCGGGCAGATCCTCGGCGGCGCCCACCAGCTGCTCATCCCAACGACCGGCGGCCGCGAGGCGATCGACGGCGCCAACCTGCCCTCGCACCTGCACCCCGAGCTCCAGGGCGCCCGGCTCCGGCTCGACACGACGCTGCTGCAAGGCGAGGCGCAGACGACCGCGTTCCCGTCGAACTGGTGGCCTCAGCGGCAGAACGGCATCGCCGACCGCTGGAACTCGATGTTCAAGAACTACTCCGATCGGACCTCCGACCCGGACAACCTCTCTCCCGTCGAGAAATACGACGTTCTCTTCCACCCGGGACAGATGGAGTCGCTCGCGAGCATCGCCACGTGGAGCGCGGACGACCTCAGGAGGCCCCCGTACCTGCGCAACCCGCCCTACATCCAGCCGGCGGTGGTCGTGGCCGGTCCGGCGACGCGCTGGGAGCTGCAGCATCACGGGCTCTACCAGGGGATCTATCCGGAGTACTGGTGGGGGCACTGCAACGGGTGGTCGGCGTACGTCGCCGCCGAGGGCGCCGGGCCGCGCCGCGACGTCCGGGTGAAGCTCGTCGACTCCAAGGTGACCGAGTGCGCCGCGGCGGAGACCGGGTGCGTCCTGTTCCGCATGGCGGACATCGAGGCGCTCATGAGCGAGGTCTACTTCAGCGACGCGGTGACCTTCTCGGGGCGCCGCTGCGAGACGCGGGCGGATCGGACGGCGCGCGACATCTACGGCAGGCCGCTCGACCCCGCCTGCCGCGACCTCAACCCCGCCACGATGCACGTCGCCATGACCGGGCTGCTCGGGGTCGGCGCGAAGCCGCTCTCCGGCGAGTCGACCCAGAAGCAGCGGCTCATGTTCATCGTCGACCACACCTGGGACGCGGAGGTGTGGAGCTTCCCGGTGAAACAGTTCTCGATCGACACCATCGAGGAGATCGGCCCGCAAGACGCCGCGCGGCTCCTGTGCGGCGGCGCCTACATGGGCGCCGACTGTTACAACTACCGGATGAACCCGGCCGCGAGGCGCTTCGTCCGCGTGGCCGCGCGCTTCTGGATGATCTCCGATTCGGTCACCGGCGAGACGCTGCTCCTCCCGCCCGCCCAGCGCGACGTCCCGCTCTCCGTCTCGGAGCTGCACTATGTGCTCGAGCTCGACAGCGATCTCACGATCCTCGGGGGGGAGTGGATCAAGAACCCGTCGATCGTCAACGGGATCAACGGCAAGGAGCTCCACCCCGACTACGCGTGGATGCCCGTCCGGGCCCAGGGTACCGGCGAGGACAGCGACGATCTCGGGGGCGCCGAGGACAACCCCTACGTCTCGTACGCGAAGGTCAAGGCGCTGCTCGCGCTCGCGCAGCGCGGCGGCTGAGGGGCGCGGCCGCCGCCCGCGCCACGCTCAGAGCACCCGGGAGATGTCGAGGATCTGCCGGCCGCCCTGCGGGGGCGTCACGAAGAGCTGCAGCGCGATCTCGAAGCGCGGCCCCTGGAAATAGCCGATCCGGATCCGGTGCTTCCCCGGCTCCAGCATCACCGCGCCCTGCGCGCTCTGCGGCTCGTGCCGGCCGTCGTTCTCGACCACCACCCGGTCATCGATGAAGAGCCTGGCGCCGTCGTCGGAGAGCAGCTCGAACTGGTGCGCTCCGCTGCGCGAGGTCACGAACTCTCCCTCATACGAGATCTGGAACCACTCGTTGCGTCCGCCGGGCACGCCCGGGAAGCCGCTCTGCCAGGACCGCGGCGAGATATCGAGCCGCGGCGTGTAGAGGACCGCGACCGGGCTCAGCGAGGCGGTGTTCAGGAGGTGCGACGTGCCGTTCGGCACGAAGTACACGAGGCCGCGCAGCGCGTTCACCCCCGCGGTCTCGGGCCCGCCGAAGTCCGTCGCCTGCCCGACCACGACGACCCCCGGCGGCGCGGCGGGCACCGCGTCGATCGTGACCACCGCGCCGCTCACGAAGACCGGCCCGGCCCGCGGCGGCTCCGCCTGCGTCGTCACGGCGCAGCGCCCGACGAGCACCGCGGCGCCCAGGGTGCCCACCACGGCGCACGCCGCCGCGGCCTTCACCGTGACGGACGTCGCCCTCCACCAGAGTAGAAATCGACTCATGAAGCGCTCCGTGTCTCCGCGGCCGGTCCGGCCGCTCGGCGGCTATGCACGCGGAGATGATGCGATTTGTCAAGGGCAAGCGTCGCACTCGCGCCCGCGGAAATGGCGTGTGACGACCGAGGCACGAGCGCGTCCACGAGGTGGCATACGTGGAGATGGCGGTCGGGTAGATCCTTATGGCGCTCCCGGCCGCGCTTCGCGCCGACGTTCGCTGGCTGTTGTCCCAGACGTGTACTAAGCGTCGGAGGCTTTGATGCGAAGCGACGGTGAGAGCCGCGATGCCGCGACGGGAGTCCCGTCGCCCCAGGGAACACGGTTGGCCGACAGCCTCGTCGTCGCGCTCGGAGCGTCGGCGGGGGGCCTGGAGGCCTTCAGGGCCTTCCTCTCGGCGATGCCGCCCGACAGCGGGTTCGCCTTCGTGCTCGTGCACCTCGAGCCGCACAACGCGGGCGTGATGTCGCAGCTGCTCGCCGCCCACACGGGCATGCCCGTGCTGGAGGCGACGGACGGGCTGCCGATCCAGCCGAGCCACGTCTACGTCACCCCCTCGCACGCCACGGCGACGATCCAGGACGGCGTCTTCCGGCTGAGCCGCCTCGCGGAGCCGCGCGGGCACCGCGCGGCGATGGACGCGCTGCTCCGGTCGCTCGCCGAAGAGGCGAAGCAGCGGGCGGTGGCCGTGGTGCTCTCCGGCTCGGGGCACGACGGCCTGAGCGGGCTCAAGGTCGTCCGAGAGCACGGCGGGCTCACGATCGCGCAGCACCCCGCGACCGCCGCTCACCCGGAGATGCCGCGGCACGCGATCGACACCGGGCTCGTCAACTACGTGCTCGCCCTCCGCGACATCCCCGCCGCGCTGCTCGAGTACGCGCGGCGCCTGCCCGCGGAGGGGGATCGCGCGGACCTCGTCGAGGAGATCGCCGCGCGGCTGCCGGAGATCTGCGCGCTGCTCCTCGAGCGCACGGGGCACGACTTCCGTCAGTACAAGCGGACCACGCTGATCCGGCGGGTGCAGCACCGGGCCCAGGTGCTGCGGGCGACCTCGGTCGCCGACTACATGGCGCTGCTCCGGCGGGAGGCGGACGAGCCGACGCAGCTCGTCCGCGACCTCCTCATCGGCGTGACCGAGTTCTTCCGCGATCCGGAGACGTTCGAGGCGGTGCGGGAGGAGATCGTGCCGGCGCTCTTCGCGGAGCGCGAGGCGGACAGCCCGATCCGCGTCTGGGTGCCGGGCTGCGCCACCGGCGAGGAGGTCTACACGATCGCGATGCTCCTCATGGAGCACGTCGAGCAGCTGCCCGCGGCCCCGCGCGTGCAGATCTTCGGCACCGACGTGGACGACCAGGCCATCGAGATCGCCCGGCAGGGGCACTACCCGAGGGAGGCGACGCAGCTCATCGCGTCGGGGCGGCTCGCGCGCTTCCTCGTCGCCGAGGAGGGCGGCACCCGCTCCGTCGCCAAGGCGATCCGCGACGTCTGCGTCTTCTCCCGGCACGATCTCACCCGGGATCCGCCGTTCTCGCGGCTCGATCTGATCTCGTGCCGCAACGTCCTCATCTACCTCGAGGGCGAGCTCCAGCGGCGGGTGCTCGGGGTCTTCCACTACGCGCTCGTCGAGGACGGCTACCTGCTCCTCGGCCCCTCGGAGAGCGTGTCGCAGCGGAGCGACCTGTTCCGCCCCATCGACGGCAAGCGGCGGATCTTCCAGAAGAAGCGCGCCGTCGGGCACGCGCTGCCGCGGCACCCGCTCGCCGAGCGGACCGGGGCGGACGGGCGCGCGGGCGAGCTCGCGCGCCGCGGCGCCTGGTCGGCCGAGCAGAGCATCGAGCGCACCATCGAGCGGTGCCTCCTCGAGCGCTACGGGCCGCCGTGCGTCGTCGTGAACGAGCAGGGCGACATCGTGTACCTGTCCGGCGAGACGGGGAAGTACCTCGCGCCGTCGACGGGGGCGCTCGACGTCAACGTCTCGAACATGGTGCTGCGGGCGCTGCGCCCCGAGGTGCGGTCGGCCGTGCACCGCGCCGTCAGGATGCGCGAGCAGGTGGTGCACGAGAACATCGCGGTCGAGACCATCGTGGGGACGCAGCGCCTCAACCTCGTCGTGCGGCCGCTCGGCGGCCTCGAGGACGACCTCGGCCTGTTCGTCGTCGTGTTCGACGAGCTCCGGCCGGCGGCGCGGGGCGAGGCGCCTCCGCCCGGCCCGCGGCGGGAGAGCGCGTCGCTCGTCGACCAGCTCGAGCACGAGCTCAAGGCCACGCGGGAGCACCTCCAGACGACGATCGAGGAGCTCGAGACGTCGAACGAGGAGCTGAAGAGCTCGAACGAGGAGCTCCTCAGCATGAACGAGGAGCTCCAGAGCCTGAACGAGGAGTTCGAGACGCTGAACAGCGAGCTGAAGTCGAAGATCGAGGCCCTCGACGCGGCGAACGACGATCTCCAGAACCTCCTGCTCAGCACCCAGATCCCGACGGTGTTCCTCGACGACGAGCTCAGGATCCGGCGGTTCACGCCCGCTGCGGCGGAGGTCTTCCGGCTGATCGAGGGCGACATCGGCCGATCCATCCTCGACATCGCGGCGCGCTTCGACGCCTCCTCGCTCGTCGCGGACGCGCGCGACGTGCTGCGGACGCTCGCGCCGAAGGAGCGGGAGGTGCAGATCGAGGACGGCCGCTGCTGCTACATGCTGCGGGTGCTGCCGTACCGCACGCTGGCGAACGTCATCTCGGGGGTGGTCGTCACGCTCGTGAACGTGACGAGCGTCAAGGAGGCCGAGGAGCAGCGCGGCCGGCTCGCCGCGATCGTCGCGTCGGCCGAGCAGGCGATCCTCGGCGCGGCGGTCGACGGGGCGATCACGAGCTGGAACGCGGCCGCGGAGCGGATGTTCGGCTACGGCGAGAAGGACGTGACCGGCCGCCCCGTGCACATCATCATCGCGCCGGAGCGCGCCGACGAGATGCGGGCCGTCCTCGAGCGGGTGCTCGGCGGCGAGCGGGCGGAGCCCGTGGAGACGGTGGGGATCGCGCGCGGCGGCGATCGCGTCCACGTCTCGATCAGCGTCGCGCCCATCCACGACGCCGGCGGCGCGATCATCGGGGCGTCCGCGATGCTGACCGACATCACGCGGCGCAAGCGCGCGGAGGAGGCGCTCCGCGCGAGCGAGGAGGACTTCCGCACGATCTTCGAGAGCGCCGTGGTCGGCAAGGTCCAGTGCGATCCCGCCACGGGCCGCTTCGTGCGGGTGAACAGGAAGTTCGCCGGCATGCTCGGCCACGAGGCGACGGAGCTCCTCGGCAAGGCGCTCCTCGACGTCACGGCCCCGGAGGACGCGAGCGCCGTCGCCGAGCGGTACGAGCTGCTGCTGCGCGGCGAGATCAGCGACTTCGCGCTCGAGAACCGCTACGTGACGAGGGACGCGAGGCGCCTCTGGGCGAGCACCACGGTGACGGCGGTGCGGGACGCGGGCGGCCGCATCACCCACACGATGGCGGTGGTGCAGGACATCACGCGGCGCAAGGAGGTCGAGGCGGAGCTCATCACGGCGCGCGAGGCCGCGGAGCACGCGAACCGCACGAAGGATCAGTTCCTGGCCGTCCTGTCGCACGAGCTCAGGACGCCGCTCACGCCGGTGGTCACCGCCGCGTCGCGGCTGCTCCGCCGCGACGACCTGCCCGACGAGGTCCGCCGGGGCGTCGAGATGATCCAGCGCAACGCCGAGCTCGAGGCGCGCCTCATCGACGATCTCCTGGACCTGACGCGGGTGGTTCGAGGCAAGCTCGAGCTCGTCACGCACACGGTCGCGGCGCGCACGGTGCTGGAGCACGCGATGGAGATCTGCGCCGACGAGGTCGACGCGAAGAGCATCCGGCTGACGCTCGACGTCGCGCCCGGCGAGCACTGGGTCTCGGCGGACGTCGCCCGGCTGGAGCAGGTGGTCTGGAACCTCCTGAAGAACGCGGTGAAGTTCAGCTATCCCGGGTCGCAGATCGAGCTCTGCTGCTACGACGAGGCCGCGCAGGTGGTCATCGAGGTGCGGGATCAGGGGGTCGGCATCGAGCCCGAGGTCCTGCCGCGGATCTTCGACGCCTTCGAGCAGGGGAACGCGGACACGACGCGGCACTTCGGCGGGCTCGGCCTCGGGCTCGCGATCTCGCGCGCGATCGTGCAGCTGCACGGCGGCACGATCACGGCGTCGAGCCCTGGGCGGGGGGCCGGGGCGACCTTCCGCGTCCTCCTGCCCGCCGCGAGGCCGCCTGCGGCCGCCACGCCGACGCAGGCGAAGGCCGCCGGGACGGCCGCGCCGAGGCGCGCGCTGCGCATCCTGCTCGTGGAGGACCACGAGGACACGGCGGAGATGATGAGCGAGCTGCTCACGCTGACCGGCCACACGGTGCGCATCGCCCGGAGCGTGCGCGCCGCGCTCGACCTGGTCGGGGCGGAGGCGTTCGATCTGCTCGTGAGCGACCTCGGGCTGCCCGACGGCAGCGGCACGGACCTGATCGCGTCGATCCGGTGCGCCGGTCACGGGCTCAAGGCCATCGCGCTGAGCGGCTACGGCATGGAGGAGGATCGCCGCAAGACGATCCGCGCCGGCTTCCTGGAGCACCTCATCAAGCCGGTGAGCTTCCGCGACCTCGACGCGGCCATCCAGCGCGTGATGGCGCGGTGAGGGCAGGGCCTACGGCGCGGGCAGGGCCGCAGCGCGGTGAGGCAGCGCGGCGAGCGCAGGGCCTGCAGCGCAGCGGTGTCCCAGCCTGTGACAGGCGCCCGGCCAGGTCGACGGGCTCGACAGGCTGTCGAGCGGCCCCTGGAGAAGGGGGCCTGACGGCCAGGCATCGAGGATTCCGAGCAGTGCTGGCGGGGTGGACGGGACTCGAACCCGCGGCCTCCGGCGTGACAGGCCGGCGTTATAACCAACTTAACTACCACCCCAGACTGACATCATCACAGCTCGCCCAGGCCCTTGACCCAGGAGTGGGCGGGACAGGGGTCGAACCTGCGACCATCGGCTTGTAAGGCCGACGCTCTGCCGCTGAGCTACCCGCCCCGTCGGAGAGGTGCGCGACTCTACTCGCCGAGCTGGTTCCGTCAAGATCTATTTTCGGACGGCCTCCGTCCCTGGCCGATCTGGCCGGGGTTTTCCGCCTGGGGCTGCGCGTCACGCGCGTGCCCTGCGCGTGGCGCGCTCTTCACGCCGCGCTCGCCGATGGCGGACGCCCTCCGCTGCGTCCCGCCACGCCGCGCGCGGCGACGTCGCGATCGCACCGGACGGACCGGCGGGCAGAGCCGTTGGCCGGGCTCACGCGGCCGTCTCATCGCTACACTTCTAGCGTAAAATTCCTGGGTATCCGCGCTACGCTGTGCGTCAGCGGCGGTGGCCGCGACCATGTGTGGTGGGAGGAGACAGCAACGTATGGCGGAGAAAATCGGCATCCTCGTCGGCTGGGAGCAGTCGTTCCCGCAGGCCTTCCTCGAGAGGTGCAACAAGGTGCCGGGCGTCCGTGCGGAGATCGCGAAGCTCGGCGGGACGCCCGAGCGCTTCGAGAGCCCGTACCGGGTGCTCATCGACCGGATCAGCCAGGAGGTGAAGCACTACCGCTTCCACCTCAAGGCGGCGGCGCTCGGCGGGGCGTTCGTGATCAACGACCCGTTCTGGTGGAGCGCGGACGACAAGTTCTTCGGCTACTCGCTCGCGTCGCAGATCGGGATCGCCACGCCGCGCACCGTCATGCTGCCCCAGCGCGACTACATCCCGGCCATCGTCAAGGAGCGCAGCCTCCGCAACCTCGAGTACCCGCTCAACTGGGAGGCGATCATCGACTACGTGCGCTTCCCGGCCATCCTCAAGCCCGCGGACGGCGGCGGCTGGAAGGACGTGTCGGTGGTGCGCACCCAGGAGGAGCTGCTCGCCGCCTACAACGCCTCCGGGCAGAACGTCATGACCCTGCAGGAGTTCATCGACTTCGACGACTACGTCCGCTGCATCTGCGTCGGCAAGGATCGCATCCTCCCGATCCAGTACGACCCTAAGGCGATTGGCCCGACCGGGCTCCGCGGCTGCTACGTGCAGCACGACGACGAGCGGTGGCTCCCGAAGGCGCTCCACGATCGCATCGTCGAGGACGCGATCAAGATCAACAGGGCGCTCGGCTACGACATGAACTCGGTCGAGTTCGCGATCCGCGACGGGGTGCCGTACGCGATCGACTTCACGAACCCGGCGCCCGACATGCACATCGAGCACCTCAGGGAGCGCTACTTCAACATCGCGGTCGACTGGATGGTCGCGTACGCCGTGGAGTGCGCGCGCGGCGAGCGGCGGACGCGCGACGGCTACGCCTGGTCGAGGCTCGTGCGGCCTTCCGTGCAGAAGGTCCGGCTCGGGGCCTCGTCGTGACCGCGGCCCTGGGGCTGCTCGACGGCCAGTTCACGCTGGGCATCGAGGAGGAGTTCCAGATCGTCGACGCCGAGACGCGCGAGCTCCGGTCGTACGTGAGCCAGCTGCTCGAGGGGGGGCAGGGCCACAAGCTCCTGCGCGAGCGGGTCCGCGCGGAGATGCACCAGTCCGTCGTCGAGACGGGCACCGGCGTCTGCCGGGATATCCGGCAGGCGAGGGAAGAGCTGGCCGAGCTGCGCGGCAGCCTCAGGGCGCTCGCGCGGCAAGGCGGGATGCGCATCGTCGCGGCGGGGACGCACCCGTTCAGCGACTGGAAGAAGCAGGAGATCACCGACGGCGAGCGCTACCGGGGCATCGTGGAGGACCTGCAGGACGTCGCCCGGGCGAACCTCATCTTCGGGCTGCACGTGCACGTGGGCGTCAAGGACCGCGAGGTGGCGATGGCCCTGGCGAACCAGGTCCGCTACTTCCTCCCGCACATCCTCGCGCTGTCGACGAGCTCGCCGTTCTGGCTCGGCCGCTCCTCGGGCCTGAAGAGCACGCGCAGCGAGATCTTCAAGCGCTTCCCGCGCACCGGCATCCCGGGGCGCTTCGAGTCGTACGGCCATTTCCAGCGCTTCGTCGACCTGCTCGTGAAGACGGGCTGCATCGACAACGCGAAGAAGATCTGGTGGGACGTGCGCGCCCACCCGTTCTTCGACACGGTCGAGGTGCGGATCTGCGACATGACGACGCGCCTCGACGACACCGTGGCGCTGGCGGCGCTCATCCAGGCCGTCATGGGCAAGCTCTACCTGCTCTACCGGCGCAACCTCGGGTTCCGCGAGTACCGGCAGGAGCTCATCGAGGAGAACAAGTGGCGCGCGGTGCGCTACGGCATCGACGGGCAGCTCATCGACTTCGGCAAGCAGGAGCAGGTCCCCGTCCGCCTCCTCGTCGGCGAGCTGCTCGAGTTCGTGCAGGAGTCGGCGGAGATCTTCGGATCGCAAGGCGAGCTCGAGCGGATCCGGGCGATCCTCGACGAGGGGACGAGCGCCGATCGCCAGCTCGCGGTCTACGCCCGGACGCAGAGCTTCGAGGCCGTCGTCGACGACCTGATCGAGCAGTCGAACCTCGGCCTGTAGGCCCGGGCGCCGGGCGGCGGGGATCGCTCGCGGCGCGGGAGGGCGCCGTGAGGTCCTCTCGGTCCGGTCGCGGGGGCCTCGGGGCGGGCTCGCGCCTCGGGGCGGGCTCGCGCCTCGGGGCGGGCTCGCGCCTCGGGGCGGGCTCGCGCCTCGGGGCGGGCTCGCCGCGGCGCCGACCGCCGCCGCCGCGGGCCTCCCGGCGAGAATTTCTGCTCGCGCGCCGGCTCTGCTACCGTGCGGCCGTGGGAATCGCTCCGCGCCGCTCTGCGTTCGCTCTCTCGGTGGGCTGCCTGGTCGCGCTGTCTGTCGCCGTGGGCGCCGCGGGCGCCGCGGGCTGCGCGTCGACCGAGTACGTCAACGAAGGTCCGGGGCAGCCGACGCCGCGGGCCTCCGGCACGCTGCCCCCCGGCTCGGTGGGCGTCTGCAAGCAGCCGGAGACGAAGCGGCCGCCCATCGTGAGCGAGGAGCTCTGGGCCCACGCGAAGCCGTGCACGCCGCGCACGCCCGCCTCGTACATCCGCCTCGGCTACGCGAAGGACGGCGCGGCGGGCGCCGATCCCGAGGCGGAGCAGCTGGCCGAGCGGGTGCTCGCGGCGCTCGCCGAGGGGCCGAAGCCCGACGGCGGCAACAACCAGGTCACGGGCGCGATCCGCGCCGTGCGGGCCTACGCGGCGAGGAAGGACGAGCTGCGCGCCCGCGTCGTGAGGGAGTCGGCCACCGGGCAGACATGCGACGTGACCTACCTGCTCAACACGATGTCCGCCGCGCGGAGCAAGCTGTCCGGGGGCGAGGCGTGCACCGCGGAGGTGTTCGACCCGGAGACGCGCGCCGACGCGTGCCTCTTCGACACGAAGCGGCCCGAGGGGCTGTGGCTCTCGAGCGGCTGGTCGTGCATGACGTTCACCGGCGCGCTCGGGAACGAGGCGTCCTGCCATCAGATCTGCGGTTACGACGATTACTGTGCGCGGCAGGTGTACTGCGCGGCCGGCGACGTCAACCTCCTGCTCTGCACCCTCGGCGTCTGCCTGCCGGAGCCGTCCGCCGGCATCAAGTGACCGCGGCCGGCGCGCGCTGACCGCGCGGCGCGAGGCCGGCGCGGCCGAGCGCTGGCGCTAGTCGGCGAGGAGGGCGCTCAGCCGCTCGAGCAAGCCGCGGAGCAGCTCGCGCGCGCTGCGCAGGAGCGAGCGCCCGTCGCGCAGGAGATCGTGCACCTCGCCGGGGACGGGCAGGATGCCCGCGCGGGCGGCGAGCGCCGCGCCCGTGAGGAGCAGCAGGACCAGGAGCAGGGCCAGGGAGATGCGGCGGCGCCACCTCCGCCGGGCGCGTGGCGCCGGGGTGACCAGGGCCGGAGGCGCGGACGCGACCGGCAGCGCGAGGCTCGCGGGCGGCGACTGGGACGAGGACTTCGGGGGAGGCTCCTCGAGGGAGACGGGCAGGATGCCCGCGAAGGTGGCGGGGAGGGGCGTGTTCCCGGCGGGCGCCTGCTTGCGCCGGTCGCCCCTGATCGAGGACGCGGTGCGGCCTTCCCCCCGCGCCGACATGCGGCTGTCCGCGAGCTGGATCGCGGTCGCGAGCTTCTTCCGGCGCTCGGCCACGATGTCCCCGAGCGTCTCGCGGACGAAGCGGCCGACGTCGCCGTCCGTCACCGGGGTGCCGATCGCGATCGCGATCTGGTCGAGCGTGCGCTGGAACGACGCGCAGTCGTTCCAGCGGTCCGCCGGATCCTTGGCCAGCGCGCGCTCGATGGCGACCGCGAGGTCGAACGGGACGTCGGGCACGAGCTCCCGGAGGGGGACCGGGGCGAACCGCAGGATGTTCTCCATGGTCTTGGCGTCGCTGCGGCCGCGGAACGGGTGGTAGCCGCTCAGGGTCGTGTAGAGGAGGACGCCGAGCGAGAAGATGTCGGAGCGGCGATCGACCTTGCCCGAGGTGAGCTGCTCCGGAGAAAGGTACGGTATCTTGCCCTTGAGCTGGCCGACGACGCGCGTCTCGTGCAGCCGGCCCGTGGCCTTGGCCACGCCGAAATCGACGATTTTTACGATGCCGTCGTACGACACCATGACGTTCTGCGGCGAGATGTCGCGGTGCACGAGGTCGACGAGCTTCCCCTCGTCGTCACGGAGCTCGTGCGCGGCGTGGAGGCCGGCGCAGATGCTCGAGGCGATGCGCAGGAGGATCGGCAGGGGGACGCCGCCGGTCGATCGGACCTGCTTGTTGAGCGTGGAGATGGTGTCGCCGTCGACCCACTCCATGACGATGTAGAGGACGCCGTTCTCGTCGCCGAGCTCGACGATCTCGACCGCGTGGGGGTGCCGGATGCGGGACGCGAGGCGCGCCTCGTCGAGGAACATCGCCTCGAAGGCCGGGTCGTTGCCGATCTCCGGCAGCATCGTCTTGATCGCGACGATCTTCTGGAAGCCGCGGGAGCCCACGAGGCGCGCCGCCCAGACGGCCGCCATCCCTCCACGGGCGACCGGCATGAGGATCTCGTAGCGGCCCAGCGTGTCTCCAGGCTTGAGGTCCGACAAGATCTGCACGCGGTGGTCCTAGAGGGGGAGGCGGAGTTGAGAAGGGTGGGGCTCGAGTGCCGCCGTTACGTTCGTGGAGGCACGCAGCCTCGACGTCTGCCGGAGCGACGCAGCGCCATCGCGCTCGCACGTCACGAAGGAGGTCCCGCGAAGCCAGGGTGCCACGAAGGGGACACGGACCTCAAGTTCGGGCGCGACGGCGGCCGAGAGGAATGATCTCATCGGCTTCCGGGCCGAAGCTCTCGTACCGGATCGGCGCCGCGGCCTTGCCGATGACCGCGGCGATTCACTCCGGGAACTGCGGCCGCGGTGCCCGGTGACGGCGCGCTCGGCGCGCGGCGGCTTGACATTTCTCAGCGACGTACCGGCCGCAGCCCTCCTCGGCGCGGCCGGCGGCGCAGCGCGCGGCGCCCGGCGCGCAGGAGCGCGGGCGCGGAGCGGGCGTGAGGCGGCCGCGCGGAGCGGCGGCGGCAGGGGCGCGGCGCGAGGTCGGCACATCGCAGCAGATACTACGCGAGCACGGTCGGGCAGGAAGAATGCAGCGGGCGCTGCTGGGGCGATCGATGGGCGCCTGCAAGAGAACGGGACCGGGCGAAAAGGAATGATTCGTAGCGAAGAGTGCGCCAGATCGGGCTGGAGACGCGGGCGCGAGAGTCGTGGTACAGGGGAGCGACCTGCTCGACGAGGCCTCTATGGAAGCCAATTTGCGCCCGATCCCGCCGCCGCACGACGAAGACGACGAAGACGTGCACTGGGCGCTGTCGACCGCGACAGCCCTGTGGGGGCGCGGCGAGCGTGAAGAAGCGCTGAGGTGGCTGCGCCGCGCCGCGGAGCAGGCCTCGGATGCCAACGCCGACCTGCGCGCCCTCGAGCTCTTCAAGGCGGCCGCGGAGGTGGCGCAGAAGATCTCGGTGACCGAGGAGGATCCGGGCTCGGCCACGGCCACGGACTCGCCGCCGGCGATCGGGAGCGCGCCGAAGACGCCCTTGAGCGCGCCGCCTCAGGCGTCCGGCGCGTCTTCGGCCACGGCGAGCGCGCCGCCGCCGAGGCCGGGCGCGTCGGGAGCCGGGTCCCGCGCGGCGCCGTCGCGACCGCCGAGCGCGGAGGGGGGCCGGGGCGAGCGCAGCGGCCAGAGCGTGCCGCCGGCCCCCGCGTCGCCGGCCGTGAAGCGGTCGCCGTCGGTCCGCGCGCCTGCCGGCGACGCGCCGGCGGGGCCGATGACCTCGGCGATGGCGTCGTCCCGCGACGCCGGCCCGCCGCCTAGGCCCGTCGGAGGGCTGGGCCGCGCGGTGCCGCTCGGGGCGGGGCGCGCCCCCGGGGCGGCGAAGTCCGTGGCCGTGCGCGAGGCGACCCCCACGCAGCTGTCGCCCGCCGCGCGCGCGGCGGGGGCCGGGGCGGGCGCCGCGGCGGGGCTCCCGGCGCGTCCCGCTGCCGGACCGCAGGCGGCCGGCCGTCCTGCCGCGATCAAGGCGCGGCCGATCGCCAGCTTCACGGGGCCGACCCACGCGCGGGTATCGTCGACCACGGCCGTGACCGAGGAGTTCCCGGCAGTCAAGCTCCCGGTCGCGGGCACGTCAACGGACCAGGAGCCGGGGAAGGGCGCGTCCGACGCCGCGCCCCAGAGCACGACCGGGGAGCAGCTCGCGGGGGACGGGGAGGCCCCGCCCGATCAGCGCGAGACGGTGCCGACGGCCATCGCGGTGGCCTCGGCGGCGCGGCGGCAGGCGAGCCCGCTGCTCGGCGCGAGCTCGTCGCAGGAGGCGACCGAGCGGCGCCCGCGGCTCTGGTCGGACGACGAGGGCACCACGCGCCGGCCGCTGACCGCGCAGGAGCAGCGGGTGCTCATGGAGCACCGGATCGAGGACCTGGACGAGGAGACGCCGATGCTCGGCCTGGAGCAGGCGGGCGACGGCGAGCCGTCCGCCGCGGCTCCGGCGGATGCGCCCGAGGCGTCCGAGGATCGCGCCGACTGGACCGAGGCCGAGCCGGACGACGAGGACGCGGGCGCCGCCTCTGGGGATCAGCAGGGGGAACCGACGCTGGCCGGGGGGCCTCCGGGGGCGATGCAGGCGCGGCCGTCCGAGGGGGCGGCGGTGGACTCGGCGTGGAGCGATCCGCCCTACGAGGGCGAGTGGCAGGCGCCGCCGCCGCGGCTGCCCGCGTCGCAGATCGAGCCGCTGCCGGCGCTGCGGATCGCGGTGATCGGCATCTCCAGCACGGGGGAGCTCCGTCTCGTCCCGATGGACGGGCGGAACGCTCCGCCGCGGGGGGCGGCGCTCGGGATCCTCGTCCCGCTGAGCCCCGGGGACGGCGAGACGATAGCGCGGCTGCTCCAGCTGCGCGGCTGAGGCGCCGCGGCGCGCGGGCGGCGCGGGCGATCGGCAAGAAGTGGGGCATCCCGGGCGATGGGGGTAGCCTCCGGGGATGCATGACGAACGGACGGCACCGAAGCGCATCCGCGTGACAGGACTGCAGGAGGCCCAGCTGCCAGCGCTCGCCGCGACGGAGCAGGCCTGCACGGCGATGTACCACGAGATCGGCTTCGATGCGGCGGAGGTGCCGGCGCGGACGGTTGCCGACATCATCGCGCTGACGCGGCAGCACGACGTGCGCGTGGCGGAGGCGGACGGCGAGGTGGCCGGCTACCTGGCGTGGCGCGACGAGGCGCCCGGGGTCGCGTACCTGGAGGAGATCTCGGTGCACCCGGACCACCAGCGGCGAGGCATCGCGACGCGGTTGCTGGCGGAGCTCCACGAACGGGCGCGGGAGCTCGGCATGGAACAGATCGTGCTGAAGGTCAGGGAGCGGGCGAGCTGGGCCCAGGCATTCACCAAGAAGGCGGGGTTCGCGAAGCTCGGCGATGACGCGCCCGCGAAGGTCCGCGCGTGGCGGAACCAGCAGGAGGCCGCCGGAAGGCCGCTGACCGGCAGCGGCGAGGTCGTGCTCTGGGCGGCCGTCCCGCCGAAGGCCGCGGAAGCGCCGGACGAGGACGAGGACGAGGCGGCCGCGGACGGCTGAGGCTGCTGGCGATGGCCGGTGAAGGGCCGTCGCAGGCGGGGCGCGCCCGGCGGGCGGGGGCGCGGGTGGGGGCGGTCGCGGCCCGCCGGGTTCGCCGGTGCGGAGCGGAGCGGCGTGCGCCGGTGGAGGTCGGTTCCGGGGGGTGACCTGGACCTGGTTCGGGCCGCCGCCGGCAAGGGCCGCCAACCGGCGCGAGTTCGCCGGTGGGGGCTCGTTCAGGTGGGTTGCGCTCCGCCGGGGGCCGGCCGACGGCCCGCCCAGACGCCCGACGTCGCGAGTTGACATAATGTTTCTTATGCGATCCGAGTACGGTCCTGGGGGCAGGGGGCTAGAGCTCGATTTTGCGGGTGATTTCGGGCACCTGGCGCCGATTTCGGCTTCGCCCTCCCGACCTCAACCTGGGTCGGCCTCGCCGGCCTCGCCGCCGCCAACCTCAACCCGGGTCGGCCTCGCCGCCAGGCAGCCTCACCATACGAGCGCGGCGCGTTCTCGGACGCGCGCGCGCCGAAGCCAGGCCCTCGACCTCAACCCGGGTCGGCCTCACCGCCCACCTCAACCCGGGTCGGTCGCTCCGCCAGGTCGGCCTCGCCGCCTCGACCTCAACCCGGGTCGGCGCTCCACGAGTCGGCGCTTCAGCGCTCCAGGACACCCGTGCGCAACCACGCACCGCGTCATCCTTCAGCGCCACAGCACCCAGCGCCCTGCCAGCCCTTCGACCCCAGAGCGCCGCGCTCGAACCTGAACGACCGCTCAGCCTTTGGGAAGCGGCGGCGTCTCGACGTCGAGGCTGAGCAGCGCGCCGCCGTTCGTCAGCACGAACGCGCGCCGGCCGTACGCGGCCGGCGTCATCGCGATGCCGCCCCCCGTCTCGATGCCGTCGATCACCGCGCCGTCCAGCGGCGAGAACAGGAAGATCCCGTAGCGCGTGGTCGTCACCAGCAGCGCCCCCGCGAACGGTACCGGCGCCGAGATGCCCCCGTCCGGCAAATCCCGCCGCCAGATCGTGCGGCCGTCCTCCGGGTCCAAGGCCCACAGGCCCGTCAAGCCCGACGACGCGAGCAGCACCTTCCGCTCGGGCACGATCGGACCGCCTCCGCTCCGCGGCGCGTGCGCAGGCTGATGCCACAGAACGAGATCGGTGACGCCGACCGCCGCCTCGTTCACCCAGGCCCGGGTCCCGTTCTCGGCGTCGAGCGCGAACACCCCGCCCGCGTAGCCCGCCACGAAGACCACATCGCCCGAGGCGATCTGGCCGAAGACCGGCGTGGTGTCCGTGTCGAGGTACTTCGGCGTCTGGCCGCCCGCGCTCTGCTCGGCCTCGGCCGCCAGATCGACGAGCGCCCACTGCTCGGAACCGTTCTTGAGGTCGTAGGCCATCACGACCCCATCGGAGAACGCGGTGTAGACCTTGTCCCGCCCGAGCGCCGGGCCGGCGTGCCCGGAGATCTCCATCCCGAACGCCGGCGTCCGATGCTGATACCAGCGCATCGCGCCCGTCTCCGCGTCGAGCGCGATCAGCGTGTCGTTCGAGTTCGTCACGTAGAGCACGCCGTCGCGCAGCACCGGCCGCCGCGCGACCTTGGCGTTGGTCATGAAGCGGTAGACCAGCTGGCCGTCCGAGGCGCGCACCTTGTAGAGCGCGCCGTCGTTCGAGCCGAAGTAGACCGCGTCCGACGCGGCGTCGTAGAGCGGCTCGCTCTGCACAGGACCGAGCGTCTCGAACCGCCAGAGGACGTCGCTCGTGTCGGCGCGCACCGCGTACAGGCCGTGATCGCTCGACCCGACGAAGACGCGCCGGTGCGCCGCGTCGATCTCGGGGCGGCCGCGCTCGTAAGCCTCGCCGACCTTGCGCGCCTCGGCCGTGAGCTCGCGGCGCTTCGTGATGCCCAGCGCGCTCCCCGGGTGGTGCAGCCAGAGCGGCGCGTCGGGCGCCGCGGCGACGCCCAGGTTGCCGCAGCCGCCGAGCGACGCGAGGCCCAGCCCGAGGAGCACAGCGCCCGCGGCGCGGCTAGTGCGGCGCATCGCCCGCCTTCTTCTCCGCGTTCTCGCGCGCGCGGCGGATCAGCTGCTCGATCTCCTCCGGCGTCATCGTCTGACCCTTCGGGCCGCCGAACGCGGCGCGGGGCGGCACGGCGGCCGGGTCGATCTTGCGCAGCATCTCCTCGACGACGGCCTCGAGGAACTGGAAGGAGCGGCCCTCGGTCGAGGGAGCCTGGAGCTTCTCGTGCGCGCTCTTGAGCAGCTCCTTCGCCTTCTCGCTGTCGCCCTTGACCAGGTGGAGCCGCGCCTGGTGGTACAGCGCGAGCTCCTTGTAGCCCTTCATGTCGATCGCCTCGAGCTCCTTGAACGACGCGAGCGCGCCGTCGAGGTCGCCCTTGCCCTCCCGCGCGAACCCGATGCCCTCGATGGCGCGGCCCTTCACGTCGGGATCCGCCCCCGCGAGCGGCGACGAGACCACGGCGCCGTACGCTTCGAGCGCGCGGTCGTAGTCCTTCTTGTCGAGCATCACCCCGGCCTGCCCGAGCTTCGCCAGGAGCGCGGCGCCGCTGCCGCCGTGCTCGTCGATGACCTTGTTGTACGCGGCGAGCGCGGTGTCCGACCGCTCGTCCGCGGACTTGAAGGTCCTCGTGACGTCGAACTCCTTCTCCTCCTCGCTGCGCGTGTCCTCGGCGAGCACCCTGCCCCGATCCGCAGCGACGGCCGACATGAGCGCCGACGTCGACACCGCGTCCTGCTTCTCGGTGCGCGACAGGTAGAACAGCACGCCGCCGGTCGCGACCAGCGCCGCCAGCACGCCCCACTGGAGGACGTGGAAGTTCTTCTTGATCCACCGGCCGGCGCCGGTCGTCATGCGGCTGAGCGCATCCTCGACCATCTCGCCCGGCAGCAGCTGGACAGGGCGGCGCCCCGCGGCCTGCTCTCGGCGGCGCGCGAGCAGCTCCTTCGCGCGGGCGTTCTTGTCCTTGGGCAGCTCCTCGCCGGCAGCCTTCTTCTTGCGGCGGCGCGCGGAGGCCTCGTCGCGGCGGCGGGCGGCGCGGTTCGGCGCCGCCGGGGCCGCCTCGTCGCTCGCAGCCTCCGCCGCGGGCGCCTCCTCCGGCTCGCCCACGCCGAGCGCCGCGGCGACGCGCTGCGCCGCCTCATCGTCGCTCTCGTCGGCGCCGGCCTCCCTCACCGGAGCGCCGCGTGGCGGCCGCGCCGGGGCCGCCTCCGCAGCCCCGCCCTCGTCGCCATCGCTCCGCGTGGCTTCGCCCTTGTCACTCCCCGCGGATTTCTCTTCGGCCTGCTCTCGGTCCTTGTCCGACACGCGGCGGACTCTAGTCTTGCCGCCTGCGGCGTCAATCTGGCCGGTGAGCCGCAGGCACTTCGTCCGCCGAGCGCGGCGGCGGCGCCGCCTCGTCGCCGGCGCCGCCAGCGGCGCCGGGCGACCAGGGCGCAGGCGGTGGGGGCGGGATCTCGTCGCTCAGCGGGACGACGGCGCACGCCTGCACCTCGACGTTCTGGGTCGCGTACACCACGAAATCGGCGTAAGCGCCCGGCTGCGCGCCCGCCGCGTGCGGCAGCGTCGCGAACGCCTCGGTCGGCTCGCTCCCCGGCGGGATCGCGAGCGTGACCGCGCGCTCCGCGTCGAGCTCCGGCGCGCTCGCCGGGACGATCGACGCGCCGTCCCGCTTCGGCGGCCGCGCGCCGCGCCTGGGGCTGCCGAAGCGCACCTCGCCGGGGCGGCCGTCGTCGGTCCGCGCGCGGCAGAGGACGCGCACGCCCTTGCCGTTGCCCGCCTTCGGGATCACGACGCCGAGCCCCACCCCGCTCTTCGCGAAGCGGCGCAGGCGGCCGAGATCGCGCTCGCGCGGCCCGCCGAGCAGGTCGAGGATGTCGGCCCGGAGCGCCAGCCCGAGCCCGCCGGGCAGCGGATCCGGCGTGCCGAGCATGCGCAGGAGCGGCGCCCGCAGCTCCGGGCCGGCGCCGAGCTTCACGAGGGCCTCCGCGATCGCGACGCGCGCCGTCTGGTACGGCTCCTGGCCGAGCCCCTCGGCGAGCGCCGGCCGCGCGGCGTCTTCGCCGATCGCCGCGAGCGCGGCGGCGGCGTACGGGCGCAGCCGCACGTCGCCGAGCGCGGCGATGAGCGGCGGCAGCGCGGCCTTCACCCGGATCTTCGCGAGCGCGTCGACGATCTCGCGCGCCCGCTCGAACGACGTCGCCTCGCCCGCGCCTTCGCCGCCGTCCTGCTCCGGGCCGCGGACCACCTGCCGAAGCCACGCGACGAGCACGTCGTCGCCGCGGCGATCGCCCGACTCCGCGAGCGCGAGCGCCGCGAGGCGCCGCCACTTGCGATCGGGATCGACCACGAGGTCGCGCGTCAGCGGCGCGCCCTCGCCGAGCCGCGTGAGCGCGAGCGCCGCCCACCGCCGCACCTCGTCGTCCTCGTCGCGCACGAGCGCGAGCCGCAGCGACGGCGCCGCCTCGGAGCGGCGCAGATCGAAGAGCACCTCGCCCGCCTTGCGGCGGATCGCGACGTCGGCGTCGTCGAGCAGCGCCGCGACCTCGACCACCGCGTCGGCGTCGCCCGCGATGCCGCGGCGGAGCGCGTCGGGCCAGCCCTTGCCCTCCTTCCTCAGGCCGCGGACCTCGTAGCGCCCGTGCGACGCCTCGACGGCGCGCAGCTCCGACCGCATCGCGCCGAGCTCCGCGGGGCGCAGCGCGGAGATGTCCTGCTGCTGGCGCGGATCGGTCGCCACGTCGTAGAGCGCGCACGCGCCGATCTTGCGCGCGCAGACGAGCCGCAGCGTGCCCTTGGCGAGCAGCGTCTGCGTGTCCGTCTCGGCGAAGGCGAAGCCCGGGAGCGAGGGCGGCCCGCCCGGCGGCGCCGCCTTGCCCTGCTCGGCCGCCGCGTCGCCGGCGGCGAGCAGCGGCCCGAGATCGGCGCCGCGCACGCGCGCGGGCCGCGGGATGCCGAGCCCCGCGAGCACCGTGGGCAGCAGATCGACGAGCTGCACCGGCGCCCGCACCACGCGCGGCGAGAGCAGGCCGGGCGCGCTCACGATGAGCGGCACGCGCGCCTGCTCCTCGTACACCGTCGTGCCGTGGTAGCGCCCGCCGTGCTCGCCGAACTCCTCGCCATGATCGGCCGTGACGATCACCACCGCCTCCGGCCGCTCCTTGCGGATCTCGTCGACGATCGCGCCGACGCCCGCGTCCGCCACGGCGATCTCGGCGTCGTAGCGATCGATGTCGCGATCGCCGAGCGGGTGCTCCGGGTGCGCCTCGTACGGCTCGTGCGGCTCGAAGAGGTGCACCCACATGAACGCGCGCTGCTCCGACCCGAGCCCGGAGAGGTAGCTCCGCACCTGCTCCAGCCGGAGCGCGGAGCTCGCGAACTCGATCTTCCGGTACTCGAAGTCGAGCGCCCGATCGCGCAGCGCGCCGAAGCGCTCGCCGTCGATGAAGAACACCGCCGGCGGGTAGAAGCCCGCCGTCTTGTAGCCGTAGCGGCGGAGGTGCTGCGCGAACGTCTCGGAGTCGTCCCCGAGCCCCTGCAGCACGAGCGGGCGGATGTACTTGCCCGTCATGAGCGACGAGACCGCGTACGACGTGTGCGGCGTCGGCGTGTACGCCGCCTCGAAGCGCACGCCCTCGGCCGCGAGGCGATCGAGGTTCGGCGTGATCTTCCTCTCATAGCCGTACGCCCCCACGTGGTCGGCGCGCAGGGCGTCGATGCTGATCAACACGATGTCGCGCCCCCGCAGATCGATCGCGTTGCCGCTCGCGCGCTCGTCGAGCGGCGCGGCGTCGAGCGGCTCGGGCGGGGACAGCACGGCGGCGAGCTCGACGACGTGGCCGAGCAGCGGGCCGTGCGTGGCGTAGATGAGCCGGATGTTGTCCGCGAGCGCGAGCCGGTCCGCCGCGCCGGGCGCGAGCGCGGCGCCGAACGCGAAGAGGACGAGGGCGAGCGCCGCGCGCACGAGCCTCGGCGAGCGCCGCTCGCGCGCGTCACCCTGGCCGGACGGCCGCGTGGGCAGCGCCGGCGTCGCGAAGGTCGCCGCCGCGAGCGTGAGCGCCGCGAGCCCGAGGTGGAAGGCGGCGTAGAGGCGCGGCAGGACGCGCACGTTCGCGACCTCGAGCAGGGCGACCGCGCAAGCCGACGCGAGGACGAGCCACCGGCCGGCCCCCGAGGCGCGCGCCCGCTTGAGGGCGCGCGCCACGCGCGGCGCCGCCGCGAAGGTCGCGCCCGCGCCGAGGAGCGCGAGCGCCGCGATGAACGGCGCGCGCCGGCCGCCCTCGAACATGCGCCCGGCCGAGACCCCGAAGGCCACCGCGCCGCCGAACGCCCCGGCGAGCAGCGCCGCCGCGACACGGAACCCCCGGCGCTCGGCGCGCATGGCGATCTCGAGCACCGCGCCGAGGACGACGGCGCACGGCGCCGCGGCCGCGAGCGCGAGCGGCAGGAGGTCGCGCACGGCGCGGCCGAGCTCGTAGGGCCCGAGCAGCTCGCGCCACCGCAGGGCGCCGACGACCAGGAGCTCGGCGAGCGCGAGCGCCGCGAGCGCGAGGTAGGCGTCCGCCATGCGCCACCCGACCTCGGTCTCGAGCTTGCGCGGCGGGGCGTCGGAGCTCCCGCTCGGGAACGTGGCGCGGCTCGGCGCCGGCGCCGGCGTGGACGCGCGCGCCGGCCCGGACTGCAGCCGCGGCGCCGACGGCGCCCGGTGCCCGGGCGCTCCCGGCGCAGCGCCTGCGAGCCCGTCCGCGGCGGCGGCCGAGTCAGGCCGGCTCCCGTGGGCGAATCGACCGGGGGGCACGGACCCCCCGGGAGGCCGGCCGGCGCCCCCATGGCCCCGCGGGCGCATCGGAGCGGCGCCGTTGCGATCGGTCATGCGTAGGAGACTTCGAGGATCTCGTAGGTGCGCGGACCGGCCGGCATCATCACGCGGACCTCCTCGCCGACCTCGTGGCCGAGCAACGCGCGCGCGAGCGGCGAGGCGATGGAAATGCGCCCGACCTTGAGATCGGCCTCCTCGGGCCCGACGATCTGGAAGCTCTGCTCCTCGTCCGTGTCCACGTTGGCGAGCTTGACCTTGGCGCCGAACTGGACCTTGCTGCCGCTCAGCTTGGACGGATCGATGACCTCGGCGCGCGAGAGCGTCTGCTCGAGGTAGCTGATGCGGGCGACGATCATGCCCTGCCGCTCCTTGGCGGCGTGATACTCGGCGTTCTCGGAGAGATCGCCGTGCTCCCGGGCCGTCCCGATGTCCTTGACGACCTGCGGCAGGTCGATCTCTTTCAGCCGTCGCATCTCTTCGCGGAGCCGCGCTTGCCCCTCGGGCGTCATGGGTACTTTCTCGGACATGGTGGGGACGCTTTTAGCATGGCTCCCGGCCGGTCGACGACGGCGCGAGACGCGCCGATCGCGGATAGCGCCGGCCGCCCGGACCGCAGCGCGCCCTGCCCTGCCCCCGCCGGACTACCCCCGCCAGCGCACGATCTTCCGCGGAGGCCGCCGCGCGTGGGCGTCCGCTGACTTCGTCGCGCTCCGGACGAGGGCCGCCGCGGTCCGGGAGAGCTCCTCCGGGCGCGGGCCGCCGTGCGGGACGGCCGCGGCGTCGACCGTCGCCGTGGCCGCGCCGGTCGCCTCGGCGAGCCGCACCTCGACCGGGACGTCCGCGTCCGGGAGCCGCACGACGCCGCGGTAGACGAACTCGCCCGGCGCGCCGCCGGCGTCGGCCTGCTCCAGCACGTAGCGAGCGCCCGAGGACGGCCGCCCGACCGCCTGCGTCACAGCTGCGGCCCCGAGCGGGCCGGGCCCGACGCCGCCTTGGCGGGCGCGCGGCGCTGCCCGCCGGGGCCCATCTCGTCGAGGAACCGCCGCGCGGTCACCGCGAACGGGCCACCGAAGTCCCGGATGACCGACTCGAACACGGCGCGCGCCTCGTCCGGCTTCTTCATCTTGAGGAGCGTCTCGCCCTTGAGGACGAGCGCCTCCGCATCGAGCCCCGAGCCCGGGAAGGTCCGCAGCGCGTAGTCGATCCGCGCGATGGCCGCGTCGAACACGTCCTCCTTGAGGTAGTAACGCGCCACGTAGAGCTCGTGGCGCACGAGCCGCCCCGTCACGACCTCGAGCATGTAGGCCGCGTCCTCGCGGTAACGGCTGCGCGGGAACTGCCGGAGGAAGGTGCGGATCTCCCGGTGGGCCTCGATCGTGGTCGCCTGATCGCGCTCCTCGGCCGGCGGCAGGAACACCGTGTCGTCGATGTCCAGGAAGAGCGACTTCGCCATCCGGTACTTCGCGTACTCGACGTTCCGATCCGTCCGGTGCTCCTGGATGAACGCGCGGTACGCCGAGATCGCCTCGGGGTACTTGCCCTGCTCGAACTCGAGGTCGGCGATCCTGAGGTCGGCGAGCCGGGCGTAGCGGCTGTACGCGAAGCGCCGCTTCACCTCGGAGAAGAGGGCGCGCGCGTCCTCCCAGTCCTTGGCCTCGAAGGCGGCCATGGCCTCGTTGTACGCGGCCTGCGCGTCCTCGGTGTACGTGAGGGTGGCGGTGCGGCCGTCGTTGAGCTCGAAGTCGCAGCCCACGAGCCCGCCCAGGGCAGCGAGGCACCCGGCGAGGGCGAGGACAGCGGCGGTGGGTCTCATCGTGCACGCCTCGTACCCAATCCGGCGCCGGCGCGCCAGGGCTTCCGCCGTGGGCCTGGCGCTCGCGCCCCTGCTCCCGCGTCGTGGCACCCGGGGGAGCTGGGGTATGGTCGGCGCATGCCCGCTTCCCCTCCAGCGCCCGCGCCGGCGGCCCCCACCCCGACGCTGCACCCGGGCGGCGCCGCCTCGCCCACGGTCCTCATCGTGGACGACGAGCGCAACATCCGCCGCACCCTCGCGCTCGTCCTGCAGGGCGAGGGCTACCAGGTCGCCGAGGCCCCGAGCGCCGAGGCGGCGCTGGAGCTGATCGCGCACGGCGACACCCCCGTCGACCTCGCCCTGGTCGACCTGCTCCTGCCCGGCATGAACGGCCTCGACCTCCTCCAGCGCGTGCGCCAGGACGACGCCACCCGCGAGCTGCCGGTCATCGTGATCAGCGGGCACGCGACGGTCAACGACGCGGTGAAGGCCGTCAAGCTCGGCGCCTGCGACTTCTTCGAGAAGCCGCTCAACCGCGAGCGCATCCTCGTGGGGGTCAAGAACGCGCTGCAGAACTCGCGGCTCGCGCGGGAGGTCGAGGACCTGAAGGCCCAGGTGCAGTCGCGCTACGAGATGATCGGCCAGAGCGCCGCGATGCAGCGGCTGTTCAAGGAGATCGATCGCGTCGCGCCCACGAAGGCGAGCGTGCTCATCACCGGCGAGAGCGGCACCGGCAAGGAGCTCATCAGCCGCGCCATCCACCGGCTCTCGCTGCGGGCGCGGGGCCCCTTCGTCCGGGTCAACTGCGCCGCGATCCCGCGCGAGCTCATCGAGAGCGAGCTCTTCGGCCACGAGCGCGGCGCGTTCACCGGGGCGAGCGGGCCGAAGCGGGGCTTCTTCGAGCAGGCCCACGGCGGCACGCTGTTCCTCGACGAGATCGGCGACATGGACCTCGCCGCCCAGGCCAAGGTGCTGCGCGCGCTGCAGTCGGGCGAGATCTGCCGCGTCGGCGGCGAGCACAGCCGGCACGTCGACGTCCGGGTGCTCGCCGCGACGAACAAGGACCTCTCGCGCGAGGTCGCCGCGCTGCGCTTCCGCGAGGACCTCTTCTTCCGCCTCGCGGTGTTCCCGATCAAGAGCCCCGCGCTGCGCGACCGCATGGAGGACCTGCGCGCCCTCGCCGACGCGTTCATGGCGGCGTTCTGCAACGAGAACGGCCTGAAGCAGAAGCCGATCGATCCGGTGGTCTACGCCGCGCTCGAGCGCCGGAGCTGGCCGGGCAACGTGCGCGAGCTCAAGAACGTCATCGAGCGCGCCGCGATCCTCTCGGGCGACGTCGTCACCATCGCCGATCTGCCGGAGGATCCGCACGAGAACCCGTTCGAGGACGACGCGCAGGCCGCCGCCGGGGAGGGGTCGATGGCGCCGCCCGCCCCCGGCGCGGCCGAGCCGCCCGCGGGCGCGGCCCGGAGCGAGCCGGAGCGCCCTCGCCTCACGCTGCGCGAGTTCCGCGATCGGGCCGAGCGCCGCTACATCGTCGAGGTGCTGGCCAGCCTCGACTGGAACATCTCGCGCGCGGCCGTGCTGCTCGGCGTCGAGCGCACGAACCTCCACAAGAAGATCCGCGCCTACGGCATCAAGCGGGGCGAGGCGCCGTAGCGCCAGCGGCGCCGCCCCGCTACGCGACCCCGCCCCGCTACGCGGCCCCGCCGAGCGCCCTGCGGACGGCGCGGAGGAGCGACTCGGCCGTGAACGGCTTGCCCAGCACCGCGACGTCCGGCCGGGCGGCGAGCGCGTCGCCCGTGTAGCCGGACATGAACAGCACCCGCATGTCCGGCCTCTGCTTCACGAGGCGCTCGGCGAGCTCGCCGCCGGACATCTCGGGCATCAGCACGTCGGTGAGCAAGAGATCGACCCGCCCGCGCTGCGCCTCGCAGACGCGCAGCGCCTCGCGCGGGCCGCGCGCCGTCAGCGTGGTGTAGCCGTGCTGCGCGAGGATCCGGCTCGCGAGCGCGACCACCGCGTCCTCGTCGTCGGTGACGAGCACCGTCCCGCCGTCGCCCCGGCGCGGCGCGGCGTGGGGCGCGCGCCCGCGCCGCGAGGCCGACGGCCGCGCCGAGAGCGGCAGGTAGATCTCGACGCGCGTGCCCTCCCCGGGCTGGGACGCGAGCTCGATGAAGCCGCGCCACTGCTTGACGATCCCGTACACGGTGGCGAGCCCGAGGCCGGCCCCCTTCCCCCTCGGCTTCGTCGTGAAGAACGGCTCGAAGGCGCGCGTCCGCACGTCGTCGCTCATCCCGCTGCCGGTGTCGCTCACGACGAGGCGCGCATACCTGCCGGGCGGGATCGCCGGGTGCGCGTCGTGCAGGCCCCCCGCGGCGCCGACGCGGACCGCGCGCGCCTCGATCGACAGCCGGCCGCCGTCCTGCATCGCGTCGCGCGCGTTCAGCGCGAGGTTCATGACCACCTGCTCGAGCTGCCCCGCGTCCGCGAGCACCCGGCACCCCGAGGGGCCGAGCGCCATCGCGAGCTCGACGCCGCCCCCGACGGCGGCGCGGAGCGCGCCCTCCATGCCGCGCACCACGTCCCGCAGATCCAGCACGACCGGCTGCGCGAGCCCGCGCCGGCTCACCGTGAGCAGCTGCCGCGTGAGCGACGCCGCCCGCTGCGCGGCGCCCTTGATCTCGGCGAGATCCTTCTGCACCGGGCTCTGCTCGTCGAGCTCCTCCATGACGAGGCTCGTGTAGTTCAGGATGATCGCGAGCAGGTTGTTGTAATCGTGCGCGATCCCGCCGGCGAGCCGCCCGACCGCCTCCATCTTCTGCGCCTGGCGCAGCTCCTCCGAGAGCTCGCGCCGGCGCTCCTCGGTGGAGCGCGAGGACGACAGATCGACGATCGCCCCGGTCACGAGCCGCTCCCCGCGCCCCTCCGCGAGCGACTCGGTCCGCATCACGCGGACCGTCGAGCCGTCACGGCGCGTGAGGCACGTCTCGATCGCGCTCGCCGGCGGCGGCTTCCCGCTCGCGCCGCCCGCCACGCACCCGCCGAGGACGAGATCCGCCGCCGCGAGCGCCTCCTGCCGCGAGCCGTAGCCGAGCAGCCGGGCGAGCGCCTCGTTGCAGTCGAGGAGGCGGCCGTCGAGCGAGGCCACGTAGAGCCCGGCCGGCGAGCAGGACGCGAGCAGCGAGCTGTGCAGCAGCGGGCTGTGCTCCACCGGATCCCTCGACGACGATCGTCCGCTGCTCATCGACGCGCTGTCCGTGCCGAAACGTTCAGCCGGAGGGAGATCCCCGACTCCCCGAAATGAAGCGCGGACTCCTCTCGACTGCAACGCCGTTCACGCCGGCAACGTGCGCGCGTGGCGGGCAGGCCCGGCCGCTCTGCAGCGCAGCGCGGACGGTTTCTCCTTCTCCGTCCCGCCGAACTGGCCTAGACCGCGCCTGGGCTCGGGCGAGCCCGCAGGAGCGCGGCATGTTCTTCCTCGACAGCTCGAACCCGGACGAGATCAAGGAGATGTTCTCCTGGGGCGTGCTCGCGGGCGTGACCACGAACCCGCTCATCCTCTCGCGCGACGCGGGCTGCGTCGATCTCGAGCAGCGCATCCGCGAGGTGCTCTCGGCGTCGGCCGGCCCGGTGTCGGTCGAGCTGACGAGCGAGACCGAGGCGGCGATGTTCGAGGAGGCCCGCGGCTACCACGCGTGGGCGCCCGAGCGGATCTGCGTCAAGGTGCCGTTCAGCGACGTCGGCCTCAAGGTGACGCACGCCCTCGCGAAGCGCGGCGTGCGCACCAACGTCACGTGCGTGATGAGCTTCAACCAGGCGTACCTCGCGGCCCTCGCCGGCGGCGCGTACGTCTCGATCTTCAGCGGGCGCATCCGCGACATGGGCTACCCGGCGGCTCCGGTCATCGAGCGCACGCGCGCGCGGCTCGATCGCGAGCGGCTGCGCGCCGAGATCATCGTGGGCTCGATCCGCCACCTCATGGACGTGAACGAGGCGCTCGACGCCGGCGCGCACATCGTGACCGTGCCGCCGGCCATCCTGCGGAAGATGCTCCACAACCCGAAGACCGAGGAGACGATCCGCGAATTCAACGCCGCCTGGGAGAAGCGTGCTAAGTAGCCGCGCGTGAACGCCGAGCCCGGCCGCGCGCGAGGAGACGTGGAAGCTCGAGGGCCGCGCCCCCCCGGAGACCCGAGAGACGAGGACACCGCCGGCCCGCGCGCGCCGCTCCGCGCCCCGGCGGAGGCCCCCGCCGGCCGCAAGTACGCGGTCGAGGAGGTGAACCGGGCCCTCGTGGCCGTCGCCGGCCGGCCGCGGACGGTGCTCGACGTCGGCTGCGGGATCGGGCTCAACGGCGCCGCGGTCAAGCGCACGGGCGCGCGCGTGACCGGGATCGAGATCGCGCCCGCGTCGCGCGCGCGCGCCGGCGAGGCGCTCGACGAGGTCCTCGCCGCCGACATCACGAGCGACGCCGCCGTGCGCGAGGCGCTCGGCGGCCGGCGCTTCGACCTGATCCTGTTCGCCGACGTCCTCGAGCACACCGCCGATCCGCTCGCCGTGCTCTGCCGCTTCCTGCCGCACCTCGAGGAGGACGGCCACGTCATCGTCTCGCTCCCGAACGTCGCGGCGTGGCCGGTGCGCCTCGGCCTCCTCGCGGGGCGGTTCGACTACGCGCCGAGCGGCATCCTCGACGACTCGCACCTCCGCTTCTTCACCCGCGCGTCGGCGCTCCGGCTCGTCGAGCGGGCCGGGCTCGAGGTGCTCCGCGTCGAGCAGAACCCGATGCTCGTCCGCGCCGCCAAGGAGCTCATCCTGAGCGGCCTCGGCGCGGGCGATGACCCCACCGACCTCGCCCGCTCGCTCCCCTACAAGGCCTACCACGCGCTCGTCCGCCCGCTGGAGGACGTCGTGGCGAGCCGCGCGCCCGGCCTCCTCGCGTTCCAGCACGTGATCGTCGCCAGGAAGCCGCCGCGCCCCCGCCGGATGCGGCTCACCGTCGGCATGCTCACGATGGACGAGGAGGAGAGCGTCGGCGCCATGATCGGCGAGATCAGGAAGGCCGCGCCCGACGCGGAGATCCTCTGCGTCGACAGCTCCACGCGGGACCGGACCCCCGAGATCGCGGCCAGCCTCGGGGCGCGCGTGCTCCGCCAGGTGCCGCCCCGCGGCCACGGCCCGGCGATGGAGCTCCTCATGTACAGCGCCGCGGCCCGGAGCGAGCTGCTCATCTACCTCGACTGCGACTTCACCTACCCCGCCGAGAACATCCCGGAGCTCCGGCGGCTCGTCGAGGAGGAGGGCGCCGACGTGGTGAACTGCGCCCGCACGCGCTCGAGGCCCGCGGCCATGCCGGTCCCGAACTACCTCGCCAACCGCGCCTTCGCCGCCATGGCGCACGCGATGCACGGCATCCCCACCTCGGACGTCCACAGCGGCATGCGCGCTTACCGCTGCTCGGTGATTCGGGCGTTCGATTTCGACGGTGAGGGGGACGCGCTGCCCATCGACACGCTGCTCTTCCCGGCCAAGTGCGGCTATCGCGTGGTGGAGATGCCGATCGACTACAACGAGCGCGTCGGCACCTCGAAGCTGCGCAAGCTGGCTGGCACCGTGTGGACCATGATTCGCCTCCTGCGCGCGCTCCCCGTGGGCGATCGCCTCGGCGATCGCTACGAGCGTCGCTAGGCGTTCCCGAGCGCGCCGCCCGGCGTCACCGCTTCGTCGCGCAGCAGCGATGAGGCGGTGACAACGCGGTGCGGCGTCCCGTCTCCCGCGTGGTCATCGCATTCCCGGCGCCTATACTCGGCATCTTTGAGTCGAGAGGAGGCGAGAGATGCGATTTCAGAAGGTAGTTTGCGTACTAGGTGTGTCCGCGCTGACGGGCGCGGCCGCCGTGGCGGGCTGCGGTGGCGACGACGGCGGGGCGACGAGCTCGAATTCCTCGGGGGCGACCGGCGGCGCGACCGTAAGAGACTGCTCGCAGAAACACCCGGTCTGCACGGCGGTCGCCTCGGACTGCGTCGCCGTCCATGACAATCGGGACACGACCACGTTCGGGCTGCGCATGGCGCAGCTCACGATCACGAAGCCCGACGTGCTCGCGATCGGCTATGTCGCCCGGCTGGTCGCGCAGGGCCTGACGATCAATCTGCCCCAGTGTAATCTGAACGGCACGGGCACCTTCTCGTGGCTGCTCGAGTTCGACAAGGCGAACGGCAAGCTGCGCACCGGCGGCGCGAGGATCGCGGACGACCCGCTCGAGGGGCACTGCTTCGCCAACATGTCCGTGGGCGAGTTCGAGATCGCGCCGACCGAGATCGACGCCCCCCTGGGCGACGACGGCGCGTGGAGCGGCGAGGCCGAGACCCTCAACGTCCCGATCTTCCTGGAAACGAGCTCGGATCCGATCATCCTACCCATGCACCAGGTGCGGCTCACCGACGCGACGCTGTCGGCGGACAACAACTGCATCGGCCGGTACAACGTCGAGGGGCTCGACCCGATGAACGCCTGCCTCCCCGGCCAGGACGGCGACCCGCCGGCGTTCATCAACGGCGGCAAGCTCGCCGCCTTCATCACGCTGGAGGAGGTCGACCGGGTGATCGTGCCCGACGTCAACCAGAGCCTCTGTGTCGTGCTGTCGGGCGATATCGTAAAATACGGAGCCGGTGGGGAGCCCAATACGTGCAAGCGCGACGAGGCCGGCCAGATCGTGCTCAAGGGCGACTGGTGCAGCGCGACGAACTCGCCTGCGACGGACGACTGCGCAGACGCCTATGCGCTCGGCGGCGAGTTCGCGGCGAGCGCCGTCAAGATCAACGGTCTCTGCCAGCAGTAGCGCTTGCGGGCGGCTCTCCGGGGAGCGTACGCTTTGTCGTGGCGTCCTGACGCCCGCGCCCAGCGGGCTCGGCGCTGCGGGCCGCGCTCCTCGGAGGGTTCCTTATGCCCCGCGTCATCAAGCATTTCTCCTCCATCCTTGTGCTCCTTGTCATCGCCGGGTGTGCCGCTTCGGGCGGCGGGTGCTCCGGCTGTGGAATGACCCCCCTCCCCGCCGGCTTCAAGCCCGCGGACCGCATCGAGAACGCCGGCTCGGCGCGGCTCACGCAGTCGGGCATCGAGTTCCTCGAGCAGAACCTGGGCGTGCTCGGGCGCGCGCTGCTGGGCGGCGGGGACAGCGGCATGATCACCTTCTCCATCCCGAAGTCCTCGGGCTCGGTAGGCTTTAGCCCCCTCACCATCGACTACGTCCTCTGTCCCGGCGGGGCCGATCCGGCGGCGACCCCCCCGGCGTGCGTGGCCGAGATCGACGTGGGGCGCGCGGCGCTGCAGATCCAGCCCAAGACGCCGCACAACCTGGTCATCCGGGGGCCTCTGCCGGTGCGGATGCAGCGCCTGCCCCTCTTCCTCGACGGCGGCATCCTGGGCGAGAGCACCCAGTACGTCACCCTCAACGGCAACGACGCGTGCCCGCCCGACGAGCAGACCTTCACGAACATCGATGTCGAGGTCGACCTCTCGATCGAGATCGACGTGAACCCGCAGCACTCGCGGCAGGGCTACTCGCGCGTCAAGGTGAACCGGCTCTGGATCGATGAGGATCAGCTCGAATCGAGCCTGCACCTCGACTGCGGGGGCACGTGGGTGGGCGATGCGCTCGATTTCGTGAAGCCGATCCTCACGAGCTTCATGGGATCCATGTCCGACGCGCTGAAGGGCCAGCTCGACCAGCAGCTCTGTCAGAGGGCCGATCCGACGCTGGATCCGGCCTGCCCCGACGGCACGAACGATATCGGCGGCGTCTGCCGCTTCGGCACGCAGGCGACCGACGAGTGCGCCTCGATCCTGCTCGGCGTCGAGGGTCACCTCGATCTCGGCCAGCTGCTCGCGAGCATCTCCCCCGGCACGCAGGGCGGGTTCGACCTCCTGCTCGCCGGCGGCGGCATGGGCGAGCGCGACGACGGCTCGGATCTCGCGTGGGGCGACCTCAACCCCGTCGGCAACGGGGTCACCCTCGGCCTCTACGGCGGCGCCGAGCCGCTGCCGACCTCGAAGTGTGTGCCGCTGTCGGACATCGAGCTGCCCGCGGGCATTCCGATTCCGGATGAGCTCGTCGCCAACACCGTCTCCGGCTGGCCCGGCGACCTCCCCGGCCCGCACGTCGGTCTCGCGATCTCCGAGCGGTTCGCGAATTACGCCATGAACGGTCTCTACAACAGCGGACTGCTCTGCCTCGGGATCTCCACGGAGACGGTGCCTCTCCTCAACTCCGGCACGCTGGGGCTGCTCGCGGCGTCGGCCAAGGACCTCGCGCTCCAGCGCGAGTCGCAGCAGGTCGCGCTCGTCATCCGCCCGCAGGCGCCGCCGCGGGTCACCTTCGGCGACGGCACGGACGCCGTCGATGATCCGCTGATCCGCATCCAGCTCGAGCGGGCGAGCTTCGATTTCTACATCTGGTCCCTCGACCGGTTCATCCGGTTCATGACCGCGACGTTCGATCTCGATGTGCCCATGAACCTCGCGGTCACCCCCGAGGGGCTCACGCCGGTGATCGCGACGATCGGGGTCACGAACGGCGAGGTGACGAACAGCGCGCTCCTCCGGGAGAACCCCGGGTCGATCGCGGAGGCGCTGGGCAGCCTCCTCGGCAGCCAGGTCGGGCAGCTGATCGGCAGCGGCCTGCCGGCGATCGATCTCGACGGGCCGCTCGCGCCGCTCGGGCTCTCGCTGATCCTCCCGGAGTCGGCCGAGGGGGCGGGCTCCCCCGGCCTGCGGAAGCTCACGAAGGGCCAGGACAACTACCTCGGCATCTTCGCGTCGTTCGCCACGGCGGCGCAGCAGCGCTCGATGCAGAGCGAGACCCAGGCCGAGCTGAGCCGCAAGGAGGTGCGGGCCGAGGGGCTCCGCCTGCCGACGATGACCCGCGACAACGGGCCCACGGCGCGGCTCGTCATGAGCTCGCCGCTCGACGACGGCACCCGGGTCGTCGAGTACTCGTACCGCGTCGACAGCGGCGCGTGGCGCCCGTTCACGCGCGAGCGCATCGTCGACCTGCGCGACGACTGGCTGCGGCTCCCGGGGCGCCACCTGATCTCGGTGCGATCGCGCGTCGCGGGCGACCCGCTGTCGCTCGATCCCACGCCGGCGACCGTGGAGATGGTGGTCGACGTCGATCCGCCGGTCATCTCGGTCGGCGCGGCGGTCGACGGGTGGGCGCCGCTCGAGGTGCGCGACGGGGTGTCGGACGCCGAGCGCGCGAAGGTGCGCGTGCGGCTCGACGACGGGCCGTGGTCGGCGTGGTCGACGGCGGCGGAGATGCGGTCGGTGGACGTCGGCGGCGCCGCCGACATCGAGGTCGAGGCCGTGGACGAGGAGGGGAACGTCGGCACGGCGCGCCAGCCGATCCTCCGCGGCCGCTTCCCGGTCGACCCGTCGGCCGGCTGCGGCTGCGTCGTGGCCGGCGGCCCGGGCGGCGGTCCGTCGGGCGGCCTCTGGCTCGGCCTCGCGGCCGCCGCGGCGATCGTGCGGCTCGCGCGGCGCGGCGCCCGGCGCGCCGGCGGCCGCGGCGAGGCGCCCGCCCGCGGCGCGGCGCCCGCCCGCGGCGAGGCGCCCGCCCGCGACGAGGCGCCGACGCGCGCGGCCCGGCGCGGCGCGCGCGGCGCGCTGGCCGCGGTCGCCGTCACCGCGCTCCTCGGCTCGCACGCGGGCTGCTCGTGCAGCGACGAGCCGGTCGTGGAGGACCAGAGATGCGTCGCGCCCGACTGCATGACGCTGGAGCACGGGCTCATCGGCGCCTACACCTCGGTCGCGGTCGCCGACGATGGGCGCACCGTCTGGGTCGCCGGCTACGCGGAGGCCGACTGGCGCAACGCCTTCCAGTGGGGCGACCTCGTGGTCGGCACGTGGGACGGCGAGGCCGTCGCGTGGGAGGCGATCGACGGCGTGCCCGCCGAGCCTCCGGTCGACCCGGCGAGGTTCGACGCGAGCGGGTTCCGCGGGGGCCAGACCGAGCCGGGCGACGATGTCGGCCTCTGGACCTCGATCGCGATCGGGCCGGACGGCGAGCCGGCGGTCGCCTACTACGACCGGACCCACCGCGGGCTGAAGTTCGCGCAGAAGCAGGGCGACGCGTGGGCCGTGAGCTCCGTGCAGCAGGCGCCGAACAGCGACATCGGCCGCTACGCGAAGCTCCTCTTCGTGAAGGGGCTGCCCGTCATCGCCTACCTCGCGATGGAGCCCGGCGAGGACGGCGCGGTCACGTCGAGCGTCCGGCTCGCGACCGGGGAGAGCGCCACGCCCGGGGAGGGCGCGTGGCGGTTCGAGGACGTGGCGACCGACGAGGCGACGCCGTGCCGCGAGCTCCTCTGCGCCGCGGGGACGACGTGCGTCCGGTCCACGGGGCGCTGCGTGAAGCCGCTCGCGAGCGGCGACTGCGCGCCGGCGTGCGCCTCGGGAGAGGCGTGCATCGACGGCGACGGCTCGCCGGCGTGCGCCGAGATCTCCGACGGGAACCGGACCGAGACGTACCCCGAGGCGATCGGCGACTACATCGCGATGGCCCCGGACGACGCGGGCGGGTTCGGCCTGGCGTTCTACGATCGCATCCGCGGCGACGTGGTGATCGCGTCGCGATCGGCGGGGGCGTGGGAGACGCGGATCGTGGACGGCGCGGCGCCGGACGGGACCGACACGGGCGACGTCGGCATGGGCGCGTCGCTGTTCATCGATCGCGCCGGGGACTGGCACCTCGCCTACGCGGACGGCCGCTCGGAGGGGCTGCGGTACGCGCGGGTGAAGGGCGGCGAGGAGGTCGAGGCGCCCGAGGTGGTGGACGACGGGCTCGGGATCGAGGGCGTCCCCTTCGCGGACGGGCAGCACCTCGTCGGCGACGACGCGAGCGTGTTCGTGACCGCGGCCGGCGAGGTGCGCATCAGCTACCAGGACGCGACGAGCGGGACCCTGCGGCTCGC
This sequence comes from Sorangium cellulosum So0157-2, assembly GCF_000418325.1. Taxonomy (GTDB): domain Bacteria; phylum Myxococcota_A; class Polyangia; order Polyangiales; family Polyangiaceae; genus Sorangium; species Sorangium cellulosum_D. The sequence goes on from NC_021658.1 coordinate 6,168,439, forward strand.
GATCGGGACGAAGAGCGGCGACGGCCACAGCTGGCTCGTGCAGGAGATCGAGCAGGAGGGGTTCGCGGGCGCCTTCTCCCGGATCGTCGAGGTGGACGGGGAGCTGCTCATCGCGAACTGGTGGCGCGTCGGCGGTCAGACCACGAAGGGCGACGTGGCGCTCGTCGCCCCCTGAGCCCCCGCCAGGCGCGGCGCCCGGCCCGCGCGGGCGCGGGGCGCCGCGCGCATCTCCGGCGGGAGCACGCGGCCGGCGGATCGCCCTTGATCCGGCGATCCGCCGACTGGCTATGCTCCGGTCGGCGCGACCAGGGCGCGGTGCGTCCTCTGCAAGGATGTGCAGGCGAGGCGAAGCGCCACAGGAAAGGCTTGGACGATGAGAGCGACGGAACGGACGAGCAGCAAGGCGGTGAGCAACGCATCCCCTCCCCCCTCCGGCGGAGCGCAGGCCGAGATCGGCGCGCCGTCGCGGCGCGCCGCGCGCCGGCGGAGGCTCGGCATCCCCTTCCTGTGGACGCTCCCCGCCGCGTCGGCGGTCGTGGCGTTGCAGCTCGTCGGATGCTGGCCGCTGTCCTACTCCGAGGATTGCGAGGACGACGCCCGGTACTGCCCCCCCGCGGCGACCGGGACCGGCGGCAACACGCCCGATCCGACGTGCGACCCGGATCCGACCCAGGACGCGAGCACGGTGACGGAGCGGTGCGCGGTGTTCGCGAGCGCGGCCGCGGCGTCCGGCGGCGACGGGACCAAGGCGCGGCCGTACGCGTCGCTCGCCGAGGCCATCGCCTACGCGAACGGCAAGCGGGTGCTGGCGTGCTCGAGCGGCGTGTTCGAGGAGAGCGTCACGGTCAAGGCGCCGGTCGAGGTGATCGGCGGCTTCGACTGCGCCGCGGACTGGACGTGGAGCGAGCAGGCGCGGAGCGCGCTCGAGGGCCCCGCCGACGAGGTGGCGCTCACGCTCGCGGAGGACGCGGGCGGGGTGAAGGTCCAGAGCTTCACGATCCGCGCGGCCGACGCGACGAAGCCGGGCGGGTCGTCGATCGGCGTGGCGGTCGCGGACATCGAGGCCGAGCTCGTGCGCGTCGATGTGATCGCGGGCGACGCGAGGGACGGCGCGCCGGGCGAGACGTCGGCGGCCGCGCTGAACGGAGCGAGCGCGCCGGCGGACGTGTCGCACGCGTGCGTCATCGCGGTCTACGGCGGCTTGCCGGGCAAGACGACGTGCGACGACGGCGAGACGAGCGGCGGCGTCGGCGGCCTGGGTGGAAAGCCCGAGGCAGACGAGGGGCGCGGGCAAAACGGCCAGACCGGCACGCCGCAGGTCGATCCCTCGACCGAGGACGGCGTCGGCGGCGTCGGGCACGGGCAGTCAGGCGCGTCGACCGACTGCAGGAGCGGGGAACCGGGCGCGAGGGGCGCCGCCGGCGGCGCTGGCACGGGCGGCAGCGACACAACGCTGCAGCTGGCCAGCATCGTCGGAGGCGACGGCGGCAAGGGCGTCAACGGGTCGCGCGGTCAAGGCGGCGGCGGCGGCGGCGGCGCGAAGGCAGGACAGTTCTGCTCGCTCGGCGGGGGGAGCTTCACCGAGGGTGCGGGCGCCAGCGGCGGCGGCGGCGGGGCCGGCGGCTGCGGCGGCAGAGGAGGAAGCGGCGGCAAGGCCGGCGGATCGAGCATCGCGATCGTCAGCCTCGGGACGCAGCTGGCGCTGACCGACGTGACCGTCGCCGTCGGCAAGGCGGGCAACGGCGGCGCGGGTGGGGACGGAAGCCCCGGTGGCGCGGGCGGCACGGGGGCCGACGGCGGCGACCGCGTCACGGCGTCCGGCTCGATCGAGGGCTGCCCGGGTGGCAAGGGCGGGGCCGGCGGCGACGGCGGCCCCGGCGGCGGCGGTCGAGGTGGCCACGCGGTGGGCATCGCCTACAAGGTCACGCCGAGCGCCGCGCCCGCCGAGGTGCCGTTCGAGGGAGGCCCGGCCGGAGGCGGCGGTCGCTCCGGGTTCGGCGGCGGCGACAGCAACGCCGGCGCGCCCGGGGTGAGCGGCGCCTGCTGGGACTTCGCCACGAACACGAGCTGCGCGGCGCAGTGAGCCGCGGCGCAGTGAGCCGCAGCGCGGCGCCGTCGTGCGCTCACGGCGACGCCGCGCTGCGGCGCCGCCGCGCGCTCACAGCGACGCCGCGCGGATCTCCGTGATCGCGGGGCCGCTCACGCGCGCGCGCTCGGCGGCCACCAGCTCCAGGAGCTCCTGCCGGGTCGCCTGGCCGCTCTCGAGCAGCTCGCGCATCGCGCCGTCGACGTAACCCTTCGCGCGCGCCAGGCGGGGAGCGCTCTCCCCGCCCTCCCGCGCGATCAGCATGTCGTGCAGCATCCGCCTGAGCCCCGCCATCGCCTCGGTCTTCGAGCGCATCGCCATCACCTCGCCCGATCGGCCTAGCGGAGGCGGCGCGATCCGGCCAAGTTTCAGGCGCGCGGCAGCCTGCTCAGCGCGGCGTCCGCGGCCGCGCGCTCGATCCCCGCGAGCGCGACCCCCGGGCCCTTCCGCGGGACGAAGACCACGCGGCAGCGGCCGCGGGCCGCCGTCTCCACGTGGGACAGCCCGAAGTCGAGCGCCGCGCCGAACGCGAACACGAGCGCGCCCATGCCGAGCAGCTCGGGGGAGCCCGCCCGCGCGCCGTCGACGAGCAGCGACACGCCGAGGTACGTCCCCAGCCCCAGCGCGACGAGCCCCGCATAGAGCCCGAGCCGCGGGTAGCGCACCTCGCGCGTCGCCCGGAGGAGCGACTCGACCGGGATGTACGTCTCCTGCTCCCGCAGCGTCCGGCCGAACAGCTCGGTCCGGCTCCGGACGGTCACGCCCCTCGCGCCGATCTCCACCGCGGCCGGCCGGCGGTACCGCAGGAGGAACCGCCCCGCGAGCCGGGCGGCGTGCATCGCCAGCAGGATCCCGGTCGCCGCCAGCAGCACGAGCGCCACCGGCCCGCGCGGCGGCGGCGACAGCTCGCCCGCGAGCCGCCCCGGCGCCCGGCCGTCGCCCTCCGCCCAGCCCTCGTCCCCGCTCGCCCCCGCGTCGCCCTGCGCGGCGTCGCCGCCCGCGGCCGAGGCGCCCGGCGCGCGCCGCGGCGCGACCGCACGATCGGGTCGCGCACCTCGTCCACCAGCGCCGCGGCCTCGGCGCGCGCGTCCGGCGAGGCGCTCCCCCGCAGCGCGGCCGCGGCGATGATCGCGCCCGCCCGGCCGAGCTGCGGCAGCGCGCCCTGGTCGGCGCGCCGCACCAGCGCGGCGACCGCCCGCCAGAGCCCCGCGGCGCGCTCGCCCAGCGCGGCGTCCAGCGCGGTCAGCGCGTCGACCGAGGTGTACGTCGCCAGCCAGACGAGCGCCTCGGCCACGCGCCCCTCCGCGTCCGGCCCCTCGGGCGGCGAGAGGGCGACCCCGCGGGCGAGCAGCGTGGCGAGCAGCACCCGGGTCGCGCTCCCCGCGCCCTCGCTGGTGCCGCGCTCGAGCGCCCGGATCACGTTGCCGAACCGGGTCTCCGCGTCGGCGGCCGACAGGCCCGCGCGGTCCACGAGCTCCGCGAGGCCGCCCTCCAGGGTGGTCCGCCGCTCGTCCGCGGCGGCGAAGGCCGCCGTATGGACGACCCGCGCGAGGTCGTCGCCATGGGGGTGTCCGGCAAGCTCATCGAGCACGGCGTGCGGAGAGTGATCGGGCGTCATCGGCGCGGGCTGGTCGGATTAACTGAACGCCGCCCCTTTGGCTAGTGTTCCGAGCGGCCCCGGAGGGTCTCCGCGCCCCCCGAGGCGCGCGCGCCCGTCCTTTGCCCCGCGCGCCGCCCCTTCCCCGCCCGCGGGGCTGCTCCCGCCCGGCGCGCCGCCGCTTCCGCGCCGCGCTACTTCCTCCGCGCGGCGGCCTGCTCCCGCAGCGCCTGCTCCACGAAGCCCATGATCAGCTTGAGCTGCCGGTTCGTGACGTGGAGCTTCGACCAGATGACCTTCCCGTCGGTGTTGAAGGTGACCTCGTCCACCACGTCGATGCGCGTGATCCCCAGGTTGATGGTCCGGATCGCGTTCAAGGTCCTCGTGAGCTCCTGCGCGTGAGCCAGCGCATCTTCAGCGGATTCGTCGCCCGCCGTGAGGGTCAGGTCGGCGCCCCCGTCCTTGGTCGGCGTGACCGTGAGCCGCATCCACGCGATGCTCTTCGGGAGCGCCTGGACCCCGCGGAAGGCGTTCGCCGGCGTGAGCAGGGAGATGACGATGCCCGCCGTAGACGATTTGTTGAAGCCTTTCATGGACTTCAACTTGGACAGTTGAGCTTCTTCTTCAGCGGGGAGGACCACGAGCAGCCGCCGGTCCGGGACCAGCGCGAAGATGCGCTCGCTGCGGTCGGCGGTCGCCCGGGCGGCGGGGACGGGGGCGTCCTCGATCCACGAACCGTTGGAGCGCCGGACGACGACGTCGACCGCCGCGCGCATGGCCTCCTCGGGCGCCCGGTAGTCCATGACGGCGACGACCTTGCTGGAGTCGCGCAGCTGCGGCCCGGCGATGAGGAGGTGGTCGATGTCCCGGATCGGGTCGACGGCGGTGTCCTGGAAGAAGGACTGCCACTGGGGGATGGTCGTCAGGATCCGGCCGAACCACTCGCCGAGCTCGTGGCTGCGCAGCCGGTCGCCGGCGATGAGCACCTGCACGTTCGGGTCCTTCGACGCGAGCTTGCCCGGCGCGCCCGCGACGCTCAGCGGGGTGCGGAGGTTCGGGTGATCGCTGTCGTCGCCCGTGCCCCCGTCCCCGGCCGCGTCCGGGCCCGCGTCGCCCGGCGGCCGGCGGCGCGGCGGCGGCGCGCCCGCGTCCGGCGCCTCGGGCGCGGCGCTGGCCGACGCCGCGGGAGGAGGCGGCGTGGGCGGCGGCGTCGCGGGCGCGGCGGCGCCCTCGCCGCCGGGCGTCGCCTCGCCGCCGGTCGCGGAGGGCGCCGCCGCGACCGCGCTGGGATCGTCCGCGAGCAGATCGAGGTCGATCGGGACGATGGTCTCGCCGGCGTCGTAGTCGGTCAGCTCGCCCCGCAGCGCGAACATCGCCTCGAGCCACGAGAACAGCGGGGTCGGCAAGAGGGGCAGGTGCAGGAGCAGCGCGACGGCCGCCGCGGTCGCCAGCGCGCGCCGCGAGGCGGCGCGGACGAGCGGGATGACCCCGGCGCCCAGGCCCGCACGCCGGGCCGAAGTCGTGTTGTTCGAGCCACGCCCCGGGGTCCGTTCCGCCACGGCGGTACCCTAGCAGCCGCCGTCCGAACGGCACTCGCACCGCGGACGGCGCGCGGGCCGCGCGTGCGCCCCACGTCGGGGCTGCGTGGCATGTCGTTCGCTCCGTCGACGCTCATGCGATGCCGCCTGCCCCGGCGCCCGCCGCGGCGAACCCCGAGGGACGCGCGCTCCGCAGAGAAGTGGATCGACACGTGAGTGACCAGGTACTAAGACCGCCGAGCCGACCCGACCCTACGGGTCGATCAAACGACCGCGGGGACCGGGATGGCCGGTCCTCGCCCAACGCTGTGGATGCGATGAACCGCTCTCAGGCGCCCCGCCCCCGCGGGCAGAACGACCCCGCACGATCGCACGGCAGCGGCAACGTCCGCACCGGCGGCGCGCGGAAGCCGCAACCCGCGCCGGACCCCGGCCGCTCCGCGGGCGGCGCCGCGCGCTCCTCGCTCGTCTCCAGCGCGCTCGGGTTCATCGCCGCGGCGGCCTTCGCCGGCACCGCCGCGTGGGCGAGCGGCTGCCAGGGCGAGGCGCCCCCCGGCCCCTCCACCGAGGGCAAGTCGCCGCCCGAGCGGACGTCGTCGCTCCCCCGCCCGTCGCCCACCTCGTCGGCGCGCGCGATCGCGTCGGCCGACGCCCCCAAGGAGGCGCCGAGCGCCGCGCCCTCGGCGGCCCCGGAGCCGCCCGCGCCCGACAAGCCCTACACGGGTCCGCTGCTCGGCTCGATCGTGCCGCAGGCGGCGGTCTACCCGACGATGGAGTTCTCGAAGCAGCGGCTCGGCTACATCCGGCTCGGCAGCAAGGTGCCGGTCGATCCGAAGCCGATCAAGGGCGGCAGCTGCGCCAAGGGCTGGTACCGCCTCCTCGACGGCGGCTACGTCTGCGGGAGGTCGGCCACGACCGACCTGTCGAACCCGCAGGTGCGCCTCGGCATCACGGCGCCGAACCTCGACGACGTCCTCCCGTACAAGTACGCGTTCAACACGACGCACGGCACGCCGCTCTACCGCTCCGTCCCCTCGAAGGACGAGATGGCGCGCTACGAGCCGTACCTCGAGTCGTCGAAGCGCAAGAAGAAGGAAGAGGAGCGGCAGCGCGCCGAGGAGCTCTACGAGGAGACCGAGAAGGAGGTCGCCGCCGCGGCCGCGGCCGCCGCCGCGCGCCCTTCGGCGAGCCCCCCCGAGCCGGGCGCGACCCCGGTGGCCGCCGTCGCCACGGAGGCGTCCGCGGCGGAGGACAAGGCGGCGGCCGTCGCCGCGGCCGCGTCGCTCGGCATCATGGCCCCGGCGCCGGTCGAGGAGGAGCCCGAGAAGCCCTGGTGGGAGAACGTCGACGAGAACGGCAGGCCGCGCAACGTCACGCTCGCCGATCTCGACAAGGACTCCGACGCGACGGTCGCGAAGCGGATGGTGAAGGGCTTCTTCGTCGCGGTCGACAAGACCTTCGGGTGGAACGGCCGCAGCTGGTACAAGACGACCGCGGGGCTCGTCGCGCCGAGCGACCGCATGTACATCATCAAGCCGCCGTCCTCGCAGGGCATCGACTTCCCCGAGGGCGCGAAGTCGGTCGGCTTCATCCTCGCGAAGACGGCGAGCAAGTACCAGTTCGACGCCGAGATGAAGTCCGTCTCCGTGGCCGGCTCGCTCGAGCGCTTCGCCGCGTTCGGCCTCACGGGCGAGAGCCACAAGCACAAGTCGGTCGTCTACCGGAAGACCACCGAGGGCTGGTGGATGAAGGGCGCCGACGGGACGTACACCGAGCTCGGCGCCCCGCCGCAGGACCTCGCGCCGGGCGAGAAGTGGATCGACGTGAACCTGTCGCGCAAGACGCTGGTCGCCGTCGAGGGCGACAGGCCCGTCTTCGCGGCGCTCGTCTCCCCGGGCAGGCGCTCGAAGGACAAGAAGAAGGATCACCCGACGCTCACGGGGGTGTTCCGCATCCGCGAGAAGCACATCGCGACCACGATGGACGGCGACGGGACGGTCGCGGGCGACCTGCCGTACAGCATCGAGGACGTGCCGTTCGTCGCGTACTACGACGGGTCGTACGCGCTCCACGGCGCCTTCTGGCACTCCAACTTCGGCCGGGAGATGAGCCACGGCTGCGTGAACCTCTCGCCGCTCGACGCGAAGAAGGTCTTCTTCTGGAGCGAGCCCAGGCTGCCCCGCGGCTGGCACGGCGTCTGGGCCACGCCGGAGAACCGCGGGACGCTCATCTCCATCCACGAGTGAGCGCGTCGCGATCGGGCTGGACGCTGGAGGCGGGGCGCCGCCGGCCACTCCCGCGGGCGCCTGGCCGGCCGCCGAGCTCGGCGCTGGAAATCCGGGCAGGTCGTGTTCGGAACAGCCCGAACGGTCGCTTTGACAGGGCTCCCTCTTGACTCTGGAGCCCCCTTCGCACACTTGTGGAGCCGCCATGGACCAGTTCTCGGCGCACCTCGATCGCGGGTGGGATCTCGTCCAGCGCGGGGACACGCGCGGAGCGGAGGCGTCGGCCCGGCGGGCGCTCGAGCTCGATCCGAACTCGCCGGAGGCTCACAACCTGCTCGGCTTCGTCGCCGCCCTGGAGGGCGAGGGCGAGGAGGCCATCGAGGCGTATCGCCAGGCGATCGCCCTCGACGACACCTACCTGGAGGCGATGCTCAACGCCGCCGAGGTGTACATCCACCCGCTCGGCGATTTCGACCAGGCGATCGAGATGTGCGACCAGGCGCTCGACCTGGCCGAGGTCGACGAGGAGATCATCGACGCGCTCCTCCTCAAGTTCGACGCGTTGCTCGGCAAGGGCGATCTCGACGAGGCCGCGCAGGTCGCCGCCAGGATCCCCGACGGCCCGTACGACAACCCGAACCACACGTTCCTCGTGGGCCGCGCCTTCTACGAGATCGGCCAGGCCGACAAGGCCGCCGCGCTCATCGAGGAGGCGGCGCTCAAGGACCCGCGGCACGCCGAGGCCCACTACTACCTCGGGCTCATCCGCGACGAGCGGGGCGACGTCCGCGGGGCGACGCAGGCGTTCCTGCGCTCGCGCGAGCTCGACGTCGAGCTCGGCATGCCCCCTTGGGCGCCGAGCCGCGACGGCTTCATGACGCTCGCCCAGAAGACGATCGCCGCGCTCAACCCCGTGCTCCGTCGGTACGTCGAGGGCGCGGAGCTCTACATCTCCGACGTGCCCGGGATGGAGCTCGTTGCCGAGGGGGTCGATCCGCGCGCGCTGGTGCTCCTCGACGGCCTCAACGCCGACGAGCGCGAGCGGGGCCTGCGCGGCAGCGCCGAGGTCCACCCGTGCGCGCGGGTCTTCGTCTACGCCCTCAACGTCGCGCGGCTCGCGGGCAGCATCGAGGCGCTCGACCGCGAGATCAACCTCGCGCTCGAGCGCGAGATCACCGCGACGTTCCTCGAAGCCGAGCAGAGCGAGCGGACCGAGAAAGAGCTCAACTGACGCGCGCGGTCGCCGCGGTCGTCAGCCGACGCCCGCGCGCGTGATCGGCCGCGCGCGGCGCCCGCGGGCGCGCCGAGCCGCTGCCGCTCGGCGTGGAGGCTCGCGCGGCGCGGGCGCGCGCGGCGCCTACTTCCACTTGACGGCGATCACCTCGGTGCTGATGCCGGGCGAGGAGCGGATGACCACGGAGCTCATCAGCCGGTGCACGGCGCCGAGCCCGACGCCGAGGCCCTGGCCGGGCATCCTCGGCGCGAGCCGCGCGGAGCTCGACGAGGACGGGCTCCGATCGCTCTTCGGCCCCACCTCCTCCAGGATCGCGAGCTTCGGGTCGATGCCGGGGCCGGAGTCGCGCACGATCACCTCGACGCCCCAGCGGCCGCTGCCCGCGAGCGCGTCCTCGCGGATCGCGCGGATGCTGATGCTGCCGCCGCCGCCGTGGCGCACGGCGTTCGACACGAGCTCGGCGATGGCGATCGCGAGCTCGTGCTGCGCGCGCTCCGAGAGCCCAGCCCACCGCGCGATCTGCGCGCCCTCGGCCGCGCAAGCGAAGCGATCTTCCTCACGCGTGACGGGGATGGTGAAGACGGGCGGGAGGCGCTGCGTCACGACGGGCCCCTGTCGCGGAGCACCGCGACCACGCACGTCGCGTCGTCGAACGACTTCTTGTGGGCCTCGACGATCCGGCGCGCCATCTCCTCCGGCTCGAGGTCGCGGAACGCGCCGAGATCGAAGCCGCTGGAGATGCCGTCCGAATGCAGGAGGACGACATCGCCCGGCGCCACGGGGAAACGAAAGCTGCGGAGCCGCCGCACGCGGCGCCCGAGGATCCCGGCGGAGCAGAAGATCGGCATCGCCGTGCGCGTGATCGCCTTCATCGCGATGTTGCCGACGCCCGAGAACTCGAGCTCGCCGGCGCCCTCGTCGATGCGCAGGAGCGCCGCGGCCGCCCCGCGCGTCGACGCGAGCTGCTCCCCTGCCCCGGTCAGCAGATCCTCGAGCGGCATCGACGCGTGGTCCTCCACGTAGCGACAGAAGGCGGAGGCCGCCTGCGCTGCGTGGGGACCGTGGCCGAGCCCGTCCGCGAGGCCGATCAGCGCCCAGGATGACTGCCGGACCACCACCACCTCGTCGCCGGCGACCTCCTCGCCGGCCGCGACGCAGCACGCGGTCCCGATCGCAATGGTCATCCGAGGTACTTCCTGACCGTCACGGTCGTCCCCGCGCCGGGCGCCGTCTTGACATCGAACGCATCCATCAGCGCCTTCGTGCCGCGGAGCCCCGCGCCCATGCCGTGGCGCGAGCGGTACTTGCCGCTCAGGATCTCCTGCAGGTTCGAGATCCCGGGCCCGTGATCCTGCGCGATGATCTCGATCGCGCGCATCGGCGAGGTGAGCGAGCGGACGACGATCTGCCCGTTGCCCGCGTACCTCACGATGTTGCGCCCGAGCTCGGAGATCGCCGTGACGATCTTCGTCTGCAGGACGTCGCTGACGAGGTGCTCGATGCAGAGCTCGCGGCCAGCAGACCGCGCGCGCAGCACGTCCTCCTCGTTGCGCACGTCGATGGTGATCTCGCGCGGCGCGGGGGCGGCGTGATCGAGCTCGCCGAGCTCGGTGATGCACCGATCGAGCTGCGCCTGGTCGCGCACGAACAGCTTCACCCCGCGCTTGACCTCGACGAGCAGGCGCCTGAGATCGCCCTCGCGCGCGTAGAGCGGGTCGACCTTCGCCTGCCGAATGCCGCAGTCGATGACGCTCTTCCTCACCGCGGGCGAGAGGAACTGCGCCAGCACCGTCTCGATCTGATCCGTGATCGAGCGGCCGACGATCTGCGGAGACGACGGCACAGGGCCGCGCGCCGACTGCGGCGAGCTCGGCATGCGCGTCGACACCGGTCCACCGGACCGGCTCGACGGCGGCCCCGTGGCGCCGCCGCTGGAGGGCGGTCCGTCACGAGGAGGGATCTTCATGCGTCACCTCGTTCGTGAGCTCGGGCGGCATCAGGTCGTCCTCCGCGGACGGCGCGAGCATCTCGACGGCGCGCTCCAGGTTGAGCGCCGTCACGACGCCAGGGATCTCCAGATCCATCTCGACCAGGGCGATCGCGACCGCGGGGCGCAGGCCGCACACCGCCGTCCGGACGCCCATCAGCCGGGCCGTGAGCGCGATGTCACGGATGGCGCGGGTGAGATAGCTGTCGAGAATCTCGACACCGGAGAGGTCGACGATGAGGCCGCGAGGCGAGCGCGATTCGATCGACCCCGTCACGTCGTCGCGCAGCTGCTCGACCTGCCCGTCGGTTAGCCCGCCCTGCACCGAGACGATTAAATTCCCGAAGAGGCCCACGATGGGGACCCTACCCGCTTGCATCAAGTGGACGTCTCCTTCCTCGCGCTGAGCTGCAGCTGTGACGTGGTCATGGGACCGCCGCCCGACGGATCGAACGCGGCCCCCGGGCCGCCAGGGGTGAAAGGCTGTCCCGCCTGCTTCTCGTCGCCCTTGGCCGCGCCGCGGCGGCCGCCCATGAGGGACGAGAGCGTCGGCTTCTGGCCGGCGAGCGCCAGGCTCTCGCGCAGCGCGTGCTTGAGGTTGCGCGCGGCGCGCACGGAGCCGAGGTTGATGCCGAGCTCCACCATCGTCTGCGCGACCGCGGGCCTGACCCCGGTGATGCGACACCGCGCGCCGAGCAGCTCGACCGCCTTCATCAGCTTCATGAAATGGTCGGCCGTCCGCGTGTCGATCACCTCGACGCCCGTCACGTCGATGATGACGTAGCGCGACTGGCGACGGACGATCTCGTCGAGCAGCCGCTCCATGATCTGCGCGCTCCTCCGCGAGTCGACGACGCCGATGATCGGCAGCGCGAGGACGTCGTCCCAGAGCTCGAGGATCGGCGTCGAGATCTCGTCGATGGCGTAGCGGAGCCGCTCGACGAGCTCGCTCTTGGCGCTCTCGCTCTCGACCAGGTCGCGGTTCTTCGCCTCGAGATCCTCGATGAGGCGCTTCTTCTCGGTCGCGTCGCGGAAGACGGCGACGGCGCCGGAGATCGAGCCGTCCTTGCCCCGCATGGGGCTCGCGCTGACCGTCAGGAACAGCCCCGCCGCCTGGCCGGGATCGAGGCGCGCGTCGGCGAACGTCGGCGGCAAGCGGACCGAGCGCGGCTCGCCGTCGTCCGCCTGCGGCCCCGAGGCGGGGGCGAGCGTCGCCATGGCGCTGCCCGGCGCGGCCTGCGGCAGGCGCGCGAGCCGCGCGTCCTGCTCCGCGGGCTTCCTCACGAAGAGCTCGACCTGATCGACCGTGTCGCCGCGCAGGGCGCGCACGAGCGGGTGCTCGGACGCGGGCCAGGGCGTCGCCTGGTCGGGGAAGAACAGCGTGGCCTCGCCGGGCCCCGGCTCGCCGTTCGCGGCGACGTCGAGGGACCCGCGGCCGAGCATGTGCTCCGCGGCCGGGTTGCGCATCAGGAGCTCGCCCTCGTGGTCCACGACGGCGACGCCGTCGGCCATGCTGTCGAGCACCAGCTTGAAGATGCCCGCTTGCCGCCGCAGCTCGTCCTCCGAGCGGGCCAGCAGCTCGCCGCGCTCGCGCGCCTCGCGCCTCGCCTGGTCGAGCTGCGCGGCCTGCTCCTTCGCCGCGCGCTCGCGCTCCTCGATCTGCTGCTCGAGCGTCGCGATGCGCTCCGTGAGCCTCGCAATCTCTTGCCGCAGAGCTTCTTCGCTCATCGCGAATTCTCCGTCGTGAGCCCGCGCTCGCCGTGCAGCGCGTCCCTCCGATGCGCGGCGCGGCGAGCCGCGTCGCAGGCTCGCCCGACGTCTGCGCGCCGGGAGCAGGAGACGCGCAGGCCGGACGAGGCGGCAGCGGAGGGCGCATGGCGCTCCGCCGTCCTGTCCGTCCTTTGCACGCTCGTGACGCTCATGTCTTCTCCTCGCAGGGTGCCCTCTCCCGAACGGGGACCGTGTCCAGCACCAGTCGAGAAACACAGCTTATCGCCAACCGGGCAACCCACCGTCAAGCTTCGCGTCGGCGGTGCGTGTCGCTTGTGGCGACGGCATCCGCAGTCGCCCAGACGAGGTAGCCCGTGCCCATACAACCTCGCTGTGCCCTGCGTCACGACGGACGCCGCCTGCCGCGCCGCAGCGCGGTCGAGCCCGGCCGCCGGCGACCGGCGGCCCCCTCCTCGGAGGTGCGGATGAGAGGCGCGAGCGCACGTGGGCTCCTCGCGTGGGGCGCTCTGCGGCGGTACGAGAGAGAGCGGGCGGGCGGCTCAGTCGCCGAGGCTCTGGCGCTCGCGGGCGCGCCGCCGCTTGGTCTTGCGCTTCGAGTCGGCCGGGCGCTGAGGGGCAGGCCCGCCCTCGCCCGCGGTCGGCGCGCCGGCGTCCAGCCAGCGCCACAGCGCCATCTGGTCGGCCGTCGCCCCGTGGCGGATGGCGCGCTTCAAGATCTTCTTCGCGAGCACCAGCTTGCCGCACCGGGCGAGCGCGTGGGCGTAGCTCGCGGCGATGTCGGCCTCGCCCGTCTGCGCCTCGGTGGCTTGCGCCAGGAGCGGCAAGGCGTCGTGGGGACGGTTCAGGGCGACGTCGTAGAGGTGGCCCAGGTTGTGGGCGTACCACGGGTTGTCGGGCGCGATGGCCAGGGCGCGCTCGTAGGCGCGCGCGGCGTAGCGGTAGTTGCCGAGCAGCGACTGCGCGAGGCCGAGCACCGCCCACGCGCCGTCGTCTTCGGCGTGGAACTGCAGCACGCGGCGCGCGAAGAGCGCGGCGCGCCACGGGTCGTGCTCGACGCCCATCTCCGCGAGGTGGCGGTGCGCATAGAGCCACGGCTCGCTGCCGGGCGCCGTCGCGCGGGCCAGACGCGCGAGCAGCGGGAGGACCCTGTCCGCGTCGAGCTTGTCGGCAAGCGCTCGATCGATGTCCCGTCGAAGCCGGTCGATATCCTCCGCTCCACTGCGCGCCATCCCTTCCGTGATACGACCAGTGGGCGAGCTTGGCTAGCGCGTTGCGCGCGGGGAGGCGCCGCCTGGACGGCGTCGCACGCGAGCGCCCACCGACGTACGCCGGCGGGCGGTGTCTGGCACGCGCGGCGGCAGCGCGAAACGCCAGCGCGGAGCCCGGTCCGCCGCCTCGCCGCGACGGACCGGCGCGCCCCGCGCTCAGGCGTCTTCCGTCACCTCTTCAGCGCTTGACGTGCGCTCCCGAGCCTGCTCCGCGCGCGCCTCCTTGCCCGCGATCGTCGCGCCGTTCAGCGCCGCCACGACCCGCGCGAGCTCGGCCTTCGGGACGCTGACGAACGCGTTGCGCTCGCGCACGCGGATGCGCCGGATGTCGCCCTTGGCCATCCCGGCCCGCTCGATGAGCGCGCGCTGGAAATCGGCCGCGCGCGCGCCGTCGCGGCGGCCGAGGTTGATGAAGACCTCGACGAACTCGCTGTCCGCCTCGTCGCGCGAGGGCTCGGCGCGCGGCGACTCGCCGGGCTCGCCGCTCTCGATCTCGACCGCGGGCTCGCCGAGGAGCGCGGGCGAGGCGCCGCTCGCGCGCTCGCGCTCGCCGCCGCGCGACGGGGGCGAGCCGGGCGGCGGGGACGGCGGCTCGCCGAGGATCGGCTCATCGTCGCCCTCCTCCTCCGGCGGCTGCCACATGGTGAAGTCGGCGTGGCGGGAGAACGGCTGGCCCTGCGCGCCGCCGCGGCCGGGCGCGGCGGCGACGCCGGCCGCGGCGGGGCCGCGGCGCGCCGACAGCAGCGTCGCGGTGCCGGGCCGATCGCGCAGGCGCTCCGCCGGGCCGCGGCCGGGCGCGCCCTCGCCGCGCGGCGGCTCGATCCGCATCAGCGGCTCCGGCCGCGTGAGCGGCTCGACCGAGACGGGCCCCTCCTCGCGCGCCCGCGCCACCTCCGGCCGGCGCGGCTCGGGCCGCGCGTCGTCCCCGGCCGGCGCGTCCGCGCCGCGGGGCCCGCGCCGCCCCTCGTCCCGCCGCAGGCGCAGCGACCGGCGATCCCGATCCCGCCCGCGGTCCCGGTCGCCCTCGCGCGCGACCTCGCGCTCGCTGCTGCGCTCCGTCTCCGGCGAGCGCGGATCGACCGAGTCGGCCGCGCGCGGGATCGCGCCCTGCGACGCGCGCCCCTCGCCCCGCGCGCTCGCGGCGCGCGCCGCGGGCTCGGGCCGCGTCGAGGGCTCGGCGCCCTCGCGCGCCGCCGCGCGCGGCTGCTGGGCGCGCCGCGCGGCGCTCGCCTCCTCCTGCGCCGTCGGCCGCGCGCCGAGGTGATCGCGCAGGAGGCCCGCCACGATCGCCTCGGCCTGGTCGTGCGTGAGCAGCCGGCGCGCGAGCGAGAGGTCGTCCGGGTGCGTGCCCTTCGGCAGGAACGCCTCGGCGAGCATCGCGACGAGGTCGGCCTCGGCGCGCGTCTTGAGCTCGCCCTCCGTGGGCAGCTGCTTCTCGAGCGGCCGGATCTTGTACGTCAGCCGGAGGATGTAGAGCGGCCCGACGTCCTGCGGCGTGATCAGCGCGATCGCCGTGCCGGTGCGCCCCGCGCGGCCGGTGCGGCCGGTGCGGTGCACGTACGCCTCGGCGTCCTGCGGGAAGTCGTAGTTGATGACGTGCGTGAGGTGCGAGATGTCGATGCCGCGGGCCGCCACGTCGGTGGCGACGAGGAAGCGCAGGCGCCCCTCGCGCGTCGCGCTCATCACCTTCTCGCGATCGGACTGCGGCAGATCGCCGTTCAGCCAGTCGGCGTCGTAGCCCTGGCGCTTCAGCGCCGCGGCGACCGTCTCCGTCTCGTCCTTGGTGTTGCAGAAGACGACCGCGTTCTCCGGGTTCTCGACCTCGATGATCCGGATCAGCGACGTCAGCTTGTCGCCCGTGACGAGGTAGACGTAGTGCTGGATCTGGAGCGCGCCGACCGCGTCGCCGGAGAGGGTGATGAACTCGGGCGTGCGCAGCTTGCTGCGCGCGATGCGCTCGATGTCGGGCGGGAGCGTCGCCGAGAACAGGAGCGTCTGCCGCTCCGGCGGCAGCTCGGCGAGGATCGCGGTGAGCTCGCGCTCGAAGCCCATCGAGAGCATCTCGTCGCACTCGTCGAGCACCAGCAGCCGGATGTGCTTGGCGACGATCGTCCCGCGGCGCAGGTGGTCGAGCACGCGGCCCGGCGTGCCGACGATGACCTGCGCGCCGGCGGCGAGCGCGTCGATCTGCCGCTGCATCGGCGCGCCGCCGTACACGGCGACCACCTTGACGCCCTTGCGCTTGCCGAGGCGCTCGACCTCGGCGGAGACCTGGAGCGCGAGCTCTCGCGTCGGGCAGAGCGCGAGCACCTGCGCCTGCGCGAGCGAGCGCTTCACGGCGTGGTCGACGATCGGGAGCCCGAAGGCCGCCGTCTTGCCGGTGCCGGTGCGCGCCTGCACGACCGCGTCGCGCCCGCGCGTGACCGGCTCCCAGACGGCGAGCTGCACCGGCGTCGGGTGGACGTAGCCAATCTCCGCGAGCGTCTCGCGCAGCTCGGACGACAGGGGCAGCACATCAAAGGTGGGCAGCGGCTGGGGCTTTTCGCCGGTCTGCGCTTCGCCCGCCACTGCGGCAGGGGGAGAAGGAACGGTCATGTCGGTCATATCGTCCTGCGTGATCGCCGCGTCGGGGTATTATCTCGGGGACACGGGCCCAAGCTGGCCATCGACGATCGCCCGGACCCTGCGCCGTAGCGGAGCCAGATCGCCTGCCTCGCGCCGCGCTGCGTGCTCCTCCGCATAGCGGAGCCGCTCGATGGCGTCGAGAGCGCGCTCGTTCTCGGCGGAGCCCCGGCACGAGGCGGCGACTCCGTCCCGGTAGCCCCACGCCGGAGCGAGCGTGCTCCGGAACCGGGCGAGGGCGGCGTCCTCCCCGTCGGTCCCCGGGGCGGCCTCCCTGGCCCGCTCGACGGCCCGGACGAGCGCCAGGAGGCCCTCCTCGCAGCTCCCGTAGGGCGACGGCGCGGCCGGCAGGAAGAAGACCTGCCGGATCACCTGGAGGGTGCACGAGACGATAATGAGCGCGGCGAAGCTGTAGTAGGCGACCAGGGCGACGCGCCGGCCGCGGGCGCGAGGCCCGCCGGGGCGCCGCCGCCCGCCGGGCGATCGCGCCTCGGTCCCTGGCACGGCCGGGGCGGGGGCGATGGGCGCGGGAGCTTGGGCGGGCATGAGAGCAGCGATTCCTTGGGCGGGATGGGGTGCGCGGGCGCCGGCGCGGCGATGGCCGGCGGCCGCTCCTCGTCTCAATTCGTTGTGGTTCGCTGGCCGGGGAGCCTTGTCGCCGGGCCCGGCCACCGCAGGTCGGGCTCCGCTTCCGCGGTCCCTTCCGTGCGCGCCAGTGCTATCACCTCGCCGCGGGCGCGACGAGATGCTGTTGGACCGGAGGGGCAGCGCGAGGTGACCGAGACGACCGCGCCGCGCCGCGCCGCCCGCCGCCCCGCCGCGGCGCTCGCCGCGCTGGCCCTCGTCCTCGGCCCGCCGCGGGCCGCGCCGGCCCAGCCGCTCAAGGACAACGCGTACACCATCGACCTCTTCCAGGGGCCGATCCTGGCGCCGCTGCGCGTGACCGGGATCGCCGGCGCGTACGCCGCCTACGCCGAGGGGATCGCCGGCATGGTGGCCAACGCCGCCGCGCCCGCGGTCCGGGAGCCCTTCAGCGTCAAATGGCTCGAGTGGGACGTCGCCGCGTCGATCTCGCTGCCCATCGAGCTCTTCGGGGACAACGACTTCGACAACAACGACTTCGACAACAGCGGCGACCTCGACCTCGACTACTCGAACTTCGTGTACCTGACCCTCGGCGGCCAGCTCCAGGCGGGCGATTTCGGCCTCGGGGTCAACGCCGAGCTGCAGCGGTACTCGCTCGTGGACGACCGCGGCGCCGAGACCACGGTCGTGACCGGGAAGTACCACTTCCTCGGCGGAGCCCGCCTGCTCGGCGACGCGGTCGTGCTGGGCGCCGGCGCCCGCGCCGTGACGCTCGGCCTCGGCGCGGAGCAGACCAACCTCACGATCGCGGGCATCTCCCCGGAGCTCGGGGTGCTCGTCCGCCCCGACTGGGCGTCCTACCGGGTCGGCGCGACGTTCCGCTTCCCGGTGAACGGGGGCCGGCTGCTCGGCGAGGGGGTGGTCACGGACGGGAACGTCCGCCGCGCCGGCGGGCTGATCCTGCCGAACGAGGTCGTCCTCCCCTGGGAGCTCGAGCTCGGGCTCGCCGTGCAGGTGGGGCCGCGCCCGCTCAACCCCGCGTGGATCAACCCGCGCGATCAGGAGCGGGAGCTCCGCGAGGCGATCGCGCGCAGGCGGGCCGAGCGGGAGGCCCGGCGGGAGCGCGCGCTCGCCGGGATCGCGGACCCGGAGGAGCGCGCCCGGCGGGCGCGGATCTTCGCGCTGGAGGGCGCGCGCGAGCGCGCGGCCGACGAGCGCGAGCTCGCCGCCGGGCCGGACCTGCTCGAGAAGGAGCGGCGCGCCCGCTACTGGAACTGGCCGCGCGAGCACCTGCTCATCACCGCGGAGCTCCTCGTCACGGGCGCGGTGTCGAACGGGGTGAGCCTCGAGCATTTCCTGGCGCAGAACCTGCCGGACCGGGCCGGCGACGCCTCGGCGGTGGGCATGTCGGGCGCGCACGTGAGCTTCTCGCCGCGGTTCGGGATCGAGACGGAGCCGATCCCGGGCCGCGTGCACACGCGGTTCGGGAGCTACTACGAGCCGAACCGCTCCGGCCCCCACGGGAGCGGGAGCGTGGGGCGGCAGCACTTCACCTTCGGCGCGGACCTCCGCGTGCTGACGACGACGTTCTGGGGGCTGATCTCCGAGGCCGCCTACACGCTGCAGGCGTCGATGGACATCGCGCCTCGCTACGAGAGCGTGAGCGCCGGCATCGGCGTGTGGCACTGAGCGCCGCGGCTCACGCCGACAGCGCGCGGCGGCGGTGCTCGGCGAGGAGCACGCGGAGGTGGCTCATCCGGGCGGGGTCGCGCCTGCCGAACTCGTCGAGCGCCGCGGCGACCGCGACCGGCGCGCCGCCGCGCGGCTCCTTGCGGAGCGCCCGCGCCGCCAGCGCGAGCGCGCGCGGGCGCAGCACCTCGTCGATGCAGAGCCGCACGGGGGGCGGCCGCCACGCGGCGTCGCGGTAACCCCCGGGCGGCGGGGGCTCCGCGGCCGACGCGAGGCCGTCCGCCTTGGCCTGCATGGCCGAGAGGATCTCGCGCTCGATCGCGCCGCCCTCCTCGCGGTCGCCGGCGCGCTCGATCGTGAAGATCGCGTGGGGCGCGCCGCGCCGCGCGGCGCCGAGCCAGTCCTTGCGCCAGCGCACCGCCGTGGCCCGGCTGATGACCGCCTCGCCGCGCGCGACGAGGCCCGTGAAGGCGCTGAGCATCAGCACCTCGAACGGCGAGAACGCCTCGTGGCCCTGCGCTCCGACGAGGCGCGAGAGGTTCGCGGCCACGACCGGGAGCCCCGCGTCGATCGCGTCCGAGGAGCAGAAGAGCGTCGAGCCCGCGCTCGTGGGGCGGAACTCCGTCAGGCTCACGCCCTCGCCGGCGCCGTACCACCCGAAGAGCGTGCTCACGGTGCCCCAGCGGGCGCCGTCGGCGGAGCAGTACGACCACGTGGTGCCCCAGAGCTCGAAGAGCGAGCGCACGATCCACCGCGCGAGCCTCACGCCGAGCCACAGGATCGCGGCGAGGAGCGCCGCGGAGGCGAGGGAGCTGTCCGCGGACTCGGCGAGGCCGGTCAGGAGCAGCGCGTAGAGCGCCGAGTACGCGAGCAAGAGGCCGCTCGTGATCGCGCTCAGGAACAGCTCGATCCTCGGCGACGCGCCGCGCCGCTCGGCGCGTCGCCACACGGCGCGATGAGGGGGCTCGCCGCAGCGGGCGCAGGGGTCGGCGGCGCCGCATCGCCGTCGCTTTCCGCAGCCGAGGCAGATGTCGTTCGGGGGCAACCGGCTTGGCATCGGTGATCCAGAATAGTGGCGCATCCGCGCGCTGCCGCCATGACTTGGGCGGCCGCGCGGCCGCCCGCCCACGGTTTCGCACACGCGCGCAGGCCGAGACCGCGCGCCTTCCGCTTCGGGCTTGTCGTCGCGCGCCGGACGGCGCATCGAGTCGCGCATGCCCCGTCGCCGGCTCCGCATGGTCGCTGTCCTCGCCCTCGCTCCCCTCGCCCTGCATCAAGGAGTCGCCCTCGCGCAGCCGGCGCCCCCGCCGGCGCGACCGGGCCAGCTGCCTCAGGGGCGGCCGGGCCAGCAGGCCCCCGCGGGCGCCGCCGCGCCCCCCCCGGCCGCCGCCCCGGCGACGGCGGGGGCGCCCGCGGCGACGCCGCAGCGCATCGAGGTGAACGACCCCGCGCTCGCGCCCGTCCCGCCGGCGGCGCGCACGCTCGCGAGCTGGAACGAGGCGCGCGCGATCATCGAGCAGCGGTCGGTCGATCTCGTCGTCGCCGTGCAGGAGGTCGCCCGCGCCGAGGGGAGCGCGCGGCGGGCGCTCGCCCAGGCGCTGCCGAACCTCGACGCGAGCGGCGAGCTGAGCCGCCTCCTGGCGCCCGGGGGCGCGGACGCGCCGACGCGGGCGGCGGCGTCGATCACGCTCCGGCAGCCCATCCTCGCGCCGCGCGCCTGGTACGGCATCGGCACCGCCGACCTCGCGGTCGAGGTCGCCAAGCTGAGCCTCGAGGACCGGCGCCGCTTCACGCTCGTCGCGGTCGCGGACGCCGTCGTCTCCATCGTCACGACCGAGCGGCTCAGCGAGGTCAACCGCGTCGGGCTGCGCAGCGCGCTCGAGCTGCTCGAGCTCACGCGGCGGCGGGAGCGCCTCGGCACCGGCACCAAGCTCGACGTCGTCCGCGCGGAGCAGGACGTCGCGCTCGCCCGCGCGACGCTCGTGTCCGGCGACGAGTCGCTGCGCAGGGCGCGCGAGGCGCTCGGGGCCGCGCTCGGCCTGAAGGGCGAGGTCGGCGTGCCGCAGGAGTTCTCGCTGAACGGGATCGCGACGGAGCTCGGGTCCCAGTGCACCCAGACGCGGACGGATCAGCGCGCCGACGTCCGCGCCGCGCGCGGCGAGCTGGAGCTCGCCGAGCGCGGCCTCACCGACGCGAAGCTCGCGTTCGCTCCGTATGCCGAGGTGTCGAGCACGCTGGGGGCCGAGACCTACTTCGGCGGCGCCGCCCCCGCCGGCGGCGTCGGCGGCGTCGGGGACGCCGGCGACGCCACGCGGTCCGGCTGGTCGTGGTCGATCCGCGCGGTGCTCACCGTGCCCATCTGGGACGGCGGGGCGCGCTACGGCGATCTCCGGATCAACCGGGCGGTCGTGGAGCAGCAGCGGGCCCGCCTCGGCGCGGTGGAGCGCTCGGCCGAGCTCGAGTCGACGCAGGCGGTCCGGAGCGTCGAGGTCGCCGAGCAGGCGCGCGCGGTCGCCGAGCAGTCGCGCGACCTCGCGCGCGAGACCGCGCGCCTCACGCAGGTCGCGTACGAGGCCGGCACCGTGACGAGCTTCGATCTCGTCGAGTCCAGCCGCAGGCAGCGCCAGGCCGAGATCGACCTCGCGGTGCGGGAGTTCGAGGTGGTGAAGGCGAAGATCTCGGCGCTGCTCGCGTCCGCCTCGTGCAAGTGACCGTTCGTGGCAACGACCGCGCGCGGAGAGGAATGAAGCGCATCGAGGTGACGCGCGCCGCCCCGCGTGGGGGTTGTGCCGAGCGACCGCGCGAGTAGGCTACGCGCCCCATGGAGCGGCTCGAGAGCTACGTCGAAGGTCAGTGGATCGCCGGTCAGGGAGCGCCCCACCCGCTCGTCAACCCGGCGACCGAGGAGCCGCTCGCCGAGACCAGCACGGACGGGCTCGACCTCGCCGCCGCGGTGGCGTTCGCCCGGACGGTGGGCGGGCCCTCCCTGCGCGCGCTCACGTTCGCCGAGCGCGGCGAGCTGCTCCGCGCCATGTCGCGCGCCGCGCACGCGCACCGCGACGCGCTCATCGACGTCGCCATCCAGAACGGCGGCAACACCCGCGGCGACGCCAAGTTCGACGTCGACGGCGCGATCGGGACGCTCGCCTACTACGCCGACCTCGGCGCCCAGCTCGGCGACGCGCGGCTGCTCGCGGACGGCGAGGGCGCGCAGCTCGGGCGCTCGCCGCGGTTCTTCGGCCAGCACATCCTCGTGCCGCGCCCCGGCGTCGCGGTGCACATCAACGCCTTCAACTTCCCCGCCTGGGGGCTCGCGGAGAAGGCCGCCTGCGCGCTCCTCGCGGGCATGCCCGTCATCACGAAGCCCGCGACGAGCACGGCCCTCGTCGCGTTCCGGCTGATGAAGATCTTCACCGAGCGCGCCCCGCTGCCGCGCGGCGCCCTCTCCTTCGTCGCGGGCCCGCCGGGCGACCTCCTCGCGCACCTCGGCGGCGAGGACGTCCTCGCGTTCACCGGATCGAGCGCCACCGGCGCGGCGCTCCGGCTCCTGCCGGGCCTCGCGCGGGAGAGCGTCCGCGTGAACGTGGAGGCCGACAGCCTGAACGGCGCGGTCCTCGGCCCCGACGTCGACCCCGGCTCCGAGACCTACGCGATGTTCCTCCGCGACGTCGTGCGCGACATGACCCAGAAGGCCGGCCAGAAGTGCACGGCGATCCGGCGCATCTTCGTCCCCGCCTCCGTCATCGCCACGGTGCGCGCCGACCTCGTCGACCGCCTCCGCGACGCGCGCGTCGGCGATCCCGCGCAGGACGGGGTCACCGTGGGTCCGCTCACCACGGCCGATCAGCTCCGCGGCGTGCGCGCCGGCATCGAGCGGCTCGCGGCGGGGGCGGAGGTGGCGCTCGGCGGCGACGGACCGTTCGAGAAGATCGGCGTGCCCGAGGGGAAGGGGTATTTCGTGCCGCCGACGCTGCTCGTCGCGGGCGGCCCGGACGGCGCGCCCGCCGCGCACGAGCACGAGGTCTTCGGCCCGGTGGCGACGCTCTTCCCCTACGACGGCGGCGCGGCGCACGCCGTCGCCCTGCTGCGCCGGGGCCGCGGGAGCCTCGTCTGCTCGGTCTACAGCGACGACCGCGGCTTCGCGGCGGAGGTGCTGCTCGGCGTCGCGCCGTACCACGGCCGCGTCCTGCTCGGCAGCGAGCGGATCGCCGACCAGGCGCCCGGCCCCGGCACCGTCCTCCCGCAGACGATCCACGGCGGCCCGGGCCGCGCCGGCGGCGGCGAGGAGCTCGGCGGCCTGCGCGGGCTCCACCTCTACTCGCAGCGCACCGCGGTGCAGGGGTCGCGGCCGATCCTGGAGGCGATCCTCGGGACGAAGGGCGAGCTCCGGCACGCGCCCGCGCCCGCGAAGCCGTGACGCGCAAACGCCGGGGTAGCCCTTCTAGAAGGACGCAGAGGACCCTATGGTGAAGTCTCGCACATGAGCGCGGGCCCGGAACTCATCGGCCGAACCATCGCGGGGCGCTTCCTCGTCACCGGGTTCATCGGCGAGGGCGCGATGGCGGCGGTCTACCGCGGCGTGCAGGAAGGGGAGCCGCGCGACGTCGCCATCAAGATCATGCACCCGCAGCTCCTCGGCGACGAGACCTTCGTGACCCGCTTCTACCGCGAGGCGAAGGCGGCGTCGCGCCTCCACCACCCGAACACGGTGCAGATCCTCGACTCCGGGGTGGAAGGGCACCTGCCGTACATCGTGATGGAGCTCGTCTCGGGGCAGGATCTCTTCGAGCTCCTGCTCGCCGAGCGCCGCCTCTCGGAGGCCCGCGCCGCGCGGATCCTGATCGGCATCGCCGACGCGCTCGACGCCGCGCACGCGCGGGGCATCGTGCACCGCGACCTCAAGCCCGAGAACGTGATGATCCTGCGGGATCCGGCGGATCCGGCGGTCGAGCGCGTGAAGGTGCTCGACTTCGGGATCGCGAAGATGGTCGAGGGCGGCACGAGGGCCGGCGACGACGGGCCGAACAGCGCGCCGATCAGCGTCTGGGGCTCGGTCACCACGGTCGGCGTGGTCGTCGGCACGCCGGCGTACATGTCCCCGGAGCAGTGCCGGGGCGACGCCATCGACGGGCGCAGCGACGTGTACGCGTGCGGGATCCTGCTGTTCCTGCTCGTCACGGGCCGCCTCCCCTTCCCGCCCACGTCGGTCGTGTGGGAGGTGGCCATGGATCACATCCGCAAGCGGCCGCCCCCGCCGAGCCTGTTCCTGCCGCAGATCCACCCCGCGCTGGAGGCGATCATCCTCACGGCGCTCGCGAAGATGCCGGGCCAGCGCCAGCAGAGCGCGCGCGAGCTGCGCGAGGAGCTCGAGCGGCTCCTGCCCCACCTGTCCGACGCGCTGCTGCCCGCCGCCACGGCGAGCGCGCTCGAGGACGCGCCGACCATGGAGTCGGCGGTGCCGGTGTCGATCCGGAGCACGATGACGGCCGCGCCGCCGCTGCGCGACGTCGACCCGCCGCCGCCGGCGCAGCGGGGCGAGGTGCTGGCGAAGGCGATGTTCCGTGAGGGCGCGCTCACGGAGGGGCCGGCGTCGAGCGCGATCTCGTCGCGCGCCGCGGCGCTGCCGGCCGCCGGCGCCCTGCGGCACGACCCGCTCGCCGGGCCGACGTCCGAGGATCTCTCGCGCACGCTCCCGCAGGCGCGGCTCAGCAGCCCGTCGAGCGATCCGCCGTCGAGCGACCTCGTGATCCACGATCGCAAGGACTTCGCGCCGCTCTTCTCCGGCGCGGGCGCCCGCGCGCCGTCTCCCCGGCAAGAGGCGCCGCGCGGCGCCGGGCCGACCGGCGCCGCGGCGCCGCCGCGGCCTCCGTCGCGGCCCGCGGCCGAGCAGATCATCGAGATCACGCCGTCTCCGGTCCGTCGGGATCGCCGGCCGCCCCAGCGCCAGACCGATCTGTGGCTGGCCCGGCTGGTGGTGCCGCTGGCGCTCGTGATCGGGCTGGCGCTCGGGGTCCTCGCGTTCTTCCTGACCCGCTGACGCGGCGCCTCCGCGCCGCTGACGCAGCGCGACCGCGACCCCGGCCGCGCTCAGGCGCCGGCCGGACGCGCGCACGGCCGCGCTCAGGTGCCGGCCGGCGGCGCCTCGGGCGCCTCGAACGCCGCCCGGAGCGCCTCCGCGCGCAGCTCGATCGCCGCCGAGGCCGCCGGCGGCACGGGCGCCTCCGCCTCGGCGGACAGCGCCATGGCGAAGGCGTCGATCGCGGCCTCGACCACGCCCTCGATCGGGCGCGCCGCGAGCTCGTCGGGGGCGTCGTGCACCGCCACCATGCCCATCAGGACCGCGCGCACGTGGGCCGCCGCCCGCGGCGACGGCGCGGCGGCGCTCGCCTCCTCGACGCCGCCCGCGGCGCGCGCCCCCGGCTCCACGCCCGCGCGGGCCGCCCGCGCGATCTCCGCCGAGAGCGGCCAGCTCAGCCGCGTGACGAGCCGCTCCTGCACGTAGGCGCGGACGCCGGCGTCCGCGCGCTTGCGCTCCTCGGGCAGCGCCGCGATCGGCCGCAGATCGGCCGCGAGCTCCCGCCGCGCGGGCTCGAGCGCCTTGTCGATCGCCGCGGCGATCGTGCGCCGGTCGCGGCGCAGGTACGCCGCGCTCGCGCGGAGCCGGTCGGCCTCGGCGCGCGCCCGCCGCCCGGCCTCGCGGTCCTCCGCGGCGCGCGCCGCGGCCGCCTGCGCGAGCTCGGCCGCGATGCGGCCCGCCTTGCGCCGGAGCGCGCGCTCGCGCAGCGCGTCGCTCGCGTCGACGATCTGCTCGGCGAAGAGCGCCTCGACCTCGGCCCACCCCGAGGCCGCGAGCGCCGCCTCGTCGCCGAGCCGCCCCTTCAGCGAGAGCCGCGCCGAGAACGCGATCGGCGGCGTGAGCGAGGTGATGGCGCTCGCCGCGAGGCTGTCGCGCACGTGCGCGAGCACCGTCTCCAGCGCGTCGGGCTTGAGCCGGTCCGCCTTGTTCGCGAGGATCTGCACGGGCACGCCGAGCGCGCTGATCTCGGAGAGCACCCGCCGCTCCGACTCCTTCATCGCCTGGGGCGCGTCGAGCAGCCAGATGGCGACGTGGGCCTCGTCGAACGCGCGCCGCGCCTCCGCGATGTGGTCCGGGTCCGGCGCGTTGAAGCCGGGCGTGTCGAGGATCTCGACGCGCTTGAGCCGCTCGATCGGCGCGTAGATGAAGACGCGCGCGACCTTCGCCCCGGCGGCGGCGAGCGCGCGCAGCGTGTCCTTGAGCGCCGCGTGCGGCACGACGCGGTCCTGGCCGCCGCGCACGACGATGCGCGCGAACGGATCGGGCGCCCAGGCGACCCAGTGGAGCGTCGCGGTCGTCGGCAGGACGCCGGTCGGCGCCACGTCCTCGCCGAGCAGCGCGTTCAGGAACGTGCTCTTGCCGGCGTTGAACTCGCCGACGACGGCGGCGCGCAGCGGGCGCTCCCGCTCCACCGCGAGGGCCTCGGTCGCCGCGAGCAGGTCGAGCCTGTCGAGCAGCTTGGCCGTGCGCGCGAGCTCGCGCAGCACGTCGCCCCACGCGGCCATCCGCGGCGCGGCGGGGATCCACGCGCGCGCGATCGCGCGGCGCATGTCGTCGGCCCACGCCGCGCCCTCGCCGGCCACCGCGTCGAGCGCGTCGAGCGCCTCGCTCCCCTGCCCCTCGGACGCCCTCCTGGCCGCGTCGCGCAGCCGGACGAGGTCGGGCGGGAGCGGCGGCGCCGCGCCGCCGCGCGGGTCCACGCCCGCCGCCCGCGCCGCGAGCGCGTCGAGCGCGCCGAGGTCGCGGGTCTCGACGGCCATGCGGAGCAGCGCCGCCGCGGCCGCGCGATCGCCGGCGGAGAGCCCGCGCGCGAGCGCCTGCCGCGCGTCGTCGCGCCGCCCCTCGGCGAAGGCGAACGCGGCGGCCCAGGTCGGCTCGTCGAGCGCGCCCGCGGCGCGGACAACGCGGCGCACGCGGTCGACGACGAGCACGTCGCGGGAGGCGGCGACGAGCGACGCGCAGAGCTCCGCCGCGCCGGGGACGTCGAGCACGAGCGCCCGCAGCCCGAGATCGAGCGCCCGCGCCACGTCGGCGGGCGGCAGCGCGGCGGCGGAGGCGCCCGGCGCCCGCCTCGGCCAGCGCGAGCCGGGCCTGCACGAGGGCGGCGCGCCCCTCGATGGCGGTGGGCTCGCCCAGGATCGCCGCGGCGGCGCGCGCGCCGTCGAGGTCGCCGTGGGCGAGCGCGCACTCGGCGCGGCGGAGGGCGGCGTCGCGGTCGGGCGCGGTCGAGAGCGGCGCCGGGATGCGGTCGAGCCAGCGCTGCGCCCGGGCCGGGTCGCCGGCGGCGAGGTCGAGATCGCACAGGTCGAGCAGCGCGAGCCGCGCCGCGTCGCGCTCCTCCGGCGCCGCGGCGGCGCGCTCGAGCGCGTCGCGCGCGCCGTCCCAGCCGACGCGCTGCCCCGCGCGCCCGAGGCGGAGCCACACGTCGGCGCGCCAGGGCACGCGCTTCGCGAGGTCGGCGAGCGCGGTGACGACCTCCTGATCGAGCCACGCGTCCTCCGCGGCGTCGGCCCAGAGCGCGAGTCCGACGGCCGAGTCGGGCAGGACGGAGAGGATGGTGCGGGCGTGCTCGCGGGCCTCGAGCGGCATCCCCTTCGCGAGCGCGGCCTCGGCGGCGCTGCGCTCGTTTTCGAGGCCGAGCGCGAGGATCTCGACCCGCCCGAAGAATCGGTTCAGCGCCTCGACGAGCCTCGCCATGGGCGCGATGAAAGCCTTGCGGGAGGGCGGTCGTCCAAGAAAAAACGAAGGCGGGGGGCGGCCGTCGCTCGGCGGGGGATCGAGCCGGAGGAGGGGTGCCCGGTGAGCCGGAGGGAGCGAGGTGCGCTCTGGACAACCCCGCAGCGGAGCTGCTCGGGTGACGGCGGCGCTGCGCGTTGGCCCCGGCCGGGTGCTCCGCGTCCGATGCACGGCGACGACGGGCGGGCGAGCCGCGACAAAAGGTACGCCGACCCCACACGCTTGGGGTACTACGAAGGTGCCGCGGAGCGTACCGCGGAGCTCGGTAGCGACCGTCATGCCAGGTAACCGGATCACTGAGATTCACGTGAAGGGGCTGCGCGCCCTCGCCGATGTGCGGCTCCGGCTTGACGGGCTCACGGTCCTCATCGGCGATAACGGCAGCGGCAAGAGCAGCCTGATCGAGGCGTGCGAGCTGCTGCAGCGCGCGGCCAGCGAGAGCTTCGCCGAGGACGTGATCAGGATTCACGGCGGCGTCGGGAGCTTGCTCCGCGCCGGCGCCGAGCAGCTGGAGCTCGGCCTGGTCATCGCGCTGGAAGGTGGCTTCCATGAAAGGTTCGAGTACTCCTTCGCGCTCGACAGGAGCGGAGTCATCCTGCGCGAGCTCCTCGAGTGGGTCCGCGGTGAGCTTGATGACGGCGATGCGGTCATAGAACAACGTGTCGGCATCATCTCGCGCGAGGGGGGGCTCTACAGGAGTAGCTCGTTCAGGTTTTTGATAGATGAGAAAGACGTTCCACCCGTAGAAAGGACCATCGATCCGAAGCGGCTAGCGCTCTCTTCGTTCGGGGAGTTCCCACCTCATTGGCTCATGGTTGAGGCGCTGGCCGCGCTCCGCGGCATCGACGTCCACCTGCCCTTCGACACCACCGCGCGCTGGGTGCAGCGCTCGCGCGGTCAGCCGTCACCCCTGCGCGGCGCCGCTACCGTAGAGCCGGCGGAGGCGCTCTCGCGCTTCGGAGCCAACCTCCCGAACGCGTGGAGCGCTCTCAAGAACGATTTCTCCGAGGCGCACTGGCGGGAGACGATGGACTACGTCCGTCTGGGCCTGGGACGCGACGTCGAGTCCGTCAACGTGCGCGCCGATCCGGGCGGCGGCTCGATCGCCCTGCGGCTCAAGTATGCCGGCCTCGACGAACAGATCCCCTCGTTCGCGATCTCTGACGGCACGCTCGCGTACCTCGCGTTCGTGGCCCTCTACCGGCTCAACACCAAGAAGAGCCTCATCGCCTTCGACGAGCCCGAGACCCACCTGCACCCCGAGCTGCTCCAGCGCGTGCTCGGGTTCTTCGAGGCCATGGCGAAGGAGCGGCCCGTGCTGCTCGCGACGCACTCCGATCGGCTGCTCGACGGCCTGTCCGACCCTGCCCGCTCGGTCGTCCTCTGCGAGCTCGACGAGCGCCGCGCGACGACGCTCGTCCGTCCCGACCCGGACGCCCTGCGGGACTGGCTCACGGAGTACCGTGGGCTCGGCGACGTGCGGGGGGCCGGCCACGCCGCCTCCATCCTGACGCGGCGGGAGGGCGAGTGACCCCGCTCGCCGTGATCCTGTACGAAGATCAGCGAGGTCCGGAGAAGGAGTTCGGCCTCCACAACCTCCTCGTCGCGTGTGTCGCCGACGATGCCGGAGAAGACCGATTCGCGCTCCGAAGAAAGCTCGACGGCCGGCCGATGAAGGGCGTGCAGAACCTGCTCCGGAGCTGCCGTAGAGACATCCGCCGGTTGAGCTCGAAGGGGCAGCAGGTCTTTGCGCTCGTCGACAACGACGCCATACGTCACCAGCTGAAGCACGAGGGCATCACGGAGAGCGCGGACGACGCCGCCGTGGTACGCGCGATCAAGGACAAGTGCGACGCTCCGGAGAGGCTTCACGTGTTCCTGCTGAAGGAGAACACGGAGACGGTCATCGAGGCCGCCGAGCATCGCGACAAGGACCTCGCGCGATCGCTCGTGACGCAGGCGCTCCAGAAGGACGTCAACGCCCGGGACGCGATCTTCAACAGGATCTCGTGGCACTCGGACCGCGCCGTGCGCGACTGCATCCGACAGCGCGTGGAGGCGATCCTCGAGATCGTGAAGGCGCTCGTCACGCTCGTGCGCGCAGGCGACGGCAGCGTCTGAGCGCGGGCCGGAGCTGTCGAAGGAACAGCAGGGCACGCGGGGCGCATGCGCGCGCTGCATGCCGCGCCGCCCGCGCGGGCCCCGGCTGGCGCCTCGGACGCCGACAGCTTGCGCGATGGCGCGCGCTTGTTTGTTAGACTGACTAAGTGTCGCAGGACATCCCCACACGGCGCGTCGACCCAGCGCGCGTCGACGCGCTGGTCGTGACCGCGCTGCAGGACGAGCTCGAGGCGGTGCTCTCGCTCGGCGAGGCCGGCCGGGACGGCTGGCGGGAGGCGCGGGATCCGGCCGGCTTTCCGTACTACGTCCGCGAGCTCCCGAACGACCGCGGCAAGCCGCTCCGCGTCGCCGCCGCGTGGTCCGGACGGATGGGCGAGAGCGCCGCGGCGGCGAGGGCGCAGGGGCTCATCGACGAGCTCGATCCGGGGTGCCTCGCGATGTGCGGCATCTGCGCCGGGCGGCGCGGCGAGGTGTCGCTCGGCGACGTCATCGTCGCGGATCGGGTCTACAGCTACGACGAGGGCAAGCGCGTCGCCGCGCCCGGCGGGGGCGGCGACGGCGCGTTCTTCCACGACATCGAGACGTACAACCTCGAGCGGACGTGGAACATGGACGCCGCGCTCTTCGCGCGCGAGTTCGAGCGCCAGACGCCGCTCGCGGCCGCGCGCCCGCCGTCGAGGGCGTCGCAGGCGTGGTGGCTCCGGCACGCGCTCTACGCGAGCCAGGCCGAGGGCGGCCCGCCGCCCGTCGCGCGGCCGGAGCGCGCCGAGCGGTGCCCGGGCTGGACCGACCGCATCGGCGAGCTGGAGGCGGCGGGCGTGCTCCGCATCGGCGACGGCGGCCTCGAGCTCACCGAGGCGGGCATGGCGCAGGTTCGCCGCGAGCGCCTCGTCTACCCGGACGGCCCGCCCGAGGCCCGGCCGTTCTGCGTGCACATCGGCCCGATCGCCACGGGCAAGGCGGTGCAGGAGGACGCCGGGCTGTTCGAGCGCCTGAAGTCGATCGGCCGGAAGGTGCTCGGCGTCGAGATGGAGGCCGCGGCGATCGGCTACGTCGCCGAGCGCCTCGGGCGGCGGTCGATCATCGCGAAGGCGGTCTCGGATCACGGCGACCGCGACAAGGACGACGGCTTCCGCGCGTTCGCGTGCCGCGCGTCGGCGGAGTTCCTCTTCGCGTTCCTGCGGCGCACCCTGGAGCCCGCGCGCCCCGAGCGCGCCGAGGACACCGGGCGAGGCCGCCGGCTGCGCCGCTTCTCGGCGCGCGTGGGGAGCGGCCACGCCGAGCACCACGACGACATCCTCTTGCCGGGCGAGGGGCGCAGCGACGACTTCCTCTCGCGGGTCGAGCGCGTGTGCAGGCTCCGCGAGCCCGAGGGCGTGAAGATCGAGTGGTTCGACGCGCCCCTCCCCTTCGGCGTCTACCTGCGCGTCTCGGTCAACGAGGGCGGCATCGTCCGCATCGCGCCGCTCGCGGCGCTCGAGACCGGCATCTCGACCGAGGCGGTCTCCGCGTTCCTGGAGGGCATCGACGCCTCGTACCGGCGCGAGGATCCCGGCCTCGTGTCCACGCTCGTCTACGGCGGCGAGCCCGCGCCGGAGGAGCTCGTCCGTTACGCGAGCGCGCGCCGCGTGCGCCTCGTGCGGTTCCTCGAGTACCAGGGGCTCATCGACTTCCGCGGCTACCTCGCGTGGCAGAACGCGAAGCTCGAGCGGGATCCCACGTATCCGCCGGCGCTCTACGTCGACCAGCGCATCGCGCTCACGGTGGGCCAGGAGGAGGTGCTGCGCGAGCGCGCGCTCGACGCGTTCGCCGAGCTGCTCGACGCGGAGCACAGCCGGTTCGTGCTGGTGCTCGGCGATTTCGGCACGGGCAAGACGTTCCTCCTGCACGAGCTCGCGCGGCGGATGGGCAAGGCGGGCGGCCCGCTGACGCCGGTGCTCATCGAGATGCGGGCGCTGGAGAAGGCGCGCGACCTGAACGCGCTCATCGCGCAGCACCTCGCGCTCGCGGGGCTCGGCAAGATCGACCTGCCCGCGTTCCGGCACATGCTCGCCGAGGGGCGGATCGCGCTGCTGTTCGACGGCTTCGACGAGCTCGCGTTCCGCGTGACGTACGACCGTGCGGTCGAGCATTTCGACACGCTGATCCAGGCGGCGCAGGGCAAGGCGGCGAAGGTGGTGGTCACGAGCCGGAGCCAGCATTTCATCTCGGAGCAGCAGGTGAGGTCGGCGCTCGCGGAGCGGGCCGCCTTGCTCCCCGGCTACCGGCTCGCGCGCCTCATGCCGTTCACCGGCGCGCAGATCCGCAGGTTCCTGGTGAACCGGCTCGGCAGCGAGGAGGCGGCCGACGTCCGCGTGCGGCAGCTCGCGGACGTGAAGGACCTGCTCGGCCTGTCGGCGAACCCGCGGATGCTGGGGTTCATCGCCGAGATCGAGGAGGCGCAGCTCAGGCGAGCCAGCGCGGGCGACGGGGAGATCACGTCGGCGGGGCTGTACCAGCTGCTCCTGGATCGGTGGCTCGTCTGGGAGTACGAGCGGGCGCACCCGAGGGGCGCGCAGCCCGGGCTGTCGGTGGCGCAGCGGTGGCGGGCGGTGACCGAGCTCGCGACGCGGCTGTGGCAGCGGACGGAGCAGAGCGTGAGCATCCGCGAGCTCCCGGCGGAGCTCATCGCGGCCCTGCAGGCGCTCGGGCGGCACGAGCTCGATGTGGACGTGACGCGTCACCAGATCGGGTCGGGGACGCTGCTCGTGTGGGACGACCAGGAGAACTTCCGGTTCATCCACCAGTCGGTGCTCGAGTGGCTGGTGGCGCGGGAGGCGGCCGAGGAGGTGCAGCGCGCCGGCGAGGCGGCGGCGCTCGCGCAGCGGGAGGTGAGCGACCTGATGGCCGATTTCTTCGGGGCGCTCGCGGGCCGCGAGGCGGCGGCGCGGTGGGCGCGAAGGGCGCTCGGCGGCGCGTTCGGGGCCGTGGCGGCGGCGAATGCGCTGCGGATCGACGGGCGGATGGGGCTCGGGGTGAGCGAGCGGATGAGCCTCGCGGGGGCGGATCTGCGGGGGCAGGACCTCTCGGGGAAGGACCTCAGCGGGTGCGACCTGCGGGGCGCGGATCTACGGGAGGCGAAGCTCGTGGGGACCAACCTGAGCGGGGCGCAGCTGGCGGGGGCGCTGCTCGACGGGGCGGATCTCTCGGGGGCGGCGCTCTCGGGGGCGG
This sequence comes from Sorangium cellulosum So0157-2, assembly GCF_000418325.1. GTDB lineage: Bacteria > Myxococcota_A > Polyangia > Polyangiales > Polyangiaceae > Sorangium > Sorangium cellulosum_D. Next base: position 6,201,144 of record NC_021658.1, read on the forward strand.
ATCTGACGGGGGCGACGGCGGTGCGGGCGCGGATGGTGGGCGCGGATCTGACGGGGGCGAGGCTTGCGTCGGTGAGGCTGCGGGGGGCGAAGCTGGTGAGGGCGCGGGGCGCCGTCTTTGAAGAGTGCGACACGTTCGGCGCTGCGCTGCCCCTGACGACGCAGGTCGTGCCGAGCTGGATCGGCGCTGACGGACGTGATGCCCTGGCGATCAGCCCCGACGGGGCGTTGCTCGCTTCCGGCCATGGCCACGAGCTTTCGCTGTGGGATATGGCGACGGGCAGCGCGCTGCGCATCTTGAGCGGCCATTCCGACCTGGTGAAGAGCATCGCCTTCAGCCCTGATGGGTGCTCTCTCGCCTCCGCGTCGGCGGACTGCACGGTCCGGCTCTGGGACGTGGCGACGGGCAACCTGCTCTGTGCGTTGAGGGGGCACTCGCGCTGCGTGACGAGCGTGGCGTTCAGTCCGGATGGGATGACCCTGACCTCCGGCTCCCTCGACGGCACCGTCCGGCTCTGGCAGGTCGCCACGTGCCATGAGATCGGCGTGATTCAAGGTCATGCGCATGGGGTGACCGCCGTCGCCTTCGCCCCCGGAGGCGACAAGCTGGCCTCGGGATCTCATGATGAGACCGTGCGACTCTGGCAGGTGCCTTCGGGCCATGTGCTGAGCGTGCTGGAGGGCCACGCACAGTCGGTGGCGAGCCTGGCGTTCAGTCCCGACGGGGCGCTGCTGGCCTCCGGCGCGCGCGATCGCACGGTCCGACTATGGCAGGTGTCGTCGGGGGACACGGCGCGTCTGCTGGATGTCGAATCTGCCGCGGTGACGAGCGTGGCGTTCAGCCCCGACGGCGGCACGCTGGCCATCGGCGCGCTCGACGGCAAGGTACGGCTCTGGAATGTGGCGACGGGGGACGTGCCGTGCGTGCTCGAGGGTCACTCCGACGGGGTGACGAGCGTAGCGTTCAGCCCCGACGGCGGCACACTGATATCCGGCTCCCATGACAAGACGGTACGGCTCTGGCAGCCTGCTTCAGGGAATGCGCAGCGCGTGTTGAGGGGTCGATCGCAGCGCCTCCGGGGAATGACGATGAGCCCCGACGGCGCCCTGATCGCGTCGAGCACCTCGGGCGGCCTCCTCCAGCTCTGGCAGCTGCCGTCAGGAAACGCGCTGCGTACGCTGCAAGGACAACGTTCCAACATGATGGACCTCGCCTTCAGCCCGGATGGTGCGACGCTGGCCGCTGGGCAGAACGACGCGGTCGTCCGGCTCTGGCAGGTGGGCACCGGCGAGGTCGTGCAGGAGCTCCACGGCCACGCAAACCACGTGACCAGCGTAGCGTTCAGTCCAGACGGCGCGACGCTCGCCACCGGCTCGTACGACAACACCGTGCGCCTCTGGTCGACGACGACCGGCGCCCAGCTGAGCGTGCTTCGAGCTCACACGGGCTGTATTCGCAGCGTGGCCTTCAGCCCTGATGGCACGATGCTGGCTTCTGGCTCCGTCGATCGAACCATTTGGCTCTGGCCGATAGCTGGCAAGCACGGAGCGCGCCTGCTCAAGGGGCGCGGCGACCGGGTCGAGAGCGTGGCCTTCAGCCCCGACGGCGTGAGGTTGGCGTCTGGCGAATCCGACGGCCGCGTCCTCCTGTGGAACGCGCAGGTAGGCGTTCTGACCGACCGCTTGCCAGGTCATTCCGGCCTGGTCACGAGCGTGGCGTTCAGCCCCGATGGCGCTTTGCTCGCGTCGAGCTCCTACGACACCAGCGTTCGCCTCTGGGATGTGGCGACCTGCGAGGTCGTGCGCGTGCTGCGGGGGCACTCCGGTCTGGTGATGAGCGTGGCGTTCTGGTCCGGCGGCGCGACGCTCGTCACGAGCTCCACCGACGGCACCCTCCGCCTCTGGGACGTGCGCACCGGCGCTTGTCTCGCCGTGCTCCTCAGTCTTCCTGATGGCTGGGTCGCCTTCCGCCCCGACGGCCGCTACAAGCTGGGCGGCGACGTCGCGGGTGGCTTCTGGCACGCCGCGAACCTCTGCCGCTTCGAGCCTGGCGAGCTCGACGCGCTCATCCCCGGCCTGCGCATCCCGGACGACGAGCCGCTGCTCCCCATGCCGGCTGCGCCCGGCCGTGACTGAGCAGCGTTGCCGACGGTCGGGAGCCGGGCAAATCCCGATCGAGCCACGTACGCCGCCGGGCTTACTCGGCGACGAGGGGCATCGCCCGCTGGCCGGCCGCAGCCGCGGTGAACTTCGCGCGGCGCACCCCCGGTGAGGTAAGCTCCGTGTCACCTGGGAGCCCCCCGATGAGCCTTGCCCGGAAGCTGGATCGCCCCGCGACGAGGGCGGACCTCGAAGCGCTGCCCGACACGATGCGCGGCGAGATCATCGACGGCGACCTCTACGCCTTCCCCCGCCCGCGGGCCCCGCATGGGAGCCTCGAGACCAGCATCGCCGCCGACCTCCACGGCCCCTTCCAGAAGCGGCGCAACGGTCCCGGAGGCTGGTGGATCCTCGTCGAGCCCGGCATCGAGCTCCCTCGGGCCCCGGAGATCTCGCCGGACGTCGCGGGGTGGCGGCGCGAGCGGCTGCCTCGCCTGCCCGTGAAGGAGCCCATCCGCGTCGTGCCGGACTGGGTCTGCGAGGTCCTGTCTCCCCGGACGCGTGCTTACGACCTCATCGTCAAGCGACGCTTCTACGCCGAGATCGGCGTGGGGCACCTCTGGTACGTGGATCCCGAGGCGAGATCGCTCGCGGTCAGCCGCCTCGTCGACGGCAGGTGGCTCGAGCTCGGCGTCCACGGCCCCACGGAGCGGGTGCGCGCCGAGCCCTTCGAAGAGGTGGAGATCGAGCTTTCCGTCTGGTGGGAAGATCTGGAGCTCGAAAACGACTGAGCGCCTAGGTCTTCCCGTCGGCCACCTCGATCACGATCCCCCCGAACCGCGCCTCGTCCGCGCGGCACATCACGCCACGGACGACGCAGGCGTGGCTGTCCCGCGGCTCGCCGGTGTCGGCGTAGCGCGCCCCGAAGCCGCCGCAGGTATCGAGGTTGAAGAACTCGAGCGGCCGCCCGCCCTCGTCGGTGGCCTCGTGCAGGCAGATCCCGCACACCGCGCGCGGGTAGCGCGGCCGCGGCTCCACCGGATCGCCGCAGGTCGGGCAGCGGTGCGTCCCGTCCGGCATCCCGCTCCCGTCGGCGGTCACGAGCCTCGCGCCGCGCTGTCCCGCGGCGTACCGGTGCAGGCCGCTCACCCCGACGATGCTGGCGCGGTCCTCGCTCGCGACCGCGAACAGGCCGGCGCCTGCGCGGACGAGCCCCTCGAGCGCCGCCGCGAAGCCGGGCCGCTCGCCGGTCTCCTCCCCGCGGTCCTCGTGCCAGGCCGCGATCTCGACGCCCTCCCGCCTGGCCCACGCCTCGATCGCCGCGCGCTGCTCCGCGGCCGAGGCGCACGCGGCGTCCGTGGAGACGCGGACGTAGGCCACGGCGCGCTCGGGGCTGCCGCGCTTGAACCGGCGCGCTGTCATCCAGGAGAAGCAACCGCAGACAGCGCTCGCTGTCCAGCGCGCCGTGGTCGCGCGTGGCGCGCCGCCCGCCCGGGTTACTCTCGAGGCCGATGCTCCTCCCGCCGAAAGCGACCGGCCTCGCCGCCCCCACCGGCGTCGCGCGGCCCTGGCCCTCCGTGCTGGCGACGTGGGGCCCGGGCGAGCGGAGCACGCTCCACGCCCACCATTGCTGCCACCTCGTGCTGGCGCTCGACGGGGAGCTCCAGGTCAAGACGGCCGACAAGGGCCCGTTCCAGCCGGGAGGCGCCGTCGTCACGGCCCCGGACGTGGCGCACGAGATCGACGCGTCGGGCGCGCGCGTGCTCCTCGTGTTCATCGAGCCGGAGAGCGACGTCGGCGACGCGCTCGCCCAGGCGCTCGGCGCGTCGACGATCGAGATCGTGGGCCGCGAGGCGGCGGACCGGCTGCGGTCGCGCATCGCCGCGCCCGACCAGGCCGACGTCGCGGCGGCGCTGCCCGGCGTGCTCGAGGCGCTGGGGATCGCAACCCCGCCGGCCTCGCCGAGGCCGAGGCACCCCGGGGTCCGGCGCGTGCTGCGCCACCTGCGGGCGGACGCCGGGGGCGCGGACACGTCGCTCGAAGCGCTGGCCCGCGTCGCGCGGCTCTCGCCCGGGCGGTTCATGCACGCCTTCACGGAGAGCGTCGGCGTGCCGCTGCGTCCCTATCTCCTGTGGCTCAAGGTCGAGCGCGCCGGCGCGGCGATGGCCGGCGGCGCGACGCTGGCGGAGGCCGCCACCGCAGCGGGCTTCGCGGACGCGGCGCACATGACCCGGACCTTCCGCCGCATGTTCGGGGTGAGCCCCTCGGACCTGAGACGACGTAGCCAGTTGGTTCAAGACCGGTGAGGCGCGGATGGCCACCGTGAGGCCATGGCACCTCTGCTCGTCCTCTCGATCTCGTTCGCGTTGCTCCTCCTCCTCGGTCGACTCGGCGTCAGACACCTCGCGAGCTGGGTGACGTGCTTGCGGTACGCGCTCGCGGCGATGTTCCTGCTCACCGCGTCGGCCCACTGGGGGAGCCGGCGCGCCGAGCTCGTGGCCATGGTGCCGCCGGCCCTGCCCTCCCCCGAGCTCCTCGTGACCATCACGGGGGTCCTCGAGATCGCCGGCGCGGCGGCGCTCCTTATGCCGAGGCTCGCGCCGTGGGCGGCCGCGGGGCTGACGATCCTGCTCGTGGCGATGTTCCCTGCCAACGTGCACGCCGCGCGCGCGGGGCTCACCCTCGGCGGCAGCCCGGTGACGCCGCTCGTGCCGCGGACGCTGATCCAGATCGTGTTCCTCGCCGCGACGGTCGCCGTGGCGATCGGCGGCCGTGGGTCGAAGCGAATGTAGGAGCGGCGTCGCGTCGCTTCAGGAACGGCCTGCCCGCCGGATGGGACGCGGCCCTCCAAGCCAAACCACGGGTTACCCGTCGTCGAGGAGACATATTTGTAAGCCAGATTACTACTCCGCCGCCAAACGGGACACAGCGCTGAGAGCGCAACAGCGCTGCGCGGGTCGCTGCGGCCGGAGGACGCAGGTCGCGCCTCCTGCGACGGGGCCGCGGCGCGGGCACGATTTCGCCGGTGCTCGCGGCGCGCGGACAGTGCGTTCGGATTGAACAGGTCACCGGCGCCGTGGCACGGTCGCCGGCTGAACAAACCGCGCTCACACGGAGGGAGACCCATGGGCGGAAACAAGGACAGGAAGTCTGGCGCGAAGGACGCGAAGGCCGGCAAGCGGGATGGCGCGAAGGACGCGAAAGCCGGCAAGAAGGAGGCGAAGGCCAGCAACAAGGAGGCGAAGGCCGGCAACAAGGAGGCTCGGAGCGCGCGCAAGAGGGATCGCGCGGGCGTGGATCCGGCGGCGCTCATCGCGGAGGCCCGCGCGGACGCGTTCACCGACGAGGCCCCCGAGCGCGCCTTCGCGCACTTCCGGCCGCTCGCCGAGCGCGTGCCGGCGGCGGATCTGCCCGTCTTCACCGGCCAGCCGCTGCTCATGCGCGCGAACGTCAGGGCCGCGCTCGACGCGCTCGATCCGCACCTGCCCGCCGCCGTGAGCGCGCTGCGCGAGCCCAGGCTCAAGGAGGTCTTCGAGCTGCCGGCGCTGGTCATGGCGCTCGACTTCAGCGCGGCGCGCGTGCCGGTCGCGACGCTCAGCGCGGGGGACATCGACAGGATGCTGGCCGAAGGCGCGCCGTGGCGCGAGCTGATGCTGAGCTACCTCGAGGTGACGTCGCACCCGCTGCTCGGCCTCCTGCCGCGCGAGCGGGTCGCGGCCGTGCGCGCGGGCTCGGGCAAGCTCGACAAGGCGCGCGACTTCGTCGCCCTCCCGGGGCTCTTCGCCGAGTTCTCCGGCGCGCTCGCCGGAAAGCACCCGTTCCCTGCCGACAAGCTCGACCTGCTCGCCACGCTGGGCGGCGCGCTGGTGCAGCAGGTGCGCCCAGGCAACGCCGTCGCCGCGGTGCCGAAGCGCACCGGAGAGTCGATCCTGCGCGACCAGCTCGCGGCGCTCGTCGCCGAGCGCTACGACCACCTCCAGGTGCTCGCGGCCGTCGCGCTCGGCAAACGCAAGGCCGACGAGCTGTTGCCCGCGCTCCGCGCCGCGGTCGCGCTCGGCAGCGCGGGCGCGGCCGAGACGCCCGAGGAGGCGCCGGCCGAGGCGCAGGACGGCGCGCCGGCGGAGGCGCTGCAGGGCGCGCCGACCGACGCATAGGAGGGCGCGCCGGCCGAGATGCCGGACGGATGACCCGACCTCGATCTCGATGAGGGAGCCGGTACCGCAGGTCCGGCCTCTGGCCACGGTCGGCGAGCCACGCGCCGGGGACCAACGCTGGATGCCGCTATCTGCGGCTCGCCGCCGGAGGCGGCCATGCGCCGGCGCTGCTGATTCTTGTCCCAGATCCCGATACGGCGATAGAGAGGCGCCCGGTGGGCTCGACGAGGACGGCGTGGCACGTGCTTGCTGGTGGCGCTGCTGAGCCAGCGCGGCTCGCGCCGGTTCGAGGTGCGCAGCGAGGTGCCGCTGTCCGCCGAGCCGCTGCGGGCCGACTACCTGCTCTTGCGCAGGAGCGCCGAGCCCAGCGAGCCGGCCGGCACGCTCAGGAGGCTGTGGGACCTGTTGCCCAGCGAGGCGATCGTCGAGTTCAAGAGCGTCGGCCGGCCCTATCGCCGCCGTAACCTCGACCGGCTGTACAGCTACCTGCTCCTGTACTTCGCGGACACGCCGGAGCGGCTCGAGCAGCGGAGCGACCTGTGCGGGGTGCTGCTCGTTCCGTCGCGCACGAGGTCGCTCGACGTGGACGCGGCGGCGCTCGGCATGGAATGGAGGGACCTCGGCGATGGCTACTGGCAGCTCCGGGGCGCGGCCTTCGCGCTCATCGTCGCGGAGATCGACCGGGTGGCAGAGGCCGAGGGCGACGATCTGCTACGCTTGTTCGGCCACGGCGAGGCCCAGACGCGCGAGGCCCGAAGGTGGCTGGCTCAGCAGCTCGGCGCCGAGGAGATGGCCATGGAGATGCAGGATTTGGAAGGCTTCGACGAGGTCGTCCGGAAGCTCGTGGCGACCCTGCCCCCCGAGCAGGTGCTCGCGGCCTACGCCCCCGAGCAGCGCATGGCGGGGCTGCCGCCGGAGCAACGGCTGGCCGGGCTGCCGCCGGAGCAACGGCTGGCCGGGCTGCCGCCGGAGCAACGGCTGGCCGGGCCGCCGCCGGAGCAAGTGCTGCTCGCGATGCCTGACGACGCGCTGCGCGCGCTGTCCGACGCCTACCTGGAGACGCTCTCGGCGGAGACACGCGCCGCCATCCGCGCGCGCATCGGGCGGTAGCGGCGGGAGGATCCGCGGTGCCACGTGTCGGGCGAGATCGGCCTGAGGTGACCAGGCGGCGGCGCGAGGAGGTCGTCTGTTAGACTGGCGCCGTGCCGGCAGACCTCATCGACTTCGGCATCGAGCGCAGCCGCCACGAGCGCTTCTTCGGCCGAGAGGACGTGCTCGCGGCCGTCGATCGCCACCTCGACGTCACCGGGGCGGCGAGCCGCTGGGTGCTCGTCACGGGCGGGCCCGGCATGGGCAAGAGCGCGATCCTCTCGCGATGGCTCGATCTGGAAGAGCAGCGCGGCCACAGGGCGCCGCACCACTTCCTCCGGCGCGACGTGATGGACTGGGATCGCCCCGAGGCGGTCGCGCGCTCCCTGTCGGCGCAGATCGAGGCGCTCTACCCGGCGCAGAAGGACCCGGAGGCGCGGCCGGAGAGCCGGCTGATCGAGCTCCTATCTTGTTCGTCGGAACGATCGTTGGATCGTCGACCGCTGGCTGTGTGGCTGCGAGTCCGGATGAAGGGGACGACGAGCTCGGAGAGACGAGCGAAGTCGAGATTTTGGAGACGCCAGATCTGCAGCCAGCGAGCACGACGTACTGGGCGTGCGAGGGAACGAGCTGCGGAGGCTATGGGCGCGGCGTACGTTACGAATGCTTCGGCGGCCAAGACCCATTCTGCTATCGCACTGAAACCAATATCTGCTGTTAACGGCACAAAGCGGAGACAGGCGCGGCGACTCGCGACGTAGGGCATGCCGCGCACCACCTCGTCGCGCGCCGACGCGAGCGACGCGCCGAGCGGCTCGCAGACGAGCGTCTCCGGGTAGCTAGTCATATCGCGACCTGCCCGCCCGCCCCGCCCACCAGCCCCTCCCCCCTATCGCGACCTGCCCGCCCTCCCCGCCGACCAGCCCTCCCCCATCTCCCATCCCCTCGCCCGCCCCTCGCCGCCCCTCACCGGTACGGCCCTCCTCGCCGCTCCCCCCGCATCTCGCGCGCCAGCGCCAGCATCGGCCGCAGCACCTCCCGCGCCGCCGCCGGATCCGCGAGCGGCCCCGCCAGCACCACCGCGATCTCCCGCGCCGCCACCGCGACCCCCTCCTCCGCGCCCGCAACGCCCCCGAGGCGCGCCGCCTGCTCCAGGATCACCCCCGCGATCCGCTGCTCCGCCGCCCCCCTGGGCCTGCCCGCGCCCGCGATCGGCGGATCCAGCCGCAGCACGAGCCGCGTCCCCGTCGGCGCAGCCCCCTTGAACAGCGTCTCCACCTCGAACCCCGCCCCCTCGAACGTCCCCGAAAGCCGCATCGGTCCGACCCGGAGCGCCCCGTCGCTCTCCTCCGCGAAGCGGCGCCACGCGGGCAGCCACGCGGCCATCGCCGCCGGCGGCGGGAGCGCCGCGCCGGCCTCCGCGAGCGCCCGCGCGAGCGCGTCGACCGGCGCCAGGAACGCCGCGAGCTCCGGCTCGTCTAGCGCCGCGGCGGCGCTCCACACCCACGCCTCAGCGTCGTCGACCTCGGCCCGGCCGAACGCGCTCAGCGCGCGGCGCAGCGCGGGCGTGAGCGCCGCCAGCACCTGCGCCTCCTCCCGCCCCCGCACCCGGAAACGCCGATCGAAGCCGCTGTCCCCGGTCGCCACCCCGCCGAGCTCCAGCAGGGCACGCGGCCGCACGTCGAGATGCAGCCCCCAGGGCTCCGCGAACCGCACCATCGCGGCCAGGCCGCCCCACGACTCCCTCTCGGCCGGGACCACCGCCACCGCACACCCCGCGCGCACCCCGCGGAGCGCCAGCTCCCGCTCCGCGAGCGACAGCTCGATCCGCTGCCCCGCCCGCGACCAGAGCGCGCGCCAGCGATCCGCGCCGATGCGCGGCCGCTTCGCCTCGATCCCGGGGCGCGGCTCGAACATGTCGACGATCACCGGCACGCGGTGCAGCAGCCGGCCCTCCATGTGCTTGAACGCCATCTCCAGCACGTACTCCAGGGAGACCTCGCCGAAGCTGAAAGACGGCGCGAGATCGCGCGGCAGCGCGATGCGGAAGGGCACCTCCTGCCCCTCGGCGATCTTCGTGAGCTCCTGAAAGAACGAGAGCCGGCGGCGCTCGCTCGACCGGTCCCTCGTCCGATGGCGCTCGACGCTGACCAGCGCGACGTCGAGCGCGATCGGACGACTCCCGGCGTAACCGCGGAAGGCGACGGCCCCGGCCAGGATCTCACCCGGGGCGAACGTCCGGCCCGGCAACGACACCTCGAGGAAGGCGCCGCTCTCCGGCCCACTCGCGCTGGTCAACGGCTCGTCCCTCGGCGCCTCCGCGATCGAGGGCCGGACGAGGATCTCCTTGCGCTCCGCGGCGTCGATCCACCACGGGATGGAGACGAGCGCGCCGACCTTGCAGCAGAGGGACGCGATGACGCCGGCGTGCGACGGCGGGACGTCGCCCGGCAACGTGAACGAGACCCGGTAGCGATGACTCCCCGCGCCGAGCCGCCCCTTCCCGGCCACATCCACGCCGAGGACGAGCAGAGCGCGAGACCCGGAGAAATTCCGGTCCTCGTCGGTGTTGCTCTGCACGGCCAGCGTGAACTCCAGCGTCACGCGCACGAAGTCGATCGGCGTCTCCGCGGCGCAGTCGAGCGAGATCCCGACGTCGAACGTGTCGCCCGCGTACACGACCCTGGGCACGCGGAGCGTGATGGCAGGGCGACTCCTCATGGCCGCCTTCGAGCGTAAACGACCGCGACCCGGCCGGGCGCCCCTCTCCGTCCGACATGCGGCGACGCGGCGGGCCCTACCCGCGCTGCAGCGCCCCCCCGCCCCGCGCCATGTACGCCGCGAACAGCGCCGGCGCGAGCCGCTTCATCGCGCGCCGCGCCTCGATCACCGCCTCGCCGGACCGCCGCGCCTCCCGCGACGACGCCGCGGCGAGCGCCGCGACGAAGCGCCGCGCCATCGAGAGCGCCTCGCCCTGCGCGGGCGACCACGGCCGCTCCGGCGCTCCTCCGGACGCGGCGGCGCCGCCAGAGCCCGCCTCGTCGAGCGCGATCGCGATCCCCACGGGCGGCGGTAGGACGCCGGTCACGATCCCGACGGGCGCCGACCACGCCGCCGGCTCGTCCTCGATCTCGAGCTCGTAGCGCGCGACGTCGGGCAGGCCGCGCACCGCCTCGTCGCGCGCCGACGCGAGCGCCGCGTCGAACGGATCGCAGAGGAGCGCCTCCAGGTAGAACCGCCGCGCCGCGGGCTCGCCGAGCGACGTGGCGGCGTCGCCGAGCAGGAACAGCGCGCGCGCGCTCCGCCGGGCCGCCACCGCGCGCAGCAGCGAGGCGTGCGCCTCGGGCACGTCGCCCGCCGCGAGCCAGTAGTACCCGGGCGGCTGCCCCTCGAGCCGCCCGTCGTCGCCCTCCGCCGCGCGGAGCGCCGCCGCCACGCGGCCGAGGAACACGCGGCGCAGCGACGCAAAGGCGCCGCTCTCGAGCTCGAGGCCGCGCGCGATCTCGAGCAGCCCGGCCGCCGGCGCGGCGGAGGCCATGGCCCGCGCGAGCTTCCGATCGAGCGCGGCGATCCGCTCGGACTGGCGGCGGATGTCGGCGTCGGCCGGGTGGAGCGCCGCGAGCTCCGCGAGCATCCGCCGCGCCTCGCCGAGCTCCCCCGCGGCGATCGCCCCGGCCGCGCGCGAGAGCCGCAGCGTGCGCTGCGCGAACAGGTCGAGCTGCCCCGCGGGCGCGCCGTCGCCGGGCGGCGGGCCGGCGGCGCCGTCGAGCAGGCCAGGCCCCGCCGGGAGCGTGCGGCCTTCGAAGAGGGAGAGCTGTCGCATCTCGAGATCGGGCTCCGCGTTGGCGCTCGACCCTACCTCGAGCGACACAGGCCCGAGCGCATTGCATCGACAGGGGTCGGTTTGCCAAGCGACGGCAGATGTCGAGCGGACCCCCTCGGCGCCACAGCGGCGCGTGAGCTCTCCTACTCGGCCGCCTCGCTCAGCCGCTCCGGCGCGAGCTCGAGCGCGCGGGCGTCGGCCTCTGCGCGGGCGCCTGCCGCGCGCTCGCGGAAGCGCGCCTCGCCCTCGACGCGGCGGAGCTCGTCCGCGAGGGCAGGCGCCGGGTCGCAGGCGATGCCGCGCGCCGCCCGCGCGAGCGCCGCGCCAGGGTCGCCGACCGAGAGCGCCTGCCGCGCCGCCTCGAGGTACGCCGCGGCCGCGCGCACAGGCTCGCCGCCGCGCTCGAAGTGCTCGGCCAGCGCCATGGGATCGGCCTCGCCGCGCTCCGCGAGGAAGCCGCCCGCGAGCGCGTGGCCGAGCCGCCGGTCGCCCTCGGTCAGCATGGCGTAGGCGGCCTCCCGGAGGAGCGCGTGGCGGAAGCGGTACGCGGCGCCGCCGCCCGCGCCGCCCCCGCCGCCCGCGCCGCCCCCGCCGCCCGCGCCGCCCGCGCCGCCCCCGCCGAGCCGCACGATCGCCCCGCGCCGCGCGAGCTCGTCGAGCGCGCGCGCGACGTCCGCGCCGCCGACGAGCGCGGCGACCCCCGCCTCGGAGAACGCCTCGCCGAAGACGCTCGCGGCACGGAGCGCACGGCGCGCCTCCGGATCGAGCGCGTCGAGATCCGCCTGCACCATCGCGAGCACCGTCTCCGGCGGCGCCGAGATCCTCCCGCGGGCAGCGGCGCGGATCTGCTCCTCCAGGCAGAACGCGTTGCCGTCGGCGCGCTCGACGATCGCCCGCACGAGGTCCGCGCTCGCCCGGGCGCCGAGCGCCTCCCGCACGAGCCGCTCGCCGCCCGCCGGCGCGAGCGGCGGGAGGCAGACCTCGGTGCGCAGGTGCGGCCCCCAGAGCCCCGGGAAGATCTCGCGCACGCCGGGCCGCGCCAGCGCGAGCACCGCGAACGGCCGGCCCCGCAGGCGGCGCAGCGCCGCGTCGACCAGCGCAACGGTCGGCGGATCGCCCCAGTGCAGGTCGTCGAGCACGAGGAGCACCGGCCGCGCGGCGCACTCGGCGTCGAGGAAGCCCTCCCAGGCGAGGCGGAGCTCGTCGCTCGTGAGGAGCGGGCGCCGCCGCGCCGGATCGAGCCGCGCGTCGCCGCCGTCCGGCACCGGGGCGCCCGCGAGCTCGCCGAGCAAGGGCGAGATGCGCGCGCCCGCGGCGCCGCCGCCGCGGCGCGCGGCGCGCGCGCGGAGCTTGCGCCGGCGCGCGGCGATCGACTCGCCGTCGCGGAGGCCGAGCCCGCCGCGGAGCGCGCGCTGGAGCAGGCCGAAGGCGGAGCCCGCGCTGATCGGGTCGGCCTGGCCGATCCACACCTCGAGGGGCTCGCCGCGCGCCCGGAGCGCGCGGACGAGCTCGTAGCCGAGCCGCGACTTGCCCGCCCCGGCCGCGCCCGTCACGAGCACCGCGCCCGGGGCCCGGCCGCGGAGGCAGGCGTCGATCTCGGCCTCGACCAGGCCGAGCTCGCGCTCGCGGCCGACGTACGGCGTCGGCCGCCCGAGGAGCGAAGGCGGCGCGCCGAGCGCCTCCTCGCGGGCGCCGTGCAGCCAGCACCCCGACGCGTCCCGGGTCGCGCCGAACCGCGCGCCGAGCAGGCCCGCGGTCATGTCGTCGATGCGGATGGCCGCCGGGCGGTGCGGGTCGCGAGAGCCCTGGACGAGCTGCACAAGGCGGTCGATCACCGCGCCGACCGGCAGCCGCGCGGCGACCTCGGCCCGGCCGGTGACGAGCGAGAGCCGCGCGCCGCCGAGCAGCTCCCGGAGCGAGAGCGCGCAGCTCGCCGCCTGGGCCGCGAGGTCGGCGGGCGCGGAGGGCCCCGAGAGCGTGACGAGCAGCCACCGCGCCTCCAGGAGCTCGATCCGGCCGCGGTGGCGCTCGACGATCTCCCGGATGGCGCGCGACCGGCCCTCGTCCGCGGTCTCCGAGAGGGTCGCCTCGGCGTCGGCCTCGTCCTCGTCCTCACGCGCGAGGATGAGGCACATGACCCGCCGCTCGCTGGCCGTGATCTCGCGGGCGCGGGGCGGCGGGTGGGACGACGAGGGCTGCGACCACGGCGGCGGGCCGCCGCCAGGGCGCCTGTCGAGCGCCTCCGAGGCGAGCGCCGCCGCGACCGCGCCGCCGTCGCGCGGGCGGGCCTCGCGGGCCTTCGACAGCATCCGCGCGACGAGCCGATCGAGGCCGGCCGGGGCGTCGCCGCGGAGCTCCCTGAGCCGCGGCGGCTCCTCGAGGAGGACCTTCATGAGCACCGAGAGCGGGTCGCCGCCGGCGAAGGCGGCGCGCCCGGTCAGGCACTCGAAGAGCACGCTGCCGAGCGCGAAGACGTCGGCGCGCGCGTCGATCTGGGGCTCGCCGCGGGCCTGCTCCGGGGCCATGTACTGCGGCGTGCCGCGGATCTCGCCGAGCGTCGGGAACTCCTCCTCGTCCGCGGAGAAGCGCGCGGCGCCGAAGTCGATGAGCCGGGCGCGATCGAGGTCGCCGCCCTCGAGGAGGAGGTTGCCCGGCTTCACGTCGCAGTGCACGAAGCCGAGGCGGTGGACGGCGGCGAGCGTCTCGGCCACGCGGGCGGCGAGCGTCAGGCCCTCGGCGATCGTGAGCGGGGCGCGATCGAGCCGCTCGGAGAGGGTCTCGCCCTCGAGCCACTCCGTCGCGAGGTAGAGCCGGCCGCCCGCGGTCGCGCCGTGCGCGACGTAGCGGGCGACGCCGGGGATCGCGAGCGTGGCGAGGGCGAGCGCCTCCCGCGCGAGGGCGCCGAGCGCCGGGGTCGCGGCCGTCTGGAGGAGCTTGAGCGCGACCTTCGCGCCGGACCGGAGGTCGCGCGCGCGGTACACGCGCGCCGTCGCGCCCGAGGCGGCGTGCTCCTCGACCTCGAACCGGTCGTCGACGACCTCACCTGACCGCATCGAGCTGACGCGCTCCTCTCGGGCGCACGGCGCGCTTCTCTACAGCGTGCCAGCTGCGCGCGCCCGGCGTCCACTGCCACCTGCGGCGACGCCGCGCGACGTGGCGCGGCGCGCGTGCCGGCACACCATCGCGGCCCACGTCGTCACGTGAGGGCGGCGTCCGCGTCGGTGCCGCGTGCACGCTGGCGCACCTCCGCGCGCGACCGCGAGCGCGCCGGCGGCGAGAGCGCCGCACGCGCGCCGGCGGCGACCGCGTCAGCGCGGCGCGACGCCCGCGGCCTCGCCCCCGGCGCGGCGCCGCAGCACCACGTACCGGAGGTGCGGCACGCCGCTCACCGCCGCGGGCGCGAACGCCTCGCCGGCGCCGGGCAGGCGCGCGAGGTGCTGCTCCACCCCGCGCGCGAACCGCGAGGCGGTCCACGGCGAGGCGAGCGCGTGCCCCTCGGCGAGCAGCAGCACGAGCGCGTCCACCCCGCGCGCGTCGAGCAGCGCGCCGGGGATCCGCTTCGTGGTGTGCCCGCCGGGCAGCGCCGCGATGGCCGGATCCGTGACGCCCGCGAGATCCACGAGCGTCGCGCCCGTGGCGGCGCCGAGCCAGCCGACGTCGAGCGCCGCGACGACCTCGGCCCCGGCGAGCGCGCCGCGAAGCTCCTCGACGACGCGCAGCCGGTCGCCGCCGACGCGCGCGGCGGTCGGCCCGACGCGGATCATCACGAAGAGCTGCCCGGCGAGCGCGAGCGCGATCCGGAGCGCCGTGGCGCGCGCGCCCGCGGCCGACGCGACGTGGGCCGCGGCGAGCACGACCGCGGGCAGCGCCGGCACGACGAGCCGCGACAGCGGCATCCAGTCGCCGCCCGCCGCCGCGACCGCGAGGAAGTGCACGGCGACCGCCGCGAGCAGCCCGCGCGGCCACGCCGGGAGCGCGCGCCACGCGACCGGCGCGATCAGCGCCACCGGCCCGGTCAGGAGGAAGCACGCGAGCGCGTACCGGGCCCCGAGCGCCGCGTCCGGCGCCTTGGCGAGCGCGGCGAGCGGCGCCGCGCGCCCGAAGATCGCGAGCCGCGCCGCGGCCACCGCGACGAAGGGCAGGCCCGCGAGGGCGAGCGCCGCGAGCGCGCGGGCCCACGCGGGCCGCGCCGCGGGCGCGGGCGGCGCGGCGCCTGCGCCGCCTGCGCCGCCTGCGCCGCCTGCGCCGCTGGCGCGCGGGGCCGCCTGGGCCGCGAGCGCGACGACGAGCGCGAACGGCAGGAGCTCCGGCCGGAGCGCCGCCGCCGCCCCGGCGCAGGCCGCGCCGGCGAGCGCCCAGCCGAGCGCCGGCAGCGCGACCGCGAGGGCGCCGAGCGCCGCGACGACGCCGGTCTCCATGCCCGCCGCGGACCAGGCCGCGAGCGGCGCCGACGCCGGCACGAGCGCGAGCGCCGCGAAGCGCGCCGGCCTACCGGAGGCGCGGTCGACCGCGAGCGCCAGCGCTCCGGCGGCGAGCGTCCACGCGGCGACGCCGATCGCCTTCGCGGCCGCGAGCGCGGCGAGCGGGCCTCCGGCCGCGAACGGCGCGAGCGCGAACGCCCACCCGAGCGGGGTCACGCCGTCGGTCACCGGCCCGGCCGCGTTGAAGCGGTAGCCCAGCCCGCGCGCGAGGTGGTGCGCGTAGCGCGCCGTGATCAGCGCGTCGTCGACCGTGAAGCCCGAGAGCGCGAGCGCCGGGAGCAGCGCCGCGAGGGCGCCGGCGAGCGCGACGAGCAGCGAGCGCCTCCGCCCGGTCACGCGCTCCGTGCGTCCGCGCCGCACTGGAGCGGGCCGGAGGACCGCACACCCGCCCTGGACCGACGTTCGAGCTCTGCCGCGCGCGCTCCATCGAGGACGCATCGCCGGAGGCGCCGATGCTCGGGTTGCGCGGCCCTCGTCACGGCCGGCGATCCTGGGACAGGCGCACGAAGGACGCAATCGCGCTCGCCCGTCCGCAGCCGCGCGAACGCGCGGGCGAGCGGGCACGCGAGAGCGCGGACGTACGGGCGCGTGCGCGCGCGAACGTCGAGAACGCCCGGGCGCGCCGCGCATCTCGCGCGGCGGACAGCGGCGGTAACGCTGCGCCTCGTGGCAGCCATGCGCCCTCGTGGACGGTATAGTTGCTCGCATGGCACTTCCCGCCGCGCTCCTGGCCGCCGTCGAGCGGCATTCCTGTTTCACCGGCTGCTATCGCAGCGAATCGGAAGTCCAGGTCTGCATCGATCCGGCGCAGGCGCTCGTGCCGACGGTGCCTGTCTGCTGCAGCGATTGCCTGAACTTCCACCCGGCGGCGCTCGTGAGCCTCCTGCCGCTCGGCATGACGTCGTACGCGCTGGCGAACGCGCTGACGGCCCACGTCCGCGCGCTGCGCGGGTACAAATGGGCGACCGGCGGTTACCACACCGCGGGCACCGGCTTCTGGCTCAACGCCGCCTATTACGGCAACGGGCTCTTCCTCGTCGACGCCGCGCGCAACCGCAACGCGCGGACCGACGTCGACATGCTGATCGAGGCGTTCCAGCACGGCATCGTCCAGCCCGAGGACCCGCGCATGCTCGACCCGGCGCTCTACACGACCGAGCTCGCCTACATCAACATGTCGAGGCCCATCCTGCCGGTCCGCAGCAAGCAGGATCTCCTGGCCTCCCCGCAGCGCAGCGCCACGCCGAGGCAGGGGTTCTCGCGCGTGTCGATCGTGGAGTTCCAGCCGCTCGCCGCGGCCGGCGTCGCCGCGGGCGCGCAGCCGGCGAAGCCGGCGCCCCCGCCCCGCGAGCTCAAGCTCGGCGACACGTGCCCGACGTGCGGCGCCGCGGTCATGGAGCGGCCGCTGTTCTCCGGCACCTTCGTCGGCTGCCTCTGCTGAGCTCGGTCGCCTGGCCCGGTCACGGGGACAGCGGGGCGGCCGCATGGCCCGGTCACGGGGACAGCGGGGCGGTCGCGCGCCACACGGTGCCGCCGGTCGCCGGATCGATCGCGCGCAGCGCGGCGCCGCTCACCGCGGCGCCGCTCACGACATACACGTAGGGTCCCGCGGCCTTCACCGCCACGATCCGGTCGCCGAGGTAGCCCGCCGCGCGCTCGTACCGGCTGGCCCCGGTCGCGGGATCGAGGGCGATGATCCGCAGCTCCGTGCCCCCGACGACATCGACGCCGACGACGATGGCGGCGCCGCCGCTCGCGGCCAGGAACAGGTCCGGCCGCCCGCCGGAGAGCGGCGCGCGCACCGGGAGCTCTTTCTTCCAGAGCGACGCGCCGCCGCGCCGCCCCTCGGCCGAGAGCCGCGGCGGCCCCTCGGTCGGCGCCGTGAGCGCGACCTCCACGTCGCCGGCGTGGACCACCTGGGGGTTCTTCTTGCGCTCCCAGAAATGCCCCGTGATCGCCGACGGCGGCGGCGCCGTCGGGCAGTCGGCCACCTCGCCCCCGCCGAGCTTGATCCCGGTCGACGTGCCGTCCTTCATCACGACGGTCGCGCAGCCCTCGCCGGCCGCGACCTCGTCGGGGGGCCCGGGCAGGCTCGCTGCCCAGCGCGGCTTGCCCGTGCGGGCGTCGAGCGCGTGCAGCGTGGCGCTCTCCCCGCCGGCGAGCACCGTGCTCTGGTCGGGGCAGGCGAGCGCGTCCGGCCTGTCGAGGTCCGACGACGACCAGATCCCCTGCCCGCTGCGTCCATCGACGGCGACCACCCGCCCGCGCGTCTTGCCGTCCTGCCACAGCACCGGGTCGGGCGCGTCGTCGCCGTTCGCGTCCACGAAGCAGAGCGCGTCGAGCTGCGTCGAGAGCTGGCGCGCGCGCGGGGCGGCCTCCTTCGGCGGCTCGACGCGCGCGAAGAACATCACCGCGAAGCCGGCCCCGACCGCCGCCATCGCCACGGCGAGGAGCGCCTTCACCGCCCGGGGCGGCCCCGGCGACGCCGCGGGCGCGGGCGCGGGGGTGCCCGGCAGTGCGGCCGGCGCGGGCGCGGGCGTGCCCGGCAGTGCGGCCGCCACGCCGGGGTTCTCGGCGCCGCAGCGCGGACACGTGATCCCATGACGGCTTGCCTCCAGCGAGGCACCACAGCTCCTGCAGGGCCGCATCGCGCCAGTCTATCGCCGCGGGGCCCCCGCGATCGAGAGCGACGGCGCGCGGCGCGCCGGCGAGCGCGCGGCCGGGCAGCGTCCTCGACCGGGGCCCTGACCGGCTGCTCCTATTTGCCCACAGGAGGGAGAGATCGAGCTCGATGGCAAGGAACGCCGGCGCGGCGGCTTGCTACGCCCAGAGCACCGACAGATCGAGCTCAATGGCGTCGAAGGGCTCGGCGCGGACGCGCGCGGCGTCGCGGTAGACCACCGCAGGCCCCCAGCGACGATCCTCGCCGAGCACGTAGACCTCGATCGTGCGCGCGATCGGGTCGACCAGCCACGCGTGCCGGACGCCCTCGCGCGCGTAGATCGGCATCTTTTCGTCGCGGTCAACCTCCTCGGTCGACGGGCTCAGGACCTCGCAGATCCAGTCCGGGGCGAGCTCGAAGTAGGCCGTCTTGGGCAGCTCGGGCATGCGCTCGCGGCGCCACCCGGCCAGGTCGGGCACGAGCGCATCGATCGCGCCGGCCGCCGCCGGGTCCGGGAAGTGCAGCTCGGGTTCCGGGAGAATCCACCACCCGCCGGGACCACCGCGACCGCGATGGAAGGGGCCGAAGAGCTCTCCTTGCAGAGCGCCCTCGGCGTTCGCGTGACGCGGAGCCGGCCGAGGGAACACGTGCAGGGTGCCGCGGACGAGCTCCGCCACCTTGTTTGGCGGGACGGCCTCCAGGTCGGCGTACGTGGCGCGGCGCTGCTTCTCGGCGGGCTGGCCCATGGGCGAAGCCTGCCCGGTGCGCCGCGGGGCGGCAATGCGGCGCGGAGCAAGCGCCAGCGGCAAGGCGCCCGCAAGGGCGGGAGCAAAGGCGCATCCGCCACGGATGCCGCCCTCCGGGCCGCTTGCCCTATCCGGCCTTCCTCCTCCGGAGCTCCGGGTGGAAAGCGTCGCTTCGCGCCCCCGCCCGCCGCCCCTCCCCGCTACGGCTTCGGGATCCGCAGCGTGCCGCTCACCATCGCGCTGCCGCTCACCACGTAGACCAGGCTGAGCGGGTGGAACGCCCAGGGGCCGAGCGCGATCGACCCGAGCCAGATCTGCTCGTGCACGCGCTCCTGCGCGAAGAGCACCCCGAAGAGCAGCACGATGAGCAGGCTCGTGGGAATGGGCGTGCCCTCGTAATACCGCACCTTCCCGCGCTCGTCCGACAGCTCGGCCGCGGTCACGTTGTACCGCGCGAGGCGGCTGATCCCGCAGGCGACGAAGTAGACGAGCGCGGCGGCGTCCCACGGGCCGCGCAGGCCGAGCGCGTAGCCGAGCACCGCGGGCGCGACGCCGAACGAGACCACGTCGGCCAGCGAATCGAGATCGGCCCCGAGCGGCGAGTGCCGGCGACGCCACCGCGCGATCGTGCCGTCGAGGACGTCGCACGCGAGCGCGAACGGCAAGAGCCCGAAGGCCACCCAGATGTAGACGCGCTCGCGCTCGGCCACGTAGTTCAGGCAGAGCAAGATGCTCAGGGTGCCGCTCGCCGCGTTCGCCAGCGTGACGAAATCGGCCAGCGCGAACGACCGGAGCATCGAGAAGTGGGGCGGTCTTTCGGAAGGCATGGCGCTCGGGGTGCGGAGTGTCGCACGTCCGGTTGGATTGCCAACCATTCTACGTTGCGCACGTCGCGCGCGGCGCCGACCTCGCGCCGTCCTCGCGCCAGAGGGCGCGCCCCGCGGCGGCTGCCGCGGCGGGCGCCCGGCGCTGTCTAGTCAGGTGGCACCGGCTTGTCCACTCCGCGGCTATCCGCGCACAAAACTTAGGACCCGGCCCCACGCTGCCTAGCATCCGTCGGCGGATGCCCGGACTGTCTCTTGTCGCCGACAACACCCGATGCTCACCGGAGCCCGAGCGCACGTCGCTGCGCGATGTGCTCGACTTCGTCCTGGAGGGGGCGCGCAACGCGCCCCCTCCGCTCGATGAGGCGGCGCTGCCGCTGCGCGCCGAGGCCGAGGCGCTGCCGCTGCTCTGCGATCTCGCCGAGGCCGCGGCGGAGCTCGCCTCCGGACGCCGCGCGCGCGCCGTCGTGCGGCTGTGCCTCGAGCCCGATCCCTGGGAGCTCGGCCTCGAGCGCGTGGGCCGCGATCTGCTCGTCACCGTCTTCCACGGCGGCGACGTGCCCGAGGTCGCCCTGCACGAGCGGCGCTTCGAGGGCGAAGCGCTCTGCGCGCGCGTGCTCGCGGCCATCGACCGGTTCGCCGCGCACCGGAGCCCCGGCGCCCGCCGCGACGCCGCCTTCTCCGACAACGACACGGGCGGCGGCCTCGGCGAGCACCGACTCCCGGCCGCGCGGCGGTGCCTCGCCGCCGCCCTGCCGTTCTCGCCCGACGAGCCGGGCGGCGAGCCCGCCATCGTGGGCGTCGAGCCGACCGGCGAGATCCCGATCGCCATCGCGGCCGAGGCGCTCCTGCGCACGTCCCAGGGCGCCGCGCTCACCCAGCCGGCCGTGCTCCGGGCCGACCTCTTCTCGCTCCTCTTCCGGGGCAAGATCCGCGTGCTCGTGGGCGAGGAGGCGCGGGAGCTGCCCGACGTCTTCATCTTCCCGTTCGCGGAGCAGCTCGCGTCGCTGTCGCTCGAGTCGCTCGACGCGTGGGCGCGGCGGCAGCCCTACCACCGGCGGCTGACCGTCGGCGGCGCGATCCTCGGCGTGCGCCTGCACAGCGAGGGGGCGCTCTCGCTCACGCTCGGCGTGCCCCGCGTGGGCCGCGTCCCGCCCGCCGATCCGCGCGCGCTCGGCCCGGGCCGCGGCTCGCCGTTCGCGGCCGCCGAGGAGCGGGCGCAGACCTGGACCTTCCCGGCCGTCGACGTGGCCGCGCTCGCCCAGGGCGTCGTCGCGTTCGGGCGCGCGCTGGCGCGCAGCCTCGTGCGCCGCGATCGCGCGCAGACCTCGAACCTGCGCCTGTTCGAGTTCCGGGCGCGCGTGCGCGAGCTCGCCGAGCGGCTCCGCGAGCTCACCCGCAACGACGCGAAGATCAACGTGGCCCCGGAGACGTACCGCGCCTTCGCCGCGGCGGTGCGCCCGCAGGCCGCGGCCGAGGACACGTTCGGGCGGACGCGGCTGCGCTTCACCGCCCGGTGGGTCGCGGCGATCCCCTCGGTCGACCTCCGCGCCACCTTCCTCTGCGGCGACGTGCTCGTCGTGGGCTCGACGCGCGAGCTCACCTGCATCGATCGGCGCACCGGCGAGTGCCTGTGGCGCAAGCAGGCGCCGCGCGCGGTCTCGGTGATGACGCCGGTCGGCCTCGGGCGGCTCCTGCCCGACGGCACGCTGCAGCTGCACGAGCTCTCGAGCGGCGAGGTGGCCTGGTCGACGCGGCTCTCGCCGCGGGTCGGCGCGAACGCCTCGGGCGCGGTGGTGAGCGCCCCCGGGCTGCCCCGGATGCTCATCGTGAGCGAGGGGACGCGCCACCTGGCGGCGGTGGACCTCTACTCGGGCGAGGTGCGCTGGCGCTACGCCGCGCGGCGCGGCGAGAACTTCCGGCTGCGCCGCGCGGGCAAGCTCGTCGTGGTCGGCAGCGGCGAGCCGGCGCTCGCGGCGCTCGACGTGCTGAGCGGCGAGGTCGTCTGGCGCTTCTGCGACCGGCTGCCGTTCGCGTCGCCGGTGGCGGTCGATCACGACGCGCTCTTCGCCCTGGCCGGCGACGGGGCGTTCGTCGGCCGCGGCGGGGCGCGGCTGCACCACCTCGACCCGTGGTCGGGCGAGGCGCGGTGGACCGTCGACCTGCCGAAGCACGTGGCGCCGGTCGGGGCGCCGCTGCTCGGGCCCGAGACCGTGTGCGTGGTGACCCACGGGCGGCGCGGCACCGGGCTCGTGGGGCTCGATCGCCGCACCGGGGCGACGCGCTTCGACCTCACCGCGTGCGCGGCGACGGCCTCGTGCCTCATGGTCGACGACGTGGTCGTGGTGAACAGCGAGGCGGGCGAGATCGTCGGGGTCGGCGCGCACGACGGCGCGGTCCGGTACCGGCACGTGCTCGCGGGCGGCGTCGAGGGGGACCGGCCGCGGCGCCTCGAGCCGGTGCTCCGCTCGGGGGCGCTGTTCGTGCCGCAGAACGAGGTGCACGTGGTGCGGCCGCGCGACGGCGCGCTGCTCGGCAAGGTGCCGACCGACCTCATCCCGGATCTCCTCCGGGTCGACGAGCGGTGCGACGTCTACGTCGCCGAGGAGAGCGGCCACCTGGCCGCCTTCGCCGCGGCCCCGCGGCTCAGCCTGGTCCAGTAGCCGCCGCAGAGCGGCGGTCCCCGGCCGCCCGGCGCCGCGGCGCGATCAGCGCCCCCGCCGGGCGGGCTTCCGGGCCGGCTTCCAGATGAGCTCGAGCGTCACGTCGGTCACGCCGTCGTGGATGAGCCCGATCCGCTCGGCGGCCCGGCGCGACAGGTCGATGATCCGGCCGCGCTTGAAGGGGCCGCGGTCGTTGATCCGCACGCGCACGCGGCGGCCGTCCCGGCGGACGACATCGACGAGCGCGCCGAAGGGGAGCGTGCGGTGCGCCGCCGTGAGCGCGCGGGGGTTGTAGGGCTCGCCGCTCGCGGTGGCGCGGCCCTTGAACTTGTCGGCGTAGTAGGTGGCGCGCCCGCGCTGGATCGGGACCCCCTTCGCCGCGCCCCGGGCGCTCGCGGGCGCGATCGGCGTGGAGATGCGGCCGTCGTCCTCGCCCGCGTCGTCGTCCCCGGCCCGGCCCGGCGGGACCGCCGCTCGGGGGCCCGGCGGGCGGGAGACCTCGGCGGACAGGGGCGGCGCGCCGCTCGTCCGGGCTGGGGGCGGCTGGTGCGCGGCGCAGGCCGGGGTGCCGAGGAGGAAGAGGAACGCGAGCGCCCGCGCCGCGCCGCGACGCCCCGCCGGCGTCATCACGTCGCCTCGGGCGCGGCGCGGTCGGCCGACGAGGGGCCGAGGGCGGCCGCGGGCGAGGCCGCCGCGGCGGCGAGGGCCAGGTCGGCGGGCGCGCTCCCCTCCCCGTCCAAGGCCAGCGCGCGCGCGGCGCTGGCCTTGGAGCGCACGAACCTGGCCAGCTCGCGGAACGGCACGCCGGTCGGGCAGGTCTGCTCCTTCTCGGCGAGCACCGCCTCGGGCACGTGCGAGAGCGCGAGCGCCGCGGCGTCGAAGTCCGGCATGCTCCGCGAGGACGCGAGCACCACGGTCATGAGCCCGGGGTAAGCCCCCCTCGAGGCGGCGATGCGCTCGGCCTCGCCGAGATCGCAGCGCCCGCACGCGATGCAGCGGGAGAAGCCGGGCAGCGCCGCGCGCTCGGCGGGCGAGAGCGGCGGCAGGCCGTCGGCGTCGTAGTTCTCGCGGAAGAGGGCAAGCCCGCTCGGCCCGTCGAACAGACGGCGCACCACGACCTTGAGGAGCGACCACGCGAGGACCGCAAGGGCTAGAGCACGGCCGGAAAGCACCCCCGGTCCATAACCCGAAACAGGGCCGCGCGCAGACCCGATGCGCCCGGCGCCGCCGGCGCGGCCCGGGCCAGGGCGCGTGGATGGATCTTTCCACCTCGGTGGCGGTCGCGCGCAGTGAACCCTCGTTAACAGCTCCCGAGGTACGGCCGCGGGCCCACGGCGGCACGCCGCCGCCGCGCCGCCCGTCGATCCGGCGCTGGAGACGCTGGCATGTCGGGTGCACTGGCCCCCGGCATGTCCAACGGCTTGCCTCTCTGCGGTAAGGGATGCTCGGAAGACCTCGGCGACGTCGCCGAAGGGGTGCTGGTGAAGGAGATGATCGCGGGGAACGAGCGCGCCTGGCGCGCCTTCCACGCCCGGTACGACCGGCTGGTCCACCGGTGTATCAGCGGCGTGATCGCCCGCTTCTCCGCCGTGGTGGCGCAGGACGACATCCGCGACATCCACGCGACGCTGCTGATGCAGCTGATCTCGAACGACATGCGCAAGCTGAGGAGCTTCGACGCCGAGCGCGGCACGCGGCTCGGCTCCTGGATCGGCACGCTGGCCGTCCACTGCGCCTACGACCACCTGCGCGGCGCCCGCCGCGCGCCGCGCTGCGCCCCGCTCGACGACGCGGCCGTCGAGCTCCCCTGCGAGCGCCCCTCCCCGCAGGACCACGCCGAGCGCCGCGAGCGCGCCGCGATCGTGGGGCAGGTGCTCCACGATTTCTCCGACAAGGACCGCGAGTTCGTCGCGCTCTACTTCGGCGAGGGCCTGCCCCCGGAGCAGATCGCGGAGCGGATGCGCATCAGCGTGAAGACGGTCTACTCGAAGCGGCACAAGATCCAGAGCCGCCTCGAGGCGATGCTGTCCGGCGCGAGCCTCGCGGCCTGAGCCGCCCCCGCCCCCCGAAGGGGGCTCGGCGTCCGTCGGCCCTGTGGTATGAGCCGGAGAGGATGGCCGCCCCGCTCCGCATCACGACCACCCTCCTCGCCGTCGCCGCCGCCCCGCTGCTCGCCGCGTGCGGCGGCGGCAACGGAGACGCCCCCTCGATCCCCCTCGCCGACGAGCGCGGCAGCGGCGCCCGCATCGCGGATCTCGTCGGCGAGGCCGCGTGGTTCAACGCCGATCCAAAGGCCCAGGACAGCGAGGACTGCGAGGGCGTGCCCGTCGATCGCCGCGTCCACGTCACCGGCGCGACGCTGGTCGCGATCGACCGGTTCGACGAGACCGGCGAGGGGGCGCACGGCAACCACTACGTGCAAGACAGCGCCGACGAGCCGGTCCCCTACTCCGGCATGACGGTCTTCCAGCCGGCGTTCAGCCCCCCGGACCTGCGGCTCTTCCCCGGCGATGTCGTCGATCTGCTCGGCGTGCTCACCGAGTTCCGCGGCCCCTCGTCCGGCCGGTTCCGCGGCTGCCGCACCCTCCCCGAGATCGGCGGGACCATGAGCTTCCGCTTCGAGGACCGCCCCGCGAAGCCGATCCGCGTGCCGCTCCGCGCGCTGACGAGCTACGCGACCGCGCGCAGCTACCTCGGCATGCTCGTGCGGGTCGAGGGGGTGACGACGGTCGGCGACCCATCGAGGAGCGGCGGCCGGTACACGGCGCGGATCAACGTCGGCGCCGGCGTGCCCGCGGACGACATCCCGAGCCTCTCGAACGAGCTCTACGATCTCGCGGCCGAGGGGCCGCCCCTCGCGGACGGCGCGGCGTTCGGCTCGGTCACCGGCGTGCTCACCTATTTCTACGGCTTCAAGATCGCCCCGCGATGCCCGGCCGACTTCCAGCCGGAAGGCGCCCCCCTGCCGGCCGACGACGCATGCGCTCGCTGACGCCCGCGCTCCCGCTGCCGCTCGTCCTGATCGCGGCCTGCAGCGGCGCCGCCCCCGGCGGCCCGACGGCGCCGGGGCACGCGCTCGTCTCGACGCCCGAGGGCAGCGTCGGGCGCATCGAGGTGCGCAACCTCGAGGCCCGCCCGCGGCTCACGCTCGTCTCCCGCGACGGCGACCCCGCGCCCGCGCTCGTCGCCTCGGTCGCCACCGATCTCGGCTCGGTCGCCACGACGGCGCTCGCCAGCGTGGTCGAGGCGCGGCTCGTCGCGGCCGGCTTCGACGTGGACGCGCGCATCGACCGCAGCGCCTTCCGCGTGCGCCTGCTCGTGCGGGACGCGGCGCGCATCGCGCCGTTCCTGCGCGCGCTCTCGGCGGCGTTCGCGCAGCCCATCGCGGCCGGCAGCCCCGAGGTCGCCCGGGCCATCGAGCGGGTGCAGGCGCTCAAGGCGAGCCCGCTCGACGCGCCCGAGCTCTCGCCGATCGCGGCGTGCACGGGCCGGCTGGGCCTCGCGGGCGCCGAGCCGGTGGTCGACCTGGCGACGCCCGCGGGCGTGCGGGAGCTCGAGGGGTGGCGCACCGCGGCGCTGCACGCCGGGCGCACCTCGATCGCCGCGGTCGGCCCCGCCGCGTTCTGCGCGGAGGCGGCCCGCGCCGCGGAGGGTCAGGGCGGCTGGCCCGCGGGCGGCCCGCCCGCGGACCCGTGGCCGGCGGCGGACACGGTCGGCGTGTACGCGACGAACCAGCTCGAGCGGCGCGCCGCCCGCGTCACCGTGGCCGCGCGCGTCGCGGCTCGGCGCGCCGGGGTCGCCGCTCCGCGCGCGGCTCTCGGCGCTCCCGTCGCCGTTCCGCACCGTCGAGGTGCTCGGGGTCGCCCGCCCGCGCGGCGGCTGCGTCAGCGTGACCATCGAGGCGTCC
Source organism: Sorangium cellulosum So0157-2 (assembly GCF_000418325.1). Taxonomy (GTDB): domain Bacteria; phylum Myxococcota_A; class Polyangia; order Polyangiales; family Polyangiaceae; genus Sorangium; species Sorangium cellulosum_D. The sequence goes on from NC_021658.1 coordinate 6,227,592, forward strand.
GACCTGCCCGCGGCCCCGCCCGTCGAGGCCTCGGCGGCGCTCGCCGCCGCGGTGGCGCGGCAGGAGATCCGCCGCGGCCTCGCGGCCCCCGCGAGCCCCGCCACCGCCACGCGGCAGATCCTCACCGCGCAGGACCCGCGCGACGCCGGCGCGCGCGCCGCCTGGTGGGCGCTCTCGGGCGGCGCCCCGAGCGCGCCGCCCGAGCGCTGGGCGACGGCCCTCGGCCTCCCCCCGAGCGCCGATCCGCCGCGGCCGGCCGCGCCGGGAGAGGCCGGCAGCCGGCTCTTCGAGGCGGAGCTCGGCCGCGCGCTCGCGGCGGGGGCCCAGCCCGCCCTGGAGCGGCGCACGCTGATCGAGCGCGGGCAGGGCGAGGTGTGGGTCCTGCTCGCGAGCCCGTGCGGCGTCGCGGAGGAGGGGGTGTACGACGCGGGCGCGACGGCGCTCGCCGCGCTCGCCGCCGTGCAGACCCGGCGGCGCGAGCTCGACGTGACGATCGAGCCGTGGATCACGGCGGACGCCGTCGGGGTCATCGCGCACGCGCCGTTCCGCGACGATCGCGAGACCCCGGCCGAGCTCGGGCGCCGCGTCGCGAGCGCCGCCGCGCGCACGGTCGCGGCGACGACGCTGGGCCCCGAGGCGCTCACGCTGGCGCGCGCCGCGGCGCTCGAGCACCTGGAGCGCCTCTCCGGCGGGCGGGCCGCGGCGCTCGAGGCCTTCGCCTCGGCGGTCGCGCCCGACCACCCGTCCTGGATCGAGCCGTTCGGCGTCTGGGACCGGGTGGCGAGCGGCGCGCTGGAGACCGTGCAGCTCCGATGGCAGGCGCTCGCGACCGGCCCGCTCCGGCTCGCCGTCCTCGCGAACGCCGACGCCTCGCAGGCGGCCGCCGCGGGAGAGGCCGCCGAGCGCTGGCTCGCGCCGCGGCTCGCGCCGCGCGGGTGCGCCTCACCGGACGGCGCGGTGGTGCCCCGGCCCGGTCACCACGACGCCCGCCTCCCGGCCGGGACGCCGCTCTCGCAGGCCGTCGTCGGCGCGCGGCTCCCGGCCGCGCGCGAGGCCGCGGGCGCGACGCGCGATCTCGCGGAGCTCACGGTCGCCGCCCTCAACGGCGAGGGCGGCCTGCTCGCGGCCGCCCTCGGCGCGGCGGCTCCTCCCGCGGCGGACGCCGCGCCCGCGCGGCGGCAGCTCGCGGCCCGGGCGAGCGCCCGCGTCCTCGGCGGGACGCGCGCGGCGGCGCTCGCGGTCGAGATCCGGGCGCCGAGCGCGGAGCTCGACGAGGCCACGGCCCGCGTGAAAGAGCTCCTCGCCGGCCTCGCGCAGCGGGCGACCGACGCCGACCTCGACCGCGCCGAGGCGCTCGTCGCCCGGCGCGAGCGCGACGCGCTCGCGGAGCCCCGGCGCCGGCTCATCCACCTGTGGAGCGGCCGCGCCCCCCGCACGCCGCCGGCGAAGGCCACGCTCACGGCGTGGCGCGCCTTCCTGGCGAGCGCGCTCGGCGCGGACGCGATCGTGACCGTCGAGGCCCGGCCCGACTGATCACTCCCCGCTGTCGAAGTCGCCCGCGTCCTCGATCTCCGAGCTCCGCCCGGCGGGCGTCGCCTCGAGGCCCTCGTCCTCCGCGTCCGCGTCCGCTTCGCCCTCGTCCTCGTCGAGCGCGACCTCGTCCTCGTCCTCGTCCTCCTCGGGCTGGGTCAGCACCGGGAGCCGGCGCTTGCCGACCGGGCCCTCGTCGACGTAGTCGCGCAGCGCCATCATGTCCTTCAGCGCCTCGAGCTTCGCGAGCGCCTTGACCTCGACCTGGCGGATCCGCTCGCGCGTCAGGTTCATGATCGCCCCCACGTCCTCGAGCGTGGTGCCGCCGCGATCGGCGACGTCGAGCGCGCACGTCTCGTTCATGTCCCAGACCTCGAGGTCGGGGAAGTTCAGCTTGATGGCGCCCGTCCTGGCCGACACGTCGAGATAGAGGTGGTGCTGGCACGAGACGTACGGGCACGGCCTCGGGCCGTCGACACACTCGGCGCGGGTCCGCGGCTTGTAATAATCGGTCTCCGGATAGAGCATCCGGCCGATCTCGAGCTCGCGCTTGGTCATGCGCTTGACGCTGATCGTCCGCGCCCGGATCTCTCGCTTCCTCCGGGACCTGCGCTGCTCGCGCGTGATGGCGTTCCCCGACGCCGCGGGGTCTGCTTGGAGCGCGAGCGCGCCCTCCACGACCGGCTCGCTGGAGCCCGCCGATTCGCAGTCACTCCCCGCCGCATCCGCTCCGTCTAGGCCGAAGATCTCGAGCTCGCTCTCAGACACCGTCGCCATGCGCTGCCTCCGTTTGGTAGCGTCTCCGCTCTCAAGCGCGCGCGTTTCCCCACACGCCCGAGTCCCAGCTCGAACGCAAAGAGATCCCGCTCCTTGCCCGACGTAACGCCGGATGCCGTCCCTAAAAAGTCGCGACGAAACGAGCCGGTGCCCGTCCCGTCGATCGCGTCAAACCCAGGCGGGGCCGCGATGCGGCCCCCTTCACTTCACGGAATCGAAGACCCTGCGACTCGGCACCTCAAGAGGATGCCGCCTGCTTCGTGAGCCGCGCCTGCGCCATCAGGCGCTCTTCTATCAACGACAGCTTCGCGACGAGCTCCCGCGCGAGCGTCTCCGCGCTCGCGAGGTCCTGGGCGATCGCCCTGCCGCTCGTCTCGCTCCGCCTCTCCTTGGCGGCGTCCCTGAGCGCATTGAAGACCTTGGTCATCGTGCGCTCGAGCTCCTCGATATCACCTCTCACGAACAGGAATTCACGCTGGATCTCTTCGATGGTGTAGTCCTGGGCCATCATCTCTTTGATGCGCTGAACCTGGCGGACTACCGTGGCCGGATACATCCCCTGCGAGCCCTGATGCTTGCCCTTGCGCCCTACCCGCACGCTTCGCGGGAGCAGGCCGAGCTGCACGTACTTCCGGAGCGTCGCCTCGCTGAACTTGATGCCATGCGCTGCGAACAACTCGAGAATATCGCTCGAGGTAATCCCCTGGGCGTGCTCCCGCTCGATGCGCTCAAGCACGTCCTCGGGGATCCTCTGCACCGGTCCTCCCATCGATTGCCGGAGGCCCTACCCAACCGACGCGGGCGACTCTATTCCACTGAATGGAATACAGTCAATTGACGCGACTACGATTATTGTGTGGCTGTCGCGAGACGCGGTGCTTTCCCGGGGTTCTTGACACGCCTCGGACATTTTTCGTCCGTCGGCGCCGGGGCTCGATCCGCTCCGCACGGCGGGTCCCCTGGGTGGAGGAGGGAAAAACGGGACGCGGGGCGCAATGGGTGGGAGCGGGGGGGCGCCCGTCGGGCAGCGGGGCTCTGGGAGCGACATGGTCCTTACCCTGACACACATCGGTCCTTTCAGACAAAAGGGCTGATAGTCTGGTCGCCATCATGGCCAAGGTCCTTGCCAGCGAGGGTCGGGGCGCGGCCTCGCCCGCCGCCCCCCGACCCGTCGAGCGCGTCATCAGGGACGTCACCGCCCGGGGTGTCAGGATGCGGGTCCTGGTCGCGGGGGCCGGCAACGGCCCGGCGCTCCTCCTGATCCACAACTTCCTCGTCAGCCACCTGGAGTTCGACGACGTGATCGACGCGCTGGCCCAGCGCTTCCACGTCATCGCCCCGGACCTGCCGGGGTTCGGGGAGAGCGAGAAGCCGAGCCCGGCGCGGTACGCGTACGGGATCGAGACGTTCGCCGAGGCGGTGGCCGACCTCATCGCCGCCTTCGGCGTGGGCCGGGCGCACCTCGTCGGCCACGCCATGGGCGCCGCCGTCGCGATCACGCTCGCGGCCGAGCACCCGGAGCTCGTGCAGCGCCTCGTCCTGGAGGACGCGCTCTGTTACCCGTTCCCGATGAGCTTCCGGATGAAGCTCCCGCTCCTGCCGGTCGTGGGCGGCATCGTCTTCAAGCAGCTCCACGGCCGCAGGATGTTCCGGTCGTTCTTCCGCGACGACGTGTTCCGGGCGGACGCGGCGGTGCCGCTGTCGCGCATCGACCGGCACTACGACCTCTTCAACGCCCCCTCGGCGCGCGAGAGCGCCCACGCGGTCCTGCGCGCGGTGCTCGACGCGCGCCCCGTCGTCGCGCGCCTCACGCGGATCACCGCGCCGACGCTCGTCGTGTGGGGGCGCGACGACCGCATCTTCCCGGCCGCGGGCGCGCAGCGGCTCGCCCGCGAGATCTCCGGCGCGATGCTCGAGATCATGGACGCCGGGCACTCGCCCCACGAGGAGCGGCCGGAGGAGTTCGTCGCGCTCGTGACGCAGTTCCTCGAAGGGAAGCGGTGATGGATCGCCGTGCCCGGCTCGCGCCCGCGCGCTGGGCGGCGCGGGCAGGCCGGCGCGCGGCGCGGGCCCTCCTCGGCGACGACGCGGCGGCGCGCCTGCTCGCGGACCGGTCGGCGCTGCTCGGCCTCGCGATCGTGGCGCTGCTCGCGCTGTTCGCCGCCGTGGGGCCGGCCGTCGTCGGCCACGACCCGAACGCGAGCGACTTCAGCCTGTCCCGCGACGCCTTCGGCGCGCCGCCGGGGCCGTCGGCCGCCCACTGGCTCGGGACGGACCCGCTCTTCCGCGACCTCCTCGCGCGCCTCGCGCACGGCGGGCGGCTCTCGCTCGGCATCGCGCTCGCGGCCACGGCGCTGGCCACGGCGCTCGGCGCGGTCGTCGGCGTCGCCGCCGGGATGGCCAGCGGCACGCGGGCCGGCGCGCTCGACGGCGCGCTCATGCGGCTCATCGACGTGATCCTCGCGCTGCCGTACCTCCTGCTCGTGACCGCGATCGGCGTCGCCGTGGGGCGCGCGGACGTGGGGACGATCCTGCTCGTGCTCGGCCTCACCGGGTGGACCTGGGTCGCGCGCGTCGTCCGGGCCAAGACGCTGGAGCTCGCTCAGCGCGAGTTCGTGGCCTCGGCGCGCGCGCTCGGCGCCGGGACGCTGCACGTCGTCCGGCGGCACGTCCTGCCGAACGTCGGCGGGACGCTGCTCGCGCTCGCGACGATCCTCGCCGGCCAGATGATCCTCGCCGAGGGCACGCTCAGCTACCTGGGCGTCGGCGTGCAGCCGCCGACCGCGACCTGGGGCCGGATGCTGCACGAGGCGGAGCCCTACCTCGGCGTGAAGCCGATGCTCGTCGCGGCGCCCGGCTTCCTCATCGTGCTCACCGTGCTCGGCTTCCACCGCGCGAGCGAGGGGCTCCGCGACGCGCTCGATCCCGCCGGCGACGCGCTCCCGCGCGGGCGGCGCCTGCCGGTCGATCTGCTGCTCGCCTGCGCGGCGCTCCTCCTCCTGTCGGGCGCCTCGCCGAGCCGCGTGCGGCCGCCGCTCGGCGGCGGCGAGGCGCCGCCCGGCGCGCCCGTGCGCGGCGGGACCCTGCGCCTCGCGACCACGGGCCACATCCGCACGCTCGATCCCGCGATCGCCTACGACGAGGTCTCGGGCATGGTCGCGGAGCTCGTCTTCGCCCGCCTGGTCACGTGGGACCAGGGCGGCCGCGTCACGCCCGAGCTCGCGCGCGAGGTCGCGGTCGAGCGGGGCGGGCGGACGTACGTGTTCACGCTCCGCGAGGGCGTGCGCTTCCACGACGGCGCGGAGCTCCGCGCCGCGGACGTGAAGCGCTCGATCGAGCGGACGCTGCACCCGCGGACGCCGAGCCCGGGGGCCAGCCAGTACGAGATGATCGAGGGGTTCGCCGCGTACCACGCGGGCGCGGCGCCGCACCTCGCCGGCGTTCGGGTGCTCGGCGACCACGCCGTCGCGATCGATCTGAGCGCGCCGGACGCGACCTTCCTCTCGCGGATGACGCTCGGCTTCATGGCGCCGGTGTGCCCCTCGTCCGGCGCCGTGGTCGACGCGGCGAGCCCGCCCCCGCCGTGCGGCGCCGGCCCGTTCCGCGTCGCCCGGTGGGACCAGGACGCCGGCGTCCGGCTCGAGCGGCACGAGGGGTACTTCCGGCCGGGCCGGCCGTACCTCGACGCGATCGAGTGGCAGACCGGGGTGCGCGCGACGACCCAGCGCTACAAGTTCGAGGAGGGCGAGCTCGACTACCTGCGCGATCTGACGGGGGTCGACGCGGCGACCTACCGCGCCGACCCCGCATGGAAGGGGTATACGCGCTGGGTGACCCGGAGCAGGACCAACGCCGTCTTCCTCAACACCGAGCTCGCGCCGTTCGACCAGCTCGCCGTGCGGCGCGCGGTCGCCTTCGCCGTCGACCCCTCCGTGCTCGAGAAGGTGCGGCCCGACATCTTCGCCCTCGACCGGGTGCTGCCGCCGTCGATCCCGGGCCCCCCGCGCGACGAGCCGATGCGAAAGCACGATCTCCCCCGCGCGCTCGCGCAGATGGCCGCGGCCGGGTACGCGTTCGACCCGGCGACCGGGAGAGGCGGCTACCCGGGGGTCGTCGAGTACATCGCGATCCCGGACACCTTCGAGCAGGCGGTCGGCGAGATCCTCCAGCAGCAGCTCGCGAAGGTCGGCCTCCGCGTCCGCCTGCGGCTCGTCAGCTGGGCGACCTACCTCGCCGAGGCGTCGCGGCGCCGCGCCGTCCAGATGGGCTGGGCCGGGTGGCAGGCCGATTTCCCCGATCCCGCCAGCTTCTTCGAGCCGACGCTCTCGACGGGCGCCATCCGCGACGAGGGCTCGCAGAACTTCGCCTTCTTCAGCGACGCGGAGCTCGATCGCACGCTCGACGCCGCCCACGCGGAGCAGGACCGCGCGCGGCGCCTCGCGCTCTACGCCCGCGCCGAGCGCATCGTCCGCGATCGCGCGCCCTGGGTGCCCACGTACACGATGGGCATGCTCGAGCTCTGGCAGCCCTACCTGCGCGGCTACGAGGGCTCCGCCGTGGTCCCGTCGCGCTTCGACGGCGTCTGGCTCGACCCGGCCGCGCGGGCCGCGCCCGCCGCCGGGGCGCGCGCGGGCGCGCCGCCGCGCGCCTCGCCGCTCCGCGCGCTGCCCGCGCGCGCCGTGCCCCCGCGATGAGCGCCGCGCCCTCACGCCGCACCGCCGCGACGAGCGCCGCGCGCGCGGGCCGCGCCGCCGCGGCGGGCGCCGCGATCGCGCACCTGCTCCGGCGCCTCGGGTGGGCGGCGATCGTGATCGCCGGGGTCACCGCCGTCTCGTTCGCGATCGCGCACCTCCTGCCGGGGGATCCGGCGCGGATGCTCGTCGGGCCGCAGGCGTCCGCCGCCGACGTCGATCGCGTCCGGACGGTGTACGCGCTGGATCGGCCGGTCCCAGTGCAGTTCGCGCGGTTCGTGCGCCGGCTCGTCCACCTCGGCCCGGATCCCGGGGCGCCGCGCCCGCACGCGGGCGCGCGCGGCGACCCGGAGCACCGGAGCTGCGCGGCCGGGCCCTTCGGCCTGCACCTCGATCTCGGCTACAGCTTCCACTACCGAAAGCCGGTCGTGGATCTGCTGGAGGCGAAGGCGCCGCGCTCGCTGGAGCTCGCGCTGGCCGCCCTCTCGGTGCAGCTCCTGCTCGGGTTCGCGCTCGGGCTCGTCGCGGCGGCCCGCCGCGGGACGGCCTGGGACCACGCGGCGCTCGGCGTCACCCTGCTCGTCGCCAGCGCGCCGACCATCGTGATCGGCCCCGCGCTGCAGTACGCGCTCGCCTACAAGCTCCGCCTGCTGCCCTACGACGGGTACGGCGTCACCGCGGCCGATCACCTGCGCTCGCTCGTCCTGCCGGCGCTGACCCTCGGCCTCTTCGGCAGCGCGCTCTACGCGCGCGTCGTGCGCGAGGAGCTCCGGGCGCTGCTCCGCCAGGACTTCATCCGGACCGCGCGGGCGAAGGGCGCCTCCCGGTTGCGCGCGTTCGTCGTCCACGCGCTGCGCAACGCGCTGCTGCCGCTCGCCACGCTGGCGGCGCTCGACCTCGGCGCGCTGGCGGGCGGCGCGATCGTCACGGAGCGGCTCTTCCGCTGGCCCGGCGTCGGGAGCATGGCCGTCGAGGCGCTGCAGAACCGCGACGGACCGCTCCTCGTCGGGACGGTGCTCTTCGCCGCGGCCGCGATCGTGCTCGCCACCGTGGCGCTCGACCTCGCGGCGCTGGCCCTCGATCCGCGGCTCAGGTCGCGATCGCGCTGAGCGCAGCGCGCGGTCAGATCAGAGCACGCCGGCGAGCGCTCGGCACTCGGCGCCGAGCGAGGAGTCGGGCGAGGCGAGCTCGGCGCACTTGCGGAACGAGGCCCGGCCGCCGCGCCCCGCGGCCTGCTCGGCGGCGCCGCGCAGGTGCCACGCCGCGGCGCTCCCCGGCGAGGCGGCGGTGAGCTGCTGCGCGAGCTGCACGGCCTTGCCGGTCTGCCCCGACTCCAGGGCGCGCATCACGCGGGCCGACAGGGACCCGCCCTCCTCGTCCGGCGCAGCGGGCGCCGGCGCAGCGGGCGCGGTCGCCGGGGCGCTCGGCGGCGGCGCGGGCGCCCGCGCCGGCGCGGCGGCCTGGCCCGCGGGCGTCGGAGCGCCCGGCGGCGACGCCGGGGTCGAGGGCGCGGGCGAGCCGTGCTGGGCGGTGGTCGTGGCGGGGCTCGCCGCGGCTGGCCCGGCGGCGGGGCTCGTCGAGGCCGTGGTGGCGGCCGCCGCGCGATCCGACGGCGGGTCGGCCGGGATGTCGGACGGGGGCGCCGTGGAGAGCCCGGCGGCGGCGGTCGGCTCTCCTTCCGGCGCGGCCGGAGCCGCTTCGATCGCGGCGCCGGAGCTCTGCTCCTCCGCCTGCCGGGGCGCGTCGATCGGCGTCGGCGGCACGGGGTGCCGCGCCTGGCCGATCAGCCAGACGCCGGCGCCGCCGATCGCGAGCGCCGTGACCAGACCGATCGCGATCCGCGCGGCGCGCGCCCGGCGCTCCTCCTGGCGGGGGCGAATGAGCGTGGCCTCGACGGCGCCGGCGGTCGTATCGGTGTCGTCGGCGGAGGGGTGCCCCTGCGCCGCGAGCCGCGCCGGCGCGTCCACCCCGCCGCCGAGGAAGAAGCGCTCGCTCTCGGTGATGGGCTCGGGGTCGCTCGGGGGCGCGTCGTCCGGCGCCGCCGAGAGGCTCGCCCCGGGGGCCGCGGCTGCGCCGGCCGGCGGCGCCGCGGCCGCATCGAGCGGGCGCGCCTCCCCGCCCCCCGCCTCGCCGCGCAGCGGCGCCTGCGCCTCGCGCGGGACGGCGACGGCCGGCGGAGCGTCGCTCGGCGGGCGGGGCCGCAGCGTGGGGACCGTCGACGCGGGCACGGCGGCGGCGCGCTCGTCGCCGACGGGCGGCGGCGCGGCAGCCGGCGCCGCCGTCGGCGCAGGCTCAAGGGGCGGCGCGAGCTCCAGCGCTGGGGCGGGCTCGGGCGCCTCGGATCGGGCGCGCTGCTCGGCGGGAGCGCTCGCGGCCGCGGGACGGTCGCTCCTCGACGCGCGGTGCTTCTGCGCGAAGCTGCGCGGCGTCACCAGCGGTCGCGTGAGCGGGGCCTCGTCGCTGCTGGCGAGCGTGGTGTCCTTGTCGATGTCGATCTCTGCGTGCGCGCGCGCAGCCCGGGCCTCGACGGCCGCTGCAGCGCTCCACGGCGGTGTCGTCAAGAACAGACGCCACGCGTGGTCGCCAAATCCGCCGCAGAGCTTGCGGAGAACGTCCTGGGCGAGCCCATCGAAGAGCCCCTTGTGCTCCTCGGCGGCTCCGACGGCGCCCGCCCCGCCGCGCCCCCGCGCACCGCGCCCGTCGCCGCGGCGCTCTTCGGCGGCTCCGACGGCGCCCGCCCCGCCGCGCCCGCGCGCACCGCGGCGCTCTTCGGCGGCTCCGACGGCGCTCGCCCCGCCGCGGCGTTCGCGCCGGCCGTCCGGCCGACCGCCACGGCCCCGTGGACCGCGCTGCGGGCCGTCACCGGGCGCCCGGCGGACTCCGCGTCGGGGTCCGCGGCCGGCGCGGGCAGCTCGTGCCCGGGCCGCGAGCGCGGGAGCATCGCCGGCGAGTGGCGGTTCGAGAGCGGCGCGGGGACCACCGCGGCGTCCTCGAGATCGTCGGCGCCGGCGTTCCCGCCGCCTTCCGGGTAATTGGAGCGCCGCAGCCCCGACGGCGACGAGAGCGGCGAGAACTCGTCGTGGAACGCCGCCTCGGGCTCGCTCGGCACCACGTCGTCGGGCGGGAGCGCCGCGGCGGGGACCAACAGCCCCTCGAAGTACAGCTTCGAGATGGTGGAGAGCGTCGAGAGATCCTCGAACGGCGACGCGTCGACCACCTGCATCAGCGTCCGCTTGCCGTCGAACAGGCGCAGGATGCCGTTCAGCTCGTCGGGGATCTCGTTCAGCCGCTCCAGGAGCTCCTCGCTGTCGACCTCGAAGACGGTGGCGAGCGACGGCAGCGCCTCGAGGAGCCGGCCCCACTCGTCGACCCGGCGCATGCCCTCCATGAGGAGCCCCTGGGTCGATGTCTCGATCACGTCGGGGTTGTCGACCTTGCAGAACTCGACCTCGAACGTCCCCTCGTTCCACAGGAGCGCGCGGTAGACGGCCTCCTCCCCGCAGAGCCGGCCGAGCGTCGCGTCGACGACCTTGCCCTCGCGGAAATAGACCTGCGCCTCGTTCTCCGCGTGCGACAGGTGGACGATCCCGCTCTTCCGGCTCACCTCGAACGTCTGCAGGAGATCGACGACGTTCATGTCGAGGATCGACCCGGAGAACCTCGTCCGCCCGGTGGTCGCGAAATGCCGCGTCGTGATCCCCTCGCGCGTCCGCCGCGCGAGCAGCAGCGTCACCCGCGCGATGAGCTCCCGCACGAAGATCGGCTTGGTCAGGTAGTCCTCGACCCCGAGCTCGAGCCCGCGGATCTTGTCCTCGATCGACCGCTGGCTCGTGAGGAAGACGACCGGGATCGACGCCCAGTCGGCGTGCTCCTTCATCTTGCGGACGAGCGCGTAGCCGTCCACGTGGGGCAGTCGGGTGTCGCTGAGGACGAGGTCCGGCGTGGAGACCTCGAGCTTCGCGAGGGCGTCCCCTCCGTCCGTCGCGGTGGTCACGCTGTAACCGGCCTTCTTCAGGCTGACCTCGAGGACCCGAACGCTGCGTGGATCCGCGTCGACCAGGAGGAGCTGTTGCTTGGCCACTAGAGGTTTCCGCCTCGCGAAGGATGGCGAGCCCGAGCGGACGCTGTCAAGCGCTCTGCCCCGAGCGTCGCCGCTGCCGTCGATCGCTCGTCCCGCCGCCGTGGGTCCGGTGATCGCCGGCGCCCATCGTGAGCACAGGACGCCGGGGAAGGCCAGGTTTCGTCGTGGGCCGCGCGCGCGATCAGCGCTCCCAGGGATCGATGATATCGCCGGTCGCCGTCGGCCTCGAGGGGGGCATGGGCGGCGCGGCGGGGCGGGCCGTGGGCGCGGCCGGCTTCGCCGGAACGGCGGAGGCCGTGCCGTGCGGGCGGGGCGGCTCCGGATCCTGCGCGAGCGGCGCGGCCGACGCGCTCGGGGCCGGGGCCGGCGGCGGCGGCGGCTCGTCGAGCGCGGGGACGGCCGGGCGGCGGCCGCGGGCGGGGCCTCGCGCGCCGAGGTGCGGAGCGCGCGGAACCCGAGGGCGATCGCGATGGGCACGAGGATCGCCGCGAGCGCGATCGCGACGCGCGCGGCCATCGAGAGCGGCTCGGACGGCTCGCTGGGCACCTGGACCGCGCCGAGCATCTCGTCGTGCTCGCGCAGCTTCAGCGCCTCGCGGCGCGGGGTCTCGTCCTGGAGCAGGGCCGCGGCGGCGCGGCTCGGCGCCTCGATGGCGAGCTCGATGGCCGCGGCGAGATCGGCCATCGAGGAGAAGCGCTCCTCGGGGTTCTTCGCGAGGCAGCGCATGACGATCGGGCCGAACGCGCCGAGCGCGGAGGCGTCGGGCATCACCTGCTCGAGCGGCTCGGGCGACATGTACATGTGCTTGGTCAGCACGCCCATGTACGTGTCCGCCTCGAAGGGGACGCGCCCCGCGAAGCACTCGTACATGAGGACGCCGAGCGCGTAGATGTCGGCGCGCGCGTCGATGCGCTTCCCCTCCGCCTGCTCCGGGCTCATGTAGTGCGGCGTCCCGAACACCATGCCGATGCGGGTGAGCCGCTTGCCGCCGGCGACCTTCGCGACGCCGAAATCGAGCAGCTTGACGAACTCCTGGTCGCCGTTGCGGACGAGGTACACGTTGTCGGGCTTGAGATCGCGGTGGATGACGCCCGCCGCGTGCGCGGCCCCGAGCGCCGCGGCGCACTGGAGCATGATCTCCCCGACCCGCGGGGCCGGCAGCGTCCGCTCGGTGCGCAGGAGCGCCGCGAGGGAGGTCCCGGTGAGGAACTCCATGACGAAGAAGGGCAGCTCCGGCTGCCCCGGCTCGACCTCGATGGCGCCGAAGTCGCTCACCGCGACGATGTTGGGGTGGCCGATCGCCGCCGCCGCCTTGGCCTCCTGGATGAAGCGGGCGACGAGCTCGGCGTCCTGCGCGATGTCGCGCCGGAGCACCTTGAGGGCGAAGAGGCGCCCGAGCGACTTGTGGCGCACCTCGTACACCGTCCCCATGCCCCCCTCGCCGACGACCGCCTGCACCTCGTAGCGGCCGTCGATCGTGCGCCCGAGCAGCGGATCGGCCGACGGGTTCCAGTCGGGCGCGTCGGCGAGCGGGTCGCCGTCGAACGGGCAGAAGCGGGAGTCGCCGGAGAAGGTCAGCTTGCAGGTCGGGCAGCGCCGCGCGCGCGGGACCTGCTTCACCTTCCCCCGGCGCGCCGGGAACCCGTCGCCGCGCGCGGGCAGCGGCGGCAGCGGCGGCAACGCCAGGTGCGCCTCGCCGCGCGGTGAGAGCGGCGGCGCCGAGCCGCGCGCCGGGGGCGCCGAGCCGCGCGGCGAGAGCGGCGGCGCCGACCCGTAGGCCGGGGGCGCCGAGCCGTGGACCGGAGGCACCGACCCGTAGGCCGGGGGCGCCGAGCCGTGGACCGGAGGCACCGACCCGTAGGCCGGGGGCGCCGAGCCGTGGACCGGAGGCACCGACCCGTAGGCCGGGGGCGCCGAGCCGTGGACCGGAGGCACCGACCCGTAGGCCGGGGGCGCCGAGCCGTGGACCGGAGGCACCGACCCGTAGGCCGGGGGCGCCGAGCCGTGGACCGGAGGCACCGACCCGTAGGCCGGGGGCGCCGAGCCGTGGACCGGCGGCGCCGACCCGTAGGCCGGGGGCGCCGAGCCGTGGACCGGAGGCACCGACCCGTAGGCGGCAAGCGCGTCGCTGCGCGCCGGCGGCTGCGAGGCCAGGGAGCCTCCGTGCGGCTGCGGGATGTCCTCCCGATGGAACAGCTCGGCAGCTTCGGACTCGCCGTCGGTCATCTCGGGCGGATCATCCCCGGCCATGCGGAGCGTGACGGGCACCCCGGCGAGTCTAGCCGAAAGCGCGAGCGGTGTTTCGGATCAGATGGCATCGGGTGGCGAACGCGGTGAGCGCCCCCCTAGGGGATCGAGGGCGCGGCGGCCAGAGCGCCCGGAAAGACTCAGATCTCTTCGAGAATCTTGGCCTTGCGGGCCTGGAACTCCTCGTCCGTGATGAGGCCCTTGTTCTTGAGATCCGCGAGGCGCTCCAGGCGCTGCTCGATCGACGGCCCTGCAGCCGGGGCGGCCTGCGGCGCGCCCGCGTAGCCCTGCTGCGGCGCGCCCGGGTAGCCCTGCTGCTGCATGTGCGGCGGCACGAACTGGGGCTGCCCCTGCGCCGCGTGCGCGGGGTTCATCGCCTGCGCCAGGCCGGCGCCGATCGCCACCTGGGCGCCCAGCCCCGCGACGCCGCCGCCGTCGCCGCCCTGCGCCATGCCCTGGCCGGCCCCCATCATGGCCTGGCCGGCGGCGTAATTCTGCCAGTTGCCCGCCAGCTGCTGCACGTACCGCGCGTCCTGCTGGAACCGCTGATCGAGCTCGAACTGCTTCGCGCGTGCGGTGTCCTGCGCGACGCCGATGCCGCGGCGCGCCTCGCCGCGGGCCTTGTTCGCCTCGCGGAGGAGCTTCTGGTCCTCGGCCGAGAAGTTGATGTTGAAGTTGCCGATCTCGAGGATCTTGCAGCCGATCTCCTCGAGGTTCGGCGCCGACTGCACGATGCGGGCGCCGAGCTCCATGCTCATGCCGCCGAGGTTGAGCAGGCTCTTCTGCTGCTGCGCGCAGACCTGGCCGATCACGGTCTTCACGCTCATGAAGAACTTGCCCTTGATCCAGCTCAGGACGACGTCGTTGTCGCCGCTGCCGCCGCACTGGCCGTGGTAGCCGACGACGAACCGCACCGGATCGACGACGACCAGCGAGAACTCTCCGAAGATGCGCGGCGTCACGAACTCGTAGAGGATCGGGTCCTCCATCGACTCCAGCGGCCCGCCGAAGGGCACGCCGCGGACCGGCTGCGTCTTGACGAAGAAGATCTCGGCGATGAAGACGTCCCCGCCCGTGAACTTGTTGACGAGGTTGTTCAGGAACGGGATGTTCTGGGTCTGGAGGGTGTGGCGCCCCGTCGGCAGGTAACCGACGTACCGCCCGTCCTTGAAGAAGAGGGCACACTCATCGCTGTCGACGGTCAGCTGCGACCAGAAGGGGACGTTCTGGTCCGGGTGCTTGTAGACGATGAGATGCTTCGCCGCGTCCGGGCGCGCGATCATCATCTCGCGGACGCCGCTCTTCACGAAATCGAAAATCCCCATGTCGCGCTCCTCTTCGGTGTGCTGGATGTGACAGGCGTGCCGGGTACCCTGCCCCCCTGGACCTCGGGCTCGTTTCGACAGGCGGCGCGCTCGACCTGCGCTGTTCGTTCTCCGTTGACGATCGCCGCGCCTTTCAGGCACACAGCGGCCTCAGGATAATCCGCAGATCGCAGGGCAGCAATGCCCGCCGGGGAGGACCGCATGCCCGTCGCTTCGCTCGCGTCACCGGCGCAACCGACGAAACCCGCGCCGCGCGCGCCGGCGTTGCCCGAGATCCCGAGCTCCGCCGCCCGGCAGGCGACGCGCTCGGCCCGCCGCCGCGCGCCCGCCGCGGCGGCGGCGGGGAGGAGCGCGCGATGATCCCGCCGATCGACGCCTCCGCCCTCTCGCCGCCCGCGCAGAAGATGGCGCAGCCGGGGGCGCCGCAGAAGCTCCGCGAGATGGCCGCGCGCGGCATCGCCCCCGGGCTCAAGCCGGGCGACGTGGTGACGCTGCTCGTGCTGCTCGCGTCGCGCGAGGAGGAGCCCGCCCGCGAGACGGCGGAGAAGACGCTGTCGGCGCTCCCCGAGCCGCTCCTCCAGGGCGCGCTCGGCGGGGAGCTGCAGCCGGCCGTCATCGACCGGCTGGCCCGCCTCTACGCGGACCGCCTCCCGGTCGTCGAGCGGCTCTGCGCGATGCCGGGCGTCGCCGCGGACACCCTCGAGGAGCTCGCGCGCACCGGGAGCGAGGCGGTGACCGAGCTCATCGCCGTGAACGAGGAGCGGCTGCTCAAGAGCCCGCGCGTCATCGAGCGGCTCTACCTCAACAAGAACACGCGGATGTCGACGGCCGACCGCCTCGTCGACCTCGCCTCCCGCAACGGGGTCGAGCTCACGGGCATCCCCGCCTGGCGCGAGGTCAGCCTCGCGATCAAGGACGAGCTCATCGCCGAGCCGTCGCCGGAGCCCACGCCGGACGACGTGATGTTCGTGGAGACGCAGGCGCTCTCCGAGGCGCTCGAGGCCGACGAGCCGGTGGACACCCACGTCGAGGACGAGGAGGGGAAAGAGGAGATCAAGGCGCAGTACGTCCCGCTCTACAAGCGGCTCGCCGACATGACCATGTCGCAGCGGATCCGGCGGGCGATGCTCGGCTCGCGCGAGGAGCGCATGCTGCTCGTGCGCGACTCGAACCGCCTCGTGGCGAGCGCCGCCGTGCGCAGCCCGCAGATGCAGGAGGAGGAGGTCGTCCTCATCAGCCGCAACCGGAACATCTCGGACGAGGTGCTGCGGATCATCGCGACCACGCCGGAGTGGACGAAGAGCTACACGGTGAAGCGGAACCTCGTGGAGAACCCGAGGACGCCGGTGCTCGTCGCGACGCGGCTGGTCCAGCACCTGCGCGAGTCGGACCTCCGGGGCATCGCGAAGAGCAAGAACGTGACCTCGCCGGTGAAGGACGCCGCGCGGCGGCACCTCGAGCGGCGCAAGAGCTGAGCGGAGCGGTCGAGCGCTCGCGTGGCTGCCGGCGGGCGCTCGACCGCCGCCGGCGAAGCGCGCCCCGGACGGCGAGCCCCCTTCCCGCCCGGACCCATGCCCCGCTAGCCTGCGCCCACGATGAGCGACCTGGTCCGCTTCGGCGTGGCGATGGATCGAGCGCTGCTGGCCGAGTTCGATCGGCGCATCACCGCGCAGGGATACGAGAACCGCTCGGAGGCGCTGCGCGACCTGGTCCGCGCCGACCTGACGCGCGCCGCGTGGGACGAGGGCGCCGAGGTGGCGGCGACGCTGACCGTCGTCTACGCGCCCGAGGTGCGGGAGCTCGTGCTGCGCATCTCCGAGCTGGAGGAGCAGCACGCGGGGTCGGTGGTCTCCAGCCTGCTGGTCCGCCTCGACGAGGGCCGGGTGCTCCAGGTCATGGCGCTGAAGGGCCGCGGCGCGGAGCTGTCCGGGCTCGCCGGGCAGCTCGCCGGGGCCAAGGGGGTCCTGTCGTGCGCGCTCACGCCGGCCGCGGCGCTCGCGGAGGCGCCGCGCCGGCCGCGGGGCTGACGCCGGCGAGCCGGCGCCGCGCCGCGCCGCGCCGCGCGTGCATGAACGCCTCGCCCGATCTCCCAGGCTACGCGTCGTCGCCGGGCGTCTCGGCCACCTTCACCGTGGTCTTCGGCGGATCGACGATGAACGTCACGAGGCGCTCCTTGGCCTCGAACTCCTGCCGGTAGATCACGGCCGAGCGCTTGTACTTGAAGGGGCCGATCCGCACGCGGTGCCACAGGCCGCGGCCCTTCACGTACGCCGGCTCGACGTACGCCTTGTGACCGCGCCGGCGCAGGGCCGCCGCGAAGCCCTCCGCGTCGGCGGGCTCCTTGAACGAGCTCACCTGCAGCTGGTAGCCGCCCGGCCCGCCGCGCTCGGTCTCGGGCCCCTCCTCGCGGGAGACGTGGCGGGCCATCGCGGTGAGCGTGTCGTTCGGCGCGACCTCGCCCCCCGAGGGCCCGAGGACGTGCTGCGCCGGCAGCGGGACCACGGGCAGCCGGTCCGCGGCGAGCGGCGGACCCGCATCGGCGGCCGGCGGCTGCGCCGACGCGGCCGCCTTGGCCGCCCGCGGGTCGCGCACCGCCTCGAGCGCCGTGGTCGGGTGCTCCGCGTCGGAGAGGATCGCAGGGAAGGTCACGTGCTCCCCGATCGTGGCGGGGCGCGGCGCCGGCTTCACGCCGGCCGGGTGCGCGCGCGCGACCAGATCGCCGAGCGGATCGGCGCTGACCGGCTTCTCGCGCGCGGGCGCCCGCAGGAGCGCCACCGCCGCGAAGACGATGCACGCCCCGCCGAGCGAGGCCAGCACCAGCGCGCCCGCACGCGACGGGCGAGCCCCGGGATCCTCCTCCTGGATCTCCTCGAGGTTCCGCACCGCCCCGGTGTCCATGCTCTCGCCTTTGCTGCGCCTCATGCTTCCTCCTCGACCCGTCTACCCTGCCCGGCCGGGACGCGACAACTTTCGTGTCTTACTTTATCCTACATCTACCGACCACGCCCGTTCGCTGGCGCGTGCGGTCATCGACGCGCGCTGGGCGGAGCGCTCGGCGGCGAGCCCGCGCCTCGGCTCGGGCCGGGCAGCCTCGCACGCGCGGCGGCCGCGGGGAAAGTTCTCGACGGGGCCGCGCTGGGCCGGCGCGCTCCGGTGGGGCGAGACTCACGCCACCGCGGAAGCCTCGGGTGCCGCAGGAGCGGGATCCCCGGGAACCGCGGGAGCCTCGGGATCCCCGGGCTCCCCGGCATCTGCAGCGGAGATACGCTGGATTCGTTGCCGGAAATAGGCGTTTGTGATGACCTCCGGCGCGAGATCGGGCGGCTCTTCGTTGCCTTGCGCCCACTGGACCGCTCGCTCGATCACTTCACGAGCCTCCCGGTCCCGCACGAGCGCTGGGAGCGCCTCGATCGGCACCCGCACCAGTGCCCACCGGGCGTCGCGAAACGCTCTCGTCGACAGATCGATCGCACCGACCGCCAGCATGCACCAGATCATCAGGCGAGCGCCGGGTGTCGATGCCGCGATCGCACGACCACCCTTTCCGGATTGGAGTGCGAGCAGCGCTGCTCTGCCGAGCTGGGGATCCACGTCGACGAGCAGCATGGCCCGCGTCACTCGCAACGTGTCCTCGTCAGGCAAGACGAAAAGCGCCTCGTCGATGAGGCCCAGCCCCTCCGCCGGATTCCCATGGAGGCGTAGGTAGAAGGCCGGGATCATGAACCCCATGATGCGTTCGTGGTGCGTGAGCTGCGCCGAGGATTCCCGTGTCGCGAGGAGCGCCCGTCCCACGTCGGAGAGCAGCGACCATAGCAAGCTCCCCTCTTCCACATGCGCCCTCCAGGCCAGGTTCGCGAGATGGATATGGATGTCGAGCTGCGGCGTCACCCACAGCGCGCGTCGGACCGCCCGCAGCGTCTCCATCGCCGCCGTCGCGGTCCGTTCGGCCTGCTCGTACGCCAGCAAGATGGCGTACGAGACCTTGAACGGCCTGCCCAGGAGCGCCAGCAGGCTGTGCAGCTCGGCGCGGTCGTGCCGTTCGACGCCGCCGTACACCACCCCGCGGACGTAGTGCGCATCGGGCGCGCTCACCGCCGCCTCATCGATGCCGTCCACGATCTCCCGTCCCAGGCGCTCGCTCGGGGCCGCCAAGAACGCGCGATAACGTGACATGGTCCACGGGCACGTCCCCGCCCTGCGGATCGAGCAGCCATCTCCGCATGGCGCTGGCGTCGTTCTCGGGACCGTCCAGGTCACCCAGCTGCGGATAGCGGCGGATACCGGCGACGATCGCCCAGTCTTCCGAGGCCATGAATCGCGCTCCTGGCCACACGGCGCGGCGAGAGAGCGCCGCGCCCGGCGCGGCTCAAGTATACTGTTGTCGGATGAAGCGCTTGTCCTTCGACGACAGCGCCGTGTTGAAGCCCGTCGAGAATCCGTCCTCCGTCCAGCTCGCCGGGAACGCATACATCATGATCGAGCGCGGATCGAAGGTCGAGTGCGCCGCCTCGGCCTCGCTGTAGGCCTCGAACATGTTGAAATCGATCGTCTTCTTGTCCCAGTTGTTGGGCGGGCCGGAGAGGTCCTCGTAGACCTTCTCCTTGTTCCACTTGATCCCGTTCTCGGGCTGCTGGTGCTCGTGAATCAGGCCGAGCGCGTGGCCGAACTCGTGCAAGACCACGCTCTCGACGCCCGCAAGGCGCGACGCGCAGGCGCCTCCGCAGCAAGGTGGGGAGCGGTTCATCCTCATCGTTCGGGCGCAGCCCAACCGCGAGCGGTCGCACCGTCGCACCTCGAGCGCTCGTCGAATCAGGCAATGCAGCTCCGGACGGGCCCGCAGCCCGGCGACGCCGAGCGTGAGATCGGGGGAGACCTCGACGACACGCCGCGGGCCGGGCGCGGGTGCTGCGGTGGGCTTTCACGGCAGCGGGCGCTATGACTCGGCCCATGAACGACCCGGGCTCCGCCGAGCCGCCTCCTCCCGGCGCTGGGCCGGCTCCTCCGGGAGCGATGAAGCGAGCGGCGACGCGCGCAGGCGACGGCCCCGCGCAGAACGGCGCGGCGGGACACGGCGCGGACGAGGGCGGCATCCTGGCCCTGCTCGCGCTGGTGCCGGAGCGGCTGCGCGCCCGCGGGGCGCAGGGCGTCGGGTGGGTCGCCGGGCTCGTGGTGCTCGGCGCCGCGCTCCTCTACGGCGACGGCGTCATCACGCCCGCCATCTCGGTGCTGAGCGCCATGGAGGGGCTCGCGGTGGCGACCGCCGCGCTCGAGCCGCTCGTCGTGCCGCTCACCTGCGCGATCCTCGTGGGGCTCTTCAGCGTGCAGCGCTGGGGGACAGCGCGCGTCGGCAAGATCTTCGGCCCGATCATGGCCGTCTGGTTCCTCGCGCTCGCCGCGCTCGGGCTCGCGTTCATCGCCCGGAACCCGGCGGTGCTCGCCGCCCTGAGCCCCGCGCACGCGGCGCGCTTCTTCGCCGCCCACGGCCTCCACGGGGTCGCGATCCTCGGGTCGGTCGTCCTCGTCATCACGGGCGGCGAGGCGCTCTACGCGGACATGGGGCACTTCGGGCGCCGCCCGATCCAGCTCGCCTGGTACGGCCTCGCGCTGCCGGCGCTCGCGCTCAACTACTTCGGCCAGGGCGCGCTCCTCCTGCGATCGCCCGAGGCCGCCGAGAGCCCGTTCTTCGCGATGGTGCCCAAGGGCCCCCTCACCTACGCGCTCGTCGCGCTCTCGGCCATGGCCACCGTGATCGCGTCGCAGGCGCTGATCTCCGGCGCCTACTCGCTCACCCACCAGGCGATCCAGCTCGGGTACCTGCCGCGGACCCAGGTGCTCCACACCTCGAGCACCGCCGAGGGGCAGATCTACATCCCCGCGACGAACTGGGCCCTCGCCGCCGGGTGCCTCGCGCTCGTGCTGACCTTCCGGCACTCGAGCCGGCTCGCCGCCGCCTACGGCCTCGCGGTGACCGGCACGATGGGGATCACCTCCATCGTCTACTTCGTGGTGATGCGGCAAACGTGGGGCGCTCCGCTCGCCAAGGCGGTGCCGCTCCTCTTGCTCTTCCTGGCGTTCGATCTGCCGTTCCTCGGGGCGAACCTGCTCAAGTTCTTCGAGGGCGGGTACGTGCCGGTCGTCATCGCGGCGGTCCTGTTCGCGATGATGGTGATCTGGAAGCGCGGGCGCGCGATCCTCGCCGAGCGCTTCACGCGGGCGGTCCCGTCGTTCGAGGCGTTCGTGCGCGGGCTCGACGCGTCCTGCGGCGCGCGCGTCCCGGGCACGGCCGTGTTCCTGAGCTCGCGCGCCGGCAAGACGCCGTACGTGCTCGCGCACCACCTCAAGCACAACAAGGTGCTCCACGAGACCGTGGTGCTGCTGACCGTGGTCACGGAGCACGTGCCGCGGGTCGCCGACGGGCAGAGGCTCGAGCTGACGAGCCTCGGCAAGGGGGTTCACCAGCTCGTCGTCCACTCCGGCTTCATGCAGTCGACCGACGTGCCGGCCCTCCTGCGGCGGGCGGCGGCGCAGCGCGGGCTGCCCGTCGATTTCGCGGACGTGACGTATTATCTCGGCCGCGAGACGCTCCTCGCCACCGACGAGGGGCGCATGGGCAAGGTCGCGGAGACGATCTTCTCGGTGATGGCACGCAACGCCGGCGCGGTGCCCGGCTACTTCAGGCTCCCGCCGGAGCGGGTGGTGGAGCTCGGCGTGCAGATCGACCTCTAGCGGCCTCGCCGCGCGGTCGCGGGGGGGCGGGCATGCTCGAGCGCCGTCGGCCCGCGCCGCCCCGCCGCCCCGCGGCGCCTCCACGGTGCTTTCGCGCGGCCGCGGCGCTAAGGATCCGCCCCCATGAAGATCCCGCCGATGGGCCGCGTCCTGCCTGCGCTCGGCCTGCTGCTCCCGGGCTGCGCTTCCGAGCCGCGCCCGCTCACGATCGAGGTCGTCCCCGGGCACGAGGCAGCGGCCTTCCAGGAGGACCCGCCCGTCGCCCGGATCGAGGTGACCGCGACGTCGGCCGAGGGGGACGTCGCCGTGTCCGCCGCGGCGGCGCCGGGCGGGGAGCTCGATTTCGGCGAGATCCCGGCGGAGCGGGCGTACACGTTCGAGGTGCGCGGCTTCGACGCGGGCGGGGCGACCGTGGTGCGCGGGCGCTCGGCGTCGGGGATCTACCTCGCCGGCCTCCGCGGCGAGGTGCTGCCGCTCTTCGCCCAGCGGACCGGCGGGTGGGCGCGGCCCCCGGGCGAGCTCGCGGCGTCGCGCGTCGGCGCGCCCGGCGCGGCCCTCGCGGAGCGCTACGTGGTGCTCACCGGCGGCGACGCGGCGGACGGCGCCGCGGCGGCAGACGTCGACCCGGCGCGGCTCGACGCGTACGACCTCGCGGTGTGGGGCGGGAGCATCTCCAGGGGCGCGCTCCCGAGGGCGGCGCGGTCGCTCGTCGCCCGGGGGAGCCTGCTGCTCGCCCTGGATGGCGAGGGCGCGACCTGGACCGACGTGCTGTCGGGGCAGAGCGCCGAGGCGCAGCTGCCCGCGGGGCTCGGCTCGTTCGCGGAGGTGGCGGGCGGCCGGACCGTGGAGGCGGCGGACGGGCGCTCGTTCGTGGTGGGCGCCGCGCGCGGGGTGGAGCCGGCGGAGGCGCCGGGCGAGCCCTCGGACGCGGTGCTCGTCGTCGGCGCGGACGGGGCGCTCTCGGTGGCGAGGCTCCGCCACGCGAGGGCCGGCGCGGCGGCGGTGTGGGTCGACGGCGTGGGCCTCGTGGTCGCGGGCGGCAGCGCCGCGGGCGCGGACGCTGCCGGGCTGGAGGTGCTCGCCGACGGGGCGACCGCGTTCGAGCCGCGGCCGTTCCCGCCGGACGCCGTGGAGGGCGCGGGCGCCGCCGTGACCGGGCCTGGCGAGATCGTGCTGGTCGGCGGCGTGCAGGGGGGCGCCGCGGCGCCGACGCGGCGGCTCGCGCCGGGGTGCGCCGGTGCGTGCGCCGCCGCGGAGGTCGCGGGGGCCGCGCTGCCGGCGGCGATCGCGGGCGTCGCGGCGTTCGCGCTGCCCGGCGGACGCCTCCTCGCCGTGGGCGCCGAGGCCGGCGAGGGCGGCCTGACCAGGAGCTTCGTGGTCGACCTCGCGGCGGCCCAGGTCGAGGAGCTGCCGCTCAGGGAGCCGCGGCGCGGCGCGACCGTGGTGCCCGCGCCGAACGGGACGCTCGCGCTGCTCGGCGGGGTCCACGCGGAGGGGACGCCGGCGCTCACGGTCGAGGCGTTCTTTCCGGAGTGAACGGGCGCGCCGGCGGGCTCGCCGCGCCGAACCGGAGCACCGGTGTTCCGGGTTGAGCGGTGGTGTCGCCCTCGTGAGAGGAGGCGGCCGGGCTGCCCGGCCCGAGGAGACCCGGAACGAGCTTCGACGACGAGGTGCTAGGCGAGCGGGCGCGTGATCTCGTCCGTCCAGACACGGAACGTCTCCAGCGTGTTCGGGCCGAAGGTCGTGCTGATCGCGACGTCGGCGGCGTCGCGCCCGCGGGCGATCAGCACTCGGCCGATTCGAGGCACGTTGTTTCGCGCGTCGAAGGTGTGCCACTGGCCGCCGATATACGCCTCGAACCAGCCGGAGAAATCCATGGGCCCGTGAGGAGGAGGTACGCCGATGTCGCCCAGGTAGCCAGTGCAGTACCGCGCCGGGATGTTCATGCATCGACAGAGCGCGATCGCGAGGTGCGCATAGTCTCTGCAGACACCTTTCCGTTCGTTGAACACCTCCCACGCCGTCTTGGTGGGGCACGCAAACTCGTAGCCGAAGGCGATGTGCCGATGAACAAAATCACAGATCGCCTGCACGCGGCCCCAGCCGGGGGGCGACTGCCCGAACAGGCACCATGCCGTCTCCGAAAGGAGGTCCGTCTCGCAGTACCGGCTGCCCAGCAAGAACACCAGAGTCTCCTCTGGTAGCGAGTCGACGGGGTGCTCCTCGGCCTGCGTAGCGACGACATCCGGCGCGCCCGTATCGTTGACCAGGGTGTCGGCGGAGATCTTCAGACGGCCCGCGGGCGCGACGATGCGGCTGCACCAGTTCCCGAAGGCGTCCCGGTAGGACCGGATCGGGATCGGCGGGCTGGTGAGCATGTGATCGGGCCGAACCAGGTCCGATACACGCGAGTAGTGGATGCTCAGCGTGAGGATCACCGGAGTGGGTCGTGGAAAGGCGTAGAGCAGCTCGTAACCGACGCGGATCTGCATGCATGCACCTCAGGACGATCGCGCGGTTCACGTCACGAGCAGAGAGCGCAAAGGCGCCCGGCCCTTGCGGCGACCGGGCCGCCACGCGAGGGCCGGTCGCGACAGATCCTTGATGCGATCGAGCGAGCCGCCCTTCCTCGAGCCGTGAGCCCGCGCCCATCGACCCACGACCACGGGGGCACGCTGCCGAGCGCGCTGACGTCTTGAACGGATGCTCGATCAGTCTGCTGATCAACCCTGACCGCGGCGTGCCACTATGTCAAGGACAATGGGCCTCCATCGCAGACCCGTCGCCGTCCGCAGTCGAACCGCCCGAGCAGGCGCGGACGAGCGGCCCCCCCCGGAGCGCAGACTCCTGCGCGATGTTTGGCGCGGGAGCTCGTTTCGTTCAACAAACTCGACGGTTTCGTCCGATGGACTCGACTGTTGCAGATCATCATCGAGGCCCCACGGACGGAACCGCGCACCGCCGGGGCATATCGAATCATGGAGTAGAGGAATCCGATCCGAGCGCCTCGAGCCGTGACCGTGAGCTGACGTCCCGCCCGGGCTGCTCCGGTGTACAAGCCGCGCATGGAGCTCGTTATTTTCCTCATCGCCCACTCCACACTCGCGGTCTTCTTCCAGACCTTCTTCCTGCACCGGTACGCCTCGCATCGGATGTTCACGATGTCGAGGCGCTCCGAGCGAGTTTTTCACTTCCTGACGTACCTCACGCAAGGCTCGTCGTATCTCGTCCCCTGGGCCTACGCCATCTTGCACCGCATGCACCACGCGTACAGCGACACGCCCAAGGACCCGCACTCGCCGCGGCACTCTGCAGGGCCCGCCTCGATGATGTGGCGGACCAAGAAGCTCTACGACGCCATCTGCGACGGCACCGCCGACGTGGAGCCGCGCTTCCTCGGCGGCTACCCCGAGTGGCGCACGCTCGACCGCATCGGCAACTCGTGGTTCAGCCGCATCTCGTGGGGCGCGGGCTACGCCGTGGTCTATGTCGCCTTCGCCTCGCACTGGTGGCAGTTCCTGTTCGTCCCGCTGCACTGGACCCTGGGTCCGCTGCACGGAGCGATCGTGAACTGGTGCGGCCACCGCTACGGCTACCGCAACTTCGACAGCGACGACGACTCGCGCAACACGCTGGCGCTCGACTTCGTGACGCTGGGCGAGCTCTTCCAGAACAACCACCACAAGTACTCGATGAGCTCCAACTTCGCGGTGCGGCGGTTCGAGATCGACCCGGCCTATCAGGTCATCCGCGTGTTCGCGTGGCTGGGCATCCTCCAGATGCCCGACAAGCGTCAGATGGCCCGGCTGGGGCCCGGCGCCGCTCGGGCCGAGGGGTAGCCCGCCCATCGGGACGCGCGCGCGGCGTAACACCCGTACAGCGAAGGTGAGCGGCAGCGCCTGAGCGGCCGCCGGCTCGCCCGCGCTGACCGGAGGTCTCGTGGACCCCGCCGCTCGATCGCGAGTTGGGCGCGAGTCAGGCGCGAAGATCCTTATTCGCCCATTTTGCCCGGACCAGCTTGGCCCGGAGAAGAGCGCCGCGTCGGCGCCACGCTCAGCCAGGTCGCGCGCTGCTGCTCGTCGTCCGCGCCATCGCGGCAAGTGAGAGTGTGCTACCGTCCAGGATATGGGGGTCGACGACACGAAACCACGGCTGGAGCGCGGAGAGACGGACGAGAGCCTGCGTGTTGATCGGGATGACACCGACCGGGCGCTGGCCGAGAAGCTGGCGGCCATTGAGGCGCAGTCCGACAAGGCGGTCAGCCGCGCCCGGGAGCGCGCCGACGCCGCGATGCGCGCCGCCCGCGAGAACGCGGATCATCGATCGAACGAGACCGACGCCAGCGGCCAGGCGATCGAAACCATCGCCAAAGAACGATCACTGGAAGACGATGCCGTCCGAGGCGAGCGGGCCGCCGCGGACGAGAACCTTCGCCGCGAGCGCGCCGAACACGCCCGTGTCCTGTCCACTCTGTTGCCGCTGGAGAGGGACAAGACCGACAGGCACCTATTGACGGAACGCACCCGTTTCGACGACGCGCTTACGCATCGCGACGACTTCCTGGGCATCGTCAGCCACGACCTGAAAAACCTGCTCAGCGGGATCGTCATGAGCGCCGAGCTGCTCGCCAGGGATGGCTCCGCGCATGATGAGGAAACCGGGCCCGCCGTGGCAGCTAAGCGGATTCGACGCTACGCCGCCCGGATGAGCAGGCTCATCAACGATCTCATGGACGTCGCGAGCATCGAGTCCGGCAAGCTCGCCACCACCGTGAAGGGCGGTGATGCGGGCGCGTTGCTGGTCGAAACGGTGGAGATGTTCCAGCCCGCTGCAGCGGTGAAAGGAATTTTCATCGAGCTGGAGATCACCGAGCGCCCCCTCCCGGCAGACTTCGACCAGGAGCGGGTGCTCCAGGTGCTCTCCAATCTCCTCGCGAACGCGATCAAGTTCACCGCGCCAGGAGGGAAGATCGGCGTTCGCGGTGAGCGCGCCGGAGGCGAGCTTCGCTTCTCGGTGAGCGACACCGGCCCTGGAATACCCCACCACCTCCTGGAGCTCGTCTTCGAGCGGTTCTGGCAGGCAGGCGGGACGGACAGGAGAGGCTTGGGCCTCGGCCTGTACATCTGCAAGAACCTCGTCAAGGCTCACGGCGGCAGGATCTGGGCGGAGAGCAGGCTCGCCGAGGGCAGCACGTTTTATTTCACGATCCCGGAGACGGCCGGCAGCGTGTCCCCGACCGCGAGCGCCTCTCCAACGTGACATGCCACGACTCGGGTCTATGACGTCTTCGCCCCGCCTTCACGCTCCGTCCAGCCGCCCACGCGAAGCTCCGATATCGGCCGGGGAAGCGCTGCACCGGCTGCGCGAGGGGAATGATCGCTTCGCCCAGAATGTGCGGAGCGTCGATACCATGCTCAGTCAGTCCGCGCGCAGCGCGCTGGTCGCAGCCCAGTCGCCGATCGCGATCGTCCTGTCGTGCTCGGACGCGCGCGTCCCGGCCGAGCTCGTGTTCGATCAAGGACTCGGGGACCTGTTCGTGGTGCGCGTCGCCGGTAACGTCATCGCCCCAACGTTGGTCGGCAGCGTCGAGTACGCGGTCGCCGCGTTCGGCACGGCGCTGGTGGTCGTCATGGGGCACACGCACTGCGGCGCGATCGCCGCGACGCTGGACTGGATCACGGCGCGCGGCCCCCTGCCCTCCGAGGCCATCCACGAGATCGTCACGCGGATCAGGCCGGCGGTCGAGCAGGCAAGGCGGCCCGGCCTCGACCGCGCGGCGATCCTCGCCGCCGCCACGCGCGCCGACGTGCGCGCCTCGGTTCGTGAGCTCAGCCAGAGTGGTTCGCTGGTCGAGATGGCCGCGCGCGGCGACCTCGTCATCGTCGGCGCCGAGTATTCGCTCGCGACCGGCGCCGTGGATTTCTTCGACCAGGTCCCGACATGAGCGCGAGGAGCGTCCTGCCCGGCTCGGACTTCTGGCACGAGGCGTTCGCGATGCAGGGCGCCGTCGCAGCGCGACTCCTGCCGCGGATGCTCGTCTTCGCGCTGGCGGCTGTCGCCTCCGTTGTGGTCCACCAGCGCGCGCCTTCCATCGCCCTCCGACCGGAGCCGGTCGAAGCGTCGGCCGTGGTGCTCGGCCTGCTGCTCGTCTTCCGCACCACCGCAGGCTACGCGCGATGGTGGGAAGGCCGCACGCTCTGGGGCGGCATCGTGAACCAGTCGCGCAACCTGACGGTGTCCGCCATCGCCTACGGGCCGGCCGACGCTGCGTGGCGGCAGGCGGTCACCCGGTGGGTGGCCGTCTTCGCGCACGTCACGCGCCGCAGCCTGCGCGCCGAGCGGACGCTGCCGGAGGTGGTGACGCTGGTCGGCGCGCTCGACGCCGCCGCGGTGGCGGGGGCGGAGCACATGCCGAGCTACGCGAGCGCCCGCCTCGCTGCGCTGCTGCGCGATGCTCGTGACCAGCACCGCATGGACCCCTTCGCGTTCGTGCAGCTCGATCGCGAGCGGGCCAGTCTGCTCGAGCACGCCGGTGGGTGCGAGCGGATCCTCGCGACGCCGATTCCGAGCGTTTACTCTCTCACGACGCGCAGCTTCATCGCCGTCTACCTGCTGGCCCTGCCGCTCGCCCTCGTGGGATCGCTCGGCTGGTTCGCGCCGGTCGCCGCGCTCCTCGTCACGTATCCAATCCTTGCGGTCGAGCAGATCGGCGCGGAGCTTCAGATTCCGTTCGCGACCACGAGCCTCAGCCATCTGCCCCTCGACGAGATCTGCGGTACGATCGAGCGCAACGTGCTGGCGGCCGCCGCTGGTGTGACGACGGATCGCGCCCCCTCGGAAGCGATGGGCGCAACGCGGGCCGAACCGCAGAGCCCTGGGCCTGGAGAGCTCGCGCTCGCTGGGCGAGGGGCGGCTCAAGGGCAGCGCGGGATCACGTAGGCGATCGCGATGGCGGCCTCACCGGGCGCCGCCGTCGTCGGCCCGCTCCGCAAGCACCTTCTCGAGCACGGCGAGCCCCTTCACCGCGCGCGGAAACCCCGCGTAGACCGAGACCTGCATGATCGTCTCCACGATCTCCTCGCGCGTGCACCCGACGTTCAGCGCGTAGCGGATGTGGTTGCCGAGCGGCACCTCCGGGTCGCCCACCGCGGCCAACGCGGCGACGGCGGTCAGCAGCCGAGTCCGCAGGTCGAGGCCAGGGCGAGCGTAGATATCGCCGAACGGATATTCGATCACGTACCGGCCGAAGTCCGGCGCGCCGCCCGCATAGGCGTCCATGACGCGCCTGGGGGCCGCCGGGTCGAGCCGGCCGAGCACGGCCTCGCCCCGGGCGAAGCGGTCGCCTGCCGCCGCGGGCGCCGGCGCCGCGACGGGCGGCGACGCGGGGCGGGCCGGCCCGGTCGCGGCGCAGCCCGCGAGCGCCGCCGCGGCAAGGGCCGCCGCGGCGAGCCGTGCCGCGCGACCGCAGCGCCCCAGGGGACGGCCGGTGCTCATCGGACCTCCCCGAGCCGAGCGGCGGACGGAGAGGTGTGGGTTCCCGTGGCGAACCAGATCGTCTGCGCCTGCTCCATGTGACGAAGGGGCTCCTCTGCCGGCGGCGCCCTTCGCCGCCGGCAGGGCGAATTCAAAGCACGCCCGGGGGCGCCGACAATGCCGGATCCTGGCGGGACCTTGCCTGATCCTGCAAGGCGCGGGGGCGCTGCGCCCCCCGCCTCGCCCTGGCGCCGGATGCGAGCGCCGAGCGCGCCGCGGCGCTCGGACTCCCCCGCGGCACGCGCGAGCTCGACGTCGAGGGCGTCGCCTTCCACCCGGGCGAGCTCTACCTCGGCGTCAAGGCCCCGCTCGGCGGGTCGGCTTCGACGCCGGCAGCGGCGCCCCGTCCTTCCGAGGAGCTCTCGTGGGCCGCTGAGGGGAGCGCGCCCGCCTCGCCCCGCCGGGCCTCGCGCGTGCGCGCCGCGTCGCGCCCAGGGAGCCGCCGGGACGCACCGCTCCGGCGTCGGGAGCTTGCGCTCGTGACACTCGATAATGCCTTCCAGAGCGGAAGAGGAGCCATCCGTCTTGAGCGCGCTTGATCGTGATCCCCGGCGGTGGGCCTCGCGAGAGGCGGAGGCGACCGCGGTCGTTTTCGTTGATTAACGAGGTGTTCGGTTCGTTGGCGCGCATTGACGCCCCCGGCGACACCGGGGTATCACACGGCATGGGATTGACGAAGGACGCCCTCTTCTTCGACGCCCTCGCCGAGCACGCGCAGAAGAGCGTCGCCGCCAGCAAGCTCCTCCTGGAGATGCTCGAACGGATCGACGACGCCCCGGCCATCGCGAGGAAAATCAAGGATATCGAGCACGAGGGGGACCGGATCACGCATCGCTGCCTCGCCGCGCTGCACAAGACCTGGATCACTCCGCTCGATCGCGAGGAGATCCACGCGCTGATCACCCGGCTCGACGACGTGCTCGACTTCATCGAGGCCGCCAGCGAGCGAATCGTCCTCTTCGAGATCCAGAGTGCGACGCCGGAGGCGCGCCGCCTCGCGGAGTCGCTCGTGGCCGCGTGCGTCGCCATGAGCACGGCCACGAGCTCGCTCCGGGACGTGAAGGACGGCGCCCGGCTGCTCGAGCTCTGCGTCGAGATCAACCGCCACGAGAACGACGCCGACGCGCACTACCGCGTGGCCCTGGCGGCGCTCTTCAAGCAGGGCAACGACCCGCTGCTCGTGCTGAAATGGCGTGACATCTACGATCAGCTCGAGAACGCCAGCGATCGCTGCGAGGACGTCGCCAACGTCATCGAGGGCGTGGTGCTCGAGCACGCGTGACGACCTGCGCCGTCGCCGCCCTCGCCGTCGCGACCCAGGGGCCGCGTCGGATCGCGATGACGCGCCGCAGGAACGCGGGGGCGGCGTCGACGTGGGGCGGCTCGTCGACCCGCGGTGACCGCATCGCAACCTGGGTCGGGTAGCAGCCGTCGCGAGCTCGGCGACCGTCGAGCTCAACCTGGGTCGGACCGCCTCCGGCGCCGCCTTCGATCCCTGAGCCTCGCTCCGGGCCCGAGCGAGCTCCGCCGCGTCCCGCGGGGGCGCCGCGCTCAGGCGGCCGGCGAGGGGCCTGGCGGGGTCTCTGGCGCGCGAGCCTAGTAATTCACCTCGACGACGTTGCCGTAGGCGTCCACCGAGAGCTCGAACTCCACGCCCCCGATCACGATGTTCGCCTCGTAGGAGAGCTTGCCGTCGTGCAGCTCCTCGTCGAGCTCCACGATCCAGCCGCCGCGGGCCGCGAGGACGAGCGCCCAGTAAGCCCCCGGCGGGAGCATATCCATCGTGATGTCGCGCTCGATCAGCGTGCCGCGCCCGTCGATCCTGAGCGCGTAGGTCCGCCGGCCTCGCCGGATGTCGGCCTCGTACACGGCTTCCCCGATATCCTCCTCGATCTCCATGCGCACCTCCAGGATCGCCGCTTTGGCGGCCTCTTGCTCGATGGCCGCGCGCGCCCGCTCGGGGATGCTGGCCAGGGGCACGATCCAGGCCTCGATCTCGCTGGCGGTGATGGTGCCCTCGGCGTCGAACTCCACCTCGTAATAGGTCTCGCCGATCAGCACGTCGACCTCGTAGGTCGCGACGCCCCCGTCGATGTTCTCCTCTATCTGCAGGATTCTGAGTTTGCTCCCGAGGCTCATCAGCGCTGCATAGACGGGCGCCGGAAGCTGTTCGACGGCGATGAGCCGCTCGATGTCATGGGTCTGGCTGGGCTTCGAGTCCTCCTGTCCCCTCGCCGGCGCGGGGCCGCGCTCATCGGCCATCGCGCTCGGGGAAGCGGCGGAGAACGCGCACAGCGCACAGGCCAGAACGACGGACGTCGACGCACTCACGACAGCTTTATGCATGTTCACTGGACCCCCTCAACTATATGTCTCCCCAATCATGGCATGAAGCAGAGACGTTGGCGCCACCCATTTGAACGTTCTCGTGCGAAGATGCCAGACGATGAGCGTCTGTGCCGGACATAGCCGGCGTATTTCGCCGAGCGCGACGAGAGCCATCGAGCACCTGGTTCGTCGGCTCGTGGCCTTTGCCGGGCACGGTGGTTTCGATGGAGTGTTGTTTCTCCGCGGAGATCCGCCAAAGGAGCCCACCGGCTCGCGCTCTCTTCTTCACGCCTAGACCGAAGGATGGATCCCAAGGACGCTCGCGCAGGCGGCTCGGCGGCAGAGAAAGCGGACCTCCAGGACGATGGCGCCAAGGACCGTGGATCCGAAGAGATTCACGCCGCGCCGCGGGATTCCTCTGATGGGGGATGCCTCGGCGGAGGTCGCGAGCGGCCCGAGCCCTGCCGGTGGATGGACCTCTCCGGGCTGAGCTCCGCCGGCGCGCCGGAGCTCGGCGCCTGCGCAGCGCGCCCGCTTCAGCCGGGGCCCGGGCCGGCGTCGCCGCCGGGCGCCGCCACGGGGAGCCGCTCGGACTCCCACGGGAAGAACCCCCGCGCGCCGATGCACGCGTCGGCGATCGCGTGGGCGGCGCTCACCCGATCTTCCAGGGCGGCGGCCTCGAAGAACCGGCGCGCGCGGCGGGCGACGTCCGGGTCGCTCCGATCGAGCTCGGCGAAGAGCTCCTTGGTGCGGGGCAGGACGCCGTTGCGCGCGCGGAGGTGGTACCGGACGATCGCCAGCACGGCCTCGGCGAGCAGGGCGCCGGCCATGACCGGGTCGCGCTCGGCGACGTCGACGGCGTCTTCGAGGAGCGTCGCGGCGCTGTACCGCTCCCACGCGTCCTGATCCGGCGTGAGCTCAGAGCGCTTCGCCAGCCACGCCGCGGCCTCCTCCCTGAGCTCGTCGAGGAGCGGAGACCCGAGGACCGGAAAGCCGGTTGAGATCATGTGGGCGGCGGACGGCCGCGCGTGCTGGTGCTCGGCGGCCCAGTACTCGCGGACGGCCGCGGGCGGATTCACGAAGATCTCCACGGGGACGTCCTCCCCGAACCAGCGCTGCAACCGCTGCTTGTATGGAGCGCCGTGGATCACGAAGAGATCGAGATCGCTCGACCGATCCCCGTTGCCGCGGACGATCGATCCGGCCGCCACGATGGCCACGGGCTCGAACCGCTCGAGCACGAAGCCGACCGCCTCGCGGAGGGCGCTCGCGTACCTCGGCGCCAGCTCCGGCCAGAGGCATCGCGCGAGAGCGTCGGCTTGCGCGTCGGGGGTCACCGGGATCGTGCCCCTCGGCGGCTGCGCGGCCGCCGCGCTGCCGGTCCCCGCGCCAACGGTGCTGCCGGCGTGATCGACGCGTGTCTCCTCGCCATGACGAGGATCGCACGGTAGCGCCGGAGGACGGCCGCGTGTCAAGATCGACGCCGGCCCGCGCCCGCCGCCGTCACCGCGCCGGCTGACCGAGCGGCGGCTTTGCGGCGTGGGCCTGCAGCCCGCCGCGGGCGCAGCGGAAGCCGACGTCGACGTCCCGGGTGCCCGCGAACAGGAAGTGGCGCGCCGTGGCCCGCAGCCGGTGCTTCGCGATCACCCGCCACGAGCCGCCGCGGAGCACGCGACCATGGCCGATCGAAGGCCCGACAGGATTGCTCACCGGGCCGTCGTTGGGCGGATAATCGCCGTACCAGTCCCAGCACCACTCCCAGACGTTGCCCGCCATATCGAGGATCCCGAACGGCGATGCCCCCCTCGGATAGTACCCCACGGGGCTGGGGCCGGCCCGCTTGGCCAGCACCGGGCTCTTGATGCGCGCGTCGCTCCAGGCGACCTGGTCGGACGGCGGCTCGTTCCCCCACGGATACATCCGTCCATCGGTGCCCCGCGCCGCGTACTCCCACTCTGCCTCGGTGGGGAGCCGGTAGCCGTTCGCCTCGCGGTTCCAGATCACGCCCTTTCCGTCGAGCTGGTAGGCGGGCGCGACCCCCCGGAGCGCCGAGAGGCGATTGCAGAACTCGATGGCATCCCACCAGCTGACGTTGTTCACGGGGCGATCGTCCGCCGCGGGATGACCGGGGTTCGTGCCCATCACCTCGCGGTACAGCCGCTGCGTCACCGGATACACGCCCATCCTGAACGCCGACACCAGCACCTGCCGCTGCGGGCGCTCGTGGGCCGCCGCGGAGGTGTCCTCGTCGCTGGCGCCCATCCAGAAGCGCCCGCTCACGATCACGGCCGTCTCGATCTTCGGCGCGCTCCTGCCAGGGGCGGGCGCGTCCACCGCGGGGGCCGCGCTCGCCGCCGAGCTCCCCGCGGGCGAGGTGGCCGCCGCGAACCCCACGGCGGGCATCCCGGCCGGCGGCGTCGCCGTGGCGGAGATCGCGGGCCCGATGGCCGCCGGCGGGGCCTCGGACGCGCCGCGCCGCGGATGCGCCGAGCCACGCGGACGGCTCGCGATGCTCAGCGCCGCGCAGAGGTCGTCGATGCTGCCGTATCGCTTCTCGCGCCGCCAGGCGATCGCCTGCTCGAGGACGGCCTTGACCGTGCTGTCGCACGAGAGCTCCCGCAGGAACGCGGGGCGATCGTGCACCGCCTCGGCTGGCAGCTGCGCGCCGTGCAGGCAGAAGAGCGCGGTCATCCCGAGGCCGTACACGTCGGCCCGCGCGTCGGCGTCCTGAGGGCGGTCCAGCGACTCGGGCGCGCTGTACACGTAGGTGCCGAGCGCGCCCGTCCGCGTCCCGCCGGTCGTGTCCGCGGCCGCGACAAGGTCGAAATCCGTGAGCCGCGGCTCGCCCGTGGGCTGGAGCAGGATGTTCGCCGGCTTCACGTCACGGTGCACGAGGCCCTTGGCGTGCGCCGCGCGGAGGGCGTCGCCGACGCGCAGGACGAGGGGAATCACCTGCGCGGCCGGGAGGCGCTGCTCGATGACCGCCTGGTGCAGG
The DNA here is from genome assembly GCF_000418325.1 of Sorangium cellulosum So0157-2. GTDB lineage: Bacteria > Myxococcota_A > Polyangia > Polyangiales > Polyangiaceae > Sorangium > Sorangium cellulosum_D. The sequence continues at coordinate 6,261,825 of NC_021658.1, forward strand.
TCACCGCCGCTGACGAACTCCATGACGAAGAAGTGAAAGCCGCCGTCCTCGCCGTGCGGCTCGACGACCCGCACGATGCCGGGGTGATCCAGCCCCGCCATGCGCTGCGCCCCCCGGAAGAAGCGCTCGCGCCGGATCGGGTCCTCCGCGAGGCTCGAATGCAGCACCTTGATGGCGACCACCTGACCCTGCTCGTCGTCGCGAGCGCGCCACACGTTCGCGAAGCCGCCGCGCCCGACCCGATCGAGGAGCAGGTATCTCCCGCCTGGGCCCAGCCGGTCTCCGGCGCGGAGCTGCCCCCCCTCGCGCAGCTGCCGCCGGAGCTCCAGGACCTCGCGCTGCGCCTCGGCCGCGTCGACGCCGGCGAGCTGCAGCGCCCTGAGCCGCCCGCGCGCCCGCTCGAGCTCCTGCGCGAGCCGGCGGGTCTCGAGGTCCGGGTAGTTCGGCCTGTGGCCGTGCTGGCGCGGGTTCTTCTTGTCGAGGGCGGCGCGGATGGCGAGCGCCACGTCGGTCCACGCCTCGTCGCGATCGGCCCGGCCCTGGATGGGGCGCTCGCTGTCGGGCAACGCCGAGAGGTGCCCGAACGGCGCGCCCTTCCAGTCGCACGCCCGGAGCAGGATCGGGATCACCCGCGCAGAGCCGGCGGCGTGGCGCGCCATCGCGCGCTCCATCTCGACATCCCAGCAGGACGGAGAGGCGATGAAATCCGCGCTGACGAGCAGCAAGATCAGCTGCGCTGCCTCGAGGTGCTCGCGCACCTCCGCCTCCCAGTGCGCCCCGGCGTCGATCTCCCGGTCGTGCCACGCCCGGAGGACCCCCTGGCGCTGCAGCAGCGCGAGGTGCGCCACGAGCTCCCGAAGAGCGGATTCATCCCTGCGCGCGTAGGAAATGAATACGTCGATGGGCTTCAGCACGATCGCTCGAGGTGTCAGCTGTCCAGTCGGCCTTTGCGGTGCATCGTTCGGGGAAGCAAATAGGAAGACCAAACGACATCCGAGAAGTCAAGTCCATCGCGACCGCCCGAATCCGTACAGTCTTGCTGGAGATCTCGGTCTCGACGCACGATTTCGACGCACGATTCCGAACGACGCTCGAGCGTGGGCCGGCGGCGCCTTCAGGCCCCCATGCGCGCCGCGCACAAGGCGGCAGCAGCCCCCACAGGCTGGAGCTGCCCGTGCCTCCCCGGCGGCGGCCGCTCGTCGATTTGCCTGATTCGCCTGGCGCCGACACGAGGTCTGGCCGGCCAGGGGGGCGGCAGCTCAACCGACGCGCGGCTCCGCCCCCGCGTCCGGGACACAGGATCTTCTCCTTTGCGGCCTTGACATGCCCGAATGCGCCGCGCGACGATGAGCGGATATTTGTCTTGAGCCTTTTCATCGATTCACGTCGCGCCCTCGCGTCGTACCGGCGGTCGTGACGGTGAGGCGCCAAGACTCCGGCCTCGCATCCGGCGGGGCTCGGCCGGGCTCACCACGAAGCGTGTCAGGGGGAATCTCTGCCTATGAGAAATAAAAAGAAGATATTCACGACGTTATGCGCCGGTGTGACGAGCGCCCTCGCGGCCGGCTGCGGCGCCGATCCCGGCGGCGCCGGGGACGAGGGCGTCGGCCGCGCCGCGCTCGCTCTGTCGACCGAAGGACAGGTGTGCACCGCGATCCAGCGCGGCGCTGGGCCGGCGGGCGTGGCCGACGCCGTGCTCTGGCAAAGCTCGCCCAGCTGGAACGATGGCGCGGGCGTGACGCTCAGCACGGGGACGAGCGCGGGCGGCGGGCTCCGGCGCAGCCTGCTCCGGTTCGATCTCTCCGGCCTGCCCCAGGGCGCCGAGGTCGTGTCGGCGAGCCTGTCGCTCTCGCAGACGTTCAAGACGGTCGACAGCACGGTCCGCGTCCACCGCGCCACGGGCGCCTGGGAGGAGGCGGCCGTCACCTGGGCGAGCTTCGTCGAGGCGTTCGATCCGGCGATCGCCGCGTCGTTCACCTCCGGCGGCGGCTCCGGCTTCCGCTCGTCCGACGTCACCGAGCTCGCGCGGGCGTGGGTGAGCGGCGAGGCCGCGAATCACGGCGTCCTCCTCGAGGAAGCCCCGGTCCAGCGGACCGATTTCCGCAGCAGCGAGAAGTCGATCGTCGAGGAGCGGCCGAAGCTCGAGCTCTGCTACGTCACGTGCGACGACGGGATCCAGAACGGCAGCGAGAAGGGCGTCGATTGCGGCGGCGCGTGCCCCGCCTGCGGCGGCCAGTCGTTCGAGGGGCCGCCGGGCGGGAGCCCCGTCGACCTCGAAGGGAGCGGCCCGACGTACGCGTGGTCGGTCGGGGACATCAACGAGCTGCCCGAGTCCGTCGCGCGTCAGGGCACGCACGAGCCGTGCACGACCAGCGAGGATTGCCAGTTCGATCAGTACTGCGAGCACCCCGCGCAGGGCGCGTGCGCCCACAGCCCGTGCGACACCGGCGGCGCCCTGCTGACGACCTGCAGCGGCTGCGTCGCGAAGGTCTGCGACGCTCGGCCGAGCTGCTGTACCCAGCCGGCGATACCGGCCGACTGCGGACATGACGCCTGCCAGACCGGCACCGCGACGAACATGACCACGACGTGCGGCGACGCGTGCATCGCCAACATCTGCGCGGCAAACCCGCTCTGCTGCGAGATCCACCCCACGAGCTCGGCGGAGTGCGCGGCGCTCATCGGGCCGGGCAGCGTCTTGCTCGCCGGCGGCAGGTGCCGTCCGCCCACCTCCGGTATCTGCCCCCCGCCGACCATCCTCTCCGGCGGCGCGTGCGTGCCGCAATGGAGCGCCACGTGCAGGAACCTCGTCGCAACCCAGTGCCCCGGCAAGTCGTGCACCACGCCGACCAGCTTGTGGGACCCGACGTGCGTCGCCCTGACCGAGGCGCTGTGCGGCTCCACCTGCAGCACCGATCCAGGCGCGCAGCAGGGCCTCTGCAAGTCCTACCTGCCGAGCCAGACGGACCCCGCGTGCAGCGGCGTGGATCTCACGGTCGGCGTGCCCTGTGGCGGGACGATCCCGGTCTGCAACCGCGGTGACACGCCGGTGCCCGCGGGCATCGAGATTCACCGCTACCCCGCGGGCGCGGGCCAGCTCCCCTCCTCGGCCCCGAGCCGCGTGCTGAGCTCCTGCAGCCCGACCGGCGGCACCCTCGCCTGCACGACCGCGCAGCCGATCGCCCCGGGCGAGAGCATCAGCGTGGCCGGCTGCACGGGCCTCGCCGACGGCATGGAGCTCATCGTCAACCCGCCGGGCCCGGGGCAGATCGCCGAGTGCCAGTGCGCCAACAACGGGAGCGTCTATCAATCGGCCGAGTGCGCGTCGCCGGGCTGCGTCGCCACGGCGAGCGCCTCGACGATCAGGCCGGTCACCCTGTTCGTGGCGCTCGATCGGTCCGCCTCCATGACGGCGAGCGGGGCGAGCACCGCCCGATGGAACCCGGCGCGCGACGCGCTCAAGGCGTTCTTCGCGGATCCGGCGTCGGCGGGGCTCGGCGTCGCGCTCCGGTTCTGGCCGCACGACAACCCCGGCCCGTGCAACGACGTCGGCGGCACCTGCCCGGGCTACGCCGTCGGCGGGTGCTCCCTGCCGATCGTCCCCTTCGATGGCACGGCGGCCCGGAGGCTGACCGCGGACCCCGCGCCGATGGATCAGCAGGAGCTCGCGCTCCTCAACGCGCTCGACCCCGGACCCGGCACCAACGGCGATACGCCCATGTACCCGGCGCTCGACGGCGCCACGACCTGGGCGATCAACTACAAGAACGCCCATCCCGACGAGGAGGTCGCGGTCGTGTTCATGACCGACGGCGTCCCGTCGAACTGCGACACCGTCCCGAACCACATCGCGGACCTCGCGCGCAATGCCTTCGACAATCACGGCGTCCGCGTGCACGCGGTCGGCTTCGGCAACTCGAACGCGGAGATCGTCAACCTCATCGCCACGCGCGGCGGCGGGCGGGCGTTCAACCTCACCGCCGGCGCGGGGCTGGCGACGACCCTCCGCGACGCGCTCGTCTCGATCCGCGGCGAGGCGCTCCCCTGCGACGTGGCGGTCCCGCTCGCCGGCGTCGCGGATCCCGCCTCGGTGTCGGTCGTCCACGTGAACAGCGCCGACACGGAGACCGTGCTCACGCCCCGCGCCGACCTCGCCAGCTGCGGCCAGGGCTGGTACTTCGCCGACGCGACGAACACGAGCGTCAAGCTCTGCCCACAGACGTGCACGGCGCTCCGCGACACCCCGGGGAAGGTCCGCGCCACCGTCCCGTGCGCGGCCGAGGCCCTCACGCCCATCACCACGGGCTGGGAGCGCTATCACGGCGTCTGCCCGCCAGGGACCAAGGCCCGGTGGGAATACCTCACGTACAGGACCGTCACCCCGGAGGACTCAAGCGTCGAGCTCTTCGTGCGCGCGGCCGACGATCCCGCCGACCTCGACGCCGCGACCGTGGCGCTCGCCGCGACCGCTCACGCGACGCCCGCCGACACCCAGGTGTGCGACGAGACCTCGACGCCGCCGTGCGCGATCGATCTCGCCGGCGCGCTCGGAGGGCTGCCGGAAGCGCAGGCGGATTACCTGGAGCTGCAAGCAAAGCTCAACCCGACGAGCGACGGCGCGGGCGGCGTTCAAGTCCAGGGCTGGGAGATCGGCTATTCGTGTCCCGACGCCGAGTAGCCCGGGGCACGACCGCAAGCGCTTCGCGAGACGCTGTCCTCGTCATGCCCTCGCACCGAAGCCGCGTCCCTTGACCCTCTGCGCCGGCATCCCGTGAGCTGACCCGCCCTCCCCCGCGCATCCCCTCCCCCGCGCATCCCCTGCCCGCGCGCGAGCCGCCTCCGCGCGCATCTACCTCGCCGCCTTCCTGCCTCCCCGCCTCCGCGGCGGCGCCGCCGCCCCGCCACCCGCGCGCGCCCGCGCCGCCCGGCGCGGCCCGTACACCGCGCGGAGGTCCGCCGCGATCGCCTCGAGCCGCGCCCGCAGCGCCGCCGGCTCCAGCGCCTCGACGCCCCGGCCCAGCCCCACGATCTGCGAGACCGCGATCGACTCCCGCTCGAAGTCGACCGTCACGGTCCTCGTCCCGTCGCGCTCGCGCTTCCCCTGCCCCCACCGCTCGTGCTCGCCGCTCGGCCGGATCCGCCGGAGCGCCGCCTCCCCCTCCTCGGTCACGCGCAAGGTCGCCACGTAGCTGGCCCGGCGCTCCGCGAACCGCTCGCACCACGCCTTCCAGCACGAAGGCAGGTCGAACCCCTCCGGCCGCGCGAACCCCTCGTCGAGGAGCCGCGCCCCCTCGACCCGCGCCCCCCGAAACACGCTCGGCCCCCGCTCCGTCGTCCCGGCCACGAGGTACCAGCGATCCGCCTTGATCACGAGCCCGTACGGATCCACCACCCGCTCGCTCGCCGCCCCGTCGAAGTCCCGGTACGCGAGCCACACCTTGCGATCCTGCCAGACCCCCTCCCGCAGGACGTCGAGGTGCGGCACCACCTCCCTCCCCTGGAACCACCCCGACGCGTCGACGTGGAGCCGCTGCCGCGCGTGCTCCGCCATCGACCGCTGCACCACCGGCAGCGCCGCCGACAGCTTGATGAGCCCGCTCTGCAGCGCCGCCGACAGCCCGATGTCCGCGAGGGCGCCCGGCGCCGCGACCGCGGAGAGCGCCTGCACCTCGGCCTGCGTCAGGCCCGTCAGGCTCGTCTGCCAGCCGTCCAGCAGCGCGATCCCGCCGTTCGGGCCGCGGTTCGCGTAGACGGGCACGCCCGCGGACGACAGCGCGTCGAGGTCCCGGTAGATCGTCCGCGCCGAGACCTGCAGGCGACGCGCGAGGTCCTCGGCCGTCAGCTGCCGGCTCTTCGCCTGCTGGAGGAGCAAGAGCAAGCTGAGCAGCCGATCCGCGCGCATGACTGACCCTCCGTGGCTCCTGGGCGGCTCCGCGCCCGTCCCATGCCCATTCCCGTCCGACCCGGCGATCAGCCTACGCGCAATTCATGACAGAAGGTGTCAGGAATCGTCCCGTAGCGTCCCCGGATGACCGGAGCCGCAGCGCCGCGCGCCACCCACCGAGCGCCGCCGCGAGCCCCGGCACGCAAGGAGGAGACAGCGTATGAGACCGCTTGAAGGACAGGTCGCCCTCGTCGCCGGCGCCACGCGCGGCGCGGGGCGCGCCATCGCGTGCTCGCTCGGCGAGGCCGGCGCGACGGTCTACTGCACCGGCCGCAGCGTCCGCGGCCGGCCCGCCACGGGGCAGCGCCCCGAGACCATCGAGGAGACCGCCGAGCGCGTGAGCGCGGCCGGGGGGCGCGGCGTCGCCGTGCAGGTCGACCACACGGTCGAGGAGCAGGTCGAGGCGCTCTGCGCCCGGATCCGGCGCGATGAAGGGCGGCTCGACGTGCTCGTCAACGACGTCTGGGGCGGCGACGAGCTCACCGAGTTCGGCGAGCCGTTCTGGAAGCTCTCCCTGGCCAAGGGGAAGCTCCTGCTCGAGCGGGCCGTCACGTCGCACATCATCACGAGCCGCCACGCGGTGCCGATCATGCTCGAGCGCGACCGCGGCCTCATCGTCGAGGTCACCGACGGCGACACCTTCGGCTACCGCGGCAACCTCTTCTACGACCTCGCGAAGATGTCGGTCATCCGCCTCGCCTTCGCCATGGCCTGGGAGCTGCGCCGCCACCCCGCCATGACCGCGCTCGCGATCACCCCCGGCTTCCTGCGCTCGGAGGCGATGCTCGACGGCTTCGGCGTGACCGAGGAGAACTGGCGGGACGCGACCGCCAAGGACCCGCACTTCATCGAGTCCGAGACCCCGTTTTACGTGGGCCGCGCGATCGCGGCGCTCGCCGCCGATCCGAACGTGGCGACGAAGTCCGGCCGCGTCTTCAGCTCGTGGGATCTCGCCAGGGAGTACGGCTTCACCGACGTCGACGGCCGGACGCCCCACTGGGGCGAGTACTTCGCGAAGACGTTCGGCGAGTGCAAGAAGGCCGACGAGGCCGCTTATGCGTGGTGGTTCAACGGCCCGATGGACCTCGCGGCGCCCGACTGGCCCAAGGAGTGACCGGCGCGCGCCGCGGATCAGGCGCGCGGCTTGGGGTAGCCCACGAGGTAGGTCCCGTGGAGCGGCGCGTCCCCGAGCTTGACGGTGCCGATATCCCAGACCCAGTCGGGCGCGTCGATCTGCGCGACCAGCGCCCGCAGCTCCTCCACGCTGTAGATGCGCAGCCAGGACACGAGGCCGTCCCAGAGCACGAAGGCCTGCATCACCGGGACGAGCCACGTCCACAGGAGCCACGCCCAGCGAAACGGGCGCCAGAAGGGCATGGAGACGGTGACCGTGAGCGGCGTAAGGAGGAGCCCGAGGAGCATGGGGAGCTCACGGCTCACGACCTCGAAGACGCCGATGGGCTGCCGCTGCGCGACCGCGTCGGCGAGGACCTGCCGCGCCTGCTCGGGGGGAAAGTGGTGGAACGCGTTGAAGATCGTGCGGAGCCCCGTGAGCTCCGCGGGGACGGCGGTCGCGTCCACCGGCGCGGCGCGGCCCACCACGGCGCCTCGGCTCCCGCGGGCGGCGTGCTCGAACGCAGGGAGGTTGGGGTAGAGATCCGTGAGCGTGACCGTGACCTTGCGGCCGCGCTTCGCGAGCTCGTCGGCGATGGCGGCGGCCGGCCCTCCGCCGCCCGAGCACAGGTCGACGAGCCGGGTCTCGCCCGTCGCGTCGAGCGCGCGCTCGAGCGGGCCGACGAGCATTCGTCCATGGCCCGAGGCGCGCTCGGCGAACTCGAGGAAGGCGGTGCCGCCATCGCGAAGGATGCTGGGAAACCAGGGGAGGTCTTCGAGCTCAACGAGCTGCATGCGGCTCATCACGGCTCCTTGGCGGGCACACCGCCATGCTGGTGGACAAGGCGCTCGATGACGGCGTCGAGCGGGTAGCTCGCAGGCTCCAGCACGTAGTGCTGGAACACCCCGTCGAGCGCGGCGAAGAGGAGGCGCGCCTCGAGCTCCGGCTCCGGCCGTCCGATCTCGGCGAGCAGCGCGGTGAAGAGGCGAAGATAGAGGGCCGACTGGGCGGCGATGCCTTCGGCCAGGCCGGCGACGACGGCGTGCTGGAAGCGAACCCCGTACGACACTCGCCAGAATTGCTCGTGCTCGCGCACCAGGCGCGCGCTCACGCCGACCAGCGCGCCGAGCCGGGCGCGCGGCTCGGGGACAGCCGCGGCGCGGGCGAAGGCCTCCATGACGAGCCCCGCGCTCCGCTCGAACAGGGCCTCCAGCACCGCCTGCTTGGAAGGGAAGTAGTGGTACAGCAGCCCCGAGGCGACCTGAGCCTCGGCGGCGATGTCGCGCACGCTGGCGCCCTCGTAGCCGTGACGCGCGAAGACCCGGAGCGCGGCATCCATCAGGTGGGTCCGGACGTCTTCTGGATGGGGATGCCGGCGTCGGGGCGACATTTGATTGAACGTTCAATCAATACCGTGGACCGAGGAGATCCGCAAGCTTCGCGGCAAGGGGGAGGCGCGAAGACGTGCGCGCGAGGCGGAGCGCGACGAGCCCGAACCGCCCGCCCCGAGGGACACCGGCCGGAGGGCGAGCGACCGGCGCGCAGCGCACGCGCAGGCGCTCGCGCGCGGAAGGCGCCCCCTGCGGCCGGCGGCGCGCGCGCCCGCAGGGGCCGTGACGCGCGCCTCAGCGAGCGTCAGCGAGCGTCAGCGAGCGTCAGTGGGCGTACGGTTCGCCGCGCAGCAGCGTCATCGAGCGGTAGAGCTGCTCGATCAGCACGAGCCGCGCGAGGCGGTGCGGGAACGTGAGCGACGACAGGCTCCACCGATCGTCGGCCGCGGCGGACACGTCGGCCGGCAGCCCGTCCGCCCCGCCGATCAGGAACGCGACCACCCCCTTGCCGCGCGAGCCCCACCGCTCCACCCCGGCCGCGAACGCCTCGCTGCCGAGCGGCTTGCCGTTCACCTCCATGGCGATGACGCTGGCCCCCGCCGACGCGCGCGCGAGCAGCGGCCCGACCTTCGCCGGCGGGCCGTCCGGGATCTCGATCTCGTCGCACGCGACGTAGCGGCGGACGCGGCCGAGGTACTCGTCGATCGCCGCGCGCAGCGGCTTGTCCTTCACGCGCCCGACGGCGGCGACGATGAGGCGCACGGGCGCGCTCAGCTCGGGTCGAACCGCGGCGCGGGCTGCGCCCCGGGCGGCGGGGTGTCCGACGGGACCGGGACGCGGCCCGCGTCGATCCAGAGCCCCTCGATATCGTACAGGCGGCGCGTCTCCTCCTGGAACACGTGCACCACCACGTCGCCGAAATCGATCAGCACCCACGTCGCCGCGGCGAGGCCCTCCATCGAGAGCGGCGCGAGCTTCTGCTTGCGCACCGCCTCCTCCAGGCCCGTCGCGATCGCGTGGACGTGCCGGTCGGAGCGGCCCGTCATGACCACGAGGTAGTCCGCGTAGTCGACGCGCCCCACGACCTCGAGGATCTCCACGCCGATCGCCTTCTTGTCGAGCCCGGCCGCGGCCAGCGTCAGCGCGAGCTCGCGCGCCGGCGCCGACGGCTCCGGCGCCGGCGGCGGCGCGCTCCGCCGCGCGGCGGCGCGCTTCGGGCCGGCGAGCGGCGTCTTGCTCCGCGCCGGCGACCGCCCCGCGAGCGGCAGCATCGCCTTGGCCGAGCCCTCGCCGCCGCCCCGCGCAGGCCGCGGCGCGTCGCCCTCGTCCCGCGCGGGACGCCGCGCCCGCGTCGCCGGCCGATCCGCCGGGATCGGCCGCTCCGGGCGGTCCAGCTGCTCGACCTCGTCGCCTCCGCCGAGCGCGCGGCGCGCCGTCTTCTTCGCGCCGGCCTCGCCCACGCCCGCGTGCGAGGCGCGGATCCGAGGCGACGCCGGCCGCTTCGTCTTCGCCGCGGACGACGCCCGCCCGGCCGCGCCCGCCTTGGCCGTGGTCGCCTTCTTCCGCGCCGGAATGCGGGGCTCCGCGCTGTCGCTCGCCTTCGATCCCGACTTCGCCCGCGGCTTGCTGCTCCCTCCGCCTGCGTCCTTCTTCGTCGCCAACGTTCTCTCGCTTTCTCTTGCGCCCCAGAGGTCGCCGGGCGCCCCTCGTCTCGCCCGCGTCAGCGGGTCTGCCCCTCGCCGTATGCGATCCACTTGAGCGCCGTCAGGCTCGCGAGCCCCATCGGGCCGTAGGCGTGGAGCTTCGTCGTGGAGATGCCGATCTCGGCGCCGAGGCCGAGCTCGCCGCCGTCGTTGAACCGGGGCGACGCGTTCACGAGCACGCAGCTCGCGTCGACCTCGCGCACGAACCGCTGCGCGTGATCGTAGCGCGGCGTGCAGATGACCTCGGTGTGCAGCGACCCGTAGCGGCCGATGTGCTCGAGCGCCTCGTCGAGCGACCTCACCACCCGCACCGCGAGGATGGGCGCGAGGAACTCCCGCCCGTAGTCGTCCTCCGAGGCCCTGCGCGCCGACGGCACGAGCGCGCAGGTGGCCTCGTCGCCGCGCAGCTCGAGCCCGCGCTCCGCGAGGGCGGCGACGCGCGCGAGCAGCGGGGCGGCGACGCTCTCGTGCACGAGCAGGCACTCGAGCGCGTTGCAGACGCCGGGGCGCTGGAGCTTACCGTTGTCGACGAGGCGGAGGGCCATGTCGATGTCACAGCCCGCGTCGGCGTAGAGGTGGTTCACGCCCTTGTAGTGCTGGATCACGGGGACGCGCGCGTTCTCGGCCACGAACCGGATGAGCCCCTCGCCGCCGCGCGGGATGGCCAGATCGATGAGGCCGGTCATGCCGAGCAGGAGGCGCGTGGCCTCGCGGTCGAGCGAGGGGACGATCTGCACCGCGTCCGCCGGGAGCCCGACCGAGCGCACCGCGTCCGAGAGCAGCGCGCCGAGCGCCGCGTTCGAGCGCGCAGCCTCCTTGCCGCCGCGGAGGATCGCGGCGTTGCCGCTCTTCAGGCAGAGCACCGCGGCGTCGACCGTCACGTTGGGGCGCGACTCGTAGATCATCGCGATCACGCCGAGCGGGACGCGCACCTGCCCGACGAGGAGCCCGTTCGGCCGCCGCTCCATCCCGATGACCTGCCCGACCGGATCGCCCGCGGCGGCGACCTCGAGCACCGCGCCGGCGATCGACGCGAGCCGCGCCTCGTCGAGCACGAGCCGGTCGACGAGCGCGTCGGAGACGCCGGCGGCGCGCGCCGCGGCCACGTCCTCGGCGTTCGCGGCCAGCACGGCGGAGCGCTTGCCCTCGCCGGCCTCGGCGCGCAGCCGCTCGGCGATCGCGCGAAGCGCGCGGTCCTTCTGGGCCCGGTCCATGGGGGCGAGGGCCCGGGCAGCCGCCCGGGCGCGCAGGCAGAGGGCGCGCAGCGTGCCCTCGAGATCGACGTTGCTCTGTTCCACAGCGGGAACCTAGCTCGCCTCCCTGCGCGGGCCAACCGTTCTCCTGCGCCTCCGTGCTAGCGTACCGGCCGTGTCCGGCGATCTCCGAAGCTCGAGCCAGGCGTCCTTCGCATCCCGCTCCCGCCCGGCCCGCCCTGCGCGGCGGGCGGCGCTCCTCGCGGGGGCGCTCCTCGCGGCGGTCGCGCCCGCGGCGTGCGGCGGCGCGGACGCCGCCGAGGACGCGCCCGCCCCGCCGAACACGGGCATCCCGCGCGCTGCGCCGAACGCGCGCGGGGCGGCGCTCGAGGCGCCGCCGGCGCCCTCCGTCCCCTCCTCGCCGTTCGGCGATCCGGAGAAGCTCCAGATACCGCCCGACCCGTTCGGTCCTCCCGAGTTGCCGCCGCATCCTGTTCCTCCCGTGAACGCCGGGGGGAGCGGCAGCGGAGTCGAGCTATGACACGCCCTCACCACGCCTCTCAGGTCGCCGCGGTCGCCGCGGCCCTCGCCGCGCTCCTCGCCGCGGCGTGCTCCTCGTCCCCCCCGAAGCCGCTCCCGGCCGGTCCGCCGCCCGAGTACGAGCGCCCGCGCGCGTACGACGGCGGCGTGGGCGACGCGCCCGCGACGCCCGCCTCGCCGGACGAGCCGTCGGCGACGCCAGGCGCGCCGCTGCTCGCCCCGTCGCCGGGCGCGCCGCCGACGGGCGCGCCGCCGACGAGCGCACCGCCGCCGCCGCCCACGCAGCCGTGACGCCCGCGCAGCCGTGATGCCAGCGCGGCGAGCGCCTCGCCTGCGCGGCGAGCGCCTCGCCTGCGCCCCGGCCCGTCCGACGCTGGCGGATCCAGCCCCGCCATGCTAGCGGCAGCCATGCTCTCACCCCGTCGGGACTTCGTCGTCATCCTCGATTTCGGCTCTCAGTACACGCAGCTCATCGCCCGGCGTGTGCGCGAGTCGGGCGTCTACTGCGAGATCCACCGCTTCGACGTGCCGATCGCCGAGCTGCGCCGGCTCGCCCCGCGCGCGCTCATCCTCTCCGGCGGCCCCGCCAGCGTGTACGGAGACAACGCGCCGCACTGCTCCCGCGAGGTGCTGGAGCTCGGCGTCCCGACGCTGGGCATCTGCTACGGCCTCCAGCTCATGGCGCACCACCTCGGCGGCAAGGTCGAGCGCGCGCACACGGGGGGCGAGTACGGCCCCGCCACGGTGCGGATCGATCGCCCGACCGGCATCTTCTCCCGCTTCGTCGAGGGCGACTCCATCGACGTCTGGATGAGCCACGGCGATCGCCTCGCGGCGATGCCGGAGGGGTTCGTCGCGCTCGGCACCACGCCCGGCAGCCCGCTCTGCGCCGTCGCCCGCGAGCGCGACAAGCTCTACGGCCTCCAGTTCCACCCCGAGGTCGTCCACACCCCGCGCGGCAAGGAGATCCTCCAGGCGTTCCTCTTCGACGTCGCCGGCCTCTCCCCGACGTGGACGCCCGCGTCGTTCGTGGAGGAGGCGATCGCGGCGGTCCGCGAGAAGGCCGGCCCGCACGACCGCGTCATCCTGGGCCTCTCCGGCGGCGTCGACTCCTCGGTCGCCGCGGTCCTCTGCCAGCGCGCCCTCGGCGACCGGCTGACGTGCATCTTCGTCGACAACGGCCTCCTGCGCGAGGGCGAGGCCGAGGCCGTCGAGCGGACGTTCCGCGGCCACTTCCACATGAACCTCGACGCCGTCGACGCGTCGGCGCGCTTCCTCGAGGGGCTGCGCGGCGTCGTGGATCCCGAGCAGAAGCGCAAGGTGATCGGCCGGCTCTTCATCGAGGTGTTCGAGGAGGAGGCGAAGCGCGTCGAGGGCGCGAAGTGGCTCGTCCAGGGCACGCTCTACCCCGACGTGATCGAGAGCGTCTCGTTCAAGGGGCCGAGCGCCGTCATCAAGAGCCACCACAACGTCGGCGGCCTGCCCGAGCGGATGAACCTCGGCCTCATCGAGCCGCTGCGGGAGCTCTTCAAGGACGAGGTGCGCGCCGCCGGCGAGGCGCTCGGCATGCCGCGGGAGATCCTCTACCGCCAGCCGTTCCCCGGCCCGGGGCTCGCGGTGCGGTGCCTCGGCGAGGTGACGCCGGAGAAGCTCCGCGTGCTCAGGGCGGCCGACACGATCTTCGACCAGGAGATCCGCGCCGCCGGGCTCTACGAGTCGCTCTGGCAGAGCTTCTGCGTGCTCCTCCCGGTCCGCTCGGTGGGCGTGATGGGCGACGAGCGCACCTACGACGAGGCGATCGCGCTCCGCGCGGTGCACTCGACCGACGGCATGACCGCCGACTGGGCGCGGCTGCCCTACGACCTCATCGCGCGGGTGAGCTCGCGCATCATCAACGAGGTGCGCGGCGTGAACCGCGTGGTGCTCGACGTGTCGTCGAAGCCCCCCTCGACCATCGAGTGGGAGTGACGATGGCCGGCGGCAACGCGAGGCGGCCCCGCGCCGCGCTGGCGCTCCTCCTGCTCGGGCTCTCGTCGTGCGTCGCGCGGACCCCGGCCACGGTCTCGCTGCGGATGAAGGGGAACGTGCCCGACGCGTCGGTCACGATCGACGACCAGTACATCGGCGCGCTCGCCTACGTCGCCGCCCGCGGCGTCGCGCTGCCGCCCGGCGCGCACCGCATCACCGTGGAGAAGGCCGGCTACTTCGCCTGGGATCGCCTCGTCGAGGCGAAGAGCGGCGACCCGCCGCTCCATCTTCAGGTGCAGCTCACGCCCGTGCCGGACTGACGCCTCGCCGGGCAGCCGCCGCTCGGTCCATCGCGCCGCCGCCGCCCCGTCACCGCCTCGCAGGCGCGCGACGGCGCAGGACGAAATCATCTCCAGGCGCTCTCCGTAATCCAGGGAGATGGATGCGCACAGCGCGCATTCGCCCTCAACCTCAGGCTTACGGTGGACAGGAACATGCCGAATCGGACCCGTCCGAAGGCGCTGTCGCGCGCGCCTTCCACGCAGAACATGGCCCGGCGCGCCCGCCGGCGCGCCACCCTCGAGGTGTGCGGCCCCGGGAGTCATCGCCCGGGAGGCCGCCTGTTTCATGCCCTGTGCGATCTCGCCGATCGCTTCCTGCAGCGCCGGGGGGATCCGCGGGCGACGCAGCTCGGCACCGTGCTCTTCTATGTCGCCTTCCACGGCGCTCGAGCGGCCGAGGACGAGGACTTCCGCCTCTCGCTCCGGACCTCCCTCGACATGCTCGTCGAGCTCGAGCCGCTCGAGCGCTGGCAGCGCCCGCCCCCGACGCCCGATCCGCCCGGCGGCCGGCCCGCGCCGCGCCCGTACCCCACCTACGCCGGCGCGGATTTCCCGCAGATGCGGGGGGCCGGATGACGTCGCCCTCGCCGCCTTCCCCGCCGGCGCGCCCGTCGTTCGAGACGGTCTACGCCGTGGGCCTGCCGTTCCTGCACCGCGCGCTCCGCTGGCTCGGCGTCGAGACGAACGACGTCGACGACATGCTCCAGGAGATCTTCCTCGCGGCCCACCGAGCCCTGCCCGGCTACGAGCCGTGGCGTTACCACGGCGCGCCTTCCCCCGGCCTCCCCACGGACGGGCCGCCGCCCCTGCGCATCACGCCCGAGGCGGCGCTGCAGCGGTGGCTGTTCGGCATCGCGTGGCGGAAGACGAGCCACTACCACGCGCGCGCTCACCGGCGCCGCGAGATCCCGTCCGGGGCCGGCGCGTCCTGGCCGTTCGACGGGCGCGATCCGACGCCGTCGCCGGAGCAATCGCTCGCGAGCGGCGACCGCGCCGAGATCGTGACGGCGCTGCTCCGGAAGGTCGCGCCCGAGCGGCGCGTGATCCTCGTGATGTACGAGCTGCTCGGCGTCGCGGTCGCGGACATCGCGCGCGAGCTCGAGCTCAAGGAGAACACGGTCCGCTCCCGCCTCCGCCTCGCCCGCGAGGACTTCCGCGCCGCGGTCGCGCGCCAGTCGTCCGAGCGCCGAGGCGCCCTGCGCGCCCTCACCGCGTCGGAGCGCCCCCTCCACGCCGCGGCCGCGTCCTTGCTCCGCGCCGCGGCCGTGTTCCCGACCGTCCCCGCGGCCGACGCGGGCGCGCTCTGGCTCCGTCTCCAGCACCGGATCGCGACGTGCGAGGGCGCTGCCGACGCGCCCGCCGTCCTCACCTCGCCGCATCGCGGCGAGCGCAAGACCTCGCCGCCGCGCGGCGAGCGCAACCAAACCGAGCGCAACAAATGTGAAGCGGGCGACCGCACTGCCAGCTTGACGCTCCCGCACGTTTGTGTAGTCTCCGCCCCCCTCGCAGAGAAAGTCCTAAGATCATGGCCAATACTCCGAAGTGGAATGTCCGTCTGCGTCACGAATGGCTCGCCACCCCGCTCAAGAAGAAGCGCCTGAAGCGCTGCCAGAAGGCGCGGATCGGTCTCCTCGACGCGGAGCAGCGCAAGGCCGCCAAGCAGAAGCCGGCCCCGGTTGAGCAGCCCGCGGGCTGACCATCCGAACACCGTGCGGCGATAACCGGACCGGCCGCGCGAACGCCTCGACATCGCATACCGATCGCGGTTCGGTAGGTCGGCGCCCTCGCGCGGCGCGATCCGTGGTAGCGTCGCCTCGCGGTGTTCCCCCGCGCGTTGGCGACGAATCGTCGATCCCCGCCTCCGGCGAGGATCGACCCGGATCCATGGGAGCGAGGCCCTGAGCGTGTCGGATTCGAGCTTTTCGCCCGGTCGCTCGGGCAGCCCTGCCGTACCCGCGTCCCGCGCTGCTGGCGGCGCGCCCCCGTCGCCTCCTGAGGAGGGCGAGGGCCCGACCCGCGTCATGAGCGACACGGAGCGGCAGGCCGCGCTGGCCGCCGTCCGCGCCGCACAGGCCCAGGCCGCCGCAGCCGCGTCCCCGTCCACCACCGCGGAGACGGTCCGTCCACCTCCTCCCCCGGGGGGAAGCGAGGCGGCACACGACGTGGCCCCGGTGACGGTCCGGCCGCACAACGTCCCCATGGGACCCGCTGCGGCGGCGCACTACGCGACCGCCGATACGGTCCGTCCCCCCGCTCCGCCCGCGTCGAGCGCGCCGGGCGAGCCGCCGGTCGAGGCGGATCCGCTGGTCGGCACCACGGTGGCCGGGGCGTACCGCATCGTCCGCCTCCTCGGAGAAGGCGGCATGGGCCGCGTCTACGAGACGCACCACACCCGCATCCCGGGCAAGCGCTTCGCCCTGAAGACGCTCCACCCCGAGCTGGCCCAGCAGCCCACCATCCTCGCGCGGTTCCAGCGCGAGGCGGAGGCGGCGGCGTCGGTCCGGAACCCGCACATCGTCGAGATCTTCGACGTGAACCGGCTGAGCGACGGCCGGCCGTGCATCATCGCCGAGTACCTGGACGGCCAGGGGCTCGGCGAGCTCCTCGCGGCGTCCGGGGGCCGGCTCCCGGTCGGCGCCGCGGTGCGGATCGCGCGCGAGGTCTGCGACGGCATCGCGGCCGCGCACGCCGCGGGCGTCGTGCACCGGGACATCAAGCCGGAGAACATCTTCCTCACGGGCGACCCGGCGTGCCCCACCGTCAAGGTCCTCGATTTCGGCATCTCGAAGACCTCCGCGCCGTCCGGGCTCACGCGGACCGGCATGATCCTCGGAACGCCGGCGTACATGGCCCCGGAGCAGGCCAAGGGGGACGAGATCGACCCGCGGGCCGACATCTACGCCGTCGGCGCGGTCCTCTACCACGCGCTCACCGGGCAGCGCCCCTTCGAGCGCAGCGACCCGACGGCGATGCTGCTCGCCGTCATGACCGAGGAGCCGCCGGCGCCGCGGACGGTGAACCCGGAGATCCCGCCGGACCTGGAGCTCATCGTCCAGCGCGCCATGGCGAAGGAAAAGGAGGGCCGCTACGCCTCGATGGGCGAGCTCGCCAGCGCGCTCGCGCCGTTCGAGGAGGCGCCCCTGCCCGCGCAGCCGCCCAGCGCGTCGCTCGGGCGCCCGTCCGTGACGCTCGGCAGGCCCTACGCGCTCTCGCACGCCTTCGGCCTGCCCGGGTCGGCCACGTCCGAGGCGTACCTGACGCGGCAGATGGTCTTCCTCTCGGCGAGCCTCGGCCTCGGGTGGCTCGGCGCGGGGCTCGTCAGCTGCCTCGCCGGCCTGGCGCGCGCGGCGCGGAGCGACAGCGCCGCGCTGTCGGGCCAGGGCGCCACGCTGCTCACGCTCGGGGTCCTGTGCGCCCTGTTCGGCGTGGGGCTGCTCGGCGGCTTCTACGTCTTCCGCCACGTCTGGCGGGACGACACGAAGCTGAGCGCGCTCGCGCCGCGGCTCACGACGCCCGTCGTGCTCGCCCTCGTGACCTACGGGGTGGCGTCGCTGCTCGTCCGGCTGCTGGAGGGCGTGTTCCTGCAGCGCGCCGTCGGCATCGCATGGCCGGTCTGGGACGCGCTGCTCTTCCTGATCAGCGTCGGCGCCGCGCTCGCGGCCGCGCTGTTCCAGTGGCGAGCCGAGCGGCGATGAGCCCGCGCCCCGGCCGCGCGGCGCCGCCCATGGGCCGCAGCCAGCGCCTGTGTTAGGGGAGCGGGGCATGCCGCCGCAGGCCTCCGGGACCAGCGCCAGCCAGGGCAGCCCCCCCGATCGACCGGGCTCGCTCCCCGGGACGACCACCGTCCTCACCGCGGGCGGCGGCGCCCCGGCCGGCCGCGCCGCCCTGCTCTCGAGGGCGCCCGCCGCGGCGCGATGGCTGGTCGCCGGCGCGGCCGCCGTCGTGGCCGTCGTGCTCGGCGCCGCCCTGCTGCGCGACGATGGCTCGCTCGCCCAGCTCGAGGCTGCGGTGAGCGCCGAGCGCGCGGGGCCTGCGGGCTCCGCGCCCCGGCGTCCGGTGGCCCCGCGGCCGAGCGACGCGGTCCCCGCCGACGAGCTCGCCGCCGCGGCCGCGGGCGGCGTGCTCCAGCTCGAGGCGCTCGCCGCGCGCTACCCCAAGGATCCGTCGATCTTCCGGGCGCTCATGCTGCGCCACGCGCTCCCGCCCCCGTACCACGCCGCCGCGCTCGCGGCGGCGAAGCGGCTCTTGGAGCTCGATCCGGGTGCGACGGCGGACGACGACGTGAAGCGCGTCGTCTCGAGCGCCGCCGGCGGCCCTCCCGAGGCCGCGTCGGCCGCGCTCGACCTGATGGCGACCGGCATGGGGAGCCACGGGGCCGATCTCCTCTACGAGCTCTCGATCGGCAGCTCTGCGCTAAAGGAGCGCGCCGCGAAGCGGCTCGCCGAGGCCGCGGTCCTCGCGCGGGCGACGCCCGCGCTGCGCGTCGCGCACGAGCTCCGCGCCGCCCCCTCCTGCAAGGCGCGGCAGGCGCTCCTGGGGCGCGCGACGGCCGACGGCGATCGGCGCGCGATCGACGCCCTCACGCCGCTCGTCTCCAGCAAGAGCAAGGGGTGCGGCTTCCTGGGGATGAGCCGCTGCGCGGCGCCGTGCGCCTCGATCGCGAAGGAGATCAAGGCGGCCATCCAGGCGATCGAGGCGCGCGTCGGGCCGTCGCCCGGGGCGGCCGACGCGCCCGAGAGCCGATGATCGCCCCCGCGCGCCGATCGCGTTGACCGAGGGTTGCGCGGGTGGGAGCCTTGCCATATCAGGGCTCAACGCATGTACGTTCCTGCTCAACCTTGGTCGCCAGATTCATGGCGTGAACGTCCCAACGCGGCGCCCATGCCGTACGACGATGCCGCGTCCGTCGACGCGGCCGTCGACAAGCTCCGTGCGCTGCCGCCGCTCGTGACCTCGTGGGAGGTCGAGCGGCTCAAAGGCCATCTGGCCCAGGCGCAGGTCGGCCGGAGGTTCGTGCTGCAAGGGGGCGACTGCGCGGAGACGCTCGACGACTGCAGCCCGAACATCGTCACGAACAAGCTGAAGATCCTGCTGCAGATGTCGCTCGTGCTGGTGCACGGCGCCCGCCGGCCGGTCGTGCGGCTCGGGCGCTTCGCGGGGCAGTACGCCAAGCCGCGATCCAGCCCGATCGAGACGCGCGACGGCGTGAGCTTGCCGAGCTATTTCGGGGATCTCATCAACCGCGCGCCCTTCGAGGCCGCCGCCCGGCGCCCGGATCCGGGCCTGATGGTGGCGGGATACCAGCACGCGGCGCTCACCCTGAATTTCATCCGGTCCCTGTCGGAGGGCGGCTTCGCCGATCTGCATCACCCGGAGTACTGGGATCTGAGCTTCCTCGAGCGGGCGGATCTGCCCGGCGAGCTGCGCGAGCGTTACCAGCGGATGACCGAGCAGGTCGGGGAGGCCCTCCGGTTCATGGAGGCGCTCGCCGAGGTGCCTGTCGGGGAGCTGTCGCGGGTCGAGTTCTTCACGAGCCACGAGGGGCTCAACCTGCATTACGAGTCGGCGCAGACGCGGAAGGTCGCGCGCCGCCCCGGCTACTACGACCTGACGACCCACCTGCCCTGGATCGGCGAGCGCACGCGGCAGCCCGACGGCGCGCACGTCGAGTTCTTCAGCGGGGTGGCGAACCCGGTGGGCATCAAGCTCGGCCCGAAGACGGTCCCCGGCGAGGTGATCCGCCTCCTCGACCGGCTGAACCCGGCGGACGAGCCGGGCAAGATCGTGCTCATCGTGCGCATGGGCGCCGGCCGGGTGCGCGAGGGGCTCCCGCCGCTCATCGAGGCGGTGCGCTCGGCGGGGCGCAAGGTCCTCTGGATGTCCGACCCGATGCACGGCAACACGCAGACGACGGCCGGCGGGATCAAGACACGGAATTTCGAGGACATCCTCACCGAGATCGAGGCGAGCTTCGAGGTGCACGAGGCGCTCGGGTCCCACCTCGGCGGCGTCCACTTCGAGCTCACGGGCGACGACGTGACCGAGTGCATCGGGGCGGGGCTCACCGAGTCCGATCTCGACCGGCGGTACGCGAGCCTGTGCGATCCGAGGCTGAACTACCGCCAGTCGCTCGAGATGGCGTTCCGCATCGCCCACCGCATGGCGGAGTCCTCCCGGCGCTCGAAGGGCTGAGCGCCGGCTCCGCCCCGGAGCGGCGCTCGGACGACAACCGGACGATGAGAGATGAACCGCCAACGCGGCCAAGGACGCCAAGAGGAGAAAATATTCTGAGTTCTCTTGGCGCCCTTGGCGCCTTGGCGCTTTTCTCTCTTTCATCGAGAGCATAGGGCACTTGCCGTGATTCCCGCTGTGGCCTCAGCCGCTGTCGCGGCATTTCGGCCATCTCGCGTGCTCCGAGCGCCCCTCACCAGGAGCAGGAGATGCCTGCTGGCGATCCGTCGAGGCTGCCCCAATGAACTCGCGCAGGGGGTAGCTCGCCATGCAGAACATCTCGACAGAACAGGGTGAGAGCCGACAGGGAGAGGGACAGGCCACGACGGAGACCTCGTTCGAGGGACAGCAGCGCTCCGCCGCCTGCCCGACGCTCATCGAGTCTTTCCTGCCGGTGGCGGACATCGTCGTGAACGAGCAAATCGTCGTGATGGCGACGCCGGAGGCGACGTACGCCGCGCTGAAGCGGGTGGACTTCGCGAGGAGCCCCTCGCTGCTCCTGCGCGCGTTCCTCGCGCTCCGCGTGGCCGAGGCGCGTCGCGCCCGGCGCAGGCTCCGGCTCGCGCCGCTGCCGGCGCCCGCGCGCGTGTCGCTCCAGAACGTCGAGGACTACGGCCAGATCAGGCTCGCCGAGAGGGAAGGCTCCGAGATCGTCGTCGGCGCGATCGCGCGCCCGATGAACGCCGAAAGCATGTACGTCAGGCGGTCCGCCGCCGAGTTCAAGGCGTTCGACTGCCCCGGGCACGTGAAGGTGGCGGCGAGCTACGTCGTGACGCCCCACGGCCAGCGCCGGACGATGCTCTCGTACGAGGTGCGGATCCGCGCGACCGACACGCGGACGCGGCGGCAGCTGTTCTTCTGGGACGCGCTGACCGCGCCGCTCATGATGGCGGTCACGCGCCGGACGCTCCGCTACGCCGCGAAGTTCATCGAGCGCCAGTGCGCCGCGCCGGCGTACCGCCAGGCCCTGTAGCTCCGCCCGCCAGAGGGCCGGCCAGGGATGGCCGGACCGCTCCACGCGCTGCGCCGAGCGCCGGAGCGGCAGGCGCGCGCGGCCGCGCTTCCGCGGGCCGCGCGCGCCTGCCGTCGCTCGTGCACCCTTCGCAGCGAAGGAGGCCCGCCATGCGCCCGATTGCATCGACGAGCCTCGGTCTGACGCGCCGCTGAGCGCGCCAGCGAGGCTCACATCCCCGAGCTCATCTCGCGTGTCGCTGGAAACCGCGCGGCAGACGCGTAGGTGCGTCGCCGCGCCCTCGGGAGCATGGCATGGGCAAGGATCGATCGCGGAGCCGCGAAGACGCGCGCTCCGTCGTGGATGCAGGTTCGTTGTTCGGTGGGACGGCGGCGGGGAAGGCGCAGCGCAAGGAGCGCCAGCTCTGCCGTCAGGTGCAGGAGGCGGTGAGCGACGCGCTCGCCGCGCTCCGCGATGACGTCCTCCAGGACGTCTGGGTGGTACAGGTGGAGCCGGCGCCCGACGCGAGCCGGCTCGCGGTGGTCGTGCAGGTCGGGCCGGGCACGCCGCCGGACGTGGCGGCGGCGCGGCTCGCGCGGATGGCGGGCTACGTGCGCGCGGAGGTGGCGGGGGCGATCACGCGCAAGCGCGCGCCGACGCTCGCCTTCCAGGTGCTGCCGCCGGAGGAGGAGCCGTGAGCGCGCGCATCGCCGCGTGGCTCCCGGACGGCGCGGGCGCGGCGCTCGACGCCTCGCTCGCGCGGCTCGCGCGCACCGAGGACGTCGCGCACGTCGCGGTGATGCCCGACGCGCACGTGGCCGACGACGTGTGCGTCGGCACGGTGACCGCCACGACCCGCCGCCTCCTGCCGGCGGCGGTCGGCGGCGACATCGGGTGCGGCATGGTCGCGCTGCGGCTCCGCGCGGACGCCGATCTGCTCGCGGATCGCGACCGCGCGGCGCGGCTCCTCTCGGGGCTCTGCCGCCGCGTCCCGCACGTCCTGCACCCGGCCGCCGGCACCCCGCCGCTGCCGGACGACCTCGCCGAGGCGCGGCTCGGCGCGCCGCGGCTCGAGGCGATGAAGCGCCGCGAGGGTCGCATGGAGCTCGGCACGCTCGGCCGGGGAAACCATTTCCTGGAGGTGCAGCGCGACGAGGAGGGCGCGCTGTGGCTGCTCCTGCACAGCGGCTCGCGCGCCATGGGGCCGGCGATCCGGGAGCACCACGAGGCGCTCGCGGCGCGCGATCCCTCGGGGGTCCGCTTCCTCGAGGCCGACAGCGAGGCAGGGCGCGCGTACCTCGCCGACGCGGCGTGGGCCGCGAGCTACGCGCGTGCGAGCCGCGCCCGGATGGCGGCCGAGGCCGCGGGGCTCTTCGCGCCGCTCACGGACGATCGAGCGTGAAGACGGGCGACGTCCACGTGTCCCAGTGCGCCTCGTTGCCCGGATCGCCGAGCGCCCTGAGCGCGCGGAGCTTGATCCGATAGTCCCCGTCCGGGACGACGGTCGCCCGCCCGTCGATCTTCGTCGTGCCCTTCCACCCGTACCGCGTGACCGCCGTCGCCGACGAGCTCTGGCCGACGTGCGAGAGCGAGAGCGCGCGCCCCCACGGCTTCGCGGTCGCGGCCTCGACGACGTCGAGGGTCACGCGCTCCGCGCCGTGATCGAAGTGGACCATCACGTACGGCACGTCGTCCGACGCCAGGGTGTAGGTCGCGCCGCTCCGCTGGGGGACCATGCGCGTCCCGCTCAGCTTGCCGAGCCACGGCGCCCCGCCGCTGCCCGACAGCTTGAGGACCGGGACGCTCTGGTAGTCGCCCTTGAAGCCCGCGTACGGCACCCGCAGCGCGCCGTCGGCCGCGCCGCCCCGCGGGGTGAACACGAGGTAGCCGCCGAACAGGCCTCCCTCCGCGAGCGCGCCGCTCGCCCTGATCGTGACGGTGACGGTCGCGCGCCCGCGGCTGGGCACGGTGACGCTCGGGGCGCCGAAATCGACGGCCGCGGCGCCGGCCGTCGCGCTCGTCGGCCTCCAGTGATCGCCGCCGGTCGTGCACGCGGCGGGCGCGTGCGACAGGTCGTAGGTGACGTCGTGCGCGGCCGCGTTCTCGAGCGTCAGCTTGCGCGCGGCGGGGCCGGCTTCGCTCTCGCCGAGCGCGAGCTTGCCGGGGCTGATCACGGTGGTCGCGCGGATCGCCCGGTCGACGCGGATCACCCCCGCCCCCTGCCGGTGCGCGCCCTCGGGCACCTGCCCGCTCGGATCGCCGCTCCACGGCGCGGGGACGGCGCTGTTCTGCAGGACGTCGCGCACGCGAGGCGCCGAGAGCTCCGGGCGCGCGTCGAGCAGGAGCGCGACGGCGCCCGCCACGTGCGGCGCCGCCATCGACGTGCCGCTCAGCGTGTCGTACGAGCCCTGCTCGACCGGGATCGTCGAGTAGATCGCGCCGCCGGGCGCGGCGAGGTCGGGCTTGAAGGAGAGCGCCGCGCTCAGGCCGTGCGAGCTGAAGCCGGAGATGAGGCCCGCCGTGCTGCTCTGCGCGGCCACGGCCCGATCGGTCCAGCTGTGGGTCAGCGGCCCCGCGTCGAGGCGCGCGCTCAGCAGCTCGCCGTCGGCCTGCGCGATCGCCACGACCGGGATCGAGATCGGGCCGCCCGACGCGACCGACGGGTTCATCACCCCGCCCCGGTCGTTGTAGATGACGACGCCGGCCGCGCCCGCGGCCTGCGCGCGCGCGGCCTTCTCGTGGAAGGGGCAGCCGCCGCGCCGGACGAGCGCGATCTTGCCCGCGAGGCTGCCCGCGGGGAGCTCGTCGCAGGCGTCGCGCGCGCTCGCGGGCGTCCCGGTGCGCGCGAGCGGCGCGCTCCCCGAGAGCGGCGGGGGCGGGCCCCCCTCCGCGCGCGCGTAGCCGATCGCCGCGTTGCCCGGCGCCACGGTGAACGACAGGCGGGTCACGCGCGTGCCGTCGATCGACGCGGCGCCGATGACCGCCTCCCCCACGCCGGGCGCGCCCGCGGCCCAGAGCCCCTTCTCGCCGCTGTTGCCGATCGACGCGACGACCACGACGCCCCGCGCGACGAGCGCGGTCGCCGCGGCCGCCGTCGGGTAGTCGGGCCACTGGAACGGCGTTCCGATGCTGATGTTGACGACGTGCATGCCGTCCTCGGCGGCCCGCTCCATCGCCTTGAGGATGATGTCGGCGCGCGATCCGCCGCGGCAGCCGAACACGCGGTAGGCGCCGAAGGTCACGTCCGGCGCCACGCCCTGCACGATCCCGTTCGCCCCGATGATGCCGGCGACGTGCGTGCCGTGGCCCAGGCAATCGTCGGGGTCGCCGTCGGGCGCCGGCGGCTTGCTCGCGTCGCCGGAGACGAAGTCGTCGCCGACGAAGTCGTGGCCGAACGCCACGCGGCAGCCCTGGCCGAAGCAGCCGCCGAGATCGGGGTGATGGTAGTCGACGCCGCTGTCGATCACGCCGACGCGGATGCCCTCGCCGGTCACGCCGAGGTCGCGGCGCACGAGGTCCGCGCCCGACATGTCGCTCGCGACGGCGAGGTCCGGATCGACCGCGGTCGCGGCGCGCGCGACGTCGAGCTCCACGGGCACGACGGGGTAGACGGCCTTGACGCCGGGCATCTCGGCGAGCGCGGCGGAGCCCCCGCGCGCGACGCGAACGGAGAGGCCGTTCCAGAGCTCCTCGTACGAGAACCGGAGCGCGTACCGGAGCCCGCGCTCCTCGGCCGCCCGCCGGAAGAGCGCCCGCTCCTCGTCGGCCATGCCCTTCGCGCGCGCGCGCCCGCCGCTCGTCGCGGCCGGCGCGCGCTCGAGCTCCACGAACCAGAGCTCCGTCGGCTCCTCGGGCGCGAACGCCGCCTCGCCCGCCGCCGCGCCGTCCGGAGGGGCGTTGTTCTGGCCCGCTCCCTCGACTCCAAGCTCTCCGCTGCACGCTGAAAGAGCGATGTGGAGGCAAGCCAGACCGAACCAGCGCACACCGTATTTCATGAGCCCTGTTCCGCGCGTGCCGATCATCGATTCAGCTATGTTCGATGGCGCGAATCGGTCAAGCGAGAGCGGGGCGAGAACGGCTCGGCGACGGCGCATCACGGCGTCATCGTCGTAGACCCTGGAAGAGCGGCTGTTTCAGGTCAGCCCTCCTTTCGCGCCGGGCATAGAGCCTCACGGCATCATCGCAGCGGGCCCTGGAAGAGTGGCTGTTTCAGGTCAGCCATCCTTTCGCGTCGGGCATACAGAGATAAAATCTGTTCCCCTCTTCCCCTTGCGTCCCCTGCGTCCTGGCGGTCCTCTTCCCATCTGCCGATTTTCTCTGGATCTTGACGTGATCGGTGTTCTAGGGTCGCGCGGCTCTCCGGCGCGGACGGCGCCGGGGCTCGGATGTGGAATGACGGTCCTCGCGCGCGCCTTGTTCTCCATGCACCACCGCCTGGTCCACGTGCCGCGCGTGGGCCGCGTCGCGCGGGCGCTGGCGGCGCAGGTGGGCCGCGCGTCGTCGCTGCTCGACGTGGGCGCGGGCGACGGCACGGTCGCGCTCGAGGTCGCGCGCCGGGTGGGCGCGCAGCGCGTCGTCGGCGTCGACGTGAAGGCGCGCCCCGGCGCGGCGCTCCCGGTCGTCGCGTACGACGGCGAGCGCCTCCCCTTCCCCGACGGGGCGTTCGAGGCGGTGCTCCTCTCCGACGTGCTGCACCACTGCGCGCGCCCCGCCGCGCTGCTCGCGGAGGCGCTCCGGGTCGCCGCGCGCGTCGTCGCGCTCAAGGATCACTTCCGCTTCGGCCCGGTCTCCGAGAAGGTGCTGCTCCTCATGGACCTCGTCGGCAACGCCGCGCCGGGCGTCGAGGTGCGCGGCACCTACTTCACGCCGGGCGAGCTCGTCGAGCTCGTGCGCGGAGCGGGCGGGCGCATCACCGGCCTCGAGTGGCCGCTCCGGATCCACGACATGCCGTTCCGCCTGGTGACGCAGGATCGACTGCAGTTCGCGGCCCGGGTCGAGCGCCCGGCCGGAGGAGGCGGGCGATGACCGGGCTCAGGTCGTTCGTCGTCGGCGGCGCCGGGTTCATCGGGAGCCACCTCACCGATCGCCTCGTCGAGCGCGGCCCCGTGACGCTGTACGACAACCTCTCGGTCGGGCGCCGCGCGTTCGTGGCCTCGCACCTCGCCTCCGGGCGCGCGACGCTCGTCGAGGCGGACGCCCTCGACCTCGAGCGCCTCACCGAGGCCATGGCGGGCCACGACCTCGTCGTGCACCTCGCCGCGAACCCCGAGGCGCGCTGGGGGCTCGCGCGGACGCGGCTCGATCTCGAGCAGGGGACGATCGCGACGTACAACGTGCTCGAGGCGATGCGGCGCACCGGGGCGAGCCGGCTGATCTTCTCGTCCTCCGGGACGGTCTACGGCGACACCGCGCGGCGGTGCGCCGAGGGCGATCTCGGCGCCCTGCCGATCTCGCTCTACGGCGCGAGCAAGCTCGCGGGCGAGGCGCTCATCAGCGCCTATGTCGAGTGCTTCGGCCTCACCGCGTGGATCTACCGCTTCGGCAACGTGGTCGGCCCGCGCGGGACCCACGGCGCGGCGCTCGATTTCCTGAAGAAGCTCCGCGACCGCCGCACCGAGCTCGAGGTGCTCGGCGACGGCCGCCAGTCGAAGCCGTACCTCGATGTCCGCGACTGCGCGGAGGGGATCCTGTTCGGCTTCGATCGCGCCGGGGAGCGGCTCAACATCTTCAACCTCGCGCCCGAGGACGCGACGAGCGTCTCCCGCATCGCGGAGCTGTGCGTGGCGGCGTCGCCCTACCCCGACGCGGTCATCCGGTATCAGGGCGGCGAGCGCGGGTGGCCCGGCGACGTGCCGCGATCGCGGATGGATCCGGGCAAGCTGGCGGCGCTGGGCTTCCGGGTGCGCCACACGAGCGACGAGGCCGTGCGCATGGCGGTGGAGGCGCTCGCGAGCGAGGTGTTCGGGGGCGAGCCGGCGGGGTGAGGGCCAGGGCGGCCGCGCGCCCGGGCGCGCCGCGGTGGTAGACTCCGCGCATGGCTGAGCTCACCCTCTACATCGGAAACAGGTCCTATTCCTCGTGGTCGCTCCGGCCCTGGCTCGCCCTGAAGCACGCTGGTGCCGAGTTCGACGAGGTGGTGATCCCGCTCCGGGCGCCGGGCGTCCGCACCCCGGAGATCCAGCGCCACTCGCCCTCGGGCAAGGTGCCCGCCCTGAAGCACGGGGCGCTCACGATCTGGGAGTCGCTCGCGATCGCCGAGTACGTGGCGGAGAGCTTCCCCGAGGCGAAGCTCTGGCCGGAGGCGCGCGGCGCGCGCGCCGTCGCGCGGGCGGTGAGCGCCGAGATGGCGAGCAGCTTCGCCGCCCTCCGCACCGCGCTCCCGATGAACGTGCGGCGCAAGATCCAGGGCGTGGCGATCACCGAGGCCGCGTCGCAGGACATCGCGCGCGTCCAAGCGCTCTGGAACGACTGCCGCTCTCGCTTCGGCCAA
Source organism: Sorangium cellulosum So0157-2 (assembly GCF_000418325.1). Taxonomy (GTDB): domain Bacteria; phylum Myxococcota_A; class Polyangia; order Polyangiales; family Polyangiaceae; genus Sorangium; species Sorangium cellulosum_D. Next base: position 6,289,632 of record NC_021658.1, read on the forward strand.
GGGGGCGAGTTCCTGTTTGGCCGCTTCAGCGTCGCGGACGCGATGTACGCGCCGGTCGCGACGCGGTTCGACACCTACGGGGTCGAGCTCGACGCGGTCTCTCAGCGCTACGTGGCGTCGATCCTGGCCCTCCCCGCGATGCAGGAGTGGATCGCGAAGGCCAGAGAGGAGCCGCACATCATCGAGGCGTACGAGGCCATCGGCGTCGTCGGCAAGTAGCGGCCAGCACGCCGCGGGCGCGACGATCGCGGCGATGACGATGTCGCGCAGGTTCCGCCGCCCCGTCGCGCGGTAACGGCTGCGGCCGGCGGCGAGAAGCGCTACTAGACGCCGGCATGCCGCACGAACTCGACCTGATCCTCACGCTCACGGGCGGGCTCACCGCCGCCCTCGCGTTCGGCTTCATCACCCAGCGGCTGAGGCTGTCGCCCATCGTGGGCTACCTGCTGGCCGGGATCCTCGTCGGCCCCTTCACGCCGGGGTTCGTCGCCGACAAGGGGCTCGCGGATCAGCTCGCGGAGATCGGGGTCATCCTGCTGATGTTCGGGGTCGGCCTGCAATTCCACGTCCGCGAGCTCCTCGCCGTGCGCAAGGTCGCCGTGCCGGGCGCCCTCATCCAGATCGCCGTCGCCACCGCGCTCGGGGGCCTGGTCGGCCGCGCCGCGGGCTGGTCGTGGGCCGCGTCGATCGTCTTCGGCATCGCCATCTCCGTGGCGAGCACCGTCGTGCTCACGCGCATCCTCAGCGACAGCCACGTCCTGCACACCCCGGCCGGCCACCTCGCCATCGGCTGGCTCGTGCTCGAGGACGTCTTCACCGTGCTCGTGCTCGTGCTGCTCCCCGCCCTGCTCGGCGGGGACGCCGGCGCGGGCGCGACGGGGATCGCCGTGTCCGTGGGCCTCGCGGTGCTCAAGCTCGCCGGGCTCGTGGCCTTCGTCTTCATCGTCGGGCAGCGCGTCATCCCCACGCTGCTCGGTTACGTGGCGAGGACCGGCTCGCGGGAGCTCTTCACGCTGACGGTGCTCGTCGTCGCGCTCGGCGTCGCCGTCGGCTCGGCGAAGCTCTTCGGCTCGTCGATGGCGCTCGGCGCCTTCCTGGGCGGCCTCGTCGTCGGCCAGTCCGACTTCAGCTCGCGCGCCGCCTCGGAGGCGCTGCCGATGCGCGACGCCTTCGCCGTTCTGTTCTTCGTCTCGGTCGGCATGCTCCTCGACCCCACGCAGCTCGCCATCGGCTGGCCGGTCGCCGCGGCGACGCTCGCCGTGGTGCTGATCGGCAAGCCGCTCGCCGCGCTCTTCGTCGTGGTGCTGCTCCGCCGCCCCCTCCAGACCGCCTTCGCCGTGGCCCTGTCGCTCGCGCAGATCGGGGAGTTCTCGTTCATCCTCGCGACGCTCGGGCGGCAGCTCGGCATCATGCCGGACGAGGCCTCGCAGGCGCTCGTCGTCGCGTCGATCGCGTCGATCACCTTGAACCCCCTGCTCTTCAGCCTCCGGGATCGCATGGCGCGATCGACGTCGGCGCTCCTCCTGCGCCGCGGCGCCGCGGCGGAGGCCGGCGCGGAGTCCGCGCCGGTGGACGAGAGCGCCCACCGCACGGTCGTCGTGGGCTACGGCCCGGTCGGGCGGACGCTGACCCGGCTGCTCCGGGAGAACGGCATCGAGCCCACGGTCGTCGAGCTGAACCTCGACACGGTGAGGCACCTGCAGGGCCAGGGCATCCGCGCGATCTACGGCGACGCGACGCAGCGGGAGATCCTCGAGCGCGCCGGGGTCGGGACGGCGGACAGCCTGCTGTTCACGTCGGCGGGCCCGTCCGGGGACGCGGTGATCGAGCAGGCGAAGGGCCTCCATCCGGGGCTGTTCGTCCTCGCCCGCGCCTTCTACATGCGCGAGGTGGCCGCGCTGAAGAAGGCGGGCGCGGACGTCGTCGTGACCGGCGAGGCGGAGGTCGCGTTCTCGATGACCGAGCGCCTCCTCGTGCGGCTCGGCGCGACGGCCGAGCAGGTGGAGCGCGAGCGCGAGCGCGTCCGGAGCGAGCTCTTCGGCACCGGCGCGCCGGCGCCCCATCCCGCGGCGCCCGCGGGGTGATCCCGCGGCGCGGCGGTCCGGCTCAGCGCGATTTGCCGAGCGAGGTCACGCCGCCGACGACCAGCGCGAGCCCGACGACCTGCTGCCACGCGAACGGCTCGCCCAGGATGACCCAGGAGAACGCGATCGTGAGCACCGGGCCGAGCGTCGAGAACGTCGCGGCCCGGCCCGCGCCGAGCCGCCGGATCGCCGCCGCGAGCAGGACGATGGGGAGCACCGTGCTGATCGTCGCCATCGCCGCCGCGTACCACCACACCGCGGCCGGGAGCTCCGAAAGCCGCGCCGGGCTCCCCGTCGCCGCGTAGTGCGCGAGCACCATCACGCACGAGGTCGCCCCGCAATACGCGGCGAGGCGCGTCGAGCCCACCCTGGAGGCGAGCTTGCCGACGCCGATGTAATAGAGCGCGTAGGTCACCGCGCTCGCGAACACCCACGCTCCGCCGATGGCGACGACGCGCGCGTCCCCCGTCTGCTCGAGATCGTGCCAGACGGCCGCCGCGAGGCCGAGATAGCACACGGCGAGCGCTCCCCAGGCCTTGGCGCGCACCGGCTGCTTCAGCCACACCGCGCCGATCAGGAGCACGAGCGTCGGATACACGAACAGGATCAGGCGCTCGAGGCCGGTGCTGATGTACGTGAGCCCGATGAAGTCGAACAGGCTGGACAGGTAGTACCCGAGGAAGCCGACGAGCAGCACGCCGCCCCAGAGGCGGGGCGTCATGCGCTCGGCGGCCTCGCCGCGCTCCCTCCGGGCGAGCCACAGGAAGAACGGCAGCGCGATGCCCATCCGCAGCGCGAGCAGCGACACCGCGTCGATCGGGTGCGCGGCGTAGGCGAGCTTCACGAAGATCGCCTTCAGCGCGAACGTCGCCGCGGAGAGGACGGCGAACGTCCGGCCATCGTCGAGGAGGCCAGTCGGCAGCTCGCCGGTCAAGGTGTGCGCGCGCTCGGAGTGGGACATGGAATCGCGCCTCTCATCGTCACAGGCTCACAGGTCGATCCGCGGGCGACCGGGCATTCGCCGCCGCGCCGCCGCGCCGCCGCGCCCCGGCCCCGCGGGCGCGCTCCTCGAGCGGGAGATGCGCCAGCATTGCGCGTGGAAGTCCGCGTTTGCCATCGCACAGGACGGCTCCGGGGAGAGGCAGGTATTTTTCAGGTAGGGGACGATCTCCCGGCTGGGTAGCTGTCCGGTCCGCTGCGCGCGCCGATCGCGTCGGATCGGGCCGCGCTCCCCGTGGGCCTTGGGTTAAGCTCCCCGTTCCGATGACGTCTCCTGCTGGCCCAGGCACCGCCGCGCGCGTCCCTGGCGCGCTCGCCGCCCCCGGCGGGCCGCCCCCGCGGCGGCGGCGCGCGCCGCTCGCGCAGGAGCCCTCCGGCGTGCACCAGGTCGGCGCGTCGTTCCTGCAGATCGCCGCCACGGTCGGCGGCATGGCCGTGCTCGCGGGGCAGATCGCGGCGCGCGTGGCCACGCTCCGCGTCGACGGCGCCGAGTTCATGCGCAACCTCTACCGGATGGGCGTCAAGTCGATGCCCATCGTCGTCGTGACGGCGCTCTTCACCGGCGCGATCATGGTCATCCAGGCGGCGCCGCTGGTCGAGCGCTTCGGCGCGCACGGCCTGCTCGGCTGGGGCGCGGGCTTCGGCACGCTCCGCGAGATCGCCCCGCTGCTCACGGCGCTCATGATCAACGGCCGCGTCGGCGCCAACAACACCGCCGAGCTCGGCACCATGGTCGTCACCGAGCAGATCGACGCCCTCCGCGTCCTCGCGATCGACCCGGTGAGCTTCCTCATCGCCCCGCGCTTCCTCGCGATGGTGCTGACCTTGCTGCTCTCGGTGATCTTCGCCGACGCGCTCGCCCTGCTCGGCGCCGCGTTCACCGGCGACCTCCTGCTCGGCGTCGCCCCGGCCGTCTTCTACAACGGCCTCACGAGCGGGCTCCTCGGCATCGGCGACGTCATGAGCGGCCTCGTGAAGAGCGTCGTCTTCGGCGTCGTCCTCGCGCTCTCGAGCTGCCAGTACGGCCTCGGCGTGACCGGCGGCGCCCCCGGCGTCGGCCGCGCCGTCAACGCGACCGTCGTCGCCTCGGCCGCCGGCATCTTCATCCTCGACTACTTCGTCTCGTTCACGCTCGACTGATCGACGGCGCCGCGCATGCCCCCCTCCCACCCGAGCTTTCCGGACCGCGCGAGCGCTGGCCCCCCCTCTAGCGAGCTCCGCGACGTCGCGCCCGAGCTGTCCGGCGTCGCCGCGCTCGGCGGCGCCGCGCTGTCGCTCCTCGCGTCCGCGCGCGAGCTCTACTCGGTATTCGTAAGGACGCTTTACTACTGCGCGAAGGGCCGCCGCGAGCCGGGCGCCGTGCTCGTGCAGATGTACGAGATCGGCAACAAATCGCTGTTCTTCCTGACGGTCGTGATGGGCTTCATCGGGATGATCATGGTCTTTCAGGCCGGCCAGCAGGCCAAGCGGGTCATCCCGGATCTGACCATGCTCGGCGCGACCTACCTCGAGCTGCTCGTCCGCGATCTCGCCGCCTCGATCGGCGCGCTGATGCTCGCCACGCGCGTCGGCGCCGGCATCGCCGCCGAGATCGGCTCGATGGTGGTGACCGAGCAGGTCGACGCCCTGCGCATGTGCGCGGCCGATCCGATCGACTACCTCATCAAGCCGCGGTTCATCGCGAGCCTGCTCATGACGACGTGCCTCATCGTCTGGAGCGCCGCGGTCGCGTTCACCACGGGGATGGTCACCGCGTACAGCATGTTCGGCGTGAGCCCCGAGACGTTCATCAACGTGAGCCTCGTCGACGCGGGCGACCTCGCCACCGGCCTCGCCAAGTGCGTGGCGTACGGCGCCGCGATCCCGGTGGTCTCCGGCCACTCCGGCCTCTCGACCTTCGGCGGCAGCGAGGGCGTGGGCTGGGCGACGACGCGGGCGGTCGTGAACTCCTCGCTCGCGGTCATCGTCCTCAACATGCTGATCTCGGCGGCCGCGTTCCTGATCTTCCGCTAGCCCGACCGCGCGGCCGCGCCGCGCCTCACTCGATCGGCCCCTCCGCGCTGCCGGTGATGAACTGCCGCACGATCGGGTCCTCGGAGCCCTGGAACACCGCTCGATCCCCGAGGAGGCGGACGAGCCCTTGATAGAGCATGACGATGCGGTCGGCGATCGTGAAGATGCTCACGAGATCGTGGCTCACGACGATGCTCGTCACGCCGAGCGTGTCGCTGAGCTCGCGGATCAGCTTGTCGACGCGCCGCGCGCTCACCGGGTCGAGGCTCGTGGTCGGCTCGTCGAAGAGCACGTAGCGCGGGTCGAGCGTGAGCGCGCGGGCGATGGCGACGCGCTTGCGCATCCCGTCGCCGAGCTCCGGCGGGAAGCGGTCGGCGAACTCGCGCATGTGCACCTGCTCGAGCCGCCGCCGCGCCTCCGCGAGCGCCTCCTTCGGCTTGAGCCCCTTGTGCTTGCGGAGCGGGAGCGCGACGTTCTCGGCGCACGTCATCGAGTCGAACAGCGTCGAGTGCTGGAACACCATCGCGCACTTCATCCGGACCGGGTACATCCGGGCCTCGTCGAAGCGGCTCACCTCCTCGCCGTCCAGCCATATCTCCCCGCCGTCCGGGTAAAGCAGGCCCACGAGGTGCTTGATCAGCACGCTCTTCCCGACCCCCGACTGCCCGATGATGAAGAACACCTCGCCGTCCTCGACGTCGAACGACACGTCCTTGAGCACCTCTTTGGGTCCAAAGGATTTTCTGACATTCCGGAACGAAATCATCGCGACCTGCGGGGTAATTGCGGTTGCGTCAGGGCAAAGGCAGCGCGAAGCGTCACGGCGCGCGCCGGAAACAATGCGTCAGAGGGGAGGAGGCTCGCACGGCTGGATCCCGGCCTATTTCCCTCACCTTCTGCCGCGAGATCGGACAAGATGAAGCACCCATGGCAAGCCCGCGATCGATCGAGGTCAAAGTCGGGATCCTCATACTCACCGCGATCGGGCTCCTCGCCACGTTCATCCTCGTGATGGGCGGGGTCAACTTCCAGCCGAAGTACTCGATCTACGTCGAGTTCGACAACCCGGGCGGCCTCCAGACCGGGGCGCCGGTGAAGATCGCCGGGGTCGAGGTCGGCAAGCTCAGCGAGATCCACTTCCGCGGCGGCCAGGTCGGCAAGGACGGCCGCCGCGAGCCGCTCGTGCGCATCCAGCTGCGCGTCGAGGAACGTTACCAGCAGAGCATCCACGACAACGCCACGTTCTACGTCACGACGCAGGGCGTGCTCGGCGAGCAGTTCCTCGCGATCGAGCCGGGCTCGACCGATCGGCCGGTGCTCCCGGCGAACGCGGTCGTCCGGGGGCTGGATCCGCCGCGCCTCGACATGCTCCTCGCCGAGGGCTACGAGCTCCTGCACGCGACCGTCACGGCGATGCGCGAGCACCGGGAGGAGGTCGGCGAGGCGTTCGACGGGCTCCGGAAGACGCTGAAGGGCACCGGCGACTTCATGCACCGGAACCAGGACCGGCTCGATCGCATCGCCGAGAACGTCGAGCAGATCAGCCTCGACGGCACCGATCTCGTGAAGGACGCCCGGCAGAAGTACGTGAACAACCCACAGATCGACCGGATCCTCGCGAACGCGGATCAGGTGAGCAGCACGGCCGCGCGCGATCTGCCGCCGCTCATGGCGGACGCGCGCGAGACGCTGGCCAACGCGCGCCGGCTGTCCACCACGGTGGGCGGCGAGCCGGAGCAGGCGAAGATCAAGAAGACGCTCGACGACATCGCCGAGATCGCGGGCAGGGCGAGGGCGGCGACCGCCGACGCCCAGGAGGTCCTCGCCCACGTCAAGCGCGGCAAGGGGACGGTGGGCGCGCTGGTGATGGACGAGCAGCTGTTCGACGACCTCCAGGAGCTCGCCCGCGACCTCAAGCACAACCCCTGGAAGTTCTTCTGGCGCGAGTGAGCGCCCGCCGCGCCCGCTCGGGGGCGCGCGCCGCCCCCTCGCAGGCGCACGGCGCCGCGCCACCGGGCGCCGCGGCGGGCAAGTCCGGGGGAGCGCGGACGCCGGCGGGCCCGGGCGGTCAGGCCAGCTTGATCAGCGGGGCGCCTTCGGTGACCGCGGCCCCCTCGGTGACGAGGATCTCCTCGACCGTCCCCTCGCCCTCGGCCTCGACGGGCATCTCCATCTTCATGGACTCGAGGATGACGACGACGGTCCCCTCTTCGACCTTGTCGCCCGGCTTGACCTCGATCTTCCAGACGGTACCGGTGATGTGCGCCTTGATGACGTTTGCCATGGGCGCGCGAACCTACCGGAGAGCCGCCGAGAATCCAACGGGACCGTGGCGCGCGGCGCCGCGACCTCGGGAGGCGCCATGTCGGGCGTTCCCTACCCGCGCGTGTCCGCAGCCCGAGCGTGTCCGCAGCCCCTCTCTGGACGGTACAGGTCGCTCGGCGGCGCGGGTGCGCGCGGCGGCGCGGGTACACAGGTGCGCGGACAACGGACGTCGAGGGCGTGGAAGCGTGGAAGGGACGGAGCGCTGCGATTTCCGCTGGTACCTGCCGTGCGCCACGGCGATAATCTGGTCGGCGGCCCCGCGGTTCCTCGACATCGCGAGGGTCGCGGTGATCGCGAAGATTTGCGTGAAAGCCGCGCTGCGGGTCAGAATCGTCTTGCTCGGTGCCCTCACCCAGGGCGACCTGCAGGTTCTCCGCACCGCCCCTAGGTAGCCCAACCGCACGCGCTCGATCGAAGGAGCCACGAGGTCATGTCGGAACAGAAGGAAAGCTCGGTCCTGTTCTCGCTCAAGGAGCTGATGAACCTCGAGGAGGATCGCATCAAGACCGAAGAGGCCCAGAAGGCCGCCGCCGCCGCCGCCGCCGAGAAGGCGCGCGTCGAGGCGGAGCGCGCCGCGCGCGAGGCCGAGGAGCTGCGCATCCGTACCGAGGAGGAGCGCCGCCGCAACGAGGAGCGGCGCGCCCGCGAGGAGGCGGCGCGGCTCGAGGCGATCCGGCAGGCCGAGATCGAGAAGGCGCGCGTCGAGGCCGAGCAGAAGGCGCGGCTCGAGGCGATGGCGGCGCAGCAGCACCACGAGCGCTCGCTCGCGGCGCTGCAGCAGGACGAGTCGAAGAACAAGCTGCGCAAGCTCCTCATCGGCGGCGCCGTCGCCAGCGTGCTGGTGATCGGCGGCATCACCATCGCTGCGGTCAAGTCGTCCCAGGAGAACGAGGCGCGCATCGCCGCCGAGGCCGCGCGCGCCCGCGAGCTCGAGGAGGCGAACAAGCGGCTCGAGGCGCAGATGAAGGAGTCCGAGTCCAAGATGTCGGGGCTCCGCGACCAGCTCGCGAGCGCGAAGGACGAGGCGACGCGGCTCGCCCTGCAGAAGCAGCTCGAGGCCGAGCAGCAGAAGCAGGAGCAGCTGCGCCGCGGCGGCGGCGGCGGCGTGCGGCCGTCCGGCGGCCAGCCGGCGAGCGGCGGCAACAGCAAACCCTGCACCTGCGCCCCTGGCGATCCGCTCTGCAGCTGCTTCTGATCGGGGGACGGGATCACCGCATGACGAACACCGGCTCCGTCAGGCAGAGGACGAGCCTCGGCGGCAGCTCGCTCGACGAGGCGCGCCGCAGGCTCGTCTTCCCGCTCGACTTCGCGACCCTCGACGAGGCCCAGGCGGCGGCGGCCCGCGTCGCCCCCTCGGTCGGCGTGCTCAAGGTCGGCCTGGAGCTGTTCGTCCGCGAGGGGCCGGCCGCGATCGAGATCGGCAGGTCGCTCGGCCTCGATGTCTTCCTCGACCTGAAGCTGCACGACATCCCCGAGACGGTGGCCCGCGCGGTGTCGAGCGCCGCCGCGCACGGTGTCCGCTACCTGACCGTGCACGCGGCCGGCGGCGCCGAGATGCTGCGGCGCGCGGCCCAGGAGGCGGCGCGCTCCCAGGATCTGATCCTCCTCGCCGTCACCGTGCTCACGTCGCTCGACGCGGGCGATCTGGCCGCGCAGGGCATCGAGGGGGGCGCGTCGGATCACGTCGTGCGGCTGGCGCAGCTCGCGCGCGGCGCCGGCATCCACGGGTTCGTCGCCTCGCCGCAGGAGGTGCCGGCGCTGCGGGAGGCGCTCGGGCGCGGCGAGCTCATCGTGACGCCGGGCATCCGCCTCGGCCCCGGGCAGGACGGCGCGCGCGCCGACGATCAGAAGCGCATCGCCACGCCGTCCGCCGCGATCTCGGCCGGCGCCGATCTCCTGGTGGTCGGCCGGCCGATCCGCGACGCGGCCGATCCGCTCGCCACAGCGCGCTCCATCGTCCAGGAGATCGCGCACACGCTCCACCCTCCGCGCTGACGTGAGCCGACTCGTCTACGGTCTCCAGCCCGTCCGGGAGGCGATCCGCGCGCACGGCGCCCGGATCGGCTGGGTCCTCGTCCAGCGCGACGGCGGCCCGAAGCTGGACGCGCTCGCGCGCCTCGCGGAGGGTCAGGGCATCCCGACCGAGCGCGCGCCCCGCGGCGAGCTCGATCGCCGCAGCGCCGGCGGTCGCCACCAGGGCGCCGTCGCGTCGGCGCCCGAGCTCCAGATCGTCGGGGTCGACGCGATCCCGGTGGTCGAGGAGGGCCAGCCCGGCGTCGGCACGATCACGGTGGCGCTCGACGGCGTGATGGACCCCCAGAATTTCGGCGCGGTGATCCGCAGCGCCGTCGCCCTCGGCGCGCGGGCGATCCTGTGGCCCGAGCACAGCTCGGCGCCGCTCACGCCGGCGACGTTCCGCGCGTCCGCCGGCGCGATCGAGCACGCGAGGCTCTGCCGTGTCCGCTCCTTGCCCGACGCGCTGGAGTCGCTCGCCGCCCGGGGTGTCGCCGCGATCGCGCTCGACGCGCAGGGTTCGGTCGAGCTCGGCGAGCTGCCCCTGACCGGCCCGGTCGCGATCGTCATCGGCGCCGAGGACAAGGGCACGCGCCGCTCGGTCCGCCGCGTCTGCCAGCACGTGGCCCGGCTCCCCATGACCGGCCCCATCTCCTCGCTGAACGCCTCGGTCGCCGGCGCGATCGCGCTCTACGAGGTCGTCCGGCAGCGCCGCGCGCCCCGCGCGTAGCCGAAAGCGATCGTCGCCTCGCCCGCGCCGGCGATCGTCGCCTCGCCCGCGCGCCGCCCGTCGGACGCGCGGCGCGCGCGCTGCGCGATCGCACGGCCGGCGCCGTAGGGCCCATTCCCGGGGGTTCCCCGGGACCCGGCGCGATCGATCGCGCAATAGGACGGGGCTCGGCGCAACGCGCGCTGCGAGGCCGTCAGGAAACGCCGTCAGTTCATTCCTGAATTCAGAAAAATGATCAACAAATTTGCATACATACGACGAACACTTGAAGCAAGTTCGAGCACGGGGTCCATCGCTGAACAGGCTCGCAGCAGGACGGCCGATTCAATCCATTCAATGGATCGACGAAAAGAATCCACACCCCCCTCAAAAAGGTGAGTCGTTGCGAGGGGTTACCCCTGTGGACTCACCCTTTTCTGCGCGGTAATCCGGAATGGCTCGAGGGATGGTTCAAGAATCGACGGGCTCTCGGTAAGCGGCTGGATCGGCTCAGCTTCCGGCTGGAAGCGACCAGAGGCGGGAGAGCACGCGGGCCACGCGGAACGCGGCCTCGACCACGTCGGCTTCGGTCGTGTCCTCGCCGATCGAGAAGCGCACGGCGGAGGCCGCGCGCTCGGGTCCCAGCATCGCGGTGAGGACCGGGGACGGCTCGGCGGTCCCGGCGCTGCAGGCCGCGCCGCTGGACACGGCGACGCCCTCCAGGTCGAGCGCGGCGCAGAGCTCGTCGCCGCGCCAGCCGGGCCAGGAGAGGTTCGTGACGTGCGGGGCGCGCGCGCCCTCCCCGTTGCGGACCGGCGAAGCGCCGGCGGCGCGCCCAACCTGGGTGAGCTCGGCCTCGAGGCGATCGCGGAGCGGGGCGAGCGCCGCGTAGCGGTCGGGGGCGCCGAGCGCTCGACGGGCGGCGACGGCGAAGCCGGCCGCGGCCACCGGGTCCTGCGTCCCGGGCCGCAGCCCGCGCTCCTGCGCGCCGCCGAGCAGGACGGGCCGGAGCCGGATGCCGGGCCGCACCGCGAGGGCGCCGATCCCCTTCGGGCCGCGGATCTTGTGGGCCGCGACCGACACGAGATCCGCCCCGGCCCACGCGTCGGGCGGCAGGCGCCCCACCGCCTGGACGGCGTCGACGTGGAGCCGCGCCCCGCGGACGTGGACGATCGCCGCGGCCTCGGCGATCGGCTGGACGACCCCCGTCTCGTGGTTGACCGCCTGGAGGCTGACGAGCCGCACCGGCGCGACCGCCGCCGCCCGGTCGATGGCCGCGGCGATCGCCTCCGGCGCGACCCGGCCGGACGGCTCGGGATCGACCCAGGCGACGTGCACGCCGCGGCCGGCGAGCCCCTCCGCGGCGCGGGTCACCGACGGGTGCTCGATCCGCGAGACCACGAGCGCGCCGTGGAGCCGCCCGGCGGCCGGCACCCCGGCCGCGTCTGCCTCGTCGCCGAAGGCGTGCAGGAGCGCGAGGTTGTTGGCCTCGGTCCCGCCCGACGTGAGGGTCACGTCGCGCGCGTCGAAGCCGGTGAGCCGGGCGACCGCCTCCCGCGCCTGCTCGATGAACGCGCGCGCCCGCCGCCCCGGCCCGTGCACGCTCGCCGGGTTGGCCCAGGCCGCCTCGGCGGCGGCTTGCATGGCCGCGAGGACCTCGGGGTGCGGCGGCGTCGTGGCGTTCCAGTCGAGGTAGATGACGCTGGAGGCAGGGCGCATCAGGCCTACGAATCGATGGGCGGCGACGAGGGCGGGCCGAGCCGGCCCGGCGAGCTGCCGTCGTCCTGGAGCGGCGCCCGCCGGGCGACGGTCAGGTAGAACGCGGAGCCGGTGAGCGTCTCGCCCTCGATGACCTCGTTGCTCGGCGAGACGACGCGCACGTCGCCGCCGAGCCCGCGGGCGGTGCGCCGCGCGATCGCGAGCCCGACGCCGACGCCGCCGTAGGCGCGCGTGGCCGAGCCGTCGACCTGGTAGAACGGCTCGAAGATGCGCGGCTGGCGGTCGGCCTTGACCCCGGGCCCCGTGTCCGCGACGCAGAGCTCGTAGTGCCCCGACTGGAGCACGCTGACCCGCACGCCCGCGGTGCCGCCGGCCGGCGTGAACTTCGCGGCGTTCTCGAACAGCTGGATCATCGCCCGCTGCAGCCGGCCCGCGTCGCCCCACGCGGGCAGCGGGCCGCGCGGGAGATCCTCGACGAGCTGGACCTTCCCCTCGGCGAAGCGGTCGGCCACCTGCGCGAGGGCGCGCCGCGTGGTGTCGAGGAAGTCGTACTCCGAGTGCATGAAGCGCATCCGGCCCGTCTCGATGCCGGTCACGTCGAGCAGGTTGTCGATGAGCGACCGGAGCCTGCGCACGCAGTCCTCCATCGCGAGCAGCGCCTTCTTCTGCGCCTTGTTGAGCGGGCCGAGCTCCTCGTCGGCGAGCAGCTTCACGTACCCGACGATCGGGGTCATCGGGGTCGCGAGCTCGTGCGAGATGTTGCGGTAGAACTCGGTGCGCGCGGCGTCGAGCTCGCGCAGCCGGGCGTTGGCGCGCGAGAGCTCGGCCACCTTCTGCTCGAGGTGGGCGACGATGCGCTGGCTCTGCTCGCGCAGCCGGAGCGGCCCCTGCGACGCGGGGAGCTCCTCGCGCGCCCCGCTGAGGTAGCGGGCGATGACGGCCGAGAAGGAGCGCGCGTCGATCGGCTTCTGGAGGAAGCCGTCGCAGCCGACCGCGAGGCTCGTGTCCCGGTCGCCCTCGGCGGTGATCGCCACGATCGGGACGCCGGCGAGCGACGCCTCGCCGCGCAGGCGCAGCGTGACCTCGAACCCGTCGAGGCCGGGGATGTTCAGATCGACGAGGACGAGATCCGGGCGGTGCGCGCAGGCGAGGCGCACCCCTTCGAGCCCGTCGGCGGCCTCGAGGACCTCGTAGCCTGCGCTCTGGAGCAGCTTGCGGACGAGCAGGCGGTTCGCGGGATCGTCCTCGATGTGAAGTATCTTCGACATGGGCTCTGCGTGCGGATAGTAGTCACGAACGGCGGGGTTCAGGCACGTTCTGCGCTACTTTCCACCGCGTGACCAGGCGCGCCGGCGCGATCCGGGCCCGGTTCGTCCGCTTTGGGCGCTCGCTTGCAACGAGCTTGTTCCTTCGCGCTCGCTGAGCCCGTCGCCGGCCCGCGCAGCGGATGCCAGCCGCGCGCAGCGGGTGCCAGCCGCGCGCCGAGCGGGCTGCCAGGCCCGCGCCGAGCGGGTTGACGAGCGGCGGCGCCCATCCAATACGGGGGCCGCCATGCTCGGCTCCTTCAAGTTCGACCGCGCCGTCACGGCGGCGCCCTGCTTCGCCTCCCCCCGGTTCCCCCGGCGCTCCCGATGACGACCACGCACCAGCAAGAGAGCGAGGCCGCCGGCGCAGGCGTCGGCGGCGGAGAGGCCGAAAACCTCCCTCGGCCGGAAGCGCCTCCCGGCGCGGGCGCGGGCGCGCCGCGCGAGAGCGCCGGCGCCGCGGCGCGGCCGCTGCCCGCGCGCCTCTCCTACGGGCTCGCGGCGCTCAGCGGCCTGCTCTACTTCCTCGGGTTTCCGGGGATGGACCTCTGGCCGATCTCGTTCTTCGGCCTCGTCCCGCTGATCGTGGCGCTGCGCGGGCAGACGCCGGAGCGCGCGGCGCTGCTCGGCTGGATCGCCGGCTTCGTCATGACGATGACCGGCTTCTACTGGCTGCTCGAGATGCTGCGGGTGTTCAGCGGATTCCCCACGATCCTCTGCGCGCTCTTCATGGCCATCCTCTGCGCCTACCAGGCCGGACGGATCGCCCTCTGCGGCTGGCTCTACGGGCGGGCCGAGGCGCGCGGATGGCCGGGCGCCGTGGCGTTCGCGCTCGCGTTCGTGACGAGCGAGCTCGTGTATCCGCTGCTCTTCCCCTGGTACTACGGCGCCTCGGTCCACAACGCGCCGGTCATGGGCCAGGTCGCGGATCTCGGCGGCCCCTACCTCGTCGGGCTGGTGCTCGTCGCCGCCAACCTCGCCATCGCCGAGCTCGTGACCTTCCGGCTCGATCGCGCGCCGCGCGCGGGCGGCGGCGCCGGCGCCGGCCCACGAACCGGCCGCCCGCTCCGCCGCGCGGTCGTCGCGGTGGGCGTCGCGGCCCCCGCCCTCGCGGCCGTGTACGGCGTGGTCCGGATGCGCGCCGTGGACGCGGCCGCCGCCGCGGCCGAGCCGATCAAGATCGGGATCGTCCAGCCGAACCTCGCGCTCTTCGACCGGCGGAACGCGCTCAAGATCCACGTGGATCGCACCCGCGCGCTCGCGAAGCAGGGCGCGGGGCTCGTCGTGTGGAGCGAGGCCGGCGTGCCGCAGGCCTTCCGCGAGTCGTCGTACAAGAACGACGTCCAGCGGTCGCTCACGAGCCGCCTCGGCGTCCCCACCGTGGTCGGCACGGTCATCCACCGGCTCCCGGCCGATCGGAACGAGCGCGGCGTGAGCTTCAACACGGCGCTGATGGCCGGCGAGGGGGGCGAGATCCTCGGGCGCTACGACAAGCAGTACCTGCTCGCGTTCGGGGAGTACCTCCCGCTCGGCGAGGCGGTCCCGTACCTCTACACGCTGTCGCCGAACTCGGGCCGCTTCAGCCCCGGCACGTCGCTCGCCCCGCTCGAGTGGGACGGCCACCGGCTCGCGGCGATGATCTGCTACGAGGACATCCTGCCGCACTTCGTGAACAAGCTCGTCGCCGCGGGCGACCCCGACCTGCTCGTCAACCTCACGAACGACGCCTGGTTCGGCGACTCGACGGAGCCGTGGATCCACCTCGCGCTCGCGAAGATGCGCTCCATCGAGCACCGCCGCTACCTCGTGCGCGCCACGAACAGCGGCGTCTCCGCGATCGTCGACCCGGTCGGCCGGGTCGTCGTGCACAGCGACACCTTCAAGGAGCAGACGCTGCTCGGCGAGGCGCGGTTCATGCGCGCGCGGACCGTCTACGGGGCCGTGCAGGACATCCCGTGGTACGTCGCCGCGGCCGTGAGCGCCGCGATGGCGCTGTTCACGCGGCCGGAGCGCTGGCGCCTCCGCGGCGCCGCGCGCTGAGCCTCACCTCCGCGGCGCGGCGCGCTGAGCCGCGCCGCGCCCGCGTCAGATCTTCATCGCCTTCTTGAAGCGCTTCGCGTCGGCGAACATGTCGACGTTCGTGAACACGTACGTCGCGTCGTCGTGCTTCGCGCCGCGCGCGATCTCCGCGAGCCGCTCGATCGCCGGGTCCTCGTAGCGCGACTTGTGCCCCGCCGGGCCGTGCAGGCGGTAGTAGGCCACCTTCAGCCGCGAGAGCCCCGCGGTCAGCGGATCGCGCGCGGCCAGGGCGCCGACCTCCTGGGTGAGCTCGTCGCTCTCGTCCGGATCCCACCCCGGGGGCGGCTCGAAGACGACGCGCTCGAAGCGCTTCTTCACGTTGACCAGGAAGTCGCGCAGGATCGCCTTGTTCGCGCGCGTCGGCGTGAACTCCGGGGGACCGACGAAGACGGCGCTCTTCGCCTCGAGCTCGTCCGCCACGGCCTCGATGCTCTTCAGCGCCGTCTCGATGACCTTGCCATCCCGGAAGCCCTCCTGCCCGATCTCGCGCGGACCGAGCAGGGCGAAACGAAAGCCGACCGGAGCTTCGCGCCGCCAGCGCCGGATCGTTCCAGGTCCCGGGAGGGACACATGGGTCTCCTGCACCTCCACGAACATGAACTCGCGGAAATAGCGCGTCGCTGGGACGGGGAAACCGGCGCAGCCGACGGTAATCATCGCCCCCACCCTAGCCCACGCGCGCGCCGGCGAGAAGCCGGACCGGTGGATTTCTCGATCGGCCCCGTCCCACCTACCTGCCCCCCACCCGGGAGCCCGCGCCGCGGGCTCCCGGGTGAGGGCCCGCTCACTCTTTCCCCTCGCGCCCCTCGCGCTCGGGCGCGGCGGCGGGCTGGGCGCACGGCCGCGCTCCGTCCGCTCCGCCGGCCACGGCGCGCTCGAACGGCAGCGCCAGCGCGGCGGCGCCGCCGCTCGCGCGATCGAGCTTCCGCCGCAGCCGGGCTCGGCGGCGCGCCTGCGCGGGCTCGGGCTCGGCGGTGCCCTGGTCGGCCAGGTCGAGGGCGCGGGCGAAGGCGCGCACGTGGTGCTCGTAGAGCTTCGCCAGCTCGAGGCGCACCGCGGGGTCGTCGATCTCGGCGGCGAGCGCCTCGTAGTCCGAGAGCGCCCGCGCCTTGTCCCCGCGCGCCTTCGCGATGTCGCCGCGCGCGCGGCGCGCCGCCGCGCCGCCGCCGCGCTCGACGGCCGCGTCCGCGAGCTCGGCCGCGCGCTCGAGCGCGCCCGCCCTCCGCAGCGTGGCCGCCACGCCGGCGAGATCGCCGGCGGCGAGGCTGCCGAGCGGCTCGCCGTAGAGGCCGACCAGCGCGACCATCGCGAGCACGTCGGCCGCGTTGTGCTCGACCACGCCGAGCAGCGCCTCCTCGTCGCCGGTGCGCAGGAAGTGGGCGTAGCACGCGACGATCTCGCCGCCGGGCACGTCCCCGACGCGCACCCGGCCGAGCACGTCGTGCTCCAGGGCGATCAGCGTGCGCGTCTTCAGCCGGGCCTTGTGGATGCGGCGGGCGACGTGGACGAGGTCGAGGTGCGGCAGCTCCGGCGGCGGCGGCAGGCGGTTCATCACGTAGCGCGTGCGCAGGAGCGGCATGTCGAACGCCTTGCCGTTGTACGTGATGATCATCGAGGCGGCTTCGAGGCGCTCGGCGAGGCGGCGCAGGATCGGCTCCTCCTCGCCGAGGCGGCGCAGGAGGAGCTGCTCCATGACGAAGCCGTCGGACGAGGGCTCGCCGAGCGGGCCCGCGCTCGCCGCCCCGGGGTCGAACCAGGCGAGGCCGATCAGGAACGGCACGGTGCCCGTGCCGCCGGCGAGGCCCGTGGTCTCCGTGTCGAGGAACAGCGCCCTCCGCACGTCGCAGCCGGCGAGCGCGGGATCGAGCGCGAGCAACGCGAGCATCGCCGGGTCGGCGTCGCGCGCGGCGACGAGCGGCGCGCGGCCGACGCGGGCCGCCGCGAGCGAGCGGGTGCGGCTCACGTAGAGCGGCCCGCCGAGCGTCTGCTCGACATGGAACGGGAGCTCGCCGCGCGCCGGATCGGCCCGCGGCGTCGGCGGCGCGCCCCGGGCGACGATGCGGGAGATGCGGTCGCGCAGCTCGTCGAGCGACGGCCGAGCGCCGCCCCCCGCGGGCGCGCCCGGCGCCGCCGGCCGCGGCCGCGCCGCCTCGGCCGGCGCGGCCACCGCCAAGACCGCGCCGGCGGCCGGGACCGCGCCGACGGCGTCCGCTTCGCAGAGGACCGGCGGAGGAGCCGGCGGCGCGGGCGGAGGGGCGGATGCGCGGTCGTCCTCCGCGGCGGGCTCGCGGGCGAGGGGCGCCGGCGCGGGGGCGAGCGGCGCGCTGCCCCGCCGCTCCGCCGGGAGCGGCCCGAGCCGCGCGAGCTTCGACTTGAACGACGTCATCGGCCGGCCGCGAGACTTCCACGCCGGGCACTGCGCATCAAGTCAGGGGTCCGGCGCGGCCGAGCTTCGCCCGGATCGCGGCGAGCACGTCGTCGGCCTGGCGCTCGGTCGCGGCGCGATCGCCGGCGTTGTCGATGACGTGGTCGGCGACCGCGACCTTGTCGGCGAGCGGGAGCTGCGCGGCGAGCCGGGCGCGCACCTGCTCCTCGGTCGCGCCGTCCCGCGCCATCGCGCGCGCGATCTGGACGGCCTCCGGCACCGCGACGACCACGAGCGGGCGGAACGCGTCGGCGAGCCCGTTCTCGACGAGGAGCGCCGCCTCGTAGCACGCGAGCGGCTCGCCCAGCGCCTCGATCTCGGCGGCGCGCTCCAGGAGGAGCGCCCCGATGCGCGGGTGCACGATCGCGTTCAGCCGCCGGCGCTTGTCCGGATCGTCGAAGACGATCGCGGCGACGCGCGCGCGATCGAGCGAGCCGTCCGGCGCGAGCACCTCCGGACCGAAGGCGCGGACCACCTCGGCGAGCCCCTCGGTCCCCTTCGCCACCACGTCGCGGGCGAGCGCGTCGGCGTCGATCACCGGGAGCCCCTGCGCGCGAAACCGCGCCGCCACCGTGCTCTTGCCGGATCCGAGGCCGCCGGTGAGCCCGAACAGGACGAGCCCCATCGAGCTTCACCCCCCGCCGGGAGCGATCCGCGCTCCCACATCGCCATCCCACCCCGACATACCGCCACAACGCATCGCGTCAGCACCGACGTTCGCCGGCCGGTGGCTGGAATTTTCCCGCCGGAAATCGACGGATCGCCGCAGCGCCGGGGAAACGATGGCGGCGCCGGCGCCGAGCTCCGGCCGGGAGCGCCTGCTCTCGTCGTGACCACCCATGACCCGAGCCTACCCCAGCGGGGGGGCGTGGCCGTCGAGTTTCCGCGCCGTCGGCGCTTAAGAAGTCCGCTTCTCCGGGAATACAACTACCATAACGGGGTGGTGGCAAAGATCGATGACCGGCCGGAGTCGAGCCTGCACGCCGCGTTCGATCGCTCGGACGCGCACCGCGGCTCGCCGGACAAACAGCTTGCTGCGTGGCTGTCCGAGGTCGACGTCGGCCTGATCGAGGTCGACGCCGAGCAGCGCATCGTGCGCTGCAACGGCGCGGCGGAGCGGCTGACCGGCTGGTCGATCGTCGAGGCGCGCGGCGCGCTGCTCGATCGCGTGCTGCGCCTGATCCCGGCGGCGGGCACGACGAGCGGAGATCCGGACATCGACGTCGGCGAGATGAACGAGCTGTTCGACGAGGGCGCGCCCGCGAAGCCCGCGCCGCCGCCGCACGGGCTCACGCCGCGGCGCGAGCCCGTGGTGCCGCTCTCGCCGGTGATCATCGACGAGGGCGCGCTGCGCACGCCGGGCGCGCCGCTCGCCGCCCCCGAGGCGGCCGCGGCGAGCCGGCCGCCGGCGCGGTACACCGCGCTGCTCGAGCGCCGCGACGGCTCCGTGATCCCGATCCTCCACACGATCGGCGCGGTCGCCGCGCGGCCCGCGCGCGAGGGCCACCGCGACTCGAAGCCGCCGCCGCCGCCCGGGCAGATCATCCTGTTCCGCGAGCTCGGCGCGCCGGGGCCCCTGCCGATCCACCCGGCCAAGCCGCGCTACGACGCGCTCACGCGCCTCCTCGATCGGTACGCGATCATCGATCGCATCGAGGAGGCGCTGAACGACTGCCGGAAGACCGGGACGCCGTACGCGCTCTGCTACATCGACCTGGATCGCTTCCGGCTCGTCAACGCGACGTGCGGCCACGAGGCGGGGGACGATCTGCTCCAGTGGGTCGCGACGCGCGTGCACGAGATCGTCGGGCCGAAGGACGCGGCCGGGCGGATCGGCGGCGACGAGTTCGTCCTCTTGCTCGCGGACAAGAGCGAGCGCGAGGCGGAGCGCATCGCGCGCGATCTGCAGATCTGCCTGCTCGAGTTCCGGTTCGGGTGGGCGGAGAAGACGTTCTCGATCGGCGCGAGCATCGGGCTCGTGGTGCTGACGCCCCACTTCGAGCGCGCGGTCGACGTGCTCGGCGCCGCCGATCACGCGTGCCGGATCGCGAAGGAGAACGGGCGCGGGCGGCTGCAGGTCTACCTCGACGACCAGCAAATGACGACGAGCCGGCGCTCGATGCAGTGGGTCGCGAGCCTGCAGCGCCACCTCGCCGAGGGGCGGCTCCGGCTCTACTCGCAGGGCATCCACCCGCTCGTGAAGCCGGGCGCGCCCCACACCCCGCGCGGCGCGCACTTCGAGGTGCTCGTGCGGCAGCTCGGCGAGGACGGCCGGTTCTACTCGCCGGTCGGCATCATCCAGGCGGCGGAGCAGAGCGGCCTCATCCACGTCATCGATCGCTACGTCGCGCGGCAGGCGTTCCGGCTGATCGGCGCGCTGCCGCAGCACGCGCTGCGCCGCCTCGACACGTGCTCGATCAACCTGTCGGGCGTGTCGCTCCTGCGCGAGGGCCTGCTCGACTTCATCGTCGAGCAGCTGCACCGGGCGCAGGTGCCGCCGAGCAAGATCTGCTTCGAGATCACCGAGACGGCGGCGCTCGCCAACCTCGGCGAGGTGCTCTGGTTCATGCAGGAGCTCGGCGCCATGGGGTGCCGGTTCGCGATCGACGACTTCGGCAGCGGGCACGCGTCGTACGGCTACCTGGAGAGCCTGCCGGTCGACTACGTGAAGATCGACGGCATGTTCGTGCGCGACCTGCAGGACAACACGCTCCACCGCGCGATCGTGGAGTCGGTGCACCGCATCGGCGACACGCTCGGCATCAAGACCGTCGCCGAGCAGGTCGAGAACCAGGAGATCGCCGATCTGCTCACGTCGATGGGCATCCACTACGCGCAGGGGTGGCACTTCGACAAGCCGCAGCCGCTCGTCGACCTCTGCGCGTCGCTGCGGGCCCAGGGCGACCCGAGCGATCCCGACCCGACCGGCGGCGCGCCGCAGGGCCGCTGACGGCGCCGCGCGCGGGTCGTCGACGGCCGCCGCGCGCGCCCCGGCGGGCCCCGCCGGCCGCGCGACGGCGTCAGCCGAGCACGGCCGACGTCGTAAGGGTGACGCCGGCGGCCCGCATCTCGGCGAGCGCGGCGGCGACGCCGGCCTCGGTGATGCCGGCGACGGCGTCGGTCAGGACCGTCGTGCGGTAGCCGCGCTGGGCGAGGCCGAGGGCGGCGGCGCGGACGCAGTAGTCGGTCGCGACGCCGTAGACGACGAGCTCCGGCGCGCCGCCGAGCGCCGCGGCGAGGTCGCGCAGGAAGCCCTCGGCGAGGGGGTTCGCGAACAGGCTGTAGACCTCCTTCTCGAAGTAGACCGCGTGGGTCTTGCCCGTCGCGAGCTCGCGCACCGCGGCGTCGATCGGCGCCTCCGCGACGTTCGGCAGGAAGCGGAAGCGCGGCGGCAGCGTCCCCTCGACCTTGAGCCAGCCCGGCGTCCCCTTCACGCAGTGGTCGGGGAAGCCCGGCTTTTGGCCCTCGGGCGCCGGGGTGTCGTTCGACCCGAACTCCCACGCGTCCCACGCGTGCGAGTCGACCGAGCCGACGATCGGGATCCCGCGCGCGACGGCGTGCGCGGTGAGCCGCCGGAACAGCGCGTTCGGCGAGCCCTTCACGTAGAGCGCGCCGGTCTCGTCGCAGAAGTCGCGCTGCACGTCGACGTCGATGAACACCCTCGGGTGCGGAGATTGCCGGGTCGGATCGCTGCTCGCCATGTCCTCTCTCCTCTCGCGTTCCCCTCGAAAGGCGCGCGCCGCGCCGCCGGCGCGCGCCGCGCCGCCGCCGCGCGCCGCTCGCCCTCGCTACCCTGCGCCGGCGACGACGCGGGCGCGCACCGCCTCGACCAGCGCGCCGAGCCGCGGCGACACCTCGGCCGCGAAGGGCGCGCCCGGCGCTGGGTCGTCGTCGATGCGCCGCAGCGCGTCCGGCAGCCCGGCGATCTCGGCGCGCACCCGCGCCCGGACGGCGTCGAGCCCCTCGGGCGGCGCGACCCGGGCGCCGCGCCTCATCACGGGCGCGAGCAGCGGCTCGGCCCCGGGAGCCGCGGGCTCGCCGTCGAGCGCGATGACGTCGCGGGCGAGCTTGCCGGCCGGGTCGCGGAAGCGGTGCACCTGGTGCGCGCCAGGCAGCGTCGCCTTCCCTTCCGAGAACTTCGCGATGGGCGTGCGCTCGCCGCCGGCGCCCGCCTCGGCGCCGCCGATCTCCACGAGCTTGTAGACGCCGCCCAGCGAGGGCGCGTCGATCGACGTCACGAGGTCCGTCCCGACGCCGTAGAGGTCGATGGGCGCCCCGGCGCGCCGGAGCTCGGCGATGCGGTGCTCGTTGAGATCGCCCGAGGCCACGATCTTCGCCGACGCGCACCCGGCGTCGTCGAGGATCTGCCGCACGGCCACGCTGAGCGCGGCGAGGTCGCCGGAGTCGAGGCGCACCCCCTTCAGCTTGTCGCGCGCGACCGCGGCGGCGCGCGCGGCGCCGACGAGCGTGTCGTACGTGTCGATGAGCAGGATCGCCGCGCTCGGGAAGACGGCGACGTAGCCCTCGAACGCGGCCTCCTCGGTCGGGTGGGCCATGGTCCACATGTGCGCGGCCGTCCCGAGCACCGGGATGCCGAAGCGCACCCCGGCCTCCACGTTCGAGGTGCCGACGCAGCCGACCGCGTACGCGGCCCGCGCCGCGTCGACCGCCGCCTCCGGGTGGGCCCTCCGGGTGCCGAACTCCATGACCCCCGCGTCGCCGGCGGCCAGCACGATGCGCGCGGCCTTCGACGCGATCGTGGTGGCGTGGTTGACGGCGGACAGCGCGAACGTCTCGATGAGCTGCGCCTCGATGATCGGCGCGGTGACGCGCAGGAGCGGCTCGTTCGGGAAGAACACGGTCCCCTCGGGGACGGCCCAGACGTCGCCGCGGAAGCGGAAGTCGCGCAGGTAGCTGCAGAACGCCGGCGTCATCGCGTCGGCGAGGGCGGGGAGCCCGCGCAGATAGGCGATCTGCTCGTCGGTGAAGCGGAGCCCTTCGAGGTAGCGCGCGACGCGCTCCAGGCCCATCGCGACGAGGAAGCGCCGGTGCCTGGGCAGCCGCCGCACGAAGAGCTCGCACGTCGCGACGCGCGAGGCCATGCCGCGGTGGAAGTACCCCGCGGCCATCGTCAGCTGGTAGAGGTCGGTGTGCAGGGCGTCCACCGCTCATGGCTAAAGACGCTGGGCGGACGGGTCAACCTGAAGATCGCGCCGCGGACGTATCGGTCGCTCCGCGCCGCGCCAGGCAGGCCGGCAGCGCGCGCCGTGCGGGCCGCGCCCCCGGGCAGGCCGCGGCTGGTCTAAGCTCCGCGGCCGTGGCAGCGAAGATCCTGGACGGCAAGGCGATCGCTCAGAAGGTCCGCGACGAGGTGCGAGAGGGGGTGGCGCGCTTCGCGGCCGCCCACGGCCGGCCCCCGGGCCTCGAGGTGGTGCTCGTCGGCGAGGACCCGGCCAGCGTGAGCTACACGCGGAGCAAGGAGCGGATGTCGAACGAGGTCGGCATGCGAGGCCGGCTCCGCGCGCTCCCCGCCGATACGACCGAGGCGGAGCTGCTCGCGCGCATCGCGGAGCTCAACGCGGACGACACGGTCGACGGGATCCTCGTCCAGCTGCCGCTGCCGCGGCACCTCCGCGAGCACGCCGCGCTCGACGCCGTCGATCCCGCGAAGGACGTCGACGGCCTCCACCCGGTGAACGCGGGCCTGCTCGCGCTCGGGCGACCGGGCGGGCTCGCGCCGGCCACGCCGGCCGGCTGCATGCGCCTGCTCGCCGAGGCGGGCGTGAAGCTCGCCGGCGCCCGCGCGGTGGTGGTCGGCCCGAGCGACCTCGTGGGCAGGCCGATGGCGCAGCTGCTGCTCGCGCAGGGCGCGACGGTCGCGATCGCCCACGCCGACACGCGCGATCTGCCGGCGCTCTGCCGCGAGGCCGACGTCGTCGTCGCCGACGTCGGCAAGGCGAAGCTCATCCGGGGCGACTGGATCAAGGAGGGCGCCGCCGTGATCGACGCCGGCACGAACCGCGACGACGCGGGCAAGCTCGTGGGCGACGTCGATTTCGAGGCCGCCAGGGAGCGCGCCGGCTGGATCACGCCGGTGCCGGGCGGCGTCGGCCCCATGACGATCGCCTCGCTGCTGGAGACGACGCTGCGCGCGGCGGAAGCGCGGGTCGCGAAGCGGTAGCCGTGGCGGCGCCGGGCTGGGTCGCGGCGGTCGGGCGGGCGGCGGCGGTCGCGGCGCTGGCCGGCTGCGGAGACGCCGCGGAGGCCGGCGGCGCGCCGCGCGCGTCCGGCGCCGCGAGCGCGGGCGCGGGTGGGCACGGCGGCGGCGCGAGCGGGACCTCGGTCGAGGCGATCCTCGACGAGCTGCGGGAAGACCGCGACGCGGCGCTGCTCGCGCGCGCGGCGCGGACCGGCTGGCCCGTCCCGGTGGACGGCGGGGTTCTCTTCGTCTCGACGAGCGCGAGCTTGCGCCTGCTCGCGGGCGATCACGACGGGTGGACCGGCACCGAGATGACGAGCGACGCCGGCTTCCACTGGATCGTGCTGAACGTGCCCGCGGGCGCTCGCTACAAGCTCACGGACCGCACCACGTGGGCGGCCGATCCCTGGTCGCGCGCGATCACCTACGACGCCTTCGGCGAGATGAGCCTCGTCGCGCCCAGCGAGGCGCACCTCGATCGCCATTTCGGCGTGGGCGACGCGGCGATGGAGCCGCGCACCGTGCGCGCGTGGGTCCCGGAGGGGGACGTGGACCGCGTCCTCTACGTTCACGACGGCCAGAACCTCTTCGATCCAGCGGGCCCGGCGGGCGGCTGGCACCTGCAGGATCACGCGCCGCCCGGGGTGCTCCTCGTCGGCATCGACAGCACCGCGGCGCGCCTCTCCGAGTACACCCACGTCACGGATCGCATCGAGGACGGCGGCGCGCTGATCGGCGGGAGAGGCGACGCGTACGCCGACTTCGTGCGCGACACGGTCCGGCCCCTGATCCGGGCGCGCTACGGCGAGCCGGGTCCGGTCGGGATCATGGGCTCGTCGCTCGGGGGGCTCATCAGCTTCCACGCCGCCGATCGCCACCGGGGCGAGTACGCGTTCGCCGCGAGCCTGTCCGGCACCATGGGCTGGGGCAGCATCGGGGCGGGCGTGCGCCACGAGACGATGATCGAGCGGTACGCCGCGCACGCCGCGCCGGCGGCGGCGCTCTACCTGGACTCGGGCGGCGGCGGGGACTGCGTGGACGACGACGGCGACGGCATCGAGGACGACGACCCGGCGGCGGCCGACAACTACTGCGAGAACCGCCAGCTGCGCGGCGCGCTCGCGGGGGCGCGGTCGCCGTACGTGGAGGGCGAGAGCGTGTTCTACGCCTGGCACCCGGGGGCCGAGCACGACGAGGCGGCGTGGGCCGCGCGCGTGGCCGAGCCGCTCCGGATCTTCGAGGCGCTGTGACGCGGGATCTCGATCCGGCGCCGGAGCCCCGCGGGCCTGCCCTGGCCCTCTCCCCTGCCGGGAGCGCCGCCGCGTTCGTGGCGCGCGAGACCGCCGTGGCCAGCCCGCCGCTCGTCCCCGAGGTGAGGCTCCACCTCGCGACCGAGGTCACGCCGCTCTGGCACGCGACCGAGGCGGCGCTCGCGCGCGCGGGCGTGCCGCCGCCGTACTGGGCGTTCGCGTGGGCCGGCGGGCAGGCGCTCGCGCGGTACCTGCTCGACCGCCCCGCCGCGGTCGCGGGCAAGCGCGTGCTCGACCTCGCCGCCGGCGGCGGCATCGTCGCGATCGCCGCGGTCCTCGCCGGCGCCGCCCGCGTGAGCGCCGCCGACATCGACCCGTTCGCCGCGGCCGCGATCGCGCTGAACGCGGCCCTGAACGGCGTCGCCGTCGACGTGATCGCGGAGGATCTCACGGCGAGCGCCGCCCGCGGCGCGTGGGACGTCATCGTGGCGGGCGACATCTTCTACGAGCGCGCGATGGTCGACCGGATGCTCCCCTGGCTGCGGCGACAGGCCGCGGGGCCGGCGGACGTGCTCGTCGGCGATCCGGGGCGCGCCTACTGCCCCTCGGAAGGCGTCGAGGAGCTCGCGCGTTGCCTCGTCCCGACGTCGCTCGATCTGGAGGGGCGCGAGACGCGCGAGGCGCGGGTGCTGCGGCTGCTCCCGCTCCCCGGGGGCGCCGAGGTGGATTCAACCCACGAGGGAGAATAGGGTCTCATCATGAGTCGATCGGCGATGATCTTCGCGGGCGTCCTGCTCGCCGCCGGCTGCGGGCGCGGCGATAGGGCTCCTGCCTCCTCCTCGTCGAGGGCAGCTGAGGTGCCTGGCGGCGAGCACAGCGCCTCGCCGCCCGCGGCCACGACCCCGGCGACCGCCCAGCCTGCGCCGCAGACGGCGGCCCCCGACGCGGCGGCGGACGCCGAGCACCAGAGCGCCGCCCCGGAGGCGTCGGGCGACCCGCGGATCGATGAAATCCGGAAGAAGTACGCGGAGATCCAAGCCGACAAAGGCCTCCAGACGAGCGAGCTTCGCATGGAGTGCTCGGGTGGCGAGGGGCGCGCCGAGGTCCGGCTGCACCAGAAGAACGGCGCTGTCTCGAAGGCCGTGCTGAAGGACATCGCCGCGGGAGACGCCGGGTCCACCTACCAGTTCTATTATGATGGCGGCCGGCTCATCTTCGCCCTGAACGACGCCTTTCCCTTTGGCGAGCCCCCGAAGACGCTCCTTCGGCAGCGCAGGTACTACTACCACCAGGGCAGCCCGATCCTCTGCACGAGGAAGAGCGTGGAGGGCCCCTCGGACAAGGTCGACTCGATGCTGCACCAGGCGCCGAACGAGCCGGTCGACTGCTCCTTCGCGCCCAAGGTGGAGCGGCTGGCTTCGATGGTGGTGAAGGGCGCAGCGGGGATGGACGAGCTGAAGAAGCAGCTCTGCCCGCGGCCGCCCCGGTAGACCGGCCGGTAGCCGCGGCCCGGCGCGGGCCCTCACGGGTCGCGAGCGCCCTGCGCCGGGATCACGCCATCGGCGTCCACTTCAAGGAGCGACCCCCTCCGCGCCGAGCCGCCCCTCGCTCAGCCAGCGCGGCCGATCGCCGAGCGCCGACGCGAGCGCCGGATCGTTCGTCGTGAGCAGGGTCGCCTTCCCCTCGGCGCGGCGCTCCGCGATGAGGTCCAGCACCACGCGCGCGCCGCCTTCATCGAGCCCGTTCGTCGGCTCGTCGAGCACGAGCAGCCACGGGTCGCCCACGAGCGCGGCGAGCAGGAGCGCGCGCTTGCGCTGCCCGAACGAGAGCCCGGAGAGGCGCTGACGAAAGAACGAGCCCGCGCCGATCCGCTCGACCCACGCGCGCTCGAGCGGCGGCGCCTGCTTGAGCGCCGCCACGAGGGCGACGAGCTCGCAGACCTGCAGGTCGGGCAGCGCCTCGGTGGCGTCGGGCGCGTAGCCGAGCCGGCGCCGCGCCGCGACGCCACCTCCATGGACGGGATCGCCGCCGAGGACGACGGCGCCGCGATCGGGCTCCAGCAGCCCGGCGACGATCCGCAGCAAGGTCGATTTGCCGGCGCCGTTGCCGCCCATCACCACGGCCACGTCCGAAGGCCCGCAGCGGAGGTCGACGCCCGAGAGCACGTCCCTGCCCGCGAGCCGCTTGTGGATCCCCTTCGCTTCGAGCATCACCCCGCCCTCCTCTCCCCTGCCCTGCCGCCGCGCGCGCCGCCCGGCGAGAGCCAGCGCGCGCCGGTGCGCCCCGCGAGCAGCGCGGCCGCCGGGGCCCAGGCCGCGAGCGCGATCTCGTCCAGCATCCACGCGGCCACGGTCGCCGCGATGACGGCGGCGAGCACCGAGAGGAGCACCCGGCTGCTGTCGCGGCCGTCCTGCCGCACGGACCAGCGCACGCAGCCGAGCGCGACCCCGGACAGGAGCAGCCCCGCGAGGCCCGCGCCGCCGAGCAGGCGCAGCGCCGCGACGGGCGCCGCGCGGGTGAGCGCGGCGACCGCCGCCCCGTGCGCGAGCCCGAGGGCGGCGAGCGGCGCGGCGACCGCGGCGGCGGCGGCGACCGCCCGGAGCGGGGCCGACGCGCCGCAGGCGTCGAGGAGCCACGCGAGCCGCCGCTCCTCGCGCAGCACCGGGCCGGAGAAGCCGGCGCCCGCGCAGAGCGCGACCGGCGCGAGCGCGACGAGCGACGCGCCGGCGAGCGACGCGCCCTCGATCGGCTCGCTGCTCCGCGCCCACGCCGCCGCGGCGAGCGCGCCGAGCAGCGTGAGCGCCGCGCCGCGCAGGAGCACCGCGCGATGGCCGCGCAGGAGCGCCGCCACGTAAGCGAGCGAGAGCGCGAGGAGCGCGCCGCCGCGGGCGGGCGCGGCCCGCGGGATGAGCGGGAGCTCGCGGCCGGGCGGGACCTCCGGCGCGCGGACGACGGCGGCGCGGAGCCCGAGGGCGAGCGCGGGCGCGGCGCACGCGAGCAGGAGCGGCGCCGGCGCCCCGAGCAGGATCGCGACGGCGAGCAGCGAGAGCGCCGCGAGCTCGCGGCCGCCGCGCGGCCGCGCGACGAGCATGCCGTGCGCCGCGAGCGCGGCGGCGCAGGCGGCGCAGCCGGCGAGCGGGCCGGCGCCGAACGCCCAGAGCAGCGCCCAGGGGAGCTCGGCGACGGCGAGGAGCAGCGCGTGCGCGGCGAGCAGCTGGAGGCGCGGGACCGGCAGCGCGCGGAGGAAGAAGGTCGCCGGGGCGCGGAGCAGCGCGCGCGCCGCGGGCGTCCCGACGAGCAGCCACGCCGCCCACAGCCCGAGCCGGAACGGGAGCGACTCGCCCGCGAGGCGGGTGAGCTGCGCGGGGTCCATCCCGTTGCCGCCGAACACGACCGCGCCGACGACGCCGAGCCCCATGTAGAGCGGCATGGCGCGGGCGAAGGCGTCCTTGCCGGCCGTCGAGACCAGGACGCGCAGGACGACGGCGAAGCGGCGCAGCACGTCAGGTGCTTGTACCCGCGGCGGGCGGGCTCTTCCCACCGGAAACGCGACCAGTGCAGCGCCGCGCACGAACGCAGCGAGGGGGCCACGGCCCCCTCGCTGCGACGATGTTCTACGGGGATGGATCCGGAGAGGCGCCGGCCGCGCCGGCAGGCCGGCCGGGGCCGCGGCGCGGCCCCGGCGCCGACCTCACCGGCGGGCGGGCTCGCGCGGGAGCGCGGCCGCCCTGGCGTCGAACGAGCAGGTCAGGCCGCAGACGTTGTTCGCCGTGCCGACGCAGCGGTCGTCCCACGCGTTGTTGCAGCAGTACGGATCCTGCGCGCAGACCTCCGAGACGCACCAGTCGCACCCGGCGTCGAGCGCCACGCCGGTGTCGCACACGTCGTGGCTGCAGCCGCAGGAGAGGCCGCACGCCGACGCCGCCTGGTCCACGCAGCGCGCGTCCCACGCGTTGTTGCAGCAGTACGGATCCGCCGCGCACACCGCGCTCGCGCACGGGTCGCACGCCGGGTCGAGCCCCTCGCCCGCCGAGCACAGGTCGTGGCTGCACGCCTGCGTGCAGGTCAGCCCGCAGGTGTTCGCGGCCTGCTCGACGCACGCGCGATCCCACGAGTTGTTGCAGCAGTACGGATCCGCCGCGCACACCGCGCTCGCGCACGGGTCGCACGCCGGGTCGAGCCCCTCGCCCGCCGAGCACAGGTCGTGGCTACACGCCTGCGTGCAGGTCAGCCCGCAGGTGTTCGCGGCCTGCTCGACGCACGCGCGATCCCACGAGTTGTTGCAGCAGTACGGATCCGCCGCGCACACCGCGCTCACGCACGGGTCGCACTGCGAATCGAGCGCGCCCCCGGGCGAGCACAGGTCGTGCTCGCAGGCGTCCTGGCACACGACGCCGCAGGTGTTCGCGGCCTGCTCGACGCACACCCGATCCCACTCGTTGGAGCAGCAGTACGGATCCGCCGCGCACACCGCCTGAGCGCACGGATCGCACGCCGGGTCGAGCGGCGCGCCCGGGTCGCAGACCTCGTGCTCGCAGGTCGGGCACGACCCGCAGTCCAGCGAGCAGCTGCCGCAGTCCTCGCCCTCGCCGCACACGCCGTCGCCGCAGGTGTCGGCCTCGCACGTCTCGCCGCAGATCGTGGCGACCTCGTCCACGCACGCGGCGTCCCAGGCGACCTCGCAGCAGTACGAGTCGAACGCGCAGACCGACGCGACGCACGGGTCGCAGGCCGGGTCGAGCGGGCCGCCCTGCTCGCACTTGCCGTGCGCGCAGGAGGTCGTCTCCTCGCCGACGACGCGCACGTTGTCGATGTACCAGCCCTCGAAGTCGTTGATGGCGCCGTCGATCGTGTCGAAGCTGAACGCGATGGTGATGCGCCGATCCGCGAAGCCCGCCAGCGACTCGAAGCGCGGCTCGAACGTGCCGTTGGTCCACGAGGTGGTCCTCGGGAACACCGCCACGTTGCCGGGGTCGTCGATGTCGGTCACGACGATGGTCGCCGCGTCGTAGTACAGGCCGCCCTCGACGTGGATGAACTGGTCGACGACGAGGAACGGGCTCGACACGCCGGTGAGATCGATGACCGGCAGCGTCAGCGTGCCCGCGTTCGTCGAGCCCGTGTCGTAGGTGCCGGTCTCCTCGAGGCCGTACCAGAACGACCGCTCGCCCTCGGACGCGCGGCGCGTGGTGATGTGCCACAGGCCGTCGGAGCTCCACCCGCCCGAGTCGCCCTCGAAGCCCTCCGAGTACACAACGACGCCGCCCTCGGTCGTGACCTGGACGTTGTTCGACACGGGCCCGACGTTGCCCGCCTCGTCGACGGCGCGCATGGCGACGTACACGGTCGCGGTGGGCGGCAGACCGTCGATCTGCGCCTGCACCAGCCAGCCGGCCGGCTGCGCCGGGGGCGCCGACGTCAGCTTCGCCGAGGAGAAGTTGCTGTCGTCCAGCGGGTACAGCGACCAGCCGATCTCGTACGCCGTCGGCGTGCCCTCGAGCCCGTCGTCGCCGGGAGAGGTGAACTGCACGACCGCCGACGTGGCCCCGGCGTCGACCGCGGTCAGATCCGTGACCTGCCCCGGCGGCGTGACGTCGGTGGTGAGCGCGAAGGTCAGCCCGTGCAGCTGGGCGGAGGCCCAGAGGGGGCCCCAGTGGAGCGTCCCGTTCTCCAGGTTGCCGTCGTCGTCGTCGCGCAGGAACACCTCGCGCACGGCCGTCGGGATGTCGGGCGCGTTCGACGGGAAGGAGGGCAGCACCAGGGCGCGGGCGAGCGCGTCGCCGGCCGCCTCGCCCAGCTCGCCGATCAGGTTGGCGCGGGCGTGCCACACGAAGCCGGCCCACGACTGCCCGAGGCTGTGCGCCTCGTCCCAGCCGCCCGGCGGATACACGTAATCGTTGTCGCACGTGCGGATCAGCCCGCCGTCGTCGGTGATCCCCCCGCCGACGAGCGGGTCCTTGAGCAGCAAGCAAGCCAGCGTGTCGCCCCACCCCTCCGACAGACCGCCGTCGTAGATCCCGCCGAACCGATCGTCGACGAAGTGGCCGTACTCGTGGGCGATCACGCTGTCGATCGCGGAGTTGTTGCAGCCGCCGCCCGACAGGAAGAAGTTGATGCTGATCGCGCCCGGATCGTAGTACGCGTTGCAGAAGTCGTTCAGGTTGACGTTGGTCGGCAGCGGCTCGCCGAGGGCGTCCGGCGCGAGGCCGTTCGCCTCGAGGAACGAGCGCGCGGCGTCCACGTAGCGATAGGCGGTGGTCTGCGCGATCTCCTGCTCGCCCGCGCCGGCCGACGAGAACACGAGGCCGGCCCCCGGGGCCGCCGCGGCGGCGGCCACGAGGTTCGGCCCCGACACGTTCTCGACCGTCGCCGCGCGGCCGTTCAAGGTCGCCTGGAGGGGCGAGCCGAGCGGCACGTCGACGCTGAACGCGCCCGCGGCGTCGGCGTGGACGAGGGTCCCGGGGCCCGTGACGCGCGTGTGCGGGAGGCTCGTCTGCGCGACGGTGCCGCCGGACGCGCCCGGGGCGCCGCCGCTCACCGTGAAGCCGGACACCGAGCCGCTCACGACCTCGAACACGCGGTCGTCGATCGTGAGGACCCGGCCGGCGGAGGGGCCGTTGGCGATCACGAGCACGCGCTCGTGACGGCCGGCGAGGCTGATGTCCCAGACCATCTGGAGCGCGCCCGCGATCGGGCGGATCACCCGCTCGGCCTTCGCCACGCGCGCGTCCGGCTGCGCGCGCAGGACCTGCCGGGCGAGCGCGTTCGCGCGCTCCTCGCCGACCTTGTCCTCCGTGTCGACGGCGGCGTCCTGGTAGAGGTGATGGCTCGACGCCGCCAGCTTGCTCCCGCCGTTCCGGTCGGCGCGCAGGGTCAGGTTCAGGTACGTGCCGAAGATCGGCACGCCGTCGCGGACCTGACGGTAGCTCACATGGCTGAGGGTGGCGCGGGCCGGGGTGCGCTCGACATGCTGGCTCGCGGTCTCGAAGTCGCGCGCGGTGAGCGGGCCGAGCGCGACCTTCAGCTCGTCCTTCACCAGCGGCAGCACGTCAGCCGCGTTCAGCGAGCGCGTGGCCGGAAGGGCGATGTCCCTGCCCTTGTGCACACGGCCGCCCTTCACCTCGCGGCCGTACGTCTTGGCCGCCTGGGGGGGGTTGCTGGCCGGAGCCGCGATGGAAGAGGGGGTGTCCTCGCCGCCGCAGCCGGCCATCCCGAGCCCCAGAAGAAAGAGAGATACCAGTCCACGATAACTACGCATTCATCCCTCCGATCGTACTTGATCAGGTTCGAATTAGGACAACGACAACCATGCAGCGACCCGCCGGTTCGCCGCCGCGTCGACGCGCGATGACTCGCGATCTCGCACCCGCGCGCCGGCGTCGGCCAGGCGATCGCGCGGCCCGGCAGGCGGCGGCGCGCCGCCGTCTCGGGAGAGGCGGCGGCGCCGTCGCTTGCGGTCTGCGATCTCCGCGGCTTGCTGCGCGCGTAAGAAAAGCGGCGTCGCTCGGAGGAGCGCCGCCCTAGTCTTCACCGCTGAGCAATTGCACGCGATGTACCAACGACGTCGCTCCCTCCCCGCGCCGTGGCGTTCACGCGTTAGAGCCGAAATCAGAACGTCCCTTGGCTCAGGCGAGCTGGCCAAACGCTGGCCGGCCAGCTGGCCGGCCGCGTCGCAACATTGCACCTTGCGTACTTGAGCAAGAAGTTGCGGCAGTTCCTGGAGAAACCGCGCCTCCCGCCGCGCGTACGCAGGCGGCGCGCGTCGGAAAGCTGCGGTGGGCCCAGGGCGCGCGCCTCTCGCGCCGGCCGGCGCGGCGGTGCTCCCGGTGGGCGGCGGAAGCAGTAGACTCGCCCGGGTGAGCCGCTCCCCCGGGCGCCGTGGCCCTGTCCCCTCGCAGCTCTCGCTGTTCGGTGAGGCGCCGCGGCCGGCCGCCGCCGAGGCGCCCGCGGCGCCGGAGCCCGACGCGATGGCCGCGGTCTACGACGACGCCGCCCGCCTCGCGGCGCGGCTGCCGGCAGGGCTGCACCTCGGCACGAGCTCGTGGAGCTTCCCGGGCTGGCAGGGCCTCGTCTACGCCCGGCGGCGGAGCACGGAGGAGCTCGCGCGCGACGGCCTCGCCGAGTACGCGCGCCACCCGCTGCTCACGACCGTCGGCATCGACCGGAGCTTCTACGCCCCCCTCCCCGACAGCGACCTCCGTCGTTATAGAGCGCAGCTGCCGGACGGCTTCCGCTGCGTGCCGAAGGCGCTGCACGCCGTCGTGTCCCAGACGCTCCAGCGCTCCGAGGCGCCGCCGGACGACGACGGAGGGCGCGGCGCGAGCCGCGGCCGCGCCGAGCCGAACCCGGACTTCCTGTCGGTCCCGCTCTTCCTGTCGCGCGTCGCCGCGCCGCTGCTCTCGGTCTTCCGGCCGCACGCGGGGCCGGTGCTGCTCGAGCTGCCGCCGGTCGGCCCGCCCCACCGGCTCCCGCCGCGCGCCTTCTTCGAGCGGCTCGACGCCTTCCTCGGCGCGCTGCCGCGCGAGCTCGCCTACGCCGTCGAGCTCCGGGAGCGGGCGTATCTCACCGGCGAGTACCGGGAGATCCTCGGCGCGCACGGGGTCGCCCACACCTACAGCTACTGGCGCAACATGCCATCTCCCGCCGCCCAGGCGGAGGTGGTGCCCGTCTCCAACGCGCCGTTCGCCATCGTCCGGCTCTTGCTCAAGCCCGGTCGCCGCTACGAGGCAGAGCAGCGGCGGTTCCACCCGTTCAACCGGATCGTCGAGCCCGATCCCGCCATGCGCGCGGAGGTCGCGCGGCTCCTCTGCGAGGCCGCGGCGCTGCGCATCGAGAGCTTCGTGCTGGTGAACAACAAGGCCGAGGGCTCGGCCCCCCTCACCGTGCGCGCCATCGCCGAGGAGGTCGCCGCGGCGTGGCAGGGGTCCCCCGCGGCCGCTGGCGGGTGATCCGACCTGGGCCGATCGCGCGCCGCTCCGCAGCGGGCGCCGGCCGCGCGCCGCGCCTCGGCCGCGCCTCGGCCGCGCCTCGGCCGCCAATCGCGCCGCAGGAGGGCGCCGGCCCGCCGCGCGCCGCGGCGGGAACAGGCTGGAAAGGCGCCCAGCGCGGGCGGCCCCGGGGCCGGCGCGGCGCGCTCCTCAGGATTCCGGGGCGCGAAAAGGGCTCTCCTCGCCGCGTCATCCGTGCAACACCTCGCGCGCCGCGGCCCGCGCGCCGGCCGCGGCAGCGGACACGCACAGCGCTTGGAGGTGCCCAGTGAAACGCAGTGAAGCTCCGGCCCGCGCCGACGTCGTCATCGTCGGCGCCGGCCACAACGGTCTCGTCGCCGCCGTCCTCCTCGCCCGCCGCGGGCTCGACGTCGTGGTGCTAGAGGAGAAGGACGCCGTGGGCGGCGCGGTGAAGACCGAGCACCCCTTCAAGAAGGCGCCGTCCCTGGGCGTCTCGAGCGGCGCCTACCTGCTCGGGCTCGCCCCGCCCGAGCTGCTCGGCGAGCTCGGCGTCTCGCTCCCCCTCCGGCGGCGCGATCCGCACTATTTCCTCCCGACGACCGACCGGCGCTACCTGCTCTTCGGCTCGGACCAGGCCGCGATGAAGCGGCAGTTCCTCGAGTTCTTCTCCCAGCAGGACTGGGACGCGAACAGCGCCCTCCAGGCCGAGCTCGCCGCGCTCCGGGACGACATCGCCCCGACCTGGCTCGAGGAGCCGCGCTCCATCGAGGAGACCGCGGAGCGCTACGTGCGGCCCGCCCTCCGGCAGACGTTCGTGGCGCTCTGCCGGGGCACGATCTCCGACTACCTCGCGCGGTTCCCCTGGAAGAGCGACCTCCTCCAGGCGATGTACGCCGCGACCGACGCCTTCTCGGGGCTCGCGGGCGGCTTCGACACGCCCGGCACCGGGATGAACTTCCTCGTCCACAACATGTGCCGCCTCCCGGGCGGGGACGGGACGTGGATGATCGTCGAGGGCGGCATGGGCACGGTCAGCCGCCTCTTCGCCGACAAGGCGCGGGCCGAGGGCGCCACGATCGTCACCGGCGCCCGCGTCGCGCAGATCGAGTCGTCCGGGGGCGCCGTCTCCGGGGTGCTCCTCGAGGACGGCACGCGCATCGCCGCCCGGGCGGTCGTCTCGAACGCCGATCCGTTCCGCACCCGCGCGCTGGCCGGCGGCGCGGCGATCGGGGCGGCGCTGTCGGCGCGGCTCGACGCGCTCGCGAAGGACGGCTCCACGCTCAAGGTCAACATGGCGCTGACCGGCCTGCCCCGGTTCACCTGCCTCCCGGAGGACCGCGGGCAGTTCGGGCCGACCATCCACCTCCTGCCGGACGAGGAGGTCGTGATGGACGTGCTGCGCCAGGCCCACCGCGACGCGATGAGCGGGCGTCTGCCCGAGTTCCCCGCGATCGAGTGGTACTTCCACACGCCGATCGACCCGAGCCTGCGCGACGCCGAGGGGCACCACAACGCCGCGCTCTTCGTGCAGTGGGTGCCCTACGCGCTCGCGAGCGGCGAGACGTGGGACCAGGCCGCCCCGCGCTACGTGAAGCACCTCCTCTCGATCTGCGACCGGTTCGCGCCGGGGATGAGCGATCTCGTGCTGGAGACGTTCACGCTGGCGCCGCCGGACATCGAGCGGCACTTCGGGATCACGCGGGGGCACATCCACCACATCGACAACGGCTTCGGCTTCGCCGATCGCGTGCCCTACCGGTTCGGGCTCGCCGGGCTCTACTCGTGCAGCGCCGGCACGCACCCGGCCGGGTCGGTGATCGGCGCGGCGGGGCACAACGCCGCCAAGGCCGCGCTCGCCGACCTCGGCAAGTGACCCTTCCCCACCGCGTCGGGATGATGGAACCGCCAAGGCGCCATAAGACGCCAAGATTCTTATGATTTTCTTGGCGTCCTCGGCGCCTTGTAGGTTCCGCGAGCCCCCACCTTCAGCTGGAGTACCCCACCGCCGAGCTCCGCGCTCACGCGCGTGACGTGGCGCGCCCCGCGCTACCCGCCGGCGCCCAGCCCGCCGGTGCCCAGGTCCCCGCCCGTGCCCAGGTCCCCGCCGGTGCCCAGGTCCCCGCCGGTGCCCAGGCCCCCGCCGGTGCCCAGGCCCCCGCCCGTGCCCAGGTCCCCGCCCGTGCCCAGGTCCCCGCCGGCCCCGAGCCCGCCGGCGCCCAGCCCGCCGGCACCGCCCAGCCCGCCGGCGCCCTGGTCGCCGGGCCCCGTTCCGTCG
Source organism: Sorangium cellulosum So0157-2 (assembly GCF_000418325.1). Taxonomy (GTDB): domain Bacteria; phylum Myxococcota_A; class Polyangia; order Polyangiales; family Polyangiaceae; genus Sorangium; species Sorangium cellulosum_D. The sequence continues at coordinate 6,325,974 of NC_021658.1, forward strand.
TTGCTCCGCCCGCCCGCGCCCTGCGCGCCAGCCCCTGACTCGGGGCCGTCGTTGCCGCTGTTCTGCCCGCCAGGAGGCGTCGTGGGCGGCGCCGAGGGCGGGCTCGGCGGCGGGAGGTCCGACGGCGATGGATCGTTGATGCACGCGGCGCCGGCGAGCGCCGAGAGGAGCAAAGGCAGCCGCAGGAGCCGGCGCCGCAGGGGCATGGAAGACATCGAAAGCATCGTTGCACCGTGCCTTTCTGGTCGGGTTTCCGGACACATGGAGCGAGGGCGGTCGCATGCCCAGTGTCCCGGCGCTCGAGGCGCTCCTCCGACGCACGACGTCGCTGCAGTGGGGGCGGCCCGTGGCGCCGGCCGCCCACCGCGGCGCACCTCGCGGCACGGCCCCGGACGGGCGATCAGCTGGCCGCGCGCACGACGCGGCCCTGCGTCGTCACCACCGCGCGCTCGCAGGGCGCGCCCACGTCCACGCCGACGGCGACCCGCGCGCCGGGCCACACCACGCACCCGCGCAGCGCCCCGGCCCCCTCGACCCGCGCCCCCGCGCCGACGACGCTGCCGGTCACGTCCACGCCCTCGGCCACGGACGCCCCCGGGCCGACGTAGCTCGGCAGCCCGCGCTGCGCGAGCCAGCGCGCGCTCGCCGCGAGGTAGGCGGCGAGCGTGCCGATGTCGTGCCACACGGCGGGCGCCGCGAACGTCGCGAGCGGCCGCCCCTCGCGCAGCCACGGCAGGTACACGTCGCCGACCATGCAGCCGCGCGGCGGCAGCCGCCGCCGGAGCGCCTCGCCGACCACCTGCACGCCCACGAAATCGCCGCCCGCGACCTCCTCGCCGAAGCGCTCGCCGCGCAGCCGGACCACCTCGCCCCGGCCGCCGACGCCCACCGTCCCCTCCCCGGCCGGCCGCGGCGCCACCGCGAGCGTCGCGGCCGCGCCGCGCTCGCCGTGCGCCGCGCGGAGCGCCGCCACGTCGAGATCGATGAGGATGTCGCCGTTCCAGAGCACCACGTCGCCGTCGCCGAGCGCGCCCGCCGCGTTCGCGAGGCCCCCCGCGGTGCCGAACGGCTCCGGCTCGTGCAGGACCTCGACCGGCAGCGGGAACGCCGCGAGCAGGTCGCGCGTGAAGCGCTCCGCGAGGTGGGACTTGTTCAGCGCGGCGCGCCGGACGCCGCCCGCGGCGAGCTGCCCGGCGATGTGCGCGACGAGCGGGCGATCGCCGAGCCACAGGAGCGGCTTCGGCAGCTCGTCGGTGAGCGGGCGGAGCCGGGTCCCGAGCCCCGCCGCCAGGATCATGGCAGAGGCCATGCGCCGGAGGATCGCCCCCTCCGCGAGGAACGTCCAAGAAATCGAAGGGGGCGACCGCGGGTAGCTCCGTGCGCCGGACTCCTGGTGGATGGACCTGGAGGCCGGGGATCCCACCGGGCGCTCACTCGCCCCGCTCGAGGAGGTCCCGCGTCGCGCGCTCGAGCAGATCGTGCGCGGTGGTGTCGTCCTCCTCGAGGTGGGCGACGCCGATCCGGAGGGTCATCCGGAAGGGCATCGACGGGATGCGCCGGAACCGGTGCTGGCGCACCTTCTCGCCGAGCACCTTCGCGAACGCGGACGCCCGCGTCCGGCCGATCCCGGGGCGGACGATCGCGAGGAGATCGCGGCGGTACCGCCCGAGCAGCCCGCCCTCCGGCACGTAGATCCGGACCACGCGCGCGAGGTCGTTGAGGATGCGGTCGACCGCGGCCCGCCCGTGCTGTTCCTCGATCTCCTGGAGGCCGTCCACGCCGAGCAGCAGCAGGGACAGCCGCCGGGGCCGCTGCTCCCTGGCCCGCTGGACCTCCTTCTTGAGGAAGGCCCGGAGCCGCTCCTCGTGGACGACCTCGGCGAGATCCTCGTCGCGGTGCCGCGCGTCGCCCGCGAGCTTCGGCGCGGGGTCCTGAGGCTTCGGCCCGGGATCGGGCTCGACGGCGCGGGCGCGCCGGTCGTCGAGCTCGAGGCTGCGGCGCGACTCGGGCTCGGCGGCGCGGGCACGCCGGTCGTCGAGCTCGAGGCCGCGGCGCGACGACGGCGGCGGGCTCGTGGGCGGAACCGGCCCGGGGGGCGGGCTCGACGGCGGGGGCGCGCCGAGGGCCTCGGCCATCAGGGTGACGGCCGTGGTGGCGCGATCGAACCGGTCCCTCGGATCGATCGCGGTCGCCTGCTGGAACCAGGCGTCGAAGGCGGGCGGCAGCCGCGCGCTGCGGCGCCGCGCGGCGCGGGCGCTCGCGGGCTCGGGCAGCCCCGCCGCCATCCGCTGGAGGAGCGCGAAGATCGAGGGCAGGACGTTGGCCTCGGTGAGCCAGTAGGGGCTGCCCACGAGCAGCGTGAAGGCCACGTGCGCCAGCGCGTGGATGTCGGCCTTCGGCCCCACGGCGCCGTCGCCGCGGATCTGCTCGGGGGCCATGTAGAGCGGCGTCCCGAGGATCGCGGTGCGGTCCGCCATGCTGCTCTGCGCCGCGATCTTCGCCAGGCCGAAATCGAGGACCTTGACGCACGGCGAGCCGTCGTCCCGCCGCGTCAAGAAGAGGTTCGCCGGCTTGAGATCGCGATGGACGATGGCCGCCGCGTGCATCTTGTCGAGCGCGCGCGCGACCTGGGAGAGGTAGAGCACCACCTCCGCCGGCGGCAGCGGGCCGCGGCGCGCCGACAGGCTCGCGAGCTCCTCGCCCTGGAGCAGGTCCATGACGAGGAAGGGCATCCCGGAGTCGGCGTCGATGCCGGCGTCGGAGACCGGGACGATGTGATCGCTCTCGATCCCGCCGGTGATCTTGGCCTCCTGGGCGAACCGGGCGCGCATGCCGGGGTCCTGGATGGAGCCCGGGAGCATCACCTTGAGCGCGCGGCGGCGGTCGGTGACCTCGTCGACGACCTCGTACACCGCGCCCATCCCGCCCGCCTTGAGCGAGCGGACCACGCGGTATCGCCCGTGGAAAAGCGTGTCGGGTCGGAGCTGCGCGAGGCTCGGCGGATCCATCGGGAGATCGAGGGCACAGGAGCATAGATCGGACGGGGCCCGGGCCGGACACCGTTCGCGACGAGCGCGGCGCTGGGGCGCGGCCGTCGTCGCGGAGGCGCGGCGCTGCCCGCGCGGCGCGGAAGACCGGCGCCGCGGCCGAGTCGGCTCGGTTGCGCCATGCGGTTGCGCCATGATTGCGCCATGGACGCGAGCCGGCGTGCGGGCGGCGGCGCCGTCGCGTGCACGCGGTCGCGCGCCCTGCGGGGCGGTCGGCGGCGGAAAACTCGACGCCCCCGGCGGCCACGTGGTAGCTCGGCCGGGTGGGTTCGTCTGCGCTCGCCGTCCTCTCCGCCGCGAGGCGGAGCTCCGCAACGTGGGTCGCGGCCGTGTCGCTCGGCCTCGGGGCCGTGACCCTCGCAACCCAGAGCTGCGGCACCTCCGCCGTGGGCATCGACGCCTGCCGGCAGATCGAGACGGCCCGGTGCGAGGCCGCCGCCGCGTGCCCGGCGTGGGTCGGCTCGGCCGACGCCGACGAGCGGGTGGACGCCTGCGTCGAGTTCGTCTGGGATCAGTGCCTCCACGGCATCGAGAACGCCGGCACCGAAGACAACCCCGCGCCGGAGCCGACGGGAAGCCAGATCGAGGCCTGCGTCGATGCGGTCGGCGCGACGCGCAAGTGCGCCGCCGACAACGTCGCTTCCATGACGGAGTGCACCGCTGCGCCGCTCGTGGACGGCGCCGATGGGGCGATCAGCCCGTGCGACGTGATCACCAAGCGAGCTCATGCGCTCCAGGCCTGCGCGTTCGTGGTCGAACCGACCGGTACGGGCGGCGGCGCGGGCGATGGGGGCGGCGGCGGAAGCGCTGGCGGTGACGGCGAAGGCGGGGGGAACGGCGGCGGCGGCGGAGGCGCCGGCGCCGATGGTGAGGGCGGCGGCGGAGGCGCCGGCGGTGCCAGTGACGGCGGCGGCGGAGGCTCCGGCGCCGATGGTGAGGGCGGCGGCGGAGGCTCCGGCGGTGCCGGTGACGGCGGCGGGGGCGCTGGCGGCGCTCCTGATCCCTAGTTCTTCCGGCCCACAGCGCGCGTCTCGCTCGACCCTCTCCGCAAGCCGCCCATCTCAACGCTCGAATCGGTCCACTCGGCCCCCGAGTCGCACAATTCAAGCGTTGAAACGGCCCACTCGGCCCCCGAGTCGCACAATTCAAGCGTTGAAACGGTCCACTCGGCCTCCGAGTCGGCCATCTCAAGCCTTGAGGCGCCCCGCTCGGCCTCCGAGTCGCCCGTTGCAACGCTTGCTTCAAGCCTTGCAACGGCCGGCGCCCTCCCCGCGCGGCGGGGGCCGCGTTTCATGTGGCGCCGTTCCCCGGCTTGGACTAGTGCCCCCTGCCGATGGGCCGAGCTCGAGCTGGTTGTGGAACCTCGTCCGGTGCGGATCGCGAAGGCGGGCTCTCCCCGCAGCCCTGGTCCGGCCGGCGCGCCCTGGCGCTCGCCGTGCTCGCGCTCGCGGCCTGCACCAGCGGGAACAGCGACGACGACGACGACGGGCAGATCCAGACCTCGCTCGCCATCGACCCGCTCGCCTTCCTGGGCGACGTGCGGTGCTCGAACGAGCCGGGGGCGATCCGCAGCTACGTCGCCACGCTCACGGACGAGAGCGCGGAGGGCGGTCCGTTCACCCTCCCCTCGTCGCCGCCGGTCCCCTGCTCGTCGCGCGTGTCGTTCACCTACGTCGTCGAGGGCCACGAGTACACGGCCAGGATCGACGGCTACGCGCAGTACGCCGAGGAGCTCACCCCCGTCGGCGACGAGACCTCCGGGAGCCCCCACATGCTCGTCGACGGCGCCCAGGTCGCGCCGCGCTGGACGTGGGCGTGCCCCGGCCCCGACGCCGCGGACGACGCCGGCAAGCTCGTGGCGAAGACGGGCGTCAACGTCGTCGTCCAGGGGTGCGCCGCGGTCTCCCGCCCCGACGACACGCAGCGCGCGGCGATCGTGCTCGACCCGGCGAGCGCGCTCGGCGCGCTGCGCTGCGGGGCCGGCGACCGGGAGATCGCGTCGTTCGACGTCCTCCCCCAGGGCGGCGCGCTCCTGCCGGTGCTCGGCGTCGGCTGCCCGCCGGCCGAGCCCATCGTCTACGACCTCGGCGCCGCCCCGGCAGGGGCCCACGTCTTCCGCCTGGAGGCGAAGAACGCCGCGGGCGATCTCGTGTTCGGGTCGCGCTGCTTCGCCGCGGCGAGCGCGGGCGTCACGGCGACGGCGACCTGCGATCCGCTGTCCGACACGGGAGCGCTCGAGCTCGACCTCGGCGCGCTCCTCGAGGCGGAACAGCTCGCCTGCGGGTCCGGCGCGGCCAGCTACACGGCGACGGAGCCGCTGCCCGAGGGCGAGCAGCCCGAGACGGACGCGTCCCCCGACGTCGGCCCGGTGCCCTGCGGCGAGCGCGCGCTCCTCTCGGCCCTCCCCCCGGGCGCGTACACGACCTCGATCGAGGTGCGCGACGCGCAGGGGGCGCCGGTGCTGTCCGCCGACTGCGGCGGCGAGGTCCGCCCCGGCGCGACCACGCGCGCCGCGTGCGCGCCCCGCTGACCGGAGCGACGCCCAGGGGCCGGCAAACCCTTTGCGCCGGCCTGCCCCTTGGAGTACCTGAACGCATCCGTCGCATCCCCTGAACAGCGCGGGTCAAGGGCGAGCGGCGGAGGCCGGATTCGACCTCGTCGCTCGCCGATCGAGGCCTGAGACGCCTCTGCCGCCCCGCTCGACGCTCGATCCGCGCTGGGATGGGCCTCTACGACGGGGCCGCGCGCGCCGCGCCCGCCCCGCGCCTCGGGTGCAGATCCCATGGAAGAGACGTCGAACATCCAGCAGAAGGTTCCGGTCAGCATCCAGGACGAGCTCCGGACGAGCTACCTCGACTACGCGATGAGCGTGATCATCGGCCGCGCGATCCCGGACGTGCGCGACGGCCTGAAGCCGGTGCACCGCCGGATCCTCTACTCGATGAACGAGCAGAAGATCGGCCCCTCCGGCGCGCACAAGAAGTGCGCGCGCGTCGTCGGAGACGTCCTCGGCAAGTACCACCCCCACGGCGATCTCGCGGTCTATGACGCGCTCGTCCGCATGGGGCAGACCTTCAGCCTGCGCTACCCGCTCATCGACGGGCAGGGCAACTACGGCTCGGTCGACGGCGACTCGCCCGCGGCCATGCGGTACACGGAGTCGCGCCTGTCCCGCATGGCGGTCGAGCTGCTCGCCGACCTCGACAAGGACACGGTCGACTTCGTCCCGAACTACGACGACTCGGAGCTCGAGCCGAGCGTGCTGCCGGCGAAGTTCCCGCAGCTGCTCGTCAACGGCTCGGGCGGCATCGCCGTCGGCATGGCGACGAACATCCCGCCGCACAACCTCGGCGAGATCATCGACGCGACGATCGCCATCATCCGCAACCCCGACATCACGCTGGAGGAGCTGCTCCACCTGGTGCCGGGCCCGGATTTCCCGACCGGCGGCCTCATCTACGGCAAGAGCGGGATCGTGCAGGCGTACACGACCGGCCGCGGCTCGATCACGATGCGCGGGCGCAGCCAGGTCGAGAAGACGATGAAGGGCGACCGCGAGCAGCTCGTGTTCACCGAGATCCCCTACCAGGTGAACAAGGCCCGGCTGGTCGCGAAGATCGCCGAGTGCATGAAGGAGAAGCGCATCGAGGGGATCAGCGAGGTGCGCGACGAGAGCGACCGCGAGGGGATGCGGATCGTCGTCGAGCTGAAGAAGGACATCTTCCCGCAGGTGGTCCTGAACCAGCTCTACCGGCTGACGGATCTCCAGGCGACGTTCGGGGTCATCAACCTGTCGATCGCGAACGGGCGCCCGGCGGTGCTGAGCCTGAAGGACACGCTCTCGCACTTCATCGAGCACCGGCGCGAGGTGGTGACGCGGCGCTGCCGCTTCGAGCTGCGGCAGGCCGAGTCGCAGCGCGAGCTCGTCGAGGGGCTCGGGATGGCGACGAGCGACATCGATCGCATCGTCGCGACGATCCGGGCCTCGAGCGACACGGACGAGGCGCGGGAGAACCTGCAGAGGCTGCCGCTCCGCGGGCTCGGCGAGTTCCTGCGGCGCGCCGGCCGGCCGGAGCCCGAGTGCGCCGAGGCCGACACGCGCGGCGACTACTTCCTGTCGGAGCGGCAGGCCAAGGCGATCCTCGAGATGCGGCTGTCGCGCCTGACCGGCCTCGAGCGGGAGAAGCTCGCGAAGGAGTACGGCGAGCTGTCGCAGACGATCGAGCGGCTGCGGGCGATCCTCGCGGACATGGGGCTGCTCATGAACGTGATCGTGATGGAGCTCGAGGAGATCAAGGCGCGCTTCGGCGACAAGCGGCGCACCGAGATCGTGCCGGCCGAGGCCGAGATCCAGATGGAGGACCTGATCCAGGAAGAGGACATGGTCGTGACCATCTCGCACGCCGGCTACCTGAAGCGGACGCCGACCTCGACGTACCGGGCGCAGCGCCGCGGCGGCAAGGGGATGGTGGGGATGGAGGCGCGCGAGGAGGACTGGGTGAGCCAGCTCTTCGTGGCGTCGACGCACTCGTACGTCTTCTTCTTCAGCGACAAGGGCAAGGTCTTCGTCAAGAAGGTCTACGAGATCCCGCAGGCGCCGCGGAACGCGAAGGGCCGGGCGATCGTGAACTTCGTCGGGATGGAGCCGGGGGAGAAGGTCGCGGCGATCACGCCGGTGCCGAGCTTCGACGGCGAGACGTACGTGGTGACCCTGACCCGCCGCGGGCAGATCAAGAAGACGGCGCTGAACGAGTACGAGAACTACCGGGACAAGGGGATCATCGGGGTCCGGATCGAGGAGGGCGATCAGCTGTTCACGGCGGCGCTCACCGACGGCAAGCGCGAGCTCGTGATCGCGACGCGGAGCGGGATGAGCATCCGCTTCCCCGAGGATCAGGTGCGTCCGACGGGCCGCGCGACGATGGGCGTGAAGGGCATCGAGCTCGACGAGGGCGACGTGGTGGTGGGCCTCGGCGTGAGCGGCGACGGGCGCGACCGGGTGCTGGCGGTGTGCGAGCGCGGGTACGGCAAGCAGACGCCGCTCGAGGAGTTCCGGCTGCAGAGCCGCGGCGGCAAGGGCGTGATCCTGATCGACGCGAGCGAGCGGAACGGGCCGGTGGTGGGCGTGGCCATGGTGAGCCCGAGCGACGAGGTGCTGATCGTGACCGACCGCGGGCAGATGATCCGGACCAAGGCGAGCGAGATCCGCGAGACGGGGCGCAACGCGCAGGGCGTGCGGATCATGCACGTGGGTCAGGACGAGCGGGTGGTCGCGGTCGAGGCGTTCGCGGCGGACGCGACCGAGGGCGAGGACGGCGGCGGGTCGACGCCGCCGGCGGCGGCCGACGGGACCAACGGGGTCGCGGACCACACGGGCGGGGACGGGGGCGGCGAGGTCAACTAGCTTCGCTCACCAGGGATCCGGAAAGAGAGTTCAACGCAAAGGCGCAAAGACGCAAAAAAGAAAAGAGTAATAATTCTTAGTCTTTTTGCGCCTTTGCGCCTTTGCGTTTTAAATTCTCTTCATTCGGGCGGAAGTACGTCGCTTCGAGGCGGATCCACGATCCGCCGGAGGAGCCTTCAAGGCGCGGCGGCCGGCGCGGGGCGGCTCTCGGGCCGAGGCGCGCGGGCGACGGCGCCCTGGGCGACGAGCTGCGCGAGCTCGGTCACGTGATCGTCTATCGCGTCCATCGCTGCGAGCGCGTCGGCGAGCCGAAGGACGTACTCCACGTTGGAGCCGCTCGGCCCGTGGGACGCGAGGACCTGCGCGGCGATCTCGGAAGGCGGCGCCTCGCCGAGGTAATCCGGGTTGTCGGGCGTGGCCACGTACACGATGGCCGCCCGAGGCGCGCTCTCCGCGTGCGCCTCCTCCGCTAGGTAGAGAGGCACGTCGCAGCGCGCATATCCGCCCTTCTCGCGGTGATCCAGCGCGCGGAGCACCTCGTCCACGTCGGCGGCGCCGACCCGATAGGCCATCCCCCAGCAGCGCGCGAGAGGCGCCGGGATGAGCGTGACCACCCGGCCCGGCGCCCCGGGAACACCCCGGTGATCGGTGGAGCCCTGCCAGAACCGCCGCGCCCAGCCGGTGATGTACCCAGGCGCCATCCGCTCGAATCGAAACGCCGGCCGCCAGATCAGCGAGCCGTAACCGAAGATCCAGGTCTCGCGATGCACGAGACCATCCTATCAAACGTCGCCGCCCGCCAGAACCGCCGCGCTCGCCCGGAGGGCTCGCGCCAAGCGGCCAGCATGGGCCGCTATCGGAGATCCTCCCGGATGTTCCCCACCGAGCGCTGGATCAGCTGCTCCAGCGCCTCCCGGCTGCGGCGCTCGTGCTCGGCCGCCTCCTTGGCCCGCCGCTCCTCGGCGCTGGCCCTGGCCTCGGCGTCGCGCGCCCCGCTCTCGGACGCCCGCGCCATGTCGCGCGCCGCCCGGGCGTCCCGGGCCGCCTTCCGCGCTTGCTCGGCCGCGGACTCGGCCCGGTACCGCGCCTCCTCGGCCTCCTTCTGCAGGACCTCCGCCAGCCGCCGCTGGTCCTCCGTGGTCCTCCGGGCCCGCTCGGCGGCCTCGCGGGCCGCCCGCTCGTTCGCGAGCGCCTGCTCGAGGTTGTACTCGGTCTGGCGGATCTCCTCGAGCTGCGCGGTGATGACCTGGTTCTGGCGGACCACCTTGATGATCCCCAGGGCGGCCATCGCGACCAGCAGGGCGAGCCCCGTCATGGTGCCGGCGATCAGCGTGCGCCGCCGGCGCTTCGCCTGGCTCGACAGCCGGAGCACGGCGTCGAGATACCGCTGCTCCCGCTCGGGCAACTGGCCCTGATAATAGTACCTGTCGCGGAAGCGGCGCGCCTCCTGGGCGATCTTGCCGCGCCACAGGGTGTCGTCGGCGCAGCCGCTCGACTCCCACTGCCTCGCCGCCACGCGCAGCTTGTCGAGGAACGCCGCGTCCTTCTGGTTCTCGTCGAGCCAGCGCTGCAGCGTCGGCCAGCGCTCGATGAGCGACTCGTGCACGATCTCCACGCGGCTGCCGGCGTCGTCGCGCCCCGTCTCGACCGCCAGGAGCCGCGCGTCCGAGAGGACGAGGACCACGCCCTCGATCTCGTCCGGCTCCCCCGGCAGCTCGCGGATCTCCCGCAGGCTGGCGATGGCCCGCGTGCGCTCGGGCGTCACCAGGCGCTCGAACACCGCCCGGCAGAGCTTCGCCTGGCGCACGCTCATCCCCGCCAGCACCGTGTCGGCGTGGCTCGCGAGCGTGCCGGCCACGCCGCCGATCGCCTCGTAGCTCGCCCGCGTCAGCAGCCGGCGCTCGCGATCGCGCAGATCCCACCACCGCGCCGCCATGAACTGCAACAGCGGCAGCGCGCCGCGGGTCGTCTCCAGCACGTCGAGGATGTCCTCGACCAGCGCCGGGTCCTCGATCTCGTACCGCGCCGCCTGGACGGGCCTCGTGAGCGCGTCGCGCAGCCCGGCGCGGCCGATGGGCGGCAGGACCACGAGCCCGCGCGTCACCGCCGCCATGAAATGCCTGTCCTCGGCCACCCGCTCGATGAAGTCCGACCGCATCGACAGGATGACGCGCAGGGGCGAGGACGCGTCGTCCGCGACGCCCCCGAGGCACGAGAGGAACGCGGCGCGCTCGCCGGCGTCGCACGAGAGCGTGTAGAGCTCCTCGAACTGGTCGACGAAGAGCACGACGCGGCGCTGCTTCCGCGCCGCCCACGCGCGCAGCTCGGCCCCGAGGTAGCCCGGCTCGGCGCGCAGCCGCTCGACGAGCATGCGCCCGCGCGAGGCGTCGCCGCCCGGCGGCTCCGGCCGCTCCGAGCCGCCCCGCGTCAGCAAGGAGGGGTGGCCGAGCAGCTCGGCGAGCGCCGCCATCGGCTCGCGCCCCGGCCGGAGGATGAGCGACTCCCACCCTCCGCCCGATCGCTTGAGCGCCGGGACGATCCCCGCCCGGACGAGCGACGACTTGCCCACCCCCGACGCGCCGACGATCGCGAGGAGCGGCTGGCTGCGCAGCCGCGTCACCATCCTGGCGACGTCCTCGGCGCGGCCGAAGAAGCGGTCCGCGTCGGCCTCCTGGAACGCCGACAGGCCCGCGAAGGGGCTCTCGTCGGCCCCGAGGACGATCTCGAGGCGCCCGGGCAGGAGCGGCAGGAGCTCGGAGAGGAGCTGCTGCGCCGAGGCGGTGCGCTCGGCCTTCCGCTTGCGGAGGCAGCGATCGATGATCCCGCGGAGCGCGCCGAGCTCCGGGCGCGCGCCGTCGAGCTCGGGCATGGGCTGGTCGAGCAGGGCGACCTGCATGAGGCTGTGCACCGTCACCGGCGCGAGCGGGTGCGCGCCGGTGACGAGCTCGTAGAGCATGATGCCCACGGCCCAGATGTCGCTGGCGTGATCGATCCCCTCCCCGAGCCACTGCTCCGGGGACATGTACGGTATCGTCCCCATCATCGCGCCCTCGCGCGTCAGGGTGGTGCGGATCGAGATGGGCGCGCGCTCGACCGGGCCGGCGACGTCGGTGTCGAGCAGCTTGGCGATGCCGAAGTCGAGCACCTTGATGGCGCCGGACGCCTCCAGCATGATGTTCTCGGGCTTGAGATCGCGGTGGACGATGCCGAGCTTGTGGGCGCACGACAGGGCGCGCACCACCGGCACCATCATCTCCACGGCGGCGCTCGCCGACACCGGCGCCGTCGCGACCGCCTCGTCCGCGCCGGCCGGCCGGCGCTGATCCATCCACGCGCGGAGGCTCTGGCCGTCGATGTACTCGAGCACCATGTACGGATATCCGTCGTGCTCGTTCACATCGTGGATCGTCACGATGTTCTCGTGCTTGCAGAGCGCGGTGGCGCGGGCCTCGACGAGGAACCGCTGGAGTCTGGCGCCGGTGAGGCTGGTGACGACCTTGATGCCCACCAGGCGCCCCAGGCGGACGTCGCGGCCGAGGAAGACGGTGCCCATGCCCCCTCGGCCGAGCTCGCGAATGAGCTCGTAATGCCCGATGAGGGTCCCGGCGCGGATGGCCGGACCCGTGGCCTGCCGGCTCGACATGGGCGGGCCGGAAGGCTCCTGCGCCGTCGAGGATCGCCGCAGCGGCCCCGTCCTGCTCGCGGGGCTCTCCTCCGGGCGCGGCGCGGGCTCGGTGGGCCCGAGAGGCGCGGCGCCGAGGACCGGGGATTCCGTCGTCGAGGTGCTCGCCAGACCTGCCCCCGGGCCCGGCGACAGGGTCAGCGTCTCCTCCCCGCGAAGGCCGTGCTCCTCGGTGCCGGTCACTTCCCGCGAGGATACCCCAGGGACTCCGCGTTTCACAATGTCACGGCCCGTTGACATCGAGAAATCCACCAGGGACACGCGCGCTGTCGAGTCGAGCGAATCGAGCGCGTCGAGCGCGTCGAGGGACTCGAGGGACTCGAGAGGGCGTCGATAACGTGCGATCCGCCGGCGAGGCGGAGCGCGAGCGCCGCGGATTCTCGGCCTGTCATGGAGCCTGTTCCTTCGACAGCCCTCCTCGGCGCCGAGCGCGGGCGCCGGGGCGCTCGCGGCCTCGATCGATGTCTGTGGCCGGCGGCGGGCCGCGGCGGCGCGACGGAGATGGGCAGCGCGAGGTACGTTGGGGGCGGCGCCGATCTCCCTCGGATCGCCGCGGCCCGCCGCCGGCGCTCACCCCTCGAGCAGCTCGAACCGGATCCCCGCCGCCTGCAGCCGCTCGATGAGCCGCTCCCCCATCGCCACCGCCGGCGTGAGGACCCCGGCGCGCGCCGGCAGCCGCGCGCGGTCGAACGCCATGCAGAGCGCCGACTCGGCCACCATCTTCGCCGTCTCCGAATAGCCCGGATCGCCGCCGCTCACGCGCGTCACCACCTTGCGCGACGCGCTCTTGCCGTGGAAGGTCACCTGGAACCAGCCGCGCGCCCGCTCCTCGGCGCTCGGCCCTTCCCCCGGGCTGCGCACCTTGCGGAGCAGGTCCCGCGTCGGCCTCACCTTGGCGAGCGCCGCCACGGCGCCGAAGCCGGCGATCCCGATCACGAGCTGCAGCCCCGACTTGACCTGCACGTAGTGCCCGTACTGGAAATCGGGGCCGTAGACGTCGAGCTCCCGCGCGCTCCGCAGCACGATCTCGGGATCGATGCTCGGCAACGGGCAGACCCAGGCGCGCAGCCCCTTCTCGTAGCGGATGCGCGCCTTGAGCCCCTGCGCCTTCCGCCCGCCGCGCGCCTCCTCGGAGCGCGCCTCGCGCCGCCTGCGGCCGCCGCGCGCCATGGCCTCGAGCACCGACTGCCACGTGCCGCCGGAGAAGCTGCCGTGCGCGCGCACGACGCCCTCCACCGCGATCGGCTCGCCCGCGGGGAGCTTCGTCACCGTGAAGAGCGCGCCGAGGTCGTGCGGGATGCTGTCGAAGCCGCAGCAGTTGACGATCTTCACGCCCGCCGCGCGGGCGGCCTCGTGGTGGCGCTCGAGGAGGCGATCGACGAACTCGGGCTCGCCGGTGAGGTCCGCGTAGTCGGTGCCCGCGCGGATGCACGCCTCGACGAGCGGCTCGCCGCGGCTCGAGTACGGGCCCACGGTCGTGATGACCACGCGCGCCTGGCTCGCCATGCGCTCGAGCGACGCCGCGTCCTCCGAGGTCGCCTCGATGACGCCCACGGCGGCGCAGGCCGGATCGATCGCCTCCAGCGCCGCCTTCACCTCGGCGAGGCGCCCCGCGTTCCGGCCGGCGATCGCGAAGCGGGCCGGTCGCTCCGAGACATCGTCCCGAGCGGAGGCCTCCTTGCCCCGGGTGGCGAGATACTCGGCGACGAGGCGACCGGTGAAGCCGGTCGCGCCGTAGACGATCACATCGTACGTGCGGTCGAGGGTCATGGGGGGAGCCTTGATACCACGACCGCGGGCGGGAACGTCACCGTCGGCACCAGGAGAGAGACGGCGGAACCCAGCCGCCGAACGAGCGCTCCAGGTGCTGCGCCACGGCGATCGTCACGTGATCGTTGCCGTGGATCGCCGCCACCTGGACGCCGAGCGGCAGCCCGTCGGCGTTGAGGCCGAGCGGGACCTGCGTCGCCGGCATCTCCATGACGTTGAGCACCGCGGTGTACGTCCACTGGAAGGGCGGCAGGAGCGGCGCGTAGTGCCGCGGCGCGGGCCGCGGGTACGACGGGTAGAGCATCACGCCCCGCTCGCCGATGCGCGACACGAGCTCGGCGCGGAGCGCCTCGCCGAGCTCCAGGGCGCGCGCGATGCGCGAGGGGACGAGCCGGCCGACGTCCTCGAGCAGCGTGAGCCCGAGCGCGGGCAGCGTGTGCGCCGAGCGGCGGAGCGACCAGCGGGCGAGCTCGCGCGGCAGGCTGACCGGGCGGCCGTCCCCGAGCAGCGCCCGGAACGAGACGCCGCCGGCCACGCCCAGCATCGCGGTCCAGATGTCGAGCGCGCGCGCGAGGAGCTCGACGCGCGCCTCGCGGACCGTGGCCCCGCGCGCGGCGAGCGCCTCCACCGCCCGCCGCTGCGCGGCCAGGAGATCGTCGCTCACCCGGCGCACGCCGTCGTGCTCGACCGAGAGCACCGTCAGCCCGCCGAGGTCGACCGTGGCCGGGTCGCCGAGGGGCAGCGGCGCGCAGGTCGGATCGCGCGCGTCGGGGCCCGCGAGGACGCGGAGCACCGGCATGAGGTCCTCGGCGCGCCGCGCGATCGGCCCCGTGGTCATGTAGCGGAGCCCGCGCTCGCCGGGCAGCGGGAACTGGCCCGAGGTCGGCACGAGCCCGCCGGTCGGCTTGTGGCCGAAGACGCCGTTGAAGAACGCGGGCATCCGGATGGACCCGCCGATGTCCGAGCCGAGCCCGATCGGCGCGCCGCCCGCGCCGACCACCGCGGCCTCGCCGCCCGAGCTGCCGCCCGCGGTGCGCGCCGGGTCGTAGGGGTTGTTCGTCCGGCCGTAGAGCCGGTTGTTCGTCTCCATCCACATGCAGAGCTCCGAGACGTTGGTGACGCCGAGCGGGATGAAGCCGGCGGCGCGCATGCGCGCGACCGTCACCGCGTCCTCCGTCGCGCGCACGCCGGCGCGGGCGACGAGCCCCGCGGAGTTCGGCATGCCCGCGACGGCGAAGCTCTCCTTGATGGAGCACGGGACCCCGAGGAACGGCGGCGCCGCGGCGGCGGCGCCGCGATCGAGGAGCGCGTCGGCGGCGCGCGCCTCGGCGCGGGCGGCGTCGAACCGGTCCGCCACCATCGCGTTGAGCGTCGGGTTCACGCGCTCGATGTGCCGGATATGGGCCTCCACGACCTCGGCCGACGTCACGGCCCGGGCGCGGATCAGCGCAGCCAGCCGCGTGGCGGAGAGCAGGAGCAATGGATCTCGTGAAAGCATGGGCGTGGGTGCGATAAGGGATCAGGCTCGGGACGGCGACCCGGGTCAAGGGGCCGCCCCAGGGCCCGACCATGGCCCACCCGCCCTCCCCGGCGCCAGCCGCGCGTGGCCCTCGCCGACCGCCGCCCTCGCCCGGCCCCGCCGCCGCCCTCGCCGCGCCCGCCAGGCCCCGCCGCCGCCCTCGCCGCGCGCGCGCCGCCCCCGCCGAGCCCCGCCGCGGCGTGCGCCGCTGAGCGCGCCCGCACGGCGGCGCGGCGGCGCGCGGACCACCGCCGCCCGCCTACTCGCCCGCGGCGGTCGCCCCCGCGGCCGCGCCCTGCGCCGGCGCGGCCGCGACCGCGCGCCCCCGCGACCGCTGCGGGAAGGCCCAGCGCACGGCCCCGGTGATGAGCCAGTCGACCCCCCCGCGGCTGTCGACCTGGACGCCGGGATCGACGTACACCTGCACGCGATCGCTGAGCTCTGCGCCGACCTCCAGCACGCTCGTCGACACGACGCGGGGCGCGCCGCGGTGGTTGAAGTGGAAGCTCTGGTCCGGGCTCACCCAGAAGCCGCGCGGCAGCTCGACGATCGCGAAGGGCCGCACCAGCGACGTCTGGATGTCGTCGCGCAGCGGATCGCCGCCGAACGAGACCGCGTGCTGCAGCTGCAGCCCCAGCCGCGCGGGCCGCGCCACGCGGACGTACGCTTGAACGAGGGGCGCGACCTGGTTCTTGCCCGAGCCCAGCGCGGGGCGCGTCGCCGAGTCGAGGATGAGATCCGAGCCGAGGACGAGCGCGTACCGCGGCGTGCCGATCGCGCGGACGAGCGGCCGGATCAGGACGTCGCCGAGCCCCGCGTCGCGCTGGCCGTCGACCCCGCTCACGACCGCGAACGGCACGTCCGCGCGCAGCGAGAAGCTCCTGTCGAAGGCGTAGTCCCCCCGGATCACCGCGGCGTTGAAGAAGCCGCTCTTGCCGCGCGAGACGAAATCGTCCCGGACCTCGATGAACGTGCTCAGGTTGGCGGCCGCCGGCGCCTGCGTCCGGGGCGGCGCGGCGCCGCGCGGCCCCGGCCCGGGGCGCGACGGCGCGGGGCGCGACGGCGCGGGCTGGAGCGGCCGCGCGGGCTGGGCGCTCGCGAGCGCCGCGGGCTCCGCGCGTCGCGCGGGCTCGACGCGATCCGCGGCGGCGCCGGCCCGCGCGCTGCACAGCGCGACGAGCCCGATCGCGGCGGGAGAGACCGCGCGGCGGCGCCGGCGACCACAGGGCGAGATCGTTCGACTGGCAGGGCGCGCCTGCGCCACGCGATGCGCTTGCATGGCGGTTTCATGGTGGAGCCGCGCGAACCGGCGGCAGTCGGTTCAAGGCAGCACTCTGCACTTCGGGCGCGCACGAGACGAGGTCCGGTGTTTGCTCACACCTCCCCTGGGGCTCCGGCAGCGGCGCCGCATCCGCTCGTCTCCGCGCGCTCCATTCCGCGCGCTCCATTCCGCGCGCTCCATGCGATGCGCTCGGTGCGCGCGATGCGCTCGATCCGCCTCGCAGGGCCCGCCGGGCGCCGCGATCGAGCGACGCATCCCTGCACACTGCGCGCGTCCGCGTCGCGCGGCCGCGCGGTCGCGCCGTCTCCCGTCTCCATGAGCGCGGCGCATCGGCGAGCGACGCGGACAGCGCGCGTTCGTGCGGAACGTCATGCGCTCGCTGCGGGCGTGCGCGAACGTGCGCGAGCAAAAAAAACTGCACGAAACACCGCAGAAACAAGCGATCTGTAAAGAAACAACTTGACGCGACGCAGCAGCTCTGCAAGCTAGAGGCACTCACGCTATGCAGAAGTCGACGTGCACCGCCAGCGCCCGCGCCTCCGGCGATGGGACCCCCGCTGTGAAGCTGGTGCACCGCGCTTCGTCGGCGACCTCGGCGGCGCGTTCGCTCGTCGTCGAGGGCGGCGTGTCCGTCGGGCTCCTAGCGGGCCTAGCCATTCCTGCGCTCGTCAGCCTAGTCGACGTCGTCGGGCTGATTCGCGTCGGGAACGGGTGCGGGCCGCCGCTCTGAGCTGAGCAGCATGGAGATAGGCCCCCGCACCGAGAAGGTCCGGGGGCTTTCGTTTTTCTGGCCTGTGGGTTCACGAAGAGCAGCCGTCGTCAAGGAGGATCAGGTGAGCAAGGAACATTCGAGGAAGAATCGCGAGGACGCCTCGAGCGAGGCCGTTGGCCAGCGCATCGCGGAGCTCGCAGAGCTCGTCGCCGCGGGCTGTGGGACGCCCGTCGCGTCGAGCGCCGTGCGCGAGGAGTTCGAGGCGCTCGTCGACGAGATCCGCGCGCGCGCGAGCCGCGGCGCCGTCCGCGCGCCCCAGCGCTCCTCGACGCACCTGAAGGGCGCGCGCCCGGGCGGCGCCGCCGATGCCTCGTTCGAGTTCCACTCCGACCCGCCCTCCGCGCGGCCCGGCGCGGCCCCCGCCGCGGGCTCCTCGCGCGTCGTGTCGCTCGACGACGCGCGGCGGGTGCTCGACGCGCTCCGCCGCGAGGAGAGCAGCGGCGGCGGCCCGCGGGAGGACCTCCAGCGCGCGATCGCCTAAATTGCCGAGCCCCTTGAGAGACGGCGGAACCCGCGGCCACGGCGCCCACGGCGCCACCTTCCACCAGCATGACTCGATCGGAGTCGAGACTATGAAACGAACCGGCGCACAGATTATCTGGGAAGTCCTCGTCCGCGAAGGCGTGGACGTGGTCTTTGGCTACCCGGGCGGCGCGATCATGCCCGCCTACGACACGATCCTCGGCTACCCGATCCGCCACGTCCTCGTCCGGCACGAGCAGGGCGCGGCGCACATGGCGGACGGGTACGCCCGCGCCTCGGGCAAGGTCGGCGTGGCGGTCGCCACCTCGGGCCCCGGCGCGACGAACCTCGTCACCGGGATCGCGACGGCGATGCTCGACTCGTCGCCCATCGTCTGTATCACCGGGCAGGTGCCCTCGAAGCTGCTCGGGACCGACGCCTTCCAGGAGACGGACATCACCGGCGTCACCCTGCCCATCACCAAGCACAACTACCTCGTGACCGAGGTCCAGGACATCGCCCCCGCCATCCGCGAGGCGTTCTACATCGCGCGCTCGGGCCGCCCGGGCCCGGTGCTCGTCGACATCACCAAGGACGCCCAGCAGGCGTCGATGGACTTCGAGCTGCCGAAGGGCGAGGTCCGCCTGCCCGGCTACCGCCCGGGGTATCACGCCGTCCAGACCGACATCGAGAAGGCGATCGAGCTCATCGACGAGGCCGAGCGGCCGCTCATCCTCGCCGGCCAGGGCATCGTCCGCGCGGAGGCGACGCGCGAGATCCTCGCCTTCGTGGAGAAGACCGGCATCCCCGTCGCGTCCACGCTGCTCGGCCTCGGCGGCTTCCCGGCGACCCACCCGCTCAGCCTCGGCATGATGGGCATGCACGGCGAGGCGTGGGTGAACACCGCCATCCAGGAGGCCGACCTCCTCATCGCGCTCGGGATGCGCTTCGACGACCGCGTGACCGGAAACCTCAAGACCTACGCGGTGAAGGCGAAGAAGATCCACGTCGAGATCGACCGCTCCGAGATCAACAAGAATGTCAAGGTCGACGTCGGCCTCGTCGGGGACGTCCGGGACACGCTCCTGTCGCTCATCCCCGGGTGCAAGCAGCGCAACCGGAGCGCCTGGATCGAGCGCATCACCACCCTGAAGGGGGACTCGGCGGTCCGTGACATTCAACAATTGCCGTATCACGACAAACTGTACGCCGCGCACGTGATGCACGACCTCTGGCGGCTCACCGACGGCAAGGCGCTTGTGGTAACCGACGTCGGCCAGCACCAGATGTGGGAAGCGCAGTACTACAAGCACGATCACCCGCGGAAGCTCATCACCTCCGGCGGGCTCGGCACGATGGGCTTCGCCCTGCCGGCGGCGATCGGCGCGCGCTTCGCGAAGCCGGACGACGAGGTCTGGGTGGTCGTGGGCGACGGCGGCTTCCAGATGACCGCGTGCGAGCTGTCGACCTGCGCGCAGGAGGGCATCAAGGTCCACGTGGCCATCATCAACAACGGCTACCTCGGCATGGTGCGCCAGTGGCAGGAGTTCTTCTACAACCGGCGCTACTCGGCGACCCCGATGCGCAGCCCGGACTTCGTGAAGCTCGCCGAGGCCCACGGGCTGACCGGCATCCGCGTGACGAAGCGCGAGGAGATCGCGGGCGCGGTCGAGCGCGCCCGCGCGACGCCGGGCACCGTGGTCGTCGACTTCCGCGTCGAGCAGGAGGACAGCGTCTACCCGATGGTCCCCGCGGGCGCCGACCTGAACGACATGATCCGCCGCCCGAGCCCGATCCTGGAGACCGGGGAGGATCCGTGAACGCACCCGTAGAGGCGCGCGCCCCGAGCGCTCGATCCGACGCGAGCGCGCGCTCGCTGGACGAGCGGGGCGCGTCCGAGCGCGTCGCGGCCGCTGCCGGGCGCCCCAGAGACAAGAGGGACTTTCAAGAGGCATCCATGGATCGACCCATCCTGCGCACGTTCATCGCCTACGTCGAAGACCGCCCCGGCGTGCTCAACCGCGTCGCGTCGCTGTTCCGGCGCCGCGCGTACAACATCGAGTCGCTGAGCGTCGGGCGCACCCACATCGCCGGGGTCTCGCGCCTCACCCTGGTCCTCGAGGCGGACGAGGACGGGGCGCGCCGCCTGGAGGCGAACCTGTACAAGCTGGTCAACACCCTCTGGGTCCGCGACGTCACCCACACGGCCTCGGTCGCGCGCGACCTCGCGCTGATCAAGGTGAAGGCGAACGCGACGACCCGCGCGCAGGTGCTCCAGCTCTGCGAGGTGTTCCGCGCGCGCACCGTCGACGTCGCCCCCGAGGCGCTCACCATCGAGATCACCGGCACCGGCGACAAGATCGAGGGCCTGCTCGACGTGCTCCGCCCGTTCGGGATCATCGAGATGGTGCGGACCGGGATGATCGTGATGACCCGCGGCGCCGAGGAGGCCGAGGCCAGGCTCGACACCGTGCTGCCTGTGCGCGCGGGCGACAGCAGCGCGCCCTGATGACGGAAGACGTGAAGGACGGGAGCCGCGAGGTGCGGATCCCTGTTGAAGGAGAGTGAGATGGCGAAGATTTTTTATGATAACGACGCGGATCTGTCGCTCATCCAGAGCAAGAAGATCGCGATCGTAGGCTATGGCTCCCAGGGGCACGCCCACGCGCTGAACCTGCGCGACAGCGGCGCGACGGTGATCGTCGCCCTGCCCGAGGGGAGCAAGAGCCGGCCCAAGGCGCAGGCCGCGGGGCTGCAGGTGGCCACGGTGTCCGAGGCCGCGAAGGCCGCCGACGTCATCATGATCCTCGCGCCCGACACGTCGCAGGCCCGCATCTACAACGAGCACATCGCGCCGCACCTCGGCCCGGGCAAGACGCTCATGTTCGCGCACGGGTTCAACATCCGCTTCAACACGATCACGCCCCCCGCGTCGGTCGACGTCACGATGATCGCGCCGAAGGGCCCCGGGCACCGGGTGCGCGAGACGTACGAGGCCGGCGGCGGCGTCCCGGCCCTGCTCGCCGTCCACCAGGACGCGAGCGGCAAGGCGGAGGCGCAGGCGCTCGCCTACGCGAAGGGCATCGGCGCGACGCGCGCCGGGGTGCTCCTCACGACGTTCGCGGAGGAGACCGAGACCGACCTCTTCGGCGAGCAGGCGGTGCTCTGCGGCGGCGCGAGCGAGCTCGTGAAGGCCGGGTTCGAGACGCTCGTGAACGCCGGCTACCAGCCGGAGATCGCGTACTTCGAGTGTCTGCACGAGCTCAAGCTCATCGTCGACCTCATGTACCGCGGCGGCCTCAACTACATGCGGTACTCGATCAGCGACACCGCCGAGTACGGCGACTACGTGTCCGGCCCGCGCGTCATCACCGACCGCACGCGCGAGGAGATGAAGCGCATCCTGGCCGACATCCAGAGCGGCGAGTTCGCGCGCAAGTGGATCGCGGAGAACGAGGAGGGCCGGCCGAAGTTCGAGGCGACGCGGGCCAAGGAGCGGGAGCAGCGGCTCGAGGTCGTGGGCGCCAACCTGCGCAAGATGATGCCGTTCATCGACCCCGTCACCATCAAGCCCGGCGACTGAGCCTCTCCACTCGTGGGAGGCGGCGGAGAACACCATGCCTGAGATGATTGCGAATCAAGCGATGCCCCCGTCCGATTACGTGCGCATCTTCGACACCACGCTGCGTGACGGCGAGCAGTCGCCGGGCGCGACGATGACGTCCTCGGAGAAGCTCGAGATCGCGCTCGCGCTGGCGAAGCTCGGCGTCGACGTCATCGAGACGGGCTTCCCCGCCGCCTCCCCCGACGACCTGCTCGCCGTCCAGACGATCGCCGAGCGCGTGGGCGCGGCCGCGGTCCCCGGCCGCCCCGCCGCGACCCCGCCGATCATCTGCGCGCTCGCCCGCGCCACCAAGGTCGACATCGACAAGGCGTGGGAGGGCGTCGCTCGGGCCGCGCACCCGCGGATCCACACCTTCCTCGCCACGAGCGACATCCACCTCAAGCACAAGCTCCGGATGACCCGGCCCGAGGTGCTCGACCGCGTGCGGGCCATGGTCGCGTACGCGCGCGACCTCTGCGCCGACGTGGAGTTCAGCCCCGAGGACGCCGGCCGGAGCGAGCCCGAGTTCCTCTACCAGGTGCTCGAGGCCGCGATCGCCGCCGGGGCCACCACGCTCAACATCCCGGACACGGTCGGCTACACCATGCCGAGCGAGTTCGGCGCGCTCATCGCCGGCATCCGCAAGAACGTGCCGGGGATCGACCGCGCCATCATCTCGGTGCACTGCCACAACGACCTCGGGCTCGCGACGGCGAACGCCCTGGAGGGCATCCGCGCGGGCGCGCGCCAGGCCGAGGTGACCATCAACGGCATCGGCGAGCGCGCCGGCAACACCGCGCTCGAGGAGGTCGTCATGGCGCTCGCGACGCGCCGGGCCGTCTTCGGGCTGCGCACCGGCATCGACACGACCCAGATCGCCACGGTGAGCCGCCTCGTCAGCGCCGCCACGGGCTTCAACGTCCAGCCGAACAAGGCGATCGTCGGCGCCAACGCCTTCGCGCACGAGTCGGGCATCCACCAGGACGGGATGCTGAAGCACCAGGACACGTACGAGATCATGCGGCCGGAGATGGTCGGGGTGACGCAGACCCGGCTCGTCCTCGGCAAGCACTCGGGCAGGCACGCGCTCAGGAACCGGCTCGAGGAGCTCGGCTACCACCTCGACGAGGCCCAGCTCGCGGCGGCGTTCGCCAGCTTCAAGGCGCTCGCCGACAAGAAGAAGCACGTCACCGATCCCGACATCGAGGCGATCGTCTCCACCACGCGGGCGCAGGGCGACGAGCTCTACACGCTCGACGCGCTCCAGGTCGCCTGCGGGACCACCGGGATGCCGACGGCCACGGTCCGCCTCCGCGGGCCGGACGGGGCGCTGCACGTGCGCGCCGCGATCGGCACCGGGCCGGTGGACGCGGCCTACCGGGCGATCGACGAGATCGTCCGCGTGCCGAGCAGCCTCCTCGAGTTCTCCGTGCACGCGGTGACCGAGGGGATCGACGCGCTCGGCGAGGTGAGCGTCCGGGTCCGGGCGGACGCGACGTCGAGCAAGCGGCACCCGCAGCACGACGCCTCGCACCGGGTGTTCCACGGCCACGGCGCCGACACGGACATCCTGGTCGCCAGCGCGAAGGCGTACCTCACCGCCCTGAACCGGCTCCTCGCGACCTACGGCGTCGAGCCCCGGGAAGACGCGGCGGCGTCCGAGAGCAACGAGAGCAACCAGAGCGGCCACGGCGCCGCCGTCGAGAGCGCGAGGTAGGCCGGTGCGCCGAGCGCACGAGGGCCCCGCGCGGGGCCGGCGAGCTCGGCGGCCAGCCCCCGCCGCACAAGGAAGTTGAAACTTATGAATCCGCCTCTCAACGGCGCGGAGCAGGGCGCCCGCCCCGCGGACCGCGTCGACATCTACGACACCACGCTACGGGACGGCACCCAGCGCGAGGGCATCTCGCTCGCGTGCGAGGACAAGCTGCAGATCGCGCGCCACCTCGACGCGTTCGGCCTGACCTTCATCGAGGGCGGCTGGCCCGGCTCGAACCCGAAGGACGCGCAGTTCTTCGAGCGGGCGAGGGACATCGAGTGGAAGCACGCGAAGATCGCCGCGTTCGGCTCGACGCGCCGCGCCTCGCTCGCCCCCGAGGACGACCCCGGCCTGCGCGCGCTGCTCGCCGCCGGCACGAGCGTCTGCACGATCTTCGGCAAGAGCTCGACCCAGCACGTGACCGCGGTGCTGCGCACGACGCTCGACGAGAACCTCCGGATGATCGAGGAGACCGTCGCCTACCTGCGCGCGCACGGCCGCCGCGTGGTCTACGACGCCGAGCACTTCTTCGACGGGTTCGCGCTCGACCGGTCGTACGCGATCGAGACGCTGCGCGCCGCGGCGCGCGGCGGGGCCGAGGTGCTCACGCTCTGCGACACGAACGGCGGCTCGATGCCGTGGCAGGTCGAGGCGATCGTCGCCGAGGTGAAGGCGCTGGTCGGCCACCCGCTCGGCGTCCACGCGCACAACGACGGCGAGCTCGCGGTCGCCAACTCGCTCGCCGCCGTGCGCGCGGGCGCCCGCCACGTCCAGGGCACGATCAACGGCTACGGCGAGCGCTGCGGGAACGCGAACCTCTGCGCGATCATCCCGAACCTCGAGCTGAAGCTCGGCCTCCGGGCGCTGCCCGAGGGGGCGCTCCGCGGGCTCACCGAGCTCTCGCACTACGTCGCCGAGCTGGCGAACCTCGCCCCCGACGATCACATGGCCTACGTCGGGCGGAGCGCCTTCGCGCACAAGGGCGGCGTGCACGTCGCGGCGATGCGGCGCGAGCCGGCGTCCTACCAGCACATCGACCCCGCGCTCGTCGGCAACGCGATGCGCACCGTGGTGAGCGAGCTGTCGGGCCGCGGGAACCTCCTCAGCAAGGCCGAGGAGTTCGGGCTCGAGGTGAAGGCGGGCGCCGAGGTGGAGGTGCTCGAGCAGATCAAGGAGCGCGAGGCGCGCGGCTCGTCGTTCGAGGCGGCCGAGGCGTCGGTCGCGCTCTTGCTCCGCCGGAGCTCGCCGGGCTACAAGGCCCCCTTCCGGCTGCTCGATTTCAAGGTCATCGCGGGCCAGCGCGAGGGCGTCGGCACCTTCGCCGAGGCGATGATCAAGATCGCGGTCGGCGACGAGGTGGTGATCACGGCGGCCGAGGGGTCCGGCCCCGTCAACGCGCTCGACGGCGCGCTCCGCAAGGCGCTCGCGCCCGTGTTCCCGGCCGTGCGCGACATCCAGCTCGTCGACTACAAGGTCCGCATCCTCGACGGGCGCGACGGCACCTCGGCGACGACGCGCGTGCTCATCGACAGCCGCGACGCGCACCGCCAGTGGAGCACGGTCGGCGCCTCGACGAACATCATCGACGCTTCCTGGCATGCGCTCGCGGACGGGATCGAGTATGGGCTCACGCTCGCAGCGCGAGAGCCAGCGCAGTACACATCCACGTTGCCTGCCAGCGAGGTCGCATGAAGGCCAATATCGTTCTTTTGCCCGGTGACGGCATCGGCGTCGAGGTGGTCGCCGAAGCCCGCGTCACCCTCGATGCCGTCGCCGCCCAGTTCGGCCACAGCTTCACGTACTCCGAGCACCTCATCGGCGGGTGCGCCATCGACGCGACCGGCACCGCGCTCACGCCGGAGACGCTCGACGCGTGCCGCGCGGCCGACGCCGTCCTCCTCGGCGCGGTCGGCGGCCCGAAGTGGGACAACCCGAGCGCGAACGTCCGGCCCGAGCAGGGGCTGCTCGCGCTGCGCCAGGGCCTCGGCCTGTACGCGAACCTGCGGCCGATCCGCCTGTTCCCGGAGCTCGTCCAGGCCTCCCCGCTCAAGCCGGAGCGGCTCGCGGACGTCGACATCCTTGTCGTCCGGGAGCTCACGGGCGGGCTCTACTTCGGCAAGCCGCGCCTCCGCGAGGAGGTGAACGGGCGCAGGCGCGCGGTCGACACGCTCGAGTACACGGACGAGGAGATCCAGCGCGTCGTCGAGCTCGCGTTCCGCCTGGCCGCGCCGCGCCGGCGGCTCGTCACGTCGGTCGACAAGGCGAACGTCCTCGAGTCGTCGCGGCTCTGGCGGACGGTGGCGACCGAGGTCGCCGCGCGCCACCCGGAGATCCGCATCGAGCACCAGCTCGTCGACTCGTGCGCGATGCGGCTGATCACGGCGGCGGCGGCGTTCGACGTCATCGTCACCGAGAACATGTTCGGCGACATCCTGACCGACGAGGCGGCCGTGCTCGCCGGCTCGCTGGGGCTCTGTCCGAGCGCGTCGCTGGGCGAAGGCACGCGCGGGGTCTACGAGCCGATCCACGGCTCGGCGCCCGACATCGCCGGCAAGGGGCTCGCCAACCCGATCGGGACGATCCTGAGCGCCGCCATGCTGCTCCGGCACTCGCTGCGCCTCGACAAGGAGGCGGCGGCGCTGGAGCGCGCCGTGGCGCAGGCGATCGCCGCCGGCGCCAGGACGGCGGACCTCGGCGGCAAGCTGTCGACCCAGGCGATGGGCGAGGCGGTGCGGGCGAAGCTCGCGGCCTGATCGCCCGCGCGGGGCGGGGCCGGGCACCCCGGCCCTGGCCTCGCTTTGCCGTCGCCCGGCGCGCCGCTAGAACGGCGCCATGTTCATCGTCGTCAACACCATCACCGCCTCCGGCCCGGCGCTCCAGGCCATGGTGGAGAGCTTCCGGCGAGCGGCGCCCGAGATGCGCCAGTTCTCCGGCTTTCTCGGCCTCGAGATCTGGCTGGGCGACGGCGGCCTCCGGGCGGTCTCGCGGTGGGAGAGCCGGGAGGCGTTTCAGCAGTACCCGAGGTCCGAGGTGTTCCGGCGCCATCACCACGGCATGGACGGCGAGCAGGCGCTCCGGGCCGCGCACATCACGTTCTACGAAGGCGAGATCATGGCGTGAGCCGCCCCTGAGCCGGGCCGGCGGTCAGCGCGCCGCGCGCCGGCCCGCGGCGGCCTGGCCTGCGCCCTCGGCGTAGGCGATCCCGTCCTTGAGCGTGCCGCACGTCACGACGCCGCCGAGCTCGATGTCGAGCGCCGTCATGGCCCTCGCCACCTCCGCCCGTATCCCGGTGAGCACGACCTGCGCGCCGATCAGGCGGGTCGCGCGCACGGCGCGCAGCAGCGCGCTGGCGACCTGCTGGTCGACCCCCGAGACGCCGGTGACGTCCAGGATCGCCACGCGGGCGCGGTGGGCCGTGATGCCCCGGAGGAGCGTCTCCGTGACCTGCGCCGCCCGGTCCTCGTCCAGCGCGCCGACGAGCGGCAGCACGACGGTCCCGTCGCTGATGGGGATGAGCGGCGTCGACAGCTGCATGAGCATCTGGGCCTGTCGCCGGACGGCGGCCTCCAGCCGGTCCCGCTCCTCCTCGGCGCGCTTCTGCGCGGCGATGTCGCGGGCGACCAGGACGAGCCCCAAGAGCTCGTCCTGGGGCCCGCGCAGCGTGCTGGCCGAGAGGGCGACGGGGACCTCCGCGCCCTCCCGGGTCACGAGCGCCGACGCCTCGTTCGCGATCCGGCTCGCCTGCCGCAGGCGCTCGATCACCGAGGCCGCCGCGCCCTCCCCGAGCACCCGCTCGGCCGGCAGCTCCAGGATCTCGTCCCTCGAGCAGCCGAGGAGCTCCAGGGCCGCGCGGTTCGCGCTCTTGATCGACCCGTCCACCTCGAGCACGAGGAGCGCGTCGGGCATCGCGGAGAGGACGTTGTTGACGAACGCGGTCGAGGACTGAAGCTCCTCGATCATCATGTTCATGCCGGCGGCGAGCCCGTCGAGCTCGTCGACGTCGCGGCTGATCTCGGCCTTCCTGGAGAAGTCGAGGGAGGCGACGGCGAGCGCGACGTCGGTCAGCTCGGAGAGCCGCGCCGACGCCTTCGCCTTGAAGGCGCGCAGCGCCGCGAGCTCCTCCGCAAGCGCGTTGAGCTGCGCGAGCGCCGGATCGAGCGGGCCGCCGCGCGGCGCGGCCGCGCGGGCCGCCGAGTTGCCCGCGGCGAGCTCCTGGATCACGCGCTCGATCTCGCCGCGGTCGGGGTGGCCCTCCGCCTGCGGTCCGTCGTTCAACGGAGGAACCCCCGCAGCCAAGCGACGGCCTCGTCCTCGGTGGTGAACAGCTTCCGGGGCACGGGGGCCTGGGACAGCCCGAGGAAGAAGTTCCCGATGGCCTTGCTCACGGGCGAGCCCACGAGCAGCGCGAGGGCGCAGTGCCCCTTCGCGGCCTCCGCTCCTGCGAAGTACTCCCGCGCTGCCCTGTCCACCGTCTTTTGCGCGCGGATATCGACCAGAACGGGACGCGGCGTGCCGCCTCCGAGCTCGATGGTGGCCCTGACGACCTCCTGTGCGAAGGCCAGGCTCATGTGCACAGGAAACGCAGTCGCGCGGATGATTCCATCGTCCTCGAGCCGGAGTATCTGGGCGGACGTCACGATCTCGCGAGCCTTCATGTCGCATCCTCTACCGCGCCGCGCCAGCCGCGCAGCGCTCGCCCAGGGGGCAGGAGCCTCGGGAGCTCCGCGTCACCTCGGTTGATCGAGCTGCTTGTATTCCATGGCACGACCACGGCAGTCTTACGACTATAGGGCATTTCTCGCCGGCTTGTCCATAGCGCCGGGCCGGCGAGGGGCGCG
The DNA here is from genome assembly GCF_000418325.1 of Sorangium cellulosum So0157-2. Taxonomy (GTDB): domain Bacteria; phylum Myxococcota_A; class Polyangia; order Polyangiales; family Polyangiaceae; genus Sorangium; species Sorangium cellulosum_D. The sequence continues at coordinate 6,354,110 of NC_021658.1, forward strand.
CGGCGGGCCCTCCCCGCGCGCAGCAGCGCCGAGAGCGCGCGCCGAAAGCGTCCATGGTGTCTCAGGTGTCCTTTCTGGGGTAATCGACGTCACTCCCCTGACACCACACATGATCTCGCGACGGGGAAGCTCAGGTCCCCGCGTGTCGACGCTCGTCGTCGCGACGGGCGCTGGCGCCATCCACATGAATCGATGTGCACAGGAGAATGGGAACATGAGCCATTTGACGAAGTTCGCATCGCTCGTCGCGCTCTCGACGGCGCTCTCCGCGGCCGGCGTGGCCGTGGCGGCCGAGGCCACGACGGACGACACGACGGTCCAGACCGACGAGGCGAATAAGCCGGTCCAGGGCGAGGAGATGGACTCCGCAGATCAGGAGTCGAGCGCGGCGCCGGCGATGGGCGTGAGCCCGGAGGACGCGAGCGCAGCAGGCGCCGGCTCGGCGGACGTCGGCGCGACGAGCTCCGGTGAGGAGAGCGCCACCGAGAACCCCGACGCGGCCTCGCGGTTCTGGGGCGGCTGGGGCGGCTGGGGCGGCTGGGGCGGCTGGGGCGGCTTCCACCACCACCACTTCTTCCGGCCGTGGGGCGGCTGGGGCGGCGGCTTCTGGGGCCGGCCCTGGGGCGGCTGGGGCGGCGGCTGCGGCGGCTGGGGCTGGTAGCGAGCGCCCCGGGCCGCGCAGCCCGGTGACGCCGACGCGCGGCCCTCGATGAGCGGCAGCAGCGCCGTGGCTCGGTCCTCGCCACGGCGCTTCACGCCCTCAGGAGATCGCGGTCGGCCAGAGATGGGTCGACGGTCCAGGTCCTCGTCACGCCGAGGCCTCCTCGCGCAGGCCCGCGGGGAGCGCCTCGGCGCCCGGAAGCGCCCGAGCGTCGCCGGCGCGCCGTCCGGCGCCGATCAGGCGTCGGCCTCGGCCAGGCTCGGGATGCGGTTCACGAGGAAGCGGGTCCTCATGTAGCACCACCACGTGAGCCCCATGCAGGTGAGATAGAAGACGAAGAAATACATGACCGCCGTCGTGGCCCCGCCCGTCGCCTTGATCGAGGCGCCGAAGCTCCGCGGGATGAAGAAGCCGCCGAGCGCCCCGACCGCCGAGGTGAACCCGAGGACGGCGGCGCTCTGGCGGCGCGCCATGATCAGCGCCTCTTCGCGCGCCGCCTCGCCCCTGCCCTGCGCCGCGCGCAGGAAGTCGCGCCGGAAGAGGACGGGGACCATCCGGAAGGTCGAGCCGTTGCCGATGCCGGTCGAGACGAACATGATCATGAACATCGTGACGACGCCGGCGTAGCTCTTCTCGTCGAGGAAGTGGATGATCCCGAGCGACGCGAGGCCCATCACCACGAAGTTGCAGAACGTGATGCGCGCGCCGCCGATCTTGTCCGCGAGGTAGCCGCCCAGCGGGCGGGCCACCGAGCCGATGAGCGCGCCGAGGAACGTGAGCTCGAGCGTCACGGCGGGGAACTGCATCTTGAGCAGCAGCGGCAGGGCCGCCGAGTAGCCGATGAACGAGCCGAACGTCCCGACATACAGCCACGCGATGATCCAGGTGTGCTTGTTCCTGGCGGCGGCCGCCTGGTCTTTCCAGTTCGACTTCGCCGACGCCAGGTTGTTCATGAAGAAGTAAGCGCCGCCCGCCGAGAGGAGGATGAGCGGAATCCACATCAGCCCCGCGTTTTGCAGGTAAATCCCAGAGTCGGTGTGATACCCGCCGATCGCCGTCGCGACCGCGCCGGGCCCGATGAGGAGCGGCACGAGGAGCTGCACGTTGCTGACGCCGATGTTGCCGCCGGCGGCGTTGAGCCCGAGCGCCAGCCCCTTCTTCTTGTCCGGATAGAAGAACGAGATGTTCGCCATGCTGGAGGCGAAGTTGCCCCCGCCGAGCCCCGCGGTCGCCGCCGCGAGCGCCATGAGCCAGAACGGCGTGTCCGGCCTGGTCACGAGCACCGAGAGCGAGATCGTGGGGATCAGCAAGAGGAGCGCGCTGACGATGGTCCAGTTGCGCCCGCCGAACTTCGGGACGGCGAACGTGTACGGGAACCGGATCAGCGCGCCGACGAGGCCCGGGATCGCGACCAGCAAGAAGAGCTGGTCCATGGTGTAGTTGAAGCCGACCTTGGGGAGCCGGGTGGCCGTCACGCTCCAGAGCAGCCAGACGGAAAAGCCGATGTTCTCGGCGATGATCGACCAGATGAGGTTCCGACGAGCGATCCGCTTCCCTGTCTTCTCCCAGAATGCCTCATCGTCGGGATTCCACTCGGTAATCAACGTCGACATCTGTCCTCCTCACCGAGATCGGGGCGGCCACCATCCACCATGGCGCACGAGGGGCCACTCTCCGATCAATTCCTGCTCTGCATCGGCCACTGCGTCATACAGGCGGCGATCAAAAATCGGAGTTTCTCGTGTGTTTCCGAACCGTTTCGACGCACTTTTCCCGTGCGGCGGCGCCCTCGTGGACGGGCGACTTCGCGGCGAGGAGCGCGCGCGGCGTCTCGGCGTTATCGCGCTGAGGCGGTTTGCGTGGAGCCGCCCCGCGCCGGGGCGAGGCGCTCTGGCGGCGCCTCGAGCTGGCCGAGCTTCTCCGCTCGATCGGCCACCCAGAAGCGCTCCGCGTCCGCCGCGCTCCAGGCGGACTCGTCCAAGAGCGGGAGGAGCGCGTCGTACAGCGCGCGTGCGCTCTGGAAGCGGTGGCGCGGGTCCTTGGCGAGGCAGCGCAGGACGAGGCGATCGACCGCGCGCGGGACGACCGGGCCGCGGCGCACCGAGGGCGCGAGCGGGGCCCTCGTCATGTGCGCGACGAACAGCTGCCCCGACGACGAGCCCTCGAACGGCAGCTCCCCGGTGAGCAGGAAATAGAGCGTGCCGCCGAGCGCGTAGACGTCGCTGCGCGCGTCGGCGCGGTCGCCGCGGCACACCTCGGGGGCCATGTAGGCGGGCGTCCCGCAGAGCATCCCGCTGTTCGTCAGCTCGGCGTCCCGGCCGCCCTCGACCATCCGCGCGACGCCGAAGTCGAGCAGCTTGAGGAAGTCGTGATCGTCGCCCACGCGGGTGACGAAGAGGTTCTGCGGCTTGATGTCCCGGTGGATGATCCCGGCCTCGTGCGCCTCGATGAGCGAGCGGCAGGCCTGCAGGGCGAAGCGCACGGCGCGCGCCACGGGCATGGGGCCGTAGTGGCGCACGATGGCGGCGAGATCGGCCCCGCGCAGGTGCTCCATCGCGATGTAGTAGATGCCGTCGTCGCTCGCGCCGAAGTCGAAGATCCGGATCGTGTGCGGGTCGCTGAGCTTGCTGGCCGCGTGCGCCTCCTGCTCGAAGCGCTTCAGCACCGCCGGGTCCGGCGCGTCGCGGGTCCGCAGGAGCTTGAGGGCGACGCCGCGCTGGAGCGTCTCGTCCCAGGCGAGCCAGACCTCGCTCATCCCCCCTTTGCCGATCGGCGCCTCGAGCCGATACCTGCCCAGCTTGCGCGCCTGATAAACCTGCTGCTGCGCGGCCCAGACCACGTGGCTCGACAGGGCCCCGATCACCCCCGAGGAGGGGACGAAGACGTAATGGCTCGCGGCCGTGAGCAGCGTCGTCGGGTCGAGCCACGCCGCGAGGATGTCCGGGGAGAAGACCGCGGCCACGCCCATGACGGTCGGGAACGCGAGGAACATCGGCGCGGAGGCGAGCAGCGCCTTGCCGAACGGCGCCGGCACGAGCGCGGTGCGCAGCAGCACGACGATGGAGAGGCCGTGCATGTACGCGCTCGTCAGGCCGCCGAAATCGAGCGCCATGAGCGAGATGAAGATCGCGGCGACGAGGAACGCCGCGTCGTACCCGAGCAGCACGACCCGCCCCGAGACCGTCGGGCGACCGGAGAGCCGGTACACGGCGATGGCGATCGCCTGCTCGATCATGCGCATGACGATGAAGCGCCACATCGGCGCCGCGGGGTACAGCACGGTCGCCATGAACACGTCGACCAGCGTGAACGCGGGCCATATCCAGAGCGCGACCCGGAAGGCGCGGCGGACCGCGCGGCGGACGCTCTCGGTGTCGTGGGCGGTCAGCGTGCCGCGCCGCACGCCGATGGCGCGGGTCTCGCGCTCCCTGATCATGCGCGACGACGCCGAGCGCTCAGCGCGGGGAGCGTCTCTGAGCAGCGCGCGCGTCATGGCACTCTCGAGGGTCGCCAGAGCCGCGCCGCACGTCAAGCGAGCGTTGCGGGCATCGGCGCGGCTGGTTTCCCCGGCCACGATGGCGGTCTGCGCCGCGCGGCGTCTCCCACCCAGGATGTCTTACCAACAAGGCCGCTCGCGGCCGGACCTGCCGTGTTCGTGCGCTGCCGGCACACACGTCCCGAGCTCCGAGGTGGCGAGTGCCGGCCGCGCCTCCGCGGCTCCGGCCCGGCGGACCCGGCGCGCGGAGCCCGGAGCCCGGCGCCGCGCCCGAGGCCGCGGCGTCGCCCTGGTCAACCGGCCGGATCCGTGCTTGAAAGCTCGCCACCGTGCCGCTCTCGCCCGAAAGCTTTCGCCGGCTGTTGCAAGGCCGCCCCGTCGTCCTCGCGCCCATGGAGGACGTGACGGACGCCGTCTTCCGCCGCATCTGCCGCGAGCTCGGCGCCGAGCTGTGCGTGACGGAGTTCGTCAACGTCGAGGGGCTCCTGCGCGGGTGCAAGACCGCGCGGCGCAAGCTCGCCCTGTCCGCCGGCGATCAGCCGACGGCGATCCAGATCTACGGCGCCAACCCGGAGCGCCTCGCCGAGGCCGCGCGGGTCGCCGAGCAGGCGGGGCCGGCGTTCCTCGACATCAACTGCGGCTGCTGGGTGCCGAAGATCGCCGGGCGCGGCGCGGGCGCGGGCTGGCTGCGCGATCCGGAGGCGATGGTGGCGATGGCCCGCCTCGTGGTGCGCACGGTGTCGCTCCCGGTCACCGTGAAGACGCGCATCGGCTGGGGGCCCGAGTCCCACATGCCGATCGTCGACCTGGCGCGCCGCCTCGAGGACGCCGGCGTCGCCGCGCTCACGATCCACTGCCGCACGGCCCAGATGGGGCACAGCGGCGCGGCCGACTGGAGCTGGGCCGCCCGCGCGCGCGAGGTCGTGTCCATCCCCGTCGTGGTGAACGGCGACATCAAGACCGCCGACGACGCCGCCCGCGCCCTGCAGGAGACGGGGTGCGCCGGCGTGATGGTGGGCCGCGCCGCGATCGACCACCCCTGGGTCTTCCGCGAGGCCCGGGCGCTGCTCGACCACGGCGCGCGGCTCCCGCCGCCGACGGCCGAGGAGCGCCTCGCCCTGTGCCGCGCGCACCTCATCGCGAACACCGAGGCGCGCGGCGAGCCGCACGGCGTGCGCGTGACGCGGCGCCACCTGACCGGCTACCTCCGCGGCCTCCCCGGCGCGTCCGCCCTGCGGCGCGAGCTGCTCTTCTGCGACAGCCTGGCGGGGTGCCTCGACATCCTCGACAGCGCCGCGCAGCGTCTCGCGGCCTGAGCCCCGCCTGGGCTCGGCCGGCCCCGCGCGCCGCAGGGCGCCGAGCCGCGCCGGGGCCGCCTACATCCCCACGGGCGTCGCGTCGTCGACCGGGGCGGGCTCGCCGTTCTGCCGGTCGGCGCCCGGCGGCGCGCCCAGGGGGTCGTGCGGCAGGCTCCCGCGGTGCGAGCGGAGCAGCACGTGGGGCGTCGCCAGGAGAAAGTTGGAGACGCGCGACGTGTAGATGTCCGCCGAGCGCTCGATCTGCCGGGCCAGGTGGCTCTTGTCGTTCCCCGTGCGGAGGAGCAGCCCCCACCGCGGGTTCATCGTCTCGGCCGACGCCTTCGCGAGCGGGGCGATCCGCGCGTCGAGCGCCGCGAGGCCGACCTTGAGCTCGTTCATCTTCGCCTGGACCTCGACCTCCGTCGCCCCGACGACCGGCCCGTAGCCGGCGCGCATCCGCTGGAGCTCGAGGCGCAGCCTCGCGTAGAGGCGCTCCGCGCCCTCCTTCTCCCGCATCCAGAGATCGAGCCGCGCCTCGGCCCCCCGCGCCTCCTCGATCGCGACGATCTCCTCCTCGAGCTCCCGGATGATGAGCGCGGTGCGCCACCGGAGGACGCTCTTCGACACGTGCACGTCCCCATAGATGTGATCGCCGATATAGAGGATCTCGTCGCCGGACAGCCTGAGGTGGTGCTCGACGAGCCCCGCGTTGCCGCCGAGGTAGTGCCCGCCCTCGCGCAGCCGGCCGGCCGGGCGCAGGAGGCCGTCCTCCGTGACCACCTCGAACAGCGGGCTGCGGCTCGAGAAGAACTCCGGCTTCCGCGCGGACACGATGACCACGTCGAACAGGTCGCGCCACGTCATGCCGTCCGGCAGGAAGCGATCGAAGGCGTAGCTCATCATCGCGCGCGTGTAGACCCACTCGGAGTTCGTGATCAGGACGAGCTTCTTGCCCGCCTCCTTCTGGTCGAGCAGCGTGAGCGGGGTCTCCGGATCGAGCAGCACGAACCGGTCCGGATCCGCGATGATCTCGGCCTTGAGCTGCCCCTCCATGTGCGTCGCGTCGAGGCGATCCTTCACGCGGCGGTAGAGGTCGCTGTAGCCGAGCACCTCGGGCAGCCGGCGCTGATCGAGCAGATCGACGAGCTTCGCGTACATGCACCCTTCCGAGAGCGAGAAGAGCGTGTTCAGGAAGACGTAGCGCCCGTCCGCGAGGTCGACGATGGTCCGCGCGTACGTCGCGCGCTGGGTCTCGAAGTCGATCGGCTTCGTGCCGTGGTACGCCCGCTTCACGTACCCGAACCGATTCACCTTGAGCAGGTTGCCGAGCTCGGTGTCCAGGATGAGCCCCCGGATCACGAGGTCCGGCTCGAACGTCAGGTCTCCGACCGGCCAGCCCTCGCTCTCCAAGAGGTGGCGGAGGTGCTCATAGGCCCGACGCTCCCACGCCTCCACGCGGTAGTGGATCAGCGTGTAATCCATGTCGTACCCGATCGCCTTGATCGAACGGAGGTTCAGCGTCCGGTTGCAGAAGATCCCCCGCTGCTTGGGCGGCGGAGCGGAGAGGCAATCCAGCTTGTCCATGGTGAGATCGCCCGGAGAGCGGTCGTGAGGCATACCAGGGACCCGCGGCGTTGCCCACCCGGACCATCGCCGTCACCCGACCGTCAGGAGGGCGCGTCCGACGCGTCGAGCCGCGGATGGCGCGATGTCGTTGCCGGCCGCGCTCGCGCGGGCTCAGCGGCGCCTGAGCCGGCTCTTGCCGCCGCCTTGCCGCAGGTCGGCGCTCGCGGCGGGCCGCGGCGAGCGAGCGGCCTGGGGCGCGCGCCTCGAGTCGCCGCGATCGTCCGCCTCCCATCCGTCGTCGTCGTCCTCGTCGTCCTCGTCGTCGAAGAGGTCGTCGTCGTCGTCCTCGTCGTCCTCGTCGCGCGCCTCGGCGCGGCGCACCTCGAGCCCGAGCATGGTGAGCGCCTGCTCGAGCGTCAGCGCCGTCTTCACCGCCTCGAGCTCGACCCCCATGGCCTGCAGCGTCATCGCGATCTCGGGGCTCAGCCCGGACAGGATCGTGGGCGTGCCCATGAGCCGCGCGGCCGACGCCAGGTTCGACAGCACGGCGCACAGGTGGCTATCCATGATCCATACGGCCGTGAGATCGATGACCAGCCCCTTCGCGCCGCTCTCGTGGATGGCCCGCAGCACCTCGGTGTTCAGCTGCTCCGCGAGGTCGTCGGTCACGTCCCCCTGGATGGGCACCAGGATCCGGTCCCACAGGTTGATGATCGGAAGGCGCTTGAGCTCCATGGTCATCCTAAGGTTCGATGTCGGCGATCAAGACCGTTGAGTCGTCGTGCGAGCGCCGGTGTCGGCTCATGAGGACGCGGCAGGCCTCCGCGGCCTTCATCCCACGAAACAGCGAGAGGTCGAAGCGGGGCGAAATCCCGTCGGAGAAGAGGACGAGTCGGTCGCCCGGCGCGAGCTGCGCGTCGAAGATCCGGGCCTTGCCGAGCGACGCGCCGAGGATGCCCGGGCTCTGGAGCCACTGCACGCGCGTGCCGTGGGACATCAGCTCGACGTTCCCGACGCCGCAGCCCTGGAGCCGCCCCTCCCGGAAGCGGCAGACCATGCCGGCGGCGCCCCGGGTCCCGCGGAGCCGGACGTGGAGGCGGTCGATGAGGGCGCGGACGTCGTCGCCGCTCGGCGCGTCGGCGAGCGCCTTGAGCGCGACGTCCGCCGCGGCCGCCGCGTGCTCGCCGTGACCCAGCGCGTCGATGACCGCGAAGACGACCCCATCCTCGACGGCCCGCACGTAGGCGGCGTCGCCGCTGACGCGCTCTCCATCCTTGGGAAGAACGGCGTACTCCACGGCCAGCTTCACAGGTGGACCTCGATCTCCACCCGCGTCCCCTTCGGCCCCGAGTCGATCTGGAAGCGATCGGCCAGCCGCTTGACCCCGATGAGGCCGCGGCCCATGCCGGTCTTGCTCTTGTAGCGGCCGGCGAGGATCTCCTGCAGGTTCTGGATGCCGGCGCCCTCGTCCACCGCGACGATGAGGAAGCGGACCGGGCTGTCGCGCTGCACGGCGATCTCGATCGTCCCGCCTGGAGTATAATGGACGATGTTCCGGGCGAGCTCGCTGACGATGGTCGCGACCTTGTGCGAGGTGAAGCTCTTTGCGCCGGCCGCGTCGCAAACGGCCTTCGCGCTCAGGCGCGCCTCGCTGATGTCCGCCTCCACGTTGATGGCCATGACCTTCGAGCGCCGCGAAGGCCGATCGCCGCCGATCGCCGAAATTTCCGACTTGAGCCGACCGAGCCGCGCCGGATCGACATAGAGGCGAGCCCGGCGCTCGATGCTCGGAATGATGTCCGGGAGGTCGTCGAGCGAGAACCTCTCGGGCTGGATCTCCGCCTCCCGCATGGCCCGGAGCAGGACTCCCTCTGCGTTCATCGCGGAGAGATAGCCGAGCAGGACGTTGAGAATCTGTTCGTGCGCGGGAGTCATCCGGGAAGAGCCTGGAAGGGCAGGTTACCGGGGCCCCGCGTCCGCGTCGAGTGCGCGGCGACGGCCTCGCCGGGTACGTCAGCCAACACACGAGAGCGCGGCCTCGGGCCGGCCCTCGCTGCAGGGCTCGCTCGGCACGTCGCCGGCGGCGCGTTTCGTGAGGCCACGGCGGAGCCGGCCTGCGCCGGCAGCCCGCCGCGCGGCCGGCTTAAGCAACGCTCATGCCCGGATGACCGGGGCGCCGATGTCGCTCAGGCCGGGTAGTACGACGTCTGACCCTGGTTCAGCTCCTCGGTGATCTTGTTTTCCTCGAGAAGCTTCTTGATCGGCTCCTGGAGCTCGGCTGCAGGGGTGCCCATCGCCAGCGCAAGATCGTCGATGCCCTGGCCCGGCTCGATTTCCACATGGGCGAGCAGCGCCTCGGCGATCTCGTCCCCGGGGATCCCGGACGGCGCGTTCTCCGGGCTCGCCGGGCGGGTCTGCTCGGCGTCTTTCGCGCCCGCCCCGACGGCGGGCGCCGCCTGGGTGGGGGCGGCGCTCGCGCGGCGCGCCTTGGCCGGGGCGGCCGCTGGACGCGCGGCGCCCGCGGTGGCCCGCGGCGTGGCCGCCTTCTTGCGCGGCGCAGCGCGCTTCGGGGCGGGGGCCTTCCGCGACGGCGCGCTGCGGGCCGGCGCGGCCGGGCGGCGCGGCGCCGGAGCGCGCTCGGCCTTGGGGGCCGGCTTCATGGGAGTCGCGACGGGCCCGGATATCCCTGCGGCCTTGATGTCGACTTCCAGGTACCGCGCTGCGTTCTGGAGAACGTCCTTACGGGCCAGCGCTCTCATGCCCTCCAGGAACGCGGCCACCAAAGCACGAATCTCATTCTCGATCTCGACATCGGATATCACGCAGCCGCCGTCTCACGAATCCCCCGGAATGTCAACGTCTTCCGCGCGGAGTGATGCGCAGAGACCGGAGAAACCCGGACGATCTCGCGCCGGCCGCCGCCCCCGTCCCGGCGCTCGATCGCTGGCTCGGGCGCCTGTCCAGTGTGAATTTGCCGCTCTACCAAATGAAATGCGGCAAGATCCGAAACTCATCGACAATCCATGTCGACCCGCCGCCCGCGGCGCCGGCGCGGGCCACGCCGGTGGGCAGAGGTCGACTCGCTGCTCGCGGCGACCCCGGCGCGGCGGGGCGCGGGGGCGGTCGATCAAGCCGCCTTGACCGCACGGAGCGACGGGATGCGCAGGGGGCGGAGCGGCGCCGCCGCGAAGGCCGCGCCGAGCGCGAGCCCGCGGAACGTCAGCCGCATCCGCAGGGCATCGAGGTAGCCCTCGCGGTGAAGGGCGGTGATCACCCGGCGGACGTCCGTCCGGCGCACCGCGAGGGCCGTGGTCAATGTTTCGAGGGTCACCGTCTTGCCCTCGCTCTGGAGGGAGAGCAGCGTCCGGAGAAGATGCGGAACGAGGTCCTTGTCGGTCATGGCGCCGACCCTAGTTCAGTAGCTGAACGGTCGTACAGTTTGTGGCGACGATTTCTTCGGGCCGCCGGCGGGAGCGCCCGAGGCGCGCCGAAGGTGGCCGTCGTCTGTGGTACGTCCCGCTGGTGCGCCCCGACGCCCTCTCCCCCCAGGCCGTGATCCTCGCCGGCGGGCTCGGCACCCGGATGCGCCCGCGGACGGAACGCACGCCGAAGTTCCTCTTGCCGGTGGCCGGCAGGCCGTTCGGGGCGTGGCTCCTCGATCGGCTCGCCGCCGCGGGCTTCGGCGAGGCGGTCCTCTGCGTGGGTCACCTGGGCGAGGCCGTGCGCGCGGCGATGGGCGACCGGTTCGCGGGGCTGCCGCTCCGTTACGCCGACGACGGCCCCGAGCTCCTGGGCACGGCCGGCGCGCTGCGGCGCGCGCTGCCCCACCTGGCCCCTGTGTTCCTCATGACCTACGGCGACTCCTATCTCCCCTTCGATTACCTGGCCCCGCTCCGGGACCTCGACGCGCACCCGGGCGCGCTCGGCACGATGGCCGTGTACCGGAACGAGGGTCGACTGGACGCCTCGAACACGGCCGTCTCGGGCGACCTCGTGGCGCGTTACGAGAAGCGCCGCGCGGACGCCCCGCCCGACCCTGCCCTCGATCACATCGATTACGGCGCGACCGCGCTCCGCCGCGAGGTCGTCGAGGCGCTGCCGGCGGACACGCCGCTCGGCTTCGATGCGGTGCAGCGGGACCTCGCGGCGCGCGGCCGCCTGCGGGCGCTCCCGGTCGCGGCACGCTTCTACGAGGTCGGCTCCGAGCGTGGCCTCCGCGATCTCGAGGCCGCGCTCGGGGCCCCGGCCGCGGCGGAGGAGCGGGGATGATCGTCTCCCGCGCCCCGGTCCGCTTCTCCCTCGGCGGCGGCGGGACCGATCTGCCTGCCTACTCCGATCGCTTCGGCGGCTACCTCGTGTCGGCCGCCATCGACAAGTACATCTACGTCACGGCCAACAAGCGCTTCCACCGCGACATCCGCCTCGCCTACTCGAAGACCGAGATCGTCCCCTCGGTCGACCGGATCGAGCACCCCATCTTCCGGGAGGCGCTCCGGATGATGGGAATCGAGCACTCGATCGAGCTCACGAGCGTCGCGGATCTCCCCGCGAACTCGGGCCTCGGCTCGTCGAGCTCGTTCACGGTCGCGCTCCTCAACGCCCTGCACGCCTACAAGCGCGACTTCGTGTCGTCCGAGCAGCTCGCGCGCGAGGCGTGCGCCATCGAGATCGAGCGCCTCGGGGAGCCGATCGGCAAGCAGGATCAGTACATCGCCGCCTTCGGCAACGTCACCGCGTTCACGTTCTCGCCGGACGGCTCGGTGCACGTCGAGCCCGTGCCGGTCCGCGACGAGGTGCTGGACGAGCTCGAGAGCAACCTGCTCATCGTGTGGAGCGGCATCGAGCGGCCGGCCAGGGTCGTGCTCTCCGAGCAGGGGCGGCGGCTGCACGATCTCGAGCCCGCGGTGGTCGAGCGGATGCACCGCATCAAGGAGATCGGCCGCGATGTGCACCGGATCCTCGTCTCCGGCAAGCTCGACGATTACGGCGAGCTCCTGCACGCCCACTGGACCCAGAAGCGTAAGCTCGCCTCCAAGATGACCGACGAGGTCCTCGACGAGATCTACGAGATCGCCCGGGGCGCCGGGGCGCTCGGCGGCAAGCTGATGGGGGCCGGCGGCGGCGGGTTCTTCATGTTCTACGTCCGCCCGGCGGAGAAGCGCCGGGTGCTGGAGGCGCTCGCCGCGAGGGGCCTGCGCGTGCTGCGCTTCCGCTTCGATCTCGACGGCGCGCGCATCGTCGCGAACCTGCACCGATCGTGAGCTCTCGCGCCGGCGCGCCGCTCGCTGGGCATCTCGCGGGGATTCTGGCTATAGATCGACCATGCCGCAGCGCACGCACGACTTCGTGGAAAAGTACCTTCGCGAGACGGCCGAGATCGCCCTCGCGACGAGCCCGGACGACATGGCGCGGGTCATCGAGATCCTCTTCGAGGCGTACCGGAACGACCGCACCATCTACACGTGCGGCAACGGCGGCTCGGCGGCCAACGCGAGCCACCTCGCCTGCGACATCGCCAAGTTCACGTGGGTCGAAGGCAAGCGCCGCTTCAAGTGCACCTCGCTCTGCGACAACGCGGCCCTCCTCAGCGCCCTGACCAACGACGTCGGCTTCAACCGGATCTTCCTCGAGCAGCTCGACGGCCGCATCGTCGCCGGCGACGTGCTCGTGTGCCTGAGCGTGCACGGCGGCTCGGGCGCCGATCGGGCCGGCCCGTGGTCGCAGAACCTGGTGGCCGCCGCGGACTTCGCGAGGAAGGCGGGGGCCAAGGTGGTCGCGCTCGTCGGCTACGACGGCGGCGCGCTGCGCCAGATGGCCGACGCCAGCGTGATCGTGCCGAGGACGCGCGCCGGCTACACGTCGACGCCGCACGTCGAGGGCTTCCACGAGGTCTACCACCACCTGATCTGCGAGCGGCTCCTGCAGCTCGTGGCCGAGAGCTGAGCGCCGCGTGGCGAGGCGCGGGATCGTCCTCGACCGCGACGGCACCCTCATCGACGTGGTGCGCGATCCCGAGCTCGGCGTGGTCGTGACGGCGTTCCACCCGGATCAGATCCGCCTCCTGCCGGGCGCGCTCGAGGGCCTGCGGCGGCTCGCGGACGCGGGGTTCTTGCTGGCGATCGCGACCAACCAGCCGGGGGCGGCGAAGGGCCAGGTCCCCTGGTGGGCGATCGAGCGCACGAACCGCGCGCTCGTCGACGGGCTGCGCGCGGCCGGCGTCGAGATCGCGGCGCTCGCGGCGTGCCCACACCACCCCGAGGGCGGTCCCGGCGGCGATCCGGCGCTGATCGGCCCGTGCGACTGCAGGAAGCCGAAGCCGGGGATGCTCACGGGGCTCGCGCGCGATCTCGATCTCGACGTCGCCGCGAGCTGGATGATCGGCGACGCGCCGAGCGACGTGGCGGCCGCGCGCGCCGCGGGCATGCGGGCGGGCCTGCTCCTGGATCGACGCCGCTGCGAGCTGTGCCCGCTGCGGGGCGAGGCCGACCTCCCCTGCCCCGATCGCGCGGCGCCGCGGCTCGATCTGCTGGCCGCGGAGATCCTCGCCGAGCCGCGCGGCTAGCGGGGCGCGCGGCTCCCCGACGGCTACCTGGGCGCGAGCGGGCCCACGAGCGCGGCGACGCGCTTGGACAGCGGGGGCTGGTTGTCGCTGCGCCTCGAGAGCGGGATGCCCTCGGGCGACAGGCGCAGGCACGGCTCCGCGACGAACATGGCGAACGAGACGTACTCGCGCAGCCACTGCGACAGCATCGCCTCGGCCTGCTCGGCGCCGGCGATGAGCGTCGCGTTCTCGAGCAGCCTCGCGGGCTCGAACGTCCCGTCCGGCGCGGGCCCGGCCCCGCGGAAGAGGGCGTCGTAGATGCCCGCGCCCGCGACGAACGCGGCGAGCTGCCAGCGCACCTCGTCGCCCCGCTGGGCCCCGTCGACGGCGGAGAGGATCGACGCGATCGCCTCGTTGAAGAGCGCGATGCCGGCGGCGGCGCCCGTCGGCCCGGGCGCGCGCACCACGACCCGCCCGGACTGCGCCAGCTGGAAGAGCGCCCGCGTGGTCTCGAACTCCCCCTGCCCGAGCGCGCGCGCCACCTCCGCCACCGATCGCTGCCCGTCGACGGCGTCGTACACCGCGCGGAGCTCCTCCGGCGGCGGGCCGCGATCCGGCAGGCGCGCGGGCACGTGCTGATCCGACGGGATCCGCTCGCGGAAATAGCGCAGCTCGTCCATGCGGCGCACCGCCTCGAGGAGCAGCGCGTGGACCGGGAGGCTGTGGCGCGTCGGGATCTGCTCCTCCTCGAAGCCCGCGAGGAAGTAGAACATCCCCTCGCCCGCGAGGAGCACCCGGTAGGCGATCTCCTCCGCCTGCGCGCTGAGCAGCTGGTAGAGCCGCTCGCGCGGCACGAAGCCGAGCTTCACCGCGGTCTCGCCGAAGCGCACGTCCGGCGCCGCGGCGGCGAGCGTCGCGTCGACCTGCGGCCGCGAGAGCGCGCCGTAGCGGTAGAGCACCTCGCCGATGCGCTCGCCCGGGGCGCTCGAGCGCGCGGCGACGGCGTGGCCCGGCTCGAAGAACAGCGACCGGCTCTCCGCGCCGTCGATCACGGCGAGCTCGCCGGACCACCCCGCCTGCCCGATGAGCGAGACGACGTCGCAGAGCGCGCCCGGCCCCACGATCTGCCCGGCGAGCCGGAGCGGCGGGGCCGCCGGCGCGTCGGCCGGCGCCTCCTTCCCCACGTGGCGCATCACGACGAGGTGGCCGGGCGCGGGCAGCAGCTGGAACACCCCCTGCCGCGCGCGCAGGCGCTTGCTGGCGTCCAGGTCGACGGGGTGCGCCGTGCCGGTCGCGTCGATGCGCACGAGCGAGCGGTGCTCTTCGGTCATCGCCGCGATCTCTAACCCAGCGCGGAGAGGGCGGCCACGGCCGGCCGGCGGCCGCGGCCGGCCTCGCGCGCGCCGCGCCGCGCCGCGCCGCCGCCCGGGCGACCGCGCGGGGCGTGCTACCGTCCCGCCGTGACGCCCCCCCCGGATCACGACGGCGGCGCGCCCGGCGATCGGAGCGCCCGCGACGACACCCCCGCCACCGCGGACGAGCTCGAGGCGCGCCTCGCGGCGGCCCGCTACATCGCCGATCCGGCGACCTCGCTCGCGCTGTGGCTCGCCCTCCGCATGGAGCGGCCGCTCCTGCTCGAAGGGCCGGCCGGCGTCGGCAAGACCGAGCTCGCCCGCGCCGCGGCCGAGGCGCTCGGTCGCGGGCTCATCCGGCTCCAGTGCTACGAGGGCCTCGACGAGGCAAAGGCGCTGTACGAGTGGGACTACGCGAAGCAGATGCTCTACACGCAGCTCCTGCGCGACGCGGTCGCGAAGGAGATCGCCGGCGCCGCGAGCCTCGCCGCCGCCGCGCGCGCGATCGCGGGGAGCGAGGCGTCGTTCTTCAGCGAGCACTTCTTGATCGCGCGCCCGCTCCTCGCGGCGCTGCGCCGCGCCGCTCCTGTCGTCCTCCTCATCGACGAGGTCGATCGCGCCGACCCGGAGTTCGAGGCGTTCCTGCTGGAGGTGCTCGCCGACATGCAGGTCACGATCCCCGAGCTCGGCACGATCCGCGCGGCGCATCCGCCGCTCGTCCTGCTCACCACGAACGCGACGCGCGAGATGACCGAAGCGCTGCGCCGCCGTTGCCTGCACGCGTTCCTGGACTACCCGCCGCCGTCGCGCGAGATCGCCATCCTGAGGGTCGCCCTCCCGGGGATCGAGCCCCGCCTCGCCGCGCAGATCGTCGCGTTCGTCGCCGGCCTCAGGGCCATGGATCTGCGGAAATCCCCCGCCATCAGCGAGACGATCGACTGGGCGCGCGCGCTGCTCCTGCTCGGCAAGCGCGCGATCACCCCGGAGCTCGCCCGCGACACGCTCGGCGTCCTCCTCAAGCACCAGAGCGACCGCGCCGACGCCGAGGCGAAGCTCGGCGCCCTGGCGCGGGCCGCCGAGAGCGCGGGCGCGGCCGAGCCGCCTACCTGAGCTCGGCCACCTTCTCGCCGAACAGCTTCTCGAGCCGCCCCAGCATCGCGTCGTTCGGCTCGACGCGGAGATCGCGCCCCAGCGCCAGCACCGCCTCCGCCCCGTCGTCGAGCTGGATCACGAGCTGCACCGGGCACACCCCCGGGCTCGCCCGCAGGAGCGCGCCGAGCCGATCGATGTGCTCGCGCCTGGCGCTGCGCGACTTCAGCGTGATCGCCACGCTCCGCGTCTGCGCCAGGATCGCGTCGGAGAGCGGCTGCACCTCGTCGAGCAGGAGGGTCGGCTCGCGCGGCGCGGACTCGGCCTCCTCGGCGCCCTCGTCCACGATGGGGAAGCTGACCTTGCCCGAGATCAAGACCGGCTCTCCCCGGTTCAGGAGCTCGCCGTAGGCCTCGATCTGCTTCTCGCGCACCTTGACCTCGACCCGGCCGGAGGTGTCCTCGAGCACGAAGAACGCGATCTTGCCGCCGCCGCCCTTGAAGATGCGCTCGCGGTAGCCCTCGACCATCCCGCCGACGCGCACCCTGGCCCAGGCATCCAGGCCGGCCAGCGCGCTCACCGCGGTGACGTCGAAGCGGTTCAGATCCACGCCGTACCGATCGAGCGGGTGCCCCGAGACGTAGAACCCGAGCGACTGCTTCTCCCGCGAGAGCGTCTCCCGCAGATCCCAGTCCTCGACCATCGGGTAGTCGTCGAGCCGCACCTCGTTCTTGGACGCGACGGCCGCGAACAGGCCGATCTGCGCGCTGTTCCGCTCCTTGCTCGCGGAGCGCGAGCGATCGAGCGCCCTGTCGATGGCCGCGAACGCCCGCGACCGCGAGATGCCCCGCGCCCGGAGGCTCGCGTCGAAGGCGCCGCACTGCACGAGCGCCTCGAACACCCCCTTGTTGACCCGCCGCGGATCGACGCGCTCGGCGAAGTCGAAGAGATCCCCGAACGCGCCCCCCGCCTCCCGCGCCTCGAGGACCGCCTCGAGCGCCGACTCGCCGACGCCGCGGATCGCCCCCATCCCGAAGCGGATCTTCGGGTCGTACGGATCCCTCGCCCGCGAGCCGCCGCGCCGGGTGCCGGTCACGCGCTTGCCGTTCGTCACCGGCGTCGCGCTGTAGACGACGGTGAAGTCCGTCTTGGACTCGTTGATCTCGGGCGGCAGGATCTCGACCCCCCACGCGCGCCCCTCCGCGATGATCCGCACGACCTTCTCGATCTTGTCGCGGTCGGCGGTCATCAGGGCGCACAGGAACTCGACCGGGTAGTGCGCCTTGAGGTAGGCCGTCTGGTAGGTGAGCAGCGCGTACGCGGCCGAGTGGCTCTTGTTGAAGCCGTAGCCCGCGAAGTACTCGAGGAGCCCGAAGATGCGCTCGGCGTCCTCCGCCTTCACCCCGTTCTTGAGCGAGCCGTCGACGAACGTCGCCTTCTGCTTCGCCATCTCCTCGGGCTTCTTCTTGCCCATGGCGCGCCGGAGCAGGTCGGCGCCGCCGAGCGTGTAGCCCGCGAGCCGCTGCGCGATCTGCATGACCTGCTCCTGGTAGACGATGACGCCGTACGTCGGCTGGAGGAGCTCGTCGACGAGGGGGTGCATCTTCTCGATCGGCTTGCGGCCGTGCTTGCAGTCGACGAAGTCCTTCACCATGCCGGTGCCGAGCGGCCCGGGCCGGTAGAGCGCCACGGCGGCGACGATGTCCTCGAAGGCGTCGGGCTTCAGGTCCTTGAAGAGCTGCTGCATGCCGCTCGACTCGAGCTGGAACACGCCGGTGGTCTCGCCCGACTGGAGGAGCGCGTAGGTGGCGGGGTCGTCGATCGGCACCGTGTTCACGTCGAACCGCGCGCCCTCCTTGCCCGCGAGGTCCGGGCGCGCGTTCACGAGCCGCACCGCGATGTCGATGACGGTGAGCGTCTTCAGCCCGAGGAAGTCGAACTTCACGAGCCCGGCCAGCTCGACGTCGTCCTTGTAGTACTGCGTGACGACCTGCTCGCCGTTCTTGAAGCACGGGACGTGATCCCAGAGCGGCCCCTCGCTGATCACGACGCCGGCGGCGTGCATGCCGGCGTGCCGCGTCAGCCCCTCGAGCTTCTGCGCCTGCTTCAGGAGCTCCGCGACCGTGGGGTCGCTCTCCTTGAGCGCCTTGAGCTTCGGCTCGATGTCGAGCGCCTCGGGGATCGTGTACGTGATCCCCGGCCCCTTCTGCGGGATGAGGCTCGCGATCTTCTGCGCCTCGTTCGCGGGGAACGCCATCGCCCGGGCGACGTCCTTGATGACGCTCCGCGCCTTGAGCTCATGAAACGTCGCGATCTGCCCGACGGAGGGTTTGTCGGCCTCCTCGCTGTACTTCTTCGTGACGTACGAGATGACCTCGTCGCGCCGGTCCATGCAGAAGTCGACGTCGAAGTCGGGCATGCTGATGCGCTCCGGGTTCAGGAAGCGCTCGAACAGCAGGTTGTACGGGAGCGGATCGAGATCGGTGATCTCCATCGCGTAGGCCACGAGCGAACCGGCGCCCGAGCCGCGGCCCGGCCCGACCGGGATGCCGTGGTCCTTCGCATACTTGATGAAGTCCCAGACGATGAGGAAGTAGCCCGGGAAGTCCATTTGGACGATGACGTTCAGCTCGACGTCCAGGCGCGCCCGGTAGACCGCCTCGTCCACCTTCCGGCCCGCTCGGGCGATCTGGGCGAGGCGCTTGGTGAGCCCCTCGTGCGCCACGTGCCGGAAGTAGCTCCCCGGGTCGTCGAACCCGCTCGGCAGCGGGAACCGCGGGAGCATCGGCTTGCCGAGCTTGAGCTTGAGCCCCGCGCACCGCTCGGCGATCTCGAGCGTCGAGCGGACCGCCTGCGGGTGGTCGCGGAAGAGGTGCGCCATCTCGTCGGCGGGCTTGAGGAACATCTCGAAGCTGCCGTGGTGCGCCTCGCTCGCCTCGGCGAACGTGCGGTTCGCCGCGATGCACGACAGGTAGAGCTGCCCCTCGCCGTCCTCGCGCGCGCCGAAGTGCGCGTCGTTCGTCGCGACGAGCGGCAGCCCCAGATCGCCCGCCGCGCGCGCCAGGATGCCGTTGAGCACCGACTGCTCGACGAGCCCGTGGTCCTGGAGCTCGACGTAGAGGCTCCCCGGCTCGAAGCAGTCCCGGAGCCGGCTGAGCGCCTCGCGCCCCTCGTCCTCGCCCTGCTCCAGGATCCGCTGGGCGACAACGCCGCCCATGCAGCCGGTCAGGCCGATGAGCCCCGCGCTGTGCTGCGCCACCATGTCGAGCCGCACGCTCGGCGCGAGCCCGCTCGCGGGCTCGACATGCCCCAGCGAGACGATGCGGACGAGGTTCTTGTAGCCCTCCTCGGACGTCGCGAGCAGCACCAGATGATCGACGGGCGTCTCGTCCACGCCCGAGCGCGACACCTGCCCCGCGGACGCGCCCCAGCTGCGCGCCACGTTCACCTCGCAGCCGATGATCGCGCCGATGCCCTGGTCCTTGCAGGCCTTGTAGTGCTGAATCGCCCCGAACATGTTCCCATGGTCCGTCAGGGCGACCGCGCGCATACCGAGCGACTTGGCGCGCGCGGCGAGGTCCTTGACGCGCAGCGCGCCGTCGAGGAGCGAGTACTGCGAATGCACGTGGAGGTGGATGAACTCAGCGGTCACAGCGGGGCTTCCAGGTGGCTTCTCATCGTCGTGCGAATCGGGAAAGACCGGCAATCAGGGAGAACGAAATTGGAAGGCATTTGGACGACCGACCGTCGCGTGCCTGCGAGCTCACATATAGCGCATTGCGCAGCGGGGATCGTCCTTGATGAGGCGCGCGAGCCGGCGCTAGCATGTGCGCCCGTTTGAGAGCACTTGCCTGATTTGGGGTGGGGTTTCCAGAAAGTGAGGTCGATGATGCGCCTTTCCCGTATCGCCGTCGCGGTTTATTTGGCGACGGCGCTCCTGTCCGTCGCCGGCTGTGGTTCCGACGAGGCCACGCCGCCGCCCGCTGAACAAGACGTCGACCTCGGCCAGCCGCCCGGGCCGGGGCCGGAGCAGGCCGGTGACGGCGAGGGGGTCGCGTTCGCGATCGACCGCCTCTTCCTCGGCGACACGGATCGCAACGGGGACAAGGTGCCCGGCAGCTGGAAGCAGTTCGGCTTCAACATCGACGGCAAGGTGTCCAGCACCATCTCGGAGGACCTGTGCAAGCCGGTCGACGGCGCCGCCCCTTCGGACGTCTATCCGGACGGCGCCGGCGGCATCGACAACTCCTTCGGAAACAAGCTCGTCAGCCTCATTGCGACTCTCCTGCCCGAGCCGTCGACCAAGGTCAGCGACGCCATCGCCAACGGCGATTTCACGGTGATCCTGAAGGTCGACGGGCTCGGCGCGCAGTCGTCCTACAACCCGCTCACCGCGAAGCTCTATGGCGGCGCCACCCTGGGCACGGCGCCCGTCTGGAACGGCAGCGACAAGTGGCCCGTCGTCCCGGAGCTGCTCGAGGACGCTCAGGACATCGAGAGCGCCAAGGTCGTGTTCCCGGCCAGCTACGTCGTCGACAACACGTGGGTTTCTGGCCCGGAGTCGCAGGTCACCTTCAAGCTGAACCTGACGATCTCGGGGACCACCATCGGCCTCACGATCCGCAACGTGAGGATCGCGATGGACATCGAGCCCGATCGCACGTCGGTCGTCAACGGCACCATCGCGGGCGTGCTCGAGACGGCCGTCCTCGTCGAGGAGCTGCGCAGCGTCATCGGCGCCATCCAGCCGACCTTCTGCGAGGGCGCGGGGCTGGATACGACCCTCGACCAGGTCCGTCGCGCCTCGGACATCCTGAAGGACGGCAGCCAGGACCCGGGCCAGGAGTGCAACGCCATCTCCATCGGCATCGGGTTCACGGCGCGACAGGTGCAGCTGGGCGAGATCGCGCCCCCTGCCGAGACGAGCGGCGTGCCGTGCGGGGAAGCGCCCCCGGACGAGGGCTGAGCGCCGCGCGACTCCCATCCAGCGCCGGCGATCCCGGCGGAGCCCTCGTCGAGGGCTCCGCGGGCACCTCCCGGGTGCCCCCTCGCCAGAGCTCCCCACAGCCTGCGACCTGCTCAGCCCGCCCGCGCTCTGCGTGAAGATCGTGCTCTCCGTTGAGCCGTCGCGCGCCCCGCGAGCGTCTCAGGAATCGACCCCGCCCGTCCAGGGTACGCGCTCCAGCGAGGGAGGCCTTGGCGGCGTGCTCTCTCGGTCCGCCCGCTCGTGGGGGGTCCGCGAGGCGCCCTCTTCCTGGTTTCGTTCGTCCCAACTTTTCGCTAGAAGGCGGCATCGCTTCGAGCGTCCACCACGCAAATACCCGATGGCAGTGAAGATTCATGGCGAGCTGCCGTCCCAGGGCGTCAGCCCGGCGGGTTGCCGACGCGAGCTCTGGCTCGTGCCCTCAGAGGAGAACAACGTCCATGCGTAGATACGTCGCTTCCGTTCTGTGCGCCGTGATGATGGTTGGCACTGCCGCCGCGACGGCGGGTTGCACGGCCCGCGCCTCGTTCAACGCCGGCAGCAAGGAGCCGGAGGCCCCGCCGCCCCCGCCGGAGCCGAAGCAGGAGGAGCCGAAGGAGGAGAAGAAGCCCCGCCCGCGCTTCAAGCTCACCTTCAAGCTGAAGGGCAACCAGGTCGAGCTGCCCGGCCCGGTGGTCTTCGAGACGAACAGCGACAAGCTCCTGCCGGAGAGCGACGAGGTCCTCAGCATCGTCGACGACTTCCTGAAGCAGCGGAAGGACGTCACCCTCCTCCGCGTCGAGGGGCACACCGACTCCGACGGCGAGGACGCCGCGAACCAGGTGCTGTCCGAGAAGCGCGCGATGTCGGTCGCTCGCTGGCTCGTCGCGAAGGGCCACGACTGCAAGCGCTTCATCGCCGTCGGCTTCGGGGAGAGCAAGCCGATCGCCGACAACAACACGCCCGACGGCAAGGCCCAGAACCGCCGCACCGGGTTCTTCATCGCGGCCATCGACGGCAAGGCGGTCGACAAGCAGCCCGTGGACGGCGGCGGCAAGGTCGCCGGCGACGCCTGCAAGTGACGGCGCTCCGCCTGGCCGCGCCCCTCCGGGCGCGCCGCGATCCTCGCGGCGCGTCCGCGGCGCGCCCGGCGGCCTGACCGTTCGCCGACGCAGCCCCGCTCGCCGCCGCGCCGCGCCTCGCCACTCGGCGCGCGCCGGCGGCGGACGTCGTCTTGTTGTCCTTCTTCGCTTGCCTCCCCCATCATCTTCACTATCCGTACTCCTCCACCCCATGCGGCGACGCCACGACAGCCCCCTGGGCCGCCTCCTCTTCACGGCCGTCCTCTCGCTTGGCCTCTTCGGCTGCGATCCCGGGCCGGGCGACATTCGCGAGTGGACGCCGGCCGATCACGATCCGCCGAGCCCCAACGAGGGGCAGGGCGGCAAGGTCGCCGCGCGGCCGGTCGCCTCGAACGAGACCGACCCTGGGCTGATCGAGCTCGCCTGGCAGCGGAACTGCTCCAGCTGTCACGGCAGGGCCGGTCGCGGCGACGGTCCACAAGGCCCGATGGTTCGCGCCCCGGATCTCACCGACGCGGCTTGGCAGGAGCGGGTGACCGACGCCCAGCTCGCCGAGGTGATCCGGAAGGGCAGGAACAAGATGCCCGCCTTCGATCTGCCGCAGCAGGTGATCGATGGCCTCGTGAAGCGAATCCGCACCAGCAGGGCAAGCGGGTCCGCGCCGGCCGGCTCCGCACCGGCGCAGCGCGCTGAGCCCCGATGAGCGCGACCCAGCAGGACGACCTCGATCAGGCGCCGGAAGAACGTCCGGCCGCGCCGGCCGGTCGTCCCCCCTGGGCCCGGCGGCTCGCGCCGGTGATCCTCGTCGCGGGCGCGCTGTTCGCCGGGAGCGTCCTCTTCAAGAGCATGCCCGAGGAGCGCGAGGTCGAGCTGAAGCTGGACGACGCGGCGACGGTCGTGCGGCTCGACGTGACCTGGACGGATCCTTCCTCGGGTCAGCGCGCGACCGAGGCCGCGCCGGTCATCGACAGCTCGTGGCGCTTCGCCGAGGGGACGGCGCCGAGGACGGTCCTCACCAAGGTGTCGCTCCCGGACGGCCTCTACCATGTCGAGATCGCGGTCGACCGGAAGCGCGGGCACGACGTCACGAGCCGGACCGTCACGCTGGGAGACTCCTCCCGGCTCACGCTGTTCGTGCGCTGAGCGGCGCGCGCAATCGCCGCGCGATCTCGAAGGATTCTTTCCCGGACGCACGCGGCGCGTCGCCGGATCGCTCGCACCCGCTTCCGCTCGCCGGCGCGGCGCATCGCAGCGCCCTGGATGCGCCGTCGCGCAGGCCTGCGCCGCCCTCGCCGAGATGGGCGGACCGGCGTCCCGGACCGGCGATATGCGCCCTTTCCCCCCTCGCGGTCGGTCGGCGCACGAGACCGTTGACTCCCGGAAACCGACAAGCCAGGCAGTGCCGTGAGTTGGAAGCGTGTCCTTGAGGCACCACCTCGCGTCCGGCGGGCCGCGCGCAGCCCGTGATGCAAGAGCTTCAACTTCGGTGACAAACCGTTGTTTTTGTTCAGTGTTTCGTGTAAGCAGGGGCCGCGGTTCGGATGGGAATGGAATATGAGAACGAATTCCCTTGATGCGTTCACCCCGGAACCGCTACTTCTTGGCCCGCAGCAGCAGGGCGTGGCACCTTATCCTACAACAACTTACACGCTCTGACCGGGACAACCGTGAAGCATCGTGGTGCCCCCCCGGCGGGAGCGACCATGCGACCTGTACAGTGTCGCTGGAGGCGGAGAAGGAGAACCGATGAGGATCACCCCGTGGTATCTGGCTGCGCTTGCCCCGTTCGCCGCCATTGGTTGCAGTGGCGCGTATCTCGGCCACGCCGCGGTCGTGGCGTTGACGATCGGCATCTTCCTCGGGACCCTGTCGCTCGGCCGTACTCCGAGCTCTCGCCCTGCCCCGCCGAACGCCCCTGTCTCCTGATTTTCTCGCCCAGCTGCCGCCCGCTGCACGCCGCCGCGACGCTTTCCCGAGCGCTCGACAGCGCCGGCGCCTACGCTCGGGGGGCGTGAGGTCATGACGCACGACGCCTCCGTCGGCCGGCTCAAGCGGCTCGAAGAGTTCTCGCTCATGGACCTGGAGTCCGTGCACCTCATCCTGCGCGGCGAATCGGTCATCGACTGGCGACGGCTCAACCTCCAGAGCGAGCAGGACGCGCGCGATCTCCTGCTCGCGCAGGAGTTCCGCCCCGACGAGCCGGGGGATCGCGCCCACCTCGAGAGCGTCAAGAACGAGGCGATCGCGTACCTGCGTCGCCACTTCGAGTTCCCGATCCCGAGCCCGGTCGCGCGCGCGTCGGTCGAGGAGATCCTGATGCTCGCCTCCGGCAAGGGCCATCGCCAGCTCTGCGCCTGCACGATCCTCAAGGCGATGCACATCATCCATCACCTGGCCGGGCGCGAGCTGCTCTTCTCGATCCCGATGTCGGACCAGGACGTCTTCCACCTCGTCGAGGAGAAGGTGTACCGGGTGATCGGCGGCATGCTCGCGGCGGGCTTCCCCATCACCGAGTTCATCGGCGGGCGGAAGAACAAGGACTCGCTCTACACGAAGCTCCTGTCGAAGACGGACACGACCGCGGCGGCCATCTACGACAAGCTCCGCTTCCGCATCGTCTGCCGCACGGTGGACGATCTGCTGCCCGTCCTCCTCTACCTCTCGGAGCGCCTGTTCCCGTTCAACTACGTCGTGCCCGGCGAGAGCACGAACACGATCCTGCGCTTCCGGAGCTACTGCGAGACGCGGCCGTTCCTCCAGCCGATGCTCGAGGCGCTGCAGACGGACGTCGACGACGGCCTGACGGCGGGCGACAACAGCTTCAGCGATCGGAGCTACCGCGTGATCCACTTCGTCGTCGATCTGCCGGTGCGCCTCCCCGCCGAGATCCTCGACATGGCGCCGCCCGCGGCGTGGGCGCTCGGGCCGATCATCTTCGTCCTCTGCGAGTTCCAGCTGATCGACCGCGAGACCGAGGCGGCGAACGAGGTCGGCGAGGCGAGCCACGCCAGGTACAAGGAGCGGCAGAAGCAGGCGGTCATGCGCAGGCTCAAGCTCGGCGTTCGCTCCACCCGTGACCCGGTGAGCGGCGGCCCCAAGCGCGATCGCTAGGAGCGCCGCGCGCCGCAGCGTGGATCGCGCTCCGGATCGATGGGGTCATCGCCGCGCGGTGCGCGGCCGTGCGCCGTTCGCGCGAGGCGCCGAGCGCGCGGCCCCTCCCGCGTGCGTGGCCGTGGCACGCGGCGTGGGAAGGAGCTGCCCAGCGGGGAGCTGGCAGAGAGGTCCGCAGGATCTCTGGACCCGGGGTCCCTTGGAGGAAGCAGCGCTTGGAGCAGGGAGGCGGACGCCGCTGCGAAGCCGGGAGCAGTCGGGCTGTCGGAGCGGAGGCCGCCGAGCGAGCAGCCTGGGCGGCGACGGGCGGCGCTCGGAGGAGACCGCGATCCCCTCAGCGACGCCGCCGGGCGAGCGAGCTCAGATGCGGCTCTTCAGCGCGTCGCGATCGAGCACCACGATCCGGCGGCGATCGATCTCGATCACCCCCTTGCGGCGGAGATCGCCGAGCGTGAGCGTGACGGTCTCGCGCGTGGAGCCGATCATGCTCGCCATCTCCTGATGGGTGAACGGCGCGGAGATGAGCACCCCGCGCGGATCGGGGATGCCCCAGCGCGTCGCGGCCTTGAGCAGGAACTCACAGAGGCGGGCCTCCACGTTGCGGAAGAGCATCGAGGCCAGGCGCTCCTCGGTGTCCGTGTGGCGCTCGACCAGCGTGGTCACGATCGCGGCGGCGAAGTTGGCGTCGCTCGCCATCAGGTTGCGCACCGTCGCCAGCGGGACGATGAGCGCCTCGACGTCCTCGGTGGCGATCGCGCTCTCCCGGTGGGCCGTGACGCCGCCGAGCGCGGCCTCGCCGAGCACGTCGCCGGCCCCTCGGTAACCGAGCGACAGGCTGCGCCCGTCGCTCATCCCTCGCACCAGGCGGACCCGGCCGAGGCTGAGCATCGCGAGGGCGGTCGCCGCGTCGCCCTGCGTCACGAGGTGACGCCCTTTCGCGACGCGTTGAATCGTGCCCCCGTCGGCCAGCGCCGCCTGCGTGGCCGGGGATGCCGCATTGCCGATCGCCCCGCGCCGGACGACCCGTCGCTTGCGCGAGTCTAGGTCGAGTCCACCGTCGTTCCCGAGCGCGCCAGGCTGAACCCTGACGCTCCGTGCCATCGCATCCTTACCCATCATCATCGCGGCTGCTCCTGCGGTTTGCGGTGTCGCGGTCCTGCTGTTTCCGGGAGGGCCCCGCCGGCCGGGGGGCTCCGACTTGTGCCGGGACCTCCCACTTGCGTTGACATCTCGGAGACGCGGCCCGTACCTTTCGGTTTGAGCCGGGCACGCCCCGTGAATGAACCCCTGCACGGGGGAGCCAGTTCGACCGCTCCTCCAGCTACGGACGTTGGATGCGCCTCTTTAGCGGCAAAATTACTCCTCTCACAGAAGAAATCGTCCGCGCGCTCGTGGACAATCGCGATATCGAGTGCACGTCGAAAAAAGAGGTCGCGCTCGACATCGAGTCGGTGTTCACGAGCTACCTGCAAGCCGATCGGGAAGCGGCCGAGCGGGCGAAAGAGATCCTCCAGGCTCGCGGGCTGCCCCAGGGCGAGTTCAACCGGGTCAAGCGCCTGGCCGCGGAGCAGAAGGGGATCAAGATCGGCGACGAAACGATGGATTATCTCCTCGACCAGCTGCTCGAGATGCTGATGCACTCGAACAACGTCGAGGAGGTGTTCGTCGAGGACCACGACCTGCGGCGCCGGGTAAGGCCCATCCTCCGGAAATATCTGGAAATGGACGAGGCGCTCGAGAACGAGGTCCGCGGCAAGCTCCGCCACGTGCAGGAAGGCTCGCGCACCTGGGAGATCGAGTACCAGCGGGTCATGGGCGAGATCCAGCGTCGCAAGGGCCTGCTGTAGCCGGCGGTGCCATGCGGGCGAGCTCGTCGCAACGCGAGCGGGCCGCCCATGACGTCCGCCGGTTCAGCGAGACCTCACCCGAAGGCACCGCGCCTCGGCACGGGAACATCATGTGGGAGAATGGCGCACCATCTACGACCGTTCCCCCTCGTGGAACGTTCCGCCTGCCAGATCGGGCTCCGTCGTGGTACCGGAGGACATCATGAGCTGGATTCCCAAGGTCGAGGCGAAGCGGCACTTCTGTCATAAATGCAAGAACGAGCTCATCTTCGAGGTGAAGCTCCAGCGCGCGGACACCTGCCCCCACTGCGGTGTCGACCTCCACTGCTGCAAGAACTGCGAGAACTGGGACCCGGCCGCGCACAACCAGTGCAAAGAGCACATCGCCGAGTACATCCCGGACCGGGAAAGGGCGAACTATTGTACTTTCTTCACGTTCAAGAACGGCGTACCGGAAGATAACTCGAAGCGCATCGCGGATTCGCGCTCCAAGCTCGACAACCTTTTCAAGAAGAAGTAGGCGCCCGCTGGGGGAGCACGCACATGTCCACGCCTCGCTACTTGGTCACCGGCGGTGCCGGGTTCATCGGAAGCAACCTCGTCGCGGCGCTGACCGCGGCCGGGGAGCGGGTCCGCGTCCTCGATAACCTCGCGACGGGCCGGTGGGAGAACCTCGACGGGCTCCCGCACCAGTCGTCGATCGAGCGCATCACCGGGGACATCCGGGACGCGGCGGCGGTCGCGGCGGCGGCGAAGGGGGTCGAGGTCATCCTCCACCAGGCCGCGCTCGGCTCGGTCCCGCGCAGCGTCGAGACGCCGGTCGAGTCGAACGCCGTCAACGTCGGCGGCACGGTCACGGTGCTCGACGTGGCGCGCCGGCAGGGCGTGCGCCGCGTGATCTTCGCCGCGTCCTCCAGCGCGTACGGCGAGACGCCCGTCCTCCCGAAGCACGAGGCCATGGAGCCGATGCCGCTCTCGCCCTACGCCGTCACGAAGCTCGCCTGCGAGCATTACATGAAGGTCTTCGCGGGCATCTACGGCATCGAGACCCTGAGCCTTCGCTACTTCAACGTCTTCGGGCCGAACCAGACGCCGGACGGCGCCTACGCCGCGGCGATCCCGCGGTTCATCGACGCCGCCCTGCAGAACCGGTCGATCCCGATCTACGGCGACGGGGAGCAGACGCGCGACTTCTGCTTCATCGAGAACACCGTCCTCGCGAACCTGCTCGGCGCCACGTCGCCGAAGAAGTTCAAGGGCGAGATCATCAACATCGCCGGCGGCCGCAGGATCGGGCTGAACGAGCTCTGCAGGGAGATCTCGCGGGTCCTCGGGCGCGACGTCGCGATCGAGCACCTCCCGCCCCGCGCGGGGGACATCCGCCACTCGCTCGCCGACATCTCGCGCGCGGCCGAGCTCATCGGGTACGAGCCCCGCGTGCGCTGGGAGGACGGCATCGCCCCCACGGTCACGTACCTGCGGACGCTCCGCGAGAAGGGCCCCGCGGCCGCGTCGGCCACGGTCACCTGTGGCAAGGTTCCGCTGCCCAAGGCCCAAGCGGCCACGGACACCGGGCACCAGGCGAGCTAGGTAGAGCGGAGCGGCCCGTGCGGAGCATGACCGGCTTCGGGCTCGGTGACGCTTCGCTCACCGAAGGGCGCGTGGTCGCCGAGATCCGCTCGGTGAACCAGCGCTTCCTCGACGTGCGCGCGCGGCTCCCGCGCGAGCTCGTCGATCTGACGATGTTCGCCGAACAGGTGGCGCGCGAGCGCCTGCGCCGAGGGCGCATCGAGATCATCGTGCGCACCGAGGGGGCGGTGCTGGCCCCGAGCACGCTCGACAAGGCGAAGGCGCGCGCGGCGTTCCGCGCGCTCGCCGAGCTCCGCGACGAGCTCGCGCCGGGCGCGGACGTGCCGCTCTCGCTGCTCTGCGCGGTGCCGGACCTCTTCGCCCCCGCGGGCGGCCACGAGATCGCCGCCGTCCGCGCCGCGCTCAAGCTCGCGATCGAGCGCGCGATCGACGCGATGGAGGGCATGTGCCACCGCGAGGGCGAGGCGCTCGCCAGCGACATGCGCGGCCGGGTGGCGACGCTCCGCGCGCTCGCCTCCGAGGTGGTGGCGCGCGCCGACGACGCGCGCGAGGCGCTCCGGCGCCGCCTGCGCGAGCGCGTCGAGCGCCTGCTCCAGGGGATCGAGAGCGGCTTCGAGGCGGCGCGGATCGAGGCGGAGGTGATGCTGCTGGCCGAGCGCAGCGACATCACCGAGGAGGTCACCCGCCTCCGGAGCCACCTCGACCAGTTCGGCGGCGCGCTCGCGGCGCCGGGCGGCGACCCCTGCGGAAGGAGGCTCGACTTCCTGCTCCAGGAGATGGTACGCGAGGCGAACACGCTGGGCTCCAAGGCGCAGGACGCCGCCATCTCCCAACACGTCGTGGCGATGAAGGTGGAGCTCGAACGCCTGCGGGAGCAGGTCCAGAACATCGAGTGACAGGAGAGCATGTCGACCGAAGCACTCAGTGACGACTTCCTCCTCCTCATCGTGTCGTCCCCGTCCGGCGCGGGGAAGACGACGCTCTGCGGGAGGCTGCGCAGCGAGTTCCCCGACCTGCGCTTCTCGGTCTCTCACACGACGCGGCGCCCGCGCCCGAACGAGGTCGACGGGCGCGAGTACCACTTCGTCGACCCGAGCACGTTCGAGCAGATGATCCGCATCGGCGCGTTCGCCGAGTGGGCCCGCGTGCACGATCACCTCTACGGCACGAGCCTGAAGGAGATCGAGATCGCCCGGGCCACGGCGCGCGGCGTCCTCTTCGACATCGATCACCAGGGCGCGAGGCAGATCAAGGCGAGCCTGCCCGAGGCGGTCGCCGTGTTCATCCTGCCCCCGTCGCTCGCCGAGCTCGAGCGGCGCCTGCGCGGCCGCGGCACCGAGGACGAGCCGACGACGCTGCGGCGCCTCCGCAACGCGAAGGGGGAGATCGAGCACTACGGCTTCTTCGACTACGTGATCGTGAACGACGAGATCAACCGCGCGTACGAGCAGCTGAGGTCGCTCGTCTTTGCCGAGCGGTGCCGCCGGCAGCGGCGCGCGGCGCTCTGCGAGCGGCTGCTCTCCGAGCGGAGGTTCGAGCGATGAGCGAAGGCGCGACGCGCGACGTGCTCGCCATCATCGGCGGCAGCGGGCTCTACGAGATGGGGTGGCTGGAGGACGTCGAGGAGGTCTCGGTGTCCACGCCCTTCGGGCTGCCGAGCGACGTGGTGCTCCGCGGACAGGTCAAGGGCGGCGACGCGACCGTGCTCTTCCTGCCGCGCCACGGCCGCGGGCACCGCTTCTCCCCGTCGACGATCAACTACCGCGCGAACATCTGCGCGCTGAAGATGCTCGGCGCGACGCACGTGCTCAGCGTGAGCGCCGTGGGCTCCCTGCGCGAGCAGATCGAGCCCGGCGACCTCGTCGTCGTCGACCAGTTCCTCGATTTCACGAAGCGCCGGATCTCCACGTTCTTCGACGACGGCGTGGTCGCCCACGTGCCGTTCGCCGATCCGGTGTGCCCGTTCATGGCGAGCGCCGTCTACGAGGCCGCGCGCGCCACCGCCGCGCGCGTCCACCGCGGCGGCACGTACGTCTGCATCGAGGGCCCGCAGTTCTCGACGAGGGCCGAGAGCCACATGTTCCGGTCCCTCGGCGCGGACGTCATCGGGATGACCAACCTGCCCGAGGCCAAGCTCGCGCGCGAGGCGGAGCTCCCCTACGCCACGCTCGCGCTCACGACCGACTTCGACTGCTGGCACGTGACCGAGGAGGCGGTGAGCGTCGAGGCGGTCATCGCCGTGCTGAACCGCAACATCGTGCACGCGCGGAACGTCGCGAAGGCCCTCGCCCACGGCCTCCCGGATGTGTCGCAGAGCCCGGCGCGCCATGCGCTGCGGAGCTCCATCATGACCTCGGCCAGCGCGACCTCGCCCGACGCGCAGGCGCGGCTCGAGTGGCTCATCGGCCCCCGGCACAAGGCCGACTGAGCGTGCCCCCCGGCGCAAGCTGTCGCCGTCTCGCCCGGCCACGCGGGCGCGGCGACGGCGCCGCTGAAACAAAACGCGCGGCTAGCGGCTGCGCGCAAACCCGAATAAGAGGCTTCTGTGACGACCTCCTCCGCGATCCTCATCATCGGCTCGATGGCCTTCGACGACCTCGAGCTCCCCTCCGGCAGCGCCAAGAACGTCGTGGGTGGCTCGGCCACGTACTCGGCGTTCGCTGCCTCGTGCTTCGCTCCGGTGCGCACGGTGGCCGTGGTCGGCGACGACTTCCCCGAGGAGACGCTCGCGGCGATGCGCGCCCGCGGCATCGCCGTCGAGGGCGTCGAGCGCGCGCCGGGGAAGACGTTCCGCTGGGCCGGTCGCTACGACGTCGATCTCATCCACCGCACGACGCTCGACACGCAGCTCAACGTGTTCGCGTCGTTCGCGCCGAAGCTGCCGGAGGCGTACCGCGACACGCCCTTCCTCCTGCTCGGCAACATCCACCCCGCGCTCCAGCTCGACGTGCTCGAGCAGGTCCGCTCGCCGCGCTTCGTCCTCGCGGACACGATGAACTTCTGGATCGAGGGGGAGCCGAAGGCGGTCGCGGCGATGCTGCGCCGCATCGACACGCTCGTCGTCAACGACGAGGAGGCGCGCCAGCTCTCGGGCAAGTACAACATCCGCCGCGCCGCCAAGGAGATCCTGTCCCGCGGGCCGCGCCGGCTGATCATCAAGCGCGGCGAGCACGGCGCGCTGCTCTTCGACGAGGAGGGCGTGTTCGCGGCGCCCGGCTTCCCGCTCGAGGACGTCGTCGATCCGACGGGCGCCGGCGACGCCTTCGCCGGCGGGCTCATCGGTTACCTCGCGGGCCAGCCGGAGGTCACGCCGCTCGCGCTCCGGCGCGGCATGCTCCACGCGACGGCGACGGCGTCGTTCTGCGTCGAGGCGGTGGGCACGCAGCGGATCGCGAAGGTGACGCGCGCCGACATCACGGCGCGCCTCACCGAGATCCGGGCGCTCTACGAGTTCGGCGCGAGCACGATGTGAAGCCCGCCCCGGCGCGGGCCGGGGTCGAGGGCCTGCCGTGTGCGGTCGCTGTTCACCTTCCGGCGCATAGCCGTGCTAGATGACCGTCAAAGTGAACATGAACCTCACCACCCGTACACTCGCAGGCATCGCCTTGCTGGCACCCCTTGTCACCGGCTGCGCGGCACGCACGGCGCCGTTCGACGAGATGGACAAGGCGCAGATCACCGTGCTCCGCCTCCAGGGGCAGGAGCTGGCCCCGACGCCGACGGCGACCGCGGCCCCCACCCTCATCCCGGGGATCCCGCCCGAGCTCCAGCAGATGGGGCAGGCCGCTCTCCAGGGGCTGCAGCAGGCGCTCCCCGGCCTCATCCCGCCCAACCTCATCCCGGGGCAGACCGCGACCGCGCCGACGCTGCCCGCCCAGCCCCGCTTCAAGAACTTCGTCATCCTCCAGCAGCGCCAGCTCACGACCAGCGACGCCGACGAGGAGCTCAAGGACCAGATCCTCGACGTCTTCGGCGACGAGGACAGCTTCACGGCGGACCGCGGCAACTGCTTCTACCCGGGCCTGGGCATCTCCATCATCCGGCCGAACAACCCCACGCCGGTCGATCTGCTCGTCTCGTTCTCGTGCAACCAGGCGATGGGAGACGGCTTCCGCTGGCCCTATGCGGTCAACGGCTTCTCGCCGGAGACCCACCAGAAGCTCAGCGAGATCTACCAGCAGCTGTGGGGACAGGCGGTCCCGCCCGGCGCGTGATCTCCCGACGCGGCGGAGCGCTCCTCCACGCCGCGTTTCTGTGACCAGCATCACATAACGTGCCTGCCGGGCCCGGATGCTAGACTTGCTCAAGCTTTCCGGGCTCCCTGCATTTCGGCCCGGAGCGCGCCGCACGACGTCATGATCCCCCAACCCCAGCTGTTGCCGGGAAAGGAGCTCGGCCATTACGAGCTCCTCCTGCCGATCGCGCAGGGGGGCATGGCTACGGTGTGGGCCGCGCGCCGCAGGGGCCATCGCGGGTTCCAGAAGACGGTCGCCATCAAGACGATGCTGCCGTCGCTCTCGGAGGACGCCCAGTTCGAGTCGATGTTCCTCGAGGAGGCGAGGCTCGCCTCGGGGATCCACCACCCGAACGTCGCCGAGATCCTCGACCTCGGGGAGCAGGGCGACGTCCTCTACATCGTGATGGAGTGGGTCGACGGCGAGGCGCTGTCGGTCATCGCGCGGGCGGCCAACAAGAGCGGCGTGGCGATCCCGCTGCGCATCGCGCTCCGCGTCCTGAGCCGCGCTTGCCTCGGCCTGCACGCCGCGCACGAGCTCCGCGATCCGCAGAACGACGATCAGCTGCTCGGGCTCGTGCACCGCGACGTGTCGCCCCAGAACATCCTCGTGACGTACGACGGCCACGTGAAGCTCGTGGACTTCGGCGTCGCCAAGGCGACCAACCGCTCCGGCAACGACACGACCGCGGGCCAGATCAAGGGCAAGGTCCCGTACATGTCCCCGGAGCAGGCGCGGGGCGAGCGGATCGATCGGCGCACCGACATCTTCGCGATGGGCATCGTGCTCTACAAGCTCACGACCGGGGATCATCCGTTCACCGCGGAGAACGATCTCCTCACGCTGCAGCACATCACCTCGCGGCCAGCGCTGTCGCCCCGCCTGAAGAACCCGGATTTCCCCGCCGACCTGGAGCACGTGCTGATGACGTGCCTCCAGAAGGACCCGGACAAGCGGTACCAGACGATGCTCGACCTGGAGGGCGCGCTCGAGGCCGTGCTGGCGAAGGAGCCGACGGTGACGGACCACGACGTCGGGGCGTTCGTGCGCGGGCTCCTCGGGGAGCGCAATCAGCGCCGGCGCGCCGCGCTGCGCGACACGGTCCGCATGCTCGACGAGCGCGCGTCGCACCCGCCCGAGGTGATGCTCGTTCGCGACAGCATCAGCGAGTTCTTCTTCACGCAGCTCCCCCCTGGCCACCCGAACGCACAGCTCCCCACGATCCGCGCGAGCGCTCCCTCGCTCTCGCAGCCGGTGCTGCTGCCCGAGGCGCTGCCGCAGAGCTCGCCAGGCCAGGAGACGCCGCTCAGCCCGATCGAGGTCCCCGCGGCGCGGAGTCGCTCGGGAACACTGGCGGCAGCCGCGGCGCTCGCGCTCGTCACGGCGCTCGGCGCGGGCATGGTGTGGCACCGGCAGCGGTCCGCACCGCAGCCGATCGCGCCCGAGCAGGCCGCGGTGGTCGACCGCAGCGCGGGCGCCGCGGCGGCAGCCGCCCCGGCGTCGGCCAGCGCCGCCGCGATCCAGGCCGACGGCAACGAGACCGGCGCCGTACCGGCCCGCGACCCGATCGCCGCCGCCGGTCCCGAGGAGCGCGGGACCGGTGCTCCGAGCCGGGCGGCCAA
Organism: Sorangium cellulosum So0157-2; assembly: GCF_000418325.1. Classification (GTDB taxonomy): domain Bacteria; phylum Myxococcota_A; class Polyangia; order Polyangiales; family Polyangiaceae; genus Sorangium; species Sorangium cellulosum_D. The sequence goes on from NC_021658.1 coordinate 6,388,563, forward strand.
AGGCGCGCCGGCGGCCGCTGGCCCCGCGGCGCCGAGCGCGGCGGCCGCAGCATCGAGCGCCGCGAGCGCGCGCAAAGCCATCCCGACCAAGCCTCCTTCGACGCGGTGGGTGCCGACCGTCACCGATCCCGGGTTTTGAGCGGCCGAAGGACGCGGCAGCTCCGCGACGCGCTCGTCCTGGCGGCGAGCCTTGGCGTCATGGGCGGCGTGCTGCTGCTTCGCCGGAGCCGCGAGCCCAGCGCGTCGCCGGTCCCGGCTCCGGCGAGCGCGCCCGCAGCGCCGTCGCCGCTGCCCAGGGGCGGCGAGCCCGAGCGGCTCGCGCTCGAGGAGCGCGAAGCGCAGGCGGGCTGCGACTTCGCCGACCACGGCTTCGGCGGCTACGAGCGCTGGCGCCCGCTGCCGCTGGGCAGGCTCCTCGTCCCGCCGGCGCGCGCGATGTCCGCGGAGGGCGGCTACGATCTGCTCGTCCACTTCCACGGCGCAGAGGCCATCCGAAAGGTGCTGGCTCCCAGGGACATGGAGCTGGTCATCGCCGGGATCGACCTGGGGACCCGCTCCAGCGACTACGCGCGCGGCCTCGAGGTCGGCGGCTGGGACGCGCTGCTCCAGGCGATCGACCGCGAGGTCGGCGCCGTGACCGGGATCGCGGGCGCGCGCGCGCGCCGCCTCATGCTGTCGTCCTGGAGCGCCGGATCGGGCGCGATCGGGAGGATCGTCGAGCGCGGGAGCAGCCACGTGGACGCCTTGATCCTGCTCGACTCGCTCTATGCCTCTTACATGCCGGGCCAGACGTCGCTCGTGCAGGGCCAGCTCGCGCCGTACGTCGCCCTCGCGAACGCCGCCGCGCGCGGCGCGCCGGTCTTCTACCTGACGCACACCGAGATCCCGACGAGCGGCTACGCGTCGACGAAGGAGGTGGCCTCCTTCCTGCTGAGCGAGCTCGGAGCCAGCCCCATCGCGGTGACCTCCAGCGGCGACGGCGCGCCGCCTAATACGCCCGGCCTCGGCGCCGAGGGCGCGGGCGAGGCGCTGCGGCTCACCCGGATGTACGACGGGGGCAGCCTCTACGTGCGCGGCTACGCCGGCTCGGGCCCCGGCGAACACTGCGCGCAGCTGCGGCTGCTCCCCACGATCCTGGCGGAGCACGTGCTGCCGGCGCTCGGCCGTTGAGGCGCCGCCGCGCAGGCGACGCGCGCGGGGCCCTCCCCGCGGCAGGCGCGCCGGCGACGCCGCGCGCGCCCGGTGAGGCGGCGGCTGCCGCCGCTCAGTACGACCTCGCGAACACCACGCGCCGCGGGCTGGGCTTGCCCGTGAAGATGCACGTCCCTTCGCCGGTCACCGCGTCGGCCCACGGCGCCCCTTCGAACCCGCCGGTCGGGATGCAGCGGATGGTCACCTTGTGCGCGTCCTTCACCGCCGCCTCGACCTCCGGATCGCCGGACCAATGCGCCAGCGCGAAGCCGCCCGGCGCCTCCTTGCCCCCCTTCGACCCGAAGAACGCGTCGAAGTCGGCGCGGCTGTCGATCACGTGCGTGTTCGCGTCGCGCATCGCGAGCGCGCGCGCATAGAGCGTCGCCTGGATGTCGGCGAGGATCTCCGTGATGCGCCCCGTGAGCTCCGCGCGCGCCATGCTCGCCTTGTCCTTCGGCGAGCGGTCCCTGCGCATGACCACGGCCACGCCGCCGTCGACGTCGCGCGGCCCGATCTCGATCCGCAGCGGGACGCCCTTCTTCACCCACTCCCACTGCTTCTCGCCGCCGCGGATGTCGCGCCGGTCGATCTCGACCTCGACGCGCCGCTCGCCGAAGCGCTGCGCCCGGAGCTCCTTCGCGAGCCCGTCGATGTACTCGTCGATCTTGGCGCGCGTGTCGTCGCCCCGGTACACCGGCAGGATCACGACGTGCGCAGGCGCGAGCCGCGGCGGGAGCACCAGGCCGTCGTCGTCGCTGTGGGTCATGATCAGGCCGCCGACGAGGCGGGTCGACACGCCCCAGGACGTGGTCCAGGCGTACTCCTCGGTCTCCTCCTTGGTCTGGAACTTGATGCCGCTCGCCCTGGCGAAGTTCTGGCCCAGGAAGTGGCTCGTCCCGGCCTGCAGGGCCTTGCGATCCTGCATCATCGCCTCGATGGCGTAGGTGTCGACCGCGCCGGGGAAGCGCTCGCTCGCCGTCTTCGGGCCCTCGAGGACGGGCATGGCCATGAAGTCGCGCGCGAACGTGGCGTAGACGCCGAGCATGCGCAGCGTCTCCTCGCGCGCCTCCGCCTCGCTCGCGTGCGCGGTGTGCCCCTCCTGCCACAGGAACTCCGCCGTCCGCAGGAACAGGCGCGTCCGCAGCTCCCACCGCACGACGTTCGCCCATTGGTTGATCAGCAGCGGCAGATCCCGGTAGCTCTGGACCCAGCTCGCGAACGCCGCGCCGATGATCGTCTCGGACGTGGGGCGCACGATGAGCGGCTCCTCCAGCCGGGCCTGGGGGTCGGGGATGAGCCCGCCGCCGGGGCCGGGCACGAGGCGGTGGTGGGTGACCACCGCGCACTCCTTCGCGAACCCCTCGACGTGCTCCGCCTCCTTCTCGAGGAACGACTTCGGGATGAACAGCGGGAAGTAGGCGTTCTTGTGCCCGGTCGCCTTGAACATGCTGTCGAGCTCGCGCTGGATGTTCTCCCAGATCGCGTAGCCCCACGGCTTGATGACCATGCAGCCGCGGACCGGGGAGCTCTCCGCGAGGTCGGCCGCGCGCACGACCTGCTGGTACCACTCGGGGTAATCCTCGTTGCGCGTGGGCGTGATGGCGGTCTTCGGCGCTTCGTTCTTGGCCACGGTCTCTGCTCTCCTCGATTCCTCGATGGGCGGCTTCGCGGCGGCCTTGGGCCTGGCCGCGCTCGTCCCGCAGCGGGCGGTCGGCTGGCGCCTGCCGCGCTCCGGGCTGAGCGCGCGACGTATCAGGAGCGCGGCAGGGTGTCGAGCGCAGCGGTCCTGCCCCGGGGCCGAGCGGCCTCCCCGGTCGGCGGCCCCGCGCCCGCCTCCCCCGCGCCCGCCCCCCCGGCGGCCGCGGGCCCGGCCGGCTTCGCGGCGGCGCGCGGCCGTGGTACGCGCGAGAGAACGACGTGAGATACGCCATCCTCACGCACGGCGGGGTGTCCGCGCCGCAAGACGGCGCGGACAGCTGCGCCAGGGCCGCCGACGAGGCGCTCGGCGCGCTCGACGCGGGCGGAGAGGCGCTCGCGGCGGCCATCACGGCGACCGCGCGTCTGGAGGACGACCCACGCTTCAACGCCGGGACGGGCTCAAACCTCCGCCTCGACGGGCACACGATCGAGATGGACGCGGCCGTGATGGCCAGCGACGGGCGGTTCGGCGCCGTCGCGTGCGTCGAGCGGGTGAAGAACCCCGTCCTCGTCGCGGCGAAGGTGATGGAGACGCCCCACCTGATCCTCGCCGGCGCGGGCGCGACCGCGTTCGCGCGCCGGCTCGGGTTCGCCGACCACGATCCGGCCACCGAGGCGGCGCGCGAGCGGCACGGCCGCGCCCTCGCGGCGCTGCGCGGCGAGGGGGGCGACGGCGACGCCACGAACGACGCGGCGCGGTTCCACGCGCTCACGGCGGAGCGGTTCTGGAACTTCGACGCCGAGCCGATCGAGTGCGACACGGTCGGGGCCGTCGTTCGCGACGCGCACGGCCGCTTCGCCGCCGCGGCGTCGACGGGCGGGTCGACCTTCTCGCTCCGCGGCCGCGTCGGGGACGTGCCGCTGATGGGCGCGGGGATCTACGCCGGCCCGCACGGGGCGGTGGCGGCGACCGGGGTCGGCGAGGAGATCGCGCGCCGCCTCCTCGCGCGGACGGTCTACGACTGGCTCGCCGACGGCGTCGCGCCCGCCCGCGCCGCGCAGCGCGGCGTCGCGATGTTCCCGGACGTGATCGCCGTCGGCCTGCTCGTGGTGGGGCGGAGCGGCCAGGCGATCGCCTCGAACCGCACCATGCCGAGCGCGCAGCTCGTGGGCTGAGGAGCCGCAGACGACGATGCAGAGCGGAGACCCTGATGTGATCGTGGTGGGCTCGGGACCGAACGGCCTCACCGCGGCGGCGTACCTCGCCCGCGCGGGCCTGTCGGTGCTCGTGCTCGAAGCCGAGCAGGAGCCGGGCGGCGCCGTGCGCACGCGCGAGGTGACGCTCCCGGGGTTCCGCCACGACCTCGGCGCGGCGTTCTTCCCCTTCGGGCAGACGAGCCCCGCGCTGCTGCCGCTCGACCTGCCGGGGGCCGGCCTCGTCTGGCGGCACGCGCCGATCGACAGCGCCCACCCGGCGCCCGACGGGACCTGCGCCGCGATCGCGCGGGACGTCGAGACGACGGCGAGGTCGCTCGGCGAAGACGGCCCCACGTGGCGCCGGATCGCGGGCTGGCACGCCGCCACGGTCGAGCGGCTGCTCAAGGCGCTCCTGTCCACGCCGCCCGCCCTCGGGGCGCTGCTCCGCTTCGGGCCCCTCAACCTGCTCCGCCTGGCGCAGGTGGCCCTCTCGAGCGGCCGCGGCTTCTCGACGCGCACCTTCCGGACCGAGGCGGCCCGGCGCGTGGTCCCCGGCCTCGCCCTCCACACCGACGTGGGCCCCGAGGACCCCTGCGGCGCCATCGTCGGCTTCATGCTCACCCTGCTCGCCTCGAGCGGCGGCTTCGCGGTCCCCGAGGGCGGCGCCGGCTCGGTCACGCGCGCCTTGCTCCGGCGCATCGAGGAGCGCAGCGGCAGCCTCCGTTGCGGCGCCCGGGTCGCGCAGATCATCGCCAGGCAGGGCCGGGCGGCCGCGGTCCGGCTCGCGGACGGCGAGGAGATCCGCGCCCGCCGCGCCATCGTCGCCGACGTCGCGGCGCCGACGCTCTACCTCCGCCTGCTCGCGCCCGAGCTCGTCCCCGGCCGGGTCCAGCGCGCCATGCGCCGGTTCCGCCAGGGGTTCGGCACCTTCAAGATGGACTGGGCGCTCGACGGCCCGGCGCCGTGGTCCCACGAGGACGCCGCGCGCGCCGCGGTCGTGCACGCGGGCGACAGCCTCGAGGACCTCGCCGAGTTCACGCGCCAGGTGCGCGCCGGCGTCCTCCCCGAGCACCCCTACCTCGTCATCGGCCAGCAATCGCTGGTCGATCCGACGCGCGCGCCGGCCGGGCGCCACACCCTGTATGCCTACTCGCGCGTCCCCTCCTCCATCGACGGGGGCTGGGCGGCCTCGCGCGAGCGCTTCGCCGACCGCGTCGAGGCGCGGATCGAGGAGCTCGCCCCCGGCTTCCGGCAGCGGATCCTCGCGCGGAAGATCTGGGCGCCCGACGACCTCGAGGCGATGGACGCGAACCTCATCGGCGGCGATCTCGGCGGAGGCTCGGCCGACATCCGGAATCAGCTCATCTTCCGGCCGGTGTTCCCCTACTTCCGCTACCGGACGCCGCTCCGCGGCCTCTACCTGGGCTCGTCGTACGCGCACCCCGGCGCCGGGGTCCACGGCGCGTGCGGGCACAACGCGGCGCTGGCGGTGCTGGAGGACGAAGGCTGACCCGCCGGGGCCCCGCTCGCCCGCGCGCTACTTCGATCGCGACGGCGGGCCGTCCCGGTAATCGGAGCGCTTCAGCCCGTGGCTGGTGATCTTCTCCTGGAGCGTGCGCAGCGGCATCCTGAGCCGCCGCGCCGCCATCGCCAGGTTGCCGTTGGTCGCGCGGAGGGCCTCGAGGATGATCTCGGCCTCCAGGCGGTCCATCTGCGCCTTGAGCCCGATCATCGGCCCCGTGCTGGTGGGCGCGATCTCGACGAGCGGCCGGTCCGGCGGCGGCGGCGTGGAGCGCCGGCGCGCCGCGAGGGCGTTGATGCTCTCCGGCAGGTCGAGCGGGGTGATGACGCTGCCCCGCGCGATGACCACGGCGCGCTCGATGGCGCTGCGCAGCTCGCGCACGTTGCCGGGCCAGGGGTATTGCTCCAGGAGCGCGAGCGTCTCGGGATCGATCGAGCGCACGTTGCGGCGATGCGCCTCGTTCGCCTGCCGGAGGAAGCGCTGGGCCAGCGGCCCGATGTCCTCGCGCCGCTCGCAGAGCGGCGGGATGCGCAGCGGCACCGCGTTGAGCCGGTAGAGCAGGTCCGAGCGGAACGCGCCCGCCTCGCACATGGCCTCGAGATCGCGGTACGTGGTCGCGACGATCCGCACGTCGACCTCGATCTCCCGGGTCGACCCGATGCGGGCGATGCGGCCGGTGTCGAGGAGGCGCAGCAGCGCGGCCTGGGAGGAAGGCGGGAGATCGCCCACCTCGTCGAGCACCACGGTGCCGCCCGCGCACGCCTCGAAGACGCCCTCCTGCGCCTCGGCGGCGCCCGGGAGCGCGTCGGCCTCGTGGCCGAAGAGCGTGCTCTCCAGGAGCTGCGCGGGTACGCCGCTGCACCCGACGTGGACCAGCTGCTTCTTGTGGCGCGGGCCGGCCTCGTGGATCAGCCGCGCGAGCACGTCCTTCCCGGTCCCCGTCTCGCCCTGGAGCAGCACGGGCGCCGACGAGCGCGCGAGGCGCATGGCGGTCTCGAGCACCGGCCGCATCGCGGGGCTGCGCATCACGAGCCCCTCGTCGCTGACCGCGCGCACCCCGCCCACGGGCGTCGGCCCGCCCATCAGGTTGTCGGCGCTCGGCAGGCGTCTCGGGTCCAGGGCGGCGCGGCGCGCGTCCAGCGCGTCGAGGTGGAGCACCGGCAGCTCCGCGCTCGCGATGACGCGCAGCGAGGCCGTGATCTCCCCGAGCACCACCTCGTCGCCGGGCTTCAGGATGCCCTGCTCCACGCGATGGCCGCTCAGGAAGGTGCCGTTCGTCGAGCCGAGGTCCTCGATGAGCACGTCGCCGCGCTGGAACGTGAAGCGCGCATGGCGCCGCGACAGGCTGCGCTCGGGGATCGCGACGTCCGCGCTCGGATCGCGGCCCACGACGACCCCGACCCCCTCGTTCAACCGCACCGTCTCGGCGCCGTGCCGGTGATAGATGATGAGCAGCACGTGCGGCTGCGTCCCGCGCTCGCGGCTCAGCTGGTTCAACGCATCACGGACCTGCGACATGGCGATCGGATCCGTCACGCCCAGCTGCGAATCGAGCTGAGCCTCCTGCGCGTCGGGGTCCTCGGCCGGCGTCGAGGGCTGGACGACCGAGGCCTCGGCCGGCGACGCGTCGCCGCGGTACCCCTCCTCGGACGCGGCCGGCTCGCGGACGTCCGGCGACGGTAGACTCCTCGGAGCGGCCGGACGCGAGTGATTCATGCGTTCCCTCTCATGGGTGCCAGAGCAACCCCCGGCGCCGGATGCTGGCCCGCGAGCCCTGCTCGCGATCATCCTTTATCCCATGACCATAAGCCGCAGGTAGGCCGGCGCGCAAGGCGCGAGCAGCCGATCGTCGGCGCTTATGCCAGCTCCCCGCGCAGCCCCCCGCGGGTCCCTCGGCGGCGCGGCCCCTCGGCGCACGCGCGGATCCTGTGCCGCGCCGCGCGCGGCTCAGGCGCCGCGCGCGACCTGCTCGCCGGGGATGGGCGTGCGCGCGGAGGGCGTGGGCGGATCCTCGGCGCGGCAATGCGCGGCGAAGCGGGGGCACGGAGCGTCCTCGATCGGCGGCAGCTCGGCGTAGCCGCGAGGGCCGGCGATCTCGTTGAAGCAGCGGCCGAGCCAACCTGGAATCACGAGCGCGTAGGTGCGCGCGAGCCGCCTGGGATCGTCCAGGGTGCGCAGCATCGCGTGGTAGGTGACCTCGCCGTAGGTCGCCTTGAAGGCGGCCGCCTGCTCGGGCCGCGCGAGCCAGCTCATGACGCCGGCGCGATCCGCCTCCGGATGGAACTGGACCGCCTCGACCCCCGGCGCGACCTGCAGCCCGAGGATCGCCCGGCCCTTGGAGATGCCGTCGCGGCTCTCGCGGGCGAGGAGCTGGCCCCCGAGGCCGCCGAGGCGGCGCTCGTCGAGGTTCACCGCCTCCCAGTTGCGGTGCTCGAAGGCGAAGAGACGATCGCCGAACGGAGACAGCAGCGGGTGCTGCTGGCCGACCGGGGTCGTGTAGATGGGCATGACGCCGAACTTGCGGTCGGCGCGCGGGACCACATCGGCCAGTTGGTAATGGTGGACGACGAGCTCGAACGAGTAGCAGATCGCGAAGAGCGCCCGCCGGTCCGCGCCCCCCTGGATCGCCGACTCGGCAACGCCGTCCAGCAGGCGCGCGTAGTCGAGCGTCCACGGCTCGCCCTCGCCGTCGAACGGAGAGCCGGGGCCGCCCGACGAGAGGTACAGATCACAGTCCGCGGGGATGGGTGCGTTGGTGTCCCGGGGCGACACCTCGACGACCTCGCAAGATACGCCCGGATTGTGCTTCTGGACACGTTCGAAGAAGGCTGCGGTGAGCCCGCGCAGGCAGCGCATCGCCTGGTTCACGTGGCCATTGTTCATGTCCACGATGCACAGCCGTAGCGGCCTCAGCGGCCCGATCGACCGGCCGTTCTCGACGGTATCTATCCCTGCGGGCGTAGGTGGGAGCGGATTCGAGCTCATCGGAAGGTGGCAGAGTGCAAACGTAGGCCCCCGCGATTTCTACCCATATCACCCGGCAGACCTCGCGAAAAGAAAGGTTTTCTCGGTTACGCCGGTCGCACGCCGGTCGCACGCCGGCAGTCGCGCCGGTGTTCGCGCCGGTGTTCGCGCCGGTGTTCGCAGAGGGTCACGTGGGTTACTCGGCGGTTACGTCGAGTCGAGGGGGCATCAAAAGTCCTTTCTCGGCCCCGCGTTCCTGAGGATCCTGTGTGTGATGAAAAAACGGAATGGACCGCCGCGTGATCCCCTGACCCGGCGGCATGTGCTGACGGGGTTCGGCGCGGCGCTCGGCGCCGCGACCTTCGGATGCAGCGCCACGGAGGGCGCGGCGATGCTCGAGGACGCCGGCTCGAGCTCGGGCAGCTCGGGCGGGAACGACGGAGCCGGAGGAGCGGGCGGCGGCGCCGGAGGTGCGGGCAGCGCTGGAGGTGCGGGCAGCGCTGGGGGAGCGGGCGGCTCGGCACAGGCGGGCGCTGGCGGCGCCGGCGGCGCGCCTGCGGATGGCTGCGCCGACACGGGAGGCCTGAGCCCTGCAGAGCTGCTCGCGCCGATCAGCACCATCGTCGTCCTGTGTATGGAGAACCGGTCGTTCGACCACTACCTCGGCTCGCTGCGGCTGAAGGAGGGCAGGCAGATCGACGGCCTGACAGGCAACGAGTCGAACCGGGCGCCGGACGGCGCGCTGGTCTCCCCCTTCCAGCTCGACAACTTCACGCCCGCCGACCCGCCGCACAGCTGGGACGCGGCCCACGCGCAGTGGAATCAAGGGAGGAACGACGGGTTCGTCGCCGCTCACGCGGGGCCGGATCAGCGCGACGTGATGGGCTATCACGTGCGCGAGCACCTGCCGATCCTCTACGCGCTCGCCGACGCGTCGGCGATCTGCGAGCGCTGGTTCAGCTCGGTGCTCGGCCCGACCTGGCCCAACCGGTTCTTCCTGCACGGCGCCACGTCGAGGGGCGTCTCCAGGAACGTGCCGGTCACCGGCTTCACGAGCGTCTTCGAGCTGCTGAGCGACGCGGGGATCTCGAGCAGGAACTACTACCACGACGTGCCGTGGTGCTCGGGTGCGTACTTCAAGTTCAAGGGCGTCTCCGGGATCGAGCGCTTCTTCGAGGACGCGGCGGCGGGGCTCCTCCCCGCGTTCTCCGTCATCGATCCCCAGTTCTTCGGCGCCACCGCGAACGACGATCACCCCGACCACGACGTGCAGCTCGGGCAGGTGCTCATGGCCAGCGTCTACAACGCGCTCGCGAAGAGCCCCCAGTGGGGCCGGTGCCTGCTCGTGATCACCTACGACGAGCACGGAGGCTTCTTCGACCACGTGCCGCCGCCCACGACCACCGACGACGATCCGCTGTTCTCGCAGCTCGGGTTCCGGGTCCCGTCGATCGTCGCGGGCCCGTTCGTCCGGAGGGGCTGCGCGGTGAGCACCGTGCTCGACCACGCGTCGGTCATCCGCACGCTCGAGGCGCGCTTCGAGATCCCCAGGCTGAACGCGCGCTCCGGCGGGGCGAACGACCTGTCGTGCTGCATCGACCCGGCGCTCCTCCGCGATCCCCAGGCGCCGATCGCCCTCCCCACGGTCGAGGTCTCCCTGTCGCAGCTGCGCGCGCGGACCGAGACCGGGATCTCCCAGCCGGAGCTGTGGGACGCCGCGGAGCGCGGGGTCATCCCGCGGCACCTGGACCGCCGGCGCGAGGGGCCGGACGTCGCGCGGCGGGTGCTGGCGCACGCGGAGCGGCTCGGCGCCGCGAGGCTCCGGGACTGAGCCGCCGCCCGGCCGGCGCCGAGGTCGCCCGGGAGCGGGAGGTCTGATAGAAGCGGCGCCGTGCCGCCCGACCCCGATCCGCCCGCCGCCACGCAGGCAGGGACCACGCCGGCGAGCGCTGCCGCCGGCGCGAGCCGGCCGGCCGCCGGACGCGAGGCGGCCCCCAGCGCGGCGCGGTCGTCGGCGATGGTCACCGCTGGGATCATCCTCTCGCGGCTCGTCGGGCTGATCCGCCAGCGGGTGACGGCGCACTTCTTCGGCACCTCCGAGCTCGCCGACGTGATCGCGGCGGCGTTCCGCGCGGGGAACATCACCCAGAACCTCCTCGGCGAGGGGACGCTCTCCGCGACCTTCATCCCCGTCTACGCGCGCCTCCGCGCGGCGGGCGACGCGCGGCGCGCGGCGCACTTCGCGCTGTCCGCCCTCGGGCTCCTGCTCGTCGCCGCCGCGGCCGCGTCGCTCCTCGGCGTGCTCGCGGCGCCGTGGCTGTCCTTCCTGTTCGCCGCGGGCTTCGACGAGGACAAGCTCGCGAGCACGACGCGCGTCGTCCGGATCGTCTTCCCGATGACCGGCCTCCTCGTGCTCTCCGCGTGGGGGCTCGGCGTGCTGAACGCGCACCGGCGGTTCTTCCTCCCCTACGCCGCGCCCGTCGCGTGGAGCGCCGCCCAGATCGCGGGGCTGCTCGCCTGCGGGGCGTGGCTCGGCATGCGCGGGGAGCCGCTCGCCGAGGCGCTCGCGTGGAGCGCGTTCGCCGGCGCCGCGCTGCAGCTCGCGCTGCTGCTCCCCTCGGCGCGCGCGCTGCTCGGCGGGCTCGCGCCGCGCCTCGACGCGCGCGACCCGAGCGTCCGGGAGGCGGCCGGGAAGCTGCCCGCCGCGCTGCTCGGCCGCGGGATCATCCAGGTCTCCGGGCTCGTCGACACGCTCCTCGTGAGCTTCCTCGGCGCCGGCGCCAACGCGGCCTTCAACTACGCGCAGACGATCTACCTCCTGCCGATGAGCATCCTCGGCACGGGGGAGGCCGCGGTGGCCCTGCCCGAGATGGCGCGCGACACGGCCGAGGCGGACGTCGCGCGGCGCAACGAGGCGCTGTCGCGCCGCCTCGGCGCCTCGCTCGCGCGGATCACGGTGCTGACCGTGCCGGCGACGGCCGTGTTCCTGGTGCTCGGGCGGGAGCTCATCACGCTGCTGCTGCAGACCGGGACGTTCGATCGGGCGTCGACGGCGCGGGTCGAGCCGCTCGTGGGCGCCTACGGGCTCGCGCTGCTCGGGAACGCCGCGGGGCGCGTGCTGATCACCGCCTCGTTCGCGCTGGGGGACACGAGGACGCCGGCGCGGTACGCGCTCTACCGCGTGCTCGTCAGCACCGCCGTCGCGCTGCTCCTGATGCGGCGGCTCGACGTGCTCGGCGTGGTGCTCGGCGCCGTGATCGCCGGGTGGGTCGAGGCGATCGCCCTCGCGCTCCGCGTGCGGCGCGAGATCGGCGGGCTCGGGCTGGATCAGATCCGGATCGGCCGCGTCGCCGCGCTCACGGCGGTCTCGGTCGGCTGCGGCGCGGCGCTCCGGGCGGCGCTGCCGGAGGCGATCGCCGCCACGCCGTGGGGCGCCGCGCTCATCCTCGCCGGGTGCGGCGGGGCCTTCGCGGTCGCGGCGCCCGCGCTCGGGCTCTTCAGCCTGAGATCGCTCCTGCGCAGGAGGTGAGCGCGCGCGGCGCCGCGCGCTCGCGGTGCCAGGCGACGTAGCGCTCGACGAACGCGCGCTGCGCGCGGCTCAGCGCGACGCGCGGCCGCTGCCGCTCGAGCAGGGCGATCGCCTCGCCGACCTCGAGGCCGCCGCGGGTGGCGAGGTAGCAGAGCGCGATCGTGACGCTCCTCCCGACGCCGCTCGCGCAGTGGACGTGGACGCGATGGCCAGCGCCGAGGTGGCGCTCGAGGAACGCCACGCCGCGCGCGGCCTGCTCGAGCGTGGGGGCGCACATGTCCCAGCACGGGACGCGGAGGTACTCGACGCCCGCCGCGCGCAGCGCGAGCACCGGGTCGTAGAGCTCGCGCGACACGTTGATCACCGCGCGGACATCGAGGCGCCGGAGCTCGGCGACGTCGCCGGGGAGGAGGAACCCGCCGATCAGGAGGTTCGGGCTCACCCACGTGCGCCACGGGTGCCGCGGTCGGAACGACGCGGCGGCGCGGCGCAGCGCCAGGAATGCATAGAAAACCACGGCATAGGGCGCGAGCAGGAGGAACACCAGCGCGGGGCGGAGGCGCACGCGCATCTCATGGCGTCGACGCGCGCGCGGCGCCAGCGGCCGGGCGGCGCGCGCGTCGCGCCCTGGAACTTGGCCCAGGGCGCGCAGGTCGGGCATGCGTCGGCCGATGCCGCTCGCTACCATGCCGACGGAGCCCTCCCGGCCGGTGTCGCCTCCGGACCTCGGGGCGCCGCCGCCCTGCGCGCCCCGACGCTCCGCGCGCGGCCCACGGCCGCGTCGCCTCGACGGGCTCGCGGGCCTGGTCGTCGTGCTGGCCCTGTCCGGCTGCAAGGCGAGAGCCGCGTCGGTGGAGCTATCGAAGGACGAAGCGGGCGGCGGCGAGATCGAGGTCGTCGCGCTGCCCGCGGACGGGCCCAAGCTGGTCGCCCTGCGCGCGGGGACGCCCGTGCTCGCGCGCCCGCAGGCAGGCGCGCGCACGATCGGCGAGCTCTATCCTGGCGCCGCCGTGGTGCGGTCGTCGGAGCCGTACGGGCGCGCGGGGTGCAGCGGAGGGTGGTACGCGATCCGCCCCCGCGGCTTCGTCTGCGCGGGCGACGGCGCGACGCTGCACACCGACGCGGTCGCGGTGCTGCCGGCGCCCCCCGACCTGTCGCGGCCCCTGCCCTACCGCTACGGGCGCGCGAGGACGCAGGGCACCCCGGCGTACTCCGGGGTGCCGAGCCGCGAGGAGCTGCGGCACGCCGAGCCGGATCTCGAGCGCCACCTCGAGCGCGCGCAGCGCGGCGACGCGCAGCTCGGCGCGTCGGCCAACGACGTCCCGCTCGACGAGCGCGGCGTCGCCACCGGGCCGCCGGTGCTGCTGCCGCAGCAGCACGGCGTCGGCGAGGACGGGCGGAGGACCGAGTCGGGCTACTTCGTGTTCCCGCTCGCCGACGCGGTCGCGCCGCTCCCGCCCCTCGCCGCGCTCGGGAGCGAGCTCGGCGCGAAGGACGGCGCGCCCGTCGACCTGCGCGCCGCGATGAAGACGGCGGCGCTGCGCAAGGGCAGCGGGGTCGCGATCACCCGCACCTTCACCGCGGGCGAGGCCGACGGCCGCAGGCTCGGCGTGACGCCGGACGGCCGCCTCATCCCGACCGATCGGCTGCAGGCCGCGCTCGGCTCGCCGTGGCACGGCCTCGACGTCGAGAAGGTCGGGCTGCCGGTGGCGTTCGTGCATCGCCACGACGTCACCACGTGGTCGATCGGCCGCGGCAAGGCGACGCCCAACGACGAGGAGCTCGAGCGGCGCACGGGCGTGCCGCTCACGGGCAAGTTCAGGACGGTGGACGGCACGCGCTTCGAGGAGGCGCGCGACGGCTTCTGGCTGCGCGCGCAGGACCTCGTCGTCATCGTGCGGCGCTCGAAGCTCCCCGAGTTCGCGAAGGGCTCGCGGCGCTGGCTCGACGTCAGCCTGGCCAACCAGACGCTGACGGCCTACGAGGGGCAGAAGCCGATCTACGCCACGCTGATCTCGTCGGGCCGCGATCAGCTCCGCGATCCGGAGTCGAGCGCGTCGACGGCGCGCGGCACATTCCGCGTGCGGAGCAAGCACGTGACGCGCAACATCGACCCGCGCGAGGTCGCCGACAGCTTCGACGTCGCCGACGCCCCGTGGGTGATGGACTTCGCGCCGGGCCACGCGATCACCGGCATGTACTGGGGCGCCGGGGTCGGCGAAGCACAAGGCTTCCACGACATCGCGCTGACGCCCGTGGACGCGCGGCGCATCTTCCTGTGGGCCGAGCCTGAGCTCCCCGACGGCTGGCACGCGGTGCACAGCAGCGGCGAGGAAGGAACCCTCGTCCACGTCCGACCTTGAGGAGCACGTCGCGAGCGCTGGCCCCCGATTCAGGGAGACCAGCGGTCGACTGTCACCATTTCTGGTGCCGAAGGAGGGAATCGAACCCCCGACCCGGCGCGTATGAAACGCCTGCTCTAGCCAGCTGAGCTACTTCGGCAGAAGCGAGGGCGGACTAGTACCGCCCTGTTTCCACCCTGTCAAGCGATGTCTTGGGTGCTGCAACGCTGTCCACGCGCTCGGGCGGCGCTCATCATTCATCGTTCATCGTTCATCGTTCGCGCGGGGAGCTTCGGCAGGACGGCGGGATTCCTCGCCTCGAAGGGCATCGACCACCGGAAGTTCTCGCCGAGCTCGGGGGGCACCGGTGGGTACGGCGCGCCGCGCAGCACCGCGCGCCGGCAATTCTCGTCGAACTCCGGGATACCGCTCGGCCGCGTCACCGCAGCGCTGCTCACGGTCCCGTCCGTCCGGATCACGAAGGTCACGATCACGGTCCCCTGGAGCCCCTCGCCCGCTGCCCACTTGGGGAACGCGTCGGCCCAGAGCGGGTGCAGCTTGGCCATGACCTGCCGCATGTAGAGGCTGCGGCGGCGATCGAGCGGATCGTTGTCGAGCAGCCGGCCGCGCCCGGAGCCGAGCGCGCTGGAGCGCGCGCCGGTGCCCGCCACGCCGCCCGAGCCGGTCGCGCCCGGCCCCGCCTCTCCGCCCGGACCGAGCCCGCGCGCGCCGCCGGCCGAGCTCGCATGAACGAGCGACTGGATCGCCGTCGCCACCTCCTGCTCGCTGTCGACCGTGTCGTTCGGGCGCCCCGCGACGTTCGCCGGGACCGAGGGCGTGCCCGCGGCGACCATCGGCCGCGCCAGCGGGACCGCCGCGCTGTCGCGATGATCCGCGCCGGTCCGCCCGTCGCGCACGCCGAGCCCCGCGGACGAGCGGTCGCCGCCCTCCACGGCCCCGCCGACCGCGCGCGGCGTCGCGCCGAGCGACAGCGTCGCGGCGGGCGCGCCAGACGCGTCGGCCGCGCCCTCGGCGCCCGCCGGCCGCGCCGCGGCGCCGAGCGCGCCGCCCCGACGCTCGGGAGCGCCGCTGTCGCGCGCCCCGATCGACGGATCGCGCTCGGCCGCGACCCGTCGATCGGGTCGGCTGCCGACGCGGCCGCCCGCGAGGAACGTGAGCTCCGTGGGCTCCCGGCTGGCGCGCCAGTCCTCGCGCGACGCGCGGCGCGACGACGAGCGGATGCGCTGGATCTGGCTCCTGTCGAGCCGCGAGCGGACCTCGGGCGACAGGAAGGTCGCGTCGTCTCTATCCGCGAGGTTCAGCGCGGGCAGCTCGGCCGCGTCCGTGCCGCCGCGGCCGCGCGTGCCCGTGTCCGGCCGCGCCGCGGCTTCGCCCCCGCCGCGCGGGAGGCTCGCGGTCGGCTCGGGCGCGGCGCCGTCGAGCGCGCCGTCCGAGACCACCGGCAGCTCGATCTCGATCGGCGCGCTCGGCGCGGCCGGCGCGCCGGCGGTGCGCGCGAGCGTCACCTCCTGCGTCGAGAGCGAGCCCGCGACGATCGCCGCGCCTGCCCCGACGAGCCCGGCGTGGGCAGCGACGGAGAGCGCCCACGCGGATGCGATCCGGCGGCCGTCGCGTGATCTCTGCATCGTCCTGTCACTATGCCTCGAAACGAACACGAGGCGAGCCCGGAGGCGAAGCCGCCGGAAGGAGCGCGGCGCTCGTATCCGACGTCGTGCGCGTGTCAGACGGCGGGCGCGGCGGGCGCGTCGCCCTTCGGCAGCCGCAGCCGCCGGCGGGTGTTCTCCGCGGTGCGCGCGGCGAGCGCCTCGAACGGCTCGCCCCGGAGCTCCGCGACGAAGCGGGCCGTGTGCAGCACGTGCCCCGGCTCGCACCGCTTCCCGCGGAACGGCACGGGCGCGAGGTAAGGGCTGTCGGTCTCGACCAGGATCCGGTCCCCGGGCGCCCACGCGGCGACCTCCTGGATCGCGCGCGCGCTCTTGAAGGTGACGATGCCCGAGAACGAGAGATCGAAGTCGAGCGCGAGCGCCCTCTCGGCGAACGCGCGATCCTCGGAGAAGCAGTGGATGATGCCGCCCACGTCGCTCGCGCCCGCGCGCTCCAGGATCGCGAGCGTGTCCTCCGGCGCCTCGCGCGTGTGGATGACGATCGGCTTCCGCACACGCCGCGCGAGGGCGACGAGGTCGGCGAACACGCGCTGCTGTGTGTCCTTCGGCGAGTGCATGTAGTGGTAGTCGAGGCCGATCTCGCCGACGGCCACGACCTCGGGGCGGCGCGCCAGCGCCTCGAGCTCCGCGAGCATCCTGTCATCCAGGGCGGAGGCGTCGTGCGGGTGGACGCCGACCGCGGCGTGCACGTCGGCGCGCCGCGCCGCCAGCTCCGCGGCGAAGCGCGCCGCGGACAGATCCGCGTCGACGCCGACGACCACGAACGCGTCGACGCCGGCGGCGCGCGCGCGGTCGAGGACGGCGTCCGCGCCCTCGCGGAAATGGTGCGGGTCGACGTGGCAGTGCGAGTCGATGAGCATGCTTCGGCTCAGGTGACGAGCTCCGCGAAGCGCGCGCGGAGCAGCGCGCTCGCGGCGTCGAGCGCGCAGCGATCGCAGTAGCCCATCCCGTACAGCCGCTCCAGCGCGCGCGTCGCGTTCCTGCGCTCCTCCTCGCGCAGCTCGCCCCAGCCCTTCTCGGACTTGCCGTCGCCCTGCGCGTCGCGGAGGAGCGCGACGAGGTCGCGCACGAGCAGCGCCACGCCCTTGCGCCGCTCCGTGAACACCGCCTCCCGCAGCTTGCGGATCTGCTGCGGGAACACGACCGCGTTCACGATCTTCTGGCCCGGGTGGTCGATGGCCCACGCGGCGATCGCCGAGATCAGGCCGCGCCGGTGGTCGTCGTGCTTCGTGCGGACGCCGAGCAGCGCCTCCACCTCGCGCATCATGCGCTCGTCCGGGTTCTCGAAGTCGCCCGTGTGCGGGTTCCGGATCTTCTCGCCCTTCACCCAGACGCCGACGTGGGAGATGTACCGATCGAACAGCTCGGCGTAGCGGGTCTCGTCGACGAGGCCGCTGGCCGATCGCATCTCCTCCTCGATCGTGTCGAGCAGGCGCGTGCGCACGACCTCGCGGAAGAGCCGGTGGTCGTGGTAGCCGCCCGCGAGCTGCTTCTCCTTGAGCCAGTCGTACTCCGCCTGCCGCTTGCAGAGCGCGTCGAGCTCCGAGAGCACGGCGAACGGCGAGAGGCACGCGTGGTCCGGGCTCTGCGCCGCGTCGAGCAGGAGCGTCCGCACCTCGCGCGGCGAGACGCCGAGCCGCCCCTCGAAGTCCACGGACGCGTCGCTCTCGTGGTAGATGGCCTCGATGCCCGCGCGCAGGACCTTCTGCGCCTCGGCGTCGAACCGCTCCGGCGCCGTGCCCGTCGCGAACAGCTCCATCTTCTCGACCGCGGTGAGGCTCGACACGAGCGGCGCGAGCGCGTC
The DNA here is from genome assembly GCF_000418325.1 of Sorangium cellulosum So0157-2. Lineage (GTDB taxonomy): Bacteria > Myxococcota_A > Polyangia > Polyangiales > Polyangiaceae > Sorangium > Sorangium cellulosum_D. Next base: position 6,406,435 of record NC_021658.1, read on the forward strand.
GGGGTACCGCTTCGCCTCCGGCTGGCGCATGCGGGTGAGCACGGCGAACTGCGCGGCGACGCGCGTCGCGTGCGGGGCGACGTGGCGGGTCACGAACGGGACGATCTGCGCGTCGTAGATCGTCTGCTCGTCGAGGTAGCTCCGGAGGTAGGGCGCGCGCAGGAGCTCGAAGCGCCCGCGGAAGCTCGGGAACTCCGGGTGCTCCCGGAACGCGTTGAGGTGCACGTCGTTGGCGCTGCCGATCATGACGACGTTCGTCTGCACCGTCTGCTGCGGCAGGCTGACCTCGCCGGTCTCCAGCGTGAGCTGGAGGTAGCGGAAGGCGTCGAGCGGGCGCTTCAGCAGATCGCTGAACTCGAGCACGCCGCCGGCCGCCTCGATGAGCTCGCCGTGCGCCTCGAAGAGCGTCGTCGCCTGGAGGGAGGTCGGCAGCGAGGCGAGCGAGCGATCCGCCGTGATCTGCCGCTCGCCGGCGTCGACCGAGAGCTCCGGGCCGATCGTGACGGCGCCGACGCGGTAGCGGCGCGAGATGAAGTACCGCTCGACCTGGACGTGCCGCAGCGTCTCGGCGAGCGAGCCGTTGCTCGCCACGAGGAGCGCCTCGAAGACCTGCTGGTTCTTGTGGGACAGCTTGCCGCTCATCAGCCATTCGGGCGGCGGCTCCGTCGCGCCGGCGTCCTCGTAGAGCTTCAGGATGAGCGCGCGCCGCTCGCGCACCGGGAGCAGGAACAGCGGGTGGTCCCGGAGCTCGATCACGAGCCGCGCGTCGATCTGATCGTCCTCGAGGTGGGCGTAGCTCGCGCCGTCCGCGGCGCTCGCCTTCACGTCGCCGCCGAAGCCGATCGAGCCGCGCGTCGTCTTGCGGCTCGGGAAGACCCAGTGGAAGCGGTACAGGGCGCCCTCGTCGAGGGTCGAGTAGTGCTCCAGCGCCCGCAGGATGCAGGCGGCGAGCGTGCTCTTCGCCGAGCCGTTCGGCCCGTGCATCAGCACGAGCCGGTTGGCCCTGCCCTCGCGCACGAAGTTGCAGAGCACCCGGTAGACCTCGGCCTGGAGCTCCTCGTGGCCGATCAGCGCGAAATCCCGCCCGTGATACGCGGCCGACGACGTCGCGCCCTGCTGCGCCGCCTCGGCCGCAGGGAGCTCCCACGGAAGATCGAACAGCTGGAAGCGGGTCAGCTCCCCCCAGGGCTTCTTGATCGTCCGCGTGCCGAAATGGTCGAACATGTCGCGGACGTAGCGAGCCGCGTCGCGACCGAAGCGGACCGGGTTCGAGGCGAACAGCTCCAGGTACTGCTGGAAGGAGAGGACCCGCTGCTCTTCGTTGAAGCGCCGCGCCATCGATGTGGCGATGGCGTCGAGCTCGGAGAGGGCCTTTCGAGCCCGCTCCGCCGCGCTGCCTTGAACTGTCTGGCTGGGGCCGACCGCGCTGGGCTGGCCCCCCCGGCTACCGGAGGTGTCGTTATTCACGTGAGGCCGAGTTTACCGTTGTGCCTACTGCACGTCGATGACCGCCTCGAGCTCCTGCTTCTGCATCAGGCAGTTCGCGGCGCTACAGATGCTGAAGGAGAGCACGCCCGCCACCTTGGCCTTGCCCTTCTTGGCCGCGACGAACGGGATCTTGAGGACGCCCTTCTTCTCCTCGAACGCGCCGTCTTCTCGCTTGAGCAAGGGCTTCGGGTAGGTGACGCCCTCGGCGGCCGGCTCAGTGACCTTGAACTTGATGGGGTATTTGTCGTTGATGTGGTAGTCGCCCTTCGACAGGAGCGAGACCTCGACGGCCCCCTCCTGGCCGGCCTTGTACGTCCCCGTCGGCTTCATCTCGAGGGTGTAGACCGCATCCTCGACCTTCGATTTTCCGCCCTGGGGTGACGCCGCAGGCACATCCGCGACGCTGCGGGAGGTCGCCGCTTCGCTCTGGCTACACCCCGAGCCGACGACGGTGAGCCCGGAGAGAGCGATCAGGCACATCGCGGCGGGGAGAGGCTTGCGGGTCCGAGTTGAAGGATGAGTGCTCATGGTCAACACAAATAACACAGCGGCGGCTTCCGCGCGAACAGGGGGCCCCCTGCGCCCGTGAGGACGGGCGCAGGCGCCGCGACGGCCTCACGCGCCGCGGCGCCGCGACGACCTCACGCGCCGCGCCGCCGGACGGGCGCGCGGTCCGGCCTCACGCGCCGCGGCGCCGCGACGGCCTCACGCGCCGCGGCGCCGCGACGGCCTCACGCGCCGCGGCGCCGCGACGACCTCACGCGCCGCGGCGCCGGACGGGCGCGCGGTCGGAGGCGTCTCCAGCCGCGATTTCAGCGCGAGATCAGCAGGGCGACCAGCGCGCAGAGCAGCACGGCCGCGCTGGCCACCGCGGGGACGACCCACCGCGGCATGCGCTGGGGCACCCCCATGACGACATCCTCGGCGAACGCGTCAGCGGCGCCCGTCGACGGCGCGGCGACCGCGGCGGCGACGGGCGATCGCTCGGCACCGGCCGTGGCCGCGCCGAGGAGCGATCGCCCGTCGCCGCCGCCGCCCGCGGCCCCTTGCTGATGGCGGGCCAGCACGGCCGGCATCGCGGCGCGGATCCGGGCCGCGAGATCCTTCTGCGGCATGTACGCCCAGTCGCGGTGAGACCCCGCGAGGCCGTACGCCTGACCGACGCGATCGGCCAGCAGGCCGACGGACGGGAGGCGCGCCTCCGGGCTCTTCATGAACGCCGCCTCCATCACCGGATCGAGCGACGCGGGCACCCCGTACGCCTTGCCCGCCTCGCTCGGGGGCACCGGGTTGCTGCCCATGATGGCGACGAGGATCATCGGGCCGGTCGGCGCGTGGAACGGGACCCGCCCCGTGACGCACTCGAACACGATCGCCGCGACCGACCAGACGTCGGCGCGGTGGTCGAGCGCGAGCAGCCCCTGCGCCTGCTCGGGCGACATGTAGAAGGGCGAGCCGATCGTCGTGCCGACGACGGTCAGCTTCTTCGCGCCCTCGCTGTTGTCGCGCACGCTGCCGAAGTCGAGGATCTTCACGCGGTCGCCGTCGTGCGTGCCGACGAGGAAGATGTTGTCCGGCTTGAGATCGCGGTGCACGACCTTGCGCTCGTGGGCCTCCACGAGGCCCAGCGCCACCTGCGACAGCATCCGCACGAGGCGCTCGGGGGGCAGCACCTTGTCGCGCTTCAGGACCGTCCGCAGCTCCTCGCCCTCGAGGTACTCCATCACGAGCGCGAAGCTGTCGTCCTCGGTCTTCTCGAAGGCGAGCACCTCGACGATGTGCTCGTGGGGCAGCGACGCGCTGACCTCGAACTCGCGGTGGAAGCGCTCGACGCTCACCTCGTCGAGCGCGACCTCGGGGTGGAGGATCTTCAGGGCGACGCTGCGGCCAGCCCGGAGATCGAGCGCCTGGTAGACGCGCCCCATGCCCCCGTCCGCGACGATGCGCCAGACCTGATAGCGCCCGCCGCAGAGCGTCGCGCCGACGCGCCGGTCGTCCGGGTGCCGCGGCGGCGAGGCCTGCGCGACCGGGATGAGGCGCTGCCCGTCGATCGGGCAGAAGCCGCTGTCCTGAGAGAAGAGCCTGAAGCAGGCGGAGCAGGTCTTCAAGCCGCACCCGGGGTCAGGCGCGGGAGGGGTCCGCGGCAGGCGAGCTGCCCGGCGCGGGCTCTGGCGGCATGTAGTAGAGGATCCGGTTGCAGTTCGGGCACCGCTCGAACTCCTCCTGGCGGCGCATCTTCTGGAACATCATCGGCGGCACGGACAGGTGGCAGCCGAGGCACGTGCCGTCGTAGGTGCGGGCGATCGCGACGGGCCTGCGCGTGCGGATCGACTCGTAGCGACGGTACAGGACGACCGGCAGCTTGCTGACCACCTGCTGGCGCGCCTCGGCCCGCTGGGCGCGCTCGGCCTCGAGCGCCGCGAGCGACGCCTGCGTCCCCGGCGCGCTGCCGTCGATCGCCCCCGCGAGCTCGACGCGCTTCGCCTCGGCCTGATCGATCGCCCCGCGCGCGCCCTCGGAGGCGGTGTTCAGGCGCTCGATCTCTTCCTCGCGATCGCGGTGCAGCTTGCGCAGCTCCTCGATCTCGCGCTGCGCCGCGTTCGACTCGCGCTCGTTGCGGGAGCGCTGCAGCTTCTCCCGCGAGCGCTCGATCTGGGTCGACATCTGGCGGAGCTCGACGACGAGCTCGGAGCGCGTCTTCTCCATGGCCGCCAGGGTCTCCCGATCGGCCTTCAGCCGCTCCTCTAGCCGCTTCAGCTCGGACCGCATCCCTTCCAGGCTGCCGCGCTGCTTGTCGAGCTGCTCATCGATGCGGCGGATGTCGCTGTCGATGGCCGACAGCTCTTCGAGGAATGCGATCTGCTCGCGGATGCTCACGTGCTTCCTTGTCTCCTTCTGTTTCGTGGCTTTCGTGGGCCCACCTGGACTCGAACCAGGAACAGCCCGGTTATGAGCCGGGGGCTCTGACCGATTGAGCTATAGGCCCTGGTGCATGAGCGAAGCCCCTTCGGGTCCGCCCACTTTCGCACCGGCCGACAACGTAGTCCAAGCGGCGCGCAGTTGGAAGGGGAGCGCTTCGGCCGTCTAGGTTCACGGCGGCTTCACGGCGGCTTCACGGCGGCTCCGCGGCGGTCCGGGGCGGCTCGCCCCGCGGCGGAGGCCTTCGCGGCGCCGCGCCGCCGGCGAGGATCCGCCCGGGCAGCGATCGCTCACGGACCCTGCCGCCCGGCCGGATCGGCCATCGGGCTGCGGTGCGGGATGCGGGCCGTCTTCGCGGCGGGGGACACGGCCTTGCCCCCGTCGAGCGCGTCGGCGCAGCAGCGGAACCCGACCTGATAGAAGCGGAACCACCGGTTGTGCGTCGAGGTGACCGGGCGGCATCGCGAGCGGATGGGCCCCCAGTACCCGCCCTTCAGCGTCGATCGAAACGGCTGCTCGTCCAGGTGGCCGAGCTCGTTGTTGACCCACTCGTCGACGTTGCCGGTCATGTCGCGCACGCCGAAGGGGCTCACGCACCGGTGCATCTCCCCGGACGCGACCCGGCGGTCGAGCCGCTCGACCTCCGCCGAGATCTTCCAGGGGTCGCCGAACACCTCGAGCACGGGCATCGCGATCTTCCTGTCGATGTTGCAGGCCTCGGGATCGCGAGCGATTCCATAGGGATAGGGCCACATCTGCGGGCCCTCGCACGCGAACTCCCACTCCTCGCCGGAGCAGAGCCGCTTGCCCTCGACCTCGCAGGCGCGCTTCGCCTCCAGCCAGTTGACCATCACCGCCGGGCGGACGCCCTCGATGTTCGGGTACTCGAAGACGTCGATGCAGAAGCGCCGGTGCTGGAGGCGCCCCTCGCAGAGGACCTCGGGCTCGAACCGCGCGCAGATGTCCTTTTTCTCGTCGATGTAGGAGGCGCAGTGGTGGCCGACGTAGGGGCAGTAGATGCCGTCCACGAGCACCATCCCGCCGAGGCACGCCGTGGCGCTCGCCGGGTTGACGCGCACGTACGCGGGCAGCGGCGGGGGCGGCGGGGGCGCGAGCGCCGGCGCGGGCGGCGCGGGCTCCGGCGGCGGGACGCTCGCCGGCGGCGCCGCGCTCGACAGGTCGAGCGGCTCCGGCCGCCGCTGGAAGCGCGGGGCGAAGAGGAGCGCGCTCACCAGGGCGGCGACGGCGAGGGCGGCGATGAAGGCGAGGCGCTCGCGCATGTCAGTCGTACACGCCGTCCTTCTCGCGGTCGCGCTCGATGAACGGCCGCGGCGGCGGCGTGACGACGCCGTCGATCGTGTCCGCGCAGCACCGGAAGCCGGCCTGGTAGAACCTGAAGGTCGGCCCGTGCCCCCCCGTCGTGAGGCGGCAGGTGTTCCGCACCGGACCCCAGTAGCCGCCGTTGAGCGTGGCCGGGCGCGACGTGCCCGGATCGTCGGCGAGGTTGTCGGTCCACTCGTCGACGTTGCCCGCGAGGTCGTACGCCCCGTACGCGCTGATGCAGTTCGGGTGCGATCCGATCGGATCGGCCTGCCACAGCCGGGCGATCTCGCCCTCGCGGGTCTCCTCGTCGACCATCGCGTCGATGTCGAACGCGATCGCGGCGCGATCGATGTTGCAGGGGCTCGGCGTGCGCACGAATCCCCAAGGATAAGGCAGGCGCTTCGGTCCTTCGCAAGCGAGGATCCACTCGGAGCGCCGGCAGAGCCGCTTGCCGATCGAGGCGCAGAGCGACCTCGCCTCGTGCCAGTCGACGTAGACGCGCGGGAGCTCGCCGACCCGGTTCGGCCACTCGTGGCGGTCGATGCAGAAGCGCCGGGGGTCCACGGCCGCCCGGCAGCGCGCGCCGCGCGCGTACTCGGCGCAGCCGTGGCCGATCCCGTCGCCGGCGCGCGCGCAGACATACGGGAGGGACGGGCAGAAATCGCCCTCCACGAGGGTCATGTCGGCCGGACACGCGGCGCGCGCCGCCGGATCGTCCGCGAAGCGGTCGACCGGCGGGGCCGCGGAGGCCGGCGCGCCCCGGAGGATCGGCGCCGGCCCGGGGGGCGAGCCTTCTGCCGACGCCGCCGGTTCCACCGAGCGAACGGGCGCGCCGGGTGCGCCGGACGCTAGCGGCGGGGAGGCTGGCGCGGCGGCGTCCGCGGAGCGCGGCGCGGCGGGCAGGACCGCGGAGCGCCCGGGCGGAGCGGGCGGCATGAGCAGCAGCGCGTCGAGCTCGGGGGCGTACCGCGCCAGGAGCGCGACCGCGCCGAGCGCAGCGCCGGCGCCGACCGCCATCAGGATGCTCCTAGGTTGCGCTTCCACGTCACCCCGCGCGCCCCCTCATAGTCCAGCTCGCGGCGCAGCGACGTGAGAAGAATTGCAGGACCTCCGGAACACCATGTCCGGCGCGGCGCGTCTCGACGCGCTGCGCGCCGGAGGAACGGGAAGACGCGCCGCGCATCGAGCAAGCGGGAAACGCGCCGCGCCTGCCGGGAATGCGGGAATGCACGGTGGGGAGCGCGGCGGGAGAGCGGCGGGGAGCGCGGCGCGCGCGCAGGAGCGCGCCCCGCCCGCTGCCGTGTGTGATAGCTCTCCGGTTCCCCCTATGGATCGACTGGTCGTTCGAGGCGCTCGGCAGCACAACCTCAAGAACGTCAGCGTGTCGCTTCCGCGCGACCGCCTGGTGGTGATCACCGGCCCGAGCGGCTCGGGCAAGTCGTCCCTGGCGTTCGACACCATCTACGCGGAGGGGCAGCGCCGCTACGTCGAGTCGCTCTCCGCGTACGCGCGGCAGTTCCTCGAGCAGCTGTCGAAGCCCGACGTGGAGTCGATCGAGGGCCTCTCGCCCGCGATCGCGATCGAGCAGCGCGCGCTGGCCAAGAGCCCGCGCTCGACCGTCGGCACGGTGACCGAGATCTCGGACTACCTCCGCCTGCTCTTCGCGCGGGTCGGCACCCCCCACTGTCCCGCGTGCGGCAAGCGGATCGAGGCGCAGACCGTGCAGCAGATCGTCGACCGCATCCTCGATTTCGGGGACAAGACGCGGGTCACGATCATGGCGCCGATCGCGCGGGGCCGCCGCGGCGAGCTGAAGCTCGACATCGAGCGGCTGCGGCGCGAGGGGTTCGTGCGCGCGCGCATCGACGGCGAGATCGTCGACCTCGGCGACGAGATCGTCCTCGACCGAACGCGCGCCCACGACCTCGACGTGGTCGTGGACCGGATCGTGGTCAAGGAGGGCATCAAGGGCCGGCTCACCGACTCGGTCGAGCTCGCCCTCAAGCTGGGCGAAGGCCGGCTGCTCGTCGACATCTCCAGCGACGGCATGAAGATCGAGCCGCTCTGGATGAGCGAGCGCTTCGCGTGCATCGACTGCGGCATCTCCCTGCCGCCGATCGAGCCGCGGATGTTCTCCTTCAACGGCCCGCACGGCGCCTGCCCCGCCTGCGACGGCATCGGCGCGAGGACGCGCATCGATCCGGACCGCGTGGTCCCGGATCCGCGGCGGACGCTCCGCGAGGGCGCCGTGGTGGCGTGGGGGCGCCGCGGCTCGCTCTCGCTGGCCACCGAGACGGAGCGGGCCGTGAGCGCGCTCGGCTGCGATCCGGACGTGCCGTGGGCGAAGCTGCCGGCGGCCGTGCGGCAGGCGATCCTCGAGGGGAGCGACGCCTCCGGCGCCGGCGGCCGGGGGAAGAAGAAGGCGGCCTACGAGGGGATCATCCCGCGGCTCGAGCGGCTCCTGAGCAGCGGCGAGCCCGCCCTCGCCGACGAGGAGGACGCCGATCCCGACGAGGACAGCGCCGCGCTCTCCGACGAGATCGGCCGCTTCGTCATCACGCGGGTGTGCGACGCCTGCGACGGCAGGCGCCTGCGCCCCGAGGCGCTCGCCGTGCGCCTCGGCGATCGCAACATCGCGGAGGTCGGCACCCTGCCGCTGCGCACGCTGCGCACCTTCCTCGAGGGGCTCATGCCGCCCAAGGACGGGGCGCCGCGGCCCTCCGGCCGCGGCGACGCCGCGGGCGAGCCGCCGGTCGACGGCGGGCTCGCGCCGCGCGAGCGCGCCATCGCCGAGCCGCTGCTCCGCGCGGTGATCGCCCGCCTCGGCTTCCTCATCGACGTAGGGCTCGACTACCTCACGCTGGATCGCTCCGCGCAGACCCTCTCCGGCGGCGAGGGGCAGCGGATCCGCCTGGCGACGCAGATCGGAGCCGCGCTCGTCGGCGTGCTCTACGTGCTCGACGAGCCCTCGGTGGGCCTGCACGCGCGCGACAACACGCGCCTGCTCGAGGCGCTCCGGCGGCTCGTGGATCTCGGCAACACCGTCATCGTCGTCGAGCACGACCGCGACGCCATCCTCGCGGCCGACCACGTCGTGGACATGGGCCCGGGCGCGGGCGTGCACGGCGGCAACGTCGTGGCGCAGGGCACGCCGGAGGAGCTGAGCGCCGATCCCGCGTCGATCACGGGCCCCTACCTCAGCGGCAAGAAGCAGCTGGCGATCCCCACGAAGCGCCGGCGCCCCGACGGGCGCTTCATCCGCGTGGCCGGCGCGCGGGCGCACAACCTCCGCAACGTGACGGCCGAGATCCCGGTCGGCCTGTTCTGCACGGTCACGGGCGTCTCCGGCTCCGGCAAGTCGAGCCTCATCGTCGACACGCTCCTGCCGGCCGCGAAGAACGAGCTGTACCGCAGCTCCGCCCCGATCGGCGCGTGCGACGGCATCGAGGGCCTCTCGCACATCGACAAGGTGATCTCGATCGATCAGGCGCCCATCGGCCGCACGCCGCGCTCCAACCCGGCGACGTACACGGGGGTCTTCGGGCTGCTCCGCGAGCTCTACGCGGGCCTCCCGGAGGCGAGGACGCGCGGGTACAAGGCGGGCCGCTTCTCGTTCAACGTGAAGGGCGGCCGCTGCGAGGCGTGCCAGGGCGACGGCGTCCTCCGGATCGAGATGCACTTCTTGCCCGACATCTTCGTCACGTGCGAGACGTGCGGGGGACGCCGGTACAACCGCGAGACGCTCGAGGTGCTCTACCGCGGGATGTCGATCGCGGACGCGCTCGACCTCACGGTCGAGCAGGCGATCGAGCAGTTCGAGGCGCTCCCCCGCGTCCGCGAGCGGCTCGCCGCGCTCGCGCGGGTCGGCCTCGGCTACATCACGCTGGGCCAGCCCGCGACGACGCTCTCGGGCGGCGAGGCGCAGCGCGTGAAGCTCGCGCGCGAGCTCGCGCGCAAGGCCACCGGCCGCACGCTCTACGTGCTCGACGAGCCGACCACGGGCCTGCACTTCTCGGACATCGAGGTGCTCACCGCGAGCCTCATGAGCCTGCGCGACGCCGGGAACACCGTCCTCGTCATCGAGCACAACCTCGACGTCATCGCGTGCAGCGACTGGGTGATCGATCTCGGCCCCGAGGGCGGCGAGCGCGGCGGGACGGTCGTCGCGGCGGGCACCCCGGAGGACGTCGCCCAGGAGGAGGCGTCGTACACCGGCGCGTACCTGCGCGAGGTGCTCGCGGCGTCCAAGCGCCGCGGCCCGCAGGCGCCGCGCGGCAAGGCGTCGGCCCGTAAATAAAAGAGCGGGCGTGGCCCCGCCCGGTCCTCGCGAGGTGGACCGGAGGCGGAGCGCACGCCCGACGGCACGGCGGCACCACCGCGCGGAGGCCGCCGAGGCGGACCTCCGCGCGCCGCGTTCAGCCGTAGTCCTTCTCGACCCGCTCCTGGTCCTCTTTGCAGCGGATGCAGAGGGTCGTCTCGGGGCGCGCCTCGAGTCGCTTCGCCGAGATCTCCTCCTCGCACTCCTCGCACTGGCCGAACGTGCCGTCCTCGATCTTCAGGAGCGCCTTGTGGATCTTGTCGAGGAACGACTTCTCGCGGCCGCGGAGCCGGAAGGTGAACGACTGCAGGTACTCGCTCGACGCGAGGTCCATCTCGTCCGGGAGATCGTTCGCGTCGAGCATCATGTCTTCGGTCAGCGTTTGCTTGGCCTTCTTGACGATCTCGTCGCGCTTCGTCTCAAGCAGGGTCTTGAACTTTTTCAGCTGGGCCTTGTTCATAGGTCCTCTCGCGTCGAATGCGCCGTTCGGCGCCGCCGTCTGAGCTCCCTGGCGCATGCAAGCCGCGGGGCGTCGACCCCCGGGCTGCCGGAACGGGGCTTACGGCTCCGCGACATGTCCGGAGAGGCCAGATAGCCCCCCGAAATAGCGAGGCGCGGGATTCTAGGCGTGAGCGCTGTGCCCGTCAACGACGCCTCCGTCGGTGGCAGAGTTCGTCCGATGCGCGCGGCGATCACCGGCGGATCCACCGCCGCGGCGCCGCGCTCGGCGCAACGGCCGCGACCGATCGCTCGCAGCGGCATCGATGTCGGGAGAGCGTGGAAAGCGCCTGCGGGAGCGCCCCGAGGTGCAGGCCGAGGTGCAGGAAGAGCGGCCGTTTTGGCCCTAAACCCGCATGCTCACCGCAGAGCACGCCGGAAAAGAGACGCAGCGGACGGTTTGACGAAAGACAGCTCACGTGGAACAAATTTATCCCATATTGCTGGATTTCGATCAGAACCGAACCCCGATTCGACCTCGCGACGCCGCCACGGTGATCGTCCTGCGTGACGGTCGCGTGGGGGTCGAGGTGTTCTGCGTCCGCCGCCACGCGAGCTCGAGCTTCATGGGCGGCGCCGTGGTGTTCCCGGGTGGGAAGGTGGACGCGCAGGACGGCGCGGAAGTCTGGAGGGATCGGGCGACCGATCCGCCGGCGCGCGCCGCTGCGCTCGCGACGGACGCGATCGCGGCGCGCGCGCTGTGCGTGGCGGCGTGCCGCGAGACGCTGGAGGAGGGGGCGATCCTGCCGACGGATCCGCCGCTGTCCGGCGACGAGATCGACGCGGTCGCGCGGGAGCTCGCCGCCGGGACGCCGCTCGACGCGAGCCTCGAGCGGCGTGGCCTGAAGCTCGCCCTCGCGGCGCTCGTGCCGTGGGCCCGGTGGGTCACCCCCGCCGCCGAGGCGCGCCGCTTCGACGCGCGCTTCTTCCTGCTGCCGCTGCCGCGCGGCCAGGTCGGGCGGCACGACGGGCACGAGACGACGACGAGCTTCTGGGCCGCGCCCTCGGAGGTGCTGGAGCGCGCCGCGCGTGGCGAGATCGTTCTCGCCCCGCCGACGTCGCGCACGCTCGAGCTGCTCTCCGCGGCCCGGGACGTGCGCAGCGCCGTGGCGCTCGCGGAACGCCAGCCGCTCCTGCCGATCTGCCCGCGCTTCGTCCCGGGCGATGGGGCCGAGCCGCCCTACCTGGCGCTGCCGGGCGACCCCTCGCACGAGCTCCGCGAGCGGCGCGTCGACGGCCCGACCCGTTATGTCCTGCGCGACGGGCGCTTCGTCGCTGAAGAATGCTGCGCACATGGATCCCCGATCCACATCAAACAGGAACGAGAGCCCAGATCCACGACGAGCTTCGACACCCCCCAGACGACTGCCCCCTCCGTGCCGGCGACGCCTGATCTCGAGGAGTGAGCCATGGAAACGAACCCGAAAGAGAACACGACGCAGCCCGAGCTGTTCACCGCGAGCGACGTCGCGCGCTTCTGTCAGGTGGACCTCAAGACCATCCACAACTGGGCGGACAAGGGGGAAATCCGCCACTTCCGCACGCCCGGACGGCACCTCCGCTTCCGGCGGCTGGACGTGCTCGATTTCCTCCGAAAGTACGGCTACCCCATCCCGGAGATCCTGCGGATGGGCAAGCCGAAGGTCGTCGTGGTCGACGACGACCCCGCCGTCCTCGCCGCCCTCCGCAAGACCCTCTCGCGGAGGTTCGACCTGACCACGTTCCAGGATCCGTTCGACGCCCTCGTCGCGGTGGGCAACCTCCAGCCCGACGCGCTCATCCTGGACGTGATGATGCCGGGGCTCGACGGCGTGCGCTGCCTGGAGCGCCTCCGGTCCATCGACTCGACCTCGCACATCCGCTGTATCGTCTACTCGAACCACGAGGAGATGAAGAAGAACGCGACCGAGGCCGGCGCCTACGACTTCATCAAGAAGGGCGAGGCCGGCGAGCTGCGCGACTCGCTCGAGCGGCTCATGGGCCTCGAGCGGGGGTGATCCCGGCGCGGGCGGCGCCTCTCGGGGCCGTCCTCGCCCTTCACTTGCCCTCGCGGTAGGCGCGGATCGCGTTCACGATGGCGTCCGCCATCTTCTGCCGGAAATCGGCGGTGGCGAGGCGCGCCTCGTCGTCGGGGTTCGAGATGAACGAGGTCTCGAACAGCGCGGCCGGCATGTCGGCGCCCGCGAGGACGAAGAAGCCCGCGCCCTTGACGCCCTGGTCCTTCGTGTCGGGGTAGCGGGGCGACAGCGACGCGAGCGACGACCGCTGGAGGAGCTCGGCGAAGTGGCGCGAGCGGGCCGCCATGTCGCCGACGTTGAGGTTCGACAGGATCGCCGCCACCTCGCGGCGTGCCTCGGGATCGCCCGGGTCGGCGCCCTGCCCTCCCCTGGCGGCGCGGGCGGCGTTCTCGCGCGCCGCGAGCGCGGCCGACGTCGACTCCGCGTCGTGAGGCGCCGCGAGCGAGAAGGTCTGGACCCCGCGCGCGCGGCCGTTGTCGCTGGCGTTGCAGTGGATCGAGACGAACAGGTCGGCGTGGAACGCGTTCGCGCGCGCGGTGCGGAGCTCGAGCGGGACGTAGACGTCGCTGTCCCGGGTGAGGAGCGTCTCGATCTTGAGCTCGCGCGCGAGGAGCGGGGCGACGCGGTGGGCGACGTCGAGCGTCACGTCCTTCTCCTTCAGCCCGGTGGGGCCGACCGCGCCGGTGTCGTTGCCGCCGTGCCCCGGGTCGATCGCGACGCGCCGGACCTCCCGCGCGCCGCCGGGCTTGGCCTCGTCGTCGCGCACCGGCGGGCGGGTGCTCACGTCGACGACGATCCGGAACGGCTCGGGCAGGTAGAAGATCCGGCGGTACAGGTTGGCGGCGAGATCGAGGACGACGCGCGTGCCCTTCGGCTGCACGCCGACGCGCACGCGCCTGAGGACGCCGCCGACCTCGATCTCCCGCGCGACGCCGCGCGACGTCGCCCGCGCGATGTCGACGAAGATGCGCGCGTCCTTGCCGGCGGTCTCGTCCGCCGGGAGCGTGCCGACATTGAACGTCGTCGGCGCGGAGAGCTCGATGACCACGCGCGCCCCCTTGTCCGAGCCGTGCCGCTCGATCGACGTGACCTTCACCGGGCCCGCGGGCGCCGCGGACGCCGGTGGAGCGACGACGAGATCGCCCGCGGCGTCGGCGATCGCCTGCACCGGCGCCGCGCTCGCCGGCGCGGCGGAGGCGCCCGGCGCGAGCGCGAGCGCGAGCGCGACGCCCTCGACGCGGTGCCCCTCCTGCTCCAGGGCGCGCAGCGCGTCCCCGCTGGGCCGGTAGGCGGCGGCCTGCGCCAGGGCGACCGCGATCGCGCCGAGGCACGGCGAGGGCGCGGGCGGCGCGCCGCCGGACGCGGGCGGCGAGAGGGCCGCGTAGCGCCGGGAGACCAGGTAGAGCTCGCGGTACGCGACGGCGGCGTCGCGGGCGAGCTCGCCGGCGAGCAGCGCGCGGCGGCGCTCGGCCTGGCACGCGCGCTCGAGGTGGGCCGGATCGGCCGAGGCGCGGAAGGCGGTCGCCGCGGCGCTGTACAGCTCCATCGCCTCGCGCGCGTCGGTGGCCGCCTGATCGAGGCGGAAGAGCCGCACGCGAAGGTCGGCGGCGAGCTCCGCGAGCGCGGCGGCCGGCGCCCCGGCCTCGGCCCGCGACGACGCGATGGCGACGGCGTCGGCGAGGGCGACCGTCTCGGCGCGGGGCGGGAGCAGCGCGCCCGGATCGAGCAGCGCGGCGGCGCGCTGCTCGTCGGAGACGGCGGCGGGAGCGGCGGGCGCGCCGCCGTCGGCGCCGCACCCGAGGGTGTGCGCGGCCACTGTAAAAAGCGTGATCGCCGAGAAGGCCAGGGCGCTACGATGCGGCTGCGCTGGGGTGGTGCGCCGTCGTTTCGCCAGAGCTGCCCCGCGCGCCGAGCGAACGGCGATACGTCCCGGAGGTTTCACGTGCCCGACCTCACGCCCACTTCATCCACAGAACCCCTCTACGCGGATCGTGCGTCGGGGGAGAGGTTTGCCGACGCGACGAGCATGGTCAACGCGTATCTGGCCCGGTACGCCGCGAGCGCTCGGGGCGGGGCCGGATCGCCGGGCGGCGCGGGCGCCAGCGCGCTCGACGAGACCGGGTACGCGCAGCTCCAGCACGGGAGCGCGACGATCGGCGTCAACGTGCTCGAGGCCCAGGGGGTCCTGATGGTCTTCTCTCCGATCATGGCCGTCCCCCTGACCGGGCGGGAGGCCTTCTACCGGCGCCTCCTGGAGCTCAGCTTCGTCGCCACCTCCGACGCGGCGTTCGCGATCGACAGGTCGCGCAACGAGGTGGTGGTGCGCTGCCTGCGGCGGCTCAGCGCGCTCGAGTACGAAGAGTTCGAGGATATCGTCACGACGGTGAGCCAGGTCGCCGACACGTGGGACGACGCGCTGCTGCGCGAGGTGCGCGGCGGATGAGCGGGTCGAGGCGACTCCCGGGGCGTCGGGCGGCGCGCGCCCCCGCCGCCGCGCGCCGGGAGGGCGACCCGCGGATCCGTCGCGAGATTGCGGTGCGGCAGACGCGGGTGATAAGTTCCTCACCGCGATGACTGCGGGGGAGCGACCGACGACCGCGGAACCTGGTGAGCGCTCCCTCTCTGCGGAGGAAGCGGATCGGATCGCGGCGTCGATCCGGCCCTCCTGGGAGGGGTTCGACGAGCTGTCGGGCGCCCGAGGCGACGAGCGCGGCAGCGCCCCCGGTGTCCGAGGCGACGAGCGCGGCAGCGCCCCCGGCGCCCCGGCCGCGAAGCCGCCGGAGGCCGCGGCGGCGCCCCTCGTCGGTGCGCCGGCCGCGAA
This sequence comes from Sorangium cellulosum So0157-2, assembly GCF_000418325.1. Taxonomy (GTDB): domain Bacteria; phylum Myxococcota_A; class Polyangia; order Polyangiales; family Polyangiaceae; genus Sorangium; species Sorangium cellulosum_D. Next base: position 6,421,820 of record NC_021658.1, read on the forward strand.
GCCGCCGGGGGCCGCGGCGCCCCCGGTCGATGCGCCGGCCGCGGGGCGTGAGCCGGCGATGGCCGCCTTCTCTGCCGCGCCGATCGCGCCCGCGGCGCGCGTGCTGGAAGCGCCGCCGGCCGGCGCCTCCGGCGTATCCGACACCGTGATCGAGGGGGTCCCGACCATCGCCGTCGGCGACGACGCGCAGGGGGCGCCGGTCGCGGAGGCCACGCCCAAGGCTGCGGCGGGCGCTCCCGATGCCGGCGCGCAGGACAGCCCCGCGCCTCGACCGCTCGCGGATGCCCAGACGAGCGGCGGCGCTGCCGGCGCCAGCGCCGGCGCTCCGGAGGGCGGCGCGGCGAAGCCAAGCCAGTACCTCGCGCCCGCCGGAAAGACGCGCGTGGGCGTCGGCGAGCCGGACGCGGCGGACGACATGCCGGCGGCCGAGCTCGGCGGCGAGGCCGGCGCGCGGGCCGCTGAACCGGGGCGCCCGGAGCCGGCCCCCTCCCCTGCGCGCGAGCAGGAGCCGCCGTCCGCGCGGCCTGCGCGCACCCGCTCTCGCGCATCGCGCTCGGCGCCGGAGGGCGCCGGTTCGGTGGCCGCGTCGGCCGTGCGCACGGAAGACCACGATCCCATCGAGCTCCCGGTCTCCACGCCGAACAAGGCGGCGCTGCGGATCATCATCGCCCTCGTCGGCGCGGTCTTCCTCTTCTTCGTCGTCCGCGCCCTGCGTCACGACGACGCCGGCGCCGATCCCACGCCGCCCGCGGCGGAGGCGCCGTCCGCGGCGGAGGCGCCGCCCGCGGTGACGGCGGCACCTCCCGCCGTCACCGCGCAGGCGGCCGACGGCCCTTCGCCCGCTGCCACGGACGTCGGCGTTGCGCCGGCGCCGAGCGCCTCAGCGCCGGCGAGCCCTCCGGCCTCCGCGGCGGCGACATCTCCCTCCGCGCCGCCGTCCTCCTCTGCGCCGCCCGCCGCCGCGCCGCCCACCGCCGCCGCGCCGCCGGCGACGCCGGCGACGCCGGCGACCGAGCCCAAGACAGCTCCGGCACCGAAGAAGCCTGTGCCGGCGCAGCGCGGGACCACGACCGGGGGCAACAAGGGCGGAGGCATCATCCGCGATGCCCCCTTCTGAAGCGCCCCGCTTTCCGCCTCGGCAGCGAGGCTTGCTGCAGTCGTTAGTCACCTACCGCGGACGCCGACGAGGCGAAGCCCGACCTGAGGAGCCATGAAAACACGCGCCTGCGCCCCCGTTCTCCTGCTCTCGCTCATCGCTCCTGCTGTGCTCACCGAGGCCGGGCTCCCCTCCTCTCTTCTCGGCGAGCCGCTCTGCTTCGCGCAGTCGTCCGATCCCGTCACCGAGGTCGCGCGCCAGCGCTACGAGGACGGCGTCAAGGCGTATGACGCCGGCCGGTTCGAGGATGCGCGTACGGCGTTTCTTCAGGTCTATGCGCTCAAGCGGCACCCGGCCGTGCTGCTCAACCTCGGGCAGAGCGAGCTTCGCTCCAATCACCTGGAGGACGCCGGCAAGCACCTCCAGCAGTTCCTGCGCGAGCACACCACCGCGACCCCGGACCAGCGCGCCGCCGCCGAGAAGGCGCTCGCCGACGTGAAGCGGCGGACCGGCTTCATCATCGTGACGGCCGACGCGAACGGCGCGGACATCAGCGTCGATGGCGTCCTCGTCGGCAAGGCGCCCCTGCTCGATCCGGTGTTCGTGCCCCCCGGCAAGCACACCTTGTTCGCGACCTACCAGGACCGCTCGGCGACGGTCCAGGTGGACGCGAAGGTCGGGACGGCCACGCCGGCGACGCTCACCCTGGGAACGACCGGCGCGCCCGCCGCCACCGCGCCGACGCCCGCGCCGGGGGCGCTGCCGACCACGCCGACCCCGGGCGCGCAAGCCGGGGCCACGCCGCCGGGCGCCGCGCAGCCGGCCCCCGGCTCGCCGACGCCGGGCGCGACGACCCCGGGCGTGCCGGCGCCCGGCGCGACGGCGCCCGGCGCAGCGGCCCCCGGCGCGACCGCACCCGGCGCAGCGGCTCCCGGCGCGACGGCGCCCGGCGCAGCGGCCCCCGGCGCGACGGCGCCGGGCGCTCCGGCGGCGGCGGCGACGGGCTCCGGCGGGCTCAGCGTCTCGACGAGCGGCACGCTGGGCACGATGGGCCCGGACCAGACCTCCGGCGGTCGCGAGCCGTTCTTCCACTGGTATGCGCGCAAGCCGCTCGCCTGGGTGGGGACCGGCGTCGCGGGCGTAGGTCTGGTCATGGGGATCGTCGGCTCGGCGATCGTCGTCAACGCGCGCGGCAACGCCGACGAGGTCGGGCAGACGATCGAGGCGTACGTCGCGAGCCACGAGAGCACGATCCCCGCAAACCGCAGGTCGCAGCCGTGCGGCGCGCGCGAGGATCCCTCGGGCGACCTCCCCGGCTTCCAGACCGCGTGCGGGACCCTCCGGGATGAGCTCGACCGCTACGACGGCGCGCTCCCCTGGGCGATCACCGGGTGGGTCCTCCTCGGCGTCGGGGTCGTGGGCACCGCGACGTACGCGATGATCGATGGGTACCCCCAGAAGCAGCAGACCGCGTCGGGCGGCCCGCGCATCACCGCGATCGCGCCGTTCGTGGGGCCCGGTGAGGCGGTCCTCGGCGTCGCGGGCACCTTCTAGGCGCCGACGTTCTCCGGCGCGGCGATCACATCCCCCTGCCGCGCCGCGAGCTCGCGGGCGCGCCCGAGCGACACGGACGCGCGCTCGCCTCGACGGCTCCGCGCCCGGCGGGGGAGTTCGCCCTCGGCGGGGATGGATCGTCGATACCGCTCCGCCCTCGCCTCGGCAGGAGGCATCGAGGCACGGATCGTCGCCGCTGCCCTCGCCAGCGCGGCGGCCTGCTACTTCGCCCAGAGCACCGAGAGGTCGAGCTCGATGGCATCGAAGGGCTCGACGCGGACGCGCGCGGCGTCGCGGTGGGTCGCGACAGGGGTCCATGCGCGCCCGGACGCGAGCGAGAAGACCTCGAGCGTGCGCGCGATCGGGTCGACCAGCCACGCGTACCGCACGCCCTCGCGCGCATAGATCGGCGTCTTCTCGTCGCGGTCGACGTCCTCCGTCGAAGGGCTCAGCACCTCGCAGATCCAGTCCGGGGCGAGCTCGAAGTAGGCTGTATCGGGCAGCTCCGGCATGCGCTCGACGCGCCAGCCCGCGAGATCGGGCACAAGCGCGTCGATTTCGCCGGGCGCGTTCGGATCGGGGAAGTGGAGCTCGGGCTCGTCCAGGAGGTGCCAGCCGCCGGGTCCGCCCTCGCCCAGATCGAAGGGGCCGGACAGCTTACCCCCGAGCCTGGACGACGCCCGTGCATGTCGCGGTGCGGGCCTGGGGAACACGTGCAGGGTGCCGCGAACGAGCTCCGCCACCTTGTTCGGCGGGACCGCTTCGAGGTCGGCGTACGTGGCGCGGCGCTGCTTCTCGGCGGGCTGGCCCATGGGCCAAGCCTGCCCGGGGACGCGTGGCAAGACAAGGCGGTGAGGAGCAGGCTGGAGCGGCGCGCTGGGGCCAGGCCGCTCATCGGCGCATGGCGACGCAGGCAACCTCCACGCTCACCCGTTCAGGTGGTGGTGGGCGCGCTATGAAGATGCACCGCTGGGTTGAGCGGCATGCCGCGTGATCATGTGAAAAGGCTTATCGGACAGTCCGCCAGGGCGCGCTGCGGCCCGCGATGGCCACCTACTCCAGGACGGCGGCGTAGCGCCCGCTGGGCGTGACGATGACGTGGGCCTGGAGCGGGACGTTCAGCGCGTAGGAGAGCTCTCGCAGCTCCTGGGTCATCGCCTGGTCCACCTCCGTCGGCGTCGGATCGCCGCTCGGGTGGTTGTGGGCCAGGACGAAGCCGAGGGCTGCCATGTCGAGCGCCGCGCGCAGGATGGCTGCGCAGCCCACGTAGAGCCCGTCGGCGCCGCCGCGGGCGAGCATGCGCGTCTCGCGCACGCGGCCGTGGCTGTCGAGCGCCGCGATCCACATCTCCTCGTGGACGAGCGACGCGAGCATCGGGACGAAGTAACGCGCCACGCGGGCGGCGTCGGTGAGACGCGCGCCTCGACGAGCCCGCGCGGCGTGGTAGCGGCGGCCGAGCTCGAAGGCAGCGGCGAGCCGGGTCGCGTCGGGGAGCGCGAGCTGGGCGCGCTCGGCGAGCGCCGCCGGAGAGAGGCGACCGAGGGACGGGAGGGCGGCCGTGCCGAGGATGCGCGGCGCCACACCCGGTATGCCGAGCACCATCTCGATCAAGCTGGCCTCGGTCGCGGTCGGGATCTCGACCGGCGTCTCGGCGGGGGCGCCGAGGGGAGCGCTGCTCATCGGGACCACCTCCGCCGGCGGGTGAGCGCTCGCGCGAAGAGGCGCCGCGCCAGGCGGAGCCGCGTGGCTACCGTCGGCCTCGGGATCGCGAGCGCCGCCGCGATCTCGCGCATCGTGAGGCCGGTGGCGGTGAGCGCCAGGACGTCGCGAAGCTCCGCGCGAAGATGGTGGAAGGCACGGAGCAGCCCGCGCGCCACGAGGCGCTGCTCCGGAGAGCGCACGGCGAACGCCGCGAGCCGGTGCGGCTCGACCGCGGGCACCTCATGCCGGCGGTACGCCTTGTCGCGGTGGTGCGACGCCTGCCGCGAGGCGACCGCGGCGAGCCAGGCGCGCAGGGCGTCGTGCGGCGGCTGATCGGGGGACGGCCGGAAGCGGCCGGCGCGCATGCTGCGCCAGGCGCCGAGCACGGTCTCCTGCGCGACGTCGTCGAGATCCGCGGCACGGACGCCGCGGGCGCGCAGCGTGCTCCGGATGGCCGCGCGGTGCTCGAGGAGCGCGGCGGCTTCGAGGTAGACGGCCGGGTGAGATGGCCGGTGATGGGGCTCGGGCCGGCGGGCGAGCCGGCCGCGAGCGGCGGGAGGACGGATCGATCTCTTGGCCCTCTTCAGGGCGCGGACGTACTGTTTTCATGTCGGACCTCGTCTCGCGGGGTTCGGCCACGCTGCCCGGACGGTTGCAGCCGTCGCGGGCAGCACTTGCTTGCGGGGAGCTTAGGTGGTGCAGAGGGGCGCAGCAATGCAAATGCGATCCATTCCGCGTTATTCAAGATCGCACAAGAGGCGACGCCTTCGCGATGACTGATCCTCGGCTGGAGGAAGTGCTCCGCTACATCGGGGCCAACGTCCGCCGCATCCGCATCAAGCGCGGCATGACGCAGCAGGAGCTCGCCGACGCAGCCGGGGTCGCCCTCCGCTTCCTCCAAGAGATCGAGCGCGCCAAGAGCAACATCGGAGTGGGTGTCCTTGTAAAGCTCGCCGACGTGCTCGGCGTCCGGCCTGGGGTGCTGTTCCGCCAGCGGGAACTACCGCCGGTGAAGCGGGGCAGGCCGCGCAAGGCACGACTCCGCGCGCAGTGATCCCGAGCGCTGGGCAAGCGCTTCGAGGCGGCCGCCCGCGGCGCCGGGTATCCGGCGCAGGCCGGCGGCCGCGCGCCACCACCCTCCAGCGACGACGGCGCGATCGCCGTCCGGATACCCGAGCACGCGAAGAAGAAGCTCGACGCCTATCTCGAGTGCGGCTGCTCTGCCGCGGCTTCGCGCGGCTCCGGTGCGAGAGTTGCGACGGGGCCATCTTCCCTCGATCCTGTGACGTCGCACCGTGCGTGCGAGCAATAGCGGCGGCTCGCGCTGCGGACCGCCGCGCAAGCCGTCCACTTCGGTTGACCTGTGTTCGCCGCCAGGTAGCCTCGCCGTCGTGGAGCTGCGATTCGACCTCTGGCATCTGGCTTTCGTGAGCCTCGTCGCGGGCCGGGCTCCGCCAAACTTCGAGGTCCTGTCCGAGGTGCGGCTCACGATCGAGCCGCAGCGCGCGGACATCTTGCTCCTTCGCCGGGTCGGCGCCGAGCGGAAGGATGACCAGGCGCTCGTGCTGCGCGCGCTCTGGGCGCGGCTCGGGCGGGTGGCGATCGTGGAGTACAAGAGCCCCGTCGACTCGTCGTTCCGTCCCGGAGATCTGGTGCGTCTCGTGACCTATGGCGGACTGTACGAGACGGCCCACCTCGACGAGCTACCGGCGCCAGGGGACCTGACGCTGGTGCTGGTGGTCGCGTCGGTAACGCCGACGCTGCACGAAGATCTGGCGCGCAAGGGCTGGACTCTGAGCCCGCTCGGCGGCGGGTATGCGCGCATCGACGGACCGATGTACGATACGTACCTCGCCATCACGGACGAGGTGACCGAGGCGGAACGCGACGACTACCTGCGGCTCTTCAGCCATCGGCCCGCCCAGCCGGGCGAGGCAGCGCGGTGGCTGAAGCAGTGGATGAGGGACACGAGGATGAAGCAGCCGGACATCGAGGAGCTCCCTGGGTACGAGGAGATGTTCCAGAAGCTGGTCGAGGCGATGCCCGTGGAAAAGCGGCTCGCCGGGCTTGCCCTCGAGCAGCGGCTCGCCGGCCTCACCCCCGAGCAGGTGATCCTCCTGCTCCCGGTGGAGGTGCTGCGCATGCTCTCCGAGGAGCATCTCCAGTCGCTCCCCGCCGACGTTCAGGAGACGGTCAAGCAGCGCCTCCGGGGCACCGCCCAGTGACGCGCGGATCGCGAGCGCAAGGCCCAGTGGATGCGCCCTCGCGGACAACCTCGCCCGCCTGATCTCGGTGCGCGATCAGCGGCCCGCGGATGGTCGCATGGTCTCGTGGGACAACGGAGGGGCAGCGATACCTGATGAGCACGAGCCAGCGCATCGAGCCGTCCATCGGGTCTTCCCGGCGGACAGCCCGGTCCTGGCGGAGCGCGACCGGTTGAGTAAGGCGCTCCTGCCAGCGTGACAGCGGGGTTACGGCGCGTCCGCAGCGCTGGCACGCCGCGTTCTCGGGAGTGGCTTCAGACCGGCGCGGGCTCGATGGGCTTCGGCTCGGCGGGCTTGGGCTCGACGGGCTTCGACTCGGCGGGCTTGGTCTCGGCGGGCTTGGGCTCGACGGGCGCCGGCTCGTCCGGCGCGGCGGCGCTGCCGCGGCGCTTCGGGCGGAGCCTCCGCAGGGCGTTGCGGAACGAGGTGGCGCTGAAGCGGCGCTTCGCCTCGGGGAGGTCCCAGCAGGCGTTGACGCCGGCGGCGCGCGCCTCGTTCCCGAGCAGCGTGGCATACGTCACGATGGAGTTGCGGAGCACCATCGCCTCTTCCCGGTTCCGCAGGCCGAGGATGGCGAGCAGGTCGCGGCCGCTCACTTCATCGAGCAGGGCGCTTCCTTCGCGCAGGAAGTCTTCGGTGAGGCCGACGGGCGCGAGGCGGGCCTGGTGCTGCTTGGCGAGCCGGAGCAGCGTGGCGACATCGCTGGTCTCCTCGGCGAGCGTGCCGCTCGTGTTCACGTCGGCGAGCTGCTCGGCGACGTCCGGCTCGAACGCGAACGCCTGGTCGGCGAACGCCTTGAGCCGCGCGCCCCACGGCCGGCTCGCCTTGATCACCTGGTCGACGGGACGCACCTGGTAAGCGCCGGTCCGCTTGCCCTCGCCGAACCAGAGGTTCGCGGTGTCGAGGAGCTGGATGGCGCCGCGGAGCAGCGCGCGACGCTCGGGGCCGTAGGCCTTGCTCGCGAGCGGCGCCTCGTACTGGACGACGGCCAGGTAGAGGTCCCGGAGCTCCGTGACGGTGGTCGAGATGGGCTGGCTCGGCTCCATGACCTCGCGGACGATGCGGTCCATCTCGGGCCGCGCGGCATCGAGGAGGGCCTGAAACTCCGCGGGGGTCGCGACCGCGCGGGTCTCCTTCAGGACGGCGTGCTGCTCTTGCGACAGTTCGATTCCCATGAACCTACCTCCAGTGGGGTGGCGAGCGGGCAGGCGTAGCACGACGGCAGAGCTCGCCGCAGCCCACGCAGGCTCTTGCGATCCGGAGAGCACGGTTGTGTCGCCGTGGAGCTGCGCCAGCGCGCCCGGAGCGCGCCCCAGCCGACCGGCGCGAGAGTCCAGCGGTCCGGGAACGCGGCCAGCGCCGCCGAGACGGCCGGGAATCGTGTCAGCAATGCCGGGGAGCTGTACCAGCAGCTCCGAGGAGCCGTACCAGCAGATCCGAGGAGCTGTACCAGCAAGTCCGAGGAGCCGTACCAGCAGATCCGAGGAGCTGTACCAGCAAGTCCGAGGAGCCGTACCAGCAGATCCGAGGAGCTGTACCAGCAAGTCCGAGGAGCCGTACCAGCAGCTCCGAGGAGCCGTACCAGCAGCTCCGAGGAGCCGTACCAGCAGATCCGAGGAGCCGTACCAGCAGACCCGAGGAGCCGTACCAGCGGGTGCTGGCAGGCATCCCGGGGTTGCTGGGGAGCCGCCGGGAGGCGCTGGCACGGCGCCGGGAGGTGCTGGCAGGGCACGGCGTTGCGCCGGGAGGTGCGCTCCTGCGCTCGGATCTGTGCTGATGGCGTCCGGCTGCGCGCGATGGATGGCCACGTCGCTCCGGCACCTCCCGGGGGGCGCGCTTTGACGGTGCGCCTCTCCGCGCCGCGACCTCTACCCGCTCGAGCGCTGCGCGGCCATCGACGCCTCGCTCGCGCGGCGCGCGGCGAGCGCCTGCGGGGCGCATCGCAGGGGGGAGCTCGCTCAGGACGGCGAGGAGCGCGGGGACGATGGGGCGTTGCCGGTCTGCCGTCCCCTCGTTCCCTGACGTTCAGCCATCGCGTATGCTGCGTGGGCTTTGATCGGGGAGCTGTTCAACGGCAAGTACCGGGTGCTCCGCCTGCTCGGCCAAGGGGGGATGGGGTCGGTCTACGAGGTCGAGCTGGTCGAGACCGGCGAGCGCCTGGCGCTCAAGTGCGTCGAGAGCGAGCTGCTGAGCCGCAGCAAGAGCAGCGTCGGGCGCTTCCAGCGCGAGGTGAGGGCGATGGGAGCGCTCGACACCGAGCACATCGTCCGGGTGCGCGACGCAGGGACCGATCCTGCGACTGGGGCGCCCTACATGGTGATGGAGCTCCTGGAAGGGGAAGACCTCCAGCGCCTGCTCGACAGGGTCGGCAAGCTCGAGCCCGACACCGCCCTTCGCATCGCGGCGCAGGTCTGCGTGGGCCTCCAGAAGGCCCATGAGGCGCGCATCCTGCACCGGGACATCAAGCCCGCGAACCTCTTCCTCGCGCGCCGCGCGGGGGGTGAGGTCGTGGTCAAGCTCCTCGATTTCGGCATCGCCAAGATCAAGCCGGAGCCGCACCAGGGCGGCCCGACCACGGGCCTCACCCGCACCGGCGGGATCCTCGGCTCGCCGCTCTACATGTCGCCCGAGCAGGCGCGGGGCGTCAGCGACATCGACTACCACACCGATCTCTGGTCGCTCGGCGTGGTCCTCTACCGCGCGCTCTCGGGGAGGGCTCCGCACGAGCACATCACGGCGTTCGGCGATCTGATCATGGCGATCTGCTCGGTGAGCCCCGAGCCGATCCAGGAGCTCGCGCCCTGGGTCGGCCCGGAGGTGGCGGCCGTGGTCCATCGCACGCTGAAGTTCGACGCCGGCGATCGCTTCCCGAGCGCGGCAGCGATGCTCGACGCGATCCGCCCGCTCCTCCCCCGCGGCTCTTCGCTCCGCGAGGAGCACCTGGTCCCGGTCAGCGAGGCGACGTGCGCCGTGATCGCGCCGAAGCGCCCGATCTCGCTCCCACCGGGCGACGCACGCCGGCAGATGATCACGCGCCTCGCGGTGCGCGTGGGGGCGCGCGGCCTCCGCGTCGGCGACGACCGTGGATGCGTCTGGGATGCCGCGAGAAACCGCCGCCGCCGGCTCCACGACGACCGCGCAGTCGACCGTCACCACGGGTAGCGGCGACGCGAGGGAGCGGTCGAACGGCCGGAGCGATCCTCGCGCTCGCGCGCGCCGCGTGGGCGTCGCAGTGATCGGGGTCACGGCGGCCGCCGGGGTCATCGCCTTCACCCTCTCGAGGGCGGCGAACCAGCAGGACAGCGTCTCGCCCAGCGAGGCCGCGGCGCCCTCGGTCCCTGCGATGGCGCCGGCGCTGGCCGCGCTGCCGGAGAGCACGGCGTCCGTCGCCGCCGCGCCTCCCCCTGCCCTCCAGCACGCGAGGCTCGCCGTGTCTCCGGCTGACGTATCGGTGGAAATCGACGGGGCGCCGGCGAAGGTCGACGGCGGTGAGGCGACGATCGAGGGCGCGCCCGGGAGCCGGCATCGCGTCCGGCTCTTCAAGGGCAAGGACGAGCTGCGGGGCGAGGTGATCCTGACCGAGGCCGGCGCCTCTCCGTCCAGGATGCAGCTCGACACGGCAAAGCCGAGGCCTGCGGCGCCGCCGGTCGGGAGGGCGACGGGAGCGCCGAAGGCGACCGCGGCGCCCGCGCAGCCGAGTGCGACCTCCACGGCGGGGTCGTTGATCCCCGACACCTTCCGATAGACCGTATGCTCCCCCACCGTGTTTAGACGCCGAGCCAGAGCGATAGCGGTCTTGCTCGTTGCCTCGCTCGTGTTGCCGGGGGTTGCGCTCGCTCAGCCTGCGCCGCCGGCCGGCGAGAGCGCGCCGGCCGAGGACGCGAAGGACGAAGCGAGGGCGCGCTTTTTCAAGGGCAGGAAGCTCTACCAGGAGGGGGCCTGGAGCGCCGCGCTCGCGGAGTTCCAGGCGTCGAGGACGCTCTACCCGAGCGAGAGCGCGACGGTCGGCGCCGCCGAGAGCCTGAAGCGCCTCCAGCGCTTCGACGAGGCGCTCGATCTCTTCGAGGTCGTGCTGCGCGACTTCTCGGAGGCCCTGGAGGCGCCGAGGCGGGACGCGATCCAGCGCGAGGTGATCGCGCTGCGCGGGCTCGTCGGCACCGTCGAGATCGCGCAGGCCGAGCCTGGCGCGACGATCACCGTCGACGGGCAGCGCCGGGGGGATTTTCCGCTGGTCGCGCCGCTCCGGGTCGCGGCGGGCAGCCACGGCGTGCGCGTGTACAAGGAGGGCTTCGAGCCGTTCGAGACGCGCGTCGAGGTCGCGGGCGGGCAGACCGCGCGCGTCGCGGCGCGCCTGGTCCGGCTGAAGCAGGTGGGGACGCTCCGGGTCGTCGAGGCGCGCGGGCGGGAGCTCTCGGTGGTCGTCGACGGCGTCGAGGTCGGCAAGACCTCGGCGGCGCCGCTCTCGGTGCCGCTCGCGCCCGGCGCGCACGTGGTGCTCCTGCGCGGCGCGGGCCGCCTCGGCACCGCGCCGGTCCGCGTGAGCCTCCGGGTGGATGAGGTCGAGCAGTTGCGGCTCGAGGCGGAGGAGTTGGACGCCGCGCTGCGCATCGCGCCGGTGCCCGTGGACGCGCTCGTGTCGCTCGACGGCGTGTCGCTCGGCCGGGGTCCGTGGGAAGGGCAGGTCCGCGCGGGGAAGCACACCGTCGAGGCCACGGCCGAGGGGTTCCTGCCCGCGACGCGCGCGATCGCGCTCGCGCGCGGCGGGCGGGAGGAGCTCTCGGTGGAGCTCGAGCGCGATCCCGGGTCGCCCTTCTGGCGCAAGCCGCCGCCGCCGCCGCGCTTTCTCGTGGAGCTGGGGACGGCGGTGCTCATCGCGCCGAGCTTCGGGGGCGACGTGGCGGGCACGTGCGGGACGGGGTGCAGCGCGGGGGTGGGCGCCGGGAGCTACGGCGTGCTCCGCGGCGGGTACCAGCTGAGCTCGGGCATCGGGTTCGGGGCGTCGTTCGGCGCGCTCTCGGTGAAACAGGCGACACGCGGGCGGCGCACGTCGCTCAACCTCGTCGGGGACCCTGCGCTGGCGACGAGCGCGATGGACGCCGCGGGCGATACGACCGCCGCTGGCCAGGTCGACGACGTGCTCCGGCTGCGCGGCTTGCTCCTCGGCGCGTGGGTCGGCTACGCGCTCGACGCGGGCTTGCCGATCCACTTCCGGCTCGGCGCGGGCGGCGTCTTCGGGTCGATGTCCGACGCGCGGAGCGGATCGTTCGCCGCGCGCACGGAGGGCGCGGCGGCTTACCGGGTGGGAACGGTCGTCGCGACGCAGGCGGCGCGCTTCGTGTTCGTCGCGCCGGAGGTGCGCGTCGGGTGGTCGCTCAGCGAACATGTCGAGGTGAACGCGGGGCTGGAGGTGCCCGTGCTGTTCGCGGTGTCGCGGCCGGCGTGGCGCGAGGCGGACGGGATCCACGCCGGTCCGGACGGCTATGGGTGGTTCAGCGCGGAGACGCTCGTGGGCGGTGTCGTCGTCGGCGTGGCGCCGACCGTGGGCGCGCGGTTCGATCTTTGACGCTTACACGCTTGCGGGAGGGCTCATGCGTTTCGCGTTCTTGCCGAGGTGCGGGCTGCTTGGCGGCTGGGTGCTGCTGCTCGTGCTGGCGCTCGGGGCGCTGGTCGGATGCAGCGGCGCGGGCGAGCCTTCACAGGGGCCGAGCGAGGTGCTGCGCGCGCGCTTTCCCGAGCAGGTGACGCAGGTGCTCGGGGCGGGTGCGGGGTTCGTGGCGACCGGTGAGGGGTTTGTGGCGAGGTCGCGGGGGGAGATGCCGGGACGGTTCCGGCCCGCGGCGGAGATGATCGAGGCGGTGTTGCCTGTGAAGGGCGAGCAGGGGCTGCGCTTCCGCGGGCAGAGAGGGTTTGCGTTCGCGGTGCGCGAGATCGGCGCGGCGGGCGACGCGGCGCTCGAAGGCAGCGCGGTGACCTATGCCCGAACGGGAGGTCGGTCGTACTGGACGGCGATGGCCGGCGGGGGCGCGGAGGAGTGGCTGCTGCTCGAGGCCGAGTACGTGACGAGCGATGCACCCGTCGCGGTGTGGGAGGTGGACGGCGCGGCGCTGCGGCAAGAGGGCGAGGCGGTGGCGGTGGTGGACGAGGGCGGCAGAGCGCGGATGCGGGTGACGGCGCCCGAGGCGCATGCCGGAGGGGGGAGAGCGATCGCGGCGCGGCTCGCGGCGCGGGGGCAGCAGATCGAGCTGTGGGTGCAGGCCAGCGGGGAGGAGGTGCTGGTCGATCCGGTATGGGAGGCGACGGGGGGGATGGGCACCATCCGCCGTGGTCACACCGCGACGCTGCTGCCGAGCGGGAAGGTGCTGGTCGCGGGCGGCTCTGAATTCGGCTCCGATGCTTCTCTCGCGAGCGCGGAGCTGTACGACCCGGCGACGGGAACGTGGCTGCCCGCCGGCTCCATGCGCACCGCCCGCTATCGTCACACCGCGACGCTGCTGCCGAGCGGGAAAGTGCTGGTCACGGGCGGCACTGAATACGCCTCCGGTGTTTCTTTCGCGAGCGCGGAGCTGTACGACCCGGCGGCGGGAACATGGCTGCCCGCCGGCTCCGTGGGCACCGTCCGCTATGGTCACACCGCGACGCTGCTGCCGAGCGGGAAGGTGCTGGTCGCGGGCGGCGGTGACGCGAGCGCGGAGCTGTACGACCCGGCGGCGGGAACATGGCTGCCCGCCGGCTCCGTGGGCACCGTCCGCTATGGTCACACCGCGACGCTGCTGCCGAGCGGGAAGGTGCTGGTCGCGGGCGGCGGTGACGCGAGCGCGGAGCTGTACGACCCGGCGACGGGAACGTGGCTGCCCGCCGGCTCCGTGGGCACCGTCCGCTATGGTCACACCGCGACGCTGCTGCCGAGCGGGAAGGTGCTGGTCGCGGGCGGCGGTGACGCGAGCGCGGAGCTGTACGACCCGGCGACGGGAACGTGGCTGCCCGCCGGCTCCATGGGCACCGCCCGCTATGGTCACACCGCGACGCTGCTGCCGAGCGGGAAGGTGCTGGTCACGGGCGGCAACATCTACGATGGTTCTGCAGAGCTGTACGACCCGGCGACGGGAACATGGCTGCCCGCCGGATCCATGGGCACTGCCCGCTATGGTCACACCGCGACGCTGCTGCCGAGCGGGAAGGTGCTGGTCACGGGCGGCAACATCTACGATGGTTCTGCAGAGCTGTACGACCCGGCGACGGGAACATGGCTGCCCGCCGGATCCATGGGCACTGCCCGCTATGGTCACACCGCGACGCTGCTGCCGAGCGGGAAGGTGCTGGTCGCGGGCGGCTACGCCTTCGAGGGTTTTCTCGCGAGCGCAGAGCTGTACGACCCGGCGACGGGAACGTGGCTGCCCGCCGGCTCCATGGGCACCGCCCGCTATCGGCACACCGCGACGCTGCTGCCGAGCGGGAAGGTGCTGGTCGCGGGCGGCGGTGACTACATCTTCGTCGATTTTCTCGCGAGCGCGGAGCTGTACGACCCGGCCACGGGAACGTGGCTACCCGCCGGCTCCATGGGCACCGGACGCGCTGAGCACACCGCGACGCTGCTGCCGAGCGGGAAGGTGCTCGTCGCGGGCGGCTGGCCCTTCGAGCGTCCTGTCGCGAGCGCGGAGCTGTACGACCCGGCCACGGGAACGTGGCTACCCGCCGGCTCCATGGGCACCGGACGCGCTGAGCACACCGCGACGCTGCTGCCGAGCGGGCAGGTGCTCGTCGCGGGCGGCTACGACTCCGGTGGTTCTCTCGCGAGCGCGGAGCTGTACGACCCGGCGACGGGAACGTGGCTGCCCGCCGGCTCCATGGGCACCGGCCGCGCTGAGCACACCGCGACGCTGCTGCCGAGCGGGAAGGTGCTCGTCGCGGGCGGCACTGAATACGCCTCCGGTGTTTCTTTCGCGAGCGCGGAGCTGTACGACCCGGCGGCGGGAACATGGCTGCCCGCCGGCTCCGTGGGCACCGTCCGCTATGGTCACACCGCGACGCTGCTGCCGAGCGGGAAGGTGCTGGTCGCGGGCGGCGGTGACGCGAGCGCGGAGCTGTACGACCCGGCGGCGGGAACATGGCTGCCCGCCGGCTCCGTGGGCACCGTCCGCTATGGTCACACCGCGACGCTGCTGCCGAGCGGGAAGGTGCTGGTCGCGGGCGGCGGTGACGCGAGCGCGGAGCTGTACGACCCGGCGACGGGAACGTGGCTGCCCGCCGGCTCCATGGGCACCGCCCGCTATGGTCACACCGCGACGCTGCTGCCGAGCGGGAAGGTGCTGGTCACGGGCGGCAACATCTACGATGGTTCTGCAGAGCTGTACGACCCGGCGACGGGAACGTGGCTGCCCGCCGGCCCCATGCGCACCGCCCGCTATCGTCACACCGCGACGCTGCTGCCGAGCGGGAAGGTGCTGGTCGCGGGCGGCTACGCCTTCGAGGGTTTTCTCGCGAGCGCAGAGCTGTACGACCCGGCGACGGGAACGTGGCTGCCCGCCGGCTCCATGGGCACCGGACGCGCTGATCACACCGCGACGCTGCTGCCGAGCGGGAAGGTGCTGGTCGCGGGCGGCGGTGACTACATCTTCGTCGATTTTCTCGCGAGCGCGGAGCTGTACGACCCGGCCACGGGAACGTGGCTACCCGCCGGCTCCATGGGCACCGGACGCGCTGAGCACACCGCGACGCTGCTGCCGAGCGGGAAGGTGCTCGTCGCGGGCGGCTATGACTACGTCTCCGGTGTTTCTTTCGCGAGCGCGGAGCTGTACGACCCGGCTGGGCGCTGGGCGATCGCGGCGGCGATGCGCACCGGCCGTGTCCACCCCACCGTGACGCCGCTGCCCGACCATCGCGTGCTGGTCGCCGGGGGGCTCAGCAACGCCGGCTACGAGGCGAGCGTGGAGCAGTACGACCCAGCCAGCCGAACCTGGCTCCCGGCCGCCGGGATGAACAGCGCCCGTCATGCTCACACCGCGACGCTGCTGCCGAACGACCAGGTGCTCGTCGCGGGCGGCAACAGCTCCGGCGGCCCTCTCGCGAGCGCGGAGCGGTACGATCCGGCGGAGGAAACCTGGCTGCCCGCCGGCGCGATGAACAGCGCCCGCACCTACCACGCTGCGGTCCGGCTCGACAACGAGCAGGTGCTGGTCGCCGGGGGTTGGGGGAGCGGCGGCGCGCTCAGCGATGTTGAGCGATACGACCCTGACGCAGACCGATGGACACCCGGCGGCGCCATGCAGGCGGCTCGCTGGCAGTTCACTGTGACGCGGCTGCCGAACGGTCAGGTGCTGGCGGTCGGAGGCTGGGGACACATTGACGCTCGCAGGGACGCAGAGCTGTACGACCCGAGCACCGACCGCTGGGAGCTGGTTCCCGCAGCGATGCGCAACGCCCGCACCGGCCACAGCGCCACGCTTCTGCAGACGGGTCAGGTACTGATCGCCGGAGGCGCGAGCAGCGATGGCGTTCTTGCCCGGGCCGAGCTCTTCGATCCGACGACCATGTCCTTTTCGCCCGCGGCGCCCATGCGCCATGCGCGCACGGGCCATGTGGCCACGGAGCTGCCGGGCGGGCGGGTGCTGGTCGCGGGTGGCACCGACGCCGGCGGCCCACTGGCGAGCGTGGAGCTCTACGACCCGACCGCGAATGTATGGCACGAGGCCCGCCCGTTAGGGACGCGCCGGAGCGAGCCATCGGGGCTCTTGCTCGACGAGGGGACAGTGCTCGTGGTCGGCGGCGCCGGTACGGGCGAGATCCCGCTGGCCACCGCCGAGCTGTTCGAGTTCTTCCCCAAGGGCACGCTGTGCCACCAGGCGGCCGACTGCCTGAGCGGCTTCTGCGTCGACGGCGTCTGCTGCGACACGGCCTGCGACGGCGGCCCCTGCTACGTCTGCGCGGCCACCACCGACATCACCCTCATCCCCACTGGCGCCCGGCTCCCGGGCACCTGCGAGCCGCTTGACGACGTTCCCTGCGACGACGGCAAAAAGTGCACGCAGCGCGACGTGTGCCAGCGCGGCGTCTGTCGGGGCACGTCCGTGGAGTGCACCCCATCCGACGACTGCCACAAGCCGGGCAAGTGCGACGAGACGACTGGGCGCTGCTCGCCGGAGACGCCCAAAGACGAGGGCGCCACCTGCGATGACGACAGCCTCTGTACCCGACGCGATGCGTGCCAGGACGGGATCTGCGCGGGGCTCGACGCGGTCCTCTGCCCGCCGCCCGATGCGTGCCACAGGCAGGGCAGCTGCAATCCGTCGACGGGGACGTGCGACAACCCGGCAAAGGACGAGGGCGCCAGCTGCGATGACGGCAACCTCTGCACCCTGGACGACGAGTGCCAGAGCGAGGTCTGCGTGGGCAGCCCGGTCATTTGCCCGCCGCCTGATGCGTGCCACAAGCAGGGCAGCTGCGATCCGTCGACGGGGGCATGCGACAACCCGGCAAAGGACGAGGGCGCCAGCTGCGATGACGGCAACCTCTGCACCCTGGACGACGAGTGCGAGAGCGAGGTCTGCGTGGGCAGCCCGGTCATTTGCCCGCCGCCCGATGCGTGCCACAAGCAGGGCAGCTGCGATCCGTCGACGGGGACGTGCGACAACCCGGCGAAGGACGACGGCGCGAGCTGCGACAGCGACGGCGACCCGTGCACGGCAGACGACCACTGCGAGGACGGCGTGTGCGTGGCCGGCGAGCCGAAGACTTGCGGATCGTATGCGTGCGACAAGGCCACAGGGCAGTGCCTGACCCGCTGCCAGTCGGCCCGCGATTGCGTGGACGGCAAGGTCTGCGATCGGACGCATCAATGCGTCGATGCGCCGCCCGACGCGTACCACCACGACACCAGCGGCTGCGCCCTCGCTGCTCCAGGCTCCCCTCCCCCCTCGCCCCGGACGCTGGCGGCGCTCTTCATGCTCGCCCTCGCCGCCCTGGGTGCCCGGCGCCCGCGCGCTGTAGCGTGAAGGCGCCCGTGATCGATCGCTCGCATGGAGCTCCGCGGCCCCCACGCCCACCCCGGTAGCGCCGAGGGGAGAGTCTGCGCGGCGGCCGCGGGTGGGCGCGATCGAGCACCGACCCAACACGTCCGGGGAGCTGTACCAGCAGGCCCGAGGAGCCCTACCAGCGGGTGCTGAGGCATCCCGGGGTTGCTGGGGAGCCGCCGGGAGCTGCTGGCAGGGTGCCGGGACCTGCTGGGCTAAGGAAACCCGCCGACGCTCACGCGCCGCCCGCCTCGATGATGGCCCGCGCCTCGGCCGGGTGGCGCTTGCACTCGAGCAGCGCTCCGAGCAGGAGCGGCGCCACGATGGTGGCGTCCGACTCGATCACGAACATGGGCGTGTCCGCGGTCAGCTTGTCCCAGGTGATCTTCTCGTTGGGCGTGGCGCCGGAGTACGAGCCGTAGGACGTCGTCGAGTCGGAGATCTGGCAGAAGTAGGCCCAGGGCCGGGCCGGCTCGTCGAGATCGTACTTGAGCGACGGCACCACGCAGATGGGGAAGTCCCCCGCGATGCCCCCGCCGATCTGGAAGAACCCGACGCCCGCGCCCGCGCTGAGCGCGCGGTACTGATCGTACAGCGCGGCCATGTACTCGATGCCCGACTTCACGATGCTCGGGGAGCACTCGCCCCGCCTCACGTAGGACGCGAAGATGTTGCCGAACGTCGAGTCCTCGTGGCCCGGGACCACCAGCGGCAGCCCGGCCTCCGCGGCGGCGAGCAACCAGCACTCCTCGGGCGGTCCGCGATGGAGCGCGGGCTCGACCGCCCGGACCAGCTCGTAGAAGTACTCGTGCCAGAAGCGGCGCTCGCCGCTCGCCGTCGCCCGCTCCCACATGGGGACGATGTGCTTCTCCACCGCGCGGAAAGCCTCGTCCTCGGGGATGCTTGTGTCGGTCACGCGCCGCATCCGGTCCTCGAGGATCCGCGTGTCGTCCTGCTTGGTGAAGTACCGGTAGTCGGGGAAGTCGCGGTAGCCGTCATGCGCCACGAGGCGAAACAGCGACTCCTCCAGGTTGGCGCCGGTCACGGACATGCCGTGGATCAGGCCGGCACGGATGGCCGGCGCCAGCGTGATGCCGAGCTGGGCCGAAGACATCGCCCCGGCCACGGCCCAGAACATCTTCCCCCCGCGCTCGATGTGCTCCCAGTAGGCGAGGAGCGCGTCGCGCGTCGCGCGGGCGTTGAAATTCTTGTAGTTGCGGAGAACGAACGAGAGGAGGGGCAGCGTCGTGGACGCCGACGTCGTTGCAGCCATGTTTCGCCGAGCCTCGGCGACCACGAAGGTCGTCCCGGTGGTCTCGGGTCGCGCAAGCCACCAGGGACGCGCTACGGACCGGCGCAGGCCGGGCCGCCATTGCAGCGTCGGGTGGCTTCGGGGAAACCCTAGCACGACAATCGCCTCGTCGCCTGCAGCTCGGCCCTCCTCCTACGACGGCGTAAGCGCCGGCGGGGGGCTGTGCGCGGCGGCGCGCGGGCGGGCGCGGCGAGCACCGACCGAGGTGCCATAAGGTCCCAGCGGGCTCCACGTCTCAGGCGCGCCTTGTGTGGCGCGCAACGAAACGTCCCAGATGGCAAGGCCCGAAGGGAGACATGCCGGGCGGTGTTCTCAGCGCAAGCTCTCCCGTCCCAGTCTTGGCGGATGGCCGAGCGCCCGCCCGCGCGCCGCCGCGCACAGCCCCCCGCCGGCGCGTGCTCCCAGGAAAGCGCCCCGCGCCGCCCTCACCGCTCCCTCGCGGCCCGCAGCAGATCCCGCATCGTCGAGCGCGGGATGTCCGCGAGCCGCGCCGCGGCGCTGATGTTGCCGCCCACCTCCTCGAAGGCGCGGAGCGCGTCCGCGGGCGTGATCTTCCGGCGGACCGGCGGCTCGCGATCGGCGAGGACCGCCGTGATGTGCTCCGGCAGCACCCGGCCATGCGCGCGCAACGCAGCTTGAATGAGCACGTTCCGCAGCTCCCGGACGTTGCCTTGCCAGCGGTGCGCCCGCAGCGCGACGAGCGCCCCGGGGGACAGTTGCCGCGGGCCGATCTCGGACGTCGCCAGCAGGTGCTCGGCGAGGAGCGGGATGTCCTCCGGCCGCTCGCGCAGCGCGGGGAGGTGGATCCGGCACACCGCAAGCCGCTCGTAGAGGTCCGCGCGGAAGCGGCGCTCGGCGACGAGCGTCTCCAGGGGCTCGCAGGTCGCGACGATGAGCCGCACGTTGACCGGCGTCGACCCCTCCCCGCCCAGCGGGCGCACCACCCCCTCCTCCACGGCGCGCAAGAGCTTCGCCTGGACCTCCAGCGAGAGCGCCGCGATCTCGTCGAGGAAGAGCGTTCCCTGGTTGGCCTCGACGAACGCGCCCCGCCGGTCCCGATGCGCGCCGGTGAACGCGCCCCGCCGGTGGCCGAACAGCTCGGACTCGGCGATGTCGCGCAGGATCGTGGCGGCGTTCAGCACCACGAACGGCCCGTCGGCCCGGGCGCTCATCGCGTGGATCGCCCGGGCGACAAGATCCTTGCCCGTGCCCGACTCGCCGCGCAGGAGCACGGGGAGCTGCAGCGGCGCCACCCGCCGCACCGCCGCCGCGAGCTGCCGCATCGGCCGCGAGCGGCCGACGAGCGACGGCAGCGGCGGCCCCTCCTCGATCGGCGGCACCCGCCGCGCCGCCTCGATGCACACCGCCGTGCGGCCGATCTCGAAGCAGCCGCCAGGAACGAGCATCGCCTGCCGCACCCGCACGCCGCCGACGCGGACGCCGTTGCGCGAGTCGAGATCGGTCACCTCGATCGAGGCGCCGCGGTGCGCGACCCGGCAGTGGCGAGCGCTCACCGCGACGTCGTCGATCCTCACGTCCGCGGCCGGGGCGCTGCCCACGATGAGCTCAGCGCCCGGCCCGACCGCGATGCGCACCGGCGCGCTCCAGCCGCTCTGATCGCAGCGGAGCCACACCGTGGCGAGCGCCTCACCATCCTCCACGAGCTCGAGCGTGGCGTCCCGGATCGACCGGGCCTCGCCGCCCTGGGCTCTCGGGCCCGGCCGATCGCCGGGCGCCCCCGCGGGCCCCCTCCGCAGCGCCGCGGCGGGCGTGACGGGCGCGGCGGGGTGAACGGGCGTGACGGGCCTGAAATCGCGATCCTCTTCGCTGCGGGTCGGTGCGTTGTCCATGGTCCAGGAGGTCTGTCGTCGGCGCGCGGGGCGCAGTTGCGTCGCTCGCCCCGCCCGGTCGACATTCCTCGCGCCGGCCCGTCACCCCCTTTGCGCTCGGGACCGCGCTGTTCTAGAGGCCGTTCGTGGCATCGCGCTCAACAGGGTGGATCGCGCCGGCGCTCGGCGCGGTGGCAGCGGCCTGGGTGCTCTCGGCCAACCAGGCCCTCGCCCAGCCAGCAGATCGAGGCACGTCGGCCGCCGTCGACGAAGACGAGGAGCCCGGCCCGGAAGCCGGCGCGAAGCGCGCCGCCGGGCCGGACGAACGGAGCGGGCACGTCCTGCTCCAGGGACGCGCCGGCTACAACCTGCCGTTCGGCAGCATGGCCGCCGGCCAGCCGGTCAGCGAGAAGGTGTCGGGCGGCCTCGCGTTCGGCGCCAACGTCGGCCTCGGGCTGAGCCGCGTGACCGTCGTGGAAGCGAGCGGCTCCTACGCCCTGCTCCCCGCGGCCGCCGGCTGCGACGGCTGCTCGGGCCGGAGCCTCGATATCGGCCTCGGGTTCGTCTACCACCTCGCCCAGGGCATCGCCTTCGACCCCTGGATCAGCTACGGCGTGGGCTACCGGCGGGCCGTCCTTACATGGCAGGAGGGCTCGGCTGCGGGGCCGACAGCCTCCGACCATGTATTCCATGGGCTCGACGTCGCCCGCATCGCGCTGGGGGGCGATTTCTACCCCGTGTCGAGCTTTGGCGTCGGGGTGTTCGCCGAGCTCGACGCCGGCGCCTACCTCTCGCGCCCGGGCGAGGACTCCGGTGCCACCGCCTACGGATTCTTCCAGTTCGGCCTGCGCCTCGCGCTGGATCCCGTCCCCCGGGGCGCGCGCACATCCGCCGTCTCGGCCGGTACGTCTCGGAGGATCGCCGTCCAGGCGGCCGGCTCTCCCGGGGCGGTCCGCCGGTAAAGCAGCCGGAATGTGGGCGGTCCGGGGGGCCGGACGGGTATAATCAGCCGCGAATGGGCGAGTTCAGGACGAGCAGCCGCACCCGACCCGTCGCGGCTGCCGTGACCGACGTTGGACGCCAGCGGAAGCACAACGAGGACAACGTCCTCGTGAAGTCCGAGCTCGGTCTCTTCGTCGTGGCCGACGGCATGGGCGGGCACAACGCAGGCAACGTCGCCAGCGCGCTCGCGACAAAATCGCTCGACAACTTCTTCGAGGCGACCCACGCCGGCAGCCTGCCCGGCCCCGTCCCCGCCGACGAGCAGGAGCTCGATCCCGAGGCACGGCGCGTCGTCGCGGCGATCCGCAAGGCGAACCACGATGTGTTCGTCATCTCGAACACGTACACCCAGCACCAGGGCATGGGCTCGACGGTGGTCGCCGCCTACGTGTCGCGCGAGACCGACCGGATCCACGTCGGGCACGTCGGCGACAGCCGCTGCTACCGGATCCGGCACGGCGAGATCGAGCAGCTCACGAAGGACCACTCGCTCATCAACGACGCCCTCGCGCTCAAGCCCGACCTGAGCCAGGACGAGCTGGCGAGGCTCCCGAAGAACATCATCACGCGCGCGCTCGGCATGAAGGACGCGGTGAAGGTCGACATCCGCTCGGAGCGCATCGAGCCCGGCGACGCTTTCCTGCTCTGCTCGGACGGGCTGAGCGGGATGGTCTCGGAGCAGCAGATGCTCGATGTGTTCGACGTCACCCAGGACCCGCGCGAGGCCTGCGAGCTCCTCATCGAGATGGCCAACGAGGCGGGCGGCACCGACAACATCTCGGCGCTGATCGTCCGCATCCTGCCGGAGGCGGAGGACGAGCGGCAGCCCGACAGCGCGGAGCTCGAGGACACCCGGCCCCACCGCATCGACGAGCTCGGCGCGATGCTCCCGCCGCCGCCGGTCCGCGCGGCGCGGGCCCGGGCCGAGGAGGCCGGTGTCGACGCGGCCGCCTCCTCGGGCGACGAGCGCATCGCGGCGCAGCCGATCCACGCCGTCGCGGGCAACGGCCTGCGAAGCCACGCCCAGGGCGCCGCGGACGCGATGTCGCGCGTGGCCGCGGCGCCGTTCACGGACCGCCGCTCCCGGGCGGCCGCCGGCTCCGGCCGCTACGTGGCGGTCGCGGCGGACCCGAGGCCGGCGGCGCCCCCGGTGAAGGAAGCCCCGCCGGCGAAGCCCGCGAAGCGCCAGACCGAGGTGCGCGTCGCGCGGTGCGCGCACTGCAAGCACGAGCTCTTCATCGGCAACCGCTTCTGCGTCGAGTGCGGCGCGCCCATCAAGCCGTGAGCGGCGCGCGTCTCGCGGCACGAGACGCGCGGCGCGAGACGCGCGCGCGCCGCCCCGCGCGCCGATCGCGAGCCGCGGCCGGCGCTGCGGGGGCAACGCGGCGCATCACTTGAGCGCGAGCAGCTCGACCTCGAAGATGAGGGTCGAGTTGGGCGGGATCACGGGCGGGAAGCCGCGAGCGCCGTAGCCGAGCTCCGGCGGGATCGTCAGCTTGCGGACGCCGCCGATCTTCATGCCGGCGACCCCCTGATCCCACCCCTTGATCACCTGCCCGGCGCCCAGCTTGAACGAGAAGCCCTGGTTGCGGTCGCGCGAGCTGTCGAACTTGCTGCCGTCCGTCAGCGTGCCGACGTAGTGAACGGTCACGAGCTGGCCGTGCTTCGCCTCGGCGCCCGTCCCTTCCTTGAGGTCCTCGATCCCAAGCCCTGCTTGCATGAATGACTCCTTTCGACGCCGATGGGAGGAGCGCCGCGCGGTCGCGTCAAGCCGAAGCAGCGGGCGGGCGCCCCGAGCGAGCGCTCGCGAGCGCGCAGGGGCCCGGTGAAATCGCGGATCAGCCGCCGAGGCCGGGGAACGTGAACACGGGCGCGCCGCCGGTCAGCCGCCAGGTGTTCGCGGTCTGCTGCACGACGGGCTGGCGCAGCGCCGGGTGCGGGTGCGTCTGCTCGAAGGCGAACAGGATCGTGGCCGGCGTGAGCTGATCGAGCGACGCGAAGAAGCCGAGCGTGAGCATCGCGCCCCCCTCGGTCCACCGGTACCCCTGCCGCCGCGCGCCGGCGGAGAGCAGGTTGTTCACGCCCGCGACGTCCGCGGCGATCTCGTTCGGCTGGTTGAAGACGGGGAGCGCGCGCGACAGCATCCGCCCGAGATCCGCGGGCGTGACGCCGCGGCTGCCGCCCTGCCCGTTCGCGCAGCCCGTGTGGCCGAGGTGGTGGTGGCCGAGCTCGTGGCCGAGCACGAACGCGAGCTGCTCGTGGTAGAGCTGGCGCTGCCGCTCGACCTTGCGCGCGTCGGTGTGCTGCGCGGGGTCGATGAAGCCCATCGGCGGCCGGATGATCGGCTGCCCGGGCCGCTGCCGCTGCGCGAGCATCCGCAGGAACTCGTCGAGCTTCCTCGTCCCGAAGATCTCGTCGGTCGCCTTGAACTGCGCGATCTGCGCCTGCACCTCGAGCAGCCCGTCGGTGATCGCCATGAACGGCATCCGCTGGTCGTCGCAGCCGGCGAACGCGTTCACCTCGCCGACCGTCGGATCGGCGATGAAGGGGATGCCCTTCACCTTCTGCTGCGCGCCCGACGGCAGCGCGCCGATCAGCGCGCCCATGACGACGCCGGCCTCGGACTGCAGCCAGCCGATGTTGATGTCGTTGATGGGGTCGCCGAGCACCGGCAGCCCGGGCAGCGTGGGCACGGAGAAGGTCGGCGCCGGCGCGGGCCCGGTCTGCGCCGGCGGGTAGCCGGGCTGCTGCTGCGGGTAGCCGGGCTGCTGCTGCGGGTAGCCCTGCGGGGGCGCGCCGTACGGAGGGTAGCCCTGGCCGTACGTAGGCTGTGACGGAGGCCGGCGCGAGCTGCTCCGCTGACAGCCTGCGGCGAGGCCGAGAGCCAGAACGAGGGCGCCGATCGATCGAAGCAGGTTCATCGCCCGCGAGCATAGCGCACGGAGCGGGCGTCAACCTGCGCTCCGGCGCGCGCAGGATCCCAGCGCGCGGCGCCGCGATGAGCCGAAAGCCGCGGCCCGGGCGTCAGGCGCAGGAGGACCGATGAACAGAACCCGAGCCTGGTCTGTAGCCGCCGCCCCCCTGTGGATCAGCGCCGTCGCGCTCTCGGGGTGCGGCGGCGCGTCCGTCGCGCATGCGCCCGCGGCGCCGGAGCCGGCCGGCACCGTCGCCTCCGCGGCGCCGCGCGAGGAGGGCTCCATCGAGACGGCCGAGGACGCGCTCGCGGCGCTCGAGCGCGCGGAAGGCGAGCTCGACCAGGCCCTCGGCGTACCGGCAGCCCACGAGGAGGACCGCGCGGCGGCGCAGGCAGCGCCGCCGCCGCCGGCAGCGGCGCCCGCGGAGGCCCCCGGCAGCGCCGCGCCGTCGACGCGGGCGACGACCACCGCCGGCGGGCACCCGGCCAAGAAGGCCGAGGCCGCGCCGGTGTCCGCGGCGCCGTGCGAGACCGCGTGCCGCGCGCTCGCGTCGATGAGCCGCGCCGCGCAGCACCTCTGCGGGCTGGCCGGCGACGCGGACGCGCGGTGCGACGCCGCGCGCACCCGCGTCAGGAGCGCGACCGACCGTGTCGAGGCGCGGTGCCCGCGCTGCGCCGAGCCCTAGCTCCGCCCACCAGGAATCCGGTCAGGGATCGGGAGGGAGAATTCAACGCAAAGGCGCAAAGGCGCAAAGGCGCAACGAGAAAGAAGAGACAAATTTTGTCGTGTTTCTGCGCCGTCGCGCCAAGGGCAACGAGAGCCGAAAGAACAAAATCCTCTTGTCTTTTTGCGTCTTTGCGCCTTTGCGCCTTTGCGTTGAAATCCCTCTTCGCTCGCGAGGCAGATCCCGCGCGGGATCTCTGCCCCGCCGCACGCGCTCCGCCCGCGTTCGCCGGACGGCCCTCCGCCCGGGCGGCGTCAGGGCCCCGGCGCGAGGAGCTGGAGCAGCCGCACGTTCTTGTACATCTCCCCGAGCGAGCCCGCCGCCGCCTGGCCGGCCTTCGCCAGCCGATCGAGCTCCTCGGGCCGCACGTCCACCTGCACCGTGAGCCGGGCCGCGGCCGGATCCACCGCGAGCGTCGCGCGCTTCGCGACCTCGGCGAGCGCCGCCCCGGGCTCCGGGCCGACGAGCGCCTTCAGCGCGTCCACGTTCGCGCGCTTCTCCTCCAGGAGCTTCCGGAGCTCCTCGGCCGCGTCGGCCGACGCGGCGTCGATCGCGACGGTCGCCGAGAGGCCCCCCTTCGTCGAGACGCCGACCGTGACGGCGCGCGGGCCGGTCGACCCGGTGAGGATCGCCCGGAGGCTCGGCTTGCTCTCGGAGAGCAGGGCGACGCCCAGGAGGGGGCGATCCCACCCGATGTGCGCGAGGCGCGAGGTGACCTCGTCCCGGCTCGCCAGCGACGCGTCGGCCTCCTCGGCGTCGATGCTCGCGCGGAGGTCGGGCTCGGCGCCGTACAGCAGGATCGAGCCGTCGCGCACGGCGATCGCGTCCTCGCCGGTGCGGAGCAGGTACTTCACGCCCTTGTACTCCGCCTGGACGTAGCTGTGCTCCGCGAGGCGCGCCGCGAGCTTCCGCTCGTCGAAGCGCCCCCGCGCGACCACGAGCGAGGGGGAGAGGACCAGCTTGTCGACGTCGAACCCGAGATCGATGCCCGTCGCCTTCTTGATGTCGTCGCGGGTGCGCTCGACGTGCTGCCGCACCGCGCTGCCCTCCGCGCCGAGCGCCTTCAGATCGAGCTGGTGAGGGTCGATGATCACCACGCCGGGAGCGCTGCCGTGGACATACTCGAGCAGCGACTCGTCCTTCGGGAACGTGGCCGCGCGGAGGTGCGCCAGCCCGAAGCCGAGGAGGCCGGTCTGCTGGGCGAGGACGACGGCGAACACGAGGGCGAGGAGCACGATGTACTTGGCCTTGCCTCGCTTCTTGGGTGCTCCGGCGGCTCGGGCCGGCTTAGACGCGCTCTCGGTGCTCATCTGTACTCGCTGCGCCCTCGCTGGATACCGCGTGCCGCCGGGCCCTGCGGGAACCGCCGCCGCAAGCGCCTCGAGCGCCGCCCGTCGACCTGGAGCGCGCCGCGGCAGAGCATAACCGGAAGCGGGACGCCGGCCAGGCCTTCCGCCGGGGCCGCTGGACGGATAGAAACGACGCGACGTGCCTCGATCCTCGTCCCCCGATGGCGGCCACGGCGCGCTCGCACCGCCGAGCGACGGCGCCGTGCTGCCCGGCGCCCTCGGCCGCTACCACGTGCAGCGCCTCCTCGGCGAGGGGGCGATGGGGCGCGTGTTGCTCGCGCACGATCCGGTGCTCGATCGCGACGTCGCGCTGAAGCACCTGCGGGACGATCTCCGCATCCCGCGCGACGTCCGCGAGCAGCTCGTCGTGCGGATGCGCCACGAGGCGCGCGCCGCCGCCCGCGTGACCCACCCGAACCTGGTCACGCTCCACGACGTCGGCGAGGACCCGGATTTCGGGCTCTACCTCGTCTTCGAGTACGTCGAGGGGCCGACGCTGAAGCAGCACCTCCTCGAGCGCCCGCTCTCGGTCGCGCAGGCGGCGCGGCTGGCGCGCGAGCTCGGCGAGGCGCTCACGATCGCGCACCGCGCCGGCATCGTCCACCGCGACATCAAGCCGGAGAACATCATCCTCTCCGCCAACGGCGGCAAGATCGCCGACTTCGGGATCGCCAGGATCCCGGACTCGACGCTGACGCACCAGGGGGGGCTCATGGGCACGCCCGCGTACAGCGCGCCGGAGACGTTCCGCGCCGGGAAGTTCTCGCCCGAGAGCGATCAGTTCTCGCTCGCGGCCGTGATGTACGAGGCGATCTCCGGCAAGCGCGCGTTCCCGGGCGACGACGCGGTCTCGGTCGCGTCGAAGATCGCGAGCGACGATCCGCCGCCGATCGCGCAGCAGGTCGGCGCGCCGCCGTCGCTCGATCAGGTGCTCGCGCGCGGCCTGTCGAAGCGGCCCGAGGACAGGTACCCGAGCTGCGACGCGTTCGGCGCCGCGTTCGCCGACAGCCTGGAGTGGGCGGCCTCGAGCCAGCTGCCGAGGCGCATGCTGGAGGCCCCCACCGCCGCGACGGCGGCGCTGTCCACGGAGCCGGGCGCGGTGCGCGCGGATCCGATCGGCGACGACTTCCCTCCCCGCGAGCGGAAGATGGGTCAGGTCGTCCTCGGCGCGGCCGTGGTCGTGGCGACGGCCGCCCTGCTCGTCCGCACGGCGATGCGATCGACGGACGCGCCGGTCGAGGAGCCCCCCGCGCAGGCGGCGCCGGCCGCGTCGTCGGCGGCGCCTCGGCCGAGCGCCGTCCCCTCGGCGCGGCCTGCGCGCCCGAAGCACGGGGCCGCCGAGACCTCGCCGCCCGCCGCGTCATCATCATCATCATCCACCCCGCGCGCGGCGGGCAGCGCGGAGCCCAGCGCGAGCCCGCCGGACGGCGACCCGAGCCGGCCCGCGTCGGTCACCCTCCCCGAGGACGAGCACGGCGCGGACGCAGGGACGCCGGAGCCCGAGGTCGACGACCTCGACGCGCCGGAGACCACCAACACCGCGCCGGACACACCCGACGCGCCCGACGCTGGAGCGGCCGATGCTGCTGCGCGTTGAACGGCAGAGATCGCGGTGGCGTTGTCACGAGGAAAAAACTCACCTAAAGGAGCCCGGGTAAGCGGCGTCGCTGTCCGGAACGGCTCGACGTCGAGCGCCTCGTCGGGTCCCTCGCGGGCCCCGACGAGGCGCTCACGCTCACGCCGACCGCCGCGCTGGCGACCGTCTGGAACGCTGTTCTGCCCCTTGAGATCCCCGCGATGACTACCCTGACAAACGGCGACGATCTCCATCTGTCGCTCTACCGAAAGATGTTTCAGATACGCCGCTTCGAGGAAGAAGCGGCCCGCGCGTACGCGCAGAGCAAGATCGGCGGGTTCCTTCACCTGTACATCGGTCAGGAGCCCATCGCCGTCGCCGCCAACGCGGCGCTCCGCCCTGACGACTACGTGATGACGACCTACCGCGATCACGGCCTCGCCCTCGCCCGCGGGATGACCGCGCGCGCCGCGATGGCGGAGCTCTACGGCAAGGTCACCGGGTGCTCGAAGGGGCTCGGCGGCTCGATGCACTTCTTCGACAAAGAGCACAACATGCTCGGCGGCTACGGCATCGTCGGCGGCCACATCCCCATCGCCGTCGGGACCGCGTTCGCGTCGAAGTACCGCGGCGAGGACCGGGTCTCGATGGTCTTCTTCGGCGAGGGGGCGGTGAGCATCGGCGACTTCCACGAGGGCATGTCCCTCGCGGCGCTCTGGAAGCTGCCGATCGTGTTCGTCTGCGAGAACAACGAGTACGCGATGGGGACGCCGCTCTCCCGCACGCTCTCGGTCGAGGACGTCTCGCTCAAGGCGCTCGCCTACGGGATGGAGCGCGATCGCTTCAACTCCGAGCACGTCCTCCAGGTGCGCGATCGCCTCGCCGAGGCGATCGAGCGGGCGCGCAAGCACTCGGAGCCGACGCTGGTCGAGATCAGGACGTACCGCTTCCGGGGCCACTCGATGAGCGATCCGGGCAAGTACCGGACGAAGGAGGAGCTCGAGGAGCGCAAGAAGAAGGACGTGCTCCTGCGCTCGCGCGTCGAGCTCGAGGAGAAGGGGCACAAGGACGCCCTCGAGGCGATCGAGAAGGAGGTCGAAGAGGAGATCGCCGACGCGGTCCGCTTCGCCGAGGAGAGCCCCGAACCCGGGCCCGAGGTGCTCGAGCCCACAACCTATGCAGGACCTTTTGCGCGATGACCGTCCTAAGATTCCGGGAGGCGGTTCGCGCCGCCATGATCGAGGAAATGGAGCGCGACGAGCGGGTGTACCTCGTCGGCGAGGAGGTCGGGCACTACCAGGGCGCCTATAAGGTGACCGAGGGGATGCTCGAGAAGTTCGGCGCGAAGCGCGTGATCGACGCGCCGATCACCGAGAGCGGGTTCACCGGCATCTCGATCGGCGCCGCGATGGTCGGGCTGCGGCCGATCGTCGAGTACATGACGTGGAACTTCTCCGCCGTCGCGTTCGACCAGATCCTCAACAACGCGGCGAAGCTCCGGCAGATGTCCGGCGGGCAGCTCAGCATCCCGCTCGTGCTGCGGGCGCCGAACGGCTCGGCGCGGCAGGTCGGCTCGCAGCACTCGCACTCGATGGAGCACTTCTACGCGCACATCCCCGGCCTCAAGGTGCTCGCGCCCGCGACGCCGGCCGACGCGAAGGGGCTCCTCAAGTCGGCGATCCGGGACGACAACCCGGTGCTCTTCATGGAGAGCGAGACGCTCTACGGCGTGAAGGGCGAGGTGCCCGACGACCCCGACTTCACCGTGCCGCTCGGGGTCGCCTCGATCGCGCGCGAGGGGACCGACGTCACGATCATCGCGTGGAGCCGGATGGTGCACGTGGCGCTCGAGGCGGCCGCGGAGCTCGAGAAGGAGGGCATCAGCGCGGAGATCGTGGACCTGCGATCGCTGCGCCCGCTCGACGAGGAGACGATCGTGAAGAGCGTCACGAAGACGCACCGCGCGGTCGTGGCGCACGAGGGGTGGCCGTACGGCGGCGTCGGCGCCGAGGTCGCCGATCGCATCCAGCGGCTCGCGTTCGACGAGCTGGACGCGCCCGTGCTGCGCGCGACGACGCTCGACGTCCCGATGCCCTACAACGCACGGCTGGAGCAGTACGTGATCCCGCAGGCGGCGCGGATCATCGAAAACGTTCACCGCGTTCTCTACAAAAGCTGACTGAGCGGACGCACATCCCCGATCAAGGTTGATAGACCCATGGCGAAGGTTCTGGAACTGCCGAAGCTGTCCCCGACCATGGAGGAGGGGCAGATCAGTGCCTGGCACAAGAAGGAAGGCGACAAGATCGACATCGACGATCTGCTCGCAGAGGTCGAGACCGACAAGGCGACCATGGAGTACAAGTCCTTCGATCGAGGGACGTTGCTCAAGATCCTCGTGCCTGCGGGCAGCGTGGTTCAGCTCGGCCAGCCCGTCGCGATCATCGGCAACCCGGGCGAGGACGTAAGCGCCCTCGCCGGGGGGAGCGGCGGCGGCGCTCCGGCGCAGAAGCCGGCGGCGGAGGAGCCCAAGGGGGATCGCGCGGCGCAGCCGGCGGGCGGCGCCGCGCCGAGCGGCGACGCGCCCGGCACGGCCGCGCCGCCCGCGGCGCGCGGCGAGGCGGTCTCGCCGCCCACGCAGCCGGCCGCGCCGCAGCCGGCGTCCGACGGCCGCGTGCGGGCCTCGCCGTACGTGCGCAAGCTCGGCCGCGAGCGCGGGCTCGACCTCACCAGCGTCGCCGGATCGGGCCCGCGCGGGCGCATCGTCGCGCGCGACCTCGAGGGGCTGAAGCCGGCGCCGGCCGCCGCGGCCGCCGCGCCGGCCGCGCCCGGCGAGCTCGCCGCGCCGGAGGCGCGTCCGCTCAGCATGATGCGCAAGGCGATCGCCCGGCGCCTCACCGAGTCGAAGCAGACCGTCCCGCACTTCTATCTCTCGATCGACGTCGACGCCGATCCGCTGAACGCGCTGCGCGAGCAGATCAACGCGGATCTCGCGGCGACCGTCGCCGAGGGCGAGAAGCCGGCCAAGGTCAGCTTCAACGATCTCCTGGTGAAGGCGTGTGCCATCGCGCTCGTGCGCGTGCCGGAGTGCAACGCGCAGTTCACGTCGGACGCGATCCTCGTCCACCGGCGCGTCGACATCTCGGTGGCGGTCGCCGTCCCCGAGGGCCTCGTCACGCCCGTGGTGCGCGACGCCGATCGCAAGCAGGTGCTCGAGATCGCCGCCGAGGTGCGCGAGCTCGCCGGGAAGGCCAAGTCGAAGAAGCTGCGGCCCGAGGAGATGGCGAACGGGACGTTCTCTATCTCGAACCTCGGCATGTACGGGATCGACAACTTCGGCGCCGTCATCAACCCGCCCGAGGGCGCGATCCTCGCCGTGGGCCAGGTCCGCCGCGAGCCCGTCGTGCGCGGCGAGCAGGTCGTGCCGGGCCGCCGCATGGCCATGACGCTCTCCTGCGATCACCGCGTCGTCGACGGCGCGGTCGGCGCGACCTTCCTCAAGGTCCTGCGCCAGCTGCTGGAGCACCCGACGCAGATCCTGATCGGCTGATCCTCCCCGCCACGACCAGCGCTCAGCCAGGGCGCAGCGGACGCCGGGGTTCTCCCCCGGCGTCCCCGCGCGCGGCGCATGCCGCGCTCACCGCCGCGGCGCGCAGGCGCCGCGCTCGCGCTCAGGTCGCCTCGGCGCCGCCGCCGAGCGCGTCGCCGAGGCGCGCCAGGTTCCGCGAGAAGATCTGCACGGACGGGTGCGACGGCCCGAGCGCCTTCGTGGCGATCGCCACGGCGCGCTCGATCTGCTGCCAGGCGCCGGATAAGTCGCCGAGCGCCTGCAGCACGCGCCCGAGGTTGTTCACGATGCTCGCCACGACCGGGTGATCCGGCCCGTAGGTCGCCTGCGCGATGCCGAGCGCGCGCTCCAGCTGCTCGCGCGCCCCGGGCAGCTCGCCGAGCGCTTGCAGCACGCTGCCGAGGTTGTTGCAGCCGATCGCCACGGCCGGGTGATCCGGCCCGTAGGTCGCCTCGGCGATCCTCAGCACGCGCGCGAAGTTCGCCCGCGCGCCCTCGAGGTCGCCGAGATCGCGCAGCACGCTGCCGAGGTTGTTGATGTCCCGCGCCACGTCCGGGTGATCCGGCCCGTAGGTGTCCTCGACGATCGCGAGCGCCCGCTCGAAGTCGGCGCGCGCCCCGGCGAGGTCGCCGAGGTCGCGCAGCACGCGCCCGCGGTTGTTCAGCGCGAGCGCGAAGCGCGGGTGGTACTGGCCGTAGCTGTGCTCGTCGATCTTGAGCGCCTCCTCGAACTGCTCGCGCGCGCCCTTCAGGTCGCCGAGATCGTGGAGCAGCCGGCCGAGGTTCGTGCGGCCGATCGCGACGGTCGGGTGATCCGGCCCGTAGGCGCGGATGTCGATCGCGAGCGCGCGCTCGAGGTGCACGCGCGCGCCCGCGAAGTCGCCGAGGTCGCGGAAGAGCGCGCCCAGGTTGTTGAGCCGTATCGCGACGCTCGGGTCGTCGGGGCCGTACGTCGCCTCGTCGATCGCGAGCGCGCGCTCCAGGTGCTTGCGCGCGCCGGGCAGGTCGCCTTGATCCATGAGCACGCTGCCGAGATCGTTCACGTCGCGCGCGACCTCCGGGTGGTCGGGGCCGAAGCGCGCGATGTCGATCGCGAGCGCGCGCTCCAGGTGGGCGCGCGCGCCGCCGAGGTCGCCGAGATCGTGCAGGACGCTACCGAGGCTGCGCAGCACCGCGGCGACCTTCGGATCGTCGTGCCCGTACACCGCCTCGTGCAGCGCGAGCGCCCGCTCCAGGTACCCCTTCGCCTCCGCGAACGCCGCGCGCCCCTGCAGGTAGACGGCGAACCGCGCGAGGAGCCGCCCGCGCACCTCCTTCGCGACGTCGTAGGCCTCGGCCTGGCTCGCGGCGGCGAGCGCGTGCGGCAGCCACCGGGCGCAGAAGGGCCACGTCTCGACGTCGTCGCTGCTCTCGGGGAACGCGTGGTCGACGAGGCGGACCGCCGCCTCGGCCCACACCCGCCGGTCCTGGGGCGAGAGGCGATCGCGCACCACCGCCTGGACGAGCCGGTGCACCGAGAGCGCGCCCTCGTGCACGTCGATGAACGAGTAGCGGCGCAGCGCGGCGACCGCCTCGTCGAGCATCAGCGGATCGCTCAGCGCCTCCGCGAGCGCCCGCGGCAGGTGCGGCGCGGCGTCCGCGAGGCCCTCGCGCGGGATGTCGTCGGGCGCGAGGAACGCGCACAGGCTCAGGAGATCGACCGCGACGGGCGAGAAGCGCTGCGCCTCCTGGAACGCGAGGCCCCAGGTGGTGGCGACCGGCGTCGGGTAATCCATCGGCACGCCGCGGAGCAAGAGCTCGCGCTGGTGGTCGCCGAAGACCGCGTGGTAGGTCGCGATCGACGACCCCGTCTCCTTGATGGTCGCCGCCGCCTGCACGAGCGCGAGCGGCAGGTCGCCGAGCGTCTCGGCGAGCCTCTCCGCGGCGCGCTCGTCGCTCTGCCCGGTCTTCTCGAGCAGGAACTTCACCGAGTCGGCGCGATCGAGCGCCGGCACGGTGAGCGGCGTGGCGATGCCGCGGAAGCTCGGGTTGCGCGAGGTGATGAGGATGTGCCCGGTGCGCGGGTGCGGGAGGTACGGGGCGACGTCCCGCGGATCGTTCACGTTGTCGAAGACGAGGAGCCACCTGTCGTTGCGCGACAGCCACGACCGGACCGCCTCGATGGCGATCCGCTGGTCGGCCTCGTTCTGCTCCGGCAGGTCGAGCGCCGCGGCGAGGCGCGCGAAGTCCTCGGCCGTCGTCGCGGGCTCCTCGGCGCGGACCCACCAGACGACGTTGTACTGGCTCGCGTACCGGTGCGCGTACTCCGCGGCGAGCTGCGTCTTGCCGATCCCGCCGAGGCCGCTGATCGCCTGCGTGAGCGCCGCGGGCCCGCCCGTCGTGAGCGCGCTCCGCAGCTCGTTGAGGAGCCGGTCGCGCCCGGTGAAGCTCGGGTTGCGCGGCGGCAGCTTCTTGATGTGCGGCTCGGCGTCGGGCGAGCTCGACTGCCTCCGCGGGGCCGGCCGCTGGGTCGGCGGCTCCGTCTCGCGCACGGCGCTCCGTATCCCCTTCGCGATCTCGGTGAACGCCTCGCTCTGGTTGGGGTAGCTCGTCACCGGCCGCGCGCGGTTCGGCAGCGGCTGCAGCTTGCCGAGCGCCGTCTTCTCCCAGGCGCAGGGCCGCAGGATGACCGGGATGACCCGGCACTCCCCCGCCTCGTGCCGGGCGATCGCCTCCCGGAGCTCCGGGGAGAGCCACGCGTCGGTGTTGAGGAAGTCCGCGCTCACGAGCAGCAGCACGACCCGCGCTTCGCGCAACCTCGCCGCGAACGCCTCTCTCCGCTCCCGCCCGCCGCCGAGGGCGAAGCCCTGGTACGTCCGGATGACCCCTTGCCGCTTCAGCGCGTCGAGGTGGGTCTCCAGCTTGGGCCGCAGGTCCTCGTCCCTCGGGGAGTAGGAGAAGAACAGATCGGCGGGGCTCGTCGCCAAGGCAACCATAGTTCCTCTCGCGGGCCTTAAGGTCTCACGACGGACCTGGAGCGCAACGAGAATACGCGCTCGGGAAAGGCCCAGGAAGGGACGGGTTGTGACGCTCTCGGCGGATACATGCGGGTCGAACCTCCATGGCTCCTTCGGGGGTTTGCCTTACCCAGAATCCGGCTCCGTCCTACCTTCGCGTTCCTCTTCCGTGCCGGGGAGGAACCTGCCGGAAGCCTGCACGATGCGGCGCGCCGCTTCCATCCACTGACGCCGATCGTCCCGCCGCAGCTGGTTGCGGACGACGATCTTCACGAGGCGGTGGACGCTGAGCGCGTGCGGCCGCACCTCGATGAGCGAGTGCAGCCGCAGCATCGCGATCGCGTCGTCGAGCGCGAGCGGGTCGTACTCGCTCAGCGCCCGCCGCGGGATCTGGTCCATCGGCAGGAACGAGCAGAGGCTGAGGAGCTCCGCCGCGGCCTGGTGGCTGAACACGGCGGCGAGCGCGCTCTCCCACGCGGTCGCGACCGTCACCGGGAAGCTGACCGGGCGCTCCAGGAGCGCGGCCGGGCGCTGGCGGAACAGCGCGAGGTACTCGGCGAGCGGGCGCCCGGTCTCCTCGATGTACGCGCCGGCCTGCGCCAGGGCGAGCGGCAGGTCGCCGAGCTCCTCGGCGAGCGCGTCGGCCGACTCCGCGTCGGTCTCGCCGGTGCGCCGGAGCAGGAAGGCCACCGACTCGCCGCGCTCGATGCCGCGGACGGTCACCGTCGTCAGCCCGCGCCAGATCGGGTTCTGCGACGTCGCGAGGATGTGGCCGCCGTGCGAGACGCTCGGAACGTAGGGCTCGACCTCGCTCGGGTCGCGCACGCCGTCGAAGAGGAGGAGCCAGCGCCCGCGGCGCCCGAGCCGGTTGCGCACCGCCGCGGCCGCGCGCGCGGGATCGAGCTGCTCGTGATCGGGCAGCCGCAGCTCCGCGGCGAGCGCCACGAAGCCGGCGTCCATCGTCGCCGGGCTCTGGCCGTCGATGAGGAAGACCGTGTCGTAGGCGCTGGCGTTGCGGTGCGCGTACTCGATCGCGAGCATGGTCTTGCCGGTGCCGCCGAGCCCGCAGAGCGGCGCCATGCCGCGCCGCGCGAGCGCGGCGCCGATCTCGGCGAGCAGATCCTCGCGCGAGGCCAGGTTCCGGCCGGTCCACGCGGGGACGCTCCAGATCCCTGGCGGCGGTGGCACCTCCGATTGGCTCACCGGCTGGGCGCCGGGGGTCGGTGAGCCTACGGGGGGTTTTGGGTGAGCTGCTCGACCTGCTTTCGGATGCCCTTGGCGATGTCAGTGAACGCCTCGCTCTGGTTGACCCAGCTCGTCACCGGGCGCCCGCCCCGCGGCAGGCTCGCCAGCCTGCCGAAGGGCGCGCCCTCCCAGTCGCAGGCGTCGAGGATGACCGGGATGACGCGCGCCTCCCCCCGCTCGTGGCGCTCGATCGCCTTCTGCATCTCGACGTCGTAACAGAAGTCCGACGCGAGGAAGTCGGCGCTGATGAGCAGGAGGATGACCTTCGCGGTCTCGAGGTGCTCGGCGAGCGCCCGGTCGCGCTCCTCGCCGGCGCCGATCTCGCCGTCGTGCCAGCCGCGGATGACGCCCTTGCGCTTGAGGATGGCGAGGTGCGTCTCGAGCTTGTCGCGCAGCTCGCGGTTGCTCTCCGAGTACGAGAAGAACACCTCGATGGGGCTCGCCGGAGGCTCGGACACCCGCTCGCGCCGCGGCGAGTCGAGCGCCCCCGGCATCGTGACCGTGTCGTCGTACGCCGCCGAGTCGGGCGGGAGATCGTACGACGGGAAGCCGAGCGGCGACGACGACGGCGGGAGCTCGAGGTCGGGGATCGGCGGCGGGACGATCGAGCGGGAGCGGTGCGGCGCCCCGCGCGGGCGGGGCGCGCTCACGCGCTCGAGGATCGCGAGCGCCTGGTCGTGGCTGCCGTCGGAGGTGTCGTACGGCAGGAGCGCGAACCCCATGTCGACGAGCGTCGCGCGGCGCAGCGGCGTCAGGCTCGCGCTCGGGACGATGACGAAGCGGGGCGGCGGCGACCTGCCCGACAGCGCGTGGATGTCGGACAGCATCTCGTCGAGGTTGCCGTCGGCGCGCCCGAAGCCGATGAAGAGCACGGGGCAGTTCGAGAGCACGGCCGTGAGCGACCTGCGCACGTCCGGGTCCGCGATCGACGCGAGGAAGCGGTCGCGCGCGAACACCCAGCTGCCCGGCTCCTTCAGCGTGCCGTGCAGCTTGAGGATGAAGCGCCGCCGCCACGCGACCTCGTCGGTGACGCGCCACATCGTGCCCCACTCGGGGCCGAAGGCGCGCTCGAGCAGGTGGTTGAGGTTCGTGGTGAGCACCGCGCGCAGCCTGTCCCGCAGCGCGGCGATCGCGAGCGCGATGCGCGGCGGCTCGAGCCCCTCGTCGTCGAGCGCGTCCTCCACGAACGCGTTGAACTCCGCCGCGCCGAGCGCGTGCTCTGCCGCGGCGAGCGCCTCGCTGTAGCGCTGCGATCGGGCGAGCGACGCGACCTCGGCGGTCATCACCTCGTCGCCGACCTGCTCGCGCACCCTCTCGACGAGCAGGTCGACGAGCTGGCGCCACGTCGGCAGCCCGGCCGCGGCCGAGATGCCTCCTCCCACGAAGAGCACGAGCTCTCCGCTCTCGAACGCCTCGCGCAGCTCTTCGATCACCGCGGCGTCGAGCTCCGCGCTCACCGTGTTGCCGTTGTCCATAAGGGTTGACATCGAGCCCCTCGAGTCTATCGCTCCTCGGCGCCCGGCGCACTTTTGCGGCGCGTCGCGCGCGCTTCCACGCGTGACGCGCGTGACGCGCGCCGCGCGACGCCGGGCCCCGCGGGGCGGCGGGCCCGCGCCCGCGATGTCCCAGACGACAGGGCCGCGCCGCCGCGGGCGCGGTCAGCCGCGGTCGGAACCGGCGGAAACAGTCCGCGAGCCTGGAGCATGCTACGCCTGCGACATGCGTCCGGCGGCTCTGTTCGTGCTGGCCACGCTGGCCTCGATTTTCGCAGTCTCCATGGTCGGCGTGGCCGCCCCTGCGCCGGCGCCTCCTCAGCCGCAGCCGGCTCCGCCTACCCGCGCGCGACGCGCCCCGCGCCTGCCGGCGAGCCCAGAGGCCGCGCTCCCGGCGAGCGGCGGCGGCCAGGGCGCGCGCTCGCCCGCGAGCGTCGTCGCGCTGCGCGCGCCCGGCCCGCCCGCGGTCCTCGTGCGCGCGGGCAGCTTCACGATGGGCTCGAGCGAGGTCGAGATCGCGCACGCGGTGACGCTCTGCAAGCTCGAGCCGGGCGGCGATCTGTGCGTCGACGAGACCGAGGCGAGCTTCGCGAACGAGCTCGTGCCGCACGAGGTGTACCTGTCGGACTTCTGGATCGATCGCACCGAGGTCACCGTCGCCAGCTACCGCCGGTGCGTCTCGGCCGGACTCTGCACCGAGCCTCCCTATGCGTCCGGCGGGCAGCGGTTCGATCGGCCGGAGGTTCCGGTGGTGCTCGTCTCGTGGAGCGACGCGCAGCGCTACTGCGCCTGGGCCGGCGGCCGCCTGCCGACCGAGGCCGAGTGGGAGCGCGCCGCGCGCGGCGCGGCCGGGCGTCGCTACCCGTGGGGCCACGTCTACAACCCGTTCCACGCGAACCACGGGAGGCTCTCGTTCGACGAGCTCGACGACGGCGACGGCTTCCTCGAGCTCGCTCCCGTCGGCTCGCTCGTCGCCGGGCGGACCCCCGACGGCATCGACGATCTCGCCGGCAACGTCGAGGAGTGGGTCGCCGACTACTACCATCCCGAATATCCAAGCGGCAGCGCGAAGGACCCGCGGGGGCCCGACATGGGGGAGGAGCGCGTGCTGCGGGGCGGCAGCTACATCCTGGGTCGGCCGTGGCTGCGCGGCGCCGCGCGGGGGCACGACCTGCCGACCAGCCGCCGCGCGTGGCGGGGCTTCCGCTGCGCGCGCGACGCCTGACCGCGCGCGACGCCTGACCGCGCGCGGCGCCCGCGGCGCCCATGCGCGCCGGCGATGCGCTTGCGAGGCGGTTGGCCGCGGCGCCGGATGGGCCCATACTGCGCCCGTGAGGATCGCGCACCTCTCTGATCTCCACCTCCTGTCCCTCGAGGGGGCCGTCCCGTTCCGGCTGCTGAACAAGCGGCTCACGGGCTACATCAACATCCGCTTCCGGCGCCGCGCCATCCACAAGCCGCACGCGGTGCACGCGGCCGCGAAGGAGATCCGGCGGCTCGGCATCGACCACGTCGTGATCACGGGCGACGTGTCGAACCTCGCGCTCGAGCGGGAGTTCGTCCTCGTCCGCAGCTTCCTGCAGCGCGATCTCGGGCTCCCTCCGGAGCGGGTGAGCCTCGTCCCGGGGAACCACGACGCGTACACGAAGGGCGCGCACCGCTCGCAGCGGTTCTCGCAGTACTTCGCGCCGTACCTGCGCTCCGACCTCCCGCTCGACGACGCGGCGAAGCGCGATGACGGCGCGGCCGGCGGCGACGGCGGGGGCTCGGCGTTCCCTTTCGTCCACCTGCGCGGGCCGGTGGCGTTCATCGGCCTGTCGACCGCCTGGCCCCGTCCGCCGCTGGTCGCCTCCGGGCGGCTCGGCCCTGCCCAGCTGCGCGCGCTGGAGCGCGTGCTGTCGCACCCGGAGGTGCGGCGGCGGACGCCGATCGTGCTCCAGCACCACCCCTTCCACAACCCGGCGAGCCGAGCGAAGACCTTGCTGGAGGGCCTGGGAGACGCCGCGGCCGAGGGGCGATTGCTCCGGCACGTCAGCCGCGGCCTGCTGCTGCACGGGCACCTGCACCGCCGCATTCACCGGAAGCTGCACACCGAGCGGGGGCACATCGACGCCGTCGGCGCCGCCAGCGCCTCGCTGCTTCACGAGAGCGACGAGCGGATGGCCGGGTTCAACGTCTACGAGGTCGACGACGCGGGCGCGATCAGGGGCATCACGTCCCACCGCTTCGTCCCGGGTCAAGAGGCGTTTCGCGAGGTCCCGGTCCCCGAGCGCTGAGCGCACCCCGCGCTCGGCGGAGCGCCCCGCGCGTCGCGGCGCTCTGCCGAGCGCCCCACCGGACACCGCGCGCAGCTCATCCGCCACGCGACGAACCCGCCGTGCGGGCGCGAGATGATCGGGCTCGGAGGTGGTGTGGTTCGATCGCAGCGGGGGGCGCTGCGCTGGCAGTCCGGTGGGGCGCTGGTCAGGAGGAGATTCAGGCGGTGGCGCGGATCACGTTGACCGCCTGGAGACCTTTGGGACCTTCCTTGATCTCAAATTCAACGGTCTCGTCCTCGAACAGACGGCGGCGCCCCTCCCCGTTGATCTGCGAATAGTGAACGAAGACATCGGGGCCGGTCTCCTGCTTGATGAAGCCCCAACCCTTCTCGTCGTTGAACCACTTGACCTTGCCAACTGCCATATTTCCTCCACTTCAGAGCTCGTCGATACCCGAGGCGCGCAGGCTGGGAGTCGGGAGGAGGCCGCGGCCTCGGCTCCCATGATTCCGATGCGGGCTTGGCTGCTTGCAGCAAAACCCCCCTCGTAGACAAATCCAGCTTGCGCAGGGCGGCTGCCCAGCCGCTGGTTGATGTGCATGCGCGGCGACTTCGACGATTCTCCCCGGTCCGAGCGGGCGCCAACGTAAACGGCCCGATGCGCCAAGGTCAAGCAGCGATGATGGTCCGACCCACGCTTGCGCGAGGCCGCACCGCCTCACCGGCAGTCTCTCCTTGCAGCCGCTTCCGACGAGAATGCCCCGCCGTACAGCAGATCCTGACGGCGAGTACGGAAACACGATCAATCACGGGGTTGCCTCGCGGTGCGAAGCAGGATTCGCGCGGCTGTCAAGATTTGCGCTCTTATCGAAGAGGCTTGTGCGTCGGCCCGCGCATGGCGCAGCGCCCTCGACGCGGCTCGTGACATCGCCTCGCCCCCGCGACGCGGCTCGCGAGATCGCCTCGCGACCCTGGACCCGGCTCGCGAGATCGCCTCGCCCCCGCGACGCGGCTCGCGAGATCGCCTCGCGACCCTGGACCCGGCTCGCGAGATCGCCTCGCCCCCGCGACGCGGCTCGCGAGATCGCCTCGCGACCCTGGACCCGGCTCGCGAGATCGCCTCGCCCCCGCGACGCGGCTCGCGAGATCGCCTCGCGACCCTGGACGCGGCCATCGGGATGTCGCATGGCCGGCGACCGCCCACGGACGTCGCGCCGCTGGCCGGCCTTGGCTCAGCCTGTTCGGCGTCGCGCCGCCGGCGCGCCCCCCGCGCGCGTGGCGCGGTGCGGCTCCCTCGAGCGGCGCCTGCGCCGCGCCCCGCTGAGCGGCGCCTGCGCCGCGCCCCGCTGAGCGGCGCCTGCGCCGCGCCCCGCTGAGCGGCGCCTGCGCCGCGCCCCGCTGAGCGCCGCCTGCGCGCGCCCCGCTGAGCGCCGCCTGCGCCGCGCCCCGCTGAGCGCGGCCGGCGTGGGCGCGCGAGCCGGCGCCCGCTCGCCGCCCGGGAGCACGATCCGAAGGCATCTCGTTGACATGTCTGTTCGAGCTTGCTCGTATGGCGTGGCGAGGGCATCGGGTCTCACCTCCGCCCTGGCCCCGCGAGGCGACGAGATGTTCTCGGTGATCATCAGCGAGAAAGGGGGCGCGGAGCGCCGCGAAACCTTCGACCGGACAGAGATCAACGTCGGTCGCGTGCAAGGCAACGACCTGATGCTGCCGAAGGGCAACGTGTCGAAGCGGCACGCCCGCCTGCTCTTCCGCGACGGGCGCTTCATCGTCACCGACCTCAAGAGCACGAACGGCACGTACGTCAACGGCCGGAAGATCGCCCAGGCGACGATCGTCCGCGAGGGCGACAAGATCTACATCGGCGACTTCGTGCTGCGGATCGAGACGGCGGCGGCCGGAACGGCGCCCCCGGACAGCACCGCGCCCCCGGCGCGCGTGCCGGAGGAGACGGGCACCGGCGATCCCGCCCACCTCGCCGATCGCGCGGCGCCGCCGTCCGCCGAGAAGGGGCTGCACCGGTCGGCGCCCCTGCCGCTGATCAACGAGAAGGGCGAGCCGTCGCGCACCAGCCAGGGCGTGATCAGCCACTTCCCGCTCGAGAACGATCCGGACGAGTCGGTCGAGGCCGCCGCGCCCGTCCCCGGCCCGCCGCGCATCCCCTCGCCTCGCCCGCCCATCGTGCCGGGCTCGCAGGGCGGCGCGTCCGGTCCTCCGCCCCTGCCGATCCCTCCGGCGACGCCGAACGCACCGGGCGCGCGCGACGGCCGCGCCGTGGCGCCCCCCGTCCACCCGACCACGCAGATGGCGCGCCCCTACCCGACCGCGACCCCGCTGCCGGGACAGGGCGGCGCGAGCGTCGCGCCGGCGCAGGGCGCCGCGAACGTGGCCGTCCACCCCAGCGTGGTCCCCATCCCCAGCCGGCGCGCCATCCCGCCCGTCTCGGACCGGGTCGACCGGGGGCAAGGCGACTCGGCGCAGGCCGTGGCGCACCGCAGGGCCCTCGCGCGCCTCGTGGAGCGGCTCGCCGACCTTGTCGACCTCGCGCCGCTCGACGGCGGGGCGCCGCCGGACCGCGCGCTCGCCCAGCGGATCGAGCAGGCCGTCGCCGCGGCCGCGGAGGCGATGCGCGCGGCGGGCGAGCTCCCCGCCGAGGTCGACGCCGAGGCGCTCATGGCCGACGCGCAGCGGGAGCTCCTCACGCTCGGCCCGCTCGATCGCCTGCTCGACGACGCCGAGGTCGGCGAGATCCAGGTGTTCCGCCACGACCACGTGATCGCGATGCACGGGCGCCGGCGCGTCATCACGGAGGTCGGGTTCAGCAGCGATCGCGCGGTCGACCGCGTCATCCGCCGGCTCTGCGCGATGGCCGGGCAGCCGCTCGAGCCGGGCGCGCGCTTCGCCGAGCGGACGCTGCCGCAGGGGCGGCGGCTCTTCGCCGTGCTCCCCCCGGCGGCGACCTCCACGCTGGTGATCCGGAAGCCGCAGCGCCCCGACGTCACGCTCGAGGACCTGGTGCGCAACGGGACGATCTCGCGGGCGATGGCCGTCCTGCTCTCCCAGTGCGTGATCGGGCGCGGCAACCTGCTCGTCACCGGGACGCGGGACGCCGGCACGGGCTGGCTGCTCGGCGCGCTCGCGGCCGCGGCGCAGCCCGACGATCGGTTCGTCGTGCTCCAGGACGAGGACGAGCTCGCCCTCGATCAGCCCAACACCCTGTCCATCGCGCTCGGCAGCACCGCGGACGAGCGGGCGCGGGCGGAGCAGGCGGCCGTGCGCCTCCGGCCGGAGCGGGTCGTGGTGAGCTCGTTCTCGGGCCACGTCGCGGCCGAGATCGTCGACGCGATCGGCGGTGGCATGGACGGCGTGCTCGCGGCCGCACGGGCGCCCACGCTGCGCCAGGCGGTGACGCGGCTCCCCGCGGACATCGCCGCGACCCGCCCGGGGATCACGCCGGAGGCGGCGCGCGAGTGGCTGGCGTCGTCGTTCGACCTGGCGATCGAGATCGCGCTGCTCCGCGACGGCCGCCACCGCGTGCTCCGCATGGCCGAGCTCGCGGTCGAGAACGGGCAGATCGCGATCCGCGACGTCTTCACGTTCGTGGTCGAGCGGACGGCCGCCGGCGGCGCGCTGGAGGGGACGTTCCACCCCTCCGGGCTGGTGCCGGACATCGTGGAAGATCTCCAGTCCCGCGGGCTCACCGTGGACACGTCGACCTCGTTCCGGCGAAACCGCTAGTCCCGCCGGCCAGCGCGCCATCACGGGCGCGGGCAAGCACGGGCAACTACGAGCAAGCCGCGCAAGCAACGCCCGAATCTCCGGCGCCAGGCGAGAACGTCTTGACGGGCGCCGGCGAGAAACGGAGGTTATGCTGTTGAACAGCCATGGCCATCCGCACCATCCTCCACTATCCCGACCCGCGCCTGCGACAGAAGGCGCAGCCGGTCGGGGACATCACCCCCGAAATCACCAAGCTTATCGACGACATGGCCGAGACCATGTACGCCGCGCCCGGCGTCGGCCTCGCGGCCACGCAGATCGGGGAGCCACACCGCATCTTCCTCGTCGACGTCGCCTCCGACAACGAGCCGAGCAACCTCCTCGTGTTCATCAACCCGGAGATCGTCCGGCAGGAGGGGCAGCAGGTCGGCCCCGAAGGCTGCCTGTCGTTCCCCGGCATCAGCGAGGACATCAAGCGCGCCGATCGCGTCAGCGTCCGCGCCCGCGGGCGCGACGGCGCGACGTTCGAGATCGCGGCCGACGGCCTGCTCGCCGTGGCCATCCAGCACGAGCTCGATCACCTCGACGGCGTGCTGATGATCGACCGGATGGGCACGCTCAAGAAGCGCATCGTCCAGCGGAAGATGCAGAAGCGCGGCGCCGAGGCGACGGGCTGAGCCGCGCCCGCGCCCCGGTCAGCTGCGCGCCGGGAAGGCCAGGGGGCCGCTGACGTACGCGTCGCGGCCGCAGAGCTCCCAGCGCGGATCGACGATCCGGGGCGCGTCCCCCGGCGTGTCCGGGCCGGCCCAGTCGACCGCGCCCGGCCGGCCGCGGGGGCCGAGCAGGATGGGCGCGACGAAGGCGTGGAGCTCGTCCGGAAGGCGCGACGCGAGCAGGCTGCCGGCGAGCTCGGCGCCGCCCTCCACGAGGATGGAGACGATCCCCTGCGAGGCGCAGAGGCGCATCGCGGCGGTCACGTCGACCCGGCCCTCCG
The DNA here is from genome assembly GCF_000418325.1 of Sorangium cellulosum So0157-2. GTDB lineage: Bacteria > Myxococcota_A > Polyangia > Polyangiales > Polyangiaceae > Sorangium > Sorangium cellulosum_D. The sequence goes on from NC_021658.1 coordinate 6,466,420, forward strand.
CCGAGGTCGGCGCGCGCAGGACGACGCAGCCCGCGTCCACAAGGACCTGCTCGGCCGCTTCGGGCGCGTCGGCACCCGTGAGCACCCACGTCGGCACCTCCCGCGCCGTCTGCGCCAGGCGCGTGTGCAGCGGCAGCCGGAGCCGCGTGTCGAAGACGAGCCGGATGGGGCTCCGCCCGCCCGGCGCGAGCCCCGCCTCGCGCAGGGTGAGGCGAGGGTCGTCGGCCAGCGCGGTGCCGATGCCGATCGCCACCGCGTCGTGGCGCGAGCGGAGCTCCTGCACCTTGGCGCGCGCCTCCGGGCCGGTGACCCACTTCGAGGCCCCCGTGCGGGTCGCGATGCGGCCGTCGAGCGACAGGGCGAGCTTGAGCGCGATGTGGGGGATGCCGGTCGTGATGAACTTGGTCCAGGGCGCGATCAGCGCGCGGGCGTCGGCGTTGGCCACGCCGAGCTCGACGGCGAGCCCGGCGTCGCTGAGCCGCTGCGCGCCGCCGCCGACCACCCCCGGGTTCGGATCGGGCGCGCCGATGACGACGCGCTTGATGCCGGCGCTCAGCACCGCGTCCACGCAGGGGGGCGTGCGCCCCTCGTGGTTGCACGGCTCCAGCGTCACGTAGAGCGTCCCGCCGCGCGCCGCGTCCCCGGCCATCGCGAGCGCGAGCCCCTCGGCGTGCTCCTCGCCGGCGCGCGCGTGGTGCGCGACGGCGATGACGTCCCCCGCGGTGTTCACCACCACCGCGCCGACCGGGGGGTTCGGCGACGGCATCGCCTTGTGCGCCTCCTCGATGGCGAGGCGCATCATCGCGGCGTCGAACTCGGGATCGGGGGTGGGGAGCTTCGCAGACATCGAAGTGCCGGATCTACTAGGGCGCCTTGGCCTTCACAAGCTTGCCAAGCTCGACCATGAACTGGTCGATGTCCCGAAAGGAACGATAGACGCTGGCGAACCGGACGTAGGCGACCTCATCGAGCGCCCGCAGGTGGTTCATCACCCGCTCGCCGAGCTCGGTCGACAGGATCTCCCGCCGCTCGGATTCCTGCGCCTCGCGCTCGATCGCGTCGGCGATGGCCTCGATCTGGTCGGTGGACACTGGCCGTTTGTTGCAGGCGATGCGGAGCCCCCGCACGAGCTTCTGCCGGTCGAACGGCTCCCGCCGGCCGTCCTTCTTGACGACCGTCGGCAGGATGTCCTCGACGCGCTCGTAGGTCGTGAACCGGCGCTCGCACGAGGCGCACTCGCGCCGCCGGCGGATCACGTCGCCCGCGCCGCCGGCGCGGGAGTCGATGACCCGGTCCTCGAGGTGGCCGCAAAATGGGCACTTCATCGAGCCATCCGGCGCGGCGCGCGATCAGCCTTCAAACTGGGAGAGCACGAGCGACACGTTCGTCCCGCCGAAGCCGAAGGAGTTCGACATGACGTGCTTCATGCGGCGCTCGCGGGAGGTGAACGGCACGTAGTCGAGGGTGCACTCGGGATCCGGGTCGTCCAGGTTGAGCGTCGGCGGCACCGCGCCGTGGTGCAGCGCGAGGGCGCAGACCGCCGCCTCGACGCCGCCGGCGCCCCCGAGCAGGTGGCCCATCGCCGACTTTGTCGAGCTCACCCAGAGGCGCTTCGACGCCGCGTGATCGCCGAAGAGCTTGAGGATCGCCCGGGTCTCCTCGATGTCGCCCTGGGGCGTCGAGGTGCCGTGGGCGTTGATGTAGTCGATCGCGTCCGGCGCGAGCCTGGCGTCGTCGAGCGCCATCTTCATCGCGCGCTGCGCCCCGGCGCCCTCGGGCGCCGGCTTCGTGATGTGGTACGCATCGCACGAGGCGCCGTACCCCACGACCTCCGCGTAGATCTTCGCGCCGCGCTTCTTCGCGTGGGAGAGCGACTCGAGCAGGAGCGACCCGGCGCCCTCGGAGCAGACGAAGCCGTCGCGCCCCTTGTCCCAGGGGCGGCTCGCCCGCTGCGGCTCCTCGTTGCGCCGCGAGAGCGCGAACATCGCGCAGAACCCGCCGATGCCGAGGCCGGTGATCGTCGCCTCGGCGCCGCCCGTGAGCATGATGTGGGAGCGCCCACGGCGGATCCACTCGAACGCCTCGCCGAGCGAGTGCGCGCTCGACGAGCACGCGCTCGTGTTGCAGTAGCTCGCGCCCCGCAGGTCGAGCGCCAGCGCCACCTGTCCAGCGGCGAGGTTGGCGATGACCGTCGGGATGAAATAGGGGCTGACCTTCTGAGGGCCCTTCTCGTGCAGCGTGATCGAGTGCTGGAACAGGTACTCGAGGCCGCCGAGGCCGACGCCGATGAAGGTGCCGCACTGGTCGCGGTCCTCCTCGGTGAGCTCGATCCCCGCGTCCTTCATGCACAGCTGCGAGGCGGCGACGGAGAGCTGGGCGAAGCGGCCCATCTCCTTCACCTTCTTCTTGGGGATGTACTCCTCCGGGGCGAACCCCTTCACCTCGCCGGCGAAGCGCGTCGGAAAGGCGCTCGCGTCGAAGAGGGTGATGGGTCCGATACCGGACTGGCCAGCCAGCAACGATTGCCAGGTGGCCTGCGTCCCGATGCCGTTGGGCGTAACGAGCCCGATGCCGGTGATGACAACGCGTTCCATGGCTCTTTTTGCCCTAGCGCCACCACAGAGGGGAGGACACGTGCATCGGCGAGGGGCGGACCCTTCGCCGGCTCACGCGCCATCTCACCTCCATGGTGACGCCGCGTCCGGTAGGGCGGTGGGGACGCTACTTCTTGGCATTCCTTTCGATGTAGTCGACCGCATCCTGGACAGTCCGGATCTTCTCCGTGTCCTCGTCCGGAATGTCGATCTCGAACGCCTCCTCGAACGCGAGGACAAGCTCCACCAGGCCCAGCGAATCGGCGCCCAGATCGTCGATGAAACTCGCTTCAGGCTTGATGTCCTTCTCGTCGACGTCGAGCTGTTCCTTGATGATTCGCTTTACTTCGGCCGTGATGTCGCGACCTTCAGCCATGGTATTCCTCCCGGGAAAACGGACCCCCTAGTAGCCCATCGCCATGGGCGTTGCACCATCGAATTACCTGCGACCGTCTTTTTCGTGTGCGCCTGGTTTGCCGCCGAGCGGACGCCTGGCTGGCTGCCGACGTCTCCCCGACGAGCGCGCTCAGACGTACATGCCGCCGTTGACGCGCAGCGTCTCGCCCGTCACGTAGCTGGCCTCGTCGGAGCACAGGAATGTGATCGCCGCGGCGACCTCCTCCGGCCGGCCCGTACGCCCGAGCGGGACCATCTTCGTCAGCCCCTCTTTCATCTCAGCGCTGATCGTCGTCGTCATGTCGGTGTCGATGAAGCCTGGCGCCACCGCGTTGATGGTGATGCCGCGCCCAGCGTACTCGCGGGCGAGCGACTTCGTCACGCCGAGCAGGGCCGCCTTCGTCGCGGCGTACGCCGCCTGGCCCACGTTGCCCATCTCGGCCACGACGCTGGAGAGGAAGACGATGCGCCCCGTGCGCGCGCGCATCATCACCTTGGTCGCGGCCCGGGCGCACGCGATCGCGCCCTTGACGTTGACGGCGAAGAGGCGATCCAGGTCCTCCTCCTTGATCCGCAGGAGCAGCCCGTCGATCGCGATCCCCGCGTTCGCGACGAGGATGTCGAGCCGGCCGAGGCGCTTCGCCGCGTCGGCGATGGCGGCCTCGGTCGCCTGCAGGTTCGCGACGTCGAAGCCGAGCGCCTCGGCCTTGCCGCCGCGCGCGGTGATCGCCTCGACGAGCCCGCGCGCCTCGGCCTCCCCGCGCACGTAGTTGATGATCACGTGCGCCCCCTGCGCCGCCAGCGCCTCCGACGCAGCCCGCCCGATCCCCCGCGATCCACCCGTGACGATCGCAACTTTGCCCGTAAGGTCGAACATCGATGCCTATGCCTCCGAAAGGAACGCGCTCACGCGCTCAATCCCCGCCATGTCGCTCACGCTGAGCACCTTGATCTGCTTCGTGATCCGCTTCACCAGCCCCGCGAGCACCTTGCCAGGGCCGATCTCCAGGGCGTGCGTGACGCCGTCCTCGGCCATACGCTCGATCGTCCGCATCCACTGCACGGTGCCGTCGACCTGGCGCAGGAGGAGCGACCGCACCCGCTCCGGATCGGCGTTCGGCGCCGCGTCGACGTTCGCGATCACGGGAAAGGCGAGCGGCCTCAGCTGGGTGCGCTCGAGCTCGGGGCGCAGGCGCTCGGCCGCAGGCCGCATCAGCGCGCAGTGGAAGGGGGCGCTCACCTTGAGCGGGACCGCCTTGCCGCCGCGGGCGGCGGCGATCTCGCGCGCCCGCGCCACCGCGGGGCTGTGGCCGGCGATCACGATCTGCCCCGGCCCGTTGTAGTTCGCCGGCGCGACCACCTCGCCTTGCGCCGCCTCCTCGCAGATCGCGAGCACCGCGGGCTGGTCGAGCCCCATGATCGCGGCCATGGCCCCCTCGCCCGCCGGCACGGCCTCCTGCATCGCGGCGCCGCGGATCCGGCAGAGCCGCACCGCCTCCTCGATCTCGAGCGCGCCGGCGGCGACCAGCGCGCTGTACTCGCCGAGCGAGTGGCCGGCGGCGTAGAGCGGCGGCTCGAGGTCGGGCAGGTGCTCGATGAGCGCCGCGGCGACGGCGCAGCTCGTGGCGACGATGGCGGGCTGGGTGTTGCTCGTCTTCGTCAGCTCGTCCATCGGCCCCTCGAAGCAGAGCCGCGAGATCGGCTCGCCGAGCGCGGCGTCCGCGCGCGCGAACGCGCCGCGCGCCGCCGCCGAGGCCTCGGCGAGGGCCTTGCCCATTCCCACCTCCTGCGCCCCTTGCCCTGGAAACAGCCAAGCGATTTTCACGTTTGTCCTCACTTCCAAGCGGGGGAGGCGGACGTCGGTCCGTCCCCGAACCACGTCACGGGGCAGGCGCGCGCGCGCCGCTCACATCCCCGCTCATGCCGGCGCGCCGGGCGAGCACAGCCGCCCGGACGCGCAGATCTCGACCCCGACGCCGGCGCGCGCGCATGGCCCCCTCACATCCGGACGACGGATGCGCCCCAGGAGATGCCAGCGCCGAGCGCGCAGAACAGGACGTTGTGACCCGGCTTGATGCGCCCGTCGCGGACCGCCTCGTCGAGGGCGATCGGGATCGAGGCGCTCGAGGTGTTGCCGTACTCCTCGATGTTCAGGACGAACCGGTCCAGCGGGAGGCTGAGCCGCGCGGCGACCTGGCTGATGATCCGCAGGTTCGCCTGGTGCGCGACGACCCAGTCGACGTCGGTGGCCGACATGCCCGCCGTGTCGAGCGCGATCAGCGAGGCGCTGGAGAGGTTCTTCACGGCGACCTTGAAGATGTCCTGCCCCACCATGTGGACCTTGTTGCGGTTCTGCTCGATGCCCTCGGCGGTGAGCGGCTCGGCCGTGCCGCCGCCCGGGATGACCAGCGAGCTCGCGAGCCCGCCGTCGCTGAAGATCCGCGTCGAGACGATGCCCCTGCCGTCGCCGGACGCCGGCCCGAGCACGACCGCCCCGGCGCCGTCGCCGAACAGGACGCACGTCGTGCGATCCTTCCAGTTCAGGATGCGCGAGAGCAGCTCGACGCCGACCACGAGGATGTTCCGGGCCACGCCGTTGGAGATGAACTGATCGGCGATGGTGAGCCCGTAGACGAAGCCCGCGCAGGCCGCCGAGATGTCGAACGAGGGGATCTCCTGGGCGCCGAGCTTCTGCTGCACGTGCACGGCGCAGGCGGGCATCGGGCTGTCGCCGCTGATCGTCCCGACGATGATCATGTCGAGGTCGGCGGCGGAGAGCCCGGCGGACGCCAGCGCGGAGCGGCCGGCCGCGGCGGCCATGTCGCTCGTGAGCTCGCCCTCGGCGGCGATGTGGCGCCGGCGGATCCCGGTCCGCTCGCTGATCCAGCTGTCGGAGGTGTCGACGATCTTCTCGAGATCGGTGTTGTGCAGGACCCGGGCTGGCGCGTAGCTGCCCGTCCCCAGGATGCGGCTCTTCGGCCGCGCGGCGCTCATGCGAGGCCCCCTCGCACGCCCGCGTGGGTCGGCGCCGCGCCCGCGTGGTTCAGCGCCGCGCCCGGGTGCGCGGGCGCAGCGATCGCGCGCCCCGGCGTCCGCGCACCCGCCCCGGTCATGTGGCCGCGGTCGCCTTGGTCGCCTTCGCCTTGCGCCCGTTGTAGTGCCCGCAGGCGCCACAGGCGCGGTGCGGGAGCCGGGCTTCCCCGCAGTTCTCGCAAGAGACGAGCTGGACGGGGGTCACCTTGTCGTGGTTGGCGCGCCGCATGTCGCGCTTGCTGGGGGTGGTTTTCCTCTTGGGGACGGCCACGGAGCTACTCCTTCTTGGTCTTCTTCTTCGGTGTCCCGGCCTTGGCCGGGGAGGTCGAGGCAGGTTGCGCGCGCCGGTCAGAGCCGCCGGGCTTCTGTCCAAGCTTCTCTCGGAGCGCGCTGAGCGGCGCGAGCCGCGGGTCGAGGCCTGGAGCCTCGTCCTCCTCCGCCGCCCCGCCGGCGAGGGTCGAGGAGCCGCCTTCGCGGTCCTCTCGGGACGCGGCAGGACCGATACCCGGGCAAGCCTCAGAGCACAAGGGGAAGTTCGGCATCTCGAGTAGAATGGCTTCCCGGATGAACGGATCGAGCACCACCGTCTCGCCGTCGTACGTGTCGACGTCGGCCTCCTCGGCCGTGAACTCGTACTCGGGCTCCTTGGCCTTGGCCCCTGCCTTCGCCGCCCCGTTGCGGCCCCCGTCGTCCCGCCGGTGGCCGTGCCCGTGGGCATCGGCCTTCGGCGCCGGACGCAAGAGGAGCGAGAGCTCGGCGTCGATGTCCAGCGGGGCGGGCGATAGGCACCGCGCGCACGGCGTGACGACCGGCGCCTTGACGCGGCCGCGCACGACGATCTCGTTCCCCGTGCGGGAGAGGCGGGCGGTGAGGTGGCCGGGCGCGCGCCCGGTGATGTCGGCGTCGGCGAGCTCTGCGCTCAGCCAATCGGCCGGCAGCGGCATGTCCAGCGAGATGCCGGAGATGTCGATGTCATTGGCGGAGACGGCGATCTGGGACATGGGTTCCGGGCCAGTGAAAGCGGAGCGTTTAGCGCGGGGTGCGTTGGCTCGCAAGACCGAGCGCGAGCCGCCGCCGGGGCGGGGCCGCGTGGTAGCGTCGTCCCCGCATGGACCGCAGCGCCACGCCCGAGATCCCCGCCGGCGAGCGACCGGAGCCTTCGGGAGGGGCCCCGCGGGCGAGCCGGCGCGCGGCGATCGCGCTCGCCCTCTACGCGGTGGTGACGCTCGTGTACGGCGCCAGCGCCTCGCGCGAGCTCTTCGCGGTCCACACGCCCTATAACCACTACGCCCTGCTGGCCGAGGCGTGGCTCGACGGCCGCCTCGACCTCGGCGGTCCGCCGCCGGCGTACGCGGGCGGCAACGACTTCGCCGTGTTCGGCGATCGCACCTACGTCAGCTTTCCCCCCTTCCCCGCCGTCCTCATCGCGCCGCTCGTGAAGCTCGCGGGCAGCGCCGAGCGCGTGCGCGACGGGCAGTTCTTCCTGGCGTTCGCCGGCGTCGGCCCGGCCGTCCTCTTCCTCGCGCTCGAGAGGCTCTCGGCGTCGCGGCGCAGCCGCCGCACGCAGGCCGAGAACGCCGCGCTCGCGCTGCTCTTCGCGTTCGGGAGCGTCTACTGGTTCAGCGCCGTGCAAGGGACGGTGTGGTTCGCGGCGCACGTCGTCGGCGTGGCGCTCGCGTGCATCTACCTGTACTGCGCGCTCGACGCCGCCCACCCGCTCGCCGCGGGCCTCGCCCTGGGCCTCGGCTTCGCGACCCGCACGCCGCTCGGCTTCGCCCTGCCGCTGTTCCTCTGGGAGGCGCTCCGCGTCGGCCGCTCGGATCCGCGCGCCCTCGCCCGCCGGCTCGCCCTGTTCGCCGCGCCGGCGGCGCTCGTCCTCGCCGCGCTGCTCTGGCACAACCACGCGCGGTTCGGCGACGCGGCCGAGTTCGGGCACCGGTACCTCCACATCGCCTGGCGCGCGCGGATCGAGAAGTGGGGGCTCTTCTCGTACCATTACTTGCCGCGCAACCTCGCGGTGGTGCTCACGAGCTTGCCGTACACCCACGCGCAGGGCGCGCCCTTCCAGATCAACGCGCACGGCCTCGCGCTCTGGGTGACGACGCCGATCTACGCGTGGGCGCTCTGGCCGCGGCGCACGCCGCCCGTGTTCTGGGCGCTCGCCGCCACGGCGGCCGCGGTCGCGCTGCCGAGCCTCTTTTACCAGAACAGCGGCTGGGTCCAGTTCGGCTACCGCTTCTCCAACGACTTCGCGCCGTTCCTCTTCGCCATGATCGCCGTCGGCGGCCGCCGCTTCGGCGCGCCGTTCTACGCCCTCGGCGCGGCCGCGATCGCCGTGAACGCGTTCGGCGCGCTCACGTTCCAGCGCGCGGGCTCCGAGCGGTTCTATTTCCTCGAGCGCACCCAGCGCGTCCTCCACCAGCCGGATTGACCGCGCCGGCGCCGCGGCGGCGCCGCGCCGTTCGTCCCCACCGCCGCGCGAGGGCCCGAGGGCAGCGCGCCCCCTCGGGCGAGCGGGCGATCCGGCGGGCGGCGCACGCGGCCCTTGGGTGCAGGGCGCTCGCTGTGCTAGCCCTCGCCGCGCCATGGAAGCTCTGCTCGACCCGGCCGCCATCGGGCGCGGCCTGCGGCGCATCGCGCTCCAGATCGCCGAGCGCGGGCGCGGCGTGGACGATCTGGCGCTCATCGGGATCCGGCGGGGCGGCGAGCCGCTCGCCAAGCGGCTCGCCGCGCTGCTCCTCGAGATCGAGGGGCAGGCGCCGCCGGTCGGCGCCGTCGACATCACGCTCTACCGCGACGACGCCGCGACCGCCCTGCCGAACCCGCGCATCGGCCCCAGCCACATCACCTTCCCCGTCGACGGCCGGCGCATCGTGCTGATCGACGACGTGATCTACACCGGCCGCACCATCCGCGCGGCGCTCGACGCGGTGCTCGACTACGGTCGGCCGCAGCGGATCGAGCTCGTCGCGCTCGTCGATCGCGGCGGCCGGGAGCTGCCGATTCACCCCGACTACATCGTCCGCGCGGTCGAGCTCGCCCCCGGGCAGCGCGTCGACGTGGTGGAGCGCGCTGGCGAGCTCTGGGCTCTCGTCACCGCCGCCGGCGCCAAGATCTCGGAGCCCCCCTCTCCCCCGGAAGGAACGTAAGCGCGCGCATGAGGAGGATTTACCCGCACCGACACCTGCTCGGCATCGAGGGGCTGACGCGCCCCGAGATCGTGGCCCTCCTGGACGCCGCCGAGTCGCTCTTCGACGTCTCCCGGCGGAGCGTCCGCAAGGTGCCCACGCTCCGCGGCAAGACGGTCGTGAACCTGTTCTACGAGCCCTCGACGCGCACGCGGACGTCGTTCGAGCTCGCGGGCAAGCGGCTCAGCGCCGATGTGATCAACATCAGCGTCTCCACCTCGAGCGCCGTCAAGGGGGAGTCGCTGCTCGACACGGTGCAGAACCTCCAGGCGATGCAGCCCGACGTCCTCGTGATCCGGCACAGCGCGTCGGGCGCGCCGCACCACATCGCCGAGCGCACGCGCGCCGCGGTCGTCAACGCGGGCGACGGCACGCACGAGCACCCGACGCAGGCGCTGCTCGACGCGTTCACGATCCGGCGCGCCAAGGGGCGGCTGGAGGGGCTGGAGGTCGCCATCTGCGGCGACATCGTCCACAGCCGCGTGGCCCGCTCGAACGCGCACCTGCTCACGACGATGGGCGCGCGGGTCCGGTTCGCCGGGCCGCGCACGCTCCTGCCGGTGGCTGGCGAGTCGCTCGGCGCGACGATCTACGACCGGATCGAGCCCGCCCTCGAGGGCGCCGACGTGGTGATGATGCTGCGGGTGCAGCGCGAGCGGCTGAGCGGCAGCTTCCTGCCCAGCACGCGCGAGTACAGCCGCACCTTCGGGCTGAACCCGGCCCGGCTCGCGCTCGCCAAGCCGGACGCGATCGTGATGCACCCGGGGCCGATGAACCGCGGCGTGGAGATCGATCCGCGCGTCGCGGACGGCCAGCAGAGCGTCATCCTCGACCAGGTCGAGGCCGGCGTCGCGGTCAGGATGGCGGTGCTCTGGGTCCTGGCCGCGGAGGCCAACGAGTTCTCCGCGACCGGCGAGCCGCGGCCCGCGGTCTGACGCCGGCCGCGCGGCCGGCGTCAGCGTCAGAGCGCGGCGAGCGGGCCGCGAGCCCGAACCATCACGAGCGGACGGGAGGGAGCGGCGCGCCGGGGGCGGACGCGCTGTTCTCTCGTGCGGTTCCCTCGTGGCCGCGCGGGCTTGCGGCGGCCGGCGGCGAACGGGGTTCCCTGCCGCGCCGCGTTTGAATACGCTGGTCCATCTTTTTGAAAGGGTGGATGCCAACCATGTTTTCGCGAGACGTCCTCAAGATCGATGCCCCGGCGGTAGCGCAAGAGATCGAGCAGGCCATCCGGGATCAGGTATTCGGTACGCTGCGGCGGCGCGGGGCCGTGGTCGGGATCTCGGGCGGGATCGACAGCTCCGTCGTCTCGACGCTGTGCGCCCGCGCGCTCGGCAAGGACAAGGTGCTCGGCATCTTCATGCCCGAGCGCGACACCTCGGACGACGCGCTCCGGCTCGGCAAGATGCTCGCCGAGCACCTCGGCATCGAGTCGGTCATCGAGAACATCAAGCCCGCGCTCACCGGCCTCCGCTGCTACGAGCGGCAGGACGAGGCGATCCGGATGGTCTACCCGGACTACAATGAGAGCTGGAAGTTCAAGATCACCCTGCCCTCGATCCTCGAGAGCGATCGGCTGAACGTCTCGCAGCTGACGGCGCAGCCGCCCGGCGAGGAGCCGCGGGTGAAGCGGATGCCGCTGAACGCGTACCTGCAGCTCGTCGCCGCGACGAACTTCAAGCAGCGCATCCGCAAGATGATGGAGTACTACCACGGGGACAGGCTCAATTACGCCGTCGCCGGCACGCCGAACCTGCTCGAGTACGATCAGGGCTTCTTCGTGAAGCAGGGCGACGGCGCCGCGGATTTCAAGCCGATCGCGCACCTGTACAAGAGCCAGGTCTACGCGCTCGCCGAGCACATCGGCGTCCCCGCCGACATCCGCAGGCGCGCGCCGACGACGGACACGTTCTCGCTGCCGCAGGGACAGGACGAGTTCTACTTCGCGCTCCCTTACGACAAAATGGACCTCTGCCTCTACGCCTACAACAACAAGGTACCGGCCGCGGAGGCGGCGCCCGCCGTCGGCATCACGCCGGCACAGGTCGAGCGCGTGTTCAAGGACATCGAGGCGAAGCGCCGCGTGGCGCAGTACCTCCACGCGCAGCCGCTGCTCGTCCGCGGCTTGGCCCACGCCTGACGAGCCGCGCCCCTTGCGCCGCGCCGCGCTCCCACCCCGCGGGCGCCCGCGGGGCGCGAAACCGACCGGAAACAGGGCCGGCCGCGTCAGCGCCGCCAACAAGGCCGACAAGGCCGACAAGGCCAACAAGGACGTCAAAGGACGTCAAAGGACGTGAGCGGCAGGGCGCGCTCGCGCGAGAGAGCCCTGCCGCTCACGACGGACTCGCGATGAGATCACGAGTCGCGACTCTCACCTCGGCAGCATCCGTCCCGCGGCGGCCAGCGCCTGACGGCGACGAACAGCGCGCCGGGGCGCTCTGCGCGCTGGGACGCGCGCTGGGACGCGCGCTGGGACGCGCGCTGGGACGTGGGCGCGGCTCCTCCGAGTGTCCTCGACAGGTCAGCCTGGGGGGTGATAGACGTAGAAGTTAACTCCATGAGCACTTCCAGCATCGAATCGACGATTCGCAACTTCCTGGTCACCTCGTTCGGATACAGGGGCGCTACCGCCGATCTGGGGGCCGAGGTCCCTTTGCTCGATCAAGGAATCCTCGACTCGACGGCCGTCCTCGAGATCGTCCAGTTCCTCGAGCAGGACCTCGGCATCCAGGTCGCCGACGAGGAGATGGTGCCGGAGAATTTCGGCTCGATCGCCCGCCTCGTGACCTACGTCAACGGGAAGAAGAGCAGCAACTAGCCCGAACACCCCGGGGGGCGCATGAGCACGCAGCACACCGCTCGCCGCGATCCGCGCTCGGATCGCTTCCTCATCGACTCCGCGCTGCGATCGTTCGCCGCTTCGCGCCCGGACCACGTCGCGCTGGTCTCGGAGGGGCGGCGGCTCACGTACCGCGAGCTCGACGCGCTCGCCGACCGCTGCGCCGCCCTCTTCCGCGCGTCCGGCGTGCAGCGCGGCGATCGCGTGATGATCGCGCTCGACAACGGCGTGGACGCGGTCGTGGCCTACTACGGCACGCTCCGGGCCGACGGGGTGCCGTCGCTGCTCGGCACCGCGATGCGACCCCGGCGCCTCGGCCAGGTCATGGAGCTCGCCGAGCCGCGCGCGCTCGTGGCGGCGCGCAGCATGCGCGAGGGGCTCGCGGCCGTGGCCGAGCTCCCGCCCGCCGCGAGGCCGGCGGCGACGTTCCTGAGCGGCGCCGCGCCCCCGGCCGCCGCGGCCGGCCCCTCGCCCGAGGCGCGCGACTTCCAGGAGGCGCTGGCCGGCGCGCCGAGCGAGGCCCCCGAGCGCCGCGCGATCGAGCTCGACCTCGCGACCCTCTGCTGGACGAGCGGCAGCACGGGCGAGTCGAAGGGGGTCATGCTGACGCACCAGAACCTCCGCAACAGCAGCGCGGCGATCGGCGCGTACCTCGAGCACACGGCGGACGACGTGATCCTCTGCGTGCTGCCGCTGTCGCACACCTACGGGCTCTTCCAGCTGCTCGTGACGCACGCGTTCGGCGGGACCGTCGTGCTCGAGAAGGGCTTCTCCATGCCGTGGCCCATCGTCCAGAAGCTGGCGGACGAGCGCGCCACCGGCTTCGCGGGCGTGCCGACGATCTTCGCCTCGATGCTGTCGCTCAAGAACTTCGCGAAGGCGGACCTCTCGGCGCTCCGTTACATGACGAACGCCGCGTACGGGCTCCCCGCGCCGCAGCTCCTGCGCCTGCGCGAGCTCCTCCCGAACGTCTCCTTCTTCGCGATGTACGGCCAGACCGAGTGCACGCGGGTCTGCTACCTGCCGCCGTCGCTAGCGCTGGAGCGGCCGTCCTCCGTGGGCATCGCGATGCCGAACGAGGAGCTCTGGATCGAGCGGGAGGACGGCACGCGGGCGGCGCCGGGCGAGGTGGGCGAGCTCGTCGTGCGCGGGCCCAACGTGATGCGCGGCTACTGGAAGAACCCCGACGCGACCGCGCGCGCGCTCCGGCCGGGGCCCCTCCCGGGCGAGGTCGTGCTCCACACCGGCGACCTCTTCAAGATGGATGAGGAGCGGTACCTCTACTTCGTCGCGCGCAAGGACGACATCATCAAGACCCGCGGCGAGAAGGTGAGCCCCCTCGAGGTCGAGTCCGCGATCTGCAAGGTCCCGGGCGTGATCGAGGCGGCGGTCGTCGGCGTGCCGGACCAGGTGCTCGGCGTCGCGGTGAAGGCCGCCGTCGTGAAGGCCCCTGACGCCGCGGTGACGGCCGACGACGTCCGCAAGAAGGTGCGGTCCGAGCTCGACGAGGTCGCCGTGCCCAAGTTCGTCGAGTTCATGGACGCGCTCCCCAAGACGGCGAGCGGCAAAGTCAAGAAGAGCGAGCTCATCTGATATGTGCGGTATCGCCGGCCTGATCAACCTACGCTCCGACGCGCCGAACCCCGACCGCGACCTGGCCCTCAGGATGGCGCGGGCGCTCCGCCACCGCGGCCCCGACGGCTTCGGCATCTACCGCGATCGCCACGTCGCGCTGGCCCACGCCCGCCTGTCGATCATCGACCTCGACGGCGGCTGGCAGCCGATGGCCAACGCCGAAGAGACGCTCTGGGTCTGCTTCAACGGCGAGATCTTCAACTACATCGAGCTCCGCGAGGAGCTCACGGCGAAGGGCCACCACTTCCGGACCAAGAGCGACACCGAGGCGCTGATCCACGCCTACGCCGAGTACGGCGAGGCCATGGTCGATCGGCTGAACGGCCAGTGGGCGTTCGTTCTGTGGGACGTGCAGCGGAGGCGCGCCTTCTTCTCGCGCGACCGCGTCGGCATCAACCCGCTCTTCTGGACGGTCCACCGCGGCGTCCTCCGGTTCGCCAGCGAGGTGAAGTCGCTCTTTCAGGACCCCACCATCCCCCGCGCGATCTCCCGCGACGGGCTCGACGAGGCCCTGACGTTCTGGGCGCCGGTCGCCCCGCTCACCCCGTACGAGGGCGTCCAGCAGATCCCGCCGGGCTCGGTGGCGACGCTCGATCTCGATCGCGACGTGGCGCCGCGCGTCTCGATCCGCTTCCGGCCCGAGTTCCCCGTCGGGCGCGCGCGCGGGTCGGTCGACGACGAGGCGGCGCTCGTCTCGAGCGTGCGCGAGGCGGTCCGCGGCGGCTCGACGATCCGCCTGCGCGCCGACGTCCCCGTCGGCAGCTACCTGAGCGGCGGCCTCGACTCGACCATCGTCGCGGCGCTGATCGCCTCGAACCGCGAGGTGCCGCTGCGCACGTTCTCGGTCGAGTTCGCCGAGCGCGAGTTCGACGAGGCTGAGCACCAGCGCGACGCCGTCGCGCACCTCGGCACGTCGCACGCCTCGATCCAGTGCGGCGACGCCGACATCGCCCGCGTCTTCCCGGACGTCGTCTACCACGCCGAGGCCCCGCTGCTGCGCACCGCCCCGGCGCCGCTGTTCATCCTGGCGCGCCTCGTCCGGCAGAGCGGCTACCGCGTGGTGCTGACGGGCGAGGGCGCCGACGAGTTCTTCGCCGGCTACGACATCTTCCGCGAGGACCGCGTGCGCCGCTTCTGGGCGCGCCACCCGGACAGCAAGCTCCGGCCCCAGCTCCTCCTCCGGCTCTACCCCTACCTGCAGCGGTCGCCGGTCGCGCAGGTCGAGATGGCGAAGGCCTTCTTCGGGCGGAACCTCGCGCAGACGGACGACCCGTTCTACTCCCACCGCCCGCGGTGGGACGCCACGAGCCGCATCAAGCTGATGCTCGACCCCGCGATGCGCGAGGGCGTCGCCGACACCGCGGCCGCCGATCGCCTGAGGGAGCAGCTGCCCGCGGACTTCATGCGCTGGACGCCGCTCGCGCGCGCGCAGTACCTGGAGATCGCGACCCTGCTCTCGGGCTACCTGCTCTCCTCGCAGGGCGAGCGCATGATGATGGCGAACTCGGTCGAGGGTCGCTTCCCGTTCCTCGATCCCAACGTGATGGACGTGGCGGACGCGCTGCCGGACGCGCTCAAGCTCCGCACCCTCGACGAGAAGCACGTGCTCAAGCGCGCGATGGGCGACCTCTTGCCGCCCGGCGTCCTCGCGCGGAAGAAGCAGCCGTACCGCGCGCCCGTGGTGCAGCCGTTCTTCGGGGGCGGGTCGCCGGACTACGTCGAGACGTGCCTGTCGCCGGACGCCATCAAGGACGCGGGCATCTGGCAGCCGCAGCCGGTCGCGTCGCTGGTCGCGAAGTGCCGCAAGACCGGCGGCAAGTCGATGAGCAACACCGACGACATGGCGTTCTGCGCCATCCTCTCCACGCAGCTCATGGCGCGCGACATCCTCCAGGGCGCGCGGGTCGTCTCGGCCGCCGACGACACGTCGGGCCGGCTGGGCGTCGACGTCGACCGGCTACGCGACGCCGCGGGCTGAGCCCGCGCGCCCGGCGCCCGGGCGAGGCGGAGCCGGGCGCCCCTCCTCAGAGGGGCCGCTTGCGCACCCCGCCGGAGCCCTGCTCCTCCACCCAGAACACGAACCCGCCGTGGAGCGCGATCCCGCGCGGGCTGCCGCCCTCGTGCAGCACCTGTTGCCGCCCCGAGCCGTCCTTGCGCTTGCGCAGGACGCGCGGGGTCCCCTGATCGGTCCAGTAGACGAAGCCGTCCTCCGCATCGTCCACGGCGATGCAGTCGGGGGACGGGTGCGCCACGTCGTCGTCGTCGGGCGTCCAGAGCGCCTCCGGCTCCCCCGAGCGGTCCTTCCGCGCCCGCATCACGGCGGCTTCCGCCTCGCCGGCGTTGCCGCTGCGCGGGCTGTTGGTCCAGTAGACGAACGCGTCATCGACGGCGATGGCGTACGGGAACGACTGGTTGTCCGCCAGCCTGTCCGTCTGGCCGTTGCTTCGCCGCGTCCGGTTCACCGTGCCGCGCGCGCTCCGATCGACCCAGTACACGAACTCCTCGTCGAGCACGATGAGGTGCGGGGACGCGCGCTCGTCCTCGTGGAACCGGTCGTCCGGCCATCCGTCGGGCATCGTGATCTGACCGATGAGGCTCCCCCTCCCGGGCATGCCGATGCCGGCCGAGCGCTGCGCCCAGAACACCTCCCGATCGTCCGCCGCCACGCCGAGGGTCGCGAAGCTCGAGTCGAAGATCTCCTTCGGGTCCTCTTCTCCCTCGCGATCCACCCACATGATGTTCTTGGCGTTGAGGTTGGCCCAGAAGACGCCGTGCCGGTTGACCGCGATCCCGTACGGCGCGTTCTGCCCGTCGGCGAGGAGCGTGACCGGCCCGCCGCGGGCCGGCACCTTCTGCACGCTGCCGTTCACGCCTTCGCCGGCCGTCCAGTAGACCTCGTCGTCGTAGATGAAGAGGTGCTTCCCGTTCGCGTCGTCCGGGGTCGGGTACCCGCGCGCGATCTCCGTGATCCCGCTACAGCTGCCGTCGCGGCACATCCCCCCGTCCAGGCACACCGCGCCGCAGGCGCCGCAGTTCAGGGGGTCGGCGTCCACGGGCGTCTCGCATTCGCCGTCGCCGTCGCAGTCCGCCAGGCCGGCCTCGCACCCCGATGACCCGCCGGAGGACCCGCCAGACGAGCTCGCGCCGTCCCCTTCCCCCACCGCGAAGTCCCCGAGCAAGCTCGTGCATGCGGGGGCGATCGCGACGGCAACGCTGAGCATCAAGCCGACCCGGAACGCGTGGCGCATCAAAAAGTCCCCTTCGCTCCCGCGGAGCCGAGCCCGATCAGGGGCGTGATCGATATCCCGGCGCGCTGCGGCGAGCTCGGCGCCGTGAGGAGAAGAAACGTCCCGACGCCGACGCCCGCGGCGCCGATCGCGAACCCGATCGTCGAGAGGGTGCCCATCGCATGGTAGCTGTCGACGTCGCCCTGGAGCGACGGGTCGCACCGGTCGGCTGGGCAGCGCTCCGAGAGGTCGCGGTGCTTGCCGATCGCGAGCACGCCGCCCACCGCGCCGGCCGCGAGCCCGACGCCGCCGAGCCCCAGCGCGGCGATCCCCAGCACGGTGCGGGTGCTGCCCCCCGAAGCAGCGCCAGGGCCCGCGACGGGCGCCGGCGCGACCGGCCGGGGCGGCGCGGGCGGGGGTGGCGGCGCGAGCGGCTTGAGCTCGAGCGCGACGGTCTCGCTCGCGCCCTCCGCCAGGGTCACCTTCGCCTCGACCGGCGCGAACCCCGCCGCCTCGGCGCGCACGGTGTGGTCGCCGGGATCGACCGGCCGCTTGACCCCGAGCGCGGCGCGCGGCACGGGCTCGCCGTCGATCGTGACGGCGGCGGTCTCCGGCCCGCGCACCGAGATGAGCACCTGCGGGATCCTGGGCGCGAGCGCGTCGAGCTCGCGCTGGGCCGCCGCGATCGCCTCGAAGAACTGCTCGGGCGATTTCTCCGGCGCCCCCTCGCGGACGATGCGGCTGTACGACTCCTGCGCCGCGATCCACGCGCCCAGGCCCACCTGGGCGCGCGCGACGCCGAGCAGCAGCGTCGGGGCATGGATGATGGCGTCGGCGCGGCGGAACCGATCGAGCGCGGCGGAGAAGTCCTTCCGGTCGAGGGCCTCCTGGCCCTCCACGGCGAGCGAGCGCGCCGTCGCGCGGTCGGCGTCCGAGACCTGCGCCAGCGCGGCGGGCGCGCAGGTCAGCGCGAGCAGCAAGGAAGCGATCCCTAGTCGACGAGCCATACGAGCGAAGTGTGTGCGAGGTGCTGCGGTGAACTTCAGATGCCGAAGTCCGTCGGCTTCGGCTTGCGGCGCGCGCTGCCCGCCGGCGCCGGGGCGCGCGGCCTCGCCGGGGCGGGCTGCGCCGCGGGCGCGCGCGGGCCGCGCGGCGACGCCGTCGTCGACGATGTCGGGGGCGCCGGCGCGGCAGAGCCGGCCGCCAAGGCGGGCGGCTCGGGCTCCTTCGACGGCGCGGCGGCCGACGCCGCGGCGTCGGGCCCCGGCGGCGCGCCGGACGCCGACGGCGCCGACGGCTGCGCGAGCGGCTCGGCCGGGGCGGAGGGGCCCGCGCCGCGCAGGGCGAAGAACCCGACGGCGGCGAGGAGGACCGCGCCGGCCCCCGCGGCGGCGAGCGCCCGCCCGACGATGGGCCGCCGGATCGGGGGAGACACCACCGAGACCAGCGCGCTGGCGGTGTGCGACCGCATCTGGCGGCCCGCCGTCTCCGCCTCCCCCGGCGAGGCCACCGTCCGGCCGGAGCTCGCCGAGATCCGCTCGGCCTCGGCCTCCGACGACGCGACCAGCGTTGCCGCGTCGGCGAGCGACGGCGCGGCGCTGTCGGGCCCCGGGTCGACCTGCGTGGCGCTCTCCTTCGAGCGCGGCGAGAACCCGAGCTCCACCGAGATGCGCTCGCCGGACGGGCGGAGCGGGCCGACGATGCTCGTCCTCGACTCGAAGCTGTCGCTCGCGACGTCGAGGGCGACCGCGAGCGCGTCGCAGAACTCCTTCGCGCTCTGGAAGCGGGCCTCCGGCTCGCGCGACGCCGCGCGGGCCCACCAGGCGTCGAAGCCGGGCGGCACCGGGGCGAGCTGCGACGGCACGGGCAGCGGCTTCACCATGATCTTGAGGAGCAGATCGCCGAACGCCTCGCTGTTGAACGGGAGCTTGCCGGTCAGGCACTCGAACACCACGACGGCGAGCGACCAGAGGTCCGAGCGGTGATCGATGCTCTTGGTCCCCTGCGCCTGCTCTGGGCTCATGTACGCGGGGGTCCCGAGCAGCGAGCCGGTCTTCGTCGTGGAGGTGACCCGGGGCGTGCTGTCCTTCGCGATGCCGAAGTCGAGCACCTTGGCGATCTCGCGGTCGTCGTCCCGGACGAGGAAGATGTTGGCCGGCTTGAGGTCGCGGTGGACCAGGCCGGCCGCGTGCGCCCGGGTGAGCGCGCGCGCCACCTGCGCCGTGATCGCCATCGTGTCGTACGGGTCGAGCCGCCCCGCCCGCTGGATGCGGGCGTCGAGGTCCTCGCCGTCGAGGTACTCCATCGCGATGTACGGCGTCCCTTGCCACACACCGTGGTCGAGGATCTGCACCACGTGGGGGCTCCGGATCTGCGCTGCGACCTTCGCCTCCCGCTCGAAGCGGAGCCGCACCTCCTTCGAGACCCCCTGCGCGTGCATGAACTTGATCGCGCACGGGATGTCGAGGCCGATGTGCTGAGCGAGCCACACCGAGCCCATCCCGCCTTGCCTGAGCGGACGCACCAGGCGAAAGCGATCGGCAACGGTGTTCCCCGCGGCGGGTGTCACGGAGCCTCCCAGACCTTCTCGGATATCACAGATGGCCGTCCAGGGTCACGTTTGCGCCGTGAAAAACCACATCCGGACGACGTCGCCGCGGGCGCGGCTTGTGCCGCGCGTCACGAAGCGCGCGGGCCCTCGGGCGCGCTGTCGTAACGCGAGCCTGGCGCGAGCCTAGCGCGAGCCCGAGCTCGCCGCGGGCTCCTGCGGAGGCCGCCGCGCGCCGGACGGAGCCGGAGGCGCGCTGCCCGCGCCCGCGGCGCCGAGCGGCGTGCCCGTCGTCTGCGCGAGCTTCTGGCCCCGCGGATCGTCCGGGAACGCGTCGATGAACTTGCGCACGTGGTGGCGCGACTCCTCGAGGATGCCCGCGCGGAACGTCAGGAGCGCGAGGTTGTAGCGCGCGTCGGCGTTCCTCGGATCGGCCTTCAGGGCGGCGAGGTAGCCCTGGCGCGCGCCGTTGTAGTCGCCGCGCTTGTCGGCGACGAGCGCGAGGTTGTAGAGCGCCTCGGCGTCCGAGGGATCCTGCTCGGCGAGCGGCGCGAGGCGCGCCCTGGCCCCGTCGAGATCCCCGGCGAGGATCGCGAGCGCGCCCGCGAGGAGCTGCGCCTTCCGGCCGGCGCCTGCCTCGATCGCGCCCTCCACCTCGGCCCTGGCCTCCGAGAGGCGGCCCTCGCGCTGGAGCGCGAGGGCGAGCGCGTAGCGGAGCCGCGACGGATCGCCGCCGTCCTCCAGCGCGGCCTGCGCCTCGGCGCGCGCGCGCTCGGGGCGGCCGGCGACGGCGAGCGCCTCGGCCAGGACGGCGCGCGCGCTCTTCTGCTCCGGGCATCGCTCGCGCGCCGCCTCCGCGTCGCGGAGCGCGGCGACGGCGTTCCGGGAATGCAGCCTCGCCTCGGCGCGGAGCGAGAGGCAGGCGCACGTGGCCGGCGCGGCGGGCGCTGCCGCGCCGGGGTGCATCTTCAGGCAGCGCGCCGCGACCGCGTCGAGCTCGTCGAGCTTGCGCCGCTCGCGCGGCGGCCTCGCGAGCTCGTCGACCGCGCGCAGGTGCGCGCCGTCGCGGCGCAGCGCCGCCCACCACATCCGCTCGGGCGACCCGAGCAGGGGCGCCGCCCCGACCAGCTGGACGGCGCCGAGGCCGATCACGACGATGGCCGCGCCCATCCGCCGGTGCTTGAAGGTCGAGCCGAGCCACTGCTCCGCCGCCGCCGCGGCGAGCGTCGCCAGCGCCGCCCACAGCGGCACGGCGACGAGCACGGCCCCCTGCGCGAGCGGCGCGCGAGGCCCGCGGTAGAAGAGCGGGACCGCGAGCGCCGCCGCGATCGCGAGCCAGAGGAGCGCCGCGCCGTTCCTGGCGAGCCGCGTGTCCAGCCGCGCGGCGAACCACGCCGACAGGCCGAGCGCCGCCGCGAGCGCGGCCGCCGAGAGCGCGCCGGAGAGCGCGAGCGCCGACGGCGGCAGCGGCTCGGGCGAGAGCCACGTGGGCGCGATCGCGAGGACCGCGAGGTGCAGCGCGCGGCTCAGGTGCAGGGCGAGCTCGGCGAGCCAGGGCACGGCGTGACCTTAGCCCAGGGCCCCCCGCGGACCAAACGGCGCCCGAGCGGCGCGGCGGCGGCCAGCGCTCCGCGGGGGCGTCGCGCTCACGGCAGGACCATCTCGATCTCGACGGCGACGCGCGTCCCGGGTGGCGGCACGCCGATCCCGAGCGGGATCATCCGGAGGCACTGCGCGGCGTCGGGGCGCTCCATCCCTCGCACCTCGCTGATGCCGCGGGCGATCTCTTTCCCGGACTCGTCGAAGGTCATGCTGAAGAGGTACTTGGCCCGCGGCGGCGCGGGGTTCTTCCTGACCGACGGCTCCCAGCACTGCTTCAGGAATTGCGGCCGCCGCGCTTCGAGCGCCTTCACGGCGTCCGCCTCGACGCGCTTGTAGAGCTCGCGCCGCAGCGCCGGCGGGGCCGCGGCCGGGGCCGGGTAAGGTTGCGACGCAGGCTGTGCATCCGCCGGCGCCGGCGGCTCCTTCACGGAAGCGGCCGCGGCCTCCGCGCCCGCAGGCGGCGGCGCAGGCGGCGGCCCGGAGGAGGGCGCCGGGCGCTGGAGCCCCAGGTAGAGACCGGTCGCGATGACGACGCTGCCGAGCACGATCGCCGCGGGGGTCATCAGCTCCTTCTGCATGGTGGAGATCGCCGTCCAGGCGCCGCGCAGGCCGCGCGGCGCGAGGCTGGCCGCCCCGCCCGACCTTACTCCATGGCGACGACGGCGGAGGTGTACGAATAGTCGTTGTTGGTCCAGAACGGGCTCTCGGAGCTCCCGCAGAGGCCCACGTTGTACTGGCCGGGGGGCAGCGAGAGCACCGCGCTCAGCCCCATGCTGACGCTCGTGTTCGCCGGGACCCGGAGCGCGTACACGCCGGTCCCGGTCGGGTGGATGTCGCCGAGCGGCTCGATTTCCTGGGAGCAGATCCAGAGAAAAAGCCGGTCCGCCGGGGACGCCGCGGCGCCGAGCGCCTTGTTGGACACGACGAAGACGCGTTGCCCCGGGTCGGTCACGCTCACGGTCGCAGGCGCGGCGAGGAACTGCAGCGTGGCCCGCGGGTCGGCGCCCATGCCCGAAACGGAGGTGCTCGAGACCACGCCAGGCGGCCCAGGCGGCCCCGGTAGACCCGGCGGCCCCGGCTCGCCCGGCGGCCCCGGCTCGCCCGGCGGCCCTGGCTCGCCCGGCCCGCCCGGCGGCCCCGCAGGCCCGATCGGACCGGCGGGGCCGGGTGGGCCCTGCAGGCCGACCGGGTCGCCGACCCACATGCCGCCGCTGTCGATGACGAGGCGGCCGCCGACCGAGATGGAGCTCGGCGTGATGGGGCCGGCGACGTTGCTGGCCAGGAGCGCGTACGGGACGCTCGCGATCCTGGCGCGCGGGGTCATCTCGGGGTCGTCCCCCACCCGGATCCCCAGGTAGCGCGCCGTGCCGTCGAACACCGGCTTGTCCACGGGCGTGAGCTCGCCGAGGTCGACCGAGAAGTACCCGTGGTCGAACGTGACGGTGTGGACCTCGCTCCAGATGGGCACGGCGGCGTCGACCGCGTCGTAGAACGCGAACACCACCTCGAGCGTGTCGTCGATGGGCCGTCCTGCCGCATCGAACAGGCGCCCCTGATGGGTCATCGTGAGCGGGACCGCCGCGGCGGCGGGCCCGGAGAGCGCGGTCGCCGCCGCGAGGACCAGCGCGTTGATCGTTCGTGCCTTCATCGCGAGCTCCCGTCGTTCGCCCTCGCGAGCCGGCGCCAGGGAGCGCCGCGGCGCACGTCGCGCGCGGAACGAGCGCGGCCCTGGGGGCCGGAAATCCTCGGGCGCGGCGAGCTCTGCCCTGTCTCGCGAAGGAGCAGCGCCTTCGATGCCGGAGGTCACCGGCCGGTTGCGGTCGCGCTCGCGTTCGTTCCGCCTTCGCCCGGGTCGGTCGCGCGGCGCCGCCCGGGCGGCGCCGCCGCGGGCCGAGCGTCCGGGCCGGTCACGCGCCTCGAGCGGACGCGCCCCGAGCCGACGCGCGGGCGACCCCGCCGGAGATCGCCGGCGCCCCGCTACTCGAGGTCGAACGGCTCGACCTTTACCTCGGTCAGCCTCGGGACGGCGGCGGCGACCGCCTCGCCGATCTCCCCGTGGGTCCCGACGACGCCGATCACGAGATCGTCCTCGGAGATCCGGCGCCGCACGGCGGCGTTCGCCTCCTCGAGGGTGACCTCCTCGACCCGCTTCAGGTAGGTCTCGTGGTACCCCTCCGGCAGGTCGTACAGGATCTCCTCGAGCTTCTGGTGCACGCGCTTCCGCGCGGTGTCGATCTCGAACGCGTGGGAGCGGACGAGGTAGCGCTTCACGAACGTGAGCTCGTCCTCGGTGATCCCGTCGCGCCGGAGCGCCTCGAGCAGGCCGAGCTCCAGGGAGAGGCACGCGGCCGCGTCCTGCGCCGCGGGCGCGGTCCACATGGTGAAGGCGTCGCGGTGCCGGTCGAAGCCCGCCCGCGACGAGGCCCCGTAGGACCAGCCGCGCTTCGCCCGCACCTCCTGCATCAGCCGCGACGAGAAGGTGCCCCCGAAGGCGGTGTTCGCGACCAGGAGCGCCATGTGATCCGGGTCGTGCGCGTCGGTGCCGAGCCCGCCGATGACCATCTGCGTCTGCGTCCGCTCGGGTTTGTCGACGAACACGAGGCACCGCCCCGGCCTGGCCGGCGGCTCCGTCACCGGATCGGGGATCGACTCGCCCTCGGGCAGGCCGGACAGGAGGCGCTCGGCGACCCGGTGCGCCTCGCCGGGCTCGATGTCGCCCGAGATGGCCACGAGCGCGTTGCGCCGCGTGTAATGCCGCGCGTAGAACGCCGCGACGTCGTCGCGCGTGATCTCCCGCAGCGTCGGGATGGTGCCCGCGATGCGCCGGCCGTAGGGGTGCCCCGAGAACAGGGTCCGCCGGAAGGCGCGGCTGCAGAGCGCGCGATCGCTGTCGCGCGCCTCGATGAGCTCGGCTTCGGCCTCGCGCAGGAGCCGCGCGAGCTCGGGCGGCGAGAACGTCGGGCGCGCGAGGAGCGTGGCCCCGAGCTCGATGAACTTGTCGAGCGAGCGCTTGATCACCTCGAAGTGCACCGTGGTCGCGCTCGTCGCCACGTCCGCGCCGAACTCCCCGCCGAGCGCGTCGATCGTCTCCTCGATCTCGTTCGCGCTGTAGCCCTCCGCCCCGCGGCGGAGCATGCGCGCCGTGATCCGGGCGAGCCCCTCGCGCCCGACCGGATCGTGCGCCGAGCCGGAGCGGAACGCGACCACGATGCTGACGATGGGGAGCGCGTGGCTCGTCTCCACGAGCACCGCGCCGTCGCGCGGCGCGACGCGCGCGCCCGGCGCTCCCCTGCCCTGCCCCTCGGCGCCCCACGCGACGGCGCCCTTCACGCTCTGGGTCACGATGCCTCCTCGCTCTCCGCGTCCTCGCCGCCCTCGTCGTCCTCGTCGCCCGACCCGTCCGGGATCACGTGGATCACGGTCCGCGCCGAGGTCACGAGGTAGCGCCGCGCCACGCGCAGGAGATCGCCCACGGTCGCCCGCCGGTAGGCCCCGAGCCGCTCGAACAGGGCCGCGGGATCGCCGAGCACCGTCTCGTAGAAGCCGATCTGCTCGGCCTTGCCGGCGACGGTCTCGAGCCCCTGCAGGACCGAGAGCTCGATGCGCGCCTTCGCCCGGTCGAGCTCCGCCTCGGCGACCGGGGTGCGGCACACCTCCTCGAGGAGCGGGTCGAGGGCCGCGAGCAGCGCGTCGCCGGTGTGGGCGCCGCGGGCCGAGAGGTAGATGTCGTACAGCGCGGGGTCGCGGAACGAGCCGACCCAGCCGCGGATCTCGCTCGCGATCTCCTGCTCCTGCACGAGCGCGCGGTGCACGCGCGACGACCGCCCGGCGAAGAGGATCTCGTTCAGCAGCACGAGGGGCGCGTGGTCGAAGTCGCCGAGCGCCGGCGAGCGGTAGCCGATCGCGACCTTGTGCGTCGCGGTCGGCTTCGCCACCTCGGCGCGGCGCTCGGCCACCTGCGGCGGCTCGGGGCACACGTCCTCCACCGGGAGCTTCGACGGCTCCTGCGCGCCGTAGTGGTCCTGCACCCCCCGGAGCGCCTGATCGAGCGCGACGTCGCCCACGATGACCAGCGCCGCGTTGTTGGGGGCGTAGTACGTCCGGTAGAACTCGACGCAGTCGTCGGTCGTGAAGCCCTTGATGTCCGCCATCCAGCCGATGGTGGGCCACCCGTACGCGTGCTTGGTGAACGCCTCCTTGTAGAGCAGCTCGCTCACCGCGCCGTCGACGTCGTCGTCGACCCGCTGCCGCCGCTCGTTGGCGACGACCTCCTTCTCGCTCGACACCTGGGGGTCGCGGAGGACGAGCCGCGCCATGCGCTCCGCCTCGAGGCGGAGGGTGAGCTCGAGCGCGTCCTTCGGCAGGTTCGTGTGGTAGTACGTCCAGTCGAGGAACGTAGCCGCGTTCGTCTCGGCGCCGGCCTCCTCGAGCATCCGGTCGAACGCGCCGTGGGCGACGCTCTCCGTCTCGCCGAACATGAGGTGCTCGAACAGGTGGGCGATGCCGGTCTTGCCCACGCGCTCGTGGCGCGAGCCGACGCCGAACCAGGTCTGCAGGCAGACCACGGGCGCCGAGGCGTCGACGAGCACGAGCACCTTGAGCCCGTTGCCGAGGAAGAAGCGCTCGACGCGCATCGCGGGGCCGAAGGCGATGGTGGCGTCGTGGCGCAGCCGGGCGAGCGGCGGGCGGTTCTGGTTCAGCTCGGCGAGCATCTCGGCGAGCGGATCCGGTCGAGGGAGCGCGTTGGCGCCGGGGACCGAGTAGGCAAGCGTCTCCTGCATGGCAGACGCAGCCCATACCACGCTCAGCGCCGCGGCGCTGCGTGGCACAGGACGTCGTCCGGATCCCGCGTCGACTGGTGGCACTCCCACAGCGAGTCGTGGCAGGAGACGACGAGGATCCCGGCGTCGTACGCCGCCTTGAGAGACGAGCCTGCCCGCTGCGCGAGCAGGTTCGACGGGGTGCGCTCGGTGCACCCCTTGCCCATGTCGACCTCGATCTTCCGGTTCCCCTTGGTCGCCTTCACCGGGCTCGGCGGCGTCTTGCCCTTGTCCGCGGTGCGCGCCGCGGCGGCGAGCTTCGGCAGGATGCCCTCGAGGTAGGCCTTGTCCACGAGGGGATCGGTCGGCCGCGGCGACACCATCGCGAGCGTGTACTGGATCGCCATCATCTGCTGCTCGGCCGGCGCGCTCGGCTGGATCGGCCCGCTCGAGCCGAGCGGGACCGGCCGCGGCGGCATGTCCCGCTTCGGGGCCTGCGCCGTCGCGGGGGCCGGGGCGGCGCTCGGCGCCGGCGCGGCGCTCGCCGCGGCCTCCGGCGCGGGAGCCGAGGCGGACGCCCCCGGCGCCGGGGCGCGCGGGTCGTCGCACGCGAGGACGGCGAGGCCGAGGGCGAGGACAGGGAGCGCCGCGCGGCGAGCGCGCGGGCGGGCGGGGGCGGGCTGCATGGGCGGCTTATACGGGCGGGGGCCGCGCGCCGCCACGCCCGCGTGCCGCGCCGGCGTGGCGGCGCCCCGCGCCTCAGTCGATCTTCAGGATGGCGAGGAACGCCTCCTGCGGGATCTCGACGCTCCCGACCATCTTCATCCGCTTCTTGCCCTCTTTCTGCTTCTCGAGGAGCTTGCGCTTGCGGCTGATGTCGCCGCCGTAGCACTTGGCGGTCACGTCCTTGCGCATCGCCTTCACGGTCGTCCGCGCGATGACCTTCGACCCGATCGCCGCCTGGATGGCGACCTCGTACTGCTGGCGCGGCACGATGTCCTTGAGCTTCACGGCGAGGTCCCGGCCGCGGGCGTAGGCCTTCTCCCGGTGCACGATGACGCTCAGGGCGTCGAGCGGGTCGCCGTTCACCAGCATGTCCAGCTTGATGAGGTCGTCGGCGCGGTACCCGACGAGCTCGTAGTCCATCGACGCGTAGCCGCGCGACACGCTCTTCAGCTTGTCGTGGAAGTCGAAGAGCACCTCGCTGAGGGGCATGTCGTACGTGATGATCACGCGGTCGGACGAGGCGTACTGGATCGACTTCTGCTCCCCGCGCCGCTCCTGGCACAGGGCGAGGACCGCGCCGACGTACGCCGACGGCACGTGGACGGTCATCCGGAAGATCGGCTCCTCGATGCGATCGATGAGGTTCGGCGGCGGGAGCTTCGCCGGGTTCTCGATCGACTTCATCGAGCCGTCGTTCAGGAAGCAGTGGTAGACGACGCTCGGCGCGGTCGTGATGAGGTCGAGGTTGTACTCGCGCTCGAGCCGCTCCTGGATGATCTCCATGTGGAGCAGGCCGAGGAAGCCGCACCGGAAGCCGAACCCGAGCGCCTCGGACGTGTCGGGCTCGAAGACGAACGCCGCGTCGTTCATGTGGAGCTTCGACAGGGCGTCGCGGAGGTCCTCGTACTGGGCCGAGTCCGTCGGGAAGATCCCGGCGAAGACCATCGGCTTGACCTCCTTGAAGCCGGGCAGCGGCGTCGTCGCGGGGTGGACGGCGTCGGTCACCGTGTCGCCGATCTTCGTGTCGACCACGCTCTTGATGTTGCCGACGAGGAAGCCGACCTCCCCGGGCCCGAGCTCGGTGATGGCGGTCGCGTGGGGCGTGAACACGCCCATCTCGGTGACCTCGTAGTCGCGGCCGGTCGCCATGAAGCGGACCTTCTGCCCCTTGCGGAGGACGCCGTCGACGACGCGCACCATGACCACCGCGCCGCGGTAGCTGTCGTACCAGCTGTCGAAGATGAGGGCGCGGGGCGCCGCGCTCGGATCGCCCTTGGGCGCGGGGACGCGCGCGACCACGGCCTCGAGGATCTCCAAGATGCCGATCCCCGTCTTGGCGCTGGCGGGGATGGCGCCGGAGCAGTCGAGGCCGATCACGTCCTCGATCTCGCGGGTCGTCCGCTCGACGTCGGCGGACGGGAGGTCGATCTTGTTGAGGACCGGGATGATCGAGAGGTTGTTGTCGAGCGCGAGGAAGACGTTCGCGAGGGTCTGCGCCTCGACGCCCTGGCTGGCGTCGACGACGAGCAGCGCGCCCTCGCACGCCTGGAGGCTGCGCGAGACCTCGTAGTTGAAGTCGACGTGCCCGGGCGTATCGATGAGGTGCAGCCGGTAGGTCTGCCCGTCCTTCGCGGCGTAATCGAGCCGCACGGTCTGGGCTTTGATCGTGATGCCCCGCTCGCGCTCGAGGTCCATCTTGTCGAGGAACTGCTCCTTCTGCTCGCGGGCGGTGAGCGCCCCGGTCGCGTCGAGGATGCGGTCGGCGAGCGTGGACTTGCCGTGGTCGATGTGGGCGATGATGGAGAAGTTGCGGATGAGCTTGGCGTCAACGGGCATGGCGAGCTTCAGGGCGCGGCGACCTGACCAGCGTTAGCGGTCGCGGCGCGCGGCCTCGACCGGGATGCGAAGGAGCGGACCCGAGGTCCGTGACCCTCCGAGAAACGAACCGCAGCACGTCGCGCTGCGAGCGCCGCGGGAAATGGTGGACCGCGGCGTGCCTGCTCCTAGCGCGACCCGCGCCGCGAAGCTATCCGCCCGGACAGCGCGCGGCGTCCGGGCGTCCGCCCTGCCCGGTCGCCTCCGGCCGCTTCCGCGGCCGAGGAGGCGGGCACTCTGGCCGGGAGGGCGTGGCAGCGCCCGGTCCGGGTCATTTCTTCGGGATCGGCGGCGGCGGGACCGGCGTGCTCTCCAGGGACATCTGCCCTGGCAGCACGTGCTCGTAGTGCTTGAGAACCATGTCGATCCCTTCGCGGATGTAGACGGCGATCGGGACCTTGGTGCGTTCGTGCAGGATCTTCAGCCGCTCGGCCTGCTCGGGCGTGATGTAGATGGTCGTCGAGACTTTCTTCCGCGACATGTCACGCCCGGGAGGGTAAACCCGCCAGTCTCGATGGGAACGACTGACAAGACGTTACCCTAGATGCCGGTACGTATGTTGTCAATCGGAATGGCGCTGACGGTGGTCAGCGATGGCCCGGGATCGAGCGCGCTGGCCGGCGGGTCGCCTCCTGTGGGCTTCTTGATGTGCGCACGGACGGCGGTCTAGACTGCCGCCGAAGCTGGTCCGCGTCGGGACGGCTCGCCCGGCGCGTCGAGCTCGTCCCGAAGGTCCCGGGCCCGCCGGAGGAATCTCTCGATGACGCGATTCCCGCTCACCTGGCCGTCGCCCAGGTGCTTGCTCGTGGCCCTGATGACCGCCGCCGTCGCCTCCTGCGCGTCCTCGACGCCGGAGCCAAAGAGCGCGAAGAGCGCGACCGGCGAGCGGGACACGGCGATCGTCCACGAGCCCTGCGAGAAGGACTCCGCCGCTGCGCAGAAGGTCGACGTGAACGGCGACCGGACGCCGGACATCATCCACGTGAACAAGGATGGCCGGGAGGTCTGCCGGGTCGTCGACCTGAACCTGGACGGCGCGATCGACGCCTTCATCTACTACGACGGCCAGGGGCTCGAGCGCCGGCGCGAATCGGACTTCGATCGCGACGGGCGCGCCGACGAGATCGCGCACTACGAGCGCGGCGCCGTGGTGCTGAAGGAGCGCGAGACCAACTTCGACGACAAGCTCGACACCTGGGACTACTACGAGGGGCCGCGCCTCGTGCGCCGCGAGCGCGACTCCGATGGCGATGGAATCGTCGACCAGTGGTGGCAGTTCAACAACCCGAACGACCCGAAGTGCGCGGTCGTGGCGAGCGACCAGAACGCGGACGGCAAGCCCGATGCGAACAGCGTGGTGGATCTCTGCGCCGAGTCGTACGGCGCGCCGAAGGCGGCCGCGCCTCCGCCGGCCAGCGCGGCGCCCCCCGCGGGTGACGCGGGCGCCGCGCCGGGGCAGCCGGCGGCGGCGGGCGCGGCGGCCCCGGCCGGCGCGGCCCCGGCGGCGAGCGCCGCGCCCACGGGCTCCGCGCCCTCCCCCGCCAACGCCGCGACCCAGCCGGCCGACAAGAAGGGACCGTGACATGAGGAGACAAGCGCTCATCGCGCTCGCCGCGCTCGGCCTGCTCGGCGCGGCGTGCGGCTCGGATCCGGGGTTCGAGGGCACGAAGGCGCCGAAGGTCGAGGCGGCGCGCAGGGCCGACGGCAGCATCGACGATCGCTCGATGTGCGACTGGAAGGGCAGACAGGATCGCGAGGCGAGCGAGACCGCGGGGCCGGGCGCGATCCAGCCCAACGTGCGGCGCGTCTACCAGATCGTGGGCACCGGCGAGGATCGCCACCGGGCGCTCGTCTGCCGCGAGATCGACACCAACTTCGACGGGGTGAAGGACGTCGTCCGCAAGTACAACGACAAGGGCGAGAGCCTGCACGAGGAGTCCGACGCGAACTACGACGGCCGGATCGACACCTGGCTCACGTTCGCCAGCGGGCGGCTGGCCGAGGTGAGGATCGACTCCGATCGCGACGGCAACCCCGACGAGTGGAAGTACTACAGCGGCGGCAAGCTCGCGCGCATCAAGCGGGACACCAACCGCGACGGCAAGCCGGACGTGTGGGAGATCTACCGCATGGGCCGGCTCGAGCGGATGGGCGTGGACATCGACGCCGACGAGCGGGTCGATCGGTGGGACCACGACAACGAGGTGAAGCGCCGCGTCGAGGAAGACGAGCGCAAGAAGGAAGAGGAGGCCGCCGCGGCGGCCGCGAAGAAGGCCGCGGAGGATCAATCCGCCGCGGACAAGGCGAACGAGGCCGCGGGCGGCAGCGGGAGCGCGGAGCCCGCCAAGGACAAGAAGTAGCGCGCGCCTCCTCCGGCCGGCCTGGAGGCCGATCCCGCCCGCCTGGCCTCGCCTGCGGCTCGCGCCCCGGCGCTGCTGGGCCGCGGGCGCTCGCCGCCGCCGACCTCCGGGCGCGCCGGCGTCGGCGCCGGGCTCGGGCGTGAGGAGCGCGCGGAACCAACGTTGGTCGACGCGGCGCGAGGGGCGTGCTTATCAGAGCCGCCCGCCGGCATCGCAGCGTCGGCGCAGGTCCCGAGCACACCATGGAAGAACGTCTGCAGAAGATCATCGCGCGGGCCGGCGTGGCCTCGCGCAGGTCGGCCGAGGAGCTCATCCTCGCCGGGCGGGTGCGCGTGAACGGCCGCGTCGTCACCGAGCTCGGCCTCAAGGCGGACCGGCAGAAGGACCGGATCGAGGTCGACGGCAAGCGCCTGGTCTCCGAGGCGCCGGTCTACGTGGCCCTGCACAAGCCGCGGAACGTCGTCTCGACCTTGCGCGATCCCGAGGGCCGCCCGACGGTCGCCGACTACGTGCGCGGCACGGGCGCGCGCCTCTACCCCGTGGGTCGGCTCGACTTCGCGACCAGCGGGATCCTGCTGATGACGAACGACGGCGATTTCGCCAACGGGCTGCTCCATCCGCGCGGCGGTGTGCCGAAGACGTACGTGCTGAAGGTCCAGGGCGTCATGAGCGACGACGACCTCACGCCGTGGCGCGAGGGGATCCGCCTGGAGGACGGCGTCACGCTGCCGGCCGAGGCGCGGGTGCTCCGCCACGAGGGCGACAAGACGTGGCTCGAGGTGACCCTCCGCGAGGGCCGCAACCAGCAGATCCGGCGCATGGGCGAGGCGACCGGCTGGCCCGTGATGCGCCTGGCCCGGACGACGTTCGCGGGCGTGACCTCGGAAGGGCTCCGGCCGGGGGAGTGGCGCGCCCTGACGGTGGACGAGCTCCTCCACATCCGCGAGGCGTTCGGCGTGCCCAAGCGCATCCGTGGCGCCGTGATGGGCGCGTCGTCGGGGCCGGTCGACCATCGCCGCGCCGCCGGCCTGGCCCGGTCGGGCGCGAAGGCGTCGCCTCGAGGCGCGGCGGAGGCCGCCGGCCCGTCGGGGCGCAGCCGTGGGCCCGCGCCGCCGCGGGCTCGCGCGCGCGCCGGCGCCGACGCCCCGAGCGCGCCCGGCTTCGGCCCCGCTGCGCCCAGGGCCCGCTCCAGGGCCGCCGCCGACGCCCCGAGCGCTCCCGGCTTC
Organism: Sorangium cellulosum So0157-2; assembly: GCF_000418325.1. GTDB lineage: Bacteria > Myxococcota_A > Polyangia > Polyangiales > Polyangiaceae > Sorangium > Sorangium cellulosum_D. Next base: position 6,498,426 of record NC_021658.1, read on the forward strand.
GGCCCGGGTGCGCCCAGGGCCCGCCCGAGGGCCACCGTCGGCTCGCCGGCGGCGCCCGGCGCTGGCCCGGCCGCGCCGCGGGCCCGCTCCAGGGCCACCGGCGGCTCGCCGGCGGCGCCCGGCGCTGACCGCGCTAGATCTGGGCGAAACGCCCGCTCCGAAACGACGCCTCGAGCAGCTGAGACACGCGCGCCTCGAGCTCGCGGGCGCGGGCGTCGTTGATGCCGGCGAGCGCCTGCTTGATCTCGCCGAGCGCCTTCAGCTGACTGAACAGCTGCACATCGCCGAGCGCGGCGCCCCCCGTGAGGATCTGCCGGATGCGGTCGATCTCCGCGGCGAGCGCCTCCACCCCGACGCCGAGCGCGCCGACGCGGCGGCGATCCGGGTGCTCGCGGAAGAACGCCTCCAGCACCGGCTGCACGATGCCCTCGAGGATCGCCGCCTGATCCTGGTTGTTCCAGATGTGCTTGAGCACGAAGAAATCGCTCGCGTCCGTGGTCTGACGGCCGTCGAGGTAAGCGCTCGCGGCGAAGAGCTTGAGCATCTTCACGACGCGGCGGTCCGAGAGCGATATCCCCTCGGCGCGGATCTGGAACACCAGGCCTTTGTAGGCCGACAGGAACGCGTCGCCGAAGTTCATCCGCGCGCCGAACCCACGGCCGAGCTCGGCGAGCTCGCGCGCGGCGACGAGCGGGCGCAGCGGCTCGCCGGCCATGTGCCGGATCTCCTGCTGGATGCCGCGCTGGAGCAGCTCGCTGAAGTGGTAGGCGTCGAGGTTGTCGGACTGCACGCGCAGGAGGAAGCGGTCGAAGATCGCGGTCAGCGTCTCGTCGCCCGGCACCTCGTTCGAGGCCGCGAACACGCTGATGAGCGGGCAGCGGATCACCTGGCCGCCGCTCGAGAACTTGCGCTCGTTCAGCAGCGTGAGCAGCGCGTTCAGGATCGCGCTGTTCGACTTGAAGACCTCGTCGAGGAAGACGATCTCCGCCTCGGGGAGCATCCCCGACGTGTTCCGGCGGTAGACGCCCTCGCGGAAAGCGCCGATGTCGACGGGGCCGAAGATCTCGTTCGGCTCGGTGAAGCGCGTGAGCAGGTACTCGAAGTACTGGGCCTGCATCAGCTCGGCGAGCGTGCGGATGAGCGCGCTCTTCGCGGTCCCGGGTGGGCCGAGGAGCACGCAATGCTCCCCCGCGACGACCGCGATCATGAGCAGGCGGATGATCTCGTCCTTGCCCAGGAACTGCCGCTCGAGGCTGTGGGCAAGGAGGCGCAGGCGCTCGTGGAGCGGAGCGGACATGAGGCGACTCCTCGTATCACAGGCCCGCCGCCCGGCGCATCGATCGACGCATCGATCTAAGCATCGAGCAGCGCTTCGAGCCCCGTCGCGCCCCGTGCTTCCCCCCGGCGCCCGCGCCGGTGGTGGAACAAAAAGACAGAGGCCGGTGGGTCGCACCGGCCTCGCTGGTCTGCTCGCTGTCGCAGAGCCTATGTCGTGGAGCGGGAGACGGGATTTGAACCCGCGACGTCAACCTTGGCAAGGTTGCACTCTACCACTGAGTTACTCCCGCAGATGTCAATCACCCAATCCAGAAATTCATTTTCGAACAGCCGACTGAACCGTTGTCCGAATTTGAAAGCGCTCGTCAGAGATTTCCTGATTCGCGCCGGGTCATCACCGGAGGGCGCCTCCGTCGATGCGTGGCGGATGAGTACCAATCGGCGTGACCAGAGTCAAGCTCTGAAGAACAAAACCTTAAAACTTCCGTCGCCGGCAGGTTGCACGGCCGCTCTGGTCGAGTATTGTGTGGCCATTGCGAGCGAGGGGGCTCGCCAAGCAGCACCGCGCACGGTGCCGCTCACAAAAGCCTTCGCGTTCGCGACAGCGGCACCGTGTGGCGCGCTCTTACATCATAAGGGTGCCCGCCGCTCGGCGCGCTCTTGGTTGGCCTGGGTCGACCAGGCAGGTCCTTTGGACTTGGGGGGAGCATGAACGAACAGACTGCTTTGCGAGTGGACGTTGCGGAGACAGCGGCGCCGGTCCTTCAGAAGGAGTACCGGTCCGGAGTCCACGCCAAGCGACAGGATGACGACGGCGGGTGGGGGCTCGTCCTGATCGGGCTCGACGGCCCGCCGCGGATCGTGAGCCTCATGGACGGCGCCGTGATCGGCAGCGCCGCGCGCGACGGGCGCATCGAGGGGAACGGGGTCGCGCCGGAGCACGCCAAGATCAGCGTCCGCTCGGACGGTTGTTACATCGAGGACATGGACACCCACGACGGCACGTGGGTGAACGGCGTCCGCGCCCGCCGCATCGGCGTGATGCACGGCGACGTGGTGCGGCTCGGCCAGCAGCTCGCGGTCTTCGTCGAGCGGCACCTCGCGCTGTACGACGGCGCGCCGTCGCGCCTCGGGCCGCTCGTGTTCGGCTCGAAGCAGCGCAAGGACTGGATCGATCCGGTGATGAAGCTCGTGCAGTCGGGCTCCAGCGTCTGCATCGAGGGCGCGCCCGGGGTCGGCAAGCGCACGCTCGCCCGCCTCGCCGCCGCGGTGCGCGAGGGCCTGGGCGAGACCCTGGTCGTCGACGGCGGCGCCGAGACCAAGCCGGTCATCCCGCCGGGCGCGCGGCCGATGACCTGGCTGGTCCTCGACGCCGATCGCCTGCCGCGGCCGCAGCAGCTGGAGATCGCGCACTCGGTCGGCCGCTCGAACGGCGTCAGCATCATCGCGACCACCGGGCAGCCCCTCGATCGGGCGGCCGGCGACGGGCGGGTGGCGCCGTGGTTCGCCTCGCTCTTCTCCGGCAAGCGGATCACGATCCCGACGCTCGAGATGCGGCGCGAGGACGTGCCGCTCATCGTGCGCGACATCGCGGAGCGCAACGCGATCGGCCTCGATCGCTTCACCCCGCAGCTCCTGGAGGCGCTCGTCCGCGCCGGCTGGCCGGGCGGCGTGCCGCAGCTCGAGAACGCCATCGTGACCGCGGCGCAGGCCGCGCCGGACGGTCCGCTCTCCGTCACGCCGATCGCGGGCTCGCTCGCGCGCGGCCCGCGCGTGAAGCCGAACCTCCCGCCGGCGACGGATCCGTCGCTCGCGCGCGCCCGCCTCGAGGACGCGCTCGCCCGCGCCAACGGCTCCGTCGCGTCGGCGGCGCGGGCCCTCGGCATGTCGCGGCAGGCGATCTACCGCGAGGCCGACCGGCTCGGCCTCGACATCGCGCGCCGCAGGGTCCCGCGCGGCTGAGCCGACCGCCCTACGCCAGCGAGCCTCGCGGCGCGAAAGCGCGGGGCTCCCGGCGCGCCCCACGGCGACGCGCAGCGCGGCGGACCAGCGCGCTTCGCCCCCATGACGACGCGCGACGCGCCGAGCGAGCGCGCTTCGCCCCATGACGACGCGCGACGCGCCGAGCGAGCGCGCCCCCTTCAACCGTAGAATCCGAGCGACGTGTGGCTGACGATCGATCCCTCCTCGGGGTCGACGCACTGCTCGTAGTTCAGCAGCTCTCCGCGCGACGACGGCGGGAGGGCGCGGAGCAGCGTGTAGATGGGGCCGAGGCCGCAGACGCGGCGGGTGCCGAGGTCCTGGGCGACGTCGGCGAAGAAGCCCGGCGGGTCGACCGACGTCGCGCGCTCGATCGACGCGAGATCGCGATCGCGCAGCGCCATCCGCTGGCGCTCGTCGAGCGGCGCGGGGTCGCCGAAGCGCGGCCCGACGTGGGCGAGGTCCGCCCCGGCGATCACGAGCACGCGGCCGGGGCGCCTCGCCAGCGCGCCGCGGAGCGCGGTCAGGAACGACTCGGCGCCGTCGTCCTGCGCGGGGTCGCGGCGCCTCGCCTGGCACTCCGAGAGACCGCAGAGGATGGGCACGATCGACGCCGCGCGGTCGCCGAGGAGGTGCCGCACGAACACGGCCTGGAACTCGATCGAGTGCTCGTTCTTGTGCAGGTACTGATCCTCGTGCACGTCGAAGCGGCTTCCCGCCGCGAGCTCCGCGATCATCTCGCGATCCGGATCGAGCGGGCCGAGCGGCGTCGCGAACGTCTTCTCGCAGACCGCGTACGGTCGACGCATCGGCGCGTGCGACGTCCCGAGCAGAACGAAGGTGTCGACCTTCTCCAGCCCCGGCGCCGCCAGCGCCTGCTCGAGCGCGGCGTAGGCGTGCCCGTAGCCCGCCGCGGCGCGCCAGAGGTCCATGTGCGGCGCGCAGAGCCCGGCCATGCGCTTCGTCGCGCCCTGGGCCGCGGCGCGCGCCGCCCCGCCCTGCGGCCGCGCGACCCCGAGGCACTGGCGCTCGATGAACTCGGCGAGCTTCAGCCGATCGCCGTGGTACGCGCCGCCCGCGTGGGCAGCCGTCCGGATCGGCGCCGTGTCGAACGACCGCACGACGGTCCGCCGGCGCGCGTGGAACCGCGGGCTGTCCAGCATCCACGCGTCCTCCAGCTCGTCGGCCAGCTGCGCCACGTAGGCGGCGTCCACGCGCTGGCCGGTCGACCGGGAGGCGTCGCGCGCGATCTCGTCGATCGATCGCCGCCCGTCGAAGCGCGCGAGCACCGCGGAGCTGCCGGCGGGCACGACGACGGCGGACGGCGCGATGCCCTCGGTGTCGCGGAGCATCAGCGCGCGGCCGTGGCGCTCATCCTGGATGACGACGACCTCCAGAGCTCGAAGCTTCGGGCGCAGAGATGACATCGTTCGCGAGGATAGCGCGTGCGCGCTCGCCGCCCAGCGCGCGAAGCTCGCGCGCCCCGCCGCGGCGGAGGCGGCGTCCGCCGGCGCGGGGCGGCCTGCCTCCGGGAAGGCCGCGCTGGTGCCGCGCGTCAGCGCTCCCGGCGCGCTCGCGGATTGCCGCTTCGCGGCGGCGCCGCGCGGCACTAGGCTCGCGCCTCGGGATCCGCCGCTCCGATCCCGCCCCGCGCCGGCCGCCGCCGTGCGCGCGGACGCACGAGAGCCCGCCCTGACGAATGCGCCGCACCGCGACCCCTGAGCCGCACGCCCGTGAAGCCGATCTGCTCGCCGAGCTCTCGGCCGTGTACCGCGAGGCGGAGGAGGTCTTCCATGGCTGGAGCTGCCAGGCCTCGACCGAGTGCTGCCGGTTCGGCATCACGGGACGCGAGCCGTACGTGACGTCCGTCGAGCTCGCCGCCGTCCGGCGCGCGATCGCGGCCCTGGGCGGCCCCCGGGCGCTCCAGGGCGTCGTGCGCGCCGGCGGGGCCCTGGCGCCCGAGCCGACGGCGTCCGCCGGCGAGCCGGGCCGGCGGCGCGCGCTGCCGCAGGCCGCCGAGCGGCGGTGCCCGCTGCTCACCGACGCCGGCCGCTGCGCGATCTACGCCGCGAGGCCGCTCGGGTGCCGCACGTTCTTCTGCGACCGCGCCGCCGCCGGCGCGCCGGTGCGCCACCACGACGTGACCCGGCTCGTGCGCAAGGTGCAGGAGATCGCGGCGCGGCACGAGCCGGGCGGCGACCTCGGCCGCCCCCTCACCCGCGCGCTCCCGGACGCCGGCCCGGGCTCCGCAGGTGGTCCGCCCAGGGCGAGCGGCGGGGCGCGCGCTCGCCGCGGTCGCTGACCCGCCGGCTCAGGTCCGCTCGACCGCCATCACGCCGGGGATCCGCTGCAGGTGCCGGATGACGCTCTTCAGCTGCGCGAGATCGGAGCAGAGGAAGGTGAACGTGTTCATCGCCCGGCCGTCGTCGCCCGCGCGACACGTCGCCTCGCTGATGTTGATGCCCTGCTCGTGGAACGTGTGGCCGACCGTCGCGAGGATGCCCGGCCGGTTTGCCGTCATCACCTTGATCTGCACCGGGCGGTTGATCTTCGCGCGCGAGTCCCACGAGATCTCCACGCGGCGCTCGGGGTCCGTGTCGAACGCCTTGGCGCAGTTGCGGCGGTGGACCGTGATGCCGCGGCCGCGGGTGATGAACCCGACGATCTCGTCGCCGGGGAGCGGGTTGCAGCACTTCGTGTAGCGGACGAGGACATCGTCGATGCCGTTCAGGAGGATGCCGGGGCTGTCGCGCCCCGTGACCTTGCGGACGAGCGACTCGATGCGCCCTTCCTTGATCGACTCGGGCGGCGTCGTCGGGGTGCCCTTGTCGTTCTCCTTGGGGGTGGGCGCCAGGAACTCGCACACCGCGCGGACGCTCACCTTGCCGTAGCCGACCGCGATGAACAGCTCGTCGGCCGAGGCGACGCCGAACTTGTCCATGACCTTGCGCAGCTCGGCCTCGTTCTTGGTGAGGCGGCTCAGGCTCATGCTCCGCTGGTGCATCTCCTTCTCGAGGAGCTCGCGGCCGAGCTTGAGCGACTTCTCGCGCTGCTCCGCGCGCAGGTAGTTGCGGATCTTGGAGCGCGCTCGGCTGGTCGACACGTAGTCGAGCCAGTCCTTCGACGGGTGCTGGCTCGGGTTGGTCATCACCTCGACGACGTCGCCGTTCCGGAGCTTCGAGCGGAGCGGGACGATGGCGCCGTTGACCCGCGCCCCCGAGCAGTGCTCGCCGACCTTCGTGTGGATCGCGTAGGCGAAGTCGATCGGCGTCGAGCCGCGGGGGAAGACGCGCACGTCCCCCTTCGGCGTGAAGACGTACACCTCGTCCTGGAACAGGTCGACCTTGACGCTCTCCAGGAACTCGGCCGGGTCCTTGAGCTCCTTCTGGAACTCCATCAGCTGGCGGAGCCAGCCGAACCGCGCGGCGTCCTTCGGATCGATGCCGCCGGAGTTGTTCTCCTTGTACTTCCAGTGCGCCGCGATGCCCTGCTCGGCCACGCGGTGCATCTCGTGGGTGCGGATCTGGATCTCGATCCGCTCGCGCCCGGGCCCGATGACCGTCGTGTGCAGCGACTGGTACATGTTCGGCTTGGGCAGCGCGACGTAATCCTTGAAGCGACCGGGGACCGGGGTCCACTGCGAGTGGATGACGCCGAGCGTCGCGTAGCAGTCGGCGACCGACTCGACGAGCACGCGGAACGCGATGACGTCGTAGACCTGGTCGAAGTCGCACTGCTGCGCCTGCATCTTGCGCCAGATCGAGTAGAGGTGCTTCGCGCGGCCGGTGACGTCGACCGCGAAGCCCTGCTCCGCGAGCTTGCCCGCGAGCACCTTCGAGACCTCGTGGATGTACCTGTCGCGCTCCTTCGCGGTCGTCTTGACCTTCTGCGAGAGGTCCGCCCACGCCTCCGGCTCGATGTACCTGAACGACAGGTCCTCGAGCTCGCTCTTGAAGCGCGCGATGCCGAGGCGGTTCGCGAGCGGGGCGTAGATCTCCATCGTCTCCCGGGCGATCCGGTCCTGCGCCTCGGGCTTCATGAACTCGAGCGTCCGCATGTTGTCGAGGCGGTCGCACAGCTTCACGAGGAGCACGCGGATGTCGCGCGCCATCGCCACCAGCATCTTGCGGAAGTTCTCGGCTTGCCGATCCTCCTTGGAGGCGAAGTTGATCTTCGAGAGCTTCGTCACGCCGTCGACGAGGAACGCCACCTCCTGGCCGAAGGTGTTCTCGATGTCGGTGGTCGTCGCGAGGGTGTCCTCGACGACGTCGTGCAAGAGCCCGGCGCAGACGCTCGCCGTGTCCAGCTTGAGCTCGGTGATGATCGCGGCGACGCTCGCCGGGTGGGAGAAATACGGGTCGCCGCTCTTGCGGGTCTGCCCCCGGTGAGCGTCAGAGCTGTAGGCGTAAGCCCGGGCGATGAGATCGACGTCTGCAGCCGGCTGGTAGGTCCGAACGCGATCGACAAGCTCCGTCAACGTCAGCATGAAGAGTTCGGCGGGCGCAATGCACCCTCTCCCTTTGGCACGCTAACACCGCGATCTAGGCCCCGCAATTGTGTCACCATGCGCGTCTCCGGCGCGGGTCGCGCGCCGCCGATGCATCTCTCATTTCCCGCAGCGGCCGCCCCAGCCGCGTCCGTCGCCTCGGTTGCCGTCGGTTGCCGTCGGTTACCGTCGGTTGCGTCAGTTACGTCAGCCACGTCGATTGCGCCGGTCGTCTCGGCCGAGCCGGTCGCGTCGGTCGCGTCGGTCGCGTCCGTTACGCCCGTCGCATCCGTCGCATCCGCTGCCTCCTACGTTCATGGATTTCATGGAGCCGATCACCGCCTACGTCCACTTCCCCTGGTGCCTCAAGAAGTGTCCCTACTGCGACTTCGTCTCTTTCGCGAAGGCGCGGGAGGCGATCGACCACCGCGGCTATGCCGACGCCGTGCTCGCCGAGCTCCGGAGGCGGGCGGATGCGCTGGGCGAGCGCGAGCTCCGGAGCGTGTTCTTCGGCGGCGGGACGCCGTCCCTGTGGGAGCCGGAGGAGATGGGCAGGGTGCTTTCCGCCATCACCGCGGCCGCCGGCCGCCTCTCGCCCGACCTCGAGGTGACCGTCGAGTGCAACCCGACCTCCCTCGACGAGCAGCGGGCCCGAGCGTTCCGAGCGATCGGGGTCAACCGTCTGAGCGTCGGCGTTCAGGGGCTCGACGTGGAGCGGCTCCGGTTCCTCGGACGCCTGCACGACCCCGACGGCGGGCTCGGCGCGCTCGCGGCGGCGCTCCGGTCCGGGATGCCGCGCGTGAGCGGCGATCTCATCTACGGTGTCGCGGTGGGGACGGCCGAGGAAGCGCGGGAGCAGCGCCCGGAGCAGGCCGCCGCCGAGGCGCGCGCCGTGGCCTCGACCGGCGTGACCCACATCTCGGCGTACAGCCTCACGGTCGAGCCGGGCACCTCGTTCGGAGAGCTGGCGCGGCGCGGGCGCCTGCCGCTCGCCGGAGACGACGGGGTGGCGGACACGTTCTTCGCGATCGACGAGGCGCTCGAGGCCGAGGGGCTCGCCCACTACGAGGTCTCGAATTACGCGAAGCCCGGCCACGAGGCGCGCCACAACCTCGGCTACTGGAGAGGCGTCGATTACGTCGGGCTCGGGTGCGCCGCCTACGGGACCGTATCGCGCCCGGATCCGCGCTGGGGCCTGGGCTCGGCCGGCGCGGAGGACGGCGGCGAGGCGTTCGCGATCCGCTACCGGAACCTCGTGAGCCCGGATCGGTACATCGCCGCCATGGCCGAGGGCGGCGGGCCCGTCCCGGTGGAGAGCCACGAGCGGCTCGACCCGGAGACGCGCCTGTCCGAGCGGATCATGCTCGGGCTCCGGCTGCGGGAGGGGTTCGATCTGGAGGCGACGGCGTGGGCGCTCGGGGTGCCGGCGTGGACGCCCGCGCGACGGCGGGCCGCGGAGCGGCTCGATCGCGCCGGCCGCCTGAAGGTCGACGGCGGGCGGCTCAGCGTCCCGCGGGCCGCCTGGGTCTTCGCCGACGGCATCGCGGCCGACCTGTTCTGACGCCGCCCCGCGCTCGCGGGCGCCGGCGCGCCGCGCTCGCGGTGGACGTCGGGCGCAGGCCGCGGTCCGATGCCCGTCCATGAGCCCCTTGCCGACGATCGAGGACATCCGCCGCGCCGCCGCGCGCCTCGCGCCGCACGCCCACGTGACCCCCGTCATGACCAGCCGGACGATCGACGGCATGGCGGGCGCGCGCGTCTTCTTCAAGTGCGAGAACCTGCAGCGGGTCGGCGCGTTCAAGTTCCGCGGCGCGTGCAACGCGGTCCTGGCCCTCTCGGACGAGGACGCGCGCCGCGGCGTCGCCACCCACTCCTCGGGCAACCACGCCGCCGCGCTCGCGCTCGCCGCCCGCATCCGCGGCGTCCCCGCGCACATCGTCATGCCCGAGAGCGCGCCCGCCGTGAAGCGCGCCGCCGTGGAGGGCTACGGCGCCCGGATCGTGACCTGCGCCCCGACGCTCCGGTCGCGCGAGGAGACGCTCGCCCGCGTGCTGTCCGAGACGGGCGCGATCCTTGTCCACCCGTACAACGACGCGCACGTCATCGCCGGCCAGGGCACGGCCGCGCTGGAGCTCGCGGGCCAGGTGGAGGACCTCGACGCCGTGGTCGCGCCCGTCGGCGGCGGCGGGCTGCTCTCGGGCACCGCCGTCGCGACGAGCGCGCTGTCGCGCGCGCGCACGGTCGGCGCCGAGCCCCAGGCGGCCGACGACGCGGCCCGCTCGCTGCGCGAGGGGAAGATCCTCCCCTCGAACGACCCGATCACGATCGCGGACGGCCTCCGCACCTCGCTCGGCGAGCTCACCTTCGCGGTCCTGCGCGAGCGCGGGGTCGAGATCGTCACCGTGGGCGAAGAGGACATCGTCAAGGCGATGCGCGTCGTCTGGGAGCGGATGAAGATCCTCATCGAGCCGAGCTCGGCGGTCCCGGTGGCGGCCGTCCTGCTGCGCAAGGTCCAGGGAGCGCGGATCGGCGTCATCCTGAGCGGGGGAAACGTCGACCTGAGCAAGCTCCCGTTCGCCTGAGCGCGAGCGCGGCGCGCCGGCGCTGGGCGAGCTCGCTCGGCTTCCCTCAGCGCTCGCGCCGGCCCTGCCCGAGGCGCAAGGCGGCGCGCACGACGTTCGGCCCCGGACCGGGCGGCGCCGCCGCCACCGTTCGCCCGTCGGCGTCGAGGATGCGCGAGCCGCCCTGGCCGTCCAGCGCGGGGCGGGACGGCCCCCAGTTCGCGTTCACGATCGTCACGCGATGGCGCCGCGCGAGCGCGGGCAGGAGCTCGGCGCGCGCGTCGCCCTCCCCGGGCGGATCGACCCAGGCCGTCGGGAAGAGCAGCAGATCGGCCGCGTCGAGCGCCTCGCCCGCGTCCTCGGAGAGGAAGTGGACGTCGAAGCAGATCGCGACCGTCACCTTCACGCCGAGCAGATCGAGGACCGGAGTCCCGAGATCGCCAGGCGCCGCCCAGCGCTCCGGGAACCAGGGGTGGCGCTTGCGGTAGTGGCCGGCGCGCCGCCCGTCGCGGTCGAAGACGAGCAGGGTGTTGTAGAAGCGGCCCTGGCTCTCCTCGACGAGCGGGCCCGCCAGCGCGATGCCGTGCTCGCGCGCGAGCTCGGAGAGCCGCCGCGCGGACTCGCCGTCGAGCGGCTCCGCGAAGCGGCGCAGATCGCTGTCGCCCCGCGGCGAGACGTAGCCCGTGACGATCAGCTCGGGCAGGAGCGCGAGATCGGCCCCGGCCAGCGCGGGCGCGCCGAGGAGACGATCGATCTCCGCGAGCGAGCCCCGGAGGTCGCCGAAGCGCTGCGGCAGCTCGAGCGCGACAACGTCGAGGGAGCGGGCGCTCACCGCCGTCGCCCGGCGCGCCCGCGCCGCGACCGCCATGCCGGCGGCGCTCCCGGCATGTCGACCTGCACCGCGCGCCGGAGGGTCACGGGGCGCGCTCGGCTCAGCGGAGGTTCCTCGTCGCCTGGAGCTGGTGCAGGCTCACCGCGAGGTCGACCTGACGGCGCAGATCCGAGGCGATCCAGGGCTTCGTGATGATCCTGAAGCTCGCGCTCTCCCGGGAGATCTTCTGGATCTGCTCCACGTCGGTCGGCGCGCAGACGAGCACCGGGACGTAGCTCAGCCCCTGCCGGCGCAGCTCGCGCAGCAGCGCGAGCCCGCTGAAATGAGGCATCCGGTAGTCCGCGACGACCACCGAGGGCGGCTCCTTCACCGCCGCCGCGAGCGCGCGGCGCGGATCGCCGAAGGTGCGGACCTGGTAGCCGGAGCGGAGCGCCCGGTCCATGAGGTCCAGGTTGCTCTCCTCGTCGTCGACGGCGTAGAGGAGCGTTCCTTGGCCCCGGCCACTCGAAGGTGGCGGCATGCTGCCAGAATGCGGGGCATTGCCCATCAAGCGCGAGGGTATCAGACCTCGTCCTCCCGCACCACGCGCTCACGCCGAAGTAATCTTGGTTGCCTGACTCACGCTCAGCGCCGGACCGCGAAGCGCGCTGCGCCGCGGGACCGCAGGGGTGGGCGCCATGGAGCCCTGGGCGAGGCCCCCCGACTCGCGGCGGCGGCCAGCCTCGGGACGCGCGAGCGATCAACCTGGGCTGTCAGCGGCGTTCACGATCCCCTCCGGCGGCGTTCGGCTGTAAGAGATCAAGAGATGTCCGCTCGCGATGGATTGCTCGAGGTCGGCGCGCTCGTGGACGGCCGGTATCAGGTGCTCGGCCACCTCGGCAGCGGTGGTCACAGCGTCGTTTACGAGGCGCGCCAGATCGTGACCACCCAGCGCGTGGCCCTCAAGCTGCTGCGGCCCGAGGCGCTGCGGCGCTCGCGCGAGTCCGGCTCGCAGGAGGCGCGCTTCGAGCGGGAGATGCAGGTCATCGCCCAGATGAGCCACCCGAACATCGTCCGGCTCCTCGACGCCGGACGCCTGCCCGAAGGCGAGCTCTACCTGGCCTTGGAGTACGTCGACGGCGAGACGCTGAGCGCGCGCTGCCAGCGCACGCGGGGGATCGAGCCGAACGAGGCGAAGCGGCTGATGCTCCAGGTGCTCGACGCCATCGGCTTCGCCCACGAGCGCGGCGTCATCCACCGCGACCTCAAGCCGCACAACATCATGGTCGCCGGCTCCGGCAAGCGGACGCACGTCAAGGTGCTCGACTTCGGCATCGCCGCGCTGATCGGCGAGGCCCGCGCCGCCGACTACCGCGCGATCACGCGCACCGGCGAGTTCAACGGGACCCCGGCCTACATGGCCCCGGAGCAGCTCGTGCAGGCGACTCCGACCACAGCGGCGGACATCTACGCATGGGGGCTCACCTTCCTCGAGTGCCTGATCGGCACGCCGGTGATGCACGAGGCGACGGTCGCCGAGGTCATCTTTCGCCAGCTGAGCCCCGAGCCGGTGCCCATCCCCCGCGCCCTCCGCGGCCACCCGCTCGGCGCGCTGCTGGCGCAGGCGACCGCCAAGTCGCCGGCGCACCGCTTCCGGTCCGCCCGCGACGCGTACGAGCTGCTGGAGGACTGCGATGTGTCGGCGATCCCGTGGCCGCTGCCCCGCGACGACGAGCGCGGCGGCTCGCCGGAGCAGCGGGCCATCTCGACGCGCGCGGTGCACCACGCCGCGGCGGACCAGGAGACGCAGCTCGTGCCCTCCGAGCCCGAGCCGCCGCCGGGCACGCAGCGCAGATCGCCCGAGCAGCAGTGGCAGGACGAGCGGCTCGGCGCGGCGCCGACGCTCGCCATCCCGGGCCGCGGCCCCGCGCCCGCCGCGCCGCCGGTGAGGCCGATCGGAAGAAGCGCGTCGATCCACCCCGGCGCCGCCGGCACCCAGGAGACGCCGCTGGCCCCGAAGCTCCCCTCCTTCCCGAGCGCCGCGCCCGGGACGCGGCCGGTGACCGCCACCGGCCGCGGCGAGCGCCGCCAGCTGACCGTGCTGGTCTGCGGGCTCGCCGGCGCCGAGCGCATCGCCGACACGGTCGACAGCGAGGCGTTCCACGAGCTCGTGCAGATGTTCCAGGCCGCGTGCGCCCAGGTGATCGGGGCGCAGGAGGGGGTGTTCCTCCGCTCGCCCGGCGAGGAGACGGTCGCCTACTTCGGCCACCCCGTGGCCAAGGAGGACGACGCACTCCGCGCGGTGCAGGCGGCGCTCGATCTGGTCGAGCACATGTCCCGCCTGAACGCGCGGGAGATCGTGTCCGTGCCCCTGTCGGTGCAGGTCGGCGTGCACACCGGGCTCGTCGTCGTGGCCGACAGCGACGCCGTGCCCTCGCTCGCCGGTCCGACCCTGAACGCCGCGACGCAGCTGAAGGCCCACGCCGAGCCGGGCACGGTGCTCGTCAGCCGCGCCACGCAGAAGCTCATCGAGGGCTACTACTACGTGGACGCGCTCGGCGAGATCAGCCCGAAGGGCGCGCGCCAGCCGATCGAGATCTTCGCGGTGCAGGGGCGCACGACCGCGCGGGACCGGCTCGACGCGAGGATGCTCCACGGGCTCACCCCGCTCGTCGGGCGGGACAGCGAGCTCGACGAGCTGGCGGCCCGGTGGTCGCGGGCCTCGGGCGGCGCCGGGCAGGTCGTGCTGGTGACGGGCGAGGCCGGCATCGGCAAGTCGCGGAGCGTGCGCGCCTTCCGCGACCGGCTGGCCGGGACGCCGCACCTCTGGCTCGAGGCGCGCTGCTCGCCGCAGCTCCAGAACAGCGCGTTCTATGCGGTGATCGAGCTGCTCAACGCGCTGCTCGCGGGCGATCGCGACCGCGCGAGCACGCTGAGCGGCTCGGCCGCGGCGCCGAGCGAGCGCGGGGCGTCGCTCGACAAGGGCGAAGACCGGCTCGAGCGGCTGGAGCAGCTGCTCGCCGAGGCGGAGGCGGGGCCGCTCGCCGTGCCGCTGCTCGCCGCGCTGCTGTCGATCCCGACCGAGGGGCGCCACCCGGCGCCGGCGCTCACCCCGCAGCGCCAGCGGCAGGAGACCATCGCCTCGCTCCTCCAGCTCTTCCTCGGGCTCGCCGATCGGCAGCCGCTCGTGCTCACGGCCGAGGACCTGCACTGGGCCGATCCGTCGACCCTGGAGCTGCTCGGCCGGCTCATCGACGAGGGGCGGCCGTCGCCGCTGCTGCTGCTCCTGACCGCGCGCCCCACGTTCACGCCGCCGTGGCCGCTGCGATCGCACTTCACCCAGATCTACCTCGCCCCGCTCAGCGCCGAGCGGATGCGGGCGCTCATCCAGCAGCTGGCCGGCGCGTACGCGACGAGCGGCGCGTCGGCCATCCAGGCCCCGCTGCCCGACGAGGTGATCCGGACGCTGGCCGAGCGCAGCGACGGCGTCCCGCTGTTCGCCGAGGAGCTCACGCGCATGGTCCTCGAGGCGGCCGCCGCCAAGGCGGCCGCAGGGGAGCCGGCCGGCTCGCCGAGCGCGCCGAGCGGGTGGCTGGGCGCGCTCGAGACGCCGGTCACCCTCCAGCACTCGCTGACGTCGCGCCTCGACCGCCTCGGCCCGGCGAAGGAGGTCGCGCAGCTCGGCGCGGTGTTCGGTCGCACCTTCGGCTACGAGGCGCTCGAGCTCTGCGCGGGCGGCGGCGCGGGCGGCGAGCCGCTCCTCATGGCGTCGAGCCCCGCGGCGCTGCGCGAGGCGCTCGCGCAGCTCGTCGACGCCGAGCTGCTCTTCCAGCGGGGGCGCCCCCCGCGCGCGACGTACACGTTCAAGCACGCGCTGGTGCAGGACGCGGCCTACCAGTCGCTGCTGCGCAGCACCCGGCAGGTGTACCACGCGCGCATCGCCGCCGTGCTGGCCGAGCGCTTCCCCGGGACGCCGCCCGAGCTGCTCGCGCACCACTACACCGAGGCCGCGCTGATCGGCCCCGCCCTCGCGGCCTGGCAGCGCGCCGGGGAGGCCTCGCTCATCTCGTCCGCGCACGCCGAGGCGATGAGCCACCTCCGCCGTGGGCTCGAGCTCCTCAGGCAGCTGCCGGAGACGAAAGAGCGGGCGCGCGACGAGATCACCCTGCAGACGACGCTCGGCGTCCCGCTGATGATCACGCGGGGCTACGCCGCCCCGGAGGTCGAGGCGGCGTACGCGCGCGCGCACGCGCTCTGCCGCGAGGCGGGCTCCTCGCCGCAGCTCTTCCCCGCGCTGTGGGGGCTCTGGATCTTCTTCCACGTCCGCGGCGACTACGCGCTCGCGGAGCAGCACGGCGAGCAGCTGCTCGCGCTCGCCGAGAGCACGGGCGACCCGGGGATCTCGCTCGGCGCGCACCAGGCGCTCGGCGCGACGCGCTTCCTCCGGGGGCGGCTCGGCGAGGCGCGCGAGCACTTCAACAAGGTGCTGTCGATCTACGATCCCGCGCGTCACCTGCCGCTCGCCTTCCTCTTCGGCCACGACGCCGCGGCGTTCTCGCTGTCGCACCTCGCCTGGATCGCGTTCCACCTCGGCGAGCCGGAGCGGGGCAAGGCGTCGATCGACGAGGCGATCGCGCTGTGCGAGGAGCTGAACCAGCCCGTGAGCCGGGGCTTCGTCGAGCACTTCGCCGCGGTCCTGTGCTGCCTGGTCGGCGACGTCGCCGGCGCGGAGGCGCACGCGAGCGTGCTCGGCAAGCTCGCCGAGGAGGTGGGCATGCCCCACTGGGCGGCGCTCAGCCAGATCGATCTCGGCTGGGCGGCGGCGGCGCGCGCGGCGCAGGGGCCGGCCGGCGCGGAGGCGCGCGCGCGCTACGCCGAGGGCGCCGCGCGCATCCGCGGCGGCCTGACGATGCTGATGGGCGTCGGCAGCCGCGTGTCGCTGACCTACTGGCGAGCGGCGCTCATCGACGCGGAGCTCGGCGCCGGCAACGTCGACGAGGCCAGCGCCCTGCTCGACGACACGCTCTCCTTCGTCGAGAAGAGCGACGAGCGCTACTTCGAGGCCGAGCTCTGCCGGCTCGAGGGCGAGATCGCGCTCGCGCGCGGCGCGCCGACCGCCGCGGAGGCGCGGGCGCGCGCGGCGGCCTCGTTCCGGAAGGGGCGCGAGATCGCCGAGCGGCAGGGCGCGCTCGGCCTCTTGACGCAGATCTTCGATCGCCGCCGGGCGCCGGCCGACGCGGGGGACGCGCAGGAAGAGCGGTGAGGGGCCGCGCGCGCAGCGCGGCGCGGCGCGGGGGGCGGAGCTCCGGCAGGGGCGCGCCGGCGCGCGGCGCTAGAGATCGCCGTGGATCGGCGACGGCACCCGCCACGCGACGATCTCGGCGTGCTGCTCGCCGTTGAAGGGCCGCTCGAGGAGCCGGGGGCAGCACTGCCGCGAACGGAACAACTCGAGGATGTAGCCCATGCGCTCGCTCAGCAACGCCCAGTCCTTGGCGCCGCAGCCGGCCGTCGTCTGGTCGTGGGCGTCGTACTTGAGCAGGAGCTCGTAGAGCTCGCGATCCTCGATGGTCTCGAGCTCGGCGCAGTGCAGCGGCAGGCCGGGCGGCGCGGGGAGATCGTGGCCGAGCTCGAGGATCTCGTCCGGCAGGCGCATGGTCATCATCTCCTTGGTCGCGATCGCGCGCCAGAACGCCTTCAGCTTCTCGACCTTGTCGAGGACCATCGACTGGAGCGCCTCGGGGAGGCCGACCGTGTCGACCGCGCAGCGGACGGGCGCGTTGAGCGCCCGCGCGATGTACGGCTGGAGCCGCACCTGCTCGTGCAGCCCGACGCGCGCGTTGGCGAGGAGGATGAGCTCCGCCTTCTTGTCCTTGTCCTCCGTGAGCATCGCGTCGTGGTAGTGCTCCATGGCGCTGCGGAGCAGCCCCTGCCCACCGTCCGTGGACGGCCCCCGCTCCAGCCCCTCGAGCAGCTCCGCGAGCTCCTTCTTCCCCGGCCGCGGGCAGCCCCGGTAGAGCTGGATCATGCGGGCGAAGAGCGGCCCGAGCTCCTCGAACACCTTGAGGTTGCCGAGCGCGATGTCCGCGCTGAGCTCGGACAGGATCCGCTCCGGCAGCTCCATGAGCCCGAACCCCTGCCCCCACCAGGGCGAGATCAGCTCGACGGCGCTGAGCCGCCACGCGCTCGCCCGCTCCGGCTCGCCCTGCCCGCGCCGCCTGAGGAGGCGCGGCACGACCGCCTCCCGCTCCTCGTCGTCCGAGAGGATCAGCCACCGCAGCACCGACGGCACCTCCTCGTTGCGGATGAAACTCCCCGCGGTCTTGGAGGCCCACGTGGCGAACGTGCACCAGTGGGCGTTGCCGCCGCCGAGCAGCGTCACGAGCTCCGCCGAGATCTCGTAGTAGCACTGGGTGATGAGCAGGTTGCGCAGCACCGGCTGATCCGAGAGCGCGATGACGTCGTGCACCCTGTCGAGCAGCGAGGCCGACTCGGACGTCTCGGCGGGCATCCCCCTCGCGGCGATCCGCGTCGAGCGCTCCACCACGCCGCTCCGCGTCACGCGGGGCGCCTGAAGCGGCGCCTCCGCCGTCAAGGCGAGAGGGGGCAGGTAGGCGGCGTCGTGGAAGTGCGTGGCGTGTTCGCTCGCTGGTATGGCGGCCATCAGCGGCTTTACAGGGGTCGTCATTCTCCCGTGCTATCTCCAAGTGATGCCAGATGTCCATACCTGACCATAAGTCCATCCTGTGAAGGACAGCTGGCTCACCAAATATCGACAGAATGCTGCTGCGGCGCTGAACGCGCGGTTCCCTCTTGCGTCGCGTCAAGCACGCGGCGCAGCAACGTGACGGCGCGCGGCGATCGCCGCCGTCAGGGCGATGGCGCGGGCGGCGGAGCGGAGGCGGGGACGTCCGTCGCGAGCGAGCTCGCGCCGCGTACGCCGCCGGGGCCGCCGCGGGGCCACGTCGTGACGCTCACCCGGCGCTCCCGGCCGAAGGTCCGCGCGACCACGGCGCGCACGTCGGCCGGCTCGACCTCCTCGAGCGCGCGCAGGAGCCGCGGCAGGCTGCCCGGATCGAGCGCGGCGCGCAGCCGCAGCTCCGTGATCGGCCGCGGGGACGCGGGCGGCGGCGCGACGGCGGCGCGGCGCGCGAGCTCCTTCTCCAGCTCGATCTTGAGCAGCGCCTTGGCGAGGGCGAGCTCCTTCCAGGTCGGCCCGGACGTCGCGAGCGCCGCGAGCTCGGCGTCGAGGCGCTGCTCCAGCTCGGCGGCGCTGCGCGACGGAGCGGGCGTGAGCTCCACCGCCGCCACGCTCGCCTGCGCGCCGAGCGACAGCCGCCCGGTCACCTCGGACGCGAGCTGCCCCTCGGTCACGAGCGCCTTCGCGAGCCGCGCGACGCGCGGGCCGGTGAGGATCTCCATCGCCACGCGGAGCGACGCCTCGTCCGCGCCCCCCTCCGGCGGCGCGATCCAGCCGTAGAGCAGCCGCGGCGACGGCACCGCGTCCTCGAGGACGATCCGCTCCTCGCGCGGGTGCGGCCCGATCGGCCGCTCCGCCTCGGCGGCGACGCGCTGGAGCGAGCGCGCGAGCGCCTGCTCGACCGCCGCGCGCGAGACGTCGCCGGAGAGCGCGATCGTCGCCTGGGCCGCGGCGCGCTCGCGCCGGAGCGACTCGGTGAGCAGGAGCTCGCTGGCCGCGCCCGCGTCGGCGCGCGCCCCGAGCAGCGTGCCCTCGAGCGGGTGGCCCGCGGGGAACAGCGCCTCCCCGAGCGCGAGCCACGACGGGCCGTACGGCGCCCGCTCGAGCGCGCGCCGCGAGGCCGCGCTGGCCTGCCTCCGCAGCTCGGCCACGCGCCCCGCGCTCGCCTCGTCGAGCAGCATCCGGAGCCGCGCCGCGACAAGGTCGACGCCGACCTCGAGATCGCGCGGCGGAACGGTGATCGCGACGCGCGCCTCGCTGGCGAGCGCCGGCCCCGCCGCCCCGGCGTCGCCCGCGGACCGCGCCGGCACCGCGACGGACGCGCTGATCGAGACGAGCGGCGCCGCGGGATCTTCCCGGAGGTCGACCGCGATGCCGTTCGGGAGCCGGAAGCGCTGCACCTGCTCCAGGCCGAGCCCGGCGAGCAGGCCGATCTGCTTCTCGATCGCCGCCTCTCGGCCCTTGAGGGCGCGCCGCGCGCCCGGGCCCTCGAGGGCGTCGAACGGCGACGCCGGGGCGAGGCGGCCGCTCCGCAGGCCGAGCGGATCGTCCTCGAACGCGGGGCGGAAGCCGACGTCGCCGCCGATCATCACGATCGGGAGCTTGGCCTCCAGCGCCTCCGGGTTGCCGAGGAGCGGCATCGGCGCCGGCGCCTGGCCCGGCGGGGTGAAGAGCGGGAGCCGGTTCCGGCCGAGCGACACCGGGCGGGGCGGCAGCGACCCGTCGCTTAGCGCGAGCTCGCCGAGCTCGCCGCCCGCGCCGCGCGGCGGCAGCGCGGCGGACGCGCCGGCCAGGCCGTCGCCCTCGTCCTCGTCGAGCTCCTCGTGGTCGAGGTACGCCGGGAAGAGCGCCATCGCGCGCGCGACGCGATCGGCGGGCAGCGCGATCAGGTGGTCGGCGCGGCCCGGCGGGACGCGGTCGCGCAGGAGCTCGGGGTTGTGCTCGCGCAGCGCGGCCGTGGAGATGCCCGCGGCGCGCGCGATGGTGCGGAGCCGCGTCCCCGGCGGCACCGCGACCTCGCCGAGGTCGAGCGGCGCGAGCGGCGCGACGTCGGGCAGGTCGAGCCCGAAGCGCGCGCGGTTCGCCGCGACGATCGCGAACGCCACGATCTGCGGCACGTAGTCCGCGGTCTCCTTGGGGACGGCGCCGGCCTGCGCGAGCTCGGCGAGCCCGACGGGCCCGCGGGCCTCGGGGTCGCGCTCCGCCGCGACCTTCGCGAGCGCGCGGAGGACGCCCTCGTGGCCGAAGTTGTACGCCGCGAGCGCGAGATCCCAGCGGCCGAAGCGCTCGTAGAGGTCGCGCAGGTGCGCGGTCGCGGCGTCCGTGGCGCGCGTGAGGCTCATGCGCGCGTCGATCCACTCGGACTGCTCGAGGCCGTAGGCCTCGCCGGTCCTCGGCATGAACTGCCAGAGCCCCGCCGCGCCGGCCGGCGAGACCGCCCGCGGATCGAAGCCGCTCTCCACCGCCGCGACCCAGAGGAGGTCCTCCGGCAGGCCCGCCTCGCGGAGCGAGCGCTCGATGATCTCGCGGTACGCGCCGGCGCGCCGGAAGCGGCGCAGGAACACGGCGCGCCCCTCGTCCGACTGGGCGAAGAAGCG
The DNA here is from genome assembly GCF_000418325.1 of Sorangium cellulosum So0157-2. Classification (GTDB taxonomy): domain Bacteria; phylum Myxococcota_A; class Polyangia; order Polyangiales; family Polyangiaceae; genus Sorangium; species Sorangium cellulosum_D. The sequence continues at coordinate 6,518,836 of NC_021658.1, forward strand.
GACGAACCGCATCGTGCGGCGCGTGAGCGGGACGTCGAGATCCGGCATCGCCAGCGTGGACAGCGTCGCCCCGTCGGGGTCCTCGAGATCCTCGTCCGTCGCGGGCTGGAACTCGCGCACGAGCAGCGCCGTGACGGCGGGCGGCGCGTCGCCGGCCAGCGCCGGCGGAGCGCACGCGAGCGCCGGCGCGACGTCGGCCGGAGGGCGATCGAGCAAGCCGGGATCGCGGAAGGCGCGGTACGCCGCCGAGAAGGACGCGCGCAGCGAGGGCGCCTGGCCGACGGCCGCGCCTGCCATGCAGATCAGCGCGCCGAGCCCGGTCCACAGAGCGGCTCGCCGTGCCCAGCTCATCAACGCCGATCTTGCTCCGAAACCGCCCGCCGGCGCTACGGCAAAGCGCGGAGACCGCGGCGGCGATGTGCGCTGCTCGCCAGCGCGCGCCCTGCCGGGGCGCGCCATCCCTGCGCCTCCGCGGCGGCTCCGTCCCCTTCCCTTCCGGTCCGGGTCCCCTCCCCGACCCGACTTCCCGCCGTGGCGCTAGCCACCTGGGCCCGGGCGAGCTAGCAAGCGTCGACGATGCGCTCGTCCCACGCCGCTCCCCCTGCAGAGAAGGCCTCTCGGCTCGGCGAGGTGCTCGACTTCATGAAGCTCCTGTGGGCCGTCGATCACGGCCTGCAGTCGACGTCGAAGCGCATGGAGGCGAAGATGGGCGTGACGGGCCCGCAGCGGCTCGTCATCCGCATCGTCGGGCGCTACCCCGGGATCTCCGCGGGGCAGCTCGCCGAGATCATGCAGCTGCACCCGAGCACCCTCACGGGCGTGCTCAAGCGGCTGCAGGAGCGCGGCATCATCGAGCGCCGGGCCGACCCGAAGGACGGCCGCCGCGCGCTCCTGGGCCTCACCCCGCGCGGGCGCGAGCTCGACAGCCTCCGCACCGGGACGGTGGAGTCGGCCGTGCGGCAGGCCATCAAGGCGATGCCGCGGCGCAAGCTCGAGGCCGCGCAGGATGTGCTCGCGGCCGTCGCCGAGGCGCTGCAGCCGCAGCCGGCCGACGAGTAGCGTCGCCGGCCGGATCGGCGCGCGCAGCGCGCGTTCCAGCGGGGGCAGCGCCGATCGGCGCGCGCCTGGCCGGCGCGGCAGCCCCGAGGCGCGGGCGCCGCGCCGCGGGGGAGCGAACGGCGGTTCGCGCCCGGGAGCGCCGCGCGATCTGCGCGAACGCGCGGCTCCGCCGCGACCGGCCGACCCCGCGGACATCGAACGGAGGAGCAGCGGTCGTCCGGCACGGCAACCCGCCTCCCGCCGCCCCGAGGCGGCGGGAGCCGCCGCGCGGACCCGCGACCCGGGGCCATCGGTGCGGCCTCCGCCCGGCGCGCGCCGCGCCGAGGGCCTCTCATCACCACGACGGGGGAACAATGAAGCACTGGGTTCATGGCGCGATCAGCGCGGCGATCATCGCCGCGGCGTGGGGCTGCGGCTCCGGCGGACGAGGCGGCGGAGCCGACACGGGGGGCGGCGGAGGCGCGGGCGGCGACGGCACGGGGGGCAGCGGCGCAGCGACGGGCGGCGGGGGGACCGGGAGCCACGCCGCGGCCTGCACGATCACGTCGCGAGGCCTGGAGGTGAGCAACGGCCACGGGACCACGCCCGCCATCGCGGGGACCGGGGCGGGGTACGCCGTCGCCTGGCAGGAGCGCGGGGCCGACGAGGGCGACATCCACCTCGCGGTGATCGACGCCGACGGCAACAAGCTGCGGGAAGAGGCGATCGCGGCGGGCCCCGGCGTCTCGAGCCACCCGAGCGTCCAGCGCGACGGAGAGGGCCTGCTCGTCGTCTGGCAGGACCAGGACGGCACGGGCAGCGTCGTGCGCGGCCGCCGCGCGACGCTGGAGGGCGTCCCCGAGGGCGCCGCCTTCGACCTTGTCGAGAGCGGCGCGGCCGAGTCGTGGCCCATCGCCGCCGCGGGGCGGGACGGGATCGTCGTCACCTGGATGGACGCGGGCGGCTCGCTGATCAGCTCCCTCGAGCGCGGCGCGCTGGGCAGCGCGACGCCGCTGGACCAGGCGAGGTTCCCCGCGGTCGCGACCGACGGCGAGCGGACGGCGCTCGCCTGGAGCCAGGGCGACGCGCTCTTCTTCGCCCGGCCGCGCCAGGGGAGCGCGCCGCTCGACCGGATCGCGCACCAGGGCGTCGACGCGAAGCTGACGCGCGTCGCGCTCGGCGGGGACGACGCCTTCGTCGTCTGGGAGGACGCCCGCGCCGGCGCCGAGCAGATCCGCGCGATCCGGATCTCCGCGCAGGACGAGGTGTCCCGCGAGGCCGTCGTCTCCCCGGGCGACGGCAGCGCGAACTGGCCATCGCTCGCGTGGACCGGGCGCCACCTGGCCGTCGCGTACTACCAGTTCCGCGACGGCCCCGCGGCCGTCTTCGTGGCGCTGCTGAACCGCGATCTCTCGCCCGCGGGGGCCGAGCTCAAGGCGAGCGGCGACACGCCCGGCCGCTACCCGGCGCTGGCCTGGACCGGCCAGGAGCTCGGCATCGCCTACGCGGAGCCGGACCACGGCATCCGCCTCTCGCGCGCCAGCTGCAAGTAGCCGGCGGCGCGCCCGCTCGCCCCCTCCCCGCCGCGCCGCCGGAGGCCGCCCGCCGCCGGCGGCGGCGCGACCGGCCCGCCCCCGGCGGCGGCGCGACCGGCCCGCCCCCGGCGGCGCAGGACGGCCGCCCGCGCCGGCCCGGATCGAACCCTGCAACCGCCCCCGGGGTGGCCGTTCTCCCCTGCGCCCTTGCGATCCTAATCTGCACAGCCGTGCTCGGCGCCTACGCCGTGCGCGTCGCGCGCCACGGTCGGCCCGCGATGCCGCGGCTCGGCGCCGCTCCGGGGAGCGCGCTGCTCCCCGGCCCGGTCGTCGAGGCCTTCTACTGGTCGTTCCACGCCCCTGCGCGCGCGCTCGTGCGCCTCCGCGTCTCGCCGGACACCCTCACCTACCTCTCGCTCGCCCTGTCGCTCGCCTGCGCGCCGCTGCTCGCGGTCGGCCGCTTCCGCGCCGGCGCCGCGCTGCTCATCGCCGGCGCCGTCCTCGACGCGCTCGACGGCATGGTGGCGCGCGAGGGCGGCAAGGCGTCGCGCGCCGGCGCCGTGCTCGACTCGTGCCTCGACCGCGTGTCCGACGCCGCGCCGCTCATCGGCCTCGCCGTCTTCTACCGCCATCACGCCGTCGCGCTCGCGATCCCGCTCGTCGCCATGGTCGCCTCGTCGCTCGTGAGCTACGCGCGCGCCAAGGCCGACGTCTATCGGGTCGCGCTGCCGAGCGGCCTCATGCGCCGGCACGAGCGGCTCGCCTACCTCGTCGCCGCGCTCGTCTTCGGCCCGGCCGTGCCGGCCTCGCCGCTCACCGGCGCGCTCCCCTTCCCCATCGCGCTCGCCTGCATCGCCCTCGTCGCGGGCGTCGGGCTCGCCGCCGGCCTGCGGCTCGTGCAGCGGACGCGCGCCGCCCTCGCGGCCGCCGACGCGGCGCCGCCGCCCGGGCCGCGGGCGACGGCGCGCCCCGACGGAGAGCGCCGGCGCCTGCTCGGCGACGGCAAGGCCACGAGCGCGCCGCTCTGATCATGCGGAGGCGCGCGCGCGCCCGCTGGGGCGCATTCTCCTGGCTGCGGGCGCTCTCCTGGCTGCCGGCGCTGCCGTGGCTCGCCTACGTCGCCCTCCTCGCGCGGCGCGGCGCCGCGCGCTGGGACCACCTCGCCGTGGCCGCCCTCGCCGCGACGAGCGTCTGCGCGGGCGAGCGCTCGCGCCGGTTCTTCCTGAGCGCCCTGCCCTTCTTCCTGCTGTTCCTCGCGTACGACGGCATGAAGCAGCTCGACGGCGGGCTCGCCGCGCCGGCCCGCGTCCTCGGCTGCGAGCTGCGCGCGGCCGAGCTCGCGCTCTTCGGCGTGGAGATCGGCGGCCGCCGGCTCACGCCGGGCGAGCTGCTCGCCCGGCTGGAGCGGCCCGCGCTCGACCTGCTCTGCGCCCTCCCGTACGGCGGCTACGTGCTCGTGATGGTGGGGCACTGGCTCCACCTCTACCGGAGCGCGGCCCTCGCGGCGCGGAGGTTCGCCTGGCTCGCGTTCGCCACGCACCTCCTCGGCCTCGCCACGTACCGCCTCTTGCCGGCCGCGCCGCCCTGGTACGTCGAGGCCCACGGGTGCGCGATCGATCCGGCCGCCCAGAGCTCCCCCGCCGCGCTCGCGCGCGTCGACGCGACGCTCGGGATCACCTACTTCCGCGACCTGTACAGCCGCGGCGCGACCGTCTACGGCGCGCTGCCGTCGCTCCACGTCACGTACCCGCTCTACGGGCTGCTCGCGACCTTCCGCCGGGCGAGCTCGCCGTCGCTCGCCCTCCAGCTCGCCTACGCCGCGCTCATGCTGTTCGCGGCGCTCTACCTCGCCCACCACTGGCTCATCGACGCGCTGCTCGGCTACGCCTACGTCGCGCTCGCGTGGGCGCTCGTCCTCCGGGCCTTCCCCGACCGGGGCGGCTCGGATCAGGCGGGCTGCGCCTTGCCGCCGCTCGCCGAGACGTCGGGCTCCCAGAGGATCTCGGGCGTGCCGAGGAGCGCGGACGCCCAGCGGCTCCAGACGAAGAGCGCGTCGCTCAGGCGGTTCAGGTAGCCGACCGGCAGCGGATCGACGTGCCCCGCCTGCGCGAGGCGCACGCAGCAGCGCTCGGCCCGGCGGCACACCGTCCGCGCCACGTGCAGGTCCGTGTTGAGCCGCGAGCCGCCCGGGAGCACGAACGACCGCAGCGGCGCCAGATCGGCCTGGCAGCGGTCCATCTCGGCCTCGAGGAGCTCGATCTCCGCCTGCGTCACGCGGGGCTGCTTCGGGTGCACGTCCTCGGGGAGCGTCGCGAGGATCGAGCCGAGGTTGAAGAGCTCGTGCTGCACCCGGAGCAGCGCGCGCCCGAGGTCGTGGAGCCGCACGACGCTCGCGGCGGGCGCCCCCGGCAGCAGCTCCATCAGCGTCTGCCGCGCGGCCCCGACCAGCGCGTTGAGCTCGTCGACCGTGCCGTAGGTCTCGATCCGCGCGTCGTCCTTCGGGACGAGCTGCCCGCCGACGAGCCGGGTCTGCCCGCCGTCGCCCTGCCGGGTGTAGACGCGGTTGATCGTGATCTTCGGCGCGCTGAAGACGCGCCCGCTGTTGTCCTCGGCCCCCGCCCGGGGAGCGCCCGTCCCGCGCGTATCGTCGTCGCTCACGGGGATTTCACGTAAAGCGAGCGCCTGCGCGGGTCAAGGAACCGCGCAGGCGGGGCGGCATTGACGATCCTCCGCGGGGAGTGGAACAGTCCTGTCCCTATGCGCTCCCCCGGGCCGCCGCTCCGCCGTTCGCTCCCCGTCGTCCTCCTGCTCGCCGCGCTCCCCGTCGCGTCCGGCTGCGCCGCCGAGCCCGCCCCGCGGCCCGCGCCGCAGCCCGCCGTCACGGCCGAGACGGCGCGCATCGCCGAGAGCCAGCGGCTCTACGACGAGGCGAGCCGCGCGCTGTCCGACAAGCGGTACGAGGACGCGCGCGCCCTGCTCGACAAGGCGAGCGGCCTCGGCGTCGACTCGCACCGCTACCAGATCGGCGAGCTGCGCGACAAGCTCGACCGGCGCGAGGCGAAGGTCCGGGCCGGCGAGGCCGCCGAGCTGCTCGATCGGCAGGACTGCGAGGGCGCCTTCGCCACGCTGTCGTCGCGGATGGACGCGCTGAAGAGCGAGGCGTTCGCGCACGAGGCCCGGCGGCTCGTGGCCTCGCAGGCCGCGGCGTGCGCGAGCGGGAAGATCGACGCGGCGACCACCGCCGGGAAGTTCGCGGAGGCGCGCGCGTTCATCGCGGCGGCGCCGACGCGGGCGGTCCTCGGCGACGAGGCCGCGGATCGGCTCGCGGCGGAGCTTGACGCCACGATCACCGAGGCGCTCTACGGGCAGCTCGAGGCCGACATCACGGCCGGGCGCTGGGCGAGCGTCGTCGAGAAGATCGACGCCGCCGTCAAGCGGGGCGACGCCTCCGAGGAGCAGGGGCGCACGGTGCTCGCGCGCGCCCGCGGCGCCGCGACGCCGCGGCTGACGGAGCTCGCCGGCAAGGCGGTCGGCGCGCAGGACGCGGCCGCCGCGCTGGCGCAGCTCGACGCGACCATCGCGCTCCTGCGCTGGGAGGCGCCCGCCCCGGAGACGGCCGACCTGCCCGGGAGCAACGCGCTGCCCGAGGCGCTCGCGCGGAAGCGCTCGGCCCTCGCCGCCTGGGTCGAGGCGATGCAGGTCCGGATGAAGCCGATGAAGAAGCCCGAGAAGCGCTGGTCGCACGGCACGATCGCGGTCGCGCCCGCCTCGGACAGCGACGGCGAGCCGAAGCGCAGCCTCCCGCCCTCGACGCCCGTCTGGGTCCTCGGCCAGACCAAGGATCGCGCCCTGGTGACCGCGGTCGAGCCCGCCACGGCCGTGCTCACGGCGGCGCTCGAGCTCGCGATCGGGTGGGCGCCGCTGCCGCGCCTCGCCCGGGAGCCGACCGCCGACTGGCTCCCGCCGAACGATCAGCTGAAGGGCGAGCGCGTGTGGGGCCCGCTCCGGGAGAAGCAGCCGACGCTCGAGCTCGGCGTCGTGAGCGACGTCCAGGGCGCCGACATCCTCGTCCGGCGGCTCGCGGACGACGTGGAGGTCAAGGTCCAGCGCAAGCAGCTCCGCAGCGGGCGCCTCGCCCCCGGCACGAAGGTCCTCGCCCTCTGCAAGTCGGAGAACGAGCCCGCGACGATCGTCGACGTCCCGCCCGCGGGCCGGGTCGCGCGCATCGAGTGCGAGGGGGGCGCGCAGAAGGAGGAGCCGCTCGCCTCGCTCCGAGCGAGGCCCGACCTCCTGCCCCGCACGCGCTAGGGTGCCTCTCGACCAGCAGAAAACCCGCCTCCGTCCGTCCGTCATTGACTCGTAGCGCCGCGCACATAAGTCTCCCTATCCCTGAGGAGCCACGATGCCTACGACCTATAGCGACCTCATCTCCGACGTCCGCAAGTCCATCCGCGAGCTCTCGCTGAGCGAGCTCAAGCGCCGCCTCGACGACAAGGTCCCGATGGTGCTCCTGGATGTGCGCGAGAAGGAGGAGTACCGCGCCGGCTTCATCCCGGGCGCGATCTCGATCCCGCGAGCCTTCCTGGAGATGCAAGTGGAGCAGAAGCTGCCGGACAAGTCGGCGCACATCGTGGCCTATTGCGCCGGCGGCACGCGCTCGGCGCTCGCCGCGAAGACGCTCCAGGAGCTCGGCTACACCAACGTGGAGAGCGCCAACCCGGGCTTCGTCCGCTGGAAGGACCTGAGCTACCCGGTCGAGCTGCCGCCCAACCTCACCGAGGCGCAGCGGGATCGGTACTCGCGCCACCTGCTCCTGCCCGAGGTCGGCGAGGCGGGGCAGGCCAAGCTGCTCGCCTCCAAGGTCCTCCTCCTCGGCGCCGGCGGCCTCGGCAGCCCGGCCGCCCTGTACCTGGCCGCCGCCGGCGTGGGGACGCTCGGCCTCGTCGACGCCGACGTCGTCGACAACTCGAACCTCCAGCGGCAGATCCTCCACGCGACCTCGCGGGTGGGCATGCCCAAGGTCGACAGCGCCGAGACGGCGATCCGCGACCTGAACCCCGACGTGAAGGTCGTGAAGTTCCAGGAGCGCGTCGACAGCTCCAACGTCGACCGCATCTTCGACCAGTTCGACATCATCGTCGACGGGTGCGACAACTTCCCGACCCGCTACCTCGTGAACGACGCCTCGGTCTTCAAAAAGAAGCCGGTCGTCCACGGGTCGATCTTCCGCTTCGAGGGCCAGGTGACGACGTTCATGCCGGGCGTCGGCCCCTGCTACCGGTGCCTCTACCCCGAGCCGCCGCCCCCGCACCTCGCGCCGAGCTGCCAGGAGGCGGGCGTGCTCGGGATCCTCCCCGGCATCATCGGCATCATCCAGGCGACCGAGGCGGTGAAGCTGATCCTCGGCCAGGGGACGCCGCTCATCGGCCGGCTCCTCACCTACGACTCGCTGCGGATGAAGTTCGGCGAGCTCAAGCTGCGCCGCGACAAGAGCTGCCCGGCGTGCGGCGAGTCGCCGACCATCACCAGCTACATCGACTACGAAGGCTTCTGCCTCATCGGCTGATCGCCGCGCGACGGCGCGGCGCGCGTGCCGCACACGAACCGCCGCCCGCCGGGCCGCGCCGCCCGGCGCGGCCTCCGCGGCGTCACGACGGGTACTGCATCACGGTGCTCTTCTCGGGCCGCTCGATGCTCTCCACGCGGCTCGTCACGACCTGCCGCTCCTGCCCGTCGGGGTCCACCTGCGTGAAGTAGATGGGGGAGCCGACGCGCGCGTTGTGCGGCTCCGGGATCACGACGCCGTTCGGGTTGATCCGGACCGCGCCCTGGAGCTTCAGGTGCAGCGCCAGGTGCGACGTCCTGAACTTCCGCGCCGCCCGGTCGCGCACGGCGACGCAGACCTCGTCCCGGACGTGGTACTCCGTGTTGCGGGTGATGAAGACGCGGTGCCTGCGGCGCTCGTTGCCCGTGTAGCTCATGGTCGCTCGTCGCTCCTTCGCGCCCCTCGGCGCGGCGCGCATCGTGGCAAGGCGCGCCGCGCGTGGCCAAGTTCGTCGCCGACGCGCGGCCCCCTGCGTCCCGCACAAAAGCGGGTGCCTCAGCAACTTTATGCGAATCTCCGCGCGCTTTTGGGAAGCCGCGTCCGGCAATGCCACGATCGCGATCGGAATGTCTCGCAGCGAGCGTCTCCCCGGTCCCGGTCTGGCGAAGGTCAAGCGACCTCCGCTCCTCCAGCGGCGTCACGTCGAGCTCGTGGCGTGCTCGGCGGGGCGCCTCCACGCCCTGTTCGACGGCGCCGACGTGGTGAGCGAGGGCAGCACGCGCAGCGAGGGGGGCGCGCTCGTGTATTACGGGTCGACAAGCCTGCTCGTCGCGCTGCCGCCGGACGCGCCGCTCGCGGCGCCGCTCGACCGGGCGCTCGCGCTCGACCCCCACCTCCGGCTGCGGGCGCTCCGCGTCGCGCAGCGCGAGGCGGCCGCGCGGGCGGGCGGCCCGCTCGGGCCGATGCACGCCGAGATCCGCTGCGGGCTCGCGCAGCGCGCGGCGGCGGTCTCGTTCGCGCTGACCGTGGACGTCACGGCGCGCGTGCTGATCACCACGGACAGGACGGCGCGCGCGTGATCGCCACTGTGATCGTCACCGAAAGCAAAAATGCACCCCGAGCGCCGCGCGCCGGCGCAGCGCCGCGGCGACCGCTCGCGCCCTCCGCCGCGTGCCCTCTTGACGCGCGTGCCCACGTGAAGAACGGGAGCGCTCCGGCTCGAGGCGGGGTAGGCTCCACACGGCGCGCTCTGCTTCTGTCGATCCTCGGCGCGGAGCCCGCGACGCTGCGATGAGCAAGAAGGACCGTTCCGCCTCCGGCGATTCCGACAAGGTGATCCACGTCGTGTTCGGCCCTGGTGGGGGGCGCGTCTCCGAGCCCCCGCCCGCCCCGCGGACCGGCGAGCCGGAGGCGCCGCAGCCTGCGCCGGGCGCGCGCGAGCCGGTCACCGACATGTTCACCGGCACCGAGGTCGCGCGGCTGCTCGGCATCTCGCCCGGGCGACTGCGCTCGCTCGATCGCGCCGGCATCGCGCCGCCGAGCGGCCGCCGGCGCGGGCGGCGCGCGTACACCTTCTCGGATCTGATCGCCCTGCGCGCCGCGCGCGATCTCATCGCGCGCAAGGTGCGCCTGCGCGACGTCGCGCGGGCGATCGACAACATCCGCGCCGCGCTGCCCAAGGTGACGCGCCCCCTCGCCGAGCTCCGCGTCGCCTTCGACGGCAAGGCGGTCGTGGTCCGGAGCGCGTCGGGCGCGTTCGAGCCGCTCACCGGGCAGATGGTGCTCGACTTCGAGGTGAAGGAGCTGCGCGACGACGTCGTGCGCGTGCTCCGCCCGCGGGTCGGCAGGGATCGGGCGCGCACGGCCTACGAGCTCTACATGCAGGCCAGCCAGCTCGACGAGGATCCGGCGACGATGGACGAGGCGGAGGCGCTCTACCGCCGCGCGCTCGAGATCGACCCCTGGCTGGCGATCGCGTACACGAACCTCGGCAACATCTGCTTCCGGCGCAACGCCGAGGAGCAGGCCGAGGCGCTCTACCTGAAGGCGCTCACCCTCGACGCGGCGCAGCCGGAGGCGCAGTACAACCTCGGCTACGTGATGCTGGAGCGCGGCCGGGCGGCCGAGGCGATCCGGTACTTCCGCGGCGCGATCGAGAGCGATCCGCGCTTCGCGGACGCCTATTACAACCTCGCGATGGCGTACGAGCAGATCGGCGATCCGACGAAGGCGCGCCCGTGCTGGCGCAGGTACCTGGAGATCGAGCCGACCGGCACGTGGGCCGAGATCGCGCGCCGGCACCTCTGACCGGCGCGCCGCGGGCTGGATCGGTCGGGCGTCTTTTCCGGCATACTGCGGGCCGCATGGACCAGCAGGGCGCACCGCTCGGCGCGGCAAATCACCCCCCTGGCGGCTATCCGCCGGGTGGAGCCCCTCCCGGCGGCCAGGGCCCTCCGCCGGGCGGCTACGGCCCGCCCGGCGGCTACGGTCCTCCCGGCGGCTACGGTCCTCCCGGCGGCTACGGTCCTCCCGGCGGCTACGGTCCTCCCGGCGGCTACGGTCCTCCCGGCGGCCACGGCCCGCCCGGCGGCCACGGTCCCCCTGGCGGCCACGGCCCGCCCGGCGGCTACGGTCCTCCGGGCGGCTACGGCCCGCCCCCGCAGGCGTTCGGCCCCGCTCCGGGCGGCTTCGGCGGCGCGCCGGTCGGGCCTCCGCCGCGGCGGTCGAACCTCGCGCTGATCCTCGGCATCGGCTGCGGGGCCGTCTTCCTGCTCTGCATCCTCGCGGGCGCGGTGGTCATCTACTTCTCCACGGGCGTCACCGCCCGCGAGATCGCCAGGCTCCCCGAGCCGCTGCCCACGGCGCCCGTCGCCGATCCCCCCGCCGACGCGGCCGCGGAGCGAGGCGTCCTCCGCGCCGAGATCCGCGACCTCCGGAGCTTCCAGGCGCGCGCCGGGAAGCTCCTGCATTTCGTCGGCGAGATCCACAACACCGGCACGGTGGCCATCGGCTCCCCGAGCGCGAAGATCACGCTCTACGGCGCCGGCGACGTCGCCCTCCTGAGCGGCGACTGCGCGACCCAGGTGCGCCTCTTGCCGCCGGGCGAGAAGGTCCCTTGCGCGTTCGCCACCCAGCGTCCCCCCGGGCTCGCCACGTTCAAGGCCGAGGTCGCCCCCGCGCCCGCCGCGTTCCGGGGGAAGCTGGCCAAGCTCAGCATCGCGGACACGAAATTCACGCCGACGCGCGGGCAGAGCCCGTACCAGGTGGCCGGCAGGATCACGAACGAGTCCGCCGTCGCGGCCCGGTCCGTGCTCGCGATCGTCTCGCTCTACGGCGCCGACGGCAAGATCGTCAGCGTCGGTCAGATCCCCGTGGCGGGCGGCGATCTCGCCCCGTCGGCGAGCGGCGAGTTCGCGGCGAGCATCGTGGATGTCGCCGACGCGCCCGCGACGTGGCAGGTGTTGGCGGTCGGATACAGCGAGTGAGCGCGGGCGGATGCAGCGGCGCGCTCGCGCGCCAACTTACGGAGAGGTGAACGAGATGAGCGACGTGGGATCGGCCCGGCGGGCCAAGGACGAGCTCAAGGCCAAGATCGGCGGCGAGCCGTGGTGTGTCGGCGTCGGGGTCGAGCGAGAGGACGGGGTCGGCTTCATCGTCCGCGTGAGCGTCCGGTCCGGAGGGGCCGAGGCAGCGCGCGCGGCCATCCCGCAGCGGATCGGCGGCGTGCTGATCAAGGTGATCGAGAACGACCCCTGAGGACGGCCGATCCGCGCGCTCCGAAGTATCGCCAGGCCGCGCAAACCGTGTAAGCTGCGCGCCTCGTGAACGAGCGCAACCTCTCCCGCCGACTTTCCACGAGCATCGTCGATGCGCTGAAGGCTCACGGGCACATCCTCGTCGCCAGGGGCGGCGCGACCGCGCTGGCGCGCGAGCTCGAGGACAAGATGGCCGCGGACATCGCGGCCATCGCGCCCCGGCTCGAGCCGTGGGCCCTCGTCGACGGGGAGGTCACGACCACGTTCGGCACCGACGAGATCGACGACCAGGTCGAAGAGCTCGTCGCGAGCCTGACGAGCACGCTCATGGATTCCGAGCACGTCGAGGACATCTTCACCGAGGACAACGTGATCAAGCGCGACGTCTTCCGTGTGATGCGCGACGCGCTGCTCGGCCCGCGGCCCGAGCTCGGCCTCGAGGACGACGGCCCGGTGCACGTGCGGCTCGACACGCTCGGGTACGTCGCCTCGACGGTCGGCAAGCGCGCGCCGGCGGAGGTGCTGCGCGAGTCGCTGGCGCGCGCGGCCCAGAGCGCCGGCGGCAAGCTGACGTCGTACGATCCCGAGCTCCGCGAGGCGACGTTCTCGCTGGGGAGCAGCGACCCGGACGCCCGGCTCGAGATCGAGGAGGCGGTGGCCGACGAGCTCTCCGATCTCGTCGAGGCGAAGGTGGTGACGCTCCCGATGCTGGAGCGCCGCTTCGAGCTGCAGCGCACGATCGACCCCGGCGCGCGCGCCGGCCTGCGCCAGCGGATCGACGCCATCGCCTCGAGGATGCTGCGCGAGGGCGGCTGCGCCGCGTCGTGGGAGATCGCGGGCGACCGCGTCCTCCGGCTCAAGCTCACCCCGCTGTCCGAGCAGGACGCGCTCGAGGTCGACAGCCACATGACGGAGTTCACGCGCGACGTCGCCGCCCTGCTCGGGGAGCCGCTCGGCGCGCCCGGCGCGGCGAGCAGGCCGGCCGCCGCCCCGCAGCGCGGCGAAGCCCCGGCCTCGCGGCGCCGCGAGCCTGCGCCGCAGCCGGTGCGCGCGGACGACGACCTCGAGGAGGCCGGCGTCGAGGAGGACGACGATCTCGAGGACGAGGACCTCGACGACGAGGTTCTCGAGGACGACGACCTCGACGACGAGGATCTCGACGTCGAGGGGGACGCCGAGGACCTCGAGGACGAGGATCTCGACGACGAGGGCGAGGAGATCGAGGGCGACGGCGAAGAGGTCGAGGACGAGACGCCGTCCAAGAAGCTCGCCGCGCGCGGGAAGCCCCGCAAGCCGGCCGAGCCGGCGTCCGAGCGGCCCGCGGCGAGCAAGCCCAAGGCCGCGGCGCGGGGCGCGAAGAAGGCGCCGGCGAAGAAGGCGGCCGCCGCGACGAAGAAGGCGCCCGCGTCGGAGCGGGCGGCGACGGGGAAGACCGCGGCGACCGCCGCGAAGAAGGCGGCGAAGGCCCCCGCCGCCAAGAAGTCCTCGCCCGCCCCCGCGAAGAAGGCGGCGAAGGCGCCGGCGAAGAAGGCGGCGGCGAAGAAGCGCTGAGCGCCCTCAGCGGGCCCGGTTCCGGTAGACCAGGATCACCGGCACGCCGTCGAGCCCGCCGACGTGATCCGGGCTCGTGGTCCCGAACGCGACCCACGCCTGGTACGCCTGCCCGAGCATGTGCTTCTCGTGGTGGTAGAGGGCGAAGTCCGCGCCCGCGACCGCCCCGACGCCGCGGATGTCCTTTCGCAGGCGCCCGTCGCGCAGCAGCATGTCCCACGCCTGGCCGGCGGTGTCGTGGATGTACACCGTCCCCCGGGGCGGGACGTGCTCGTTGAGGTAGTCCACGACCGCGCCCGTTGTGTAGCCCCAGAAGGCGCGGTTCAGCCCGAGGCTCGCCGCGCCGGGCGCGCCGCCGACCAGCGGCGTGTAGGCCGAGAGCGCCCACGGGTGCGCGTGCAGCGTCTCGGCGATGGGCGCCGCGACCACCGCCGCCCCGAGCAGCGCCGGGACCAGCGGCCCGCGCGCCGCGGCGGCGAGCGCGGCCCCCGGGGCGAAGGCGCCGGAGCTGCGCCGGGCGACGAGCAGCGCGCGGAGCCCGACGCGCGCGCGCCTCACCGCGGCGGAGAACGCGGCGCCGGCGAACAGGGCGATGAACGGATAGGCCGTCATCCAGTGCTTGGTGCCGCCGAAGATCGGCGTGCTCGGCGAGAGCCACGCGCCGTAGACGGCGGCGATGGCGAGGAACCAGAGCAGCGCCGTGCCGCCGGCGTCGGGCGGCGGCGGGCGGAGGCGCGCGGCGAGCGCGCGGGCGGCGGCGGCGAGCCTCCCGCTCTCCGGCGCGAGCCGCGCCGCGGCCCGCGCGAGCGGGTAGACGAGGCGCTCGCGCGCGGCCGCGCAGAGCCCCGCGGCGAAGAGGAAGAGCGTCACGGCGGGCACCGTCGCCGCCGTCATCAGGGGCGCGTAGGCCCTCGGCATCGGCGGCGTCCAGTAGTTTTGGCCGAGGAACTCCATGTTGTAGTACTCGTGGTTCAGGTGGAACGACGCGTACTCGCGCAGCCGCGCGAGCGTGTCGCGCCAGATCCACGGCCAGAGCGCGTAGAAGACGAGCGGGCCGATCGTCGCCATCGCGGCGAGCGCGGCGACCGAGCGCCGGGCTCCTCGCGGCGGCGCCGGCGCGGCCTCCGCCGCCTCCGGGCGCGCGACGATCCGCTCCCGGAGCTCCAGCGCGGCGGCGTGCGCGACGCAGACGATCGGCAAAAACCACGAGTTGTGCTTGGTGTCGAGCGCGAGGCCGAAGGCGATGCCGGTGAGCACGGGCCAGAGCGCGCCGCCGTCGCGCAGCGAGCGCCAGTACGCGTAGGCGCACGCGGCCCACACGGTCACGATCGGCGCGTCGAAGCACGCGAGGTGCGCGTGGTAGAAGTACCGCGGCAGCATCGCGAAGAGCACGGCCGCGGACGCGCCGGCGAGCCGATCGCGCGCCTGCGTTCCCCAGAGGTACACGAGCGCGACCCCGGCGCCCGAGAGCGCCATCGCCGGGAAGCGGTAGCTCGTGCCTTCCATGGCGAAGAGCCCGAGCCGCTTCTGGAGGAGCAGGTTCGAGAGCGCGAACAGCGACTTGATCAGGCCGGGGTGCTCGTGGTTCACCGACCAGGCGGCGTCGACCGCCTCCGGGCGGAGCGCGGCGCGCGGCGCCTCGAGGAGCGCCTGGAACCACGCGCCGTAGCGGTTCGCGGCGAAGAAGTAGAACCCCTCGTCGCGCGCGTAGCCGAGATCGCCCGCCGTGGCGAGCAGCAGGGCGACGTACGCCGCCGCGAACGCGATCGCGATCAGCCCGTCGGCGGGCGCGAGGGGCGCCGTTCGCTTCATCGGGTGTCGGCCTCGAAGCAGTAGTGGCGGTGCGTGTAATCCGGGGACCGCACGGCGAACTCCACCTCGGCCTTCGCCGCGCCCGCGTGGGCGGCGAGCGGGAACTCGAACGCCGCCCACCCGTCGCCGTCGTGGTGCGTCGCCTCGCCCACGGTCTCGCCGTTCACGCGCACGGACAGCGTGACCGGCGCGCCCCGCCGCTCGCGCTCGATGATCCAGTACATGCCCGCGTGCCCCCGGATCACCGCGCCGAGCGGCACGTCGCGGAAGCGCGTGACGATCTCGCCGTCCCTGGGCGGGTGCGACCAGATGCACCGGCGCGGGCGGAACTCCTCGTCGGCGATCACCGTCACCCCCACGTTGAAGAACGGGCCGCCCGGGCACTCGAAGCGCGCTGCGGGGAACGTCGGGTGGCCGCCGAGGCCGCCGGCGGCGATCCGCGCGCGCGGGTTCCAGCGGCACGCGGCCGGCGGATCGGTGAGGCGCGCGTCCGCCGACGCGGGCCCGACGTGATCGACGAAGTCGTAGACGACGCGCGCGGGCGACGGGTTCACGAGGCGCCGGAGCACGAAGCGGCCGTGCTCCTGCCGCGCCTCCTCGCGGAAGCCCGCGAGCTCCTCGGCGCGCTGCCCGAGGACGCTGATCTCCACGGCGGCCGCGTACCGGCTCTCGTCGGGCCGCGCGGCGTCGCGCAGGGGCATCAGCGCGTCGCCGAGCGCGCGGCGCGCCGCCGGATCGGCCCAGGCGGGCGCCACGACGACGAGGTCGCCGGGCTGCCGCATCGCCTCGAGGGGCGCCTTCACCTCGCGCCAGGCGTCGAAGTCGGGCGTCCTCTGGCGGGAGTAGAGGTGCGCTGCGAGCTCTGAGAGCCCAAGCGCCGGCAGGCCGAGCAGCACGAGCAGGCCCCACCGATGGAGGAGCCGGCCGCGCGCCCTCGCCGCGCTGACCGCGGGTGAGTTCGTCTCGTGCCGCTGCGCCGAGGTCACGAGGCCCTCGAGGCGAGCCGATCAGCAGGCATCGGAGCGCGCGCCGCCGACGTGAGCAGCTCGGTCACGGGGATCACCGGCTTCGGCCTCTAGCACGAGACGTCGTGACAGCGCGAGATCCTCCACGTTCAGCGCTTGAAGCAGCGACACCGGCTGCCACACTGCGCCCTGATGGAGGACGCGACGCTCGAGCTGGAGCAGGGCATGGGCGAGCGGAGAGCCGCGTGACCCGCCTAGAGCTGGTCGTAAAGGGGATCCCGGTGTCCTCGCAAGCCGAGGATCGCACCAACCTGAAGCGATGGAAGGAGCGCGTAGCGCAGGCCGCACGAGACGCGATCAAGGAAGAAGACGAGCTCTATGGAGAGTGCCGAGGCATCCTCGTCTACTTCTACTTCGGGTCGACGGATCTGGACGTCGACAACATCATCAAGCCTGTCTCCGACGCGCTCAACGGCATCGCCTACTACGACGACAAGATCGTCAGCGAGTGGATCGCTCGCAAGACCGATCTCGGCAGGACGGAGATCGTCGATCCACCTGCGGTGCTCGCAGAGCACCTCGCGAGGTGGATGGCCGCGGAGCAGCCCTTCATCTACGTTTGCGTGGTCGACGAGCCCCCGAATCACATGGAGTTGCCGAAATGAACGCACGCGAAGCGCACGACCGGGCTGTGCAGAAGCTCGTGGACGAGTATGCGAGCAAGGGATTCCAGGTGCAGAAGGAGGCGGTGCTCCCGTTCGTGCTCGAAGGTGGACGCCGTTTGCGAGCCGACATCCTGGCCGAGCGCGACGACGAGCATCACGTCGTCGAGGTGAAGCTGCGAGGCGTTCGCGGCGAGCTCGAGGCTCGCCGCTGGGACGAGATCGCCAGGCAAATTCGCGCTCGACCCGGGTGGCACTTCAAGATCGTGCCCATCGAGCAGGATCCTCCCCCTCTTCCGGATCCAGAGCGGATCGAGGCGGAGCTCACGAACGTCGAGGCGCTGCTCGATCAGGACAGGCTGGCGGCGGCGTTGCTCCTCGCGGCGTCGGCGTTCGAGGCGTCCGCGCGCCGGCGACTGCTCGCCGCAGGCGCACTGCTAAGGAGCGACACGCCGGCCGCGCTGGCCGAGCAACTCGTCGCTCAAGGGCACATCGAGCAGGAGAACTTCGTCCCGCTCCGGGATGCCATCGAGCTCCGAAACGCCGTCGTTCACGGCCATCTCGATCAGCTGCCGGAGCGCGACGCGATCCAGCGTCTCGTCGCGGATGCACGGCGGCTGCTCCATGCGGCCTAGCGATCATCGTCTCAATCATGCGTGCGCGAGCGGTACGCAGCCGAGCAAGGCGGCGCGTGTCCCTGCGCATCGGGGCCGGAGGCGTCCAGCGCGCTGACGGGCCAGACGGCCTCGGCTACAGCTCGATCGCGTACACCAAGCTGCCGAGCGGCACGCGCTGCATGCGCTCCTCGATCACCCCGCGCAGCGCCTTCCACGCCCCTTCCTTCTCGACGTAGTCGTCGCGCAGGCGCTGCGCGGCGGCCTTGTCGCCGCGCGCCTTGATGCCGAGCACCGTCCTCGCGAGCGCCTCCGCCGCGGCGGGCAGCTTGTCGGCCTGGATCGCGAAGCACCCCATGTCCGCGCCGTTCGCCGCCGCCTCGCCGCGGTAGAAGCCGAGCGCGCCCGCGTCGAGCAGGCTGCCGAGCTGGATCGCGGCGAGCTGGCCGTACGGCCGCGGCTCGCCGTCGGCGGTGTACATCCCCTGCCCCACCTGCCGGAGCGCCCAGAACACCTCCAGCGTCTCGGCCATGCGGGCGAGCGCCGGATCGAGCACGCCCCGCTGCGCGAGCCAGCCGGTGAAGAAGACCGCGCCGGTCTGGGCCTTGAGCTCCTCGAGCATCGTGGCGAGCGGCCCGCCGAAGGTCTCGTTGTCGGTCCTGCCCTTCACCTTGTAGTTCTGCGTCGGCCCCAGGTTGTGGGCCGCCTCGTGCAGCACCGTGCCCAGCGTCGCGACGGGCCCCTCGAGCGAGACGGACTCCATCGTGGCCTTGCAGAGGAGCGACGCGGCGGCCTCCCGGAGGGCGGCGCGGCTGTCGTCGTCGTCGAGGTTCACCATGGCCACGGTGCGGCCGCGGCCCTCGGTCGCGACCCGCCCCCAGTTCGGCAGGCTCTGCCCCGCGGTCCCGCCGGTCGCGGCGCGCGAGTCGCCGGCGTTCAGCACGACGTCGATGAAGTCGGGCAGGTGGAACGCGACCTTGCGCTCCTTGTACGGCGCGCCCGCGAGCTTCGCGAAGGCCCCCTCCATGTCGGCCTTCGCCGGGTCGAGCTTCTTCTGCCAGGCGAGCGACTCCTGGTTGATGCGCGCGAAGCTCACGTGGAAGCCCGCCTTGCGGCTGCACGGCTCCCAGTACGTCTCGTCCGGCCCCACGCGCAGGTACCACGCCGAGTTCTCCGCGTTCATCTTCGACCACGGCTCGTCCGCGAGCTCCCACCGGTTGTCGAGGAACGCCTGCGACGCCGCGAGCAGGTACGCCTTGAAGGCGGCCTCGCCGGGGCTCTGGATCGCCTCGGCCGCGGCCTTGAGCTCCCGGCTCACCGCCTCCATCTCGGGCTTGTAGGCCTCGCTGTACGGCACGGCCTTGAGGGCGCCGCCCTCCTCGACGACCACGGTGAACGGCGAGAGGAGCGCCTGCTGGTCGCGCCGCGCCTCGAGCGCGGCGCAGAACTTCTTGTCCTGCTGGAGCCGCGCCGGGTAGGCGCCGCTCACGCGGGGCGGCTTGCCGGGCAGCGCGTTGCAGTTCGGGTCGTTGCGGGTCTTCGGCTGCTCGCACCAGGGCCCCTGGTTGCGCCAGAAGAGCGCCCGGCTCGCCGGGTCGTCGGCCGGGATCTTGTCGGCCATGCCGGCGGCGCCGAGCTGCTTCGCGTGGATCTGGTCGATCAGCGCGGCCACCTTGAGCAGGTGGCCGACGATGGCCCGGTCCTCGGCGGACGCGCCGCGGAAGTCGGACCGGAGGAGCGACGGCCGGCCGGCCGCGAGCTCGGCGAGCACGGCGTCGCGGCGGCGCTGCTCGGCCTCGTCGAGGCCGGCGCGCGGGTGGCCCTCGGCCTTGATCTTGAGCATGGCCGCGTAGGCCGAGGTGAACTCCGGGGTGAACGCCCCGGCGGCGACCCAGGCGGGCGCCTTGGCGTGGTGCCAGAGGGCGGCGACCTCGTCGGGCTCGACGGCGCCCGAGCCGTTCCGGTCCCCGATCCAGAAGAGCGGCAGGTCGAGCTCCACGGCGATGCGGTTGAGGTCGAGCCGGGGGATCTGCCCGAACGGCGGCGCCGAGGGCGCGGCCTGGGCGGCGGGGGGCGCTGGCTCGGCGGCCTTGGGCGGCTCGGCCGGCGGGGGCGCGTGCGGCTGGACGCAGGCGGCCTCCGCGGCGAGGGCAGCGAGCCCGGCGAGCGCGGCGAGCGGGGCGCGGGAGGCGGGGGTCGGGAGGGCGGTCTTCATGGCTGGGGCTACCGTAGTTGGGCGCGCTCGGGGCTCCGACCCCTTTTCTGCGGGCGAGGTCTCGCCCTGAGCGTCTCGGCCGATGGCGTCACGTCCGCGGCGTCATCGACGACGCACGGTGTCTCCGTCGCAGCGGAGAACCGCTCTAGCGGCTACCGTAACGTCATGCGCGGCTCGGGCCAGGCCCCCATCCCGTCCTTGGCAGCCGCTGTCCGAAGATGCCGGCCAGGAGCTCTCCCGCGCCGTAGTAGCAGAGATAGGCGGAGAGCGCGTACTTGAGCAGCACCGCCGACGCGGGGAGCGAGAGCAGGGCGAGGCTGGCGAGCATCGAGCCTGTGCCCACGACGAAGAGCCACCTCGACTCCACCATGCCCTTGAGCACGACCGACGCCGCGACGCGCAGCGCGCCGGAGACGAACGCCCAGATCCCGACGAGGACCACGAAGATCTCGACCACGTAGCCGCGCCGGAGCACGAGGAGGCCGAGCAGGAGGCTCGCCACGCCGCGCACGCGCGAGAGGAGGCGCCGGACGGGCGGCTCGCGCGACGCCCCGAGCAGCGACAGGGCGCCATCGGCGAGCGCGTAGACCGCGAACGCCGAGACGAGCAGCCGCCACCCCGCGGACGAGCCCTGACCGACGGAGATCGTCAGGGCGCCGGCGCCCACGGCGAGCGCGAGGGCGCCTTGCGCGATGAGGACCCACCGGGAGCGCTCCGGTCGGGTCGGCTTCGGGAAGAGCGTCCGCGCGGCGGCGTGCGCCGCGGCGATCGGATTCTTCTTCGCCGGCGCGCGGCCGGGCCCGGCCTCCGGGCGCACCACCGGCATCTCGCGCTCGATCTCGCGGCCGTCTTTCCATTCGAGATAGCGCACGTGACCGTCCGGGGAGATGCGGAGAAAGGGGTTGTGGGGGCCGGTCCAGGATCCGCTGTTGAAGTACCAGCCACCGATACGACCTGGCTTGTGGGTGTGCCCGAGCACCGCCACGTCATGGTCGCCCCCCTTCTCGAGCGCTGCGCGGACCCCGGCCACGTGCTCGCCGAGCCGATCCGGGTTCTGCGCCGGCGTCAGGGCCGACGTGGGGCGCACGTCCCGCTTCGCGCCGCGCCCGTGCATCGTCGCCAGGGCGCGCCGCCAGATCGTCAGCATCGACTCGCCGAACTGCTCGAGGACGTCCTCCACGCTCCCGCCGCTCTCGAGGAGGGGAGAGCCGTTCTCGTCCTCCCACACGCCGGCGAAGATGGCGAGCATGCGGCCGAAGCCTGGATCGTCGCCGGCGTTGAAGGGATCGGTCTCGTGCCCGTGCGCGAAGCGGAACCGCTTGCCCCCGAGCTCCCGGACGAACGGCGCGCGCATGCGGGCGAAGAAGGGGTGATGGAGGAAGTCGGTGTCGATGAAGTGCACGAGGTCGATGTCGTGGTTGCCGGGCACGTAGGTGAGCCTCAGCGAGGCGAGCTGGTCGAGGAGCGGCCGCCGCTTCACGAGCAGCAGGCTGAGGTTCATCTGCCAGAGCTCGAAGAGGTCGCCGAGGACGAAGAGCTCGCCCCCCTCGCTGCCCACGTGGTCGAGAAATGCGCGCAGCTGTGGCGTCTTCTTGCCTGTCTCGAAGTTGTCGCGCACGCCGCCGTCGCCGAGGTGCAGGTCGCTGATGACGAAGATGTCCCTGGCTGCGCCGTCCATCGCCTTGCTCCGGGGTCGAGCGATCCCGCCATGAGACCGGCCGCGCCCCCTGCGCTGCATGAAACGCAAGCTGCATGCCGACGTGCCTCCCGATGCCCAACTAGGCCTCGTTCACAATCGCTGAAGCCGACCGTTTGCATCACAGTCAATCGCGCGCATGAGGAACGATGCCGCGCATGGAGGCGCATCGTGGGAACAAACGGACTTTTGCCGAAACGACTGTGTGCAGCGATCGGATTCCTGGGCATGACAGGAATAGCCGCAAGGTCGATGGCCGAGACAGCGTCCCATGCCGCCCGCAACGTTGACACGTTCAGCGTTAAAAACTACAATTTTCCAACCAGCGCAACGACCCTGGAAGGAGCGTATTCACTCGACCAGAACGAGGCAGGCGACGCACCGGCATCGCCGGAATGGACGAAGAAACAGTGCCGCAAGGCGTTCGAGCACAATATAAAACTGTGCAAGGCGTCTCCACCAGCCGTCCGACTACCGTGCATCGCGGCAGCTTTGGTACTGTTTCGCAGGTGCCTCAAGAACGCGCATTAGCCCAGGAGGGCTGCCACATGACGCTCGACGACGAGATCACGGAGGTCGAAGGCTTGGCTCAGGTCGCACGAAGCGCGGCGACCGAGAGCCTCGAACGCGCAACCAACGATCTGCGTCTTGGACGCGAGGCGCTGGATCGATACCAGCGACTCGTGGACGCCGCTATCACCAGCGCGGAATCCACGCTAAGACACTGTAGAAAAATAGCGGCGGATCCGACCGATCCTGCTCGAGCGCCCACGACCATCGTGCAAGGGATGCTCGCGGCGACACGCGAGTCCATCGGATTGATGCATGCCGCGGTGGCCATCATCGATGAGCTCGCTGGAGCTGGAGGCCAGCTCGACGCGGCCCGAGGTGATCGCGCGCACGAGAGAGGAGCTGCGGCACCCAGGTCATGTTCGTTCTGCGGAGATACAGGGTCGAAGGTCGTAGCCGGGCCGGAAGCCAACATCTGCGCCTCCTGTACTCGCCTGGCCTGTGGCGTGCTGGGAATCGAGCTGTCCGCGAGCGATACCGAGTAGATCGATCTCGCTGGCGAGCGTGGGTGCGACGCACGCTCGAGCAGCTCGCGGCCGTTGGGCAGATCCCGCAGCCCTCGCAGCTCATCCAGCGGGTGCTCAGGCGTTTGCTAGCGCCCTGCGCCGGCCAGATCGACCCTAAGCGAGGCAGCAGAAGGTCGACGGTTCGGCCGGCAGCAGCTCGCCCGTCGGCTCGCCGCCGCTCGGCGCGCAGGCGCCCGGATCCACGGCGACGACCTCCGCCGACTTGCTGCCGAGCGCGACGCCGGGCGGCGTCACCCCGCAGAACGGCGTCGTCGAGCTCACGACGGCGGAGACGAGCGTCTCCGCGCACGCGCCGTCGCTGTAGACCGAGGCCATGATCGTGCACGACGCGCCCTCCGGCGCCCCGCAGCCGCACGCGGAGCAGCCGCGCGTGTCCTCGGCGCCGCCGTAGAAGACGTGCCTGTCCAGATAAGGGCTCTCGCACGTCACGTCGCCCTCGTGGAAGATGCACGTCAGGAAGCCGCCCGGCGGCGGCGCCCCGGGCTCGCCGGGCGACGGCATGCAGGTGCTCCGGTCGTCCGGGCACTCGGTGTAGGCGCCGGGGAGGCAGGCGAGCGCCCGGGTCTGCCACGGATCCTCGCGCGCCGGCGGCGGGGGCTCGTCCACCCTCGGCGTGCAGGCGGCGGTCACGAGCACGGCCGGCGCCTCGACCGAGAGCGACTGCACGCACGGCTGCCCGCCGCAGTCCTGGCCCGCGGGGATCGCGCTCGCAGCGGTGCAGGCGCCGTCCCAGCCGTCGGGCGCCGCGAAGGCGGTCTCGACGCTGCCGGGGCCGCCGGCGGTACACGCCGCGGCCGTATGCGCCGACCAGCCCAGCGGCAGCTCGCACGAGGCCGACGCCGGCGGGTCGCAGAGGCAGGCCGCGCAGGCGAACGGCGCGGGGGCCAGGTCGGCGAAGCCCTTGTAGCCGGGGTTCGGCGCCTCGGCGGGGCAGCCTGGCGCCTGGTACGCCGCGGCCGTATGCGCCGACCAGCCCAGCGGCAGCTCGCACGAGGCCGACGCCGGCGGGTCGCAGAGGCAGGCCGCGCAGGCGAACGGCGCGGGGGCCAGGTCGGCGAAGCCCTTGTAGCCGGGGTTCGGCGCCTCGGCGGGGCAGCCGGGCGCCTGGTCCGGCGGGCCGTACCAGAGGAGCGCCGGGCCGAACCAGCCGAGCGGCGCCGGCGGGATGCAGTCGCCGGCGCAGGCGCTCTCCTCGCCGCCGCCGGTCCCGCCGCCGCCGGTCCCGCCGCCGCCGGAGCCTCCGCCCCCATCCCCGCCATCGCCCGCATCCCCGGTGCCCGCCTCGGGGTACGGGCATGCCGGAGAGCCGTATTCACTGGGCTGACAAGGCCCGTAGACGGTTGGATCGCCAGCGCAGCCCGGCAACACGAGGAACCCTGCCATCAACAATGGGTAGATCCGCATGCGTGGCAAGGTACCCCATACCGCTCCACGCAGACAACGACCATCTCCCGTGACGGTCGTAGTCATCCGCGAACTCGTCATTGCAAATTCGAGCATATTTTTCTCACCAATCCTCACGACGTTGGGTCTCGTCTCGCGGGTCCGCTCAGTAGCTGGCGGTAACCCCCAGCCCGAAAGCTGCGCCGAGCGGCGGAGACGTCCAGTAGAGCGGCGCTGGCGTCACGGCATGGTCCACCTGACGCCTGAGCCGCGCTTCTTCCACGATCCCGATCGCCTCGGCGTGGACATGCGCAGACCACCTGTCCGAGAGCCGCCACGCGCTGCCGAGCCGCGCCCCCATCCCGAACAGGGCCTTGCTGCGCACACGCATGTTCCACGGATCTTCCGGGACGAACCGGACGGCGCCGAGCGTGGCGAGCCCGCAGCCGAACAGGTGGCGACCGCGAAGGCAGGCGACGGTGGCTACCGTGAAGGCCGTTGTCCCGAGGGGCATGCCCTCGACCTCCGTCGCCAGCGAGACGAGCCCCCGCGCCTCCACGGCGACCGACCAGTCGGACCAGCGCGCGCCGATGCCCAGGGTCGTCCCGGCCGCGACCCCCGGCGTGATCCCCAGTCCGACGGTCGCCCCGAGCCCCGCCTCGATCCGCAACGGCTCGGAAGGAGCTGCGGTCGCCCCCGCCCCCGAGGAGGTAGGCATCGCCGGCGCGACCCGGCCGGACGGCGCCGGCGCCGTGCGCGCCGCCTGCGTGGGCGGCGAGGCCCTCGGCGGCCCCTGCGGACCCTGCTCATGCCCGGAGGGCCCTTGCGGGGCCTGCGCCCCCTGCGCAGACGGCACCGGCCCGGGCGGCCCCGGCGGCGCCTGCGCTGGCGGCATCGGCCCGGGCGCCTCGTGCGGAGCCTGCGCAGCTCCACGCGGCAAAGCCTCACGCGACCCTCGCTCCGGCATGCTCAGGAGCTGCGCTGCGACAGCGAGTCCCATGCCGGCGACGAGCACCTCGCAGGCTCTGCTCGTGCTGAACCCGTCGGCCCACCGGGTCTTCCCGTCGCTGTCGCGCAGCGCCAGGGAGGCCACGAGCTCGGCCCCCTGGCGCTCGATCGTGGCCGAGATCAGGAGCGGAGCATCGTCCCGGAACGGATCGGCGCCGACCACCCGCGCCACCTCCGCGCGCAGGAACGACGCGTCGGGGCAGCGTTCGGCGCCCCGACCGCGCACGTACTCGAGGCGCGCCGCCCTCGGACGCGGCGCCTGCTCGGCGTGAGCCGCATCGATGGAGAGCAGGTATGCGGCCCCGAGGGCGGTGGCACCGGCGAGCGCCGCGCGCCGGACATGGCGTCGAGGCCTCGAGGCGCCGCGCGCGGGCCGCGCACGCCGCGCCCGTCCGTCGTGGGGCCGGCTCATTGCGGCGGCTCCGCGCTCGCCGCGCCCTCGGCGGAGCCGGCCAGGCGCGCCTGCGCGACCTCCCGGAACCGCTCGCGCACCGACCTCAGACGGCCGCTCGGGAACCGCTGCTCGTGCAGGGCGAGCAGCTGGAGCGCCCCGGCGGGATCGCCGGCGGAGAGCATCGCCTGCACCGCGTCGAGCACCCGGTACTCCTCGACGAACGAGTCTTCCCGCGCGCTCGTCGACGGCGCTGGACGCGGCGTGACGTCGCGCGCTGGAGGCGGCGCCATGGCGCGCCGGGCGGTCACGTCGGGCGCCGGCGCGGTGGGCTGCGGCGCCGGCGTCTCCCGCGGCGCCATCTCGATGGCGCGGGCGCTGCGCGCGCGGAGCAGCTCGGCCAGCGGCGCGCCGAAGCGGTCAGCCCAGAGCGGTCGCGCTGGCGCGAGCGCCAGCAGCAAGGCCAGGGCGTATCCGGCGCTCGCCGCGATCCACCGGAGCGCGGATCTCACCTGGCCCAGCCGGGCGAGCCTGCCCGCGAGGGTCGCTGGCGCAGATGCGGGCGGCGCGAGCGCAGGCGGTGCCGGCGGCGGCAGCGCGGCGTCAGGCAGCACGGCTTCGGGCGATGCCGCCTCAGGAAGCGCGGGCGCAGGCGGCGCGGCCTCAGGAAGCGCGGGCGCAGGCGGCGCAGCCCCAGGCGGCGCGGCCTCAGGAAGCGCGGGCGCGGTCGTGCCGGCGTGCTCGCGCGCCAGAAACGCCGACGCCAGCGGAAACCCGAGCCAGCAGCCGCGCAGCGCGTCTCGCTGCTCCGGGCGCAGCCGCTGGACGGCAGCGCGGTAGTCCGCGCGGGCGAGGCGCAGCCGGCTGGTGGCGGTGTTGTAGTTGATGCCGAGATCGCGCGCGATCTCGGCGAGCGGCACCTCGTACGCCTCGTGCAGGACCAGGATGAGCCGCCGCTCCGGGGCCAGCGTCCAGAGCAGGTCGATCACGAGCTCCAGCCGCTCTCGCGCCGCGGCGCGCTGCTCGCTGAGCGGCGCGGGATCGACCGCTTCGGAGCACCACGCGGGCACCAGGCCATGCGCCAGCTCGCGGCGGCGACGGGCGCGACCCAGGTAGCGGCCGACCTTCCGCCAGGCGATCCCGAACACCCACCGCGCCTCGGCGCTGCGGTGCTGGTATCGGTCTGCCCGGCGCGCGGGATCGCCGGCGACGCCCACCTCGCCGGCGACGCCCACCTCGGTCTGCGGTGGATGCCAGCTGGGCTGGGGTGGCTGCCAGTCGGGGTCGAAGCGATCCAGGGTCTTGTACGCCGTGAGGAGGACCTCCTGGAGGAGGTCGTCGATGTCGGGCTCGGCCACGCCCAGGAGCCGGAACACGCCCGGGAGCGTTTCCAGTGCGGCTGTATGAAGGGCGTTCCAGGTGCGATCGCGGGAGGTGCCGGTGGGTGGCGTGAGAGATGCGCTCATACCCCTTTCATTGCGGGGGGCTCTCCGGACCCGTTTGTGTTTCGCCGGCGCGCGTCCGCCGGCGCGCGTCCGCCGGCGCGCGTCCGCCGCCGCCGCCGGCGCGCGGCGCGGTGGGGGTCGAGCGCGGTTTACGGCGACGACGGGCTGGCGGGCTGCTCGACGGCCCCGCCGCTGCCTCCCCCGTTGGCGTCCTCGCTGCCGCCATCTTCGGCCTCGATCTCTTCGCCATCGTCCTCGCCGGCGGAGCTCGACAGGCGGGACAGGAGCTTGGGAGTCACGTCCTCGAACGCGTCGCCGTGGAAGTAATAGGCGATCTTCCGGAGGTCCGCGTACCGGCGGACCAGGAGGGTCCAGAGCCGGTCGCGCATCTTCTCGGCCTCGCCGCGCTGCTTGGCCGCGGGGCGGCGGGCGCCCTCGGGGGTGAGGGTGTCGAGCAGCCACTCGCTCGCTTCCCGCAGCTGATCGAGCTCCTCCTGGGTGAAGGGGTGCTTGCCGCGGAGCACGCCCGCGTGCTCCGCGTACAGGTGGGCGAGCGCCATGCCGTCGCTGGCGAGGTCATATTTGCCGCTGCCGGCGCGGATCTCGGCCACCACGTCCTTCGGCAGGAGGCCGCGCTTGGCCAGGGTCTCGGCGAGCGTGAGCATCGGCTCGCGCAGCTCGATGACGAGCTTCAGCTTGGCGTCGATCTCGCGGGAGCTCGCGGCCTTCGCCGTGACGCGCGTGGCGGCGAAGATCAGGGCCCGGCCGAGGTCCGGCAGCGCGAGCACGTCATCGAGCGGCAGCTCGGGAAGGGCCTTGCGGATGCGCGCCGGATCGGCGCAGGCGGCCTGGACGCCGCGCTTCACGTTGGCGAAGGCGATCCGCACGTCCGCGCGACAGATCTCGACGTCGCGGTCCGGGAGATCGGCGGCCAGCGGGGCGAAGCGCTGGTAGCAGGCGCGGTAGGTTGCGTGTGCCGTGGGAGTCGCGGTGGGCGACTTCCCGGTGGGGTGTTGTTGGGTCTTGGCTTTGGCCATCGTGGGAACGTAGATCCGAGCGAGCGGGGCCGTGGGGGCAGATCGGCGCCGGATGTGTGCTCGGACGGGGAGGAGCGCAGGAGTTCGACGCGACGGGGGTGGGGCTGCGAGAGGAGGCGCGTAGGCTGGCCGCGGAGCCTGGGGCGGGTGTGGATGGGGTCACGTAGTGTCATTTTGCAGGCAGATCTGTAAACGGCGGGACACACGTAGTGTCATTTCGCAGGCAGAGCCGTATGCGGAGGGGCACACGTAGTGTCACCCGGCAGACCCTGCTGCACAGGATCGGGCACGCGTGGTGTCACCCAGCACGGCGCTGGGCCTCGGAGGGCACCCTCCCCCGCAGCGCGCCGGCGGGGCCCAGCCCGAGGCGAGCAGGCGGCCGAGGAGGAGCACGCGCGGAGCGGGGCGAGGCCGGTCGCGTCGGACGGGCCGAGACTACGGCGGCACGGCCGAGGAGATCGGCAAGGGCACGGGGGAGATGCAGGCTAGCCCGGTTGCGGCATCCGCGCGCGGAACTGCTGCAGGATGGGATGGTTCGGGACCTGCTCGGCAAGAACCTGCAGGGCGTGCCGAAGAAGGCCGCCGGCCTCCTCCCGCTGGCCGAGGCGGAAGAGCAGCATCGCGAGCGCCACCTCGGTCTCCGCCGAGTGGTACTGGTCGAGGGTGCCGAAGCACTTCTTATCGATGGCCAACGCGCGGCGGTAGAGCTTCGCAGCCTGCTCGAGCTCTCCCTCAACCTCCAGCACTCCCGCTAGAGCTTGCAGCGACGCGGCCACCTCGGGGTGCTCCTCCGTGCCGTGCACCTTGGCCTTGATCGCCAGCGAGCGCTCAAGCTCCCGCCGCGCTCCCGCAAGGTCGCCCTGCATCCTCAGCAAGCCGCCCAACTGGTGCAGCGACGCGGCCACCTCGGGGTGCTCCTCCGTGCCGTGCACCTTGGCCAAGATGCCGCGCGAGCGCTCAAGCGCTCGCCGTGCTCCCGCAAGATCGCCCTGCGCCATCAGCACGCCGCCCAGCACATGTAGCGACGCGGCCACGGCGGAGTGCTCCTCCGTGCCGTACACGTTGGCCTTGATCGCCAGCGAGCGCTCCAGCGCCACGCGCGCTTCTGCAAGGTCGCCCTGGACCATCAGCACGGTGCCCAACGCGTGCAGCGACGCGGCTACCTCGGGGTGCTCCTCCGTGCCGTGCACCTTGGCCTTGATCGCCCGCGAGCGCTCAAGCGCCACGCGCGCTCCCGCAAGGTCGCCCTGCATCCTCAGCAAGCCGCCCAACTGGTGCAGCGACGCGGCCACCTCGGGGTGCTCCTCCGTGCCGTGCACCTTGGCCAAGATGCCGCGCGAGCGCTCAAGCGCTCGCCGTGCTCCCGCAAGATCGCCCTGCGCCATCAGCACGCTGCCCAGCACGTGCAGCGACGCGGCCACCGAGGGGTGCTCCTCCATGCCGTGCACCTTGGCGACGAGGCCGCGCGAGCGCTCAAGCGCCCGCCGCGCTCCCGCAAGGTCGCCCTGCGCCATCAGCACGCTGCCCAGCACGTGCAGCGACGCGGCCACGGAGGGGTGCTCCTCCATGCCGTGCACCTTGGCGACGAGGCCGCGCGAGCGCTCAAGCGCCCGCCGCGCTCCCGCAAGGTCGCCCTGTTCCATCAACACGCCACCCAACTCGTGCAGCGACACGGCCACCGAGGGGTGCTCCTCCGTGCGGCGTACCTCGGCGAGGATGCTGTGCGAGCGCTCAAACGCCACGCGCGCTCCAGCAAGGTCGCCTTGTGCCTTCAACACGCCGCCCAGCGCTTGCAGCGACGCGGCCACGTCGGGGTGCTCCTCCGTGCCGTGCACCTTGGCGAGGAGGCCGTGCGAGCGCTCAAGCGCCCGCCGCGCTCCCGCAAGGTCGCCCTGTTCCATTAACACGCCGCCCAACTCGTGCAGCGACGCGGCCACCTCCGGATGCTCCTCTGTACCGTGCACCTTGGTGTTGATCGCCAGCGAGCGCTCCAGCGCCTGGCGCGCTCCCGCCGGGTCGCCCTGTGCCCTCAGCACGGTGCCCAACGCGTGCAGCGACGCAGCCACTTCCGGGTGTTCCTCCGTGCCGTGCACACGGACCAAGAGCGAATGGCTTCGCCGGATGCGCTCCACCGCACGGGACGGAGACCGCCCCGCCATGACCTCGGCAGAGCCAAGCCACCGCTGCCCGAAGGCCGACTCCGGCAACGCCTCCACATGACGCTCGGCCAGCCGGAGGTTATGGGCGTAGAGACCCGCATTGTAGAGCGCTGCGTCGATGCGGCGCGCGAGGCGCTCCGCGCGCGCCACATGCCGGCCCCGCAGCGCATGCTCCCACGCCGCCTCCGTGCGCTCGAGCCACGCCACGCCCGACGTCCCCTTCGCGGCCAGCGCCTCCCAAACCTCGGCCGCGGCCTCATGCCACCGCGCAGCATCGTCCGCCTCGAACCGCGGCTCGACCAGCGGGCTCACCCGGTACGCTCGCGCGCCGTCGAGCTCACCGACCTCCAGGAGGCCCCAGCTCGCCAGCACGTCCACGTCCCGGTCGAGGTCGACGGCGAGCCCCTCGGCGAGCGCCGCGAAGGCTTCCTTCGGCACCGCGTCCTCGAAGACGCGCGCCCGCCTCACGAACTCGAGCGCCGGCTCGCCAAAGGCCGCCCGGGCCTGCTCGTAGGCCATGTGACGCAAGAACAGCTCCGCCAGCTCGGCGTGCTTCGTCTCGCTCGCCTCGTCGCCCGGCGCCCAGATCGGCAGCTTCGCCGACGCGCTTGCGGCGACGGCGGCGAGCTCCTCGTCGGTCTTGCCCGCGAGCAGCGCGCGCGCCCACGCAAGGACACGCGCATTGCGCCCCAGCCGGTCGGCGAGATCGTGCCAGCCCTCGAGCGATACGTTGGCGAGCTCATTCGACGCCCGCCCGCGCGCCCAGAGCTTTCTCACGGCCGCGTCATCGAGAGCGCCGACCGGCACGAAGGCGAGCGCCCGCTCGTTCGCCCACGGCACGCGAAACTCGGCCGTCGAGGTGATCAAGAGCTTCGGCTTGCCGGTCGCGCACGTGGGAATCAGCGCCTCCAGCAGCGCGGCTGCCTCGGGCTTCACCAGCCAGGGGCCGCCCGTGCCTCGATCCAGGTTCTGCTCGAAGTCGTCGAGCACGACGACCACAGGCCGCCTGCGCCAGTGCGCCATCAAGCGCCGCACGCGCTGGAACACCCGCTCGTCGGCGCGGGCGAGCAGCCTCTCGGCGGTCGCATCCCCTCCCCCAACGGCGACAGCCTCCTGGAACGCATCGAGCACGGAGCGCTCGTCGATCGCGCCGTGCACGACCACCACGCCGAGCTCCGGCGCGTGCTGCTTGGCGCGCTCGATGGCCCGGCCCACCACGCACGACTTGCCCACGCCCTTCATCCCGAAGACGCACGCACCCGCCACGTCGCGCGCCCCGCTCTTTGGCTCCAGATCTTGCCCGCGAACGATCACGCGGAGCAGCCGCTGCACGAGGCGCCGCCGGCCCACGAAGCCCGTCTTGAGCACCCGCATGCGGCTGCCCAGGAACCTGTAGACCTCGTCGCGATCGACGCGCTCGCTCAGCGGCTCGGCGCGATCGTCGATGCGGAATCCAGCCGCCGAGCCGCTGACGAGGTGCAGCGTTCCCCAGGCATGCGCGGGCGCGGGCGTGCGCTCCTCCTCGCGCCGCATCTGCTCGCGGGCGAGGTGCATGGCCTCGACCGGCGTCTTGCCGGCGCCGATCTGCTCGTACAGCACCGACGCGGCCAGCATGGCGAGCCCATCGCCGACCGGACGCGTCCAGCCGACCACGTTGGGCACGCCCGCCGCGACGAGCTCCGCCGCGAAGCTCGCGACCGAGCCGCGGACGTCGGCGCTGTTGCAGCACGAGACCATCACGAGCTCCGGCATCGCCTTCGCCCGCTCCAGCACCTCGATGAGCTCCGCCGGCTCAACGTCGCGCCGGGCGCCGAACGCGTCCTCCAGGACGAGCCGCGGTCCGCCGGGCGTCCGCACCCCGTGGCCGCTCAGGTGCACGACGTCGAAGCGCTCGAGGAGCAACACGTCGCGGAGCTCCTCCAGCGTGCCCCCCTCGACGACGCGCAGCCGGGCGCGGCGCCGCTCGGCCATGGGCGCGATCGCGGCGAGCAGCTCCTCTTCTTCCCGCTCGAAATCGAGCTCGGGCCGGACATCGTGAGGAGAGAACGCCATGAACGCGATGCGCAGACCGCCGCCCTCCAGCACGCGAGGAGCGCCGAGGTCCTGCGAACCGAGCTGCAGGACGACCGTGAGGGGGGGCGGCGCGCCGCGGCGGCGCGTCTCCGCGAAGGGCAGGAGCTCCCACCGCATCCACGTGGCGGGGTGCACGCGCAGCGCGCCGCGGTCGTCGCTCCGCGCGCGCACGACGAGATCGAGCCGGCGGCGCTCGGCGTCCGCCCTCGCGATGCGCTGCCCGAGGGCGCGCTCGGGGCCGTCGAGCAGCTCGACGAGGGCCGCGCTCAGGGCCGCGCGGGTCTCCACGATCGCGACGCTCTCGCGCTGGCTTTCGGCGAGGCTCACCGCGTCGGTGAGGCGGCGGAGGTGCGCGATTTCCTCGGGGCGAACGGCCTTGTTCCTGGGCCCAGGCGCCTCGGTCCAGCTCAGGATCAAGGCGCCCCCCGGATCCAGCCGGAGGTCGACCATCGCGGACAGCGACCTGGACATTCGCGGTATCGTACGCGACGGGGGATGCACGGTGAAGGCCGCGGTCGGGGCGCTGGTCCTCGACGCCCCCCGCAACATCGGCCGGCCGCGCAATGACGTTCAGGGCATGCGGCTCATCCAGCCGACCGTCGGGAGCTC
The DNA here is from genome assembly GCF_000418325.1 of Sorangium cellulosum So0157-2. Classification (GTDB taxonomy): domain Bacteria; phylum Myxococcota_A; class Polyangia; order Polyangiales; family Polyangiaceae; genus Sorangium; species Sorangium cellulosum_D. The sequence goes on from NC_021658.1 coordinate 6,551,426, forward strand.
ATCGCGACTCCCGAACTCACCCCTCCGCCGCCGGCGCAGCCTGGGCGAGCGGATCTCGGTACACGTCGTCGACCGACAGGATGCACCCGATCGCCTGGAGCTCCACCCCCTTCCCAGCACGCGCCTCCCGGAGCGTCCACGAGCCATCCTCGTTGCGGTGGAACACCTCGATGCGCGGCTCGTGCTGCGAGACGAGCACGTATTCCCGGAGCGAGGGGATACACCGGTAGTGCGCGAACTTCTGACCCCGGTCGTACGCCTCCGAGCTGTCGGAGAGGACCTCGACCAGGACGACCGGGTTGAGCGCGGCGTCCGTGTCCTCGGGATCGCGCTCGATCCTGCCGCAAACGACGCTGACGTCCGGGTACGTGGAGAGCCCGGTCGCCTGCACCCGGACGCGCAGGTCCGAGGAATAGACCACGCAGGGCCGCCCGCGGAGGTGCGCCCGGAGCTCGGCGCCGACGCTCAGGCACAGGCGCGCATGCTCGGGCGTCCCGCCGGCCATCGCGAAGATTTCGCCGTTCAGGAACTCGTGCTTCGTCGGGCTCGTCCGCTCCTGCTCGAGGTACTCGGCGTAGGAATAGAGCCTCTTGCCGTCCGGCTCGTCCATGGTGCTGCCGAGGATGCCATGCGAGCTCCTCCACGAGCCAACGGAGAACGGAGCCGTGAACGTCCTCCGAGGGGCGGGTCATCGCGGCGCCCCCCGCCGGCTCACTTCGGCTGTGCAGACCGCAGCGCCTGCTGTTCCTCCTCGTGCTTCCGATGCGCCTCGATGACGGCGTAGCCCGCCGCCGCCGCGACCGACGCGCGGCTCTGGGGTTGCGCGGCCGGCGCCGCGGCGGCCGGCGGCGGCACCGCGGCCGGGGGCGGCACCGCGGCCGGGGGCGGCGCGGCCGGCGGCGGCACCGCGGCCGGCGGTGGCGCGGCCGGCCGCGGCGCGGCGTAAGCGCCGGCAGGCGCCTGGACCGGCTCGCACACGCAGCCCGCCACGGCGCGGTCCACGAGCACGAAGGCGGACATCCGCATCCCGAGCGAGTGACAGGAGCTGGCGCAGTGGGTCGGCCCGCGCTCCGCGGACTCGAGCTCGGCGGCCGTCTGATACCCCCGGTTGCAGCCGCCCAGCGCGAGCATCCCGGCTGCCATGAAAACGAGCACGAACGCCGATCGGTATCCCATGCGAGGCGGACTACCTGGCTCCCCGCGAGACGTCAACGAGCCGGCGCGCACCGCATTGCGACGACATGCCGCGTTCTCGGCAGCCTGATGGGCCGTCCTGCCCGAGGTCATGCCGCCGTGTTACCCTCCCGCCGTGTCTGGCATGCAAGGTACCGAGAAGGGCGCCCGGTTGACTGCCAGAAACGACATCGCCGAGGTCCACCTCTCGCTCTGGTGCGCGGTCCCGCGGGTCAGCGAGCTCTACCAGGTGAAGCCATGAAAATGCACGATGGGTACCTCGCCCTGCTGGCCTCCGGCGGAAAGCGGAAGCTCAGGGCCAATTCGCTGCTGGCCTACGGAGACGAAGAGAGCCGCTTCGAGGCAGCCGTGCTGTTTCACGAGGCGGCCGACATCGAGAGGCGCGCTCTCGCGCTCCTGGAGGATGTCGAGCCCGAGACCCGCCTGAGGGCAGCGGTCGAACGGTGCGCATGCCTCGTCATGGGCCTTGACGTCGTCGAGGCAGCGCGCGCCTTCCGCGAGGTGGAGGAAGCGAGCGCGGCCGTGCCTCAGGAGACCGCAAACGCGCACCGAGATCGGCTCGATCCTCTGTACTTCGCCGCGCGGCAGGATCTCACGGAGCTCCTGAAGCGAGCGCCCGTCCTGGTCTCATCGCGGTTCCGATGGGAGCAGATCGCCGAAACCGACCGGTCGCGCGCACGCGCCGAGCTCGATGCGCTCCTCCAGCGCTTCCCAGGCGAGTCGACGTTTCACCTCGTCGATGCCAGGGCAGCGCTCGACGAGCGCCGCTTCGACGATCTCGGCCGGGCCGTGCGACGGGCACACCGCCTGTGCCCGGACAACCCGCTCCTCCGGGCTTACATGCTCCTCGTGATCGCCCAGTCCATCGCCTACCCCGGCTCCGCGACGACGCGCGAGGAGGCCGAGGCCGAGCTGGACAGGACCTATCAGGAGCTGAGCCGCGAGCCCGCGGACGGCGTTGTCTACCTGGGCTTCATGACGGCGTCCCTGGCTGCATTCCTGGCCGCATTCTACGCAGGTGAGGATGCCGCCGAGGTTCACGGCAAGCGGGCTCGCTGGGCTGCGGAGATCGCAGCGCAGCGGCGCTCGATCGTTTCCGCGGACATCGGCAAGTATATCGAGGCGGCGGGGCCCTTCATCGGGCTCCTGACAACACAGCCGCAGATGCTGACGGCCGTCATCGAGAACACTCTCCGCGAAGCCCTCCTGAACAGCGATATCGGCCGAGCGTCGGGTGAAAGCCTCCAGCAGCCGAAGGCGGCTAGCCTGATCCGAGGGGTCATCTCGCAAGCCTCGCGGTGGCTGACGCCAAGCGCGGAGCTCGCGGAGCTCTCGGAGCTCGCGCTCGCGGCCTAGCCAGCCAGGCCGCCACGCGCGAGCGCCTCCTCGGGGCCGCGCACATCAACCCCGGCGCATGGCCCACAGCCGGAACAGCGATCGCGACGGCCCCTCGCCATCGCCCTCCTCACCGCGCTCCCCGCGGCCCTATCCTGCGCGCCATGCCCACGATCCAGAGCACCGCCGAGATCGACGCCGCGCCCGACGAGCTCTTCGCGCTGTCCCAGGACTACGATCTCCGGCTCGAGTGGGACCCGTTCCTCCGCGAGATGCGCTACCGCGACGGCGCGACCGCGCCCGCCGTCGGCGTGCGGGTGTGGGTGCGGGCGAAGAACGGGCTGTCGATGGAGGCCCGCTACATCACCCTGAACCCGCCGGAGCAGGTGGCGATCACCATGGTCGACGGGCCGCGGATCTTCCGCCAGTTCTCGGGTGCGTGGCTCTTCAAGGCGCTGTCGCCGCGGCGGACCCGCGTCACCTTCCGCTACAACTTCGCGGCGCGCCCGCGGGTCCTCGCCCCGGTGCTGGAGCCGGTCCTGGCGGCCGTGCTGAGGCGCGACATCGAGCAGCGCCTCGCCGGGCTCAAGCAGAGCGCCGAGACGACAGACATCCTGCAGCGCCTGCCGCGGCGCGGCCCGGCGGCCACCTGACGCCGCGGCGAGGCGGCGCTGCCGGAGGAGGCGGCGCTGCCGGAGGAGGCGGCGCCGCCGGAGCGCAGCGGCGCCGCCGGAGAAAGCCGCGCGGCCGGAGGAGCCGCGCCCCTTCGGCCGCGCCGCCGGACCTCAGCGCGAGAGGCGCTCCGTGAGCGCGCTCGACCGCGAGGCCGCCCGCGCCCGGCGACGAGCGCCAGCGAGCGCGAGCCCGAGCCCCGCGAGCGCGAAGGCGAGCCCACCGCCCGACCGCCGCTCGCCGCTGACCCCGCAGCCGCCGTCATCGCCGTCCGAGCCCGGGCCGGGCGCCGCGCCCGCGCCGTCCCCGCCAGCGCCGCCCGCGCCGCCCGCGCCGGGCTCGTCCGGGGCCTCGACACAGGCGTGCGCCTCGAGGTCGCAGACCTCGCCGTCACCGCAGTCCCCGTCGCTCACGCACGCCACGCACTCCGGCGTCCCCTCCACCACGGCGCAGCGCGGCGTCTGGGCGTCGCAACGCCGGCAGGTGGGCCCGCAGAACTCGTCGAGCGAGCACGGCGCGCACAGCGCGGCGCTGTTGCAGTACGAGCCCTCGGCGCAGCCGTTGTTTCCGACTTGGTGGATGAACTCACGGCCGCACTGCGTACAGGAGGCCTCGTCCGGGCTCGCGTCGACGCCCGACAATGCCTGATAGAGCGACGCCGGCTCGATGATGGCGAAGCCGGACTCCTCGAGGCTCACGCTGCCACTCTCTCCGGCGCCCAGCTGAAAATCCTCGAACTCGCCGACCAGCAGAGACACCTCGAGCGCCGAATGCTCGGCGATGCCGGCGTAGAGGACCTCGACCGGATACAGGCCCTCCTTCGCAAACGTGACCGTGTTCGTCATGCGCCAGGTGGTGAGGCCGAGCTTGAGGGGCTGCGCCAGCACCGGATAGGCGGTCTGCTCCACGTCGTAGAGCACCAGGGCCACGGCGTCGTCGGCGAAGATGCCGAAGTGGACCGGCTGTTCGACGTGCTCGGGCGACACGGCCAGGTAGCCGCGCAGGCGCATGCCGAACGCCACGTTGGGCTCGTTCGACTCGAAGTCGCATCCTCCCTCCGAACACTCGGGGGCCGCGTTGAGGAAATCGCCGAAGCTCCACTCGTTCCCGACGGCGTAGTTGTTCGAGAAATCGAGCGGCGCGCTCACCACGAAGCTCTCGATATCGGTCTCGGGCTGCCCCGGATCGAAGAACGCGGTCATCTTCTCGATGAAACCCTCGGCCGTGGCCGGCGAGACGTAGAAGTCGACCTCCGGGTCGGTCGATATCCTGTGCGCGCCGCACAGGCCGGCGCCCTTCTCGGCGGGGAGCGGGGCGACCGGATCGCCGGTGATGATCACCGGCTCGGCGCTCGCGGAGCCCGAGGCTCCGAGCGCGAGGGAGAGGGCGATGACGGAGGAGACGGTAAGGGAGGAAGGTCGGGGGGACATGAACGCTCCTTGCGAAGAAGGGAGTGCAGCCGGCGCAACCGGTCGCGGAAGCTGCGTGGATGCTGGTCGACATCACCTGAAGGCGACCGCGAAATGGTACACGGGCGCCCCGGCCTCCGACCACGAAACGGGGAAAAGCACAAATCCGCGCGCCCGTTCGCCAGCGCGCGGCCGCGCTCTCGCACGACACGCGACGCGCTCCCTCCCCTCACCCGAGCTCCGCCAGCGCCGCCCGGGACGCCCCCGCCTCCGGGTGGCGCAGGCGCTCCCGCAACGCCGTCGCCTCGGCCAGCAAATCCCGCCCGCGCGCGAGCTCCCCGCCGCGCGCCGCCGCCGCGCGCGCCACGCCCGCCCAGTGCAGCGCGTCCGCCCTCGCCCACGCGTCCTCGCCCGCCCACGCCACCGCCGCGTCGGCCAGCGCCGCCGCGGACGCCGCCTCCCCCGCGCCGCGGGCCAGCGCGCACCGCGCGGCGACCACGGCGAGCCGCGCGCGGAACGGGCCGAACCCGCACGTCTCCGCCACGTGCAGCCCCTCCAGCGCCTGCCGCGCGCCCTCGTCGGGCCGCCCGGCCGCGAGCGCGAGCCGCGCCGCGAGCTCGTGGCACCGCAGCGCGACCTCCACCTCGCCCGTCGCCGAGGCCCAGCGCCGCGCCTCGACGAGGTGCGCCTCCGCCTGCGCGACGCGGCCGCCGCCGCCTTCGTCGCCGCCGCCGCCGCCGTCCAGCAGCGCGAGGCCGAGCAGCGTGTGGCCGTGCGCCACGTGGCCCTCCCAGCCCCGCCGCCGGCACTCGGCGATGTTCCGCTCCGTGGCCCCGCGCGCCCTGTCCCGGCGCCCGAGCGCGAGGTCGTGCTCCGCCTCCCAGAGCGCGCGGCGCGCCACCGGCGCGTCGCCGAGCTCCCGCACCCTCGCGAAATGCTCGCCCGCCGCGTCGACCTCGCCGAGGTCGTGCAGCACCGCGGCGAGCAGCGCCGCGATGCGCACCGCCTGGCCGCTGTCCGAGGCGCGCACGCCGCTCGTCGCGCCGCGCCGATCGACCTCCGACGCGCGCTCGAGCAGGCGGCGCGCCTCGGTCAGCCGGCCCCGCAGCCGCTCCGTGTACGCCAGCGTGCGCAGGCCGGTCGAGAGCGGCGCGGGATCGGCGAGCGCGCCGGCGATCTCGTTGTGCGCCGCGTAGCAGGCGCAGGCGAACGCGAGATCGCCGAGCGCGCCCGCGTAGAGGCCCGCGTCGTACGCGAGCGACGCGCGCACGCGCGCGGGCAGCGAGGCCGGCATGCCGCGGGGGTCGTCGCCGCCGGCGAACGCGCGCAGGATGCGGGCGCCGCGGGCCATGTCGCCGAGCTTGAGCCCGAGGTGCGCGAAGCCGCCGAGGCCGAAGGCGTAGATCTCGTAGGCCTCGCCCGCGCGCCCGGCGCCGAGCAGCTCGGCGAGGATCGCCTCGTACGCGTCGACCGCCCGGCGCTCCCGCGGCGCCCGGCGCGGCGCCTCGTCGAGGCGCGGCGGCGGCGCGGCGCTCCCCGCGGCGTGGATGCGATCCGGCGGGACGGCGAGCAGCGACTTGAAGTGCTGCCGCACGAAGGGGTGCGTCGAGTAGCCGAGCTCGCCCTGCCGCGCCGCGAACACGAGCCCCAGCCGCTCGAGCCGCGCGAGCCCGCGGGCGAGCTCCGCGGGGCCCCACCCCGCCATGGCGCCCGCGATCTCGCCGCCGGCCCGGATCAGCTGGAGCAGCGCCGCCTCGCCCGCGCCGCCCGGGAACACCGAGAGGCGCGCGAGCAGGTCCCGCTCGCCCGGGGGCAGCGCACGCGCGTAGGCCGAGAGCACCGAGCTCAGACGGCGGGCGAGGACGTCGTCGCGCTCGGCCTCGGCGAGGTGCGCCGCGCCCGCCGCGGAGAGCCGGGCCGCGTCGCCGCCGAGGAACGCGCCCACGTAGGAGCCGACCACGGCGACCGAGAGCGCGTGGCCGCCGGTCTGCTCGAACAGCGCGCGGAGGACGTCGCCGTCGCCGCGGATGCCCCAGCGGCGCAGGAGCGACGCGGCGTCGCCCTCGCCGAGCGGCTCCGGCCGGATCGTCGCGAGCCCGCCGTCGGCCCAGGCGGCGAGGTCCGCGAGCTCGAAGCGCGACGTGACGAGCGCGCGCGCGCCGCCGAGCCCCGCGGCGATCGCGCAGAGCAGCCGGCGGAGGAGCGCGTCGTGGAGCTCGCCGTGCGCGCGGCCGGCGCCCCCCTCGGCCTGCACGGTCTCGAGGCCGTCGAGCACGAGCAGGTGCGGCGGGCCCTGCCCCAGCGCTTCCTTGAGGCGCGCGAGCTGCTCGCCGGGCGCCGCCGGAGCCCGCGGCGCCGCCGCGCCCGACGCGCCGGGGCCCGGCGCGAAGTACGCCGACGCCTGGTCGAGGAACGCCTCGGTCCTGGGGTCGTCGTAGAAGCTCCAGACGAGCACCCCGCCGGGGCGCGGGGCGTCGCCGAGCCCCTGGAGGAAGCGCTCCGCGATGGAGGTCTTGCCCGCGCCGCCGACGCCGAGGAGCGCGATCACCGGGGGCGAGGGCGGCGAGGCAGCGGCCCACGCGGCGAGCCGGTCGAGGATCTCGCCGCGCCCGACGAAGTGCCGGGCCCGCTGGAGCGTGTGCGCGTGCAGCGGGCGCCACGCCGGGGCGGCGCCCTGCGCGGCGGCAGGCGCGATGGGCGGGGCCTGCGCCTCGGCTGCGGCGGCTGCGCCGGCGGGCGCCTCCTCGGCCCTGGCGGGCGCCTCCTCGGCCCTGGCGGCCGCCTCCCCGGCCCCGGCGGCCGCCTCCCCCGCCCCGCTCGCCGCCGTGCCCTCCGCCGCCGGCGCTCCCCCCGCCTCGCCGACGAGCAGGTCCGCCTCGGCGAGGCCGAGCTCGGCGCCGAGCCGCTCGAGGATGCGCCGCCGGGACGGGCTCCGGACCGAGAAGCCGAGCCGCGGGTCGTTGACCGCGCCCGACTCGTAGCGGCGGTAGGTCCGCACGTCGACGCCGATCGACGCGGCGACCTGCTCCTGCGTCAGGTCGAGATCGAGCCGCGCCCGCAGCAGGAGCGCGTGGTTGAAATGGACCGCGGGCTCCGCGCCTCGGCCTGCCCTGGGGACCTGTGCCATCGCTGCGCGCCCACGATCATCGGCGATGCCGCGCCGTCCTGTCCACCGCGCTGCCCGGTCCTGCCCGGTCCTGCCCGGTCCCGCCCTTCCGGATCCGGTCCGCCGGGACGCATGGTCGACGCATGAGCACGATGCACGCCGAACGACCCGCCCAGCGGACCACCTATACCGACGACCTCCGCATCTTCACCGTGACGGACCTGCTGTCGCCCGAGGAGTGCGACGGCTTCATCGCGCGCGCCGAGGCGCACGGCTTCGCGCAGGCGCCGATCGGGGGCGGCAGCGTCATCAACCTCGAGGTGCGCAACAACGGCCGCGTCATGCTGGACGATCCGGCGCTCGCGGCGCGCCTCTGGGAGCGGCTCGCGCCGTGGACCCCGCCGACCTGGGGCGCCCTCCGCGCGGTCGGGCTGAACGAGCGCTTCCGCTACTACCGGTACGCCGAGGGCGAGTACTTCAACTGGCACGGCGACGGGTCGTTCCCGCGATCGGAGATCGAGCGGAGCCTGTTCACCGCGATGATCTACCTGAACGACGACTTCGAGGGCGGCACGACCGACTTCTGGGGCGGCCAGAGCATCGTCCCGCGGCGCGGGATGGCGCTCGTGTTCGAGCACCGGCGGCTCCACCGGGGCGCCGCCGTGACGCGGGGGCGCAAGTACGTGCTCCGCACCGACGTGATGTACCGGCGCGGCTGACGTCCGGCGCGGCGCGCCCGGCCCCGCGCCGCGCCCTCATTCCGGCCGCGGCACGCCCGGCCCCGCGCCGCACCCTCATTCCGGCCGCGGCGCGCCGGCCAGCGCGTCGGCGAGGCGCGGCAGCACCTCGCCCGCCCGGGCCTCGACCTTGAGCGCGCCGAGCTCCTCGCCGCGCGCGGACCCCAGGTTGACCATCGCGATCGGGATGCCCCGCTGCGCGGCGCGCAGCACGAAGCGGTAGCCCGAGAAGACCGCCAGCGAGGAGCCCACCACGAGGAGCGCCTCCGCCGCGTCGACCAGCGCGAACGCCGCGTCGACGACCGGCCGCGCCACGTTCTCGCCGAAGAAGACGACGCGCGGCTTGAGCGGCCCGTCGCAGCGCAGGCAGGGGGGCGTCTGGAAGCCGGCCACGTGCTCGGCGGGCAGGTCGGCGTCGCCGTCGGGGGCGACGTCGGCCGCGAGCCGCAGCCAGCCGGGGTTCCGCGCGAGGAGCCGCTGCTGGAGGGCGGCGCGCGGCTCCATCGCGCCGCACGCGAGGCACGCGACCTCGGCGAGCGTCCCGTGCAGCTCGATGACGCGGCGGCTGCCGGCGGCCTGGTGGAGGCCGTCGACGTTCTGCGTGATGAGGCCCTCGATCAGCCCTCCCTGCTCGAGCCGCGCGAGGGCGCGGTGCGCCGGGTTGGGCTCGGCCCGCGAGAACCGCTCCCAGCCGATCACGGCGCGCGCCCAGTAGCGCTGCCGGATCTCGGCCGAACTCGAGAACTCCCGCCCCTGGATCGGGTTGCGCGCGCGGCGCCGTGTCTCGGGACCGCGGTAGTCCGGGATGCCGGACTCGGTGCTGCACCCCGCCCCGGTCAGCGCCACGAAGCGCTTGCCGCGCAGGAGCGCGATGAGGTCGTCGACCGGATCCGCGAGGAGCGCGTGGCTGAGCGGCATGGGCCCCCGTTTGTGACCCGCCGCCGGATACGCCGCCAGCCGCCCGCGCGCCGGCGCGCCGGCGCACGCCGGCGGGCTCGGCGCCGGCATGGCCGGGCGCGGGCGGGAGGGCGAGGCGCGCACGTCGGCGAGTTCGCCGCGCCCTCCCCGATCTGCCGCTGGAGCAGGGCTCGGCCCCAGTAACACGAAATAGTAGATTCGTGCCACGACCTCACCCCGGGTGTGTTATGGGTCGCTCACCTGCTCGCTCCTCCTGTCTTCGACGCTTCGACCGGAGCCGGTCGGCTCGCGATGGCGAGGGAGCCCTGCAGGCGAAGGAGCCCTTGAGGACATGGCGTCTCGACTCACTGGCGCGCTGTGCGCGACGTTCGCTTTTGTGCTGCTGCTCGGTTGTGGTGACGACGATTCCGGCAAGGACGAGGTCGTCGCCGAGGAACCGAACCAGGGTGTCCCTTACCTCGGCGTGGACGGCGAGTTCACGTCGGACCCGCTGGCCCCGGAATGCCCCGACGATCCGCGCAATCCGGGGCGCGTGGCCCTCAAGGAGATGAGAGAGATATCGTTCTACAGCGACCGAGAGGGCGAAATGCCGCTCGCCGAGGGATGCGCGTACTCCTACGAAGGCTTCGCGCCGGATCCCCACTACTTCCCGGAGTCGCCGGAGTCGGTGTGGCTCCAGTTCGCGCTCACCGCCGGCGGGGCCGGCTGCGAGGCTTTCCATCACGTGATCATGCGCCCGCCGCATGGCGAGGGCGGCGCCAAGCACATGCACCTGCGGTACGGAGACGCCGAGTCGAGCTTCACCCAGCTGCTCGACATGAGCCAAGGCGACGACCAGGACGCCGACGCGTGCAACCCCTGGTGGAGCGCGTACTGCTCGGCCGGGATCGAGGGTTGCGGCGGCTGAGCCTGGGTGAAGATCAGCGGCAGATCCGGCTGCCTCGGGCTCGACCTCGCGCGCTTCCTGAACGAGCGCGGACACGGGATCGTGTCGCTGGCACGGCATTCTTCTCTCGTGGCAGACGTTCATCAGCACGGCTGTAAGCGATAGGCGTGCATCATCGCGGCGGTCCGGAGGCAAGGGCGCGCGGCCCGCGCCGCCTCAGCGCCTCGCGGAGCTGCCGCTGAGGAGCTGCTCGACCTCCGCCTCGTGCTCGGGGCACCCGCGGGCGAGGAGCACGATCGTCGAGGAGCCGTCGTCCCGCGCCTCACGCGCGAGCACGAGCTGGGCGGAGGTCTCGCGACGCGGTTCAGCTCCTCGCTCCGGCCGGAGCCGCCCGCGCCGGCGGGCCGGCGCTCCATCGCCGGCCGAGGATGACCCAGGAGACGTGGAGCAGAGAACCTCGTTTGGCATGCGCGCGACAGTAGGAGTTGCAAGGAGGCGCGGGCAATGCGTCACGGTGTCGCATCCCCTCGAACGATGCAGCGATATCTCGGCCTTTGGCGAGCCCGTGGCGGTGCGGGGATGAGCGCGACATCGTGTCGCAGGGCCCTTGCGGCCGGTCGCGCTAGCCTGTCTCACCATGATCCAGCGAGAGCGCGGCGCGTCCGCGGATGACCCGGCCCGTTCCCCGCACGGCGCACGCGCAGTGAGCTCGCCCGTGCGTCTCCGGCTCCTGCGGAGCTCACGCTGGCGCCGCGCGGCGGCGCTGGCCGCCGCCATCGCGGGCGTCGCGCTCAGCGGCAGGGCCGAGCCGGCGACGCCCAGCGAGGCCGCCACCGAGCTCGTCGACTCGACCCCCGCGCCCGGCGAGAAGGCGCTCGCGGCGCGTCTGCTCGCGCCTTGTTGCTGGAATCAGACGCTCGATGTGCACGAATCCGCGGTGGCGAGCGATCTTCGTCGCGAGATCCGCGCCCGCCTCCGCCGGGGAGAGGCCGCCGACGCGATCGAACAGGACCTCGTCGCGCGTTATGGCGACCGCCTCCGCGCGGCGCCTTCGTCCGGCGTCCTCGGCAAGGTCGCGCTGGCATTGATGCTGGGCATCGCGGTGACCTTCCTCGGGATCTTCGCCCTGCTGCGCTCGTGGAGGCGCGGCGCCGCGCAGCCAACCCCGCCGAGCGGCGCCGCCGCGGCGGCCGTTCGCGACGAGTATGACGAGCGCCTCGACGACGAGCTCCGGGCGCGCGACGCGTGAGCACGCCCCCGCTGGTAAGGCGGTAGTCGCTCCCCTCGTCCGGCTTCCTCCGCGACATCTCGCTTGACCTGCGCGCCGCACCGCAATATGTAGTGCCTCGTGTTGGTGCCCTTGGCTTCGGCCCAGGGCTCAAAAGGGAACCCGGTGCGAATCCGGGGCTGCCCCGCAGCGGTAAGCGAGAACGATCTCCACGACGAGCACTGGCCTTCGGGCCGGGAAGCGGTGGACCGTAGGAACCCGGCGAGAGCCGGAGCGCTCGCGAGCCCGAAGACCTGCCAACATCCTGCGTCGGGGAGACATCCCGCGCCGGTTTGACCTGGAAGCCTCGAGGGAGGCGGGGAGGTCCGAGCTGGCGCTGACGCACGCGCCGTCCCGGTTCCGATCCGTCCCCCCGAGCTTTCTTTCGCAATCGCCCGCGGGGGCGAAGGGTCGGTCCGATGATCATCTCCCAAGGTTCAGCGCCGCCGCGCGTCGCGGCTGGCTCTGCGCGCATTTCTGTATCTTCTGTCGCCGCAGCGCTCCTCCTGCTCTCGCCGCCGGCCTTGGCGGACGCCTTCGACGAGTACGCGGGGAACACGTCGTATACGTTCGACCTACACGCCATCGCCGACGGGTGGTCCATAGCCCTGGACGGGTTCCCGACGACATCCGAAGAGATCGACGGATACGAGCTGGCCGGACGGCTCCTCGTCGCCAACGATCAGACCTTGTACCTCCAGAAAAACTATGGCTCGAGCGTCTACGTGCCCGTCGCGACGCTGAGCGACGGGCCGATGGATCCGAGCTTCCTCGCCATCTCGCCGGACGGCAGCACGATCGCGCTCGGCGTCGGCTACGGGGCGCCGCTGCTCGTGTTCCCGAGCTCGATCCTCAGCGTCACCTCGCCGCCCGACCTGCTCGGCCACGGGGACGTGATCGAGCTCGACGTCAACTACTACGACGGGGCCTGGTACGGTAACGGCACGCTCGTCATCAACGGCGGCTGGAGCGGGCCGAGCGGCTACACGAGCGGCGTCTACGCCCTCGATCTGACCGCGCCGCAGATCGCGGAGATCCCGCTGATCACGAGCATCCCGGGCGCCTCCGGGGGGATCGCGGTGGACTCCGCGGGCAACCTCGTCACCGGGATCGGCTATCAAACCTCGCCCAACCGGACCGGCGAGCTCAGGATCTGGGCGGCGGCCGACATCCAGGACGTCATCGATGGCACGGCGAGCGCGTACGTCTACGGCGGCAGCGAGGGCTCGCTCCTGGCGAGCAACGTGCTGAACGCGGCGGCGCTCGGCTTCGACGGGGACGGCGCCCTGCACGTGGGCGGCGGGGACGCATTCGGCGTCGGCGGCACGAGCGAGAATGGCTATGCCGCGCTCATCCGCGCCAGCGTGGTCGCGAGCGTCGTCGGGGGCAGCCAGACGCCGGTGAACGAGGGGAGCTCGTCGCAGTACCTCGAGCTGACGCCTGATGCGTGCGAGGACGACAACGCGACGTCGCCCATCGCGTTCGTCGGCCACACGAGCGCCCTGGCGATCGCCTGGAACCCGTCGGGCGACGAGTACTCGTCCCCCGCGGGGCAGTGCTACTCGGCCGGGAGCGCCTCGGATTTCTGGGAGATCGGGGTGACGCCGAAGGTGACGCTCTATTTCCCCGACGGCGCGCCGGACGCCGACAGCGACGGCGTGCCCGACGGCGCGGACAACGCCTACCTCACGGCGAACGCGGACCAGCGAGACACCGACGGCGACGGATTCGGGAACATCGCGGACGCGGATCTCGACAACGACGGCGACGTGGACACCGCCGATTACAACATCCTGGTGGCGTCTTGGAGCACCCAGCTGGGCAACCCCGGGTACAACCAGCACGCCGACTTCAATGGAGATGGGAGCGTCAACACCGGCGATTACAACATCTATCTCGCGCGGTACGGCACGTCGGCGCCGTTCTACTGATCAGCCCGGGGGCGCGCGCCGCGCCGGGTTCGTTCCGGCGCGGCGCGCGCCCGCCTTCGGAGGTCTCATGGTTTCTCGTATCGCGCGCGCGAGCGTGCTTCTGTCGGTGCTCACGATCATCGCCTGTTCCTCCGAGGGCTCGCCGTCCGGGAGCGGCTCCGGGGGAATGGGAGGAACGGCGGCGCAGGGATCCGGCGGCGCGGCGGGTCAGGGAGGGGCCACCGGTTCGGGCGGCGGGGCGAGCACGTCGTCGAGCGACGCCGGGAGCGGCGCGGGCGGCGCAGGGGGGGCCGGCGGCGGCGGATCGGGCGGTGGCGGATCGGGCGGCGACGGCGGCGGCGCCGCGGGCGACGGCGGCGCGGGCGGCGGCGGCTCGGGCGGCAACGGCACGTCGTTCGGCTTCCTGGCGGGGGTCGGGCTGGAGTACATCACGAACGAGGCCGGGCCCGACGAAGGGCTCAAGCCGGCCGCGTTCCTCTCCGCGGTCGTGCAGGTGGGCCAGGCCGCCCCGCAGGTCTCGACGAGCGGCCGCGCGAGCTTCGGCACGTACGCGGGCGAGTGAGCCGCCGGGGCGCCGCTCTGGCGCCCCCCCGCTCTGGCGCGCCCCCGCGGGCGTGGGCCCCGGCCGCGCCGCTCACGGATCGGGCATGGAGTCGTCCAGCTCGTCGAGCAGGCGCCGGTCGATCGCGGGATCGAGCCGGGCCTCGTCGAGCAGGGCGCGCGCCTCCGGGAAGCGCCTCGCGAGCACGAGCGCCCGGACCCAGAGCACCTTCCGCTCCACCGCGAAGGCGCTCTGCGGCACCTCGCGCGGCTCGGGCGGCGACGGCGGCGATGCCGCGGGCGGCGGCGGCGGTGCGGGCGGCGGCGTCGAGGACTGCACGGGCGCGGAGACGGTGTTCGCCTCCGAGGTGGTAAGCCACGTCTTCGGGACGGGCCAGAGCTATGGACAGGAGAGGTTCCCGGACATCGCGTTCGGTCCTCCCAAGGGCGGAGGTTGCTGCGGGGGCTCGACCGACGTGGTGTCCCTCGGCAACGGCGGCACCGTCACCTTCGGCTTCTCGGGCAATCTCATCGTCGATGGGCCAGGCCCGGACTTCATCGTCTTCGAGAACGCCTTCGAGACCAGCCCGACCACCGTGTTCGCCGAGCTCGCGACCGTCGAGGTGAGCCAGAACGGCGTCGACTGGATCGCCTTCCCGTGCACCGCCACGGGGGCCCCCTACGGCTCCTGCGCCGGCTGGCACCCCGTGCTGGCGAACCCCGACACGAATATCCTCGATCCCACCGACCCCGAAGTCGCGGGCGGCGACGCCTTCGACCTCGCCGATCTCGAGCTCAGCTTCGCGCGGTACGTGCGGATCACCGATCGGCCGGATTTGACCGGCGCGAGCGGCGTCTTCGATCTCGACGCCGTGGCGATCGCCAACGCATCCTGCCCGTAGAGCGACAATCGGGTCGAAACCGGCTGAAAAGCGCAGCGCTTCGAGCCGCCAAGCCACCATGAACGCCAAGGAGAGAATTCTATCTTGGCGCCCTTCGTGGCTTGGCGGTTCATTTCTCGCTTGATCAACGTAATCGGTGTGACCGGTGTGACCGGTGTGACCGGTGGACCGGTGTGACCGGTGTGACCGTCGAGCACGAGCGCACGCTTGATCAACGTAATCGGTGTGACCGGTGTGACCGGTGTGACCGGTGGACCGGTGTGACCGGTGTGACCGTCGAGCACGAGCGCATCGGTCGTTGGACAGCGATCGCGCGACATCCGTCCGCTCGCCCGACACCCCAATATATCGCTTGACCGGAGCCCCGCACCGCAATATGTAGTGCCTCATGTTGGTGCCTCGGGCTTCGGCCCGTGGCTCAAAAGGGAACCCGGTGCGAATCCGGGGCTGCCCCGCAGCGGTAAGCGAGAACGATCTCCACGACGCGCACTGGCCCTCGGGCTGGGAAGCGGTGGACCGTAGGAAGCCGGCGAGAGCCGGAGCGCTCGCGAGCCCGAAGACCTGCCAACATCCTGCGTCGGGGAGACATCCCGCGCCGGTTTGACCTGGAAGCCTCGAGGGGGGCGGGGAGGTCCGAGCTGGCGCTGATCTCGCGCTCGTCCCGGTTCCGATCCCCTCCCGCGTTGTCTTCCTTTCGCCCGCGGGGGCGAGCGGTCGGTCCGAGGGCTCTCCAGGAGAGCCTGCGCGCTCGCGCGCATCGGCTGGCCTCTTTGCTCTCGCGGTCTCGACGCGAGCGGTCCGGGACCGCTCCGAACGAAGCACGACGAGGAGGATTGCCATGCTGAGCGACACGGTGACGACGAGCAACGGCGCGGCGCCGTTGCGGGCGCGGAGCGCGAGGGGCGGAGGCGCGGAGGAGGCGCTCCCGCACACGACGATGCGGGTGAAGAAGCGCGACGGGTCGAGCGAGCCCGTCGACGTCAACAAGATCGTCCGGGCCGTGAGCCGCTGCTGCGCGGCGCTGCCCGACGTGGACGCGCTCCGCGTCGCCACAAAGACCATCAGCGGCCTCTACGACGGCGCGACGACGCGGGAGCTCGACAAGCTCTCCATCCAGACCGCGGCGTCGCTCATCGCCGAGGAGCCCCAGTATTCGAAGCTCGCGGCGCGCCTCCTTGCCACCTATATCGACAAGGAGGTCCGCAACCAGGAGATCCACGCCTTCTCGCAGTCCGTCGCCGCCGGGCGGCGGCTCGGCCTCATCAACGAGCGGCTCCACGGCTTCGTGGCGCAGAACGCCCGCAAGCTGAACGACGCGATCGAGCCGGGGCGCGATCACGAGCTCGAGTACTTCGGCCTGCGGACCCTCTACGATCGCTACCTCCTCAAGCACCCCGAGACGCGCCTCGTCATCGAGACGCCGCAGCAGTTCTTCCTGCGGGTCGCCTGCGCGCTGTCCGAGACGGCGGCGCAGGCCATCGAGCTTTATCAGACCTTCTCCTCGCTCGACTACCTCCCGAGCTCGCCCACGCTGTTCAACGCAGGGACGGCCCACGAGCAGCTCTCGAGCTGCTTCCTCCTCGACTCGCCCGAGGACCACCTCGAGACCATCTACCAGCGCTACACCGACGTCGCGATGCTCTCGAAGTTCTCGGGGGGTATCGGGCTCGCCTATCACCGCGTGAGGTCCCGCGGCTCGCTCATCGAGAGCACCAACGGGCACTCGAGCGGCATCGTGCCGTGGCTCAAGACGCTCGACGCGTCGGTCGCGGCCGTGAACCAGGGCGGCAAGCGCAAGGGCGCCTGCTGCGTGTACCTCGAGCCGTGGCACGCCGACGTCGAGGAGTTCCTCGCGCTGCGCGACAATACGGGCGACGAGGCCGCGCGCACGCACAACCTGAACCTCGCCAACTGGGTTCCGGACCTGTTCATGAAGCGGGTCGAGGCGGACGGCGAATGGAGCCTGTTCGATCCCAAGGACGTGCCCGATCTCTGCGACCTCTACGGCGACGAGTTCGAGCGCCGTTATGCCGAGGCCGAGGGGGCGGGGCTCGCCAAGAAGACGATGAAGGCGCGCGAGCTCTACGCGCGGATGATTCGGACGCTCGCGCAGACCGGCAACGGCTGGATGACGTTCAAGGACAAGGCGAACCGCGCCTGCAACCAGACGGCGCTGCCGGGCCGGGTCGTGCACCTCTCGAACCTCTGCACCGAGATCCTGGAGGTGACCTCGAAGGAGGAGACGGCCGTCTGCAATCTCGGCTCGATCAACCTCGCGCGCCACACGGTCGCGCGCGCGGACGGCACCGTCGCGTTCGATTTCGACAAGCTCGCGCGCACGGTGCGGACGGCGATCCGCCAGCTCGACCGCGTCATCGACCTCAACTACTATCCCATTACCTCGACGAGGCGCTCGAACCTCCGCTGGCGGCCGGTGGGGCTCGGGCTCATGGGCTTGCAGGACGTGTTCTTCCAGATGCGCCTGCCCTTCGACGCCGAGGCCGCGCGTGAGCTCTCGAGGCGGATCTCCGAGGAGGTGTATTACCACGCGCTCTCGACGTCCGCGGACCTCGCCGCCGAGAAGGGGCGCCACCCGGCCTTCGACGAGACGCGCGCGGCGCGCGGCGAGCTCCAGTTCGACGCGTGGGGCCTCGTGCCGCAGGACGGAGCGCGCTGGGAGGCGCTCCGCGCCCGCATCCGCGCCGAGGGGCTGCGGAACTCGCTGCTCGTCGCGATCGCGCCGACCGCCACGATCGCGTCGATCGCCGGCTGCCATGAGTGCATCGAGCCGCAGGTGTCGAACCTCTTCAAGCGCGAGACGCTCTCGGGCGACTTCCTGCAGATGAACCGCTATCTCGTCGCGGAGCTCAAGCAGCGCGGCGCCTGGAACGACGCGGTGCGCGCCCGGCTCAAGCTCGCCGAGGGCTCGGCCCAGGGGCTCGAGGAGCTGCCCGAGGAGGCCCGCGCCGTGTACCGGACGGCGTGGGAGATCCCGATGCGCTCGCTCATCGACATGGCCGCGGAGCGCGGCGCCTTCATCGATCAGAGCCAGTCGCTGAACCTCTTCGTCGAGAACCCCACCATCGGCCAGCTCTCGAGCATGTACTTCCACGCATGGAAGAAGGGGCTCAAGACGACCTATTACCTGCGCTCGCGCCCCGCGACGCGCATCGCCAAGACCACCGTGGACGCGGCGCCGGACATCGCGCCTCCGCCGGCGAAGGCGGCCGCGGACGTGGCGTGCGCGCTCGAGAACCCCGAGGCGTGCGAGGCCTGCCAGTGAGCCGCGTGAGCCGCCCCGCGCGCCTGCTCGACCCGGGCCTCTGCCTCACGCTGCGTCCGATGGCCTATCCGGCCTTCTTCGACATGTACCGCGCCGCCATCAAGAACACGTGGACGGTCGAGGAGGTCGATTTCTCGACGGACGTGGGCGACCTGCGGAGGATGACCGGCGCCGAGCGCCACCTCGTGCAGCGCCTCGTCGCGTTCTTCGCCACCGGAGACTCCATCGTGGCGAACAACCTCGTGCTCAACCTGTACAGGCACATCAACGCCCCCGAAGCGCGGATGTACCTGTCGCGACAGCTCTATGAAGAGGCGCTGCACGTCCAGTTCTACCTGACGCTCCTCGACACGTACATCCCCGATCCGGAGGAGCGCCACCGCGCCTTCGCCGCCGTCGAGAGCATCCCGTCGATCCGGAAGAAGGCCGACTTCTGCATGCGCTGGATCGACTCCGTCCAGTCGTTGGATCGGCTGGAGTCGCGCGCCGAGAGGCGGCGGTTCCTCCTGAACCTCGTCTGCTTCGCCGCGTGCGTCGAGGGGCTCTTCTTCTTCGGCGCGTTCGCGTACGTGTACTTCCTGCGCTCGCGCGGCCTGCTGCACGGGCTCGCCGCGGGGACGAGCTGGGTGTTCCGCGACGAGAGCGCGCACATGCGCTTCGCCTTCGAGGTCGTGAGCGCGGTGCGGCGCGAGGAGCCCGAGCTCTTCGACGCCGGCCTCTCTCGGTCGATCCTCGACATGATGGATGAGGCGATCGACTGCGAGGCCCAGTTCGCGGAGGATCTGCTCGGCGCCGGCGTCGCGGGTCTGGCGGCGCGCGACGTGCGCCGCTACCTCGAGTTCTGCGCGGACCAGCGGCTCGTCACGCTCGGCATGCCGAGGCGCTACGGGGCGAAGAACCCGCTGTCCTTCATGGATCTGCAGGACGTCCAGGAGGTCACGAACTTCTTCGAGCGCCGTGTCTCGGCGTATCAGGTCGGCGTCGCCGGCGAGGTCGTCCTCGACGCCTCCTTCTGACGTCGAGCGGACCGCGCGCCGCCGCTGCGACGGGGCGGAGGGTTCCGGCCAAGGCGCTCAAGCGGATCAACCGCCTCGTGCGGGGGAGATGGCCTGCCTCCGGCTCGCGCCGGGACGATGCTCCGCGGAGGCGCCTTATCCGCACATCTGGGGACGCCGAGCGTCGTCCACCGGCGCGGGCTCGGGCGGCACGCCCGCGAAGCGCGCGCGCAGGTCCATCCAGAGCGCGAGCCTCGACCAGTCCGGCTCCTTGACGGGCTTCGTCCGCTCTGCGTTGAGCCACGGGTTCGGGAAGAACACCGTCATCATCTGCTCATTCCGGCCGTTCCAGAGCCTCAATCCCCAGCTCCTCGGTCGCCCGCTCGCGTCGAGGTCGCGGTAGAACGCGGCGCGCGCGCACTGCCGCCATCGCGCGAGCTCAGGAGCCGTGGGCCGCGCCTTCGTCCCCTTGTGGGCTCCGACGCAGAGGTGGAAATGCCACGCGCCCGGCTCATCCGGCCCGATCGTGAAGTAGCCGTCGAGGTATCCGACCCGCGGCTTGCTCGCGAAGCGCAGCTCGAACACGGCGCCCTGGAGGCACGGGCCGAAATCGATGGCATCCCAGTGGTCCTCGAACAGCGCGCGCACAAGCTCGCGGTACGTCTCTTCCGCTTTCGGCACGTCGAAATACTCCGTCGTCGTCCCGTCGAGGTTGCGCTCGGTCGAGCGTTCAGTCGCGTCGTCGCCCATCGTCTCTGATCTCCATCTCCGCAGGTCGGCAGGGTTGCACACGAGCTACTCGCCGCCGGCGCGCGCTGCGCCCGGGGCAGTGGGAGCGCCATAGACGGCGCGTCGAACGGCCCGAGCGGCGTCGAGCATCGCCGGCCCTGGATCGCCGAGGAGCGCGTCGTCGAGCTCGACGACGCCTCCGGCCGCGCCGCAGGCGCGGAGCCGGTCGAGGCCAGCCTGTCCGCACAGGATCGCTCGCATTCCTGCGTTCGTCACGAGCACATCGGGGTCGATCGCGAGGACCTCCTCCGCCGTGTACTCCGGCCAGTCGCGGTGCGCGCCGGCGGCCGCGTCGGAGAGCCCCGCCGACACGAGGACGTCATGGTAGCTCGTGCCCTCGGTCGATCTTGCCACGACGGCGCCGTGGCGGCTGGATGTCGGCGGCCACCGCCGCCATGCCGTCCGCGAGCGCCGTCGCGAGCCACCGGCCGCGCTCCGGGTGGCCGACCAGCGCCGCGACCTCGCGCACGTTCGGGAGGAGCGTCGCGAGCCCGCGCATCGGGCCGAGATCGTAGACGGTCAGGCCCGCCTCGCGCAGGCGCGCGATACGGCGCGGGTCCCCGTAACCATTGAGGAGGACGAGATCGGGTTGCAACGCGAGGAGCGCCTCGATATCGGCGATGTCCTCGATGAGGGCCTTGCCCGCGTAGCGGTAGCCGCGCGGCGAGCGGCGCGCTCCGTACCCGGTGAGCGCGACGACGCGGTCGGGCTCGCAGAGCTCGAGGAGCAGCGCGTCCGCGACCGTGCTCGCCGACGCGATCCGGCGGAAGTCGCGGAGCGCGACGGCGGCTCCCGTAGCGTCCTCGAGCGCGGCCGGGCGCTCGTCCGCGGCGGCGCCCTCCCGTCCGGGAGCCGGCCGCTGGTCCGCGGAGCGCGGCAGCGCGGCCGCGGCCACCGACAGCGCGAGCGCGCCGGTGAGCGCGCCGTAGTTGATCCAGGCGAGCGCGCTCATGAAGTCGCTCCCTCGCAGCGGGGCTCGTCCTCCATGGGCAGCCGGAAGCCGAGCGCGCCGCCGGGGACGAGCCGCACGCCGTAGATCGACTCCACGACGCCCGGCTTGACGACGTCACGCGTCGCCCCCTGCTGGCGGAGCCGCCCGCGCTCGATGAGCACGGCGCTGTCGGTCCAGTCGAGCGCCTCCGCGAGGGGATGGAGCACAACGACGATGCAGTATCCGTCGGCCGCGAGACGCTGGAGCAGCGCGTAGAGGCGGAGGGCGTGCCCGACGTCGAGCGCCGAGGTGGGCTCGTCGAGCAGGAGGATCCTGGCCTCCGTCGCGATCGCCCGCGCGAGGAGCGCGCGCTGCCGCTCGCCCTGCGAGAGCGTGGGAAAGGGGCGGGAGGCGAGCGGCGCGGTGTCCGTCAGCCGCAAGGCGCGCTCGACCGCCTGCTCGTCGGCTGCGCTAGCGCGCACGCGCCCGACGTGGTGCGCATACCGGCCCTGCGCCACGACGCTCTCGACCGTGAGCGCGGAGCGGAGCTCGGACTGCTGGGGGACGTACGCCGCGAGCCGGGCTCGCTCATGCGCGCGGAGGTCGCGCGCGCCATGCCCGTTCAGCCGGATGTCCCCGTCGAAGGGCACGACGCCGGCGAGCGCCTTGAGGAGGGAGGACTTGCCCGCCCCGTTCGGCCCGAGCACCGCGAGCACGCCGCCGAAGGGCGCCGTGAACGACACGTCGTCGACGACGACCCGCCCCCCGCGACGGACGCGCAGCCCGGATACGCCGACGGCTTCAGGCACGCTCCGCCTCCCGCTGCGAGCGCGCGAGCAGCACCAAAAACGCCGGCGCGCCGATGAGCCCGGTGATGACGCCGAGCGGCACCTCCCCGCGCGCGGGCAAGAGGCGCGCGGCGAGATCGCACGCGGCGACGAAGACGGCGCCGCCCAGCGCCGCGACGGGGATCAAGCGCCGATGGTCGACGCCCAGCAGCGGCCTCAGCGCGTGCGGCACGAGCAGCCCCACGAAGGCGACGTTGCCCCCGAGCGCGACCGCGCCGGCGGTGAGCACCGCGATCCAGAGGATGCAGAAGCGGCGCACCAGGGGCACGTCCACGCCCAGCGAGGCCGCTTCCTCCTCCCCGGAGAGGAGCAGATCGAGGGGCTTTCCCCAGAACCACGCGGCCACGACGCCGGTGAGCACGAGCGGCGCGGCCAGTCCGACGTGCCGTGGGCTCGTGCCCGACAGGCCGCCGAGCGCGAAGGCGACGACGGCGCGGCCGAGCTCCCATCGCTCCTGCGCGAGGCTCGTGGCGAGGCTCCCGAGGCTGAGGAACAGCGAGGAGAGGAGGAACCCGACGAGGAGGATGCTCAGGAGATCTCCCGGCGCGCGCACCAGCACGAGCACGAGCCCCAGGCTGACGATCGCCCCGGCGAGGCACCCGGCCGGGAGCACCATCTCCGGGGGCAGCCCGCGGATCCCGCGCTCGGCGACGGCGAGCTCCACGACGAGGAGGGCGATCTTGCCGCCCAGCGCCGCGCCCGCGGTCGTGCCGAGCACCGAGGGCTCGGCGAGCGGGTTCCGGAAGAGGCCCTGCACCACGACGCCCCCGACCGCGAGCGCGGCGCCGACGAGCAGCGCCGCCCCGAGGCGCGCGGCGCGCAGCGTCAGCAGGGTCGCCCGCAGGCTCGCGTCGGAGAGGCTCGCCGCGCCGAGCGCGAGCGAGGCCGCGACGACCGCCGCGAGCAGGGCGAGCAGGACCGCGTACGCGACGAGCGCGCGGCGTCCCGGACGCGACGTCGCCGGCTCGTCCAGCGCGCGCGCGGCGCCCTCGGCGCCGACTCCCTGGATGGTCATCTCACCCGCCCTCGCCCTTGATACGCCCCATCAGAGGCCGCCGATGGATCGCGGCGGGAGCCCGACCTCGGTGTCGACGGTCACGTCCTCCAGCGGCTCGAGCGCGCCGTTCGCCGTCGCCTTCCAGCGCCGGAGCTTGTTCCTCTCCGCGTCGCTCAGCAGGCAGACGTCGCCGCAGCCGGGCGCGCAGTGTATGCCGCCGAAGACGAAGGGCTGGCGCGCCTCGCCGAGCGGCGTGATATCGCCGCTGTCCACGTTCACCGAGAAGACCCGGTCGCCGGCGGACGCGTTGCCCCCGTACGCCGTCGCGAGGAGGACGTCCTCCGACGCGAAGGCGAGCGAGGGCTGGATCCCAGCGTCCAGCTCCTCGGCCACGCCGAGCCGCTCGATCTCCTCGGGCGGCGACGTGCGAGCGTCGTAGATCACGATATCGCTGGTCGCCGGATCGTACTTCATCGCGTCCGCGTCGAAGCGGCTCGAGCAGGCGACGGCCAGTCGGGCCCCCGAGGGTGACACGGCGACGCGCCCGCAACCGTAGAGCCCCTGGATGTCGACCGTCCACGTGACGGCGTTCTGCTCCGGCGAGACGCCCACGAGGCGCCCCTCGCCCACCTCCGAGAAATCTTCCGCCAGCCGGCCGAGCGACACGACCACGTCGTCGCCGACGCGCGCCATCCCCGACGGACGCGGCAGGAGCCCCGCTTCCTCCTCCGGCAGGGCGATGCGCCCCTCGATGGCGTACTTGCGGGTGTCGACGATGAGGAGATCGCTGCCCTCGTCGAAGGGTTCGGCGCCTGGGGTGGGGTTGCTCCCGAAGCGTGAGACGAACGCTCGATCCGCGTCCACCTCGATGTAGTCGTGAGGGTTGGACTCGAACCCCTGCCCGACCGGGAGCTGCGCGATGACCTCGGCGGTCTCGAGATCCATCCAGGTGATCACGTTCGTGCCATACCGATCGAGCAGGACGACGCGGCCGGACGGCGGCGCCGTCGCCGGGACGTCCACGTCGCCCGACAGCGCGAGGCTGAGCCCTGGCTTTGTCGCGCCGCTCGACACGAAGGAGGGCGAAAGCGTGGTCCCGTCGAGCTCCGAGATCGCGATGTTCGTCGACTGGTAATCGCTCGTCACGATGACGACGCCGCGCTCGCAGGCGCCCGGCGCGCCCGGATCGCTCCCGCCGCCCGCTTGAACACCGCCCGTCGACGGCGGCGGCGGATCCACGTTGCAGCCCAGGAACGGGATCGAGATTGCTATCGCGAATCGACGGATCTTCACCATGTGGACTCCAGTGTGAGAAACACGCTCCGCCCGGGGAGCGGATACCCGACGACGTCCGTACGCCGCGCGTCCAGGAGATCCGCGACGCGCGCCCTCGCCGCGAGGTGCCCCCGGAGCCATGTCGCCTCTGCCTCGACGTCGACGGTCGCCTGCTCCGCGATCACGCCGAGGCCGGCGGGGTCGGCGTACCGGCTCGACTGGTAGACGGCCCGGAGCTCGCCGGAGGCGCCCGAGAGCACGCCGCCGTCCGCGGGCTTCCAGTCGGCGCGAAGGCGCGGCGCGACGACGAGGCGAGGGCGAAACGGCAGGACGTCGTTGGCGGTCGTCCGCTGCGGCGTCGTGTCCCGCGGATCGAGGAACGTCGCCGCGACCTCGGCGCGGAGGAACGAGGTCACCTCGATCCCTGTCAACAGCTCCGCGCCCAGCACGCGGGCGCGGTCGACGTTGTACGGGGCCACGTAGCCCTGACCGGAGCGCGCGTACGCGATGAGCCCCGACGAAGCGCGCCCGAACACGAACGCGTCGATGTAGGCGCCTCGGAGCACCGCGCCGCGCCGCGTCTGCGCCCGGATCCCGGCCTCGAGCGTGACGCTGGACTCCGGCTCGAGCTCCGCATTGCCGTGGACGACGCCGGAGATGCCGTACACCTCGCCGAGCGTCGGGACGCGGAGGTAGCGCCCCACGGTCGCGAGCAGCCGAACCCGGCCGCTCCCCGCCTCCACGCCGACACGTCCGGACGGCGCGAGCACGTCGCAGGGGCGGCCCGGGTCCGCGCCGGTGGCGTGGCACTCGCCGCTCCCGAGGGCGCGCAGCGCGAGCCACTCGCCGAGGCGCAGCTCCGCGCTGACGGCGCCTCGCGCCGACGTGCGCCGCGCGCGCGCGAGCGGGATGTCGTCCGGCTCGCGCGAGATGCCCTCGCGCGCGACCGAGAGCATGGGTCGCACCGTGAGGCGATCGGAGAGGTAGAGGGTCGCTCCCAGCGTCTGCTCCAGGCGGCGGCCGGCGAGGCGGAGCTCGCGCGTGAGGAGCGCGAGCTCGAGGAGGGGGTCGTGGAACTCGGACCGCGCCTCGATGAACGAGGTGCGCGCCTCGAGCGTGTGCTGCGCCTCGCCGCCGAACGGAACCCGCGTCACGACGGACGCGAGCGCGCGCCGGGATTCCCCGCGAGCCTGCCGGGAGGGCAAGAGCGCGAGCCGCGGCACGCCCTGCTCGCGATCGAGGCCGTTCGCGATCACGTCGACGGTCGCGCCGTGGCCGAGATCGAAGCGCGCGAGCGCCCAGGCGTCGACGGCGCGCACGTCGGCGTTCTGCCGGCGCCGGACGGTGTCGTCGCTCGCGTCGAAGAGCGTCCCGCGATCGTCGACGAACGCATAGCGGTTCGCCGCGGCCTCGGCGCTCACCCCGACGATCGAGCTCACCGGGCCGGCGCTGACGCCGGCGAACGCCCACCCGCGCCTGGCCCCGAACGAGCCTGCCATGGCGCCCACGCCGGCCGTCGTCCGGGACGGCCGGCGTGGCTCGAAGAAAATCGCGCCGCCCGGCCCGAGGCGATCGGCCTCGATGGGAGCGTTGCCCCGGTAGATCTCGACGCGCTCGACGAGCCAGAGCGGCACGAGCGAGAGATCCGCGGTCCCCGCGACGTCGTCGTTCAGGCGAACGCCGGCGAGGTACACCGGTGTCTGCGCGGCGGTCGCGCCCCGGATCGCGGCGGTCGCCGGCCCGCCGAAGCCGCCCGACTCGGTCACCTGGACGCCCGGCTGCGTGCGGAGCACGTCCGCGGCCTCGAGCCCCGCTCCGGTCAGGCGGTCGCGGGTCAGCACGGATCCCGCGACGGATCGGTCCTTGGGCGGCGCCGGCGCGCGCGCGCGCTCCCCCTCGACGCGCACCTCCAGCGGGGCTGTCGCGACGGCAGCGCGACCGCCGCCCTGCTCGGCCCCTGCCCCGCGCAGCTCTTCCGCGACCGCTGCCGGCGCGGCCGCCAGGGCGCTGCCGGCGGCGAGCACGAGCCAGCGCCCCGCGCCGTCGCTCCGCCGGCGACGCACCACACGCTCAAGGGATTGAACCATTCACGCCCGCCTGCCCGCGTCGACCCAGCACTGCTCGGGTGAGCTGAGAGCCGAATCGGGGGGACTGCGGACGGGCTACGGCACCGCGCCTGAGCGAGGTGGTCCAGAGCCTGCGCGCCTTCCCCTCGAAGGCTCAGGTCAGCGCGCGCCGGAGCACCGGCGCGCGCACCGTCGGCAGGTCTTCGGACTCACGGGCGCTGCGGCCGTCGCCGGACGCTTTCCTACTGATCACCGCTTCCCAGGCCGCTCAAGCGCGGCCCAGTGCTCGATGGTGATGGTCGTTCCCGTTCACCGCTGCGGGGGCAGTCCCGGATTCTCACCGGGTTCCCTTTTCAGCTCGCCGGGCGATGGCCAGGCGAGCACCGATGGCGGGGCGACTCCTGGCAGATGTAGCGTGGATTGTCAACGCGGAAATGGCTGCCGTACGCAGCCCATTCCCATGCCCACGCGGCCCCGGGCCTGCACCAGGAAACCTTGACAGTTCTTATTGAACGTGGCATCAAGCATTTGAAACTGATTTTCCTTATCAGGTTTCTGTAGCGGCCCGCGACTTCACGTCCAGAGCCCGATGAACCGAGCCCACGCGGCTCTCGAAGCCCATCGGAGCTGGATGTGACGACGTGCCCATTTCGACGTTCGGGCCGACTCCGCGCCTCGACGCCCTCGCGGGCGGAGCGCGCGCGCCGGCCTTTGGCCGCGCGCCTGCGCGCCGCGGTGGAGCCTCTGCGGCCGAGCCTCCAAGGCGCCCGGCGGCGGGACGGCGCCAGAAGCGCGGCCCTGGAGCCGGTCGATGGGCCAGCGGCGCGCCCCCGGCGCGCTCGCCTCGACGAGCCGGCGACGCGCCTCGGCCGCGCTCGCCTCGGTGTCCAGCGCTCCGCAGCTCGGTGCCATGAGACGCGCGGCGCGCCGTGTCCCGGGCGCGCGGGCGGCGCGGGCCACCGCGCGCTCCTGCGCTAGCGCCGGGAGCGCTGCCGCCGTCGCTCGGTGACAACGCCGCACGCCGGCCCGAGCGCCGCGCCGCGGGCGCCCCCCGATTCCACACCTTTCAAGGAGTGTTCGATGAATTCCATCTCGATGCCGGCTGCCGTCGCTCATCCCTTGTCGAACGCCGGGCAGATCCTCAAGCAATACACCCCCGAGTCGGCGTTCTTCTTCGCGTCGCCGACGCGCACCCTCCTCGCGCAGGGCGTGCACGACATGATCCTCGAGACGATCGGCACCGATCGCGGCGAGCGCCTCTCGGACCGCATCACCCGGGTGCTCGCGGCGCAGCGGCGGGCCGGCCACGGCGTCCCCATGGCGGTCGGCGCGGTGCCGTTCAACAGCACCTCGCCCGCGCACCTCATCGTGCCGAAGACGATCCAGAGCGCCGGGCCGCTGAGCGCCGCGGCCGACGCGCTCAGACCCCAGCCGCAGGCTTCCCTCCAGACGCTGCGAAAGGTCCCCGAGCCCCGCGATTACGTGCGCGGCGTCGAGCTGGCCGTGGGCCTGATGCGGAACGAGGCGCTGAGCAAGGTGGTCCTCTCCAGGATGCTGGAGATGACGTTGCGAGAGTCCGTCGACCTCCGCGCCGTCCTGCAGCGCCTCTCGCAGCAGAACCGGAGCGGCTACACCTTCGCCGCCAACCTCTCCGATCCGATGGCGGGCCTGTCCGGCGCGGAGCGCGGCCCGAGCTCGCGGCCGCGGACCTTGATCGGCGCGAGCCCCGAGCTGCTCCTGTCCCGCTCCGGGCTCCGGGTGGTCGCCAACCCGCTGGCCGGCTCCGCGATCCGCAGCCCGGATCCGGACGAGGACCGGCGGCGCGCCATCGCCCTGCTCGCGTCCGAGAAGGACCGGCACGAGCACGCGATCGTGGTCGACGCCGTCGCCGCCGCGCTCCGGCCGTTCTGCAGGCACCTGAGCGTCCCCGAGGAGCCGTCGCTCACGCAGACGGCGAACCTGTGGCACCTGTCCAGCCGGCTCACGGGCGAGCTCCGCGATCTCTCGATCTCGTCGATGAGGCTCGCCGCCGCGCTGCACCCGACCCCCGCGGTGTGCGGATACCCGACGGAGCGCGCCCGCGCCGCCATCGAGGCCCTCGAGCCCTTCGATCGCGGGTTCTTCACGGGCCTCGTGGGCTGGTGCGACGCCGCCGGAGACGGCGAGTGGGCCGTCGTCATCCGCTGCGCCGACGTCGCCGGGCGGGCGCTCCGGCTCTACGCCGGGGCCGGGATCGTCGTCGGCTCCGAAGGCCAGCGCGAGCTCGACGAGACGTCCGCGAAGCTCCGCACGATGCTGAACGCGCTCGGCCTCGACCAGGCGCCGGAGATCGGGTGATGCCCGCTGACGAACGCCGACAGGCGCTCTCCGGCTGGACCCCTTGGCCGCCCGAGGTGGCCGAGCTCTACCGGCGCGAAGGCTACTGGCGCGGCGAGACGTTCGGGGACCTGCTCCGCGAGCGGGCCGCGCAGCACCCGCACCGGATCGCCCTCGTCGGCGACGATCGCCGGCTGAGCTACGGCGAGCTCGATCGGCGCGCCGACCGCCTCGCCGCGGGCCTCCTGCGCCTCGGGATCCAGCCGCGGGATCGCGTGGTGGTCCAGCTCCCGAACATCGTGGAGTTCTTCGAGGTGTGCTTTGCGTTGTTCCGCCTCGGCGCCCTCCCCGTCCTCGCCCTGCCCGCCCACCGGCGCGCCGAGATCACGTATTTCTGCGAGCACACGGGGGCGGTCGCCTACGTCGTCGCCGACCGGGACGGCGGGTTCGACTACCGGGAGCTGGCGAGTCAGGTCCGGCGGGACGTGAAGACCTTGAAGCACGTCCTCGTGGCCGGCCAGCCCGGCGAGCACACCGCGCTCGAGGGCGTGCACGCCGATCCCGTGGAGCTGCCGAGCCCCGCGGCGGGCGACGTGGCCTTCTTCCAGCTGTCCGGCGGGAGCACCGGAGTGCCCAAGCTGATCCCGCGGACGCACGACGATTATCTCTACAGCGTGCGTGCCAGCGCGGAGATCTGCGCCCTCGACGCGGGCAGCGTGTACCTGGCCGTCCTGCCCGTCGCGCACAACTTCACCCTGAGCTCGCCGGGGAGCCTCGGCGCGCTCTGCGCCGGCGGCCGCGTGGTGCTCAGCCGCCGTCCCAGCCCGGACGAGGCGTTCCCCTGGATCGAGCGGGAGAAGGTCACGATCACCGCGCTCGTGCCGCCGCTCGCCGCGCTGTGGCTGGAGTCGGCCCGGACGGCGCGGCACGACCTGTCGAGCTTGAAGGTGCTCCAGGTGGGCGGCGCCAAGCTCGCCGCGGAGGTGGCGCGCCGGGTGCGGCCGACGCTGGGCTGCGCCCTGCAACAGGTGTTCGGGATGGCCGAGGGGCTGGTCAACTATACCCGCCTCGACGATCCCGAGGAGATCACGACTGAGACCCAGGGCCGGCCCATCTCGCCCCACGACGAGGTCCGCGTCGTGGACGACGAGGACCGCGACGTCGACGACGGGCTGGTCGGTCACCTGCTCACGCGCGGGCCTTACACCATCCGCGGCTATTACAAGGCCGACGCGCACAACGCGAAGGCGTTCACGCGCGACGGCTTCTACCGCACGGGCGATCTCGTGCGGCGCACGCCGTCGGGCTACCTGGTCGTCGAGGGCCGCGCAAAGGACCAGATCAACCGCGGCGGCGAGAAGATCGCGGCCGAGGAGGTCGAGAACCACGTCCTCGCCCACCCGGCGGTGCGCGACGCGGCGCTCGTGGCCATGCCGGACGAGCGGCTCGGCGAGCGGTCGTGCGCGTTCCTCGTGCCCCGCGGGCAGCCGCCGGCCGCGCGCGAGATCAACGCCTTCCTGCGCGAGCGCGGGGTCGCTCTGTACAAGGTGCCCGATCGCATCGAGTGGCTCGAGGCGCTCCCGACGACGAGCGTCGGCAAGGTGGACAAGAAGGCGCTCCGCAAGTGGATCGCCGATCGGCTCGCGCAGGGCGCCGAGCGCTGAAGCGCGGCGCGGGCCGGGGCGGCGGGGCGACGGCGCGTCGCTCGAGCCGCCGAGATGAAACGCTGTGACCACGTGAGAGAGGAACAACCATGGCCATCCCCAGCATCCAGACCTATTCCATGCCACGCGTCGACGAGCTCCCGGAGAGCCGGGTGCCCTGGCGGCCGGATCCGAGGCGCGCCGTCCTCTTGATCCACGACATGCAGGACTACTTTCTCGGCTACTACGACGCCAAGGCGTCGCCGGTCGTCGAGCTGCTCGCCAACACCCGCCTGCTCCGCGAGCGGTGCGCGGCGCGCGGGATCCCGGTCGTCTACACGAAGCAGCCCGCCGAGCAGACGAGGGCGCAGCGCGGCCTGCTGCTCGATCTCTGGGGGCCCGGGCTGACGCAGCACCCGCACAAGGAGGCGATCGTGAGCGATCTCGCGCCGGGGAGCGCCGATACGGTCCTCACCAAGTGGCGTTACAGCGCCTTCCAGCGCACCGAGCTCCTCGACCTCCTGCGCCGGTGGGGGCGCGATCAGCTGATCGTGTGCGGGATCTACGCCCATATCGGGTGCCTGATGACGGCGTGCGAGGCGTTCATGAACGACGTCCAGCCGTTCTTCGTGACCGACGCGACCGCCGATTTCTCCCGGGCGCAGCACGAGATGGCCATCGCTTACGTGGCGCAGCGGTGCGGCGTCGCGCTGCCGACAAGCGCCGTCGTGGCCGCGCTCGCGCCCCGCGACGACGCGGGCGCCGCGCCGCGCGAGGCGGCGCCGCTCGGGCGGGCGCAGGGCCGGGCGACCTGGCTCGATCGCCTGCGCGGCGACGTCGCCGAGATCCTCGATCAGCCCGCCTCGGCGCTCTCGGATCGCGAGCACGTGCTCGACCTGGGGCTCGACTCCATCCGCCTCATGACCCTCGTCGAGCGGTGGCGCGCCGCGGGGATCGACGTCACGTTCGTGGAGCTCGGCGAGCTGCAGACGCTGGCGCAGTGGTGGGAGCTCCTGTCGACCCGGATGCCGCGCGAGGGCCGGCAAGCGCACCGGCAGGGCGGAGAGGCGCTCAGCCAGGAGGCCGCCGGCTGACGCCCGCGCCACCGCGCGTCGACGAGCCCGGATTCACCATGAGCCACACCGCGACTCCCCCGCAAGGGGCGGCGGCGCGCACGCCGCCGCGTCTCCTCGAGGTGCTGCGCGCGACCTCGATCACGCCGCATCTGCGGCGGATCACCCTCGGCGGCGAGGCGCTCGCGGGGTTCCCCGCGGGCTCCGGCGGCGCGCACATCAAGGTGTTCCTCCCGCGGGAAGGCCAATCGGCGCCGGAGCTGCCCACGCTCGGTCCGGACGGCCCGGTCTGGCCTCCCGCGCCGCGGCGGCCGATCACGCGCACGTACTCGGTGCGCCGGTACGACGCGCGGGCGGGCGAGCTGGAGGTCGACTTCGTGCTGCACGGGGACGACGGCCCCGCGTCGCGCTGGGCCCGCCGGGTCGAGCCGGGCGGCCGGATCGGCGTCGCCGGGCCCAGCGGCCCGGATCCGATGCTGGGGCCCGCCGACTGGTACCTCCTGGCCGGCGACCTCGCCGCGCTTCCGGCGATCGGCGCGCTGCTGGAGGCCCTGCCGGCCACGGCGCGCGGACACGCGTTCATCGCGGTCCCGGACGCGGCCGACGTGCAGCCGATCGCGTGTCCGCCGGCCGTCGCGCTGACCTGGTTACCGCTCGGCGGAAAGCACGCGCCCGGCCCCGAGCTGGAGGACGCGGTGCGCGCCCTCGAGTGGCCGCCGGGCCGGGCCTTCGCCTGGGTCGCCGGCGAGGCGTCGTCGGTCCGCGCGATCCGCGACCACCTGCGGAACGAGCGCGGCCTCGGGCGCGACGCGATGTACGCCGTGCCGTACTGGAAGGCCGATCGCGCCGAGGAGGCGTATCACGAGGAGCGCCATCGGTTCATGGATGAGCTCGACCCCACCTGACGGAGAGCGAGAGATGGAGATGGAGTTCAAACATAGAGTCGCGCTCGTCACGGGCGCCGCGCAGGGGATCGGCGAGGCCGTCGCGCGGGCGCTCGCGGCGCGCGGCGCGGCCGTGGCGGCGCTCGACGCGAACCGGGAGCGCCTTGACGCCGTGGTCGCCGATCTGACGGCGGGCGGCCGCCGCGCCGCGGCGTTCGCGGCCGACGTGTCGGACGGCGAGGCCGTCGACGGGGTCGTGGACCGGGTCGAGCGGGAGCTCGGGCCGCTGGACATCCTGGTCAACGTGGCGGGCATCCTGCGCGTCGGCCCGGTCCTGGAGCTGAGCGACGACGACTGGGAGCGGACCTTCGCGGTCAACACCCGGGGCGTGGTCAACGTGAGCCGGGCCGTGGCGCGGCGCATGACGGGGCGCGCTTCGGGGTCGATCGTGACGGTCGGGTCCAACGCCGCGCGGACCCCGCGGGTGCACATGGCCGCTTATGCCGCCTCCAAGGCGGCCACGACCATGTTCACGAAATGCCTCGGCCTGGAGCTCGCGAGATACAATATCCGGTGCAACGTGGTCTCCCCGGGCTCGACGGACACGCCGATGCAGCGCGCGCTCTGGACCGACGGGCGCGGGGCGCGCGCGGTCATCGCCGGCTCCCCCGAGGCGTTCAAGCTGGGCATCCCGCTGAACCGGATCGCCGAGACCGAGGACGTCGCCGCGGCGGTGCTGTTCCTCGCCTCGGATCAGGCGCGGCACGTCACGATGCACGACCTCTGCGTCGACGGCGGCGCCACGCTCGGCGCCTAGCGCCGATCACGTTGCTCGAGCGAAAGGCGAACCGCCAAGACACCGAGGACGCCAAGATAGGACTCTCTTCTTGGCGCTCTTGGCGGTCTCAGTGTCTGCGCTTCTCAGGCAGCCTCACGCTCCAGCGCTCACGCCCCGCCCTTCTCGACCTTGCCGAACACGATGTCCGACGCCGTGCCGCTCATCACCACGGCGGCCACCGCGATGGCGACCGCGACGGCGACCGCGCCGACGACCCGGGACGGCTTCATCTGCCACCACATCGCCAGGCCGGTCAGCGCCCAGAGGACCAGGGTGATCCCGGTGATGTCCGCGAACAGCGCCCAGATCCAGGTCATGCCGCCGTGCACCGGAAAATGGTGCGTCTTGTGGAGCATCCCGAGCAGCTCCACGAAGAGCGGCTGTCCGGCGCCGCCGTCGAGCCGCCCGTCGAGGCGGCCCGCGCCGAGGTCGTACGTGACGTTCCACAGGCGGCCGTCCGCGTCGCGCATGCGAAAGCGCAGCTCGGGGCTGACCTTCGGGTGGGCGCGCAGCGGCCCCGCGCCGTCGATGCCCAGCTTGGGCAGCAGATCCTTCACCTGCGCCTCCACGGCCGCCATCCGGTGCTCGGGCAGCTCGACCGTCGCGCCGGCAAAGGGGGGATCTGGGGCCTTCGCGGGCTCGGGCGGGAACGTGGAGAGCGTCGCGGCGCCGTCGTCCAGGCGGATGAGCACCATCGTGCGCCCCCCCTCGCTGGTCGAGCCGATGAGCTCGGGCCAGCCCGAGAACGCGCCGGGGGTCGACGCATCGAGCGTGTAGCGAGACGGCGAGCCGGCGTTGAGCTGCTCGACGACCTTGCGCGCCACGGCGTCCGGATCCCACGGCCTGAACCCGGTGAGCGCCGACACCTGCTCGGCCGAGATCGACCGCCGCTCGAAGTCGCGCCCGATCTGCGGGTGGTTGAACAGCACGCCGCTGATCCCGAACAGCAGGATCCAGGGAAACACGAGCAGCCCGAGGTACATGTGCGCGCGCCGCACGACCTTCATGGCGGCGCCGTACCGCCGCCGCGGGCGGCGGCCCTGCGGGGCGCTGGGCTCCCGCGCGGGGCCGTCGCTCGTCGCACCTTCGCGATCGGGCGCGAGCATCATCGCAGCTTCGCGGCCGAGAACACGACGCCGGGCGCGCTCAGGCTCACCTCGCCGGGGCCGTCCCCGCCGAGCTCGCGGAAGGTGGTGGAGTCCTGGCCGAGGAACTGGAGCACGAAGCTCTTGCCGCCGAGCGACACGCTCACGACGCTGCCGCTCGTGGGCTCGGCGTCGAGCAGCGTGGCCTCCGGGGCGTCGCCGAGGGTGACGCTGGCCCACCGCCACGCCGCGGCGCTCGCGAGCACCCGCGGGTGGGTGTCCTCCTTGATCGCGAACGCGCCCTCGTCGAGCACGCGCAGGTACGCCTCGCCGCCCGAGCCGACGATCAGCGAGCCGGCCGCGTCGCCGTCGAACAGCGACCCGAGCTCGACGTGGAAGTCGGGGTCGAACTGCCCAGCCTCGAGATCGAACCGCAGCATGCACGGCGCCGCCGCGCTGTCGGGGTTGAGCCGGTGCACCGCGGCGCCGTACGCCTCGGTGGCCATGTAGATCTTGCCGTCGGGCCCCACGGCGCCGTCGCGCACGTAGCCGCAGCGATCGTCGGTGACGACGGTCGCCTCGTCCGTCGCCGTGTCCACGACGACGATCCCCGCCTGGCTCGGCACCTCGGGGCCGTTCCTCCAGCCGGCGAAGGAGATCACCGCGCCGTCCGCGCGCAGGGGCGCCGCGGTGAAGGTCAGCGTGGCGTCCCCGAGCACGAGCGCGTCGAGCGGGATGGCGCCGGTGACCGTCATCTCCTTCGGATTCCAGATCACCACCTGGGCGGTGTACCCGTCGAAGAAGTACGCCTTGGTCTCGGACACGAACTGGAACTGCCCCCCGTACTCGTCGATCTTCGCGAGCCCCTGGCCCTGGAAGCTCACCGTGGCGCCCTTCTTCAGGCTGCCGTTCGCCTGGAGGTCGTAACGGGTCACGGTCGGCGCGGCGTCGCTCGCCACGAACAGGGCGCCCCCACCGTCGGGGCCCGCGCCGATGCCGCGCCCCAGGATCTCGATGCCGCTGTCGAGCGACAGCGGCTGCTCGCTGTCGAGCGTATCGGTCAGGAGGATGTAGCTCAGCGTGTCGGCCGCCTCGACCCCGAACACCTGCGTCGTGAGCGCGATGACCTCCCCCGTGGCGCCGCCCGCGCCCCCGGTGCCGCTGTCACCCCCGTTGCCGCCGGCGCCGTCGCTCTCATCGTCGCCGCACGCGGCGAGGCAAGGGACGATCAGGGTGAACAAGAACGGCGTGAGCTGACGCAGAGAACGCGACATGAAAAACACTCCTTGGTTCGATCGATCACGTGGTCACAGGTCGAGGACGAGCTTGGCGTACGCCGCTCGACCGGGACGCTGTACACCGAAGAAATCAAAGGCTTTTTCGTCAGTGAGGTTGTGGACCTCGAGGCTGCCGCTCACCGATCGTCCGCCGCGCTGCACCGCGTAGGCGAGCGTGAGCGCGTGCAGGAGCTGCGGCTCGAAAGCGTGCTTCTCGTCCCCGGCGCTCTCCCAGCCGAGGAAGAACTCGCCGACGTAACGCGTGCTCCAGGTCAGCGACAGCGCGTCGTGCGGGTGGAACGGCTCGGGCCAGGTGAGGCGCGCGGAGGCGTCGGCGAACAGGTACGGCTGGTTGAGCATGCGCTCGCCCTTGAAGCGGGCGAGCGGGCCTGTGCCGGTCGTGTTGCGGAAGTCCTGCCATGTGAGCTGACCGTCGAGGGCCAGCCACTCCCCCGGGGACGTCCACCCGATCGCCGACTCGAAGCCCACGGACCGGGCCGACGGGAAGTTCTCGTACTTGGCGTAGCTGGCCTCTCCGCCCAGCCGGATGAGATCCTCGGCGAAGCGGCCGAAGCCGTTCACGTCGAAGCGGAGCTCCCCGAGGCCGGTCTCCGCGCGCTCCAGGGTCACGCCGGCGTTCACGTTGTGGCTCACCTCCGGCGCGAGGTGCAGGCTGTCGGTGATGACCCCGCCGTCGCCGAACAGCTCTTCCGCGCTGGGCAGCCGGGTGGCGAGCTCGTACGAGGCCTTCGCGTAGAGCGCGTCCGTGAAGCGGAAGCGCAGGCTGTCGCCGATCCCGAACCTGTGGCGCGTCAGGTCGAGATCGCGGAGGGCGCCGCTCGGGAGCACCTCCTTGGTCCCGATCACCTGCGCATAGCCCTTGAGGAAGGCGATGTTCGCGAGCCGGCCATCGAGCCCCTTCGCCTCGTACTCGACGCCTGCCACGCCGCCGAGCACCCCCCGCCGCGCGGTGAGCGGATCGTACCGGTCGCGGATCGCGCGGTTCTTCCCGGTGCGGGTCGCGTAGGTCGGCGACACCCCGAAGCGCAGGAGGTGATCGGGCGCGGCGCGGTAGGCCAGGCTCACCGTGGCGAACGCCGTGTGCTGGAGGACGGCCTGATCGGCCGCGCGGCCCATCTCCCCGCGCTGCGGGAGCGGCGCCATGCAGCGACCTAGCCAGCCGTAACGGCAGGTCCCGAGATCGCGGAAGACGGTGCGCGCGAGCGCGTACCCCGCCACGGCGTCGAGCCGGAGCCCCTTCGAGAGCGGCTGCGCATACCGCGCGTGGCCGCCGCCGGCCTGCCTGCCGTAGGTGACCTCGCCGTAGGGCACCTTCATGTACAGGTTGTGCTGCACGTCGCGGTCGTGCGCGGCGTAGAAGGCCCGCAGGAGCAGCCGATCGGCCCAGGGCCGCCGGAGCCACCCGCCCTCGATCGAGCCGCCGGCCGCGCGGTAGCGGTCGTGGAACCGGCGGACCTCGGCCGGCGTGAGGCGCCCGTTCGCGGCCACCACCTCGACGTCCTGCATCGGGTAGTCGTTCCGCGCGTGGTCGGCGAAGGCGCTCGCGCGCGCGAACAGCCCGCTCGGCTCGTCGGCGTGGCGCGCGCTCAGGGTCGCCCGGTACGTGCCGAAGGAGCCGACCTGGTAGGACGCCGAGCCGCCCGTCCCGCGGGTCTCGCGATCGGTCACGAGGTTCACCGCGCCGCCGAGCGCGTCCGCGCCGAAGCGCACGGGCACGACGCCGCGGTAGATCTCGACCCGCTCGACGAGGTTGACCGGGACGCTGGCGATCCCCGCCGAGTAGCCCGCCAGCGCGAGCGGCACGCCGTCGAGGAAGAAGCGGATCTGGTCGCCGGTGAGGCCGTTCAGCGAGAACCGGGCGGCGGAGCCGAGCCCGCCGCCGCGGCGCACGCTCACGCCCTCGGAGCGGGCGAGCACCTCGCCGAGATCCACGGACTGCCGCCGCGCCTGCGCGGTCTCGACGACCTGCACGGCCTCCGCCGATCGGCGCAGCCGCTCGGCCTCCGAGGCGCCGCGCACGCTCACCTCGAGCGGCGGGGCCGCGGCCAGGGGCGCGAGGCGCAGCGTCGCCTCCGCCTCCCGCCCGCCGGCGGCCTCCACGCGCACGCGGAGCCGCCGCGCGAACGCGGCCTCGACGATGACGTCGTACGGGCCCGGCGTCAGCGCGTCGACGCGGAAGCGGCCGTGCTCGTCGGTGCGCGCGACGTGGCGCGCGGCGCCGTCCGGCGACGCCACCGCGACCTCGACGCCGGCCACGGGCTCGGCGCCGGGCCCCGACCAGAGGACCCGCCCGGCCACGCTCGCGGCGGCGGGCGCCGCACGTCGCGGCGTCCGCCGTCGGCGCGGCGGGCGGCGAGGCGATCGACGCCGCGGGCGGCGCGGGCAGCCGGAAGTCGTAGCGGTAGAGGATGCGCGCCGCGACGCTCCGGTCGCCTCGCAGGGCGGGCCGGAAGCGGAAGCGCAGCGCCGCCTCCTGCGCGGCCTCGTCGAACCCGTGACCTGCGGGCGACGCGACGTCCGCCTGCGTGACGCGCCCCGTCGCGTCGATCGTCAGCTTCAGGACGACGCTCGCCTCCTTGCCCGCCGCGCGCGCCTCCTCCGGATACGCGGCCTCCACGGGCTCGATGAGCTCGGGCGCGCGCGCCTCGAGCGCCGCGCCGTCGCCCGGCGCCCCGCGCCCCGCCTCGCCCTCCGGCGCCGCGCCGCGCTCCTCGGCGCGCGCTTCCCCGCTCGGCGGCGCCTCGTCGCGCGGCGGCGCCTCCTGCGCGGAGGCGGCGCGCGCGCCGCAGAGGAGCAGGGCCAGGATCCAGAACGTCCCGCCGCGGCGGGAGGCGCGTCCGCCGATCATCACCTCTCCGACCCGGCGCGCTGCAGCGCCGCCGGCCGCCGCGCCGGACGGCCGTGCGCCGCGCCGCCGCCCTCGGCGTCCCGCCTCCTGGTCGACCCGGCTCTCGCCCGCGAGGCCGCGATCGGCGCTCGCACCTCGGCGCTGCTGCGAGCGTGCATGGGTCAGAGCTCGACCTCGGTCTCGACCGTCGCGTCGTCCCCCGCCGGCGCGATCGGGATGACCACGACGCGCTTGCATCGCCGGCACTTCAGCTCGATGCCGCCGGCCACGTGCCGCGCGAGCATGCTGCCGCAGTCGCAGCGCACGGCGTCGGTCCCCCCATGACCTGCGACGCCGCAGCGCTCGCACCGGCCGCCGGACGGAGCCTCCCGTTTCAGCGTCAGGTCGTTCATCCCTGGCCCTCTTTCCCGTCCACGACGATTCCAAAAATGATAATGAAAGTGACTTTCAGTTTACGAAGTCGAGCGTTTACCATGGAATCGGCCAGATCGTCAATCAAAAATCGCTCGCAGCGGAAGCGGCGCCTGGAGGTCTGGCTCGCCCGCCGAGGGCGCCCCGCGGGCCGGCGCACGGCGATCTCGCGAAAATCGGCCCATACGCCGGCCCGAGCGAATCCGCTTGACGGGATCTACCCGATCCTCTAGCTAATTGAAAGCAGCTTTCACTTTCATGTTCACGTGTTCCACCGAGTGCCGGCTCACCGCTCCAGGGCGAGCGCGCCGGGACCGGCCTCCGGGGCGGCGGGGCGACGTCGGTCAGCCCTGTCGCCCGATGCGCGCCGTCTCGGGCCCTCGTGCGAGCGCGCAGGCCGCGCGCTGTCCCCGCGAGTGGCGGCGGCGCGCGGAGGCGGAGTGAAGACGACAACGACGAGCCACGCGCGCTTCGTGGAAGCCGCGTCCTGAGGTCCTGAATCCATGAGCGTCAGTCACCCCCTCACCCAAGCGCAAGCGGCCATGTGGCTCGACCACACGAGGGATCCGCAGAGCACCGTCAACAACACGGCGGAGCGCATCGAGCTGCGAGGGCCGCTCGACCTCGATCGGCTCCGGCACGCGCTCATCGCCATGCAGGGCGAGGCGGAGGCCCTGCACATCCGCTTCTTCGAGCAGGACGGCGAGCCCCGCCAGCGCCTCGGCGAGGCGGCGCAGCCCCCCGTCGCGCTGCGCGATCTGACCGGCGCGGAGGACCCGCGGCGCGCGGCCGACAGGGAGATCCTGGAGCGGCTCGACGAGCCCTTTTCGCTCGAGGAGGGGCGGCTCTACGACCAGACCATTTACCGGCTCTCGCCCGATCACCACATCTGGGTCTTCCGCGCTCACCACATCACCCTCGACGGCTACGGCTTCCAGCTCTGCAAGAGCCGGGTCGCCGAGCACTACCGCGCGCTCGGGGGCGGCGGGCCGCTCTCCCCGCGGTTCGCCGGCTTCGCCCCGGTGATCGCCGAGGACGTCGCTTACCAGGGCTCCGCGCAGGTCGCGCGGGACCGCGAGGCGCTCATGCGCGTTTACGACGGGCTCGATCTGCCGCCGGTGCTGTTCGAGGAGCTGGGCCTCCTGCGGGGGAACCGCGCGAGCACGGCGCTGCCCGCGCGGCTCGGCGCGAAGCTCAAGAGGCGGGCGATCGAGCTCAAGACCAGCTGGCCCAACCTGCTCTTCGGCATGGTGGCGGCGTTCCACGCGCGCCTGACCGGGGAGCGCGACGTCCTCCTCGGCGTCCCGGTGATGCAGCGGATGGGCACCGCCGCCCTCAACGTGCCGTGCATGGCCATGAACATGATCCCCGTCCGGGTCCGCGTCGATCGGGACGCCACCCTCCCGGAGCTGGCGCAGCGCGCGCGGCGCGCCTTCGACGGCCTGCGCGCCCACCAGCGGTACCATTACCTGCACCTCTGGCGCGACATGGATCACAAGCGCCTGTTCGGCCCCGAGGTGAACGTCATCCCGTTCAGCGCGCCGCTCGACTTCGGCCCCGAGCTCAGGGCGACCGTGACCAATGTCGCTTCCGGCCCGGTGGAGGATCTCTCCTTCGCCTTCTCCAGCTGGGGAGACGACATCCATTTCACGCTCGACGGGCACCCGTCGCTCTACGATCGGGCCACCCTCGAGGGGCACCAGCAGGCGTTCGTGGCGGCGCTGGACGCGGGCTGCGACGCGCCCGCGGCGGCCACGCTGGCGTCATGAGCGCCGCCCAGGGACCGCGCGAGGGCCGGGGCGCCGCCGCGACACGGGAGGCGGCCCGGGGCCGGGCGCGAGGCGATCATGGCTAGCGCGCGCTCCGAACGGACGATCCTGCTCCTCGTCGCGGCGGTCCAGTTCGTCAACCTCCTCGACGTCATGATGGTCATGCCGCTCGGGCCGGACCTCGCCGCGGCGCTCGGCATCCCGCTGTCCGATCTCGGCCTCGTCGGCGGCAGCTACACCGCGGCCGCGGCGCTCTCGGGCGTCGCCGGCGCGTTCTTCCTCGACCGGTTCGACCGGCGCCGCGCGCTCGCGGTCGCGATGCTCGGCCTCGTCGTCGCCACGGCGGCGGGCGGCCTCGCCACCGGGCTCTCGACCCTGCTCGCGGCGCGCGTCCTCGCCGGCGCCTTCGGGGGGCCCGCGGCGGCGATCTCCCTGTCGATCGTCGCCGACGTCATCCCGCCCGAGCGGCGCGGCAAGGCCATGGGCGTCGTGATGGGCGCCTACTCGTTCGCCGCGGTGCTCGGCGTGCCGGCCGGGCTGGAGCTCGCGCGGCGCGGCGGCTTCCAGGTGCCCTTCTTCGCGGTCGCCGCGCTCGGCGTCCTCGTCGCGGGGCTCGCGACCGCGCTCTTACCCTCGATGCGCGGCCACATCGGCGGCGCGGCGGCGCCGGGGAGCGCCCTCCGCGAGCTCCGCGCCCTGCTCGGCCGCCCGCTCGTCGCGCGCTCGTACCTGGCGACCACGGCCCTGATGATGGCGTCGTTCCTGATCATCCCGAACATCTCGGCCTACGTGCAGAACAACCTCGGCTACCCGCGCGAGCGGCTCGGCCTGCTCTACCTCGCGGGCGGCGCGCTCAGCTTCGTCGTGATGCGCACGGCGGGCCCGCTGCTCGACCGGCTCGGCTCGTTCCGCACGAGCCTCTCCGGCGCGGCGCTGCTCGTCGCCGTCCTCTACGCCGGGTTCCACGCGTACGTGCCGGGGCTGCCCGTGCTCGCGGTGTTCGTCGGCTTCATGACCGGCACGACGATCTGCAACATCTCGTACAGCACGCTCGCCTCGAAGGTGCCGCCCCCCTCGGAGCGGGCGCGCTTCGCGTCGATGCAGTCGGCGGTGCAGCACCTCGCGTCCGCGCTCGCCGCGTTCGTGTCCGCGAGGATGCTCCGCGAGCTCCCGGACGGGCGCCTCGACGGCATGGGCGGAGTGGCCGCGCTGGCGATCGCCTGCGCGCTCGTCTTCTGCCCGCTGCTGCTCTGGATCGAGCGCCAGGTCGCGGTCGACAAGCTCGCCTAGGCGCCGACCACGCGCACGAGATCGCCCTCGCGCACCGCTCGCCCCCGAAACCTGCGAAGATGCGCCGCGATGGGATCCCGATCACACGTCCTGCGCGCGGTCCTCTGGGCGGCGGTCTTCACCGCCGCGCTCGCCGCGATGATCGTCCTCGGCTCGCGCAACCTGGCCCACTTCGACGCCGCCCTCGTCGGCTACACCTTCGCGACGCTCTTCGCCACCTTCGGCATCACGTACCGGTACGTGATGTGGCTGCAGCGCCCGCCGACCCGGATGTACTGGCGCCGCGGCTGGCAGGCCTTCCTGTCGCCGCGGTCGTTCTTCGGGAACCTCGCGCGCCTCGCCCAGCGCACCGGCACCGAGGTCGCTGGTAACCGCTTCATCTTCCGGCGCGGCGCGCTCCGCGGCCTCGCGCACTGGCTGCTCATGTGGGGCTGCATCCTCGCGGCGGCGATCACGTTCCCGCTGGTCTGGGGCTGGATCCATTTCGAGACCGTGCCCGGCGATCTCGAGACCTACCGCACCTTCGTCTTCGGCTTCGCCGCAGGCGACTTCCCCATCGATTCGTGGTTCGCCTTCCTCGTGTTCCACGGCCTCGTCTGGTCGTCGTTCCTGGTGCTCGCCGGGGTCATGCTCGCCTTCCGCCGCCGCATGGTCGACCACGGCGCGGCGGCGGTGCAGCAGTTCGCCGAGGACATCCTGCCGCTGGTCCTCCTCGGCGCGATCAGCGTCACCGGCCTCATGCTGACGGTCAGCTACACGTGGCTCCGGGGCTACGCGTACGACTTCCTCGCCATCCTCCACGCGGCCACGGTGATCGTGACCCTTCTGTGGCTGCCGTTCGGAAAACTCTTTCACATCTTCCAGCGGCCCGCGCAGTTCGGCGTCGGGTTCTACAAGGATGCCGGCGCGCGCTCCGAGCAGGCCCGGTGCGCGCGGTGTTCGCGCGAGTTCGCGTCCGCCGCGATGATCCGCGACCTCATCACCGTCGAGCGCGAGCTCGGCTTTCGTTACGAGACCTCCGGTCGCGCGGTCCATTACCAGCAGATCTGCCCGACCTGCCGCCGCGCCCTGTTCGGCCTTGCGCAGGGTGCGCTATGGCGACAGAAAGGCTGAGCCATGGCGACCCTCCCTGTCGATGATCTCGCGATCACCCGCGCGTTCGGCCCGCACCTGTCGGCGCGCACGCGCGGCGATACCTCCGATGAACCCGAGCGCCTCGTGAAGACGCACTGCTGCTTCTGCGGCCAGCAGTGCGGCATCCAGCTCAAGGTCCGCCACAACGAGGTGATCGGGTTCGAGCCGTGGGAGGACTTCCCCTTCAACCGGGGAATGCTCTGCCCCAAGGGCGTCAAGCGGTATCTCCAGGGCTCCCACCCCGATCGCCTGCTGAGGGCCCTACGGCGCGATCCGGCCGCGCCGGCGGGGTTCCGCGCGATCCCCTACGCCGAGGCGATAGAGAGCGCCGCGCGCGCGATCGCGCGGCTCCAGGAGCAGCACGGCCCGGCCTCGATCGGCGTCCTCGGCGGCGCGAGCCTCACCACCGAGAAGACGTACCTCCTCGGCAAGTTCGCCCGCGTCTGCCTGAAGACGCCGTACATCGACTACAACGGCCGGCTGTGCATGGTCAGCGCGGGCGCCGCGAACAAGAAGGCGTTCGGCATCGACCGCACGACCAACCCGTGGTCGGACATGGTCGGCACCGAGGTGATCTGGGTCGCCGGCTCGAACGTGGCCGAGTGCTCGCCGATCACGACCAACTACATCTGGCAGGCGCGCGAGCTGGGCGCGAAGGTCATCGTGCAAGATCCGCGGATCACGCCGATCGCGCGCACCTGCGATCTCTACCTGCCGGTCCGCCCCGGGCGCGACGCCGCGCTCTTCGCGGGCGTGCTCCAGCTCATGATCGAGAACGGCTGGATCGACCGCGCGTTCATCGAGCAGGAGACGGTCGGGTTCGACGAGGTCGCCGCGTACTGCCGCGGCTGGCCGGCGGCGCGCGCCGCGGAGGTCACCGGCGTCCCCGAGCGGTCGATCCGCCAGGCGGCGGAGCTCTGGGGGACGGCGCGGTCGAGCTTCCTCCTCCACGCGCGCGGGATCGAGCACCACTCGAACGGCGTCGAGAACGCCCTCGGCACGATCAACCTCGTGCTCGCGTCGGGGCGCATCGGCAAGCCGAAGAGCGGCTACGGGACGATCGTCGGGCAGGCCAACGGCCAGGGAGGCCGCGAGCACGGCCAGAAGTGCGACCAGCTCCCCGGCTGGCGCGACATCCGGAACCCGGAGCACCGGCGCTACATCGCGTCGGTGTGGGGCGTCGAGGAGCAGGACCTGCCGGGGGCGGGGGTCGACGCGTACGAGATGTTCCGGAAGATCGACGCCGGCGAGATCAAGGGCCTCCTCTCCATCTGCTTCAACCCGAAGGTGTCGCTGCCTGACAACCATTTCGTCGCGCGCGCGCTCGACAAGCTCGACTTCTACGTCGCGATCGACTTCTTCCTCAACGACACCGCGCGCCACGCCGACCTCGTGCTCCCCGGCAGCCTGCAAGAGGAGGACGAGGGGACCGTCACGCAGGTCGAAGGGCGGGTCATCAAGATCAACAAGGCCGTCGACTGCCCCGGCGAGGCGCGCCGGGACTGGGTGGTCATCCAGGACCTGGCCCGCGCGCTCGGCCGCCCCAAGGGCTTCACGTTCGAGAGCCCCCGCGCCATCTTCGA
Source organism: Sorangium cellulosum So0157-2 (assembly GCF_000418325.1). Taxonomy (GTDB): domain Bacteria; phylum Myxococcota_A; class Polyangia; order Polyangiales; family Polyangiaceae; genus Sorangium; species Sorangium cellulosum_D. Next base: position 6,595,679 of record NC_021658.1, read on the forward strand.
GGAGCTGCGGATCGCGAGCAAGGGCGGCGTCGCCGACTACTCGGGCATCACGTACGAGAAGCTCGAGCGGCAGATGGGCGTGTTCTGGCCCTGCTACAGCGAGGATCCCCGGACCGGCGCGCCGGCCCCCGACCACCAGGGGACGCCGCGCCTGTTCGAGCCGGGGAGCTACAACCCGGTCGCCAAGGGCGCGGGGCGGTTCTACTTCCCCGACGGCAAGGCGCGGTTCAACGTCGCCGACTACCGCGTGCCGGTCGACGACGTGTCCGACGAATATCCCCTCTTCCTGACGACCGGCCGCGTCGTGAGCCAGTTCCTCTCCGGCACCCAGACGCGCCGGATCGGCCCGCTCGTGAACCACTACCCCGAGCCGAAGATCGAGCTGCATCCGCGGCTCGCCGCGAAGCTCGGGATCGCCGATGGGGAGTGGGCGACGTGTGAGACGCGCCGGGGCGCCATCACCCTCCGCGCGATGGTCGTGACGACGATCCGCCCGGACACGCTCTTCATCCCTTACCACTGGCCCGGCGACAAGAGCGCCAACCGGCTCACGGTCGCCGCCCAGGATCCGGTCAGCAAGATCCCCCAGTACAAGGTCTGCGGCTGCCGGCTGCGGCGCGCCGACGGGCCGCCCGCCTACGCCGCAGAGCGGGAGCCGCAGCAATGAGCGTACCCCAGCACCTCGAGTTCTTCGTCGATCCGAGCCGGTGCATCGGCTGCCGGGCGTGTGTCGAGGCGTGCACCGAGTGCGACACGCACCGGGGCGAGTCGATGATCCACCTCGAGTACGTCGATCGCGGCAGCTCGGTGCAGACGGTGCCGGTCGTCTGCATGCACTGCGAGCAGCCCACGTGCGCCGAGGTCTGCCCGGCGGACGCGATCAAGCGCACCGGCGACGGCGTGGTGCAGAGCGCGCGCAAACCGCGCTGCATCGCGTGCGGCAACTGCGTGGTCGCTTGCCCCTTCGGCGTGCCCGAGCTTTACATCGATCGCGCGATCATGATGAAGTGCGACATGTGCTACGATCGCACGTCGGTCGGCAAGAAGCCGATGTGCGCGACCGTCTGCCCGAGCCAGGCGCTGTTCTTCGGGACGCGCGAGCAGAGCATCGCGCTCCGGCCGCAGTCGATACCGACCAACAAGTTCCGGTTCGGCGACCAGACGATCACGACCCGCGTCAACGTGATGGTGCCTCGCCGGCCGACGGCGCCGATGCACATCGACGTGACCGCGGCGATGGACGAGCGCCCGGCCAACCGCGCGGTCCGGCTGCCGGTCGTCGCCGACGCCCCCGATCCGTTCGCCGAGGTGGAGGTCTGAGATGCCTGACGATCCGCAGCGCCGGTACGAGGAGGTCCTCGCGCTGGACACGCGCCTCGACGCGCCCGAGCGCCAGGGTCTGACCGGGACGACCCGCGCCGATGTCTACGAGCCGACCCGCGATCCCGACGACGTCACCGTCGCGCCGGACGGCCGTTCGCTCGACGAACAGCCGCGGTGGCGGCAGGACTTCGCGATCGACTGGCCCCGGGACCAGCACGTCGCGCGGCGCGACTTCGCCCGGTTCCTGGTCCTGACCAGCGGCGCGTTCACGGCCGGCCAGGCGTGGATCGCAGCGCAGAGCCTCGTGAGGGAGCGGCGTCCGTCGCCGCCGCGCAAGCGGATCGCCGCGCTCGCCGACGTCCCGGTCCGCTCCGCGATCGTGTTCGACTACCCCGGCGAGCTCGACCCCTGCCTGCTGATCCGCCTCGCCGACGGCGGCGTGGTGGCGTTCAGCCAGAAGTGCACGCACCTGTCGTGCGCGGTGGTGCCGCGGATCGATCAGGGTGTCATCCAGTGTCCTTGCCACGAGGGCTACTTCGACCTCGCCACCGGGCAGAACATCGCAGGGCCGCCGCCGCGACCGCTGCCACGGATCGAGCTCGAGATCGTCGGCGGAGAGGTGTTCGCGATCGGCGTGCACGAGAGGACTGTATGAGCTGGCGGCCGGAACGCCATTGGGCGCGCGCGCAGCGGACCACGATCGTCCATGGCGTGCTGTGCATGCTGCTGATCCTGGTCGCCCTGCAGCTCTGGCTGCTCACGGCGACGATGAACGCCTTCCTCGGGGGGGATGACGGGGTGGTCTGGCCGGCGCTCGGCGCCAGCGCCGCGTGCCTCGCGCTCAACCTCGGGCTCCTCCGCTACCTCGGGCGCCTGTGACGGCGGCGCCCGGCGGCCTCGCCGGGATGCACCCGGCGTACTTCGCGCTCGTCATGGCGACCGGCATCGTGTCGCTGGCGTGTCACATCGTCGGGCTCGACGCCGTGGCGAGGGCGCTCTTCGGGCTCAACCTCGTGTTCTATCCGGCCCTCTGGGCGCTCGCGATCGCGCGCGTCGTCCGCCACCGGGACCGGGTCCTCGCGGACATCCTCGATCACGGCCGCTCGGTCGGCTTCTTCACGGCCGTGGCGGCGACCTGCGTGCTCGGCTCGCAGTGCCTGCTGGTCGGGGACGCTTACCGGACGGCGTTCGTCCTGTGGGTCGTCGGGATCGCCCTCTGGGGCGTCCTCACTTACGCCGTCTTCACCATCCTCTTCGTCAAGCTCGAGAAGCCGGCGCTCGCTCATGGCATCAACGGCGGCTGGCTGATCGCGGTGGTCGCCGCGCAGTCGGTCAGCGTGCTCGGCGCGCAGCTCGCGACGCGGCTCGGCGACGACGCGCCGGTCGTCTCGCTCTTCTGCCTCGCCATGTGGCTCGGCGGCGGAATGCTCTATCTCTGGATCATCGGGATCATCTTCTACCGTTATGCGTTCTTCACGATGAGCCCGTCGGATCTGGCGCCGCCCTACTGGATCAACATGGGAGCGGCCGCGATCTCGGCGCTCGCCGGGGCGACGCTGATCGCGGCGGCGCCGTGCTCGCCGGTCCTCGAACAGCTCCTGCCGTTCCTCCGCGGCATGACCTTGCTCTGGTGGGCCACCGCGACCTGGTGGATCCCGATGCTGGTGATCCTCGGTATCTGGCGTCACGTCTACCACCGCTTCCCGCTGCGGTACGATCCGCTGTACTGGGGCGCGGTGTTCCCCCTCGGCATGTACACGGTGTGCACGGCGCGCCTCTCCACCGCGGTCGACGCGCGGTACCTCGTCGAGATCTCGGGCCGGTTCGTGTACGTGGCGCTCGGCGCGTGGCTCACGGCCGCGGTCGGGATGGCGATGCACCTCGTCCGCTCGGCGCGGCGGTCCTAGCGAGCACCGCGTCGCCCAAGGGCGATGCCGAAGGCCTCCGCGTGCGCGTTGTCGATGGCGACCGGCTCGTCCATGCCGCTCTCCGTCACGACGGCCTCCACCCGATCGACGCGCGTGCCGGACTCCTGGCGAGGCATGTGGACCGAGACGAAGCGGACGCCGCGCGGCCCGTACCTGTCCTTCCACGCGCGCAGGGTGGGCAGGTCGTCCTTGCAAAGCGAGCACGACACCGCCCAGAACTGCACGACGACCGGCCCGCCCTCGAGCGCGGCGGGCGTGGGCTCGCCGTGCAGCCAGCGCGTCGCGCCCTCGAACGAGGGCATCGGCGCGCCGCCAGGCAGCACGGCGCTGCTCCGCCGAGATCTCGATCGTGTCCTTGCCCGGCTTCCAGTCGGACGGGCACAGGCCGCCGGTCTGGAGCGCCGCGAGCACGCGGAGGGCCTCGTCGGTCGAGCGGCCGATGTTGAGCGAGTGGATCGCGCCGCCGTTGACGCCGCGGGCCCCGGCACCACGACCTCCGCGTCGATGCCACCGATCGACGTGGGCGATGACGGTGGGCCGCCGGCGCGGGCGGCCGGGGCGGCGCGGCGGGCGCTCGATCCGGGCGTGCTCACGGCTCGGGCGGCGGGAGCGACGCGTCGGCCGGCGCGACGCCGGCGGCGACCGCGGGGTGGTCGTCGCCGTCGCGCGTCCCCGCCGCCTGCGTGACGAACAGCAGCGAGAACCCGGGATAGGCGGCGACCCAGGGCGCGCGCGGCGCGAGCGCGGAGGACGCGCCGAACACCGGCGCCGCCGCGCGCTGGAGCGGCCCGTCGTGATCGAAGCGGGCCGCGAGGCCGATCGCGGAGCGGCCTGCGCTGTCGCGGCCGGCGTAGTAGACGCGCAGGCTCGGCCGGCCCGTGGCGGAGACGGCGAGCACCGGCGCGGGGTCGAAGACGGCGGCGCTGTCGAAGGGCTCGTCCTCCGCCGCGCTCGCGCCGGCGGCCCCCCCCCCCCCCCCCCCCCCCCCCCCCCCCCCCCCGCCGCCGGCGCGAGCGCTGGGCCCTCGCCGACGCGCTCCCAGGCGAGGCCGTCGTCGCTGCGCGCCTCGCCCACGGAGGACGCGCCCCCGTCGCCCGCGACGACGTAGAACATCCGGAGCGAGCCGTCGGGCAGGCGGACCACGCCGGGGCTGCCGGGAACGGCGCCGCGCTCCCAGCCGCCGTCGCCGGGCGCGGTCGGCGCGAGCACGGGCGCCGGCTCGCGCGCGAAGGCGACGCCGTCGGCGCTGCGCGCGAGGCCGATGCCGCCCTCCGCCGCGTAGTAGAGCCAGATCTCGCCGCCCAGGAGGAGCGCCGAAGGAGCGGCCACCGTGCCGCCTTCCCAGGGCAGCTCCGGCGCGAGGACCGTCACCGGCGATCGCTCGAACGAGCGGCCGTCCGCGGCGCCGTAGCGGACGATCGCGTTCGGCGGGGCGAGGGGGTCTGGCTCGGCGCCCTCGGGGCGAAGCGTGGCGGCGAAGAAGCCGGCCGCCGCGAGCGTCGAGGGGTCGCCGTCGAGATCGACCACCGAGGCGTCGCGCGCGAAGCGCTCGTCGTCGTTCATGACGTGCGGGGCCGCCCTGGAGTTGCCGAGCTCTTCCTGGTCGATCTCCCGGAACGGACCGGCGAGGGCGTTCGGCAGGCTGCCCTCGTCGGCCTCCTCCGAAGGGAGCGTTGCGCAGGAACCGAGCGGCCACGGAACCGCGCAGAGGGCGAGCGCTCGAGGGAGGAGGAGCAGCATCGGCGAGCGCGGGCCGAGGCGTGGAGCAGGCCTGCGTGGGCCCCGAGGTTCACGGATGGGCATGCGGGTCGGTTCCTGGAGCACCCATCCTATTGCATTTCCGCAGGGATCTCGGCCTGTGAGGGAGGACGGCCCTTCCCCTCTGTTCTACGGCTTCCTCAAGACCCTGGAGGCCTATCGTCAGACCATGGGCGCCGATACGTCGCTGACGTTCAGCGCCAACTCGGATTTCTACCGTTACCTGGAGTCGGTTCGAGGGAGATAGTCACCGGGCGGTGAAGCCGCCGTCGATGAGGAGGGTGGTCCCGGTGATGAGCGACGCGGCGGGCGACGCGAGGAAGACGACGGCGCCCGCCACGTCGACGGGCTCGCCGACGCGCCCGAGGGGGATCCTCGACAGGAGATCGTCTCGAAACGCCTCGTCTTCGAGCCATTTGACGGTGCCCGGCGTCCGGATGAACGTCGGGGCGACCGCGTTCACGTTGATGCCGTACCTGGCCCACTCGACCGCGAGGCATTTGGTCAGGTGCGCGATCCCTGCCTTGGTCATGCAGTAGACCGACTCGGTCGGTAGACCGACGAACCCCGCCTGCGAGCTCAGGTTCACGATCTTGCCGCTGCGGTTCTCGATCATCGTCCGCCCGACCTCCTGGCTGACGAAGAACGTGCCCTTGAGGTTCACCGCGACGGTGAGATCGAAGTCCTCTTCGGTCACGTCCTCTGCGGGGTTCGGCGGGCCGACCCCGGCGTTGTTGACGAGGATGTCGATGCGACCGAAATGGCGGATCGCTTCGGCCACCGCGCTCCTGATCTCCGACGTGCGCGTCACGTCCATTTGCAGCGGGAGCGCGCGTCGGCCGAGGGCGCGTATGGCCTCGGCGAGCTCCCCCGCTGAGCCGATCTCGCGCAGGCCAAGGGCGACGTCCGCGCCGGCGTGCGCGAGGGCGAGCGCGCATGCGTTCCCGAGGCCGCGGGCGGCCCCGGTGACGAGCGCTACCTGTCCCTTCAGATCGAAGCGCGGTGCTTCGCCCGATGAAGAAGGTGTATCCGTTGGCATGAGGTCGTCTCGCAATAACTGGAGCTCGCGTCAAGCGCGCGGCGACGGTGGTGGCTTCGCGGGGTGATGTCGTCGTCGCGTTCTTCCCGAAGACCTCACAGATGCAGATCTCCGACGAACGCTCCGGCGCGTCCTCGTAGCCGATCATCCACAGCGCCACGTGGTTGCCCGGCACCCTGACGCCCCTCGCCCTGAGCTCACGGGATCAGAACGCAGCCGTCACCGTCGCTCCAAGGTTCACCATCGTGCCGTCCGCTCGGTAATCCCCGACGAAATCGGCCGGATTGTCCTTCTCCACCACCACTTCCGGCAGCACGGACAGCTGCCCGTGCACATCGATCCGGAGCGAGCCCGGCAGCTCCGGCAGAGGCCGATTCAAGACCACGCCCGCCCCCAGAGAGAGCGTGTGCCGATCGGCGTCGATGTAGTTCGTCACCCCCCGCTGCGGCGGGACCGGCGAGCGCTCGTAGACATACCCCGCGCGGAGCGGGATCTCGATCGCGTGGCGCGCTCCCCCCGGCCCGCCTTGCCCGGCCGCCTCGCGCGGGCTCCCCGCCGCGGCGATCGCGTACTCGACGCCCAGCCGCGGCACGAGCCGATCCTCGAACCGGAGCGGCACCACGGACGTCGGCCTCGGATCGTCGGGCAGGTCGAGCGGCACCTCCGGCGGCGGCGACGCCTCGAGGTGCGCCCGCGCCCTCGCCACCGGGCTCTCGTAGGCCGACCAGCTCACCCACGTGACGTCGAGGTTCACGCGCAGGCCCCGGATGCGCTGGAAGCTCGCGCCCACGACGACCTGCTGCGGCAGGAACGCGTCGACGGTGCGCGACTCGAGCTCGTAGAGGAGCGGCACCTCGATGCCCGCGAAGTCGACGACCCCTTGCAGCCGCGCGTCGATCGACAGCGGGAGCTCCGCCTCCCCGCGGTAGACGACCCCGACGAAGCCGAGGTCCCAGGCGCGCACCCGGGCGCCGAGCTGCGGGTAGCGGATCGACGTGAGATCCGCGTCCACCTCGTGGCGGAGCGCGGAGTCGTAGGGCGACAGCGCGTCGGCGCGGCCCGTCACCGAGAAGCGGCCCCGTGTCGAGGCGAGGAACGCGACGCCGCCGCCGAGCTCCAAAAACGGGAGCGGGCGCACCGCGATGCTCGCGGCGAGGAACAGGATCGAGAGCCGGTCGTCGTAGAGCTCCCAGCGCGGCGTCTCCTGGCGGATCGCCTTGATCCGCGACAGCCCGTCGTCCGGCAGGAACGTCGCCAGCCCGAACGCGAACGGGACGCCGAGCACCTCGCCCGGCGCGACGAGGCCGCCCGACAGCCCGTGGACGTCGCGCACGCCGCTGTCGCGGCCGTTCGCGCGCAGGCCGTTCGACGCGTAGCTGTAGCCGATCGAGAGGCCGAGCCCCGTCGCGCCGACGAGGCCCGCCGGGTTGTAGTAGCTCGCCGAGAAATCGGTCGCGTCCGCCGCGAGCGCGCCGCCCATCGCGGCGCCGCGCGAGCCGAACCCGTACGCGTCGGGCGCGTGCGCGCGCGCTCGCCCGGCGGTCAGCGCGGCCAGCAGCGCGGCGGCGGCGCAGGCGGGCCGGCGCATCAGAACGCCACCCCGAGCGTCGTGCCGCCCGCGACCACGACGCCCCCCGTGCGCACCGCGCCGGCGCCGCCCTCCCCGCCGCCCGCGGCCGGCTCGCCGCGCTTCCGGTGCGCGCGCGGCAGGAGCAGCTGCACCTCGCCGAACAGGTCCAGCGTCAGCCGGGGCAGCGGCGCGGCGAGCGCGAGCCCGTAGCCGAGCGAGAGCGCGACGCGCGCGTTGTCGTAGAGGTTCGACGCGCCCGTCTGCTCGGGCGCCGGCGACGGCTCGAGGTACGCGCCGCCGCGCGCGTGCGCCGTGGCCCCCGGCCGCAGCGCGAGGCTGCGCTCCACGCCGACCCGCGGCACGACCGTGTCCGAGTACCCCGGATCCGCGGGCGCCGGCGCCCCGCACGGGCCGGCGAACGGCTCGCCCGTGGCGGGGTCGACGTCCGGGCAGCGCACCGTCGCCTCGGCCGGGCCGGGGTACGCCGACCAGCGCTTGTACGTCGCGCCGATCGCCACCTTCCAGGGGCCCTTCACGCGCGCCACCTCGAGCGCGACCTGCGCCGGATCGTACTGCGCGATCCCCGCGATGTGGAGCGGCGGCACGGCGATGCCCCCGAGATCCTCGGCGCGGATGACGACGTCGAAGCGCCCGGCGAGCTCGCCGCGGAACGTGGCCCCGACGCGGTACGCGCCGATGTCGTAGCTCGCGCCGAGGATCGGCCCGTAGCTCGCGACGAGGGTGTCCTCGACAAGCGTACCCACGCGGCCGGACGCGTCGGTCGCCACCGTCACCGAGCCGGAGAGCGCCGCCAGCGCGGCGAAGCCGGCGCCCACCCGGACGCCGCGCCCGAGCGACGCGCCGAGCGCCGCCTGCGCCGCCACCGACTGGGTCCGGTCCGCGACCGGGAACTGCGGCGTCTCCGGGTAGAGGATCCGCCCGCGGACCACCACGTCGAACGGCGCGAAGAAGCCGAGGCCGATCGTCACGCGGTCCGCGAGCGCGCCGCCGAACGGGATCGGCACCGTGGCGCCGATCAGGCTGCCGCGCAGCGGCGGGTACGAGAGCCGCCGGCCGCCCGCGCGGAGGTCGAAGATCGCGCCCTCGAGCCCCAGGGTGAGCCGGCGCTCGCGCGACAGCGACAGGAGCGCCGGGTTCGCGTAGACGGCCTCGTAGCCCTCCGCGACCGCGGCGCCGGTCGCGCCCATGGCGCTCGCGCGCGCGCCGAAGCCGAGCACGTCCTCCGGCGACGCCCGCGCGGCGCCGGCCGGCGCGAGGGCGAGCCCCGCCGCGACGAGGGGCGCGAACCCGCGCCGCATCCAGCGGATCGGGCGAAGCATGCGCGGGCGACCGTAGACTGGGCCGCCCTGGCGCGCTAGTCGGTATCCGCCGTGGATCCCCGCCCTACAAGCAGCTCGGACGAACGTCGCCCTCGCCTCGCGCTCCAGGCCGTGCTGCCGGAGGAGCTCGCCGGCGCCTGCGGCATCGACCTCACCGACGCGCGCCGCATCGTCTCGCTGGCGCACCGCCTCGGCGAGCTGCCCCCGCGCGCGCCCGCGACCGTCCGGCGCGCCGCGCTCGAGGCCGCGCGCTCGGCGGGCGAGATCAGGACGCTCACGCTCGTGGAGCGGCGCGCGAGCGCCGAGGATCCGTTCGTGAAGTACGCGTTCCGTCTGGACGACGGCGCGGCGATCGAGTCGGTGCGCATCCCGCTCGAGCGGCCGGGCCGGTACTCGGCGTGCGTGAGCTCGCAGGTCGGCTGCGCGCTCGCCTGCGCCTTCTGCGCCACCGGGCGCATGGGCCTCACGCGCAACCTGGAGGCCTGGGAGATCGTCGAGCAGGTGCGGCTCATCCGCCGGGATCTCGGCGCCACCGTGGGCGGCGGCGCGCGCGTGCACGGCGTGCTGTTCCAGGGCATGGGCGAGCCGCTCGCCAACGCCGATCGCGTCATCCAGGCGATCCGCGTGCTCTCGGAGCCGAGCGCGCAGGCGATCGACATGCGCAACATCACGGTGTGCACGGCGGGGCTCCCGTCGGGGATCCGGCGGCTCGCGGCCGAGGTCCCGGGCGTCCGGCTCGGCCTCTCGCTCGGCTCGGTGCGGCCCGGCAGGCGGCGCCACCTCATGCCGATCGACGGCGCGCACCCGCTCGACGAGGTCCTCGCCGCCGCGGGCGAGCACGCGCGCGCGACCGGGCACGCGCCGATGTGGGCGTACACGCTGCTCGCGGGCCAGAACGACGCGGACGAGGACGCCGCGAGCCTGGCCGCGCTCGCCCGCGGCTTCGCCGCGCAGCACGGCATCTCGCCTCGGCTCAGCCTCATCCCCTACAACGCGATCGGCGCGGCCGACGCTCCCCCGCCCTCGCCCGGCGGCGCCGAGGGCGGCGCCGCGCCGGCCGATCCGTTCGCGCGCTCGGCGCGGCTCGAGGCGTTCCGAGCGGTCCTCTCCGCCGCCGGCGTCGGCTCGATCGTGCGCTACTCCGGCGGCGGCGACGTCGGCGCGGCCTGCGGGCAGCTCGCGCGGCCTCCGGCGGAGGCGCAGCGGCCAGGCGGCCGCCGGGCGTCGCCCCGGCCCGGCGCGGCGGCGGAGGCGGAGGCGGAGGCGGCCGCGCGGAACGCCTCGAGCCGCGCCGAGCGCGCCGCCGCGGCCGGCGTGAGGGTCGCTATGGATCCCCGCTCCCGCGCGCGCTAGCTTGCGCCCGTGTTCGGCTTCAGCTTCGGCGAGGTAATGGTGCTCGTCATCGTGGGCATCATCGTGGTCGGCCCACGACGGTTGCCCGCGATGATGCGGTCGGCGGGGAGCTGGATCGCCAAGCTCCGCCGCATGACCACCGAGCTCCGGACGCAGAGCGGCATCGACGACCTGATCCGCCAGGAGGGGCTGGAGCGCGAGCTCCGCGAGCTCCGCGCGCTCTCGCGGGTCAACGTGATCGAGACGCTGGTGAAGCCCGTCATGGACGCCGGCACCATCGGCACGGTCGTCTCGGCGACGCCGCGGGTGAGGCCGCCGGAGCCCGAGCCGCTGGCCGGACGTGCCGCCGGCGCCGCCGCAGAACGTGCCGCCGCTCCGCGAGCGCGAGTACCCGGTCCTCGGCTGCGACGCCTACGGCGCCGAGATCGAGGAAGCGCCCAAGCCGGCGGACGCGGCCGAGGGCGGAGCCGCCGCGGACGCGGCCGAGGGCGGAGCCGCCGCGGCAGCGGCCGTCGCCGCGCAGGACGTGATGCTCTTCCTCAAGGACACGCCGCCCGAAGCCCGGCAGTGCGGCGGGATCGGGACATGGTCCATCCCCGCAGCGCAGGTGGCCGCGTCGTTCTACGTGGACGCGAGGCGGCTCGTGTTCGACCCCGTCACGTCGCGCGTGGGGGCGGAGCCGCCGCGGTAGCGGCGAGCGGCGCGGGGGACGCGGCGGCGCCGGCGGCCGCGGCAGCGCCGCAGGGCGCGGCGAGCACGGCAGGGTCCGCGGCGGCGCAGGAGACCGGAGCGACGGGGAACGGAGCGGCGTCATGAGCCAGGAGCAGGCGGCGGCGAAGAGCGGTTCCCCGGGGGCGGCCGACGCGTCCAGCGACGCCGAGGAGCCGATCGAAGACAAGCCGATGTCGTTCTGGGAGCACCTCGACGAGCTGCGCAAGCGGCTCGTCCGGAGCATCCTCGTCTTCTTCGCGGCCTGCATCGCCGGGTGGGAGGTGCGCGAGAAGCTCCTGCACTTCCTGACCGTCCCGTTCGTGCAGGCGTGGCGGGAGCAGAACCTGCCGGGCAACCCCTCGCTCCACTTCGGCGCGCCCGCGGCCGCGTTCGTCGCTTACTTCAAGCTGTCGATGATCGGCGGCGCGGCGCTGGCCTCGCCGTTCATCTTCTACCAGCTGTGGGCGTTCGTCGCGCCGGGCCTCTACGCCCGCGAGAAGCGGTACGTCATCCCGTTCGTCCTGTTCTCGACGCTCCTGTTCGTCGGCGGCGGCCTGTTCGGCTGGCGCGCGGCCTTCCCGATCTCGTTCGGCTACTTCCTCAGCATGGCCGGCACGGTCGAGGGCGGCGGGGTGACGATCACGCCGACGGTGATGATGGGCGACTACCTGGACTTCGTCGCCCAGCTCCTGCTCGGCTTCGGGATCATCTTCGAGATCCCGCTCATCGTGCTGTTCCTCTCGATCGCGGGCGTCATCAACTACCTGCAGCTCATCATGTTCGGCCGCTGGTTCGTGTTCGGCGCCTTCATCCTGGCGGCGATCCTGACGCCGCCGGACATCACCAGCCAGCTCGTCATGGCGGTGCCGATGTGCCTGCTCTACGTGGTCTCGATCGGGCTCGCGTACGTCTTCGGCAAGCCGCCGACGGACGCCCAGCGCGCCGCGTACAAGAAGCGCAAGGAGAAGGAAGTCTCCCAGGGCTGACCGCCAGCGCGGCGCGGCTCGGGCGGGCGGCGCCGCCTCCGCGCCGCGCCGTCGGCCCTGGCGCACGTCGTCCTCGGCGGCTCGCGCGTCACCGGCGGCGCCGCATCGCCCTCGACGGCCGGCGCTTCGCGCGCGGCACCGCGTCGTCCTCGGCAGCCCGCGCCCCGCGCCGTCCGCGCCGCGGACCTCAGGCGGCCGGCGCGATCGCCGCGGGCGCGGCCTTCCGGCTCCGCGCCACGTGGATCGCGATCGCGGCGCCGATCACCGCGACCCCGATGAGCTGCGACGTGGACAGGCCGATGAGGCCCCCCCGGTCGTCGGCGCGCGCGAACTCGAGCGTGAAGCGCCCGAGCGCGTAGAGGCCGAGGAACGTCGCGAAGACCTGCCCGTCGTACCGCTTCCGCCCGTGCACGTAGAGCAGGCAGATCGCCGCGATGGCGAACGACATGGCCGACTCGTAGATCTGCGTCGGGTGCACGGGGTGCGACGGCAGGCGCGCGCTCGCGAGCTCGTGCAGCTTGAACTGCGCCTCGCTCGCGGGGCTGTTCGGCGGGAACGAGAGCCCGAGCGCCCCGTCGGTGCGCTGCCCGAAGCAGCAGCCGGCGAGCAGGCAGCCCATCCGCCCGAACCCGAGGCCCAGCGGGACGGCGAAGCCCGCCATGTCCGCCGCCTTCCAGAACGGGAACCGATCGCGCTTCAGCAGCCAGTACGCCATCGCCGACGCGCCGACGAAGCCGCCGTAGTACGTCAGGCCGCCCGCCCAGAACTTCGCCCACGCCAGGCAATCGCGCTCGGTCGGGTGGCAGACCCCCTTCGCGGCGTCCCAGACGCCGTGGTACCGCGGCTCGCACAGCGCCTGCTCGACCTTCCAGTCGACGAGCGACGGGTCGGTGCACAGGTGCACGTAATCCCAGAAGTATCCGTCGGCGAGGACGTGGAGGAGCCGGCCGCCGACGACGCCGGCCAGGAGGCACGCGAGCCCCAGGTCGACGATCACGTCCGGATCCTCGCCGATGCGCCGCGCCCACAGGGCGCCGATCGCGGTCGCGAAGAGGAAGCCGGTCAGCAGCAGCAGGAAGTAGGCGGGGAACGCGACGTCGAGCAGGCGGAACAGCTCGGGCCGCATGGTCAGCCCGCCGACGCCTTCGCCCCGGAGGGCTTCCCCGCGAGCTCGGGGCGCTGCGGGGAGAACATGTCGATCGCCATCAGCCCGACGCCCACGACGATCGCGATGTCGGCCACGTTGAACGTCGGCCACACGAACGTCGGCGTGAACCGCACCTGGATGAAGTCGATGACGTACCCGTAACGGATCCGGTCGACGAGGTTCCCGAGCGCGCCGCCGAGCACGAGCGGCAGCCCCCACTTGAGCGCGATCTGCGAGGGGTGGAGCTTGCGGTACAGCGAGACGATGAAGACGATCGCGGCGAGCGAGACGACGAGGAAGAACGGGCGGCGGATCGCCTCGCTCTCGTCGCCCAGGATGCCCCACGCCCCGCCGTGGTTCTTCGCGAAGATCAGGTTCAGGTGATCGGGGATGACCTCGATCTTCCGGAGCGCGAGCGGCCGGGGCGCGTCGGCGAGGTCCGCGAGCGCCCGCGGCTCCAGCCGGTCCTTGGCCCACCACTTCGTGCCGAGGTCGGCGGCCAGCGTGACGGCCGACACGGCGAGCAGGAACACGTACGACGGCCGGTAGGTCGGCTTCGCGGGCGCGACCACATCGTCGGCGTCGTCCTCCAGCGAGGAGCCGCGCCCCTCGGGGTCGCGCTCGCCGGCGGCCAGCGGCTCGCCTTCTGGCGCCTTCACGGGCGCGGCGCGGTCCGGCTCCGCATCGGCACCCTCGGTCTTCACGGCAGCATCTCGCGGCGTCGCGTCGTCAGTCATGCGGAGCGCGTTCCTCTACGACAAACCGAGCTCTCCGGCAAAGGCTTCCCTCCGGGCGCGCCGTCTCGCCCGTCTGCCCTGTGCGCCCTCGCCCGTCTCGCGCGTCGTCATGCCGAGCTTCTCGGGCGTGCGCGCGCAGCCCGATCTCTGGCCGCGCGCCGCGCGCCGCGCGGCCGCCTCGGCCCATCAGCCGGCCGGCGGGGCGGGCGGAGGCGCTTCCGTCGATAGCGGAGGAGCGGCGTCGCCGCCCGCCTGGCCGCCGGGCGCCCCGCCCGGCGCTGACGAGGGAGCGCTCGCGTTGCGGGCGGAGGCGATCATGTCCGTGGACATGAGGATGACGCCGGCGACGATCGCGATGTCGGCGACGTTGAACGTCGGCCAGTGAAACTCCTGGCCGCCGCGGATCACGTAGACGTCGATGAAGTCGATGACCCAGCCGTAGCGGATCCGGTCGACCAGGTTGCCCATCGCGCCGCCGAGCGCCAGCGCGAGCCCCCACTTCATCGCGGCCTGGTCCTTGTGGACGCGCCGGTAGATCGAGACGATGAAGACGATCGCCGCGGCGGAGACGAACAGGAAGAACGGCCGCCGCAGGCCGTCCGGGAGGCTGCGGAGGAAGCTCCAGGCGCCGCCCGGGTTCTGCGCGAAGATGAAATCCAGGTGGTCCGGGATGACCGTGAAGATCTTCGGGCCCGACCGCTTCGCGTCGAACCCGGCGAGCCGCGCGTGCGCCCACGCCTTCGTCGCCAGATCGGCGGCGCACGAGACGAGCGACACGACGGCCAGGAAGGCGAACGAGGCGCGCTCGCCCGGGGGGAGCTCGTCCGGGAGGAGTGCAGCGGGCGACGCCTGCGGTGCGCCAGAGGACATCACCTTCGCTTCTACGCGATGGCGCCGCGCGGAGCAAACGGCCCGGAGCAGGGCGACGCCGTCCGCCGGCCGTCCCCGCGCCGCCTGCGCCCTCCGCTGTCGTCCGTCGCGTCCGTCGCGTCCGTCGCGTCCGTTACCCTGCCCGTCGGCCGCGCGGCGCCCTGCCCGCTCCGGGCGCGGTTCACCGCCTCTGTCGCGCCGCTCCGGGCGCGGTTCACCGCCCGTCCAGGATCGTCAGCGAGCGCTCCGGGGCGCGCGTCAGCGAGCGCTCCGGGGTGCGCGCCCGGGCCGGCGCCTTCGGCGGCTGCGTCGGTTTGCCCGGCTCGGGCGGCTCCGCCGCGTCGGTCGGCGGCGCCCCCTTCCTGCGCAGCGCCAGCTGCACCTCGGCGTACGCCTGGAGGGCCGCGCCCCGCTGCCGCTCCGCGGCCGCCGTGCGCCCGAGCGCGTCGGCCAGCTGCGCCCGGCGCCCCGCGAGGTACGCGAGATCCCTCGCCTCGGCGAGCTCCCTCCCCGCGGCGAACGCGCGCTCCGCGCGCTCCAGCGCCTCGCCGGCGCCCTCCAGATCCGCGGCCGCGAGCTCCGCCGCCGCGCCCGCTCGGGCGCGCGCGTAGCTCTCCCGCGCGCTGATGAGCTCCTTCGGCGGCAGCGGGGCGCTCGCGCACCCCAAGAGGCCGCCGAGGAGCAGCATGGCCACCGTCGTGGCCGCCATCCTCGGGTTGCATCGCATGGTTCCGCGCCTCCTCCCGCGCGCCCCTACCGGAGCCGCTGATGGATGAATCCGACCTCCCCGACCGCCTCGCGCGCGCGCGCCTGGGCCCGCGCCTCCCGCGCGAGGGCCATGGCGAGCTCCGCGTCCGCCTGCGCGCGCAGGAGCATGCGCCGCGCCCGATCGGCCACGCCCTCGGCCGACAGCCGCCTCGCGCGCTCCACCTGCTCCCTGGCGAGGCGCAGGTGGACGTCCGCCAGCGGGACCTCGTCGGCGCCGCCCTCCTCGGCGGCCCGGATCATCGCCTCCGAGGCGACGACCCGCTCGCCGAACGTCGCCGTGCGCGCGGCGCACCCCGCCGCCGACGCGCCGAGGAGCGTCAAGATCACTGCCTTTCTCATGTGCGACACCTCGTGGCCAGCCCCGGACGAGCGATCGCGCGGAGCAGGCGGGGCAAAGAGCGATGTGGACCTCGACTCCGGATCTCCGTCGGATCTCCGTCGCCGGTCGGCTCTCCCTCAGGCAACCAGCACACCAGGCCTGCCCGCGGTGGGGCTCTGCCTGAGCGCCCCCGCGCGGCGCGCCGCCCGGCGTCCGTCGGTGCAGCAGGATCGCCGGGCGCGCTGAGACGTCGGCTCACGCGCCGTATCCGCGCTGCCCAACCGTTGCGCGCAAACGAGCCATTCGCCGCCGCGCGCCGCGCGAGCAGCGCCCCCACGGCGGGAGGGCCGCCGAGCTCCGAGTTCGCTCGAGGACACGAGCGCTCCCCGCTCCCCTGTACGCGCGCCTGCCCTGCCCGCCCTCGCCCTCCCCAGCGCCGATCCGCGGCGCCGCCCGCCCGAATCGGGTGCGGCAGCTTCCCACAGATCCACCCATCGCGCCCACCCGCGCCCGATCCGGTTGAGCGACACGGCGCATCTGTTTAGTATGCCGGCGTCATGCCGTCGCCCCCCTGGAAGATCGAGACCGGCGTCGAGAGCGTCATCGCGTCGTGGCTCGCGTCGGGCTACGTTCGCCCTTGTTTCACCGCGGATCGCGAGATGCCGCCGGCCGAGGCGCGCACCGCGCCGATGCCCGAGGCGCTCTCGCCGGCGCTGCGCGGCGCCCTGGAGCGGCGCGGCATCTCGCGGCTCTACGACCACCAGGCCCAGGCCTTCACGGCGGCCCGCGCGGCGCGCGGCGCGGCGGAGGCCGCGCAGGCCGGGCGGCACGTGGTCGTCGCGACGCCCACGGCGAGCGGCAAGAGCCTCTGCTTCCACCTCCCGGTGCTCGACGCGCTGGCGGAGGGCGCCGCGTCGGGCCAGGGCGGCAGCGCGATCTACCTGTACCCGACCAAGGCGCTCGCCCGGGACCAGGAGGCCGGGCTGCACGCGCTCATCCGCGAGGCGGGGCTCACGATCCCGGCCATCGTCTACGACGGGGACACGCCGGGCGACGCGCGGCGGGCGGCGCGCGAGCGCAGCCCCATCGTCATGACCAACCCCGACATGCTCCACGCGGGGATCCTGCCGCACCACGCGCACTGGGCGCGGACGTTCCAGCGCCTGCGCTACGTCGTGCTGGACGAGCTCCACACCTACCGCGGCGTGTTCGGCTCGCACGTCGCCCACGTGCTCGCCCGGCTGCGCCGCGTCGCCGCCTTCCACGGCTCGAGCCCGACGTTCCTCTGCGCGACGGCGACCATCGGCAACCCGCGGGCGCACGCCGCGCGCCTCCTCGGCATCGCCGAGGACGAGATCGAGCTCATCGACGAGTCGGGCGCCCCGCGCGGGCCGCGGCGCTTCTTCCTGTACAACCCGCCCGTCGTGAACGCGGAGCTCGGGGTGCGCGCCAGCACGCTGAAGAGCGCGGTCCGCCTCGCCGGGGATCTCGCGCGGGCCCGCGTGCCGACGCTGGTGTTCGGCCAGTCGCGCAACTCGGTCGAGATCATGCTGAAGTACCTGCGCGAGGGCGTCGGCAAGGAGATCGGGGCGGAGGACGCGATCATGGCGTACCGCGGCGGCTACCTCCCGGAGACGCGCCGCCGGGTCGAGCGGGGGCTCCGCGAGGGCGAGATCCTCTGCGTCGTGGCCACGAACGCGCTCGAGCTCGGCATCGACATCGGCGAGCTCGACGCGGTGATCTGCGCCGGCTATCCCGGGTCGGTCGCGGAGACGTGGCAGCGCTTCGGCCGCGCGGGCCGGCGCGGCAAGACGAGCATCGCCGTCCTGTGCGCGACGAGCGCGGCGCTCGACCAGTACCTCGCGCGGAACCCGAGCTACCTGCTCGAGCGCGGGGCCGAGTCGGCCCGGATCGATCCGCAGAACACCGAGATCCTGGTGCAGCACCTCAAGTGCGCGGCGTTCGAGCTGCCGTTCCTCAAGGGGGAGTCCTACGCGGCGATGCCGGCGGACGACACCGTCGCGGCGCTCCGCTTCCTCCAGGACAACGGGGTCGTCCACGAGTCGAACGATCGCTTTCACTGGGCGACCGACGCCTATCCGGCGAACCACGTGAGCCTGCGCTCGGTGGGCTGGGACAACTTCGTCATCATCGACAAGGCGCACGGCAAGACGCTGGCGGAGCTCGACTGGCGCGCCGCGCCGACGATGCTCCACGAACAGGCCATCTACCAGCACGACGGCGAGCAGTATCAGGTCGAGCGGCTCGACTACGAGAACCACAAGGCCTTCGTGACGAAGGTCGTCCCCGACTATTTCACGACCGCGCTCACCCATCGAAAGGTGAGCATCCTCGACGAGAGCGAGAGCGCCCCGCTCGGCCGGGCGACCGCCTCGTTCGGCGAGGTGAGCATCGTGGAGAAGGTGGTCGGGTACAAGAAGATCAAGTTCTACACGCACGAGAACACGGGGTATGGCGACGTGCGGCTGCCCGACATCCAGATGCACACGACCTCGTTCTGGCTCACCGTGCCCGAGGCGCTGTGCGAGGAGCTCGGCCTCGGCCGCGCGACCGCGATCGACGGCCTGCGCGGGATCGCGCGGGCGCTGGAGACGGTCGCGACGCTCTCGCTGATGTGCGATCCGCGGGACATCGGCCAGACGCTCGAGGACGGGAGCGAGGCGCGGGCGCCGGACGTCCCGCCCGGCGCCGAGCGGGCCGGGGTCTTCGATCCGACGCTGTTCCTGTTCGACAACGTGCCCGGCGGCGTCGGCCTGTCCGAGCGCATCTACGAGCAGCGCGACGAGCTCCTCGCGCGCACGCGGCAGCTCATCGCGGGGTGCGGCTGCGACCAGGCCGGCTGCCCGCTGTGCGTCGGCGCGACGGAGACCATCGACGCCAAGCGCAAGCGCGCGGCGCTCGGGCTCCTCGAGATCTTGCTCCACCAGGCCTGAGGCGCGGGCCGCCAGCGGGGAAGAAGATTGAACCACAGAGACACAGAGGGCACAGAGGAGAGAGGGAGAGAAGAATAAAAAGCGCTGTTTCTCTCCTTACTCCTGTTCTCTCCTCTGTGCCCTCTGTGGTTCGCTCTCTCACGCATCCAGGGGAGAGCCCTGCGACGCGGCTTAAGCGCGCTTGACCGCGAAGCCGGCGAACGCCTGCATGACGGGCATCAGCTCCAGCCGGTTCACGTTGACGTGCTCCGGGAGCGTCGCGCACCAGACCACGGCCTCGGCCACGTCCTCGGCCGAGAGCGGCTTCACCCCCTGGTAGACGGCGGCGGCCCTCTCCTGGTCGCCCTTGAAGCGCACCAGCGAGAACTCCGTCTCGGCCATGCCGGGCTCGATGTCGGTGACGCGCACCCGGCTGCCGAGGAGATCCGCGCGCAGGTTCAGCGAGAACTGCGCCACGAACGCCTTGCACGCGCCGTAGACGTTGCTCCCGGGATACGGCGTCTCGGCGGCCACCGAGCCGATGTTGATGATGTGCCCCCGGTCGCGCGCCACCATCCCGGGCAAGAGCGCCCGCGTGCAGTGGAGCAGCCCCTTGATGTTCGTGTCGACCATCTGCTCCCAGTCGTCGGGATCCGCCGTCTGCGCCGGCGAGAGGCCGAGCGCGCCGCCCGCGTTGTTGACCAGCACCGACACCTCGGACAGCTCCGGCGGGAGCTCCGCGATCGCCCGATCCACCGCGCCCCGATCCCGGACGTCCAGCCGGACGAGGTGGACCGCGGCCGCCCGCCCACCCCCGGGCGACGAGCCCGCCCCACCGCCCGTGAGCTCGGCCGCGAGCGCCTCCAGGCGCTCGTAACGGCGCGCGGCCAGGACCAGCCGAGCGCCCAGGCCCGCGAAGCGACGGGCGATCGCCGCGCCGAAGCCAGCGGAGGCGCCGGTGATGAAGACAACCGGAGTCGGATCGTTCAGGGCAGCGTGCATCATGTCCAGAGCGGACTTGTACCAGACCGGCGCAGGTCCAGCGACATCCACCGCACCCCGCGGCGCACGTCGGCCCAGCGCGACCCCACCGGACAGCCGTAGATTCGTCGTGGACGTGTCACCGCGCTCGCGCGCGTGCCAGCCGGGTTTCGGCCGCGTGGGAACGCCGCGAGTCGATTTGTGCAATCGGCGCCGGCATCCGGGATGGTCGAGCGCGGTCGCCCCTTTACCCGGCCCCTCGGTGCCATTTACAGTCGGGCACCGTGGAGAGCGCGCCATCGAGGGGGTCTGTGCTGGGGCGTTACGCCATCGGACCGCGGATGGCGCGCGGCGGGATGGGCGAGGTGTTCCGCGCGGCCGCGCTCGGGCCGGATGGCGAGGAGATCCCGGTCGCCATCAAGCGAATCGTCCCGATGCACGCCGGCAGCGACGATCTCAAGCAGCTCTTCATCGCCGAGGCGAGCATGATGACCCGCCTCAAGCACCCCAACATCGATGAGGTGCTCGACTTCGGCATCGACGAGGCGGGCGACTTCTACCTCGTGTTCGAGCTCGTGTCCGGAACGGACCTCGGCCGGCTCTGCCGATGGATCTGGGGGCGCGGGGAGTCTGTCCCGGTGCCGGTCGCGCTCTTCGTCGCGTCCGAGGTGCTCAAGGGGCTCGGCTATGCGCACGAGCGCTCGGCCGCCGAGGGGCGGCTGATGGTGCACCGCGACGTGAGCCCGGGGAACGTGCTCATCTCGCTGGCCGGCGCGGTGAAGATCGCGGACTTCGGCGTGGCGATCGCCACGCGGGGCGAGGCGGGCGACGCGGTCAGGCGCGATCTCGTCGGGAAGCCGAGCTACATGCCGCCCGAGCAGTTCGACGGGGAGCGGGTCGACGCCCGCGCCGACCTGTTCGCGCTCGGGGTGGTGCTCTTCCAGATGCTCACCGGCACGCGGCCGTTCTCCGGGACCAGCGCCGCCACGCGCATGGCCGCGGCGCGCGAGGGGCAGATGCTGCGGGCGAGCGAGCTGCGCCCCGACGTGAGCCCCGCCCTCGAGGCGCTCCTCGTGCGCGCGCTCGCGCCCCGGCGGGAGGACCGCTTCCCCGACGCGCGCGCCATGCTGGAGGCGATCGAGGCGCTCCGCGAGGCCGGCCACGAGATCGGCGCGCCGGAGGATCTCGCGGCGCTCGTGGGCGCGGCGCTGAAGGAGCCGTCCGAGCCGCGCCCGGCGGGCCCGCCCACGTCCGAGCGCCCGGACGCCGACGGCGACGACGACCTGGAAGGGGGCGAGCTGGCGCGCGTCGACGAGGGCAGCCCGTTCACCCTGCGCGTGACGCGGCGGCTCAGCGGTCCGTCGCAGGCGCTCGGCGGCGACGCCGAGCCGCTCGACGCGAACGGCGCGGCGCTGCCGGAGCCGTCGAGCGCCCCGCTGAGCGGCGGGTTCCACGCGGTGGCGCCGCCCTCCAGCGACGAGAGCTCGCTCGATCCTCTCCTGGCCCCGTCCGTGAGGCCGGGGAGCCCCTCGCAGCGGCCGCGGGACGAGCTCCGGCCGGCGTCGGTGCCGAGCGCGGCCCTCCCGGCGGCTCGGGCGACGCGGCAGCGCCTGCTCGCGGCGGCGATCGCCTGCGCCGCGCTGGCCGGGATCGCCGTCGCCAGCGTGCGCGTCGGCGAGGGCCGGCTGAGCGCAGCGCACCCCGCGGCCGCGCTGCGCGCCGCGGCCGTGGCGCAGCCGCGGCTCGCCCCCGCGGTGCAGGCGGCGCTCCTGCCCCTGCGAAGGGCGACGCCGCCGGCGAGCTCCACGGCCGAGGCAGCGCCCCGCGGGCGCGATACCCGCTGCGGGCGCGACACCCGCCGCGGGCGCGATACCCGCTGCGGGCGCCCCCACGGGCGCAACGCCCGCCGCCACCCTGCGCTGACCGCCCGCAGCCGGAGCCGCTTGCGGCGCTCAGCCCGCTCGGCTAGCAGCGCCGCGTCCCGCTGCGGGCGCGACACCCGCCGCGGGCGCGATACCCGCTGCGGGCGCGACACCCGCCGCGGGCGCGATACCCGCCGCGGGCGCCCCCACGGGCGCAACGCCCGCCGCCACCCTGCGCTGACCGCCCGCAGCCGGAGCCGCTTGCGGCGCTCAGCCCGCTCGGCTAGCAGCGCCGCGTGCAACGTCCTCACGCCCTCCTCGCCTTCGCCCTCGCCGCGCTCACCGGGTGTGCCTCCGCGCCTCCCGCGGCGCCGTCCGCTCCTCCCGCTGCGCCGGCCGCCTTGCCCGATGCGGCGCCGGCCGCGACGGCCCCCGCCCCGACCGACGCGGCCGCCTCGGCGCCCGCCCAGGCCACCTCGGTCGAGGTGCCCGCGGCCCTGCGCGCCGTCGTGGAGTCCGCCGACCGCGCGGACGCCGACAAGGCGCTCGACGCTGGCCGGAAGCCCGCGGAGACGCTCGCCTTCTTCGGCATCCAGCCGGGGATGAAGGTCGCGGAGCTGATGGCAGGGGGCGGCTACACGGCCGAGCTCCTGGCGCGGGCGGTCGGCCCGAGCGGGGTCGTTTACGGGCAGAACAACCGCTTCGTCCTCGAGCGCTTCGCCGAGAAGCCGTGGAGCGAGCGGCTCAAGAAGCCCGCGATGAAGCAGGTGGTCCGGGTCGACCGCGAGCTCGACGACCCGTTGCCGCCCGAGGCGCGCGATCTCGACGCCGTGTTCCTCGTCCTCTTCTATCACGACGCCGTGTGGATGGAGGTGGACCGGGCCGCGATGAACCGCGCGATCTTCCGCGCGCTCAAGCCCGGCGGCGTGTACGCGATCATCGATCACGCGGGGCGCGACGGGACGGGCGTCACCGAGGTGAAGACGCTCCACCGCATCGAGGAGAAGGTCGTGCGCCAGGAGATCGAGCAGGCCGGCTTCCGGCTCGCGGCCGAGGCGAGCTTCCTCCGGACGCCGAGCGACACGCGCGACTGGAACGCCTCGCCCATGGTGGCGGGCGACAAGCGGGGCATGAGCGACCGCTTCGTGCTGAAGTTCGTCAAGCCCGGCGGCTGAGCCGCGGCGGACGGCGGATCAGCCCGTGCCGCGGCTCGGGAGCGGCGACCGCCGCGGCAGGGAGCGTGGCCAGCTCCGCGTGTCAGAAATCCCGCCGGGGATTGCTGGCGGCGGAGCGGGGGCGGCGCTCACCCGTCGGAGCGGACGCAGCGCGTGAGCCGCCGATCGCGGACCGAGTGGTCCTGCGATGTGCCGTTCGTGAAGTTGACGAGGATCGCCTTGCCGGCGCTGCCGATGGCGGGCGTCGACGACCAGAAGACGTCGGACGGCGCCCCCGGGAAGGCTTGCGGGTCGAGCGCCGGCCCCGAGCGTCGATCGTCGACGATCGAGAGCAGCTCCTTCGCGCTCGGCAGCCGCCAGTCGCCCTTGCCGGCGAGGGTGAGCTCCTCGCAGTGGGCGAGCGCGCCGTTCCAGATGAAGCGGGTCAGGGACGCGTGACGCTCCCAGACGAGCCCCGTCCGCCCATCGAGCACCCACTCCTCGCCGAACGACAGCTCGGGCGACTCCATCCCGCCCTCGCCGCCGACGCACAGCGCTCGCGCGCCGAACATGTCCTTCTTGAAGAACCCCACGGACGCGTCGGCGGCGAGCACGCCCCACGCGAAGCTGTCGTCGTCGGCGACGTCGGTCGCGGACCAGTAGAAGCTGTCCTGGGTGCTCGTGAAGAAGATGTCTGGAAACGCCGTGGTGTGGCCGAAATCCAGGATGGAGACGAGCTCGCGCCGCGTCGGCAGGCGCCACGTCGCGATGCCGCCGACCTGATCGGCGCTGAGCGTCGTGCAGTGCTCCGTCGCGCCCTGCAGCGTGAACGTCCCGCTCTCCGTCACCTTTTCCCACGTGAGCCCGGTCACCGAGTCTTTCACGGTGCCGTCGTCTTCCGTGTAGGAGGGAACGGCGATCTCGTAGTTGCCGTCCTGTCCGAAGAAGGGATCCGACGGTCCCGGGCACGCATCGAGCACGATCGTCCCGTCGGAGCAGCGTCTCGTCGGCGAGTCCGGCCACGTCACCTCGGCGGTGGGCGGCCCTCCGCCGGTCCCTCCGCCGGTCCCGCCGCCGCCCATCGGCTCGCTCCCGCCGCCGCCGATCGGCTCGCTCCCCCCGCTTCCGCCGCCGGTCCCTCCTCCGGTCCCGGCGCTGTAACCGACCTGAAAGGGCTCTCCAACGCATCCGGCGAGCGCGACGAGCTCCACGAGCAGCGCGGCCAGCAGCCGGGTGGAGCGATGGGCGTGAGGGGTCTCGTTCGGCATGGGCGAGCGGCGGCGTCCGTGATGGATCCGGGCCTGTAGCCTACCATCCACCGGGGCGCAGCGATCGATTTCCTCGCAGGCGAGCCCGCGGTGCAGGTCCTCATCGGCGGCCCGCCCGCCGCGCTTTCTCCGCGAATTTTGCCTGCGCCAAGCCCACCGCGCGTTCGCGGCGCCCCTGCCGCGCGCTCTTGCCGCTCGCCGCTCGCTCTCGTCGCTCGCTCTTGCCGCGCGCCGCGCGCCGCGCGCCGCGCGCTCTTGCCGCTCGCCGCGCGCTCTTGCCGCGCGCCGCACGTTTTCGCCGCGCTCCGCCAGCCCGGAACCGGCAGCCGCGAAAAACGGAGCGAGCGCGAAATAAACAGGAGGCTGCGGCGAAGAGTGGGTATGAGCACACGCACCTCTCTTTTGTTCGCGGTCGCGCTCACGGGCAGCCTGCTCGTGGGCTGTAGCGACGGCGCGACAAGCTCGGTCGGGGATCGGGTCGCTCGAGGGGCAGCGGCCTGCCTCCCGGGCGAATCGATCGAGCGGGCCGAGACGAAGGTTTACACGTTCTTCGGCAGCGCCGGCGCGCAGAGCCGGGTCGAGCGGGCGATCCGGCCGGATGGATCGGAGACCCTCTCGAGCGAGACCCGCCTCTCGCCCGCCGACGCCGGCCAGGGGTCAGCGGCGGGGGGCGCGCCCCCGACCGGCGGCGTTCTCCGCGAGTACGCCGAGCTCGACCCCTCGGGTCGCCTCGTCTACGCCGACGTCTCCCTCAGCGACGCCGCCGGCGTGGTGAAGCGGATGATCCTCGATCCGCAGCACGGCGCCGCGCTGCTCCGCCGGGCCGGCCGCGCGTCCGGCTTCGTCCGGATCCCGACCGGAGAGGCCACCATCTATGCGCCGGTGGGCTCGATCGTGACGCCGGTCGCGGCGTGGGTCGCCCGGCGCGCGGCGCTCGCTGCGCCGAGCGTCCGCATGTTCGACGAGGGGACCGCCGAGAGCCACGCCGTCCTGAGCGATCAGCTGGTCGTCGAGGACGGCCGCGACACGTTCGTGGTGCTCGGCGACGCGGCGCTGTCGGCAGACGACGAGTTCATCACCTCCCTCCCGCTCGGCGCCGCCGCGTCGGCGACGGCCTGCGAGGCGGGGGGGAGCGGCGCCGCGGCTCCCTGGCGCTGCGGGTGAGCCCACCCGCGGGCGATCCGGTGCCGCGCTCGCGCCGCGATCGCGGAAGACACCGAAGACGAGCGCCCGCTCTCCTCGGTGTCTCTCCGCGAGACGGATCGCCTTTAGTTCCCGGATCCTCTCCGCTTCACGGGGTCGTGTAGTCGACGTTCACCGTGTACGTGCTGGCCGCGTATCCCTGCACGAGGAGGAAGGCCTCCGACTGACCTTCGGGGACCGTCAGCTCGCACGTCTCGTCCGCGCCGTCGAGGTAGGGGCGGCAGTCGTAGGCGCTCAGCGTCGGCTGCTCGCCGAACCGCACGTAGAGATCGGGATCCCCGGAGCCGCTCATCACCGCCCGGAAGGTCGTGCCCGGGACGACCGCGATCGGCCCGTGGCTTGCCGTCTCGCGCCGCGAGATGCTGCCCTCGAAGCTCGTGGACGTCGCGGTGCCGCCGCCTTCCGCCGCCCCCGGCGCGGAGTAGCTCACCTCGATCTCGAAGTTCGACGCCGTGTAGCCGTGCACCTTGATGAAGGCCCTCGTCTCGCCTTCCGGCACCTCGAGCGTGCAGGTCTCGTTGGCGTCGCTGAGGTACGGCCGGCAGTCGAACGAGCGCGCCGTCGGCGCGTCGCCGAACTTCACGTAGAGATCGGGGTCCCCGGTCCCGGTCATGGCCACGGTGAGGGTCGTTCCGGGCACGACCTCGATCCCCTCGGCGGGCCCGACCGCGTCGAACGCGCCCCGGGCGACACGGCCGCTGAAGGTCTCGGTGGTCGGCACCCCGCCGCCGCCGCCCCCGCCGCCGCCACCGCCACCGCCACCGCCGCCACCGCCACCGCCGGGGGCGCCGTAGAGCGATTGAATGCCCGCGATGTCCTTCTCCGTGAGGTTGAGCGTCCTGTCGCCGGTGCCGTTGCACTGGGGATAGTGCATGACGGACGCTCCGTCGTACGCGGTGAGGGCGCGCCAGTTGTCGTCCTCGAAGCAGGCGCCCGACTCGGGACGGGTGTGCTCGTGGCGGAAGCCGAGGGTGTGACCCAGCTCGTGGCGGAGAATGCCCGTGAGATCGGGCTGGGAGCTGTTGTGAGCGGTCCTGTCGACCAGGACGTTCCGCGACGAGCGCGACTGGCCGGGGAAGAAGGCGCGCGCCAGGTACTGGCCGCCCGCGTTCACGGGGTTCACGTCGAACAGGACGCTGCTGGTGCTCGACGTGCAGTTCGAGTCGGCGGACTCCACGTGGATGAAGTCGACGTCCGCGACCTCCTCCCACGCCTCCACGGCCGACGTCATCGCGGCGACGACGGACTCGTAGTTGCCCCCGAATCTCGTGCTCACGCAGTAGGTGAGATTGCGCCGCTGCTCCGTCGTCCAGACAATATCGCTGCCCCCGGACTGGTTGACGATCAGCGCACCATCGCGCACATGCGTCTCCCAGAACTCGCGCAGATGCTTGATATCTACGACAGGCGTGTCCCCGTTAACAATGTAGATGCCAGTGTCAGCCTCGCGGAAGACGGTCCGCTCGAAGTCGTCAAATCCCAATTGATTCGTGCCGACTGCCTCGGTGCTACCGTCGCCGACGTCTGCCGAGCAACCGGCCGCAACAGCGGTCAAACCAGCGATCACCACGGCGAGCTTACGGGTGACCACATTGCTCTGGTGCGGCTTTGCAGGATGCATTTGAAGCTCCTTTCGGGGAGGCGAATCACGCTGTCTACGCGAACTCGATGAGACCCAAATGCCTTAACCCGATTTGACCCGCAGTCGGATAGCCAAATCTGACCGCCGTTCAGAAAAAGGGTTCCGGATTGTAAAAAATTTCGAAGAGAGCGCACCTGGTTCCCCCGTCACAGGAAAATTCCTGTGACACGCAAACCGCTCAGATCGTCCTGGACCGACACACTGGAAAATCACACCTCTTGAGTTCAGGCGACGCGCACTTGCACCTCGACAAGCATCGGGATTTTCCTGTCTTCGTTGCGCGGATGAAAGCCACGGCGCTCACGCCTGCAACGCGGCGCCTGCGGCGCGCGGCCTGCGCCACGGCAACGGCGCGCGCGGCAGCGGTGCACGCGGCAGCGGTGCACGCGGCAGCGAGGCACGCGGCAGCGATGCGCGGGGCACGCGGCAGCGAGGCACGCGGCAGCGCGGTGCACGCGGCAGCGATGTGCGGGGCACGCGGCAGCAGTGTGCGGTGCGCGAGGAGGCCAGCGGCTGCCGCAGGCGCCCGGCGAGATCGCGCCGTCGCCGCAGCGGCGACGCAGCACGCCCGAGCGCAGCGGTCGGAGGCGCCGCCCGAGATGACCCGCGTTCAGATGACGGTCGCTTGCCGGTGCTCGCTCAGGATCGCGCGCAGCGCGGCGCCGCTCGAGCGCCGCGATCGCCTCCACGGCGCGCTCGCCGTCGCTCAAGGCGATGCGCTCGCTCAAGGCGATGCTCGCCGCCGCTCAAGGCGATGCGCTCGCCGCCGCTGAGGGCGATGCGCTCGCCGTCGCTCAAGGAGGTGCCGCCGCGGTAGCTCGAGGAGGTGCCGTCGCGAGCGTCGGAGGGGGCCGCTGGAGGGATGGAGGAACGAGCGCTGCGCGCGCCGCCGCGCGCATGCGGTCGACGCGGCTCCGGATCGAGCGCCGCGACCGCGCCGCGCTCACCCGCGCGCGGAGAGGATCCGGCTGAACGCCTCGCCCACGGCGCGCGCGAGCTCGACCATGCGGCGCGACCCGCTCGCGGTGTCGATGATCCGGTCGGCGACCAGGATCATCGCGGGCCGGCCGACGACCTGCACGGCGACCGCGGCGACGTCGAGGCTCGGGTTGACCATGACGTCGAGCAACGGCGCGTGCGTGGGCGTGCCGGGGATCGGCCCGACGTAGAGGTGCGTCGCCACGGCGGTGGCGAGGATGCTCGGCTGATCCATCGGGAGCGTGAGCTTCCGCAGCGCCTCCTGATCGCCGAACTCCGCGTTGCAGGCGAACCCCCGGAAGACCCCGCGGTGCGCGGCGAAGATCGCGACGCGCCGCGCGAACAGGCGCAGGCCCCGCAGCGCGAGCCGGACGACATCGTCCCGCGTGCGCGCGAGGTAGAGCGCGTCGATGACGTCGCTCAGATCGACGAACGGCTGCGGCGGCGGATCGTCGTCGAGGGGGTCGATGAGCTCCTCGGGCGCGGGGGGCAGCGCCGGGAGCCGCCCGGAACGCAGGCTCGACGGCGGCGCGGCGCCCTCGGGACGACCCCCGCGGCGCAGCAGCGGCGGGACCTCCGCGGCCACGGCGCTCCGGCGCGACGCCGGGGCGACGCCGGAGGGCGCGTCGAGCGGGGCCGGCGCGCGCCCGCCGCTGTCCGGGCCGCGCTCGGGTGCAGGCGAGCTCTGCGGCATGATCGAGGCGAGCAGCTTGAACGGGGGAGAGATCTCCACGGGCGGAGACGGCGGGAACGAGACGGCCGGCGGCTCCACGTCCGCCGGCGCGCGCAGGGTGACCCGACGCGCGCCCGCGCCGCGCTCGGCCTCCAGCGGGCCGCGCGCGCTCACGGGAGAGCCGCGCGCGCCGGGCGCCGCCTTGGCGTGGCGGAGCGGCAGGATCGGCTCCTCCTGCGACGACGGCGCCTCGGCGAGCAGGGCGTGACCGTTGTGCGCGGGAGCGCGGCGGCCCGGCTTGCCGCTGGGCGGCTCGTGGAGACCCGGCTCGTCGAACGAGGGCACCGCGGCGCGCCGGATGAGCGGGATGGGCACCTCGTACGACGGCGGCGGCGGGATGGTCGACTGGGGCGCGCCGTGCGGGAACGCCGGGGTGGCGCGGCGCGAGCGGGCGGGGACCTGCTCGCGCTCGTCGAGCTCCAGGGCGCGGATGGCCTCCTCGATCGCCGTGATCGGCGCGCGGTAGATGCGCACCGGCGCGCCGAGGTGGAAGCTGAACTCGTCGGCGATGTGGCGGTCGAGCGGATCGGCGGCGGCGACGTCGACGGTGCCGGCGCCGGGGTCGACGCGGATCGGGACGGCGCCGAGGCGGCGGCACATGGCGCGCGGCAGGCGCGCGACGAGATCGCGGGCGCCGACGACCTGCCGGAGCGCGAGGCCGCCGCGGCGCTCGAGCTCCGCCTCCAGGGCGCGCTCCGTGATGGCGGCGCGGTCGATGAGGGCGCGGGGGAACGAGATGCCCCGCAGGACCGCCACGAAGAGGGCGGCTTCGACCTCAGCCTTGGAGACGGCGCCGGCGGAGATGAGGAGGCGGCCCAGGTCTAGCGACACTCGCTGCACGATACCAGAAAGGGCGGTGCCAGCGTGCAGCGCCCCGCGCTCGGCCACGACGGACGCGGGGGCCTTCGCGCGAGCGGCGCGCCGGATCTCCCTATAAGGAGACGCGGGCGGCGCGGGCGGGCAGACCGCGCCTCGCCAGCGGCGCCGCGACGCCGGCGGCCGGCGCGCGGCGGCGCGCTCGGAAGGCGCGACGCCGGGGCGACGCCGGGGCGACCGTCGCTCGCTCGGAGGGAGCAAGCGCGGCGGCAGCGCGGCGCCGAGCGGCGGGCGAGCTCACCCGATCATGCGGGGCGCCCGGCGGAGGAGCGCTGGTGTCCGATACGACACGAGGCCTGGAGAGCGCCAGAAGACCCCGAGTCGTCAGCGGGAGAACTGAAAGACCACCTCGCTCTGCCGCACGAGACCCAGGTTGTCCCGCGCGATCCTCTCCACGGCGGTCGGATCGTCGCGCAGGCGCGCCACCTTGCCGCGGAGCGCCTCGATCTGCCGCCCGAGCTCGGCGTTCTCCTCCTCGACGTCGGCGAGCTCTCTCTCGAGCTCCCGGAGGCGAGGCAGCCCCTGAGGCGAGAAGATCATGACCGGAGCGCCCACGACCGCCACGACGAGCACCGCGATGGGGAGGGTCCGCTCGAGCAACTGCGCTATTCGACGCACGGACATCCGCTCGCACATCACCCGCGCTCCTGTCAACTTTCCTCCAGGGTTCCTGCAACTCCGCGTTAACTTCCACCGGGTTTCGGCGCGGCAACCAGGGTGAAGCCCTGCCGCGCGGCGCGCCGGCCGCGCCCGCGTCGAGCGCCGCCCTGGGCGATGCCGGCGCCGGAGGTCGTCGGAGGTCGCATGGCGCCGCAAGCTTCGCTAGCATGACGCACGTCCCGCCGTGCGGCAGGCCCGCTGCGCGCGCCGCCACGAGGGCTCGGCCCGAGGAGACCCATGTCCATTGATATCGTCCGAGGCGAGCTCGAGCGCCTCTTTTCGCTCGATGAAATGATGGCCCTGTCGTCCGACCTCCTCGGTTTCAGCCCGGCCGAGATCGGCGGCAACGCCTCCAAGGCCTCCTTCGCGCGCGCGCTCACGGACCATTGCGTCGAGGTCGACGCCATCGAGGCGTTGATCGACGCCGTCATCGCCTCACGCGCCGAGGTCGACGCGCGCGTACGCGCCCTCGGCTCCCAGGGGATCAGCCTGCCCGAGGAGCTCGCGCCCGGCGAGGCGTTCGGCGACTACATCATCACGAGAAAAATCGGCGAGGGGCCGCGAGGCCTCGTCTACGCGGCGACGCGGGGGACCGAGCCGCGGACGCTCAAGGTGCTCCGGCGCGAGGTGACGCGCGACGGCCGGGCGGTGCGCCGGTTGTTGACCCACGTCCGCCTCGCCGCGCAGGTGCACCACGAGAACCTGGCGAGCGGCGTCGATGCCGGGCTCGTGGGCGGCCGGGCGTTCGTCGCCTACACGCACGTCGACGGGCTCCCGCTGTCGGCGCGCCTCGCGCGATCGGGGCCGCTCCACATCAACGAGGCCAAGCCGCTGCTCCGCGGGATCCTGAGCGGGCTCGCCGCGCTCCACGAGCAGCGCCTCGTCCACGGGGCGCTCAAGCTGGAGAACGTGCTCGTCGCCCGCGGCGAGGAGGGGCAGCCGCTCCCCATCCTCGTCGACGTGGGCGGCGATCGGCTCGGCGCCGGGTGGTCCAGCCCGGAGCTCGTCAAGACCGCCAGCCCCGAGCAGCTGCGCGGCGAGGGCGTCGGCCCCGCGAGCGACCTCTACGCCTTCGGCGCGCTGCTCTTCGAGCTCGTCACGGGCAAGCCCGTGTTCTCGGGCGCGGCCGCGGTCGACGTGGCCGTCGCGCACCTCACCGAGCCGCCGCCCGCGCCGAGCGCGGTCGCGCCGCGCGGGTGGGTGGGCAAGGACATCGACGAGCTCGCGGCGCGCCTGCTCGCGAAGGCGCAGGACGACCGGCCGCGGAGCGCGCGCGCGGCGCTCGACGCGGTCGAGCCGCTCGGCAAGCCGCAGCAGAAGGGGGCGGCGATCGGCGACGCCGAGCTGAACGACCTCATCGACCGGCTCGTCGCGAGCCCGACCGACGCCGACCTGGCGCTCGCCGTCGAGGCGACCGTCGACCGGGGGGCAGACCCGGGGCGGGTCGCCGAGGCGCTCGTGACGGCCTCCGAGCAGGTCGACGCGGCCGCGGGCGGCGACCAGGCGGCGGCGAAGCGGCTCCTCTACTACCGGGCGGCCCGGATCTACGAGAAGGGGCGGCTCCACGACAGGGCGGAGGCCGTCTACCTGCGCCTCCTCGAGCTCGACCCGGGCGACGACGTCGCCTTCAGCGCGCTCGAGGAGCTCCGCAAGGCGCTCGGCAAGCACGAGGAGCTCGTGGAGATGCTCCTCCAGCGGAGCGAGCGCGCCGAGAGCGCGGGGGAGCGCGCCCGGGCGCTGAACGAGATCGGGCACCTCTACGTGCGGGAGCTCGACGACAAGGACCAGGGGGTGTTCGCGTTCGCCCAGGCGCTCGCCCAGGATCCGGAGCAGGACGCGTACGCCGTCGACCTGGAGCGCGCGGCCGGCAACGACATGAAGGTCTGGTCCGAGGCGCTCCAGATCCTGAGCCAGGCGAGCACCGACGAGGCGATGGCGGCCGAGCCGAAGATCGCGCTCTTCAACCGGCTCGGGCCCTGGTACGCGGAGAAGATCGCGCGGGCGGATCTCGGGATCCCGTGCTTCCAGTTCGTGCTCGGGCTCGACCCGGCGAACGAGAAGGCGCTCGAGGGGCTGGCGCAGGTCTACCGCCGCGCCCAGCAGTGGCAGGAGCTCGTCCAGGTGCTGCTCTCGCGGGCCGATCGCGCCGCCACCCCCGGCGAGGCGCGCGATCTCCGCGCCGCGGCGGCCGAGCTCCTCGAGACGAAGCTGAACGACGCGGGCCGCGCGCGCGATCTCTACGAGCAGATCTTCGCCGAGGACCCCGGCCACACGAAGGCGTGCGACGCGCTGCTCCGGATCTACCGGCGCGTCGAGGACCACGCCGGCTACGCCAAGATCCTCGAGCGGCGCGCGGAGGCGCTGCGGGGCGAGGAGCGCGTCGACACGATGTGCAGGCTCGCCGAGCTCTACGAGGACCGGCTCGGCGACCTCGGCGAGGCGACGCGCCGCTACGAGGCGGCGCTCGAGCTCGATCCGACCAGCCTGACCGCCCTGCGCGGGCTCGATCGCATCTACAGCCGCGCCGGGCGCTACCAGGAGCTGCTCCAGAACCTGGAGCGGCAGATCGAGGTGAGCGCGACGCCGCGCCAGAAGATCAACCTCTACGAGCGGATCGCCGGCATCCAGGACGAGGAGTTCCTCGACCACGCGAAGGCGGCCGAGGCCCTCGAGGCGATCCTCGGGATCGACGGCGCGCACGAGGGCTCGCTGGCCGCGCTCGGGCGGCACTACCGCGCCCTCGAGCGGTGGGAGGACGTGGTGGCCCTCTACGAGCGGCAGCTCGGCATCGTGCCCGACGACAAGCGGCGGGAGGAGCTCCTGCTCGCGATGGGGCGCGTGCTGCTCGAGCAGGTCGGCTCGCCCGAGCGCGCCCGCAAGGCCTACGAGCGGGTGCTCGCGATCGACCCGCACCACGCCGGGGCGCTCGAGTCGCTGGCGCACGTGCGGGCCGCGACCGGCGACGCCGCGGCGGCGCTGAGCGCGATCGAGTCGCTCGCGGCGACCGCCAAGACCGCGGAGAGCAGGGCCGATCTCTGGATCCGCGCGGCGAAGATGCTCGAGGAGAAGGGCGATCGCGACGGGGCGATCGAGCGGTACAAGATGGCCCTCGACGCGCAGCCGCAGAACGCGGGCGCGTCCTCGGCGCTGCGCGCGGCCTACCTGGCCCGGGGCGACGCGACGAGCGCCGTCGAGCTCATCGCGCGCGAGGCCGAGGTCGCCGAGGGCAACCTCACCAAGGCCCGCCTCTACGGCGAGATGGCCCTCCTGCTGCGGGAGCGCCTCAAGGACGACGCGCGCGCCGCCGAGGCGGCCACGAGGGCGGTCGACCTCGATCCGACGAGCGCGCCGGGGCTCATGATCTCGGGCGATCTCGCGTTCGAGGCCGGCCGGTTCCTCGAGGCGGCGCGGCACTACGAGCTCCTCTCGAGCCGGGTCGACGCCCTGCCGAGGGAGCAGGGGCTCAAGCTGCTGCTCCGCTACGTCGACGCGCTCAGCAAGAGCGGCTCGAGCGGCAAGGCGATCGGCACCGTGCAGGCGCTGCTCGCGCTCGCGCCGGACGACCCGGCGGCGCTGTCGCGCGCCGCGAAGGTGAACCTCGACGCGGGCAGGGCCACGGAGGCCGCGGAGCTCTACGAGCGCCTCGTCGAGCGGTTCGGCGCCGGCCTGCCGGAGCGGGAGCGGGCCGAGGCGCTCCTCCGGCTCGGCGAGGCGCGGCTCGCGGCCGGCGACCCGGACGGCGCGGTGGCGCCGCTGAACGACGCCGCGGATCTCGTCCCGGAGTCCCCTGCCCCGCTCGCCCTGCTCTCCCGGGTGTTCGAGGCCAAGGGCGACTGGGAAGAGGTCGCGCGCCTCAAGCACCGGCGCCTCGACGTGGTGACCGGCGAGGAGCGGAGCGCGCTCCTGCTCGAGATCGGCGACCTGCTCGCGACGCACCTCCACGACCGGACGCGCGCGGCGAAGAGCTACGTGGCCGCGCTCGACGAGCGCCCGGACGACCGGAAGATCCTCACCAAGCTGATGCAGCTCTACAGCGAGGAGAAGGACTGGTCGAAGCTCATCGACATCGTCCTCAAGCTCGCCGCGAAGATCGACGACAGCCGGCAGAAGGCGAAGTACCTGCACACCGCGGCGATCGTGAGCGCGCGGCAGCTCGGCGATCTCGACCGGGCGGCCCAGTTCTACGACGAGGTGCTGGAGCTCGATCCGTCCCTCACCCGGGCGCTCGCCGAGGCGATCGAGCTCCGCGCCGAGAAGGGCGACCACGAGGAGGTGGAGCGCCTGCTCAAGGTCGAGCTCGACCGGGCGACGGAGGAGAACGACACCGCGAAGATGCTCGAGACGTTCGACCGGCTGGGCGCCCTCTACAAGGACAAGCTCGGCTGGATGAGCGAGGCGATCGACGCCTACGAGGCGGCGCAGACGCTCGATCCGGACAACGAGGAGCGCAACGAGCTCCTGGCGAACCTCTACGCGAGCAACCCGGCGGAGTACCTGGACAAGGCGGTGGCCGCGCAGCTCCCGATCCTGCGGCGCTCCCCCTACAAGCCGGACGCTTACCGGCTGCTGCGGAAGATGTACACGGAGACGAAGCGGGCCGACGCCGCCTTCTGCCTCTGCCAGGCGCTCTGCTGCCTGAACGCGGCCGAGCCCGACGAGGAGCGCTTCTTCCGGCGGCTGCGCCCGGACACGGCCGCGGCGGCCCAGCAGCCGCTCGACGACGAGGCGTGGGCGACCGCGCTCGTCCACCCGGACGCCGATCCGCTCCTGACCGCCATCTTCGGCGCCATCGAGCCGGCCGTGCTGCGGAAGAACGGGCAGTCGCTGGAGGAGCTCGGCTACCAGCTCGCCTACCAGATCGATCTCTCGCGCCACCCTTACCCGATGTCGCAGACGCTCTACTACGCGGCGGGCGTCCTCGGCCTCGAGCCGCCGGTCACGTTCCAGAACCCGAACGACGGCGGCGGCGTCTCGTTCCTCCACGCGCACGTGCCGGCGATCGTGCTCGGCGCCGCGGCGCTCCAGATGGATCTGCCGACCCAGGCCGCCGCGTTCATCGCGGCGCGCCACCTCACCTACTACCGGCCGGGCATGTACCTCCGCCACCTGGTGCCGACGGGCACCGGCCTGCGCGCCTGGCTGTTCGCGGCGATCAAGCTGATCTCTCCCACGTTCCCGATCACGAAGGAGCTGGAGGGGCCGGTGAAGGAGAACCTGGCGGTCCTGGATCCCACCATCGTGGGGCCGGCGCGCGATCAGCTGGCGAGCATCGTGACCAAGCTCCTCCAGGCCGGCGCGATCGACCTGAAGCGCTGGGTCTCCGGCGTCGACCTGACGGCCGACCGAGCCGGGTTCCTCCTCGCCAACGACCTCGAGCTGGCGCAGGAGATGATCAAGGCGGCCGACGAGGCGAGCGCCGCCGTGCCCCAGAAAGAGCGGCTCAAGGAGCTCATGCTCTACGCGGTCAGCGAGGAGTACTTCGCCATCCGAAAGCGGCTCGGGATCAACGTCGACAGCTGAGCGCCGAGCACGGCGCCGCGGAGCGCTCTCGCTCGATCGCGAGGCGGGCCGGGCAGCGCCCGCCGCGGGCGCTGCCCGGCCCGCGCCCACCGCGGGCGCTGCCCGGCCCGCGCCCACCGCGGGCGCTGCCCGGCCCGCGCCCACCGCGGGCGCTGCCCGGCCCGCGCCCACCGCGGGCGCTGCCCGGCCCGCGCCCACCGCGGGCGCTGCCCGGCCCGCGCCCACCGCGGGCGCTGCCCGGCCCGCGCCCACCGCGGGCGCTGCCCGGCCCGCGCCCACCGCGGGCGCTGCCCGGCCCGCGCCCACCGCGGGCGCTGCCCGGCCCGCGCCCACCGCGGGCGCTGCCCGGCCCGCGCCCACCGCGGGCGCTGCCTGGCAGAGCGGCCGAGCTGGATCACAGACGATCCAGCTCACGCATGTCGGTTCCGGCCCACTTCTGCACCGGACTGGTTGACGGATAAATCAGCAAATTGCTAGGCTGCGGGCCGGCATTAGGCCCCTTTTGGATGTACGTTAGCTCGCCGCAGCATGGCAGCGGGCAGCCTGAGCGATCGTGTGAAAGCACGCCCATGGCGGCAAAGAAGACCCGAAAAACTTCAAAAAAAGACCGGAAGAGAGCGACCAAGGCCAGCGCGGCGAGCTCGAGGCGAGCCGCGCCTGCGGCGCGGACGCGGAAGGCGAAGCCCGCCGCCCGTTCAGCCGCTCGAAAGCCTAAACGAAAGGCCGCGTCCTCTCGACCTGCTGCGCGACGCACCGCTGCCGTGAAGGCGGCAAAGCGCCGAAAGGCGACGACAAAACGGGCGACCACCCGCAAGTCGGCGGCACCGGCGCGGCGCAAGGCGACGCGCGCACCGGCGCGGGCAACCCGGACGGGCGCCAGGAAGAAATCGGCGGCCACGAAGGCGAAGAAGGCGACGCGCGCCGCGGCGAAGCGAGCCAGCGCGTCCAAGGCGAAGAAGTCGGCCGCCCGGACGAAGGCGAGGTCGACGCGCGCCGCCGCCAAGCTCAGGACCACCAAGGCCAGGGCGAAGGCGCGGGCGACGAAGGTCAAGGCCAGGGCCGCGAAGGCCAAGGCGACGCGGGCCAAGGCGACGCGGGCCAAGACGGCGCGGGCCAAGGCCACGAAGGCCAGGGCGACGCGGGCCAGGGTCGCGAAGCCGCGGGCGGCGAAGAAGGCCAGGGCCGCGAAGCCGAGGGCGGCCGCCGGGCGGGCGCGGCGCGCCAAGGCCGCGAAGACGAAGACCTCGCGGGTCAAGGCCACGCGGCCGAGGCTGGCGCGGGTCAAGGCCGCGAAGCCGAGGCTCGTCAGGCGAAAGATCGCGCCGCGCTCCGAGCGGGCGCTCTCGCCGGCGGCGGAGCCGAAGAAGCTTCGCAAGAAGCTGAGGCTCGGCGACGACCAGCCGAGGCTGAAGGAGCGGCTAAAGCTCAAGCACGGCGGGGAGCAGGAAGCGGCGGTCGAGACCGAGCGCCCGCGCCGGACGAGCGACAAGCCGCAGCGCGCGAGCGACAAGCCGCAGCGCGCGAGCGACAGGCCGCAGCGCGCGAGCGACAAGCCCGCCGCCGAGAAGAAGAGCGTGCGGCCGGGCGTGGTCAAGGGGAAGGGCCCGGCGTCGTCGATCGAGCGCCGCCGCGTCCCGCTCCGGGAGCCCCCGCGGGTGGTCACGCTGCCCTTGCCGATGCTGCCCCCGCCGCGGCGCGCCACCATCGAGGAGCGCAGCGCGATCATCGAGCAGCGGCTGAACGCGCAATCGGAGGATTTCCGGCGGCGTTATATCGAGAGCCTCGATATGTCGTGGATTTACCACGACAGCGCGCTCGAGGGCGTCGTCTACACGTTCGACGAGCTGCGCGCGGCCCTGAGCGGCCCGGCGCCGCTCGTGACGGACTCGAGCCTTCAGCCGACGTACGATGACATCCGGCGCCACAAGGAGGCCATCGTCTATGTGCGCGAGCAGGGCGAGAACAAGCGGGCGCCGATCACGCTCGACTGCATGAAGAAGCTGTACCTGATCCTCCACCCGGAGGAGGGGGACCTCAAGACGGTGAAATACCGCAAGGACATCCCCCAGCACCGGCTCTACTTCCACGAGTACGCCCCGCCGGACAAGATCGCCTACAAGGTGCGGCAGATCATCGACTGGCTGAACGACCCCGAGACGCGGAAGACGCGGAACGGCATCCGGATCGCGGCGCGCGCGCACTACGATCTGCTGCGGGTCTATCCGTTCCCGAACGACAGCGGCAAGGTCGCGCGGCTGTTCATGAACATGCTGCTGCTCCGCACCGGCCTGCCCCCGTCGATCATCCACTCGACCGAGCGGCAGCGCTATTACGAGGCGCTGAAGGGCTCGGCGACGACGGTCCTGCAGATGGTGCAGGAGTCGGTGGAGAACGCGCTCGCGAGCGTCGAGAAGCTCCTCGATGAGCATGAGACGCGGAAACGCGCCTTCGTCAGCTGAGACAGCGAAGCGCGGCCCCGGAGGCAGCCCCGCTCCGGTCGGACGGGGCGCGCGCCGCCCGCCCGGGGCCGCTGCCGGCGATCGTCCCGCGCCGGCGCGCCCGCGGCCTGGCACCCCGCCTCAGACCACCTTCGCGCGGCTGCGCGCGCTGCACCCGGACGCTCATTGCGAGCTGGACCATACATCTTCGTTCGAGCTGCTGGTCGCGACGGTGCTCAGCGCGCAGACGACGGACGTGCTGGTCAACAAGGTGACGCCCCACCTGTTCGCCGCCTATCCCGACGCCCGCGCGCTCGCCGGCGCCGAGCCCGCCGAGGTGGGCGCGCTCCTCCGGCGGCTCGGGATGGGGATGTTCAACCAGAAGGCCAGGAACGTCGTGGGGCTCGCGCGGGGCCTCGTCGAGCGGCACGGCGGGGAGGTGCCGAGGACGCTGGCGGAGCTCGTGGAGCTGCCCGGCGTCGGGCGCAAGACGGCGAACGTGGTGCTCGGCGTGGCCTTCGGCGCGCCGGAGGGCGTCGTCGTCGATACCCACGTGCAGCGCCTGTCCCAGCGGCTCGGGTGGACGAAGAGCGACAAGCCGGAGCAGATCGAGCGCGATCTCATGGCGCTCTTCCCGAAGCGCGACTGGGACATGCTGTCTCACACGCTGATCTTCCACGGCCGCCGGATCTGCTTCGCGAGGAAGCCCGCGTGCGGAGGCTGCGGCATCAACGAGGCGTGCCCGAGCGCGTTCCACGCGGAGAACGTGGGGCGCAAGGCGCCGCGCTCGCCGCGCCGCGGCGGCACGCAGGCCTGAGCGCCATCGACGCTGCGCACGCCGGGGGGTCGAGCGCACTTACGGAAACGGGAGCGGGCCAGCGCGGCTCATCGCCCGTCGCTCATCGCTCATCGCCCAGCGCGGCTCGGCACGTCTGCTGTCAGCTGTTTATTCCCTCGGCGCTGAAGACGCGAGGTAAGCTTGGCCCATGAAGGCCTTGTACCTGACCCTCACCCTCGCCTGCCTCTTCACCGCCGCGTGCGGCCGCCCGGAGGACGATCTCTGCGACGACAGGTGCGACTGCGAGGGGTGTAACGAGCGCGAGTTCAACGATTGCCTCGATCGCTACGATGTCAGGTTCGTAGACGCGGACCGCCGCGACTGCCTCGACCGGTACGACGATCTCCTCGCGTGCGAGGACGATACCGGGATTTGCCGCGACTATAAGTGGGATACGGCGTGCAAGGACGAGAGAGAGGCGCTGGATCGGTGCGTGGACTAGCGCCGCCCGTCGGGAGTCCCCGACGGGGTGGCGGACGGCCCGGCGCGGTCCGAAGGGCGGCGGCGCCGGCCGCGGGAGCGCCGTCGCCGCGCCGCATCCCGGCGACCTCGACGCCGGCTCAGGGCCCATCGCCCGGCGCGACGGCGGCGCCGGGAAAGGCGGCTCCGGCGCCGCGGAACGCGTCGACGAGCCGCTCCGACGCCGTGTAGGGGTCGACCTCGCGCCGCGCGACGGCGCGCACCGCCGCGTCGAGCGCGGGCCCGAGCGCGGCGACCGCGGCGTCCGTGAGCGCGTCGCGGAGCTGCACGTGCATCGCCTCGCGCAGGCGCTCCTCCCGGCGCGCGGCGCCGGCCTCGGTCCCGAACAGCCACGCCCGGTGCGCCTCCAGCCGGTCCACGAGCGCCGCCACGCCCTCGTTGCGCGTGGCCACGGTCCGCGCGATGGCGGGCTCCCACGGCCCCTCGGCCGGCGCGCCGCCCCGGGCCGACGCCGCCTCGGCCGCGCGGGCGTGGAGCGCCGCGGCGCTGTGCCCGTGCGACCGCCCGGACGCCCTCGCCACCTCGCCGCCGAGCGCGATCATGAGCTCGAGATCGCGCACCGCGGCGTCGGCCCCGTCCCGATCGGCCTTGTTCACGGCGAAGACGTCGGCGCACTCCAGGATGCCCGCCTTGATCGCCTGCACCTCGTCGCCCATGCCCGGCGCCGCGACGACCAGGGTCGTGTGCGCCATGCGCGTGATCTCGAGCTCGTCCTGCCCGACACCGACGGTCTCGACCAGCACGACGTCGGCGCCCCACGCGTCGAGCACCCGCGCGATGTCCACCGCCGAGCGCGACAGCCCGCCGAGCGCGCCCCGGGTCGCCAGCGACCGGATGAACACGTCGGGATCGCCGAAATGCGCCTGCATGCGGATGCGATCGCCGAGGATGGCGCCGCCGGTGAACGGGCTCGTGGGATCGACGGCCACCACGGCGACCCGGCGATCCTGCTTCCGGAACGCGCCGATCAGGCGGTCGGTGAGCGTGCTCTTGCCCGCCCCCGGGTTGCCGGTCACGCCGAGGACCCAGGCGCGGCCGGTATGGGGGAAGAGATCCTTCAGGATCGCGGCGTAGTCGCCGGCGCGATCGTCGACGAGCCGGCAGGCCCGCGCCGTCGCGCGCGTGTCGCGGGCGAGGACCTTCTCTGCGAGCGGATGCACGCGAGCGGTCTAGGCCCGGCGATGCGGGGACACAACCGGCCCGGGGGCGCCGCGGCGTGGGTCTCTACTGCCCTTCCCCGCCAGCGCCCGCCGCGCCGCCGCCCTGACCGCCGTCACCGGACGGCCCCCCGCCGGCGCCGCCCTCCCCGCTCGCCGACGAGCCATCGCCGCCGGCGCCGCCCGCGGCGTCGCCGCGATCGACGATCGGCCGCGTCTCGCCGCAGGCGACGGTGAGCAGGGCCGAGAGCACAGCGCAGGAGGCGAACACGAGCGCGCGATTCCACATGGGCGCGTTCTTGAAGCGGGCGGCCCGCGAAGTCCAGCCGCCCGCGCCCGCCAGGGCGCCGCGGGGCGCCGCCCGGGACAGCCGTCCGTCAGGGCGCCGAGGGGCGCCCCCGGGACAGCCGCGCGCGGCCCGTCAGGGCGCCGGGGTCGCCGGCCGGTCGAAGCGCCGCCAGCGGCCGTCGATGAGGCGCTCGTGCGGCAGGTACTGGGCCTTGTAGACAAGCCGCGAGCACTTCTCGACGTAGAGGCCGAGGTACAGGTACCGCAGCCCCCAGGCGCGGCACAGCTCGAGCTGCTTCAAGATCGAGAAGACGCCGGGGCTCAGCGGCTCGAGCTCGGGATCGTAGAACGAGTAGACCGCCGACAGCGACTCCTGCCCGCGATCCACGACGGCGACCCCGACGAGGCGACCGCCGACGCGGTAGCGCATCTCGAACGTCTCGCAGCAGCTGTCCACGAGGAACGCCTCGTAGCCCGCGGCGCCGAGCGGGCCGTCGTCGCGCATCAGCCCCCGGCCGTGCTTGTGCAGGTTGTAGAGCGCGACCTTCTCCCGCGTGGTGACGGGCGGGCCGATCTCGACGTCGACCACCTGCTCGCCGCGGCGGAGCACCCGGCGCTGGGTGCGGCCGGGGACGAAGTCGCGCACGATGATCCGGATCGGCTCGCACGCGCGGCACGAGGGGCACTGCGTGCGGTAGAGCAGCTTGCCGTGACGGCGGTTGCCCGCGACCAGCCGCCGGTCGAACTCCGCGCGCGTGAGCGGACGGATGGGCACGCGGAGCGGCATCCGCGCGTCGACCTCGGGGAGGTACGGGCAAGGGCTCACCTCGTCGTGGACCGTGAGCTCGATCGGGTCCGACACCTCGTCGAGCCGAGGGAGCTCGACGTCTTGACCCGATGCCGCATCTCGCTCGCTCGATGAGCCCATGTCGCTGTCGATCCGAGCGCTCGAAACCCCGTCGACACGCCGGCCGCTACATTCAGGGGATGCCTGTTGCGCGGCCACGTCAAGCAAAACCCAGAGCGGCACGACGGCGCGCCGGGAGATCCCGCCCGCTCGCGCAACGCGGCCAGCGGTAGCGGTAGCGGTAGCGGTAGCGGTAGTCGGCATCGGCCAGCCGCCGCGCACGATCTCGCGCCACCGCTCGCCACCGCTCATTCACACCATAGCATCCCTTTGCATACATTTACCCCGATAGGCGCACCCGTTGCCCGATCCAGCGCGCTCAGCGCGCCCAGCCGGACGGGCTGCGCGCGGAGCTGCGCGGCGCGCCCTTTTCCCTTGGCCCCGAGGCCGGTATGACCCAGCGCGCGCCCGCGAGGAGAGGCCGGCCCGGTGAAGGGCCCGCCTCGCGCGAGCGACGCAAGAAAGGCCGAACGCTTTGGATCTCACAGGAAAGCAGCGCCGCCACCTCCGGGCGCTGGGGCATCACCTCGACCCGATCGTGCAGCTCGGCAAGGCCGGGCTGACGGACGGGGTCGTCGCGGCCGTCGACGCCGCCCTGGAGCGACACGAGCTCGTCAAGGTACGCCTGGGCACCGAGTGTCCGGACGACCTGGGCGAGGTCGCCGACACCCTCTCCGAGCGGCTCCGCGCCGAGGTGGCGCAGACGCTCGGCCGGACGATCTTGCTCTACCGGCGCCACCCGAAGGAGCCGAAGATCAAGCTGCCCGCAGGCGCCTGACCGCGCGAGCCGCGCGAGCCGTTGACGGGCGGACGCGCCGCCGAACCACGCCGCAGCTCAGGGCGCCCCGGCTCGCCGGGGCGCCCGGGACCGCGTCACACGTGCCGCAGCGCGGGGCGCTCGGCCAGGAGGTGATCGAGCCAGGCGTTCGACAGCTTCTCCTGCACCGTGTTGGCCCGGAGCCTCGCGGCGAGGTTCTTGAAGTCGACGTGGTCGATGAGCTGATCCTGGTTGAAGCACGAGAAGACCACCGTCTCCTTGCCCGTCTCCGGATCCACGTGGCGCTGGAGGCACTGCGCGCAGACCTCCTTCATCATGCACTGCATCGGCGAGTTGATGCTCGCGATGCCCACGTGCTTCGGGTTGAGGTGCGGCGCGAGCACGCCGTGCCGCGCCTCCCGCACCGCGTTCATCATCTTGTCCGAGCCGATCGCGATGATGCGCCGGACCTCCGCGAGGCTCGCCAGCTCGCCGCCGAGCTGCCGCTCCGCGTAGGCCCGCATCGCCTGGACGATGTTGCCGCGGAAATGGCGATCCGTGGCGCGCCGCGGGGGGATCTCCGCGCCGCCGTCGGTGCACCAGATGACCTGATCGGTCGCCACCTCGATCTCGTCCTGCTTGAAGAGATCCTCGCCGCGCCGGTAGCCGGCGAAGTAGATCACGCGGTCGCCGCGCGCCTTGAGCGCCTTCGCGATCGAGAAGAGCACGGCGTTGCCGAGCCCGCCGCCGGCGAGCAGCACGGTCTCGCCCTCGGGGATCTCCGTCGGCGTCCCGGTCGGCCCCATCACGACGACCTCCTCGCCCGGGCGCAGCGCGGCGAGCAGCCGGGAGGACGCGCCCATCTCGAGCGCGATGAGCGACAGCAGCCCCTTCTCCTTGTCGACCCACGCGCCCGTGAGCGCGAGCCCCTCCATCGCGAGCCGCGTGCCGCGGACCACCGGCGAGCGCACCTCGTAGTTCTGCAGCCGGTAGAACTGCCCCGGCTCGAACTTCCGCGCCGCCGCGGGCGCGCGCACGACCACCTCGACGATCGTCGACGTCAGCCGCTCGACGCGCTCGACCACCGCGGTGAAATCGTGATCGAGGCGGGCGAAGAGGTCGCGCCGCCGCGCGTCGCGCGCCGCCTGCGGCTCGTCGCCGAGCCGGGCGAGGTCGCGCTGGAACAGCGCGACGACCGACGGGTACGCGTCCTTGGCGCTCGCCATCGCCTTCACGACGCTGCCCGCGTAGTGCGGGTGATTGTCGCCGTAGAAGCTCACCGCGTGCTCGCCGTCGTTGTAGCTCGTGAAGAAGCCCTCGCGCGCCTTGGCCGGCTCGACCTTGAGCGCGCCGGCCTCGTCGACGTACGCGCGGTGCGGCTGGAAGAACTGCTTCCACTTGTCGAACGTGAACGAGCCCGGGCGCTCCTTCTCGTACGTGACGTTGGGGCTCGTCCCGGCCGCCACGCACACGGTGCGGGCCGGGATCGAGACCGTCTGGCCCGCGCTCCGCCACTTGCCGTCCACGACCTCCTGCCGATCGAAGACGAGCGACGAGACGCACCCGCGCTCGTCGAGCACCGCCTCCAGCGGGGCGAGGTTCTCGACGTAACGGATCCCCTCCTCGAGCGACTTGGCGACCTCCTCGTGGTTCAGCCGGTAGGCGGGCGAGTCGATGAGCCGCTTGCGGTAGACCAGCGAGACGCCGCCCCACGCGTCGATGAGGCCCTGGAACCGCGGCGGCCGCCCCTCGCGCGCGGCGCGCGCGCGCTCGTCGCGGATCTCCTCGGCGTGGCGCCGCTGCTCGGCCAAGAACTCCCGCTCCTCCTCGTCGAACATCGCGAGCACCGACGCCTCGCCGCGCTCGGCGATGAGCGCGTCGAGCCGGTCGGCCGTCTTCTCGGCCTGCACGACGTAGTAGGCCGCGAGCTCCGTCGCGGTGTCGATCGCCGTCAGGCCGCCGCCGATCACCACCGCCGGCAGCCGCACCTGAAGGTTCGCGAGCGCCGAGCGCTTGTAGGCGCCGGCCAGCTGGAGCGCCATCAGGAAGTCCGACGCCTTGCGGATGCCGCGCGCGAGGTTGTTCTTGAGCGGGA
Source organism: Sorangium cellulosum So0157-2 (assembly GCF_000418325.1). GTDB lineage: Bacteria > Myxococcota_A > Polyangia > Polyangiales > Polyangiaceae > Sorangium > Sorangium cellulosum_D. Next base: position 6,640,298 of record NC_021658.1, read on the forward strand.
TGATCGTCGGACGCCCCGCGCCCGCCGCGATCGCGACGTGGTGGAACCCGCGCTGGAAGGCGTCGTCGAGATCGATCGTGCCGCCGAACCGCACGCCGCCGTAGATCCGGAGCAGGCGCTGCCGCGCGAGCGTGATGTAGAGGACGGTGAGGAAGTTCTTGTCCCACCGCACCGTGATCCCGTACTCGCTCACCCCGCCGAAGCCGAGGAGGACGCGCTCGTCGAGCTCGGTGTAGAGCCGCTTGAAATCCCTGACCGGACGCGGCGGGCGCGTCTCGTCGCCCGTGAGCTCGACCGGCAGCGGCTCGATCTTGAGGCCTTCGATCGCCACGCACGCGAAGCCCTGCCGCGTGAGGTGGTGCGACAGGGTGTAGCCGGCCGGGCCGAGGCCGACGACGAGCACGTTCTTGCCGTTGTACGGGAGCGCGTGCGGCCGGAGCGCGTCGAGCGGGTTCCACCGCGTGAGCAGCCCGTAGATCTCGAGGCCCCACGGGAGCGACAGGACGTCCGTGAGCGCCGCGGTCTCGACCTGCGGGATGTCCACCGGGTCCTGCTTCTGGAAGACGCACGCCTTCATGCAGTCGTTGCAGATGCGGTGCCCGGTGCCGGGGCACATCGGGTTGTCGATGCAGACGAGCGCGAGCGCGGCGATCGACTCGCCCCGCCCGCGCATCGTGTGCATCTCGCTGATCTTCTCGTCGAGCGGGCAGCCGTGGAGCTCGACGCCGAGCGGGTTCGACTTGATCGCCCCGGTCTTGTTGTCGCGCAGGCCCTTCGAGCACGAGTCCTTGTCGCGATCGTGGCAGAGCAGGCAGTAGTCGACCTGGCTCTCGACCTCGCGGGGCCCCGCGCGCCGGTCGGTCAGCGCGAAGCCGTCGCGAGCCCGCCGCTCGTGCTCCGGCCCGACGAGGAGCTCGGCCGATCCCGGGCCGTCGCTCGCGCCCTTCCTGTGCAGCTGGACCAGCGCCTGGTAGTCGAGCGTGCGCGGCGCCTTGAGCGTCGGCCAGCGATGCGCCGGGTCGTGCTCGTCGGCGCGGCGCGCCGCGAGCCACGCCTCGACGGCGTCGAGCGCGAACGCGACGACCGCCGCGTCCTCGGCCTCGGTCGGCGCCGCGCCCGCGACCGCGACGGCCGGCGCCACGCGCTCGGCGAGCGCCGGGTCCTCCCGCAGCGCCGCGCGCGCCTTCGCCGCGCGGCCGCGGAGCTCGTCGGTCCACCTCGCGCCGCCGGCCTTGGCGGCCTTGCGCGCGATCTCGTCGACCTCGATCAGCGCGAGCGTCGCGCGCGCGATCGCGAGCTCCTCGGCGGCGGAGCCGCTGTCGAGCGCGCTCGCCGGCGCGCCCATGGCCGCGAGCGCCCGCCGCGCCGCGTGGGCCGCCTCGACGGGCGTGCCCTGCCACGCCTTCCCGGGGCTCGGCTTGAACAGCCGCTTCTTCGAGAACTCGCGCTTGAAGTCCCACAGCGCGGCCCGCTCGCGGGTCGCGTCGATCTGCGCCTGGGTCTCCCGCTCGACGCGGAAGAGCGTGGCGACGAAGCGGCCGACGTACGGCGCGGCCGCGAGGAGCGCCTCGGAGACCTGCTCCGCGGTGAGCGCGGGCCGGCCCGCGCCGCCGCCCCCGGAGGCCGGCTGCTCCGCGCGCAGGGCGGACCGGTACGCGTCGAAGCGCGCGTAGGCGCCCTCGTCCGACGCGTGGAAGTACTCCTCGAAGCGCTCCGTCAGCTCGGCGAGCTTCGCCGGGTCGAAGAGATCGACGTAACCGAAACCAGGGATTCCGAGCTCGAGCTCGGAAACATCGGAGGTGGCCTGCACCCACGAAGAGAAGTCAGCCTGCACGCCAGCGTTCGCTTCCATACCCGCAGCAAATGCTTTCTATTTCAAGGGGTTTGCCCGCCCGTCGAGGGGCGCGCGCCCGATCTCGAGGGCGACGTAAAGTAGCACCGGGCCGTAGCTCGGACCTGTCGCTCAGGCAACATTCATCGAGCTCATCCCGCGCTCGCCGACGCGGCGAGCGCGCAACGGCTGCGCGCCCGCGAGCTGCCCGCAGGCGCGAGCCCGCCGACGCGGCGGAGCGCGCAACGGCTGCGCGCCCGCGAGCTGCCCGCAGGCGCGAGCCCGCCGACGCGGCGGAGCGCGCAACGGCTGCGCGCCGGCGGGCTCGCCGCGGGCGCCGGAGCGCCGCGGTCAGAAGCCCTGCGAGACGACGCGCTCGATCGTGTGGGTCGAGATGTTGCCCGCGATGACGTCGGGATCGCGCAGCAGCGCCTGGTGCAGCGGGATGTTCGTGCGGATGCCGCCGATGATGAACTCGTCGAGCGCGCACCGGAGCCTCGCGATCGCCTCGGCCCGGGTCGCGCCGTGCGCGATCACCTTGGCGACCAGCGAGTCGTAGGAGCTCGGGACGCGGAAGCCGCCGTACACGCCGGAGTCGACGCGGATCCCGACGCCGCCGGGCGAGTGGTACTCGGTGATGAGCCCCGGCCACGGCACGAACGAGCGCGGATCCTCGGCGTTGACGCGGCACTCGATGGCGTGGCCGCGGAAGCTCCAGGGGCGCGTGTCCGGCAGCGAGAGGCGCTCGCCGGCGGCGGCGAGGATCTGCTGCGCGACGAGATCGACGCCGGTCACCATCTCGGTGACCGGGTGCTCGACCTGCACGCGGGTGTTCATCTCCATGAAGTAGAGCTCGCCGCGCTCATCCATCAGGAACTCGAGCGTGCCGAGGCCCGTGTAGCCGGTCTCGAGGATCGCGGCCCGGATGATGTCGCCCATCCGGGTGCGCTTCTCGTTGTCCATCGCGGGGCTCGGCGACTCCTCCATCACCTTCTGGTGCCGGCGCTGGAGCGAGCACTCGCGCTCGCCGAGCGTCCACACGCCCCCGTGCTGATCCGCGAGCACCTGGAACTCGATGTGGCGCGGCGCCTCGACGTAGCGCTCGAGGTACACGTCCGGGTTCTTGAAGCCGGTCAGGGCCTCCTGCGTCGCGATCTCGAACGAGCGCTGCACCTCGCCGGCGTGGCGGACGATGCGCATGCCGCGGCCGCCGCCGCCCCCGGAGGCCTTCAGGATCACCGGGTAGCCGACGCGCTCGGCCTGCTCCGCCGCGTCCGCCGCGCTCTTGAGCACGCCGGTGCCGCTCAGCATCGGGATGCCGAAGCGGTTGGCGACCGCGCGCGCCGAGACCTTGTCGCCCCAGGTCCGCATCGCCTCCGCGCTCGGCCCGATGAACGTGAGCCGGCACTTCTTGCAGACCTCGGCGAACTTCGCGTTCTCCGAGAGGAACCCGTAGCCGGGGTGGATCGCGTCGGCGCCGGTGACCTCGGCGGCCGCGATGATCTGCGGGATGTTGAGGTAGCTCTTCGACGCGTCGGCCGGGCCGACGCACACGGCCTCGTCCGCGAACCGGACGTGCAGCGCCGCGACGTCCGCCTCGGAGTGGATCGCGACCGAGCGGATGCCGAGCAAGCGGCAGGCGCGGATGACACGCATCGCGATCTCGCCGCGATTGGCGATCAGGATCTTCTGGAACACGGCACCCTCGCCCCGGCAGCGCTAGCTGCCCCGCACCTTGAAGAGACGCTGCCCGAACTCGACCGGCTTGCCGTTGTCGACGAGGATCTCGACGATCGTGCCGGGGGAGTCCGCCTCGATCTCGTTCATCAGCTTCATCGCCTCGATGATGCAGAGCGCCTGACCCACGCGGATCGCGCTGCCGACGTCGACGAACGGCGGCGCGTCGGGAGACGGCGAGCGGTAGAACGTACCGACGAACGGCGAGGTGACGTACGAGACCCCCTCGTCGCTCGCCGCGGCGGGCGCGGCGGCCGCCGCCGCCGCGGGCGCGGCCGCCGGCGAAGGCGCCGGAGCGGGCGGCGCCGCGGCCGGCGCGCTCTGGAGCTGGTAGGCGACGGGCGCGAGCTGCGGCGCCCCGCCCTGCGGCACCAAGCCCCCGCGCGTGAGCCGGATGCGAACGTGTTCGTCCTCGAACTCGAAGTCGCTCACGTTGCGCTTCTCGAGGAGGCGCACCAGCGCCCGCAACTGCTTGAGGTTGATGTTCATGGAAGGACGTTCGGCCATCGATGTTTGCCGCCTTTCAACCAGAGTGACGGCGCATGTTCAACCTCTTTCGTCCGGTCGCAGCTTCTCCAGGTGCCCGAGCAACCCGAGCAACCCGAGGACGTACGAGCTCGGACCGAAGCCCGCGACGCGCGCCATGCACGCGGGCGCGATGCGGGAGCGGCGACGGAACGGCTCGCGAGCGTCCGGGTTGGAGATGTGCACCTCGACGGTCGGGAGCGCGCCCGCGCGGATCGCGTCGTAGAGCGCGATGGAGGTGTGCGTGTACGCGCCGGCGTTGAGGAGGATGCCGTGGAAGCCGAGATCGCCGGCGTGGCTGATCGCGGTCACGAGCTCCCCCTCGCAGTTCGACTGCATGCACGACACCGTGGCGCCGTGGGCCTGTGCGGCCTCCTCGACGGCGCGGTGGATGTCATCCAGCGTGGCCGTGCCGTAGATCGCTGGCTCGCGCTTGCCCAGACGATCGAGGTTCGGCCCCGAGATGACCGAGATCCTGAAGCCGCTCAGGCGAGCTCCTTCAGCAGCACCGGCACCTTGGTGCGCAAGAGGTAGCGGGCCTTGCCGATGTTCGCGTCGGGCGTCATCGAGAAGGCCACGAAGTACGAGTTGTTCACGACGCGGATCAGCGTGGTGACCTTCTCCGCCTGGATCGCGATCTCGGCGGCGTTGCCCGCGTCGAGCATCTCGGCGGCGCGCTGGATCGACTTGAGCACGACGCTGAACTCCGCGCCGATGGTGGCGATGTCGAACGCGGCCCCCGGCTTGGAGTAGCTGTCGACCGCGATCCCCTCGAAATCCATGAGAAGGGTCGCGATGCCGCCCTCGGTGTTCTCTACGACTTCCTTCAGCACGGCCTGGAACATGGGGGGAGACTACCCAAGCGCGGCACGATCGGGAAAACAAACGAACCGACGCGCGTCCGGCGCCAGGCCCGGGCGCCCGCGCGCGGGCGCCTCGCGCCGGCCCGCCCGCGGCAGCCGACGGGCGCGCGGAGCCGCGATCTCGCGGCGGCGCGGCGGCGCGTAACACCGCGAAAGCTCGCGCCGTCCGCCCGGCAGCGCGGCGAAGCGCGGCGATCGCGATGAGCGGCGAGCGCGCTTTGCCTCTTGCATCCTGGTCCCAGCCGGGCGATTCCCGCCCCAGGGGGCCCGCTCCAAAGCACGCCTTGACCCTTGTCCCGGCGAGCGGCTAACGTGCGGCCGTTCTTTCGCCTCGCGGCAAGGCCGCAGGCGGATCCCGCCGGCGCATCTCGCCGGCGGGACGACGTCAAACGTGGCCGGGCGCGGCCCTGCGTCGCGCCCGTCAGCTCATCAAGAAAAACAAGGACGGCCCAACATCTATGCGTGCGCGAGCCGGGGATCCCCCCCGCACGATGCCCCAGAAGATCCTCGCCGGGCGGGCGACGGATCCCCAGCTGCGCGGTGATCTCGTCCAGGTCAAGGTCGACCAGGTGATCCTCTCCAGGGCGCCGTCGCGCGCGCTGGCCGAGGCCATCGCCACGGGCATGAAGAAGACGCCGGTCGAGGTCGCCGTCGCCTACGACGGCACCTGCGTGGCCGACGCGAGCTCGCTCGCGGATATCGACGAGGGGAGCCCGCACTCGGTGTCGCCCGAGTTCCCGACCTACAACATCCCGATCGCGCGGCCGGGCATCGGCTTCCCCGCGCCCGTGCACCTCGAGCGCTTCGCCGCGCCGGCGCGGCTCGCCCTCACCGACGACCCGCGCCTCGCGACGGTCGGCGGCATCGGCATGCTGTCGCTCGTCGTCTCGCCGAGCCAGCTCGGGCAGGCGCTCGCCACGGGCTCGGCCTGGCTCCGGCCGCCGCGGAGCGTGCAGATCCACCTATCGGGCAGGGTGCGGCCCTTCGTGTGCGCGAGGGACGTCGCGCTCGAGCTGCTCCGCAGGAACCTCGACGAGGTGGTCCGGCGCATCGAGGGCGAGCACCACGCGCCGGTGATCCTCGAGTTCGCCGGGCCGAGCGCGCGGCTCCTCTCGGTGGGCGACCGCGCGGTGCTCTGCGGGATCGCGCCGCAGGTGGGCGCGGCGGCGGCGCTGTTCGTGAGCGACGAGAAGACGGAGGTCTTCCTCCGCGATCAGCGCAGGTCGAAGGCCCACCGCGCGCTCGTGCCGGACCCGGGCGCGCCGTGCGAGGAGGTCGTCTCGATCGACCTCGGCACGGTCGACCCGCTGCTCATGGACGAGGAGGGCGTGGTCCGGCCGGTCCGCGATCTCGCCGGCAAGCCGGTGGCGCAGGTCGTGCTCGGGGGCGACTCCGGCGTGACGTTGCGCGACATGCTCGCGGCGGCGCTGCTGCTCAAGTCGAAGCGCGTCCCGTCGCGGCTCGATCTGCTGGTCGCGCCGCCGTCGCGCCAGGTGCTCGAGGTGCTCGCGCAGTCGGGCGCGCTGGTCGACCTCGTGGCGACGGGCGCGCGCATCGTCGAGCCGGACCGGCGCGTCGTCACCTCGGAGATCTACCCGCCGCCGCCCGGCGGCCTGTCGCTGCGCACCGCCGATCCGGAGCCGCGCATCGCCGGGGCGCCGTCGTTCGTCGTGGCCTCGGCCGAGACGCTCGCCTACGCCGTGGCCACGGGCTCGGTCGGCGATCCGCGGTCGTTCAAGCGGCCGGTGCGGGTGACCGTGCCGCGGGCGCTGCCGACCGACGACGTGCTGATCCTCCGCGACAAGAAGGGCGAGCAGGTGAGCACGAAGAAGCCGCCGCCGGCGCCCGCGGCCGTGCCCTGGAAGGGGCCGCTGACGCTCGACGTGCTCGCGGGCGTGCCGAAGGGCAACGGGCGCGCGGCGGTCGGGGCGCGCGGGCGCAAGGCCGCCGCGCCGGCCGAGCCGGCCGCGCCGGTCGCGCCGGTCGCGCCGGTCGTCGAAGACGACAGGGCGCAGCCCGCGCCGGCCGAGAGCAAGGCGGCGGGCGGGGTGGCGCTCGTCCTGTCGACGCTCGACGAGGTGCGCGCGGTCGCGGAGCGCGCGACCGACCTGTCGACGGTGCGCGCGGTGGTCGCGCCGTTCGTGCCGAGCACCGCGGTGTCGGCGTTCGCGAGCGAGGGGATCGCCACGTTCCTCGTCGGCGCCGAGGCGCTCGGCAGCATCAAGGAGCAGAAGAGCGTGGAGCTCCCCGCCCCCGCGCAGTGGGGCGACCGCGTCGCGGCCGTCTTCGGGAGCGAGCGCGTCGAGGTGGCCTGGCTCGCGACGGGCATGGAGCGGAGCTGGACCCACGCAGGCACCGTGCGGCAGCCGCCCAGCGCGGGCAAACCAGCGCGGTAGCGGGCGAGCGCGCGGCGGACGCGGCGGGGTGCGCGCATCCCCCGCCCGACCCCGGGGGGGGACGCACGCACCGCGCCGGAGCCGGGGAAGCGAGGCACCCCCGCAGAGGACCGGGAGCGCTGCGCTCAGGGGGCCGCGCGCACGGGGGCGAGCGGAGCGAGGAGCTTGATCTCGTTCGTGAGATCGCGGAAGCGGATCTGCTGCTCGTTGATCTGCATCTCGAGCACGATGACGCGCTTCGTGATCTCGTCGAGGCGCGCCGACGCCTTGGCGAGCCGATCGGTGAGGTCGCGGCGGAGCTCGTCGGCGGTCTTGTTCTTCTCGATCGCCCTGAGGTTCTGGCGGAGCTCGTGGCTCTGCTGCTCGAGGCGCTGCTGCTCCGCGATCAGCCGGTCGCGCTCGTCGATCGCCGGGCGCAGCTTGCCCCGGACCTCCCAGGCCTGGCCGAGCTGCTTCGCCGCGGCCGCGTCGGCGCGCGGGTCCTTCAGGTAGGCCTGCACCGCGTCGTCGGCGAGCTGGCTGAGCCAGTCGATCTGCTGCCGGAAGGTCCGCCGCTCGTCCACGTCGAGCACCGCCGTCCCCCGCCGCGGGACGTCGACCGGCACGAGCGCGCTGCCCGTGCCGACGTTGTCCTCCGTGCCCTTCGGCGGCGCGTGCAGGCGCGTGCCGTGCAGGCGGGGGTGCTTCACGAGCGTCCGCGCCGCGACGTCGCCGCCGTTGCGGACGGCGTACTTGGTGTGCGTCACCCAGTCGCGCTCGATCTCGAGCGCGCCGCCCTCGATCTTCGCGAGGCGCGCGCCCTCGGCGGTCTCCTCGCGCGCCGTGTCGACGGCGAGGCCCCGCTCCAGCGCGAACGGCACCGTCGTCGTGGCCCCCGGCGGCAGCGGCTCGACCATGCCCTGGCCGAGGAACGCGCCGTTCTCGAAGACGGCGATGGGGCCGCGCTCCAGGAGCCCCTTCGTGTCGTTCGTGAAGCGCGCCACGCGGAACGGGTGCGAGCTCGACGCGGGCACGCCGCCGTCGGGCGCGAACAGGAAGATCGACTCGCCGGGCACCTGCTTCGCGAGGAGCAGGACCATCGTCGCGCTCCGGTCGGGGATGTCGACCGGGAACGGGATGTCGTAGCGCGTCGTGCCCGCCTCCATCGCGACCGCGGCGAGGGCGCTCATGTTGCGCGGCGGCGACGGGTTCATCATCGCCCTGTTGTCCGTGGCCTGCGGATCGTCGGCGAACACCGCCCCGCCCCGCCGCGGGGCCGCGGCGCCGGGCGCGCCGACCGCGCCGCCGGCGGCCCGCTTCGCCGCCGGCTTCGCGGGCATCTTCTTGGCAGCGTCGGCCTCCTTCATGAAATGCTGCCTGCCGGCCTCCTCGGCCTCGAACGCGTACCCGTGGCCTTCATCTGCGTCCGCCGCCGCCGGCGGCACGGCCGGCGCCGCCTCCGGCGCGGGCATGGGCGGCGGCGGCGGCGGCGCGGCCTCGGCCGCCAGCGTGGTCTCGCTCGTCGGCACGGACGCGATCACCTCGCCCTGGTCGCTGACGATCGGGCGCGGCGGGATCGCCGCCTGGTCGAGCGTCGCCTGGAAGGCGAGCGGCGCGCCCGCCACGAGCGACAGCTTCACGCCCTTCCAGTCCTCGCCCGAGAGGTTCTGCACGATGCCCCACGCCTGGAGGTGCGCTTGCTTCGACGCCGCGCCCTGGGCCCCGGCCGCGCCCATCACGAGCCGGTAGGACGGGCGCCACACCGGCGTCTCGGCCACGTAGCCGACCACGAGGTCGTGCTCTCGCCCGTCGAGCGTGAGCTTCACCTTCTCGAGCTCGTCCCGCTTCTTCTCCCCCGCCGCCGCGCCCTTGTCCTTGGGCGACGGCGACGCTGGCGTCACCTCGGGCCCGGGCTCCTCCGGCGCGTCGCCCTCGCCCGAGCCGTCGTCGACCTCGACCGGGAACGACGCGCTCCGGACGCTGCTGCCGCCGGCCTCGATGACCGCGAGCGTCGCGAGGAAGTCGCCGACCTTCTCCTTGCGCACGCGGAAGGTCACCTGATCGGCGTCGATGAGCCCCCGGCGCTCGAAGTACGCGACGCCGTTCCTGTAGATGACCACGCGCCGCAGCGCGAGCCCCGAGGCGTCCACGTCGGGGCCCCGCGCGCAGCCGGCGAGCAGAGAGAGAGCGAGGAGCAGGCCGGAGCCCGCTCGCGCGACGTCGTACCGTCTCATGATGTCCGTGGGTTTCTCTTGGGTCAGCTGTCGGAGGGCGCCGTCGAGGCGCGGCGCCAGTCGGGCGGCAGGTCGAGAAAGCCCTCGTTGCAGAGGAACTCGTAGAGCCCCTCGCAGACCTCGCCGCAGATCATGCTGAAGAGGTGGGGATCGGTGATGAAGAGGATCGTCTCGTCGCGCTCGGAGCCCGCCGTGTCCGCGAGCTGCGCGACCAGCTCGTCCTCGGCGAAGCCGACGAGCATCACCATCAAGGTCCGCTCGAACGCCGCGCGGAAGCGAGGGAAGGCCTCGCTCGTCACCTTGTACGCGAACGCCCTGCCCTCGTACGTGCGCGCGTCCCGCACGACCTTCGCGGCGACCTCGCCGAGGCTCGGGGCGAGCCGCTCGCCGAAGAAGTCGACGAGCACGACATGCACCACCGAGACGATGCGCCTAAGCTCGCTCGATCGGCGCGACAGGAAGGCGTCCTGCATGTCCTTCGTGAGCTTCGCGAGCAGCTCGAACGACTGCTCCCGCGCCTCCTCGGAGGCGAACTCGAAGCCCTCGAGCTCGGCCTCGATCCGGTTCTTGTAGCGGGTCAGCACGTAGAAGAGCGCCTGCTCGCCGTGGTGGATCACCTTCGGCGCGCCGTCGCGGCCCCGCGTCTTCTCGTGGAGCTCGGACTGGAAGAACAGGCGGGCGAGGTTCTTGTGGATCTTCTTGAGCCGCCGCTCGACGAGCAGCGAGATGCCGTCCTCGCGGATGACCCGCTCGAGCAGGGCGCGGAGGGTCCGCTCGTGCGCGTCGCGGATCGCGTCGCGGTTCTTCGCCCCGCGCTCGCCCGCGCCGGCGGAGGCCTGGATCACCTTCAGCTGGGCGACGACCTGCGCGGTGACCGCGTCGAGCTCGGGGTTGGTCTCGAGATCGGCGCGGTAGTGGACGATGCGGGCCTGCATCTGCTCCTCGAGCAGGCCGAGCGCCATCTCCGTGATGTGATCCTTGAGCGCCTGGCTGACGTGCTCGCCCACGCGCCGCGGCGCGTTGGGCGGGAGCGACCTCGGCGGGTCGGGGGACGACCTCTCCCCTGGCCTGGCCCCAGGTTGCGATCGGCCCGAAGGCGGCAGCGGTGGAGGGTTCCGAGGGGCCGGCGCCATGAGCGGAGAGCATACCGGAACTCGCCCGCGGTGTGCGGCTTTGGCGGAGCGGCGCAAGTCGGAGTAAGACGGCCACCATGCACACGGTCGCTTCACGTACGAGAGCCTGGGAACCGGAAGGACAACCGGCGCCCTCCTGCCCGGCGCCCTCCTGGTCGGCGCCCTCGCGCCTGGCCCGACGGCGCCTCGCGGCGGCGCTCGCGCTCGCGCTCGTCAGCGCCGGAGCGGGCTGCTCCCGCGAGGGCGACGGCCACCCCCCGCCCGCGCGCACGCCGGAGCCCACGGCGCGGCAAGATCCCGCCGCGGCCGGCTCGCAGGCCGCCGCGGCGGAGAGCGCCGCGCCGGCCGACGGGAGCGCCGCCGCGGGCAAGGAGGGCGGCGCCGCGGGGCCGCCGGCGGCGCAGCGCCCGAAGATGAACGTGCTCGTGATCTCGGTCGACAGCCTGCGCGCGGACATGCCGTGGAACGGCTACGAGCGCGACATCGCGCCCCGGCTGACCGCGTTCGAGAAGAAGGCGGTCAGCTACACGCGCCACTACGCGATCTCGTCGTACACCTCGATGAGCGTCGGCGGCTTCCTCGCCGGCCGGTACCCGAGCGAGGTCGAGCGCAGCGGCTACTTCTTCGGCAACTACCCCGACAGCGTCCTCATGTTCCCGGAGCTCCTGCAGAAGGCCGGGGTGCGGACGATGACCGCGCACGCGCACTTCTATTTCGACCAGAAGGCGGGCTTCCGGCAGGGGTTCGACGTGTACGAGATCGTGCCGGGGCTCTCGGCCGACAACACGACCGACCGGAACGTGACGAGCCCCGGGCACCTGGAGCTCGCGATCAAGATGCTCTCCGACAAGGCGAACACCTCGGGCACCTTCTTCGCGTACTTCCACTTCCTCGATCCGCACGACGTGTACATGACGCACGAGGGGATCGAGCCGTTCGGCAAGCGCGCCCGCGACAAGTACGACGGGGAGGTCAAGTTCACCGACATGCACGTCGGCAAGCTGCTCGATTTCGTCGCGCAGCAGCCGTGGGGGAAGGACACGGCGATCATCATCACCGCGGACCACGGCGAGGCGTTCGGCGAGCACAAGATGTACCGCCACGGCTTCGAGGTGTGGGACGTGCTCACCCACGTGCCGCTGATGATCCAGGCGCCCGGCGGGATCACCCCGCGCCGGATCGACGTGCCGCGCAGCTCCATCGACCTCGCGCCCACGATCCTGGACATGACCGGCGCCCCGCCGGAGCCGTCGTTCCCGGGCAAGAGCCTCGTGCCCGAGCTCTACGGCGCGAGCGCGGAGGCGCGCGACGTCATCGTCGATCTGCCGCGCACGAGCGACAACGACCGGCGCAGGGCGCTCATCAGCGGGCGGCACAAGCTCATCGCCTACGGCGACGACGACGCGTTCGAGCTCTACGACGTCGTCGCGGATCCGGGGGAGACGAAGGACATCAAGCGCGAGCAGGGGGCCGTCTTCGAGGCGATGAAGGCCATCTACAGGGAGCGCTCCGCGGCCATCAAGGACGTGTGCCCGAAGAACACGGCGAAGCTCAAGGGGAAGAAGAAGAACAAGCCGTGCTAGCGCTGGCGCTGGCGGTCCAACGAGCGGCGGCCTAGCGCGCGGCGGGGGCGACGGTGATCGTCACGGCGTCGTCCTCGCCCGCCTCGCTCGCGGCCCGCGCCACGAGGCGGGCCCCCTCGCACTCGAGGTGCAGCACCACGGGCGCCTCCACCTGGCGACCGCACGACGGATCGCCGGAGACGCGCGCCGCGAAGGCGCCGCGCGCGAGCTCGACCGCCAGGGCGATCCCCCCGATGCGGCCCTCCGGGTCGTCCGGGGCGACCTCGCGCGCCGAGCGCGCCTCCTCGAGGCGCGTGAAGAGATCGGGCCCCCGGATCGCGACCTCGATCGGACGGCCCGCCGCGTCCCCGAGGACGGAGATCTCGATCTCCGCCTGCCGCGGCGCGCTCTCGCCCCCGGCGTTCACGACGAACGGGAGCGCGATCCGCTTCGCGCACACGGCCGCGCCCGGGGCCGCGCGCTCGCCGGCGGGCGCGCACCGGGGCGACGGCAGCGTCAGGCTGAACGGGACGATCACCTCGGCGGGCGCCTCCGCGAGCGGGCGCCCCCAGGCCTCCCTGCCGAGGAAGCGGCGCAGCCACGCGGCGAGCTCCTCGCGGATCCGCGCGCGCTCCGCCCGCTGCCGCGAGAGCTGCGCGTCGGTCTCGCGGGCCGCGCGCGAGAGCAGATCGCCGGAGCTGCGCTCCCGGACGAGCGCGCGCAGCCGGCGGGTCGCGTCCTCGCGGAACGCACCCCTCGGCAGCGTGGCCAGGTACGCCGCGAGCCCCGCGGCCGTCCCGCGCTTCGCGGCGTAGTAGATCGGCTCGGCCCGCGCGAGGTACGCGCGCACGTCGGCGGCGAACGCCCCCTCCGGATGGCGCTCCAGGTAAACCGACGCCGCCGCGAGCCGCCCCTCGAGGGTCCTCGACACGCGGGTCGCCCGGTACGCCGCGTAGTCGTCGTGGCTCGCGAGGAGCGCCGGCCTCGAGGCGCACCCGGACAGGACCGAGAGCGCCGCGGCGCACGAGAGCGCCCGCGCGAGGCGGAGGCCGGGGGCGGCTGCGCCGCGCCCGCTCACGGGGCCTCCTCCAGTGGGCAGAAATTGCACTCCGTCGGGATGGAGGCGCCCTCGTCCGCCATGTGCTCGCGGTACGCGTCGCAGCTCGCCGTCTGGAGCTTGTGCAGGCACACCTCGCCGTCGTGGACCAGCGGGTAGCAGCCGGTCGGGAGCTCCGGCGCGGCCTCGAAGCGACAAGCGGCGGCGCAGGCGCGCGTGCGCAAGCCGCAGTCCTGGCACTGGGCGCAGTCGATCTGCGCCTTCAGCGCGAAGAACTTGCGCGGGTCGAGCTCCTCCGGCGCCTGCCCGCAGCTGCCGATGTCGCCCACGACCGGCCCGATGCCCGCGAGGAGCAACAGCGCCGCGACCCCCGCGACCTCGTTCGCCCGGAGGCGCCCGCCGCGCCGCTCGCGCCCCGGCGACCTCATGGCAAAAGCTCGTGATCGATCATGAGCCCGAGCTGCGCCGAGACGACGGGGTAGACGGTGTACGCCGCCTCGTACGTCGCGGCGCCGTAGAAGAGATCCCCGACGAGCTCGCCCGAGAGCGCGACGCCCGCGAGGAGGTAGTACCCGAGCCCCACCGCGAGCTCGCCGCCGACGTTCACGTCGGGCTCGATGAGGATCGCCGCGCCGAGCCGACCGTACGCGAGCGCGCGCGTGAGGCCGCGGTAGGCGACGAAGTAGCTCGGCGTGAGCGTCTCCTGCGGGACGCCGCCCAGCGCGATCGAGAGGCGCAGCGCGCCGCCGTGCAGGACGCCGTCGGCCGGCCCCAGCGCCAGCGCGACCCCCAGATCGAGGTACCCCGCGGTGAGCGAGAGCGACTCCGCCGTGTCGCCGAGCTGCGTCTGCAGGCGGTACGGGTTGTTGAACCGGAGCCCCGTCCCCATCGCGAGGGACGACACGACGCGCGCCGCCGTCCCCGGCGGCCGCGCGAGCGCGCGGTACGCCTCGAGCTCGGCGCCGCCGCCCTCCTCGCCGGGCGGCGCCTCCGCGGCCGCCTCGCCGCCGCGGCCGGGAGCAGGCTGGGCCGCGGCGGCGCGCCCGAAGGACGCCCCGAGCAGCACGGCCACGAGCGCAAGCCCGGTCTGGAGTTCCAGCATCGCCACGAGCCTTCTACCCCGAGGTGGCGCTCGCTGGCACGCTCAATTGCGTCCAGGCCGGCGCCGTCGCCGCAGCGCCGCGCGAGGCTCGCGGCCGGCGCGTCGGCGACGGCGCCGGCCGCGGCCCTCGGCACGGTCCTCGCCCCAGTTGCGTATCCGCCCGCTGCACCTGCGGACCGGACCCTGCATGGCGAGACCACCGTGAGCAATTCAAGCACCCGAGGCAGGCAGAGCACCGCCGCACCTTCACCGGCGCTACGCGCGCCGCGCGCGAGCGCGACGCAGCGCCGAGAACGAGAAGATCGCAGCGACCAGGGAAGGCCGCGCAAGCCGCCGCAGGCCCCCGTGGCCGCGCGATGGGCCGGCGCGATCGAGCTGGACGAGCCGTTCGGCGACGTGATCGACGCCGCAGCGGCGCCCCCGCTGCGCGGCAAGGTGAGCCCGCGCAGCGAGCTCAGCGACGTGGTCCCGACGCTCGACGACGAGGTCCGCGGCTACCACCACCACCCGAACGACGCCGGCTGCACCGAGTTCGAGGTGAACCCCGACGCCGCCGACGCCGCCGCCGATCTGGCGAGCGATCTCGGGGCGGAGTTCCTCGAGGGAGCGACGAAGGGGCAGGACATGAGCGACGTCGTGATGTCGCACGACGACGACGTCGGCGACCTGCCCTATCTCCTGGAAGACGAGGAGGTCGAGTCCGTGGACCCGGACGCCGACGAGGACGACGAGCAACCCGTGACCCAGCGGATGCGACGGAACGTGGGCTGAGCGGCGGCGCGTCGAGGCGGCGCGGCGCGCCGCGCCGCCCCGCGCGGAGCGGGACCGGCCCGGTCACGCCTGGCCGAGCACGGGCAGCTCCGCGACCACCTCGCCGTCGATGCGGATGAACGCCAAGAGGCCCTCGTCCTCGTAGGCCAGGACATCGAGCACGATCCGCTCGCACAGCGGCAGCACGTACAGCGCTCCGTCGTCCGCCATCACGGTCATGGATCGCGCAGGTGCGCTCGGCGTGAGCAGCGTCTCTGTGGTCCGTCGTCGCGCATCCATGTTGCTTGAGCTCCCAGGCTTGAATCGAGCTCCGGCCACAGCCGGCGCCGCGAGGCTAGAGGGCCTGCCCGCCCTCCCACCAAGCGCCTTCCGTGCCACCTCGCTCGCGGTGCAGCGTCAAAGCCGGCGACGTCCCGCGACGACATATGGGTTTCGCCCCCGCCCGCGGCGCTCTGCCGCAGCAGCTCGCCCGCAAGCGGCGCCGCGCCCCGCCCGCGGCGGAGCGGTGCTCCCCGGAGGACCGCGAGGACGACATTTCAAGCCGCCCCCGGCCTCTCCGAGGCCGCGGCGCGCGCCGGGCCGCCCGGCCGCGCGCGTTCAGCGCGTCCCGCGCGCGCTCCCTTCGTCCGGCGCCGAGGCCGCGGACAGGACCTTTCGCGCGAGTTTGGAAACACCGTACTCCATCGCGCCCGGATCGAGCCACGCCGCCTTCTCGTAGGGGGCGGCAAGCTTTGCCCGGCAGCGCCACGGGGCCGCCACCTCGGCGCGCGCGACCGTCACGTCGAGCCGCCGGTGCGTGAGGATGTGGCGCACGCGGCCGACCTCGCGGAGCGGCGCGTCAGGCGCGACGCCGACCTGCTCGAGGAGGGCTCGGGCGTCCGCGAGCGCGCGCGCCTCGACCATGGGCGGCTCCCAGAGCCCGCCGAAGAGTCCTCCCTCGGCGCGACGGAGGAAGAGCACGCGGCCGCCCGACCGCACCACCGCGGCGACCATCGCGACCGCCGGGACGTCGCGCTTCGGGGCGATCACCGGCAGCTCCGCCTGCCGTCCCTCGGCGCGCGCGGCGCACGCGCCGTCGACGGGACAGGCCTCGCAGCGGGGGTTGCGGGGCGCGCACACGGTCGCGCCGAGCTCCATGAGGGCCTGGTTGAAGCGTCCCGGATGAACGCTGCCTGTGGCGGCCCGCACGAGGCGTTCCGCGGCCGACCAGAGCTTGCGCGTGCCCGAGGTGCTGCGGATGTCGTCGTCGATGTCGTCGATGCGGGAGAGCACCCGGGCGACGTTGCCGTCGACGAGCGGCACCGGCTGGTCGTACGCGATGCTCGCGATCGCGCCCGCGGTGTACGCGCCGACGCCGGGCAGGGCGAGGAGCGCCGGGACGTCGCGGGGGAGCGCGCCGTCGTGGCGCTCGGTGATCTCGCGCGCGGCGAGGTGGAGCACGCGGGCGCGGCGGTAGTAGCCGAGGCCGCTCCACAGCGAGAGCACGTCGTCGATCTCGGCGGAGGCGAGGGCGGAGACCGTCGGGTAGCGGGCGAGGAAGCGCTCGTAGTACGGGATCACCGTCTCGACGCGCGTCTGCTGGAGCATCACCTCGCTCAGCCAGATCGCGTAGGGGTCGCGCGTCCTCCGCCACGGAAGATCGCGCGCGACGCGATCGAACCAGGCCCCGAGGGCGGCCGCGATCTCCCGGTCGCGCTCGCTCGGATCCGGCGGCGCCGGCGGGGGCGCGCCCTGCTCACCGGACGAGCCGCGGCGGCGCGGGGCGCGCTCCTGAGCCTGGCTCTGGCGTGCGCCCGAGCGCGAGCGCGCGGATGTCGGGTCTGCGCCCTCGCGCGAGGGCTTCTGGTCTGCGCCCTCGCGCGAGCGCGAGGGCGACCGGGGCTTCGTGCTCACGCGCGAGAGGCCCGCCCTCTGCACCATCGGCGCGGACCGCGCGCCTCGCGCCTCGCTTTGTGCGGATTGCGCGGCCGCAGCTCGCCGCGCTCAGAAAACGCTTCCATCGCGCGGGACTCTAGCGCAAGAGCCGACCGCGGTGTCGTCCCGGCGCCCCTGCCCCTCCCCGGTCGTCCCCAGGGCCGCGCGCCTCGGCGCCGCGTTGCTCCTCGGGCTCGTCGCGGCGGGCTGCCGCGACGAGCCGCGCCCCTGGGAGGGCCAGCCCGGCCCGCCGGTGGTGCTCTCGGCGGCGCCGCCGAACGTGGCCGTCACGGTCGGGGCCGGTGGGCTGTCGGACGCCGACGCGGGACAGGGCGAGGGCGACGCCGGAGCCCCCGCCGATCCCGACCTGCCGGTGCTCCCCGTGCGCGTCGGCGGGCCCTGGGTGCGCTGCTACGGGAACTTCAAGATCAGCGGCAATCCGCTGAAGGACGTGACGCGCCTGTCGCTGCTCTGCGGCCCGGAGAACGGCATGCGCCGGGTCTCGCCCAAGCCGATCGAAGGGCAGGTCGCCGAGGGGGGCGCGATCGTGACGGAGAAGTTCCAGGCGCTCCGGGGCGCCTGCTACCGGGTGTTCGCCGTCGGCGGCCCCGGGATCCTCAACCTGGACGTCGCCGTGCGGAGCAGCCGCGGGGCGATGATCGCCAGCGACGGCACCGAGGACGCATGGCCGATCGTCCAGCCGGATCGGCCTTTCTGCCCGCTCGAGGACGACGACGCCACCGTCGAGATCAGCGCCCGCCGCGGCGCCGGCCGGTTCGCGGCGGAGGTGTGGATGCTGAAGTCCTACAAGCGAGCGCGCGAGGGCGACGCTGGAGCGGAGTCCGACGAGCCCTACGAGATGAACGAGACCGACGCCTACGACGGGCTCTGAGCCGGCGGCGCGCCCCCCGCGTTCGCAGGCGGGCGGCCGCCGAGGGGCGGCGAGGTTCTGTCCGGGTCACCATGACCTCCGGCCGCGCGGCCGGGGCGAAGGCCGGGCTCACCTGCCCGCGAAGCGGCGCGCGAAAGGCTCCCCATCGTCATCAAAATCCGGCAGATCCATGGACCATGGCGCGACGCCGGCACCCTGCGCGAACCCCTGCATTGACGTGGCCGCCCCGTCCCGCTAGGGGAGCCCGAGCCATGGCCGACGACACCGAGCCGCTCCGCGAGGACGAAGGGGACAAGGTGGAAGGCGAAGGCGAGAAGAAGCGCCTCTTCGAGCGCGCTATCCCGGAGATCTTCAAGCGCGTGGTCGAGCGCGCCGTCGAGAGCGGCATCGACAAGCTGAGCGAGGGGCCCGAGAACCTCCGGCACTTCGTGGGCGACCTCAAGCTCCCCAAAGAGGTCCTCCACTACCTCTACACCCAGATCGACGAGACCAAGAACGGTCTCTACCGGGTCGTCGCCAAGGAGATCCGGGACGTGCTCGAGCACACCCAGTTCGCGGACGAGATCACGAAGGTGCTGACGAAGCTCTCCTTCGAGATCAAGACCGAGATCCGCTTCGTCCCGAACGAGGCGGCCAAGCGAGACGACGGCCAGGACGAGCCGAGGACGGGCCTGCCGAAGCCGGAGGTGACCGCACAAGTGAACGTCAAAGACCGAAGCAAAGAGACCGGGCGAGACCGGCGCCGCGAGGAGAAGTGACGACGAAGAAGCTTAGGACGGGCGGCGAGGTCGACGCCTGGTGCACGAAGTGCCGCCTCGATCTGACCCATCGGATCATCGCGATGGTCGGCGACGTGGTGAAGAAGGTCGAGTGCAAGACCTGCATGTCGCACCACCTCTACCGCCAGCCGAAGAGCGAGCGCGAGAGCCGCGCCGCCGCGCGCGCCGCGTCGCGGAGCAGCGGCGAGCCGAGGGCCGCGTCGTCGGCCTCGACGCGCGGCGGCGGCGTGGAGCGCCTCACGGCCGCCCAGCGCGCCGAGCGCGATCAGACGCTCGCGTGGGAGCGCGCCATCGCGGGGCAGCCCTCCGGGGCGTTCAAGCCGTACCGCACCACCCTCACCTTCGGCGAGGGCGAGCTCATCCACCACACCAAGTTCGGCGACGGCGTGGTCGCGAAGGTCATCGATCGGGGCAAGATCGAGATCCTGTTCAAGGACGGGCCCCGGACCATGGCGCACGGGCAGGCGTAGGAGCTCCGCGCCGGGCTTCCGGCGGGCGGAGCTCGTCGGCCGCGCTCGCTCGCAGCCCGGAACTTGGGGCTGCCCGCGCGATCGGGTAGCCTCCCGGTCGCCGTGGACAAGCCTTCGCCCCCTCTCGCCAGCGGGCCCCCGCGCAGGCGGCGGTCCCGCCCGCGCTTGCCCGAGCGCGCGCTGCGCTGCCTCGCGGTCTGCGCGATCGCCGTCGAGGCGCTCTGGTACGGCATCCACGAGGTCCCCGGCTTCGGCCCGGCGCTCGCCGACGGGGCGCGGGCCGTGGTCGGCCCGGCGCCGGTCGCGTGGGCCGAGGACGTGGCCTACGGCGTCGCCGACCGCCTGAACCAGGCCATCTACCGGCACGCGCCCCCGAAGACGTTCTGGGAGCCCGCGCCCGCCGCCGCCGCGGAGGCCGTGCGGGACGAGGGCCTGGAGGCGGAGTCGATCTCGTCCCCGTCCCCGTTCGAGCCGCCCTTCCGCGAGGTCGCGGCCACGGGGGACGGCGTCTGGACGCCGATCCCCGACGCCGTGCGCCCCGGCGACGCCCCGGTGCTCTGGCGGAGCGCCGTGCACCCGGATCCGAGGCGCGTGTTCGCGGCGATCGCCGTGGTGGCGATCGACCTCGGGCGCGTCGACCTCCGGCTCGTCGCGGGCACGAAGGAGCCGTTCTCGCCGGACGTCCCGGCCGAGCGCCGCCCCGGGCTCGTCCCCGAGGGCCACGCGGGGGAGCTCATCGCCGCCTTCAACGGGGGCTTCAAGGCGATGCACGGCCACTACGGGATGATGCTCGACGGCGACACGTTCCTGCCGCCGCGCGACCGGGCGTGCACGATCGCCCTCTACCGCGGCGGCGCGGTGCGGATCCGCACCTGGCCCGAGCTGCGCGCCGACGAGGCCCGGATGGCCGCCTACCGGCAGACGCCGCCCTGCCTCGTCGAGCAGGGCGAGCTGCACCACGCGCTCTACGACTCGAACCGCGACTGGGGCGCGACCGTGAGCGGCGAGACGGTGATCCGGCGCTCGGCGCTCGGCGTCGACGCGACCGGCAAGCTGCTGTTCTACGGGCTCGGCGAGGCCGTGACCGCGCGCACCCTCGCCCAGGGGATGAAGGCCGCGGGCGCGCACGACGTGGCGGAGCTCGACGTGAACCACGCCTACCCGCGCTTCCTCCTGTACGGGCGCGGCGAGGGCGGCGAGGGGCCCCGCGCTCGGTCGGCGCTGATCCCCGACGTGCAGTTCAAGCCGGAGGAGTACGTGGTCGAGCCCGCGCCGCGCGACTTCTTCTACCTGCGGCGGCGGCGGGCGGCGGCGACGCTCGGGATCGCCGACCCGGCGCCCGCCGACGACGTCCTCGGCCGCGGCGGGCGGTGAGCCTCGAGCCGCGGCGCCCCGGCCGGGCGCTCGCCGCGGCCCCTCCCGTCAGCGCCGGTCGAGCAGGTCGCGCACGCGCTGCGCCAGGGTGTCGGGGGTGAACGGCTTCTGCAGCAGCACGAGCTCGCGGTCGGCCTCGGCGCCCGCGAGGACGTCCTCCGCGTAGCCGGACATGTACAGCACGCGCGCGCGCGGGTGGATCGCGAGGGCGCGCTCGGCGAGCTCGCGGCCGTTCATGCCGGGCATCACGAGGTCGGTGAGCAGGAGGTCGATCGCCTCCTCCCCGTCGCTCGCGAGCGTGGCGAGCGCCTCCTCGCCGGTCGCGGCCGAGAGCACGCCGTAGCCGCGCCGCTCGAGCACCTCGACGATGAGCTTGCGCACGGCGTCGTCGTCCTCGACGACGAGCACCGTCTCGTCGCCGCCGGCCGGCGGCGGCCGAGTGCGCGCGGGCGCCGCCTCGGAGCGGTCCTCGACGCGCGGCAGGTAGATGCGGAACGTCGTGCCGCCCCCGACCTCGCTCTCGACCTCGATGAGCCCGCCGCTCTGGCTCACGATGCCGTAGACCGTGGCGAGGCCGAGCCCCGTGCCCTTGCCGCGCGCCTTCGTCGTGAAGAACGGCTCGAACAGGTGCGCGAGCGTGTCGTGGTCCATCCCGTCGCCGCTGTCGGTCACCGACAGCACGACGTACGGGGGGCCGGCCGCGGCGGGCGCGTCGCCCTCGTCCTGCTCCGCGGGCACGAACGACCGCGCCGCGGGGCTCTGGCCGGGCTCGCCGAGGGAGGTCTCGACCACGAGCTTCCCGCCGCCCGGCATCGCGTCGCGCGCGTTCACGACCAGGTTCAGGAGGACCTGCTCCAGCTGGCTCTTGTCGAACTTGATCGAGCCGAGATCCCGCCCGACGTTCGTCTGCAGATCGATGTTCTCGCCGATGAGGCGCTGGAGCATCGTCTGCATGTCGAGCACCACCGCGTTGAGGTCGAGCACCTCGCGCTGCAGCACCTTGCGCCGGCTCATCGCGAGGAGCTGCCGCGTGAGCGCCGCGGCGCGCTCCCCGGCCTTCGTGACCTGGAGGGCGTCGCGCCTGAGCGCGCTCTCGGGCCCGAGCCGGCGCAGGATGAGCTCGCCGTAGCCGAGCATCACCATGAGCATGTTGTTGAAGTCGTGCGCGATGCCGCCGGCCAGCCGGCCGAGCGCCTCCATCTTCTGCGACTCGCGCGAGCGCTCCTCGCGCTGCCGGAGCGCCTCCTCGGCGCGCCGCCGCTCGGTGATGTCGCGGAGCAGGACGAGGGCGTGCCCCTCGAGGAACGGCATCGTGCGCGCCTCCACGTGGCGCTCTCCGCCCTCGCTCGGGACGGCGTGCTCGAGCGCGACGACGGCGCCCGTCTCGCGGGCCTCCTGGACCGCGCGCTCCAGCTGCTCCCCGAGCTCGCCGGGGAGCGCCTCCGCCACGCGCTTGCCGAGCGGCGCCTCGGGCGCGACGCGGAGCGCGGAGGGCCGCGGCTCGTTGCAGTCGACGATCCGGAGCTCGGCGTCGAGGCGGAAGCAGAGATCCGGGATGGCGCGGACGAGCGCGCGGAGCTCGCCCGCGGCGCGCGCGCTCTCCCGCTCGGCGCGCCGCCGAGCGACGCTCTGCGCGATCTGGCCGCCGATCGACGCGAGGACGAGGAGCAGCTGCTCGTCGCGGCGCTGCGGCGCGCGGCTCCTCAGCTCGATCACCCCGGCCACGCCGTCGCCGCACGGGATCGGGGCGGCGCACGCCGCGCGTCCCCAGCTCGGCCCGCGCGCGGCGTCGGCGGAGTCGACGACGCCGGCGCGGAACGCCGGCTCGCCGCTGCGGAGGACCTCGCCGACGAGCCCGTGCTCGGCGGCGGGGTGCGGCTCCTGGCGGAGCGCCTCCTCGATCGCCTCGCGCTCGAGGTGCGCCGCCGCCCGGGCCGCGACGCAGCGGAGCGCGCTCGACGCCGCGGTGGGCGGCGCGCAGCCCGCGGCGCTGGCCTGCGGCTCGGCGAGCCAGAGCGCCGCGACGTCCCAGCGGAGGTGCTCGACGAGCGCGGCGACCACGCGCGACGCTGCCTCGGCGAGCGAGGTCGAGCCGGCCAGCGCGGTCGCCGTCGCGAGCAGCGCGGCCAGCCTGGCCTCGGCCTGCCGGGCGTCGGCAGGCGCGGCGCTGGCGCCGTCGGCCGCCGGCGCGGCGCTGGCGCCGTCGGCCGCCGAGCCGGCACCGTCAGGCGCCCCGGCGTGGATCGATCCCTCGAGCTCCAGATCGGCGTGGGACACGTGAAACCGCGGCGCCCCCATGCGCTCAGCCGCCGGTCTTCTCCGCGGCGCCGCTCTGCAGGTCGACCGACCAGCACACGGCGCTCGCCGAGGGCTCGCCGCCGGGCGGCCCCACGCTGACCTCGGCGCGCGCCGGCCCGACGGCCCGGATGTAGAGCCGCTGCCCGACGGCGTCGCGCCCGAGCGCGCAGACCGCGCGGCGCACCCGGGGATCGTCGGCCGCGACCTCCCCCTCGTCCTCGGCCGCCATGAACAGGACCTCGATCTCCGGCTTCAGGCAGGCGCCCATCTCGCGCCACGCGTCGTAGTCGACCGACGGATCGAGCACGTCGGCGAGCTGCCCGTGACGGGCGCGCCCGACGCGGTAGCGGAACGCGTCGCGCTTCTCCGCGCGGAGCGCGGCCCCGATCCGATCGAACCGCAGCGACAGCGCGCCGAGCGCGGTGGCCATCTTGACGGTCGGCGCGCCCAGGTTCGCCTTGTCCGGCTCCTTGAAGCGGTGCAGCTGCACGCCCGCGGGCAGCACGCCGGCGAGCAGCTCCGCGAAGCGCGGGTTCATCCCGAGGCGCCCGGCGAGCAGGATCCGGAGCCCCTGGTACGGGTCCGGCTCGCGCCCGATCTTCGCCACCGCGCCGGCGAGGTGCTGCCGGAACACGTCGATCGCGTCCCGGAACCACCCGTCGATCGCGCCGCTCAGCGCGCCGCGGTCGATCGAGAGCGGCACCACGGAGCTCTCGCCGTCGAGCCCGACCAGCGCGAGCTGCTCCGCGACCGGCGCGCTCGGCCCCCCCTCGAGGAGGGGCCGCAGGAGCTCCTTGAGCGCCCAGGCGTTGGCGCGCGCGTCGGGCGACGGCGCGAAGAGCGCCTCCGCGTCGCCGAGCGGGCTCTCCTCGGGCGGGCGCTCGAACGGGATGCGGCGCTCGCGCATCTCGGCCTGG
Organism: Sorangium cellulosum So0157-2; assembly: GCF_000418325.1. Classification (GTDB taxonomy): domain Bacteria; phylum Myxococcota_A; class Polyangia; order Polyangiales; family Polyangiaceae; genus Sorangium; species Sorangium cellulosum_D. The sequence goes on from NC_021658.1 coordinate 6,664,132, forward strand.
CTGGCCGCGTACACCCGGTAGGCGAGCCGGTGCAGGAGCCGCTCGCCGCCGAGCCAGGGGATCGCCGTGGGATCGAGGTACTCGACCATCCGCTCCAGCCCCTGCGCCGCCTCGTGGGCCTTCGCGCTCCGCAGGAGGCCGAAGGCGATCCCCGCCTCGCTGGCCCCGGCGTCGATGACGCAGAACGGGACGCCGCCGTCGCGCGGCTGGATCCCGAACATGCGGAACGCCTGGACGGCGTAGGCGATCGCCGACGGGCCCGCGTCGACGACCTTCAGGCCCTCGAGGTCGTGGTACTCGCAGAGCCCCGCGGGCAGGCTCCGGAAGAGGCCGCGGCGGAAGGCGATGAGCACGCTGGCGCGGCGCTCGGGCGACCAGCCCGTCGGCATCGTGATCGCGTAGCGCGTGGAGATGCCCCGCGAGCGCTGGTTCAGGTGCAGGCCGACGTAGTACGCGTAGAGCTCGATCGGATCGAACGGATCGTGCGCGCCGATCCCTTCCTCGTCGATGATGGGCGGCGCCGGCTTCTTCAGCGCCTCGGTCGTGTCGGGGTCGCTCCGGCCCCGGAGCCGGAACGGCTCGCCGCGCTCGGTCCGCTCGCGCAAGAGCGCGAGGGCCGGGAGCGAGGCCGCGGCGCGCTCGTGGGCGCCCTCGCCGGGCCGGAGGCGCATGTCGCGCGCCGCGTGCCCGACGAGCACGTCGCCCCAGCGCGTCAAAGGCAGGATCACCCGGTCGCGCCACGCCTTCGTGGTCCGGGCGAGCGCCTCGAACGCGACCTCGCTCGGGTTCTCGTTGTCGGCCGAGACCCGGACCGGCCCGTCGGCGCCGATCCGGACGAACTCGGCGCCGCCGCGCTCTCCCCGGACGGCGACGGCCGTCGACGCGGCGCCGACGTCCACGGCGACCCAGTCGGCGCGCACGTCGAGCCGCGGATCGCGCCGCTTCACCTCGGGGGGGATCGGGTCCTTGTCGGTCTTGCCGGTGCGGCGGTGCAGCCCGACCACGCGGCCCTGCCGGAGGATGGCGATCGCCGTGGCGCCGAGGAAGCGCGCGCCCGTCCAGAAGCCCTGCGCGGGGTCGACGAGCGTCGTCCCCTTCACGGGCTCGAGGTTCGCGACGACCTTGGGGAAGAAGTCCGCGATGAGCTCGGGCGAGGCCACCCCGTCGTAGCGCTCGACCTTGATCGGGGGCGAGTAGTAGTTCTGGAGCCCTTCGCCGTAGATGCGCGGGCTGACCTGGATCAGCTTCAGGTAGGGGATCGGGCAAGTCTGCTCGTCGAGACGGAACTCCTGGTAGAGCTCGGACGGAGCGACCGCGTTCTCCATCTCGGGCGCGATGCGGGGGACGCTCGCGCTCATCTCGGTGCCGAAGTACATGAACTTCGTGCCCGCGCGGCCCGTGAAGGCGGCAATCCTGACCTCGTTGAACGTCGCCTGCCCGACGATGAGCGGCGGCAACGCGATCACGTAGTCGAGCACGAGCGTGGTGACCCACGGCTGGTCGAAGAGGCGCGATTCCCAGCGCATGACGAGCGTCGGGAACTCGCGGCCCGCGAGCGACACGACCTTCTCCGCTTCGCGAACCAGGGTTCCGTCGACCGATAGCTCGTAAACCGGCATACGAGGGCGACGTTATCACGAAGAACCCCTGCGCCAGCCCCGCGGATGCGCGGGCGGGGCTTTCATTCCGCCGTCGGCCGACGGGCGCGCGGCGGCCTGCGTCGAGCCTGCGTCGAACGGCGCGCGTCGCGCCGGGCGGCGGCGCGCGGTCCGCCCCGCGCGCGGGTAGGTAGGTAGGGCAAGCAGGCGGCGGAAGCGCAGACACGACGGCGCGCCCGCCCGCTAGGGCGTAGGCTGCCCTCGGGCCACCGTGCTAGTCTGCCCGGGTGATTTGCTTCTCCGCACCGGGAACGCCGGCATGAGCGCGCTGGTCGGCGAGATCATCGACGGCAAGTACCGGATCGTCCGGCTGCTCGGCCAGGGGGGCATGGGCGCGGTCTTCGAGGGCGAGAACGTGCGCATCCGGCGCCGCGTCGCCATCAAGCTGCTGCACGCCAGCATCTCGAGCCAGGCCGAGTCGGTGGCGCGCTTCGAGCGCGAGGCCCAGGCCGCGGCGCGGATCGGCTCCGATCACATCTGCGAGGTGCTCGACCTCGGCGTGCTGCCCGACGGCACGCGGTACATGGTCATGGAGTACCTCGAGGGCGAGACCCTCGGCGCCAAGATCGAGCGGGCGGGGCGGCTCGGGCCCGAGATCACCGTGCCGATCATGGTCCAGGTGCTCGAGGCGCTCGGCGCCGCGCACGCCGCGGGGATCATCCACCGCGACCTGAAGCCCGACAACATCTTCGTCATCCCCGTGAAGGCCGGGCTCAGCAACTTCGTGAAGGTGCTCGATTTCGGCGTCTCGAAGTTCTCGCAGCTCGCCGGCGGGGAGATGAGCATGACGCGCACGGGCGCCGTCGTCGGGACGCCCTACTACATGTCGCCCGAGCAGGCGCGGGGCTCCAGCCCCGTCGACCAGCGGACCGACATCTACGCCATGGGCGTGCTGCTTTACCAGGCGACGACCGGTCAGGTGCCGTTCGACGCGGCGACCTTCAACGAGCTGCTCTTCAAGATCGTCCTCGAGGCGGCGCCGCCGCCCCAGCAGCTCGTGCCCGACCTCGACGTCGAGTTCTCCGGGATCATCCAGAAGGCGATGGCGCGCGAGCCGGGGGCCCGCTTCCAGAGCTGCGCGGAGTTCAAGAGCGCGCTCCTCGCGTGGGCTGCGGCGCGGCCCAACCTGGCCTTGCTGAGCACGGGGCGGACGTCCCTCCCGCGGCTGTCGCTGCCGTCCCAGCCGGAGGTGACGACGACCCCTCCGCCCCCCCTCCGCCCCGACACCCCCTCGTGGGGCCAGAGCGGGCCGCCCGTGCCCGGCATGGGCCACACGCCGCACACGCCGCAGCTGACCGCCAACTCGTGGGGCGCCTCGTCGGGCGTCACGGGCCGCGCGACGCGCCCCCCGTCCAGGATGCCGGTCTTCGCCGCGATCGCCGCGGCGGCCACCCTGCTCGGCGCGGGCCTCGCCGCCTGGTTCGCCTTCGGCGGCAGCGGGGCGACGGGCGCGGCGACCGCGGATCCGAGCGCCGTCAGCGCGACGGCCCTCGCGACGCCGCCTCCGACGACGGCGACGCCGCCCCCGCCGGAGCCGCCGGTCGTCACCGCGAGCGCCACGGCCGCAGAGCCCACGCCGCCCGCGCCGCCCGCCACCGCGGAGCCGAGCGCCGTCCCGGCGGCGTCCTCGGCGCCGGTGAAGCCGCTCACGCCGCGGGCGCCGCCTTCCCAGACGAAGCCGCCGCCCGTGACGAAGCCGCCGCCCGTGACGAAGCCGCCGCCCGTGACGAAGCCGCCGCCCGTGACGAAGCCGCCGCCCGTGACGAAGCCGCCGCCCGTGACGAAGCCGCCGCCCGTGACGAAGCCGCCGCCCGTGACGAAGCCGCCGCAGCAGGCGCCGCCGACGAAGCCGAGCGCGCAGCCCCAGAAGCCGCAGAAGCCGGGCGTTCCGGGCGACTTCGGCTACTGAGCGCGCGCTCGGAGCGCCCCCGTCAGAACGCGCCGCGCACCCCGAGCCCCGTCGGCGTCACGTAGGGGGCGACCCACGCCGAGCTCGACGGCTCCGGCTTGGACGTCAGCTCCAGCACGATCAGCGTCGCGCCGCCGACGAGGAGCACGCCGCCCGTGATGAGGTTGATCGCGCCGGTCGTCTGCTGATCCGCGGCGTCGGCGTCGAGCTGCTTGATCTTCTGCTGGATCAGCGGACCGCAGCCGGCGCCGGGGCCTGCCTGCGACGACTCGCACCGGTACGTGTCGCTCAGGTCGTTCGCTTTCTGCTGCGTCGAGCCGCCCTTCGCCAGGAACACCGAGCCCACCACGACCCCGCCGAGCCCGAGCGCCGCGGCCGCGATGCCCCCGCCCAGCATGAGCACGTTCGTCTTCCGCTCCGGCTTGCCCGGCGGGCCTTCGGGGGGGACCTCGCCTGGGCCGCTGCTCCAGGTCCCCTGCCCCTCCCCCGACGCGTCGGGCGAGGGCGGCATGGCCGGGCTCTCCGGGACCGGGATCTTCAGCTCCTTCCGCTCGCCGTCGCCGAGCGTGACCGCCTGCTCGATCGGCGAGAGGCCCGGCGGATAGACGGTCACCACGTGATTGCCGGGATCGATCGGGCGGTGCACGCCGAGCAGCGCGTCCGCGACCGGCTGGCCGTCGAGCTTCACGACGATCTTCCGGCCGGCGGCGCCCTCCAGCGCGATGCGCAGCGACGCGATCCTGGGATCGACCGCGGCGAGCTCCTCCCGCGCGTCCTGCTGGGCCTTCTTGAAGGGAGACGGCGCGGTGGGCGGCAGCTCCTCGCGGACGATCCGCAGGTACGTCTCCTTGGCCGCCACGAGCCGACCGAGGCGCGTCTGCGCGCGCGCGATCAGCAGGAGGTGCGTCGGCGCGTGCACGAGCGCCTCGGCGCGACCGAGCAGATCGATCGCCTCGTCGAAGCGGCCGGACGTGAACGCTTCGGCGCCCTGCGTGGCCAGCGACCGGGCCGCTGCTCTGTCCTGGTCCGACTGCGCGAGCACCTCGCCTGTCGGGAGCAGCAGGAACAGCGCCGCAGCGAACGGAACGCATCGTCTCAAGAGCACTCGGGCCTCCTCGCGCGCCACGCTATCACAGGCCGTCGGCAACGGAACAAATCAGCCCCGCGGCGCCGCCGGCCTGCGCTCTGTCCGGCGTTTCGCGGCGTTTCGCGGCGCCTCCGAGCGGCGGCGCGCGGCGCGCGGGCCGCTCGACGCCCTCCGCGCGCTTCGCGGAGCGGCGCGGCGAGCCTGCGCGCAGCGCGCCGCGCGCCGCCGCTCGGAGGCGCCGTCCGCGGGCGGCTGTGAACCGTCCGCACAGCGCGATGGCACCCATTCTGCTGCGTGGGACGCGCCATGGACTGCCCCCGCTCCTCCGCGCCCCTCGACGCGGGACTCCCGTCCTCGGAGCGATCCCTCAGGGGACGCCTGCTCGGGGGGCGGTACCTCATCGAGCAGCTGATCGGCGCCGGCGCGATGGGGCGCGTCTACCGCGCGCGGCACCTCGGGCTCGGGCGCGCGTGCGCCGTGAAGATCATCCGCGAGCGCGGCGCCTCGCCGGGCGCGGCGGGCGGAGCGGGCCGCCGCGCCTGCACGACGCGCGCCTGCGCGCCGTCGCGCCGGGAGGACCCGGACCCCCGCGCCTCGAGCGGCGTGAGCGAGCGGCCCTCGACCGACTCGAGGCCGCGCTCCGGCGGCGCCCGCGCCGGGGACGCGGTGCTGAGGTTCCACGTCGAGGCGCTGGCGGCGAGCCGGCTCGATCACCCGAACATCGTGCGGGTCCTCGACTTCGGCTGCGAGCCGACGTTCCCCCACGGCGCGCCCTTCGCCGGCGCCGACGGGCGCGAGCCGGAGCCGCCGAGCCTCTGGTACCTCGTCACCGAGCACCTCGACGGCGAGGACCTCATCGACCTGCTCAACGCCGCGCCGATCCTGCCCGCGGAGCGCATCGTCGCGATCATGCGCCAGCTGTGCTCCGCGCTGCAGCACGCGCACGACGCGGGCGTCATCCACCGCGACGTCAAGCCCGAGAACATCCGCCTGGTGCCCCGCGTCGACGACGACGGCGCGCCGTTCGAGCAGGTGAAGCTCCTCGACTTCGGGACGGCGAAGCTGCTCCACGACGAGCGCTCCGGCGCGCTCGCGGGCGCGCCGCTGCTCGCCGCCGCCGCCGACGACGGCCGGCTCGTCATCGGGACCCCCGCCTACATGAGCCCGGAGCAGGCGGCAGGGCAGCCCGTGGACGCGCGCAGCGACATCTACGCGTGCGGCGTGCTGCTCTTCGAGATGGCGACGGGGCGGCTCCCGTTCGAGCGCCCGACGCCCGTCGCGCTCGCCGCCGCGCACGTCGACTCCCCGCCGCCCCGGCCGAGCGCCCTCCACCCGGCGATCGATCCGGATCTGGAGGCGCTGATCCTGCAATGCCTGCGCAAGAACCCGGACGATCGCCCGCAGAGCGCGCGCGCCCTGCGCGAGGCGCTCGCGCACGTCGCGCTCCGCAGCGGGCGCTCCGCCGCGGAGGCTCGCGCCGCGGCGGACGACGCCGCGGCGCGCGCTGCGGACGACGCCTCGGCGCGCTCCGCGTGCACCTCGACGTGGGTCGGGTACCGCTCCCCGTCCTCGCTGCCGGGGAGCGCGCCCCTGGATCTGCCCTGCTCCTCGCCGGATGCGCGGCGCGATCCCTCGTCCGCCTCCACCTGGGTCGGCCACCGCGCCGCGCCCTGCCCGCCGGCGGCGCTCGTCGAGCCCGCCGCGGCCGGCGCGCCGCCGGCGGACGCGGCGCCTCCCAGCGCCGCGGCTCCGTCGCCCGCGCTTGCCTGCGCGCATCCCAGCCCGGAGCTCGACGCCGCGCTCGCGCCCGTCCTTCTGCTGCAGGCGCGCCTGCCCGGCGGGCTGCGGAGCCAGGCGCGGCTGCGCCGACGGCGTCGCCGGCGGCTCGCTCCGGTCGTGGTCGGCACCGTCGCGGCCACGGTGCTCGGCGGCTCGCTGTGCCTGCTCTTCAGCGCTGCCGGCGCCGCGCTCGCCCCGCTCGCCTCGCCCTCGCCGGGGCGCGACGGCGATGCGCCCCCGACCGGCGACGCGCGGCCGGCGCCGCCGCACGCGGACGAGCCGGAGCGCGCCTGTCCCCTCGAGCCGCCGTGAGCGCCGCGGGAGCGGGAGACCGGCCTCGAGATCCGCGCGCCGGGCGGGTCGCCCATGTACAGCCGGTGCCCAGCGCCGCCGGCCGGATGGCGACGCCGTTCACGCTGGCTGCCGAGCCTCCGCTTCAGCCCGGTGCGAACGGAGCTCACCGCGAACGGCACGTCGTCTGCAAACGCTGGCCTCCGCGTTGACGCGGGAAGACGCCCCTCGGCGTCGCCCGGTGTCGAGAGGAGCGAACCATGTCCGTGCTGTTGTGGATCCTGTTTGGGCTCATCGTCGGCGTCATCGCCAAGCTGCTCACCCCCGGGCGCGATCCCGGCGGCTTCGTGGTCACCGCGCTGCTCGGCATCGCGGGCGCCCTGCTCGGCGGCTTCATCGGCCGGGCCATCGGGCTCTACCCGTCGTACCAGTCGAGCGGGGGCTTCTTCACGTCGATCCTGGGCGCCGTCATCCTCCTCGCCATCTACAACGCGACGCTCGGCCGGAAGGCGACCAGGCCCTGAGGGCTCGCCCCCTCCGCGGGCTCGCGCCGCAGCGGCGAGGCGGGCGGTTCGAGCAGCGCCGCGGCGGGCACCACGCGGGCCGGCCCGGCGCGCCGGTCCAGGCGAAAATCGAGCGCGACGTCCGGCGGCAGCGGCCGGATCGCGCCCGCGCCGTAGCAGCGGCGGTAAACGAGATCGCCCGGCCCCGCGCCCTGCCCGCCGAGCTGGTGGCTCCACCACCGCGAGTAGACCGTCGGCCGCGCGGGATCGATCGCGAGCAGATCGGCCCGCTCGAGCCGCACATCGCTGTGATCGCCGCGATCGGCGGCGCCGTGCTCGACGGTGAGCCGCCCGTCATCGCCCACGCTGTAGACGATCCTGAACCCCTCGACGTCGCCCTTGCCGTAGGCGACGCGCTGAACTCCCGGGCCGAAGAGCAGCCCGTGCGTGTAGACGAGGTCCACGGCGAGCGCGGGCAGCACGGTCCAGGTGAGCCAGTTGTTGCCCCAGGGCCGCTCCTCCGAGAAGAAGGCGTAGTAGCCGACGGAGACCGTGCCGCGCTCGCCCGGCGCGCTGCGGTAGTACAGGACGTCGCCGAGCTCCCCCGCGCTCGCGACCGTCGAGCCGACGCAGATGGGCTGCTGCTCGATCGCCGCGTCGATCGCGCTCGGCTCCGCCGGCGCGAGAGGCGCGTCGGCGGCCGGGCGCGGCAGCGCGCTCCCACACGTGGCGCTCGCGAAGAGGGGTACGGCCACTACGGCGAACGGGAGGGAGCGGCTCAGGGAATTCCGGAGGGGCATCAGGGCGGGCTAGGCTAGCGAGCCCGTCGCTGGGCGCGCCACCGCAAAGGGCCGTTCGCGTTCGGCCGATCACGGCGGCGTCGCCGAATGGATGGTCTCCCGAAGATCGCGCGAGCTCCGCGCTCTCGAGGCCCGCGAGGCGCCGGAGAGAGAGTTCAACGCAAAGGCGCAAAGGCGCAAAGACGCAAAAAAAACTTCTTCATGTATTTTTGCGTCTTTGCGCTCTTTGCGCCTTTGCGTTCAAACTCTTCTCGCTCGCGAGACAGCTCCCTGCCGGACCTCTGACCCGCGGCGCTACCGGGGCGCGTCGCGGCTCGCCGGCGCGGCGCCGCCGTCGAGCGCGCCGATCGCCCTGCCCGCGAGCGCGCCGGCGGCGAACGTGACCGCCGCGATCACGAGCCACTGCAGGAGCCGGGCGCGCCGCGGCGGACGCGCCTCCCTCCAGTGCGGCGTCACCGCGTCCCTGCCCTCGCTGCGCTCGATCTCGATCTCGATCGCCGCCTCCTCCGCGCCCGCGTCGGGGCCGCGCGCCGCGGGCGCCGCCTCGCCGCGATCGTCCCCGGAGCGGCTCGTCAGGGTGCGCCGCGCGCCCGGGCGCCCGCGGACCCCGGCAGATCGCCGGCAGCCCCGCACGAGCAGCGATCGGTGGCGATCGCGCCCGCTCGCGACCTCGCGCACGAGCGCGGCGATCTCCTGGCCCGCGAGGAGCCCGCGCTCGCTCGAGCTCGGCTCGTCGCCCCCGCCCGGCGCCCTGCGCACCGAGGCGAGCACCTCGGCGAGCGCCTCTTCCATCTGCGCCGCGGCCTCGAAGCGACCGTCCGGATCGCGCGCGAGCGCGCGCCGCACCGCCTCCTCGAGCAGCGCAGGGCACGCCGGGCGGAGCGGCGCGATCGCCGGCACCTCGCCCGAGAGCACCGCGCGCATCGTGGCGCCGTCTTCCTTCCGGTGGAACAGGCGGCGCCCCGTCAGGAGCTCGAACAGGATCACCCCGACCGCGAAGAGATCGGCCCGCGCGTCGATCCGCTGCCCGCGCAGCTGCTCGGGCGCCACGTAGCCGAGCTTGCCCTTCACCGTGGGGGCGTCGCTCGACGGCGCCGGGCCGCCCGCCTGGCCCGGCGAGCCGAGCGGGAAGGCGTCGTCCAGGATGCCGCGCATCGCCGTCATCTCCGCGACGCCGAAGTCGATGAGCTTGATCTCGCCCTCGAGCGAGAGGAGCACGTTCTGCGGGCTCACGTCGCGGTGCACGAGCCCGACGAGCTGCCCGCCGTCGTCGCGGAGCCCGTGCGCGTGCCCGAGCGCCCGCAGCACGCCCACGCCGATCTCGAGGGCCGCCTCGATCGGGAACGGCCGCCCCTCGGCGAAGAGGGCGCGCGCGGCCGCCGCCAGATCGCAGCCCGGGACGTACTCGACCACGAGGTGATGGCGCCCCTCGTGAAACACGAAGTCGTGGAACCGGATCACGTTCGGGTGCTGGAGCCGGGCGCTGATCCACGCCTCCCGGAGGAACATCCGCACGATCGACGGATCCCGCCGCGCCTCGGGGCGAAGGCGCTTCACGACGACGGGGTGCGCGATCCCTGCCGGCCCGCGCCGGCACGCGAGGAACAGCTCGGCCATGCCGCCGGCCGAGAGGCGCGCGAGCAGCGCGTAGCCGCCGTCGCCCATGGGCAGGTCCATCTCGCGAGGCCTCCACGGCTGCGCGGGCGCGCCCAGCTCGTCGCGCCCCGGCATGCCGAAGGCGCGGAGCGAGGACGGCCGCCGCGCCATCCACTGCCGGAGTCGCCCCACCCCGGCCACCCCCCGGACCTGCCCGCGCCGCCACATCGCCCCTCCGCTATTCACGCTGCATGCCACGGAGAGGGCCGCGTCACCGTCACCTCCGAGCCACGGGCGCCCCGCGCCGCTGCGTGGATCCCGCCGGATGAGAGCGCATGTCGGCAGCCGCGGAGACCCGAGGCGAGCGCCGCTACCGGCGGAAAAGCCGAAAATTCGATGCCCTCCTGTTCCGCACAGGCGCGCAGAGGACAGCGCGCGCAGCGCCGGGCCCCGCCCGCGGCGGAACGCGGATCAGACCGCGGTGGCGGGCGAGGCGCGGACGCGGCGCGCGAGCAGCGCGCGCAGCTCGCTGAAGGAGACGGCGCGCAGGGCGAGGAGGAGGGCGACGTAGACGGCGACGCCCACCGCGATCGAGGCCCACATCCCCGCGAGCGCGCGCGCGGCGTAGGCCGCGGTGGCCATCGCCGCCGTCGCGGCGAGGATCGCGGCGATTCGGCCGAGCTCGACGCACCGGGCCCAGCGCGCGCTCAGGCCCCACGACGCGATCAGCGACCCGGCGCTGACGGCGAGCGTCGCGCACGCGGCGCCCACGGCGCGGTAGCGCGGCAGGAGGAGCAGGTTCAGCGCGACGTCGGCGACGAGCGCCACCGCGAGCAGCTTCACCATCGCGACCTCGCGCTTCGCGGCGAGCAGCGGCAGCGTCACGACCTGGAACGCGAACGTCACGGGGACGCCGCAGGCGAGGATCCGGAGCACGTCCGCCGCCGGCGCGTAGTCGCCCGCCGATCCGTAGACGAGCTGCACGATGTCCGGCGCGAGCAGGACGACGCCGGCGGCGACCGGCAGCCCGAACAGCGCGGCGACGAGCATGCAGCCGCTGTAGAGGCGGCCGAACGCGTCGCGGTCTTGGGCGTAGAGGCGCATGCCGGCCGCGAAGGCGGCGCCGAGCAGCACGTCGGGCAGCATCCTGAAGTTCTCGCTCAGCACCCAGGCGGCGCTGTAGACGCCCACCGCCTCCTCGTCGCAGAGGGCGCGGAGCATCACGCGATCGGTCTGGAGCAGCGCGCTCGCGAGCGCCCCGAGCGCGCCGATGGGCATGCTGCGCTTCACGATCTGCCAGAGCTCGGCGGGGGGCGTGGTGAGCTCGGGCCGGTAGAGCCGGGAGCGCAGGTAGTGCGCGGTGAGCCCGAGCTCCAGCACGTTGCCGAGCAGGAACGCCGCGGCCGCGGCGACGACGCCGAAGCCGAGCGCGAGCAGGGCGGCCGAGAGCGCGATGACGAACAGCCGCGCGCCGAGCTCCGCGTAGAGGATGTACTGGAAGCGCTCGTGGGCCTCGAACGAGAGCCACATCGTCGAGTAGAGCAGCGTCGCGAGCTGGGACGCCGCGGCGAGCACGACGAGCTGCGCGCCGAGGCCCGAGCGCGTCGCGAGCGCGACGGCCACGGTCGCGCCGAGCACCAGCGTCCCGGTCACGCCCCGGATGGTGAGCGCCGCGCCGAGGTGACGCGGCCCGAGCTCCGGCTTCACGGCGATCTCCCGGGCGAGGTACCCCCGCACCCCGATGCCGGCGGCGATCGTGACGATCCCTGCGATCGCGAGCGACGCCTGGAACTCCCCCCAGGCGGCGACGCCCACCTTCCGCGCGAGGTAGCCGACGAACACGACGCCGAGGACGGCCATGATCGCCTGCTTGAGGAGCATCAGCGCCGCGTTCAGCGCGATGCGCCGGCCATCCTGCATGAACACCTCCAGGTGTCCCCCTGGGGTGGGGCACCGCCGTCCACGCAGCGGGAGCAGGCCCGATTCGACGTCGTGCGCGCCCAGAGCGCGTCCGTCTCGCGCGGCGCGCTCGGCGCTGGGGCGCCCGCGGCGCGGGCCTGCTCCGAGCTCAGCTCGAGGAGCCGTCTCGGGCAGCGCCGATTGAAGAGGCGCTCATCGGGCCCGAGGCACCAACAGCAGGAGGACCGCCAGCGCAGGAGGGGGCCGGCAATCCTCGGAGCGGGACACGGGATTCGAACCCGCGACCCTCAGCTTGGGAAGCTGATGCTCTACCAACTGAGCTAGTCCCGCTTGAGGTGGAGGAAGCTTCTACCCAATCCCGAGCCGCAGAGCAACCCCCTTCGTCTTTTTTCCGTCCCCGTTTCCGTCCCCGTTTCCGTCCCCGTTTCCGTCCCCGTTTCCGTCGTCCCCGCCCGTTTCCGTCCCCGTTTCCGTCCCCGGATTCCTCCGCCGGATTCCTCCGCCGGTTCCGGCCCCGCGTTCCGGCGGATTCCGACCGACGCCGCGCCCGGCGCTCGGTCGGCGGAGCGCTAGCGGCGCGCGCGCGCGCGGAGCGCGGGCGCGCCGAGCACGTCGCCCGGCAGCGGCGCGCGCCTCCGCACGGCGCTGTTGCAGTCGCTGGTCGCCGCCGCGATCGCGTTCGTGATCTCGTCCGCGCCCGCGTCCGGCGGGATCCAGGGCAGCTGCTGCAGCGTGGGCCTGTCCGGCGGCAGCCACCGCAGGCTCCTCGTCACGAGCACGACCGGGTGGTCGCTGTCCACGAGCTCGCTCGCGAGTCGCGCGCCGCCGAGCGGCGCCGGCGGCAGATCGAGGCAGATCAGGCACGCATCGAACCGCTCGGTCGCCGACGCGAGCAGGGCGTCGTCGATCGACGACGCGTCCACGATCTCGACGTTCGCCAGGGTCGCCTCGATCGCGCGCGCGAGCGCGTCGCAGGTCGAGGCGCGGGCGTCGTGCGCGAGCAGGATCCGGAAGCTGCGCACCGAGCGCGGCCCGGGCCTGCACGCCTCGACGACCTGCAACCTCCCCGAAGCCGGCGTCGCGCGCTCACGAGGTGCACGTCGAACGGTCATGGACTCCCCTTCCTCAGTCACACCAGGGCAACCGTGCCCCAGGCTAACACCCCTTGAGCTCAAACTGACCAACCTTTATATGAGGACGCGCGTTTTCTCGGGCACGTTCTCGGGCACGTTCTCGGGCACGTTCTCGGGCACGTTCTCGGGCACGTTCTCGGGGCACGGGGCACGTTCTCGGGCACGTTCTCGGGCACGCTCTCGGCCACGCCGCGCTGCGGCTCTCTCGAGCTCGCCGCGTCGCGGCATGCTGGCATCGACTACGGAAACATCTACGAAGGACGGTCATGCATGAGTCGGTTTCTCATCTCCACACCTTGCGAGTGCCAGGCAAGCCTCTCAGCCACCCTGGACGAGCACCGGCACGTCACCGCCGGGTGGGCCACCCGGGCTCCCCGCGGCCGGTCGGCCGGCGGTGAAGCCGACAAGGAGCTCGCCCCTGCGCACAGCATCAATGCCCACCTCGACCGGTTCGACGTGGCGTGGTTGTGCCCCTACTGCGGGCGCAACACGCTCCGCACCTTCTATGCAGGCGCGATGAGGCGGCTGCCCGACGCGCCGCCCGCAGCAGGGCTCGCCCCCTCCGGCACGACGCCCGCGCCCTGACGGCCCGCGGCGCCGCGCTCTCCTCGATCCCCCGCCCACCGATCCGCCGCTCGCCTGCGGCGCCGCGCCGGCGCCGCTCGCCGCCCGCGCGCGCAGCCGGCGAACGACGTCGACGCGGCCGCGCTCTCCCTCCCCTCCCCTCCGCTCCCCTCCCCGCTCCCCTCCCCGCTCCCCTCGCCGACGCGCCCGCAGCTCAGCGCCGGGCTGCTGCGCCGCGTCCCTCGCGGAGGCGGAAGCGTGCAAACGCGACCGAATCATGGCCCCTCAACCCGCCGCGCGCCGGGGCCATTCCCATCCGCTGACGATCGTCCGCGGCGCGCGTGCCGGCGCGCGCGCCGCCCTCCCGCTCAGCTGCCTTTTCCCGGCTGCGAGGTGCCCATCGTCCCGAAGACCCAGTCCCAGAGCGGCGACGACACGCCCCACCGCGCGCGTTCTCCCGTGTGGTGATGGACCATGTGATGCCGCTTGATCCACTTCCCCCAGCGCGAGCTCATGCGGAAGTGGTGAATGGCGTAGTGGGTGCCGTCGTACACGAGGTACCCGAGGCTGAAGCCGATGAACAGCGGATCTGCGGGAACAGGGCCGAAGACGGCGCGGAACAGCATGTAAAAAATGGCGCCGAGGGGAATGCTGGCGCCGAGCGGCATCACCAGCCGGTCGGCGTCCTGCGGGAAGTCGTGGTGCACCCCGTGGAGAACGAAGTGCATCCGGCGCTGCCACAGGCGCGGACCGACGTAGTGGAACACGTAGCGGTGCAGGACGTACTCGGCGAACGTCCACAGGAACAGACCGGCGAGCACGAGGCCGAGCCCGGACCAGAGGCCGACACCAAACCCGGCGGCGCGGACGCCCAGGTAGCCGAGGACCGGGAGCCAGAAGGCGAACGGCGTGATCGGGTGGATCCGCGAAAATCGCTCGATGAGCGGCGTCTCGAACATCTGGCAGGTCGCTGGACGCGCGGTGCGCTCGGTGGTGGTGCCCGTCATCGTGCACCCCTGCTACCTCATTTATCCATTGTCGGCCAGAGGTAGGCCGGCGCCCAGCGGATCGGCGGATCCCGGGAAATGGCCGTGCTCCCGCCGCGCTCGATGCGGGTCGGGGCGCCCCCTCCAGGCGGCGACGCGCGCGCGTCGCGCGCGTCAGCCCGCGAAGGACGCGCGCCGAGCGACGCGCGCCCGACAGCCGCGCGCCGCGCGCGTCAGCCCGCGAAGGACGCCTCGTAGAGCTGGCGGAGATCGTTCCGCGAGCACGGGCGCGGGTTGCTCGTGTGGCACGCGTCCTGCGCGGCGAGATCGGCCAGCGCGTCGAGCTTGTCGCGCGAGACCCCCGCCTTCTCGAGGCCGGCCGCGAGCCCGATGCGGGCGCGCAGCGCGCGGATGGCGTCGGCGCACGCGGCCGCGTCCTCGGCGGCGCCGAGGAGCGCCGCGACGCGCGCGAGGCGCGGCGCCGCCGCGGCGACGTTGAACTCGACCACCGGCGGGAGACAGAGCGCGTTGGCGAGGCCGTGGTGCAGCCCGCACTCGCTCGAGAGCGGGTGCGCGAGCGAGTGGCACGCGCCGAGCCCCTTCTGGAACGCGACGGCGCCCATCATCGCCGCCTTCATCATGGCGCCGCGCGCCTCGAGGTCGTCGCCGTGCGTCACCGCGCGCTCCAGGCTCGCGGCGGCGAGGCGGATGCCCTCGAGCGCGATGCCGTCGGCCATCGGGTGATCGCCCTTCGCGACGTACGCCTCGATACAGTGCGTGAGCGCGTCGAAGCCCGTGGCCGCCGTCAGGAACGCCGGCATCGACCGCGTCATCACCGGGTCGAGCAGCGCGGCGTTCGCGAGCAGGTACGGCGAGAAGATCACCGTCTTCCGGTGGTTCACGTCCAGCGTCACCACGCCCGAGCGGCCGACCTCGCTGCCGGTCCCGGCCGTCGTGGGGATCGCGAGCATCGGCGGGACGTTCGGCGTGATGAAGCGATCGCCGCCGGTGGCGTCGTCGTAGTCGACGAGCGGCCGATCGTGGTTCACGCCGAGGCGGACGAGCTTGCCGACGTCGAGCGGCGAGCCGCCCCCGAGCGCCACGACGAGATCGGCGCGGGCGTCGCGGAACGCGGCGACGCCGTCGTGCACGTTCTTCTCGATCGGGTTGCCGAGCACGTCGTCGAAGACGGCCACCTCGAGCCCCTCGTTCCGCAGCGAGGCCGCGACGGGCTCGAGCAGACCCGAGCGGACGACGCCCTTGTCCGTGACGACGAGGGCCCTCGCCGCCCCGAGCCGGCGCGCCTCGGCGCCCGTCTGCTCGACGACGCCGACGCCGAAGAGGATGCGTGTAGGAAAGCTCCAAACCGTGAACTGGCTCATGATCACACCGCCTCGAAGTAGCGCTTCAGCTCCCAATCCGTGACCGCGCGCTCGTACTGCCGTACCTCCCAGTCGCGCGTCAGGACATAGTGGTCGACGAACCTCTCGCCGAGGATCTCGCGGGCCCTCTGGCTGCCCGCGAGCAGCCGCGTCGCCTCCGCGAGCGAGCGCGGCAGCGCGAGGCGCGACGACTCGGCGCCCGACGCGTCCCCCGAGGCCTGCGGCGGCGGCTCGACGCGGTGCTCGACGCCGTAGAGCCCCGCGCCGAGGCACGCGGCCATCGCGACGTACGGGTTGATGTCCGCGGCGGTCTGGCGGTACTCGACGCGCGCGCCGGGCGTGCCGAGGCCGATGAGGCGGATCGCCGCCGTGCGGTTCTCGACGCCCCAGCTGGCGGTGAGCGGCGCCCAGACGCCGGGCACGTACCGCTTGTACGCGTTGATCGTGGGCGAGTAGAGCGCCGTGAGCTCGGGCATGAGCGCGATCTGGCCGCCGACGTAGTGGCGCAGCGCGGCCGGGAGCCGGTCGGGCGACGACGCGTCGTCGAAGATGTTCTTGCCGTCGCGCCAGAGGCTCTGGTGCAGGTGGCCGCTCGAGCCGGGCAGGTCCGCGTTCCACTTCGCCATGAACGTGACCGAGAGGCCGTGCTCGTGGGCGATCTGCTTCATGGCGACCTTGAACAGCGCGGCCTTGTCCGCGGCGCGGAGCACGTCGTCGTAGCGGATCGCCGCCTCGTACACGCCCGGGCCGGTCTCGGTGTGCAGGCCCTCGATCTCGACGTCGAAGGCGCGCATCTGGTCGAGGATGGCGGCCATGAGCTTCTTGTTCTGGCCCTCGCGGACCCACGAGTAGCCGAACATGCCGGGGCTGAGCGGCGTGAGGCCGGCGAAGCGCTTGTCGTGCAGCGAGCGCGGCGTCTCCTCGAAGAGGAAGAACTCGAACTCGCACGAGAACTTCGCCGAGATCCCCATCTTCTCGCCCTTCGCGATGACGCTCCTGAGGAGCGAGCGCGGGCACGCGGGGTGCGGGGCGCCGCGCTCGTCGCGGAAGTCGGCGAGCATCGCGACGGTGCTCGGCTCCCACGGCAGGTCGCGCAGCGTGCTCGGGTCGAGGACCGCGTGCGCGTCCGGGTAGCCGGTGTGCCAGCCGGTGACCTTTGTGTTGTCGTAGAGGACGTCGGCGATGTCCCAGCCGAAGATGACGTCGCAGAAGCCGAAGCCGCTCCCGAGGGCGCTCTTCAGCTTCTCGAGGGAGACGTACTTTCCGCGGAGGAGGCCGTCGATGTCAAAGCCGCCGATCTTGGCGCGGGTGATGCCCCGCGCTTCCAGATCGGAGAGGAGCTTCTCGGAGGTCGAGGCGGTCATGGGCCGCGACGATAGCAGGGGTACGGGGCCGCAGGGCAAGCGCGCGCGCCGGCCCGCGCGCGACGTCCCCGCGCCATCTCGCGGACATGCGCCGGACGCGCGCGGCCTGCCCGCGCGCGGGCGCTCACTTCCTCACTTCACCCGGACGCTCTGGATCGGGTAGCGCTCCGCGAGCGGCACGAGCACGCGCTCGACGAGCTCGCGGACGCGCGCGTAGCGCTGGTGGTTCGTCGCGGCCGGGTTGCGCTTCGAGTCGACGACGCCGATGCGGATGTCCAGCGTGCGGGCGTCCTCGACGCCCCCGGTCACGAACGCGTCCGGGTGCACCTTGTCGAGCTCGACGTTGAGCTCCGCGGCGTCCGGGACGGCGCCCGCGAAGGTGACCTCGAGCGCCTCGCCCAGGCCGTTCAGCACGGCGTTGAGGTTCTCCACCGGGAACGGCTGACGCGCGAGCCACGCGACGACCGCGCGCCGCGCGCCGCGCAGCGCCACGCTGACGGCGAGCGCGACCGCGATCGGCGCGAGCGCGAGGGCGCCGAGCGCGCGCGCCACCGAGGGGCCCGCGTCGCGGCCGAGCGCCGCGAGGAACGCGAGCAGGAACGCGCCCGAGGCGAGCGCCACGAGCGGCGGATCGGTGAGCACGCCCCACCGCGAGGTCGACGCGTTCATGATCCGCGTGAAGCGGGCCGACACGCTCTCTTCGGCGCGCCGCTCCGCGGCGCTCCCGTGGGCCTGGTCAGGCATCGTTGGCGTCTCCGAGCATGCGCCAGAAGAACAGGCCGACGCCGAAGAGGAGCAGCACGCCGGCGACCCAGAACGAGCGCACCGGGCCGAAGCTCAGCACCTCGCCCGATCGTTTCATGATGAGGTCGGCGACCGTGACCACGCAGGCGAACACGATGCAGGCCACGGGCAGCGCGAGCTGCTGGAGGAGGCTCGGCCCGGCGATCGGCCTCGGCTCCGGCGGGCGCGGCCGCGCGTCCGGGGCCGGCGGGCGCGCCGACGGCCGGTACCTCATCGACGGCAGGTCCGACAGCGGGCGCGCCGCGGCCGGCGCCAGCGACGTCGCGCGCGGCGTCGCGCCGAGCGCCATCTCCAGCGGCGGCGAGCTCTCCATCATCCCGCCGCCGCGCGCGTGCAGGCCCGGCGGGGCGCTCTCCATCCCGCCGGCGCGCGGGAGCGCGCCCACGGGCGTCGCCTCCGCGAAGCCGGCGCGCTCGTCCCAGAGGCCGCGGCCTCGCGCGCTCCCCGGCACCACGTCGGCGGCGAGCGCGCCCACCCCTCGGCCCCGCGCGCTCTGCGGCGCCTCGGGCAGATCCATCTCGAGCCCGGCCGAGTCCGAGGGCGGCGCCGGGCGCACGCTGCTCGCGGGCCCGTCCCGGCGGCCGCCCCGGGGCGAGCGCATCGAGGCAGGGGCCACGTCGAGATCGAGCTCGAGCGACCCCGTGTCCCTGGGCGTGTCGAGCCAGACGTGCCCGGCGCGCTTGACCTGCGGGGCCGCGCGCATCGACGACGAGGGCGGCGGCGGGGTGGAGTACGCGTCCTCGAGCGCGGCGGCGCGCCCGAAGGTGGGCGCGAGCCCCATGGCCGCCTCCAGCTCGGTCCAGAAGGTCTCGATGTCCCTCGTGCGGTCGCGCGGGCTCACGGCGAGCGCGCGCTCGAACACCGCGTCGACCTCCGGCGGGATGTTCGCGCCCTCGGTCCGGGGCGTGGGCCGGCGCTTCACGTCGAGCGCCGTGCCCATCATGGCTTGCGCCTCGCCATCGATCACCTGCCGCCCGACGAGCGCCTCCGCCATGGTGAGCGCTAGACCCCAGACGTCGGTCCAGGTTCCCGTCTGCCCGAACCGCTTCGGCGCCCACTGCTCCGGCGCGCCGTACGCCGGCGAGAAGGCGTTCAGCGGGTCGCCGTTCGTGACCCGGCCGACGGCCTGCTCGGCCAGCGTCTTCGCCTGGGCGATGCCGTAGTCGAGGATCTTGAGGCGCTCGGTCCCCTCCTGGGTCGTGATGAAGATGTTCTCGGGCTTGAGGTCGCGGTGGATGATCGACACCGTGCCGCTCGGGCTCGGGAAGCGGTGCGCGCGCGAGATCGCCTGGGCGATGGGGCGCATCATCTTCATCAGCCGGTGGAGCGGGATCGGCGGCTCCCCCTTGAGCCTGCGCCGATCGATGACCTTGTCGAGCGACTCGCCCTCCAGCCACTCGAGGGCGAGGAAGGGGACGAACTCCCCGCGCTTGAGGTGCAGCACGTCGACGTGGAGCGGGCGGACGACCTCCGGGATGGAGGCGGAGAGCCGGAAGAGCAGCTGGGCTTCCTCGCGGAATTTCTCGAGGAAGAGCTGGCGTTCGCGCGGGGTCTTCGCCTCGGAGACCTTCAGGCATTTCAGGGCGACCGGCGCGCGAAAACCGCCATGGATCGCGCGGTACACCACGCCGAATCCCCCCTCCGCGACCACCTGCTCGACGTGGAAATTACCCGCCTGCGTGGTCCCGACGATGCCGAAGACGTCGTCCGCCATGCTCCCCTGAGCCATAGCGCACGGCGCCGCTGGACCGAAGGGCGAAACCGAATTTTGCTGTTCGATTGTGCCGATCCCGCGTGCCGATCCCGCGTGCCGATCCCGCAGCGGGACATCGGGATGCGCCGAGGTGGCCAGATGGGCGCGGAGGACGGAGAAGGGAGCGCGGCCGGGTGTTCTGCGTGTTCTGCGTGTTCTGCGTGTTCCGCGTGACGGCTGGCGTCGCCGCCGGCGCGGCCGGGGGCGCTGGGTCAGCTCCGGAGGTGCGAGGAGGCGTCGCGGTGGGCCTTGTCCTCTTCCTGGAGGATCGAGAAGACGAGGCCGGCGCCGATGATCGGCAGCAACCAGACGAGCTGCGCTTGCCAGACCTTCTGCTTGGGCTCGTAGACGCGGCTTCGGAAGACGCGCACGGTGACGTAGATCTGGAAAGCGAGGAGCGCCGCGATCGCGGTGCCGACGAGGATATCGAAGGGCGTCATGGGTGGACCGCGGACCAGCCTAGCCATGAAGCGCCCCCCCGCAACCCGGCGGCGTCCACGGACGCGATTTCGTCCGCGGCGGGCACGATGCCAACGCGGGTCGCGGGCGCGGATGGATCTGACGGGTGGCCGGGGGCCCGCCGGGGGCCGCCGCCGGTGAGGCCGAGAGGATCCTCGGCGCCATGGTTTCGACGGCGAGCGCACCGGCGGCGCCCGCTCGCCTGATTTCCGGGCAGGCCGCCCGGCCCACCCGGGTTGCGGGACGCGTGGTGCGCGAGCGCCGGAGGCTGGCAGGCGGGCGCAGGCCTCGTTGTCGAGCTGCCAGGATCGCCGCTCGGCGGCGACGCGGAGTAAGGACTCTTACTCGGATCGCCGCCCGGTGGCACCTTGCTGTAAGCCATCTTACTCGAATTGCTACCCGGCGGCGCTTCGCCGCATTCCAACTCGCGCCGAGCGCCTCCCGGTGGCACCTTCGAGTAAGAAAGCTTACTCCCAATGCCACTCGGGGGCGCTTCGCCGCATTCCAACTCGCGCCAATCGCCTCCCGGCGGCACCTTCGAGTAAGACAGCTTACGTCGATACGCCGTCAGGGGGCGCCTGCCGCATTCCAACTCGCGCCGAGCGCCTCCCCGTGGCATCTTCGAGTAAGATAACTTACGTCGAAACGCCGCCAGGGGTCGCCTGCCGCATTCCAACTCGCGCCGAGCGCGGCTACGGCTCGTTTTCCTAGCAGACCCGGGACCTCAACCCCCTTTGCCTGAGCAGGGCAGCAGCTGCTCCCTGAGGACGTTCAACCCAAGTTCGATGGGGCGAGTCGGCGAAGACCGCTGCCTGCAGCTGGCGTTGCTTCCCAGTCCTGCACCGAGCCCGATAGTCGACGCGCTGGGCAGTACGGAGGCGGCATCGCTAAGGGATTTCCCTGAAGGCGACGCCGCGGACTGATACCCTCGGCAGAGGGAGCATGGGGAGCCACTCTCGACCGCGTTGCTCGGGGACATCGCGGATCAGCTGTCCCTGCGCGCGCCGCCGGAGGAGATGGCTGCGCGCGTGCGCGACCGGCTGCGTGTGCCGCTGACGCTCCTCCACGTGGAGAACGTCGACAGCGAAGCTGCGGCGGGCGCGGTCGTGTGGCTCGCGAGGTGGTTGCGGGATTGCCCAATGATCGTGACAGGCCGCTACAAGGGGCTCGGAAACGGTGCCGGCTGGGTGCGCGTCCCGTAGCGGAGTTCGACGAGCCGACTGCACTGGAGCAGCTCGAGGCCGAGCTGCCACCCGAGCGGGTGCGGGGGAAGAGGGAAGAGCTCCGGCTCCTCGTGCGGGAGCTTGGACGCTTGCCGCTGGCGCTGCACCTCGCCGCCGGGTACCTGCGCGAGGGCGGGTATGATGCGGAGTCGTTCCTCGAGGAGCTGCGGCGGAGCGGGTTCGATCTCGACCCAAACCACCCGGACGACAGGCTGCTCCAGAAAGAGTCACAGCGGGCGAACCTCCACCGGACGTTCTCGCTCTCGCTGGCGTTGCTCGGCAGGCAGCTCGGGGCTGACGCGGACGCGCTCCTCGCGGGGCTGCGCGCGCTCGGGTACGCACCGCTCGGCGGGTTCGGGCGAAGCCTCGGTGAGGCGCTCGCCGGGCTCCCCGCCGTGGATTTTGCCCAGTTAGTGAACACCGCGGGAAAGCTGTCCCTGGTGATGCCGGCGGAGGAGCGGGAGGATGATGCCTGGCGGATTCATCCGCTGCTCGCGGAGTGGCTGCGGCGGGGCGCGGATGAGACCGCGGTGCTGGCTCGAATGACGGAATGGTTCGTGACACGGCTGCGGGCCAAGGCGGAGCAGCCGTGGAAGGACGTGACCCGCGAGGCCGGTGCGCTGTCGGCATGGCTCGCGCGGGTGGGCGGGGAAGAGGTGGTGCGGGTGGAGCGGGCAGGATCGCGGTACGCTATACAGAATGGCCCGTTCCACGTCTGGATGGAGTTCTGCGCGCGGGGGCTCCGGGAGCGGAGCGACCCGAAGGAGCGGTCCGACCTGCTCTGGACGCTGGCCAACGTGGCCCAAAGGATGGGCGCCATGGACAGTGCTGCAGAGGCGGCAGAGCAGAAACTGGCTGTGGATCGGGACACGAGGGACGAGCGGGAAGCCGCGCTCGCCGCGGGCTGTCGAGCCGATATCCTGCAGGCCCGAGGCCAGCTCGACGAGGCGCTGCGCATACGACAAGAAGAAGAGCTTCCCGTCTACGAGCGGCTCGGCGACGTGCGCGAGCGCGCCGTGACCTTGGGCAAGATCGCCGACATCGCCCAGGCCAGAGGCCAGCTCGACGAGGCGCTGCGCACACGACGAGAAGAAGAGCTTCCCGTCTACGAGCGGCTCGGCGCCACTCGGGACATCCTCGTCGCGCGCGCCAAGATTGCGCTCTGCCTTCTCGCCCGCAACGCCCCGGGCGACCGCGGCGATGCCGCCGACCTCCTCAGGCTCGCCTACTCCGCCGCGGTCAGTCTAGGCATTCCCGAGGCCGACCAGATCCGCCAGATCCAGCAGCACTACGGCGTTTCGCGCTGAGCGCGCACACGACAGAAGGGAAACGGCAGCCTCGTCCATCTCGGCCTGCCCGTCGACACCAACGACGATCGGCCGTGTCAACGAGCGCCCAGTCGCGCGAGCACCCGCGCCCGGACCTCGGCCCACGCGCTCCCCCCGCTGCCCCCGTCGCGCACCGCCTGCTCCCTGCGCTCCAGCGCCTCGAGCCACGCAGCTTTCCAGGCATCGTCGTACGGCTCCTCGACGCTGGCGAGCAGCTCGGACGCGATCCTGAGGCGCTCTCCTTCGGGAAGCGACAGCGCGGCAGCGAGGATGTTCTGGGTGGGATCAGCCATTGGGGTGTCCAGCGTACCTTGGCTTGCACCCCAGATCGACCCGTCGAGCCACGCCGGGGCCAGCTCAGCACCACAGCGCCATTACGCCCAACCTCGTCAATCGTGCCGGAGAATTGGCCAGACGACCCCTTCCGCCCGCATTCGTCCATCCACCCCTGGCCCCGCCCGGCGGGCTACGGCCCCTCGGCGCTACCGTCCGCTCCGTCCAGCGGCCTCCGGCCCGTGGACGTTCGACCCCCGATGCCACATCCTACGTGAATGCAAGCGCTCAAGATCCAGGTGGTCGTGGACGATGCCATCGTCGGCGCCCTGCCCGCCCTCTCGCCGCTCCGTGGGCAGCGCGTCGAGCTCATCGCGCTCGGCGAGGCGCCGCCGCCGGCCCGTGTCGCCCCGGTCGCAGGCGGCTTGCACGGGCAGATCGAGATGAAGGACGACTTCGATGCACCTCTCCCCGAAGACATCCGGCGCGCGTTCGAGGGAGACGAACGTTGAAGTGGCTGCTCGACACGCACGTCGTGATCTGGTTTGCCGCCGATCCTGGACGCTTGCGACGGGAGGTCGTCGATGCGATCCAGGCGCCTGGAGCCCAGGTACTGTTCTCGGTCGCTTCCTGGTGGGAGCGCGCCATCAAGCACTCCATCGGCCGGCTGCAAGGCAGCTTGCCGCCGGAGCAGCTCCGGTCGTGGTGGCTCGGCCATCCGACGGTGCGGGAGCTGGCCATCGAAGCGGCACACGTCTGAACGGCGGCCGCCTTCCCACTGCACCATCGCGACCCGTTCGATCGAATGCTGCTGGCGCAAGCCCGGTTGTAAGAGGCAACATTCATCACGTCCGATCACCTGCTGCGTGCCTACCAGACGCCAATCCTCTAGGCATGTCCATGAAAGCGCACAAGCTCGACGTGAACGTCGCTGAAGACCGCCGCATCGCCTTCACGCTTCCAGAGGACTTCCCTCCTGGGCCGGCCGAGGTGATCGTCCTCGCCGTGACCGCCGTGCCGCCCACGGAGCGCAGGCGGGTGCGAGTGCTCGGGTCGCTCGCCAGCGCCGCCCCGCCGCCGCTCGACGTCGACCCGATCGCCGACGCGCTCACCGAGATCCGCGGGGCGAGAAATCCCGGCTGAGCTCCGCAACCCGCGTACTACAGTGCGCCCGTGCCTCGACCTCGACCTGGCCCCCGCGCCCGGCGCACCTCGACGCCGGCCCCTCCCGGCCCCCGGCGCCTCCGCGCCGTGCTCGCCGCCGCGCTCGCCGGCGCCGCGGCGTGGCTCGCGGCGGCGTGCTCGGCGTGCTCCACGCCCTCCTCGAGCGTCGACGGCGGCGACCTGCTCGGCGTCTTCGAGCGGGACGCCGGCGGCGCGACAGGACGCCGGCGCCCGCGCCGCCGGTCCGGCGAGCGCGGCCGCGGCGCCGCAGAAGCCGCCCGCGGCGAGGCCGCCCAGCGAAGGGAGCTGCGTCGCCGAGCAGGGGCGCCCGGGGCGAGAGCTCCGCAAGACCCTCGGCAGGCCGCCCTGCCGCGGCGCCCAGGTGCTGGAGACGCGCGACGCCGAGGGATCGCCTCGCTACGCCTGCGTGATCGCGCCGAGCGGCGTGGAGACGCGCGCGCCGCTGCCGCTCATCGTCTTCTTCCACGCCGACGGCGACAACCCGACGAGCGTCGACAAGGAGACCGGCCTCCGCAAGCTCGGCGCCACGTGGAACCTGACCGGCGACCCCGCCCACACAGGCTTCATCGTGCTCGCCCCCCAGGGCCGCGCCTTCAAGACGCCGAGCCAGGCCGAGCGCGAGCGCGGCACGAAGACGTACACGCCGATCGCGCCGTTCGACGTCGAGTTCACCGGCGAGGACAACGTCGACGTCGCGACCGTCGACGCCTTCGTCGACCAGCTGCTCGAGAAGAAGCTCGTGGACCGGCGGCGCATCTACGCGCTCGGCGCCTCCTACGGCGGCCACATGGCGGCGACGTACGCCATGATGCGCGCGGACCGCGTCGCGGCGTTCGCCACCTTCGGCAGCGACGCCCCGCCCGCCGAGTGGGCGTGCCCCGGGCCCCCGCCGCCCGCCATGGCGATCTACCGCGCCTGCGACGACATGTTCTCGTGCGAGTCGGTCGAAAGGTGGCTGCGCGCGCGCGACGCGGCCTCCGCGCAGACCGGGTTCCTGCGCCTCGACGAGGCCAGCAGGGACGAGCCCCACTGCGCGCTCAGGAACCGCTGCTCCGCCAAGAAGGGCGCCATCAACCACGCGCGCTGGCCGAAATCGCGCGAGGCCGATCTGCTCCGCTTCTTCGCGGGCCACGTCCTGGCGATCGGCGCGGACACCCCGACCACCGAGCGCCCCGCGACACAGACCGGCCCCGCCGGACGCTGACCGGCGGACGCGAACGCGCGCTGGCCAGCGCACCCGCACGCCGCTCGACGCAAAGGCTCGCCGACCGGCGCCGCCGCGCGCTCAACGAATGCAAACGCGCGCTCAAGGACGCTGATCGGCGCCGAATCCGCACACTCGAACGCTGACGCCGTAAGCGCACGCTCTCACTGCTCATCCCACGTGCGCGCCGGGCTCTTCCGCACGTCGACACTGCAACGTTGCGGTGCGGCGTTGAGCGGAGCCGGCGTGTTGTCGTAGTGTTGCTCCCCGATGTCTGCTCAGGTCCAGTCCATCCTCACCCCCTTGCCGGTCGGGATGTCCGTCCCCCCCGGCACGCTCCGCGCCGAGATGGAGTCGCGCCGCGCGACCGGTCGCCGCTTCGACGTCCGCGAGGCCATCGGCCTCGTCGTGCCGCTCTGCACGCAGCTCCACGAGCTGCACGCGCAGGGGCGGACGATGTTCGTTCACCCCTCGTCCCTCGGCTACGGCGCGGGCGGCGCGCTCCAGCTCATCGAGGAGCTCGCGCACACCGCGCCCCTCCTGCCGCGCGACCGCGCGTGCCTCGCGCCCGAGGAGCGCAAGGGCAGCGAAGGCGACGCGCGCGCGAGCGTCTTCGCGATCGGGGCCATCCTCTACGAGCTGCTCACGAACAGCAGCGTGGGCCCTGGGATGCGGCGCCCGGCCGACGTGGTCCCCGACCTGCCGCCCGCGCTGGAAACGGTGCTCGGCAAGTCGCTCGTGGCCGATCCGAGCCACCGCCCGGCGGACCTCGCCGCCCTCGCGCAGGCGCTCTACCAGATCGCCCCGGCCGCCTCGGAGCAGCCGCCGAGCGCCGATACGTCGCACCTCGACGGCGACGGCGACTTCGAGGTCGACATCAACCTCTCGATGATGCCGCCGAACGGCCACCCCGAGGAGCCGCGCGTCCCGTCCGCGCCGTCCTTGCCGAAGATCCAGGCGGTGACCGGGGACGGGCCGTTCGCGGTCGCGATCCCGGTCCACCAGCCGCCGCGCCTGCGCGGCGACGATCCGACGCGCAAGCTCGCGGATCTCAAGGCCGCGCTCGAGTCCGATCCGCGGCCGCGGTACGTCGTCATCAAGGAGGGCATGGACCACGGGCCGTTCTCGTCCGTGGAGCTGCTCCAGCAGATCGCGTCCGGCTCCTTCACGGGCGACCAGGTGCTGCGCGACACGTTCTCCGGGGATGAGCGCGCGATCCAGGACTGGGAGGAGTTCGCGCCGTTCGCCGAGCAGGCGAAGCTGAACCGGGACATCGTGCAGGAGAAGCGCGCGCTCGACGCCGTGGTGACGGCCGAGAAGCAGGGCACGCAGTACAAGGCGCTGCTCGGGATGGCGCTGATGGGCGTGATCCTCGCCGCGGGCGCGGGCTGGTGGTACCGCGAGCGCAGCCACAAGGAGCGGGAGCTCGCCGTGCAGGGCGCGACCGACCGCGTCGCGATCGAGGTCGACGCGGGCCTCGGCAGCACGAAGGCGGCGCGCGCCGGCGGCGGGGCGCGGCCGAGCGGCGGCGGCAGCTACCCGACGCTCGGCGGCGGCATGAGCTGCGAGGCGGCGCAGGCGCGCTACGTCGAGGAGTACAAGCTGGGCAACAACGGTCCGGCCGATCTCACGGCGGGCGCCTACGGCAACGTGCTCAACCGCGGCACGTACCTGAACGCGTGCGGCGTGCCGTCGACCATGGACGTGAACGTCTGCGCCGCCGTGCAGAACGGCCGCGCGGTGGGCGTCACCATCACGACCAGCCCGTCGAACCCGGGCATCGCGTCGTGCATCGCCGGGCAGATCCGCGGGATGTCGTTCCCGTCCCATCCGCGGCTCGATGTGGCCCGGACGACGTTCTCCTCGAAGTAACGGGGGTAGGATGCGGGGGCGCGCGCCCCCCTCCGCGGCGGCCGTGTCCACGCGACCGATGATCCAGATCGAGCAGCTGACGAAGAGCTTCGGGGGCATGCCCGTCCTCCGGGGCGTCGACCTCGACGTGCCCGCCGGCTGCCTGTACGGCCTCATCGGGCCGGGGGCATCGGGCAAGAGCGTGCTGCTCAAGATGATCACCGGGCTCCTGCGGCCGGATCGGGGGCGCGTGATCGTCGACGGCAAGGACGTGCACGCGCTGAGCGAGCTGGAGCTGCAGACGTTCCGGCTCAAGTTCGGGATGCTGTTCCAGAACAACGCGCTGTTCGACTACATGACCGTGGGGGAGAACATCGCGTTCCCGCTGCGCCGGCTCTACGACCTGAGCGAGGAGGAGATCGAGGAGCGCGTCGCGGAGCGGCTCCGGGTGGTGTCGCTCGCGGGGTTCGAGGAGCGGACGCCGGCGGGGCTGTCGGGCGGCCAGAAGAAGCGCGTCGGCGTGGCCCGGGCGACGATCGCGCGGGGGGAGATCGTCCTCTACGACGAGCCGGCGGCGGGGCTGGATCCGGTGACGTCGCAGCGGATCTTCGACCTGCTGCGCGCGGAGCAGCGGGCGATGAACGCGACCGTGGTGATGGTCTCGAGCGACCTCGATCGGCTGCTCACGGTCACGGACCGGGTGGGGATGCTGTACCGCGGGAGGCTCATCTTCGACGGCACCACCGAGGAGGCGAAGGCGAGCGACGATCCGCGCGTGCGGCAGTTCGTCCACGGGCTTACGGAGGGGCCGCTTTGAGCCTCGCCTCCGTGCATGCGACGTCCCGACGTTCAGGGCCCGCTATTTGGCGAGGCCGAGGAGCGCGCTCGGCCGCTCCGAGCGCCGTTCTCGCCACGTGCTCCCCGCGCGTAAGGACACAGTCAAGGCAGGCCGAGCAGCGTGACGAGGAGCCGCTTTACCTCCGCGACGAAGGGCCCGGGCGGGCTGTTCTGGCTACACCATTTGAAGACCCGGCTCTCGAGATCGGCGGCGTTGTGTCCGGCGTCGCGGAGCTCCTTCTCGACGGCGTTCATGAGGTCCTTGCCGTGCACACGCGTCCAGAGCGGCGACATGCGCATGTCGCGCGCGAAAGCACCGACGAGAGCCGGCGCGTCCAGCGGCTTCACCGCCACCTGCGCGCGGAAGCTCTCGATCTTCGCCGTTACGAGGCTCACCACGTCCGCCTCGCTGGCCGGGGCCTCGCCCCCCAGCGACGGGCGGTCACGGCGCAGCTCCCACGCGAAGTGTTCGAGCACACCACGCCCCACGTCCGGCCAGAAGCGGCGCTCGGCGAGCGCGCTGAGCTTGTCTTCGATCCCGCTCACCCCAAAGACAGCCTCGAGGACGCTGGGCTCGACGACGTAGCTCTCGATCGAGTGCCGCTCGAACGAGTAGACGCCCGCTGACTCGTCCTTTGCAAGCAGCTCCGTGCGGAGGAAATCACGATCGCGGATGGCGTACACGCGTCGCGTCCTCAGGTACTCCCTCATTCCGCGCACTGTCGCGCACAGGTCGGCCTTGGAGCCGCTCGGCACCACCCGGACACGCCCCGCCGGCTCGAACGACTCCGCAAGTGCAAGGTGACCCAACGCGAGGGCCAACCATCGGGTATCGCGTCCGCGCGGCTCGCCCTCGCAGACCAGCGTGAGCTCATCCTGGCTCATCGAGCTCTCCAAGCTTTACAACTTCGTCAGGGTGCAGGTAGTTGGCGATCGATTCCGAGTGCGTCGTCACGATGAACTGGTTGTCGTCACCGCCGCCCTTGCGCATGAAGTGCAGGAGCTTGCGCTGCCACGACGGGTGCAGGTGGAGCTCGATCTCATCGATGAGGATCACCGAGCGCGTCGCGCGGAAGGCCGTCAGGTTCGTGACGAAGCGCAAGATCTGGGCTTGACCGTAGCTCAAACCGGCCGTGTAGTAGCAGCGGTCCCCCTGTCGAAAGCGCAGATCGAACCCCTCATCAAAGGCCTTCATGTCATCGATGATCGATGGCGATGCGAAATCAGAAAAACGTTCCTTGATGCGGCTCCAGACGCTCGGCCCCTGCGTCGCCGTATCCCACTTTTGATCGAGCCTGGACTGGAGCTCGAGCCAGGGCAGTACATCACGGCTCCGCGCGTCATCACGCAGCTCTTCTTCCGGAGCGGTGCGTGTGCTCGGAACCGCGAGATCGACGCTCCGGTGTTGATCGAAGTAGAGCAAGCCGCCCACACGATCGAATACCCCCTCCGTGACGAGGCGCTTCGCCTTGGCCACTCGGGCCAGCGCGCGACCTCTGAGCGCGGCGTTGGCGTTCGACGGCGATTTCGACTCGAGCACGCTTTCGATTCCCAAAGAGCCGTCCTTAGGAGGCCACCGGAGCTGAAGCTGATAGACGCTCGCCTGCTGCGGAAATGCGACGTCGCCGAGTCGCTTCTGCAGCTCATGGATCGCTTCGAGCTCTCCAGGGTGGAGCGAGAAGCGGATTGTTGTGTGAATCGGCAACTGAGGGTCAGGCCGCAGCGACGGGTTGTTCGGATTGAAGTCTGGCCTGAAGTTGGGGTTCTTCAGGTTGGATACGACCTCATAGGCGAGGTGCAATGCGTCGAGCACCGTCGTCTTCCCGCTCATGTTCGGCCCGATGAGCACGCTCAGCCGGCGTGGCGTGTCCGTCCCGGGCTCGCAGAAGCTGAACCGCTTCTTCTCGATGCCCCGGAAGTTCTCGATCGTCACGTCGTGGATACGCATCGCGCCGGGAGGGTAGCGCACGCGCGGGATGGAGAGAAGCACGCGGCCTCGACAGCGAAGAGCCCCCACTGGCCCACGGCGCAGGCCCTCGCGCTCAGCCAGGCCCGCCCTCCGCCGGGGCGACGGGGCCCTCGCCGGTGAAGTGGAACCACTGCGTGGGGTGGGCCCGGACGAAGCGCTCCATCGCGGCCATCATCTCGGCCGCCGCGCGGTCCCGCTCCTCCTCGGTCGGACGGCGGGGGAGCCAGATCGGCGGGGACACGACCGCCTCGTACTCGAGGAAGCCCAGGCGGTGCGTGAACACCGGCAGGATCGGCGCGCCGCTCAGCGCGGCCAGCGCGATCGGCCCCTCGGGCGCGCGCCAGCGGGCGCCGAGGAAGGTGACCTCCCGGCTGCGCATCCCGGGCGGCACGCGATCGAGCTGCATCGCGACGACGCCGCCGCGCTGCAGGTGCTTGAGCAGCGGCAACGCGTCCAGCGGCCCGTCGCCGATGTGCACCACCTGGACGCCATCGCGCTGCCGCGCCGCGTCCTGGATGGCGCGCGCCTCGGCGTCCCGTTCGCGCTGCATCGCCAGCATGACACCCCCAGGGTGCACCACGCCCAGGATCTGGCCGGCGATGTCCCAGCCACCCGTGTGCGCCGTGACGATGAGGACACCCCGGCCAGCCGCAGCACACGCGCGGTAATGCTCGACACCCCGGGAACGCCGCTCGACCGTGTAACCGCGGCCGCTCGCGAGCAGCAGCGCCTCGGTGATGCAGCTGCCGTAGGCGGCGAACACCGCGGCGCTGTCGAGCACGTCGGCGACGCGCGACCTCGGCCCGCGCACCCGGCGCAGGTTCTCCTCGACGCGGCGGCGCAGCTCGGGGAGCGCGGCCGCGAAGAGCACCCCGAAGACCGGAGGGCTGTGGCGCACCCAGGGCTCCGGCCCGCGCGTGACGCCCGCGGTGAGGGCGCGACGCCAGAAGGCCGAGTCAGGTCGTAAACGGGAGAGGAGCGCGCCGCGCAGACCAGGCATGGGCCGCCTATCTACCGCAAACATAACGGGCGAGGGAGAGGCATCGACCCAGAGCCGCACCGCCATGACTCGACCGGAGCAGCCCGCGCCGCGGCCGACAGGGCCACCTGGGGCTCGCGCGACGCCGCGCTCCCGGACGAGGTTGCGAGCGCCGGTGCGCCCACGCCCGATCGACGACGTTCCAGGCGACATCGGCCGCCGCGCCCGATTGACCTCCTCGCTCGTCCAAGGCGATTGCGCGAGGAGCCGCGCGCGGCTTTCAGAAATGAAATCGCGCTCTCCAGGCGCTCCCTTACGTAGAAAACAGGTTCATGGAGCACAAAGCATTCTGTTACAAGGCCCTTTGGCAAGGGGGGATTCGACATGAATATCCTGCTCGTCGATGACCAGAACGTCGTTCGGGAGGCGCTCGCGCACGCGCTCGCATCGCAGCCAGGGGTGAGCGAGGTCGTTCAAGCTGGAAGCGGGCAGGAGGCGCTCCGGGCGCAGCAGAGCCGCCGCTGTCAGGTGGCGATCGTCGAGCTCGGCCTCGCCGACCGCAGCGGCGTCGAGCTCATCCGGGAGCTCAAGAACATCGCGGAGCTCCGCGTCATCGTGCTCTCGATGCACCGGGACGAGTTCCGGGTGGCCGAGGCCATGCGGGCCGGCGCGGACGGGTACCTGTCCAAGCAGAGCCGGCTCGCCGATCTCACGGAGGCGCTGCGCACCGTGGTCCGAGGGCGCACGGTCGTGTCGCCCGACGTGAGCGCGGCGATGGTGCGCGCGCTCCAGCGCCGCGACGCCGCCGCCCAGGGAGACATGGTGGCCGCGCTGAGCGACCGCGAACGGCAGGTGCTCCGCCTGCTCGCGATGGGCCGCTCGGCCAAGGAGGTCGCCGCGCAGCTCTCGATCAGCGTGAAGACGGTCGAGACCCACCGGGCGCGCCTCTGCGCGAAGG
The DNA here is from genome assembly GCF_000418325.1 of Sorangium cellulosum So0157-2. Classification (GTDB taxonomy): domain Bacteria; phylum Myxococcota_A; class Polyangia; order Polyangiales; family Polyangiaceae; genus Sorangium; species Sorangium cellulosum_D. The sequence continues at coordinate 6,695,927 of NC_021658.1, forward strand.
TGGCGACGCACAGCGTGGCCGACCTGACCCGCCTCGCGGTGCGATCGGGCCTCGTCGAGGCGTAGCCCCATCGAAGGCGAGCTCCCGGCGAGCGCCGGACGCTCGCTCGCTGCCCGCGCGACGCGCTGCCGCGGCAACCTGGGCCACGGCTACGCCGCCGCGGTGGCGGCCCGCGGAGCGGCCCTGAGCGCCGGCAGCGTCTCTCCTATCAGCGCCGAGCCGATGGCGAACCCCGAGAGCGTGAGCCGCATGCGGAGCACGTCGACCATGCCCTGGCGATGGAGGACCGTGAGCGTGCCGCGGATGTCCCGGCGGCGAACGCGCAGCTTCTCGACGAGCGTCTCGAGGGTCTCGACGCGTCCTTCGCGCTGGGCAACGGCAAGCGCCTGCAGGAGAGTTGCGGCTAAAATTTTCTTGTCCATGAGAGCACCCTAAGAAGCGTCCCCATGGAGTGCCCAATTTTCGGTGACGATTTTTGAGGCTGAAATGCCGCTCGCCCGTTGGAGGACGGGCCCTCCGGACTCTGCTCATCCTGCGCCCGATACCCACGTACGTGTCCTCAGGGAACACCAGGCCACGATGTGTTCAGGGGGCCGCCATCCGCGGGCCTCGCAGGAAAGACGCGCTCGACTGGGCCGCCGCGGCGCGGCGGAGGACGGTTACAGCTTGCCCCGCGTGTAGGCGCGCTGGAGCGTCAGCTTGGGGGGACCGGACGAGAGCTCGAACGCCTCAGGACGGCCGTCCGGCGCGAGGCTGCCCACGAGGCGCATGGGCCCGAGCGAGACCGTGACCGAGCCCGACGCGTCGCGGGCGTACTGGACGTCGACGGGCTTCGTCGGATCGACGGAGGGCGCATACTCCTGCTGCTTGAAGTCGAACGAGCCCTTCTTCTTGAGGAGCCGGGAGAGCTCGGAGGCGGTGGCGACCGGCGAGGCGAGCCACGCCTTGGCCGAGGGGGTGAACGTCCCCTGGACCTTCTTGCCCTCGACCTCTCCCGAGTACTCGTATTGATGGTTCGCCTTCTGCGACAGCTCGATCCGGTGGTTCACCTTGCCCGCCGACGATTCGATCCAGACGCCCCCCTTGATCCGGCCCTGGGCGTCGATGAGCACGTTCGAGGCGTCGTCCTCGATCTCCAGGGACTTCGGGTCTCGCGGCAGGAGCGTGGCGGAGCGCGAGAGCCATCGGCGCTGGCCGCCCTCGTCCTTGAACAGATCGCTGGTCTCGAAGCCGATAGGCGCCTTGTCGACGCGCAGGATCAACGTGTCCGTGTACTCGGATTTCGGCGCAGCGCTCTTCGCGTCGAAGGAGTCGAAGATCCCCTTGGCGAGCCGCTCGAACGTGCGGACATACCCGACCTCGTCGTGCAGGCAGGCGATGGGGTGCGCCCGGTCCGCGTGCAGGGCGATCTTGAGCAGGCCGGCCGCCTTCCCGGCGGCGGTGGGGGCGAGATAGAGCGCCTGCACGAACACCGCGGGGCTCTCCCGGTGCACGCTGACCTCCCAGGGCACGACGCGGGAGACCTCCACCTTGGCGGGATCGAGGAGCTCGATGAAGTTCCTTATCACCTCTCCCGAGTCGAGCATCGTGTTGTAGACGAAGCACTCGACGGCGCTGTCCGTGCCGAGGGGGATGGTGATGGCGACGAGCTTCTCCTTCGGCTCGATCTTCGGCTCCCCTGCCCCGAACGCGCGCGCCGACCAGTCCGCGGCGCGGACCTCGCGGGCAGGGAGGTCGCCGGCCTCGCGGGCGAGCGCCTTCTCGAGATCGAAAGGCTCGTGCGCCGCGGGCTCGGGGCCCGGCGCAGGCGCCTCCGCGGGCGCCGCGCCGGTGGACCCGCCGCACCCGGCGAGGAGCGAGAGGGGCAGCGCGAGGAGCCCGGCGCCGCGCAAAGCGCCCGGAGCACGGCCGCGCGCGCGGCGGGGCGAGGATGTCGTCGTCGGTGAGATGAGCCGGCCGTCGTCGAGCCGAGCCCCCGGGATCGAAAGCGCCATCGTGAGGATCTCCTGCACGCCACCCCGGCTGGCCGCGACGACCCTCCGCGGGCCGCAGGCGCCGAAATGATGATGCAGCGCAACAAAAGCGGCAGCGGCCCCGCGATGTCAAGACGCGACGCACCAGCGCCGCCTCCCCCTCCCGCGACACACCTGTGTCAAGGACCTCCGTGGCCGAGCGAGACAGAACCATATCAATGAAATTAAACAGCATCACAAGAACCATTCGACGGAGGCGCGCGCCGGTGAGACGCTCGAACACGCGGGATTTCTCGCTCTTATCGCCGGCGTGCTCGGGAGATGCCCTAAGCGGGCACGGCGCTCCCTGGAGATCTCATGTCGGCGATAGGTCATCTCGCCGGCTCGTGCCGATGCGCCGAGACAGACCATCGGAGAATTGCAATGGGAAAATCAGAATGCGCGATGCGTCATCCCGAGGGGCGCGGCGGCTGACCCCGCGCCAGTTGGGGCGCCTACGCACGTCCGCACGCACAGTGAGGCAGTTTGCCGCAGCGCCCGGTCGGTGGATGCGCGCGTTGTCTGGGTGGTCATCGGTTGTCCGGCCTCGACGCATCGTCGGTTTCGTCCGAGCGCCAGCGCATGGCACCGGCGTTGCAGCACCGTCCAGCCGTTGCCGGCAACGCCGGTGCGATGTGGCTACGCAGCAGGTAGTCACGGTCGTCGAGTGACGTTCACGTTGCAATCAATGCGAGGAGTGATCATGGGACAGAGCACCGAGACCAAGCGTGGCTTCGCGGCGATGAACGCGGAGCAACAGCGCCTGATCGCGAGCCAGGGCGGCAAGGCGGCGCATGAGAAGGGCACCGCGCACGAGTTCACGTCCGAGGAGGCGCGCGCAGCCGGCCGCAAGGGCGGCGAGGCCGTCAGCCAGAACCGCGAGCACATGGCCGAGATCGGCCGCAAGGGCGCCGAGGCGCGCAGCCAGGGGAACGGGAACCGGAGGAACCGCTCCGCGAGCCAGCAGATGAAGGCCGACGAGCAGCCGCAGCAGGGCTGAGCCGTCCCAGCGCGCCGCTCGAGATCCCTCCAGCGCCGCAAGGACCACGAAGAGCCGCCGAGGAACCACGAAGGATCCGCCCCTTCCCGGTTGCTCGGCGGTCCTTTTTGGCAACCACGCCCGGCGGACAGCGCGCGCGGCGGACAGCGCGCGCGCGCCGTCGACGCGCGCGCGACCGTCACTCGGGGCCGTCGTCGATCCCCGCGCCGTCATCGAACATCGCAGGGTCGTCGTCGAGATCGAGGTCGCCGTCGTCCAGCGCGCCGCCGTCGGCCGCGTGCGCGCCGGCCCCGGCCGCGCTGGCGGGCGGCATCCGCCATCCGCCGGCCTGAGGCCCGGCCGGCCACGAGCGCAACCCGGGCGGCGGCTTGAAGCCGTCGACCTCGTCCTCGGGCGCGTCGAGCCCCGCGGCGACCGCGCGGCGGGCCCAGTCGGGCGCGTTCGAGGGCGCCCGCCGCGCCCCCCTGCCGCGGCCGCCACGGCCCTCGCTCGGCCGTGGGCGCGCGCTTGAGGTAGCCGTGCGACCCGGAGGTGAAGCCCACCTCGGCCAGCGCGCGCGAGAGCGGGGAGCTGTGCGCCGGCTCGCCGTCGATCGTGGCCACGAGCACCGCGCGCCGCCGCCCCTCGGCGACGAGCCCCGCGAGCGCCGACGCGATGGCGTGGATCGCCGCGCCGCGCTCCGGCTCGGCCTCGGGCAGGAACGTGGTGAGGCTCCGCTCGGTGCGGCCCATCCACGCGAGCAGCCGGCCGTCGTGGAGGATCACGAGGGCGCCGGCGGCCCGCTGCGGGCGGACCGGGCCGCGGACCGCACCCTCGGGCGCGCCGCTTTCGCGCGCGGCGAGCTCGGGCCAGCGGACGGCGGCGCCCCAGGGGCTCGCCGGATCCGTGGCCGCGAGGACGAGCGTGCGCGGATCGTCGGACGGCTCGCGGCAGGCCCGGAGCCGATCGTCGGCCCCGGGCACCGCGAACTGCGCGGCGCCCAGCCCGGCGACGAAGTAGCCGCGCCGCGCCTGACCGGCCTCCTCCATGGCGCGCAGCACGTCGTACACGGCCGAGAAGCCGCCCGCGAGCCCCTCGACCGCCGCCGCCTCGCGCGTGAGCACGCCGTGGCGCTCGAGCAGCGCGCGGGCGAGCGCCGCGCGGCGCTCGGTCTCGCCGGGGGGAGCGGGCGCGCCGGGGGCGGCAGGCGCGCCGGAGCCGACGGACGCGCCGGGGAACGACAGCAGCGACCAGCGGCCCTCGCTGCCCGGCGGGCCGATCCGGCGCGCCCGCAGGCCGGAGAGGCCGCGGCCCGGCGCGGGGCGGTCGCGGTCGCGGCGCCGGCCGCTCGAGCGCGACTCGCGGCCGAGGGCGCGCAGCGGGGCGAGCGTGTCGTTCGTGACCTCGCCGGCCCACACGAGATCCCAGAGCGCCGCGAGCAGATCGGCGCCGAAGGCGCCCGTCTCGCGCGAGAGATCGGAGAAGAAGAGCGCGCCGCGGCGGGAGAGCGCGGCGCGGATGCCCTCGGCCAGCGGGCCCTCGGCGCGGCCAGGCGGCGGCGCGAGGTACGGGTAGGCCTCGGCGAGGTAGAGCGCGACGCGGCCGTCGCCGTCGCCGACCGGCTCGACGCCGCGCCAGAGCACCTCGCCGGCCGCGCAGAGCGCGTCGAGATCGCCGGGGCGGTAGCCCTCGACGCGGGCGGGCAGGATCTCGGCCTCGAGGGCGGAGGCCGAGAGCGGCGCGCCCTGGAGCTGCTCGAGCGCCGCGAGCAGGCCGTCGAGGCCCCGGCGGCGGCGGTGCAGGTTGTGCCAGTCGGCGAGGAAGCGCGCGTAGGCCTCGGGCGGGACGGGCTCGACCTCGGCGCGCAGCCGCGCGAGCGAGCGGCGCTTCAGCGAGCGCAGCACCTCGGCGTCGCAGAACTCCCGGCCGCGGCCGCCGGGGAGGAACTCGCCCTCGACCACGCGGCCCCGGTCCGCGAGCCGCGCGAGCGCGGCAAGGACCGGCGCGGGCCCGAGGCCGAAGCGCCGGGCCACGTCGTCGGCGCGGAAGGGGCCGTGCGTGCGCGCGTAGCGGGCGACGAGCTCGCCGAGCGGGTCGGCGGCCGGCTCGAGGAACGCGATCGGGAGGCCGGGCGGCGGCACCACGCCGAGCGCGTCGCGCAGCCGGCCCGCGTCCTCGGCGGCGGCGATGCGGCGCTCGCCGCCGAGCTGGACCTCGATGGCGCGCCGGTCGCGGAGGAGCTCGTCGATCCAGGCGGCGGCGCGCTCGCCGGCCGCCTCGGGGGGCTCGTCGGGGACCGCCGCGCGCCGGGCGATCTCGTCGCGCGTGAGGTCGCCGAGCGAGAGCAGGAGATCGTGCGCCTGGTCCTCGTGCTTGAGCGGCGCGCGGCCGTCGAGGCGCTGGAGCGACGCCTCGAGGGCGAGCACGGCGTCCGCGTCGAACAGCTCGCGCAGCTCGGCCTCGCCGAGCAGCTCGCGCAGGCGGGCGTGGTCGATGGCGAGCACCTGCGCCCGCCGCTCGGCGAGCGGCAGGTCGCCCTCGTAGATGAAGTTGCCGGCGTAGGCGAAGAGCAGCGTGGCCGCGAACGGCGAGGGCGCGCGGACGTCGACCGTGAGGACGCGGACCTTGCGCGCGGCGATCTGGCGCAGGAGGTCCTCGAGCGCCGTGAGGTCGAAGACGTCGCGCAGGCACTCCCGGTAGGTCTCGAGCAGGATCGGGAACGAGCCGTAGCGCGACGCGACGGCGAGCAGGTCCGCGGCGCGCTTGCGCTGGGCCCAGAGCGGCGAGCGCTTGCCGGGGAACTTGCGCGGCAGGAGCAGCGCCCGGCCGGCGCACTCGCGGAAGCGCGAGGCGAAGAGGGCGGTGTCGCCGAGGCCGCGGACGAGCAGGTCCTCGACCTCGTCGGCCTGCGGCAGGAGCTGCTTCGCGTCGGGGGGCGACTCGGACTCGGGCAGCCGGAGGACGATGCCGTCGTCGGTCCACACGGTGTCGACGGCGAGGCCGAGCTCGAGGCGGCATTTCTCGGCGATGCAGGTCGACAGCGGGGCGTGCACGCGGCCGCCGAACGGCGAGAGGAGGCAGATGCGGTAGTCGCCGACCTCGTCGACGAACCGCTCGAGGACGATGGCGCGGTCGCTCGGGACCTCGCCCGTGGCCGCGGCCTGGTCCCGCACGTACCGGACGAGGTTCCGCGCCGCGCGCTCGTCGAGGCCGTGCTCGCCCTCGAGCGCGCGCTCGGCGTCGCCGTCGGGCAGCGAGGCGAGGCGGCGCGCGAGGGCGCCGATGGAGGCGCCGAGCTCCGCGTTGCGCCCGGCCTGGTCGCCGCGCCAGAACGGCATCTTGCCCGGCTCGCCCGGCGCGGGGACGACGAGGACGCGGTCGTGGGTGATGTCGGTGATGCGCCACGAGGAGGCGCCGAGGAGGAAGACCTCGCCCTCGCGGGCCTCGAAGACCATCTCCTCGTCGAGCTCGCCGACGCGCCGGCCGGGCCGCGCCGCGTCGCCGCCGGAATCGAGGAAGACGCCGTAGAGGCCGCGGTCGGGGATGGTGCCGGCGTTGACGACGGCGAGGCGCTTCGCGCCCTTGCGGGCGCGCACGGCGCCGCCCACGCGGTCCCAGACGATGCGGGGCCGGAGCTCGGCGAACTCGTCGGACGGGTAGCGGCCGGAGAGCATGTCGAGCACGCCCTCGAAGCTCGCGCGGGGCAGGTCGGCGAAGGGCGCGGCCCTGCGCACGAGCGAGAAGAGCGCGTCGACGTGGAGGGTGTCCATCGAGGCGATGGCGACGATCTGCTGGGCGAGGACGTCGAGCGGGTTCCTCGGGTAGAGGGTCGCCTCGACCTTGCCTTCGCGCATGCGGGACGCGGCCGCGGCGCACGCGAGCAGGTCGCCGCGGTGCTTGGGGAAGACGACGCCGCGCGACGTGCCGCCGACCTCGTGCCCGGCGCGGCCGACGCGCTGGAGGCCGGCGGCGACCGAGGGCGGCGCCTCGAGCTGGATGACGAGGTCGACGGCGCCGAGGTCGAGGCCGAGCTCGAGCGACGAGGTCGCGACGATGCACGGCAGGAGGCCGGCCTTGAGCCGCTCCTCGATCTGCTGGCGCTGCTCGCGGGCGATCGATCCGTGGTGGGCGAGCGCGATCTCGGCGCCCGCGGTGTCGTTGAGGGCCGCGGCGAGGCGCTCGGCGAGGCGCCGGCTGTTCACGAAGATCATCGTGGTGCGGTGGGCGCGGACGAGCTCGACGAGGCGCGGGTGGATGCTCGGCCAGATCGAGCGCTGCGCCGGCTCGGCCGGCCCCTTGAGCGGGCCCTCGCCGGCGCGCGCGACCTCGGCGAGCTTGGTCATGTCCTCGACGGGCACCTCGATGCGGAGCTCCAGCGCCTTGGGGGCGCTCGCGTCGACGATGGTCACCGGCCGCGGCGCGAAGCGCGCGCCCGCGCCGGCGCCGTCGATCTCGCCGCCGCCGAGCAGCCGCGCGACCTCGTCGAGCGGCCGCTGGGTGGCGGACAGCCCGATGCGCTGCATCGGCGCGGGCGCCGCGCGGAGCGCCTCGAGCCGCTCGAGGGACAGGGCCAGGTGCGCGCCGCGCTTGCTCGCGACGAGCGCGTGGATCTCGTCGATGATGACGGTCTCGACGGCGCGCAGCCGGTCGCGCGCGTTGGCGGTGAGGAGGAGGTAGAGCGACTCCGGGGTGGTGATGAGGATGTCCGGCGGCTTCTTGGCGAGCCGGGCGCGGTCTTCGGGCGCGGTGTCGCCGGAGCGGACGCCGACCTGGGGGACCCGGTACGGCAGGCCGAGGCGCTCGGCCGCGGCGGCGATGCCGGCGAGCGGCGCGCGCAGGTTGCGTTCGACGTCGATGGCGAGCGCCTTGAGGGGCGAGACGTAGACGACGCGGCAGCGCTCGGCGGCCTCCGGCTCGGGCGAGGCCATGAGCCGGTCGATGGCGGCGAGGAAGGCGGCGAGCGTCTTGCCGGAGCCGGTCGGGGCGAGCAGCAGGGTGGAGGCGCCGTCGAGGATGGGGGGGAAGCCCAGGGCCTGGGCGGGGGTGGGCGCGGAGAACGCGCCGCGGAACCACGCCTGGGTGGCGGGGTGGAAGCGGGCGAGCGGATCGGTCGTGGGGGGGCGTTTCTTGGCCATCGGCGGCGTTGCGCGGCGCGTGAAGCCAGCTGGCAGCTGGGCACGGCGCATCGTCGCGCCTGACTTCATGCGGTCCCTTGTTGAGCGGGCGGCTGCCTGCGATGCAAGAGCCATCCCTCACGGGGGGACCTGGCGCAACCGCTGGTTCGGGCCCGGTCAGTGAGGCGGAAGGCCACGGGCGCATTGCCTCGGAGGCGGCCATCCTGCCGGGAAGAGAGGTGGTTCCGAGCGGCACGCGCCGGCGGGTGGGGCCACACGGCGGGGGCGGGCGGGCGCTGGCCATCCGCCAAGACCGGGGCGCGGGAGCTTGCGCAGGGAACACCACCCGGCATGTCTCCCTTCGGGCCATGCCCGCTGAGACGTCACGTCGCGCGCCACACAAGGCGCGCCTGAGACGTGGAGCCCGCCGGGACCTTATGGCACCTCGGTCGGTGCTCAGCGCGCCCGCCCGCCCCCGCCGTGTGGCCCCACCCGCCGGCGCTCAACGCGTGGCGTTGTGGATGGAGTGTAGACGACCCCCGGCCGCTTCGGTGGACGTCGGGCCCCGTGGACGGCGCTCACTGGGCGATTCGGGGTCGGGCGGCGCGAGAGACGGGCCGCGCTTGAGCCAGATTGCAAAGCACAAAAAAAAACCTGCGCACGGTTCGCACCATGCGCAGGTTCAAAGAAACCCCGGCGGCGTCCTACTCTCCCACCAGGTTGCCCTGGCAGTACCATCGGCTCCAAGAAGCTTAACTTCCGAGTTCGGTATGGGATCGGGTGTGACCTTCTCGATATCACCACCGGAAACTTGTGGGTGCGTCCAATCGGAACCCTGCGGAGCCCGCTCTCGCGGCGCTCTACTCTTTTACGCAGGGCCAGCTGTGTCACGCTGCTCGTCACCCGAACTCCGGGCGCGACGCTTCGATGTTTGCCTTAGAAGTATGGTCAAGCCGCACGACCTATTAG
>NC_021658.1:12132500-14782125 GCF_000418325.1 Sorangium cellulosum So0157-2
GGAGGCGAGGCGCGCGGCGCCGCAGCTCGGGGACCGGCCGCCGCCAAAGCCTGCTACAAGGGCGGGCATGCGAACCGCTCGCGCCCTCGTGCAACGAGGCATGGCGGCGGGCGCGGTCGCGCTCGCCTGCGCCGCGACCGCGCGCGCCGAGGAGCCGGAGACCGCCGGGCCCGCCCAGGACGCCGGCGCCGAGGAGCCCGCGAAGCCGCCGCGGCCGCCGCTGCCGCCCGCGCGCCTGCCGTGGGGCCGGCACATCGAGATCGGGGCCGACGCGGCCCTCGTCAGCTGGCTCGGGACGCGCGACGACGCGGGCCGCCTGTCGCGCGCTCGCCTGGAGCCCGCGATCGGGCTCGGGATCCACGCGCGCTGGGAGATCGTCGAGCACCTGCGCTTCTCCGCCTTCGTCGTGCTCGCACGGCACGAGCTCGCCATGCAGCAAGGCGCGCTCGGGCAGCCCGGCGCGATCACGGCAGAGCCGCGCGAGGACGGCGCGCCCCGGGCGAGCGCCCTCGCGCTCGGCGCGCGCCTCGCGCCGACGCTGCCGCTCGGCGAGCGCGCCCGCTCGTGGATCTCGGTCGGCGTCGGCTACGACCGGTTCGACTTCGATCGCATGCGGGTCTCCGATCCCGGGGGCGAGTTCACGATCCGCGAGCGCGGCGGCTCGTACGTCGCCATCCCGCTTGGGCTCGGGGTGTCGTTCGACCTCATCCGCAATTGGCTCACGATCGAGCTGGAGAGCTCGGGGGCCTTCCTCCTCGGCCGGGGCGGAGACGCCACGCGCGAGGCGCAGGCCATCGACGGCCTGGGGCGGCGGCGCGCCATCGGCGGGCTGCCGCAGGCGCGAGGCTCGTTCATCCATACCCTCGGCCTCTCCCTGGTGCTGTGATCGCCGCGGTGAGCGAGCGCGCGAGGCGCCTCCTGCTCACCGCCGCGCTCGCCCTCGCGGCGTGCGGCGCTCCGGCTCCGGGGCGCCCGCCGGCGCCGCCGCGATCGCCCGCCCCCGCGATGCCGACGGCGCGCTCGCCTGCGCCGGCGCCGCGCTCGCAGCACGACGGCGTCGGGGCGACGCGCGCCGCGAGCGCGGGTGGCCAGGGCGACCCGGCGGCCAGGGCGGGCGACGACGCCGCGGAGCCCCGCGAGCAGGCGTCCCCGACCGCGTGCGCGATCGACATGGACTGCGGCTACGACCCCGCGGGCGAGCGCTGCGGCGCGGATCCCCGGCTGAACCGGCAGCCGCCCGTCACGGACCAGGGGATCGTCTGCTACTGCGACGCCGGCGCGTGCGCGCTGCTCCGCGTGCTGCCCGTGCCGTGCGAGGGGGACCACGACTGCGCCGTGGCCCGCGAGCCGCGCCCGCACCCGGTCCGCGCGACGCGCGAGCGGCCCCACGAGAAGGGTCGCCCCTGCCGCGATCTCACGATGTCGACGACGTGCGAGCGGACCAACATCTGCACCCTGCACCGCCACACGTGCCCGAGGCGGTGAGCCGCGCGGCGGGCTCAGCTGAGGGCCAGCATGCGATCGATCGGGACGCGCGCGCGCTCGCGCAGCTCGGGCGCCATCTCGAGGCGCGGGGCGAGGTCGCGCAGGGCGAGGTAGACCTTCTCGAGCGTGTTGAGCCGCATGAAGGGGCACTCGTTGCAGGCGCAGTTGCCCTCGGGCGGCCCCTCGATGAACTCCTTCTGCGGCGACGCCTTGCGCATCTGGTGCACGATGCCGCTCTCGGTCGCGACGATGTACTTCGCGGCGTCGTCCGCGATCGTGAACTTGAGCAGCGCGGTCGTCGATCCGATGTAGTCGGCCATCCGCAGGATCGGCTCCTCGCACTCCGGGTGCGCGATGAGCTTCGCGTCCGGGTGGCGCTCGCGCAGCGCGACGATCTTGCGCAGGCTGAACGTCTCGTGCACGAGGCAGCTGCCCTGCCACAGGCGCATCGGGCGGCCCGTCCGCTCGATGAGCCAGCGCCCGAGGTTCTTGTCGGGCGCGAAGAGGATCTCCTGCCCCTCGGGGATCGCGCGGACGATCTTCTCGGCGTTCGACGACGTGCAGATGTAGTCGCTCTCCGCCTTCACCTCGGCGGAGCAGTTGATGTACGAGATCGCGACCGCGCCGGGGTACCGGGCGCGCCAGGCGCGAAAGCGGTCGACGGGGCAGCCGTCGGCGAGCGAGCAGCCGGCCTGCAGGTCGGGCACCACGACGATGCGCTCGGGGTTCAGGATCTTCGCCGTCTCGGCCATGAAGTGCACGCCGGCGAACAGGATGACGTCCGCGGTGGTCTTCTTCGCCTGCTGGGCCAGCTGGAGCGAGTCGCCGAGGAAGTCTGCGAGGTCCTGGATCTCGCCGTCCTGGTAGTAGTGGGCCAGGAGGACGGCGTTCCTCTCCCGCTTCAGGCGGCTGATCTCGTCGTGGAGATCCAGGCGCGGGTCGATGGCGGCAGGCTGGGGCGCGGCGCTCGTCATGGGGTCCTAAGGTAGGCACCGCGCGCCGCCCTGACCAGGGTCCCCGGCCCGGACGGCGCTCGCAGGCGCGCTCGCGGGTGCCGAGAACCCCCGCGGCCAGCGTTGACAACGGCCGGCGCGGGCTCACGATCCCGACGCCGCGGGTGAGCCTGGGGGAGGCGCTCTCGTCGTGGGCAGCCCGCCATGTCCTTCCTGATCCCCCTCGCCCTGCTCGCCGTCGTCGTTCCGCTCGCCGTGGCCCTCCTCCGCGCGAATGAGCTATTTTACGTGCGCGTCGAGGGGCGCAACGTCCGGCTGCTCCGGGGCCGGCTGCCCCAGCGCCTGCTCGACGACATCACGGACGTCCTCCGCGCGGCGCCGGTCGGGCGGGGCGCGGTGCGGGTCGTGGTCGAGGACCGGAAGGCCCGGGTCCACGTGGAGGGGGACATCTCCCCGGAGCAGGCTCAGCAGCTGAGGAACACCGTGTCCCTGTGGCCGGTTCCGAAGATCCGCGCCGCCCCGAGGCGCCGCGTCGGCGCATGACCGCTCCGCGCCGACCAACGCTACCCTAACGAGTCAGTCCGCATGGCCGACGACAAGCCCAGAGACAAACCGCCGACCTCCAAGCTCGGGCGCCTCGCGCGCCTCGCCGGCCTCGCGCCCCGCACCCTCCCGTTCGCCATCGAGGGCGCGAAGCGCGCCTTCGGCGCGCCGCGGACCGACGAGGAGGAGGCCGAGGCGCGGCGGAAGATGACCCAGGAGGTGAAGAAGACCGCCGAGGCGATGCTGAAGACGCTCGGCGAGATGAAGGGCCTGCCGCTCAAGTTCGGGCAGATGGCGAGCTACATCGACGGGCTCGCGCCGCCGGGGTACGAGGAGAAGTTCCAGGCCACGCTGAAGAAGCTGCTCGACAAGGCGCCGCCCCTGTCGCCCGAGGCCGCGGAGCAGATGGTCATCCAGGAGCTCGGCACGCCGCCCCACGAGGTGTTCGCGGCGTGGGAGCGCGAGCCGTTCGCCGCGGCGAGCATCGGGCAGGTGCACCGGGCGACGACGAAGGCGGGCGAGCGGGTCGCCGTCAAGGTGCAGTACCCGGGCATGGACAGGGCCATCGAGAACGACCTGAAGAGCGTCTCGATGCTCGAGGCGATGATGGCGCCCATCGCCAAGAAGCTGAACGCCCGGCAGACCGTCGACGAGCTCCGCAAGGTCTTCCTGTCCGAGCTCGACTACGCGCGCGAGGCCGAGATGGCGGACCTGTTCCGCCGCATGAACGCCGGGGACGAGGACGTCTACATTCCCCGGATTCACCACAGCCTCACCACGCGGCGGGTCCTCACGCTCGAGTTCGTCGACGGCATGAGCTACGCCGAGTTCTGCGAGCGCGGCAGCCAGGAGGCGAAGAACCGCGCGGGCCTCTCGATCTGGCGCTTCACCTTCCGCTCGATGCTGCGGTACGGCTGGCTCTACGCCGATCCGCACCCCGGCAACTACCGCTTCTACGAGGACGGCCGGGTCGCGATCCTCGATTTCGGCTGCGTCAAGCAGCTCCCGCCCGACCTCGTGGCGGGCATGAAGCGCTACATGCGCGCCGCCATGGACGCGGACTGGAAGGAGTTCGACCGCGCCTGCGTGGAGGTGCTCGGCTACGATCCGAACGACGAGAGCTGGGATCTCTACCGGAGCTACACGATGGAGCTCATGGTCCCGCTGTGCATGCACGGGACCTGGAAGTGCTCCCCGGAGAAGGCGCGCGAGACCGTGGCCTACCTGACCCGCGGCATCCGGGGGCTCACCTTCAAGGAAGGAGAGAAGATGCCCACCATCCCCCACGTGCCGAAGATGCCGCAGGACTTCACGTTCGTGAATCGGCTGCAGTGGGGGCTCGCGTCCGTGCTGGCGGGGCTCCGGACCGAGGCGGCGTTCCGGCCGACCATCGATCCCTGGGTGCGCGACGGCGTGCACCCGATCCCCGATTGAGCCCGGACCGGTGGCAGGCTCGTCGGCGCCGGGAAGGCACGGGAAGTGACGGGGAAGTGAAGGGTAAGTGAAGACGATGTCGCCCCCGCCGCGGCTCTCACCTTGACCTCGATCCCGCGCGCTGTGACATTCGATCGGGGCATGGACGACGAGCGGGCGGCCTGCGAGAGGCGCGTAGGGACGACCCTGCGGGGCAAATGGACGATCGATCGCCTCCTCGGGATCGGCGGGATGGCCGCCGTCTACGCCGCGACCCACAAGATCGGGCGGCGCGAGGCGATCAAGATCCTCCACCCCGAGGTGGCGCGCTCGAAGGACCTGCGCGCCCGGTTCGAGCGGGAGGCGCAGGCGGTCAATCGCTTCCGGCACCCCGGCGTGGTCGAGATCCGCGACATCGACATGACCGAGGACGGCGCGCCGTTCCTCGTGATGGAGCTCCTCGACGGCGAGTCGCTCGCCGACAGGCTCCAGCGGCTCGGCCACATCGAGACGGGCGAGATGCTGCGCTTCATGGACGAGCTGCTCGACGTGCTCGGGGCGGCGCACGATCAGGGGATCATCCACCGCGACATCAAGCTCGACAACCTCTTCGTCGAGCGGACCGGGCGCCTCAAGGTGCTCGACTTCGGCATCGCCCGCATGCGCGACGGCGTGAAGACGGCGATGCGGACCCGGACGGGCGCGACGCTCGGGACCGTGTCGTACATGGCCCCGGAGCAGGTGCGCGGCATCTCGGTCGACCACCGGGCGGACCTCTTCGCCGCAGGCGCGACGATGTTCCGGCTGATCGCGAAGCGGCGCATCCACGAGGCGCGCACGGAGTCCGAGCTGCTCGTGAAGATGGCGACCATGGCGGCGCCGCCGCTCGCGAGCGTCGCGCCGGAGGCGCCGCCGGGGCTGTGCGCCCTCGTGGACAGGGCGCTCGCGTTCGATCGCGACCGGCGCTACCCGGACGCCCGCACGATGCAGGCGGACATGCGGGCGCTCCTGCGCGGGGAGCCGCCGCCGTTCGCGTCGGCGCGGCTCGCGGCGGGGGACTCGCCGTCGGCGGGCGCGCCGCAGCCCTCGCCGATGCTCGCGGCGCCCGCCTCGGTGGAGGCGCCGGCCGAGCCGCCGCCGCGGCCGGCGGCCCCCTCGGGCGCGAGGTGGAACGAGATGGGCTCGGCGCCCGCGATCGGGCCGGATCCCGGCCCCGGCGGAGCGACCTCGTGGGAGGCCGCCACGGTGGCGGCGCCCGGGGCCCAGGGCGCGAGCGCCATGGATGCCGCCCAGGCGCGCGGAGGCCACCCGAGCCTCGCGCAGATCGGCCCCGGCGCTCCGAACGGGCCGCCCTCGGCCCTGCACAACACCGGAGCTGGCCACGCCGGAATGCACGGCGCGCCCGCCGCGCTCCACGGCGCCGGCGCGCCCCACAGCGCGCCCGCCGCGCTCCACAACACCGGCGCCTCCTACGGCGCGCCCGCCGCGCTCCACAGCACCGGCGCCTCCTACGGCGCGCCCGCCGCGCTCCACAACACCGGCGCGTCCTACGGCGCGCCCGCCGCGCCGCACGCCCCGAGCGCCCCGCACGGCGCGCCCGCCTCGCTCCACAACACCGGCGCGTCCTACGGCGCCCCCGCCGCGTCGCACGCCGCCAGCATGCCCCACAGCGCGCCGGCCTCGCTCCACAGCACCGGCGCGTCCTACGGCGCGCCCGCGTCGCAGCACGCCCCGAGCGCCCCCTACGGCGAGCAGCCGGCCGCCGGCTGGGGGCCGCGCCGCGCTCCGCCGCAGCAGCCGCCGAAGCTCGTGATCCTGCTCGCGATCGGCGGCGTGGCGCTCGTGATCGCGAGCGTGGTCGCGGTGTGGATGGCGCTCCGCGACGAGCCCAAGAGCGACGCGGTCCAGCGGCACGACCTGCTCCCCGCGCAGAGCGCGAGCGAGAGGCCCACCCAGCTCTCTCCATCCGAGATCGCCGACGAGCCGCCGCGCGCCCTGGAGGCGCCGGAGACGATGCGCCCGGACCCGCCCGGCGCCTCATCGAGCGCGCCGCCGCCCGTCAGCACGATCATCATCGACTTGAAGAAGAAGCGTCCGCCGAAAAAGCCACATCAGGACTGAAGTCAACATCGCCGAACATGGAGCTCCATCCCCTGATGGTCACGAGGACAACCCTGCGCGCTCGATCGATGCTCGTCGGGTCTGCGCTCGTGCTCATGCTCCCTGGCGCGTGCTCGGACCCGGTGCCCTTCAACCCGAGGCCCGGCGCCGGAGGCGGCGGCGGCGGCGGCAGCGGAGGCGGCACCGGAGGCGCGCCGCACTGCAGCGCCGGCGAGGAGCAGGCTTGCTATCCCGGGCCTGCGGGCACCGAGGGCGTCGGCGTGTGCGCGGCCGGCGTGCGGAGGTGCCTGCCGGACGGCCAGGGCTTCGGCGACTGCGAGGGCGCCGTGGTCCCGAAGCTCGAGGACTGCAGCACCACCCTGGACGACGACTGCGACGGCGAGGCGAACGAGGCCGACGCGGGGTGCGTGTGCACCCCGGGCCAGATCGAGACCTGCTACAGCGGCTCGGACGACACGAAGGGCGTCGGGCTCTGCGCGCCGGGGCTCCAGATGTGCGACATCACGGGGACGTCGTGGCGGCCGTGCGTCGGCGAGGTCACCCCGGCGACCGAGACGTGCGCGGACGACACCGACGAGGACTGCGACGGCTTCGCCTGCAGCGCGCCGCTCTGGTCGGCGCTCTACGGCGACCCGAACATCCAGAGCGCGACGGGCGTCGGCGTCGACGCGGACGGGAACATCTATATCGGCGGCACCTTCTCGGGGACGATCAAGTTCGGCGACGATACGCTGGTGAGCATCGGCACCGCCGACGTGTACGTCGCGAGCTTCGACGCGACCGGAGCCCACCGCTGGAGCGCGAGGTTCGGCGGCAGCGGCGCCGAGACGCTCAACGGGCTCGCGGTGACGCCCGACGGCAAGCTCGTCATCGGCGGGACGTTCTACGGGTCGTTCACGTTCGGCAGCGCGACGCTGAGCAGCGTCAACGCGCTCGACAGCTTCGTGGCCACGCTGGACAGAGACGGCACCCCCGGCTGGGCGCGCCAGCTCGGGGACAGCGCGGATCAGACGCTGCGCTCCATCGCGGTGGACACAGCCGGCAACGTCGTGATCGCCGGCTACTTCAGCGGATCGCTGCTCTGCTCGGCGCCGCCCCTCCCGGTCTGCGCCAGCAGCGAGGGCGGCACCGACATCTTCGTGCGGAAGTACGATCCGCTCGGCACCGCCCTGTGGACCAGGATCTACGGGGACACCTCGAACCAGTTCGCCACCAGCGTGGCCGTCGACGCCGAGGGCAGCGTGTTCCTCACCGGCCGGTACAACGGCACGCTGATCGTCGGGAGCCGGCAGGTGCGGAACACCGGGCTCGGGCCGAACCTGTTCGTCCTCAAGCTCGACAGCAGCGGGAACGGCGTCTGGCTCTCGGACTACGGCGACACGGCCTCGCAGGCGGGCACCGGGATCGCCGTCACCCCGTCCGGCGCGGTGGTCGTGACGGGCACGTACCTGGGCGAGCTCGACTTCGGCCCTGAGCTGAGCCTCCACGCCAACGACGCACAGACCGCGTTCGTGGTGTCGCTCGCCCCCGACGGCACGCCCGCGTGGGCGCGGTCGTTCGCCGGCGACGGCTCGCAGGAGAGCATGGCGATCGCCGCGGACGCAGCCGGCAACGTGGTGGTGACCGGCGCGGCGCAGGGCGTGATCGCCCTCGGCGACGAGCCGCTCCGGAGCGGCGGCGGCTTCGACGCCTTCGTCGCGAAGCTCGACCCGCAGGGCAAGACCCTCTGGGGGAAGGTGCTCGGCGCCGCCGGCAACCAGAAGTCGAACGCGGCGGCCATCTCGCCCGTGAACCGCGCCATCGTGCTCTGCGGTACGGCCGAAGGGCGGATCGACTTCGGCCTCGGCGAGCACGCGGCGAACGGCACCGACGCGTTCGTCGTGACCCTGTCGCCGTAGCCGCCGGGCGCCGCGGGAGCGGCTGCGCCAGGTGCTCACGAGCGGCGGCGGCGCGCGCGCCGTGAGCCGCCGCCGTGGCCGCGCGCGCGCCGCGGCCCGGGTCACGCGGCGCCGCGGGCGCCCGCGGGGACGAGGTCGACGCGGCCGAGCTCCTCGTTCGTCGACGCGATGGCGGCGCGGATCGGCTCGCCGACGCCGTAGCGGCGGCTCGCGCCGACGAGCGCCTGGGCGGCGGCGTCGATCCGGTACGGCCCCTCCGGCAGCGCCTCCAGCGCGATCGTGCCCGTCGCGCCGGACTCGACCATCTGGACGACGAGGCCGAACGGCTTGATGGACACGATGTTGCCCTCGATCTCCTCGCCGATCCGGGAGGCGAACAGGCGCGCGACGAGCATGCGGTGCCGCTCCGTCTCGGCCTTGCCGGCGCTGCGCGCCCGCGCGTTCAGGTGGTGGGCGAGCGACGCCAGCGCCTCGGCGTCCACGCGCTGATCGCGGCGGCCCTGGAGGTAGCCCTTGATGACGCGGTGCACGGCGAGATCGGCATAGCGGCGGATCGGGGACGTGAAGTGCAGGTACAGCGGGGCGCCGAGGCCGAAATGCAGGCCCCCGGCGGCCGTGTAGCGGGCCGGGCCGAGCGCCTTGCCGAGCACGGTGCGGATGGCGGGCGCGAGCTCCGAGCCGCGGTACTGCGCCTCGAACGCCGCGAGGCCGAGGGGGCTCAGGCGCGGGCCGAACCCGGCCTCGACGCCGAAGTTGTGCGCGAAGCGCTCGAGCGCCCGGACGCGCTCCTCGGTGGGCTCGTCGTGGACGCGAAAGACGCACGGGAGCCCGCGCGCCACGAGCCAGCTGGCCACGGCCTCGTTCGCCGCCACCATCAGCCGCTCGACGAGGCGGTGCGCGCCGGTGTCCGAGCGCGGCGAGACGCCGGTCGGCTCGCGCGTCTCGGCGTCCAGCGTCACGTAGGCCTCGTCGCGGTCGAGCTCGACGCCGCCGCGCGCGGCGCGGACCGTCGACAGGCGCGCGGCCGCGGTGCGGAGCCAGCGCACGACCGGCCACGCCGCCTCGGGGATGCCGGCGGACCGGCCGGTCGTGAGGAACTCCTCGACGGCGTCGTACGAGAGGCGGGCGTGCGAGCGGATCACGCTCTCGTGGAGATCGACCGCGGTGACGCCGCCCTCGGGATCGACGCGCAGCTCGGCCGTGATCGCGAGCCGATCGACCCCCGGGAGCAGGCTCGCCGCCTCGCTGGAGATCGACTCGGGGAGCATCGGGATGACGCGGCCGGCGAGGTAGACGCTCGTGCCGCGGGCGCGGGCCTCGAGATCGAGCGGCGAGCCCTCCTGGACGAACGCGTCCACGTCGGCGATCGACACGAACACGCGGAGCGCGCCGTCGGGACCGGCCGGCAGCACGGCGAGCGCGTCGTCGATGTCGGTGGTGACGGGCGCGTCGATGGTGACCGTGGTGAGCTCGCGCAGGTCGCGGCGGCCGCGCGCGAGCTCGCGCTCGATCGACACCGCCGCCGCCGCCGCGCGCGACGCCTCGACGACCTCGCCCGGGAACACGGCGCGCACGCCGTTGCGGGCGAGGCAGCGCTCGATGCCGAGATCGGCGCCCGGCGCGACGACCCGCGCCGGGACGACCGCCGCGCCCTCGATGACGGCGACCACCGCGGTGCCCTCGGCGAGGTCGTCGGCGGCGCCCGGCTTGAACGGCCAGTCCGTGTTGGAGACGAGGCGATCGACCCGGAGGTGCGGCCGCTTCGCGTGCGTCACGACCGTCCCGAAGAGCTCGGCGCGATCGCGATGGACGAGGGCGAGCTGCGACGCGCCGTAGCGGCCCGGCTCCGCCTCGACGACCACCGCGTCCACGACGTCGCCGTCGAGGAACGGGTTCAGATCGGGCGGCGTGATGAAGGCGGTCGCCGGGGCCAGGGGCGGCCTGCCCGGCGCCCCTCCTTTCTCCGGAGAGGCCTCGATGTTCAGGAACCCGAAGCCGCGCGGGTTGACCGAGATGCGTCCACGAACCAGTGCGTGCATGGGCGCGGAAGGTACGCCAGGTCGCGGCGTTTTCGAGCGCAGTCTGCCCGGCGAGCCGCCGCATCGGTGCCGAGGCGCGACCGCGCCGCGAGAGACAGGGGTGGCGCGCCCCCAGGGCACCACGTGCGCGCACATCGGAACACCGATTCTGGCTCAAGGCGCGGTGGAGACGCGATGTGCGCCAGCGCAATGGTGGCCGCGAGACCGTGCTGCAGAGATGTGGGCGTGTCGCTACGGCAAAGTACGCTCACCCACGTTCCGCTCCTCGGGATCGGCATATACTCGGCGCATCGTGGAAGAATCAGGGGACATCATCGAGCTAGCGCGGCTGATGCCTCGGGACCGCTTCGTCCGCAGGGTGACGAACCTGCTCCTCGTGGTGTCCGAGGCTGGTGCGGACAACCAGCAATTTGCCTTCCGGACGGTCGCCGCCTCGCCCGCGGCGCACCGCAAGCCGCCGCCTCCGCCCGGTCCGACCAGCGAGGTGTTCGAGGTCGCCAAGGCGAAGGGCAATCCGTATCCCGATCAGATCTCGGTGGGCCGCACGCGCAATTGCGATGTGGTGCTGCGCCACCCGTCGGTCTCGAAGCTGCACGCGCATTTCCGGCAGAACGCGCAGGGGCAGCTCGTGCTCATCGACAACGGCTCACAGAACGGGACCCGCGTGAACGGCAAGCTGCTCTCCGAGAACGAGCCGGCGGAGGTCGCGGTCGGCGATGTGATCCAGTTCGGCCGGCTCACGGCCTCGCTGCTCGACGCGGCGCGCCTCTTCGACGTCGTGCGGGAGCAGGCGCGCCACGAGAGGGACCAGGCGAGCCGCTGAGCGCCGCGGCCGGCGGCGCTCAGAACCGGTATCCCACGGCGACGTTCGGAAGGAACATCGTGAACGTGCCGTGGGCCAGCTCCTCGAACACGACCTTCTTGCCCGGCGCGCAGTCGACCGTCGGGTCCGCCTCGTCGCACTCGGCGCCGACCACGTAGGTGCTGCCCGTCTCGAGGGGCGGGCCGTCGACGAGGAAGAAGCCGACGCCGAGGCCGGCGCTGGCGGTGATTCGCCCGAGCTTCAGCCGCAGCCTGAGCTCCGGCATCGCGAACGGGGCGGCGGCGCGGACGCCGTTGCCCGCGTTCTGCACGGCCACGGCGACGGTCCTGCGCGCGTCGGACGCCGCGCCGGTCACCGCGTCGCGCATCTCGGCCAGCACCACGCCGAGCCCGAGCGCGCCGCCGACGTCGAACCAGGACGACAGCCCGTAATGGTAGCTGCCGCCGACCATCACGGTCACGCCGGCGAGGTCGATGTCGTCCTGGAACGTGTACCGGATGGGGAGCCGCGCGGTACCCCCGCCCGGCGCGAGGTACGTCGTGTCGAGGGAGCGCTCGAGCGCCGTGTGGAGGCTCAGGTACCCGGCCGTGAGCTCGATGGCGGCGCCGATCGGGAACTCGTAGCTGCCGCGCAGGCCGGCGAGGAAGCCGGAGGGGCGCGAGACGTTGGAGCAGCGGAAGCTGCCGCAGCTGCGCTCGGCGTCGCTCTCGAGCGACGCGGCGAAGGCGTAGCCGGAGGCCGCCTCCAGCCGGAAGACACCGACCCTCCGTCCCCAGCGCGGGTGGGCCTCGTCGATGGCGAGCGGCAGGACGATATCGCCGGTCGTCGTCCGATCGACGGTCGTGCGGAGCGTGCGCGCGAAATAGCCCGGCTCGTGCGCCTCGAAGGTGTGGCGCCCGAGCGGCAGCGCCCCCCGCCACTGCCCCTTGCCGACCGGGACGCCGTTGATGGCCAGATCCGCGCTGAGCGGCTGGGCGACGACGCGGACCTCCTCGCCGAGCGGGCCCGCCTCGACCGTGGCGACCGCGAGCTGCCCCGCGACGACGTTCGCCTCGCGCGGCGCGGAGCCGAGGTTGCCCTTGCGCACCGAATAGAAATGCGGGCCGGGCGCGAGCGAGCCCTCCCACGGCAGCTGCCCGATGAGCGTGCCGTCGATGATGAGATCCGCGCCGACGAGCCGCTCGTCCTCGATCTTCAGCCGCCCCGTGTTGGCGAGCGGCTCGAGCTTCGCGTCCACCGCGGTGGTCTCGGCGACCCGGACGGTCACGATCGTCTCGAACGTGCGCCAGCCGTCCTTGACGACGCGGAGCGTGTGGCCCCCGGGGAGCAGCCGGATCGGGCCGGAGATGGGGATGCGGCCGCGCGGCCTGCCGTCGATGAGCACCAGGCCATCGACGTTCGACGAGACGAGGACGCTGCCGATCCGCGCCCTCAGCGCGGCGATCGTCGACGCGACGCTCTTGCGCTCCGGCTCGCCGAGCTCGGCGCGAAAATCGGTGAGCAGCGCCTCGTAGAGCTCGAGCGCCTCGTCGTAACGACCGAGCTGATCGAGGCAGAACGCGGCGTTGAGGGTGTTGGGCACCGACGCGACGAGCCGGCGCGATCGCAGGTAGAGCTCGAGCGCGCGCTGGCAGTCGCCGATCTTGCGCAGCTCGTTCCCCTCCTGAAAGAGCGCCTTGGCCCGGGCGAGCGCCTCGTCGGCCGACACGGAGGGCGCGGGCGCCGTGGAGGGCGTCGGCGGCGCTTCGGAGGGCGCGGGCGCTGCGGTGGGCGCTGCGGACGGCGAGGGCGCGGGCGCCGCGGCAGGCGGCGCCGGCTCGGGCTGCGCGAGGGCCGGCGGCGCAGGCGCGGCGAGCGCCGCGGCGAGCGCGGACGCCGCGACGGAGCGCCGCCCGGCGCGAGGGGCGCGCGGCGTCCGGATCACCACCGATCGACCGGCATCACCGCGGTCGGGGCCGGCGGGGCCGCGGGCGCCCCCGTGGAGGGCGTGGACGCATCGGCCGGCGCGGAGGAGCCGCGCGGCGCGCGGCGCGGCCGGTCGCGGCGCGGGGCCGGCGCGGACGCCGCGGCCGAGGCAGAGGCCGGCGCGAGCGGCGGGAGCTCGATGCGATCGGGCAGGAGCCGGCCGTCGCTCAGCATGAACACCGTCTCCTTCGTGGTCGCGCCGCCGCGGCTCACCTCGACCTCGAACGTGTCGCCGGCCTGGCCGGTCAGGTCGAGCCGGCCATCGCTCACCGGGCGCTCCGCGCCGTCGACCCGCACCGTCGCCTCCTTCGGGAGCGTCACGACCGCGGTGAAGGACGCGGGCGTCGGCGCGGGCGCGGGCGCGGGCGTCGGCGCGGGCGCCGGCGCGGGCTCGCGCTGCGCGGCGGGCGGCGCGCGCACCTCGCCGCCGGTCGAGGCGCGCAGGGCGAGGCCGCCGCCGACCGCGGCGAGGGCGACCGCCGTGACCGCCGCGCCGACGAAGCGCCGCCGCGCGGCGCCCGCGGGCGCCTGCGACGCCGTGAACGAGCTGCCGCCGATCGAGCGATCCTCCCCCTCGGCGGAGCGGGCGAGCCTCGACTCGCTGCGCAGCGCGGACATCGGGGTGGCGCCGGCGCGCCGCTCCGCGTCGATGCCGCGCAGCTGATCCAGCGTGACGACCTCGGTGCCCTCCGCGTGCGGCTCGAGCGCGGCGATCAGCTGCTCCATGCTCTGCCAGCGCTCCCCGGGATCGCGCTTCAGGCCGCGGTGCACGACGGCGGCGAGGGCCGGATCGAGCCACGGCGCGGCCGCGGCGAGCGGCGGCGCGCGCTCGGTGCAGATCGACAGCAGCAGCTCGGCGAGCGAGGCGTTCGGATCCCAGGGGCAGCTCCCGCAGAGCGCCTGGTAGAGCGAGACGGAGAGGCTCCAGACGTCGGAGCGGCGATCGACGTCCTTCGCCATCTTCGCCTGCTCGGGCGACATGTAGATCGGCGACCCGAGCACGCCGCCGGCGCGCGTGAGCTCGTGCGAGACGCCGTCGCCGGTGCGCTTCGCGATGCCGAAATCGCAGACCTTGACCACGAGCCGGCGGTCGCTCGAGGACGGCGGGCGGATCGAGCCGGACGGGCGGCGCGTCGACGGCGGCGGGCGGATCGAGCCGGAGAGGCGCTGGCCGGAGGGCGGCGGCCTGACCGAGATCGAGCCGCGGCGGGTCGACGGCGGCGGCGCCGCCGCGAGGGCGCCGCGCTGGGTGGACGGCGGCGGCGCGATCGAGCTCGACGCCCGGCTCATCGCGGCCTCGAACGGCGCGTGCAGGAAGAGGTTCGCCGGCTTGATGTCGCGGTGCACGATCCCCTCGGCGTGCGCCGCCGCGAGCCCGCGCGCCGCCTGGATGAAGACGCGCACGACCGGCGCCGGCTCGAGCGGCCCGCGCATCCGGAGGAGCTTGGCGAGATCGACGCCGTGCAAGAGCTCCATGATGATGAACGGGGTGGCGAGCGTGAGATCCGTCCCGAGCTCGAACGTCTTGACCACGTGCGGGCTCTGGATCGCCGTCACCGCGCGCGCCTCGCGGATGAAGCGGCGCACGGCGTGGTCGTCCTGCCCGACGGCGCTCTTGAAGATGACCTTGGCCGCGACCCGCCGCCCCTCCGGCGACTCCGCCTCGTAGACGGCGCCCATGCCGCCGCGCCCGATCAGGCGGCGCACCGCGTACCGGCCGCCGAGCTCGCGGCCGACGAGCGGATCGGTCTCGGCGCCGGCGCGCTCGGCGATCGCCTCGCGCAGCTCGGGATCGAGCGGCCTCAGCATGTCGATCGTGATCCGCTCCTCGCCGCCGGAGGCGGCGCGCAGCGCCTCGGCGAACGCCTCGATCGACGGGTAGCGCCGGTCCACGTCGCTGTGCAGCGCGAGCGAGAGCGCGGTCGCGAGGCGCGCCTCGATCCACGGGGCGCGGTCCTGGATCGACGGCAGCTGCGCGAGGGGCGACGGCGCGTCCGCGGCGGTGTCCGCCGGGCCGAAGTCGGCGGTGTCCGCCGTGACGTCGAGCTCGGCCCACGGCGAGACGCCGCAGAGCATCTCGTAGAGCGTCGCCGCCAGGCCGAACACGTCGCCCCGGACGTCCGCGGCGCGATCCCGCGGCCCCGACTCGTCGCGCTGGGCACCGGTGCTCCTCGCCTTGCCCGGATCGGAGGCGGCCGTGTCGTAGCCCTTCGAGAGCCCGAAGCCGAAGACGCGGACCAGGATCTCGCCGGTCGGGAGGTGCTCCAGGAAGAGGCGCGGCGGGCGGACGTCGCGGTAGACGAGGCCCGCGGCGTGGACCGCCGAGAGCCCCGCGGCGGCCTGGAGCGCGATCCGCACGGCGACGTCGGGCGCGAGCGGACCCGTCTCGGCGAGGAGGGCGGCGACGTCGGTGCCGTCGAGCAGCGGCATCACGAGGTAGGCGAGATCTCGCTCGAGGTCGTGGCCGGCGTCGACGATCGGGACGACGTGGGCGTTGTCGAGCTTCGACGTGACGCTCGCCTCGCGGCTGAGCCGCGACAGCGTGTCCTCGGTGGCGACGTCGGGCCGCAGGACCTTCAGCGCGACGCGGCGGCCGGAGGGGCTCCGGGCCTCGAACACGACGCCGAACCCCTGCGCGGAGAGCACGCGGGCGACCCGATATCCCCCGGTGAGCGCGCCCCCCACGAGCGCCGTCGGATCCGCCAGAGTTGCTGTCCGGCCCATCACCTCAAGCATACGACGTCCCATCGCGCCCCACAAAGCGTGAGTATCGGGCGACCTCGGAGGCGCGCTGCGCGGGGGCGCCGCACCGACGCGGAGCGCCGGCCACGCACCTACAACGACGCCACGCGGCCACGACGCGCCGCGAGCGACCGCGCCGCGCCGCAGCGTCGCCGCTGAATGTAGGCGCGGCAACCGCAGATAACGCGGTGACCGGACTCCCGGAGACGCAGTAAGTCTATTGAATCATGGAAGATTGTCCTTGCCGGTCGCCGACTCGCAACATTAGATTTCTCAGCATCCGATTCACCGCCGCTCGGCCAGGATCTGGGCAGGACTGGTTGATCTCACGGACGCGCCCCGACGCGCGCCTCCCCCGCCGGGGGAGCTGGAGGCACCATGACCCTGCGATCCCTCGGGCCGGCGTTCGCCGCCCTGGCGGCCTGTCTCGTTGTGACGCTCCTCCTCGCGCGCCCGGCGCTCGCCAAGGGCTCTCGCGTCGATGAGCAGCTCGAGGCGACGCTCGCCCGACACGGCTTCACCGGAGAGGTCGAGTCCACGCTGGAGTCGCGCCTCGGGCGGAGGCTCGACCGGAAGCTGGCGAAGCTCGGGCGTGAGCTGTTCTTCGACAGCATCCTCGGCCTGAACGACGACAACTCGTGCTCAGGGTGCCACTCGCCCACCGCGGGCTTCGCCGACACACAGTCGATCGCCATCGGCATCGAGAACAACGGCGTCGTCGGGCCGCGCCGCGCGGGGCCGCGCAACCAGCGCCGCGCGCCCACCGTCATCAACACGGCCTTCTACCCCACCCTGATGTGGAACTCGCGGTTCTTCGCCGTGTCCGGCGACCCCTTCGACAACAGCGAGGGGTTCTCGTTCACCTCGCCGGAGGGGATGTCGCTCTCGTCCCTGCCCCACCTGCTCACCGCGCAGGCGTTCATCCCGCCGACCGAGATCACCGAGATGACCGGGTACGAGGCGCCGGCGTCGCACGATGTCGTGCGCGAGGAGGTCGCCGCGCGCGTGAACGACGTCGAGGCGTACCGCCGCCGGTTCGGCAAGCGGTTCGACGCGGTGAAGCGCGGGAAGCCCATCACCTACGAGATGATCGCCGCCGCCATCGCCGAGTTCGAGATGTCGCTCACGTTCGCCGACGCGCCCATCGACCGGTTCGCCCGCGGCCGGCGGAGCGCGATGACGCTGGAGCAGAAGCGCGGCGCGCTGCTCTTCTTCGGCGAGGCGGGGTGCGTCCGCTGCCACGCGGTGTCGGGGCCGTCGAACGAGATGTTCAGCGACTTCCAGCAGCACGCCATCGGCGTCCCGCAGGTCGCGCCGACCGACGACCCGGCGCTCTCGAACGTGGTCTTCGACGGCCCGAACGCCGATGAGGACTTCGGGCTGGAGCAGGTCACGGGCGACCCGGCCGACCGGTACAAGTTCAGGACCCCGCCGCTGCGCAACGTCGCCCTCCAGCCCACGTTCTTCCACAACGGCTCGTACACGTCGCTGGAGGGCGCCATCCGCCACCACCTCGACGTCTACACGTCGGCCACGGAGTACACGAACGCTCACCTCGATCGGGACCTGCGGGGCGAGATGGGCCCGCTCGCGCCGGTGCTCGCCGCCGTCGACCCCCTGCTGCAGGAGCCGATCGAGCTCTCGGAGCAGGAGATCCGCTGGCTCTCTGCCTTCGTCGGCGAGGCGCTGCTCGACCCGCGCGCGACGCCGAAGCAGCTCGGGAAGCTCATCCCGGACGAGGTCCCGAGCGGGCGCCCGGTCCACCGCTTCAAGTAGCCGCGGCCGGGTCGCCGGCGCTCCGCCGGACGCGCAGCTCGCGGGATCTATCTACCTCACGGGTGGCTAGCCGCGCTGGAGGCAGCTGTTCAGCGACTCCAGCTGGATGCTGCACTCCTCCTCGTACTTCGCCGGATCGCAGTTGTCCTCGGCGTGGTTTCGGCACTCGAGGTAGGACTCCCACGCGTCCTCGCAGCCAGCCTCTTCGGCCTCCTCCGTCTCGGCGCCGCAGGCGTCCAGGCAGCTGTCCTCGGTCATGGGATCGCCCGGGCACTCCACCGCTCGCGCGCAGAGCTCAGGACAGCCCTCCTCGCCGTGGCCGCTGCTGCAGGCGGCGAGGGCGAGCGCGGCGAGCGCCGCGAGCGCCATGCGTTTCATCACCTTCATCGGGCCATCGTACCACGAGCGCGGCGCCGCGCGCCCCGGCGCGGGCCCCGGAGAGAGGAGCCCCGCCGCCGGAGCTGCGCGGGGCGACGGGGCGCCCTCGCCGGAGAGGGGGCGGCTCAGGGCAGGAGCCGGGAGATGAAGCTCCACTTCGTCGAGCGGCCGGACTTCATCGCGAGGACCGTGGTCACGCCGATGACCCCCGCCGTGAGGGCGATGTTGAGCGGCCCCATGACGTTGAGCAGCTGCTGCAGCCCCGCCGCCTTCGCGGGCGTGCGCGGCGACGGCGTGTCGCCGTCCCGGATCGGCACGGCGCGGCCCGGCGCCTGCTCGCTCATCTCCCGTCCGCTCACCATGTTGACGAGGCTCGTCGCGAGCGTCGCGCCGAGCAGGAAGTCCTTGAGGCGCACGAGATTGCGGGTCTCCTCGTCGATCGATCGCCCCGAGATCACCGTCCGCCCGATGAACCAGGTGGCCGCGGCGGTGCCCAGCGAGATCGCGTTGACGAGGTTGTATCGTTGCCACGCGTCGGCGAGCACCTTGCCGCGCTCGGCCTCGGAATGGATATCCTTGACCGCCTGGTGCAGCGCCAGCCGGCCGAAGAGAGGGCCGCCGAACCCCGCGGCCAGACCGAGCTCATGCAGTACCCATGCAGACGTCGAGAGTGTTGCCATATCGTTCCACCTCGTCGCGACGCGCCAAGCAAGATTGTGCCCAGCGCCGGACTGCGCTCCGTGATCCAGGCCGACGCAGGCGCGCCGGCCCAGCAGCACGCCCGCCCGCGCGAGAGGACAATACGCGTGCACCCGGCGAGCGCGCCGGGTCGGCCGTGCTCGTCGCGGCGAGCGGCCGACCCGGCGCGCGCCGCCCGCGCTGAGACATTCGCTCACGACCGGGCGGCGGCGGACGTGGGAAGCCTCCTTCACCAATCCCCCTCCGGACGAACGCGCACGAAGCCCTCTCCGGACGAACGCGACCACCGCCCCACGCGGCGCCTTTGCGGCCGAGTGCGCCAACCTGGGCCATTTTTGTGACCGCTGGCCAACTCACGAGGCAATTGGCCTCACGTTGCGGTGCCGGCCGCGACGCGAGCCCAGCAGGTTGCGAGCCCCGCCCCGTTCCGCGCGGCGTCGGCCCGCATCGTGCTTCCGCGACCGGGCAGGCACGCGCGCCAAGGTCGCGGCCGCGGACGCGGGATGAGGAGCACCATGGACAAGCTGAACGGCGGGCCAGGGACCTTCGAGCCGACCGAGCCATCACGGGTGCCCGGGAGATCGGCGGACGGCGGCCCGCCGCCGCGCGGCGCGGCCCAGGGCGAGGGGCGCGGGCCGGCGACGTTCGTGTCGGCGTCGGCGACCGGGGACGTGCGCGGCGCGCAGCCGGCGGCGCTCGGCGACAGGACGGCGCTCGAGATGCACTCGGCCTTCTTCGACAGGAACCACGACGGGATCATCACGCTCCGCGAGACCTATGAAGGGCTCCGCGCGATCGGGATCGGGCGGGTGCTCTCCGCGTGGTTCGCGCTCGTCATCAACGGGGCGCTCGGGCTCCCGACGTCCCGGTCGCTCGTCCCCACGCTCTCGATCACGCTCGAGAACATCCACCGAGCGAAGCACGCGAGCGACACGGGCGTCTACGACAAGGACGGCAGGTTCGATCCGCAGAAGTTCGACGAGCTGTTCGCGCGCTGGGACAAGGACCGCGACGGCGCCCTGAACGCGCGCGAGCTCGTGGCGCGCACGCTGGGCGATCGCGACCTGCTCGACGTGTTCGGGTTCCTCGCGTCGGCAGGTGAGTGGGCGGTGCTCTATGCGCTCGCCGGCAAAGGGGGGAAGCTGACGCGCGAGCAGCTGCGCCGGATGTACGACGGGACGCTCTTCTACGAGCTCGAGCGAGAGAAGCAGGCCGCCCGAACCAGCGCGAGCGCGCCGGCGTGATCCGCGGAATCGGCGGCGCCGGAGCTCCGGCCAGGACACTTGACAACCGGGACGAACACGCCAGAACGTGCGCGCCGTGATGTCGTTCGCAGCCGCCGTCAAAAAGCGCCTTTCGGGCGAGCTCCCGAGTTATCTCGCCATCTTCGCGTTTACCACGGGCGCCGCCTGGCTCTGCGTCCTCGATATCGTCCTCAAGCAGCCAGTCGCGATCGACTTCAAATCGTTCTACGCGGCCGCCGTCGCCGCCCGCCGGGGTCTCGACGTGTACGACGTCGAGGTCCTCGAGGCGATCGCGACGGAGCTGCGGCTCCCGCACGATCCGACGTTCCCCTATCTGTATCCGCCGTTCTTCGCGCACACCTTCTCGTGGCTCGCGCGCCTGCGCCCGAGCATCGCCCAGCAGACCTGGTCGAGCATCGCCGTGGTCAGCTACGGGCTCGCCGCGACGTTCACCGTGTTCGCCGTCCGCCGCGCGTCGCCGGACCCGCTCGGCGCGGCCCGCCGGACCGCGGTCCCCACCGTCCTCATCGCGCTCATCGCCTTTCTCACGTGGGCGCTCAACCTGCGCAACAGCCTGGCCATGGGGCAGGTGAACCCGCTGGTCCTCGCGTTCCTCTGCGCCGCGCTCGCGCTCTCGGTGGCGCGCAAGGACGTCCCGGCCGGGCTCGCCCTCTCCGTCGCCGCGGGGATCAAGGTCACGCCGATCCTGCTCGCGATCCCCTGGGTCATCGAGCGGCGCTTCCGCGCGCTCGCCGGCCTCGCCGCGGGGTTCGCCGCCCTCGTCCTGGTCAGCCTGCCGTTCGGCGCCGGGCCGGCGTGGCTCGAGTTCCTGCGGCGGCTGCCGCGCATGTCCCACGGGGCCAAGATCCCGGGCCTCTTCGCCCCGGGGACGGTGCCGAATTTCTCGATCGCGGGCTTCTACGCGCGGCTCTTCGACGGGGACGCGGCCGCCGTCAAGCTCGCGTCGGCGATCACCCTCCTGCTCCTGCTCGGCGCCGCGCTCGCGCTGGCAGGCCGCTCCCCCTCGCCGCCGCGCTCGCTGCGGCTGCTCCTGCCGCTGCTCGTCACGATGGTCGTGGCGAGCCCGTTCACCTACGTGCACCACGTGCTCTATCTCTTCCCGGCCGCGCTCTATGCGCTCGACCGCGCGGCGGCGCAGGAGCGCCGGCTCGAGATGGGCGCGCTCGTGGTCCTGCTGTCGCTCGCCACCATCGACTTTCCGTACGTCTATGACCGCTTCAAGGGGCGGCTGCCGGAGCTCGCGCTGTCGGTGAACCTGTATGTGCTGCTCGCGATCTACGCGCTCGGCATGTTCCTGCTCTGGCGGGAGCGGCGCGACGCCCCGACCGCGCGCGAGTCGCCCGTGCCGGCGAGCGACCGCGAGATGGCGAGCGGCCTCGCCACCGCCCGCCGCTAGTGCCGCGGGTCAGAGATCCCGCCAGGGATCTGCGTCGCGAGCGAAGAGAGATTCAACGCAAAGGCGCAAAGGGCGCAAAGACGCAAAACTACATGTCTTTTTTTGCGCCTTTGCGCCCTTTGCGCCTTTGCGTCAAACTCTCTATCTCCGGATCCCTGGGCGGACTCCTGCTGAGCGGAACCAGGGCGCGCCGAAGGGCCGCCGGCGCTCACGAGAAGCGGCGTTATCGGCGAGCGCTCACGTCGACAGGTACGCCGTGGTGGCGCTCAGGATGACGTTCCCGCTGGCGCCGCTGAACTCCCGATCTGACGACGGAGAGCGCGCGCCGACGAGCGCCGCGGCAGCGGGGCGGAGCACGTCGGTGAGGGCCTGTTGCCGCAGCCGGTGGAGCTCGTCGGCGGGCAGGAAGCCGTGGGAGGGCGGGAGCTCGCCGCCGGCGCCGCCGGGCGCCTCGGCGGCCACCTGGTCGAGCGCGCGCGCGAAGGCCGCGGCGACGCGCGCCCGCAGGCCCGCGCCGCCCGCGGCGACGGCCCAGCGAACGAACGCCCAGGCGAGCTCGGCGTGGCGCGCCTCGTCGCGCGCGATCGAGAGGAGCGCCATGCGCACCGCCGGCGGCTGCGCGGCCTGGGCGGCGACCTCCGCCTCGATGGCCGAGAGGGTCTCGCCGATGCAGCCCTCCACGACGGTGGCGAGGGTGAGGGCCTCTAGCGAGCCGAGGTCGTCGAGCGCGCCGCCCAGCGGCAGCGGGCCGACGCCCACCGGCTCGCCCGCGTAGGCCGAGGCGATCGCCAGCGCGAGGCGCGCGTGCCGCACCTCGTCGACCGCGGCGCGGTGCGCCGCCTCGAGCAGCTGGGGTGGCGCGCCGATCGCCATCAGCCCGAGCGCGAAGCGGCCGAAGGAGGCCACCGAGGCGTGCTCGTTCTGGCCCCGCTCGGCCCAGCGCCGGGCGAGCTCGCGGCGCTCGGCGGGCGCGAGCTCGCCCAGGTCGGTGTCGGCGAGCGCGCGGTCGAAGCGCCGCACGTCGGTCTGCGACCAGGCGCTCGGGGCGCGCGCGAGCGGCGCGACGCGGGGCTCGCCCCGGACCAGGAGGGGGCGCCCCTCGCAGGCGATGGATCCCACGAGGTAGCAGCAGCTCGCGGGATCCGACGCCGTGCGGTTCGCGTAGGGGCCCTGGATCGACTCGGCGCCATCCGCGCCGTCGCCGTCGCACATGCACGTCCCCGAGCCGGGCGGGAGGTCATCGATGTGCGGCGCCGCGGCGGAGGCCGCAGGGCAGGCGCCGTCGACCGGCGCCGTGCAATGCACCTCGTAACAGCACTGGCCGTGATAGCCGCCGTCGTGGAACGGTCCAACGCAGGTCGGATCCGGATAGGGATCGAGCGGCGCCGAGGCGTCGGGAGGGCCGGCCTCGCCGCCGCCCCCGGACGACGACGCGCCTCCCGACGAGGCCGAGCTCCCGCCGGACTGCGACGACGCGCCTCCCGACGAGGTCGAGCCCTCGCCAGACTCGACGTTCGGTCCGCAAGCGGATGCCAAAGCGAGGCTCGCGCCCCACTGGGACGCGACGAGAATACGGCGCAGCAACGTTCGCATGCCCGGTGATAGGCAAGGCATGTACCGTACGAATACCGCGGGTTTCCGGCCGCCGGGACGCCCCGCCGTGCCAGCGTGTGCCATCATGGCTCTCGCCGCCGCCCGGTGAGGTCTCATGCGGTTCGTGCTCGATAGCTCCGTCGCCATCGCCTCGATGAAGCCCGCCGAGCCCGGGCACGCGGACGCGCTCGCCTTTCTCGAGCGCGCCCGCGCGGCCGTGGCCGCGGGCGCGGCGCGCGTGCTCGCGCCGCCCGAGCTGTGGCTGGAGGTGTACGTGGCCGAGCAACGGCTCGCGGCGTCGCGCCGGGGCGCGCCCGCGAGCGCGCTGGGAGGCCTCGGCGTCGAGCTTGTCGCGCCCGAGGACGAGGGCGCCCTCGCCGAGTTCCTCGCCCTGCTGACGAAGCGCATGCGCGGCCGCAGGCCGTTCGCCAACGCGACCGACCTCGTGTACCTGTGGGCCGCCCACCGCACCGACGCCACCGTCGTGACCCTCGATGAAGGCCTGCTCAAGTATCACGGCGTGGTTTGCGACGTCACACGGCCGCAACACGCGCGGCTCGCCTGACGCGCCAACGCACCGCGCCGAGCGGCAAGCCGCTCCTCGACAGCCGCCGTTCCGGTCGCGCGAACGCGCGCGAACGCTGGGCGAACGCCGCGCAAACAGCGAAGAGCCGCCGCCGCGCCGGGTGGTCGCAGCACAATGTTTCGCTCTGCGCATACCCCCTTGCGCATCCATCGCGTGCGGCTATCCCTGAGCGTCGCAGCGGTGCGCGCGGAGCTCGCGAGCCCGAGCTGCGCGCGAGGCGCATGCGGAGTACATCGCTTTCTTCACCGACCCTCTCGGTGAGCTTGGCCCTCTTGACCACGCTGGTCGCGTCGGAGGCCCATGCGCGCCGCGGCGGGACCGCGGTCGAGGGGTGCAACGGCTGCCACACCGGCGGCGCCGCGCCCACGATCACCATCGGCCATAGCCCCGAGAGCCCGGCAGCCGGCGAGGCGGTGACTCTGCAGGTCACGATCCAGTCCGCCAACATCAACGCCGGCGGCGTCTATCTCCGCACCGGGACAGGCCGCCTCGCGCCCATCGACGGACAGGGCACTCACCTCATCGACGACCGCCAGCTCGTCCACTCCGCGCCCAAGCGGGCGAGCGGCGGGGTCGTCCGCTTCGACGCGCAGTGGATCGCGCCGGGGGCCCCGGGCGGGGTCGTGGTCGAGGTGTGGGCGGTCGCGGCCAACGGCGACAACGGCTCTCGCGGAGACGGCGCGTCGGCCGCCAGCGCCGCGTTTGCCTACGGGTGCGAGGGGACGACGTATTACCTCGATCGCGACGGAGACGGATACGGCGACTCCGGCGTGCCCAGGGTCGATTGCGCCCAGCCCGCCGACCACGCTCCGCGCGCCGGGGATTGCGACGACTACAGCGTCAACATCCACCCCGAGCAGGGCGAGGCCTGCAATGGGCGCGACGACAACTGCGACGGTCAGATCGACGAAGATCTCGCGGTGACCACGCAGTACGAGGACTCCGACGGCGACGGGTACGGGTCGCTCTTCGGCGCGACGGTCGAGGCGAAGTGCCCCCCCGACGGCTACGCGCCGAGCTCGAACGATTGCAACGACAGGTCCCCTGACGTCCACCCGGACGCGGTCGAGACGTGCAATCTGGTGGACGACGACTGCGACGGCCGCGTGGACGAGGGCGTGCGCGAGGTGTGCGGCGTCGGGATGTGCGCGCGCGAGGCGATCGCGTGCACCCCCGGCTCGTGCACGCCCGGCGAGCCGAGCCCCGAGACGTGCAACGCGCTCGACGACGACTGCGACGGCCAGACCGACGAGGATCCCGGCCTCTGCGCGCCCGGCGAGGGCTGCCCGAACGGCACGTGCAGCGGCGGGACCGGCGGCGGCACCCCCGGGAGCACGAGCGCCGGCAGCGGCGGCGCGGGGGCCTCCGGGGCCTCGTCCGGCGGCGGCGCGCCCGACGAGGGGGGCGACAGCGGCGGCGGCGGCGGCTGCGCCGTCGACCCCCGGGGCGGGTCGCCGTGGCGGCTCCTCCCACTCCTCTCGCCGCTCGCCCTGCTCGCGTTGCGGCGCCGGCGGAGGGCTTTCACCGACGTCAGAGCGTACCGTAGCTCTCGGGGAAGTCGCGCTGAATGACGCCATCCCGGTCGAACAGCGCGTGGAGCATGGCGCAGCGGTAGGGGTCGCTCGCGGCGTCGCACGACGGCACCTCCGACCGCAGCTCGTCGACGCCGACCACCGCCCTGTCGGGCGGGCGGAGCGCCACTGACTCGAATGCTCGGGCGAAGGGGACGTCGGGCGCGCGCGTCTCGTCGGCGTGGCAAAAAGCGCAGGTCGAGTACTGCTCATTGAACAGGATATGCTCGAACGGCGCTTCCGGCGCGAGCTCGCTCGCCACCGGGAACGCGATCTCCCCCTTCAACGATCGCGCGTCGCCCCGGCGCTCGCCGAACTCGAGCAGGTCCCGCCCCGGCCCCTCCGGCACGACGGTGAGCACGAGAGGATCCAGGAACACGAAGATCCGCGGGCTGCGGCGATCGAACGACGTCTGGGCGCTGGTGGGGCTGAGGGCGGCGGTCATCTCCAGCGGACCAGCGAGGTGCGCCAGGAAGCACGGAAGCGCGAGCGGCTTCTCCAGCGCATTCACCAGTCGCACGACCTCCGCGATGCTGCGCGGGTTCTGCGCGAAAGGAACGGGCGCGCAACCGGCTGCGCTGCTGCCGTCGAACATCGTCGCGCCACCGGCGGCGGGGGAGCCGTCCGAGCTACAGGCGATCATTCCAGCGCCGAGGCCGATCACGAGCGAGGCACGGGCGCTGGCCCAGAGGGCTTGGAGCGCTCGAGGCCTCAGCGCTTCGGAGGCTCGTCGGCGGTGTCGGGGGCGGCGGCTGAACCCCTGGTCGCACGACGTGCGCGGTGCCCAGCTCCGAGGCTGTGGTTTCGCTCGCATTGGGGGACCAGGCCGAAGCAAAGGGAGAACCCTGACATCGATGTGAGCGCTCACAATGGTTATGTCAACACAAATCGACCGGTTCGCGGGGCGCGTCGCGCCCGTGGCAGGCGCGGACGGCGGCGGCGCCGTCGGCCCCCGACGCGGGTCGCCGTGGCGTCGCCTCCGCTTCTTTCCCCGCCGCCGCTCGCCTTGCTCGCGTTGCGGCGCCTGCGGAGGGCTGTCACCGTCCGGCAGATTCCCCCTCCCGAGCCTGAGGTGACACGCATGCTCTACCGCCGCTTCGGTCGCACCGAGATCCAGATGCCCGTCCTCTCTTGTGGAGGGATGCGGTACCAGCACTCCTGGAACGACAAGGACCGCATCTCGCCGGGGAGCCAGCGCAACGTCGAGGCGTGCATCGCGCGGGCGCTCGAGCTCGGCATCAACCACATCGAGACCGCGCGCGGCTACGGCACGAGCGAGGAGCAGCTCGGGCACATCCTGCCGAAGCTGCCGCGCGACCGGATCATCGTCCAGACCAAGGTCGGCCCCGAGGCAGAGCCGAAGAAGTTCCTCGAGGCGTTCGAGCGCTCGATGAAGCTCCTCCGCCTCGATCACGTCGACCTGTTCGCGCTCCACGGCGTGAACGACGAGACGCGCCTCTCGTGGTCGCTGCGCAAAGGGGGCTGCCTCGACGCCGCGCTCGAGCTGAAGCGGCAGGGGCGCGTGCGCGCGGTGGGCTTCTCGACGCACGCGCCGCTGCGCGTGATCATGGCCATGGTGCAGGACGGCCGCTTCGATTACATGAACCTGCACTGGTACTACGTGAACCAGGCCGCCTGGCCGGCCATCCAGGCCGCGGCCGAGCGCGACATGGGGGTCTTCATCATCAGCCCCACCGACAAGGGGGGCAGGCTGTACGAGCCGAGCGACAAGCTCGTGCGGCTCTGCGCCCCGCTCTCGCCGATCGTGTTCAACGATCTCTTCTGCCTCGCCCGCCCCGAGGTCCACACGATCAGCATCGGCGCGGCGCGCCCGTCCGACTTCGACGAGCACATGAAGGTCCTGCCGCTCCTGGAACGCGAGGGCGCCGCAGCGGACGCGCTCGCGCCGATCCTGCGCCGGCTCGACGAGGGGCTCGAGCGGGTGCTCGGCCGCGCGTGGGTCGACACATGGCACGTCGGCCTGCCCGAGTGGGAGGCCGTCCCGGGGCACGTGAACATCCGCGAGATCCTGCGGCTGTACAACTACGTCAGGGCGTTCGACATGACCGCCTACGGCAAGGCGCGGTACAACCTGCTCGGGAGCGGCGACCACTGGTTCCCCGGCAACCGCGCCGAGCGCGCGCGGGAGCTCGATCTGACGCAAGCCCTCGCCGGCGCAGCGCAGCGGCATCGCATCCCCGAGGTGCTGGCGGAGGCGCACGCGCTGCTCGCAGGGCAAGAGGTCAAGCGCCTCGGCAAACACTGAGTCTGGACCAGCGCCCGATCGAGGCCGCCCGGCGCTCGACTCGAGCTACACCTTCGCTTACGCGGACGTCCCCGAGCGGCGCAAGCCCGCGCCCGGCGAGCGCTTCCGGAGCGGCTGAGCGTGGCCGCCGCCGCGCCGATCACGAGGCCGCCTTCGGGCGCTTCGGCCAGAAGACGTGGAACGTCGCGCCGGCATACGGCTCCGACTCGAGCGCCACGCGGCCGCCGCGCGTCTCGACGATCTTCTTCACCACCGACAGGCCGATCCCGGTGCCCTCGACCTTGTCGCGCGCCTCCAGCGTCTGGAAGATGCCCCAGATGCGCTCCTGGAACTGCGGCGGGATCCCGGGGCCGTTGTCCTTCACCGTGAAATCGTAGAACTCTCCCGCGTCGGCGCAGGCGATCTCGACGACGGCGTCCGCGCGGCGCGCGTGCTTCAGGGCGTTGCCGATGAGGTGCATGAACACCTGCTGCACCGGCACGCGCTCGGCGAGGATCGTCGGCATGCCGTCGCCGACGGCGATGCGCGTCTCGGGCGGCGGCGCGAGGAGCTCGACGCACTCGGCGACGACCGCGCCCACGTCCACGGGCGAGAGCCTGTCGCGGATGCGCCCCGCGCGCGAGTAGCTGAGGATGCCCTCGATGAGCGCCTCGAGGCGGTGCACGCGGCCGCGGAGCATGCGCATCTGCTGGTGCGCCTCGTCGTTCATCTTGTCGGCGAGCCCCTCCTCGATCCACTCCGACAGGCTCGCGATGCCCCGCAGGGGCGCCTTGAGGTCGTGGGACGCGACGTAGGCGAACTGGTCGAGATCCTGGTTCGTGATCGCGAGCGCGTGGGCGAGCTGCTCGGCGCGCCGCCGCGCGCGCACCTGGTCGGTCACCTCGAAGGCGAGCACGGCGATGCCCTCGACCCTGGCCATGGCGTCGTAGATGGGCTGATAGATGAAGTTGAAGAAGCGCTCCTCGGGCTCGCCGCCGCGCGCGAGCATCGCGGCGAACTCGTTGCCGAAGAACGGCTCGCCCGTCTGGTACACGCGGTCGAGCACCGGGACGACCGCCGGCGCGGTCTCGGGCAGCGCGTCGCGGAGGCGCTTGCCGAGGACGTCGCGATCGCCGACGAGCTCCAGGTACCGCGGGTTCGCGAGCTCGAAGACGTGCTCGGGCCCGCGCAGGACGCAGATGCCGGCCGGGGCCTGCATGAACAGCGTCTCGAGGCGCGACCTGTGCCGCTCGGCCTCGGCGAGCGCCGCCTGCTCGCGCGCGAGGAGCTCGGCCCGCTCCTCCGCGCGGAGCCGCTCTTCCTGGTAGGCCCGCGCGCCGGAGATCGTCGTGGCGATGTGGCCGGCCGCGAGCTCGAAGAAGTCGCTGTAGGCGGCGTCGAGCGCGCGGCGCGGGCTGACGCCGACCACGAGGAAGCCCTGGAGCGCGGCGTGCCCGGACCGCGAGAGCGGCAGCACGACCGCCTCGCGGCACGGCTCGGGCCAGGCGCCGCCGGGCAGCTCGCCGAACCGCTCGGCGGGGGTGTCGACGCGCCGGCACGCGCGGCTCCGCGCGACGTCCGCGAGCGGCCAGACCCCGCCCCCGTCGGCGAGCGGGATGCGCTCGGGGCTCGCCGGGCCGCCCGGGGCGAGCCCCTCGGCGGCCGCGAGGCGGGCCGCCGCCCCGCCCGGCTCGATCATGTACGCGAGCGCGAACGGCACGTCGGCGGAGCTCTCGACGAGCGTGCTCACCGAGCGGGCGATGGTCTCCTCCGCGGAGACCATCGCCGCCGCGGCGGACTGGGCGCCGAGGGCGCGCAGCGCCCGGAGGCGGCGCTCGCTGAGCACGCGCCCCGTCGTCTCGGCGCACGCGCAGAAGATGCCTCCGACCGTGCCGTCCTCGACGAGGACAGGAGCATACGAGAACGTGAAGTACGTCTCTTCCTGGTAGCCGTTGCGCGAGAGGATCAGCTGGAAGTCCTCGGACCACGTCGCCTTCCCGGTGGCGCGCACCCCGTCGAGCATCGGGCCGATGACGTCCCATATCTCGCTCCAGCAGTCGCGCCCCGGGCGACCCAGGAACTGCGGGTGCTTCGTCGCGCCGAGGATGGGGCGGTATGCATCGTTGTAAAGGCGCGCGTACTCGGGCCCCCACCAGATCTCGATGGGGTGCCGTGACGCGAGGCAGATGCTGACCGCGGTGCGCAGGCTCTGCGGCCACCGGTCGACGGGGCCGACCGGGGTGCGCGACCAGTCGAGATCGCGCATGAGCTGCGCCATCTCGCCGTCCCCGGCGAGGAACGGCGCCTCGCCGGGCGAGGCGGCGACCCCAGACTTTTGGCTCTCCTGCATGGCTCTCCGTAACCTGGACACGACGCCGTGTCACACTTCCTCACCTGCCGCGGCGAGCGCGGGCGCGTCTGGACAGCCCGCCCGCCCGCGGCGGCGCCGCCGAGCCGCTGCTGGGCGGGCGCCTCCGCGGCAGGTCGCGCCGGGGCGCGCGCGGTGTCCCGGGGGTGGCGGCGCGCTCATCCGGTGCGGGCGAGCCGCTTGTCGGCGGGCGCCTCGGCCTCGCCCGGCGTGGCGGTCTCGACGGGCCTGAGGTCGCTCGTCGCCGGACCGTGGATGACGCGGCCGGTGCACTCGAAGCGCGACCCGTGGCAGGGGCAATCCCACGTCCGCTCGGCCGGGTTCCAGGCGACGATGCACCCGAGGTGGGTGCACACGGCCGACCGCTCGTGGACATGGCCCTGCGGATCGCGGTAGACGGC
Source organism: Sorangium cellulosum So0157-2 (assembly GCF_000418325.1). Taxonomy (GTDB): domain Bacteria; phylum Myxococcota_A; class Polyangia; order Polyangiales; family Polyangiaceae; genus Sorangium; species Sorangium cellulosum_D. The sequence goes on from NC_021658.1 coordinate 12,162,761, forward strand.
GAGCTTCGTGAGCCCCCTCCTCATGATGGCGCCCATCCCCGGGGGCAGCCTCTCCACGTCGTCGAGGTCTCCCCCCGTCAGCCAGTCGGCGTACTGCGCCGCCGTGTTCAGGTTCTCCTTGAGGTACTCCGACGCGGATTGCAGGGTGAGGTTGACGCGGCTCGGGTCGTAGAGCTCGGCCCACGCGTTCTCGCGGCCGTGGACGAGATCGTTCAACAAGAGGCCCGCGATGGTCCCGTGGGTCATGCCGTTGCCGCAGTCGCCGGTCACGAGCAGGATGCGGGACTCCTTCTTGAGGCGGCCGATGAACGCGAGCCCGTCCGCGGTCTCCATGACCTCCCCGGACCAGCGGTGGACGACCTGGCCCGCCTGGGGGAAGCGCCCCCTCGCCCACGCCTCAAGCCGGGCGTGGCGCTGGTCCGCGTCGTCGGCCTGACCTGTCTTGTGGTCCTCGCCGCCGACGATGAGGAGCTCGTCCGGGCCGTCCGCGCCGTCGACGTTGCTGAGCCTGACGTAGTGAAACGGATCCTCGGTGTCCCAGTAGAGGCCAGGAGGGATGGAGCCGCGCGGCACGCGCAGGGCGATGACGTACGTCCTGTAGCCGGCCTGCTTCATGTGCACCGAGATCCACGGCAAGAACGGGGAGTTCGTGGCGAGCACGACCTCGTTGGCGACGATGTTCACGCCGCGGTCCGTCTTGACGACCACGTGGTCGGGCTCGGCTTGCTCGTCGACGTCGACCACGTGGGCCCTCGTGTAGATCCTGCCCCCGTGGCGCTCGACGGCGCGGGCGAGGCCCGCGAGGTAGCGGAGGATGTGGAACTGGGCTTGATCGGGGAACTTCGCCGCGATGCCGGTGTTGAAGCCCTGGAGGGGCGCCCGGTCGACCCCGTGCACGCGCTCGAGGCCGGCCTGGTGAGCCGCCTTGATCTCGTCCTCGATGGTGCTCGACGGCTGCCCCGGCGCCGCGAACAGGTACCCTGGCACCCGGCGGAAGTCGCAGTCGATGCCCTCGTCCTGCACGATCCGCTCGATCGTGTCGATCGCGGCGGTGTGGCTCTCGGCGGCCAGCCGGAGGCGCTCCGGCGCGTGGAGCTTCGCGAGCTCGGTCCAGCGGCGGTCGAGCGCGTTGACGATGTGGGCTGTCGTGAAGCCGCTCTCGCCCCCGCCGATCACGCCGTCATCCAGGACGATGACGCCGCGGCCCGCCTTGGCCAGCATGTACGCGGTCGTGAGCCCGGCGATCCCCGCGCCCACCACGCACACCGTCGTTCTGTGCTCGGCGGCGAGAGGGGCGATGGGCGGCAGCACTGCGTTGGTCCAGGCCGTGTCTTTGTCGTATGCGCGATCGGTCATGGAGCGCCTCCGGTCGGGGCGAGCCGACCGTGCCGGGCGGCTCCCTCTCCCCGCGCCCTGCAAGCGGTTTGCCATCGATTTGAGCCGAGAGCAGCGCGTCCTGCGCGCGATCGGGCCCGGCTGCGTGGCAATTTGCGACAGCGCGCGTGGCGAATGGCACGGCTCGCGCGGAGTCTATGGATCGAGCGCGCGCCCAGCGCGGGCGCTCGCCGGCCTCGTCCGTTTGCATGCTTGCGACCCGAGGCGGCGTGCGCCGGACGGCCGGCCTTCGCTGGCTTGCGACGCAAACATGCTAGAGAAGCCAGGGTCGGCGAGAGGCCACGCCCGAGAGGACCGAGAGGAGCAGCGAGCTGAAGGGCGCGCGCGGATCGCGGGAAGTGCAGAGTGACGCTCCGCTGGCAACCGCGGCGGGGTGCGGGGGCGCGGTCCCCCGTCGAGACAGGAGGTCACCATGAGATTGCAAGGCAAGATCGCGCTCGTCACAGGCAGCAGCCGGGGCATCGGCCGCAGCATCGCCGTCCGCTTCGCCCGCGAGGGCGCCGACGTGGCGCTCACGTACCACAAGAGCAAGGAGGGCGCCGAGGAAGCCCTGGCCGAGGTCGAGGCCGCCGGACGGCGAGGTCATCTGTTCTCCGTCGACGTCGCCTCCGTCCAGAGCGTGCAGGAGCTGATCCGGGATGTCGTCGCGCGCTTCGGCCGGCTGGACGTGCTGGTCAACAACGCAGGCATGGAGAAGCGGGCGCCATTCTGGGAGGTGACCGAGGAGGACTACGATCAGGTCGTGAACACCAACCTCAAGGCGGTGTTCTTCGGGAGCCAGGCGATGGTCCGCCACCTGCGCGAGGCGGGGCGCCCCGGCAAGATCATCAACATCAGCTCGGTGCACGAGGATCTGCCGTTCCCCAATTTCGCGGCCTACTGCGCCAGCAAGGGCGGCGTCCGCATGCTGACGCGCACGCTCGCGGTCGAGCTGCGCGGCACCGGGATCACCGTGAACGCCATCGCGCCGGGCGCGATCGAGACGGAGATCAACGCCGACCTGCTCAAGGATCGCGACAAGCTGGGCGCGCTGCTCGGGCAGATCCCGCTCGGCCGCCTGGGGAAGCCGGAGGACATCGCCGGGCTCGCCGTGTTCCTCGCCTCGGCAGACGCCGATTACGTCACCGGCTCGACATACTTCGTCGATGGCGGGCTGACCTGGAACTACGAGGAGCAGTAGGCGACGCACACGGCCTGTGTCGGCCCCTCTCCGGGAGCCCGGCGCGCTGCACCAGCCTCAACGCTGGCAGCCTGAGCGCTGAGAAAAGTTTCCGACAGAAGGCAATGCCTCGCCGCAGAACCCGGTATAGGCGAGCTGCCGCTGCGGCCCGGGCACGCCCCCTTCCCGTGCGCGAGCCGCCGCGGCGCCTCGCGTTTCTGCGGCACGCGGCCAGCTCGCTGTGGCACCATGCGCCCATGACGGAGCTCAAGACCCATACTGGTGGCTGTCACTGCGGGAAGGTTCGCTACGAGGTCAAGGTGGACCTGAGCGCGCCCGTGGGCGTGTGCAACTGCTCGCGCTGTTCGAAGCTGGGCGTGATGCTGGCCTTCGCGCCGGCGGACCAGTTCACGCTCAAGCAAGGTGGAGACGTCCTCACCGATTACCAGTTCAACAAGAAGGTCATTCACCACACGTTCTGTTCGGTCTGCGGCATCGAGTCGTTCGCGCGGGGAATCGGGCCTGACGGCAAAGAGATGTGCGCCATCAACGTCCGGTGTCTCGACGACGTCGACATCGAGTCGCTCAAGACGATGAAATTCGACGGCAAGAGCGCGTGATCGCGGCCGCGCCGGCCGGGGTCCGCGGCGGCGGACGCGGCCGGCGCGACGGGGCTCCGCGGGCCCGGGCGATGGAGCCGCGGTCGGCCCTCGCCGGACCGGCACCCGCGCACGAGCACCTCTCGCGCTCCCCGGGCCGATCCGCGGGCGCAGGCCCGGGCAACGCGGGTAGACTGCGCCCCTGATGTCGATCGAGCGAGCAAGCGCGCTTCTGGCCTCGGCCCGGTCAGCCCTCTTCATCACCGGCGCGGGCGTGTCCGCGGCCTCCGGCATCCCGACCTACCGCGGGATCGGGGGGCTCTACAGCGAGAAGGGGACCGACGAGGGGCTCGCCATCGAGGACGCGCTCTCGGGCTGGATGTTCCAGCGGCGCCCCGAGGTCACGTGGAAGTACATCCACCAGATCGAGCGCGCGTGCCGGGGCGCGCGGTTCAACGCCGCGCACGCGGCGATCGCCCGGATCGAGCGCCGCATCCCGCGCTGCTGGGTGCTCACCCAGAACGTCGACGGGTTCCACCGGATCGCCGGCTCCACGAACGTGATCGACATCCACGGCGATATCCGCCGCATCCTCTGCACGCGCTGCACGTACGAGGCGCGCGTCGACGATTACGCGCACCTCGCCCCCTGCCCCAGCTGCCCGGAGTGCGCCGCGGTGCTCCGGCCCGATGTCGTCCTCTTCGGGGAGATGCTCCCCCTGGAGAAGGTCGAGATCCTCCGGCGCGAGCTCGCGCAGGGCTTCGATGTGGTCGTCTCGATCGGCACGTCGAGCCTCTTCCCCTACATCACCGGGCCCGTCCTCGAGGCCGCGCGCTCGGGGGTGCCGACCGTCGAGATCAACCCGGAAGAGACCACGATCTCCACCGCCGTCTCGGTGCGGCTGCCGATGCGCGCGGTCGAGGCGCTGGAGGGGATCCTGTCCCAAATCGAGCCCAGCAGCTGACCGCCCGCGCCGGCGCGCAGATCCGAGGCGATCCCGGCGGCGGGCCGCGCTCGCTCGGGCTCGCTCCGGCGCCCCGCCGGCGCCCGCGGATTCGAGAGCAAGACCCGGAGTGCGGCGATCCGGGCGGGGGTTAAGCTCGCCTCGTGACCCGCAAGATGCGCCGGAAGGAGACAGACGACATGCCGGGAAAGGCCCATGCCCTCGCCGCCGTGGTGGAGAGCGACCCTCGCTGGACCGCCGTGATCGCCCGCGACGCGAGCGCGGACGGCAAGTTCTTCTATTCGGTCAAGACGACGGGCGTGTACTGCCGTCCGTCGTGCGGGGCGCGCCCCGCGAGGCCCGAGAACGTCGGCTTTCATCCGACCGCGGCCGCCGCGGAGCGAGCGGGCTTCCGGCCGTGCCTGCGCTGCAAGCCGGATCAACCCCCGCTGGCCGAGCGCCAGGCGGCCCAGGTGGCCGCGCTGTGCCGGCTCATCGAGCAGAGCGACGAGGCGCCGAGCCTCGAGGCGCTGGCGCGCCACGCGGGGCTGAGCGTCTTCCACACGCACCGCATCTTCAAGGCCGTGACCGGGGTGACGCCGAAGGCGTACGCGGCGGCGCACCGCGCCCGGCGGGTGAAGGCCGAGCTCGGCAGGAACGGCACCGTGACCGAGGCGATCTACGCGGCCGGGTACGGCTCGGGCGGGCGCTTCTACGAGCAGTCGAACCAGGTGCTGGGCATGACGCCCACGAGGTACCGCGCCGGAGGAGCGCAGACGGAGATCCGGTTCGCGATCGGGGAGTGCTCCCTCGGCGCGATCCTGGTCGCCGCCACCGCGCGCGGCGTGTGCGCGATCCTGCTCGGCGACGATCCGGAGGAGCTCTTGCGCGATCTCGAGCGCCGGTTTCCGCGAGCCCACCTGATCGGCGGCGATGCCGGGTTCGAGCAGCTCGTCGCGAAGGTGGTGGGCCTCGTGGAGAGCCCCCGCGCCCCGGTCGAGCTGCCGCTCGACGTGCGCGGGACGGCGTTCCAGCAGCGCGTCTGGCAGGCGCTGCGGGACATCCCGGCGGGCACGACCGCGAGCTATGCGGAGATCGCCGGCGCCATCGGCGCTCCGAGCTCGGTCCGGGCCGTGGCGCGGGCGTGCGCGGCCAACGCGCTGGCCGTGGCGATCCCGTGCCATCGGGTGGTGCGGAACGACGGCGGGCTGTCGGGCTACCGCTGGGGCGTCGAGCGCAAGCGCGCGCTGCTCGACCGGGAGGCGGGCGCGTGAACGCGCCTCGCAGGGCCGTACCAATCGCGCTCGGCGTGGACGAGCGGACGGCGTCGGTGGACTGGGCGCGCGTGTCGCAGGACCTCGACGCGCACGGCTGCGCGGTGATCGAGGGCCTGCTCACCGGGGCCGAGTGCGGCGACCTGGCCGCGCTGTACGCGCGCGACGAGCTCTTCCGCAGCCGGGTGGTGATGGCGCGGCACGGCTTCGGGCGCGGGGAGTACAAGTACTTCGCGCGCCCGCTGCCCGCGCTTGTCGACGCCCTGCGGACCAGCCTCTATCCGCGCCTCGCGCCCATCGCGAACCGCTGGAGCGCGGCGATGGGCCTCGACGTGCGGTATCCGGAGGAGCTCGCGCGCTTCGTCGAGCGCTGCCACGCCGCGGGCCAGGCCCAGCCGACGCCGCTCCTCTTGCAGTATGGCGAGGGTGACTACAACTGCCTGCATCAAGATCTCTACGGCGAGCACGTCTTTCCGCTCCAGGTCGCGATCCTCCTCTCCGAGCCCGAGCGCGATTTCACGGGCGGCGAGCTCGTGATGACGGAGCAGCGCCCGCGGATGCAATCTCGACCGATGGTGGTGCCGCTGCGCCAGGGCGACGCGGCGGTCTTCGCCGTCCGTCATCGACCCGTGCAGGGCACGCGCGGCGTGTACCGGGTCAACATGCGGCACGGCGTCAGCCGTGTGCGATCGGGGCATCGCCACACGGTGGGTGTCATCTTTCACGACGCGGCGTGATCGCGCGGCGGGAGAGCGCGGGCGACGATCTCGCGCCGTCACCTCACCGCCGTGCCCCGCCGGTCACCTCGTTGCTGTAGCCTGCGACGGCTGATGTCCGGTCGGCTCTCGCTGAGCCGTCGGGACGGGCGGGAAGCATCGAGGAGATATGGGCAAAATCTGGTTGGCGGTGGGGGCTTGCGCGTGCGCCTTGCTCGTCGCGTGCGGCGGCGACGACACGGACGGGAGCGGCGGCGCAGGCGGGAGCGGCGGCGCGGGCGAGGGCGGCGGCGCAGGCCAAGGCGGCGCCGGTGAGGGCGGCGCCGGCGGCGCGGGCGGCGAGGCGAGCCTGCTCGAGCTGTTCCACGCGGCCGTCGCCGACGCCGAGGTCGCCGAGGAGAGCGAGCGCGTGGACACGTTGACGGCGATCGACGACGAGACGGCCGATCTCGTCCGCGACGCCGAGGATCGCGTGCTGATGCTCACCTGGACGTCCTACGCGGGCTATGACGAGCTCGTGGGCGAGGAGACGGAGCTCGGCGTCGAGGTCTGGAGCACGGCGGCGCCCGAGCTCCAGGCGTTCTGCCGCGCGAGCGGCCTCGAAGGAGCGGCGCTCTCGCTGCGGCTCGAGCAGCTGCTCGGCCTGCCGCCGGACAGCGGCAAGGACCGCGTCGTGGCGCTCTGGGTGCCGGCGGAGTCGATGTTCCGCCCGACGCCGGACCTGGAGATCGACGACACGACCGCCGATCTCGACTTCCCGGACGGCACGCCGCAAGAACATGAGGACTGGTTCAACGCCCTGAAGGCGACGTCCTATGGCGAGGGCGGGTATCCGTGGACGCGCCTCGGCTACACGTACGACTGGAGCCCAGAGGGCCAGGAGGTCGGCCTGAGCGAGTTCGTGATCAGAAAGGGCACGACCGTCGTCGTGGAGTCGGTCACCCCGCAGGACGAGTACTGCCGTCCAGCGCAGTGACGCGCGCCGCCCCGGGCGCGAGCGCGCCCGGGGCCTCCCGAGGAGGGCCGCTCAGTCGAGCTCGGAGGGCCCGAGCGGCACCTTGCGATAGACGCGATCGACGTCGACGACGACGCCGACCGACTCGAGCTCGAGCTGCATGCCGGGGCCCAGGATGGCGAGCAGCCACCGGCCGTCCGGCTGCCGCTGGAAGTGCTCGATACGCACCTCCTTCTGGGAGACGAGCACATACTCCACGATGGAGGGGACGCTCCGGTATTGCGCGAACTTGTCGCCGCGATCGTAGGCCTCCGACGAATCGGAGAGCACCTCGACGATCACGCTCGGGTTGATGAGCGTGTCGAGCTCCGCATCCTCGAACGCGGGAGCGCCGCAGACCACGGAGGCGTCGGGATACACGTAACGCCCCGTGGACGTGATCTTGACGCGCAGGTCGGAGGTGTGGACCTCGCAGGCGCGATCGAGCAGCGCGTTGCCGAGCTCGCGCTGGAGGTTCCCGGCCAGCAGGCTGTGCGCCCGGGTGCAGCCCGACATCGCGAAGATCTCGCCGTTCGCGTACTCGTGCTTCTGATCGGAGGCCCGCTCGAACGCGAGGTACTCCGCGGGCGAGAGCCCGGTGCGCCTGGCAGGATGTCCCATCGCGGACAGCGTACGGCATCCGCCCGCCGGAGGCGAGACGCTGCCCCCCCCTTCCCCCGGAAGGTCCGAAGCAGCCCACCGCCGCCCTCCTCCCCCGGCGGCCCCCCAGGCGGTCGAGCTCGCGCCGTCGCCGCCTCCCCTGTCACCCCTGCTCCGTCGCCGGCGCCCCCGGCGGCGCGGCCGCCTCGGCCTTCTTCGGCTTCTTCCGCCGGCTCTCCAGCCACGCCCTGCGCTTCTCGACCCACTTGGCGAGGTCCTTCGCCAGCCAGCCGCCCTTCTGCCGCCCGACGATCTCCCGCAGCAGCAGCGCGGCCTGGCCGTGGCCGATGCGCATCGCGAACAGATCGTCCATCACGATCTTCGCCCACCGCGTCCGGCGCACCGAGTCCATGTGATCCACGAACTGCTCTATCCGGAGCAGCACCTTCGTCCCCACCCCCGTCTTGCCCGTCACCACGAGCGCCGCCGTCTTCTCCTTGTCGAGCGCCTCGAGCCTGCGGATCGCCCCGTCGATCAGGTTCGCGTGCTCCGCCCACCCGGCGCCGCCCTGCTCCTTGGCCGCGCGCACCGCCGCGAGCGCCTCGCGCAGATCGATGAGGCCGAAATCCGAGTACGACAGGAAGAACGTCAGCACCTCGCGCCGCGCCGAGGGGTTGCTCTGCATCCGCTCGATCGCGGTCCGCACCCGGTCCATCGACAGCCACCGGTAAACGAAGTCGAGCCCGGTGCCCTTGATGTTCTGCGACCCCATCAGCCGCGCGTCGAACCCCGGCGGGACCTCGCGCGTGATGAAGTCGATCACCTTGTCCCCCTTGGCGTCGGCGTTCCACAGGACCGCGATGCGCTCGAGGAACAGCTCGCGGAACGCCGCCCGGAACGCCTGGTTGGCCTCGGCGTCGGCGCCCCGCGACAGCGCCGCCTCGACCTCCGCGCGCGCCTTGTCGCGCCGGGCCAGCCGCCGCGACAGCCGCGCCGCGTGGTGGACGATGTCCGGGCGGATGTCGTCCTCGCCCGCGGGCGGCGCGTGCGCCTCCAGCGCCTTCTTCACCGCCGCCTCGATCGCCTCGGGCTCCCCCTTCTTGCCCAGGACCTCGGGGCCGCCCACGATCGCCGCCGCCGCCGCCTCGTCGATCGCCGGCAGCGCGCGCAGCATCCGGGTGAGATCGTCCTCGAACGCGCCCGCGCGCGCCGGGACGCCGACCTTCTTCATCTGCTCGTCGAAGCGCTCGAGCGCGCGCTCCTTGCCCCCGTCGCCCGTGATCACCATGTCGCGCAGCCGCGCGTCGAGCCCCTCCGTGATGAACTGCATCATCCCGCCGAGGTTCGAGTTGATCAGCACCACGTGATCGACCCCGATGTCCTCGACGATGATCTGCGCGAACACGCGCGACCGCGCGACCCGGTCCGCGCGGTTGTTCACCACCATCACCGTCGCCTTGCCGGGCGTCGCGTCCATGTCGTGCTTGTCGAACGCGAGCCGCGTCCAGTTCGACATGAACCCGGCGCGCTCGTTCGCGCTCATCCCGTTCGAGAACGTCAGCTTCCGCCCCCGGTACTGCACCGTCGGGTACGTCTTCAGCACGCCGAGGTCGAGGATCACGTGATCCGCGATCTCGACCAGCGCGAACTCGCGATCGACCCCGAAGTGATCCGCCAGCGCCAGCACCAGCGCCACGTTGCGCGGGTGCTCCTGGTACGGGAGCCGATCGAGGAGGTCGACCGGCAGGAGATCCGCGTCGATCGGCGGGATCGCGACGAGGTTCGTCCCCTTGCGCTGCGCCTGGTCCTTGAGCAGCGGGAGCATCTGCTCCTCGGTCGTGAACGACAGCCCGTCCGTGGGCATGAAGCGCGCGATCACCCGCGCGACGTCCTCGCCCCCGGGGCCCTGGATGTCCTCGTGATCCGGGTACGCGTTCGTCAGCGTCGTGATCTCGTCGCGCATCCACTCCGAGCAGAGCGTGTCCACGAAGAGCGGCTGGAGCGCCATGCACTCCCACAGGAACACCTGCGCGCGGAGGTTCCTCCCGGCCGCGAGGATGTTCCGCTGCTCCCAGATGGTCGCCTTGTCGTAGGGGCGGTAGATGAAGATCTCCTGCGCGGGCAGGTCGCGCATCGCGTGGATGAACATCGCCTCGCAGCCGGTCGTCTTCACGACGACGTCGTACCGGAGCGCGTGGAACAGCGCGGCCTTGAGCCGCTCCGAGCCGCTCTTGCCGCGCGTGCCCCAGCCGCCGATGGTGAGCGGGATGCCCCGGCGCGCGCGCTCGATCTGCGTCATGATCCACGCTGCGCGCAGCACCATGTACGCGAGGACGAGGAACACGATCCACGCGAGCTGCGTCGGGACGTTGCCCGCGGGCGACACGAGGTACGAGAGGAAGCTGTCGATCCAGACCGGCACCGACGGGCCGACGAGCCAGTCGCGGCCGAGCTGGAACGCCGAGGGCACCGCGACGGCGAGGTACTTGCTCGGCAGGTGCGGCTCGAGCGCGAACGGGCGGCCGTCGACCTCGCCCCCGGTGTCGCCGAGCGCGACCGAGAAGCCGAGCTCGCCGGTCATCAGCGTGAACTTCTTCTGCTCGGCCGGCTCCTGCGCCACGAGCGCGCGCATGCGGGCCTGCGCGTAGCGGTCGTAGCGCCACGTCAGCAGGGCGCGCGCGCGCAGCCGGTGCGCGAGCTTGGCCGGCGCGCGCACCGTGACCGTCCCGCGCGCCGTGATGAGGCGGATCTCGCGCTGGGTCAGGCTGGCCGCGGCGAGCAGATCGTCGATGCGGGGGACGAACGGCCCCCAGCCGCCGACGGGCGGGTAGACGTGGCGCTCGCCCGGCACGCGCGTGGGCGTGACCTCCGCCATGCCGACCGGCGGCGCGACGAGCTCGCCCGCGAACAGGCGGCCGCTCGTGTGGATCCACCCCTTGCGCTTGTCCGGCATCGGGGTGCGCATCTCGTGGATGAGCCGCCAGAGGCGGAAGCCGCGCGGCTCGCCGCGCGTGAGCACGTACCGGCCCCGGCCGCGGCGCCGGAGCGTGTAGGTCATGTCGCCGCGCGAGGCGACCAGGAGCGCGCGCTCGATGTCCCGCGGCTCGGCGTCGGCCGGGATCTCGACCGGCGCGCTCTCGCCCTCGAGGAGCTCCGAGGCCGCGGCGACGAGCGCCTGCCGGATGTGCTCGGCGACCGGGCGGCTCTCGACCTCGAGCAGCCGCAGCGCCGCGGCCGCGTCGTCGGACAGATCCGGCGAGATCGCCGGGCGGCTCGCGAACTCGGCGAGCAGGTCGACGAACGTCGCCGGCGGCAGCGGCGCGTAGGGCCCGGCGCAGAGCGTGCGCACCGCCTCGAGGGCCGCGCGGGACGCGAGCGGCGGGCCGGGCTTGGCGAAGGCGAAGCGGACGACGCGCTCGGCGTACGGGACGGCATCCGCGTGGTCGGTCGCGAAGCGCGAGAGCTCCCGCATGGCGTAGCCGCGGACGCGCGGCGACCCGTCGGCCTCGGCGACCTCGGCGAGCGCCGTGAGGGCCTCGGGGCTGCCGAGGGCGAGGAGCTGGCGCACGAGCTCCTGGCGGACGTGCTCGCTCGGGTCGTCGCGGGCGAGGAGCGCGATGGCGAGCGGGTCCGCGCTCGCGGCCGCGCGCCCGGGCGGCGCGCTCGCGGCGGTCTCCGCGCTGAGCCGGGGCGCCGAGTCGGGCGCGGGCGCGTCGGGCAGCTCGGCGCCGCCCGGGCCCTCGAGGGCGCCGCCCGAGGAGGCTGCCTCCGGCGCGGCGCTCGGCCCGCTGCCGCGGCCCGCCTGCGCGCCGTTCCAGCGGCGCGGGTCCTGGGCGGCGCCGGCGGGCCGCGCCGCGCTCGCCCCGCGCGCGTCGCCGAGCGGGATCACCGGGGCGGACGGGCGCGCGGCCGCGCCGAGGAGGCGCAGGGCGTTGCGGCGGAGGATGGGGCCGTCCTTGTCCGCCGGGTCGCGCGCGCGGATGCGCTCGGCGAGCAGCGAGAACGCCTCGTCGGGGAAGAGGAGGACGCCGATCTCGAGGGCGGCGATCTGCACCCAGCGGGACGCGCCCACGCCGCGCGACCACGCCAGCACCGAGCGGGCCGCGTCGAGCCCGAGGTGGCCGAGCCGCTCGCGCGCCGGGATGCGGTGCAGGAGGGCGACGGCCGCGAGCATGGCGGCCCGGCGGACGGGCGCGGGGCGGCTCGGCTCGGCGTGCGCGATGGCGAGCCGGAGGACGCCGCCGTCGCGGACGACGTGCAGCGCGTCGGGCGGGTCGAGGTGCTGCGCGAGGTGCGTGAGCGCGTGGTAGGCGACCTCGATCTCGTCGAGGCGGTCGGCGATGGCCGTGGCGAAGCGCTCCTGGGCCGCCTCGAGGTCGAGGCTGCGGGCGAGCGCCGAGAGGTCGCCGGCCTGCTCGACGCGCGCGGCGGCCCAGCCGAGCGGGGAGGCGGCGCCGCTCTTCTTGCGCTCGCGCGCCCAGACGCGGAGCTGCCGGGCGAGGAGCTCGCGCCGCTCGGCCGGGGTGGCGGCCGACTGGTAGGCGACCACGAGCGCGGACTCGGCGCTGCGCAGCCGGTCGACCTCGGCGGCCGCGCCGTCGGCGCACCGGGCGAGCGCGGCGAGCAGCGCGGGCCGCGGGGGATCCTCGTCGCCCAGGTCGGCCGTGACGCGGGCGACGACCGTGGCGATGGCCCGCGGTCGGCAGCGCACCTCGATCTGGGGGAGGCTGTCCTCGACGATCTCCGCGATCGATCGCGGCGCCGCGGTCCAGGGGTCGGTCGCCTCGCGCAGGCTCACGGCGCCACCGGGCGGGACCGAGCGCGCAGCGAGCGGCCTTGCGGCGGGAAGCGAGGGGCACCGTACGGCGAGACCATCGGCGGGCGAGCAGGGTACACCGTCGCGCGGAGCTGTCGCGAGCCGCTCTTCACCCGGCCTTGGCCCTGCCGGCCTGGACGCGCCGGGCCGCCTCGGACGCGCGCCGCGCCTTCAGGGCGAGGCCTCCGCGAACGTATCGCAGTCCTCGACGCGGCCGCCCCGCATGCCGCGCTTGAACCAGGCGACCCGCTGCGCGGACGAGCCGTGCGTCCACGTCTCCGGGTTGACCCTGCCGGTCGCGCTCTTCTGCAGCCGATCGTCGCCGATCGCGGACGCGGCCTGGAGCGCCTCGTCGGCGTCGCCCTCCTCGAGCAGATCGCGCTTCGCCGTCGCGTGGGCCCACACGCCGGCGAAGCAGTCCGCCTGGAGCTCCATGCGCACGGAGAGCGCGTTCCGCTCGTTCGGGCGCGCCGCTTGCTGCTGGCGCATTTTTCGCTCGATGCCGAGCACGTTCTGCACGTGGTGGCCGATCTCGTGGGCGAGCACGTACGCCTGGGCGAAGTCGCCCGGCGCGCCGAACCGCGCCTTGAGCTCGCGGTAGAAGCCGAGGTCGATGTACGCCGTGCGATCGGCCGGGCAGTAGAACGGCCCCATGGCCGACTCGCCGACGCCGCAGCCCGACCTCACCGAGTCGGTGAACAACGTCAGCTGCGGCGCCGGATAGGTCTGCCCCATCCGGCTGAACACCTGCTTCCACACGGCCTCGGTGTCATCGAGGACGAAGGACACGAAGTCGACGAGCCGCTCCTCCTCGGGCGAGCTCGCGCGCTCGCGCTGCGCGCCGGGGGGCGAGACGCCCTGGCCGAGCCCCGAGGAGAGGAGATCTTTCCCGAAGACGAGGGAGAGCACGAGCAGGATCACCGTCCCGCCGACGCCGAGCTTCGCTCCGCCGGAGACGCCGCGGAGATCTCGGAGGTTCGCACTGCGTTTCCCAGGTGTCCAGCGCATGGCAAACGCAGGTATAGCGTGGAGCGCGCCTCGGGCGCCACCTTAGCTTTTCGTCAGGACGTTTTGCATTGCTCGCCTGCTGTCGGCGCCTGCTGTCGGCGCCGGCGCGCGAGCGGGTCGCCGCCTGCGCCTGCCCTGAGCGGCGAGGCGCGGATTGGACAACGAGCCTGACGCTCACCCCTTCAATCGTCGGAGACACCGAGTCGGCTCACCAGGTCTCCTGACGAGCTGGCGATGTCTCTCCTCGATCCTCTCGCGCTCTCGCCAGCGCCCCAGATCGCCTGCCGACGTCCGCGTGGCCCTGCCAACCTCAGCGCCGGCGCGCGCCGTCGCCCGGCGCGCGCTTGCCGTTCGCGGAGGCCGGTGGAACGATGCACGCCATCATGACGCACGCAAAGCACCTCGCCTCCGCCCTCGCCCTCGCCGCGCTGGCCCTCGCCGCCGGCTGCGACGAGCCCTCCGGCGCGTCCGGCAAGGCCGCCGAGAAGCCCTCCGAGACGGCGGGCGCCTCCGCCCAGCCCGCCGCGCTCAAGCCCGGCGACGCCGCGCCCGACGTGACCTTCAAGCTGCACGACGGCCGAGAGGTGAAGCTCTCCGGCCTGCAAGGCAAGCAGGTGCTCGTCTACTTCTATCCCAAGGACGACACGCCGGGCTGCACCATCCAGGCCAAGGGCCTGCGCGACGGCTGGGCCGATCTCCAGGCCGCCGGGCTGGAGGTCTACGGCGTCTCGACCCAGGACGCGCAGAGCCACCAGGCCTTCGTCGAGAAATACGAGCTCCCGTTCCCGCTCGTCGTCGACGAAGGCGGCGCGATCTCCACCGCGTTCCGCGTGCCGCTGCGCAACGAGCTCTCCGCTCGCCAGTCCTTCCTCATCGGCAAGGACGGCAAGATCAAGCAGGTCTGGCTCGAGGTGGATCCCAAGGAGCACGCCGCCGCGATCCTCGCCGCAGCGAAGAGCTGAGCGCCGCGACCCGCGCTACAGCGGGCTCACGTTCGTCGTGAAGGACGCGTTCCGCAGGAGGCGCCGCTCGGCGAGCGGCGTCGCGAAGCCGCTCTCCTTGTCGAACGTCGAGCCGGGCCCGCCGCAGCTCGGATCGGCCCCGGCCCACCGCTCCGGGCAACGCGCCGTGACGTAGTCGCGGTCCGGGTTGCCGACGAGGCCCCGCCACCGCGTGTGCCGGATGCAGGCGGCGCCGTCCACGGTCCACTCGGCCTCGAGGCTCATGCCAGAGCCCGCCGTCTCGCGCTGGATGCCGAGCGCATCCCAGACGTCGATCGCCGTCCCGGCCCGCGTGTGCGGCGCGCCGTCGCCGCAGTAGTCCGCGCGCACCATGCGGACGCACGCCTTGTGGAAGTACGAGAGCTCCCTGCTCTCGCAGCGCTTGCCGTCGCACTCCGCCGTGGTCGCCCAGTCCCTGTAGCCCCACTCGGCGCACTTCGCGATCGCGGCGCCCTGGCAGGCGAACGTGAACTGGCTCCCGTCGTCCGAGAAGGCGCCGGTCACCGGATCCCAGGTCCCCTTCACCGCGATCGCCTCGACCCCCTCGCCGCAGACGTTCGCCCAGCCCGCGCCGCCGGCGTTGTACTTCACCGTGTAATACGCGATCCCGTCGCGCTCGACGACGTTCGCGATGCGGACGATCACGGTCGATCGATCGTCGAGGAGCGCCTCGATCTCCGCGCCGACGAAGTCGACCCCGCGGACGGGCTTGCCGTCGCTCGCGCGCGTCCCGATCAGCGTCGCCCCGTCGAGCGAGACCCCGTTGAAGCGGACCCCGTTGAAGCGGACCCCGTTGAAGCGGACCCCGTTGGGACCCCGTTGAAGCTGGGTGCCGTTCAGGTAGGTGCCGTTGAAGCTGAGATCGTTGAGCGCCTGCAGCTCGAGCGCGCTCTCCGCCGGCGCCTCGTCGCCCTCGCCGCCCTCGACCTCCGCGGCGCAACCGACACCCACGGAGATGAGCCCGACCATCGCCCCCGCCAGGAACCCTCGCTGAAACATGATCGCCTCCGAACGCTGACGCTCAAGCCATGACGCCCTGCGCGCCGACGGTCTTCCTCCCGGCCTTCGGGCGCCGCTCCCGCGAGGGGCGCGGCACCTCTCGGCGCTGCCCGGGCGCCGCGGATCCTCGTCACCCTTTACGGAGGTGGAGGAAAGGAAGCACAGATGCGGAGCCCAATCACCGGATCGAGGAAGGTGCCGTCAACGACGGTCCGGTTGTCACTCCGGACCGATGTTTGATCGTAGAGGTAAGCCCCGCCGCGCAAAAGTACTTTGTCGACCTCTATCGACGAAATAGCCCACTCGAGGACGTTCCCCGCCATGTCGTCGACCCCGAAGGGACTACGTGAGGCAGGGTGCGAGCCCACCTCATCTGGACCCATCGTGGAGCTCTCCTTGCCATAGGTCTCATCGAAGTTGGCGTCGCCGGGAGAGAGCGTGTCCCCGTGCGGGAAGATCCGGCTGTCAGCGCCCCTCGCCGCGCGCTCCCACTCGTGATCGGTGCACAGCCGGGCCCCGCGGACACGGCCCGTCCTGTGGAGCCACGCGGCGTACTCGGTCGCCTGCGCGAACGAGATGCCCGTGACCGGGAAACGAAGCCAGTCCTGCTGCGCCCGGACCGCCCTCGAGGGGTAGACGAGCGGCTCGCCGGCGCGCGCCGTGTAGGCCTGCACCGTGGGTTGAATCGTTAGCTGCCATACGCCGCTCGGCAGACGGCGCAGCCCGAGGGCGCCCGTCATGGCGCCGTTGCCCACCTGGATGATGGACGGCTGCTCGGGGGACTCTCTCGGGAGCGTCTGGACGTAGTCGAGCCACTCCTGAAACGTCGTCTCGTGCCGCGCGATGAGGTAGGCGCCCGTGCTGATCTCGTGAAGGGGAACGGTCGAGAGGAACGCCCACCGGTACATGTCGTCCAGGGCGGCGCCGAAGAGGAATCGTCCGGGCGGAATGTAAATGAACCCGGGAGGGACGTCCCCCGCGGGCGGCAGCGGGATGGAGAGGCGCCGCGGCTCTCCGCGGCGGACCAGGAACGGATAACGCACGATGGTGCGGTTCCGCGCCTCGCACGTGAGCAGGTAAGAGCCCTGCGCGAGCGCGATGCCCGAGAGCGGCGTCGACCCGCGGACCCGCAGGTCGACGAGCTGCCGGCGCCCCTCCGCGTCGGTCTCGTACCGCTCCAGCGTGACGTCGGCGCCCGGGGGGTCGGTCTCGATGGATACCTCGACGGGCGCGCTCCACCGCTGCCGGCGCACGCCGTCGGGATCGTACGTGGTCATGCGCTGGAGCAGCTCGTCGCGCAGCGAGGGGTGGCCCCGGCCGTCCGCGGCGAGCGCGCGCTCGTAGAGCACGTCGCCGAGCAGATCGCGCGCGTCGCGGCGGGTGCCGTCGAGCGTGAGCACCGCCTCCAGCTTCTGGCTCGCCTGCAGGTGGAGCCGCTCGGCCTCGGCCGCGCGCCTGCGCGCGCGCTCCCACAGCGCCTCCCCCTCGTCGCGGCGCCGGCCGTCGAACGCCGCGAGCGCCTCGGCGCGGAGCGCCTCGGCCGCGGCGCCCTCGCGCGACGCGGCGGCCGAGATGTCCGCGGCCTCCTGGATCTTCCGGTCCGCCCGCGCGGCGAGCTGGCGCGCCGCCCTGAGCTCCAGCGCGCCGTAGAGCAGCACCGCGACGAGCGGGACCCCCACGGCGAGCGCCCACCGGGCCACGCGCTGCGTCAGGACGGCGCGCCGCGACGCCCGGAGGAACGCCGCCTCGCGCGGCGGCAGATCGCCCGGATCGAGGCCCTTCGCCTCCATCAGCTGGCGCGCGCTGAAGAGCGCGTCGCGGCGCCGGCCGAGCCGCTCCCACTCGGCGGCGGAGGCGTCGAGGCGCAGGCGCATCGCCCGCTGCTCGCGCTGCTCCTCGAGCCAGTGGCGCAGCGTCCCCCACCCGTGGATCAAGGCCTCGTGGGCGATCTCGTAGACCGTCCCCTGCTCGCCCTCGCGGGCGAACAGGAGGCGGCCCTGCACGAGCGCCTCGAGCGCCGCGCGCGCCGCCTCGTCGCCGCCCGGCCCCGCGAGCTCGACCTCCGCGCGCCGCGCCCGCGTGCCCTGCGGCGTGATGAGCTCGCCGAGCAGCCGCCGCGCCGCCGCGTGGACCGCGGGCGGCATGCGGCCGAGCACGCGATCGGCGTGGCGGGCGAGCGCGCCCTCGACCCCGCCGATCTGCGCGAGATCCGCGCTGCTGAGGGGCGCGTCGGGCGCGGCGCGGGCGTCCCAGAGCTCGGCGAGCGCGAACTGGAGGAGCGGCAGCCCGCCCTCGGCGCGGGCCGTGGACTCGACGAGGGCGTCGACCACCGCGTCCGACTCGAACGCGACCCCCTTGGCCCGCGCCGGCCCGGTGATCGCTTCCCGGAGCTTGTCCGCGGACATCGGGCGGAGCAGGTAGAGCGCGCGCTCGATCTCGTCGCCGAGGCCGGAGATGCCGGCGACGCGCGCGAGGAAGTCGCCGCGCACCGTGGCGAGCAGGCGCAGCGACGGCGAGCGCGCCGCGAAGGCGCTGAGGACCTCGCCGACGAGCGCGGCCTCGGCGGGGCTGCTGAGGGTCGCGAGCTCCTCCAGCTGGTCGATGAACAGCACGAGCCCGCCGCGCTCGCCGAGGCGCGCGCGGAGGTCGCGGACGAGCGAGCCCGGGGCCGCGCGCACGGCCTCGGCGATGCGCTCGGCGGGCGCGCCGAGGACCGGCTCGAGCGCGGCGGCCAGCGCGGCGAGCGGGCGCCGGCCGGGCACCATCATCGCCGCCTGGAAGGCGCGCCCGCCGCCGAGGGCGCCCTCGAGCACGAGCGAGAGCACGCCGGCCCGGCAGAGCGACGACTTGCCCGAGCCCGAGTCGCCGGCCACGACGAGCATGGGCTCGGAGCGCAGCCGGTCGAGGATCGTCCCCGTCTCGGAGCTGCGCCCGTAAAACACCGAGCGGTGCTCGACGTCGAAGACGAGCAGCCCGCGGTAGGGGTTGCCCTCCGGCGCGATCGAGGCGTGCCGGCTGCGCGCGAGCAGCTGCTCGAGCGCGTCGCGCAGCTCGTCGCCCGAGGCGAAGCGCGCGGCGGGGTCGATCTCGAGGCACCGCTCGATGACCGCCGCGAGCCGCGCGTCGACGCCCGGCGCGAGCGCGGCGAGGGGCCGGGGCCGCTCGCACTGGACGACGCGCGGGAGATCGAGCATCGGCACGTCGTCGTGCGGCGGGACGCCGGCGCAGAGCTCGAAGAGCAGCGCGCCGAGCGAGTACACGTCGGAGCGGCGCGTCGCCAGCTCGCCGCGCCACAGCTCGGGCGGCAGGTAGTGGGGCGTGCCGCCGTCGACGCCCTTCGTCGCGTCGAGCAGCAGCGCCGCCATCTCGGCCGCCTCGCGGATCCCGCCGTCGAGCGGCTCGTCGCCGAGCGCCGCGTCGTCGCCGTGCGCCCCGGGCGGCGCCGCGACGCCGCGGATCGCGGGCGCCTGCACCGCCGCCGGGTCGAGGAGCTTGGCGAGGCCGAAGTCGAGGAGCTTCGCCTCGCCGTCGAAGGTGAGCACCGCGTTGGCCGGCTTGATGTCGAGGTGCAGCACCCCCCGGCGGTGGGCGGCCGCGAGGCCCCGCGCGAGCCCGGCCCCGAGATCGAGCACGCGCTGCCAGGGCATCGGCACGGTCACGCGGTCGAGGCTCTGGCCGCGGACGAACTCCGACACGATGTACAGCTGTCCCCGGAGCTCGCCCACGCGGTAGATGGCGACCACGTTCGGGTGCTGGATGCGCGCGGCGGCGCGCGCCTCGGCGAGCAGCCGCGCGCGCACCTCGGCGTCCGCCGTCTCCGCGCGGATGAGCTTCACCGCGACCATGCGGTCGAGCAGCGTGTCGTGCGCGAGGTAGACGTCCCCCATGCCGCCGCTGCCGAGCTTCTGGACGATCCGGTACTCCTCGAAGCGGCTCGGCGGGCTGAAGCTCGAGGGGCCCACGCTCGACGGCATCAAGCTCGACGGCGGCGGCGCGTCGGACGCCCGCGACTGCGTCTCCGCCCCGCCGGGGCGCAGGGCGGCCTGCGAGAGGGTCGAAGCGGTTTTCTCTTTCACGACGGCGCGCCTGGCTCAGCGGTGGCCTGACGAATATACCCGTTGCCGCGGGAGGGACTCCGTATCGACGCCGCCGGGGACGTCCGAAGCGACGGCGCAGGGCGCCACATCCAGCGCTCGGGGTGGGACGCGCTGTCGCCGCAGCGCGTGATCGGACTCGATGGCTCGACGCTCCGCGGCGGAGATCAGAGCTCGGTCATGTAGAAGGTGCCGAGGCACATCTCATCGTTCGTGCCTTCCCCCCACACGACATCGCCGGGGACCCGCGGCTTGCCGTCGATGATCGGCTGGTTCTCGGGCGTGTTGTCCCAGTGACACTCGAGCGACAGCGTGTCGCCCGGGTGGAGCACCTTGGGCTGGGCGAGCGTGTAGCTCCCCTGCCAGTGGAAATCCCAGCGCGGGATGTCGAGCACGCACTCCGTGCTGCCGTCGGCGCGCTCGATCTCGAGGCGCGCGCGCTTGCCGAGCGTGTGCATGTGGAGCGCCGCGATGTGCAGCTCGATCGGCGCGCCGCCCGCGAGCGCCCGGGTGGGCTGCGCCCCCCAGCGGTGGACGACGTCGGCCTCGAAGGCGGGGATGGTCATGGCGTCGCCGGTGAGCCAGGCCGGGTTCGTCCACGGCTGCGTGGAGCCCTCCCGCTCGACCGAGCTCTCCAGCATCACGTCGATCGCGGAGCGGTCCGGCAGCTTCCCCGCGGTCAGCGTGTTGTAGTGGACCTGCACGACCAGCTTGGAGCCCGGCTCGATCCGGGTGCCCGTCCCCGCCGGGAAGGTGAGGCTCCCGCCGCCGGGCACCCAGCCGCCGAGCCAGCGCGGCCTGATCCCCGGCCCCCCGAAGCAGGGATAGCCCGGGCCCGGGTCGGCCGCGTCGAGGGCCTCGACGTCGGCGACCATCTCCGGCGCGGCGATGAAGGCGATCACGTGGTGGACGATGCGCTCCTCGCCGGGCCTGACGCCGAACCCGGTGACGTAGCGCGCGCTCTCCTCCGGCCAGTCGATCACGAAGCAGCGGTAGTCGTCGGGCCCCGCCTGCGGGGTGTACTCGACCGGCATCTCGAGCGTCCGGTCCACCCGCGCGAGCTCGGGGCTCGGCGGCCGATCGAGCGGCGGGCCCTCCTCCGCGGGGTCGCCCACGGCCGCGCCGCCGTCGACCCACGCGGCGATGGTCTGGATCTGCTGCTCGGACAGGGACCGATCGCCCACGTAGTCGGCGCAGGCGCCGTCGGCCGGCCAGGGGGGCATGGTGCGCTCGACGACGGCCCGCTTGATGAGCGGGGCCCAGGGCACCGCCGCGTCGGGCCCCTCGAGCGAGAACGGCGCGACGCCGCCGGCGCTGTGGCACCCCGCGCAGCGCGCGTCGAGGATGGGCTTGACGTCGCGGTAGTACGAGGCCGCCGCCGCGACGCCGCCGCCCGCCGCCGCCCCGGCCCCGTCGTCGCCGCCGCACCCCGCGACGGCGGCGGCCAGCGCCGCGCCCAGCCCTGCCGACAAGCCCGTGTAGCCCGCGCACCTCACCATGGAAACACCTGCCCTCGCGTCAGCGACGCTCGTGGATCCCGCCGTTCTCCAGCTCGCGCCGGAGGAAGAACGCGATGACGTCGGCGAGCTCGTCGCGCGCGGCCACGAGGAGCACGGTGGCGCCCCCCGCGACGATGGACGAGCCGCGCGGCGCCTCGACGCGGCCGTCGGGGCGGTAGACGCCGGCGAAGACGCACGACGACGGGAAGCCGGCGCTGCCCGCGATGACGCTCACCGAGCGGCCCGCGACCGCCGCGTCGGCCGGGATGTCGAGCTCGAACGCCACCGACTCGCCGGCGCCGAGCACCATCGCGTGGCGGACGCCGGGGTGCTCGATGGCGGTGGCCATCGCGCCGATGAAGACGTCGATCTCGGAGAGGATCCGCTGGACGCCCGCGCGGACGTAGACGCCCCGGTAGTCGGGGTCGCGCATGCGCACCATCACGCGCTTGGCGCCCGCCGCCTGGGCGAGGAGCGCGACGGCGAGGTTGTCGGCGTCGCGGCGGAGCATGGCCACGACCACGTCGGCGCGCCCCACCTCGGCCTCCTTGAGGAGCCCGGCGTCGGTCGCGTCGCCGACGAGCGAGACGAGGCCGTGGCGCTCGAAGGCGCTGTTGGCGATCGACTCGTCGCGATCGACGATGGTCACGTCGTGGCCCGTCTTCGCGAGGTGGACCGCGACGCTCAGGCCCGCGCGCCCGGCGCCCGCGATGAGAACGCGCATCTCAGTGGCCTCCTTCGTGCTCGTGCAGCTTCATCATCTCGCGATCGATCTCGCTCACCTGGGCGTTCGCCGTCTCGTCGGCGATGAGCCCGCGCCTCGCCGCGTCGAGCAGCGCCGCCTTCTCCGCCGTGAGCAGCGCGAGATCCGTGAGGTGGTCGCGCTCCGCCTCGCCCTGGGGCGACTGGAGCGCCGCCTCGGCCGCGATCACCCGGCGCTGGAACGCGGCCCGGCGCTCCGCGTGCTCCTTGCGGGAGAGGAGGCCCGCGGCGAGCAGGTCGTCGAGCTCCGCCTGGCCGCGCCGCGCGGCGATGAGCGTCGCCTTCGCGCCGTCGAGCGCGGCGTCGGCGCTCGGGGCCGCGACCCGCAGGAGCTTGAGCAGCCGCGCGAACGGCAGCGCCTGCGCGACCAGGGTCACGAAGGTCACGCCGAAGACGATCGTGATCAGCCGCTCGCGGAACGGCATGTCCTTCGGGAGGCTGAGGACGGCCGCCATCGAGAGCGCGCCCTTGATGTTGCCGACCAGCATCACGTGCTGCCAGCGCAGCGGCACGACCTCCCGCGTCAGGGCCCGGAGCGCGCCGAAGCAGCCGTAGACGGCGACCGCCCGGCCCGCGTGCAGGGCGATGAGCGCGAGGCCGATGGAGGCCGCCTCGCGCAGGAGCATGTCCGCCTGGATCTGCATGCCGACGAGCAGGAAGAGCAGCACGTTGAGGAGGAAGCCGGTCGTCTCCCAGAACCCCTCCAGCGCGAGCACGCGCGAGGGCTCGAGGTGGCGGCGCGCGGCCTTGCCGACGACCACGCCGGCGACCACGACGGCGATGACCGGCGAGGCGTGGAGCCGCTCGGTGAGCAGGGCCGTGGCGAACACGAGCACGAGCGAGGCGAGGATCGCGGTCAGGTGGTCCGGCGTGCGGCGGAGCAGGACCGCGCCGAGGGCGCCGAACGCGCCGCCGAGGACGGCGCCGCCGAGCATCGCCATCGAGAGCGCGCGGAAGGTCTCGACCGGGTCGAACGTGCCGCTCGCGAGGACGCGCGAGGCGATCAGCACGAGCACGAGCGCGGTGCCGTCGTTGAAGAGGCTCTCTCCCTCCATGATCGCGGCCAGCCGGTGCGGGACGCGGACGCTCCGGAAGGCGAGCAGCACGCTCACGGTGTCGGTGATGGCGAGCAGCGCGCCGAGGAGGAGCGCCGCCGCGAACGGGAGATCGAGCACCAGCGTCGCCACCGCGGCGGTGCCGAGCAGCGAGATGAGCACCCCCGGCACGGCGAGCGCGAGGATGGGCCGGCTCGCGGCGCGCAGGATGTCCGCGTCGGCGGCCAGGGCGCCCTCGAAGACGAGCACCGGGAGGAAGGCGATGAGGATGACCTCCGGGTCCATCGGCGTGTTCGGCAGCACGTCGAGGACGACGAGGACGAGCCCGATCAAGACGAGCGCGACGTTGTAAGGGACCCCGACGCGCTTGGCGCCGATGGCGACGACGGAGCCGACGGCCAGGACGAGGAGCAGGCTCTCGAGCCGCTCCCTCATGCGTCACCCGGCGGCGGCGGAACGAGGGCGATGGCCGTCGGCCCACGCGGCGGACACGCCGCGAAATGCGTGAGTTCTCTGCGAGCGATCACCGTGAATCCTGCGCTACATGATCGCTCCCGAATTCGCAAGATTGGAGAGCCGTCGCCGGCGCGGGCCAGCGGGCAGCGCGCGGCTGCGCGCGGGCGAGACGCGAGCGTGCCTGTGGCCGGGGAGCGGGGAAATGTCCGAGATGTCATGACACGACGTCGCGGCGCTCTCGTGTCCTTCGCGCGCGGCGGTCTCCGACGGGCGGCGGAGGCGCGTTGACCGGCGCTCAAAAGGGCCAGACGAGCGGGACGACGATCAAGGTGGTGGCCAGCACGAGGAGCTGCAGTGGCAGGCCGACGCGGGTGAAGTCTTTGAAGTGATAGCCGCCCGGCCCCATGACGAGGATGTTCACCGGGGAGGCGATCGGCGTCGCGAACGCGGCCGAGGACGCGAACGCCACCCCGAGGAGCAGCGGCTCCGGCGCGAGGCCCAGCGCCCCGGCCAGCCGGACCGCGAGGGGGGCCATGAGCACGGCGGTCGCGGTGTTCGAGAGCACCATCCCGATGGTCGAGGTGAAGAGCACGAGCGCGCCGAGCACCACCGTGGGGCGCGCCCCCGCGAGGAGCCCCTCGGCGGCGGAGACGACGGCCCCCATCGCGCCGGTGCGCTCGAGCGCGGCGGCGAGGGGGACCATGCCGGCGATGAGCACGACGCTCTCCCAGTTCACGGCGCGGTAGGCGTCCACCGGGCGCACGCACTGCGCGAGCACGAGGAGGAGCGCGGCGAGCAGCACGGCGATCACGTTGGGCAGCCACCCGAACGCCATGCACACGAGCATGCCCAGGGTGATGCACAGGGCGAAGGCGGCGCGCGCGCGATCCACGAGGACGTCGCCGCGCGCGTCGGGCTCGGCGACGAGCACGAGATCGCGCCGCTCGTCGCGCAGGTTCTTCAGGTGCTTGAGCCGCCCCTTCACGAGCAGCGTGTCGCCGGCGCGGAGCTTGAGATCCCTGAGCTCGGGCGTCGCGTGGAACACCGGGAGCCAGCCGTCGCCCCGCCGGATCGACAGCACGCTCGCGCGGTAGCGGTCGCGGAACTTGGCCTCTCTCAGGGTCTTCCCCGTCAGGCCGGAGCGCCGCGGCAGCACCACCTCGGCGAGGGACTCCTCGGGCGGCAGCGAGAACACGGGGCGCGCCGAGAGCGCCTCGAGCCCGAAGTGGTCGGCGAGCGCCGCGATCGCCGCGTCGCTGCCGAGCATGCGCAGCTCGTCGCCGGCGGCGAAGACCGCCTGCGGCACCACGCGCTGCGCCTCGAGGCCGTGGGGCCCGGGGCGCGCGATGCCGACCACGGTCACGCCGAAGTCCGCCCGCAGGTTCGCCTTCCCGAGCGTGAGGCCGGCGAGGCGCGATCCGGGCGCGACGCGCGCGGCGCGCAGGGCGCTGCCGAGGCCGTACTCCATCGAGAGATCGTCGAGCGAGAGCGACCGCGGCGCGCCCGCCTCGGCCCTGTCTCCCTTGCTGGGCAGCGCGCGGCGGCCGATCGCGACCATGTACGCCACGCCGACCGCGAGCGCGACGAGGCCCGGGGCGGTGAAGCTGAAGAAGCGGAACGGCGCTCGCCCCGCCTCGCGGAGCGCCTCGCTCACGAGCAGGTTCGGCGGGGTGCTGATGAGCGTGAGGTTGCTCCCGAGGTGCGCCGCGAACGCGACGGGCATGAAGAGCCGCGCCGGCGCGATCCCGCGGCGGAGCGCGAGCGTCCCGACGACCGGGAGGAGGATGGCCACGGTCCCCGTGGAGCTCATGAAGGCGGACACGAGCGCCGTCGCGCCCATCACCACGACGGTCACCTGGGCCTCCCCCCCGCCGGCGAAGCGCTCGAGGCGCTGGCCCAGCCAGTCGGCGACCCCCGTGTCGGTGAGCGCGGCCCCGACGATGAAGAGGCCGGCGATCATGAGCACGGCCGGGTTCGAGAACCCGGCGAGCGCCTCGGGGACGGTGGCGACGCCGGAGATGGTGAGGGCGAGCAAGGACGTCATCGCCACCACGTCGAGCCGCATGCGATCGCTCACGAACAGGGCGATCGCGAGCCCGAGGATGACGAGAGCGACAATGGCCTCCGAGGTCATGCGGCGCGCAGCCTAGCGGGACTTCCAGGGGCCTGCATCACGGGCGGACCGGCTCACCGCGCGCCTCGCGGCGGGGCGCTCCCGTGGTGGGGCCCGGAGTCGCTCGCGCTTTGAAACGCCGGCGGTTGCCGCTATTGTCGGCTTGCCCCGGCGCGAGGTCATGCGCGCCGAGGTCGAGCGGGCCGGGTTCCGCGCCTCGAGCGACACCGGCGCGGCGGACTGGGCCCGCCAGCTCGGCGCCCCCTTCGACCCGGAGAACCCCGCCGCCAACCTGCGGCTTCTCGTCGCCGAGCGCCCCGGCGCGGGCTGAGCCCCAGGCATCGGCCGCGTTGCCAAGCAGCACGGTCATCCGCTCACGGCGCGTCTCCAGACCTTTGCTGGTGGATCGGCCCGGCCGGCGAGCGGCCGCCACGTCCTCATCCCGAGGCATCAATCGTGCCCTCGCCGGCATCCACGGAGATGCGGATGCTCCTGTGCACGATGGAGACGCGCGATGGGGACGGGCGGGTCCAGGGAAACACCGACATTCATCATCACCGACAAGCTCCTCGAATCGGACAGCTTCCTGCTGCTCCGGGGGATCAAGCGGGCAGACGACCGGCCTATCCTCCTCAAGGCCGCCGGCGCGCGCCCCAAGCGCGGCCACCGGGAGGTGGAGCGCATGCAGAACGAGCTCCTGATCGCCGGCAAGCTCGCGTCATCCATCGCGGCCACGCCCATCGCCCTGGATCGGTACGAGGGGATGCTGGTGCTGGTCCTGGAGGATCCCGGCGGCTACTCGCTCCGCTCCCTGCTCGGCAAGCCGATGCCGATCGGGCGATTTCTGCGGCTCGCGTCCGGCATCGCGGGCGCGCTCGCCGAGCTCCACGCGAACGGGATCGTTCATGGCGACATCAAACCGGAGAGCTTCCTGGTCGATGAGGCGACGGGCAGGGTGGCGCTCACCAACTTCGAGCTCGCCTCGCCGCTGTCGCGCGAGCACCGGAAAGCCAAGAATCCGGTCCTGATCGAGGGCACCCTCGCTTACATGTCGCCAGAGCAGACCGGGCGAACGAGCTGGGCGATCGACGCCCGCTCCGACCTCTACTCGCTCGGTATCATGTTCTACGAGATGCTGGCCGGGCGTCGCCCGTTCCACGCCTCGGATCCCGTCGAATGGGTTCATTGCCATGTCGCGAGGTTTCCGCCCAGCATCGTCGAGTTCAGGCCCGAGGTGCCAGCAGCGCTCGTCGCGATCGTGAGCAAGCTGCTCGCCAAGGTGGCCGAAGAGCGCTACCAGAGCGCCGTTGGCCTCCGCCACGACCTCGATGCCTGCCTGAAGCGATGGACCGAGGCGGCGCGCATCGACCTCTTCCCCCTCGGCGAGCGGGACGCCCCAGATCAGCTCCCGATCCCGCAGAAGCTGTATGGGCGCGACGCGGAGCTCGCCGTCCTCCTCAGCGCGCTCGAGCGCGTCTTCACCACCGGGACCCCCGAGCTCGTCCTCGTCTCCGGGCCCCCGGGGGTCGGAAAATCGGCGCTGGTCCACGAGCTGCAGAAGCCGGCCTTGCACGAGCGCGGCTTCTTTCTATCGGGGAAATTCGATCAGCAAAGGCGGAACATCCCGTACGCCACCATCGTCGAGGCGTTTCAGGGGCTGGTCCTCGAGATCCTCGCCGAGCCCGAGGAGCGCCTCTCGGCCTGGCGCGGCGCGCTCCAGGCCGCTCTCGGGAGGAACGGACAGGTGATCGTCGAAGTCATTCCCGAGGTGGAGATGATCATCGGCAAGCAACCGCCGGTGCCGTCGCTGCCGGCGATCGAGACACAGAACCGCTTCCAAATCTCGTTCCAGAGCTTCGTCGGGGTGTGCGCCCACCATGATCACCCGGTCGCGCTCTTCCTGGACGACCTGCAATGGGCCGACGTGTCGAGCCTCGTTCTGGTGCAACACCTCGTCCGCCACCCCGACACGCGTTACCTCCTCGTCGTCGGGGCGTACCGGGACACGGAGGCGAGCCAGGACCATCCCGTGATGCGTATGCTGGACGACATGCGCCGCGCCGGCCCGGCGCTCACGGAAATAAGGCTCGATCCGCTCTCGGTCGAGCACGTCAACGAGATCATCGCCGTCGCGGCGCGCTGTACCGCTTCGGAGGCCGCGCCGCTGGCGCAGCTGGTACACGAGAAGACCCTCGGCAATCCGTTCTTCGCGATCCAGTTCCTCAAGATGCTCGACGGCGAGCGGCACCTCTGGCTCGATCTCGGGGCAGCGCGCTGGCGGTGGGACATCGCCAAGATCCGCGGGAAGTCGTTCACCGACAACGTGGTCGAGCTGATGATCGCCAAGCTGCGGCGGCTGCCTGAGGCCGCGCAGGAGGCGCTCGAGATCATGTCCTGCGTGGGCAACATGGTGCCCCTCGGCGCCCTGGCGATGCTCCTCGATCGGCCCGAGCCCGACGTCGAGCGCCTCCTGTGGGAGCCGGTCCGCGAGGGATTGCTGCTACGGAGCGAGGGCGTCTACCGCTTCGCGCACGACCGGGTGCAGCAGGCGGCCTGCTCGTTGATCCCGGAGGAGCGGCGCCCCGAGATCCACCTGCGCCTCGGGCGGCAGCTGCTCTCGCGCGCGAACGAGGACGAGATCCACGAGCACATCTTCGATATCGTCGATCAGCTGAATCGAGGGGCATCGCTCATCACCGACCCTCGGGAGAAGGCTCGCCTCATCGCGCTCGACTTTCTGGCCGGGAAGAGGGCGCGCGCGTCGGTCGCCTACGAGCCGGCGCGGACCTACCTCGCGCAGGCCACGGCGCTCCTCTCGCCCGACGCGTGGACGACGCAGTACGAGGACACCTTCGCGCTCTACCTCGAGCGCTCCGAGTGCGAGTACCTGGCCTGCCATTTCGACGCGGCAGACGCGCTGTTCGATCACATCCTCCAGCACGCGCGCTCGGACGTCGATCGCGCCCGCGTCTACACCTTGCGCATGCGGCTCTACCAGGTCGCGGGGAAGTACGCCGACGCGATCCAGATGGGCCTCGACGCTCTCCAGCTGTTCGGCATCACCTTCGCCGAGACGGACGCTGGCATGAGCAGGGAGGTGGACGCCTCGATGCAGGAGATCCGGCGCCTCCTCGGCGGGCGCCGCGTCGCCGACCTCGTGGACGCGCCGCTGGTCGACGATCCGCGCGTCCGCGCGATGCTCCGGCTCCTCGCCGATCTGGAGCCGGCGGTGTACATCGGCCGACCCCGCCTCTTCCCCCGGCTCGCCGTGAAGAGCGTGGAGTGCTCCCTCAGGCACGGCAACACCGAGGACTCCTGCTTCGCCTACAGCGCCTATGGCCTGATGCTGGCTCACCTGGGCGACATCCCGACCGCTTACGAGTTCTCCCAGATGTCCCTCCGCCTGAACGAGAAGCTCCAGGACGCGCGCATGAGGGGAACGCTGCTCCACCTCCACGGGGACCACATCAACTTCTGGATGCACCACATCGCGACCGATTTCCCGATCCTCGAGCAGGGCTTCAACGCGTGCCTGGAGGTCGGCAACCTGGTCTACGCGGGCTTCCTGGCGTTCGAGACCGTGTGGCAGGTGGTCGAGAAGGGAGATCCGCTGGAGGAGGTGCTCGCCACCTCGCACAGGTTCGCCGCGTTCGCGAAGAAGAGCAACAACCTCGTCGTGTACCATACCATCCGCGTCGAGCAGCAGTTCGTCGAGTGCCTGAAGGGCAGGACGCGGGGGCCGCTCCGCTTCGACGATGAGGCGTTCGACGAGGCGATCTGCCTCGAGACGATCGAGAAGTCGAGCTTCGGTTGCGGGGTCGTCTTCTTCCACATCATGAAGCAGATCGTCGCGCTCCTGCTGGGGTATCCGCGCGATGCCCTGGCGAGCGCGGTCGAGGCGCAGAGGACGATCGGCGCCGCGATGGCCATGCCGATCGAGGCGACCCATCACTTCTTTCACGCGCTCACGCTGACGGCGCTCTACCCCGATGCCCCGGCTGGCGAGCAGGCGGCGTTCCGCGAGACCCTCGCCACCCAGCTGGACAAGCTCGAGCGCTGGGCGCATCACTGCCCGGAGAACTACGTCAACCGCCACGCGCTCGTCGCGGCGGAGCTGGCCCGGCTCGACGGTCGCGACATCGAGGCCATGCGCCTGTACGAGCAGGCGATCCAGTCTGCGCGCGCCAACGGCTTCGTCCCGAACGAGGGCCTCGCCTACGAGCTCGCCGCGGCGTTCTATCGATCACGGGGATTCGTGACCTTCGCCGACGTCTACCTCCGCGAGGCGCGGGCCTGCTACGCGTCCTGGGGCGCCGACGGCAAGGTGGCGCAGCTGGACCAGCAGTTCCCCGGCCTTTTGGAGGTCACATCCGGCAGGGCCGCGGCCACGCTCCGTATCCCGGTCGATCAGCTCGATCTGTTGTCGATCATCAAGGCCTCGCAGAGCCTCTCGGGCGAGATCGTCCTGGATCAGCTCCTGTGCAGGCTCCTGACGATCATGCTCGAGCAGGGCGGGGCGCAGCGGGGCTGCCTGCTCATCGTGCACGACGGCGAGCTGTCGATCGACGCCGAGGCGGCGCTCGACGGCACGGGCATGCTCAAGGCAAGCCTGCGATCGCTGCCGGCGGTCCCGTCGACGCTGGTTCCATCGTCGGTCGTCAACTACGTGCGGCGGACGCGCGAGCGCGTGTTGCTGCACCACGGGCGCGCCTCTCTGGGTCGATTCGGCGGCGATCCCTATTTCGCCGAGCGGCGATCGCGGTCCGTGCTGTGCCTGCCGATCGTGAAGCAGGCAAGCCTGATCGGGGTGCTCTACCTGGAGAACGACCTGGTCGAGGGCGCGTTCACGTGCGTCCGCCTCGCTGCGCTGGAGCTGCTCGCGACGCAGGCGGCGATCTCGCTGGAGAGCGCGATGCTGCTCGCCCGCGAGCGGGCGGCGCGGGCGGCGGCCGAGCACGCCGAGCGGCAGTCCGCGCTCCTGGCCGATGCGAGCCGCGTGCTCGCCGAGTCGCTCGACGACGAGGCCGCGCTGGCGCAGGTGCTCCGCAGGGCGTTGCCGTCCTTCGCCGACTGGTGCGTGGCGGACCTGATCCACGACCACACGGCGATACGGGAGGTCGTGACGACGCTCGCCGATCCATCGAGGGAACACCTCGCGCGCGAGCTCGAGGAGCGCTATCCGCTGGATTGGGACTCGCCCCACCTCGGCGCGCACGCGCTGCGGACCAACAAGGCGCAGCTGCTCTCCGAGCTCACGAGCGAGGCGCTGCGCAGGTTCTCCCGAGATGACCGGCACGCCGCGCTGCTCGGCCAGCTCGGGGCCCGGAGCGCCATCGCCGCGCCGCTCTCCGCGCGCGGGCGGGTCCTCGGCGTCATCACCTTCGTCTCAGCCGCGCCGGACCGCCGCTATGGGCCTGCCGACCTCTCCATGGCCGAGGAGCTGGCGCGCCGCATCTCGGCGGCCATCGACAGCGCGGTGCTCTACCGGCAGTCCAGGGACGCGCTCGAGGCGAGAGACGAGTTTTTGTCCATCGCCTCGCACGAGCTCAACACGCCGCTCACCTCCCTGAGGCTGACGCTCCAGAGGCTGAGCCGCATGACGCCGGAGCGGGGGATGAACCCCGACGTCGTGAAGAGGCTGGCAGCGGCGGCCGATCGGTCGTGCCAGAGGCTCAGCCGGCTCGTCAGCGGCCTGCTCGACGTGACCCATCTCCAGCGAGGGTGCCTCTCGCTCGAGCGGACCGATCTCGATCTCGTCAGCCTGATGCGCGAGGTGGTCGCCCGGTTCGCGCGGGACCTGGCCAACGCCGGGAGCGGCGTCTCGATCGACGCAGGCGCGCCTGTGGTCGGCCGATGGGACCGATCGAGGCTGGCTCAGGTGATCTCGAACCTGCTATCGAACGCGCTCAAGTTCGGCGCGGGCAAGCCGATCGAGATCCGGATCGGAGCGAGGGACGGCTGGGCATGGTTCTCCGTCAAGGACCAGGGGATCGGCATCGCCCCCGAGCGCTCGAAGCACATCTTCCAGCGCTTCGAGCGCGCCGTCTCCGTGCGGCATTACGGCGGTCTCGGGCTCGGGCTGTACGTCTGCCATCAGATCGTCGAAGCGCACGGTGGGTCGATCCACGTCGAGAGCGAGCCGCAGCGCGGCACGACGTTCGTCGTCGAGCTGCCGTGCGCGGCGACCACAGGCGCCTGATCGGTGGATGGCCCCCGGCGGCGCGGGGGCCACTCCCCTCCTCGCAGGGGCGCTCAGGGACACCGCACCTCGGTAAGCGGGCCCGGCGTCAGCTCCACGTCTCCGATCGCCGCGGATTGCGGGTCTCGATCGCCTCGGCGTGCCCCCGCAGCCCGCGCGCGGCGGGCAGGTTGCCGTGCGTCTCGAAGACGTCGGCGAGGGCGAGGCCGAGGATCACGATCTGCTGGGGTTTGTCCAGCGCGCCCACGGTCGGCGCCACCGAGCCGAGCAGCTCGAACGCCCGCCGCCACGCCTTCGCGGCGGCGTCCGGCATGTCGGCGTTGAGCGCCGCGTGCCCGGAGCAGCGGTGCATGTCCGCCGCGAACTCGTGGCTGCCGCGGCGGTCCGCGAGCTCTCCGGCGCGGGCGTACGCCTCCGACGCGTCGAGGAAGCGCCGTTGCTTGCTGTGCAGGCTGCCGAGCGAGGCGTAGGCCTCGGGGACGATCGCGGACAGCCCGCGCCGCTCTGCCTCCTTCAGCGCGGCGACGAACACCCGATGTCCCTCGTCGACCACGCCCGCGGCGATCAGCGAGCGCGCGCGCTGCATGGCGACGTGGATCGCCTCCTCGCCCAGCCCGCGGCCCGCGAGCAGCTCCTCGGCTTGCTTCTGGATCTGCGCAGCCTCGGCGTGGCGTCCCGCTTGAAAGCACTTGTCGGCCTCGTGCAGGAGGCGCCGCGCGGGGAGGAGATCCGGCGCGCGAAGGGGGGAGTCGGGCGCGATGCGAATCTCGAGGTCGGCGGGGAGGCGCTGCCCGCGCGCCGAGAGGTCGGTGAGCAGGCGCTCGATATCCATCATGGCCGCGCCGTCGGCCTCCGGCCACACCACGCGGGACGCGCCCTCGCCGAAGCGCGCGAGCAGGTCGCCGACGCTCGAGTGGACCGGGTCGACGAGGACCCAGCGCACGAGCGCGAGCTCGGGCCGCTGCGCGAGCCAGAGGACGTCGCGGGCGTACGCGCGGGGGTCGTCGACGTGCTGGGGCGCGAGCACGACGACGGCGGCCGCGTCCGGCGCGCGGGCGTCGAGGTGGGCCGCGAGCGCGCCCGCGAAGGCGTCGAGCGGCTCGCGCAGGGGGCCTGGCTCCGCGGTCGAGGCGGGCGGCTCGGCCGCCGCCGGGGCGCCGAGCTCGCGTGCCAGCGAGCGCTCGCGGGCGGCCCAGCCGCGGCTGGGCCCGTAGACCGGGTCGGCGAGCACCCAGACGGGGCGGGGCGCCGGGCCTGCTTCGCCGAGCGCCCGCAGCAGCGCCAGCGTGTGCCCGTGGACGTGCGCCGGGACGATCGCGTGCAGCAGGCGGGCTCGTTCGCCTGAGAAGATGGCGCTGAGCGCGCGGGCAATGTCGTGGATCATGTCGCGTCCCGGGGCGGATTCTTGCGCCGATCGGCGCGGAGGCCAAGCGAATGCGCGCGCCCGGCGCGCGGCCTCGCCGGCGCCTGCGCTTTCGCCCGCGGATCGCCGCGCCCCGGCGATCGGGCGGCCGTAGCGCGTCGCAGGACGCCACGGTCGAGGCGATATGTCTCAGGGGCCTCGCGCCGGGGCGGGCGCGCGCGGCGCCGAGCGCGCGGCGCGGAGGAGGACGCGCGGGCGCTCGCCCCCGCTTGGCCCGCGCATTGCTGAGCGGAAGGGGCTGAACCAAGCGTGGGCGTCGTCGAAGAACCGCCGAGCGCGCCCGGGGCGAGGTGCCGCTGGTCGCGTTCGGGCTCGGAGGAGAAGGTACCGTGAGAACTCTGTATCTGTCGCTGCTCTTGAGCGGCGTGGTCTTGGGTTGCGGTGGCAGCAAGCCTCAGCCGGAGGGCCCGGCCGAGAAGGCGGGCGAGGCCGTGGACGACGCTGCGCGCGACGTCAAGGACGAGGCGAAGGACGCGGCGGAGTCGACCGGCGACGCCGCCGAGGAGGCGGGCGACAAGGTCGAGGACAAGACGGACTAGCGCGACAGGCGGGTCGAAACCCCGAGAAATCGAGCCACAGAGGCGCAGAGGACACAGAGGAACAACAAGAGCATCTCTGTGCCCTCTGTGCCTCTGTGGTTCAAATCTCTTCATTCATAAGCGTTCAAGCGGATCGGTGTCTAGCAAGGCCAGCCCCTCGGCGGCATTGCGCTGTGAAGAGAGCTGGCCGGAGCGCCTGCGCCCGCGGCGCTCGCGGCCGAAGGTTGAACCCAGAGGACCCCGGCCGCGCCGCGGCGCGGCTCGCAGAGTGGAGGCAGGAACATGAAAGCGACGTCATTGCTCGAGAAGCAGCACCGCAAGGTGGAGTCGATCTTCAAGCAGCTCGAGAGCGGCAAGGCGGAGCCGGCGCCCCTGCTCGCCGAGCTCGCCAACGAGCTCGCCGCGCACATGGCGATCGAGCAGGAGAGCTTCTATCCCGCCGTGCGGCAGATCAAGGAGGACCTGATCCTCGAGAGCTACGAGGAGCACGCGATCGCCGAGCTCGCCCTGAAGCGGCTGCTCGCGACGGACCCGGAGGACATCTCGTTCAAGGCGCGCGTGACGACGCTGAAGGAGCTCATCCAGCACCACGTCAAGGAGGAGGAGGAAGAGCTCTTCCCCAAGGTCGAGGAGGCCGTCGACGAGAAGCGCCTCATGGAGCTCGGCAAGGAGCTGAAGGCGGAGTTCGAGCAGCGGCTGGCCGAGGGGTACGAGGCGCTCCTGCCGGCGGGCTACAAGAAGACGTCGGCGGACAAGGCGAGCCACGCGAAGCACGCGAACGGCGCGAACCCGGCCTGACGAGGCCTGCGCGCGCAGGCGGCGAGCGCGCGACGGACCGGGTTCGAGCCACGGGGGCAGGGAGAGCGCAGGGCGGCGGAGGCCCTGCGCCCTCCCTGCCCCCGTGGCCGTTTTGTGGGCGTTCATGAGGGCGCGCGGCGCGCCGGTCCGGGGCACGCGAGCGGCCGTTCGGCGGTCGACCATGGAAGAAGCAATCGGCTGGACAAGCTCCATCATCCTCGTCCTGACGGTCGGCAAGCAAGTCCACAAGCAGTGGAAGAGCAAGACGAGCGAGGGTGTCTCCAAATGGCTCTTCCTCGGCCAGCTGGCCGCCTCGGTCGGGTTCGTCGTCTATAGCTGGCTCGTCGAGAACTGGGTCTTCGTGGCGACGAACCTGCTCATGGTCGCGAACGCCCTCGCCGGCGCGCTGATCGTCTATCTGCAACGGCGGCGGGGCGCGCCGCCGCCGGCGGACGAAGGGCGCTGAGCCGCCAAGACGTCAGGGACGCCGACGGAGGAGAGGTAGAGAGAGAGAGAGAGAGAGAGAGCCGCTCCTCGCGCGCCCCTCTCCCGACCGCCTCGGCGTCGTGTTTTTTCTCTGCCCGGACACATGCACTTATCCCGCTCGACTGAAACCAAGACCAACAGACGCACCTCCTGTGCGACTTCCACACTTTCCTCCGCACAGAAACGCCGTACGCTCACCAGCTGCGCCAAAACCGCGCTCAATCTACAAAAGTCCAGCACGATCGGTCGAAGTTGAGCGTGGGCCCAAAGCACCATAGACTCAACACATGCTTAACCCTTCGACTCACTCCTACGCCGTCGCGCTCGCCGCGACGTTCATGGCCTCTGTGCTGTCGGGCTGCATCGGCGAGCTTGGCAGCGCGCCGACCGAGGGCGAAGGCAGCGGGACGACGAGCGGCGCCGGCGTCGAGGACGACGGCGGGCCGCCGGGCGGCGGCTCGACCGCGGGCAGCGGCGGCTCGACCGCGGGCAGCGGCGGCTCCACCACCGCGGGCGCCGGCGGCAGCGGCGGCTCACCCGCGGGAGGCGCCGGAGGCAGCGACGGCTCCGCCACCGCGGGCGCCTTGATCGAGAGCGACGGCGACCGGATGACGTCGTCGTACTCCTCGATGATCTCCACCTTGCCCAGGAAGCTCATCGTGACAGCGGTCTGCCACGGGATGACCTTATGGGGCACCATCCATGGCGTCAAAAGCAGCGTCTGCGCGGTCATGGCCCACCTCGTTATCGTCTCTTTCTCTTCATGATGTCGCTCCAGGTCACGTGCGATCGGTGCCCGGGGAGGGAGTCGAACCCCCAGTAGGCTGGGTCTAAGCCAGCAGCGTTTGCCGTTTCGCCACCCGGGCAGGGTGTCACCGGTGGGACTCGAACCCACATACCCCGAAGGGCGCAGGATCTCAGCCTGCCACGTATGCCGTTCCGTCACGGTGACGTCCGCGCGCCGCGGCGGCAACGGCGACCCGACCGGCGCGGCGCAGCTGTGCGTCGATACGATCAACCAGCACCGCGCCACGCTCGGCCTGCCGCCCCTCGCGCGCTGGACCGAGGCGGAGTCGTGCTCCGATGAAGAGTCCGAGTCCGACGGAAACACCGGCCAGGCGCACGGCGCGTTCGGCGCTTGCGACGAGCGGGCTCAAAATGAGTGCCCCGGCTGGAACGGCCCGCCCGAATCGATGATCGTCCCGTGCTTGCAAGCCATGTGGGACGAGGGGCCCGGCGAGGATTTCAACAAACACGGCCACTACATCAACATGAGCAGCACCGCGTACACCAAGGTGGCTTGCGGATTCCACACGTTCCCGGACGGCAGCGTCTGGGCCGTGCAGAACTTCCGGTGACCGGCGCGCGACCGCTCACCCGCTCTCCGCGTCGTCGACATCCCGCTCCACGAGCGCCTCGGAGCCGTCCTCGGCTCCCGGGGCCGCGGCCCCGTCCGTGAGCTTTCCCGTGAGGCGCACGCACCTCGCGCGGTGCACCCAGACGTCGAACGCCTCCATCATTCGCCGCTCGACCTCCGCGCCCTCGAGCAGGCCGAGCGCGCGCGCGACCGCCTCCAGCGTCGACAGGGCGCCCTCGTGCGGGGCGCGCCGCAGCCCGTAGCGGCTCGGCGCGCCCTGCGGCAGCGCGACCGGCTCGGCGCCCTGCGCGTCCGCGTCGCGGAGAACGGCCCGGCGCGCCTGGTTCCAGTTGCCGTCAGGAACGAGCAGCACCACCGGCCCGCCGCGCGCGTCGTCGGGCGAGAGGGCGCGCGCCCCGGGCGACGGATACAGCACGAGCCGGCGCCCCTCCGGCAGCGGCGGGCGCGCGCGCGGCGCGATCTCGCCGCGCACGCGCACCTCCGCGCCCTCGAGCAGCCGCGCGACGAGCCGGCCCGTGTTGGTGCTCCTCGTGCGCTCGATCCGGTGGGTGAGCAGCACGACGCGCGTGCGCACCGCGAGCCGGGGCAGCGCGCCGCAGAGGCACATCGATCGCGGCAGACCACAGCCGCGGCAGCGCGGCGTCCCCCGCGCGCGGATGGGGGGCAGATCGGGCGGCTGCAGCGGGACGAACGTCATCTCGGCTCGGGACCGGGCGTTTTCGCACGCGCAGGCGTCCCCGGTCAAATGGCCCCTCCCCGGCCGGGCACCTCGAGCGCACCCCGGTGTCGTGACGCGCATGCTGGCCCGTCCGACCCCGGTCCGCCGCCGCGCTGTGCCTGCTCGCCCGGACCGCCGGCCGTCGCGCGTCCGGACGCAGCACGAACCTCAGGGGAAATAGCTCGACGGCATCTGCACCAGTCCCAGGGGAACGGTCGACCTGGAAGGCAGACGGAACGTGCGCAGCACCTCCGAGACAAAGGCCTGCGGGTCGTGCGTGATGTAGAAGTGGTCGCCGGCCATCGCGCGCAGCTCGGCGTGACCTTCCAGCCAGCTGTTCCACGCTTCCACCTCGCCCCGACGGGCTTCGTCGTCGGAGGATCCGTAGAGCAAGAGGGTCGGCGTCCGGAGACGCGTGGTACAGCCGTCCAGCGCGAGGCGGTAGCTCTCCGAGGCGAGGAAGTCGCCGCGCAGCATCGGCAGGAATACCTCTCTGAGCTCAGCGTTGGTGCGGAGCTCCGCCGGGCACCCTCCCAGGCGGATCAGCTCCTGGATGAATCCATCGTCTTCGAGGGGGCTGAGCATGCGACGTGGGATCAGGTGTGGAGCGTGGCAAGCGGACAGGACGAGGCCGGCGGGCGCCCGCCCCCACTGCTCGAGCAGGCGGCATGCCTCGAACGCGATCTGCGCCCCGACGCTGTGGCCTACCAGGAGCCATTGGCCGCTGGGCGGCTCCGCGCACAGCTCGTGAGCCAGCTCGGACGCGGTGTGCTGAACGCTCCGCATGCTCGGCTCGTCCAGACGATGGTCGCGCCCCGGATAGGTCACGAGGGACGCCGAGATGTCCAGCTGAGACAGCGTCTTCCAGGAGCGGAACGCGGAGCAGCTCCCGCCACCGAAGGGGCAGACGATCAGGTGCGGGGTGGACTGGGTGGGCGCGCTCAAGATGCGGCGCAACATTCGAGTCGAAGTATTCATGAGACCTCCGTGATCATGGCTGGAGGGGCGCCGCATACCTGCTTCGCCAAGGCCCGCTTGTTGACCTTGCCCACGCTCGTCTGCGGGAAGCTCTCCAGGACCACCAAACGATCCGGCAGCTTGAATGCAGCCACGCCCAGACGGCTGAGGTAGGCGTTCACTTCGGCCAGCGCGGGCGCTTTACCGCGCGGGATGATGCATGCACAGGTGCGCTCCCCCATGGTGGGGTCCGGGATGCCGACGATGGCGACGTCACGGACCGCCGGGTGTGCCATGAGATAGTTCTCGATCTCCTCGACCGGGACCTTCTCCCCTCCCCGGTTGATCACGTCCTTGCTCCGGCCTTCCACCACCAGATGCCCGCTGGGCAGTCGCCGCACCAGGTCCCCGCTCCGGTAGAAGCCGTCGGCGGTGAAGGCGCGACGATTGTAGTCATCCGCACGATAATACCCGCGTATGGTGTAGGGGCCGCGGACCTGCAGCTCACCGATCTCGCCGTCCGCCACCTCGACGTCCGAGGCGTCGACGATCCTCACCTCGTCGTCCGCGGCGACCGGCCGGCCTTGCGTGTTGATGACCATGGATTCGGGGTCGTCGAGCCGCGTGAAGTTGAGCAGCCCTTCTGCCATGCCGTAGACCTGCTGCAACCCGCAGCCGAGGACGGGCCGCACGCGCGCCGCCGTCTCGGCCTTGAGGCGAGCACCTCCTGCCTGGAGCCACTGCAAGCTGCTCAGATCCGCCTGCACCCACTCCGCCGCCTCCAGCCACAGCACGACGAGCGGCGGGATGAGCGCGGTCACGGTGATCTTCTCCTTCTCGATCAGCCGAAACGCGGTCTCAGGGCTGGGGTCCTTGCAGAACACGACGGTGCCGCCAGCGTGCAAGGTGCCCAGGGCTCCAGGGCACCCCAGCGCAAAGTTGTGGGCGATGGGGAGGCTCACCAGGTAGCGAGTGCTCTCATTCAGGCCCGTCACCTCGGCGCTGAGGCGGACGTTGCAGACATAGTCGTCGTGCGTGCGCGGGATCAGCTTGGGAGCCCCGGTCGTTCCGCCCGACAGCAAGAGCAGGGCTACATCGCGCGGCGCCGGCCCGTCCATGTCCTCCGCCGGCGCGTCCACCTCCGACAACGACACGAATTCCTGCGCGTCGCCCACCACGAGGACGTGCCGGAGGCTCGCCACCTTCTTGCAGACCGCGCGGGCGAGCGCCCGGTGGTCGAAACCAACGTGGACGTCGGCGATCACATAGGCGACCGACTGCGAGAGCTCCGCCAGATGCACGATCTCCGTCTCTCGGTGCGCCGGCAATGCCAGCACCGGGATGGCGCCGATCCGGAACAGCGCAAAGCACAGCGGCAGGAATTCGGCGATGTTGGGCAGCTGCACGAGAACTCGCTGCTCCTTCGCGATGCCGAGCCGGCGGAGCCCGGCGGCCATGCGATCCGCGCGCTCGTCGAGCTCCTGGTACGTCCAGCGACGCGCTCCGTCGACGACGGCCAGGCGCGTCGGCGCCGCTCGCGCCCGCGCGCGCAACATCTCTCCCAGGCACTCGCCCCGCCAGTAGCCCGCTTCCCTGTAACGAGCCACGAACTCATCCGGCCAATCCACACATCCACTCAACATGAGAGATCCCTCGCTTCCACCGACCCTCGTCGGCGCTCACGGTCCTGCGCTTCGTTGCGCTTGGCTCGGATCAGACATCGGACGGGCCGGCAGCACGACCGCGCCGTGCAGCAGGGTCGGGTCGAGCTCAGCCGAAAGGCCCGTGATCTCGATCGCGCGGACACCCGTCACCTCGGCGGGCTCGAGCACGAACGTGGGGTCGTCGGCGACGATCCGGCGCACAGCATCTCGATCCTCAGCACGGACGCCCATCTTCACCCGGCTGAGCCGCCTGGCGCCGTTCGGATGGCGGTTCTCTCTCGGATGTTGAGGCGGATCGTAGGGGCTCACGATGAACGGGAGGCGATCGTTCGCCGGGTACGCAAACTTGAACCGGATCTGCTGGCCGTCCGGCTTCGTTCGTCGCCACCCGACGGCTCTGCCGACGGGGACTCCTGCATTCCGCAGCGCGGTGAGCTCACGGTCGAGAGCGTGCGTATCCGTCACGACCGCGACATCGCAGAAGCCTTCGTTCTCCGACCAGCGGATCATCCGCCGGCCTGAGCCGCGGCCGGCCATCAGCTCGATCGGCCACTTGAACCACTTTGCGCTGCGCGGGGTCGTGAGCAGCTCAATGATGGGGCCTTCGGTGAACCAGATGTGCGCATGCTGAGCCTTTCGCTCGGCCGTCGCGTAGTCGACCTTGAAGCCGAGCTCTCTGTAGTCGCGCACAGCTTGATGAATGTCGCGTACCCATAACAATACGTGGCTGCAAGAAGTCGCCATGTTCACTCCTCCCGAGCGCCAGGCTCTCGTTCAACGCGCGCCGCTCCCAGCCGCCTGGCCGACCGCGGCGCGCGCCGCCGCGCGCAGTTCGTCGACGGCGAGCGGCTCCGGGGCCTCCGGACGGATGAGCTCGGGCATCCCGATCCGCTCCGTCAGGTCTCGCCACGCGAGCGACACGCCCAGAGCCCACTGGCCGCTGCGGACGCGGCGGGCCGGGTCGGCGATGTCGCCGCACAGGTCGTGCAAGGCGACGACCACGGCCTCAGGCCACGTCCGCGCAAACACGTCGTGATAGCTGCGCGTATCCTGGTCGCCCAGGATCGAGGTGCTCTTCACGGCGAGGCGGTCGGTGCCGGGGCCGCTCATGATCAAGCGCCCGGTCGCGTCGCGCGGCGAGTGCAAGCGCGGATTCCAAAGAACTGGTCCGTGCGTGTCGGCCAGGGTCAGCACGCCGGCATCACACCCGAGCGAGATCCTGTGCATCAACAGAGAGTGATTGTCTGGATCCTCCGGGTGGACCTGGTTCTGCACGCGGAGCGTCACGGGCACTCCGCCGATGGTCGCGGTGAGGCTCTGGAACGGTTGGCCCGCGGCCGGCGAGGACCGATCACCTCGCGGCGCGCATTCCGAGAACGCCCACGGTCGCAGGTCGCCCGCGGCGCGGCCGAGCACGTCGAGGAGCGGATACGCGACCTGGCTGTTGCAAGCGGCGTCGATGAACTGTATACGCTGTCGTTTCCTGAGGTACTCAGCCGCCGCGAGGAACTGCCGGATCGGGCGCACGTTCGGGTACAGCGTGTTGACCGCGTAGGCAGCGCCCCCTCGCTTCGCGGCCTTCATG
This sequence comes from Sorangium cellulosum So0157-2, assembly GCF_000418325.1. Taxonomy (GTDB): domain Bacteria; phylum Myxococcota_A; class Polyangia; order Polyangiales; family Polyangiaceae; genus Sorangium; species Sorangium cellulosum_D. The sequence goes on from NC_021658.1 coordinate 12,203,991, forward strand.
CATGCGGTGATCTCCGTGGCGTGCACGGGATGCTCCTGCAATACGTGGATCCCACGCTCGAGCAGCGCCTTGGCGATATCGGAGCCTGGGCCGCCGGTCGCCCCCGAACGCACCACCACGCAGGCGATGTCGATGTCGCCGGGGATGTCCTCCACCTTGGTGTAGAGCGGCGCGCCGCAGCGCTCCGCGCACTCCCGGGAGAAATCGCTGCCACGCGCGAGCAAGCCGGCGAGCGTGAACGAGCCCTGCGCCGACGCGACGGCATCCAGGTAAATGCGACCGAAGGCCGTGCCGGCGACGACGACGCGCTTCTTCTTGCCGGAGCCGGCGCTCACCAGGTCACCTGCATCGTGAGCGGCCCGCGGAAGAACGTCGCGGTCTTCCACTGGACGTCCGCGGCGGGACGAAGATCCGGCATGCGGATCACGAGCGCGCGCAACGCTTCCTGAAGCTCGATCCTGGCCAGCGACGCGCCGATGCAGTAATGCATCCCAACGCCGAACGCGCAGTGCGCTCGCGCATCTCGGTCGAAGTCGAGCCGGTCGGGAGCAGAGAACTTGCGGGGGTCATGGTTGGCCGCGCCGACTGACGCAAACACGGGCTCTCCCGCGCGCACGAGCGTCTCGCCGACCTGGACGTCCTCGGTGGCGTAGTGCGGGAACATCGCGGCTGACGCGACCGGCACGAAGCGGAGCATCTCTTCGACGGCCTGCGCCACGAGGCCAGGATCGGCCTTGAGGCGCGCGAACTGCTCCTGATGGGTCAGGAGCGTGTAGATGAAGTTCGGGATCTGCGAGGACGTGGCCTCGTACCCTGCGATGAGGATGGCGATGCAGAGCTGGACCATCTCGCGCTCGTTCAGGCGGTCGTCCACGTCGTGAGCCTCGATGAGCGCGCTCATCAGGTCGTCGCGAGGCTCGGCGCGGCGCAGACGGATCAGGCCCATGATGTACTGGGACAGCTCGCCGAGGTTCCGCTGCGTCTGTTCAGCGGTCTGCGTGTTGGTCGAGAGCAGGGAATCGTTCCACTCCTTGAACTTGGACTGGTCCGCCACCGGCACGCCCAGGAGCTCGCAGATCACGGACATAGGGATCGGCAGCGCGTAATCCCGCACGAGATCCGCAGGGGGACCTTTGGCCACCATCTTGTCGATCAGCTCGTTGGCGAGATCGCGGACGTGGGGGCGCAGCTGCTCCACGCGCCGGTTCGTGAACGCCTGGGTGACCAGGTTGCGGATGCGGGTCAGCTCGGGCGGATCCATCATGACGATCCCGCCGGCGATGCGCGGGAGCGCCCTCGGAGCCTCCGGGCGCTTCGCGGCCTCCTCGCGGCTGAACCGCCGGTCGGAGAGCACGAAGCGGACGTCCTCGTAGCGGGTCGCGAGCCACGCCGGCTCGCCGTAAGGCAGCTTGACGTTGAGCAGCCCCGGCGTTCGCTGAGCCTCGGCGTACTCGGGCGCGAGCGCGATGCCGTCGAACAGGTTGAACGGATACGGGATGGGGGATTTCGGTGTGGTAGTCATTGCGATCGTGCCTGTGATGCCGCCTTGGGGTTCGAGCGGGAATCGAGGCGCTGACGGCGAGCGGCCCAGTCCCGCAGCCGCTCGCGGTCGACGGTGCCACCTGAGGTGAGCGGCAGTTCATCCACGATGTCTATCCGGGCTGCGGCACCTACGCGCTCGCCGAGGTGTGCAGAGAGGCGCTCCGAGGTCAGCGGCACCCGATCCGTCTTGGCCCGGGCCGCGAACACACGATGGCCGAGCCGCTGCAGCGGGTGCCCGTCCTCGGGTAACCCGAGGACGCGCTGCAGGCCAGCGCCGTCCAGCACGGCGTTCCATTGAGGCAGCGAGAGGAACGTCGACTCCGTCTCGGCCCTGCCGTCGCTGGCGTCGTCCAGCATGAACGCCTGGGACGCCATCACCCAGAACTCTTCGACCGTGGGCTCGGTCAGGACGAGCCAGCCGCCGGGGCCGAGGAGCTCGCTCAGCCAGCGGACCGAGGCGTCCGTGTTCCGCGCGGCGTTGAGCACGCCCCCGCCGATGATCACGTCGAACGAGCTCGGCACGAAGCCCTGTTCTCTTGGCGCGGCGTTGATGTCATAGAGGCCGAAGCGCACCGAGGGATATGCGGTGAGCCGTGGCGCGGCCTGATCGAGGAAATACCTGGAGATGTCGGTATAGAGGTAGTCGACGTCCGCGCCCGAGAGCTCCGGCAGGAGCGACTCCGATGTCGCGCCCGTGCCAGCGCCGACCTCGAGCAGCCGGATCGGTCGCTGCCCGGGCCACGCCTTGGCAATCCTGCTCACGAGATGGCTCACTGCGCGGTGCTGATACCGGGCAGCGATGCTCTCGCGATACAGGGCCCTGGCGAGGTCGGTGCGCCCTTCCGGGAACAACAGGTGGACGGCCCGCACCGCGCCGGAGATCATATCGGGCAACCGCTCGGCGTTGCGAAGCGCGTAGTCGATCGTGCCGGTCGCACCTACCGTGGCCAGCCATTCGCCCTTCAGCTCGTCCCACGCGCGCGCCAGCGCGGCGTCCGAGTAGTCGCCGACGGGGCGTGCGGCGCTGAGCAGGTCGCCGTCCCGCCGCAGCAGCTGCTGCTCGGTGAGCACCCTGAGCCAGCGACGGATGAGCGGCCGATGCTCGGCAGCGACCCGCGCCCGCGCGAGCACCTCGTCCACGGTGTGCACGGCGGCCGCGTCGGTGAACAGGCCGCTGCGGCTCAGCGCGTTGAGCATCGAGAGCAGCGCCGTTTGCCCCAGCCTCTCCACGGCCGCGATCGCCCTGTTCAGGTCGGTCCCGGCGAACTCGGCTTCCAGGGCGGCGGTCGCTTCGGAGATCAGGCGCTGTCCGCTCGCGTCCCCGTCGGCGCCGTCGCGGGCACGCTTCGCGGGGACCGCAAAGACCGCCCAGCTGTCGCCCTCGGACGGGATCACCGCCGCCGCCGCCACGCCGGGGCAGCTCGTCACGAGCTCGGCGATGCGCGCCGCCTCCTGCTCGGCCCTGCGCAGCTCGCGCTCCAAGGGCACGAGCCCGGCTCCGCTGGCGATCCGGTCGGCGAGCTCTGCGCCGAGGACGCGCCGCACGGCCGCGGACGACTCGACGGACAGCGCTCCACCGACGCCGGCGTCGTACACGACGCGCCGCAGCGAGCCGAGGTCGGCCAGCGCGGCAGCCGGGTGAGCCACGAGGCTGCGCAGCAGCGCCGCCGACAGGATCGCGCAGTCCGGAGCCGCCCGCTCGAGGAACGCCAGGGCCTTGGCCGGGCTCGCGGCCGCCGGGAGGTGGTGGACAGGGGCGCCGGCGCTCCAGCTCGCGAACGCGGCGTCACCGCCGAACCCGGCCAGCGACGACAGCACCGCCGTCCGCGCAGGAGATGGGCCGAGCGCGTCGCGCATCGCAGCCAGTGACTCGCCGAACACCGCGGCAGACCAGACGAACGATCCGCGAACGACGGAGAACGGCGCGTCGTCCGCCATGCGGGGCTCGGACGCTCTCGCCGCATCGAGCGCGGACAGGTCAGCGTCCGTGATCGTCAGGGCGTCGCCGCCCTCGCTCGCCGGCTGCTCGGCGGAGAAGCGCGCGCCGAGCAGCATCGCGGCCAGGCGGATGGGCAGGGCCTGTGGCACATCTCCAGCGCTCCAGCGCAACGAGCGGCCGGCGGCGGCCCCGCGCTGGCGCAGCGCCGTGACAGCGCGGTAGGTCCAGTCGAGCATCTGGGCTCCCGTCCACTCGCGCCCGCTGGAGACCAGCGCCGCTCGACTCCCGAGGCGCTCCAGCCCATGGATGATCTGTCTTACCGTCATGGCACCTCGTCGGGTGGTCGTCAGCAGGCGGTGGCGAAGAACAGGTGCTGGCCTGCGACCGCCAAGGGTGAATCGAGCGAAGGAAGGACGAACCGCGGCACGAAGGCAGCCGCCATGAGCTCCGCATTCCAGCCGGGTGCATCGACGAACACCTGATCGGTCCCGGCGCGCCGGTCCTCGCTGCCGAGCGGCGGCGAGCCAGCCGGGGGAGACAGCAGGAACTGCATCGCCGTGAGGATCGCGTGATTGTCTCGTGTGGAGTCCGTGAAGATCAGCCATCCGCCGGGGGCGAGCGCGCGGCGGATTCGGCGCAGCGTCCGACCCACATGCACCGCGTTGTGGAGGACATTGCCCGCGAGCACGACGTCGGCCGCGTGCGGCTCCACCCCCTGCGCCGCGAAATCGGCGTTGATGTCGAGCGTGGCATAGCGCATCCCGCGGTGGTTACCGAACCGCTCCTGCGCCGCGACCGTGAACGCACGCGAGATGTCGGTGAACAGATAGTCGACCGGCGCGCCGTCGAGGGCCCGCAGCGCGGCTGCCGTGGCGAGCCCGGCGCCTCCGCCGAGCTCGAGCACGCGCAGCGACCTGTACCGCAGCTCCGCGCAGCGGCGCACGAGGTGAGCGCCGGCGGCGCACAGGTAAGCCGTGAAGACGTTATCCTGGTAGGCCGCGACGGCGGAGAGATCCTGCCGGTCGCCAAACAAGAGCTGCTGGATCGAGACCTCGTCACGGACGAGCTGATGCAGGCGGCGCAGCGCCGCCTGGTGAACTTCCGCCATCGCGGGCGGGAAGCCGAGCGCGGCGTAGGCGTCGGGCAGGTCTGCGGCCGCGCCGGCATCCCGCAGGGCCCGCCGCCACGCGTACCGATCCGCGGTGTTGCTGAGGACCCCCTGGTCCGTCAGCGCGGCGAGCCACCGGCGGACGAGCCATGCGTGTCGCGGCGCCGCGCCCAGCGCGCCGACGATCTCCTCCGCGGTGCGCGCTTCGCCTCCCGGATCCACAGCGCCGCTCGCGAGGAGCAGCTCCCAGATGGCCCGCAGGCAGATCGCCTCGAGTCGCTGCATCGCCCCCGGGAGGTGCGCCAGAGCATCGCTCCCCGAGGCTCGTTCCAGCAGCCCGCTGAGCCTGAGCCCCGCCTCGTGTACCTCCTCGCTCGTCGGCGCGTCGGGCGCCGCACGGTCGGCGTCGTCGGCGGCGGCCTCCACAGCCGCCGCAGCCAGATCGGCGATCGGGAAGACCTCCGCGCCAGCGCGCGCCGTCGCGGCGCCGAGCGCCGCGAGGACGTCGTGCCGGAGACGGCACAACGTGAGCTGAACCTGAGCCTCGCTGACGGCTGCGCCTGGGCTCTCCATCGCGTCGGCGAACGTCGTCAACTCGCGGCTCGTCGCGCGGAGCCAGCTCACGGTCTCGCGCTCGGCCGGCGCATCCGGTCCGCCGAACAGCACGCCAGCCCCCGTGGCATGCGCGGTCCAGATGACCTGCCCGTGAACCCCCGAAAGCCTCAGCTCGCCGGCGTCGCTGCCCACGACGATCTCGGCGTCCATCTGCGTCTCTGACGGCACCTCGTTGCGCACGCGCAAGACGAGGGGCGTACCCGCGAGGCTACCTCCGAGCACCACGAGCCCGCTCGCCAGCTGCATCGGTTCACGGATCTGCCAGGGACGCAGGGCGCCGAGCGCGTCTCCTGTCAGGCGGAGCAGCGCTTGGATCGACGCTCGCGTGCAGGTCGCCGCGATGTACCTGATGGGCGTGCGCTCGCGCAACGCCTGCGCAGCGCCGAGGAACCGCCGGGACGACGGCGTGGCAGAGGCGACCGCCGCCAGCCGGAAGGCCGCTCGGGCAAGGCGCGCTTGTCGCATGCACGCCGTGAGTTCGTCGTGCTCGAGCGGCGCCTCGGCCAGCACAGCGCTGCCACGCCGCAGGAGCTCGATCACGCGCTCGGCGACGGGCACGCCGTGTCCGGTCGCCGATACCCAGCAGCTCACGCCCGGGCCGACGGGGAGCTGCTCCGGCCGGGTCCAGAGCGCTATCCTGGCCTGATCAACGAACATCCGGGCCTCTTCGCTGTCGCCGGCGAGCTGGCCGATGAGGTGAAAGCGCCCGTTCAAACGCTGGAGCGCACCCAGGTGCAGAGGACCGAACCCGGCGCCACACAGCACCAGCGGGATCGCGGCGGTCACAGCGAGCCCTCCTCGGTGGCGCCGAGCGCGTCGATCGACGTGTCCAGCAGATCGAGCGCGCTCACCGCGCCGCTCTCGCGAAGGCGACCGACGGCCGACATGGGTTCCAGCACGGCCGCGGCGAAGTGGCGCCCAGCGGGCACCTCACCCTGCTCCACCGCGAGCGTGGTGAGCGCGGCCATGGCCCCGGTGAGCTCGGCGTTGCGCCGCCCGCGCATGACCAGCGTGCGCGTGATCGGGGCGCCATCTCTCGAGCCGTCGAGCTGCGCGAGGAGAATGACGTGCGGCTCGCGCCCAGCGAGGTCGAGCAAGCTGGCCCGGCGCAACGCCGCGACCGCCTCGCGGCGCTCGAGGCTGCGCGCGCGGTCGAAGGCCGTGAGGATGTGCTGGCCGTTGATGATCGTGTACCAGTCCGCTCGAGCAAGCCGGAGCGACGACGCGAGCCGCTCACCTTCGGTGTTGAGGGAAGGCAGCAAGGTCGCCGGGCCGGGGAAGAACGCGACCTCCACGTTGCGCATCCGGGTCAGCACCCCGGAGCGACGCCCCTCTCGCCATGCTGCGAGCGGCTCGCTCACCCCGTCCGTGGCAGCCTGGAGGTAGTCGTCCGCGGCGACCTCGGTGAAGTGATCCATCACGCCGAAGTAGCTGAGCAGGCCCTCAACCTGGCTGAACGCCCGAGCCGCCGCCCAGCGCGGCAAGAGCGCGGTGAGGCCAGGCTGCAGCCCCGCCGAGAGCACTGCCACGCGCCGGCGGCGGCGGTACTCGTCGCCGTCCAGGAGCGCGTACAGCGCATCGTCTCCGGCGGCGTCCACGTAGTCGGCTTCAGCTTCCACGGCTGCCCTCGCCGCGCGGTCGGCGACGGCGTGCGATGGGCCGGCGCAGTTGAGCACGATCCGGCACCCGCCGACGAAGCGACGCAACGACGCGTCGTCGCGAAAATCGACGGCCTGGTGCTCGACCACCTCCGCGGACAGCTCATTCGCGAAGCGGCGGGCTGCTTCGGCGTTGCGCCCGCCGATCCGCAGCGGCCCGAGGCCGAGCGACAGGAGCTGCCGGGCCGCATGCGCGCCGACGTCGCCGTAACCGCCTAAGATGCCGATTGTCATCCTGCAGCCTCCACCAGCCGCCATCCGTGGGCGCGGCGGCGCTCGTTCCAGAACGCCGTGTACCGCCCGTTGCGCGCCATGAGCTCATCGTGCGTGCCCGCTTCGACGATACGACCGCCGTCGAGCACGAGGATCTGATCTGCGGACACGATGGTCGGCAGCCGGTGCGCGATGACCAGCAGCGTCGACCGAGCCATCAGCGTTCGCATCGCGTTCTGGACGTAGCGCTCGTTCTCCGGGTCGAGCGCCGCAGTCGCCTCGTCCAGCAGCACGATGGGCGCGTTCTTCAGCACGGCTCGGGCGACGGACACCCGCTGGCGCTCCCCGCCGGACAGCGACGCACCGCCCTCGCCGACGCGGGTCTTCATGCCCTGCGGGAGGCGCTCGATGATCTCGTCCACGCCCGCCAGGCGGACGGCCTCGCGCACCTCCTCGTCCGTGGCGTCCAGCCGGCCCACCCGGATGTTCGCCTCGAGCGTGTCATCGAACAGGTAGACGTCCTGCATGACCAGCGACAGCTGCGCCATCAAGTCTTCCGTGGAGAGCTCGCGGACATCCACGCCGCCCACCCGCACCGATCCCGCGTTGACGTCGAAGAAGCGCGCGATCAGCCGTGTGATCGTGGTCTTCCCGGAGCCGGATGCCCCGATGATCGCCGTCATCGTCTTCGGCGCTATCCGGAACGACACATCACGGAGCACTGGAACGCCCGGCTGGTAGCCGAACACGGCGCCGGAGAGCTCGATTTCCCCCGGGGCCGTGACGGGCTTCGAGCGCTCCGGCTCGGCGAGCGGCGCCTCATCGAAGATGGCGGACAGCCGCTCCAGATCGTTGCCCGCCATCCGCAAGAGCCCGCTCCTCCCCGCGGCCTCGGCCAGCGGCCCCACGAACCTGGCGGCCAGCGCCAGCAGCGCGATCAGCTCGATCGGGTCGATCGACCGGTCGAGCGCGCGCACCACGCCGACGGCGATCAGCGCAGCGAACGCGAGCTGCACCGACAGCCCGCCGGCGAGCAGCCTGGGGAAGGTCTGGCGCAGCATCGACCCGCCCGCGACGCGCTGCGCGTCGATCGCCTCTTCCAGCGGCCCATAGCCCCCCGTCGCCCGACCGAACGCTCGCAGCACCTGCTGGTTGCGCGCAAACTCGACGACCCGGTTGCTGGCGAGCGCCCCCGCGGCGTCGACCTGCTCCTCGGTGCGGCCGATCCACGCCGACGACCAGCGGTGCGTCAGGTAGATCAGCGGCGTGCAGACGATGGCCGTCAGCCCGAGCTGCCAGTCGAAGAACAGCATGGCGACGGCGATCGTCGCGGGCGTCAGTATGCCGCTCACCACCGGCGTGAGGAGGTGAGCGAACACGTTGGTGACCATCATGGTGCCGCCCGTCGCGCTCCGCGACAGACGGCCCACCTTCTCCGAGGAAAACCAGCCGAGCGGCAGGCGGGCGACATGGCTGCCGAGCCGGTTGTGCAGCGTGGTCAGGACGACCAGCGCAAGCGCGAAGCCCTTCATCGTCTGCTGGTATCGCGCGAGGCAAGTCACCGCGACGACCGCGGCCAAAAGGAGCAGCCAGCGCAGCGCCTCGTCCAGGTCCCCGCTGAGCAACGCCTTGAGCACGGGCACGAGGAACGCCATCGCCACGCCCTGGACGACGGAGTAGACGATGAGCCAGCCGAAATAGACGTGCAGCGCTTTTTTGTGCTGCGGCCCCAAGATCTTGGTCAGCTCCCGGATCATCAGGCCTCACTCCGCGGCTGCGCCGGCAGCCGCCATGTCGCTCTCGACATAAGAACGCCACATCCTGGCGTAGAGCCCGTCCGCGGCGAGCAGCTCGGAATGCGTACCGCGCTCGCGCACGCGGCCCTCATCGAGCACGACGATCTGGTCGACGCCGGTGATCGTCGCCAGCCGGTGGGCGATGACGATCACCGTGCGCCCGCGCGCGACCGCGGACAGCGCGTCCTGGATCTGTGCTTCTGACTCCGGATCCGCGTGCGCCGTCGCCTCGTCCAGGATCAAGACCGCGGTGTCCGCGAGCAGCGTGCGCGCGATGGACAGCCGCTGCGCTTCGCCGCCGGAGAGGACGGCGTCCTCGCCGATCACGGACTGATATCCCCTGGGGAGCGCGACGATGCGATCGTGGATCTGCGCGGCGCGAGCGGCTTCGATCACCTCTGCGTCGCTGGCCTGGGGCCGGCCAAGGCGGAGGTTGTCGGCCACCGTTCCGTGCACCAGCTGGACGTCCTGCAGAACGAAGCCGACCTGCCGGTACAGCACGTCCGGCGCAATGTTTCGTATATCCACGCCGCCGAGGAGGACGGCGCCGCCGGTCACGTCGTAGAAACGGGGCACGAGCTTGGCCAGGGTGGACTTCCCCGCCCCCGAGCTCCCGACCAGCGCGGTCACCGTGCCAGGCTTGCAGCGCAAGCTCACGTCGGAGAGCACGTCCCTCGATCCATCGTAGCTGAACGAGACGTGGTCGAACTGCACCTCCGCTCCGCGGGGCACCTGCGGCGTCTTGGTGATCGGCAACGACGGCTCGTCGAGCAGCGCGGCGACGCGGCCGGCCGCCGCCACGGCCTTGCGCTGCGCCGTGAGCCCCTGGTTCAGCGTCAGCACCGTCTGCGGGATGACCACGGCGACCAGGATCTCGGCGAGCAGATCGATGGGGCCCACCCAGCCCTCTCGAATGAACCAGGCGCCGACGGTCAAGCTCACCAGCATGATCACCGGCACCGAGAGGGCCATCGAGGTCAGCGCCTCCAGCCGAAGCAGCGGCCTCACCCAGCCGGCGTAGCGATCGCTGAAATCGCCGACGGCGCGCTGATAGCTCTGGTGAGCGCGACCCGTCTGTCCGAACGCCTTCACGACCGCGATGCCGTGTACGAACTCGACGATCGCGGCGCTCACCCTGGCGAAGCTCGCGTCGAGCTGCATCATCTTCTCGGCGAAGCCCCGCATCATCCACGCGTAGGCAACGGCGTAGATCGGCAAGGTGGCCACCGCGAGCAGCGCCAGCCGCCAGTCCAGCCAGAGCAGGTACAAGAGGCCGCCGAGCGGAAGGACGATCGCCGAGACGAGCTCGACATCGTGATGCGCGACCAGGTGGTGCAGATCCTCGAGGTCGTCCTGGACCGCTTTGCGGACCACCCCTGACGTCTTGTCGGAGTACCACCCCAGCGGAACTTCGCCCAGCTTGCGCACCAGCGCGCGCCGCAGGATGGCCTGCAGCCGATGGTCGGCCAGGTGAGTCACCCACAGCGCCGTTCCGATGCACGTCCATCCGAGGCCGAGCCCGACCACGATCGTCAAAGCGACCCCGGCGACCTTCCCGCCGTCGATCGGGCCCGACGCGATCAGGATCCGCGCGAGCTCGGCGATCCCGATGAACGGAACGAGCGTCGTCAGCGCCCCGATACCGCCGAGCAAGATCCCGAGCCGCCTGAGCCCTTCGATCGGGCGGCGCAGCTCGCGGAGCGCCGCCTCCTTTTGACGATCCTCTTTCATTTGCGGTGCAGCGACGCAGCCAGGTGTTCGGCCACGACGTTCACGTGCGGCGGCTCGATGACGCTGAAATGGTTGCCGGGCACGTCGATGAGCTTGAACTCCCCGAGGCAAACGCCTTCCCAGAACGGCGCCGTCAGGTGCCCCACGCCTGCGGTGATGCCGAAGGACTGTTCCTCGTCGCACCGCAAGAACGTCATATCGCCGACGTAGGGCTCGGGATCGAAGCGCGCGGCGCGCATGCTGTGCCTGCAGGTCCGGAACAGCGCCGGGATGAGCTCGGGTCCGACGGGCACCCCAGCCTGAGCGGCGGCCGCCTTGGCGTAGCCGGCCAGGCGCTCCTCCTGGCTGCGCGCCGACTGCCTGCGCACCGCAGCGGCTACCGATTCCAGCCCGGGGTCTCCGCGGAGCTCGGCCATGGCGCCGGCGGGTATCTTGCGCTCGTACTCGATCATCAGCTTCTCGATGGCCCGATAGACGTCCGCGCTGTCGACGTCGTCGCCGAAGACGGCCTTCACCGGATCCAGGTTCAAGTTCGGGGCGAAGATCGCCTCGAACGCGAGCTCTTCGTCCGTCTCGATGAACATCGGAATGCTGTCGACCAGCGCCAGGTCCACCGACATGCCGCGCTCCAAGAGCCGCCTGGCGACCTCCGTGGCGAGCAGCCCGCCAAGGCAGTAGCCGATGAGCTGGAACCGCGTGAAGCCCTCGTCGATGAGCCGCTGCGCGTAGTCGTCGGAGACGCGCGCGACGAGCTCCTTCGGGGGGATCGCGAGGTACTGCTCGGGGTCGGCGACAGCGAAGCCCAGGACGGGCCCCAGATCCTGAGCGGCGAGCGCCCTCCCGAGGTGCTGGAAGTAGTCCATGGTGCCCAGCGCCGCGTGGAACATCACGCGCGCCGGGCCGTCCCCGCCGCCGAACGAGACGATCAACGAGTTGCTGCCCTCCCGACGCGGCGGGATCTGCGCGGCCTTGCCGCCCGTGGAGGTCGCCTGAGCGCACGACTCCGCGCCGCCCGGCGCGGGCGCTGCGCAGTCTTGCCTGCGCAGCGCCCGCGCGAGCGCGTCGACCGTCGGCTCGTTGAGCATCTGCCGCAGGAGCGTGTCGTAGGCGAACGGCGCGGCTTCCGGCACTTCATCGCGCAGTCGACCTGCCACCCTGGCGAGGATGAGCGAGTCGGCGCCGCGATCATAGAAGTTCTCGCCCTTGCCGATCCGCGCGATGCCGAGCGCGCCCGCCCAGAGCGCACACAACCGGCTCTCCAGCTCGTCCAGCGCCGCGTCGGCGTCCTTCCCGGCGCTGTCGACGAACGCCGCGGGCCGCCAGGCGGCGAGCGCCTTGCGGTTGACCTTGCCGTTCGCTGTGACCGGCAACCGGTCGACGACCTGCAGGTGAGCAGGCACCATGTGGGCTGGCAGCCGCTGCCCGAGGAAGCTCGTGAGCTCGTCGGTGCTGACGCGCGCCCGGTCGGTCTTGAAGCGCGCGGCGAACATGTGCATGCCGTACGCCGCCATCGGATGATCGTCGTCCGGCAGGCGGAGCACCAGCTCACCACCGCACTTCTCGATCAGGCATCGCCACTGCTCGGTGGACAGGAACTTGGTGGCGCCGCGTTCCCGGTCTGCGCCCGCTGGGTCCATCATGAACCCCTGCGTGAGCAGGACGTGCGGGAGATCGGCGGTGGGCTCGGTGAACACGAGCCATCCCCCTGGCGCGAGCAGCTCCACCGCGGCGGCGACCGCAGCTTCGACGTTCCGGGTGCTGTTGAGCATCCCAGCGCACAGCACGACGTCCGCGGAGTTTGGCGAGAGGCCCTGCGCCCGGTAATCCTCGTTCAGGTCGAGCTGTCCGAATCGCACCCAGGGACGCTCCCGGAACCGCTCGCGCGCCTCGGCCAGGAAGAAGGCTGTCAGATCCGTGAACAGGTAGTCGACGTCGTGACCGTCGAGCATCGGGATGACCACGCCGCTGGTGGCACCCGTGCCGGCGCCGATCTCGAGCACCCGCAGGGGGGTGCCGTCGGCATGCGCGGCGGCGATCCGGTACAGGAGCGCCGCGACGGCGTGGTTGTTGTAACGCGCGATGGCGTCGTCGCGGTACACCGCGAGCGCGACGTCGTGCTTCCCTTGCGGAAACAGCAGCTCGAACGGGTTCTGCGCGTTCTCGAGCAAGGCGTGCAGCCGCTCCACGTGAGCTTTGTGGTACTGAACCAACTCGGGCGTACACAGCCCGGACCGCGACGCCAGCTCCTCGACCCGCCGCCAGGCGTCGTGGACCGCCGTCGCGTCGACGGCCCTGCGCTGCGCGTAGCGGCGGCTATCCTCGTCGTAGACGAGCCAGCCAGCCTCCACCAGCAGCCCCAGCCACCGGCGAACGAGCCAGTGATGGCGGTCGTGAACGCGCGCCTCGCGCAGGATCTCCTCGGCCGAGTGCGTGCCTCGCGGACCCTCGAAGAGGCCGCGCTCGACCAGGGCGCTCAGCATGGCCGCGAGCGAGGCCTCGCGCAGCGCTCCGGTCACCTCGGTCACCTGGGCCGTGGCGAGGCCGCGGACCTCATTGTCGGCGAACTGCCGCGCGGCGGACACCAGGCGGGCGAGCGAGGCGGCGGGCTCATCGTCCGTGGGTGCGCTGCGCCGCGCGAGCTCGACGAAGCCGAGCAGGGTGCGATCCGTGTGGTCCTTACCGGCCACCACCGCCGCCGCGGCGCCGACCGCCGGATGCGCGAGCAGGGCGGCCTCGATCTCGCCTAGCTCGATCCGGTGCCCGCGGATCTTGACCTGGCTGTCCTCGCGGCCGAGGAACTCGATGGATCCGCCGGGGAGATAACGCCCGAGATCTCCGGTCCTGTAGAGCCGCTGTCCATCGACAGGGTGGTTGAAGAAGCGCGCTGCCGTGAGCTCCGGATCGCCCAGGTATCCCGCTGCGAGGCCGTGCCCGGTGATGTACAGCTCTCCAGGGACCCACACCGGCGCGTCGCGAAGCGACTCGTCGAGGACGCGGAAGCCCTGGTTGGCGAGCGGCACCCCGTAGGGGATGCTCGTCCACGCCGGGTCCACCCGCTCGATGCGGTGGTAATTCGACCAGATGGCCGCCTCGGTCGCGCCTCCGAGCCCGATCAGCGTCAGGTCAGGCACGAACCGGCGGATCTGCTCAGGCAGCGTGACGGGGATCCAGTCGCCGGACAGGAGCGCCATTCGCAACGAGCGGATCGCGACCGGCTCTGCCTGGAGATAGCTCGTCAGCATCTGCAGCTGCGCGGGCACGGAGTTCCAGAGGGTCACCTCATGCCTCACGATGAGATCCGCCCAGTGAGAAGGATCGGCGCCGCGGTCGGGATCCGGCAGCACGAGGGTCCCGCCGAGGGCGAGCGTGCCGAAGATGTCGTACACGGAGAGGTCGAAGCCAAGCTGAGCAAGGCCCAGGACCCGGTCCGCCCCGGTCACGCCGAAGCGGCGGTTAATGTCCTCGATCGTGTTCAGCGCCGCCCTGTGGGTGATCATGACGCCCTTCGGGTCGCCCGTGGACCCGGAGGTGTAGATCACGTAGGCCAGCGCGTCGGGGTCGCCCGTCGGAGCTGCGGGGAAGGTCTGCGCGGGAGCCAGCGTATCCACGTCGATCACGCGCAGGCCATCCGGCAGCTTGGCGCCCGCGGAGATCCACGACTGGGTCAGGAGCTGCCGCACCGCCGCGTTCGACAGCACCTTCTCGATGCGCAGCCGCGGCTGCGTAGCGTCGAGCGGCAGGTATGTCCCGCCGGCGAGCAGCACGCCGAGCACCGCGACGACCTGCTCGATCCCCTTGTTCATGACGACGGCGACCCGGTCGCCGGTGGTACAGCCGCCATCTCGCAGCGCCTGCGCGACCGACGCCGCCCTCATCGCCAGGTCGCGGTACGTCAAGCGGCCCGCGTGGCCGATCACCGCCACCGACTCGGGATTGCGGGCGGCCTGCTCCAGGAACCCTCGATGCAAGACGGAGTCGGGCAGCGGACAGCTGGTCTGATTGACGCGCGCGCGCTCCTGCGCCTGCCACTCGGGCAACGCGACCGGATCGACGGCATCCCACGCCTCGGGGCGCTCCGCGAGATCGGCCAGCAGCCGCTGCAGCGCGGCGAACATGTCGTCGATGAGGCCTTCCGGGAAGATCCCCTGACGTACGTCCCAGTTGACCTCGAGCCCGTCCGCGTCGTCCATGACCTGGCAGTCGAGATAGACCTGCGGCGTCTGCGTGACGCCATAGCCGAAGCGCCTTCCGCTGCTGGCTCGCCGCCGTGGGCCGAGGCCGATGGAGCTGGTGAAGACGACCGGCATCAGCGCGGCCTCCCGGCCGCGCCGGCGGGTGATTTCGCGCAGCACCTCGACCCCCGTGAACAGCCGGTGGTCGAGATCGGCGAACATCTGGTCGCCGAGCCGCGCAGCCTGTTCCTTGAAGCTGCGCCCGGAAGGCGCCTGCACGTCCAAGAGGCTGACCGACGTGAAGTCTCCGACGATCCGGTCGACCTGCGCGTGCAGCGGCAGCCGGTTGAGCAGCGTGAGGTTGAGGCTGAATCGCTGACGGCGGCTCCAGCGCTGCAGCACCGCCGCGTAGGCGGCCAGCACGGCGATCGAGGCCGTGAGCCCGCGCTCGCCGGCCCGCTGCCTCAGGCGCTCCCAGCGCTCGGCGGACAGGCGGCTGTGATGGCGACGGAAGCGTACGGGTCCAGCCTCCGCGCTCGACGGCAGCGTCGGAAGCTCGGGCGCGGGGCGCAGATCGTCGACGCGCCCGAGCCAGTACTGGCGGTCACGCTGGTAGCGCCCGGTCTCGCGCAGCCGCCGCTCCGCGAAGATGTAATCGCGAAAGCGGAGGTCCAGCGGCCGCAGCTCGTCGGCGCGGCCGGCAAGGATGAGATCGAGCTCCTCGAAGAAGATCCCGGCGCTCGCCCAGTCCGCGATCAGCGAATCCAGCGAGAAGTGCACGACGTCGCCCCCGCTCGTGCGGGTATGCCGCAGCTCGAACAGCGGCCACACGGTGGTCTCGTACATCCGGTGGTCCATCTCGGCGCGGATGCTGCTGAGCGCGCGCTCCACCTCGACGGCGGACGCGCCGCGGAGGTCGGTCGTCTGGACGTGATACCGAGGCACCGTGGGCAGGACGCGCTGGTAGCCGTCCTGCTCGATCACGGCGCGCAGCATGTCGTGCCGCTCGATCAGCAGGTTCCATGCGTCGGCGAGGCGCGCGGGGTCGAGCTCTGGATACGTCACCTCCAGGTACCCGTGGCAGGCGACACCACCGTAGCCGAACGAGCTCTGACGCCCGAGCAGGTATGCCGTCTGCACGTCCGTGAGCGGAAACGGCTCATGGCGCCCCTGCTCGTCCGCGGTGACGACCACCCCCTGGTTCGTGGACAGGAAATCGATGATCTGCGCCTTGTGCGCGCGCAGCACCGTCATCCTGTCTTCGGTGAGCAAACCCTTGGGTGCACGGAACCGGAGCTGCCCTGATTCCGTCCACAGATCGACACCCAGCGTCTTCAGCTCTTCGATGATCCCGGCAACGGGCATGGATGAAAGCTCCTGTAGCTTGTTGAGGACAAGCGTCACATCAGAGGATGAACTCGCCGACGAGGCGCCCTCCTGCGTCCTTGGGCTGCGGCGGCGCGTCGTCGCCCGGAGTCGCGGGCGGCGCGCCGCGGCGGCGGATGGCGCTAGAGCACGCCCTCCTCGATCTCCTGCTCCTGGCGCGCCGCGTGCTCGGCGGCGAGCACCGCTGCGACCTCGCGCAGCGTCGGTCCGTTGAACAGGCGCCTCAGGGGCAACATGACCCCGTGGCGTTGATTCACGGCCTCGATGAGGCGCGTCGCGAGGAGGCTGTCGCCGCCCAGCTGGAAGAAGCTCTGATGCCGGCCGACGTCGGCGACCGCCAAGAGCTCCTTCCACAGCGCAGCGACGGTCTGCTCCCATTCGCCTCGCGGGGGCTCGAGCTCCCGGGCGTCTGTATCGGCTTCGGCCGAGATCAACCGGATGATCTCGGCACGATTGACCTTGCCGTTCGCGCTGAGCGGCAGCTGGGCCAGCACCTGGATCCTCTCTGGCACCATGTGAAGCGGGAGGCTCGTGGCGACATGGTCGCGCAGCTGCTCCGCGCTGAGCCCCGCCGGCTCCCCTGGAACCTGGCCGTTCAGCCCATCGGCCATCGTGGCTCGCGCCTCCTCCGCCGCGACGGGGACCACCGCGGCGGCGAGGCGTCCGGAGGCCACCACGGCGACCGCATGCCGCACGCCGGGATGCGACCGGAGAGCGGCTTCCACCTCCCCGAGCTCGATGCGATGACCGCGGATCTTGACCTGGTTGTCGGTGCGGCCGAGGAACTCCAGCGTCCCGTCCGGCCAGTAACGCCCGACGTCGCCGGTGCGATACCACCGCTCGCCATCGGCGACGAACTTGCGAGCCGTCAGGTCCGGCGCAGCGCAGTAGCCTCGCGCCACCCCGAGGCCGCCGATCCACAGCTCACCGGGCACCCAGTCCGGACAGTCGCGGCCATGCGCGTCCACGACGCGGAAGAGCTGGTTGCGCAAGGGATAGCCGTAGGGAATCGAGCGCCACGACGGCTGGACCTCGTCCACCTCGAAGGCGTTGGACCAGATGGAGGCCTCGGTGGCCCCGCCGAGCGCGACGAACCGGCACCCGGGCCGCTGCGCGGCGAGCCGCCCGGGCAGGTCCGTCCTGATCCAGTCGCCCGAGACGAGCGCCAGGCGGAGTGCGCCCGGCGGCTCCTCCGCGCTGCCGACGATGAGCAGCATGTCGAGCAGAGTCGGCACGCTGTTCCAGATCGTCACCCCGTGCCGACGCACCAGCTCGTGCCAGCGCCTCGCATCGCGCCGGGACTCCTCTTCGATCAGGACCAGCGAGCCGCCGGCCGACAGCAGGCCGAAGATATCGTAGACAGACAGATCGAAATCCAGCGCAGACACCGCCAGGATGCGGTCTTCTGCGCCGACGCCGAAGCGTTGATTGATGTCCAGCACCGTGTTCAGCGCGGCGCGATGGGTGATCTCGACGCCCTTCGGATCGCCGGTCGATCCGGAGGTGAAGATGATGTACGCCAGCTGGTCCGCGTCGACCGACGTCGGGCTCGGCGCAGGCGCGGACGCCATCGCCTGTCCGAACACGCACGGGCGAACGCCCCCCGGCCAGCGCCTCGGCTCTGGGCCTGTGACGACGACCCGGACGCCTGCCTGGCCCATCATCCGGTCGCGGCGCGCGTCGGGCTGATCCACCCCCACCGGCAGGTAGGCGGCTCCGGCCGCCAGCACGCCCAGCACGGCGGCGATCTGATCCGGACCCTTGGGCAGGTTCACGGCGACGACATCGCCGTTCGCCACGCCCTGCTGGGCCAGCGCAGCCGAGAGGCGCAGCGCGCGCTCCGCGAGCTGGCCGTAGCTCATCACGTCGGCCTCGCCCCAGCGCAGCGCGACGCGCTGCGGTCGCTCGCGCGCCATGCCGAAGAACGCTTCGTGCAGGCTCTGCCGCGGACACTCTCCTTCGGTCGCATTGACGCGCGCGCGCACTCGGCGCTGCTGCTCGGGCATGAGATCGGGCACGGGCAGGGTCCATTCGGAGCTGCTCAGCCAGCTCAGCTCGCGCAGGTACGCATCGAACATCGTGGCGATGAGGCCTTCCGGGAACAGGTCTTCGACCACGTCCCAGTTCAGGGCGATGCCGCCCTCGGCCTCGATCACCTGATGGTCCAGCCACACCTGCGGGGTTTGCGTCAGGCCCCACACCTGCTTCCTGAACGGGCCGCTCTCCGGCGCCGCGGTGCCCCCGGGGACGCCGAGCGCGCTCGTGAACACCACCGGCATGGTCAGGCTCGGCGCGCCGCTCGACCTGCCCAGCTCGCGGACGAGCGAGATGCTCGAGACGTCGCGATGGTCGAGCGCATCGCCCAGCTCCTGCTGCACGCGCCTGGCGCGCGCTGCCCAGCTCTCGCCGGGAGCGGGCCGGTATCCGATCAACGTGAGCGAGGTGAAATCGCCCATGACCCTGTGAATGTCGGGGTGCACCTCGCGACGATCGAAGAGCGTCAGGTTGAGCGTGAGGTCGGGGCGGCTGCACCAGCGGCTGAGCACCTCAGCGAACGCCGTGAGCAGCACCGTGGACGGGGTGACGCCGTGCTCGCCTGCGCGCTCGACGATGCGGCGCCACCTGCGCGCGTCGATGCTGCCCTCGTGGCGCGTGAAGCGCGGCCGCCCCACCTCTGCAGGGTCTCTCGCGAGCGGCAGCTGCGGAGCCGGCGGCAGCTCGGGCAGCTTCTTCGCCCAGTAAGCCCGCGCGGCGGCGAGCGCCTCCGACCCCGCGGTGCACGTCAGCACGTAGTCGCGGAAGGACATCCCGATCGGCGGCAAAGAGGCGTCCGGGGCCTGGTAGAGCGCGGTGAGCTCGGCGTAGAACGTGAGGATGCTGAGCGCGTCGAGGATGAGGTTGTCGAGGCTGATGCCCATGCGCGTCCGGTCGCCCGATCGCACCGCGCGCATGCCGAACAACGGCCAGCGGGTCGGGTCGAAGACCTTGTGCGAGTAGTCGCGCCGCAGCTCGTCGTAGGCCTGAGCGGGGTCTTCGCCGGCGTCGACGACCTCTATCGTGAACCGCGGCACCTCCGGGAGGATGCGTTGCTGGCCCTGCTCATCGAAGACGGCGCGCAGCATCTCGTGCCGCCGAATCAGGGCGTTGACGGCCGCCTCCAGCCGCGACACGTCGAGATCAACGACGTCGTACTCGCGGTAGAATTGGCAGCCGACGCCCCCGAGCGTGAAGCTCTCGTCACGGCCCAGCCAGTAGGCGCGCTGCACCTCCGTCGGCGGGAAAGGCTGGTGGCGGTTCTCCGGATCGGCGACCAGGGTCGGCAGCGTCGGAGCGCCCTCGCCGAGCCTCAACGTGGCCGCGAAGTCGGCCAGCGTCGGACGGGCGAACAGCTCGGCCAGCTTGACGTCGGCGAGGCCGACCTCGCGCAGCCGGCGCACCAGGCGCGTCGCCAGGAGGGAGTCGCCGCCCGCGGCGAAGAAGTTATGCTCGCGGCCCACCTCCGGCAGCTTGAGCAGCTCGGCCCAGACGCCGGCGACCCGGCGCTCCACCTCGCCGACCGGCGCAGTCACGGTCGACTTGGCCTGCGGGGCGAAGGCGCTCACGGCTCGCTGCAAGGCTTTGCGATCGATCTTGCCGTTGGGCGTGAGCGGGAAGCTCCTGCAGCGCCACAGGTGGTCCGGCACCATCACGGCGGGCAGGCGATCGGCCAGGAACTGGCGCAGCGTCGCGAGCTCCGGCGGCGGCTGCCGCAGATCGATGAGCTCGCCTGCATCGGGCAGCTCGATCATCGGATCGGCCGGGGTGATGACGGCGAAGAGCCCTCGCTCACCCAGCACCGCGACGGCCTGTCCGACACCGGGATAGCTGCCGACCGCCGCCTCGATCTCGCCGAGCTCGACGCGGTGCCCGCGCAGCTTCACCTGGAAGTCGGCGCGCCCGAGGAACTCCACGCTGCCGTCGGGCCAGTAACGCGCGCGGTCGCCGGTGCGGTACCAGCGCGCCCCGTCCACCTCGAGGAACTTCTGCGCCGTCCTCTCGCCGTCGCCGCGATAGCCGCGAGCCACGCCGGCGCCGCCGATCCACAGCTCGCCCGGGACGAAGTCCGGACAGTCGCGCCCCAGCGGATCGACGACGCGCAGCTGCACGTTGCCCAGGGGCTTGCCATACGGCACCGACTTCCAGTGCGAAGGCACCTCGGTGACCTCGCAGATCGTGGAGTGAATCGCCGTCTCGGTGGTGCCGCCCAGCGCGATGAAGCGGCAGCGGGGGGCGCACTGCGCCAGGCGGCCCGGCAGATCCAGGGTCACCCAGTCGCCGCCCAGGAGCACCGCGCGGAGCGCCACCGGACCGGAAGCGTCGCCCAAGGCGGCGAGCGTCACGTCGAGCAGGGCCGGCACGCAGTTGAGGATGGTCACCCGATGGCGGCGCAGCAGGTCGGCCCAGACCGCCGCGTCGCGGCGCGCCCACTCCTCGACGCAGACCACGGCGCCGCCCACCCATAGCGGCGCGAAGATGTCGTATACCGACAGGTCGAACTCGAGCGCGGACAGCGCGAGCGTCCGGTCGGTCGCGCCCAATGCGAAGCGCTGGTTCAGATCGTCGATGGTGTTCATCGCCGCGGCGTGGGTAATTTCCACGCCCTTCGGCTCGCCCGTCGAACCTGAGGTGAACAGGATGTAGGCGAGGTCGGAGTCCTCGCCGGCCAGCGGCTCCGAGAGCGACGTCTGGCTCTCCGGGATGCTGTCGAGCACGATGCCGGCGCCGGCGGCTTCGAGGATGCGCTGACGGCGCAGCGCGGGTTGATCCACGCCGATCGGGAGATACGTGGCGCCCGCGGCCAGCACGCCCAGAACGGCGACGATCTGGCTCGGCCCCTTGGGCAGCTGGATCGCCACCACCTCGCCTGCGCGCACGCCGCGCTCGCGCAGGTAGCCTGCCACGCCCAGCGCGCGCTGCCGGAGCTCCCCGTACGAGATCTGGTCGCCATTGCCCCACACCAGGGCAGGCGCCTCCGGCTGTCGCTTCGCGAGCTCGAAGAAACCGTCGTGCAGGCGCTTGCCCGAGACCGGTGTGCGCGTGGCGTTGGCGGCCGCGCGCACCTTCAGCTGATCTGCCGGGAGCACCGCGGGCACGGGCTGCCGCCAGGCCTCCTCATCGGCGAGCAGGCGCTCCAGCAGCCGACCATGCGCGTCGAACATCGCGTCCAGCACGCCCGGCGCGAAGGCGTCCTCACGCGCATCCACGTTGACCAGCAAGCCGCCGTCGAGCTCCGTGACCTGCGCGTCCAGCCACACCTGCGGCCCCTGGGAGATGATCCAGGACGCCCTCCCGAAGCGCTGCATCACGGCCTCCGGAAACAGCTCGCCCAGGCCCAGCGCGCTCGTGTACACGACAGGCGCCAGCACCTGCTCGCCTCGCAGCCGCGACAGATCGCGCAGCACCTCGACGCCCGAGTAGCCCACGTGCTCGGCGTCCGCATGGAACTGGGCCTGCAGGCGCAGGGCGCGTTCAGCGAAGGTGCCAGGCGCTGCGCCGTCCCATGCCACGAGCACCGAGGAGGTGAAGTCTCCGACCAGCATCCCGACGTCCGGGTGCAAGGGCTCGCGGTCGAACATCGGCAGGTTCATCATGAACCGCGGCTCCGCGCTCCAGGCGGTCAGCATCTCAGCGAACACCGCCGCCATCGCCATGGCCGGCGTCAGGCCATGGCGCGCCGCCAGAGACGCGAAGGCGCGCACCTGCTCCGGAGCGAGCCAGCGATGGCGCCGGACCACCGTCGTGGCGCCCACGTTCGCGTGGTACGGCGCGGCGGGCAGCTGCGGGGCCGCTGGAAGCTCGCTCAAGCGAGCTTGCCAGTACTCTCGGTCGGCGGTCCGCGACCGCACGCCCTTGACGCTCGCGCGGCTGGCGTCGCGTTCGGCCAGGTAGCGCGGGTAGCTGTAGTTGATCGGAGGCAGCGGCTGCGATCCAGCATAGAGGTGCGCCAGGTCGGCCAGCAGCACCCGCAGGCTGAGCGCGTCGGCGGCCACCATGTCCAGGTTCACGTGCAGGCGCGTGCCGCCCGCCCGGATCGCGTCCGGCAACAACGAGATCTGGATGTCGAACACCTCGCCGGCAGCGAGATCCATCCTCCGGTGCGACAGGGTGCGGCGCAGCTCTGCCAGCGCTCGCTCCGCCGCGTCGGCCGACAAGGCGCGGAGGTCGTGGACCTCCAGCCCACGCCAGCGGCCGTCGGACAGGATCTGCTGCCGGCCGTCGCTGAGGATCTGCACGCGCAACATGCCGTGCCGCTCGATCAGCTTTCGTATGGCAGACTCCAGCCGTGCAGGCTCGATCCCTTCGCCATCGAATTCGTTGTAGAAATGCGCAGCGACATCGCCCAGCTGCTGGCCTTGCTGGCGTCCGATCCAGTACGCGTGCTGCATCAGCGCAAGCTCGAAGGGCGCCGCCTCGTCGATCGTGGCCGCGGCGGGCGAACGCTCGTCGCGTTCGCCCTTGCTACAGCTTCGCTCTCCGATCAGCGCCCTCCAAGCGGACACCCGCGGGTTCGCTAGAAGCTCGGCGAAATCGATCTCGATGCCTTGTCGCCGCCACCTGCCGGCGAGACGCATCATCGTGATCGAGTCCATCCCGAGCTCGATCAGGTTGCTGTCTTCCCGAACCGTCTCGACCATCACGCCGAGCATGTTCGCGACCGTATCCCTGAGATCGGATGAGGCGGTTTCGTCGTGCATTCGCTGTGTTTGTTCGTGCATTGGCTGACTCATGCGACGGCAAGCCCAAGATCGGAATACGACGCCTCCTACGGCGCATCCGCTAGCTGGCGACCCCTGACGGCACCAGGTGGCGCGCCACGCTCTGGAGCTTCTCGCAGGTCTCCTCCAGCTCTCGCTCGGGCGTCGACTGCGCTACGATCCCGGCGCCCGCCCGGAGCCACACGCTGCTCCCCCGCTGGAAGATGGTTCGCAGCACGAGCGCTGCATCCATCGCTCCGTCGTGGTCCACCGTCAGGACCGCGCCTGAGTAGAGGCCGCGGCTCTCCGCTTCGTGCCTTCGAATCCAGTCGACCGCCTCCCTCTTGGGGATCCCCGACGCGGTGATGGCAGGGAACAGCACCTGGAACGCCGTCCACGCCGAGTTGCCCGCCTCGAGCATGCCCGAGAGCCGTGAGGCGAGGTGCTGAACGGTTCCGCGACGCGACACCGCCATGAACTCGTTCACGGTCACGCTTCCCTGCTTGCAGACGCGGCTGAGCTCCTCGAACGCCAGCTTCACCGACATCGCGTGCTCGGCCAGCTCCTTCGAGTCGCTGAGCAGCTCCGCTCGCAGGCGCGCGTTTTCATTGTCGTCCGAGACGAGCGCCCGGGTCCCGGCGAGCGGCTGTGTCATGACCTGCCCCTCGGCGGTCACCTCGAGCACCGTCTCGGGGCTGAATCCGGCGAACTTCAGATCGCGGCAGTTGACCACGAACGATCGGGCAGGGGTGTTCTGGCGCCGCCCGGCGACGTAGGTAGCGATCAGGTCGACGGGTGCGGAAATCGGGACGACGCGCGACGCGATCACCTTGTGGAGCTTGCGCGCCGCGATCTCATGGGTAGCTGCAGCCACCAGCTCCTTGTACTTCGCTGCGCCCGTCGTCTCGAGCACCGTGATGGGAAGCACCAGAGGCGAGGGGACCGGGTGGAGACCGGCGACGTCCGTCATCTCGCGCGCGTGACGGCGGTCCGAGGACGCGAGGACGTCCACCATCCTCTCGAGTTCGTCCGAGGTCAGCGCGCGAAGCAGCGCCGTACCGCGCCGCAGGCGGATTTCGACCTCCGGGATGGTCAGGTGGAGCAAGGGCTCTGCGCCGAGATTCGCCTCGATGCCGTGCAGCAGGTACGCGAACTCGAACGAGGCGGTGCCGTACGCGCGCCAGCCCCGGAGCGGCATCGACGCGAGCGCCGCCTCGACCGCGGCGAGGCAATCCCCGCCGGTCCAGCTCTGCTTCCCTGTCCGATCGAGGCGGTGCACGCCGTGTACGTCGGCCGTGAGCTCGAAGGCTGCGCCGAGGGCGACGCTCCACTCGCCGTCGCGCTCGTACACGAAGTACGTCGTGTGCAGGCCTGATTTTGCGAGCGCCGCCGCCAGGTCGATGGGGTCCGCGCTGATCGAGACGTTGCGCTCGAAGTAGTGCCGTTGATGAGACGTGTTCATGCTCGCCCCGCACGTGAATGATGCGATCCTACCGACCATTGACCAGCGACACGCTCAGACGGCTCTCGCCCATCGACCATGCGTGCGCCGGCATAGGGCCGATGAGCGGACGAGCCGACAGCCTCTCCGGTTGCGAGGCTACGCTGGATCGGGTCGGGAACGAGGCTGTCTTTGCTTCTATTCCTTGGAGCGGAGCAGCGGCCGGCGGACCCGCTCCGCCGCCCCGCGTCGCTCCTGCTTTTACTACAGCATTGTTGCATTTGCAGCATATGTCACCTCTGGTACGAGAGGCCGCACGAGAGACGTCGGTCGCAAGAGGAGCACGCGAGCTTTACAGACGGCGTCTCGCTCTCTTACGCATGGTGATCCAGGCGCGAGGCACCGCATCGGTCGCGCCCCCCCCGATTCGCGCTCGGATGGCGAGCCTTCGAATCGAAACCAGGCGTCACGGTAAACGCGTCGACTGAGCGGCGGATGGTCGAAGCGTTCCTCTTCGCGCGCCTTCCAGCATCGACCTGTAGGTCCTGCGAGGTCTGCAGGCCAACGCGGTCGTCCTCCATCCAGACGAGCTTCTCGTCAAAGCATTACGAACGACATCCCAGCCCCCCTGGCGGGCTGCGCGTCGGCGCTCGCGCCGTGATGTCATCGACACCTACCGCAAATGTACATCTCCCGGCTCGTGAGACCGCGCTCGTAGAGCATGGCCTCGCGAGCGCCCTGAGCCTGAGACGAGCAGCCCACCTCTCGAAGACGCTTACGTATTGCATATACATATCAATTGCATCAGCGTCAAGGCGGACGATCGACGATTTGATGCGGCGAGCGCGGCGCTGCCCGATGAGCCCTCCGCGCTGAGTTTCAGCCGATTCATAAAAAATCGGCCGTTCAGGCGAGGATCGAAGCCATATAGAGATTAGCGGACGGCGCACTCCCCTGGCGTCGCCCGTGCGCCGCGCTCCTCGGCAGGGTCAGCGAGGGCCATCGTGCCGCAGCGGCACCTGGTCGCCACGGAATCTTCATCCTCGTGACGCGCGGGGGAGACTCGGCAGGACGCCTTCCTCTCCACCATCACTGCGGGCCTGCCTTCCACACGTTGTCCTGCGGCGAGCGCTCGAATGAGGGCCACGCGTCGAAGACGACGAAGCGGGCATCGCTCTCCAATTTTGCCGGCACGCGGGCCACGCGCGGCGGTGTCTCCTCGTCGTAAAAGCGTTGAACGACGTCGAACGTACGGGAGACACGCCGCCAGCCGCCTCTCTCCCACTGCAAACGCTCGCCGCGAGCTTCCAGCGCGCCGCCTTCGACGGCCGCAACGGTCACATCCGAAGCCGCAGGGGGGCCCAGGAGGTGGTTGGCCATGACCGGACCTGCGGCTCGTGCGAGCGCGTCTCGGACCGTGTTTCCGGAGCGCACCATGTCGGCGACTTGCGTGGCCGCGCGCAGCGCCTCGGCGTGTCCGACCGCCTGCGCCCACGCGAGGGTCTCCAGCGGGGCATACGCCGCGACCCAGCTCGCGGCGCCGTCATCGGCCAGACCCGACACGGGCGCGTCGAGGGCGCCGAGCGCATCTACGACGTCGTCGCTGCGGCGATCCAGGAGCGCGAGCCACGCGTCGCTGCCATCGGACCACCGCACGCACTCGAGGCCGACCCACCCCGCGACGCCATTGACGAGCCACCGCGAACCGGGCTCCGCGCGCAGATCGGCGCGGTCCGCGAGCCAGCGCGCGGCGAGCGCCTCGGCCACCGCAGCGCGTCGCTTCAGGCGTCCGGCGCCAGACGCGCCCACGTCCCAGCCGTCCCCCTCCGGCAGCCACAGCACCGCGCCGTGCACCCGGACGCCGCCGAGATCCCGAGGCGCCTGCACGACCGTCGTCACCGCCGGGATGGACCCCAGCCGCGCGCGAACACACGCGCCCATCTTCTGGATGTCCTCCAGGACCTCGCGCGCCGTATCGGAGCGGCTCGGGCCATGCCACGCCGTGATGCCCTCTTGCCGCAGCTGCCTCAGCTCCGCGTCCCTGGGCAGCCACGCCACCGCGAAGTCGAGGCCTTGCGTTGTGCTCCCCTCGGCAGGCGTGCTCATGCCTAGCTCGGAGAACGACACCGACCAGCGCCACTGACCCGCCGGCGCCACGGCGAGGGTTGGTACGAGCGCCTTCTCGTCGAGCGGCTCGGGGCGCTCCGTCAAGCCCAGCTCGCGGCGCGTCGACGGAGATCGCAGCGCTCGCTCTCCGTCGTGGCCGAGCCGCGGGAGGAGATCCGCCGCGCGCGCCCACACGCCGGAGCCGTCGAGCCACGGCGCTTCACCCTCTTCAAACCAGCTGGGAGACGCTATCGTGATCTCGAGCTCGACGTCGCACCCGCTTTGCGCGCAGCCGCCGAGGTCGACCATGAAGTGCTCGTTGGCCGTGACAACCTCGCGCGGGGAGCCGTCCACCCGGACGCTGTTCACGTCCATTCCGATGCGCAGGCTCCCATGCAGCTTCTGCGCGCCGGCCCGTACACCTCGCAGCTTCCAGCTGACGCGGGCCGCGCGAGCGGACGGCTCGACCTTCGCCTCGACCTCGCCGCCCTCCACGGAGAACGCGGACGCTTCCTTCCAGAAGCGGGTCTCCCAGGCTGCGTCGGCAGCGTTCTCTTCGCTCTTCGATGCGAAACCGCTCTGCACCACGATCTGCTCGCGCAAAAGCGTCGCCGAGGAGGCGATCGCGATGAGGCTGAGAGCTGCCAGCGCGCCCGCGCCCTGGGCGAGCTGCTGCGCTGCCCCGCGCCATCGCTCGACCATCCTCAGGGCCGTGCCGCGCGGATAGGCGAGCCACGCCAACGCGACGCCGAGACCGACGCAGCTCAGCTTCAGGATGCCCGTCTCGAGCACCGTCACGATCCACGGCGACCAGCCGGCGAGCTCGGAGAGGGCAACATGCACCGGGATCCCTACCTGCGCGGGTGGATAGGAGACGATGTCGATCTCGTGATTCACGAGCGCGATGAACGCGACCAGCATCGACGCGGCGTAAGCCGTGCCGGACGAACGCACGAGGGCGTGGACGAGGAACGTGATCGCGCCGAGCTCCAGCAAGGCCGGCGCAGCGACCAGCGCGTTCACGAGCAGCGCATCCCACGGCTCGAAGCTGGCAGGGATGGTGAGGCCTGTCACGATCCACGCCGAGAGCGTCGGCGTCAGGGCCATGACCAGCGTCAGCGCGAGGGCCGCGACGGCGCGGCCGATCACCCGCGTGCCGAGGGGTGCCGGCGTGGCGTCGATCATCTCGTTGAACCCGGACTGCTGGTCTCGACGGGCGAGCGATCCCACGAACCCCGCCACAGCGAACACGGAGAACACGTAGCAAAGGCGGATGAGGAACGGCGCGAGCAGCGCAGGCCGTGGGACCAGCGGCCCCTCGGCGTGCCCGATCACATGGTAGAAGGCGCCTGCCACGTTCATGAGGGTCCAGAGCGCGACCGCGACACGGAACGCCCACCCTCGAATCGTCAGCGCCAGGTGCCAGCGAGCCTCCGACAGCGTCGCGCGCAGCCACGAAGGCGTCGTGATCGGCGGCAGAGCTGCGGTGACGGGCGCGGTGCCACGGAAGCTCTCCTCGCGGCTCGACGACGGCTTGCCGGCCCGCTCGAGGACGAGCGCTTCGCGCCGTTGCCGCACGAGCGCGAACGCCAGGATCGCGAGGGGGATCAGGGTCCAGAGGAGCCGATTGATGACGAGAGGCGCGGTCATGGCCAGCTGCGCCGTCGCCTTTTCGTGCGGCGTCCAGCGCTTCGTCTGCGCCTCCGCCTCCCCGAAGCCGCTCACGTCGACCACCGTCGCGATGTCCGTGTGGAGATCGCCCTCCCGCAGGACGATCATGGCCACCATCCAGATCAAGATGACCACCGCGGCCACGGCGAACGGGCCGGCCGTGCTGCGGGTCCGCAGCGCCGCGGTGAGGTACAGCGCCCCGAGCCCGATGGCGGACGGCACCACGAACAGCGCCCACGACGACGCGATCGCCAGGACCGGCGTGGGGCCCACGGCTTCCGGCGGGAACACCCCGATCGCGGCCAGCGCGGGAACGAGCAGAAAGCCGATCGAGCTGGACGAGCCCAGGATGCAAGCGAGCCCGATCGCGCCGACGTAGCGCGAGAGGATCAGCCCGCGGAGCGACACGGGCGCGGAGAGCACCAGCTCGTGGAGCCCCGCCGCTCGATCCCGCGTGACGACCTGCGCGAACACCCACGCCCACGCAAAGATGAGCCAGAACGACTGCCCGGAGGTCATCTGGAAGACCACGTGCGGGCTGTTGCGCGCGACGTCTGCCCCGCCCATGTCGCGCAGGTACTCCGCGCTCGAGAGCATGATGAACAGATAGCCGACGAGGCCGACGAACATGAGCGGGACGAGCGAGGTACGCAGCCCCGCCCGCAGCTCGTGCCACGCCTCGACAGCGTAGACTCGCGCCGAGCTCACGCGGCCTCCGCCTGCCGCGATTCGGCCAGCAGGTAATGGTAGGCGTCGTCGAGCTTGGGCGCGTGGGCGACGAACCCGTCGCCGGGAGACGCATCGCTCACCACGACGGCGCGGGTGCCGCTCGGCGTGGGCATGACGTTCAGCGCGCCCTCGGGGATCGGCTCGCCCCGCGCGTACGTCCGGATCCACAGGCGACCTGCGAGCGGCGCGGTCAACTCGGCGGGCGTCCCCTCCGCGACCACCCGCCCCCGGTTGACGATCGACAGCCTCCCGCAGAGGTTCTCCACGTCGTCCACGATGTGCGTCGAGAGCAACACCACGGCCTCCGCGGCGACCTCCGCGAGCACTCGATGAAAGTGGTTGCGCTCGGCCGGGTCGAGGCCGGCGGTCGGCTCGTCCACGATGAGGAGCTGCGGAGACCCGACGAGCGCGAGCGCGATCCCGAACCGCCGCAGCATGCCCCCGGAGTAGGTCGCGACCTCGCGGTGGCCGACGTCGCTCAGGTTGACGCGCGCGAGCAGCATCGAGATCTCCGCGTCGCGCTCGCGGCGGTCCGTGCGCCCCTTCAGCCAGGCGAAGCGCTCGAGCAGAGACCGCCCCGTCACCCCCGGGTACGCGCCGATCTGCTGCGGGAGGTACCCGAGGCGGCGGCGGAGGCGGTCGGGAGATGCAATGACGTCGATCCCGTTGAACGTGATCGTCCCCGCGTCCGGCGTCTGGAGCGTGGCGAGGGTGCGCATCAGCGTGCTCTTGCCCGCGCCGTTCGGGCCGAGGAGCCCGTAGAGCCCTGGTCCGACGTTCAAGTCGACGCCGTTCAGCGCTCGAACGCCGTTGGCGTAGGTCTTCATCAACCCCTTCACAACCAGTCCGTTCGGGTCTGACATCGGATCTCTCCCGGTTTCAGTTCAGCGTACGCGCAGGACGCCCCACGCGGCGCCGGGCGTGGTCAGGGCGCGCGCCGGCGCGCCGTCCCCGGTCGTCCTCACCAGCGTGGTCGAGCCGAAGCCTGCGGATGACTCGTTCTCGTAGGCGTGCTCGTCCACCTCGAACACCTTGATGCCACCGGCGGACGGCTGGCGATCGGTGCGCTCGGCCGTCGTCGGATCGTCGAGCTCGAACCGCCACGTCTGCCACGCCGGCGCCGCGTACGCCTCCAGATGCGTGGAGTCGTCGCCGGGCGAGTAGATGTCGGTGTCCAGCACGCGCAGGTACGCCACGCCGTCGGAGCCCGGCACCAGGCCGCCGGTCGGGCGGCCCGTCACGTCGTTGAGCGCCACCACGGCCGTATCGAGCTCTTCCTCGCCCGCAGCCATGCGCGCCATGCACGGCGCTGGAGACCTCTCCGGATCGATCATGTAGATCGAGGCGACGTACGGATCGGACGCGAAATGGATGTCTTCATTGGGCGCCTTCACCGTGTAGTAAAGGCCTCCGCAAGGGGCGCCTTTCACCTCGAACGTGCCGTCTTTCGGATCGAAGAAGAGGATTTTCGACTCGCTGGCCACGCGGTCGTACGCCGCGCTCGTGCCGTAGAGCGGAGCGACGAGCCGGCCGCCGTGCTCGCGAAAGTAGGGCTCTCCGAGGAACGTGTAGTCCGCCGAGTCGATCAGCGCGTCGGACACGTCGATGCTCCGGGTGATCGTCATGGCAGCGAGATCGAGCTCGAGCACCTGCGCCGAGGTGAGATCGAAGAGAAAGCCCCGGTCGGGGCCGTCGAAGACCATCCTCTCCCCGACGAGGAAGGAGATCCCGGCTCCCCTCAGCCCGAGTCGCTCTTCGAGCTTCGGTTCGCCGCCGACCAATCGATATCTCGATACGGTGAGCGCTTCGGAGCTGACGACATAGAAGACCTCGGTTCGCGGGACCCCCCAGATAGAGCCGCTCCCAGGGATCTCGACGGCCTCGTCCAGGTCGACGGACCCTTGGTTCACGTCGTCCACCACCCAGACGAACATGGTGGTGTTCGAGAAATCGCTGTTCTCGACGCGGCTGACGACGGCATAGCGGGGACCACCGTCGTCCACGTCACCGACGCCGCTCTCCCCGGGGTCGCCGCCGCAGCCTGCCGCGAGCGGCAGGCACAAGAGCCACGGCGTCACGAGCGGCCATCGAGCGTCCCGCTTCCGGACGCGATCCGTCGAGCGTCGCCCCCTCTCATCGCGCGGGGCGCTGGGGCGTGCGGCGGCCTCGACCTGAGGGAGCCTGGTACCTGAAGAGATCATGTCTTCCTTCCTTTCTCGCGCCGGGCTTCCCTAGGGCTCGCCTGAGGCTCGCGGATGTCGCGAGAACAGCACGCGGATGGGCGGCGACGTCGCGGTGATGGGTTGCCCCTCCTCGTCCGCCGCGGGCACGAAGCGCTGCTTGCGGGCGCACGCGAGCGCCATCTGGCCGAAGCCGTACCCCGGATCGGAGAGGAGCTCGGTCGAGGCCACGGTGCCATCGGCGCGGACGACCGTGCGAATCACGACCGTCTGTTCATCGACCGAGAGCGCGTCGGCCTCGCGCGGCCAGGGACACCTCCACTCCCGCGCGGGCTGCCCGACGGGCCTCGCGCGCGAGGGGCGCCCCTGCGGGCGCCCAGGAGGAGCGCTTCGGTCCACGCGCGACGCATGTACCGCTTGCGCGCTCGTCCCCGCCGAGGCGGTGACGCCCCCCGCATAGCGCTCGCCGCCGCCGACGGGCATGTCGAACCCCGTGAAATCGAGCGGCGCACCGGCGCTCTCCGCCAGGACGACCTGCCCTGCCTGCGCCGGCGGCGGTGCCTGCGCGGGCGCTGGAGGAGCGTCGGGAGCTTCGGGACCCCGAGCAGCAGCTGCGCGCGCGGGCGCGCGCTCGGCTGCCCTGGGCGCCGGAGCTTCCTCGACCGGCGAGGGGCTCGGCGGTGAGGGAGGTGGGGCCACATCGACGACGTGCTCCACCTGAAGCGGCGGGCGAGCCTCGATCCGACCCGCCGCGTCGTCGTCCGATCCCCACCGGAGCGCGATCATCCCGACCGTGCCCTGCATGACCGCTGCGGGCATGAGCGCGAGCACGAGCGCGCGGACCGATTGTTCCTGGACGGCCCCGAGGATGATCCCGGCCGTGCTGTTCGCTGCGAAGCCATCGGCTCGGGCCCTCGCGCGCCGGGGCTGAGCGTGGGCGCGCGCGGCGTCGAGGACGATGCCGGCGATGCTCTCGGGGTGGAAACTCGGCTCAGTCATGGTGACCGGTCCTCTCCGCGGTACGAGGCTCGGCCTCGGGGCGGACGGCGCCGAACGCGACGCGCACGATCCCCGCTGCTTTCAGCGTGTCGAGCACCGCCATCACGCGCCCGTGCGGAGCGACGCGATCCGCCTGGATCACGGCCCGGAGCTGCGGATCGCGCGAAAGGGCCGCCGCCGCGCGCTCGCGGAGCGCCGCATCGTCGATCGTGGCGCCGTCGATCTGCACGGGCCCCTCCGCCGGCACCACCACGGACAGCACCGTCTGGAGCTCTTCGCTCTGCGACGCTTGCGGCAGATCCAGCGGGACGGCAGGCGCGACGACGATCTTGGCGGTGACGATGAAGATGATCAACAGGACCAGCGTGATGTCGACGAGCGGCGTCACGTTGATGCCTTCGATGATCCCGCCACGGCGGGACCTCGCGCTCTGCCCGGCGCTCGCCATGACTAGGCCGCCTCCGGGTGGGGCGCCTCGCCGTTCGTCGGCTTGTCGAGCGCCGCTCCACGATGGACCGCGTGTACGGGCTCGACAGCAAAAGACCGGGCAGCCTCTCCGGTCGCCAGGTAGGCGAGCACCAGGTTCGAGAGCGTCTCGGCGTCGTCGAGCATCGCGGCGATCCGGCGCTGCAGGTAGTTGTAAGCGGCGACGGCCGGCAGCGCGACGCCGATGCCCACGGCCGTCGCCACGAGCGCTTCCGCGATCGCCGCCATGACCGCGGCGGAGGCGACCTGGCTCGCGGCCCCGGCGCCCGCGGTCCCCGTGGCCTGACCCAGCTGCTCGAACGCCAGGATCACGCCGATGACGGTGCCGAAGAGGCCGACGAATGGCGCGTTGTTGCCGAGGGTACCGAGGTACGCGAGCCGAGCCTCGAGCGCCTTCCGCTCGGCGGCGATCGCGCTCTGCATCCCCTTGTCCGCCGCGGCCGAGCCGCGCTGCGCGAGCTTCAGCCCCGCGCGGGCGACGATCGCCCCGACCGACCTCGTCGGCCGGAGCGCGTCGAGCGCGGCGCCGATCGAGCCGTTCGACAGGTGGGCGTCGAGCTCGGCGGCGAGCGCTCGCACGTCGTCGTCCTTCGAGCGGAAGTAGAGCCAGCGCTCGACCGTGATGGCGATGCTGCCGGCCGAGAGCGCAAACAGGAGCCACAGGACCCAGGACGCGCCGGACTGAACGAGCAGGTTCTTGACGGCTACAACGGTGTGCATCTTATCTCCTCAGTGGCGTGGCGGCGCTTCGTTCATGCCTCGTGTGTCCATTCGCCACCTGATCTGCCTCTCAAGCTCAAAGCTCCGCTGTGACCTTGACGTGGAAGCTCCTTCCCGGGCGCTGGGTGCCGAAGTAGTCGAATACAGGCTCGTCCGTGAGGTTCTGCGCCTCGAGCGTCGCGCTCATCCTCACCTGTCCGTTTCCGACGACGTATCCGAGCCCCGCCGAGTGCACGAGCTGCGAGGGGATGATCTGCTTGGACTCGCGCCGGCCGAGGCTCTCCCAGGTGCGGAAATACTCGTGTACATAGCGGCCGTTCCAGGTGAGCGCGACCTCGTCCTCGGGGGCGAAGACGCGACGAAACTGCAGGCGCGCGGTGCCGTTCGCGAAGAGGTACGGGCGGTTCGGGATGCGATCTCCTTCGAAGTCGTCGAACGTCCCCGCGCTCGAGGTGTTGCGGAAGTCGACATAGGTGACGTTGCCGTCGAGCGCGAGGTGCTCCCCGGGCGAGGTCCATCCGACCGAGCCCTCGACGCCGACCGACCGTGCGCCGAAGACGTTCTGGTAGCTCTGCACGCGATCGTTGCCGAGGAGCACGATCAGCTGGTCCGCCGCGCGCAGGAAGCCGTTGCCCGTCGCGCGGAAGGCCCCCGCCGGCGTCTCGCGGGCATCGAGGGTGAGCCCGAGGTTCACGTTGTGGCTGGTCTCGGGGTCGAGCGCGAGGTTGGCGGCGATGAACGTGTTGTCGCCGAAGACCTCGTCAGCGCTGGGCAGCCGCGTCGCCCACTCGTACGAGGCCTTCCCGTAGAGCCAGGGCGTGAACCTGTACCGGAGCCCGTCGCCCACGCCGAGGCGATGGGTGCTCCGGTCGCGGCCGCGATGAGTGTCCGGGCTCTCGCTCCCGATGACCTGCACGTACTGCTTGACGAACAAGAGGTTCTCAAGCCGGTCTTCGAAGAGGTCGAGGTCGTGCTCCAGGCCGTTCACCAGCGTGAGCAGGTCCCGGCGGTCGGCGAGCGGATCGGGGCTATCTGGGTCGCTTTGCCGGCGCTCATCGCCCGTCCGTGTCACGTAGGTCGGCGCGACGGCCAGGCGGACGACGTGCGACGGCTGGATGCGCCATTCCACGTTGAGGCGCGCGAAGGCGGAATGGTCCCAGAAGACCTGGTCGTGGGGGACAACGTCCGTCTCGCCAGGCTCGCTGCCCTCGGGGTCGCAGCGTCCCATCCAGTCGTAGTCGCAGCTCGCCACGTCGAGGAAGCGCCCTCGGACGTACGCATAGCCGCCCACCGCGTCGAGCGACACGCCGCGCCCCAGCGGCTGTTCGTAACGAAGGCTCGCGCCCGCCGAGGTCTCCCCGTACGTCACGCCGCCGTACGGGACCCTCATGACGAGCCTGTGCTGGTACTCCTTGTCATAGTCGGTCACGAAGGCGCGCAGGCGCAAGCGTCGCGCCCATGGCCGATCGACGACCCCGATCTCCACGTGGCCTCCCGCGCTGCGATACGCGTCGTGAAAGCGGTAGACGCGCGCCGGCGAGAAGCGCCCGCGCGCGTCCTCGATCTCGATATCGACGGGGTAATCGTTCTTCGCGTAGTCGAAGAACCCGCTCGCGCGAGCGAACAGGCCGCTCGGCCTGTGCAGGTAGCTGCCAGCGAGCGCCGCTCGGTGCGTGTCGAACGAGCCCACCTCGTAGGACGCTCCGGCGCGCGATTCGCAGAGGTCCTGCGCGGTGACCAGGTTGACCGCCCCGCCGAGCGCGTCGGCGCCGAAGCGCACCGGGACCACGCCGCTGTAGATCTCGACGCGCTCGACGAGGCCTACCGGCACGTTCGAGATGCCGAAGGGGAAGCCGGCGAGCTCGAGCGGGACACCGTCGAGGAAGAACCGCACCTGGTCGTCCGTGAGGCCGTTCAGCGAGAAGCGCGTGGCCGAGCCGAGGCCTCCCTCGCGGCGCACGCCGATCCCCTGCGTGCGCGCGAGCACCTCGCCCATGTCCGAGGTCTCGCGCTTGACGCGGTCCGTCTCGACGACCGTCACGGCCTCCGCCGATTGCCGGCGCCGCTCCGCTTCCGACGGCCCGCGCACGGTCACCTCGATCGGAGCCGCCTCGCTGGTTTGCACGAGCCGCAAGGCGATCTCGGCGACGCGCGCTCCGGCGATCTCGGTCTCCACCTCCGCCCGGCCGATGCCGATCGCCTCGGCGGTGACGACGCAGGGCCCGGGCGCAAGGCCCTCGATCTGGAAGCGGCCCTCGCCGTCGGTGCGCGCTCGCTGGGTCGAGCCGTCGTGGAGCCGCACCAGCACCTCCGCGCCGGCGACGCCGAGCGAGCTCGCGCCGGGCAAGAGCACGCGCCCGCGGAGCGCGCCGCTCGCGGGGGGCTTCGGGAGGCGAAACTCGTACGCGTAGAGGATCCGCGAGGCGACCGGGGTGTCCCCTCGCCGAGCGGGCGAAAACACGAAGCGCTGCGCTGCGGCCTGGGCCGCCTCGTCGAAGCCGTGCCCCGCGGCCTGCGCCACGTCGGCCGCCGACACCCGTCCATCCGCCTCGATACTGAGCCTCAGCACGACGGTCCCCTCCAGGCCCTGCGCGAGCGCCGCTGTGGGGTAGTCGGCCTCGACGAACGAGAGGAGGACCGGCGGGTGATTCTCCGACGCCTGCTCGGATTCGGGGGGGGCGGCCGGAGGCGCCTCGCCGCTCGGCGCGGCATCCCCCGGCGACTCCGCCGGCGAATCGACGCCGGCGTCCTGCGCGTGCGCGACCCCGCCCGCAAACAGAGCGCCGAGCGCCACGAGGGCGGCGAAGGCGTCGACACGGCGTCCGGAGCGTGACGATTCGCCGACGTTCTTCGCCCGGCTTCTTCTGCAGGTGCGACCCGCCTCGACCGGCTCGCGGCCGCCGGCGACAGCCCGAGCGCCGCTCGCCCCACCGGCCTCGCGATGACGACGCGCCGTGGCCCCTCCGCACAGCACCAAGGCGCCCGCCGTGACAACGGCATCTCCGTCACCTTCGAGGTCGGCACCGACGGTCATGCACGCCCGGAACGGGTGCGCTGAGCCTCGATGCACGGGAGCCGTGGTGATCACTCGGCGGCATTTATAGCAACCCGTAATCTATTGCAAGATGTTTGCATCTTGCCGCAGGATGCCATCCATGGCCGCGCGCGCGGCGAGCTGCGCGGGCTTTCTGAGCGGGCAAGGGGAAAGGGGGGCATCGCGCACGGGAATGGCGCCGCGCGCGCGCGGGTCGGTGTCGGTGCGTGCTGCCGCCTCCGCCAGGATCTCGGCGGCGAGGCGGGGCTCAGCCGGCGGGCGCCTCTCGGAGCGCGGCGCTCGTCTCCACGTCGCGCTCGCCGAGCCTGCGGAGCTCCCGATTCACCAGGACGAGCGCGAGGACGCACACCGCCACGTCGATCGCGGTGGACCCCCAGTAGACCCCGCTCACCCCGACGAGCCTCGGGAGGAGCCACATTACGGGGAGATAGAGCACCACCTGCCGCAGGAGGGCGACCACGCTCGCGAGCTTCGCCCGCTCCAGGCAGGGGAACAGCACCAGCGCATTGAAGAGATACGGCAGGAGGGGCAGCACGAGGATGTAGATCCGAAAATCGAGCAGCTGCTGCGCGGTGAACTCGTACCCCGGCAGCAGGGAGCTGAGGACGGCGTTCGGGGCGACCATCATGGCGAGCCAGAACGGCAGGACGAACGCGACCCCGACGAGCCCGAACAGGCTGAAGGCACGCTTCACCCTGGCGTAGCGCTGTGCCCCGTAGTTGATCCCTTCCACCGGCTGCAAGGCGCGCATCAGGCCGAACAGAGGGGTCAGCATGAACAGGAAGATGCGGTTGCAGGCGGCGTAGAAGGCGACGTCGTTCCCCGTTCCCTGGCTCGATACCGCGTTGTAGACCACGGCGTTCTGGGCGATGCCCATGATGGTCAAGATCATGCCTGGCATGCCCAGAGAGATGATCTGCTTCCGGATCGACGGATCGATGCGGAGGGTGCTCCAGACCGCGTCGAACGAGGCGCGCCCCCTCGCGAAATACAGGAGCCCCACGACCGAGTACACGAGCATCGCCGCGTTGGTGGCCCACGCCGCGCCTTGCACGCCCCAGCCGAACGTGTGGATGAACAGGGGCTTCAGGGCGACGTCCACCAGCAAGCCGAGGGCGATCATCCAGGCCGCGGTCTTCATCTTGCCCTCGCCGCGCACCGTCATGTTCACGGCCAGGCCGTGCACCCAGAACACCGAGCCGAGCGCGGTCACCTTGAAGTATTCGGTGCCGTACGCGAGGATCTCCCCGGTGCCGCCCATCATGCGCACCATCGGCTCCGCGAAGACGTAGGCGAGCACGGTGTAAGGCAAGCTGAGGAGCAGCGAGAGCCCGTTCACGCTCCCCAGCAGGTTGTGGAGCTTGCTCTTGTCGCCAGCGCCCAGGTAGATGCTGAGCGCCGTGCCCGCGCCGGTCCCCACCAGGCTGCCGAGACCGAGCGTGATCTGCGACAAGGGATAGGCGATACCGACGCCGGCCAGGGCGCTCTTGTTCATCAGCTGGCCCACGAACACGGCGTCCAGGAAGACGTTGAGCCCGTAGAGGACCATGGCAAGCACGGCCGGCCACGAGAGCTCCCACATCACTCTCGTCAGATTTCCTTCGAGGATGAACTGCTTCTGAGTGTCTCTATCGCTCATGGCACAGATCTCCGTCGATTCAATGTTATCGACTCGACACGGCCAACGTCACACCGCCCGCACCCGCGCATCTACAGTGAAGCTGAAAAATCTATTCGCGTGATATCCCGCATCAAGAGCGCAGACGCTGGCGCCCGCAGGCGCCATGACCCCAGGGAAACCACCTCATTCGAACGGACACGGCCCAATAAGCAGCCCCCAAGGCACACCTCACCCCCAGCTCCCCTGTCGAGCGCGCTCTATGTCTCCTAGCACACGAGCCGGCGCAGATGCAATTGATTTTTACTTTCATCGCTGGGGCGACCGGCGTGGGGCAGCGTTTTGGCCGCAGCGTGGAGGACTTTGTCTCGCTCTGGAGGCGCGCCCGGCGGCGGTTGCCAGAGGCCGGCCTCACGGCCCACGACGCGGTCGGCGGAGGCGATCACGACCGGAGAGCGTTCGAGGATCCCCGCGCGGCCGTGTGCCTGCCGCTCGGCTGCGGCGCGCGCCGGTGCCGAGCCATGGGTTTGGTTGACGTTGATTCGGAGCCACCGCCCGACGTGATCGGCGCGGCGAACGGCCCGACGCTCGGCAGGGCTGCTCAGATGGTTCGGGTTCTCGGGTCCGGCTGCGCGGACGGCGGTCCGCGCGCGGCGGCGAGCGCGGCCGGTGGAGGCGCCTCGGTCGCTGGCGATCCGGCTGCGAGCGCCGGCCAGGAGCGCGGGCTCTGGCGCCCTACTTCAGCTGGCAGACGTCGAGCACGTCCATGTCGGTGTAATCGAGGTTCTCGCCGCCCATGGTCCAGATGAAGCCGTAGTTCGAGGTGCCCACGCCCATGTGGATGGACCACGGCGGCGAGATCACCGCCTCGCCGTCGCCGACCACGAGGTGGCGCATGGCGTCGGGCTGGCCCATGAAGTGGAATACCCGGTTGTCGCCGGTCAGGCCGAAATAGAGATAGATCTCCGAGCGGCGGTCGTGCTGGTGCGGCGGCATGGTGTTCCAGACGCTGCCCGGCTTGAGGAAGGTCACGCCGAGGAGCAGCTGCGCCGACTGGCACACGCCCGGGATGATGTATTGATAGATGGTGCGCTCGTTGGACTGCTCGGGCGACCCGCGCTCCAGGGGCTTGGCCTGCTCGATCGAGATCTTGGTCACCGGAAAGGCCGTGTGGGCCGGCAGGCTGGCCAGGTAGAACTTGGCCGGCGCGGCGGCGTCCGCGCTGTCGAAGGTCACGTCGGCGACGCCCATGGGCACGTAGAGCCCGTCGCGGGGCTTGAGGTCGTAGGCCTTGCCGTCGACGGTGACGCGGCCGGCGCCGCCGACGTTGACGATCCCGAGCTCGCGGCGCTCCAGGAAGGGACGGCCCTTGGCGCTCTTGGGCTCGGTCTGGGCCGGCAGCGTCAGGGTCTCCTTCGTGGGCGTGGCCCCGCCGATCACGAAGCGCTCGTTATGCGAGTAGCTCAGCCGGGTATGGCCGGGAGCGAACAGGCCTTGCACGAGATATCGATCGCGGAGCGCCTGGTTGTCCGCGCCCTTCATCATGTCCGGGTGCGTGGCTTGATAAGTCTTGTTGAACATGATCCATCCTTGAAGCGCGCCGCGCCCCGGAAGACGAGGGCGCGAGCGCCGGGAGCGCGCGCGGAGCCGGAGGCTGGCTGGCGTGGCAGGAGCCGTCCTGCCGCCCGCTCGCGACGTCCACGCCGAGCGAGTCGTGAACCGAGATGCACAGGTCGTTCCAGCGCTGTGCCGCTCGCCGGATCGATGGAACGCATCACGCGACGACCGTCGCGTGGGTAGAATTTTTCACCCGTGGCAGCCGAGAACCGGGTGTGCTGTCAACCGCGGCTTGCACCGGTTGACAGGCGCGGTTGACAGCCCCGCGGCCTCGAGGCGCGAGAGATCACGGCGGCGGCACCGAAGAGCCCGGTGCCGGGGGGCAACCCCGGGGGTCCGGCGCCGCGCTGCGCCGATGACCCACGGCCCGGCGTCCCGTGCCGTGGTACATCTACGAGCCCATCTTGAAAGGAGCGCGCGATGGCGAAGCTCATGGTGTACGAGACGTTCTCCAGGTCCAATATCGATGCGCTGCTCGACGCCGGCATCATCGTCAACCTCGCGTTCGACGCGTCGCACAGCAAGCAGGAGAAGACGGTCCACCTCGAGCTGCTCATCGACGCCAGCACGGAGGCGATCGAGCGGCTCAGGAGCCGTCACAACGACACGTACATCATGCTGAAGGGCGCGCTGATGCAGGGCGCGGGCACCTACAAGCTCGAGTGCCACACGTTCGATCAGGACATCGTCGACAGCTCGCCGAAATCCTACGAGATCCGCCAGAACCGCGCGATCGTGCGGCACGGCGACATCGGCACCATCATCCAGGACATCGGCTGGTGGTGAGGCGCGCGGGCGCGCCGGTGCGCTGCGCGCCCGAGCTCCGTGCGTCGGAAGCCCCGCCAGCGGCGCCCAGCTCATCCCTGTCGTGGTGCCCCCATTTGGCTCCGGATCGGGCATGATGCGCGCCGCATGAAGCATTGGAACCGAAACGCAAGATGGCTGCTGCTCGCAGCCCTGACCACCCTTGTCCCCGCCTGCGGGGACGACTCCACAGATCCCCCGGCTGACCCGACAGGGTCGGGCGGGTCGGGCGGCGGCGCCACGACCGGGACCGGCGGCTCCGGCGCGGGCACCACCACCGGCGGCGGCGGCGGCGCTGGCGGCGAGGGCGCAGGCACCACCACCGGCGGCGGCGGCGGCGCAGGCGGCGCAGGAGGCGAGAGCGCGTCGGTCGAATGGCCGACGGTGACGAGCGAGATCCCGCTCGACCCCGAGATCGAGGACGCCGTCACCGAGCTGCTCGCGCAGATGAGCCCGGCGCAGAAGGTCGGCCAGATGGTCCAGGCCGAGATCCTGGCGATCACGCCGGACCAGGTCCGGGAGTACCACATCGGTTCGGTGCTGAACGGCGGCGGCTCCTGGCCGGGCCGCTCCAAGCACGCGAGCGTGGCCGACTGGGTCGCCCTCGCGGACGCTTATTACACGGCCTCCACCGACGCGAGCGGCGCGCCCGGCGAGCACCTCGGCATCCCCGTCCTCTGGGGCGTCGACGCGGTGCACGGCCACAACAACGTGATCGGCGCGACGCTGTTCCCGCAGAACATCGGGCTCGGCGCCATGAACGATCCCGATCTCATCGAGGAGATCGGCTCCATCACCGCCGCCGAGGTCGCCGTCACCGGGCTCGACTGGGCCTTCGCCCCCACGCTCGCCGTGGTGCGGGATGACCGGTGGGGCCGCTCCTACGAGGGCTACTCCGAGGATCCGGAGATCGTGAAGAGCTACGCGGGCCGGATGATCCGGG
The DNA here is from genome assembly GCF_000418325.1 of Sorangium cellulosum So0157-2. GTDB lineage: Bacteria > Myxococcota_A > Polyangia > Polyangiales > Polyangiaceae > Sorangium > Sorangium cellulosum_D. The sequence goes on from NC_021658.1 coordinate 12,245,254, forward strand.
GCCTGCAGGGCCGGCCGGCCGAGGGCGAGGATCTGTTCAGCGGCAGACACGTGGTCGCGACCGCCAAGCACTTCATGGGCGACGGCGGGACCGAGCAGGGCAAGGACCAGGGCGACACCGTCTGCTCCGAGGAGACGCTGCGCGACATCCACGCCCAGGGCTACCTCTCCGCGCTCGAGGCGGGCGCGCAGACCGTGATGGCGTCGTTCAGCAGCTGGAACGGCGACAAGATGCACGGCCATCGGTACCTGCTCACCGACATCCTCAAGGGCCAGCTCGGCTTCACCGGCTTCGTCATCGGCGACTGGAACGGGCACGGCCAGCTCCCGGGTTGCAGCAACGCGCAGTGCGCCGCGGCGATCAACGCCGGCGTCGACATGATCATGGTGCCCAACGACTGGAGGGCGTTCATCGAGAACACCATCGCGCAGGTCCAGGGCGGCGAGATCCCGATGGCCCGCATCGACGACGCGGTGACCCGGATTTTGCGCGTGAAGATGCGGGCCGGCCTCCTCGGCCCCAGGGCGAACAAGGGCGCCCCCTCGACCCGGCTGGTCGCCGGCGACGACGCGCTCCTCGCCGCGCCGGAGCACCGGGCCGTGGCGCGCGAGGCCGTGCGCAAGTCGCTCGTCCTGCTCAAGAACAAGGGCGGCGTCCTGCCGCTCAGCAAGGCGATGAACGTCCTCGTGGCCGGCAAGACCGCGGACAACATCCAGAACCAGTCCGGCGGCTGGACGCTGACCTGGCAGGGCACCGGCAACACGAACGCCGACTTCCCGAACGCGCAGTCCATCTACGCCGGCATCCAAGAGGCGATCGCGGGCGCCGGGATGAGCGGCACCGCGACCCTGAGCCCCGACGGCACCGCCGCGGCCGACACCTTCGACGCCGCGATCGTGGTCATCGGCGAGACGCCCTACGCCGAGGGCCAGGGCGACATCGGCAAGTTCGAGACGCTCGAGCACGCGAGCGCCCACCCCGAGGACCTCGCCGTCATCGAGACCATCCGCGCCCAGGCGCCGAGCGTGCCCATCGTCACGGTGTTCGTGTCGGGCCGCCCGCTCCACACCAACAAGGAGCTCAACCGGTCGGACGCGTTCGTGGCGGCCTGGCTGCCGGGCAGCGAGGGCGGCGGCGTCGCCGACGTGCTCTTCGGCGATCACGAGTTCCAGGGCAAGCTGTCGTTCTCGTGGCCCTCGGCCGACTGCCAGACGCCCATCAACAAGGGAGATGGCGAGGCGCCGCTCTTCCCGTATGGCTATGGCCTCGCGACCACCGACGCCGACGCGCTCGGCGACGATCTGCCCGAGGTCTCCACGGGCCACGGCTGCGCGGCCCCGGACCCGGGGGAGGCCGGCACCACCAACGAGCCGCTCGAGATCTTCGTGGATGGCGACGAGAAGGGCGATTACGTGCTGCGCATCGGCGGCCCCTCGAACTGGGGCGGCGTCGACGTGGGGATGGGGGCCACCCTGCCCGGCGGCGAGGTCAGCGTCAGCACGGTCGACGGCGAGATCCAGGGGAGCGCCAAGCAGGTGACCTGGAGCGCGACGGGCCAGATCTACGCGCAGGTCTCGGCGGGCTCGCCCGGGGTCGATCTGTCGCCCTACTACAACTCGGAGACCTCGATCGTCTTCCGGGCGCGCGTCGACGCGCCGCCCGAGGGCGCGCTGGTCACGCTGTCGGCCCACTGCGTGTATCCCTGCCTCGGCGACATCAATATCGCCAACACGCTGACCTCGATCGCGGACGGGGAGTGGCACGAGGTCTCGGTCCCGCTGAAGTGCCTGACGGACAGCGGGCTCGACATCACCAACGTCAACACGCCCTTCCTCCTCTACTCGGAGTCGCCGATGGACGTGGCGATCGAGGACATCCGCTGGGAGCCCTTCACCGCCGGCCCCACGCCGACCTGCACGTTCTGAGCCGCTAGCGCGGGTCTCAGCGGGGATTGGTCACCGCCCTCTGTTTCTCGCCCCCGTCTTCCGCCATTCACAATTCGCCTTCCCTGTTCCCGGTTCCGTGCGCGTGCGCGATTCCGTTGGAATCAGCGCGCACGCGCACGCGCACGAGGGACGAGCACGGAAGACGGGAGACGGGAGCCCGCCGGCGCTTCACGGCAAAAGGTCGCCGATCGCGTCATACCATCTGTTCGCCATGCGGGCGTAGCCGGCCGCGTTCGGGTGCACCCCGTCCGCGAGCTCGGACGTCGGAAATCCGGTATGCATGTCCACCAGCACCACGTGCTTCCCCGCCGACGCCCGGGCTTCCACGATCGGCGGCAGCGCATTGTTGTACGCGACCACCGCGGCGTCGTTGAAGCTGAGCGGAATGAGCTTCGCTACGACCACGAACGCGTCCGGGGCCGCGGCGAAGATCTTGTCCAGGAGCGAGCCCAGCCGCTGCGGCGCCATGGCGAGGTTGTCACCCTGCGCCACGTCGTTGGTCCCCGCCATGAGCAGCACGATGTGCGGCGTCTCCTGCATCGAAGGCGCCGGCACGAGGCCCGCGATCTGGTTGATCTTCCATCCGCTGCGCCCCTCGTGCTTCCGCGGAAACGGGACGCCGTCGACCATCGACGGCCCGTTCGTCAGAGAGCCCGTGAACGTGATGCTCTGGCCGGCGGCCAGCGCCTTCCTGAACAGCTCGATCCGGTAGCCGCCACCGCCCGACACCCCGACCCCATCCGTGATGGAGTCGCCCAGCGGCAGGATCTTGCAAGGATCTCCGTTCGTCGGGCACGGCGAATACGCGCTGGAGCCCCCTGTTCCTGTCGTGGCGCCGCCCGAGCCGCCAGCGCCGCCCGAGCCGCCGGCGCCGCCCGCGCCGCTGCTCGCCGAAGAGCTGGAGGACGCGCTCGAGCTGCTGCTCGAGGAGGACGCTGTCGCGCCTCCCGTGCCCCCGGTGCTGCTGGCCGACACGATGGAGGGCCGCCCGGTGCCGTTCGCGCAGAACCCCCAGGACGCTGTCCCCCCCTTCGCGATCGCCCCGTTGTACCCCTCGTTGGTGACGTTCAGCCGCCCGCCCGAGGGCGTGGAGCGCGCGTTCCACAGGTTGGTCACCGTGGTGCCGCCGAGCTCGACGACCATGCCCCAGGACGTGGTGGCCGCGGTGCTGCTCAGGTTGTTGACCGTCACGTTCGCGCAGTACCCGCCGCCCCACTGCGACTGGATCGTGAGCGTCGCGTCGATCATGCCGTCCGGGCTGGTCACCCCGGACTCGATGGATCCGCTGTCCTCCAGAGCACCCGGCTCCACCGCACATGCGAGCAGGCTGCACACGAACGAGAGAGAGACAACTCCAAGAAAGCGATTCAAGCGCATTAAAATTCTCCATATCTGGACCGATCGAATCGCAGATTTCCGCTCAAGATGGATAAGTAATCGCGGGATACGCCTGCGAGCTCGGCCGCTCCGTCAGGTTAGAGGTCCAGAATTCCCAGCCAACATTCTATCGATCGTGACGGAGTGCACCAGTCATGTTCGACGGCATGCCGACCACGCCCCTGATTCACCCACCCTGACGATCGGTGGAACACGGACCGAATCGCCTGACGCGGCAAGCCGTCGCTCTACGGGTCTTCCCACGACGGCTCGACCGCGGGCCGCTCCCGCTCGATGAGGCCGCTCCCCTCCTCCTGCCGGTCGCGGAACGGCGTCGACTGCGGCGGGAAGTCGCGCAGGCCGCGGCCGGCGGTGTAGTCGTAGCGGGCGAAGAGCACCGCCGACAGGCGCGGTGACGTCTCCGCCGGGCTCGGGATGTCGAACAGGAACGTCCCCTCCGCGCCCAGCGAGACGCGGTGTCCGCGCGAGAGCCAGCTCCAGAACGTGAGCCCCGCGGTGAACGCGTCGCGCAGGAACGCCTCGTCGCGGGTCTCGTTCTCGGGCCGGTAGCTCGCGAGCCAGCCGAGCTGGATCCACGGGAACAGCCCGCGGCCGGGGAGCAGGTCGAGGTCGAGCGTCGCGTCGATGCGATCGAGGGTCGACGGCACCGGGCTCAGCCGCAGCGACGTGCCCGCCGTGACGAGCGCGTCGACGAACGGCCGGTGCCTGAGGCGCGCGCCGAGCGAGGCCTGCGTCCGGTGCTCGGCGGCGTACGGGGTGAAGATGTCCTTGTCGGCGCCCGGGAACCCCCGGAGCGACTCGTCGACCGCGAGGTACGTGAACCCCGCCCACGGCGAGAGGGTGAGCTCGCCCAGCGGGATGGACCAGAACGCGCTCGCGCTCGCCCTGCCGCCCACGGCGTCGCTGGCGCCGGGCTGGAACACGACGCGGCCGCTCAGCGCCGCGCCGGGGATCCAGCCGCTCGAGCCGAGGTCGAAGCGCGCCTCCGCGCCGAAGCTCTCCGGACCGTCGCGCAGGCGCCCGAACCCCGCGGCCGCGACCCAGGCGCGCCGCTCGATGAGCTCGCGGTGCACGTCGACGCCGAGCTCGAGGAAGCGGAGCGGCAGGCGGAGATCTTCCTCCGTGAGCTCGGCGTCGACGAGGCGGGCGTAGCCGCCGACGGAGAGCGGCCCCGCGTCCGGGTCCTCTCCCACCGGGGGCGCGGGCCGGAGCCGCTCTTCGGTGGGCGCGAGGGGCGCGGGCGGCGGCGGCGCGGGCGGCGGCACGCGCGGCCGGGGCGCGCCGTGGGCGACGGCGAGCTCGACGCGGAGCAGCGCCCTGCCGCCGGGCGAGGCGACGCGGAGCACGTGCGGGCCCTCGGCGAGGACGGCGACGCGGGACTCGACCTCGCCGCCGAGCCAGAAGAACGGCGCGCGCGTGACGCCCAGGCGGCGCGCCTCGCGGTCCTCGGAGGGGTCGAGCGCGAGGGTCCCCTCCTCCAGCACGCCGGGCGGGGCGCTGCCGGCAGCACCGGGCGGGGCGCTGCCGGCGCTTCGACGTCGACGCCGGCGGCGCCGGGCGCGGCCGCGCCGTCGAGCGGCGCCACCGAGAAGCGCAGCTGACCGGCGGGCGTGGCCGCGGCGACCTCGGGGTGGCAGGCCGGATCGTCCCCGGGCGCGGCGCGCGCGCGGGGCGAGGCGACGCACTCGTAGGCGGCGCGCGCGCGGATGCGCACCACGGTCGGGCCGACGAACGCGAGCTCCAGGGGGCGGTCCGGATCGATGTCGTTCCAGGTCGAGAGGACGCGGCCCGAGAACGGCTGCGCCGCCCCGGCCGCGGTCGCGCGGATCCAGCCGAGGACGCTCCGGTCCGCCGGCGGCCGCGCCTCGATGCGGTGGCTGCCCTTGGGCACCTCCACGACGCAGCGATCGGCCATCGGCGCGGACGCCGCGGAGCACGCGACCGGCGCGCCGTCGAGCGCGATCGAGAACGCGCAGGGCGCCTCCTCGCGGTCGAGCGACCGGCAGGCGCCGTCGAGCACGATCGCGCCCGGCGCGGCCCGGTCGAGCCGGAACTCGGCGCGCGCGCCGTCCGTGATGAGGAGCGACGCCTCCGGCGCGTCGACGAGCGCGCGCCGCACCCGCACGCGGAGCGGCAGATCGCGCTCGGCCCTGGCCCGGATCTCGAGCGTGGCCGTGCCGGCCGTGGCGTCGGCGCGCGGCGGCACGTTCCAGCCGGTCACCGGGGAAAGACGCGCGAGGGCGGCCGGCGGGAGCTGGAGCGGCGGCGACGGCGCGGCCGAGGCGGGGCCGGGAGGAGGAGCGGCGGCGGGGCGGGGCGCGGCGTCCCCGGAGGGCGCGGGCGCGGCGCTCCCGAGGGCCGAGGCGTCCTGGCCCGCGGAGGCCTCGCGGGCGGCCGCCTGCACGGCGAGCTCGGCGAGCGCGAGGGCGCGCAGGGTGAGCCGCCGATCGGGCGCCGGGGCGGCGGCAGCCACGTCGGTGGCGAGGTTCGCGGCGCGGGCGAGCGCGGCGGAGGAGCGGTGGGCGAGCCCGATCCGGGTGAAGGCGTCGGCGGCGATCCGCGCCTCGCCGGCGCGCTCGGCGAGGAGGCCGAGCAAGAGCGCGTCCGCGCCCGAGCTGCCGCCCGCGGGGCCGGCGAGCAGCGCGACGCCGCGCCGCGGATCGCCGGCGATGCGCGCCGCGCGCGCGGTGGCGAGGGGCGCGGGGTCGCCGGGCAGGGGCAGCGGCGGCACGCGCGCGGGCAGGCCGAGCGGGACGGCCGGCGGGCTGCCCGGCGGCAGGGAGAACACGGTCGACGGCGGCGCGCCCGCGGCCGGCGCGCCCGCGAGCTGCCCGGCGTCCCCGGGGTCGACCTCGACGGCGCGATCGAGCGCGGCGAGCGCCGGGAAGCCGAGGGCCTCGAGCGACGCCGCCCGCTCCGCGCGGAGCGCCGCGCGCGCCCGCGAGGCCGCGGGCGCGTTGCGGAGGGCGCGCGTGGCGAGCCGGACCTGCTCGAGCGTGCCGTCGACGGGCGCGCCGGACGGCGGGCGCGCCGGCGTGACGACGCGCGGCTCGGCGGGCGCGGCGGGGTGCAGGCGCACGGCGGCGCGGAGCAGCGCGGGCGCGGCGGTCTCGACGCGCAGCTCGCCGGCGCCGGCGGGGACCGGGATCTCGATCGCGCCCGTGGCGCCCGCGCGCACCCAGGCCTCGTGGACGGCGGCGCCGACGCTGACGCGCAGCACGCGGGCGTCCCCGGCGGCGGCGGGCGGGTGGCGCCTTGCGCACCGGGCGATCCCGCCGCCTCGCCCATCACGGCGGCCGGCGCGAGGACGACACGCGCCACCGTGGCGCGCTCCGGGTCCGGGAGCGCGAAGGTCACGGCGCCGTCGACCCAGGCCCACTGCATGATCTCGCGCAGCGACGCGCAGGGAGCGCGCCCGCTGCGCGGGATGCGCGCGAGCACCGGCGGCGCGCCCGCCGGCCGCTCGAAGACGCGCAGCCCGGGCGCCACCGCGACGACCGAGGTGAGCCCGGCGCCGCCGTGCACCGCGGCCGGCGTGCCGTCGATGAGCACCGACGACTCCGGGACCACCTCGCTCGCGGCGCTCCGGAGGAGCACCCGCGCGTGGGCGTCCGGAGGCGCCTCGACCTCGAGCCGGGCGCGCGGCGTGTCGAGGAGCGTCCAGCGGAGCCCGGACTCCGCGTTCACGTCGCAGAGCGCGTCCGCGGCGGCGCTCTGCGATGCGCCGGCGCCTCCGGGCGGGGGCGCGTCGCGCGGCGGCGCGATCGAGCTCCACGCGATCACGCCCTCGGGGATGTCGAGCGCGTCCCACGGGGCCTCGCGCGCCCAGGTGGTGCGCGCGAGCGGCGCCGCGCTCTCGATGTCGCCGTGGCCGAGCGCGTAGCGCTCCGCGAGCGGCGCTCCCACCGGCCGGCGGCCATCGAGCGGCGGCGGGAGGGCCGCGCTGAGCGCGGACACGGCCGCGACGTCATCCGGGTGCGCGCCAGCGGCGCGATCGGGCGGCGGCGCGCTGGCGGCGGGTGCCCGCGCGCCGGCGGCGGGTGCCCGCGCGCCGGCGGCGGGTGCCTGCGCGCCGGCGGCGGGTGCCTGCGCGCCGGCGGCGGGTGCCTCGTGCGCCGCGTCGCGATCGACCCGGGCGCGGCGGAGCAGAGGGCGACGCTCCTGCCGGTCTCGGAGGCGCCGCCGGGCGAGCTCGAGGCGTCAGACGTGTGCTCTCCCGATCTGCCGGCACGGCCTGCGCCGCCGCATAGGCCTGCGCTGCGCGCGCGAACGCCGCGCCGGGGGAGGGCGCCCACCGGACGGCCTCGGCGAGGAGGAGCGCCCGCAGCGGCGGCGGCACGGCCGCACCGCGCCTTGACCGCGCACCGGGGAGGTGGTGTCTTCGCGGCGGCACGGCCGGCCGGGCCGCGAGGTCGACCGCGGCCTTCGCGGCGCCCGGCGCGGCGGCCCGATCGGCGGCGGCGAGGAGCCGCGGCGCCTCGGCGTGGGCCGGCGCGCGATCGCCGGCGGGGTCGCGCTGCGCGGCGCGGTCGAGCAGCGCGGCGCGGTCGCGCTGCGGCGCGAGGAGCTCGGCGACGCCGGCGCGCTGCCGACGACCCCGACACGGGCCGCCGGGTAGCCGCCGGCGGCGACGGCGATCTCCCCCTCGACGACCTCGACGGTCGCCGCGCGCGCGTCGACCGGGAGCGGCACCCGGATCCACCGCGGCTCTCGCCAGCGCGCGGCGTCCGCGAGCCGGGCCCCGGTGCGCCACGCGAGCTCGCGCACGACGGCGCCGCCGGCGCGGACCACGACGCGCGTCGCGCCGTAGGCGCGCGGCCGGAGGGCGATGCGCAGCACGTCCGCGCCGGGCGCGTGGAGCCCGAGCCGCCCGCCGGCCCCGAGCGACCGCCAGGGCGTGGCGCGCTCGAGGGCTGGGAGATCGGGGCCTTCGCGGCCTCCGCGCGGCTCGACCTCCCGCGCGACGAAGTACGGCTCGATGAGCGGCCGGAGGAGCAGCGATTCTTCGAGGTAGCGCGCGGTGAGCCATGCGGCCGCGTCGGGCGCGAGCGGCGCGGGGGCCGGCGCGGCCTTCGCGCCGCTCGCGCCCGGCGCGGCGGGTGCCCCTGCGGCCCTCGGCGCGGCCTTCGCGCCCGAGCCGCCCGGCGCGGAGAGCGCGGCGCGCGCGGCGTCGACCCACCGGAGCAGCGCGGCGGCCTCGCCGGGCGCGGCGGCCGGCGGAGAGGGCCGAGCCCCGGCGCGGGCGCGCGGCCGCCGAGCCACGCGGCGACGTCCTCGTCGAGGCGGTACCAGGCGAGCGGCGCGCTCTCCCGCGCGGCGACCCGCACCGCGACCGGCGTGCTGTCCGCGCCGCTCGGGACGGCCGCGCGCACGGCGACGAAGCGCGCGCTCGACCAGGCCGGCACCGCGACGTCGCGCGCGCCCTGCTGGAAGGGGGGCAGCGGCATCCACGTGATCGCGTCGGGCGTGTCCCCGACGCCCGAGCCGAGGCCGATGCCCGCGACCTCGCCGCGCACCTCCAGCCGGTCGCCGGGCTCGACGGGCACGAGGAGCAGCTGCCCCGCGGTGAGCGCGATCGGCCCGGTCGGATCGGCGGCGAGGGGCGCGGCGGTCGTCCCCTCCGGAGCCGGCGCGCCCTGCTGCGGGCCGTTGCTCCACGCGACGACCCGCGCGCTGTCCGGCGGCACCCACGCGAGCGGCGCTGCGGCCGCGGCCTCGCGCGCGCCCGGGGCGCCGGGGGCCACGCCGAGGGCGAGGGCGAGCGCCGCGCCGAGCAGCGCGCGGCGGGCGGCGGACGCGGCCAAGGCGTCGAGATCCACGGCGATTACCCTTGCACCATGCCCACCGTGCGCCCCGTGCGCCGTGAGGTACCGGGCTAACCGATTTCCCGCGTCGAGCGCAAGCGCGCGATCGGCGAGCGCGCGCGGCGGCCCTCGCGGTGCCGGGGCGGGCCGCTGCGGCCGCTGCGGCCGCTGCGGTCGCGGCGGCAGCGCGCCGGGGCCTACGGCAGGGGCCAGCGCCGCTCGCGCTTCAGGCGCTCCAGCAGCGCTGCGAGCGCCGCCGCGTCGAGCTCGAGGAGCGACGCCTCGTCGCCGGGCGAGAGCGCGATGCCGAGCACCTCGCACACCTCCCTCACACCCTGCTGGAGCCCCTCCTCGCGGCCCTCGCGGCGGCTTCTCTCGCGGAGCGACGAGAGGCTCGCGTGGCCCTCGCGCTGCAGCAGGTTGGCGAGGGCGGCCTGCTGCGCCGCGGCCCGATCGTAGAGCGCCTCGACCGGGAGCGGGTTCTGGAGCACGCCTGGCGCGTGCAGCAGCTCTCCCGGGAGCGCGCGCCGCGGCGGCGCGCCGGGCGCGTGCACCTCGACGTGGCGCGGGGCTTCGAGGCGGACGACCCAGACCCAGCGCGTCCCGGCGGCCAGGAGGTCGTGGATCTTCTGTGTGAGGCGCGCCTCGTCCTCGCCGAGATCGGCGTACGCGATGGCCAGCGCCGGCGCGCCTTTCGCCCACCCCGGGGTGTCGGGCACGTTGCCCACGGCGACGTACGGCGCGCGGAGCAGCTCGGGCGCTGGGCTGTAGCCGGTGCCGATGCCGGCCTCGCGGACGGCGGGATCCCAGGCGACGACCGCGCCGCCGAGCAGGTGGGCGCTCGAGGCGCGCCCGCCGCTGGGCAGGCAGAAGACGGGGTGCCCTTGGGACAGCTCGTACGGGTCGCCGGGCCGGACCTGCGCGGCGCGGAACGGCCCGCGCGGGTCGGAGCGCGGCGCGGGGAGGTCCGGCGCGGCGGGGTCCGGAGGAGGTGGGGGCGCCGTGGCCGGCGCGGGGGCGGGATTGCGCTGGGCCGGGGCGAGCGGCGGGGGCTGGGCCGGCGCCGTGGGGCAGGACAGGATCTCGGGAGGCTGAATGGGATACTTGGGTCGCATGCCCGTGGATTCCGGGCATGCACGAGGATGCATCACCGTTTCGGCGGCCGGCTGCGGCGGCGGCCGGCGCCTGATGTGCTCGCTCGAAATGAAGATCGCTGACGCACCGCGTTCCTGGAGCAGCGCGCAAATCTGCCGCGAGGCGCAGGGGCGCTCTCGGCCGGTCCGACCGCCCTCCGGGATCGCGGACGGCCTCGGCGGACCGGTCCGAGCGCCCCTCCGACATCGATCCAGGCATCGGGGAGCGGTCCGACCGCCCTTCCGGCATCGATCAGTATTCCCATCGACGTCGAAGCGGGCAACCCGTGTCCCAACTGGGTAGTAGATTTCTGGCGCTCTTCTCTTCCTGCGGATGCCTACACGATCAGCCAGCTCGCCCGTCCAGCGCCGAAGAGCTTCTTGCGCGATGCGCTGGAAGGCATTCAGCGCAACGCCGCGGTGACGGAGCTCGTCTGCGCTTTCGACTACCTCCGCGGCAGCGACGATCCTCGCGATCGCCGGGACGGTGAGGTCCTCTACGAGACCATACGCCGCATCGTCGAGCTCAGCGTGCTCGACGGCGAGCTGAGCCACGTGGATCGGCGCGCGTTCATGCCGATGGTGCGCCAGAGCGGCCAGCTCGTGCCGCTCTCCAACCTCAGCAGCGGCAACGCGTACCTCATCCAGCACATGATCGGATTGCTGGGCAAGATGTACGCCGTGCACGTCCTGCGCGAGACGGACGCCTCCGAGCTGTGCAAGACCCCTGGACTGCTGCTCATCGACGAGGCCGAGAACCACCTGCACCCTCGCTGGCAGAAGCGCTTTCTGGGCGATGTGCTTAGCATTTTCCCGAATCTTCAGATCATCGCCACGACGCACTCGCCGTTCATCGTCGGCTCGGTCCCGGGCGCGCGGGTATTCGTCTGCCGTTACGATCGGGAGCGGAAGACCTGCGTGGTCGACGACGCCACAGATCTTTACGCGAACAAGCCGGTGGAGGAGATCCTGCTCTCCCCCGCATTCGATGGCACGCAGCCGTTCGGCGAGGAGATCTCGCGCCTGCTCGAGGCACGGAAGGCCGCCTTCGAGGCGGGGGACTCCGTCCGGCGGAAGGAGATCGAGAAGCAGCTCAAGGACAAGAACCCCGAATACTTCTCGTACATCGACATTGAGGAGCGTTTGCAGTCGCTGCGCGGAGCGGGGGAATGATCCCGATCAAGCGACTGCCGGCGCCTGATGTGCTCGCTCGAAATGAAGATCGCTGACGCACCGCGTTCCTGGAGCAGCGCGCAAATCTGCCGCGAGGCGCAGGGGCGCTCTCGGCCGGTCCGACCGCCCTCCGGGATCGCGAACGGCCTCGGCGGACCGGTCCGACCGCCCCTCCGACATCGATCCAGGCACCGGGGAGCGGTCCGACCGCCCTTACGGCATCGATGCCATGCGCCCGGGAGCGGTCCGACCGCCCTTACGGCATCGATACCACGCGCCCGGGAGCGATCCGACCGCCCTTACGGCGTCGATACCACGCGCCCGGGAGCGGTCCGACCGCCCTTACGGCGTCGATACCGCTCACCGGCGGCCGGTTCGACCGGCTTTGCCTGAGAAGTGGGCCCGCCCGTGGACTTCTCGGGCAGCCCTCGGGGCGTCGCTTCCCAGCTTTGCCCGAGCCGACGACGCGCGGGAGTACCCCTTCGCATGGACTCGGTGTAGGGTGTAGACGGAGACCTATGGCAAGCAGCTACATCGAGCTTTACCGAAAGCTCTCCGCCAAGATGCACAGCGATGCGGTTGAGATCGGCGTCTACGACCACCCAACGGCCAAAGGTGACGGACGTGAGGATCTCGTCTCCAACCTCTTGAAGGAGCGCATCGGAACCACGTTCGGCGTCTCCAAGGCCGAGGTCGTTGACGCCAACGGTGCAACCACCGGCGAGTTCGATTGCGCGATCTACGACCAGGGCGTGGCGTCGTCCTTGCACGTAATGGGCCACCGTCGCGTGGTGCGCGTGGAGAGTCTGGCGATGGTGATCGAGGTGAAGTCGAAGCTCGAATCGCGCGACGTGGACGAGTACACGAACGACTGCAAGGGGCTTGACGGCCTTCGCCGGTTCTACGAGCCCGCCCCGCTCCTCTCGCTCATCTTGCACAACGTGCCGCCGGACAGGAAGGCCGCGGCGGAGAAGATGTTCGAGGAGGGGCTGCCCACGTGCAGTCGTTTCGAGGACGTTCCGGCGGTCATCCACAGCTTCTTTGCGTTCGATGGCCCCGAAATGGAGACAGCGGCGCAGTATATGCGGCCCCCGGGCGTCGACATCATCTGCGTGCTGAACAAGTACACCATCGCGAAGCCGAACTTGGGGGCCTCCCTCAACGTGAACCACCCCGTCTTCTGGGGGAAGGGCGAGGATGCACTTGGGGCGTTTCTCCAGTGCATCGAACACACGCTGCAAAAGTTCCGGATCTCACGCGAGCTTGTCTGGCCTGCCCCGCTCAGATACTTCAAGCCGACCCCGTAGCGACTTCCGCTCCGCCGCAGCCAGCGGGATCACCCGGCTCCGAGGAAGCCGCAGCGTCGAGTCGGGCTTCCAGGACGCGGGCGCCATGAGCATCTCGTCGCGCAGGTACTCCCGGGAGTACATCGGGTGGGCCGCCGTCGCGTCCTCGGCCAGGGCGCGGAGGGGCGACGACGGGCCGGAGTTGCTTCGCGTAGGCGGCGAGGCCCACCGGGTCGGTCGTCTCGACAGGAGCACGCAGGGCCTCCCGGAGTCGAAGATCGAGGGCACGCCCCGCCTGGCTTCTCTGCTCCCGCGAATCGACCGGGAGCGCCTCAAGGCGTTCGAGGCGGCCGGTGGCCGGTGCCAGTGCGAGCGTAAAGAGTGCGACGAAGGACACGCGGACAGGTGCCCGAACGAGTTCGCGCCCGAAGATCGCGGCGGGGCCGATGACCCGGACGCTTGGCAAGCCCATCATTGGAGGGCGAGGTCGAGGGGCGGGACGGACAACCAGGCCAATTGCGAGATCGTCTGCGTGCCCTGTCACAAGAGCACGGACAGCTATGGTCGGCCTCCAGGCAAGAAGAGGTGAGCGGCGATCTCGCGGATCGCGGCGGCCATCTTCTCCATGACGCGGTTGTCGAACTTGAGCTTGAAGTCGAGCTGGTTGGTGCCGACGACGCCGTCAACGGTGAGCTTGTGGTTCTCGGGCGGGATCCGCTTGAACAGTTCGCGGTGGAACCAACAGTAGAACTCTGCTTGGTCGTAGAGGATCGGGCGCCCCTCGGGGAGCTTCTCCATCCAGTCGCCGAACCTCAGCCAGACGCTCGCCTCGTGGTACTCGTCGTTCCCTTGGCAGCTTGCGATCGTGTGAAGCCGGGGGATGCGGTTGAGGGCCTCGACGACGGAGGCGATCCCCTCGTCCACGGGGGCGTTTACCTTGACGAAGGTTTGAGCGTGCCCGGTCATGACCCGGGCAGCCACGCGCAGGGCGAGAGTGTCCACAACCTCCGGGAACTATCGAGTGATTATCGCGCCCAGGTCTAAAATAGAGGAGATCGATTCAGCTCTTGAACACGGAGGAGAACTTCCCGTTCGGGCAGACGACCACGTGATCGACCAGTTCGACCCCGATCAGGTGCGCCCGGTGCTCGATCCCCCGTGTCAGCTCGACGTCCTCGTCCGAAGGCGTCGGATCCCCGCTCGGATGGTTGTGGGTCATGACGAACGTGAGCGCGCCCAGTTCCAGCGCCCCACGGAGGACGTCGGCCGGCCTCAAGGTCGCGCCATGCAGACCCCCACGAGCGACCATCCGAACACCTCGGACCCCCTGCCATGCATCCCGGAAGACGTACGAGGGCGGGCTGTACGCGGAGAACGAGGCGGTCGCGCTGGCGGACGGCTGCCGTCGCCTGTTCCAGCAGCGCAGCGAGCCGAGCCCGAACGACAACATCTTCTGCTGCCCGGGGAGGTGACGTCCTCAGCTATTCGCCGTCGAAGTCCGGGATCATGAGCGCGAGGATCGGGTCGAGGTGCTCGTAGGGGATCTCGGCTCGCACGACGACGCCATCAGAGCGCCGCAGATGGAGGAAGGCGGTGCGCGTCCCTTCGATGGGCGACGCCGAGATCACCTCCCCTGAGGGCCCGTACTCCGGCTCAACCTTGACGTACTCCTCATGGTCGACGGCTTCGAGGAACAGGGGGCGGCGTTCGAAGCTCATGCTCTACGCGAACGATAAGGTTAGAATTTGACGGATGGCGCGCCTTGATGTCCCGAACCTGCTCATCCGCTTCGTGCGCTTCGATGGAGCGCACCTTCACTTCTTCCGCAACGACAACCCGACGCTACACGAGAGCCTCCCGCTCGACCCTGCGTACCATCAGCTCGCGGCACAACTTCAGCCGCCTCGCTTGTGCAGGGCCACCGTCCTCAATGGGGTCATCGTTGCGCTGGCGCCAACCAGGGTGCTCCGGATCTGACGCAGGGCGGCGTGCTCCCCACCCCCGCGTAGACTTCCGAGGCAGCCCCGCAGACTTCTCGGGCATCCAGGGTTTCTAGGGCAAAGCCGGTTCGACCGCCTCCCAAGCGGGCAGCGCTCGGTTCGCCGATACTCCTGATGCTCATCTGCCACAGGCGCGCCCGTCCGGCGATCTCGGCGACGAGGATGAGGTGACCGGGCTGCCTGCTGGCCCTGTCCGATGTACCCCTGACGCTGCCTGTTCCTGCGCTAAAGCCTTTGGTTTCTCGTTCGGAAGAGGGGAGCACGGCTCGGGGCAGCACACTTGAGCTCGGCATGCCGGTCGCAACAGGGGTGGCACGCGAACACTCAACACCATCGCCGCCGCTCTGATTTAATGTTCCATCCCTTCGTGTACGGTCGACCCGACACCTGCATCGGACGCCGTGTTGGACGAGGAGACCCTGGAGTCTGGCGAGTCGCTCACAGCAGTAGAAAGGTGCAAAGATGCGGTAGACAAGGGGGTTGACATCTGGAGACTCATGTGCGGATCAGCGCTCGAAGTATTTTTTACGCGACCGCAAATGGTTCACTGCTTTTCGGAGAGCAACCAAGGGCGAGCCCTGGCCTACAGGAAGTGCCCTTCTAGTTGCCCTACTGCATGCTTCGCGCTGTCGACGCGATGGGAGCTTTACTGTGACGAGCGCGCGCCCATGTTCATGAGGAGCATCTGCGAACAGTCGCGCCAAAATGGGCAGAAGAAATGCCTGAGTGCCTGTTGAGCTCGGTCGCTTGACATCGCCGACGAGCGCGCTAGCTGGTGGGGCATGCCGGACGTGATCGCGGAACGTACCATCAGTCTGACACTTCCGAGCGGAACCAAAGAAAGCATCCGGGTGCGGCTGTGGGCCCCCGAGTACAGGCCGTCCGCTCTGTGCTGGGAAGCTGACGTGGAAGTCGCTGGAGCGGGGGAAGCACATAAGACCCACGGAGTCGGCATCGATGCCTTCCAGGCGTTGTACGGCGCGCTCCACTTGATTCCGGCGATGCTCAGCAGTTATGAGGGGAATGGCCAGCTCTCGTGGTTCGACGAGGAATGGACCGGGTTCCCAGAGATCAACCTGACGAATGCGTGAGCTGGGCTGTCTGCGTCGTGATCCGCAAGCCTCGGGTACCGGGCGGATGACCGAGCTTCACGCGCAGCAGAGCGACCGCGCAGCGGGCGCGGAGCTCGCGAGCGCCTTTGCGCTCTCTCCCGCGTTCAACGGCACGCAGCCGTTTGGTCAGGCCGTGGCGCCGCCAGCTAGCTACTCGCCCCGCGCGCAGCGAACGCCGTAAAAGGACAACGTCCTCTCCGGCAGCTCGCCGATGCGGTACGTCGGGCTGAGCGCCTCCTCGCCGTGGGAGAACGCCCCTCCGCGGGAGCCTCTCCCGAAGCCTCCGTCGCTCAGGGCCGCGCAGTTGACGCAGTTCCCGGTCAGCGCGAGATCGGCATGATAGTCGAGGACCCACTCGAACAGGCTCCCCGCCAGATCCGCCTGACCCCATACCCCATCACCCGCCGGGGACTTGGACCCGACGGGCGGGATCGGGCACACCGTCGTCGTCGTCTCGCAGCCGTACACCGCCAGCTCCTCGCTCGGGGCCTCGTCGCCCCACGGATACGCGAGATGCTGGTTCCCCCCGACGGCGGCGTAGTTCCACTCCGCCTCCGTGGGCAGCCGGCCCTCGTCCCAGGCGCAGAACGCGAACGCGAGATACCAGCTCACGCAGTTGATGGGCGCCGCCTCGTTGCCGGTGGGCTCGTCGGTCCACGTCCGGAAGTTGGCGTCGCATTGCAGCGAGGCCCGCAGCTCGTCCTTGCCCGCGGGCAAGCTCGCGTCCCACGCCGCGTCCCAGCCGCTGCCCTCGATGAGCGGGTGCGCGCCCGCGCCCGCCTTCGGCTTCGTCGCCGGATATCCCTCGACGAACTGCCGGAACCGCCCCACCGTCACCTCGAAGCGATCGAGGTGGAAATCGGCCACCGTGGCGGGATAGCTCGCGTCGTTCAGGCGGTTGAACTGGCCGCCCACCACCTCGCCCTCCGCGCAGCAGCTCTCCTTGGCCTCCGGTCCGCAGGCGGGCGCGACCTGTTCGCAGCGCGGCAGCACGAACACGTTGGGCTCCACGTCAGGGATGCACGCGCCCCCGGCGACCATCGAGATCGCGATCCCGACGAGAGCCCTCGACCCATGCATTCGCACGCTCTCCCCTGTGCGCATCAGAAGCTCCCGGAGATGCTGGCGCCCGCGCCGGACGGCGCGATCCACGGCAGCGCGACGGCGCCCTGCGCCCGCGCTGGCTCCTTCTCGCCGCCCGCCCCGACGATCCCGTACACCGCCACGCCCAGCGCGACGAGCCCCGCGCCGCCGAGGCCGGCGAAGAGGGCGACATCGCGGTTCTTGCGCGCGTTGTCCGCCGCGAAGTCATAGCCGGGGTTGCAGTACGTCCCGCCCGGGACCTCGCGGCAGTTGTCGCGCAATGCGCCGATCGCCGACAGATCGTCGATCAGGAACCCGACCGACGCGCCCACGAGCGCGATGCCGGCGGCCCCCGAGACCCACGCCCACGCCGGGACGCCGCCGCCGCCCGGCGCTTCGTCCGCCTTCGCAGGCGCCGCCGCCGCTCCAGCCCCGGCCCCGGCGGCGGCCGCGGGCCGCAGCGTGAGCTCGACCGTCTCGGTCTGGCCCTCCGCGATCGTGATCGCGCGGGTCTCCGTCTCGTGCCCGGGGGCGCTCGCGCGGATCTCGTGCGGGCCAGGATCGATCGGCAGCGGCTCGCCCAGCGCGGCCGCCGGGAGCGCCGTGCCGTCGCGCTGCACCTCGACGCCCGCGGGCGCGCCCTCGACCACGATGCGGAGCTTCGGCACGCGCGGCTCGAGGGCCGCGATCTCCTTCTGCGCGATCTGCTCGAGGCTCCGCCGCCGCTGCTCCCCGGCCGTCTCGCGGTTCAGGACCAGGGCTCGATTGTAATCGTGCCACGCGGTCGCGAGCTTGCCGTCGCGCTCGTGGCATCGCGCGATGTTGATCATGGTGCTCGCCGAGGGGTTGAGCGCGAGGCTCGCCTCGAACTTCGGGCACCCCGCCGCGTAATCGCCCTTGTCGACAAGCGCGCGCGCGGCCTTGAAGAGCGCCTCGGCGGCCACCGGGTCGCGCGCCGGCTCCTGCGCGCGCGCCGCCGCGCCGCAGAGCAGGACCGCCATCGCCGACGCGAGCCCGACGACAGCCCGCCCGCCCGGCGCGAGCCCCGCGCCACGGCGGGTGTCGGCGATCTGGAACCTCGGCGCCTCGAGGTGGCCTTTCCCGAGCGGGCGCGTTGTCGTTTCCGCCATGTGTGCTCGTTCCGCTGCGACGACCCCGGGGCCGCGCGGGGAGACCCTACAACAAAACCCGAGGGACGACCAACCTGGGAGGGATCCAGCGAGGCGTCGCTCGACGCGGAGAGCCCGCTCCGGCGCCCGCTACCGTTGCCCGCTGTTGCTGTTAACGACGGCAAGCCGCGTGCCCACCGCCTCCCGCTCGGTCCACGGAGCGCAGAGCCACACGATCCCGCCACGGGTCGCCCGGGGCCAGAAAGCGTCCAGCCCACGGGGGCGCCAGCTTATCCTGCCCGAGATGGATTCCGTCTCTCAGCGCGGAGCTCCCGCCGAGCCCGACCTCGCGGCCCGAGAGCGCCAGTATCGCCAGCTGCTCGTCGAGCAGTTCGAGCGGCTCACGTTCAAAGGCATCTCGAGATCGGGCAAGGCCATCAGCCTGCCCCTCGAGGACATCTATGTCGAGCTCAAGGCCGTCGCCGACGTCCCCGACGCCGCCGACACCTACAGCGCCGACGAGCGCCGGCTGCTCGTCGAGGCGGAGGCGCGCGGCCTGCCCGACGGCGATCTCCGCCGCGAGCTCGACAGCCTCCGCGTCGAGCGCTGGCGCGAGGAGAGCCGGCGCGGACACGGCCGCATGGTGCGCCGCTCGATGGACGAGGCGCTCGCCGATCCCGCCCGCCCGGGGCTGGTCATCCTCGGCGATCCCGGCTGCGGGAAGACCACGCTGCTGCACTACCTCGCCCTGCGCGCCGCGCGCGAGGGCCTCCCCGAGCGCGCGGGCGCGGCGCCGCTGCAGGGCGCGGAGCTCCGCGCGGCGAGAGGGCAGCCGCGCCTGCCCATCTTCGTGCCGCTCGCCGCGTACGACGACTGGCTGCGCCGCGATCACGAGCCGCTCTCGCTCTCCGACTTCCTGCCCGTCTACTACGACACGTGGTGCTCCCGCGGCGGCCTCGCCCCGCTCTTCCGGCAGGCGCTCGACGAGGGCCGCGCGCTCGTGCTCCTCGACGGCCTCGACGAGGTCCTCGACATCACGACGCGCCGTCACATCGCCAACCAGGCGCGCGCCCTGATCCAGGGCGAGGCGGCGCGCGGCAACCGCTTCGTGGTGACGAGCCGGATCGTGGGCTACCGCGAGGCCCAGCTCCCCGGCGACCTGCCCCACGTCACCGTGCTCGACTTCGGCGAGCGCGAGATCGAGGCGTTCGCGCGCAGGTGGTGCGAGGCGTGCGAGGTGTGGCTCGCCGACGGGCAGCGCACGGCCGTGGCGCTGAAGCGCGCGGCGCAGGAGGAGAGAGAGCTCCTCGCCGAGGTGCGCGCCAACCCGAGCGTGCTCCGGCTCGCGGCGAACCCGCTCCTCCTGACGATGCTGGCGCTGCTGCGGCGCCAGGGCGGGAGGCTCCCGGACGAGCGGGTGAGGCTCTACGAGCGCTACATCGAGATGCTGCTCGACAGCAACTGGGAGAGCGCGCGGAGCGACGGCGCCCGCACCCGCGAGCCGCCGCGCTTCGACCGGAACCTGGCGACGACCTACCTCATCGAGCTCGCGCTCTGGCTCCAGCGGCACAAGCCGAGCGGAACGGCGCGCCGGCAGGACCTGGAAGGGGCGCTCGTCGAGATCGCGCTCCGCGCGGACGGGATCGACCCGCTGACGGCCTCCGTCAAGGACAGGCAGCAGGCGCACGACAAGGCCGCGCTGTTCCTCAAGGACATGCGGCACTTCGCCGGGCTGCTCGCGGAACGCGGGCAAGATGCGTTTGGCTTCCTGCACCTCACCTTCCAGGAGTACTTCGCGGGTCGGGCGCTGGCGCGGATGGATCCCGAGGAGCGGTGGGCGATCCTGAAGGAGAACCTGCACCGGCCGCGCTGGCGGGAGCCGATCCTGCTGTGCGCCGGGCAGCTCGGGATCGTGGAGGGGCGGAACAGGGCGGTGAGCGAGCTGGGGCGGCGGATCCTGGGGGCCCAGAGCCCGCACGAGGAGATCCTGCACCGGGATGTCCTCCTCGCGGGCGCGATGGCGGCCGACGGCGTGGGGTTCGACCGGGCGCTGCTCGACGAGCTGGCGTCGAAGCTGATGGAGCTCGCCGATGGCCGGGTCCCCGCGGTGCGCGTGGAGGCGCTCGGCGGGCTGGCGAAGCTCGCGCGGTCGTTCCATGGGGGGGCGAGCGCTTGGCTCGTGGAGCGGGTACGCCACAAGCGACGCCTCGGCGAGATAGTACGAGCGCTCGAAGGCGTGCTCGGGGCGGAAGGTCTTCTGGGAGTACGTCGGGCCCTGAGCGAATGGCTGGAGGGATCTGATCAAGGAGCTTGCCAACATGCAATCGACGCGCTGAAGACTGTAGCCCCCAAGGACGCGGCCGTCCGCAACCTTATCCTCGCGAAGCTCGAAACGACGGACGAATTCGTGCGGAGCAGGGCCGTCGGCGCACTCTCGCACTTTCTCCCAAGCGACGACGCTCGAGACAAAATCCTTGAGACGCTCACTGACCCAAGCCATTGGGTACGACACAGAGCGGTCCGAGCGCTTGAAGCATATGCGTCTAATAATGGCGAGGTTCTCCGCCGTCTCATGCAAATGCTCGACGATGCACGCCCTAGGGTCCGCACAGCGGCGGTTCGCGCACTGGCGCCTCATGCCTCGACAGATCGGAAGGTCCGCACCGTTCTCATTGAAAAACTGCATGTCACAGATGACCACATGCGCACGGTGATCGTACAAGAACTAGGAACGCTGGCGCCGATCGACACACAAATCCGCCGCTACCTGATCGAGAAGCTCGACGACCCGCAGGCTGAGGTGCGCATAGCAGCCGTTCGCACGCTCGGGATACTTGCGCCCAAAGATGACGAAATTCGTGGGCTCCTCATCAAGAAATTCGACGATGCGAATCAAGGCGTGCAAGAGGCCACGATCAGCACATTGGGTGCGCTCTCGACGAGGAACACAAGTATTCGCAATGCCATTATCAATCTGTCAGCTCACCCGAACAGCGAGACGCACCACGAGGCGATTCGCGCACTGAGGCCGCTCCTGACACAAGACGAGGATGTATTCCGTCTTATCCTAAACAACCTTAACGACCCACGCCCCAAGACACGACAGGCGTCGTTCGAGGCATTAAAATTATCTGAAAACATCAACAAAACTACCCGCCATTCAATCGCGCAATTATTACACCATAAACCGTGGCCGATACTAACCGAGATGATCAGCGCGCTGGCGCCCTTAGCAACGAGGGACAAAGAAACGCGACACCTCCTTCTGAACATACTCGACGACACCGACGAGAGCACACGAGTAGCGGCGGTACATGCCCTAGAGGAATCCGCGTCGATTCATCTGGAAATCCGACCCCTCCTCCGACGCAAGCTAAACGATCCGGATCCAGATGTACGACAAACAGCGACTCGAGTCCTGGCAGCGCTAGCACCCATCGACGTTGAAATTCGCGCATCTCTTCTCAGCAAACTGGACGACGCAGATCGTGGCGTGCGCCAGGCAGCCTGTAGCGCAATGGAGGTCCTGGCATCAAGGGACGACGAGGCTCGCCACCTCCTGCTCGACAAGCTTAACGATCCAGAACTGATCGTATGCTGCGAAGCACTACGCGCACTAAGATCATTAGCATCCACGAGCATCGACGTTCGTCACCATATCTACAAAAAGCTTCAAGACTCGCGTTTAGATGTACAACAATTAGCCTTAGAGATCATGGCAACGCTGACCCCGAGCGACGCAGGGGCTCGCCAACTCATCCTGAGCTTATGCAATAGCCAGAACAAAGACGTACGGAAGATGGTAGCCCAAGCACTGCAACCGCAGGCGTCGAACGATACCGAGATCCGTCGCTTCCTACTCGACAATCTTGACGACCCAGATTCAGGATTTCGGCTGGCGGCGGTGCGCGCCCTAAAACCGCTGATCTTAGACGATGACAATTTGCGCGCTCGAATTACCAACAAAATCAGAGATCCGAACGAGATGGTTCGAAAAGCAGCGGTCTGGGCGCTGTACCCGGCAGTGGTGGATCATGAGGAGGTCCGCCCCGGCCTCCTCGGTGCACTCGAGGATCCACACTACAGCGTGCGAAGCGCATCGGTGCGTGCGCTGGAAGCAGCAGCAACAAGCGACAACAGTATTCGCCAGGCCATAGTACACAAACTCGACGATGTAGAGGAACTGGTACGCTGCGCATCCATTGACGTGCTGCGAACCTCTGCATCAACCGACGCAGCATTGCGCCATAAGCTCTTAGACAAGACAAATGACCCAGACTTCAGTGTACGGTGCGCAGCGGTTCGCGCGCTCGCGCCACTCATAGGAGAGAATCCTAAAATTCGACGACAGTTGATTCCTTGGCTTAGCGTAGTGTCCGAGTTCGGCAATGACGATGCAGAGCACACGCGCCGCGTCCTCGCCGACGCGTATGCCCCCCTCATCGCGCAACAGCCAGAGCTTGCCGCGGGTTTCACCTCGATGCTCGGCTCCCCTGCCTGGCCAGCGCGGAAGGGGGCGGCATGGACACTTATTGCTGCGCCAGGAGGGCCACCGCAAGACGCGCTGCCCATACTGCGAAGGCTACTCGACGACAGGCGAGCCGAAGAGAGTTGGCCAGAGCGCCTCGACGCCGCTGCGATCCTGATCAATGATAGCGACATCGACGTGTACCATGCCGCCATAACAGCAACGGTGGAGGCGCTGGAGTATGGGGCGAAGCCTTGGTACGACGCTCCTCGGAGTGCCGGTAACGTGCGTGCACGCGCGGCCGAGATTCTAAGCACTCTTCAACCGCTCTACCGAAACGACGACATATTTGCTCGACTGTCCCGAGTACTTCAAAATGATGACAATGAGAGCGTCCGCGATGCCGCTTACGAGGCTCTTGTCCGCCTCGCCGTCTCCCCCGAAGCCGAGCACGACATCGAATCCTTGCTGAAGCCGCCGACCCGCCCTGCGGAGCAGCCGTCGGCGCCCACCCCGCCGAGCACCACCATGCAGCCCCTGCCTCCCTCTCTCCTCCTCCACCTCTCCGATCTCCACTTCGGCACGCGCGAGAGCGCCGCCGCCTGGTACAGCCAGCTCGCCGAAGATCTGCAGGGCGAGCTCTCCTGCGCCCGGCTCGACGCCGTCATCCTCTCCGGCGACATCGCCAACCAGTCCACGCCCGAGGAGTACGACGCCGCCCGGCTGTTCCTGGAGAAGCTCTGCGGCGAGTTCCAGCTCTCCCCGCAGCAGGTGATCCCGGTGCCCGGGAACCACGACCTCCACTGGGGCCTCGCGAAGAAGGCCTACAAGCTGTTCGAGCGGGACGACTACACGGGCAAGCTCGAGGACGGCCACTTCATCGATATCGGGAGCGGCGCCGTCCGGGTGCGCGACGAGGACCTCTATCCGAGGCGCTTCGAGCACTTCGCCCGGTTCTACGAAGATCTCCGCGGCGAGCCGTATCCTCTGTCCCCCGAGCAGCAGGGGCTGCTCTACCGGTTCCCCGCGCAGCGCCTCCTCGTCCTCGGCCTGAACTCCGCCTGGGACCTCGACCACCACTTCCGCGCGCGCGCCGCCATCCACCCGCAGGCGCTGAGCCGCGCGCTCGACCAGCTCCGGAGCGAGCCCGCGACGCGCGACTGGCTCAAGATCGCCGTCTGGCACCACCCGGTCAACAGCGCGTTCGAGGATCGCATCAAGGACCACGGCTTCCTGGAGCGGCTCGCCGGCGCCGACTTCCGCCTCGGGCTCCACGGCCACATCCACAAGGCGCAAAACGGCCTCTACCGCTACGACGTCTCCGCCGCTGGCCGCCGGCTCGAGCTCGTCTGCGCCGGCACGTTCGGCGCGCCAACGCACGAATGGATCCCCGGCTATCCGCTCCAGTATCAGCTCCTCCGGTTCGAGGGCGGCACGCTCACGGTCGAGACGCGCCGCCGGGAGGAGATCAACGGGACGTGGAAGCCGGACGCGCGCTGGACGGCGGGGCGCGGGAAGGATCCTGCGCCGCGATATCAACTATCGTTGTAGCTGCCCCGGGCAACGACGCGCGTGGTCAGGCCCCCCGCATCAACGAAGGTGCGCATCGTCTCCCAGCTCCAGCGCCGCGACGCCGCCCCGGCGCTCGGCGAGCTCCTGGCGGATGCCGGCCTCGTCGAGCAACGGCTCCCCCGAGCGCTCGATCCGCGCCCGGATGGCGCGCAATCTGCTGCCGAGCGTCTCGCCCCCTGCGCTCGCACCGGCCGCGTCGGTGCTCCCCTGCGCTTCCAGCGCCGCTTGAGCCACGATGCGCTCGGCCAGCCGCAGGCGGTCGGCCAACGGCAGTCCGCGCACGTGCTGTTCGTACACGTCGTCAACGTTCATGTCGGCCCCTCGTTCTCGTTGCCTTCTGCTCCTGCTCCAGGCCACCGGAAGCCTACCCTGGCGCGCTCCCCCGCGCCCGGAGGCCCCCGCTCCACCCGCGCCCCCATCACGGATCGTCCTCCACCCAGAGCCGCGGCCCGTTGTCCCGCCCCGGCGCCCGCTGCCCGACCAGCACCGCCCCCACCCACACCGCCTTCGCCGGCTCCCCCGCGTCGCCCGGCTGCGGGCCGAGCAGCGACAGCCGCACCACCCGCTCCCCCGGCGCGAGATCGTCCCCAAGCCGGATCACCCCGCGCCCCACGCCGTCCTTGCCGCGCTCCTCCGTCGCCGCCTCCCACAGCGTCGCCCGCGTCAGATCCCCGCCACGGCCCGCCAGCACGCCGTCCGGGATCGTCACCCGCCGGAAGAACGCCGCCTCCCGCGACCCAGGCTTCGCCCCCTCGATCCGGTAGCGGATGCGGTAGTCCGCGTTCTCCCCGGGCGTCACCACGAACAGCACGAGGTGCAGCGTCTCGCCCGCCGCCTGCTTGAACCGGTACGTCATCGGCCGCGCCCGCGTCAGCTCGAACACGTCGCGCCGGCGCACGATCGCCCCGCCGTTCGCCGGCGGCGCGTCCGTGTACGCCACCCCCGCGTCGCCGAGCCCCTCGATCTCGACCCGCCGCGTGCCCGCGGGCGCCGCCACGCGCAGCGCGCCCGACAGCGCCACGATCGGCTCCCTCAGCGCCACCTCGCCGTCCACGCGCACCGCGACCTCCTTGCCCAGCGACGCCCGCGCCGCCCGGTAGATGACCGACAACCGGCCCGCCCGCGCCCCCTCCCCGTCCACGCGCACGTCCTTCGCCACCAGCAGCGGCGTCCACGCGTCGCCCGGCGACGCCTCCCCCGCCGACTGCCACGCCGGCATCAAGAGCCGCCGCCGCACCGGCGCATGCTCCGGGAGCAGGATCCGCTCCGGGCGATCCGCGTCCGACCTCGCCCCCTCCCCCGCCCGCTCGATCCGCACCTGCTCGCGCAGATCCGAGAAGCGCTCCTTCCGCTCCAGCTCGTCGAGGTTGGCCGCGCGGACGTCGGTCCACGTGCTCACGTCGAACGGCGCGTAGCGCCACGTCTCGTCCTCGGCCAGCGTGACCCGGTACGGCAGCCGGTACAGCGTCTCGTTCACGCCGGGCTCGATCGCGCGCAGCCGCACGTGCGTCCTCGCGTCCCCCGTGATCTCGATGCGCTCGACCCCCTCCGGCGGCCGGAGGATCGCGAGCCGCGGCTCGGACGCGTCGAACCCGTCGGTCCACCACTCGAAGCGCGAGCGCGGGAGCGTCACCTTGAGCTCCGCGCGCTCGGTCGGACCCGGCCCCCACCGCGCCACCACCGTCGCGTCACCCTGGTTCGCGCCGCCGCTCGCCTCGATCTCGGTCCGGATCAAGAGCCCGAGGAGCTCCTGCCCGGGCGCCATCCGCGCGATGACCGGATCGCCCGGATCCAGCGCCAGGTAGCGCACCAGGCGCACGTCCGGGGGCGTCTGGAGCCGCAACGGCGCGGCCCGCGCCGCGCCGGGGGCGTCCGTCGCCGGGTCCGCCGCCGCGCCAGCAGAGCCTCCGCCGTCGCGCCAGCAGCCTCCGCCGCCGCGCCGGGGGCCTCCGCCGCCGCGCCAGCAGCCTCCGCCGTCGCGCCAGCAGCCTCCGCCGCCGCGCCGGGGGCCTCCGCCGCCGCGCCAGCAGCCTCCGCCGCCGCGGAAGGAGCCGCCGCGGCCGCGGGCGGGGGCATCGCCGGGTGCACGATCTCGCCGATCTGCTGCATCGCCTGCGCCTCCGGCGCGCCGAACCGCACGCCGAAATCCGGGCCGACCCCGTCGATGACCACCGTCCGGATGTCCTCCCGCGACAGCCGCACCGTCGCCCGGCCGAGCGGGCCGAGCTCGACGCTCGCGGGCGCGCTCGCGCCGTCCGCGACGCGCACGGTGCGGCCCGGCGGGCCCTCGATGTCGAGCGACAGCGGGCCGCGGAAGTTCAGCGCCGCCGCGTGGCGCTCGCCGATCACGAACTCGGACGCGCCGCGCCCCTCGGCGCGCGGGAACGGCATCCGGAACCGCCGCAAGAGGAGCCGCGACATCGCGTAGTCGATCCCCTCGCGACCCCCGGCCTCGAGCCGCCGCGCCCAGCCCCGGAGCAGCTCCTTGCGCGACGGCTCCGGCAGGTCGGCGAAGCCGAGCGCCGACACCCGGCGCCCCATCTGCCGCCGCTCCTCGGCGTCGAGGCTCTGCTCGTAGAGCGCGCGCGACGCCTCGCTGCGCTGGTAGCGCCCCTCCAGCCGCGACAGGATCGTGAGGTCGAGCGGCCTGCCGTCGGTGTCCACGGCGGGCTTCGCCCGGAGCCGCACCTGCCCGCCCTGCGGGAGCACGTCGTGCGTGATGAGCAGCGTCGAGCGCGGATCCGTCACCGCGCCCGCGCCGCTCGCGAGCCGCGCCGCGTACTCGCCCTCGCCGAGCGGTCGGTCCGGATCGCAGCTGACCCGGCTCTCGAGGTCGTACACGTGCCGCGCGACCTCCTTGCCCCGCTCGTTCACGAACGCCGCGACGAACCCGTAGGGATAGCGCCTCGCCGAGTCGCAGACGTCGGCCTTCACGGCCGCCCAGGTCGTCACCTCGACCGCGTCGATCTCGGCCGGGACCTTGATCGCGAGGTCCCGCTCCGGCTCGATGTGGTAGGCGAGGATCTCGTCCTCGGCCGGCAGCGAGGTGCCCAGCGGCGGCGCGCCCGGCAGCATCGAGAGCGCGAACGCCGTCACCCCGAGCAGCGCCATCGCGATGAGCCAGCGCGGGTTCAGCGCCTTGCGCGGCGCGCTCGCGCGCGCGCGGAAGCCCCCGGTCGCCGAGCGCGCCCGGAGCGGCGGCCGCGCGGGGCGCGGCGGCGCGGGCGCGATGTGACCCGCCGGCGCGCGGTGCTTCGCCGGGGCGGTCACGGGGTCGCCTCCTGCTGCGGGGCCGCGCTGGGCGTCGACGACCCGGACGCAGGCGTCGACGACCCGGACGCAGGCACCGGCGACCCGGTCCCGGGCGCCCCCGGAGCCGCCCCGCCGCCCGGCGAGCCCGCCGCGATCCGGAGCGCGCTCGTGCCGATGGTGACCGCGCGCCGCAGCCGCACGCCGCCGGGCACGGCGGCGCCCGGGACCGCGACGAGCGCGCCGTCGATCGGCAGGAGCTGCGCCTCCCCCGGCCGGGCCGCGATGACCCACGGCCGCCCCGTGATCACGTCGCGCCCGAGCTCCACATGGCACCGCGCCTCGACCCGCGGCGGCGCCGCCGCACCGGCGCGCGCCGCCGCACCACCACCCCGCGCCGCCGCACCACCGCCCCGCGCCGCCACCGCCGCCATGCCCCGCGCCGCCGCCGCAGCCACGCCCCGCGCCGCCGCCACGCCTTGCGGCGCCAGCGCCGGCGCATCCCCCTGCGCGGATTGCGCGGCTGGCCCGGACCCGCCCCCCGGCCCAGCCGCCAGCGCCGAGAAATGCGCCCGCAGGTAGTACGGGTTCCGCTCGGTCGCGTAGCGACGGAAAGCTTCCATGGCAGCAGAGAGATCGCACCCCTCGGTCACGCCCCGGGTCGGGCACGCGTCGTCCCCGCTCGCGCCCGCGCCCGAGCTCCCCGCGCACGTCGCGAGCGCCTGCGCGCGCGCGGCCACGTCGAGCGGCACGGGCGCCACGCCGAGCCGCGTGAGCCGCGCCTCGAGGCGCGTCTCCCCCTGCCCCGGCGCCGCGAAGCGCCGGAGCTCGAAGAAGCGACGGATCGCGCTGCCCAGGTACACGATCGCGAACCGCCCCTCGGCGAACCGCTTCGCGTAGGCCATCGCCATGTCCGTCGCGCCGCTGAACGGCACCTGCTCGCGCGTGCCGTCGAAGATCCCCACGCGCAGCTCCAGATCGCGCAGCGTCTCCAGCAGCGGCCCCGCGAACGTGGGCACGTGCTCCGGCCGCACGACCTCGTACCCGAACGAGATCACCGCGTCGCGCTCGTAGCTCCGGTCCGCCTCGATCGCCTGGACCGACAGCGCGTTGCCGCCGTCGCCGACCCAGACCTCGTGCGCCCGCTGGAAGAAGCTGCGCAGCCCCTCGGCGCGCCGCACGTCGGCGGCCCCGCTCGGCTCCGCCGTGGGCACCGCCCCCGCGAGCAGCAGCGACTGCGCCGAGAGCGCCTCGGCGAGCGCGAGCCCCGCGCCGAACGCCCCGATCTGCCAGCGCGGCGCGGGCACCTCGACGAGCATCGCGCCCGTGAGCGCCGTCCTCACCGCCTCCGGCGAGGGCGACACGGGCAGGATGCCGCCGATCGACGGCGCAGGCCCGGCCGGGTCCCCCGCGCGCGGGGTCGGCGGCGGCGCCGGCGCGTTCGCGAGCACGAGCCACGCCGGGTTCCCGCGGCGCTCCGGGCCGCCCTCCTCCGGCCCGGGCTCGGCGATGCCCCACGCCGCCGGCGCGGCGTCGGTCCCGCCGATGCGCACCTCGCGGAAGCCGAGGCGCCCGAGGATCGCCCGCTCCCACGCGGTCGGCGGCGGCGCGCCGGCAGCGCCGCCGGCGCGCGTCGCCGCCGCGATCAGCCGCGGCGCCACGACGCTGTCGAACAGCCGCAGCTCCTCGATCGACGGCGGGCGGAACCGGCCCGGCTGGACCTCCGTCAGGGACACCATCCGCTTCGAGAGCTCCTCCTCGAGCGTCCCGCTCCAGCGCACGACCTCCGGCGCGCCGAGCACGCGCGCGCCGACCGCCTCGGCGACGTGGCGCGGCACCCGCAGGCGCGGCGCGTCGGCGAGGAGCGTCGCCTGCTCGGCCGCCGGGCGGAACGTCATCGCCGTCTCGGCGCCGAGCCCCTCGCCGATCGACACCACCGGCAGCCCCGCCGGCGTGCCCACCACGCTGAGCTCCGGCGCGTCGCCGCCGCCCGGCTCGACGATCAGCACCTGCGGGCTCTCCAGCGCCTCGATCATCGAGGCCGCGAACGCCTCGTCGTGCCGCCGGATCGCGCCGTGGCGCGACAGCAGCACGACCCCCGCGGCGTCGAGCAGCTCCGCGACCCGGAGCGCCACCGCCGGCAGCGCCGAGCCGACCTCGGCGGGGGCCGCCAGCACCAGCCACTCCGGCGCCCCCGGGCCGCGGCCGGCGCGCCTCCGGATCGCCGCCCGCGGCGCGCTCGGCGCGTCCTCCGGATCGTCGAACCGGGCGCCGAGGAGGTACCACGGCCGCTCGCCGTCCCCCGCGCGCCCGACGAAGACCCGCGCGCGCTCCGCCACGGCGAGGATCTCGTCCGCCGGCCGGCCGTCGCGCAGCACGCTGCGCGCGAGCCGGTGCGCGACCCGCCGCGACTCGATGTCGGCGGCGATCGCGGCCGCCCTCGGGCGCGGGCCGGGGCGCGGCGTCGTGTCGGCCAGCACGAGCGACAGCGCGGCGCTCTCGACGCGCGGCGGCGGCCGGACCTCGGCCGCGGGCGGCGGCGGCGCGCTGCCCCAGCCGAGCGCGACGAGCGCGTAGCCGACCGCATTGCCGGCCAGGAACGCCGTGAGCGACACCTGGATCGTCGGCATGATCACGATGCCGACGTGCTCCTTGTTCCACATCTTCACGGCGAGCAGGCTCGGGAGCAGGTAGCCGAACCCGAAGTAGTCGATCATCTGCAGCCCGGGCGCGAACCGCACCATGGCGAAGCCGATCGCCATCTTCACGATGAAGCCGAGCACGTACACGAAGATCATGCGCCTCGGCCCCACGAGCAGCATCCGGGAGAAGGGGCGGACCGAGGTGATCCAGCGCGAGAGGTAGTAGACGACGAGCGCCTCGATCGTCGTCGTGAGCAGCTTCGTCGGCTCGTACCAGGCGACGGCGAGCAGGCCGGGCACGAGGATGCCGTTGTAGTCCCAGCCGTAGCGGACGTTGTTGCGGGCGCCGAGCAGCGCGCCGATGACCAGGATGATGTGGGCCTTCGGCAGCTCGAGGAACTCGAGCGACAGGCTCTCGTTGAGGACCTGGAAGCGCGAGACCGAGAGGTTCGTCGTCCGGAGCAGCACGCCGAGCACGAGCGCCGTGAGCGCCGTGACGACCGCGAGCCGCGGCGCCGCGCGCACGAGGCCGCTGTTCCAGAAGGCGTTCGCGATGAGCGGCACGAGCACGAGCCCGATGCTGTAGAGCTCCCGCGAGTGCACGAAGTCGTAGCGCGCCGAGACCTCCGGCACGACGAAGCCCTCGACGAAGAGCCGCACGATCACCGCGCCGACGATGAACAGGTAGAACCGCTCGCGCCCGAACGCCGTCGACCAGGCGCCCGTCCGGGTGACCCAGCGGCCGATCAGCGCGACGAACAGGTACGTCACGACCGACTCCGCGATGATGAACACCGCGGTGACCGGCGCCGCGAAGAACACCGTCGCGAGGTAGCCGGGCACGACCAGCCCCGCGTACGTCCAGCCGAGCGTCTCGGTGAAGAACGTCCCGAAGACGAGCCCGATCAGGACCGCGGTGTGGAGGCTCCGATCGAGCCCGTTCGGGGGGAAGAGCGGCAGGTTGTCGAGCATGCTGCGGGCGGCGGCGGCGGGGCGGCGGCGGCGGCGGGCGGGTCGGGCGTTCGCGCGGCGCCGCCCGGTCGGGCGGGGAGCGCCGCTACGGGAGCGTGGTGGCGAGGCCGATCGCGCTCGGCGCGCCCCAGCCCGTCGGGTAGTCCCAGCCGGGCCCCGCGGCAAAGAACTCCGTCTCGCCGCTCACGATATCGCGGAACGTCGCCTGCACTTCGGGGGTCGTGTAGAGGATCGAGTTGAGGAACCCGACGCGCGGCAGCCCCTGCGCCTCGCGGTAGCTGTTCACCACGGCGATGAGCCCCGCGAACGCCGGCGAGGAGAACGACGTGCCGCCGTAGCGCTCCCACTCGCCGAGGTAGTAGACCCAGTACGGGGCCGGCGAGACCGCGGCGTGCATGGCGACGTCGGCGACCGCGCGCTTGCCGTCGGAGCCCTCGACGACCCCGACCTGCCACGAGGGGATCGGGAACGAGAGCGTCGGGCCGGAGCCCGAGCGCGACCAGGCGACCTCGCTCTCGACCTCGCCGCTCCTGGTGAGCCAGAGCGACGTCCCGCCGACGCCGGTCACGTACGGGCTCGCCGAGGGCGTGTCGGTCTGCGCCGAGTCGCCGGTCGCCGCGACGACCGTGATCCCGAGCGCCGCCGCCATGCGCGCCGCGTTGTGGTACTGGAGCCGCACGGCCGGCGGCTCGGAGTCCTCGCGGTGGGCGAACGAGTCGGTGATGACCGACACCTCGCCGCGCGCGATCGCCTCGTTGAACGTGTAGACCATCGACGTGTTGCGCGCGTCGGGCCCCTGGTACACCACGAGCTCCGCCTCCGGCGCGAGGCCCCCCGCCCACTGGACGTCGAGCGTCGACTCCAGGTAGCGCGTCGCGATCGGCTCCATCGTCACGACGACCTCGGGGTTCGCCCGCTGCACGCCGAGCGCCCGCCAGAACGACTGGAGATCCCTGTACTTGAAGGTGGCGCCGACCGTGACCCCGAGCTTCACGCCCTGGCCCCGGAACCCGAGCTCGTAGAGGTCGTCGAGATCGTACGCGGCCGCGATCTGCGCGGGGGTCATCCCATCCTCGACGTCGTCCGGCGGATCCGGCTCGATGCTGCCGCCCTCGGCCGGCAGCGGCTTGGCGCTCGCCGCGAGATCGGCCGTGATGATGCCGGTCGTGCGATCGGACACCCACGACGGCACGGTGAGCTCGCCGAGGGTGCCGTAGACGTCGAACGGGGGATTGCCCGCCTGCGGGTTCTCGCGCTCGAAGACGCGGAGCTCGGTCTTGAACGCCTCGTTGAACTGCGCCACCGTGCCGGTGAACTGGATCAGCAGCCGGTTCGTGGCCGTGAAGTTCACGGTGAGCCCCTGCTCCTCGAGCCAGAGCTTCACGAGGTGCACGTCGAGCTCGCGCGGCGCGTGCGCCGCGATGAGCGCCTCCGGGGTGAAGTACTGCCGGAACCGCGGGCTCTCTGGATCGTAGATCTCCTCGATCGCCTTCTCGAGGAGCCCCGCGTTGCGGATCGGGAAGCCCATCAGCGCGCGGACGATCTCCTCGCCGCCGGCCGTGCCCTTGTCCGTGTACACGCCCGGCAGCGGGGCCGGGATGCCGTCCGTGGCCTCGGTCGGCTCGACCTCTTCCTCGGTGAAGTCGGGCAGCTCGTCCGGCAGCGCGACCCCGCCCTCCCCGCCGGACCCGCCGCCGCCTTCCGCCGCGCCCCCGCCGCCGCTGCCGGCCTCGGCCCCCCCGCTGCCGGTCGCGCCGCCGGCGCCGCCAGCGCCGCCGGCGCCGCCGCCGCCCGCGCCGCCGCTGCCCGGTGGATTGACGACGTGCACGTCCGACTCGCAGCCACAGCTCGAGGCCGAGAAGGCCACGCTGCTTGCCAGAACGAACAACCCGAGGACAGGAGCGGCCCGGAGAGAGGGTGAAGTGCGGCGCATACCCGGAGCGATTCAAACCCCTTCCGACAGGCCGATCCAGCCCAATCTTCAGCGCGCGCCGACGTCGCATCACACGGGCGCCGCCCGCAACACAACGCGCCTCGGCGGAGGGTGCGGAGCACCACATCGCACCTTGTCTCGAACAGATCCGCCGCTGCGCCGCGCCGCGGCGGCTCGGTCGGAGCGCCGCGCCGCGCATCGGCCCGAGCGCGCCGCGCATCCGCCCGAGCGCGCCGCGCGCGAGGCGCCACGGCGCGCCCCGGCGAGCCCTAGGGGGCGTCCTGCTTCTCGAACCGCAGATGCATTTGGCGCAGCGGACCTCGGTAGACAATTGTATCGATGCGACCACGATGCGACGCTCGGGCAGCCCGGGCGTCCGGCGCCCCCTTTCGCGCTGCGTTCTCCAGCGAGTATGGCGAAGACTTACCGTCCGCGGATCCCCAAGCCCTTTCGCATCCCGCGACCGATGACCTCGCAGGCGGAGGCGGCGCGCTCCGCGTGGCTCAGGCCCGATGTGCTCTCGATCGCCGCCGGCGCGCTGATCGCCGCCGTGGCGCCGCTCGAGCGGTTCGACTACGTGGCGCGCGGCCTCGCCGCGTCGGCGCTCGCCGACGCCGCGCCCTCCGCGCAGGTGCTGCTCGTCACGGCCTCGCCCGAGGCGCTGCGCGACGGGCTCTGCGAGCGCTCGCTCCCCGGGCTGCTCGAGCGCGGGCGCGCGCGCGGCGCGCTGCTCATCCCCCCGGCGGACGCGTTCTGCGGCGGCGACGCCGCGGGCCGCGGCGCGGGGGCCGCGCCCGTGGTCCGGATGCCGCCGGGGCTCCTCCGCCTGAGCGCGGGCGAGGTCGTCGGCTTCTTCTCGCTGGGCGCCGAGGCGCGCGCGGCCGAGCTCGGCGCGCTCGGCGTCTCCGCGGCCCCCTGGGTGATCAAGAAGGCGCCGCAGAGCGTCCCCGCGGTCAGCCTCCGCGATCTCGCGGACGGCCAGGTCCCGGTGGCCGCGCTCGAGGGCCGCGTCGCGATCGTCGCGGTCGGCGCGGGGGGCGTCCCGCCCCAGGCGGTCGCGACGTCGGCGCTGCCGCCGGCGAAGGGCGTCGCCGCGGTGCTCGGCGGCCTGCTCGACGGCGGCCGGCGCGCCTCGGCCCCGGCCTGGGTGCCGGCGCTGTTCGTGCTGGCGGCGGGCGGGCTCGTGGGGCTCGCGCGCCGCCGCCACGGCAGCCTGGTCGCGACGGCCGCGCTGTTCCTCGCCGTGTTCGCGCTCGCCGCGGGCCAGGGCGCGCTCGCCGCGCGGGCCGAGGCGAGCCTCTTGCCGCTGCCGAGCACCCTGTTCGGCCTCGCGGTCGCGTTCGCGGGCGTGATGATCCTGCGCGGGCTCGCCGTCCAGCGCTCGGTCGATCGCGCCGCGGAGCTCATCCAGCGCGCCGCGCTGTTCCGCATGCAGGGGGTCCACACGCTGCCGGACGAGGAGTTCTGGCCGCGCGTGGCGCGGCTCGCGGAGCAGGCGCACCCGGCGGATCTCGTGCTCGTCGCGGAGCTGCCGCCGGGCAGCTGGCACCTCAAGTTCTGGAACGATCGGCATGGCGGCGAGAGCCTCGTCGCGGAGCGCCGCCACGACGTGCGCCGCCCGCCGTACAGCAGCGAGCAGGGCGTGCCGGCGATCCGCCTGGCGCGCCGCTTCCTGACGAAGCAGGACATGCCGGCGGTGGTGGTCCCGCTCATCGCGTTCGGCGAGATCGAGGGCTACGCGTTCTTCTGCGGCCCGGTCGCGGAGTCGACGTACTCGCGCGAGCCGGAGCGGGCCGAGCACGTCGGCCGCGAGCTCGCGCTCCTGCTGCGCAGGAAGCGCCTCGCGCGCACCGTGATCGCGGAGGGCGGCGCGGGCGAGGGGCGGGCCGGCCACGCTCCGGCGGACGATCTCGTCGAGGGCGCGCGCGTCGCGCTCGACGATCTCCAGCTCTTCGGGTCGATGCTGCGGAGCGCGCCGGTCGGGCTCCTGTACGCCGACGCCTTCGGCGACGTCCGCTTCCTCGCGCCGGAGTTCGCGAAGTGGCTGCGCGCGCGCGACGTCACGGTGCCCGCGGAGAGCGCGAGCGCGGCGCTCCCGCCCGGCTCGCTCACGCTGGGCGACGTCCTCGGCGCCACGTCGGCGGGCAGCGCGGAGGTGTCGCTGTCCAGCGTGATGGCGAGCGACGAGGGCATCGAGCTCAGCGTCAGCGCGCCCGAGCCCGCGGTGATCTCGGTGCGCCCGCTGCGCCGCGAGTCGGACGGCTCCTCGTGGATCGCGGGCTACGTCGCCGCGCTGATCCCGGTGAAGCAGCTGGCGCCCGTGTCCGACAACGTGCGGCCGCTCGCGGCGCGCGACGCGACGGATCCGCTCTGCGCCTTCCAGCTCGGCGACGTCGTGGTCGACGCGGTCGCGAGCGCCGCCCGCGCGACGGGCCGCGCGGTGCGGCTCGAGCCGATCCGCGGCGCGACGCACGCGCTCGGTCACCGGGGCGAGCTCGGGCAGGCGCTCGAGGCGTTCCTCGTCGACGTCGCGAGCCGCGGGCTCCCCGGGCACGGCCCGGTGGTGTCGGTGCGCGAGGCGCCGCAGGGCGTGCAGCTGTCGATCCTGGACGTCGGCTTCGGCCTGGGGCTGCCGGAGTCGGCGCTCCAGCGCGTGCTGACCGCGCCCGGCGCGGCGCCGGCGGGGCTCGAGCCGCTCGGCCGGCTCATCCTGGCCGTGGAGGACAGCCACGGGCAGGCGGAGCTGAAGACGAACGACGGCTGGGGCATCACGCTGACGGTGACGCTCCTCCGGGCGCACCCGCGCGTCGGCGCGGCCGTGCAGGAGAGCGGCAAGCCGGCGGCGCAGCAGAACGTGATCGCGATCGGGAGGGCGGGGCCCAAGTAGCGCCGAGGAGCGAGCGACGAGCGCGCAGGGGCGGCCCCGGCTGCGGGTACGCGGCGTCCTGGGCTCGCCACCTGGGGCCATCGATCCTCGGAACGACCCGGCTCACGAGGTCGATCGGCGGCTCGCCCTCGAGACGCCGCTGGTCGCCTGGTCCTGCAGACTGCGCATCAGTGCACCACACCGCAGCTCGGACATGCATCGCGCTGCCCTCCTCCGTCCCGAGTCGATTCTACGGACTCGATCTCCCGCAGGGGCCGCCCCGTTCGGCGACTGCACCTGAACCTGGTTCGCCATGGTGCTGGCGGGCCGGCGAGCGAGTGTGTCGCGACCTCCCTGGGCGGCGCTGCTCGGTGCCAGACCTCCCCCCTCGGAGATATGATTTGTCGCATGCACGACCTTTCGCGGGCAGGCGAGCGAGGGTAGGTGATCGATGATCGTCGGAAGAGGCTACGCGCTCCTCGAGAAGATCGAGGAACGCGCTGATTTCAGCTTGATCCGCGCGTGCCGCGAGGGAGACGGTGTCCCTGTCTTGCTGAAAGTCCTGCGCGCGGAGAGGGCGGCTCGCGCCGAGGTCGCGCGCTTCAAGCACCAGTGCGAGCGCATCGCGCAGCTCGCCTCGCCCCGCCTCGTCGCGCTGCGCGGCGTCGAGGAGCGCGCCGGCGCCCTCATCGTCGTTCTCGAGGACTTCCCGGGCCGCGCTCTCGCGCGGATCCTCGCCGAGCGTCCGCCGCGCAGAATGCCCGTCTGCGAGGCGCTCGATCTCGCGGTCGCGATCGCCGAAGGCCTCGCCGCAGTGCACGCGGCGGGGCTCATCCACCGCGATCTGCGCCCGCACAACGTGCTCGCCGGCGCGTGCGGCGCGGTCAAGATCACGAGCTTCGGTGTCGACGCCGAGATCACCCGCGCGCACGAGCGGCTCTACGCGCCGGCGGTGATCGCCGACGTGCTGCCCTACGTCGCCCCCGAGCAGACAGGCCGCATGAACCGCGGCGTCGACTACCGGACCGACCTCTACGCGCTCGGCGTCATCCTTTACCAGATGCTCACGGGCCAGCGCCCCTTCGAGGCCCTGGACCCGATGGAGCTCATCCACGCGCACCTCGCCCTCGCGCCCGCGCCGCCGTCCCGCGCCGACCCGACGATCCCCGAGGCCGTCTCCGGCGTGGTGCTCAAGCTGCTCGCGAAGAACGCCGAGGACCGTTACCAGGGCGCCGAGGGCCTGCTCGCCGACCTCGAGCGCTGTCGCGAGGCCCTGCGCGGCGCGGGGACGATCGAGCCCTTCGTCGCGGGCCAGCACGATCGCCAGGACCTGTTCCGGATCCACCAGAAGCTCTACGGCCGCGAGCAGGACATCGAGGCGCTCACTGCCGCGTTCGGGGCGCGCGCTCGAGGGCAGCCGCGAGATCGTCCTCGTCTCCGGCTACTCGGGCATCGGCAAGTCCTCGCTCGTGCAGGAGATCCTGCGGCCGCTCGCGCGGCAGAAGGGCTATTTCACGAGCGGCAAGTACGACCAGTACAACCGCGATGCTCCCTACAGCGCGGTGATCCAGGCGTTCGACGGCCTGGTGCGGCAGCTCCTCACCGAGAGCGAGGCGCGCATCCAACGCTGGCGGAGCGCGATCCTCGAGGCGCTCGGGCCGAACGC
Source organism: Sorangium cellulosum So0157-2 (assembly GCF_000418325.1). Classification (GTDB taxonomy): domain Bacteria; phylum Myxococcota_A; class Polyangia; order Polyangiales; family Polyangiaceae; genus Sorangium; species Sorangium cellulosum_D. The sequence goes on from NC_021658.1 coordinate 12,282,666, forward strand.
GCAGGTCATCTGCGACGTCATCCCCTCGCTTTGCCATGTGATCGGCGCGCAGCCGCCCGTGCCGGCGCTCGGCCCGCTCGAGGCGCAGAACCGCCTGAACCGGTGCTTCTTGCTGTTCGTCTCGGTGTTCGCGCGCGGCGCGCACCCGCTCGTCCTGTTCCTCGACGATCTCCAGTGGATCGACCCCGCGAGCCTGGGGCTGCTCCGCGCGCTCCTCGCCGACGACTCGCTCGAGGCGCTCTTCTTCTGCGGCGCTTACCGCGACAACGAGGTGTCGCCCGGGCACCCGCTCGTCCGAGCGATCGAGGAGCTCAAGCACACAGGGCTCGTCGTGCGCGACATCGTCCTCGCCCCGCTCGCGCGCCCGCACCTGCTCCAGATGCTCTCGGACAGCCTCGAGCGCGACGACTGCGGGCCGCTCGTCGATGCGGTGCAGAAGAAGGCCGGCGGCAACCCGTTCTTCGTCAAGCAGTTCGTCCGATCGCTGTACGACCACGGCGCGCTCACGTTCGCAGCCGGGTCAGGCTGGAGGTGGGATCTCACCAGGATCGACGCGCTCGCGTACACGGACAACGTCGTCGATCTCAAGGTGCGCACCATCGCGCGCCTGCCGCCGGAGGCGGTGGAGGCGCTCAAGCTCGCCGCGGCGATCGGCAACCGGTTCGACCTCGACGTGCTCGCCACCGTGAGCGAGTGCTCGCTGGAAGAAGCGTACAGCCGCCTCGATCCCGCCGTGCGCGAGGGGCTCGTGACGCCCGGGCGCGAGGTCTACCGCTTCGCTCATGACAAGGTCCAGGAGGGCGCCTACGCGATGATCCCGGCGGCGGATCGGCCCGCCTTCCACCTCCGGATCGGCCGGCTGCTCGCGGGCAAGCTGGATCTCTCCGAGAGCCAGAACCTCTTCGACATCGTCGGCCACCTGCACAGCGCGGGCGACCTCGTGTCGCACCCCGCGGAGCGCCTCTCCCTCGCCCGCATGAGCCTCGATGCCGCCTGCCGCGCCGAGGACTCGTCCGCCTTCGGCGCCGCCCTGCGCTACCTGGAGCTCGGCCGCTTGCGCCTCCCGGAGGACGCCTGGACGTCGCAGTACCCGCTCCGCCTCACGTACGCGATGAAGACGGGCCTCATGCTCTCGCTCTGCGGCCGGCACGACGACGCCCTCGCGATCCTCTCCGATTGCGTGGAGCGGGCGACGAGCCGGCTCGATCGCACCGAGGTGCTGCGGCTCAAGATGAACGTGCAGGTGGTCAAGAACGATCTGCCCGCCGCGCTCGCGGAGGGGCTCGCGGCCCTGCGCCCGTTCGGGATCGACCTGCCCCCGTTCCCCGACGAGGCCATGGCCGACGCCCAGATCCGGGCGACGATGGAACTCGTCCGGGAAAAGACGCTCGAGGCGCTGCCAGACCTGCCGCTGCTCGCGGACCCGGAGATCCGCGCCATGCAGGACGTGCTCCTGGAGCTCTTCGTCCCCTGCTGGTTCATGAGCCCGAACAACGTCAGCATCACGATCGCGAACCTCCTCGAGAATACGCTGCGCCACGGCCTGTCGAGCCACGCGATCTTCGGGTGCATCAACTTCGGGATGTGCCTCTGCGGCCGTGGCGACATCGAGCTCGGCTACCGCTTCGGCCGCGCCGCCATCGACCTTTCGCAGCGCTACCCGGACAAGAAGTCCGAAACGATACTCCACAACCTATGGGGCGCCTTCGTACAGCACTGGAGAGAGGGCTACGCCGCCTGCAAGAGGTCGTTCCTCGCGGGGATGCACGCCGGGCTCGAGACGGGCCAGTACATCTGGGCGTTCTACAACACGGAGGCCTGCGTCACGAACAGCGTCCTGCGCGGCCTCCCGCTCTCCGACATCCTCGCCGAGGTGCAGAGCTACCAGACGATACGGAAGCTCGACAGGTTCAATGCCATCACCTGGGTCGTCGCCACGGCCGCGCAGCTCGCGCACCAGCTCTCGGTCGAGACCGAGCACCCGGCCAAGCTGAAGGGCGCGTGGATCGACATCGACGAGGTGATCGAGGAGGCCCGCCGGATCGACAACCAGGGCTTCCTCTTCTTCGCCCACTTCTACGTCGTCCTCCACGGCGTCTTCCAGGGCGCGTTCGAGGAAGCGGCGCGCATCGCGCTCTGGTTGGACTTCGAGCACCCGGTCGTCGCGCCCTGGCAGGGCGTCCCCGCGCTCCACGGCTACGCCGGCGTCGCGCTCACGCAGGCGGCGGACGTGGTCTCCCCGGACGAGCGCGCGCTCTTCCTCGCCCGCGCGGAGACCTTTGCAGAGAAACTCTCGCGCTGGGCGGAGCTCTGCCCGGAAAACCTGGCGCACCGCAGCGCCTTGCTCGGCGCCGAGCTCGCGCGCGCCCGCGGCGACGCGCGCGCCGCGGCGGATCGCTATGACGAGGCGATCGCCCTCGCGCAGCGCGGCGGCTATCTCCACGACGAGGCGCTCGCCAACGAGCTCGCCGGCCTCTCCTTCCGCGCGCTCGGTAAGACCACCATCGCTCGCGCCTACCTCACCGAGGCGCACAGGGCCTACGGCCGATGGGGCGCGACCGAGGCGATGCGGCGCCTCGAGCGCGCGTACCCCGACCTCGTGCCCAGCGAGATCCTCCGCGGCGCGACGCGCCCGGAGGGGGCGGCCGCGCCCGCCGGCGCCGCGCTCGACCTCGGCTCGGTGCTCAAGGCCTCCCAGGCCATCTCGGGCGAGATCGTCCTCGACCGCCTGCTCGACGCGCTCATGCGCACCCTGGTCGAGAACGCCGGCGCGCAGCGGGGCTGCCTGCTCCTCGCCCGCGCCGAGACCTTGTTCCTGGCTGCCGAGGCGAGGGCGGAGGGGCCCCAGATCGAGGTGCGTATTCCCCACGAGCCCGAAGCCTCCCCTTCGAACCTGCCGGCGTCCCTCCTCAACTACGTCCGGCGCAGCCGGGAGAGGGTGATCCTGGACGAGGGGACGGCACGGAATCCCATCGTCGCCAGCGACGACCTCTACCGGTACCCCAAATCCGCCCTCTGCCTGCCCATCCTGCGGCAAGCGGAGCTCGTAGGGCTGCTCTACCTGGAAAACGACCTCATCGCCGGCGCCTTCACCCCGGAGCGGCTCTCGGTGCTGGAGCTGCTCTCGGCCCAGGCCGCCATCTCGATCGCCAACGCCACGCTCTATGCCGACCTGCTCCAGGAGAACAGCGAACGCCGGCGAGCGGAGCAGGCCGTGCGTGACAGCAAAGAGCTGCTGCAGTCGATCGTCGACAACTCGACAGCGGTCATCTTCCTCAAAGATCTCGAGGGGCGCTACCTGATGATCAACCGGCGCTACGCCGAGGTGTTCCACGTCGGTGAGCAAGAGATCGTCGGCCGGACCGACTACGATATCTTCCCCAGGGAGCGGGCCGATGCCTTCCGCGCCGCCGACCAAGAGGTGTTGGCCACCGGAGCGGCGCTGCAGGCCGAGGAAGAGGCCCCCCAGGACGATGGGCTGCACACCTACCTCGCTCTCAAGTATCCCCTGTGCAACGCGGCGGGGCAGCCCTATGCCGTCTGCGGCATCTCCACCGACATCACCGAGCGCAAGCAGGCCGAGGCGGAGCGCCAGGCCCGCAAGACGGCCGAAGCCGAGAGCCGAGCGAAGACCGAGTTCCTGACGAACATGAGCCACGAGCTGCGCACGCCGCTCAACGCCATCCTCGGCTACGCCCAGATCCTCAAGCGCTCCCCGGGGCTCGATGGCCGCCAGGTGACGGGGCTGGATACCATCCAGCAGAGCGGCCAGCACCTCTTGACCCTCATCAACGACCTTCTGGACCTGGCCAAGATCGAGGCGGGCAAGATCGAGCTCTACCCCGAGCCGATCCACCTCTCGGCCTTCCTGACGGTCGTCGCCGACATCATCCGCGTCAGGGCGGAGCAGAAGAGCCTCTACTTCGTCTACGAGGTCGCGCCCCACCTGCCTCAGGCGGTGCTGGCCGACGAGAAGCGCCTGCGCCAGGTGCTGCTCAACCTCCTGGGCAACGCGGTGAAATACACCGATCGGGGGCGGGTGCGCTTCGGGGTGCAGGCTCTTTCCCAGGACGAGACCGGGGCGCGCCTGCGCTTCGAGGTGGAGGACACCGGCGTCGGAATGACGCCGGAGCAGCTGGCCAAGCTCTTCCAGCCTTTCGGGCGGGTAGGCGATGTGCGGCGCCGCGCGGGTACCGGCCTCGGGCTGATGATAAGCCGCCAGCTGGTGCACCTCATGGGCAGCGAGATCCACGTGGAGAGCCGGCCCGATGAAGGCAGCCGGTTCTGGTTCGAGGCGACGCTGCCGGTGACCGAGATCGCAGCGCCCCTCCGGCCTTCCGAGCGGATCGCCGTCGGCTACGAGGGGCCGCGCCGGAAGGTGCTGGTCGCCGACGATGTGGTGGGCAATCGGGCGGTGCTCTCGGACCTGATGAGCGGCCTGGGCTTCGAGGTCTTCGAGTCGGCCAATGGCCAGGAGGCCGTCGAGCAGGAGATGGAGGCGTCGCCGGATCTGGCGGTGATGGATCTGGTCATGCCGGTGATGGGCGGCCTGGAGGCCATCCATTGCATTCGTCGTAATCGCCAGGCTCGGGGGCTCGGGCGGCTGCCGTTCATCGTCGTCTCCGCGAGCGCCAACGAGGAGGACCAGGCAGAGAGCGTCGCCGCCGGCGCCGACGCCTTCCTCACCAAGCCGATCGACCAGGAGAGCCTGCTGCGGATCGTCGGAGCCCAGCTCGGGCTCACCTGGATCTACGGCAGACCAGCCGAGAAGCAAGCCGCGGACGGCGAGAAGCAAGCCGTGGACGGGGAGACCGCGGAGCTCGTGGTGCCGCCCCGCGAGCAGATGGAAGTCCTGCATGCCCTGGCCCTGAAGGGCAACATGCGCGACATCCACCAACATGCGGCCTACCTGACCACCCTCGACGAGCGCTACCGCCCCTTCGCCGACCGCCTGCACCGCCTGGCGCAGGGCTATGAGTCCAGGGCGATCCGCAGCCTGGTCGAGGAGCACCTGCAGGGAGGCGAGCCGAACGCGAGGCTGGCGCCGAAGGGGCGGCGCGTCGGGGGCGGCCAGCGACCATGAGCAGCGCCACAGCGCCCAGCGCTCGCCCCCGCACGATCCTGATCGTGGATGATACGCCGGCCAACCTCGGCGTGCTGGTGGATCATCTGGAACGCACGGGTCATCAGATACTCATCGCTCAGGACGGTGAAGAGGCCCTGGAACGGGCCAGCCTCATGAGACCCGACCTGATCCTGCTGGACGTGCTGATGCCGGTCATCGACGGTTTCGAGACGTGCCGGCGCCTGAAAGCGGCCGAGAGCACCCGAGACATCCCGGTGATCTTCATGACCTGCCTCACGGATGCGGCTGACAAGCTCGTGGGGTTCACGGCGGGGGGCGTCGATTACATCACCAAGCCATTCGAGATTGGAGAGGTGATAGCGCGGGTCACGACGCACCTGAGCCTGCGCGAGACGCAGAAGGAGCTCGAAGAGAAGAACGCGGCGTTGCGGCGCGCCCATCAAGAGCTGGAGCAACGGGTGCTGGATCGCACGGCCGAGCTGGCCAGATCGAACGCCGCTCTCCGCGAGAGCCAGCGGCTGCTTCAGGCCATCGTCGACAACACGACCGCCGTCATCTTCGCGAAGGACATCGATGGCCGCTATATGCTCGTCAACCGCGGCTTCGAAGAGCTCTTCCACATGCGCCGCGAGCAGGTCATCGGCAAGACCGACCACGACATCTTCCGGCGCGAGCAGGCCGATGGGTATCGCGCCAACGATTTGCTCGTCCTGGCGCAGAATCGGGCCGTCGAGCTCGACGAGGCGGTCCCCCAGAGCGACGGCGTACGCACGTACCTATCCCTCAAGTTCCCGCTCCGCGGCCCCGGCGGAGAGCCTGAGGGCGTCTGCGGCATCTCGACCGAGATCACCAGCCGCAAGCACGCCGAGGACGTGCTGCGCCATTCCTACTCGCTCCTCGAGGCTACGCTCGAATCGACGGCGGACGGCATCCTGGTCGTCGACGGCGCGAGGCGCGTCGTGCGCCATAACGACAGGCTCGCGCAGATGTGGCGCATCCCCGACGACGTCCTCGCCAGCGGATCGGCCGACGTGTGCCTCGCGTTCGCCTGCGGCCAGCTCCGCGAGCCCGAGCCCTTCGTGAAGAGCGTCCATGACCTCTGTGCCGACCCCGAGGTGAGCGCCGTCGACACGTTCACGCTCCTGGACGGGCGGGTCTTCGAGCGTTATTCGCAGCCCCAGCGCCTCGGTGGGCGCGTGGTCGGGCGGGTCTGGAGCTTCCGCGACATCACCGCGCGCGTGCACGCCGAACAGCAGCGCGATCGGCTCCTGCTAGAGGAGCGGCGCACGCGCGCGGCGGCGGAGGAGGCCACCCGTCTGCGGGACGAGTTCCTCCTCGTCGCCTCGCACGAGCTCCGGACCCCGCTCACCAGCCTGCAGCTCTCCATTCAATCGCTGGGACAGAGGCTCTCGCGGGGCATGGACGTCGAGCGCGTGCGATCCGCGGTCGCCCTCTGCGGCCGCCAGATCAAGCGCCTCGCCACCCTCATCGACATGCTCCTCGACGTCTCCCGGATCCAGGCGGGGAGGCTCGAGCTGAACAGGGGGCCCGTCGACCTGCGCGAGCTGGTCACCGAGATCGTCGCCCACCTCGGCGACCAGCTCGCGCAGTCGGGCAGCACGCTCGCCATGCGCGCGGAGCGGCCGGTCATCGGCTGGTGGGACCCGTACCGCCTGGAGCAGGTCGTGACCAACCTCCTCACCAATGCGATCAAGTTCGGGGAACACTCGCCGATCGAGATCGCCATCACCGGGGAAGATCGGGTCGCGCGGCTCTCGGTGACGGACCATGGGATCGGGATCCCGGCTGAGGTGCAAGAGAGTCTCTTCGAGCGGTTCCGCCGCGGCGTCTCGTCGCGGCATTACGGGGGGCTCGGGCTCGGCCTCTATATCACGCGCACCATCGTCGAGGCGCACGGCGGGCGAATTCGCCTATCGAGCGAGGTCGGCCGGGGCTCGACCTTCTGCGTCGAGCTGCCGCTCTCGACCGAGAGCGCAGAGAGCCGCTATACATAGCCGGGCCGTCAGCGCCGATCACGTCAGCATGGCGTGTCCGCCGATGTCCACAGTTGATATCGCCGCTCTGCTCCTTCGGCCGCGTCCTCTCCCTACGGCTGGGCAGCCCGCCCGGTCGCCGCCCCTCCGAGCCGGCCGATCCAGGTTGCCGCCTCCTCCACGGCGGAGCTAGCGAGCTCCGCGTCGAGCGGCACGCCCGCGCGCGCGAGGGCGCCGAGGTCGTGGAGCCGCGCGAGCGCGGCGTGGGCTTCGACGGGCAACCCGCCGGCCGGCATGAGGTCGCGGTAGACGCCCGCGATGAGCGCCGCATGCGACTCGGGCGCCGGCCCCTCCAGCATGCCCGCGATGGTCCCCGCGAGCGCCTCGTAGGCCGCGCGAGCGGCGTCCGCCGCGAAGCCGGCGTCCAGCACCACGCGCGCCAGACGCAACCTGTCCGCCGCCGCCTTGCGCGCGGCCTCCGTCGGGAGACGCCGCCTCGCCGCGGAGACCTCGACCTCCACCGTGCGGGCGAGCAGCGCTGCCGTGCAGGCCTCCCCGGCGGCGGCATCTTCTACCGAGGCGCCCGCCATCGCAGCATCGTTCGCCGGCGCGGCCTCGCTCCCCGCCCATTCCGCCAGCAACGCCGGCGCGCCCCCTCCTCCGGCGGCCCCGGCCTCCGCGGGCAGGGCGGCGGCTCTCTCCTGCGCCATCGCGCTCCCCTCCCCCGCCACCGCGCTCCCCTCGCTCGCCCAGGCCCCCTCCGCCACCGCCAGCACCTGCCTCATCTCGCGCAGCACCACCGCGAAGCTCGGCGCCGCCAGCTCCTCCACCGCGGCGTCGGCGCGGAGCGACGCGCTCAGCACCGCGCGCTTCTCGGCCAGGATGCCCTCGATCCCCCGCTCGATGCCCTCCTCGGCGCAGAGGTAGGTCACGCTCACGCCGCGCGCCTGACCCATGCGGTGCGCGCGCGCCGTGCGCTGGTCGAGGCGCGCCGGGTTCCACGGCAGGTCCAGGTGCACCACATAGCTCGCCGCCTGCAGGTTCAGCCCCACGCCGCCGGCGTCCGTGCTCAGGAGCACGCGCACGGCCGGGTCCTCGCGAAACCGGTCGAGCAGCGCCGGGCGGCGCTCCGTCGGCACGTCGCCGTGGAGCATGACATGGCCGACGCGGAGCCGATCGAGCCGCTCCCGGGCCAGCGCCAGCATCCCCACCCACTCCGAGAACACGATCACCTTGTTCCGGGGGTGCGCCGTGATCTCGGCGATCAGCGCCTCCAGCTCGTCGAGCTTCGGCGACGCCCTCTTCTGGCGCCTCGGATCGCACAGCTCGAGCGCGTTGCACGCCTGCCGCGCCTTCATGAGCAGCATCATGAGCCGGTCCAGCTCTTCCTTGCGCAGCGCGCGGCGCTCCGCGATCGCGACCAGGCGGGCCGCCTGCGCGCGGTAGTCCGCGTCGAGCTCGCGCTGCTCCCGGGTGAGCGGCGTGTACCGCGTCTGCTCGAGGAGCGGCGGCAGGTCGAGCAGCACCTCGGCCCGCTCGCGCCGGAGCGCGACCGGCGCGACGCGCCGCCGCAGCTCGCCGAGGTTCTTGTAGCCGACGATCCTGCCCCGCTCGTCCTGGCGGTGGAAGTCGGCGTTGAACCGCCAGAGCGGCCCGAGGAGCGCAGGATCGACGAGCTGGAGCAGCGCGTACAGGTCGTCGAGGCGGTTCTCGACGGGCGTCCCCGTGAGGACGAACAGGAACCGCGACGGGATCGCCCGGAGCGTCGCGGCCGTCTTCGTGCGGAAGTTCTTCGCGCGCTGCGCCTCGTCGAGCACGAGCACGTCCGCCGCGAGCGCCTGGAGCCGCGAGAGCTCGCGCCAGGTGAGCTCGTAGCTCAGCACCGTGTACGCCGCCTCCGCCGCGAGCGCCCCCGAGCGCTGGGCCGGGGAGCCGCCGAGCACCGCGGCGCGCTCGCCCGTCCACCGCGCGATCTCCTGCGCCCACTGGTGCTTGAGCGACGCCGCCGTGACGATGAGGATCCGCCGCGCCTCGCCGCGGCGCCGCAGCAGCTCGCACGCCGCGATGGCCTGGAGGGTCTTGCCGAGGCCCATGTCGTCGGCGAGCAGCGCCCGCCCGTTGCGGAAGAGGTGGAGCACACCGTCGCGCTGGTACGGGAAGAGCGGCAGCCCGAGCGCATCCATCGCGGCGTGCGCGCGGCCCCCTCGCGCGTCGAGCGCGCTCCGGCGGCGCTTGTGCCAGATCGCCGCCGCGAGCCGCTCCGCCGCCGGCAACGCCGCGTGGACGACCCGCGGCGCGAGCGCCTGCTCCCCGGCGGCCCTCGCCGACAAGGCCTTGAGCAGCCCGCCCGCCTGCACCAGGCGCGCGCGCTCCGCGCGGAGCGCTTCGGGCCACGGCCCCACCGCGACCAGGCGCAGGCCTTCTTGCGCGTCGACCGTGAGGGTCGGCCGCGCCGGCGCGTCGAGCCGGGCGAACGCGCGGCGCCACGCCGGGCGCTCCGCGACCGCGCGGCGCACCGCCTCGAGGTGCTTGCAGGTGCCGAGCCGATTGCTCAGGAAATCAGGGCACGAGCAGGTGTCGTATCGCTCGCTGCCGTCCACGAGATCGACCACGTACCGGCCCCCGGTCCCGCTCGCCACGGCGTAGTCGCCGTCGACGCGATCGCTGAGCGGCGCGACGCCGAACGGCTCGGTGTGCGCGCGATGGACGCGCACCTCGCGCTCATACCGACGAACCGCATCGGGGTCCTCATAATCATCACATTGCGGGGTGTTCCAGCGGGTCGGCTCGAGCGAGGCAGGGCGCACGGCGCACCTTTGCCGCAGCCCCACGGTCGTCGCAACGGTGGAGAGGAGCGAGAGGCGCATTGCGTTTTGAATCAGCAATTTCTCATCATTCGAACACGGGCTCGCCTGGCGCGGGGGCGTGCGAACCGAAACGCCGCGCGGGGCCCATCGGCTCGCCGGGGCTCGTCCGAGCGCCGGCGGGCGAGCCGCGCAGGAGGCGGCCGCGTGTGCCGGGCGCCTCACGATGGAGAGGGAGCCCGGAGCGGGTCGAGCCCGGGGCGAGGCAGGCGGCGCCCGGGGCCGTGATGGCTGCCGCCTCCATGGTGAGGGCGCAGCCTCCGGGGGACGCGCCGCAGCGCCCCGACCGGCACAGGTCGGCGACAAGGCTACAAAATCCTATAGTTTCGGCAATTTACCAGACTTTCACCGCTGAAAAACGCGCCTCGCCCGGCTCGCCGGACAGGCCCCGCTCCGGCCGACCCCTCGTCCTCACGCACTGGCATATCCGTTGCTCTATAGGTCGGCGTCCGGCGCGCGAGAGACGCCGCCGAACCAACAGCAACGCATTCGCGGCGCGTCGCGCGACGGTCGCGGACCGAGCACGTTCGGTCCGACCGGCCTCGTGCGGCCCGCCGCAGGGGTCAGGAGATCGCCATGAATACCTATCGCATCGTCAACGGGCTCGGTTTCGTCTGCTTCGGCGTCGTCGCCATCGCGCTCGCGGGTTGCGCGGTCGACGCCACCGACGAGGACGCGCTCGTCGACGACGTGGTGGATGAGGACCTCGCCGAGGCCGAGCAGGCCAGCGGCATCGAGTGCGCCGGCGCCGCCGCCACCGCAGCCTTCGTCGGCGGCATCAACTACACCTCGCCCCAGAGCTACAGCACCGCGAGCTGCTACAAGGGCGTCGTCCTCGACGTGCAGAGCTACTCTTCGCTCTACGCCCAGAATCCGAGCGGCTCCGTCTTCCCGGGTCGCACCACCGTCGAATGGGCCGACGGCCTGCCCACCCTCGCCGACCCCGACCGCATCGCCAAGTGCGAGAGCACCTACCTCGCCGCGGATCTCTTCGAGAAGGTCGGCCCGAGCTGGGTCTACAAGACCACCAAGGAGTCGCTCGGCATCTGGACGCCCTTCTTCGACGGCGGCTTCTGCGCCGGCCCGGGTGTCTCCTTCTCCTCCGAGATGCAGGCCGGAAAGACCTACCGCATCTCCGCCACCGCCCGCACCCACAAGAGCAGCTCCGCCGCCACGCGCAAGCTCCACGTCGAGTCCCGCGAGCCCGTCAAGGCGCCTCGCTGAGGCGCCCATCGCGGCCCCCATCGATTTCGTGGGCTGCCCTGTCCCAATCGAGAGATCGAGAGGGCGACAGCACGGGGCCGCTCTCGGGCGAAGGCGTGACCCATCGCTCCGAGACGGACGCAGATCTCGGCGCGAGGGGCCAGCGCCGCGGCGCGACCGGGGTGGTCGCGAGCGGAGGGGGAGTCGTCTCCCTCGCGACCGATCCCGGTCTCGGCGGGAGACTCGAGCATGGCCGGGAGAGGGCGGAACGATCCGGCATCCTTGGAGGCATACGTCCGCGATGTTCTGTGGGGCAGATGTGGGTCGTCGCCTCCGGCCGAGCTCATCGATGGACCGAGCGACCGTCCTCGCTCGGAGCTCATTACTGTGGTAATGTGCCACCATGAAACTCGCGCAGTCCAGGGTCACGGCTCAGGGGCAGATCTCGGTTCCCGCCGAGGTGCGCAAGCGCCTCGAACTCGTGCCGGGATCCATCTTGGAATGGGATGCCGAAGGCGATCGAATCACCGTGCGGCGCGTTGGTCGGCACAGCTTCGAGGACCTTCACCAGGCACTCTTCTCGCGGGAACCCGAGCCGCGCAGCCTTGAGGATCTCAAGGAAGGCATCAGGCAGCGCATGAGGGCCCGCCATGCGCGCCGTTGACACGAATGTCCTCGTTCGCTTGCTGGCACGCGACGACGCAAAGCAACTCGCTGCTGCCGAGGCCTTCGTGCAAACCGGTGCATGGATCTCCCATCTCGTGCTCATGGAAGCCGTTAGGGTCCTGGACTCCGTGTACGGCGTCGAGCCGGAGCAGATCGGGAACGGAGTAGAGATGCTGTTGGACCACAACTGCATGGTGGTCCAGGACGCCGACGTGGTAAGGGCAGCTGTCGCGCAGTTCCGCGAGCACCCCGGCCTGGGCTTCTCCGATTGTCTGATCCTCGAAGTCGCACGTGCAGCGGGCCACGTTCCGCTTGGAACCTTTGATCGCGGACTCGGGAAACTGCAAGGTGCTCAAAAGCTCTAACCGCCGCCCCGTCGGGCCACACCGGGGGTCGGCGAGCCTCGCTGCCCCCCCGCGGCTGCGCCGGGCTCCCGGCCGAGCCACGGACGGCGGTTGGTGTCCGTCCGTCGGCTCGGCTGCGGGGCTCGCTGGCTACTCGATCGACAGGGTGACGCTATCGTCCGTGAGCGACGTCACGTTCAGGATCCCTGAGAAGATCTCCTCGAACGCCGTGTCGAGGAGGATGAACGAGGAGCTCGTCTCTTCGATCCGCGCGGCGGCGCTCAGGAAGCTGTAGTTCAGATCGTAGACGTCGATGGTCCCGGCGAAGTCGCGCGACGAGATCCAGTAGGCTTCCCCATCGACCCGCACGGGCACCAGGGCGCATCTGTAGTTCGTGGCCTCGCCCCCGAAGAACTCGGTTTCTTCGACGCCCCAGACCCCATCCTCGAACGTCGCGCAGCCGGCCGTGCCGTCCTCGTCGGCAGCGATGGCGAGCTCTGTCGTAGCGAGTCCGCCGTCCGAGCCGCCGCCGCCCTCCGCATTGCCCCCGGAGCCCGCACCGCCGCCGCCCTCCGCATTGCCGCCCGACCCCGCGCCGCCGCCGCCCTCCGCATTGCCGCCCGCGCCGCCGGTGCCCGGGTTGGGATCATCGTCCCCGCAAGCGATCAACAGGCATCCAAGAAAGACAATCGATGTCCATTTCATTCGCACCTCAGCTCTCTCTCTCTGTGGTGCAACAAAGCGTACCATGAGCCACATGCACGCCAAAGGAATCGACCCAGACGGGCCCGGCGCGCGCGCGCCACCGCCGCCCTCCCCTGACGTGCGCACGCGGCCAGCGCCGATCCGAGACGCGGCCGTCCTCCCCGTCCAACGATTGGCAATCGCCGTTCACAGAATGGCGCTCGATCAGCGCCCGCCCCGCGGCGCGCGGCCCGCGAGGGCGAACGCCGCCTGCGCCGTCCCCCCGCGCCGCTCTCCCCGTCGGTCCCTCAGGAGCCGATCCGGATCCTCTTCTTCAGCGCGGCGAGCTCATCATCGACCGCCGACCCGCCGGGCCTGTCCGCGTCGGCGCCGCCCGCGCTGCCGCGGCCGTGCTCGAGCTGGGCGAACTTCGCCTCCAGCTCGGCCGCCGACAGCCCGCCACCGGAGATCGCCTCCTCGACCTCGCGCGACGCGGCGACCTGCGCCACCTGCCCCTCGACCTGCTCCTCCATGCGCCGGAACTCCGAGAACGCGCTCTGGCCGCCCCGCGACCCGAGCCCCTCGGCCCCGCCGCCGGCGCGGTGCTGCTGGATCTGCGCCGCGAGCGTGCCCTTCCGCGCCTGGAACTCCTCCTGCTTCGCCTCCATGCGCTCGAGCTCGGTCTTCATCGACAGGACCGCCGAGCGCTGCTCCGCGCGCATCGCCTCGGCCCGGTCGCGCTCGCCCACGACCCGCTTCTTCTGCACGAGCGCCTCGCGCGCGAGCTTCTCGTCGTTCGCCTTCAGCGCGAGCTCGGCGCGCTTCTCCCACTTCTCCGCCTCGGCGTCGAGCTCGTCGACCTTCTTGCGCAGCACCTTCTCCGCCGCTACCGCGTCGACCAGCTCCTTCCGCGCCGCGCGGACCTGGTCCTTCATCTCCTCGACGATGAGATCCAGCGACTTTTTCGGATCTTCCGCCTTGTCGAGGAGCGCGTTGACGTTGCTCGAGATGACCTTTCCCATCCGGTCGAAGATGCCCATGCCGGTAGCGTGCACCGCCCCGCCGCCCCTGTAAAGCGCCCGCGCGCCGCGCCGCCGGCGCCCCCGCGCCGCGCGCCCGCCGCCCCCTCGGCGCGCCGCCGCCGCCCCCTCGGCGCGCCGCCGGCGCCCCCTCGGCGCGCGCCTCCCGGCCCTCGCGGCGCGCCCGCCGACCTCTCGCCGCGCGCCCGCCGCGACGCGCCAGGGGACCGGCCCTCAGGGCGGCGGCGGATAGCCCGGACCGACGCTCGTCTCCACGAACGAGCGCGTCGTCAGCAGCGGCGTCTTCACCGTCTCGTCCTCATACAGCGGCCTCACCACGCACGTGTCCTCCCCGCACTCGCCGCCATCGACGAACGCGACGTCCGCGACCAGCCAGTACCGGGTGCTCCCCTCGCGCGACGCGAACGTGACCGGAGCCTCCGGATCGTGGAACCCCGTCGGCCCGAGATCCGCCCCGAGGGCGCCGTTGCAGAAGATCTTCACCCGCGGGTGGACCGCATAACGCCGGCCGTGGCTCGAATAATAATGGACGCCGATCCGCATCCACTGCCCGAACGGCGGGAAATCGACGTTGATGTTCTCGGGCGCGCAGAAATCGTCGCTGTTCGGGTCCGTCACGTCGGGATCGCACGTGATGTTGTCGATGTCGAGCCGCGGGTTGTGGCACCCCCGGCCGAGGGTGCGCCACGCCTCCCCGGCCCCGCGCGGCGCGTAATAACAGGTGTTGTTGATCTCCACCGGGTCGAGGAACCAGCTCACCGGCTCCGGCGGCGACGCGGTGTCGCTGAACCAGCGGATCTCCGGGCTCGAGTCCAGCGCCTCCACCGTGCAGTTGTTGTAGCCGCAGTCGCTCGCCGATCCGCCGACCCGCCACGGCTGCGTGTCGTTCGGCTGGTGCAGGTGCAGATCGAGATCCACCCCGTCGCCGCCGAGGTCGTGCTCCCACTCGAGCTCGACCCGCAGGCCGGGCGCGCCGACGTAGAGGGCATACTCGCAGGAGCCGGTCGTGCCGTCCGCGAGCCGCTTCGTGTAAACGACCTTGTACTCCCCCGACTGGAGCGGTTTGTAGTCATCCGCCGGGTCGGCCCCGGACACGGCCGGACACGGCTCGATGCCCGCCGGGCAAACCACGGTCCAGGTCTCCGATCCGGGCTCGGCGTCCGCGCTGAACGTGCCTGTCCCCTCCTTCAGGTTCACGTCGGCGAACGGCGGCGCCTGCAGCGCGTGACAGCCCGCCGGGTTCTCGCTGAAGCAGCTCTCGGTCGCGTGACGGCCGCCGAGGCACGGCCCCCACACGCCGACCTCGTTGCACAGCTCGGTGCCCGGGAAGCACCCCTCCACCGCGCGGTACGACGGATCGCCCATGAAGCACGCGTGCGCCTGCCCCGCGACGCAGGAGCACGTCTCGTCGACCTGACCGTCGCAGTCGTCGTCGAGGCCGAGGTGGCCGACGTCGCAGAGCTCCTCCGGCCCGCACTCCGTGCCGCACGGGTTCACGGCCCCATCGACGACCCCGGCGTCCTCGCCGGGGGAGAGCGCCCCGCCGAAGCCGAGCTCCGGAGGGGCGCCGCCGCCGCCGCTCCCGGCCGCGCCGCCGTCGCCGCCGCCGCCCGAGCCGGCGGCCGCGCCGCCCGCGCCGGGATCGGGGCGCGGGCCCGAGGCATGACAGCCGACCGCGACGAACGCACCCGAGGTCGCGGCCCCCAGAACAGCGAGGAGCGCAGAGGAGACGCCGAGATGACGCATGAGACCTCCAGTCGCCAGCGCGCGGTGGAGCAGCTTGGGCGGGCAGGCGCGCCAAGCCAGACACCGGCGATGAACGGCGAGGCTCCTGTCTTAGCAGACTCGGCGCGACTCCAAAGCTCGCTCGCGCGCGCGCAAAGCACGCTCGTGAGAACGGATGTCGCGCCGCCCAGCCAGCGTATGTCCTGGAGCGGTGATGGTCAGTCCGTCGCGCGCGGACCCCTCGCGGACTCGGCCGCGAGCGCCGCCTGCGCGGCCGCGAGGCGGGCCACGGGGACGCGGAACGGAGAGCAGGACACGTAATCGAGCCCGGCCCGCTCGAAGAACGCGATCGAGCTCGGATCGCCGCCGTGCTCGCCGCAGACGCCGAGCTTCAGCCCGGGCCGCGCCGCGCGCCCCCGATCCCGCCCGATCTCCACGAGCTCCCCGACGCCGGCCGCGTCCAGCGACTGGAACGGATCCTTCGCGAAGATGCCGGCCTCGACGTACGCGCCGAGGAACCGCCCCGCGTCGTCGCGCGAGATGCCGAGCGCCGTCTGCGTGAGATCGTTCGTGCCGAAGCTGAAGAACTCCGCCTCCTCCGCGAGCTCGCCGGCCACGAGCGCGGCGCGCGGGAGCTCGATCATCGTCCCGAACCGGACGTCGACCCTCCGCCCCTTCTCGGCGAACACCTTCTCGGCGACCCCCTCGACGAGCGCGCGCGTGATGGCGAGCTCGCGCCGGGTCATGCTGAGCGGGATCATGATCTCGGGCTCGACCTCGATGCCCGCCGCCGCGACCTCGCACGCCGCCTCGACGATGGCGCGCGCCTGCATCTCGTAGATCTCCGGCGACGTGATCGCCAGCCGGCAGCCGCGGTGGCCGAGCATCGGGTTGTACTCGACGAGCTCCTCGTTCTTGCGCGAGAGGTCCTGCGCGGGGACGCCCATCGCCTTCGAGAGCTGGTGGAGCTGCGCCTCGTCCTGCGGCAAGAACTCGTGCAGCGGCGGATCGAGCAGGCGAATCGTCACGGGCAAGCCGGCCATCTCGCGGAAGACGCCCACGAAATCGCCGCGCTGGAACGGCAAGAGCTTCGCGAGGGCGCGCCGCCGCCCCGCCTCGCCATCCGCGAGGATCATCTCGCGCATCGCCTGGATCCGCTCCTCGTCGAAGAACATGTGCTCGGTGCGGCAGAGCCCGATGCCCTCGGCGCCGAAGTTGCGCGCCGTCCTCGCGTCGTGGGGCGTGTCGGCGTTCGACCGCACGCGCAGGCGCCGGACCGCGTCGGCCCAGACCATGAGCTCCTCGAACTCGCCGCTCAGCGCCGCCGGGACGGTCGGCACCGCCCCGAGGTAGACCGTGCCGGTGCCGCCGTCGAGCGTGATCAGGTCGCCGGCCTTCACCGTGATCGTGTCGGTCGGGTGCCCGTGATCGTCGTAGAGCGTCACCGCCATCTGGCCCTGGCTCACGCTGATCGCCGAGCAGCCGGCGACGCAGCTCTTGCCCATCCCCCGCGCCACCACGGCCGCGTGGCTCGTCATGCCGCCGCGGGCCGTCAGGATGCCGCGCGCCGCCTTCATGCCGTGGATGTCCTCCGGCGACGTCTCGGACCGCACCAGGATCACCGCCTTGCCCTGGCCGGCGCGCCGCTCCGCCTCGTCCGCGCTGAACACCACCTGCCCCGTCGCCGCCCCCGGGCTCGCCGGCAGGCCGCGCGCGAGCAGCTTCTTCGGCGCGCTCGGGTCGATGCTCGGGTGGAGCAGCTGATCGATCGAGCCCGGGTCCACCCGCAAGATCGCCTCGCGCTGGCTGATCAGGCCCTCTTTGGCCATCTCGACCGCGATGCGCACGGCCGCCCGGCCCGTGCGCTTGCCGGTGCGGCACTGGAGCAGAAAGAGCTTCTTCTGCTGGATCGTGAACTCCAGGTCCTGCATGTCGCGGAAGTGCCGCTCGAGCGTGGCCTGCACCTCGACGAGCTCCGCGTACACGTCGGGCATCTGCGCCTCGAGCGAGCGCGCGTCGTCGACGCCGCCGCCCGTGCCGGACCTCGACAGCGGGTGCGGCGTGCGCACGCCCGCCACCACGTCCTCGCCCTGCGCGTTGGGGAGCCACTCGCCATAAAAGCGCCGCTCGCCGGTCGACGGATCGCGCGTGAACGCGACGCCCGTGCCCGAGTCGTCGCCCAGGTTGCCGAACACCATCGCCTGGACGTTGCAGGCCGTCCCCCACGCCTCCGGGATGTCGTGCATCTTCCGGTACACCTGGGCCCGGTGGTTCTTCCAGCTGTCGAACACGGCGCGGATCGCGCCCCAGAGCTGCACGTACGGGTCGTCGGGGAACGGCCGCCCCGTGGCCCCGAGGACGATGTCCTTCTGCCGCTGGATCAGCGCCGCGAGCGACTCCGGATCGAGCAGCGAATCAGGCACCTTGCGCTCGAGCTCGGCGGCGTTCAGGCGCGTGGCGTCCACGCCGAGCCGCGCCGCGGCCTGCTTGCGCGCGCGGCCGAGCGCCTCCTCGAAGCGGTCGCGGGGCACGCCGAGCACGATATCGGCATACGTCAGGATGAAACGCCGATAGGCGTCCAGCGCGAATCGCTCGCTGCCCGTGCGCTCCGCGAGCCCCCGGGCGATCTCGTCGTTCAGGCCGAGGTTCAGGATGGTATCCATCATTCCCGGCATCGACGCGCGCGCGCCCGAGCGGACGGACACGAGCAGCGGCGCCTCGGCGCTCCCGAACCTCGCGTCGAGCAGCGACTCCAGCCGGCCGATCGCCGCCCTGATCTCGTCCTCGACGCCGGCGGGGAGCGCCCTGCCCGCGGCATAGTACGCGTTGCAGACCTCGGTGGTGACCGTGAAGCCCGGCGGCACCGGGATGCCGAGGCGCGTCATCTCGGCGAGCCCCGCGCCCTTGCCGCCGAGCAGCTCCTTCTGCTGTGCGTCCCCGTCCGCCTGCCCCCCGCCGAAGAAGTATATCGATCTCTCCATGGCCGGGGCACGCTAGATCGTCCGCGCAGTCGGGTCGAGATCCCTCGAACGCCGCGCGCGGACGGCCGGCGGCGGCGATGGGTCCGCAACCGACGGAATCGCGCCGCGCACCTCACAAAAATACCGGCTCTCGACGGCGGACGAGCTATGAAGCGGCGCATGAAGCGCGGATACCTCGTCCTTGTTGCGATGCTTGCCGTCCCTCTCGCCGCCTGCGATCAGAAGCCGGCCCCGCAGGCGGCCGCCGACGCCCCAGCGGCCGCGTCTGCCACGCCGGCCGCGACGCCCACGCCCGCGGCCGAGCCCACCGCGGCGCAGCCGTCTGCGCCAGAGCCCGCCGGCCTGCCTGCGCCCCCGGACGTCGCCGCGCCGCCCGCGGACGCGCAGAAGACGGCCTCGGGCCTCGCGTTCAAGGTGCTGACGCCGGGCAAGGACAAGGAGCATCCCGGCCCCGACGACAAGGTGAAGGTCCACTACACGGGGTGGACCACCGACGGAAAGATGTTCGACAGCTCCGTCCTCCGCGGCGAGCCGGCGAGCTTCGGTGTGGGCGGCGTGATCAAAGGGTGGACGGAGGCGCTCCAGCTCATGAGCAAGGGCGAGAAGCGCCGCCTCTGGATCCCGGGCAACCTCGCCTACGGCGACCGGCCGATGCAGCCGGGCGCCCCGGCCGGAATGCTCGTCTTCGACGTCGAGCTGCTCGATTTCGCGCCCGCGCCGAAGCCCCCGCCCGTGCCGAAGGACGTGAAGGCGCCGCCCAAGGCCGCGAAGAAGACCCCCTCCGGGCTCGCCTACGAGGTCCTGCAGAAGGGCACGGGCACCGAGCACCCGAAGCCGACGAGCCGCGTCACCGTGCACTACACGGGGTGGACCACGGACGGGAAGATGTTTGACAGCTCCATCGTCCGCGAGGAGCCGATCACCTTCCCGCTGGGCGGCGTGATCAAGGGGTGGACCGAGGGCGTACAGCTGATGGTGAAAGGCGAGAAGGCGCGCTTCTGGATCCCGGCCGAGCTCGCGTACGGCGAAAAGCCGACGCGCCCCGGCGCGCCCGCCGGCATGCTCGTGTTCGACATCGAGCTCCTCGACTTTCGCTGAGCCGTCGGCCGGCGCTTTACATCCGGCCGACCGCCTGGCTACATGGAGAGCTGCGAGCGGCCAGGCATGCTGACATCCATTCGACTCAAGAACTTCAAGAGCTTCGCCGATCAAACGGTGGAGCTGTCCCCCTTCACGCTGCTGCTCGGGGCCAACGGCTCCGGCAAGAGCAATTTCCTCGACGCCCTGCGCTTCTTGCAGGGCGTCGGGCTGGATCTCCCCCTGTGCGACATCTTCCGCGGCCGCGTCGACGGCAGGCGCGAGATCTGGCCGGGCCTGCGCGGCGGCACGCAGGGGGCCACGCACAAGGGCGCCAAATCGTTCACCATCGAGAGCCGGTGGGCGATAGGGAAGGAGGAGCTCACACACAAGATCACGTGTCAGGTCGAGCCCGACGTGATCGTCGAGCACGAGTCGCTCAAGGCGAAGTCGGCCGGCGGGCCGCTCTTCGATACGCCCGCGTCGGCGCTGAAGGGCCTGGAGGGGTTCGCCGCGGCGGGCGCGCTGATGTCGGCGTCGAAGAAGGGCCGCTCGATGAGGATCGCGTCGATGGATCGCAACCCCGCGCGGCGCAGCCTGCTCGGCCAGATCGAGCACCACCGCGGGCGCGGCGACGACGTGAGCCTCTCGGACGTCATCGCGCTCTGCAACGCGCTCCAGGTCGCGATGCGGGGCACGCTGTCGGTCGACATCGACCCTTCGCGCATGCGGGGCTACGTGCCGCACGAGATCGAGAACCTCGGCGCCGGCGGGCAGAACCTCTCCGCCGTGCTCCGCTGGCTCTGTCAGGAGGCCGATCACAAGGCCGACGTGCTCGGCTGGGTGCGCTCGATCTTCGCGCCCGAGATCCTCGACATCGAGTTTGCGGAGACGGGCCTCGGCGACGTGATGATGGTGCTCGTCGAGAAGGGCGGCGCCCGCGTCCCGGCGCCGAGCCTCCCGGACGGCGCGCTGCGCGTGCTCGGCAAGATCGCCGGCGTGCTCACCGCGCCGGAGGGCTCGCTGCTCCTCGTGGAGGACCCCGACGCCGGCATGCACCCCGAGCGCGCGAGCGTGCTCGCGCAGCTCCTGGAGGGCGCGGCGCGGCCCTCCGTCTGTCAGATCGTGGCGACGACCCACTCGCCCGCGCTGCTCCGGGGCGTCTCGAAGCAGGCCCTCAGCCGCGCGATCGCGTTCGAGCGCGACCCCGAGACGGGCGCCACGACGGCGCGCCGGCTCGCCGATCTGCCGCGTTTCGAGGAGATGGCAGAGCGCGATCCGGGAGAGCTGCTGTCCTCGAAGGCGCTCGCGGGGTAGCGCGCCGGACAGCGCGGTACAGCGCTGCCATTGAGTTGCAGTGCCGCCATTTCGCGAGGCGCGGAATATCTGCCCTTCTCGCGAAATGCATTGTGAACGACCACAGAGACCTCTAGGCTACCGGCGCGTTCATGGCGCGGCGACCGCCGCGCCAATCCAGCGCAATGAGGTCTTCCATGCTTCTCCAGAAAACTACACTTCGACTGGCCCTCTGTCTCGCCGTCGGCCTATCGGCGGCCGCCTGCTCGGACGACGACCCCGGCGGCGAGGGCGGCGGCACGACCAGCTCGACCAGCGGCGCCACCACGGGCTCGGGCGGCGGCACCACCAGCAGCGCCACCACGGGCTCGGGCGGCGGAAACGAGGGCGGCTCCACCGGCGAGGGCGGCGCCAACGAGGGCGGCTCCACCGGCGAGGGCGGCTCCACCCCGACCGATCCGGCGTGCGGCGCGGACACCGCGACCTTCGCCGACGTGAAGGCGATCCTGACCGCGAGCTGCGTGGGGTGCCACGGCAACAGCGACCACCTGCCCGGCGAGCTCGATCTCCGCGCGAACGCGGCCCACGACGGGCTCGTCACCGCGGACAGCACGACCTGCGCCGATCGGGTGCTCGTCGTGCCGGGCATGCCGAGCCAGAGCTACCTCATCAACAAGCTGCGCAACGTCGACCTGTGCGACGGCGGCAAGCGCATGCCCCCGACGCCGAACCCGGCCCTGTCCGAGGCCAACATCAAGAAGATCAACGACTGGATCTGCGCGGGCGCTCCCAGCGACTGAGCGCCGCCGCCGGTCTCAGTACACCTTGCAGCGCGCGCCGCCGGCGGCGCGCGCGTAGGGGACCTTCGCGCTCCGCCCCTTCACGTAGATCGCCCCGCCCTTGGCGGGCCTCGGGATCACGGCGCCGGTCGCGAGCGGCCGCCCCGGCGGCAGCTCCTCGACCTCGATGATGACGTCGTTCCCTTCCTGATCGACCGCCGAGATCGACGGGCGCCGGAGCTCCTCGTCGGCGGGGCCGCCCGGGCAGGGTACCCCGCGCGCGCTCAGGGCGACGGCGAGCGTGTCGGCGCTGGTCTCCGGGGCGCCGGCCGCCCACTGGAACCGCGGATCGCGCGCCTCCCCCACCTCCACGGCCAGGCAGCTGCACCGCTCGGCGCGCGACGCGGCGCGCGCGAGCGCGAGGTCGTGCCGCACGCCGACCCACGACGAGGGAGCCCGCTCCTCGGGCGTGGACGGGGCGCCGTCGAAGTCGTCGGGCGTCCCGACCGCCCGGCGCGGCGCCTTCTGCGCGGCGTCCGGCTCGGCCGGCTTGGAGGGGTCGACGGTGCCGCCCTCCCAGAACGCCGCGGCGCCCGCGTGCTGGCTGCCGCCGCAGGCGGCGAGGACGGCTCCGGAGAGGACGGCTCCGGAGAGGAGCGCAGCGAACCGTGCGATCTGGGCGGCCGAGGGGCGCATGGCGGTGCGATCTTCGCACCGGCGCCGCCGGCGGCCAAGGTTTGTGCGGAGATGAAGGGAGGCGCTACGCGGAACGCGCGGAGAGGTGATGAGGCGCGCAGCGGCGCGCGGAGACGCTGAAGGTGCGGAGACGCGCGCGGCGCGCCGGGTGCCCGGTGCGCCGCGCAGCGACCTTCACTTCGGCTTGATCTCGGTCAGGACGAGGAGGTAGTCCGGCGAGTTGTTCGGCGACAGCTTGGCGTACGGGTTCTCCTTGCTGGGCCACCCGACGAAGCGCTTCGTGCTGTACTCGCCCCAGGACGGGTTCTTGAACAGCGGGATGACCGGCACCTGCTGGGCGTAGATCATCTGCAGCTCGTCGATGATGCTCTTCTGCTCCGCCGGATCCGTCGCGGCCGCGAACTTCTTGAACAGCGGCTCGGCCTCCTTGGCGGCGAAGCGGTGCCAGTTGCGCGTCGTGGCCTCGTTGACCGGCTTCACGAACTCCGGGGCCATGAGATCACGGTAGAAGTTGAACGGCGTGGGCTCGGTGTTCGTCCAGCCCATCGACATGTCGAACGTGCCCTTCTGGAGCGCCTCGAAGAACGCGCTGAAGTCGTAGGTCTTCAGCGACGCGTCGATGCCGACCGCCTTCAGGTTCTGCGTGGTGATCTGGACCGCGCGCACCCAGTCGGACCAGCCGGTCACGACGTTGATGTCGAACTTCAGCGGCTTGCCGTCCTTCGCCCGGATCCCGTCCGCGCCCTTGGCGTAGCCGGCCTCGTCGAGGAGGGCGTTCGCCTTGGCCACGTCGTAGTTGGTCCAGTCGCCCGCCGCCGCGGCCTTCTCGTTGCGCCAGCGCGCGTACGCGTCGTCGAGCCCGGTCCCGTCCGCGCCGACCGTGTAGCCGTTGACCGCGATCTTGGCGATCTGCGCGCGGTCGATGGCCATGCTGATGGCCTTGCGCAGCTTGATGTCGTCGAACGGCTTCTTCGTGGCGTTCGGGTAGAGCGTCACGGTGCCGCCGACGAGCGGGAACCAGTAGTGGTTGTTCTCCGGATCCTTGGCGACGTAGGTCTTGTCGATGTCGGGCACGAAGTTGCCGGCCCAGTCGACCTCGCCGTTGATGAGCGCCAGGTTCGCCTGGTCGTTGCCCGGGTACGCCGGGAAGCGCAGCCCCTCGACCGCCGGCTTGCCCTTCTGCCAGTAGTTCGGGTTCTTGCCGAGCTCGTAGATCTGGTTCTGGAACGTCTTCACCTCGGTGAAGGGGCCCGTCGCGACCGGGTTCTCGTTCGTGAACGTGACCGGGTCGGCGACGTCCTTCCACTTGTGCTCCGGCACGATCGGCTGGTGGCCGATGTAGTGGAGTCCGGGGACGAACGCCTCCTTGAGCTTGAACTCGACGGTGCTGTCGTCCTTGGCCTCGACCGAGTCGACGAACTTCCACACGCCCGAGAGATCGAGCGCCGGGAACTTCTTGAGGAGGCCGAACGTGAACGCGACGTCCTTCGCCGAGAAGGGTTGTCCGTCGGACCACTTGACCTCGGGGCGGGTCGAGAAGGTGAGCTTCTTGTTCTGGTCGCTCCACTCGTACTTCGTGGCGAGCCACGGCACGAACTCGCCCTTCATCGTGTTGTACACGATCATGGGCTCGTAGATGCCGGCGACGGTGGGGAAGCGCACGCTCCCCTCGCCGAGCAGGGGGTTGAAGTTGCGCACCCAGGACGCCTGCTGCTCCCTGGAGATGGTGACGAACTTCGCGCCGCCCTTCGCCCCGCCCTGGTCTTTGGCCCCGGGGCCCGCGGCGGCGGAGTTCGCCCCCGCCGGGTCCTTGCCGGACTCGGCTCCCTTGTTGTCACAGGCCGCCGTGGCGCCGACGGACAGGAAGAGCGCCGAAAGGGCAAAAATGCGGCGCGACATGGATCGACTCTTCATAAGCTTGCTCCCTCGCGGCGACCTCGGTCGCCCGCGACGATCCTCTCACTCGACCGACAGCACGCAGCGCCGCAGCGCAGCGACAACAGCAGACCGTACGGCGGCGCCACGGATGAGCCGCGACTGCGGCACCCTGACGCCGGCGCACTCTACCGGCCGACGTAGAGAAGTGTCAACCTGACGAATTGAGGGGGTTCCCAGGGCCGCCGTGAGGCCCGTGACCTGATCGGATGCGCACGCCGGCCCGCGCTCCTTCGCCAGAGCGGGCGCCGGCGATCTCGCGCGCTCAGAATTCGGCAGGGTCGCTGTACGTGCCCATGACGTCGCGCAGCACGTCGCAGATCTCCTGCTCGGTCGCGTACGCGCTCGCCGCCGCGATGATGGGGGGCATGAGGTTGTCGCGGCCGCGAGCGCTGTTTCGCACCTCGGCGAGCGCGCTTCGCACCCGGTCCTGATCGCGCTGGGCCTTGACCCGGGCCAGGTTCTGGCACTGCACCCGCTGCACCTCCTCGTCGATCCGGAGGAGGGGGATCGTCTTCTCGCCGGCGGCGGCATAGCGGTTGACCCCCACCATGATGCGCTCGTTCGACTCCAGCTCTCGCTGGAACCGGTAGGCCGACGCGGCGATCTCGCGCTGCGGATACCCCTTCTCGATGGCGGTCACCATCCCGCCCATCTCGTCGATCCGCCGGATGTACTCGAGCGCCTCCTGCTCCAGGCGGTCGGTGAGCCACTCGACGTAGTAGCTGCCCCCGAGCGGATCGATGGTGTTCGCGACGCCGCTCTCGTGGGCGATGATCTGCTGCGTCCTGAGGGCGATGGTCACGCTCTCCTCGGTCGGGAGCGCGTATGTCTCGTCGAGCGAGTTCGTGTGGAGCGACTGGGTGCCGCCGAGCACGGCGGCGAGCGCCTGGAGCGAGACGCGGACCACGTTGTTGTAGGGCTGCTGGGCCGTCAGCGAGACGCCGGCCGTCTGCGCGTGCGTGCGCAGCTTCATGCTCTCGGCCCTCTTCGCCCCGTAGCGCTCCTTGAGGAACCGCGCCCACATGCGGCGCGCGGCGCGGAGCTTCGCGATCTCCTCGAAGAAGTCGTTGTGGACGTCGAAGAAGAACGACAGGCGCGGCGCGAACGCGTCGACGTCGAGGCCGCGCTCGACGCAGCTCTCGACGTAGGCGAGCCCGTCCGCGAGCGTGAACGCGAGCTCCTGCGCGGCGGTCGAGCCCGCCTCCCGGATGTGGTATCCGCTGATCGACACCGAGTTCCACCGCGGCACCTCGCGCGCGCAGAACTCGATCATGTCGGTCACGACGCGCATCGCCGGGCGCGGGGGGACGAGCCAGGCGTGCTGGGCGATGAACTCCTTCAGGCAGTCGTTCTGCACGGTGCCGCCGATCCGCTCGCGCGGGATCCCGCGCTTGTCGGCGAGCGCGATATAGAACGCGAGCAGCACCACGGCGGGGCCGTTGATGGTCATCGACGTGGTCACCTGATCGAGCGGGATGCCGTCGAAGAGCACCTCCATGTCGCGGAGCGTGTCGACCGCGACACCGCACATCCCGACCTCGCCGAGCGACCGCGGAGAGTCGGAGTCGTAGCCCATGAGCGTCGGGAAATCGAAGGCGGTCGACAGGCCCGTCTGCCCCTCGGCGAGCAGGTACTTGAACCGCGCGTTCGTCTGCTCCGGCGTCCCGAAGCCCGCGAACATCCGCATCGTCCAGAGCTTGCCGCGGTACATCGTCGGCTGGACGCCCCGGGTGAACGGGTACTCCCCGGGCAGCCCGAGCGCCGCCGCGTGGTCGACCGGCGCGTCGGCCGGCGTCGCGAGGTCGGGCACGTCGACGCCGCTCCAGGTGGTGAAGCGCTCGCTGCGCGGCGGGAAGCGCGCCGACGCCTCGGCGACCGGGCCCTCGCGCCACGCGGCCACCGCGCGCCGGAGCGCCGCGAGCCCGTCCTGGTCGAGCCCGAGCCCGTCGCCGCCTCCGCCGTTCGTGGTGCGGGGCGCGCCTCCGTCGCTCTCGCCGTCGTGGGCCGGAGACCGGAGCGCGCGATCCGCTTCGGCCTGCGGAGGGGGGGTCGGCTGTCGTTGCGCCATGGCCCGCATTTTAGCGCGGTGCGCGCGCCGCGGCGCGGGAGAGCGCGGAGATCGCCGCCGCGCTCTCCTGCGCCGCCGCGCGGCGCGTCACGGGCAGCGCGCGTGGAACACCGCGGAGGCGACCGGCGTCGCCCCGTCCTCCAGCGAGTCCTCGATCGTCCCCGTGACGCGGATCCCCTCCGCGGCGCAGAGCGCCGCCGCGGCGTCGGCCGGCAGCGTCGTGCCCGCCGCGCCCGTGTCGAAGGTGAACTCCACGGTGACGTCGCTGTCCGGAGCGACCTCGACCGGCAGCGGCGTCGTGGT
The DNA here is from genome assembly GCF_000418325.1 of Sorangium cellulosum So0157-2. Lineage (GTDB taxonomy): Bacteria > Myxococcota_A > Polyangia > Polyangiales > Polyangiaceae > Sorangium > Sorangium cellulosum_D. The sequence goes on from NC_021658.1 coordinate 12,309,410, forward strand.
CTCGGCGGGGAGCGGCGCCACGATCGCGGTCTTCCGATCGGCGCTCGAGATCTCGAACCCGCGCACGGCGACGCGGCTCGGCCCGCTCGCCCGCGGGCCCAGGTGGAGCTTCAGCGCGAAGCTCGCCTGAAGGCCGGTCCCGAGCGCGCTCGACGAGACGGTCGCCTCGGGCGCGGCGATGGAGGGGTCGACGAACACGGCGGCGTCGGTGTCGATGCAGCCGCCCGCCGGGGCGGCGAGCGCCGCCGCCGCGAGGGCCGCGGCGGCGGAGAGCGGGGCGCGGGCGTTCATGGGGCCACTCTCCCCCGGGCCCACCCGTCCTGTCCAGATCGGCCGCGCGCGGGGGCCCACCGCGGGGGGGCGCGCGCCGCTCAGGGCGGCGGCGGGACGACGCCCTTGGAGCGGGCCAGCGCGCAGCCGAGCTCCACGTTCGTCGGCCCCTTGTCGGTGCGCACGACCTTGAACTCGACGCGCCGGTTCTTCTCCCAGGCCGCCGCGTTGTGGGCCGGATCGATCGGGCAGTACTCGCCGTAGCCCATCGAGCGCACCGCGTTCTTGTTGACGCCGCGCTGCGCGAGCGCCGCCGCGACCGCGTCCGCGCGGGCCTGCGTCAGCTTGAGGTTGTAGGCGTCGGCCGAGCGCTCGTCGGCGTGCCCCTGCACCTCGATCATGGTGAACTCCGGGTGGTGCTTGAGCGTCTCGGCGACGGCCTGCACGATGCCGAACGACTCCGGGAGGATCTCCGCGCTGCCGGTCGCGAACTGGATCTTCTCGAGGATGACGATGTTGTTCTCCTCGATCACGACGCTGCCCTTGTCCGGGCACCCGTCCTCGTCCTCGAGCCCGTTGAACGTCTCGGGATCGTTCGGGCACTTGTCGGCCACGTCGGGGATGCCGTCCTTGTCGTTGTCGGGATCGGGGCAGCCGTCCTCGTCCTCGAAGTCGTCCCGGTCCTCCGGGTCGTTCGGGCACTGGTCGGCCTTGTCGGGGATGCCGTCCTTGTCGTTGTCGGGATCGGGGCAGCCGTCCTCGTCCTCGAAGTCGTCCCGGTCCTCCGGGTCGTTCGGGCGCTGGTCGGCCTTGTCGGGGATGCCGTCCTTGTCGTTGTCGGGATCGGGGCAGCCGTCCTTGTCCTGGAAGCCGTCGCGGTCCTCCGGCTCGTCCGGGCACTTGTCGCGCGAGTCGAGGATGCCGTCGCCGTCGCGGTCGCCGTCGCTCCCCTCCGGGCAGCCGTCGTCGTCCTCGTCGCCGTCGCGGTCCTCCGGGTTGTTCGGGCAGCGGTCGTCGACGTCGAGGATGCCGTCCTCGTCGTTGTCCGGATCCGGGCAGCCGTACTTGCCGGGGGGCGAGTCCGCCTTGGTGTCCTGGAAGCCGTCGTAGTCCTCCGGCTCGTCGGGGCAGTCGTCCTGATCGTCCTTGATGCCGTCGCCGTCGCGGTCGCCGATCGACGGCTCGAAGACGAACCCGATGGTCGCGCGCTGCTCCGCCGCCTGGAAGCCGGGCGTGTACCCGAGCCCGGCGCCGAGCATGAGGAAGCTGTTGCGCTCGATGAAGAGCTTGATGCCGCCGACCGCCTCGGCCGACAGCTTCTGCTTGCTGCTCTCGCCGCCGCCGACCTGCTGCGTCAGGTAGGTCTCGGCCACGAGGTCGAGCGGCGTGAGCACGCGGTAGCTCATGCCGAACCCGCCGGTGAGCAGGTCCGAGTACTCGAAGTCCCCGTGCTTCAGCTGGTAGGTCGCGCCGTCCGAGCGCAGGCCGAACGCCGGGTTCTTGCCGGTGTGGCCGCGGTAGCCGGCGTTCAGCGCGATCCGGAACGGGTTGGTGATGCCGAACCGCTTCTCCAGCACGATCTGCGGCCAGAAGAAGAACCCCGGGTCCGCGGCGAAGTCCTCCGCCCCGGCGACGCCGACGCCGGCCTGGGCGATCACCGCGAGCCCGATCACGTCCTGATCGGGGCGGAGCAGGCGCACCTTGGCGTGGATCGCCAGGTTGCCGAGCGCCTGGGCGTCGAGCGAGTCGTCGTCGTAGTTGCCGCCGGGGCCCGGGCCGATGTCGTTGATCGCGTTGGCCCCGTTGAGCACCACCGGCGCGGAGAGGCCGACGACCAGGAAGTTGGCGATGCCGTAATCGAACTGGAACGTGCCCTGAAACGCGTGATTCAGCATCACCTTCGTTCCCTGGTCGTTCTCGCTGAGCGGCAGGATGTTGTGCCCGTAATCGAGCACGAGCCCCAGGCTGATGTCGTTGGCGCCGAGGATGTCCGCCCCGTTGACCGAGAAGAGGCCTTTGGAGTCGACCGCCGGCCGGAACAGGTGCAGGTCCATGCCGTCGCCGTTCCTGCCCTCTCCCGTGCGCGTCTGGGCCGCGGCCTCGCCCGCGGCGGCGGCGGTCATCGCGGCGCCGAGGGCGAGGGAGAGCAGCGCGGCGCCCGGGCGGCGGGGCCGGCCTTGCTGGCTGCGGGGGGGCGGCGCGCGCCGATCGTCGGGCGCGTCGGGCGCGCCCGGGCGCGGTTCGGCGGGGGGCAACGGAGAGCGAGGCGTCATGGCAGGGTCCTCGGGTTCGTGAGGTCGCGGTGGGGCAAGCGCACCTGGAGCTGGCGCTCGGCGCCACGTACCACCGCGCGAATTCCGGTGTCAAACAGACGGCGCGGCGGGCTCCGGCCGCGGGCCGGGCCGGGGCCCCTCGGCGCGGGCGCGGCCCGGCCCCGCGCGCGGGTCGCCTCGCGCCGGAGCGCCGCGATTTGCCGGGGAAAGCCGCGCTCCCTCCGCGCGATCCCGGCGCGCCGGGGTGCGCGCCGGGCGACGAGCGCGCCAGTAGCGCTAGAATTGTCCCTGGCTATCGGAGACGGGTATTCCGAGGGAGATTGCGGCGACAGGTGCTCGGTACGGAGTCGATGGGGGGCCACCGTCGGTCGCGGATCTCGCTCCTGGAGGGATAGATGCTGTTCACGAGGTGGACTGGGTCGGCCGCGGCGCTCGCGGCCGTGGCGCTCCTTGCGTGCGGGGAGGGAGGCCCGAACGACAGCAGCGGCGGGGCAGGCTCGGGCGGGGGCGGGTCGGGCTCCGTGTCGAGCGCGACGACGGCGGGCACCGGCGGGACCGCGAGCGCAGGCGGCGGCGACGGGGGCGCGGGCGCAAGCGACGCGGGCGGCGGGCGGTGGCCGGCGCCGAGGGGTGCGACGACGGCAACGCCGCGGCGGGGGACGGCTGCGGCGAGGGCTGCGCCATCGAGGCCGGGTATACCTGCGCCGGCGCGCCGAGCATCTGTTCGACGATGTGCGGCGACGGCCTCCTGCGCGGCGCCGAGACCTGCGACGACGGCGACCTCGCGAGCGAGGACGGCTGCAACGGGGTCTGCGTGATCGAGGCGGGCTACAGGTGCGTCGGCGAGCCGAGCGTCTGCGGCCCGCTCTGCGGCGACGGCCTGCTCATCGGCGCCGAGGGGTGCGACGACGGCAACGCCGCGGCGGGGGACGGCTGCGGCGAGGGCTGCGCCATCGAGGCCGGGTATACCTGCGCCGGCGCGCCGAGCATCTGTTCGACGATGTGCGGCGACGGCCTCCTGCGCGGCGCCGAGACCTGCGACGACGGCGACCTCGCGAGCGAGGACGGCTGCAACGGGGTCTGCGTGATCGAGGCGGGCTACAGGTGCGTCGGCGAGCCGAGCGTCTGCGGCCCGCTCTGCGGCGACGGCCTGCTCATCGGCACCGAGGCGTGCGACGACGGCAACACGATCGGGGCGGACGGCTGCAGCCCGGATTGCGAGGTCACGCTCGGCTACACGTGCAGCGGCGAGCCCAGCACGTGCGTCTCCGTGTGCGGCGACGGCATCCAGACCGCGCGCGAGGCGTGCGACGACGGCAACACCGTCGACGACGACGGCTGCAGCAGCGCCTGCGAGGTCGAGCCCGCGTGGACGGCGCCGCCTTTGCGCCGCCGCTGATCCCGCTCAGGGAGTCCTAGTCTTCAGGCTGTCGATGGCGTGGACGGGCGCCAGGTCGCCGGCCATGAGGTGGGCGATCGCGCTGTAGACCAGCCGCTGGCTCTCCAGCATGCTCTTGCCGGCGAACACCGGCGAGGTCACGACGAGGTTGAAGTGCCCTCCGCCGCCGGTCACCTCGGCGGTGGAGCCTTCGATCTTCTCTTCGATGGCCCGCTTCAAGGCGTCGGGGATCGACCCCTGAAACGTCGTCAGGTGGGTGGGCATGGGCCCTTCTATAGGCCATCGACCCGCCGCGGGGAAGCCGGAGCGCGGCGCCGCGGCGGGCCGCGCCCCGGCCGAGATCAGGCGCTCGCGGTCGCGCGGGCCAGCTCGATCAGCCCGGCCGCGCCCATGCCGCCGCCGATGCACATCGTGACGATGGCGTACCGGCCGCCGCGCCGGCGGAGCTCGTGGAGGGCGGTCGCGGTCAGCTTCGCGCCGGTGCACCCGAGCGGGTGGCCGAGCGCGATCGCGCCGCCGTTCACGTTGAGCTTGTCCTCGGGGATCTCGAGCGACCGCTGCACGTAGACGGCCTGCGACGCGAACGCCTCGTTGACCTCGAAGAGGTCGATGTCGGCCATCTTCAGCCCGGTCCTCGCGAGCAGCTTCCGCACCGCGGGTACCGGGCCGATCCCCATGATGGAGGGGTCGACGCCGACGGTCACGAACGACCGGAAGTACCCGAGCGGCTTCACGCCGAGCGCGTCCGCCTTCGCCTTGCTCATCACGAGCGCGGCGGCGGCGCCGTCCGACAGCGGCGAGCTGTTGCCCGCGGTGACGCTCCCCTTCGCCGCGAACGCCGGCTTCAGCCCCGAGAGCGCCTCCGCCGTGGTCTCCTTGCGGATCAGCTCGTCGGCGCGGAAGTCGAAGGTCACGCGCTTGCCGTTCTCGTAGCGCACGCCCTTCACGGTCACGATCTCGTCCTCGAAGCGCCCGGCCTCGCGCGCCGCCGCCGCCTTCTGGTGGCTCCTCAGCGCGAACGCGTCCTGGTCGGCGCGGCTCACCTGGAACCGGCTCGCCACGTTCTCCGCGGTGATGCCCATCGGCGTGTACACCGTCGGACAGCGCTCCATCACCTCCGGCGACGCGCTCAGCTTGTTGCCGGTCATCGGGACCATGGTCATCGACTCGACGCCGCCGGCGACGGCGAGGTCGAGCGACCCCATCGCGATGCTGCCCGCCGCGATCGCGATCGCCTGGAGACCGCTCGAGCAGAAGCGGTTGATGGTGATCGCGGACGCCTCCTGCGGCAGCCCGCCGAGGAGCGAGACGGGGCGCGCCACGTTGAGCCCCTGCTCGCCCTCCGGCATGGCGCAGCCGAGGACGAGGTCCTCGACGTCCTCCGGCTTCACCTGGGGGACGCGCTTGAGCAGCGCGGCGACGACCTCGCCGGCGAGCTCGTCGGGGCGCTTCTGCGCGAGCGACCCTTTGTGGGCCCGGCCAACGGCCGAGCGGACGGCCTCTGCAATTACGACGTCGACCATGGCGTTCACCTAGTTCCGGAGGGGCTTGTTGTTCATCAGCATGTACTGCATCCGCTCAGCGCTCTTGGGCTCGCCGCACAGGCTGACGAACGCCTCGCGCTCGAGCTCGAGGATCTCCTCCTCGGTCACCTCGCGCGCCGCGCCGCCGGCGCCGCCGCAGAGCACCTCGGCGAGCTTGCGCGCGATCTTCGCGTCGTGCTCGCTGGCGTGGCCGCCGGCGACGAGCGTGTCGATCATCATCTGCAGCGTCGCGATCCCGCTCTCGCCCGGCAGCTTGTAGGCGCGCGGCACGGGCGCGTGGTACCCGGCCTCGGCGAGGCCCACGGCGCGCGCCTTCGCCTCGTGGAGCTGGCGCGCCCGGTCGAACGACACGCCGTCCGTCTTGCGGAAGAACCCGAGCGCCTTCGCCTCGTCCGCGCTGGTCGCGACCTTGGCGAGGGCGATGTTCTTGAAGACCTGCGTCACGAGGTCGTACGAGTTCACCGGCACGCCCTCCGGGATCCCCTCGAACGCGCGCCAGAGCATGTTGAGCGTCCCCGCGCCGCCCGGGATCAGGCCGACGCCGACCTCGACGAGCCCCGCGTACGTCTCGGCCGCGGCCTGCACCGCGTCGCACGCGAAGCAGAGCTCGAGCCCGCCGCCGAGGGTCATCCCGTAGGGCGCGGCCACGACCGGGACGCTCGCGTACTTCAGCCGCTGCGTCGCGTCCTGGTAGCCCTTCACCATCTTGCGGATCGCCTCCCAGTCCTTGTTGCCCGCGGCCATCACCACGAGGAACAGGTTGGCGCCGACGCAGAAGTGCTCGCCCTGGTTGAAGACCACGAGCGCGCGGAAGTCCTGCTCGGCCTTCTCGGCGGCGAGCGAGAGCATCCCGATCGAGTCCGGATCGAGGCTGTTCGCCTTGGTCTTGAAGGTGACGCCGAGCACGCCGTCGCCGAGGTCCCACGCCTCGGCGCCGTCGTTGGCGAGCACGGGCTTCACGCCGCGGCGCGCGCCGGCGAGCGTGACGTTGCGCGGATCGACCTCGCGGGCGACGTACTCTCCCTTGAGCAGGTCGAACACCGCGCCGTCCTGCCGGTAGAACGAGGTCGCGCCGCTCTGCTTCATGCGGAGGATCGACTCGGGCAGCTTGATGCCGTCCTTCTGCATGCGCTCGACAGTCTCGGCGAAGCCGAGCGCGTCCCAGGTCTGGAACGGCCCGAGCTCCCAGTTGTACCCCCAGCGCATGGCGTCATCGATGGCCACGATGCTGTCGGCGATCTCGCCCACGCGGCGCGCCGTGTACGCGAGCGAGCGGGAGAGCACCTTCCAGGCGAACTGCCCTGCCTTGCCGGGGTCGTTCGCGAGCTTCTTCACGCGCGCGGCGGGGTCCTCGACCTTCTCGCAGGACTTCGTGGCCTTCTTCATCGCCTCGTCGCCGCCGTGCGGGCGGTACTGGAGCTTCGCCGGGTCGAGCGTCTCGAGCCCCTCCTTGGCCTTGCGGTAGAAGCCGCCCTTGGTCTTGTCGCCGAGGAGCTTCGCCTCGATCATGCTGCGGATGTAGGCGGGCACCTTGAAGACCTCGCGGTCCTCGTCGCGCTCGAGCGCCGTGTAACAGTTGTCGGCGACGTGGGCGAAGGTGTCGAGGCCGACGATATCGCCGGTCCTGAAGCTCGCGCTCTTCGGGTGCGCCATGGCGACGCCGGTGATGGCGTCGACGTCCTCGGGCGCGAGGCCGTCCTCGACCATGAGGTGGATGGCGGTGAGCATCGCGTGGGTGCCGATGCGGTTGCCGACGAAGTTCGGGGTGTCCTTGCCGAAGACGATGCCCTTGCCGAGCACGTCCTCGCCGAACTTGCGCACGCGGGCGACGACGGCCGGGTCGGTGTCGGGGCCGGCGACGAGCTCGAGGAGCTTCATGTACCGGACCGGGTTGAAGAAGTGCATGACGAGGAATCGCTTGCGGAAGTCCTCGGAGCGCCCCTGCATCATCTCCTCGATGCGCAGCCCGGAGGTGTTCGAGGCCGCGATCGCGTCCTTCCGCATGACCTGCTCGAGGCGCGCGAAGAGGGCGCGCTTCGGCTCCATCTTCTCGATGATCGCCTCGATAACGAGGTCGCATTGGGCGAGCTCGGCGAAGTGATCTTCGGTGTTGCCGGTGCGCACGAGGCGGGCGTGGGAGGGGTGGAAGAACGCGGCGGGCCTGGCCTTGAGGGCCTTCTCGAGCCCGCCTGCGGCGAACCGGCTCCTCGCGGCCGGGTCCTTCCGCTCGGCGTCGGTGAGGTTCGGGGGCACGATATCGAGGAGCAGGACCTCGATGCCGGCGTTCGCGAAGTGGGCGGCGATGCCGCTGCCCATGACGCCCGCGCCGATGACGCCCGCGCGGCGGATTGGTTTCGTCATGCAGATCCTCCGAGATGATGAATATGGGGCGCGAACCATTGGCGCAAAGGGCGCCGGGCGCAAGCGTATCCGGGGTGGACGGCCGCGGGGGTGAGCGAGCGAGGACGCGCGTCGTCGGCGCGGAGTTCGGCGAAGAACGGCCGGTCGAGGTGGGATTCCGCACGCTTCAGCGCGGGTGTGCGACACCGGACGACGGCAGCCATGGGGGGCGGCGCACAGGAGCGGACACGACAGCGTACTTTGGACTACCGATACGCCACGGCTTCCATCGATTGACCGTCCCAGGTGTGGCCGACACCGGACCGGGGCGTCTGCTGCGTGCGAGCGAGCGTGCTCAGGGGGTTGTGGGCGCGCTGGCGGGTGCGCGGCGGGCGCGCCGCGTTCCGTTCTCGGCGTCTCAGTGCCAGGCCTGGGCGGACTGCACGGGCCGTCCGGTGCGGTCGTGCTCGGCGAGGAGGCGCTTCGACATGTCGACGCACACGGAGCAGGAAGCGAAGCGCGAGCGGTGCTGGCACTGGAGCCACGTCGCCGCCCCTTGCGCCCCGAACTCCACCGCATCGAGGTGTTTGCCGCAGGCGACGCAGTGGATGTGCTGGTGCTCGTGCTGCTGCTGCGCTGGGCGCGGCGGCGCGAGCGCCTTCCGCTCGCGCTTGGTCAGTCGCTTCTCTCGCTTCATGATCTCCTCGATGACGGGGGGTGGCCGCACGGCATCGTGCTGGCGCGGAGCAAGCTAACACGCGCCGCTGGGCGAGGGGCCCGGCGGGCTGCGGAGGGCGCGGCCGAGCTGCGTGGGAGCGCGGCGGGGCGTGGGCGTGAGCTGCTTGACTTCTTCCAGCCGGTGTGCGTACCAGGCGAGCGCGGCGCGCTGATCCGCACCGCCGCAGCTCTCGCGGGCACGCGTGCTCTGTTTGGCGGGGCGTGCCGGCCTGCGGTCCGATCCGGCCTTGGGTGCGCGCCTGAGCCCGAGCTCCGGGCGAGGAGGTCCACACCGGTGCACACCCACGTTCATCTTGGCATCTCGCTGGGGCTCGCGCTTCTCACGCTCGCGGCAGGGGCGGCGGCCGAGCGTCCTTCCGAGACGAGCGCGCGTCTCATGGCGCAGGCGCACGCCGCTGTTGATGACGGGCGGCTCTCCGACGCGCGCGACCTGTGGATGGCGGTGTGGAAGGTCGATCGCTCCCAGGTCGCTGCGTGCAACCTCGGGGCGCTGTCGTACCGGCTCGGCGAGGCGCCGGCCGCGGTGCGCTGGCTGTCTCTGTGCAAGGAGCTCATGCGCGCGCCCAGGACTGCCCGCGAGCGCGAGCTCTACGAGTCGCGGCTCGCCGATCTCGCCCGCGCGCGCCAGCTCGTCGGCGAGCTCCGCGTCGTCGCGCCCGCGGGGGCGGCGGTCACGATCGACGGCGAGCCTGTCGAGCTCGAGGGTGGCGCGCCCGTTCCGGTCCTCCCTGGGCGCCACGTGGTGAGGGCGTCGTCGAACGGCAGGACGGCGGTGGCGGAGGTCGAGGTGGCGCGCGGCAAGACGCGGGAGGTGACGCCGTTCGTGCGACGCGTGCGGTGAGGACAAGCCGGCCGAGTGCGAGGGGGTGCCCGAGCCGCCCGGGGGCTGCGAGAGCGACGCCGAGTGCCCGGGGCCGCCGGACGCGCGGTGCGGCGCGGGGCGGTGCGTGGACGGCGCGTGCGTGGTCGAGATCGAGGTGGGCCCGCTGGCCTCGCAGATCCGCGGCGACTGCAAGCAGGACGAGTGCACGAAGGACGGCCGCGTGGTCAGCGTGGCGGCGTACGACGTCTACAACGACGGGAACGAGTGCACGAACGACCTCTGCGATTTCGATACGCCGGCCAACGCGCAGCTCACCGGCGTGCTCTGCCCGGTCTCGGGGGCGGGGCGCTGCCATGAGGCGCAGTGCGTGGGGTGTATCGACAGCGATCCGACGATGCCGTGTCCGAATGGCCTGATGTGCGACGGCACGTTGTGCGTGCGGGACCACTGCGTGAACAACCGGCACGATCCTGGCTCCGGGGAGACCTATTACAACTGCGCGGGCCCGTGCAAGCCGTGCCCGATGGGGTTCGACTGCGAGACGGGAGACGACTGCCTAGATTGGGTATGCGACTCCGGCATTTGCCGGGCGCCGACGTGCATCGACGGCGTGAAGAACGGCACCGAGACGGGCGTCGACTGCGGCGCGCCGTGCCCGCGCTGCGCGCCGGAGGGCGGGTGCAAAACGGGCGCGGACTGCACGAGCGACGTGTGCTGGGCCGGCGCGTGCGTGGCGCCGACGTGCACCGACGGCGTGAAGAACGGCGGCGAGCGCGGCGTCGATTGCGGCGGGGAGTGCGACGCGGCGTGCGCACCGTGAGAAAACGCCACGCGTCTCCTGCCGCCAAGAATGGCACAACCGCAGCGCCTGGAGCATGTCACGCCGAATGTCCCGCCCGTGTACCGCCGAGCCCGCAGGCACGAAGCAGCGGCTGACCGTGAGAAATTTCGGCACGAAATGCGCGCTGCGCCTCTCGATCAGGACATCAGACCGAGGGTGGAAAGAGCGTCGGCCCAGAGCGGCCAGAGCGTGCGGTAGGGATGGGTCGCCAGCATCACGCCGCCGCTCGGCAGGCGGCGGACGTGGACCGGGGCGTGGTCGACCAGGAAGTAGACGTGCTCGCCGGTCATCTCCACCCGCCAGACGGGCGGGCTTTTGCCTGTCACCGTGACCTGTTCGCCTCTCGCCATGCTCTGCGCTGTCAGGTGCATGATCTCGTTCGCGCGCAGCTCGGAGGCGCGCCACGCCTCATCCGGTACCGCCGCCGCTGCGTCGAGCGCCTCGAGCAGCGCGGAGCCCGGTATGGCCAGCGCCTTGAGGACGGCCTCGCGGGAGAGCGCGAGAGATCGCCCGCTGTTGTCTCTCGGGAATACGCGGGCCCCAGCCGGCGCGGCGTCGACACGCGCGTGCAGCGCCTCCAGCGACACGCCCGCGAGCAGCGAGACCTTTTCCTTGTCGTGGAGGCTGATCCACGACAGGGCGAGATCGCGCGCGATGTCGCGGGCGTCCGCGTGGTACGTCGCGCACATCGAGACCGGCGCGAGCCACGTCCACGCGCTCGTGCAGCCGCCGGTCGAGACGCGCCCGCTCGCGTCCGGCGCGCAGACGCGGAGCAGCAGGTCCTCGAGGTCGTCCAGAACCATGTGCCACGCGACCTCGGCCTCGGCCTCCACGGAGCGCGGGCCGCTGCCCAGGGCGAGGTCCATGCGCATGCGGCCAAGGTCCTCGTAGTATCTGGGGCGCATGTGGATGGGGCCCCTCGGCGTGATGCGCTCGCTCTTGTCGGAGTAGCAGCGAAGAATGAGATCGACAGACTCTCCGGGGCTCAACGCGGCGGCGATGTAAGCTTCAGCATCGGCGTGTTGGAAATGGGCTCGAATCTTCGCGACCGCCTCGTCGACGGAGGTCGCGCCGAAGCTCGCGTTGGGGTGCATGTCCACGTAGATACAGTAGGGTGGGTCTTGGACGAGCGCCGAAAACGCCGCGCGGAGCGCGTCGACCCTAGCGGCCTCGTTACACCAGGCGAAGAAATGCGGTCCCGATCTCATACCTGGATCACCATGATGAAGCTCCTGGTCAGGACATGAGGCCGAGCGCAGAGAGCGCGTTGGCCCAGAGCGGCCAGAGGGAGCAGTACGGGTGGGTTGCCAGCACCACACCGCCGCTCGCGAGGCGGCGCACGTGGAAGGGGGGGTGCTTTTTCACGAAATGGATGTGACCGTGCGTGGACGTGCAGACCGGCCAGGTGGGTGGCCCCTCGCCGGTCTCCGCGATCTGGCGTGTCAGGTCCACGATCGCGGTCGCGCGCGGCGCGGCCGCGCGCCATGCGTCGTCGGGCGCCGCCGAGGCTCCCAGCGCGTCGAGCAGCGCGGAGGGCGGTGCTGCCAGCGCCTTGAGGACGGTCTCGCGGGAGAGCGAACGCGAGTGCTCGCTCTTGCCTTTCATCGTCACGAGCGCGCCGCGTGGCGCGGCTTCCACCCGCGCGCGGAGCGCTTGCAGCGACATGCCCGCGATGCGCGACACGCTGTCCTTGTCGTGGAGGTGCACCCACGACAGGGCGAGATCGCGACCGATCTCCTCCGCCTTCGCGTTGTACGTCGCGCACATGTCGACCGGCGCGTGCCAGTGCACTCCATGCGTGCATGCGCCCGTCGGGATGCGCCCGCTCGCGTCCGGCGCACAGAAGCGGACGAGGAGATCCTCGAGGTCGTCCAGGATGAGCTGCGAGGCGACCACTGCCTCGACCTGGATCGAGCGCGGGCCTCTGCCCCAGGCGAGGTCGAAGTCAGAGGAAAGAAAATCCTGCTTTCCCCATGGATTCAAGGTGAGGGGGCCGTGCGGCACTTGACGTTCCCTTTCTTCGGAGTGGCACCGAATGTCGATGAGGGCGCGCCTGGAGCCGCTCAGCATCATGCGGAACGACAGGTGGGCACTCGTTTGTCCTCCGAAGCGGGCGCGGGCGATCGCGAGCGCCTCGTCCACGGAGCGCGCTTCGAAGCTCTCGTCCATCAGCACACCGATGAGAGCGCCCGGGGCGATGAGGGCCGAGAGTGTCGCCGCTAGCGCGTCGAGCCGCTCTGGCTCGTCGCACCACGCGAAAAATCCAGGTCCTAGTTCTCTCATAGTCGGATCACCTTGATAGGCCTGTTGAAGCCGTTCAGGGTCGCCCTCTTGTCCTTGTTCTTGTCGAAGAGATAGCCGCCCTTCTCGATGTACGTGTCGCCACCGAACTTCGCGCCCCGCTCCACGATAAGCTCGACCTCCTTCTCGACATCTCCGGCGAGCCCCCTCTGCCGTACTCCCTCCATGCCGCTCGACAACTGCTCGATTACCCTGCCCCCCTCGACGTTGCGGCCCGTTTTCACCTCGCTCAGGATGAGCTTGTTCTCAGCGGACACCGTCAGGAAGTCGGGCGCCTTCAGGTTGGCGAGCGCCTCGTCCGATAACTTAGGCCAGAGCACCCTGCGCACGCCGTTGTCGCCCACCCCGAGGAGCCCCCGCCCATCGCGCATCAGGAAATGCAACGCCGTCTTCTCGAACGGATCGAGTGTCTTCGTCGCCACCGCGCCGCGTAGCCCCTTGTACCCGTGCTGCAGGCTCGCGCGGAAGCCCCTGCCGAAGACCTCATCGAGGTCCGCCACCTTCTCGGCGACCACGGCCGCCTCGAGGGTGGTGCTGGTGCGCTGAACGCCGCGCCAGAACGGCCCGATGGCGGCCGCCGCCACGCCGAGACCCGAGAAGATCCGCTCCTCGATGCTCAGCTCCTCCCCCGACGGCAAGCACCACGCCTTCCCGGTGACCGCCTCGCACAGGTCGAGCGCCGGCCCCACCACCGGCACGAACCCCACCCCGATGCGCGTCGTCGCGTGCACGAGCGTCTGCATCACCTCCGCGTACGCCTCGACGCCTTCGCCCACGGTCGACATCGCCCCCGCGAACGCGCTGATCGTCTGGTAGAGCTGCGTCTGATCCAGGTCGAGCCCGTCCCCCGTCCACTGGTTCAGGCTGTCCTTCATCTGGTCCGCCAGCGCATCAAACCGCGGCTTGAGGACGGTGTCCACCTGCGCCCGCAGGTCCGGCGGGACGGGCGTGTCGATGAACCAGTCCGACGCATCCATGAACCGCCGCACGACCCCGCTGATCCGGTTCTGCGCCTTCAGGAACGCGTTCGTCTCCGCCAGCGACACCCCCATCCGGTCGCGCAGCGCGATCTCCAGCGCCGCGCTGTTCTCTCGCCACGCCCGCACGTTCGCCACGAAGTCCGCCCGCGCGACCACCACCCCGCCGCTCACGTCTGCCTCCAGGGCAGCGATCACCGCGTCTGCGTATGCCGCGTACGGATCCCTCCCCTCGTCGAACGCCCCGTCCACCTCCGCGACGTCCGGCACCTCGACCCACGGCACCTCGCTCTCCCCGAGCGCGTAGTTCCACGGGTCGTCCGGGTCCCACCCCTCGCCGCGCGCGTCCTGCGTCGCGAGGTCCGCGACCTCATCGGCCTGCGCGCCGAACTCGTCGAGCAGCCGCGCGAGCTCGCTCTCCAGGTCGCTGACGCTCTTCTTCAGGTCGTCGACGAGCTGCTCCATCGCCGCCCGCGTCTCCGCGTCGACCACGTCTTCGTACCGGTCGAGGATCGCGTCGAGGTCGGTCCGCGAGATCTCGTCCAGCGGCCGGCTCGCCAGGTCGTGCAGCTCCGTGTCGAGCTGCCGCAAGAGGTCCATCCGCGCCCGGAGGTCCGCGACCCTCGCGGCGTTGCGGAGGAGCTCCGTCATCAGCCGGGCGATCCTGACATCCAGCTCCGCGATGTTTGGAGGTCCGCGACCCTCGCGGCGTTGCGGAGGAGCTCCGTCATCAGCCGGGCGATCCTGACCTCCAGCTCCGCGATGTCGCGCGCGAGGTCCGGGTTGATCTCCGAAAGGCTCAGGTCGACCGCGGTGCTGCCCTCGAACCCGGCCCCATCACGGCGGACGTCGAAGAGCGGCTTGTTCAGGCCGAGCGGCTCCGAGACGAGGTGCACCACGTCGTGCGCATGGGTACACCAGTCGTTGCCGTTGATGGTGTGGACCCCGAAGTAGAACTCGTTTCTGCCCATGAGAAGCAGCACCGAGTCGAACTCCGCTTCGCGCGTGTTGCTCCGCGAGCCGTCGCCGTAGCTCTGCAGCGCGCCCGGCACCCGGTAGGTGGGCAGCGGCGTCTGGTTCACCTCGAAGATGGCGGTGCCCTCCGTTTTCAGCTCAGGGATCCCGCACGACTCGGCGTCGTGGTGGCTCTTCCAGAGCACGGTGTACGGTGTGCCGGCCCGCGCGAACGACGGCGCCAGCACCGCCAGCATCGTGACCAGCGCGACGAGCTTCTGCAGCACCGCGGCGCCCGACCGGCGCAGCGCGAACTCCTTCGAGCCTCTCATGTCCCCTCCGCGCCGCGCACGGCGGCGTCATACGCGATCGCCGCGCCCTTCACGTCGCCCGCGTCGAGCCTCGCCTGCGCGGCATCGAGCGCCGCGGCTACCATCCCCTTCTCCCGCAGCGCCGCGAGACCCGCTGCGATCTTCCGCGGCAGACCCGTCCTGAGCTCCGCCTCCGCGGCGTCGAGCCGTCCGCGGAGCGCCGCGCACCCGGCCTCGCGCCACGACGACCCCGCCGCCTCGCAGAGCGGCCGCATCTGCACCAGCGTCAAGAGCGCCCCGCACCGTTCGGCGAGCAGCGGCAGCCCCAGCTTCTCGCTGACCGGCGGCGCTGCCGACAGCGCCTCCACCCGCGCGCGCGCCCCCTCGCCGAACACCTCCGACGCCCTCTCTATCCGCGACCGCGCGATCGCCTCGCGCGCCCCTTCGTCCCCCTCCAGTACACCGAGCGCCTGCCGGCGCAGCGCGATGCCACCGAGCAGCGCGGTCGCGGTCGCGTCGCTCCGGGCGACGCGCCGCTGCGCGTAGCCCAGCATGGCGCTCAGCGAGCGCAGCGCCCCCGAGGTCATGTCTGGCACCACCGCCCCGTGCGTCGCGAGCACGTCCTCGTGCGGCGCGATCGCCTCGTCGAACGAGACCGCGAGCGCCTGGAGCTCCGCCGCCAGCGTCATGATCTCCGTAGCGAGCTCGTTCGGCGCCCGGCTCGCCTCGCGCGCCGCCGCGAGCACCGCCTGCTCCGCGCCGTCGAGGCCGTCGATGCTCGACCGCGACGCCCGCTCCGAGAGCGCCGCGTACGCCGCCGTCTCCGCCGACTCGGTCGCGGGTTACGCGGCGAACCGCGCCGCGACCCCCGCGTACCGGGATCGCAGCGGCGCGGCGTCGCTCCGGGCCTGCTCGAAGACCGCCCGCACGACCGCCATCGCCTGCTTATCCGCGGCGAGCGCGGCCACGAGCGGCTCCTCCTCGGCGCTCGCCTTGTCGGTCATCGCCTGCCGGAAGTTGTCGGCCGCGCGGACCGGCTCCTCCTCCAAGATCGCCTCCTGGCGCTGCCTGGACTTCAAGAGCAGCCCGAGGAGCCTGCCGTGCAAGGTCGCCCGGAGCGACTCGGCGTTCTTCTGCTCGTCGCGCACGTAGGCCACCGCCCGATCGATGTTGTCGAACCAGGCCCGGAGCGCCGCCGCGTCCGCGGCGAGATCGTCGAGCATCGCGCCGCTCGGCTCGACCGCCCACATCTGGATCGGCAGCTCGCCGTCCCCCTCGGCCTCGCGCCACGCGGTGCTCGGGCCCTCGCTCGCGTCCACGCAGTGCTCGATCACGCTGGTGTTCGATTGCGCGCAGAACCGGCCGGGCGCGTGCTCCTCGCGCCCCCACAAGCACCCTGACCCGGCCGCGCCGAGCGCCACGGCGGCCACGGCCGCCACGAGGATCGCCTTTCGCCTCGCGTTCCTTCTCATGCTCATTACCTCCACCCCGCAATTCTTCATGCCCGCGCAAGCTCGCCCGCCCATTCTCCGGCCGCAAGCGTCGTAGCCGGAGCGATAGGACATTGCTCAGCCGAGGAGCGCGCCGGAGCGCGCGCGAAACTCCGTCTCGTCCGTCTTCAGCGTACAGACCATCGCTGCCGGAGGGCCGAGGGCCAAGGGCCCGCCGTGAGAGCAAGAATCCAGCGGCCGGAGATCAAGAATCCTCCTCCCATCTCCGAAACTCCCATTGTAGCTTCCGCTCTCATTGCCGCCGTCCGGATCTCCCGGCCGGCAGGGAGGAAATATTTATGGAGTATTCGGATGCGGTCCTCGAGGCCACGCCGGAGCGCGCGACAAAGCTCCTGATGGGGATAGGCGCTGTCGCCGCGATTCGCACGTTGATGGCCGGGGCGGGGATGACCGATGACGATATCCTGGAGGGCCGAACGCTCCTCCTCGATGTCCTCGCCGCGCCCCGCAGGGCCGGCGCGTCGGCCGATACCGACGATGCCAGGGCGCAGCGCGCCGCGACGGGGGAGCTCGATCAGTGGGACGAGCCCAATTACGCCCGTTATGGCGCCGCGCTCCGCCGGCGCTTCCCTGACGTGCACGATTACGTGTTCAAGGATCTCGCGCCCTCCACCGGCACCGCCTCCGTCCGGGGAGTGGCCACCTTCCTCGCGCGGCTCGACGTCCTCGACAATGGCACCGATCCGGACCGCGCCGGGGCGAAGCAGAGCGACAAGAAGGCCGTCGCATTCCTCGCCACCCGCGGCCTCGACAAGGCCGAGCGCAAGCGCCTCAAGGGCCTCGTCGACGTGGCGCTCGGCCCGACATCGCCTCTGCCCGAGCAGACCGAGCTCCCGGAGGCCGCGCGCCGGCGCGAGGCGCTCGTCAAACTGCGCGGCTGGTTCGACGAGTGGTCGACAACGGCCCGCGCCGTGATCAAGAAGCGCAGCTACCTCATCCGCCTCGGCCTCGCGAGCCGCAAGGCGCCCCAGCGCAAGCCCACGACCACGCCGGCCAAGCCCGCCGCCACCCCGCCCACGCCGGCGGCGTCGGGCGAAGGGACCGGCGACGCGAACATCGAGTAATCCATCGCACAAATCAGAGCTTTCGGAGCGCGCCGATCGCTTCCCGCGCGCGCCCGAGACCTTCGCGCGCGCTCCGGAAGCTTCGCGCGCGGTCCGGAAGCCTTCCCGCGCGCTCCGGAGCACGAAGTTTCGCGCACTTAGCCGCGTCCCCCGCGCCCCCGGAACCGTCCGGCGCGCGCCCGACAACGAATTTCCCGGGAAATTCGACCCTCCGCCCCGCGCGCGAAGCTTCCGGACCGCGCGCGAAGGTCTCAGGACCGCGCGCGAAGCTCCTGGACCACGCGCGAACCCCTCCGCCCCGCGCAGGAACCCCTCCGCCCCGCGCGCGAAGCCCCCCTGCCGGCGCCGAGCGCCTTCGCGCGCTTCCCGGAACCCCTCCGGTCAGCGCCCCGCCGACTCGAACCTCGGCGCCGCCTCGAACGTCTCCGCGAGCGTCCGCCGGTACTCGTCCGCGATCTGCACAAGCCCGTCGATGAGCAGCGCCACCTCGTGGTCCGCGAACCCCTCCAGCGCCGCCACGCACGACACCGCCACCTCGTCCCCCGTGATCGACACGCGGAACTCCCCCGTCGTCTGGTCGTTCATCGTGAGCAAGAACCGGTAGAACGGCTCGTGGTTCGCCGCCGGCACGCCCACCACCGGCGCGCGCAGCGTCAAGAGGCGCCCCGCCTCGTCGAGCTCGATGTCCACCTGCGTCGCCGTCTCCGCCGCCGGGAACGGCCGCTGCGCGATGCGCCACGCCCGCGGACCGACCCGCGCCCGGTTCGCGATGATCCCGAGCGACGACAGGCCCTGCCGGATCATCCGCTCGACGCCCGCGCGCGCCGGAGACGGCGCGAACGCGTGCGGCAACAGCCGCCCGCAGCCCAGGCACCGGTCGCTCTCGATGTCGAACGGCTCCTCGCACGCCGGACAGCGGTACACCGGCGCCCGGTCCCGGAGCTCGCCGAGCGGCCGATCCACGAGCGCGAGCAGCGGCTGGAACGCGCCCGCCGGGAGCACCGCGCTGTGGCCCGGCAGCTCCCCCGCGACGCCGGGCAGCGCCGCGACCACCCCGATCGCGCGCCCCTCCGGATCGAGCACCGGCGCGCCGAGCGGCGCCGTCACGTCGAGCTCGAACCCAGGCAGCTGCCCGTCGACCTTGCGCGCCACGTGGCTGACCCGCGCGACCGCGAGCCGCAAGCTCTGCCCCGGCAGGCAGCTCAGCACCGCCGCGCGCTCGCCGAGCCGCGGCTCCGCCGGCGCGCGCACCGCGAGCGCCGCGACGCCCGGCGGCTCGGCCGGCGCGACGAGCGCGACGTCCCGGCCCACGTCGGCCGCGACCACGCGCCCCGCCATGCTCCGCCCGTCCTCGAACGTCAGCGCGACCTCCGTCGGGTAGCCGAGCCCGCGCCGGCTCGTCACCACCACGCCGTTGCCGAGCGCCACCCAGCCGGTCGTGACCAGCGCGCCGGCGCGGATCGCCACCACCGAGCGGCGCGCGCGGGCGACGCGCTCGTGGAGCAGGGCCAGATCGCCGTCGCCGTGCGCCGCGAGCTGCGACGTCATTGGGCGACGATCCTCGAGAGCGCCGTCATCAGCAGATCGATCGTGCCCGGCTTGGCGCCGTCGCGCTGCGCGTACGCGACGATGTCGCGCAGCCGCTGCTCCGTCTTCGCCGGCAGCTTCGTGCGCACGAGCAGCTCCGACAGCGCGCCGATCGCGAGGAAGTGGCGGAGCACCGGATCGGCCGGCGCGCGCTCGATCTCGCGCAGGTAACGGCCGAGGTGCTCGCGCGCGAGCGCCGCCGTGGTGAGCGGATCGATGTGGAGCGGCTTCTCCTCGGGCACCTGCCCGCGCAGCGTCACGAGCCGCTCCATCGCGAGGAACGCCGGCTCGGCGACCCCCGCGGCGTTGCCGCGGCGCGCGCCGCCCTCGGCCTGGGCGAGCTCGCGGGTCGCCGCCGCCGTGCAGCGGTAGAGGTGCGCCACCGCGTCGGGCATCGCCTCGCCGTGCTCGTAGATCGCGCGGAACACGGTGCACCGGATGAGGAGCACCATGACGCCCGGCCGCTCCTGGAAGCTGAGCGCCGCGCCGAGCACCTGCGCGTCCCGGAGCAGCTGGCAGAACCGATCGGCCGGCGTGTTCGCCGCCTCGGAGCGCGCCGCGCCGTTCTGGCGCGACGGCGGATCGATCTCGACCTCCGGCAGCGCGGGCGGGCGCACCGACACCGGCGTCGACGCCGGCGTCACCACGGCGGCCATGCCGGAGGAGGTCGAGCGGCGGAAGGGCACGGTGCGCGCGCTGCGGCGATCGCTGGCCTGCGCCGGCGCGTCCGCGGCCGGCGCAGGCTCGCCCGACAGCGGCGTCGCCGTCGCCGCGCCCGCCGGCGCCGGCTTCGCGGCGGAGGCCTCGGGCCCCGGCATCGCCATGCTGCTGATCGCCTTGGACGCGACGCCGCCGTCGTGGGCCGGCGGCAGGATGCCGGCCTTGGGCGTGGGCGCGCCGCCGTTCCTGCCTGACGTGACGCCCGATGCGGCGCCCATCGACACCGGCACCGGCGGGGACGCGAGCGAGGGGGACAGGATGTCGGGGATCGCGTCCGCGTCGCGGATCGGGCGCGCGACCGACTCGGGCAGGCGCGGCAGCGGGGGCGCCGCCCACGCGGAGAGCTCCTCGGCCGGCAGCCGCACCGCCGAGACCGGCGTCGGCGGCCCGGCGACCCGCACCGACGGCGCGCCCTGCGCGCGGCCGGGCGCCGGCGGGATGGAGAAGCTCTTGAGCGGCCGGGCGCGGCCGGACGACGCCCAGGTCAGGCTCGCCCGCTGCTCCTCCGAGAACGGCGGCCGCGCGTCGAACCAGGCGCCGAGCGTCGCCGCGAGCCGCTGCGCCGCCTCGCCGCTGTCGCGCAGCGCCCGGCGCAGCGCCTCCGGGGCGAGGGCGGCGACGCGGCCGACGCGGCGGAGCAGCAAGAGATCGTCCCGCAGGCAGAGCCGGAACGGCTCGGCGCCGCCCGAGAGCTCCAGCGCCGCCCGCAAGAGCGGCACCCGCTGCCGCTCGGCGACGCGCACGACCGGCACGTCGATCGACACCCGCTCGTTCGCCGCGTCGAGCGCGACGAAGAGCGTCGCCGCCCCGAGCGGAACGAGCCACCCCACGCCGTCCTGCAGCGTGGTCGACTGGACGGCCGTCCCGGCCTCGGCCGAGGCGCAGTGGGCCACGAAGCGCACCGGATCCCGCGTGCGCCACGCGTCGACCGAGCTGCCGTCCCAGTCGCCGTCCGCGGGCGGCGGCTTGCGCGAGAGCGAGAGCGCCGGCGCGCGGTCGACCCCGCACGCCTCGCACCGCGGCCCGCGCAGCGGGAAACCGCACGCCGCGCAGAAGTCGGAGGCCGGGCTCGACGGGACCGCCACGCCGACAGCATACCTCAGCGCAAGGCCGAGGTGGCACCGGGGTTTGCTCTCACAGGAACGGATTCAGGTGGAGCGCAACCTTGGCCTCCCGCAGGTTGTGCTGGACCCTGCGGATGAAGTGGACGAGCAGGTAGGCCCAGACGGAGAACGTGACGACGCTGATGACGAGCTGGACCGTCTTGCTGACGCCGATCACCATCCAGAGCGCCGTCAGGAGGAACGCCGCGAACGAGAGCGGGACGAACCACTTCCAGCAGAGGTTCATCATCTGGTCGATCCGGACGCGCGGCAGCGTCCAGCGGATCCAGATGACCACGAAGACGAGCGCCCAGCTCTTCAGCAGGAACAGGAAGACGCCGAGGAGCTGGAGGCCGAAGCTCCCCTCCTGCTGGGCCGGCGAGACGCCGGGGATCTGCCATCCGCCGAGGAAGAGCGCGCTCGCGATGCCGCACATCACGAAGACGTTCGCCCACTCGGCGAAGAAGAAGAAGAGATAGCGCATCCCCGAGTACTCGGTCGAGTAGCCGGCGACGAGCTCGCTCTCCGCCTCGGGCAGGTCGAACGGCGCGCGGTTGCCCTCCGCGAGCGCGGTCGTGAAGTAGAGGAAGAACAGCGCGAACGTGATCGGGTTGCGGAAGACGAACCAGTGCCAGGGCCAGCCGCCCACGTCGAGCACCGAGGGCCCGGCGCCGCCCTGCGCGGCGATGATGTCCTGGAGCCGCAGCGAGCCGGTCATCATCACGATGCACACGATCGCGACCGCGCCGGGGATCTCGTAGCTGATGATCTGCGCCGCCGAGCGGATGCCGCCGAGGAGCGACCACTTGTTGTTCGACGCCCAGCCGCCCGTCATCAGGCCGATCGTGACGAGCGACGTCACGGCGATGACGAAGAGGATGCCGATGTCGAGGTCGGCCGCGATGAGGTACTGGCCGAACGGCATGACCACGAACGTGGCCGACACGCCGACGAAGACGAGGTAGGGCGCGAGCCGGAAGAGCGCCCGGTCGCTCTCGGCCGGGATGACGTCCTCCTTGAGGATCGACTTGATCCCGTCGGCGATCCACACGAGGAGGCCCTGCGGCCCGGCGCGGTTCGGCCCGATGCGCGACTGCATGCGCGCCGAGACGCGGCGCTCGACCCAGGTGATGATCCCCGCGGTCGGCGCCATGAAGAGCAGGATGATCGCGGCGGCGATGCCGAGGATGATCCCGGCGCCGAGGAGATCGGTCGGGGCGCTCGCGCGGAACCCCTCGGTCGAGAGCTTGACCTCGGACGGCGCCCCGCCCCGCCGGATCCCGACCGGCGACAGCCGCTCGTGGCCGCTCGGGGTCACGTCGCCCTTCGAGAGGACCTTCACGCCCTCGAAGCTCGTGATGACGTCGCCGGCGAGGATCTGCGCGCGGCTCGCGGGGCTGCCGTCGCGCACGGAGGTCACGACGAGCCCGCCGGCGGGCGGCGACTCGGCCGCGACCTCGACGCCGAAGAACGCGAGCGCGCGCGCCCCCTCCTTCTCGCGCGCCTCGATGACGGCGCGGCGCGGGGTCGGCGGGATGAAGTCGATCGTGACGCCCCGCACCGTGCCGGAGACGGGGAGCGCGCCGTGCGCGGTCGCGGGGACCTCGACGGTCACGTCCCCGTGGAAGGTCGTGTGCACCGCGTCGTCGCCGCGGCCGGCGAAGCGCGCCTGCATCCCCTCGGAGAAGACGAGCGACACCTTGTTGCTGCCGATCTGCGCGCCGTCGATCTCGATGCTCTGGCCGGTGAGCGGCGCCTGGCCGGGGCGCCGCAGCGTCCCGCGGAACGTGACGACCGCCTCGCGCGCCTGCGCGGTGGGCAGGTTGGTCCCGAGGATCTCGATGCGGTCGCCGAGGTCGACCTCGCGCGGCACGACGTCGATGACGCTGAGGAGCTCGGGCGCCGTCCTGCTCTCGGCGCAGCCGGCCCCGCCGAGGAGGGCCAGGAGGACGAGGAGGCACGGGAGGAAGCCTCGAGGGAGAGCTCTCCAGGGTGGAGATCCGCGCATGGCGCCGCTTATAAACCGCGCCGCGCGGGCGGTCGAGATTGCGGAGATCGGCGCGCCGACGCCGCCGCGCCGCCGCGCCGCCGCCGACGAGGCCCGCCGCGCCCGCGCCGCGCGGCCTCCCCCCGGCGCTCCCCTACCCGGGTTCCCCGGGCCGCGCGCCCCGGACGGGGAGGAAGTACCGGCTGCCGTCGAGCTCGTTCACCCCGACGTAGAGCTCCGCCTCGAACACGTCCTTGAGCCGGCGGTAGGTCATCACCTCCTCGATGGTGCCCTGCGCGACGAGCCGCCCGGCCTTGAGGAGCGCGACGCGGTCGGCGTACTGGGCGGCCGCGTTGAGGTCGTGCAGCACCGCGACGCAGGCGAGGCGCCGCTCGGCGACCTCGCGGCGCACGACCTCGTGGACCTCGATCGAGTGGCGGATGTCGAGGTGGGCCCCGGGCTCGTCGAGGATCAGCACCTGCGCCTCCTGCGCGAGCGCCCGGGCGATGGCGACCCGCTTCTGCTCGCCGCCGGAGAGCTCGGCCACCGGCCGCTCCGAGAGCTCCACGAGATCGCAGGCCTCGAGGGCGCGGGCGACCGCCTCGTCGTCCCGGCGGGTGGCGCGCATCCAGGCGCCCTGGTGGGGCGCGCGGCCCATCATGACGACCTCCCGCGCCGAGAACCCGGGCGCCGAGGCGATCCCCTGCGGCACGACCGCCACGCACCGCGCGATCGCCCGCCGGTCCATGCCGGCGAGCGGCCTGCCCAGCAGGGTCGCCCCGCCCCGCGCCGGCCTCAGGGCCCCCGAGAGGACCCGGACCAGCGTCGATTTGCCGGCGCCGTTCGGCCCGAGGACGGCGCAGAGCTCGCCCGCGCGCACCTCCAGGCTGATCCCCTCCAGCGCCAGCCTCCCTGTGGGATAGCTGGCCGCCACGTCTCGCAGCTCGATCGCCGGCTCCTGCACGTCGCCCAACTTATGAGTGATATCGAGTCATCTTTCCTTGCGCGAGCGATCTGTCGGTGGTCCAATCGACTCGAGGCGTAGAGGAGATGGAAACGGCGAAGGAGACCCTGGGAGGCGGCGAGGTACCGCGTCGCGTTATTAAGCGCTACTCCAATCGGAAGCTCTACGACACGAAGGACAGTCGTTACGTCACCCTGCAGCAGATCGGGGAGATGGTCCGGGCTGGCGAAGAGGTCCAGATCATCGACAACGCGACCAAGGAGGACAAGACCGAGGTCACGCTGGCGCTGATCATCTCGGAAGATCTCAAATCGCAGCCGCGCTCGGTACCGCTCGGCACGCTGCGGGATCTGATCCAGGAGCGCGGCGAGCGGCTGCTGTCGCAGCTGCGCGAGGGCCCGATCGGCCGGCTCATCCCCGGCGCGGTCCCCGGCGAGGGCGGGGCGGCGGCGCCCGGCGCGGCGCCGGCCCCCGCGCAGGAGCCGGCGCCGTCCGCGGCGCCGGGGTCGCAGCCGCCCCCGCCGCTCGACGCCGACAAGTCGAGCCACGCGAAGGGGCGCCTGAGCGGGATCGTCGAGAGCTCGAAGCAGACGCTCGATCAGTGGCAGCAGGCCGTCGACGAGCGCATCCGCGCCATCCTCCCGGGGCTCGGGCTGGTCCGCGATCTTCAGGCCGATGTCAAGCGCCTCTCGCAGCGCATTGACGAGCTGGAGGCGAGGCTCCAGGACCGCACCGGTGAACGGGCCGAGGACGCCGCTCCTCCTCAAGCCGGCTCTGCCGCGGACGAACCCGCGGGCGAGGGGCCGGGGGACGAGAGCCGGCTGGAATAGCCCTGGCCGTTCCCCTGTTGCCCCCGTCGAGCCCATGCCGTTCTTCTTCAGCAAGAAACCTGCGTCCGTAGCGCAGGACCTTTCGTTGGCCAGCTGCGAGGGGGGCCGCGCCGACGCCTTCGAGATCGAGCTGCTCGGTCATCTGGACACGCTGTACGGCGTGAGCTGCCGGATGACCAAGAGCTCGACCGAGGCGGAGGACCTGGTCCAGGACACCATCGTCAAGGCGATGCGCGCCCGGGATCAGTTCGAGCCCGGCACCAACCTCAAGGCCTGGCTGCTGCGGATCCTCACCAACACGTTCATCAACCGGTACCGCCGGGGGGGCCTCGAGCGGGGCATCTTCGACGGGCCGGACGCCGAGCCGCTCACCGACGGGTGGGTCGGGGCGACGACGATGCGCGCGATGCGCGATCCGGAGACCCAGGCGCTCACGCCCCTCGTCGAGGCCGAGGTGCAGCGCGCCCTGGACGAGCTGCCCGAAGAGTTCCGCCTGGCGGTGGTGCTGTCGGACATCGAGGAGCTCTCCTACAAGGAGATCGCCGAGGCGATGGGGTGCCCGATCGGCACGGTGATGTCGCGGCTGCACCGCGGCCGCAAGCTCCTCCAGAAGACGCTGCGCGAGCACGCGGTGCTGATGGGCATCGTCAGCGAAGACGCGGCGAAGGACGCGCCCGCCGACCTGGACGCGTACCGCAAGCGGAAGCGGGGTGTCGCATGAGCGCCGCGAAGTCGATCGAGAGCTGCGCGCGGTTCGACTACGCGCTGTCGGCCTACGTCGACGGCGAGCTGGATCCGGACCACGCGGTCGACCTCGAGTCCCACCTCGTCCAGTGTCCGCCGTGCTTCGAGCAGGTGAAGATGCTGCGCTCGCTGCGCACGAGCCTGAAGCGGGCGAAGCCGGCGGCGTGCCCGGACGCGCTGCGGGCGCGCGTCGCCGCGGCCATGGCGCACGAGCAGGCGCGCGGCGCGGCGCGCGCGGCGGCGCAGTCGGCCGACGCGAGGCCGCGGCTCATGCACAGGGGGTACGCCGTCGCGCTCGCCGCGGCCGCGGGCGTCGCGTTCATGGTGGGCGTGACGCGGGAGCGGGCCGCCGCCCCGGCCGACACGGCCAAGGCGGACGCGAAGGCGGACGTCGAGCTCGCCCGCGGCGAGAGCGTCGAGATCCTGCTCGACGATCTCGTGACGCAGCACGCGCAGCCGCTCCCGCCGGAGACGACCAACCCGGAGGACCTGCCGCGCTTCGATCCGTTCGTCGGCGTGCCGGTCCGCAGGCCGGAGTTCCAGTCGATGCCCGTCCAGTCGATGCCCGTGAACTTCATGGGCGCCCGCGTGCACACGATGCGCGATCGGCGCGCCGCGCTGCTCCAGTACATCGTGAAGGGCAACCACCGGGTGACGGTCTACCTCTTCAACTCGCGCGCGGTCCCGGTGCAGAAGGCGCAGCCGATCCTGAAGCCGCGCGTCGTGCGCGAGCGCCCCGTGTACGTGGGCAAGATCAACGGCTACTCGGTCGTCGCCGCCGAGCACAGCGGCGTCGGCTACGCGCTCGCCTCGGACCTCGGCGACGACCTCAGCACGCAGCTCGTCCTCGCCGCGATGCAGTGATCCGCCCGCGCCCGCGCGAGCGGGCGCCCCCTCCCCTCCATCCCTCTATCCCGCGAGAGACCGCATGCGCTTCGTCTTCGTCATGGATCCGCTGAGCCGCGTGACGCACGACAAGGACACGTCGTTCGCCTTCATCCGCGCGGCGCAGGCGCGCGGCCACGAGAGCTACCACTGCCTGCCGCGCGACCTCTCGATCGAGGGCGGCGAGGCGCTCGCCTCGGCGACCCCGGTGCTCATCGGCGACGCGCCGCCGTACATCTCGCTGGATCTCGCCGCGGGCCCGCGGCGGCTCCGGCTCGCGGACGTCGACGCGATCTTCATCCGCAAGGACCCGCCGTTCGATCGCAGCTACCTGTACGCGACGCTGCTCCTGGAGCGCGCGCGGCGCTGCCCGCTCATCGTGAACGACCCGCGCGGGCTGCGCGACGCCAACGAGAAGCTCTACGCGCTGAACTTCCCCGAGTGGACGCCGAAGACGCTGGTCACCGCCGACCGCGAGCAGATCCACGCGTTCGTGCGCGCCCTCGGCGGCCTGGCGGTGATCAAGCCGCTCGACGGCGCGGGCGGGCTCGGCGTGCTGCAGATCAGCGAGCGCGACAAGAACGCGCGCGCCATCGCGGACATGATGACGAACGAGGGGCACCGCCTCGCGATGGTCCAGGAGTACCTGCCCGCCGTCGTCCAGGGCGACAAGCGCGTCCTGCTGCTCGACGGCGAGCCGCTCGGCGCGATCCTCCGGGTGCCGCGCGACGACGATCACCGCTCGAACATCCACGTCGGCGGGCGCGTGGTGTCGACGGAGCTCTCGCCGCGCGAGCTCGAGCTGGTCCGCGCGGTCGCGCCGCGCCTGCGCGCCGACGGCCTCCACTTCGTCGGCCTCGACGTCATCGGCGAGCGCCTGACCGAGGTCAACGTCACGAGCCCGACGGGCATCCAGGAGCTCGGGCGCTTCACCGGCACCGATCCCGCGGACAGGGTGATCGCCTGGGCCGAGGAGCGGGCGCGCGGCCGAGCGGCGCGCGCGTGATCCGCCGCGCGGGCGGATCGTGGTCAGCGCGCGGGATCCGCCGCACGGGCGGATCGCGGTCCGCGCGCGGGATCCGCCGCACGGGCGGATCCCGACCCGCACCCGGGATCCGCGGTACGCCGGGAAGTTGGCCCGGAGGCCCCAGGTCTGCGAAGGCTCGCCCATGGGCGACTCATTCGAGCGATGTGCCGTATGCGAGGACGGCGAGCTGGTCGAGCGGGAGGGCGGTGCGCCCGGGGATCCTCGCGCGAGGACGAGGATGGCGCGCGTGGTCATCCAGGGGCGCTCGCTGAGCCTGTGCCGGACGCACGCGGCGACCGTCGCCGCCGCCATGCCGGAGACGTTCGAGGAGATGCGCGAGCTCTTCGTTGGGCTGAAGCGCGGCGGGCAGCCGCCTCCGCGCGACGTGGCCGTCGAGCGGCGCTCTCCCATCCCGCGCCGGAACCCCGAGGACCGGCGCGTGTTCCCGCCGCGCCCGGAAGGCCGGCGGCTCGGCGGCGGGCGCCGCGCGACCGATCCGGCGGAGTGACGACGCGCGCCGATCCGCGGCGCGGCGACGGCCGGCCGCGGCGCGCAGCGAACCGCCGCGCGCGGCGTGGTAGGGTCTCGCCATGACATCCCGCAGGCGCGTCGTGATCGGGCTGGGGTCGAACCTCGGCGATCGCCTCGCCACCCTCCGCGCCGCGATCGACGCGCTCGCCGCGGATCCCGAGCTCGAGGTGATCGGCGAGTCGTCGCGCTACGAGTCGCCGCCCGCGGGCGGCCCGCCGCAGAGCGACTACGTGAACGCCGCGGCGCTCCTCGCCACGTCGCTGCCCGCGCGCCAGATCCTCGAGCGCACGCTCGCCGTGGAGCGCTCGCTCGGGCGCACGCGCCCCGATCCGGTGCGGTGGGGGCCGCGCACGATCGATCTGGATCTGCTCTGGATCGAGGGCGAGGTCGTCGCCGAGCCGGATCTCGTGGTGCCGCACCCGCGGCTCTGCGGGCGCGTCTTCGCGCTGCGGCCGCTGCTCGACGTCGCCCCCGACGCGCGCGATCCGCGCACCGCCGTCGCGTACGCCTCGCTCCCCGAGGCGAGCGCGCCCATTCACCGGCTCGATCCGGGCTGAGCGGCGCGCGCCCTCAGCTCGAGGGCGGCGCTCCGGCGCGGGCCCGGAGGCCGGCGCGGCCGCCGGCGTACGACGCCGCGGCGCCGATCGCGAC
This sequence comes from Sorangium cellulosum So0157-2, assembly GCF_000418325.1. Lineage (GTDB taxonomy): Bacteria > Myxococcota_A > Polyangia > Polyangiales > Polyangiaceae > Sorangium > Sorangium cellulosum_D. The sequence continues at coordinate 12,337,785 of NC_021658.1, forward strand.
CATCACGACGAGCAGCAGCGCCCACCCCAGCGCGCCCGCCGGCGCGCCCTCGGCGAGCGCGAGCGCCCACGCGAGCGCCGCGACCACGGCCCCGCTCGCGGCCGCCTCGCGCCGCCCGGCGCGACCGCCGAACCGCCCCACGAGGTAGCCGCCGGCGAGGCCGGCGAGCGCGAACGCGATCGCGTTGAGGCCCACCATCGCGAGCCGCACCGACCCCTCCGCCGCGGCGTCCCCCGTCCGCTCGACCATCCGGCGCAGCAGCGTGTTCGCGAGCCCCGCGAGCGGCAGCCACACGATGAAGATCGCCACCGTGCCGAGCGCGATCCAGTGCCACGGCGGGCGCTCTTCGCCCTCGTCGTCGCCGCCGCCCTGCAGCACCGGGAGCCTGCGCTTCTCCGGCGAGCCCGTCGCGCCGCGGGGAGGCGCCGCGCCGGGCGCGCTCGGCGCGCCGGGCCCCGCCGTCGGGCCGCCGCCGACGACCGGGAGGCGCCGCTTCGGCCCGTCGACCATGGCGTCAGCTGGGCTTCGTGGCCGGAGGCGCCGCGGGGGCCGGCGCCTTCCGCCAGAGCCGCCGCGCTTCGTCCTGCAGGCGGACCAGCCGCCGCTGCTCCTGGATCAGGCCGCCGTAGGCGCGGGGCACCCGCGGATCCTTCGCGAGCGCGTACAGCACCTGCAGCGCCGCCTCGGCGTCGTCCGTCGCGCGGTGCGCCTTGTCGAGCGTGATCCCGAGCCGCGCGGCCATGTCGCCGAGGGCGCGGCTCTCCTCGTTCTTGTAGAGCTCACGGGCGAACGTGAGCGGGTCGATCCAGTCGACCTCCCGCCGCATGGCGGGCGGCGGCTCGCGCGGGCGCATGCCCACGCGATCGAGCTCGGCGAGCAGGAACGAGCGGTCGAAGGCGGCGTTGTACGCCGCGGGGATCGCCCCCTTGAAGCAGACGAGGATCTCCTCCGCGACCTCGGCGAACGACGGCTTGCCCTCGACGTCCGCGTCCTTGATCCCGTGGATCGCGGTGCTCTCCGCCGGGATCGGCCGCCCCGGATGGATGAGCCAGTTGTAGCGCGTCAGGATCTCCCCGCCGCGGCCGATGACGATGCCGAGCTCGATGATGCGATCCCCCGCGGGATCGCGCCCCGTCGTCTCGACGTCGATGAAGGCGATGGGCTGGTCGATCCAGGCGCTGCCCGCGTCGATCTCGGACGCGACGCCGACGGCGCGCACCTTGAGGAGGTGCGCGATCCCAGGGTAGTGCCGGCCCGTCGGGAAGCAGCCGCACGGGTCGGCGACCTTCAAGGCTTCCTCGGCTGAGCGGGCTGAGCGGGCTGGGCAGGGCCGGCAGAGGCCGCGGGGCGCGCCGCGCTGCCGGCCGGCGCGCTGCCGACGGCGGCGGGCGTCGCGCCGGCCGCGGGGATCGCGCTGGCGGCGGGCGTCGTGCTGCCGGAGGCGGGCGCGTCGGGCGCGCCCGCCGGCTTCGGCGGCGCCGGCCGCGGCGTCTTGCCGAGGAGCTCCAGATCGAGCTTCACCCAGTCCTCGAGATCCTGGCCCGGGTTCGTGAGGAGCTGCAGGTCGACCTCGCGACCGTTGATGTAGATGAGCGGCGTCCCCTCGAGCCCGACCTCCTCGGCCTGCTTCTTGTCCTTCTCGATGCGCGCCTTCGTCTCGGTCGAGACGAGGTCGGCGCGGAACTTCACCGGGTCGAGCTTGAGCCGCTGCGCGTAGCGCTCGATGTCGGCCTGCTCCAGCTTGTCCTGGTTCTCGAAGAGGAGGTGGTGCATCTCCCAGAACTTGCCCTGGTTCATCGCGGCGATCGCCGCGCGCGCGGCGGGCTCGCCGTGGACGTGCGCCTGGAGCGGATAGAACTTGAAGACCAGCCGCACCTGCCCGTCGAAGCGGCTCACGAGGCCCTCGAGCAGCGGCGACATGAGCCGGCAGAACGGGCACTCGAAGTCGGCCCACTCGACGATCGTGACCGGCGCGTCGGGCGGCCCCATCTCGGGCGAGCCGTCGGTGGCGAGCGTCTTCACCTTGTTCGCGTCGAAGCGCATGTGGAACGCGTCCTCGCGCTCCTTCTTCGACCGGCCGTCCTTGACCTGCTTGAGCAGGAGCTGCGCGGCGGGGAGGCACGCCTTGCAGGCGCGCTGCTCCTTCACGCACTGCGCGATGTTCACGGGCGTGTCAGGACAGGGGGAGAGGAGCTCCGAGACCTGGGCGGCCCACTCTCGACGCTCGCGGGGCGTGAGCGAGGAGGTGTCCACGCCCGGAAGCGAGACCGACACCTCCTGGGGCGGGGCGGGTTTGGGCTCGCTCGAGCCCGAGTTGCCAGGACAGCCCGTGACGCCGATCGAGATCAACGCGAGGAGCGGCGGCATCCAGCGCAGCAATGACATCGCGGCGCGAGCTTAGTCGGACCCTTTGCGAGATGCTAGCGCGGGTGTAGCGTCAGGACGTGCGGAGCGTCCTCTACCGCTTCCCGGATCTGCAGCAGTTCGAGCGAATCGTCGGCGAGCCGGAGGAGGGCGACCTCGAGCTCGGGCTGCCCGCGGGGGAGGTCGTCGCCGATGGCGAGTGGGTGCTCGCCGTCTTCGAGCTGGGCGAAAACCGCCGCGCGACGTCGGCCGCGGCGTGCGCTTCCGTCTCGCCCGAAGGGGCGCGGCTCACGTTCGAGCCACGCGACTGGCGCCGCCTCGCCCACTTCGCGCGGACGGAGGCGACCCGCCCCGGCTCGATGCCCGACACCGACGCGGCGGCGCTCGTCCGCGTCGCGCCCACCGCGCCGCTCCGGCTGAAGGGCAAGGGCTCGCGGATCCTCATCGTCGACGACGATCCGCAGATCCGGGAGATGCTCTCGACGATGCTCGAGGCGGTCGAGCTCGCCGTCGTCGCGGTCGCCAGCGCGGAGGAGGCGCTGGAGCGCGTCCGCAGCGCGCCCTTCCACCTCGTGGTGCTCGACTGGAACCTGCCGAGGATGAACGGCATCGAGCTCTGCCGGACGCTGCGGCAGGACCCAGGGCTCCGCGATCTGCCGGTCCTCTTCCTGACGGCGAACGCCTCGTCGCAGGACATGGTCTACGCGTTCGCCAGCGGCGCCGACGACTACATGGTGAAGCCGTTCCGCGCCCCCGAGCTGGGGGCGCGGATCTTCAGCCTGCTCCGCCGGACCCGGCGCAGCGCCCCGTGAGCGGCCTCGCCGCGGCGCCGCTCAGAAGGCGACGTCCACGTTGAGGTTGAGCACGCCGATGTTCTGCGTGTAGATCCCGCCCGAGTCGGGCGCCCGCGAGCTGCCCGCGAGGCCCGCGGTGATGCTCTTCCCCGTGGTGTCCCGGCCGACGTAGAAGAGGTGCGTGTACGACGCGGCGAGGTGCAGCCGCTCCGCGACCTGGAAGCGGCCCCCCACGGAGAACGAGACATCGTGGAAATCGGTGGCCGAGGGATCCAGGGTGTCGTCGGGGACCGCGTTGGAGTCGTAGCCGACGCCGCCGAAGACCTCGCTCGACGGCCGCGGCCAGTAGCTGATGCCCGCGCGCACGCCGAACGTGTCGCTCCAGCGGCGGGCGATGTTCTGCACCACGCCGGCCGGGTCGGCGGCGGAGCCGTCGCTCCGGATCTCGCACGCCGCGCCCACCGCGGTGAGGCACTGGTTTTCCATGGTGCTCCAGCGCGTCCAGTCGCCGAAGATCCGGAGCTCGAGGCGCTCGGCCGGGGCGAAGCGGGCGCCGAGCCGCACGATGTCGGGCAGGTCCTGGTGCAGCTCGACGTCGGTCGGGGGGCTCGAGACGCCGTTGAAGCGGTTGGTGAGCGTGCCCTCGAGGGTCTCTCCCCCGGTGACGTTCGGCCGCGACTGGTACGACGCGCCGATCCAGAGCTGCTCCGGCACCGCCTCGACGAGCGCGCCGACGCCGAAGCTGCCGTGCAGCCCGCTCACCTCGAGCAGCGAGCGCCCCTCCGTCGCAAGGAGGTTGTCGCCGGAGGCGTTGCGGGCGCGGACGGTGTTCACCTGGGCCCGAATCAGGTTCCCGGAGACGCCGAGGCTGAGGCGGAGCGCCGGGATCCGGTAGGCCGCGGCGAGCGTGAAGTACATCGCCTGGAGCTCGGACTCGATGGAGTGCCAGCGCTGCACCCCGTCGACCGGCCCGGCGAGCTCGCCATGGCCCTCGAAGGCGCTGTTCGTGTTCCAGGACGCAGCGCCGCCGAAGGGCACGTAAACGCCGGCGCCGAGCGCCAGGTCGCCGAGCTTGGCCGACGCGCCGAGCATCGGCGAGGCGGCCAGGTTGAGCAGGCTCGCCGCCCCGGTGTTCGCCCCCGGCGCGGTCACGTCATCGGACGGCGCCTGCGTGTGTGTGTAGGAGGCCGCGCGCAGCGCCAGATTTCCGTCCAGGAACAGGTGAATCCCCTCGCTCTCGGCGATGCCAGCGGGGTTGTAGTAGATCGCGGTCGCATTGCTGGTGATCGGGTTGCCGTGCTCGCCGCCGAAGCGCGCGGTCGCGAAGCCGCCGGCGAACGCAGGCGCGGTCCAGACAAGGCCGCCGAGGAGGCCGACGGAGAGCGCGAGACGGTGGCGGTGGATGGGCATTGCCGGTGTTCTCGATTCTGAGGGGAGGAATGCGGCGCCTGCGACAGACCCTGCATGGTAGGGTTGCGTCCCCTGAGGGTCGCGGGATGCTCGACCCGATCGAGTGAAATGTCACCTCTCGCACGGTGTCAAATGCTTTTCTCCCGCTCCATCCGGACAACGCTCGCATCCGCCGCGCTCCCCTGCCTCGCGTCCGCCGCGCTCCTCGTCGGGTGCGCCGACCCGGAGGGCAGATTCGGTGACTTCGAAGCTCGCGATACCACCGTCCGTGAACACCAGGCGGGCAGCGGCGGCAGCGACGGAACGGGGGGCGGCGGGGAAGGCTGTCCCCCGGAGCCAGGCGCCGTCGATGGCGAGTTCTTCTTCAACCTCTCGGCGCGCATCAGCCCGCGAACCCCGATCGTCTTCGTGGCCGACCTGACCACCGAGGCGAGCGACGGCGGACTGAGCTTCTCGATGACCTTCCAGCCGCTCGAGGCCGCCGATCGCCGGACGCCCACCGGTCCGTCGGTCGACGTGGGCCCCTACGCGCTGTCCGAGGACGGGACGTTCGCCGCGGAGCTGCCCACGATCGTCGTGCCGGGCAACGCCAACCCGATCTCGGGCGGCGAGCTCGAGGCCACCATCACGCTGTCGGGCAGGCTCTGCGCGCCCGCCGACTTCGTGTGCGGCGACGTGACCGGCACCGTGGCGAGGCCGATCAGCCTGGACCTCAAGGGCTCGACCTTCGCCATGGAGCGCATCACCGATCCGGACAGCTACCCGGCGGCGGTCATCAACTGCAAGAAGGACCCGGCGCGCCCGCTCTAGGCGATCTGGGTCGCGCTACGCCACGGCCTCGGTCACGGCGGCGCCCTCGAGCTCGATCAACGAGATCTCGGACGGGGCGCCGACGCGCATCGGCGGCCCCCAGTAGCCCGTCCCGCGGCTCACGTAGATCTGGCTCTCGCCGTGCGAGGACAGGCCGGCCACGTAAGGCTGGTCGAGCCGCACGAAGAGGCCCCAGGGGAAGATCTGACCGCCGTGGGTATGGCCGCTGAGCTGGAGGCCCACCCCCCGCTCCGCGGCGTCGAGGATCTGCTTGGGCTGGTGCGCGAGCAGCACGAGCTCGCGCGAAGGGTCGCGCCCCGCGAGCGCGCGGCCGAGATCCGGGCCGTGGCCGCGGCCCATGCCGCGCGCGCTCCAGTCGTCGACGCCGGCCAGATCGAAGCCGTGGTCGACGTCGCCGATCGAGACGCGCTCGTTGCGGAGCACCCTCACCCCGAGCCGGCCGAGCTCCGCGATCCACGCCTCGACGCCGGAGTAATACTCGTGGTTGCCCGTCACGAAGAAGACGCCGTGCCTGGCGCGCAGCGCGGCGAGCGGCGCGGTGTGCTCGCGGAGCTCCTCCACCGAGCCGTCGACGAGATCGCCCGTGATCGCGATGAGATCCGGCTTGAGGGCGTTCACCTGCGCCACGACGCGCTCGAGCCACGCGCGCCCGATCGTGGGGCCGATGTGAAGGTCGGTGAGCTGGACGATCCGGAAGCCGGACATGGCCGCGGGGAGGCGGCGGAGGCGGACGCGCACCGGGCGGACGGCGACCTCGCCGAGGGCGCTCGCGGCGCCGGCGAGGCCGAAGCCCACGGCGAGCGCGCCGGCCGTGCCGGCGATGGCGCGGGAGAGGAACGTGCGGCGATCGCCGTCGAGCGGCTGGTTCAGGAGCGCCGTGACGCCGTGGGCGCCGAGGCGAACGACCTCCGAGGTGAGCAGGAGGAAGAAGAGCAGGACCGCGAGCCCGACCCACGTGTAGACGACGCCGGCGACGACGCCGCCGATGTGCCGGGGCAGCGCGCGGCTCAGAAAGAGGCCGAGCGGCACGAGCGACGCGAGCACCACCAGGGCGACGCTGCCGATGCGCTGCCAGAGCGGGCCGAGCTCGGGCGCGCGGATCAGGCGCTGCCAGAGGTAGTAGTGAACGCCCGCCACGATGGCGCTGAAGATGCCGATGAAGAGGACGAAGGAGAGGAGGGGACGCTGCACGCGTCCAGCATGACCACGGCCGGACGCGCCCGCCGCTCCGATTCACGGCGGAGCGCAGCGCACCAACACTTTTTCACGAAGCGACCCCGACCGGTCCGCGGAGCGACCCCGGCCGGCCGCAGCTACATCGTGCTGACGCACACGCCGAACCCAGGGGGGTAGACCGTGCTGCCGCCCTGGCACTTGGCGTTCGCGCCGCAGTCCTGCGATCGGGCGTCGATCCGGCACAGCTGCTTGCACTGGTTCGTCAGCATCGAGCACACGAAGCCGGGCGCGCACGGGCAAGGGTCGTCGGCGCGCCCGTCGCCGGGCACGACGCAGCTCGTCGTGCCGTCCTCGCGGACGATCGTGCAGGTCAGGCCCGCCGGGCACACGCTGTCGTCCAGGAGCTCGCAGCTCGTGGCGGGGACGCAGACCGGGATGGTGACCGGGGTGTTCCCCTCGGCGAGCGACTCGGCCATCGATCGCTCTTCGCAGTACGTGCCCGGCGCGCAGCTCTCGACGTTGCCGCAGCAGTACTGCCGGCACACCCCGCCCTGCCCGTCGGCCGCCGCGCACCCCAGCCCCGCAGCGCAGTCCATGCCGCGGTGGCACGGGCCGCCCGCCGCGTAGCGGCCCACCGGCCGGCAGCTCGGGATCGCGTCGCCTTCGCCGAGCACGAGCTGGCAATGCAGCGGCTGCGCCGTGGTGCCCCCCGTGCCGGACCCGTCACCGCTGCTGGACGAGCACTCGGTCGGCTCGCCCCCCGGCGTGCAGCCGTCGCCGCACAGGTGCGCGAAGCGCGTGTAGGGGTCCGGCGACGTCGTTGGCGCCGGGATATCGACGCTCTCGTCCACGGCCCCGCCGCCGCCATCGAACGGCGGGGTGCCGCCCGATCCGGCCGTCGCGGCCGACCCGCCCCCGTCCCCGTATTCCGAGGAGAACCCGCCATACCCCCCGTCATCGCTGGCCATCTCGCCGGAGGAATCGGCCTCCGACATCCCGCACGCGGAGACCGCAAACGCCGAGAGCGCGGCGAGACCGACAACCAGAAGGGCGCGGGGGGAGCTCATTCCAGGGGCACGAGAAAAGGGCAAGCGGAGCGAGCTTATCATGTCGTCCTCGGGTATCCACAGAATGTGCCGTCCAGGGGTGTGCTCTCCAGGACGCAGGAGCCCCCGTGGACGCGACGCCAGGGCGCATGTTCGGGCGCATGTTCCGCGCGCGCGCCGAGCGCGGGTGCGCCTCGACCGCCGGCGCTCCTGGCGCAAGCATGACGCCCATGTCGCGCCGAGCGCTGCGATGGCGATCGGCGAAGGCGGCATGGGACGGCGGCTACCGCGCCTCAATGTCGCGGGTGACCACGTTGCCCGCGCTGTCGTACGCGCGCACCGCGAGCAGGTGAGATCCGGGCGGCACGAGGGCGCTGAGGTCCGCCTCGAACGGCTCCGCCGGCTCGTCGAAGACGCCGTCGCTCGGGAAGATGGGCCGCCACTCCTCCAGGCCGGCGATCGAGACCTCGACGCGCGCGACCGGGCCGAGGCCGTCCGCCACCTCGCCGGTGAGCCGGCGCCCCTGCAGCGACAGCGCCCGGAACACCGGCGGCGTGTTGTCGACGAGGACGGTGCCCGACTCGAGGCTATGGCGCTGGGTGCGCTCGGGCGGGTTCGCCAGCTCGTCGCTCGCCTCGACGAGGATGCGGTACTCGCCCTCGGGGAGCGCGGTCGTGTCCCACACGTGCTCGGCCCGCGTCACCTTCTCGCCCGGCTTGAGCATGCTGCGCCAGGTCGACTGGCCCTCCATGCGGTACGAGAGGCGATAGCGCAGGTCGTCCTGATCGGGGTTGTCGACCTTCCACGTCAGCTGGAGCGCGCTCACCGGCTTCGGCGCCTCGCCGCCCGACGGCGGGAGGTTCGTGCGAGGGGGCTTGGTCTGCCCCTTCGGCGCCGCCTCGATCGAGGTGACCACGGCGCGCGCGTTGTCGGTCACGAACGAGAGCTTCACCTCGCGGAGCGCGGCGCCCGGATCCCGGCTCCACCGCGCGCGGATCTGGACGAAGCGCGCCGGCGGGCTCTTCGCGTCCCCCGGCGCGGCGAGCGCCGGCGACCACGGGCTCCAGGTGCTGTCCGGCGTGTCGGTGTTCCCGCTGCGCGTCTCGAGCTCCAGCGCGCCGTCGGAGCGCCACGTGAGGCGCCCGAACGTGGCCCGCAGCCCGGCGTCGAGCACCTTGCTCGTCCACACCGCCTCGGCGCCGCCGACGCCCTTCACCTCGTGGAAGACGGCGGGGTCGGTGGTCGCGACGAACCTGCGCTTCCCGGCCATCACGAAGGCGCCGACCTGGCGCTCGTCGGTGTCGGCGACGAGCCGCGCCACGTGGTTGTCGCTCACGGTGTAGAGCTGGCCCTCGGCGCCGGTCCCGACGTAGGGCATGAGGTCGTCGCCGAGGCCGAGCGAGACGTAGTGCGTGTCGTCGTCGCTCATCATCTTCTCCGCGACGCCGCTCCGATCGAAGCGCACGAGCACGCCCTTGCCGGGCTTCGGCGCCCGCGTCGCCTGCGGGGCCGGCGGCCCGCTCCGGTTGCGCTTCGGGGGGGCGAACGCCTCGGCGTACTTGTTGGCGATGGCGTACACCGCGCCGCCCTTCGCGCCCGGCGCGATCGCGATCGCCTTCACGTCGTCCGCGTCGAAGTCGTGGAGCACGGTCGCGCGGCCGGGCGCCGTGAGCTTGTAGAGGAGCGCCTTGCCGTTCGAGCCGGCGTAGACGGCGCCGTCGTCCGCGACCGCGACGCTCACGAGGTGCGGCTCGTCGCTGTCGAAGTACACCTGGGCCTTGCCCGCGGCGTCGACGCGGAACAGCCTGCCCTCGGAGCCGGTCGCGGCGTAGAGCGCCTTCGCCTTCGGGTCGTAGGCGAGCCCCCACACGTCCTCGGTCTGCGGGAGCTCGGCGAAGAGCTTGGCCGGGCCGCCGTTGCCGGCGCCGCGCGGCAAGCGGTAGAGCTTGCCCTCGGGGAACGTGCCGGCGATGACGTCGCCGTCAAACGCGAGCGCGAGCGCGCTGACCGCCATCTGCCCGGTCGTCGCCGCGAGCGTCACCCGGCCGCCCGAGACGCTGTAGATCTTCCCCTCGTTGCCCGTGCCGAGCAGCACGGTGCCGTCGGGCAGCACCACGGAGCTCCAGACCGACGTCGCGTCCGGCAGCGGCGTCGCGCCGAGCGTCAGCCCGGCGCGCACGATGCCGTTCGAGTCGACGCTGACGCCGGTGAGATCTCCGCCCTTGAGGTCCTCGAGCGACTTGAGCTCGAAGCTGCGCGTGCCGACCGCGTGGGCCGGGAGCGCCACGAGCCCCGCGGCGGCGAGGACGGCCGCGAGCAGCCGGCGCGGCGAGGGGAGGGCGTGAGGGCGAGACGAGAGGGGACGGGCGGAAGAGCGCTCTGTGCTCATGGGTCGCAGGGGGAGGGGGGGTCAGGGCGGAGAGGAGGGAGGCGGGCGGCCGCGCGGGCGGCGCGCGGTCAGCGAAGGATAGGCCGGACCTTGACGCTCACGGTGTCTTTCCCGACCATAAACCGCTTGAGGGAGATCGGCACCTGCACCTGCGCGCCGAAGGTCTCGGGCGCGTCGGAGTCGGAGCTCGGGCGCAGCGTGTCCATCGCGCCCGGGGGGAGCCTCGAGGCGACCTTGCCGCGGTACGCCGCGCCGTTCTCCCGGAGCTTGAACGTGGCGACGACGCTCTCCGCGTCGTGGTTCTGGAGCGGCAGCATCGCCACGAGCTCGGCGACGTTGTTGGGGGTCGCCATCGGGCGCTCGACCTCGTACCCGGGCGAGAGCTCGATATCCACCTGGCCGCCGGCGAGCTCGCGCGGGATCGGCACCTCGATGACGCGCGACTCCAGGGGGCCCTGGTGGGGCTGGAGATCCAGGCGGATGCGCGCGGGCGCGCCCGCGTCGATCTCGGGCTCGAGCACCTTGGCGCCGCGCAGGAGGACGACCTCGCGGTCGAACGTGACCTTCACGCGGGTGTCGACGCGCTCGATCGCGACCTCCTCCCACGGGTTGTTGAGCAGCGCCCCCATCGACCGGACGATCCGGCTGCGGACGAAGTCGTCGGCGGTGAGCGGGGCGCCGTTGCCGGCGCCGAAGTCGACGAGCGAGATCGTGCCGTAGCGCCCGATCTTCAGCTGGCTCACCGCGCGCCAGGTCATGTCCCGCCGCTCGGCCGTGGTCGCCTCGACGGCGTTGCCGAGCGCCATCGACACGAAGGAGGGCGCGAGGAACTGGTCGTGCGCGACCTCCACGTTCCACGTCGGGTGCGGGGCGCCGTTCACGCCGTCGATCTGGACGCGCATCGGGAAGACCGGCGCCTTGGCCGCGCTGTCGACGACGATCGCGGCCTGCCGATCGTTGACCAGCGAGCCGACCGTGCGCACCGCCTCGCCGATCTTGAAGCTGCGGTTCTGGCTCGCGAGGATCCAGTGCACCTGGGCGATCGCGGTGGGGAGGTTCGTGACGCCGCCGTTCATCATCGGGTGGCCGAACGCGACGAGCTTGTCGCCGGACACGCGCGTGACCGTGCCGATGCCCATGGCGGAGATGTCGCCGCGCACGAGCTCGACGCCGATCGCGCCCCCGTCGACGTACTTGGTCGGCGCGCCCGGATCGGGGTTCGCGGACGAGCCGCCGCCGGCCTGCATCGGCTCGAGCCCCATGGGGCCGAGCAGGTCGCTGGCGATGCGCAGCGACGTGCCGCCGAGCCCGCCGAGCATCACCGGCGTCGAGGCGCGCGCGAGGCTCGTCGCCTCGGGCGGCGCGAGCGCCGGCGCGACGCGCGCGGCGATCTGGCCGGCGTGGCCGGCGAGATCGTAGGCGTCGACGGGCCCCGCGAAGGCGCGGCCGCCGTGCAGGCGGGCCGGCGCGGCGCCGTTGCCGCGCGGCGCGCCGCCGATGGCGCTCACCGGGGCGGGCAGCGGGCCGCCGACCTTCGGGGCGATCGCCCGCGGGAGCGGCCGCGCGAGCTCGTCGAGCATCGATTTGATCGGGGTGACGCCGGCGATCGCCTCGGCGCCGAAGAGCCAGCCGTACGCGTAGGCGCCGATCATCTTGCCGTTCAGGTAGATCGGGCTGCCGCTCATCCCGGCCACGGTGCGGGCGACCTCGAGGCGCGGGTGCTGGGTCTTGATGAGGATGAGGTCCTGGTTCGGGCGGAAATTGCGGAGGGTGGAGATGACCTCGACGTCGAACTTCTCGGGCGTGGTGCCGGAGAAGACGGTGAGGCCGTATCCCTTCATTCCCGGCTTCACCTCGGCGACCGGCAGCGTGTCGGGCGGCGTGGAGATCGCGTGCGCCGCGCCGAGGCCGACGGCGACGCTGCACGCGGCGCCGGCGAGCAGGCTCATGGGGATGAGGCGCCCCTCGCGCTCGACGAGGGCGCGCGCCGCGCCGGCGATCGCCGACCCGAAGCGGGTCGCGAGGGGGACGGCGCGCGCGGCGAGGAAGGAATCCGGACGAAAACACGGGATGTCGCGCAGGGGCACGGGCCAAGCTTAGCCCGGATTTGCTAGCGCGACAGAGCCGGGGCGCGCGGGGCGCGAGAGGGTCGCCGGGCCGCGCTCTCCACGTCCCTGCGTCGCTGATTTCCAGGGGCGTGGCGCGCCCGTGACGCTAGGCTTCGCCCCGTGAAGGATATCGCGGCGACCGCGACGCTCATCCTGGCGTTCGCCACCTGGGTCACCACCCACGTCGCGCTGGCAGCGCGGCTCGTGCTCCGCAGCGAGCCCCGATGGCGCGGGCTCGTCGCGCTCGTGGTGCCGCCGCTCGCGCCGATGTACGGGTTTCGGCAGGGGTGGCGCCGGATGAGCACCCTGTGGCTCGTGTGGCTCATCGTGTACGTGCTCGCGCTCCTCGTCGCGCGGGCGTGATGAGGGCGGCGTGATCGCGGACGAAATGGCGGGAATGACGGTGAAGCGGCGCGCGGGCGCGCCGCCCGCGCTCGTCGTGGGCACGATGAACTTCGGCGGCCGCACGCCGCCCGAGGAGGCCGAGCGCATCGTGGGCCGCGCGCTCGAGCGCGGGATCGCCGCGTTCGACACGGCCAACCTCTACCAGGACGGCGCGTCCGAGCGGATCCTCGGCCGGGCGCTGCGCGGCCGCCGGGACGAGGCGCAGATCGCCACCAAGGTCGGCCTCCGCCGGGTCCGGGGCAAGGCCGAGGGGCTCGGGCGCGCACAGGTGATCCGCGCCGTCGAGGAGAGCCTCGGGCGCCTCGGCACCGACCGCGTCGACGTCTGCTACCTCCACGCGCCGGACCCGGAGACGCCCGTCGAGGAGACGCTCGCGGCGATCGACGCGCTGCTGGAGCAGGGGAAGATCCTGAGCTTCGGGGTCAGCAACCACGCCTCGTGGCAGATCCTGGAGATCATCGCGCGCCGCGACGCCGAGGGGAAGGCGCGCCCCGCGGTCTCGCAGGTGCTCTACAACGCGCTGATCCGCCAGCTCGACCTCGAGTACGCCGCGTTCGCGCGGCGGTATTCGGTGCCCACCGCGGTGTACAACCCGCTCGCGGGCGGGCTGCTGACCGGGCGGCACGCGGGGCCGGACGCGGCGCAGGCGGGCTCGCGCTTCGAGGGCAACCGCCTCTACCAGCGCCGGTACTGGAGCGCGCGGATGTTCGAGCTCGCCGCCGGCTACGCGGCCGTGGCCGCCGACGAGGGGATGAGCCTGCTCGCGCTCTCGTACGCCTGGCTCGCGGGGCGCGAGGTGGTCGACGCCGTCCTGGTCGGCCCCACTCTGGCCGAGCACCTCGACGCGGCCGCCGACGCGATAGCGCGCCCGCTCTCGCCGGAGGCGGCGCGGCGCATGGACGCGCTCTACCGCGAGCACCTGGGCACCGACGCGAGCTACGCGCGATGAGCGACGGCACGACGAGCGATCGCGCCGCGAGCGACGGCACGACGAGCGGCCGCGCGGACGACTTGCTGCTGCCCGAGGCCAGGGCGCTCGACCTCGCGGGCCCCCTCGCCGACTACGCCGCGCGCGGGTACGCCCGGCTCGGGCGCGTGATGACCGACGCGGGGCTCGCGGCGCTCCGCGCGCGCTCGGACGACCTGATGCTCGGGCGCGTGACGTACCCTGGGCTCTTCTTCCAGCACGACGCCGCGTCCGGACGCTACGAGGACCTGCCCTACGGCAAGGGCTACGAGGGGCCGAGCACGTCGTACCGGAAGCTCGAGAAGCTCGAGAAGGACCCGCTGTTCCTCGCCTGGATCGAGAACCCGCTCTTCGAGCGGATCGCGCGCTCGCTCATCCAGGGGGAGATCTCGATCTACCGGGCCGTGCTCTTCAACAAGGCCGCGTCCGGCGGGACGCCGCTGCCCTGGCACCAGGACGGCGGCAGCTACTGGGGGCTGGACCGCGACCCCGAGCTGCAGATCTGGACGGCGCTCGACGACGCCCCCGCGGACGGCGGCTGCGTGGAGGTGCTGGAAGGCAGCCACCTGGGCGGGCTCGCGACGCCGCTCGGCGGCGTCGTCCCGGGCGCGGTCGTGCGCGCGGCCGACGCCGACGCCCGCAAGATCGCGCTGCCGGCGGCCGCGGGCGAGGCCCTGCTGATCCACAACTACCTCTGGCATTGCTCCGGGGTGAACCGGAGCGGCCGGCCGCGGCGGGCCGTCACCGTCTGTTACATGAGCAGGGCGACCCGCTGCCTCAGGAAGAAAAGGGCGCCGCGCGCGTTCACCCCGGTGTTCTGAGTCCCCGCGGCACGGCGGGCGCGGCGGCCGCGGCGGCCCCTCCCCGACCGACCGCGCTCCCCCGGCGCGCGCTTCGCCTGACGTTTCCGCTCTTTTTCGAACCAGCGCCGGGCCGGCGCCGCCCGCGCATCCGTAAGGACAAACGCCGGCAGCCGCGGCAAGTTGTCGCACCCAGCGGCGACCTGCCGCGCCGTGGGGCTTCAGTTATCCACAGCGGCAAAGTGCCGCGGTCACGCGGCACTTTGCCGTCTTGTCGCACCCCGCCAGCAAGCCATAACTGGGCCGCGCGTCGCTCCCGACGCACCACACAACCCTATGGCTCGGTTCCTGTTCCCACGATGGGCCAACAAAGTGGTGCCCCTGGGGCTGCTCTTCGGAGTTCTGCCCCTCGGCGCCGCTGTGATCGGCGGATTCTGGTACTACGGTACCAACAAACACCTCGAGGTCGGGTATCAGCCGGATCAACCGGTTGACTACTCGCACAAGCTGCACGCCGGCGACCTCGGTATCGACTGCCGCTACTGCCACAACACAGTGGAGGTCTCCGGCTTCGCCGCCGTTCCACCGACCGAGACGTGCATGAATTGTCACGCCAAGGTGCGGAGGGACAGCGAAAAGCTCCTGCTCGTGCAGGAGAGCTGGGCGAACGATGAACCCATTCCCTGGGTGCGCGTCCACAACCTGCCCGACTATGCCTATTTCGACCACTCGGCCCATCTGGCTGCAGGGGTCGGCTGCGTGAGCTGTCACGGCCGCATCGACCAGATGCACAAGGTCCGGCAGGTCGCGCCGCTCACGATGGGATGGTGCCTGGACTGCCACCGCAATCCGGGCCCCCACCTCCGCGATCCCGCCGACGTCACCAAGATGGATATGGCGCCCTCGACGGCCGTCATGGCGGGCGCCGGGGTCCCCCCGAACCCGGAACCTTATCAAGATCGCGTGCCAGCGGTCACTACCTCCGGGCGGCAGGTGCAGGCGCCGCTCCACTGCTCGGGGTGCCACCGATGAAACGAACTCCCCTCCCCCTCGCCCAGGACATCTCTGGAAAGACCTACTGGCGCAGCTTGAACGAGCTCGCCGGCTCGCCCGACTTCGTCGATGCGCTCGGGCGCGAGTTCCCTCCGGCCGCGTTCGAGCCGCCGGAGGGCGTCGGGCGGCGCACCTTCCTCAGCCTCATGGGCGCGTCGCTCGCCCTCGGCGGCCTCGTGGGCTGCCGCAGGCCCGTCGAGCAGATCCTGCCGTACTCGCGCGCCCCGGAGGAGGTCATCCCCGGCCAGCCGCTCTTCTTCGCGACCGCGCTGCCGATGATGGGCACGGCCTTCGGCGTCCTCGTCGAGAGCCACGAGGGGCGGCCCACCAAGATCGAGGGCAACCCGAAGCACCCCGAGAGCCTGGGCGCGACCACCATCTACACCCAGGCCGCGGTCCTCGACCTCTACGATCCCGACCGCAGCAAGTCGCCGCGCGAGGGCGCGGCGGAGAAGTCCTGGGACGACGCGGCGGCGTTCCTGCGCGAGCAGGGCGACAAGCTCCGCGGCCGCGGCGGCAAGGGGCTCGCGATCCTGACCGAGGCGCACAGGTCGCCCACCCTGGCCGCGCGCCTCGCCGATCTCCGCAAGACGCTGCCCGAGGCGCGCATCGTCCGGTACGAGCCGTTCTCGCGCGACGCCGCGCGCGAGGGCGCGCGGCTCGCGTTCGGCAAGCCGCTCGAGACCACGCTCGACCTGGCGAAGGCGCGCGTCATCGTCGCGCTCGACGCCGACCTGTTCGGCACCGACGGCAGCCCCGTCAAGCAGGCGCGCGGGTTCGCCGCGGGCCGCGCGGTCGACAAGGACCCGAAGGCGATGAACCGCCTCTACGCGGTCGAGAGCACCTTCACGATCACCGGCGCGTCGGCGGATCACCGGCTCCGGATCCAGAGCCGCAAGATCCCCGCCTTCGCCTTCGCGCTCGCCGCCGAGCTCGGCAAGCGCGGGGTCGCGCTCGACGCGGAGCTGCTCAAGGCGATCGAGGGCAAGGCCGGCGGGCTCGACGCCAAGGCGACCCGCCACGTCGCCGCCATCGCCGCCGATCTCGCGGCGAACCGCGGGCAAGGCGCGGTCGTGGCGGGGCGCTCGCTGCCGAAGGAGGTCCACGCCCTCGCGCACCTCATCAACCTCGCCCTCGACAACACCGGCAGGGCCGTCCGGCTCGTCGCGCCGTTCGACGAGTCGCGCGAGGGCCCCGAGGCGCTCGTCGAGCTCGCGCGCGCCATCGAGAAGAACGAGGTCGAGACGCTGATCATCCTCGGCGGCAACCCGGCGTTCGACGCGCCCGCGGACGCGCGCTTCGCCGACGCGCTCGCCAAGGTGCCCGTGAGCGTGCACGTCTCGACGCACGTCGACGAGACGAGCGAGCGCTCCCGCTGGCACCTGAACCGCGCCCACCCGCTGGAGTCGTGGAGCGACGTCCGGGCGGAGGACGGGACGGCCAGCGTCGTGCAGCCGCTCATCGCGCCGATCTTCGGCGGCAGGACCGACGCCGAGATCGTCGAGCTCCTGCTCGGCGGCTCGCGGACCGCGTACGACCTCGTGCGGGCGACCTGGCTGAACGCCGAGGGCGCGAAGCGCACCGAGCAGGACCTCCGCCGCGCGCTGCACGACGGCCTCTTCGCGGGGACCGAGCTCGCGGACGAGCAGGTGACCGCCGCGACGCAGGCCGCGGTCGACGCGCTGCGGGCGTTCGCGCCCGCAGCGGCAGAGGGCCTGGAGGTGACCTTCCGGCCCGACATGCACGCGTGGGACGGGCGGTTCGCGAACAACGGGTGGCTCCAGGAGCTGCCCCACCCGATGACCAAGCTCACCTGGGGCAGCGGCGCGAACCTGTCGCCGTCGACGGCGGCGCGGCTCGGCGTGAAGGACGGCGACGTCGTCACGCTGTCGGGCGCCGGCGCCCAGGTCCGGATCCCCGTCGTCGTCGCGCCGGGGCAGGCGGACGACTCGGTGGCGATCGGCGTCGGCCAGGGCCGACGCGCGGCGCTCCGGGTCGGGCGCGGCGTCGGCGTCGACACGACGCCGCTGCGCAAGAGCGACGCCTTCGAGCTCGCCGGCGGCTTCTCGCTGGAGAGGACCGGCGAGAAGGTGGAGCTCGCGCGGACGCAGGAGCACTTCGTCATGGAGGGCCGCCCGCTCGCGCGCGAGGGGACGCTCACCGAGCTCGAGAACGACCCGGAGTTCGCGCGGAAGCAGGTCCACGTGCCGCCGCTCCTCAGCCTGTTCAAGGAGCCGAACCGCCGGCAGGGGCACGCCTGGGGCATGAGCATCGACCTCAACGCCTGCATCGGGTGCAACGCGTGCGTGGTCGCCTGCCAGGCCGAGAACAACATCCCGGTCGTGGGCGCCGACGGCGTGCGCCAGACGCGCGAGATGCACTGGCTGCGGATCGATCGCTACTTCCAGGGGACGAACCCGGACGAGCCCGAGAGCATCCAGCAGCCGCTCCCCTGCCAGCACTGCGAGAACGCGCCGTGCGAGCAGGTGTGCCCGGTCGCCGCCACGGCCCACAGCCCCGAGGGGCTGAACGACATGGCGTACAACCGGTGCGTCGGCACGAAGTACTGCGCCAACAACTGCCCGTACAAGGTCCGCCGGTTCAACTTCTTCGAATACGGCCAGCCGGACTCGGAGTCGCGGAAGATGCAGTTCAACCCCAACGTCACCGTCCGATCGCGGGGCGTCATGGAGAAGTGCACCTTCTGCGTGCAGCGGATCAACCACGCCAAGATCGAGGCGAAGAGAGAGGGACGGGAGCACGTCAAGGACGGCGAGGTCGTCACCGCGTGCCAGGGCGCCTGCCCGACGCAGGCCATCGTCTTCGGCGACCTCAACGACCAGAACAGCCAGGTGTCCGTGACGTCCGCGAGCCCGCGCGGTTACCGGATGCTTGACGAGATCAACACCAAGCCGCGGGTCACCTACCTCGCCAGGATCCGCAACAAGAACCCGGAGCTCGCCGACGCATGAGCGCCACAGCACCCCTCCAGGTCGACCACCCCCGGAGCTCCGACCGCGCTGCCCTCTTGGACGAGGCGCCGCTGGTGCAGGGGAAGGACGACTTCCGCTCCCTGACCGACAAGGTCACGGGGATCGTGCTCAACAAGCCGCCCTCGGGGTGGCTCATCCTGTTCTGCCTCGCCGTCAGCCTCCTGCTCGTCCTCGGCGGCTCGCTCGTCCACCTCGTCGGGACCGGCATCGGCATCTGGGGGCTGAACACCACGGTCAACTGGGCGTGGGACATCACCGGCTTCGTGTTCTGGGTCGGTATCGGCCACGCCGGCACGCTCATCAGCGCCATCCTCTTCCTCTTCCGCCAGAAGTGGAGGACGAGCATCAACCGCGCGGCGGAGGCGATGACGATCTTCGCCGTCGCGTGCGCCGCCATCTACCCGGTGGCCCACCTGGGCCGGATCTGGTTCGCCCACTGGCTGTTCCCGATCCCGAACCAGATGAGCATCTGGCCGAACTTCAAGAGCCCGCTGCTCTGGGACGTGTTCGCCGTCTCGACCTACGCGACGGTCTCGGCCCTCTTCTGGTTCGTCGGGCTCATCCCCGACCTCGCCACGCTCCGCGACCGGGCCACGAGCCGGACGAAGCAGATCGTCTTCGGCATCCTCTGCCTCGGGTGGCGCGGCTCGCACCGGCACTGGCTGCACTACGAGAAGGCCTACCTCATCTTCGCCGGCCTCTCGACGCCGCTCGTGCTCAGCGTGCACACGATCGTGTCGTTCGACTTCGCGGTCTCGATCGTCCCCGGCTGGCACACCACCATCTTCCCGCCGTACTTCGTCGCCGGCGCCATCTTCAGCGGGTTCGCGATGGTCGTCACGCTGATGGTGTTCGCGCGCAAGGCGTTCGGTCTCCAGGGCCTGATCACCATCCGGCACCTCGAGAACATGAACAAGGTGATCGTCGCGACGGGCACCATGGTCGGCTACGCGTACGGCATGGAGCTCTTCATCGCGTGGTACAGCGGCAACGCCTACGAGCGGTTCGCCTTCGCGAACCGCATCCTCGGGCCGTACGCCTGGGCCTATTGGACCATGGTGAGCTGCAACGTCATCTTCCCGCAGCTCTTCTGGTTCAAGAAGGTGCGCACCAGCATCCCCGCGATGTTCATCATCTCGATCCTGGTCAACATCGGGATGTGGTTCGAGCGCTTCGTCATCATCGTGACGAGCCTCCACCGCGACTTCCTCCCGTCCAGCTGGACCTACTTCCGCCCGACCATCTGGGACATGTCGACGTTCTTCGGCTCGTTCGGCCTCTTCTTCACCCTCTTCCTGCTGTTCGTCCGCTACCTCCCGATGGTCGCGATCAGCGAGGTGAAGGGGATCACGCCGGCGGCCGATCCTCACGGCTCGCACAGCAACGACGAGGCTCATCATGCAGCGTGACAGCGACCCTCCGAGCCGGAAGCGCTCCGGGGAGCCTGCCTCGGCCGAGGAGGCAGGAGAGCTCAAGGACTCCGATCGCGAAAGCCAGCCCGGCGACGACGAGCCGCAGGGCTTCGTGCCCAAGGACGAGGCGGAGTACGACAAGCCCCACGCGGAGGGGCCGCACGGGAAGGCCGCGCTCGGGCTCGAGCGCAAGCTGGAGCACCGGGCCGAGGAGGCAGCGGCCGCGGCGTCGGCCCCCTACGCGCTGATGGGCTACTTCTCGACCCCGGCGGACATCTACCACGCGTGCGAGGCGCTCCGGGACGCGGGCTACAGCCGCTTCGACGCGCACACGCCCTTCCCCGTGCACGGGCTGGAGAAGGCGATGGGGCTCAAGCCGACGCCGCTGCCGTGGCTCGTGCTCGGCGGCGGGGCGACGGGGCTCGTCAGCGCCATCCTGCTCGCCTGGTACACGCAGCTCCACGACTATCCGCTCATCATCAGCGGCAAGCCGTCGTTCTCGTACCAGGCCTTCATCCCGATCTTCTTCGAGCTCACGGTCCTCTTCGCGGCGCTCACGTGCTTCTTCGGGCTCTTCGCGCTCGGGCGCCTGCCGTCGTTCTTCCACCCCACCATGACGCACCCCTCATTTCCGCGCGCGACCGACGACGCCTTCTTCATCAGCGTCGAGGTGAGCGACCCGAAGTTCGATGCCACGGAGACGCGCAGCCTCCTCCAGCGCGTAGGCGCGCAGGGCATCAGGGAGGTCTCCTCGTGAACCGCTGGTGTATTCCCCTCCTCGTCGTCCTCGCGGGCTGTCGGGGACAGGCGAGCAGCGACCCGCCGATCCACCTCTTCGGGGACATGGACTGGCAGCCCAAGTTCCAGCCCGAGGAGGGCACGCGCCTCTTCGCCGACGGGCGGGCGATGCGGCCGCTCGTGCAGGGCACGGTGCACCAGGGGGCGCTCGACGAGAGCGACGCCTACCGCACCGGCAAGGACGGCGAGGCGTTCCTGGCGATGGCGCCCATCACCGTCGACGAGGCGGTGATCCGGCGCGGCCAGGACCGCTTCAACATCTACTGCGCGCCCTGCCACGACCAGAGCGGCAGCGGGCAGGGCATGGTGGTGAAGCGCGGGTACCCGCCGCCCATCGACCTCTCGTCCGACCGGGCGCGCGGCCTGCCCGACGGCGAGATCTTCAACGTCATCACGAACGGCGTGCGCAACATGCCGGCATATCGGAAGCAGATCCCGGTCAAGGACCGGTGGGCGATCGTCACGTGGGTGCGCGTCCTGCAGCAAAGCCAGCACGGGCGCATCGACGATGTCCCCGAGGCCCAGCGGAGCAACATCGCGAAGGAGAGCGGAACTCCATGAAGTCCCACGGAAGTGCTCTGGCCGAGGACGCGAAGGTCCTCGATAAGGCGGTCGCGAAGCGGCTCGTCTCGAGGAGCATGGTGCTCGCCGTCGTCGGCGTGGCGCTCTCGGCGCTGGCGGCGATCGTCGACACGAAGCGTTTTGCGTTCTCGTACCTCACCGGCTTCACCTGGCTCGTGACGATCGGGCTCGGCGCGCTGTTCTTCGTGATCATCCAGCACCTGACGCGCGCGCGCTGGTCCGCGGCCGCGCGCCGCCACATGGAGTGGATGAGCGGCGTCCTGCCGGCGTGCGTCGTGCTGTTCCTCCCGATCGCGGTGCTCGCCCACGACGTCTACCACCACTGGATGGGGCCCGAGGCCGCGAACGATCACGTGCTCCACGGGAAGGCGGCGTACCTGAACCCGACCTTCTTCTACATCCGCGCCGCGGTGTTCCTCGCGGCGTGGACGGGCCTCGCGCTCTGGTTCATCAAGACCTCCCGCGCGCAGGACGAGAGCGCCGATTTCCGCCCGACCGCGAAGATGCGGGCCAGCAGCGCCCCGGCCGTCATCGTCTTCGCCCTGACCCTCTCGTTCGCGGCGTTCGACTGGCTGATGAGCATCGACCCGCACTGGTACTCGACGATCTTCGGCGTCTACGTGTTCGCCGGCGCGGCCACGAGCTCCCTCTCGGCGCTCGCGCTGATCACGATCGCGCTCCACAAGGCGGGGCTCCTGCGCAAGGTGAGCAACGTCGAGCGCCAGCACGACATCGGCAAGCTCCTCTTCGGCTTCGTAATTTTCTGGGCCTACATCGCGTTCTCGCAGTTTTTGCTCATCTGGTACGCCAACATCCCGGAAGAGACGATCTTCTATCGTCACCGCTGGGAGGGCTCGTGGAAGGTCGTGAGCCTGGCCCTCTTGTTCGGCCACTTCGTCGTGCCGTTCCTCGTCCTCCTGTCGCGGCACGCCAAGCGGAGCCCGCTGGTCCTCGGGGCGGCGTCGGTGCTCCTCCTCGTGATGCACTACGTCGACCTCTACTGGCTGGTCATGCCGAACATGGATCACCACGGCGCGCACCTCAGCTGGATCGATCTCGCCGGCTTGCTCGGCCCGCTGGGCGTGGGAGCCTGGATGCTCTCCCTTCAAGCGGCCAAGAGCCCGCTGTATCCTTTGAACGACCCCCACCTTGCCGAAGCGGCTCGGATCGACAACCCGTAAGGAGCCGGCCATGAGCGAAGCGACCGACAACACTGCGACCGAGCACGCGGAGACCGAGCACGAGCACGCCGAGGCGGATCGACCGCCGAACTCGCTCATCTTCGTGATCGTGATCGCCACGCTGCTCTCCCTCGTGGTGACCGTCCTCTTCGTGAACGAGGTCTTCAAGGCGACGATGGAGCGGGAGATCTCGAGCAAGGTGCTCGAGCCGCCGAACAGCGCGCTCCGCGGCCTCCGGGCGCTGGAGAAGGAGCGCCTCAGCCACTACCAGTGGGCGAGCGAGAAGGACGGCGTCGTCCGCATCCCGGTCGACCAGGCCGTGGCGCTCACGCTGAAGGCCTACCAGGAGAAGCGCATCGGGCAGCCGCTCCCCGGCGCGAGCGCCGCGCCCGCGCAGGCGGCGCAGCCCGGGCAGCCCGAGGACAGCAGCACGAAGCCCGACGAGGCCGCGGCGCCGAACGCCGAGAACGGCGCGCCGCTCCAGGGACAGGACGCGGCGAAGCCCGGCGACAAGGACGCGGCCAAGCCCGCCGACGCCAAGCCCGCCGACGCCAAGCCCGCCGACGCCAAGCCCGCCGACGCCAAGCCCGCCGACGCCAAGCCCGCCGACGCCAAGCCCGCCGACGCCAAGCCCGCCGACGCCAAGCCCGCCGACGCCAAGCCCGCCGACGCCAAGCCCGCCGACGCCAAGCCCGCCGACGCCAAGCCCGCCGACGCCAAGCCCGCCGACGCCAAGCCCGCCGACGCCAAGCCCGCCGACGCCAAGCCCGCCGACGCCAAGCCCGCCGACGCCAAGCCCGCCGACGCCAAGCCCGCCGACGCCAAGCCCGCCGACGCCAAGCCCGCCGACGCCAAGCCCGCCGACGCCAAGCCCGCCGACGCCAAGCCCGCCGACGCCAAGCCCTCCGACGCGCCCAAGCCCTCCGACGCCAAGCCCGCCCAGCCCGCGCAGCCTGGCGGCGCGGCCCCCAAGCCCGCCCAACCCGCGCAGCCTGGCGGCACGGCCCCGAAGCCCGCCAGCCCGGCGCCGTCCGCTCCGGTGCAGTGATGTCTCGCCCGCTGTCCGCCCTGCTCGCCGTGCTCGCGCTCGTGGTGGCCACCGTCACCCCGGCGCGGCGCGCGCGGGCAGCGGACACAACCATTCCGACAGAGCTCGTCGGCGTCGACATCGAGGAGCGGCCGGGCGCCCAGCTGCCGCGCGAGCTCAGGCTCCGCGACCAGTCGGGACAAGAGGTCGAGCTCGGCCGGTACGCGGCGGGCGACAAGCCCCTCGTCCTGGTGCTCGGCTACTACGAGTGTCCGATGCTGTGCTCGCTGGTCCTGAACGGCGTCCTCCAGGCGATGAAGGAGAGCGCCTGGAGCGCCGGCACGGAGTACCGCACCCTCGTCGTGAGCTTCGATCCCCGCGACACGCCCGAGGCGGCGCGCAAGAAGCGGGCGAACTACATCGAGGCCTACGGCCGGCCGGTCGCCGGCGACGGCTTCGACTTCCTCGTCGGGGACGAGGCCTCGGTGCGGGCGCTCGCCAGCACGGTCGGCTTCAACTACCGATGGGACGAGACGGCAAAGCAGTACGCGCACGCGGCGGGCGCGTTCGTCTTCACGCCGGACGGACGCCTGTCGCGCACGCTGTACGGCATCTCCTTTCCACAGAAGAACTTCGGCCTCGCGCTGCGCGAAGCGGGCAGCGGGCAGGTCGGGAGCGCCTGGGATCGGGTGCTGTTGTTCTGTTTCCATTACGATCCCAACGCCCGAGGGTACGTCCTGGCGACGCAGCGGCTGATGAAGGCCGCCGGCGTCCTCACGGTCGTGCTGCTCGGGCTCTGGCTCATGCGCTTCTGGCGGACCGAACGCGCCCGCACGAGGGCGCGCGTAAACGAGGCTTCCTAGGACACAAGGTGGCGGAGCCACAATTATGGAGAATAAGAACCCGATCGAACTTGGCTCCTTCTGGCTGCCCCGCGCGGGGTCGACGCTCGCTGAGCACATCGACGCCGGCTGGGCCGCGGCCTACTGGGTCTCCGTCCTCTTCTTCGTCCTGGTCACCGGGGCGGTCGTGCTGTTCGCCGTGAAGTACCGGCGGCGCAGCGAGCACGACAAGACGAGCCCCATCGACCACAGCGCGACGGTCGAGGTCGTGTGGACGCTGATCCCGCTCGCCATCCTCATCGCGCTCTTCTTCGTGGGCATGCGCGGCTACGTGCACGCCTCCGTGGCGCCGGCCGAGTCGTACGAGATCAACGTCACCGGCGAGATGTACATCTGGACGTTCACCTACCCCGACGGGACGACGACGGTGAACGAGATGGCCGTGCCGCGGGGGCGCCCGGTGCGGCTCATCCTGAGCTCGAAGGACATCCTCCACAGCTTCTACATCCCGGAGTTCCGCGTGAAGCAGGACGTGGTGCCGGGGTCGTACACGTCGCTGTGGTTCGAGGCGACGGACACGCGCGAGACCGTGCTCCTGTGCACCGAGTACTGCGGCTCCGGCCACTCGGACATGCTGGCCACCGTCAAGGTGATGGAGCCGTCGGACTTCGAGAAGTGGCTCGAGGGCAACAACAACAGCGACCTCCCGCCCGAGGAGCTCGGCAAGACGCTCTTCGTCAAGCGGGCCTGCGCGACCTGCCACTCCCTCGACGGGACGCGCCTCCAGGGGCCGTCGCTCAAGGGGCTCTTCGGCCGCGAGGAGGAGCTCGCGGACGGTTCGAAGGTCACCGCGGACGAGAACTACTTCCGCGACAGCCTGTTCAACCCGCAGGGCCAGATCGTGCGCGGCTACCCGCCGGTGATGCCGTCGTTCAAGGGGCTCCTCAAGGACAGAGAAGTGGACGCGCTCATCGCTTACCTCAAGACGGTGAAGTGAGCGCCGGGGAGAAGCAGTCATGTCGCAGACAGTAACGACCCTCGACGTCAATACGGCACCCCACGGCGGCCACGAAACGGATTACATCCGGGCCAAGAGCGGGATCATGTCGTGGCTCACCACGGTCGATCACAAGCGGATCGGCCTGATGTACCTCGTCAGCACCTTCATCGCCTTCCTCATGGGCGGGGTCTTCGCGCTGGTCCTCCGGCTCGAGCTCCTGACGCCGAAGGCGACGATCATGAGCGCGAACGCCTATAACCAGATGTTCACGCTCCACGGCGCGGTGATGACGTTCCTCTTCATCATCCCGAGCATCCCCGGCGCGCTCGGCAACTTCCTCCTGCCGATCATGATCGGCGCGAAGGACGTCGCCTTCCCGAAGCTGAACCTCCTCAGCCTGTACCTCTACTGGATCGGCGCCCTCTTCACGCTCTCGTCGCTCGTCACGGGCGGCATCGACACCGGCTGGACGTTCTACGTGCCGTACTCGAGCACGGTGACCACCACGTCGGTCCTGAGCGTCACGTTCGGCGTCTTCATCCTCGGCTTCTCCAGCGTGCTCACGGGGCTGAACTTCGTCGTCACCCTGCACAAGCTCCGGGCGCCCGGGATGGGCTGGTACAAGATGCCGCTCATGCTCTGGGCGCTCTACGCGACGAGCATCGTCCAGATCCTCGCGACGCCGGTGCTCGGCATCACGCTCCTCCTGCTCATCGCCGAGCGCGCGTTCCACATCGGCATCTTCGACCCGGCGCTCGGCGGCGACCCGGTGCTCTACCAGCACTTCTTCTGGTTCTACAGCCATCCGGCCGTGTACATCATGATCCTGCCGGGCATGGGCATCATCAGCGAGCTCATCGCGGTGCACGCGCGGCGCCGGATCTTCGGCTACAAGGCGATCGCCTTCTCCAGCGTCGCCATCGCCCTGGTCGGCTTCCTCGTGTGGGGCCACCACATGTTCACCTCGGGCCAGAGCGAGCTCGCGGCCATCATCTTCTCGTTCCTGACCTTCCTCGTCGCCATCCCCAGCGGCGTCAAGATCTTCAACTGGACCGCGACGCTGTGGCGCGGCTCGATCGGCTTCAACGCGCCGATGCTGTACGCGCTGTCGTTCCTCATCCTCTTCTCGATCGGCGGCCTGACCGGCGTCTTCCTCGGGATGCTCAGCGTCGACCTGCACCTGCACGACACGTACTTCGTCGTCGCGCACTTCCACTACGTGATGGTCGGCGGCACCGTCATCGCCTACTTCGGCGGCCTCCACCACTGGTGGCCCAAGATCACCGGGAAGATGTACTCCGAGCGGCTCGCCGCCATCGGCTGCGTGCTCGTCTTCATCGGCTTCAACGTCACGTTCTTCTCGCAGTTCGTCCTGGGCAGCCGCGGGATGCCGCGGCGCTACTACAACTACCTCGACCAGTTCCAGCCGCTGCACGCCTTCTCGACCGTGGGCTCGTGGATCCTGGGCGCCGGCATCCTCGTGATGCTGGTCTGCTTGATCAAATCGCTCCGCTCCGGCGCGCCGGCGCCGAAGAGCCCCTGGGGCGGGCTCAGCCTCGAGTGGACCACCGCCTCCCCGCCCATCACCGAGAACTTCGTCCGCACCCCGATCGTGACCAAGGGCGCATACGACTTCAACACGGAGAAAGCATGAGCGCGCACGCCGAGGCCGCCGATCGGCCGAACAAGGCAGGGCCGGTCCTGTCCCCCAATTTCCACGTCGCCCATCATTTCGACTCCGCGGACACGCAGTTCGACGCCAGCAGGATGGGCATCTGGCTCTTCCTGGTCACCGAGGTCCTCCTCTTCGGCGGGCTGTTCTGCGCGTTCGCGATCTTCCGGACCTGGTTCTTCGACTCCTTCGTGGAGGCCCACCACCACCTCGACAAGGTGATGGGCGGCGTCAACACGGTGGTGCTCATCTGTTCCAGCCTGACGATGGCGCTCGCCGTCCGGTCGGCGCAGAAGAGCGACCAGAAGACCACGACGCGCCTGCTCGTGATCACGCTGCTCTGCGCGGCCGCGTTCCTCGTGATCAAGTACTTCGAGTACCAGCACAAGTTCCACGACGGCCTGCTGCCCGGGAAGTACTTCACCGCCCAGGGCTTCACCACGGCCCACGCGGGGATCTTCTTCGCCATCTACTTCATGATGACGGGCATCCACGGCTTGCACGTCGTCATCGGGATGGGGCTCATCACGTGGATCCTCATCCGCAACATGCGCGGTGAGTTCTCGAGCCGCTACTACTTGCCGGTCGAGGGGGTGGGGCTGTACTGGCACCTCGTCGACCTCATCTGGATCTATCTCTTCCCCCTCCTCTACCTGGTGGGCTGAGGCCTAGAGGACAGCATGTCGACACACGCAGAAGCAGCCGACGCGCACGGACACGGGCACGGCCACGGCCACGGCGCCGACCACGTGCCCCACGTCCTGCCGCTCAAGGTCTACATCGCCACGTGGCTCACGCTGCTCGTGCTCACGGTCGTGACCGTGGGCGCGAGCTACGTCGACCTCGGCGCCGCCAACCTGGCCATCGCGGTCCTCATCGCGACGGTGAAGGCGAGCGTCGTGGCGTTCATCTTCATGCACCTCAAGTGGGACCACAAATTCCACACCCTGATCTTCGCCTCGTCGCTCATCTTCCTGGCGATCTTCATCGGCTTCACCATGTTCGACACGAACAACCGGGGCCGGGCCGAGGAGATCGAGGCCCAGCGGCCGGCGGACTGGAAGGCGCCGTTCGACGGCAAGCGCGCCGTCGACAACTGGGAAGTGAAGAAGCCGCACAAGGTGGCCCCGCCGCCGAAGCAGGTCCATCAGGGCACCGAGTGACCCGCTGCGGGGCCGCGCGCCCCGCAGCAAGCGCCGGACGTAAGCTGGCGCACAAACACAAGCTCCGGGAATTGCAGGGGTTTCTCCTGCCGACCCCCGGATGTGGGCGCGGGAGCACCTCGCGCGTGCTCGCGGCTTTCGTGCGCGGTACAAGGGAGCGGTTGAAAGGCAACGTCGAAAGGTTGCTCCCGGCTGAACGCCGGGCGCCTCGACCGGGCCCTGGAAGCCCTCCCTGTCCGCGCGCGGATGCAATCCTCTCTCCAATCCTGGTCGCTTGACGCCGACCCCACCAAGAGCGGCACGCCGCCGGCCGCGCGGCGGCGGCTCGCTGTGCTGCTGTCCGGGCCGAAGCCCCCGTCCTGGGACACCGCCGACCGCTGGCTGATCCAGCTCAGGTGGGTCGCGATCGCGGGGATGATCGCGACGACGGTCGCGAGCCGGAAGCTCGTGCCCGACCTCCGGCTGGGGCCGCTCGTCCTCGGCATCGCGGCGATCACGGTGGCGAACCTCGCCTGGACCTACCGGGTCCGGCGCGCGCGCCCGCTCGACGGGGGCGAGCCCTCGGCGCGCGAGCCCGCGCAGGAGCTCGCGCGCGCCCAGCTCGTGGGCGACGTGGTCGCGAACGCCTGGATGCTCTGGTTCTCGGGCGGCCTCGAGAACCCGTTCGCGGTCTTCCTCGCCTTCCACATCGCCCTCTCCGGCCTGCTCTGCCCGCGGCGCACGACCGTGCTCGTGGGGCTCCTGACGCTGCTCGCGATCGGCGTGCTCACCGACGCGGAGCCGCTGCCGCTCGACTCCGCGTCGCTCGACGGCGACCGCATCCGGCAGCTCGGCGACCTCGTCTCGCTCACGTCGCTGACGCTGTTCCTCGGCTTCTTCGTCGTCGTGTACGCGCACAGGCTCGAGGAGCTCCGGCAGCAGAGCCAGCGGAACGAGCGGCTGGCGATGCTCGGGCGCATGGTCGGCGGCATGTCGCACGAGCTCAGCACGCCGCTCGCGACGATCCTGCTCGCGAGCAAGGACCTCGTCGACGTGGCGCGCGAGACGGGCTCCGAGGACGCGGCGCGCATGGCCGAGACGGTGGCCGGCGAGGCCCGGCGCGCGAGCGACATCATCAGCCTGATGCGCGGGCAGATCCGGCTCGACCAGCGGCTCGAGCCGCTGGAGCTCACCCGCTTCGTGCGCGACCTCTCGAAGGCCGAGCTCGCGCGGCTCGGCTACCGGGGCGAGATCGCGTTCGACACGCCGCGGCCGGTGCAGGCGAACGTGCTCAAGCCGGCGCTGCGCCAGGTGCTCGTCAACCTGCTCGCGAACGCGGCCGAGGCGACCGCCGACGGGGCCGAGCAGCGGATCGAGGTGGGCGTCATCGAGCGCGGCGACGTGTGCGAGATCGCGGTCTCGGACAGCGGTCCGGGGCTGAGCCCCGAGATCGCCGGGCGGCTCGGGGAGCCGTTCCAGACGACGAAGATGTCGCAGGGCGGGATGGGGCTCGGGCTCTACATCAGCTCGATGATGGCCTCGCGCATGAACGCGGTGCTGCGCATGGAGAGCGTCGAGACCGGCGGGGCGAAGGCGACCTTGCGCCTCCGCCTCGACGGGACCACGGGCCCGATGGACGCGGATCTGCCCCCCGCGCTGAAGCGCGCCGGGGCGGCCTGAGGTGAAGATGACGCGACGGATCGAGACGGCGCTGCTCGTGGACGACGACGACGCGTTCCGCACCACCCTGCAGGGCGCGCTGCGCCGCCGCGGCGTCGTGGCGAGGACGGCGGCGACGATCGACGAGGGGCTCGTGGCGCTCGAGTACGAGCCGGTGGACCTCGTGGTCATCGACTACCGCATGCCGCGCGGCGACGGGCTCAGCGCGCTCGCCAAGTACCGCAAGCTGCAGCCCGACGCGGCGATCGTGATGCTGACCGGGTTCGGGGACATCCCGCTCGCGGTGGCGGCGATGCGCGAGGGCGCGGACACGCTGCTCAGCAAGCCCGTCGACGCGGACAAGCTCCTGCGCGAGGCCGCGGGCCTCCGCGAGCGGCAGCGGCCGCCCCCCTCCTCGGCGGCGGCCCCGACACCGCCGCCCGGGAGCCTGAAGCTCGACGACCTGGAGCGCGAGGCGATCCGCGCCGCGCTCCGGGAGTCGGGCGGCGTGGTGGCGACCGCGGCGAAGCTGCTCGGGATCGACCGGCGGACGCTGCAGCGGAAGCTGAAGAAGCTCGGGGGCTAGTGTTTGCCGAGCGCGTCGAGCGCGGCGAGGACGTCCTTCACGACGTCCTCCGTCTCCTCGACGCCGACCGAGAGGCGGATGAGCGCGGGGGAGATGCCGATCGCCGCGAGCTGCTCGTCGCTGAGCTCGTGGAAGCTCATGATGCAGGGCTGCTCGATGAGCGTCTCCACGCCGCCGAAGCTCGGGGCGATCGCGGCGATGCGGGTGCCGTCGACGACGCGCGCGGCCGCCTCGCGCCCGCCGCGCACGATGAAGCTCACGACGCCGCCGAAGCCGCGCATCTGCGCGGCCGCGATCTCGTGATCCGGGTGCGACGGGAGCCCGGGGTAGAACACCCGCTCGACGGCGGGGTGCGCCTCGAGCGCGCGCGCCACCGCGAGCCCCGTCGCGTTCTGCCGCTCGACGCGGAGCGCGAGCGTCTTCATCCCGCGGCCGATCAGCGCCGCGGCGTGGGGGTCGATGACACCGCCGAGGACGCTGCGCATGTCGCGGACGAGCGAGACCAGCGCGCTCGAGCCGGACACGGCGCCGCCGAGGACGTCGTTGTGGCCGGACAGGTACTTGCTGGCGCTGTGGACGACGAGGTCGATGCCGCGCCCGATCGGGTCCGAGTTGCACGGTGTCGCGAACGTCGCGTCGACGATCGTCTTGACGCGCGCCTTCTTGCAGATCTCGGCGAAGCGGGACAGGTCGATGCAGTGCAGGTACGGGTTCGTCGGCGACTCGCTCAGCGCGAAGCGGGTGCGCGGCTTGAAGGCCGCCTCGAGCTGGTCGAACGCGCCCGGGTCGATCAGCGTGTGCTCGACGCCGAGCCGCGAGAGCACGTTGATCACGAACTGCCGCGTGCGGCGGTACACGTCGCGGAAGAGGATGACGTGGTCGCCCGCCTTGAGCAGGGCGAACGCCGTGGTCGTCACCGCGGCCATGCCGCTCGCGAAGAGCACGGCGTCCTCCGCGCGATCGAGCGCCGCGATGCGCTGCTCGACCTCGCGCACGGTCGGGTTGCCGTAGCGGCCGTACTCCTGGCGCTCCGGGTCCGTGTCGCCCCCGGCGAAGTAGCGCTCGAGATCCGCCGTGTTCGCAAACGTGTACGTCGCCGTCTGCGCGATCGCGGGGGCGAGGGTGTGGGACGGCCGGTCGCGGAGCACACCCGCGTGCACAGCATCGGTCGAATTCGGCAGGTCGGTCTTCATTGGGGGCGCTGAGGTGGGGGGGCGCTGAGGTGGGGGGGCGCCGGGGTGGGGGCGCCGAGGGGCCGGGATCTTCGGTGCACCGGCCTTCAGAATTGTCGCACTTGACGCGTCGGAAATATAGGGAATACACTTGGTTATGTTGCATACGGTCGAGCGCCTTGCGGCGGCTATCGACGAACACGCCGAGAACGTCGCCAAATTCAAACGTGGTGAGCTGACCCCCGACCAGTTCCGCCCGCTGCGGCTGGCCATGGGGGTCTACGCGCAGCTCGCGCACGTGAAGCACATGCAGCGCATCAAGATTCCCGGAGGGCAGCTCACGGCTGCGCAGCTGGAAGCCCTCGCGGAAGTCACGGAGCGGTGGGGTCGCGGGCTAGCGCACGTCACGACCCGCCAGGACATCCAGCTCCACTACCTGGAGATCGAGGAGACGATCGACCTGCACCGCGTGCTCGTGCGCGCCGGGGTGACGACGGTCGGCGCGTGCGCGGACACGCTCCGCAACATCACCGCGTCGCACCTCGCCGGCGTGGTCGAGGACGAGGTGTTCGACGTGACGCCTTACGCGCTCGCGGTCACCCAGCACTTCCTCTTCCACGAGCACAACCGGCGGCTACCGCGGAAGTTCAAGGTGGCCTTCTCGGGGAGCGCGCGCGACCACGCGCAGGTCATGATCAACGACATCGGTCTGTTCGCGAAGATCGGCGACCGCGGGCGCGGCTTCGCGGTCTACGTGGCCGGCTCGCTCGGCTCGACGCCCGAGATCGCGCACCTCTGGAAGGAGTTCATCCCGGAGTCCGATCTGCTGCCGTTGTGCGAGGCCGTGGTGAGCGTGTTCCACCGGGACGGAGAGCGGAAGAACCGGAAGAAGGCGCGCCTCAAGTTCCTGCTGCGCAAGATCGGCGAGGCCGAGTTCCTGCGCAGGCTCGACGAGGAGTTCGATCGCATCAAGGCGGAGCGCGGCGACGCGCTCGCGGCCGAGCTGGCGGAGAATGTGGGCAGGTACCGGGAGAACGATCCGCCCCCGCTCACGCCGCTGCGGGAGACGCTCGGCGACGGCGCGTTCGCGCGCTGGAAGCGGACCAACACGATCGCGCAGAAGCAGCCCGGCTACCGGGTGGCGACGGTCAAGCTGCCGCTCGGCGACATCACGAGCGAGCAGCTGAAGCGCCTGGCCGACCTGTCGCGGCGCTACGGCAACGGCGAGGTGCGGGCGACGAACACGCAGAACTTCGTGCTGCGCTGGGTGCCGGAGGGGCAGCTGCTCAACCTGCACCGTGAGCTCTCGCAAATGGGCCTCGCCGAGGCGGACGCGGGGCACGTCACCGACGTGGTGACCTGCCCTGGCGGCGACTACTGCACGCTCGCGATCACGAAGAGCATGGAGGTCGGGTCGCGCATCCGGGAGCACCTGGTGCCGAACGGCAGCCGCCAGGAGGCCGACGACTTCGTGAGCGCCCTCGGCGAGTTCGACATCAAGATCTCGGGGTGCCCGAACTCGTGCGGGCAGCACCACGTCGCCGACATCGGGATGACGGGGCTGATGGTGAAGGGCAAGGACGGGGTCGAGCGCCCGCACTACTCGCTCCGGGTGGGCGGCGGCTGCGGCCCGAACGCGCGCATCGGCGAGCGCCTCGACGGCCGCATCCCCGAGGAGGAGACGCCCAAGGTGATCGCCGCGATCGCGCGCTTCTACATGGCGAGTCGCGCCGAGGGCGAGAGCTTCCGCGACTTCGTGACGCGCAAGGGCGTGCAGGAGATCACCCGCGCCGGCTTTGCGGCGGCGGAGGGTGCCGCGATCTAGAGCGGTTCTCAGCTAGGACGAGAGACCGTGCTCGGTCTCTCGTCCCCGTCTCCCCTCTTCCCTCCTCCGTCTTTCGTCCCCCGTCTCCCGTCCTCCGTGCGCGTGCGAGATTCCCCGGAGTCAGCGCGCACGCGCACGCAGACGCGCACGCGCACGCGCACGCGCACGCGCACGCAGACGCGCACGGGAGACGGGAGACGTAATCTGGGCCCGTCTCCTGCACGGGCGAGCCCCACTCAACGACGACGGGGGATCAGGGGCGGATCGCCCGCGAAGGGGTTCATCGCCAGCGCCGCCAGCACGCCCGCGGCGCCCGCCTTGACCTTCTCCATCCCCGGAGCGACCGGCGCGAGCTCCTCGCGCTCCTCGATGAGCTCGGGGGGAATGTCGAGCAGGAACCTGCTCGGCGTCCTCGGCACCATCTTGCCGCGCGAGCCGCGGTGCTTCGCCCGCGTGAGGTAGAGCCGATCGCGGGCCCGCGTGACCGCGACGTAGAAGAGCCGCCGCTCCTCCTCGATGCTGTGCCCGCCCGTGTCGCCCCCCTCGGCGCCGCTCGGCGCGGCGTCCGTGGCGCGCTCGTCGAGGCTGCGCTGGTGGGGCATCAGCCCCTCCTCCAGGCCGATCACGAAGACGTACGGGAACTCGAGGCCCTTCGCGCCGTGCATCGTGGTGAGCGTCACGCGGTCGGTGGCCTCCTCCTCCTCGGAGTCCTGCCGGAGCGCGAGCAGCCGCAGGAACTCGGCGAAGCTCGCGCGGTCCCCCTTCCCCTTCTCGTCGCGGCGCGCGAAGACGTTGAGCAGCCCCTCGAGGTTGCCCCAGCGGCGCGCGGCGGCGTTGTTCGTGGAGGAGCCGGTCATGATGTCCTCCTTGAAGCCGGCGTCGGCGAGCAGCGCGCGCGCGACCTCCGCGGAGGGCTCGCCGCGCTCGAGCCGCCCGCGCGCGGCCTCGATGATCCGGAGCAGCTGGCGGCACCCCTCGATCGCGGCGGCGCTCAGCTCGTGGACGGCGTGCGGACGCGACACCGCCGTCCAGAGCGAGGTGTCGTGCGCCGTCGCGTAGGCGCCGAGCTTGGCGACCGCGGCGTCGCCGACGCCGCGCGCCGGGTAGTTCAGGATGCGCCGCAGCGACATCTCGTCCTGCGGGTTCAGCGCGACGCGCAGGTAGGCGATGAGGTCCTTGACCTCCTTGCGCTCGAAGAACTGCTGGCCGCCGATCATCCGGATCGGGATCTGCCGCTCCTTGAGGGCCGACTCGATCGCCGCTGCCTGGAGGTTCGACCGGTAGAGCACGGCGATGTCCTTCGGCCGCGCGGCCTCCCGCTCCAGCAGGCGCTGCGCCTCCGTGGCCACGAAGCTCGCCTCGACGTCGGGGTCGACGCAGATGATGGACCGCACCTTGTCGCCGTCCAGGCGGGTGGCGATGAGCGACTTCTTGTGCCGCCGGGCGCCGGACTTCGCGAGCACCGCGTTGGCGACGTCGAGGATCGGCTTGCGCGAGCGGTAGTTGTGCTCGAGCTTGACGACCTTCGCGCCGGAGAAATGCTCCTCGAAATCGAGGATGTTGCGCACGTCGGCGCCGCGCCAGGCGTAGATCGACTGGTCGTCGTCGCCGACGACGACCACGTTGCGGTGCTCGCCGCAGAGCAGGCGCAGGAGCTCGAGCTGGGCGCGGTTCGTGTCCTGGTACTCGTCGACGATCACGAAGCGGTAGCGCATCCGCCAGCGCTCGAGGACGTCGGCCCGCGTCTGCCAGAGGCGGACCACCTCGCAGATGAGGTCGTCGAAGTCGAAGGCCTGGAACGAGCGCAGCGCCGCGTTGTAGCGCGGGTACACGAGCATCGAGATCTCGTCGTAGTCGTCGATGCCCTTGCCCTGCCGCTGCGCCTCGGCCCACGCCTCGGGCTCGAGGAACGCGTTCTTGGCGTTCGAGATGCGCGAGAGGATCGCGCCGACGTCGTAGCTCTTGCCGGCGCGGAGCTCGCGGAGGATCTCGCGGATGACCCCCAGCGCGTCGGACTGATCGAAGATGGCGAACGAGCCGCCGCGCAGGCCGAGGGCGCGGGTCTCGGCGCCGAGCACGTCGAGGCCGAAGCGGTGGAAGGTGCAGACCTTGAGCTCGCGCGCGACCTTGGCGCCGACGAGCTTGCCGACGCGCTCGTGCATCTCGGCGGCGGCCTTGTTGGTGAAGGTCATCGCCAGGATGGAGCGCGCCGAGATGCCGCGATCGAGCAAGCGCGCGATCCGCGTGGTCACCACGCGCGTCTTGCCGGATCCGGCGCCGGCGAGCACCAGCATTGGCCCGAGCTCGTGCTCGACGGCCGCACGTTGAGACGGGTTCAATAAGTCCGACACCGTGCGGTGCCCTAGCCCGGCGTGGGCCGGAGCGGGAGCTTGATTTTACCGGACGGGGGGGCGGGCGCGGGATCACCGCTGGAACGGCTCAAAGTCCGGGCGGCGTGGCGAACTGCCCCGGGAACGGGTTCGCCTCCCGGCGGAGCCGGACGTCGTCGAGCGTCCAGGGCGCCGTGCCGCGCTCGTGGAAGAGGGCCACGCCGATCACGCCCACGTTCCTCGTGTCGCCGTGCTTCTGGTTCGCGTAGGAGCCGCGGACCGAGCCGAACCGGAACGCAGCGACCGTGTCCATGCTCTGGCGGAAACCGTCGATCTCGAGCTCGCCGTGGGGCTCGACCAGATAACCACGCTTGTCGAACGCCGCGGGCTGGCCGTCCATGACGTCGAGGCCGTCGACGGACACGACGCACTCGATCCGGTTCGGCGTGAGGTTGCGCAGCACGACGCTGTAGCGCTGGCCGGCCTCGCCGACGACGTGGCTCGTCTCGCCGGCGACGAAGCCGCTCAGGAAGCCGCCGCCCTCGCCGCGCAGCCCGATCGCGACGGCGCCGCCGGCGAGCGTGAAGGCCTGCGGCGACGTGCGGCGGAAGCCGGACGCGCTCGCCATGGCGCGGGCGCCCTCCGCGTCGTTGTAGAACAGGCTCGCGAGCGCGAACGGCCGCGCGACGTCGGCGCGGACGAACGGCGCGGTCGAGATGCGGGACACGCGCGTCTCCCCCCACTCGGTGCCGAGGCCGGGGCGCTCGATCGGCTCCGGCGCGACCTGGCTGCTCGGCGCCCGGCGCGCCGCCCCCTCGGCGCGGCCGGTGCCGTGCGCGGCGGAGGGCGCCTCGACGTCGGCAGAGGGCGCCGCGGGCGCCGCCTCGAGCGGCGGCGGGGCGGGGGCGCCCGGCTCGGCGGCGGCGCCATCCCAGGCGCCGGAGCTGCCCGAGGCGACGAACCCAGGCGCGGGATCGGCTGCCCTCGATGTCGCGGCGTCCGCCGGCCGGGCCGCGGTGCCGCCGCCGCACGAGGCAGCGCCCGCGAGGAGCGATACCGCCAAACAAGCCAGCCCGATTCGTCGCGTCCGGTTCATGGTCCCTCCACTCCGCATTGCGGTGTCGACCGGAGAACGGGCTCGACGAGGCTACCTTACAGCCGAGCGCGCCTCTGTCGCGGCGGGCGCGGGGTGATCGCCCGCCGCGAGCCAGCGCTCCGCGAGCGTGAGCCCGAGCGCGGCGGACGCGACGGCGAGCGCGCACACGCCGAGGGCGGCAGCGCGCGACGCGGCGCGGGCGGCGCGCGGCGCCGGGCATGGGCGCCGCCGCGAGCGCGCCGGCGGGCGGCGCGCGAGGGGCGCGGCGACGGCGCGGCCGCCGCCCTGCGAGGCGAGCGGCGGGAGGCGCCGCGCGACGGCGGGCGCGACGGCGCGGGCCGTGGGGACGTCGAAGGCGGTCGGGGTGAGCTCCGCCGTGCTGGCCGCCGGCGCCGCGCCGTGCGGCGCTCCGTCGCGCAGCCTGCGCACGGCGGCGTCCATGTCGTCGGCCGTCTGGAAGCGGTGCTCGGGCGCCTTCGCGATGGCGCGCAGGATCACCCGATCGAGGGCGGCCGGGATCGGCTGCGGCGCGAAGCGCGACGGCGGGGGCGGCTCCCGCTCGCAGTGGGCGAAGCGGAGCGCGTCGCGGCGGCCGTGCAGCTCGTCGAACGGGCCTCGCCCGGCGACGAGCTCGTAGAGGACGAGGCCCATCGCATAGATGTCGGCGCGCGGATCGATCGGCAGGGAGGCGCACTGCTCCGGCGCCATCGTCCTCGGCGTGCCGATGACCGCGTCCGGGGCGGTCAGCGAGGCGCCGGCGTGGAGGAGCTTGGCGACGCCGAAGTCGAGGACCTTGAGCGTGCCGTCGTCGCACAAAAACAGGTTCTCGAGCTTGAGGTCGCGGTGGACGATGCCAGCCGCGTGCGCGAGCGACAGCGCCGAGAGGGCCTGCTGGACCAGGCCGAGCGCGGTCGGGACCGCGATCACGCCGAGGCGCGCGAGCTCGGTCCTGAGGTCGCGCCCTTCGAGGAGCTCCATGGCGAAGTAGGGACGGCCGCCTCGGGTGGTGCCGAGATCGAACACCTCGGGCAGGCTCCGGTGGCGCAGGCGGGCGATGGCGCGCGCCTCGGCGCGCATGCGCGCCGAGAGATCGCTGCGGCCGGCGTGGCAGCGGTGCAGCAGCTTCACCGCGAACCGGCGGCCGAGCTCGCGGTGCTCGACCTCGTACACCTCGCCCATGCCGCCCTGGCCGAGCAGGCGCACCACGACGTACGGCGTGCCGTGGATCGGCTCGCCCTCGGCGAGCGCGCGCAGCGGCCGCGCGTCCTCGGACGGCTCGACCTCGGCGAGCGCGCGCAGCGGCCGCGCGTCCCCGGACGGCTCGACCTCGCCCAGCGCGCGCAGCAGCCGCGCGTCCCCGGACGGCTCGACCTCGGCGAGCGCGCGCGGCGGCCGCGCGCGGGGAGCCTGCGGCGCGCGCAGAGCGCCGGGCGCGTACAGGAGCGTGCGCCCGTCGGCGGTCGCGCCGGTCATCGCGCCCCTCCGTCCGCGAGCTGCGCCCGCGCGCCGCGCGCGCCGCCAGATGGCGCGGGCTGCCCCGCGCCGTCGGGCGCGGCCGTCTCCCGGCCGCCGTCTTCTCCCTGCGCCTCCTCGAGCGCGGCGGCCATCGCTTCCGCCGTCTGCCAGCGGAGCCCCGGGTCCTTCTCGAGGGCGCGCGCGACCGCGTGGTCGAGCGCCGGAGGGACCCAGAGGAGCGAGCGGAGCCGCGGCGCCGGCGTGCTCAGGTGCGCCCGCATCACCGCCATCGAGTCGACCACCGGAAACGGCCCTCGCCCGGTGATCGCCTCGAACAGCAGGAGCCCCACCGCGTACACGTCGGTGCGCGCGTCGACATCCTCGCCCCGGATCTGCTCGGGCGACAGGTAGCGCGGCGTGCCGAGGACGTTCGAGCCCGTCGGCGGCCCGAGCCCTTCGCGGGTCACCTTCGCGATGCCGAAGTCGATCAGCACCGCGCGCTCGGCCTCGGGCGCGGAGGGCCCGCCCTCCAGATCGGCCGGTCCCTGCTCGGCGCCGCTCACCTGCGCGAGGAAGACGTTGGCCGGCTTGATGTCGCGGTGGATGATGCCGGCGCGGTGCGCCGCGGCGAGCCCGCCGAGCACCTGGATGGCGATGCGCACGGCGGCGGGGGTCGCGAGCGGCCCGCGCGCGTCGAGCCGCTCGCGCAGCGTCTCGCCGAAGAGGCGCGGCATGACGAGGAAGGGACGGCCGTCGCTCGTCACGCCGACCTCCTCGACCTTCACGACGTTCGGGTGGCTCAGCGTCGCGAGCGCGCGGCCCTCCTGGACGAGGCGCGCGCCGACCTCGCTCGCCCCCTCGTGCATGGCGCGGAGCAGCTTGAGCGCGCGCAGCTGACCGCGGCGCCCCGTCGCCTCGAAGACCTCGGAGCACGAGCCTGCCCCGATCCTCCGGAGCAGGCGGTACGAAGTCCCCGGGAGCGGCTGTCCTTCTCGCTTTTGCACCATGTCCGTCGACCTCCCTTGCGGGGGCGCGCGGCGGAGCGCCGGCGCCTTCGTTCGGGAAGGGAATCGTCGCTCTCGCGGCGGGAGTTGCGCGGACAAACCGCTCAGCTCACCCAAAAACGCGCAATCAACGGATGTGCAGTGGGCGCGGCGCGCCGTTCAGGGCTGTACAGGGGCGCGGGGCGCGCTCAGTGATAGAGGAACCACCGGACGCCCGGCTTGATCTCCATATGGTAATGGTCGGCGTGCGGCGCGTTGTAATTGGGCGTCAGCACGTAGGTAAAAATTCCGAGATCCGCCGCCTCGCACACGATCGACCGGAGCTCGCGGGCCTCGGGGAGCTCGGGCTGGGGCGCCCCCTCGCCGCAGGTCTTGTCCCCGATGCGGCCGTGGAAATGACGCGCGACGCTGATCCAGGTGCCGTCGCGCTTCTTGAGCGCGCCGACGTCGATGGCCAGGCCGGCCGGGTGACGCGTGCCGGGCGGAGCCCACGCGCCGCGGGGCTTCTGGCCGGCGTCGCTGCGCAGCGCCACGTCGCCGCGGCGCTTGGTCGCGGACGCCGTGGCCCGGGACGCCGCGGGCTTGCGGCGCGCGGAGCGTCGCGTTCCTGCCTTGCCGGCCGCCTTGGCCGGCGCGCTGCGCGCCGCGGTCGTCCGCCCCTGGGTGTCCGGCGCGCTCGACGCGGCGTTTCGAGGGGCCTCCGCCGCGCCCTTGTCCTTCGCGCCGGCCTCCGCCGCGCCCTTGTTGTCCTTCGCGCCGGCCTCCGCCGCGCCCTTGTTGTCCTTCGCGCCGGCCTCCGCCGCGCCCTTGTTGTCCTTCGCGCCGGCCTCCGCCGCGCCCTTGTTGTCCTTCGCGCCTGCCCCCGCCGCGCCCTTGTCCTTCGCGCCGGCCCCCGCCGCGCCCTTCTCCTTGATGCGTCGCGGGCGCTCCTCGGGCGCCTTCGACGTCCCA
The DNA here is from genome assembly GCF_000418325.1 of Sorangium cellulosum So0157-2. Lineage (GTDB taxonomy): Bacteria > Myxococcota_A > Polyangia > Polyangiales > Polyangiaceae > Sorangium > Sorangium cellulosum_D. The sequence continues at coordinate 12,377,855 of NC_021658.1, forward strand.
TCGAGCGCGCCCTTCTTGCCCAGCTCGACCGGCGGCGCGGGCATCGTCGATTCCTTGCGAACGTCGCTGTCCGCGGCCTTCGCCTCGACGGCCCCGTGCGCGTGCTCCCCCTCGTCGCCTCCCCGCTCGCGGCCCGGCATCGGCACGTTGGGTCGATACATCGTGTAATGGACGACCTCGTCGATATCGTGCCGCATGAGCACGGCCGCGAAATCGTCGAGGGCGAGCGCGAGGCGCGCGTCCAGGATCTCGAACATGCTCGTCACGCGCTGCTCGGGCGGGAGCACGGAACGGTAGTACACGCCGTTCAGCCGGCCCGTGAGCCGGATCGGCGCGCGCACCCCGGGCGCGTGATCCACCCTGAGGTACAGGATCTTCCGGCGATCCAGCTCGGCCAGCGCCTCGTCGTCCGTCATGTTGGCGTAGCGGTACGCCGGGGAGGCCTCGGCGACGCTCGCCTCCGGCGTCACGAGGAACGGCGACGCGGCCAGCGCGGGCGCCGGATCGAGCGTCGCGACGGACGCGAGCAGCGCGCCCACCAGCGGCTTCAGCAGACAGCGAAGTCGGGAAAACGCCACAGCGGCCGCACTCTAACGTGACCGGGCAGGAAGGCGAAAAAAACGGGCGACGGCTGGACCGGCGAGCAGCAGCGCGATCGCGGCGCCGCCGCGCTGACCGTCGCGCAGCGCCGTGCTCGCGGTTACGCTGGGCGCGCGGCGCCGCGACGCCCAGAACGGCGCGCTCCCCGCGCGCATCCCCTCCGCGACGAACACGCCTTTGCAACCACCGACGCCCTTCGAACCGAGCCGCGACGCGCACCCCCGAGCCGGCGCCGACACGCCCGGCGCACCGGCCGACGCGGGCGCGCTCCACGGCGAGCGCCCGCGGCCGCCCGAGCCGACCGCCGCGCGCACGCTCCTCGCCGCGGCCATCACGACCGCCGCCGTGACGGCGGCGTCCTACGCGGCGCCGAAGAGCTACGCCGGCACGATCGTGGGCCTCGCGTTCCTCGCGGCGACGTACTGGCTCGTGCTGCGGTACGACGAGGCGACGATCCGCGCCCACGGCCTGTCCCTCGGGGGCGTCCTCGAGCCCGCGCCGCTCTCGGCAGCGCGCCTCGCCCGCGCCGCGCTCCGCGCCGTCGCCTGGGCCGCCCTGGTCGCCGCGATCGTCTTCCCGCCGTTCTGGCTCGGCTACCGGCTGTACTGGGGCGTGACCTCGCCGTTCGTGCTGCGCCCGCCGTCCGCCGACGAGATCGCCGCGCAGCTCCTCGTGGTCGCGCTGCCCGAGGAGGCGTTCTTCCGCGGCTACCTCCAGAGCGCCCTCGACCGCGTCTTCCCGCCGCGCGTCCGCGTCCTCGGCGCGCCGCTCGGCCCGGCGTGGCTCATCTCCTCGGCGATCTTCGCGCTCGGCCACGTGCTCACGATCCTGCACCCCGCGCGGCTCGCCGTCTTCTTCCCCGCGCTCGTCTTCGGGTGGCTGCGGGCCCGCACCGGCGGCATCGGGGCGCCGCTCCTGTTCCACGCGGCCTGCAACCTCTTCTCGCTCACCCTCGCGAACGGCTACGTTCACGCGCCGTGAGCACCTCGTTCGACGACACGGCGCCTGGCTCCCCGCGCGGCGCCGGCCCGGCGGTGCAGGACGGCGCCGCGCCGCGGGACGGCCGCGTCGCGCGCCGGCGCGCGGCGCTGTTCGACATGGATCGCACGCTGCTGCGCAAGGAGACCGCGAGCCTCTACGTGAAGTACCAGCGCCAGATCGGCGAGGCGACGGCGCGCGATCTCCTGCGGACCCTGTACTGGGTCGGGCAATACACGCTCGGCGTGCTCGACGCCGAGAAGGTCGCCGAGCGCGCGCTGCTCGCGCTCCGGGGCGTGCCCGAGACCGTCCTCGCGGCCCGCTGCGACGACTGGTTCCGGCTCCACGTCGAGCCGCACATCGCCGACGGGGGGCGCGAGGCCGTGCGGCGGCATCGAGCGGCCGGAGACCTGTGCGCCATCGTGACCGGCGCGTGGCCCTACACCGCGCGCCCGCTGGCCAGGCGGCTCGGGATCGAGCACCTCGTCGCGAGCGAGCTCGAGATCGACGAGCGCGGGCACTTCACGGGCCGCGCCGCGCCCCCGCTCTGCCTCGGCGAGGGCAAGGTCGCGCGCGCGCGGGCGCTGGCCGAGGCGCAGGGCTTCCGGCTGGAGGACGCGGCGTTCTACACGGACAGCATCAGCGATCTGCCGCTCCTCGAGCTCGTGGCGGAGCCGACCGCCGTCAACCCCGATCCCCGGCTGCGCCGGGTCGCCGAGCGGCGGGGCTACCGGATCGAGCGCTGGTGAGCGCGCCGGCCGCGGCGCGCGGTGGCCTCACGTGGCCGCGCGGTCGCCTCACGGGGGCGGCGGTCGAGAGCCCGGCGGCGGCCGCGAGGTGGGCGAGCCGAACGAGGGCGGCGGCCGCGACGAGAGCGGCCCCATCGGGAGGCTCGTGCGGGAGAGGCTCGAGCGGGTGTTGACCGCCCACAGGACGATCGCGGCGACGACCGGACCGATGAAGATGCCTGCCGCGCCGAACAGCTCGAGCCCGCCGAAGATGGCGAGCAGGGCGATGAGCGGGTGCATCCCGCCGTGCGAGCTCTGGACCCACGGCCTGATCACGTTGTCCGAGAGCCCGACGAGGACGGCCGCGGTGCACATGCCGATGCCGGCGCCGATGCGCCCGACGACGAACAGGTAGATCGCCGCCCCCAGCGTCACCGGCGTGGTGCCGATCATGGGGACGAGCGAGAGCAGCGTGGCGAGGAGGCCGAGGAGGAACGCACCCGGCACCTTGCAGACGAAGAGCGCGACGGTCGTCAGCGTCCCCTGGACGGCCGCCGTCGCGAGCAGGCCGAGGACGGCGCCGTGCACCGTGTCCTGGATCGACGCGAAGAGGACGTCGGTCTCCTCGTTCCTGAACGGCGACTGCTTGAGCAGCCAGCGCAGCAGGAGGCCGCCGTCGCGGAGCAGGTAATAGAGCGCCACGATGAACAGGAAGGCGTCGACGATCGTCTGCGGCACCGCGGCGACCATGCCGCCCGCGAAGCCCGCCATCGAGCTGCCCACCCGCTGGAACAGGTTGCTCACGTACGCGCGGACGTCGTCGCCGGACAGGCCCGCCCTGTTCATGAGCCCCGTCAGCCGCCCGTCGTTCAGGAGGCCCTGGACGCGCTCGATGGTGCTGGACCAGTCCCGCGCGAAGAAGCGGCTGATCGAGGCGGAGGCCTCGATGATGATCACGGCGAGCGGGATGCACACGAGGATCACCACGCCGACGGTGGAGATCGCGGGCGCGAACTGGCGGAAGCGGCCGAGTCGCGGCGAGAGGCGGCGCTGGAGCGGGGAGACGAGGAGCGCGACGAGGCCGCCGAGCAGGACGGGGACGAGCAGCCCCTTCACCATCCAGAAGAACAGCGCGACGAGCCCCGCCCGGAGGGCGAACGACAGCCATCGATCCGACTGGGTATCTTGGTTCATCGCCGGGTGCGCTTGCTCGTTGTGCCGCGTTCGGCGGCGTCCGGGGCCAAGGTAGGGTGGGCCTCCGGCGACCACCAGCGATTTCCGCGTTCCGCGAGCGCAGCGCGGCGGTTCCGGGATACAGTCAAGCTCGGCCGACGACCGCGGAGGCGACGGCGCCTTCACCGCCGCGTCAGCTGGAGGAAGCAAGATGAGCACGAGCGGTGGCGGGGTTCCGCCCGGGGGCGGAAACTGGGGGAACGGCGGCGGGAGTTGGGGGAACGGAGGAGGCTGGGGGTCGAGCCCGCCCGGCGGCCAGGGAGTGGCGCCGGGCGGCGGTGCGCCGGCGGGAGGGGGATACCCGCCTGCGGGCGGGGGAGCTTCGCCGCCGGGTGGGGGGTATCCGCCGCCGGGTGGGGGATATTCGCCGCCGGGTGGGGGGTATCCGCCGCCGGGCGCGGGATGGGGGGCGCCGCCCGGAGGAGGACAAAGCGGGCCGCCCGGAGGCGGCTGGGGGCCGCCGCCCGCATACGGCGGCGGGCCGCCCCAGCCGGGAGCGATGCAGCTCTACTCCGACAAGGATCAGGCGACTGCCTTCCTGCTCGCGGCGTTTCTCGGGATCTTCGGCGCCGACCGCCTTTACCTCGGCCAGACCGGGCTCGGCCTCCTGAAGCTGTTCACGTGCGGCGGCTTCGGCTTCTGGACCCTCATCGATCTGATCCTGATCGGCACCGGATCGATGCGAGATGCCCAGGGCCTCGTGCTCAAGCGCGACGCGCCCGTCGGTTACCCGACCAAGAGCCAGTCCACGGTCTTCTTGCTCTCGTATTTCCTGGGGAGCCTGGGCGCCGATCGGTTCTATCTGGGACAGACCGGGCTCGGCATCGCCAAGCTCTTGACGTGCGGTGGACTCGGCATCTGGTCGCTGATCGACATGCTCCTGATCGGAATGGGGCGGTTCCGCGACGCCGAGGGCAACTCGCTGAAGTTCGACCGCTGACCTCGAGGCGCCATATCGCGCTCTGCGGCCGCCCGAGCGCTGCCAGCAGCGGCCGGCGGCGGACGAGCCGGACGCTTGCGTTCCCTGCCCCTGCGCTCCTCGGCCGTGGTATGGTCATGTGATCATGGCTGATGAACTGACGTTCATGCGCATGCTCCGTGACCAGCTGACCGCTCAGGCGAACCTTCTGGAGGCGCTGACCTCGCACCCGACGCTCGTCGGCGCAGGTCGCGAGCGGGCGGTCGCGGACATGCTCCGGGGCCTAATTCCGCGGCGCTACGAGGTGCTCTCCGGCACGATCCTCGGGCAACATGATGACGGGAGCCCGCAAAAAGAAGAGCGCCAACTGGACTTGATGGTGGTTGACACCTTCGATTACCCGACGCTCCTCCGCCACGGAGACATCGCCGTAGTGCTCCCGCAGGCCGTCCGGGTGATCATCGAAGTGAAGAGCGATCTCGACACACCGCCCGATCCGGGCAGCGGACCTAGCTCGAACAACGACGGTGCCACGATTGCGGACAATCAGCCCAAGAGAAAAAAAAAGGAGACCTTCCTCGACGCTGTCAAGCAGGTATCTAGAAACCGCTTACTCTTCAGTAAGAGCACGGAAATGCAGCTCGCACCAGTGCTCACCATACTGCTCTCCCACAAGTCACCCGCGGGAAACAAGACGTTGCGCGGGTGGCTCGAACGGGTGGTCAAAACGCAGGGTAAGCTGCTTGGTCAGCTGACCAGTCTCGATGGGAGCTCCCCGGGCTACTCGCAAGCGGAGCAGGAGGCATCGCTACTCGACGGATCCTTGCTGCCTGACATCATCATCGCCGACAATGGCGCATTCGCAAGAAAAGAACAATCCGAGTACAAGTTCTTCATCGCGGGTGACGACAAGGGTACCGCGCCCGGACTGGTGACCTTGGCGTCGCAGGTCCTCGAACACCTCTACCTCGACGATCCTGTGCATGCCTTGGCGCGGCTCGATCCACGCCAGGCATCTGTAAAAAAGCTTCGGGATAGGGGCAATGAGCTATTCAAGAAGGTGATTGCCCCTGACCTGAAACCAGACGAGAAGAACCAGGCGCTGAAGCTCGCCGGCTCTTCGAAAGGAGGCGCCTGATGCTCAGAAGGCAAGAGTTTGATCGACGCGTGTTCCTCGAGACCGTCAGGAAGCATAAGGCGAAGGTTCACATGGTCACCGCGGCGCGGGCCGTGCCCAGGGTTCAAGGCACGATGGTCGTCATGCAACCGGTGATCTTGCTCCACTACACGTTTAGTTTCGAGGAAAAGGGTCGAGAGCAAACGTGGATCTTCGAAGAGGCTATCGATGATAACGGCAGCAAGCTGGATATCAAGGGCAGCCTCCTCGAGGAGTTTCGAAGCGATGACGAGCTCCGAGCGCAACTTGAGGTAACCGACCCCACGATGGCGCTGCCACCTCCTACCGGAATCTGACAGCACGCACGGTCGATCTGTGCGTGGGAACTGACCGTTTCAGCCAATGCACGCCGTAGCGGGCTCAGCGACCGTGTTTTCGGCGCCGCGCCGACGCGTTTCAGCGAAGCTCGCCCGCGGCACTGAGCGCGCGCAGGGGCGTCCGGGTTGCGATGTCCGACGGATTCGTCCGCAGTTGAGAGGCTTCTGCTTAGATGCACGAAGGGTCTCGACCGCAGTCCCGAGGCTCTTGGCTGCGCTCCCGAGGGGTCTGCACTGCGCTCCCGAGGGGTCTGCGCTGCGCTCCCGAAGCGCGTCGGCTGAATACCGAGCGCGCCCGATACCGGGTCGGACCGGCCGCACCGGACAGGAGGAGCCTGAGGGCAGAGTTCAAGCGCGCCCCCTGCACACCCGAGTCACCGAAACGGCCAGCCTCGCTCCCTCACGCCATCACTCCAGCGCCAACATCCGCACCGAGCGCGGCACGAGCCGCACCTCCAGCGCCCCTCGCCTCGCCTCGAAGTGCGCGTCGTCCAGCACGTCGCGCGCGCGCGCCGCGCTCACGGTGACCCGCGCGACCACGTCGGCGTCCCCGGGGTTCAACAGGAAGAGCACCCGCGGCGCGCCGGACGCGTCCTCGTGCAGCGTGGCGAACACGCTGTCCGGATCGCACGCGAACGTCGGCAGGCCGAGCGCGTCGATGGCGCGCGACACCGCGGAGTCCGCCGCGGCGGGGTTGTCCTGGAGGAGCGCAGGCAAGTTCTGCCCGGGGGCAAGGAGCCGCCGCAGATCGTAAGGCTGCGGGAGCGCGCGGAACGCACCGTCGAAGGCCGGCTCGCGCGGGCCCAGCGTGATCAGCGTCCCCTGCCCCGCCGTCGCCTCGAGCCGCGCGAACAGATCCGGGCTCAGGCCGCCCGAGGTCGCGCAGATGACCCAGCGCGCCCCGGCGAGCGAGATGTCGCGATCCTCGCCCCCCACGTGCGCGTAAGGGACGCCGCGCGCGTCGAGCGCCTCCTCGAACGCGCGCACGAACGTGTCGGGCTCCACCCCGAGCGGGTAACCGAGACCCACGTCGTCCTCGAGGCAGCGGTCGCGCGCGCCGAAGTTCATGATCGAGAAGGCCGCACCGGTGAGCGGGCCGAAGGCGTGCATCACCCGGGTGAGCCGGCGCTCGGTGCGCGGCGTGACGATGCGCACCGGCGCGCGGCGGCGCAGCGCGTGGAACCTCGTGGCCTCGAGGGCCGTGGCGAGCTTCCGCCAGAAGGCGGCGAACGGGCGCGGGCGGCCGTGCGGATCGATCGGCGCGCCGATCCAGCGATCGCGCTCGACCGCCATGTAGATGTTGTACCCGCGCAGCCCGTAGGCGAGCGCGGCCATCATCACGAAGATGCTGTCGCGCTCCTCGAGCGGCGGGAAGAACGGCGGGAAGCCGGCGCCCATCTCGCACGCGAACGGCGGCAGGGAGAGCGCCTCGCAGCGCACGGCGAGCTCGCTCGTCCGGCGCGCGATGATCTGGCGGCTGCTCGGGCTCGCGACGCTGTAGTAGTCGAGGCCGACGAGGTCGACGACGCGCGAGATGCGCGCCGGGTTGAGCGGCGTCGCGTCCTGACCCATCGGGAAGTTGTGCATCGTCGGCAAGCCGTCGAGGCCGGCCGCGGCGAGCGCCTTCGCGAAGCGGCCCATCGCGACCTCGAGGAGGTGCTCGTGGAACTCGCTCCAGTCGAGGTGGCGCGCGAGATCGGCCGGCGCCTCGGCGTCGAACGCGACCGGCGGCGTGATCGTGGCGAACCGCAGATCGCCCTCCTCGGCCGGCGCGCGCTCGCGGGCGACGGCGCGCAGGAGCGCGGCGCCGGCGTCCTCGGCCGCAGCGCCCTCGGGCGCGGGCTCCGCCCGCCGCGCGTACGCGCGCTGGAGCGCCTCGATCGTGCGGTACTTCTCGCGCAGGAAGTCGCGGTACAGGGAGATCGCGTCGGGGTGGTAGTCCTGGTCGTATGCGCCGTCGCGGAAGTAGAGCGCGCCCTCGTTGTCGATCTGGAAGAGCACGATCGGCCCGTTCGGATAGAGGTGCGGCTTGAGCACCGGGGCGAGCGCGTGGAAGTAACGGGCGACCTCGTCGTGGAACGCGTTGCTCGCGTAACTCGGGACCGGGAACCCGTAGGGGAGCATCGGGAGCACGACCGGGTTGTTCCGCGGGGAGCGGGCCTGGCAGCCCGGATCCCAGATGACGCGCTCGGGGATGCCGAAGCAGGTCAGCTCCGCGTTGATGTGCGGGCCCGGGCGGGCGATGACGTAGAAGCCGAGGTCGTGCGCGAGGCGGAGAAAGGCGCCGACGTCGCGGCGCACGTCGAGCTGGCCGAAATCGAACTGGCCCGGACCGGTCTCGTGAACGGCCCACGGCACGTAGATGTCGATCAGGTGAACGCCGAGCGCGCGCGTGGCCTCGAGGCAGGCGCGCCAGTCCGACGGGTCGAGCCGCCAGTAATGCAGGCTGCCGGCGTACAGCGGGACCAGCTTGCCGCCGATGTCCAGGCCGCCCGGGACGAGGCGCACCCCCCGCGTGAAACGTTCCTCCGGAGAGCTCGCGTCCTGCGTCGTGGCCACGCGCGCGCACACTAGCAAGGATCGCAGGGAGATCGATACCGCCGCGTGCGATCGGGAGAGCGCGCGCCGGTCGAGGAGGGCGGCCGCGCGCTCGCTCGACCGCGCGGGGCTCAGCGCAGCATCGTCAGCGAGCGCGCCACGAAGTCGTAAACGGGCGCCCAGTAGACGCCGAGCAGCAGGGTCGGAACCGCGAGCGCGCACGCCGTCGCGCCGAGCAGCGGCCGCACGGCCGCGGGCTCGGCGCGCTCACCCTGCTCGAGGTACATCGCGCGGAGGACGCGCGCGTAATAGAAGAGCGAGATCACGCTGTTCACCACGCCGACGATCGCCATCACCCAGCGCCACGGGCCGCCGGCGGTGAGCAGCGCCGAGAAGAGATAGAACTTGCCGACGAAGCCCGCCATCGGGGGCAGGCCGGTGAGCGAGACCAGGAACACGGCCATCGCCGCGGCGACGAGCGGCGCGCGGCGCCCGAGCCCCCGGAAGGCGGAGAGCGTCTCGTCCCCGCCGCTCTGCTCGGCCACGGCCATCACCACCATGAACGCGCCGAGGTTCATGAAGCAGTACGTGACGATGTAGAACGCGATCGCGGCGACGCCGGCGTCGCTGAACACGGCGAAGCCGAGCAGCATGTAGCCGGCGTGCGCGATGCTCGAATAGGCGAGCATGCGCTTCACGTTCTCCTGGCCGAGCGCCGACAGGTTGCCGACGGTCATGGTCGCCATCGCGAGGCACCCGGCGAGCACCGGCCACGGCGTCGCGACGCCGGGCGGCGCGCTCCCGGCGCCGAGCGCGTCCGAGAAGAAGCGGACCAGCACCGCGAAGCCGGCGGCCTTGGGCCCGACCGAGAGGAACGCGGTCACCGGGGTCGGCGCGCCCTCGTACACGTCCGGCGTCCACATGTGGAACGGCGCCGCGCTGATCTTGTACCCGAAGCCCGCGAGCATGCAGGCCGTGCCGACGAAGACGACCTCCGGCACCTTGCCCTGCTGCGCCGTGAGCGCGGCGATCCGGGCCGCGCACTCGCCGAGGTGCATCGACGCGGTGATGCCGAAGATCCAGCTCATCCCGTAGAGCATGATCCCCGACGCGACCCCGCCGAAGATGACGTACTTGAGCGCCCCCTCGCTCGATCGCGCGTCGCCGATCTTGAAGCCCGCCAGCACGAAGCTGATCACGCTGACGAGCTCGAGCGACAGGTAGATGAGCAGCAGGTGGCGGCTCGCCGCCATGAGGTTCATGCCCAGCGAGAGCACGAGGATCAGCGTGAAGAGCTCGCCCACGTCGCGCCGGAGCTCGGGCGCGGCCCCCGGCCCCGTCGGGGGCACCGCGAAGAGGACGATCGCCGCGGTGACGAACGCGAAGATCACGCGGAACAGGTTGGAGAAGCGATCGAACGCGAGCATCCCGTAAAAGAGCTCGTGGGGCCCGGCGCCCGTCGCCAGGAAGTAGGCGCCCATCCCGCCCGACGCGCCGAGCGCCGCCAGGCTGATGACGACGAGGCCGGCGATCTTGAGGCGCGCCGGCGCCGCGAGGTCCCACACGACGAGCAGCAGCGCGGCGGCGATGAGGGCGAGCTCCGGCGTGAAGTACGGGAGGCTCGCGACGTTGTCGAAGGTGCGGGTTTCCACGGCTTATCTGGCGCTGGCGAGGGCGCGCCGGCCCGCCGCGCCGCCCTCCCCCGGGGCGGCCGCGCGGGCCGGCGCGCCGCTGTCCACGCCGGGCGCGCCGGCGATCTGGGACGGCCCCGGCCTGTCGACGAGGCGGTGCACCTCGAGGGCCCCGCGGTCGATGAGGCTGAGGAGCGGGCGCGGCCAGAAGCCGAGGAGGAGGACCAGCGCCGCGAGCGGCGCGATCGAGGCGAGCTCTCGCCCGTTGATCTCCGGGAACTTCCCGCCGAACGGCTCGAGGTACTTGCTCTGCCGCCACGACGCGCGGAACGTGCCGAGGAACATCCGCTGGAGCGCCCAGAGGTGGTAGGCCGCGGTGATGACGACGCCGACGGCGGCGAGGATCGTGAGGGCGCGGTAGCGCGGGAAGGCGCCGATGAACGTCATCGCCTCGCCCCAGAAGCCGGACAGGCCGGGCAGGCCGAGCGACGCCATGAACGCGAAGCCCACGAACGCCGTGTAGAGCGGCATCTCCGAGGCGAGGCCGCCGAACTTGTCGATGTCGCGCGTGTGCACGCGGTCGTAGACCACGCCGACCAGGGTGAAGAGCATCGCGGTGATCAGGCCGTGGTTGAACATCTGCACGAGGCACGCCTGGATGCCCTGCGGCGTCATCGCGCCGAGCGCGAGCAGCGCGAAGCCCATGTGGCTCACGGAGGAGTAGGCCACGAGCTTCTTCAGGTCGCTCTGCGCCATGGCGCAGAAGGCGCCGTAGAGGATGTTGATCACCCCGAACGCCGCCATCGCCGGCGCGGCCCACTGCGTCGCCTCGGGCAGCAGCGTGAAGTTGATGCGGAGGATGCCGTAGGTGCCCATCTTGAGGAGCACCCCCGCGAGGATCACGCTGATCGCCGTGGGCGCCTCCACGTGCGCGTCCGGCAGCCAGGTGTGGAACGGGAACATCGGGATCTTGATGGCGAACCCGACGAAGAGCCAGATCCAGACCACCTTCACCGCGGCGACGCCGAGGATCTCGAGCCCCTGCGCCGCCCAGGCGACGCGCGAGAGCTCCGGGATGGAGAAGATGCGCTCGGTCGCCTGGCCGTCGACCAGGTAGGTGTGGCCGGCGTTCAGGTAGAACCAGATGAACGCGAGCAGCATGAAGACGCTGCCGGCCAGCGTGTAGAGGAAGAACTTGATCGCCGCGTACTCGCGCCGCGGGCCGCCCCAGATGCCGATGAGGAAGTACATCGGCAGGAGCATCACCTCCCAGAAGACGAAGAAGAGGAACAGGTCGAGGGCGATGAAGACGCCGAACATCCCCGTGACGAGGAGGTTGTACATGGCGAAGTAGCCCTTGAGCTGATCGTGGACGCTGTAGCTCGCGAGCGCGCCCACGAACGAGATCAGCGCCGTCAGGAGGACCATCGAGATCGACACGCCGTCGACGCCGACGAAGTACTCGACGTTCAGCGAGCGGATCCACACGCCGTGCTCGATGAACTGGTAGCCGTCGTTGCCGTCGGCCCGCGTGAAGCTCCGGTCGAACTGGGCGTAGAGCCACCCCGCGAGCACGAGGTTCACGCCCATCAGCACGACGGTCAGCAGCCGGAGCTTGCGGTCGTCCTTGTAGCGCAGGAGGTGCGCGACGAAGACCGCGACCACGCCGAGCAGCGGCAGGAACGTCAGGATCGACAGGATGTGGTCGCCGACGAAGCCGAGGCCGCGCCCGCGCTCCGCGTGGATGCCCATGGCCAGGGTCCGCGGTGTCTCCAGCACGCCGGCCGCGCCGGCCGCGACCGCGTCCGACTCGACGACGACGTGCCCGTAGAGCTCGCGCGCGCGCACGCCCTCGGTCCTCCACCGGACCACGACCTTCCGGCTCGCGCCCGGCGGGAGGGTCGCCGCGGTGCCGCCGCCCTCGAGCTCCGCGCTCACGCCCGGCGGGACGCGCGGGTCCTCGGGCGACGTGCGCACGATCACCCGCGTCACCTTCAGGGGGCCGTCGCCGCGGTTCTCGATCGTGAACGAGCCGGCGTAGTCCGGCCCGCTCGCCGCGAGCTCGACCGGCGCGCCGGGCGCCTCGGCGCGCAGCGCGATCTGGCCGCGCGGCTCGAGCGCCGCCGGCGGCGGAGCATCGAGGGCCTGCGCCGCCGCGGGCCACGCCGCCCCGAGCACGACGGAGAGCGCGGCCAGGAGGGGGATCAGGAGCTTCATCGAGGTGGACCTCACCGGGGTCGCGAGGGCGACGCCGCGGCGCGTGTTGACGAAGGAGAGGTTCGACATCCGCCGTTCACCGCAGGAAGTAATGAACGATGCTGATCAAGGCGACGCCGCCCAAGAGGAAGTAGACGTAGCTCTGGATGCGCCCCGTCTGCAGGGTGCGGAGCTTCGCGCCCGCGCTCAGCGTGCCCTCGGCGACGAGGTTCACGACCCCGTCGACGAGGTACCTGTCGATGGCGCCCGTGACCCAGGCCGCGGCCCGGGTCAGGACCGCGACCGCGTTGACGATGCCGTCGACGATCCACCGGTCCATCTCGGCGAAGAAGAGGCGCAGCGAGAGGGCGGCGCGCACCACCGTCGCGTCGTAGATCTCGTCGACGTAGTACCGGTTCGAGAGGAGCCGATATCCCGGGAGCCGCCGCTCGTCCTCCGCCCAGCGCGCCGAGCGCCGCTCGCCGTAGCGGGCGCGGGCCCGCGAGAAGGCGAAGATCGCGCCGCCGACCGAGAGCGCCATCAGCGCGAGCTCGAGCCCGAGCCCGTGGCGCTGGAACGAGACGTCCGCGTGGGCGAACACCGGATGGAGCCACGCCTCGAGCAGGGGCTCGCCGTGGCCGCCGACGAAGTGGCTGGAGAAGCCGAACACCGCGCCCGCGAGCGCCGACAGCACCGCCAGCGCCGCGAGCACCCAGGTGATCGCCGGCGGCGACTCGTGGACCTTCGTCTTGATCTCCTTGCGGGCATGCGGCCCCTCGAACGTCAGGTAGTAGCTCCGCCACATGTAGAACGAGGTGCAGAGCGCCGCCGCGAGCCCCATCCCGTAGAGGAGCAGCCCCGGGATCGGGCCGGTGTTCTCGGTGCCGAACGCCTTCCAGAGGATCTCGTCCTTGGACCAGAAGCCGGCGAAGAACGGGATCGGCGCGGCGGTGATGGCGAGGCACGCGACCTGGTACGTCCGCGCCGTGAGCGGCATCACGCGGCGGAGGCCGCCCATGTTGCGCATGTCCTGCGCCGCGGCCTCGTCGTGCTCCACCGCGTGCATCCCGTGGATCACCGAGCCGGAGCCGAGGAAGAGGCACGCCTTGAAGAAGGCGTGCGTCATCAGGTGGAACACGGCGGCCCAGTACGCCCCCACGCCGACCCCGATGAACATGAAGCCGAGCTGGCTCACCGTGCTGTAGGCGAGCACCTTCTTGATGTCGTACTGGAAGAGGCCGATCGTGGCCGCGAAGAGCGCCGTCGACGCCCCGATCAGCGCGACGATGCCGCCCGCGACCGGGCTCAGCGAGAACAGGGAGCCGAGGCGCGCGATCATGTAGACGCCGGCCGTGACCATGGTGGCGGCGTGGATCAGCGCGGAGACGGGCGTCGGGCCGGCCATCGCGTCGGGCAGCCAGACGTAGAGCGGGATCTGCGCGCTCTTGCCCGCCGCGCCGACGAACAGGAAGAGGCAGGCCAGCGTGATCAGCGAGACGCCCCACACCGTCTTCGACTCGAGCGCCTCCTTGAGGAACGCCTTGCCGCGCGCGTCCTTGATCACGAGCTGGTCGTGGATCTCGCGGAAGGTGACCGTCGAGCCCACGGTGGCCAGCACGACCTCCTTGCCCGGCTCGACGCGCATCCGCTCGATCGCGGCGATCTCGACGCCGTCGCCCCCGATCACGGCGCCGTCGCCCGGCACGATCACCACCGAGTGCACCCCGGCGTCGATCTCCTTCCGGAGGAAGGGCGACACGCCGAACGGCCGCGGGTTCGACGCGAGCTGCGCGGCGTCGGCGATCCCGAGGTACACGCGCGCGCCGGGGTGGCCGGTGAAGGTGAGGTAGCCCTTGGCGCCGGCGCGCGGCGCCCGGCGCTCGCCGGGCTTGCTCGCGGGCGCGTCGCTCGTCCCGGCGGCGGCGCCGCCGCCGCCGCGCGCCTCCGCGGCCACCGCGATGAAGCGCGCGCGGTAATCGGACAGGTACCGGCCGTCGTCGAGCCACCTGGCGCCGAGGCCCCAGAAGAGGAGCGCGAGGCCGCACACGAAGCCGAAGTCGCCGATCCGGTTCACGACGAAGGCCTTCATGCCGGCGGAGGCCTTCTCGTAGTCGCGGTACCAGAACCCGATGAGCAGGTAGCTGCAGAGGCCGACGCCCTCCCAGCCGAAGAACATCACGATGAGGTTGTCCCCGAGGACGAGGAGCAGCATCGCGAAGACGAAGAGGTTCAGGTACGTGAAGAACCGCCAGTACGAGGGCTCGGCCTCCATGTACGACGCGGCATAGACGTGGATGAGCGCGCCGACGCCGGTGATGATCAGCGTCATGAGGCCGCTCAGCGGGTCCATCACGAACGCGAAGTTCGCGTCGAGCGACCCGATGCGCACCATCTGCCAGGCGAAGCTGTAGAGCGCGCGCTCCTCCGGCGCGAGCCCGGCGAGCGCCACGAAGTTCGCGAGCCCGAGGGCGAAGGCGCCCAGCATCGCGCCCACGGCGACGAGCGTGACGCCGAAGCTCCCGATGTGGAGCCGCTTCGACAGATCGCGGCCGAACGCGCTCCGCTGCAGCGCGCGACCGAAGAGCGCGTTCGTCGCCGCGCCGAGCAGCGGCAGGAGCGGGATCCACCAGAGCGGCGTCAGCGACGCGTGGACGTGCGTGACCTGGCCGGAGTAGTCGGGCATCGTTGGGGACAGCCGGTGAGAACGTGGGCTTTCGCGCGCTCTGCACGGCGAGACGCGGCGCGACAGCGGAACGTTCGGCTCTGGTGACTCCCCCGCGAAGCCGGAGGAGCCGCACGTTCATGGAGGATCAGGTCTATACCTCCATCGGCCCCGCGTTGGGGCGAGATACGCCGCTCCTCCGCGCGCCTCGCACCGCTGTGAGGTCAGCCGTCGGTCGCCCGCCGCTCCTCGTCCCCGCCCGCGGCGCCGCCGCTCTGCGGCGCGGCGCTGCCGAGCAGCGTCGCGCGCCGGATCGCGAGCCACAGCTCCCGCCTGCCCTCTCCGGTGATCGACGAGAAGCCCACCGCGCGGCGGAGCGCGCCGCTCGCCGCCCGCGGCGCCGCGGCGGACACCTGATCCAGCGCGCGCCGCACCGACGAGCGGGGAACCTTGTCGATCTTCGTCGCCACGAGGAGCAGCTCCACGGGCCGGCGCGCCACGTCGCGCGACGCCTCGACGAAGCGGACGAGCTCGAGGTCGTCCTCCTCGAGCCCCCTCCGCGCGTCGACCAGGAGCAGCACCGCGGCGAGCGTGATGCGTCCGCGCAGGTAGCCCTCGATCAGCGACGCCCACGCCGCCTGCTCGGCCTTCGAGCGCCGGGTGAAGCCGTACCCCGGCAGATCCACGAGCTGGAACACGACGCCGTCGCGCGCCCGGGCCTCGTAGAGGTTGATCTGCCGCGTCGAGCCCGGGTTCGAGCTCGTCCGGACGAGCCCCTTGCGCTCGACCAGCGTGTTGATGAGGCTCGACTTGCCGACGTTCGAGCGCCCCGCGAACGCCACCTCCGCGCTGACGGGCGGCGGGAGCGACGCGAGCGACGCCGCGCCGGCGACGAAGGAGGCGTCGACGATCTGGAACGGATCGAGCTGCCGCTCGGCGCGCGCCGGCGGGGGAGCTGCTTGAGGCTTGGGCGGGCGGCGGGCGGTCACTTGGAGCGGGGCGGCTGGAATTGCGGCTTGCACTCGTCGCACTGGCAGAGCGAGCGCAGGTACCGGAACGTGTAGATGCCCGAGTCGTGCCGGTCTCCCCAGGTGAACTGGAGCGCGTAGTTGCCGACCTGCTCGATCTCGCGGACGTCCAGATCGCCCCCGGGCACGAAGTTGATCGTGCCGCCGTGCCCCTGGCAGTTCGCGCACGGGCAGTACCCGCGCAGGATCTCGTGCGGGAGGACGCTGCGGTGGCCGTCGGCCCAGTGGATCTCCATCACCCGCGCGCCGTGCGGCGCCTTGACCTGCGTGGGTGTGAGCTTCGGATCCTGCGGCATCGTACCCTTCCGGCGCACGGCAGTACCACGCCGATCCGGCGCTGCAAAGCGCAGCGGGGCTCACCGCGTCGCAAAATGCGCCGCGCCCCTGTTCGCGACGTCCCCGCTGGCCTCGCCTGTTCCGGCGCGGACCGCCGGACTCGGCCGCCGGCCTCGCCGCGCCCTCCCGAGCGCGGCGCCGGCGCGCGCCCGGCGATCGTTGGGCGGCCGCGGCGCGCGCCGGCCGCGGCTACCCCGCCGCGGCCGCCCGCGCCTCGACCGGCGCCAGCGTCGCCTCGACGCGCTCGAGGACCCGCACCACCGCGGCGCCCTCGTCGAGCGGCGTCAGCGGCGGCGCGCGGTCCTCGACGCAGCGGAGGAAGTGCTCGATCTCCACCGAGAGCGGCTCGCGCCACGGCACCGCGACCTCGCGCTCTTCGACGACGCGCGCGAGCGCGTCGCGCTCGATGCGATCGGCGCGCTCGCGCGCGTCGTCGAGGAGCGCGCCCGCCGCGGCGCCGCGCGCGTCGAGCAGCGCCAGCCGGTCGGGCGCGCGCACGTCGTCGAAGAGCGCGACGCGCGCGCTGCCGGCGAGCCGCAGCCGCCGCTCCTTGGTCGGGCTCGACGAGCAGAGCTCGATCTGCGCGGTGAGGCCGCTCTCGAGGCGCGCCGACAGCGTGACGTGCTCGCCGCCCGGCGAGAGGTGGGCCCGCGCCTCGACGAGCGGGCTCGGGTCGAGCGCCGACAGCACCGAGAGGTCGTGCGGCCCGAGCGTCCAGAGCGCCGAGCGCGCCCCGCCGCCGGCGCCGCCCGTCGAGAGGCGCGCCGCGCTGAAGCTCACGAGATCGCCGAGGCGCCGCTCGCGCGCGAGCGCGACGAGGTGCACCACCGAGGGGTGGTAGCGGAGCAGGTGGCCGACCATGCCGACCCGGCCGAGCGCCGCCGCGCGCGCGGCGCAGCGATCCGCCTGCGCCGCGGAGAGGGCCAGCGGCTTCTCCACGAACACGTCGGCGCCGGCCTCGAGCGCGCGCAGCGCGAGCTCGGCGTGGCTCGCCGCGGGCGTCGCGACGACCACCGCGTCCACGCGCGCGGCCAGCGCCTCGTCGAGCGTCCGCACGAGCCGCGCCCGCGGGGCGAGCGCGCGCGCCCGCGCGAGGCGGCCGCGGTCGACGTCCGCCACCGCGACGACGCGCGCCCGCGCGTTCTCCGACAGCGCGCGGAGGAGCTTCTCCCCCCACCGCCCGCAGCCGAGCAGCGCCACGCGGACGCTCACGGCGCCCCCGGCGCGGCGGCGGACTCGGCCGGCGGACGCCCGAGCTCGCCGAGGATCGCCTCGCCGTCGCGGTTGCCCGGGTGGATCGACGGCCCGTTGATGTCGACGAGGAAGTCGTACGCCGCGCGCGGCTCTCCCTCGATCGTCGCGCGCACGCGGACGTGCTGGAAGCAGGCCGACTCGGTGGCGGTGCTCCAGACGGGCGGCTTGCCCGGGTGCCGCGCGCCGATCGCCTCCGGCACGCTCCGGCCGTCCTGCGCCCGGTACTGCTGCACGATGCCGAGCGCCGCCCTGCGATCCGAGGCGTTGAACCGCGACTGAACCCAGAGGACCGCGCCGGCGGCGACCGCGCTGGTGCCCACGAGCAGCAGCGTCCGCATCGCCTTGCCGTAGTCCATCCGCGATGGCGTATAGCCCCGGCGCCCGGGGAGGGCCAGCCGTAGCGCCCGCGCGGCGCGGCACCTCGAGCCGCCTCGCGCCGCCTAGCCCACGAACGACCCGAGCCCGCGGAACCTGCGGTACCGGTCGTCCACGAGCTCCTCCGGGCTGAGCCCGTCCATCGACGCGAGCGTCGCCCAGAGCGCCTTGTCGAGCCGCGCCGCGGCGTCGTCGTGATCCTGGTGCGCGCCGCCGGTCGGCTCCTCGACGACGGTGTCGACGACGCCGAGCTGCAGGAGGTCCGGCGCGGTGATCTTGAGCCGCGCCGCGGCCTCGTCGGCGCGGGCCCCGTCCTTCCAGAGGATGGCCGCGCAGCCCTCGGGCGAGATGACCGAATAGCAGCTGAACTCGAGCACCAGCACGCGGTTCGCGACGCCGAGCGCCAGCGCGCCGCCCGAGCCCCCCTCGCCGATGACGGTCGCCACGATCGGCACCCCGACCCGCGCCATCGCGGCGAGCGCGGCGCCGATCGCCTCGCTCTGGCCGCGCTCCTCGGCGCCGATGCCCGGGTACGCGCCCATCGTGTCGATGAACGTCAGGATCGGGAGCCCGAACCGGTCCGCCATCTCGTAGAGCCGGATGGCCTTCCGGTAGCCCTCCGGGTGCGGCATCCCGAAGTTGCGCTTCACGTTCTCCTTCGCGCCGCGCCCCTTCTGGTGGCCCACCACCACGACGCTCCGCCCGTGGTACGTCGCGAGCCCGCCGACGATCGAGCAGTCGTCGCCGAAGCGCCGATCGCCCTTCAGCTCGACCCAGTCCGTGAAGAGCCGCTTCACGTAGTCGAGCGTGTACGGCCGGTTCGCGTGCCGCGAGAGCAGCACCTTCTGCATCGGCGTGAGGCCCGCGAAGATCTCGCGCGCCAGCCGGCCCGTGTTGTCCTCGAGCTGCGCGAGCTCCGGCTCGAAGCGCGGGTCGGCCGCGGCGAGCGACCGCAGCTCCCGCACCTTCTCGATCAGCTCTGCGACGGGTTTTTCAAAGGGTAGAATCGAAGCAGCCACGGCGCGGACCCTAACGCTGCAGCGGGCGGGCGGCTACGGCGCTGTGCTGCCGCGGCGCAGCGCGTCGCGCGCGTCGCGCCCCTGCGACGACGCGCGCGCCCTCCGCCCGGGGCGGAGGCGCCGCGTCATCGCGCTCATTCCTGGGCGGCGTTGGTCGGCTCGACGTTGGCGAAGGCGTTCGCCGGGACCTGCGCCATCGGCCGGCTCCGGATCACGTTGTAGATCGGGATCGGCTTGTCCTTGCCCTTGACCTTGGCGGGCTGGAGCTCCTCGGTCTCGAAGCGGCCGCCGAGCTGCGCGTACGTGGTCTCGCTGATGACGATCTGGCCGGCCAGCGCGATCGAGCAGAGCCGCGCCGACGTGTTCGCCACGTCGCCGATCACCGTGTAGCTGAGCGCCTTCGAGCTGCCGATGTACCCGGCGACGAGCGGCCCGGTGTGGATCCCGATGCCGACCGCGAGCGGCTGCTCGTCGCGCTGGAGCCGCTCGCGGTTGAACTCGCCGAGCACCTCGCCCATCTTCAGCGCGCACTCCACGCTGCGGACCGCGTCGTCCCGGTGGGCGACCGGCGCGCCCCAGAGCGCCATGATCCCGTCGCCCATGAACTTGTCGAGCGTGCCCTCGAACTGGAAGATCGTGTCGACCATCCGCTCGAAGTACTCGTTCAACATCACGACGAGCTCCTCCGGCTTCTTGCTCTCGGCCATGCGCGTGAAGCCGCGGATGTCGCTGTTGAAGACGGTGCACTCCTCGACGTGCTGGCCGCCCTGCTTCACGGCGAGCTGGCCGCTCAGCACGCGCTCGGCGATGTTCGGCGAGAGCAGCCGGCGCAGCTGCTCGCGCGTGACGATCTCGTTCTCGATCTTCTTCCCGAGGATGTTGATCTCGATGAACATCGCCGCCTGGTAGGCGATGGCGGTCACGAGCTCGAGGTCCTTGGGCTGGAACTGCGCGAGCGTCTCCGAGTCGAGCCAGAGCACGCCGAGCACCTCGTTGTTGTGCTGCAGCGGGGCCACGAGGGGGGCGACGATGGCCGAGCTTATCCGGTTCAGGATCATGCTCTTGCCCTTCGACGCCGCGAAGTCCATCGCCGCGTCGTGGGTCAGCACCGCGGCGCGCTCGTGCACCACGTGGTTCAGGATCGTCGAGGACACGCTGATCGGCGCCGTCGTCCCGTCGCGCCGCTGCATGGCCTGCGGCGTGAGCTCGCCGCCCTCGTTGCGCAGGAAGATCACCCCGCGGTCGGCGCGGATGAACTTGAAGACGCTCGTGAGGATCTTCTCGAGCAGCTTCGTCGTGTCGCGCTCGGCGGCGATCTCGCGGGACAGCTCGTGCGACAGGCGCAGCCGCTCGTAGTCGGCGCGCAGCTGGTTCATGTCGTTCGCGAGCCGGTCGAACGCCAGGAACCCCTTGTCGACCGCGGCGATCTGCGTGCCGATCTGCCGGGCCTGATCGTTCACGTCGATGCGGGTGCCCTGCGCGACGTACGAGCCGCCGTGCGCCCCCGAGCGCCCCGGCAGCGGCGCGGTCCCGCCCGGCCCGGCGACCAGCGGCGGCGGCGGCGCGTACGGCGGGCTGTCGCAGGTGGTCCTGTCGCGCGGCGCGCCACCGGGGGCGCCGCCGGCGTGCCCGACAGCCCCGCCGCCTGCTGCTGCGGCGGGCGCGGGTACTGCTGCTGCGGCGGCGCCGGGTAGGCGCCCTCGCGCGGCGGGTGTCCGTACCCGGGCGCCTGCGCCGCGCCCTGGTGGTTCACCGCGGGAGGCCAGCCCGGGACGAGCGGCGGGGCGACCGGCGCGCCCGGATCGTCGAAGCGGCCGCGCGTGGACCCCAGGGCGATCTCGTCCCCGTGCTTGAGCGGCGCTTCGCCCCGGACACGCTCGCTGTTGATGAACGTGCCGTTCAGGCTCCCGAGATCGCGCAGGACGAAGTGATCGCCCCGCTGCTCGATGATGCAGTGCTCCTTCGAGACGATCTTGTCGAGCAGCTGGATGGAATTGTTCGGGTGGCGCCCCAGCGAGTTCACGGGCCGCAGCTCGATCGCCTGCTGGCCCTCGGCGGTCTGCAGGATGAGGCGGGCCATCGGTTCTGGGAGATTACCCAGCCGGGCACGGACCGACAATCTTTCCGGCCGGAGTCCAGGACAGGCCGGGGAAAGCGACCGCGCTGATCCGCGGGGACGCGCCCGCGCCCGGCGCGATCGCCCCGGGCGGCCCCCGCGGCGATCACTGATCATTTGTACAGAACACAGAATCGGGACCCGTGTGGAAGTGTCGCCTGGAACGGCTATGCGCCCACGGGCCGCCGCGTTAGTCGGCCGCATGGATTCCGCGTACCTCCTCGCGATCGATCAGGGCACCACCGGCACGACATCCCTCCTCATGGACACGGCGGGCGCGACGCTGGGCCGTGCCACGCGCGAGTTTCGCCAGCATTTCCCGGAGCCCGGGCTCGTCGAGCACGACCCGGAGGAGATCTGGCAGAGCGTTCGGGACGCCGTGGGCGAGACGCTCAAGGCGGCCGGCGTGGCGGGCAGCGCGATCAAGGCCATCGGCATCACGAACCAGCGCGAGACGACGCTCGTCTGGGAGCGCGCGACCGGGAGGCCGATCCACCGCGCGATCGTGTGGCAGGACCGGCGCACGGCGCCGCGCTGCGCCGAGCTGCGCGCCGCGGGCCACGAGCAGGCGGTCGAGGAGACGACCGGCCTCGTGCTCGATCCGTACTTCAGCGGCACGAAGCTCGAGTGGATCCTCGACAACGTGCCCGGCGCGCGCGCGCGCCGAGCGCGGCGAGCTCTGCTTCGGCACGATCGACAGCTTCCTCGTCTGGCGCCTCTCGGGCGACGCGGCCGGCGGCGCGCCGGTGCACGCGACCGACGTCACCAACGCGTCGCGCACCCTGCTCATGAGCCTCGCGTCGCTGAGCTGGGACGACGCGATGCTCGCGATGCTGCGGATCCCGCGCCCGCTGCTGCCCGAGATCGTCGGGTCGGCGGGCCGCATCGCCGCGACTCGCGGCTTCCCTCACCTGCCCGACGGCATCCCGATCGCCGGCATCGCCGGCGATCAGCAGGCGGCCCTCTTCGGCCAGGCCTGCTTCGCGACGGGCGACGCCAAGTGCACCTATGGCACCGGCGCCTTCGTGCTGGCCAACATCGGCGATCGCCCGCTCCGGAGCCGCTTCGGCCTGCTCACCTCCGTGGGCTGGAAGATCGGCTCCGAGGTGGTCTTTGCGCTCGAGGGAAGCGCCTTTATCGCCGGGGCCGCGGTGCAGTGGCTCCGCGACGGCCTGGGCGTCATCAAGAGCGCGGCGGACGTCGAGGCGCTCGCCCGCGGCGTGCCCTCCAGCGAGGGCGTCACGTTCGTCCCGGCGCTCTCCGGCCTCGGCGCGCCCTACTGGGATCCGGACGCCCGCGGGATCATCGTCGGGGTGACGCGCGGCACGACCGCGGCGCACCTCGCCCGCGCGACGCTCGAGGGAATCGCGCTCTCCGTGACGGATCTCGTGCGGGCGATGGCCGACGACCTGGGCCACCCGGTGCGCCGGATGCGCGTGGACGGCGGCGCCGCCGCGAACGACCTGCTCATGCAGTTCCAGGCGGACGTGGCGAACGTCGCTATCGAGCGCCCCACCGACCTGGAGACGACGGCGCGCGGGGCCGCAATGCTCGCCGGCGTCGGCGCCGGCCTCTTCCGGACGAAGGAGGACTCGGCCCGCATGTCCCGTGTCGGGCAGAGCTTCCAGGTCGCGATGAGCGAGGAGGATCGCGCGTCCCACCTCCGCCGCTGGGCCGACGCGGTGGCGCGCGCGCGCTCGCAGCGCGGCTGATCGCGCCCCGATTCCCCTGAATTTCCACGCTGTTTTCCGCTTGAACCAGGTCTTCCGAAGCTCGCTCCCGAGCCGTCATCGCGCCGCCGGCTCGGCGGCCGAACGGGCTTCCGGATCAAGGAATCAACCCTAGGTTGCGAGAGTTAGGCCCAGAAGCCCCCAACCAGCGTAGAGTGCTATGACGACGGCGCATTTCCGTTCAAACTTGGTGCACTTGAACCGAGGCGCGCGGCCAGCCCACCGCCGCCTCGCTGCTTTCGATGGAGACGAGGAGGACATGCCGACTACCGAGAATGCTTCAGCCGGCGGGACGGCCGTTCGCGACATCCCGATCGACTGGGAGGCGCTGGAGGACGCCTTCGAGAACAACGCCCCAGAGGTGCACTCGTACCTGCACCTCGGCACGGGCGACGTGCTGCGCGTGGTCGACGGCGTGGCCGATCCTCAGATGCACGCGCGCATCGCGGCCGATGCCAACTACCTCCGGATCGATCCCGTGAGCTCCCGCGAGCAGTACCGCTGGATGGAGCGCTACATCCCGATGGTGGAAGACATGGAGCTCCAGGCGAAGCTCAGCCAGGCGATCGACGGCAAGGGCGCGTTCCGGCGGTTCAAGGATGTGCTGATGTCCTACGGCCCGGAGCGGGAGCGCTGGTTCGCCTTCCGGAGCGAGCGGCTGCGGATCTTCATGGAGGCGTGGCTGAGCGCCCACGCGCTGAACCCGGTCCCCCGCCCGCTCTGGGTGCCGGAGGTGCCGGCCCGCCCGGAGGCCGCCGCGCCCGTGGCGCCCGCCGTCGAGCCGCCGCCGCGCGAGCGCGAGCGCGAACGCGAGCGCGAGGAGGTGCGGGAGCCCCGCCGCGGCAAGAGCGTGGAGAGCCTGCGCAAGAACCTCCGCGACATCGCCGAGGCGCTCGGCCCGCGGGATCTCGACACGCTGACGGCGTTCGCGGAGTTCCTGAAGGCGCGCCGCGCGGCGCGGTCGTTCGCGCACCACTACCACGAGGCCCAGGGTCCGGCGGACGAGGAGTCCGGGCCCGCCTCGCAGGAGATCGCGAGCGAGTCGCGCAGCGACACGGCGTGAGGGCGCGCCGCCGGCGCCGCGATCGCGGCGCCGGGGCGCTGGCCTGAAGGTGGGAACGGAGGGGAGCGGCGGCTTCGATCGCCGAGCGGTCTAGAAGTACCAGTCGGTGCGCGCGCCGATGTAGTGGCCGACCGTCGAGCGGGCCCGGACGTTCGCCGGATCCGACTCGTCGCGGAGGCCGAACGCGCGGATGTAGGGCGACATGTTCTGCAGGACCGCCGCCTCGTTGTAGATGGCGGCCGTGTAGATGAGCTTGAAGTGCGGCCGCGCGCCGGTGCTCAGCTCGCCCGTCGGCACGAGGGTCGGGACGACCGAGAGCTTGATCGCGGTCCCGAGGTCGCCGTCGCCGTCCTTCCGCCCCTGGAACGACGCCTCGACGACGGGGTGGAAGATCTTGTGGGCGAAGATCGCGGCGTTCGCCTGGACCGAGAAGTCCATCTGCTTGTCGGCCTGCCCGGCTGCCGCGGCGCCGTCGGCGTCGGCCGCGCCCTTCGTGTAGTGGAAGGTGGCGAGGCCTTCCAGGGCGGCGACGTCGCCGATCCGGAAGCCGAGGTGCTCGACGGCCTCGACGCCGAAGGAGCCCGCGTAGGTGCCGTCGTCGTTCGGAGCGCCCCAGGTCTGGTACGTCTTGCGACCGCCGGCGGCGCCGTTGGCGATGCCGGTGCCGAAGCGCACGGCCGTGTCGCTCCAGTTGCCCTGGCCGAGCCCGAGGTGGAGCTTCGCGCCGATGACGCCGCCGACGTCGCCCGGGCCGTCCTCGGGCGCATCCTGATCCGGCCCGCGCGACGCGCCCGGGAGGACATGGAACTCGCCGTGGACCTTGACGTGGTGCTTGGCTTCCCCGCCGAACTCGAACTTGTAGTTGCCGGCGAAGACCGTGCGGAAGCGCTCGACCCCGTTCGGGAACTGGTAGAAGGGGGGGAGGTTACCGGCGACACCGGACGTCGAGTTGCTCCGGTACCCGAGGATGGCGAGCTTCAGGTTCTCGTACGTGATGCCGCCGCCCTGGCCGCTGAGGTCGTCGAGGTAGAAGTAGTCGCCGATGGGCGCGTACTGCTCGCGGAAGAAGCGCGCGCCGCCCCAGACGCTGAGGCCCGGGACGATGAAGTTGCCGGCCTCGATGTAGGCCTGGTTGAACTGGAGCGTGATCGCCTGGCCGTCGTTCGAGGACGGGTTCATGAACTGCCCGCCCCACTGCCGCCAGATGGCGAACGTCATCTCGGACTTCACGAAGAAGTCCTGCGGCGTCGCGCCCTTCACCACGTGGGCGACGAACGACGGCTCGGAGTAGTCATCCTCCTCGTAGCGGCCGCCGATGCCGAACCCGAGCAGGTTCATCGACTGGCCCTGGGCCTTCTGCCCGTAGAGCGACCACGCCATGCCGAGGCGTGAGTACCAGTGCCACTCGAAGTTCTCGCTTCCCACGGCGTGGGCCGACTTCGGCGCCGCCGTGAGGCAAATGGCGGAGACGGAAACCAGCCCGAGGGCTCGGACTGCGGCGCGCCGACCCGCGATTCGCATGCTGGGAACCGACGACCTGTCTCTCTTAAGTGATGTCATCGAACGACGCTCCTATCCATTTCTTGGAGTGTGCTTGGGGTGATGGGGAGGTGATTCGGCCAGATGGCCAGAGCGGCAGAGGAAGCGGCCTGTCAAGAGAATCTAAGGATGGCTCTGTGCGACAGAGCCGCCCGCCGCCACACACGTGGGGCTCGCGGGGGGCACAGTTAACAGGAACGTTCTGTTCATGTCAAAGGTCTCCGAAGCACCCTCAGCAGTTTGTTACCTTCTGCGACGCGTCAAGATGAAGTGACCGAAATCACTTGTCTTAACGAACCTTAACCGTTCCCCCGGGCCAGGAGCCGAGGCGCAGGATGACGCGACGCGCCAAAGACAGCTCGATCCGGATGAAGTGCTGCCAAAAGAATCCACGCGACGCCTGGCGCGTTACCGGGAGTGCTCGGCGCGCGCGCGGCGCGACTGCGAGGCTGCATGCGCGAGCCGCGGGGGCGCGGTTTCCGTGCTGCGGCGGCGTCGCCAGAGCGAGCGACGCGGCACGGATTGTTTCGGGACCTCGAACTCGGTTTTTCGTCTCGAGGCGAGCGGGGCATCTCCTGCGGGGCGCGTCTCGCTCTCCTGCGTTGTGCCCCGGCGCGCCCTCCCGTCCGAGGAGCGTCATTGACGATCGCGCGTGCCGCGCCCGCCGCGCCCGCGAGCACCCCTGCGCGCGCGCGCAGGGCGACGCGGCAGCGCGCGGCCGCGGGAGAGGCCCGCTCCGGGTACGCGATATAACGCGTCGCGTTGTCACGGCGCAACGCTCGACGCAGATCGCGAGCGGGTCAGTCTCGACTGCCGTGCACCGCGGGGTGGACACGTTCATGTCCAGGAAGGGCGTTACGCGGTCGCCGCGAGACACGTCATGTTGCTCGCCGCGGGCGGGCTGCGGCGCTCGGACGACAGGCACGATCCCGTCGCGCGAGGCGCATGGCCGCGGATCGCGGGCCGGCGAGAGCCAGCGGCGGCTCAGCGCTCGTCGGCGACGGCGGCGATCACCCCGTCGAAGAACTCCGCCACGCCGGTGCTGTCGAGCAGCCGGTTCCAACCGATCTCGTCGAAGGGCTCCGGCAGGCCGTGATTCGTCAAGAGGACCCCGAAGAGCTCGCGCGCCGGGTCGATCCACACGAACGTGCCGGTCCCGCCCGCCTTGCCGAAGGAGCCTGGGGACAGCCGCGTTCCGCCGTTCGAGAAGCGCGGCGTCCAGATCTCCCAACCGAGGCCCTTCGGCGCGAGCAGGAGGTTGTTGAGGGGCGAGGTGTCCGTCGCCGCGGCGGTGACCTGAGGCGTCTGGTTGCGCGTCATCGCGCGGACCGACTCCGGGGTGAGCACCCGCGCGCCGCCGTAGCTGCCGGAGCCCATGATCATCTGGCAGAAGACGGCGATGTCCATCGCCGTGGTGAACACGCCGTCGCAGCCCGTGATCCCGCCGAGCGCGAAGTCCTGCTCGTCTTGCACCTCGCCGCGCACGACGCGACCGCGGCGCGCCGAGGTCCCGGTCGCCGCGACGCGCGGCGCGAGCTCCGCCGGCGGGTTGAACATCGTGTCGTGCATGCCGAGCGGGCCCCAGATGTGCGCGTGCGCGAAGGTGCTCAGATCCGTGCCGGAGGCGACCTCGACCAGCCGGCCCAGCAGGCGGTAGGTGAGATCGCTGTAGAGCACCGACGATCCCGGCGCGACCTCGAGCGGCGTCTCGGCCATGGCCTGCCACGCGGCCTCGTCGTCCGGCTCGTCGAGGAGCTGGTGGTCCATGGGCAGCCCGGCCGAGTACCGGAGCATATCGAGGACGGTGACGCTCGACTTCCCGTTCGCGGCGAAGCGCGGGAGGTACGACGCCACCCGGTCGGAGAGCTGGAGCTTGCCCTGCTCGACGAGCACCAGGATCGCCGCGGCGGTCGCCAGCACCTTCGTGATGGAGAGGACATCGAACATCGTGTCGAGCGTGACCGGCTCGCTGCAGCCGGCGACCTTGTTGCCGAACGCCCGGTGACCCACGATGACGCCGCGCCGCGCGACGAGCGCGGTCGCGCCCGGGAAGAGGCCGTCGTTCACGCGGCGCTGCACGCGCGCGAAGACATCGTCGATCCGCTCCGAGCTCATGCCCACCATCTCCGGAGAGCCGGTGGCGAGCACGGCCGACGTCGTCGCGCCGGCGGACGCGCTGCCGAGCACCGCGGGAGCGACCGCGGTGAGCGTCGCGATGCCGCCGAGTCCGCGCAACAGATGCCTGCGATGAAACGAACGTTCTCCGGGTTCCATGTGAACAGCTCCTTGCGAGGTGTGCTCGTCGGGGTGGCTCCGCCGAGCGCACCCACGCCCGGGATTGACCCCGCCGCAAAGGCCGCTCGCGACATCGCCGTCGGCCAGGCGCGGCGCCGCGCCGCGCCGCGCCGCGCCGGCGCGATCGCGCTCTCCGGCGGCTCACGAGCGGCGCACGGCCAGGGTCTCGTGCTCTATCTCATCGCTCCTGGACCGCGTCCTCCAACGCCGATCGCCGGCATGTAGCCCCAGCGAACACCCCTACGGATACGGCGCACTGGACCCCCCTCCCGCGCGATCAGCACGGAAGCGCCCGCGCTCCAAGTTGCCTGGAGTGAACACCAGACGACGCTTCAGTATCGCTTCAGCGTCCTTCAATATCAAGAGCTAGAATCCACCTGCGTTATCTCTTTCGCCTCTTCGGCTCCTCGAGCCGCAGTCGTCGTTCCGCGTCGTTCCGCGTCGTTCCGCGTCGTTCCGCGTCGTTCCACGTCGTTCCGCGTCGCACCGCAGGCGCCGAAGGGCGCTCTGGCAGGCGCCATGGGTCGCGGAAAGCGGGAGCACGCACGTCGGTATAGGCATGTTGCACCGGCGCAACGCGGAGACCGCGTCAAGGGGGTTTGTCCCGAGGCGGAGGCGCCGGAGGTCCGGCGCCTGGCGATGCGTGAGGCGCGCGGCGCTTTTTCCTCGCGCGCCTCGCGACGCGCGTTGCGGCCACCGCCCGGGGCGCGCTCAGCGCGCGGGCACGATGCTCAAGGAGACCCGGGCGCGCGCGCTCTGGTAGTAGGTGTCGAGCGCGTGGGCGAGCCGCTGCGCGACGTACCAGCGCTTCAGCGCCGGGGCGACGTCCTCGTAGCGCTGATCCTTGAACGGCGTGGCGCCGGAGCGCAGAACGAGCTTGAGCTCGAACTCGCTGGGCTCGAGCATCGGCGCGACCATGCGGTCCAGGTACAGGCTCGCGCGCGCCTGGCGGCGCAGCAGCGCGTCCAGCTCGTCGGAGCTCACCCCCTCGGCGGCCGCCGCGGCGAGCAGGCGCGCGCGGCCGCGGGCGCGCTGCTCCAGCGAGAACCGGGCCGCCTCGGCCCGCTGCGCGACCTCCGCCGACGTCGGCGCCGGCGAGATCGGCAGGCTGGCGAGCAGCGTCTCGGCGATGTGCCGATCGAGCGCGGCGCGGACGTGCCGGTCCCGGTAGAGCCCGGGCTCCGCGTCGGGATCGGCGAGCGCCTCGATGCGCGCCTGGAAGGCGAGCTCCCGCTCGAAGATGAACTGCGGGCGGCGCACGCCGCCCGTCTCCGGCGCGTGCCAGCGCACGACGACGCGGTCGAGCAGCATGGGCGCCGACGCCGGCGGCGCGACGGCGGCGTCCTGGCCGCGGGCGCTCCGGACCGGCGACGCGAGCGCGAGCAGCGTGGTCAGCGTCATGAGGAGCCCGGGTCGGCGCACGGCGGCAGGCTAGCGCAAGCCGCGCCGCGCGTCCCAGCGCGCGTCCCCAGGCGCGAGCGGCGCGCGGCCAGGCGCGCGCCGCGGCTCGCGGAACGATCGGCGCGCGGCTATAGGAGGAAGGTATGTACAGGCAGTTCGCGCTCGAGGGCGAGGTCCACGCCTCGCTCGACTGTGTGCCGCTCTCGGTGCGTCGGAAGCTCGACCTCGCGGAGCTCAAGATCTCGCTCGCGGGGTGGCAGGCGCTGTCGCGCGCGGAGCGGCTCGCCCTGTGTCACCTGCCGGTCGACACGGACGAGGACCTCGCCGTCTACGCCGAGGTGCTCCGCGGCTTCGCGGCGCGCGCCGGGGTCGACCTCACCCCCCTCGCGGGCGCCCCGGTGCGCCGCTCCGCCTGGGATCCGGAGAGCGTCGTCGCGCGGCTGCGCGAGCGGCTCGGCCCGGACGGCGCGCTCGACGGCGCCGCGCTCGGCCGGCTGGCGGCCCTGACCGAAGAGGAGCGCTACGCGATCGTCAAGCTTGCCGATCCGAAGCGCGGGCCCGAGAAGCTGCGGGCGCTGCTCGGCGAGCTCGGGCTCTCCCGGGGCGACGGCAGCGAGGCGACGCCCGGCTGAGCGGCCGAGCGGCGCCGCCGTCGCCGCTCGAGCCCATGCCCGCCGCGCTGTCCCTCCGACGTGTCACCGCCGCCGTCGCGGCGCTCGCCGCCCTGTCGCTGCTCCTCCCCGCCCGCGACGAGCCGCCTCGAGGGGGCGGCGCGCGCGCCGCGATCCGCGTGGGCCTCGTGTTCGACGTCGGCGGGCGCGGGGACAGGAGCTTCAACGACGCGGCCGACCTCGGGCTCGCCCGCGCCGCCCGAGAGCTCGGCGTCACCACCGAGGTGCTCGAGCCGAGCGGCGCCGAGGACCGCGAGGCGGCGATGCGGCTGTTCGCGGCGCGCGGCTTCGACCTGGTGATCGGCGTGGGCTTCATCTTCTCGACCGACGTGGAGGTCGTCGCGCGCGCTTTCCCGGCCACCCGCTTCGCGTGCCTCGACTACGCGGCCGTGCCCGGCCGCGCCCTGCCCGAGAACCTCGCCGGCCTCACCTTCCGCGAGGAGGAAGGGGCCTTCCTGGTCGGCGCCATCGCCGGGCTCACGACGGCGACGGGGCGCGTCGGCTTCATCGGCGGCATGGACATGCCGCTCGTCCACAGGTTCGAGGCGGGCTACCGCGCGGGCGTGCGCGAGGTCTGCCCCGCGTGCGGCGTCAGCGTCGCTTACGCGGGGACGACGCCCGACGCGTTCCGCGATCCGGTCAAGGGCAAGGCGCTCGCGGTGAGCCAGGTCGCGGCGGGCGCCGACGTCCTCTTCCACGTCTCCGGAGCGACGGGCCACGGCGTGTTCGAGGCGGCGCGCGACATGGGGGTCAAGGCGATCGGCGTCGATCGAGACCAGCACGACGAGATGCCGGGGACGGTGCTCACCAGCATGATCAAGCGCGCCGACGTGGCGGTCTTCGAGGCGATCCGCGCGCTCGTCGAGGGCCGCTTCGAGGGCGGGATCGCGTCGTTCGGCCTGGCCGAGGGCGGCGTCGGCTACGTGAGCGAAGGCCCGCACGCGGCGGGGATCCCGGCCGCGGCGAGGGCGCGGGCCGCCGCGCTCGCGGCGCAGATCGCGCGGGGCGAGCTCGAGGTGCCGCCCGCGCTGACGCCCGCCGCGGCGGGGCGAAGGCGCGGCGCGCTCACCACTTCACCATGACCTTCGCGGGGTTGACCTCAGCGGTGACGCGCGGGACGTCGACGAGCACGTCGAGGAAATCGCTGCCCGGCTGGCTCAGGTCGAGGTTCGCCGCCTTGGGCTCCACGCGCGCCACGATCGAGTCGGGGTTGACGGCGCCCACGTCCTCCGGCGTCCCCGTGATCCTCACCTGCACCACGGCGGGCGAGACGGTGGCGCGCGGGATTCCGACCACCTCGACCCTGCGGTCGAAGGTGCGCGTGGCGAGCTCGCGCCCGATCTCGAGCGTCGCCATCACGCTGTCGACGTCGTACGTCACGAGCTTCGGCGGCCGCTCGAGGGCGAGCTGCCGCTGGTACGTGCCCTCCGTGAGCCCGCTGATGTCGAACGGCGCGGTGCGCGCGAGCTGCATCACGTCGACCACCGAGCGCGGGCCGCGGGCGCTCACCGACGGCGGCTCGACCGAGATCATCCCCTTCACGAGGAACCCCTGCGCGGTGTCCCCCGTGCGCGGCACGTGCACCGGGACGGACCGCGTGACCACGTCGTCCCAGCGGAGCTCGATCGTCGACGGGTAGATCTGATCGACGACCAGCCCCGCCGGCATGTGGAACATCGAGGAGTCGAGATCGATGCGCGTCTTCGCGCCGTCCCGGAGGTCGAGCCGCAGCGTCCCGAGGCTCTCCGAGCGGAGGTCGTCGAGCTGGGTCCGGGGGCCCCGCACCGTCACCGCCACCGCGTCCGTGACCTGGGTCATGAGCTGCCGGTGGCTCGACTCGGGCGGGAGGATCAGGACGACGCTGAGCATCAGCGTGCGCTGGGCGTTCTCCGCGCCGTGGATGAAGGCGTAGAGGCACAGCGCGAACGTGATCGAGAGCAGCTTGAGGCCGAGGTTGTCGAGCAGCGCCGAGCGGAGCGCCTCGCGGATGCCGGCCAGCGTCATGGCTCATCTCGCGGAGGGACCCCCTCCGCGCTCCCCTTGGACGCGGCGGTCGTCGCGACCTGCCCCGTCGGAACGAAGGTGCGCTGCGACGGGACCGGAGAGTCCGTCGCGGCGGCGGTGGCGTCGACCAGCGCCGGCCGCCCGCGCTCGGACGGGCGATCCACGTCCTGCGTGGTGGAGGTGGCGCCCGGGCTCCGCGCGTCGGCGCCCGTCCCCGCCGCGGCGCGGACGTCGGCGCTCGACCCCGCCGCGGCGCGCGCCTCGGCGCCCGAGCGCATCGGCGTGGAGGTCGACATCCGCGCCATCGGCCGCGCCTCGGCCTCGGCGGGCGCCTTGATCATCGACGACGTCTTCGTGACCGTCGCCGCGGGCTTGGCCTCGATCGGCGCGGGCTTCGCGGCGGCGGCGGGCTTGCCGGGCTCGTGGCCCGGCGCGGCGGCGCCCGGCGCGGGGCTCACCGCGGGGCTGCGCGCCGGCGGCGCCGGGAGGCTCGTGCGGCCGCTCTGGGCCACCTTCTTCGCGAAGCGCCGACGGCGCGACGAGCGGCCGAAGAGCCCGAGCAGCGCGTGCCGCAGCGACTGACCGTCCAGGTTCGAGACGATGTTGCCGCTGAAGCAGAAGCTGATCGTGCCGCGCTCCTCGCTGACCACGACCACGACCGCGTCGGTCTCCTCGGTGATGCCGAGCGCGGCGCGGTGCCTGGAGCCGAGGCTCGCGTCGAGGATCTTGGTCTCCGGCATCGGGAAGAAGACGCCGGCGCGCGCGATCTTGAGATCGCGGATCAGCACCGCGCCGTCGTGCAGCTTGTTCACCGACTCGGGGACGAAGAGCGAGACGAGCAGCTCCCGGGTCACCACCGAGTCGATGTGGATGCCGTCGCTCTTGACGAACTCCAGCACGTTCGCGTCCTGCTCGAAGGCGATGATCGCGCCCATGCGGTGGCGGGCGAGCTCGGTCGCGGCCGCCACGACCTCGTCGATGACGCGCGACTGCTGCTCGCGGCCGCTCGTGAACCAGTTGCTGCCGCCCACGCGGATGAGGGCGCGGCGGATGTCGTTCTGGAAGACGACGACCACGATGAGGATGATCGACGAGAGCAGCCACGAGAGGAGGTTGAGGAGCGTCGTCAGGCCGAAGATCTTCGCCCCGAGGTAGATGAGGAAGACGATGCCGAGCCCGAGGCCCATCTGCATCGCGCGGGTGCCGCGCAGCACGAGCAGCGCGCGATAGACGACGTACGCGACGATGAAGATGTCGACGAGGTCCCGGACGATCTGCGTCACCGGCCTCGACGAGAAGAGGCGGAGGAACCCCTCAACCATCGCCGCGCGCCCCCTGGGTGAGGGGAGCCCCGGCGCCGCGCCGCTCGCGCGGGCCCGCGCGGTCGTTCGCGCGATCGTTCACGCGGTCGGTCACGCGGTCGGTCACGCGATCGATCGCGCGCATTACGTCGAGCGCCTGGCGCACGGGGCGGACGTCGTGGACGCGCACCGCCGCGGCGCCGCGCGCGGCGCACGCGAGCGCGGCCGCGACGGTGGCGCCGAGGCGCTCCGAGGGCGGCGCGAGCGCGGCGCCCGCGCCATCGCCCCGCTCGGCGGCCTCGGCCGCCGCGGCGCGCGCGAGGAACGACTTGCGGCTCGGCCCGACGAGCACCGGGAAGCCGAGGGCGCACAGCTCGTCGAGCCTCGCGCACAGCTCGAGCGACTGCCGCGCGTTCTTGGCGAAGCCGAGGCCCGGGTCGAGGACGAGCTCGCTCCTCGGCAGGCCCGCCTCGAGCGCCCGCTCCGCGGCGCTCGACCACTCGCGCGCCACGTCGGCGACGACGTCGCCGTAGGCGTCGTCGGGATAGGCGGAGAAGCCGGCCATCGCCGACATCGGGCCGCGGCTGTGCATGAGCACGAGCGACGCCCCGCGGCGCGCGCAGAGCGCGCCGAGCTCAGCCGCGCCGTCGAGCGAGATCGTGTTGACCACCGCCGCGCCGTCGTCGAGCGCGCGCGCCGCGACGACGGGGGAGGTCGTGTCGATGGAAACGACGGCCCCCCTCCTCACCGCGCCGCGGACGCTCCCGCCGATGCGCGCGATCTGCTCGTCGTCCGGCACGGGCTGCGCACCCGGCCGCGTGGATTCCGCGCCGATGTCGATCATGTCCGCCCCCTCGGAGAGCATCGCATCGATCTGCGCGAGAGCCGTATCTTCATCCGCGAAGCGACCGCCGTCGGAGAAGGAGTCCGGCGTGCGGTTCAGTACCCCCATGATCACCACGCTCCTGCGGCGTTCGAGCAGCATGCGCAGCGGGGACATTTCCTGTGGGTAGCAACTTTTGCGCCGAACGGCAATTGTCTGCTCGAACCGATGTTTTCCAGGAGCAGTTGGAACATCGTGAGGGTGGTCCGGCGCCGCGCTCCGGCGTCGCCGTCGTGGCCAGCGGGCGCGCGCCGGCGTTCTCGACGTCACGTCGGCGCGCCGGCGCGAGCATTCGGCGGCGACGCGCCGTCCAGCGCCGGCGCTCCGCGCGCCGCTGACTCGGCCACGCTTCTTTGCTAGGGTCGCGGCTACACCTTGACATCGGCGGCCGCCAGCGGCCGTCCGGTGGCGGCGGGATCACGCGCGAGCGTGCCCCGTCAACCGTTTCTCAGGCTGCATCCAGCGGACGAGACCGAGCGGTTCCATGCTGCGCACGCGTATCCGGGCAGGTCCCCTCGCCGGCTTCGTCTTGAGCGTCCTGTTCGCGGCGTTCTTCGCCGTGCTCGGCGTGGGCGAGCTCTTGATCCCGTCGCTCGCGCCCGAGATGGGCAAGCCTGCGCCCGTGACGCTGCGGGTCCCGTACGGTCCGCGGATCGTGCGCGACACGCACGACGGGAGCTTCTCGCTCTCGTACGAGCACGCGCGCGTGATCGTGCCGCGCGGCACGGTGCTGTCGGAGCAGAACGAGGATCACAACGCCGCGATGGCGTACGAGACGGTGCGGCGCATGCGCCGGCCCGGGCTCGGCGCGCGCGTCGCGAGCATGTACGTCATCTATCTCATCGTCTGCCTGATGCTGACGGTCTACCTGCGCCGCTTCGGGCAGAACCGGGTGCGGCTGCTCCGGACGCAGGTGGGCATGTTCGTCCTGATGACGGCCTCGCTCATCGTCGCGAAGCTCCTCTTGCTCTTCACGGCGCTGCCCGAGTTCTGGATGCCCGTCGCCGCGCTCCCGCTCTGGGTGGCGATCGCCTTCGACCGGCGGACCGCGTTCCTCGTCGAGGTGGGCGTCGCGTTCATCGCCGCGTCGCTGCTCCGGTTCGACGTGGTCCTCCTGTCGGTGCTGCTCGTGCGCGGCATCGCCGCGACGATGTTCTTCTTCAAGCGCAAGGGCTCGCGGCAGCTGCTCGTCGCGGGCAGCCTCGCGGGCCTCGCCGGCGCGATCGGGTTCGTCGCGCTGACCGTGCTGTTCGAGGGCAGCTTCGACCTGGCCGCGGATCTGAAGCTCTGGCTCGGGTCGAGCGTGCTGGCC
Organism: Sorangium cellulosum So0157-2; assembly: GCF_000418325.1. Taxonomy (GTDB): domain Bacteria; phylum Myxococcota_A; class Polyangia; order Polyangiales; family Polyangiaceae; genus Sorangium; species Sorangium cellulosum_D. The sequence continues at coordinate 12,413,161 of NC_021658.1, forward strand.
TGCATCGGCGGGGGGCTCCTCGTCGGCATGCTCGGGCGGACCCTCAGGGAGCCGGCCGAGCGGGCGATGGGGCACGTGCCCCGCGACAAGCTGCTCGACCTCACCGACCTGGAGCAGCCGCTGCTCAAGAAGATGGCCGCGGAGGCGCCGGGCAGCTGGGAGCACGCGCGCGCGATGGCGAACCTCGCCGAGGCGTCGGCCGCGGCGATCGGCGCCGACGCCCTGCTGACGCGCGTGGGCGCCTACTACCACGACCTCGGCAAGACGGTGCAGCCCAAGTACTTCATCGAGAACCTCGCGCACGGCGAGCGCTCGCCGCACGAGGATCTCGATCCGGAGGTGAGCGCCGACGCCATCATGGCGCACGTCGTGATGGGCACGAAGATCCTGCGGGAGGGCAACATCCCCGAGCCCGTGGTGGAGTTCGCGTACACCCACCACGGCACGCAGGTCGTCGAGTACTTCTGGCACAAGTGCGTCGAGCAGGGGAATCCGAAGGAGCTGACGCAGGAGCACTTCCGTTACCCCGGCATGAAGCCGCAGACGAAGGAGACGGCGATCCTGATGCTCGTCGACTCCATCGAGGCGGCGTCGCGGACCATCTGGCCGCCCGAGCACAAGAAGTTCGAGGAGATGATCCAGCGCGTGATGTTCTCGAAGCTCGCGTCCGGCCAGCTCGATCAATCCGGGCTGACGATCGAGGACCTGCGCATCATGACGACCCGGATGGCGTCGACGCTGGTCAACATGTACCACGGGCGCATCAAGTACCCGTGGCAGCGGGAGGCCGATCGCGCCGGGCACACGCCCGCGCCCCCGACGGCCACGCCGCACCCCGTGCGCCCCGCCACGCCCACGCCCGTGCCGCCGTCCGGCGCGGTGGGGCGGGACGGGAGCGCCGCCCCGCCGCCCGCCTCGACCGCGCGGGGCGCGGCCGCGGCGGCGCCGGCGGTCAGGGACGACGCCGGGGGTGCCGCGAAGGACGAGAGCCCGGCGGAGTCCGTGCGGACGCCGAAGAAGACGCACTGAGCAGGCCGCGCGTTCGCGCGGAGGCGCGGCGGCCTGCCCCTGGAAAGGACGGTCCGATGCCCCCGACGATCGAGCAGAGCTTCATGAAGGCCCTCTTCCACGGCATCATCGCCGAGGACATCATCTTCCCGTACCCCGAGATGCCCGCCGAGGAGCGGGAGACGACGTCGATGATCCTCGACAGCGTGCGGAGGTTCTTCGGGTCGAGCGTCGACAGCGCGAAGATCGATCGAGAGCAGGCGATCGATCCCGGCCTCTTGGCCGAGATGAAGAAGCTCGGCCTGATGGGCCTGCAGATCCCGGCCGACCACGGCGGCGTCAACCTGAGCAACATGGCGTACGCGCGCGTCATGCAGGAGGTCGGCGGGCTCGACGCGTCCATCGCCGTCACGCTCGGCGCGCACCAGTCGATCGGCTTCAAGGCGATCCAGCTCTTCGGGACGGAGGAGCAGAAGCAGCGCTACCTCCCGAAGCTCGCGACCGGCGAGTGGATGGCCGCCTTCGCGCTGACGGAGCCGGGCGCCGGCTCGGACGCGGCGGCGATCCGGACGCGCGCCGAGGTGTCGGCCGACGGCTCGTACTACACGCTGAACGGGTCGAAGATCTGGATCACGAACGGCGGCTTCGCCGACGTCTTCACGGTGTTCGCCCGGACCTCCGCCCTCGAGGAGGGGAAGAAGCCGAAGCTCACGGCCTTCATCGTCGAGCGGGGCATGGGCGTGAAGAACGGGCCGAACGAGCACAAGCTGGGGATCCGGGGCTCGTCGACGACGGAGCTCTTCTTCGACGACGTGAAGGTGCCGAGCGAGAACGTGCTCGGCGAGGTCGGCAAGGGCTTCAAGGTGGCCGTCGAGGTGCTCAACAACGGGCGGCTCGGGCTCTCGGCGGGGTGCGTGGGCGCCTGCAACACGCTGATCCGCCTGGCGCTCGATCGGGTCCAGGAGCGGCGCGCGTTCGGCCGGAGCATCGGCGACTTCGGGCTCATCAAGGACAAGATCGCGACGATGCTGGCGCACACGTACGCGCTGGAGTCCATCACCTACCTGACGGCGAGCCTCGTCGACGCCAAGGTCCCGGACTTCTCGATCGAGAGCGCGATCTGCAAGGTCATGGGGAGCGAGACCCTGTGGTTCGTGGTCAACGAGACGCTCCAGATCGCGGCCGGCATCGGCTACATGCAGGACTACCCCTACGAGCGGCACCTGCGCGACGCGCGGATCAACATGATCTTCGAGGGGACGAACGAGATCCTGCGCTGTTTCATGGCGCTCTCCGGGATGAGCGGCCCGGGCAAGGCGCTCGCGGACGTGGCGAAGGCGATGCGAGAGCCCATCAAGGGCTTCGGGCTGCTCAGCGACTTCGCGATCCGCAAGGCGAGGTCGGTGCTCGGGCGCGAGCGGATGTCGAAGGCGCACCCGCTGCTCAGCCGGGAGGCGGTGATCTTCGAGGACTACACGGCAGAGCTCGCCACGCACAGCGAGGACATGCTCCGGAAGCACGGGCGCGAGATCGCCGAGATGCAGTATGCGCAGCGCCGGATCGCGGAGATGGCCATCGACCTCTACTGTATGGCCGCGTGCATCTCACGCACGACCCGGGCCATCGAGCGGCGCGGCGAGGAGGGTGCGCGTCGTGAGATCGATCTCACAACCGTGTTCGTCGGCATGGCGCAGAAGCGGCTCACGCAGCATGTTTCGGACTTCCAGAAGAACGACGACGAGCTGCGCAAGGCCATCGCGGTGCGAGCCTATGCGGATCGCGCCTACCCGTTCGATATTCTCTGATCGCATATCCGCGCACCTCGGCTGACATCGAGTACCATGGAGTCACCTCGAGCGAGACGCGTCGAGCGAGCCCCAATGACACGCTGATTTCCGGAAGTTTTCAGCGCGCGGCGTGGACGGATTGCGATACAATCAACGGGAGTAGTGTTGGCGTAGACCCTTCGACAGGAATCGGGTGATCACTTGTCCCAGGCCAGGGCATTGGGTAGCAGGTGCGGAGCCATGAAGGAGACTGCTGAAGGTCGGGCCGTCATGGAGAAGTATCGCCTCGAGCGCCGGCTCGGGGGCGGGGGCATGGGGGACCTGTGGCTAGGCTTCGACATCAAGCTCCGGCGGCGGGTGGTCATCAAGTTCATCCGGAGCTTCGCGGCCACCGAGCCCGAGCTGATCGCCCGCTTCGAGCGCGAGGCGCGCGCCTCCGCGCGCGTCCGGAGCCCCTACGTCATCGAGACTTACGATTACGGCGTCGACCGCGGCTGCGCGTTCATCGTCATGGAGTACCTCGAGGGGGAGGACTTGAACCGCCGCCTCGAACGGGAGCAGAAGCTCCCGCTCGCGCAGGCGACCGTCCTGTTCACGCAGCTCGGCAAGGCCCTCGACGCGATCCACGCCGCGGGGGTGATCCACCGGGATCTGAAGCCGGGGAACATCTTCATCACGTGCTCGGGCGGCGATGAGCTCATCAAGGTGCTCGATTTCGGCGTCGCGAAGTCGTCTTGCTCGCGCGACCGGATCACCAAGACGGGTATGGTCCTCGGGACCCCTCGGTACATGAGCCCCGAGCAGACCATGGCGCCCAGGCAGGTCGATTACCGGAGCGATCTCTGGTCCATGGCGGTGATCCTCTACCGCGCGATCACCGGCCAGTGCCCTTTCGCCGGCGCCAACATCAACGAGCTCGTCCGGCACATCTGCCAGACCTCGTTCCCCAAGGCGTCCGAGCTCGCGCCGGAGCTCCCGACCGGGGTCGATGCGTTCTTCTGCCGGGCCTTCGCGTTCGAGCCCGACGCGCGGTTCCAGTCGGGCAGGGAGATGATGGAAGCGTTCTCCGCGCTCTTCCCCGCGCACGCGCAGGCCTCCCGGGAGCCGCTGCCCGCGAGCCCGTCGCCGTACGAGCGGAGCGCCATCGTGAAGCGGGGCGAGCTGGGCGGGCCCGCGGCCCCGCCGCGCTACGCCATGGATCAGACGACCATGGCCGCCATGCTGGCGACCCCGGCGAACGATCTCGGCGGCGCGCCGGCGACGGGCGGCGCCGGAGGCCCCGCCTCGGACGACCGGCAGAGCGAGGTCGTGCTGGACAGCCGTGTCCTGCCGCCGCTTCGGGTCCCCTGGCTGGTCGCGCTCGCGCTGCTCCTCGCGGCCGCCTCCGTCGTGTGCCACAGCATGGCCCAGGGCGCGCCGTGGTCGCCGGAGCCCGCGGAGAGCCCGACGTCGATGGACCCGTGATCGGGCCCGGCGCCGCGCCCAGACCGGCGGCCGCGCGGCAGCCCGCCGGCAGGGCCTACCGCGCTTCGATCTTCGGCGCGTCGAAGAGGCCGGAGACCCACCGGAGCTTCGGGGCGCCCTCGTCGATCCAGCGATCGCGCACCCGGCGCGCGAGCTCGGGGTGCTCGGTCGCCTTCACGGCGAGCACGGACACGAGGCACGTCCCCTGCCACGACTCGTAGGCGGCGACGGCTCCGGCGTAGTCGTCGCTGGCGAACACCGACGCGATGCTGCCGTCGAGGACCTTGAACACGAGCGGCCGCACCTCGCCGTCGATCTCCTGCGTCGTCCGGATGATCTGCGCCTCCCCGAGCCGCACGCCGTAGCCGTCGGCGAGCGGCGCGTGCTTCGCCCAGAACTCGTCGAGGCAGCTGTCGGGGTCGCTCGGCCCCGAGGTGCTCGTGTAGAGGACCGACAGCGCGGCGTAGTGCTCGTCGCCGTACCGGAACGTCGCGCGCGTCGGGTGGCTCCAGATCCGCACGCGGCGCCAGCTCTTCCCGTCGACCAGCGGCACGTCGAGCGTGTTGAAGCGGTCTCGCCGGCTCCCCCACGGCTCGGCCAGCAGCCGCTCGAGCGCGGCCCGCTCGGGGTCGGCGGCGTCGCCGCCAGGGTTCTCGCGGGTGACCGACGCCGGCGTCGGGGGCAACCCCGGCGGCCTCGACGGGGGGGTGCTGCTGCAGGCGGCGGCCGCGAGGCACGCGAGGAGAGGGACCGCCGACGCGGCCCTCCGACCGGTGGAAGAGCGCGCAGTCGGCCTGGAGCAGGGCATGGGCAACACGAGCCTCGGCAAGCGGTTCTCAGCGACGGCAGCCCCGCGAGCGAATCCCGCGGCGCCGCTACAATCGGACCTCGCGCATCGAAATTTTATTCTTGTCGAAGATGCCCAGCCCGAGCTCACCGGCGATGCGGATGTACGAGGGCTCCCGGCTCGCCTCCTTGAGCGTGGGCAGCCCGTTCTCCTTGCGCCATCCCTCGACCACGCCCCAGCCGATCACATCCATGGCGACCGGATCGGTCGTGGCGTACACCGATTCGTGCAGGACGCGCCGCTTCGGGTTCTTGTCGAGCGGGCCCTGATCGTAGATGAGCTTGAAGCCGTCCGTGATGTGCAGCCGGACGCGGCTCTTCACGACGTCCTGCGCGTAGAGCTCGGCGATCTGCGGGCTCGCGGTGTGCTCGTGGAAGGAGTGCGGGTTGATGGTCGCGCCGTGGGTGATGTTCTTGAGACAGCCGGTGTAGCCGCAGATCGAGTGGTCCTTGATCAGCGAGACGTTGATCACCGCGGTCGCCTCGGTGAAGGGGCGGACGAACTTGGTGGGGATGCCGCAGACCGAGATGCTCGGCATCACCGCGTCCTTGTTCTCGTGCACCGCGGCGCGGATCCCGGCCGGGAACTCGGCGGCCGGCTTGGCCGTCCGGTCGGCGCAGCGGGTGCCGGCGAGGAAGGACGGGTACTGCTCGAAGATCATCACGTTCTCCGCGGGGACGCCGGCCGCGATGACCCCGCGCACGATCTCGAGCACGAGCTCCTTGTTGGTGGCCATGGTCGCGCCCTTCTGGCCGGCGATCCCGTTGGCCTTGATCGCCACGCGGTCGTCCTTGTGGACGAAGCGGCCGAACGCGGCGCCGAGATCGCTCTTCCCGGTGAGCTCCGCCATGGCCCGCTCGAGCATCGCCTTCGCCGCGGCCGCCTCGGGCCAGAGGCCGTTCGGCTGCAGCGAGTTCGACTTCGTGACCTTCACGATCTTCCCTGGGATGGAGAGCGGCGTGAAGCCGGGGGGCGGCTTGGCCGCGAGGCTCGGCGGCGCGTCCGCGAGCGCGGCGTGCGGGCCGAGGAGCACGGCGCCCGCGGTGCCGGCGGCGAGGCCGCCGAGGAAGGCTCGGCGCGAGCGCCCCGCGGGGCCGGGATCAACGAAGCGACGGGGATCGTAGGGCATAAGACCTCGTGGTGAGCGCCTTGCGGCGGGGTGGATGCCGCCGGGTCGCCGGGCGCCCGGAGCGCTGATGGTAGCCGAGCTTCGCGCTCGAGACACGACGCCCGGCCCCGCCCCGGGCGCGCCGGCCTCCCGGACGGTGGCGCCCGGGCCTCCACCTTGCGGGGCCCGAGTTCCTCGGGCGGCCTCCGCGGCGGGGAGCGAGCTCGACCGGCGAGCGCGCCTCCGCCATGGCGGCGCCAGGCCGGCGAGCGCCGGTCGCGCGCCATTCGCCCGGTTTTTTCAGGGGATCGCGCGCCGGCATGCCGCTCGCTTGGCGGCGCCGCCGAGGAGACGAACGCCGCTCGCGAGCGCGGAGGGCGACGTCCTTTGCACGAGAAGGAGGCGCAGAGCGATGCAAGCGACATCGAAAGGGACGGGCTCGCCCGGCGGGCGTACCGATGCAGGGCAGGACGCCCATCCAGGGCAGGACGACGAGGTGCGTCGCCCGTGGCGGGAGCGGGCGCTGGCAGCGCTGAGGGACTCGGCCTGGACCGCGCTGGGCGGCAAGGTCGTGGCGTACGTCGCGGGGTTCTTCGCGCTGGCGCTCGTGGGCTCCGGGCACGCGCAGAGCCTGCTCCCGGACCGGAAGGCAGACCCGCCCGCCGGCCTGGCGATGGCCGCCGGCGACCCGGCGCCGTTCGGCGCCGCCGGAGGAAGCCCACCACCCCAGGTCACGGCCGAGCCTGTCGCCGATGCGGGGGTCGCAGCGGCGGCGGCGCCGCCGTCGCCCGGCGATGCGGCGGCGCCGCCGCCCGGCGATGGCGGGGCGGGCGCCCCGGCGGGCGGCGGCGTGACCGCAGACGGAAAGGTCGTGCTGAACCTCGCGACCGAGGCGGACCTCATGCGCCTTCCGGGCATCGGTCCGGCGAAGGCGGCGGCGATCCTGGCGCTCCGCGCCAAGATCAAGCGCTTCCGGAAGGTCGACGATCTGCTCCGGGTGAAGGGGCTAGGCCGGCGGTCGCTGAAGCGGCTGAGGCCGCTCGTGCTCATCGATCCTCCCTCCATCGGTCCTCCCTGAATCGAAGTTCCCATCACCGGACTGCGCTCGAATGTCTCGAGCGCGCCGCGCCTCGATCGCGTCGTGCAGAGCGGGAGGCGCCATGACCGGTGAGCGCGGCGAGCTCTCGCGCGGGAGGCCCCTTGCCCTCCGAGGGCGCTCGGGCACACTGCGCCGCGATGCACGTCCACTTCGTCGCCGTCGCGGGCACCGGTATGGGTGCGCTGGCGGGGCTCTTCAAGGCCGCGGGACACGAGGTCTCGGGCTCCGACGCCTCCTTTTACCCGCCCATGGGACCGGCCCTCGAGCGGTGGGGCATCCGGCTCATGACCGGGTTCGACCCCGCGCACCTCGATCCGCGGCCGGACCTCGTCGTGATCGGCAACGTCTGCCGCCCGACGAACCCCGAGGCGCGCGCGGCGATCGACGGCGGCATGCGGGTGACCACGATGGCGCACGCGCTCGCGGACCACATGCTCGCCGGCCGCTCCCCGCTCATCGTCGCCGGTACGCACGGCAAGACGACGACCAGCTCGATGTGCGCGTGGCTCCTCCACGAGGCCGGCAGGGACCCGGGCTTCCTCATCGGCGGCCTCCCGAAGAACTTCGAGGCGAGCTTCCGGCTGCCCCAGAGCGCCGCCGCGGCGAGCGACCGGCGCGGCCTGCCGCTCCTCAACGACGCAGGCGCCGATCGCCGCCGGACGCCGTTCGTCGTCGAGGGCGACGAGTACGACACCGCCTTCTTCGAGAAGACGCCGAAGTTCTGGCACTACCGGCCCGAGGTCGGCATCGTCACGTCGATCGAGCACGACCACATCGACATCTACCCCGACGCCGCGTCGTACGAGGCGGCGTTCCGCGGGTTCGTCGAGCGGATCCCGGAGGCGGGGCTCGTCGTGGCGGCCGCGCACGATCCGCGGGTCGTCGAGGTGGTGTCGCGGTCGGCGCGCGCCGAGGTCGCGTGGTTCGCGCTCGAGGGCGACGACACGCACGGAAAGCCGCCGCACTGGCTCGCCGCGCCCGCGGAGGCCGGCGCCGACGGCCAGTCGTTCGATCTGTACGCCGGCGGCGTGATGGCGGGGCGCGTCGCCCTGAAGATGCCGGGGCACCACAACGTGCGCAACGCCGTCGCGGCGATCGCGGCCGCGGCGCAGGGCTTCGGCGTGCCGCTCTCGACCGTGACCGCGGCGCTCGCCAGCTTCGAGGGCGTGCGGCGCCGGCAGGATCTCCTGTTCGAGGCGCGCGGGGTCCGCGTCTACGACGACTTCGCGCACCACCCGACCGCCGTGGACGAGACGCTGCGCGCGCTCCGGTCCAGGCACCCGAGCGGCGCGCTGTGGGCGGTGTTCGAGCCGCGCAGCGCGACGGCGTGCCGCGCCCTGCACCAGGAGCCCTACGCGCGCGCCTTCGACGCGGCCGACCGCGTGGTGCTCGCGCCGCTCGGGCGGCCGGACATCGCCGCGGCCGAGCGGCTCGATCTCGACCGGCTGGTGCGCGACCTCGCGCAGGCGGGCAAGCGCGCGGAGGCGGCGGCCTCGGTGGACGCGATCGTCGCCGCGATCGCGCGCGACGCGCAGGAGGGCGACACGGTCGCGCTCCTGTCCAACGGGGCGTTCGGCGGCATCTACGACAAGCTCCGCGGCGCGCTGTCGACGAGGTCGCGATGAGCGGGCGCGGATCGGCGGAGCTGCTCGAGCTCTCCGGGATCGCGCTGCGCGTCGCCGAGGAGGCCGCGGCGCTCGTGCAGGCCGGGTTCCGCGCGGGCCCGCGCGGCCTGCGCGTGGAGGAGAAGGGGCCGCACGATCTCGTGACCCAGTTCGACCGGGCGAGCGAGGACCTGCTCGTCGCGCGGCTCGGCGCGCTCACGCCGGGCATCGCCGTGGTCGGCGAGGAGCAGGGCGCCGCGCGCGCCGCGGAGCCGCGCGGCGGGCTCGTCTGGTACGTCGATCCGCTCGACGGCACGACGAACTTCGTCCACGGCCACCCGTTCTGGTGCGTCTCCGTCGGTCTGATGGACGACGACACGCCCGTCGCCGGCGCCGTGGTCGCGCCCATGCTCGGGCTCCGCTGGACGGGCTTCAGGCCGCGCGAGCCAGAGCCGCTCGGCGCCGCGACAGCGCCTGCGGTCGCCGGCGAGGCGCGCCGCAACGGCGAGCGCTGCGCGGTCAGCGCCACGGCGTCGCTGGCGCACGCGATGGTGGCGACCGGCTTTCCGACGGTGCGCGACCGGGCTCCGGACAACAACTTCGACGCCTTCGTGACCGTCAAGCGCAAAGCGCAGGCCGTGCGGCGCTGCGGAAGCGCGGCGATCGATCTCTGCATGGTCGCCGACGGGACGTACGACGCCTACTGGGAGCGCCGGCTCCACGCCTGGGACGTGGCCGCCGGGAGCGCGATCGTGCGCGGCGCGGGCGGCGTGATCACCGCGCTCGACGGCGGTCCACCGGACTACCACGTCGGCAACATCGTGGCGTCGAACGGCCTGGTCCACGACCCCATCATCGCGCTCTTCGCCTAGCCCGGCTCGCCGGCCCGCTCGGTCGCCAGGTCGCTCGACGGCCGGCTCAGGACCATCCGTAGGACGTCGGACGCTCGCGCACGAGCGTCGCGGCGTGAGCGCGAGACGAACGCGGCGACGCGACCGACGCGACCGACGCGACCGACGCGACCGACGCGACGACCAACGGCCACAACCGACCAACGGCCGCAACCGACGGAAGCACGCGACGCAAAACGTGAGAACCGTGCGGAGCAGCGGTTGACGGGGCCGCCCACGGAACTATCCTATGGTCGTTCCCTCTGCCGACTTCGTGAGGCGCTGGACGATTGAATCCCGAGTAAGCGAGAACCAGGGAGCCAACAACGATACCGTGGTGAGCTAGGCCCGGAACCATTCACCGGGAAGCCTGAAGCGGTACTTAGGCTCCCACCTAGCAGCTATGCTAGGGGTTCAAGTCCTTCTGCCCACGTCCTCGGCGGTACGGAACATCTCTCCTCTGCGGGCCGTTCATGCGGCCCGCAGTTCTTTTGTGCGCGCGACATCCGCTGCGCCCGCGACAGGTGCCCGGCGGTCGCCGCACCGCGGCGTCGCCGGGTGACGCACGCCGCCCGCCCAGGCGCCGTGCGGCGCGCACGGGGTGCGGGGTCCCGTGCGGCGCGCCGCACAGGACGCGCGTCGGTCCAGGCCAGCGCGCGCCGCGCGGGCCGGCGTCGGTCCAGGCCGGCGCACCGCGCGGGGCGCGCGTCGGTCCAGGCCAGCGCGCAGGCGGCGCCGGTGTGCGGCGGAGCAGCGCGACGCGGGGCGCGCGGCGCGCGATGCCATCGCGCGGACCGCGGCCCGGCTTTTGTTTCCGTTCTCATCCCCCTTCCGGTAGCTTCGGCCCTGCGATGGACACGAGATCCCCTCGATCTGCAGGAGCGCAGCACGACGAGCGGCGCCCGCTCGGCGGCGCAGCGCGGTTTGGATCGTCAAGCCACCTCGGGCGCCGCGCCTCCGGCCGCTCGCGCCTCGCACGGCGCCTGGCCCTGACGCTCGCGATCCTCATGGTGCCCGGGGCGGCCCTGGCCGCGGTGACGCTCAAGGGCAGGACCACGGGCATGCCCAAGCTCCTGAACCCGGTCTGGAACGAGGCCAAGGACCCGAAGGCGAACCGGTACACGTTCCGCGAGCCCTCCCCGACCGTCCGGGCCGATGTCCGCGCGCTCGTCGGCTACATGCCGAAGGAGCTGTGCGTCGTCGCGCTCGGCGAGAAGGGCGAGCCGCAAAAGACGCCGCGGACCGTCGTCATCTCGGGCGGCCGCACCTCGCCCGTGACCGTCGTCGTCGCCCCGGGCCAGCAGATCCAGTTCGAGAACCACGATCCGTTCCCGCACAAGATCCACGACGTCGGCAACAAGGCGCTCCCGCCGGTCGAGATCGGCGCCGCCAAGACCCGCGCCTGGACGCCGCCAGGGCCGGGCAAGTACGAGATCCGCGACCAGCTCGCCCCGAGCATCCGGTCGTGGATCGTCGTCGAGCCGAAGGCCGTGGCGAGCGCCTACCCGGACCGTCAGGGGAGCTTCGCCCTGGAGGTCGAGGCCGGCACGTACACGCTCCAGGGCTACTTCAACGGCGAGCCGGTCGGGAAGACCGTCGAGGCCGTCGTGAAGCCGGGGCCGGACCAGCAGCTCCTCAGGGAGCCCGTCGTCGTGGGCGAGGCCGGTGGGCCGAGCGCGGAGGCAGGAAAGTAGGCCATGCTGCTGTCGCGCTTCTGGTACGGGGTGCTCGCGCTCGCGCTCGGCGCCGCGATCTTCGTCCTCTTCGTCGCCGCCCAGCTCTACAACCGCTCGAGCCACCGCGCGATGAGCGAGGCGCTCAGCGCCGACTCCAGCGCCGTCGAGTGGTTCCTCAACGACGACGCCCGAAAACGATCGAGCGCGCTCATCCGCGTCGCGCTGAACCCGGCCCTGCGGACGGCGCTCGCCAAGTCGTCGGCCGACCCCAAGCCGGGCGCCGAGCAGCGCGAGAAGGCCCGCACCGCGCTGCGCAGCGCGGTCGCCGAGGTGCCTCCGGAGCTGAAGTTCGACCACGTGTGGGCCGTCGACGCGGCCGGCCGGGTCGTCGCGTCGGTGGACTTCGAGCACCGCGAGGACTGGGAGCTCGGCGGCTACCCGCTCGTCGCCGACGCCCTCCACGGCTGGATCCGCGACGACGCGTGGGTCTGGAAGGGCCGCATCCTGCGCGTCGTCGCGCGCCCCGTCGAGCAGGACGTCAACGGCGAGCCGGTCGGGGCCGTGATCGGCGCCAAGATCATCGACGACACCTTCGCCCGCGCGGTCACGAAGCGCACCGGCGCCGCCGTGGGCTTCTACGCCGAGGGGGCGCGCGTCGCCTCCGGCGCGCCCGAGGGGTTCGACAAGGCGAACCTCGACCAGATCACGCAGGATCTGAAGCTGCTCGACGACAACAAGGACTACCTCGAGAAGGGGCGCTCCGAGGTCCGCGTCATCGGCCAGCACCTCGGGGTCGTCTACGCGCGGTTGCCCGGCGAGGCGTGGGAGCTGGGCGCCGGCTACGCGGTCGGCCGCCTCGCGGCGTCGGTCGACTCGCCGCTCAACTTCCTCGACAAGGCGAACAACGACGACAAGAGCCAGGTGCCCACGCTGCTGCTCCTGGCCGGCACCCTCGTCCTTGCGGCGATCGGGCTCGTGTTCTCGTTCCTGGAGCACACGCGGCCGCTCCACGTCTTCCGCAACGAGGCGGCGCGCTTCGCGAAGGGCGAGGTCGACGTGCTGGCGCCGAGCCGGTTCCGCGGCGCGTACCGGAAGATCGCGGCCGACATCAACGACGGCGTCGAGAAGGTGGCCGCGAAGGGCGGCGCGCCCCGGAAGGCCGCCGACCTCGAGCAGGTGCTCGGCCCGATCCCGGCGCAGCCGGCGATGAGCGCGTTCTCGGTGCCGCTCGGCCCCGGCGAGCCGCGCCCCGATTCGCGCCCGTCGTACCCGAAGCCCATGGTGAGCCCGCGCGGCCCGACGCGGCGGCCCGGCTCGCACCCGCTCAGCAACCCCCCGCCGGCCCGCGACTCCGAGGAGCCGGTCGAGGCGGTCGAGGAGATCTCGGACGCGAACATCGCGCCCTCCGCGCTCGGCCCGACGGGCGCCCCCGGGCGCCCGCCGCCGCGGCGCCCGCCGCCGCCGCCGCCGCCCAAGGCGCCGGGCGCGCCCGCCGCGGCGCCCCCGGTCGCCGAGGCGACGAGCGCGCCGGAGGCCCCGGCCGCGCGGCAGGACGGCGCGGGGGACCCGGACGAGCTCGCCGAGTGGAACGCCGTCTACGAGGAGTTCCTGTCGGTCAAGCAGCAGTGCGGGGAGCCCACGAACGCCCTCACCTTCGAGAAGTTCAAGGGGACGCTGCAGCGCAACAAGGACGCGCTCGTGGCGCGCCACAACTGCTCGCGCGTGCGCTTCACGGTCTACGTGAAGGACGGCAAGGCGGCGCTCAAGGCGTCGCCGGTGAAGTGAGCCGCCCGGGATCGCCCGCGCGGAGACGGAGAGCATGAGACGAGGAGCTGCCGGCGCCGCGGGCGCCGCGTTCGCTGCGATGGTGGCCGCCGGCGCGGCGCGCGCCTCGTCGGGGCTCGACTCGCCGGACATCGGGGTGCTCCAGCTCGGCCGCGGCGGGGCGTGGGTCGCGCGGGCCGACGATCCGCTCGCGGCCTACTTCAACCCGGCGGGGCTCGCCGCGCAGCGGACCAGCGCGCACGGCGGCGTCCACTTCATCCACCAGGCGCAGTGCTTCACGCGCCTCGGCCCCGACGGGCGCCCCGTCCCGCCGAGCACGACGACGGCGATCCCGGCGCCCGGCAGCGAGGGCGGCCCGGCCCCGGAGGTGTGCGCCGAGGGCGGCCTGTTCCCGAACCCCCAGCTCGCCGCGACCTTCCGCGTGAGCGACGCGCTCGCCGTCGGCGTCGCGGCGCTCGGCCCGCACGGCGTCGGCGCGCGGTCCTGGCCCGAGTCGCTCCCGTACACGCACCCGAGCTTCGGCGCGATGACGCAGCCGTCGCCCCAGCGGTACCTGCTCGTGTCGCTCGACGCCCTGATGCTGATGCCGACGCTCTCGGTCGGCTTCACCCCGACGGAGGGGGTCTCGATCGGCGCCGGCTTCATCTGGGGCGCGGCGGTCATCGACTTCGTCAACTTCGCCGAGGCGACGTCGGCCGCGGGCGGCGACGACTTCAACGCGCACGGCGATCTGCGCACGCGCGCGGAGGCGGAGGATCTCTTCGTCCCGGGCTTCGTCCTCGGCGCGCGCTGGGCGGCGACGGCGCACCTCGATCTGGGCGCGTGGTTCAAGTGGCAGGACGCGGTGCGCGCGAAGACCGACCTGACCGTCGAGTCGCGCTACTGGACGCCGGCGGGGGTGAAGAACGAGGACCCGTGCAGGGGCGAGGCGCCCGGGTGCAACGTCACCGAGGAGCGGGGCGCGGGCGAGCTCAGGATGCCGATCCCCATGGAGGCGAAGCTCGGCCTCCGGTACCACCGGCCGCGCGCCTTCGCCCTGCGGCCCGCGCAGCCCACCGCCGCCGCGCCGCGCACCCGCGACCCGATGATCGACGATCTCTTCGACGTGGAGCTCGACTTCACCTGGGCGAACAACAGCGCGGTCGACGCGATCGAGGTGCGGTTTCGCGAGGGCATCCCGGTGCGCGGCACGGTCGTGGGCACGGTGCCGCCCAACGCCGACGTCCCGCACCGCTGGCGCGACGTCTTGGGAGTCCGGCTCGGCGGCGATTTCGTGGTGCTCCAAAATCTCCTCGCGCTGAGGGCCGGCGGCTTCTTCGAGCAGAAGGGGCAGGACGACGCCGATCTGAACCTCGATTTCCACCTCGGCTATCGGGTCGGCGTCGGGGCCGGCGTGACCGCGCGCATCGGCCCGGTCGACGTTTCGGCGGCGTTTCAGCACACGTCGTTCGGCGCGCTGGACAACGGCGGGAAGGGGCGCATCAAGGCCGTCTCCGGCGCCGTGCCGAGCGGCTACCGCAGCATCCAGAGCGTGAACGGCGGCCGCTTCGAGAGCAGCCTGGACGAGTTCGGTCTGAGCGGAACGATGCGCTTCTGAGCGGGCGGACGATCGCGCGTGGAAGCGGCGGGGGGCGCTGCCCAATGCGGCGCGGCGCGCGCCGCGCGGCGCCAACGAGGCGCGGCGCGGCGCGCCGCGGCGCCAATGAGGCGAGGCGCGGCGCGGCGGCGCGCCGGGGCGGTCGACGCGGAAGGCGGTCGCGCCTATAAGATGGCTCCACCATGAGTGAATCGAACGTTCGTAACCTGGTCATTATCGGCTCCGGTCCTGCCGGGCTCACCGCCGCCATCTACGCGGCGCGCGCCAACCTGAAGCCGCTCCTCATCGAGGGCTTCAGCGCCGGCGGCCTGATCCCGGGGGGCCAGCTCATGTTCACGACCGACGTGGAGAACTACCCCGGCTTCCCCGAGAAGATCACCGGCCAGGAGCTGATGCAGCGCTTTCGCGACCAGGCCGCGCATCAGGGCACCGAGATCGTGACCGCGGACGTGACCAAGGTCGAGCTCACGGGCCACCCGTTCAAGGTGTGGGTGGAGGACACGCTCTACCTGGCGAAGGCGGTGGTGATCGCGACGGGCGCGCGCGCCAACTACCTCGGCCTCGAGAGCGAGGAGAAGCTCAAGAACAAGGGCGTCAGCGCCTGCGCCGTCTGCGACGGCGCGCTCTTCCGCGGCCAGGACGTCGTGGTCGTCGGCGGCGGCGACACGGCGATGGAGGAGGCCTCCTACCTGTCCGGGCTCTGCAGCAGCGTCACGCTTGTGCACCGCCGCGACGAGTTCCGGGCGTCGAAGGCGATGGTCCAGCGCGTGGTCGAGAACCCGAAGATCAAGATCCTCTACAGCCACGTCGTGGAGGAGGTGCTCGACGTGAAGGCCGACATGGTGACCGGCGTCCGCGTCAAGAACCTCAGGACCGGCGACAGCCACCTCGTGCCGGCGGCGGCGATGTTCGTCGCGATCGGCCACACGCCGATGACGGATCTCTTCGTGGGGCAGCTCGAGACGCACCCGAACGGCTACCTGAAGACGGTGCCGGGCTCGACGCGCACGAACATCCCCGGCGTCTTCGCCGCGGGCGACGTGCAGGACTGGAACTACCGCCAGGCCGTGACGGCCGCCGGCACGGGCTGCATGGCCGCGCTCGACGCGGAGCGCTGGCTCGCGCAGCAGGGCGGCCACTGAAGGGACGGCGATGGTGGACGCGCTGCGCGAAGAGCTCGCCGATCTGACCGCCTCGGTCCGGGCGTTCCTGGAATGGCACGCGATGACCGGCGCGGACGGGCTGCCGGGCGACCCGTCGGCGCTCCACGAGGCGCTGGGCGCGTCGTCCTCGGAAGGCGGTCCTCCGGCCGCTCGGCGGGCGGACCGGGGCTTTGCCGGGCTGGACGCGCCCGCGCCGGCGGTGCCGCGCGGCGGCGGCGCGGCCTTCGCGCCGGCAGCGCAGCGCAGCGCCGCCGCCGCCTCCCCGGCGCCTCCGGAGCAGCGCGCCGCCGCCTTCGCCTCCCCGCCGCACCCCGAGCAGCGCGCGGCCGAGGCGCAGCCGGCGCGGGCGCCGGTGCAGCCGCCGCGGGCCCCCGAGCCGTCCCCCCGCCCTGCCGTGAGCGCCGCGGCGGCGCCCCGCGCCGAACCGGCTGCGCGCGCGCTCGCGGCAGCGCAGCCGGAGTCGCCCGAGGAGCGCTTGACGCGGCTCTCGCTCATCGCGGAAGAGGTCCGCACCTGCCAGAAGTGCCCGCTCCACGAGGGCCGCACCCACACGGTGTTCTCGCGCGGCGACCCGCTCTCCGAGATCGTGTTCGTCGGCGAGGGGCCGGGGGCAGAGGAGGATCAGCAGGGGGAGCCGTTCGTCGGCCCGGCGGGGCAGCTGCTCGACAAGATGATCGCGGCGATGGGGTACCACCGCGACGGCGTCTACATCTGCAACATCGTGAAGTGCCGGCCGCCGAAGAACCGGAAGCCGGAGCCCGCCGAGATGGCGGCCTGCAGCCCCTACCTCGCGTCCCAGCTCGCGCTGATCAAGCCGAAGGTGATCGTCGCGCTCGGCGCCACCGCGGTGCAGGGGCTGATCGGCACGACCGAGGGGATCACGAAGCTCCGCGGGACGTGGAAGCTCTACAAGGGCTCGATCCCGATCATGCCCACGTTCCATCCGGCCTACCTGCTGCGCCAGCCCGGCGCGAAGCGAGAGGTCTGGAGCGACCTGAAAGAGGTGATGCGCCACCTCGGCAAGAGCGCGCCCGACCGGGGCTGACGTGACCGCGTGCGCCTCCGGGCGCGAGACCTCGGCGGCGCGGGCGCCCGCAAGGGCCCGCGCCGCGGCGCGGGCCCCCTCCGCCGGCCTCGACGGCGCGGCGGCGCGGCCCTCCGGCAGCTCGACCGCGGCCGCGCCGTCGCCGCGGCTCTCGGCGGTGCGCTGGGCGCTGGCGCTCGTCGGCGCCCTGCCCTGGTGCATCCTCCTGGCGCGGAGCACCCTGCCGCTCGGAGGGCTCGGCGCCGCGCTCGATCGCCTCTTCGCGCCGCTGTGCCACCGCATGCCGGAGCGGTCGCTCGCGCTCGAGGGCGTCGTGATGCCGCTTTGCAGCCGCTGCGCCGGCATCTTCGCCGGCGTCGCCGCCGGCGCCGCGATCGCGCGGCCTCGGCTGGCGATGGCGGCGTGGCGACCGATCCTCATCGCCCTCAGCGCGTTGATGGCGCTCGACGTGGCGACCCAGGACCTCGGGCTGCGCCCCCCCTGGCATGCCACCCGCCTCGCCACGGGCCTGGCCTTCGGCTACGCCGTGACCGCGGGGTTCCTCGCGCAGCTCGCTCGCCGTCCGGGCTGAGCGCAGCTCGCCGCCGAGCCCCGAATGGCGCCCGGGCCGCGCACGGCGCGCTCGTCGCCCGGGCCGCGCACGGCGCGCTCGTCGCCCGGGCCGCGCACGGCGCGCTCGTCGCCCGGGCCGCCGCGCTCGTCGGGCGCCCGGGCCGCGCACGGCGCGCTCGTCGCCCGGGCCGTGCGCGGCGCGCTCGTCGCCAGGGTGTGGGCTACTTGCGACCGCCCATGGCCCTGCACTCGTGCACGGGGCCCTTCGTCGCATGGCGAACACACTCGCTGTACGCCGCGACGCCGTCCTTCCACTTGCCCGTGTCCTGGAGCGCCGAGCCCAGGTAGAGATAGGGCAGCGCGTCGGTCGGATCGGCCGCGATCGCCGCGCGCGACGCCTCGATCGCGTCCTTGTACCTGCCGCGGTTGAGGAAGCTCAGGGCTTCCTTCTTCAGCTTGCTTGCGTCCTCGGCGTTGACCGCGGGCGCCGCCGCCTTCTCCGCCTCCGCCGCCGCGGCCTTCTCCGCCTCCGCCGCCGCGGCCCTCTCCGCCTCGGCCTTCTCCGCGGCAGCCCGCTCCGCCTCGGCCTTCTCCGCCTCGGCCTTCTCCGCGGCAGCCTTCTCCGCCTCCTTCAGCGGATCCGGAGCGGCCTCCGCCCCCTTCGCCGCGGCGGGTGCCGGCCCCGCCGGCGCTGGCGCGGTCTCCCGTGCAGGGGAAGGATTCCCTGCCACGGCCACGAGCTTCGCCTGCGCGTGCGCCGGCTTCGACACGGGCGCCACCATCGCGATCGGCGCAGGCGCGGGCGGCTTGCTCGCGACCACCGACTTGGCGACCACCGCGACGGAGATCACCCCGGCGAGCCCCGCGACCGCCGCGACGATCCGACGAAGGCGCGCCCGGCGGGCGAGCGTCTCGGGCGACAGCTGATGCACCACCACGAGTCGCTCGTCGGCGTGGTCGTCGGGATCGCTGGCCGCCTCGGTGAGCGGCGGGAACGACTCCTCCTCGCGCCGGAAGAACGCCGCCGTCGGCGAGGAAGGGTCGATCAGATCGAGCGCGTCGGAGTCCGGCGCCGGCTCCTCGGACGAGGAAGCGGGGGCCGCCGGTTGCTCCGAGGCGCCGGCTCGCTGCTGCGCCATCGGCGGCTCGGAGTCCTGCACCTTGCGGGGCGTGGCGTCGCCCGCGCTGCTCGACGGGGCCGGCGCTTCGGAGACCCGCGAAGCGGCGGGCACCTCCGCGGTCGCTCGCGCGGCGGGCACCTCCGCGGTCGCTGGCGCGGCGGGCACCTCCGCGGTCGCTGGCGCGGCGGGCACCTCCGCGGTCGCTGGCGCGGCGGGCACCTCCGCGGTCGCTCGCGCGGCGGGCACCTCCGCGGTCGCTCGCGCGGCGGGCGCCTCCACGGCCGCTCGCGCGGCGGGCGCCTCCACGGCCGCTCGGGCAGCGGGCGCCTCCGCGACCAGCGGAACAGCGGCCGCCCGCGCTGCCGGCAACGCGGCAGGCGCCTCGACGGCCGGGGGCACAACGGCCGCACCGGCGCCGGCTGCCCGCTCAGGAGCAGCGGAGACGTCCCCGACCTCCCCGGCGACGGCGACGTCCTGGTCGCTCGCCGGCGGCGTCGAGTCCTGCGTCGCGAGCGCCGGCCCCTCAGGCGCCGCCGACATGCGGGGCTGAGAAGCCCGAGGACGGAGGCTGCGGCCCCTGTTCGCGCGGGCCGATGCAAGAAGTCGCTTCGACATGTCCGAACCATCCTCCCGTGATCGTCACGCCCCCGATGGCGCAGGGGATCTGCGACTCGCCCTATTCATGATCCAGGCCGGCCCCAACGGCGAGCGCCCGCCCGCCGTTTCCGTGCGCTCGCAGCGCCACCCCGTGTGCCGGATCGTGCCGCGTGGCCCTACCCGGCCATCCCCGCGCTCGACATGAGCACACGGAGTCTCGTCCGACGAGAAATCGACAGCTTGCTCGCAACGACACGCGCCGGGCGCGCGGGACGCCCCTCTCGGCGGACACGCCCCTGAGGGGGCGGCGATCCAGGGCGACGGCGCCCCCGGCGCAGCGCACGTCAGCCTCCACCGAGCTGCACCGGCCGCCCCGCGACCGGGGCAGCGCGGAGCAGGACGAGCGTCGCGAGCTTCTTCTTCGCGTCGGAGCCGAGGATCGTGCCCGCCAGGTTGTGCGCCATCTCCCACGGCACCTCGTCGTCCGCCGAGAAGAACGCCACCGACGCGCTGCACGCGGCGATGTCCTTCGTGAGCTGCTCGCCGGTGTGCGACAGATCCGGGCCGGCGAGCCCCTTGCGCTGACGCTTGCCCATGCCGCCGCCGAACGGCCAGATCGCGGTCGCGAGGTCCTTCAGCACCATCGCGCTGACGGCGCACGCGGGGGGCTTCGACACGCGCCCCTCCGGGACCACCGTGATCTCCTTCGGGAGGTCGTCGCGGCCGTCGGTCTTGATGAGCACCGTCGGCGCGCCGGCCGCGCCGAGCTCCGTCACGACGGCGGCCACCGCGCTCGGCTTCGCCTTCTTCTCGGCGAGCAGCGTGACCGGCTTGCCCTCGATCGGCAGCGCGCGGATCACCTTCGAGAGCTTCTCCGCGCCGTCCTTCTGCGAGAGGTCCACGCGCTGGCCGCCGAGGTAGGGGCCCATCGAGTCGACGAGCAGCTCGGGCATGCCCTTCGGCTTCGGCGGCTCGGCGGGCGCCTCGGCGACCGGAGCCGCGGTGGCGGCGGGGCCGGGCTCGGGCGGCTTCGGCGCGCTCTCGCACGCCGCCGCGGCCAGGGTCAGACCGGCGACGGCCGCGAAGCGGGGCAAGACGCCGGAACGGAGGCAGGAAGCTCGCATGGCGCGGCAGTGTAACCAACCGGCCTGGCTCCGCGCACCTTCGCTGTGCGAGAGTTCGCGCGATGGCTTCCCCGCTCGTGGAACGGCTCGCTCAGCTCGGATCGTCCGCCCGAACCGCCGTCGAGGACGACCGGGGGCAGACCACCTTCGCGGCGCTCACCGAGCGAGCCCTCCGCGTCCGCGGCGCGCTGCTCGCCGACGGCGGGCGGCGCGGCGCCGACGCGCTCGCGAACCCGAGCTCCCTCGAGGGGGAGCGGATCCTGCTCCTCGTGCCGCCCGGCGCGGCGTGGGTCTCGGCCTTCCTCGGCGTCCTCCTCGCCGGCGGGATCGCGCTGCCGCTGTCGGCCCTGTACCCGCCGGCAGAGCTCGCATGGCTCGCGAGCGACGCCGGCGTGCGGCGGCTCATCGTCGGAGACGAGCTCGCCGGGGTGGCCGCCCCGATCGCGCAGGGCCGCTCGGTGCTCCGCGTGGAGGACCTCGAGCGCGCCGCCCCGGGGCCGGAGGGGGCGCTCTCCGACATCGCCGCGGACGATCCGGCGCTCTTGCTCTACACGAGCGGCACGACCGGCAAGCCGAAGGGGGCGCTCCTCACGCACCGCAACCTGGCCGTGCAGGCGGAGCTCCTGCGCGCGGCCTGGGGCTTCTCCGAGCACGACGCGCTGCTGCACGCGCTGCCGCTGCACCACCTCCACGGCGTCGTCATCGCGCTCATGACGTCGCTGCTCGCGGGCAGCGCGACGAGGATGCTGCCGCGCTTCGACGCCCAGCGCGTCGCCGCCGAGATCGCGCGCGGCTCCGTCACGGCGTTCATGGCGGTGCCCACCATGTACCAGCGGCTGTTCGAGCAGATCGACCGCGGCGGCGCGCCCGGCTTCGCCGCGGGGGCGGGGGCCCTACGGCTCGCGACGAGCGGCTCCGCGGCGCTGCCGGTGACGCTGGCCGAGCGCTGGCGCGACCTCACCGGCGCGATCCCGCTCGAGCGCTTCGGGATGACCGAGATCGGCGTCGGGCTGAGCAACCCGCTCGATCCGGGCGGCCGGCGGGCGGGCTGGGTCGGCTTCCCGCTGCCGACCGTCGAGGCCCGCATCACCGACGACGCGGGCAACGCGTCGGAATGGGCGCCGGGCGACGCGTCGGCATGGGCGCCGGGCGACGCCCCGGGCGAGGCGCCGGCGCGGCCCGGCGGCGCCGCGGTCGCGCGGGGCGAGCTCTGGATCCGCGGGCCGAGCGTCTTCAAGGGCTACCTCGGGCGCGAGGACGCCACCGCCGCCGCCTTCCAGGACGGCTGGTTCCGCACGGGCGACGTCGCGGAGCGCTCCAGCGACGGGCGCTTCCGGCTCCTCGGGCGGACCTCGGTCGATATCCTCAAGAGCGGCGGGTACAAGCTGTCGGCCCTCGAGATCGAGGAGGCGCTGCGGGAGCACGGCGCGATCGCCGAGGTCGCGGTGATCGGCGTCCCGGACGAGGCGTGGGGCGAGCGCGTCGTCGCGGTCGTCGTGGCCGCGCCGGGGCGAGAGGCGGAGTGCGCGACCGGGCCGCTCCGCGCCTGGGCGAAGGAGCGGCTCGCGCCCTACAAGGTCCCGCGCGAGTCGATCGTCGTACCGAGCCTGCCGCGCAACGCGATGGGCAAGGTCGTCAAGCCGGAGCTCGTGAAGGCGATCGCGGCGCGCGGCGCTGAAGGGGAGGACCCGCGCGCGGGGTGACGGCGAGAGCCGCCCGATCCGCGCGGCGGACGTGCTTGACCGAGCCGCTCCGCTCCGGCCTACTCGGCCCGATGCAGACTGCCTCCCCCTTCGGCCCGGCCGCGTATGGCGGCCTCGCGGTTCAGCCGTTCGCGCACCCCACCTACACCATCAAGCGGCCCTTCTGGTCGCTGCTCGGCCGCAAGTTCCACGTCTATGCGCCCGACGGCACCCTCGTGTGCTTCGTCAAGCACCCGCTGCTCAAGCTGCGCCAGGAGTTCACCCTCTTCGCCGATGAGTCGGAGTCGCAGCCGCTGCTCACCATCCGGTCGCGGCAGGTCGTCGCCCTGAACCGGTGCCTGGACGTCCTCGACGCGCGCACCGGCGAGCGGGTCGGGACCATCCGCTCGCGCGGCCTCAAATCGATCGTCCGCGACACCTGGGACATCCTCGATCCCGCGGATCAGCCGGTCGGGCTGATGCAGGAGGACGGCGCCGCGCTGCTCCGCCGCATGTTCCCGCTCCTCGTCGGCAAGTGGCACATCGAGCTCCACCAGCAGGAGGTCGCGAAGGTGACCCAGGTGTTCCGGTTCTTCGTCAAGGAGTTCACGCTCGACCTGTCGATGAACCAGGGGAGGATCGACGCCCGGTTCGCCATCGCCTGCGCCCTGCTCGCGCTCATGGCCGAGACCGCGCGCGAGTCCGGCTGACCCCGCGCGCCGCCGCGGGGGGCGCCCGCCGCCTCCGCGCCTCGATCGCCGCCGGATCGCCGCCCGATCGCCGCCCGATCGCCGCCGGATTCCCGTCCGATTGCCGCCCGATCGCCGAAACTTGGCCCGTTTCGGCGAGTTCTGCGAGGTTGCCGCGCGATGCGCCTCGATCCTGTCTCCCGCCTCGACGTTGCCTCCGAGGAGGGCCGACCGCCGTCCCCCCCTGTGCCCCCGTCCGGACTGGCCCGCTTCGCCGCGAGCGGGCAGGGCGAAGGCGCCGAGCGCGAGCTCAGGGCGCGGCGCTTCCTCTGGGCGAGCGCCCCGGCGGCGCAGGACGGGCAGCTCCGCGCCGCGCTCGACGAGGCCGTCGAGCTCGCGCTGGCCATGCGCGGCGCGCTGCCGCCGCGGGTCCAGGAAGGCGCCCCGCTCGAGGCGGTGATCGCCGACCAGGTCTTCCGCGCGAGGGCGCTCGGCGCCGCGGGGCTCGCCGTCGGCCTGCCGCGGCTCGCGGGCGGCGCGCGTGGGGCGCTCCACCCGGAGGACAGCGCGACGCTCCTCGCGTGGCTCGGCGCGGCGCGCGAGGCGCCCGTCGCCCTCGTGTTCGATGAGGTCGACAGGTCCGCGCAGGTGCTCGCGCCGGTGCCCCTCGCGGACCTCGTCGAGAGGAACGCGCCCGAGGGGCACGGCGCCGCCTCC
This sequence comes from Sorangium cellulosum So0157-2, assembly GCF_000418325.1. GTDB lineage: Bacteria > Myxococcota_A > Polyangia > Polyangiales > Polyangiaceae > Sorangium > Sorangium cellulosum_D. The sequence continues at coordinate 12,436,716 of NC_021658.1, forward strand.
CACATTCGCGCCCAGGCGCGCGGCCTCGCCGCGCGCGAGCCGGAGCGCGGCCTCGCCGCGCGCGAGCCGGAGCGCGGCCTCGCCGCGCGCGAGCCGGAGCGCGGCCTCGCCGCGCGCGAGCCGGAGCGCGGCCTCGCCGCGCGCGAGCCGGAGCGCCCCATCCGCCCGACGCAGCCGAGCGCCGCCGCGCCCGCCCCGGACGAGGCGCTCCCGGCCGAGCCGACGGCCTCCGAGCCGCCCGCAGCGCCCGCCGCCGCCGAGGGGCGGACCGACGCGCGGCCGCGCGGCGTGCTGCCCCCCCGCTCGTCGAGGATCCGCCGCCCGGACGCACCGGCGGCCGTCCTCGCCCCCGGCAGAGGCCCGAGCGCCGCGCCGGCGCAGGGGGCGGGCTCGCCGCCCGCCGCGAACGAGACGCTGGCGATGGCCCTGGCCAGCGTCGACCCGGCCGTGGCGCCCGCCGATCCGGGCGCGCCTGCCAACGCTGGCGCTGCGATCGAGGGCGCGGGGACCACGCTCAGGCCGCCGCGAGCCGCGCACGAGGCCGCGCCCATCGTGCCCGCCGCGCCGGTCGCGCCCGCCGCACCCATCGCGCCCGCCGCGCCGATCGCCGAGGCCGCCCACGCGGACAACGACGCGCTGCCGCCGACGCGCAGGGAGCGGAAGGCGCCGCGCAACCGGATCCTCAGCGCGGCCGAGTGGCGAGCGCTCGCCGTCGAGCTCGACAACGCCCGCGGCCCGAAGCCGGTCCGGGTCATCGAGCAGCTGTTCGCGACCCACTACACGCCGCTCCTCGGCGCGACGCTCGCGGGCGAGACGGACGCGGCCGTGCGCGGCGTCGTCGACAGCTGGAGGACCAGCTTCGAGCACAGCTACCGCGAGGCGTTCTCGGCGCTGCGCGTGACCGGCAAGCGGCCGCCCATGGTGTTCGACGCCCCGGACATCGCCGCCCGCATCGCCCGCCTCAACGGGGCGCGCGGGGTGAAGCTCCTGCTCGTGGACGCGATGCGCTTCGACCTCGGCGAGCGCGTCGCCGCCCACCTGAAGGAGATCATGATGGATCGGGCGATCCTGGTGGAGCGCTCGCTGCTCTGGGCGGCGCTGCCGCCCACCACGACGGCGCAGATCTCGCTGCTCGCCCGCGGGCCGGACGGGCTCCGCGAGGCGATGCCCCCGAGCGAGGCGGAGCCCGCCATCGCCCGCGGCCGCGCCGTGGCGACCCTGCGGCGCGAGCGGGTCGGGTCGCGCGAGCTGATGAAGCTCGACCTCGTGGAGGCGCGCCTGCGCGCCGCGGGGCCGCCGTTCGCCGAGCGGATCGAGGCCATCGCGGAGGAGGTCGCCGACGTCGTCGCGCGGTTCATGGCCAGCCTGCCGCCGCGGACCCTGCTGCTCGTCTTCGGCGATCACGGGTTCCGCATGACGCCCATGGGCGACGGCACGACGACCGGCCCGGCGTCGCAGGGCGGAGGCTCCCCCGAAGAGGTGCTCGTCCCGGCGCAGGCGTGGCTCGTCGGCGGCGTGCACTGAGCGGCGCAGGGCATCAAGGCGGCGCGCTGGGCGAGCCCGGCGGCGTGTCGCGCTCGCCTTTCTTGATCTCCTGCGGGCCGGACTCGACGAGCGCTTCGAGCTGCCGCCCGACATCGTCGCCTCCGATGCTCCCGAGGGCGAGGCCGGCGAAGGCGCGCACGGTCGCGTCGGCGTCAGCGAGCAGCGAGACCAGCCGCTCCACGGCCGCGGTCGAGCGCAGCTCGCCGAGCGCCAGCGCGGCCATCGCCCGGCGCGCGGGGCTCTCGTCGTCGAGCCACCGGAGGAGCGCCTCCGCCACGCGCCCGCCGAGCTCGGTCACCGCGAGCTCCCGCAGGAACTCCCGAGGTGCATCGAACGACGGTGGCTCGACGACCCACGCCGCCATCGCGGCCGCCACGCGCTCCTGCAGCGCCGCCGGCAACGCCTCGCCCGCCTCCGCGGCGAGCAGCGCCGCGATGGGGACCTGCTTGCGCAGGACGCTCGTCACCCATCGCCGCGGCTCCGGCTCTTCCCACGACAGGACCCGCTCGACGAACCTCCGCGCCGCCGCGGGCCGCTTCTGCTCGAGCGCCATGTAGCCCACGCCGAGCCGGATCACCTCGCTCCAGCGGGCATCGAAGAGACGCGCCACCGCCACCTCCTCGAACCGCTCCATCGCGTGGAGCCCGGCGGCCGCGAAGAACTCCTGGAAGGTGAGGTGCATGAACCCCCACGCCTGCGCTCCGCGCTCCATCAAAAGGCCCAGCTCACGCCCCGACTTCTCGAGGAAACGGCGCGCCGCGACGAGACCTTCTCCTCCGGAGACCCCCGCTTGCGCGCCGAGCGCCTCGCTCAGCGCCTCCACCACGAAGGCCTCCGGCGCGACCCCGGCCGGATAGCGCTCGTGCATCGCCAGCGCGAGCTTCCCGAGGATGGGCAGCGCCTCTTCTTCGTACGCCATGACGGCGTCCGACGCGCCGCTGGCCGAGAGGCGGCGCGCCGCAGCCCACGTCTCGCAGAGCGTGCGGGAAATCATGGCGTACGCCTGGACCCGATGGCGCGGCAGGCGACCTTCCGCGCGGTGAATCGACGCGAGCGCCGAGAGGAGGAACGGGTTGCCCGCGAGCGCGCCGAGCCTCGGGCTGGCGTCGATGGCGGCGAGGAGCTTCCTCGCCATCGCGTCGACCTCGTCCGTGGAGGCGGCCGCGTCCTCCGGCCCCTCCCATCGCACATAGGCCCGGTGCCAGGCGCTCACGTAGCGCTCGACCTGCTCTCGATCGAACGGCCGGAGCGTCGCCTCCACGCACCCGGGCAGATCGAACCCGGTGTACCCGACGATCCGCGAGGTGACGACGAACCGGTTCCGCGGATGAGCCGCCGCGAACGAGGCGAGCCACCGCTGGAGCTCCTCGCGCTCGGTCGAGCGGATCTCGTCGAGCCCGTCGAGCAGCACGAGGCAGCGGCCTGCCAGAAGCTCGCGGGTCAGCGCCTCGCGCACCATCGCCTCGTCGCCAGCGCCGCGCTCCTGAAAGTAGCGACCGAGCGCTTCGACGACAGACACCTCCCGTCGCTCGGCGCACCGACGCAGCTCCGCGAGCTGGCCGACGCTGACAGGCAGCGGGAGGAGGCGTTCGGCGGCGCCGCTCTCCGACGCCAGCACGAAGCGACCGGACGCCGCCGTGATCGCGAGCCACCGGAGCAGCGTCGTTTTCCCCGAGCCGGGATCGCCGAGGAGGACGAGATGCCGGTGCCTCGCGAACAGCTCCTGGAAGCCCTCGCCCATGGGATGGCGAGCGAGGCGCACGCGCTCGCCGGCCGGCTCGGAGCTCCCGCCCTCGATCCCTCGCGCGCTCCGCTCCGCGGCGCTCGCGCGCGGCGAGCTGACGTCGAGCCGCGGAGACACGAAGACATCGCGGAGGTCCAGGCTCGGCGGCTCGCTCCTCCGGAGACGGAAGCCGACGTAACGGATGCGCCGCAGCTCCGTGCTCCGCGCGTAGCCACGAAGCGCCGCCCATGCCTGGTCGCGCTGCGTCGCCGGCGGCGCGCTGCGAGCTGCGCTCCTGGGGAAGATGTAGGAGGGCGCCCCCTCGAGCACAAGGCCGCACGGCGCGAGCTCCCGCGCGTCCGGCGGCGGGAGGGCGAGCGCCAGGTCCTCGCTCACGGCGGCCGCGCCGGGCGGAACATCCATCATCCAGCCGCGCAGCGACCCCTCGACGTCGTCGACGAGCTCGTGACTCCAGGGCGCGCGTACGACATGCGCCGCGAGGCGCGCCGAGAGCTGGAGATCGATGTGCACGCGCTCCCAGAGCTCTTTCAAGGCGCGAAAAGCGAGCGTGGCCAGCGCCTCGCCGGACGCAGCGCCGAGCACGAGCGTGGCGGAGTCCTCGCTCCACGCGAGCGGCTGGATCGCCCCGAGCGCGCGCGCGAGGTACTCGACGCCGGCGGTGTACCGCACGCGACGCTGCAGGTATCCGCTGTCCGGCAGCTCCTTCCAGGGGAAGGACGGCCCGACGAGATCGATCCGGACAAGCGCAAGCTCGACCACGGCGCCGCTCCGGAGCGCCTCCCACCACGGCGAACCTGCGTCGCGCCGATCGTTCATGCACGCGCCTCCGGGGAGGGCGCCACGCGCAGCACCACCCGGAAGTGTCCTCCCTGCAGATCGAACTCCGGCGGCGGCAACCCTCGCGCGCGCATCTGCGCGACCCGGTGCCGGCGAAGCAGACCGCAGAGATCCTGGCATCGACGAACCATCGCTCGGGCTCGCGGCCGAAGAGCAGGAGGCCGGCCACGGTCGGTGTCTCGCCGGGATCCACGCACTTCAGCGCGCGCAGGTAACGGTTCCGCTGGGCAGGTGCGCTCGGGTCGTAGACCGAACGCAAGAGGTCGTCGACGACGGCAAGATCGAGATCCTCCATCGTCGCCCCATGGACGACGCTCTCGTCATGGTAGGCGTTCTGCGACTGGAGCATGCGAACGAGCTCATGGCGCGTCGCCTCACGCGTCATGCTCCCGTCGCGGATCCAGTAAACATGCTTCGCGCGGTAAGGCCTGTCCGGGCTGGACGCCGGCACGTCGACCACGAGCAGCAGCTTGCCTGAGACGTCGACCTTCGTGATCGGGCACCAGATGGCCGGATGGACGACGGTCTGGCACGCCTGAACCACCGACAGCATCAGCGTGTCGGCCTCCTTCATCGTGCCGACCCCCGTCGGCGTGCCGTCGTCCTCGACCCCGAGGAAGATCTGACCGCCCAGCGCGTTGGCGAAGGCCGCGATCGTCTCGGCGAGGTCCTTCGGCGCCTTGCCGGGGGCCTCGATCCGCTTGAACTCGGTCACCGAGTCCTCGCCGAGCCGCAGCCTCTTCTCGATCGGGTCGGAGGTCACGGCGCGATGCTAGCGCGCGGCCTTCAGCGGAGGTACATCGGCGCTCGCGCCGTCCGAGGCGGGCGAAGCCAGCTCAAGGCGCCGTGCGGTAGGGGCCCGCCGCCCCCTCCCCGCGCGGCCTCGGCCGGAGGAGCCCCGCGAGCCGGGTGGCGACGAGCGCGCCGGCGCCGATCAGCGCGACGGCCGCGCAGAGCGCGCCGCCGACGTAGGGGATCCCGCTGACGATCAGCAGGCCGAGGCAGCCGATGGCGAGGTGCGCGTAGGGGTTCCTGGTCCGGTGACCGAAGAGCCCCGCCCCCGCGGTCTCGAGCACGGCGCAGCCGCCCGCGACCACGGCGACGACGGCGAGCAGCAGGCCGATCACCGCGAACGGGATGCCGATCAGCGTGACGCACAGGGCGGCGGCGACCGCGACGGCGCCGAGGACGCCCACCGCGCCGAGCGCGAACGATCGCATCGGCCGGGCGGCGATCTCGACCTTGAGCGCCTCCATGCGCCGCGGCCAGAGCGCCAGCATCACCGCGCCGAAGGCGAACAGGAACGCCGTGCGCGTCACCGCGTTGCCGGCCTTGCGCGCGAGCGTGGACGCGCCCTTCGCGCTCGATCCGTCGCCGCCCATCGGGTTCGCGTCGTTGTTCACGTCGCCGCGGATGCGCGCGCGCTCGCCCCGCCGGAGCGGGCCGCCCACGACGTCGACGTCGCCGTCGACGCTGGCGCCGTCGGCCACGGTGAGCGGGCCGCCCACCGTCGAGACGTCGCCGCGCACGCGCGCGCCCTCGTGGATGTGCGTGGAGCCGCCCATCACGTCGATGTCGCCGGTGACGGTGCCCCACACGTCGAGCGAGCCGCCGATCACCGACACGTCGTTGACCACCTCGCCCTTCTCGATCCGGAGGCTCCCGCCGGTCACGAACCGGTCCCGGCCGCGCGACGACGGCCGCGCCTCCTCGGCGTCCTCGTCCTCGGCGTCGTCGGGCGACGCCGCGGGCGAGGGCGCCGGCGGGGACCCGGCCGCGGGCTTCTCCGGGGCCGGCGCCGCCGGGGCCGGGTACGGCGCCGCCGGGGCCGGGGCGATCGCGATCAGGTCGCCGTCGCGGGTCGCGACGTAGCTCCCGTCGGCGAGCAGGAGCTCCAGCACCCGGTCCGCCGGCTGGTCCTGGACGTGGAGATCGACGGCGTTGCCCGGCGGCACGTTGAGCACGAGGCTCCACCCGGCGGCCTGGGCGACGCGCTTGAGCGCCTCGTTGCGCGGCTCGTTGCTCACCTCGACGCTCACCTTCGGCTCGACGTCTGGCCAGGACCCCTTGCGGAGGATCTCCGCCGTGGCCGCGCCGCTGGCCGAGGCCCCCAGCGCGGCGCCCAGCGCGGCGGCGGCGAGGCGCGAGGAGACGAGACGAGTCGAGACGGTGCGCATCAGATCCCTCCGTTCAGCGAGAGCTGCTTTCCCCTGGTCCACGCGACATAGGCCCCCACGGTCACGAGCAAGGCCGCCGAGAGCCACGGCAGCGCCGTGAGCCAGCCGGACAGGGCCCCGCTCCCGGCGACGGCGCAGCCGACCCTCACCACCACCGAGCAGGCGTGCCAGAGCCCCGCCCAGCTCTCCCGCAGGCCGCCCGCCCCGGCCACGAGCGACGGCGCCGCGCCGAGCGCCGAGATCGCCAGGGCGAACGCGAGCGCCGGGACCGGCAGCGGCGCGCGCGGCGCGGCGGTCTCCCTCGCGCAGCCGTGCGCCGCCTGGGCGCGCAGGAGCTCCCCCGCGCGGAGCGACAGGAGCGCCGCCTCACCGAGCTCCGAGGAGCAGCTCTGGCAGCGCGCGGCGTGCTCGAGCGCGCCCTCGGGCAGGAGGGCCCCCTCGCCGTCGCCCAGCGCGCAGAGCGCTATCTCGGTGAGGTGACCGTTGGACTGCCACACGAGGTCGGGCGCGAGCCTGTCGTCGTCTTGCATCGTCACTCTCCGAGCGCCTCGGCCAGGCAGCGCCTGCCTCGCGCGATCCACGTCGCCACCGTCCCGAGCGGGATGTCGAGCCGGCGCGATATCTGCTGGTAGTTGAGGCCTTCGACATGGAAGGCCAGGAGCGCGCGGCGCTGGGGCTCGGCCAGCTTCTGCAGGGCCAGCTCGATCCGGCGGGCGCGCTCGGTCTGGGCGGCGCGCTCCTCGGGCCCGGGCGCCGGGTCCTCGACCGAGTCGAGGAGCTCGCGCTGCTCCTCGGCGCTCGCCTCCGGGAGCGCCTCGGCGCGCCGCGTGCGGCGGCGGCGGCGCAGCACGTCGAGCGCCACGTGGCGCGCGATCCCGAGCACCCACGGGCGCAGCGGCTCGCCGTCGCGCAGGCGGCTGCGCCCCTCGAGGGCCCTGGCGAGCGCCTCGTGGGTGCAATCCTCGACGTCGGGGTGATCGGACCGCTCCCCGAGCACGCAGGCGATCGCCGCGCGCACCACCGGCCGCAGGGCGGCGGTCTCGTCGAGAGACGCCCCCACCGTCACAAGCGACGCCGCGGGGAGCCCGTCGGACGCTTGGGGATACGGCGGCGTGGCCACTGGAATCATGCTGGACCCAGACAGTTCGCGCGAGCCCTCCCCCAAATTTCACGGGCTGGTCGAGAACGCGCCAGCGGCATCGAGATGGCCGAGGGCCGCCGCGGCCCGACCGAGCCCCACCTCGGTTCCTGGACGGCCGCCCCCGGTTCCTGGACGGCCGCCCTCGGTTCCTGGACGGCCGCCCCCGGTTCCTGGACGGCCGCCCTCGGTTCCTGGACGGCCGCCCCCGGTTCCTGGACGGCCGCCCTCGGTTCCTGGACGGCCGCCCCCGGTTCCTGGACGGCCGCCCTCGGTTCCTGGACGGCCGCCCCCGGTTCCTGGACGGCCGCCCCCGGTTCCTGGACGGCCACCCTCGGTTCCTGGACGGCTTCCCTAGCCAGTACCGCGGGTCAGAGCTCCCGCCAGGGATCTGCCTCGCGAGCGACAGAGAAATAAACGCAAAGGCGCAAAGGCGCAAAGGCGCAAAACTACAAATCTTTTTTGCGTCTTTGCGCCTTTGCGCCTTTGCGTTGAACTCTCGCTCCAGATCCCTGGCCGGACTGCTCGCGGGCGGAACTAGGGGCCTGCTCCGGGCGTAAGGAACTCGATGAGCTCGGGAACGACCAGCGCCGGGTCCTCCAGGTGGGGCGCGTGGCCGAGCGGCACGAGGCGCAGCGTGGCGCGGGGGATCGCGGCGGCCGCGGCGATGCCGAGCGGCGCCGGGAACACGTCGTCGCGCTCGCCCCAGAGCACCAGCGTCTCCGCGTCGATCTCGCCGAGCCGCGAGAGGCGATGAGGCACCGGGCCGACGGCGGGGAAGAGCGCGTCGAACGCGGCGACAGGGGCGACCCGGCCGTCGGGCACGGCGTAGAGCTCGCCGTGCAACGCCGCGAGGCGCTCGCCGCGCGGCGTGGGCTGCGGGGGGCGGATGCGGCGGAAGAGCGCCTCGCCGAGCACCCGCCTCAGGCGCTCCGGCGGGGCGCGGAAGTAGGCGCGGCTCCAGGCGGTCATGACCGGCCCGACCCCCATCGCGCCGATGAGCACGAGCTTCCGCGGGCGCGCGCGCCTGCGGAGCGCGATCTCCGCCGCGACCAGCCCGCCGAGCGAGTGGCCGACGAGCGCGGCGTCGCCGAGATCCAGCTCGAGGAGGAGCTCCTCGACCGGATCGGCGAAGAAGCGGAGGCCCTCCTCGAAGCCCCCGCCCTCGAACGGCGGCGACGAGGCGTGGCCGAAGCCCGGCAGATCCACGGCGATGACGCGGTGGCGGCGCGCGAGCTCGGGGAGCAGCGGGAACCACGTCGTCGCGGCGTTGCCGCGGCCGTGCAGGAGGACCACCGGCGAGCCGCGGCCGCCCTCCAGGTAGCGGAGCGTCGAGCTCAGCGCGGCGCGGCGGTGCACCGCGAACGGCGGCTCGCCGGCGGCGAGCTCCGCGAGGATTGTGCGCTCGGCCGGGCCCAGGCGGGAGACGACGGCGTGGACATTCGTCACGGGCGCTCCCCGTAGCGCGAACGATACGGCGCGGAAATGCCGCAGCCCAGAAGGGCGCCGCCGCGCGCCCGCCCGTGCGTCGGCACCGCCTGTGTCGCCGGGCTGCGTCAGCACCGGGGCTGCGTCCGGGCCCTCTGTCAGCACCGGCGCTGTGCCCGGGCCTGCGTCAGTCCCGACCCCCGGGCCTGCGTCAGTCCCGGCCGTGCCCGGGCCCGAGGATGAGCTGCATCTTGGCCATGGGCTCGAACCCCTCGACGTGCGGCGGGTGGTGGCACTGCGTGACGCAGCTCTCGGGCGAGGGCGCGAGCACGATGAGCCCCTTCTTCTCGGGATCCTTCGCGTGCAGCGAGCCCGGGCCGTGACACTCCTCGCACTGCACGTTCTGGAGGGAGGCGTTGTGCGTCACCGTGGAGCCGCCCGGCTTGCCGTAGCCGGTCACGTGACAGCTCACGCAGTCGAGGTTGTACTCCTTGAAATCCTGCTGCAGCGTCGCGTAGGCCCGCGCGTGCGCGGTGCCGTCGAAGACCTTGCGCTCGTCGTCGTGGCAGTTCGTGCAGGCGTCGATGCCGATGTAGCTGGCCTCGCCCTTCGCCGGCGGCTCGGGGACGCGATCCGCGAACGCCTCCTTGTTGTGGACGTTGACCCGCTTGTAATAGGCGAGGAGCTGCCCGGCGACGTCCTTGTCGGCCCCGAGCTTCTCGCGCACCTCCACCGCGCTGTAGCGGAAGAAGCTGCCGGTCACCTTCGTCTCCGCCGACTCGAGCTGCGCCTTCTCGGCCCGGAGCTTCTCCAGGTCGGCCTTCCGATCGGCGATGTCCTTCGCGGACACCGTCTTGCTGCCCTCCCAGCCGTTGAGGCGGATCTCGAGCTCCCGGATCCGCGCCGACAGGCTGATGAGCTCGTCGGCCTTCGCGACGCCGCCCGCGTCGGCGAACACGAGCGGGCCGTCGCCCTTGCCGCGGACGAAGAGATCCACGACCGCCACCGACTGGAGGTGGTTCGGCGTCTCGACGACCAGCGTCGTCCCGATGAGCACCGGCGGCTTCGGGCCGTCGTTGACGTCCCCGCGCTCGCTGGGCTTGCCCAGCACGAGCACGTGCAGCTCCGGCGCGTTGTCGGCGAGCCGCAGCGCCTCGCCCCGCGGCAACGCGGCGAGCCCCACGAACACCGTCGCGCCCTGCTTCTTCGCCTCCTCGACGCCCGCCTTCACCGCCTCGACCGCCGAGCCGGCCTTGACGCCGTCGGGATAGGCGCCCGCGAGGCCCTTCGGGTCGCTCACGCCGATGAGCCCCACCTTCACGCCGGAGACGTCGCGCACCACGACGCCCCGGACGCCCTGCGCGCCCTCGAGGTTCTTGGCGAGCACGGCCGCCCCGGACTGCTCCTGGTACTTCGCGAGCGCCTCGGCGCCGAGCGCCCAGTCGTTCTCGCCCGGCGCCCACGCCGCGAGCCCGATCTCCTTCGCCGCCAGCGCCATCGCCTCGGCCTTCCAGGCGTCCTGGGTGCGGCGCTCCGGCTTCACCTCCGGCTCCATGAAGAGCAGCGGCCCGGCGCCGACCACGAGCCGATCCGGCGCCTCGCCGCGCTGGCTCTCGATCAGGGCGGCGAGGTGGTCGATGCCCCCGAGCTGGTCCTTCGTGCAGCCGCACGGCTCCAGCGCGCCGGCCACGGTGCTGAGCACGTAGAGCCGCACCGTCGGCCGGGTCGCGCCCACGTCGGCGTCCGCCTCCGCGCTCGCGGCGCCCTGCTCGGGGACCTTGCACCCCTGGCAGGCCGCCGCGCCGGCCGCCGCGGCGATCGCGAGGAATGGGATCAAGAGCGCGTACCCCCGACGCACTCCGCGAAGAAGCGAGCGCTTCATGCCCGCGCTATAGCACACGGGCTCGGGCGCATGAGCCGGGGGCCGCGCCGAGGCGCCGGCGGCGGTGTCCAGGCGCCGGCGACGGGACGGGGACGCTCAGAAGCTCGACGGAGCGAAGGGCAGGACCGTCTTCAGGTCGGCGTCGTTGAACCGGAGCTGCAGGCCGATGAAGTAATCCCGGCGATCGGTGTTCAGGATGTCGTCCATGCCGCCGAGCAGCCACAGCTTGCGGATGAACTCGTACGCGAGCGCGACCCGCCAGCGCGGCGACAGCTCCTCGCCGAAGCCGAAGAGGTCCTGCCGGAGCTCGAACCGGTCGTCGAGCAGGTGGAGATCGAGGCCGAGGCCGCCCGTCGACTCCTTGATGCCGAACCGGCCGGTGAACGGGCCGAGCCGCTTCGCGAACTGGAACGAGAAGCGGAAGGCGTTCGTCGTGATCGTGCGGACCTCGCGGTAGTGCGCCGGGTCGTTGATGTTGGTCGTGTCGACGTCGATCTGCTGGAAGTCCGTCTTGCCGCGCGGGTCGTTCACCAGCTCGACGACGTAGTACTTGTCCTCGGTCGGCTGGAGCCGGAGCTCGACGTAGCTCTTGATGGTGTTGGCCAGGAAGTTGTAGTCGGTCCGGAGCCCGACCACCGTCTGGAAGCGGCTGATCCCGCCGACGAGCTCGCCGACGTCCTCGACGACCGTCTCGACCTCGTTGATCAGCGTCTCGTCCTTGGTGAGGCGGCCGAGCGTCCCCTCCCCGCGGTCGACGCGCGCGGCGATGCTGTCCACGTGCTTCAGCGCCGACTCGAGGTTCTCGGTCGCGCGCCCCACCCGCTCGGCGGCGCGCCGGAGCTCGCCGGGCTGCCCGCCCTGCTGGCCGGGCACCTCGGCCGCGGCCGTCATCGTGCGGATGTCGCGGGTCACCTGCTCGACGTTGCGGAGGATCTCCCGCAGGCGCGGGCCCGACTCGCCCGTGATCTGGTTGATGTTGTTGATCGTCTGCGTGACGCCCGCGCGGTTCTCGCGCACGGTCGCGTTCATCTGCTCGGTGACGTCCGCGAGGTTGTCGAGGATCTGCGCGAGCCGCTCCTGCCCGGTCTCGGAGCCGACGGTGTTCTTCAGCGTCTCGGTGACGGTCTTGACGTCCTTCAGGATCTCGGAGACCTGCCCCTGCATCGACTGGATCGTCGGCTCATCGATGTAATAGAGGACCCGCCCCTCGTCGGGGATGCGCGGCTTGCCCTCGGTGCCGGGCGAGAGCACGACGAACGACTCGCCGATGAGGCTCGTGGCGCGCTTGCCGATGGCCGCGTCCTCGTAGAGCGGGACGTCGGGGCTCATCTTGATGTCGATGCGCGCCTGGCCGTTGTAGAGCGAGATCCTGTCGACGACGCCGACCTGGATGCCCGAGATCATCACCCGCGATTGCGGGGACACGCCGATGGCGTCCGGCAGCGTGGCCCAGACGCGGTAGCCGTTCCCGCCGCCCACGTCGCGCGAGACGAAGCGGTAGCCGCCGTAGGCCGCGCCTGCGAGCACGATCGTCATGACGCCGACCTTCGCGGCCTTGGAGACCTCAGCCATCCTGCGCGAGGGCCACGGTAGCACGAGCCGACCGCGGGACCGCGCGGCTTTCTCCCCGACGCGACGCGTGGCGCGTGGCGCGTGGCGCGTGGCGTCCGGTGCGAAGAGGCGCGCGCGGGTCGGGTGCGAGGACGCGCACGCGGGCGGCCGGAGACGGGCGCCAGGTCCGGAAACCTGCTAGCCGAGGCGTATGCGGTCGTGGTGGGCCAGAGGGGTGTCGCGTCCGGTGCGAAGAGGCGCGCGCGGGTCGGGTGCGAGGACGCGCACGCGGGCGGCCGGAGACGGGCGCCAGGTCCGGAAACCTGCTAGCCGAGGCGTATGCGGTCGTGGTGGGCCAGAGGGGTGTTCGGCGCGGCGCTCACCTTCGCCGGGGCGGCAGCCGCGGAGCCGCCGGCGCTCACGTGGGAGGCGGCGACGCGCTCGCCGCAGCCGCCCGCGGCCCTCGCGCCGGACGTCGCCGCGCTCGCGGCGCGCTGCGGGAGCGCGGACGCGGCGCTCGCCGCCGTCGCCCGGCGCAACGTCGAGCGGCAGCTCCAGGGCGGGGAGATCATGCCGCCCGACGAGCTCGCCTTCACGCTGCGCGCCGCGGGCGCGCCGCACGCCTGGCCGAGGGGCTGGTCGATCTCCGGCCGAGGGCTGGGGCCGGACGAGGTCGGGGCGCGGCTCGACGGGTGGATCGCGGGCTGGACCACGCTCGGGGTGCGGCGATGTGGGGTGGCCCAGGCGAAGAAGCCGGATGGGACGGTGATCGTGGCCGCGGTCGGGGTGGACGCGCTCGCGGATCTGTCGCCGCTGCCGACGACGGCGCGCGTGGGGCAGTGGGTGACCCTCGAGGGGACGATGCGGGTGCCGGCGAGCGCGGTGAAGGTGGTGCTGCTGGGGCCGCGGGGCGCGCCCAAGACGGTGCTGAGCTCGCTGTCGGGCGCGCGGCTCCGCTCGAGCTTCGCGGTCGACCAGCCGGGGAGCTGGCTGGTGCAGGTGCTGGCCACGGTGTCGACCGGGCCGAGGCCCGTGCTGGAGGCGATGATCTTCGCGGGGAGCGCCCCGCCGGGCCGGTACGTCCGCGCGACCGCGCCCGGCGAGGAGGCCGCGAAGGGGGCGCAGGGCGACGAGGACGCGATGCTGCGGATGATGAACGCCGCGCGGGCCTCGGAGCACCTGCCGGCGCTCGCGCGCGACGCGGCGCTCACCGCGCTGGCGCGGGCGCACTCCGAGGAGATGATCAAGGCGAAGATGGTGGGCCACGACGTGGGCTCGGGCGATCCGGCGGTGCGCCTCCAGGCGGCCGGCTACCGGGCGACGATCGCGGGGGAGAACGTCGCCAGCTCGACCACGACCGAGGGCGCGCACCGCGCGATCTGGGCGAGCCCGTCGCACCGGGGCAACCTGCTCGACCGGCGCTACGGAAAGACCGGCGTGGCCGTGGTGCGCGACCCGAGCGGCCGGGTCTGGGTGACGCAGCTGTTCGCGGGGTGATCGCGGACGTCACGCGTCAGGCGCCGCCGGTACTCTCGCCGGAGCCGCTCGAGCTCCGCCAGCGCGTCCGCGAGCCGGCGCTCGGCCTCTTCACCGCCGCGCCGGCGCCTGCGGCTCGTCCGGGCGGCCGCCGTTCCGCGCGTGTATCCTTGCACCGATGGCTGCACGCCCGCTTTACGTCGGCATCGACCTCGGCACCACGAACTCGACCGCGGCCGCCTTCGACGGCGAGAAGGTCACCCTCGTCAGGAACTCCCAGGGCGCGACGCTCACCCCGAGCGTGGTGCGGATCGACGCGCGCGGGACGACCACGGTCGGCGCGCGCGCGCGCCGGTTCCTCGAGAGCGATCCGCAGAACACCCGCGCGGAGTTCAAGCGGCTGATGGGGACGGCCCAGCCCATCGAGTTCGCCGCGGCGAAGGTGACGAGGAAGCCCGAGGAGCTCGCCGCCGAGGTCCTCCGCTCGCTCCGCGCCGACGTCGCCGAGCACCTCGGGGCCCTGCCCGCGTCGGCGGTGATCTCCGTGCCCGCGCTCTTCGAGCTGCCCCAGAGCGCGGCGACCTCGGAGGCGGCGCGGCTCGCGGGGTTCGAGCGGGTCGAGCTCATCCAGGAGCCGGTGGCCTCGGCGCTCGCGGCCGGCTGGACGGCCGAGGAGTCCACGGGCAGCTGGCTCGTCTACGACCTCGGCGGCGGGACCTTCGACGCCTCGCTGCTCGAGACGCGCGACGGGCTGCTCCGCGTCGTCGGGCACGACGGCGACAACTTCCTCGGCGGGCGCGACTTCGACTGGGCCATCGTCGACTGGGCGCTCGCCGAGGTCGCGCGCACCCAGGGCGTCACCGTGAGCCGCGCCGACCCGCGGCACGCGGCCGCGCTCCGCAAGCTCAAGCTCGCGGTCGAGGAGGTCAAGATCGAGCTCACCCGCGCCGACGAGGCGGCGCTCGCGATCCCCGGGGCGTTCGAGGTGGACGGCGCGCACGTCGACGTCGATCTGGTCCTCGGGCGGTCCACGCTCGACGCGCTCTGCGCGCCGATCATCGACCGCTCGATCGAGGTCTGCCGGCGGCTCCTCGCGGCGCACGGCCTCGACGCGTCGCAGCTCGCCCGCGTCGTGCTCGTGGGCGGACCGACGGTGATGCCGGCGCTGCGGGCGCGCGTCCGGGGCGCGCTGGGCGCGCCGTTCGGCGAGGGGCTCGACCCGATGACCCTCGTCGCGCAGGGGGCCGCCATCTACGCGGCGACCGCCGGGCTCGACGCGCGGGCGTCCGCGGGCGCGCGGGCCGAGGGGGCCAAGGAGGAGGGCCGCCGGCTCTGGCTCCAGTACCCGGCGATGTCGAGCGACCTCACGCCCCACGTGGTGGGCCGCGTCGTGGAGGGGCCGGGGACCGCGCCCGAGCGGATCCGGCTCGCGCGCGAGGGCGACGGGTGGACGAGCGCCGAGGCGCCGCTCGACGCCGAGGGGGCGTTCGTGGTCACCGTCGACCTGCTCCCGCGCCGGCCGAACGTGTTCCGCGTCGAGGCGACCGCGGCCGGCGGCGCGCAGGTGCCGGTGCACCCGCGGTCGATCACCATCGTCCAGGGGCTCACGATCAGCGATCCGCCGCTGTCGCGCACCGTCGGGGTCGCGCTCGCGGACAACTCGGTGCGGGTCTACTTCGAGCGGGGCGCGCCGCTGCCGGCCCGGCGGACGTTCGTGCACCACAGCGTGGAGAGCGTCCCGAAGGGCTCGAGCGCGTGCGTGCTGAAGATCCCCATCGTGCAGGGCGAGCTCGACGTCGCCCACCTCTGCCGCGTGGTCGGGACCCTCGAGATCGACGGGAGCGGGCTCACCCAGGCCCTGCCCGCGGGCGCGGCGATCGAGCTCACGCTCGAGCTCGATCGGGGCGGGCACCTGTCGGCGCGCGCGCTGATCCCGTCGCAGGGGCTCGTGTTCGAGCGCGTCGCGCACCTGCTCGTCCCCGAGGCGGCGCCCGAGGTGCTCGACGCCTCGCTCGCGGCCATGCGCGAGCGGCTCGCCTCGGTGCGCGAGAGCGCCCTGCGCAGGAACGCGCCGCACGCGCTCGGCAAGGTCACCTACGTCGAGTGCGCGCTCGCCGAGGTGGAGCGCGACGCGGCCGCGGCGCGCGGCGGCGACGCCGACGCCGGGCAGAAGGCGCGGCGCGCGCTGCTCGAGCTCGACGTCCTGCTCGAGCAGGCCGAGGCCGACAAGCGCTGGCCGGAGCTCGAGGCCGAGGCCCAGGCCGCCGTCGCGAGCGCGTCGGTGTGGATCTCGCAGCTCGGGTCGAGCACCGAGAAGGCGCTCCTCGAGGAGGCAGCGCAGGGCGTCGCGCGGGCGCGCGCCGAGAAGAACCAGGTCGAGCTCCAGCGGCAGCTCCGCCTCGTCCGCAACCTGAGCAGCGCGGCGTTCCAGCGGCACCCGAAGGCGTGGGTGTGGATGTTCGAGGACGCCGCGTCCGAGGCGCACCAGGCCTCGGATCTGGTCCGCGCGCAGAAGCTCGTGCGCGACGGGCGCGGCGCGGCGGAGCGCGGCGACACGGCCGCGCTGCGGGCGATCACCGAGGAGATCTGGCGCCTCCTGCCGGTCGACGCGCAGAAGCGCAGGCTCGGCCACGAGTCGGGGGTGCGTTGATGGACGGCGCGCTCGGCCGCATCCGCGACAACCCGTTCTACGTGCTCGGCCTGCGGCCGACCGCGAGCCGCGCGGAGATCGAGCGCGAGGGGCAGAAGCTGCTCGGGATGCTCGAGCTCAAGCTCGCGAGCGCGGCGACCTACCCGACGCCGGTCGGCCCCGGCGCGCGGACCGCCGACAAGGTGCGCCAGGCCATGGCCGCCCTCCGCGACCCGGAGCGGCGCCTCGCCCACGAGGTCTGGGCGCGGCTCGACCCGAGGCCTCCGCCGAAGGACGACCTCGACGACGACCTCGGCGAGCTGCCGCCGCCGGAGCCGCCCGGCGAGGATCCGCGCGCGCCGTGGCCGGAGGCGCTGTCGGCCCTCGGCTGGAGGGCGCGGTGAGCTGGGGCGCCGCCCTGTGCATCGCGATCGCGCTGCGGGCGATCGGCGTGGCGGTCGCGCGGAGGGCCCGGCCCGAGGCGTCGTGGCGCGAGCTCGTGCTCGGCTCGGGCAGCTGGCGCATCCCGATGACCCTCGTCCTCGCGCCGGTCGCGTTCGTCCTCGCGCTCGGCCTCGCCGTGGGCCAGCTCTGGTGCGCGCTGCTGCTCGCGCCGCTGGTGCTCCTCCTCGCGCCCTGGCTCGTCGCGCGCGGCGTGCTCATCCCGCTCGGGCTGCCGCGCGCCGCGTACTTCGCCGCGTGGCTGTCGGACTGGACATGGCGCGCCGACCGGCGCGGCGGCGCGGCGCTCGCGGCCGCGTGGGCGCTCTGCCGCGCGCGGAGGCCGGGCGCCGCGGTGGAGGCCTGGGTCGGCGAGCGGATCGAGCGCGCGGGGTCGGGGCCCGCGCCGTCGTCGGCGAGCGCCGTTCCGCTCCGCGGCGCGGGGATCGCCGCCGGCGCGATGCTCGCGGCGCGCCGCGGGGACGTGGAGGGCGCGCGCGCGCTCTTCGACAGCGTCGCCGGCCTGGACGAGCGCGCCTGCCCCCGCGAGGCCCGCCGCGTCGCCGCCGGGTGGCTCGCCCCCGAGGGCGCGCGCGCGCTCTTCGACAGCGTCGCCGGCCTGGACGAGCGCGCCTGCCCCCGCGAGGCCCGCCGCGTCGCCGCCGGGTGGCTCGCCGCCGAGGCGGCCTCGCGCGGCGACTGGGCGGCCGCGCTCGAGCGCGCGCGGGAGGGCGGCGGCCGGGCGCTGGCGCTGCTCGGCGCCGTCGCCGCGCGGCTGCTCGGGGAGGCGCCCACGCCGGGCGCGCTCGAGCTCTGGCTCCGCTGGCTCGCCGCTCCCCACCGCCGCGCCACGCTCCCGCTCGTGCGCCGCGCCCTGGCCGCCGGCGAGGGCGCGCCGCCCCCGCAGCCGGAGGAGCCCGAGCCGTGCGCCGCCAAGGTCGCCGAGGGCGACCTGTGGAGCCGCGCGGTGCTGCTCCACGCGACGATGCTGCTCCGGCCGCGCGGCAAGGTCTCGGGCGACGATCTCCGGCGGCTCGGCGGCGCGTGGGACGCGGCGCTCGACGACGAGCGCGCCCAGGCCGAGCTGCGCGAGCGCGCGCAGCTGCTCGGCGCCTCGGGCGCGCAGGCGGCGCTCGGCCCGCTCTCGCGCGCGGTCGAGGAGGACCTCGCGGCGGCGCTGCGGGCGGCGCGCGTGCCGCGCGAGGCGTGGGACGATCTCGGCGGGACGATCGGCCGCACGCGCCGGCGCCTCCGGGACGAGCTCCTGGCCGAGGTGGAGCTCGCGTGCGACGCCCTCCGCCGCCGCGTCGACGAGAAGCGCGAGCTGCCGGCGCTGTCGGAGTGGCGCGAGTGGATCTCGCTGCGCGCGCAGTACGAGGCCGCGGCGGCGCTCGTCGGCGCGGAGTTCCGCCGCCTCGCGTTCCCCAAGGTGCACGCCGACGTCTGCCACGCGGCCGTCTGGCTGTTCAACGCGCGCAAGGAGCGGGCGATCGCGAACGCGATGTTCCGGTGGCTCCTCGCCGAGGCCGAGGCGCTCGAGGACGCGCGCCTCGCCGGGCTCCAGCGCGGCAACGTCGGGTGCGGGGTATGACGCGGGCGAGCGCGCCCGCGCCGCGCGCCGGGGCGCCGGCGGCTCGTCCGGCGCCCTCCGAGCAGGCCGCATGATCGAGCTCGACCGGGTCACGAAGCGCTACGCCGGCGCGATCGCGGTCGACGGGGTCTCGCTGCGCGTCGAGGAGGGCGAGCTCCTCGTCCTCCTCGGCGGCTCGGGCTCGGGCAAGACGACCACGCTCAAGATGGTGAACCGCCTCATCGAGCCCACGTCGGGCGCGATCCGGATCGGCGGCAAGGACATCACCGGTGAGCCGCCGCACGCGCTGCGCCGGCGCATCGGCTACGTCTTCCAGCGGCTCGGGCTGTTCCCGCACCTGACCGTGGCGGAGAACATCGGCGTCACGCCGTCGCTGCTCGGCTGGGACGCGGCGCGGATCCGGGCGCGCGTGGACGCGCTCCTCGAGCTCTGCGAGCTCGATCCGGCGGCCGTGCGCGACCGCCGCCCCGACGAGCTCTCGGGCGGCCAGCAGCAGCGGGTCGGGGTCGCGCGCGCGCTCGCCGCCGAGCCCCGGGTGATGCTCCTCGACGAGCCGTTCGGGGCGCTCGATCCGCTGACGCGCGACCGGCTCCAGCAGTCGTTTTTGGCGATCCGGCGCCGGCTCGGCCTGACCGCGATCTTCGTGACCCACGACCTCGTCGAGGCCCTCCTGCTCGGCGACCGCATCGCCGTGATGCAGGGCGGGCGGCTCGCGCAGGTGGGGACGCCGCGGGAGCTCATGACCGCGCCCGCGGACGAGTACGTGGCGCAGCTCGTCGGGACGCCGAAGCGGCAGGCGGCGGTCATCGACGCGCTGCTCCGGGAGGGGGAGCGCCGGCCATGAACGAGCAGCTCGCCCTGCTCCCCGGGCGCCTCCTCGCGCACCTCGAGCTCACGCTCGTCGCGCTCCTCGTGGGGACGGGCGTCAGCGTGCCGCTCGGCGTGCTGGTCTCGCGCGCGCGCCGGCTCGAGCCGCCGGTGCTCGCCGTCGCGAGCGTCATCCAGACCGTGCCGAGCCTCGCGCTGCTCGCGTTCATGGTGCCCGCGCTCGCCGCGATCGGCGCCGCGAGCATCGGCTACCTGCCGGCGCTGATCGGGCTCGTGCTCTACAGCGTGCTCCCGGTCCTCCGGAACACGGTGGTGGGGCTCTCCAGCGTCGATCCGGCCCTGATCGAGGCGGCCGAGGGCGTCGGCATGACGCCGGGCCAGCGGCTCCGGCGCGTGGAGCTGCCGCTCGCCATGCCGGTGATCGTCGCCGGCATCAGGACGGCCGCGGTGTGGACGGTGGGGACCGCGACGCTCTCGACGCCCATCGGCGCGGAGAGCCTCGGCAACTACATCTTCAGCGGGCTGCAGACGCGCAACACGGCGGCCGTGCTCGTCGGGTGCGCGGCGGCGGCGGCGCTGGCGCTGGTCCTGGACGGCACGGTGCGGGCGCTCGAGATCGGCCTCCGCCGGCGCCGCCGGGGCCTCGTTGCCGCGGCGATCGGCGCGTTCGCGCTGCTCTACGCGGTCGCCGCGGCCGGCTTCGCCCGCGAGGCGCTCGGGGGCGGCGCGCGGCGGATCGCCATCGGCTCGAAGACCTTCACCGAGCAGTACATCCTGAGCCGCGTCCTCGCGGGGAAGATCGCGCAGGAGACGGGGCTGCCCACGGAGGCGGTGGAGTCGCTCGGGTCGACGGTGGCGTTCGACGCGCTGAGGACGGGCCAGATCGACGCGTACGTGGAGTACTCCGGGACGCTCTGGACGACGGTCATGAAGCGGGGCGACGCCCCGGCCGACCGGGGTGAGGTGCTCCGCGGCCTCACGCGGTACCTGCTCGAGGAGCACGGGATCGTGGTCGCCGCCGCGCTCGGCTTCGAGAACACCTACGCGCTCGCGCTGCGGCGCGAGCGCGCGGAGCGGCTCGGCGCGCGGACCATCAGCGATCTCGTGCCCGCGGCGCGATCGATGTCGATCGGGGGAGATTACGAGTTCTTCGAGCGCGCCGAGTGGAAGACGGTCGAGCAGCGCTACGGGATCGCGTTCGCGAGGCAGCGCAGCATGGACCCGTCGCTCATGTACGAGGCCGTGAGGGCGGGCGAGGTGGACGTCATCAGCGCCTTCTCGACGGACGGGCGGATCGTGTCGTTCGACCTCCGCGTGCTCGAGGACGACCGGCGGGCGATACCGCCCTACGACGCCGTCGTCCTCGCGAGCGCGCGGCTCGCGCGGGAGCACCCGGAGGTGATCGAGGCGCTGCGGGGGCTGGAGGGCAAGATCGGCGCGGAGCGGATGCGGGAGCTCAACGTCGCCGTCGACGAGCGGGGAAAGTCCCCCGCGGAGGTCGCCGAGGCGCTGCTGCGGGAGCTCTGACGGGCCGCGCCCGGCTACGCGCCGCTCGGGTCGCCGGTGGGCCGGTCGCCGCGCGGCGCCCCGGCGCCCGGGCGCCGGAGCGTCACGAGGCGCTCTTCGTGGAGCGGCTCGGGCTGGATCGTGCAGTGGTCGAGCGCGTGCCGCTCGCGCAGCCGCCGGCCCACGGCCGCGGCCACGTCCGTCCCGTGGTACCCCCTGGCGAGCACCACGTGCACCGTGAGCACGTTGAAGCCGTCGGAGATCGACCAGACGTGCAGGTCGTGGAAGTCGAGCACGCCGGGCACGCTCCGGATCGTGTCCTCGACGTGGGCGAGGTCGATCTCGATGGGGCTGCCCTCCATCAGGACGCGCGACGTGTCGCGCACGAGCCGCCAGCCGCCCCAGAGCACGAGCGTGCCGATGGCCGCGCTGATCACCGGGTCGGCCCGCGTCCAGCCGAAGGCGAGGATGAGCACGCCGGCCACGATGGCGCCGACCGAGCCGAGCGCGTCCGACAGCACGTGCGCCAGCGCGGCCCGCGTGTTGATGTTGTGCCCGCGCTCGCCGGTCGAGAGCAGCAGCGCCGAGGCCACGTTCACGAGCAGCCCCAGCGAGGCGGTGATCGCCAGCGCCTCGGCGTGCACCGCCTGCGGCGCGCGCCACCTGTGGACCGCCTCGATGAAGATCCAGATCGCCGTCAGCGCCAGCGCGATGCCGTTGGCGAACGCCGCGAGCACCTCGGCGCGCCGGTAGCCGTACGTCCGCGCGCGCGTCCGCGCCTGCGCCGCGATGCGCTGCGCGATGATGGCGAGCCCGAGCGCCGCGGCGTCGGCGAGCATGTGCCCCGCGTCGGCCAGCAGGGCGAGGCTCTTCGACCACCACCCGACCGCCGCCTCGACGACCAGGAACGACGCCGTGAGCGCGAACGCCGCGAGGAGCCGCCGGAGCGGCGCGCGCCGGTGGTCGTGATGGTGGTCGTGGTGCCGCGGGTCGCCGTGATCGTGGTCGTGGTCGTGATCATGGTCGTGGCCGGGCGCGCCGTGATGGTCGGGCGCGCCCGGCTCGCCGCGCGGAGCGTCGCCCCGGTGCGGGTGCTCATGGGCGCCGCTCCCGTGATCGTCGGGCACCCCCATCGCGGCGCCGGCGCGGCTCACACCCGCTCGATGATGGTCGCCACGCCCATCCCTCCGCCGATGCACAGCGTGATCAGCGCGGTCGCCTTATCGGCGCGCTCGAGCTCGTCGAGCGCCGTGCCGATCAGGCACGCCCCGGTCGCGCCGAGCGGGTGCCCGAGCGCGATCGCGCCGCCGTTCACGTTGACGCGGTCGAGGTCGATGCCGAGCTTGCGCGCCGTCTGCAGCGGCACCGCGGCGAACGCCTCGTTGATCTCCCAGAGATCGACGTCGCGCGCCTGCATGCCCGCCTTCTTGAGCGCCCGCTCCGACGCCGGCGCCGGGGCCGTCAGCATGATCACCGGCTCCGCCCCGGCCGTCGCCGTGGCGCGGAGCCTCGCCCGCGGCCTGAGCCCGTGCGCCTTCACGTAGTCGCCCGACGCGAGCAGCACCACCGCCGCGCCGTCCACGATGCCGCTCGAGTTGCCCGCCGTGTGGACGTGCTCGATCGACGCCACCTGCGGGTACCGCACGCGCGCCAGCTCGTCCACGGTCTCGCCGGCGGGGCCCATCGGGGTCGAGCCGAGGCCGGCGAACGCCGGCTCGAGCTTCGCGAGCGCCTCCATCGTGGCCCCGGCGCGCGGGTGCTCGTCGCGGTCGAGCAGCGGCTTTCCGTCGAGATCGACGACCGTGAACAGGCTCTTCGCGAACCGCCCCTCGCGCGCGGCCCGCTCGGCCTTGTGCTGGCTGTCCAGCGCGAAGCGGTCGACGTCCTCGCGCGAGAAGCCCTCGATCGTCGCGATGAGGTCCGCCGAGATGCCCTGCGGCACCATCGCCAGCTTCTTGCGCAGGGCGAGGTTGTTGCCGTCGAGGGGCGCGCCGTCCGAGCCCATCGGCACGCGCGACATGCTCTCGACGCCCCCGCCGACGGCGACCTCCTGCTGGCCGGACATGACGCCCATGGCCGCGAAGTTCACCGCCTGCGCGCCCGAGCCGCAGAAGCGGTTGACCGTCACGCCGGTCACGCCGTCCGGCCAGCCGGCCGCGAGGATGGCGGTGCGCGCGACGCACGCCCCTTGCTCGCCCGCCTGGGTCACGCACCCGACGACGACGTCCTCCACGTCGTCCTTGCGGATCCCGGTCCTCTCGGCGAGGCGGTTGAGCGTCTGCGCGAGGAGCTCCTGGGGGTGCACGCCGGAGAGCGCCCCCTTGCCTGCCTTGCCGCGCCCGCGCGGCGTGCGAACGGCATCCACGATGAAAACGTCTCGCATGACAGGCCTCCCGCGCTCGGTGTCCGGCCCTGCCTTAGCATACCCCCCGTTCCCGGGGCAGCCCGCTCGCGCCGGGTCTCGGTGGCCCTGAACCGGCGCGGATCGGCTATGCTCGCCGCCGATGACGGACCGGTCGCAGCGCATGGTGTGGGTCGATCTCGAGATGACGGGGCTCGACGAGAGCTCGTGCGCGATCGTGGAGATCGCGACCATCGTCACGGAGCCCGATCTCACCGTCATCGCCGAGGGGCCGTGCCTCGTCATCCACCAGCCCGAGGAGGTCCTCGCGGGGATGAGCGACTTCGTCCGCGATCTCCACGAGCGCTCGGGGCTCCTCGCGCGCATCCGCGCCTCCACGCTCTCCGTCGGCGACGCGGAGTCCGAGACGCGCGCGTTCCTCGAGGCGCACTGCGACAAGGGCACGGCCGTGCTGTGCGGCAACTCGGTCTGGAAGGACCGCGCCTTCCTGCAGCGCTACATGCCGGACCTCCTCTCTTTCCTGCACTACCGCATCGTGGACGTCTCCACCCTCAAGGAGCTCGTGCGCCGCTGGTACCCGACGCGCGCCGCGCCGAAGAAGCGCGAGATCCACCGCGCGCTCGACGACATCCGCGAGTCGATCGAGGAGCTCCGGTGGTACCGGGCGAACGTGTTCCAGCCGCTCCCGGGCACCGGGATGCGCTGAGCGGCACGCCGACCCGAGGTCCGCTCGAGGGCGAGCCCGGAGCTCGCAGCAGCCCGCGAGCTCGCCCCCCCGGCGCTCAACCCCGGAGCGCCCTCCACCCCCACGCGCTCAACCCCGGAGCGCCTCCGTCCACCCCCCCGAGGCGAGCCGCACGCTCGACCCGGCGTCGAGGTCTGCTCCCTCGGCAGAAGACGCCGCGCGGCTGGCAACGAGGAGAAAAAAATGTCGGCGTCGTGAGAAAAATAGATCGATCGATGTAATGCATTTAGTAGGCTAGCCATGCGTCCAGGCCTCCGGCACGAGGTCTGCGGCGCGGACGCCCCGGCGGCCCCAATCCGCCGGGGTGTCGTTTGCCAGCGGGGCAGCGGATCGCCTCAGAAGAGCTGGTCGCCGTACCACCGCCGATCGGGACCGCGGCGGGAGTCCACGGCCGGGGTCGCGGCCATGGAGGCGGGCCCGGCGCGGCGCGGCGACCGGGACCTCAGGGTCGGCCTCTCGACGGCCGGGCTCACCGCCTCGGGCACGCCCGGGTCGCAGCTCACCGGCGGGGCCAGCGTCGCGCTGTGCTCCACGTCGCTCACGTGCGCCGGAGGATCGGCCGGTCGCGGGGATGGCGCACCGCGGCGGGCGAAATACCAGCTCAGCGGTACCGCGATGGCAGCGCTCGTCAGCGCGACGACCAGGAACACCCCGGCGGCCCGGAGGGCGCTGCGGCGCCGGGGCGGGGCGGCGACCTGGACCGAGGGGTGCCGCATGGCCTCGGGGGGGAGGGTGCCGGTGGGCAGCGTGTTGCGCGACGCCGGGGCGGGCGCGCTCCGCTCGGTGTCGGGCGGCGGATCGGGCGGCGGCGGAGCTCCGCCGGGCGGCGGCGGAGCCCCGCCGGCGAGGGGCGCGGAGTCCGTGAGGAGCAGCGGCCGCACGGCGGTCATGAGCTCCTGGACGGTCTGGAAGCGCGCGTCCGGATCCTTGGCGAGCGCCCGCGAGATCGCCTCGCGCACCTGGGCCGGCACGCCCTGGAGCGGCGGCGACACCTCGTCCAGCGCGCACGCCTCCAGGTCGTCGCGCCCCTCGAACGGGCGCCGGCCCCCGAGCACGCAGTACAGCAGCATCCCGAGCCCGTAGACGTCCGTGCGCGGATCGAGCGCGCGCGCGTCGAAGAGCTCCGGCGCCCGGTACCGCGCCGCGTCCGCCACCGGGTCCGCGGGCGCCCCGAACAGCCGGTGCAGCCCGAACGCCCTCAGGACGGCGGCCCCCTGGCCGGTGATCACCACCGTATGCGGGCCGACATCGCCGTGCGCGAGGCCCAGCGCGTGCGCCGCGCCGAGCGTCCGCGCGACGTCGACCGCGAGCTCGTACGCGACGGCCCGGAGCCGGGGCAGCAGATCCTCCACCGAGGGATCGTCGCTCGGCCGGGTGGCGATCCACCCGGTCGTGCCCTCGATGCCGCCGGCGATGACAGGCACGGTGCCGTGCATCGCCGGAGACAGCGAGAGGAGCCGATCGAGCTCGCCGCGGAACGCCTCCGCGTCGAGGGCGACATCCTCCTGGACATACAGCGTGACCTCGCGGCCGTCCGCGTCGAGCGCGCGGTAGGCCTCGGCCGGAGCCGGAGAGTCGAGGCTGGCGACGATGGTGTACCCCGCGAACTCCTGGCCCAGGATCACCATGGGCCCTCCGCCGCGAGCCCCCCGAGGAGCGCGGCGGTTTCCACCCCTCCGCGCGGGAAGACAGCAGAGCGAAGCGCGATCTGCGATGTTGGATCAGCCCACCAAATTCTGTTCACTGCGTCGGACCTCCGGCACGAGGTTCGAGTCCATGACACCCCCGGACACGGCTCGGGGAACATCGGTTGGCGCGAGGGTAACAGAGGTCTCCTGCGCGCGGAAGCCGTCGCCCGGGCGGACCGGGGATCACGGAGCGAGCGAGACGGCGCGCTCACTTTCCGGAACGACGGCTCGACGGCGGGGTGCGCCCAGAAACGGCGCGCTCCGGCGGGCGCGACTTGGGCGGCGCCGCCGCGCGAGAGCGCTCCGGATCCTCGCTGGCCAGGGCGAGCATTGCTTGCTTCCTGGTCGAATCGTCAGGCTCCATGAGCAGAAAGAGGATCGCGTTCTGGAGCGTCTCCGGCGCCTGGTCAAAGAGCTCTGCCACGACGGACGCGACCGGGCTGCGCCCGTCGCCGGGCAGGAGCAGGCGCGGATCGCACTGGAGCCCCTGCGCGATGAGGCCGAGCGCGCCGAGCCCGAGATCCCGCTCGCCGCGCTCCACCTGCCGCAGGTAGGTGGCCGAGAGCTGCGCCCGCTCGGCGAACTCCTGCATGCTGAGCCCGCGGAGCAACCGGAGGATGCGGATCGCCTGACCGACCTCCCTGGGGAGCGTGTCGCGCATGAGCGCGAGCCTAGCAGGCAGAGCTCGCCTGAGCCGCCGCGAAGACCCGGGCGCGCTACAGGTATCCTTCGGCCTGCAGCGCGAACATGCGGGCATAACGCTGGCCGCGGGCGACGAGCTCGTCGTGGGTGCCCTCCTCGACGATGCGCCCGCCGTCGAGGACGACGATGCGATCGGCCATGCGCACGGTCGGGAAGCGGTGCGAGATGACGATCGTCGTTCGCCCCTTGGACAGCGACCGGAACCGCTGGAAGACCGCGTGCTCGGCCTCGGCGTCGAGCGCCGCGGTCGGCTCGTCGAGCACGAGGATGTCGGCCTGCTCGCGCATGAACGCCCGCGCGAGCGCGACCTTCTGCCACTGCCCGCCGCTCAGCTCGACGCCGTCCTTGAACCAGCGCCCGAGCTGCGCGTCGAGGCCCCCCGGCACGGCGGTCACGACCTCGTCCGCGCCGCCCGCGGAGACCGCGCGCGCGATGCGCGGCTCGTCGCCGAGGTGATCGAGGCTGCCGAGCCCGACGTTCTCGCGCAGCGTGAGCTGGTATTGGTTGAAGTCCTGGAACACGACACCGATCCTCCGGCGGAGGTCGTCGAGATCCCAGGCGCGGAGATCCTTGCCGTCGAGCAGGATGCGCCCCTCGGTGGGCTCGTAAAGCCGCGTGAGCAGCTTGATGAACGTCGTCTTGCCGGCGCCGTTGTGCCCGACGAGCGCCAGGCTCTGCCCGCTCGGGATGTGGAGATCGATGCCCCGGAGCGCCCAGCGCGACTGGCCAGGATACCGGTAGCCCACGCCCTCGAACCGCACGCCCCTGTCGAGCGCGCGGTCGGCGGGCGCCGCCGGCGCGCCGCCGTTCGGCAGCGCGGGCGCCTCGCCGGCCGGCAGCGCGGGCGGCGCGCTGGTCGGGATGCTCAAATACTGAAAGAGATTCGACATGTAGAGGTTGTGCTCGTACATGCCGCCGATGCCGCCGAGGACGGCCTGGAACGCCTGCTGGCCCTGCCGGAAGGCGGCGACGTAAAGGACCATCTCCCCGAGCGAGAGGCGCCCCGCCGCGGCGGAGGCCGCCATGGCGGCATAGCAGCCGTAGAACGCGGCGGTCCCGAGGAGCGACAGGGCATAGGACCACCCGGCGCGGCGGACGGCGAGGGCGCTGTCCTCCCGGTAGAACGACGCGGCGAGCGCCTTGTAGCGATCGAGGAACATCGGCCCGAGCCCGAAGAGCTTCACCTCCTTGGCGTGGCCGTCGTTGGCGAGCACGTACTCGAGGTAGTTGAGCCGGCGGGCCTCGGGAGAGCGCCAGTTGCGGAGGCGGAACGCCGCGCCGGAGAAGCGCGCCTCGGCGACCGTGGCGGGGACGGCCGCGAGCACGAGCGCGAGCACCGCGAAGCCGCTGAACCCGACGAGCAGAGCGGCGTACCCGGCGAGCGTGATCAGGTTCTGCACGAGGGAGAAGCTCTCGGTCACGACCGACGCGGGGCGCGACGACGCCTCGCGCCGCGCGCGGGTGAGCTGATCGTAAAACTCGGGGTCTTCGAAATGGCGGAGCTCCAGCGAGAGCGCCTTCCCGAGGATCATCGCGTGGATGTCGATGGAGAGCCGGGCGCCGAGCAGCTGCCGCGCCAGCGAGAGCCCGCGCTGCGCGAGCGCGAGCGCGGCGACGAGGCCGAGCTCGACCGAGACCCACACGAGCGCCGCGCGCTCCTCGCGGGCGACCACCGCGTCCATGATCGCCTTTCCCACGTAGGCGACCCCGAGCGGCAGCACCGCCGCCGCCAGCGTGAGCGCGGCGAGCGCGAGGCTGGCCGCCTTCGACGAGCGCCAGACGAGCTGGAGCGTCCGCGGGGTGTAGGCAAAGCTGTCCCGCAGGCGGGAGAGGCCGAGCATGAGGGCGGATTCTAACCACGCCGCCGCGCGCTGCCCGGGCAGGCGCCCGCGAGGGCGCGCGCAGGCGCGGCAGGCGCGCGCGCGGGGGCGGCAGGCGCGCGCGGGCGCAGCGAGCGCCGCCGGCCTCGCCGGGACGGGGGCGCGCCCGGCGCGTGCCCGGCGCGCGCTCGGCGGCGGCGCTCGCGCCTCAGGTCACCCGCGCCGCGGGCCCCCGCGCGGCGGCCGCGGTGGCGGGACACGCGCGCCGGCGGCCGCGGTAGCGGGACGCGCGCCGGCGGCCGCGGTGGCGGGCGCGCCCCGGGCGCGGTATCCCGGGGGCTCCGAACAAGGAGGCTGTGCATGTCGAGCATGTCCAATATGACGATAGGCTACGGAGCGCTGCTCACGGCGCTCGGCGTCGGCGGCTTCGCGGCCACGAGGGCGCCGACGGCGCTCATCCCGGCCGGCTTCGGGGTGGTCTCGATCGGGCTCGGCGTGCTCGCGCGTCAGGAGAAGTACCGCATGCACGTCATGCACGCGTCGGCGCTCGTCGGCGTCCTCGGCGTCCTCGGCTCCGCCCGCGGCCTGTCCCAGCTGCCGGCCCTGCTCTCGGGCGGCGACGTGGAGCGCCCGGCGGCCGTCATCGCGCAGTCCCTGATGGCCGTGCTCTCCGCGGGCTACGTCGCCCTCTGCGTGCGCTCCTTCGTCGCAGCGCGGCGCGCCCCCGCCCGCCCCTGAGCGCGGCGCGCCGCGCTGCGACGAAGGAGCGCGCCGTCCGGCCGCCGAGCCAGGCGCCGTCGCAGAGCCCCTCTCACCCTCACTCCCCCAGCCGGGGCGCTTCGAGCGGTCCTGTCGGCCGCGCGCGCCATCGGAGCCATCGAGCGATGGGCTCCTGTCGAATCCGTAGAGAACGGCCGGTGCGGCGGCCCCCGCGCGCCGATGAGCTCCCTCCCCCTCGCCTTACTCTGCACGTCCCATCTCGGTATGTCCCATCTCCGCGCGTCGGATCCGGGCCCCGCGCCGCCGGAGAATCCCCTCATGTCGATTCTTTGACAATCTGGGCCAGCAGTCCGGAATGCTAGAAATCCGCGCGCAAACGGCCAGATCGGTGCCCTTGCCGGCCGTGCTTGATGTACTGTCGTCGTTACCGGACCATCAACTACCAGAAGAGCGAGCACCATGCTTCGACGCGTCACTGCATTGGGGCTGACGGCGATTTTTTTCCTTTCGTGCGGGGAGGATGGTGCCGTCATGATGTGGAATTGCAATGAATGCCCCGAGGGGTGGACCTGCACCGAGAACACCTGTATCCCGCCGCATTGCAGCAATGGGATCAAGGATGGTCATGAAGGTGAGACCGACACCGACTGCGGCGGCTCCTGCGAGCCTTGCCGCTTCGGGGCCTCTTGCGAGACGGGAATCGACTGCAAGGAGGGCGTCTGTCGTTTGGGGGCGTGCCAGGCCCCGACGTGCGTGGACGGCGTGGCGAACGGCTTCGAGACCGGCGTCGACTGCGGCACGCGCTCGTGCCCGCTCTGCGCCGCGGGCGAGGGGTGCGTCGCCGGCGAGAACTGCGGGTCCGGCGTGTGCAGGGAGCGTGTCTGCCAGCAGCCGTCGTGCGACGACGGGGTCATGAACGGAAGCGAGCTCGACGTGGACTGCGGTGGGGAGTGCCGGAGCTGCCGGTAGCGCGAGGAGCGGGGCGAGGCGGCCGGAGCGCGCGCTCGCGGCGCGGCCAGGTGCGCGCGCGGACGGGGAGCGCCTCCGGCTTCAGCGGGGATCGACGGCGGGCGTGGTCTCCACGCTCACGGTGCCGCCGGTCGCGATCCAGCGGAATCCGTCGATGAGCGCGGTGGAGTCGAAGCGATTGTCGCCGGTGTCGAAGAGGATGAACCGGAGCGAGATCTCCTCGCCGCCGCGCACCGGCGCCCGGGTCTTCAGCCACCGGGTGCCGCCGTCGCGGCGCGGGCTGAAGCCCGTCCCCACGAGCTCGCTCGAGCCGAGCGGGCATCCGTCGCAGACATCGAAGAACGCGATATTGACGCTGACCGGCCTGCCCTCGCCGTCGAACGAGAGATTGCCGTTGTACGACCCGGGAGGCGCGGGCGTGGCCAGCGCGACGAATTGATCGTTGAAGTCCTCGCAGACCCACTCCGGATATTCGTACGTATAGAACTTGAAGAGGAACTCGTAGCCGGTCGCGTTCTGGGGGGCGCGGAGGACGACCTCGAGGCCGATGTCGTCGTTGATGAAGTCGGAGGGAGGGCAGTCGGGGTTGTCCTGGGGGAACCCGGGGGGCGCGGCGCCGGGGCCGTAGCTCGAGCAGCTCTCGGACCAGCAGGCGTTCGGGTGGTCCGGCAGGCGGGCGCGCCCCGTCGAGAGCGCGAGCAGGCGCGCGCCGCCCTGCACGCGCACGTTGGGCCCGAACCCGTCGAAGAGGCCGACGGCGGGCGACCGCGCCGCGGGCGAGCCGTCCCCGCGGACATACCTCGCGGAGAGCACGCCCCAGCGGCGGTCGTCGCGGGAGGCGAACGCGCAGAGGTCGATCGCCCGGGCGCCGTTCGCCGGGTCGAAGTCCTCGAGCGAGAGGCCGTCGTCGCAGGGGGGTGCGACGTTGTCGATGACGCCGTCGCAGTCCTCGTCGGCGGGCGCAGGGATCTGGCCGCTCGCGTCGGGCTCGGTGACCTCGACCTCGATGGCGCCGGGGTTCACGTTGGCGTCGGCGTCGTTGCAGTCGCCGGCGGCGGGCGTGAAGCCGTCTCCGTCGCCGTCCGCGTTGGGGTCGGTGACGGGGCCGGCGCCGCCGCTGCCCGAGCCGGGCGCGCCGGGCGCGCCGGGCGCATCCAGCCCGCCGGAGCCGTCCTCGCCGCCGGTGTCCGGGGGCTGCGCGCGCCCGTCGTCGGCGCCGCCCTGCACGGGGGAGCCACCGACGGCCGAGCACCCGAGCGCGACGAGGAGCGCCGTCACGGCGGCGACGCCGGGGACGGGGGGAGCGAGCTGACGATCAGTCATACTGCACTTTGCCATGAGGACAGGATCGAGCCCGGGCCTGCACGCACTCCGGGTCGGATCGGGCGTCCAACGGACGACCAGACGGCCTCGGGCGGCCTCAACCTCGGTCGGGCGACCTCAACCTCGGTCGGGCGACCTCAACCTGGGTCGGGTTGGCCTCAACCTGGGTCGGGTCGGCCACCTCAACCTGGGTCGGGTCGGCCCAACCCCAGTCGGGTCGGCCCAACCCCGGTCCGTCCGGCCCAACCCCGGTCGGGTCAACCTCAACCCCGGTCGGCTCCCCCCCGGCGGGTACCCCGCCCGCCCCCCCGGCCGCGCTACATCCGCTCCGGGGCCTCGATCCCGAGCAGACCGAGGCCCTTCGCCAGCACCTCCGCCGTGAGATCGCACAGCGCGAGCCGCGAGCGGCGCACCTCCTCGCTCTCGGCCCGGAGCACCGGACAGCGCTCATAGAAGGTCGTGAACGACCCGGCGAGCTCGAACAGGTAACCGCACAGCCGATGCGGCTCGAGCGTGGCCGCCACGTCCTCGAGCACGGCGCCGAACCGGAGCAGCTCCAGCGCGAGCGCCCGCTCCGCCGGCTCGCCCACCGTGATCCCCACCCCGCGCGGCGACTCCACCCCCGCCTTCCGGAAGATCGACCGGATGCGCGCGTGCGCATACATCAGGTAGGGCGCCGTGTTCCCCTCGAACGCCAGCATGCGATCCCAGTCGAACACGTAATCCTTGATCCGATCGCTCGAGAGATCCGCATACTTCACCGCCCCCACGCCGACCGCCCGCGCCACCGCGCCCGCGGCCTCGGCGTCGAGCTCCGGGTTCTTCTCCCGCACCACCTTGGTCGCGCGCTCCACGGCCTCGTCGAGCAGATCCGACAGCTTCACCGTGTCGCCGCTCCTCGTCTTGAACATCTTCTTGTCGGCCCCGAGCACCGACCCGAACGCCACGTGCTCGGCCCGCGCCGGCGGCCTGAGCCACCCCGCCTCCCGCGCCGTCGCGAAGACCATCGCGAAATGCTGGCTCTGCGGCGCGCCGACCACGTAGATGAGCCGCTGCGCGCCGACCGTCGTGAGCCGGTGGCGGATCGCCGCCAGATCCGTCGTGGCGTAGCCGTAGCCCCCATCCTGCTTGCGCACGATGAGCGGCAGCGGCTCGCCGCCCTTGCCCGTGAAGCCCGCCGGGAAGACGCAGAGCGCCCCCTCGCTCTCGCGCGCCAACCCCTTCTGGCCGAGCTCCGCGAGCACGTCGAGCAGCATCGGGTTGTAGAAGCTCTCGCCCGCGAAATCAGCCTCGGTCAGGGTCACGCCGAGCCGGCGGTAGACCGACTCGAAGTAGCGCGTCGACTCGCGCACCAGCTGCCGCCACAGCCCGAGCGTCTGCTCGTCCCCGCCCTGGAGCCGCACGACCCGCCGGCGAGAGCGCTCGGCGAACGCCGGATCCCCGTCAAATTTGGCGCGCGCCTGCCTGTAGAACGCGTCGAGATCGCCGACCGAGAGCTCCTGCGAGGCGGCCGCCTCGCCGAGATCGAGCATGTGCTCGATCAGCATGCCGAACGGCGTGCCCCAGTCGCCCAGGTGGTTCTGGCGGATCACCCGGTGGCCGAGCGCCTCGAGCACGCGCGCGAGCGCGTCGCCGATGATCGTGCTGCGCAGGTGGCCGACGTGCATCTCCTTCGCGGCGTTCGGGCCCGAGTAATCGACGATCACCGTCTCGGGCTGCGCCGCGGGCGCGATCCCGAGCCGCCCGCTGCTCGCCGTGTCGGCGAGCTCGCGCGTCAGGTAAGCGTCCTCGAGCGTCAGGTTCACGAACCCGGGGCCGGCGATCTCCACCTTCCGGCAGATCCCGCCGAGCTGCAGCGCCCCCACGATCGCCGCCGCGACCTCGCGCGGCGGCCTGCCCAGGCGCTTGCCGAGCGCCATCGCGGCGTTCGCCTGGTAATCGGCGTGGCTGGAGCGGCGCAGGGAGGGATCGGCTCCGGCGTGCTCGGCGCCGAACGCGGCGGTGATCGCCTCCTGGAAAGCGCGGGAAAGGGCGTGGACGGGGTCGGCCATGGCGCATCCTTGGCCCGGCCCCGCGGCCAATTCAATAGGAAGCCGGCGCTCCATGGCCGAACCGCGCGCCGAACCGCGCGCCGAACCGCGCGCCGAACCGCGCGCCGAACCGCGCGCCGAACCGCGCGCCGAACCGCCCGGCGCTCCATGGCCGAACCGCGCGCCGAACCGCGCGCCGCCGCCCGCGGCGCGAGCCCCGGCGCGGCCGTCTCGGCCGGGCGCTCGCGCCGCCGCGCGGCAGCGCGCGGCAACGCGCCGATTGCGCGGCGACCCGCGGATCCACCGACGAAAACGGGCCTTCCCGCGCGCGCGCCGGCGCGGCGCGCGGCGGCGATCCCCCTTTGACAAAAATCGGGCTAGGCCGGACAGTTCACGCCTCCCGTGAGCGCCTCCCTGCCCCCTGCCCCCGGCGATCCGAAGCCCGCCGCGAGCGACGCGCCCGCGGAGAGCGCGGCCGCCCGGATGGTCGGGACGGTCATCTCGGACCGGTACCGGATCGTCGAGCTCGTCGCGACCGGCGGGATGGGCGCGGTCTACAAGGCCGAGCACCTGCTCCTGCGCAAGTGGCTGGCGGTGAAGATCCTCCTGCCCGCGGCGCAGGGCTCGCCGGAGCTCACCGCGCGCTTCGAGCGCGAGGCGATCGCGGGCGCGCACATCCAGCACCCGAACATCGCGTCGGCGACCGACTTCGGCACGCTCCCCGACGGCTCCCGGTTCCTCGTGCTGGAGCACGTCCGCGGGACGACGCTCGATCGCATCATCAAGAAGGGCCCGGTGCCCGCCGCGCGCGCCGCCGAGCTCGCGCGGCAGATCGCGGCGGCGCTCGCCGCGGCGCACGAGCGCGGGGTCATCCACCGCGATCTGAAGCCGCGCAACGTCATGGTCGAGCACGGCACCGACGCCGTGAAGCTTATCGACTTCGGGTTCGCGAAGGTCCCGCTGGAGCGCCTCGCCACGACGACCTCGCACAGCGGCGAGGAGCGGCCCGAGCCCATGCGCATC
Organism: Sorangium cellulosum So0157-2; assembly: GCF_000418325.1. Taxonomy (GTDB): domain Bacteria; phylum Myxococcota_A; class Polyangia; order Polyangiales; family Polyangiaceae; genus Sorangium; species Sorangium cellulosum_D. The sequence goes on from NC_021658.1 coordinate 12,470,871, forward strand.
ACGCTGAGCGGCATGGTCTTCGGCACGCTCGCGTACATGGCGCCGGAGGCGGCGCAGGGCATGGAGCACGTCGACGAGCGCTCCGACCTGTACGCCCTCGGGCTCATCCTCTACGAGATGCTCGCGGGCAAGCACCCGTTCGACTCGATCGTGCCCGTCGAGCTCTTCCGCGATCAATGCGAGACCGCGCCGCCGCCGCTCCGGCTGCGCGCTCCGGGCGTGGCGGTGACGCGCGAGCTGGAGGCGCTCGTGATGCGCCTCCTGCGCAAGGACCCGGCAGCGCGCCCCGCCAGCGCGCGCGCGCTGCTCGCCGCGCTCGACGCCGCCGTGCCGCGGTCCGAGGCCCTCGGCCTCCTCCCGTGGAAAGAGCCGCTCTCGAGCGGGTCGTGGTCCATCGGCGACCCGCTGCGCGCGCTCCAGGCCGCCACGCCGCCCGAGCCGCCGGCGCGGCAGGAGCGAGCCGCGGCGCTCGAAGGCGCAGCGCGCGGCGGGGCCGCGGCCGCCGGCGGGGCCGCAGCCCTCGACGCCGCGGCCGGCGGCGCCGCGATGGCGGCGTCCGGCGCGCCGCGCGGGGACGAGGCGCGCGGGAACGCGGCCCACGAGGCGCGCGGGAACGCGGCGCGCGGAACGGCGGAGCGCCGGCCCCGGCCGCGGAGGCGCGCCCGGGGCTGGCTCGTCGCGGTCATCGCGATGCTCGCCGCCGGCGCCGCGGGCGGCGCGGTGCTCCTCCGCCGCCTGCCCGCGGGCGCGCCGGCGGTCGCGGGCGCCCCGGCGCCGGCGATCGCCGGCCCGGAGCTCCAGGAGGCGACCGCCGCCATGCACGCGCCGACCGCCGCCATGCACGCGCCGGCCGCCGCAGCGCCGGCCGCCGCAGCGCCGGCCACCCGGGCGCCTGAGCCCCTCGGCGCGCCCCCACCGGCCCCGTCCGCGAGCGCCTCGGCCCCCGCGCCGGCCGGCTCCGGGGCGGCGTCGGCCGACGTCGCGGCGCTCGCCGGGCCGGCTCCGCTCGAGGGCGCGGAGCTCCCGGCCGAGCGGGAGCGCCTCGTGGGGGCGGTCCGGGCGAAGCGATGGGAGGACGCGGAGAGCGCGCTCTTCGTGCTGCTCGAGAAGGATCGCGCCGCCTTCGAGCAGCGCGACGTGATGACGGCCGCGGCCGCCGTCGCGGTGAAGAGCTCGTACCGGCCCGACGGCCGCGCGGACCCGATCTTCGAGGCGCTGGAGCGCCGCCTCGGCCAGGAAGGCCTCGACATCGCCTACGAGATCGTGAGCGGCTACGGCGGCACGCAGGGCGGAAAGCGCGCGGCCGCGCTGCTCCGCCGCCCCGAGGTGCTGGAGCGCGCGAGCGCCCCGCTGCGCATCGCCGTGGAGCTGCGCGAGGCCCCCTGCCGGCGCAAGCCGGCGCTCTTCGAGCGGGCGGCGCTCGAGGGGGACGCGCGCGCGCTCGTGTTCCTGGAGATGCTCCGCTCGTCGCAGTGCCAGCCGCGCATCGGGCAATGCTGCTTCCACCACCACGCGGGGCTCGAGCGCGCGGTGCGCTCGCTGCGCGACCGGCTGCGCTACTGATCCGCTGCGCCCGCGCTGCGCCGCTGCGCAGCTGCGCCCGCGCTGCGCCGCTCCGCCGGCGCTCGTCCCGCCGCTCCCCCAGGGCCCGGGGTCCCGGCGGGACACGGGCCACCCCCGACGGCCGGGAGATGGGCTACGCTCGCGCCCGCGGTCCCGAGCGCTGAGCAGGCCCGAGCACGGCGGCGAACGGCGCGCGGACGACGAGAACGAGGAAGAGGAATGAGCGACAAGACAAATGAGGAGATCTACAGGGCCTACCTGCTGGCGTACGCGTGCAGCGGCGACACCTCGAAGGTCGCGGTGCTCCAGGACGCGCGCCCGCTGACCGCGACGGTCGCCGCCGCGATCGCCCTCGCGGAGCGCGATCGCCAGGCGGGCGAGCCGCCGGACACGTGGGACTCGCTGACCGAGCGCCTGCAGGCCATGTTCGACGACTTCGACCCGCACGGGTACGACCTGGCGACCGGAGACGACGAGGCGCTCGACGACGAAGACGAAGAGGACGGCGACGAGCCGATCGCCTCCTGAGCCCGCGCCTCCGCGGCCGCGGGCTCCCCTCGCGACGCGCGGCCGCCGCTGGCCAGGCAAGGACGGGAAGGCGGTGAGCAGGAAGAAAGGATGAACGACCTTCCTGCTTTACCGCTTTCCCGAGAGGCTCTCTCCGGAGGCACGTCCCCAGGACCGGCGCCTCCCGGGGAGGCGCCGGGGAGCCGGCCCGCTCAGCCCCCGAGGGTCGCGCCGTTCGAGGCGATGACCTCGCGATACCAGTGCGCCGAGTCCTTGAGCACGCGCTTGCCCGTCGGGTAGTCGACGAAGACGAGGCCGAAGCGGTGCTTGTAGCCGTGGGCCCACTCGAAGTTGTCCAGGATCGACCAGTGAAAGTAGCCGTTCACGACGGCGCCCTCGGCGATCGCCCGGCGGAGCTCGATCAGGTGGCGCGCCATGAAGTCGATGCGCTGGGGGTCGTGCACCTTGCCGTCGAGCGAGATCCAGTCCCGGGTGGACAGGCCATTTTCGGTGATCACGATGGGGCGCTTGTAGCGCTCGTAAAAGAACCTCGGACCCCAGTAGAGGCACTCGGGGGTGACGGACCACTCGAAGGCCGTGATCGGGTGTCCCACCGGGTGCGGCACGACCTCGGCGCCGCCGTTCGCCCCGGCGCGCACCGGGACTCCCCAGTAGACGTTCACGCCGCAGAACTCGACCGGCTGCGCGATGATCTCCATGTCGCCGCTCCGGATCTCGGGCAGCTCGCTCGCGAACAGGCGGAGCCCGTCCTCGGGGTACCTGCCGAAGAACACGGGATCCATCCACCACGTGTTGGTCCATGTGGTGCGGGCGCTGACCGACCAGGTCGCCGCGCGCGCGGCCTCCAGATCCTCGGGTGACGCGCTGGCGGGGTATTTCACCTGCGCGACCGGCGCATAATAGACGTTGCACTTCCCCGGGCTCGCCGCGCGGATGGCCTGCACCGACTTGCCGTGCGCGAGCAGGACGTGGTGGCACACGCGCAGGACCTCGGCGAAGCGCAGCCGGTCCCCGGGCGCGTGGCGACCCTCGTAGTGGCCGGCGCCGGCGAACACCTGCGGTTCGTTGAGCGTCATCCAGTCCTTCACCCGATCGCCGAGCTTCTTGACCACGACGCCCGTGTACTCGGCGAACCAGTCGGCGCTGTCGCGGTTCAGCCAGCCGCCCTTGTGGTAGAGCGCGAGCGGGAAGTCCCAGTGGAACAGCGTGACGTGGGGCGCGACCCCCGCCTCGAGCAGCGCGTCCACCAGCCGATCGTAGAACGCGAGGCCGCGCTCGTTGACGGCGCCCGTGCCGTCCGGCAAGACGCGCGGCCACGAGATGCTGAGTCGGTAAGCGCGGAGGCCGATGTCGCGCATGAGGGCGACGTCCTCCCGGTACCGGTGGTAGTGGTCGCACGCGACATCGCCGGTCTGGCCGTTCCAGACCGCGTCCGGCTTCTTGCAGAACATGTCCCACACGGACGGCCCCTTGCCGTCCTCGTCCGCGGCGCCCTCGATCTGGTACGACGCCGCCGCGGCGCCCCACAGGAACCCTTCCGGAAAGCCCTTTTCGCTCGGTGCCTCTTCGCTCGATGATCGCGTCATGGTGGCCGCACCATACCAAACGCGGCCGAGCGCCGCACCGCGACGTCAGCCAGCCTCGCGCGCCTCGTAGCCCTCCTCGCGCACGGCCGCCACGAGCGCTTCGGCCGTCGCGCTCCCCTCGACGATCGCCTCTCCGCGCTCGAGGCTCACCTCGCACACCCGCGTGACGCCGGGGACCTTCGCGAGCGCCTTCGAGACCGCCCGAACGCAGTGGCCGCAGGACATTCCTTCGATAGCGAGTCTGCGCACCTCCCCTCTATGCCCCCACCAGGCAGCAGCGTCAACGAAGCCGCGCAGCGTCAAGCCACCGCGCAGCGTCAAGCGGCCGCGCAGCGTCGAGCGGCCTTGCGGCGCCGAGCGGCCTTGCAGCGCCGAGCGGCCCCGCAGCGTCGAGCGACCGCGCCGCGTCACCGCGGGCACTCCGGGCACGCCGGCCCGCCGCAGTCGACGCCGAGCTCGCCGCCGTTCCGCACGCCGTCGATGCACGTCGGCTCCTCGCACACGCTCGCCCAGCAGACGCCGGTCTCGCAGTCCGCGCCCGTCGCGCAGCCCCCGCCCGGCGGACAGGGCGCCCACGGACCGCCGCAGTCGACGCCGGTCTCGGAGCCGTTCCGCACGCCGTCCGAGCTCGACGGCCTCTGGCACGTCTTCGGGTCCCCGAGGCACACCCCGGAGATGCAGTCCTGCGGGACGGAGCAGCGCGACCCGTCCTCGCACGGCCGCCTGCAGATGCCGCCGCAGTCCACGTCGGCCTCGTCCGGGTCGCGCCGCAGGTTGATGCAGTGGCTCGGCGCGCAGAAGCCCCCGCCGTGCTGCGCGCCCACGGTGGGGACGCAGATGCGCCGGGTCCCGCACTGGTCGTCCTCGACGATGCAGTCGAACGGCTGCGCCTCGTAGCAGATCTGGTCGACCGAGTAGAGATCCATGAGGCTGATCCCGTTGTCGAAAGGCACGTTGACAGGCCTGTCCTCCGCCGAGCAGACATCGGAGGTGCACAGGTTGCCGTCGTTGTAGAAGTCGGCCGGATCCGGCTTGGAGACGACCTTTCCCTCGTGCGTGCACTCCAGCTGCGCGCAGTCGCCGCGCACCTGGGAGGGCAGCGGGCCCGGGTAGATCTCCAGCTGGCACACCCGATCCACGCACCGCCCGGCGCCGCAGCGCGGGTCCGGCGGTCCGGCGCACTTCGCGTCGTTGTCGCACGCCGTCCCGGCCGTCCCCGGCGCGCAGCTGAACCAGCCCTCCTGGCACTCGCTGCACGGCCTGCAGGCGAGAAAGCAGTCGGGCGCCGTGTCCTCGGGCGCGCAGCACAGCGTGTGCCCCTCCTGGACGCACGTGCACTCGTTGTCCGTGCACTCCGTGCCGGGCGCGTACTGGGTGTCCGACTCACAGTCGGCCGTCGATTCGCAGCGCCCTCCCATCTGGCTCATCCGCTCGCAGGAAGAAACCGCAACAAAAATGAGAAATATGGAGCTTACAACGGAATGCTTAAGGCACCTGATCATGCGTCCAGTCCTCCGGCACGAGGCCATGGCGCCGACACCCCGGCGGCCCCAATCCGCCGTGATGTCGCTTCCAACTCGCGACGATCCTACTCGGACCCGGCACAGGTCTGCCAGTCCTGACGACAGTTTTCGACACGTTCGATCAACCCGGCATCACGGCGCCGGCGCCGGCGCCAGCGCCAGCGCCAGCACCAACGTGATTACGCGCGTGCGTCTCGTCCCATTTCGGATTCGGCTGCTCGCGGCGGCGCTCCGCGGCTCCGCGCTTGCGCTGCCCACGCCGGAGTGGTTCGCTGCTGCGCGTGACGGCTCGCGAGCACACGGCGCTTGTCGGCCACGGCGGTGTGCACGTCGTCGAGGGCGCCGGGGCGACGCGCCGCCACGCGCTCCACCTCGTCAAGCTGATGGTGCCGGTCGACGGTCCGCTCGAGGTCGACGTCGGGGGCGGGCGGCCGTTCGGGGTGCGCGCGCCCGTGCTCACCGGCGCCGGGGTCGCCCATTCCGTCGGCGCGCCGGGCGCGACGGTCACGGTGTTCCTGCCGCCCGACGGGCTCGGCGCCGGCGCGCAGGCGGTCGCCCGCGGGCGGGCGCTGGTCCTCGAGGGGGCGCAGGCCGATCGGGTGCGCGCGGCGGCGCGCGACGTGCTCCGCGGCCGGCTCGACCACGCGGCGGCGCGCGAGCTCATGCGCGCGTGCGCCCGGGCGTTCGCGCCGGGCGGCCCGCCGTGCGACCGCCGCGTGCTGCGCGCCATGCATCGCCTGGCGGAGCAGGCGCCGGCCCGCCCCGCGCTGGGCCCGCTCGCCGCGGCCGAGGGCCTCTCGCGCTCGCGGCTCTCGCACCTGTTTCACGACGCCTTCGGCCACCCGCTGCGCGACTACGTGACCTTCCTGCGCGTCATGTCCGCCGTCCGGGCGCTCGTCGACGGCGCCGCGCCGGCCCGGGCGGCGCTCTCCGGCGGCTTCCACGACCAGGCGCACCTGGCGCGCGCCGTCGCCGCCACGCTGGGCCGCACGCCGGGCTCCGTGGCGCGCAGCCACTTCGTACAAGCGCCGGCCTCGGCCGGGCCCATCGTGGTCCTCTGAAACCCCAAGGAGGACCCATGCCCCCTCGCGCTGTCGGCGCGGCCCGCGTCGCCCTCGGTCTCATCGTCCTGCTCGGCGGCATCAACGGATTCGTCCGCATCGTGCCGGTCCCCGAGCCGCTCCACCCGTTCGTCCAGCTGCTGCTCGACAGCGGCTACGTCTATGCCGTGAAGGCCGTGGAGATCACCGCCGCGGTCCTGCTCCTGCTCGACCGCCGCCGCCCGCTCGCGCTCGCGCTGCTCTGGCCGGTCGTGGTGAACATCGCGCTGTTCCACCTGCTGCTCGATCCCCGCGCCGGCATCAACGCCGTCATCCTGCTCGGCCTGCTCGGCGCGCTCACGTGGCACGATCGACACGCCTTCGCGCCGCTCTTCGCCGAGCGCCGCGCCGGATCGGCGTCCCCCGCGGGCAGCCCGGCCCGCGTGGAGCGCGCCTCGCCCGCGTAGCGACGCGGCGCATGGGGAGAGACGAAGGAAGGGCGTTGGAGCCACAGAGGCACAGAGGAAGAGAGAGAGATATAGAGAGCTGGAGAGAAGAAGATATCATCTCTCCTCTTCTCTCCCTCTGTGCCCTCTGCGCCTCTGGGGTTCCAGCTCTCTTCCCCCCATCGAGCCGCGGCGCTACGGCGCGCTGTCCTGGAGCACGCCGTCGGGCACGAGGCGGAGCGAGCGCACCGCGCCCTCGCGCGCGAGCAGGACGGCGCCGAGCAGGCCGGCCTCGCTGCCGAGCGGAGAGGCGACCACGGGCACCGCCCCCGCGCGGACGGCGTGGCGCGGCAGCTCCTCGCGCACGCCTTCGAGCAGGATGTCGGGCGCGGCGAGCAGCTCGCCGCCCAGCACGACGAGCTGCGGGTTGAGCAGGTTCAGCAAGACCCCGATGCCGCGCGCGAGCCGCACGCCCGCATCGTGGAAGATCGCGCGGGCGCTCTCGTCGCCGGCGAGCGCCGCGCCCGCGACGGCGCCGACCGCGTGCGGCCGGGGGAGCGCGGCCAGCTGGGGAGAGCGCGCCGACGCGACCTCGGCGGCGCGCCGGAGCGCCATGACCGAGGCGAACGTCTCCAGACAGCCCCGGCGACCGCAGCCGCAAGGCGGGCCGTCGTCCGCGACGCGGCAGTGGCCGATCTCACCGCTGTACCCCTGCATCCCGAAGAACAGGCGCCCATCGACGACGAGGCCCGCGCCCACGCCGAGCCCGACGTAGATCCACACGTACGACACCTGTCCTCGCGCGGCGCCGAGCTCCCCCTCCGCCACCGCCGCCGCCTGAGGCAGGTTGTACACGGGCACCTGCATGCGCAGCGCGCGGCTGAGCTCCGCGCGCAGCGGGAACCGCTCCCAGCCCAGGTTGGGCGCGAGCACGCACACCCCGCTCGGCCGCTCGATGAGCCCAGGCACGATGGCGCAGGCGCCGCGCAGCCGCTTCCGCGGCACCCCGCTCAGCTGCAGCACCTTCGGCAGCAGCTCGGCCACGTCGCGGACCGTCCGGTGCGGATCGCGCAGAACGGTCGGCTGGTCGAGGCGCGCCCGCAGCCGCCCGCGCGCGTCGGCCACGGCGACGGTCGTCTGCTCGACGCCGATCTCGATGCCCAGGTACGCCGCGCTGTCATCGTTGAACTCGAGGAGCCGCGCCGGGCGCCCGCCGCGCGACTCGGTCCCGACATCGCGGACGCTGCCGTTCTCGAGCAGCTCCTCGATGATGGCCGAGACCGTCGGCTTGGTCAGGCCGCTCAACCGCGCGAGGTTCGTGCGGGAAATCGGCCCGTGTTCCTGCACGAGATCGAGGACGAGGGAGCGGTTCAGCTCCCGAGGGGTGCGGTTGCTAGCCGTCTTGTCGTTCGCACGGGCCATTCGAGGAGACCGAGACTTAGCCGTTCTCGCGCGGTGAAAGCAAGGGGCGTCACCACCGCGCTGCCACGAAACGCGCGCGCGGCGCGCCGCCGCCGGGCCCCCCGCGCGCCGAGCGCACCGGGCCTCCCCGCGCTCCCCGCGTCCCTCTCCTCCCCTGCCCCTCTCCTCCCCCTCACTTCCCTTGGTTTCCTCCCCTCGCTCGCCGCGCACCACTGCGCTCCACACCCCGGGCGCCCGCGGACCGCCGGAGCCGTTATGTCATCATCACACCTGCTGAGATCGGGCATGCGTCGCGGGTGCCCCCTCCAGGTCTTCCGCGTAGCAAACTGCCCCGCAGCGCGGGATGCGATCGTACGATGAGCGCCCCCTGTGTGGCGGAACGCCTCATCCCCGCGTGTGAGGTGGGAACAGGGGGTGCGCGCGGTCTTCTCGCCGTCCGCCCCGCCCGGCCCTCCCCGGACCCGACGACCGCCGCGCTCCGCCGTGCCGTGACGCCGCAGAAATCGGCGGCGAGCGGACTCATCTCTTCTCGCGGGGAACGCTGATTGCAAACGGCCCACGCGGGAGGCGAGCAGACGTTGAGTCGATGAGAGCTGACGACGTGGATGAGTGAGGGAGAGCGATCGTCAAGGCGCTGGCGTGCGGACATACAGACGCACTACCGCCCCAGGTCCGGCGAGGACTCGACGGCATGGAGGATAGGGCGACATCGCGGCGAGGCGCGTCGCGCATGTGGGCCGTCGCGCGAGGCGGCTCGGCGCGCTCTTTCAGGGGTGATTGACGGGTCCCCGATGGGGTCCTGGCGACCGCCTGCCTGAGAGGGCAGCCGAGGCGGCCCGCCCGGCGGCTGCGCTGGCGCTGCCGCTCGCGCGCGATTCGTATTTCCGAGGAGACGCCCGGAGCGCTGGGCGTGTCTCTTCACGAGGAGTGTGCACGATCATGAAGATGGCAGATGTTCTGGGAGCTGTTCTCGCTGTAACGCTCGCTGGCTGCATGGCATCATCCGAGGGTGCCGAGGGCGCGGATCTAGAGGAGACCGGGACAGCGGAGGGCGCGCTCAGGCTGAGCGACGTGGCGGTCGTCCCCGTGTATTTCGATCACGAGAACCGTTTCACGGTCGACCGGGAGCGGTCGGTCTACGCGCACTTCACGAGCCATCCGGGCAGGACGCTCACGCTCGAGCTGCAGCCGATCGCCGGGGGCCGGAGCGCCGCGGTCGACTTCAGGCTCCACGAGGTCACGAGCGAAGGGAGGCTGAGGCACATCCGGCGGCTCAGGAACGACCGGGGGCAGGGCCTCGCGACGTGGGAGAGCCGGGGCACGGGGTCGTACGTCGTGCAGGTCCTCGCGCCGCGGGCGCCCGTCGAGGTGGAGCTCCGGCTCTCCTGCGGCGCCGACGTCTGCTCGCCCGTCGCGCAGCCGGGCGAGATGTGCGCCGGCATCGCGGGCATCCGCTGCGCGGACGGCCTGTATTGCGACTTCGCCCCCGAGGCGAACTGCGGCGCGTACGACCGCAGCGGCACGTGCGAGCTCGTGCCCGAGGTGTGCAGGCAGGATTATGATCCGGTCTGCGGCTGCGACGGCCTGACGTACGGCAACGACTGTGTCGCGGCGACGGCCGGCGTCTCGGTGAGGAGCCTCGGCGAGTGCGGCCCCACGGTGGTGGGGCTCGGCGAGAGCTGCGGCGGCTTCACCCTCGGCGGGCTGCGCGTCTGCGGGGACGGTCTCTACTGCAAGTACGCGCCCGACGCGATCTGCGGGCGCGCCGACGCGGCCGGCGCCTGCGCGGAGAAGCCCGAGGTCTGCACGAAGGAGCTCGCGCCCGTGTGCGGCTGCGACGGCCAGACGTACTCCAACGCGTGCGTCGCCGCCGCGAGCGGCATCTCCGTCGACGCGCGGGGCGCGTGCGCCCCCCCGCCCGTCGAGTGATCGCCCCCGGCGCCTCGCCCCTGCCCGCCCCGGCGGCGCCGCGGGCCCCCTGACACCCCTCCGCGACGGCGCGGCCAAGCGGAACGCGCCGGCGCCGCCCGGGGCCGCGCTCCAGGCAATCTGAATTTTTCCAGCCTCGTTTCCTATCTGCCTGTCCGATCGGCGCGTCGTCGCCTCGTTCGGCGGGGGCATGTGCCCCTTGGCGCTCGCGCGCGCGGCGCGCGTGGCGTAAGTTGGGTACAGCGCTCGACGTCCATTCGCTGGCTCTCTGGGGGGCGTGAAGCGCAGGAGAACGACATGCTCGTATCGCCGCTTCCTGTCGATGCCCGCCACGAGTCCAATCGAGGCAGCATCGAGATCTCGTATCCGGGGCGCCATCTCATCTACTACCGTCTCGCGGGGCACATCGACGCGTCGCTCGTCCCCGGCCTCGTCAAGCCCACGTTGCACGCCATGGCGCTCCACGGGCATATCGACGAGTTCATCGATTGCACGCGGATGACCGGCTACGACTCGATCGTCCGTGTCCGCATGGTCGAGTACCTCCGCGCCGCGCGCGAGAGCGGCTCGGTGCTCCAGCACGTGCTCGTCGGCGCCAAGATCGTGACCCTGGGCGTCTGGCTCGCGAAGCTCGCCGCCGGCGGCATCGACATCTACCATGATCGCGCCGCGTTCGATGCCGCGCTGGGCCGCGCGCTCTACCCGAGCTGACGCCGCGCGAGCCGCCGCAAACCTCTCCCCCACACCCACCGTAGGCCCCCGGAGGGGGGGCCGGGCAGCCCTAGGCCTCTCCCCCCGCGCTCCCCTCGCCGTGCCGGTGCGCCTGCGCCCGCCGTTCCCGGTTCCGCGCCACCCGCGCCGCCCGGCTCGCCACGAGCTCCGGCGACGGCTTGCGCCCGCGGAGCGGCAGCTGCTCGGCGTGGTGCTCGTCGAACGACCCCGGCTCGCTGCCCAGCTCGAAGATCGCGACCTCGCGCTGGCCGCGCTCGCCGAGCCGCAGCGGCATCACCGCCGCGCCGATCCCCGCCCCCACGTAGACCGCCCCCTGGCCGGGCTCGCCCCGCTTGCGCGTCCCGTAGAGCCCATGGATATACCGGTGCCCCGCGATCTTGCCGATCGAGAGCTCGTTCAGGCGCGCGACCGTCACCTGGCCCGCGTGCGTGTGGCCCGAGAGCACGAGCGGGATGCCGTGGCGCCAGAGGCCGTCCGCCTCCTCGGCGATGTGCGAGAGCCCCAGGGTCGGCAGATCGCGCCGCATCCCCTTCACCGCCTTCTCGCGCGACGCGTGGCCGGTATAGGCGTCGTCGAGCCCCACCACCTGGAGCCGCTCGTGGCCCAGCGTGATCACCGTGCTCGCGTTGCAGAGCACCGCGGCGCCGCCCCGCTCGAGCGCGCGCTTCACCGCGTCCGCGCCCGACCAGTGATCGTGATTCCCCAGCACGGCGATCACCGGCGCCTCGAAGCCGCGCACCACCTCTTCCAGCTGATCGAGGTAGAGCTGGCTGTGACACACGAAGTCGCCCGTGAGCACGACGAGATCGGGCCGCTGCAGGTTCGTCAGCGCCACGGCCGCGCGCTGCACCCGCACCGACGTCACCCGGCCGACATGCTGGTCGGTCAGGTGGGCAATGCGGAGCGACGACACCTGCTCGAGGTAAGCCGCCGGCCCGGCGAAGCGCCGGAGGCGAATGCCCATGGTCGGGTCCGCTCCCCCGGAATCCGGCCCCCCGCCCGAGGCGCCAGCGCCTCGCCGGAAGAGCCCCCGCCACCGCTCCCTCGCAGGTACTGCACCGCTCACGGCCGCCGAGTGTACGGGTGAGGTCGAGTGGCCGCCACCTTTTCTTTCGTCGAAGACGCCTTGATGCCGGGGAGCGCAGCAATCTGACGAGCGCGTGGTCCAGCACTGGACAGCGCTGATCTTGGAAAACTCCGCGCTCGTGCGACTCGGCATCCCTCATCGGGCCTGAGCCCGGCGGATCAGGTCGCGATCGATGGAAGCCAGGGTGGGACAGCCGGCCAGCGCCATGGCCATCGACAGCTCATCGCGCAAGCCCCCGAGCACGCGCGCGACCCCCTCGCCGCCGAGCGCGGCGAGTCCCCACAGGACTGGCCGCCCGACCAGCACCGCGCGGGCGCCGAGCGCGATCGCCTTGAGCACGTCCGTACCCCACCGGACACCGCCGTCCATCAGCACCAGGCACCGCCCGGCGACCGCGTCGGCGACGGCCGGGAGCACCTCGATCGTCGCGGGGGCGCCGTCGAGCTGCCGCGCGCCGTGGTTGGAGACGACGACGCCGGCCGCGCCGGCCCCGAGGGCGCGGACCGCGTCGTCGGGCCGGACGATGCCCTTGAGCAGGATGGGGAGCCTCGTGATCGAGCCGAGCCACTCGACGTCGCGCCACGTGAGCGAGGCGTCGTGTCGCGAGGCGACGTAGGCCGCGAGCAGGGAGCCGCGCTCCGAGGCGGGGGCCGCCGCGGCGACGTCGAGGAGGTTCGCCATCACGAGCCCCTCGGGGAGCGCAAAGCCGTTGCGCACGTCCGCGATCCGGCGGCCGAGGAGCGGCGTGTCGACGGTGAGCATCAGCGCCCGATAGCCCGCGGACTCGGCCCGCTCGACCAGCGCGCGCGTGAGGCCTCGGTCCTTGTGGACGTAGAGCTGGAACCACTTCGGCCCGGGCGAGGCCTCCGCGACCGCCTCGAGGCTCGTCGTCGAGAGGGTGGAGAGCGTGAAGATGGTGCCGAGCTCGGAGGCCGCCCGCGAAGAGGCGATCTCGCCGTCGGGGTGCGCGAGGCGCTGATAGGCCGTCGGCGCGACGAGGATGGGGAACGGGACCGTGGTGCCGAGCAGGGTCACGCTCATGTCCCGCTCGGCGACGTCGACGAGGACGCGATAGTGAATCTGGAGACGGCGGAACGCGTTGCGGTTCTCGCGGAGCGTCCTGCCCTCGTCGGCGCCGGATCGGTAGTAGTCATAGGCCATCTTGGACAGGCGGGCGCGCGCTGCGCGCTCGAAGTCGTCGACGGTGAGCAGCGACGGGGCGGGGCGAGGCTCTTGCACGGCGTTCTCCTGAAAAGCGCGGCGACGCGTCCTGGCCGCGGGCGGCGGCCATCTTACCAGGGGCGGACGCTCACGCGAGGCGGCGAACGCGCTGCGCGACGCGAGCTACGCCGCGCCGCACGGAGGGGTGCGTCCACCACTGGGCCTCCGGGCGGCCGCCCTCGGGCGGCGGCCCGGAGGCGCGATCGGTCAGTTGCAGGCGGGGAGCTGAGCGCTCGCGGGCTGTTCCCCGCCCTTGAGCTCGAGCATCGCTTCCACGGTGGAGCCGTTGATGTCGGTGGCGCGGACATGGTACGGCGCATTCCCCATGTTCCCGTCGCCGACGACGAAATAGTTGTACGGCTGCCGCGTGGCCGTCTGCCACGTGCCGTTGATCTCCACCTCGACCTTCTCGATCGGGTGCGCGTGCCCCTCGACGAGGATCTCGTTCCAGTACTTGTTGGTCGCGTCCTTGAGGCGGAAGGTGACGGGGCTCGTCGTCGGGCAGGGGATGTACCGCCAGGAGATCTTCCCCGCCGCGCCGCCGTTGGTGGTCCCGAGGTACCCCTCGCGCTCTTCGCCGATCTTGAGAAAGGCGTTCTTGCTGAGATCGATGTGGCCCCGCACGCACTTCGGGTTCGTGGCGATCGGACACTGGTCCACGACCATGGCCTGCACCTTGCGGCCGTCGTCGCGGGAGACCTCCACGCACGCGCCGCACATCCCCGCGCTGTTGTAATCTTCGGTGTTCATCGCGGCGAAGTACTGGCCTCCGCCGAACGGGACGTGCGCGACCACGTCCGGGTTCCGCCCCGTGATCTGGTAGCTGCAGTTCACCTCGGCCGAGCCCATGTCGAGCGTGTAGAAGGTGATGGATCCGTTCGCGTGCTCCGCGGGATAGTCGCAGCTCACCGACGCGCCGCCCGCGCCCGTGGTGGCGGTGGTGGTGGCGGCGGTCGTGTTGCTGGGATCGCCGCTGCTCGTCGAGGTGGCGCCGGTCGTCGTGGAGCTGCCCGGGCCAGCGCCGGCGCCCGTCGTTGCTCCGCTCGCGCCCCCTGAGCCGACCGCGCCCGCGCCGCCCTCCCCGCCGGTGGCGGTCGCGGTCGAGGTGCTCTCCGTACCGCCAGCGTCGCCATTCCCGTCGTCGCCGCAGCCCGCAACGCCGAGCGCGATCAGCGACAAGAGCGGCCATAAAATGCCCGTGGGCACGTAATCCAGCTTCATCTCGGCTCCTTAAGGTTTATGATAGGGGTGGATCCGCGAATCAACGCGACTGGATTACGCCAGGAGGGCCAATCGCGCAACAGCGCGTCGGCGCAGCAAATACGGCTGCGGGTTTCACGGCCCCACGGCGCGCTGCTCGATGAAGGTGCCGGCGCCCGTCGTGTACGCGATCCACAGCGAGCCGTCGCGATCCGCCTCGACGGCGACGTGCTTGAACGATTTGCCCTCCACCGCGAGGCAGCGCGGCTGAAACCGCCCTTCGGCGTCGAGCTGGCCGAGCTCGAGCGCGAGCGGCGACCCGGGCTCGCGCGCGGTCGGCCGGACCCGGGCCACGTGGATCGGCGAGACGCCCTGCGTGGCCGCGATCGGCGCGGGGCTCAGCCCGTTGGGGTAGAGCGACCAGACCGCCGGCATGTCGTCGCGCGGCGCCTGGTCGATGCGGATCGCCGCCATGCCGAACGCCGACATGTCCTTGGACGCCGGGAGGAGCGCGAAGGCCGGCCCGTCGGCGCCGATCGCGAGCGCGCCGCCCATGCGCGACTCGCCGGCGTCGCCGACGAAGAGCACCGCGTCGGGCCCGAGCTCGAGCTTGCCCTCCGGCGTGACGCCGACCGTGCGGGCGTGCACCGGGGTCAGCGCGGAGCGCGCGTCGATGTACATCGCGAGCGCGCCGCCCTTCCACGGCGACAGCGCGACGAAGGTGGCGCCGCTGCCCTCCTCGGAGAGCGGCACGGCGGGCTTGTCGTCGAGCACCGCGAAGGCCTGGGTCACGGCGCCCTCGCTCGTCTTCCGGTCCGAGAGGAAGGCGAGGAGCGTGTGCCCTCCGGGCAGCGGGATGGCGGAGATCCCGGTGCCGCGGCGCCCGGCGCCGATGGGCGGCCCCTCGCCTCCCCACAGCGGGGTCCTCCGGATGGTGCCGCCGTGATCCATGCAGAACACGAACCGCGAGGCCACCGCGCACGCCGGCCAGGAGGCGCGCGCCGGCTCTCCGCCGGCGGCGTCGGCGGCGCCGGCGTCGGGTGCGGCGTCGCGGGGCGGCGAGCCCGCTGGACGCGGGCACGGCGAGCGGGCCGAGCGCCGGCGCGACGTGCTGCGCCACGCCGTCGCGGTTGAAGATCACGCGGAAGTCCGCGCGGGCCGCGTCGTCCGGGGTCCAGAGCAGCGCCGGCCCGCGGAGCGAGAGCGAGAGGGGGCCGCGCCGGAGCTTGCAGCCCGCGCCGGGGGCCGCGGCTGCCGCGTCCGGAGCTGCGCCGTCGGGGGCTGCTGCGTCCGGCGCCCCTGCGTCCAGCGGCGCGGCGATCACTGCGGACGCCGCGCTCACGGTGGGCGCGACGGAGGGCGACGGCGCGGCAGCGCCCGCGTCCGGCGCCGGCCCGGCGCCCGGCGCACCCGAGCCGCCACGACAGGCGGCGAGCGCCGCCAACACGATTGCGCACGAACGCGGGGACGGGCAGCTCATCGCCGCAGCCAGACTCCGAGCAGGGCCAGGACGTTCCCTGTGCGCATGCAGCAGCTATCTCCGAAGAGACCCTTGCCTGGCCAACTTCGCTCAGCTCAGGTCGTCGAGCACCTCGGCGAGCGACGCGGCGACGATGGCCCGTTCATGCCACCGTTCCAGGATCTCCGGATTCTTCTCGGCCAGGATGCGCTCCCGCGCCACGTCCGGCACGGCGATGCCGCGAACCCGGAGCGCCGTCAGCACGGCGCGCGCCGCTTCCTCGGCACGGCCCTCGTTGCGGCCTTCCTTCCGCTCCTCGGCGCGAAGCTTCCTCTCATAATCCTCGAACCACGCCCGGATCTCTGCGCTCACCTCGTCCTCCTTGTCGGTCGCCGGCTCCTGTCCTCCGAGCCGGAAGTGTACCAGCAGCGGCTTGACGATGCTCTTCTCCCAGGCATCGTCCGGCAGCGCCGCGAGATCGGCCAGCGCCTCGCGCAGGAGGCGGCCCGAGCCGAGCAGCCGCAGGAGCAGCGTCGCCCGTGTCCGGGGCAGCTCCACGAGCACCACCACACGCATCGAAAGGCCCGGCACGGCGTGGTAGACGCCTGGCTGCACCGGCTCGCAGCGGTAGGCGTCGAGCACCGTCTCAGGGCGCCCCGGGCCGATGACGACCAGCGCAGGGAAGTCCACCGCCGGCTGCGGCGGCGCATCGACGCCCTCGTCCGGCGCGGCGGGGCCGGCCGCGGAGCGGGCGCGGCGCTCGAGCTCGTGGTGCCAGGTGAGCTGCTTGCGGAGGCACTGGCGGATCTGACGAAGGCTCGGCGTGCGGTGGAACGGCTCGAACAGGCTCGGCTCCGCCGAGAGCTCGCCGAGCAGGCCCATGCCCGCACGCTCGGCCTGCCGCGCCGGATCAGGCACGCTGTAGACATCGATCTTCTGTGTCGCTGCCAGGACCTCCACCTCGGTCTCCGCCGACGAAACGAGGCTCAACCCATCTCGCAGCAAGTTCTTGGAGAACTGATCGGAGCGATTGTGCATCGGAGGGACGACCCTAATCCAAACTGACCACATGGGCCACCACAAACGACGTAAGAAGACGAATTCATCAACCCGCGAAAGCGCCACGAACAACGGGTCGTGCCTGCAACGACTCGTTGAACCGCAAGCGTTTACCGGCAGTGGGAGCGAATCGTTTAAAATTCGCCCTCAGTCGTCGCGCGCCGCGGTGAACATGCACACAGACGTCACGGGCCTCGTCATTCAAGAGCGAATCGACGCTGAGATACTCATGGATGATGGAATCGAATGGGCGGACGCGGACGAGCCGGGCTCGGTTTTCACCCGAGGACTCGAGAACATCTGGATGGATTGAGAAACACAACAGCAACAAGCCTGTTTCCCAGCCAGGCGGGGTCATCAGCGCTGCGTCTCGCTGACCGGACGCTCGGGGCCGGGCCGCCCCTCCGCCAGCGTGTCCCCGAGGCGCTCCTGCGTCAGCCCCCGGCTGCTCGACAGCTTGGTCTCCGCGTGCGGCTCGTCCGATCGGGCGACCGACCCCGCGTGCGCCGTCGCGGGGTGCGCCTCGCTCAGGGGGTGACGGCTTCCGGGCCTTCCCGTGGCGAGCGTCGAGCCATGACCGACCTCGGGCGGCGCCGGTGCGTGCACCGGCCGCGGCGGGGGCGCTCCGGCCGCGCGCGGCGTGAAGAGGTCCGCCCAGTCCGGCAGGTGCCGCTGGAGCCTCAGGCGCTCGGCCTCGGGCAGCGCCTCCCCGATCACCTGGCACACGGCCTGGGCGTGCTCCATGCCGAAGCGGCGCGGCGCGCCCTCGCGACGGGCAATCCGGTCGTAGAGCTCATCGCGATCGAAATCGCCCTGGTACGCCGCGCCGCGCACCGCGGCGGCGACCGGCCCCGGCAGCCCGCCCGCGACCGCGACGGCCTCCTGCTCCAGCAGCCTCTCGCCCAGCGTCCGCGCGGCCACCGCGATCGCGCGCTCGGCCTCGTCGCGGCCCTCGAAGCCGGCGCGGCGCTGCACCTCCTCGACGAAGCGCTCGTAGTCCATGATGCACCTCCCTCCCGGCGTGATCTAGCGACGCCCGTGCCACGGCGGGACCGGTCCCCCGACGCGAGCCCGGGAAGGGCAGCGGCGAGCTGAGCCCGCGCCGAACATCCACATCAGCTCGCCGGCACTCCGGATCGGGAGCGGGAATCTAGAGCGCAAACGGCACGTCGATCCGCAGGTCCTCGCGCTCGAACGCCGTCGCCGGACGCGGCCGGGCCTACTGCTCGAGCACCGTGATCGACCGGTCCCAGTACGACGCGACCACCGCCCGCGCGCCGTCCTTCGAGACCGCCACCGCGCACGCCCCCTTGCCGGTGGGCAGCGACGCGACGACCCTCGGCGGATCCCCCGCGATGACCGCGACCCCGCTGCCGGACGGCGGCCACTGCGTCCCGCCGAGCGCCACGAAGAGCGTCTTCCGATCCGGCGACGTCACCCCCGTCCGCGGGACCCCGCTGAGCTGCAGCGTGCTCTTCACCGCCATCGTCGAGAGGTCGATGACGCTCGCCGTCCGCGCGTCGGCGTTGAGCGTGATGCCGTACCGATCCTCGTGGAGCAGGAAGCCCGCCGTCGGCCCGACGCCGACGGGCGCCTTCCGCGTCTCGGTCACCCCGGCGACGCTCAGCAGGATCGCCGTGTTGGACAGCCGATCCGGGAAGAACACGGCGCCCCCGTCCAGCGTGATGTCGCCCTCGCGCGGCTCGCGCCCGACCGCGATGCTCCGCCGCGTGGCGCCGAACGGCGACTCGCTCGGGTCGAACAGGTCGATCCAGGCGCCCGCCGGACGGCCGGCGTGCGTCAGCGCGCCGAGCGCCGCGATGTAGGGGCGCCCCTCGGCCTGCACCAGGAACAGCTGCCCCGTCGCGTGCGGGAGCGTGATGTTCGCGAGCCGCACCCCCGTCGGCAGCTCGAACTTCGTCACCCGCTTCGTGTCCGTCGTCGCCGCGACCACCGTCCGGCCATCCGGGAGCGCCACGATGTCGCCCGGCGTCCGGCCGACGTCGAGCAGCACCGGATCGCGGTCCCACGCCGTCGTGTCCATCACCGGGATCCGCGCGGCGTCCTCGTGCCGCAGCACCGCGACGTAGCGATCGAACAGGAGCCGGATGTGATCGCCCTGCGCCGGCACCGACGCCTTGTGGATGATCTCGCCGCTCTCCAGCGTGTACTCGCGCAGCGAGGCGTCGTCGCCGCTGACATAGACCGACGCGCCGCTCGGGTTGAAGACGACGTCGAGCGGGTGCACGTCCCCGATCCGGAAATCGCGGGCGCGCCAGCGGCCCTTCGGCTCGGGGGGCGGCGGCGGGGGCACGGGATCCGGGCCGAACGCCGCGGGGTTCGGCGCGTCGTCGGGCGCGCTCACCGAGGCGTCGCCCTCCGGCGCGAGCGCGGTCAGCGGCGGGGCCTCGCCCACGGGCGACTTCAGGCTCGTGATCGTGGCGATGATCACGGCCGCGACGCCGCTCGCCACCGACACCGCGGCCCGCGCCAGGCGCGGCTCGCGGCCGGAGAGCGAGGCGGCGGACCCGCGGTGACGCTCGCCGAGCCACGCCTTGCAGGCGCGGCACTTGCGCGCCCCCTCGACGATCCGGGCGCCGCAGCTCGGGCACGGGACGCGGCGCTCGCTCATTGCAGCACCCACGCGACCTTGGCGCGGTCGCCGAGCGCGAGCGCCGAGCCGCCGTCCGGCGCGAGCCGGATCCGCGTCGGCTCGCCGCCGAGCGGGTGGACCTTCGCCGCGTACGTCTTCAGATCGACGAGCGCCACCGAGCCCGCCTCGTCGCCGCTCAGCGCCACCACCGCCTGCGCCCCGTCCGGCGCGACCGCCATGTCGAGGGCGCGGCCGGGGAACGTGACGGCGCGGACAAGCTCGCGCTTCGAGAGGTCGAAGACCTGGATCGCCCGCCCCTCGTTGCACCGCACGAGGACGCGCCGGTCGCTCCGGACGAGCTCGATCTGCTCCGGCTCGCGGCACGTCGTGATGCGCGCCTCCTGCCGCACCGCGCCCGACGGGAGCCAGGTGAGCGGCACCAGCGTGTTCTCGGCCCGGAGGGCGACGAACCCCACCGAGCCGTCCGGGCTCATCAGCGCGCTGGCCGGGTTGCCCACCATCGACGTGCGCACGCGATCCTGCTCCGAGCCGAGCCGGCTCGGGTCGAACGGATAGGCGACGCCCCCCGACGCCGGCTCGCGCTGGCCGGGCAGCGGGAGTTGGCCCGTCGTCGTGATCGCCCGCGTGCCGCTGTCGTCGACCGCCACCGGGCGCACCGGGTCGTCGCCGAACTGGATGCGCTCGATCTCGGCGTGGTACTCGGTCGCGAGGATCGCCACGGCGTGCGCCTCGGGCAGCGAGGCGAGCACGCGCCGGCCCGAGGCGCCGACCTGGATGTCGCCCACGGCCTCCCCGAGCTCGATCGTCTTGAGCAGCCGCGTCGTGGCGGCGTCGATCACGTAGATGCGCGACGGCGAGGTCGCATAGACGACCTCGCCCACGCGGTGGAGGCGCCGCACGTTGGGCGCCTCGGTGACGAGGCTCAGCGCCTCGCCGGTCCGGGAGCTGCGCACCTCCAGGCCGGAGGACAGCGCGACCGCGAAGCGATCCCGGTCGAGCGGGAGCGCGTCGAACGCGTCCTTGGGCAGCGAGAAGGGCCCGGCGACCGAGGGCGCGTCGACGAGGTGGCCGACGTTGTTGGGGCGCTGCCAGACGCAGCGGCCGAGCTGGCACGACTCGCCGCTCCAGCACGGCGCCCCGCACACGGGGGCCGGCGGAGGGACCGCCGACGCGGCCCGGGACGGCGCGAACCGGTGAGGCGCCAGGTAGCGCAGGGCGCCGCCGGTGCTGATGAGCCCGAGGATGGCGCCGATCGTGACGAGCGGGCGCCAGTGGAGGGAGAGCCAGCTCGCGTCCGGGGGGGCGTCGGGGATCGAGGGGGCGCGCACCGGCCGCTTCGACCCGTCGGTCGGCTCCCCGCACTCGGGGCAGAGGGCGACACCGGCGGCGATGCGCTCGAGGCAGACGGGGCAGCTCGCCTCATCGGCGGTGGGCGCGGCGGGCGACCGGCGCGACGGCGGCTCCGGCTCCGACCACTGCGCGGGCAGCGGGGTCGCCTCGGCGGCGTGGCGGGCCTCCCGCGCGTCCGCGGCGCTGGAGGCGGACTCGATATCGCTCCGCGTCTCGTGGTCCACTGCGCACCTGCGTCTTTTCCGTGACGAGCGGTCCCCGAGTACTCCGAGCGTACCCGGATGTCGAGCCCCTCGTCGCAGCGCGGCGGGCGCAGCGACGCCGCGTGCCGCGTGCCGCGTGCCGCGTGCCGCGTGCCGCGTAGAAGATGACGCACGGAGAAACCGCGCTGCTGTCGGGAAGGCGCGCGGCCGGACGAGCGTTACCGCTGGATCAGGCGAGCGTGGCTGTGGCCGCCAGCTCAGGAGTCGGCCGGCGGCCGCTGGATCGCCGCAACATCGGTGTAGTCGGATTGCCCGACGGGCTCGCGCCCGTCCTTGGGCGCGGAGGGCGAGATGCCGGCGGGCCGGTCCGCGTACGCCTCATCGCCCGACTCCGCGTCGTCGTCGGGGGGCTCGGCCGGCGGATCGAGCCCGGGGCCGTGCCCGATGTCCTCCGGCGGAGCGCCGTGCGCGGCGTGACCTTCTGCCCCGGTCTGCGCGGCCGTCCGCTCCGCGGCGTCACGTCGTTGATCGATCATCATCGCTTCCTCCTTCCGCATTCCGCGTCTCGTTCTCCGCAAGCAATCCTGGATCCAGGCTCGCGGCGCTCCCTGCGGGCGAAGCGCGCCCGCGACGCCGGACACAGCCGCGCATGCGGTCGAGGCCGGCCCGCGAGCTCGGCGACGCGCGCCGCACGCCCGCGCCGGACGGCCCGCCCCGGCAGCCCGCTCCGAGCGAGCGCTCGCCCCGTGGCGGCTCTCCGGGAGGCGCCGCCCGGGTCGACACCGGTCCTCGCAATGGCGATGGAATTATCGTATGGGATCAAACAATCCCGTCCCTCGGATCGCGGGGCCTCTGGCCACGATCGTGCGGCGAGCAGCGATGATAGAAAATACCAGCTTCAGCGAATCCCCAGGCACATCTACGTTGTGCGATCCTATAGGATGACGCACAACGTCAGCGCACATGCGAGGCGGCCTCATGCTATTTTACCGTCAGGGCTTCGGGACGGCATCTTAACGCGAGGTTGGCGATGAAAAAGACTGTGGGTGGCTTGGCGGCGATTGCGCTTGTGGGCTTGCTGAGCGCGTGCAGCGCGGCGTCGAATGAGGGCGAGACCAGCGGCGGCCAGACGTCCGCGAACGGCCCCGGCGGCCCCGGCGGCCCGGGCGGGCCTGGGCCCACGGGGACCGGGGGATACGATGAGAGCTTCGGCTCGGTCAATCCGAGCGGCGGCGTCGGCGGCGGCGGCGAGATGCCCGGCGGGAACCAGGAGACCGGCGAGTCGTGCGACGGCAGGTTCACCGGCCGGGTGCGCGATTTCAAGGAGGAGCACCCCGACATGGAGCCGCAGGACTCCGGCAAGTGCGTCGGCTGCGACGACCATGAGATCGTCACCGACACCCTCGGACCGGACCTGAAGCCCGTCTACGCCGGCGCGGCGGACGGCACGAGGAGCACGACCGGCAAGGAGGCCTTCGACCAGTGGTTCCGCGACCTCGAGGGCGTGAACATGCCGATGAACATCACGCTGCAGTTCGAGGACCCCGACAACGACGGCGTCTGGACGTACAGCGACCAGGAGTTCTTCCCGATCGACAACGCGCTGTTCGGCAACGAGGGGCGGCAGCACAACTACCACTTCACCTTCGAGATGCACATGGGCTTCGAGTACAAAGGCGGCGAGCAGTTCACGTTCGCCGGCGACGACGACGTCTTCACGTACATCAACGGGAAGAAGGTGGTCGACCTCGGCGGCGTCCACGTCGAGCAGACCGAGATCGTCAACCTCGACGATCTCGGCCTCGAGGTCGGGCAGACATATCAGCTCGACTTCTTCTTCGCCGAGCGCCACGTGACCGACTCGCACTTCCGGATCGAGACCTCGATCGAGTTCATCAACTGCGGCGTCGAGGTCAAGTGACGCCGGGGAGCGCGCTCGAGCGGCCCGCGCCGCCGCTCGACGGCTCGCCAGGTGCCGCCTAGTCGTCGCAGACGAACTGCAGGGGGAAGCTCTCGAGCACGGCGCAGTCCGAGCCGCACTCCATGTGACAGTCCATGCAATCGGCGTACGACTTCTGGTCGGCCGTGGCGACCGGGCCGACCATGGCGTCGCACGTCGCCCTCGCCTCGTCCGCGTCGTAGCCGCCGCCGCAGCCGAGCGCGGCGCCCCCGAGCGCGCCCGCGAAGAGGACCGCGACGACCCACGATGCTGCTCTGCTCTTGCTCATGATGCTCCCTCTCACTCCGCGCAGGTGAATGTCTGGGGGCAGGCCCCCGACGGCTCGCAGTCGTCGCCGCACGCCTCGTAGCAGCTCACGCACGCGTCGTAGCTCTCGTCGGTGGCGCAGGACGGCACCGCGTCGCGCAGCTGATCACAGCGCTCTTGCGACGCCTGCGTCGAGAGCCCCCCGCAGCCGGACGCGAGCGTGACCAGCGAGAGCAGCACCGTGCCAATACCCAGCCTTCGAGCCATCGTCGCCTCCCTTCGAGCCACCCGAGCGTAGCCGAAACGTCGCGGCGGGGCGCGGCTTTCCGCGCGGCGCGCTCAGCCCGCCGGCCGCACCGCCGGGGCGAGCCCGTACGTCCCTGCGCCGCTCACCTGAATCCACGCGCGCGTCACCTGGATGGGGCGCCCCGCCCGCGCCACGGCGGCGGCCGCCTCCGCGAGATCGCGCGCGCACGCGGCGTGCAGGTCGTCGGTCGTCTCGTGATCCTCCGCCGAGCGGCGGATCCAGACCGCGGTCGACGGCATCGCCGCGCCCTCGTGCCTGTCCTGCCAGCGCCTGCCGACGAGGTGCGCCCGGAGGAGCTTCCTCGCGTCCGCGGGGGTATCCGGGTGAAGCTCGTAGACCATCGTCGCGATGAATGACCTCATGCGCCCGAGCCTGCCGGAGCGGCGCCCGCCCGTCCAGGCGGCTGCCGCCGCGCGGCGCACGCACGCGCGCGCGCACGCCAGCGGAAGCGCCGCGCGGCGCAGCGGCGCCCGTCCCGCTCGCCCGATCGCCGGGTTGCATTCGAACGTAAGCGAGCTTATGCCTTTACGGCCAGCGGCTCTATCGAGCTGGGGGTGCCGAATGACGCTTGATGAACGCCTTGCCCCGCTCGCTTCCTCCAGCCTCGTCACGCTGGTCCTCGATCTGGAGCACCTGCGCTTTCGCTGGGCCAACGCCGCGGCGGTGCGGCTCTGGAACACCGCGAGCGTGGAGGAGCTCCTGGCGCGCGATCTCTCGGACATGTCGCCGGCGGCGCAGACGCGTCTCGCGGGGTATACGGCCCGGTTTCGAGAGGGCCAGACGGCACAAGAGACCTGGACCGTGTACCCGGGCGGGAAGCCTGTGCCGCTCCGGGCGTTTTTTTCTGGCATTGACCTGGATGACGGGCGCCTGGGCATCTTGATCCAGGCGCTGTCCGACGACGGGGCGCCGGAGGCGGAGCGCGCCCGGAGCGTCGAGGCGCTGCGCCATTCCTCGGTGATGGTGACGTTGCTCGACGCGCAGGGGGGCGTGCTGCTGCACAACCCGGCGGCGCTGCGCGCCTTCGGCGAGAGCGCGCCGTTCGCGGAGCGCTTCGTCGACGAGTCGCTCGCGCCGGCGCTCGTGGAGGCGGTCGCGCAGGGACAGGTGATCTCGCGCGAGACGCGGGTGCGGACGCTGCAGGGCGATCGATGGCACGTGGTGGAGGCGCGCCCGGTGCCGGATCCGGCGACCGGCGAGGCCGCCATGCTGGTGCAGCACACGGACGAGACCGAGCTGCGGGAAGCCGAGGAGACGGCGGAGGCGCGGGCGAAGCTGGTGGCGGAGCTGGCGGGGGCGCTCGACCTCGTCGAGCAGCAGAAGGAGGAGATCCTCGCGCTGTCGGCGCCCATTTTGGAGGTCGCGACGGGGACGCTGGCGCTCCCGGTGATCGGCGCGCTCGACGGCGGGCGGAGCGAGGAGATGGGGGCGCGGCTCCTCCGGGCGATCGTGGAGCGGAGGAGCCGCAGCGTGATCCTGGACCTGACGGGGGCGGCGACGGCGGACGCGGCGGTCGCGGAGCACATCGCGCAGCTGGTGCGGTCGATCCGGCTGCTGGGGGCGAGGCCGATCGTCACCGGGGTGCGGCCGGCGCTCGCGCAGGCATTCGCGGAGGCGGGGGCGGATCTGTCGGGGGTGGTGCTGCTGCGGAGCCTGCGGGACGGGATACGGGCGTCGGCGCGGGGGTGGGGCTAGCAAGGCGCCGAGCGTCGGCCCCGGCCATGGTTCACCGCCCCACGTTGTAGCTCGCCCCGAGCGCGTCTCCGAACGCACGCTGCAGGACGATGGGATCGAAGTACTCGTAATACTCCGCGATCTGCCCGCTCTGGATCACGAAGAGCGCGGCGTAGGTGTTGTTGTAAGATCCGCCGGACTTGAGCCGGATCTCGCCGCGGTAGGTCACGAAAAACCGGGTCGGGTCGACCATGTCGTGGACGACGAGATCGGGGAACCGCATGCTGGCGAAGTTGTCGGGCATGCCCCGGTATTGATTGAAGATCGCGGCCCGCCCCTCGAGCCTCTTCGGGAAGCCCTCCGGAGAGAAGGGCATGATCTGCGTGCCCTGCTCGGCGAAGAGCTCGGAGAATCCGCGAATATCGAACGCCTCCAGCCGGGTGAAGAAGGTATGGACGACGGCGCGGTTCTTCTCCCGCACCTCCGATGAGCTCGCGCTGGACATGACTTCCTCCGTGGGCCTGCGCTGCGGCGAGGCGCAGCTGGGGGTCGAGATGATGAAGAGAGACATCACTGCAAAAGTGAGCACGCGTCGCATGGCTTCCTCCCTTGGCGCCAGCCGACGTGGCGGGCGGCGGCGACACCGGCACGCCGCACCGCCGGACGGCCCCAAACATGGTCATCGGCGCGCGTCGCGCTTCCGTTGCGCGCCGGCCGCCGGCTCAGCGCGCAGCCAGGGTCGCGCGCAAATGCGCGGCGGCCTCCTGGCTCGCGCGATCCACCGTCGCCGGGTCGTCGTAGAAATGGAACTGCGTTCCAGCCATCCACACAACGCGCGGCGCCACCGGCATCGCGGCCGCGAAGCGCTTCGCCCCGTCCGGAATGGCGCCCTCCTCGGAATGGACGATGAGCGTCGGCGCGCGCAGGCGTGGCGCGCTCGCCAGCGCGTCGAACTCCAGCCACCCGGGCCACGACATCACCGCGAATCGATTCCCCCACTGCGGGATCCCGCCGCGGCGCACGTCCAGGTAATAGTCGAATTGGCCGACCATCGCCGCGCTGGAGTCGGTCGTGCTCACGGCCGGCACATAGCTGACCTCGCCCGCCGCCGCGAAGCGCGCGCGCGCCTCCCTGCCCTTGCGCACCCGGTCCGCCACGCCCTCCGGCCCGCCGTACACCGAGGCGGCGAGCGCCGCGTCGTGGAGCCACGGGGCGACCATCACCACGCTCCTCACGCGCGGGTCGTCCGCCGCCTCCGCCGCGATGTATCCGCTGCTGGCGCAGATGCCCACGAGCCCGAGCCGCCCAGCATCCACGGCGGGGTGCGCCGACAGGAACGCCACCGCGGCGCGGATGTCCTCGATCTTCCGCGCCGGCGACTCCTCGTGACGAGGCGCCCCCTCGCTCTCGCCGAAGCCGCGGAGATCGAACGTGAGCGCCGCGAATCCGGCGGCCGCGAGGCGCTGCGCGTACAGCGAAGGCATCTGCTCCTTCACCGTCGTCCACGACCCGAGCACCGCCACCGCGGGCAAGCGCTCTCCTTCCCGCGCGCGCGCCGGCAGGTGCAGGACGCCCACGAGCGCCGCGCCCTCGCTCGGAAAGCGCACGTGCTCGACGCGGTAATCGGGCGCCCGCGGGGCGGCGAGGCCCGCCCGCTCGCGCGCGCGCTCGAGGAGCGCGGCGTTCCCCGTCGACTCGCCGGCGATCATGCGCATGCGCGTCACCTTCCACCCCGAGGCCGTGCGCGCGAGCTCGTGCTCGTAGCGGCCGCCGAGGCTCCAGAGCTCGCCGCCCGCCGCGCCGGCGAGGTGGTGAGCCGCCTGGAAGCGCGAGCTCACGCGCGCGAGATCGGGGTCGACGAAGCTCACCTGCTCGTCGCGGATCGCGTGCTGGGTGCTGTCGAACGCCGACAGGAGCGGCTGCCACCGGGAGACGATCTCCTCGGGGGTGAGCAGCTCGGGGACGCCGTAGTCGAGCACCACGCGCCCGGCGAACGCCGATCGCACCGTGTCCCACTGGCGCAGATCGGCGCCCCGGGCGACGTTGTGAATGGTTTCCACGATGGCGGCTCGGTCTCTCGTCGCGTTCTGCATGGGGTTCTCCTGCGCGCCGGGCTGGACGGCGCTGGTCGGGCTGCCACAGGCGCTGAGCGCCAGGGCAAATACGGCGATGGCGGCGCGGGCTCCGGTGGTCTTCATAGGGGCTCCTGCCGGTGGTCTTCATAGGGGCTCCTGATCGCGCCGTGAGGGTGCGCCCGCGCGGCGCCCCGCGCTTGAACGAAGCTTGCGGGCGCCGTTGAAGAAACCTGCGCGGCGGGGACCTGCGCCGTTCGCCTCGCGCCGCCAGGGCAGGTAAAGTCGGGCGGGTGAGAGGTCGCAGCGCGGTCCCGTTCGTCGCCTCGAGCTCGTCCGAGCCCGTCGACGCGCTCGCGTCGGCGAGCATCCACGTCTCCAGCGCGGACCTCGGCTGGCCGGAGGTGCATGTCGAGGTCGGGGAAAACCCGTCGTGGGACGTTCGCGATCTCACCGTGCGCGCGCATTACCTCGCGCTGAACACCGACCCTCACGCGCTGACCTTCGAGGCGGTCGTCGACGGGCGCCCCCGCGAGATCACCCTCGCGCCAGGGCAGCTCTGGTTCTGCCCGGCGGGGGAGTCGTTCACGCACCGCGTGGCGGCGCCCTCGAGCTTCGCCATCGTCACGCTCGAGCCCGAGAAGGTGCTCCGCGTGCTCGGGGAGCCCGAGGAGCGCGAGCTCCGGCGGGCCTACTCGGTCGATTCCCCCCAGCTGGAGCACGTCGTCCGCGCCCTCTCGGCCGAGGCCGAGCGCGGAGGCCCGAGCGGGGCCATGTTCGTCGACGCCCTCGCCACGGCGCTGGCGGTCCAGGTGGCCGGGATGTTCGCCGTGAAGGCGGCGCCCGCCCTCGCGGCGCGCGGCGGGAAGCTGTCGCGGGGAGATCTCCAGCGCGTGCTCGAGCTGGTCGACGCGGAGCTCGGCGAGGGGCTCACGGTCGAGCGCATGGCCGACGCCGCGGGGCTGAGCGCGGCGCACTTCGCCCGCGCGTTCCGCCGATCCCTCGGCGTCGCCCCGCACCAGTACGTCATGCGGCGGCGCGTCGAGCGCGCCCGGCAGGCGCTCGAGGCGCGGGACGCCGACATCCTCAACGTCGCGCGCCGGCTGGGCTTCGCGGACCAGGCCCACCTGACCCGGCTCTTCAAGCGCGAGTTCGGCGTGACTCCAGGACAGTACATGCGCGATCGAGGCCGCTGACGCGACAGGCGCCCGGGCCCGACGGGCCGAGCACCCTTGTGGCTCGCGCCGCCGTGGCGACGACTCGCATCGTCCTCATCGCTCTCATCGCTCATCGCCCTCATCGCCAACGCAGCTCAGCTCGCTCCCTCGCACGGAATCCCGCGCTCCACGGCGCGGGCGAGGGCCTCGGCGGCGAGCCGCTGAGCTAGCATGGCGCCGATGTCGCTCGATCACCGGCGCATCCTGCCCATCGCGGACCGGCTCCACGCGGAGCCCGGCTATGCAGGCCGGGATGTGACCATCGCCTTCCTCGACTCCGGCTTTTACGCCCACCCGGACCTCGTCACGCCGCGCAGCCGCATCCTCGCCTACCACGACCTCTTCGCCCCCGAAGCGGACCTCTCCGCGCTCGAGCGCCCCGACGTCTCGTCGTGGCACGGCATGATGACCTCGGTCGTCGCCGCCGGGAACGGCGCGCTCTCGGGGGGGCGCTTCCGCGGGCTCGCCTGGGAGGCGAACGTCGTGCTGGTCAAGGTCGGCTCCGCGCACCGCATCGTCCACGACGACATCCGCAGGGGCATCGAGTGGGTGATCGCCCACCGCGAGCAGCACCGGATTCGCGTGCTCAACATCTCGTGCGGCGGCGATTACGAGGAGTCGTACCTGACCGGCGCCCTGTCGCGCGCGGCCGACGACGCGACCCGCCACGGCATCGTCGTCGTGGCGGCCGCGGGCAACGCCGGGCACGACGCCGCGCACAACGTCCTCCCGCCGGCCAGCGCGCCGAGCGTCATCGCGGTCGGGGGGCTCGACGACGGCGGCGCCGGGGAGCAGACGTGGCATTACCACTCGTCGTACGGGCTCACCCTCGACGGGCTGCAGAAGCCCGAGATCATCGCCCCGGCGATCTGGCTGGCGGCGCCCATCCTGCCCGGGACGCCGACCGCGGCGCAGGCGCAGCTCCTGTCGCTGCTCGACGGCGCGCGGGACGAGGATCTGCCGGGGCTGCTCGTCGAGCACGCGTGCGTCGATCCGGACCTCGACGCCGTCGCCGGGCGCGAGCCGTACCTCGTGCGCCAGCTCGCGGCCGCCAAGCTGCGCGACCAGAAGGTGATCTCCGGCCACTACAAGCACGTGGACGGGACGAGCTTCGCCGCGCCGATCGTCAGCAGCGTCGTGGCGCAGATGCTGGAGGCGAACCCGCGCCTGTCCCCGCAGCAGTGCCGGCGCATCCTGATGAAGACCGCGCGCGGGCTGCCCGGCATCCCGCTCGAGCGGCAAGGCTGGGGCGTCGTGCAGCCCCGCGCGGCCGTGGCCGCGGCGCGCGCCGCCTGAGCGGGGCCGCCCGCGGCGCCGAGGCCTGCCCCCGCCCGGCCGCCCTCACCGCGGCACGGGGAGCGCCTTCTCGGCCCACTGCGGGATGTGGTTCCCCGTCGGGTCGGTCATGTCGTCGTTCTGCTGGGGCATCCAGACCGGCGCGAAGCTCGGGTCGCCCTGGATCGCCCCGTCCGGCGCGAGCGTCACGGCCGCGAACCAGAGCTGCGGCTTTGTCGTGCCGTCGGTCGACCCGGGCAGGCGCAGGCCGTAAGGGCGCCGCGACGAGAACGCGACCCAGTAGATGTTCTTGCCGCGGTAGATGTCATGGCCCGGCCCGAAGCGGGGCCACGAGCTCGCCCAGGTGTCGCCGCCGTTCGCCCGCGCGAGGTCGACCGGCGCGCCCCCCGCGACCGGGATCAGCTGGAGGCGCGCGGAGTTGTCGTCGTAGGCGTCGCACGGGTCGTTGCCGGCGGCCCCGCTGCCCGGAGGCCCGTCGCAGCTCGACGTGTTGAACACCACCCAGGCGCCGTCATCGGAGATCGCAGGATAGTAATGGGTCCGGCCCTGTTCGCGCGGCACGAGCACGCGCGGCGCGTCGAACGCGCCCTCCCCGTCCGAGGCGGCGACCAGGATCTGCGCGCCCCGCACCGTGTCGCCGTAGAGCTCGGGGCCCGCGCCGTTCTCCCCCGGCTGCCACGCGACGAACGCGAGGTGCTTGCCGTCCGGCGACCAGAACGGCTGCGTCAGCCGCTCGCCCACCTCGCCGAACAGGTCGCCGAGCGCCTCGAGCGTCTCGTCGGCGCGGCGGAGCGTGAGCGCGCCGCGGAAGGCGTTGACCATCAGCTCGCCGTCCGGCGAGAAGGTGGTCATCGTCGCGAACCCGTCCGGGTCTGTGTTGCGCAGCGCGATGATGTCCGCGGTCGCGACGTCCACCAGCGCGAACGACGACGGGCCGCTGCCGCCGAACGTGAGCGCCATCTTGTCGCCGGCCTGCGCGAGGGCGTGGCACCCCATGCACGGCATCTCCTGCCCGTTCGCCAGCGGCGGCGACTGCTCGTTCTCCCAGAACAGCTCGGGCGGGCTCGCCGCGTCGTCGAGATCGTAGCGGTAGATGGCGGCCGACTGGAGCGAGGTGCCGTCGGTGCGCCAGTAGTACAGGCCGCCCGAGAGCGCCGCGCTCGCCCACCGGACGTCGATCGCCTCGCTCACCCCGAGCTCGCTCCCGCCCTCGGCGGCGAGGCGGACGCGCGTCTCCATCGCCTCGCCGTCGCTCGTGCGCACGAGCATCGGCACCATCTCCGCCGGGAGCGCCATCGCGCACCCGCCCGTGTCCGGGATCGCCTCGCAGGCGCCGATGAGGCGCAAGTTGATGAAATCGCCGAAGATTTCTATCCGGCCGACGCTCTGCCCGGCGCTGCCCTTGCGGACCTGGAGCTCGACCGTGCCGATGTTGGAGGGGAAGAGCGCGCCGTCGAGGGGGTAGGCGATCGCGGGGGCGTTCGCCGCCTCCGGGGCGCCGCCGAACGCGGCGCTCGCCCCGGGGGGAGCGCCCGGCAGCGCGACCTCGCCGGCGAGCTTCACGGTGACGTCGGCGCTCGCCCTGAGGGAGCCGTCCGCGGCGGTCACCCGGAGGCGTCCGGGGGAGCTGGTCGTGAGCTGGCCTTCGTTCACGTGGGCGAAGAGGTCGTCGGCGGTCCAGGTCACCAGCGCGGTGACGTCGCGCTCGGCGCCGTCCTGGAAGCGGCCGACGGCCTTGAGCTGCGCCGAAGCGGTCTCGCGGAACGCGAGCTCGATCGAGGTGGCGCCCGGCTCGACGCGCAGCGCGACGAGCCCCTCCACCGCGCCGCCGCTCGAGGAGCCGCCGCCGCCCTGCGCGCCGCTCCCCGACGCGCCGCCGCCCTGCGCGCCGCCCCCGGACACGCCGTCGCCCGAGGAGCACGCCGCCCCGGACGCCGCGATCGCCGCCGCGACGGCGAGGAGGAGCGTCGCTCGATGCCCCGTACGCGAGCCTGTCCTCGCGGAAAACGCGCGTGATCTCATGGTGCGATCTCCAGGTTGAGCCTCGAACGGGCAGGCTACCATGCCCGGCTGCAGGCCCCCGCGCGCCGTCACCGAGCGCCCCCCGGGCGGGGGCATGACCAGGCAGACGCGGCCAGCCTGGGGGAATACCTTGCGTACCCCGCCGCCGGCCGGTAGCTTCGAGGCGCCTCAAGGCTCGTTCGTCCTCGACCTCTGATCCGGCCGCCTGCTGCAACGTGGTTGCCTCTTCCGAACGTGGGGTGACGGCCGGTCGTCGGGGAGCGTTTTCGCGTGCGGCCCGCGGCACGATCCGGGCCGTTCGCGAGGGAAGCGGGGATCGTGCAACGGGATTGGCGGCAGACATGAGCAAGCGGCTTTATGTGGGGAACCTGGCGTTCCATTCGACGGAAGACAACCTGCGCAACGCGTTCGAGACGGCAGGGGTCGAGGTTCTGTCGATTCAGTTGATGACGGACCGGATGACCGGGCAGTCCCGCGGGTTCGGCTTCGTCGAGGTGAGCGATGCCCAGGCGCAGGCGGCCATCAACGCGCTGCACGGCAAGGACCTCGACGGCCGTACCCTGACGGTCAACGAGGCGCGCGAGCGCACCGGCGGCCCTGGCGGCGGCGGCGGAGGCGGGGGCGGCTTCCGCGGCGGCGGCGGCGGCGGAGGCGGCGGCGGCCGTGGCGGCGGCGGTGGCCGCGGCGGCCGGGGGGACGACCTCGACGGCGGCGGGCGCGACCGCTGGTAGCCGCAGCGAGGTCGAGCCACCCTGGCGCTTCGCCAGGGTGATCGGATCGGCGGGGGGGACACGAAGGCGGGAAGGCAGGAAGAAAGATCAACGATCTTCCCGCCTTCCCGCTTTCGTCGTGGCGCTCTCCAGGGCGGAGGCGCCCCGACCCGGCAGCGCGGCGGCCTCGCGCCAGGCCGCGCCGCCCTGCGCTCTAGCTGGCGCGCTGCGCCGCGGGGCGGCGGAACGGCTTGCGGCCGGCGAAGATCTGGCCGTCGCCGAGCGCGTACGAGATCCGGAGCAGCTGGTTGTACTTCGCGACGCGATCCGAGCGGGACGCGGAGCCGGTCTTGATCTGGCCCGCGTTCGTCGCGACCGCGAGATCGGCGATGAACGTGTCCTCGGTCTCGCCCGAGCGGTGCGAGATGATCGACCGGTAGCCGCCCTCGGCCGCCTGGCGGATGCACTCGAGCGTCTCGGTGACCGTGCCGATCTGGTTCAGCTTGATGAGGATGGCGTTGGCGAGGCCGTCCTCGATACCCTTCGAGAGGCGCGCGGGGTTCGTCACGAACAGGTCGTCGCCGACGAGCTGCACCTTCTTGCCGAGCCGCTCCGTGAGCAGCCTCCAGCCCTTCTCGTCGTTCTCCGCGACGCCGTCCTCGATCGACACGATCGGGAACGCCTTGCTGAGCTCCTCGTAGATGGAGACGATCTCCTCGCGGGTCTTCTGCTGCTTGTCGAAGGTGTACCGCTCGGTCTTCGCGTCGTAGAACTCGCTGAGCGCCGAGTCGAGCGCGACGCCGACGTCCTCGCCCGGGCGGTGGCCGGCGGCCTCGATGGCGCGCACGACGTACTCGAGCGCCGACCGGTTCGACGCGAGGCGCGGGGCGAAGCCGCCCTCGTCGCCGACGGCCGTGACCATGCCGTCCTTCTTGAGCAGCCCCTTCAGGGTGTGGAAGATCTCGGCGCCCGTGCGCAGCGCCTCGGAGAACGACTCGGCGCCGTAGGGGACGATCATGAACTCCTGGATCTCGAGGCCGTTGTCGGCGTGCACGCCGCCGTTCAGGATGTTCATGAGCGGCGTCGGCAGGACGCGCGCCGCGGCGCCGCCGAGGTAGCGCCAGAGCGGGAGGTCGACCGTGTCCGCGGCGGCGCGGGCGGCGGCCATCGAGACGGCGAGGATCGCGTTGGCCCCGAGCTTCGACTTGTTCGCGGAGCCGTCCGCCTTGATGAGCACCTGGTCGAGCTCGGCCTGATCGAGCGCATCCATCCCGAGGATGGCCGGACCGAGGACGGTCTCGATGTTCTTCACCGCGGTGAGCACGCCCTTGCCGAGGTAGCG
Source organism: Sorangium cellulosum So0157-2 (assembly GCF_000418325.1). Classification (GTDB taxonomy): domain Bacteria; phylum Myxococcota_A; class Polyangia; order Polyangiales; family Polyangiaceae; genus Sorangium; species Sorangium cellulosum_D. The sequence continues at coordinate 12,504,679 of NC_021658.1, forward strand.
CTTCTTGTCGCCGTCCCTGAGTTCGACGGCCTCGTGCTCGCCGGTCGACGCGCCGCTCGGCACGGCCGCGCGGCCGGTGCCGCTCAGCGTGGTGACCTCGGCTTCGACGGTGGGGTTGCCGCGCGAATCGATGACTTCGCGCGCGATGACGCTCTGGATCTCCGACATGACCTCTCCTCAAGGGACCGCTTCCGCGCGACCCCGGCAGCTCTCGAAGGGGGCTCGAGAAGCGGCGGGAGCATAGGCACGGCCCTCCCCGGATGTCGACGCTCCGGTGCACCCGCGGCGCTCCAGCACGCCGCGCCGGAGCCGCCGACGGCCGCCGGGGCGCGCCTCGCGGCCGACGCGGAGCCGACACGCGCCTGGACGGAGCGGCGCTCGCCGCGCCGTCGACCTGGGCGCGCGGACGCGCACGCGCGCCGGGCCGGGCGCGCGGACGCGCACGCGCGCCCGGGTCGACGGGCCACGCGCGCCTGGCGTAAGCTCGCGGCCGCGTGGAAACCTCCATCGGCGTCTTCGGTGAGGAGATGCTCCTCTGGCTCTGCATGCTCCGCCAATCCCCGCGGCGGCCGCCGGCCGATCACGTGCTGCGGCAAGCGAACCTGCTGCTCGAGGAGCTCAAGGGGTCCAAGCTCGCGCAGGACATGCCGATCACCTCGGTCGACGACGGCATGTTCGCGATCGCCGCCTTCGCGGACGAGCTCGCGATGTCGCTGCCGGACCTCCGGCCGGTCTGGGCCCAGCGCCCGCTCCAGGCGGCGCGGTGGATGACCAACAACGCGGGCGTCGAGTTCTTCGAGCGGCTGGAGCGCGTCCGGAGCGGCCCGCTGCCGGTGATGGCGACCTACGCCTGCGTGCTCGGCCTCGGCTTCCGCGGCCGCTACGGGCTGCCGGGGCAGAGCGCCGACGACCTCCTGCGGATCCGCCGCGATCTCTCGCTGAAGCTCGGCGTGGATCCGGACCGCGACTGGAGCGGCGGGGTGCTCCGGCCGGCGCGCGTGGACGGCGTGGACGCGCAGCACCTCCCCAACCTGCCGCTGTGGCAATCCGCGCTGGTCGGGCGCGTCCTGGCGGCGCTCGTCGCGATCGGCGGCGCGGTCGCGCTCGGGTGGACGATCGCGCAAAAGGTCGGATGATCGGATGAGCGGCTCCTTCGTGTACGAGCTGGCGAGCGTCCACGCGCTGGTCGAGCAGGCGAACCCGGACAGCGACCAGGGGATCTACGCGGTCCCCTGCTACCTCGTGCTCGGCGAGCCGGGCTCGGGCCGCTCCACGGTGATCCGCGCGATGAACCTCACCTGGCCCCCGGGCGGCGCCCCGCTCCAGGTCGGCGTGCCCGGGGCGCGGTGCTCGTACTGGCTGGCGAAGGAGGCGCTCTTCATCGAGCCCGAGGCGTCGGTGCTCGGCCCGCGGCGGGAGCCGGCCGAGCTCGCGCAGCTCTGCGACGAGCTGCGCCGCTCGCGGAAGCGCGAGCCGATCGACGGCATCCTCCTCGTCCTGAGCATCGCGGACTTCGCCGAGCTCGACGAGCAGGGCGTCGAGGCGTACGCGAACCGGATGCGCGCGTACCTCATCGAGGTCGGCCGCGCGCTGCGCGCGGACGTGCCGGCCTACGTGGTGCTGTCGCGCTACGACACGCTGTGGGGCTTCGCCGAGGTGTTCCAGTGGACGCACGAGCGCGGGCGCGAGGAGCCCTGGGGCTTCACGCTCCCGCTCGACGCGGGCCCGGGCGCCGCGGTCCCGCGGATCCTCCAGGAGCTCGAGGGGCTGAACGCGCGGCTGGAGTCGACCTGCCTGGCGCGGGTGAGCTCGGAGGATCCGCCCGACGCGCGGATGCGGGCGTTCCAGCACCTGGCCGAGGTGCGGGCGCTGATGGCGCGGCTGCGGCAGCTGTTCGGGGCGCTCGCCATGGAGAACGCGTTCGAGCGGGCGCCGTGGCTGCGCGCGGTGGCGATCGGCAGCGCGCTGCCCGGCATGGGGGACCGGCTCCGCGCGGGGGTGACGCGGTTCATCAACATGGGGCTGGCGCAGCCGCCGAGCGTGGCGGTCGCGCAGCGGCCCGGGGGGCTGCCGATCCACGCGACCATGCGGGTGGTCGTGCTGCCGGAGCGGGACATCGTGCCGCTCCGGCCGCGGTGGCGGGACGACCGGTTCACGCTGATCGGCTTCGTGGGCGGGCTGCTCCTGCTGCTCGCGGCGGGCCTGACGGAGCTGATCCTGCGGCTCGTTGGGTGACGTGACGTGACGCCCGCGGCGCGGAGGAGGGTGACCGGCGGGGCGGCCGCCGCGCCTCCCCCGCGGCGACCGCGCTCGTCTCCGCGCCGCGCCTGCTGAGGCGCAGCGCCGCCGGCGCCGCGCGCCCGGTTGACAGGGCGTGCGGAAGGCTCATACGCACGCGATGGGGGGGCGCGTCTCGCCTGCGGGATCGATCCGCCGATCAGGGCGCTCGCCGCGCGGCGCCGCGCGGCGCTGCCCGGGCGGGACCGGGGAAGCGGGCGCGAGGACGGCGCGATGACGCACCTCCCGATCCAGCCAGGCGCGACCCGCATCCGAGGGCATCACGTCACCGCGAAGAGCGGCGAGGGCTCGGGCTGGGCCATGTACCGGGCCCGCCGCGACGCCGACGGGCTCGAGGTGGCGATGAAGATGCTCTACGCCGATTACACGCGGATCGGCGACATCCTCCGCTTCAAGCACGCCTATCGCGTCATCCAGCGCATCGACTCGGCGAGGGTCCTCAAGGTGCACGCCGTCGAGGAGCACGGAGACGGCCTGGTGCTCTTCACCGAGGTTTTCCCGGGCGCCCCGCTGTCCTCGACGCGGATGTCGGCGCCGACAGGCGAGCTCGACGTCTCCGCGGTGCTCGACGCCGTGATCCCCGTGGCCGAAGCGCTGGCCGACATCCACCGTCACGGCCTCATCCACGGCGACGTGAGGCCCCCGAACATCCTGCTCGGAGAGGGCGACCAGGTGAAGCTCACCGGCTTCGGCGTCGATGCCCTCGTGACGCGCGAGAAAGAGGAGATCTACTCCCGCCGCGTCCTCACGGAGGTGCTCCCTTACGCGTCGCCCGAGCAGACCGGCCGCATGAACCGCAGCGTGGACTACCGCACCGACATGTACTCGCTGGGGGTCGTGCTCTACGAGATGCTCACCGGGCGGCGGCCGTTCGAGGCGGCGGACCCGCTCGAGCTGATGCACGCCCACATCGCGGTGGCGCCCGCCCCGCCGTCGGAGGTGAGCCCGGCGGTGCCCGGCGCGCTCTCGGCGATCGCGATGAAGCTCCTCAGCAAGAACGCCGAGGATCGCTACCAGTGCGCCGACGGGCTGAAGGCCGATCTGGAAGAGCTCCGGTCGCGGCGGCGCCGCCGCGACCTCTCGGGGACGTTCAGCCCCGGCCAGCACGACAGGAGAGACCTCTTCCGGCTCCACCAGAAGCTCTACGGCCGCGAGGGGGACATCCGGGCGCTCATCGATTCGTTCGACGACGTGCTCCGCGGCAAGCGCACGATCGTCCTCGTCTCGGGCTATTCGGGCATCGGCAAGTCGTCGCTCGTCCAGGAGATCCTGAAGCCGCTGGCGCGCGAGAAGGGCTATTACATCAGCGGGAAGTACGATCAGTACAACCGCGACAGGCCGTACAGCGCCATCGTCCACGCGTTCGACGGGCTCATCAAGCAGCTCCTCTCCGAGAGCGAGGAGCGGATCGCGGCGTGGCGCGGCGCCCTCCTGGAGGCGCTGGGGAGCAACGGGCAGGTCCTCTGCGACGTGCTCCCGTCCTTGAAGCACATCCTCGGCGAGCAGCCGCCCGTCCCCGCGCTCGGCCCGGTGGAGGCCCAGAACCGCTTCATCCTCTACTTCCAGAAGTTCGTCTCCGTGTTCGCCCGGCACGCCCACCCGCTGGCCGTGTTCCTCGACGATTTGCAGTGGGTGGACTCGGCCAGCCTCGGCTTGATCGAGAGCATCCTCGCGAAGGACGGCGTGGAGTCGCTCTTCTTCTGCGGCGCTTACCGCGACAACGAGGTGAGCCCGGCCCACCCCGTCCTCGTCGCGCTGGAGGAGCTCGAGGAGGGCGGCCTCGGGGTGCGGCGCATCGTCCTCGCGCCCCTCGGGCTCGGCCACCTGACCGAGCTCGTGCGCGACAGCCTCCAGACCGGCGACGGGGGCCCGCTCGCGGCCGCGGTCCTGAAGAAGACCGGTGGCAATCCGTTCTTCGTGAAGCAGTTCATGCGGCACCTCTACGACGCGAAGGCGCTGGTCTTCGATCCGGCGAGGGGCTGGGGCTGGGATCTGCGGCAGATCGAGCGGCTCGGGTGCACCGACAACGTCCTCTGCCTGATGGCGGAGACGATCCGGCGCCTGCCGCCGGCGACGCAGCGGGTGCTCCGGCTCGCCTCGGCGATCGGCAACACCTTCGAGCTGGACGTCCTCAACACCGTGAGCGAGCGCGCCCCCGAGGAGACGTACGCGAGCCTCGACCACGCCCTCTGCGAGGGCCTGATCGTGAGCGCGAACGGGCAGGCGCGCTTCGCGCACGACAAGATCCAGGAGGCCGCGTATTCGCTGATCCCGGAGCGCGACAGGCCGGCGTTCCACTACCGGATCGGGAGGCTCTTGCTCGGCAAGCTGCGGTCCGACAGGGGGCACGACCTGTTCGACGTCGTCAATCACCTGAACAGCGCGGGCGATCTGATGAAGGACCCGGAGGAGCGCATGGAGTCGGCCCGGCTCAACCTCCAGGCCGCCGCGCGCGCCGAGGAGTCGGCGGCCTTCACCGCGGCGCTGAAGTACCTGGAGCACGGCATGGCCATGCTGCCTGAAGACGCGTGGACCTCCGATTACGAGCTGGCGTTCCTCTATCACACGAAGAAGGGCCTCTTGGAGTCGCTGTGCGGGCGGCACGACGACGCGCTCGGGACGCTCACGGGCACCTTCGACAGGGCGAGGGGGCGCCGCCACGAGACGGAGGTGCGGCGCCTGAAGATGAAGGTCGAGATCCTGAAGAACGATCTGCCCGCCGCCATGGACGAGGGGCTCGCCGCGCTGCGCGCCTACGACATCCACCTGCCGCCCTACCCGGACGACGGCGCGCTCGCCGCCGAGCTCGCGCGGACCCTCGCGATCATCGGCGACCGCCCCATCGCGTCTCTCGTCGACCTGCCCGCGCTGGACGACCCCGAGATCGCCGCCCTCCAGGACCTCCTTCAGGAGATGTTCTCGCCGACCTACCAGCTCGGCACGAACAACTTCGGCATCACGGTGATGAAGGCGCTCCAGGGCTCGCTCATGCACGGCATCTCGAAGAGCTCTATCTACGCCTACGTGAATTTCGGGACGTTCCTCTGCGCCGGGCTCGACATCGAGAAGGGTTACGCGTTCGGGCGGGCGGCGGTCCGCCTGAACGAGCGCTGCCCGGACGCGAAGTCCGAATCCATGCTGTGCAACATGTGGGGGGCGTGGGTCCAGCACTGGATGGACACCTACGAGAGCTCGCAGGCGTCGCTGCGCAAGGGCATCCACGCCGGCGTCGAGACAGGGCAGTACATCTGGGCCTTCTACAACGCGTGCAACGCGAGCGTGAACGCCCTGCTCCGCGGGGCGCACCTCCACGACGTCCTCGAGGAGGCGAGGCTGCACGCGCCGCTCTGCAAGCTCGACGAGTTCAACACGATCACGTGGATGGTCGGGGCCGTCGCGCAGCTCAGCGAGCACCTGGGCGCGCCGGCCGGGGGCGACTGGAGGCGGGGGGCGTGGGTCGACATCGGCGCGGTCGCCGAGGAGGCCCGCCGCATCGACAACCGGGCGTCGCTCTATTTCTTGAACGTCTTCGAGGTCATCGCCGGCGTCTTCGAGGGCGCGTACGAGGAGGTGGCGTCGCTCTGGGGCAGGGCCGACCCCGGCAGCCTCGGGATGCTCGCCGCGTGGCACGCGAGCCCTTGCTATTACTTCTATGGCGGACTGGCCTTCTCGCGCGCCGCCGGGACCGCCGCCCCTGCGCTCAGGGAAGCTTACCTCGCGAGGCTCCGGGAGTGCGCGCGCAAGGTGGAGTCCTGGGCGGCCCTCGGGCCGGAGAGCCACCGTCACCGCGCCTTGATCCTGAAGGCCGAGCTCGCCCGGAGCGAGCGGCGCGAGGGCGCGGGCGCCCTGTACGATCAGGGCATCATGGCCGCGCGGGAGGGCCAGTTCCTGCAGGACGCGGCGCTCGCCAACGAGCTCTGCGCTCGCCATTACCTCGACGCCGACAGGCGCTTCGTCGCGTGCGCCTACATGACCGAGGCGCACCGTCTCTATGGTCGCTGGGGCGCCGCGCGCGCGATGCGGCGCCTCGAGAGGGATTTTCCGCACGCGCTCCGGCCGGAGGCGATGCGCATGCAGGCCGCGGCGGGGCCTGCTGCGCCGTTCGACGCGCCGCACGCGAGGCTCGACCTCGTCACCGTGCTCAAGGCGTCGCAGGCGGTCTCGGGCGAGCTGATCCTCGACCGGCTCATCGAGACCTTGCTGACGATCGTGGTCGAGCACGCGGGCGCCGAGCGCGGCCTCCTGCTCCGCCCCCGCGGCGCCGAGCACGACGTCGAGGCCGAGGTCGTCATCCGGCGCGGCCGGGTCGAGGTCACCCTCCGACAGGCGCCCGTCACCCCGGCCGATCTCCCCATCTCCCTCCTCCACTACGCGATCCGCTCCCGGGAGAGCGTGATCCTGGACGACGCCGCCGTGCCCAACCAGTTCTCGGAGGACGCCTACGTGCGCGAGCGGCGACCCCGCTCGGTGCTCTGCCTCTCCCTGGTGAAGCAGGGCACGCTCGTGGGCGTGCTCTATCTGGAGAACAACCTGACCCCGCGCGCCTTCACCGCCGATCGGATCGCGATGCTGGAGCTCTTGGCCTCCCAGTCCGCCATCTCGCTGGAGAACGCGCGCCTCTATACCGAGCTCCAGCGCGAGAACAGCGAGCGCAAGCGGGTGGAGCTGGCGCTGCGCGAGCGGGAGGCGCGGATCCGGCGCCTCGTGGACGCCAACATCATCGGGATCGCCTTCTGGGACCTCGACGGCAGGATCCTCGACGCGAACGACGCCTTTCTATCCATGATGGGCTACAGCCGGGAGGAGCTCGCCTCGGAGAAGCTCTACTGGACGGAGAGCACGCCGCTGGAGTCGCATGACGTGACCCAGCGGGCGCTCGACGAGATCGCCCTGACCGGCCAGTTCCGGCCTTTCGAGAAGGAGTTCTGCCGGAAGGACGGCAGCCGCGTCCCCGTGCTGCTCGGCGGCGTGCGGTTCGAGGGGTCGGACGACCAGGGGGTGGCGTTCGTCCTCGACGTGAGCGAGCGCAAGCAGGCGGAGGAGCGCCAGAGGCTCCTGTTGAATGAGCTGAACCATCGGGTGAAGAACACGCTGGCGATCGTGCAGGCGATCGCCGCGCAGACGCTCCGCATGGCGGACTCGCCCAGGGCGTTCACGGAGGCGTTCCTCGCGCGGCTCCTGGCGCTGTCTCAGACCCACAACCTGCTGAACCAGACCTCCTGGCAGGGCGCGAGCCTCCGCGACATCGTGTGCGCCGAGCTGGCGCCGCACGCCGACTGCGACGCCGATCGGGTCCACGTGATCGGCGAGCACGTGCGCCTCCGCCCCGAGGCGGCGGTGACGCTCGGCATGGCGATCCACGAGCTGGCGACCAACGCGGCCAAGTACGGGGCGCTGTCGCAGCCGTCCGGCCGCGTCGAGATCGCGTGGGACGTGAGCGCGGACGGGCGCGAGCCGCTGCTCCGGCTCGAATGGCGGGAGACGGGCGGGCCGACGGTACGGGCGCCGCGCCGCCGGGGCTTCGGCTCGCGCCTGATCGAGCGCGACCTCGGGCGCCAGCTCGCCAGGGAAGTGCGCCTCGACTTCCCGCCCGAGGGCGTGCGCTGCGTGATGCATCTGCCGCTGGAGCGCGTGACCGCATGATGCTCCCGGATCCCGAGGGCCCGCGCGAGCTGGAGGGGCTGCGCGTCCTCATCGTCGAGGACGAGCCGATGATCGCCTCGTCCCTGGAAGATGTCTTGACCGACCTCGGCTGCGTGGTGATCGGCCCGGCGTTGACCATGAAGGACGCGATCCGCCTGGCCCGCGAGGCGCAGATCGATGGGGCGAGCCTGGACATCAACATCGCTGGCGAGAAGGTCTATGCCGTGGCCGACATCCTGATGGAACGGGGCATCCCGTTCGTCTTCGTGACGGGGTACGGGAAGGCAGGGCTGCGCGAGTCCGATCTCAGCCGTCCGGTGCTGCAGAAGCCGTACAGCCTCCACCGTTTCGTGGAGATCGCCAGGCGGTGGCGATAGCCGGGCGCCCCGGCGCGGCGGAGCCTGGCGCGAGCGCGTCGCGCGTGCGCGGCGTCGAGCTCGCCCGCGCGCGTCGTGCCCGAGCCAGCGCCGCTGCGCGGGATACGCTGCCGCAGGCGGGCTCTTGGTGGCTGTTTGCGACGGCGCGTCCTCGGCCATGTGACATCGCGCGACAGGAGCCCATCGTATCGGTGCGCCCTTTCGCGATGGCGATTCGTCATTACGTTTGCAATGACTCCTCGTTGAAAGGAGGTTCCCATGGCGGAGCAGCAGCGTCAGCAAGTGGGTCAAGACGTTCCTGTGGCCAGGTCGCAGCAGGGCAAGCCCAGCAGCCAGGCGACGGGGCAGACTTCCTCTCTGGGGGCCGGCGGTCCGTCCGCCGGGCTGCAGCGCCAGCAAGGCGGCGGTCAGCTCGGGCGGTACGGCGGGGCGGGCGGGGTCTTCAGCCCGTTCACGATGATGCGCCGGATGATGGAGGACATGGATCGCATCTTCGAGGACTTCGGCTTCGGCGGGACGCTCTCGCCGTTCAGGCAGTCTCGTTCGCTTGCCGAGCAGGGCGGCGGTTGGGGCCTCTCGTCGTTCGGCGGCGGCCTCTGGTCGCCGCACATCGAGGTGCGCGAGCGCGACGGTCAGCTCGTCGTGAAGGCCGATCTCCCGGGCGTGACGAAGGACGACATCCGGGTGGAGCTCCACGACGACGCGCTGATCATCGAGGGCGAGCGCCGGCAGGAGCACCAGGAGCAGCGCGAGGGGGTGAGCTACAGCGAGCGCAGCTATGGCTCGTTCATGCGATCCATTCCGCTGCCCCAGGGCGTGCAGGCCGACGACGTGGACGCGAGGTTCGAGAACGGCGTCCTCGAGGTCTGCCTGAAGCTGCCGCAACAGCAGCAGCGCGGCCGCACGGTGCAGATCAAGACCGGCGGCGGGTCCGCGGCGCAGATGGCCGGCGGGCAGGGGGCGACGGCGGGCGGTGGCACGACGGCGTCCGAGAAGGCGAATCGGCCGAGCTGAGCCGGGCTGGAAGGCGAATCGGCCGAGCTGAGCTGGCTTGATTGGAGGGGGCGGCGGCGAGCCGCCCCTTTTCGTTTTGATGGCTGTGACGAGGGCCGGGGAGGCGTGCGGAGGCTGGAGGAGGTCGCCGGGAGGAAGCGTGGCGCGATCGTTCTGGGGCAGGTTGCCGGCACCGGAGCGATGCATGGGCGCCGGGCTCCGGGCCTCGGAAGCGCGGGGGCGCGCTCAGGAGCCGTCCGCGACGAGGAGCTCTCGGGCGTCGCTGACGACGGCGGCGCGGCGGATCCAGCGGTCCAGCTCGGCGAGGTCGGTGCTCGCGAGGACGCGCTCCCGCACCTCGGCCGGGACCTCCAGCCCGCGGGCCTCGAGGACGGTGAGCACGTCGTGCGCCTTGGCTTCGACGAGCCCCTCCTGCCGGCCCTTGGCCACGTAGCTGCGCGCGAACTCACTCTGAAACTCGTAATTGTTCTTCATCATCGCCTCCAACGTCCGCCTCGCCGCGATGTTCAGCGAGGATAACACCAGGTCTCCGTACAGGGCGCGGCGCTCCTCATCGAGCCCGGCAGCCGCCGCCAGGAACGCCACGCCGATCGCCTCCCCCGCCTCCCCCTGCCCGTGCGCCATGGCCGAGAGCACGACCACCTCGGGCGCTGCCTTCGCCTGCTCGGCGTCCGTGACGACCGGGACGCCCTGCGGCCCGAGCACCAGCGGCGTCAGCATCAGGCGGGGGTGACCCGTGTCGATCGGCCGCGAGCACCAGCGGGCCATCGCCGGGTCGGTCGTCACGACCAGCAGCCGGGTCGGACAGCGGTGCTCTCGTCTGGGCGAGGTACACGAGCCAGACGTACGGCTTGTCCGGGTCCGTGCCGAGCTGCACCTCGACCACGATCGCGGGCCGCTGCTGCTCGCCCACGAGCACGACGACCAGATCGGCCCGGCGGTCCGAGGGCAGGATCTCGGCGAGATTGGAGGACTCGACGCGCGCCTCGATGAAGGCCGGGACCGGCTGGCCGAACGAGCTCGGCCGCGCGGCATGCGGGCCGGCGGGTGCAGCCCTGCCCTTCCGACCGGCCTCTATGCCCGCCCGCGGCGTGTCCTGGCCAGACGACGCCTTTCCCGCCATCGGGCTATCAAGCCGACTCGATGGATGAACGTCAGTGATGCGTTCCGGTCGCCCACAAGGCTTTCCCTTCGAGCGAGTATATTACGACATTGCCATCATCTTGAACAACGAGGTACGCGCCAGGGTGCCCATGCGTCCCGGTCGCCCAAACCGCGCGACCGCTGTACGCGTACAGGACCAGGTTGCCGTCCCCCTGCATGATGCACCCTGTTATCGCTTTACCGTCGGTACGCGAGGCCCAGAGCGCGCGGCTCCCGCCCTTGATATAGAGGACAAGGTTCCCGTCCTGCTGACAGACGAGGCTATAGACGCCGTTGTTGGATGTCAGGGAATCCCCTTTATTCAGCACCTCGTCTGGCCCCAGCCTGTCCTTCGCTTCGGCGATCGACGCGAACGACATCAGACCAGCGGCGGCGATGGCAAAGCACAACGTCTGTCTCACCTGAATACCCCCCCTGGAGCGAGCATTACCGGAGCTCACTCTCGATTGCTTCATCGCATCGTTGAGACGGCCCTCACCATGTCAAGCAACGGTTGGGATCCCCGAGATCGGCGCACAGGCTCACGGGTACCCGCCGGGAGATGGCTCCGCGGCATCACGCGGGGCACGGGAAGGCACGGATTTCTACGTTTCATCTGACCTGCGGGCGACCCGGCAAGCGTCGGCGCCGCTGGATTCAGGGCAGGTCGGGAGGGAGTGAGACCACCGCGCGCGAGCGCGGCGGACGGCGCGGGCGAAGCTCTATCGAACAGCCCACGAGGGCGATCGCATCCGGTTACGCCCAGGCTGGCCCGCGGACCTCACCGCGCGCCCGCCGCCCCGGCGCCCCCGGCCGCCCCGCCCCCGTCGAGGATCGCGAGCTCCGTCGCGATCCACCGGTCGAGCTCCCCCTGCAGGCTGAACAGCGCCAGATCGAACTCCCGGCCGTTGACGACGATGAACGGCGTCCCCGAGAGCCCCGCGCGGTCGGCCTCGGCCTTGTCGCGCGCGATCACCCGGGCGGCCGCCTCGCCGGCCATGTCCGCGCGGAACCGGGCCATGTCGAGGCCGGCCCGCTGCGCGTAGCCGAGCAGGTCCTTCTCCTCGAGCCGCTGCTGGTTCTCGAACAGGAGCCGCTCCATCTGCCAGTAGCGGCCCTGCGCGTGCGCCGCGACGGCGGCGCGCGCCGCGGCCTCGGCGTGCGGGTGCGACCGCAGCGGGTACACCTTGTGGATCAACCGCACGTTCGGCGCGTGGCGCTCGATGATCTCGTCGAGGAGCGGGACCGCGCGGCCGCAGGAGGGGCACTCGAAGTCCGACCACACGACGATCTGCACCGGCGCGCGCTCCGGCCCGCGCGACGGCGAGTCGGCGAGGTCGATCTTCTTCACGTTCGGTCCGAACCGCACGCCGTACGCGGCCTGCGCCTCCGCGGCGCTCGCGCCCCCGCGGATCTTGTCGGCGACGAGCTGCGCGGCGGGCACGCAGGCCGCGCAGGGGCGCGACTCGCGGACGCACTGCGCGAGCGACACCGCCTGCTCGGCGCACGGCGCGTAGAGCTGCGAGACGAGCTGCCACCACGTGTGGCGCTCGCGGCGGACGAGCTCGGCCGTGTTCACGCCGGGCAGCTCCTCCGGCTCGCCGCCGGGCGCGTCGAGCGGCGCGGCGCCGGGAGGACCGGGGAGCGGGACCGCGGACGCGTCCGCGAACTGGGGATCCTGCCGCTCCGCGCCGCCGCACGCGGCGAGCGCGGCGAGCGCGATGAGCGCGAGCCGTCGTGCACCTGATTTCGGAATGAACACGCGCGGATGCTACACCCCCGCGGCGGCCGAGCCAGGCCGAAGCGCCGCCCGGGTCGCGCGCCCTCGCGGCGGCGCGGCACCTCGCCGGCGCGCCCCCTCGCCGGCGCGCCCGCGGCGCCGCAGCCCGCTCGCCGGCGCGCCCGCGGCCCCGCAGCCCCCTCAGAAGGCGCCGCCGAGGCCGAGCGTGGCGCGGTCCGGCGTCAGGGCGACGTGCGGCGCGACCCGGAGCCGAGGCGAGCGGAGGCGGATGTACTCGTAGCTCTCGGCGGTCGAGCGCTCCTCGTGCTCGAGGACCGCGATGTCGACGATGTTGGCCGTGATGAGGCCGGCGCTGCTGCCGAGCAGGACAGCCAGCTCCTCCCAGCCGCGGGAGTCCGCAGCTTTGCCGACGAGCAGACCGACCATGCCGCCGCCGAGCGTGCAGCCGGCGTTGAGGCCGAGGCTGGCGAAGCCCTTGCCAAGGTTGCCGTTGGCCCAGTGGGTGACCGGACCGCCGAGCGCGAAGGAGCTGAGGGACCACCAGGCGAGCACCTCGTTTTCCATGCCGACGGCGATGGGCGCGAGGATGGCGGTCCCGCCGAGTACGAGGAGGTGCTGCCAGCCGTACCAGACGCGCTTCGGCGTGGGCTGCTCGCCCGCGGGAGCGCCATCGAGCAGCCAGGGGCTCGTCGTCCAGACCGGGAGCGCCTGGGGAGCTCCCGGCGGCGCAACCCCGGTCGGTGGCGCGCCACCGTCGCCCGGAGGTGGCTGCGGAGGAGGCGAGTCCGGCGCCGTCGCCGGCGCAAGGAGCATGTCCGCCGCGCCGCCCGTCGACGGCGCTGACGGCGCGCCCGCTGCGCCGCCCTGCGACGCGGCAGGCGCCGGCTGCGACGCGGCAGGCGCTGGCGAGACCCGGGGCGCGGGACCGGACGCCGGCTGGATGGCGGCGACCGGTCCCGCCGCGACCACCGCGGCCGCTGCACAACCGAGCCGCAGCCCCCTGCGAAGCATGCCTGTCATCCGGCGCTCCTCTTCCTTCTTCTACCTTCCACGCCCGCAGCCCGTTGTACTTCCTTTCCCTCGGCCGCTGCACGCAAATCCGGCCCGCGCCCACGCGAGCGGCCAGGGACGGCTCCTCCGTCGGCGCGCGCCGTCAAACCCAGCGCCGCGTCGACCGAGCGTAGGTCTCGTACGCGGCGCCGAACCGGGCGCGCAGCCGCCGCTCCTCGAACGCGATGTACCAGCGGTCGACGACCACGACGAAGGCGAGCGCCAGCAGGAAAGACGTCGCCGCGCCGCTCAGCGTCGCCATGCCCGCGGCGGCGAGGCCCATGCCGAGGTACATCGGATTCCTGGACCACCGGAACAACCCCTCGGTCACGAGCCGCGTGGGCTCGGCAAAGGTGTTGATCTCCGTCTCGGCCCGCGCGAACTGCGCGCGCGCCGCGATCGCCGCCGCGACGCCGAGCGCGAGCGGTACGAGGCCAAACCAGCGATAGGGCTCCGGGAGCGCCGACGCGCGCGGCAGGAGGGCGTGCGTCAGCCACATGGCCGCCACCACGAGGAGGAGAAGGACCGGCGGGAGCAGATTGCGCGAAAATGCTTTCGAGGCGATCATGACCCACCAGTCTAGCGACCCGGAGAAACACGGAGACTCGCGTTCGAGAGGAGCGACGATGAAGGGCGCACAGAAGCCGCGCAAAGAGCCTCGCCAGGCGCGCTCGCGCTTCCTCGTCGAGACCATCGTCGAGGCCGCAGCTCGCGTTTTCGATGCGCACGGCTACGACGGGGCGAACACGAACCTGGTCGCCAGGGTCGCGGGGGTGAGCGTCGGGTCGGTTTACCAGTACTTCCCCAACAAGGACGCCCTCGTCACCGCGCTGCACGAACGCCACGTGCGCCACATGCTCCGGATCCTCGAGGAGGTCGACGCGGCGGCCGGCGGTGCCTCGCTGCGGGAGACGACGGACCTGCTCGTCGCGAAGAGCCTCGATGTTCACCGGGCAGAGCCGCGGTTACAGCGGCTCCTCCACGCCGATCTGCCGACGCTGGAGCAGCAGCGCGCGCTGAGCACGGCCAGCCGGGCGGTCCTCGACCGCAGCCGGCAGCTGTTGTCGCGCCATCGCGCGGAGATCTCCCAGCCCGATCTCGACCTCGCCACCTACGTGGTCCTGCGCATGTTCGAGGAGCTCGTCCACGCCGCGGCCCTCGATCCGCCCCCCGGCGTGGAGGACGAGCCTCTCCGGCGGGCCATCTCCGACGCGATCCTCGGCTATCTCACGCTCGCCGCACCGGGGGCGCGGGCGGGGAGCCCCACGGACCGGCCGTAGCCGCGACGCCTGCTCCTCACGGCGCGGGCGCGGGCGCGGACGCAGATGCGCGCGGGACGCCAGGCCGTGCCGCCACGACCTGTCCCTGCCCACGATGGGCCTGCGACAACTTGCCACATATTCCGCGCGCAGCGGCCGTGCCTAGATGCCCTGCGCCGGGCCGCCAGCAGGCGCGCTCAGCGCGTTCGTTTGGAGGCACGACAACCACCATGACCGAATCGCCGCGACCCACCTTGCTTGCGCTGGCGCTCGCCAGCTTCGCCGCCTTCGCGCCCGCCTGCGGCGACGACGACGGCGTCAACCCCATCTCCGGAACCGGCGGCGCCGGCGGCGAGGAGCCCGCCGGGACCGGCGGCGCCGGCACGGGCGGCGGCGAGCCCGTGGATGACGAGGACAGCGACCACGACAGGGACGGCTTCACCCCGCGCGAGGGCGACTGCGATGACTTCAACAACACCGTCCACCCCGACGCCGAGGAGCGGAATCTCGATAACGTCGACTCGAACTGCGATGCGTCCGACGCGCCGGTCACTACGCTCGTGTGGAGCGCCGGCCCGGAGCCCGATCTCGTGGACGCGATCGACGTCATGGACGAGGACGGCGATGGCCAGATCTCCCTCGAGGAGTTCGCCGCGGCGTGCGCCGAGTCCGCCATGGTGTCGGGCACCGCGCGCCCCGGCCTGGTGCAGGTCCACGCGTCCTGCGCCGGCACGAACAGCTGCCGCGGCATGGTCTATCAGACCTGGAACGAGCTCTACGAGCACGCCTGCCGCGCCATGAACGGCTGCGAGGGCTGGAGCTGCGTGGAGACCGCCGAGGACCAGGAGCGCGACGGCCTCGCGGCGTTCGGGGCTGGGGGGTGCACGCACTGCCACTCCGGCGCGGCGGGCACGTTCGGCGTGAAGGTGCCGCCCGGCGAGGACGTGGACGCCTTCGTCGCCGACTTCTGGGAGCGCCGCTCGGACACGTACCTGCAGTCCATCATCGCGTTCGGGATCGACGGCGTCGCCGACGAGGGCATCGCCTACTCCAACATGCCCGGCGCCTATCACCTGCTCTCACGGTCCGAGATCGACACGCTGATCGCCTACATCCGCACGCTGACGCCGGAGGGCCACGCCTTCGAGCAGCTGCCGGCCGCAGAGCCGATCGACCCGGACCCGTAGCCGACCGATGAGCGCGCCGCGAGCCGCCGACGACGACCGAGCGCCCGACGCGCGCGCTCTCCCGCGCGACGCGCTCGGCCTCGGGCTGCGCCCGCCGCACTACGAGGTGATCGAGCGGCTCCGGCCCCGGCTGGGCTTCTTCGAGATCATCGCGGAGAACTACCTCGGCGCGTCGCCCTTGCCCCGGGAGCGGCTCCGGCGCATCGCCGAGCGCTACCCGATCGTCGCCCACGGCGTCTCCCTGAACCTGCTGGGCGAAGCGCCCCTCGACCGGGACCACCTGTCCCGGCTCCGGGATCTGATCCAGGAGTTTCGCATTCCGTATTTCACGGATCACCTCTGCTGGACGGCGTTCGAGGGCATGACGCACCACGATCTGCTGCCGGCGCCGTACGATCCGGAGCTGATCCCCTACGCCGCCGCGCGGGCGTCCGAGGTCCAGGAGGCCCTCGGCGTCCCCTTCGGGATCGAGAACCTGTCGTCGTACGTCGCCTGGGAGCGCGACACGATGTCGGAGTGGGACTTTTATCGCCGGGTGGTGGAGGAGTCCGGCTGCTGGGCCATGCTGGATCTCAACAACATCTTCGTCTCCAGCGCCAACCACGGGTTCGATCCGCGCGCGTACCTCGACGGCGTGCCGTGGAGCCGGGTCTTGCAGGTCCACCTGGCCGGACACCAGGTGTTGCCCTCGGGCCTGCGGCACGACACGCACGATCGTCCGGTAGGCGACGAGGTCTGGTCGCTCTACGAGGACGCGTGGCGCCGGGGCGGCCCTTTTCCGACGCTCCTCGAGTGGGACGCGGAGATCCCGCCCCTGCCCGTGGCGCTCGCGGAGCTCGACAGGGCGCGGCGGGTGCGATCGGCATGAGCCCGAGGGGCGGAGATCCTCCGCGCTGGCTGCGAGAGCTCCAGGGCGACTTCACCGCGGTCCTCCGCGCCCCGCTCGACCCGAGCGCCGGGCGCTTCCGCGAGCGGCAGGAGCGGTATCCCGCGCGCCTCGTGGCGCAGCTGAAGGGCGGCCCGGGGGGCCCCGCGCCGGCGGAGCGGCTCGCGGTCTATCACCGCCAGTACTGGATGCGGCTGTTCACCGCGCTCCAGACGGGCTTTCCCCGCGTGGCCCGGGCGATGAGCCACTGGCACTTCAACCACCTCGCCGCGCTCCACCTCGCCGAGCGCCCGCCCCGCCACGCCGACCTCGACGACGCGACCCGCGGCTTCGCGGAGCGGCTCCACCGCGCCCTCGAGCGCCCGGGCGGCGCGGGCCCGCGCCGACCGCCGGAGCGCCCGCCGCACGGCGACGCGTGGTGCCGGCGGGTCGAGCTCTCCAGGGCTCCGATCGCCATGGTCCGCCAGGCGCTCCGCATGGACGACGCCGAGCGGCGCGCCTACGAGTCGCCCTTCGAGGGGCTGTGGCGGCCGACGCCGGAGGAGCTCGCCCGGCTGGCCGGATCGCGGCTGCGCTTCGCGGTGTCCTGCTCGCTGGCCGAGGAGGACTGGGACCTCGCCCGCTTCTCGCGGCTCGCGGGGGCCGATCGGGACGAGGGCGCGCCGGAGCCGATCCGTCGCCACCCGTCGACCCGGAGCTGGGTCTTCGCCCGCAGCGCCGCCGGCACGACCACGACCTCCGTGGATCCGCTGTTCGCCCGGCTGCTCGAGCGCTGCCGGGAGCTGCCGTTCGGGCAGGCCCTCGCCGCCGTCGAGCGCGGCTGCACGGCCGTGGAGGCAGCGCAGCTGCGCGCGAACCTGCAGGGCTGGATCGCGCTCGCCCTCGCGAGCGGCTGGTGGACCGGGCTCGCCGGCGCCGAGCCCGGCGCGCGGCCGGAGGGCTCGGGCGAGGCGCCGGGCCGGGCGTGAGCCTCCCCGGCGAGTTTCGCCCGCCAGAAGTCCGGCGAGGGATCGGAGAGAGATTTCAACGCAAAGGCGCAAAGGCGCAAAGGCGCAAAGGCGCAAAACAACAAATATTATGTATTTATGCCGGCCCGTGGGCCTCGGAGGACGCGCCGGCTACGGCGCCTCGACCACCGTGCGTGACTCCTTCGCCTGGATCACGTCGGGGAGCAGGAACGGCACCAGGTGCGTCTGGTTCTTTCGCCAGAGCTCCGCCTGATCGCGGAAATGTGGGCTCTCGGCGTCCCAGACATTGCCTCCGGGAATGGCGTTCCACGCCTTCGGCCCCGCCGGGTCGAGCTCCACGACGAGCCGTTGCGACGGGCCGTGGACGTACCCGAAATCCGGTGACTCGTCGAGCGCCCACGAGAGGCGGTAATCCGAGGAGTCCACCGCGAACTCGTCGCCGCCGCGCGGAAAGCCGCGGCTCCAGAGGGGATCGCTCGGCGGAGGGATGCTGAGGCTGCTGAAGAGGGGGAGGAGCGCGTCGAAGGTGACCGTGTGAAAGGCGCCCCAGCGGGGCGCCGCAGCCCCGGAGCCGCCCTGTCGATCGAGCCAGGCGAGGGCGTCGAGCAGGGCGCGCAGCACGCGCTCATCCCTGGACTCGACCGCTGGCGTGCCCATGTCGTCCCACAGCGCGCTGTCCTGCACGGCCGGATCGAAGGTGGCGAGCTGCTCCCGATCGGCGGAGAACAGGTGGAGGAGCGCCTTCGCCGACATCTCCCGGGAGAACGACGAGAAGCCCATCTGGCCGAGCTCGTCGCCCAGCACCCGGCGCACCACCCGGACGAGCCAGAGGTTGAAGACCAAGGTCGCCTCCGAGGCGCGGGCGTCGATCGCGCCGGGCCCATCGCCCTCGTCCGCGAGCGGCATGCCGGTATCGAGATCGACGCCGGCGGCCGCCTTGTAGTCCGCCTCCTCGCCCCAGCCGTCGAGGAGCGCCCGCTGGGCGGCGAGGCGCTCCGGGTCGTATGCGGCGTCCGCGACGATCCCGCTCAGATCGGGGTGAGTACCGGGCGTCGCGCGCTCCTCTTCGGCGCGATCCATGGCGCGGAGGAGGTGAGGCACGAGCCTCGCGCCGAGCGCCGACTTGATGTCGCCCTGGATCGCCGCGCAATCCTCCGGCGACAGAGGTCCCTCGTGGGCATCGATCCGCTCCTGGATGCGGCCCTCGCGAAACCCGATGTCGAAGCTGCAACCCAGGTACATGGGGGTGCCGTCGGGGAGCGCGCCGTTCGATGGATCGTTGTCCAGGGAGTCCCCGATGGGGTCGTTGTTCGCCGTGGCGATGTATCCCGCCGGCGGGTTCTTCGCGTGGGGGATGAGGTGCTCGGGGAGCGTCCCGGTCCACTCCGCGGTCCCGTCGCCGGGGAGCACCATGCAGGGGAGGACGCCCGTATAGGTGGCCGCGTCCCAGGCGAACGCCTCACGAGACCGCGTCGGGATCGCCGCGTGCGTCGTCCAGAGGATGTCGCCCGCGGCGTCGCCCATCACCCAGTTCTGCGCGCCGACGCTGAATTTCGAGAGCGACTCCTGCGCCTCATCGACCGAGCGAGCGCGCAGCAGGCCGAAGATGGCCTCCAGCTCCTTCGTCGGCTCCAGCCCCGTCCAGCGGACGCTGAGCGCCCCCACGGCCGGGTCCGGATCCACCACCGCGTGATCGACGATGTTCGGCAGGAGCGGGCCGTGGTGGGGCACGATCGGGACACGGTAGGTATAGGGCTCCCTGCCGGCGATCGCGATGACCTCCTCGACCGTCTGGAGGGGCACTGGATTGCCCTTGAAGAGCACGGCCTTGCCGTCGGGCGTGAGCTTCTCGGCATAGACATCGGTGACATCGTACATCGCGACCGTCGCTCCCCACCCGACGTGCTCGTTGTGGCCCAGGATGATCCCCGGGATCCCGGGGAAGGTGACGCCCCCGACGTGAACATCGCGGCTCGCGTCCTTGCCCTCGGGCGCGGTGACATGGATCGAGACGGCATACCAGACGGCCGGCGCGCTCAGCGACAGGTGGGGATCGCTGGCCACGAGCGCGTGCCCCGTCGCGCTCCGGCTCGCGTGGATGGCCCAGTTGTTCGAGCCGAAGCCCTCCGGGGCGACCTTGCTCCTGGCGCGCTGGACCGCGCTCAGGTAGCCGGTCAGCGACGAAAGGAGCTTCGCGCGGCCCGGCGCGGCGCGGTCCGGTCGCCGCGCGCGAGACGCTCTCTTCGCCGCCTTGTCCTCTGCCTTCCGGGCCTTCTCCCGCGCCGGGGAGGCGGGATAGCCGCTGCTGGTCACCGCGGGCTCGGAGGGGGCGAACCTCAGGAAGTCCCGCTCGAAGCCGGCGCGCTTCTGCGCGAGCGGATCGGCGCTGCTCGACGCGAACGTCGATCGGGCGGCGTCGAAGAACTGCTGCATGGTGATGTCCAGCTCGGCGTCGAACGACAGGAGGTAGCTGTGGAAGCGGCTGATCACGAGCGAGTCGACGCCGCTCCAGTCGGTGAACGCCTCGGCGGGTATCCCCGTCGCGCCTCCGGGGAGGAGGATGTCCCCGGAGCGGATCTTCCTGAACACCTGGGTCACCCCGTCCGCGTACGCGTCGAGCATCTGGCGGAGCTCCCCCGCGGGGAGCGCGTCGTACTGGGCCGTGGCGATCCGACCGAGCCCGACATGGCGGAGAGCGATGTCCTGATCGATGGTGGTGGGATCGAGATCGCCGAAGAGCTCTGCGAGCCTCCCCTCGGCGGTGCGCCGCAAGATCTCGAGCTGAAGCGCGCGGTCGCGCGCCGTCAGATACCCTTCGACGCGCATCGCGTCCACGAGGTTTTCGGCATAGATATGGGGCCTGCCGTCCCTGTCCTGGACGACATCGACGGCAGAGAGCAGGCCGTCGATGGTGAGCCGCCCGTCGACGGGCAGATCCGGCCGATCGCCGAGCGGACCGAACGTCGCGGAGGAGGGCGGGCTGCCGTCGGGCGCGCCCGCGTCGGGATCGCTGGGCGCGCCCGCGTCGGGCGCGTTGCTGCCGGGACCAGGGTCGTCCGAGCACCCGAGCATGCCCGTGAGCCCGGTGACCAGGGCGAGGACGCAATGTGCCGAAGAGAATGACAGTCGCATGAACGCTCCTTCGTAGGATGGAAGCGTAGGATGGAAGCGAGCCGCCGCGGCGGTGTCGTCGGGCGACGCGGTGGCTGGAACGGCACGTCGTCGAGCGAGGTAGGGTTCGGAGCTCCTTTCGCGGCAGCATGGGCCAGGGCACGACCGGCGAGAGGGAGCGTGCCTTGGCGCGGTGTCTGGGCCAGCATGACACGCAGACGCTATCGCGGCCCGTGCCGGACCGCCGCCGAGCCAGGCTGTCTGAATCGTACCTTGGCCCCCCGGGTCGCCGAGGAGGCCAGCGACTGCGGTCCGGGAGGCGTCGCCGACGTCGTCCTGGATGGGCTCAGACGCCGGCCCTGGAGCAGGGTGGAGCGGGGCAGAAGGCGAAGGAGCGAGTATCGGCGGTCTTCACGCCGGTGCTGGCGATCCGCCGCTGAGCGCCGGCGCCGGCTGGACCGAGAGGTCGAGCATTTGCGCGCACGCGAGCACGAGCCGCTCGCACGGCTGCGACGCCGCGACGATGGCGCGCATCTGCTGGAAGTACGCGCGGTGCAGCTCGCGCAGGCGCTCGAGGTCGGGCGCGGAGACCGTGAACAGGTTGTACGAGCTCGGCCCCGGCGCGCCGAGCTCGAGCCGCTCCACCGCGCGCTGGCTCCACCACACCTTCACCTGGTGCGCCGCCTTCGGATCGCGCCGCGTGTCCACCGTGCGCGACGGCGCGATCGCGTACTTGCGGCCGACCAGGTGAATCTGGCCGGTGCGCTCGAGGACCGCGAGGCACTCGCGCTCCTCCTTGGGCGTGATGCCGATCCGCTCGGCGATCCACCCGTCGCGGTGCCGCGGCAGCTCCTCGTACGCGCGCAGCTCGAGCGCGAGGAGCACCGCCTGCGACCACGGGACCTCGTAGGCAGCGCGCCGGCGCGTCTCGAGCTGCTTCCACGCCGCGCGCGCGCTCGGCAGGGCCCGGGGGTCGACGAGCGTCGCCAGGAAGTCGAGGAGGCGCAGCGAGCACACGTCGACGAGGCGGAGGAAGTCCGGCAGGCGCGGCTCGGCGTCGCCCTGCAGCCAGCGCGCGACCGCGAAGCGGCTCCGCCCCGCGCTCCGCGCGATCTCCACGATGGTGCGCCCGGCCCGCAGCTCGCCGAGGAGCTGCACAACGCCCTCCGGGGTTCCGAGCGAAGCCCGCGCGAGCCACGGCGGCGCGGCGCCGAAGAAGCGGGCGATCGCGGCGGCGGTGTCGACCCCCGCCCGCTCCGCCACTGCGAACGCCTTCGCCGCCGTCGGAAAGCTGCGCCCCGACTCCCACGTGTACGCGATGTTCGTGCGGTACCCGAGCCGGCGGCTGAACGCGCGCTGCGAGCGTTTTCCCCGCACGGCGCGCAGGAGCTCGCTCGCGAGGACGTCGAGATCGAGGTCGTTCATGTCTTGGAGGTTTGCACACTGGAGGGCCGTCTGACCACACGATATGTGCGAAACGGCCCTTGCGACACACGGGGTCGGGGCACAGCATCGTGATCGCAGCTGGTCTCGAACCGCAGGAGGCGCCGCGTGACGCGCGCGCCCGGGAGGTCGCCGTGTCGTCTTCGCTTCGTCACTCGTCTTCGCGCTTCGTCACTCGTCTTCGCTTCGTCACTCGTCTTCGCTTCGTCACGCGTCCGTTCGCGCCGGTGGGCGCGGTCTCCTCGTCGTCGCCGCGCTCCTCGCGGCGGCGTGCACCGCCCCCCAGGGCGGCAGCCAGACCGGTCACGACGGCGCCGGGACCGAAGGCGCCTGCGAGGAGACATCCACCGTCGTCGGCTCGCTCGAGGAGGCCACCGCGCTCGGCTTCACCGCCGGCGAGGCGCTGGCCCAGGCCGAGGGGACGTTCGAGAGCCCCATCGTGTGGGCGCCCCCGGGCGACATGGTGAACGCCGGCCCCGAGCAGGGCGAAGGCGAGATCACGATCGACGTCGCCTACGGCGGCGGCGCGATCCGGTTCGTCGAGTCGCGGTTCGTCGAGTCGCGGCCCCGGGGGTCGAACGACGAAACGGAGGGCGGCCCCGCGATCGCCGGCGACCTGTGCAAGAGCCGCATCGAGATCGACGTGGAGCTGGCGATCGCGACGAGCGGCGGCGCGCTCGCGGAGACGGTGCCCGCCATCCTCTCGTCGTCGGATCCGCGCCACGTCGCCCTCGAGGCCGAGCTCGATCCCGACGCGCTCTCCGGGTCGCTGGTCGTCACGCCGCAGAGGGAGGGCTGGGCGCTGGCCGATCTCACCATCCGCGGCGGCATGGCGGCCGGCGCCTCGTGGGGATCGATCGACGCGCGGCTCGAGTACTCGGACGGCGAGGCGGTAGGCGCGGGGTTCCGCTCGTTCGCGTCGTGGCCGACCGCCGAGACGTGCGCCCGAGGCGGCCTGCCGCTGCCCCTCGACACCGCGCTGCTCGCGTTCTCCGCCGCCGACGTGCTGGCGGAGAACGCCGAGGTCGCGGCGACGTTCACCTGGGACCAGGGGACGACGACGCGGATCGCGCTGTCGCTCGAGGCGGCGGACGACGTCGCGTGCGTGTCGCTCGGAGGGGAGTTCGACGAGGCGGGCATGCGCATCCCGGCGCGCCTCCACCTCGTGACCGAGGACGGCCGCGTGGATCTCGAGACCGACGTCGACGTCTACGCGCTCGCCGACGCCGAGGGGCGCCTCGTCGACGCCTCGTTCCAGAGCGTGCGCATGCGCGGCGTCGCGCCCGACGACTTCGAGGCGACGTACGGGATCACCGGCTTCGACGCGAGCGGCTACGACGAGGCGTCGCCCATCGTGCGCGGCACGTTCACCGGCGGCAGCAGCACCGGCGCGCTGGAGGTGCTCGGCCTCACCGTGCCCGAGTGCGTGAGGGATCCCGCCTCGAACCCCGGCGGCGGGTGCGAGGGCATCGACAGCACCGAGCTCGGCGGCGGCACCTGGGCGCCCTGAGCCACGGTCGGGATCTCCTGCAAAAGGAGGTCGGCGATCTCCACGAGAAAAGTGCCTGAGTCGAGACTAGAACGCTGGGGGCGTCTCCGGGCCCAGCCGGAGGCGACCGTCGCCCGACGCGTCGGGTACGTCGGACTCGACGTCGAGCGTAATCCGGACCTTCTGCGTCGACTTGGTGCCCGACCGCGCCTGCGCCCCGGCCTGGACGACCCAGAATTTCAGCGCGCCGTCGCCCGACCGGCTACGCTCGGTGCTCAGCTCGACCTCGATGCTCACCTCCTTGACAACGAAGGTCAGCCCGGCGTCCGCCGGCGCCTGCCCCTCCTTCACGGACTTGGAGAGCGCTCGGCGCCTGCTCTGCGCGCCGCGGCGCAGCTCGGCGCGCAGGGAGTCCAACCATTCCACGAGCTCGAATTTGATGGCCATTGAGGATGTTCCGTTTGTTGGCGTCGCCCGGTGGCGAGGGTCATTTGCTCTTTTCGAGGTCGTCCAATTGCTTGGAGAGGTCACGGAGGATCTCGGAGAGCGTCGGCACCGCCGTACGCTTGACCAGAGGATCGCAGGGCTGGAACTCGCCTCCTACGTGGCAGGCCACGGCGAGGTCCCCGGACTCCCCTCCGAGTTGCTCCCACTGCGCCCGCGGCATCCGGTACTTCGCGATGCCGAACCGTCCGTCCACGAGCGCCTCCGGCATCACGCCGACACCGGACTCCCTGCGCGCTCGCAACGACTCCCGAACCGCCTCCGAGAATTTGCGCGCGTCCGCCTCCTCCAGCAGCATTCCGAACTCGTCGTCCGAGAAGACTCCGAGCACGAGCGACTTGGGGAACAGCTGCCGCAGCTTGGGGACGACGTCTGCGAGCCGCTTATCAACGTTCGGGCACCAGGAAGAGTAGAGGAGCAGGATGACGTCCGACGGCGATTCGCCGCGATCCCGGTTGACCGCGTCGCGCGCGGCGTCCTCGATGCGCCACCCGACGCCGAACTCGTCGATGAGCCAGAACTTCGGCGCCTCGTAAACGAGCCGGCTCCGGTCGTCGGGCTGCTCCACGGCGGCGGGCGTCGCCGTGTCACTTGCCGGTTGGACCGGAGCAGCGCTCGGCCGCGTCGCCGAGCGCGCCCCTGCGCAGCCCACCGAGGCCGCGAGGCTCACCAGGAACAGCGCGCGGGCCATGTATTGATCGATCGTCATTGGCGCCTTCCTCAGCCGTCCTCGTCGCCCGAATCCGCCGGCGCGAAAATCAGCCCCGTCCCAACGAGCCCGATGGCAAAGCTCAACTTCGGGTTCTTCTGCATCGCGCGAAGCGCCACCTCGTAGGACTTGCGCTGCCGTCCCACGGTGTCCACGAGCAGCTTGGCGAGATCGAGGCCATCCTCGTAAGGGATGCTCCTGCCCGTCGCCAGGGCGACGCTGGCGCCCGCGGGGACGTGCTTCAGCGTGTTGCAGCTGATAACCCAGATGTCTCCGTGGCTGCCGTCCGCGGAGATCCCGAACAGAGCGGCGATCGGCACCGATGACCCGTCCGCAAACCGGAGGAGCCCCTGGGCGTCCGTATGGCCGATGACAATCGTGAGGTGCCCGGGCTGCTGGCTGTCGATGTGACGCAGCGCGCGCTCGGCGGCGGTGGTGCCCATCGTGGCGGTTAGATCGAGTACGCGGGTACGCTCGTTGTGGAGCGCGCCGGCTTTCCTTCGGAGCTGCGCGAGGTACTCGTTCGAGACCTCGCTCGCGTTCACCTCCGGGCCATAAACGCCGGTCACCTCGGCCCTCGTACGCGGCACGGCGTGGGCGACGGACACGTGGTCGGGCACCCGGCCCAACGTCGCCAGCGCGGGATCCGGGTTCTTGGATCGCTGAAGGAGCACGAGCGCGTCGTCGGCGACGGCGGCGCGCACCGCCTTGATCTGTTCCGGGGACTGGACCAGGACGCGCTTCGTCCCGGCGCCCCTCAGGCGGCTTCGAAGCTCGGCGATGGCCTCGTCGTTGGGCTGCGCCGCCGCGTCCTCGCCTCGATCCGTGAGGATCTGGTCTAAGCACACGCATTTCGTGCACTGCTTGGGGGCCGGTGTCGCAAGATCGGCCGCCAGGAGGACGAACAGGGCGGCGACGGTGGCGAGAAGATGCTGCATCAACATCCCTGCTTTTCGAGAGGCTCGTGGCAGCTTTTGTAGAATTGAGCGAGGTTACATGGCCGCGTCGCGCGAGTAAGTATGAATCAGTGCGCTCGATGCGCCGGGCTGGATGGCCGTGGCTGCGAGCTCGTCGTCATGGCGCCGAGCTCGCCGGCCCCAGCGCGCAGCCCGCGGCCGCGCCGCGCTCGCGAGCGTGGACGCCGCGGCCGCCTTACTACGGCTCCGGGTCCACCACGATGATTGCGAGCGGCAACGCCAGCGAGCCCTCGGTCGCGCCGAAGATCGGAGTGTGCTGCACGTCGGTCACCCTGTAGTTGATCGTCTCGAAATTCACCAGCTCCCCGACGATGGGAACGCGGGAGAACGAGAGCGTCTTCGTGTTGCCGCCTGCTATGACCATGCTGACGTATGCCATGGGCCGGCCACTCGCCCGGCCCGGCCTTCGCGTCAAGGGTCGCCAGGCACAGAGTTGTCGCACGGGCGCAGCGCCGCGCAGCCGCGCCGAGCGCGCCCTCGAGCTGCTCGGCGCAGCCTGACGCGCGCTCAGGCCGCATCGGAGGCCACAGGACGTAACGCAAGAGCGCCTCCCTCGCCCCGGCGTTGAGCCCGCCGGCGCGTGTCGCCGCATGCAAGGTGAAGCCATCGATCGAGACGCACAGCGTGCTTGTCGTACGCGAGCGCGCTCGGCGAGCTCCTCCCGCACACGATGATCGAGACAGCGCGCTTGCCGCTCGGCGTGATGACGGATGAAGCCGATCAGCGCGCTCGTGCGGGCCGCCCTCAGCGCAAGGGCAAGCCGGGCCGGTCCTGAGCCAGCGGATCTGCGCGCTGGACACCCCGGGTACGACGGCGTGCTCGCGCCCTGGCAGACGCTGCGTGCCAGCAGGTGATTCCAGCTCCGGCGGACGCTCACTGCCAGACGGCAGCCGGGGAGGCCTTCCGATTTTTTCTGTAACTCCGGGGCGGGTCCGGCCATATGGGGCTCGTGGCATCGCTCTCGGAGGTCTGGATGGCGGCCCCGGCGCTCGCGGTCCAGGAGGGGGAGGATCCGGCGAGCACGCCGGTGGAGGGGGCGGAGCCCGCCGCGCAGAGGCGCGCGCTGGAGGCGCTGTACGCGGCGCACGCGCGGGCCATCCACCGCTTCCTCTGCGATCTGCTCGGGGACACGGCGGCGGCGGCCGACGCGACGCAGGAGACGTTCGTGCGGGCCCTGCGCCGGCTGCACACGCTGGAGACGCCAGAGCGGCCCGCGCCGTGGCTGTTCGGCATCGCCCGGCACGTGTCGCTGGAGCACCGGAGGGCGCGGCGGCGGCGGCGGCAGGTGCTCGACGACGGGCCGCTCGACGCCTGGGAGGAGCGCCCGGCCGCGTGCGCGGCGCGGGCGCCGGGGGCGCCGCGCACGCCGGAGGACGAGCTGATGGGGCGCGAGGCGCTCACGGTGCTGGCCGGGGCGCTGGATCAGCTCGGCGAGGACCGGCGCGCGGCGCTCTTGCTCCGGCTGGATCACGGCCTCAGCTACGAGGAGATCGCGCGGCTCATGGAATGGAGCCTGCCCAAGGTGAAGGTGGAGATCCACCGCGCGCGGCAGGAGCTGCGCGCGGAGCTCGTGCGGTACGACGGAGGTGGGCGATGAGCGGGTGCCGTCCCGAGGCGGTGGAGGCGTACGCGCTCGGCGAGCTCTCGGCGGCGGAGGCGGCCGAGGTGGAGGCGCACCTCGCCGGCTGCAGCGCGTGCGCCGAGGAGCTCGCGTGGGTGCGCCGCGAGCAGGCGCTGTTCGCGGCCCGCGCGGCGGAGATCCCGGAGCCGCCGCACTTCGAATCCCTCCTGATGCGCGTGCTCGACGACGGACGCGAGGCGCGCGCCGAGGAGGCCGCGCCCGCGCGCGCGGCCGCGCCGGCGATCGACCACGCAGCAGCCCCGGCGCCAGCGCGCCGGCGCGCGGCGGGGCCCTCGGGGAGGCGGGGCAGCCGAGCGCACGCCATGAGCGCGCCGAGCACCCTGAAGAGGTGGCTCCCGCGCGCCGCGGCCGCCATCGCGCTGGCGCTCGGGGCCGCGCTGCTCGGGCTGCCGCGCGACGCCGCGACGCCGCTCGCGCCGGAGTCGCGCTCGGCCGCGCCGAGCATCGCCCCGAGCGCGCCGCCTGCCCCGCCGGAGATCGTCGTCGAGGAAGAGCACGGCGCGGCCTGCGGGGAGGTCTGCGATTTCACGCCCGGGGGGCAGGACGTCGACGTCGATCCGTCCGAGCACCCGGGCGGTGACTACCCGAGCGCCGGGCGGGCCTGCGACGACGAAATGGCGTGCGCCGATATGTCGTGTGTAACTCCCGAGCCGTAGCGGCCACAGGGGGAGTGAGGCCCGACGAAACGGCGACGCCACCATGGCGACGCGAATCCCGCGCGCCGCGGGCCGAGGAGGAACAGACCATGCGCACTTCGACCCGCTCCCCGCTCGCCTTCCCTCTCCGCGCTGCCGCCACAGCCCTCGCCCTCGTGCTCACCGCCGCGTGCAGCAATGCGCCGGACGGCGCGGCCCCGATCGAGGAGGTCGCGCCGCCGGCCGCCGCGCCCCGCGCCGCGGCCCAGAAGCCCGCGGCCGCGAAGGTGGCGGCACAGAAGCCCGCGGCCGCGAATGCGGCGGAGTTGCCCGCGATCCACGGGCCCGGGGGGGCCTGCGATCCCGAGCCGGGCGGCGACTGCGGCTCGTGCGACGGGGCCGGGGATCACGGGCCGGAGCACATGATCGGCGAGGAGGTCGAGCAGCTCGACATCCGCAATGCGCCGACCCGCGGCCCGGCCAATGCGCCGGTGACGCTGGTGGTCTTCTCCGATTTCCAGTGCCCGTTCTGCAGCAAGTTCGCGGGCGTGCTCGACCAGCTCGAGCAGGAGTACCCCGGCAAGCTCCGCCTCGCCGTGAAGCACCGTCCCCTGCCCTTCCACAAGCAGGCGCGCGTCGCGGCGCGGGCGTCCCTGGCGGCGCACGCGCAGGGCAAGTTCTGGGAGTACCAGGCGGCGCTGTTCGACAAGGCGCAGGGCGCGCTCGACAAGGCGGGCCTGGAGGAGCGCGCGGCGGATCTCGGGCTGGACGTGGCGCGGTTCGCGCGGGACATGCAGTCCCCCGCGCTGGAGGCCCAGGTGGCCGCCGACTTCGAGGAGGGCGACCGGCTCGCGATCGAGGGCACGCCCACGCTGTTCGTGAATGGCCGCCGCGTCATGGGGGCGCAGCCCATCGGCGTGCTGCGCGCCGCCATCGACCGCGCCCTGGCGGGGAAGTAGCTTCCTACCGCCCGGAATAGCTCTGCCAGAGACTGTTTACGTAGGCGCGATCAATGTGGAGCTCGACGAGGCGCGGCCGCTGACGCTGGACGTCCTCGGCCATCGGCGCGGCACCCTCTTCTTCGGGCCGATTAGCGGGCGTGACCGCGCAGGAGACGATGACGGGATGGTCAAGATCGCGTGCGAGGTGTTCCTTGTAGCCGCCGAACCGCATCGAGCCCTTGCCCCGACGCGCCTCCCCGGACGGCTTTCCACCCGGGAGGCAGCGCATAGCAGACATCTTCGGCGAGCCTTCGTCGAGGACGTGGACTGACGCGCCTCGCCGATCAAACAGCGCGCACTGGGTCCGCATACCGCCAAGGAAGGAGGCGTCGTCCATCGAGCGGCGGCTCTCGAGCAGCTCTACGACGTCAACGCCGACCTCGTACCGGAGCTGGTTCGAGTCGTCGGTGGTCGCGGGGTACACGCTCTCGGCGACTCGCTCTGGCGGCGCCCCCTGTTCCATCATGGGGCCTATCACGGCGAGGACCTTCTGCACGAGCGGCTGGTATTCGCTGAGCTGCGGGTCGTTGCTGAAGTCGAGCGAGCGGCTCATGAAATCCGTCTTGATCGCGCCCGGCTCGACGATCTTCACGCGAACCCCGAGCGGCGCGAGCTCGAAGTGGAGCGACTCGGAGAGCCCCTCGACCGCGAACTTCGTCCCGTGATACAGCGTGCCAAGCGGGAGCGTTACGCGGCCGCCCCCAGAGGAGATGTTGACGATGACGCCGCTTCGGTTCGCGCGAAAGTGCGGCAAGAGCGCCTTCGTCGTCGCGAGGACGCCGAGGACGTTCACGTCGAACTGGCGACGTATCTTGAAATGCTTGGCCGTGGCGCGGCCGAGACCGCTCGAACTTCCGGTGATGAGGATCGTCTTGGTCATGTGGTGAATCTCCTGCGACCCAACGTAGGCGTCGCCGACCGTGTCCACACTCGCAACGGGTGCCAGTCGACTATCCGTTCGCGCCACCGACCCACTCCGATCCCCAACGCTCGGTGGCTTGCGCGCGGCATCGCTCCCGCGATCGGAGTAATGTCGTACCGATGCGCCACCCGTCGGCCGATCCCCTTCGCTTGCGCCTGCTCCTCTCCATCGGCGTGGTCCTCCTGGCGGGGCCTGGGTGCAGCCGCGAGCCGGCGCCGGTGCCCCCAGCGGGGTCGGCGGCCGCGCGTCCGTCGTCGGAGACGCCGTCAGCGGGGCCGGTCGCGCCTCCGCCGCCGGCGGGAGCGCCGGGGAGCACCACCCGGGGCGAGATCGCGGGCGTGCGCTACCTCGAGCACATGACGGGCGGGGCGCGACCCGACGAGCGGGTGCCGATCATCGTCGCGCTGCACCCCATGGGCGGGGACCCCGCGGACTTCCTGCAGCTGCTCCGGCGCTACCGCCGCCGCGCCCGGCTCATCGTCCCGTACGGCCACCCGAGCGGCGGGATGTACATCTGGTACGACTCCGTCAGCGACGACGTCGCCGCCCCCCTGGTCACGCGGGAAGCAGATCGGATCGCCGCCGCGCTCGCCGCCCTGGTAGCCGCCCGCCCCACCGTCGGCAAGCCCCTCGTCACCGGCTTCTCGCAGGGCGGCATCATGACCTTCGCCCTGGCGGTCACCCACCCCGAGGCGCTGGCGGCCGCCTTCCCCATCAGCGGCCTGCTCCCGCCGTCGCTCTACCCGTCGGCGGCGCTAAGCTCGGGGCCGCGCCCGGCGACGCTTCCGCCGGTCACGGCCTTCCACGGCGCCTCCGACCTGGCGGTGCCGACCCGAGGCGCGCGCGCCTCGATCGCCGAGCTGCGGCGCGCCGGGTACACCGCGGAGCTGCGCGAGTACGTCGGGGTCGAGCACGACACCTCCGACGAGGAACTGGGCGAGATCTTGGAGCGGATCGGGCGGGCCGCCGACGGCCTCGCGGACGCGGCGCCGGCGCCTTGAAGCGGGCGCTCGCGGTCCCACCCTTTCGCTCCGCCGCGCTACACTTCCTCGCGCTGCGATCCGGCTTGATTCGCCTGCGCGCTCGGCGGCGGCCCCTATTCCCCTTGCAGGCGAGGCGCCCCGAGCGCGGCGCTACGCGCGGGCGAGGGTCCCGTCCGCGGCGAGGACGTCGGTCAGAACTGCTTGAAGAATTTCCACGACTCGATGGGGATCCAATTCGGATTGCCGTCGATGTTCGTGTGCCCGCCGCCGAAGGTGCACACCCGCGTCGGATGTTCCGGATCGCAATCCTTGAAATCGTAGCAGCTGTACGCGCCGTTTGAAGTCGGGATCTGGTCCGGAATCGTGCAGCCGTTGTCTTCGGCTTTTTCGAGGGCGATGAACTTGGCCCCTCTCTTTTGACCTTCGTTGTTCACCCAGGGGCAAGTCGTGTCGCCCATGCCCGTCGTGTGCATCCAAGCAATGGGCTTACGTGTCTTTTCAGGCAACCAGATGTTGTAGTTGGCCGGGGCGATGCCCACGGCCGCGCGGATTTCCGCCTGATGGTTCGTCGACAGCGAATAGGTGATCATCCCTCCGAAGCTGAAGCCGGTCGCGAACACGCGGGTCGTGTCGTAGCAGACATTTTCATTCATGAACGCCATGATGTCGTCGAACAGCGCGTGGTCCTTCTCTTGCCACGTTGCACCGTCCGAGGAGGGGGCCACGAAGATGGCTTGCTCTCCGTCGGCCTCCAACTGCGGTTTGAGAAAGTAGAAGTCTTGATTCTTGACGTCTTGGTAGCGGCTGCCGATCCAATGTGAGGTGTAGAACAGCCGGTAGGGCTTGTTCATGTCGTAGTTGCGGGGCATATCGACGTAGTACACGCGATTTTGGCCCGAGCTCGAGATCGTATACTCCTTGGTCGTCAACGTGGTTGCCTTGCCGCACCCCGCGCTCGGCACAGGCGCGTTCCCCATGGGAATGGCTCCTTCCGGCCAGCCACCCGTGCCAGCACCGCCGCCGCCGGCCGGCTCAGCCCCGCCGCTCCCGCCGCTGTTGTCACCGCCGGTCCCAGCCGCGGTGGTGCCGCCAGAGGTCGCAACGCCGCTGCCGCTCGCGCTGCCGCTCGCGCTGCCGCTAGAGGTCGCGACGCCGCTGCCGCTCGCGCTACCAACGGAGCCGGTCGCCGTCGCTCCGCCCCCTCCGTCGCTGTTCGAGTCGGACTCGGCGGGGGCGCACGAAATCGCGGCCCAACTCGCAAGGGTGACACAAAAGGCGAGTCGGCGGAACGTTTGATCTTGCATCACAGGTCTCCTACGTACCGGAATCAGGTGAAAATGAAACAAAACGATTCGAGCGTATCAAGGGCGACTCGCCACACTCACCTCAGGTGACAGAGCGTTCCTTCCGGGCTCCGCCTCCCTGGAAAAGCAGGGTTTCACGACAGCCGTCGAACAAACGCGGGGTGTCACGTCCTCTATTGGATCGCTCTTGGCAAAACGCCGCTCACCATCGATCAGCAATCGCTTCCGCGACGACCGAGCGAACAGGATCGGTGTAGAAATCGACCGAATGGCTCAGATTGACGAAGGGCTCGGTACTCAGGAGGACCCGAGCAAACCGAAACCAAAGGAGGGCCCTCGACGGCAATGTGAACGTTCACATTGCCGGTGTCAATTCCAATCGACCGGCCCGCGGGTATCTTCGGGCCCGAGGGAGGACATGGCTGGCAGGGCTCCTTCGGAGCGCCGCGTTAAGAGGGGTGGGCGCCGGACCGCGGCCATCGCCGGACTGCCCGACCACAATCGTACTGCCAGCGTGTCATGTTGCCGCGGCCGATGCGGAAACCGTGCCGCCATGGTCACTGAGCCCCGGAGCATCGTCCGCTTCCTCTGCGCGCTCTCCCGGTATCGGTTCCGCTTGGGGTCGCATCAGCGCTGAAGAATTCCTGCGCGACTGCGTGTTTCTCCTGTGTTCGCCGTCCACGCGTCGCCGTGGTCGTCGGGCGCCACGTACACGCTCGCAGGGGCGCGCGCGGGTCGCCGACGTCGTTACCGCCGCCGCTGCCACGGTCACCGCCGCAAAATCTCAGATCACGTCAAGGTTTCGATCATGACCGCAACGTAAAGAACGTGTTTCCAGCCAACGTACGAAACCTCGCAAATCTGGGCCCTGGACTTCCAGCCCCTGCGGCTCTCCACCCGAACAAGCCTGTTGGACTTGGGTCCCGGATGGCGACCCGCGAGCGAGCCACATCAATAGCATTCTGTATAAAGATCCGAAAATCCGGCTGCATTCGATCATTGTCATTGTTTGCGATATTAACCATCTGTTGCAGCCGACGACGAACCCCCTGATCGTAGCTCGGGTAATCGGAGAACCCATCAAATTGATTGGCGGCGCGAATGATGTCGATCAGGTTTCTCGCCCCGCGTGCCCCGAATCGAGAAGGATCGTTCGCCAATCGATTCTCCAGAACCCGTTGCATCCACCCCATACTATCCAATGTGTCTGCTGCGAGGTAGTCCGCATGGGAAGGACCGCGGGCCTCCGACATCAACAGTCTGGCGACAGCTCCAGCTTCAGTAGCAGGATCCGGCAGCTCTATCGCAGCGTCAACCACAACCCTCAGCGTCGCCTGGACTCCGGACCGTGTCGCCGCAGTCACCGTTACAGCGCCACTACCCGATGTCGTAGCAAGCGCGCTGAGGTAGAACGAAAAATTGCCCACGGCGCGTACGCGAGGTATGCCATCGACGCTAACCACATCAGGATCACTGCTCGTTATTCTGGGGAAGCCATCCGAGCGTGGAACATCGGCGATCTCGATGCTGGCCGAAGAGTTCCCTTCGGCGCTCGATATGTGAATAGTCACAGCCGTAACATCTGTTCCATGTCGCCGAAAACGCATATATCACCTTCAAATGGCGCAAGACCCAAATCGACGCTTTACTCCTGCGTCACTCTCCAGACCTGTGCAATGCCAGGGTCGATAAGCAGGTCAGGCGTGCAATCGGATTTGTCGCCGCTTCGAGGCGGACTATCGTCCAACGAGGAGCTGCGCCCCTCCTCGACCGCCGGATTGCCCCCTGGCAGCATCTCCCTGCAGCGCTGCGATCGCGCCTCTCCGGGGAGACGTCGCCGGCTTCGCAGCCTCATGTTCCCGACCGAGCTCGACGTCTCCCCAGTATTCCCCGCCGCCATCCAACGCCTCCCGTCGCGAACGGATACGCGAGCCTATCGTAGGACAGCGGCAGGGGGAAGGCAGGAGCTCCGACGGTCTCGATGCTGGCGGATCATGGGAAACACGACCGTCCGCAGCGCAGGCGCCCGACCAACGCCAGCGTGATCGCCGACGAGCGACCGCGCCACGGAGCTCGGCGGTGGTCGAGCTGGCGGATCGCCGCGGGCGGCGGATCGGCATTGACTTCCGCGACGTGAACGTTCACAATGAGACCTCATCCTTACGCTTTCCCCTGAGTGGGCCGTCATGAGCACCGGGACCTCCGTCATCGGGATCGGGATCGATCTCTTCACCGGCTCCCATTGTTCGGTCGTCGCGGACACGTGCGACGGCGCGTTCGCGGGCGCCGCGCACAGGCCTCCACGACAGGGCCGCTGTGCATTTCTCGCGTGGCCGCTCAGCTTCGGGCAGACCGAGGCGCTTCACGCTGGGAGAGGCCTTGTGCAGCCCTGCCGGCGCGCGACGCCTGGCCCATCTCGCTCCAGCTCTTCGAGCGCGCTCGCCTGCCGAGCGCGGCCGGCGCGGCCCGCTGGCCGCAGGCGATCTTCGACGAGATTCGCGCGCCTGGCGCGCCGGGCGATCGCGCCCGTCGAGGCCTCGGCCCCCTGTCGGCGTCAAGCCACCATCGTCACTCTGCATCTGATAATATCGCACCTTCTTGATGACCAGGCTCGATTGCGATGCTCAATCGGGTTGACGTGGCTGCCAGTCCCGAACAATAGATAGACCAAGAAAGGCGATCGCCATGAACAACATCACCCGGCTCGGCATGTGCTCCGCCCTTGGGCTCCTACTGACCAGCTGCGTCATAGAAGGCGCAGAAGCGGACATGACCGAGGCCGAACTTGCCGCCGATCAAAGCGCCCTCGCGATAAACACGAATCAAACCGGCACGGACGGCCGGTGGTACACGTTCTGGAAAGACGGCGGGTCGGTCAGCATGAATTTGAACGGCGGCGGCAACTACGCTGTCAATTGGGCGAACGGCAACTATAATTTCGTCGGCGGCAAGGGCTGGAGCACTGGGTCGTCGAGCAGGAACATTGGCTACAATGCCGGCGTCTGGTCGACGGGCAGCAGCAACGCATATCTGACTCTCTATGGATGGACGACAAACCCACTCGTAGAATACTACGTCGTTGACAGCTGGGGCAGCTGGAGACCGCCGGGCGGAGCGTCGGCGGGCACAGTCACCACGGACGGGGGCACCTACGACCTATACAGGATGCAGCGAGTCAACGCGCCATCCATCATAGGCAATGCGACGTTCTATCAGTACTGGAGTGTCCGAAGGTCGAAGAGGGCCACCGGGACCAACAGCGCCATCACGTTTTCCAATCACGTAAATGCTTGGGCGTCGAAGGGGTGGCACCTTGGCACTCACAATTACCAGGTGATGGCGACAGAGGTGTTCAACCCCTCGAGCAGCGGCAGCTCCAACTTGACGGTGTGGTAGAATCAACGTACGGAGCCATCGACGCGCGGCGAAGGGGCGCCGCCGATCGGTAAGGATGGGGGGGACGCGGGCGCTGCACCGGCTTGGGCCAGGCCCACGACGAAGGGATCGAGCGTGCGCCTGGTTTCGTCGGGGAGCTCGGGGCGCCCTAAGCCCCAGGCATCTTGAGGCCGCGCTCGTCCATCACGGCTTTGTTGCGCGCCTCGCTCTTCGCGTACGCCGGGCGGGCTCTGACCCGCTCGGCATAGCCGGTGAAGCTCGGGCGCGGCTCGAGCATCTTGAAGTCGAGCATGTACGCGATGGTGCCGCCGAAGATGACGTCGGCCATCGAGAACTCCTTGCCGAGGACGAAGTCACGGCCAGAGATGGCCGATTCCATCGTCGCGATCATGTCGTCGTAGTTGCCCCAACCGGCGGAGCCGGAGCGGAACTCCCAGTTGCCGGCCTTGGCCATCGAGCCGGGCTCGATGACCGAGGGGGCGAAGAGCGACCAGCGAAAATACGTGCCGCGCGCCGCGTCGTCGAGCTTCGGCGCGAGGCGGCCCGGGGCATAACGATCCGCGAGATAGAGGCCGATCGCCGCGGATTCGGTGACGACGGTGCCGCCGTCGACGAGCAAGGGCAGCTTGCCCATCGGATTGAGCTTCGTGACGTCCTCCTTCTTCTGGTCGCCGGCCATGATGTCGACGAACTTGAGCTCGTACTCGACGCCGACTTCCTCGAGCATCCACACTGTGTTGGCGGCGCGCGAAAACGGGTGGTGGTAAAGAACGATGGCCATGGTGGTGTCTCTTTCTCCGTTCGTTTCCGCCGGTCGGTCGGCGGCGCGGCGGAGGCTACCAGAGGTCGGCCCCGTTGGGCGCGGCGCCAGGTGCGGCAGATTTGAATTCCTCTGCCCGCCGCGTTCATGGCTCCCGCCTCGCGCGTGGCGACCTCGACCGCTACCCGGCGATGATCCCCGGCTCGAGCCGCGGCCACACGAACGAGCGCGCGCAGGCGCCGCGATCGCCACCATTTTCGGCGACCGCTCGTCATCGACCGGTGGTTCTGGCGGGATTTCCGCCCCGCAGTACCGGCCGCGCAGCGGCGCCGCGACAGCTACCCGAGCAGCGACGCCGCGACGCGCGGCGCCTCCCGCGCCGGGCACCCCATCCAGCTCGAGAGCCGCGCGGCCGGCTCGCCGCTCGCGAGCGCGCGGTGCACCCGCTCCGCCACGTCCGCGCGGAGCGCCCGCGTCCCGAACACCGGGTAGCCGATCGCCGCGTAGGCCTTGGGATCCACGCCCCGGGCGGCCGGCACCGACACGGCGCCGGGCGCCGGGCACGCCGGCACGCGGCCCCGGCCGAACCAGGCCGCGCACAGCGAGAGGCGGCGCTCCAGCGCGCCGCGCCGGAGCAGCTGCTGCACGTAGATCACGCGCTCGCCCACCTCGATGCCGTGCGCCTTCAGCAGCGCGCGGTCCTCCGGCGCGAGCTCCGCGATCTGCTCCTCCGCGTCGCGCGCCGCCGCCGTCCCGAGCCCCTGCTCCAGCTGGTAGACGATCCCGCGCGCCGCGCCGGGCAGCGCGCGCACCTCGGGCGACCGCAGCGGCGCGAGGAGCTCCTCGACGAGATCGCGCGCGAACGCCACGAGCCGCCGGAGGACGCGCGACCGCGCGCCCGCGCCGAGGTCGTCGAGCTCCGCGAGCCGCACGTCGGGCAGGAGCAGCGTCGGGCCGCGCGCGAGCTGCCCGAGCGGCCGCTCGCCGTGGGCGATCCGCCCGGCCTCGTCCACGGAGAAGCGCTCGTGCGGCGCCCCCACGATCGCCTCGACCCAGCGCGCCCGGTCGTCCTCGGGCGCCGGCGCCGCGGGCCCAGGCGCGAGCAGGGCCCGGAGCGCCGCGATCCGCGCGAACGGGTGCCCCGCGGCCACCGGCTCCGGCTCGGCCTCGGCCCGGCGCTGGCCCCCACGGGCGACCGCGCGCGCGCCCGACGACGCCCGCGCGCCGCCGCCCCGCTCGACGAAGCGCTGCACGAGCCGCTCGTGCAGCGCGTCGCTGCTGAACAGCACCTGTCCGAGGCCGGGGGGCCCTGACGGCCCCTCAGCGCCTGGTAGGTGGCCCGGCACGGGCCGCTGGGAAGCTCCAGGGGGGCCATCGCGCCTGCCCCGGCCCGGGGCCCTCGACGGCGGACCGGGCGATGCGCAGCTCGCCCGAGGGCGCGAAGGTCCCGTAGCCCGAGCGGCCGATGGACTGAGCCGCGCGGCCACAGCGAACAGATCCCGCTCGAGCAGGGGTCGGGGCGGCGCGAGTTCGGGCCGCGTGTCCGGCTCGTCCGGCGTGCTGTCCCGCGGAGCAGGCGAGGGGCGCGTGAGGTCATGGGGCAGCACCGTGACGATCCGAAAGCCGCCGCGGCCTGCGAGGCTCTCGCCATGCACGCGCTGCCGCGAGTCGCCATCGAACGCGACGTGGGCGAGGCCGAGCGCAGCGGGCGCGTCTGAGCGCCGGAGGCCTGCTCGCGGAGCGGCGCGGGGATCTCGCTCGGCGAGAGCCGGCCGATGGGCGCGCGCGGCTGAACAGCACCTGTCCGAGGCCGGGGGGCCCTGACGGCCCCTCAGCGCCTGGTAGGTGGCCCGGCACGGGCCGCTGGGAAGCTCCAGGGGGGCCATCGCGCCTGCCCCGGCCCGGGGCCCTCGACGGCGGACCGGGCGATGCGCAGCTCGCCCGAGGGCGCGAAGGTCCCGTAGCCCGAGCGGCCGATGGACTGAGCCGCGCGGCCACAGCGAACAGATCCCGCTCGAGCAGGGGTCGGGGCGGCGCGAGTTCGGGCCGCGTGTCCGGCTCGTCCGGCGTGCTGTCCCGCGGAGCAGGCGAGGGGCGCGTGAGGTCATGGGGCAGCACCGTGACGATCCGAAAGCCGCCGCGGCCTGCGAGGCTCTCGCCATGCACGCGCTGCCGCGAGTCGCCATCGAACGCGACGTGGGCGAGGCCGAGCGCAGCGGGCGCGTCTGAGCGCCGGAGGCCTGCTCGCGGAGCGGCGCGGGGATCTCGCTCGGCGAGAGCCGGCCGATGGGCGCGCGCGGCATCGGGCGGGTGCTCGCCCCGGGGCCGGTGCTCGGGGACCGCTCGGACGCAGCGCTGCCCGGCGTGGACGTCGCCGCGGCCAACGTAGCCCGGCGGACGGGTCGACGAGGCTGGTGCGCGATAACGCTCCGTTACCACGCACCAGTCACCGTCGATGGCGTCGAGCGACATGGCGCCCGGAGCAGACAGGCCGGTCGCGGCTTCGAGGCTCTCGAGCGCGGAGCGACGCGAGGTCGGGTGAACGCTGACGGAGCGCGCCGGTACCATATACACGCCGCTTGAAGGCTTGATCGCGGCCGCGGGGCTGCTCGTCAGCCGATCGGTTGACGATGCGCCCCGTAGCGCGCTCGGCGCCGCCCGGACCACGCTCTTTCGACCCAGGACCGAGCCATCACGACGCTCGCGGCCCCACCCTTTTGGTTTGCTGCGCTGCACTTCCTCACGCTGCGATCTGGCTTGATTTGCCTACGCGCTGCGTGGAACATCGCGCTCGAGGCGTCGGGCAGACGCCCCCCGCTCGTCGGGGTTTCTCGACGGCAGCAGCGGAGCAGGCTCGCCCGTGCGCGACGCTCGCGCCGTCACACGCCTGATAGCCGTCGGTTCGTCCCGCGTATCCACGCTGTTCGGGATGGACGCGCGAGCCGCCGGCGCTCCGAGCCCTTGCGGCGTCACCGCCTCGCAGCATGCTTTCCACGCGACAGGCCCAGGCGCTCGTCGCGCTCTCCAGCGAGCGGTCTCGCCAAGACGGACACGAGGGGTCCCCTCCGCTGATGGCGGGTCATGGCGGGTCCGGGACGGCGTGACCCCCCGGAAGGGCTTATCCCATGTTCCGCATGGATGGTACGAGAAAAGAAGGGGGAATCAGCCAGATGAAGACGATCCAGCGACTTGCGCCTCTCCTGGCGGGAGCCTCGGCGCTCTCGATGGGCGGAGGCAGCCACGCTCTCGCGGGCACGACATCGGACACCATCGAGGTCGCTGCTCGGTCCGACGCAGCCAGCGCGTGCGCGCATCCGCGGCCTCTGTTTGGAAAGGTCGTGGCGGTCTGCGGCGATCAAATGATCGCCTACGTCGGGGATGAGACCGTCGAGATACTTGGTGTCAAGACGACGAGCTCGAGGTTCGAGCTCGCGTACTGCTCGAACGGCGGAGGTCGTAAGCCGTTGAGCCTCGAGACGAACTCGGAGGGATTCACGCTCGCCAGCACCACCTATGCGAACGGAGAGCATTACACGATATCGCACATGTGGGGCACCTTCCGGATGAGTGGAATCGGCTTCAGCGGGGAGAAGGTGGACGTCCAGTGTGTTCCCTTCGAGGACAGGCGGACCGACGTCAGGTACCTGCATTGAGCAACCGAGGACGGCAGCGCGCCGGCTCGACGCAGCTCGGCCCGTCCGCGAGGTGCCGCGAGCGGGCGCTCAGAACGCGATGCGCAGGCCCGCTCCGAGCGCGCCCGCTGCCGCCGGGGCGGCCACGGCGCCCGGGCCCACGACGACGGCCGCGGTGACAAGCGCGTTGGCCTTCAGATCCTTGCATCGAGCGTGCCGGCGCGGAGCGCCGCCCAGACCTCGCGGCTGAACAACACCGGCCCGAGGCCAGGAGGCCCCTGGCGGCCCTCAGCGCCTCGTAGGTGGCCGGGCGCGGGGTGCTCGGCAGCTCCAGGGCGGTCCATCGCGCCTGTCCCGGCGCGGGGCCCTCGACGACGGACAGGGCGATGCGCAGGTCGCCCTCGGGCGCGAAGGTCCCGTAGCCCGAGCGGCCGATGGGCTGGAAGTCGAGCCGCGCGGCCACAGCGAGCAGATCGCGCTCGAGCAGCGGTCGGGGCGGCGTCTCCCCGGTGCGTGCGCCGAGCGAGCACTCTCCATGATGGCGAGTTGCGCTGGGAAGAACGCCTCGCCATCAAGCAGCATGCTCGATGAGAGGGGCTAAGGCATAAACGGGAGTGCGCGATAATACACGGTGCTGCACCCGACTCCAACCGACCTCGCG
This sequence comes from Sorangium cellulosum So0157-2, assembly GCF_000418325.1. Lineage (GTDB taxonomy): Bacteria > Myxococcota_A > Polyangia > Polyangiales > Polyangiaceae > Sorangium > Sorangium cellulosum_D. Next base: position 12,545,414 of record NC_021658.1, read on the forward strand.
ATCTGCCGCTCCGACAGCTCGCACTCGTCCTTCAACCTCAGCACATCGCGTATCTTTCGCATCGAATGACGCTCCGACATGGGACCTCTCGCGCCGCGCGGGCTGTCGAGAGGCTTTGTTTCGTCACGACCATCCGTGCGTCCCCGCTCCGACCGGCGCCTCGCAGGTCCAGCCCGCGACGCGGCCACCCGTGTGGCCAGCCCATCGACCGCCGTCGCACTGCCCCGTCAACCCGCCGCCCCTCCGTCGCTCGCGCGCTACCTGCCCCCGTCGCAGCGCCCGCCGGCTGCCGGAGCGGCGGCCCGCGTCGCCGCATCAGCGGCTCGGGTGTCGGCCGGAACGGCTGCTCGGGTCACCGGAACGGCTGCTCGGGTGCCGTCCGAACGGCCGCTCGGGTGCCGTCGGAACGGCCGCTCGGGTCACCGGAACAGCTGCTCGGGTGCAGCCGGAACGACTGCTCGGGTCGCGTCGAAACGGCTGCTCGGATCACGTCGGAATACGCACCCCCTCAGCTTCATGATCTCTGGTTCTTGTCAAAATGGGGCTTTCACCCATGGGGTTGCATCAGTTATTTTTTTCTTTCTGGACATGCCGCGCACGGCGACGGAGGACGAAAGACGAAAGACGGGGGGACGAAAGGCAGAAGACATCAGCAATCCGGGTGGTGAACGTATACTCCGCTCCATGCTTGCGTCGGCACTGCACCCGCTAATCAAGTACCCTCCGTCGAACGCTACGGCACAGGCGTGTATGGAGCGCGGCCCCCGCGGCGTATCGGACGGGCACAGATGCCCCTGGCATATGGATTGCACTCCATTCGGACAATCGAACAGGAACGGTGAGCGGTGGATTGGGGCCGCAGCTGGGCATCCGGAAAGGAGAGCGAACATGAGCAAGTATTCTATAGTCCACACATGGGCCGCGGTTGCGCTGGTGGCGACAGTCCTCTTGGTGGTCGGCTCGTCGTCGGCTTGTGCTCTGGCATCGTCGGTCGAGGACGAGCCGGTCGGGGAGGCCGTAGAAGCCGTGGTGCGTGACTATCCACCAGGACACGTCTTCATGTGCGTAATAGAGGGCTATCGGGGCCTGGAGTGGAAATCCATGGTGGTGACCGCTGACTTGAGAACATGTAGAATGTACCCTTATCCAGCTCCCTACCCCGGGGAGGTGCGCCCCGCTTTCAACTGCTACCAGATGGGCTCTCGCGCTGGATGTGAGAATATCATCTAACGAGGCCCCAGCGCATAGGCAAAACAAGCCGGATCGCTGCGGCCCGCCTCCGCGCGCGGCGCGTCGCCGTTCGCGGTGCTCGGCCTCACCGACGCCGCCGGCGCGGAGACGAGATCCGCCAGGCGTTCCGCCGGCTCGCGCTCGTCACGCACCCCGATCGCGGCGGCGATGCCGGCGAGTTCATGCGCGTCAAGTGGGCCCACGACGAGGCCATGTCCCGGGTGTCGCGCCCGAAACGCCGGTAGCTGCGCCGGGTCCTCGGTTCAGCGATCTCGCAGGGGCCCTGCCTCGCGAGCGGAGGGAGAGAATTCAACGCAAAGGCGCAAAGGCGCAAAGGCGCAAGAAAGAGATCTTCTCCTCGCGCCTTTGCGCTTTGGGGTTGAATTCTGGCGTCTTCTCCGCCTTTTCAGCGTACATTTCGCGCCTACGGGGCGCGAGTGGGCCGAGGGCAATGCGCGAGTGGTGTTCGGTTGAAGAGATGCGGTACCGATTACGATCGGGCGCGTCCAGAGCGTCACGAAGACACACGTCCCCCTTACCCCCACGATGATTTCGGCTGGTTCCGGGCTCAATTCAGCCAGCGGGCGAGCTGCGAGCGCTCCGGCACGTGCAGCTTCGTGCCCCGAGCCGAGCGGGCCAACCGTCCCGGCACGAGGATCAGCGCGCGGCGCAGCCACGGCGTTCGCCAGCTCGCCAGGTGCGGAACATGGCACGTCCCCCTTACCCCCACGATGATTTTCGGCTGGTTCCGGGCTCAATTCAGCCAGCGGGCGAGCTGCGAGCGCTCCGGCACGTGCAGCTTCGTGCCCCGAGCCGAGCGGGCCAACCGTCCCGGCACGAGGATCAGCGCGCGGCGCAGCCACGGCGTTCGCCAGCTCGCCAGGTGCGGAACATGGTCCAGCACATACCGGCGCATCAGGTTGGCGGTCAGCAGCTTCAGCAGCAGCGCGGCATGATTGGCGTTGAAGCTGTGGCTCGGCACGCGACCGCATCCCCACCCGTGCTTGAGATCGCCGATGAGCGGCTCGATGCCCGCGCGCAGGTCATACCGCGCCGCGACGTCTTCGCTTCGACCGGCTCGTTGGTCAAGAAGACCTGCACCGTGTAGTCGAGGCCCTCCCAGAGGTAGATCTGCTTGCCGTTCTCCCGGTCGCGTGTGCGTACGGCAATCACGCGGACCCCATCCGGCCAATCGCTGCGCCGGAACGGGACCTCGGCCACCTGCCGCCGGGGACGACCGTCGGCATCCCAGTCGATGGTACGCCATCCGGTAGCGTGTGCGACCATGCCCACCAGATCGGGGCTCATCCGCGCCTTGGTCAGGAAAAAGCATCCCTTCATGGCAACGGCGTGCATCAAGGCGCTGCAATCCCCCGCGCCATCGATCCGCACGTAGATGACCGCGCTCGGCGCTGCGGCGCGCGCCCGGTCGATGCACTCCTCGACGAAAGTCACATCGGCTTCGCCGAAGCTCGTGTCGCCCGGTCGCAGCTTGGCTCCGACGATCGCGTCGACCTCGGCGACGCGCGCCAGGATCGGATGATAGCTCGGCCGGCCGTGGTAGCGTGGGTTCGGGCCCGGCAGCGCCCCCTCCTGCATCCCGAAGAGCGGCTCCACAGTCGTGTCGACGTCGATGTGTACGAACCGGTGCTTTCGGCGCGCAACGAGGGCGAGCCCATGGTCGACAACCATGCTGTGCAGCGCGTCGAGCGCTTCCTCGTCGAAGCGGCACAGGTCCCGGTAGACGGTATCGATGCTGGGGACGACCCCGCCTGCGAGGCGTACGAAGAGCGGATCGACAGCGAGCGCCTCGATGCCGAAGACGCGCTCCTCGCCGGCGAGCGCGCTGTCCATCAGAAGGCGCATCTGCGCGGCCATGGGGTAGATGACCGAGCGACCGGTCTTGAGCCGGGAAAACCTGCGGCTCAGGGCCGCGTCGATGCCGAGCTCGCGGATGAAGGCGCCGAACGGGGCAAGCCCTGCGACGCCCGTCAGGTTCTTCTCCGTGGGTTCGACGTGAATCCTGGCAGGGTCTGGCCGCCGGATTCGCTCCTGGTGCCGCCGGTCGCCTTTCCTCTTGAACCCGAGCTCGCGCCGGCGGACCTTGGAGGTGCTCGGCGTGTGCCTTCGTTTGGTCATAGCAACCCGGACGGGTCGCCACGCCGAGCCTTTTCTTTCAAGGCGTTCCGTTTACGGCATCGGATTTCTCACGCCTCGGACCGGCATCGTAGGCGCGAAATCCACGCTTAGCCCCCGGCCCCTTGGACGCCGAAGTTGGCGCGTGACAGGTCCCCGGCGATCGCCACGATTTCGCGCTGCGGCGGCCAGACTCTGCGCAGATCGCGCAGGGCCCCCAGGCGACCACGGCTCGCTGTTCTGAAGTGCCGGGAGAGGAGGGGCCGTCAGGCATGACAAGCCCTGAAACCTGGGCTTGCGAACGGCGGATCGTACCTGCACATGAGATCTAGCTGCCTCGTCATCCCGACGAGGGGGGATCTCATGAAGAAGCTCATCGCCGTGGCGTTCGCCTTGTCCAGCCTGTACAGCGCGTCGGCGTTCGCGGATGGCCTCAACGCCTGCAACCAGACGAGAGAGACGATCTGGGTCGCCTATGCAAGCGTCGAGGCGCCGAGGCTGGAAACACGGCGCCAGCGCGTGCTCATCGGCAACCTCCAGCGCGCCGGCGGAGCACCGCGAATGCGCAGCAGCGATGCCGTCCTGCCCCATCGCGACGCCAGGGCACCGCGCCGTTCCGGGGGCTTGTTTCACCTACGCGCCGATGCCATCGCGATCGAGCAGAAGCGAGCAGCCAGCATCGCGGCGGTCGACCTTCGACGGCAACCTCGACCTCGACCGTCGCTTCCCCGCGCGAGTTGACGGTCCGGTAGTGGGTCGTTAGGTAACGAGACAGAAGGCGAATCGGGGCCGCCTGTCGGCATGTAGCCGACTCGAATGGAGGTATCCGTGTCGAAGCGAAGTGTGCTCGGGCTCGTTTGTCTGGTCGCCGCCACGTCGCTGGCCGGCAGCTCCTCCATCGCCGCAGAGCCGAGCAATCACGTGCTCTTCTATTCGGCGGGGTCGGGAGCAGGCTGCACCTGGCGGCCCTGGGTCGGCATCGAGAGGTGCTACAATAATTTCAGCACCGGCTGGACCCACATCACCGGCGACGGTACCGGCCAGCTCACGTTCTACAATGCCTCCAACGGGAAGGGCGGCATCGGGAAGATCGCCGGCGCCGGCCACTTCACCACCTCGTGGAGCGGCGACGGCTTCGGCGCCGGCTGGACCCACCTCACCGCCACTGGCACGGGCCTGGTCCTCTTCTACAACGCCGCCACGGATCAGGGCGCCATCTGGAAGCCCTGGAGCGGCTTCCAGTGGAGGGGCAGTGGCTTCGGCGCCGGCTGGACCCACCTCGCCAGCGACGGCAATGGCGAGGCCCTCTTCTACAACGCGTCGACCGGAGCAGGCTGTACCTGGCGAGTCTGGGTGGGCATCCAGAAGTGCTACACCAACTTCAGCACCGGCTGGACCCACATCACCGGCGACGGTACCGGCCAGCTCACGTTCTACAATGCCTCCAACGGGAAGGGCGGCATCGGGAAGATCGACGGCGCCGGCCACTTCACCACCTCGTGGAGCGGCGACGGCTTCGACACCGGCTGGACGCACCTCGCAGCCGACGGCGCGGGTCTGGTCCTCTTCTACAATGCTGCCACGGATCAGGGCGCCATCTGGAAGCCCTGGTCCGGCTTCCAATGGAAGGGCGCCGGTTTCGGCCATGGGCTCGGCGCCCGCTGGACCAACGTCGCGGGCCCTCTGGGACTGGGCTCCGATCACGCCGGCTGACTCCCGCGCTGCGATGATGACGTGCGCGGGCACGCCGCGCGGCGGTACGCGCCGCATCGCCCTTCCGCGGGCTAAGCCGGGCCGCTTTGGACGAGATCCCGCAGGCTGTGGAGTGAACGCGGCATCCTCGATGCATGGATAAGTTGCTGATACAGCGTCACTCCTCCAGGAGGGATGCGGCTCGCGTAAGGTTCTCTATGTCGCCCAGCGCGTGCAGCTTGGCCGTACGGTGGGACCGGTGATGCCGCGAGCCTTCACCGCGGGCGACGCGGCGGCGGAGGGCGCCCCGTTGGGCCACACCGGAGCCGCCTTCGGCGGCGAAACAGGCGGAAGCTACGAAAATCGATACTGTTCCCGGCCGCCGCTCGTCATCGACCGGTTGTTCTGGCGGGATTTCCGCCCCGCAGTACCGGCCGCGCAGCGGCGCCGCGACAGCTACCCGAGCAGCGACGCCGCGACGCGCGGCGCCTCCCGCGCCGGGCACCCCATCCAGCTCGAGAGCCGCGCGGCCGGCTCGCCGCTCGCGAGCGCGCGGTGCACCCGCTCCGCCACGTCCGCGCGGAGCGCCCGCGTCCCGAACACCGGGTAGCCGATCGCCGCGTAGGCCTTGGGATCCACGCCCCGGGCGGCCGGCACCGACACGGCGCCGGGCGCCGGGCACGCCGGCACGCGGCCCCGGCCGAACCAGGCCGCGCACAGCGAGAGGCGGCGCTCCAGCGCGCCGCGCCGGAGCAGCTGCTGCACGTAGATCACGCGCTCGCCCACCTCGATGCCGTGCGCCTTCAGCAGCGCGCGGTCCTCCGGCGCGAGCTCCGCGATCTGCTCCTCCGCGTCGCGCGCCGCCGCCGTCCCGAGCCCCTGCTCCAGCTGGTAGACGATCCCGCGCGCCGCGCCGGGCAGCGCGCGCACCTCGGGCGACCGCAGCGGCGCGAGGAGCTCCTCGACGAGATCGCGCGCGAACGCCACGAGCCGCCGGAGGACGCGCGACCGCGCGCCCGCGCCGAGGTCGTCGAGCTCCGCGAGCCGCACGTCGGGCAGGAGCAGCGTCGGGCCGCGCGCGAGCTGCCCGAGCGGCCGCTCGCCGTGGGCGATCCGCCCGGCCTCGTCCACGGAGAAGCGCTCGTGCGGCGCCCCCACGATCGCCTCGACCCAGCGCGCCCGGTCGTCCTCGGGCGCCGGCGCCGCGGGCCCAGGCGCGAGCAGGGCCCGGAGCGCCGCGATCCGCGCGAACGGGTGCCCCGCGGCCACCGGCTCCGGCTCGGCCTCGGCCCGGCGCTGGCCCCCACGGGCGACCGCGCGCGCGCCCGACGACGCCCGCGCGCCGCCGCCCCGCTCGACGAAGCGCTGCACGAGCCGCTCGTGCAGCGCGTCGCTGAGCCGGTCCTCGATCGCCCGCGTCCGGTCCTGCCACGCCGCCGCGTCGCGGACCCAGCGGCCGTGGTTCGAGATGTAGGTCCACGTCCTGATCGACGCGATCCGCGTGATCAGCGTGTCGATGTCGCCGCCCACGTCGTCGATCTCGGCCACCCGGGCGGCCATCCAGTCGGTGTCGAGCGCCGCGCCCGGGCCCGAGAGCTGGCCGTAGATCTCGGCGAGGAGCGCGACGTGCGACTCGAACAGGAGCTTGCGGAAGTCCGGGATGCGGCAGACCTCCCAGAGCAGCGCCACCGCCTCGCGACCCCGCGCGCGCGCTCGCACCTCCGGGTCCTCGGCGAGCCGCATCAGGGCGGCGGTGTCCTCGGCGTCGTCGACGAGCTTCAGGCTGCGGGAGCGCGGGCGCTCCCGCAGCGACGCGAGGAGCGCGTCGATCGAGCTCCAGTCGAGCTCGCTGTTGCGCCAGAGCAGCCGCCGCACCGGGGGGAAGCGGTGCGCCTCGATGGCGGCGGCGACGCCGTCGGGGAGCGACAGCGGCGCGACCGTGCCGAAGGTGCCGTCGGCGAGGTGCCTTCCCGCGCGGCCGGCGATCTGCGCGAGCTCGGCGGGGTCGAGGTCGCGCACGGCGCGGCCGTCGAACTTGCGCAGCGCCGCGAACGCCACGTGGCGCACGTCGAGGTTGAGGCCCATGCCGATCGCGTCGGTGGCGACGAGGTAGTCGACCTCGCCGGACTGGAAGAGGGCGACCTGCGCGTTGCGCGTGCGGGGCGAGAGCGCGCCGAGCACGACCGCGGCGCCGCCGCGCTGCGCGCGCAGCCGCTCGGCGATCTCGTAGACCTGGGGGGTCGAGAACGCGACGACGGCGCTGCGCGGGGGCAGCCGCGAGAGCTTGCCGGCGCCGGCGCTGGCGAGCCGCGAGAGCCGCGGGTGCTGGACGAGCTTGGCGGTGGGCACGAGCTCGGCCATGAGGGGCCGCATCGTGTCGGCGCCGAGGAACCAGGTCTCGCGCCGGCCGCGCGAGAGGAGCAGCCGCTCGGTGAACACGTGGCCGCGCTGGTCGTGCGCGGCGAGCTGGATCTCGTCGATGGCGAGGAAGTCGACCTCCAGGCCGATGGGCATCGCCTCGACGGTGCACACCCAGTAGTCCGGGCGCCTCGGGACGCGCTTCTCCTCGCCGGTCACGAGCGCGACGCGGGCCTCGCCGACCCGGGTGGTCACCCGATCGTAGACCTCGCGCGCGAGCAGCCGCAGCGGCAGGCCGATCATGCCCGAGTCGTGCGCGAGCATGCGCTCGATGGCGCGGTGGGTCTTGCCGGTGTTGGTCGGGCCCAGCACGGCGGTGATCGGGGAAGCGTCGACCATGCCGCGCGCAGCTTAGTACCGGATGCCGGAAAGACGCCCCCGCGGGGGGAGCGAGGGGGGCGCCGGTGCTTCCGGCTGGACGGGCTCTTCCGCGGGGTGCGGCGGGGAGCCTGCGGCGGCGGGAGGCACGCGGTGGCGGGGACCCTAGAGCGGAGAGAGCCTACCGCGGCACGGCAGAGAGCTACCGCCGGCACGGCAGAGAGGCTACCGCGGCACGGCAGAGAGCTACCGCGGCACGGCAGAGAGCTACCGCGGCACGGAGGAGGAGATGCGACAGCGACCGCTCGCGCTCGGTCTTCGTCCCGTCGCCGCGCCCATGGCATGATGGCTCGAGATGCCGGCAGCTGTAAGTACCGCGACAGTGGGCCCCGCCTCTGCTAGAGCCCGAAGGCCCGAACCCAAGGACACGGGGACGCAGAAGGCTCGAACGCATGCTGTCGCTTGAAGCGGGGAGCGTCGTCGGTGGGAAGTATCGCCTGGAGCGGCCGCTGGCGGGCGGCGCCATGGGCCTGCTCTGGGTGGCCCGGCACCTCCAGCTGGAGGTCGAGGTCGCGATCAAGTTCATGATGCCGCAGCACGCCGACTCCCCGGTCGCGCGCGCGCGGTTCGAGCGCGAGGCGAAGGCGTCCGCCCAGCTCCGGACGCCCAACGTGGTCCACGTCTACGACTATGGCCTCGAGGGCGACACGCCCTACCTCGCGATGGAGCTCCTCGAGGGCGAGGACCTCGCCGCGTACCTCGTGCGCCGCGGGCGCGTCGCGCCGGCCGAGCTGCTCGGCATCGTGAGCCAGGTCTGCAAGGCCCTCCGCCGCGCGCACGAGGTGGGCCTCATCCACCGCGATCTCAAGCCGGCGAACATCTTCCTCGCGCGCCAGGGCGACGAGATCGTCAAGATCCTCGACTTCGGGGTCGCCAAGACGACCGGCACCGGGCTGGCCGCCGACGCGACGAAGACCGGAACGCTCATCGGCTCGCCGCACTACATGAGCCCGGAGCAGGTGCGCCGGAGCAAGACGGTCGACCACCGCAGCGATCTCTGGTCGCTCGGGGTGATCATCTTTCAATGCCTCACGGGCCAGCTGCCCTTCCCCGGCGAGGAGCTCGGCGACGTGCTCGTGGAGATCTGCACGGGCGACATCCCGGTCGCCTCGCAGCTCGCGCCGGATCTCTGGCCCGAGCTGGATCGGTTCCTGGAGCGCGCGCTCAAGCGCGAGCCCGGCGAGCGCTTCCAGAGCGCGAGCGAGCTCGCCCGCGCGTTCGCCACGGCCGTGCAGCGCGCGGCGGTCCCGGATTCGCGCGACTCGCTGGACTCCGCCGAGGCGCTGGCTCAGGGCGGCGCGGCGGCTCAGGGTGGCGCGGCGGCTCGCGGCGGGCTGCTGGCCGAGGGTGGCCTGCCGGCCCAGGGCGGTCCGCCGGCTCACGGCGGCGCGCTGGCTCACGGCGGCGCGCCGGCTCACGGCGGCGCGCTGGCTCACGGCGGCGCGCTGGCTCACGGCGGCGCGCCGGCTCACGGCGGCGCGCTGGCTCACGGCGGTCCGCCGGGACACAGCGGCGCGCCGGGACACAGCGGCGCGCCGGGCTCGGGCGGCACTCCCGGCTCGGGCGGCGCCCCGGGCTCGGGCGGCACGGTGGCCCTCGATGACGCCATCGTCCCCGGCGGCACGCTGGTGGCAGGCGGAACGGTGGTCGCGGACCGAATGCGGGTTCCCGGCGGCATCCCGGGCCCGGGCGGCACGCTGACGGCGAGCGGCACGCTGGAGGCCGTGGGAGGCGCCCTGCCCCCGCAGCCAGACCGCCGCCCTCCGTCATCGCGGGCGTTGCTCGCCGTGGCTGCCAGCGTGCTGACGGTCGGCCTGGGGGTCGCCGCCGTCGTCCTGCTCCGCTCGCCTGCTCCAAACGAGCCCGCCACGCCGGCGGCCGCGCCCCCGCTCGGCGCCACGGAAGCCGCCGCGCCTCCGGCCCGCGTGCCGGAAGAGCCCTCCCCTCCGCCTCCCACCGCGAGCGCTCTTCCCGCCGCTGCGGCGTCATCGTCCCCGGCCGCCGCAGACCCCTCCCCGGCCGCCGCAGACCCCTCCCCGGCCGCCGCAGACTCCGCCCCCGCCTCCCCGGCCGGCCCCTCATCCTCCGCCGGGAAGGCCCCCCTCAAGCCGGCGCGCCCGCCCGCCAAGCGACCCTCTTCCCCGGCCGCCGCAGACCCCTCCCCGGCCGCCGCAGACCCCTCCCCGGCCGCCGCAGACCCCTCCCCGGCCGCCGCAGACCCCTCCCCGGCCGCCGCAGACCCCTCCCCGGCCGCCGCAGACTCCGCCCCCGCCTCCCCGGCCGGCCCCTCATCCTCCGCCGGGAAGGCCCCCCTCAAGCCGGCGCGCCCGCCCGCCAAGCGACCCTCTCCGGCCGCGCCCTCCAGCAAGGGTGCTCCCGAGAAGGATCCGACCTTCGGCTTCTGAACGACACGAAGCGGAGAGCGTCACGGCGCCGCGCTCGCTCCCCGCGGCTCGAGCCCCACGCGCACAGCCACCTTCCCCCTGCTCCCGCTCGACCGTGCCCATGACGAGGCCCTCTACTCCGGCGCCCATCCGGGCTATTTCCAGCACCTCGGGGAGCTCTTCCTCTCGAACCTGCAGCGCTATGTGCGGGGCGAGCCGCTCGTGAACGTTGTCGACAAGCAGGGGGGTTACTGAGCGCCCGCGCCAGCGCTTCGCCCCGCGATCGCCGCACGGCCTTCCGGCGAGCGGCGCGGCGCGCTCCGCCGCTCGCGGTGAGGGGGCCGAGGTAGTCCAGGCGCGCCGGATTCGTTCGCTCCGCACGACCCGTGGCAGGTGCGGCGCGAGCTCTTCGTTATCCTCTTGGCTCAGCGGGCGCGGTCGCCGCCATGACCGCAACGCCCGCCGGCGTGACGGCGTGACGGACGACGCGCGCCGCGGCTCCCGCTTGGGACTTCCATGTTCCTCGATTCCTGTGTCATCATGCTCAATGCTGGCGGCGTTGGATGTCGAATCGCCGCTGGCGAGATTCGCCTGATCGCGAACAACGTGTGGCCTGACCGAGAAAGGTGTTCCAATGAATCGAGGCTCGTCTTCGGGGCGTCTGTCAAGGAGCCGCATCGGGCGCTCCCTGTCTGTCCTCCTCTGTGCGCCCCTCGTGGCGCTCGTTCTCGCCGGTTGCGGTGGCGCGGAGCCCTCCTCTTCGTCCGAGGATGACGAATCCACGCCGAACGAAAATACGGACATGAGCTGGGAGGAGTTCCAGGCGAACGCCCACCGCGACAACGAGCGCGGGCTCACCATCATCGACGGCTTCGAGCGGGGGCTCGACGACGCGGAGCTGCGCGCCGTCTATGAGCGCTATGTTCAGACCGGAGCGCTCGTCGTGAACGTGCCGCGCTGACGATACCTCGCAGAGATCCGACCGATAGCTCGATCGGACGTCCTGCGTCAGCGGCGCATTCGGCGGCCGGGCGGCTCGGCGCGGCCCGGCGCCGCGTGCGCCCACGTTCGTCTCACCCAGAACGCAGCCGGGCCTCGGCCGTCGGTCGCGCGCCCGCGATGCCAGCCGGCGCGCCCCGCTGAACCGACTGAGCAACGATTGCCTGCGTCAGCAAAACTTGCGTACACCCCGCGCGCCAGGTGCGCAGGTCTTGCCGTCTCCAGGTGAGCTGCGTGGCGGGTCAGGTCGACGAGGGGCGGATCCGCACGGCGCGCCGCGAGCACTTCGGCCGGATCAGCGCGGCGGACCTGCGCGCCGCGCACGCCCGCGACGAGACCGAGTCGGAGCAGGCGGTGGGCGTCGCCGTGGCCCCGTGGACGACGACCGCGAGCGCAATATCGCTGACCATGACGACGGTCGCGCATGGCACAGCGGGTGCTCTACGACGCTCGACACCAGCGAAAGGATCATCCAATGAAAATGAACGGTCTCAGGGTCGTGACGTCTATCGCGTGCTTCGCAGTCCTCGCCGCCTTGAATGCGGTTGGTTGCGCTGAAGTCGATGACGTCGCTCACGAGGAGATCGGGCAAGAGGCTCGAAACCACGGCATCAGCCGCGTCGTTCGGACGACGAACGACCTGGGTCAGACGCAGCTCGACCTCCTCGACACCAACGGGATTCCCATGGGCGAGCTCAGGTACGAGCGCTCCAACACGCTCATGAACCTCAGGCTCTCGTGGGGCGGCGACGCCTACGACGTCACCGTCGATGGTCCGCCCGGCCAGGCCCGCACCAGCATCCTGGTGAACGACGTTCCCGTCGTGGACCCACAGGACTCGACCGGCTTCGACCGGATGCCCCTGTCGATCAAGCCCGCCCTCGATCTCGCCGCGAGCCTCGTGCTCGACGCCGGGCTCGAGGGTGCGCCCGCCGAGGAGGAGGAGATCGGCGCCACACCATTCGATGGTGCGCAAGACAAACACCCCGCCGCGCTCGAATGCTGGGCTTGCGTCACCTCGACTTGGTGCTGGATCACGACGCGCAACTCGCAGGCAAAGATCGTCGGCCACTGGGATCCCAGGCCCATCTGCGTCGAAGAGGTGTGGGGGTGCGGCTGCTGATCGGGCCCGCGGGTCCCACCGCCGGCGCTTGACCGCCCCTGCCGAGACCGGCTGCGTCACCGACATCGACCGGATGGAGTCGGTGATCCGCTTCGAGGCATGGAGTTCGTCTCGCCCGTCCCCCGATCGCGCGCCGCCAGCGCCCCGCTCGGCGGCGCGGGGAACCAGCCACCCCCGCGCCGCTCAAATCTTCGCCGACGTCATCCAGTGGGGGTTCTTGGTCGTCCCATCGAATCGCTCGGTGGTCTTGAACTGCTCGTGCTCCCCCTTCGCCCCGAGCGGCGCGGTTCGCGCGAGGATCTCCGAGACGCGCTGGCTGCTGAGCGGCTGAAACGTGTACGCCGCCTTGATCGCCTGCTTGAGGATGCCCATCGAGTCGCAGCCGGTGATCACCACCGACGTCGGAAGGCTCATCGGATAGTGCAGGCAGTCCATCGGGGAGACCGCCCCGGTCTTCGCGATCTCCCCGCTGGCGAACGGCTTCATCCCCAGCACCCCGATGCCCTGCTGCGTCAGCGCCGGGAGGACGTTCTTCTCGAAGCTCCGGTAATGCGGATCCAGGACGTTGAGCGGCATCTGCACGGTGTCGAGCGGGACGCCCTGCCGCTCCGCCATCTTCAGCATGGCGAGGTGGATGTCCGGGTCCTTGTGGCCCGTGAAGCCGATGAACCGGATCTTGCCGGCCTTCTTCGCGGCCACGAGCGCCTCCATCGCGCCGCCCGGCCCGAAGATCTTCTCGGGATCGCTCCTCCGGATGATCTCGTGCATCTGCACGAGATCGATGACGTCGGTGCGCAGCCGGCGGAGCGACTGCTCGAGCTGCGCCTCGGCGGAGGCGCGGTCGCGGCCGTCGAGCTTGGTCATCAAGAAGACCTTCTGTCGATATCCGTCCTGGAGCGCCTTGCCCATCCGCTCCTCGCTCTTGCCGTCGTGGTAATCCCAGCAGTTGTCGAGGAAGGTGACCCCGTGATCGATCGCGAAGCGAACGATCCGGAGGCTCTCCTGCTCGTCGTCGGGGACCGCCATGTGGTACCCGCCGAGGCCGAGGAGGCTGACGTTCACGCCGGTCCGCCCGAGGGGCCTCGTCGGCATCACCCCGCCGGCCGGCAGCTCGACGTCCTTCTCCCCGGGCGCGCCTGGCGCCGGCCCCTGCGGCGGCTCCTGAGAGCCCCCGCCCGCAGCTGCGGCGTTTTGCCCCACCTGCGCGCTTCCTCCACAGGCGCTGAGCGCGAGGCCTGCGCCCACGGTCTGTACAAATGCCCGTCGAGAAGGTCGCTTCGTCATAAAAGGCAGCGCTCCTTTTGAAGACGAAGCCCGTGTGCAGGGCGTGTGCCACGCGGCGCGGCGCGGCGCGCGTGAACGTGAGCGCGCCGCGCCCTGGCCGCGCCGATCAGGCCTTGAGCTCGTCGAACTCGCCCGGCTCGCCGAACGCGCCGAAGTTCTCGATCGGCCCGCCGCCCTCCGCGGTGCAGCCGACCGCGTTCGCGAGCGTCGTGAGCAGCTTGTTGTGCGGCGCGTCCTCGTCCTGCAGCGTGTTCTGCTGCCGCGTCACCTTGATGTACTGCCCCGTCTTGAAATAGCCGCCGCAGCTCCCCGCGATGATGTACGGCAAATCGCGGAAGTCGTGGATCTTGCCGTTGGAGAGCTCGTTCATGAACACGACGGCGCTGTTGTCGAGCACGGACGTCCCGCCCTCGTCGTAGCCCGCGAGCCGGTCGAGCAGATAGACATACTCGCCGATGAACCAGCGATCGATGTCGAAGAGCATCTCCTCGTAGCCGTCCACGACGCTCCCGCTGTCGTCGTCCTTCGTGTTGCCGTGAGAGAGCTTGTGGTGGTTGTACTCGTGGTTCATCCCATCCCACTTGAAGATGGGCCCGTACGCGCCCGAGCCCCACTGCAGCGTCGCCGAGCGCGTCGCGCGGGTCGCGATCGCCAGCGCGAGGATGTCCATCTGCATCCGGCCGATCGTCTTGAACTCGGCGTCGAACGACACCGTCGCCGGGTCGACCGCCTCGATCTCCGCCGCCCGCGCCGGCGGGAGCTCGCGCGGGATGAGCCCGGCGTCGCCCATGCCCACCTCGAGGTCGCGCACCGTCTGGAAGTGCATCTCGAGCTTGTCGCGGTCCGCCTTGCTGAGCTTCTTCTTGAGCAGGCCCTCGTACTCGGCCCCGACCAGGTCGAGCACGCTCTGGCGCCGCTTGGTCAGCCGCTCGAGCGCCTCGTCCTCGACGTTCGTCACGCCGATCAGGTCCTGGTACGCGAGCCACGGGTTGTTCTCGCCGGAGACGGGCTGCTCGCTGCCGCTGTACGAGATGTGCCCGCGCACGTTGGGGACCCGCGCCCCGACCATCAGCGTGAGCGCGGGCGTGCCCGGCGGGTTGAGCTTGTTCGCGATGAACTGATCGAGCGAGATCCCCGCGGCGTACTGGCTGCCCTGGACGAGCGGCTGCGCCGTGAGCTTGCAGCCGACCCCCTTCGCGTGATCGTCGCCCGCGCTCGGATCCCACCCGAAGCCGCGCGGCGCCATGTGGATGCCCCGCGGGATCAGGAGCTTGTCCCGGTACGAGGCGAGCGGCGCTATCGCGCGATCCGCGCCGAACGAGGCGTCCGTCAGCGCGCCGTACCGCGTGCTCGGGAAGAACCGGTCCATGTTCACGCCGTTGCACATGAAGAACGCGATGAACCGGCGCGGCGCGGCCTCGGGACCGGCCTTGGCGTCGCGAGCGCGCAGCGACTCGAGGAACGGCAGGCCGAGCATCACCCCGCACGCGCCCCGCAAGAACGTTCTGCGATTCATTGGCCCACCTCTTCCACGGCGCGGTACCTGAACGTCTTCGTCTGGGTGAGCGCGACGAGCAGCTCCTTGATGTTGTAGCCGGACGCGCCGAGCTTCGCGTCGAGGTCGTCGATCGTGCACGCGTCCTCGCGCGAGAGCTGGCGGGCGTTGCCGTAACGGTACCAGTTCGTCAGATAGCAACGCTCTGCGACGGGGCTCTCCGCGAGCTGCTTCACGAGGTCGACGGCGCCGTCGAAGCGGATCTCCGCCTCCCCGACCGCCATCGTGCCGGTCGCGTCGATCGGCTCGCCGCCCTCGTCCTCGCGGTACCGCCCGACCGCGTCGTAGTGCTCGAACGCGAAGCCCGGCGGGTTGATCATGCCGTGGCACGAGCTGCACGCCTTCGGCGACGTGTGCGCCTCCACCTGATCCCGCGTCGTCCGGATCTCGCCCTGCTTGGGCGGCAGCTGCGTGTCGATGTTCGCCGGCGGGTCCGGCAGGTCCGCGCAGAGGATCTGGCGCTGGATGAACACGCCGCGGTGGATCGGCGAGGTCTCGCGCGCGAACGCGTGCGAGGCGAGGAAGCCGGCCTGCGTGAGGAGCCCCGCGCGCGACGCCGGGTCGAGCGGCGTCTCGACGAGCTCGCTCGTGAACGACCCCTCCACGCCGTAGATCGGGGCGAGCTTGTCGTTCACGAACCCGACGGGCGCGGTCATCAGCGTCCGGTAGTCGCCCTCCATCTCGAGGACGACGTGCCGGATGAACGCTTGCGTCTCGGCCAGCATCGCCGAGGACACGCTGGCGTCGAAGCCCTCGTAGAGCGCCGGATCCTTCGAGAGATCCGCGTAACGGCTCATGTGGAGCCACTGGCGGTGGAAGTCGTCGAGCGCGCTCACCGCCTTTGGGTCGTCGACCATGCGCCGCGCCTCGGCCTCGATCCCCTCGGGCGAGCCCAGCGCGCCGCGCTCCGCCGCCGCGAGGAGCGCGTCGTCGGGCAGGCTGTTCCAGAGCAGGTACGAGAGCCGGGTCGCGACCTCGTAGCCGTCGAGCGGGATGATCTGCTCGCCGTCGAGCTCCTCGCTGAGCTCGACGCGGTAGAGGAAATGTGGCGACTGGAGCATCGCCTCGATGACATGGCGGACGCCCTGCTCGAACGGCGTGCCCGACTCGAACAGGCCATCGCCGCGCGCGTAGGCCGCGACGTACGCCGCCTCCTGCTCCGCCGAGAGCGGCCTCCGGTAGACGCGCTTGCCGAGCTCCCGGATGAGCTGCCGGGCGCACGCGGCGCCGTCGCCCTCCGGGGCGCACGGCAGGATGTCGCCGAGCACGGCCTGGTCGACCACGACGTCCGCCGCGATGGCCTCGGCGGCGCGCCGGTAATCGCGGGCGAGCCGGTCGGACACGACGAGCCCCTTCGCGTTGTTGTCGAACCCCTCGAACGCCGGATCCGCGAGGAACGACGCCGAGGCCTTCATGTCCTTGCCGAAGAGGTCCCGGATCGAGTTGTCGTATTGCGCGTGCGTCAGCCGCGTCAGGCGCGGGGTCGGTCCGGGCGCGGTGACGCCCGGCGCGCACTGGACGCCGGCGCCGGATCCGCCATCGCCCGCGCCGGATCCGCCATCGCCCGCGCCGGTCCCGCCATCTCCCGCGCCGGTCCCGCCATCTCCATTCGGTCCCGAGCACGCGGCCGCGCTGGAGAGCGCGAGGGCCACGAGCAGCATCCTCGGGGTGCGTCGATTCACGGGCAGCTCCCTTCGTGAAGAGGTCGAAGATGTAAGAATCTACAAGAGCTTCAAGACCCAGGCTATCGGGCGCAGCCGTCCAGCGTCAACGCGCCGCGACCGCGCGAACGGCATTTCCCGTGCGCTTTCTGGACTTCGTTCAGCGCGAATGCCCGGCGCGCTCATGACGCGCTGCGCGCGGGAGGCGCCGTGGTGGGTGCCGGGGAGAGCCGTATCTACAATGCATGAAGCTGCGCCTGATGGCGCAGGGCGGGGACGCCGGCGTTCACGGCGAGGACAGCTTCGGCTGACACCTTCCCTCCAGGCACACCGCGGTCATGCCCTCCGGGTACACGGGCGCGCAGGGGGGGCACGCGCCGAAGCCCTCGGGGCAGACGATGGACTCGATGTCCGCGCTCTGGTTGAGGGCGACGATGCCTTTCCCGCTGCACTCCTCGCAGCACCCGACGCCGTCGCGCAGCGCGCAGTCCGCGTCTTGCGCGCACTCCGTCAGCGGGGATTCGCGCACGTCGAGGACGACGCAGCGCCCGGCCTCGCACGCGGCGGCGAAGTACTGGCCGGTGCTCTCGGCCTCGCTGACCTCCGGGCACGGCGCGCACGCCACGTCCCCGCACCCGAGGGTGTTCCAGAAATCCGTCGTCGAGTCGCGGTGGACGGCGACGAACGCATGGGCGTCGTTCGGGTTGCAGGCGGCGCAGCAGCGCGGCGAGGCGAGGACGCAATCGCCCGGCGCGGCGCAGGCAGCCATGTCCGGGACGTTGCCCTGACAGGCCTCCTGGCACGCCTGGAGCGACTCGAAGCGGTTCTCCCCCCCCCCCCCCCCGCCATAGATGAACGGAACGCACACGCCGGAGCTGGGGTCGTGCCAGTAGCGCTGGATCGCCCCGTCGCAGGGCCCGGGGTCCTGCGGCAGCGAACAGCGGTTCGGCAATTCGCCGCCGGCGCCGCTGCTCGTGACCGGGCCGCCGCCGCCGCCGCTGCCGGTGACCGGGCCGCCGCCGCCCGCGCCGCCCGCGCCGCCATCGCCGCCCGCGTCCGCGCCGCTGCAGCCCGCGGCGAGCAGGAGAGAGGTAAGCAAGCCAAGGCCGAAGGAGAAGCGCCGCCGCAATCCAGAGACATTGCAACCGGCGCGCCCTCGACCGCCCGAGGAGAAGGCAATCGATCGTAGGGTATTCATACGCATGCGATGGCATGCCAGGCCGCGGGGTGCCAGGCGACGCGGCGCACCGCGACGACATCGTCGAGGCGCGGCGCGCCGGTCACGCGGCGGCCGCCTCGCTCGTCAGACGCTGAGCTCGAGCGACGGGAGCTGCTCCCGGAAGAACGCGTTGTACTTCGGGTCGTTGTACCGCTCGTATTCGATCACGAAGGGCGTGAGCTGACTGACTCCCCCCTTGTAACGGATGGTGAGGGCCATCGGGGTGACCTCGCGGTAGTTGCTGGCCTTCGGCAGGTCGTCGTTCGTCCTCCCGCCCGCGGAGAACAGCGTGAGGAGCACGCCGTCGGGGTCGTCGTAGACCACGCGGAAGCCCTCCGGGATGCGCTCGTGGCCGCGGATCAGCGTGGTACAGCCGAGCTTCTGCATGAAGCTCTTGAACTGCCGCTTGCCGAAGGGGAAGCGGGCGGTGGACTTCTGGAGCTCCGCGGGGATGGCGTCGACCTCGCTCGGGTCGCTCCAGAGCATCTGGAACCGGATCTCGGGGTCGTTGAGCGAGGACACCGACTGCCACCGGGCGGCGAGGGTGTCGTCGCGGGGGATGCCCGCGTGGACGAAGAGGATGCGGTCGAAGACGAGCATGTTGGGGAGCGCCTCGAAGAGGCGCATGTACGCGGCAAACACCTCGTTCGGGGCGATGGCCGCGAGCGAGCTCATCGCCTCGGAGGGCCGCACCGGCGCGAGCACGCGGCCGTTCAGCTCGACGTAGTACTCGTGGTTGCCGCGCAGGACGAAGACGTTGTCGGGCGCGGCGAGGAAGAGCTGCATCACCGTGCGCAGGATGCCGTTGTAGCTGAACCTGCCGCGATCGATGTAGTCGCCCAGGAACACCAGCATGATCCGCGGATTGTGCGCGGGGTCCTCGCGGTACGCCTGCAGCTTGGCGAAGAAATCCGCCTGCATCAGCGCCGCCTTGAGGCAGGAGTAGCAGCCGTGCAGATCCCCGACGACGAGGAGCTCGACCTCGTGCGCAGGATCGGGCGAGGCGACGTAGACGTGGCCGTCGAGGAACGGCGCCTGCCCGGCGAAGCTCGCGAGGTCCGCCGCGCCGTCGAGCCGGCCCGCGCCGCGCGCGCGCTGCTCGGCGAGCTTCTCCTCGAACCGGCGCATCAGGTCGAGATCGACCTTGGCCTGCTCCGCGAACGTGGCCGGATCGGTCGCGTAGTCCCACTCGAACGCCTTGAAGAACGGGTGATCGAGCTCGCGCGCCTGCTTGCGCGTGGCCGGATCGATCACCACCGCGCCCTGCTCGATGGGCTCGATCTCCAGATCGTCGATCTCGCCTGCGAGCGCGAGCAGCGCGGAGAGCTCGTCGCGGAACTTCTCCTCGCTCGGGTGGATGACGCCGTCGGCGAGCATGAGCCCGTCGACGGTGGCGAGCAGCGCCTCGCGGTTGTCGTCGTCGAAGCCGTCGAGGAGCTCGAAGCAGCGGAGCTTGATCTTCGCGAGGACGAAGTCCTTGGGGTCCTCGCCGTCGGAGACGCTCTCGGTGAAGAGGCCCTGGATCTGGTGGTCGATCTCGGAGAACACCTCGTGGAAGTGCTTGGTCCACCGCGCGATGACGTCCTGGTTCGCCTGGGCCTCGTCGCCGAGGGCGTCGCGCGCGCGCTGCTGGACGAGCTCCTGGATGTGGCCGCGGATGAACGATTTCTCGGTCGGATCGAGCTCGCCGTCGATGTACCCGAACCCGGTGAGGTAATAGATGATGGCGTGCATCTGCTGCTCAGCGACGCGCGGATCAGGGCTGAACGTCATCATCAGGCAGCTCTCCTCTGGCGGTGGGGCCCCAGGGTAGCGCAAGACGGGCGCGCCGCGCCTGCAGCCGCGCGCGTCACCGTCGCGCGGGCGGCGCGGGCGGGCGCGTCACGGGCGGCGCGGGCGGGCGCGTCACGGCCGCGCGGACGGGCGCGCGGGCGGCGCGAGGCGCTCGACGAAACCGCGGATCCGCGCGCGATCGGCCTCGGACAGCGCGTGCCCCGGGGGCGGCATGGTCCGCTCCTCGACCACCCGGCGCGCGATGGCCTCCCGGAGCGACGCCCACGCCGCGCGCGTCGAGAGGTCGACGCCGCCCTCGCCGCGCGGGCGGTGGCAGCGCGCGCACGCCCGGTCGAACACCGGCGCGATGTCGTCCCAGGCGGGCCCGGCGCCGCCGTCGTCCGCGGCGAAGCGCCGGAGGGCGCCCGCCGCGAGCAGCCAGACGTCGCCGCTCGGCGATCCGATGAGCCGGCCGGCCTCCGGGAGGCGCGCGCCGCGGGTCGCGCGCGCGCCCGACGCGTCGAGCACGCCGAGCTCGCCGCCGTCGGCGAACCACACGCGCTCGCCGGAGACGGCGAGCCCGTGGAGCGCCGCGCTCGCCCGCAGCCGGAGGCGCAGCACGCCGGCGCCATCCTCGGCGTAGAGCGCCGCCGGCGTCGCCGCGAGCAGCGCGCCCGCGCCCGTCACGGCGAGGAGCGGCGCGGGGCCGTCGGCCTCGAGCGGGTACGATCGCAGCGCCCTCGGGGCCACGTCGAGGGCGAGGACCTCCTCGCCGCCGAGCGCGAACGCCACGCGCCCTCCGCCCGCCGCGAACGCCGCGAGCGGCCCGGTCGCGTAGCGCGTGACGCGCTCGCCGTCCGCCACCGCGATCTCGCCGTCCAGCGCGAAGGCGGCGCCTCCGCCGAGGCCGAGGCCGGCCGCGGCGCGGACCGCGGCGCGCTCGAGGCCGTAGTGATCGGCGACAGGCTCGAACGCCCCCCGGCTCGGCAGCCTGAGCAGCCGGCCCTCGGCGTCGGCGCCGACGATCCACGTGCCGTAGCCGTCGGGCGCGGGCACCACCGCGGCGCCCACCCAGCGGTGGGGCGCGCGCTCGACCCGGGCGAGCGCGCCGTTCACGAAGACCGCCGCGGCGCCGTCGTGGAACAGGACGACGCGGTCGCCGTCGTCGGCGACCGCGCGGACCGGGCCGAGCTCCCGCGGCGCGGGCCAGGCGACCGGGCGCACGGCGAGCGGCGGGCGCGGGGGCGCGGCCTGCGAGGCGCAGCCGGCGAGCGCGAGCACGGCGAGGCAGGCGAGCGCGAGCGCGGTGAGGCGCGCGAGCGCGACGAGGCGGGCGGGCGCGAGCGCGGCGAGGCGGGCGGGCGCGAGCGCGGCGAGGGGCGCCGCTCGGCGCAGGGGCGTCACGACCGCCGGAGCAGCTCCGGCACCACCTCGCCGTCGCGCAGATGCGCGAGCGGGGGGATGCCGAAGGCGAACAGGAAGGTGGCGAGCAGGTCCGGCGGGGCGATCGGCCGAGGCCCGCCCTGGAACGTCTTCGCCGGGGCCGGCAGGAGCTGCTCCGGGTCGGTCTTGCCGAACGAGATGCCCCCGCGGAAGCGGGGGGAGATCACCATCGCCGAGTTGTTGGGGTAGTGGTCGCGGCCCATCGCCGTGTTGAGCTGGGGCGTGCGGCAGAAGTCGCTCGTCACGAGGATGTGCGTGTGATCCGAGAGCTTCTTGCCGGCCCGGGTCGGGTGCGGGGTCTTGTCGAGCGAGCCGAGGAGGGCGGCGATGAGGTCGAAGAGCTCCTGCTGCGTGGCCGCGTGCTGGCGGTAGTTGCTCGTGTGCGTGTCGAACCCGTCGCATGCGAAGCTCACGCAGCGGACCACGTTCCGCCGCATGGCCTCGATCGCGAACGCCGCGTTGACGGCCGCCTGCCTGGCGAAGCGGGCCTTGTGGTCGAGCTCCGGGTGCGCCTGGATGAGCTTGCCCCTGGAGAACACGTCCTGGAGCCCGGCGTTCAGCATCCTGCCCAGCGCTTCCGACTGGATCGCGAAGCCGTTCAGGGCGTCGGTGTAGCGCGATCGCGCGGCGAGGGACCTGGCCTCCTCGGAGAGGAGCGCGGTCACCGCGGCGCGGTCCTCGTCGGTGTCGTAGTGCCGCGCGCGGGCGAGGGAGCGGCTGATCGTGCCGATGTCGCCGACCGTGAGCGGGACGGCGCGCCGGTCGAGGCGATCGCCCACGAACGCCGAGGGGAACTGCACGGAGACGGCGGGGAAGGTCTGGCTGGCGCCGAGCTCGCTGGCGCAGATGGCGTCGAGGCTGGAGGCCATGACGCGGCCGCCGCTCAGGTGCCGCCCGGTGGTCGCGAAGGCGGTGCCGTCGGGGTGGCTCACGGTGTTCATCGCCAGGCCGTTGACGATGCACAGCCGGTCGTGGAGGTCCGCGAGGGCGCCGATGCCGGGGCCGAACGTGAGGCTCGAGCCCTTGGGCGTAACGGGCGCGAAGCTCTTCGCGCCGCCGGCCGCGGGCGCGTCGACCCAGAGGCGGAGCGGCGCCGTGTCGGTGTTGTCGGTCGTCGCCGGGGTCACGAGCCCCTTGCTCTCGTTCCGCGGGTCGGCCCAGAGCGTCACGTCCCAGCCGCCGGACGCGTGG
Organism: Sorangium cellulosum So0157-2; assembly: GCF_000418325.1. GTDB lineage: Bacteria > Myxococcota_A > Polyangia > Polyangiales > Polyangiaceae > Sorangium > Sorangium cellulosum_D. The sequence goes on from NC_021658.1 coordinate 12,567,900, forward strand.
ATGAAGAGGAAGAACTCGTCCTGCGCCGCGTTGGCGTGCGCGGCGAGCGCGCGCGCCGGCAGGCCGAGGACGCCGGAGAGCGCCGCGCCCGCGGCGGCCTGGAGCAGCGCGCGGCGCGGGAGACCAGGGGCCATCGCGAGCGCAGTTTGCCCCCGGCGGTGCCAGCGCGCAAGAGAGCGCGGCTGCGCGGGCCGGCATCGATGCGCGATGCGGCGCGCGGTCAGCGGCGCGATCTCCGGCCCGACCGGCCCGCTTGCTCCCGTGCCTGCTCTTCTCCATGCTCCGGTTGCCCCGCGTGTCGAGCGTTCCCCATGATCCAGCGCATCCCCATCGGCGTCTCCGATTTCCGCGATCTGCGCGAGCGCGGGCTCGTCTACGTCGACAAGACGCACCTCATCCAGGAGCTGCTCGATCGTCCGGGGCTCCTTGGTCTCCTGCTCCCGCGGCCGCGCCGGTTCGGCAAGACGCTGAACCTGTCGATGCTCCGGTACTTCTTCGAGCGGCGCCACGAGGACCTGTCGCACCTCTTCGAGGGCCTTTCGATCTGGCGTGCGGGCGAGGCGTACCGGGAGCACTTCCAGCGCTATCCGGTCGTGTTCATGACCTTCCGGGACGTCAAGGCGCCGGCCTTCGAGGCGTGCTGGAAGGCCATCCAGAAGAAGATCGAGGCGCTGTTCGACGAGCATCGGGCGCTGCTCGACGCGGGCGCGCTGAGCGAGCGGGAGGCGCGCGACTACCGTGCGATCCTCGACGGCACGGCGGACGACGTGCTCTACCAGCGAGCGCTCTGCGACCTGTCCGCGTACCTGCACCGCACCTACGGCGAGAAGGTCGTCATCCTCATCGATGAGTACGACGAGCCCATCCACGCCGGGTTCGTCGGGGGCTACGCCCGCGAGGTCCTCGACTTCTTCCGTGCCTTCCTGACCGGCGGGATCAAGGACAATCCCCACCTCGCCAGGGCGGTCCTCACGGGCATCTTGCGCGTGGCGAGGGAGAGCATCTTCTCTGGCCTCAACAACATCGGGGTCTACTCGCTCCTCCGCACGGAGTTCTCCACCTGCTTCGGCTTCACCGAGCCCGAGGTGCTCGCTCTCCTCACCGACGGGGATGCGCTCGATCGGCTCGAGAGCGTGCGCCGGGCCTACAACGGGTATGTGTTCGGCGAGACCGTGGTTTACAATCCGTGGTCCGTGCTGAGCTTCCTGGCCAGCGACGACAGGCGCACGCGCAGCTACTGGGTATCCACCAGCGCGAACGAGCTCATCCGGGATCTCTTGGTGTTTCACGCGCTGGACGTCGAGGACGACATCGCGGTGTTGCTCGAGGGGGGCGCGATCGAGCAGCGGCTCGATGAGAACGTGGCCCTGGACCAGCTGCCGGGCAGCCCGCGGGCGCTCTTTGCCCTGCTCGTATTCTCGGGGTACCTGCGCGCAGAGGCGACCGAGGCCGGGACGACCCATGTGCCGGCCTATCGATTGTCGATCCCGAACGAGGAGGTGCGCGAGGTGTATACCAGCACCTTCCGCGACTGGATGGCGGAGCGGCTGTCCGGGCAGGGCGCGAGCTCGCGCCGGTTGGTACGGGCGCTGCTGGGCGGCGACGCGGCCACGTTCGAGGAGCAGCTCCGGGCGTTTGTCACGAACGTGCTCTCGTACCACGAGGCGCGCCGCCTCGGTCCGGAGGAGGTCTATCACGGGTTCGTCGCGGGCCTGCTCGCCACGCTCGAGCCGGATTACGAGGTGCGGTCGAACCGCGAGTCCGGCGAGGGGAGGCCCGATGTGCTGGTGCGCCCCCGGCAGCCGGGCAAGCCCGGGGTCGTGCTGGAGATGAAGGTGGCGCGGGGCGGCCAGACGCTGGAGCAGGCGCTGGAAGAGGGGATAGCGCAGATCGCCCGCAGGGATTACACGGCCGAGCTCCGGGCCGCCGGCGCGTCTCCGGTGCACGCGCTCGCCGTGGCGTTCAACGGCAAGCAGGTGGCCGTGCGCGAGGCGGTGGGGATCAGCCGATGAGCTGCGCCGCGCTCAAGCCCGGATCACCGTGACCTCCCGCCCGCCCGGGGTCAGCGCGACCTCGGTCGTGGTGCGATCCCGCAGCCGCGCGATCCCCGGGCGGCGATCGAAGATCAGGAGCCAGCCCCGATCGAGCCCAAGCCCCTCCAGGTAACCATCGAGCTGAGCGAGCCCTTCCCTCTTCGGATCGGGGTCACCGGGACGCCACACCTTGAGCTCCATCGCCAGCCGGTCCTGCCCGTACTCCACCAGCAGATCCATCCGGCCGCTGCCGATCGCGACCTCCCGCTCCACGCGCCCGCGGCCGTTCACCACCCGGTGCAGGAAGGCCATGAGCACGAGGTGCGGCGCGATCTCCGCGTACGGCGTGCTGGCGAGCAACGCCTCTGCATGCTGGCGCCAGAACGCCACGAACGCCTCCAGCAGGCGTTCCGGATCGAGCCGCCCGTCCCGCCGCAGCCAGGTCGGCGCGATCACCGGCATCGAGCGTCGCGCGGTCGCGGACAGCGCGCGGGGCAGGATCTCTTCATAGATCGGGTTGGCGATCTCCAGCGCTCCGTCCGCCGTCTGGCGGACCAGCCCGAGGTCCATCGCGTAACGCTGATCGTCCTCCGGGACCGCGCCCAGCGCCGAGCCGGCGAGGATCGGCTCGAGCACCGCGCGCACCCTACCCTCCTGCAGGCGCTCGGCGAGGCTGTCGAGAATGGCGAGGCGCCGCCGAGCTGGCCCTCGTCGTCCGCGGTGACCTTGTAGTCCCGGACGTCGCGCATGCCGATGAGAGCGATGGCCCACGGGAAGCCCTGCGGCCTGCGGCGGTGGCCTCCGCGGAGCTGGCTCAGCGCGGAGAGCAGCGTGGGGCCGGTGAGCGCGTCGATCTCGTCGAGAAAAAGCACGAGCGGGCGCGGACAGGCCTGCGCCCACGCCGCCAGCGCGTCGGCGAGGCGGTGGCCCGGCGGCCCATCAGGCCAGGACGGCGGGCGCTGGTCGGGCGGGAGCTGGAAGGCTGCATCGTCCCGGAAGGATTGAAGAATCGCGAACTCTGCGGCGCCGACGTCCTCCGGGAAGGCGCGGCCGACCTCGAGCGACAGGAGCGCCGAGGCGTAGCGACCTTCCTGCACGAGCGCGGCGGCCAGGGACAGGAGCGACGTGGTCTTGCCCGTCTGCCGCGGGCCGTGCACGACGAAGCAGCTCTGTCGGTCGATCAGCCGGCGCAGCCGCTCGATGCGCCGGAGGGGGTCGACCATGTAGTGCAGGTCGGGCCTGCACGGGCCGGCGGTGTTGAAGAAGCGCGCCATCGCGCCGCCATCCTGCCATGGGGACCCGGGGAGTCACGCGACACCGGCGGCGCGGGGCGGAGGGTGGCGCGGTCCGCCGCGGCGCCGCAACCAGGACAGCAGCGTTCGGGGGCGTGCCAGCGCATCCCGAAGGCCGGCCAGCGGACGGGGAGCGGGAGCCAGCGGTCGCTGGGTGCGCTACCCGGAGCTGCTGGGTGCGGTTCCCGGAGCTGCTGGGCACCTTCCCGGAGCTGCTGGGTGCGCTTCCCGGAGGTGCTAGGTACGCTTCCCGGAGGTGCTGGGTACGCTTCCCGGAGGTGCTGGGTACGCTCCTCGGGACTGCTGGGCGCGCTCGTCGGCGCTGCTGGACACGTTCCCGGAACTGCTGGGTACGCTCCCCGCCGGTGCTGGACGCGTTCCCGGGGCTACTGGGCGTGTCCACCGGCGCTCCCGGGGCGGCTGGCGAACCCGCAGGTACGCTGGTGATCAGCGACGATAAGAGATCGAACGGATCGGGGGCCGGCACGTCCGTGCCTCCCCAGCCTCGCGCCGCTCGAGAGGCGCCTCAGGCGTCGTCGCTCCGCGTGGGGTAGGCCAAGCGCCCTAGACGAGAGATGAGATCCTGGAGAAAGGCACGCAGCTCCGGCACCGGGATGTCCCCCGGGACGGAGGCGTCATCGCCGATCTCGATCTCCGAGAGGATCCATGCCAGGGAGCCGGGCGTCACAGCACCATCCTTTCGCTTGGCGCGCGGCAGCGCGTCCTCCACGCTGTAGCCTGCCCGTTCCAGCGCGAAGACGTCGACCAGATCGCGGATCTCCGAGCGGGACAGCAGCGCGCAGAGCTTGTTGGCCAAGATCTCCTCCGGCGGGTCCACCCGGATGTCGCCGAAGACCTGCTTCTCCGGGTCGACCTGGAAGGTGTGATCGACGACCAGATCGACCATCACCCGATCCTTCCCCCGCTTCACCAGGCGGCGGCGAAATGTGGGCGCGGTCTCTTTGTTCTCGATCGTACCGCCGAGCTCCTGCGCGACCGCTCGCAGGGCCTCATCCGCGTGGTCGAGATCCGCCGAGGTCGTGAAGAGATCCAGATCCGCAGTTCGCCGGTGGTGGAGGTGAAAGCCAGCGAGCGCCGCCCCCCCCGTCACGAAGAACCGCCGTTCGCGACGAAAGAAGGCCGCGAGCACCTCCTCCTGCAACGGGCTAAGCAGGCTCTTGCTCAAGTAGACCCTCCTTGTGCCATAGCTTCAGCAGAAACTCCCAGAAGCGCCTGCGTCGCCCGAGGTGCCGCGCCAGCTGACCGAACCGCGCTGCGACCTCTTCGGGTGTGGTGAACCGCCAGACGTCGGGGTCCTGGGCTTCGCGCAGGATCTTGCCCAGCAGACGGTCGCGCTCGGGCGGCGAGGCGCTTTTCAGCCGGCGCCGAACCTCGCTGACAGGAATGGGATCGTCCCAGAGAAAATAGGGGATGGCCTGATCGTCATCGAGATCGCTGGAGAGCGGTGTGGCCAGCTCCGGGTCGCCTGGGCCGATCGGAGCCTCGGAAGCGCCGCATCGAGCCGGGGCTGCTCGGCTTGCAGCGTCGGGTTCGTCAGCCCCGCGGACGCCGCCTGAACCGGGCAAGGGTACGACGTCGATCCTCAGACCACCGACGCTCGAGTCGCCCATCACCGCGAGCCAGAGCCAGCCGCGAAGCGCAGATGGCGCGTCTTTCGAGTGATGGTCGATGATCCCGGGGGCGGGTTCGCGAAGCAGCCTGACGCTCCAGACGAGGCGTTGATTCTGGGCGTCCAGCGCTCGCTCAAGCGCGCGGCGCCTGACCACGAGCGCCTTCTGCCATGTGATTTGTTCCGTTGAGTGATGAGAATAAACAGCCTCTACGCGCCCTTCGCGATCCATGAAGCACCAGTTCGCGCCTCCTCCCACGGGCTTCGCGTCGACGAGACCGAGAAGACTGCGGAGCCATCCGGCAGGGAACCGGCAGGATCTCACGCCGCCGCGAGGCCCATGGTAGCCGGCATCAACAGAGGCGCTCATGAGCTCGACCGCTCGACCGCTCACCGCGATCTGGTACGTTCCGACGCGCTCGTTCGCCCAGGGAGCCCACAGGGCCTCCGCAGGATCGACATGATAACATTGCGAATCATCATCTTCGCACAGAGGAACGAGAGTCGATGCGTCAACGGAGCGCGCATGAGCCGCAAGCAGCCCGGCGTCGCGCCCTGCCACCACGGCGGCTCCGATCCATAACGTGGAGTCGGCCTGACTTTCCCGTTCACGCGCGCGAACTTCTCCCCAGAGGGTGATCCACTCGTCTTCTTCCCGTCCAAGGCGCGGGGCCGCGCCTGCCGGTAGGCGAAGCCACGGCTCGATCTCGGGTGGCGGGGCTGTCGTGACCCACTCTATGGCTCGATCCACCTGGTCCTGGGAGCTTAGATCGCGCGGAGAGACCAGGCCGTCATCCGCCCAGAACACCCATGGCTCGTCCTCCCCGGAGGACTGCAATGCTGCGTCAGTCGACGGATTGGGATCGAGCAGGTCGATGAGCACTGGATCCACGGGCGGCTCAATCAACCCGTTGGCCCCGCCGCGCACGTCCGCAGGGGCGCGCGCCGCCAGATAAGCTTTCAGCTGCCGGCAGCCGGTCCGGATATACTTCTCGGCCACCGTACACACCGGGCTGACCTCCCCACGTACCCTGGCATCGCCGTGGTACCGCGCGATCGCCACATCCATCCCGACGGTCGCGGTCGGCTCCTCGTCACGCGGATCTCCGTAGAACTCAGCCTCGTTCCAACCCACCGCGTGCAGGTGTGCCACGAGCGCGCCGAACGCGAAACGAAGCGGAGAGAGCGCGGATATCTCCGCCTGCTCCGCGTGCGCGCGCAGGCTTCGAGCAGCGCGCGGATCGAGGCTCTCTGCGTTCTTCGGCGACCACAGGTGCAGATCGCTCGTGCCCGAATACCGGAAGAACGGATCGATGGCCGGAGGCACGACGTACCACGCGAACCTCGCCGAGACAGGCTTGACTCCGTGATGATCGCTCGCCGCTCGGGCGGCCTCGGCGTCGATGGGGACCGTTTCCCCGGTCGGCGCATAGAGCCGATGCGCCCGTTCGAGAATGGCAGGATCAACGACCACACCCACGGCGCGCGCGCGCTCGACGATGCCGCGCGCTGCATGGAGCACCGCGACGTCCTCCCGGCGATGCGGGGCGTCCGGAGCGAGCACGTGCTCGTCGACCCACCGGACGAGCTGCACCAGGCTCGGATCCGCGCCGGTCAGGCAGGCGGCCCCGAAGGCCACCATCGAGACGTCCTCGACCATTTGGGGATCGTTGGTGCAAATCACCATATCCAGCCACCGGATCAGCTCGCCGATATCTCTGGAAGCCCAACGCGCCAGCTCCGCGCGGAGGCGTCTGCGCCAGGCCGTGTCCACCGACGTGAGCGCCCAGGCCAGGAGCAGCGGCGGACCGTCCGCCGGGTCGTCTTCGAGCGTGAGCTCTTCCAAGGCCGGATCGCCGCTCCCTTCCCATGGCTGCCCTCCGTCTCCGGGCAGATGCCGCGGACCTGACCAGAACTGGTCACGCCTCGCCGGCAAGAGGGACAGGAGCGCCTCATGGACGAAGCGAGGGCCGAAAGGGTGCGTCACGTCCCGAGCCACCGGAACGCAGAGCTCGGCCAGCACCCGCCGGCACGAGGGCATGCTGGCCCGCAGCCGCTCGAGCACCCATCCGTGGTAGGTGCGGGCTGCACCGTCGTCCAGCGCGGCGATGGCCCGCAGCTCCAGGCGTTCTATCTCCTCGCGCGGCAGCTGATCGCGCCAGAGGTCCGAGCGAACCAGGCTGAACCCCTTCTGCGCGAGCAGGATCGCCGTCTGCGTCAAGGCGTCGCGCCGATCCCGAAGCACCTCGGGGAGCGGCGGCGCCTCGCCTCGTGCCAGCGCGTCCTGCGCCGCCTCGCATGCTCGGCGGGCGATGAGGTAGTCCACGAGGGGCTCAAACGCCAGCTCGATGTGCTGGATCGGCGGATGGAACGGGTCGTCCGACTCGGTCACCCACTCGGTAACGAGGCCGTGCTCCGTGGCTTGATCGAGCAGCCAGTGGGCGTCGTCGAGCGAGAGCCCCTGAGCCGGCGGGAACACTGCATAAACCGCTGCGACAGCGTCGTCACGGCTCATGGCACCGCGTCCCATGCTGGCCTCGGCGAGCGCCGTGAGCGCCTCGCGCAGGGGGACGCGCCGGCTCCACCGGAGCTTGTCTTGCAGCTCTTCTTCGATGCGCCGGAGCTTCTCGCCGAGCAGCGCCGTGAGGGACACGTCCTGGGGCCGAGAACCCCAGGCTGCTGGGTGCGCTGGCATCCGGCGGCGGAGCTCGCAGTAGAGCCGCGCACTCAGGGGCTCCCGGATCGCCCAGCGGACGCGCCTGTCCGGAAGCTCGATGTGCATCGCTCCACAGGTGGCCCGCAGCAGCGTGTCGACCTCGCCGCCCGTGGGGAGCGCGATCTCGTCGAAGAGGTCGACGCGTACACGACCCAGGATCGCCTCGCGGCTGGCCGTTCGCAGGGTCACCGCGGCCCGTATGCGGGGGTTGTCCTCGAGGTGCGCCGAGAGCTCGCCGAGCAGCTCGGCCCACCGGCGGTGCTGCCCCGACTCCTCCAGGCCATCGATCGCGAGCAGAAAGCAGACCGGCTCGGGCTCCACCCCGTCACCGTGGCCCGGGTTGGCTCCGGACTGCGCGGCAGGTCCCTGGACATCAGCGGCGCCATCTGGATTCTGCACCGACCTTCGCGCCCGTCGCACATCCGCGCGCGTCGCCGTCGCTTCCATGGCGTTCAGGATGTCGGGGAGCCGGGAGCGATGTTGATCCAGCGCATTACGAAGGATCTCTTCCCATCCTTTTTCGACAGGGCAATCCCTGGCGCGGAGGATCACCGCTGGCATCCCGCGGCTCAGCCGCTGCTCGACGGCATGCGCGAGCCCATGGGTCTTCCCGACGCCCGGCGCACCGACGTAGGCGCCGAGGAGTCGCGCTCCGCGCCAGCGCGCCCACGCATCGCGAAGCAACGAAAATGGACGCCCAATCTCGTCGACGCAGCGCTCCAGGTGCTCGCGGATGCTGCGCGTGGGGGCGTGGAAGCGGTCGCGCTCGAGATCGAGGAGCACCCCGGCGAGCCGTCGAAGGTGCTCCTCGTCGTGCTCGCTCGGCTCCAGGTGCTCCGGGAGGAGGGTGGCGTGACCGAGCGCATAGGCCAGCGCCCTACCCGCGTCCATCATGCGGTCCAGGGCGTCGAGGGCTGCCCCGCGGAGTTGCTCCGCGTCAGGGACGTCGCGCCCGAAAATCGATAACCGCTCCAGGCGCGCCACGTCCTCGCGAAGCGCCTCCAGCTTGGCCGTTGCCTCCTCCACGTGGAGGAGGATCTTCGCGCGCGCCTCACGCTCACCCATACGGAGCGCGAGATCTTCCTCCAGCCAGCCGGTTACGTGCAGATCCGGAGCGTAGCGCACGTTGAGCCAGCCACGGCTGGCAGCCTCGAAGCGCTGTTTCAGGTCGTTCAGTGTGAAGACGCTGCCGGTGAACCAGTAGGCGTGCAACCCCTCGTTCTCGCTCTCGCTGAGCAGCGCCTGGAGCCTCGCCTCGTCCCAGAGGTCGATTTCAACATGCGGCGCGTCCTTGGTCGCCTTGGCTATCCAGTCATCCCACCGCGCCCGTTCTGTCTTCTCCTTGCGCCCGCGCTCATCGGTCAGAGCACGGGGCAGAGCGACGCAGTAGCGCACGAGGTCCGGGCGTACTTTGATCGCCCGCTGAAAGGATTCGTGGAGCTGATCGATCTGGGCTTGCCCGAGGCGTCCCGAAAACCACTTCGCCTGCAGGCCTACGATGTTCCCGGATGCCAGCACGGCGTACGCGTCCACGCCGCCGTCGCCCCCCCGCCCTTCGGGGATCCGGACCTCCCGGAGCTCACCCCCGTACTCCCGCCGGCACCAGCGCTCGAAGAGCTGGCCGGCGAAGGCCTCGAAGGCCTCGGCCCTGTCCTCCCCGTGCGCGTCGAACCGGCTCCAGTCCATGCCTCTCGCTGGCAACATGCCCCTCGATGCCCCCGGTGCGCAAGCTGCGCCCGAGCCGCTTCGATCCCGCGCGCTGTCCAGGCGCCGGGCGCGAGCGGCGCGGTGTGCGAGGTCATCGCTCGCGCGAGCATCCGGCGCGCCGTGCTCACGCCCCTGGCCGAGCAGTCGCCCGGCGCGCTCTACCGATCCAGCGTGATTTCCGTCCTAGCCATGCCAGGGCGAGCGCGTGGGCTGCTGGATGTCGAGGACGACAGGAGACCCCCCACACGGCGCGCCCTCCTGCCAGCCAGGCGTCAATACAGCAAGAACTCCGGGTGCCTCACCAGCCCGTAACACACCGCGGCCCACCCCGCCTCGCCCGGCGAGAACCGCGACTTCGGCGCTCCCTTCGCCCGGTGCCGCGCCACCGTCCCCTGGTAGAGCGCGAAGAACTTCGCCTCCCGGTCCGGCGGCGCGAGGCGCGCCGGGTAGCTCAGGAACGTCCGGTGCAGCACGTCGAACCGCGGCGCGAACGCCGCCGCGTCGAGGTCCTCCGCCGGGAGATCGAAGGCGAAGATCAGCCGGCGCTCGATCGGCACCGGCGCGCTCGCCTTGAGGTCGTGCTCCAGGGCGCGGTCGCACAGCGCGATCCCGAGCCGCTCGAACGCCGCCATCATGAGCGCGTTCGTCTGCGTGCCGCGCGGGAGATCCAGGCCGTGATCGGGGAGCCCGAGCGCCGTGAGGTAGTCCTCCCAGGCGTCGAAGAGCGCCGCCTTGTCGTCCCCCCGCGCGCGCCGCTCGACCTCCGCCGGCGAGAGGCCGCCGAAGAGCCGCAGATACGTCCTCAGGTACGCCTCGGCCGGGATGAGCCGCAGATCCTGCTTCGGCGTCCGGCTCTGCGCGACCCGCCCCGTCTCCCGGAGCGGCGCCGCGGGCCGCGGCGCGACCGCCTCCGGCGGGGCGCACGCGCCCGCCACCGCGGCCATCCCGGCAAGGGCGAAGGCCCTCACCCCGCCGCGCATCACCGCGCGCCCCCGCCGCGCATCCCCCTGCCCCCGCCGCGCATCACCGCGCGCCCCCGCCGCCGCGCTCCAGCGCCGGCCGCACGTTGCCCGCGCGCGCGTAGGCCGGCGACCGCACGATCGCCTCGACCAAGGGCCGCATCCGGTAGCCGCGCGACACGAACCGCTCCCGCAGCGCGCGGAGCAAGGCCTCGTCCTCGTCGCGCAGCGGCCGCCCGAGGAACGACTCGGTGACGCGCGCGACCGCGCACGACGCGAACTCCGGCATGCGCGTGAGATCGGCCGCGGCGCCGGCCGGGCCGCGGTCGGCGTGATCCGGCGAGGCATACGCGCCCCGGAGCACCCCGCGCTCCTTGCTCGAGAAGTCAGGGTCGTAGAACCGCCGGCACGACCCGCCCGTCTTGCCCTCCGCGTCCAGCTTGCACACCGGGTTCTCGATCGGAAACCGCGAGGCGGGCAGATAGGTCCACGTCGTCTCCTCGACCCGCGTGAAATACGCCGCGAGCGGCTCCAGCGTCGCATGACAGCTGGAGCAGCCCGGCCGGACCATGAGATCGGGCTCGTCCGACGGCGGGAGCTCGGCGTGCTCGGCCGCAAAGCTCTTGCACAAGAACGCGCTGTAGAGCGCGGCCGCGCGCGCGCGGCGCGAGGAGTACTTCGTCAGGAACACCGGCGTCGTGACGATCCCCGCCGCGCGCGGCCCGCGATCGGGGATGAACGTCCACGCCGAGACGTCGTGCGGCGCGACGACCGGCGGCACCGCGCCCGGCAAGAACAGCGGCGCCTCGTCCTCGCGCATCCCGAAGGACTTGTGCAGCGAGCAGCACGCCGCGGGCGCGCTCGATCGGTAGAACTGCGCGAGCGGACCGTTGATGAACGTGTAACGCCCGGTGAGGATCTCACGGAAATCGCGGTCGGCCCGGAAGACGTGCTGCATCAGGTGAATCGCCTCCTGCGACCACCAGAACTTGTTCCAGCCGGAGATCGTGCGCGGCGCGGCGCCGATCGGGCTCTCGATGCCGAGCGGGACGTGGGCGGGCAGCACGAACGCGCGAGGATCCCTGCCGGAGTTGTCGCCCGGCAAGCAATGCTCGAGGCCGATGCCGCAGCCGCAATCGACGCTCATCGCGAAGGCGAGCGCGCTCCGGCACGAGATCGGCTCGCCCCGGTGCTCCCTGGCGTAGCGATCCTCGGGCATCGGCGGGCGAACGCGCCCCGCCGGCAGCGGAGCCCCCTTGGGCAACGGGGGGATGTCGCTCGCATGGATGCGGCCGACCTCGGCGGTCTGCGCCTCCTCCTTGCAGACCCGGACCTCGACCGTCGGCGTCTTGCCGTCGGGCTCGACCAGGAGCTGCGGCAGCGGGACATAGGCGCTGTCCGGGTCCTTCCACCCGGCGCCGTAGCGCTGCGTCGGCGAGACCGAGAGGTAATCGCGGTAAAGCCAGAACGGGCGCACCACCGTGGTCCGCTCGTCGAGCAGCCGCTGGGAGATCGCTTTGGGCGTCCCCGTCAGCGCGTGGAAGCTCCCGCGGAGCCCGCTCTCGGCCTCGGAGAAGCAGAACTCGCCGTCGATCACCGGATTCAAGCGGCGCTGGTTGTAGCGGAAATAGACGTAGAGCCGCTGACCGTCCGGGCCGAGCACCTCGGCCCGCCGGAGCGTCGTCTCCGGCGGCGCGAACAGCCCCACCGGGCCGAGCTCCAGCCGCAGGACATCCATGTAAATGCGCGTCAGCCGCTCGACGTACCCCGGGCCGTCGAGGTGGCGCTCGATCCAGGCGTCGAGATCGAAGCCCGGCGACTCCATCTCCGCGAGCTCCTCGCGCGTCGGGAGCCGACCCTTCAGATCGAGGGAGAGCGCGCGGAAATACCGGTACTGCTCCAGCGTCGGGGCGGCCGCGGACGGCGGCGCGAACAGGGCCGCCGCCGCCGCCGCGAGGAGCGCCGCCGCGGCGAGCGCCCCGAGCCCCCTCACGCCCCCGCCTCGCCCGCCTCGCCGGCGTCCCGCGCCGGCGCCGCCTCGCCATCACGCGCCGGCGCCGCCTCGCCGGGGAGCGCCCCGGCCATCAGCATCCCGAGCTCCGTCCGCGAGACCGCGCCCGCGTCCCGCGTCGCCACGATCCCGCCCCGGTACATCACCGCGATCCGGTCCGACAGCGCGAGGATCTCGTCGAGCTCCGCCGACACGAGCAGCACCGCCGCCCCCGCGTCGCGCGCCGCCACGATCTCGCGGTGGATGTGCTCGATCGAGCCCACGTCCACGCCGCGCGTCGGCTGGCTCGCCACGAGCAGCTCCACAGGGCGGCTCATCTCGCGGGCGAGGATCACCTTCTGCTGGTTGCCGCCCGAGAGCGCCGAGACCGGCGTCCCCGGGCCGGGCGCGCGGATGTCAAAGGTCTTTATCAAGCGCCGCGCGTTCTCCTCGCGGGCGTCGTCGCGGAGCACGCCGCGCGCGGCGAACGGGGGCTTGTGGTACGTGCAGAGCACGAGGTTGTCCGCGATCGCGTACGAGAGCACGAGCCCGTGGCGCTGGCGGTCCTCGGGCACGTGCGAGACGCCGCGCTCGATGAGGTCGCGGGGCGGCGCGCCGGTGACGTCGCGGCCCCGGAGGAGCACGCGCCCGGCGCGCGGCGGCGCGAGGCCGGTGACGGCCTCGACGAGCTCGGTCTGGCCGTTGCCCTGCACGCCGGCGATCCCGAGGATCTCGCCGGCGCGCACCGAGAAGCTCACGTCGCGGACCACGTCGGCGCCCGCCCCGCGCCGGCCCGCGACGCTGAGGCGCTCGACCTCGAGCACCACCGCCCCGGGGCTCGCCGGGGCCTTGCTCACCTGGAGCGCCACCTCGCGGCCGACCATCGTCGCCGCCAGGCCGCGCTCGTCGGTCTCGGCCGGGATCGCGGCGCCCACCACCTTGCCCGCGCGCATCACCGTCACCCGGTCGGCGACCGCGAGCACCTCCCGGAGCTTGTGCGTGATGAACAGGACCGAGACCCCCCGCGCCGTCAGCCCCCGCAGCACGCGGAACAGCTCGTCCGCCTCCTGCGGCGTGAGCACGGCCGTGGGCTCGTCGAGGATCAGGATCTCCGCCTTGCGGTAGAGCGCCTTGAGGATCTCCACGCGCTGCTGCACGCCGACCGGGAGGTCCTCGACGCGGGCGTCCGGGTCGACGTCGAGCCCGTGGCGCGCCGACAGCGCGCGGACCTCGGCGCTCGCGCGCCGGCGGTCGAGCAGGCCGCCGCGCACGAGCTCGGCGCCGAGCACGACGTTCTCGGCGACCGTGAACACCGGGATGAGCATGAAGTGCTGGTGCACCATGCCGATCCCGAGCGCGATCGCGTCGCTCGGCGACCGCAGCGAGACGGGGCGCCCGCCGCGGCGGAGCTCGCCCTCGTCCGGGCGCAGCAGCCCGTAAAGGATGTTCATCAGGGTCGATTTGCCGGCCCCGTTCTCCCCGAGCAGGGCGTGGATCTCGCCCTCGCGGAGGTCGAGATCGACCCCGTCGTTCGCCACGACCCCGGAGAACCGCTTGGTGATCCCCCGGGCCTCCAGGACGGCCGTCACCGCCGGCCCTCCGGATCGTACGGCTGGCCGTCGGCGGCCGGCGGCGTGGTCTTGCCGATGACGCCGGTGAGGATGAGCAGCGTCAGGAGGTACGGCACGAGCCCGACGACCGACGATTGCTGCAGGAACGACCACGACGGCGGGATCTGGTCGCGGAAGAGCTGGAGGTTGATCTGGAACGCCTGCGCCGCGCCGAAGACGAGCGCCGCGGCCCACGCGCCGAAGGGCGTCCAGTCGCCGAAGATCATCGCCGCGAGGGCGATGAAGCCGCGCCCGTTCGTCATCATCGGCTCGAAGGACGGCACCGACTCCAGGGTGAAGTACGCCCCGCCGAGCCCCGCGATCGCGCCGCCGATCACGACGTTCACGGTGCGCACGCGGGCCACGTCGATCCCGACCGTGGCGGCGGCGCGCGGGTGCTCGCCCACGGCGCGCGCGCGCAGGCCCCACCGCGTGCGGAACAGGACGAGGTGCGTCACCCCGACCAGCACGACGGCGGCGACGGCGATCGGCTGCTGCTCGAACACGGGGCCCACGATCGGGGCGTCCGCGAGGAGCGGGACGTGCAGGCGCGGCAGGACGCCGGGCGCGTGCGGCACCTGGCCGCCGAACGAGCTGCCGGGCCCGAAGAAGAGCTGTCGGTTGAAGAAGCCGGTGAGCCCCACGGCCAGCAAGTTGATCACCGTCCCCGCGAGGATCTGGTCCACGGAGAAGGTCACCGCAAGCACGGCGAGCAGCAGGCCGAGGAGCGCGCCGGTCGCGACCGCGATCGCGACGCCGAACAGCAGGCTCGGCAGCGGCGGGACGCCGAGGACCGCGCTCGCGTAGATCGACCCGAACCAGCCCGAGAAGGCGGCCGCGAGCATCATCCCCTCGATGCCGAGGTTCACGACCCCGCTCCGCTCGCAGAAGACGCCGGAGAGCGCCCCCAGGGTGAGCGGGGTGGCCACGGCGAGGGTCGTGGCCGCCATGCTGGCCACGATCGTCAGCGGCGGCACCTGCGAGGCGCCGACGAGCGCCACGACGCCGACCAGAACGGTCACGACCACCGCGATGAAGGCGTAGCGTCGATGGCCCATCGCCGCCCCCTAGCCGCCCCACCCGCGCGTGAGCACGAGCCGCTCGCGCTCGCCGCGGACCCGGTAGATGCGGCGGACAAGCGTGTCCGCCGCGACGAACAGCAGGATCAGCGCCTGGATGACGGAGATCACGTCGATGGGGATCTGCGTGAGGTACTGCATCCGGGTCGCGCCGCTGCGCATCGCGCTGAACAAGAGGGCGGCGAGCACCGTGCCGCCGGGGTGCGCCTTGCCGAGGAGGGCGATGGCGATCGCGTCGAAGCCGTAGCCCTGCGAGAAGCCGAGCTCGTGCCGGTGGTGGAGCGCGCTCACCTCGATGGCGCCGGCCACGCCGGCGAGGGCGCCCGAGAGCGCCATGGTCACGATCACGGTGCGGCCGACGCGCACGCCGGCGTACCGCGCGGCGTCGGGGCTCTGCCCCGCGGTGCGGATCTCGAAGCCGAACGCCGTCCGCCGCAGCACCCAGCCCACGAGCGCCGCCGCGAGCAGGGCGAGCGGGAAGCCCCAGTGCAGCCGGTAGCCCTCCACGAGCTCGGGGACGCGCGCGCTCTCGTCGATGAGGGGCGTGCGGGAAAGCACGTTGGACGCCGCGGGATCCTTCATGGGGCCGTTCAGGAGGAAGCTCACCGCGTTGAGGGCGACGTAGTTGAGCATGATCGTGCTGATCACCTCGTGTCCGCCGGCGCGCGCCTTGATCCACCCGGGCACCGCGGCCCACAGCCCGCCGGCCAGCGCGCCGAGGAGCAGCGTCAGGGGCACGTGCAGCGCCGCGGGCAGGCCGCCGCCCACGAGCCGCGGCAGCCAGTGGCCGGCCCAGGCCGCGGACAGCGCGCCGAGCGCGAGCTGCCCCTCGGCCCCGATGTTGAACAGCCCCCCCTTGAAGGCCAGCGACACCGACAGGCCGGCCAGGATGTACGGCGTCGCCCACACGAGCGTCTCGCTCACCGCCCGCGGCGACCCGAACGCGCCCTCGAGCAGGCCCGCGTACGCCTCGAGCGGGTTGCCCCCGGCCAGGACGATGAGCACGCCGCCCAGGACCATCGCGGTGAACACCGAGAGGGCCGGCAGGAGCAGCGGCTCGAGGAGCCGGATCAGCGTCTGTCGCATCCGCGGGAGCCCGGGGCGATCACGGCGTCTACTTGGCGTCCTTGGCGGGCGGCACCGTCGTCTTGAGCGTCCCGTCGAGGAGCCCTTTGCGGAGCTCCTCCATCTTCGCCTTCACCTCGGCCGGGACCTTGCCGTCGAGATCGTGATACGGCGCATACCCCGATTTGCCCTGGAAGTTCCCGGACGGCAGCTTGCCTTCCTTGGCCATCTTGATGAGGTCGAAGGCGCCCTCGGTGATGAGCTTGACGGCGCTGGAGAGCAGGACCTTCTGGGCCTCGGGCACCGTGTAGTACTGGTCGGTGTCGACGCCGATCGCGTAGACGCCCTTCGTGGCCGCGCCGAGCAGCGCGCCGTTGCCCGTCTTGCCGCCGCCGCCGAAGACGATGTCGACGCCCTTGTCGATCATCGAGACGGCGGTCGTCTTCCCCCACTCGGGATCGGTGAACGTCTTATCGAAGCCAACGTCGTTGTGGTAAACGACGCTGAGCTCGATGTCCGGCTTGACGTGGCGCGCCCCGGCGCGGAAGCCCTCGCCGAAGCGGTAGACGGGCGGGACGGCGTCGGTGGCGAGCACCGCGCCGATCTTGCCGGTCTTGGTCATCATCGCGGCCAGCGCGCCGACGAGGAAGCCGCCGTGATCCTCGGGGAAGACCAGCCCCACCACGTTCGGCTTGGTGTCGGCCTGGAACTGGTCGATGCCGATGAACTTGACGCCCTTGAACCGATCGGCCGCGGCGTGCGTCGCCTCGGTGAGCCCGAAGCCCGACGTGACGACCACGTCGTACTGCTCCTCGGCGAAGGTCGCGATGTTCTTGGGGTAATCCTTGGGATCCGTCGTCTCGATGTACTGCGTCGTGGCGCCGAGCTCCTTCTGCGCCCGCTGGATCGCCTCCCAGGCCGACTGGTTGAACGACTTGTCGTCGATCTTGCCCATGTCGGTCACGAGGCCCACGCAGAACACCTCGGGGCTCGCGCAGTCCGCCTTCTTGTTGCGGGTGCACGCCGGGAGCGCGCTGGCCAGGGCCAGCAGGACCGCGATCGCGAGGCGCCGCTTCTTCAACATGCCGGATCTCCTTGGAAGGCCCGCATTGGACACCGGGCAGCGCACCAAGGCAACCCAGCGTTCGCATCCGCCCACCTTTATTTACATCGGGCAGCCAGGCTGAGCGCTCGCGCGACGAAGGTATCGCGATCGCGGAGCAACTTTTTTTTCCGAGGCGTTGTCACAGTCGATCGGCAGCGCCCGATGAGCGACGGGGCGCGCCGGCGCAGCCTGCCCGAGGAGGTCCTTCCCATGAATGGTCCCGCCGTTCGACTCACGCTTGTTTGTGCTCTCGTCGCGTCCGCCCTGGTTCCTTCGGGGGACGCGTCGGCCTGCGGTGGTGTGGAGATCCTGCCCGCGATCGATCACCGCGTGATGGGGGTCGCCCAGGCCGAGCAGGCCCTGCGCGACGGCCGGATCACCGCGGCCGCGGGGAGCGTGCTCCGCATGTTCCCCGAGATCCGGCGGATCTCCCACGACAAGGATCCGCTGCTCAACCGGGCTTTCCGCGTGCTCGCGGTGGCCACCGCGCGCGCGGGCGGCGCGCTCGACGTCCGGCCGGAGGTGCCGCGCGAGCTGCTCGAGACGTGGGGCGGGGCGTCGGCCGAGGAGCGCAAGTCGAACGTCGACTGGTCGATCCGCGCGCTGCGCCGGCTCAACGAGCACCGAAAGGGCGATCCCGCGCTGCAGACCGACCTCGGCGAGGCGCTCGCCCGGTCGCCGGAGCACCGCGGCGAGGCGCTGCAGCTGCTCGGCGGCCTGGCGGAGAAGGACCTCCTGGCGAGCCCCGAGGCGTACGCGGCGCTGGCGCGGCTGCGCGCGCTGTCGGGGGACGCCGCGGGGCACGACGCCGCGGCGAGCCGCTGCGAGGCGATGGCGAAGGACGCGGCCCTGTGCCGGACGAGCCGCGCGATCGACCCGCGCCCGCAGAGCTGACGCCGATGCGCGCCCGTCCGCTGCTCGCCGCGCTTGTCGCGCTCGCCTCGGGCGCCGCCGCGTGCACCTCCGAGGACGCGCGGGGGCCCGAGGCCGCCGCGCCGCTCTCCGCGGGCGGCGGCGCCGCGGAGGCGGCCGCCGTCGCGCAGGCCGCCGCCTCCGCCCCGGCCGCCGCCGCCGCGCAGGCCGCGGTCGTCGCGGCGACGGCCGGCGATCCGGCGCGCGGGCAGCGGCTCGTCGCCGAGCTCCAGTGCAACCGCTGCCACGACGGGACCGGGCAGGCGCCCGCGCCGCGCGACGCGCACTGCGTCCAGTGCCACCAGGACATCGCGGCGGGGCGGTTCCAGGCGCCGGCCGCGGCGATGAAGCGGTGGAACGAGAACCTCGTGCAGCTGCGCGACGTCCCGTCGCTCGCCGCCGCCGGCGACCGGCTCCGGCGCGACTGGATCCGCGGTTTTTTGCTCGCGCCGCACGACCTGCGCCCGCGCCTGCACGCGACCATGCCGCGGCTCGCGATCGGGCCCGAGCAGGCGAGCGACATCGCGGCCTACCTCACCCGCGATCGCCGCGAGCGGCCGCGCGAGGCGCTCGACGGCGCGAGCGCGGCCCGGGGGCGCGAGCTCTACGAGGCCAAGGGGTGCGGCACCTGCCACGCCTTCACCGGGGCGGCCGGGCTGACGGCGGTCGCGCCGGTGAGGGCGATGGAGAAGGAGACGCGCGCCGCGGTCGCCCTGGCGCCGGATCTGCGGCACGCGCGCGACCGGATGGAGCCCGCGGACCTCGCCGCGTGGGTGCTCGATCCCGGGGCGATCAAGCCGGGCACGCCGATGCCCCAGGTGCCGATGTCGCCCGCCGACGCGCGGGACATCGCGGCCTTCCTCGCGACCGCGCCGCTCTCGCCGCCGGCGCCGGCGAGCGCGCCCGAGCGGCTGCCGCTGCTCTCGCGCCGGGTGACCTACGCCGAGGTGGATCGCAGGGTGTTTCGCGGCACCTGCAGGCACTGCCACTCCGAGCCCGATTACGCGCTCGGCGACGGCGGGCCCGGGAACACGGGCGGCTTCGGGTTCAAGCCGCGCGGGCTGAACCTCGCGACGTACGAGGGGATCGCGGCGGGCTACGTCGACGATCGGGGCGAGCGGCGGAGCGTCTTCGCCCGCGGGCCGGACGGCGTGCCGCGCCTCGTCGCCGCGCTCGCGGCGCGGCAAGCGGAGGAGGCCGGCCGCGCGGATCCGGCGGTGCGCGGGATGCCGCTCGGGTTGCCCGCGCTCGGCCCGGAGGAGATCCAGCTCGTCGAGAGCTGGATCGCGCAGGGGCGCCCTCAGTAGCGGCGCGCTCCGTGGTAGGCTCCCGGCCCGCGCCCGCGCAGGGGCGGATCTCACGGGCGCGACGTGTGGAGGCCGGCGTCATGACAGGGCAGCTTCTGGAAGAGGGCTTTACCAGGCTCGGAATCGACCCGCGGCTCACGTGGCGCAACCCGCCCTCGCGCTGGGTGGTGGAGCCGGAGCGGGGCGCGCTGGTGGTCGAGCCCGGCGCGAAGACGGACTACTGGCAGCGGACGCACTACGGCTTCCGCACCGACAACGGGCCTTTCCTCTTCACCCGCGCCGGCGGCGACTTCGTGATGACGTGCCATGTGCGGTTCCGGCCGGCGCACCAGTACGATCAGGCGGGGCTCATGGTGCGGATCGCGGAGTCGTGCTGGCTGAAGACGTCGGTGGAGTTCGAGCCGGACGGCCCGAGCCGCCTCGGCGCCGTGGTGACGAACGCGGGCTACAGCGACTGGTCGACCCAGCCGTTCCCCTCGGATCGCCGCGAGGTCTGGCTGCGCGTGCGGCGGGAAGGGTCGGATTACCTCGTCGAGAGCTCGGACGACGGCGGGGCCTGGACGCAGATCCGCATGGCCCACCTGCACGAGGACGACGGCGCGCGCGAGGTCGAGTGCGGCCTCTACGCCTGCAGCCCGGTGGGCGAGGGCTTCGCCGCGGAGTTCGACCTGCTCCGGATCGCGCCGGGGCGCGTCGCGTGAGCCCCCGCGGCGCCGGCGGCGCCGCCGTCATCGCCCGGCGCTGAACCGCCGCGCGTCCCGTTCGCCGATGCGCTCCATGTCCCGGAGCCAGGCCGCGCGCTGCTCGGCGGTCCGGGTGTTCTGGTTGAACAAGGTGGTCTCGCGGACGGGCCCGAAGCCCACGAAGCGCAACGTCGCGTTGACGAACGAGGCATGGACCGAGCGCCGGTGCCAGAAGCGGTACCACCAGCTCGGGCTGTCCATCGTCGTCACGACGCGCGCGCTGCGACCGGCGAGCAGCCCCTCGGGCAGCGGGCTGCGCTTACGATAGGCGAACGACCAGCCGGGCAAGAACGTGCGATCGACGAAGCCCTTGACGAGCGCGGGCGGGCCCGCCCACCACGTGGGGAAGAACCAGGCCACGTGGCGCGAGCGCTCGATGGCGGTCCGGGCCTCGAGGAGATCGGGCTCGAGGTCTTGTCGACCGCGGAAGCCGGCGCGCAAGTGCGGATCGAAGGCGAGCGAACGTAGGGCCAGGTGCTCGACGCTGGCGCCGCCCCGCTGGAGGCCGCTGGCGTAGGCCTGGGCGAGCGCGTCGCTCAGGCTGTCGGGCGCTGGGTGACCGTGGATGATGAGGTGCATGCGTCGATCTTGGCCATGCAGCAGCCGCTGGGTAGACGGACCCAGGCAGGCGTGCCATGCGTGGATGCATGGCACGCCCTCGCGCTCCCGC
The DNA here is from genome assembly GCF_000418325.1 of Sorangium cellulosum So0157-2. GTDB lineage: Bacteria > Myxococcota_A > Polyangia > Polyangiales > Polyangiaceae > Sorangium > Sorangium cellulosum_D. The sequence goes on from NC_021658.1 coordinate 12,588,718, forward strand.
GCCGGCTGGCAGGCCGCCCGCCGACGTCGATTGGGACGATCTGCGCCTCTTCCTGGAGGTGGCGCGCGCGGGCAGCTTCTCGGCCGCCGCCCGCAAGCGCGGGATCGAGCAATCGACGGTGAGCCGGCGCATGGCGACCTTCGAGCGAACGCTCCGGGTGGCCGTGTTCGATCGGCTCCCGGGAGGCTCCATGCTCACGCCGCTCGGCGAGCAGCTCCGCCGCCACGTCGAGTCGATGGAGGCCGGCGCCGACCGGCTCGTGCGCGAGGCCAATGGCCACGAGAGGGAGGTCGAGGGCCTGGTTCGCCTGGCGCTCACCGAGTCGATCGCGGTGCACGGCGTCATTCCGCGCGTGCTCCCGGTGCTCGCCGAGCGGCACCCGCGCGTGTCGCTCCACCTGCTGACCAGCTACGAGGCGGCGGATCTGGGCCATCGCGAGGCCGAGATCGCCGTGCGCTTCTTCCGGCCGAGGAGCGGCGATCTGGTGGCCGCGCGCATCGTCGCCTTGCCCACGGTGCCTGTCGCCCACCGCAAGCACGCGAAGAGGAGCCGCGACGAGCTCGACTGGATCGGCGTCGATCTGGGCCGCATCCCCGCGGTCGAGGAGGACTACCAGAAGCGGCACGTGCGGAAGGCCCCCAAGCTCGTCGTGAGCAGCTACATCGCTCAGCTCGAGGCCGTGCGAGCGGGCCTCGGCGCCGCCGTCTTGCCGCGCAGCGTGCTCGACCTGGACGACGGCCTGGTGGAGCTCGATCTCGGTCTCCCCGCGGGCCCGGTGCTCGAGCTCTGGCTCGTCACGCCGCGCAGCCTGCGCCACGTGCCGCGCATCGCCGCCGTGTGGGACGCGCTCGAAGAGCAGCTCCAGTTCCTGAACGGCGCGCGACGCGCGCGGGCACGCCCGCGGTGAGCCGGCGTGAGCCCCCGCGGCGCGGGCGGCGCCGACGTCATCGCCCGGCGCTGGCGGCTCAGCCGGCCGGGCAGCGCAGCGAGTCGTCCGCGGGCGCGGGGACGGCGGCGGCCGGCGCGTCCGGCGCGGGGAACGGGCGGCGGAAGGTGAACGCGCGGGGCGTCGGGCCGTGCCGGCGCAGGTGGTCGAGCCGCTCCTCGGCCTCGGCGACGGTCGGGACATGCCCGGCCGGGATCCACCACAGCACCGTGAACGCCTCCTTCATCGGGACGAACCACTCCCGGCGACGGCGCATCACGGCGGCGTGCTCGGGATTGCGGAAGACGAAGTCGGACAGGGCCTCCGCCGATTCCCACACCGACATGTTCACGAGGATCCGGTCGTCGCCGAACGCCCGCACCGCGGTGGCGTCGCCGCCGTAGCCCTGCAGCCGCCACACGAACCCTGGCGCGGCGTCGGCCAGCGCGTTGACCGGCGCGAGCGCCGACACGAAGTCGGCCAGCCGCGCCGAGTCGAGCGGCTCGAGCGGCAAGGCGATGTTGACCTGAGCGAGGTGGTAGGAAGGCATCCGGGGAGGATAGCTCGCTACGGCTGGCGGAGCCGCCGCGAGGACAGGAGCGCGAGGCCCCCGGTGCGCTCCGCGATGCGCTGGAGCGACGCGAGCAGCGCGGCGGCCTGCTCCTCGCCGAGCAGCGCCCGGAGCCGCCGGTTCACCGCGGCCCGCGCGGCGCGCCCCGCCTCGACCGCGGCCCACCCGCGGTCGGTGAGCTCGACGAGCCGGTTGCGCTGATCGTCCTCGGCGACGCGCCGGCGCACGTAGCCGAGCTCCTCCAGCTCCGCCACCGCCTTGGACGCCCCCTGCGCCATGATGCCGAGCCGCTCCGCGAGCTCCCGCACCTTCACCGGGCCCGGGATGAGGTGCTGGAACACGTACCCGTGGCTCGGCCGGAGATCGCCGTGGCCGGCCCGCTCCACGCGGCGCATCACCTCGTCGCTGGTCGCGGCGGCGACGCGGGGGGCGGCAACGTTGGTGGAGGCGCTCCGTGCGGCCACGGCGTGTGCGCGGAGAGCTATTGAGCGGGCCGCGACGGCGGCACGACGATTCGATGGCAAGATCCGGAGCGCAGCCCGCCCCGGCGGTCGCTAGCTTCCCTCGTGACGCGGTCACGCGCGGCGCGATCCAGAGAGAGCGCCTGTAAGCGGACCGCCTCGCAAAAGGAGCAAGTCCATGACCATGCGACTCGAGGGCAAGATTGGCATCGTGACGGGCGCAAGCTCGGGGATCGGGCGGGCGACCGCCGTGGCGTTCGCGCGGGAGGGCGCGAAGGTCGTCGTCGCCGGCCGCCGCCCCGCCGAGCTCGAGGCGACGGTGCAGGCCGCCGCCAGGGCAGGCGGGCAGGCGGTCGCGCGCGCCGCGGACGTCACCAAGGAGGATGACGTCCGGGCGCTCGTCGGCTTCACCATGGAGAGGTTCGGTCGCCTCGACATCGGGTTCAACGCCGCGGGAGGGACCTTCCCCGGCGCGCTGACCCACCAGCTCGACGTCGGCGACTTCCGCGCCTGGCTGGAGAGCTACCTGGTGAGCGCGTTCCTGTCGACCAAGCACGAGGTCGCCGCGATGCTGCAGTCGGGCGGAGGCAGCGTCATCAACGTGGGCACCTTCGTCGGCCGCACGAAGGCGCTCCCCGGCACGGCGGGGTACGCCGCGGCGAAGACCGGCCTCATCGGCCTCACGCGCACGGTCGCCGCCGAGTACGCGACGCAGGGCATCCGCGCCAACGTGCTCATCTCGGGCGGCGCCGACACACCCATGTTCCGGCTCTGGAACGACACCGACGAGAAGCGCGCCTTCGCGGCCCAGCTCCATGCCATGAAGCGCGTCGCGTCCCCCGACGAGATCGCCAGCGCGGCCGTGTTCCTGGCGAGCGCGGACGCGTCGTTCGTCACCGGGACCGCGCTGGACGTCGAAGGGGGCGTGTCGCTCGGGTAGCTCTCCTGCTCCCCTTCTGCTCACGAGGGTGCCTGGCCCCCTCCGCGCAGCGTTCGTGATACAACGCCAGCGAGAGGACCGAAGGCCATGAGCGCGCTCTACGATCGCATCGGCACGTGCTATTCCGCCACGCGAGGGACGGATCCCCGTATCGAGGCGCTGATCAAGGACGCCCTTGGCGATGCCCGCTCGGTGGTCAACGTCGGCGCGGGCACGGGCGCGTACGAGCCGACCGATCGAGAGGTGCTCGCGGTCGAGCCCTCGGCGACCATGATCGCGCAGAGGCGGCGCGGCTCGGCGCCAGCGCTCCAGGCCAGGGCCGAGAGCCTGCCCCTGCCCGACCGGAGCTTCGACGCCGCCCTGGCCGTCAACACGCTACATCACTGGACCGACCTGCGGGCAGGCCTGCGCGAGCTCCGCAGGGTCGCGCGCAAGCGAATCGTCATCTTCATGCGCGACCCGAGGAGCGGTCGACCTTTCTGGCTGACCGAGGAGTATCTCCCCGCGCTCGACCCGTCACGCAAGTATTCCGCCATCGCCGACGCGATTCGAGAAGAGCTCCCGTCCGTCAAGGCGCTGCCCTTCGCGTTGCCTCGCGATTGCGCCGACGGTTTGTTCGTCGCGTACTGGGGGCGGCCCGAGATGTACCTGGACGGCGAGGTCCGGCGGAACATCTCGAATTTCGCGCTCGCGGAGGAGAATACCGTGGAGGAAGGGCTCGCGCGCTTGAGGGCGGACCTCGCGTCGGGGGAATGGGACCGCAAGCATGGAGAGCTGCGACGGCTGGAGGCGCTCGACCTGGGTCATCGCGCGCTGATCGCCGAGCTGGCGTGACGTACCCCCCGGGCGGAGAGCGCGCCGCTCACCTCGACTCCGGCGAGCGCCCGCCGCCCGTCAACCGTCGTGCCATCCACGAGAGCAGCAGCACGCCCGCGGCGTCGGCCGCGAAGTCGGCGACGGACGAGGTCCGGCGCGGCGACAACCCCTGCGCGAGCTCCTCCAGGCCGGCGCCGGCGAGCACGAGCGCCGGGCCGAGGCGCGGGAACGGAACCCCGCGGCGGAGCGGGCGCTGGCCGAGCGCCCCGTCGACGCAGACCGCGAGCAGGCCGAAGCCCAGCGCGTGCCCCACGAGGTCGGCGTGCGGGACCGAAGGGAGCGAGGTGGGGAGCAGGCCGAGGTAGGCGCCCGCGGAGGCGGCGGCGACCAGCGCGAGCTGGGCGCAGAGCAGGAGACGAAACTGGCTGCTCCGTGCGGCGGTCATGTGCACGGCGTAACGGCGGAGCGCGCGCGGGCAATCCGAGGCGAGCAGGCTCCACGAGAATTCCTCGAGCGCCACGGCTCCGCCACATCGGCTCCACGCCGCCGCCCTCGCCAGGCGCGAGCGGCCTCGCCCCGTCGCGCGCCGCTGCCGCGAGCCCATGGACGCGGCGCCACGCAGGCGCCGGCCTTGACATCCTCGAATCGTTTTGCTTCTTCTTGTCGGGTTCCTCACCACAGCAAACCGAATCGACGAGCGCGCTCCGGATTCGTAAGCACGCGCGGCGGTCCAATCTCGTACGCCTCCCTATGGTCACGTCGATCTTCGGAATCTTCGATCCCGGGCGCCCGTGGGCTCGGCTCGTCCGCGCCGTACGCCCGCTCGCCGCCCTCGTCGCCGCGGTGACGCCCGTCGTCGCCTTGGCCCCCGGCTGCGGCGGTGATGCTCCACCTCCGCACGGCGCGGGCGGCGCCGGCGATCCGGGAGACTTCACCGTCGACATCGAGCTACCGCCCGACATCGAAGCTCGCCTGCTGGAGATCGCGACCGAGCTGGGCGCGGTCATCTGCGAGCGAGCTCGGAACTGCTGCGACCACTACGGATTCGAGCCTCGCACCGATTGCTTGCAGCTGGGCGGCGGGATCTTCGCCTTGCAGCTGGCCAGCGCCACGGAGCTCGGCGCCAAGGACCCGAGCGAGCTCGACTTCACCATCGACGACGCCATGGTCGAGCGTTGTCTGGAGGTCGCGCGCTCCGTCACGACCAAGTGTGCTTTCACCGACGAGGTCACCTTCGCTTGGTTCTGGCCTTGTTCGTCGGTCCTCAGCGTCGCTCCAAGAGGAGAAGAGCCCGAGGAGTGCAACGCCGACCCGATGTGCGAGGCCAAGCACGGTCCGGGCCATGGGTGCGCCATCGACAGCTGTCGTCCGATCGTCGAGGTCGAACGGGGAGCGGCCTGCGGGCCGCCCAACGAGGACGCCGTCATCCCCGTCTGCGGGGCGAGCGACCACTGCGAGATCGGCACCTGCGAGCGGCGATTGTCGCTCGGTGAGCCATGTGTCAGCACCAAGGAGTGCGTTTCAGAAGCCTACTGCGACAGCGTCTGTCTCCCACGTTCGCCGCTCGGTGCGCCCTGCCTTGAAGCCGCCTGCGCGGAGGGCCTGGCGTGCCGGTGCCCGACGTACGGTTGCGATGAGCCCTTCTGCTTCGAACCTCGCGACGTCGGCGAGCCCTGCTCGGTGGACGGCGAGTGCTCTTTCCCGGTGCTCTGCCAGGACGGCATCTGCAAACCGTCGAGCATCGGATTTTGCGAGCCTCCCTGAGCTCGCCAGGCGCGAGCAGCCCCTGCCGCGCGCCGAGAGAGCCGCAGCGCGGGCGTGTCGCTCACTTGTTGCGGAGGGTCTTCAGCGCGCCGGCCCACGCGAGCAGCTGGTCGAGCAGGGTGCCGACGGACGACTCGTGGCGGGAGCGGGGCTTGAACACGCTGAAATTCTCGAAGTCGTCGTATAGCGAGAGCGTGACCTGCGCGCGCACGTCCGCGACCTGGAGCTCGGCCATCACCAGCCGGAGCTGCTCGACGGCGCGGACGCCCCCCGCGCTGCCGTAGCTCACGAAGCCGGCCGCCTTGTTGTTCCACTCCTTGTACAGGTAATCGATCGCGTTCTTGAGCGCGCCCGAGGTGCCGTGGTTGTACTCCGGCGTGACGAACACGAAGGCGTCGAACGCGTCGATCTTCGCCGACCACGCCTTGGTGTGCGGCTTCGTGTACTGCCCCATGGACGGCGGCGCTGGCTCGTCGAGCAGCGGCAGATCGAAATCCTTGATATCGACGAGCTCGTAGTCGGCGCCGCCCTTCTTCGTCGCCACGCCGTGCACCCACTTCGCGACGGCCTCGCCGTTCCGGCCCGGCCGCGTGCTCCCGAGGATGATCGCTACCTTCAGCATGTCTCCGCTCCTGGCAATGGTCCCTCTCCGGTCGCCCCAGCGGGCGGCGTGATGCTCATTCCCACGACACCCCGGCGGAGAGAAGGGACCTTCGACGTTACTGCCAGATCGAGGCTGCCACCAGCAAGGTCTCGCGCGTTCGCGCGAATGCGCGCCCGGTAGCTCCCACGCGTCGCGCAGGCCGGCCGGAGAGCAGCCTCTGCAGCAGCGGCGCTGGCGAGCTCGAGCGCGTCACGGCGTGCTCGGCGATGCAACGGCAGCCTCGGCGCCACGGGTGAGCGCCGTAGGCTCGATGATCAGGCCGAGCGCTGAGCGCAGCGCGAGCACAGCGAGCGGCCAGGTTGGCAAGCGCGGAAAATGCAGGAAGCGCCGGCACCGGCGGGCCGCCTGCTGCGAGCGTGCACGCGGCGTCGCAATCTGCCACACGCGTGCGCCTGGCGCATGGCGGCGCGCCGCAGCGGACACGCGCGATCCTCCGCGCAGAGCGCCTCCGAGCGCCCGCGGACGCGACGGAGGGCGACCTGGCACGGACGCTGCCTGAGCGGGTTGTGCGTGATAGCGAGCCCGCGGCGCATGGCCGCGAAGCGGGCTACGCGTGAGGCCGCCATCCGACATTCTGGCGAGCTGCGAGAGAGGAAACAACGATGCAAAAGTGTCTCTGGGTTTCTTTGGCGACGACGATCGTCCTTGTTGGAGCCGCGGGCTGTGACGACGCCGCGGACACGATGAACGACGTGCTGCCCGGCGAGGAGTCGCGCGAGGCGCGCATCACACAGATCGCCGAGGCGGCGTGCGACCGGTACGCCGACACCGAGGCGGGCTGCCCTGGTTATGGCACCGGGGACGACCAGACCTATGAAACGGAAGAGGACTGCCAGCGCGATTTCGAGGACCGCGCGGCCGAGCTGTGGCCCGCGAGCGAGTGCGGCTCGGGGCAGATCAACGATAGCCGCTACGACGTATGCGAGGAGCGCGCGAAGGCGGTCGCGTGCTCGCAGGGCGTCTTCGACGCGATCGCCGCGCTGGACGAGTGCAGCGCCGAGAGCGTGTGCACGGATCCCGCGGACAAGTGACCCCCTCTCGGCGGGCTGCTGGACCGGCAGCCCGGCGAGATCTTCCCCTCGCGTCACCAGGTCCCCCACGGCTGGTGCCGCCGTGACAGGCGTACCGCTTCACCAGCCCGGGACGCCGGCGCGACGCGCGCTCCGAGTCCCGCCGTCGAGCGCCTAGGATTGCGCGTTCGCTCGTCGTCCCCGGGCCACAGCTGCGCCGAGCGCCGCGCCTATCGCCGCGCCGAGCAGCAAGCCCAGCTGGCCTGTCGCCTCGTAGCCCCGAAGACCCCGGAACTCGAACCCGCTCGCGAGGTTGCCTCCGAAGAATGCCCCCAGGAGCAGCCCCAGGGGAGCCCCCGCCGCGGCCCCGACCGCGGCGCCGGTCACCCGCCGAACCACGTGCGTCATGGCGGCGAGCCTACCCGCATTCCCTCGGCGATCACAGCCAGGAATAGCTGCCGGGAGCGCTGGTCAGCGGGCGCTCATCCGGTACCCAACATGGCTTGCAGCCCCCGGGCCACGCTGTGGCGGAACGTGGCGAACTCGTGGCCTCCAGGAGACTCGTAATAGGTCACCTGGTAGCCCTTCGCCTGCAGCACGGTGCGCAGGTGGCGATTGGCGGCGCGCTGGTCGACCCCGGGCATCCAGTCGATGAACGTGCCTGTCTCGAGCTGGCCCACGTCGATCCAGAACCGGATCGCCTTACGAGGCGCCATGGCGTACTGGCGAGTGAGCCACTCGGGCTCATCGTCCTTGCCGAGCACGAGCTGGGCGGCAGGGTGGTTGGCGTAACCCCAGCCGTGGGTGCCGGAGGTGGACATCACCGCTCCGAACGCGGCGGGGCGCTCCAGCGCGGCGTGGGCCGCGGCGAGCCCGGTGTAACTGTTGCCGGCGAGGATGACGCGGTCCGGATCGGCGCTCACGTTGTAGCGCTCGCGCAGCATGGGCAGCAGCTCCTCCGCGAGCATCGCGGCGAACGCCGGGTTGCAGGCCGTCTCCGCGATGCGGGAGCGCACGATCTCCGCTGAGGGCGCGTTGTGCACGAACGCTACCACCGGCGGGACGATCGCCCTCGCGGCGATGAGGTTGTCGAGCCCGACATGCAGGCGGGCGACACGCAGCCAGCACTCCCCGTCCAGCATCACCACGAGCGGGTAAGACGCCCGGGTCGCCGTGAACCCCGGAGGAGTGTAGACGGTCACCGTCCGCTCGTTGCTCAGCGCGGCCGAGGCGAGCCGGTGCTCGACCATGGCGCCTGCGGGCGCGCCGGAGTGCTCGAACCAGCCGGGCTGCTCCGCCCCACCGAGGTCGAGGATCGACTCCCACCGGCGCTCCGGAAGCCAGAAATCCCCGGCGATGACCCCCGCCTGCGGGTATATGCGCCTCGGGTTCACCGGATCGACCTGCGCGCAGCCGAGCTGCGCGCGGAGGAGCCCCGCGGGGTCCCCCAGGAGGCTCGCGCTCGTCTCGGGCTCGTCCAGGAGGTACTGATAGACGGTGAGGACGTTGGCCGGCGCCGCGGCGCTCAGGTACCACACGTCGGTGCCCTCCACCCTCCTCATCGGGTGCGACGGCCTCATCACGTCGGGGAAGATCTGCGCCCCTCGCACGGACACCCGCTGCGCGGGGCCGATCCAGACGAACGTGACCAGCACCATCCGGTCGTCGATGGGCTCGACCAGCGGGCCCCCCGCGCTCCGCAAGAGGGACTCGAGCTCTGCGACCGCGGCCCGCGAATCACGGGCCGCGGCCTGCTGAAATTGCTGAAGATACCGGCTCACCGGCGCAGTCGATGACATGAGAAGCTCCTGAATCAAAGGCCGGGCGACGCCCGGACGCGTGGCGCGCCCGCCCGGGCACCGGACGTGAACGCGGTTGGAAGGAGCGCGAGCGACGGACGGATCCAGGCCGCCTCAGCCGCCAGGGTCGCTCGGCTCCTGGTCGGACTCCGGCGAGCGACACCGCATGATCATGTGGATCTCGTTGCCCTTCTCGTTGTGCCACACCTCATCCATGAAGGTGCGGATGAGCATCAGTCCGCGGCCGCTCGGCTTGTCCAGGTTGGCGAGGTCGGTCGGGTCGGGCAGGTCGCGCGGGTCGAAGCCGGGGCCCTCGTCGCGCACCACGTAGGTCGCCTCGGTCCGCGTCTCCCGCGCCACCACGACCACCCGCCGGTCCCGGTAGGGGCTCTCGGTCCGGCGCCGCTCGACGAGCGCCGAGAAGGCGCTCGGATCCTCGTCGAGCAGCGACGAGCTCACCTCGAGGTTGCCGTGCACGATCGCGTTCACCAGCGCCTCGCGCAGCGCCACCGCGACCTGGATCCGGCCCGTCTCGTCGCACAGCCGCATCCGGCCCAGGCTCTGCTCGATGTGGCCCACCAGCGCGGGCACCTTCGCCACGTCGTTGTCGAGCTCGAAATGGGACTCGGTCGCCGTCAGGCACGCGAGCAGCTGCTGCTCCCGCCGGTCGAGCCGCGCCACCGCGAGGACGTTCTCGACCGTGCTCACGAGCTCCGCCGCGAGGCTCCGCTTCGCGACGTAGCTCGCGGCGCCGCGCCGGAGCGCCTGCACCGCGATCTCCTCGCTGCCGTGCGCCGTCATCAGGATCACCGGCAGGTACGGGTGCTCGCGGCGGATCGCCTCGACCAGCTCCAGGCCGTCCATCTGCGGCATCTGGAGATCGGTCAGGACGATCTCGGGCATCGCCTTCGCGATCGTCTGGAGCGCCTCGACGCCGTTCTCGGCGTACATCGGCTCCATGCCGGCGCGCTTTTTGAGCAGGCTCCCGGAGAGGCGCCGATCCAACGGGGAGTCGTCCACCACGAGCACCCTCACCATCGCGTCACCTCGTTATCAGAGCGCCGCTCGCCCTGCACCGGCGGCGCGGCGTCCACAAGCGGCGCGGCGTCCGCCGGCGAGCCCTCGCGCACGAACGCGGCGAGCTCGGGGGTCAGGCGATCGATCTGCGCCCGCAGCGCGAACTGCGCCTCGGCCAGGCTGCCGAGCTCGTTCGAGCGCGCCATCTTCTCCAGCGCGAAGGCCGCCTCGAACGCGCCCCGGGCGCCGAAGCTGTCGACCCCGCCCTTCAGGCTGTGCGCGGCCCGCTGGAGCTTGCGGGCGTCGCCGGCGGTCACCGCCTCGTCGATGTCGGCCATCCACCGCGGGCACTCCTCCAGGAAGACCTCGGCGAGCTCGCGCAGGAGGTCGGCGTCGCCGCCCGTCCGCTCCAGCGCCCGGGTGCGGTCGAACATCGGCCGGCTCGCGATCGACGAGGGCGTGCCCTGCGGCCGCTCGTCCGACGACCGGGTGCTCGGCGGCCCGTTGTCGAGCGGCGACGAGGGCACCGACGGGTACGAGTTCGGCGCGCCGAGCGACAGGCGCGCCGGGTCCTCGAGCTCCAGGGAGGAGGGCCCGGCGGCGAGCCGGTCGATCATGTCGTAGAGCTCCTCGACCTGGACCGGCTTCGACACGTAGCCGTCGAAGCCCGCCCGGAGGCAGCGCTCGCGGTCGCCCTTCATCGCGTACGCGGTCACGACGATGAGCGGCATGTGCCCGCCCTCGCGCCGCTCGCGCGCGCGGACCACCCGCGCGGCCTGGAGGCCGTCCATCTCGGGCATCTCCACGTCGAGCAGCGCCACGTCGTACTGGCCGGTCGCGATCTTCTCGACGGCGAGCCGGCCGTTCTCGACGATGTGCACGTGGTGGCCCTGCCGCTCCAGCCAGCGGCGCATCAGCTTCTGGTTGATCGCGTTGTCCTCGGCCACGAGGACCCGCAGGCCGCGGGCGCGCGGCCCGGGCACGGCGCGGCGCACGTCGGCCGACCGGAGCGCGCTCCGCGTCGGGATGCCGAAGGCGTGGAACACGGCCTCCTGGAGGTGCGACGTCTTCACGGGCTTCGTGACCATCGCGAAGACGCCGAGATCGCGGCAGCGCGCGGCGTCCGCCTGCGCCGAGGTGGAGCTGAGCATCATGATGGTGCGCCCCTTCAGGATCTCGCGCCGCCGGCAGTGCTCGACCACGGCGAAGCCGTCGACCTTCGGCATGCGGGCGTCGACGATGGCGAGGCCGAACGAGGAGGTCGGCCCGACCGCGTTGCCCCCCGGCTTGCCCCAGGGCAGCGCCCACGTGCCCGAGTCCTCCGAGAGCGCCGCGATCGCCGCCGCCCCCGAGTCGACCGGGACGGCCTTCATCCCCCAGCCCTCGATGGTCTCGCCGAGGATGCGCCGCGCGGTCGCGTTGTCGTCGGCGATGAGCACCCGCGTGCCGAGCAGGTCCCGCGGCATCTGCAGGCGGCGCGACCGGGCGGCGCCCTCGAGCGCCCTGAGCTGGAGGGTGAAGTGGAACGTGCTGCCCTTGCCGAGCTCGCTCTCGATCCAGATCTTGCCGCCCATCATCTCGACGAGGCGGGCGCAGATGGTGAGGCCGAGCCCCGTGCCGCCGTACTTGCGGGTGGTCGAGCCGTCCGCCTGCGCGAACGCGTCGAAGACGAGCTGCTGCTTGTCGGGGGCGATCCCGATGCCGGTGTCGATCACGCGCACGTGGAGCACCACGTTGTCGCCGAGCGCCTCGCCCGCGTAGAGGCTCGGCGCGCTCTGGCGGTCGGCGCTGGCCTCCTCCTCGGGCGTGAGGGGCGCGCGCGCGTCGATCCCGGCGCGGACGACGATCTCGCCGGCGTCGGTGAACTTCACCGCGTTGCTGACGAGGTTCACGAGGACCTGGCGCAGGCGCAGCGGGTCGCCGACGAGCGCCTCGGGCACGTCGGGGCCCACGTCGTAGGCGAGCTCGAGCCGCTTCTCGTGCGCGCGGAGGGCCAGCGTCTTCACGGCGTCGCCGATGATCTCGCTCGGGTCGAAGACGACGGGCTCCATCTCGAGCTTGCCGGCCTCGATCTTCGAGAAGTCGAGGACGTCGTTGATGATGGCGAGGAGCGCGTCGGCCGAGATCTTGACCATCTCGAGGTACTCGCGCTGCTCCTGGCTGAGCTCGGTCTGGAGCGCGAGCGACGTCATGCCGATGATGCCGTTCATCGGGGTGCGGATCTCGTGGCTCACGCTGGCGAGGAACTCGCTCTTGGCGCGGCTCGCCGCCTCGGCGGCCTCCTTGGCCTGCTGGAGCTCGGCCTCGACCGCCTGGCGCTGCATGAGCAGGGCGCGCAGGCTCGCCGAGTGCTCGCGCTCGTTCTCGAGCGAGGCCGCGCCCATGGCGTCCGCGCGCCGCTTGGCGATGCTCGCCATCACCGCCATGGCGGGCGTGGTGACGGCGAAGACGACGACGCGGAGCAGGTTGTCTTCCTTGTACGAGAACGGCACGCCGTCCTCGGAGAAGTAGAGCGCGAAGTAGACGCACGAGATGAGCGCGGTGACGATGCCGCTCCACAGGCCGCCGCTGAACGCCGCGAAGACGATGATCATCGAGAGGATCGCCGGCGGGTTCGGGATGTTCCAGTCGAAGGCGGCCTCGAGCGTGGCGACCGCGCCGATGACGAGCAGCGCGAGCAGGGGCCCGAGCAGCGGCAGGAGCCAGAGCTTCTCCCACGAGGTCCGGCTGTGGCGCCGCTGCGGCACGGCCCCGGCCGGCAGGAAGGTGCCGCGGCCGTCGGGGTCGCCGCCGAGCGAGAGGCGGGGGTCGCCGGCCAGGGAGGGGCGGGGGTCGCCGCCGAGCGACGGGCGGGCCTCGCCGCCGAGGGACAGGCCGGCCGTCGCCGGTCAGCGGGGGACGGCCGTCGCCGCCGAGCGAAGGCCGGCCGTCGCCGCCCAGCGGCGGACGGGGCTCCGGGTGGGCGGTCCCCGGCGCGGCGGCAGGCGGGGGATCCTCGGCCTTCGGCATGGCTTTATGGAGATAGCGGGGTCGCGATCGGGCGTCCATGGCCGCGAGGTGGGGTCAGGCGGACGGTTGCCGCCGGGGCGGCCGGGGGGGCGGGCCGGGGGTGCCGTACGCCCCCGCGCGCCGCGCTGCCGCCGCGCAGCGCGCGTCGCGCCACCGGGTGGCGCGGCCGCGCGGCAGCCCGCGCTGCACCTCTGGGGCGGGGTCGCGCGCAGGTCCGCTCACCCCTTCACGCCGCCCGTCGTCAGCCCCGCCACGAGGTGCCGCTGCACCAGGTAGAACGCCCCCATGACCGGCAGCGACACGAGCAGCGCCCCCGCCGCGAACCGCTCCCACTGCGCGTCGTGCTCGCCGATGTACCGCTGCAGCACCACCGGCAGCGTGAACATCTCCTCCTTGGAGAGCAGCGTCGCCGCGAGGATGAACTCGTTGTACGCCGTCATGATCGCGAACAGCGCCGTCACCGCGATCGCCGGCCGCGCCGCCGGGAGCACCACCCGGACGAAGGCCTCGAAGCGCGTCGCCCCGTCGACCATCGCCGCCTCCTCCAGATCGACCGGGATCGCCTCGAACGCCGCGCGGAGCTGGAAGATCGAGAACGGCACCGCGGTCGACGCGTAGCAGAGCACGAGCCCCGTCCGCGAGTTGAGCAGGCCCAGCGCGTCGAGCAGGAGGTACAGCGGGATCGCGCTCGCCACCGTCGGGAACATCTGCGTCGCGAGCAGCGCCCGCAGGCCGCGGCGCTTGCCGACGAACTCGAAGCGCGCGAGCGCGTACGCCGCCGGGACCGCGATCGAGACGCCGACAACTGCGGTCGCCAGCGCCACGACGACCGAGTTGGCGAGCTGGCGGGGGAACAGCCAGATCGTCTCGCCCCCGACCTTCTGCGACGTGGTGACCACCGCCTCGAGGTGCTCGAGCGTCGGCTGGTTCGGGATCGGCAGCACCTCCGGCACCGGCGGGCGCGCCCCCGAGAAGGCGATCGAGACGACCCAGAGCACCGGGTACAGCGCGAACGCGACCGCCGCGAGCAGCGCGACGTGCACCGCGATCGACTCGGCCGGAGCAGGCCGCCGCGTCATACGGCCTCCGTCGCCGCCACCGGCGCGGGCGCCGACCCGTCCGCCGCCCCGCCGCCCTGCGGGATGAACGACCCGGGCGTCCGCCGCCGCCATCGCCAGTCCCGCGTCGCCAGCGTGAGCAGCAGGAAGATCAGCACCGAGTACGCCGCGGCGTAGCCGTACTGCGCCTCGCGGGTGAACGCCCACCGGTACGCCTCGGACACGAGGATGTCCGTGGTGCCGTCCGGATCGCCCCCGGACACGAGGAACACCACGTTGAACATGTTGAACGTCCAGATCGCCCCCAGCGTCACCGCCGGCGCGAGCACCGGTCGAATCAGCGGCAGCGTGATCATCCGAAGGCGCTGCCAGCGCGAGGCGCCGTCGACCTCGGCCGCCTCGAGCACCTCGCCGGGCACGGCGGTGAGCGCGCCGAGGGTGACCACCATCATGAACGGGAAGCCGAGCCAGACGTTGGTCGTCACGTTGGCCGTGAACGCGGTGGTGAAGCTCGAGAACCAGGCGATCGGCTCGATGCTCGTCCCGAAGGCGGCGTTCACCGCCTCGATGAGGCCGGTCACGGCCCCGTACTGCCGGTGGAACATGCCCTTCCAGGACAGCGCGGTCACGTAGCTCGGCACCGCCCACGGCACGATGAGGAGCACCCGGTAGAGCGCGCGGAGGCGCAGCGTCGGGCGGTGCAGGAGCAGCGCCAGCGAGACGCCGAGGACGAGGTGGCAGACGACGTTCACCGCCGTCCAGAGCACGGTCACCGCGAGCACCAGGTAGAACGAGCCGCTCGAGAAGAGCGGCTCTCCGCGCGCCGTGAGGATGCTGATGAAGTTGGCGAGGCCGACGTACCGGAGGCTCTCGCCGCTGCCGGCGAAGAGCGACGTCGCCGCGCCGATGACGAGCGGCACGATCACGAGCACGCCGATCGCGACGACGGCGTGCGCGACGTACTTGTAGGCCGGGAGCGAGCGTCGAAGGGATCGCCGGAGCGCGGGGCCGCGGACCGCGCCCTTCGCGGCGGAGACCCACCGGAGCACGAGGACGAGCGCGAGCGCGCCGAGCCCGACGAGGAGCGGCGCCGGCGAGGCGGGCGGGGGCAGCGGCCGGCGCACGTCGTCGAAGCGGTGCTTCGCCTCGGCGAGGGCGACGTCCGGGGGCGCGTCGCCCCGCAGCACCTTGCGGATCGCGCGCGCGGCCGGCTCCCAGGTCGAGCGCATCGCCGGCGACGTCGGCATCGGGATGGCCACCTTGGCCTGCTCGGTGAAGGCCGCGATGAAGGCGTCGTCGGCCGGGACGGCCACGTCGCTCCGCACCGGCGGCGTGCGCGCGATCTCCATCCGCGCGGCGGCGGCCGCGGCCCCGGCGATGTGGCGCGCGAGCGCCCGCGCCTCGGCCCGCTGCGCGCCCTGGGGCGAGAGCATGACCGCCTCGACGGTCATGAACGGCCGCATCGGCTGGCCGGTCTCGCGCACCTTCGGGAGCGGGACGACGCGCGCGCGCCGCTTCGCCTCGTCCTTGAGGCCGCCCACGAACCACGGCCCGCTGATCACGAACGCCGCGCGGCCCGCGTTGAACAGGTCGGTCACCAGCGCGCCGTTCGCGTCCTCCGGCACGATCCGCCGCGCGATCAGCGAGCGGACGAGCTCGAGCGAGCGCTCGGGCCCCGGGCCGAAGAAGCCGAACTGGTCGCGCTCGTCCAGCATCGCGCCGCCGAACGCGGCGAGGATCGGCATGTGCGCGTAGGCGTTCGACGCCTCGTACGCGAGCGGATACGCGCCCTGCGGCAGCGCGCCGGCGAGCGCCGCGATGTCCTCGAGGTAGGCCGGAGCCTCCTGGACGAGCGCGGTGTTCATGTAGAGCGCCATGCACTTCTGGCTGATCGGCAGCCCGAAGATCTCGCCGCCCAGCCGGACGGCAGCGAGCGCCGGCCCCTGGAACACCGCCTCGCCGCCCGGATCGAGCGCGTCGCCCACGGGCGCGACGATCTTGCGCGCGCGGTAGTCGCCGAGCCGCTCGTGGGCGTCGATGAACAGGTCGGGCCCCTCGCCCATCGGGACCGCCGCCTGGAGCTTCGGGGCGTAGGCGTCGAACGGGACGGCGAGGAGCTCGACGTCCGCCCCCTGGAAGGCCGCCACGATGGCGCCGAGCGCCCTGGCCTCGTCGTCGCGGTAGGCGTGCCAGAGCCGGATCGGCGCCGCGACCGCGAGCCCGGGCAGGTGCAGGACCAGGGCGAGCGCGGCGAGCGCGGGCGCGGGGCGGCGGCTCGACATGGCGCGCCTCACGCCTCCCGCAGGGTCAGCCCCGAGTCCGCGTCGAACAGGTGCACGTTGCGGAGCGCGAGCGTCACGGTGCCCCCCTTCGCCACGCGCGTCGCGGGGTCGAGGCGCGCCACGAACGGCGCCCCCGCGACCGTGCCGTGGGCGTACGACTCGGCCCCGAGCGCCTCGACGAACGCCACGTGGAACGGGGCGCCGCCCTCGCCCGCGGCGAGCTCCACCTCGTGCGGGCGCACGCCGACCATCACCCGCCGGCCGGACGCGAGCGCGCCCGGGAACTCGGCCGCGTCGACCTCGACCGAGAGCTCGCCCTGGGCCGCGACCCACCGGCCGCCGCGGTTTTCCATGCGCGCCTCGACGAAGTTCATGGCCGGGCTGCCGAGGAAGCTCGCCACGAACTGGGTGCGCGGCCGGGCGAACACCTCGAGGGGCGGCCCCGACTGCTCGACGACGCCCTTGTTGAGCACGAAGATCTCGTCGGCGAGCGTCATGGCCTCGACCTGGTCGTGGGTGACGTAGACGCTCGTCGCGCCGAGCCGGTCGTGCAGCTTGCGGATGTCGACCCGGACCTGCGCGCGCAGGGCGGCGTCGAGGTTCGAGAGCGGCTCGTCGAACAGGAAGAGCTGCGCCCGCCGCACGATGGCCCTGCCCATGGCGACGCGCTGCCGCTGGCCGCCGGACAGCGCCCGGGGGTGCCGGTCGAGGAGCGGGCCGAGCCCGAGCATCTCCGACGCCTCCTTCACGCGCGCGTCGATCTCGGCCGGCGGCGTCTTCCGGAGCTTCAGGCCGAACGCGAGGTTCTCGCGCACCGTGAGGTGCGGGTAGAGGGCGTACGACTGGAACACCATGGCGATGTCGCGATCGCGCGGCTCCAGCCGCGTGACGTCGCGCCCGCCGAGCGCGATCGAGCCCTCGTCGGCCTCCTCGAGGCCGGCGAGCAGCCGGAGCAGGGTCGATTTGCCGCACCCGCTCGGGCCGACGAGGACGGCGAACGAGCCGTCGGGCACGTCGACGGACACGCCGCGCAGCACGTGCGTCTGACCGAATCGCTTGTTGAGTCCGCGCACTTTGACAGAGGCCATAATCAAGGTTCTCGGAGGGAAGTCGGAGGGAAGTCGGAGAAACGGAGAGCTCGTTGGGATCAAAGACCCTGGATGACCTGGTCTTCCGGGATGAGCAGCGCCCCGCTCACGGGGGGCAGCTCGACGGTGACGGCGCCGTTCGCGCCCACCCTATACGTCGTTTTCCCGGAGGAGAGCACGTCGACGAGCACGGTCCCCGGCCGGAGCTCCGTCGTCATGACCGACCCGCCGAAGCGCGTGGCGCTCCGCTTCGCGGGGTGCGTGTTGAGCACGACGAGCGCGTAATCGCCGCCCGGCTCGCCCCGCTCGAAGGCGAAGATGCCCTCGTCCTCGTCCCCGTCGCCGGTCCGCTCCGTCGACCAGCGCACCCGCTGCTCGCCGACCGTGAGCGCCCGGTAGCCCCGGCGCAGCGCCGTGAGCCGCTTGACCCACTGGAAGAGCGGATGCCGGGTGTCGTAGCCGCTCGCCCAGAGGTCCTCGCGGTTCGCCGGGTCGTGGCCGCCGCTGAAGCCCTGCTCGGTGCCGTAGTAGAGGCAGGGGATGCCGTCCTCCGCGAAGAGGAACAGGAGCGCGTTCCTGAGCGCCGCCTCGGGATCGGCCTTGAACGGCGAGGCGCCCGGACCGTCGTAGAGGAAGCGCGGGACATCGTGGTTGTCGATGAAGTTGACAAGCGTCTTCACCGGCGGCAGGCCCGTGCCGTTCGCGTTCGGCTCCGTGCCGTAGTTGACCTCGCGCGCCGCCCAGAGCTCCTCGATGCGCCGCGTGCCCTGCGCGTCGCGGAAGACGTCGCGGAACGCCTGATAGTACTGGGAGAAATAGAAGACGCCGTCGAGCGTATCCCCCGTGATCGGCGCGGCGCCCGGACAGCCGCCCTCCGCCTCGCTCGCGTTCTCGCGCTCCAGATCGCCGCCGAGCGCCGCGTCGTGCGGGTGGGCCGGGACGTCGTGCCTCGTGAAGCTGCCGATGAGATCGTCCCTGCCGTCGAGGACCTCGCCGAACATGAAGAAGTTGGTCTTGCCCTTCTCCTTCAGCCGCAGCCGGACGTTCTGCGTGAAATAGCGCCAGAACTCGTGCTCGACGTGCTTCACCGTGTCGATGCGGAGCCCGTCGACGTCGGTGAGCTCGACCCAGCGCACGAACACGTCGACCATCGTCCGCTTCACGTCGCAGCGGGCGGTGTCGATGTCCTTGAGCCCGCCCGGGAAATCGCCGTGCACGAGCTGGTCGACATCGTCGAAATCGAAGGCGCGCCCCTTGCGATTGTAAACCTCGGGGCGCTGGAAGAGCTCGGGCCGCGGCGGGAGGTGGTTTGTCGCGGGCTCGTGGCGGAAGACGATCGGCGCCGGGCCCGACGCGCCGAGCGACGTCCGCGCCTGGACGCCGCGGGGGTCGAAATCGGGGTCGTACTCGCTCACGGGCGCGCTCTGGGCGTGGCCGCTGCCGTAAATGGCGTCGTCGGGCTGCCCGTTCAGGTTGATATCGTAAAAGAACAGCTGGCCGATGTGGTTCGTCACGATATCGAGGATCACCTTCATCCCGCGGCCGTGGGCCGACGCGACGAGCCGGCGCAGCGACGCGAGATCGCCGAAGTGGGGGTTCAGCGCGGTGAAGTCCTGCGTCCAGTAGCCGTGATATCCGTCGAAGCCGGCGTCCGTCTCGACGTTCTTGACGATCGGCGAGATCCAGAGCGCGGTGACGCCGAGCTCCTCGAGGTAGGGCAGCCGGTCCTCGAGTCCCTTCCAGTCGCCGCCGTGCCAGCTGCCGAGCGCCGGGGAGACCCGGTAGTTATTGCTCGCGTCGCCGTCGGCGAAGCGGTCTATCAGCACCTGATAGACGATCTCCTCCCGCCAGTCGCTCACGTGCGCCGCGAGCGCGGCCTCGTCGCTCACGTGCGCCGTGAGCGCGGCCTCCTGCGCGAGCCCGCCGTCGGGGTGCATGCACCCCGCCGCGGGGAGCGCGAGGAGGGCCGCCCCGGCCGCCCGGCAGAGCGCCGCCCCGGCCGCCCGGCAGAAGGCCGCCCCGCGCGAAGAGGCGGCCGCGGCCTCGCCGGGCAGCCCGGGCCGGGCGGCCGCCGGCAGGAGGGCCGCCCCGGCAGTCGACGGCGGACTCTGCATCTCCCCGGAAGGTGCTTCAGGAGTATCGGGCAAAGCCGTAGTATCGGCAGGAATCTGCTGAGCCGCAGAGCGCCAAGCGGAGCCGAGCGGCGACAGGGCCGTCAGCGCGGCCACGACGCCATGCCCCCTCGCCTTCAACGCCCCTCGCACGGCGCGAACGCTACACCAGCCAGAGTGGCCCGGTCCACGATTTCTGGACGTGGCAAGTGGGTTTTGAGGCGCAGCGCAACGGGCGCAACCGTGATCGCCGCACGGCGAAGGAAGGGAGGAGCGGAGGCGCGCGGCCGCGACCGCGCCGCGCGACGCCGCGCCGACAGAAGCCGGCGGCCGCGCGCGAGGGCGCGCTCCTGCCCTGCTCCTGCCCCGCTCCTGCCCCTCCTCTCGGCCCTCCCCGCGTGACGCTCTCGTGAAGTTCACGCGCCGTCGCGAGACCTGTTGTTCCACCGCGGACGCTAGCGACGCGGGATGTCGTTCCGTTGACGGTCCCGGCGCTGCATGGCACCGTCTGATTCGTGACCTTCTCGGCGCCTCCCGACCTCGATCAGGCGAAGGCCAGCGCCGGTGATCACAGGCGCCGGTTCCAGGCGGGCGGGACCGTGGGCGACGGCGCCATCTATATCGAGCGCTCCGCGGACACGGAGCTCTTCGAGGCGCTGCTCGGCGGTGAGCTCTGCTATGTGCTGTCGACCCGCCAGATCGGCAAGTCCAGCCTGCGACTCCGGGTCTCGATGCGGCTCCGCGCCGAGCAGATCGAGTGCGCGAGCGTCGATCTCGGGGCGCTCGGCACCGACACCGCCACGCCCGTGGGCTGGTACCTCGGGATCGCGTCCGAGATCGCCGAGCAGCTCGGCCTGGAGCCGCCGGACGAGTTCTGGGACGCGCACTGGCACCTCGGGCCGGTGCACTGCTGGCTGCGCTGGCTCGAGGACGTCGTGCTCGTGGAGATCTCCTCCGGGATCGTCCTGTTCATCGACGAGGTCGACGCCACCCTGTCTCTGCCGTTCTCGCGGGACGACTTCTTCGCGGCCATCCGCGCCTTCGTGAACCGGCGCGCCGAGCGCCCGGCCAACGCCCGGCTGACCTTCTGCCTGCTCGGGGTGGCGGCGCCGTCGGAGCTCGTCTCGGATCCGACGCGCACGCCGTTCAACATCGGCCGCGCGATCCGGCTCGACGACTTCACCCGCGCCGAGGTGCGGGGGTTCCGCGCCGGCCTGGAGGGGCTCGTGGCCGACCCCGACGCGGCGCTCGACGCGATCTTCGCGTGGACCTCGGGGCACCCCTACATGACCCAGCGGCTCTGCGCGGATCTCGTCGGCGAGCGGCGCGGCCTCAGCGTCGACGAGGCCGTGGAGCGGCGCTTCCTGGGCAAGGGGCGGGCCGAGGACCCGAACCTGCGCTACGCGGAGCGGTGCCTGGAGCCGCACGGGCCCCACCGCGCCCACGCGCCGAAGCTGCTGCGGCTGTACACGCGGCTGCTCGACGGCCACCCGGTGTCGGTCGACAGCGGCGATCCGATCCAGCTCTTGCTGCGGCTCTCGGGGCTCTGCGCCGAGCGGGCGACGGCCGCGGGCGCGCCGTGCCTCGACGTGCGAAACCGCATCTTCCGCCGCGCCTTCGACCGGGCGTGGGCCGGGTCGCGCGAGGTGGAGCGCGCCGTCACGGACCCGCTCCTGCGCTGGCTCTCGAACGGGCGGAAGGACGACTTCCTCGTGGGCGGCGCGGCGCTCGCGGAGCTCACGTCGTGGTGCGACGGGCGGGGCGACCTCTCGGCCGAGGAGCGGGCGTTTCTCACCGCCTGCGCGCGGGCCGAGGGCCAGAAGCGGTCGATGCGGCGGCTCCTCACCGTGCTCGCCGTCGCCGTCACGCTGCTCGGCGGCATGATCCTCGCGCTCCTCTGGCAGATGGGCAAGGAGGAGCAGGCGCTCGCCCGGGCGCAGCAGGACGCGCGCGAGAAGGACGCCCGGCGGCTCGCGGCCCAGTCGGCGAAGGAGCTGTCCGACGGCCTGCTGCCGCGCGCGCGCCTCCTCGCCGTGGAGGCGGGCCTCGCCGCCAGGGCGAGCGGCCGCCCCGCGGCCGCCACCGTGGTGCAGGCGCTCGGCGACGCCGTCCGGGGCCCCGCCGTCGGCCAGGAGGTGCTCACCGGCCACGGCGGCGCCGTCCACGACGCGACCTTCAGCCCCGACGGCCGCTTCGTGGCCACCGCCTCGGCCGACGGGGCCGCGCGGCTCTTCCGCCTCGGCGCGCGCGACGCGCCGGTCCTGCTGCGCGCCCACGACCCCGGCGGGGTGGTCGCCGTCGCCTTCAACCACGACGGCAGCCGCCTGGCGACCGCATCGACCGACGGCACCGTGCGCCTGTGGCGGCCCGACGGCCGCGAGGACGGGGCGCTCCCCACACGGGACGCCGCGCCGTCCAGCGTGGCGTTCAGCCCGGATGGCAGCCGCGTCGTCGCGGGGACCACGAGCGGCGCGATCTACGTGTGGCGCCCCGGCATGGGGGACGAGCCGCCGCTCGTCGTCCCGCTGGGCGAGCGGCTCATCCGGCGCGCGGTCTTCAACCACGACGGCACCTGGATCCTGGCCACGGCCATCAGCGGGACGGTCTACGTCGTCCGCGCCGACGGGCACGGCGCCGCCGAGGCGCTGAAGGGGCTCGGGCAGGGCGTCGAGGGCGCGAGCTACAGCCCCGTGGACGCCCGCATCGCCCTCGCCGCGGGCGACGGGACGGCGCGCATCCTCGAGCCCGGCCGCCGCGAGCCCGTCGTCCTCCGCGGGCACCAGGGCTCCGTGCGCAGCGCCGCCTTCAGCGCCGACGGCACGTCGGTCGTCACCGCCTCCGCGGACGGGACGGCCCGCATCTTCCGCTGCGACGGCAAAGGCACGTCGACGGTCCTCGTGGGCCACGAGGGGGCGGTGAACAGCGCCGCCTTCAGCCGCGACGGCAGGAGCGTCGTCACCGCCTCGGAGGACGGCACCGCGCGGGTGTGGCGCCTCGAGGCGCCGGGCGAGCCGCTGCTCCTCCACGGCCACACGGGGCCGCTGACCAGCATCGCGGTGAGCCACGACGGCAGCAAGATCGCTACCGCCGGGACGGACAAGACCGTTCGCATCTTCCGCGCCGACGGCTCGGGCGAGCCCGTCGTGCTGCGCGGGCACGAGGAGCACCTGCTCAGCGTCGACTTCAGCCCCGACGGCAGCCGCCTGGTCACCGGCTCGGCCGATCGGACGGCGCGGCTGTGGCGCGCCGACGGCAAAGGCGAGCCGGTCGTGCTCGGCACCCACGACGATCGGGTGGTGGGCGTCGCGTTCAGCCCGGACGGCACCAGGATCGTCACGACCTCGTGGAACGGCATCCTGCGCGTGTTCGAGGACGGGGTCCCGGGCGAGCCGGTGGTGCTGCGCGACGAGCGCGCGGGGCTGCTCAAGGCGGCGTTCAGCCCGGACGGCAAGAGCATCGTGGCGACGTCGGGGCCCAACGTGAAGGTGTGGCCCGCGGACGGTCGCGGGGCCCCGCGCGTCCTCGCCTCGGGGTACGAGGACCGCGCGATCGCGGCGCTGGCGGTGAGCCCGGACGGCAGCCACATCGCGATCGCGGCCCTCGACGACGCCGTGCGGCTGCTCCGCGCCGACGGCCAGGGCCAGCCGCTCGTCCTGAGCGGCCTTGGCACCTCCGTCCGGACCGTGTCGTTCAGCAGCGACAGCGCGCGCGTGGTGGCCGTGTCGAGCGACGGCGTCGCGCGGGTGCTCCCCGTCGACGGGCAGGGCGAGCCGATCACGCTCCGGGCCGAGGGCGTCACGCTGACGGACGCGGTGTTCAGCCCCGACGCGACCCGCGTGGTGACCGCCGCCAACGACGGCGCGGCGCGCGTCTTCACGATCGCGGCCGAGCCGCTGCTGATGCGCGCGTGCGCCTACGCCGGGCGCAATTTCACGCGCGAGGAGTGGGCGCTGCTCATGCCCGACATCGCCTACCGCGTCACCTGCCCCGAGTGGCCGGGCGCGCCCGAGCCGGACGCCGGCGCCGCGCCGCGCCGCGACCGATAGCCAGTGCGCTGAAGCGGCGATCGCCCGAGCCGGACGCCGGCGCCGCGCCGCGCCCGAGAGAGACAGTGCGCTGAAGCGCGCGACCGTCGGTGGCTGTCCGGCGCTGTCCGGCGTCGGCCGATATCGTCCGTCGCGGGTCGCGCGCGTGCGTCGCACGCAGCCTCGCTGCCACCTTACGAACGCCTCTCCCACCTTTGTTCGGTGGGGGCGGACGAGCGTGTCCTGGTTCGCGCTTCACCGGGAACCATGTATGCTCGGCCTGGTTTACTCGCCTTCTGCCGCGCACGGCGCGGCCTCTGTCCGCCGCCCGGTCTATGGCCCCGCTCGACCCGCACGCCGAGGAGCCGAACCTCGTAGATACCGCCGCTGCGCGGATCGGGACGGCCCTGAACGCCAAGTGGCGGCTCGACGACCTGCTCGGGGTCGGCGGCATGGGCGCGGTGTTCGCGGCGACCCACCGCCGGGGCTCGCGCGCCGCGGTGAAGGTCCTTCACATCGAGTTCGCCCGCAACGCAGAGCTGCGCGACCGCTTCCTGCGCGAGGGCAAGATCGCGAACCGGGTCGACCACCCGGCGCGCGTGGCCGTGGTCGAGGACGACCTCAGCGATCGCGGGGAGCCGTTCCTCGTCATGGAGCTGCTCGCGGGCACCACCCTCCAGCGGCTCGCGAGCAACCACGGCGGCACGCTGGCCCTCGCGCAGGTGCTGCCCGTGTTCGACGTCGTGCTCGACCTGCTCGACAAGTGCCACTCGATCGGCATCGTCCACCGCGACATCAAGCCGGCGAACATCTTCGTCACGAGCGCCGGCCACGTGAAGGTCCTCGACTTCGGCATCGCCCGCATGCGCGACCCGGAGCGGCAGGCGACGCGCGCGGGGCTCACGTTCGGCACGCCGGCGTTCATGTCGCCCGAGCAGGCGATGGGGGTGTCCGGCATCGACGGCCGGTCGGATCTCTGGTCGGTCGGCGCGTGCCTGTTCACCCTGCTGTCGGGCAAGCGGCTCAACCGCGGCCGCAGCGAGTCCGAGTCGTATTTCCTCGCGGCGACGCAGACCGCGCCGTCGATCGCGACCGAGGTCCCCGACCTGCCGGTCGAGATCGTGGCGTTCGTCGACAAGGCGCTCGCGTTCGAGCGCGGGAGCCGCTTCCAGAGCGCCGGCGCGATGCGCGCCGAGCTCCGCCGGCTGACCGCCGCGAACGCCGCCGGCCAGCTGACCCCCTCGCGCGAGAAGAAGGCGCCGCGCGTGCTCGTCCGCGGCAACGACGCCATCGACGAGGACCCGGATCCGCAGCCTTCGTCCCTCGTCGAGCAGACCTGCCAGCGGCTCGTCGGCGTCTGGAAGCAGCTCGCGCTGGTGCTCAGCAACATCCGCCAGTACGGGTGGAACCACCCGCATGTGAACAAGGGGATCCACTTCGCGTTCGACGAGATCACGCGCACGCTGTCGCAGAACCCGCTCGGCGTCCGCTGGGAGGTCACCCCGAACGCGTTCACCTCGGGCGGCCAGCCGATCTGGCAGCCCGACAGGCCGCCGTTCGATCGCATCCCTTACCAGCTCTTCGCCGACGGCGTCCGGAAGATCCAGATCAAGGCCGGCATCACCGAGGCCGAGCTCCGCGACTTCGCCGCCATCCTGCTCCGCGACCAGAGCTTCGGCATCGGCGAGGACGACGACGCGGTGACGGCGCTCTGGGACCGCCGCTTCGAGCACATCGCCTACATGGCGATCGATCAGTTCGCCGAGGGCGACGCCGATCCCGAGGATTTCGAGGAGCAGTGCCGCGAGATCGCGATCGGGGCGCGCGCGCTCGCGCAGATCGAGAGCCTCTGGGACGAGAGCTCGCTCGCGGGCAGGGCGCTCCAGCGGAACGTCGAGGCCGCGCTCGCCGAGACGGGCGCGGCGGCCTCGGCGCTCGCCGTCGACCCGCTCACCCGGAGCACCCTCGGCGCCCAGATCGCGCTGCCGTCGGAGCAGTGGACCGAGCGGTACATGGAGGCGTTCGTCGACGGCTACGTCGACGCCGTGAGGCACGGCGACGCCGATCGCATGACCGGGGCGCTCACCGCGTGGACCGCCGACCAGATCGTCCTGCACAGCTACGAGCTCGCCTTCGAGGTGCAGACGATGCTCCGGCGCGCGTTCTCCACGCGGATCGAGGGCGTCCAGCGCGGCGCGGCCGGCGCGGCCAGCAGCCGGCAGCTCGCCGCCACGCCGCAGCTCTCGCCGCGCGCGATCGACCGGGCGCTCGCGCAGTCGATGTTCCCGGTCGAGGCGCTGAAGGCGATCCTCGACGACCTCGCGACGACCCACCCGGAGGAGCCGGCGGCGAGCGGGGCGCGGCGCAGCCCGGCGCGGCGCGGGGCGCGGCGCAGCCCGGCGCGGCGCGGGGCGCGGCGCAGCCCGGCGCGGCGCGGGGCGCGGCGCAGCCCGGCGCGGCGCGGGGCGCGGCGCAGCCCGGCGCGGCGCGGGGCGCGGCGCAGCCCGGCGCGGGCCGGAGCCTCGTGCCGCTCGACCCGGCGATCGTCGAGGGGCTGGCCCACGCGCTCGACGCGCTCGACGACGGCGCGCTCTTCGGCGCGGCGTGCCAGTGCCACGGCGCCGCGCAGTCCGAGCGCCTGCGCGAGGTCCTGTTCGCGTACATGCGGCGGTGGGCGCCGGGCCGCGAGGCCGAGCTCGGCGACCTGCTCTCGCGCGCGCCGGCCCCCCTCGCCCTCACGACCATCCAGCTGCTCGCGCAGCTCAAGACCCCCGAGGCGCTCGCCGCGCTGGAGGCCGGCTTCGCGAGCCCGCACGTCGAGGTGCGCATCAGCGCGCTCGCCGAGCTCCCCGACGCCGCGGGCGGCGACGGCGCGAGCGGCCCGGGCTCCGCCGCCGAGCGCGTCCGAGAGGAGCTCCAGAAGCTGCTCGACGATCCCGCGCCGCCGGTGCGCCGCGAGGCGCTGCGCCTCATCGGCAAGCTCGGCGTCCTCGCCGCGGGCCCGACGCTCGTGCGGCGGATCATCGCGCCGTCGTTCCACGACCTGCCGGGCTCGGAGCGGCGGCAGTGGCTCGAGACCGTCGCGCAGCTGAACCCCGCGCGGGCCGAGAAGCTCGCGATCGAGCTGCTCGAGAAGCGCCAGCTCATCCCGTCCGAGGCGATCGAGCAGACCCGCGAGCTGGCCGCGCACTTCCTCTGCCAGGCGCGGAGCTACGAGGCGCTCCGCGCGGTCAAGGAGGCCACCAAGCCGCGCTGGTGGAACACCCCGCCGGTGCGCGACGCCGCCGCCCGCGCCGCGGTCGCGATCGCCGCGCGCCTCGTCGCGCCGACCCGCCCGAGCGAGCGCCCGCCGGCGCAGGCGTCGCTGCCGTCGCCGCCCGCCCCCGAGGCGAGCGCGCCGCCCTCCCGCGCCGCGCGCTCCTACTCGCCGGTCTCGGTCCGGCGCGTGAGCCCGGGCGGTCCGCTCGGCCTGCCCGACCAGCTCGAGCCGTGGAGCACCCCGCGCCCGGGCTCCGCCGGCCCGTACGGCGGCGGCGACGCCGGCCGGCCCGCGTACCGGCCGCCGATGGTCTCGCCGGTGCCCTCCTCGACCAGCGCCGCCTCGGCGCCCCCCAACTCGGTGCCGTTCAGCAGGCGCGGCCCGCCGCCGTCCTCCGCCGCCGCGGCGTCCACCCCGACCGCCGCGCCGCCCCCGATGCCGCCGTCGATGCCGCGCCCGGCCCCGCCGCCGCGGTCCCCCGCCCCGCCGTCGGGCCCCAGCGCTCCGCCGTACAGCGTGCGGCAGGGCCCCGCGTCGTTCCAGCTCGGCCCGTCGGCCCGTCCGGCGCCGGCGCCGGCGATCGAGCCCGCGCCGATGAGCGGGGTGCCGTCGACGAAGCCGGCGCCGTCGCCGTCGCCCCGGGGCGGGAGGAAGCCGTGAGCGAGGAGAAGGCCAACCTCCACGAGAGCACCGGCGACATGGCGATCTCGGGCGTGAAGGCCGACGGCCGGCGCCGCGCGGCGCTCGGCCTGGTGCAGATGATCTACCGGCTCGCGAAGGCGTGCCTCCTGCACAGCGACTCGAACCAGGCGGTGCTGTCGCTCGTCCCGTCGGCGATCGACAGCATCGTCCAGTTCTGCGAGCTGTCGGGGAGCGAGGCCGCGACGCTGGTGTTCGCGGGCAACACGCTCTTCATCAACGGCCAGATGCTCCGCGCCTCGCGCGAGACGTACGAGATCGCCCTGGAGCTCGGCAGCTTCTTCGAGGCCTGCGACGTCTCGGAGCTCGTGCTCGACAAGACGGCCCGCCGCGCCGAGCTCGCCGCCTTCGCCCGCCTCCTCGCCGACGCGCAGCGCGACCGCAGCATCGCCGCGCGGCTGCTCCAGTCGAGCCTGCGCGGCGTCCGGGTCCGCAAGCTCACGAACCCCTTCCCCGCCGGCGCCATCGAGGGCGACGGCACCCGCATCGGCCGCATCAGCCGCACCTACGCCGCGGCGATCCTCGTGATGCGCGGGTTCTACGCGGCGCTGCGCTCGTCGGAGCCGACGCTGCCGCAGCGGGTGAAGCGGGTCGCGCAGAAGCTCGTCGCCGCGGCCGAGGAGGACGCGCGCCTCTTGCTCTCGGTCGCCGCGGGCAAGGTCGCCGACCCGGACGAGGCGGGCCTCTGCGTGTCGACGGCGATCGTCGCGCTGGGGATCGCGCGCCAGCTCACGACGGACCGGCGGATGCTCGGGAGCCTCGTCACGGCGGCGCTCCTCTACGACGTGGGCAGGCTGCGGCTCACGGGGGCGCTCGCGGGCTCGGCCGGCGGCGAGGAGCTGGCCGGGCGCTCGCTGCTCGAGCGCAGCCTGAGCGACGACGAGAAGGAGCGGCTGCCCGCGAGCGCGGCGGTCATGCTGACGGCGCTCGGCAAGCTGCACGCGCCGTCGATCACGCGCACGGTGATCGCCTACGAGGCGCTCGCGCTGCGGCCGGGCGGCCGGCAGGGCCCGCTCTACGGCGGCCGGCGCAGCCCCACGGTGCTCGCGCGGATCCTCGCCGCCGCCCGCCAGTTCACCGAGCTCCGGGCCGCGCCGTTCCCGTCGCTCGAGGGCGCGTCGGGCGGCGGCGCGTCGCTCGACGCCGTGCTCCAGCGCATGGTCTCGGGCGCCGAGAGCGCGACCGATCGGGCGATCGGCAAGCTGCTCATCGGCGCGCTCGGCATCATCCCGACGGGGACGTTCGTGCAGCTGAGCACCGGCGAGCTCGGGGTCGTGCTCGCGACGCCGTCGTCGCCGGCGCACTTCGCGCAGCCGCCGGTGCGCATCCTGTTCGACGAGCAGGGTCACCTCGTCGGCGCGCCGTTCGACGTCGATCTGTCGCTGCGGGCGCCGGGCGCGGAGCCGTGCTTCATCGTCCGGCCGGTCGAGGTGGAGCCGCACCACGAGCGGGCGATCCGCGCCGCGTTCGGCTTCCGCTCGGGGCGGGGCGCGGCGGGCGTGGAGTCGCGCGGGGCCGGGGCGCCGCCGCTCCTCGTCGGCGACGAGGTCCCGGCGACCGAGCCTGGCGACACGCTCGCGCCGCGCGCGGTGCGGCCGGCGGAGGAGGGCGCGCGCTCGTCGCAGGGGCGCAAGGACGCCGCGTGGCTCGGCCGGCCGCTCGCTGGCTCGGCGCAGGCCGCGTCGTCGCCGACCAGCGTGCGGCCCCGGCAGCCTGCGCCGGCGGATCGCCCGGCGCCGGCCGAGCGGGGTCGCGACGAGAACCTCATCTCGACGCAGCCGCCTCCCTCGACGGCGGCGGCGCGCGCGGCCAGGCGAGCTCCGGCTCGGGGTCCCCCCGGCTGCCGCGGGACTCGCGGCCGTTCGGGCCGGTCGCGTCGACGAGGTACTCCGTGCCGGCGCCCGAGCCGACGCGCCCGTCGCGGCGGATGGAGCGCCGGGAGGACGCGCCCCCGCGGGATCCGGGCGTGGGCCAGCTGCCGACGATCGGCCCGCCGGCGGGGTTTCCGATCTCGCGGAGGTCGGCCGAGCTGCGGCTCGGCCCGCCGTCGCGCCGGTCGGATTCCCGAGTGGATCCGGAGGATTGGGACTGGGACGACGAGCTGCCGACCATCGATCCGCCGCCCCCGCCGCCGCCGCCGACGTCGCGGAGCCCCTCCTTCCCGCCCGAGCCCATGCCCAGCGTCGCGCCCGAGCGGGCGCCCAGCGTCGCGCCGGTCCGCGCGCCCAGCAACGCGCCGGGACAGGCGCCCAGCAACGCGCCGGGCCGCGCGTCCAGCAACGCGCCGGGACAGGCGCCCAGCAACGCGCCGGGCCGCGCGTCCAGCAACGCGCCGGGACAGGCGCCCAGCAACGCGCCGGGCCGCGCGTCCAGCAACGCGCCGGGACAGGCGCCCAGCAACGCGCCGGGCCGCGCGTCCAGCAACGCGCCGGGACAGGCGCCCAGCAACGCGCCGGGCCGCGCGTCCAGCAACGCGCCGGGACAGGCGCCCAGCAACGCGCCGGGCCGCGCGTCCAGCAACGCGCCGGGACAGGCGCCCAGCAACGCGCCGGGCCGCGCGTCCAGCCACGCGCTGGAGCGGACGTCCACCCATGCGCTGGAGCGCGCGTCGAGCCACACGCTCGACCGAGCCCCCGGGTACGCCTCGGACCGCGCGTCGAGCCACACGCTCGACCGAGCCCCCGGGTACGCGCCCGACCGCGCGTCGAGCCACACGCTCGACCGAGCCCCCGGGTACGCCTCGGACCGCGCGTCGAGCCACACGCTCGACCGAGCCCCCGGGTACGCCTCGGACCGCGCGTCGAGCCACACGCTCGACCGAGCCCCCGGGTACGCCTCGGACCGCGCGTCGAGCCACACGCTCGACCGAGCCCCCGGGTACGCGCCCGACCGTCCGTCCAGCCATGCGCTGGATCGTGCTGCTCCCAGCTACGCGCCGGAGCCTGTCCCGACCGAGCGGAACGCGCCGCGGAGGTTCTCCAGCAGCGCCGGCTCCGTCCCGAGCCTGGAGGAGGCGGACCTGACCTGGACCGACGAGCTGCCGACGCTCGATCCCCCGCCGCCGCCGAGCACGGAGGAGCTCGAGCGCGACCGGCTGCTCGCGGCCTACCTGGCCGAGCGCACGCCGTTCCCGCAGGCGGGGCTGCTCGAGGGGAGCGCGGCGTCCGTCGGACCGCCGGGGCCGGCCCCCGGCGGACCGCCGGGGCCGGCCGAGCCGGAGGCGGCCGGCCCGTGGCGTGGCGGCGCGCCGTCCCAGCCTGCGGCGCCCGACTCGCGCGCGGCGCCGCCGATCAGCTCGAGCTCCTTCGGCGCCACGAGGCGCCCGCCCCGCGCGCCCATCCCGCGGGAGGAGCCGGAGGACGACGAGGGCCCTCCGCCGGCGCCGGAGCGGCGGGATCGATGACGGCCGCTCGCGCTGCGACGCGGCGAGCGCTCGCGGCGCTGCTGCTCGTCGCGCCGGCGTGCGGCGACGACGAGGAGCCGCCTCTGCCGGTCGTCGAGGACATGTGCAAGCTCGGGCCCCTGGGCGAGGAGGGCGCGCCCATCCAGATCGAGGTCATCGCGCTCGACTCGAGCGGCGTATCGCGCCCGGTGAGCGACGGCGACGCGGTCGACATCGTCATGCCGCCGCAGGGCGGGCGGGTGCTCTTCCTGGGCGTCCGCGCGACGAACCTGAGCGCATGCGGCGTCCAGCTCACGGGCGCGCTGCGCGACCCCGGGTCCGGGCGGGTGATGTCCGAGTCGAGGACGGTCAACCTGAAGCCGACCGGCGACGGCTGGGGCGCGAGCGTCGACGTCGACATCTCGACGTTCGCGAACGTGGGCGTCTGTCCGAACAACTGGTCGAGCGGCGACATCTTCGATCAGGACTACGAGATCGTGGTGCAGGTGAAGGACCGGGAGGGCCGGACGGCGAGCCACACGAGGCAGGTCCGGCCGGCGTGCAACGAGCCGGAGCTCGAGGTCGAGTGTCGGTGCATCTGCAAGCATGGATACATCCTCGGCGAGGCGTGCGAGTAGGCGGTCCCCCGCCAATCCAGCGGCAGAGCGAGCGGTCCACAACATAAAAAAACTCGTGGCACATGCGATTCTCAGACGCGCAGATATCGTCGTGCGTAAGGGCCGAAGGGCCGATGAACACGGCGATATGCGCTGGTTCCGGTGAACCCGCTCTGGTACTGCGCCGCGCGTGGGCCAGCCGGATCAGTTCGCCAAGCGCACCTTTGCCGACGAGACGGAGCGGATCACCGGCGGTGCCGTCACGTGGCAGGATCCGCCCGAGATCGGCCTGGTGAAGGTGCAGGGCGATGGGCTCTTGCTCGTACGCCACCCCGATCGCATCGCAGGGCTGTCCGCGCCGTGGCCGGAAGCCCGGATGCACGAGGAGATCCTGGTCGAGCTGAAGATGCCGGGTGACCATCTGGATTTCCCGGCGGTGGAGCGCGCATTGCTCCGGCGGCAGGCGAGGCAGGTGCAGCGAGCGGAAGAGAGCGCACGTAAGTGGTTGGGCCAGGAGCCGCTCTGGCTTGTCGCGCCGTCCGTGCCCGATTGGCTGCGGACGCAACGCGCGCTCGTCGCGATCGGGCCGGGCTGCTACCGCGTGGAGCCGTCGTTCTTCCCCTTCCTGTGGATCGCAGCGAACGACCTGCCGCTGCGCGACGAGCTCGTGCCCTTTCTTGTGGCCCGCTCGGGACGGGCGCTCGACGAGTTCGCCCGGTGGGTCGCTCCGCGAATGTCGCTCGCGTGGTTGCTCGGCATGGTAAGATCCACCGCGATGTCGGCGACCGTGCGCGAAGAGCTGTTGTGGTGGGTTGGCAAGGCAGAGGACCCCGAGGGCAAGGCGCGGGAGCGCGAGATCCTCCAGGCGCTGCTCGGCGCGAACCCGGACGTGCAGCAGAAGCTGGTCGAGAAGGGCCGCATCGCCGAGGCCCGGACCGCGCTGCGGAGGGTGCTCGCGCAGCGGCAGCTCGCGCTGCGCCCCGAGGAGGACGCACGCATCGAGGACTGCGCCGAGCTCGATGTCCTGGAACGGTGGCACGAGCGCGCCGTCACCGCCACGACGGCGGCCGAAGCGTTGGAATAATTGCGGAGCGCCCTGCCCGCGAGCCCGACCGACGGATCGGGCCGCGCAGCAGCTCAACCGACAGAGCCTACACGTCGAGATCCTTCCACCGCTTCGATCGCTGGGAGAACAGCAGCATCCCCACGAGCGACGCGACCCCGACCGCCGCGAACGAATACCAGATCTCGTAGGGTTGATAGGTGTCCCAGAGCAGGCGCGTGGCCTGGGTCGCGTCGATCTGCAGCACCTCCTGGAGCTTCCGGAAGGCCTCCTGGCGCGACACCCCGAGGAGCTCCGGGAGCGACGCCACGTCGCCGTTCCACGCCTTCCCCTTGGCGACATCGGTCTTCTCGGCGAGGTAGCGCAGGGCCAGCGTGGCCTTCTCGCCGCGCGTGCCATACAGGATCCCCGCCATCTGCGCGCCGATCGCCGGGCCGATCGCCGCCGGGATGTTGACGTAGCCGAGGTAGAGCGCCTTCTTCCCCTTCGGCGCGATGAGCGCGAAATACTCGCTCTTCTTCGGGCCGGTCAGCATCTCGCCGATGGAGAAGAGCAGGATGCCCAGGAAGAGGACGTAGAGCGACGTCGTGGTGCCGGAGACGATGATGCCAAAGGTGGCGACGAGGATGCCCAGCGTCATCGCCGAGAGCACCTTCATCCTCGCCACCAGGTACGAGAACGGCACGAGGAAGAGGACGATGCACACCGCGTTCAGGTTGAGCACGTTCTCCTGCTTCAGCTGGACCCCGCGCGCATCCTTGACGTCGAGCCACGAGCCCGGGAGCCAGGGGTTGTTCTGTACGAACGAGGTGCTGCTGATCCAGTCCGTGTAGAAGTTCGGCATCAGGTCCCAGAGCTGATACATCATCAGCCAGAACCCCGAGAGCAGCAGGATCACGGTGATGAGCCGCGCGTCCCAGATGTTCTTGATCGTGTCCCTGAAGACCTTCCACGCGTCGGCGGTCTTGTCGGCGCCGGAGTCGACCTCCCGGTAGGTGAAGAGCATCAGGAAATTCAGGGAGATGATGCCGGCGCAGCCGTAGAACACCCACGGCCAGCCCTTGCCGTGGAGGTAGCCGGCGAGCGGCGGGCCGACCGCCGCGCCCACGTTCACGAGCCAGTAGAAGAGCCCCCAGCCGACCGACGAGTTCGATTTGTCCATCGACTGGGCCAGCGTGCCCTGGATCCCGGGCTTGAAGAGGGCCGTGCCCATCGCGAGGACGACCACGCCGAGCAGGAAGCCGGTGAAGCTCCGCTGCGTCGCCATCAGCAGATAACCGATGATCTTCAGCCAGACCGTGACGAAGATCGTGCGCTTGTAGCCGTACCGGTCCGCGTAACCGCCCGTGATCATCGGGAGCAGCGACTGGATGAGGGCCCAGACCATGTAGATGGTGCCCTTGTCCTGCTGGCTGAAGTGGAGCCCCCCAGGCTCGTCGGCCTGGGCGATGTAGATGGGCATGACGACGCGCACGCCGTAGTAAGCGAGCCGCTCCCACATTTCCATGATGCAGCCCATCCAGAAGGAGCGCGGCAGGCTCCTCAGGGTCTGAGCAAAGGAGAGCTTCGGCGGGACCTCGGTGGCCGGCTCGCTCACGACTGCATTCGTCATTTCATACTCCTCACGCCCCGCGCGTCGTCGCCAGCGCGCCAGCCCTCGTACCACACCGAAAGCGGCGCACATATCGGGATCACGCGCGCGATCCGCGGACGTCCATGACAGCGCGGCAGCCGAGCTGCCCAGGAGAGGGGCGCGAGGGCGGAAGGCGGGAAGATTCTCGGCCTTTCCTCTTCGTCTTCCCCGTCATGTCCGGAATCTGGCCGGCAGCCCGCCACCGCAACGCCGATGGAGCGGCGCCCGCGCGCGAGCGCGCAGCCGTCGATCTTCCCGCAGTCTTCCCGCAGCGAAACCAGGGCCGATGTCCGCCGCACCACAGCGAAACAGCCCATGTTCGAAGCGCGGTTCGGTAACTCAAGTCACGAATCGACAGCGATGGTCACCGAGCGACCTGAACAGCAGGGGCGCGCGCCGGGCGCGCCCGCGCACCCCGAGGGCCGTGCGCCGCGCAGGCCGCGGCGAGCGGCGCACCGGCCCTGCGCAGCGCGCGCCGCGACCTCGACGGGGCCCGCGTCGGGCAGCCGCCGCCACCACCCGGCCTGCGGGTTGCCTCCCGGCGCGCCCGCGCGGCGGGAGCGCGGCGCCTCGGCGGGCCGCCGGCGAGTCTTTGCCTGCCGCCGCGTCCTGGTGGTAGGGCAAACCGGTGATGCACGTGCGGCGAGGCGGCGATCGATCCGGCGAGACCACGCTGGAGCAGGCGATCGCGCGCTTCCTCACCTACCTCACGGCCGAGCGACGGGCGTCGCGCCACACCGTGGCCGCGTACCGGCGCGACCTCGAGCAGCTCGCGCGCTTCGCCCGCGAGAAGGCGGCCGCGAACGCCGACCACCGCCCCGCGCCGGCGCGCGGCAAGGCCCAGACCGCCGGCAAGGTCCCGGCCGCCGGCAGGGTCCCCGCTGCCGGCAAGGTCCCCGCCGCCGGCGACAACGCCGGCAAGGTCCCGGCCGCCGGCAGGGTCCCCGCTGCCGGCAAGGTCCCGGCCGCCAGCAACCTCCCAGCCGCTGGCCACGCCGCAGGCGAGGCCCCGGCCGCGGGCGGGGACACGACCGCGGTCGAGGACACGGCCGTGACCGGCGTCGACGTGCTCCTCCTGCGCAGCTGGCTGGGCTCGCTCGCGCGCACCCACGCTCCCGCCTCGATCGCGCGCAAGGTGGGCGCCGCGCGCGCCCTGCTCCGCTACCTCGAGCGGCGCGGCGAGGTCGACAAGAACGCCGCCGCCCAGCTCGCCCTGCCCAAGGTCCGGCGCCCCCTGCCGACCTTCCTCGACGTCGACGCCGCCGCCGAGGTCATGGAGATCCCCGGCGCAGACACCGCCGAGGGGCTCCGCGACCGCGCCATCCTGGAGACCCTCTACGGCGCCGGCCTGCGCGTCTCCGAGCTCTGCGGGCTCGACCTCGCCCACGTCGACCGGCGGCCCGCCGACAGGGCCTCGGTGCGCGTCCTCGGCAAGGGCGACAAGGAGCGGATCGTCCCGCTGGGCTCCCACGCCGTCGCCGCCATCGAGCGCTACCTCGAGCGGCGCGACGAGCTCACCGACCCGACGACCGGCGCCCGCGACCCGCGCGCGCTCTTCCTGTCCCGCCGCGGCGCGCGCATCGGCGTGCGCCGCGTCCAGGCCCTCGTCCAGCGCTACGGCGCGCTCGGCGCCGGCCGGTCCGACCTGCACCCGCACGCGCTCCGGCACACCTGCGCGACCCACCTGCTCGACGGCGGCGCCGACCTCCGCGCCATCCAGAAGCTGCTCGGGCACGCGTCGCTCGCCACCACGCAGCGGTACACGCACGTGTCGATCGACCACCTGCTCAAGGTCTACGACGCCGCCCACCCGATGGCGCGGAACGCCCACCCGATGGCGCGGAAGCGGAGCCCGGCGTGAAGCGCACCCCCAGCTCACCGGGGCCCGCCGTCCCGACGCTGGCCCGCGCGTGGGCAGGGCGGCTCGCCAGGAGCGCCCTCGGCGCCAGCGTCCTCGGCGTCGTGGCCGCGTCGCTCGACGCCGGCTGGGCCGCGGCGGGCGCCGGCGACGACCCCGCCTTCCAGCGCGCGACCTACCTCGCCGACATCGGCGTGTTCGCGCCGGTCGCGCTCGCCGTCGGCCTGCTCGGCGGCCTC
The DNA here is from genome assembly GCF_000418325.1 of Sorangium cellulosum So0157-2. Taxonomy (GTDB): domain Bacteria; phylum Myxococcota_A; class Polyangia; order Polyangiales; family Polyangiaceae; genus Sorangium; species Sorangium cellulosum_D. Next base: position 12,625,008 of record NC_021658.1, read on the forward strand.
GGCGCGATCGTTGTCGACCCGTCGAGCCCGCCGTCGCCGGCCACGCTCGTCGCCTCGCTCCGCGTGCGGGCGATCGGCCGGCCCGCCGACATCGCGGCGTTCGTGCCGCTCGCGGTGCTCGCGGCCTTCCTCTGGATGACCCTGTGCGCTCACCTCGCCCGCGCGCTGCTCGGGCTCGAGGCCGCGCCCCTGCTCGTCGGCACCGCCGTCGCCGCGGGCTCGCTCGGCGTCGGCCTCATCGCGGGGCTCGCCGTCCTCGCCCTGACGCCGCCGCTCCGGCGCGCGCTCGCCAACGCGAGCGACGGGCGCCCGGCCTGCGTCGACCCGGCGGTCACGGGCGGCGTCGCGCTCGGGATCGCGGCGGCCCTGTTCTCGGTCGGCGTCGCCACGGGCGGCGTCTCCGGCGAGGGCGGCTTCCTCGGCATCTACGGCATCTTCAAGCGCCCCGAGCTCGACCTGCGCGCGCCGGCGCTCCTGCTCGTGGTCGCGCTCGCCGCCTTCCTCGCGCCGGCCGCCGTCCGGACGGTGCGCGCCCCGGTCGCGCTCCTCGTCGCGCTCCTGCCGCTCGCGCTCACCGCGCGCGCGGCCACGGCGCTCAACGCGGCGCCGGCGGTGGGCCAGGCGCTCGAGCGCGGCGCCCCCGTCGGCGGCAAGAGCCTCGCGGTCCTGCGCCTCCTGGCCGACCGCGACGGCGACCGCGCGGCCGGGCTCTTCGGCGGCGGCGACTGCGACGACCGCGACGCGCGCGTCCACCCGCTGGCCGAGGAGATCCTCGACAACGGCGTCGACGACGACTGCGCCGGCGGCGACCTGACCGCCGCGGCGCTGGCCGCGCTCGCCCCGGCCCCGAAGGCGGCCGCGCCCGCCGAATCGCCCGCGGCGCGCCTGCCCCAGGACCTGAACGTCGTCCTCATCACGATCGACACGCTCCGCTGGGATCTCGGCTACGCGGGCAATCCGCGGCCCGTGTCGCCGAACCTCGACGCGCTCGCGGCCCGCTCCACGGTGTTCGAGCGCGCGTACGCGCTCGCGTCCTACACGGGCAAGAGCATCGGCCCGATGCTCATCGGCAAGTACGGGAGCGAGACCCACAGAAACTGGGGTCATTTCAACAAGTTCAGCGAGGAGGACACGTTCGTCGCGGAGCGCCTGAAGGCGGCGGGGGTGCGCACGATGAGCGTGCACGGGCACCGCTATTTCGGCAGCTTCGGCGGGCTCGATCGCGGGTTCGACGTGGTGGACATGTCCGCGGCGCCGCCCGAGGGCGCGCCGTGGGACGTCGACAACAAGGCGACGAGCCCCGCGCTGACCGACGCCGCGCTGCGGCTGCTCGGGTCGCCCGGGAACACGGGCGGGCGCTTCTTCCTGTGGGTCCACTACCTCGATCCGCACGCCGACTACCTCCGGCACGACGACGTGCCGGGCTTCGGCGCGTCGTCGCAGCGGGACCTGTACGACGGCGAGGTGGCCTTCACGGACAAGCACATCGGCCGGCTGCTCGACGCGGTCGCGGCGGCGCCGTACGGCGGGCGCACGGCGGTCGTCGTGACGAGCGATCACGGCGAGGCGTTCGGCGAGCACAAGATGTTCCGCCACGGCTTCGAGCTCTGGGAGGAGCTCGTGCGCGTGCCGCTGCTCGTCCATGTGCCGGGCGCGACGCCGTCGCGCGTGGCGGCGCGGCGGAGCCTGATCGACCTCGCGCCGACGCTGCTCGATCTGATGCGGGTCCCCGGGCCGGGCGAGGGCGCGCCGGCGACCGACTTCCTGTCCGGCGTGTCGCTCCTGCCCGACGTGTTCCTCGCGCCCGGCGAGCAGGCCGCGGCGCGCGACGTGCTGATCGACATGCCGGCCGGGCCTTACAACGACGCGCGGCGGTCGTTCATCCGCGGCGACCTGAAGCTGACGATCTCGGGCGGCGCCCGGTTCGAGCTGTACGATCTGGCGGGCGACCCGGAGGAGCGGAAGAACCTCTGGGGGACGCCGGCGGCGAAGGAGATCGAGCCGTACTATGCGGCGGCGCGGGCGCGCCTTCGCGAGATCCAGGTCACCGGCGCGCGGAAGTGACCGACCGGCGCGCGGAAGTGAGTGACCGGCGCGCGGAAGTGACCGGCGCGCGGAAGTGACCGGCGCGCGGAAGTGACCGGCGCGCGGCGCGGCCTGCAAGGTCGATCTGAGCGACCGCTGGGACTTCTGGGACGTCGTCCACCTGCCGCTCGGCGAGGTGCGCGCGCGGTTCGGGATACCGCCGCTCGCCGCGATGGGGGCGCGGCAGGAGGCCGCCTGAGCACATGAATCCGCCGCTCGCCTGACCGCCACGGCGCCAGGTGTCTGGCTCACCGGAGCCGGGCGAGGCGGGCGATCACCTCGGTGCGAGCCGATCAGCGATGTCGGTGCAGGTGGCGTCGTCCACGGCCTGGCAGTTGCTCAGCCCTGACCACGGCACCCAGACACACCCCTCCTCGGAGTCTTCCTCGCACGCTTCTTCCATGGACTCAGGGATCTCGACATCGCAGATCTGATGCAGAGACGGCGCCTCCCACGTGTCGGGCTGGCAGGGCGGCTCGTCGGGGGCTCCGCAGTGCCTCTCGCGGGTCTGCACGAGCGCGGTGCCGTCACCCAGCACCACGATGAGCGACTCTGTCTCGTCGATGAACGGTCCGGGGGTATCGAGCGCCGCGAGGACGCCCGTGCCGCCCGAAAGCAGGAGCCTGGCCGCGCACTCCAGCGCCTCTCGTGGTTCCGGGCCGAGGTGCCGCGAGATCTTCTCACAGCTCAGCTCGAGGCCGCATGCGAACAGGTCGGGCGCTGTCTCGGGCGCGCTCACGTCGCCGCCGCCTTCGCCGGAGGGATCGTTCCCGGTATCCGGCTCGGGATCGCCCGAGCCGGATACCGCGCTCGAGCAGGCGGCAACGAACGGAACCTGTGCGGCGACCAGCAGGAGCGCGACCCAGGCGAGTCGATGTGCTTTCATGATCATCATCTTTCCAAGGGGTGGGAGCCGTCCGTGAGTGCGGCTCCGTCCTCGAGCGCGGTCAGTGCAAACTACGTGCTCATCTGCCCCATGGGGTTGCGATCAGGCCGTCGCGCGCGATCCAGTGCTGCCCACGATGCGCCAGTGTGTAGCAAAGCACGGAGCTCAGCAGGACCCGAGCCCCCTCCGATTGACTCAACTTGGCACATATTGGCAGAGGTACTAGCGGCCTCGTCGCGGCCTCCGGGACGTGCGCTGACCACCGCGCGACAGCCTGTGGTTCGCCACGATCCTGCTCGGCGGAGCCCTGTCCTGTAGCTGCGGCGTTCGGGCTCGGTTACAGTCGACCATGTAAGGAACCCAACGCAGAGGATCGATGCGATGTCGGAGACGCAGATCGTTCTCTTCTTGCTTACTTCGCTCCTCGTCATTGTGACTCCGGGCCAGGACATGATCCTCGTGATGTCGCGCTCCCTCGCGCAGGGCTCGTCCGCGGGCATGGCGACCGCGGGCGGCATCAGCCTCGGCCTGGTGGGCCACACGGCGCTGGCCGCGCTGGGGCTCGGCTCCATCCTCATGGCGTCTGCCACCGTGTTTCTGATCCTCAAGCTCGTCGGCGCTGCGTACCTCGTCTATCTCGGCGTACGCCTCCTGCGCACGCGCGCTGCCGCGCTCGATCTCTTGGAGGCGAGGCCGTCGAGCCTGGCCAGGCTGTTCGCCGAGGGCGCGCTGTCCAACCTGTCCAATCCCAAGGTGACGATCTTCTATCTCGCCTTTCTCCCCCAGTTCGTCCCTGGCGATGCCGAGCACCCGACCTTGCTCATCAGCGGGCTCGGGGTGGCGTTCTCGCTGCTCACCTTCCTGGTAAAGGGGCTGGTCGGCTACTTCGCCGGCGCCCTGTCCGCGTGGCTGCGCGCGCGTCCGAGGGCCCTCACCGGCGTCTACCGGACGAGCGGCGCGATGATGGTCGGCATGGGCGTCAAGCTCGCCTTCGAGCGGCGCACCTGAGCGCCTCGCGCTCCCGGGAGCAGATCGAGCACGAAGCTTCCGAGCGCATCCTCGACCTCCGCGCGTGTCGTTCTCTCCCCACCCCGTTCTGCGGTAGCCTCTCCCTCGCCCATGAGCGACCTCCGCCAGCCCGCCGAGACCAAGTACGCGCACGAGCTCGCCGCCCTCGCCGCCGAGGACACCGCGCCGAGGCCGCCCGGGTGGCGCCTCTCGCCGAAGGCCGTGGAGATCTACATCCTCGGGAGCGACAAGCCCGTCGGCGGCGTCGCGATCACCCCCAAGTACATCGGCGACCGCGCCCTCGTGCAGGTCGCCCTCGCGACGCTCGCCTCCGACCGCGCCCTCATGCTGGTCGGCGAGCCGGGCACCGCGAAGAGCTGGCTCTCCGAGCACCTGTCGGCGGCCATCAGCGGGACGAGCGCGCTCGTCGTCCAGGGGACCGCAGGCACCAGCGAGGAGCACGTCAAATACGGCTGGAACTACGCGCTGCTCCTCGCCGAAGGGCCGTCGCAGAAGGCGCTCGTGCCCTCGCCCATCCTCCGCGCCATGCGCGACGGACGGTTCGCGCGCTTCGAGGAGATCACCCGCACCTCGTCCGAGATCCAGGACGCGCTGATCTCCATCCTGTCCGAGAAGCAGATCGCCGTGCCGGAGCTCGACCAGGTGATCCCCGCCCAGCGCGGCTTCAACCTCATCGCCACCGCGAACACCCGCGACCGCGGCGTCAACGAGATGAGCGCCGCCCTCAAGCGCCGCTTCAACTTCATCACCGTCCCGGTCGTCGACGACCTCGAGCAGGAGATCCGCATCGTACAGAAGCGCGAGGCCGAGCTCCGCGGCGACTACCAGGTCGGCGTCGAGCCGCCGGCCGAGCTCGCGAAGCTGCTCGTGACGCTGTTCCAGGAGCTCCGCGCCGGCGTCACCAAGGACGGCAAGACCAAGGTGAAGACGCCAGGGTCCGTCCTGTCGACCGCCGAGGCCATCAGCGTGCTCTTCAACAGCGGCATCCTCGCGCAGCACTTCGGCACCGGGAAGGTGACCGCCGACGACCTGTCCCGCTCGCTGCTCGGCGCCGTGAGCAAGGAGGGCGGCGACGACCTCAAGGCGGTGCGCGAGTACTGCGAGACCGTCGCCAAGGGGCGCACCGGGCTCTGGAAGGAGTTCTACGCCGCCGCCAAGAAGCGCCTCGCGCCCTGAAGGAGCCCCGATGGACCTGGCCCGGCTCGCCGCCGTCCACCTCTTCCCGGTGCGCCACCACTCGCCGCGCTCCAGCGCGACGCTGCGCGCCTACCTCGACGAGGTGCGCCCGAAGGCGATCTTCGTCGAGGGCCCGAGCGACGCGACGCCGCTCCTCGAGGCGCTCGTCGACCCGAAGACCGTCCCGCCGGTCGCGATCCTGGGCTACCGCACCGACGGGACGCCCGCGTCGTCGCTGTGGCCGTTCGCCGCCTACTCGCCCGAGTACGTCGCGGTGAAGTGGGCCTTCGAGCACGGCGTGCGCGTCGAGCTGATCGACGTCCCCGTCGGCATGACGCTCGCGCCGTTCGAGGGCGCCATGGTCGGCCACGACGACGTCGAGGACCCCGGCGGTCACGAGCGGGAGAGCGACGCGGTGGGCGGAGGGCGCGCGGACGACGGCGGCGGCGGCGAAGAGGACGGCGAGGACGGCGAGGACGGCGAGGACGGCGAGGATGCGCCGGCGTCCGCGGAAGGGGCGCAGGAGAGCATCTACGAGGCGTGCGCGCGGGCCCGGGGCTTCCGCTCGTTCGAGGAGTTCTGGGAGGCCTCGTTCGAGGCGCCCCGCTACGACCCGAGGTCGTTCCGCGAGGCGCTCCTCGCGTATGCGGACCTCGCGCGCAGCGACGGGGACCGACTGGTCCACCGGGCGCGCGACGCGTACATGGCGCGGTGCCTGCTCGAGCGCATGGGGCCGGACCTCGCCCCGCACGAGGTCGCGGCCGTGCTCGGCGCGGCACACGCGGCGGCGTTCGCGGCGCGCGACGTCGATCCCGCGCTGGAGGCGCGGCTGCCAGCGCCGGTGCCGTGCGCCGTGACGCTCATCCCCTTCAGCTTCCCGCGGCTGTCCGAGCAGCTCGGCTACGGCGCGGGCAACCGGGCGCCGCAGTACTACCAGCGCGCGCACGACGCGGGCGGCGACTTCCGGCGCGCGACGCTCGAGGTGCTGATCGACTTCACCGAGCACCTCCGCCTCCGCGGCTTCATGGCCTCGCTCGCCGACACGATCGAGGCGTTCCGCCTCGCGGTCACGCTCGCCGAGCTCCGCGGCAAGGCGGAGCCGGGCCTCGACGAGGTGCGCGAGGCGACCATCGCGACGATGTGCCGCGGCGACGCGACGCACGTGGACGGATTTCTGTGGCCGGCGGTCATCGGGCGCAACGTGGGTCGCGTCGGCGGCGGCATCGGGAAGAACTCGCTCCAGGAGGAGTTCTGGCGCGAGGTGCGCGAGCGCAGGCTCCCCGCCACGGACGCGCCCGAGTCGTTCCGGCTGTCGCTCACCAACCAGGTTGAGGTCGGCACGAGCGTGCTCCTGCACCGGCTCCGCATCGCCAAGATTCCCTACGCGGCCTACGCGGGGGCGCGGCGCGCCGGCGGCGGGGCGAGGCGGCGCGGCGGCCCGGCAACCCAGGAGACGCCGCCCGACGAGCTGCTCGGGCAGCTCAGCGAGACGTGGGAGGCGCAGTGGACGCCGGCCACCGACGTTGCGCTGGTCGAGAAGATCGTGCTCGGCGACACGCTAGAGCAGGTGGCGACGCGGCTGCTCGAGGAGGACCTCGCGGCGTGCCACACGACCGGCGAGGCCGCCGACGTGCTGCTGAACGGGGTGCTGGCGTCGAGCGCCCGCGCGGTGGCCACGGCGCTGAGGGCGTGCGACCAGTTCGCCGCGGGCGACAGCGATCTGCCGTCGCTCGCCCGGGCGTGCCGCGCCTTCGCGGGGCTCGCGTCGTTCGGGTCGTCCCGGTCGCTGTCGTCGATCGGCGACGGGGTGATCGCGCCGATGCTCGAGAAGACGTTCGCTCGCGCGGTGCTGCGCGTGCAGGGGGGCTGCACGGGCAGCGACGAGGCGGTCGCCACGGCCAAGGAGGCGCTGCGCACGCTGCACGACGTGGCGCTGTCGCAGCCGATCGTCGACCGCGCGGCGTGGCTCGCCGCGGCGCGGGGGCTCGTGGACAGCGACGCGGTGAACCCGACGGCGTCCGGCTTCGCCTGCGGGCTGCTCTACCTGGCGCAGGCGATCGACGATGCGGAGGTGGCGAGGGTGGTCGGCCTCCGGCTCGGGGGCGCGGCTCCGCCCGAGCCGGCGGCGTCGTTCCTGGCCGGCTTCCTCGAGGTGAACGCGCTCGTCCTCGTCAAGAGCCGGACCGTGGTTGAGGCGCTCGACGCCTTCCTCGGGGGGATCGCGCCGGAGCGCTTCAAAGACACGTTGCCGATCCTGCGGCGCGCGTTCGCGACGCTCGGCGCGACCGAGCGGCGGTATCTGCTCGAGAACGTGCTCGCGGCGCGCAAGCTCGGAGACAAGGCGCGGGCCGCGCAGGCCGTGCTCCTGGAGAAGGACCGCGAGAAGCTGAAGGAGATGAGCGAGGACCTCTCCCAGGCGATGGACGAACTGGACGACCTGCTCTGACGGAGGGCGGCTGACCGCGCCCGGCACTACCGCGGCAGGCCGGCCGGCCACACTGCCGGACGTGGGCTCGATCGGCTCACTCCTCCTGGCCGGAGCGGGGTGACCTGACCGGCGGCGGCGACCACCACCCACCTGCGGACCCGGGTTGGTCGGTCGTCGACCCGACCCGGGTTGCGGGTTGCCGATGCGGCTTGCTCCAGTCCGCGGGCTGCCGGGCAACGACCCAGATTGACCTGGTGAGCGAGACGCGGCGGCCGGCAAAGAACCGTCTCGTGCCATCGACCTGAGGCTTCGACAGCCCGGCATGGACGCCGCTTCGCGTCCGCTTGGCCCGGCACGGCATTTGCGCGCAAGGCGCGTGATGCAGCGCAGAGCATCCGCCGGCCGCTCCCGCCTCACCGACACGGGCATATCCGCCCCACAGCGCGTCAAGGCAACGCCGTCCCTGCCCGAGTCGCTGTCGCGCTCCCGCTCGCCGTTCTACGCTGCAAGCGTCGCGTCGTTCACCCTGGCACCGTGGAACGTGCGCATCCACCACGTCCCCACCGGGAATACGGCGTTGCGCACGCCAGCACACCACTGTTTAAGCGCCGTGCGATAGGATATGCGAAACGCACATACGGCGGCCTTAGCGGTTCGCCAAGCGTCGCCCTGGTTGCGGCCCACGGCGAACGTTGGATTGCGTGCACCGAGCTCCTCGCGGCTCGTGGCTCGCTCGTACGGGGAGATCTCGCTGGCTCGCTCGGCGCCCGAAAAGCGGCGGCCTTGTTGCTCCGCCTCTGCATGGGCCTGAGCTTCCTGGCGCTCGAGCTCGGCCGCGACCTGCAGGCGAAAGGCCTCCGCGTTCTCCTGCTCGATGGTAGGCGGCAGCGCGAGCGAGAGTGTCGCTTGCTCGACCCACTGCGGATTCTTTGGATTGAGATATGCGGACGGGCGCAGCGCGTGCAGCACTCCACGACCGAGGTCACCCACATCCACCTTGACGCCCGGCCATTCGCGCGCGTGCCGAACCAGGCCAGCAGCCACAGGGTTCGCGAGCACGTAGGCGATCTTCTCTACCACCGCCGCCTGCGTCACGAGCTGTACCACGCTCGTGGCCTCATGGTCCCATACTGGCCCTTCCCATTGCCGCAGCACCTTGGTACCCAATGCGATCAGGCGATGGTAAAATTGCAAGAAGCGCGGCAGCACGCCCTGCACATCGGTCACGACCAAGTGCAGATGTGTTGACATCGCGCAAAGGGCATGAACCTCGATGCCGTAGCGGCGAGCCGATACAGCGAGGGCGTAGACTAACAGCTGGTTGATGGCCGCATCGGGGCGCAAGAGGAAGTGCCGACGCATGACCCGGCGGGTGAGTAGGTAGGTTGCACCTGGAGCGATTTGGCGAGGCTGGCTCATGGCCGTGCGCAGATACAAACGCCGCGCCATGAGTCGGCATGAATCATTTCAAGGATTTGCACCGTTGCATGGGTGGCGGCAGCGGGTTTCCGCCAGTTTCCGCCACTCTGAGTCGGCGCGCCGCGACATAGCCCAACTTACACCCGTAACCCGCGTTGATGATCTGGATCGGGTCTAACCTGGGTTAGCACCAACCTGGATTCGGATCCCAATCTGAGGGGGCGCCAACCTGGGTAGGGGGCGCCAACCTGGGTCGGGTAGTCACCAACCTGGGTCGGGTCTGGGGCGGCGCCAACCTGGGTCGGGTCCGACGCCAACCTGGGTCGGGTCCGGCGGCGGCGGAGTCCGGGAGCAGTCGTGCCAACCTGGGCGACCTGGGCGCGTAGTCCAGCTCACTCCTCCTGGCCGGCCTGCGACCATCCACCTAGCCTTACCCCCGGCGTCCGCTCCAGAAACGCCCGCACATCCGGCGGCGGCGACGCCCACGCCGCGAGGCGCGCCGGCGTCCGCTCGACCGGCACCACCGCCGAGCGCGAGTACGAGCTCCACGCCCCGTCGCTGCACGCGTAGCACGCGGACCGCGCGAGCTGCGCCGTCAACCGGAGCGCCCCCCGCTCATCGTAGGCTGGCGCGATCCGCACGAGCTCCGGCGCATCCCGCTCCTGCCCCGTGGCCTCTGCGCCGTCCTCGCCGTCGTCGAGCAGCGCCTCGGCCGCGCTCTGCAACCCGGTCACGCCGCGCACCTCGGCCAGCAGATCGACGGCCCCGCGCCGCTCGGCGTCCCACGCCACGAACGCCGCGCCCTCGAAGCCGTGCGCCCCGCACAGGTCCGTGTACGTCCGCTCCTCGATGAACAGGTACGGCCCCACGCTCCCGATCAGCGCGGCCGTGTGGTGGATCTCGTTGCTCTCGTCCCCATCGGGCGGCGAGAGCACCTCCTGGCGCTCGCCCTTCCCGCGGAGCACGAGCGCCGCGCGGGTCGCCGTGCCCTCGCCCGGCTCGCGCATCCCCCCCAGCCCCATCTCGCAGGCGGACGTCGCCACCTGCTCCTCGCGCGTTTCCCAGCGCCACTCCCCTCGCCGGGTCGCCACGACGATCCCGGGCTCCTCGCGGCTCACCGCGCCGCCCTCCGCGAGATGCCACGTCCGCGGCGCTCCGTCGCCTACGCTGCCCCAGACCAGGACGACCCCGCCGGGCGCCGCGTTCCCGGCCGCCTGGGCTTCGGTCGTGCGCTGCGCAGGCGCGACCGGGATCTCGAGGGGAACGGGAGATGCGGGCTGCGACCGGGCGGCACAGCCGGAAGTCAGCGTCAGCAGGGCGATCAGCGCAGCGGCTCGGATGCACGGCATGCCGGCCCGGAGGAGCACGGCGCGTGCCGCAGAGCACGGCCCGGAAAGCCCGCACCGCGCCCGAGGCACGTGTCATCGCAGGCCCACGCCGCGTGGCAGGCCGGCCCCATCGCGCCCCGGCGCGCACCAGCGCGCGTCGCAGCTCGCGCCGCTCCTCACCCGGACGCGCCCGGGCCCTCGACCGGCTCGCAGGCGACGGCCCTCGCCATGGCGTCGCGAAGCCAGCGGTGCCCTTCATCGCGCTCGGAGCGCTCCGCCCAGACGAGCGTCAGCGCATAGCCCGCGATCTCGACCGGACACGGCCGCACCACCAGGTCGAGCTTCGACGCCACGGCTCCGGCGACCCGCGCGGACACGGTGAGCAGCAGGTCGGAGCCGGAGATGATGAACGGAGCGACGAGGAAATGCGACACCGTCAGGGTCACCCGCCGGCGCAGCCCCCGCGCTGCAAGCTCCCGATCGACGACGCCGCGATCCTCTCCATGCGGCGAGACCATCAGGTGCTCACAGGCAGCGTAGCGCGCCGCCGTGAGCGGCTTCCGGGACGCCGGGTGGCCTCGCCGCATCACGCAGACGAGCCGCTCGGCCGCCAGCAACATGGACCGACACCCGTCGGGCACCGGCCCGCCCCGCCCCAGCTTGCCGTCGAGCTCGCCGGAGCGCAGGAGCTCCGCAAAATCCGCCGGAATGTTGCGGCACCGCACGTCGACGTGCGGCGCCTCCGCGGCGAGGAGCCGGGCCAAGGCCGGGAGCACGAGCAGCTCCAGGTTGTCGGTCGCGACGAGCCGGAACGTGCGCCCGGAGCGCCCCGGGTCAAACCGCTCGGCCGGGCTGAAGACCTGCTCGAGGCGCTCGACGGCCTCCGCCGCTCTCGGCAAAAGGTCCCGCGCTCGCTCGCTCAACGTCATCCGCCTGCCGACCTGCACGAGCAACGGGTCCCCGAAATGGGCGCGCAGCCGTGAGAGCGCGTGGCTCATCGAGGGCTGCGTCACGCCGACGCGGCGCGCGGCGCGCGTGACGCTCTTCTCCTGGAGCAGGGCGTGCAAGGCGACGACGAGGTGGGTGTCCACCGACTGCAGGCGCATGATCGATGGATAGCACGCCAACCCATAGACCCCATCGATGAATGGGCGCGCCGACTGTCGATTCGACGGCAGGGCCGCGGCCACGTATCCCTGCTCTCCGGAGCGCGCGCGCCGCCGCACGGAGCGCCCCCGGCCACCCCACGCAGGGAGCTGCCATGATCATCGAGTATATTCGTTACGTCATCCCCGCGGACCAAGAGCAGGCGTTCCTGTCCGCGTATCGCGACGCAGCCGCGGAGCTGCGCGGCTCCGAGCATTGCCTCGACTACGAGATCTCCCGCTGCGTCGAGGATCCGGCGAGCTTCGTCGTCCGCATCCGCTGGGGCTCGCTGGAGGGCCACCTCCAGGGGTTCCGCAAGGCGGCGTCGTTCCCGTCCTTCTTCGCCAAGGTGAAGCCGTTCTATGAGCGCATCCAGGAGATGAGACACTACGCCTCGACCGACATCGCCGGCGCGGGGGGCGGCGCCAGCGGCTGAGCGGCTGAGCGGCTGAGCGGCTGAGCGATCGCGCGCGCGAGGGGAGCCCTCCTGGCCTCGCGCAGGCCATCGTGCGATGCTCCCTTGGTGGCACGCAAGCTGGCATCGGTCCGGACGCTCGCGCTCGGACGCTCTCTCTCGCTGCTTCTGCTCCTCGTCCATTGCGCCAGCACACCGAGCCCGACCACCTCGGCCGCAGCCCCGACCGCTGGGCCAGGTCGAGAGCCTGATTCGCCCCCTCGGCGCGAGCCCGGCGCCGCGCCGACCGGTCGAGGGCCTGATTCGACCGCCGAGCGAGCGCCACGCCCCGAGCCGACACACGGGCCCGAGCCGACGCGCGGCTCCGAGCCGACACCGGCATCCACGTCCGACCACGGGCCGGCCCCTGGCGCCGAGCCCGCGGCGGACAGCGCGCCGGCGTCCGAGCCAGACCGGAGCCCTGCTTCCGGTCATGCGTCCAGAGCGCATCCCAAACCGCCCAGCAAGCCCGCACGATGCGCTGCTCCGGCGCATCCCGCCCAGAGCTTCGGCGACTGCGGCGCCAGCGAGGTCTTCGCCAACGGCTGCTGCTATCCGAGCTTCGAAGCGGCCTGCGCGGGTCTCGGCTGCCCTCGGCGGTCCTGCGCGCGCTTGAAGTCGAAGCCGTTGCAGGCCCGATGCAATCGTTGAAGAACGAGGCGGCGCGGCGCGTCGGCGCCGGAGAGCACGCGAGCGGAGGCGACGTGCAAGGCTGCGCTGAGAGGGACGCGGTACGTCCGTCTCCATAGGTTTACCAGGCGAGAACGGCGCCAGGCCGCCACGCTGGGCGCGGGAAGGACACGAACGATGATCTCCACACCCCCGGAAGGCCCGAACACCGTCAGGTCTCACCGGCTACCATCCCCACGACAACCGCAGAGGCGCGCGTCGCCCTGGGCTCGCAGGTCCGTCGCCGCGCTCCTCGCGCTCCTCGTGGCCAGCGCCGCGCTCGCGGCCTGCTCCAGGGGCGCAGGCGCGCCGAAGCACCGCGAGGCAGCGCCGGAGCGCGACAGGGCCTGCACGGATCCAGAGAGGCCCAGGGCGTACTTCTATCCTGCGGAGAACCGGACGGACTACGCGCCCGACGACCCGTGGAAAGACGGCTGCGCCATGCTGGTGCCCGATCACCTGTTCTGCTGTCCGGAAAAGGCAGCCGAGAAGCCGAGGTGAGATCGCACGCCAGAGCCGCCCACCGCAGCTCCGCCTCCCCGGGTGATCGTCTCTGGGCACGAGCACGGCGTCAGCCCAGCGATTGCCGGAGCTCGCCGGGGAGTCGTGCCGCTCATGACGCCCGACGTGCTCGGCGGCCTGCTCCTGATCCGGAGCCGACGCCCTGCGCTGCCCGACCCCCCGGCGCGCGCCGGGCCACGGCTCGGGAGCAGCGCATGCCCTTCGCTGGTGTCGCAAAATGCGGCATGTCGTAATTTGCGGCGGCCTCGTGCGGGTAGCTCGCCGCGCGCCACCTGCGCTACGCCTCCGGCATGAAGCTCGCGCGCAAGCTGACGCTCGCTCTCGTGTTCGGAGTCTTCCTCGTGCTTGCGCTGAGCGCCTACGTCCAGATCCGCAGAGAGGCCAGGATCTTCGAGAACGATGTGCAGCGGGACCACCACACGATGGGCCGGGTGCTGGCCGCCGCCGTGACCGAGGTGTGGCGCTCCGAAGGGCAGGCCCGCGCGCTGCGCCTGGTCGACGATGCAAACGAGCGCGAGCGACAGGTGGACATCCGGTGGGTCTGGCTCGACGAGCGCGCGAGCGAAGCGCATCGGCCACGGCTGGCGCCAGAGCTGCTCGTCCCCGTCTCGATGGGGCAAACCGTCGTGCACAGGATCCCCCGCAAAGACGCGGACGTGCTCATCACCTGCATGCCCGTGCCGGTGCCCGGCGACCGCGTCGGCGCGTTGCTGCTCTCCGAATCGCTGGCGGGCGCGCGCCGGACCATCCGGAGCATGATCCTGAGCACGACCGTCACGACAGCCGCTCTGGCGCTGGTATGCGGGTTGCTAACCACGTCCCTCGGCGTCGGGCTGGTGGGACGTCCCATGCGAACGCTGATCGACCAGGCGCGGCGGATCGGCGCCGGTGACCTCTCCCGACGCTTGTCGCTGCACCAGAAGGACGAGATCGGCGAGCTCGGACGGGAGATGAACGCGATGTGCGATCGCCTCGCTGCGGCGAACCAGAAGCTCGAGTCCGAAGCGGCCGCGCGGCTCGCCGCGCTCCAGCAGCTCCGCCACGCCGAGCGGCTCGCCACCGTCGGCAAGCTCGCCTCCGGGATCGCGCACGAGCTGGGCGCGCCCCTCCAGGTCGTCGCGGGGCGCGCACGCATGCTGGTGGACGGGGACGTCTCCGGCGACGAGGTGCCGACCAACGGACAGATCATCCTCGAGCAGGCGCAACGAATGACCCAGATCATCCGCCAGCTGCTCGATTTCGCCCGGCGCCGCAGCGCGGAGAAGCAGGAAACCCCGCTGGGGAGCGTGCTCCGCAGCACCTTCACGATGCTGAGGCCACTGGCGGAGAAGCAGGGCGTCACGATCGTTCAGGAAGGGGACACGTCGGCGCTGATGGTCCACGCGGATGCTGACCAGCTCCAGCAGGCGCTCACGAACGTGGTGGTCAACGCCATCCAGGCCATGCCGTCCGGCGGCACGCTGACGGTTGGAGTCCGGGCAGAGCGCGCCAGTCCCCCCGCCGACCAGGGCGGTGGGGTCGAGGGGGATTACGTCGCGCTGTCCGTTCGTGACCAGGGAGGAGGCATGCCGGCCGACATCCTCGAGCACATCTTCGAGCCGTTCTTCACGACCAAACCCGTCGGCGAAGGGACGGGGCTCGGCCTGTCGGTCACCTACGGGATCATCAAGGAGCACGGCGGCTGGATCCATGCCGACAGCCGAGTGGATTCGGGGAGCTGCTTCACGATGTTCCTGCCACAGTGGAAGCCATGACGGGGCGCGTCCTGATCGTCGACGACGAGCGCGGCGTCTGCGAGCTCCTCGACGCCGGGCTCAAGAAGCGTGGATTCCGGACGGCGTGGCGGACGTCGGCCGCGGAGGCGTTCGAGCTCCTGGGGGTCGAGGACTTCGACGTCGTGGTCACCGACATGACCATGCGCGGCATGAACGGCCTCGAGCTCTGCGAGCGGATCGTCCAGAACCGGCCCGATCTGCCGGTCATCGTCATCACCGCGTTCGGCAGCCTCGACACCGCCACGTCGGCGATCCGCGCGGGCGCGTACGACTTCGTGACCAAGCCGTTCGAGCTCGACGCGCTCCGGCTGACCGTCGAGCGCGCCCTGCGCCACCGCGCCCTCCGCGAGGAGGTCCGCCGCCTGCGGCGCGCCGTGGCCGACGTCCGCGGGTACGAGCAGATCCTCAGCAGCAGCCCGGTGATGAGGAGCGTGTTCGATCTGCTCGATCGGGTCGCCGACTCGGACACATCGATCCTCATCACGGGAGAGAGCGGCACCGGCAAAGAGCTCGTCGCCCGCGCCGTCCACCAGCGCAGCCGGCGGAGCGAGGGCGCGTTCGTGGCGGTGAACTGCGCGGCGGTCCCGGACGCCCTCCTCGAGAGCGAGCTCTTCGGCCACGCGCGAGGCGCGTTCACCGACGCCAAGGGCGCGAGGAGCGGCCTGTTCGCGCGAGCTCACGGCGGGACCTTGTTCCTCGACGAGATCGGCGAGCTGCCGATCGGGCTCCAGCCGAAGCTCCTGCGCGCCCTCCAGGAGCGCGTCGTCCGGCCGGTCGGCGCCGACGAGGAGACCCCGGTGGACGTCCGGCTCATCGCCGCGACGAACCGCGACCTCGAGACGGCGATCGAAGAGCGCCGCTTCCGCGAGGATCTCTATTACCGGATCAACGTGGTCCACGTCGACCTGCCGCCGCTCCGCTCCCGCGGCGCCGACGTGCTGCTGCTCGCGCAGCACTTCCTCGAGCACTTCGCGGCCGTCAAGGCGAGGCCGATCGAGGGTCTCTCGGCGCCGGCGGCGGAGAAGCTCATGGCCTATGCGTGGCCCGGCAACGTGCGCGAGCTCCAGAACTGCATCGAGAGAGCGGTCGCGCTCGCGCGGTACGATCACATCACCGTCGACGATCTGCCCGAGAAGATCCGGACCTACGCGCGCTCCCATGTCCTCGTATCGAGCGACGATCCGACCGAGCTCGTCCCCATGGAGGAGGTCGAGCGACGCTACATCTTGCGCGTCTTGGAGGTGGTCGGCGGGAACAAAAGCCAGGCAGCGCAGATCCTGGGCTTCGACCGGGCGACCTTGTATCGAAAGCTCGAGCGGTACGGCATGCGCGGCGGGCGCTCGAGCGACCCGAAGCCGTGACCGTCCGGCCGCCCTGCCGCCGAGCGCGCCTGCGCCGCGCCCTGCCCGACGGGAGCGGCGGTCGCTGAAGGCGCCGCGAGGCGCGCGACTCCGCCCCTCGTCGGCGTGTTGCACAACGCAACACCCACGGCGGCCAGCGCAGGACGGATGACCCTCGGGCGCGCTGCGCAGCGTGGGAGCGCGCCTCTTGCGTGGATGGCATGAGAGCTGCCTATGGACCACGCGCGAACATGAGCACGACCACGACGGAGTCCGCTGCTGCGGGTCGGAGAGTCCCTGTCGACTGGAGCGCGCTCGCGAGCGCCTTCGATAACACTGCTCAGCACATCCGCTATTTTCTCCACCTCGAGACAGGCGCCCTGATCCGGCTGGTCGACGGGCTCGCCGATCCGGACACGCGCGTGCGCGTCGAGGCGGATCCGGCCTGCGTGCGCGTCGAGGCCATCGCTGCGCGCGACCAGTATCGATGGCTGCAGGCGTTCATCCCGACGGTCGACGACATCGAGCTCCAGGTGCTGCTCCTGCAGTGCCTCCAGGGGCCGGGGTCATTTCGGCGGTTCAAGGCCGTGCTCTCTGGCAGGCCGGACCAGCTCCGCCGCTGGCGCGTCTTCCGGATGGAGCGGATCCGTGCTGCCATCCTCGATTGGTTTGGCGCCCGCGGCCTCGTACCCGCTTCTTTCGAGCACGCCTGGCCCGGCGCCGGCGCCGAGTCGATGCGATCTCGCGCCGTCGACTCGGCTCGCCAGCAGCTCCACGCGATGACGAGCGACCTCGCGCCCGGCGATCTCCACGCGCTCACGGCGCTCGCGGAGTTCCTGCGCGCGACACGCTCTGGCTCTCACGCTCCCCTGGTTTCGTCGAGGAGAGACGCAGAGCGACCCGATGGCCTGGGCCCGTGACGGCCGGCGATGCAGACGCGATCATGAAGGGTGTGCGACGCGCCACGCGAAGAGGCGGCGCGCCGGCGTCAGCCGGCGAGGATCAGCGCGACCACGAACGCCACGTACATCGCCAGCAGCGCGGCGCCCTCGGCGCGGCGGAGGACGCGCTCGGTCCGCATCGCGATCGCCGCGAGCGCCGTCAGAGCGCCGAGGGCGATGAGGTCGACGGCCATCGCGCCGGGGGAGCCCTCGAGCGGCCGCGCCAGCGCGGCTGCGCCGAGGATGATCAGCACGTTGAAGATGTTCGAGCCGACCACGTTGCCGACCGCGATGTCCGAATGCCCGCGCAGGGCCGCGATCACGCTGGTCGCGAGCTCTGGGAGCGAGGTGCCCACCGCGACGATGGTCAACCCCACCAGCCGCTCGCTCATGCCCACGCCGAGCGCCACGCCCACGGCGCCGTCGACGAACACCTTGCCGCCCAGGATCAGGAGGCCAAGGCCCACCACCGTGATCACGGCGAGGCGCAGCTTGCCGCCGCCTCCTGGGGCGCCGGCCCGTTCGGCGTCGGCCTCCATCTCGCGGGCGGCGAGGAGCGCGCCGCGCTCGTCAGGGGACGGCCGCGGCGGGGACACCCGGGCTGGGCCCCCGCGGGCGCTCCGGATCACCCACGCCGAGTACCCGACCGACGTCGCGCAGAGCGCCGCTCCCTCCAGGCGGCTCATCGTGCCGTCGAGGAGCAGGAGCGGCACCACGGCCGCCGTGCCCACGAGAAACGGGATCTCGCGCCAGATCAGGCCGCCTTCCACGCGCGGCGGGGAGATGAGCGCGGTCACCCCGAGGATCAAGCCGAGGTTCGCGATGTTCGAGCCGATGGCGTTGCCGAGCGCGAGGGCGCCGCGGCCCTCGAGCACGGCGGCGAGGCTCACCGTCAGCTCCGGGGCCGAGGTGCCGTAAGCCACCACGGTGAGCCCGACGACGAGGGGTCGCAACCCGAACGCCAGCGCCAGGCCAGCCGAGCCCTTGACCAGCCACTCCGCGCCGAAATAGAGCAATCCACCGCCCAGAACGAGCTGCGCCACGTAGAGGAGCACGAGCACACTCTACCCAAAAAGCGCCGCGGCTCACGTGCCCCACGAGCGCCCGCGCCCAGCGGCGCTCCACCCTGCCCTCCGCGCCGCCGCTGGATCAGAGGGCGAGTCGAGCCGAAAGGCCGGCCACGTCGCCCGGCAGCACGGGCAAGAGCTCGATCCGAACACCGCCTCGATCGTCGGTGCGGTGGGACTGGGGCCCGTTCATGAGGAGCAGCACCGTCCCCGTGATCATCGCCGCCCCACCCGCGACGAACGCGCCGATCGCCAGCCGGTTCTCGATGACGCTGGCGTCGTACGCGTCGCGGGCCGACGGCGTGCACCACGGGTCGCACCCGCCCCCGAGGCGCCGATCGGCGTCCCGGTAGTGCACGTCGGCCTGCCACCACAGGCCGGCGCCCGCGACGCCCAGGGCCGCGCCTGCCCCGAGCGTCGCCCAGGGGACCCACGGAGCCCACCGCCGCTCGGCGATGACGGCGTCGACGCTCAGCGTGACGTGGCCCGAGGCCTCTTTGCCGGCGAGCACGAGGACGGGCTTCACGACGGTGAAATACCCCTCCTTCCTCGCCGTGATCACGTGCTCTCCGGGCGTGATCATCCGGCGCGCGGCGCCCGGGCCCACGAACCACGGCTTGCCGTCGAGCAGCACGCGGGCCCCCCGCTCATCACAGCGGATCTCGATGGCGGCGAGCTCGTGCTGCACCAGCGCCCGCAAGGTCGAGCGCGCCTCCTGCTCCTGCTCGGGGGTGAGCGCGCCAGGCCCCCATTGCAGCGACAGGCGCAGGCTCTCGTGGGCGAGGAGCGGCAGCCCGATGCTCCGGAGCACCCGCGCCAGGTAGAGCCGGAGCTCGGGGTGCTCCCATGACGCGAGCGCCTCCTGGTACTTCTCCCGCGCCTCCGCCAGCATCATCCGCCGGTGCAGGTCCCGCGCCTCCTGGAAGAGCGCGTACGCCCTCTGCTTCCGCTCCTCGGAGACGCCCTGGTGCCACGGCGGCAGGGCGGGCGGCGCCTGGGCGCGCGCGGGCGCGGCGACCGCGGCCAGCAGCGCGAGCGACACGAGCGACGCCGCGCGGCGGCGGCGCGCTCTCTGGAAGGAGGGAGCCCGCGCGGCCTTCACGGCGGCGCCATCCGGGTATGACGGTAGATGACGCCGCCCTCGCCGACGATGAACGAGGTGCCGCCGTCGCCCCACACGTCGAGGAGGTGACGGTCCGTCGTGGAATTGAGCTTCAACCAGGAGATGCCGTCATAGTGCAGGAGCGTGCCCCGCTCGCCGACGGCAAAGACGTCCTTCGGCCCGCTCCCCCACACCGCGAGCAGGCGCGCGGACGTGGGCGACTCCATCGGCCCCCAGCGCCGGCCGTCGTAGCGCAGGATGGTTCCGCTCTCGCCGACGGCGAAGACGTCCTCCGGCCCGCTCCCCCACACCGCGCGCGGGAGCGCGAACTCGGGCGAGGCCATCGGCTCCCAGCGCTCGCCGTCGTAGCGCAAGATCGTCCCGCTCTCGCCGACGACGAAGACGTCGTTCGGCCCGCTCCCCCACACGGGCCCCAGGTTCACCTGCACGGGCCTCGCCATCGGCTGCCAGCGCTCGCCGTCATAGTGCACGATCGTGCCCGCCACGCCGACGGCAAAGACGTCCGCCGGCCCGCTCCCCCACACGCCGAACAAGAGGTCGAGCGTGGATGACTCCATGGCTTCCCAGCGCTCGCCGTCGTAGTGCAAGATCGTCCCGCTCTCGCCGACGGCGAACACGTCCTCTGGCCCGCTCCCCCACACGCCCGATAAACCGGACGATAGGGGCGTATCCATGAACGCCCAGCGCTCGCCGTCGTAATGCACGATCATGCCGTTATCATCGATGGCGAAGACGTCCCTCGGCCCGCTCCCCCACACGCTGACCAGCGCCTCCGGCGTGGGCGATTCCATGGGCTGCCAGCTCTGGCCGTCGTGATGCACGATCGCGCTGTCGATGCTGACGGCGAACACATCGCTCGGGCCGCTCCCCCACACGCCGTACAGCAGCTTCGAGGGGACCACCATCGGCTCCCAGCGCTCGCCGTCATAACGCAGGATCGTGCCTGCCAGGCCGACGGCGAAGACGTCCCGCGGCCCGCTCCCCCACACGCCGTACAGGGCCACGGACGCCGGCGACGCCATGGGCTCCCAGCGCTCGCCGTCGTAGTGCACGATCTCGCCGTCCTCGCCGACGGCGAATACATCGTTGGAGTCGCTCCCCCACACGCCGAGCAGCGCTGCCGGTGTGCGCGAATCCATGCGCTGCCAGCTGTCGCCGTCGTAGCGCACGATCTCGCCGCGATCGCCGACGGCGAACACGTCGCGCGGCCCGCTCCCCCACACGCCGTACAGGGCCGCGGACGCCGGCGACGCCATGGGCTCCCAGCCCTCGCCGTCGTAGCGCAGGATCGTGCCTGCAAGGCCGACCGCGAAGACGTCCTCTGGCCCGCTCCCCCACACGCGGAGCAAGACCGCCGTCGTGGACGAGTCCATGGGCGCCCAGCGCTCGCCGTCGTAATGCACGATCGTGCCGCGATTGCCGACGGCGAACACGTCGCGCGGCCCGCTCCCCCACACACCGCCGAGCCACATCGGAGAGGACGAGTCCATGGGCTCCCAGCGCTGGCCGTCGTAATGCACGATCGCGCCGGAGTCGCCGACGGCAAAGACGTCGTTCGGCCCGTGTCCCCACACGGCGAGCAGCGGCGCCGTCGTGCCGGGCTCCTGGAGACGCCAGTTCCAGTCGCCGCACGACGCCGTCGAGAGCCCATCGCACGCGCTCGTGCAGCCGGGCCGGCCGAAATCGTAGCGCAGCGCCGCGCAGGCCGTGGTGATGAGCGCCCCCGGATCGCACGCCTCCTCCTCGGCCACCCGCCCGTCGCCGCAGTGGACCTGGCAGTCGCCCCGGCAGTACCCGCCGGACGCCGCGTTCTGCGCCCCGCGGCACTGCGCCTCGGCGGGCAGGACGTCGCCCGCGCCGCAATCGCACGTCTCCCCGCGCACCCTGTCGACCACCCCGTTGCCGCACCGCTCGTCGGACCGGCAGTCGGCGCTGCAGCCGTCGCCGTCCCGCGCGTTGCCGTCGTCGCAGACCTCCTCCAGCGCGGGATCGACGACCCCGTCGCCGCACTGCTCGTCGGACCGGCAGTCGGCGCTGCAGCCGTCGCCGTCCGCCGTGTTCCCGTCGTCGCAGAGCTCGACGCCCTCGACGACCCCGTTGCCGCAGAGGTCGCGCTTGCCGGGTGCGAGGCACAGGTGCGTCGCCTCCCGGGTCAACACGCACGCGTGATCGATGGCGCAAAAGCCGTCGCCGCACGGGACCCCGCCCTCGAGGCACGCCGCCGCGACCGCGACCGGCGCCGCCGCCAGCGCCATCAGGGCCGCACGGCGGAGCGCCCCGCCGCGACGGCGTCCCGCGGCGCCCCCGCCCGACCGCACGCCCCGCTTCCCCGTCCGCGCCCGCATCGTCCCCTCGCCCTCCTCCGCCGCGCGCCCGCCCCACCCGGCCGCTCGCTCCGGCCACCGCCCGCGCCGCCGCCCTGTGCGCGCGGGCCGGCGCGCCCGTTCTCCTTGTGCCCGTCCGCCGCGCCCCCTATTCTGCCTCTGTGCAGCGCGCGCGCACAGCGCTCGCACAGCGCGCTCGACGGCTCGTTGCATGCGCCTCGGGACGGCTCATCGGGCTTCCGCCAGACAGGTCCTCTGGACAGTTCGCGATCCCCTCGACACCCCGCCGCGATGAGCGCCCGCAAGCCCGGAAAAGCCCCTCCGCCCCCCTCCCCCGCCGCCGCGCCGGACGACCTCTCCGACGCCGACCGCGACGCGCTCTTGCGCTGGCGGCTCGCGCTCGGCCCGGAGGCCGAGCGGGTCGACCCGCGCCTCTCCCTCGGCGGCCTCGGCGGCGCGGCGCCCGCCCTCCACGTCGACCCGCGGCGGCTCGGCGACCTCGACAAGGCCCTCTCGTTCATCTACGACGAGCGCGCCGGGAACCTCGGCGGCTCGCGGCCTTACGTGCCCGAGTGGCTGTCCGCCGTGCGCGAGTTCTTCAGCCACGACATCGTCGCGCTCGTCCAGAAGGACGCCATCGAGAGAAAGGGGCTGACTCAGCTCCTCTTCGAGCCCGAGACGCTCCCCTTCCTCGAGAAGAACGTCGAGCTCGTCGCCACCCTCATGAGCGCGCGAGGCCTCATCCCCGACGCCGCGCGGGAGACCGCCCGGCAGATCGTGCGCGAGGTCGTCGAGGAGGTGCGGCGCGCGCTGGAGTCCGAGGTCCGCACCGCCGTCCTCGGCGCGCTGCGGCGGAACACGACGAGCCCCCTGCGCGTCCTCAGGAACCTCGACTGGAAACGCACCATCCGCAAGAACCTCAAAGGATGGGACGCGGACCGGCGCCGCATCGTGCCCGACAAACTCTATTTCTGGGCGAACCAGACGCGACGGCACGAGTGGGACGTCGCCATCCTCGTCGACCAGTCGGGCTCCATGGGCGAGAGCGTCGTCTACAGCTCCATCATGGCCGCGATCTTCGCGTCGCTCGACGTCCTCCGCACGCGGCTCCTCTTCTTCGACACCGAGGTCGTCGACGTGACACCCATGCTCGTCGACCCGGTCGACGTGCTGTTCACGGCGCAGCTCGGCGGCGGCACCGACATCAACCGCGCCGTGGCCTACGCTCAGGCGAACTTCATCGAGCGCCCCGAGAAGACGCTGCTCATCCTGATCACCGACCTCTTCGAGGGCGGCAACGCGGAGGAGCTCGTCGCCCGGATGCGCCAGCTCGCCGACAGCAAGGTGAAGTCGATCTGCCTGCTCGCGCTGTCCGACAGCGGCAAGCCCTCCTACGACCACGAGATGGCGCAGAAGCTGGCCGCCGTCGGGACCCCTTGCTTCGGCTGCACGCCAAAGCTGCTCGTCAAGGTGGTGGAGCGGCTGATGAAAGGACAGGACCTCGGCCCGCTGCTGGAGGCCGAGGCGCGGTAAAACCACGGAGGCACAGAGGACACAGAGGCTCTTCACTTTCCTCTGCGTCGTCTGTGCCTCCGTGGCCCCCGCCTGGCGGGGCCTGAGCCCGATCGGCGCGCCTGGGGACGCTCGCGGACGCCCGCCTTCGTCAGCGAAGGCGCGCCCTCGACATGCGTCGACGCGCCGGCCGCGTCAGCGTGCGCGACGGATCGCCTTCGCCGCGCGCTCGTCCGTCCGCCGCGCGGCGGCGCGCTTGCGCGACGTGGCGCCCCGGGCAGCGCTCGCGGAGACCCGCCGGCGGGTGCCGGCCGCGCGACCCACCGCCTCCAGCGAGGGGGGCTGGGCCATCAGCGCACCAGTGCTGATCGAGGGGCCGACTAGGCTGATAGAAAGTTTCACTTGAACTACCGATTTGGTGGCGGACCGATCACGTCGCTCAGCGGAGGGCTCGTCAACCTATAAACCGTTTCGATCGTTTACGCAGCGTCGCAGTGCGGAGATCACGAGCCCTGGAGCGCCCGTCCGGACGTGAACATGTCCACCCGGGAGATCCACTCGCCTCTCCGCCTCTCACGGCGGATGCACGCACCACGGAGGCACGAAGGCACGGGTCTGGGTTCGCTCCGTGCCTTCGTGTCTCCGTGGTGATCGGCGAGGGACTGCCCCCGGTGGTTGCACCGGGCGCTCTGTTACGATCATGTTGCACGTTGCAGGCCAACGATGGCTGGATGCCGGCATCGCCCGTTTTCTCGGGATGGGCGTGGGCCGCCTTTCATGGTTGAAACCACCGGTTGCAACCGTGGCGCAACGCAGCGGCGCCCGCACCTCCAGGAGCGCCTCGCACGCTCGGAGGGTGGATCTCGGCTCAGCCGGCAGGGCCGGTCAACGGAGATCCAGGGCGCTCACCCCGCGGCCCCGGGGATCCAGCCGCTCGGGGCGGGAGCGGCAACGCCACCTGGAACCTCGCCCCCATGCCCGGCGCGCTCTCGACCTGGATGCTCCCGCCGTGGGCCCGGAGGATCTGGTCCACGATGTACAGGCCGACGCCGAGGCCCCCATAGGAGCTCGTCGGCGCCGCCCGCTCGAAGCGCCCGAAGATCCGGGCGATGTACTCCTGCGCGATCCCGATGCCCTGATCCATCACCTGGAGCACCGCGGACTTGCCGTCGACCGAGATCCGCATCTGGATCGGCTTGCCGCGCCCGTACTTGATGGCGTTCGTGAGCAGGTTGGTGATCACCTGATCGATGCGCAGCCGGTCCCACCGGCCGATCGCCGACTCCGGGACGTCCAGGTCGAGCGAGCAGCCGGCCCGCTCCAGCTCGGATTCGAGGCGGCCCGCCACCTCGCGCGCCACGTCGCACAGGTCCACGTCCTCGAGGCTGAGCTCGAGCTGGCCGCTGTTGATGCGCGTCACGTCGAGCAGCGTGTCGATGAGCCGCGTGAGCCGCTCGATCTGCGCCTCCGCCTGGGCGAGCTTCGCGAGCGCCTGCTCGGCCGGCAGCCCGCCGTCCGCGCGGCCGATCGCGCGGGTGAGCCCCTGGATCTGCAAGACCAGCGCGCTGAGCGGCGTCCGGAGCTCGTGCGAGGCGACCGCCACGAAATCCTCGCGGATCTGCACGGCCTCGCGCGTGAGCCGCAGCAGCCGGGCGTTCTCGAGGCAGAGCGCCGCCCGCTGCGCGACGTCGAGGGCGACCGCGAAATCCGGGGGCTCGAAGCGCTCGCCCGGCTCCACCCACACCATGCTGAGCGCGCCGAGCACGTTGCCGCGCGTGACGAGCGGCACGCACAGGTAGCTGCTCGCCCCGAGCTCCTGGATCTCGCCCGGATCGTCGATGTCGAGCGCCCTCGCCACGTCGCGCGGGGCGCACTCGACGCGCAGGTCGGGGCGGCCGCTCGTCAGCACCGCGCCCACGCCGCCCTCGGCGAGCGGGAGCTCCCGCGGGCCGAACCGCTCGGCGAACCGCGCCGCGTCGCGCGACCTGTGCGCGGCGGCGACCCTGCACGCGCCGCCCTCCTTGCGCAGGTCGAGCACGCACCAGGTGCAGATGCGCTCCGCCGCGATGCGCACCAGGGCGGCCGCGACGCTGGCCTCGTCGAGCGACGCCGAGAACGCGCTCGACGCCTCCGCGAGGAGCTCCGAGCGGCGCACCGCGGCCTCGGCCTCGGCGCGGGCCGCCCGCTCGCGCGTCAGGAGGTGGATGCGCTCCTGCTCGTGGCGCTTGCTGTCGTCGATGTCGGTGAAGCTGCCG
Source organism: Sorangium cellulosum So0157-2 (assembly GCF_000418325.1). Classification (GTDB taxonomy): domain Bacteria; phylum Myxococcota_A; class Polyangia; order Polyangiales; family Polyangiaceae; genus Sorangium; species Sorangium cellulosum_D. Next base: position 12,650,487 of record NC_021658.1, read on the forward strand.
AGCCAGCCGACCACGCGCTTCCACACGTCCCGCTCCGGGACCGCCTGGCAGAGGTGCCAGCGGTACGCCCCGTGGCGCGACCTGAGGCGACACTCGCCCTGGAGCGGCTCGCCGGACTCGATGCAGCGGCGCCATTTGCTGACGAACTGGTTCAGGTCGTTCGGGTGCACCGCGGCCTGCCAGCCCCAGCCGCGGAGCGCCTCGAACGCGAGCCCCGTGTACTCCAGCCAGCGCGAGCTCACGTAATCGACGCTGCCGTCGAGCTTCGCCGTGAAGACGCACTGCGGGATGGCGTCGGCCAGGTTCTGGTACCTCGCCTGGGCGGCGCGCCGCAGGTCCTCGACCTCGGCGTCGCGCCGCCGCTGCTCGGCCTTGCGCAGGAGCTCGGCCTGCTCCTTGATCTGCTCGCCGCGCCGGTGGAGCTCGACGAAGACCGCGACCTTCGCCTGCACGACCTCCGGCTCGAGCGGCTTCAGGAGGTAGTCGACGCCGCCGACCGCGTACGCCCTGTAGATGGCCGAGAGATCGTCCGTCGCCGCGGTGAGGAAGATGATCGGCGTGTGGCGCGACCGCTCCCGCTGCTTGACCAGCGAGGCCACCTCGAAGCCGTCGATGTCCGGCAGCCGCACGTCGAGCAGGATGACCGCGAAATCCTCGGACAGGATCCTGAGGAGCGCGTCCCTCCCGCTCGCGGCGGTCACGAGGCGGTAGCTCTCGTCGACCAGGATCGCCTTGAGCGCGGCCAGGTTCTCGGGCTGGTCGTCGACGAGGAGGATGCTGGTCGTCGCGGGAGCGGTGGACACCGTGCGGCTCCGTGGGTCAGTCGGGTCGCAGCCAGTGCAGCATGACCGACATGAGCCGCCCCTCGTCGACGGGCTTGGCCACGAAGTCGTTCAGGCCGGCGTCGAGGCACTTCTGCCTGTCCTCCGGCATCGCCTTGGCCGTCACCGCGATGATCGGCAGCTCGTTGAAGCGGGGATCGCTCCGGATCTCGCGCGTCGCCTCGTAGCCGTCGAGCTCGGGCATCATGATGTCCATGAGCACGATATCGATGCTCGCGTCGGACTCGCGCAGGAGCTCGATGCCGTGCCGCGCGTTCTCGGCGAGGAGCACCTGCGCCCCGCGCCGCTCGAGCAGGCTCGTGATGGCGAACACGTTGCGCGCGTCGTCGTCGATGACGAGCACGTTCCGCCCCGTGAGCGCGACCCCGGCGGAGCCGTTCGTGAGCAGCGGCGCGATCGGCTCGGGCAGCTCGGCGCGCGCCGGCCGCGCGGCCTTCTGCTCGGGCCGCTCCGCCGGCAGGTAGAGGGTGAACTTGCTGCCGAGCCCGGGCGTGCTGTTCAGCGAGATCTCGCCGCCGAGCAGGCTGGCCAGCTCCCGGCTGATGGTCAGGCCGAGGCCCGTGCCCCCGTAGGTGCGGCTGGTGGAGGCGTCGGCCTGCTGGAACGCGTCGAAGATGAGCGTCTGCTTGTCCGGCGGGATGCCGATGCCCGTGTCGGTGACCGCGAACGCGAGGACGGTCTTCGCCTTGATGAGCGTGTCCCGCTTGAACGAGAGCCCCCGGCTGGCCACCTCGATCTCGAGCGAGATCCGCCCGGACGACGTGAACTTGAAGGCGTTCGACAGCAGGTTCTTCAGGATCTGCTGCAGCCGCTGCAGGTCCGTCATGATCGTCGAGGGCACGCCGGTGGCGACCCGGACCCAGAACTCGAGCTCCTTCTGCTCGGCGATCTGCCGGAAGCTCCGCTCGACGTACTCCGCGAGCTCGGACAGCGACACCCGCTGGGTCTTCACGTCGATCTTGCCGGCCTCGATCTTGGAGAGGTCGAGGATCTCGTTGATGAGCTGGAGGAGGTCCTGCCCCGCGGCGGCGATCGTCTTCGCGTACTCGACCTGCTTCGGCGTGAGCGTGTGCTCCTCGTTGTCCGCGAGGATCCTGGCGAGGATGAGCAGGCTGTTGAGCGGCGTCCGCAGCTCGTGCGACATGTTCGCGAGGAACTCGGACTTGTACTTCGAGGTGCGCGACAGCTCCCTGGCTTTCTCCTCCAAGGAGGCGCTGGCGCGGGCGATCTCGCGGTTCTTGATCTCGAGCTCCGACGCCTTCTCCTCCAGCTCCTGCGAGCGGGAGCCGAGCTCGGTGTTGGACCTCTGGAGCTCCTGGAGCAGCTCCTCCGTCCTCATGCTGGCGCCGATCATGTTGAACACGACGCCGATCGACTGCGTGAGCTGCTCGAGGAACGTGAGGTGGATGGGCGTGAAGTTCTGGAAGCTCGCCAGCTCGATCACCGCCTTGAGGCCGCCCTCGAAGAGCACCGGCAGGACGCAGATGTTGCGCGGCGGCGCCTCGCCGAGGCCCGAGCTCACCCGGATGTAGTCGTCCGGCAGGTCCGTGACGACGATGCTCTTCTTCTCGAGGCCGCACTGCCCGACGAGCCCCTCGCCGAGCGCGAACCGGTTGGAGATGCCCTTGCGCTTCTGGAACGCGTAGCTCGACGTGAGCTTCAGCGTCGGGTGCTTGTCCTCGGACTCCAGCACGTAGAAGGCCCCGTGCTGCGCCGAGACGAGCGGGGTGACCTCGGACATGATGAGGCGGGAGAGCGCCTCGATGGTCCGCTGTCCGGCCATCATCCCGGAGAAGCGCGCCAGGTTGGTCTTCAGCCAGTCCTGCTCCTGGTTGGCGCGCGTCGTGTCCCGCAGGTTCGAGATCATCTGGTTGATGTTGTCCTTCAGCTGAAGGACCTCGCCCTGCGCCTCGACCGAGATCGCCCGGGTCAGGTCGCCCTTGGTCACGGCGGTCGCGACCTCGGCGATGGCGCGCACCTGCGTTGTGAGGTTGCCGGCGAGCTGGTTCACGTTGTCGGTCAGGTCCCGCCACGTGCCGGCCGCGCCGGGCACCTTGGCCTGGCCGCCGAGCTTGCCCTCGATGCCGACCTCGCGCGCCACCGTCGTCACCTGCTCGGCGAACACCCGGAGCGTGTAGGTCATGTCGTTGATGGTGTCGGCCAGCGAGGCGATCTCGCCCTTGGCCTCCAGGGCCAGCTTCTGGCGGAGGTCGCCGTTCGCGACCGCGGTCACGACCTTGGCGATGCCGCGCACCTGCGAGGTGAGGTTCGAGGCCATGACGTTGACGTTCTCCGTCAGGTCCTTCCAGGTGCCCGACACCCCGGGCACCTGCGCCTGGCCGCCGAGCTTGCCCTCGGTGCCTACCTCGCGCGCCACGCGGGTCACCTCCGCGGCGAACGCGCGCAGCTGATCGACCATCTTGTTGATGGTGTCCTTCAGCTCGAGGATCTCCCCCTTCGCCTCGACCGTGATCTTCTGGGACAGGTCGCCGCTCGCGACCGCCTTCGTGACGAGGGCGATGTTGCGCACCTGGTTGGTCAGGTTGCCCGCGAGCACGTTGACGTTGTCCGTCAGGTCCTTCCACGTCCCGCTGACGCCCCGCACCTCGGCCTGCGCCCCGAGCTTGCCCTCGGTGCCTACCTCGCGCGCGACGCGCGTCACCTCCGACGCGAACGCGCGCAGCTGCTCCACCATCTTGTTGATGGTGTTCTTCAGCTCGAGGATCTCCCCCTTCGCCTCGACCGTGATCTGCTTCGACAGGTCCCCGTTCGCGACCGCCGTCGTCACGACCGCGATGTTGCGCACCTGGTTGGTCAGGTTGCCCGCGAGCACGTTGACGTTGTCCGTCAGGTCCTTCCACGTCCCGCTGACGCCCCGCACCTCGGCCTGCGCCCCGAGCTTGCCCTCGGTGCCCACCTCGCGCGCGACGCGCGTCACCTCCGACGCGAACGCGCGCAGCTGCTCCACCATCTTGTTGATGGTGTTCTTCAGCTCGAGGATCTCCCCCTTCGCCTCGACCGTGATCTGCTTCGACAGGTCCCCGTTCGCGACCGCCGTCGTCACGACCGCGATGTTGCGCACCTGGTTGGTCAGGTTGCCCGCGAGCACGTTGACGTTGTCCGTCAGGTCCTTCCACGTCCCGCTGACGCCCCGCACCTCGGCCTGCGCCCCGAGCTTGCCCTCGGTGCCCACCTCGCGCGCGACGCGCGTCACCTCCGACGCGAACGCGCGCAGCTGCTCCACCATCTTGTTGATGGTGTTCTTCAGCTCGAGGATCTCCCCCTTCGCCTCGACCGTGATCTGCTTCGACAGGTCCCCGTTCGCGACCGCCGTCGTCACGACCGCGATGTTGCGCACCTGGTTGGTCAGGTTGCCCGCGAGCACGTTGACGTTGTCCGTCAGGTCCTTCCACGTCCCGCTGACGCCCCGCACCTCGGCCTGCGCCCCGAGCTTGCCCTCGGTGCCCACCTCGCGCGCGACGCGCGTCACCTCCGACGCGAACGCGCGCAGCTGCTCCACCATCTTGTTGATGGTGTTCTTCAGCTCGAGGATCTCCCCCTTCGCCTCGACCGTGATCTGCTTCGACAGGTCCCCGTTCGCGACCGCCGTCGTCACGACCGCGATGTTGCGCACCTGGTTGGTCAGGTTGCCCGCGAGCACGTTGACGTTGTCCGTCAGGTCCTTCCACGTCCCGCTGACGCCCCGCACCTCGGCCTGCGCCCCGAGCTTGCCCTCGGTGCCCACCTCGCGCGCGACGCGCGTCACCTCCGACGCGAACGCGCGCAGCTGCTCCACCATCTTGTTGATGGTGTTCTTCAGCTCGAGGATCTCCCCCTTCGCCTCGACCGTGCGAAGGTCCGGAGCTGCTCCACCATCTTGTTGATGGTGTTCTTCAGCTCGAGGATCTCCCCCTTCGCCTCGACCGTGATCTGCTTCGACAGGTCCCCGTTCGCGACCGCCGTCGTCACGACCGCGATGTTGCGCACCTGGTTGGTCAGGTTGCCCGCGAGCACGTTGACGTTGTCCGTCAGGTCCTTCCACGTCCCGCTGACGCCCTGGACCTCGGCCTGCGCCCCGAGCTTGCCCTCGGTGCCTACCTCGCGCGCCACGCGGGTGATCTCCGAGCCGACCGTCTGCAGCTGCTGGACGACGTCGTTCACCTCGTCGGCGATCTGACCGATCGTCCCCGGCACCTCGCCGATGCCGACGCGCGCGGAGAAGTTGCCCGCCTTCACCGCCTTGAGCACCTCCAGGATCGCCTGGAGCTGCATCTCACGCACATCCAGGTGGTTCCCGTCGGCGCCGCGCCTGCGGGACGGCGGCTTCTTCTTGCTGGCGCCGTTCCCGTTCTTGTCCTTGGTCGCCGCGATGTTGTTCGGTTGCATGGATACCTTCCTGACGACGAGTGCGCGCCTGGAAATCTCGGTCCCGCTGGGGGCTGACTCAGGCCCGCGCGGCGCCGGGGGAGGGCGGCGTCGCGAGGCCCGTGGTGCGCCGCCGTCTCACGACTTGCCGCGGCGCAGAACTTCTTCGACTTGTCGCTGGAGCCGAGCGTGCTCGATTTCGCGGGCGCGCCGCTCGAGCGCGCGCCGCATGCGAGAGCTTAGCTCATCGGAACGGAAAGGTTTCGAGAGGTAATCGGAGGCGCCGACGCGGAGGGCGCGCATCCCCGTTTCGACGGAGCCGAACGCGGTGATGGCGATGACCGCCAGGGACGGGTCGTGCTGCTTGGCCCGGGCGATCAACTCGATGCCGTCCATGCCCGGCATGCGGATGTCCGTGATCAGCAGCTCGAATTTGCCCGACGGGAGCAGGCGGAGGCCCGACAGGGCGTCGGCAACGTGCGTCGCCTGGTAGCCGTGGTCCGTTGCGATGTCAACGACGAACCGGCCAAGGTCGTCGTCGTCCTCGACAATCAATACGTTCGGTGAGCTCGAACTCATCCCTTCTGTCCTTCCTCCGTGCCCCCTGTCCTCGCCTCTCTCCTCGTCTCTGTCCTCGTCTCTGTCCTCGTCTCTGTCCTCGTCTCGTCCATGGCCCGGCTCGCCCCCTCGCCAGCTGTAGAGCTCGCCTCCGGGCTCGCCTGCATGTCCACGGATGAGCTCGCAGCCGAGCTCGCGTCCCGGCTCGACGGCGAGGCGGGCGCCTCCGTGGGCAGGGTGACCCGGAAGCGCGCCCCGCCGGTCGCCGAGGACGCGACCTCGACCGAGCCGCCCGCCTCCTGGACGATCCCCTGGACGATCGCGAGGCCGAGGCCGCTCCCGCCGCGGGTCGACTTCGTCGTGAAGAACGGCTCGAAGATCTGGCCCATGTCCTCGGCGCGCACCCCGGGCCCCGCGTCCTCGACCTCGAAGCACACCGCGCGAGAGCCCGCCGGGCCGTCGTGCTCGGGGAGGACGCGCACCACGAGCTCGCCCCCGCCGTCCTGGGCCTCGATGGCGTTCAGGCACAGATTGAACACCACCTGAAACAGGCGGTCGGAGTCGAGGGCGACGCGCGCCCACGACCCGCTGTCGCGCGGGCACTCGACGCTCGTCTCGATGTCGCGCTTCTTGCACTCCGGGCCGAGGAAGGCGACCACATCGTCGACGACGCGCCGCAGATCGCTGTCCCCCTGCTGCGGCCGCGACGGCCGAGCGAGGGAGACGAGGCGGGAGACGACCCGCGTGATCCGCTCGGACTGCCGCGCGATCGTCTCCAGCTCGGCGCGCAGGTTCTCCGGGCAACCGGGCAGGTCGGCCGCCCGGCGCGCGCGGCCCTGGATCACGTTCAGCGGCGAGCCGATCTCGTGGCCGAGCGAGGTCGCCACCTGCCCCGCGGCGGCGAGCGCCTGCGCCTGCTGCAGCCTGCGCTCGACGTTCACCCGCGCCATCTCCTCCCGCTCGGCGCGCGCCCGGGCCTCCCTGAGCGAAGAGGTCATCGTGTTGAACGCGTGGGCCAGGCGCGACAGCTCCTCCGCGCCCTTCTCGGGCACGGCCGCGTCGAGATCGCCGCTCGCCACGCGCTCGGCCCCGGAGAGGATCGCCCTCGCCGGGAGGGCGACGGTGAAGCGCACCACGGCCCCGGCCACGATCGCGCTGACCAGCAGCAGCACGACGCCAGTCGCCGCCAGGCCCCGATTCAACGAGCTCTCCAGCACTTCGATATAGTGACGGTCGCGCACCAGGACGGCCACCAGCGGTGGATTGGCGCTGCTCGGCTGGATGGCGACCGTGCGGACCAGCACCGGCTGCCCGGCCACGCTGGCGGGCTCCTCGATGTCCCCTCCCTCCAGGAACGCCCGGCGGGCGAGCGCCGCGAGGCGCCCCTGCTCCCCCTTGACCCCCTCCGTGATGAAGACCGCCTCGCCCTCCTGGGTGAACGCGGCGACGCCCTGGATGCGCTCGGCGCTCGCGAAGTGCTCCGCCCGCCGCCGGACGAGCGCGATGTCCCTGCGCTGCAGCGCGCTCTCGACGAACGCCTGGAGCAGCGTGGCGTAATTCCGGAGCTCCGCCGTGGCCTCCTGCCGCAGGACCTGTTTGCGGTGCGCCGAGGAGAACAGGCCATACAGCGCGATCGCCATCGCGATCGGAACAACGAGCGAGAGCCAGAACTGGTGCGCGAGCCTCATCCCCGCGGGTCGGCGCTGGAGCTTCGGTGCCATACGACGATCCACCGCAGCGCCCGGAGGACGCCACCGCGTTGACGCTTCGCATCATCGGCGGCTTCCGATCGTACGAAGCCCTGGAATCACATCATCATTTCCCCGGATCGGCAAGGCCTTCCACGGGCTCGCCAGAGGCATTCATCGCGCTACCTCGCCATACGAGGGCTCGGCGTCAGGATATCCCTGAGTGACGCTCAGGATCTGGCGGACTCCTTCGTGACGTCGGTCACGGGCCCTTGCGTGGCTGCGCGGCGCGCGGCCGAGCGCGCTTCGCCGCTGGACCGGGCTTCGCCCCGCGCGCGCCGCCCTTCGCCCCGCCGGCGCGCGCGGCGCTGTCCGCGAGCATCTCCCCCCACCGCGAGATCGCCTGCGCCACCTCGCCGAACCCCCGCCCGGCGGCGGTCAGCTCGTACTCGACGCGGACGGGGGGGCCGGGCAGCACCCGCCGCTCCACGAGGCCGAGCGCCTCGAGCTCCTTCAGCCGGCTGGAGAGCATCCGATCGCTGATCGCGTCGAGCCGCTCGCCGATCTCGCCGAAGCGCAGCGCCCCCTCCTCGAGCGTCGCGATGATCAGGCCGTTCCACGGCTTGGCGAGCACGCTCATCGCCGTCTGGAACCTTTGGCAGAGGTGCTGACAAGAGCGCTTCATTCGTCGTCCTCGCGCGCAGCATGACCCCTTCACTACTCAAAAGGAAGTGCATCGACCCGAGGTAGCTGCGACGCAGGATGCGCCTCCGACGGATGTTACTTCCCTTTTGGAAGTCACATCTCCTCCCAAGGAGCATCGATCCTGACCACCGCCTCTGACCTGCGGTTCAGCCCCTTCGCGCTCGGTCCCGTGTCGCTGCCGGACCGCCTCGTGGCGAGGCGCAGGCCGCCAGCGCCGCGCTCGGACCCGAGGGCGTGATGGCCTGAGCCCGGGATCCGCGGCCCCGGCCGGGCGCCCGGGCCAGGCGCTCCCGCGCTGCGGCCCATGATAGGCTCGGAGGCCGATGCCGGCCGCCGCTCCCCCGCTCCCGAACGATGGACTTCCCCCGGCGCCGGGCCCGGCGCGCTCGCCCGCGGAGGCGCCGTGAGCGCGGCGCCGGGCGAGGTGCAGCGCATCGGGGCCGCCGAGCTCCGGGCGTTCATCCAGGACGCGGGGGAGCTCAAGAAGGGCACGCTGCTCTATGACGGCGGGCAGCTCCTGAACCTCGCGCGCTACGAGAACAAGCTGTTCTGCGAGGCCCGGGGCTCGGGGGCCTCGCCCTACAAGGTGACGCTCGTCTACAGCGACGCGCCGGCGCCCGGGTTCAAGGGGCGCTGCACCTGCCCGGCGCGCACCTTCAACACCGCGTTCTGCAAGCACGCGGCGGCGCTGCTCGTCGCCTGGGCGCGCGCGCCCGAGTCGTTCGCCGTGAGCGACGCGGCGCCGCCCGGCGCGCCGGGCGGGGAGACCGCGCGGAGGAGCGTGAAGAAGGGCGCCGCGAACGCGCAGGCGCTGATGAAATCGGGCGTCGAGCAGGTCAGCACGCTCGTGCGCGAGCTCGGCGTGGCCGGCGTCGCGACGATCGGGGCCGACCGCATCGAGCAGATGGAGAAGCTCGCCGAGGGGCTCCGGGAAAACCGCCTCCGGCGGCTCTCGGCCCGGACGCTCGACCTCGCCGCGCTGCTGCGGGGGCAAGCCGCGGGCTCCGCGCCGGCCGCGCGGGGTCCGCAGGCCGCGGCCGGGCATCCGGCGGGCGCTCGCCGCGGCGCGCTCCCGGCGGTCGCCTACGCGAACCTGATCGCCGACCTCCTGCTCACCGCCCGCAAGCTCGAGAAGCACCTCGCGGGCGAGCCGCTCGACGACCGCCACGTCGAGGAGCTCGTCGGCAAGACGTGGAAGGCGTCCGACCGCAAGCCCGCGGACGGGCTCACGCTCGTCGAGTACGCCTTCTCGACGCGGACCACGAGCGACGATTTCGTCATCCGGGAGAGCCGCTTCCTCGACCTCGAGTCCGGCCGGCACTTCAGCGAAAAGCAGATCCTCCCCGCCTTCATGGCGAAGCGGACCGAGCCGAAGCGGAGCTTCGCCGGCGAGGTGCTCGCCGGGGCGCGGGCGACGACCTACCCCGGCTACCCGCCGCTCCGGCTCGATTTCACCGACCTCGGCGACAAGCGCTCGCTCGACGCCGGCGCCCTCGACGCCGTGCTCGCGCGGGCGCTGCCCGACGTCGGCGCGGCGCTCGCGGCCCTCCAGGAGCACCGCAAGGACGTCTTCGCGCCCGACCTCGTGCCCGTGGCCGTGCGCATCGACACGCTCTTCGCGCGCGGCGCGCGCCTCTCTGCGGTCGACGACAAGGGCGAGGCGCTCCACCTGCCCGACGACCCGGCGCTCGAGGAGCGGCTCGCCGGCTCGCTCCGCGACGCCCGGCTGCGCGCGCTGCTCGGCGACGTCGGGATCGACGCCGCGCTGCCCACCCTCTGGCCGCTCGCCGCCGTCGTCGAGGGCCCGCTCGGCCTCTCGCTGCTCCCGGTCGTCGAGCAGGGCGCCGCCGCGCGGAGCGGCCCGCTCGAGGGCTCCGCGTGGAACGCCGCCGCCCGCGAGGCGGGCGCCTCGCCCGCGGCCATCGCGCTCGGCGAGGTCCGCGAGGAGCTCGCCGACGCGCTCGCCACCGGCCTCACCGGGCTGAGCGCCCGCGTGACCGACCCGCTCGCCGAGCGGCTGCGCGATCTCCGCCTCGAGAAGCAGGCCGCGCTGCTCCAGGGCCTGCCGCAGCGGCCCGATCCGGCGGACCGGCTCGACGACTTCATCAAGCTCTACCAGGTGCTCGAGATGGCGCTCGTGCGCCTCGCCGGCGCGACGCACGTCGATCGCGAAGGCGGGGCGATCGAGCGCGTGCCGACCTACGAGAGCGTCGCCGTGGCGCGGCCGGACGAGACGCTCCCCCCGGACGAGGTGGCGCGGCGCCGGGCCGCGGGCGCCATGAACCGCTACGTCGCCGCGGTCCACCACGCGCGCTACTACGCGTCGCTGCCGCCGGGCGAGCTCGTCGGGAGCATCTTCCCGATCTGGGCGGACGGCACCGCGACGCCGACGATCGCGCGGACGTTCGCGCCGCTCGGGGCCGAGGCGATCGCGGCCGCGGAGAAGGCGCTCACCGTGAAGGCCGGCCGCGTGGCCAAGCTGACCGCGGTGCGGGTGCTGCAGGCGGTCGTGCAGCACGGCGGCCCGGCCCGCGCCGAGGCCGCGGCGATGCTCGGCAGGGTCGCGGAGCACGCCAAGGACGCCGGCCTGCGGGCGCTCGCCCGCGACGCGCTCGACGTGGCCGACTCGACCGGGCCGGGCGGGGCCGCGGTGCGCGCGCGCCGCGCCGCCCGGATGGAGCGGGTGCAGGAGCTCGCCAAGGCGCTCGGCGCGGCGCCGACCAAGGAGGAGCGGCTCGAGGCGCTCAAGGCGCTCGCCGAGCTGGGCGACCTCGCCGCGCTCCCGGCGCTCCGCCGCGCCTTCTACGCGGACGCCGCCCGCGGCGTGCGCGAGGAGGCCGCCTACGCGCTCGCCCAGCTCGGCGACGTCGAGATGGTCGAGACCTTCGCGCGGATGCTGGCGAGCCGCGGCGAGGACGACCGGGAGGCGAAGATCGCCGCGTACGCGCTCGGCTACCTGGGCGACGTCCGCGGGCTGAGCGAGCTCCTGTCGGCCTACGCCGAGGGGTACAAGCCCGGCATCGTGGCGGACGCGATCCGCGCGTTCGGCCCCGTGGCGCTCGCGCCGCTCGTGGACCTCATCGAGGCGCGGCCGGAGCTCGCGAAGCGGGCGGCGGCGCTCGACGCGCTGAAGAAGACGGACGACACCGCGGTGGCGGGCTGCCTGCTCGAGCGGATCGAGGCGCGGCGCGGCGACGCCGATTTCGCCGAGAAGGCGCAGCTCTACCTGAAGCTCGCCGACGTGCACCCGCACAGCCGGCGCGAGGTCGCGACCGCGATCGCGGCGGCGCTCGCGGGGGCGGAGGGCAAGGAGGCGCAGGCGGCGATCAAGGCGGCGCAGAAGGCGCTCGGCGTGGTCAAGCGCAGCAAGTAGCCACCGCCGCTGTATCGCGACGCGCGAGCGCGCGTGTATCGCGACGCGCGAGGCGCCGCGCGTCTCGCCGCCTCACCGCCCCTCGCGAAGGGGGGCAGAAAGACGGCGAGTTTCGCTACGGTAGCTCCACGAGTCTCCAGTACTTGTTGAGCGCCGCCATGAGCTCAACGAAGCTGAGGAACGTGACGGGCTTGAGGAGATAACCGGCCACGTTGAGGTTGAAGGCACCCACCTTGTCGCGATCGTCGTTCGACGTGGTCAGCACGACAACCGACGTGGCCACGAGATCCGGATCGGCCCGCAGCTCGCGGAGGAACTCGATGCCGTTCATCTTCGGCATGTTCAGGTCGAGCAGGATCAGCCGGCGCTCCACGGGGATGGAGCCGCTGCGCAGCATCTCCAGCGCCTCGACGCCGTTGCCGGCGACCCAGAGGGGGTTCGAGATGTTGTTGCGCTTGAACGCCCGCCGGACGTTCATCACATCGACCTCGTCGTCTTCGACGAGGAGGATGTTGAGCAGTTTTTCTTCGACGCTCATGGTCTCCTGGATCTCCTTGGCGAGGAGGACGTGAACGTCAACCTCCGCGCGATCGCCGCCGCGGCAATTCCCAGTGCAGCACGGCGACCGCCGCGGAGGTCTCGCGGCCGCCGGTGAGCCCGGACGCGCTCCGACCTGGTCCTACCCGCGCAGGCTGTCTCGAGGCGTCTCATCGTTCGAGCTTGGACCACCGGTCCGTCGGGTTCAACTCCAATGACGCGCTCTCGACACCTGCTGAGCCTGCTGTTTTCGCGCTCCGCCGCGCGAGCGCCGCGTTTCAGGGATCGCTCGGATCGCGCTTCTGCCAGGTGAAGCGGAAGATCGCGCCCTGGCCCGGGGAGGACTCGATCCAGATGCGTCCGCCGCGGCTCTCGACGATCTTCTTCACCACGGACAGCCCGATTCCCGTGCCCTCCACCTTGTCGCGCGCCTCGAGCGTCTGGAAGAGGCCCCAGACGCGCTCGTGAAACTCCGGGGCGATGCCTGGCCCGTTGTCCTCGACGAAGAACTCGTGGAGCAGGCCGGCGTCGCGGTGACCGATCCGCACGCGCGCGTCGGCGCGCCGCGCGTGCTTGAGCGCGTTGCTGACGAGGTTCATGAACACCTGCTGCAGCGGGATCCGCTCGGTCCGCAGCACCGGCAGCCCCGGCGCGACCTCGACGCTCGCCTCGGACGGCGGCGCGATCAGCTCGACGACGTCCGCGAGGATCTGGCCCACGTCGACCGGCTCCGACGCGTGCCGCACCCGGCCGGCGCGGCTGTAGTCGAGGATCCCGTCGATGAGGGCCTCCATCCGGCGGACGCGGCCGCGCAGCAGGCTCATGTGCTCGCGCGACTCGCCCTCGAGCGTCCCCGAGAGGTCCTCCTCGATCCACTGCGTCAGGTTCGCGATGCCGCGGAGGGGCGCCTTCAGGTCGTGGCTGGCCACGTACGCGAACTGGTCGAGCTCCTTGTTGCTCCGCTCCAGCGCGGCGATGAGGCGCTCGCGCTCCGCCTCGGCGCGCTTCTGCTCGGTGATGTCGCGGATCTCGATGACCGTGCCCACGGGGACGTCGCCGTCGAGGATCGGGCTCGCGGTGAAGGCCACGTGGTAGAAGGAGCCGTCCTTGCGGACGAAGACGTCCTCTCCCTGCTCCTGGCTCTTGCGCGGCAGCGCCCGGTCGATCGGGCACTCCTCCATGGGATAGCGGCTGCCGTCCGGCCGCGTGTGGTGCACGAGCTCGTGCAGGGGGCGATCGAGCGCCTGGATCTCGTCGAACGTGAAGCCGGTGATCTTCTCGGCCGCCGGGTTCATGAAGGTGCAGCGCTGGTGCGCATCCATCATGAACAGGCCGAGCGTCGCGTTCTCGGCGATGGTGCGCACGAGCCGGTGCTGCACCCGGAACGCCTCCTCGGCGCGCCGGATGTCGCTCACGTCGACGTTGCACCCGACCCACTCGTAGATCGAGCCGTCGTCCGCGATCAGCGGGACGCCGCGCGCCACGGTGTCGGCCCACGAGCCGTCGCGCCGGCGCAGCCGGTACTCCACCTCGTACCGGGTCTTCGACGCGACGGCCCCCCGCCACGCGGCGCCCGCCCGCGCGCGGTCGTCGGGGTGGACGGCGTCGAGCCAGCCGTAGCCGACCCACTCCTCGTAGCGCTGCCCGGTGAAGCCGCGCCAGGACGGGGAGTCCTCCACGACGTGGCCGCGCGGATCGGTCCGCCAGACGACGACCGCGGTCGCCTCGACCATGGAGCGGAAGCGCTTCTCGGCCGCGAGCGCCTCCTCGCGCAGCCGCGTGTTCTCGATGGCCACGCTGGCGAGCTGCGCGAGCTGCACCAGGATCGACTCGTCGTCGCCGGTGAACTCCCCCTCCTCCTTGTCCGAGAGCTGGACGAGCCCGAGGTTCCTGCCGTCGCGGCCGATGAGCGGCGCCGCGAGCCAGCCGCGCAGCGGCGGATGGCGCGCCGCCTCGCCGCTGAAGCCCCGCCACGCCGGGTGCGCCTCGAGCTCGGCCTGCGTCATGCGGACTGGCTTGTTGGTCTCGCAGACCAGCGAGTAGATCCCGCTCCCTTCGCTCCTCGCGTCGTAGCCGCGGTACGCAGCGTACTTGTCCGAGAGGCTGACGGCGTTGACGGCGTGCGCCCAGCTCTGGTCGTCGGTCATGCGGATGACCGACTGGTGCGCCCCGATGAGCGCGCGCGCCCGCTCGGTGATCTCCGCGAGCATCCGGTCGAGCGACGTCGCCGAGTTGACGGCGAGCGACGCCTCGGCGAGCCCCTTGAGCTGCTCGCTGCGGCGCTGCTCCTCGCGCAGCGCGCGGATCCGCTCGGTCGCGTCGACGCCCACCGCGACGCCGGCCACGATCTGCCCCGAGGCGTCGCGGATGGGGGCGGCGCTGTACTCGATGATGGCGCGGGTGCCGTCGGCGCGCAGCATCTCCACCGGCTCGGCCCGCACGAGCTCGCCGCTCAGGACCGCGCGCGCGAGCGGCCACTCGTGCGGCGCATAGGGGCGGCCGTCCCCGTGGAAGCCGCGGTAGGCCGCGCTGTACGCCTCGACGTCCTCCGACGCGACGAAGGGGCGGCCCAGCTGCGCGGCGCCCTGGGCGTTGCCCGTCACGAGGTGCCCCGAGGGGGCGTCCGCGATGTACACCGCGTGGGGCATCTGCTGGATGATCTGCTCCAGCTTGTGGCGCTCGTGCTCGACCTGCTCGGCGAGCTGCTCGATGCGGCGCCGCGCGAGCACCTGGTCGGTGACCTCGACCGCGAAGAGCACCACGCTGTGCGCCCCGCCGGCGCCGGCCGGGATGGGCTGCAGCGTCACGTTGAAATAGCCCTCGGCGAGCGCCCCGTCGCCGGCGCCGCGGTCGAGCAGGATCAGGAGCTCGCACGCGGCGGCGGGCTGGCCCGAGCCGTAGGCCCGCTCGAGCAGCTCGGCCACCCGGGAGCCGGCGAGCTCCGGGGCGCACTGGAACAGGCGCCTGCCCACGGCGGTGCGGTCGCGGAAGAGCCGCTGCGCGAGCCGGTTCGTGAAATCGATCACCCAGTCGGGGCCGCGGAACACCGCGATGGCGGTGGGCGCCTCCATGAACATCGCGTGAACGGAGCGCCCGGCGTCCGACGTGACCTGCGCCTCCTTCTGGTTGAGCCCACGCGCGGTCGTCCCCTCGTCCCGAACATGCTGGGTCATCGCTCGTCCTGGTGGTCAGTCGCCGCCGCGGCGAACGGCCCCGTGACGCTGGAGCCACGGCGCGCTCGGCGGCGGGAGCAGTGCGCTTCTCGCGCGGCGTCGCGGCGACTCAGAGCCTGCCCGGTCACCCCATGAATGTCAACGTCCCCCCCGGAAGGCGCGGCGTCGGCCCGGCGGGCGCGGCGCGCTCACGACAGCGCGGTGATAGCGCTCACCGCGTCTGGCCGCGTGCGACCGGCGCGCGCGGCCAGACGCGGTGAGCGCCTGTCCGCGGCCGCCCCGGCGGAGCGGCCTGTGTGACCGCGCCCGCGGCGCGAATCATGCCGTCTGGAGGGTGCACGCGGGCTGCGCGCTGGGGCTCGGCAGCGCCGCGGATGGCCTGTTTGGACCGGAGAGGCTCACTGCCGATTCGAGATGGCAGGTAGACAGGAAGATCCTTGTTTTCCTCCCCGCGCGCCTGCCAAGGGCCGTCCGGCCACCCCGGAGCGGCGGCGCGCCGGGGTTCGTTCAGGGTCGGCGCCGGGGTTCGTTCGGGTTCGAGCGGGGGAGTCGCGCCGCGGGTCCGGGCGCGCGCGTCAGCTCGCCCTGGGCCGCTGCCGCCACAGGGTCATCAGCACCCGCCCGACCTGGACCATCCGGCCGACGCGCCCTGTCGGGCGGGTGTCCGCCGCGCGGAACGGCTCGGCGCGGTAGCTCGGGCCCGGCGGCGCGGCCTCGTGCGCGGCGGCCGCGCCGCCGCCGGCGGGGGCCGCGGAGACCGGCGCCGGCCCGAGGCGCTTGTCGAGGTGCACCTCGACCGCCTCGCCGACCAGGTTGCTCACGTCGCGGTCGTGCTCGATGCAGTGGAGCAGCAGCCGGTCCGCGAGCGGGTCGGGCAGGTAGACCGTGACCGCGCGCCGCGCGCGGCCGTCGTTGCCGACGAGCACCGGCGGGACGGCCGGCGGCTCCGAGGTGGTGGCGAGCGGCTGCGGCTCGGCGGCCGCGCTGGCCTGCGGCGGCGGGGCGACGGACGGCGGCGGCTCGGCGCTCGGCGGCGCTTCGGGCGCCCGCGCTTCCGGCGCGCGCTCCTGCTTCGCCTCGGCCGTCTTGTCGTCCTTGTCGTCGCGCGCTCGCCTGTCGGCGGCGGGCCTCGACGTCACCGCGTCGGGGGCCGGCGCGCCGCCCTCGCCGCCCGCGACGAACGCCTCGACCTTTTCAGGCGACGGCGGCTTTCTTAGCGAGACCGCGACTTGCTTTTTCGCCATGATGAAGCTTCTCCAGTTCTTCGAGGAGGTGGGAGATCTCTTTGGCCGCGGCGTCCCGCGGCGCGTAGCCCGTCACCCCTTGCCCGCAGGCGAGTGACTCCTGGTAGGCGATGCGATAGCCGAGCTCCGTGGCGAGCACCGGCAGGCCCGACGTCTCGAGCACCGCGCGCGCCGATTTGCCGAGGGCCGTGCGGCCCTGCTTGCGCGTGATGAGGATGCAGCCCTTGAGCGCGCTCCGCAGCGCCGCGGCCTCGCGGAACACCTCGATCGCGGCGGTGAGGGCCCAGGCGTCCGCGGCCGTGGGGCCGCAAGGGTAGATGGCGACGTCGGCGACCATCAGCGCCGACCGCGCGATCTCGCCGTGGCGCGGGGGGCAATCGATGACCGTGAGGTCGTACGCGGCGGCGACGTCCGGCAGCTGCCCCGGCTTGTGCATCGAGGCGCCCATGGCCATGACGGTCGGGGTCTCGTGCCCCGCCTCGGCGGCCACGTCGCCCCACGTACGGACGGTCCCCTGGGGATCGGCGTCGACGAGGAGCACGCGCCGGCCCTTCGCCAGCGCGGCCACGGCGAGGCTCACGGCCGTGGTGCTCTTGCCGATCCCACCCTTCTGTCCGGTGAGCGCGATGATCATGAGCCCCCCCCTAGCAGAATTCTCGCGGCGCCGCCCAAATTCCGGAGGTCGCCGGCCAGCGGGGATCTCGCGAGAAGCGTGGAGCGTAGAGCGTGGACGGAGCGCGCGTCCCTCGCCTGAGCCGAGCGGCCGGCGCGCGCGGAGGCGATCTTCATCGCGATCGGCCGGCCGCGCGAGCCGTCCTCCATCGGACGTTTCAAGGCTAAGATAAAGCGGAGAGCCGTATGGCGCGCAACCACCACGACATCGACGGCTGGCTCTGGGCGCGGTCGAGATCTTCGGTGAGCGGTCCCGTGCCGTGTCATCGGCGGGCCGCTGTCGCTCGACGCCGGCCGCGGGGACATGGGCCCATGGCCGACATCGCTGGTGCTCGACATGGGCACGGTGCAGACGACGCCGACGTTCGGCGATTCCGCGATGGGCGCGGCGACGCCGGCTCGGCTCGCCGGAAAGGCGGCGGCTGCCGCCGGTGTCAGATGGATGCACGTCATGGCGCTGGACAGCGTTCGCGTCTTGCGGCGCAGGGCCGATTCGATAAACTTTCCATGGGCCAGGCCACCCAAGGCGACGATCTAGACAGACCTGGTCGGGCGGTTTCGGCTGACCAATCGACGGATATTTGGCAGGACACGCTCGGACATGGTTGTGAACCAAGACTGGAGTTCGACGGATGGCGGAACCACGCGATGGACGCGATGACCAACTGACGATCCTGTTCCTTGCCTCGAATCCGGAGGCGACTTCTCGCCTCGACCTCGAGGAGGAGCTTCGGAGCGTGGAGGGCGAGCTTCGTGCCGTGCGCTTTCGCGACAAGATCGGCCTGAAGGCTTCTCATGCTGTCCGACCAGACGACCTTGTTCGCCTGCTGCGTCAAGAGCAACCCACAGTTGTTCACTTTAGCGGCCATGGCTCGCACGACGGCATCATTCTACGAACCGACAGCGGATACCTCGCGGTCACCGGGGAATCCTTGGCTCGACTGTTTCGCGACCGGGGCGTTCGCCTGGTCGTGTTGAACGCATGCTTCTCACAGGAGCAGGCCCGTTTGCTCGTCGGTGCGGTTGATGCCGTAGTCGGCACGACAGCCGCCGTCGGTGACGAAGCAGCGAGGCGGTTCTCTACTGCATTTTATCGAACTCTGGGAGACGGCTACTCGACACGAGACGCCTTCCGAGATGGCGGAGACGCAGTTGCCGTCCATTCATTGGAGGACGTCTTCCTGGCCTACGGCGATCTTGAGGCCGTCCTTGCCAGGGGCGATGTGGCTGCCGACGCCGCCCCTGCCGAAACGCCGACCAGCCTCGTAACGACGGCGGACCTCCTCAGAGAGATCGGACGTCTCACTCACGACGAGAAGCTCGTATTCCGCGCGATCTTGAAGGCGAGCCCGGAGGTACACAAGAATGTGTATCGCGAATTCTTCCGAGCATCCAACAGAATCGGCGGGAATGAGAGGGACGGCTACTTTTTTCGTATTCTCGAGAAAACCCGACTTAGTCGAGAGACAGTCACCGCTGCGGTTGGCCGGCTTCTCGCGGTCGGACTCGTCAACGAACAACATTTGACCGATGTCCTCTATTCGCCAACACCTCCGGTATTGGCGATCGTGAACCGGTCCCCAGCAGCAATACTATCGACGCTATATTCGAAAGACGAAACCGACTCGCCGGAAGTCGAAGTCTTCTTCGGAGGCGTCTATTACAAGGATGGAAAGCCCCATCTATATCGTGACAACGATGACGTTCCTCTTGAAGGACCGTTTCGCCTCAACGAGCGCAGCGACGCCGTTACATATTTCTCAGAGGGTCGCATCGTAACGAAGACACCGGGCGACGGTTAGAAGGGCGAGCGTAGCGCCTGCGCCGCATTCTCACTGGCACGCTGGACTGGCACGGGTGATTTGGTGAAACCATGGCGTGGAAGGCTCTGCTGGATGACGCGCGATGGAGCCACCGAGACGACCCGGCACGCGCCGACGAGCTCGTTGGGCAGGCCATCCGTTGCGCGGAGGCGGTGGCCGAAGGAGCGGAGCGCCTACGCGCCTTCGAGTCGATCGCCGACTACCTCTGCGGCCGAGAGCGGTGGGCAGAGGCGTCCACGCTCTACGGTCGTCTGATCGACCTGGTGCGAGAGGATCGCGTTTCCCCGGACGAGCTGGCAGCGCGGATCGCGCGCCGTGCCGAGATCGAGGCGAGCGCCGGCGGCATGGAATCTGCCGCGAGGCTGCTCGAGGAGGCGCTGAGTCTTTGGCGCGCGTCGTCACGAGGCACGCTGGAGCGGGGCGCCGCGTGGTACGAACGACTGGCCGAAGTGCGAGCGTCGGCAGCACACCATGCCGCCGCGGCCGTGGCCCGGGGCCGTGCTACCGAGCTGCGCGTCGAGGCTTCGGGCCAGTACTACCAGCCCCGTGTGATGCGGCATGCGAGAGGTGACGGGACCGTCGAGTACGCCGTCCACGAGGTCTACTTCTCCTTGTACGGCCACGTCGAAGGCTACACCAAGCACGCGCGCTCACCGCGGATGCCCTCCGTGGCCGCGCTCCAGAGGTGGCTGGAGGAGACGTTGCCGACGGCGGCAGCGGGTGTAGTGTGCGGCGACCTCGGCTACGTGCACTACGCGCACCAGCTCGCTCAATGGCTACGTCATGTTCAGGAGGAGCCCCTGGACTATGAAGGCGAGCCCGAGTATCCAGTCTGACGAGCGGCTGGTGCTGACCCCGCACCGCACCGCCAGCACACCCGCAAGTCGCGCTACCCTCGGGAGGTGACGATCTTGGCTCGTCAAATGTCTCCGGAAAGGCAACGCGAGTGGCAAGAGTTGAGGCGATTTTTCGACTTTTGGGAGCGTCACCTGTTCCCCAGCTTCATGCCGCTGGACGATCCACGCCATCCTGCCAACGCCTTGGAGCAAATCGCCGAGAAGCTCGGCCCTTCGAGGGCCCTGCAAGGCTTGAAGCAAGCCATCCATGACATCGTGGAGCAATACGGACACTTGAGCGGCGATGAAATCCGTCGAGTGGACACCGCCCTCGCAGGGAATGGACTGCTTACATTCTCGGAGGTCAGGAGGCGGTACTGGTCGAAGTATCGAGCAGTGCTGAGACGGGGGATCATCAGAAACGAGACAGAGTTCTACCTGCTGAAGGGCATCGCGGACGACTTGACGAGCGAAGTACCCGATGAAGAGCGAGCGCTGATCAGCACGCTGATCTCACGGTATGAAGCGCATCGGTCATGACAACCACCTCGCCTGGAACGCGATGCGCAGCGGCAGGTGGTCCGAACCCGTGGTCTTCTCTGGCTGGCGCGCCGGCGACGGCTCGCTCACGCCTGCGGGAGGAAGGAGCAGCGGGCGTACGGCGACTTCCTCGATCACGACGCGCGCTACGACCGGACCGCCGAGTTCTTGGACGTTGTCGGCAAGGCGTTCGGCGGCCCCGGCGTGAACCACGAAGGCGCGCACTTCCGCGTCGAGAACGGCGGGCTCGTGGAGCCGCTCGCCGTGCGTCCCACCATCTACTTCGGCGGCGCCTCCGAGGCCGCAGAGCGCGTGGCTGCCAAGCACGCGGACGTGGTTCTGCTGTGGGGCGAGACGCCGAGCATGGTGCGCGATCGCATCGCCTCGATGCGCCGCCGCGCGGAGGGCCTCGGCCGCACGATCCGCTTCGGGCTGCGCGTCCACGTCGTCACGCGCGACACCGAAGAGGACGCGTGGCGCGAGGCGAAGCGGCTGCTCGACGGCATCCCGCCCGGCGCGATCGAAGAGGCGCAGCGCGGGCTCGGCTCGATGGAGTCGGTGGGTCAAGCGCGCATGCTCTCGCTGCACGCGGGCAAGAAGCTCGGCGTACGCGAGCTCGAAGTGTCGCCGAACCTCTGGGCGGGCGTGTCGCTCGTGCGCGGCGGCGCCGGTACGGCGCTCGTCGGGAGCCATCGGCAGGTGGCCGAGCGCATCGCCGAGTACGAGGCGCTCGGCATCGATACCTTCATCCTCTCCGGGTATCCGAACCTCGAAGAGGCGGTGCGCGTGGGCGAGGATCTGTTGCCGCTCGTCTCGTCCCCGCGCCGCGCTCGCGCGCCGCTCGGCATCGTCTCCGCGTCGTGAGCGGGCCGCCGTTCACGGACGCTCCCGGCGACGGATCGCCGTCGACATGACCGGGGGGAAGTACACGCCCCGGTTCGCGCCTCACGCGCCCAGCTCGAAGAGCTGCATCGCCACCAGCGCGACGCAATCGGGCTCGCGCGAATCCGACACGATCTGACGAAGCTCGTGAAAATACCGCACGTGCAGGGCCCGCAGCCGCTCGAGGTCACGGCGCGCGACGCTGACGAGGTTGTAGGAATACAGCCCCGGATCGCCGCGGCGCTGCCGGCGCGCGGCGACGTCGAGCCAGTGCGATTTCAGTCGTTGTCGCGGCTCGGCGGCGCCGCGGGTCATGTCGACCGTCTCGGCCGTGGTGGCGTACCGCCCTTCGCGCAACCGGATCAGGCCCGCCCGCGACAGGGCTTCGCGGCACGCACGCACCTCGTCGTCCGGGAGCCCGAGGCGCGCGGCGACCCAGGCGTCGTCATGGCGGGGGAGGGCCGCGTAGCTCGCGAGCTCGAGGACGCGCAGGACGGCGTGAGACCACGGTAGCTCCGTCGCTATCCGGCGGCGCTCCTCGAGCACCCGGAAGTCGCGCGCCACCGAGGGCAACTGCCCCGGATGCACGAAGAGGGCGAGGAAGTCGAGGAGCCGCTCGGTGGTCGCGTCGACGAGGGCCAGCACGTCGGGGAGCCGGGGCTGGGACGCGCCCGCGATGAAGCGCGACACCTGGGACGCGCTGCGCCCGATACGGGCGCCGATCTCCGCGTTGCTCAGCCCTCCCTTGATGATCTGAAAGAAGGTGGCCGTGAGGGCCGGGTCGGAGACGGCGACGTCGGCGCCGAAGGCCGACTCCTGGCGCACGAAGCCCGAGAGCTCGCGATGGACGTCAACGCCGTTGTAGGCCGCGACGCGCAGCAGGGTGGGGAGCGTGGGAAAGCGCCGCCCGGACTCCCAGCCGAAGGCGACGTTCGTGCCGTACCCGAGCCGGACGCTCAGCTGCCGCTGCGAGCGCCGGCCGCGGAGCGCTCGGCAGAAATCCCTTGCGATTTCATCATACTGCGGCCTCTTGTATCGCATATCTGCATCGAAGGTAGCACATCGGAGCGATAGAATAATGCGTGGCTGCGCTACGCTGCGCTTGCGCTTGCTCGATCGCTGCGTCAAATGGGGGCGGAGATTTCGATGAACGTACGACTCGCTTGCTGGCTCTCGGCGGGGCTGCTCATGGGGTGCTCGCACGCCGGGGGACAGACGGGGGAGGTCGGCTCCGATCCCTGTGACTCCCTTCCGCTGACGGCTGGTCCGGCCGTGGAGCATGGCCTCACCGACCCGACGCCCCTCGGTGTGAGCGGCCAGGAGGCCCTCGACGCGACAGGCCGGGCCGGGAGCTTCGACGTGGCATGGGCCAACGGGATGACGAGCGCCGTGAGCTGGTCGCTCGTCGCCGACACCGAGAGCTCACCGGCCGTGGGGTACATCGACCGCAGCGGCGAGTGTGCCGACGGGTATCTGCAGATCCTCGTGATCGGGCGTCTATCGAGCGCCGACGGCATCCTCCACCACGAGCAGCGCGGGGCGCTCTATCGGGGCGACGACGGGGCCGCGCACCTTCGCCTGTCGTTCATCTTCGACGAGAACCCGTTCCCGGACGTGTACACCGGCGGTGGCTCCGGGGACAGCTGCACGGGGTGCGGCGGCGCCTTCGACCTCTCCGTCGAATCGCGCTGGGAGGCGGGCGAGTCGACCCCTCGAGGCCATGTGTACCTGCTCGAGAGCGGGGCGCTGCTCGGCGAAGTCGGCGCCTTTTAAGCCAGATCCGCGGCGCGCGCGTCCGTCTTTCACCCACGGAAGCGGCCGGCGGAGCGCGCGGTCAGCGCGAGCGTCTCGTCCCCGCGTCGTGCGACGCGGCGATTCACGGATGTAGTGACGGAGAGGATCGACGCAGCTTGGGCTCGCGACGCACGCTTCCCGTGCGCGCGAGCCCGAGCCGGCGCTTTCCTCGTTTCAAAGAAGAAGGTTGATTCATGAGTTTGGTTTCCAGGAAGATCAAGGTCAGAGGTCTCGCCGGGGTGCTCGCGGGTTGTGTCGGTCTGGTCGCCGCTCAGGCGTCGGCCGGCGTGGTCGTGGGTAAGCCCACGCCGCACGGCAACACCGCGTACCCGGAGGCCGGGACGACCCTGGCGCGGGCAGGGACCTACACGCTGGTGGGCGCGCTCCAGGAGCACGTGAAGATCAGCGGGGAGCCAGAGCCCACGTTCCCCAGCACGATGCAGGGGGCCGTCTACTTGATGAACGGGACGAGCGCCACGCCCGAGCGCGTTTACCAGTTCCCGGGGGTCGCCCAGTTCAACCTCCAGGCCGGGAGCCAGCTCGCCATCTCGAGCAGCTTCCTCGCGTTCGCGACGCGAGGCACGAGCTCTTCCACCTCGCCGCAAGCGAACTCCGTGTTCATCGCCCGGAAGAGCAACGGCTCATGGGCGGAGTGCCCCCTGGTCGGCGGTCAGCGAAACTGCAACGGCGCGGTGCGCGAGAACGGCCAGAACATCAGCCACGCGCTCACCCGCATCCCGCTCAGCTACCCCGCGCTCAGCAGCTTCAAGGACATCGCGCTCGCCCTCTCCGACGATTACCTCGTGATCGGCTACAAGCGGCACAGCGTGCTCGAGATCTACCGCTACAACTCCTCGAACGACACGTGGGTCCTCGAGCACTTCCTCGACGAGCCGGACGAGCGCTTCACCGGCGCCGCGGTCGCGATCGACGGCGACCTCGTCGCGGTCGGATCGCCGTGGTCCGACGGCGGCGAGGCCGGGGCCGAGCTCGGCTCGGTCCGCATCTTCCGCAGGAATGCCAGCGACGTCACCTGGAACGCCGTGGCCCTCGCGAGCGGCTATTTCTCGAGCGGCGCCTTCGGGCGAAGCCTCGCCATGGCCTCCGGGAACCTGGCTGTCACGTCCGGCGCGACGTACCTCGTCAACGACGTCATGCCGCAGCAGCACCTCTCGTTCTACCGGGTGGCGGCCGACGGCACGATCACGGCGAGCCAGTCGCTGGCGACGGCCTACCCCCACGTGCACCTGGCGCTTGACGGCGACACGCTGGCCAGCACGGTCGGCGGCGGAGACGAGGGCCTCTCGCTCTACAAGCGCGACGCCACGTCGGGCCAGTGGGCCTACGAGACCGGCCTGATCCGCGACTTCTACAAGAGCGTCAACAGCTCCAACTCCGGGTACGGCGGCATCGATCCCATCGGCCTCGTGGGCGATGACCTGTCGCTCGGCTGGCGCGCCTTTTCCGGTCTCCTGGGCGGCGTTGTCCACGAGAAGGTCAGCCTGATCGACGCCTGCCGCGATCCTCTCAACCTCGTGAGCAACTGCTCTTTCGACAATGTGACGAACACCTCGCTCGCGGGGAGCCAGAGCAGCAGCGGCTGGCAGCTCCTCAACTGGAACGGCGCCTCGGCATGGGCGGACTTCACCGGCCGCCAGATGCGCATCAACGTGCAGCAGCCCGGCTCCGACATGTGGCACATCCAGGCTCGCACCACGGTCAACCTGTCGCAGGCGGGGCGCTACCTGCTGACGTTCCGCGCCAAGGCGGACGACGTGCGCACGTTCGTGGTGAACCTGGGGCGCAACGGCAACAGCGACAACAACTGGGCGAGCTACGGTCGCGTGACCGCGGCGGCGGGCCCCGCGTGGGTCGTCTACTCGTTCGAGCTCCCGAACGTCCCGCAGGACTCCGCGGCGCTCCTCGACATCAACGTCGGCAACGCGGGGACCGCGGCGGTCACCGTGGACAGCGTGAAGCTCGTTCGCCTGGCGCAGTAAGCACACGTTCGCGGGCGTCGAAGACGCCCCTCGGTCCTCCCGGTCGCGCGCGCGGCGGCGCTCAGGGCGCCGTCGCGCAGCCGCGACCGCGGAAGACGACCAGACCGTCGACCTGGACGCCCACGACGTCAGGACACCCGTTGCAGTCGAAATCGGTGATGCCGAGGCCGAAGCCGTCGATGTCCTGGAAGGTGCCGGGGAATGGCGCCGGCTGGCCTTCGAACGCGCCCTCCGCGGTCTGGAGGAACGACCACATCTCGGCGGTGTTTCGGCTGCGCCGTCAGCGAGACGTGCGGCTCGCTCGGATATGCGGGGGGAGGCCGCCTCGCGTGCAGCGACGTCTGCTCGATCGATGTCCGCGACTGCGACTCGTGCCTCGGGGCCCCGGGCCAGGTCGCGTGCGCGCGCCCGCGCGTCGACGGGTACAACGTCGGCGGCCTCGCGCTCGCGAGCGACGGAGAGGGCCTCGCGGCCGCGTGGCTGAGCTTCGACGATCAGCTCCACTTCGCCCGCTTCTCGATGGACCTCGCTCTGGAGGGCCAGTGGGGCTGCGAGGACGTCCCCTCGCCGGGGTCGACGGTGGCGCTCGCGCCGAGCCCCGGCGGCTTCATCCTGGCGCTCGGCGGCGCGGGCGACGGCCCTGTGCTGCGCCTCTACCGCCTCGATTCGAACGGGAACGAGATCGCGACGCGCACCATCGCCGACGCGATGTACCCCGTGCTCGCGGCGAGGCCTGGCGCGGCGCCGCTGCTCGTCTATACGAGCGTATACGAGCGGCGAGCACGCGTCCGCGCAGGGGGCGCTCGTCGCCGAGCTGCTCGACGAGGAAGCGAACGCGGCGTGGCAGGCGACCGTCGCCGACGCGGTCTACGGCGACGTGACCGCGGCGGCCTTCGCGGATCCGGGGTTCCTCGTCGCCGCGCGCGTGATCGCCGGCGACGGCTCGTCGGCGACCGAGCTCGTGCCGATCGACGCGTCGGGCGCGGTCGGCCCGGCGCGCGAGCTCCCTGGCATCGACGACGTCGCGCTCGCGCCCGCCGGCGCGGACCGGGCGGCCGGCGTGTGGAACGATGGAGAGCGCTTCGAGGTCGGCTGGTTCGACGGACAGGCGGCCGCCGTCGGCGCCCCCGTGACGATCGCGGCGCGTGACGCCGTGAAGGCGACGCAGGAGCACGCGATCGCCGTGTCGAACGGCCGCGCCGTCGTGGCGCTGGTCGAGGAGGGCGACAGGCAGCTGAGCCTCTTCCACGTGGACGCCGACGGCTCGGTCGCCGTCCCGCGGTATGGCTTCGCGAGAGAGCCCCTCGGGCTGTCCCGGCTCGCGGCCGCGCCGGCCGGCGAGGGCGCCGCGCTCGTGTGGACGACGTACGCCGAGCCCGGCAGCAGCCGGTTCGTCCTCGGCCGCGCGCAGCGCTGAGATACCTGGCGCGAGCGGAGGTGGTGCCCGCCCGACGTTCACCTCTGCCGTCGGCGGGCAAACGCCGCGAGCCCCACCACCCGCGAGAGCCAGGGTGTTCGGCCGTTCCGCGTTCACTCGTCGGGGATCCGCGTCCGGAGGAGATCCGGGTTTGGCCAGAGCTCTCGCCGCCCCGGGAGACGAAGTCTCGTTCCATGGAGATCGGGGCCGACGAGCTTGTCGATGTCGCTGTAGGGGCCCTCGGCCAGCGCCGTGTCGCCGTATTCGATCCGGTAGTCCGGGGTGACCGTGAGCCATCCGGCGTCGAACATGCGATGGTGGTTGGAACAGAGGAGCAGGCCGTTTCGCACGTCCATCCGGTGCTCGACAGCGCACTTCGACCATGGATGAATGTGTGCCCCGTCGAGCGCCTCCTCGTACGTGAACCCACAGAACGCGCAGGCCCACTGATAGACCCGCAAGAGCGCCATGCGAAAGATTACCTGGGCCGAACCTCGCGACTTGACGAGCTGATAGACCGACGCGGCCGAGCCAGGGTCATCGAAGAGCGTGTCTGCAAGCCTCGCGGACGTCTGCCCGCTTTCGGCATAGGAGAATGGATTCTGCAGACGCTGCCAATCCATGGCATAGACTGCCCGCTCTCCGCTTGGGAGGTCGTCCACGTCCCAGGCGGTGAAACCTTCACCAGGCGTCCCGGTCTGCGCGTACACGACGATGCTTGTGAGCGGTGGCAGCCTCGCTTCGAGGCAGTAGTCCTGGATGAGACCGAGAGGGTATCTGAGCGCGCGATGATGAACACCGATCTTCGGGGCGAGCGCCCCGTACGTGGTGGCCCTGCCGGTACGAGCCTGCGCAACCAGGGCGTCCCAGGCGAGCGCCGCTCGCTGCTCGTGGTTGACGGTCGAGGTGCCCGCCACGAAGATCCGGCGTCTCCTGTGGCCAGGGATGCGCCATCCGACCTGCTCGGCCACGGCCAGGAGGTCATCTGCCTGGGCGGGATTCTTGACGATCAGGTCAGCGAGCAGGTTCTTCGCTGAACGATCGCCGCAGGTGGTCACCCGCGGACCGAAGCTCTTGCCGTCAGAGTGTCGCGGCTCGTCAATGGAGACTGGGGTGTTGACCACAACGTCGTAGGAGCCGTAGAGCACCCGTACAGCGCGGTATTCGGCGGGGGCTTCCATAAAGCCGAAATAGATGCCGTCGAGATCGTCGGGCGTGTCGTCTACAAGCCCGCTGGAACCGTCTTTACGCCAGTACGTGCTCGCGCCTGGCCTCAGCTTTCCGAAGCCATGATCGAACCAACCCAGATATTGGAACCCATGTCACATATATAAATCCTGTCATTCAATGCGTGAGCGAGCCGTGGCCGGCGCTCTGCATGAAGCCCATGGTACACGACTCTTCTCCTGCGTAGGTCGCTCGTCGCGCGTGCAGAGCGCGGTGTACTTGCCGGCCAGGGCGTCGGATAGCTCGATTCCGCCCGAGCCGTCACGACAGTCCACATCGAACGGGCAGCGGACGCCCACCATGTGTGCCAGGAGAGGCTCGGCGAGGTGGCGCGGGCGCGTGACACGACCCGGGTCGGGGTGCGGCACGACTGCAGTCAGCCTACATGTGGAGGCGATGGAGCAGCCTTCGACGAGCTGGGAGACGACGCGCGCGCGTGCCTCCGCTCCACACGGAGACGGGTGCCACCCATCTCTTGCTGGACGCTGCCGCTCCGCTCAACGATGTGCCGCTCGTGCTGGCGGTGCGCCCACCGTCGCTAGTCCGAGTTCGGCCACGTCAGCACTCCTCGCCGGGGGTACGGGCCGAAACCCGACACAGCAGGAAACGTCTCGTCCTCGCCCTCGATGAGCACGTGCACCCAGGCCTCATGCGACTCTTTCAGGCGCGATCGGTCCACGATGAGCGGAACACCGGTGCGTGCGTCACGCACGACCGACTCGATGAACGTCGCGTCCTCGTCGTCGAGGCCCTGCATGGCGCCAGTTCCTCGGTGCTTGGGTCCCTCGAAGTAGGCGTTGAGCCGCAGCCAGCTCTCCTCGGCGTCGAACGGGACGAAGACCCCCTCCATCTCCGGCTGCGCACAGCAAGGACCGCAGGTCTGGTTCGTATACAGCACTCCGCTCGGGTGCTGGATGATGACCCCCAGTCCTGCGTCGTAGAGTCGGATGCGCGCCGTCATGATCCCCGTCTCCATGAGCAGCCCGGACCATCGCCGGGAGCGCCTGCATCGCGGGGCGGAACCGTCGGCAGGCTACCACGGTAAGCCGCGATCCGCAGGCGACCCCAGGGGAACCGCTGCGGCGCAGCGACCCGACCCAGGTTGCGGCGCCGCCCGCAGGCTGCGGCGCGTCCCCCACCCTCGCCTCTCCTCCCCCGGCAGGACCCGCGCCGGACAGCCCGCTTCCTCGCAAGCACCCCCACCGCGCCGGGGGTCCTCTCGCCAAGCTGAGCCCGCCCTGCGCCTCGGCGAGCGTAAGGTAGCTCGCTGCACGACGGTGAACAGCACGCCGGATCCCAGCGGCCCGGCGGCGCGATTGAGTCTCACCTCACACGCTCGGCTCACCGCTCTCGTCCCTCGCTGGCCGCTCGTCGGTCGCCCTCGACACCGGCCGCCGGCCCACGTTAGCTTCAGGAAGAACGATGACGAGCACACCGATCGCTCCCCGATCCCCAGAGCTCCCCGCGAGCACCATGAGGGCAGTCCGCAGCATGCCTTTCGCGGTGATCGAGTGCGCGGGGGACCTCGGCGATCTCGAGATCGCCGCGTGGAACGGCGAGGCGGAACGCATCTTTGGAATTACCGCTGACGAAGCGGTGGGCCGCCGCCTCACGGACGCGATCGTGACCGGACCGGACGCCGAGGTCTTCCGGCGCTCGCTCGCGCAGCCGGGCGCCCCGATCCGCTGCGCCCACACCCGCAAGGACGGGCGCGCCGTCGTGTGCGAGTGGCGACTCGCGCCCGTGCTCGACGACGGCGGCGCGCCGATTCGGCTGCTCTGCTTCGGGCTGGATGTCACGGAGCAGGAGAAGGCCGTCGAGCGGCTGAGGGAGAGCGACGTCATCCTCCGGACCATCCTCGACAACGTGGACACGGCCGTGACCCGGATGGATCGAGACGGATTCTGCACCTTCCACGAGGGCAAGAACCTGAAGGCCCTCGGCCTGACGCCAGGCCAGTTCGTCGGTATGAACGTGTTCGACGAGCCTCCCGCGCCGATGGACATGGAGCCGATGCGAAGGGCGGTCCGGGGCGAGCTCGTCCGCACCCGCGTCGAGGCGTTCGGGATGGCCTGGGAGACGTGCGTCATCCCGATCCGCGACGCCCGCGGGGAGCCCGACGGCGCCGTCAGCTTCACGGTCGACGCCACGGAGGCGAAGCTCAGGGAAGACGAGCTGAAATCGCGGCTCGAGCTGATCGAGCGCCAGCAGCAGGTGATCCGCGACCTGTCGACGCCCATCATCGAGGTCTGGGACAGCGTGCTGACCCTCCCCATGGTCGGCGTCGTCGACAGCAAGAGGGCCGCCGACGTGATGGACGACCTCCTGGCCGCCATCGTCGACAAGCGGGCCCGCTTCGCGATCCTCGACCTCACCGGCGTCGAGGTCGTCGACACGAAGACGGCGAGCTACCTCATCGAGCTCGTCCGCGCCATCCGGCTCCTCGGCGCCGAGGGGGTCATCACGGGCATCCGGGCCAATGTGGCGCAGACCATGGTCTCCCTCGGGCTCGACCTGTCGGGCATCGCGACCGTGGGAAACCTCCGCGCGGGCCTCAAGCTCTGCATGCAGCGCCTGGCGGCGAGCGCCGCCGCGGCGCGCGGGGCGGCGTCGCCCGGCGCGGCGTCGCCCCGCGCACCCGAACGAGGCGCCCCGCCGAGGCTCCCGGGAGGCGGCTCGGGCTGAACCGGAGGCGATGGAGCCGGCCTCGCGCGTCGGCCGGATCGCCGCGCCGCCCGAAGTTCGCGTTTGCTTCGGCAATCCCAGCCCCGTAAGGAACGGCGGACAGGCGCCCCGCGCGGCGCCGGGAGACGCCGACCGTGACCACCCCGCCCCAGAGCCCCACGAACGTCGGCCAGCGCCCCGGGAGCCCGCGCCGCGCAGGGCGCGCCTCCCTCGCGCGCCGCGCCGCCCTCGGGCTCGCCCTCGCGCTCGCCGGCGCCGCGCCCGCCGCGTGCGCGCCGCGCGGGGCCGCGGCCCCGTCGGCCGTCGAGGCGCCCCTGCCCGCCGCGTTCAGCGCCGCGCTCGAGGCCGAGATCGCGCGCTCCGCCGCGGCGGCGCCGTACCTCGCCGCCATCGAGGCCGCCGTCGACGCGCCAGGCGACGAGGGCGCGCTCGCCACCGCCATCGCGTCGCTCGACGCGCTCGTCTTCGGCGCCGGCACCGCGGGCGGCTCCGCCCCCGACGCCTCGGCGATCGCCTTCCGCTCGCGCGAGGCGCTCCCCGAGGTCGCACGCCGCCTCCAGCGCGCCTGGGCGTTCGCGGACGTCTCCGGCCGCGGCGCGCCGGAGATGCCCTTCCTGCGCGGCGCGCTCGCGAGCGCCCTCCACCGCATCGCCCTCCACGTCGGCGACGAGGCCGCGGCCGCGACGTGGAGCGCGCGCCGCGGCTGCGCGAACGAGGCCGCCCTCGTCGGCCCGCTCGACGCGGCCCCGCTCCAGAGCCTCACCCGCCCCTCGCCGGTGAGCTCCGCGAAGGGCGCGCCGCTCGCGCGCTCGTACCCCGGCATCGCGCCGTTCGCGACCGCCGTCTCGCCCATCGTGGTCCGCGCCGACGCCTGCGCCATCGACGTCGACGCGGTGAGCGCCCTCCAGGGCACGCGCGCCGTGGTCGTCGACCTCCACAACCCCGTCGCCCAGCGGGTGAGCCTCGCGCTCGCCTCGTCGTCCGCCGCCGCGCTCGAGGTGGGCGGCGTGCCCGCCCTCCAGCGCGACTACGCGGCCGGCGGCGCGCTGGTCACGCGCTTCGCGACCGTGGAGGCCCAGCCGGGGACGCTGCGCGTCGTCGTGCGCGTGGCGCAGAAGGGCGACGGCGGCGCCATCGAGCTCAGCGCCTTCGGCGAGAACGGCCTCCCGCTCCGCGCCCGCGCGCCGCGCCCCGGCGCCGCCGCGTCCGCGACCGCGGCGCAGCCCGCCGCGGTCAGCGTGGTCCCGGCGCCGGCCGCCCCCGGCGCGCGGCTCGGCCCCGCCGCCGTCGAGGTCGCGGCCGCCGCGCTGCTCGCGCTCGGCGACGCGCGCGCGGCCGAGCGCCTCCTCGACCCGGAGGGCGACGGCCGCCTCGACCAGGGCGGCGCGCCCGCGTCGTCGCCCCGCGCCGCGCCGGCCGCCTCGCGCTCGCCGCGCCTCGACCTGCTCTACGCGCGGGCCGTCCGCCGCGTGGGCGATCTGCCCGAGACCAAGGTCGTCGAGCGCACCCGCGCCGCCGTCGATCGCGCGCTCGCCGCCTGGCCCGCGTCGTGGGAGGCGCGCCTCTACCGCGCGGAGCTCGCCGAGCGCCGCGGCGGCCAGGGCGAGGGCACGATGGACGCGCTCCGCGAGCTCGGGGTCAGGGTCGCGCCGCCCGGGCCGGCGGGCCTGAGCGCGCCCGCGGTCCCCGACGCCGACCGGATGGTCCTCGCCGAGCTCGCGATGGTCGCCCGCCGCGCCGGCGTCACCGACGTCGCCGAGGCCGCGTACGCGAGGCTCGCCGCGGCCGCGCCCGGCTCGGCGCTGCTCGCCGCGGTCGACGACCGCGTCCACGGCCGCGCCGGGGTCGACGCGGTGAAGGCCGCGTGCGGCGGCGGGCTCGACCGCTCGGGCAATGCGTGCCTCGCCGCGCTCCTCGGCGCGAGCGGCGACCGCGCCGCGGTCCTCGCCGAGATCCAGCGGCTGCGCCGGCTCCGCCGCGCGCCGGACGCCCTGCGCGACGTCGAGCTCCGCGAGCGGGTCGCCCGCGGCGACCTGCGCGGCGCGCTGGCCGTGTACGACGCCATGCCGCCGGGCGAGCGCGTGATGCTGGAGGCGCTCGGCCTCGCCGCCGGCCGCGGCGACGTCCGCGCGGCGCGGGGCCGCCTCGCCCGCGACCGCGCGACCGCGCGCGACGCCCCCGCCGCGCTCGGCCCCATCTCCCGCGCGCTCGGCCTCACGCCGGACCCGGCGCCGCCGCTCGAGGCCGAGGGGCGCAAGCTCGTGCTGGAGGACCAGGCCAAGGCGTTCCTGCCCGGCGCCGCGATCGCGGTGCTCCGCCACGTCGAGCGGTTCACGATCGCGCCCGACGGGCTCGTCCACTACGTGACCTACGACCTCCGCCGCGTCTCCGGCACGACGGACGTCGCCCAGGGCGCGGTCGCCTTCGGCCCGCTCATCGAGGGCCGCGGCATGCCGCGCCTCCTGCGCCGCCGCATCCACAAGCGCGACGGCCGCATCCTCGCGCCCGACGCCGCGTCGAACGCCGCGCAGGAGCACAGCGACCTCTCGCAGCTCGAGCAGGGCGACTACGTCGAGCAGGTCACCGAGGGCTACGCCCTGCCGGGCGACAGCGGCCAGCTCGTCATCGACACCTGGGACCTGCTCCCCGAGCGGACGAGCGTCCGCGAGGCGACGATCGAGGTCCGCCGCCCGGCCTCGCTCCCGCTCGCCGTCTGGTCGCACCCGCTGCTCGGCGCCGCGGAGGAGCGCGCCGAGGGCGCCTCCACGGTCAGCGTCTGGCGCATCAAGGACCAGCCGCCGCGGCGCATGGAGGACGGCGTGCCCCAGATGGAGACGGGCGTGGGGATCAGCCTGGGGACGCAGACCTGGGGCCGCGTGGCCGCGGCGATCGACGAGAACCTCCGCGCGCTCTCGGACCGCGACCCGTACATGACCCGCTGGGCGCGGGAGGCGGCGGGCCCGGAGCGGGCGCCGTCGCCCGCGCTGCTCGAGCGCGTCGTCGCGGCCGCGGGCAAGGCGCTGAAGGTCGCCGGCGGCGCCGAGCTCTCGGATTTCGCGGCGCTCATGGCCGGCGGCCCGCAGCGCACGACGGCGCGCGCGATGATCGAGCTCGGCCAGGGCAGCCGGTCGTGGGTCGTCTACCGCGCGCTGCGCGAGCTCGGCGTGCGCGCCGACCTCGCGATCGCCGAGACCGAGCCGTTCAGCTCGTCGGCCGACTTCCCGCCGCACGCGGGGCGCTTCCGCCACCCGCTCGTCATCGCGCGCCTGCCGGGCGGCGACGTGTGGATCGACGCCGACGTCGAGGGCCCGCCGCTCCCGCCCGGGCGCATCAGCCCCGAGCTGCGCGGCCGCGCCGCCATGCTGCCGGGCGGCGAGCTCGTCACGGTGGCCGGCACGAGCGGCGAGACCGGCGACGAGGTCGACCTCCGGCTCGCGGTCGACGCGCAGGGCAACGCCTCGGGATCGTTCACGATCTTGCTGCACGGCCGGTCGGCGCAGGCGCTCTCGGAGGCGTTCGAGACGGTGGTCGGCACGGCGCGGCGCGAGATGCTCCGGGGCGTCGTGCTCGGCTGGCTACCGTGGGCCGACGTCGAGGACGTCGCGGTCTCGTCGACGGAGGGCTCGTGGGAGGTCGCGCTCCGCGCGGCCGTGACGATCCACGGCTTCGCGCGGCCGGAGGGCAAGGACGCCGCGGCGTGGACGCTGCCGGGGCTGGAGCCGGTGCACCTCGTGTTCCCGCGCGCATTCGCGGGCACGCTCGGCGCCACGTACGCCTCGCGCGGGGCGCGCAAGAGCGCGCTCTCGATCGAGACCGCGCTCCAGTACCACGTGCGCCGCCGGATCGAGCTGCCGGAGGGGTACGCGGTCCAGCGCGCGCCCGAGGGCGTGCGGGTCGAGCACGCGGGGCTCGAGGCGTCGCGCAAGGGCAGCTACGGCGCGGCGATCGAGGAGGATTTCGCGCTGAGCCTGCCGACGGGCACGGTGTCGGCCGACGAGTACAAGGCGTTCGTCGGGCGGGTGCAGGCGGTCGACAGCGGCTTCATGGCGGGCATCCGGGTGGCGCGGCCGGCGCCGGCCGGGAGCGGCGGGCCGAAGGCGGCGGGGCGCGGCCCGGCGCAGCCGCTGGGCGCGGAGAAGCGGCCGCTGGGCGCGGAGAAGAAGCCCTGAGCCTCGACGTCCGCGAGGCGGTCCCGCTGGCCCCGCTCACGACGCTCGGCGTGGGCGGCCCGGCGCGCTTCTTCGTCGAGGCGGCCGACGAGGCCGCGGTGGTCGAGGCGTTCCGCTTCGCCGAGGCCCGCGGCGTGCCGCTGTTCGTGCTGGGCGGCGGCTCGAACCTGCTCGTCGCCGACCGCGGGGTCGACGCGCTGGTGCTGCGCGTCCGCGTCCGCGGGGTCGAGCTCGCGGGCGGGGGCGACGCCGCCGGCGACGGCGGGCGGGGCCCGCGCGTGCTCGTGCGCGCGGGCGCGGGCGAGGGCTGGGACGACCTCGTGGCGCGGGCGGTCGCCGAGGGCTGGGCGGGGGTCGAGTGCCTGTCGGGCATCCCGGGCGACGTCGGCGCGACGCCGATCCAGAACGTGGGCGCGTACGGCCAGGAGGTCGCGGAGACGATCGCCGAGGTCCGGGCGATCGACCGCGCGACCGGGGCGGCCGTCGCCATCGCCGGGGACGACTGCGGCTTCGGGTACCGCGACAGCCGGTTCAAGCGCGCGTGGCGCGGGCGGTACGTCATCACGGCGGTCACGTTCGCGCTGCGCCCCGGCGGCGCCGCGGCGGTCCGCTACCCCGAGCTCCAGCGGGCGCTCGCCGCGGCTCCGGGCGGGGCGCCGCCGCCGCTCGCCGAGGTGCGCCGCGTCGTGATCGCGCTCCGCCGCGGCAAGTCGATGGTGCTCGATCCGGCGGACGAGAACGGCCGGAGCGCGGGGTCGTTCTTCATGAACCCGACGCTCGAGGCCGGCGCGGCGGCGGGCGTCCTCGCGCGCATCGAGGCGGCCGGCGTGCTCGCGGCCGGCGAGGCGATCCCGCGGTATCCTGCGGGCGAGGGCCGGGTGAAGCTGTCGGCCGCGTGGCTCATCGAGCGCGCCGGGTTCGCGAAGGGGACGCGCCACGGCGCGGCGGGCATCTCGACGCGCCACACGCTCGCGCTGGTGAACCGCGGCGGCGCCACCGCGGCGGAGCTCCTCGAGCTCGCGCGGCGCGTGCGGCGCGGGGTGCTCGATCGGTTCGGCGTGGCGCTCGCGCCGGAGCCCGATCTCGTCGGGTTCGCGCCCGGCGACGTCGACGATCTGGTCGGCGACGCCCACGCGGCCGGCTAGTTCCGCCCGCCAGAAGCCCGGCCAGGGATCCGGAGAGAGAGTTCAACGCAAAGGCGCAAAGGCGCAAAGACGCAAAAAAAAAAGATTTGTAGTTTTGCGCCTTTGCGTCTTTGCGCCTTTGCGTTTACTTCTCTTCGCTCGCGAGGCAGATCCCTGGCGGGAGTTCTGATCCGCGGTACTAGGGCCGCTGAGGCCCCCGCGCGCCGTCGCCCCGGGCCCGGCGGCGCGGCGCGGCGATCGAGCGCGCCGGCGACCGCGCTGCCTTCCGCCGCGCCACCAGCCAATCCGAGCGGAAATAGCCGCTTCAGCTGCGAGTGCCGTCCTGGACGACAGCAACTAGGAGGCATTCCGACACACGATCGCCACAGAGCCCCTCTACGCTTCACGGCGCGTTCTTGTCCTTGCCGCCGCTCCTCACCCTCCAAGGCTCCCCATGCCCGACATTTTCGTCGTTCAATCGAGCGCCCTGCCCTCCTCCACCAGGCTCGTAGCTTTTCATGGCACCGAGGGGATCTCGAAGCTCTATCGCTTCGATCTCTACCTGGTGATGACCAACGACGTCGGCCATGGCTTCGACATGGCCGCGGCCGTGGGCCAGCCGCTGACCATCTCTCTGCAGCGGAGCGAGAGCGAGAACAGCGGCGACTCATCCTTCGTTCGAAGCGGCGTCCTGGGCAGCATCGAGCTCTTGAACGACACCGCCGGCCGGTGCGTCTTCCGGGCCACCCTGGTCCCGCGCCTCGCCTTGCTGGCCATGGCGTTTCACAGCCGCATCTTCACCGAGAAGGCCATCCCGGAGATCATCCAGGCCGTCCTTCACAAGGGCGGCGTCACGGACTGCGATCTCCTGCTCCAAGGCGCCTACGCCGCCGAGGAGCATGTCTGCCAGTACCGCGAGAGCGACTACGCCTTCATCACCCGGTGGATGGAGCGCGAAGGGATCTATTTTTACTTCGAGCACGGCGAGGGCGGCGAGACGCTCGTGCTGGCGGACGACCGGTCGGCCCATCAGCCGTATGGCGGCAAGCCCGTTCGTTATTACCCGCAGCCCGGCGGCGCCAACACCGCGAAAGACTCCTTCTCCGCCTTCACCTGCCGGCATGAAGCCGTGCCGAGCGCGGTCCGCCTCAAGGACCACAACTACGCCAATCCGGCCGTACCGGTCACCGGGCAGGCGCTGGTCTCCCCGAATGGCTTCGGCGAGGTCAGCCTGTTCGGCGCGCGCTTCTTCTCGGCGGGCGACGGGGAGCGGCTGGCGCGGGTCAAGGCCGAGAGCCTGGCCGCGACCAGCGTCGTCTACCAGGCGATGGGCAACGCGGCGACGCTGCTCCCTGGGTTCACCTTCGAGATCGACGAGCACCCGCGGGCCGCGTTCAACACGAAGTATCTGGCCATCGAGGCCGAGCACTGGTGCATCCAGAACCGGGACATGCCCGAGCTCAGCGAGCTCGTGTCGTGGCGCGAGAACTACCGCATCGAGGCCAAGGCCATCGCCGCGACGGTGCAGTTCCGCGCGGCGCAGGTCACCGCGTGGCCGCGCATCTACGGCACCGAGCCTGCGGTCGTCGACGGCGCGGCGGTCAGCGAGTACGCGCAGATCGACACCCACGGCCGCTACCGGATCAAGTTCCACTTCGACGAGAGCGACCTGACCGGGGGGAAGGCGTCGACCTGGGTCCGGATGCTCCAGCCCCACGGCGGCGGCATCGAGGGCTTCCACTTCCCGCTGCGCGCCGGCACCGAGGTCATGTGCGCCTTCGAGGGGGGCGATCCCGACCGGCCGGCCATCGTCGGGGTCGCGCCCAACGCGCTGACGCCGAGCCCGGTCACCTCGGGGAACAACACGCGGAACGTGATCCAGACGGGCGGGCGGAACCGGCTCGAGATCGAGGACCAGGCCGGGCAAGAGCGGATCACCCTGTCGACGCCCCACGCGAACACCTACATCCGGATGGGGGCGCCCAACGCCGGCTCGACCTATGAGGTCAAGACGAACGGCCACGCCTTCACGTGGATCGGCGGCTCCTCCGAGAACATCGTGGGCGGCAACCGGACGGCGATCACCGTGGGGATCTCCGAGAGCATCGTGGGGGGCTTCGCCCTGAGCATGGTCGGGGGATACTCCGGGAGCTTCGTCGCCGGATACTCGCAGAACGTGATCCTGGGCTACCGCGACACGCGCATCCTCGGCAACGAGTCCACGAACGTCTACGGCAATCGAAAGACCCGCATCAAGGGGACCCGGAAGACGACGATCGGCGGCGACAACACGACCTTGCTCATGTCCAACCGTGAGCTCACCGTCAGGGGCGACAGCGACTTGACCATCTTCGGGAAGCGCGACACCCATATCCGAGGCCGCGACAAGGGCGTCTTCGACAACGGCCGAGAGACGACGGTCTTCGTTCAGAACAAAACGACGATCAACGGCAAGAGCCAGACCCGGGTCACGGGGACGCGGGACACCGAGATCGTCGGCCGCGCCACCAGCGACTTTCGCGGAGGGCGAAAGACCACCGTCCTCGGGGCGAACGAGACGACGATCAGGGGCAGCAGCACCACCGAGATCTTCGGCCCCAGAAAGACGACAGTCACTGGGAAGAGCGAGAGCACCATCAACGGCATCGCCGAAGGCACCGTGACCGGTCTCTACAAGACCAAAATTGGGTCGCGCGTCGAGGTCATCAACGGAACCAAATACGAGAATATCAAGGGGCTGGCATACAAGAAAGCCCCTAACGAGATCAAGGAACTGAGCATATC
The DNA here is from genome assembly GCF_000418325.1 of Sorangium cellulosum So0157-2. Lineage (GTDB taxonomy): Bacteria > Myxococcota_A > Polyangia > Polyangiales > Polyangiaceae > Sorangium > Sorangium cellulosum_D. The sequence goes on from NC_021658.1 coordinate 12,688,925, forward strand.
GAAGATCAGGGCGAAGGGCTACAATGCCACATACGAGATCATGATGATCAAAACCCACCTCGGCCTCTCGAATGCGGACTTGCACATTCTGAAGTGATCCGCTTGCCACGCACCAAACCGGCTGGCGCGCATCGCTGAGCCGTGCGACCCATCGAGCCCGCTACCCTGGAGTCCGTCGGATGAAGATCGTCAAACCCATGCGCCTCGGGGTGGTGCCGCGGGTCTTCATGAACCAGCGCACCCCGCACCTCCTGGTCACCGCCTTCGTGGGCTTCTCCTACGACAGGCCGGCCCGGCTGCTCTATGAGCCGACGGTCTGGACGATGGTCACGGAGGAGCTCGGCAAGGACGGCCTCCTCGACGAATTCAATCCCAAGACCCGGGGCGAGCTCCTGGTCACCGGACGCTGCTATCCGCCGGGGCGCGTCGCTCGCCCCGCGAGCTCGGTCCGCGTCCAGCTCGGCTCCATCGACAAGAGCCTCTACGTCGTCGGCGACCGGACGTGGGGAATGCTCGGCATGTCGGACCCGGCGCCGTTCACCGAGATGCCCGTCACCTGGCGGAACGCGTTCGGCGGGGACGGCTTTGCCAAGAACCCGCTGGGCAAGGGCCATGGCGACAGGAGCGCGGCGCTCCCCAACATCGAGTCGCCCAGGCACCTGATCCACGCGCGCGGCGACCGCCCGGCGCCCGCCGGCCTCGACGGGTACGACGTGACCTGGCCCCAGAGGTTCTCGAAGATCGGCACCCACGACGCGGCGTGGCGCAACGAGTGCTTCCCCGGCTTTGCGCGGGATCTGGACCCGACGATGTTCAACATGGCCCCGGACGACCAGCAGATCGACGGGTTCTTCCGGGGCGACGAGACCTTCGTGGTCGAGAACATGCACCCGGACAAGCCCCGGATCGAAGGCGCGCTCCCCGGGGTCGCGAGCCGGTGCTTCGTGTGCCTCAAGACGCGCGACGGGGTGGAGATCCGCGAGCCCGCCATGAAGCTCGACACGGTGCGTCTGTTCCCGCACCGCGAGCGCGGCGTCGTCCTCTTTCGCGGCGGCGTCGAGATCGCCGAGGACGACGCGAGGGACGTGGTGGCCGTGCTCGTCGCCTGCGAGGCCATGGGCGCTCCAAGGCCCGCCGCGCTTTACCATGAGTACCTGACCTCCCGGCTCGGCCCCCGGAACCCCGAGCTCCCGGACGACGAGGATGACGTGCTCATGCCCGAGCCCGAGGATCCGGAGGCGCCGCCGCTGCCCGACGACAAGCTCTCCGGGCTCGCGTCGAGGCTCCGGCGGCAGGGGTTCCTGGGAGGTACGCCGGATCGATCCGTCAGGCGCGCGGCCGCCGCCGCGGCCGGCGCCGGCGCCGGCGCCGCCGGTGCCCGCGAGGCCGGAGCAGAGAGCGACCCCGACATCGAAGAGATCGAGGCCGAGCTCCGCGCGATGGGGATCGACCCCGAGCCGCTCGATGCCGCGGCCAACGACGACGCGGCGGAGCCGGCCTGGGACTACCCCGAGGGCGAGGACGACGAGGAGAGCCTCGCGTGGTCCGAGTCCGAAGCGGACGCGGGGGCCAACCACGAGGCGAACCCGGCGTCGATCGAGCCTGCCGCCGCGACGACGATCGCCGACACGGACGACGACGCCGAGGACGCCGACGCGCTTCGCCAGCACGAGGAGCTCGCGGAATGGGCCAAGAAGCGGCTGCGGGACCAGGGGTTCGAACCTGAGGCAGATTTCTCCCAACAAGGCCCCTCCGAGGACCTCGAGCCCCTCGATGACTCCGAGGAGGCCCTGGTCCGCCTGGTCGAAGGCAAGGCCCGCGCTGCGGTGCACATGCACGGGGTCGACGTCGGCGCGTTGCTCGCGAAGGCGCGCCAGCACGCCTCGGAGCGCCCGAGCGAGATCACGGTGTCGCAGGTCCGCGAGCGCGCGCGGCAGACGCTGGAGAGCGAGGGCGTCACGCCGGAGAAGACCGAAGAGCTGCTGTCGGGATTGGACTGGCGAGCGCTCGAGGAAGGAACCCGGGCCGACGACGACGCCGATCTCGACGGCGACGACGATGCCTTCGACGAGGCCCCCGCGGCCGCCCACGCCCTGCCCGAGGAGCCAGGCGGGGCCCCCCTGCCAGAGGACGAGGGCTGGGGCGGTGAGCCACCGGGAGACGAGGACTTCAAGCTCGCGGAGGAGCTGGACAAGAGGGCTTCGTTCTCCGAGACGTGGGGCGAGGACGGGCCGCGGCTCGCGCACCTCCTGCCGGCCTCCGCGGCCCTCGACGGCGAAGAGGCTCTGCGGCTTCGGCGCGAGGTGGAGGCCGGGCACAAGGAGGGGCGGAGCTTCGCGGGGTGCGACCTCTCGGGGGCCGATCTCTCCCACCTCGACCTCGAGGGGATCGACCTCTCGGGCGCCGTCCTCGAGTCGGCCTTCCTCACCGGGAGCATCCTGCGAAGGGCGAACCTCACGGGAGCCGTCCTGGCGCACGCGAACCTGGTGGGCGCGGATCTCGCGGGGGCCAAGCTCGGTGGGGCCAACCTCGGCGCGGCGTGCCTGCGGGACGTGAAGGCCGGCGGAGGCGTCGACTTCGGCGGGGCCGTGCTCGCCAAGGCCGACCTCTGGGGAGCGGACCTGTCCGGCGCCAACCTCTCGGGCGCCGACCTCTCCGAGGCGAACCTCTGCGATGCGAACCTGGAGGACGTCGTCGCGGAGAAGGCGACGTTCCAGAACGTGGACCTCACGGAGGCGCGCCTCGCGGGCGCGCGGCTCTCGGGGTGCACGTTCAACGAGGTGAACGTCACTGAGGTCGACTTCACCGGCGTCGACCTGAGCTCCGCCACCTTCATCGCCGCCGAGGGCGACGGCGCGATCTTCCGAGGCGCCGTGGCGAAGGACCTCGCGATCGTGAAGGGCTCGTCCTTCGCGGGCGCAGACTTCGGCGGAGCGACGCTCGCCGGCGCGAACCTGATGGGGACGCGCCTCCACGGCAGCAACTTCGCCGACGCCGACCTGCGCGGCGCGCTGCTCAACGAGGCCGACCTGACCGAGGCGAAGCTCTATCGCGCGAACCTCGCGGAGGCCATGTTGATGCGAGCCGACCTCACCAGGGCGTCGCTCCACGCCGCGGACCTGAGGGAGAGCGTCATGAACGACGCGTGCGTCCGCGGCGCCAGCTTCGAGAAGGCGAACCTGTTCGGCGTGTGCGCCGACCGGATGGTCGGAGACGACGACACGAGCTTCGCCGGCGCCAACCTCAAGCGACTCCGGATGATACCGGCCGAGAGGCAGCATGGATAGGGAAGCGCTGCGCGCGCTGATCGAGCAAGGCGAGGTCGTCTCGGAGCTGGACCTGTCGGGCCGCGATCTCTCGGGGATCGACCTCTCCGGCGGGATCTTCGAAGAGGTCCGCTTCGCGAGCGCCAACCTCGCCGGCGCCAAGGCGCGCGAGGCGATCTTTCACCGCTGCGATTTTTCGGGAGCCAACCTGGAGGGGCTCGATTTCCACCTCGGCAGCGCCGTGGACTGCACGCTCGCGGGGGCCGCGCTCGCGGGCGCCTCGCTGGTCGGAGCGAGCTTCTCGGGCGTGGACCTCGAATCGGCCGATCTGACCGGAGCCGATCTCTCGTTGACCGAGATCGCGCGATCCAGCCTGAAGAACACCCGGCTCGTCCGCGCCAACCTGACCGACGCCGCCCTGTTTCAGGCCGAGACGGGGGGCGCGGACTTCTCCCAGGCGAACCTGACCAAGGCGGTCCTGTTCCGTCAGGACCTGTCCCAGGCCATCCTCACGGGCATCACCCTCGTGGAAGCGATCCTCGTCGAGGTGCGGATGGGGCCCAAGGACCTCCGGGGGATGGACCTCAGCGGGACGCAGCTCACGAACGCCGACCTGCACGGCTGCGATCTCTCCGGGGCCAACCTCACGCGATGCAGCTTCAAGGGCGCCAATCTGATCGGGGCTCGCCTGGATGGGGCCAGCGCCCCTGCGGCCGTCTTCGTCGAGGCGGCCGTGATGAACGCGAGCTTCACCAAGGCCGACCTGACCCAGACGCTCTTCGTCGATGCGCGCGCGGACGCCGCGAACTTCTCGGGCGCGCGGCTCGAGATGAGCGTCTGGCACCGGGCGAGCTGCCCGGGCGCCCGCTTCTCCGGGGCCGACCTGAGCCATGCGGACCTCTCCCACGCCGACGTGTCGTTCGCCGACCTCTCCGACGCGACGCTGTCGCGCGCGCGGCTGCATCGCGTGACGGACAAGGGCACGGTCTGGCCGCTGAGCAAGGCGCTGGCGCACGGCGACGACCAGGAGCTCAAAGAAGCAGAAGACTGGCAGGCCAACGTTCTCGGGAGGCCCGCCGGCGGTCAACGCACCCCTCACTCATGAGCAAACCATGCAGAGCGTAGCAAGGACGAGACAGGTCGAGCGGCAAACCTCCGGCGAACACGGCGCGGTGCTCCGGTTCGACGGCTCCGCGTACATCGTCGAGACCGACGATGGCGAGGTCCGCGCGAAGCGCGCGACGAGCTGCCTCCTGGAGCCCGCCACCGGAGACCTGGTGCTCCTGGCCGCCGTGAACGGCGCGCGGTACATCCTCGCCGTCCTCGAGCGGGAGGAAGGCGCGCCCTCGCGCCTCGTCTCCGACGGGGATCTCCAGATCCGCCTGCAGAGCGGCGCGCTGGGCCTCTCGGCGCCGGACGGCGTGCACGTGCAATCCGGCAAGGACCTCTCGATGGTCGCGTCGACCTTCCGTGTCCAGGCCAAGGAGGGGCACGTCGCGCTGGGGCTGTTCTCGTTCGTCAGCAAGATGGTCCGCGGCGAGGTCGACCGGGCCAAGCTTGTCGGCCGGAGCCTCGACGCGCACCTCGATCGGCTGATGCAGCGGGTGAAGCGCTCCTACCGCATCGTGGAGGAGGCCGACCACGTGCGCGCCGATCGCATCGACTACGCGGCCAAGGGCAACCTCGCGATCCACAGCGAGAACGCGAAGATCACGGCGTCGCACCTCGTGAAGATCGACGGCGACCAGATCCAGGTAGGGTGACGAGAGATGTGCTTTGCTAGCACCTCGGGCGGCGGGCTCGACTTCGGCGCCCCGGATGTCTGCTTGCCGGGCCCCATCCCGTACCCGAACATGGCGTCTCGAACCATGGGGACGTCCGTCGCGTACAAGGTGATCCTGGGGCGCGGCCCCGCCCATACGCTGGCGACCGTCATTCCCATCTCCATGGGCGATAACCCTGGGATCCTCGGCGGCGTGATCTCCCGTCGCAACATGGGACCTTCGCGGCGCCTCGTCCCTTATCCCAAGCTGCTCGTGCAGAACAAGCCGGCGGTGCGGCTCGGCGCCACGGGCATTCAGAACCAGATCAACGTGAACGGGACGACCGTCGCCCCGAGCCAGGTCAAGGTCCTGCTGCTCTGACGCCCGCTCGGTCGTCCGCGAGACCACCCCGAACCCCTGCGCTGTTCTGCCCGGTGAGGGACACGAGCATGGCCATCAACGAGCACGCCCGCATCCGCCTGGCGATCATTCAACAGAAATACGGCAAGCGCCTGGCCCAGGGCGCGAGCGGCGCTGACGCGGCCGACCGGCGCGGGCGTTTCAAGAGCGATTTCCGGCGGATCCTGGCCGACATCTTCGTGCCCACGTTCAAGGCCATCGGCGATGAGCTCGCCGCGTCGGGCCACGCCTGCCGGATCGAGCATGACGTGGGCGAACAGACCCCGAGCATCGAGCTCCACGTCCTGCTCCGGGGCGTGCCGGCGGACGCCAACAACCTGATCCGCCTCTTCTACAACGCCGAGGCCGAGGGCGATGGAGAGGTGATCGCCGAGGTCAACGTGCACCAGACGTTGACCGAGCTCACGCGGTTTCGGGTGCTGTCCCGGATCACCCAGGAGGTGGCGGAGCAGATGTGCGTGGACGCCATCGAGCACATCTTCGCCGTGAACGCCCGCTGAGCGCTCGGCGGAGGGCCCCCGCCGGCCGGGCCCTGCTCGACAGCTCATCGCCCGGCGCCCGGCCGTGGTAGAAGCGCCCCGTGATCTCGGGGGACAGCGCGGTCGTTTGCCGGCGCTGCGGCGCGGACAACTCCCCGTTCAACCCGCGCTGCGCCCGCTGCGGGGCGCCGCTCTCGGCGGAGCCGGCCGCGCGCGCCGAGAGCACCCTGGATCTCTCGTCGAGCGGCGGGGGCGCGGCCCCCGGCGCACCGCCCGATCCGTTCGCGAGCACGGTCCTGCCGCTGGGCCGGACGGCCCCCGCCGAGGCGGCGCTCCCCGGCGCCGAGGCGGCGCCCGAGCTGCGCCCGGGCGCGAGGCTCGGCCGGTTCGAGGTGCTCGACCGCCTCGGCCAGGGCGCGATGGGCGTGGTGGTGCGGGCGCGCGATCCGGTGCTCGGCCGCGACGTCGCGATCAAGGTGCTGGGGCCCGAGGCGCTCGGGCGCTCGGGGACCGCGCAGGCGCGCGCCCGGCTCGTGCGCGAGGCGCAGGCCATGGCGAGGATCAAGCACCCGAACGTGGTCACGGTGCACGAGGTCCTCACCGAGGGCGCGCAGGTGCTCGTGGTGATGGAGCACGTGGAGGGCCGGACGCTGCGCGCGTTCTGCGCGGAGGCGCGGCGCCCGACCGCCGAGCTCGTGGCCGCCTTCCTCCAGGCGGGCGAGGGGCTCGCGGAGGCGCACCGCGCGGGGCTCGTCCACCGCGATTTCAAGCCCGATAACGTGCTCGTCGGCGAAGACGGCCGCGTGCGCGTGACCGATTTCGGGCTCGTGGGGCTCGCCGGGCGCGAGGACGCGGCCGAGCCGGCCGAGGCGAGCCCCGCCGCGCCGAGCCCCGCCGCCGCGACCGCCGCGCCGAACCCCGCGGACGCCCTCACGCGCGCGGGCTCGATCCTGGGGACGCCGGCGTACATGGCGCCGGAGCAGCACCTCGGGCAGCCCGCGGACGCGCGGGCCGACCAGTTCGCGTTCTGCGTGTCGCTGTGGGAGGCGCTCGCGGGCGAGCGGCCGTTCGGCGGCGAGACCTACGGCGAGCTCCGCGCGAACGTCGCGGCCGGGCGCGCGCGCGAGCCGCCGCGCGGGGCGATCCCGGCGTGGATCCGGCGGTGCCTCGGGCGCGGGCTCTCGGCCGACCGCGACGCGCGCTACCCCGACATGGCCGCGCTGCTCGCCGCGCTCAGGCGCGATCCGGCGGCGGCGCGGCGGCGAGGGCTCGCCGCGGCGACCGGGATCGCGCTCGCCGGCCTCGCGGCGGTCGGGCTCTTTCGGCAGCTGCGCCCAAACGGGATCTGCGAGGGCGGGGACGCGAGGCTCGCGGGGGTCTGGGACGAGGCGACCAAGGCCAAGGTGCGCGCGGCGTTCGCCGGCACCGGGCGGCCGCACGCGGAGGACACCTACCGCCGCGTGGAGGGCGCGCTCGACGCGCGCGCGCGCGCCTGGGTCGCGATGTACGCGGACTCCTGCGAGGCGACGCGCGTGCGGGGCGAGCAGTCGGAGCGGCTCCTCGATCTGCGGACCGCGTGCCTCGAGCGGCGCCGCCAGGAGATGACGGCGCTCGCGGCGCTCTTCGCGCGCGGGCCGGACGCCGAGGTGCTCGATCGATCCGTGCAGGCGTCGCTCGCGCTCCCGGGCCTCGCGGGCTGCGCGGACGCCGGCGCGCTCACCGCGGCGATCCCGCCGCCCGAGGACGCCGCGGCGCGCGCGCGCGTCGGCGCGCTGCGAGGCCGCCTCGCCGAGGTCCGGGCCCTCGCCGAGGCGGGCAAGTTCGGCGAGGCGCTCGCGCTCGCGCGGCCGATCGCCGACGAGGCGCGGGCCGTGGGCCACGCCCCGATCGAGGCCGAGGCGCTCCTCGCGCTCGGGCGAGCGCAGCGGGACGCGCACGACACGAAGGCCGCGGAGGCGACGCTCGGCGAGGCCGCCCGCGCCGCCTCCCGGGCGCGCGACGACGCCGTCGCGGCCGAGGCCTGGACCCAGCTGCTCTACGTGATCGGCTACCAGGAGGCCCGGCACGAAGGCGCGCTCGCGCTGCGGCTCGCCGCCGAGGGCGCGGTCGAGCGCAACAGCGATCCCGCGGCGCGCGCGCGGCTCTCCAGCATGCTGGCCCTCGTCCTCAACGAGCAGGGCAAGCACGGCGAGGCCGCGGAGCTCGCCGAGCGCGCCCTCGCCGGCTTGAAGGAGGCCCTCGGCCCGGACCACCCCGACGTCGCGATCGCCGAGAGCCGCCTGGGCAACGTCCTCGTCCGCGTCGAGCGGTTCGACGACGCCGAGAGGGCCTTCCAGCGCGCGCGATCCATCCAGGAGCGGATCCTGGGCCCCGATCACCCGACCGTCGCGCTCACCTTCAACAGCCTGGGCCGCGTCTACACCGCCCAGAGCCGCAACCGCGAGGCGCTGCCGTTCATCGAGCGCGCCGTCGCCATCCAGGAGCGGGCGCTCGGCCCCGATCACCCGTTCCTCGCGGCCTCCCTCAACAACCTCGGCAACGCGCTCGTCATGCTCGGGGAGACCGACCGCGCCCGGAGCGCGCACGAGCGGGCGCTCGCCATCCGCGAGCGGGCGCTCGGCCCCGATCACCCCGACGTGGCGAGCTCCCACAACAACGTGGGGGCCGTCCTCGAGATGCAGCGGAAGGTCGCCGAGGCGGCGCCCCACTACGCGCGGGCGCTCGCGATCCGCGAGCGGGCGCTCGGCCCCGATCACTCGAGCCTGGCCTCCACGCTCGCCAACCTGGCGAGCGTGCTCGTCGCGCAGAAGAAGCACGCCGAGGCGCTGCCGCACCTCGATCGCGCCCTGGCCATCCAGGAGAAGACCGCGGGCCCGGGCTCGATCGGGGTCGCGTCCACGCTCACCGGGATCGCCTCCGCCTACAACGAGATGGGCAAGCCGGCCGAGGCGCTCCCGCGCGCCGAGCGGGCGCTCGCCATCTACGCGGCGAAGGAGAAGGGCGTGCCGCCCCTCGAGCTCGCGGACACGCGCCTCCACGCGGCCCGGGCGCTCTGGGGCGCCGGGCGCGATCGAAAGCGGGCGATCGCCCTCGCGATCCAGGCGCGCGACGCCTACGCGGCCGAGGAGGGGGAGTACGCGAAGCACGCGCTCGCCGAGGCGAAGGCGTGGCTCGCGGCGCGCGGCAGCGCGCGGTGAGGAGCGCGCCGGAGGGGCGGTGAGGAGCGCGCCGGAGGGGCGGCGCTCGCCGGCTACCCGCCGCCGTCCGCCCGGCGCCTCGCGAGGAGCTTCTGCAGGTAGGTGCGGTTGAGCCCCGACGCGCGCGCCGCCTGCGACACGTTCCCGCCGTGCCGATCCATCAGCGCCGTGAGGAACGATCGCTCCGCCTCGGCGGCGCCCGCCTCGCGCGCCGCTTCGAGCTCGTCGGCCGAGAGCTTCGAGAAGCGCGGCGCCGGCGCGGCCCCGGCGGCGGCGGGCCCGGCGGCCGCGGACGCCGTCAGATCGGGCGGGAGCAGATCCACGTCGAGCACCGGCCCCGTCGCCAGGACGCACGCGCGCTCCACCGCGTGCGCGAGCTCGCGCACGTTGCCCGGGTACGCGTGCTCGCGGAGCGCCCGCTCGGCCCGCGACGTCCACCGGGGCTGCTCGCCGGGGCGCTTCCAGGAGGCGCGGAGGAAGTGATCGACGAGCAGCGGGATGTCGCCGGCCCGCGCGCGCAGGGGCGGGATCTCGAGCTCGATCACCTTGAGCCGGAAGTACAGGTCGCGCCGGAACCTCCCGGCCTCGACGAGCGCCGGCAGATCCTGGTGGGTCGCCGCGATCACGCGGACGTCGACCCGCTCGGTCCGGTCGGATCCGACGCGCTGGATCTCCCCGAACTGGAGGAAGCGGAGGAGCTTCGCCTGCACGTCGGGCGCGATCTCCGCGACCTCGTCGAGGAAGAGCGTCCCCCCCTGGGCCGACGCGACCCTCCCCACGCGATCGCGATCGGCCCCGGTGAACGCGCCCCTGACGTGGCCGAAGAGCTCCGACTCGAGGACGGTCCCTGGCAGGGCCGAGGTGTGCAGCGTGACGCAGGGCTTGCCGCGGCGGCGGCTGTTCACGTGGAGCGCGCGGGCGACGAGCTCCTTGCCGGTGCCGGTCTCCCCGCGGATCAGCACGGTCGCGTCCGCGTCGGCGACCTGCGCGATCGTCTTGAGGAGCGCGATCATCCTCGGGTCCTGCGCGACGATGCCCTGGAAGTCGTGGCGGGCGAAGAGATCGCGCTCGAGGCTCTGGGTGCGGCGGCGGAGCGCCTCGCGCTCGATCGCCCGCTTCAGGAAGAGCCCCGCGAGGTCGGCGAACTCGGCGACGAAGCGGAGCGCCTCGTCCCCGGCGCCGCGGGTCCCGTGCTCCACGTAGACGGTGCCGTAGACCTCGCCGCCGTGGGCGAGGGGCACCACGAGCACGGAGGACGCGCCCGACGCCTCGAGGCTCTCGATGAGCGCGAAGCGCGGCGCGTCGGCCTCCCGGGACAGGCGGACGATCTGCCGCGTCTCGATGGCCTGCCGCACGAGGCCGCGGCTGAACCTGCGCTCCTCGTCGGAGATCGTCGCCCGATCGAAGCGGACCGCGAATCTCTGCTCGTAGGACCCCCCCTCGCGCACGACGATGAAGCCGCGGTCGGCGCCCGTCGCCTCGATCACGAGGCCGAGCAGGAGCTCGGGGGTCCGGACGTCGTCGTCCTCCGAGAGGAGGATCCGCACGATCTTGAGGAGCGCGGGGTAGAGATCCATGGCGGCAGCGCCAGGGTAGAGCGTGCGGACCATCGCCGCGAGCGCGCGGCGACGAGCGCCCGCGCGGCGGGCGGATCGATCCGCCGGGGACGCGGGGACGAGAGGGATGCCGGGGCGGGAGCCCTAACCGCCTCGGCGCGCCGACAGGGCCAGCAACGGCTCGTCGCCGAGCAGCGCCGTGTGAAGCAGGAACGCGGCCACCAGCCGGCTTGGATCGCAGGAGAGCGCATCGGTCGCATCGTTGACATCGCCGTAGATCAGCGCGCAGCTCTCGAGGTCGGGATCGAGGGCGAAGCCCTCGAGCAACCGCGCGAGCGGCGTGTCCAGGGCGGTCCGAAGCGAGCGAGGCCGGTCGCTCACGGGGAGGTCTTCGAGGCGCTCGATCCCGATGAAATCTGCGCGAAGCTGCTGCCAGAGGGGCTCCGGGAGCAGCTGGAACACGGAATCCCCGATTCCATCGTCGATCGGAGACGCGTTGATTTGCACGCAGAGGGCGCTGTCATCCGTCAGGGGGAACCGCCCCCAGACGCGCGCGAAGTCCATCATGCCGTCAGGCGACTTCCAGCCGGGGAACGTGAGGAAATCGCAATAGAACCTCGCAGACATGGCCGCCGCGGCCATGGCCCATGCCTTCGCGCGGAGGAAGCAGCGCTTATCGTGGTAGGAGCGCGACCGAATCCTGTATTTGAACACGAAGCCGAGCGTGCCGATCTGTTGATTCATGGCGCTCCATTCGCAATGTTCAGAAACGCGCTACCTCGGCTCGACGCGTCCCCGGCCACCCGGCGCAGGTGAACGCGCCGCTCGCCGGCGCCGTCGTACAGCGCCCGCGACAGATCCTGCCCGTTCTCCCGCACCGACACCACCCGGTTGTCCTCGTCCCAGCCCAAGGCTCGCTGCCGGCTCCCGCGGTCCGGCTCCGTGCTGGCTTGCCCGGCCTCGGCACGGCCTCGACCGCTGAGCAGCGCCTCGAAGATGGAGGGAGCGGCGCCATCACGGCCGGGGCGGGGGTAAGACGGTTCGAGCGGACATGGGAAGACGTCGGCACGGGTTGCGTCCATTCTCCACCCTCACCACACAGATTTCGAGAGGAAAGCTGTCTCACGCGTCATTGAGAGAGGGGGCGTTGCCGCATGGGCTCATTCCATTCCTGGCACGGACTTCCGGAACTCTTCCCATAGCGCGACAAAGGCTCGAAGACCGCTGAGGTCGGCTCCCTCGAACACACGGATCATCGCGTACCAGGAGGCACCCGACTGGGCGTAACGCTCGGCCAACCATTGCTCAAACGCCTCGAAGCGTTCTCGCTCATGCAGCGCTGCAGTCGGGTCGACCTCATCTAGTCCTGCGAGGAAGCCTTTCCAGAAGTTCGCGCACCAATCAACGGTAGGCTCAGCGAACACCATTCCCGTTCGTCCACTCACGATAGGATCGCGCACGAGCTCCACAAACCCAATCTGCGCACTCGCCGGCGAACTCCCCGCCAACGCCGGCTCTGCAGCAAGCATTGAACTCAGCGCTTCCAGCACACGTCGGAGGGCATGTTCCGTGTTCCGAGCGCTCAGATACGCTCGCGTACATGCGTCAGCCTGATCAGGCCCCTCGAATCGCCGTGCAAGCTCGTAAAGAATCGGAGCGACGTTTCCGTTCGCCATCCGATACCCAAACAGAAAGGCTCCGAGGGCCAGCACGCAAGCCTCGGTGAGGCACTCCCCCGGATTCTTTCGAATCGCATCGATCACACTCGCGAGTCTCATCGCTACTCCCTCTGAGTCAAAATCCAACAGCTTTGATTGCCACACCGCCGATCGCGTGCAGCGAATCGACGTAGGTCTGATATGGAACACCTCCAGGAAAGAAGTTGTCGAAGACCGTGTCCCCGACGCGGACGGCCTCGTGGTAGCCGTTCCGAGTGATGCTTGTCGTGCCCGACTTAACGAGGTCGCTAGCGATGAACTCGCCAGCCTTGGCACGAATTTGCAGTACCTGCCCCGGAATTCCTCGGGCTTTCAAGGCATTAGCCATCGCACTCGCGCACTGCACGCATTGCAAAGGCTTAAACAGACTCCCGGAGACCGTCCCAATTGCCGCGCGCGCTGCGGCGTCCATATCTGAGTTGTTGTGCACGAGCACGCCCTGCTCGCCCACGAAGTACGTGTGAAACCGCTCGACCTCGAAGTTGTAGACGGTGACACTCTCACCGGTCTCGCTGACGGTCACCACACGCGACCACGTTCCCGAGCGCTGCAGCACGCGGTCACCGCTAGTGAGCTGCCGTGCCCCGACCCAACCGCGCTGCGTCCAGAACGGGTGCTCGACTGTCGCGCGAATGCTCTCTGCCTGGTCGTCATCGTCTTCAAGTACGACGTCGACCACAGGTTGATCAGTCGTTACAAAAGTTCGCACGACCCGTCGTAGTGCTATCTCGCCAGTGACCTCGTCTTGGGCCCACACAACGTCGCCTGGCCGGACCTCCTCGATAGGCCTGAGCCCGTCTTCGGTGTGGACAGATGTCCCGGCTGCGAAGCACAGCCCGCCGGCTCCCCTCGCGGCCAGAGCTTCCGCTTTCGCGGCGGTCTTCCGCGCAGCCAGCTTGGTGAGCGCCTTACCTCCTGCCTTCCAAAGTGCTTTGAGTCCGCCTCCAGCGCCCACCAGGTCGATCGGATCGGTCAGCGAGGTCTCTATGGGCACATCTTCCCTGCTGACCTGCTCCGCGTGTACCCTCGCAGCCTGAGCTCGGCTTATATCGCCCAACTGAGCGATCGTAGGGCTCGCGCTCACGCATCCGCCGGAGGTGCATTCAGTAGCGGTTGGATCGACGCTCTGAGCCTCGGAGTCCAACGCTCCCGCATACGACTCGCAGCCGCCGCCGGCGCACGTCTCACTCATCCCGGTCGGATCGACGAACCTCAGCGGGTTGTTCCGCGTGTACGTGTACATCCCCAGGTGAATCGGGTCATACACCCCGCCGTTCGGCGCCCCCCGCATGTACTGGCCTAGGATCGGATCCGTGCTGAGCCACACCCCGAGCCGCGGCTCATAGCTGCGCGCCCCGTAGTGGTAGAGCCCCGTCGACAGGTCGAGCTCCTTGCCGTTGAACAGGTACGGCTGCCGGTTCTGGAACCGCGAGTCCGTCTGGTCGGTCCACAGCTCCCCGCTCGGCAGGTGCTCGACGTGCTGGCTCAGCTGCTGGTCCTGGTCGGTGACGTACTGCGTGCTGCCGAGGTGGTCGGGGTGGTAGTACAAGACCGGCGGCTCCTGGGACCAATCGGCGTCGATCTTGCTCGCGATCCGCGTCTCACCCGCGAAGATGTGCTTCGTCGCCGTCACCCCGTTGCGCACCACGAGGTGCTGGTCGACGTACGCCGTCTCCTCCTCGCCGGCCACCCGGTGCAGGTGCACCCGTCGCTCCCCGGCGCCGTCGTACAGCGCCCGCGACAGCTCCTGCCCGTTCTCACGCACCGACACCAGGCGGTTGTCCTCGTCCCAGCTCAGGACCCGCTGCGGGCTGCCGCGGTACTTCCACTCCTTGTGGTTGCCGTTCGCATCGTGGAACAGCTCCCGCAGCCGCGGCTGCGACTCCGCCGGCACGAACTCATCCACCTGGGTCGCCGCGTGCGGCCTCGGCCCCGTGTAGCGGTACTCGTTGCGGTACGTCCTCTCCCGGATCGGCTGTTCGAACCGCCATTGCCCCGGGCCATTCGGCACGTACCGCGCGACCTCCTGCCCCTTCTTCTTCACGTTCCCGAGGACGTCGTACGTGATGTCCAGCGTGTACCGCTGCTGCTCGTGCCCCCGCTCCTGGTAGGTCCCCGATGCCGCGGTCAGCTGGTTCAGGTCGTCGTACGCGAACCGCTGCTGCGTCGTCGCGACCATCACCGCCCCGCCCAGCGACTCGTCGAACGGCACCGCGTTGTCGAGCGCGAGCACGTTGCCCACCAGGTCATAATCGTAGCGCAGCCGCTGGAACGCCCTCGGCGGCCGCCCCATCTGCTGCATCTGCGGCGTCCGGTGATCCGCGTCCACCTCCGACAGCCGCCGCGTCGATTCGTTGTAACGGTACTTCGTCTCGACCCCGTTGCCCGCCACTATGCGGACCCGCTGCCCGAACGCGTCGTACCCGATGTGCCTCAGGTACTCGGTCGTCATCGGCTCGTCCGGGTGCTGCGGATTGACCTTCTGGTTCTCCCCGATCGCCGACACCAAGAGGCCCCCGCGGTCGTACCCGTAGCGCACGATCTCCTCGCCGGAGCCGGGGAAGTGGATCTCCTGCATCCGCCCCAGAGAATCGAACACGTAGCTCAGCGTCGCCTGGTACGGCCCCCGGTGCGGCTCGCGCAGCCGCGGGAACTCCGCCACGAGCTCGGCCACGTTCCCGAAGCGATCGTAGCCATAGCTCCGCGTCCCCGCCGCGCTCGTCTCCTGCTTCAGCCGCCCCGCGCGGTTGCCCTTGGCGTCGCCGGCCTCATCGGCGGCGCCGTACGTGTACACCACGTCCTGCGTCACCGGATAATCGATCTTCGACAGCCGCTTGTAGGTGTACTCGTACCGAATCAGCTGACCGCGCAGCCCGAGCTCCGCCGTCTGCTTCGCCCGGAGGTTCCCGGCCAGGTCGTAGCGCCACTCCGTGCGGCCCGCGTCGGGGCTCACCAGCTCCACCATGCGACCGACCGTGTCGTACCTCGCCTCCGTCGCGTTGCTCCGCGCGTCCGTCACCCGCACCAGCTCGCCCAGCGGATTGTGCAGTTATCCGGCGTCCAGCACCTCATGGAGAGTCACCGATCTCTTCGAGCCAGCTAGACACCAGTTCTGGCATTCCTTTGCCAACAGGTCGTGAGAGGAGCATTTTGTAGTACCACTGGACGCGCTCACGCAAGCAGCTATCAGCCATACACGACAACCCGAGAAGATCGACACAGAATCCTTGTTCGTCATCATCTTCGGTGCGCTCCAGAACGTTAACATACACTGGAAATCCTCGAGCAATTTCCTTTCTACATCGAGCGACAAGATCAGCCTCACCGAGATCAATCTCAGAATGCGCAGGCTCACCTCCGCCAATCTGCACAAGAAGCTCCAAGACGTGACGACGAGAAACGTCAGTGCATCGAAGCAATGTTCCCAGAAGGCACGATACCACAGCCAGAGCAGCCTCATACACACGCCCTTGTACAACGACGTAATTATCAATCCTCCAGTATGCGCTCAACGCTTCATCTTCCGTCGACGCCGACTCAAGCTCCTGAAGAGCCCTCGGGAGGTGTTCCGCTCCCCCTTCGGCGCGCAGCGACGACCAATCATGCCGGAGCACTTCCCAGCTCATGTTATTTCCTCTTATCAGACTTAAATTGAGTTCCCTCGGGGAATGGATCACGTCCATATCGCCCCTCACACCTATCGCACACATCCACCTCATCGAACGGGGGACCACCGCGTCTCGGACGAACGGCCTCGGTAAATTTCACTTTGCTGGGGTCGCCGCCGAGCGCCTCGACAACACGATCCTCGGCACAACGATCTCCACCAGAGCAACCGGTCGCGACCTTACCAGTTTCTGTATGGTATCCACCAGTAACGGTAGCCGGTCGCTTCGGCGATCTCAGAGGCCCCAACTCAGCAGCCCTGGCGTCGCGTGCAGCTCGTGCGGCATCCAGTCGGTCATCTGCCTTCTCAACATTCTTCGCCGCATCCCGAACGGCATCCGCTCCGTCGATGGCGCGCTTGACGTCCTTCAGATCGCTGGCGCTCACCGGCAGGAGCTCGCTCGCCAGCGACGCCCCTGCGATGAGCTTATCGGTCAGTGATGCATTCGGGTCAATGATCGTCTTGGCGTCCTGGATGTTGTCCGCGAAGGCATCGGCCGCGTCCGCGCCCTTCAGCAGCTTGCGGCCGACCTTGAGCGCCTTCGTCAACCACGAACGACCGTCTGGGTCCACGTAGACGACAGGATTGTTCCGCGCATAGCTGTACAGCGCGAGGTTCACCGGCTCGGACACCCCACCGTTCGGCGCCCCGCGCATGTACTGGTCGAGGATCGGATCCGGGCTCAGCCACACCCCGAGCCGCGGCTCATAGCTGCGCGCCCCGTAGTGGTAGAGCCCCGTCGACAGGTCGAGCTCCTTGCCGTTGAACAGGTACGGCTGCCGGTTCTGGAACCGCGAGTCCGTCTGGTCGGTCCACAGCTCCCCGCTCGGCAGGTACTCGACGTGCTGGCTCAGCTGCTGGTCCTGGTCGGTGACGTACTGCGTGCTGCCGAGGTGGTCGGGGTGGTAGTACAAGACCGGCGGCTCCTGGAACCAGTCGGCGTCGATCTTGCTCGCGATCCGCGTCTCGCCCGCGAAGATGTGCTTCGTCGCCGTCACCCCGTTGCGCACCACGAGGTGCTGGTCGACGTACGCCGTCTCCTCCTCGCCGGCCACCCGGTGCAGGTGCACCCGTCGCTCCCCGGCGCCGTCGTACAGCGCCCGCGACAGCTCCTGCCCGTTCTCGCGCACCGACACCAGCCGGTTGTCCTCGTCCCAGCTCAGGACCCGCTGCGGGCTGCCGCGGTACTTCCACTCCTTGTGGTTGCCGTTCGCATCGTGGAACAGCTCCCGCAGCCGCGGCTGCGACTCCGCCGGCACGAACTCATCCACCTGGGTCGCCGCGTGCGGCCTCGGCCCCGTGTAGCGGTACTCGTTGCGGTACGTCCTCTCCCGGATCGGCTGTTCGAACCGCCATTGCCCCGGGCCATTCGGCACGTACCGCGCGACCTCCTGCCCCTTCTTCTTCACGTTCCCGAGGACGTCGTACGTGATGTCCAGCGTGTACCGCTGCTGCTCGTGCCCCCGCTCCTGGTAGGTCCCCGATGCCGCGGTCAGCTGGTTCAGGTCGTCGTACGCGAACCGCTGCTGCGTCGTCGCCACCATCACCGCCCCGCCCAGCGACTCGTCGAACGGCGCCGCGTTGTCGAGCGCGAGCACGTTGCCCACGAGGTCGTGGTCGTAGCGCAGCCGCTGGAACGCCCTCGGCGGCCGCCCCATCTGCTGCATCTGCGGGGTCCGGTGATCCGCGTCCACCTCCGACAGCCGCCGCGTCGATTCGTTGTAACGGTACTTCGTCTCGACCCCCGCCACTATGCGGACCCGCTGCCCGAACGCGTCGTACCCGATGTGCCTCAGGTACTCGGTCGTCATCGGCTCGTCCGGGTGCTGCGGATTGACCTTCTGGTTCTCCCCGATCGCCGACACCAAGAGGCCCCCGCGGTCGTACCCGTAGCGCACGATCTCCTCGCCGGAGCCGGGGAAGTGGATCTCCTGCATCCGCCCCAGAGAATCGAACACGTAGCTCAGCGTCGCCTGGTACGGCCCCCGGTGCGGCTCGCGCAGCCGCGGGAACTCCGCCACGAGCTCGGCCACGTTCCCGAAGCGATCGTAGCCATAGCTCCGCGTCCCCGCCGCGCTCGTCTCCTGCTTCAGCCGCCCCGCGCGGTTGCCCTTCGCGTCGCCGGCCTCATCGGCAGCGCCATACGTGTACACCACGTCCTGCGTCACCGGGTAATCGATCTTCTTCAGCCGGTTGTGGTCGTACTCGTACCGGATCAGCTGACCGCGCAGCCCGAGCTCCGCCGTCTGCTTCGCCCGCAGGTTGCCGGCCAGATCATACCGCCACTCCGTGCGCCCCGCGTCCGGGCTCACGAGCTCCACCATCCGGCCGACCGAGTCGTACGTCGCCGTCGTCGCGTTGTTGCGCGCGTCCGTCACCCGCAACAGCTCACCCAGCGGGTTGTGCTCGTACCGCGTCACGATCTGCCGCGGAGCTCCGTCGACCGTGTTCCACTCCTCGACCGCCGCGGTCCGCCCGCCCACGTCCCGGTAGCTGCTCCGCGACTTGCCGTTCGCGTCGATCACCGTCTCCTGGAAGAGCAGCCGCCCGTCGAACTGCACCACGTCGTACTCGATCAGCGTCCGCGCATGGCCGCCCGTCGCCTCGGCCTTCGGGTCCGGCACCTCGACCCGCCGCGTTCGCGACAGCACGTCGTGCTGGAAATGCGTGGCCCTCACCATCTCCACCGCCACGAACGTCGTGTCCGGCTCCACGCTGAACACCGGCTGCCCCTGCTCCACCACGCGGCCGAGCGCGTCGAACGCCACCGCGCCGCTCACCGTCATCCCCACCTCGGCGCCCGTGCCCGTGTCGCGCTCCAGGTCCTTCTTGGTCTGGATCACCCGCCCGAGCCCATCGGCGAACGTCACCGTCACGATCGGATCGCCCGGGTGCTCCGCGTCCTTGTGGCTCGTCTTCGCCCAGGCCGGCGGCGCCGTCGACTGATCGGGCTGGAGCGCGTACTCGAACCCGACCGCTGGCTCGCCCTCTCCGTCGAGGTCTTCCTCGCTCCAGATCTTGCTCGGCGTGCATCCGACCGGAAGCGCCTGCGGCTCGGTGAGGTCGTTCGGGCCCCAGACCCCGATCAGCCGGCCGAAGTCATCATACCGATGGACCATCGTGTGCCCGTTGACGTCGGTCTCCTGCGCCACCGTGCCGAACGCATAGTTAGGCACACTAATCGAGCGGTAGCCGAAGCTGTCGGTCACGCACGTGCGGTAGCTCTGCGTCAGCGCATCGTAGCCGTAGGTCAGCTTGTAGCTGGCCGGATCGGTGAAGGTCACGAGGTTGCCCAGGGCATCGTGCTCGAAGCGCCACGTCGCCAGGTCGCCCGCGTACGGCGAGCCGTCCGGCCGCTTGCCCCCGGAGATGACGTTCGTGAGCGTCTCGAGCGCGCCCGTCGCCGGCGCGTACGTCGCCGTGCGCTCGCGCAGCACGTGTTCGTCCGCGTCGGTCGTCCGCACCAGCCTCGGCTTCACGAGGTACGGCGCGTCGTCCCGCTCGTAGTCGATGTGGTGGCGCACGTCGTCGGCCGCGATCCCCTCCTCGCCGTAGGAGACCACGTCGGTGAGGTTGCCGTCCTCGTCATAGAACCGCGTCTCCCACGTGTGCTTGTGAACCGCCGCCGGGTCGTCCGTGGTCCCCTCGTAGAACGCGCTCCTCCGCTCCGTCTCCCTCGGGAAGAACCACCCGTTCGCCGCGATCTGCGCCAGATCGGGCGCCAGGTGCTCGATCTCCTCCACCGTGTAGAGCATCCCCTCGCCGTCGCGCAGCGTCGAGCGCGCCGCGAGCCCGCGCCGGTAGATATCCTCGTTCCGGTAATCGACCTCCTCGACCGACATCGCGGAGACGCCATCCTCATCCTGGCCCAGCGTCCTCGTCGTGACACGCCGGTACCCGAGGTCCAGCCGCTCATCGCGGTGGTACACCCCGTCCCCGGACGTGCCAATCTGCGTCCAGTACGTGTGCACCCCGTGCGCGCCGCTCACGCCCTCCACGCCGTCGCGCGCGACCACGTCGCTCAGCACCCACTGGCTCGACGGCATGTCGACCACCGCCGTCCTATCGTCGATCTCGGTGCTCGCGTCATCCGCGGGCAGCCCGCTCTCGTCCACCGGCGCGTTCGCGGCGACCTCCCTCGGCACCACCAGGTTGCCCTCGCGCCGATAGTCGAGTTCCACGCTCCCGCCCAGCGGCCGATGCACGCGCCAGAGCAGGTTCGCCTTGCCGATGACATTCCTCCGCGCCCGCACCGCGCTGTCGCCGTCCCGCTTCAGCACGTGGTCGGCCAGCCCGTCGCCGTCGATGTCCTCGAACCCGAGCTGCGACCCTCCGCTGCCCTCGGAGTAGTACACCGACCCGCCGATGCAGACGAAGTAACAGACCTGGAGCGACACGCTGCCGTCGAGGCTCTCCGAGCGCCGGAAGCCCACCGCATCGCCGCCGCCCATGAACGTGTACTCCTGCGGGTCGATGTTCACGCCCCAGGCGCCGGCCGGCCACTGCTCCTCCGCGGCGAACCGGTCGCCGAGGTTCAGCTGCACCCGGAACGACGTCTCCCCCGGATCCTTCATCACCTTGTCCGGCAGCCCGTCGCCGTTCATGTCGACGAAGTCCACGATCGTGCGCGCCGTCGTGCGCGTGTAGCCGATCCCCGCGCCCACGCTCGCGCTCACCCCGCCGCTGGAGCCGCCCGCGCTCGCCCCGAACCCGACGCTCTGCGCGCCCGTGTCCTCCAGCCGCACCGCCTCCACGCCCGCCGCGTCCGAGAAGAAGCCCAGCACCTCGCCGAGCGCACCGTTCAGCTCGCCTGCGTCGAAGCTGCCTTTGCTGAATCCGTCCCGCTGCCACGGCACCGGCGCCGTGAACCGGTAGCCGAGGTTCAGCGCCACCGTCATCTCCCCGCTCTCGGGGTTCTGCGTCACCTGGTCGACAAGCCCGTCGCCGTTGATATCGAGCATCTCCACGTGCGCCGCCGACAATCCGTAGCTCGTCCCGGCGCTGAAGCTCGTGCGCAGGTATCCTTGCGAGCGCCCCCGGCTGTCGGTCTTGTTGAGCGTCTGCTCCTCCTCGTCGCCCGCGCTGAACGTGAGCGACGCGAGGTCGCCGCTCAGCCGCACCGTCCGGTGCTCCACCCGCCGCAGCGCCTCCGGCAGCGAGAACGACGCGCTCGGCCCGAACCCCTTGCCGGTATTGAGCACCGCGCCCTCGCGCGTCACGCGATCCGGGTAGCGGTCGCCGTTCAGATCGATCAGCTCCAGGTCCGTCGTCGTGCTGCCGAAGCTGTAGCCACCGCCCACGGGGCCTGCGCCCGCCGTGAGCTCCGCGTTCCACGTCTCCGCGTACCGCACGCTGCCCCGGTGGCGCTGCCCCGAGAGCCGTCCCACCACCGACGGCAAGACCCGATCGCCGCCCACGAACGCCTCCGACGCCGCCGCGCCCCAGATCGGCGCGCCGTCCTCCAGCGAGAGCGGCACCGCGAGCGTGAAGCCGCGGTCGGGGTCGCGCGTCGGAAACAGGATGTCCGCCTCGGAGAACGCGCGGTCTCCGTTCATGAAGCCGGTCGACCAGCCGTGGAACCCACCCGCCGTCGGGTCCTGCGGCGCGCCGTCGACGAGCGCCTCGGACGCCGGATCCGGCACGAGGACGGTGAACCACACCGGCGCCCCATCGATGCTCGCGCCGATGATCGCTCCGTTGCTGTCGGCCGCGTTGCTCTGGAAGAGCGTCACGTAGATCGGCTCGCCGGCCTGGACCTGGAGATCGACCGCCATGGTCACCGCGCTTCCGGCGCTGCTCGCAGGCACGTACAGCTGCTTGTGGAGCAGCCGGTGCACGCCTTGCACCAGCAGCGTCAGCGACGTATTCCCCGGCACGACCACCGTCCCTTCGAGCCGCACCGTGCCCGTCTCGGTCGCGATCCACGGCGAGCGGCGCGCCCCCGGCCTCCACCGCTGCACGGGCATCGCCACATACGGCTGCTGCTGGATCAGCGCCACCGGAATCGGTGCGTCCTCGGCCGTGTCGCTGTCCAGCGTGCAGCCGGCGCGGCCGTTCGGCTGGATCGCGCACTGCACCGGCCCGCAGCGCCGCTCGCCCGTCTGCCGATCGGCCCGGCAGTAGGTCCGGTAGTCGACCGTCGGCGTCCACGAGACGCGCGCCGGGTCGTCCGGCACGTCCGACTTCACCCGGAACCACAGCCGATCGCCCTCCTTCACCCACACCAGGCCGTTCTCGTCGCCGTGAATGCGTCCCGCGAGCGCCAGCACCCCTGCGTCCGCGCTCACCACCTCCTCATCCATCGCGCTGTGGAACGTGCCCTCGCTCTCCCGCGCGATCGACATCCTCAGCTGATCGCTCGTCGACTCTTTCACCAGATCGCCGGTGATGCTCACGAAGCCGTCCGACGACGCGACCCACGGCACCTCGGGCCGCCCCCCGAGGCGATGGTCCTGCGCGTACTCGAATCGATGGATGGGCCGGCCGTCCGGCCCGACCTGCCCGAGCAGCTCCTCGCTGACCTCGTAGGTGATCGTCGGGCTCCACGACAGAAGGTCGGACGCCGTGTTCACCACCCGCTCCGGGTCGATCTCGGGCGCCGCGCTCACCCGGAAGTAGAGCCGATCGCCCGCGAGCACGTGAATCGAGAGCGGCGCGCCCCCGCAATCGCCCGCGCCGATCGCGCACGGCCCGAGCTCGTCCGGACCGAACGCATGGCCGAACAGCGGCGGCAGCTCCCCGTTGCGCACGAGCTCCACGCGCAGCCCATCGCCGCCCGCCTCCTGCTTTTGCAGCACGCCTCCGATGCGCACGTCCCCCTCGAACGGCGCGATCCACCGCAGCATCGGGTCGGCCGGAAAGAAGTCGGCGCGCGACGCCAGCGCGAAGTCCGGGCGGCCCGACGGCGCGCTGCCGTCGACGGCCCCCCAGTCCTTCGCGCCCAGGAACCCGCCGCGCCGATCGTTGAGCGCGACCTGGAGCTGGCCGAGGCCCCCGACCGACACGAGATCGGGGAACCCGTCGCCGTTGAGATCCGAGACGACTCGCTCGTCTTCCGCCCGGCTGCGCGTGTACGCCGCCGACGCGCTGAGCGCATCGCCCACGTTGATGCCCGCGTGAACGCTCCACCCCGAGGTGTCCGTCAGCCCGAGATCCCCCGGGGAGAGCCCGCCGAGGTGGAACGGATCGAGGTGATTGTGGTCGGGAAGGCGCAGCAGGTTGCGCAGCGCGTCCCCGCCGTCGCCGGCGAAGTCGGGCAATCCGTCGCCGTTCAGGTCGAGCAGGCTGGCGCGCGTCGTCTGGTCGCCGCTGTACCCGCCGCCGCCCACGCTGACGATGCCGAGCAGCCCCACCGACACGCTGCCGCCGAAGGTCGAGTCCTCCGTGCGCGACAGGCCTTTCTGAGACCACGCCTGTCCCCACGTCTCGGCCTCGGCCGCGAACGCCCCGGGCTGCCCGGACGCGGTGCGCGGCGCGGTGAAGTACTCGAACGTGTGCCGATAGAGCTCCTCGCTCGTGAGCGTCCCCTCGTCGTCGCGGCTCCCCTTGCCGGAGACGGCGATCGCCTGGAGCAAGCTCTTGCCGAAATCCCCTTCGGCGTACTCGAGCGCGTAGCTGCGGATGATCGTCTCGCCGAACCGCACGTCCACGCGCCGGAGCCGCTCGCTGGTCTGCTCCAGGAAGCCCGGCCTGCCGTTCAGCGTCACGTCCTTCCGGCCGCCCTCCGAGATGAAGTCGATGGCATACGCCGCCTCGACGCCCTGCGACGTGTTGGCCGTGTACTCGATGCGCTCGGGGTGCACCTCGATGTGCGGCGCCGGGCCCGAGGGCTCGACCCGATGCGCATACTGGAAGAACATCTGGTTGCCGAACGGGTCGCGGACCTCCTCCAGGTACCAGCGGAACACGTTGCTCGGCCGGTCCGGATCCGGCTCGGCGAGCCGCGCGTCTTCGCTGCGGCCGTACACATACGTCATCCCGTCCTTGTCCGTGACCTCCCAGTGATAGCTGTCCGGTCCGGTCCCGTGGCGCAGGATCCGCGCAAAGCGCCCCTCCACCCGCTGCCGGTAGACCTGCGGCTCGACCGACACGTCGCCAGTCCGCACGAGCTCGCTGCCGTCGAGCGCATAGCGCTCCTCGCCCGTCGCGTACGTCGGCACGCCGAAGCGCGTGTCGATCTCCACCCGCGACAGCCGCAGATCCCAGCCCACGCCGAGCCACCCGTTGCGGTGCTCGCTGTCGTAACCGATGGCGAGCGACGGCTGGATTCCGTTGCGCCCCGGCGGGACCATGATCGGGTGGCTCAGCTGCGCCGCGCCGCTCGAAGTCGCTTCCGGCGGCGCGACCAGCGTCACGCCCGCGACCGGGCTGCCGAGCGCGAGCCCCTTGATGCTGCTCGGATCGAACGCGCGTGCCCCCGGCGCGTCGGGCATCGCCAGCGTCGCGTTGATGAAATCGGTGAAGTGATCGGTCAGGCTCGCCAGCTTCCCCTTCGCGGCCTCACCCTCCCGCTCGACGCGCTGCCAGGTGCCGAGCACCTCGTCGAAATAGAAGCCCGTCACGTGCTGCGCCGTCATCCCCGGAGGAATCGCGTGCTCGTCAACCGGCAGCGTCAGCCGCACCGGCTTCTTGAACCTGAGCCCGTGCGGCCCGAAGCGATACGCCCTCCCCCCGGGCGTGACGTTGATCATCGCGCGCCCCATCGGCCGCACCTCACCCGCCGGCAGCGGCCGGATCGTGATCCGCACCGGCTCGTCCACCGCGCCCTGCGGGATCTCCAGGACAGCCCCCTCGAACGCCACCACCCGGGCCTGGTCGGGGAGCACCATTTCTCCATGGGGCGCCCCCACGTCCTCGATCAGCGGCGCGTCGAGACGAGGCCCCAAGAGCAGCCCCCCTGCGCCGTCGCTCGGCAGCCGCAATGGAATCGCCGAGAGCGCCACCCCGCCGCCCGGAGGCGATAAGGGCAAGAGCCGCGGCTCCGGCGGCCCGGCCAGCGCGAGGCCCTCGTGCCCCCACCCGAGCAAGAGCACCACGGCACAAAATACCACGAGACGATACGACCAGCCCGCGTGTCGCATTCGAGATCCCCCGACGCAAGGTCCGTTGGTTGGCGCACAGGGATCCCCGGCAGAACGCACCGTGTCAATGCGCTCTTCACGAAAGCAATGAATCGACGCCCCCGTCTTCGCCGGTCCCCAGCCGCCTCTTCATGAAAGCTACACACGAGCATCATCGCAGCAGCATTCGGACGCCCGGCCGCGCTGAACGCCGTTGACAGCTCCTCCCCATGAGCGACCATCGCCCGTTACGCTCAACCAGGAGGGAGTCCATGCCCCTGAAACGCACCGTCAAGAATACGTCCAAGCCCACCTCACCCAAGGCCAGCTCATCCGGCAAGACGCCCGGCTCCAGGACGAAGCGCCCTGCCGCACAACCCCATGATCCGACCAGCGATGAGGCGCTCCTCGCCCTGGCCCCGACCTACGCGGCCGGCCCCGACATGCCGGTGAGCGTCGCGGAGCGCGAGCTCACCTCGCTCGCGCGCCTCGCGCACGCGCACGCGGCGCGGCTCGCCAGGATCGGGATCACCCCCGACAAGGTGGCTCTCCTCGCCCGCTTCGCCCGGCGCCTCGGCGCGCTCGAGAAGGCCTGGCAGAAGGCGCGCGGCGCCGTCCAGCTCACGTCGGCGCAGCGCAGGCTCCGCGACGAGGCCGAGGCGCTCGACGCGAAGCTCGTGGCCGGCGGCCGCTGGGGCTGCCGCAACGACCCCGCCGCCCAGGCCGAGCTCTCGCGCATCGCCGACGGCTCCGGCCTCGCCGACACGATCCAGGACCTGCGCGATCTCGTCGACTTCTGGTCCGACCACGAGAGCGCGCTCGGCGTGACCGACATCACGAGGAAGGACCTCGAGCGGGCCAGGGCGCTCGCCGATGCGCTCGAGGACGCCGCGGCCAACGAGGCCTCCGACGCGAGCGCCGCCCACGCGCTCGAGCTCCGCAACCGCGCGTTCTGGGCCGCCGACGAGCTCGCCAAGGAAATCCGCGAGGGCGGCCGCTATGCCTTTCGCGATCAGCCGAAGCTCGCGGCCAGGTTCGTGTCGCGGCACCGGGCAACCCTGAACCGGCGCTCGCGCCTCAAGGCCAAGAAAGCCGAAACGGACGCGCTCTCGGAGCAGACAGCCGGCATCTGAGCATTCCTTGTGCGGCCGTACCGCGCGTCTGGCATCGTATCGCGCCCGCCCCCGCCCCTATCGCGTCCGCCCTCGCCCCTATCGCGTCCGCCCTCGCCCCTATCGCGTCCGCCCTCGCCCCTATCGCGTCCGCCCTCGCCCCTATCGCGTCCGCCCTCGCCCCTATCGCTCTCGCCCCCACCCCTGTCGCTCCCGCACCCGACCCTATCGCTCTCGCCCTTCCCCGCTCTCTTCTTGTCAGGCGCTCGTTCTTCCTCTTCGCCTTCGCCGGTCTCCTCTCTCCCAGCGGGGCCCACGCGTCGAGCCCGCACGGATGCCGCTTCGCCCCCGACGCGCGCCTCCGTCGCGCGCGTTTCGCGCGCGTTCCCCGCGCCGAGGCGAGCCTTGCGCGGCGGCGTCCCCTGCGCTTTGATGACCGCCGGTCCCCTCCGAGGTGAAGTGTACATGAC
The DNA here is from genome assembly GCF_000418325.1 of Sorangium cellulosum So0157-2. Taxonomy (GTDB): domain Bacteria; phylum Myxococcota_A; class Polyangia; order Polyangiales; family Polyangiaceae; genus Sorangium; species Sorangium cellulosum_D. Next base: position 12,715,632 of record NC_021658.1, read on the forward strand.
GACCCTGGGCGAGCTCCGCGTGCGCATCGACAGCATCGACGATCGGATCCTCGAGCTCCTCGCCGAGCGGGCCGAGGTGGCCCTCGAGGTCGCGCACGCGAAGCGCGCCGCCAACGCCACGCAGTTCCACGACCCGGAGCGCGAGCGGCGCGTGCTCGACCGCCTCCAGACGAAGGGCGCCGGCCGCTTCCCGCGCGAAGCCATCCGGGTCGTCTTCCGGGAGGTGATGAGCGCCTGTCTGTCGCTCGAGGAGCCCATGAAGGTCGCCTTTCCCGGGACCGAGGGCGCCTTCGCCGAGGTCGCCGCGCGCCACCTCTTCGGGCTGGCGGCGCGCTACCGGGAGACGGGCACGATCGAGGGCGTCTTCGACGCCGTGCGCGCGGGCGAGGCGGCCTGCGGCGTCGTCCCCATCGAGAGCTCGTCGGACGGCTCGGTGACCCTGACCGCGGACGCCCTCATCGAGAGCGACCTCCAGATCCGGCAGGAGCTCGTGCTCGACGTGGCGTATTGCCTGTTCAGCAAGGCGGAGGGGCTGAGCGGCATCACCCGCGTCCACGGGCACTCGCACGCGCTCTCGCAGTGCCGGCTCTGGCTCGCCAAGCACCTCCCCGGCGCGCAGATCGTCCAGACCGCCTCGGTCGCCGCGGCGGCGCACGAGGTCCTCGGCGATCCGGCCGCGGCGGTGGTCGGCAACCGCGGCGCGGGCGAGCTCTACGGGCTGCCGCTCCTCCGCGAGCGCATCCACGACCGCCCCGAGAACGCGACCCGCTTCATCGTCATCGCCCGGGCCGACGCGCCGCCCACGGCCGCCGACAAGACATCGATCGTCTTCTCCGTGCAGGAGGAGCCCGGCGCGCTCCGCCGGGTGCTCGCCATCTTCGACGACGCCGCCATCAACCTGACGAGGATCGAGTCGCGCCCGAGCCGGCAAAAGCACTGGGACTACGTCTTCCTCGTCGACCTGGAGGGCCACCGGAGCGATCCGCGCGTCGCCGAGGCGATCGAGCGGCTGCGCGCCCGCTGCGAGATGGTGAAGGTGCTCGGGAGCTACCCGCGGTCGGCCAGCGCGCGCTGAGGCCGCCAGCGCGACTCGCCGCCCCGCGGTGATCGCACGAACTCCGCGGTTCGGGGCGGCCGCCGGGGATGGTGCCCCGGAGGGAAGGATGGTAATTTCCGCAGCCCGTGCCGGCTGCGTCGCTCGCGCTCGCCCTCCGCGCTGCCCGAACGGCGGCCAGCGCGGTGGCCTGCACGCTCCTCGCCCTCCCGGCCGCCGCCGAGGCGCCCAGCGCCGCACGCGAGCCGCCCAGCGCCGCACGCGAGCCGCCCAGCGCCGCCCGCGAGCCGCCCAGCGCCGCCCGCGCGCCGGTGCTCGTCCTCGCGACCTTCCCCGGCGCCGGCCGCATCGACGAGCGGGCCATCGACCTCGTCGCAGCCCATGTCCGCCCCCTCGGCGTCCGCCTCCAGGTCGTCCGTGCCGGCGCGCCGAGGCGCGCGCTGCACACCCTCCTCCCCGACGCCCGCGCCCTCGCCGACGCGTGGGACGCGCGGGGCGTGCTCTGGATCGACGCCGGCTCGAGCGACGAGCTGGCCTTGTACGCGGTCGAGCGCGGCGGCGATCAGGTCTACGGCCGCCGCATCCCGGTCCCGCCCGGACAGACCACCGCGGCGCTCGAGTCGCTCGCCAACATCGCCGGCGCGGTCGCCGAGGAGCTCCGCGAAGGGCGCATCGCCGGCCTGGCCGAGGTGGATGTCGCCGCGGCCACGGCCCCGCCGGCGGCTCCCCCCGAGCCCGCCGCCGCCCCCGCGCCCGCGGCTTCCCCTGCGGCGGCCGCAGACGCGGCGCCGCGCCCGCCGCCGCCCGCGGTCGAGCGAGGCGCCCGCCCCGAGGCGCCCCCGCTGCCCACGCTGGCCGTGCAGGTCGGCTACGCCGGCGCGAACTTCAGCGGCGAGGTGCCCTGGCAGAGCGCCGCCGCGCTCCGCGCCTCGTGGGCGCCGGTCGATCAGGCCGTCCTCGGCCTGGGGTACGATCTGGTCCCTCCGGTCACGCTCGGCGACGACTGGTCCTCGTTCGAGCTCGTGCGTCACCCCGTGAGCGCGACCGGACAGCTCCGGCTCCGGCTCCCGCGCGGCTTCGACCTGCAGCTCGGCGCGCGCGCCAGCGTCGACATCGTCGAGCGCATCCCCCAGCCTCCCGCGCAGCCCACCGCGTCGTCGCCGCCCGCATGGCCGCTGCCGGCCCGGCCGCCGCCGCGGGGCGAGCCGCTGCCGCCGCCGGGCTTCCCTCCCCCCTGGCGGTGGCCGCGGATGATGCCGCGGCAGCTGCCCCCGCCCGAGGCCCGGACCGACGTGATCGTCAGCGCCGCGCCGGTCGCGGAGCTCGGGTACGCGCTCACCGGGTGGCTTCGCCTCAAGGCGATGCTGGGCGTGGACGTCCTCCTGTCGCAGCCGGACGCCGCGGTGCACCCGGCCCTCGCGCTCCAGCCCGACCCGGTGCGGTTCCTCGCCGGCCTCGGGCTGGAGCTTGGCCTGTCCTTGCCGGCTTCCCCGGCGGCGGAGGGCGCGGTCCGGCGATGACCGCCCGCGCCGCGTGACCCGGCCCGGAAAGAAAATTGACCCGGGTTGGGCCGGGCGCAGCACCAGGTCGGGGCGATGGACGCTGCGCACACACGAGCTCTTCGCAGGAGCCTCGGACTGTTTCCCGAGCCGCGCCCGGCCAGCTCCATGACCCGCCCCCCTCCCCCACCGCCGCCCACCGCGCCCCTGCCGCTCGATCTCGAGCGGATGCGCCGCGCCGGCGCGGGCGATCCACAGGCGCAGGCCTGGCTCATGACGCACGTCATCCCCCGCGTCCGCCGGATCGCGCGGGCGTTCCTCCGCAGCTCGGCCGACGCCGACGACGCCGCGCAGCTCGCCCTGCTCGCGATCCTCGAGAGCGCCTCGACCTACCGCGGCGAGGCCGCCGTCGAGGCCTGGGCCAGGCGCATCGCCGCCCGCACGATCCTCCGCTACGCCAAGCAGCAGCGCCGGGACGGCGCGCCGGTCGCGCCGGAGAGCGCGATCGACGAGGAGGTCGCCCAGGCGCCGCATCAACCGCCGTTCGAGGCGCTCCCGCGCGAGGCGCGGGCGTACCTCGACGCGCTGCCGGAGGCGCAGCGCAACGTGATCCTCCTGCACCATGCGCTCGATTACTCGATCGAGGAGATCGCCGGAATGACCGAGGTCAGCCCCGACACCGTGAAGAGCAGGCTGCGCCTCGGGATCGGCGCGCTCCGCAAGCAGGTGCGCCAGGACATCGCCATCGGCCGCAAGAGGGCATCATGACAGGGACCCAGAAGCCCGAGATCGATCTGGACCGCCTGCCCGCCATCTTCGCCGCCGAGGCGCGTGGCGAGCCGATCCGCCCGGAGGACGCGGCGCTCCTCCGCCGCGCCGAGCAGGAGGACCCCGAGCTCCGCGGCGAGGCGCAGCTCTGGGCTGCGATCGGGCGGCTCGGCGACGAGCGCGGCGCCGGCCTCGAGCTCAGCGACGCCGCCCTGCTGGAGCGGGTGCTCGCGCGCGCCCACGTCGAGCCCGCGCCGAGGAGCGCGGCGCGGCCGCGGCCGGCGCTGCGGCGAGGGGTCGCGGGGACGCTCGCGGGCCTGGCCGCCGCGGCGACCCTCCTGGGCGCGCTCGCGGCGGAGCTGATCGACGGGCCCGCGCAGGCGCCCCCGCCCGCGCCGGGCACGAGCGAGTCGCTCGCTCCGAGCGGCGCGCCGCCCGCCCCCGCGCCCGAGCCGCCGGGAGCGCCCTCGCCCGGCACGGGCGCGGCGCCGGGCGAGCCGGGCGCGGCGCCGGGCGAGCCGAGCGAGCCGCCGGGAGCGCCCTCGCCGGGCGCAGGCGCGGCGCCGGTCGAGCCGCCGGGCGCGCCCTCGCCGGGCGCGGGCGCGGCCGCTCCCCCGAGCGCGCCGTCGCCCCGCGCGGGCTCGGCGGCGAGCGAGCCCGCGGCGACCGGCGCGGGCGACGCCCGGGATCGCGCCCCGCAGCCGCCCAGGCCGCGCGCGGAGGAGCTCCCGATGGGCCCCGAGGCGCTGCTCCTGCGCGCGCAGGCCCGGCTCGGCGAGGGAAAGACCGCCGAGGCGAGCGCCGCGTACCGCGCCCTGCTCGCGCAGCACCCGTCCAGCCCCGAGGCGCGGGCGGCGCTCGTGTCGCTCGGCCAGATCGCGCTCCGCCAGGGCAAGCCGGCCGAGGCGCTCGGCCACTTCGAGCGCTACCTCGCCGGCCCCGGCGGCCCCCTCGCGGCCGAGGCCCGGGTCGGGCGGGTGCAGTGCCTGCGCCGGCTCGGGCGGGCGGCCGACGAGCGCGCGGCCATCGCCGACTTCCTCTCCCGCCACGGCCAGAGCGTCCACGCCCCGCGGCTGCGCGCGCGCCTGTCCGAGCTCGGCGGCACGTGAGCGCCGGCGCTCGCGCGGCCTCCGCAAAAAAGATTGACCCCCGATCCTGCGACATCTCCACCAGGTCATCGAGATGTCGCGAAAAATTCGCAGAATTGTAAAATTCCCTCACGGGGTCGGAGGGCGCGCCGGCGTTCTCGTCGGGCTCCTGAGCCTTCTTTCTCTTCACTGCTCGACGTCGGGCACGGGCGACACGACGGGCGCCGGCGGAGGCGGCGGCTCCGGCGGCTCCGGCAGCTCCACCGGGCCCGGCGGGCCGCCCGGCGACCCCACGCGCCTCGTCGGCGCCTTCCAGGTGCGCTCGCTCCCCGACACGCCGGCAGGCGACGAGCCGTCCGGCAGCACGTCGGTCGTCGGGAAGATCTACGACGGGCCCACGCCGTCGCAGATCATCTGGGAGATGGCGGCCGAGGAGGGCAGCTGCCGGCTCCTCACGCCGCGCGTCCCGTTCTGCAACGAGCCCTGCGGGGGCAGCGCCGTCTGCGTCGAGGACGACACGTGCGAGCCCTACCCGGCCGCGCACAGCGCCGGCGCCGTGACGGTGACGGGCCTGAACCTCGAGTCGGGCGAGGCGTCCCTCGTCATGAACCCCGTGGCGAACAACTACCAGCCTCCCGCCGGCGCGAAGCTCCGCTATCCGCCCGCCGACGAGGGCCAGGCGGTCCGCTTCGAGGCCAGCGGCGATTACTTCGACGCCTTCGCGGTGGAGGCCAAGGGCGTGAGCCCGCTCGAGCTCCTGAACGACACGATCCGCCTCGATCCCGATCAAGACGTGCAGCTCGCGTGGACGCCGCCGGGACAGGCCGGCGCCTCGGAGATCTACGTGAAGCTCGACATCAGCCATCACGGCGGCACGAAGGGGATGATCGAGTGCTCCGCCGAGGACACCGGCTCGCTCGACGTGCCGGGGTCGCTCGTCACGCAGCTCCTCGACCTCGGCGTGGCTGGCTTCCCGACCGTCATCGTCACGCGCAGGTCCGTGGGCTCCACGACGATCACGTCCGGCCGGGTCGATCTCGTCGTCTCGTCGCAGATCGAGAAGTCGGTCGAGATCGCGGGGCTCACCTCGTGCAACGACAGCTCGCAGTGCCCCGAGGGCCAGACCTGCCAGCCCGATCTCACCTGCCAATGAGCCTCGCCGGCTGCCGGCGCGGCGCACAGCCCAGCTTAACCAATGACAAAGGAACAGACGCCATGACCATCCCTTATCGTCCCTTGCTGCTGCCCCTCGCCGTCGCGCTGCTCTCCACCGCCGTAGGCTGCTCCGGCTCGGACGCGGAGTCGCCGGGCGACGGGACGACCAGCACGTCATCGAGCTCCGGCGGCGGCACCACCGGCGGCGGCACCACCGGCGGCGGCACCACCGGCGGCGGCACCACCGGCGGCGCGACCACCGGCGGCGCCACGACCGGCGGCGCGACCACCGGCGGCGCCACGACCGGCACCGGCGGCGGGACGACCGAGAAATTCAGCTTCTTCGTGACCAGCCTCGTCGCCATGCAGGAGCTGTCGGGCTCGGAGGACGGCTTCGGGGGCGATCTCCGCTTCGGGGAGACGGGCCCGGGCGCCGGCCTCCGCGGCGCGGACAAGATCTGCGCGACGATCGCCGAGAAGAGCCTCCCGGGCGCGGGGAGCAAGCAGTGGCGCGCGTTCCTGAGCGCCGTCGCGGGAGAGGACGGCAAGCAGGTCGACGCGATCGACCGGATCGGCGAGGGGCCCTGGTACGACCGGCTCGGCCGGCTGGTCGCCAACAACAAGGAGGAGCTGCTCAACGATCGACCCATCGCGGCCGACGAGGCGATCATCGATGATCTGCCGAACGAGGACGGCGTCCCCAACCACCAGCCCGATCCGAGCCAGCCCGAGGTCGACAACCACGACATCCTGACGGGGACCAACGACCAGGGCAAGCTCTACAGCGCGACGGCCACGTGCAAGGACTGGACGGCCAAGGCGGGCGACAAGGAGGCGGAGGGGAGGCCGCGCGTCGGGCACTCATGGCCGAGGAACTTCGGCGGAGGCTTCCCCGGCGGCTCCAGCGGCGCGGGCTTCCCCGGCGGCTCCAGCGGCGCGGGCGGCACCGGCGGCCCCGGCGGGGACCTCAACATGGCCAACTGGATGTCGTCCCTCGACGAGTCGGGGTGTGCGCCTGGCATCAACCTCCTCGAGACCGGGGGGCCGCTGCCCAACGAGGCGACCGTCGGCTCGGGCGGCGGCTACGGCGGGATCTACTGCTTCGCGCTGACGCCCTGACGCAGGCGTGCCGGCGCGCGCCGCCCCTCGATCAACTTACTTGTCTCAGGAGGAGTTCATGGTTCAAGGCAATCGCATCACGTCGATCGTCGCGCTCGCGCTGCTCTCCGCGGTGCTGCCGGGCGCGTGCGGCGGCGGCGGCGCGCCGGACGACGTCGGCGCGGCCCCGGAGGTCTGCGAGCGCAAGGGCGACGACGGATCGACGGAGTTCCTCAAGCGCGTCGGGTGCGCCGAGGACTTCGAGGCGCTCGCGTCGGCGCCCGTCGACGCGAGCTTGCCCGGCGCGCGCTCGGTCAAGGTCGTCCTGGATCAGGCCGATCAGAACGCGCTCTATTTCCAGAACAGCGTTCTCTACCAGATCCATTACGACTTCGTATCTTCGCACCTCTCCGGCGAGGGGCTGCCGTATGTCCCTCCCCTCGCCGAGTTCAACGCGACCGAGTACTTCACGCCGGATCGCCGCTTCGTCCTCGGCGCGGTGACGCACTACGAGGGTCCCGGCACGTGGGCGCTCGAGCTGTCTCCGTACGACACCGCGTCCGCGGACATGATCACCGCCCTGTTCCGGGCGGTGCAGGGGGCCTCCTTCTTCGGCGCGAAGCTCGCCTTCCACCCCACGTCGGAGGCCGTGGCGGTCGAGGCGGCGAAGCTGCCCGCCGACATCCCGGTGGTCAGCACCGGCGATCTCTACGCGGGGATCGACTACCAGCCGCTCTCGCTCGGCACGGCCATGGGGCGCCTCCACTTCGCGAAGGCGGCGGATCTCGCCGACGAGTACCTGTCCCATCAGGACATCGTGGTGCTCGACGAGGCGCCCAACGACATCTCGGTCGTCCAGGGGATCATCACCGAGGAGTTCCAGACGCCGCTGTCGCACGTCAACGTGCTCTCCCAGAACCGGCGCACGCCCAACATGGGGCTGCGCAACGCGATGAGCCACCCGGAGCTGCTCGCGCTCAAGGACAAGCTTGTCGAGCTCACCGCGGGGCCGTCGTCCTGGAGCGTCCGCGAGGTCACCGAGGCCGAGGCCAAGGCGTTCTGGGAGGCGCACAAGCCCGAGCCCGTCACGCTCCCCGAGCTCGACCTGACGGTCACCGATCTGCGCGACATCGCGGAGGTGACCCCCGATCCGCCGGAGGGCGAGCCGCTCCGGGACGCGATCAAGCAGGCCGTCCTCGCCTTCGGCGGCAAGGCGGCCCACTACTCCATCCTGGCGAGGATCCCCGACCTCCCGATCCAGAAGGCGTTCGCGATCCCGGTCTACTACTACGATCAGTTCATGAAGCAGAACGGCTTCTACGAGCAGATCGAGGCGATGCTCGACGACCCGAAGTTCAGCACCGACCCGGCGGTCCGCGACGAGCAGCTGAAGGCGCTCCGCGACGCGATGAAGGCGGCGCCGGTCGACGCCGACTTCCAGGCCCTCCTCAAGGCGAAGATCGAGGCGGAGTACCCCGGGCACAAGATGCGGTTCCGCACCAGCACGAACAGCGAGGATCTCGACGGGTTCCCGTGCGCCGGCTGCTACGACTCGAACACCGGCGATCCGACCGACTGGGAGGACGTCCTCGACGCCATCCGCAAGACGTACGCGAGCGCCTGGAAGCTCCGCACCTTCGATGAGCGCACCTATTACGGCATCGATCACCGGTCGATCGGGATGGCCCTGCTCGTGCACCACAACTTCCCCGACGAGGAGGCGAACGGCGTGGCCATCACCAACAACCCCTTCGACACGGCCGGCGTCCAGCCCGCGTTCTACGTCAACGTGCAGGCGGGCGGCGACGTGGAGGTCGTGGCCCCGCCGGCGGGCGTGACGAACGACGAGTTCCTCTACTTCTTCAGCCAGCCGAACCAGCCGGTCACCTACCTGACGCACTCGACCCTCGTGCCCGAGGGCGAGACGGTCCTCTCGGCGGCGCAGGTGCACGCGCTCGGCGTGGCGCTCGACGCCATCCACACCCGGTTCTCCCCCGCGTACGGCCCCGCGGCGGGCAACACCGGCTGGTACGCGATGGACGTGGAGTTCAAGTTCGACGACGACGCGAGCCCGAACGAGCCGCCGACGCTCTACATCAAGCAAGCGCGCCCCTACCCCGGCCGCGGGGCTGCCGCCGGGGCGCCGTGAGGCGGCCGCCCGCGCGCCCGGGCGGGCCGCGCCCCGCGGTCGCCGCGGGCGAGAACGGACCGTCATGATCGACTGGCTCGGATGGCTCACCCAGGGGAGCGCCGTGGACCTCCGCAGGGCCCTCGTGTCGCTCCTGCTCGCGTTCGGGCTGGGGCAGGTGGTCGCGCTCGTCTACATGGCCACCTTTCGCGGCCTCTCCTACTCCCGCTCCGCCGTGCACAGCATGGCCATGGGCAGCGTCATCACGTGCATGCTGATGCTCGCCGTGGGCAGCAGCCTCGCCGCCGGCATCGGCGTCGCCGTGGGCCTGAGCGCCGTCCGTTTCCGCACGACGCTCCGCGATCCGCGCGACGTCATGTTCATCTTCGCGGCGCTCGGCGTCGGCATCGCCTCCGGGCTCCAGGCGTTCGGCGCGGCGCTCGCCGGGACGGCGATCTTCGGGGGCGGGACCTTGCTCCTCCACGCCACCGGCTACGGCGCGCGGCGGCAGCCGGACGGCCTGCTCCGCTTCACCGCGCCCTCGATGCCCGACGCGGAGGAGGCGCTCGCGAAGATCCTCCGCGCGCACTGCCAGACGTTCTCCCTCGTGACCCTCCGGGAGGCCGCGCAGGGGACCCTCATGGAGCACGCCTACCAGATCAGCGTCCGCGCGCCCGAGCTCCGCGCGTCGCTCGTCTCGAGGCTGCAGGCCATCCCGGGCGTGCAGGACGTCTCGCTCATGCTCCAGGAACCGACGCTGGATCTCTAGCGGCCGAGGCCCCTCGTCGAGGGGCTCGCCCCACGGGCGCCCTCGACCCGTCGACGCGACCGCCGTGGTCATCACCGCGCAAGGATCACCGATGCACAGCTACCAGCGACTCCGCTCGGCGCTCAAGGACGCCGGCCCCGCGATCACCCTCGTGCTCACGTTCGGAGCCGCGCTGTGGCTCCACCTGGACGGCGGCGGCCCGCGCGGGCAGGTCTTCGGCTTCGCGGAGGCGCTGCCCGAGGCGATCTCGCCGATCGAGACCGCCCGCGTCGCCTCCATCGAGGTGGCCGTCGGCCAGGAGGTCGCGGCCGGGCAGGTCATCGCGACGCTGGACACGTCGGTGATCGACGCCGAGATCAGCGTCGCGAAGGCGGAGAAGGCGCAGGTCGAGGCCGATCTCCGGATGGAGCTCGCCCTCGTCGAGCAGGAGCTCGACGCGGATCGCGCGTCGGTCGAGCGCCACCTCGCCGAGCAGCGCGAGGAGCAGCGCCGGGCGGTGGCCGAGGCGAAGGTGCTGGACGGCGAGATCGCGAGGATGAGGGCGCTCGTCGAGGGCCACCTGACGGTCGTCGACCAGCTGGCGAAGCTCGATCTGCAGCGCGCGACGGTGACGGCGATCGCCAGCGAGAAGCCGCGGACCCTGAGCCTGCTCACGGCGCAGCTCGAGGCGGCCGATCGGCGCCGGAGCGAGCTCCGGGATCGGACGTCGGGGCTCGCGGCGAAGCTCGACGCGGACGCGCGCGTCGCGTCCGAGAACATCGCGATGCTCGAGCAGCGGCGCGCCGGGTACGCGCTGCGCGCGGCGAGCGCGGGGCGCGTCGCCTCGATCGACCGGCAGCCCGGCGACGTGGTCCCGGCCGGCGAGCCCGTGGTCCAGCTCGTGAGCGCGCGGTCGGGCGCGCGCGCGATCGCCTGCGTCCCCGAGCGGCTCGCGCTCGGCGTCCACGAGGGCGACGGCGCCGAGCTCTGGATCCGGGGCCAGCTCGGCGGTCCGCTGCCGGGCACGGTCGCCGTGGTGGGCCCGGTCGTCTCGGAGCTCCCCCTGCGCTGCTGGCCGGCGCCGGAGGTGCCCGCGTGGGGCCGCGTGGTCACCATCGCGCTCGACGCGCCCGCCGCGCTCGTCCCCGGCCAGGCCTTCGACATCACCTTCGGCGGCGCGCGCGCGGCCGCGCCGCCGAGGCCCGCCCCGGCGCCGCCCACGCCCGCCCCCGCCGCCCCCGCCGCGCCGCAGGCCGCCGCCGCGTCGCAGCTCCCCATGAAGGTGCCGCCGGTGCTGGCCGGCCGCTCGCGCCTCGAGCCGTCCGGCGTCCTCGCGCGCCCCGGCGAGTCGCGGTACCTCATCGCCAGCGACGACACCGGCCACGAGCGCGACGAGGGCGCGCCGTGGCTCTTCGCGATGTCCGCGGGCGGCGCCGTCGCGCCGGAGCCGGTGCCCGTGAGCGGCGTCGACGAGCTGAGCGACGTCGAGGGGATCGCCGCCGGCGACGCGGGCGAGGTCTACCTCCTCTCGTCGCAGAGCTACAGCAAGAAGGGGAAGCGCAAGCCCGCGCGGACCGCGCTCCTCCGCCTCCGCCCCGAGGGCGGCGGCTTCCGCGTCGACGGCGAGATCCACCTGGCGGAGCTGCTCGACGCGGCCCCCGCGCGCGCCGCGGCGCTCGGCCTCCCGGACGGGACGCGGGCGCTCGACATCGAGGGCCTCGCCTTCTGGCAGGGCTCGCTGTACCTCGGGCTGAAGGCGCCGCTCGATCCGCAGGGCAACGCGATGATCTGGCGGGTCGCCGCCCCGCTCGCGCTCTTCGGCGGCGAGGGCGCCTCCCCGGTCCAGGCCGCGCGGGCGAAGGGCGGCCGGGCCGCGGACGAGGCGAGGCGCTTCGAGGCGGCCCGCGTCTCGCCGTGGGCGCGCGTGCGCGTCGACGTGGAGGTCGACGGGCGGCCCACGCCGGGCGGCATCTCGGAGCTCGCCTTCATGCCGGACGGCTCGCTGGCGATCGCGTCCACGCCCTCGACCGCCGACGGCGACGCCGGCGCGCTGTGGCGGGTCGATCGCCCCGAGGCCGGCGTCCTCTCGCCGCGCCTCGTCCAGCGGTTCCCGGGGCTCAAGCCCGAGGGGCTCACCCCCTCGCTCGCGCCGGGCGCGCTGATGATCGTGTTCGACGCCGGCAGCGCCGCGCCCTCGCTCCAGGAGCTCCCGTGGCGCCCCTGAGCGCGGGCCCCGGCGCCCCGCTCGCGCCGCGCCGCGGCACGGGCGGCCGGGCGCCGCCCACGCGGGCGGACGCGGAGGAGAGGCGGTATCCAGAGAGATGCTCCACAGCAAACCGGGAACGATGAGAACCAGCCACGCGTCCACCGCCCTCGCTCTCCTGCTCGTCGCGGCGAGCCAGAGCGGCTGTCCGGTCCACGAGGAGACCGGCGAAGCGGTCTTCGATCGGACGAAGCTGCACACGATCGCGATCACCGTCGACGCGGCCCACCTGGAGCAGCTCGCCACGGATCTCGAGGACCGCGTGCCGTGCACGCTGACCTACGACGGCGAGGTCATCGAGGGCGCCGGGATCCGGCAGAAGGGCAATGACATCAAGGATCTCGAGAAGAAGCCGAGCTTCAGCGTCAAGATCGACCAGTTCGACGAGCAGGCGGAGCTCGACGGGGTCAAGAAGCTCTTGTTGAACAGCGCCAAGCAGGACTCGAGCTTCCTGCGCGAGCAGCTCGGGGGGGACATGCACGAGCGCGCCGGGGTGCCCGCCGCGCGCACCGCGCACGCGGTGCTGAGCCTGAACGGCGTCGACAAGGGCATCTACGTCGTCACCGAGGCCATCGACAAGCGGTTCCTGAGGCGCCATTTCGGCGAGAAGAACGACGAAGGGGCGCTCTACGAGGGGCCGTGCTGCGGCGATTTCGTCGACGACCTCGGCGCCGCGGAGCTCGACGGCGGGGAAGACCCGGGCGCGGCCGCGCTCCGCGCGCTCGCCGACGCCATCCGGGACACGCCGGACGAGGCGCTGGCGGCGGAGGTGAGCGAGCACCTCGACCTCGATCGCTTCATCACGAGCTTCGCCCTCGAGGCGCTCCTCGGCCACTGGGACGGCTACGCGTACCGCGCGAACAACTATTACCTGTACGAGAACCCGGTCGACGGGCGCTTCGTGTTCCTCCCCCACGGGATGGACCGCATCCTGGACGACCCGCGCTTCGACACCGAGACCGCGCCCGTCGCCGTGCTCCCGCGCCGGATCCGCGAGATCCCTGCGCTCGACGCGCGGTTCCGCGCCGAGCTCGCCCGCATCGCGAGCGCGGCGTGGGACGAGGGCGCCGCGCTCGCGACCATCGATCGGGTGGCGCAGCTGATCAACACGGCCAGCGCCGGCGCGGAGACCCGGGAGGATCTGGTCGAGTTCAACGCGAACGCGAGCGCGATCCGGGACGCCCTGAAGCTGCGCAGCACGCTGATCGATCCCGCGATCGTGTGCGGCGACGGCGATGTCGGAGGCCTCGAGACGTGCGATGACGGCAACACGGCGGCCGGCGACGGGTGCAGCGCGGCGTGCCGCGTCGAGCCCTGACCGCCGGCGACCCTCCCTTCTGCTGCACGGCGTCGAGCGCCGTGACCGAGCTCAACCGTCGTGTTGCGCAAGCCGCTGCCGGAGCCCGCGAACGCTTGCGGGATGGCGCAAAGACCCGCAGACGTCCTGACCTGACGGAGCGCCTCCGGCGCCGCTGAACCGCAAATTCCCGACGCCTCCGCTCGGCCCTACCGCGGCATGCGCGATGCTGCAGGCGGAGCCCGGCGCGCAAGGGGCCATGGGGCCGCCCTGGAGCTCTGCTGTCAGCAGAGCTCGCCGCGCCCGCGATGATGTTGCCGAACGTCACCAGGGAGAAGGTGCACCATGCGAAGCTTATTCCACTCTCGCGCGAGTAGAACGCTCCTCATGGCGCTCGTCGCCGCGACGCCGGCGTGCGACGGGGGCGCGGAGGACGCCGCGGCGAAGGAGGCCGCGGAGACAGGGGCCATCCGTGCGGCGCTCACGGTCGGAGGCCTGCGTCACGATGTCGTCGCGGTCCACTACAAGCTCGTTGCCGTGGACGCCACCTGCGGTGATGCGGCCATCGCGGAGACCACGAGCGCGCTGGAAGAGGAGGCGCTCCCCGAGCTCGCGCCGCCTCCCGGGTCCAGGGTCCACGCGGGGGCCGACGGCCTGTTCGTGGTGCCGCCCGGCGTCTACCGCGTCTGCGCGACACCACTGAGCAGCGACGGCATCCAGAACCAGGGCGAGACCGGCGTCGACTGCGGGGGCCCGTGCGCGCCGTGCGGCGGCGTCTCGGTCTACAGCTTCGTCGACACGCCGGCGGACGACGTGGGCATCAAATCGCTCTACGACTTCTTCTCGAGCCTCGGCAGCGTGAGCTCGAGCCAGCACATCCTGTTCGAGATCGTCACGAACGAGGGCGCGACCGCCTGGTGCTCCGAGAACGCCGCCTTCTACGTCGACACCTACGTCGCGCAGGCGAACGAGGGCGGCGGCAGTTTCCAGTCGGGCCCCTGGAACAAGTACTGGCGCGTGGCCGACGGCCCCTGGTCAGGACCGGACACGGGGCAATACTGGAACTACTACGCCGCGAGCTGCGACGAGAGCCCGTACTCGTGGTGCGCCGAGTGGGACCTGGGAGGCTACCGCTGGGCGGTGATGCCCCATCACACCGTGACCAACGGCGAGAGCTACTTCGACTGGAGCTATTCGAACGGCGAGAACTGGGTGGTCACCATCGCGGTCGGCGATGACCGCCTGTCGACCTGCGGGTTCTAGCTTCGCCTGCCAGGAGACCGGCGCTCCCGGCGCTGTCGCGATCGGATGACGGTTTGTCGCGATCGGACTGGCGTGAGCGGGACCGCGGCCGCAGATCGGGTGCAGGCGGACCGGGCACGCCCTTGGTGTCACGGCGTTCCGTCCCGTCCTCGACCTCCACGAACCGTCCCAGGAGAAAGCCCTATGTCTCAATCGGTCCAGCAGACCAACCCCCCCGCACACCAGGAGGCCATGACACAAGCACAGATCGAGGAGGTCCTGCAGACCATCGCAGACAGCTTCCGTGTGTCGTTGCGCTCGCCGATCTTGCATTCGCCGACAGAGCACGCCTTGACCTACGAGGACGTCACCTTCCCGTCGCAGGACGGCGTGCCGCTCGAAGGCTGGTTCATCCCGGCGTCCGGCTCCGACAAGATCATCATCGCGAACCACCCGCGCTGGTTCAGCCGTTCCGGGCTTCCGTCACATCTGGAGCCTTGGAAATCGCTCGGCGCCGCGACCGGCAACGATTTCGAGGTCAACCTCGTACCGGACTACAAGATCCTCCACGACGCCGGCTACAACGTGCTCGCCTACGACCTGCGCAACTTCGGGCACAGCGGCGCGGCCAACGGCGGGATCTTCACCGTGGGGCGCTTCGAGGCCCGCGACGTCATCGGCTCGCTGAGCTACGTGCGCAGCCGCCGGGACCTGCGCGACATGACCATCGGTCTGTTCAGCCGCTGCGTGGGCTGCAATGCCACCATGTTCGCCATGACGAAGCACCCCGAAGCGTTCGAGGGTGTCCGCTGCATGGTCTCGCCGCAGCCGCTCTCCTGCCGCGTCGCGCTCGAGCGGGCGCTGGCGCGGCTCGGAGTTCCGGCCCACTACATCGACGACCTGGAGGAGCGCATCAGGCTCCACACGAGCTTCAAGCTGGACGACCTCTCGCCAGTCCCGTGGGCGAAGAACGTCATGATCCCGACGCTGCTGTACCAGGTCCGCGACGATCCGTATACTAGGCCGGATGACGTCCAGGCGATGTACGACAACATCCCGATCGACGAGAAGAGGCTGTTCTGGATCGAAGGGACCACGCGGCGGTGGGACGGATACACCTACTTCGCGAAGGACCCGAGACTGATGCTCGAATGGTTCGGCACGTACATGAAGTGACGGCACCGGCTCGAACCTCACGAGCAGCAAGGGTCCGGTCGCGACGCCCCGGGCCGCGGAGGCTTCCCATGGGAGGGGACGACGCCGCTGCGCTGGCGTCGCGCGGCGTCCGAGGCGGTGCCGCGCGAGCTCTAACGGCTGCTCGCGCCGCGCTCCCGGCTCAGCCCGGCCGCGCGCGGCCCGGGTGAGGCTCCGCCGCCCCCGTGCTATGGGGCCGCCATGCCGAACGCCGCCGGCGACATCGACGTGGAGGCGCTCAACGACCGCCTCGCCCGGGAGCACCCGATCGACGACTACTACGACCGCGCCCCGCTGCCGATCCGGCTCATCGAGCGCGAGCGGCTCGCCATCATCCGCGGCATGCTCGGCGACTGCGCGGGCCTCGACCTCGCCGAGGTCGGCTCCGGCGGCGGCCACGTGCTGCGCATGTTCCCGCGGGCGCGCATCACGGCCATCGACGTCTCCGACGTCTTCCTCGACACCGCCCGCAAGAACCTCGCGGGCTACGACGCCCGCTTCCTCAAGGGCGAGGTCGACAAGCTCGACCTCCCCGCCGCGAGCTTCGACCGCATCATCTGCACCGAGGTCCTGGAGCACACGGTCGACCCCGCCGCCGTCCTCGCGGCCATCGCCCGCCTCCTGCGCCCCGCCGGCGTCGCCGCGATCACGGTCCCGAACGACCCGCTCATCGCGCGGCTGAAGGGCGTCGTCCGCCGCACGCCCGTCGGCTACCTCCTGCGCGACCGCATCCAGTGGGGCGGCGACGTCTACCACCTGCACCAGTGGACGCCGGACGAGTTCGGCCGCCTCCTCGAGCGCCACTTCCGCGTGACCGAGCGCCGCGCGGCGCCCCACGGCGCCCTGCCGATCCGCGCCTGCTTCCGCTGCGTCCCCCGGTGACCTCCGCCGTGCACCCGGACCGCCCCGAGCGCCCGTCGCCCCGCCGCGGCCCCCCCTTCCAGGCAAGATAGGCGAACCACCATGTCCGACCCCCAGCCCGAGCCTGCTCCGGAGACCCCGATCGAGCTCTCCGTCATCGTGCCGTGTCTGAACGAAGAGCTGAACATCCCCGAGCTCACCGAGCGCGTCCTCGGCGTCTTCCGCGAGGGCGCCCTCGCGGGGGAGCTCATCCTCGTCGACGACGGCTCGACCGACGGCACCGCCACGACGATCCGCGCGCTCATGGCCGCGCACCCCGGGCTCGTCGTGGGGTGCTTCCACCCGCAGAACCGCGGCATCAGCGCGGCGTGGCGCTCCGGCGCGGCCGCCGCGCGCGGCAAGCTCGTCGCCATCATCGACGCCGATCTCCAGTACCAGCCCGAGGACCTGCTGCGCCTCCGGCGCGAGCTCTACGAGCACAGCGTCGATGTCGTCCAGGGCTGGAGGAGCGCCGTCGGCCGGCGCAAGGACCGCCGTTACCACCTGAGCCGCGGGCTCAACACCCTGCTGAACACCACCTTCGGGATGTCGCTCCAGGACAACAAGAGCGGCTTCGTGATGTGCGCGCGCGAGGTGTTCCAGGACCTCTTGACGTACAAGGGCAGCTATTTCTACTGGCAGTCGTTCATCCTCGTCGCCGCCCACGCCAAGGGCTACTCGTACAAGGAGGTCGAGACGCTCTTCGAGCAGCGCCGGCAGGGCGTCTCCTTCCTCGACAAGGGGGCGGCCGGCGCCGTGGTGAAGTCGTTCTACGACCTCGGCAAGGCGATGTGGGAGTACCGCGTGGGCCGGCCCCCGGCGGACGTGGCCACGCAGTACCTCCGCCGCCACCCGGTGATCGACCGCTCGCCGGAGCGCGATCCGCTCACCACGGCGAAGTGGCGCGCGTACCTCGCCGCGTTCAACCACACCCACTGGATGATCACGCGAGACGTCGAGCACTACTACGAGACGCTGCGCAAGACGCAGTGGCTCACGCCGGAGCAGACCCGCGAGCTCCAGGACGAGAAGCTGCGGCGGCTGCTCCGCCACTGCTACCGCAACGTGCCCTATTACCGCGCCCGCATGCAGGAGCTCAAGCTGCGGCCCGAGGACATCCGCGGCCAGGAGGACCTCCACAAGCTGCCGTTCCTCACCAAGGCGGATATCCGGCGCCACCTCTACTTCGACATCATGTCGGAGAACCACGACAAATCGCAGATCCTCAAGATCACGACGAGCGGCTCCACGGGCGAGCCCTTCGTCTGCTACGCCGACCGGGCGCAGCTCGAGTTCCGCTGGGCGGCGACGCTCCGGGCGCAGGAGTGGACGGGCTACCGCTTCGGCGACCCGACGGTGCGGCTGTGGCACCAGACCCTCGGGATGACCCGGTGGCAGGCGGCCCGCGAGCGCGCGGACGCCATCCTGTCGAACCGGACGTTCATCCCCATCTTCGAGCTGTCCGACGACAACCTGGGCAAGATGATCGCGCGCATCGCCGAGGTGCAGCCGGTGCTCATGGACGGCTACGCCGAGGCGCTCGATTTCCTGGCGCACTACGCGAAGGGCACCGGCAAGGTCGCGGCCCGGCCGCGCGCGATCATGTCGAGCGCGCAGACGCTGCCGCTGCCGAGCCGCCGGCTCATCGAGGAGGCGTTCGGCTGCAAGGTCTTCGACAAGTACGGCAGCCGCGAGTTCTCGGGCATCGCCTACGAGTGCGACGCGCACGAGGGCCACCACGTCGTGGCCGAGGGGTACATCGTCGAGATCCTCCGCGACGGGCGCCCGGCGGAGCCCGGGGAGATCGGAGAGGTGGTGATCACCGATCTCAACAACTTCTGCATGCCCTTCGTCCGCTACCGCATCGGCGACCTCGCCGAGGCGATGGATCCGGCCGTGCCGTGCCCTTGCGGCCGCGGGGCGCCGCGCGTGGGCCGCATCGAGGGGCGGGTCCAGTCGATCATCCGGGGGACGGACGGGCGTTATCTGCCCGGCACGTTCTTCGCGCACTACCTCAAGGAGTTCGATTACGCCATCAAGCGCTTTCAGGTGGTCCAGGAGGAGCGCGACGCCATCACGTTCCGCGTGGTCAAGGGCGGGCGGTTCTCGCAGCAGGTGCTGGACGAGGTGCTCGCCACGTTCCGCCGCTTCCTCGGCGAGCGGATGCGCATCCAGGTCGAGTTCGCCGACGACATCGCGCTCGTCCGCACGGGCAAGCACCTCGCGAGCGTCTCGCGCCTGAACGTCGATTTCCAGCGCGCCGCGCCGGCGGAGATCCTGTCGTCCGGCGCGGACGGCGCCGGCGGTTGAGAGGGGAGCTCCGGATGGCACAGGCGATGGGCCGCGTGGTGACGGTATCGAGGCCGGGCCTCGGCTACGCCGACGGCGCCCCGTATGGCCCGCCGGGCCCGGTCTACGAGGCCGTCGAGGCGCTCTTCCGGCGGCTCGGCCTCGACGCGGCGCGCGCCGGCACGCCCGCGTGGAACCCGCTCGGCGACCTGATCGCGCCGGGCGACCGGGTCATCGTCAAGCCGAACCTCGTCTCGTCGAAGAACCTGCACCAGAAGATCACGGGCGAGCGGCTCGCCGCCTCGAGCACGCACGGCTCGCTCCTCCGGCCGGTGCTCGACTATGCGCTCCGCGCCGCCGGCCCGCGCGGGCGGGTGCGCGTCGTCGACTCGCCGGTCGAGGGCTGCGAGGTCGAGAAGGTCGCCGGCCCTCTCGGCATCTTCGACGTCATCGATCACCTGAAGTCCCAGGGCCACGACGTCGATTTCATCGACCTGCGTTATTTCCGGGTCGCGCCCGTGTTCGCGCTCGACGACGTGCGCCGCTTCGGCCGCTCGTGGAACCTCGGGCTGCTCCTCCGCCGCCCGCTGCCCGGCGATCCCCGGGGCTACCGCGTGGTCGATCTCGGCCGGGACAGCTTCTTCGCCGGCGCGGGCGCCCCGCGCCCCGGCGCGCTCCGCTTCCACCGCAGCCATTACGCGACGCCGGTGCCGCACCACACCGGGGAGCGGCACGAGTACAGCATTCCGCAGACGCTCCTCGACGCGGATGTCGTCATCAACCTGCCCAAGCTGAAGACGCACAAGAAGACCGGGGTCACGCTCTCGCTGAAGAGCGTGATCGGGTTGACCAACGAGAAGTACTGGCTCCCGCACTTCAGCGAGGGGGATCCGTCGGTGGGCGGCGACGAGTTCGATCGTCCCCAGGGCCTCGGCGAGGCGGTGGAGAACAAGCTGAGCCGGTTCCCGCTCCCGGGCGATCACTCGCTCGTCGCGCGCGCGCCGCGGCTCGGGACGCCGCCGAAGGTCATCGACGGGAGCTGGGAGGGGAACAACACGCTCTGGCGGACCATCCTGGATCTCAACCGCATCCTGTTCTTCGCCGACCGCGGCGGCGCGCTGCGCGGCGAGCCGCAGCGGCGGTATCTGACGATCGTGGACGGCATCGTCGCGGGCGAGGGCGAGGGGCCGCTCGGCGCGACGCCGGTGCGCGCGGGGCTCTTGATCGGCGGGTTCGACCCGAGCGTCGTCGACGCGATCGCGTCGCAGGTGATGGGCTTCGATCCGGCGCGGATACCGCTCGTCCGCGCGTCGCTCGGCGGGGTGCTGCTCCCCGGCGGCCGCCTCGACGAGGTCGAGCACATCGTCGATGGGCCCGCGCCGACCCACCGGTTCAAGCCGCCCCGGAGCTGGCCGTCGCTGCTCGCGGGCGTGGCCGGCGCGGCGGCGTGATCCAGAGTTTTCGCGCGTTCGGTTAGAGCACCGCGCTCCCCGACTCGGCATCGCCGGCACGAAAGCCACGCTTGGTCGATGGCTGCTCGCCCCGGAGGGGGCGTCGGCACGCTTGGCATGCCGGTTGCCGTTGGCGAGCCTCGGCTCTCCCCCATCGAGTGGCACATTCTGACCGGGAGAGCGGGAGGCATGACATGAATGGCATGATGCGAAGAACGATGACCTGGCTCGGGCGCGGGACCAGAGTGACCCTGCCCCTGCTGGCGCTGCTCTGCGCCAGCTCGTGTGGACCCGTCGGCCCCGATCCCAGCGCGATCGCCGATGTGCCAGGCGAGATCGACCCTGGCACGGAGATCACGGTCTCCACGCCGGCCGGCGTCGACCCGCTGCTCCAGGAGCTCGACGAGGCACGGCAGGCGACCGCGGACGAGCTGCGAGCGAGCCACGCCGTCGAGTTCGCGCCGAACCTCGGTTACGACCCGCTCACCGCGGCGAACCTCGACCCGATCCTGAAAGCCTTCTTCGCGGCTCCCGACGCTCAGAAAGAGCGCCTGTCGCAGATGGGCTTCGCCATCGACGCGCGCCACCGATTCTCGTCGTTCGCCCTCGGCTATTCCAGTATTTACATGGAGGATCTGCCGGTGTTCATCAGCAGCGACATGGTGCTGGAAGCCATCTACCGCTCGCACGACAAGATCCTCCAGCAGCTGGAGAAGAAGGCGCTGCGGCCTCGGCTCAAGCGCTTGCTGACCGAGGTTCGCAGCTCGCTGATCGACGCGGCCGACAGGCTGGAGCCGGAGGTCGCGTCCGATCTGAACTTCTACCTGGGCGTGGCCGTGTCGCTCTTGAACGGCAAGGTCGACTCCCGCGAGCCTTCAGGGGTGCAGAGCTTCGTCGACGCCGCCACGCGCGCCGCGGGGATCCAGGAGCGCGTGCTGTTCGGCGTGAAGCGGAACATCGACTTCTCCCAGTTCAAGCCGCGCGGGCACTACGACGGCGATCCGGAGCTCGAGCGCTACTTCCGCAGCATGATGTGGCTCGGCCGCATCGACTTTCGCCTGCTCGAGACGCAGGAGGACGGCAAGCAGATCTTGCGCCGCAGGCAGGTCGAGAGCGTCATCGCGCTGCGCCGGCTCCTCGACGAGAGCACGTTCGCGCAATACAGGTCGATCGACGCGACCATCAGCGCGTTCGTGGGCGAGCACGACTACATGACGCTGCCGGAGGTGGACGAGCTGCTCACCGCGCTCGACGCCCCCGACGGGATCGCCGCCGTCGACGACGCGACCCTCGCCGGCGCGCTCGTCGACGGTCAGTTCGGCGAGCAGCGGATCGCCAGCCACGTGATGAGGCGACAGGCCGGCGGCGCGAGCACCTTCCCCTTGAACCTGAGCTTCGCGCTGTTCGGTCAGCGCTACACGGTCGACAGCCACGTCTTCTCGAACCTCGTCTACGACCGCCTGCCCACGCGCGTCGTGCCCAACTCGCTCGACGTGGCGTTCGCCGCGCTGGGCAACGACCAGGCGCTCGGCCTGCTCGGCGACGAGCTCGACGTCGAGGCCGGCTATCCCGGCGAGCTCTCCGCGCTGCGCCTCTTGGTCGACGAGCACCCCGAGCACTACTGGGAGGGCAGCCTGTACACGAGCTGGCTCGGCGCGCTCCGCACGCTCTCGCCCGCGGCAGGCGCCCCGCCTTCGGACCTGCCCGCGGTGGCCCGCAGCGAAGCCTGGGGCCGCCGGCTGCTCAACACCCAGCTCAGCTCGTGGGCGCAGCTCCGCCACAACAACGTGCTTTACGTGAAGCAGTCGTACACGTCGAACGCGTCGTGCGAGTATCCCGACGCCTACGTCGACCCCTACCCCGAGTTCTTCGAGGCCGTGATCCGCTTCGCCGAGCGCGCGCAGGAGCTCACCGCCACGCTCGAGCTCGATCCGAGCGTCGGCGGCCAGATCGAGGATTACTTCGCGCGCGTCGCGCGCATCAATCTCACGCTCGCCGAGATGGCGCGCGCCCAGCGCAGCGGCCAGCCGCACAGCGCGGAGCACCTCGCGTTCATCAACCGGGCCGTCACGACCAGCGTGAACTGCGACGGGACCGTCCTCGGCCACTCCGGCTGGTACAGCGAGCTCCACTTCGACCCGCTGCAGGCCGTGGAGATGGATCCCGCCGTCACCGACGTGCACACCGACATCGGCGGCGACCTGCCGGTCCCTCGCCAGCCCAGCGTGCTTCACGTGGGCACCGGCATACCGCGCCTGATGGTGGTGACCGTCGACTCCTGCCAGGGTCCCCGCGCGTACGCGGGCGTCGTCTCCGCCTACCACGAAGTCCGCGAGGACGGCCTGGTGCGCCTCACCGACGAGGAATGGAAGAGGAAGGTCCAAGGCGACAACGCTACGCCGGTCGCGCCCTGGCTCGCTCCATTGCTGAGCGAGTGAGCGCGGGGACCCCGCTCGACGACGTCACCGCTGGCTCGAGCCCTGGCCCCCCGGGAAGTCCAGCTCGCATCTTTCCAGTAGCACCGTCCCGCGCCGCGACGCGCTCGGAGATCCGGTGTAGGCTACCGCAGCAGCACCGCGGGGCTCAGACGAGCCTGCCAGGGCGGCGGACGCCGTTTTCCTCGTGGGGCGGCTCACGCGAGCATCGCTGCCGGCCGCCGCCGCGCGCCCGTTTCCGATTGACGCCGGCCATGTTAACGCTCACAATCAGGACTCCGGGGATCCTTCGGCTTTGCCCTGGATGGGCCGTCGTGTGCACCGGGCCCTTCTTCCTCATCCGCTTCAACCTCGACGATCGGGCTCTGAGGAGCTCGCTGGCCCTGTCGGGCATCCCTCTGGAGACTAGCATGACCACTCACCTCGATCTGCCCCGCCAACTCCCTACTCTCCACCGCTTCACCCTTGGTCTCTCTGCCCTCGGCTGCGTGCTCGCGGCGCTCGCCGGTTGCGGCAGCGATCCGGACGATGGGCAGGAGCCCGCCGATGGGACGAGCGGCTCGGCGAGCACGACGACGAGCGCCGGCGTCACGACGGGATCGGGCGGAGGGGGCACCGGCGGGTCGCCTGCCACCGGGACCGGGGGAGGCGTCACGAGCACGAGCAGCAGCAGCACGTCGGCCTCGGGGACCGGCGGCTCCGTAGGGGAAGGGGGTGGCGGCGGCGAAGGCGGCAGCCCGCCGGTGACCTGCGACCTGCCCACCACGTTCAAGTGGAAGTCGAGCCAGCCGGTGATCAGCCCCAAGGCGCCTGGTGGCCGCACCTGGGCCTCGGTCAAGGACCCGACCATCGTGTTCTTCGACAACAAGTACCACGTCTTTGCCACCGTGTTCGAGACCGCTCCGAGCAACAACTGGCAGTCGATCTACACGAGCTTCACGGACTTCCCTCAGGCGAACGCCGCTGAGCAGCACTTCATGGGGAGCTGGCCCACCGGCAGCACGGTCGCGCCCCAGGTCTTCTATTTCAGGCCGCACAACAAGTGGTACCTCATCTACCAGTGGAACGGCAGGTACTCGACCAACGACGACATCAACAACATGAACGGCTGGAGCCGCCCCCAGTCGCTGCTCAAGGGCGAGCCGGGCGCCATGGGGAACGTCCTCGGCGCGCTGGACTTCTGGACCATCTGCGACGACGCCAACTGCCATCTCTTCTTCTCGCGGGACGACGGCAAGCTCTACCGCTCCAAGGTCAGCATCGAGAACTTCCCGAAGTTCGACGGCTATGAGGTCGTCATGACGGCCCCCAGCTCGGGGCTCTTGTTCGAGGCCAGCAACGTCTACAAGATCGACGGGTCGAACAAGTACCTGCTCCTGGTGGAGGCGTTCGACAACAGCCCTCGCTTCTTCAGGTCCTGGACGTCCGAGAGCCTCGATGGGCCCTGGGCCCCCCTGGCCGACACCAAGGCGAAGCCCTTCGCCGGCCCCGCGAACGTGACGTTCGAGGGCGGGGACTGGACCGACGACATCAGCCACGGCGAGCTGGTCCGCTCCGGGCACGACGAGCGCATGACCATCAACCCGTGCGACCTGCGGTTCCTCTACCAGGGGAGGGATCCGAGCGTCGGCGGGGAGTACGGCCGCTTGCCCTACAAGCTCGGGCTGCTCACGCTCGAGAAGTAGCTCCGATCCCCGCGAGCCGAGCGCGCAGCCAGCGATGACCGGGATCGTCGTGCGCGCGCTCGTGCCATACGGCTGAAGCGCGGTCCAGCCCGAGCTCGACGGGGGGCCGGGTCGCGCGCAGGCCGAAGGGCGCCGCGACCGTCGCGGGACACGTCACCACGAGATCGGAGGCCGCGAGCAGGAAAGGCACCGTCACGAAGTGCTGGACCTGCGCGACGACCCGGCGGCGCCGCCCGACCGCCTCGAGCGCGCGATCGACCAGGCTGCCTGGCATGCCGTGCGGAGCGATCAGCACGTGTCCGAGCTCCAGGTAGCGCTCCAGCGTGAGCCGCCGCGACGCGGCGGGGTGCCCCTCGCGCATCAAGGTGACGAAGCGCTCGTCCGGCAAGCGGAGCTGCCGCAGCGACGGCGGCACGAGGAACTCAGGATCTCCCGGCGGCGCCTCTTGGGAGGCGTCGCGACGCTCGCCGTCGCCGGATGACCGGCGGGGAGCGCCGTTCGCGCCGTGGACCGCGTTCCGCGGGGAGGGCGGCGGAGGGCTGATCGAGCTCGCGCGCGCGGCGGTGCTCGCCGCGAGCCCGCACAACACCCAGCCGTGGCTGTTCGAGCTCCACGAGGACCGGATCGACGTGTTCTCGGATCCGTCTCGATGGCTCGGCGACATGGACCCGTTCGGGCGCGAAATGCACATCGGGCTCGGCTGCGCGATCGAGAACCTTTCGCTCGCGGCGGGCTCGATGGGCTGGACGCCTCGTGTGGAGCTCGGCGCCGGACGATTGCCGCTCTTCGCCACCGAGCCAGCCCGTGGCTCCGGGCGCGCGGCGCCGCCGCCGACCCGGGTGGCCACCGTCCGGCTCGAGCCGGGTGGGGCGGAGTCGCCGCTCGCGCGGGCCATCGCGGAGCGGCGCACGAACCGCGGCCCCTACGGCGCGCAGCGCGTGCCCGCCGCGGCGCTCGAGGAGCTGTCGCGCCTGAACGAGGATCGAGCGTCGCAGGAGATCGTCTGGCTCGAGCGCCGGGATCAGCGCGAGCTCTTCGCGGCCCACACGCTGCGAGCCACCGAGATCATCGCGCGCGACGCGTCGATGATCGAGGACAGCGACGCGTGGTTCCGGCTCACGCCCGAGGCCGCGCGGACCCACCGGGACGGGCTGACCCTCGACGTGATGGGGCTCGGCCCGCTGCTCACGGCCGCCGGCAAGCTGCTGCCCAGGCCGTCTCCGGAGCGGATGCACGAGGACTGGCTCCGCGTCACGCGCGATGTCCATCTCGCGGGCGACTCCATCACCGGCGTCATCGCGACCCGCGATCGCTACGATCTCGGCGCAACGCTCCGCGCGGGACGCCTGTGGCAACGAATGCAGCTCTGGGCGACCGCGCGCGGGATCGCAATGCAGCCGCTGAGCCAGGTGCCGGAGGTCATCGACCGCGAGCGCCAGCTCGGACGGGCGCCGGCCATGGAGCGCTCGTTCGCGGAGGCGCTGCGCCTCGGCGGCTGGCAGCCTACGATGGCGTTCCGGCTGGGCTATGCGGTGCGAGAGGGCGTGTGCGGCCCCCGTCGCGCTGCGGAGGACGTGATCCGCGCGAGCTGAGCGCCCGGGGAGGAGGCGTTACGGCATGCCCGTGAAGAAGTCGTACATCGCCTGGATGGCGAAGCACGGCACGCCGTGGCTCGTATTGCTGTACGCGGGGTCGTCGTGCGAGCACCAGATCGTCGGCGCCGAACAGCCGCTGTAGGAGATGCAACCGGGGTTCACCGCCTTGCCGCTGCTCTGGCAGCCCATGACCTCGGAATAGGGCGTCGAGCTCGTCTGGCACATGTTGGCGGTGCGGAACCTGGCGACCGTGCTCGCCCCGTCCCCCCCGCGGACGGTGTCGTTCTGGCCCTGGATGTACATCACGGGCATGGGCACCTGCAGCGCGCCGTAGTCGGAGGCCGCGACGGGCGCGACCGCCTTGAAGCTCAGGTGCTCGGCGTCGGACCTGTGCGCCAAGATCTGCACGATCATCTGGGCACCGGAGCTGTGGCCGGTGGCGAACACGCGGTCCATGTCGATGCAGTAGTTGTCCATGAGGTCGTCGTAGATGCGAAGGACCTTGGCGATGTCGTTGTTGTAGTTCCAGCACCCCCCCGCGTCCGACGACCTCCCCACGGCGCGCACGTACTCGGTCTCGAAGGCGGACCCCCGGGTGAGGTTGATGAACTGGTCGATCGGGTTGCCGCAGGCGTGGAAGCCCATCAAGAGGGGGAGAGGGGTGCTGCCGTCGTAGCTGTCCGGGAACGTGTAGATGTGATCGTTGTCGACCTTCACGGTGCCGTTCGCGGGCCTCCCCGACTTGCCGCAGCCTGGGCTCGGGTTGCCCGCGGTCGGTTCGGCGCCCCCGGCGCCCATCCCGCCGCCCCCCGCCGACGATTCGCCCCCGGTCGACCCGCTGCTGGCGGAGCCGCCGCCAGCGCTCGTGACCCCTGTCGAGGAGCTCTCCGCGCTGGTCGTGGAAGCGCCGGCCCCGCCGGTGCCGCCCGCGGCCTGACCGGCGCCGCCACCTCCGGCACCGGGGGAGCCTGTCTCCGACGAGCAAGCGAGCAATACCAAGGCGACGGCAGGGAGAGAGGAACGAGCACCCAGTTTCAGCATGGTCTGGACCCCATCGTGATCGCGCGAATCGTCCTTCGGCACTCGCCTCGTGGCGATCCCGCGATGAGCTTCGGCGATTGGCAGCACCCACCTGTATCACGCTCGACGACGCGACCCAGCGCCCGCGGTCGTCCAAGCGCATGCAGATGTAATCTTCCAGGAAGAAAGGCAGAGCGTGCGATACGGACCGACGCCCGTGGAGAGGCTCGGTGCACATGACCGCCTATCCAGGGCAAAGCGGAAGAATACCCAGACGTCAATGTGAACGTTCACATTGGCGGCGTCAATCCCAAAAGATGGACTGGCGCGCGACTGTCCTCGCTCCACCGCGCGTGCGGGAGTCGCTGGGGGGGTGTTTCTCTGGCGGCTGGCTCGATGAGGTCGAACACGTCACGACGGGCTCGCGCCCGTCGACCGGTACGCGCCGCGCGAGGCGGACCGTCGCCGCCGCTGGGCGTGACCGGCGCGACGGGGACGGGGACGGTGGCGTGTGAACCCGCGCCGCCGTCACGCGAGGAGCGCGGGCCGGCGCGAGCCGTGTTCGGTGCGCCTGTTGGAAGGCGGTTCAGTTGGGAACGAACGCGCAGCAGCCGAGGATGCAGACGTAGCCGTCGGCGCAGCCGTCGCTGCACGGATCCGAGCACACCGGCCCTTCCGACCCGGACCCGCCCTCGCCGCCGCTCGGGTCGCCGCTGCTGCCGCCCTCGCCGCCCTCGCTGCCGTCGCTGCCGCCTTCGCCGCCCTCGCCGCCGTGGGAGCAGCCGCCGCCCTCGCCGCCGTCGCTGCTTCCCGTGCCGGTGCTGCCCGAGCCGTCGCCGGGGTCGCCGCCGCAGCCGCAGTCGTCGCCGCCGCCCGTGCTGCCGGAGCCGCTGCCGGTGCTGCCGGAGCCGCTGCCGGGGCCGTCGTCGCAGTGCCCCGGGCCGATGCCCCCCTCGTTGAAGTCCGCGAGCGTGCCCGAGAGCGAGACGGCCTCGTCGGCCGCGCCGCCGCGCTTCACGCCGTACGGGAGCCGGCCATCGTCGGTGTCCTTGTTGGCGGCCATCCACGCCTCGACGTCCGCGAGCGCGCCGTCGAGCGCAGCGTCGCTCGCGCCGCTCGCCGTGTTGAGCAGCGCGGCGATGAGCTGGTGGCCGAGGATCAGGCTCGCGTCGCCCTTCGGCGGCGTCCGGAAGATCTCGAGCAGCTCCGCCTGGGAGTACGTCTCGCCGCCGATGGTGAGCGACGACACCGGCCAGCTCTCCTCGTGGTTCTTCCAGTAGCCCTGGGTGAGCGTACAGCCGTCGCCCTCGGACGTCGGCGGGCTCACGACCACGTTGCCGTTCCCCTCGCCGAGGCGATCCGCGTCGCTGTTCGCGCACGCGGCGAGGGCGGAACCGACCAGCGACAGGCACCCCACAAGCACCATCCTGCTAAGCGTCATGACTCCTCCTGAAGTTGCTCGTCTGCAGCGCTCGCCCCCGTGAGGAGCGAGCCACCGACATCGCGCGTGCAGAGCGGCCGACATCGCACCGATCGGCGACAGGTCACGGCGAGCCGCGCTCTCGGTCCTTCAGTGCCGGCCTGCGCTCGGCGCGGCTCATGTTTTTTCGGTCGCCTGCAGATCCGATGTTGTTTTTATTCGAGCAGACTTTTCCTTCATCGCTGCATGAGCGATCGAGCTCACTTCAGCCCGTGGCGATCCATCTTGTTGAGCAGCCCCTGGCGCGACAGCCCGAGCCGCGCCGCCGCCTGGCTCTTGTTCCCCTGGGTCGCCCGCAGCGCGGCGGCGATCTCCCGCCGCTCCAGCGCCGCGATCTTCTCCTCCAGCGTCGCCCCCTCGGCCGGCTCGTCGCCTGCGGACGCCGCGGGCGCGCCGTGCCGCCGCGCCGGCGAGAGGTCCTCCTCGAGGATCTCTCCCCTGCCCCCGGCCATCACGAGCGCGCGCTGCATCTCGTGCCGGAGCTCGCGCAGGTTGCCGGGCCAGTCGCAGGCCTCGAGCCGCCGCATCGCGCCCGGCGAGATCGCGGTCGCGGGCGAGCGCGGCACGAGCGCGCGCGACAGGTTCAGGAAGTGCTGCGCGAGCAGCGGCAGGTCGCCCACGCGGTCGGCCAGGCGCGGCAAGCCGATCTCGATCCCGCGCACGCGCCAGTAGAGGTCGTCGCGGAACGTCTTGCTCGCGACCATCGACTCCAGCGACCGGTGGGTGGCCGACACGATGCGCACATCCACCGTCAGCGGCCGCGCCGCGCCGACCGGCAGGATCTCGCCCGTCTCGAGCACCCGCAAGAGCTTCACCTGCAGCGCCGGATCCATGTCGCCGATCTCGTCGAGGAAGAGCGTCCCCCCGTCGACCTCGACGAACAGGCCAGGAGCGTCCTTGATCGCGCTCGTGAAGGCCCCTCTCTTGTGGCCGAACAGCGTCGACTCCAGCAGCGTCGGCGCGAGCGCGCCGCAGTTGACCGCGATGAACGGCTTGTCCTTCCGCCGGCTCCTCGCGTGCAGGTAGCGGGCGAACACCTCCTTGCCCGTCCCGGACTCGCCCGTGATGAGCACCGGCACGTCGGTCGGCGCCGCGCGCTCGCAGAGCGTCTTCGCCTCGAGGAAGGCCGGCGACTGCCCGAGCAGCGCCGAGGCGTCGCCCTCGCGGGCCGTGAGCGAGCGCTCGAGCTCCGTCACGCGGTCCTCCAGCGCGAGGCGCGCCGCCGCGCGCGCGACCACGGCGAGCAGCACGTCCGGATCGACGGGCTTGGCCAGGAAGTCGTACGCGCCGCGCTCGACGAGGCGCAAGGCGAGCGGCGTCTCGCCCGCGCCGGAGACCACGATCACCTTGGCCGCGGGCCGCTCGGCGAGGATCTTGTCGGCGAGCGCGGCGCCCTCCTCGGGGCGGCCCGACGGCGGCAGCATCAGGTCGAGCACGACGAGGCGCGCGCTCGTGCGGCGGAGCTCCGCGAGCGCCTTCGGGGCGGCGCCGGCCTCCGCGACCGTGTACCCCTCCTGCGCGAGCAGCTCGCGGTAGGCGTCGCGGAACCCCGGATCGTCGTCGATGAGCAGGACAGTCTCGGTCACGGGTGACCGTACCGCGTCGCCCAGGTGCGGATCCAGGCCTGTCGGGGGGCGCCGCGCGCGGCGCTCTCCCCTGCTTCACCGAGCAGCGCTGCCCGCCACGGCGCGTGGCCGGAGGGCGCCGCGAAGGCGCGCGAGGCTGGACGACTCCGGCCGATCCCTGGAGACTACGGCATGACCGAGAACACCGAGACGCGGTTCGAGGACGGCTCCTACCCGGCCGACCTCGGGGTGAAGATCGAGGCCGCCGACGACGCGCAATCGCGCCTCGTCCTGCCCTTCGACGAGCGAAATACCATGTTCGGGCTGGTCCACGGCGGCGCGCTCGCTTCGCTCGTGCCGATCGCCGCGCACGCCATCGCGCGCGAGCCCGCCCGCGCGGCCACGCCGCCGCTCCGCACCGTCTCGATGCACGTGGGCTACGTGCGCGCGGCGCGCAAGGCGGTGACGGTCGAGACGCGCGCCGTGCGCCGCGTGCGCGAGCTGGGCTTCTTCGAGGCGCTGATCAGGGACGCAGACGGAAATGCGATCGCGCACGCCTCGTCGACCGTGAGCGAGGCCGGGCCGGACAGCGCACCGGCGGGCTCCCCTCCCCTCTCCGATCCCCCCGAGGGAGAGCGCGCCTTCGACGCGCCCGCGGACGAGGCGGCGAGCGGCGTCGCTGGGGCGATCCGCGCGGCGATGGCCGGCAGCCCCTTCCTGTCGCGACGGCAGCTGCGCCTGCTGGGCATGCGCCGCGGGGCGCTCGCGATGGCGATGGCCCCCGCCGCGGCGAACCTCGACGCCGGCGGCGCCATGCACGAAGGGGCCGTCCTGACGCTCATCGACGCCGCAGGCGCCACCTGCCCATGGACGGCCGTCCCGCCGTCGCCGGGGGCTTCGGGCGCGACCATCGCCCTGAGCGCGCAGCTCCTCGGGGCGCTGCCCGGAGACGAGCTCGTCGCGCGCGCCGTCGTGCGCGCGCGCGACGCGCGGATCTGCTGGACCGACGTCACCGTCGCCGGCAGCGCCTCCGGGATCGTGCACGCCTTCGGGATGGTCGTGTATCGCTTCAGCGAGAAGAACGGGTCATGAGCGGCCGGCGCGACGCGCGCTACCCGGCGCGGCGCGCGCAGCGGACGGGCATCGATTTCACGCCGCTCACCCAGTTCGAGCGGAGCCGAACGACCGGCCCGGCGAGCTCGAGATCAGGGAGCCTGCGCAGGAGCTCCTCGAAGGCGACCCGCGCCTCCAGGCGCGCGAGCGCGAGGCCCAGGCACACGTGGGGGCCGACGCCGAAGGAGAGGTGCTCGTTGGGCGTCCGGCCGACATCGAACGTGTGCGGATCCCGGAAGACCGCCTCGTCGCGGTTGGCCGAGACGTACCACAGGACCACCTTGTCCCCGGCCGCGATCCGCTGCCCGCGAACCTCGGTGTCCCGCACCGCCGAGCGCCGGAAATAATAGACCGGCGGCGAGAAGCGCAGCATCTCCTCGATGGCGGTCGGGAGGAGCGACGGGTCGTCGAGCAGGCGCCGGCGCTGGTCGGGGTGCTCGATCAGGGCGAGCATCCCGTTCGTGATGAGGTTCTTCGTGGTGTCGTGGCCGGCCGTCAGCAGCAGGTTGAAGAAGCCGCCGAACTCCCTGTAGGAGAGCTTCTCGCCGTCCACCTCGGCGGCCATGAGCAGGCTCAGCATGTCGTCCTTGGGCGACCTCCGCCGCTCCTCCGCGAGCCCGTGGGCGTAGGCGTTCATGTTGTGGA
This sequence comes from Sorangium cellulosum So0157-2, assembly GCF_000418325.1. Taxonomy (GTDB): domain Bacteria; phylum Myxococcota_A; class Polyangia; order Polyangiales; family Polyangiaceae; genus Sorangium; species Sorangium cellulosum_D. The sequence continues at coordinate 12,747,344 of NC_021658.1, forward strand.
GCACGGTGTTCAGCTCCTCGGGCGTGATGCGATAATCGGGGTCGCTGGCCCCGAAGAACCGCATCGTCCAGTCGAGCATCTGCTCCTGGTCCTCGCGGGGGACGCCGAGCATCTCGAGGATCACGGTCAGGGGCAGCCTGCCCGCGACGTCGCTGGCGAAGTCGCACCCGCCGCGCGCGCAGGCCTCGTCGATGAGCCGCGTCACGAGCTCTCGCACGTGCGCCTCGAGGCGCTGGATGACACGGGGCGTGAACCCCTTGGTGACCAGCGCCCGGAAGCGGCCGTGCCTGGGCGGGTCCATCATGATCATGACATCGGGGTTGTCGCGCATGTCCCCCGGCGCGAAATCCTCGATGAAGAGCCCGCGCCCCGAGGAGAACGCGGCCGGGTCGCGCGAGATGCGGGCGACGTCGTCGTGCCGCGTGATCGCCCAGAACCCCCGGCCCGCCGGCTCGGGGTGCCAGTAGACGGGCGCCTCCCGGCGGAGGATCTCGAAGCGGTCGTGCGGCGCGCCCGCGAGGTAAAGGTCCGGATCGAGGATATCGACGGTTTCAGGGGTCATGTGGGCAGAGCCTCCTCGCAGAGGTTTTGCAGGATATCAGAGGGCCCACGGCCGTGTCCGTGCGCTGCCTGCGCGGGCTGTCGTGGCGCAGGATGTGTGCTCCGCGGCCACCACCTCGCCTTCGCGCCGGTGGAGCACCTCCGCGAGAGCCATGCGCGCGCCACGCCGCAGGCGTGACGCCGCGACGGGCGGTTCGGAATTGACATCTGAGATGTTAGCGCTCACAATCATCTCATCCTTTGGCTTGTCGCTCCATGCCGGTCGGTCTGTCGGCCATCACCCTCTCGCGAAGGTGAGTACGATGAAACCCGATATTTTCACTCGCTTACGACCCGCCATCCCATAGATGCCCTCGTCCGCTGACGGGCGCTGACGACCCTGGGGAGCCAGGGCAGCGCGCGGCGGCCGAGACGGTGGATACGGCTGAGGGAGCGCGGGCCCCACGACAGGGGCGCTGTGCAGCGCTCGCCTGTCCGCGCAGCTTCGATCGGATCGAGCCGCTTCACGCCAGGAGGAGCCTAGCGCGGCCCTGCTGGCGCGCGGCCCCTCAATCCATCATCCATCTCACGCCAGCTCTTCGAACGCGCGCGCCTGTCGAGCGCGGCCGTCGCGGCCCGCTGATCGCGGGCGATCTTCGGTGATGTTCGCGCGCCGGGCGCGCGGGCGAGCGCGCCCGCCGAGGCCTCGACCCGTGTCGGGGTCAGACCACCTCATGACTTCGCATCTGCGCATATCGCACCTTCACGAGGCTCATGCCCGCTCGCGATGCACAATCGACTTGACGAACATGCCAGTCGAGAGCAAGAAATGCCCTCGACGCGCTGCCTGACGCGCATCGAATGAACTTATCCGCTCCGCGCGCATCTCGTGCGAGGTTCACCCGCAGCGGCAATGGCCAGCGCAGCGGCAACGGCCGGCGCGGCGGCCCCTCGGGGGCCTTCAGCGCGCGGCGAGCGACCCCGACCCACGCGAGGGCAGCGTCGAGCGGTGGGAAGATCCTAGTTTCACTTACTTAACAGGAAGAGGAGAACACGATGAGATTTGGAACGATGCAGGCCTTGCTTGCGGCGGCGACGGGTATCCTCGCCGTGTCGTGCGTCATCGACCCCGAGGAGGCGTACGACGCCGAGACCGAGGAGGGGGGGTCGCTCGACGGCGCCATCACGATCGATACGGGCGCGGTCTACACGATCTCCGGCGTGCAGAGCGGAAAGTGCGTCGAGGTGGCAGGAGGCAGCACCGCTGACGGAGCGGCCTTGCAGATCGCCACCTGCAACGGCTCGACGCGGCAACAGTTCCGCGTGGAGTCGGCAGACGGCGGCTACTACCGCATCCGCAACGTGGCCAGCAACCGTTGCCTGGACGTCGCGGGCGCCTCCACCAGCGACGGCGCCCGCGTCCAGCAATACTCCTGCTGGAACGGACAAAACCAGCAGTGGTCGTTCACGGACGTCACCGGCGGCGTGCGTCTCACGGCGCGCCACAGCGGCAAGTCCCTGGACGTTGCCGGCAGCGCGGACGGCGCAGGCCTCCAGCAGTGGGGCTGGGCGAACGGCAACAACCAGAAGTTCTCGCTCCGGACCGGCGGCGGCGGGGGTGCCTCGAGCAGCAGCTCCAGCAGCTCCAGCAGCTCCAGCAGCTCGGGCGCGGGCGGCTCCGGCGGCTCCGGCGGCTCCGGCGGCGGCGGCGGCGGTGGCGGCGGTGGCGGCGGCGCCACCGGGGCGAAGTTCGTGGGCAACATCACGACCAGCGGCGCCGTGCGCGACGGCTTCGCGAGGTACTGGAACCAGATCACGCCCGAGAACGAGGGCAAGTGGGACGCCGTCGAGCGGACGCGCGGGAGCAAGAACTGGGCAGCGCTCGACCGGATCTACAACTACGCGAAGGCGAACAACATCATCTTCAAGCAGCACGTGTTCGTGTGGGGGGCCCAGCAGCCGAGCTGGATGGCGAGCCTCTCCCCGTCGGAGCAGCAGGCGGCCGTGAAGGACTGGATGCGGTCGTTCTGCGCGCGCTACCCGGACACGAAGTACATCGACGTCGTCAACGAGCCGCCGCCCCACACGACGCCTTCCTACATCAACGGCATCGGCGGCGCAGGCGCCAGCGGCTGGGACTGGATCGTCAACTCCTTCAAGTGGGCGCGCGAGTACTGCCCGAACGCGGTCCTGATCCTCAATGATTACAACAACATCGAGTACGAGAACGATCACCAGAACTTCATGCGGATCGCGCGGGCGGTGATCAACGCGGGCGCCCCGGTCGACGCCCTCGGCGCGCAGGCCCACGACGCTTACAAGATCAACACGAACACCGTGAAGGGGTACATCGACAAGCTCGCCTCGCTGGGTAAGCCCGTGTACATCACCGAGTACGACATCGGCATCGCGGACGACAACCGGCAGAAGCAGGTGATGGAGGAGCAGTTCAAGATGTTCTGGAACCACCCCGCCGTCCCCGGCATCACCCTCTGGGGTTACATCGTCGGCGCCACCTGGAGGGACAACACCGGCCTCCAGCATTCGAACGGCACCATGCGGCCGGCCATGAGCTGGCTCATGAACTTCCTCGGCCGCTGACGGTCCGCAGGGAGCGACCGCTGCACCGGCAGCGCGTCGAGACGTCGAGCTGACGACGCGGCAGAGGGCGCAGAGCGCATCGACGACAGATGCCTCTGCGCCCTCTTCGCTCGCCGTCGCAGCGTCGAGCCATCGACAGACTCACGCAGCGCAACCTTGGAAGGACGAGGAGAACGACATGAGGTTCGTATCCAGACACGCCTTGCTCGCCGCCGCGACCGGCGCCATCGCCGTGTCGTGTGTCGTCGGCCCAGAGGAGATCGAGGGCGAGAGCGAGGAGGCCGGCTCGCTCGAGGGCGCCGCCGCCATCGCCAACCCGACCTGGTATGTGGACGCGCCGATCCTGTACAAAGCCAAAGCGGAGCCCTACGACCACTACGCCGTCAAAGATCCGACCATCGTGTATTCAGGCGGCAAATACCACATGTTCTACACCGGCGCCAATGCGAGCGGCGGCTGGCAGATGCTGTATTCGTCCGCGACGACGATGGAGGGCTTCCGGACCGCCCCGCACATCTACTTGAGCAGGATCGGCGAGAGCTACTTCTGCGCACCGCAGGTGTTCTACTTCGAGCCGCACAACCTGTGGTACCTGGTCTACCAGGATGGGAAACACGGCGCGGCCTATGCCACGACCTCGAACATCGCCGACCCCAATTCGTGGTCCGGCCCGAAATCGCTGGGCGCCTCCGGCAACATGGGCTGGGATTACTACGTGATTTGCGACGATGCCAGCTGCTACCTGTACAACACCCCTGACGACGGCTCGCGCAGGCTCTACGTACGCAAGACGGCGCGGGGGAGCTTCCCGGGCGGCTGGGGATCACCTTCGGTGGCCATCACCGATACGTTCGAAGGCGCGCACGTCTACAAGTCGCTCGCGGACGGCCAGTACTACCTCATCGTCGAAGACCTCAAGGACAACCGGTATTACGAGCTGTGGACGTCGGCGAGCGCCGGCGGGCCGTGGCGGCAGATCGCCGAGAAATGGGCCTGGCGCGGCAATCTCGTATACAACGCAGATCGGTGGACCACGAGCGTCTCCCACGGCGAGCTCATCCGCGCCGGCGTCAACCAGAAGCTCGAGATCAACGACATCAACCGCGTCGACTTCCTCATCCAGGGGAACCTCAACCTGTCGGGCCCCCCTTACCAGCAGCTCCCCTGGGATCTCGGCGTCATCCGCAACTACGCGGCCGGCTCGACCACGACGCCGGTCGGCACCATCCGCCAGCTCCAATCCTACAACTTCCAGAGCCGGTACCTGCGCCACCAGGGCTTCCGCGCCCGGATCGATGAGGCGGTGTCGCCGGTCCAGGACGCGCAGTTCCGCGTGGTGCCTGGGCTCGCCAACTCGAGCGCCGTCTCGTTCGAGTCGGTGAACTTCCCCGGCCGCTTCCTCCGGCATCGCGGCGGCGAGGTCTGGCTGGACACGAACGACGGGTCGTCCGGCTTCCGGGGCGACGCCACCTGGCATCGCCGCCCCGGCCTGGCGAACAGCGGCTGGTCGTCCTTCGAGTCCTACAGCGCTCCCGGCCAGTACATGCGGCACTCCGGCTTTCTGATGATCGTCGGCGCGGTGTCCGGCAGCGCCCAGCAGGCCGACGCCACGTTCCGCGAGCAATGAGGCGGCGGCGGCCGCGCGCCGTCGAGGGAGTATCGTCCCTTCGCGCCCCGAAGCGCGCGCCGCCTCCCGGGGCGCGCTCATAGCGGAGCGCCCCGGTGCCGCTCCTGCCAGCGCGCCCCGACAGCCAGGCCGCGCCCCGTGCCGGGGTGAGCTCGGGGTCAGCCAGGGCCCGAATCGCGCGCCCACCTCCACACAGAGAGGCGTTTGCCGCACAACGGCCATACACTTTCACACTCCATCACACCCCTACGCGCAGGGATAGTCACAGAGACTCCACGAACACGTGATCCGAGCCGCTTTACATGCCGATATTCCTTATTTAGAACAGGCGCCCACGCCCGGCGCTCCAGCCAGGTCGTTCGTGCCGCGGGCTCCAGCGGGCATGGAGCCGCGCCACGCGAGAAAGGTGCCTCCTTATTCATGCAAAGAACATCGTTCCTGTACGCGCTGGCCAGCCTCGCGATCGGGGCTTGCACCCTCGACACCGGGACCTCGGGATCCGGGGATGACGGTCCGCTCGGCGTGGCGGCGCAGTCGCTCGTCACCGATTGCGATTACCTGAATCCGACGCTCTGGCCGCCGCTCCCGCTGCCCGTCGACTTCGACCGCGAGCTGCTCATCCGCGATGTCGCCGTCGTCGACGACGTCTGCCGCACCACCTGGTCTGGCTCCTGTCCCTCCGGCGGCACCCCGGCCGCGTGGACCTTCGGCATGCTCATGCGCCAGATGGCCGGCGCGACGCCCGTCCACGAGTTCGTGGCCGAGTGGCTGCACGCGTGGGAGGTGCCGAACGTCGTCAACGGCTTCCCCATGCCGGCGCGGCCGGGCATCCGGCCCACGCTCATCGACCCGTGGCTCATCGCCAGCGGCTGCGCCCCGGGGGCGCCCATCGTCGGCCCGGGCGCCTGTCCGCTCGACATCACACAGGCGCCCTTCCGCCTGCTCGCGATCCTCAACCGCGCCGATCTGCAGGACCCCTCCCCGCTCTACGGCGGCCCTCCGAGCGCCGGCGAGGTGCGCTTCGTCTTCGGCCTCGTCGATCTGCCGAGCGGCGGCCCGCTCCCGGCCACGGTCATCCTCGAGTACGGCCTCCCGTCGCAGCGCGGCGGGGCTCCGGCCACGACCTTCGACTGGGCAAACGCGTTTCACAAGCTGAGCGACCCGTCCCTCGGGCCGATCGGCTCGCCCGCGTACCTCGCTCACCTCGAGTCGCTGCTCACCGACATCACCTCGCCGGGGGCAGAGCCCGGCGCGCTCAACTTCGGCAGCGCCATCGCCCAGGTGCGCACCAACGAGATCATCTTCGGGCCCGACTGGAAGCTCCGCGAGAGCACGCTCCAGCAGGTCGGCCTCGGGCCGAACGCCGCGCTGCTCGTGCCGGACACGACCAAGCAGACGCCGGACGACAGCCTGAACGCGTCGGGCGCGCTCGACGGCTACCTCGACGCCAACGCGCTCTGGACCGGCTCGCCCAACCTGATCGACTTCACCCAGACGCCGGTCCCCGTCCCGCTGCTCGGCGGCGAATCGACCTCGCCCCCGCCCGGGCCGGGGCCGTTCTGGGATCACACGCCGACGACGCCGCTCCAGGCCATCGAGCGCCACCATTTCGCGCTCGCCACGTGCAACGGCTGCCACAGCCCGACCGAGCTGGCGACGCCGTTCACGCACATCGACCCGCGGCCGCCGGGCGCGCAGTCCGGCCTCTCGCCGTTCCTTTCGTCACCGCCCATCCCCGCCGGCGGGGCCGTCGGCCTGCCCGCCCCGGGCACCGAGCTCACCGTGCCGGATCCCGCGGGCACGGGCGCCATGTTCTCGTACCACGAGCCGTGGCGCCGGGTCTGCGAGACGACGCGGATCCTCAACGGTGTGGCCGCGCCGTTCACGCGGGCCAACGGCGCGCACTGACCTCGTCGCCGACCGGTACCGATCACTGACCAGGTACCGGTCACGGACCAGGCCTCACCCCGCCGCCTCCGCCGCCCGCGCGGGCCACCGCGCCTCGAAGCGCGCCCCGCCGCCCGGGGCGCGGTCGTAGCGCAGCGCGCCCCCGTGCCGCTCCAGCCAGCGCGCCGCCACGGCCAGGCCGAGCCCCGTGCCCGGGTGCTTCGCGTCGCGCCCCCGCCCCGTCACGAACGGCTGGAACAGCATCCCCTCGATCTCGGCCGGCACCCCCGGGCCGTTGTCCTCCACGCGCACGATCACCGAGCCGCCCTCGCGCGCGACCACCGCCCGGATCCGCCCCTCGGCGACCCCGTCGAGGGCGATGGCCGCGTTCTGCAGCAGCGCCGTCGCGACGTCGAGGAAGGCGCCGCGGTCGGCCTCCACGAAGATCGGCCCTCCCGCCTCGGGCGCGATCTCGATGGGCGGCGCGCCCTCGCCGACGATCTGCCGGACGTGGCTCGCCGCGAGCCGCAGCGTGGAGAGCGCGTCGACCTCGCTCACCTCGAGCGGCCGCGGGCGGCTGTAGCGGAGCAGGTCGTCGAGGAACCGCCTCGCCCGGTCGACCTGGCCGCGCAGCGAGGCCACGGTCTCGGGCCTCGCGCCCTGCCGCTCGAGCAGCTTCGTCTGCGCGGCGATGACCCCGAGCGGATTGCGGATCTCGTGCGCCACCGCGCTGGCGAGGCGCCCGAGCTCGGCGAGCCGCTCGGCGTGGTCGGCGCGCACCTCGACGCGCTCGATCTCGTCGGCGAGGTCGCGGACGCCGATGGGCCGCTCGAACAGCCGGCGCCCGAGGTGCTCCACGACGAGCAGGCGCAGCGGATCGGACGGGAGCGCGACGAGGAAGATCACGAAGACGAGCCAGGGGAGCGACGCGCCGCCGCCGGGCGCGAGCGCGGGCAGGACCTTGAAGAAGACCATGAGCCCGAGCGACGAGACGAGCGCCGTGAGGCCGGCGTAGGCGAGCCCCTGCGCGAAGACGCGGCGGGAGCGCCCCAGCTCGCCGATGAGCGCGGCGTAGGCCACGAGCAGGATGGCGAGGAGCAGGACCGGCGCGCCGAGGAGCACGTCCCCGAGCCCATGCACGCGCAGCACCACGAGGAAGCCGCCCCCGAGCGTCGCGAGCACGCTGCCGAAGAAGAGCGCGGCGATGCGCCGCCGGAGGAGGCCCTGGGCCGCGAGCGCGGCGCGCCCGATCTGGACCTCGAGCGCGATCGCGGCGGCGCCCATGACGGCGGCGAGCGGGAGGAACAGCGGGCCCGGCGAGCGGGCGGCGGGGCCGTAGAGCAGGCGCGGGGAGACGGCCCCGAGCAGCGCCACCGCGGCGCTGACGCCGTAGGCCACGGCGACGGGGCGGCGCGAGGCGCCGGCGACGTCGGCGTAGGCGTGGGCGAGGCCCGCGGCGACGATGATCCCGCTCGGGAGGACGCGCTCGGCGAGGGCGGCCGTGCCGTCGGTCTCGAGCAGGATGAGCCCCGTGACCCAGAAGGCGAGGAAGAAGCAGAGGGCGACGAGGCCGCGGCCCACGTTGCGCCCGAGGCGCAGCGCGGTGACGCCGACGGTCACGGCCACGGCCCAGAGCGGGTAATACGCGAGAGCGACCAGCGGTCTCATGGGGCCTCGGCGATCCGGTGGCCGGCACGATAACGCTGGAGGCAGCGGGGAAGCGAGGTACTCGCCTCAGTGCACCCGCATACCCGGCTTGGCCCCCGAGTCGGGCGCCAAGAGGTGCACCGTCTCGTCCCCGGCCGCGAGCACCATCCCCTCGCTGAGGCCGAACTTCATCTTCCGCGGCGCCAGGTTGGCGCACACGATGACGAGCCTCCCCATCAGGTCTTCCGGCTTGTAATACGCCTTGATCCCGGCGAACACGGTACGCCGCGCCTCGCCGCCGAGCGAGACGGTCAGCTTGAGCAGCTTCTTCGCCTCGGGCACGTGCTCCGCCGCGACGATGCGCGCCACGCGCAGGTCGACCTTGGTGAAGTCGTCGATCGTGCACTCCGGCGCGAGCGGCTCCTTGGCGAGCGCCGCGCCGTCGTCCTCCGCGGCCGCGCCCCCGCCCGCCGCCGCCGGCGCTTCCGCCGCCACCGGCGCTCCCGTCGCCGCCGCCGCTCCCGCCGCCTCCGCCGCCTCCGCCGGACGGCCCTCCGCGATCATCTTCTCCACCGCACCCGGATCGACCCGCTTCATGAGGTGCTCATACGCGGCCACCGGCGTCCCCACAAGCGGCGTCTTCGCGAGCTCCCACCGGTCCATGGGGCACCCGAGCAGCCGCGCCACGTCGTCGGCGAGCTTCGGCAGCACCGGCGCCAGGTAGATCACGATCTGCCGGAACAGGTTGAGCGCCACGGTGCACACCGCCTGCACCTCGGCCTTCTTCTCCGGCTGCTTCGCGAGCGCCCACGGCTGCATCCGATCGACATACTCGTTCGCCCGATCCGCCAGCGACACGATGATCCTCGTCGCCCGCGCGTAATCGAACGCCGCATACGCCGCCCCGATCGCGTCCGCCTCCGCCGCGGCCGCCGCGAACAGCCCCCCGTCGTCCGGATAGGCCGCCGACAGGCCCGTCTGGGCCACGAAGCGCGACGACCGGCTCGCCAGGTTCACCACCTTGTTCACGAGCTCGGCGTTCACCTTGTTCACGAGCTCTTCCAGGTTCAGATCGATGTCGTCGACCTTCGAGCTCAGCTTGCTCGCGTAGTAATAGCGGAGGTACGCCGGGTCGAGGTGCTTCAGGTACGTCGAGGCCAGCACGAACGTGCCTTTGCTCTTCGACATCTTCTCCCCGTTCACCGTGAGGAACCCGTGCACCTGCACGCGGGAAGGCAGCGAGAAGCGCGCGGCCCGCAGCATCGCCGGCCAGAAGAGCGTGTGGAAATAGACGATGTCCTTCCCGATGACGTGGACGATCTCTGTCTCCTCGGATCGCCACCAGTCGTCGAACGCCTCGCCCTCCCGGTCGCACCACTCCTTGCTCGCGGCCATGTACCCGATCGGCGCGTCGAACCAGACGTACCAGTAGTTCCCGGGCGCGTCGGGGATCTCGAACCCGAAGTACGGCGCCGGGCGCGACACGTCCCAGTCGCGGAGCGGCTCCGACAGGAAGTGGCCCGCCAGGTAGTTCGCGATCTCCTTCGGCATCCGGCCCTCGCCCTGCGTCCAGGTCGAGAGGAACGGCCGCTCCGGCTCGATGGCCACCATGAGGTGCTGCGCGCTCCGCACCTCGGGCCGCGCGCCCGTGAGCGCGCTCCGCGGCTCGACGAGATCCGTGGCGGCGTAGGTCGAGCCGCACCGGTCGCAGCTGTCGCCGTACTGGTCCTCCGCCCCGCACTTCGGGCAAGTGCCCTTGACGAACCGATCCGCCAGGAACATGCCCTCCTTCGGATCGAAGAGCTGCGTGACGTCCTTCGTGGTCACCATCCCGCGCTCGCGCAAGGACGCCCAGATCTGCTCGCACAGCGCCCGGTTCGCGGGCGAGTTCGTGCTGCCGTAATGGTCGAACCGGATCTGGAACGCCGCGAAATCGCGCTGGTGCGCCGCGCTCATGTCGGCGATGACGTCGGCCTCGCTCCGCCCCTCCTGCCGCGCGCGGATCATGATGGCCGTGCCGTGGGTGTCGTCGGCGCACAGGTAAATGCACCGACGCCCGGCCATGCGCCAGTAGCGCGCGAAGATGTCCGTCTGCGTGTACTCGACGAGGTGGCCGATATGGATGTGCCCGTTGGCGTAGGGCAGCGCGCTGGTGAGCAGGAGCCTCTTCATGCTGCGCCGGACTTTGCACGAGATCCCCGCCGGAGGCGAGCGCCGATGCGGCCTGGCGGCGGGCTGCTGCGCGGCCAGCAGCCCGCCGCCCCGCGCGGACACGACTCCGGGCCTCGGCCGAGATCCAGCCTTTCGGGACGATCGTGGAGTATCGCGCTCGCTCGACGAAGCGGCGCGGGGCGAGCGGCGAGGCGCTCACTCCGATCCTGGCCGACGCCCTCGTCCTCCGCGATCTCCACGAGAGGCGCCGCTGGCAGGTGTCCGGGCCGCCCTGCCACCCGCAGCGACTGCGCCCCGATAAGCCTCTCGAGGAGCAGACAGCGCCCATCGACCTGCTCGGCGACGTGCGGTTCGCCTCGCCCCTCGTCGATACGCCCCTCGTCCGCGCCACACGAGCCCCGGCCCGCCTCCCCTCCCCGTCCGGGCCGACCCCGAAAATCGACCGGGCGCGCGTAACCTTTCCGGACCCCCGATCGTGATACCGCCAGGAAAGGGAAACTGTGATGGAACGCACAAAAGATGTGGTGGTGGTCGGCGGCGGGCTCGCGGGGCTCGCCGCGGCGGCGTACCTGGGGCGGGCGGGCCGGTCGGTCGCCGTGATCGAGAAGGCGCACGCGCCGGGCGGCCGCGCCGTCACGCAGGAGAGCCACGGCTTCTCGCTGAACCTCGGCGCCCACGCGCTCTACCGCGGCGGGCCGGCGCAGGAGGTGCTCCGCGAGCTCGGGGTCCGGTACACCGGCGCGCCGCCGCCCGGGTCGGGCGCGCTCGCGCTCGACCGCGGCGCCCTCCACACCCTGCCGTCCGGCGCCCTGTCGCTCCTCACGACGGGCCTCTTCGGCCTCGCCGCGAAGCTCGAGGTGGGCCGCGTCCTCGGCGGCCTCGCCGCGATGCGCCCCGCCCCGCTCGACGCGGTCCCGGTCTCGACCTGGCTCCGCGACGCCTTCCGGACGCCCGAGGTGCGCCGCTTCGTCGGCATGCTCGTCCGGCTGACGACCTACTGCGCCGACGCCGATCGCCAGAGCGCCGGCGCCGCGCTCGCCCAGGTGCAGCTCGCCCTGAGCCAGGGCGTGCTCTACCTCGACGGCGGCTGGCAGACGCTCGTCGACGGCCTGCGCGCCGCCGCGGCGGCGGCGGGCGTCGAGATCCTCACCGGCGCGCGGGCGACGCGCGTCGCCGCCGAGGGCGGCGCCGTCTCCTTCGTGGAGCTCGCGAACGGCGACCGCCTCCGCACGGGCGCCGCCCTCGTCGCCGCGAGCCCGCGCGCCGCCGCCGCGCTCGCGCCCGACGTCCCGGCGCTCGCCGCGTACGCCGAGCGCGCCGTCCCGGTCCGCGCTGCGTGCCTCGACGTCGCGCTGTCCCGGCTGCCCCGCCCGCGCTGCCGCGTCGTGCTCGGCATCGACCGCCCCCTCTACCTGTCGCTCCACTCCGAGGTCGCGCGCCTCGCCCCCCGGGGCGGCGCCCTGTTCCACGCCGTCCAGTACGGCCCCGAGCTCGCCGGCCGCGACCCCGAGCGCGAGCTCGAGGACCTCCTCGAGCGCGCGCAGCCGGGCTACCGCGGCGCGCTCGTCGAGCGGCGCTTCCTGCCCTCGCTCGTCGTCTCCAACGCCGTGGTCGCCGCCGAGGGGGGCGGCTACGCGGGGCGCCCCGGCGTCCGCGTCCCCGGGGTCGACGGGCTCTACGTCGCGGGCGACTGGGTCGGGCCGGCGGGCATGCTCGCCGACGCGAGCCTCGGCAGCGCGCGGGACGCCGCCGCGGCCCTCCTCGCGCGCGCGCGACGGACGCTCGACCGCGCGGCGTGACGGGGTTACCCGGGCGCTCCATGAGCAGCTCCACGGCCTCCTCCGCTGCCCGCGCGGCGCTCGCCCCGCCGCCGAGCTTCGTCGCCGCGAGCTACCGCGAGCACGAGCGCTTCCTCTGGGCCCTCTGCTACCGGCTCACCGGCAGCGCCGCCGACGCGGACGACATCGTGCAGGAGACGTTCGTCCGCGCGCTGGAGCGCCCGCCCGCGCGCACGGACGAGCCCGTCCGGCCGTGGCTCGCGCGCGTCGCGCTCAACCTCGGTCGGGACGCCCTGCGGCGCCGCAAGCGCCGCGCCTACGACGGCCCGTGGCTCCCCTCGCCCATCGAGACGGAGCCCGAGCCGCCGTCGTTCGAGATCCCGGGCAAGGACGGCACCGAGGGCCGCTACGATCTGCTCGAGAGCGCGTCCTTCGCGTTCCTGATCGCGCTCGAGGCGCTCACCCCGCAGCAGCGCGCCGTGCTCCTGCTCCGCGACGTCTTCGACTACTCGGTGCAGGAGACCGCCGACGCGCTCGGCCTGTCGGAGGCGAGCGTGAAGACGACGCACCACCGCGCCCGCCGCGCCCTCGAGCCGTACGAGCGCGAGCGCTGCCGCCCCTCGCCCGAGCTCGTCGAGCGGTCGGGCGCGGCGCTCGCGCGCTTCCTGCAAACCCTGGCGACGCAGGACGTCGCCGCCATCGAGGCCCTCCTCAGCGAGGGCGTCCGCGTCGTCAGCGACGCGAACGGCGAGTACACGGCCGCGCGCCGGATCGTCGTCGGCCCGAGCCGGGTCGCGCGGCTCTTCATCGGCCTGCTGCGGCACGAGGGCGGCGGAGACCTCCGCTACGAGAGCCGCCTCCTCAACGGCCTCGTCGGCCTCGTCGTCGAGCGCGGGGCCCCCGCCGACAAGGTGGCGCCCCGGTACGTCATCCGCTGCGACGTCGACGCGCGCGGCCGCATCGCGGCCATCCACATCGTGCTCGCCTCGCAGAAGCTGACGGCCATCAGGGCCATCGCGCCGTGAGCGCCGCGGCGAGATCGAGGGCGCGCGGCGGGGAGACAGCCCCTGCCGGCCGAGCACTGGAGTGAGTCATGTTGCGAGGCGTGCTTCGGCCGGCGAAGTGAATTCTGTCGCACCAACATAGCGCCGGCGGACGCTCATGTCCACGGCGGAACAGGCCGCTCGCTCAGGCGGTCTTGCCCCCGCCCTGCGCCCGTTCCTTGTGCGCCTCTTGGATGAAGTGGCGAACCTCTTTATCGATGGCGGCGATCGCCACTCCCTTGAACGGGCGCAGGAGGAACGGCACGTCGAGATCGACGTCCACGGCGCCGGGGCGCAGCTCCATGCTGCCTTTCAGCTTGACCCCCTTCACCGAGAAGCCGAGCTCGGCGCGCTTCTCGTCGCGCCACACGAGGAACGGCTCGTACTCCGCGTACCGCTCTCGGTACTGCGCGATCGCTCGTTCGGTGGCCACCTTCGCCTCGCTGTCGTTCAGGTCGTGCTCAATCGTGTGCTTCATGATGGAACCTCGCAGTTCGTTGGGGGGCACATCGCGAGAACCGGCCCGGTTACCGTCCGCCGGGGGCGTCCGCTCGCGGGCGCGGCGCCCGGCCGATTTCCATCGGTGAGATATCACGGATGCGCGGCGCTCGAGGGCCTCCGGCGCGCGATTGACTCACTTCGGTGCTCTGTGGCATTTCGCCACGAGGCGGAATTGCAGGTTTTTGTGGGCTCTCGCGCGTGCGCGCTGGGCTCGGGCGCATGCGGCGCGACGGACCGGGGGCGGGCACCGGCGATGCAAAGCGCCCTCTCATGCGTGCGCGAGGCGCTCGATCCGGCGGTCTCCTGGGAGGGCTCCTTACCACGCTCTGTCTGGCGCTCGGCGCCGGCGGGTGCGCCCTCCCCACGCGGATCACCTCGGTGGACGCGGAGGTGGCCCGGGTCCAGACGCCGGCGGCGATCGACGAGGGGCTCCGCAAGCTGGAGGAGGCGGAGACCCAGCGGCGCGTCGCGCGGGTGATGGCGAGCCCGGAGATCAGGGCGGCGCAGCGGCAGCTCGTCGCCGGGCTGATCGACGGCACGCTCGCCTCGCTGAGCGCGGAGGACCGGGCCGCGCGCATCGACGCGCTCACCGCGCAGTACGCGCGCGGGGTCGTGCGGAGCGCGATCCGCGGGGTGCTCGACGGGGCGCTCGACGAGGACGGCCGGCGCGAGCTCCAGCGCGCGGCCGGATCGCTCGTGGCGGCGAGCGTCCAGCAGCTCAAGGAGAGCCTCGACGAGGCCGATCTCGGCCCGTCCGTGGCGGCGGCGATGCGCGAGCAGCTCGGCCCGGCGCTCCAGGCGGTCATCGCCGAGGACCTCGGCCCCGGGGTGACGTCGCTGCTCGGCAGCGAGGAATTCCGGCGCGCGCTGGGCGACACGGCGCGCGTCGTCGCCCGCGAGATGGTCGCCGGCGCGAACGACGCGCTCATCGAGGCGCAGCAGCGGGGCGAGCGGCGGGACGACTCGATGCTCTCGCGCATCGGCCACCTCGCCGACCAGGGCGCGCAGCTCGTCAGCACGATCACCTGGCTGCTCGGCGCGGCCGCGGTCGCGCTCGCGGTCTGGGTGACGATGCTGCTCGTGCAGCGCAAGCGCTACCGCGCCGAGATCGAGCGGCGCGCGCGGGCGCGCCTGCTCCTCGAGGCGATCGAGGCGACCGAGGGCAAGCCCTGGTCGGACGAGCTGCTCGCGACGCTCGAGGACCGCTTCCGGACCGAGGAGGAGGCCGCCGAGCTCGCGCTCCGCCGCGCCCGGCGCAGGGTCGTCGGGGCGCGCGCCCGCGCGAACGGCGCGAGCGGCGCCGACGGCGACCTGCCGAGGCCGCCGCCCCGCTGAGCCGTCGCTCCCCAGTGGTCACCGCGCCCGGCCTCGCGTAAAGAGAGCCGCCGCCGTGGACCTCCTGTATTTCGCGCTGCTCTGCTCCGTGCTCATCTTCGTGCACGAGCTCGGCCACTTCGTGTGCGCGAAGATCTTCGGCGTGAAGGTCCTCACCTTCTCGATCGGCTTCGGCCCCCGGGTGCTGCGCTTGCGGGGCCGGGAGACGGAGTACTGCATCGCGCTCCTGCCCCTCGGCGGCTTCGTGAAGATGCTCGAGGAGAACCGGCAGGAGGCGGTGCTCCCCGAGGATCGCAAGCGCACCTTCGAGTCCCAGGCGCTCTGGAAGCGCGTGATCATCGTCATGTCCGGCCCGGCGATGAACGTGCTCTTCCCGGTGCTCCTCTATTTCGCCGTCTTCGTCGGGGAGAGCCGCTTCGTCCCGCCGACGGTCGGCGTGGTCCTGCCGGGGCACCCGGCCGAGGGCCGGCTGTTCCCGGGCGATCGGATCCTCGAGGTGGACGGCGAGCGCGTCAGCACCTTCGCCGAGCTCCACCGCATCGTCGCCAAGAGCCCGAACCAGGAGCTCCGGCTCAAGGTGTTCCGCAACAAGGATCACGTCGAGGTCACGGTCGTCCCGGAGGAGAAGGTCGTCCAGAAGCCGCTCGAGATCGTCGATCGGGTGGGCGAGATCGGCATCAAGCCGAGCCGCCCTGCCGCCGTGGTCGGCGTCTCGCGGCCCGACTCGCCGGCGTTCCGGGCCGGGCTCCGCACCTTCGACGTCGTGACCGAGGTGCGCGGCACGCCGGTGAAGACGTTCGCCGACCTGGAGCTCGCGCTCGAGGAGAGCCGCGGCGCCACGGTGCCGGTCACGTACCTGCGCCCGGTGCCGGTGTCGCACGCGCTCGGCGGGCTGGCCGAGCTCGCCGTCTACGAGTCGGGCGTCGCCGCGCTGACCCCGGAGAGCGGCCACGGCGATCTGCTGGCGCGGACCGGCATCGAGCCGGCCGATCTCTACGTCGCCGAGGTGCCCGTGGGCTCGGCCGAGTGGGACGCCGAGCTCCGGCCGGGCGATCGCATCACCGAGGTCGACGGGGTCGAGGTCACCGCCTGGTCGACGTTCGTCGAGCTGCTGTTCGCGGCGCCCGACCGGCCGCACGTGATCACCTGGCAGCGCTCGGGCCAGCGCAAGAGCGGCACGATCGAGCTCCGGCGCGAGGACTGGGTCGACGAGTACGGCCAGCACCGCCCGCGCTTCTACCTGCGCGCGTCGAACTGGTCGCCGATGGTGGCCGAGCCCTACGTCGAGAGCCCGTCCGCGTTCCGGTTCGCCCTGGAGAGCGCCATCGACGAGACGTACGACGTCATCCGGTTCATCGTGGTCGGGATCGTCCGCATCATGGAGGGCAAGGTCAGCATCTCCACGCTGGGCGGCCCCATCACGGTGTACGACGTGATCGGCGAGGAGGGCGCGAAGGGGGTCAGCTATTTCGTCTGGGCGATGGCGGTCATCTCGATCAACCTTGGGCTCATCAACCTGCTGCCCATCCCCGTGCTCGACGGCGGTCATCTCCTGTTCTTCACGTTCGAGGCCGTGCTGCGGCGCCCGCTGCCGCTGCGCGTCCGCGAGATCGCGAGCCTGGTCGGGCTCATGGTGCTCATCGGCCTGATGGGCATCGCGTTCAAGAACGACGTCGAGCGCCGCTGGGACGTGATCCAGGGGCAGTTCAAGGAGCTCGTTGGCTGACCGGGCACAACGCGGCGGGCGCGACGGCGGCGGCGCCGCGGCGCGCTCCGGGGAGAGCGCCGCGCGCGCGGTGGCCGCGCGCGTGCTCGCGCGGGTGTGGGGCTCGGACGCGTTCGCGTCGGCGGCCCTCGACGCCGAGCTGCGGCGCGCCCCGGCGCTCGACCCGCGGGACGTGGGCCTCGCGACCGAGCTCGTCTACGGCGTCCTGCGCGCGCAGGCGGCGCTCGAGGCGCGGATCGCCGAGCTCGCCGCGAAGGGCCGCTGGACGGCGGATCCGCTGGTGCGCGCGCACGTGCTGATGGGCGCGTACTCGCTGTGCTTCCTCGATCGCGTCCCCCCGTTCGCGGCCGTCTCCGAGGCGGTGGACGGCGCCCAGGCGGCCGGCGGGCCGCGCGTCGGCGCGTTCGCGAACGCCGTGCTGCGCAAGGTCGCGGCGGCCGTGGAGGCCGGCGGTCCGGCGCCGGGGTGGCCGGGGGGCGCGCTGCGCCGCTCGCTCGGCCGCGCCGCGGCCGAGGCGTTCCTGTCGGCCGGCCCGGTGCCGCCGCCGACCGGCCTTTGCCTTTCGCCCGGCGAGGACCGCGACGCGTGGCTCGCGGCGCTGCGGGGGGCTGCGCCCGCCGCGACGTTCGAGGCGGGGCGCGTCTCGCCGGCCGCGATCGTCGCGCGTGGGGCGGGCGATCTGCGGCGGCTCCCCGGCTTCGGCGCGGCGTGGATCGGCCAGGAGGAGGGGGCGCAGGCGCTCGCGTTCGCGCTCGGCGCGCGGCCTGGCGAGCGGGTGCTCGACGCTTGCGCCGGCCGGGGCAACAAGTCGTGGCTCCTGTCGCGCGCGGTGCTCCCCGGGGGCGCGGTGGACGCGGCGGACCTGTATCCCGCGAAGCTCTCGCAGCTGCGCGCGGCGCTGAGCGCGCCCCCGGCGAGCTCGGAGGGCGCCGGCGCCGAGGGCGGGGGCGGCGAGGCCGCAGGCGCCGAGGGCGGGGGCGCAGGCGCGCGCGGCGGGCTGGAGCGGGCCGCGGCGTTCGTCCGCGAGACGTACGCCGTGGACTGGACGGTGGGCGCGGGCGACGTCCCCGAGGGTTACGACCGGGTGCTCGTCGACGCGCCCTGCTCCGGGGTGGGCACGCTGCGGCGGCGCCCGGAGATCGCGCTCCGGCGCGCGGCGGACGACCTCCCGCGCCTCGCCGACCTGCAGGTCGCGATCGCGCGCCGCGCGGCGACGCGCGCCCGGGACGGCGGTCGGCTCGTGTTCGCGGTGTGCAGCGTGCTGCGCGAGGAGTGCGAGGCCGTGGCGGCGCGGCTCGCGGCCCCGGCGGACGACGACCTCGGCGTCCGGCTCGAGCCGGCGCCGTTCGACGCGGAGCTCGCGCGGGAGCTCGCGGGGGCCGGGGACGCGTTCCGGCTCTTGCCGCACGTGCACGGCACGGACGGGTACTTCGCGGCGATGTTCGTCGTGCGGCGGCGGTGACGGCGCGCTCGCGCCCGTCGCCCTCGTGACGGCGCGCTCGCGCCCACCGCCTTTCACGGCCCGTCGACGCGGCGGCGAGCGCCTTCGGTCGGGCCTCTCGGTCAGGCGCGGAGGACCGTGACCCGGCGGCCCGACGGGGTGAGCGCCTCCTCGAAGCGGGTGCCCGACTCGGGGTCGGCCCCGGGCCGGCGGTCGAAGATCACCACGACGCCGGTGTCGAGGGACAGCCCGTCGAGAGTTGCGTCGATCTGGGTGAGCGCCTTCGGCAGCGGGTCTCTCTCGCCGGCGCGCCAGACCTTGAGCTCGATCGCCTCCCGCTGCCAGGCGCGCTTGCCGTCCTCCCCGGTGTGGGGCCAGCGCACGAGCAGGTCGATGCGGCCGCGGCCGACGCCGTACTCCCGGTCCACGTGGCCGCCGCCGTTCACCACGCGCTGCAGGTACGCCATGAGCACGAGCTGCGGCGCCACCTCGTGGTAGGGCATGCGGCCGGCGAGCACCGCGCCGTGCTCGCGCCAGAACGCGGCGAACTCGCGCAGCAGGCGCGCGACGTCGAAGCGCCCGTCGGGCCGGACGAACGCGCGCGGCTCGACGGCGATGGCGTCCTCGGCGGGGCTCGCGAGGACGCGGACGATCACCTCGCGGTAGATCGGGTTGGCGATCCGGAGAAGTGATCCGGCCGCTCGGGGAAGCCCGACCTGAGCTGGCGCAGCACGCTGAGGAGGCCTTGACCGCGGAGCGCGTCGATCTCGTCGAAGAAGAGCGCCAGCGGGCGCGGGCACGCCTCGGCCCACGCGCTGAGCGCCGCGACGAGCAGGCCGGTGTCCGAGGCCGGCGGGCGGAGCTCGGCGGGCAGCGCCTGCTCGGCGCGCTTGCGGATGGTGTCGAGGATGGCGCGCTGGGCCGCCGCGTAGTCGTCGCCCGCCGTCTCCCCGGTCTCGCACGAGAAGTGGAGCGCCGCGTGGCGGCCGGACGCGGTGAGCTCCTCGGCGAGCGCGCGCAGCGTCGTTGTCTTGCCGGTCTGACGGGGCGCGTGCACGACGAAGTAGCTCGCCTGCTCGACGAGGGCCGGGGCCTCCGGCAGGCGCTCGGCCGCAGGGAGCATGTAGTGCAGGTCGGGGCGGCAGGGACCGGCCGTGTTGAAGCGGCGGCTCATGGGGCGAGCCTGGCGGTCGCAGCGCCGGGGGGCAAGAGGCTCGCCGGGAATTCGGGGGGCCGCTCGTGCGCGCGGCCATGAGCGCGGTTGGCGGGCGAGACCGTCCCCCGACCGCGGAGCGCGGGGGTGGTGGATCAAGGCTCCCGCTGCTGATACCGCATCGCCCAGACTCATCCCTGAATGAGGAGATGAGGAACCACACAGGCACAGAGGGAGAGAAGAGTAGAGAGATGATCCAGACCGGCAGGCCTTCGCCGGAGCACCCCTCGATCCCGTGATCTTCGAGACGTCGCGCGGCCGCCAGCGGCTGTACCGTGCCGCGCGCGTGTGAGAGGATCGCTCTCCCCATGAAGAGGATCAAGCTCAAGCTCCACAGCGACGAGTACCACCTCAGCGCCGTCGGCTACCTGTTCGAGGACCCCGCCCCCGCCGGGGATCCGGCCGGGGTGAAGCCGTTCTCGATCCGCAACACGGTCTTCCCCGAGTTCGACCTGGAGCCCGGCAGCTACGTATTCCGCTTCAGGGTCCGGAACGGCAGCGGCAAGTTCCAGATCTTCGCCTTCGACCCCAAGACGAACCAGAGCACCCGCGCCGATTACGACACGTCGAACGGCGCCGAGAACCTCACCTTCAAGTTCACGGTGGCGCCATGAGAACATCCCTGCTGCTCCTGCACACCGCAGCGCTGCTGTCGCTCTCGCTCTCGCTGGCGGCGCCGGCGCGTGCCCAGGGCGCGGCGCCGCCGTCGGAGCCCGCGCCCCCCGCCCCACCCGCCCCCCCGGCGCCCGCCCCGCCCGCCGCCCCGAGCGCGCCCGCCGCCCCGCCGCCGGACGCCGGCCCAGCCGCGGCGCCCGCGCAGCCGGGCGCCCCCATCGCCCCCATCGCCCCCATCGCGCCCGCCTCGCCCGCGGGCGGCGCCCCCATCGCGCCGGCCGGCACGGGCCGCGAGCTCGTCTACCTCGTGCCGGCCGAGGTCACGGGCACCTCGGGCGGCGCGGCGCTCGCGCGCGTCGGCTTCGGGGTGCTGGCCGGCTTCGGCGAGGTGACCGATCCGACGGCGTGGGACGTGAGCACCGTGCTCGAGGCCGAGGTGGCGACCGAGGACGGCCTCGCCACGCTGATCGGCCTCTCGAGCGCCGACGAGACGGCCCAGGCGCCCATCGGGAGCCTGCGCCTGTCGGCCTCGTTCGCGCGACTCGACTTCGAGGGCGAGGGCAGCTCGGCGTATCCGCCGCTGATCCTCTACGTCGGCGGCGCGGTCGGGCGCACCCGGTTCAGCTATCTCGGCCCCGGCCCCGGGCGGCGCGACACGAGCCTGCCGCCGACCTACGAGCCGCGCGAGCGCATCGCCGTTCCCTGGAGCGCCGGCGCCGCGGCCGTCTACGTCGGCGAAGGCGGGAAGAAGCTCGCGCCGACCATCGAGGGGCAGATCGCGTTCGACTCGCGCTGGACCGCGTCGACCGACACGCTCCAGTGGTGCGAGCCCGCGGGCGACGTCGTCGCCGGCGTCGATCCGATCACCCAGTCGACCACCTTCGCCCCGGCCTCGCGCTGCAAGCGCGAGGTGCTCGGCGCGCCGAGGAAGAGCCAGGAGCTCACCCTCACGGCGCACGCCGGGATCGTCGACAAGGTCGCGAACGCCACGTTCCGCGCGGCGTTCGGCGCGCGCGTCGCGGTCGCGCTCAACGACGAGGCGCCGGACGACGTCCGCATCAGCCTGCGCGCTCCGGTCTACGTGACGCTGGCGCGCGCGCCGGAAGGGACGAAGTACCGCGGGCTCATCCGGCTGATGCCGGCGCTCAGCATCGACCGGCGCTCGACCGGCGAGACGGACGTCGGCGGCATGCTCGAGATCAGCTTCCTCGGCCAGCGCGCGATGTTCTCCGACAACTACACGGACCTCTGACCGCAGCCGCCGGGCCGAGCAGCACGCGCGCCCTCCGCGCAGCGCGTGCCGCTCCGCGCAGCGCGTGCCGCGCGCGCCCTCCGCGCAGCGCGTGCCGCGCGCGCCCGCACGGCGCGGCGGTCCCGGGCGCCCGGCCCGACCCGGCACTTTCTTGGCCCACCGCGCCAGCCTCCGCTACCGACGCACGAGAGCAGCGGAGGTGGACCCGGAAGCATCGGGTGGATCGCCGCAGCTCGCTAGGGAGACAGCGATGGGCCCGAGCGCGGCGTACAAGGTGGAGGGGCTTTGCGACGGGGTGCCGGCGCCGAGCGGCGTGGAGGGGCGCGGGCAGGGACATCTGAGCCTCTGCAGCGCCCCCACGATGCCGTTCAGCTCGCACGCGAGCAGCGCGGAGGAACCGGCGGAATCGAGGCCCTGGTGCGTCGACCGCGGCGACTGGCTGGAGGCGATGAGCACGGTCGCGCTGTGGCGCGCGCTGGAGCTGGGGGAGCTTCCGCACAGCACGCGCGTGTGGCGCGAGGGCCTCGAGTGCTGGACGCCCGCCGGCGAGGTGAAGGCGCTCGGCTGGACCGTCTCCCAGCCGCCCCCGCGCGACGAGGCGCCCGCCCTCTCCGCCGCGGGCGAGGGGCCCGAGTCCACCGGCCCGCTCAGCTTCGCGCTGACCCCCGACCACCTCCGGCCCGTCGCGCCGCGCCCGCACCGGGGCGGCCCCCGCGACGAGCGCGCGGACTCGTTCCTCCTCGCCCCGTTCCCGCCCGCCGAGGCGGCGGCGCGGCACGAGGCGACCTCGCCGCCGATCTCCCTCGAGATCCCGTCGTGTTTCCCGGCGGTCCCGTCGTCGCCGCCCGACACGCTGCCGAGCGCCGGGACCGCGCGGGCCGGCGCCGCGAAGCCGGGACCCGGGCCGGCGCGCGGCGCGCGCGACGCGGACCAGGCGCCGCGCGGGCGCGCGTCGGGCACCTGGTCGCGGCTCGC
The DNA here is from genome assembly GCF_000418325.1 of Sorangium cellulosum So0157-2. GTDB lineage: Bacteria > Myxococcota_A > Polyangia > Polyangiales > Polyangiaceae > Sorangium > Sorangium cellulosum_D. Next base: position 12,769,697 of record NC_021658.1, read on the forward strand.
GCGGCTCACGCGGCTCGCGCGGCGCGCCCGCGCCTCGCGCAGCGCGGTCTCGATCGCGGCGGGCAGCGCGGCGATCGTGCTGGCGCTGGGCCTGTCGGTGCTGAGCGCGCTCGCCCCCGCGGGCGCGCCCTCGCCGGCCGCGGCCGCCCCGGCGGCGCGCCACGGGGTCGCCCAGGGCGTCGCGGTGGCCGCCGCCCAGGTCGTCGTGCCCGCCCCGGCGCTCGCCGGGGCGGCTGGCGCCGCGGCCCTTTCCGCCGCCGCGGCCCCCGAGCCGACCCCGGCGCTCGCCAAGATGCCCCTCTCCCAGGCGTCGTCGGGCAGGGCGATGAGCTCACGGATGGCATCGCGCAGCACGGCGCGCGCGCCGAGCAGGCGCAGGAGCAGGGTGTCTCGGGTGCGCGGCAGCTCGGCGATGACGACGACTGGCGCCGGCGCGGCTCCGGCCGAGGGCGCCGGCGCGGCTCCGGCCGATGGCGCCGGCGCGGCTCCGGCCGAGGGCGCCGGCGCGGCTCCGGCCGAGGGCGCCGGCGCGGCTCCGGCCGAGGGCGCCGGCGCGGCTCCGGCCGAGGGCGCCGGCGCGGCTCCGGCCGAGGGCGCCGGCGCGGCTCCGGCCGAGGGCGCCGGCGCGGCTCCGGCCGAGGGCGCCGGCGCGGCTCCGGCCGAGGGCGCCGGCGCGGCTCCGGCCAAGGGCGCCGGCGCGGCTCTGGCCGAGGGCGCCGGTGCGCCCGCGCTGCCGCCGCAGCGGGCGGGGAAGGCTCCGGCGGCGGGCGCGAAGCCGGCGCCCCTGGGTCGGCGTGAGCGCGGGCAGGTCCGCCTGCGGCGCGGTCGGTACGAGCCGGACGGCGCGCGCGGCATCGGCCATCCGGGCCGCGGAGCCGGCCCGTCGGTCGGGACGGGTGCCATCTTGCGCGACTCGCGCTAAGGTGCGCGCCGCGCGGCGGCCGGCTCCGGTCCCGCGGCACTCCGGCGTCGTTCAAGGGCAGGACGGGGGACTTTGAATCCCCTAATCGTGGTTCGAATCCACGCGCCGGAACCAATCGAGCGCCCGCGCCCTCTGAGGGGGATCGTGGCGGGCGATCTCCATCGAGCCGGCGGGAGCGCCTCGGGCGCGGCCGCACCACGTCGCGGGCGCGTCCGGCGCCGCTGCCCGCTCGCTATTGTCTGGCGCGGTCGAGCCGGGGTTGTTTACCGTGGTCTCACCGAAGGCTCTGCGCCTGCCGCGGGGCGGGGGCGAGATCCTGGATCCTGGAGGACCGGACGGCGTGGCGAGCGATGAAGGGGACCGCGTAGGCGGCTCCCCGACCCATGCAGATGCGGACCGCGGGCGCGGCGCTGCGGGCCGTGCAGGTGCGGACCGCGGGCGCGGATCCCCGACCCACGCAGATGCGGATCGCACGCGCGGCGCCGCGATCCGCGCAGACGCGGATCGCGCGCGCGGCGCCGCGATCCATGCGGGCGTGCAGCTCGAGCGCGAGCCCGCGGCGCAGCTCGAGGTGAGCGAGGCCCAGTTCATCGCGCGGCTCGTCGCGCGCGACGAGAGCGCGTTCAACGAGCTCGTGATCATGTACGAGCGCCGCGTGTTCGCGCTGGTCTACCGCATGCTCGGCCGGCGCGACGAGGCCGAGGACCTGTCCCAGGAGGTCTTCGTGCAGGTCTTCAAGGCGATCGACCAGTTCCGCGGCGAATCGAAGCTCTCGACCTGGATTTACCGCATCGCCGTGAACCTCTGTAAGAACCGGACGAAGTACCTCTCGCGGCGGCACGCCGGCGCGCAGGACGACGTCGACGCCATGGTCGATCGGGTGCCGCTGTCCGCCGCCAAGGGCGTGAGCGTCGGCGACGTGAGCCGCCCCGACGAGCTCGTCGAGGGGATGCAGCTCGAGGCGGTCGTGAAGCACGCCATCGGCCAGCTCGATCCCGAGTTTCGGGAGGCGCTCATCCTTCGCGACGTCGAGGACATGTCCTACGAAGAGATCGCCTCGGTGACGGGTTTACCGGACGGGACCGTGAAGAGCCGGATCCATCGCGCGCGCGGGCAGCTCCGCGCGCTCGTCGAGAAGGTGATGGGCGAGAAGGTGAGAGGCGGGAAATGAGCGGAGCGGACGACCCCAGGCGCGTGGGGCAGGCCGAGGAGCCGGCCGCTCCGGGCGTGGAGAGCGGCAGCCGTCCCACGACGCCCCCCGCGGAGCGATCGCGCGGCGGCGCTGCACCGCCGCGCGACGCGACCGCGGCGCCGCGCGACCTGCCCGACGACGGCGATCTGCCCGACGACGGCGATCTGCCTGACGACGGCGATCTGCCGCTCGTCGACGAGGTCGATCTGCGCGAGCTGGTCCGCGGCGCCATGCGCGCGCCCCAGGCGGCGCCGCCGAGCCTTCTCAGCGGCGTGCAGCGTCGGATCCGCGTGCGCTCTCGCGGCAAGTTCTACGGGGACGGCTGGAGCACCGCGCGCTCGCCGCGCTCGACCTACCTGATGACGAGCCTGTTCATGCTCGCCCTCATCGCGTTCATCTTCCTGATCCTCGTCCCCTGGAGCGGCGGCGTCCTCCCCTGAGCGGCGCTCACCCGCTGCGGATCCGGGCCCATCTCGACGTTTTCGGTGCTCAGCGTGCTGGAGCACGCCTGCGCGCCGAAAACGCCGATCTGGGCCCGTCTCCTGTGCGGGTGAGCTCCGCTCGGCGGCGCAAGTCGCAGGGGCGGGCGCATCACGGCGCTCCGCAGGCCCGAGGGCCGGGGCCTACTGAGTCCAGCGGACGAGGACGCAGGTGACGTTGTCCGGGCCGCCGTTCTCGTTCGCGCGCTCGATCAGCTTCGAGGTCGCGACCTGGATGTCCTGGTGGTCCGTCAGGATCTGCGCCATCTCGGAGTCGCTCACCGGGCCGGAGAGGCCGTCGGAGCAGAGGACGTAGAGGTCGTTCAGCTGCGGCACCTCGAACCGGGTGTCGACCTTGACCGTGTCCTTCATCCCGAGCGCGCGCACGATCACGTTCTTGTGCGGGAAGTTCGCGATCTCCTCGGGCGTGAGGCGCTTCATCTTGATGTAGTCGTTGAGGAGCGAGTGGTCCTCGGTGAGCATCTCGAGCCTGCCCTCGCGGAAGCGGTAGACCCGGCTGTCGCCGACGTGGGCGACGTAGACGCCGTCGTTCGCCGTGAAGATGCCGACGAACGTCGTCCCCATTCCCCGCTTCTTCGCCTCGCGCTGCGCCGTCTCGTAGATACGCAGGTTGGCGAGCTTGATGCCCGTGATCAGGCGGTTCTCTTCATACCCCTTGGACCGGTCCATCTTGTAGGGCCAGGTCCGCTCCGGGTCGTCCTGCGTCTGGGCGAAGAAGTCCTGCATCGCGTCGACAGCCATCTTCGACGCGACCTCGCCCGACGCATGCCCCCCCATCCCATCGGCGACCATGAAGAGGCCGTACTCCACCATGATGCCGAAGTTGTCCTCGTTGTGGTTGCGCTTGCGCCCGACGTTCGTCTCGCCGGCCACTTCGATTCGAAACGTTTGGGACACGGATCACCCGATCGAAGGCCCCGCGCGAGGCGCGGGGCCGAATGAGAACCGCGAGCGCCCCGATCGAGCCGCTCAGGCCCGATCCTGGAGGTTTGGTTGACGCAGTGTCAACCGGATCGCGCCCGAGCGCCGAGCTTATAGAATCCCGGCGCGGACCCCCATCATTTTTCGCTTACTTGCGGTACTCTTCGGTGGCTTTGCCGCTTGAGCTCGGCGGCGGGAGCTCGGCCTCGGGCCGCTTCGCCGCGGCCGCCTTCGGATCCGGGGCGGCGCGGAGCACGACCGTGACCTGCCGGTACTTCCCGCCGCTCAGCAGGGTCAGGGGGACCTTCTCGCCCACCGCGTGCGTGCGGATCGCGTCGGCGAGCGCCTCGGGGCTCGTGACGGGCACGCCGTCGACGGCGAGGATCATGTCGCTCGCCGCGCGCTCGCCGCCCTTCAGGCGAGCCTCGTCCGCGGGGCTCCCGGGGTGGACCTCCGTGACCCGGACCCCCTTGGCGACCGGCGCGGCCTCGCTGACGCCCTGGATCCCGAGCCACCCCGCGGGCTGCACCGCCGTCGGGGGCACGGCGCGGAGGAACCCGCGGATCGCGCTGATCGGCGCGCCGAACGCGACCGGCGTGCACGGCTTGCCCTCGTTCGGGGCGCAGCCGCGGCCGAGGATCGCGACGACGCGGCCGTCCTCGTCGATGAGGGGCGCGCCCAGGTCGAGCGGCGAGACGCGCGACCCGAGCTCGATCGCGTCGTCGAGCTGCCGGTCGTCGCCGCCGAGGAGCGTCCGGTGCGATCGCAGCACGATCGGGGCGGCCGCGACCTTGCCGCGCGCCGCCGAGAACGAGCGGATCTGCGCGTCCTGCCGGACCGGATCGCGCGACGAGGCGGTGAGCCCCTCGGTCCACCTGCCGGTCTGCGGCACGAGCAGCGCGAGGTCCCACACGCGGTCGTGATGGCCGAGCTTCACCCGCACGGTGGTCCCGTCGGCGAGGCGCGCCGTGAGGTCGTTGCCCGCGCCGAGCGGCGAGAGCGCCGTCAAGATGCGCCCGTCGCCGGCGAGCACCGCGCCGAGGCCGAGGACCTGCCCGCCCCGCTCCACGATCGCCACGCCGCGCGCGGCGCGCTCCTCGACCGGGGGCTCCGCCTTGTCCCGGTCCTTGTCCTTCTCGGCCGGGCCCCGCTTCGCGTCGGCGGGGGCCGCCTTCCTCTCCTTCACGCCCACGTCGGCCCGGGCCGGGAGCACCCCCCGCTTGCGCGCCTTCTGGGCCGGCGGCGGGGCCTCTCCCTCGACGCCCTCCTGAGCTTGCTCCTCGTCCGGCGCGCCCTGCGCGAGCGCCGCGGGCGCGGCGAGGGCGCCGGCGAGCGACGCGGCGAGGGCGAGGGCCAGCGACCGTCGCCATCGCTTCACAGGCGAGGTGTCAACGGGAGCGCTCGGCCCGGCCCCCCCGGGCGACGTGGCCTTCGCGGAAACAGACGGGCGTGTCTCATTCATAAGCGCGGCTCCTGAGGCGACTGCCGATTCTGCTGCGGCTGGGATCGTATTGCAAAAGGCAAAGGCCGGACCGCCCTGTACGGTGGGATCGGGCACCGGAGCCCGCCGGGGCGGGGGGCGAAAAAAAACCGGTCACGAACGCGGGGGACGGGGGCACATGGCCGGCGATGAGGCAGCGATGGCAGCTGGGTTAGCGCTCGTGGGCTCGGAGGGCGACGCGCGGGCGGACGAAGCTCGCGCGATCGAGGGGCTGATCGGGGCAGGCGACTTCCGGGAAGCGCTGTCGCGGTGTGCGAGGGCCTACGCCATGCCGCTCGGGCGGCTGTGCATGGCGTTCACCGGATCGCAGGCCGAGAGCGAGGAGCTGGTGCAGGAGACGCTGCTCGCGGCGTTCGACGCGTTCCCGCAGTACCGCGCCGAGGGGAGCGTGCGGGCCTGGCTCTTCGGGATCGCGCGGCGCATCTGCGGGCGGCACACGGAGCTCCGGGCGCGGCGGGAGGCGCGGCTGCGGCTCGTGCACGACACCCGGCCGCGGCCGGACGCGAGCGAGCTCGCGCTGGAGCGCGAGCGGGCCGAGCGCGCCCGCGCCGCGCTCGCGCGGCTCAAGCCGAGCGAGCGCGAGGCGGTGGTGCTGCGCTTCGAGGCGGGGCTCTCCTTCAAGGAGGTGGCCATCGCGTGCGGGATCGACGAGGCGGCGGCGCGCAAGCGCGTCAGCCGCGCGCTGGCGCGGCTCAGGGCCGATCTGGGCGAGGAGTAGGGCGATGAGCGCGACGGAAACGGGTTCGGCGGGGCTGTGCGGCGAGGTCGAGGAGCAGCTCGCGGAGGTGCTCGACGGGACGGCGCGGCCGGCGCTGTACGAGCACATCGCCGGCTGCGACGCGTGCCGCGACCTCCGCCACGACGCGGCGCGGGCCGCGGAGGTCGCGGCGGCGGCGGGCGCGGACTTCCGGCCGGCGGGCGACTTCGCCGAGGCGCTGCTCCGGCGGCTCGAGGCGGCCCGCCCCTCGGAGGGCGCGACGAGCGGCGCGGTGCTCAAGGCGGTGCCCGAGGCGCGCACGTGCGAAGGGCGCGCGGGCGAAGGGCGCGCGGGCGAAGAGCGCGCGGGCGAAGGGCGCGCGGGCGAGGTGCTGGCAGGCGCGCGCGCCGATGACATGACCGACGCGCGCGCCGGCGACGCTGCGACCGACGCGCGCGCCGGCGGCGCCGCGACCGACGCGCGCGCCGGCGACATGACCGCCGGCGCGCACGCCGGCGAGGCGCGCTCCTCCAGCCCGGAGCGGGCCGCGCCGGCGCCGCGCCGCGCGCGAGGCGCGGCCTTCGGGCGGCGCTCGGTGATGGCCGCCGCCGCCCTGGCCGCGGCGGCGGCGGTGACGGCCGGGATCGCCCTGCGGCGCGGCGAAACGGAGCAGCCGGCCGCCTCCGTGACGGCCGGCGCGCCCTGGTCCGGCAAGGTCGCCACGGTCTCGCGCGCGTCGGCCGACAGGTCGGGGGGCCTCGAGGCGTGCGACGCCTCGGGCGCCTGCGCGCCGCTCGCCGCGGGCGCGGCGCTCCCCGAGGGCGCGACCCTGCGCACCGACACGCGGACGCGCGCGCACCTCGCGCTCGCCGACGGCTCGGCGCTCGCGATCGACCGCGGCTCGCGCGTGTGGATCGCCGGCGACGCCCGCGCGGCCCGCGTGGAGGAGGGCGCCGTCGTCCTCGACGTCGCCCCGATCCCCGGCGCGCCGCCCGCGCGCATCAAGGTGCCGCACGGCGAGATCGAGGTGCTCGGCACGAAGCTCGCCGTCACCGCGAGCCCGGGGCGCGCCTCGGTCGAGGTCGCGCGCGGCGCCGTGCGCGTCACCGGCGAGCGGGGCGAGCCCGTCGAGGTGCGCGCCGGCGAGGAGGCGACGCTCGCGCAGGGCGCCGCGCCGGACGTCGCGAGCGCGACCTCGCTCGCCGACACGCTCGCGTGGAGCGACCGCTCCGCCGAGGAGGCCGACGCCCCGGCGCTCCGCGGCCTCGGCGAGCTCCGGGCGCGCAAGCCGGGCGCGACCCAGGAGAAAGAGCGGGCCGTGCGGCTCGCGAAGCACGCGGTCAAGGTGCGGATCGTCGACGTCGTCGCCCGGACGGAGATCGACGAGACGTTCGCCAACGACACCGACGAGGAGCTCGAGGGCATCTTCCGCTTCCCGCTCCCGCCGGGCGCCCAGATCGAGCGGCTCGCGCTCGAGGTGGACGGCAAGCTGATCGAGGGCGCGTTCGTCGACCGCGACCGCGGGGCCGCGATCTGGCGCGGCGTCCTCCAGAACGCCGCCCCGAAGGCGCCCAAGCCGCGCGAGGAGATCATCTGGGTCCCCGGCCCGTGGCGCGACCCCGCGCTGCTCGAGTGGCAGCGCGGCGGCCGGTTCGAGCTCCGCATCTTCCCCATCCCGAAGCGCGGCTCGCGCCGCGTCGTGCTCACCTACACGCAGCTCGTCGAGCAGTCGGGCGGCGTCCGTCGCTTCACCTACCCGCTCGCGCACGACCAGAGCGGCACGACGAGCATCGGCGACTTCTCGCTCGACCTCCAGGTGCTCGGCCACGACCGGGCGTTCGGCGTCGAGACGCGCGGCTACGAGCTCGCCGCCGCGCCCGCGGAGGGCGCGGCCGATCGGCGCACGCTGCGCGCCCAGGGGTTCACGCCGGCCGGCGACCTCACGGTCGAGTACGCGCTCCCCGATCGCGATCGGCCGGTCACCGCGTGGGCCTACCGGATGCCCCCCGCCGCATCCCCGCAGCCGCCCGCGGGGCCGGCCGGGCCCCGCGCCGCGAGCGCGCCGAGGAGCGGCGGCGCGGGCGCGGGCGCGTCGAAGCGCGACGGCGCCGAGCACGAGGCGTCGCTCGCCGCGGCGCGGGCCATCGCGAGCGACGCGTCGCCCTACGTCGCGATCGCGATCCGGCCCCGGCTCCCCCGCTGGGAGGAGTCGACCTCGCGGCGCCACGCGATCGTCGTCGACGCGAGCCGGTCCATGGTCGGCGAGCGCTTCGCCCGCGCGACGCGGCTCGCCTCGTCGATCGTCCGCGAGATGGACCGGCGCGACGAGGTCGTCGTGCTCGCGTGCGACACCCTCTGCCGCTCCCTCGGCGAGGGCGCCCAGGGCGGCGCCGCGCGGCCCATGGCGCCCGGCGCCGCGTCGGCCGGCGAGGTCGAGCGCTTCCTCGGCGGCATCGAGCCCGACGGCGGCAGCGATCTCGCCGCGGCGATGGTCGCGGCGCGCGCCGCCGCCGGCCCGCTCGACGGCAAGGAGCTCCGGATCCTCTACCTCGGCGACGGCACGCCCTCGGTCGGCCCGACCCGCCCCGCCCACATCGAGGCCGCGGTGCGCGGCGCCGTCCCCGCGGACGGCGCCGCCGTGATCGCGGTCGCGCTCGGGAGCGACGCGGACACGACGTCGCTCCGGGCGCTCGCGCGGGGCGGCGGCGGCGTGATGGTCCCCTACGTGCCCGGCCAGAGGGTCGCGAGCGCGGCGCAGTCGGTCCTCGGCGCGGCCTACGGCCTCGCGCTGCGCGATCCCGAGCTCGAGCTGCCGCCCGGCCTCACCCAGGTCACGCCGGCGCGGCTCGACCCGATCCGCGCCGGCGGCGAGGCGATCGTCGTGGCGCGGATGAGCTCCGGCGCCGACGTCACGGGCGCGATCCGCCTCCGCGGCCGCGTCTCGGGCGAGCGCTTCGAGCAGACCTACCCCGTGAGCATCGCCGCCGGCTCGGGCGCGGGCAACGCCTTCGTCCCGCGCCTCTACGCCGCGGCGAAGATCGCCGAGCTCGAGGAGACCGGCGGCGAGGCGCAGAAGCCCGCGATCATCGAGCTGTCGCGGCGCTTCTCCGTGGCGAGCCGGTTCACGTCGCTGCTCGTGCTGGAGAGCGAGGCGATGTTCAAGGCGTTCGGCCTGGAGCGGGACGGCATCGCCTCCGCCTTCACGGGCGAGGAGCAAGCGCAGGGCGTGAGCGCGAGCGCCGAGGGGGAGCAGCCCGACGACGCGGCGGACGAGGGCGCCGCGAAGGAGGAAGCGAAGGGGATGGGGCCCGCGGACGGCCTCGGCGTGTCGGGCAGCGGCTGGGGCGGCGGCGGCCGCGGGTGGGCATCCGCGGAGGCAGCGCCGCGCCGCAAGTCGGCGTCGGCTCCCCTCCCCCCGCCGGCGCCGGCCGCCAGGCCCGCGCCCGAGATGCCCGCCAACGCGTTCGAACCCCCCTCGGGCCCGCGCGACGCCGAAAGGCCGGCGCCGGCGCCGACGACCGCCGCGCCCGCGGCCCCGCTGCCGGAGCCCAAGAGCGACGACCGCGCGCAGAGGCGCTGGCCCGACGGCGCCGCCGACGCGCCGTGGCCCCGGCCGCGGCGGATGATCCCGATGCGCCGGGTGTTCGATCGCAAGGTGAGCTTCGACGCGACGAACACGCTCGCGCCCGAGAGCGCGGCGAGGACCGCGGAGGCCGAGGCGGCGCTCGCCGCGGCCCCGGACAGCCGCGACCGGACCGTGGGCCTCTACGCCCTCTACGCCACGACCGGCCGCCTCGGCGAGGCCCAGGAGCTGACCGCGCGCTGGAGCGGCCGCGACGCGCTCGACCCCGACGCGCTCATCGCCCGCGCCGACCTCGCGGCCCGGCAGGGCGATCGCGACCGCGCGGTGCGCATCCTCGGCGGCCTCGCCGACGTGCGCCCCGGCGACCGGGCCGTCCAGACGCGCCTCGCCGAGCTCTGGGACGCGGCGGGCCGGCCCGCGTACGCGTGCCAGCACCGGGTGACGCTCGCCGAGCTCGCGCCCGCCGACGCGAAGCTCGCCGCCGCCGCGATCCGGTGCGCCGGCGAGGGCGGCATGGGCGAGCTCGCCGGCCAGCTCCGCCTCGATCTGACGTCCGCCGTCCGGGCGACGGTCGACCGGCTGCTCGCGCAGCCGGACGCGCCGCCCTCCGCGGACCTGCCGGGCGACGTGCAGCTCAGCGCCGCGTGGACCGGCGGCGCCGATCTCGACCTCGCCCTCATCGACGCGCGGGGGCGGCGCCTCTCCTGGATGGGCGCGACGCTCGGGCCGGTGGGCGTGCGCTCGCGCGACGCGACGAGCGCGCGCGCGGAGTCGCTCGCGCTGCGGAACCTCCCCAAGGGGAGCTACGTCGTCGAGATCGCGCGCGCCTCGGCCGGGGACGGCGCCTCGCCGCCCGCGCTCGCCGGCGCGCTGGGCGCCGTGCGCGGCGAGCTGACCCTGCGCCTCGCGGGGGAGACCCGCAAGGTGCCGTTCACGCTCGAGGGCGCGCGCCTCGAGCTCGGCACGGTGCGCGTCTTCTTCACCTCCCGCCTGGTGCCGGCCGACGACGTCCCGCCGCCCCCGCCGTTCATCCGGGACTGACCCCCGCCGACGCGCGACCCCCGCCGACGCGCTGCCCCCTCGTCCTGAAACCACCTCGCCCAGCGCACCGCCGGAGCGGCCTTTTCCGCGCACCCCCGAGGGCGCTCGCCCGGGGTTCGAGGAGCCCCCCCGGCCACCCTCGTGTCGGGAGGAGATCCCCGATACAGTTTCGACATGAACCCGCTCGTCCCGGACTTCATCCTCGAACAGGATGCCGAAGGGCAGTACGCGGGGGCGGTCGACGCGGCCGTCCTGCATGTCTCGCTCCCGGCCGTCGTGGAGCTCGCCGAGCAGATGATCGCGCGTCAGGCGATCGATCCGGACGCGCTGCGGTCGCTCTTCGAGCCGCTCTTCGAGGCCGTGCACCAGTCGGGCGGGTTCGTCGCGGCGTTCTCGCCCGGCGGCGGGTTCACCGCGCTCTTCCCCGATCGGCCGGGGCGGAACGTCACCCGCCTCGCGCGCAGCGCGGCCCTGGCGATGCGGCGCAGCCTCCTCGAGCTCGCCGCGCGGCGCGCGCTCGGCGCCGGCGGCGCGCCGATGCCGTTCAGGATCGGGCTCGCGTGGGGCTCGGTCCACTGGACGATCGTGCGGATCGCCCGGGATCGCGCCTACTTTCTGCTCTACGGCCCCGCGATCGAGGCCTGCCAGGCGACCGATCGCGGGGCGGACGACAGCGAGCTGCACCTCGATCGCAGCTTCCGCGAGCGGCTCCCCGCGGCCAGCGCCCGCGAGAGCGTGGCGGAGATCGACGAGGCGGATCTCCTGACCGCCCCGCCCTCGCTGACGGTCACGGCGGCGCCGACGGACGCGGACGCCGAGGCGTTCCTGCCGCCGGGCGCGGGCGATCTCGCGCCGGGGGGCGAGATCCGCGAGGTGACGGCGGTCGCGCTCTCGCTCGATCGGGTGGCGAGCCCGACGGAGCTCCTCCAGCAGCTGCACGAGATCGCGGCGATGTTCGGCGCCACGTTCGCCGGCATGAACGTGACCGAGCGCGGCTTCGGCGCGCTGTTCTACTTCGGCGTGCCGGTCGCGCACGAGAGCGACCACGATCGCGCCCTCGACTTCGCGCTCGAGCTGAAGAGCAACGGCCTCGGCGTGCCCCGCCTCGCGGTGGGCATCACCCGCGCGCGCTGCCTGGCCGGCTTCTTCGGCGCCGGGGGCCGCCGCGAGTTCGCCTGCATCGGCCGCGCCGTCCACCTCGCCGCGCAGATCGCGCGCAAGGCCGCGCCGTCGTCGATCTGGGCGGACGAGCGCGCGTTCCTCGCGGGCGAGGCGAGCCACCAGTGGTCGACCGAGAACATCTTCCGGTTCGACGGGTTCGACCTGCCGATCCTCGTCTACTCGCTCGAGCGGCGCCGCATCGCCGTGCAGGAGGAGTTCTACGACCTCGGCCCGATCGGCCGCGAGGCCGAGCTCGAGCGGCTCACGCGCGCGCTCGAGCCCCTCTTCGCCGGGCGCTCCGCCGGGGTCGTGTACATCCTCGGCGAGGCGGGCATCGGCAAGAGCTACCTCGTGCACAGCTACCGCCACCAGCGCGCGCAGCTCATGGACATGCGCCCGCTCCTGTGGATCGAGGCCCGCTGCGACCAGACGCTGAAGACCCCGCTCTACGCGTTCGAGTTCGCGCTCAAGGAGTACCTCGGGATCTCGTCGGAGCTCGGCCAGCGCGCCAAGCAGGCGGGGCTCGATCTCGCGCTCCAGCTGCTCCTGGAGCGGCTGCCCGAGGCCTGGACCGACGTGCGGCAGGGGATCGACCGGTCGCGCGAGGCGCTCGCGCGGCTGCTCCGGCTGCGGGGCGAGGAGCCGGCGGCGCCGGAGGCCGAGGCCGGGCGGCGCGAGGAGGCGCTCGCGGCGCTCTCCGCGCTGCTCGTCGCCGAGAGCTCGCTGCAGCCGGTGGTGGTGCACCTCGACGACGCGCAGTGGGCCGACCCGACCTCGCTCGAGGCCGTGCGCGAGATCACGGCCGCCTGCCGGGATCTGCCGCTCGCGGTGATCTGCTCGGCGCGGCCCGCGGCCGCCGGCGAGGGGGCGGACGTGCGCATCCCGCTCGAGGCGGGCATCCCGTCGCAGGGCATCGAGCTCGCGCCGCTGCCCCAGGAGCGGCTGCTCGCGCTGGCGGAGCCGTTCTTCGGCGGCCCGATCCCGACGATGCTCGAGTCGCTGCTCGGCCAGACCGCCGGCGGCAACCCGTTCTTCGCGCAGGAGATCCTCGCGTACTGGCTGGAGGACGGCCGGTACGGGTCGACCCACGAGGCCGCGCGCTCGAGCCGGTTCATGCCGCCGCGGACCGTCAACAGCCTGCTCGTCGCGAGGCTCGAGCGGCTGGAGCCGCGGACGCGGCAGACGGTGATCTCCGCGGCGGTGCTCGGGCGCGAGTTCGACACGCGCGTGCTCGCCCGGATGATCCCGGACGCGTCGGTCCTCGTGGATCACCTGCGCTTCGGCGAGGCGCAGCGGATCTGGTCGCGGATGGGGGAGCACCGCTTCGAGTTCTGCACGGTGCTGATCCGCGACGCGGCGTACGGGATGCAGCCGAAGGCGGCGGCGGAGCGGCAGCACCGGCTCGCGGCCGAGGCGATCGAGGCGGTGTACGGCGAGGATCTCGAGGATCAGCGCGCGGCGCTCGACAGCCACCGGCGGCTCGCGGGCTGAGCGCGGCCGGCCGCCCTTTCGGCCGGATCGTGGAACCCCCTCGACGCCGCTTGCGAAGTGCGGCAACTGTCCGCGCATGAGCACGGCCCATCAAGAGGCTCACGCGGCCGCGGCGCACGACGTGAGCGACCACCACGGCTTCGACGGGGAGCCCGCCCGCGCGCTGCCGGCCGACGAGCCGCCCACCCCGAACTGGGTCCCTGCGCTGGGGCTCGCGGTCTTCGCGGTGGCGGGCGTCCTGCTCCTCGCGATGAGCGGCGACGGCGACGCCGCGGGTGAGGCCGCGCCCGCCGGCGCGCGCCCGGTCCCGGCCGACGCTCGTCCGGCGGCCGCGAGGCCTGCGCCCGGGGCCGACGCGCGCCCGGGGGCCGGGGCGGGGGCGCGCCCCCTGCCCGCGCGCCCGGCGCCCGGGGCCGACGCGCGCCCGGCGGGGGCGCGCCCGGCCGCGCCGACCGGGGCCGAGCCGGGGCCGGCCGGGGGGGCCATGCGCGCGGCGCCCGGGCACGAGGGGCACGGCCACGCCGCGACCCCCGCCGCGCCGGGCTCGCCGAACCTGCGCAAGCTGACGCCCCAGGAGGTGGAGGCGGTGCGCAAGCGCATCGAGGGGCGGCAGAAGGGCGCCTCGAACGCGCCGCCGCCAGCGCCGCCGAAGTGAGCGCGACGGTGGTGGACAACGCCGCCGCGCGGATGCGCACGGTGCTCGTGCTCGGCGCGGGCACGATGGGTCAGGGGATCGCGCAGGTCACCGCGGTCGCCGGTTACGTGACGCGCCTCCACGACGTCGACGCCGCGCGCGTCGGCGCGGCGATCGAGGACATCAAGCGCGCGACCGATCGCCTCGTGCAGAAGGGCAAGATGCTCAACGAGGCGCGCAGCGAGATGATCGGGATGCTCGTCGCGTCGCCGGATCTCGCGCGCGCGGCGGCGGACGCCGATCTCGTGATCGAGGCGGTGCCCGAGCAGATGGACCTCAAGGTGGAGGTGCTCGGCCGGGCGAAGGCGGCGGCGCCGGCGGGGGCGCTGCTCGCGTCGAACACGTCGAGCCTGAGCATCACGGAGCTCGGCCGCCGGCTCGGGGCGGGGGCGCGCACGATCGGCCTGCACTTCTTCAACCCGCCGCCGGTGATGGAGCTGCTCGAGGTGGTGCGGGGGCTCGAGACCGAGGAGTCGACGGTGACGGCGGCGCTCTCGGTGGCGAGGCGCCTGGCCAAGGCGCCGATCGTGGTGAACGACACGCCCGGCTTCGCGACGAGCCGGCTGGGCGTGGCGCTCGGCGCCGAGGCGATGCGGATGCTGGAGTCCGGGGTGGCGTCGGCGGTGGACATCGATCGGGCGATGGAGCTCGGGTACCGGCACCCGATGGGGCCGCTGAAGCTGACGGACCTCGTGGGGCTGGACGTGCGGCTCGCGATCCTGGAGCACCTCCACCGCGAGGTGGGGGAGCAGTTCCGGCCGCCGGTGATCCTGCGGCAGATGGTGCGGGCGGGGAGGCTCGGGAAGAAGACGGGGGAGGGGTTCTACCGGTGGACGGAGGCGGGGGCCCAGCCCATCGAGGGTGGAGGCTGGCGGCGGGGGTAGAGGGGGCTTGGCGCGCGCGCCGAGCAGTTCGCGCGAGCGCTTCAGCACATCAGGCCGAGCGCGAAGAGGGCGTCGGACCAGAGCGGCCAGAGCGTGCGGTACGGGTGGGTCGCCAGCACCACGCCGCCGCTCGGCAGGCGGCGCACGCGGAAGGGTGCGTGGTCGACCAGGAACTCGAAGTGGTCGAGGGTGATCTCGACCTGCGAGAGGGGCGAGCCGTCGCCTGTCTCCATGCCCTGTCCGTCGCGCCCCCTGAACGGGAGCGTCCGCTCGTAGATCTCGCGCGCGCGCGGCTGTGCGGCGCGCCACGCGCCGTCGGGCACCTCCGCCGCCGCTTCGAGCGCCTCGAGGAGGGCGGAGGGCGGCGTCGCCAGCGCCTTGAGAACGGTTTCACGGGAGAGCGAGAGCGAGCTCGAGTGCCCGCTGCTATGTCTCAGCGTGACGCACGCCCCAGGCGGCGCGGCTTCCACACGGGCACGGAGCGCTTCCAGCGACAGCCCCGCCGTGCGCGACACCCTGTCCTTGTCGTGGAGGCAGATCCACGAGAGGGCGAGATCGCGCGCGATGTCGCGGGCATCCGCGTTGTATGTCGCGCACAGTGCGACCGGCGCGAGCCAGGTCCGCGCCGTCGTGCAGCCGCCGGTCGGGACGCGCCCGCTCGCGTCCGGCGCGCAGAGGCGAAGCAGGACGTCGTCGATGTCTTCCAGCGCCATGTGCCACGCGAGCACGGCCTCGGCCTGCACCGAGCGCGGACCCTTCCCCAGGGCGAGGTCCATGTGCATGGGGGAAAAGTCCTCGATTTCGCGGGCGTGCATGTGGATGGGGCCCATCGGCTTGAGACGTTCGCTTCTGTCGGTATAGCCGCGAAGGATGCAATGGACGAAGTGTTCGTAGCTCAGCGACGCGACGAAGTAGGCTTCGGCGTCGGTGCGCCCGAAGTGGGCGCGGAGCATGCCGACCACCTCGTCCACGGAGGTCGTGTTGCATTCCGTGTCGCGGTCCATGATCGCGCGGATGCCGTACTGGGGCTCCTTGATGAGGGCCGACAGCGCTGCGCCGAACGCATCGACCCGCTGTGCCTCGTCACACCAAGCGAAGAAAAACGGCCCTTCTCTCATCGCTCGATCCTCCTCATGGTGTAGCCTGCGTCAGGACATCAGGCCGAGCGCGAAGAGCGCGTCGGCCCAGAGCGGCCAGAGCGTGCGGTAGGGGTGCGTGGCCAGCACCACGCCGCCCCTCGGCAGGCGGCGCACGTGGAAGGGGGCGTGATGCTCGATGAATCGAGTGTGTGCGCCCGTATTCACGATCACGTTCTCGGTGGGCGCACCCTCCTTCGCTGCCTGAATGGTCTCGAGCGCGATCGGCTCGAGCGCGCGCCACGCGTCGTCCGGCACAGCGGAGGCTTCGAGCGCTTCAAGCAGCGTGGCCGGCGGCGTGGAGAGCGCTGCGAGGACTTGCTCGCGCGTCAGCTCGGCGTCGCCCGCGAGCGCGACGCGCGTGCCGAGCGGCAGGACCTCACCGCGCGCGCGCAGCGCGTCCTCCCTCTCTGTGAGCTCGATGGACTTCCTCCAGCGCGCGCGCGGATCGGGTTCATCGCGCACGAGCAACCCTATCCTCTCCCGCTCTGCGACATGCTCCAGCGCGGCGTGCTTGCGCGCGCGCGCGACGGTGCCCGCGACCGCGATCCGCGTCCCGCGCGGCGCGGCCTCGACACGCGCTCGGAGCGCATCGAGCGAGTTTCCTGCGGCGCGCGCCACCTTGTAGCCCTCGTGGACGTGCACCCATGAGAGGGCGAGATCGCGCGCGACGAACGAGTCCGCGTGGTATGTTGCGGCGAGCTCGATCGGTGGACCCCAGGCAGTGAGGTCTGCGCACCCGCCGGTCGTCACGTGTTCGCTCGAGCAGACACGGACCAAGAAATCGATGATGTCCTTCTGGACCAGTACTGACATCACTGCGGCTTCGACCTCGACGGAGCGGGCGCCGACAGCCACGTCGATGCTGTTTGGGAGCAGATCGTGACAATCGCCGCTCGACGCGCTCAGAGGACCGTCCGGGGACCGGCGCTCGTGCTTCTCGTCGGCGCAGCCGATGGTGAGCGGGATGCCGTGGCCGAAGCTCGTCATGGTCCAGAAGCTCGCTCCGATGCGCACATCCGTGCCGAAGGCCGAGCGCGCCGCTGCCACGGCTTTCTCGACGGGAAGCGCGGCGTAAGACCTATCGGGGCCGGCGAGCGGATGGATGGAGAGCCTCACGAACCATCCCGGCATGACGAGGGCGGACAGAGCAGCCGCAAATGCGTCGATCCTATGTTCCTCGTCGCACGCCGCAACCAGGCGAAGGGGCTCCTCCCTCAGCGTACGGTAGCTGCTTGCGCGGCTCACGACGCGATGTCCTCCGACCTGAGCTGAATGGCTACATCACGTAAACCTTGCTGACCGACCATTGGTTTCCCTTCGTCACCGATACAGATCGGCCGCCATTGCGGCGCTCTTGCCGGCCTGTCCCAGCCGTCATTCCCCGGGCTTGATCCTGGCCCCTAGTGTCACGGCCTCCCCAGCGTGTTGCTTGGCTTGCCGTCACGGCATCAGGCCGAGCACGAAGAGCGCGTCGGCCCAGAGCGACCAGAGCGTGCGGTAGGGGTGGGTCGCCAGCACCACGCCGCCGCTCGGGAGGCGGCGGACGTGGAAGGGGGCGTGCTCTTCGAGGAAGCGGGTGTGCCCGCGCGTCGTGATGTCCACCCAGAAGGCGGGTGGGACCTCCCCCGCGTCTTCGTCGTCGAGCTGGTGGCGTAGCTCCAGGAGCTCGCGCGCCTTGGGCTCGGCCGCGCGCCACGCGTCGTCGGGCACCGCCGCGGCCTCGAGCGCGTCGAGCAGCGTGGCCGGCGGCGTCGCGAGCGCCTTGAGGACGGTCTCGCGCGATAGCGAGACCGTGAGCCCGCTCGTGCCTTTCATGTGCACGCACGCGCCACGCGGCGCGGCTTCCACATGCGCATGGAGCGCCGAGAGCGGCGTACCCGCGATGCGCGAGACGCTCTCCTTGCGATGGAGGCTCACCCACGAAAGGGCGAGATCGCGCGCGAGCTCCGCGGCGTCCGCGTTGTAGGTCGCGGACATCGCGACCGGGGCGATCCAGTCCTCCTCGCCCGTGCAGGCGCCGGTCGGCACGCGCCCGCTCGCGTCCGGCGCGCAGAGGCGGAGCAGGAGATCCTCGACGTCACCCTGGACCATGTGGTAGGCGGCCGCGGCCTCGGCCTCCACGGACCGGGGGCCCCTGCCTACGGGGATCTCGTATGGGTAGAAATCCCACTTGCGTTCGCCCGCCTTCACCTGGAGGGGGCCGTAAGGATGGTCATCTTCGCTGTCTTCGGGGTAGCAAGCGAGGCTGAACACCATGACGCGCTCCGATTCGCGCAGCCTCACGCCGGATCCTAGGTGAGCGCTCTCCTGTCCTCCGAAGTTCGCGCGAACCGTGGCAAGGACGTCGTCGATGGATCGTGTCCTGCACGTTATGGTCGCGCTCATACCCAGGCTGATGAGATCCCCCGGAATCATCAGCGCAGACAATGCTGCCGCGAACGCATCGACCCGTTCGGACTCGTCGCACCAGGCGAAGAATCGAGGTCCTGAGTAGCTCATAGCCGGATCACCATGATGGGCATATTGAAGCCATCGAGGGTAAGGAGCTTGCCAGCGTCCGAATCGAACAGGTAGCCGTCCTTGACGATGAACTTCTTCGGCTCGAACTTCGCCCCCTGCTCCATGATGAGCTCGACCCGCTGCACGTCGCCAGCGAGCCCCCACTTGTCCTTCAGCGCCCTCATCGCATTCAAGAGCTGATCGCGCACGTCAAAGGCGTCGATCTTTCCGCCGCCCTTCGCCTCGCTCAGGATGAGCTTGTGACCGCTGGACACCGACAGGAAGTCGGGCGCCTTCCCCTCGATGGTACCCGTCCGTGACTCCCTCGGAATGTCGAGCACCCTGCGCACCCCGTCGTCGCCGACCCCGACGAGCGATCGACCATCGTCCACAAGGAACTTGGCCGCCTTCTTCTCGAAGATGTCCACCTTGAGCTTGGTGATCGCCCCGCGGAGATTTTTGTACCCCCGGACGCGGTTCGTTTTCACGATCTTGGCGAAAAACTCCTCTATCTCGGCGATCTCCCCGGCCACCCGGATCGCGGCCGGTCGCAGGCCGCTGCTCGTCTTGACCGCACGCCACATCGGCCCGACCGCCCCGAGCCCGAAGCCCAGCCCCGAGAAGATCCGCTCCTCGTCGCTGAGCTCTCGCCCGGCCGGCAGGCACCACTCCTTCCCCGTCACCGCCTCGCACAGGTCGAGCGCCGGCCCGACCACCGGCACGAACCCCACCCCGATGCGCGTCGTCGCATGCACGAGCGTCTGCATCACTCCCGCGTACGCCTCGACCCCCTCGCCGACCGTCGACATCGCCCCCGCGAACGCGCTGATCGTCTGGTAGAGCTGCGTCTGCTCCAGGTCGAGCCCGTCCCCTGTCCACTGGTTCAGGCTGTCCTTCATCTGGTCCGCCAGCGCATCGAACCGCGGCTTCAGCACCGTGTCCACGACCGCGCCGTGTCCACCACCGCGCGCAGGTCCGCCGGCACCGGCGTGTCCACGAACCAGTCCGACGCATCCATGAACCGCCGCACGTACGCCGTGATCCGGTTCTGCGCCTTCAGGAACGCGTTCGTCTCCGCCAGCGACACCCCCATCCGGTCGCGCAGCGCGATCTCCAGCGCCGCGCTGTTCTCCCGCCACGCACGCACGTTCGCCACGAAGTCCGCCCGCGCGACCACGACCCCGCCGCTCACGTCGGCCTCAAGCGCCGCGATCACCGTGTCCGCGTACCCCGCATAGGGATCCCTCCCCTCGTCGAACGCCCCGTCCACCTCCGCGACGTCCGGCACCTCGACCCACGGCACCTCGCTCTCCCCGAGCGCGTAGTTCCACGGGTCGTCCGGGTCCCACCCCTCGCCGCGCGCGTCCTGCGTCGCGAGGTCCGCGACCTCATCGGCCTGCGCGCCGAACTCGTCGAGCAGCCGCGCGAGCTCGCTCTCCAGGTCGCTGACGCTCTTCTTCAGGTCGTCGACGAGCTGCTCCATCGCCGCCCGCGTCTCCGCGTCGACCACGTCTTCGTACCGGTCGAGGATCGCGTCGAGGTCGGTCCGCGAGATCTCGTCCAGCGGCCGGCTCGCCAGGTCGTGCAGCTCCGTGTCGAGCTGCCGCAAGAGGTCCATCCGCGCCCGGAGGTCCGCGACCCTCGCGGCGTTGCGGAGGAGCTCCGTCATCAGCCGGGCGATCCTGACATCCAGCTCCGCGATGTCTGGAGGTCCGCGACCCTCGCGGCGTTGCGGAGGAGCTCCGTCATCAGCCGGGCGATCCTGACCTCCAGCTCCGCGATGTCGCGCGCGAGGTCCGGGTTGATCTCCGAAAGGCTCAGGTCGACCTCGGTACTTCCCTCGAACCCGATCCCATCGCGGCGGATGTCGAAGAGCGGTTTGTTCAGCCCGAGCGGCTCCGAGACGAGGTGCACCACCTCGCGCGCGTGGGTACACCAGTCGTTGCCGTTGACGGTGTGGACCCCGAAGTGGAACTCGTTTCTGCCCATGAGGAGCAGCACCGAGTCGAACTCCGCCTCGAGCGTGTTGCTCCGCGAGCCGTCGCCGTGGATCTGCAGCGCGCCCGGCACCCCGTAGGTGGGCAGCGGCGTCCGGTTCACCTCGAAGATGGCATCGCCCTCGGTCTCGAGCTCGGTAGAACCGCACGAATCGGCATCACCGTAGCTCCTCCAGAGCACGGTGTACGGCGTGCGGGTGCGCGCCCACGCAGGCGACGGCGCCAGCACCGCCAGCGCCGTCATCAGCGCGATGAGCTTCTGGAACACCGCGGCGCAGGAGCCGCGCCGCGCGACGTCCTTCGAGCCTCTCATGTCCCCTCCGCGCCGCGCACGGCGGCGTCATACGCGATCGCGGCGCCCTTCACGTCGCCCGCATCGAGCCTCGCCTGCGCCGCGTCGAGCGCCACCGAGGCCATCCCCTTCTCCCGCAGCGCCGCGAGGCCCGCTGCGATCTTCCGCGGCAGGCCCGTCCTGAGCTCCGCCTCCGCGGCGTCGAGCCGTCCGCGGAGCGCCGCGCACCCGGCCTCGCGCCACGACGACCCCGCCGCCTCGCAGAGCGGCCGCATCTGCACGAGCGCCAAGAGCACCCCGCACCGCTCGGCGAGCAGCGGCAGCCCCAGCTTCTCGCTCACCGGCGGCGCCGCCGACAGCGCCTCCACCCGCGCGCGCGCCCCCTCACCGAACACCTCCGACGCCCTCTCCATCCGCGACCGCACGATCGCCTCGCGCGCCCCCTCGTCAGCCTGCAGCACGTGGAGCGCCTGCCGCCGCAGCGCGATGCCGCCGATCAGCGCCGTCGCCGTCGCATCGCTCCGGGCGACCCGCCGCTGCGCGTAGCCCAGCATCGCGCTCAGCGAGCGCAGCGCCCCCGAGGTCATGTCCGGCACGACCGCGCCGTGCGTCGCGAGCACCTCCTTGTGCGGCGCGATCGCCTCCTCGAACGAGACCGCGAGCGCCCGGAGCTCCGCCGACAGCGTCATGATCTCCGCGGCGAGCTCGTTCGGCGCCCGGCTCGCCTCGCGCGCCGCCGCGAGCACCGCCTGCTCCGCGCCGTCGAGGCCGTCGATGCTCGACCGCGACGCCTGCTCCGACTTGCAGCGGCGCGGCGTCGCTCAGGGCCTGCTCGAAGATCGCCTGCACGACCGCCATCGCCTGCTTGTCGGCCGCGAGCGCGGCGACGAGCGGTTCCTCCTCGGCGCTCGCCTTGTCGGTCATCGCCTGCTGGAAGTTGTCGGCCGCGCGGACCGGCTCCTCCTTCAAGATCGCCTCCTGGCGCAGCCTGGAATTCAAGAGCAGCCCGAGGAGCCTGCCGTGCAGGGTCGCCCGGAGCGACTCGGCGTTCTTCTCCTCGTCGCGCACGTAGGCCACCGCCCGCTCGATGTTGTCAAACCAGGCCCGGAGCGCCGCCGCGTCCGCGGCGGGCTCGTCGAGCATCGCGCCGCTCGGCTCGACCGCCCACATCTGGATCGGCAGCTCGCCGTCCGCCTCGGCCTCGCTCCACGCGCTGCCCGGGCCCTCGCTCGCGTCCACGCAGTGCTCGACCACACTGGTGTTCGATTGCGCGCAGAACCGGCCGGGCGCGTGCTCCTCGCGCTCCCACAAGCACCCGGCCCCCACCGCGCCGAGCACCACCAGGGCAGCTACGGCCGCCACGAGGATTGCCTTCGGTCGCCTCGTGTTCCTTCTCCTTTTCATTCCCTCCACCCCGCAACTTTTCTCAATGGCGCACGCTCGCCCGCAGGCCCACCGGAGGCAAGCGTCCATACGGGGGCAGTAGGACATTGCTCAGCCGAGCAAGAACGCTCCGGGACGTCATCGCTCCGTCCTTGGTAGAGAGGCACCGGTGCGCTGGACCGGAGGGAGCACGGGAACGCGCACGCGCACGAAGAGGAGCACGGGAGACGGGAGACGGATCCGATGCCAGCTTCCGAACACGGGCCTCGTCGACGCAGCAAGAACCCGACGGCAGCGCGAGCGACAAAGCTCTTTTCAACTGCCCCGATTCCCATTGTATCTTCCCGTTTCATTGCCGCCGTCCGGCTTTGCCGGCGGCAGGGAGGAATCGACATGGACTATTCGAATGAGGTCCTCGAGGCCACGCCCGAGCGCGTCACCAAGTTCCTGTTGGGGATTGGCGCCGTCGCCGCGATTCGCACGTTGATGGCCGAGGCAGGGATGACCGATGACGACATCGTGGAGGGCCGCACGCTCCTCCTCGACGTCCTCGCCGCGCCCCGCAGGGCCGGCGCGGCGCCCGATACCGCGGATGCCAGGGCGCAGCGCGCCGCGACGGCGGAGCTCGATCAGTGGGACGAGCCCAATTATGCCCGTTATGGCGCCGCGCTCCGCCGGCGTTTCCCCGACGTGCACGATTACGTGTTCAAGGACCTCGCGCCCTCCACCGGCGCTGCCGCCGTCCGGGGAATGGCCACCTTCCTCGCGCGGCTCGACGCCCTCGAGAGCGGCGCCGACCCGGGTCGCGCCGGGACCAAGCAGAGCGACAAGAAGGCGGTCGCGTTCCTCGGCCCCCGCGGCCTCGACAAGGCAGAACGCAAGCGCCTCCAGGGGCTCGTCGACGTCGCGCTCGGCCCGACATCGCCTCTGCCCGAGCAAACCGAGCTCCCGGAGACCGCGCGCAGGCGCGAGGCGCTCGTCAAACTGCGCGGCTGGTTCGACGAGTGGTCGACCACGGCGCGCGCGGTCGTCAAGAAGCGGGGGTACCTCATCCGCCTCGGCCTCGCGAACCGCAAGGCCCCCCAGCGCAAAGCCCCCGCCGAGCCCGCCGAGCCCGCCGAGCCCGCCGACCCGCTCGACGACGCCGACGCGACCGATCTGGAGTAATCTGGCACACCAACAAGCGCTTCCGGCGCGCGTCCGAGACCTTCCGACGCGCTCCGGAAGCTTCCGTCGCCGAAATGAAGCCCTTCGGCGCGCTCCGGAGCACGACATTTCGCGTACTTAGGAGCGCCGGCCCTGCTCCCGACGCCTTCCGGCGTCCGCCGGAGGTCGAATCTCCGGCGAATATCGCGTCCCGCCCCGCGCCGGAAGCTTCCGGCACGCGTCGGAAGCATTCGTCCCCGCGTCGGAAGCCCTCGTCCCCGCGACGGACGCCTTCTTCCCCGCGGCGGAAGCCCTCGTCCCCGCGACGGAAGCCTTCTTCCCCGCGGCGGAAGCCTTCGTCCCCGCGACGGACACCAGTTGATTGAGATCTCTTGGCGCCTTGGCGTCCTTGGCGGTTCCCCAAGCACCGCGCTCCCCCGCGGAAGCGCATCCCACGGACGCCGCGCGCCGCGGCGGACGCGCGAACCGGTTACCGGTTCCGCTTGTCCTTCTTGGCGTTCTCTTCGGCCTCTTTCTGGCGCTCGGCCTCGCGCTGGACGATGCGCTCCTTGACCGTGGCGTAGTCCTTCTCGTCCTTCACCCGCCGATCGATCTGCGTCTGCCGCTCGGTCGCCGTCGCCGGGTAACCGCCCGCCTTGGGATTGCCGGTCAGGTACGCCGCGTAGGCGCCCCACGCCTCCCGCGCCGCCTGCCAGTTCTTCTGGCGCTCGCGAAGATCCGCGAGGCAGAAGAGCACCTTCGCCTGAAGCTCCTCCGAGCCCTTCTTGCCGAGCGCCGTCGTCCAGGCCGTCTCGGCCTCCGCCGCGTTGCCCGACTCGAGCATCGCCTCGCCGAGCCGGTAGAAGCCGAGCATCTTCGAGGGATCCTGCTTGATCGCCTCCTGGAACGCCGCGATCGCGCCGGGGATGTCGCGCGCCACGAACGACGCGTTGCCCTTCAGGATCTGCTCCGTGTAGGGGCTGATGCCGGTGTGCCCGCTGGGATCCTTGCGCGGCGGAGCGGCAGCGGCCGGCGCCGCCTCCGGCGCCGCAGGCGGCGTCTGCTGGGCGGCCGCGGGCGAAGCAGAGACGACGACAGCGAGAGCAAGCGACGCGATGACAGCAAGCGAGCGGTCCTGCATGCCCGCCAAGGTACCGCAGCCGCGGCCCGAAGGGGAAACCTTGCTGCACCGACGAGCGACGGTCCCCGCCGCCCGGAGGATGGCGCGCGACGGTGCCCGGGCGCGCGACGGCGCCCAGCACGCCGCGGACCTCGACCGGCATGCGCGGCCCCGAGGCCCGGCAGGCTACCGCCGCGGAGCCCTGAACGGGTCCGGCGGCTGCCCGGCATCCGGGCGCCCCGCGTCCACCGGCGGCCACCCGCCATCCGGAACCCCCGCGTCCGTCGGCGAGCCCGTTGCAGACGGGCCTGCCCTCGTGAACGAGCCCGTCCCAGAGCTGTCTCTCCTCGAAGAGATAGGGCTGGGGATCGGGCGAAGGTGACGACGACAGCCGGTACAGAGCGCTGCCCAACGAGGGAATATTTCGACAGGGATCCCAGACGGAGCATGCGCCGTTCGTACGGACGTGGAGCACCGGGACCAGGCCGCGTACCCACGAAGAGATGACCGCCCTCCGGTCGGCCCGCGTCCGCCTGCGGCCTCCCGCCGTCCGCCGGCGGGCCGCCGTCGACCGCCGCCGGGGCCTGCGCGCTCAGCGACACGAGCCGGCCGTCCGGCTCCGGCGGCCAGAGGAAGCGCTCCTCCGCGCCCGTCTTCCGGTCGACCAGCTTGGCCCAGCTCGCGCGCGGGTTGTCCGCCATCTGCACGCGAAGCCGCGCCGTCACCCCCTCGTCGAACGCCGGCCGGCGATAGAGGATGTTCGTCGACCGCTCGGGCGCGTCGCCCGTGAGCGGCACGTCGAACCGGACCCGATCGAGCAGCTCCTGGCCGACGTACAGCTCGAGCGCGAACCGGCCCATCACCCGCGCCGTCGCCGCCGGCCGATCGAGCGTCACCGGGCGGACACGCGCGACCGAACCCCTCCCCTTCGCGTACTGCACCTCGAAGACCCACTGCTTCGCGCTGGGCCGCACGGCAGGGTCGGGCGCATACCCGGCGCGGGGCGGCGGAGCCCCGGGCTCCGCCAGGGCGATCACGCCGGCAGCGGCCAACGCGAGGCCGGCGAGGGCCGCCAGGGCGGCACGGGCGAGAGGGCGAGGCGAGGTCATCGGGCACCACCGGAAGGAGCCGCCAGCGGCAAAGCCGCCTCGGGCGTCCCCGTCAGCACCTCTTCCCACGCGGAGCCGTCGCCGTCGAGCGCCCCCCAGAGATCCCGCAGCTCGTCCGGGACCGGCGCGAGCGCCGCGCGCTCCTCGCCGGCCTCGTCCGGCACCGCGACGCGCAAGGCGTGCAGCGCGACGCGCGCGAGCGGGAGCACACGGCCCCGCGCCGTGGTCACGGACCGCGCGCCGCCATGGTCGCGGTCGCCGAGGAGCGGCGCCCCCGCATGCGCCGCATGCACCCGGAGCTGGTGCATGCGGCCCGTCACCGGCTCGAGACGGAGCAGCGTGGCCGCCGCCGCGCCGCCGCCGGCCGAGGCGACCGCGCGGTACCGCGTCGCCGCCTCCTTCGCGCCGGCCCCGCCCACCGCCGGCAGGCTGCGCCCGCGCGACCGCGCCGCGCCGATGGGCGCGTCCCACGTGCCCGCCCCCTCGATCCGACCCCCGGCGATGCCGACGTACACGCGCGCGATGCGCCCCGCCTCGCGCATCGCCGCGAGGTGCCGCTGGCCCCGCGGGCCCGTCGCGCACAGCACGACGCCGCTCACGCCGACGTCGAGCCGCGAGGCCGCGTGCGGCGGCGCGCGCAGGCCGAGCAGCTCCGCGACCTCGGTGATCAGCGATCGCGTGCCCCGGCGCTCCGGCGCCGTCGGCAACGCGGCCGGCTTCGACGCGACGAGGATCTCCCCCCAGCGCGCCAGCACCTCCACCGGCGGCGCCCCCGGCGCGTCGCGCCGCGCCGGCCACACGGCGAGCTCGTCGCCGGGGGCCACCGCGTCGTCCGGCCGCGCCCGCCGCGCGTTCAGGAAGGCGCGCCCCTCCGCCGCCGCGCCCGCGAGGCCCCGCGACGCGCCGCCCATGCGCTCGAGGACGTCCGCCACGGTGGGGCCGTCGGACGGGCCGACCCGGAAGCGCGCGGTCGTCATACGGGCGTCATTCGGGCGGCGCAGCGAGCGGCGCCGCGCCGTCGCCCTGCGCGCCGCCGGCAGCGCCGTTCGGCGACGGCGGCGCGGCGCGCTCGTCGCGCTCGTTCAGCCGCTCGATCACGCCGCGATCGCCGTCGACCCGCAGCCGGTCGCCCGTCTTGATCGCCAGCGTCGCGCCGGGCACGTTCACCACCGCGGGGATGCCGTACTCGCGCGCGACGATCGAGGCGTGCGACATGGGGCCGCCGAGCTCGGTCACGACCGCGGCCGCGACGAGGAACAGCGGCGAGAGGCCGATGTCGGTCGTGCGCGCGACGAGCACCTCGCCCGGCGCCACCGCGTCGAGCGAGGGCGCGCCCGGCTCGAGCACGCGCGCCCGCCCCTCGACCACGCCAGGGCTCGCCGGCAACCCGAGCAGGCGCACCCCCGACGCGGGCGGCAGCACGACCGGCGGCGGCCGGCCGATGAACGTGGCCGGAGGATCGGGGCGGGCGGCGTCGCGCAGGTGCTCGGCGCGGCGCAGCCGCACCACGTGGCCCACGTCGGCGCGCCCGCTGGAGAGCGCCGTCACGAGCTCCTCGTAGGTGCAGAAGAACACGCTCCCGGGGAGCAGCGAGGGCTCGATGCGGAGCAGGCGCCGGTCGATGTCGAGCGCGACCTTCCGCAGCATGCCGAGGACGCGGGTCACCCACGTGCGCATGCGCTCCCGCAGGCGCACGTAGCGCTGCGCGCGGCCGACCAGCGTGCGCAGGAGCGCGAGCTCCACCCGCGAGACGCGCGTCTCGAGCATCGCCATCTCCCGGTCGGCGAGCGCCCGCGCGCGCGCCAGGGCGCGCTCCGGATCGCCGGGCGCCCCGCGCAGCGACGCGGTGAGCATCGCGATGACCGGCGCCGGGTCCTCCCGCCAGCGCGGGGTCGCGAGCTCCGCCTCGCGCACGGCGCGGTCGCCGTACGCGTCGAGGAACCGCGCGAGCGCGTCGCGCGCCGGGCCCTCGGGCAGATCGCGCGGGCCCTTCACCTCGCCGGCGAGGAGCCGCTCGCGCGACGCGCGATCCAGCATGACGAGCTCGGCCACCCGGGCGAGCTCGACGCCCGGCCCGGCGCTGTCGAGCTCGCGCACGCCGCCCGCGAGCACCTGCGCCAGGTGCTCGACGTTGGTCTCGGCGCGCCCGGCCGGGCCGTCGAGGGGCGCCTCGCCCGAGGCCGAGCGCGCCGAGGCGCGGCGGCCCGCGACCCGCTCGAGCGCCTTGCACAGCGCGAGGTGGCTCGCGAGCGACGCCGACGCGCAGTGCAGCATCAGCGTGCCGGTCCGCTCGAGCAGCAGGAAGACGCTCCGCAGCGTGGTGCCGATGGCGTCGTCCGGCAGGAGCGTCATGTCGAGCTCGGAGAGCGCGCGCTGGGCCCAGAGCGCCTCGCCCTCGTAGGCCGCGACCTCGCGCTCGAGCCGCGCCTGCCGGAGGAGGAGCCGCGGCCCGGTGAGCGGCAGCCGCGCGAAGAAGCGGCGCCGCGAGACGCCCGCGCTCTGCTCGGCGAGCCGCGCGATGAGCTGGTCGCTCGCCCCGCCGCTCATGCCGAGCAGCGCCCGCGGCGAGAGCCCCGGGACCTGCGCCGCGATCTGCATGAAGGCGGTCAGGTTGAGGTAGAAGCGCCCGTGCACGTTGGCGACGAGGCGCGCGCCGCGCGGCACGCGGCAGCCGAGCGCGGCGAACGCCTCGCGGAAGCCGCGGTCGGAGAACGCGCGCGCCACCGACCAGGTGAGCGGCGTCGCCGCGCCGGGGAGCGCCTCGCCCACGTTCGCGCGCGACCAGATCGTGTCGGCGCCGCCCCCCTCGGGGAAGCCGCCGCCGCTGACCGGACGCACCTGGAGCAGCCACACCCGCGGCTCCGCCGGCGCGCCCTCGGACGGCGCGCCCTCGGACGGCGCGCCCTCGGACGGCGCGCCCTCGGACGGCGCGCCCTCGGACGGCGCGCCCTCGGCCGCGGCGTCCTCCGCGAGGCGGCCGGGGTCCTCCCCCTCGGCCGCGGCGTCCTCCGCGAGGCGGCCGGGGTCCTCGCCCTCGACCGCGAACTCCACGTCGAACGGGCCCCTGCCGCCCTGCTCGAGCCGCTCGGCGAGCTCGGCGAGCTGCCGCAGCGCGGCCGCGCCGAGCGCCGGCTCCGCGAGGCGGCCGGGGTCCTCCCCCTCGGCCGCGGCGTCCTCCGCGAGGCGGCCGGGGCCCTCGCCCTCGACCGCGAACTCCACGTCGAACGGGCCCCTGCCGCCCTGCTCGAGCCGCTCGGCGAGCTCGGCGAGCTGCCGCAGCGCGGCCGCGCCGAGCGCCGGCTGCTCGGCGCGCGGCGCGGGCACCGCGACCTCCTCGAGCCCCGCCGCGCCCACGACGAGCGCGCGCCGCTTCTGCGCCACCGCCGCCGCGACGACCTTGCCGCCGCCCCGCGCGAGCCGGAGGGTGTCGGCCGCCACGGCGCCGTCGACCACCGGCGCGCCCAGCCCGAGGGTGGCGTTCACGAGCCGCTCGCCGGCGCGCCAGTGCTCGCCCTCGAGCCCGGCCGGGGGCGCGGTGAAGAGCACGCCCGCGGCCTCGGCGCGCACCATCACCTGCAGCACGACCCCCATCGCGACGTCGCGGACGCCGGCGTGCGCGAGGTACGCGAGCGCGCGCGGCAGGAAGGCGCTCGCCCAGACCTGCCGGATCGCGGCGTCGAGCTCGGCGTCGCCGCGCACGCCGAGCACGGACGTCGCGAGCCCCGCCATCGACGTCTCGTCGCTGTCCTCGCAGGTGGCGCTGGACCGCACCGCGAGCCCCCACGGCGCCTCCGGCGCGATCGTCTGCCAGAGGGCCTGCAGCGCGGTCGAGAGCGTCTCCGGCAGCGGCTCGCTCAGGATGCGGTCGCGCGCCCGCGCCGCCCGGTCGACGCCGACCTTCGTGCCCGAGAGCCGGATCAGCGTGGCGAGGTCGTGCCCGCGCGGCAGCTGCCGGTCGACGAGCTCCGTGAAGCACCGCGCGTCGAGCACCCAGCCGCGCGGCACCGGGAAGCCGTCGCGCAGCAGGCGGCCGAGCGAGGCCGCCTTGCCGCCGACGCGCTTCGCGCTCGTGCTGCGGCGCTGGCCGGCGCTCTCGAGCGGCTTCAGCCACTCGCGCACGGAGGGCGGGTCGGTCGCGCTCTCGGCGCGGGCGATGCGTGTGGGGTCGGCCACGTCGTTGCCGAGGAAGTAACACGGTTCGGCGGCCTGGTCAGGGGCTTGTGACGCCCGGGCCGCCGCGATCACGGCGCGCGCAACCCGCGCTGGACGCGCTCGTGCCAGAGCACCATTTCCACGCCTCCAGGCCCGCGGTTCCAGGCATAGTCGTGCGGTCCGGGCACAATGAGCAGCTCGTGGGCGACGCCGTCCTGCCGCAGCCGATCGCTGATCGCCTGGATGGCGGGCAGGAAGGGGTCGGCCTCGCTCGACACGAGCCGCAGCGCGAGCGCGCGGCGCTCGGTGGTCCGTCGCGCCCGGCGCGCGAGGGCGGAGAACATCTCCGCCTCGCTCGCCCGCACCGCCGGCTGGAGGGCGCCGACCGCGCCGAAGACCTCGGGGTGCGACAGGCCGACGAGCAGCGCGAGGCGGCCGCCGAGGCTCACGCCGTCGATCCCGGTCGCCTCGCGCGCCGTGAGGCAGCCGCTCTCGGCGCGCGCCCGCGGCAGGAGCCGCTCGACGACGAACCGCCCGAAGGCCGCGGCCCCCTCGACGGAGCGGTCGCGGAGGTCGGGCGTGAACGGCGTGGCGATGCACAGCCCGCGGTAGGGGTGCTCGCCGAGCGAGGCGTTGAGCTGCGCGAGCCGCTCGCGCGTGACCATCTGCCCGAGGTCGTCCGGCGCGAGCGGCGGCGCGAGGATCCGCTGGAGGGTCGCGTCGAGGCGGTAGTCGTCGCGCCACCCGCGCGCGCCGGCCTCGGGGCCGCGCACCGCCTCCCCGCGCCCGTGCAGCGCGACGAGCAGCGGCAGCGGCGCCGCGGCCTCGGGCGCGAGGAGCAGCGCGCGCTGCGGGCCTTCGCCCCCTTCGGCCGGCTCGAAGGCGAGCTCCTTCCAGCGGGAGGGGGCCGCCTCGGCCGCCGCGGGCCCCTGCGGGGGCGGCGGGCTCTCGCGCCGGCACGAGGACGCGGCGAGCGCGGCGAGGCCGAGCAGCGCGCGGCGGCGCGAGAGCGGGGGGATCGTCGTCGTGGACATGCGCGGCGAGGGTAGCAGCGGGGGCAGGCGGTCACCGCCGGCGGTCGTCGCACCGTGCTTGTTGTGGGTCCGGCGCGCGACACGCAGGTTTCGAGAGCTGGCCCTGCCCCCGCAGACGCCCCTCGAGGCACCTTGACGGGGCGCGGGGAGCGGCCACGCCAGGGATCTGCATTGCGAAGCGGAGATTTCAACGCAAAGGCGCAAAGGCGCAAAGACGCAAAAAGACAAGAGGATTTTGTTCTTTCGGCTCTCGTTGCCCTTGGCGCGACGGCGCAGAAACACGACAAAATTTGTCTCTTCTTTCTCGTTGCGCCTTTGCGCCTTTGCGCCTTTGCGTTGAAATCTCCCCCCGGGATCCCCGCGCCACTCCGGATGTTGGCGCTAGGCACTCGCCGGCGCCCCCATGTACGCTCGTCTGCGCGGGTGAGCTCCCCGAGAGGGGCGCGCACCGGCGAGGCGCGCCGATCCCGACGAGGCCCGACCGGCTCCGTCGGTCACGAGCGCAAGACCGTCGAGGAAAGGGACCGCTCATGAGCCGTGAGACGAAGGGCGACGTCGGGCCGCGCTCCAGCGATACACCGCGCAGCGTGGAGGGCGTGATCGCCGAGGACGTGAAGACGCTCCACAGCATGGGCTATGCGCAGGAGCTCCTGCGGCGGATGGGGGGCTTCTCCAACTTCGCGATCTCGTTCTCGATCATCTGCATCATCGCGGGCGGCATCACCTCGTTCCAGATGGGGCTTTGCAGCGTCGGCGGGGCCGGCATCGGCATCGGCTGGCCGGTCTGCAGCGCGCTCTCGCTCTGCACCGCGCTCACGATGGGACAGGTCGCGTCCGCGTTCCCGACCGCGGGCGGGCTGTACCACTGGGCCTCGATCCTCGGCGGCCGGGGCTTCGGCTGGGCCACCGCGTGGTTCAACCTGATCGGCCTCGTCACCGTCCTCGCGGCGATCAACGTCGGCGCCTACCTGTTCATCATGAGCTCGCTCGGCCCGCTGCTCGGCGTCGACATCGCGACGATGTCCCCGGATCAGGCCCTCTTGACGCAGATCGTCGGGGTCACGCTCATCACGGGGACACAGGCGCTCTTCAACCACCTGGGGATCCGCGTCACAACCCTGCTCACCGATTTCAGCGGATACCTCATCCTCGTCGTCTCGGTGATCCTCACGCTCGCGATGCTCTTCCACGCGCCCCAGGTCGACCTCGGGCGGCTCGTCACGTTCACGAACTACAGCGGGGCGAAGGGGGGCGACGTGTGGCCGGAGACGGACAGCATGACGATGCTGTTCCTCCTGAGCTTCCTCCTGCCCGCGTACACGATCACCGGATACGACGCGTCGGCGCACACCTCGGAGGAGACGATCGGCGCGGCGCAGACCGTCCCGCGGGGCATCGTCCGGGCGGTGCTCGTCTCCGGCGTCTTCGGCTGGCTCATGCTGAGCGCGATCGTGCTCGCGATCCCCGACATGGACCAGGCCGCGTCGAAGGGCGGCGGGGTCTTCTTCTGGATCATGGAGAGCGTCATCCCGGAGAAGCTCCGGATCGCGCTCTACGCCGGCATCTCGATCGCCCAGTACCTCTGCGGGCTGGCCACGGTGACGTCCGCCTCGCGCATGACCTTCGCGTTCGCCCGCGACGGGGGGCTGCCGCTCTCGGAGCAGCTCCGCAAGGTGAGCCCGAAGTTCCGCACGCCGGCGACCGCGATCTGGGTCGTCAGCGCGCTGACGATCGCCTTCACCGTGTACACGCCGGTCTACTCGACGATCACGGCCGTGTGCGTGATCTTCCTCTACATCTCCTATGTCATGCCCACGATGGCGGGCGTGCGCGCCTACGGCCGCACGTGGGTGACGATGGGGCCGTGGGACCTCGGCCCGCTGTACCGGCCGCTCGCGATCATCAGCGTGCTCGCGTGCCTGATGCTCATCGTGGTGAGCGTCCAGCCCCCGAACGACAAGGCCCTTGTCATCATGCTCATCGTGTTCGCGCTGACGGCGATCGTCTGGTTCGCGCTGGAGCGCCGCCGCTTCCAGGGCCCGCCGCAAGGGGTGATGATCCAGCAGCGAGCGCAGGAGATCGCGGAGGCGGAGCGCGCCGTCGGCCAGGTCGCCTCGGGCGGCGGACGATAGCAGCGACGCGGAGGCGCGCAGTCGGGGCGCGGCGGTCAGCCGCGCGCCACCCACGAGCCGTGAAAGCCGTACGGGATCCGGTGCGGGCACCGCAGCACCGCGACCGGCTCGCGCTCGATGTCGAGCGCGTCGAGGACGAGGAGGTCGCTCCGGTCCGTCTCGGCGCGGTACACCACGGCGAGCAGCCACCCCTCCCCCTCCGGCGCTCCCTCGCCGCGGGGCACGAACACCGGCTCGGACGTGAAGCTCGACCGACCGAGCTCGTGATAGCGCGTGCGCCGCTCGGCGTGGTCGACCAGGGCGATGGCGTTGTGGTGCCCCCGGCCGTCGCTGTCCCCGCGCCTGCACACCATCCAGCCGTAGCGGTACGGCCGCGCCGCGAACCGCGGATCGACGATCGGAAACTCCGCCGGCGCCTCGTCCAGCAGGATCTCGCTGACGGCGCCCTTGTCTGGATCGATCCGGAGGCGGGTGAGCCGCCCTTCCGGGTTCTCCGTGAGCGGCGGGTTCGGGTTCTCCCCGCCGAGATCGAAGAGCGGGAGGCGCGGGTACCGCACCACGTCGAGCACGACGGAGCCGCCGTCGTCGAAGGCGTTCATCGTGTGGAAGACGAAGCAGGCGGGGAGATCGACCGTGCGCGCGGGCGCGCCCGGCTCGTCCCGCGGGACCACGATGAGGCGCGCGCCCTCCGAGGGCTCCCACCGGACCGGGTTCGAGGTTTTGAAGTTCTCGTACCGCATGGTCGCGGGCAGGTGATAGAAGATCGCCCGCGTCGCCGTGACGCCGAAGTCGTGCATCATCGCCGGGAACGGCACGTCGATGTCGCGCGAGAAGCGGAGCGAGCCGTCCGCGGAGAAGGCGTAATAGGTCAGGTGCGGCGGCCGCAGCGAGGCGCCGAAGGTGTAGATGTCGCCCGTCTCCGGATCGACCTTGGGGTGCGCGACCATGCGGCGCGCCTCCAGCACGCCGCCGAACGTGAAGCGCCCGCGGGTGGCGAGCGTCTCGGGGTCGATCTCGTGCGCGGCCGAGTTCTCGACCAGCGTCAGCAGCCTGCCGGCGAGCCTGAGCACGTTCGTGTTGCTCCGGTCTTGCGCCCGCATGATCCGCCGCACCTGATCCTCGCGCGGCGGCAGCCCGAGCAGCCCGCGCACGCGGAGCTCGATGAGCTCGGAGGGCGTGAAGCCGAGCGCCTTCCAGCCGTCGGCCGAGGTGCGCCGGCCGAAGCCGCGGAGGCCGCCGAAGAGCGCCCGGCCCGCCTGCTCCTCCCAGCGGAGCTTGTCCGTGCGGACCCAGCGGCGGCGGTGCGCCACGCGCCCGCCTTCAAAGCGGAACGCG
Source organism: Sorangium cellulosum So0157-2 (assembly GCF_000418325.1). Lineage (GTDB taxonomy): Bacteria > Myxococcota_A > Polyangia > Polyangiales > Polyangiaceae > Sorangium > Sorangium cellulosum_D. The sequence continues at coordinate 12,803,622 of NC_021658.1, forward strand.
TCCACCATGCCGTCGCCCTCGAACCAGTGATAGAGGACGGGATCGAGCGGCTCGAACCGCGGCGCGGGCCCGATCCGGTAGAGCGCGCCGGCGAGCGCCGCCGGCACCTCTCCCGACACGAGCTCGAGCGAGGCGCACTCCGTCTCGCTCCGGAAGGGGGCGTAATTCCCTTCGAGAAAGGGGTTTTGAAGGGTCTTTTCGGGCGCGCGCGGCGCGCGCCCCAGCGTGCTCAGGATTCGGGATAGGGCGATCACGCACGCACGATAGAGCATGCCACGCGCCGGGGCGACACCGAAGGTCAGCCGCCGGAAGGGGCGAGTCAGCTGCCGGAAGGGCTGAAGAGGATAGGATAGGTCACGGTCACGATGCCGGCGTCCGGCGGCGGGAACGACAGCCCGTAGAACGAGCGCACCACGCAGGCGACCACGCCGGCGTCCGGCAGGTCGGAGCCGCCGTTCTGGACGCTGGAGACCGCGCCGTCACGGCCGATCGTGAAGCCGACCGCCACGCGCCCGGTGAGGTTCGGGCTATTGCGCAGCCCGTTCTCGTAGCAGAGCCGGAATCGACCGAAGTTCTGCCGCACGATGCGCTGGATGACCTCGGGCGGGATCCGGCCCGACACCGAGGTCGACCCGACCTGCATCCGCGGCGCGCTCACCTTGTGGCCGGGTCCGTTGATGAAGCGCGACGCGCCGCCGCCCGGGCCGAAGCCCTGCCCGTCGCCGAGCCCGTTGCCGTGGCCGATGGTGCCGAGGGGCCCCATCCCGATACCCGTGAAGCGCCCGCCGCCGCCCTCGCCGACGCCGGTCAGCCCGAGGCCCCCGGCCCCGCCCGCCTCGTCGATCGTCTCGTCCCACAGGTTGCCGATCACGCTCTTCGCCCCGTTGCCGAGCGTGTCGACGCCGCCCCAGGGGGCCGAGGGCGCGTTCGGATCGCCGATGCCGGCCTGGAGCGCGCCGATCATGCCGAAGCGGGCCGCGTCGTCGAGCGCCTGCGCCCGCGAGATCCGCACGTCGGCGTTGTCCTTCGGCCCCGCGATCTCGAAGCGCCCGTTCGTCTTCCGGCTCGTCGCGCTCCCGGCCTTGCCCGACTCGCCGATCGCGGCCGCGCCCGAGCCGCCCTCGGTGTCGTTCGGGCGGGTCGCCTCCGCGCCCTCGTTCGCCTCGGGCAGCTCCCGCTCCGCGGTCGCCGCGAGCGCCTGCGCCATGAGGTACGCCTGCTCCGCGCTCACGCCGCCCTCGTCGGCCATCGCCAGCGGGGGCATGAACGCGGCCATGGCGCCGAGCAGGCCGACATGGACCAGCGTCGAGAGCGCGGCGAACGGCAGGCTCCGGCGGTCGAGGCTCACCTTGCCCGCGACGCGGCGGCCCGCGTTGCCCACGGCGACCTCGAAGCCGAAGTCGCCGAGGTCGAGCCGCGCGCGCGCGCCGAGCGGCAGCGCGACCCGCCGCGCCCCGCCGAGCGCGGCGTCCGGCGCGGCGCGGCCCGTGGCGATCGCCTGCGCGACCGTCATCTTGCAGCTCCCGATCTCGATCATCCCCGACGCGCCCGGCGGGATCACGGCGCTCACCTCGCCGTCGTCGCCGACGAGCACGAGCGGCGCCCTCGCCGCGCCCAGCCGCTCCGCCGGGAGGAAGAAGTCGCACGCGCCCTCCGCGCCGTCCTGCTCGCCCACGTGGAAGGAGCGCGGCGGGGTCAGGTGCGCCACGTGGATCAGGTTGCTCCCCCAGCGGATCAGCACCTCGACGGACAGCGCCTCGGTCTCGCACTCCGCGGCGGGCACCTCGGGCGCGCTCTTGACCAGCGCGTACGTGTACGAGCCCTCCGGCGCGTCCGCGGTCACCTCGGGATCGCGGGCCGGAGACGCGCTGAAGGGCAGGTCGCCGAGAAACGGATTCGGGGATGCCATGCTCGGAGCCAACTTGAACGTATCCATCTGAAGCCAGGCCTTTCCCTGCTCCCGCGTGCGGCGTGGACCGCGCAGCGAGCGGTCTGAATGGAGCGAGCCCGCGAGGGCCCGCGCTCTGGCGTTCCCCGGCGCACGCGCGGCGAGCTTCACCGCTCTCTGCGTGCGCCGCGGAGCACCGCGTCCACGCCCGGGATCGACAGCGCCCCCGGCGCCAGGTTCCGGACGCGCGACGCGATTTTCAGCGGGAAGGTGGCGCCCAGGGCGTTGAATAAATTCCAGATTGTCGGCCGACCCCGCGCCGCTCGGCGCGGCGGCTCGCCCCCTGCCCTCGCGGAGCGCGCCGCCTCGCAGGGGCGGGCGCCCACGTCCTAGCCGCGGTGTGTGTGCGGAGGCCACCTCGATGCGATGCGCGCTCGCGCGGTTGGCCAACAGACATGGAGTCGTCGCGAAACAGAGCCGTAAACTTCCGGTGCTCTCCGATGAACCGCGCCGCGCTCGCCAGCGCCGCGCAGCGGGAAGACGCGCCGAGCAGCGTGAAGACGCGATCGAGCGCGCCGCCGATAGCGCACCAGACACGGCCGCGCCGCATCGCCGAACGAGCGGAGCTGCGCGGAGATCCCGAGGTGCGCAATCCAACGAGACGCGCAAGACACGGGCGTTGGGGTAGCCGCGCCCCCGCCGTCGTGCGTATGATGAACGGCATGGGTGCGACCAGGAGCAGCGGTCAAGACCCGCTCATCGGCGCCACGATCGCCGGTCGATATCGGATCGTATCGCTCATCGCGCGCGGGGGTATGGGCAAGGTGTACAGGGCAGAGCAATCGGCCCTGGGACGGATCTGCGCCCTCAAGCTCCTCGTGCCCGACGAGCGCCGCGAGCAAGATCCGGAGTTCTTCCGGCGCTTTTCACGCGAAGCCGCGACCGCGGCGCGGCTCACCCACCCGAACTCCGTCACCGTCTTCGATTACGGCAGGGACGATCCGCGCGGCATTTATTTCATCGCGATGGAGTACATCGCTGGCCGTACGCTGCACCGTGTGCTCCACGACGAGGGCGCGCTCCCCGAGGCGCGCGCGAGCGGGATCGCGCGGCAGATCTGCCGCGCGCTCATCGAGGCGCACGGCCTCGGCCTCGTGCACCGGGATCTCAAGCCGAGCAATGTGCTCCTCGTCGACCAGGGAGACGAGAAGGACTTCGTCAAGGTGCTCGACTTCGGCCTGGTCAAGGACGTCTCGGGGCAGGACCTGGACGATCTGACCCAGAAGGGCCTGTTCATCGGCTCTCCCAAGTACACCGCGCCGGAGCAGGCGATGGGCCACGAGCTCTCGCCGCGCGCGGACATCTACGCGCTCGGCGTCCTGCTCTACGAGATGCTCTCGGGCAAGGTGCCGTTCGACAAGAAGGTGCCCACGGCGACCCTCATGGCCCACGTCAGCGAGCCGCCGCCGCCGCTCGCCGGGAGCGCTCAGGGCGCGCTGGTGTCGCCGGCGATGGAAGCCATCGTGATGCGGTGTCTCGAGAAGGACCCGGACAGGCGCTTCCAGTCGATGAAGGAGTGTCTCCTCGCGCTGAAGAGCGCGGCCGGCGAGCCGATCGATCTCACGCGGGCCTCGGCGCCCGAGCGGCTGTCCGCGGCGCAGCTCGGCGGCGCGCTGCCCTCCGCGCCGTCGAACTCGGGGCCGCGCCTCTCGGCCCTGTCGCCGTCGCCGAGCGAGCTGGGCGGGCCGCCCCGCGCCGGGGCGAGCGAGCCCGCCGCGCCGATCCGCCAGCCGCAGGGCGACTCGCTCTCTCCGGCCCAGGCGCCGCCGACCGTCGGCGGCTCCGTCGGCCCAGCTCGTCATGCGCCGGTGTCCGTCTACATCGTGGCGCTCGTCGCGGCGCTCGTCGGCGGGGGGCTCGTGCTGGCGCTCACCGGGCACGTGCGCGGGCGCGCTCCGGACGCCGCGAGCGCCCCGGCCGCCGTCCAGCCCGCCCCGGTGCCGCTCGCCATGCCCGTCGAGGCCTCGGGGGGCCGAGAGCCGAGCGCCGCGGCCGAGTTCAGGATCGTGAGGATCGAGAGCGCCCCGCCCGGGGCCCGCGTGTCCGACCGCGGGACGGAGGTCTGCCTTTCGACCCCGTGCCGGCTCGTGCTGCAGGGCGCCGGGACCACGGCCGAGTACCGGCTGAATTTGACCAAGCCCGGCTACAAGTCGGCCGTGCTGGTCGTCCGCCCCGAGGACGAGACCGCCTCGGCGGAGCTCGAGGCGCTCGCCGCGGCGGCACCGGCGCCGAGCCCGCAGGCCGCGCCGAGCGCGCTCCCGGAGCCGGCGCCCCCGGCGGAGCCGCCGAGCGCCGGGCCGCCGAGCGATGGGCCGTCGCCGAGCGCCGGGCCCGTCGCTGCCGGGCCGAGCGCCGCGCAGCCGGCCGCGATCGCCGCGCCGGAGCCTCCGTCGTGGGGGGCGTTCCTCGAGCAGGACGTCGCGGGCGCGCGCCGGCCGCGCCGGCGCCGGCCGCGCCGGCGCCGGCCGCCCCCGAGATCCTGCCGTTCCAGGAGGGGATGACGCGCCCCGTGCCGATCGTCGCGCCCGCGGTCGTCTACACGCGGCAGGCGCGGCAGGCGCGGGTCGAGGGGACGGTCCTCGCGAAGTGCGTGGTGACGACGGCCGGCAGCCTCACCGGCTGCCGGATCGTCAAGGGCGTGCCCCACATGAACGAGGCGGTCCTCGAGGCGCTCGCGGCGAGCCGCTACAGGCCGGTCACCTACCAGGGCCGGCCGGTCAACGTCGACTACGTGTTCTCGATCAAGCTCGTGCTCCCCTGAGGCGCTGGCGCAGCCGGCCGCCGTGAGCAAGACCGTGGCCGAGAGGGAGACGACGACGTGAACGGTCATGGCCGGAAGGGTTCGGCTGGCGCCGGGCTGGTGCTCTGCCTCGCGGCGCTCCTCGGCTGCTCGCGGGAGGAGACCTCCGCGCCGGCCGCAGGGAGCGGCGTCGCGCGGCCGGCGGCGCTGCGGGCCGAGGTCGAGCTCGCGCCGGACGGCGGCGAGGTGCCGGCGCTGGTGCAAGCGGCGCGGGAGCGCGCCCGGCGGGAGGGGCGCGAGCTCGTCGTCTACGTGGGCGCGCCGTGGTGCGAGCCGTGCACGAGGTTCCACGACGCCGTGAAGGCGGGCCAGCTCGACGCGGCCTTCCCGGCGCTGCGCCTGCTCGAGTTCGACCTCGACCGCGACCGGGATCGGCTCGCCGAGGCCGGTTACGCGTCGGAGATGATCCCGCTGTTCGTCGTGCCCGGCGAGGACGGCCGGGGGACGCCCCTCCGCATCGAGGGGTCGGTGAAGGGCGAGCGCGCGGTGGACGAGATCGTGCCCCGGCTCGCGGCGATCCTGGCCAGGGCGCGCGCGCCCTCGCGGTGATCCTCGGCGGCGCGCGCCGGCCGCGCCGTCGCTCGCGATGCCCGCGGCGCCGCGCGCGCCGCCTCGTCGCAGTGGACGTTCGGCGGCCGCGGCGCCATGAAAGCCCCCTCATGAGGACCGCCGATCTCCTGCTCGCCGCCGCAACCGTGTCGCTCGCCGCGGGCTGCCGCGGCGGCGCCGGCAGCGAGCCCGCTCAGCCCATCCCGCAGGTGACGCCGATCGACACGCGCCCGGCCGAAGGGCCCGCCGTGGACGACGAGCCGCCCACGCCGCGGCCTCCGAAGGCGGCGGATCCCACGAGCACCGACACGTTCGAGGGCACCGCGGGCGCCACCGACAAGCCGCGCGCCGGCGCGAAGGTCGCGGTCCTGCGCGACGTGCGCGCGGCCCGGCACGAGCACTACGACCGCGTCGTGTTCGAGTTCGAGGGGGACGCGGTGCCGGGCTACCACGTCGACTACATCGACAAGCCGGTGCGGCAGTGCGGCTCGGGCGAGGCGACCGAGATCGCCGGCGACGGGTGGCTCGCGGTGCGCATGACCCCCGCCGCGGCGCACACGGACGCGGGGAAGGCCACGATCCCGTTCCGCGAGCGGAAGCTCGCGCTCGGCGTGGCGCTGGAGCTCGAGCGGACGTGCGACTTCGAGGCCGAGGTGACGTGGGTGCTCGGGGTCTCGTCGCCGAACAAGTACCGCGTCCTCGAGCTCACCAAGCCGGCGCGGCTCGTCGTCGACGTGAAGCACTGAGCGGGGCCGAGGCCGCGCCCGCGGGCCGACCGCGCTCCCGGAGGGCCGGCGGCGGAGCCCCTCCCGCAGCGCTCAGCCGCCCAGCGCCGGCCCGGCGCCGTCGTGGCGCACCGGCGGCGACGCCTCCGCCGCCCGCGGCGGGGGCAGCCGGCGCGGCGGCACGACGACGTGCTTCGGCGGGGCGGCGGGGCCGCTCGACGGCCGCGGGATGTTGTAGACGCGCTTCGCCTGGATCGCCGTCGAGCGCAGGCCGTTGGCTCGCTTGATCGCCTCCACCGTGGTGCCGTACTTCCGGGCCAGCGAGCCCAGGGTCTGCCCCTTCTTCGCGGTGTGCCGCACGTACTGCGCCGTCGGCTTGATCGCCCCGCGCTTCACGAGCAGCGGGTACGCGCGCACGGCCGACTCCTGCGCGACCGGGCTGTAGAACCGGATGTGGATGTGGTTCGCGTGCCCCCGGGCATGGCGGATGAGCGGGCGCGGCTTCCTCGACCCGTACTGGAAGACCTCGTCGAGCCAGTCCTTGTCCTCGCCGATCTTCAGCGCGTGCTCCTTGAGCAGCCGCTGCACGCTGCTGTCGATGAGGATGAGCTCCACGTCGGTCTCGGTGACGAGCGCCCGGACGAAGGCCCAGGAGCGCTCTCGATCGAGGTTCGCCGCCGTGGCCCGCTGGTACCAGAGGTGCCGCGCGTCGAGGAAATAGCTGATGTCGACGTCGCGCCCGGCCTGGTGGCTCTTGTGCGGAGAGAGCCGGCCGCCGTCCCGGGCGCTGATGTGCCCGATGTAGAGCTTCGGGCTGCCCGGGAACTGCCGGTGCACCTCCGCGATCGCCCGGTCGAGCGCGTCGATCGTCTCGCGCGTCCCCCACGCGTGGCCCGGATCGACGAGCTCCCACCGGTCGCTCTCGGGCATCCGGATGCCGTTGAACAGCGCGCCCGCGTTGGTGGCGCCCACCGACATCGGCCCCAGCGCCGCCGGGTCCTTCGCGAGCAGCTCCTCGATCTGGGCCTCGGTCATCGCCGCGAGCGGCGAGTGCGCGCGCGTGCCGGCGCCCGGCTCCACCGGCAGATCCAGGCCGTCGTCGGCCTCGGCGCCGTCCTCATCCACCTCGTCTTCGTGCTCGTGCTCGTGCTCGTGCGCGTGCGCGGCGTCCTCCGCCGCTGCCCCGGGCGCCGGCGCGCCGGCGCTCGGATCCATGGAGACCGAGGCGGCCACGCGCAGCAGGCGGTCCTTGGACCGCGCCGCCTCCGGCGCGCTCCCGGCACAGCCCGCGAGAACGAGGGCGCAGAGGACGGAAAGCAAGGTGCTGCGGCCCATCGCGGGGCCACTATACCGGCACGAAGATGTCACGCCAACCGCGGGCCCGCGGCGCAAATCCCTTCGCGCGACGGGTGTTCAGCGCCGGGGCGCCCTGCGCGGCCCAGCTCGCGCCCGCGCGCGGCCGCGCTCCGGCTGGCAGCGCGGGCAGAAGGCGCTGGAGCGACCGCCGATCGCGCGCGTCTCCAGCGCCGCGCCGCAGCGGGGGCACGGCTCGCCGGCGCGCGCGTAGACAAGGAACGGGTTCGGCGTCGCGCCGGACTCGGACAGGTAGGCGATCTCCCCGCCGCCGATCGCCCGGAGCGTGTGCGCGATCGAGCCCAGGGCGCCGGCGGCGATCGCGGCCACCTCCTCGCGCGAGAGGGATCGGCCCGGCCGCGCCGGGTGCACGCCGGCCCGGAAGAGCGCCTCGGTCGCCTGGATGTTGCCGAGGCCGGCGATCACCGCCTGGTCCATGAGGATCGCCTTCACGGCGCGCGCGCTCGCCCGCGCGCGCCGCGCCAGGGCGTCCACGTCGATCCCGTCGCGCAGCGGATCCGGGCCCAGCGCGGCGATCTCGGGGATCTCGCCCGGCGAGACGCCGCGCAGCACCGCGAGGCGGCCGAGGAGCCGCGGATCGCTGTAGTGGAGCACGCTCCCCGAAGCGAGCAGCAGCCGGGCGCGGCTGTGCGCCGGCGCGGGCTCGCCCGCCGAGCGGCGCACCCATTTGCCGGTCATCCCGAGGTGGCTGAGCAGCACCACGCCGGCGTCGAGCTCGAGCGCGAGGTACTTGCCGAAGCGCGTGAGGCGCTCGAGCGCGCGGCCCGGGAGATCGCGCTCGAAAGCGTCGCGGCTCGATCCGCGGAACAGGCGGGTGCGGTCGCCCTCGGCGGACGCGATCCGGTCGCCCGCCAGGAAGAGGCGCAGCGAGGCGGCGGCGTGCTCGACCTCGGGGAGCTCCGGCACCCGCGAGGAGTATCACGCGCCGCGGCGCACGAGGGCGTTGCCGCCGGCGGGCCGGCGGCTACATGCTGCCCTCGTGCAAGGGTCCCAGCGGAGCGGCCGCCCCGATCGGGCAGCCCGGGGGGCAGCCGCGCCGGCGCCGCCGCCGGACGGCGCGCCGCGCCCGCACGAGCGCGGCGAGCGCCCCGGCGGGGCCGGCGAGCGACCCGGCGGGGCCGGCGAGCGCCCGCCGGGCGGCGGGGGCCAGCAGCGGCTCTTCTCGGCCAGGGAGGCGGCGGGGAACGGGCCCGCGACGGTCGAGGGCGAGGTCGCCCGCGTCACCTACGAGAACGAGTCGAGCGGCTTCCGGGTGCTGCGGGTGGAGGTCGCCCCCGGCGCCGCCCCGGAGGTCTGGGTCGGGGTGTTCCCGCAGGTCGTCCCCGGCACGCGCGTGCGCGCGACGGGGCGCTACGAGCGCGATCCGAAGCACGGCGAGCAGCTCAAGGTCGAGACCCTGCTGCCGATCGCCCCCGCCACGCTCGATGGGCTCGAGCGCTACCTCGGGTCGGGCATGGTGCAGGGCATCGGGCCCGCGTACGCGAAGCGGATCGTGGAGGCGTTCGGCGCCGAGACGCTGGAGATCCTCGACCGGTCGCCGGAGCGGCTCGCCGAGGTCCCCGGGCTCGGCCAGCGCCGGGCGCAGGCCGTCGCGAAGGCGTGGGCGGCGCAGCGGGCGATCGGGGCCATCATGATCTTCCTCCAGGCGCACGGCGCCTCCCCGGCGCTGGCGAGCCGCATCTACAAGCGGTTCGGCCCCCACGCGATCGACATCGTCTCCCGCTCCCCGTACCGGCTCGCGCTCGACGTGTGGGGCATCGGCTTCAAGACCGCCGACCGGATCGCGCGCTCGATCGGCGTCCGGGCCGACTCGCCCGAGCGGGCGCAGGCGGGCGTGCTGCAGACGCTCGTCGACCTGTCGACCCGCGGGCACACGCTGGCGGAGCGGCCGGAGCTCGCGGAGCTCGCCGCGGCGATGCTCGAGCGCGACGCCGCGGAGGTCGACGGCGCGATCGACGCGCTCGCGGCGAGCGGCCACGTGCGCGTCGAGGCGCTGTCGACCGGCGAGGTGGCCGTCTACCCGAAGGACCTCTACGAGGCCGAGGTGCGGCTCGCGCGCCGGATGCGGTCGCTGCTCGGGGACGACGAGGACGGCGCGGCCGGCGACGCGCGCCTCGCGGAGGGCGTCGACGCGGCGATCGCCGCGTTCGAGGAGAAGACGAAGGTCTCGCTGGCGCCCGCGCAGCGCAGCGCCGTGGAGCAGGCGGCGCGGAACAAGGTGCTGGTCATCACGGGCGGCCCCGGCGTCGGCAAGACGACCATCGTCCGGGCCATCCTGGCGCTCTTCGACCGCGCCCGGCTGCCGGTGCGGCTCGCCGCGCCCACGGGCCGCGCCGCCAAGCGGATGAGCGAGGCGACCGGGCGCGAGGCGGTCACGCTCCACCGCCTCCTGGAGTTCGACCCGAAGCAGCGCAAGTTCGGGCGCCAGCGGGGCCGCCCGATCGAGGCGGCGGCGATCGTGGTCGACGAGGCGTCGATGCTCGATCTGGCGCTCGCCGACGCGCTCCTCCAGGCCACGTCCGACGCGGCGCGGCTCGTGCTGGTGGGCGACGTCGACCAGCTGCCGTCGGTCGGGCCGGGCGCGGTGCTGCGCGACGTGATCGCCTCCGGCGAGGTGCCCACGGTGCGCCTCACGCAGATCTTCCGGCAGGCCGAGGGCAGCCTCATCGTCCGGAACGCGCACCGGATCCACGACGGCGAGGCGCCGGAGGGCGCGCGCGGGCCCGGCGGCGAGTTCTACGTCATCGAGCGGACCGAGGCCGAGGCGGCGGCGGAGCTGATCCTCCACCTCGTGACCGAGCGCATCGCCAAGGGGTTCGGGCTGGACCCGCGGCGGGACGTGCAGGTGCTGACGCCGATGCACAAGGGCGAGGCCGGCGCGATCGCCCTGAACGCGCGGCTGCAGGCGGCGCTGAACCCCGAGGGCCCGACCGTCACGCGCGGCGCGCGGACGCTGCGGCTCGGCGACAAGGTGATGCAGCTCCGCAACGACTACGACCGCGAGGTCTACAACGGCGACGTGGGGTTCGTCACGGAGGTGAACGCCGAGGAGCGGAAGCTCCAGGTGCGCTTCGACGATCGCGAGGTCAGCTACGAAGAAGCGGAGCTCGAGGAGCTGACGCTCGCCTACGCGACGAGCATCCACAAAAGCCAGGGGAGCGAGTATCCGGCGGTGATCGTGCCGATCCTCACCCAGCATTTCGTGATGCTCTCGCGGAACCTCATCTACACGGCGGTGACGCGCGGCAAGCGGCTCGTGGTGCTCGTCGCGGATCCGCGGGCCGTGTCGCTGGCGCTGGCGGAGACCCGGAAGGAGGAGCGCCGCACGCACCTGGCGGAGCGGTTGCGCAGCGCGGCGCCGGCGCGCTCCGGGCCGGCGCGCGAGCTCAAGCCGGCCCTCGCCGCCGGCCCGCGACTCGACTAGGACGGCGCGCGGAGCAGGGAGAGGGCGAGCGAGATGAGCGTCCGTGACGGCGAGAGCGACAGCGAGCACGACAGCGATCCCACGAGCGACGGCGAGCCGCGCGGCGCAGCGACGGCAGCGGCGACGCAGGCCGCGGCGCGGCAGGTCCGGAGCGCGGCGAGCGCGGCGAAATTCACTGGAATCACGGGCGGAATCACGGGTGTAAGCTCGGGTCGAAACTGGAGCGGACCGAGCGCGGCGCGCGGCGGTGCTCTCCGAGCTCCCCCGTTGCCCGGGTGGGCCCTCCCTGCTAGCGTTCGCGCCCCTTCTACACGAACTACGGCCCCCATCAATTTGGCGCGCAGGGTACCGGGGCGAGGCTGGGTGATGCCTGCGCCTCGGCGCGCGTGGGGAAGAGATCTCGGAGCATCGACGATGACGACGAACGGACAGCAGCAGGCGGCTGGGCTCAATATCGCGGGAGGGGCAGCGATCGTCGCGCCCGTGAGCGCGTTCCCGAACGGCGTGCCGGGGAACGCGCTCATCGTCATCCCGGTCAACAAGCCGACCGATGAGCTGAAGGGTCTGATCGAGAAGGGCCCCGCGGCGGTGACCCTCGATCAGATGTGGCAGCTCCTCGGCTTCAACGGGCCGGCGGTCCAGGTGCAGGACGACCAGGGGCGCCCGATCGCGATCGGCCTGGAGGACCTGCTCGCCGGCCTCGAGAAGCACTGGACCGAGCAACCCGACGATCTGAACCGCGGGCGCATCTACGCGCAGGAGCTCCTCAAGCACAACCGGCTGCAGCGCGCCGAGCAGGTGCTCTCGAAGGTGGTCGCGAAGGGCGGCACGGGCGACGACTGGCTCGCGCTCGGCATCGCGCAGCTCTCGCAGGACAAGCACGACAAGGCCGAGGGGACGCTGAAGGGCGCGCAGAACCTGCTCAAGGACAACCCCTACCCCTCGCTGCACCTCGCGAAGCTCTACCAGGCGCGCAAGGACGACGCGAAGGAGCGCGAGTTCATCGAGAAGGCGATCGCGATCGACGTGGAGTGCATCGACGCGTGGGCCTACCTCTTCCAGTACCTGAAGCAGCGCGGCGACGAGGAGAGCGCGGTCGCCGAGATCGAGAAGTTCTCGGCCGACAAGAAGACGCCGGCGCCGTACATCGCGATCCAGGGCTTCTACGCGGCCAACGAGGAGACGCGGGACAAGGCGGTCGAGTACGCCAAGAAGGCGGTCGCGCTGAACCCGGACAACCCGCTGGCGCTGCTCTGTCTCTCGGCGCTGTACGGGCAGAAGAACGACCTCGAGGCGGTGGTCCGCCTGCTCCAGCCGCACGAGGCGAAGATGAGCCGGGACGTGCGCCTGGCCAACAACTACTTCGAGGCGCTGTTCCAGTCGCGCCAGCTCGAGAAGGTGACCAAGCTGCTGAACGCGCTCGCGGGCTCTCCGAACAAGGAGGTCAAGCAGTTCGCCATCGAGCGCTCGCGCGCCGTCGCGCAGTACCTGCAGCAGCAGCAGCAGCAGCTCGCCGCCGCGGCCCAGCCGGCGCAGCGCAAGGCCTGACACGGAGCTTCGCGCGGGGGGAGCGCTGCGCGGCGCTCCCCCGCTGCTCTTCGGCGCTCTCTGCCGCCCTCGGCTCAGCGACCGAAGGCGCGGCGGATCGCTTCGGCGATGCCGCCGCCGCGCAGGCCGTCGGCCTCCAGGCGGTCGGTCGCGGCCTGCTTCACGTCCTCGGGCGCCTGCGCCATCGCGAACGATCGCCCCGCGACCTCGAACATCGGCAGATCGTTGAGCCAGTCGCCGACGACGACCACGTCCGACGTCGCGCAGCCGTAGTGCTCCGCGAGCCACGCGATCGCCGTCCCCTTCGTCGACCCGGACGCGCGGACCATCATGGCCCAGATGCTCGTGTGACCTTCGCGCAGGAACGGGAACGAGACGACGAAGGCCGCCTCGCCGAGCTCGGACCGGACCTCCTCGACGGCGGCCATGACCTGCAGCTCGGTCCCGATCGCCACCAGCGCGAGCAGGCCGTGCTCGTGCTCCCAGTACGGGTGCGACGAGACGCGCTCGACCTCGGCGATCGCGTGCGACCAGCCGCGGACGTAGTGGACGTGCGGCGTGCCGGTCGCGTCGTGGACGATGCTGTCCTGCGCGAAGAGGAAAGACGCCGTCGCGTGCCGCTCGGTGATCGAGCGCAGCAGGGCCGCGTGGGCGCCGGAGATCGTGCGCGAGTACAGGTGCGCGTCGCCCTCGGTGTGCACGATGTGGCTGCCGTCGACGCACGCGATGGGGCCGAGCACGCCGACCCGCCGCGCGACCTCGCGCGTCCCTGAGTACAGGCGCCCGGTCGCGATCGAGACCGGGATGCCGGCGCTCTGGAGCCGCTGGATGGCGAGGAGGTCTTCGTCGTGGATGGAGCCGTCGCGCCGGACGAGGGTCCCGTCGACGTCGAGGGCGAGGAGCTTGTAGGTCGTCACCGCGTTGGGGTGAAGCGTGAGCGCGCGGAGCGCAACAGGCGGGACGCGAGGGGACGGCGCATGAGGCCGTCCCGGTGCGGAGAGCTCAGGACGCCGGGTAGACCGACACCTGCTTCTTGGTGTTGGACTTCCACTCGTACGTCACGACGCCATCGACGAGGGCGAAGAGCGTGAAGTCGCGGCCGGTGCCGACGTTGTGGCCGGCGTGGATCGAGGAGCCGACCTGCCGGACCAGGATGTTGCCAGCGCGCACCGGCGCGCCGGCATACACCTTCACCCCACGGCGCTGCGCGTTCGAGTCGCGGCCGTTCCTGGAGGAGCCGCCGCCTTTTTTGTGAGCCATGTCTACTTCTCCTGCTAGGCGGTGATGCCGGTGATCTTGAGCTCGGTGTACGGCTGACGATGGCCGTTCTTGCGGCGGTAGTTCTTCCGGCGCTTGAACTTGAAGACCACGATCTTCTTGCCGCGGTCCTGCCCGGTGATCTCGGCCGCGACGGAGGCGCCGCTCACGAGGGGCTTGCCAATCTTGGGGGAGTCGCCGCCGACGAGGAGCACCTCGCTGAAGGTGACCTTGTCACCGGCATTGCCGGCAAGCTTCTCGACCCGGAGCTTCTGACCTTCGGCGACCCGATACTGCTTGCCGCCCGTCTTGATGACCGCGTACATGGTGCGTCTTCCTCAACCTGGGGACCGCGATCCCTCACCTTACGCCACGCATTGGCCCTCGAGCCGAGGGCCCGGTGAGCGAGGGAGCGGCAGTATACGGACCTTGCTTCGCTTGGCAAGAGGTTCGCAGCGCCGTCCGCCCAGGTTCTTCCCCCCGGAGCGCCGACCGTGCGCCGCGGCGCTGTAGAGCCCGAAAATCGCCCGCCACCGCGGCTCAGGCCGGGCGCCCCCTCACGCCTTGGTGAAGACGAACTTCTCGTCGCTCACGTCGACCCGCATCGTCTGGCCGGGCTGGTATCTGCCGGCCAGGATGGTCTCGGCGAGCGGGTTCTGGAGCTCGCGCAGGATCGCCCGCTTCAGCGGGCGCGCGCCGAGGCTGGGCTCGTAGCCGAGCTCGACGAGCCGCGCCTTCGCGGCGTCCGTGAGCGAGAGGCGGATGTCCTTGTCGGTGAGCAGCTGCTCGAGGCGGCGGAGCTGGATGTCCACGATGCCCCGGAGATCGTCCTTGCTCAGCGCCTTGAACACGACGATGTCGTCGATCCGGTTCAGGAACTCCGGGCGGAAGAACCCGCGCAGCTCCTCGAGCAGGACGTCGCGGATCGCCTCGCGGCCGTCCTCCGTGGTCCACAGCTTGGCGTCGGTCTCGAGCACGCGCTTCGACCCGATGTTCGAGGTCATGATGACGACCGTGTTCGAGAAGTCGGCGAGCCGCCCGCGGCCGTCCGTGAGCCGGCCGTCGTCGAGGATCTGGAGCAGCAGGTTGAACACGTCCGCGTGCGCCTTCTCGACCTCGTCGAACAGGAGCACGCTGTACGGCCGGCGCCGGGCCGCCTCGGTGAGGAAGCCGCCCTGCTCGCTGTCCGCGTAGCCCGGGGGCGCCCCGATCAGGCGCTGGGCCATGTGGCGCTCCATGAACTCGCTCATGTCCATGCGCGTCAGCGCCTGCTCGTCGTCGAACAGGAACTCGGCGAGCGCCTTCGCGAGCTCCGTCTTGCCGACGCCGCTCGGCCCGAGGAACAGGAACGAGCCGATCGGCTTGCCCGGATCGCGCAGGCCCACGCGCCCGCGGCGCACCGCCTTCGCGATCGCGCGCACCGCCTCGTCCTGGCCCACCACCCGCTGCGCGAGCCGCTCCTCCATCTTGAGGAGCTTCTCGGCCTCGCCCTCGAGCATCTTGGCCACCGGGATGCCGGTCCAGTCGTTGAGCGTCGCCGCCACGTCCGACTCGCCGACGACGTTCGAGGTCGGCGCGACCCCCTCCCGCTGCGCGGCCTCCTCGGCGGCCTGGAGCCGCCGCTTGATCTCCGGGATGGTCACGTGCTCGAGCTCGCCGATCTTGGCGAACGCCTTGTCGCGCTGGGCCGCCTTCAGCGCGTCGGTCGCGGCGACGAGCTCCCGGCGGATGGCCTGACACGCGGCGATGACGCCGCGGCGCGACGCGTTGCGGCTGCGCATCGCCGACGCCTTCGGCTCGATCTCCGCGAGCTCCGCCTCCAGGCGCGCGCGGGTCTGGACGCTGAGCTTGTCGTCGTCGTCGGCGAGCGCGGCGATCTGGGCGCGGAGCGCGTCGACGCGCCGGCTCAGGGCGTCGAGCTCGGCCGGCACGCCGTCGACCTCCACCCGCTTGCGGGCCGACGTCTCGTCGAGCAGGTCCACGGCCGTGTCGGGGAGCGCGCGGTCGGAGATGTACCGCTTGGCCAGCGCGACCGCCGAGGCGATGGCGCTCTCCCCCACGCGGACGCGGTGGTGGGCCTCGTACTTCGTCGCGATCCCGCGCAGGATCTCCGTCGCCTGATCGATGCTCGGCGCCTCCAGCGTGATCGTCGAGAAGCGGCGGATGATCCCGGGGTCGCGCTCGTTGATCTTGCGCACGCCCTCCGGCGTCGTCGTGGCGATGATCCGGATCTCCCCGCGCGACAGGAGCGGCTTCAGGAGCTCGCCGACGCCGGCGCCCTGCACCCCTTGCCCGAAGAGCGCGTCGAGGTCCTCGACGACGAGGATGCTCTCGGCGTCCTGCGCGCCGCGCAGGCGGTCGACAAGGACCTTGAGGCGCTGCTCGATCTCGCCGCGGAGCTTCGCCCCGGCGACGAGCGCGCCGGTGTCGAGCTCGTAGAGGTGGGCGCCCGCGAGGTTCGTGGGCACGTCGCCGTGGGCGATCCGGTCGGCCAGGCCCCGGATGAGCGCGGTCTTGCCCACCCCGGGCTCGCCGACGATGAGCGGGTGGTTCTTGAACCGCCGCTCGAGGATCTGCAGCAGGCGCCGCGCCTCGACGTCGCGACCGATGACCGGATCGAACCGCCCTTCGCGGGCGTCGGCGACGAGATCCCGGGTGTACGGCGCCGGCTGCCCGGGCTCCGACGCGCTGGACGCCGCGGGCGAGGGCTCGCGCGAGGCCGCCTCGAGCGCGCCGAGGTGGGGCCGGAACGCGCCGGGGCCGATGCCGAACGAGGAGAGGATCTCCCCCGCAGGCCCGCGGATCTCCTGCGCGAGCGCGTGGAGCAGGTGCTCGATGCCCACGCTCGCCGATTTGTCCCGGGTCGCCTCCCGCTCGGCGCGCCCGAGGAGGTCGAGCAGGCGCGGGCTCACGTACGCCACGCCGCTGCCCGCCTTGGACAGCTTCTTCAGCGCGTTCTCGGCGAGCTGGAGCACCTCGTTCGGGTCGGCCCCGGCCCGCCGAAACACCTCGGATACCCCCCGATCACGCTCCAGCAGCCTCATCAGCAGGTGCAGCGGCGTGACCTCGGCGTGCTGGCGCTCGTCCGCGATCTGCTGGGCGCCGGCGACGACCTGCTTCGCGTCGCTGGTGTAGCGATCGAGGTGAATCGTCCCCTCTTTCTCGGCCATGCGCGCAGCCTACCGCAAGGTGGAGCCCTGTGCGCTTGCATCTTTGGCCGTCCCGGGAAAGGAAAGAGGACGAGATGACCATGCAAGCAGCCGACGTCACCATCTACGTCACCGAGTACTGCGGGTACTGCACCATGGCGAAGCGCCTGCTGAGCCAGAAGCAGGTGCAGTTCACGCAGATCAACGTGGAGGGCCGCGACGACCTCCGCGCCTGGCTGGTCAAGGCCTCCGGGCAGCGCACGGTCCCCCAGATCTTCATCAACGGCGTCAGCATCGGCGGGTTCAGCGAGCTGTCCGCCCTGGAGAAGCAGGGCCAGCTCGATCCGCGCCTCGCCGAGGCGCCGAGCCCGGACGCCGCCGCCCTGCCGCGCTGAGAGGGGCGGCGATGTGCGACGGCGCCCCTCGCCCGGCGCCCCCCTGGTCGCCGCCGGCGAAGGTGCACCGTGGCGGGGGTAGGTGATAAGCTGCGACGCAGGGAAGGGGCGCAGCTTTCTTTGATACGGTTCGTCCATCGGGCCTCCTAGCGCGTCGCCCGCCCCGCCCCGCCCCTTGCGAGTCGCAACCGCCATGCCTAGCAGCACCGACACCACTGCCGCAGCGACTCAGCCGGTCGAGGGCGCGCTCGTCGGAAAGCGGGTCCAGAAGTACGAAATCGTACGGACGATCGGGCGGGGCGGGATGGGCACGGTCTACGAGGCGGTCAACACCGCCATCGGCAAGCGCGTCGCGATGAAGTTCGTCGACGCCGAGCTCGCGCGGAACAAGGACGCCGTCGCCCGGTTCCACCGCGAGGCGCAGGCGGCGAGCGCCGTCGAGAGCGCGCACATCGTCGAGATCTTCGACGCCGGCTTCGCCGACGACGTCCCGTTCCTGGTCATGGAGCTGCTCCGCGGCGAGGACCTCGGCCACCGCATCCGGCGCTGCGGCCGGCTGGAGCTCGGCGAGGCGCTCCACGTGACCGCGCAGATCCTCCGCGGCCTCCACCGCGCGCACGAGGCGGGCATCGTCCACCGCGATCTCAAGCCGGACAACATCTTCCTGGTCGACCGCGACGACGACCGGAACTTCGCGAAGATCCTCGACTTCGGCATCTCGAAGGTGCGCCGCACCGACGGCGTCCCGGCGCACACGCTGACCCGGCAGGGCACGGTGCTCGGCACGCCGTTCTACATGTCGCCCGAGCAGGCGCAGGCGCTGCCCGACGTCGACGGCAGGACCGATCTCTGGGCGGTCGGCGCCATCCTCTACGAGTGCCTCACCGGGCATCCGCCGCACAGCGGCAGCTCGTACGAGCAGGTGATCGTCAACATCTGCATGAAGGACGCCCAGGACGTGCGGATGAGCAACCCGGCCGTCCCGGAGCCGATCGCGCGCGTCATCGCCAGGGCGCTCACGCGCGACAGGGACGCGAGGTTCTCGTCCGCGCGGGATTTCCTCGACGCGCTGGTCGCCGGGGCCGGCGGGCTCCTCGGCGCGCGGCGCAGCTCGAGCGACGAGCTCGGGGCGCACACGACGAGCGCGCCTGGCGCGCCCGGACAGACGCCGGTGAAGCTCACGCCGGGCGACCCGAACATCGCGATGGATCCGACGCTCGAGGTGCCCGGCACCGGCTCGAAGGTGGGCTGGGCGAGCAACGGGCGCGCGGGCGCGCGCGGGCCACGGCGGCTCGCGCTCGCCGGGGCGGCGCTGGTCGCGCTGGCCGGCGGGCTCGCGGGCGCCGCCTTCCACGCGCGCCGCTCGCCGGCGGAGAGCGCCGAGGCCGCCGCGCCTGCGCCGCCCGCCCAGGTCTCCGTCGAGCTCCGGACGAACGCCGAAGGCGCGCGCTTCACCGTCGACGGCGTGGCGCTGGCCGATCGCACGCTGCGCGGCCGCACGGGCGAGACGAAGCGGGTGAGGATCGAGGCCTCCGGATACACGACCGTGGACAAGGAAGTGACGCTCCAGGCTGGCAGGGCCCCCATCGAGGTCCTGCTCCACCCGCTGCCGGCGGCGGTCGCGCCGGCGCCCGCCGCGGAGCCGGCGCCCACCGCCGCGCTGGCGCCCACCGCGGAGCCGGCGCCCACCGCGGCGCCGGCGCCCAAGGCCGCGCCGCCCCCGGCGCCCAAGGCCGCGCCGAGCGCGAAGAAGACGGCGACGCTCCCCTTCGCGGCGCGCCCCAGGGCGACGGGCGCCGGCGCCAAGGCCGCGGCGCCGGGTCCTGTCGTCGCGCCGGACGTCGCGACGTCGAAGCCGGCGGGGGTCGCGGCTGGTCTGCAGCTCAAGGTCGACTGAGGCGGGCTTGGGCAGATCGCACGGACGACTCCAGGTCGCGCTCTGCGCGGCGCTCCTCGGCCTGGCCGCGCAGCTCTCGCCGGCGCTCGCGCAGGTCGAGCCGTACCGGCAGCACATGGAGAACGGCATCAAGCTGTTCCAGGACCGGAACTACCCGGCGGCGATCGTCGAGTTCGAGGCGGCCTACGGGGCGAAGCCGAAGGCCAGCCCGCTCTTCAACATCGCGCTCGCCGAGAAGGCCCTCTTCAACTACCCGCGGGCGATCGCGGCGCTCGAGCGCGCGCTCGCGCAGCACCGCGACACGATGGACGAGGGCGACGAGCGGACGGCGCGCAGCGCCATCGAGGAGATGCGCGCGCTGCTCGCCCACCTCACGATCGAGCTCAGCCCGCCGGACGCCAGGCTGCTCATCGACGGGGAGGAGCAGCCGCCCGCGTCGTCGGGGACGCGGGTCGTGGAGCTCGGGCCTGGGGTGCACCGCATCGGCGCGCGCGCCGAGGGCCACGTGAACGCGGAGCAGAGCGTCACCGTGGTGAGCGGCGAGCGCGACAAGCGGGTGAAGCTGACGCTGGCCCCGGAGAAGCCCCCCGCGAGCGCGACGCCGCAGCCGTACACGCCGCCGCCGCCGCCGCCGCCGCCGCGGCCGGTGCCGCTCTCGCTCGCGCCGCAGGGGTACTACGTGATCGGCGCGGCGTCGCTGCTCTGGCCGCTCGGCCACCCGCGCGCGTTCCAGTTGCCGGAGGCGAACAGCGGCGGCGCCGGCTCGATCCGGGTGGGTTACCGCGTGAACACCCCCGCGGCGTTCGACGTGATGTTCCAGTACGCGAACATCGCCACCGGGTCGGACCACCCCAGCTACCCGAACGCCAGCTACACGCTCGGGTCGACGCGCGTCGGGCTGAACGTCCGCCTGATGACCCCGGGGCAGACCTGGCGGTTCGTGGGCTCGATCGGCGGCGGCCTCACCTACGACGACGTGAGCTTCGACAGCATCAAGGGGCCCGGCGGGGACATCTGCGACGGCCGGTGCAAGCACGCATGGGGGGTGAACGCGTTCGTGTTCTCCGAGGTCGGCGTCGAGCTGGACCTCAGCGGCGTGCTCCTCGGGTTCTCGCTGGACAGCTATTTCCAGTCGTCGCGCGGCATCAGCTACAAGGACGGCGACGACGACATTCCCCTCTACTCCTCCGTGCTGCTGCAGCTGGGAGGCAGCCTGCACGCCGGGTACGCGTTCTGGTGAGCGCGCCGAGCCCGGGCGTCCGCCCGTTCCGTCCTTGTTCTGCCGCTCGGCGGATGTATCCTCGCACGCCCTCGCGGTGAGTCGTAGATGGTTCGCCGTCCTCTCCAGCGGGGGAACAGCGATCGGGGGCCGGCCTCCGCCGTCCCCTCCAACGCAGGGGTGACCATGTCGCAGGATGCCATCACGTCGTTGCTGAAGGAGACGCGCCGGTTCGAGCCGCCGGCCGAGTTCTCGCGTCGTGCGCGCGTCGGCGCGCAGGAGGCCTACGAGGCGCTCTACCGCGAGAGCATCGAGCAGCCGGACGCGTTCTGGCGCCGGGAGGCGGGCGATCTCGTGTTCCGCACGCCGTGGACCACCACCAGCGACTGGTCCCTGCCGCACGCCAAGTGGTTCCTCGGCGCGACCCTCAACGTCACCGAGAGCTGTCTCGACCGGCACCTCACGACCGCCACCAAGAACAAGGCCGCGATCATCTGGGAGGGCGAGCACGGCGCCACGCGCACGCTGACCTACGCCCAGCTCCACCGCGAGACGCTGCTGCTCGCGAACGCGCTCAAGAAGCTGGGCATCGAGAAGGGCGATCGGGTCGCGATCTACATGGGCATGGTCCCCGAGGTCGCCGTCGCGATGCTCGCCTGCGCGCGCCTCGGCGCGGTGCACACGGTGGTCTTCGGCGGCTTCGCCGCGGACGCGCTCCGCGACCGCATCCACGACAGCCAGGCCAAGCTCGTCATCACGCAGGACGGCGCGTACCGGCGCGGGCAGGTCGTGCCGCTGAAGGCGACCGTCGACAAGGCGCTCGCGCAGCCGGAGGCGAAGAGCGCGACGCGCGTCATCGTGTACCAGCACCTCGGCGGCGAGCGCTGTGAGGTGCAGATGACCGAGGGCCGCGACGTCTTCTGGCACGACCTGCTCGCCCAGGCCGCGCCCTCCTGCGAGCCCACCATCGTCGACGCCGAGCACCCGCTGTTCATCCTCTACACGAGCGGCTCGACCGGGAAGCCCAAGGGGGTGCTCCACACGACCGCCGGCTACCTGGTCGGCGTGCACGTCACGACGAAGTACGTCTTCGATCTGCGCGACGACGACGTCTACTGGTGCACCGCCGACGTCGGCTGGGTGACGGGCCACAGCTACATCGTGTACGGCCCGCTCTCGAGCGGCGCGACGTGCCTCATGTACGAGGGCGCGCCGAACTTCCCCGACTGGGGCCGCTTCTGGCGGCTCATCGAGAAGCACGGCGTCACCATCCTCTACACCGCCCCCACGGCCATCCGCGCCTTCATGCGGCAGGGCGACGAGTGGCCCGCGAAGAGCGACCTGTCGAGCCTGCGGCTCCTCGGCTCGGTCGGCGAGCCGATCAACCCCGAGGCGTGGATCTGGTACCACCGGACCATCGGCGGCGGCCGCTGCCCCGTCGTGGACACCTGGTGGCAGACGGAGACGGGGGCGATCATGATGACCACGCTGCCCGGCGCGTCGCACTCGAAGCCGGGGTCGACCGGGCTGCCGATGTTCGGCGTCGTGCCCGAGGTCGTCACGAAGGACGGCAAGCCGGTCCCCGCGGGCGAGGGCGGGCTGCTCGTCCTGAAGAACCCGTGGCCGTCGATGCTGCGCACCGTGTGGGGCGACGACGAGCGCTTCCGCAAGCAGTACTTCAGCGACGTCGAGGGCTGCTACTTCACCGGCGACGGCGCTCGCCGCGACGAGGACGGCTATTACTGGGTCGTCGGCCGCATCGACGACGTGCTGAACGTGGCCGGTCACCGCATCGGGACGGCCGAGATCGAGAGCGCGCTCGTCTCTCACCCCGCCGTCGCCGAGGCGGCCGCGGTCGGCCGACCGGACGAGCTCAAGGGGCAGGCGCTCGTGGTGTTCGTCTCGCTCCGGCCGGGGTTCGCGGCCGGGCCGGAGCTCCAGGCGAAGCTCGCCGAGCACGTCGCCAAGGAGATCGGCAAGTTCGCGCGCCCCGACGCCATCCGCTTCGCGGACGCGCTGCCGAAGACCCGCAGCGGCAAGATCATGCGCCGGCTGCTGAAGGACGTCGCCGCCGGCCGCGAGATGACCGGCGACACGTCGACGCTCGAGGACCTGAGCGTCGTGGCGAAGCTCCGGCAGCAGGAAGACGAGTGAGCGCCGCGGCGGCGCGGGGGCGCGACCGCGCCCCCGCGACCGGCGCGAGACGCCGCGCGTGAGGGGGGAGCGCTGGCCGGCGGAGGACCCACGGAAGAGCTCGATTCTGCGGCTCTTTCGCCGTGCTCTGCCGGGGCGAGGCGACGACGGCCCGCGGCCGGCGGCCCATCGCCCATGGTCGACTTACCCCGTTCACGCCGGAGAATTTGATCGCCCGCAGCGGCGCGGGGGATAATCTGTGGCGAGGCGCTTTTGGAGCTCGAAGCTGGAACCGTCGTTGCGAACCGGTACCGCATCATCCGCCAGCTCGGCCGTGGCGGGATGGGTGAGGTGTTCGCCGCGGAGAACATCCGCACCGGCCGCCAGGTGGCGATCAAGCTCCTTCGCGCCGACTCGAAGGCCAAGTCGTCCGCCGTCGAGCGGTTCCGGCGCGAGGCGCGCGCCGCGGGCTCCATCAACAGCGACCACGTCACCGAGATCCTCGACGTCGAGGAGGACCCCGAGCTCGGCATCGTGCTCGTCTTCGAGCTGCTCGAAGGCGAGTCGCTGATCGATCGGCTGAAGCGGACGGGGCCGATCGCGTTCGAGGAGCTGCACCCGATCATCGAGCAGGTCTGGATGGGCCTCGCCGACGCGCACCGCGCCGGGATCATCCACCGCGACCTGAAGCCGTCGAACGTGTACCTCGAGGCGCGCCCCGACGGGTCCACGCGGGTCAAGATCCTCGACTTCGGCATCTCGAAGCTGCCGAAGGAGATGGGAGGAGAGACCCTCACCGAGATGGGGCAGAGCCTCGGCACCTTCTCGTTCATGCCGCCCGAGCAGATCGGCAAGGCGAAGACGGTCGACCACCGCGCGGACATCTACGCCTGCGCCACGATGATCTACCAGTCGATGAGCGGCCAGCTGCCTTACCAGGCGCGCAACCTGCTCATCATGGTCGAGATGAAGCAGAAGACCGACGCGCGGAAGCTCGCGGACGCGATGGACGGGCCGGTCGATCCGCGGCTCGAGGCGTTCCTCGCGAAGGGGCTGGCGCGGGAGCCTGCGGACCGCTTCCAGAGCGCGCTCGAGGGGCTCACCGCGTGGCGCGAGCTGCGGCCCGCGCAGAGCTCGAGCCAGCCGGCGGTCAACCCACGCAGCTCCAGGACGCCCGGCAGCGGCGCGTCGGGCCACGCGCCCGGCACGCCCCTCCCGTCCCCGCACCCGACCTACAAGCCCCCGTCCTCGGGCGCGCTCAAGCTCCCGGTGCCGCCGGCCGATCCCATCCTGATCCGCACGGCCACCGATCCGGGGGCGCATCCGCCGGTCGAGGCCCCGGCGCGAAAGCCCAGCGACCCTGCGCTCGCGGCCCACCACTTCCTCGGCGATCCGGCGCCCGCGCCGGGCGAGGGGCAGCGTCCCTCTCACGCGGCGGGCGGGCTGCCGGCGGTCCAGCCCATGCACCAGCCCATGCCCTGGACCGGCCCGAACGGCACCATGGTGCTGAGCAACGCGGCCATGGAGCTCGCGCCCCTGGCCGCGTCGCCCCCCGTGTCGCCGCGGACGCTCCCGGATTTCTCCGAGGACAGCTCGCCCGGGCCGACCAGCCAGGGTCCGACGCTCGTCTACAGACCCACGCGGCCGACCCTGGGCTCGGTCGGCTCGGGGCTGCCTGTCCCCGGCGAGCCGGGGCCGCTCGAGCCGCCGCCGCGCGCGCCCCCGGCGCGGACGCTCCGGACCCTCTTCTACGTGCTGGCGGCGCTCGTGTTCGCCGTCGTGGGCTTCCTCGCCATGGGGCTCATCCTCGAGCACCTGCCCAAGTAGCCGCGGCGCCGGGCCTGCGCGCCGCCGTCGCCGCGCGCGCCCCCGCGGCAGGCGCGGCTCAGAGCGCCGCGTGCGCCTCCGCGGCGCGGCCCTGGGCCGGCGCGCCGCCGGCGGGCAGGACGATCCGGAACCGCGTGCCCCCCGCCTCGCGCGGCTCGCACGAGATCGCGCCGCCGTGCGCCTCGACGATGTCCCGCGTCACCGCGAGGCCGAGCCCCGTCCCGCGCTGCTTGGTCGTGAAGAAGGGGTCGAAGATCGACGCCCGCAGCTCCTCGGGCACGCCGGGGCCTGTGTCGTCGACCGCGATGGTCGCGGCCCCGCCCGAGAACCTGACGCTCACCACGATCTCGCCGCCCTTGGGCATCGCCTCGCGCGCGTTGCGGAGCAGGTTCAGGAGCGCCTGCCGGAGCTGCGACTCGTCGAGGAGGATCTCGGGCCCCTCCTCCACCTCGACGCGGACCGCGACGCCGGCGCGGTCGAGCTCGGGCCGCACGAACGCCACGAGCTCCTGCACCAGGTCGTCCACCCGCTCCGGCACGAGCTGCGGGCGTGGGCGGCGGGCGACGCTGAGGTACTGCTCCGCGATGCGCGACAGGCGATCCACCTCGGCCCGGATCGCGGCGACGA
Organism: Sorangium cellulosum So0157-2; assembly: GCF_000418325.1. Lineage (GTDB taxonomy): Bacteria > Myxococcota_A > Polyangia > Polyangiales > Polyangiaceae > Sorangium > Sorangium cellulosum_D. The sequence goes on from NC_021658.1 coordinate 12,828,494, forward strand.
GCTGCGCCGACTCCTTCATCACGGGCCTGAGCTCCGCGTCGGGCATGTCCGCGGCGGAGGCGCGCGCCACCTCCTCCTCGAGCAGCTCGAGGTTCAGCCCGATCGACGACAGCGGGTTCCTGATCTCGTGCGTGACGTGCGCCGCCATCTTGCCGATCGCCGCGAGCCGCTCGGCGTTCACGAGCTCGGCGCGCGCGCGGCGGATGGCGGCGACCATGCCCTCGAACGTCGTCGCGAGCTCGCCGATCTCGTCGTTCGTCGCGAGCACCTGCTTCGGGGTGAGGTCGCCGCGCGCGACCGCGTTCGCCCGCTCGGTGACCGCGGTGAGCGGGGCGAGCACGCGCCGCGCGTACAGCGACATCACCGCGCCGACGAGCAGCGTCAGCACGCCCAGCCCGAGCAGCAGGTGCATCGAGCGCTCCTCCCGCCGCCGCGCCTCGACGGTGAGGCTCTCCATCTGCTCCTCGACGCGGCTCTTGATCGCCCTGAGCCGCTGCGCCCCCTCGACCTCGCGCTTGACCAGCTCGTCGCGCGTGCGCTCGGCGAGCTCGCGGTTGCCGACGGCGAGCGCCTGGAACAGCTGCGAGAACCGCTCCGGGCTGGCGCCCACGATCCGCTCGATCGCCGTCACCTCGGCCGCGATCTCGTCGCTGAACCGGCGCACCCCCGACGAGCCGGCCGCCTGCCCGACGCCGGCGCCCGCGCCGCCCTCCACCTCGTCGGCGCCGGCGAGCGCCCTCGCGGCGTCCTTGACGATCGAGAAGGCGAGCGGCCGGGTCCGGCGGGCGGTCTCGAGCCACTCGCGCACGTCGCCGGGGTTCTTCGCGGCGGTGATGTGGTTGAGCTGGGCGTTGAAGACGTTCTGCTCGGCCAGGACCTCGCCGATGCGGAGCAGCAGCGGGACGTACCCGGCGCGCAGCAGCTGGGCGTCGCGCGACGCCGCCCGCAGCGCCTGGACGCTCCAGCCCACCGTCAGCGCGAAGGCGGCGAGCACCACGAGGTAGCTCGCGAGGAGCCTCCCCGCGACCGTGCGCCGCTTGTGGCGCGCCGGCCCCTCCTGGCCCGCGGCGCCGCCGCGCGCCTCGTCCACGGCAGGCGCCGGCGCGATCATCGCGGCGCGACGGCCCGCGCGACGAGGCTCGCGAGGTCCTCCGCCGGCTCGCCCCGGGTCCTGAACCGCCGGAGGCTCTGCGCGCAGTGGGTCACGAGCAGCCCGCCGCCGAGCGCGCGGTGCTCCGCGATCCTGCCGTCGGCGATGGCGGCGGACGAGGCGGGGCGCGTGGCGGGCACGAGGCCGCCGCCGCCGCTGCAGTCGGCGTGCTCGCGGCGGTGGATGAACTCCTCCGGCGGCCGCCCCGTGATGCGGGCGAGGATCTCGCGGGGCGCGTCGTAGCGGTCGAGGCCGCGCCCGAGCTGGCAGGGGTCGTGGTAGCGCACCCGCCGCTCCGACGTCGACCGCTGCAGCCGGTCGAGCGACGCCTGCGCGAGATCGACGAACAGCTCCGGGCTCTTCACGCTCACGCCCGCGCGCGCGTACTCGACGCGGACGGCGCGCGCGCACCCGGGGTCGACCGCGACGAAGCGCTCCCCCGCCTCGACCTCGGCGGCGAGCCGCCGCGCGGCGGCCTCGAAGCCCGGCCGATCGCCGGCGTAGAGGAGCGGCAGCCCGCAGCACGCGCGCACCGGGCGGACCGGCGCGCCCGTCAGCGCCTCGGTCGCCTCGAGCGCGTCGCGGGCGACGTCCGGCGCGTGGCGCTCGTAGCCGCAGCCGACCAGCACGTGCACCGCGGCCGGGTCCGGCTGGGCTCGTCCGTCGCGCTCGCCGGCGCGGCCGTCCTCGCGGGCCCGGAAGCGCGCCGCGACGCGCCGCGCCCCCTCCGGCTCGAGGCCGCGGGCGAAGAGCTCGGCGCGCGCGTCGGTCAGCACCGTGGCCACCTCGTTTTTGTGATCGCAGCGCTCGCGGCACGCGTAGCAGGCCGAGCACGCCCAGGCGGGATCCGCGTGGGGCGCGTCGAGCGGCACGTCGCCGCGCGCGGCGAAGTACGCCATCGACATCTTGCCCCACGGCGTGACCGTCTCGTTCGCCTCGACGTTCGACACGGGGCAGGCGGCGCGGGAGAGCTTGGGGCAGTAGACGCACTTCTCGAGCGACGTCCGGTGCTGCTCGAGGAGCTTCAGGCGGAGCTGGGACACCGGTTGAGTCTCTCCATCGGGCGCGCCTCGCGCAAGCGGCGGGGGCGCGTCACGCGTCCGAGCCGTTGCTCGACGAGCGCCTGCCGCGCTCGTTCACCGGCGTCGATGAGCCTGTCGGCCTGCGGCGAGGGACGCCCTCGTGCACGACCGGCGAGGGCTCCACCCCCGCCTTGGGCGCCGGGCCGCCCGCCTTGGGCGCCGGGCCGCCGTCGGCCGGCGGCAGCCTGGGCTGCCCCTCCACCGCGGCCGGAGGCCGCGACGCGCTCCCCTGGGGCAGGCGGATCGTGAACTTCGCGCCCTTGTCGGACGACTCGACCGCGATCGTCCCGGCGTGCTCGTCCACGATCTTCTTCACGATCGCGAGCCCGAGCCCGGTGCCGCCGCGCTTGCCCGACGTGACGAACGACTGGAACAGCCGGCCCTGGACCTCCTTCGGGATCCCCTTGCCGGTGTCGGCGACGCTGATCGCGAGCTCCCCCCCGTCGCGGTAGGCGCGGATGGTCACCGTGCCCCCGCGCGGCCGCATCGCCTCGACCGCGTTGCGGACGAGGTTGTGCAGGAGCCGCGTCATCTTCGCCTCGTCGAACCGCGCCGTCCCGCGGTCCTCGAGCTCCAGGGAGAGCGCCACGCCGGTCCCGGCGAGCTCGTGCTCCAGCTGCTTCTCGATGTCGCCGAAGAACTTGGTCAGGTAGACCTTGCGCACGAGGATGCTCCGCTCGCCGCGCGCGAACTCCAGCACCTCGCGCTGCATCGCGCTGATCACGTCGAACTGCTTCAGGATCAGCCGCGCGTGCTCCTCCCTCGTCGCCGCGTCGGGGGCGCTGGCCATGAGCTGGACGTAGCCGCTGATCACCGTGAGCGGCGTGCGCACGTCGTGCATCACCCCCGAGAGCAGGCGCCCGATCGTGGTGAGCCGCTCGCTCTGCTCGCGCTCGAGGCGCGAGCGGAACAGCCGCAGCGCGGTCGACGCGTTCGCCGACACGAGCCGCAGGAGCGCCCGATCGTCCTTGGAGAAGCCGTGGGGCTTGCTGGAGTTGTAGAGCGCCATGGCGCCGATGGGCACCGCGTCCTCGCCCTCGAGCGGCACGGCGATCGCGGACTCCAGCTCCCCGCCGAGCATCTGGGCGAGCCGGTGCGAGACGGTCATGTCCATGTCGTCGAGCTCGTCGCCCCCGCCCTCGCTCGAGTAGAACACGGCCTCGTTGTGCACCATGGCGCGCCCGACCAACCCGTCGCCGCGGCGCATCGCGATGCGCTTCACCGCCGGCCTCGGGGGGGCCGCGACCACGACGCCCTCCGGCTCCTCGTCGGGCGCGGGCGCGCGGGGCGGCGAGGTGCCGCCCTCGAGCGCGTCGAGCTCGAAGAAGTAGAGCACCAGCCCGCCCTCGATCTCGTCGACGAGCATGCCCCCCGCGCGCGCATCGCACGCCCTGCCGGCCGACGTGATGACCGCGCGCGCCAGGTCCTCCATGTTGGTCGCGCGGCCCATCGCGCTCTCGAGCTCGAAGAGCAGCTTGAGGTCGCTCACGCGGTGCTCGAGCTGCTCCTTCGTCTCGACGAGCTGCGTGTTCTTCTGGATCACCGAGAGGAACAGCCGCGAGTTGTCGATCGAGACGGCCGCCTGCGTCGCCAGCGCGCTCAAGAGCTCCTCGTCGTGGACCGAGAACTCCGCGCCCCCGTGCTTGTTCAGCACCTGGATGACGCCGATGGTCCGGCCGACGTGGTTCTTCATCGGCGCGGCGAGGATCGAGCGGGTGCGGTACCCGGTCACCTCGTCCCAGTCGCGCTGGAACCGGCGATCGCGGTAGGCGTCCTTCACGCGGATGGTGCGCCCGATCTTGGCGACGTGGCCGGCGATCCCGGCGCCGACGGGCAGCTCGATCGCGCGCGCCTCCTCGCCGATGACGATGCGCGAGTACAGCCGCTGGCGCTGCTCGTCGAGCAGGTACAGGGTCGCCCTGTCCGCGTCGAGCAGCTCGGTGATCTTGTTCAGGATGAGCGCGAGGAGCTGGTCGAGATCCAGGGTGCTGCCGAGCGCGAGCCCGACGTCCCGGAGCGCCTGCACGGTCTTGTCAGCTTGGGCAAGGCGCGCCTCGAGCTCCTGTATCCGAGCCTGAAGCGCTTTCGTGCGTTGTTCCGCCTTCGCGGTCACCAGCAGACGCTAACACGACTTCGGCCGGAGGAGCGCGCGCGCGGTCCCCTGCGCGACCCGTTCGCGCGGAAGAGAGCGCTCCCGACGCCCGCCGGGAGCGCCCCTAGGACGCGCCGCTACTGGTTCATGCTCTCGAGGAATTCCTGATTGGTTTCGGTGCGGCTCACCTTGTCCAGGAGGAATTCCATCGAGTCGATGACGTTGAGGGGATGCAGGAGCTGGCGGAGCAGCCACACGCGCTGGAGGATCCACTCCGGGAGGAGCAGCTCTTCCTTGCGGGTCGCGCTCTTGTTGATGTCGAGGCAGGGGAAGATCCGCTTCTCCATCAGCTTGCGATCGAGGTGGATCTCGCTGTTGCCGGTCCCCTTGAACTCCTCGAAGATGACCTCGTCCATGCGCGAGCCCGTGTCGACGAGCGCGGTGGCGACGATGGTCAGCGACCCGCCTTCCTCGACGTTGCGCGCGGCGCCGAAGAACCGCTTCGGCTTGTGCAGCGCGTTCGAGTCGACGCCGCCGGAGAGGATCTTGCCGCTCGGCGGGACGACCGTGTTGTAGGCGCGCGCCAGGCGGGTGATCGAGTCGAGCAGGATGACGACGTCGTGCTTGTGCTCGACGAGGCGCTTCGCCTTCTCGATCACCATCTCGGCCACCTGCACGTGCCGCGTCGGCGGCTCGTCGAAGGTCGAGCTGATCACCTCGCCCTTCACGGTGCGCTGCATGTCGGTCACCTCTTCCGGGCGCTCGTCGATGAGCAGCACGATCAGCGTGGTGTCCGGGTGGTTCGAGGAGATCGCGTTGGCGATCTGCTGGAGCAGGACCGTCTTGCCGGCGCGGGGCGGCGAGACGATGAGGCAGCGCTGCCCTTTGCCGATCGGGCAGAGCATGTCGATGATGCGGGTCGAGAAGCTCTTCGTCCCGTTCTCGATGTTGAACTTCTGCTGCGGGTAGAGCGGCGTCAGGTTGTCGAAGAGGATCTTGTCGCGGGCGACCTCGGGGGGCTCGCCGTTGATCTTGTCGACCTTGAGCAGCGCGAAGTACGCCTCGCGCTCCTTGGGCGGCCGGATCGAGCCGCTCACGCTGTCGCCGGTGCGGAGGTTGAAGCGCCGGATCTGGGACGGCGAGACGTAGATGTCGTCCGGGCCCGGCAGGTAGTTGTAGTCCGGCGCCCGGAGGAAGCCGAAGCCGTCGGGCAGGCATTCGAGCACGCCCTCGCCGTAGACCGGCTGGTCCTGCGCCGCGTGGGCCTGCAGGAGCGCGAAGATGACCTCCTGCTTGCGCAGCCCGGCAGCGCCCTCGATGTTGAGCCCCTTCGCCATCTGGACGAGCTCGGCCATCGGTTTCTGCTTCAGTTCCCTGAGGTGCATGAGTCGGAAAGCTCCAGGATGCGACAGCGCGCGCCCTGTCAAGGGCGTGGAGGCCGTCGGTCGATGGTTTCTGGTTGGGGGGGTCTAGCGGGTCGGGCCCGAGGCGGGGCCGAGCATGTCGTCGATGTCGGCGGGCCGCCAGGGGGAAGAGGGCTCGCCACGCAACCGGCGCCCTCACGTTCATGTCGCTCGATCGGCGGGCTGCGCTTGCCGATCGGGCGGCGACTCTATCAAGCGCGTCTGCTCTGTCAATGCGCGCCGGGAGGCACGGCCGCGGGGTCGACCGCGCCGCGCTCGCGCGGAACGGCGGGGGCGAACTGCCGGTGGCGCTCCGGCGCTCCCCGAAGTTGCCTCCCCCGGAACGCGCGGCTAAGTCAAGCTGGTTCCATGGGGCTCAAACAGGTTCAGCTGTTCGTCCGCGGTCGCGTCCAGGGCGTCTTCTTTCGTGCCTCCACGCAGCGCGAGGCCAAGCGGCTCGGCCTCACCGGCTGGGTGAAAAACCGCTCCGACGGCAGCGTCGAGGTGCTCGCCGAGGGGGAGGAGGACGAGCTCAAGGAGCTCATCGCCTGGGCGAACCGCGGCCCGAGCGCGGCGCGCGTCGAGCGCGTCGACGTCCGGTGGCGCGGCTTCTCGGGCGACTTCTTCGACTTTCGCATCACGGATTGAGGCGCTTGGCACGCGGCGCGTCGGATCCGAGGAGCGCGGGCGCGCGGCCGTCGCCGCGGGGCGGCCCGCGGTGCGCGTGGCTCGTCCTGCTCAGCCTGGTCGCGGCTGCGTCGCTCGCGCCGCCCCTGGCGCACGCCGCCGTGGATCGCGACGCCGGCGCCGCCGCGCCGGCCTCGTCGGCGCTCCCGGAGCTCCCGCGCCTCGCCCCGATCGCCCGTCCCGAGCCCGACATCACCGCGGTCCGCGAGCTCGATCGCGTGCTCGACCAGATCACGTCGCAGGACGCCCGCGCGCGGGAGAACGCCCGCGCGACGCTCGACGAGCCGATCTCCGGCATCGTCGACGCGGTGCGGCTCCGCGTGCAGGACGTCCGCGGCTCGCTCGATCGCGACGCGGCGCCCCGCGTGCTCGCCGAGGCGCGCCGGGAGGGGCGCAAGGCGCTGAAGGGCGACAAGGGCGGCGACGACGCGCCCGACGGCAAGAAGAAGGGCGCGGAGGCGAAGGACGACAAGGGCGCGAAGAAGGGCGCCGACGCCAAGGACGCCAAGAAGGGCGACGCAAAGAAGGGCGCCGGCGACGCCAAGAAGGACGACAAGGGCGCGAAGAAGGGCGCCGACGCCAAGGACGCCAAGAAGGGCGACGCAAAGAAGGGCGCCGGCGACGCCAAGAAGGACGACAAGGGCGCGAAGAAGGGCGCCGACGCCAAGGACGCCAAGAAGGGCGACGCAAAGAAGGGCGCCGGCGACGAGAGGGACGACGCCGAGGGCGACTGGCTGGACTTCATGCTCGCCACGCCGCGGCCGCGCGACAGCGCGTGGCGCGACGTCGTGAAGCTGCTCGCGATGGTGCGGATGCTCGCCGCCGACGGCACGACGCCGGCGGTCCGCGAGCTCATCGCGCTGCACGCCTACTTCGGCGAGCTGCTCCGCATCGATCTTCAGCGACAGGTCGCCAAGCTGCGCGACAAGGCGGTCCCCGCGCTGATCGAGGCGCGCCAGCACGACGCCAAGATCGTCCAGCGGTGGGCCAACAAGCAGCTCGATCTGCTCGGCCGGGCGATCCCCGGCGAGGCGATCGCGTCGAACGACACGCAGATCCTCGCCGACGTGCTCCGCGCCTACGGCCGCGTCCGGGACGTGGACGCCATGCGCGTGATCCTGAGCTTCTGCAACAGCGATCGCGCGCGGCTGCGCGACGCCGCCCGCGAGGCGATCGCCGCGATCGGCGAGCCCGGCGTCTGGCAGCTCCGCGACGCGTACCTGAACCTCACCGGCGAGAAGCCGCCGCGCGAGTGGTCGTGGGACCGGATCGCGCGCGAGCTCTTCGCGACGTACGATCGCGCGCGGCTCGCCGAGGTGTACGAGCTGATGGACGAGGGCGTCGCCGCGGCGAGCGCGAACAAGCTCGCCGAGGCGACCGACGCGTTCGACCGGGTGCTCGCCCGCGCGCCGCTCTTCGAGCGCCGCAAGGAGATGGTGGGGCCCTACGTCGAGCGCGCGAGGTCGATGCCGGCCGATCGGCGCGAGGACGCGCTCGCGATGCTGCGCAAGGCGCTGCGCCTCGACCCGACCGGCGAGCACGCGCCGAAGATCAAGGCGGAGATCGCGTACCTCGAGGGCGTGCTCCTCATCGATCGCGGCACGCCGGACAAGTTCGTGCTCGAGCGGGCGATCGAGCTCGATCCGGGCCACGCCGGGGCGAGGGCGGCGCTCGCGTCCCTCGGGGACAAGGTCGCCGAGCGGAAGAGCCAGAAGAACCGCTACATCGCCGCCGGCGCGGTGGGCTTCGCCGCCCTGCTCGCGATGTTCTTCATCGCCCGCCGCCGGAGCGATCCGGCGCCGTCCGCGAAGCAGCCCAGCGCCGCTCCGCCGCAGCCGCCGGCGTCTCCCGGGGCAGAGCCGCCCCGAACGCAGGCCAGCGCCGTGCCGCAGCCGCCGGCGCCTCCCGCGCCCGCGCCGTCCGCAGGACAGGACAGCGCTCCTCCTCGGCAGGCCGTGGCGTCGTCCGATCCGGCGCTCTCTCCGGGACAGGACAGCGCTCCTCCTCGGCAGGCGCAGGCCATGGAGTCGTCCGACCCGGCGCTGTCCCCAAGGCAAAACAGCGAGGCCATGGCCTCGTCCGATCCGGCGCTGTCAGCCTCCGCGTCGGAGGCAAGCCCTGCCCCGCCCGTCCAGCCGATCGAGCCGGCGGAACCGCGAGACGACGGCGCACCTGAAGCCGGAACACTCAGCCGCTGAGCCACGGTCCGCGTTCGATCGTGCACGAATAGCAGAATTTTACAACGCAGGTGGCGCACCACGCCCCACCCGGATCATCCGCGGTGAGCTCGCGACACCACGGCCACGCGCGCGTCGGGCGCACAACGCAGAAACGCCGGGCGAGCTCATGGCCCTCCCGGCGTTCTCTCTGCAGCTGCGCCGGCGCCGCTTGGCGCCGGCTTGTCTCCGGCTCAGCCGGCGGTCGTCGCCGGGGTGGCCGGCTCCGCCGCGGCGACCGGCTCGGCCGCCTGCGCAGGCGCGTCCGCCACCGCCGGCGCGTCGATGAACTCGATGAGGCTCATCGGCGCGTTGTCACCGCGGCGCGGCCCGAGCTTGATGATCCGCGTGTAGCCACCCGGCCGCCCCTCGAACCGCTTCGAGAGATCGATCATCACCTTCGCGATGATGTCGACCTTCTTGCCATCGGTCGCGACCCCCCAGCGAGGGATGTAGCTGCCCACGAGCCGCTCGGCGTGCAGCCGGCGCGCCCTGTCGCCAGGGCTGAGCTCCGCGTGCGCGGTGTACGCGACCTTGCCGAGCCGAGTCGCCTTGGTGATGAGCCGCTCGGCCACGCGCCGCAGCTCCTTCGCCTTGGCGTCGGTCGTCTCGATCCGCTCGTGGGTGATCAGGTTCGCCGTCAGGTTGCGAAGCATCGCCCTGCGGCTGGAGGTGTCCCGACCAAACTGCCTGCCCGCTTTCTTGTGACGCATGACGTTCCCTCAGTACCGACTCACGCCTGCGCCTGCTGCGCCTTCCAGCGCTCGAGGAGCTGCGGCCAGTTGTCGATCTTCATCCCGAGCGAGAGCCCCATGTTCGCGAGGATCTCTTTGATTTCCTTCAGCGACTTGCGACCGAAGTTCTTGGTCTTGAGCATGTCCTGCTCGGTCCGCTGCACCAGCTCGCCGATGAGCGTGATGTTCGCGTTCTGCAAGCAGTTCGCGGAGCGGACGCTCAGCTCGAGCTCCTCGACGGAGCGGAACAGGTTCTCGTTGAGCGGCTCGTCGTCGCTCATCACCGCCTGGTAGCTCGTCTCCTCGCTCTCCTCGAAGTTGACCCAGATGGAGAGCTGCTCCTTCAGGATCTTCGCGGCGAAGGCGACCGCGTCCGCCGGCGAGACCGAGCCGTTCGTCCAGACCTCGAGCGTGAGCTTGTCGTAGTCGGTCACCTGCCCGACGCGGGCGTTCTGCACGGTGTAGTTCACCTTGCGGATCGGCGAGAACAACGCGTCGATCGGGATCGTCCCGATGGGCATGGTCGGCGTCTTGTTCCGCTCGGCGGGCACGTAGCCGCGGCCCACGTTCACCGTGAGCTCCATCGAGAGCGGCCCCTTCTTGTCGAGCACGGCGATGAGGTGGTCGGGGTTGAGCACCGACAGCCCGTCCACGAGCTGGATGTCGCGCGCGTACACGGGCCCGGGCCCCTCGCGGTCGATCCGCACCGAGTACGTCTTCGGGGTCGCCGCCTTGAAGACGACCTCCTTGACGTTGAGGATGATGTCGCTGACGTCCTCGACCACGTCCGGCACGGTGGTGAACTCGTGCAGCGCGCCCTCGATGCGGATGGCCGTCGCCGCCGCCCCCTGAAGGGAGGAGAGCAGCACCCGGCGCAGCGAGTTGCCGATCGTGATCCCGAAGCCGCGCTCCAGGGGCTCACACGTGAACTTGGCGTAGAACTGGGTCCCGCTCTCCGCGTCGATCGAGATGCCCTTGGGCCGGATCAGATCGCGCCAGTTCCGGGCGATCATCGTGAGGTTCGGGTTGTTCATCGTCATGGCGATCTCCTTCCTTCATGAGGTTTGCGCGGAGGTCTCACGCCGCGGCCGCACTCGACCGGTCGGCGCCGCCTCCTGCCCGCATCCTTGGCTCCATGCGCCTGCGCGTCCGCGCGCAGGACGACGACGCGGAGGGGAGCCGGCAGCGAACGAGCGCACCCCGCAAGGTGCGCTCGTGGCGCTGCCCTCCTCCGCGCCGCCCTCGCGCTCAGCGCGAGTAGTACTCGACGACGAGCTGCTCGCGGATCTCGGGCTCGTTCAGATCTTCGCGGATCGGGGCGCCCTTGATCGCGCCGGTGAACGCCGCGCGATCCACGTCGATCCAGCTCGCGACCGGGCGCTTGTCCGCGCCGCCGACCGACGCGAGGACGCTCTTGAACTTGCGCGCCCCCTCGGTGAGCTCGATCCGATCGCCGGCCCGCACCACGTAGCTCGGGATGTCCAGCCGCTTGCCGTTCACGTGGACGTGCCCGTGCCGCACGAGCTGGCGCGCCTCGGCGCGCGACGAGCCGAAGCCCATCCGGTGCACCACGTTGTCGAGGCGCCGCTCCAGGAGCGCGAGCATCTCCTCGCCCGTCCGGCCCTTGCGCCGGTTGGCCTCCTGGAAGTACCCGCTGAACTGCCGCTCCAGCACGCCGTAGATGCGCCGCACCTTTTGCTTCTCGCGCAGGCGCACCGCGTACTCGCTCAGCTTGATGCGCCCCTGGCCGTGCTGGCCGGGCGGATACGGGCGCCGCGTGTACGCGCACTTCTCGGAGTAGCACCGCTCTCCCTTGAGGTAGAGCTTCATCCCCTCGCGGCGGCAGAGCTTGCAGACCGGACCAATGTAGCGAGCCATCGTGAATTACCTCAAACCCTGCGCCGCTTCGGCGGCCGGCAACCGTTGTGGGGGATCGGCGTGACGTCGCGGATCAGCGTCACCTTGAAGCCAGCGGTCTGGAGCGCGCGGAGCGCGCTCTCGCGCCCGGCCCCCGGGCCCTTCACGAACACGGCGACCGAGCGCATCCCGTGCTCCTGCGCCCGCCGCGCGGCCTCTTCCGCCGCGAGCTGCGCGGCGAACGGCGTCGACTTTCGCGATCCCTTGAAGCCGCGAGCGCCAGCGGACGACCACGCGATAGCGTTGCCGTTGATGTCCGTGATCGTCACGACCGTGTTGTTGAAGGTCGACTGAATGTGCGCGATGCCCGCGGCGACATTCTTCTTGACCTTCTTCTTCTGCTTGGCCTTGGTGGTGGTGGCAGCCGTCTTCGCTTGCGCCATGGCGTCCTAATCCCCGCTCGTCACTTCGTAGCGGCCGGACGCCGCTGCAACATGCCCTTGCGCGGACCCTTCCGGGTGCGCGCGTTCGTGTGCGTCCTCTGCCCGTTCGCCGGGAGGCCACGCCGGTGGCGGAGCCCGCGGTAGCAGCCGAGGTCCATGAGCCGCTTGATGTTGAGCTGCACCTCGCGCCGCAGGTCGCCCTCGACCTTGTACTCGGCATCGAGCAGGTCGCGGATCGCCTTCACCTCGGCGTCGCTGAGCTCCTCGACGCGCCTGTTCGGCGCGATGTTGGTCTTCTCGCAGATCTGCAACGCGAGAGTCCGCCCGATGCCGTAGAGGTACGGCAGGGCGAAGGCGACATGCTTCCGACGCGGGAGATCGACACCAGCGATACGAGCCATGGTTACTCCAAACCAAAACGAGGGCGGGCTTCCGCCGAAAGAGCTAGTTCCCCTGGCGCTGCTTGTGGCGGGGGTTCTCGCAGATGATCCGAACGACACCACGCCGCCGCACCACCTTGCACTTGTCGCAAATCTTCTTGACGCTCGGGCGCACCTTCACGGGGAGCCTCCAGATTCCTCAAAAAACTACGTTACTTGTGCCGGTACGTGATCCGGCCTCGGCTCGGGTCGTACGGCGAGACCTCGACGGTCACGCGGTCGCCCGGCAGGATCTTGATGTAGTACTGCCGCATCCGGCCGCTGATGGTCGCGAGGACGCCCAGGCCGTTGTCCGCCTTCACGCGAAACATGGCGTTCGGCAGGGCCTCTTGAACCACGCCGTCGAACTCGAGCTTGTCGCCCTTCGGTTCCTTCGGCGGTCTGGCTTGTTTGCTACGCCTCATTCTCCACCCGAGCCCGATCGGCCGACGGCCGACAGCACCCTGTGCGTGACTTCTTCTGGCTTCCCGACCCCGTCGACGCGATGCAGCAGCTGCTTCTCCTCGTAGAACGGGAGAAGGGCAGCCGTCATCGCGTCGTAGGCATCGAGCCGCTTGGAAACAGCCTCGGGCCGATCATCGGCCCGATGCTCTAGCTCCGCACCGGGGGGCGGCGGATTATAAACGAGATGATATATCTGTCCACTGCGTTTGTCAGTCCGACGATGGATCAGCCGTTCCTCGAGCAGGGGGCGCGGAACGTCCAGCTGGAGCACCGCGTCAATCCGCCTGCCGCCCTGGCTGGCGAGGAGCTCGTCGAGCGCGGTCGCCTGGGGCACCGTCCTGGGAAATCCGTCCAGGAGGAAACCGTTGCCACAGTCAGGCTCGACCGTTCGCCGGGCGATGAGGCCGATGACGGCCTCATCCGGCAGGAGCCCGCCCGAGTCCATGATGTCCAGGTAACGCTTCTCCAGCGTGCCCGCACGCTTGGCCTCGCGCAGCATGTCGCCGGTCGAGATCTGCGGGATACCGAAGCGCGAGCACAGCAGCTTCGCTTGCGTACCCTTCCCAGCTCCAGGAGGCCCCACAAGAACCAAGATCATTTGCCCTCCGTCACGCTTCCGGCAGCCTGCGGCCGCGGATGCGGGTGGCACCGGGGCCCGTCAGCCCCTCGTAGCTCCGCGTGATCAGGTGCGCCTCCAGCTGGTTCACCGTGTCGAGCGCGACGCCCACGACGATCATGAGCGACGTCCCACCGAAGCCGAAGGGGACACGCAGCAGGTTGCCGACGATCGAGGGGACCACGCACACCGCGGCGACGTAGAGCGCGCCGCCCACGGTGATCCGCTGGATCACGCGGTGGATGTAGTCCGCCGTCTGCTTGCCTGGCCGGATCCCGGGAATGTTTGCCTGCTGCTTCTTCAGGTTCTCGGCGACGTCGACCGGCTGGAACGTGACGTTCGTGTAGAAGAAGCAGAAGAAGATGATGAGCAGCGCGTAGCCGGTGTTGAAGACCCAGTCTCCCCGGTTGATGATCGCCTGGAGCGTGTCGGCCCCGGGCACGTTCATGTTCGCGAGCGTCTGCGGGAACATCAGCAGCGACGACGCGAAGATGGGGGGGATGGTGCCCGCGGTGTTCACCTTGAGCGGCAGGTGCGCCGTCTGCCCGCCGTACACGCGCCGGCCGACCTGGCGCCGCGAGTACACGATCGGGATCTGACGCCTGCCGTTCTCGAAGAACGCGATGACCCCGATGACGAACACGATGAACGCGACGATGGCGGCCATCGTCAGCGGCTGGAGATCGCCGGCGTTCTGGGCGAAGTAGTTGCCGATCTCGCCGGGGATGCTCGTGATGATGCTCGCGAAGATCAGGAGCGAGACGCCGTTCGAGACCCCGCGCTCGGTGATCTGCTCGCCGATCCACATCAGGAACGCGGTCCCGGTCGTCAGCGTGATGACCGTCATCAACTGGAAGCCGATGCCGGGGTGGTTCACGATGCCGGCCCCCGTCTCGCTGCTCGACAGGCCCTCCAGCATCTTCGCGATCGAGAAGGCCTGGAACAGCGAGAGCGCGACCGTGCCGTACCGCGTGTACTGATCGAGCCGGCGACGCCCCTGCTCGCCCTCTTTTCGCAGCTCGTCGATGGGCTTGTACACCATGCCCATGAGCTGCATGATGATCGATGCCGAGATGTACGGCATGATCCCGAGGGCGAAGATCGACAGGTTCTCCAGCGCTCCGCCGGAGAACATGTTGAAGAAGCCGATGAGCCCCCCGGACTGCTTCGCGACGTACTGCCGCATCGCGTTCCGGTCGACGCCTGGGGTCGTCACGAACACGCCGACCCGGTAGACCGCGAGCATCACCAGGGTGAAGATCACGCGTCGCCGGAGCTCGGGGATCTTGTGGAAGTTGGTGATTCCCGCGAGGCTGGCCATAGGCGATCCTGGACTCCGGCTTGGTGGGGGCGCGTGCGCGCTGGCTACGAGGACGAGGAGTCCGTCGAGTTGTCCTGGGAGGCGGGCGACGCGAGCACGACCACCTTGCCCCCCGCCTTCTCGATCTTCTCGACCGCTCCCTTGGAGAAGCGATGCGCGGTCACCGTGAGCTTCTTCGTGAGCTCGCCGCTGCCGAGGATCTTCAGGACGTCGAACCGGCCCTGCACGAGGCGGCTCGCCTGGAGCGCGGCCACGTCGACCTGGGCGCCGTCGTCGAACGCCTCGAGGGCGCCGACGTTGACGTTGGCGACGATGTCCGCGAGCGGATTCCGGAAGCCACGCTTCGGGAGGCGGCGCTGGATCGGCGTCTGCCCGCCCTGGAAGTGCTTCTTGTTGATGTTGCCGCCCGCCCGCGCCTTCTGCCCTTTTTGTCCGCGGCCAGAGGTCTTGCCGACGCCCGACCCCACGCCGCGGCCGACGCGGAGCCTCTTGGTTACGGCGCCTTCAGGGGCTTGAAGCTTAGAGAGGATGTCCATGTTTCACACTTCCGTACGCGGCGACTCCGCGGGGATGACGATCTCGCTTCTCAGGACTTCGGGGAGGCTGCCTCGTCGGCGACCTCCTCCACCTCGACCAGGTGAAGGATCTTCTTCACCATGCCACGGAACGAGGGCGTGTTCGCGACGACCACCTCGGACCCCGGCCCGCGCAGGCCGAGGCCCTTGATGACCTTGCGGGTGTGCTCGACCTGGCCGATGTTGCTGGCCTTCTGCCGTACGCGGAGCTTCACTGCGAGCCTCCTTCACCGCCGCCGCCCTGCGCGCCGCCCGGCCCGGGGGGCGCCACGCTCGCGCGCCGGCGGCCCGCGGTGGTCGTGCCGCCGCGGCGCTGGTAGTCGAGCGAGTCGAGCTGCATCGACCGCTTCCCGGCGACGCTCTCCGGGCTCTTCAGCCCGCGGAGCGCCGCGACGGTCGCGTGCACGACGTTGTGCGGGTTGCTCGTGCCGAGCGACTTCGACAGCACGTCGTGGATCCCCGCCGACTCGACGACGGCGCGCACCGCGCCGCCGGCGATGACGCCCGTCCCAGGGCTGGCCGGCTTCAGCAGGACCTTGCCCGCCCCGACGTGGCCGAACGAGTCGTGCGGGATGGTCACACCGTCGAGCGGGATGCGGAACAGGTTCTTGCGAGCCTGGTCGTTCCCCTTGCGGATGGCCTCCGGCACCTCGTTGGCCTTGCCCAGGCCGACGCCCACGTGCCCCGCTTCGTCGCCCACCACGACCAGCGCCGAGAAGCTGAAACGCCGGCCGCCCTTGACGACCTTGGCGACGCGGTTGATGTGGATGACTCGCTCTTTCAGCTTCTCTTCGTCGACATGATCGAACGCCATAACCGTCCTCTATCACGTTCTCCGCCGCGGCAGTTGACCGCGCCCGCCGCCCTCACCATCAGGGCAGCGGCTGTGGGAGTCAGAAATCGAGACCTGCCTCGCGCGCCGCCTGGGCGAGGGCGCTGACGCGCCCGTGGTACAGATAGCCGTTGCGGTCGAAGACGACCTTGTCGATCTGCTTCTCCTTGCAGATCTTCGCGATCAGCGCCCCGACCTTCTTCGCCGCCTCGACCTTGTTGTCCTCGTCGAGCGCGCCCTTCAGATCTTTCGACAGCGTCGAAGCGTGGGCGAGGGTCTTGCCGCTCACGTCGTCGATGACCTGCGCGTAGATGTGCTTCGAGCTGCGGAAGACGCTGAGGCGCGGGCGCTCCGGCGTCCCCTCGACCTTCTTGCGGATGCGGAGCTTCCGGCGCTCCCGACCGACGATTTTCATGCCCATGACCGTCTCGTCCCTCGGTGCAGCGGCGTCGCCGCCGCCGCTCGCCTTTACTTCTTGCCGCCCTTGCCGGCCTTGCCAGCCTTCTCCCGCACGCGCTCGCCGCGGTACCGCACGCCCTTGCCGCCGTACGGCTCCGGCGGCCTGAAGCCGCGGATCGTCGCGGCCGTCTGCCCGATGAGCTCCTTGTCCGCGCCCGTCAGGACGAGGACGGTGCCCTTCGAGTCCGCCGGGATCGTCGCTGTCAGGCCCGCCGGCACCGCGAACGTCACGGGGTGGGAGAAGCCGAGGGCGAAGTTCAGCGTCGTGCCCTTGAGCTCGACGCGGTAGCCGGTCCCCTTGAGCTCGAGCGTCCGCTCGTACCCCTCGGCGACGCCCTTCACCATCGCGGCCACGAGCGCCCGCGTGAGCCCCTGGAGGCGCGACCCGTCGCGCCCAGGCGCCACCGAGCTCACGTGCAGCCTGCTCCCCTCGAGCTTCAGGTCCACCTTGTCGGTGATCGCGCGGGAGAGCTGCCCCTTCGGGCCCTTGACGTCGATCTTCCGGCCGTTGACGGTCGCGGTGACCCCCTTCGGCAGATCGATCGGACGCTTGCCGACGCGCGACGTCTTGGTCGCGAGCCGACTGTCACCGTTCGCGTTGCCCTTCGCAGGCTGGGCTGTGTTCGCCTGAGCTTCCATCACCACACCTCGCAGAGCAGCTCGCCGCCCACCTTCAGGCGGCGCGCATCCCTGTCGCTCATGAGCCCGCGGGACGTGCTCAGGATCGAGATCCCGAGCCCGCTGAACACGCGCGGGATCCTGTCGTGGCGCACGTACACGCGGCGCCCGGGGCGGGAGACGCGGCGCACGCCGTCGATCGCGCTCTGGCGGTCGCGCCCGTACTTGAGCACGATCGTCAGCTTCTTGGGACCTTCGCCCTCGGTCTCGCGCACGTCGGCGATGAAGCCCTCGGATTTGAGGATCTCCGCGACCGCAACTTTGATGCGGCTCGCGGGGATCTCGGTCCGGTCGTGCCGCGCGAGCGCCGCGTTGCGAATGCGGGTCAGCATGTCGGCGATGGGATCGGTCATCATAGAATCACCAGCTGGCCTTGATCACACCAGGGAGCTCACCACGGAGCGCGAACAGCCGAAGGCAGACACGGCAGAGCTCGAAGTCGCGGTAGTAAGCGCGCGAGCGCCCGCACACCTTGCAACGGTTCTTGTGCCGCGTAGAAAACTTCGGCGGACGGTTCAGCTTCGCAAACTCTTTTGCACGGGCCATCGAAAATCCCTCAATGCCGGAACGGGATGCCAAGCTCGGTGAGGAGCGCGCGTCCTTCCTCGTCCGTCTTCGCCGTGGTCACGAACGAGATGTTGAGCCCCTTCACGACGTCGATCTTGTCGTAGTCGATCTCGGGGAAGATGATCTGCTCGCGCAGGCCCATCGTGAAGTTGCCCTTGCCGTCGAACCCCTTCGGGCTGACGCCTTTGAAGTCGCGGACGCGCGGCAGCGAGAACGCGATCAGGCGATCCACGAACTCCCACATCCGCTCGGCGCGCAGGGTCACCATCACCCCGATGGGCAGGTTCTCGCGCAGCTTGAACGTCGCGATCGACTTCCGGGCCCGGGTCACCACCGGCTTCTGGCCGGAGATCGCCCGCATGTCCTCGACCGCCGAGTCGATGATCTTCGGGTTCTGCACCGCGGCGCCGAGCCCCATGTTGAGCACCACCTTCTGCAGGCGGGGCACCATCATCGGGTTCTTGTAGCCGAACCGCTTCGAGAGCGCGGCGGTCACGGACTTCTGGTAGTGCGTGCGCAGCCGCGGGGTGTAGTTCGGGTCGCGCGGGCGCGCCTCGGTCGGCTCGGCGGCCTCGGCCTCCGCGCCCTTCCCCTTCGCGCCCTTGGCTTCCTTGCTCTTGGCGGGCGCCTGCGGCTTGGCCTGCTGGGGCTTGGGCTTGTCCTTGCCCTTGCCGCCGTCCTTGGCCGCCTTGTCCTTGTCCTTCTTGTCCGCCATGGCTAGCCCACACCGATCGCGCTGCCGCTCTTGCCGACGCGCGTCTTCTTGCCGTCCTCACCGACGCGGATCTTCACGCGCGTCGGCTTGCCCGTCGCCGGATCGACCGGCATGACCTTGGAGGCGTGAATCGGCGCCTCCTTGGTGATCTTCCCGCCCTCTTGGTTGCGCGGCGTGGGCCGCTGGTGGCGGGTCACCGTGTTCAGGCCCTCCACCACCACGCGCTCCTCGTCGGCGAGGATCTTGGTGATGCGGCCCTGCTTGCCCTGCTCCTTGCCGCTGGTGACCTGCACGAGGTCACCGACCCTGAGGCGCTTCATCAGAGGACCTCCGGCGCGAGCGAGATGATCTTCATGAACTTCTTCGCGCGCAGCTCGCGAGCGACCGGCCCGAAGATGCGGGTGCCGATCGGCTCCTTCTCCTTGTTGATGAGGACCGCGCTGTTCCCATCGAACTTGATGTAGCTGCCGTCCGAGCGGAGGTACTCCCGGGCGGTGCGGACGACGACGGCGCGCGCCGTGTCCCCCTTCTTCACCTTGGTCCCCGGCAGCGCCTCCTTGATCGACACGACGATGACGTCGCCGAGCGCGGCGTACTTGCGGCGCGAGCCGCCGAGCACCTTGATGCACTTCACGATTCGGGCGCCGGAGTTGTCCGCGACCTCGAGATGCGTCGACACCTGGATCATGGCGCTACTCCTCCACCGGCCGGGCAACGAGCTTGGTCACGAGCCACCGCTTGTCGCGGGAGATCGGCCTGTGCTCCATGATCTCGACGCGGTCGCCCACCTTGTACTGGTTCGTCTCGTCGTGCGCCTTGTAGCGCTCCCGCTGACGGACGTACTTCTTGTACACAGGGTCGAGCGCGTTCCGGATGACCTCGACGGTGACCGTCTTGTCCATCTTGTCGCTGGTCACCTTGCCGACCAGCTTGCGCCGGAAGCCGTGCGCCTTCGCCTCGGTCTCGGCCTGCGCAGGCGCGGCGGCTGCCAGCTCGGGCGCCGCAGCGGCCGGCTGCTGGTTCTCTGCCTTCTTCTTCGTCGCCATGGCTACGCCTTCTCCTCGGCACGCGCGCGCTGCGTGAGGATCGTCTTCACCCGCGCGAGATCCCGCTTCGCCTTGCGGATCGTCGCCGTGTCGTTCAGCCGATTCGTGAAATTCTTGAACCGCGCCTCGAACAGGCCCGCCGCCAGCGACTTCTCGAGCTCTCGCAGGTGCTCGGTGGTGCGTTCACGCAAATCCTTCGCCTTCATCGCTTCCCTCACGTCAGCCCGCGGACGAGGAACTTGCACTGCATCGGGAGCTTGTGCGACGCGAGGCGGAAGGCCTCCTTCGCGATCTCCTCGCTCACGCCGCTGATCTCGTACATCACGCGGCCCGGCTTCACGACGGCGCACCACTCCTCGGGCGCGCCCTTGCCCCCACCCATGCGGACCTCGAGCGGCTTCTTCGTCACCGGACGGTCCGGGAAGATGCGGATCCACAGCTTGCCCGCGCGCTTCACGTGCCGCTGGATCGCCATACGAGCCGCCTCGATCTGCCGCGAGGTGACGCGTGCAGGCTCGACGCACTGGAGCGCAAAGTCGCCGAAGGAGACGTCGCTGCCCGTCATGGCGAGGCCGCGGTTGTTCCCCTTCTGCATCTTGCGGAACTTGGTTCGCTTCGGAGACAGCATTCTGCAATCCCTCTACTGGATCCGGCGCGCCTTACGCTGCAGGACCTCGCCCTTGAACATCCAGACCTTCACGCCGATGATGCCGACCTTCGTCTTCGCCTCGGCGAGGCCGAACTCGATGTCGGCGCGCAGCGTGTGCAGCGGCACCCGGCCCTCGCGGTAGGTCTCGACGCGGCTCATCTCGCTGCCGCCGAGCCTGCCGGCGCAGCGCACGCGGATGCCCTTCGCGCCGAACTTCATCGCGGTGGAGACCGCCTTCTTCATCGCCCGGCGGAACGCGATCCGGCGCTCGAGCTGCGTCGCGATGTTCTCGGCGACGAGCTGCGCGTTGGTCTCGGCCTTCCGGACCTCCTGCACGTCGATGAACACCTCGTTGTCGGTGAACGAGGACACGCCGGGGAAGAGGGTCTCGCCCTTGGACGCGGTGCCCACGTTGCCGCTCTTCAGCGTCTCGATCCCCTTGCCGCCCTTGCCGATCACCATGCCGGGGCGGGCGGTGAAGACGATCACCTTCGCGCGGTTCGCGGCGCGCTCGATCTCAACGCCGGCGATGTTCGCGTTGTAGAGGTACTGCTTGATCGCGCGCTTGATGCGGATGTCCTGGTGGAGCCACTTCTGATACGCGGCGCCGTCCTCGTACCACTTGCTGCTCCACGTCTTGATGACACCGACGCGGAAGCCATACGGATGGGTCTTCTGTCCCATATCGGCAGGTCCTCTACTTACTTTCTCTCGTCGACTTCGATGACGATGTGCGACACGCCCTTGGTGATCCGGGTCGCACGACCCATCGCGCGCGGCCGCCAGCGGCGGTTGAACTTGTTCGGCCCCTTGTCGACGGTGGCCTTGCTGATGAAGAGCGCGTCGATGTCCGCGCCCGCCTGCTGGGCGTTCGCGACCGCGCTCTCGATGATCTTCCGCAGGACGGGGGCGCCGCTCTTCTGCGTGAACGAGAGCAGCTGGATCGCCTCGTCCGCGTCGCGACCTCGGACGAGATCGGCGATCATGCGTGCCTTGCGCGGGGCGATCCGCGAAAACATCGCACTGGCTTTGCTTACCATTCGAGACACCTCGCGACACCGGCGGGCGGAGTGACTCCGTACCGGGTTTCGGTTCGCTGCGAACCGGTTGCACCGTCGTACGCTTCCGGTCTCAGCCCGGCGTCCATCGACGCGGACCCCCCTTCGCGTCACCGGGGGGGTTCCCGCGGCGGCCGAAGGGGCTGAGCTGAGATCGAAGCGCCGTTACGGCTCTTCTACTGGGAGACCGGGAGGACACCCGATCGCCCGGGAAAACGGAGCGCGGTGATTACCAGCGGGAGGCGGCGTACGCAAGCGCGATCCTTCCGCGCCCTTTCAGTTTGTTCCTCGCGCCCGAGCGACCTGAGCAGCTTTTCAGCCTTTCCTGAACGGGCGTCGGGAGGGCCTCGCCGCCCGCGTCCGGCCGCCGCCCTCGCCGGCTGGCCGGCTTCCGGGAGGCGCTCGGTCGTCCACGCGTTCACGATCTCGAAAATTGCTCTTGACACACGCGAAACACTTCTGAAACAGGCTGCCCGGCGGCCTGAGCTGGACGGCACCGGGAGCGTCCGCGGCGCATCGGCCTCGTCCGGCTCGACCGGGGCGAAGAACAGGATTGCGAGGGGAATAGGAGAGCCCCAGGCTGAGTCGAACGTACCACGTCGCGGAACTATTCCCCGACATTGTAGGAGGCAACGTGACCATGCTTGCTCGTCATCGCCATTCTTTCTTCGCGCTTACCTTGATCTTGCCCGCCGTCGTCGGCGGCTGCGTCGTGACCTCGGCGGACACGGACAACGACCCGGACCAGACGACCGGCCCCGGCGTCACCCACAGCTCCTCGACCGGCGGAGGCGACGGGGGCGAGGGCGGCCAGGGGGGTGACGGCGGAGAAGGCGGCCAGGGGGGCGACGGCGGAGAAGGCGGTCAGGGCGGCGAGGGCGGCGAGGGCGGCGGAGGGGCGTGCGTCGAAGCCGGCAGCAGCACCGTCACGGTGGCTGCGTGCGAGCGGCTGAACATCGCGCCGGCGCAGGGAGCGACGAGCCAGTGCGGCGAGGGCCGCGACGAGGAGCCCATCGGCTACAGGCTGTGTAAGCGCGCCTTCACCCTGTTCGCCCCGAGCCACGCCGCGGATCTGGTCGACTGCCTGGGCGACATCGGCGTGCAGTACGCGTGCGATATCGAGCCCGCCCAGGAGTGCCTCACCGAGATGTACGAGAACGCCTGCCCCAACCAGGCGCTCTCGACCTGCAACGAGATCGCCGACGACTGCGATGAGTCGTTCAACCCCGGGCAGTGCGCCGCCGATCTGAACCCCTTCACCAATGCCGGCGTGGACGAGCTCATCGAGTGCATGAACGACGGCTTCGAGGCCGATGAGAACCTCACCTGCCGCGCGGCCTACACCGACTGCTACCAGACCGTCATGAGCTTCTGAGCAGGTCCCCGCGCGAAGCCGGGACCGCGGGCGCGCGCAGCGCCCTCTCTGCTCTCGCGGTTCTTTTCCCCCACCGCTCAACGCACATCCGATGACCTCTGGGCCCGTGCCCAGCGTGCGCCCACCCTAGCGCCGCGGCGCGCGCACCTCTTCCGTACGCGCCTTCGGGGGTCGCCCGAGGGCGGTATTCGGTTGCAAAAAAGATGGCGGGAAGGGATCCTCGGCTCCGCCGTGGCCAAGGACCTCTCCCGCCCGCGTCTGGCAACTTCCCTTCCGCGTTCGTCGCGGGCGCGTGCATACCGCGGCGGTGTCCTGCTCGGACTGGTCGTGGCGTCGGCCGGCTGCGCGCCGGGGTCGACGACCGCCGAGCAGATCACGCCGCGCGTGGTGGCGCGAGCGTCGTTCGAGGGCGCCGCCGCCATCGTCGTGGACCGGCCCCTCAAGGCGAAGGAGAGCGCGCTCTCGACCGTCAAGGACAGCGCCGTGATCGCGTCCGTGATGGAGCCCGAGACCAGCGCCGCCGCGGTGTCCTCATCGACGAGCAGCGCGCGCTGTCCGGCCGAGATGGCCCTCGTCGAAGATCGCGTGTGCGTCGACCGCTGGGAGGGCACCCTGGTCGAGCTGACGCCCGGCGGCGAGCGCCCGTGGTCGCCCTTCGATCCGATCGACGGCAACGAGCGCCGCGTCCGCGCCGTGTCCTGGCCGGGCGTCATCCCGCAGGGCTACATCAGCGGGCTGCAGGCCAAGCGCGCGTGCGCGGCGTCAGGCAAGCGCCTGTGCACATCGGACGAGTGGGTGAGCGCGTGCCGAGGGCCCGAGGAGACGCTCTTCCCCTACGGCGCGAGCCGCCAGCACGGCGTGTGCAACGACGACGAGCGACCGGTGCACCCGGTCGCCGAGATCGCGGCGCTGCTCGGCATCAAGTCCGAGGAGCACTGGACGAGCGCGATGAACAACCCGCTCATCAACCAGCTGTCCAACGCCCTGCTCCCGACGGGCGAGCGCGCGGGGTGCACCAACGGCTACGGCGTGTTCGACATGGTCGGCAACCTCCACGAGTGGGTCGACGATCCGAGCGGCACCTTCCGCGGCGGCTATTTCATGGACACGACGCGCAACGGCGAGGGGTGCAAGTACGCGACGACCGCGCACTCCTTCGGCTACCACGACTACTCGACGGGCTTCCGGTGCTGCATGGATCCGGAGCAGGCTGACTAGTGCTGGCCGCACGGCGCGCGGCCGGCGGTAGCGCGGCCGCGAGGCGGGCGCGGGGCTCGAGGCGATGCGGCGAGCAATCCAGGCGAGCGCCCCGCGCGCACCCCGCGGCGGCGCGGCGGCCCGAGCCCCGGCTCGACCGCTCCCGCGCGGCGCGGCCGAGCATGCCAGTCGGCGAGGGCCCGGCGATGCGGCGCAGCGATCCAAGCCGACACCAGCGAAGAGAATGCCGATGCTCGACTCCGGAGTGAGCGCGGCGGCGCGGCGCCGCGCCGTCGCCACCGCCCTCGCCGCCCTGACCGCCCTCCTGGCGCTCGGGTGCCGGAAGAAGGAGAAGCCAGAGCCCATCACCGTCCCGCCGCCGGGCGCGGCGTCGCAGGATGAGCTCACCACGGCCATTGGCCAGGCGCGAGGCATCGCCTCGGCGCTCGCCCCGTCGTCGACCCGATGGCGACGGGTGTTCGTGCTCGACGACAAGCGCGCGGTGGTGACAGGCGAGGTCGAGAACGAGGCGGTCGCGCTCGTGACCGAGACCGCCGGCAGGACGTGGCGCTCTCTGCGGCGCCTCCGCGAGGGGTGGTCCACCTGGTCGGTCGGCGCCGACGGCGCCACCGTGCTCACCGCCGGCCCGCGCGGCCCGGCGCCCGCGAAGGACGCGCGCGGAGCTCGAGGCGCGCCGCCCGCCGTGGACCCGCCGAGCCTCTTCTTCGCTCCGTTCGAGGCGAGCGAGCTCTCGGCGCCCTCGTCGGTCGCGCTGCCCGAGCTGGGCCGCGGGGCGCGGCCGCTCGCGAACTCCATATCTGCGGTGCTGTCGGCCGAGAGCGCCGCGCTGCTCGTCGAGCCGAGACCCCGGCGCGCGGCCCTCGTCTATGGGGGGCCGCCCGGCGCCGCGCCGGTGCCGCCGGTCCAGCTCCCCGCGCAAGAACAGGCGCTGCCGGTGCCGTACGGCCGCCCGCCGGCGATCCTGTCGGTGCGCGGGCGCAACCTCCTCGCGCGGCCCGTCCCCGAGCCGGGAAAGCCGCTCGACGCCCCCCGGATCATCGAGGGACTCGCGATGAGCCCAGCGGCGACGGTCGCGCTCTCTGCCCCGCCCGCGTGCGACTTCGCCGGATGGTCGATCCAGGTTGTGCCCCAGCCGCCCGACAAGGCGGCCGTGCTCGCCGTCTCCGCGACGCAGACAGCCGTGCTGAAGCTCCCCGCGAAAGCCGCCCCCGATGCCGTCGTCGGCTGCGCGGCCGACCGGATCATGGTCGAGGTTATCGCTCCCACCACCGGAGAGCGCACGCTCGCGACCTGCACCCTCGAAGGCGCCTGCGTGCTCGCCGAGAAACCGCCCTTTCGCCCCTGGCTGGAGCCGCACGAGCGGTCTATCGCCCTGGCGCCCACACGCCAGGGGGTCGCCGCGGTGCTGACGTCCCGCACCGCGACGCGGTGGGGGCTCTATATCGCGCAATCGCCGGAAGCAGGTAAGATCTACGACGTCCCCAGGGTAATCGGCGAAGACTCGGGCGAGCGCGGCCGTATCGAGCTCGGAGCGCTGCTCTCCTTCGGAAATCGACTTTTGATGCTCCTCCAGGCCGACGTCACCGGGACATCGCGCCGCGGCTGGTACGTCATGGCCTCTGAGGATAGCGGGCTCACCTGGAGCCCGCCCTGAGCTCCGTCTCGAACGGGACAGCCATTCTGAACGCGACGCGTCAGCAAAGCCTCCATCCCATCTGACCCTGGCGTGCGCGGTGGTCGCTCGACCTACTTCGCCGGCGCGGCAGCCTGAGCAACGCGCTTGCGCCCCTTGGCGGCCGGCTTCTTCGCAGCAGGCGCAGGTCCCGCCGCGGTCTTGCGCGCGTTCGCGCTCGCCTGCTCGGCCGTCTTCGCGTCGCCTGCATAGCGGGCGAAGCGGCGGTCACCCCCCTGGAAAATCCGCTTCTCCAGCTTGAGCTCCTTCAGCGCTGCGGCGGCGCGCGTCTGCGGGATACCCGCCTGCTTCGCCACCTCGCTCGCGCTGACGCCAGAGCTCGCCTTGACGACACGCTCGACCGCGTCGAGCGTCTCCTGACGCTCCGCCGAGGCGGCCGGCGACTTGCGCGGGCGGCCGGGCCGGCGCTTCGGCGCGGCGCCACGCTTGGCCGCGACGGAAGAAGGTTTGGACTGGACCGCTCCAGCGCGGGCGCGCGTACGGCTGCGGCGCGGGGCCGGCGGAGGAACCAACGGCGCTTCCCCTGTCACGGCGCCCAGCTGATTCTTGACGAGCGCGAGGATCGCCTCGTCCGGCATTTTCCGCACGAGGTTTACAATCTGCTGTGAAAGGCATCGGTCGCCATGTGCTCTCCCTCGTCGCCGAATCCAGCTCGGCGGTTGGATACGACTATGCCGTTGCCACTTGCCTGGTCAAGCGAATTGAGGATAGCCGGCCGTCTTTTCTTTCAATAGGCGCTGCGGGCGGGCTCAATCGGAGAGCTCATTGGACGGCCACGAACGGCTGGGCTGCTTTGCTCGACACGAGCCGAGCGATGAAGCGCCCCTGCGCGCGTCGATTGATAGCCGAGACCCCTCCCCCGCGCAGGACGGCCCGAGCCGCGACAACCCTCTCAGGACCCCCACGCTGCACCGCGGCATTGCGTGTCTCGGGTGCTCGAGGCAGGTCAGGTAAGCACCGTATGAGCACCGAGCAACCCCGCTCCCTCGATCAGGCCCGTCGCGGGCGGCAATGCGGGCTCGCGCACAACTGCGGGGCGCACCGGCCCCGGCCTGGGGCTCCCCCCAATCATTGAAGCGCCCCGCGCCGGGTGCGAGCGCCTGGCGACCACACACAGGCGGCCAGCGCATGGCTACATTGCACGCCCTGGGCGCACGACTGACCTATGCAGGCGCATGATGATACGATGCCGCCCCGCGGGAGCGGCGCGGCGGGGGAGCTTCGCTATCAGCGCCGGAGGGGCCTGAATCAGGGCCGACCCCGCGGCGCTTCGCCCCCAGGTCCGCGGCGCCACGGCGTCTCGCCGAGCGCGCCGCCTCCCTGTCCGCCCGCGGCGCGACGCCGGCGTCTATGCCCGCGCGCCTGCTTGAGCCCACTGCGCCGGCGCGAGTCGCCGGCAGCCTCGCCGCGAGCCGCTGCGCGGAGCGAGCGCGCTGCGCGGAGCGAGCGCGCTGCGCGACATGCGCTCATCTCCGCGGGATTGCGCGGGCTCGCGCGCTCTGCCGCGCCTCGATCAAAAGCCAACCCGCCGAGCTCTTCGGAGTGATGACTCCACGCCGGCGGCGCCGCCGTCATCCGGGGCACGCGCGCTCTTGGCGCGGCGCCGATCTCGACATCACGCGCGGCACCTCTCTGCCGCGGGCAACGCGGGGCGGCCGGCTGGAGCCCGTCGTGCCCGCCGGACCGGCGCGCGGCGTATCCAGCAGGACCTCTCGTTATAGAGAGAGCGCCGAGGAGAGCTCATCGCCGCGCTCGGTCTGTCCGATCGAGCGCTCCCGAGTGAGCTCAGCCTTCGGCCCGACGCCCTCGAGTGCGGCGCGCGGTTCGCGCTCCAGGTGCACGGGCTCTACGACATTGGCGCCTACTCCAATGAGAGAAGCAGGAGCTGCGGCGGCGGCGGCCCGGCCCGCTCCGCCTCGACTTCTTCGAACGCCTTCCTGTCCATATCCACGCGGACCCGGAATCCGCGCGGGCCGAGGTCGACGCTGGCCCGGCGGTCGGACGGGATTGACCAGCCGCCCACAATCCGTTGACATGCGCGTCCGTCGGGGAGAACGATGCGCGCATGTCGCTGGCCCGCGTGCTCGAGCCCGAGGTCATGGATACCGACGAGGACGCGCGGGCCTACGACAGCATGGATCACGCCGCCGTGAACACGGCGTTCTGCGACGCGCTCCTCTGCCACGATCCGGATCTCGCATACGCCCTCGACGTCGGCACGGGGACGTGCCTGTTGCCCATCGAGCTTTGCCGGCGCGTACCGACGGCGCGCATCAAGGCGATCGATCTCTCCGCGTCGATGCTCGACCTGGGGCGCCGCCGCGTCGAGCAGGCGGGGCTCACCGGCGCGATCGCGCTCGCCCTCGCGGACGCCAAGGCGCTGCCCGAACCGGACGAGACGTTCTCAGCGGTCCTCTCGAACAGCATCGTCCACCACATCCCGGAGCCGATGCAGGTCATGCGTGAGATGTTTCGCGTCCTCCGGCCCGGCGGGCTGCTGTTCATCCGAGATCTGCTCCGTCCGGAGGACGAGGCGTCGGTGGCGGCCCTCGTCGCCACGGTTGCAGCGAACGATACGCCGTACCAGCGAGCCCTCTTCGATGCGTCGCTGCGCGCCGCGCTCGCCCTCGAGGAGGTGCGGGAAATCCTGCGCTCGCTCGGGATCCCCCCCGAATGCGCGCAGGTGACGAGCGACCGGCACTGGACCGTGGCGTTCCGCAGGGCCTCCTGATCCGGAGGCGCCGCGCCTCGCGACGCCGGCACGTCAAATCGACGCGACGACCAGCCCGGCACGTAATAAAAGCGTCCGCGTGAACGCCACCGGAACACGAGCCCGCCGGGCGCGCGGCGGTGCCCCCGCGCTCCTCCTGTCCCTCGCCATCGCCCTCCTCGCCGCCTGCGAGGAGAGCCCGCCGCGCCCGGGCGAACCGGAGCGGCCCGCGCCCTCGCCGCCCCCGTCGACCGCGGCGAGCGCGCCGCCCGCGGCCAGCTCGGCAGCCGCCGAGCTGGCGGACGCAGGCCCGCCGGGAGAGGTGGGCGCTCCCACGGGCGCGCCCGCATGGCAGGGGACGTGGGAAGGGAGCTACGACGCCAAGAAAGGCAGCGTCGTGCTGCCCCCCAAGGTGAAGGACGCCGTGCGCCAGAAGGACGACGGCAAGCAGGCCACCGGCCCAGGAACGGTGACGCTGACCATCGATCCGAGCGGTGAGCTGAAGGGCACGGCGAAAGGCGCGCTCGGCGACGCGACCCTCGTCGGAAAGGTCGAGGACGGCATCGTGCGCGCCTCGGTCTTCCCCGAAGATCCGCGCGCGCCGAGCGCGATGACCGGCATCCTCGTCGGCGAGCTGAAGGAGAACGTCATCGCGGGCAGGATCCGGGTGACCGGGCCCGACGCCATGCTCGTGCGCGAGTCGCCCGTGGAGCTGAAGAAGAAATGATCGACGCTGCTGGACGAGACGGCGGCGTCCCGTCCAGCAGCGTCGCGCGTCAGCTCGCCGCGCCGGCTCCGCCCGGCTCGCCCGCCGCTCGGCCCGGCGGCGCAGCGCCCAGCCTCACGGGGGCGGCGGACGCCGTCTCGCGCACGAGCCCCGCGCTCCACGGCCACATGCTGTTCGTCGGCACCCAGGCCGGCGCGCACATGCTCGCCGTGGACAGCCGCACCGGCGATCTCCTGTGGAAGACGCAGCTCGACCCGCACCCCGCGGCGATCATCACGCAGTCTCCCGTCGTGCACGGCGGGCGCGTGTACGTGGGCGTCTCCTCGCGCGAGGAGCTCTTCGCCGCGGACGAGGGGTATCCGTGCTGCACGTTCCGCGGCAGCGTGGTCGCGCTCGACGCGGTGACCGGGGAGGTGCTCTGGCAGCGCTACCTGGTCCCCGCCGGCCTCACCGGCGGCGCCGCCGCGGCCGCCGCCGCGACCCGCCTCGCCCCGCCGCTCCTCGCGCTGGCGGGCGATCTCGGCGTCCCGCTGCTCGTACGCGACGATGATCCGCTGCACGAGCGGGTGGCGCACGACGTCGACCTCGGTGAACGAGCAGATCGCGATCCCCTCGATCCCCGCGAGCAGCTCGCGCGCCTCGGCGAGGCCGCTGCGCGCGCCGTGCGGGAGATCGACCTGCGTGACGTCGCCCGTCACCACGGCGCGAGAGGCGTAGCCGAGGCGCGTGAGGAACATGCGCATCTGATCGCTCGTCGCGTTCTGCGCCTCGTCGAGGATGACGAAGCAATCGTTGAGCGTGCGGCCGCGCATGAAGGCTAGCGGGGCGACCTCGATCTGGCCGCGCGTCACGAGGCCTTGCGCCTTGTCCGCGTCCATCATGTCGTGGAGCGCATCGTAGAGCGGGCGCAGGTAGGGATTCACCTTCTCGGCGAGATCGCCGGGCAGGAAGCCGAGCCGCTCCCCCGCCTCGACCGCTGGCCGGGTCAGGATGATCCGCTTCACGCGGCGCTCGAGCAGCGCGTGGACCGCCATGGCCATCGCGAGGTACGTCTTGCCCGTCCCCGCCGGCCCGATGCCGAACGTCATGTCGTGCGATCGGATCGCCTGGATATAGCGCTTCTGCGCCAGCCCCTTCGCCGAGATCGGCCGGCGGCGCGCCGAGATGAGCACGACGTCCTCGAACAGATCGCGCAGGGTCATCCCAGGGTCGTCCCGGAGCGCCTGGACCCCGCGGACGTAGTCCTGCGGGTCGAGCACCACGCCGCTCCTCAACATCTGCGCGGCCTCCGCCAGGCACCGCTCGGCGAGCGCGACCTTGTCGGCGTCGCCGGCGAGCCGGATCGTGTTGCCTCGGACACCCGACTCGATGCCGAGAGTGCGCGCGATGAGCTTGAGATTCTCGTTCCCTGGCCCGGCGAGGGCCACCAAGGTGCTGTTGTCGAGCACCTCGACATCCGCCGTGATCCGCACGCTGGTCGTCATCGAGTGATCCTTCCCCGCCTTTGCTCCGGCGCTCCGCCGCCGGCATGCGCCGTCCTCCCTTGAACGGACTCTTGACTGCCCCCACCTGCCACGCGACTGTCCTGCCCGCTCGTCCCCTGCCCTACACAGAATCGTAACGTCCTGGTCATAATTCGGCGTTGAAATGCGTAGAGCTTCGGGCACGCGGGCGAGCCGCACACAGGGAGAACTGCATGAGGTTAGCTACATCGGCGCTGCTGGGCATGACTGTTACGCTGTCGGGCCTTTCGGCGCTAGCACAGCCTAGGCCCCCGGGCCCGGCGCAACCGGCGCCGGCGCAACCTCCGGCCGCAGCGCCGCCCCCGTCATTGCATGCGAAGACGCGTCCTCGTCCGGTACGGGCGAGCTCCACGCCGCGCTGCAACGTGCGCAGCGGCTTGTCCCGCGTGCCGGGGTTTGCATCGTCCCCGCCGCCGAAGGAGCCGCCGACGAACACCCCGCAGCCATCCTCCAGCACACCGGCGGCGACACGCTCGAGGCAGACCGACTCCGGCGGCGCTTCACCTTGACACGACGACGCGCCGTCGCACGCCGTTCCGCCGGCGTCGTTGGGGCCCGGTGCGGTGCCGCCTGCCGGCGCGGTGCCGCCTGCCGGTGCGGTGCCGCCCGCAGGCGCGGTGCCGCCTGCCGGTGCGGCAGCGCCGGCGCCGCCGCCCGCCGCCGCGCCGGCGCCGCCGCCGGAGCCGGTGCCTCGGGCTCGCCGCGGGCGGCCGCCGCCGCCTCCTCCTGGCGCGCCGGCAGCCGCCGCACCGCCGCCGCCGCCGCCGCCGCCGGAGGTGTTCGCGCCGACCGCCGAGGCCGCGATCGTGAAGGAGCAGCAGCCGCTCGCCGGCTGGCACGGCGGCTTCTTCCTGCGGGACGCCAGCGACACCTTCCGGTTGTACCCGAAGGCGCGGCTGCACCTCGACTTCATTAGCAGCTTCGGCAGCGGGGTCTCGGACGTGGAGGCGAGCGACGGCGGGAACGCCTTGCAGCCGCGCTTCTTCGCCCGCCGCGCGCGGCTCGAGTTCGACGGCGAGTTCCTGAAGCGATGGTCGTTCAAGCTCGACGTCGACTTCGGCGGTCAGTCGCTCGGAAACGCCAACGGCAAGACCGAGAGCTCCGCCGCGGCGGCGGGCGACACGCCGACCGCCGAGACCGCGCGCTTCGCCGCGGTCCAGAGCGCGAGCGTGGGCGCCTCGCTCGCCGACGTCTGGATCAACTACTCCGTCATGCCGGCGCTGAACTTCATGCTCGGGCAGTTCAACTCCCCCTTCGGGATGGAGATCCAGTCGAGCAGCAACGCCATCACGTTCATGGAGCGCAACATCGCGATGCGGAGCTTCGCCCACCCCGAGGGCAAGAGCATCGGGCTGATGGCGTGGGGCGACGTCGCCGACAAGATGTTCTTCTACGGCATCGGCGTGGTCGCCGGCGACGGCCAGAACCGGCCTGGCGTGGACGCGCCGCCCGACCTCATCGGCCGCGTGTTCGCCCGCCCGTTCCTCGCTGACAAGAAAGGGCTGCTCGCCAAGGCGCAGATCGGCATCAGCGCGATGCACGGGGAGCGCGACCAGGCGTACGTGGGCTACGACTACGCCTCCATCAGGACGGGGAACGGGTACACGCTCTGGGGCGGCGGCTACAGGGACTCGCTCGGCCGGCAGATCCACGTCATCCCGTCGGGCGCGCAGAACGCGATCGGCGCCGAGCTCCGGCTGCCGATCAAGATGGTCGAGCTCCGGGCCGAGGCGGTTTACCTCGCGAACAACACGCGCGAGGCCGTGGAAGGCTATCAGCTCACCAACACCGAGCGGCTCGGGCAGGTGAGGGGCCTCGGCTGGTACGTGCAGCTCTCCGCGTGGCCCGTCGGCGACGCCTTCGTCACCGGCGACCCCGGGTACAGCCCGCGCCCCGCGAAGGTCGATCTGACGAAGGAGGCCGAGAAGCCGAAGTCGGGCCTCGAGGTCGCGGCGATCCTCGCGGGGATCAACGCGACGTACGACGGCGCGTCCCGCGAAAACGGCGGCGTGTACGACGCGAATACCCCGGGCGCCGAGGGCGGGCCGGGCACCGACCTCCAGGTGATGCAGGTCGGCCTCGGCGCCAACTACTGGCACACGAAGAACGTGCGGCTCAGCGTGAATTACAACGCCTACCTGACGCCGGGCAGCGGCTCGGACGAGAACCTCCTCCGGGTGCCGGGCAACACCCTGAAGCGGGCCGACGCGCACGCGCTGCACGAGCTCGGCGCCAGGGTTGGCCTGTCGTTCTAGCCCGCGCGCCGCCCTCACCGCCGCGGCCGGCGCTCCGGCCGCGACGGCCGGTCGTTTGCTCTCCAACGAAATCTGCCGCCAGGGTATCCGCGCGCCGCGCGGCCCGCGGGGCGCCGCGCCCGCCGGATGGCGCGCCTCAATTTTGGCCCAGGACACCCCGGCGGGGTACCCGTCGGCCATGCGCGAGATGCGTCAGTGGATCGCCGTCGGTGCAGCCGTGGGGCTCGTGGCGGTGACCCTCCCCATGCTGCGCGAGCACGACGTCCAGCTCGGAGGCCTGCTCGCCAAGAAGACGACCGCCGGCGGGCCAAAGATCACGCGAACCGTGACGCCGCCGCCACTCACGGACCTCGACCTCACGCGCATCGACGACCGGCGGAGCCCGCCGACGGCGCCGGCGCACGGCGGCCGCGTCGCGGAGCTGACCATCGATCCGATGTACCAGCGCGCGGCGATCGGCTTCCTGCGGGCCGGCCGGGTCCCGGAGGGCGCGGTCGTGATGACCGATATCCGCACCGGCAAGGTGCTCGTCTGGGCGAGCTACGTGCACGAAGGCGCGCTGCACGACGTCGCCGCGGAGGCCACCGCGCCGTCGGCGAGCGTCTTCAAGATCGTGACGGGCACCGCCCTCGTCGAGGCCGGCCTGAGCCCGAACACGAAGCAGTGCTACTCGGGCGGCGAGCACTCGATCCGGCCGGCCGACATGATCGACAACAAGCGGCGCGACAAGTACTGCGCGACGCTCACGCAGGCGATGGGCCGCAGCATCAACACGGTGTTCGCGCGGCTCGCCGCCAAGAACCTCGATCACGAGAAGCTCGGCGCCGTGGCCGCGAAGCTCGGCTGGGGGCAGGACACGCCGTTCGACGTGAACGTCGCGACGAGCACGATCGCGCTGCCGGAGGACGAGCTCGGCTTCGCGCGCACCGCGGCGGGCTTCTGGAACACGACGCTGTCGCCGTTCCAGGCGGCGAACCTGGCGACCACCGTCGCCAACGGCGGCGAGATGATCCGGCTCCACGTCGTGTCGAGCGTCAAGGACGAGATCGGCGAGATCTACCAGGGCGTGAGCGAGCGGCAGGTGCTCAAGCGCGTGATGGACGAGAGCACGGCGAGCGCGGTGACCACGATGATGGAGGCGACGGTGGATAACGGGACGAGCTACCGCTCGTTCCACGACCGCAACGGCCGCGCCTACCTCCCGGATATCCGCGTCGCTGGCAAGACGGGGACGCTCACGAAGCCGAGGCCCGAAGGGCCCTTCTACACCTGGTTCGTCGGCTTCGCCCCGAGCCGCAAGCCGGAGGTCGCGATCTCGGTGATGGTCGCCAACGGCGCGAAATGGCGCGTGAAGGCGACCAACGTGGCGTGCGACATGCTCCGCACCTACTTCGCGGACAAGGGCGCGCCCGGCGTGACCGATCCGAACAACCGGACCGGCTCGACCGCCCGGCGATGACGCACGCCCGGGCCAGCCGCCGAGCCGCGGCGCGAAAGGCCCGGGTCCGGCGCGCTGCGCGGCGTCGCGCGGCGCGGCGCAGCAGCGTACGAGCATGGCGAGGGGCCCGGACCGAGCCGACTCGGCCGGCAGCGCCGCCCGCCCTCGAGTCGGGCGTCAGGTAGACCACGCGTCGGGCTGCGTGACCCACCGCATCGCCGAGTGCGCTCGGCAGGATTCCGCCCTGGCCCAGGATTCCGCCCTGGCCGCGATCCGACAATCCGGCGATGACGACCCGCGCGAGCGATGTGCCCGCTCGATGGCTGCCGGGTTTGCAGGACCATTGTACGCCCGCGGCAGCGATCCGTTTATAGAACTTTTCCGCCCAGGGGGCGGCTCCGCGACCACCTGCTCGCCGTCCGCGGCGCGAAGGTCCGGGCCGCTCCGATGCAGCCGGACACCCTGGGCCAGGGTGGGACCTAGTTGCGAGAGGTGCAGCTTGTGCAGCTTGTGCTCGGCCGAGATCTGCGTGCTAGCATCTCTGTTGTGCAGGTTGTGCTCCGCAAGCTCGGCCGGGGATCGCGCGCAGTCGTTGGCCGGCTCGTCCGTGCACCACGGAAAGGCTCGGTCATCGTCATCGAGTTCTCCGACGGAATGCATGAATATGTGACGACGCCAGTCAAGCGCGTGTTGCGTCTCGCCGGGCGCGAGGTCTTCTACATAGAGACCGTGAACTCCCGGTACCGCCTCGAGGTCCGCGGCCGCGAGGTGGCGCTGGACGGCGCGGTGGGCGGCTGAGCGCTGCCGGGCGCGCCCGGGCCGCGCGAATCCTGCGCCAGACGCGCCGACTCGCCGACTCGCCAACGTAACAGCGCGCAACTCCCCGACAAATCGCGCAGATCCCGCAGGCGGAGGCCCGCAAGCGGTCGGCCTGGCCGGGCGTCGTACTGCACGCGCGTCTAGCGCGAGAACTGCGTTTCGGAGCGCATTGCCCCTTGCGCTTCCATGCGCTCTTGGGCAGAGTCCCGCTCCCTTTGAGGGGCCCCGCGGTAGGCCATCCACCGGTGCAGGATGGGGCTCGCCTGGCGAGCTGTCGTCACGATGCCGCGCCCGTGCCCCCGACCGTGAGGAGATTGAAGCATGGGCAAGCGCGATCGTCGCCAGTCGATGAAGATGAGGCGCCGCAAGGCGCAGGCTGCCAAGAAGGAGCGCGCCAAGCGCAGCAAGCTGTCGCGGGCCACGACGGAGGTCGCCGGCAAGGCGAAGAAGCCTCGCGCCCCCAAGAGCGCCGCCGCTCCCGCGACCCCCGCCCCGGCTTCCTGACGGTGCGCGGCCGGTCCGCCGGCCACGCGCTGGATCCATCCCGCAGAACCGTCCCGACACTCCTCGAGATCGCGCCCGCCGGCGCCGTGAGGCCCCGGCGCGATCGCAGCGATCGCCACGATCGCGCCCGCCGGCGCGGTGAGGGCCGCGGCGCGCGGTCCGCCGCGTCGCCTCGTGCCGCCCGGCTCAGCGGCGTCGTTCACTCGTCGCGAATGACGCGCGTGTGAAGGCTCAGGCCGGGTCGCCGGCCCGGGTCGATCGCGCTCGCCGCCTCGCCGGCCGGCTTCTCCTTGGGCGGCGGCTCGCCGAGCAGCCCAGTGTCGCCGTCTCTTCGCTCCTCGCCGACCAGCTCCCAGTGGCCTCGCTCGTCGCGCCAGCGCTGCGCGATCCGGGTGGTGCGGACCGTGGCCTCGTCGTGCCGCAGCCAGAGGACCTCGAGGTAGACCTCGGCCTCGTCGCGCTGGGTCATCTCGAAGCCGCCGAACTCCACGTCGACGACGCGGAGGCGGGCGCCCCAATCGGCGTGGCGGCGCATGAAGTCCTCCCGCGCCCTCGAGCCGACGCGCTCGAGCGCGACATCCATGCGGCCGAACCGGGCCGCCGTGTTCATCTCGAGCGCCGCCTCGGTGAGGCGCTGGGAGTTGCTCGGGGCGATGCCGCAGCCGGCGAGGGCGAGGCTCAGGGCGAGGAGGGCGCGCATGGCCGACCACCGTGGGCGAAGGGGCCGGCGCGGGCAAAGTTTCCGGCGGCGCGGGGCGCTCAGAACGAGTTCGTCGCGACGAAGTAGAGCTGGCCGCCCGGGATCGCGAGCGGGCTCAGGCCGAGCGCGTACCCGAAGCGCAGCTGCGAAGAGAGGACGTACCCGAGCGTCAGGCTCAGCCACACCTCGCCGCCGATCGAGGTGTGCAGCTGGGGCGAGTAGAGCAGGCTCCCCTGCGTGAAGAGCGCGAGGTCGTCCGTCTCGAAGCGGTTGAATGCGCCGCCGTGGTCGAGGAAGAGGCTCGCGTCGACGCGGCGCAGGTAGAGCGGCAGCGTCGAGAGGCCGCGATCGGGCTCCACGACGGGCACGCGGTACTCGAACGTCTGCGAGAAATACGAGCGGCCGGCCATCACGCCCGGCGCGTAGCCGCGGAGCGTGAACGAGCTATTCGTGACGCCGGTGAGCAGGGTGTCGACGAGCGTGAGGTTCTCGAGATCGTACCCGCCGACGGCGTAGGCGGCGCCCCGAGGGAAGTTGCCGCCGGAGACCGCCCCGGCGACGCGGAAGGCGAGGGTGTGGTCGCCAGGCCAGGGCATCGCGACGTAGGCGCTGAGCGAGGTCGAGAACGCGTAGGTCGTATAGCTGCTGCCCGTCTCCGGGCCGGCGTAATCGAGGCCCGCGTTGAGCGAGATCCCGCGCGGCGCGCCGGACGCCTCGATCGAGCCCTCGGCGTTCGAGAACCCATAGCCGATGTGCGCGAGGTTCAGCGTGCCCTGCGGCGGGAGGATGGTCCGCGGCGCGTACGGGTCGAGCTCGCTGCCGATGGGGAGCTGCCCCTTGAAGGCGACGCTGCTGAACGACGCGGCCAGGCTCTGCCGCGAGAACTCGCCGCGGATCGGGTAGCTGACGCCCGAGACGACGCCGATCGATCGTTCGTCGTAGGTGACGTTGCGGCCGTTGATGCGGTAGCCGCTGCGCGGCGTCATGGCGTAGTACGCGCGGACGCCGAGGTCGATGGGCAGCCGCCCGTAGGTGTACCCGACGAGGACGGTCGGGGCGGGCGCGTCCGGCTGCACGGTGAGCTCGCCGAAGACCGAGTGACGACCGACGATGTCCGAGCCGGTCACGCTCACCGTCAGCGCGTTCGACCCGTAGCTCCCGGGCGCGTAGTCGAGCGTGATCGCGCGCGGCGCGAGCGTCGGAAGCGGGTTGTACGGGGAGCGCTCGAGCCGCACCGCCGCGGGCGCGGTCGGCGGATCGGGGCGATCGGTCGGGGGCGGCGGCGCCGGGAGGAAGCGCGCCGGATCGAGCGGCATGACGAAGAGGTCGTGGCCGCGGGACGTATATCCGACATAGACAAGCGTCTTGCCGTCGGGGCTGATCGCCGGATGGAAGGCCCCGAGTCTCACGTTGGTGACCTGCCGCAGCGCGCCGGTCGAGAGCGCGTACGCGTAGACGTTGTGGATGCCGGTGCGGTCCGAGGTGAAATAGAGCGTCTCGCCGTCGGGCGACCAGACCGGGCTCATGTCGGTCGCGCGATCGCGCGTCACCTCACGGAAGCTGCCGGTGGCGACGTCGACCACGCGGATGTCGCGGTAGCCGCCGGCGGTCCAGGCGCTGTAGGCGAGGCGCTTGCCGTCGGGAGAGAACGACGGGGAGTAGGCCTGCTCGAAGCGGGCGCTCGGCACGAGATCGCGCCGCTCCGAGAGGGCGCCGTCCCGCGAGAGCCGCGCGATCTCGAGGTAGCGGGTGCCCTTGCTGTTGAGCGAGAAGGCGACGAGATCGCCGGTCGGGCTCACGTCCGGGGCCGAGGAGCGGAGGCCGCGCGTCAGCCGGCGGCGCGAGGGCTCGTCGCCGTCGGGCGCCTCCTCGCCGCGCGGGAGGAAGACGAGGTCGTCCCGGTAGTACTGATTGCGCCACGGCATGAGCGCCGCGAAGATCATGTCGCCGGCCGGCGTGAACGCCGGCCTCGAGGCCGTGTTGGTGCGCGCGACAAGCGTTTCCTTGCGCTCGGTCCCGGGCCCGGGCGCGGGCGCGGCGAGCGAGAGGCGGTAGATGCCGGGGCGCTCGCGGCCG
Source organism: Sorangium cellulosum So0157-2 (assembly GCF_000418325.1). Classification (GTDB taxonomy): domain Bacteria; phylum Myxococcota_A; class Polyangia; order Polyangiales; family Polyangiaceae; genus Sorangium; species Sorangium cellulosum_D. The sequence continues at coordinate 12,866,596 of NC_021658.1, forward strand.
TCGTCGCGGAAGTAGACGACCTCGTCCGCGGACGTCCGGCGCGCGACGGGCGGAACGAACCGCGGGTAATGAACGGTGCGGCCGTGGTGCGTGAGCCGCGCGCCCTCGCGGAGGCCGCGCGCCTCGACGGCCGCCATCTGCTCCCGGTAGAGCCGGCGGAGGTGGTCCTTCCAGCCCTCGTACAGCTCGACGTAGGTCTTGCCGGTGACGCGGCGGATGGCGCGGTTGATCCCCCACGGGACGAGCGACGCGCCGTAGTCGGCGGAGACGGCGCGCATCGTGTTCGGCCCGTAGACGTCGAGGATCCATCCCAGGAACCTCGAGCCGTAGAGGTACCAGAGGGTGCCCTGCGGCCAGCGGAACGGGGAGCTCGAGATCTGATCGAGCCCCGCGATGTTGTCCTCGAGCACGTCGGCGCGCAGGTACATGTCGAACATCGTCGAGCGCATCCGGCCGCCGCTCGTGTGGTTGCTCTCGCTCACGACGGCGAGCCCCTCGATGATCCACCGCGGCTGCACCTGGTTCGGCGAGAACGACTTGCCCACGATCGCGTTCAGGATCGCAGGGATGCCCGACGTGTTGTCGATGTGCGCGATATGCGTGAACTCGTGCGTGAGCAGGTCGAGGTACCAGTCGTCGTAGTCGCCGAGCGTCGACATGTCCTCGGGCCCCGACGCGAGGAGGTGGATCGCGTTGTACGGGAGCGTGCCGGCCGAGCCGTTCGCGATCTCCGAGTCGTCGGTGATCACGATCTCGGTGCGGTCCCGCGGGGCGTAGCCGAGCGCGCCCTCGACGCGCCCGTAGATCGTCTCGGCGAGCACGGCGATGCGCGCCGCGATGGGCTCGAGGCCCTGGGGGTGGTGCACCCGGAAGTGGTCGGTCTCGTAGGTCCAGAACGCGAGATCGGGATCGCCGGTCGCCCGGGCGGGCCGCGGCGCGAGGAGCAGCAGCGCCGCGAGGGCGACGGCGGAGAGGACGGAGGCTGCGCGGCGGAGCGGCCGGCTCGCCCGCGAGCCGGAGCGCGAGAAGAAACGGTTCACCGGGATCGAGGCGGCGTGGCGGCGTCAGAGGTCGTCGTAGAAGAGCGGCTCCCTGTTGCGCGTGAACCGGGAAACGAGCTGGCGGCCCTCCGCCGAGATCTGCGTGATCCGGGCGCCGAAGCCCGGCTCGGCCGAGTCCTTCGAGCCGCCGGCCTCGCGCGTCCACCGGACCGCCGCCAGCGCGGTGAACTCGTAGTCGCCCGGCAGGCGGACACGCAAGGTCACGACGGAGCCGATGGGCGGGATCTTGTAGGTCGCGACGAAGATGCCCCCGTGCTCGATGACGTCGTTGCCAGCGAGCCCCTTGTAAAAGTTCGACGGGGTCAGAGCGCCTAGCTCGACGTCGACGATGGCGGCGGGCGCGCGGTTGTCGACCGGCGGCTGCGCGGCCTGGGGCGGCGGCGCTCGGCGCGCGTCCGCAGCCGGGTGAGGCGCGGCGGGGTACGCGGGCGGGGCCGGCGCATGCCGCGGCGGCTGCGGCGAGGGCAGCGTGTGCTGGAGGTGCGGAGGGGCGGCCACCGCGACCGGCGCAGGGGCGGCCTCCGCGACCGGCGCAGGGGCGGCGACCGGGGCGGGCGCACGGGCCGCTGCGACGGGTGCGGGCGCGGCGACCGGGGGGACGGGCGCAGGCGCCACCGCGACCGGCGCAGGCGCCACCGCGACCGGCGCGGGCGCCACCGCGACGGGTGCAGGCGCCACCGCGACGGGCGCAGGCGCCACCGCGACCGGCGGCGCCGCGGCGCCGCGACGGCCTCGGTGGCACGCCCGCCGCTGCGGGCGCCGGCGGCTGCGCGCCTGCGGCGGCCTGCGCCCTGCTCAGGGCGTGCACCTTGCTCAGCGAGGAGGCGACGTGCTCCATCAAAACGTCGATCACGGGATCGGCCACCGTGATCCTCTGCAGGCGGTTCAGGACGTCGCGCACGTGGCCGAGCGCGATCTCGCTGCCGTCGAGGGTCTGTCCCCCGGAGCGCTCGATGCGGTGCATGATGCCCATCGCCTGCGCGATCGGCTCGGCGAGCGCCTCGACTTCCGGCGACACTCGCCCGTTCGACTGGAGCGCATTGAGCGCCGATGCGAGCAGTTCGCGGGCGCTTTTCGCAAGCTGCGCGGGTTCCGACATGAATCCTCCGAAGGGCGCATCCTACGCGGTCGCGCGCGCGTAGGTTCAGGTTTCGATGGCCCGCGCGCCGGCCAGGCGGCCCCGCCGGCGCCGCGGCCGGCGCCGCGGCCGGTAGCCGAGCGCGCCCGGGCCGGCCGTCACCCGCTCGGCGCGCCCGACGCCACGAGCGCCGCGAGCTCGCCCGCCGACGCCGGCTCGCCGTCGATCTCCGCCTCCAGCAGCGCGACCGCCGTGTCGCCGGTCCTCACGAGGACGACCCCGCCCTGCGCCACCGCCTCGCCCGGCGCGAGCGCCCCCGGGAAGGTCGGCGCCGGCGCGGCCCGCAGGACGATGACGCAGGCGCCCTCGATCTCGGTCCACGCCCCCGGCGCCGGCGCGAGGGCGCGGATGTGCCGGAGGACGCGCTCCGTCGGCCAGGACCAGCAGATCGCGCACGCCTCGTCGTCCGGCGCGGGCGCCTGCGTCGCGAGCGCCGGATCCTGGGCGACGCCCGCCACCTCGTCGCCGCGCGCGAACCGGGCGACCGTGCGTCGCAGGACGCGCAGGCTCGGCCGGTCCAGCGCGCGGGCGAGCTGCCACGCGGTCCACGCCGGATCGATCGGGAGCCGCTCCTGGTCGAGGATGTCGCCGGTGTCGTACTCCGCCTCGATCCGGTGCGCGGTGACGCCGCTCTCGGCGTCGCCCGAGGCGATCGCCCAGTAGGTGGGATCGGGCCCGCGGTGGCGCGGGAGCAGCGAGGGGTGCACGCCGATCCCGCCGAGCCGCGCCGCCCGCACGAGCGACATCGGAAGGCGCGTGGTCCAGAACCAGCTGACCAGGAGATCGGGCGCGAGCGCCTCGACGCGCGACCTGAGCTCGGGCCGCTCGACGTCGGGGCGCAGGAGGAGGCGCTCGCCGAAGAGGCGGCGGGCGCGGCGGAGCCCCACCGCGTCGGCGCGGCTGATCGCGGCGAGCGCGATCTCGTGGCCGTCGCCGTGGAGCAGCAGCGCGGCCAGCGGGAGGCCGAAAAAGGCGACCCGGAGGGGGCGCTCGCCCGGGCGTCGGCCGAAAAGTTTTCCGTGTCCGAACAGGCTGATAGGTGAAGGGTCCGATGGCGGCGCCCCCTCCGCAAGGCTCATTTCGTCCGGCGCTCCGGCCCGGCCACCGCTACGACGCGTCTGCCGCGCGCCGGCCGATCCTCGTGTTCGAGGACGTATATAAGTCGTACCGCGCGGATCAACCGGTGCTCCGGGGGATGTCGCTCTCCATCGAGCGGGGCGAGTTCGTGTTCATCACCGGCCCGAGCGGCTCGGGCAAGAGCACGCTCCTCCGGCTCGTGCACCGCACCGAGCGCGTGGACGACGGCCGGATCCTGTTCCTCGGCCGGGACATCGCGCGCCTGACCGACACGTCGATCCCCGCGCTCCGGCGCAACATCGGCTTCGTGTTCCAGGATTTCAAGCTGGTCCCGAGCTGGACGGTGTTCGACAACGTGGCGATCGCGCTCGAGGTCCTCGGCCTGCCGTCGCGCCTGCTCCGGACCCGGGTCGGCGAGGCGCTCGAGCGCGTCGGCCTGTCGGGGCGCGGCGGCGACCGGGCGCAGGTGCTGAGCGGCGGCGAGCAGCAGCGCGTCTCGATCGCGCGCGCGATCGTCGGGGAGCCGGCGTTGATCCTGGCGGACGAGCCGACGGGCAACCTCGACCCGCAGCTCGCGATCGATCTGCTCGGCCTGTTCGAGGACATCCACGAGACCGGCACGACGGTCCTGTTCGCGACGCACGATCGGACGCTGCTCGACGTGCGCCCGCGGCGCGTGGTCGTGCTCGACGACGGCAAGGCGACGGACGTGCCGCACGGCCTCGGGTCCGGCGGCGAGCTCGCCGTCGACGACGGCGACGCCGTCGAGGACGAGATGGACAGCGGCGTGCGCGGCGCGGCGTAGCGCCGAGGGCTCCGGCTCAGGCTCCGGGGATAGAAGAGGGAACGGGATGCAGACGAGCGAGCGTGACGATCGGCGGAGATGGCTTCGCACCTGGCGGGCCGGGAGGAGCGACTGGCGCCTGCAGGCGCTGTCGATCTTCTCGCTCGCGGTCGCGTTCGTCTGCCTCGCGTCGGCCCTCCTCGTGGTCACGAACCTCATGGCCGTGCGCGATCGCTGGTCGCGCGCGGGCCGCGCCACGGTCTACCTGCGCGACAGCGCGACCGACGCGGAGATCGCGGAGCTCACCCGCGCGCTCGAGGGCACGGACGGGGTCAAGAAGGTCCGCCTCGTGACGAGCGCCGAGGCGCGCCGCGAGGTGGTGCACGACGACGGCGACAAGGCCCTCGCCGCGCTGCCGCCGAGCGCGTTCCCCGCGTCCCTCGAGGTCGGCTTCACCGAGGAGATCTCCGACGAGGCGCTCGCGTCGATGACCGTGAAGCTGCGCGCCCTGCCGGCCGTGGACACCGTGGAGACCTACCAGCGCTGGACGGAGCGGCTCTCGTCGCTCCTCGGCGGCGGCGTGGCCGCGAGCACCTGCCTCGCGGCGATCGTCCTCTGCGCCGTCGTCAGCGTCATCGGCTCGACGATGCGCCTCCTCTTGCACCGCCGGAAGATCGAGGTCGAGGTGCTGAAGCTGGTCGGCGCGACCGACGGCTTCGTGCGCCGGCCGTTCATCGTCGAGGGCGCGACGCAGGGCGCCGCCGGCGCGGCCGGCGCGCTCCTCATGCTCGGCGCGCTGTTCCTGATGGTGCGGGGCCGCTTCGATCACGAGCTCGCCAACCTGCTCGGCGTCTCGCCGTCGTTCCTGCCCTGGGAGGTCGCGCTCGGCATGGTCGGCCTCGGCGCCGCCCTCGGCGCCGCCACCGCGCTGCTCACGCTGCGCAAGATGGTGGCCGTGTGAGGCGCCGCGCCCGGCTCGCGCCGATCGCGCTGGCGCTCTTGACCGGCGCGGCGACCAGCGGCGCCGCGGTCCCGGCGGCCGACGCCCCGTCGTCGGCCTCCCTGGCGGCGCCGGCGGCGCGCCCGAGCTCCGCGCTGGCGGAGAACGATCTCGATCGGCTGCTCGCGAAGCTCGACGCCGAGGAGAAGGCGCTGCGCGCGGAGCTCGACGCGATCGGCCCCGCGCTCGAGCTCACCCGCCGCCGGATGGTCGCGCGCGGCCGCGCGTACTACCGCCACGTCCGCGCCGGCTTCCTCCCGGTGGGCGGCGGGTTCGACGCGCTTGTCGACCACGCCGCCCGCGTGGAGCGCACCCGGCTCGCGCTCGAGCGCGATCTCGCCCGCGAGGCCGAGCTGACCCGGCGCAGCGCAGAGCTCGCGGATCGGCTCACGCACCTCGGCGCGGAGCGCGCGCCGCTCGAGGTGCACCGCGAGGCGATGAACCGCGCGCGGGTCGCGCTGGCCCAGGAGGAGGAGCGCCGCGCCGCGTTCGCGCGCGCGTTCGAGACGAGCGTGCGCCCCGACTACCTCGCGATCTACGGCGCCGACACCGGCCCCGCCGAGCTCGATCGGCGGGCCGGCTTCCGCTCCCTCCTCGGCCGGCTCCCCTTCCCCATCGCCGGCCGCGCCGAGGTGCGCAAGGTGTCGCGCCGCGGCGCCGGCGGGCCCGGCGTCGAGCTCACCGCGCTCTCCGGCGCGCCGGTCCGCAGCGTGGCCGCGGGGCGGGTCGCCTTCGCCGACACCTACGCGGATTACGGGCTCACGGTGATCGTCGATCACGGCGAGCGGCACTACTCGGTGTACGCGAACCTCGGCGCCGCCGACGTGCGCGCCGGCGATCAGGTCGCAGGCGGGGCGCGGGTGGGCACGGTCGGGAGCGGGCCGGACGGCGCGAAGCTCTACTTCGAGCTCCGGCGCGGCGCCGAGGTGATCGACCCGGGCCCCTGGTTCGGGATGTAGCGCGCAGGATCGCAGGACCGACCGCAGGGCGCCTCGCGCGCCGCCGCGACGCGAGCCCGTGCGTCGCCCGAGTTGTGCTAAGGCGGCCCTCGTGAATCGCCCTGACGGCCGCGCCCTCGACGTCCACCGCCCGGTGGAGATGATCCTCGGCTTCCACCGCAACGCGGAGGGGTCCGTCCTCTACCGCGCCGGGAGGACGGTCGTGCTCTGCACGGCGTCGGTCGAGCCCACCGTCCCCGCGTGGATGATCGGCAAGGGGGCGGGCTGGCTCACGGCCGAGTACCAGATGCACCCGCGATCGAGCCCGACCCGGAGGGAGCCGCGCGACGGGCGGGGCAAGGCGCCGAGCGGGCGGACGCAGGAGATCCAGCGGCTCATCGGGCGCGCGCTCCGCGCGGCGGTCGACATGAAGCAGCTCGGCGAGCAGACGATCGCGATCGACTGCGACATCCTCGAGGCGGACGGGGGCACGCGGACCGCGTCGATCACCGCCGGGTTCGTGGCGCTCGCGCTGGCGCTCGACCGGATGCGCGCGGCCGGGTCGCTCAAGGGGCCGGCGCTCCGCGATCAGGTGGCGGCGATCAGCGTGGGCCACCTCCCGGGCGGGCTCGCCCTCGACCTCGTGTACACGGAGGACAGCGCGGCGCGCGTCGACATGAACGTCGTGGCGACCGCGGTCGGCGCGATCGTCGAGGTCCAGGCGACCGCCGAGGACGAGGCCATCCCCCGGACGGAGCTCGACCGCATGATCGACCTCGCGCTCGCGGGCGTGGCGTCGCTCGCGAGCGCGCAGCACCGCGCGCTGAGCGACGCCGGCGTCGACCTCGCGGCGCTGTTCCAGACCGATCACTGGAGGGTCGCGTGAGCCGGGAGCCGCTCTGCCTGCTCGCCGCGACCTCGAACCGGGGCAAGCTCGCGGAGCTGCGATCGCTGCTCGCCGATCTCCCGATCGAGGTGCGCTCGCTGGCCGAGGTGTTGCCGGACGCGCCGCCGGTGGTCGAGGACGGCGCGACGTTCCTGGAGAACGCGCTCCTCAAGGTGCGCGCCGGGGCGCTCCGGTCGGGCCTGGTGACGCTCGCCGAGGACTCGGGGCTCGAGGTGGACGCGCTCGGCGGCCGGCCGGGCGTGCGGTCCGCCCGCTTCGCCGGCGAGCACGCGACCGACGCGGAGAACAACGCGGCGCTGCTCGCCGCGCTCGCGGACGTGCCGGACGACCAGCGTCGAGCGCGCTTCCGCTGCGTGATGGTCCTGCTCGATCCGCGGTCCGCGGAGCCGCCCGTCGTCACCGAAGGGCGTTGCGAGGGGTGGATCGGCAGGCAGCCCAAGGGCTCGGGCGGCTTCGGCTATGACCCGCTGTTCGTCGTGGAAGCGTACGGACGGACGATGGCCGAGCTCGGCGAGGCCGAGAAGAACCGCGTGAGCCACCGCGGCGAGGCGGCGCAGGCGATGCGCTCCGCGCTGGAGGCGCTGATCGCGCGGCGGTAGCCCCGCGCGACGCGCGACGCCGTCGGAGCGCTCCGACGGCGGTTGACCCCGTCCGGGACCGCTTGTAATCGCGACCCGAGGCACCCAAGTACTGCCTGGTGATCGGATCCCCTGATGAAGCAGGACTGGAAGGCCGTCGGAAGCTACGGGACCGTCGGTCTCGAGGTGGTGCTCTGCATCCTGGTCGGCCTGTTCATCGGCCGCTGGCTCGACGCGAAGCTCGGGACCGAGCCGTACCTCGCGGTGCTCTGGTTCTTCTTCGGCCTCGGCGCCGCCGGCAAGGCGGTCCACCGGGCGTGGAGGGAGATGCAGGCGGCGGCCGCGCGCGAAGAGCGCGAGCAGGGCAACCCCGCGCCGATGTTCGACGACCGCAAGGCGCGCGCGGACGAGCGCGCGGCGAGCGGTCACGGGAACCGCCGGGCGGACTCGATCGACGTGGTCCCCTACCCCGACGAGCGGCAGCCCGCGAAGGAGCACGATGAGCGCTGAGCGAAGCCCCGGGACGCGCGACGGCGGCCCGCCGCACGAGGAGCCCGACGCGGACGGACCGCCCGGCGTCGGCGACGCGACGATGCGGGCCGTGCTCCGCTGGGTGGCCGGCACCGCGGCGGTCCTGGCCGTGGCCGCGCTGCTCGCGTACGGCGTGCGCGCGGCGCTCGGCGTCGGCATCGGGGGCGCCATCGCCACCGCGAACCTGTACGTCTTCGCGCGCATCGTCGACGCGTTCCTCTCGCGCAGGGGCCACACCGTGTCGTGGACGCTGATCGCGATCATCAAGCTGCTCGGCCTGATGGGCGGCGTCTGGCTCGTCCTGAAGAGCGAGCTCGTCTCGGGGGTCGCCCTGATGGTCGGCTACGCCTCGCTCGTGGTCGGCATCAGCCTCGGGACGCTGTTCGGGCCGAAGCCCCCGGCCGACGGAGCCCCCCCTGGCGCTCGCGGCTGAGCTCCCGCGCCGGCCGGCGCCGCCGCGAGCGACCCGCGCGACGCGGCGGCGCGTCGGCGCGCTCCAGGGTGCCCACCGTAAAGGAGTTGTGGTAGAGGCGAGGCCCCTCGACCGAGGGCGAACTCCCCCAAGGCGCGCCGGCGCGCGCGGCCGTCCCGGCACAGCCGCGCGGCCGTCGGCGCCGCGCATCGACGACGAAAGCCATGCCTGAGCATACAGGGTTCCTCACGTACCTCCTGGCGCAGCTCCCCGGACTCCGGGAGAACGCTCGCAACATCGGCAAGACGTTCATCGGTCACCACACGGTCGACTACCGCGGGACCGAGCCGATCTTCATGAGCCTCCTCATCATGGTGCTGTTCGTGCTGCTCGCGAGCGAGGTGCGCGGGCAGTACCGGCGCCTGAACGAGTCCGTGGTCCCGGAGGACAAGCTCACGCTGCGCACGTTCTTCGAGGCGTTCTTCGGCTACTTCTACGGCATGGCTCGGGACGTGATGGGGCCCGAGAACGCGAAGCGGTACTTCCCGCTCATCGGGGGCTCGGCGGCGTTCATCTTCTTCTCGAACGCGTCGGCGCTCATCCCGGGCGTGAACCCGCCGACCTCGAACCTGAACGTCACGATCGGGTGCGCCGTCGTGGTGTTCATCCTTTTCAACTACTACGGGCTGAAGGAGAACGGCTGGGGCTACATCGCTCACCTCGCCGGGCCGAAGTGGTACCTGGCGCCGCTCATCTTCCCCATCGAGGTCATCTCCACCTGCGTCCGCCCGGTCACGCTCTCGATCCGGCTCATGCTCAACATCGGGGTCGATCACCTCGTGGCGAGCATCTTCCTCGGGCTGATCGCGCTGTTCGTCCCGGTGCCGCTGATGTTCCTGGCGATCATCGTCATCGTCGTGCAGACGCTGGTGTTCTGCCTGCTGAGCTGCATCTACATCGGGCTCGCGACGGAGAAGGCGGACCACCATCACTGATCGCCTCGCCTGACCGCTCGATCAGGCATCACCCGGCGCCGAGGAGAACGGCGCTGGAGGTGAAGAGAAGGCTAGCCAGCCCTCGAAAATCGGATTAGAGGGGCCCCGCTGTCGATGGGTTGCCCCAGAGCGGTGGGTGGACTGCACGAGCGCGTCCCCTACCGAGCAGTCGAAGAGGTCCCGGGAGCGATCCCCGGTTCTCGAGGGGGTGCCGCCCGCGCGGCCCCCGACCCACGCAGATGTACGCATGCAGCCCCGCGGGCTGTGTGGCTTGAAAGGAGCAGATTCGGATGTCGCTGAAGAGCAAGCTGTCGCTGTCCGCCGTTGTCGGCACTGCGCTGGTACTGGTTCCCGCTATGGCGCTGGCGCAGGATGGCGCGGCGTCGAACAAGTACGACGCGAACTCGTGGCTCGCCGTCGCTGCCGGATTCGCGATCGGCATCGCTGCCCTCGGCGGCACCATGGGCCAGGGTCGCGCCGCTGCGGCCGCCCTCGAGGGTATCTCCCGGAACCCGGGCGCCGCGGCCCGGATCCAGACCCCGATGATCCTCGGCCTGGCGCTCATCGAGTCGCTCGTGCTCCTCTCCTGGGTCATCGCCTTCTTCCTCCAGGGCAAGATCGCCCCCTGAGCCAGCGCCGGCCGCGCCCACCGGGTCCGGCTCCGCTGCTCCTTTCTCCCCTCCCGCTGCGCCGGCCGAGCGCCCCTTCGCTGGGACCTCGCCCGCGCGCGCTCCCTCTCCTGCGCATAGACCCATCGATGCCGCGGCGCTTCGCGGATCGGCTCGCGCGCGCCGCGGCCTGCGGGATCCGTCGCGCGCGCCCCAGGTCGCGCCCTGCCGCTAGCGCACGCGCACCACGGTGCCCGGCTCGTGCGCCGTGGGGAGGACCGCCGTCCAGCCGGCGGGCAGCCGCGGCGACGTCCACCAGAACAGCCGCTGCGCGTCGAGCGGGGCCAGGTTCACGCAGCCGTGGCTCCGCACCTGGCCGAACGAGCGATGCCAGAACGCGCCGTGCAGCCCGACGCCCTTGGAGAAGTACTGCACGTAGGGGACGTCCTCCATCCGGTAATAGCGGTCGGCGCCCTCGTCCTCGAGGTTGTCCATGTCCGAGGTGAGCAGCTTGGCCCAGATGCGGAACGTGCCGGCGGGCGTCGCGCGCGACGACCCGGGCGCGCCCTTGCCGGTCGAGACCAGCGTCGCGAACACCGGGCGACGCCCCTCGTAGGCCACGAGCGTCTGCGTCGAACGCTCGACGTCGATCCACCGCTCGCCCGCCTCGACGTCGACCTCGGGCGGCGGCGGCGCCACCGACGGGCGCCGGAGATCGCGGAGCGAGATCCACGCCGCCGCGTCGCCGTCCGCGATGCGCGCGAGCTTGCCCGAGGCGCCCTGCGCCTCCTCGAGCGTGGAGACGACCTCGAACCGCGCCTTGCTCTCCTCGGTCCGCGCGAAGCCCGCCGCCGTGCGCGTGAAGAGCGGAGCTTTCTCGGACACGACCCACGCGATCCCGATCTCCGCGGCGCCCGGAGGGACGGTAACGCCGTGGAAGGCGAACGCGCGCACCGGGCCGAGATCGCGCATCGGCACCCAGAAGCCGCTGTTCGTGCGGCCGTAGCGCGACCCGCCGAGCGCCCGCTCCTCGACGATCGCCACCGCGAAGCCGGGCTCGAGCTGCGCGTCCGGCGCGTCGATGTCGGCCGCCTCGACCCGGCGGTAGCCGAACGACCCGTCGGGGCCGACGAAGTAGTAGCGGTACGGGAGCCCGTCCGGCATCTCGCGCCACGTGCGCACGAGCGGGCTGATCGGACCCGCGGCGGAGAGCTCGACGGCGTCGTCGCAGACCCAGGCCGCGGCGCCCACCTCGAGCCAGCGCCCGAGGCAGCCGCCTTCGCGCCGGGCCGCGAAGATGGGCAGCTGCACGTTGCGATCGACGGAGCCGCGCCGGCGCGGGTTCTCGCCCGGCGCCTCGAACAGCGGCTGGTCGCGCTTGAGCACGCGCGCGCTCTTGACCCACGCCGGCAGCGGAGCGTCGCCCTCCGCGACCCACGGCGGCAGCTGCGACGCGAGGACCGCGCCGCCCCAGATCATCGCGCCGAGGCCGACCGCCGCGGCGCCGGCCCGCAGCGCGCCGCGGCGCGGCCGCCGCAGCGGCCCGCGGGGCAGCTCCGAGAGCCCCGCGGCGGCGCCTCCACGGTTCGTCATCGTGCGAGCTCCGGCGGAAGGGGCGGGACCGCCGCGATCAGCGGTAGGAGAAGCGCACTTCGTGATCGCAGATCCGGAAGAGATCGCCCTCGACGATGGCCTTCCGGGCGATGCGCTGGCCGTTGTACTCGACGCCGTTCGTCGAGCCCATGTCGACCATGTAGTACTGGCCGTTCAGGAACTCGACCATGGCGTGCTGGCGCGACACGTTCGGGTCCTTGATCGTCAGATCGCTCGACTGCTTGCCGCGCCCGATGATGAACCGGTCCTTGTTCACCACGAACCGCTGCCCCGCGTAGAACGCGGCGAGCGCCGGGCCCGCGGGGATCTGGTTCGGCATCGCCATGTTCATCGGCGGCGGGCCCGACACGCTCGCCGCCGCCTGCGGCGGCACGCCGTACGGCGGCGGCGCCATCGGCGGCGCGATGGGCGAGGCGTACCCGGCGCCGCTGCTCAGCGGCGGCGGCGGCCCCGAGCGGCTCGCGGCGGCGCCGGGCATGCTCTGGCGCCCGCCGGGGTTCGTGGCCTGCGACGGGGGGGGGCCGCCGCGGAGGGGGGCGCGCGCCCCCGCATCCTACCCCCGTTACTTCGAGGAGAACGTCGTCCGGGCCACATCGAGCCGCGGATGGGACGGGAACGACATCCCGCGGATCTGCCCGGCGATGCACGACGCGATGCCCGGGTTCGACGGGCTGGTCGTGATGGTGACGCCCACCGCGCGGCCGTTCTGCACGGCGGCGCAGACGTTCACGTCCATGGTCGACGGCACGCCGCACGCGTTCAGGTACGTGCCGCGGTTGATCGGCGCGCCGTAGGCCCCCGCGGGCGGCGGCTGCTGCTGCAGGGCGACCATCGGCGGCCCGCCCGGCGGTCCGAACGGCGGCGGCGAGCCAGGCGTCATCAGCCCGGGCGGCGGGGGCGTCGCGGCTGGAGGCACCACGCTGGGCTGATGAGCGTGCGGGACCGGCTGGTGTCCGGAGCCGGGCGCCGCGTCGACCCTCGCGGGCGGCGGGAAGGGCGTGCGCGGGCTGTAGCTTCGCTGCCGCGCGTACTGCTTCATCGACTCGTTGATGAGGTAGTCGATGGAGCACTCGAGCTCGCGCGCCATCTGCTCGAACGTCTCCCAAAGGACATCGCGACACTGGAACGTCCGTGCGCTTTTCTTGTTCGGATCCGCGCTCATCTCTACCCAACGATAACGGAGGATGAATTGCGCTGGGAAGCGTCCTCCCGGCCTCTTCCCTGCAAGCACCTGATGGCTCTGGGCCGCGCCGAAGGCGCGCTGCGATCGCAACCATGGCCGCGCGAGATCCGCGGAGCGCGCGCGCGGCCCGCCGCGAAGCGCGCGCCCCCGCCGCGCTCCGCGCCGACGCAGGAGCGCGGCGCGAGGGGCGCGCCGCGCGCCCTCGTGGCGGCGGCATCGCCCGACGATCCCGCGTGCTGCGCCGGCGCTCGAGTCACTTCTTCTCGCCCTTCTCGAGCTCCGGCTTCCTCTCCTGCATGGCCGGCTCGATGCAGTACTGGACGAACTCGCCGACGGTCTTCACGTCCCTGAGCTCGCGCTCGTTCGACCCCTCTTTCTGCACCTCGCACGCCCACTTGCAGTCGGGATCGGCGTCGCAGACCGGCGCGCGGGTCGTGTCACCCTCGAGCGCCTTCACCGCCGCGAGATCGGCGGCCGTGCCGAAGGTGAAGTAGTAGGCGATCGCGCTCGTGCGCACCGGCGCCGGGCCCTCGGTGAAGTGCTTCTTCAGCGCCTCGAGGGGCGAGCCCTCCTTCAGGTCGCCGAACGACGCGCCGTACGTGAGCGCCTCGGGCATGGCGAACCCCTTGCTGTCGGGGAGCCTGCTCATGAACTCGTCGATGTGCTTCACCGTCGACATCTTCAGGATGGTCGCGGCGGCGGCGCGGCGGATCTTCCACTTGTCCGTCTTGAACAGGCCGTAGAGCTTCTCGACGACGAGCTCGCGCGGCATCTCGCCGACGCGGCGGAAGGCCTGGTCGAGCACCGCGTCGGGCGCGTCCGCGGTGGCGATCTCGAGGATGCGCTGGATGTCGCTCGGGTTGTTGCGGTCGAGCCGGCCCTCGAGCGCGGCGAGGGCGGCCTGGCGGCGCTTCTCGGGCTGGTTCTTGTCCGCCGCGAACCCGAGGAGGAAGTCGACCGACGGCCTGCCGCCGAGCTTCTTCATCGAGCCGTAGACCCGGAAGAGCTCCTCCTCCTGGTACTGCGCGAGCTGCGCCTCGAACTGCTTCTCGGTGGGCGTGATCTTCGACGCGGCGTTCGCCGCCTGGAGCTCGGGCTTCTTGGCGTCGACCCACTCGCTGGAGGTGACGAACCTCGCGATGGCGACGAGGTTCGCCGACGCGGCTTCCTTCGCCTGTGGGTCGCCGTACTCGGCCACGAGCGACGCCATCTGGTCGAGCCGCTTCGCCTCGCGCGTCATGAGCTTCGGCAGGCCGGCCACCGCGGGCGGGCCGATGAAGCGCAGGAGCTGCTCCATCCCGTAGGCCTGCGAGCGGTCCTCGAGCCGGTGCTCGAAGTCCGCCATCGCCCAGTCGATGAGGGCGGCCTTGAGCCCCTCCTTCAGCGCCTCGTCCGCGATGATCACGGTCCGATCGGACGTGAGCATCGCGTACGCGGCGTCCTTGTAGGGGAACGAGGCGTCCATCGGGCGGGGCTGCCCGGGCGGCGCGACGGGCGGCGGCTTCCTCAGCTCGGCGATGATCGACGGCACGAGCGCGGCCACGATCGACTGCCTCGCCTCCGGGGCCATGGTCGCGAGGGTCTCGACCATGATGCCGATGCCCACGCGCCGGCCCTGCCGCGGCTTCATGCGGATGAGCGACGTGGCCGCCTCGATGCGGAGCGAGTTGTCGTACTTGTCGTGAAACAACACCGCCCTGAGCTTGTCGGGCCCGTGCGCCGTGGTCTCCCACCGGTGGATGTCGTTCTCGTTGACGCGGCACCCGCTCGTCGCGAGCCCAACGCCAGCGGTCGCGAGGCACAGCACAAGAAGGCCCGCAGCGCCGACGCGCCGCCCTGCTCGTTCGACAGTTTCCATGCACGTCCCAGGAGGGTCGGGATGGTACCGCCCGCGGCGCTCTGTTTGAAAGAATTTCAAGGGCGGGAAGAAGGGAGCGAGGACAAAGTTTGCGCGAAATCCGGCTGGAACTCCAGCGCGGCGGCGCCCCCTCACCCCGGCCCCCCTCCCCTGCCCCCGCCTCGCCCGTACGGCGCTTTCCCCTCCTTACTCAGGCCTCCCAGACTTCTTGCCCCCGGGGTGGAGTGCGCATATGTGAGCAAGGTAGGTTTAGGTAGGCATGAACGTCCCCTTGTTCGCTCCTCGCCGTGCTCAGCCCGCCGCCGGCCTTGGCGAGCCCTTGCGGTCCGGGGCGCGCGGCGCCGCACGCACCAGCCCGGCGGGGGTCTCGGGCCCTGCCGCGCCGCCGGGACACAGCTATGCCCGGGATGCGGCGGCGCTGGTCCTCCTGGTGTCCGCCCTGTACAGCGCCCTCGCGCTCGCGTCGTTTCGCGCGGACCCGTTGCGCCCGGAGGTCTCGGGCGACGACTGGGTGGGGCCGGTGGGCGCGGCGCTCGCGGGGGCGTCGGTCCAGGCGGTCGGGGTCATCGCGTGGTTCGTCCCGCTGGAGCTCGCGCTGCTCGCGATGCCGCTGCTCGGGGCGAAGCGCTCGATCGCGAGCCTGTTCCGGCTGAGCGGCGACATCGTCGTGGTCATCGTGCTCGCGGCGCTCGCGCACGTGGCGTTTCCGCGGGCGGTCGCGTTCGGCGCGATGCCGCTCGGCGGGGCCGTGGGCGAGCTGTTCGGGGAGGTGCTGCGCGCGCTCTTCTCGAACATCGGGTCGTACATCATCGGGCTCACCATCGTCGCGCTCATCCTGATGGGCCGGGCGACGTTCTCGTTCATCGAGCTGGCGCACCGGGCCGAGCAGCTCGCCGTGGCCATCGCCGCGCGCGTCGCCGGCTGGGCGCGCGCGCTCTTCGGGGCGTGGGCCGCGGCGCGCGCTCTGGAGCGGCGGGAGGGCGCCGCGGCGCAGGAGGCGCCGCCGATCATCGCGCGCAACTCGAGCCCCGACGCGATCATCGCCGCGCTGGCCGACGACGCGGACGAGCCGCTCTCCGACCCCGCCGCGAGGAGCACGCCCGTCGAGCCGGCCCACGCCGAGGCGCCGGCGCTCGATCTCTGGAAGGGCGCGCCGCTGAGCGCCGCCGCCGAGGAGCCCGCGGCCCCGCCGAAGCCGCGGCGCGGGAGGAAGGCGCAGGCCAAGGAGCCGCGCGAGGCGGCGCCGCAGGGGAGCGAGGCGCGCGAGCCGGTGGTCCGCGGCGGCGACGCGCACGAGGTGGTCATCCACGGCGCCGAGCCGCGCGAGCTGGTGATCCACGGCGGTGAGGCGCACGAGGTGGTGACCCGCGGCGGCGGGGCGCACGAGGTGGTGACCCACGGCGGCGAGGCGCACGAGGTGGTCGTCCACGGCGCCGAGCCGGAGGAGGAGGCGCCCGAGAGCGATGCGCCGCGCGAGGCGGCGCTGCACGGCGCCGGGCCGCGCGAGGGCGCGCAGCGGTTCGTCGAGCTGACCGAGGAAGCGGAGCGCGAAGGAGCGCAGCGCGCCGCCGAGCCGCGCGAGCGGGCGCAGCGCCGCCGCCGAGCCGCGCGAGAGAGCGCAGCGCGCCGCCGAGCCGCGCCGGCCTGCGCGGCGGCGCGCCGCGGCGCTCGCAGGGCCGCGCGAGGTGGTGAACCACGGCGGCGGGGCGCACGAGGTGGTGACCCACGGCGGCGGGGCGCACGAGGTGGTGACCCACGGCGGCGAGGCGCACGAGGTGGTCGTCCACGGCGCCGAGCCGGAGGAGGAGGCGCCCGAGAGCGATGCGCCGCGCGAGGCGGCGCTGCACGGCGCCGGGCCGCGCGAGGGCGCGCAGCGGTTCGTCGAGCTGACCGAGGAAGCGGAGCGCGAAGGAGCGCAGCGCGCCGCCGAGCCGCGCGAGCGGGCGCAGCGCGCCGCCGAGCCGCGCGAGAGAGCGCAGCGCGCCGCCGAGCCGCGCCGGCCTGCGCGGCGGCGCGCCGCGGCGCTCGCAGGGCCGCGCGACGCCGCCGCCCTGGAGGACAGCGACGAGTCGCCGTTCGCGGGCGAGGCGCACCTCGTCGAGAGGATCGTCGAGCGGGAGGTGGAGCTCGACGAGGACGACGACGCGGTCGAGCCCGCGGCGTTCGAGTCGGACGACGACGACAGCGCGTTCGCGGAGCCGGAAGCGGTCGACGTGCCCACGCCGTCGCCCATCCTGCCGGTGCGCGAGCTGCCGGCGCGGGAGCCGGACGCCCACCGCGGCCTGCCCGCCCGCGAGCCGCGCGACGCGGCCGCTCGCGAGGCCCGCGAGCCGCGCGACCTGCCCGCCCGCGAGCCGCGCGAGCCGGATGCCCGGGCGGCCCACCGCGAGCCTCCTCCCGCCGGCGGCCCGGAGCGGCCTCAGGGCGCCGCGCCGCGCGCGCCGACGATCGTCGACACGAGCCGCGCGCTCGTCAGCGAGAAGCCCGCGGTGGTCAAGGTCGTCCCGGCCACCGGCGAGGGCTTCCGCCTGCCGTCGACCGACATGCTCGACGTGCCCGCGGGCGGACGCATCCAGCTCGACGCGGATCAGCTCAAGGCCACGGCGCAGCTCCTCGAGAAGACGCTCGCCGACTACGGCGTCAGCGGCAAGGTCGAGGAGATCCACCCCGGGCCCACGGTCACGACGTTCGAGGTCTCGCCCGCCGCCGGCACCAAGGTCTCGAAGGTGGCGGGCCTCGCGGACGACCTCGCGCTCGGCCTGTCGCGCAAGGTCCGCATCGTCGCCCCCATCCCCGGGAAGAACCGGATCGGCTTCGAGATCCCGAACGAGCACCGCCTGCCCGTCAACCTGCGCGAGCTCGTCGAGGATCGCCGCTTCGTCGAGATGAAGGCGCCGCTGCCGTGCGTGCTCGGCCGCGACATCATCGGGACGCCGTACTTCGCCGACCTCGCGTCGATGCCGCACGTCATCGTCGCGGGCGCGACCGGCGCCGGCAAGAGCGTCGGGCTCAACGTGATGCTCGTGAGCCTGCTCTTCCGCAAGACGCCGGACGAGCTCCGGCTCCTGATGATCGATCCCAAGGTCGTCGAGCTCGCGCCCTTCGACCGCATCCCGCACCTGCTCCTGCCGGTCGTGACGGACATGAAGCAGGCGGCGAACGCGCTCAAGTGGGCCGTCGACGAGATGGAGCGGCGCTACCAGCTCTTCGCGAACGCGGGGACGAAGAAC
The DNA here is from genome assembly GCF_000418325.1 of Sorangium cellulosum So0157-2. GTDB lineage: Bacteria > Myxococcota_A > Polyangia > Polyangiales > Polyangiaceae > Sorangium > Sorangium cellulosum_D. The sequence continues at coordinate 12,884,510 of NC_021658.1, forward strand.
ATCACGACGTACAACGCGTGGGTCGAGCGCGTGCACCGCGGCGAGGCGCGCCCGCCGAAGCCCCCGGCCAAGGTGGCCGCGATCGGCGCGGACGGGCTCGAGGTGGAGGTCGACGCGGCGAAGGACGGCTCCGACGCGGCGCTGCCGGAGAAGATCCCGTTCATCGTGATCGTGGTCGACGAGTTCGCCGACCTGATGATGCAGCAGGGCAAGGACGTGGAGGCGAGCGTGGCCCGGCTGGCGCAGAAGGCGCGCGCCGCCGGCATGCACGTCATCCTCGCGACGCAGCGGCCGAGCGTCGACGTGATCACCGGCATGATCAAGGCGAACTTCCCCACGCGCATCGCCTTCCGCGTCGCGCAGAAGGTGGACAGCCGCACGATCCTCGACGAGCAGGGCGCCGAGCACCTGCTCGGCCGCGGCGACATGCTGATCAAGATGAACGGCTCGAACGAGACGCGGCGCGTCCAGTGCCCGTTCTGCTCCGAGGAGGAGGTCCAGAAGATCACCGACTTCCTCCGGCTCCAGGGCGAGCCGGTCTACGACGAGGCGATCCTCCGGCCCCGGGACGACGAGGGCGAGGAGCCCGACACCTCCGACGCCGAGGCCGATCCCATGTACGACGCCGCCGTGAGGATCGTGGCCGACACCCGGCGCTGCTCGACCTCGTGGCTGCAGCGCAAGCTCGGCGTCGGCTACAACCGCGCGGCCAAGCTTGTCGAGGCCATGGAGAAGCGCGGGCTCGTCGGGCCCGCGAACGGCGCCAAGGATCGCGAGGTGCTCATCGCGCCGATCTGACCCGCGCGCAAATTTGTCTTGACGCCGCTTCGCAGCGCGTGTTGGCACGCCGTCGACCGGGACGCGCGGTCCCGATCGGATGTGGAGGAGAGCACAGCGCCGACCTTTCCGCCGCCGAGGCCGCGCGCTAGCATCGCGGTTCTTTTGACTTTCCCGTTCGAATGCTTCATGGAGCACGCAGGATGGCGCCTGAGGAAACGCGCACGCGTCTGATCGCTCAGATCGCGAGCCTCCTGAAAGAAGGGACGATGCCCGCAGACGCCCGCGCAGCGGGGCTGACGCTCATCGGTTGGCTTGCGAGACGCATGCCCGGAGAGGCGGCTTCGCGGGACGGCGTCGACGAGATGTGCCGTCGCGCGGCGGTCCTGGGCTGCCCGCCGCGGCGCGTGGGCGGGCGGCGATCCACCTGAGCGCGCGGCGCTGAGCGGGGCGGCGGGTGACGCGCGCCGCCGCCGTGCGCGGCGAGGCGCCCCCGAGCCGGCCGCCGGTGAGCTGGCCGGCCGCCCCCGGCGGGAGCGCGCGGCGGTCGCCTCCTTCCAGGGGGCGTCGCGCCGGGCCCGCGCCGCGACGAGGCGGCCGAAAGCGACATCAGTATCGTAATTTGTACGTGCCGTATCCAGCGCGGCTAAGCTCTTGGTGGCGCGGCTTTCCGCGCCGCGGGGCTCGCGCGACGCTCGAACCGGGACGTCGGCTCGCTCGGTATCATGGGTAAACGGCCGCAGTGGGGCCTGTGATAGGTGGTGTTGCTCATGGCGAACCGCGTGGTCGCCCTCCCCGAACCGCACCCGAATGACGATGAAGATGTCGTGTGGGGGATCTCCACGGCCAGCGCGCTGTGGGCGCGCGGCGAGCGGCGCGACGCCATCGTGTGGCTGCGACGCGCGGCCGATGCGGCGGGGGCGGCCGGGCAGCCGTTCCGCGCCTCGGAGCTCGGGCTGTGCGCGACGGCGCTCGAGGAGGTGATGGCCTCGGAGGTCGGGCAGCCGAGCGATCCCGATCTCCTGGAGACGATCGCCAGCGAGGACGACGCGCCGTCCCCGCCCGCCGACGACGAGGACGAAGCGCCGCCGTCCGACGAGCAGACCTGGCGCCGCCGCATCTCGCTCGCCGCAGAGCTGCGCGCCTCGATGCCCTCGATCGAGATCGACCTGTTCGAGCCGCTCTCGGAGCCGGAGCTGGCCGCCGAGGCGGAGCGCCTGGAGGTGCCGTCGCGGCCGTCGCCGAGGCTCCTCGCGGGCGCGGCGGAGGGGCCGGCCGCGGCGGGCCGGCCGATCGCGCCGTTTTCTCCTGCGCCTGCCGGGTTTTCGCAGGGCAGCGCGCCGCAACCGCCGCCTCCCCCGCCGCCTCCCCCGCCGCCGATGACGCAGCGGCCGGCGCAGCAGGCTCCTGGCGGCGCGCTCCCGCCGCCTGCACCGCCCGCGCAGCCGCCGCCCTCCTTCGGGCCGGAGACGCCGCGCTCGCAGCCGCCGGCTGCGCCGTATCCGCAGCCGCCGGCCGCCACATACCCGCAGCAACGGCTCGACCCACCGTACGCACAGCCGCCTGCGCGGGTGGCCCCCTCGGTGCCCCCGCCGGCGGCGCCCAACGCCCAGGCCGGCGCGCTTTATCGGAGCCAACCACCACCGGCGCCTCCGCTGGCTGCCCCGCCGGCAGCGAGCGCTGTCCCGCCGCCGCCTCCGCCGCCAGGGTCTCCGTCGATCAGGCCGCAGAGCACCCCGGACCCGCACTCGCTCGCGGCGCAGACCAGGACGCAGAGCGCTCAGCCGCCCGCCCCGCAGCCGCCGCCGGCCGTGCCGCGGGCAGCTTCGCCCAGGCCGTCATCGGCCCCGCCCCGCATTTCCCCGGCGCCGGAGCTTCCGGAGCCGCCGCCCACCCTGGCGTCGTTGCCGGATCGTGGCCGGGCCGACGCCACGCTGGCGCCACCGCCGCCCCCGCGCCCCGCCGCGGCGTACTCCACGAGCGAGCCGCCGCCTGCGGTGCCGCTGCCTTCGTCGACGTCCTCCCCGCTTCCGGCAGCAACCGTCGGAGCTCCACGGCCGCCGCGCCACATCGCGGATGCGCATTCACCGCCCGCACCAGGAATCGCCGCGCCCGCGTCGACGCCGCCGCAGCCGCCGTCCTTCGGGCCAGGGGCGGGCAGGGGCAGCGACGCCACCGGCGTCGCGAGGTCGTCGAGCGCGTGGCGCCGCCGCCGCTTTCGGCCGCCCCTTCCGCGGCGCCGCTGCCGCCCGCGCCCGTCGCGCCGACGCACCCGCCGACGCTTCCTCCGCCGGCGCCGCCGCCAGTACCCACGCTGACCTCCGTCGCGCCTCCGTCGCACGCTGCGCCGCTGCCGCCGCCCGTCGCACCGCTGCCGCCGCCTGCTGCACCTCCGCCGCCTGCTGCGCCGCCGCCGTCGGCCGCACCGCCGCTATCGGCGCCGCCGTTGGCCGCACCGCCGCTATCGGCGCCGCCGCCTGCTGCGCCTCCGCCGCCCGCGGCGTCGTCGCCTTCCGCGCCGCCGCTGGCCGCGCCGCCTCCGCCGCTCTCCGCGGCGCCGCCGCTGTCGGCGCCGCCGCTATCGGCGCCGCCACTACCGCCGCCGCCCGCAGCGCCGTCTCCTTCCGCGCCGCCGCCGGCCGCGCCGCCGACCGCGCCCCTCGCCTCCGCCGCGCCGCTGTCGCCCTCGACGCCGCCGGACGCCCCGAGCCCCGCAGCGCTCACCGAGGTGCACGCGCCGGACGACGACATCGTCGGCGAGATCCTCGTCGAAGCTCCGATCCCGACGCCCGCCCCAGCCCGCACAGAGACGGCCGCTCCCACCGTCGCAACGGCTGGCTCGAGAAGGAAACCTCGCGAGCCGATCCTCGACCCCTGGTCCGACGACGCGGAGATCGCCGCGCCGCCTCGGCCTCTTCAGGAGACGATAACGCCGAGCGGCGACATGTACCTCGTGGCTCGCCGGCCCCCCTCGACACCGCAGGCGGGCGATGAGGAGGAGGTCGTCACCTCGGCAGCACCGCTCGACCTCGCGCTCAAGCGGAAGCCGATCTCCGCGCGGCCGCCGGCGCCGCCGGCACCCGCGCCGCAGGCCCCCGCGCAGCCCGCACCCGCGCCGCCGGCACCCGCGCCGCAGGCCCCCGCGCCGCCGCGCGCCCGCGCAGTCACGCCCTCTGGAAGCGAGTCGCCCGGGCACCTCGGGGCCTCCGCCGACGACGTTGTCTCGAAGGGCGCCGGCGCGGCCGCCATCCCTGCGACGACAATCGAGCCTGCCGCGAGCACGGAAGAGCCCTCCCCGATCTCGACGCCCGATGGGACCGTCGTCATCGAGCTCTCCGACAGCGATCTCGACGCTCCGACGTCGTCGCGGCACGACAGCCCCTTCCCCGCGCCGCAGGCGGCGGCGCAAGGCGACGACGTGCAGGCGAAGGCCGGTCCGCCGCCCGGCGAGCCCGCCTCCGGCGGCGCCGCGGACCCGGCGCAGCGCCCGCTCGAGCTCGATGCAGCGACCGCCGAGCCCGCGGAGGAAGAGCTGCTCGACGACGCGGACATCGCGCTCGTGGAGGAGCCCGCGACCCAGGCGACCGCCGTCGAGCCGCTGCCGGCGGGCGACGCCTCCCTGGCGACCGATGCGGCGCAGCCCTTCGCGACCGATGCGGCGCAGCCCGGAGCGCTCGCGGTCGAACGGTCCGGACCGGACGCGGGCGGGACCATCGACCTCGCCGCCATCGTGCTCGACCCGCCGCCCGGCTCGCCGCCGGCAGAGGGAACGGCCGCGACCGTCGACCTCGACCCGGGGCTGGCGCCGGATCTGCCGCAGCCGGAGGCGGCGAGCGCCTCGCCGCTCGCCGCCGGCGCCGCGGCCCTCACCGGCCGCGACCTCGAGCACATCGAGGCGTTCGCCGACCTGCCCGAGGAGATGCACGACGAGCTCGCGCTCACGGCGCACGTGGAAGACCTCGCGCCCGACGAGGAGCTCGCCGTCTACGGGGCAGCGCTGGTGCTCAGCGGCAGCGCCGCGGTGTGCGCGACCATCGTCGATGCGCCCGCCGAGCACGCCGCCATCAGGACGCTCGTGCCGTCCCGCGGGACGCTCGAGGAAGGCATCCCGCTGCGCATCGTCGCCGGCGCGCGCGGCGCGCGGGTGGCGATCTGGGACCAGGCGACCATCGACAACGCGCTCCGCACCTGCCCCTGGGTGCTCGACGAGCTGCGCGCCGTCGCGGACCGGCTCCAGTCGCTCGCCGGCGTCACCATGGGGCCGCTCGGCGAGCTCGAGGAGACGCTGCTGCACCGGGTCCTCGGCCGGCTCCGCCTGCGCAGCCTGGAGCCCGGCGAGCCGCTGATCCACGCAGGCAATCCGATGCCCGGCCTCGTGATCGTCGGCGCCGGCACGCTGGAGCTGGTCGCGGAGCGGACGCAGGAGCTCGCCGGCGCCGCCAGGCCGGGCGAGCTGCTGTTCGCCTCCGAGCTGCTCGGCGGCCAGCCGGCGCCGGCGATCGCGCGCGCGGCCGGGACCGGCGCGCTCGTGCTCATCGCCGACCACCCGGCGCTGCGCGAGCTGTTCGAGAGCACGCCGGAGCTGCTCTCCATCCTCGCGCAGTCCGTCTCGCTGAACACCCAGCGCAGCTGAACGAGGCTGGCCGCGCCGCGCAGGGCGGCCCGCCGCATCGCCCGCCCGTCACGAGCGCTGCGCGCCCGAGGCCTCGAGCGAAACCTGCTCTAGAGCCGGCCTCTCGCGGAGCGCAGTCGTCGCGCGGCTTCCTGCTCCAGCGGGGCGGCCTCGGTGGGCTCCTCGTCGTCGTTGAGCTGCCAGACGAGCTCGCTGTTGCCCTGCGCCCCGGCGAAGCGGAGCCCGAACCACTTCGCGTTCGGCGAGATCGTCGGCCTGCCCTCCGCGGTCGCGCGCGGGAAGCGGATGCGGAACGCCTGCCGCCACACCGTGTTGTACGGGAAGTACGTCCGCTCGAGCGCGTTCGGCTTCGGGATCGCGACGATCTCCTCGGGCGCCGTCTCGTTCCCGGTGTCGTCGATCAGCCGGACGATCCACGCGCTGTTCGGCGTCGAGAGGTCGTTGTACTTGCGCTCGCCGCCGAAGATCGCGACGAAGAACTGGTGGCGCTGGCGCGTCTCCTCGAGCGTCCTCTCGAGCAGCTTCTGCCGTTGCTCGATCGTGAGCCGGTAGTCCTGCGCGTAGCGGGCCACGTAGGCCCAGCGGAAGTCCCACGACTCGAACGTCGCGGTGGCGGTGAGGAAGTTGTCGAGCTCCGAGAGCGCGAACAGGTGCTCCGTGCGCGTCCACGCGCGCAGCACGTTCTCGTAGTCCGTCGCGACGTACTCGCGCGGCCCCTCGTTCAGGCTGACGAGCTGGGTCGCGCAGCCGGTCGACGCGAGGAGCGCCGCGAGAACCAGACCGCGCCGGAGCCATGCCGCAATGACCACGCCGCCAGGGTACCTAGCGGCCGCGCTGGATGCACGCGCTCGAACGAGATCCCTCACCTTCGCCCGCGGGAGCGCGCTCGCCGGGGTGCGCCCGGGCCGGCGCGCGGCGGGGCGCCCAATCCTCCTAGCCTCCCCCCCCGCGCGCGAGCGCGGGCCCGGCGAGCGCGCCGCCCGCTCACCGGCTCATCGGCGCGCCCGCGGGCGATCCGTCGGGAAGGTGAACCCGACGCTGAGCCGCGCGGCGTAGTACCAGGCGACGTCGCCGCGCAGCGGGGTCGCGATCGGCAAGAGCACGCTCAGCGCCGGCTGCACGTTCGCCAGGATGAAGCGGATGCTCGGCGAGATCGCGAACGTCGCGCGCTTGTCGTCCGACAGATCCTGCGTGAGCTGGTAGACCTCCCACACCTCCAGGCCCACGCCGACCGGCGGGGCGAGCCGGTAGCCGAAGTAGAACGCGGTGTACGCCGAGATGTCGGTGCGGCGCTCGTCGGACCGGAGGCGGCGCACGACCAGCGACCAGTCGATGCCCTGCCGGAGCTGGAAGATGAACGGCCCGGTGATGTGCCGCATGTCGAACCAGGGGCGGAACGTGAGCGTGAGCTCCCGGAAGCGCGTCTCGTCCCACGGCCGCACCACGCGCGCGGTCCGCAGCACCTCGGCCTCGGCCGACGAGACGTCGCGCGGGACCGGGAGGACGATGCCGAAGCCTCCCCCGGACGCGAGCCCGCGCACGCTCGACCAGACGCCCCGCCCGTAGAGCTCGGGGCTCCCGAGCAAGATCGACCGACCGACCCCCGGCACGCTCGCGGCGGCGCTGTCGTGCACCGCGCCGACGAACCACTTGCGGGGGACGAGCGGCACCTCCATCTCGCCGTGCGAGTACCAGGCGTAGGCGGTCCTGCCGCCCGCCTGGCTCGTCGCCTCGGGCTCGATCGCGGCCGCCGTGTACTCGAACGTGAAGGTCGGATCGCGCAGCGTGAGCCCTGGGAGCGTCGGGGGCGCGGGGACGTCGAAGACGGCCTGCTCTTCCTCGTCGGACCACGCGCCCGGCCCCGGCGGCGCGGCCAGCGCGGCCCCCGTCTCGCCGGCGAGCGCGAGGAGCGAGAGGCACGCCGCCGCGCGGGCGAGCCGCCCGGCCGGCGCCGGAGCCCGCGCGGGATACCTCATGCCACGGGGAGGCGCGGGCTCGACGCTACTTCGACCCGAGGCCGAAATCGTTCGCGGTGACGTAGAGCATCAGCCCGATCAGCATGAACACGCCGACCAGATGGATGTGCGCCTCGATGCGGGCGTTCGGCCGGCGCCGCGTGGCGGCCTCGTAGAACAGGAACATCAGCCGGCCGCCGTCCAGGGCCGGGAACGGGATCAGGTTGAACGCGCCGAGGTAGGCCGAGAGCAGGCCGAGGAACTCGAGCCCCTCGGCCCACCCGCGCTTGGCCGCGTGCGCCGTCTCCTCGATCATCCGCTTCGGGCCCCCGAGCTCGCCCTCGACCTTGCCCGTCAGGTACTGGCCGAGCCCGACGACCAGGCTCTGCACGACCTTCGGCGGCTTCGTCACGGCGAGCACCGCGGCCTCCTTCGCGGTCACCGGCGCCGACTGGACCGGCCCGATGGCCATCACGCCGATCTTGCCCGCGCCGTTCTCGTTCACCGGGGTGACCTGGGCCTGGACGCGCTCGCCGGCGCGCTCCACGACGACGTCGAGCGGACGGCCGGGGCTGCGGGAGATGATCTCCGCCATCTTCTCCCAGTCCTTGATCGGGGCTCCGTCGATCTCGACGATGCGATCGCCGTCCTTGAGGTTGGCCGCCGCGGCCGGCATCCCGGCGACCACGCCGATGTCCGTCAGGCGGTAGGGCTTGCCCCCCGTCATCAGGCTCGCGAAGAAGAGCACCGACGCGAACAGGTAGTTGGCGAGCGGACCGGCGAAGATCGCGGCGATCCGGCCCATCAGGCTCGCGTTCGCGTAGCTGCCCTTGTCCTCGGGGTCGACCTCCTCGAGCGGGTTCATCCCCGCGATCTGCACGTACGCGAGGAAGGGGATCATCGCGACCTGGAACACGGTGGGGCCGTGCTTCACCGGGTCGTGACGCCAGAGCCGCACGCGGACCTTGTCCGCGGCGGTCGTGAACCAGAAGTACCCGTCCTTCGGGACCACCTTGAAGAAGGTGGGGCCGAAGCCGATCGAGAACTTCAGGACGCGCATGCCGTAGGCGCGCGCGGCGAGGTAGTGCCCTCCCTCGTGGACGACCATCAGCAGGGCGAGCCCGAGGATGCCTACGAAATACCAGCCGACCATCTCCGGCTAGTCTAACCAGGGCGGGGCGCATCCGCACGCGCCCGATGTCCGCCCCGTACGCCTGCCCCGGCAAGATCCCGCCGCCCACGGCGGAGTCCGGGCGCTCTCCCCCGGCCCCCGCGGCGGCAGGGCGGCGCTCCGGGCGGTCCAGCCCGCCGGAGAGGCGGCGCGGCGCGGCTCAGCCGGTGAAGAACGATGCGCCGATGCTGAAGAAGGGATAGCCGATCCGCATGGTCAGCGAGATGTCGTCGTTGAAGTGGTACCGGCCGCCGACCATGGTGACGAAGTCGAACCACACCTCGTCGTAGAAGCCGTCGGTGCGGAGGACGGCGCCGAGATCGGCGAAGGCGCTCCACTTGTCGTTGAAGAAGAAGTTCCACTGCATGGTGACCGGACTCCAGATGGTGAAGTCGCGGCGGCAGTACGTGCAGTTGGTGAAATCCAGGCCGAACGAGATGCCGACAGTGTTGTTGAGCCTGGGGATGAACGCCGGATCGGCGAGCTCGATCGTGGCGCGGAAGCCGACGCCGAACTCGGGGTCGCCGAAGTTGTCGTAGTACCTGCGCCCGTACCGCCGCAGGCCGTAGTCGCGGTGCAGGAAGACGAAGTTCCCGTGCGGCTCGAGCTCGGCCACGTAGTCGGGGTGATCGTTCGGATTCTTGATGTTCGCCTGCGCTTCGGGCGCGAGCGTGAGGAGGGTGACGGAAGCGAGAGCGACACTCACGAGCGAGGGGAGCGCTTTCATGGGCTCTTCGTACCAAAGGAACGGCAGCGAAGGAAGCGAACGGCCACGGGGCCGGGTCATGGCGGCCGCCCCGGGATGGCGGCCGCCCCGGGATGGCGGCCGCCCCGGGATGGCGATGCCGCACCACACGCGCGGCGCGCTGCGCCCGGAGCGGAGCGCGCCGCGGCGCCGCGAGCCGTCGCCGCGAGCCCGCACCGCGCCGCGAGCCCGCACCGCGACGTGAGCCCGCGCCCGCGACGCGAGCCCGCGCCGCGACGTGAGCCCGCGCCGCGACGTGAGCCGGCGCCCGCGACGCGAGCTCGTCTGGCTGAGGCGCGCGCTTCGGGGTAAACAGAGCGAGCGCCGCATGAGCCCGCGTGCCGCTGCGGGGGCGGCCTTCCCGGGAGCGTCGAGATGAGAGGACCGACAAGCGTCATCCAGCTGGCCCGTGGCTGCGCGCGCATCGGCGGCGCGCTCGTCGCGGCCGCCGCGCTCGCCTGCAGCGCCACGATCCACGTCGCCGGGCCGCCGCCCGAGGGGCCGGCGCAGCCGACGGCGCCGCAGAAGAAGCCCCCCGCGCCGGCCGAGCCCGCCGCGCCCGCGGAGCCGCCCGCGGCCGTCGAGCCGTTCGTGAAGACGCGCGACTCCGACGCGTGGGTGAGCCAGACCTTGAAGCTGCAGCGGCGGTACGAGCGCGTGCTCGTCGTGGGCGCGCCGGCGCCCGCCACGATCCGCGTCGCCGCGCTCGATCTGAACGCGCCGGGCGCCGCGGCCGAGCCGCAGGATCTGCCGGTCACGCGCGCGTTCGCGACGCTCCAGGACGCCGCGGACGCGGCCCGCGGCGGCGATCTCGTCGCGGTGCTGGCGGGCGCGTACGCGGGGTTCTCGCTGGGCGAGAAGCCGAGCGCCACCCAGGAGCGGTACATCCATTTCAAGGCCATGGGGCGCCCGGGCGAGGTCGTGATCCACCGGGGGGCCGCCGCCGACCCGAACTGGATGATCTACCTGAAGGGGGCGCACCACGTGGTGATCGAGGGGTTCCGCCTCGCCGGCAGCAGCGGGCCCGGCAGGCAGAGCGCGGGCACGCCGAAGGCGGGGATCATGGTCGACGGCGCGTTCGGCGAGACCGGCAGGCTGGCGCACCACATCGCGATCGTCGGCAACTTCTCTCATCACCATCGGACGTGGGGGTTTCACTCCACCGACAGCCACACCGTCCTCCTGCAGGACAACCTGTTCGCCTTCTCCGCCGCCGAGCACGGCGCCTACGTGTCCGACGGCTCGGACAACTACGTGGTTCGTCGCAACGTGTTCTTCGGCAACAGCGCGAGCGGGTTCCAGGCGAACCTCGATCCGGAGGCCTCGCTCGACGCGGTGCTGGAGCACCCGTCGTTCCGGGGCTATCCGCGCAGGGAGCCGACCCGCGCCTGGGCCGCGGGGCTGGTGAAGCTCGCGACGGACCGGTTCGGCGAGCACGGGTTTCCGGACGGCCGCGGCGTGAACTTCATCATCGAGCGGAACGTCATCAACGGCAACGGGCGCATCGGCGGCGGGGCGATCAACCTCGCGGGGGTGTCGGACTCCGTCATCCAGAACAACCTCATTTACGGCAACCTCGGCAGCGGGATCGCGCAGTGGGACAACGGCAACCCGTTCGACCAGGCCTATGTGGAGCCGGGCCCGCGCTCTCCGGAGCAGGTGAGCGGCCCCGACGCGCTGCCGCTCTGGGGCTGCCGCAACAACCTGATCCGCAACAACACCGTGGTCATGAGCAGCCGGGGCCGGCCCGCGCTCCAGTGCGGCAACGGGAGCTGGGGTTGCCGGCTGCGGAACAACATCCTCGTCAGCGACGACTCGCCCTCGATCGAGGTGCTGAGCACGAGCATCTACCGGTTCGACGCGGGCCACAACGTGGTGACCCAGGTGAGCTACGGCGGGATGCCCGACGGGCTGAAGCGCCTGGCGGCGGCGCTGCCGGAGACGCGGGCGATCACGGGCATCACGCGCGCGCGGCTCGCGGCGGAGGTGGTGCGCGCGGGCGAGGAGCCGTGGGTGGTCGTCGAGGGGAGCTGGTGGAAGCTCAACCCGAGCCGGCCCGATTTCAGGCCGAAGCGGTCGTCCAAGATGCTGCTCGGGCAGGGCGACGCGCGCGAGGTGCCGGCGCTGGATCTGCTCGGCGAGAAGCGCGGCGGCGCGGAGCTCGGGGCGCTGTCGCCGGGGCCGGGATGAGGGGGCGCCGGGGGCCGGGATGGGATGAGGGGGAGGCTGAGGGGCCGGCGCCAGGCTGAGGCCGGCGCCGGGCTGAGGGAGCGCGGGGGCACCGCCGTCCGAAGGCGCCGCCGACGACCAAGAGCACCGGCGCGGCGGGGCGGGTGCCAGCGAACGCTGGCGCGGAAACGCTCACGCGGGGGCATCGAGCCGGCAAAAAAGGTCTTGCCGGGGGAATGCAGCAGGCGAACGATCGCGCCGCGCTGGGGGTAATCACGTGGAAGGCCCGCGGCGCGCCCAAGGAGGATGGCGATGCGCGGCAGAATTTCTTCTCTTGTGTTCGTCTTCTGTTTCGTTGCGGGCGGAACGATCGCGGCCTGCTCGGGCGAGACGACGGAGAACCCCGGCGGCGACGGGGGGAGCGGCGGGAGCGGCAGCGGGGGAACGACGAGCAGCACGACGTCGAGCACGACGGGGGCGAGCAGCAGCAGCAGCAACTCGACGACGGCCGCGTCCACGACGGCGACGTCGACCGGAGCGGGCGGCGCCGGAGGCGGCACCGTGTGCGATCAGGCGTGCGACAAGGCCGAGGAGTGCATGGTTCCCGTGTGCGACCTCTTCACGTTCGACTGCGCAGAGCCGGCAGCGGAGTGCGGCGCCCAGTGCGTGCGCGACGCGACGTGCGAGCAGCTCCAGTCGCTTACAGGGGATGCCGTGGATCCAGAGCTCGCCGGTTGCCTGAGCGAGTGCCAGGGGACGGAAGGAGGCAGCGGCGTGGAGTGCCTGAGCTGCGCAGGACAAAACGGCTGTCTGACCGCTTGCGCGTTCGATGAGGACTGCCAGCCTTGGCTCCTGTGCGCACAAACGTGCATGGAAAGTGACCCTCAACCGCAGTGCTTCAGCGACTGTAACACAAATCACCCCGTCGCAGAAGAGATGGCCGACGCCGTGTATGCTTGCGCCTGCACGGACTGCAGTGAGAGCTGTGGTGCCGTCGCAGATCCCTGCAACCAGCAGAGCAGGTAGCACGAAAATCTCGCCTCACGGCTCGTCTTTCTTTCTTCAGACACCAGCCCAGCCGTCATCAACGCGGCTCACGAGCTCGCCCCCGCGGGCTCCACATTACACGCTCACCGCACGCACCTCGGCGCGCGACACGTCCCCTGTCAGGGCGCTTGCGCTCGAGCGCGCTCCGCGCACTCGATTCACGGCTGGAATTTCGCCACCCATATATCGCTCTCCCCTTCCGTCCTCATGACACCCTCACCGAGGTCGATACCACCACGCGCATACCCAGCAACCAGTAACTCTTGAGCACCACGACGCGCCAGCGACGCAACCCTAGAATCCCCCACCTCGCTGAAAGCTCGAGCCCAAAGCAGCTTCGCTTCATCACTCATCCCTAACAACAACAAGTCTTCCGCTGAACCCGGGCGGAGCACCTTGCCATCCAGCTCCACATTACCAGTGAGCCTACCCACAGCCAACAAGCCACCCTGCGGATCGACCGACAGAGACCCAACATCCACACCGTCCATATCAAATATTCTATGCCATCGATAGGCGTTCGCGGTCGTATACTTGAACACTGTCCGCGCGAAGGCATTCGCAACCAGCTCTCCACCGCCGACGTCAAAGGCACCTCTGAAGGTAGCGAGCACCACAGGCCCACCTAGCCTATCCACAGCCACAGAATCTACCGAATCGTTCTCGGTTCCACCAAACGTTCTCGCCCAGCTCACGAGACCGCGATTCGTCAATTTTGAAAGAAAAACATCGGAACCACCGGACGAAACAAACGAAGCGTCGCCGATACGCAAGCCATCATAAAAATTGCCAACAACGATCACATTGCCGGCGGAATCCACCGCAACATCATGCACATACTGAGAATTCTCGCCACCGAAAGTGCTGACCCATCCGGTGGAAGCATCAATCAGCCCGTCGGAAGATCGTATCTTCGCAACGAACACATCCGCGGAATCCGTCGCATTCGAAATAACGCGATTGTCATCGAACCGCACATCACCACAGTAGTCGCCCACAACAACAACATCCCCATCCGGAGCGAACTCCATCGACGTTACGACGGTTGGAACGACTCCGCAGAAAGCACCGCCGAGCCCTCTTCGCCACGACAGCTCTCCATCCGGATCGTACCGGTGTAGCACCAGATCCAGAAACACCGGATTATAACCAATCTCAATAGTAGCAACGATGGGATGCCCGTCGGGGCCAACGGAGAGCGAGTACGCCGCCTCGTCACGTATGCCACCAAGCTGCCGACTCCACACGTACTCTCCTGAGGGAGAAAGCTTAACCAGAAAAGCATCACTTTTCCCGGAAGCAATAAGCACGTTTTCCCCCAGTGAGATCGCCCCACTGAACGATCCCGCGACATAGACGTTACCCGCCACATCTACCGCGATGCCATTTACCTTCTCCTCCTCGGCGCCACCGATGAGCCTCGCCCACGCGACGCAGTCCTTGCCGTCGCAGTCCTCGTCCTCCGCGCTCGCGCACGTCTCCGCCGCCGGCGTCACCTCACCCGCGCACGCCTCGTAGCCGGAGCCATCCTCCTTGCACGCCTGCTTCCCGCCCCGGCAGATCCCGACGTCCTCCGTCCCGGGAGGGCCGGAGTAGCACTCCGCATCACTCTCCGGCTCGCACGTGGCGCCCCCGCCCGATCCCGCCGACGTCGCCCCGCCGGAAGACGCGGCGTCCTTGAAGTCGTCGAGGCCGAGCACCAGGCCGCAACCGGATGCCGCCAGGATACCGAGGCCAACGAGGCGTCGAAGCGATGTGCGCATACGCATGCGCGCCATCGTAGAACGACAGGCGCAGGGCGTCAGCCGGAGCGCATCTCCCAGACGGTTCAGGCGGGCTACCACCTCACGCCGCGCTCGCTTCGTCCTGCGCCCCGTCCCGCGCCGCAGCCCCCTCCCGAGCCGCAACCCCCTCCCGCCCCTGCGCGCCCTCCCGCCCCCGCGCGCCCTCCCGCGCCGGCGCGCCCTCCCGCGCCGGCGCGCCCTCAAGATCGGCTCGCTCGAGCGTCTCCCGCTCGAGCAGGCGCTCCGCGATGCGATGCAGCACCTCGAGCCGCCCTTTCAGGAGGGCGCGCGCTCGTACGCCGCCGTGACCGCCGCGCGGCGCGCCCTCCCGCGCCGGCGCGCCCTCCCGCGCCGGCGCGCCCTCCCGCGCCGGCGCGCCCTCCCGCGCCGGCGCGCCCTCCCGCGCCGGCGCGCCCTCCCGCGCCGGCGCGCCCTCCCGCGCCGGCGCGCCCTCCCGCGCCGGCGCGCCCTCCCGCGCCGGCGCGCCCTCCCGCGCCGGCGCGCCCTGCGCTCGCACGATCCCCTCAAGATCGGCTCGCTCGAGCGTCTCCCGCTCGAGCAGGCGCTCCGCGATGCGATGCAGCACCTCGAGCCGCCCTTTCAGGAGGGCGCGCGCTCGTACGCCGCCGTGACCGCCGCGCGCACCTCGGCGTCGATGGCGCGGGCGGTCTCCTCGCTGAAATTGCGCTCCTCACCCAGGCTCACCGGGCTGTCCAGGAACCGCGCGCCCGCCGGACGGCCGAACGGGAGCGCCCGAGCACGTCGCTCATCCCGAAGCGGCACACCATCTGGCGCGCCGTCTCGGTCGCGCGCTCCAGGTCGTTCTGCGCGCCCGTAGAGATGTCGCCGCAGCAGAGCTCCTCGGCGATCCGGCCGCCCAGCATCACGCAGAGCCGATCGCGCAGCTCGTCGCGCGTCATCAGGTAACGATCCTCCGTCGGCAGCTGGAGCGTCGCGCCGAGCGCGCCGATCGAGCGCGGGATGATCGTGACCCGATGCACCGGATCGGCGTACTCCACCGAGAGCGCGACGAGCGCGTGGGGCCGGCCTCGTGGAACGCCACGCGGCGCTTCTCCTCCTCGTTCATCGCGCGGCCGCGCTTCTTCAGGCCGAGCTGGATCCGGTCGATCGCCTCCTCGAAATCGCGCTGCTCGACCAGCGCCGAGCCCCGCCGCGCCGCGGCGAGCGCCGCCTCGTTGACGGCGTTAGCGAGATCGGCGCCGACCATCCCGGAGGTGCGCTGCGCGACGATCCCGAGATCGACGCCCTCGGCGAGCTTGAGGCGGCGCACGTGCACGCGGAGGATGTCCTCACGCCCCTTGAAGTCGGGCCGGTCGACGAGCACCTGCCGGTCGAACCGCCCCGCCCGGAGCGGTCTGACGGATCTCGACCTCGTCGAAGCGGCCTTCCTGCAGCAATGACAGGAACTCGCTGTAGGGCACGACCGGGGGCTCGAGGCGCTTCGCGACCGTGGCCTGGAAAAACCACATCGCGACGAGCGCGAGGACCAGGTACACGCCAGAGAACATCGCACGTCGCTTCTGCACTGGATCCGTCCGATCACCGTGAGACATGAGCGTGGACCGTGCTGATCCATAGGCACTCCAGCGCCGCCGGCAAGCCGAGACAAAGCGGGGAATGACCGAGGTTGACAGCGTGTCATCCATGCGAAGATCCATCGAACAAGGCAGCTCCAACGAGGCCGGCGGAGCGCTCTTTCGTCCCTTCCGCATCGAGGCGCGCGCGGCGTTGCGCGCTGCCGCGCTCGGCGCGGCAGGTCGACGGCTCGCCGCCTCGTTCAGGGCTTCAGCGCTGCGAAAGGAGGTAACCCATGCAGACCCAGCATGCGCATTTCCCGTGGTTCGCGGGGGACGAGCTCCTCCGCACCCGACGCGACGCGGTCTCGGCCTCGAAGGCGCGGCAGCGAGACGCGGACGCGGCAGTGCGAGCGCCGGGGCTCTCGCGTGGCGCCGCGGTGGTGTGCGCCATCCTCGGGGCGGGCGCGGTGAGCGTGCTCGCGCCCGCCATGAGCCCGCCGGTCCCGGAGGCGGCCCGGATCGCCGAGGCGCAGCAGATTCAGCAGCTCGCGACGCACTGGCAGCTCCAGAACCACCCGCGCGATGACGCGCTGTACTTCCATCCCGCGTTCCCCCCGCCCACGTTGCGCGCCTCTCATCACGACACCGAGGCGCCCCCGTTCAGCTCGACGTGACCCGACTTACCTCGACGTGAGCTCAGAAGAGCGGCGCGGCTGCGTGGGATCGCGGCGACCAGCTGAGCGCGCCGCGATCCCACGCAGCCGCGCGCCGGGCGCGTGTACACTCCACCGCGTGCCGTCCGCGCCGCGCCGCGATTGCCTCCGGGCTCGCCTGTCTCTCCTCTGTGCCCGCCAGCCTTCGAGGTCCTCGCTCCCCCGGCGCCTCCCGTCACGATGCGCGACGCCGGGCGTGCTCGCCGTCCTGGCGTGGATCACGGCCTGCACGGCTCCGAGCGACGGCGGCGGCAGCGCGGCAGCGAAGGCGGACGCCCCCGGCCAGGTCCACGTGGCGCGCGCGGCCGAGGGGACGGCGCCCGCCGGGGCTTCCGCGGCCGCTCCGGCGCCCGCCACCGCTGCCGCGCTCGCGGTCGCTCCGGCGCCCGCCGCGCCCGCGCCCGCCGGCAGCGCGCACGCCGGCGCCGCCATCCCGGGCGGCGCAGCCGCCGAGCCCGCGTCGATCGCCGCCGGCGCGAGCGCCGCCCCAGTCGAGCCGCCTCCGCCCGGCTCGGCCAGCGCCGCGCCCTCCGTCTTCCCCCCGCAGCCGCTCGGGATCCCGCTCTCGCTCGGCTCCTGCTCCGCCGACATGGTCCTCGTCGGCGGCTCCTGCATCGACCGCTACGAGGCGCACCTGGTCACCGACGCCGGCGGGGAGCTCGCCGTGCACCCGCACTTCAAGCGGCCCGAGCCGGGCGTCCGCTACGTCGCGCGCAGCGCGCCCGGCGTCTTCCCGCAGGCGTACATCAGCCGCGTCGAGGCCAAGGCCGCGTGCGCCGCCGCCGGCAAGCGCCTCTGCACGCGGCGCGAATGGCAGCGCGCCTGCCGCGGCAACGGCGTCCACCGCTACCCGTACGGCCCCCGCGGCGAGCGCGGGCGGTGCAACACGGGCAAAGCCCACCTCCTGAGAGAGGTCTTCGGCGAGCACCCGCCGGGCGGGTGGAGCTACGAGCGCCACTTCAACAGCCCAGAGCTCAACCAGAAGCCGGGCTTCCTGGCGAGGAGCGGCGATCACGCCGGCTGCGCCAGCGAGCTCGGCGTCCACGACATGATCGGCAACCTCCACGAGTGGGTCAGCGACATGGTCGATCACGAGCTCGTGATGCGCATGCAGACCGAGGGCGTGGAGCGCCGCGATCAGCCCTGGCACGAGGGAAACGGCGTGTTCATGGGCGGCTTCTTCAGCACGACCAGCGAGCTCGGCCCGGGCTGTTATTTCACCACGATCGCCCACGAGCCGGCCTATCACGACTACTCGACGGGATTCCGGTGCTGCGATGACGCCGAGCTGCCGGCGGCGCCGGAGCCGGCGGGCGCGATCCAGCGGGACGGCGGCTGACGGCGCGGCAGGCTGCGACGCGCAGCTCGGGGCGGAGCTACCAGCTCCGATCGCGCCCCTGGGTCCGGGACGGGTCCCTGGTGGATCCTCGCCGAAAGAGGGCGCATCGAGCCACCCGACTCCCGTTAGGATGCGGCCATGTTCCCCGGCCGCCACGCTGTGTCGCTTGCCCTGAGCGCCGCCCTCGCGCTGGCGGCCATGCCGGCGTCGGCGGAGTCGGAGGCCTCCGGGCGCTCGCCGGCTTCCGCCGCGCCGACCGCGGAAGCCGCCGCGCGCGCGACGCGCTCCATCGCGCCGAGGAGGCGCGGCGCGCCGGCCGGTTCGCCGATGCGGTGGACGCTTACCGGGACGCTCTGGAGGGCCATCTCGGCCCGGCGCTCCCGATCGCGAAGCGCGCCGAAGTGCTCGGGGAGCTCGGCCTGTGCGAGCTCGCGCTCGGCGCGCACCGGGACGCCGCGGAGCACCTGCACCTGAGCCTCCAGCATCGGAGCCTGCTCGCCGTCGAGCAGCAGAGGCGCTTCGAGGCCGCGCAGAAGCAGGCCGAGCGCGAGGTCGGCACGCTCTTCCTCGCCGTGAGCCCCCGCGACGCCGAGGTGCTCCTCGACGGGAAATCGCTCGGCGCGTCGCGCCCGACCCACGTCGTCTTCGTCGAGCCCGGGCCGCACACGATCCGCGCGAGGCTCGCCGGATACGCCGACGCGACGGCGGCGCTCCAGGCCGCGCGCGGCTCCTCGTCGAGCGTGACGCTCACCCTCCCCGCGAGGACGTCCTCCCCGGCGCCCTCCCCCGAGGTGAGCGGCGCGCCCGCGCACGCCCCCGCGCCGGCCGAGGCTCCCGGCGCGCCCGCCAACACGCTGCGGCGGATCGCCCTCGGGACCGCCGCGGCGGGCGTCGTCCTCGGCGTCGGCTTCTGGGTCGCCGCCGGCGTGCTCGACGGCGTCGTCGACGAGCGCGCCGCGAGCCTCCGCGCGCGCGGCGGGTCCGGCGCGTGCAACGGCACCGCGTTCCCGACGGAGTGCAAGCACCAGGAGTTCCTCATCGCGCGGCGCGACGGCGTTGGCGCGGCGGCCATCGCGGTCCTCGTCGCGAGCGGCGCGCTCGGGGCGCTCGCCGTGTCGTCGTACTGGTGGGCTCCGGACACATCGCCGCGTCCAGCGATCGGCCTCGGACCCGCGACCGCGGACGCGCCGGACACCTCGCCGCGCGTGGCGATCGGCCTCGGGCCCGTCGACGCGGACGCGCCGGGGTTGTCTCCCGGCGTGACCTTCCAGACCTCGGGCCCGTCGACGCGGACGCGCCGGGGTTGTCTCCCGGCGTGACCTTCCAGACCGTGTGGTAGGTTGCTCCCGTGACCTGGGGCACACGAGGGTGGCACGCTGCAGTGCGCTGCGCGCTCGGCGCTGCCGCGAGCGCCGCGATCGGGTGCGGCAGCGCGGTCAGCGTCTGCGGGTGCTTTCCCTATGACTGCGCCGAGCACGTCGCGTGCGGCGCTTCCGAGGCGCCGGAGACCGAGGTCGAGCCCGACGCGCCGGGCGAGCCGGGCGCGCCTGCGGATCCCGAGGACATCCCCTGCGGCGGCGATCCGAGAGATGGCGCGCCCAAGGACGGCTGCGGTGTGTTCGCGAGCAGCAGCCTGGGCGACGACGCGAACCCGGGCACGCGCGCGCTGCCGGTGCGCACCGTGCGCCGGGCGATCGAGCTCTCGCGCCAGGGCGCGCGGCGCGTCTACGCCTGCGCGGAGATCTTCCCCGAGGCCGTCGAGGTCCCGGCCGGCACGCAGATCTGGGGAGGCCTCGACTGCGCCCACGGCTGGGCGTTCATCGGCGACCGCGCGCAGGCCACGCTCGCGCCCGCGCCGGACCTGATCCCGCTGCGGATCGAGGGAGGCGCCGGCACGTCGGTCGTCGCGGACGTGCTCGCGCGGTCCGCCGATGCGGCGCAGCCGAGCGGCTCCTCGATCGCGGCGCTGGTCCTGCCCGGCGCCACCGTGACGTTCCTTCGCAGCGCGCTCGTCGCAGGGAACGGCGCCGCCGGCGCGCCGGGCGCGCCGGGCGCGGACGGGGGCGAGGGCGCCGCCGCGCCCGGCGCGGACGGCCGCAGCGGAGGCGACGCCTGCTCTGCCGACGTGGTCCCGGGCGCGCCGTCGGTCACGACGGCGTGCGACGACGTCGACTCGATCGGGGGCTCCGGAGGCGACGGCGCCGTCAGCAGCGGCGACGACGGGCGCGACGGGCTGCCGGAGCCGATCTCGAGCTCGATGGAGTGGGGGCACGCAGGGCAGGGCCAGACGAGCGGCGCGGATTGCACCGACGGGATGCAGGACCTCTCGGGTGCCCACGGCGCGCACGGCCGCGGGGCGGTAGGGCGCGGGGGCATGATCACGCGAGCGGGCTGGGAGGGCGTCCACGGCACGGAGGGCGCGCGGGGGATCTCCGGCCAGGGCGGCGGGGGCGGCGGCGGGACGCTGGGCGGGGTGATGTACTGCGGCATGTCGACGGCGACACCGAAGGGCGGAGCCAGCGGCGGCTCGGGCGGTGGCGGCGGCTGCGGGGGCAACGGGGGACAGGGCGGCGGCTACGGCGGCGCGAGCATCGCGCTGATCAGCCTGAGCGCCGGCGTGACGCTGCACGACACGAAGCTGTCCTCCGCGAACGGCGGCAACGGAGGCGATGGGGGCGCCGGGCAGATCGGCGGCGAGGGGGGCAGCCGCGGCAGCGGCGGCGCGGCGAGGAACGGCTCGCTGCGGGGCTGCGACGGCGGGCGCGGCGGCCAGGGCGGCAACGGAGGTCACGGCGGCGGGGGCCTGGGTGGCCCGTCCATCGGGATCGCCTACCTGCTCGATCCGCCGGAGCTGCTGGGAACGCTGGCGCTGCGCATTGGCGAACCCGGCAAGGGCGGCGCGGGCGGGCGCCCGGACATGATCGAGCTGGCCGGGCAGGATGGCGCGGTCGCCGAGGTGCTCGGCTTCGTTCAGTAGGCGCCGGCAGCACGAGCCCGCAGCGGGCGCCGGCAGCAGCAGCGCCGGTCCCGAGACGGCGTCATCGGGTGGAGCTCCCGGCGTCGAGCTCGCGCAGGAGCGCGTCCCGCCGCTCGGCGAGCTTCCCCCGCGGGAACCGCCGCGCGTGGCGCGTGAGCAGCTCGGCGGCCTCGGCGAGGTGTCCGGCGCGCAGCGCGACCGCGGCCTCTTCGACGAGCCGGCGCTCCTCGGCGAGGCGCGCCCCGCCGTCGCCGGGGCGCTCTCGATCGCGGCGCGCGGCAGCGCTGGCCGTCGCTGCGGTGGCCGTCGCTGCGGTGGCCGTCGCTGCGGCCGGCGGCGCGGTGCTCTCCGCGGCCTCCGCGAGCGTTACGCGCTGCGCGCCGCTGTCGTGCCGGCCTGTCGCCGACGGCGCGCCGTCGAGAGCGCGCCGGGCGAGCGCCGCGTGCAGACCGATGCCGGCCTGAGCGCGCGCCGGCGCCGGCCCCGCGGACGGCAGTGCGGCGCCGGCGGCCAGCACCGCCCCTGCGGCCGCGGCGGCGCAGAGGGGCTTCGCGACGCCGAGGGCGGCCGTGCCCCAAGCGCCCGCGCTGGCGGGCGCGCTCGCGCCGAGGTCCCCGAGGCGCAGCAGCCAGCCGCCGACGCGGTCGCGCAGCACGTCGCGCAGAAGCGACGCCGGCTGCCCGCCCTCGACGAAGGCCGGGAGGACCACCGGCGTTTCGTCCCAGCCGCGCCGGCGCCAGCGCGCTCGCCGGCGCGCGTCGGCGGCCTCCAGATCCCGGCGCGCGAGGCGGAGGCGGCTCCATGCCGTGTTGACGGGGATGG
Organism: Sorangium cellulosum So0157-2; assembly: GCF_000418325.1. Lineage (GTDB taxonomy): Bacteria > Myxococcota_A > Polyangia > Polyangiales > Polyangiaceae > Sorangium > Sorangium cellulosum_D. The sequence continues at coordinate 12,906,180 of NC_021658.1, forward strand.
CGAGCGCCTGGGCGATCTCGTCCATCTCCATCCCGAGGATGTCGTGCGCGACGAGGACGCAGCGCCGTTGCGGGCGCAGCTCGGCGAGCAGCGCATCGAGCGCCCTGTGCCGGTCGTCGTCGATGGCCCGGGACTCCGAGCTCGGCGATTCCTCCACGAGGGGCTCGAAGCCTTCGGGAGACCAGAGCTCCTCGCGGCGGCGATGGGCCCGGTCGCGGTAGTGCGAGACGTGGTGCGTGGCGATGCTGATGAGCCAGGTGCGCAGCGTGCCCAGCTCGGGGTTGAACCGGCGCAGCCCGAGGTAGGCGCCCTGGAGCACCTCCTGCATCAGGTCGTCCAGGTCCTGCCGCTCCACGCCGAGGCGCAGCAGGTAGGTGGCGAGCATCTCGCGATGCGTCCGCCAGATCGTCTCGAAGAGCGCGTCGTCTGATCCCAAGTCCACCTCACCGTGGCGCGCGCGAGGCCTCCGCAGGTCTTCGCGCCGCCGATCTCGCCATCCTCACTTCAGAAATTGCGGGCAGGCGGCGCGGGTCGTCACGGAATCGACGCCGTCGCCTTCGGCTGCGCCGGCCGCGGCCCGGAAGACCGTGGCGGGACGGGGAGGCGTCCCCGACGCGGATGGGATGGGCATGGCGAGTCGACTGGCAGCGCACCGAAGGCGAACCGAGCGAGCAACCGATTCTTCTAGCCATGAGGGCGCAAGAGCCGTGCGTGCGCAGAGGCTTCGGCCACGTGGCTGCGCGCTCGACGGCCGGCGCCGGGCACGGCAGGTTACCTTGGACTTTCGCGCTCCATGCCCATGCTGCACCCGCCGGCAACCGAGGAAGTTCCCGAGCCGTTGCTCTTCCGGATCGTCGAGAAGATGCGCCCTGTTGAGGTGTGGCTCTTCGGCAGCCGAGCACGGGGAACCGCACGCCCGGGGAGCGACTGGGATCTCCTGGTCGTGCTGCCTGACGACGCGATCGACGACGATCTGGATTTGATGCACGCGTGGCAGATGGTGAGGGATCTACGGATCCCCACGGATGTATACCCGGTCCGCCAGAGCGAGTTCGAGGAGGCGCGCAGTCATGCGGGAACGCTGGCACGGACGGTGATGCACGAGGGGAGACGGGTCTATGCCCGGTGATCCCGTAAAAATGGGGCTTCGTGCGGCAGCCACGTCGCGACTCCCCGATGAGGCGCCTCGCTGGATACAGCGCTTCTCCCAAAGCGCGTGCCAAGACGCCAAGGCAAGAATCCGTCGCGCGGCACCCGTGCCCGGCGGTTGACGGCTTGAAGGCGGCTCCGGATAGGATGCCCGATGAACAACCTGCCGCAGGGTGGTTTGCTTGGACAACCGATGTCCCTGCTGAGCGAACAGCCTTCGCGGCCGCAAGGGAGGAATCGTGGCAACAGCGAGAACGAAGAAGAAGTCAGCGCCGGCCAAGCCGAGCGCGCCCGATGAAGCTGCCGAGGCGTTTGCGCAGATCGAGCCCGAGCTCGATCGCATCGAGAAGGTCGTTCCCATCAACGTCGACATCCCGCGCGCGGTCGCCGTCGCGGTGGGCGCCGTTCCGCACCTCAAGGCGCTGCGGGCGCGCTTCGTGGACGAGCTGCCCAGGTTCCCGATCGAGGCGCTGGACAAGCTGATGAGCTACGCGCTCGGCGCCTGGTACGCGCACCTCTTGGCGCTGCCCGCCGGCCCGGGCCAGGAAGGGCTGAAGCGGCTCCTCGACGAGGCGTCCGCGCTGCGCGCCGACCTGCTCGTGGCAGCCGAGGCCCTCGCGCACAAGGGCTTCGTGGATGCGGGCCGCGTCGCGGAGATCCGGAGCGGCAACGGCCACCTCGACACGGCCAACGATCTGGTCGCGCTGGCCGCGCTCTTCGGGGAGTCGTGGGGCGCCGTGAAGCACAAGACGACGGTGGAGTGGCCGGAGGTGGAGCGCGCGTCGAAGCTCGGTCCGGAGCTGCTCGTGGCCCTCGGCGCGCGCAACCAGCCGGGGGTGCCGGCGCCCAAGGCGGCCGATCCGGCGGATCGGCGCGCGCGGGCGTTCACGCTGCTCGTGCGGGCGTACGACCAGTGCCGCCGCGGCGTGACGTACCTGCGGTGGATCGAGGGGGACTACGACGCGATCGCGCCGTCGCTGTTCGCGGGGCGCGGAGGAGCGCGGCGCGCGGGGTCGGTGAAGGAGGAGCCGGCGGACGAGGGGGCGGAGGGAGAGGCCGAGGGTGAGAGCGGGTGGGGCGCGGACGACGGCGGGGCGCCTGAGGAATAGCGCGACGGGTGTGGGCTGCGGCGGGGCCGAGGCGAGGGCCCGGGCTCGACGCCGGAGCAACACGCGCGGCGGGGGCGGCCTGTGACGAGCGCCCCCGCCGGCCTCGCCCCGCGGATCCGTGTGCCGCGCTCGCGCCGTACATGTGGGCCGGTCCGGGCGGTGCGACCGGTCCACTCCCATGGGAAGCACGCTCCTCGAGCGGTCCGACCGCCCCGTCGCTGTCAGGATCGTCGTCCAGAAGGCGGTCCGACCGCCCCGTCGCTGTCAGGATCGTCGTCCAGAGGGCGGTCCGACCGCCCCATCGCTGTCGAGATCGATGCCGGAACGGCGGTCCGACCGCCCTCCTGCTGTCGAGATGACATAGCAAGGGGCGGTCCGACCGCCCTGTCACTGTCGAGATCGGTTCCCGGGAAACGGTCCGACCGGCCCGCGCTCGGGTTGACGAGCCCGTGCGCCCGGCGCTCCACTCGAGACCGGCCTCCGGGAAGCTGCACCTGGTCGCTTCCCGTGCCGAGGAGGGTGCATGCCTCGACCGTTCGTCATCACGCTGCCCGAGCCCGACGACGAGCTCCACGACGCGATCGCGCGTGCGCTCGGGGAAGACGCCGAGATCCACGAGCATCCGCCGGACTATGGCCTCGAGGACATCAAGCTCATCATCGAGATCGCGGCCGGCGTGAGCGGCGTCATCGTCGGCATCCCCGAAGTGGTCAAGGTGCTCGGCAAGCTCCGCGACGTCTTGAGGAGCCGCGCGAAGCAAAAGCGGGTGCGGATCAAGGTTCTCGATGGGGGCGCCGACGTGGTGCTCACCGAGGTCAGCGACGAGGAGCTCCAGAAGCTCGCCGAGGAGAGCCGCAAGGACCGGGCGTGAGCGTCCTCGATCTGGCGATCATCGTCGGCGCGCCGCCCCAGGGTGCGGGGCCCGAGGTCCTCGGCACCATCGTCCTCACCTGCGACGCCCTCGGGCTCTCGCACGCGGCCGCTCCGCTCGTCGATCCGCTCAGCGAGGGCGAGCGCAAGGAGCTCGACTGGTACCTTGAGGAGTTCTGGAAATGGCCGTTCGAGGGCTTCGCCGCCCGCGGTGCGCGCATCGAGCGAGCGCTGCCCGAGATCGGCAGGCGACTCTTCCAGAGCGCCTTCGGCAGCGCCGACGCCCAGCGCGTCTTCCTCCAGTGGCACCGCGAGCCGCTGGAGGAGGGGCAGCGACGCCAGATCAGCCTCCGCACCGAGCTCCCCGCGGCGCTTCGGCTGCCCTGGGAGCTCCTCCACGACGAGCAGGGCTACCTCGTCCTGCGCACCCGGAATCCGGTCTCGATCGTCCGCCGCCTCCCCCAGGCCCAGCTCAGCGACCGCTCTGCCAAGTTTGAACCTCCGCTCCGCATCCTGCTCGTCACCGCCCGCCCCTCGGGCACGGGCTTCATCGACCCGCGCAACGTCGCCCGCGCGCTCCTCGACGCGCTGGATCCTCTCGCCGAGGCGGGGAGCGTCGAGGTCGAGATCCTCCGCCCGCCGACGCTCTCGGCGTTGCGCACGCGGCTGCGCGACGCGAAGCGGCCCGTCCACGTGCTGCATTTCGACGGCCACGGTCACTTCGAGCCCGCCGCCGCGGCGCACGGCGGACCGTGCATGGACGGCGGCACGGGCACCCTCGCCTTCGAGGACGAGGACGGGGGTCACGCCCCGGTCGCGGCGCCGCAGCTCGCCCAGGTGCTCCAGAACAGCGGCGTCCCGCTCGTGGTGCTCAACGCGTGCCGGAGCGCCAGGGGCGGCGATAGCGACGCCTTCAGCAGCGTGGCGGCGGCGCTGGTGAGGAGCGGCATCGACGCGGTGGTGGCCATGAGCGCCAAGGTGCTCGTGGTGGCTGCGGCGCGCTATGTCGAGGCGTTCTACGGCGCCATCGCCGAGGGCGAGCCGGTACCGGCCGCGCACGAGCGCGGGCGCCAGCGCCTGCACGACGAGCCGCGCCGACACGTGTACCGCCGCCGGCGCGATGAACGCGGCGCGCCCGTCGCGCTCTGCGACTTCTGGCTGCCGCACTTCTACCAGCAGCGGCCGCTCCAGCTCTCGCCGCGCGCGCCTGCGAGCCGGCGGTCGCCCCGGGAGGCGCCGCGGTTCACGGGGCTGCCGGAGGATCCGCGCTACGGCTTCTCCGGGCGCGGGCGGGAGCTGCTCGACATCGAGCGCGCACTCCTCCGGGGCAAGATCGTGCTGCTCCACGGCTTCGGCGGCACCGGCAAGACTGCGCTCGCCGCCGAGGCCGCGCGCTGGCTCTGCCGCACGGGCATGTACCGGGGTGCGTGCTTCGTCTCGTTCGAGCACGGCGGCGATGCGGCGCGCGTCCTCGGGCGACTGGCCGAGCATCTGGGCGTCAGCGACGGCGGGTTCGATGCGGACGACGCGACGGCGGCGCTCGCGAGCCTGGTCCCCGCGCTCGTGGAGCGGCCGACGCTGCTTGTCGCGGACAACCTGGAGAGCGTGCTGCCAGGCGGCGACGCGGCGCTCGCGGCCGGCGAGCGCGCGGCGCTCTGGCAGGCGCTGGTGCAGCTCGCGACCGTGCCGAAGGGCGGCTGCGGCGTGATCCTCACGAGCCGCGACGCGGCGCTCGGGGACGGGCGGCTCGCGCCAGGCCAGCGCGCGATGCACCGGGAGGTGCGAGGGATGGATCCCGACGACGCCCACGCGCTCGCGGCGCGGCTGCTGGGGGACCTCGGGATCGACCCGAGGCGGGCGCCCTACCCGGAGCTGCGGGATCTGCTGCAGAAGCTCGACCACCATCCGCTCGCGATCCAGCTCGTGCTGCGGGCGCTGGGGGACACGACGCTGACGCTGACGGCGATCGACGAGGAGTTCGTGAAGCTCCTGCCGAGGTTCGCCGACGACACGGAGACCGGACGGAGCCGATCGTTGATGGCCTCGCTGGAGTACTCGCTGCTGCGGCTGAGCCCGGAGCAGCGGGGGCTGCTGATCCGGCTCGCGCCGTTCGAGGGCGGGGCGAGCGAGGACGATCTGCTCGCGATCACCGAGATCCCCGAGGCGGCGTGGATCAAGCTCCGTCCAGCGCTCGAGCAGGCGGCGCTGATCCGGGCCGAGCAGGTGCACGAGGTATGGGCGACGCCGTTCCTGCGCTTCCATCCGGTGCTGGCGCCTTACCTGCGGATGAAAGCGGGCGCGGAGGACGAGGCGCTGCGGGAGCGGCATGCGCAGCGGTACACCCAGCTCGCCGGCCATCTCTATCGTGCAGATAACCCCTATCCCGTGGCGGCACGGGCGCTGGCCAGGTTCGAGATGCCCAACCTGCGCCGGGCGCTGCACCTGCGGATCGCGGCGGGCGCGCTGGACGAGGCGACTGACATGGCAGATTCGCTCGCCCGGTTCCTGACCATCTTTGGCCATCGACGAGAGCTCGAGCAGATACGTCGGCAGGTGGAAGAAGCGATGGAACGAGCCCGTCCTGCGCCGGACGGGAATTTTACCCGGGCCGAGTATCTGCGCCAAACCGGCCTCGCTGAAGACGCGCTCCACCGAGGAGACATCGGCGCGGCGCTCCAGGGGTTCACCGCGCTCCTTCAGCGGATCCAGGCCCTGCCGGAAGGGACCGAACGTGGCCGAGGCTCGTACGAGCACTGCCTTGTCCTGTCCTGGCTTGGCCGTTGCCTCACGGCAGGCCGGAAGCCGGCCGGGGCCGAGGCAAGGCACCGGGACGCCCTCCACGCGATCGAGGCGCTGATCGAACGCGACTGTGAACGCAAGGATGATGTCCGCCTCCGCGCTGTGGTGTTGACCGAGCTCGGAGATGCCCTGCTCCAGCAGGGCAAGTACGGAGAGGCCCGGAGCGCATACGAGGCCTCGCTCGAAGTCTCCAAGGCGCTGAACGACGTGCGAAGTCAAGCCGTGACCCTGGGCCAGCTTGGAGTCCTTGCTATGCACGAGCAAGACTACCCCGAGGCGAAGCAGCGGCATCGCGAAGCCATCGTTTTCTTCGGGAATCTTCAGGAGCCAGGTGCCGAGGCGGTCGCCTGGCACCAGCTCGGGCACATCTTCCGATGGGAAATGAACTGGGGCGAAGCAGAGCGCTGCTTACGCCAGAGCCTCAAGCTCAGCGAGGAAGCAGGCGACGCAGGGCGTACGGCAGCGACATGCACTGAACTCGGCACTGTCGCCTATCTTGCAGGGCACGCCGAGGAGGCCGAGCTCTGGTACAGGAAGGCCTTGAAGACCTTTCAAGCCCTGAAGGACGCCACAAGCCAGTCCGTGCTTCTCAACAACCTTGCGGAGCTCATCCAACATGAAGCGCGCGCCGGCCGCTACCCCACGTCTCGCCTTGCCGAGGCTCGTGCTCTTGCCGAACAATGCCTGAAGATCATGCGCACCCTGGATGCGTCTTCGGAGCTCTGGAAAACACTCGACATCCTGGCCAGCATCGCCGAGCAGGATGGCGACGAGGAGACAGCCCGCCGCTACCGCCGAGAAGCGCGGGAGACCTTCGCAGCCTTCGCCGGCAACCGCTACGGCATCGACAAGCACTTTGGCGGCCTCATCCACGCGCTCGCCTCGGCCGCCGCGCAGCCGGATCTCCGCCCCGAGATCGAACCGCTCCTCTCCAAGCTCGAAGCGGCCGACTGGCGCATCACCACCCCCGTCCGCCGTCTCTGGGCCGGCGAGCGTGACTGGCACGCCCTGGCCGAGGGCCTCGACCGCGACGACGCTCTCCTTATGCTGCGCGTGCTCGAGACCCTCGCCGGCACCGCGCCGCCCGCCGAGCCCTGACCTGCTGGCCCGCGGCACGACGCATCTTCCAATCCCGCAGCTCCGGGAAGCTCTCACCGAGCGCCTCGCGGCCCTGCCTGTTCGATGAGCCCGATACGTCCATACAACGGAGATCGGATGCCCGCCAACCAGGCGCTGCCGCTCTACCCTTCCCCAATTCCCAGCTTGCGGGACTCAAGAACGCCGCGAGCGCCCCTGAGCTCGACCCGCGCGACGTTCTACCCCGTACCTCCTCCACGCGGCGCTGCACCTCTCATGGCTCAATCCGGGCCGACCGTGGCATGCTCAGCCCATGGGCGACGACCAGCACCGGCAGGACGGTGGCCAGCAGGCGGAAGCCTCGCCAACGCCGCAGCACGCCGATGAGCCGAGCGTGGATCCGGTGAACCGGCCTGATCCCATCATCGAGCTCTACAAGAAGCACGTCGATCGAAGCCTGCTCCGGGAAAACCTGAAGCTTACGCCGGAGCAGCGCCTGCTGAAGATGATGGACCTACAGCGCTTCGCGGCGGAGCTCCAGCGCGCCGGCCGCGCGGCGAGGAAGCGCCCGTGACGGACCTGCGCCGGCTCATCGAGGTGCTCGTCGAGCCTTCCGACATGCGCCTCGAAAGCCAGGAGCATTGTTCGGGCAGACATTTCGGGACACCCTGCGCGCGGAGCGATCACTCACGTCGTGGAGGTCCGTGAAGACCATCGCGTTCTTCAACAGCAAGGAGGGAGTTGGGAAGACGTCGCTCGTCTACCACCTCGCGTGGATCTACCACGAGCTCCGCAAACGCGTCGTCGCCGTCGACCTCGACCCTCAATCCAACCTGACAACGGAATTCCTGCCCGCCGAGCGGCTCGAGCAGCTCTGGCTGGATCACGACCATCCGCACACGATCCTCGGCGCGATCCAGCCGCTCCTTCACCACCTCGGCGATCTCGCGCCACCCCACGTCGAGATCGTGGACGATAGCCCATGGCGCTCGCTCTCGCTCGTCCCGGGCGACCTCGGCCTCGGCCTCTTCGAGGACCGGCTCGCCGAGGCGTGGAACAAATGCCTGAGCGACAGCCCGGGCGAGGCGGCGGACGCGTTCCGGGTCACGAGCGCCTTCCACCGGATCCTGGAACGCGCGGCGGCGCAGACCGAGGCAGATCTCATCCTCCTCGACCTGGGCTCGAACCTCGGCGCCATCAGCCGCGCTGCCCTCCTCGCCGCGGACTTCATCGTCGTGCCGCTCGGCGCCGATCTCTTCTCCGTCCAGGCGCTGCGCACCCTGGGACCGACGCTCGCAGCCTGGCGGCGCGCCTGGGAAGAGCGCCTCGACAACAAGGCGCGCCCGGAAGAGATCTCCGTTCCCAGGGGCGAGATGCGCCCCCTCGGGTACGTCATCCTGCAGTACGCCGCGCGTGAGGCATATCCCGCAAGGGCACACCAGCGATGGATCCCCAAGATCCCGAAGGCCTACCGCCAGGTGCTGCTCGGCGAGGACGGGGACGCGCCCAGCCCGGCCCCGCACCACCTCGCGACCCTGCGGTACTACCGCGGCCTCATGCCCATGGCGCAGGAGGCGCGGAAGCCGATGTTCCTGCTCACGCCCGCCGACGGCGCCATCGGCAGCAACGCCGCCGCCGTGCAAAACTGCCGGCGCGACCTCGAGGCGCTCGCGCGCCGCATCGCCGCCGCCGCCGGCATCCCGCTGGCCCCGCGTCCGACCTGAGCGCCTTGCCCGGAGCGGCTCAGCCCGGCGGCCGCTCCAGAGCGGTTCCGATCCATCTCTGGCACCAGCGTCGCAGAGCGGCGGTCACCCGCACAGTGAACGACTACGCGCTCGCGCGGAGCTGATCCGCGCCCTGCGTACGCCGTCGCAGAGCGGCGGTCACCCGCACAGGAGACGGGTCCAGATCGGCGTTTTCGGCGCGCAAGCGCACTCCTGTGCGCTGAGCACCGAAAACGTCGAGATGGGCCCGTATCCGAAGCGGGTGACCGCCGCTCACGCCGCGAACATCCGGTCGAGGACCACCCTCGGCTCGCCGCCCTGCAGGACCGCCTCGAGCGCCTCGAACACCCCGCCGTCCACCCTCCGCGCCTTCGCGAACGCCACGATGCGCGGGATCAGCGGGATCGCCTCCACGCGCAGCCGGGCCTCCGCGACCGCCTCGTCGAGCGTCCGCCCGCGCGCGAGCGCCTTGCCGAGGATCACCTCGGGGCGGCCCGCGAGCCGGATCGACGCGAGCAGATCGCCGTAGCCGCCGAGCCCCAGCATCGTCCGCTCCTCCGCGCCCGCCGCGGCGGCGATGCGCGCCGCGCTGTCGACCGCCCTCGAGATGAGCGCGGCGAGCAGCCCCGGCCCGGCGCCCGCCTGCTCGGCGAAGCCGACGCCGACCGCCAGGCACCCCACCAGGGCCGACGCCCACTCCAGGCCCTGGAGATCCGGCGTCGTGTAGACGTGGAGCGCGGGCGACTGGAACGCCGCGGTCACCGCCGCGTGCACCTCGGGGAACCGCGAGCCGCACACCATCGCCGACGGGCGGCCCTCCCGCAGCTCGTCCTCCTGCACCGGGCCGCCCAGCGCGCCCACCCGGCGCGCCGGCGTCTCCTCGCGCACGAGATCCGAGACGGTCTTCAGCGCCTCGCCCTCGAGGCCGCGCACGCCGTGGATCACGAGGTGCGCGCCGTCCATGTGATCGCCGAGCGCGCGCAGCGCCGTCCGGGCCGCGTTCGACGGCACCGCGATCACGAGCAGCCGCGCCCGCGCGACCTCCGCGTGGTCCCGCACGATCCGCGGGCCATCGTTGATCTGCGGGTGCTCGCGGCGCGAGTACAGGAGCACCTCGGCCCCGGTGCGGCTCGCCGCGAGCGCGAGCGCCACGCCCCAGAAGCCGCCGCCGATGACCCCGACCGCCGGACGCGCGCTCACCGGCCACCCCCGGCGCCGTTCATCGAGCCCGCGGAGCCCGCGCGCGCCGCCGCGGCGCCGCCGCGCGCCGAGGACGCGCCCCGCGGCTGCTGCTGCTGCTCGTCGAACGAAGGCGGCGGCGAGGACGGCGCGAGCGGCGGGAGCGGCGGCTGGACCTGCAGGCCAGAAGGCACGCCGGGCGGCGCGATCACGTCCCACGCGACGCCGTGCGCGGCGAGGCGGTTCTGGTAGTAAAAGAGCAGGTTCGTGTCGCAGATGGCGATGCCGTCCGGCCGCGAGTCGAGCACCGGCGTCGCGTGGTACCCGGCGAAGGCGCGCAGCGCGCGCTCGACGATGTCCCCGCCCGAGCCGAGCCGGACGTCCTCGCCCAGCACGACGCACCCCTGCTGCTCGAGCGCGCGCAGCCGGTCGCACAGCGCCATGACGTCGGCCGCGAGGTCGTCGCGCGGCACCGTGAGCACGTCGCGCTGGCGGAGCACCGTGAAGAGGTCCGCCGCCGGCGCGTGGCTGCGGAGCCGGGCGAAGCTCGCCGCCGCGACCACGTGCGTCGCCATCACGACCGTGTCGCGCGCGTACGCCCGGCAGATCTCCTCGCCGAGCTCGCGGGCGTACTGGGCGTCGCGTGCCCCGTCGATGTTCGGGACGCCGTCCTGGTCCTTCACGTAGCTCGCCGGGTCGACCTCGCGGCCGCGCGCGTCGAACGAGCGCCCGAGCTCGTCGACCCGGTTGCCGAACGGATCGAGCGGCTCCGAGAAGCGGATGACCACCGCGGCGTTCATCGCGAGCAGCTTGCGGAGGAACGAGGCGATGCGGCCGATCCGGCTCGACTCGTCGTCCTCGATGATGAAGCGGCCCTTGCCGGCCTCGGAGAGGAAATCGGCGATGAGCGTCTCGGCCTCGAGCGTGATGAGGTAGTTGATCGTGGCCGGGACGAAGAAGATGCGGCGCTCGCGGCCGCTCAGCAGCGTCCGCGTGTAGGCCTCGAAGGCGCTGCCGACGAGGCCGAGCTTGAGCCTCCGCTCGATGCCGCCCGAGCGCGACCGCGTGCCCCCGGGGAAGAACAGCGAGTGGTAGCCGCGCTCGAGGAGCACGCTCGAGTACGTCTTCAGCACGTCCTTGTAGAGGTTGTGCCGGATGCGCCGGTCCACCCGGTAGGCGCCGAGGTTGTGCATGAAGAACGAGAGGACCGGGTTCGTGAACAGGTTCTTGCCGGCGCCGTAGGTGGCGGGCGGCAGGCCGGCGCGCTCGAGGGCGTAGCCGAACACGATCGAGTCCATGTTCGAGAGGTGCGTCGGGACGTAGACCGCGGTGCCGCGCTGCACGAGCGACCGGAGCTTCGCGAGCGGGCCCTGCACGAGCACCCGGTCGGCGAGCAGCTCGAGGCTGACGAGCTTGCGCGGGTCGCGGACCACGGTCACCAGCTTGCGCGGCGCGAGCAGGGCGCTCACGACCGGCGGCAAGAGCCGCGACGACAGCTGGTAAACGCGCCGGTCGAAGTTCCCCGCGATGTCCCAGGCGTACTCCTCGGCGAGCTCGCGGAGGCGGCGGCGGCGCTCCGCGTCGTGCATGCGGCCGAGCGAACGGGCGAGCCGCTGCCACTCGCCGAGCTCGCGGACGTCCTGCGGCTTCCGGGACCCCTCGAGGCGCTTCGCCTCCTGGTACGCCGCCTCGTTCATGGCGAGCAGCGGATCCCTCGTGGCGCCGATGACCCGGTCGACCACGGTGCGCACGATCTCGTCGCGCGCGTCGTTGAACCCGAAGATGGGAGCGCGGGAGTCCATGGCCTAGTCGTATAGAAAACAGGCGACGGGCGCGAGCGGAATACGGCCGCGCGCGACGCCGTTGCTCAGCGGTAATCGTCCTTCGCGCGCCGCACGGCGGCGAACACGTCGGGCAGCGTGGGCCCCGGGAAGCGAGCCCGCACGGACGCCTCGCCGCAGCGCAGGAACGGGTTCGTCGCGAGCTCCTCGGCGATGGTGCTCCCGACCGTGGGCTCGCCGCGCTCGCGCGCCGCGCGGGCGGCCGCGAGCTTCCTGCGCACGGCCTCGTTCTCGGGCTCGACCGTCTCGGCGAAGCGGAGGTTGTTCACGGTGTACTCGTGGCCGCAGAAGACGCGCGTGTGCACCGGGAGGGCGCCGAGCTTGGAGAGCGAGGCGTGCATCACCTCGGGTGTGCCCTCGAACATGCGGCCGCAGCCGCCGATGAAGAGCGTGTCCCCGGTGAAGACAGCGTCCTCGACGCAATAGGACACGGCGCCCATGGTGTGGCCGGGGACGTGCAGCGGCCGGAAGGTGAGGCCGGCGACCTCGACCGGCGTGCCCTCCTCGACCCGCTCGGTCTGCGCGGGCACGCGGCCGACGTCGCTCGCGTGCGCGTAGACGGGCAGGTCGCCGTAGCGCTGGCGGAGCGCCTCGTTGCCGCCGACGTGATCGAGGTGGTGGTGCGTGTTGATGATGGCGACCAGGCGGAGCTGCTCGCGCTCGAGCGCCGCGACGACCGGCTCGGCCTCCGACGGGTCGATGACGATCGCCTCGCGCCGCCCGTCCGCGGCCGCGAGGTACGCGTAGTTGTCGCTGAGGCAGGGCACGGGGAGGATGCGCATGGGGCGAGAAATATAGTGCGGCGCGCCGGGGGAGCCGGTGAAAAACTCGGGGCAGAAGACGTAATGCGGTGCGCTCGTCGATTTCGATCGACACCGCGCGGGGGATGACGCCGGCGGGCCGCCGCGCGCCGTGACGCGGGCGCGGTCGTGTGGCAGAGGGGCCGTGCATGGCGTCCGCCGAGCCCTCTGTCCGCTACCGCATCGGCGTCGATGAGAACGGCCTCGGCCCGCGGCTCGGTCCGATGGTGGTGACGGCCGTCCTCTCGCGCGTCACCGAGGCCGGCTGGGAGACCGCCGGCCGCGCGCCGCGCGGCGCCCTGGCGCAGCGGCTCGGCGACTCGAAGCAGCTCGTCGCGCACGGGGACGTCTCGCTCGGCGAGGCGTGGGCCCGCGCGCTGGTCGCCCGCGGCTGCGGCCGCGGGGCGGCGGCCGCCGCGCCGTCGTCGGTCGACGAGCTGATCCACGCGGTCGCGCTCGAGGACCGCGCCGCGCTGCGCGCGCTCTGCCCGGGTCACGTCGAGGCGCAGTGCTGGTCGACGGAGGGCGAGGGGTTCACCGCGCCCGACAAGCTGCTGCGCGCCATCGGCCGCGACCTCGACAAGCTCGCCGACAAGGGCGTCGAGATCGTGGCCGTGCGCTCGGTGCTGCTCTGCGCGAAGCGGATGAACGACGGCGCGCGCGCCGGGAAGAACCGGTTCGTGCTCGACCTCCACGCGATGGAGCGGCTCATCCTCGAGCTCGGCGGCCTCGCCGGCGCGGAGATCTTCGCGGTGTGCGGCAAGGTCGGCGGCTTCGGCAAGTACGGGTCGGCGTTCGGCCCGCTCGCCGGGCGGCTGCACCTCGCGCTCGAGGAGGGCCGCGCCCGCAGCGTCTACCGCTTCCCCGGGCTCGGCGAGATCGCGTTCGTCCGCGACAGCGACGCCTCGGATCTCTGCGTGGCGATGGCGTCGATGGTGGGCAAGTACGTGCGCGAGGCGCTGATGGAGCGGGTCGCGCGCCATTACCAGCGCGCGATCCCGGGGCTGCACGGGGCGAGCGGCTACCACGATCCGGTGACCACGGCGTTCATCGGGGCGACCCGGCTCGTCCGCCGCGCGCGCGAGATCCCCGACGACTGCTTCGAGCGGCGCGCCGCCGAGGGCGAGGCCCCGCTCGAGGGCGGCAGCCCATAACGCCGAGCCCGGCGCCGCGCGGGGCCGCGGCCGCCGGGTGAAACCGCCGGCCTCGCGCGGCGTAGGAGGGGTGGATGCGCTACCCTCGACCGGCCAGGTGGATGATGAATTGGCTCCGCGCTGCTCGTCTCTTCTTCGCGCTCTTGCTCGTCGCGTCCGCCGCCCTGGTCGCGTGCTGGCGCGCGGGCGCCGCGGGGGAGGCGAGCAAGGCTGCCCCGGGGTCCAAGGAGGCTGTGACGATGTCGGATAGAACCTATCGTAAACCGTCGGAGGAGGCGCTGCGGAAGCAGCTCACGCCGCTCGCGTACGAGGTGACCCAGCGCGACGCGACCGAGCCGCCGTTCCGCAACGCCTTCTGGAACAACCACGAGGCGGGCCTCTACGTGGATGTCGTGACCGGCGAGCCGCTCTTTTCGTCGCGCGACAAGTTCGACTCGGGCACCGGCTGGCCGAGCTTCACGCGCCCGGTCGAGCCGAGCCGGGTCGTGGAGCGCTCGGACCGGGCCCACGGGATGGTTCGGACGGAGGTGCGCTCCAAGGCCGGCGACTCGCACCTCGGGCACGTCTTCGAGGACGGGCCGGCGCCGCGCGGGCTGCGGTACTGCATCAACTCTGCGTCTCTGCGGTTCATCCCGCTCGATCGCCTCGAGGCGGAGGGCTACGGCGCCTACCGGGCCCAGGTCGAGGGCCGGAGCCGCGCGCCGGCGGCGCAGGACGGCGCGAACGCCTGCGCCGTCCCTGCGTCGGGGGAGGCCCCCGGCTGCAAGACCACGCTGGAGACGGCGATCCTGGCGGGCGGCTGCTTCTGGGGGATGGAGGAGCTCCTCCGCAAGATCCCGGGCGTCCTCGAGACGGAGGTCGGTTACACCGGCGGCCGGACGAAGGACCCGACGTATCGCGACGTGAAGACCGGGGACACGGGGCACGCCGAGTCGGTGCGCATCGTCTTCGATCCAGCGAAGGTGTCGTATGCCGAGCTGCTCGAGAAATGGTTCTTCCGCATGCACGATCCGACGACGCGGAACCGCCAGGGCAACGATGTCGGCACGCAGTACCGCTCGGCCATCTTCGTGACGACGCCCGAGCAGCGCCGCGTCGCCGAGGAGGTGAAGGCGCGCGTGGACCGGAGCGGCAAGTGGCGCGCGCCGGTCGTGACCGAGATCGTGGAGGCCGGGCAGTTCACGCGCGCCGAGGAGTACCACCAGAAGTACCTGGTGAAGTACCCGGACGGGTACACGTGCCATTACATGCGCGACTGACGCGTTGGTGGCCCGGGGTCGATTCGAGCGCTCCTCCGAGCGCTGCGACGCGTCGACCGGGAGTGGGTTACAACGCAAAGGCGCAAAGGCGCAAAGGCGCAAAAAAGACGAAGGAGAGAGGAAAGGGACGAGCGCCCCGACTCTCTCTTTCGTCTTTTTGCGCCCTTGCTGCCCGGAAGCGGGTTGAAGACGCGAAGGCGCAGGTAGAGAGGGAAGGACGAGCGCCCCTGCCCCTCTCTTCGCCTTTTTGCGTCTTTGCGCCTTTGCGCCTTTGCGTTTTTTCTTACATCAACCAGGGGCTCACACCGCCAGGCGCTCAGCGGTTCGCGATGTGGATCGCCGCGCCCATGGCGTGGGCGGCGGCTTCCATCAGCGACTCGCCGAGGGTCGGGTGGGGGTGGATCGTGAGCGAGAGGTCCTCGAGGAAGGCCGCCATCTCGAGCGACAGGGACGCCTCGCTGATCATCGTGCTCGCCTCCGGGCCGACGATGTGGACGCCGAGCACCTGCTTCGTCTTCTTGTCGGCGACGATCTTCACGAACCCCTCGGTCTCGTTCAGGGCCATGGCCTTGCCGAGCGCCGAGAACGGGAACTTGCCGACGCTGACCTCGAGGCCCTTCGCCTTCGCCTCCGCCTCGGTGAGCCCCACCGTCGCGATCTCCGGATCGGTGAAGATCGCGCCCGGGATCGCGACCCAGTCCTTCGCGGCCTTGTGCCCCGCGATGACCTCCGCGACGATCTCGCCCTCCTTCGTCGCCTTGTGCGCGAGCAGGGGCGGGCCGCTGACGTCGCCGATCGCGTAGATCGACGGCACGTTGGTGCGGCACGTCTTGTCGGTCGGGATGAACCCGCGCTGATCGACCGTCACGCCGACCTTCTCGAGGCCGAGCCCCTTCGAGGTCGGCCGCATGCCGACGGCGACGAGCACCGTGTCGACGACGATCGTCTGCTCCTTGCCCTCGATCTGGATCTTCACCCCGACCGAGCCGTCCTTCTGCTTCTCGTAGCCGATCGCCTTGGCGTTCTTGTGGATCGTGCCGCCGCGCTTCAGGATCTTGCGCTCGACGATCTTTGTGCAGTCGGGGTCGACGCCCGTGAGCAGGTCGGGCAGCGCCTCGACCACGGTGAGCTGCGAGCCGAAGGCCTGGTAGACCATGCCGAGCTCGAGGCCGATGACGCCGCCGCCGATCACCATCAGCCGCTTCGGGATCTGGCGCAGGCTCACCGCCTCCTTCGCGCCGATGATCGACTGGCCGTCGAACTTGAACGACGGGATCTCGATCGTGGTCGAGCCGGTGGCGATGACGATCGCCTTCTTCGCCTCGATCTGCTCCACCGAGCCGTCCGGCAGGGTCACGTCCACGCGCTTCGGCCCGACGATCGTGGCGGTGCCGGTCATCAGGTCGGCGCCGTTGCCCTTGAGCAGCGACCGGACGCCGCCGGTGAGCTTCTTGACGATGCCTTCCTTCCAGTCCTGCATCGCGTTGGCGTCGAGCTCGACGCCGCTGACCTTGATCCCCATCGAGGCGCCGGCCTGCGACTTCTCGTAGAGGTGGGCGGCGGAGATCAGCGCCTTGGAGGGGATACACCCCCAGTTGAGGCAGACGCCGCCGGGCTGCTCCTTCTCGATGCAGAGCGTCGTCTGCTTGAGCTGAGCCAGCCGGATGGCGCAGGGGTAACCGCCCGGGCCGGCACCGATCACGATTGCGTCGTAGGTCTTCATCCTTGTCCTTGTTGTGCGCTTCGGAGACTGGGATTAGGGGCGCCGGGGTCCGTTAGACAAGCCCCTCGCCGACCAGCCCTGAGGCCGCGCCCGCAACCGCGAGCCGTGCCCGGGGTGTCCGGGGCTTACACGACCTCGCACCGAGGGGAAATCCCTCCCGTGGTCAGCGTCCGCCGCCGTGCGCGGGCGCTTTCGGGGAGCGCAGGAGCTCCGCGCGCTGGTCGCGCAGGTGCCAGGGCAGCTCGGCGTAGACGTCGTCGAACAGGGTCTCGCGGGCGGGCGGGTCCATCGCCTCGACCTCCGCGACGGCGGCGGCGATCTCGGCGTTGAGCTCCGCCTCGAGCGCGGCCTCCGCGGCGTCGTCGAGGAGGCCGCGGGCGGCGAGGTGGCGCCCGAGGCGCAGCAGGGGGTCGCGCGCCGTCCAGCGATCGACCTCCTCCTGCGACCGGTACCGGCTCGGGTCGTCGCTCGAGGAGTGGGCGCCGACCCGGTAGGTGAGCGCCTCGATGAAGCTGGGGCCGCCGCCGGCCCGGGCCCGCGCGACCGCCTCGGAGACGGCGCGGTAGACCGCGATGACGTCGTTGCCGTCGACCCGCACCGACGGGACGCCGTACGCGCGGCCCTTGATGGCGATCGTCCTGGAGGCCGTCTGCCGGTCGGTCGGCACGCTGATCGCCCAGTGGTTGTTCTGGCAGATCATCACGCAGGGCGCCTTGAAGACGCCGGCGAAGTTCATCGCGCTGTGGAAGTCGGGCTCGCTCGTCGCGCCGTCGCCCAGGAAGCCCACCACCACCGTGCGGTCGCGCCGCAGCCTCGCGGCCCACGCGACGCCGACCGCCTGCGGGATCTGCGGGCCGATGCAGCTCGACCAGGACACCTGGTTCACCTGCCGGCCGCTCATGTGCGACGGCATCTGGCGCCCCTTGAGGAGGTCGCCCGAGTTGCCGAACACCTGGGCCACGTAGCTGCGGAGCGGGAAGCCGCGCACCAGCATCATCACGCTCTCGCGCAGCGCGGGGAAGATCCAGTCGGTGGGCTCGAGCGCGAGCGCGGCGGCGATCGGCGTCGCCTCCTGGCCGGTGCACGCGCCGTAGAAGCCGACCCGCCCCTGCCGCTGGAGCAGGAGCATGCGCGCGTCGAGCAGCCGGAGGCGCTTGATCTCGCGGTACGCGCGCAGGAGCAGCGCGTCGGCCAGGCCGGGGTCGGTCGCGGGATCGAGCGTTCCGTCGTCGCGGAGGACGCTGAGCAAGCCCTCGTCGTCCGCCTCCCCCGCGCGGGGCGGCGGCGCGTGAGGTAGGGGGGCGCCTTCGGCCCTGATCGAGGCGCCGGGCGGCGTGGCTTCCAGCTCGCTCATGGCCGGACCATACCGCGAAATGGCGGCGATCGCGGCCCCTTCGGCGCGCCGGCGCGGGACCGCCCGCCCCGTTCGCCCGCCGGCGCGAACCGGCCCACACGCCGCGCTCAGCCGAGGAGGACGCGGAACATCCGCTTGCTGTCGGAGAGGTAGTAATAGGCGGCGCGGTCCGCGTCGCCCATGAGATCGAGGATGGCGCGCTCCATCTGGTCCGGGCTCAGCGTGTTGGACACCTCCCAGGTGCCTGGCGTGACCTCGTCGCCCTGCCACGGTCCGGCGCAGAGCGCGACGAGGCGCGCGCGGCTCTCCTCGTCGGCGATCGAGAACGTGAGGATGTAGTCGTGGTTGACGAAGCCGCTATACAGCTTGTTGTCCCGCGGCATCTGGTCCCTCCCTGTCCTGGCCGCGCCGCGCGGCGGCGCCTCGCGCGCCGGTGATCGGATCGGCGCCCCCGCGCCGGCGCCCGCGCGGGTGACGTGCGCCCGGCGCCCTCACCGCGGGCCGGGCGGCAGCGGCGCGGCCGCGTCCTCGTCGTCCTCGTCCTCCTCGGGGCGGCGCGCGCCGAGCGTGAAGACGTGCAGCGCGACGAGGCTCGCGCCGAGGAACACCTCCGACCGGCTCACGAGCTCGGCGCGGCGATGGGCGCGCTCGAGCTCCATGCCGCGCTCCCCCTCGCCGCGCCGCGCGCCCTCGCGGTGGAGCGCCGCGATGCGGGGGGTGAGCGCGAGGCCGACGTACGCGGCGCACCCGGCCATCGCCATGGCGACGACCCGGCGCACGCGGGCCGCGCGGCTCGCGCCCCGGCGTCCCGCCGCCCAGGTGCGCGCCACCTCCGCGCCGAGGAGGATCACGGCGGCGCCGAGCGCGAGCTGATCGAAGCGGGCGAAGGCCGCGCTCATCGCGTCGCCGGAGAAGGGGCCCGGGGTGAGCCGAAAGACGAACGGCGCGGCGCAGGTGCCGAGCGTCACGACGCCGCCGGCCCAGGCGCCCGCCGCGAGCGCGGCCACGCTCGCGGCCACGCGATCGATCAGGGAGCGGCGCGACGCGGCGCGCTCTTCGGGGCTCGGGGCGAGGTCGGCCTCGCTGAACTGGGCGTCATCGTTCATGCATCCACCTCGGAACCGTCGGAGCCGTCGGAGCCGATGGCGGCGAGCGCCTCCTCGACGGCCCCCTGATCGGCCTTCCGGTCGTCGCCGCGCATCGCCTCGATCGCCGGCCGGGCGGCCGCGAGGCGCGCGCGGCCGGCGGCCGCGACGGCGAGCGTGCGCCGGTGGCGGTCCCACGCGCCGAGCTCGCTCAGGATCTCGCGGATCGCGCGCTCGTGGCGCATCCGCGCGAGCGCGACGCGCGCGTGCCAGCGCAGCGGATCCCGGCCGAGGCCGAGCCGGCGCCCGAAGGCGCGCCGCTCGAGCGCGCCCCGCGAGGCGGCGAGGCCGAGCTCGCCGCAGAGCTCGATCGCCGCGGCCTCGTCCTCGTGGTCGACGTCGCGGAGCTTCCCTTCCACGATCTCGACGAGCACCGCGTGGCCCGCCGGATCGCCGAAGCGCGCGGTGACGACCGCCGCCGTGGCCCGGACGAGCGGCGACGCGTGGCCGAGCAGCGCGCGCGCCCGCGCCATGCACGGCGGGGGGAGCTCGCCGTTCGGCTCGCCCAGCTCCTCGAACATCCGCAGGGCGATGTGGCAGACGAGCGGGTCGCCGTCGTGGGTGGCCTCCATGACGGCCTCGAGCGCGTCGGCCGCTTGGGCGCAGACGCGGGGGAAGGCGATGACCGCCTGGAAGCGGACCTCGGGCCGCTCGTCCGAGAGCGCGCGCCGGAGCCGGCCCGTGGCGCGCACGTCGCCGATCTCGCCGAGCGCCGTGATCGCCATCTGCCGGACGTTGGGGTCCTCGTCCTCGACGGCGAGGAGCAGCGCGGGCAGGGCCTCGACGGCCTTCGTGTCGGCGAGGGCGATCGCCGCCGCCGCGCGCACGGCCGCGTGCGCGTCCGAGCGCAGCGCGCCCTCGATCGCGCGCAGGACCCGCTCCCGCTCCGTCGCGGCATACGGGACGAGATCGGTCACCGCCTCCACGCGCACGGCGGGCTTCTGCGAGGCGACGTCGCGCAGCGCAGCCTCGAGCGTTCTCTTCGCGGGGGCCGGTCCGAACACGCGGCCAACGCTAGCACGGTCGCCGCGCGGCGCCGGATCGCACCGCGCGGCGCTCAGCCGCCGCCCGCGCCGCCGACGCCGTCCGAGCCGCCAGCGCCGCCGCCCTCGCCCTCCGAGCCGCCCGCGCCGCCGCCCTCGCCCTCCGAGCCGCCCGCGCCGTTCGAACCGCCCTCGCCGTTCGAGCCGCCCTCGCCGTTCGAGCCGCCGGCGCCGCCCGCGCCCGGCGTGTACGGCGTCCACGCGGGCTGCTCGGGCGCGGCCCCGCAGACCCCGGGCCCGCTCTCGACGTCGTCCGAGGTCTCGCCGGGCGAGCTCGGGGGAGAGGACGGATCCGGCAGGCACGCCTTCGAGCCCTCCGGCTCGGCGTCGATGATGGCGGCGTTGCGCTCGCCCGGCGGGATCGCCGCGGCGCTCCGGATGTCGCGCAGCGCGACGCACGAGTAGCCGCTGCGGCAGTCGTCGTCGTCGTCGCAGGTGGCCATGCAGAACGTCCGCTCGAAGCGCGGCCAGCGGACGTTCTCGAGCGCGCTGCACGCCTGATCCAGCACCGGGTTGAACGCGACGCAGACGCTGCTGCCCTGGCAGCTGTCCGGCCCGCAGTTGAAGACCGTGCAGTAGCCGCCGGGCTGCGTGCCGTCGCAGAAGAGCTCCTGCTCTTGCTGGGCGCAATCGAGCGACGTGATGCACGCGTCGCCGATCTGGGGGCCGCATCCGGCGAGCAGCGAGGAGGCGCCGAGGACGGCGAGCAAAAGGGCGGGCCCGGTGAGGCGGAGCATCGAGGAGGGCCGCTTAGTACCGGCAGGGGCGCCGGCGCGCAAGCATACGCCAGCGCCGCCGCGCGGAACGTGCGCTCCCTTCCGCCCGAATTGACACCTTGCCCTCAGGCCTCTAGAAACGACCGGACCGGGGTTGACCCCGGAGAATGAAGCGAAGGCCATGGCGACTTACATCACCGAAGATTGCATCAACTGCGGCGCCTGCGAGCCGGAATGCCCGAACGAAGCCATCAGCGAGGGCGATGAGATCTACGTGATCGATCCGGAGCTCTGCACGGAGTGCGTCGGCTTCTACGACCACGAGGCGTGCCAGGCGGTGTGCCCTGTCGAGTGCTGCCTGCCGAACCCGCAGATCGTCGAGACCGAGGAGGCGCTCATCGCGCGCGCCATCAAGCTGCACCCCGACGATGCCGATCTGCAGAAGCGCGCCGCCGAGAACGACTACCCCTCGCGCTTCCGTAAGTAGAGCATCATCTCGAGCACCGTCGCGTCGCCTCTCGGCCGCGCTCCCCATGTCTCCGCCGGCACCGTCGGTTCAACACAGCGCCCGGGTCACACCGTGATCCGGCGCTGGGCCGCAGCGCTCCTCGCGGGGGCCTGCGCGGGCTGCCACGGCAGCGGGCCGCTGCTCCATCCGGCCCACGTCCTTCACCCGGGCAAGGTGAGCGTCGGCGCCGGCCTGTCGGGCGACATGGTCGTCGCCGGCGCGACGGCCGCCCCGCCGGGCGCCGCCGGCGACGCGGCAGCGGCCGAGGGCGCCGCGCGGCGGAAGCTCTCCGAGATCGCCGTGTCGCCGGGCGTCGCGCCGTGGGCCAGCGCCCGCGTCGGGATCGAGGGCGGGAACGAGGCAGGGCTGACGTACTCGGGGCGCGCCCTCCGGCTCGACGGGCGCCACGCGTTCCCGCTCGGCGACGCGGCCCTGTCGATCGGCCTCGGCGCCTCGGCGCTCTTCGCCGGCGCTCCGGGCCCGACCGCGGAGGGGGGCGGCGTCGCCGACGTCGCCGACGTCTACGGTGCCGGGGTCGACGTCCCGATCCTGCTCGGCTTCCGGTCGGACGCGGATCTCTACGCGCTCTGGTTCGGTCCGCGGCTCGGGCTCGAGCTCCTCGGCGGCGAGGTGCGGCTGCCCCCCGCCGGGTCGGCCTCCCGCGGGTCCCTCGTCGACGCGTCGGGCCAGCACCTCCGGCTCGGGTTCGTGCTGGGCGTGCGCGCCGGGTTCCGCCACGTACATGTCGCCCTGGAGGCGACGGCGACGTACCACCACGCCACGGGCGAGATCGGCGGCGCCCCGGTCGCCATCGACCAGGGCACGATCGCCCCGGGCGGCGGCCTCACGGTCACCTTCTGACCTGACCGTAAAGCTGTAAAATTGCGGATTTTCGCGCGGTTTCCGTGGCCAGCGCAGGCGCTTGCCCGGCCGGAGGACCCGCCTTAGACTCGGATCTATGCGTCCCTACGGCGCCCTCTCCACCTCTTGCCTCCTCGCCGGTGCGGCTCTCATCGGCTGTTCGGCGCCTGTCGCGGGCGACGCGGCCGACGTCAGCGGGGTGGTCACCCAGGGGGTCGTTCGCGTCGAGCGTGCGATCAACCTGAGCCGGGACGCCGCCCCCATCGAGCTCGACGACGCGGCGCCCGAGGGCGCGGCCGACGAGGGCGCCGGCTCGGTCACCAACGTCCTCGCGAAGTTCATGCGCCTCTCCTCCGCGATGGATCCCGAGCTCGCCGAGGGCGCGGTCGGCCAGCCGTTCGTCCTCCCGTCCGCCGGCAGCTGCATGGTGCTCTCGCCCGCCGCCGAGGACGAGGCGGCGAGCAGCTTCACCTCGCTCAGCCCGATCGAGCTCCTCGACGCGGGCGACGTCACGATGCGGACCGACAACACCGAAATGCCGCTCGCCGCCCGCGCATTCCCGGACGTGGGCGCCCTGGTCTTCGGCGTCTTCTACACGTCGCGCGACGCCACGAGCGATCTGCCGGCGCCGGCGCGCTACGTCTTCGAGAGCTCCGGCTCGGGGCAGCTCGATCGGTTCGCCTTCGAGGCCGACGCCCCCGCCGGCCCCGAGGACGTGCGGGTGGGCGACGCCGACCTGGCCGACGGGGTCGAGCTCGGCGCCGGGGTCGGCGCGGTGGTGCAGTGGCGCGCGGACGAGGGCGGCGACGCCGGCCGGGCGCGCGACGTCATCTACGTCGACGTGACCTCGGCGCACGGCGCGACCGTGCGGTGCGCCTTCAAGGACACGGGCCGGGGCGTGATCCCGGGCTCCTTGCTGGATCCCTCGACGCTCGGCCCCCTGCCCGCGAGCGCGACGCTCGCCGTGCACCGCACGCGGCAGGTGCCGTTCAGCGCCGCGGGGATCGACGCCGGCGAGGTGCGCTTCGACCTCTCCGTGAACGGCCGCGCGCGCCTCGCCGCGCACTGACGACGGGCTCGCGACCAGCGCCGGGGTGACGTACGAGGACCTGCGACGGCGCGCGGCCGAGCTCGCCGCGATCGGGCAGCGCGAGCGCGGCGCGGCGCTCCTCGTGGCGGCCGGCGATCACGCGGGCGCGTCGGAGCTGCTCGAGCGGGTCTGCGACTTCGCCGGCGCGGCCAGGGAAGCGCTCGCCGCCGAGGACCCGGCCCGCGCGGCGCTGATGGCCGCGCTCGGCGGCGACGACGCGCTGGCGCGAAAGGCGCTCGACGCGCTCGTCACCACCGCGCCCCGGGACGCCGCGCTGCGCGTCGCCGCCGACCTCGTGGCGCGCGGGTTCGCCCGCCACGCCGGCGCGCTGTTCGCGGCGCTCGGCGCCCACGCCGCGGCCGCCGAGGCGTTCACCGCGGCCCAGGACGCGCGCCGCGCCGCCGAGAGCTTCGAGCTCGCCGGCCGCCCCGCCGACGGCGCGCGCGTGCTCGAGGCCTCGCTCCGCCGCCGCCCGGGCGACGCGGCGGCGTGGCTCGCCCTCGGCGAGCTCCTCGCGCGCCACGGCCGCGCCGAGGCGGCGGTGCGCGCGCTGCAGCACCTGCCGCCCTCCTCCGCGGAGCGCGCCCGCGCGCTGCCGCTGCTCTGCCGCTGCCTGAGCGCGCTCGGGCTCGAGGACGCCGCGCGGACCGTGCGCGACGAGCTCGCGCAGCTCGACCCGCGCGGCGAGGAGGCGCTCTCGTCGCCCGCCCCCGCGGCGGGGCCGGCCGTGCCGGGCCCGGCGCCGGGCGGGCCGCTCCTCTTCGGGCGCTACGAGACCCTGCGCGAGGTCACGGCCACCCCGCACGCGCGCGTGGTGGAGGCGCGCGACCGGATCACGGCGGAGCGCGTCGCGGTGAAGATCTTCGCGGGCGCGGCGTTCGGCGCGGGCCGCGACGCGCTCCTCCGGTTCGAGCGCGAGGCGCGCGCGCTCGCCCAGCTCCGGCACCCGAACGTCGTCGCGCTCCGCGCCTATCACCCGGAGGGGCCCGCGATGGTGCTCACCTGGATGGCCGGCGGCTCCCTGATCGAGCGGCTCCGCGGGGAGCCGGTCGCGCCCGCGCGCGCCGTCGAGGTCGCGTGCGCGCTCCTGTCCGCGCTCGGCGAGGCGCACCGGCTCGGCATCCTCCACCGCGACGTGAAGCCGAGCAACGTGCTCTTCGACGAGATCGGGACGGCGCACCTCGCGGACTTCGGCGCGGCGCACCTCGGCGATCTCTCGACCACCGCCACGGCCGGCGCGATCGGGACGTTCGCGTACATGTCGCCGGAGCAGCGCATGGGTCGGCCGGCGACGCTGGCGAGCGACCTGTACGGCGTCGGCGCGGTGCTCGCCGAGCTGCTCACCGGAGAGCCGCCCGCCCCCGCCGTGGGCGGGCAGCTCGATCCTGCGCCGAGCGCGATCCACCCGGAGCTCACGGCGGCCCACGACGCGGTCGTGGCAGCGCTGCTCGCCGAGGACCCGGCCGCGCGGCCGGCCGACGCGTTCGAGGCGCGGCGCGCGATCACGGCGCTCCCCTGGCCGGAGAGCCCGCGGCCGCGGCGCGCGCGCGCGAGCGCCCGGCCCAGGTCGAGCGAGGCGCCGCCCCCGACGGCGGCGCGGCTCGCGGCGACGCTGGAGGTCGGCGACGGCCGCGACACGGAGGGGCGCTGGCGCGACGTCTGGCTCGATCGCGACGTGCTCGTGCTGCCGCTCGACGACGCGACCCTCGCCCGGGCCCGGGCGTTCGCGCGCGCCGGCCACGCGGCGCTGCCGTGCGTCCTGCGGGTCGACCTCGCCGCCGGCGAGGTGTGGGTGGCGCCGCCCCAGGGCCGCGCGCTCGCCGACGAGGGGCGCGCCCTGACCAGGGGCCAGCGGGCGCGCCTCGGCGAGGCGATCGCGGCGCTCCACGCGGCGGGGGGCGCGCACGGGCGCATCGACGGCCAGCACCTCTACGTGCACGACGGCGAGGTCGTGCTGGCCTACCCGCGCGAGGCCGAGGGCAGCGTGGAGGAGCTCGCGGCGCGGGATCTCGCGGCGCTCCAGGAGCTCGACAGGAACGCGCTGGACGAGCTCTAGGGGACGCTAGAAGGGGTCGCAGGGGACGTCGTCGGTGCGCTTGGTGATGTCGTAACAGCAGTAGTCGCCGTCGTACTCGGGCTCGCTGTCGACCGACTTGACGTCGCTGCAGGAGGAGCCGCCGAAGTACTCGAGCGCCTCTTCCTGGGACGGGCACGCCCCCTCGTACTTGGTCCACTCGAAGCACCCGACCTTGTCGCACCCCGTGGTCGCGAGGGAGACCGCCAGGGCTGCGAGCGGAAGGGCCTGGACCGGGCAACGCGCGAGGGCCGAACGGATCGTCGAGATCATGGATTCTCCCGGGGTCGGGCGCTGCTGCGCCGCGGGCGAGCATACTCTGGTTCGGACGAAGCCGGCTGTCCCGGAGATGCGCCGGGCGCGCCGAGCAGCCTTACGTCACGCGCCGGCGCGGCGCGCTCCGTCGCGCGCGCCACGGAGCGCGCCGCGCCGCCTGGTCGGCCTTCGCCGGCTGGGGTACACGACAGCATGGCGACCGGAGAGCAGGGGGCCCGGGTGGTGCGCGCGCCGCGCGGGAGCGAGCGGAGCTGCAAGGGGTGGATCCAGGAGGCGGCGCTCCGGATGATCCACAACAACCTGGATCCGGAGGTCGCGGAGCGCCCCGACGACCTCGTGGTCTACGGCGGCACCGGGAAGGCCGCGCGATCGTGGGAGGCGTTCGACGTGATCGTCCGCGAGCTCCGGGAGCTCGAGGACGACGAGACGCTCCTCGTGCAGTCGGGCAAGGCGGTGGGCCGCTTCCGCACGCACCCGGACGCGCCCCGCGTGCTCCTCGCCAACTCGAACCTCGTGGGCCGGTGGGCGACGTGGGACGAGTTCCGGCGCCTCGAGGCGCTGGGCCTGACCATGTACGGACAGATGACCGCGGGCTCCTGGATCTACATCGGCTCGCAGGGCATCGTGCAGGGCACGTACGAGACGTTCGTCGCCGCGCGCAAGGCGCACGCGGCGCGCGCGCCGGGCGGCGGCCGCTGGGTGCTCACCGCGGGGCTCGGCGGCATGGGCGGCGCGCAGCCGCTCGCCGCGACCATGGCCGGCATGGCCTGCCTCGGCGTCGAGATCGACCCGGCGCGCATCGAGAAGCGGCTCCGCACCCGCTACGTCGACGAGCGCATCGACGACCTCGATCGCGCCCTCGAGGCGGTCCTCGACGGCGTCCGGCGCGGGGCGCCGCGCTCGATCGCCCTCTGCGGCAACGCCGCCGACGTCTACCCGGAGCTCGTCCGCCGCGGCGTCACGCCGGACCTCGTCACGGAGCAGACCGCGGCCCACGATCCGCTCGTCGGCTACGTCCCGCCGGGGCTCACGCTGGAGCAGGCGGCGGAGCTGCGCGCCCGCGACCCCGTGGCGTACGTCGCGCGCGCGAAGGCGGGGATGCGGCTCGAGGTCGAGGCGATGCTCGAGATGCAGCGGCGCGGGGCCGAGGTCTTCGATTACGGCAACAACATCCGCACCTGCGCGATGGAGGCGGGCTGCCAGGGCGCGTTCGCGATCCCCGGCTTCGTGCCCGCGTACGTGCGCGAGCTGTTCTGCCAGGGCAAGGGCCCGTTCCGCTGGGTGGCGCTCTCGGGCGATCCCGAGGACATCCTCGCGACGGACCGCGCGGTGCTCGAGGCGGTCCCGGGCGACCCGGATCTCCGGAGGTGGATCGAGCTCGCGGAGCAGAGGATCGCGTTCCAGGGGCTCCCGTCGCGCATCTGCTGGCTCGGCTACGGCGACCGCGCGAAGGTCGGGCTCGCCTTCAACGAGCTCGTGCGCACCGGCCGGGTGAAGGCGCCGCTCGTGATCGGGCGCGACCACCTCGACTGCGGGTCGGTCGCGTCCCCGTTCCGCGAGACGGAGGCGATGAAGGACGGCTCGGACGCGATCGCCGACTGGGCGATCCTCAACGCGCTCGCGAACACCGCCGGCGGCGCGTCGTGGGTCAGCTTCCACCACGGCGGCGGCGTCGGGATCGGCAACTCGCTGCACGCCGGGATGGTGATCGTCGCCGACGGCACCGAGGCCGCTCGGCGGCGGCTCGAGCGGGTGCTCACCATCGACCCGGGGATGGGGATCATCCGGCACGCGGACGCGGGGTACGAGACGGCGATCCGCGTGGCGGACGAGAAGGGCGTCCGGGTGCCGCACCGGGCGAGGTGAGGGCGTCAGCCTCGAGGGGCGCGCGGCTTGCGCTTCGTCGGCGGTCGGGCATCGGCGGGGGGCGGCGCCGCTGCCGGCTCGGGCGCGCCCCGGAGGGCGCGCAGCCGCGCGATCTCCTCCGCGTAGCCGCGCCGCTCCTTGGAGAGCGGCGGCAGCTCGACCACCGCCGGCACGCGCGCGAGCCGCGCGTCGTTCGCGAGGCGCCAGAACGGCGCGAGCCCCATCTCCCCGTCGCCGATGCGCTCGTGCCGATCGACCCGCTGGCCGAGCGCCGCCTTCGAGTCGTTCACGTGCATGCACCGCAGCCGATCCATGCCGAGCAGCCGGTCGAAATCGCCGAAGAACCGCGCGTAGCCGGCCTCGCTCCGGAGATCGTGCCCCGCCGCGAACGCGTGCTGCGTGTCGATGCAGACCCCGAGCCGCGCCCCCTCCGGCCCGGCGCGCTCAATCATCGCGGCGATGTGATCGAGGCGATCGCCGAGCGTCGACCCCTGCCCGGCCATGTTCTCGATGCACAGCTGCGCGCGGAGCCCCCGCCCCCGCGAGAGCACGATCGCGAGGCTCTCGCCGATGCGATCGAGGCCGGCCTCCTCGCCGAGCCCGCGGTGCGCGCCCGGGTGGAACACGACGAAGTCGATCCCGAGCGCGTCGCAGCGCGCGAGCTCCTGGAACAGCGCCTCCCGCGAGCGCTCGAGGATCGCGGCGTCGTCGGCGCACAGGTTGATGAGGTAGCTCGCGTGGGCGAGCGTCGCGCCCGCGCCCGCCCACGCCGCGCGCGCGGCCCGGAACGCGGCGATCTTCTCCGCGCCGAGCGCAGGCTCCCGCCACTGGCCCGAGACCTTGGTGAAGATCTGCAGCACCTCGCAGCGATCCTCACCCGCCAGCGCGATCGCGCGGTGGAGGCCGCCGGCCACGGACTCGTGTGCCCCGAAGATCATCGGCCGCACTGCTTGGGTCGCGCACCCCGCGCCGGCAAGCCATTCCTTCGAGCGCGACGGTTCTGCCACGCCGCCGCGACGCGCGCGCGACCGCGACCCCAGGAACACGCCGTCCGGATCCTCCGCGACGACCCCGATTCCGCGCACAATCGTGCGGGCAAACCCCATGCCGGGAGGGCGCGAACCTCCGTTCGCGGCACCTCACCCTTGACGCGTTCCGGCCCAGGCGCGAATTGAGCGGCCTTCCTGGAGTCTCGATGAGCCATATGGGTGTTACGAACGGGGCCGGCGCCCGCGGGGTGGAGCCGGGGTCGCCGGGTGCGGCCAAGGGCGAAGAAACCGCGGCGGCCCCGCCGCTGGTGCCGTCTCAGGTGCTCTCGGGCAAGCGGCTCGTGGTGGTCGGAGGCACCGGGTTCCTCGGCAAGGTCTGGCTGGCCATGCTGCTCGCGAGGTTCCCGGAGATCGACCACATCTACCTGCTCGTCCGCGCCAAGGACAGCCAGTCGCCCGAGGAGCGCTTCTGGTCGCAGATCGCGACCTCGCCCGTGTTCGACCCGATCCGCGAGCAGCACCCGGGGCCCGCCTTCGAGGAGTACCTGCGGCGGAAGATCACCCCGATGAACGGCAACGTCGGCCAGCCGATGCTCGGGCTCGGCGACCGCGTTGGGGAGCTCACCGGCAACATCGCCGCCGTCGTGAACGTGGCCGGGGTCGTCGACTTCAACCCCCCGCTCGACGAGGCGCTCGAGGTCAACGCGTTCGGCATCAGCAACCTGGTCGAGCTCGCGCGGGCCCTCGGGGCCAAGGTGATGCACACGAGCACCTGCTTCGTCGCGGGGTACCGCTCCGGGCTCATCGAGGAGAACCACCCGGCCGAGATCCCCTTCCCCCGCGCCGCGGGCGAGACGTGGTTCGGCGCCGCCTGCCCGAAGCGCACCCTCGATCGATCGCACTGGGACCCGCAGCGCGAGATCAGCGAGTGCCTCGACCTCGTGAAGCAGGCGCGCCAGCGGTGCGAGGACGCCTTCCGGCAGAGCGCCTTCCTCGACGAGGCCAAGGCCAACCTGGCCGCCCGCGGCGAGCCGAGCCGCGGCAGCGCGCTCGAGAACGAGCTCGCCAGGGTGAAGCGCAAGTTCATCAAGGACCGGCTCGTCGAGGCCGGCAAGGAGCGCGCGCTCTTCTGGGGGTGGACCAACATCTACACCTACACGAAGAGCATCGGCGAGCAGGTCCTCGCGAGCTCCGGGCTGCCCTTCACCATCGTCCGCCCCGCCGTCGTCGAGACCGCCGTCGAGTTCCCGTTCTGCGGCTGGAACGAGGGGATCAACACCTCGGCGCCCTACCTCTACCTCGCGTCGAAGGGGCAGGTGCAGTTCCCGGGCGACCACGACGTGCGGCTCGACCTCATCCCGGTCGACATGACCGCGAGCGGCATGATCGCCTCGCTCTGCGAGCTCATCGAGGGCCGCGCGCCCGCCGTGTACCAGTACGGGTCGACCGACACGAACGGCTGCCGCGTGACGCGCTACCTGGAGCTCGCCGGGCTCTACAAGCGACGGCAGGTCTTCGAGGGGAAGAAGACCGCGCTCTTCGACATCGTGTCGTCCCGGTTCGAGCCGCGCGGCCTCACGCGGCAGCAGTACGGCGCGCACGGCGCGCGCGCCATCGAGGGCGCGCTCCGCGGCCTCGGCGGCCTGCTCAAGTCGGCGAGCGTCGGCCCCGCCGCGGCCCTGCTCAAGCCGGCGGCCGCCGCGCTGGAGAGCGCCGCCAAGGCCGAGCAGAGGACGGCCACCCTCCTCGAGGTCTTCATGCCGTTCGTCGCGGAGGCCGACTGGGTCTACTCGTGCGCCAACACGCGCGCCGCGATGGCCCGCATGCCGCCCGAGGAGCGGGCGCGCTTCACCTGGGCGCCCGAGGCGATCGACTGGCGCGACTACATCTGGAACGTCCACCTCCCCGGCCTGGAGAAGTGGGCCTTCCCGCTCATGGAGGACATGCTCCGCCGGGAGATCAAGCCGCTCCGGCCCTACGACAGCCTCGTCGACCTGCTCGACGAGGTCGCCGAGCGCTTCGATCACGCCCTCTCCCTCCAGCGGATCGAGCAGGACGGGCTCTCGCGCACGAGCTACCGCGAGCTCCGCGACGCCGCCTGCAAGACGGCCGCGCGCCTCGCCGCCCTCGGCGTCCGCCGCGGCGATCGCGTGGCGCTCTCCGGCGAGAACCAGCCGTCGTGGCCCATCGCCTACTTCGGCATCCTCCGCGCGGGCGCCGTCGCCGTGCCGATCGACCCCGCGCTCGACGCGGAGGCGTTCGCGGGCATCGTCCGCTCGTCGACGGCGAAGGTCGTGCTCTGGGACGGCGGCGTCGAGGAGAAGATCGGCGCCGCGGTGCGCGCGGCGCTGCCGAACCTGTACGCCTTCGACCTCTGCGGCTTCGCCGAGGGCCGCGTGGCCGACCTGGGCCCGGCGTCCGGCGAGGGGCTCGCGCCCCCGGACGTGCGCGTGGGCAGCGAGGACGTCGCGAGCGTGGTCTACACGAGCGGCACGACCGGGGAGCCGAAGGGCGTGCTGCTCACGCACGGCAACTTCACCGCGCTGCTCGCCGCCCTCGCCCCGCTGTTCCCGCTCAAGGCGAGCGATCGCGTGCTCAGCGTGCTGCCGCTCCACCAGACCTTCGAGGTCACCTGCGGCCTGCTCCTGCCGCTGTCGCAGGGCGCGCGGATCATCTACCTCGACGAGGTCTCGGCCGACCGGGTGACCGACGGGCTGAAGAGGGCCCGCGTCACGGCGATGGTCGGCGTGCCGGCGCTCTGGCAGATGCTGGAGCGCCAGATCGTCGCCCGCGTGAAGGAGCAGGGGCCCGCCGCGGCCGCCGCGTTCAGCTGGGCGATGGAGCTGAACCGCATGCTCGGCAAGCGCTTCGGGCTGAACGTGGGGCGGCTCTTCTTCGGGAGCGTCCACGAGGCGCTCGGCGGCAACGTCCGCTTCCTCATCTCCGGCGGCGCCGCGCTCCCCAAGGACACCGCCGCCGTGTTCAAGGGGCTCGGCCTGCCGCTCGCCGAGGGCTACGGCCTGACCGAGGCGGCGCCGCTCCTGACCGTCGCCAAGCCGTCGCCGACGGTGAGCCCCGGGAACGTGGGCAAGCCGATCCCCGGCGTGCAGATCAAGATCGCGAACCCGGACGCGAGCGGCGTCGGCGAGGTGCTCGCGCGCGGCCCCAACGTCATGAAGGGCTACGCCGAGGGCGCCGGCGCGACCGAGGCCGCGCTCGACGCGGACGGGTGGCTCCACACCGGCGATCTCGGCAGGCTCGACAAGCAGGGGCGGCTCGTCCTCGTCGGCCGGCAGAGCGAGGTGATCACCGCGGCGAAGGGCGAGAACGTGTACCCGGCCGACGTCGAGCGCCAGCTCGGCAAGGTCGCGCACGTGAAGGAGCTCGCGATCGTCGGCATCGACAACGGCCGCGGCGGCGAGCAGGTCGCCTGCCTCGCCGTCCCCGCGGCGCCGAGCGCGAAGGGCGAGGGCGGCGACGAGGCGCTCGCGCGGGCGGCGCAGCACGAGCGCGCGCTCGACGCGCTCCGCACGGCGATCCAGGCGCTGCCCAAGCCGTGCCACCCGATGGCGCTGCACCTCCACGACGCCGACCTGCCGCGCACCGCGTCCGGCCAGGTGAAGCGCGCCGAGGTGAAGGCGATCGTCGAGCGGCTCGCCGCCTCGGCCGCCGAGGCGGGCGCGGGGGCGCTCGCGCAGGACGCCGGCGCCGCGGCCGCGGAGCCGGCGTCGCACAAGCCGGGCGAGGAGCCGATCCACATCCCCCGCCCGATGGCCGACTTCGCGAAGCACTGGATGAACAAGGTCCAGTCCGGCTTCTACGGGAACGTCATGCGCCCGAAGGTCTACGGGCGCGCGTTCATCCCGCACAACCGCAACACGATCGTCATCTCGAACCACGCGAGCCACCTCGACATGGGGCTCGTGAAGTTCGCGCTGGGCAGCTACGGCGACGGCATCGTCTCGCTCGCCGCCCAGGACTACTTCTTCGAGGGCAACCGCTGGCGGCGCGCCTACTTCGAGAACCTCACGAACCTGGCGCCGTTCGACCGCAAGGGCGGCCTGCGCACGGCGCTGCGCCAGACCGGCGAGATCCTCGACCGCGGGCGGACCGTGCTGCTCTTCCCCGAGGGCACGCGCAGCCCCGACGGCAGCATCCTGGAGTTCAAGCCGGCGATCGGGCACCTCGCGCTCACGCACAACGTCGACATCCTGCCCCTCTACCTGGGCGGGACCTTCGAGGCGCTCCCCAAGGGGCGCAGCGTCCCCATCCGCCGCGATCTGGTCGCGCGCATCGGGCCGCCGCTCGAGATCGCCGACCTGCGCCGGCTCACGGCCGGGATGAAGTACGCGATGGCCTGCCGCAAGGTCGCGGAGCTCACGCAGCTCGCCGTGATCAAGCTCAAGGAGGGCGGCGCCCTCGACCTGCGCCGGGTCGAGAGCATCGATCAGGCCGCCACCACGAAGGAGCACCCGCTCACGGTCCTGTTCCGCGAGCTCGAGTCGAAGTACGTGGCCGGGCGGGTCACCCAGCCGATCACCTACTACGTCACGCTCGGGGCGGAGGAGGAGGCGAAGTGGACGCTGCGGATCGATCCGGCCAGCTGCGAGGCGCGGATCGGCAAGCCGAGCCAGCAGGCGGACTGCGTCCTCAAGACGACGCCGGAGATCTTCACCAAGATCGTCCGGGAGGCCTACACGCCGAGCCCGATGGAGTTCATGACGGGCCTCGTGAAATCGAACGACATCTCCCTCCTCCAGACCTTCCAGAAGGTTTTCGATCTCGCATGAGCCGCTACCTCGTCACCGGCGCGACCGGTTTTCTGGGCTCGCACCTCGTCTCGGCGCTGCGCGGGGCGGGCCACGACGTCGTGGCGCTCTGCCGGGCGGAGGCGCCCGCGCTCGCCGAGCAGGGCGTCGCGCTCCGCCGCGGCGACGTCCTCGACGCGGCGTCGGTCCGCGCCGCCGCCGAGGGCTGCGAGGGCCTCTTCCACTGCGCCGGGCGCGTCTCGCGGCGCCGCGAGGACGCCGAGGCGCTCTACCGGACGCACGTCGAGGGGACCAAGATCACCCTCGACGCCTGCCGCGCCGCGGGGGTGAAGCGCGCGGTGATCGCGAGCACGAGCGGCGTCGTGGCGGTGAGCCGGGATCCGGACGACATCCGCGACGAGACGGCGGAGCCGCCGATGGACATCATCGCCGGCTGGCCCTACTACCGCTCGAAGCTGTACGCCGAGCGCGCGGCCTTCGATCGCAACGGGCCCGGCTTCGAGGTCGTCGCCGTCAACCCGAGCATCCTGCTCGGCCCGGGCGACGTCCACGGCGCGTCGACGGGGGACGTCGTGAGCTTCCTCGAGCGCCGGCTCCCCTTCATCCCCGCGGGCGGCCTCTCCTTCGTCGACGCCCGCGACGCGGCGCAAGGGATGGCGCTGGCGATGGAGAAGGGCCGCCCGGGCGGGCGCTACCTGCTCGGCACCGCCAACATGAGCCTCGACGTCTTCTTCCACCGCCTCTCGCGGATCTCGGGCGTCCCGGCCCCGGCCCTGCGGCTGCCGCGGAGCATCGCGCTCGCCAAGGCGGGCGCGCACCTCATCGAGCGGGCGCGGAAGCGGCTGCCGTTCGACCTGCCGGTCGACCCGGTGTCGGCCGAGATGGGCCAGCACTTCTGGTACCTCGACGCGACAAAGGCCCGGCGAGAGCTCGGCTGGACGCCCCGCGACCCGCTCGAGACGCTGGCGGACACCGTCGCCGATCTGCGGGCGCGCGGCGTGGTCTGGCCGCAGCCGTAGGTCACGCCGCGCGCCGAGGCGCGCGGGACCAGCGAGAGCGGCGCTTCCCCTCAGGCGTCGATGGTGGTCCGTCACCACCCCCGCACGCGCCAAGTTGCCCCGCGCAATGGCGTAACGCCACAGCCGCCCTCCGGCGCCGGCGCGAGCGCCGCTCTGCGCCGGAGCTCCCGCCGGTGGATCGGGGCGGTCCGCCGTTTGCACGATGAGCCTGCTCGAGACCCCGCTGACAGCGAGGAGCGCGAGCTTGGTGAGACCGCATCTATCCACCGAACCCAACGCCGCAGACGCGATTCAGGCAGGCCTCGTGTTGATGACGATCGGACGGGGTGGCCGGGTCATCTTCGCCAACCCGCCGGCGCGCGAGATCTCGTTTGCCTACGAGGACCTGGACGGGCACACCCCGCAAGTCACCGACGCCGACGGGAAGCCGCTCGGGCCAGACGAGCGGCCGCGGTCCCGCGCCCTCCGGGGCGAGTCGTTCGGCCCCCTGCTGACGCACTGGAAGACGGGTCAGGGCGACTTCGCGCTCCTCGTCCGGTGCGACGCCGTCGACCACGGGGGCAAGCTCGCCGCGCTCACCTTCATCGACGTGACCGCCTTCCAGCGCTGGACGGAGGACACGCGCGCCGCGCTCGCCGCCCGTGACGAGTTCCTGTCCATCGCGGCGCACGAGCTCCGGTCGCCCCTCAACGCCCTGCTCCTCACCATTCATCGCATCAAGCTGCGCATCCCGCCGGACGGGTCGTTCCCGGAGCTCGACAGGCTCGTCGACATGTCGGAGCGCCAGATCGATCGCCTGACCAGCCTGGTCCAGAACCTCCTCGACGTGACCCGGATCCGCGCCCGCCGGCTCGAGCTCGATTTCGAGCCGAAGGATCTGCTCCAGATCGTGCGCGACGCCGCGGAGGCGATCACCGAGCACGCTCGGACGGCCGGGACGCCGGTCCAGATCGTGGCCGGCGAGCCCATTTTCGGGCTCTGGGACGGCGCGCGCATCGAGCAGGTCGTGCAGAACCTGCTCACGAACGCGCTGAAGTACGGCGGCGGCGGCCCGATCGAGGTGTCCCTCGCGCACGAGGGGACGACGGCCAAGCTCACGGTGCGCGACCACGGGCCGGGCGTCGCCGCGGAGGACCACGACCGGGTCTTCGAGCCCTTTCAGCGGATCGCCTCCACCTACAAATCGCAGAGCCTCGGGCTCGGTCTCTATATCGTGCGCGAGATCGTGCAAGCGCACGGCGGCAGCATCGTCATCGAGCCCCCTGACGGCGGGGGCGCGGCGTTCGTCGTGCGCTTGCCGGTCGCGCAACAGACGTCGGAGACTTCAATGGAACCGTCATGACGCGAGAACGTGAAGACCCGAGAGACGCACAGCCACCCTCGACCGAGGACAGGGAGAGCGACAGCCCGAGCGCGGACATCCCCCGGCTGGAGACCGGCATTCCGAGGCTCGACTACATCCTGAAGGGCGGCTTCCTCCGCAACGGCACCTACGCCCTGATGGGCCCGCCCGGGAGCGGAAAGACGATCTTCGGCAACCAGCTCTGCTTCGAGCACATCCGGAGGAGCCCGCGCGCGCGGTGCGTCTACGTGACGCTCCTCGTCGAGTCGCACAGCAAGATGATCCGCCACCTGCGCGGCATGAAGTTCTTCGATACGGAGATGATCCCCGATCGCATCTACTACATCAGCGGCTACCCGGCGCTCCGCGATCAGGGCCTGCCGGCGCTGCTGGAGCTCTTGCGCCGCACCCTGCGCGAGCGCCGCGGCACAGACGTGCTCGTGATCGACGGGCTGGAGAGCGTCGATCAGCGCGCGCCCAGCGCGCTGGCCTTCCGCGAGTTCGTGCACGAGATCCAGGGGCTCTCGGCCCTGAGCGACTGCACGACCTTCCTCCTGTCGAGCACGCGCGAGGCGTCGCACGCCGAGAACGCGCTCGTGGACGGCGTCATCGAGCTCACCGACAAGCTGATCGGGCCGCGGGCCGTCCGGGAGCTCACGGTGCACAAGTTCCGCGGGAGCGACTACCTGCGCGGCAAGCACGAGGTCGAGATCGACACGTCCGGGATGGTCATCCACCCGCGCACCGAGATCCAGTTCGACAGCCCACGGGCGAGCGCGTCCGAGGAGCGCTGCCGGATGGGCTTCGGGATCGCGAGCTTCGACGCGATGCTCGAGGGCGGCTTGCCCTCGGGCTCGACGACCGCCCTCCTCGGGGCGCCCGGCACCGGCAAGACGCTCCTCGGGCTCTCGTTCCTGGCCGAGGGGGCGAAGCGGGGCGAGAAAGGGATCTACTTCGGCTTCTACGAGCCTCCGCCGCGGCTCCGCGACAAGGCCCGGAAGGTGGGGATCGATCTCGACGCCCACATCAAGAGAGGGACGATCCAGCTCGTCTGGCAGCCGCCGCTGGAGCACAGGATGGACGCGCTGGCCGAGCAGCTGCTCGAGCTCCTGCGCCAGGATCCGACGCCGCGGAGGCGGCTGTTCATCGACGGCATCGAGGGCTTCCGCGCCGCCTCGGTCTACCCGGACCGGATGCCGCGGTTCCTCTCGGCGCTCACCAACCAGCTCAGGATGCTCGACGTGACGACCGTGGTGACCGAGGAGCTCGACCTGTTCACGCCCCTCATCCGGATGCCGAACCCCGAGCTCGGGAACGTGGTCGAGACCGTCGTCCTGCTCCGCTACGTCGAGCTCCGGTCGCAGATCCACCGGCTCATCTCGGTCTTGAAGATGCGAGAGAGCCTCTACGACAGGTCGATCCGCGAGTTCGTCATCTCCGAGCGCGGCATCGAGGTGGCGAGCTCGTTCGCGTCGGCGGAGCAGATCCTCTCGGGGCAGGCGCGGCTCCTCGCCGGAGCGCACCAGAGAGAGGAGGCGCCATGACGACGGTGCTGGTGGTGGACGACGAGGTCGACCTCCTCGCCTGCATCGAGGGGCTGCTCGAGGACGAGGGGTACTCGGTCGTGACGTGCCCCGACGGCAAGCAGGCGCTCGATTACCTGCGAGGGTCGCGTCCGGATCTCGCCCTCGTCGACCTGATGATGCCGATCATGAGCGGCTTCGACCTGGTGCAGGCCGTCTCCGCGGAGCGGCGGCTCGACGGCATGCCGATCGTCATCATGAGCGCGGTGGAGCAGCGCCACGAGCTGCTCCAGAAGCTCGGCGACCGGGCGCAGGCCGTCCTCAAGAAGCCGTTCACGGCCGACAAGCTCCTCGGCATGGTCCGCAAGCTGCTCGCGGCGCCCGCGCCCGCGCCGGCCCCCTGAGCCGCCGCCCCGGCGGCTCAGACCGAGGCGCCGGCCCGGCGGCTCAGACCGCCCGGCGCAGCGGGGTCGGCGGGAACAGGTCCTTCATGTCGAGCGGGAGCTGGCCGCGGACCCCCTCGATCTCGCCGGCGGAGACGCTGTCCGCGACCGCCTCGCAGATCGCCTGCAGCACGAAGCCGGCGGCCTCGCGGTCGAGGCGCAGCTCGCGGGCGACGTCGTCCTCGATGGTCGCCGTCGTGATGCGCTTGTCGGGCCCGTCGAGGAACGGATCGAGCGACGGGTGGAGCTTGGAGGGGAGCTGCGCGATGAGGTGGCGCGCCTCCTGGGGCGTCACCCTGCGGCAGAGGTTGCCGAGGACGATCTGCAGCGCGAGCTCGGCGCGGTCGCGCTGCTGGAGGCCGCTGTGGCGCTCGACCGCGTGCAGCAGCCGGCCATAGGCGCTGTCCGCGCGCGCCTTGCGCCGGGTGAGGGCGCGCACGGGGCCGCGCGAGCGCTGCTCGGGGCGCGCGATCCCCTCCGGGTGCAGCGCGCCCCCCGGCTTGAACCGGGCGGCCACCTCGAGCTGCGCGCGCACGACGGAGCCGGCGGCCTCGGCGTCGATGGCGCCGTCGGCGAGCAGGTCGTCCAGGGTCACGACGCCGACGGGCCGCCCTTGCTCGGTCAGCGGCACGCGCCGACACGCATGATCGCGCATGATGCGCACGGCGTCGTCGATCGACGCGTCGATCTCGAGCGTCGCGATCTCGTCCGACATGATGTCGCGCAGCGCGGTGCTGCGCGCGTCGAGATCGCCCGCCACGACCTCGAGCGCGATGTCGCGGTCGGTGACGATGCCGGCGAGGCCCTGGCCATCGTGGACCAGGACCGCGCCGACGTGGTTGTCGACCATCGCCCTCACCGCGTCGTAAGCGGTCGAGCGCGGGCTCAAAACGATCATTCGCGGGCGTCGGTACTGTTCGAGCGGCATGGCGAGATCCCTCCCCTGGGTAGCGCTGGCGCGTGGGCGCGTTGAAGGGCGGCTAGCCAGAACGGTACCAACGGCCGCCGGCCGGGGCGGCCGCGCGGCGGGGAGGCCGACTCGGCCGCGCGAGGCCGGGCACGGCCGTGGCGGCGGCCCTCCTCGGATCGCCGCCGCCCGCCGTCACGGCGCCTTCGGGCTCGCCGTCCCGACGGGCACGAGCCGCACCATCCGGTGCAGGAGCCCGTCGACCCGCTGCAGCCAGCTGCGCCAGGCGGCGTACTGGGCCACCGGGATGGTCGACCGGTCGATGACCACGCGCTCCTTCACGACGACCGCGTTCTTGCCCGGCGCCCTCGCGAACGAGATCGACGCGCGGCCGAAGTCGCCGCCGTCCTCGTCGCCGCCCGGCGGGAGCTCCGCGAACGCGTACCCCGCGGGGGCGACGATCGTGATCGTCCGGCTGTGGTGCCGCGGCGCGAGGCTCGGCGGCAGGACCACGGGCAGCGTGCGCTTCACGAGCGGCGCGAGCTGCGACGTCAGCGTGGACGTGCCCGAGAGCGGCACCGCGAGCTCCGCGCCCTCGCGGCGCGCGAGCCCCTCGGAGCGCGCCTCGAACTCGAGCGTCGCCGCCCCGTGCGGGAGATCGGCCTGGAACGCCACCTTGGGCTTCACGTCGACGGTCGGGAACCAGCCGTACGCGAGGTACTGCTCGACCCACTGCGCCCGCGCGTCGGCCTCCGCCAGGTTCGACCGGAGCTCGAACGCCGCGTCGCCGATGTGCCGCTCCTTGGCCGCGAGCTCGCCCGCGCCCGACGGCTGCAGCGCGATCGTCCACGCGGCGTCGACGCCGTGATCGGCCGGCGAGCTCGCCGGCGTCTCCACGATCTTCGGCGGCCCCTCGTCGACGAACAGCGCCAGCGTGCGCGCGTCCATCGCCGGCAGCGGCCCGAGCCGGCTCTGCGGGCTGGTGGCGTCGAGCCACAGGCCCGGCGCGCCGCCCGCGCCCGGGAGGTACGCGATGCCGTGATCGAACACCGGGATCGCCGCCACCTCGCTCCGGAGCAGCGAGGGCTGGCCCGTGTAGCGCGTCTGCACCAGCACCTCCGTCGCCTCGATGCCGATCGACTTGAGCAGCGTGATCAGCAGCATCGCCTTGTCGTCGCAGTCGCCCTGGCGCCGCGCGAGGAGCTCCTGCGGGCGGTTCGGCAGCCACCACTCGCCCGAGACGAAGTTCACGTACCGGATGTCGTCGGCGACGAAGTCGAAGAGCGCCCTCAGCTTGTCCTCGCGCGTGGTCTTGCCCTTCGTGAGCTCGGCGGCGAGCCGGCGGACCTGATCGTCCGGCTCGGTGAAGCCGGCGACCGCGCCCCGGTACCACTCCCGGAAGTCGTGCCAGCCGTGGAACGTGGAGCCGACGACGACCGGCAGCACCTCGGCGAGGTGCGGGGCGAGCGGCTCCTCGGGCACCTCGGGCGGGTCGTCCCAGATGAACCGCGTCACCTGGCGGCCGTCCTTCTCGGACCGGAGCACCCGCTCGGCCTTGCCGTTCAGCACGTCGATCGCCAGCGGATCGCTCGTCGGCGAGTCGACGACGACCTCGTTGTAGAGGATCGGCCGCGTGTCGGTCGAGCCGACGTAGTCGATGAAGTAGAACGGCGCGTCGCCCCGGCGCCCGACGGGGCCCGGGGTCCACGCGCGCACCGCGACCTCGACCACGTCGCCGGCCTTCAGCTTGGGCCAGCGCACGAACGGCCGCTGCCCGCCCGCGCCCTGCTCGTCCGGCGGCGCCACCGTGCCGTCCTTGCGGTGCACGCGCGCGAACAGGAGCTCGGTGTCCTCGGCCTCGGCGGGGATGTCGCGCTCGTAGAGGTCCTGATCGGTGCGCGGCTCGATGACGATCTCGCGCGCGTAGTGCATGAGCTGCGAGACGCGCTTGTCCGGGTGGTACGTCACGACGCGCACCCAGTGGAGCTGCCGGTCGGCCACCTCGCCCTTCTTCGCCGGGGTGCTTCGCCCGCGCTCGAGGAAGACGCCGGGCGCGACGAGGTGCTGCTCGTCGCGCATGCGCCGCCGGCCCGGCGCGCCGGCCGCGCCCTCGCCGAGGCGGAGCGCGAGCTCGGCCTTGAGGAACGGGTCGCCCGGCGCGAGATCGCGCGCCCGCGCCAGCGCGCCGTTCGCGAGCGCGGCCGCCGCGCCGCTCGGCGCGCCCTGCCGGACCGCGGCGAGCGCCTGGAACGCGGCGGGCTGGTTCGGCGCGACCTGCGTCGCGTACGACAGGACCTCGCGCGCCCACGCGACGCGGCCCGCGTCGTGGAGCGCGCGGCCGACGCGGATGACGTCCTCGGCCGACGTCTGCTGCGCGAGCGCGCCGGCGGCGGCCACCTCCAGCGCGGCGCCGCCCTCGGGCTCGAACGCGAGCACGTAGTCCGCGCCCCGCGACTCGGGCGCGATCTCGGCGAGCCTCCGCGCGGCCCGCAGCGCGAGCGCCGGATCGAGCCGGGCCGCGGCCGCGATCTCCTGCCAGACGACGACCGGGGTCCGGTCCTTCTGCTCGCGCTCGACCGCGAGCAGCTCCTCGAGCCCGGCGCGCGCGAGCCCC
Organism: Sorangium cellulosum So0157-2; assembly: GCF_000418325.1. Classification (GTDB taxonomy): domain Bacteria; phylum Myxococcota_A; class Polyangia; order Polyangiales; family Polyangiaceae; genus Sorangium; species Sorangium cellulosum_D. The sequence goes on from NC_021658.1 coordinate 12,947,403, forward strand.
GACGGCCCGAGCTTCTTCTCGACGAGCCCGCGGAGGACGCGCGCCTCGGGGTCGCGCGCCGAGCGCAGCGGCTCCTCGCGCAGCACGGCGGCCGCCCAGTCGGCGCGGTCCGAGGCGAGGTGGGCCGCGACGAGCCTGCGCTGCGCGAACGAGGCGGTGGCCCGGTCCTTCTCGGCGAGGCCGCGGGCGCGCGCGGCCTCGAGCCAGCCGCTGCGGTTCGCGCCGAACGGCGACACCCACCCGGCGAGGGCGAGCGCATCCGCGGAGATCCCCGGCGACCGCGTCACGCGGTCGAGCAGGCCGGGGGCGCGGGGCGATCGCTGATCGTCCGCGCCCCCGAGCGTGCGCGCCACGACGGCCGTGAGCGTCTGCTCCAGCGTCTGCGCCGCGCCCGCGTCGAGCGCCCTGTCGAGCGCCGTCGCGACGGCGGCCGACGGCGACGGCGCGGCCGGGGGCAGCGCGAGCCGCGTGAGGTCCGACGAGGTCGCGAGCGCCACCGGCCGGCGCTGCTCGTCGGTGAAGCGCACGCGGACGCGCCCCTCGTCGGCGATGGCGCCGGTGCAGACCTTGAGGGCGAGCAGGTGATCGCCCGCGGGCGCCTCGATCCGCGCGGCGATGCGGTCGAGCACGAGCCGCTGGTGGGCCGCGTCGCTCGAGGCGACGTCCGCGCCGTCCCACGCGAGCCGCACGGCGCCGGTCGCGGCGACGTGGGCGAGGATCGGCTTGCGATCGAGCGCGGCGGGGACGGTCACGCGCGAGGCGAGGTAGGCGCAGCTCTCGGCGCGGGGATGGATGTAGAGGTCGAGCGGCACGCCGCGCGCGGTCGCCGCGGCGGGCAGCACCCGGCGCCACGCGACGTCGTAGACGCCCCAGGCGTAGCGGGCGCTCATGTCCGAGAAGCGCTGGCCTTCGGCCTCGGGCCCCTCGCGGCGCGCGAGCCCGCCGCCCGAGTTGTCCTGGAACGGCCCGAGGATGGCGAACGCCTTCACGAGCCCCGACGGGTCCGGGGGCGCGTCGTACGAGGCGGCGCGCGCGCCGGGCCACGCCGCCGCCGGCGGCTCGGGGGCGAGCGAGGCCGCGAGCCAGCGCGCCTCGTCGGCGAGCGGCGACGGGGACGCCGCGATCTGCGCGAGGCCATCGCGCGCGCGGCCCTGCGCGGCGCGATCGGAGAGCGCCGCCGCGATCACGAGCCCCGCGAGCGCGTCGTCGCCGCCCCGCCGCGCCCGGGCCAGCGCGGCGCCGAGCATCTCGTCGGGCGTCGCGGCGGTCCACCGCGGCGCGGGCGTGATGGGCGTGCGCTTCTCGGCCGCCGGCGCGCCGCCCGCCGCCGGCGCGCGCGGATCCACCTTCGCGCCGCTCGGACGCCGCGCCGGCGCGCCGCCCGCCGCCGGCGCGCCGCCCGCCGCCGGCGCGGCCGCGTCCGCCTTGGCGCCGCCCGGGCGCGGCGCCTGCGCGTTGCCCGCCGCGGGCGCGACGGCGATCGCGAGCAGCGCCGCCAGGCATCCGCCCCGGCGCGCCGCGCGCCGCGCGCGCCGATCTCGTCCTCGTCGATCGCCTCGATCTTCCCCCGGCGAGCTCCGCTCCATCGATCCTCGCTTCCGGGCCACGGCATAGCGCGTGCCCGATCGCGGCGCGAGCGCGGCGATCGCGCGCCGTGTCACGCGGGCGCGGCCGCCCGCGCCGTGTCGCGCGGGCGCGGCCGCCCCGCGGCGTGAAGCCGTGCGCGAATTTGGCCGCCGGGCCCGCGGCCCACTAGCGTGCTCCCATGCGCCGCGCGTCCCGATGGCTGCTCTCGGCGGTGATGGCCCTGACCACCCTCACGGCCTCGCCAGCGTCGACCTTCGCCCGCGACACCAAGGTCGAGTGGAAGAGCGTCGACGTGCCCGCCGGCGAAGGCCAGGCCCAGCGGGCGCGCGCCCTGCGCGGCCTGCTCAAGAGCGCCGCGAAGAAGGCGGATTTCGGCAAGGCGAAATCGGTCGTGCTGAGCGCGCGCGTCGCCGAGTTCACCTCGGTCACGCGGGGCGACGTGCACCGCGTGACCTGCACCATCGTCGGCCGCGTCGTCGGCGGCCCCACCGCCCGCTCGCGCATCTCGTTCGGCGGCAGGCCGTCCGAGCGACGGGCGCTGGAGAAGCAGGTGCTCTCGATGGTCGCGAGCGGCGTCGTCGGCCGGCTCGCCGCGATCGTCCGCGCGCGCGCCTCCGCCGATTGACCCCGCGCTCGAGATCGCGCCGCGCCGGCCTCGACCTCCTCCGGGATCTGGATTACGACGGCCCGCGCGTCATGGAACTGGACCGGATGGTGAGCGAGCTCTTCGAGGAGGAGGAGCGCGCCCGCGAGATGGCGCGGAAGCTGATGGCGATGGCGCAGCGCTCCGCGGACGAGGCCAGCGCCGAGCGCGGGAGCCTGCTCGCGTTCCTCCGCGGTCCGATGGAGCGGCACATGCGCTGGGAGGAGACCGCGATCTTCCCTCATTTCCAGGCCCGCGGGCTCGCCGAGGAGGTCCAGGTCGCGCTGAAGCAGCACGCCGACGTGCGCGAGGCGACCGAGGCGCTGGCGAACGTCGCGCAGGGCGGCGACGTCGCGGGGAGCATCGTCACTGTCGCCCGTCTGCTCCTGCACCATACAAATTTCGAGGGCGACTACATTTATCCGGAGCTCACCCGCGACGAGTGGCGCGAGCTGATGAAGGAAACCGTTCGTCAGGGGATCTGAGGTGGTACGCAGGAACTCGACACAGATGTTCCCCTCGACGTAGGCTTTTGCCGCCGTGTCTACCGCAGCTGGTCAGGTGCTGAGCGAGCGCTACCGCCTCATCCGACCCGTGGGGCAGGGCGCGCAAGCCTCGGTGTGGGTCGCCGAGCACCTGGCGCTCGGCACCCAGGTCGCCGTCAAGCTCATCGATCCCGAGCTCGCGAAGCAGGAGGACGCCCGCGAGCGGTTCCGCCGTGAGGCGACCGCTGCAGCGCAGCTGCGCAGCACGCACGTCGTGCAGATCCTCGATCACGGGATCGAGGGCGAGCAGCCGTTCATCGTGATGGAGCTGCTCGAGGGCGAGGACCTGTTCGAGCGGCTCGCGCGGAGGCGCCGCCTCACGCTCCAGGAGACGTCGAAGATCGTGACGCAGGTCGCGCGCGCGCTCACCCGCGCGCACGGGGCCGGCATCGTGCATCGCGACCTCAAGCCGGAGAATTTTTTCCTCTGCGCGAACGAGGACGACGAGGTCGTCAAGATCCTCGATTTCGGCATCGCCAAGGTGGGCCACGGGAAGCGGGCCGCCCAGCGCACCACGGTCGGGACGCTCATGGGCACGCCGCACTACATGAGCCCGGAGCAGGTGAAGGGGCTCCGGGAGGTCGACTTCCGCGCCGACCTGTGGGCGCTCGGCGTGATCGTCTACCAGTGCGTGACGGGCGAGCTCCCGTTCGACAGCGAGGGGGTCGGCGACCTGCTGATCAAGATCTCGCTCGGCGAGATCCCGGTGCCCTCGCGGGTGAACCCGGAGCTGCCGCCGAGCTTCGACGCGTGGTTCGCGCGCGCGTGCGATCGCGATCCAGAGCAGCGCTTCAGCAGCGCGCGCGACCTCGCGGAGTCGCTCGCCCGCATCGCCGAGCTGTCGACCGAGACGGCGGCGAGCAGCGTGAGCTCGCCGCGGCCGCCGCCGATGCCGCCCCGCGCGTCGCCGACGCGCCCGCCGGCGGCCCCGCCGCGGCCGGCGATGGGCTCGACGATCCCCAAGGCGCCGCCGCTGCCCCAGGTGGGCGACCCCGCCGGGGCCACCTCGACGCGCTCGCCCGAGCGGCGGCCGAGCGAGCAGGCCGCCGAGGCGGCGGCAGCTCCGCTGTCGGCCAGGCCGAGCGTGCGGGTTCCGGCGCGGCCGAGCGAGCGGCCGCCGGCGCCGCCGCGGCTCGACGACTTGCCCGAGTACGTCGAGCGGGTCGAGTCGGAGGCGGCCCGCATCGAGGCCGAGGCCAAGGCCAAGCAGGAGGAGGCGCTCGCCGTGGCGCGCCAAGAGCTCGCCGAGCAGGGCCTGAACCTCGACGAGATCATCGAGCGGTCGAAGAGCGAGCAAGGCGGGCCGCCGCGGTTCCGCGTCGACGAGCACATCGCCCGCATGCGCGAGACCGCCGAGGCGGGCCGTGAGCTCGGTCCTGAAGCGCCCCCGCACCGCCTCTTCGTGCACTTCCCAGAACGTCAGGAGCGGCCCCTCCGGCTCGCTCGTCTGATAAAAGGCGTGCCTCGCCCAGCCCCCGTCACGGCTGCCCTCGTACGGGACCGCCATGACCTTGACAAGGCGGAACCCCATCACCTCGGTATAAAACCGGTGCGTGGCGACCAGATCCCTGACCGCCAGCGCGATATGATGCACCCCCATCGTACCCCCCTTGTGCAGGACGATCATGCCACGAGCGGGCGAGCTCGTTCAAGGTGAATGCCATCTCATCGTCCCGTCGACTCGAGCGCACGAGGCCGCCGCCGCCGCGGCGCAACGACAGCGCGTCGCAGCGGTCGCCGCTCTCCGCGGGCACGCCGCTCCCGCCGAGCGCGCCGCCCTCCGCGGGCACGCCGCTCGCCACCGGGACGCCGCGCTCCACGAGCGGGCCGCTCCCTGCGAGCGCGCCGCTCCCTCCGAGCGGGCCGCCCTCCGCGGGCACGCCGCTCCCCGCGAGCGCGCCGCCCTCCGCGGGTACGCCGCTCGCCACCGGGGCGCCGCTCTCCGGGCCGCCGAGCAGCACGTCGTCCGCGGCGGACGGCGTCGAGGCCCCGCCTGGCTCGGAGCCGCTGGCGCTGGCGCGCAGCAAGATGCCCCGGAGGGAAGCCGACAGCGCGCCCTCGCTCGTCGACGTCGACATCGAAGAGTTCGACGACGACGTGCTCGACACCGACGTGGACGAGCCGTGGGGGGCGCCGTCCGCCCCCGCGGCGCTCGCCCCGCCGGCCGACGCGGTGCCCGCCTCCGGCAAGCCCGCCGCCCACGCGCCGGCCGAGCCCGCAGGTCCCGCGCCGGCCGAGCCCGCCGCCCACGCGCCGGCCGAGCCCGCAGGTCCCGCGCCGGCCGAGCCCGCGATTCCGGCGGCCCAGAGCGTCGCGCCCGTCGCGCCGAGCGCGCCGGACGAACCGCCGCCGGCGGCGCAGACGCCGCGCGCGCTCTCGCCGCACGACGCCGCTCCGCGCTCGACCGCGCGCGAGCACGGCGAGCCGCCGCGCCACGAGCGGCCGGAAGAACCCAGCGACAGCGTCAGACGAGCGGCCGTCGCGGCGGCCGTGGCCGCGTCGCCCCCCGCCTCCCTGCGCGCGTCGCGGCCGCTCGATCCCCCGGTCGCGGCAGCCGTCGCCCCACCGGCCAGCGCCGCCGTGCCTTCCGGCGACACGCCGGAGCACTGGATGAAGGCGTCCAGCGTGAGCGGGCTGGCGCAGGAAGGCGAGCTTCCGGAGTTCGACCCCGGCTCGCGCCGGCGCCGGCGCGTCCGCTGGGCGGCGCTCACGCTGGTGGCCCTCGCAGGCGTCGTCGCCTGGCAGGTCCTCCGCTCGCAGCGGCTGCCGCAGAGCGCGCCGGCGACCGAGAGCGAGACCCCGCCGCCCGTCGCCGCGCCTGCGCCTGCGCCTGCGCCTGCGCCGCCGCAGGAGCCCGCGCCCCAGCCCAGCGCCACGGCGTCGGCCACGCCGACGGCCGCGCCCGCTGCGCAGCCGTCGGCCAGCGCCGCCGCGACGGCGCCGCCGCGGAAGCGGCGCCCGGCGCCGCCGAAGAGGCCGCGCAAAGAGCCGGCCAAGGTGGACGACCTGACGATCGAGATCCCGACCCCGCCGTCGGAGCCGGCCGGGGAAGAGCCGGCCTCGCCCCCCGGAGAGTCGCCGCCCCCGACCGCGTCGCCTCCCCAGGAAGAACCGGCCCCGCACGCAGAGTGAAGAGCGGATGGAAACGACAGCATACCAGCAGTACTCCGAGGAATCCGGCGACTGGTTGAGGAAGGGGAGGGCTCGGCTCCTGGCCCATCTGGTGCGCGAGTTCGGCCCGGGACGGCGGCCCCTCGAGCTGCTGGAGGTCGGCGCCGGGGTCGGCCAGAACCTGGGTGTCCTCGCGGAGTTCGGGGCCGTCGACGCGAACGAGGTGAGCCCGCTCGGCCAGGAGGCGATCGCGAAGGCGGGCACGGCGAGGACGCTCTACAGCGCGTCGCTCCCGTTCGAGCTCGACCGGCGCTACGACGTGATCTGCGCGCTCGACGTCATCGAGCACATCGAGGACGACCGCGCCGCGCTCCGCTGGATCCACGACCACCTGAGCCCCGGCGGGATCTTCGTCGCCACGGTGCCGGCGTATCCGTGGTTGTTCAGCGATCACGACCGCGCGCTGCAGCATTTCCGCCGGTACACCGCCGGCAGCTTCCGCGCCGCGCTGCCGGCCGACTTCCACGTGGAGGCGTGCGCTTACTTCAACCAGTTCCTCTTCCCCGCCGCGGTCGGCTCGCGCGCCGTCTGGAGCGCCGCGCGCAAGCTGCGCCCGGGCAAGACCAGCATGAAGCAGCCTTCGCCGAAGTCCGGCCTCGCTTCGTCCGCGCTCGAAGCCGTCCTCCGCGCGGAGGTCGACCTCATCGCGCGCGGCCGCCGGCCGAGCTTCGGGCTGTCGGTCTTCTGCGTGGCGAGGCGCACGGCGGCCTGAGGCGGGTCCCGGTCACCCGGGCCTCCCGCGACGGGCCGCGCCGCGCCGCAGGCGCGCTTCAGCGCCTGCCGGGGAGGTCCTCGTCGTCGTCGGGCTCCGGGGCCAGATCCGGCGCCCCGGGTGTCGGCTCCGGCTCCGGCGCCGCGGCCGGCGCGCTCACCTCGCCGTCCTTGCGGAGGTAGAGGTCGAGCTTCCCCTTCCCGCCGAGGAGCACGCGCCGCTTGGCGGCGAGCACGAAGTCGCGCCGGTCCGAGGTGGGCAGCGAGTGACACTTGGGATCGACCACGGCGAACCCCGCGCGATCCAGCAGCGCCGCGGCGCTCTCGCCGGCGGGGGGGCCGTTCACCCGGGGCGCGGGGTACGCGCGGTTGTTCGGCCCGAAGACCGGCACCGTCAGGTCGCTGAGCTCGTAGAGCCCCGACTTGTAGGCATTGCCGCAGCCCAGGTAGGCGACGGTGGTGGGGAACGGGGCTTGCGGGTCGGGGGGCGGGCCCATCTCGGCGAGCGTCATCCCGCGGTGCTTCGCGTGCTTCACGGTGCGCTTGACCGCGAAATCGAAGAACATGAGATCTCCGGCGACCGTGTCCCACCCCTTGCTGACCTGGGTATCCCAGGCGACGTGGGTCACCCCCATCCCCTTCAGGAGGTCCCAGACCTCGCGGGGCGTGCGCAGCCGGCCATAGCTGATGCCGTACTGCCAGCCGTTCCAGTCCGACAGCGTCTCGGCGCCGATCCCGAGGTGGTTGTGGTTGTCGTGCAGCAGCACGCGCGCGCCCTCGGGGAGCGCCCGGGAGATGGACTGGAACGTCGGGTAGATGTCGAATCGCTGCGCGTAGCGCTTCGCGTAGCCCTGCGAGAGGAGCTCGATCACGGCCTTGATGGGCGACTTCACCATCGCGTGGCCCGGGATGAAGTACACGTCGCCCGCCCAGACGACCTGCAGCCCGACCAGCGTGCCGAGGCCCGTCCTCGTCGCGAGGACGGCGAGCCTGCTGTCGCCTGCCGCGCGCCAGACGAGCGCGATCATCGCCGCGGTCGCGGCCGCCATCTGCGGGACGATGGCCTGGAGATACCTGTCCTGGTGGTGCGTCCAGTACCAGCAGAGGAGCCCGACCTGCACGTAGCCGACGAGCGCCCAGACGCGCCTCGTCCCCTTGAGGAACGGCAGGCAGAGGAGCAGCAGCGTGTAGACCGACCCGAAGGTGGGGACCCTGCCGTGGAACTTCGGGTAATCGTTCGGGATGAAGGAGAAGTCGACGAGCGCCTTGAGCGTCCTCAGCACCCCGTCCAGGTTCCGCTCCGGCCGCCAGAACTGGTAGTCCTTGTAACCCCACTCGAAGATGTTGGCCGCGTCCGGCGTCCAGGGGTTCAGGGGGAGGATCTTGTACAGCGTGGGATAGAGCGGATCCGCGTAATAGACCCAGTTCTTCGCCCAGTGCGTGGAGGTGAAGAGCAGGCCCGCGGCGACCGCGGCGAGCGGGCCGAGGTACCAGTTCTTGCGGAGCGCGGGGGCGGCCTGGCCGCGCAGCGAGCGGTAGGCGAGGACGAGCGTGCGCGCGCCGAGGACGAGCGCCGGGAAGGGAACCAGGATGACCGCGCCGGTGTACTTGGTGAGCCCGGCGCCGGAGATCATCATCATCATCAGCGCGATGAAGCGCGGCGAGAGCTCCTGGTAGGCGCGGATCATCAGGGTGAACGCCGGGAGCGCGAAGATGGAGGCGATGTGATCGCCGCCGACGCTCAGGCTCGAGTCGTAGAGGAAGATGCCGGGGAAGAGGAAGCGCGCCGTCCACGAGAGCCGGAGGGCGTAAGGCCCGAGCCCGCGGGGGATCATCAGCCGCACGGCGGCCGGGATGGCGACGAGGGTCCAGAGGAACCCCACGAACTCCATGTGCGCGGCGAGCTCGACTTTGTCGAACAGGAGCCCGCGCGGCAGGAGGAAAGCCCACGAATAGACGAACGTCGCGAAGTGCGGATAGGTCTCGACCGTCCAGCCCTCCGGGAAGCGACGAATACCCCCCGTGACAGCGTATTCCTCGGCCAGCGCCAGGTGCTTCCAGCGCGAGTCGAACTGGACGTTGTCGGGCGTGAGGATGACGAAGTACACCATGCCCACGCCGAGCAGCCCGAGCGCGAGGATCCCGTAGGTCCAGAGCGGCGCGGGCGGCGCCCTCCGCTGCGCGCCGCGGACGTGGCGGGTGACCCGCGTCAGATAGCCCCGGAGCGGCGCGAGCCCGGCGCCGAGCATCGCGAGCGGCAGGATCACGAAGAGCACAGGGCCGTAGAGCTTGAGGAGCCCGGCCACGCTCATGAGGAACGCGAACTCGAAGACGCCGATGGCGAAGCTCGTGGCGAGCTGCTCCACGATCGGCAGGGAGCGGCCGACAACGAGCTTGAGCGTCAGGTGGCCCGCAGAGACGCAGGCGGCCGTCCACAGCCCGCAGAGGAGCCAGTAGCCGGCATAGCGCCAGAAGAGCCAATGCTGAATGGGATAGAAGCGATGGACGAAGCTGGCGAAGAAGGCGATGGCACCAAGCAGGAGGACCGGCACGGCGATCTGCCGGACGCGCTCCCAGCGCTCACGCGCGCTTCCCGAGATTCTCGGCGTGGGCGGGGTATCCATCAGCGCTTCGCAAACCAGGTGGGCTCGACCATGAGCCCGCTCCTAGCTTGCTGCGCGCTGGATGACCAGCAGGAACGTGCCCGCGCCGTCCCTGAGCAGGAATCCACACCCGGAGGGCCGCGCTGCCCGGGAGCCGTGTCCCGCAGCCCGCCCGGGCCGCAGGGCGCCGTTCCGTGCGCGCCGCCCTAATTGAGCAGCTTCTTCGAGAGGTGCTTGACCGCCTCCTGCGCCGCGTGTCGCAGCGCGACCTCAACCGCCTTGGAGGACGTATCGCCGCGCACGAGGATGGCGCAATTGTCCCCCTCGGCCTCGAACGACGCGAGGGGGAGCTCCTTCGCCGCCTCGGCTGCGCGGATCGGCACCTGCACAGCAAGCGAGCCGACCTCGAGCTCCACGAACCCCACCAGCTCCGACTTGGATAGGTTCTGCATGCTTCGAACGTGGGTCGTCCACAGGGGCTTAGCAAGGTCAGGTTTTTCCTGCTTGTCGGTGGGATTGAGCTCCACCTGAAGCGGCAGAACGCGTGCGCGTCAAGCGCCGCCGGCGGCGATGCGAGACGCGCGACGCACGGCGTGCGACGCGGTGCGCGCCGGTCCGGACGCCGTGCTTGACGCGATCGTCGCGCCGTCACGCCGTCGCGGTCCTCGCGCCCCGTCGCGCTCGTCTCGCCCGTCGCGGTCCTCGCGCTCGTCGCGCTCTTCCGCACGGATGACCGCTCTCGCATCAGTTTTTCAGGGAGGTCAGCTCGTCGGCCATGATGCTGCGGTGGTGGCGGTAGACCTGGAGCACGATGGCCAGCGCGATCGCCGCCTCGCTCGCGGCGAGGACGATGATGAAGACCGTGAACACCTGACCAGACACGCCGCCCGCGACGAAGTGCTCGAACGCGACGAAGTTGAGCGCGGCGGCGTTGAGGATGAGCTCGACGCCGAGGAGGATGCCCACCGCGTTCTTCCGCGTCATCACGGTGAACAGCCCGAGGCCGAACAGCGCCGCGGCGACGCTGAGGTAATGGATGAGCCCGATCTCCTCCATCTCCTACTCCCTCTCCCAGGCGCGCCTGACGGCGCGGCGCGCGAGCACGACCGCGCCGATCATGGCGCCGAGCAGGACGACCGAGCCGAGCTCGAACGGGAGCAGGTACTCGCCGAGGAACGCGTGCCCTAGCTTGGCCGTGGACGGCATCGCCGGCTTGGCCTCGGCGGGCCAGGGCGTCCGGGTCGCCACCCGGCCGAGCACGAGGAGCACCGCCGTGACCAGGACGAACGCCACGGCGGCCCCGCCGCGCGGGTTCGAGATCTTCATCTCCGCGATGCGGCTCGTGAGCATCACGGCGAAGAGGATCAGGACGAGCGTGCCGCCCACGTAGACGAGCACCTGGGTGGCCGCGAGGAAATCGGCCGACAGCGTGACGTAGAGCCCCGCGATGCCGAGGAACGTGCCGAGCAGGGCGAGCGCGGAGTGGATGATGTTCCTGGAGAACGCCACGAGCCCGGCGGAGCCGAGCGTCAGCGCGGCGAGCCCGAGGAAGGCGAGTGCACTCAGAGAGGGCATGTGGTGAGGGCCGCGACGTTAGACCGCTGCCCCTCGCCCATCAAGAGCGACGCCCCGCAACGGGCGACGCCCTCGCTCAGGCGCCCGCTCCGGCCTCTCCGCCCGCGGCTCCGGCGGCCGCTCCGGTCACCGCGTCAGTCACCGCTCCAGCGGCCTCGGCGCCCTGCTTCCGGGCGTGCTCCCTGCGCCAGATCGCGCGCAGCTCCTCGAGCGCGGCGGGGTTGTCGCGCATCGCGCGCTCGCGGGCCTCGCGGGCGTGCGGCCCGTACTCGCCGACAGGCACCTCGCCGAGGTCCTTCGGCGCCTTGTACAGCGGGACCAGCCCCTCCGGGATGAAGCGGAAGGTGAGGTGGTCGAGCGTCGGCGCCGCCCCCTCGAACTCGCGCGTGTGGCGGATCGCGCCGGTCGACTCGGTCTTGCACGCCTCGACGCAGAGGCCGCAGTACATGCACTTGCCCATGTCGATGTCGAAGCGGCTCATCGCCTGCTTCTTCGTCGCCGGATCCTTCTCCAGGTCGATGGCGATGCACTCGATGGGGCACGCGCGCTCGCAGCGCTTGCAGCCGGTGCAGATGTCCATCTGCACCTCGAGGAAGCCGCGGTACCGCGGCGGGAGCATCTCGCTCACGGGTCGGTCCGTCTTGTCCGGATACTGGACGGTGATGGGCTCCCGGAACAGATGGGAGAACGTGACGGCCATCCCTTCCAGGATGGTGCTGGCCGCGGTGGAGATGCTCTTGATGTACTGGGCGAGATCCATGGCCGGTGCCTCTCCGGGACCTGACGCGCTCGGGCATACCCCCGAAGGAGCGAGGCGCCACACCGACCAGGATAGCAGACGCGCCCTCCTCGATTGCGTCCGGGCGTAGAGCCAGGCCGTCCGCCGCCGTCCGCGCCGGGTTTACGCCGGGCCGGCGCGGCGTCGCGCCGACGGCCGCGGCCGATCGGCGCCGCGCCGGTCGGGAAGCCGCGGAGAGCGCGGCGTCCGCGGCGGACCCGTCCTCTCCTGTTGACGCGCCCCCCGGGTGGCGATCATGGTCCTCGAATGACGCAGCTCCCCTTGTCGGGAACGTTCACCGCCCTGGTCACGCCGTTCACCCCTGATGGCGAAGCCGTCGATTTCGAGGCGCTCACCGCGCTCGTCGAGGCCCAGATCGCGGGCGGCGTCAGCGGGCTCGTGCCGTGCGGGACCACGGGCGAGTCGCCGACCCTGAGCGAAGCGGAGACGACCGCGGTCATCCGGCGCGTGGTCGAGGCGGCGCGCGGCCGCGTGCCGGTGATCGCGGGGACGGGCTCGTTCTCGACGAAGAAGGCGATCGAGGCCTCGCGCGCCGCGCTCGCCGCCGGCGCGGAGGGCGTGATGATCGTGATGCCGTACTACAGCAAGCCCTCGCAGGACGGGCTCCGCGAGCACACGTTGGCCGTGGCCAAGGCCGTCGCGGGCCCGGTCGTGCTCTACAACATCCCGGGGCGAACGGTGGTCGACCTCTCCGCCGAGACGACCGAGCGCATCTGCGCCGCCGCGCCCAACGTCGTCGCCATCAAGGACGCCACGGGCAACGTGCTCCGCTGCCAGGAGCTGGTGCGGCGCCTCGGCGATCGGCTCACGGTCCTGTGCGGCGACGACGCGCTGACGCTCGCGATGATGGCGCTCGGCGCGCAGGGCGTCATCAGCGTCACGTCGAACGTGCTGCCGCGCGAGACGAGCGCGGTGACCCGGCGGTTCTTGGCCGGCGACCTCGCGGGCGCGCGGGCGGCGCACCTCGCGCTGCTGGAGATCCACGGGCTCATGTTCGTCGAGCCGAACCCCTCCCCGGCGAAGGCGGCGCTGGCCGCCCTGGGCCGCATGAGCGCCGCCGTCCGGCTGCCCCTCGCGCCGGCCGGCGAGGCGACCCGGCAGCAGATCGGCGAGGCGATGAAGCGGCTCGAGGCGAGGCGCGAGGCGACGTGAAGTCCAACGGCGATCATCGAGGCGTACCGATGGGCGCGCTCCTGGGAACCGGTCAGGGAGAAGAGGCCCGCTTGCTGAAGGTCGCGATCCACGGCGCGAGCGGCAAGATGGGGCAGGCGATCGTCCGGCTCGCCGCGAACGAGCGCGCGCAGGTCGTGGGCGCGATCGTGTCGCGCGGCTCCTCCCGCATCGGCCGCGACGTCGGCGAGCTCGCGGGGACGGGCACCATCGGCGTCGCGATGAGCGACGACACCAGCGCCGGGCTGCTCGGCGCGGACGTGGTCATCGATTTCTCGCGGCCCGAGGCGCTCCCCCGGCTCCTGCACCTCGCGATGCGGGCCAAGGTCGCGGTGGTCAGCGGCACGACGCGCCTCGACGGCACGTGCGAGCGGCTGCTCGAGGAGACGGCGCAGCACGTCCCGGTCCTCTGGTCGCCGAACACGAGCATCGGCATCCACGTGCTCGCGGAGATCGCGGCGAGCGCGGCGCGCCGGCTCGGGCCCGGCTACGACGTCGAGATCGTCGAGGTGCACCACCGGGCCAAGGTGGACGCCCCGAGCGGCACGGCCGTGCGGCTCGCCGAGGCGCTGCGCGAGGCCCGCGGCGGCGCCGGCGAAGGGGCCGCGGCGCTCGCCGACGTGCACGGCCGCGAGGGCAACGTCGGCCCCCGCAAGGCGAATGAGCTCGGGATCTTCGCCGTGCGCGGCGGCGACGTCATCGGCGACCACACGGTGCACCTGCTCGGCCCCGGCGAGCGCCTCGAGCTCACGCACCGCGCCACGAGCCGCGATCTCTTCGCGCGCGGCGCGCTGCGCGCTGCGTGGCACCTGCACGGCAAGCCGCCGGGCCGATACACGATGGCCGACGTGATCGGGGGCTGAGGCGGCGGCGCCGGGCGAAGGACCGGCGATCGGCGATCGGGCGCGCCGCGCGGACAGCACAATGTGGTCAGCGGCGGGCCGCCGCACTAGGCTGCGGCGCTCGTATGGAGACGCTCGCTGCGCGGGTCGCACGTGCCGGTCCTTTGCCGGACAGGGACGCGGTGGGCTGGGTCGTCCGTCTGGCGAAGCGGATCGAGAGCCTGCACGGGCGCGGGACCGTGCACGGCCGCCTGTCGGCCGCGTGCGTGATCGTCGAGGACGAGCGGTGCACGTCGCGGGGGTGGCTCTCCGATCCGCTCGCGACGCCGGCCTTCGTGGGCTACCGCTCGCCGGAGCGCGCGGCGGGCGAGGGACCGTCGCGCCGGGACGACACGTGGGCGCTCGCGGTCACCCTGTACGTGGCGCTCTCGGGGAAGCTCCCCTTCCCGGCCGAGAGCGACGGGGAGCTCCGCCGCAGGCAGAGCGCCGGCGATGCGCCGCGGGTGACGCCGCCGGGGGCTGCGGGCGACGCGCTGTGGCGCGTCCTCGAGCAGGCGCTCGCGCGCGACGCGAAGCGACGGATCGTCGAGGTGGCGGCGCTGCGTCGCGCGCTGGAGGCGGCGCGGCCGAGCGACGGCCTGGGGGAGCTGCCGCCGCTCGACGAGCACGCGGTCGCGGAGCCGGCGAGGACCGTGCCGGCGCCGCGACCGTCGAACAGCGGCCTGCGGGGCGCGTCGAGCTCGCAGCCGCCGCCGCGCAGGAGCTCGCCGCCGCGCGAGAGCTCGCCGCCTCGTGAGAGCTCGCCGCCCCGTGAGAGCTCGCCGCCTCGCAGGAGCTCGCCGCCCCGCGAGAGCTCACCGCCGCGTGAGAGCTCGCCGCCCCGTGAGAGCTCGCCGCCGCGCTGGAGCTCCAGCTCGCAGCCGCCACGCGGGAGCTCGCCGCCCCGCGGCCACACGAGCTCGCTGCCGCCCGGCACTGCGAGCTCCACGGCGCGCCGGACGCCGTTGCCGCTCCACGGGCTCGCGGCCCTCGGTCTCCGGTCGACGGGCGCGCCGACCACCCCGGTCCCCGAGGCGCCAGAGCGCCGCTCGACGGCGCCGGCGGTCTCGCCTGCCGCACCGCCGGGGCACGCCGACGCCCCGAGGGCGGACGCCTCCAGCGGCCCGCCCGAGGCGGCTGTCGCGGCCGCGCCGCCGGAGCAGCCGCCCCTCCCGCCCAGCGCGGTGGAGCAGCCCTCCCTTGCCCTCGCACCGGCGGAGCAGCCGCCCCGTTCGCCCGCGCCCGCGGAGCGGCCGCCCCTCCCGCCCAGCGCGGTGGAGCAGCCCTCCCTTGCCCTCGCACCGGCGGAGCAGCCGCCCCTTTCGCCCGCGCCCGCGGAGCGGCCGCCCCTCGCGCCGGTGCCGCTCGTCACCGCAAACGAACCGGCGAGCCGGCGGCCTAGCCGCGCTCGGCCCGCGCGCGTCGACGGCGATCTGCCCCCGGCTCCGTCCGCGCTGGCGACCGACGGCGCCGCCGCGCACGTCGGCGCGCCCGATGCGCCGCGCACCCCGGCGCCCGATCGGGGCGCACGCGGCAGCGCGCCCTCCGCGGCGCGCCGCGTGGCCGTGCTGGTCCTGTACGCCGTGGTCTTCGCGGGCGCCGCAGCGGCGGCCTGGTTCTGGATGCGCCGCCGCGATCCCGCGCCGACGCCGCCGTCCCTCCCCGCCTTGTCTGCCGGCTCGGACGCCGCTCCCGCCGCCTGCGCCGCCCCCGCGGCGCCGAGCGCCCCGGCGGCCGAGGACGCCGCCGTCTCGGGCGACGCGGCCGCGGCGGCGCCGGTGGACGCCGGCGCGGCGAGCGCAACGCCGGACGCCGCGGCGAGCGCAGCGCTGGACGCCGCGGCCACGGCGGCCTTCGCCGCCTGCGCGATGCCGATCTTTCCGGGCAAGGGCGTCGACGCCGCGACCGCGGGCCAGCTGGCGTTCCTCTGCACCGAGGTCGACCCGATGAAGGGCGTCGCGGCGCTCAAGGGCCACCTCGCCAGGGCCGCCGGGCCCGAGGGGATCTCGGACGCGACGAAGGAATGGGGCGTGCTCGGCTGGTACGACATGGCGGCGCTCGCCGCCCTGCGCGCCCGCTGCTGCCATGCCCCGCCGCCCCTCGCGCTGCCCCGCGCGCCGGAGGGCTGCCTCCCGCTCGACGAGGCGCTGAACGACCTCGGCGCGGCCGTCGCGCCCGCGTCTGCGCCGGACGATCGGGCCGTCGCGAGGGCGTCCCGCCGGTACACGCGGGCAGCCCAGTGCGTCGTGCGCGTCGGCGCGGCGACCTGGTACGGACGCAAGAGCAAGCCGAACGGAGGCGAGGCGAGCGCCTTCAAGAAGGTGCTCTCGCGCGCGCTCCAGCAAACGGCGCAGGCCCGCTGAGCCGCGCCATCGGAGTCGAGAGGCGTCGAGGCGCGTCGAGGCGCGTCGGGGGCGCGCTCCGGGCAGGCGCGCCGCGCGGCCAGGCTTCGAACGCCGTGCGCAGCACGGGCGGGCCGCGCGCAGCGGGGACGGCCCCGCGCGCGGCTAGGCTAGGCTAGGCTAGGCTGGGCCATGCGAGGCTGGCCGGCGGCTGGCGGCCGGCCACTGGCCCGGCGCGCAGCGCTGCCTGGTCGCTCGACCGCCTCGCCGGACGGGCGGTTCTGGGGTAGCGTCCGCGGTCCCATGTCCAACGAAGCGAGCGATCTCCTGCTCGAAATCGGCGTCGAGGAGCTCCCCTCGTCGTTTGTCGAGGCCGCGCTCCGCGCGCTCCCGGATCTCGCAACGAAGCGCCTCGCGGAGCTCCGGCTCCGCCACGGCGCGATGCGCGCGCTCGGCACCCCGCGGCGCCTCGCGCTGCTCGTCTCCGGGGTCGCGGCGCGCCAGCCCGACCTCGAGGAGGAGGTCACCGGCCCGCCGGTCAAGGCGGCCTTCAAGGACGGCGCGCCCACCAAGGCGGCCGAGGCGTTCGCGCAGAAGCTCGGGTGCGCCGTCGCCGATCTGCGCCGCGTCGAGGGGCCGAAGGGCGAGTACCTCGCGGGCACGCGGCGCGAGGCCGGCAGGCCCGCGGCCGAGCTCCTCCCGGAGGTCCTGGCCTCGCTCGTCGCGGCCATCCCGTTCCGCAAATCGATGCGCTGGGGGCAGGGCGAGTTCGCGTTCGGCCGCCCCATCCAGTGGCTCGTCGCGCTCTCCGGCGCCGACGTCATCCCCGTCGAGATCGCCGGCGTCCGCAGCGGCCGCACGAGCCGCGGCCACCGCTTCCTCGCGCCGGGCGAGATCGCCCTCGGCGCGGCCAAGGACTACGTCGAGGCGATGCGCGCGGCGCACGTGATCGTCGACCCCGGCGAGCGCGCGCGCCTGATGCGCGAGCGCCTGCTCGCCGCCGCGCGGGACGCCGGCGGTGCGCTCATCGAGGACGACTTCCTGATCGGCGAGAACCTGTCCCTCGTGGAGGAGCCGCACGTCATCATCGGCAGCTTCGAGGAGCGGTTCCTCGAGCTGCCGGAGCGGGTGATCCTCGAGGTCGCGCGCGGGCACCAGCGCTACTTCGGCGTCCGCGACGCGAAGACGGGCGCGCTGCTCCCGAAGTACCTCGCGGTCGTCAACACCGCGGAGGCGCCCGAGAAGATCAAGAGCGGCAACGACAAGACGATGCGCGCGCGCCTCTCGGACGCGCAGTTCTTCTACCGGGAGGACGTCAAGCTCCCGCTCGCCAGCCGGCGCGAGAAGCTCGGCGGCATCGTGTTCCAGAAGCGGCTCGGCAGCGTGCTCGCGAAGGCCGAGCGCGTCGAGCGGCTCGCCCGCGAGCTCGGCCTGCTGCTGATGCTGCCCGAGCCGACGCTCGTGGCGGCCGCCTCGGGGGCGCACCTCGCGAAGTGCGACCTCGTGGCGCTGATGGTCGGCGAGTTCCCCGAGCTCCAGGGCGAGATGGGCCGCGCCTACGCGCTCGCCCAGGGGGTCAGCCCCGAGGTCGCCGACGTGATCCGCGATCACTACCTGCCGAAGGGCGCCGCGGACGCGACCGCGCCGACGCACGCCGGCGCGCTGGTCGCGATCGCCGATCGGCTCGACACGCTCGTCGGCTGCTTCGCGATCGGGCTCATCCCCACGAGCACGGCCGATCCGTACGGGCTCCGCCGCGCCTGCCTCGGCGTGCTGCGCACGCTCCTGGATCGCGACCTCGATCTGCGCCTCGGCGCCGCCTTCAGCGCCGCGTACGACGGCTACGCCGGCGTGAAGCTCGACGCCTCGCGCGAGCACCTCGCGGCGCGCCTCGGCGAGTTCTTCGCCGAGCGGCTGCGCGGCCTGCTCTCCGATCGGCTCCCGCAGGACGCGGTCCTCGCGTGCCTCCCCGTCGCCGCGGGTCGCCCGATCGATCTCCGGGCGCGCGTGCGCGCGATCGACGCGCTCAGCCCCGAGGTCCGCGCCCGGGTCGGCGAGGTCTTCAAGCGGGCGACCAACATCGCCGACAAGGCGCCGCCCGGCGAGCCGGTCGCGCCGTTCGGCCAGGACGTGCACGCGAGCGAGACCGCGCTCTTCGCGGGCTACCTCAAGCTGCGCGAGCAGATCGCGGCGGACGTCCGGAGCGGCGCGTACGACTCCGCCTTCAAGGCGGTGGCGGACTTCGCGCCGCTCCTGCACCAGTACTTCATCGACGTGTTCGTGATGACCGACGACGCGGCCGTGCGCGACAACCGCCTGCGGCTGATGCGCGCCCTGTCGGAGACCTGCGCGAGCCTGGCGAAGCTCGAGCTGCTCGGCGAGGCGCCGCGCGCGGCGTCCTAGCTCCGCCCGGGCCGAGCGCCGCCCGAGCGCCGCCAGCCCGGGCGGCGCGCCGTCCGGCCGGCGAGCCTCCTCGCCGGCCGCGCCGCCGCGTGCAGGGCAGCGGCGGCGACCGCCACGGCGCTCTCAGGCCGCGAAGCCGCCGTCGACCGCGATCGTCGCGCCGGTGATGAAGCGCCCGCTCTCTCCGGCGAGGTGAGCGACCGTGGCGGCGATATCGTCGCCGGTGCCGTAGTGGCCGACGGCGAGCTGGCTCCGCTGCTCGTCCGCGCCCGGGCCGCTGGCCGGGTTCATGTCGGTGTCGATCGGGCCCGGCTGAACGAGGTTGGCGGTGATGCCGCGCTGCCCGAGGTCGCGGGCGAGCCCCTTGGTGAGGCCCACCAGCGCCGCCTTGCTCATCGAATACAGGGTGATGCCCGGCCCCGGCACCCGGTCGGCCAGGCAGCTGCCGATGCTGATGATTCGCCCGCCCGCGCCCATGTGCCGCGCCGCGGC
The DNA here is from genome assembly GCF_000418325.1 of Sorangium cellulosum So0157-2. Taxonomy (GTDB): domain Bacteria; phylum Myxococcota_A; class Polyangia; order Polyangiales; family Polyangiaceae; genus Sorangium; species Sorangium cellulosum_D. Next base: position 12,966,325 of record NC_021658.1, read on the forward strand.
CTGGGCGGCGAGGAACGAGGCCCGCACGTGGATCGCCAGCGTCCGGTCCACCTGCTCGAGCGTCAGGGCCTCGAGCGGCCCCATGATGGCGATGCCGGCGTTGTTGACGAGGATGTCGATCCGACCGAGCTCGGCCACGGTCCGCTCGACCGCGTGGACGACCTGCGCCGGATCCGCGCTGTCCGACGCGATCGCCAGCCCCCGCCGACCCGCCGCCTCGACCTCGGCGACCACCGCGCGCCCCTTCTCCGGAGCGCTCACGTACGTCAGCGCCACATCCGCCCCGTCCCGCGCCAGCCGCTTGACGATCGCCGCGCCAATCCCGCGGCTGCCTCCGGTCACCAGCGCCACCTTGCCAACAAGCTGCGACATGCCTACCTCATTTCTGTGTCGACTAGTACAAATTGTATACTTCGCTGGATGCCGGGAGGTCAACCGATTTATTTACCGATCGGCACAGAAAGGTCGTCGTGATGGCCGGACGGGGGCGTCCGCGCAGCTTCGACCGGGCCGCTGCCTTGCGGCGGGCGATGGAGGTGTTCTGGGAGCGGGGCTACGAGGGCACGTCGCTCAGCGATCTCACGGCCGCGATGGGCATCAACTCGCCGAGCCTGTATGCCGCGTTCGGCTGCAAGGAGGCGCTGTTTCGCGAGGCGGTGGCGCTCTACAACGAGGTCGAGGGCGCGGCGGCGGGCCGGGCGCTCCACGAGGAGCCGACGGCGCGCAGGGCGGTCGAGGCGATGCTGCGCAGCAACGTGGAGGGTTACGCGAGCCCGGGGAAGCCGAGCGGCTGCATGATCGTGCTCGCCGCGACGCTGGGCACGCCGGAGAGCGAGGGCGTGCGCAGCCACCTCGCCACGTGCCGGCGGGGCGCGCTCGACGAGCTCCAGCGGCGGCTGGATCGCGGCGTCGCCGAGGGCGATCTGCCGGCGGGCACCGACACGACGGCGCTCGCCGCCTTCTACACCACGGTGCTCCAGGGCCTCTCCATCCAGGCGCGCGACGGCGCCTCGCGCGAGGCGCTGGAGGCGATCGTCGACTGCGCCATGGCCGCCTGGGATGCGCTGGCGCGGCCGCGCGCTGCGGTCTGAGCGGGGTCGGCGGCCGGACGCCGCCGGCGGCTCCAGCACTCCCGCCCTGCGCCGCGCTACACGGTCTCGGGCACGAGGATCCGCTTCGCGCCCTTCCCTCGCTTCTGCTTCTTCGCGGGCTTCTGCTCCAGCCCGAGCTGCTTCCCGATCGCCTTGCGCGCCTCGCGTGCGACCTTCCGGACCCGCTTCGCCTCTGCCTGGGTGATCACGCCGTCCCTGGCGGCCGCGTCGACCGCCGCCCGCACCTTGGCCTGGACCTCGTCGAGCGCCTTCCGGACCTCGGCGCGGCGCGCCTCCGGGACGCCGCCCTTCTGCATCTTCGCCTCGACCTTCGCGCGCTGCTTCGCGATCTTCTCGTCGACCCGCTCGCCGAAGCGGGCGGCGTCCTGCGGGAACGGGGCCGCGCCCTTGCGCAGGCCCTGGCGCGGCGCCTCCGCGGCCGCCGCGGTGGTCTCCTCGGCAGCGGCGGCGGCCGGGGCCGCGACCGCCGTGAGGGCGGCGAGCGCGGCGAGCGTTGATGCGATGCGAAGGAGCTTGTTCATCATCCTGCCTCTCGAGATGACACCGTGCGGTGCGAGACTGAGGTCGCGTCACGAGCCGCGGCCCCGAGGGCGCCGCGCGCTCGCCCCGTGGGACGTGGAGCGAGCGACGCTATTCCCGCCTCACGGAGATCGCCAGTTCGGCGCCGAGCGCCAGGCTGGCCGCACGGACGGGGATGCCGGCAGGAGCATCTCCGCGACGGCTGAGGCCGCACGTCCCGACGCATCGCGCCTCGCCGCCGTCACGCCAGCGCGCTCGCCCTCCTCGGGGAGGCCGCGCGGCCGCCGCTGGCCGCCATCGACAGCAGCCGGCTGACGCGCTCCTCGGTCGTCGGGTGCGTCGAGAACCACTTCAGCACGGAGCTCGCCCCGGCGAGCGGGCTCACGATGAAGAGGCTGGCCGTGGCCGGACGGGCGGACTCGGCGGGGATGAGCGCCACGCCGTGCTCCAGCTTGGAGAGCGCGCTGGCGAGCGCCTCCGGGTCGCCGCACAGCTGCGCCCCGGTCTCGTCCGCCATGTACTCGCGCGAGCGCGAGATGCCGAGCTGAACGAGCGTGGCCGCGATGGGAGCGACGATCGCGAGCGCCAGCCCGCCGAGCGGGCTCTCCCCCTCCTCGTCGTCCGATGAGCCGCCGAACAGCCCGGCGAAGCTCACGGCATGCGCGATCCACGTGATGCCCGAGGCGAACGCCGCCGCGATGGTCGACACCAGGATGTCGCGGTTCTTGATGTGCGCGATCTCGTGCGCCAGCACGCCGCGCAGCTCGCGCTCGGTCAGGAGCTGCATGATCCCTTCGGTGACCGCGACGACGCCGTGCTCCGGGTTGCGCCCGGTGGCGAAGGCGTTCGGCTGCGCGTCCGGGATGACATAGACCCGCGGCTTCGGGATCTCCGCCCGCCGTGAGAGCTCCTCCACCATCCGGTGCAGGCCGGGCGCCTCCTCGGGCGAGACCTCGGCGGCCCGGTGCACCGCGAGCACGATGCGATCGGACATGAAATACGCGCCCAGGTTCATCGCGAGCGCGAGGACGCCGAACAAGACGAGGTACCCCGGCCCGAGCGCCCCACCGATGGACACCAGGATTGCCGACATGACGCCGAGCAACAGGATCGTCTTGATCTGATTCTTCATGAAACTCGTCACCTCCACGGAACGGAGCGCTGCAAACGCTGCTCCCTCATCATCGATGTGTCGTGCACCGCGGCTTTGCAATGCCGCGTGCCAGCCGATCAGCAGGCGTCACGGCCCGTCGATTCCCGAGGTGGCCGTCATGACCGGCCGGCCCGTTTCGCCGCCCCATTTCGCCGCGGTCGGCCCATTTTGCCCCGTTCGAGATCTCCTAAGACGGAGACGGAAGACGAGGAGCGGCGGTCAGGCCTGCCAGATCGCCAGCAGCCACACCGCGATCCCCGCCGCACACACCGCGAGCCCCGGCACGGCCCGCGGCCACACCCACTGGCCCGTCACCGTCACCGCGCGCCGCACCACCCAGATGGCGCCCGCGACCCACGCCACGAAGGCCGCCACGAGCGCGACGACCCAGCCGACCCGCGGCGCGTCGTCGCGCGCGAGCGCGGCCAGGTGCTCCCGCGCGACCACGGCCGCCGGCTCGGTCCGGGTGCCCGGCGGGCGCGGCGCGGCCGCCGAGAGCCGGGCGATCGCCGCGTTGGCCTGCTCCAGATCCTCGGCGTGCGGCGTCGTGAGCCACCGCGTCTCCAGGGCGGCCGTGCGCACCGCGCGCCAGGCGAAGAGCGCCGTGTCGGCCTGGCCGAAGCCCTCCGCCGCCGTCGCGAGCGCGATCAGCCGCTCGTAGGCCACGCGGACGTGCGGGGCGCCGGGAGCGTACCAGGCCGCCGCCCGCCGGGCGTGGAGCGCCGCCGCGTGCGGATCGCCGGCGAGCAGGGCGGCCGTGCTCTCGGCGATCTCCCGCTCGCCGGCGACCACCACGCGCAGCGACGCCGCGCCAAGGAGAAAGCCGGCGACCGCGATGCCGCGCACGACGCCGAGCACGACCGAGAGCTTCACAGAAAATCGCGCTTCTTGAAGACGAACGCCGCCACCGAAAGGAGCCCGAGCGCCCAGCCGACGCACGTGATCGACGCCCACCCCAGGTAGACCAGGAGGTTCGCGTCGGCGACCTCGCCCGCGAGCAGCGGGCGGGGCGGCACGTAGATCTGCAGGTTGGGCACGACCCGGGAGAGGGCGCGCCCGGCGGCGCTGATCTGGGGGCCGAAGTACTTCACCGGCAGCTGGGCGAGCGCGTCGGCGTTGCGCCCGACGAGGAAGATGCCGAGCGTGAGCAAGGCGGACAGGAACGGCGTCGAGAACGAGGAGAACAGCGTGGCCACGGCCGCGACGATGCCGACCTCGAGGAACGCGAGCGCGCTGCCGGCGAGGACGACGCGCCGCTCCGTGGGGGCGCCGGCCGAGAGGACGACGCCGAGGACGAGGAAGACCGCCGACCACGGGATGAACCCGTACGTGCGCAGCAGCGGAGAGCGCCACGCGGCGAGGCCGAGCGCCGCGAGCGAGGCGGCGCCGGCGCCCGCGACGAGCGCGAGCGAGCGGCCGGACAGGACGGCGCTGATCAGCAGCACGAGCCCGGTGTCGGCCAGGATGAACACCGCGAGCGTGAGCAGCGTGCCGAGGTACTTGCCGACGAGGTACTCGCCGCGGCGGACCGGGCGGGCCAGGATCGGGAAGATCGTCTTCTGCTCGAGCTCGCGGTACAGCGACGTCGCGCCGATGATGACCGCGACCGCGATGCTGAACAGCGAGATCGACGCGACGCCGAGATCGCTGACCACGCGCGCCCCGTTGTGGAGCGTGTAGGCGCCGACGATGATCGAGTAGAAAGCGACCGCGAAGGCCACGCCCGCGAGGCCGATGAGGATGCGCGCCCGAAGCGATTCCCGGTAGGTGTTGAGGGCGATCGCAGAGATGCGGCCGAACATCGGGGCGACGTTAGCAAGGGAGAGGGGGCGCTTGCAAAGGGCCGCGGGTCAGGGTTCGACCTCGTCGACGGCATCGACGACCCGCACGTCGAGGAACCACAGGCCGTGCGCCATCGCGTGGCCGTCGATCTGGACGTAGTAGACGCCCGGATCGAGCACGAGATCGAGGAAGCTGCGCTGGGGGTCCGTACCGATCGTGCAGGAAAGCGGCATTTCGGCGCCGGGGCAGCCCGGGCCGCGGCGGACCGAGAGCAGCGTCTCGTAGGCCGAGCCGGCCATGTCGAGCACCACCCGGCGGCGCGCGGTCAGCGTGAGCTTCAGGAGCTGGTCCCGGGCGCCGCGGTCTTGCGTGCCGGCGCGATCGCACCCCGCGTCGAAATCCGCGGCGGCGTTGGTCGTGTTGCCCTGGAAGAACCCGCCGGTCTCCGGGATCTCCAGCGCGCCCTCGCACGCGTCGGCGAAGGGCACCAGCGTGGGCGGCGCCGCCGGCCGCACGAACGCCGTCACGCTCACGGGCTGGCCGAGCTGCGCCTCGGCCACCACGCGGTACGACCCCGGGGGGACGCCGCGCCGCGCGCTCCGGAGCGGGCTGACGTCGCCCTCGCCGCACGCGAGCCGGTCGCCGGCGCCGCCGCACGCCGGCGCGGACAGGGCGATCGAGCCGCTGTCGCCGGCCGACAGCCGCTCGACCAGGAGCACGTCGGACGCGACCTCCAGATCGAGCGCGTACACGGCGTCGACCGAAGGCGGGCCGCAGCCGAGGTCGACGTCGTCCTGGTGGCCGAGCAGCGAGACAGCGACCGTCCGGTTCGGCGCGAGCGGCGCCGCCTCGGCGCAGGCCTCGTCCGGCGGCGGGTCGGTCGGCGGCGCGAGCTCCAGCGTGAGGAGCACCGAGGTCGGCGCCGTCGCAGAGACGGCGACGGCGTAGACCCCCGCGGGCAGCGCGCGCCGGAAGAGGTGCGGCGCCGCCGCCGTCTGGCAGGTGAGCTCGTCCTCGGGCAGCGCGCACCCCTCGGACCGCAGCGAGAGCGAGGGCTCGCCGTCGCCGTCGATCGAGATCGCGTAGAGGTCGACGTCGCTGGGCTCGGCGAGCTCGAACGTGTAGACGAGCTCCCCGAGGTCGGTCTCGCACGCGGTCCCGAGATCCCGCGCGGCGTCGAGGATCGTCGCCAGGACCGGCGCGCCCGGCTCGAGGGGCGCCGCGGTGCCGCACGTCTCGTTCTCGGGCGCCGGCGACGGCGGCAGGAACGCGACGTCGACGACGACCGGCGCGCCCTCGGCGGTGGTCACGTAGACCGGCAGCGCCGTCGCGCGCTCCGGATCGCCGAGGCCGCGGCCCCGGAGCTTCGCGAGCTTGCCGCCGTCCGCGCTGGGGTGCGGGCGCCCGCACGCGAGCTCGGTCGCGGCGTCGCCGCACTGGCCGGCGAGCGTCACCGCGACGTCGGTGCCCTCCGTCCGCGCGGTCACCTGCACGTCGACCGGCGGCCCCGGCGGCAGGAGCACCGCGGCCACCACGTCGCGCGTGCTCATCGGGCGAGGCAGGCCGCACGAGCTCGCGTAGTGGAAGCCCGCGCCCGCGGTGTTCATCGCGTACGAGCCCGGCGCCGAGATCTCGAGCGCGTCGGCGCACGTGTCGTGCTCCGGCGAGACGCAGCCGGACTCATCGGTGCGCCCGTCGCAGTCATCGTCCCGGTCGTTCCCGCAGATCTCGGGCTGCAGCGACGACGCCGTGGGATCGGCGTCGTCGCAGTCGCCCCCGCCGCAATGCGCGTCGGGATCGCCGTCGAGGTCGGCGTCGCGCGGGGCGCTCGAGCACGTCCTGGTCGGCTCGTCGCAGGCGTCGATCGTGCAGGTGCTCCCGTCGCCGCACGCGATCGGCTCGCCGGGCACGCAGCCGAGGCGCGGGTTGCACCGCTCGACCCCGTCGCAGTAGACGTCGTTCTGACACGCGCTGTCGTCCGGCGTGAAACGGCACCGGCCTGCGTTGGTGTCGCAGGCGTCGAAGGTGCAGGGAAATCCGTCCTCACATTGATCGTCGTCGACGCACGGACCGCCGAGCGTCGGGTCCGCCGGAGCCTGCTCGCCCCCTGCGCCGCCCGCGCCGCCTTCGCCGCCGGCCCCGCCTGCTCCGCCCGCCGACGGGAAGGGGCTCGGCGCGCTCGAGCCGCAGGCGGCGGCCCCGAGCGCCGCCGTCGCGGCTGCGGCACAGAGGAGAGCGAGAGGCGTCAAGGAGGAAGAAGAGCGAGTTCGCATCGAACGAGGTGAGCGGCAATGAGCGTAGCAGGGCACCGCCACGTCTGGCATCATGGCGCGCGATTCCGCGGAGCGTGGCGGATAGAGGGAAAAACAGGGTGACCAGCGACAGATTGACCCGACCCGAGCTGACGTGGCTGCTGGCGCAGGAGGCGCGCAGCGCCGCCCAGAAGCTCCGCCAGGGCGTGGGGATGATCGCGACCGAGACCACGCCGCCGCCGGTGCCGTCGCCGGACGACGGCTCGGGCGGCGTGGAGAGCACGCTCAACCGGCTCGACGAGGCGGTGAGCATGCTCGCCTCGCTCCACGGCCGGCCCATGCCGCGCGGGCGGCGCGGCCGCGTCGACCTGACGGCGCTGCTCTGGGAGGTCGCGCCCGAGGCGCGCGTGCAGATCGAGATGGGCGAAGGGACGACGGTGTTCGGCGACGAGACCGAGCTCCGGCGGATGCTCCAGGTGCTCATCGCCCAGGGCGGCGATCCCACGAGCCAGGGCGGGGCGCCCGACGTGAGCATCCACCGCGTCGGCGACGAGGTGAGCGTGCGCGTCAACCTCGGGCCGGAGACGCCGGTGAACTTCGAGACCGAGCGGGTGTGGCTGTCGCGGATGGCGCTGCGCTACGGCGGCCGGCTGGAGCTCGACGGGCTGATGCAGACGCTGACCTTGCCCGCCGAGGTCGATCTCCAGCGCCTCGAGGTCGAGAGCCTGAAGAAGGAGCTGGCCGCGGCGCAGGCGCAGGGCGAGGCCTACGCGCGCGAGCTCGCCGCGGTCTTCTCGCGGGTCGAGGGCGAGCGCGAGCGCGGGTCGCTGGCCGGCATCGTGTCGCGGCTGAGCGGCAGCGATCCGGTGTCGCACCTGCCGCCGAGCGGCGACAGCCTCGCGGTGCTCGTGGCGGCGGTGCGGGTGCTCGGGACCCAGCTGCGCGGCATCCTGTCGGCGATCGGGCGGGACATCGCGCCGCTCCGGTCGCACGGCGGCGACGCCGGGGAGACGGCGGCCTCGGTGGGGCGCCACGTGACGGCGGCGTCGGAGATCGTGAGCGATCTCGCGAGGCTGGGTGCGTGTCCGCTCCACGAGTTCCCGCGCCACTGCGACGTGGCCGATCTGCTGCGCGACGTCGTGAAGGACGACCTCGCGCGCGCGGCGCGGCACGACGTGCGCGTGGTGGTCGAGGCGCCGGAGGCCGCGCAGGAGGTGGTGCCGCAGGGCGCGCTCACGGTGCTGCTGCACGCGCTGCTCGATCATGCGATCAGCGCGTCCCCGCCGGGCAGCGAGGTGGTCGTGACGCTCGTCGAGGGGCCGGGCGGGGTCGAGATCACGTTCGACGACGCGGGGCCGCCGCTGCCGGCGGCGGCGCGGAGCGTGGTGCTGAGCCGCGATTTCGAGGCGGTCGCGCAGGGGAGGCCGCCGGCGCTGCCGCTCATCGCGGCGCACGCGATCGCGGCGCACACGAACTACGGGATCGCGATCGAGGACGGGCCGCGCGGGGAGACGCGGGTGCGGCTCACGATCCCGAGGGCGGGGTAGCTCCGGGCTGCAGGGCCCGGAGCGGCGCTGTTCCGAGCGCGGCGCGGGGGCCCGTCTCGAGCGACAGACGGGTTGAAACCGCGTGAAAAGCGCAGAATTTCGAGCCGCCAAGCCGCTAAGAACGCCAAGAAGAGAGTCCCCGCTTGGCGCCCTTGGCGGCTTGGCGGTCGAATCGTCGCTCGATCAACGCGATCTGCGGTCTAGAAGAGGAACGATGTCGCCGAGAAATCCACCTCCCGGTGGAGGTTGAAGCCACGCACGATGTCGATCCCATCGAGGTTCGCCGACGTGGTGACAGGTCGGTCGTCGCCGCGCCCCACGAGCGTCGCAATGGCCCTGTACTCGTCGGGCGGAAGATCCACCGTCAGGATGAAGTCCTCGCAACGCGCATACTCCCTCGCCACCTCGACGCTGCCACGGTAGACGATCAGCTCGAGATCGGCCCTGCCGCCGCTGAAGCGAGGGCAGTCCCGCGGCTCGCGCCGGTCGTCGATTGTCCACTCCATCACCAGGCTCCCCATCGACGACGGCCGAGACCGATCGCCGTCCTTCACCTCGAAGAAGCAGCCCAGGGCCAGAAAGCTCGATAGAGCGAGGCCGCAGATGGGAATGACGCCCTTCTCCTGATTCATGCTCGAACCCGTCCTTTCGCAGCCACACCACTGTCAACGCGGCGTGTAGTAACCGCGCCCCCGCTCGCGGGGAAAGCTCAGCTCGCGCTCCGGCACGTACCGCGGGGACGCACGGTACGTCTGCCGGTAACGCCTGAGCTCCGCGGGCTCCTGCTCGAAGATGACCCAGCCCCGGTTCGTCGGGTAATACCACTGGCCGTCGACCAGGTACGCATAGGTGCCGCGGAAATAGACGCGCGGAGACGCCGCGATCTCCACCGGGACGACCTCGGCGCGCACCACCGGGAAGCCGGACACGACATACCCCTCCGCCCCGACCGTGCCCAGGCACCCGACCAGCAGCGAGGCGCCGGCCGCGAGCGCAGCCGCCGCGAGCGCAGACCGCATCACCGGGAGACACCTGGGCCATCTTCGCTCGCGCGAAGTCACGTTGTTGCTCTGCTTCACGTCATTGCTCCTCGGAACGGAGCTCAGCAACGCTAGTGCCAGCGCGGGGCGGCGCGACTCGACATCTCCTGTGACCGGGCGCTCAGCGGCCCGCGCCGGCCGCGCCGAGCGCGCCGGCGAGCGCGAGCGCCCGCTGGATCTCCGCCGATGTCACCAGGCCGATCACGTGCTCCCCCTCGTCGAGCACCGCGACCGCGCTCGCCTCGCCGCTCGCCAGCGCGTCGAGCGAGCCGGACGCGTCGTCGCCGGCGCGCGCCCTCGGCACGTCCACCGGCATCACCGCGCCGACCGTCGCCGCCTCGGCGCCGCGCGCGAGCTGGCGGGCGAGATCCCAGACCGTCACGACGCCGATCTCGCGGCGCCCCTCCCCGCCCCGAGGATCGTCGATGACCCGCGCGCCGACCAGGTTGTGGCGGAGGAGCCGCTCGGCCACCGCGCGAGGGCTCTCGTCCGCATACGCATCGCCGAGCCGATCGGTCATGAAGCGCGCGACCGGGAGGCCGCGGAGGAGATCGCGCGTGCTCGAGCGCGCCTGCTCGGCCGAGGCGCCCATGTGGACGAACACGGCGATCAGCACCAGGATGAGGTTCCACGAGAGCAGGCCGAAGAGCCCGAAGGCCACCGCCATCGCCTTGCCGATCGCGGTCGCGACGCGCGTCGCGCGCGCCCGCCCGAGGCGGCGCTGGAGCAGCCCCCGGAGCACCCGGCCGCCATCCATCGGGAACGCCGGCAGCAGGTTGAACACGCCGAGGATCGCGTTGGTGATCGCGAAGGCGAGGAGCGCCACGCCGACCTCCGCCGGCGCGGGGAGCAGGCGATAGGCGGCGTAGCTGCCGAGCGCGATACCGAAGCTCATCAGCGGCCCGGCGAACGCCATCCACGCCTCGTGCTCGGGATCGTCGCGCTCTATCTGCGAGACGCCGCCCAGCATCATCAGCGTGATCGCGCGCACCCGGATCCCGTTCTTGAGCGCGACGAGCGCGTGGGCCAGCTCGTGCGCCAGCACGGCGACGAACAGCCCGACCGCCAAGATCGCCCCCCAGACGAGCGGCGGCAAGCGCAGCGCCTCGCGCGGAATCTCGAGCGAGGCCGCGATGAACGTGAACTGCGACGCCGCCACGTACGCGAGGTACGGCAGGAAAATCAGCAGCGTGATGTGCAGCCGGATCGGGATTCCTCGGATGCGCAGGACTGTCAGCCCCTGGTCGAACATGTGCCTCCTGATCGCGGGTACAGATGGGGCCGACAAGCACCTTCGCAAGCGGCCGAGACGGCGCCAATGCATGGAAAATCAGGGCAGCGGCGCGGATCCCGAGCGCAATGCAGGAGGCGCCCGCAGCCCCGCGCCCAGCGCGCGCGTCCGTCCTAGGCGGGAATCGGCGCGAGCGCGCTCGTCCCGAAGACGCGCAGCGCAGCGCGGCGCCCCCGCCGGCCACAGATTGGCGTAGCTTGGTGTGACCGAGGTCGTCATGCGCCAGCGCGTCCCCGATGCATTGATGGCAGCGAGCACGGAAGAGCTCACGAAGGTCGAGCTCACCGTCCTTGAATCCTCGCTCTCCGGCGGCGTGCCCAAGGACCTCACGGGCCATGTGTTCGCGATCGGCCCGGTCGGCTCGGTGGACGGCGGGCTGCCCAGGGCGGACGGCGCGCCGATCCTCAATGGCAATGGAATGATCTATCGGCTCGATTTCGGCGGCGGCGGCGCGGTCCGTCTGACCTCGAGGATCGCGCGCACGCCCTGCTATCACGCGGACGCCGCCTCGCGCCCCGGCACGCGCTTCGAGGCGCTCGGCTTCCGCGACGCCGGGCTCCTCCGCTTCTCGCCCCACCTCGGCCTGCGGGACCACCTCAATCACGCGTTCGTGCCGATGCACGCGCCGCGCGCGCCCGCGCGGCTCCTCGTCACGGGCGACACGGGGAGGCCCTACGAGATCGACCCGGCGACGCTCCAGCTCGTCACGCCGGTCGGGCGCAACAGCACATGGTACCCGGCGGCGCCCGTCGACCACCCTTTTCCCCTGACGCTGGCGACGGCGCACCCGTGCTTCGACGCGGAGCGGGGCGAGCTGCTCACGGTGAACTACGGCCGCTCGCTCCTCCACCTGTTCGCCGCGTCGCTGCCGCGGCTCGACGAGATCGCCGCCCTCCCGCGCTCCTGGGACCGGCTCGCTTCGGCGGCCGCGTCGATGATCGAGCAGCAGCTGCTCCGGCCGAGCGCCGATCGGCTCGAGCTCCTCGCGAAGCGCGCGCTCGAGCGCCTGCCCGCGCGCTTCCGCCCGAGCGCGCCGCCCGGGCCGGGCGACCTGCTCGCGCGGCAGGCGGCGCGCTTCGGCGGCGTCCCGCTCGACGAGGCGGCGGGCGACTTCGTGCACCTCTTGCGGTGGGACGGCCACAACGAGCCGGAGCGGCACGCGCTCCTCCTGCCGAGCGGCGCGCCGGTGCGCATCGAGCAGAGCGTGCACCAGCTCGGCCTGACGCGGCGCTGGGTCGTGCTCGCGGACACGGCCTTCCGGATCGGCCTGGAGAGCGTGGCCTGCCGGGGCTCCGGGGAGAGCCCGGGGGTCGAGCGCCTCCTCCGATCGCTGCTCACGATGGCCCACGAGCCGAGCACGACGTTTTACCTGGTCCGGCGGGACGCGCTCCGGCCTGGCGGCGGGTCCATCGTCGTGAAGAAGGTCGTCGTGCCCCTGGAGACGCTCCATTTCCTCGTCGATTACGAGGACGCGGGCGACCGCATCACCGTGCACGCGGCGCACAACTGCGCCACGGATCACGCTGAGTGGCTCCGCCCCTACGACCGGCGCGCGGCCGACAGGGCGCCGGCGCCGGCCCGGCTCCGCGGGCTATCCCCGCTCGGGCAGGCGGACGTGAACCGCATCGGCCGGTATACGATCGACGCGGCGGCCGAGCGCGTCGTGGATCAGGCGGTGTTCGCCGACCCGGCGCGGGCGCTCGGCGTCGGCCTCTATGCGCACCGGGAGGCGGGCCCGTCGTGGATGCCGCCCGATCGCATCGAGAACGTCTACTGGCGCGGCGCCGGGATCTGGGACGAGCTCTCGACCGAGTTCATCGATCGGCTCTACGCGGCGCACCCGCATCGCTCGCTGCCCCTCTCGGCGCTCCGGCGGATGCGCGCGGAAGGCGGGCACCCCGACAGCCTGTTCCGGTTCAACCACCGCGCCATGCGGATCGAGGATCGCTACGAGTTCCCGCAGCGCGCCGTGGGGTGTTGGCTCAGCTCGCTGCAGTTCGTGCCCCGCCGCGGCGGCAGCGGGGCGGACACCGACGGGTACGTGGTCGCGCTCGTCACCACCGCCCACCGCGCGGAGGTCTGGATCTTCGACGCGACGAACCTCGCCCGAGGGCCGCTCTGCAAGCTGGGGCACCCGGCCTTCCGGCCGGGGCTCACCCTCCACACGGCGTGGCTCAACGCCGCGTCGCCGTGGAGAGGCGGATACAAGGTCCCGGCGCGCGAGGACTACGAGGATTTCGTGGCCGACGCCCCCGTCGACCAGGTGAAGGCGCTGTTCGAGGAGGCGGTCTATCCGCGGTTCGTCTGAGCCGCCTACAGGCAGGCGGCCGCGGCGCGCGGCAGGGACGGCTCGGCGCCGCGCGCGGGGGCCTCGGCCCCGAGGCCGTCGCCCCGCTCGAGCAGCACGCCCGCGGCGCCGTCGCCGAGGATCGCGGTGATGTGGTCGTCGACCCACGGCTGCCCCGCGCGCAGGCGCCACGACCGCACCTCGCTCGCCACGAGGAGCACGCGCCGAGCGCCGCGGTAGAGGTGCCGAGTCGCCACGTCGAGGGCGGCAGAGAAGCCGCCCTGAGCCGACCAGAGATCGAGCGCCAGCGCGGGGGAGAGGCCGGCCATGCACGCGGCGAACGCCGCGCCGCCGGCGTCGCCTCGCCCGCGGTCGTCGCTCGTCATGATGAGGACATCGACGAACGGATCGCGGAGCCGCCCCGCCTCGATGAGCTGCCGCAGCACCGCCGCGGCCATGGACAGCGTGGTCTCCGCCGCGCCGGCAAAGCGCCGCTCGACGACGCCCGTGCTCCGCTGCAACCACTCTGCGGAGTACGGGAGGCCATAGCTCGCGATGAGCTCCTGGTTCGTGACGATGCGCTCCGGAAGATAGGTCGCGACGGCCGTGATGCGACACTCTGGCATGTTTCCGCTCTGTTCAGCGCCCGCAGCCGGCGGCCGCCGATCCTGCAAACCTGGGTCAAGACAGCTCGATCCGACGCTCCGCCCCCGCCGATCGGCCAGCGCCGAGCGCGGCGGCAAGCCAGCGTCCCGGACGACATGAGACAACCCAACGTCGAAACGAAAGGGGCCGTGCGGCAGACTACAAGTTCGGATGCTCCCTCCCCGTCTCCGACATCCAGCACTGGACCATTTACAGAACGTCCTGCGCAAGTGGGAATGACGGCCGCTTCGGCCCCGTCCTCGCCGAGGGGGAGCGGCGCCATGGATGGAGCGGCGTCGCGGGCGGCGCGCCTACGACGCATTGCGTCATTAGATATCTGCAGGGTTGTGAGGAACTCGCGTGCGCCGCTCACGGCACGAGGCGAACCGAGCGCGACGCAGCGCCGGAGCGATCATGTCGTGGAGGGAACGAGGATGACGGCGGCGGACGGTTCCGGCCCGAGTCGAGATTTATGCTCTCGCGGGCGCGCGAATGCACAAACGTATCGGAGCGCTCTGCGCTGAGCAGGCAGGGCGCAGCGCGCGCGTCTCCCTCGGACGGCGCGAGCGATTGCGTCGGCGCTGCGCGGAGGCCGCATTTTCTCTGGGCGGGAGGGAGGTTCCACCTATTGTGAGAACACCGCTGCTCGCCGCGGCCGTGGCGAGCGACCGCGGCACGGCGCGTCCTGCGCGGTGCGCGGCGCGAGAGTCCTCGGCGCGGCGCTCTCGCCGCGCAAAAGCGCCCGACGAGCGGCAGAGTTCGCCGCCGCCAGCGCGAAAACGGCGCTGCGGCGCCGCGCGCCGCACCTCGCCCGGATCCACCGCGATTGAATCGCGGAGAAATACCAAGGGAGCGCAGATCCGAGGAGCGCCTAATTCGCGGACGCACTCCGCGAATTTACGAGGTCTCGAAGCGGCAGCCTCTGCACAGGAGCCCGAGGCACACAGCCTGCTCTTGGGTGAGCCAAGGTGTTCGGGGGCCGCAAGGCCTATCAGGGACACCGGGGAGGACCAATGATCTCGATTCACGGCAAGATGATGGGTCTCGCGATGGTGCTGGCGCTCGGGGCCGGGTGCGCGGTCGGCTCGGATGAGGAGTTCGACCTCGATGACGAGAGCGTCGACTCGACGACCGAGGCGCTGGAAGAGGCGGAGCGCGGCGGGTACGCGGCCCAGTCCCAGGCTCAGATCGGCCAGATGGGGCCCAGCAAGCTCGGTCTGCCCCCGAGCAAGGGTCTGCCCCCGAGCAAGGGTCTGCCCTCGAAGGGCGTCATGCCCGGAAAGGGCGAGCTCCTGCCCAGCAAGGGCATGCTGCCCAGCAAGGGCGAGTTCCCGACCAAGGGCAGCCTCCCGAGCAAGGGCTACCCGACCAAGGGCGGGTACACGGGGCAGGGCCCGGCGCAGCTCGGCCAGGTCGGGCAAGAGGCGCAGCTCGGCGCGCCGTCGCAGATCGGCCAGGCGCAGCTCGGCGCGCCGGCGCAGATCGGCCAGGCGCAGGTCGGCGCGCCGGCGCAGATCGGCCAGGTGGGCGTCGGGCAGACGGGCGCCCTGGTGGGGCAGGAGACCGGGCAACGTGACGGCGAGCGCTGCTTCGGCGGCGGCTTCGGCGGCTTCGGCGGCTTCGGCGGCTTCGGCGGCTTCGGCGGCTTCGGCTGCGGTCTGACGGCGATCACGACGTCGGTCACCAGCTTCGTCCCGAACTTCATCAACCCGTGCTTCAGCCCGTGCGGCTTCGGCGGCTTCGGCGGCGGTTTCGGCGGCTTCGGCTGGTGATCTCGAGCTGATCGCGCCTCGCCGGCGTGCGCCCGAGGCTCCGCCTCTCCGGATCCCGCGGCGCCGCGCCGGCCCTCCTCAATCGCTGGGGCTCTCGAGCGCCGGCGGCCTGGGGTTGGACATCCCAGGCCGCCGGTAGCTCCTCTCTTCCCTCCACCGCTCGCGCAGGAGCCCCACCCCACCGCTCGCCGGTGGGGAGCGCGAGCCCCCGATCCCCTCAGCCGCCCTGACCGAGGGCGCGATCCAGGTAGAACGCCGCGCTGACCAGCCCGAGGTGCGTGAAGGCCTGGGGGAAGTTGCCGAGCAGCTCGCCGCTCGCCCCGATCTGCTCGGAGTACAGCCCGAGGTGGTTCGCATAGGTGAGCATCTTCTCGAAGATGAAGCGCGCGTCCTCGAGGCGGCCGGCGCGCGCCAGCGCCTCGACGAGCCAGAAGGTGCAGATGCTGAAGGTGCCCTCCTTGCCGGTCAGGCCGTCGCCGGCGCCCTTGCCGAGCTCGTAGCGGTGGACGAGCGTGTCGCTGGCGAGCTCCGCGAGCGTGCGGTCGATCGTGCCGACGATCCGAGGGTCGGTGGGGGAGATGAAGCGCATGAGCGACATGAGCAGGTTGCTCGCGTCGAGCGCCGACGAGCCGAAGGACTGCACGAACGTCCTCCGCTCCGCGTCCCAGCCGTGCGTCATGATCGCCTCGTAGATGTCGTCGCGCGCGCGCGCGACGCGCGGGCGATCGAGCGGCAGCGAGCGCTTGTCGGCGAGCCGCAGCGTCCGGTCGAGGGCGACCCAGCACTGGAGCTTCGAGTAGACGAACTGCCGCTTGCCGCCGCGCACCTCCCAGATGCTCTCGTCCGGCTGCTCCCAGCACTGGCACACCCAATAGGCCATGCGCCGGAGCTCGCGCCAGAAGTCGTAATGGATGGGAGATCCGTACTTGTCGAACAGGTACACCGAGTCGATGAGCTCGCCGTAGATGTCGAGCTGGAGCTGCGCCGTCGCCCCGTTGCCGACCCGGACCGGCCGCGACCCGCGGTAGCCGTCGAGGTGGGTCAGCGCGACCTCGGGCAGCTCGTGGCGGCCCTCGATGCCGTACATGAGCTGGAGCGGCCCGGTGGGGCCGTCCTCCTCGGAGACGCGGGCGCTCAGCCATTCCATGAAGCGCGCGGCCTCCTCGGTGTAGCCGAGCCGGAGGAAGGCGTAGAGGGTGAACGCGGCGTCGCGCACCCAGACGTAGCGGTAGTCCCAGTTGCGGACCCCGCCGATCTCCTCGGGCAGGCTGGTGGTCGCCGCGGCGACGATCGCGCCGGTCGGCTCGAACGTGAGCAGCTTGAGGACGAGGGCCGACCGGTCGACCATCTCGCGCCAGCGGCCCTTGTAGCGCGACTTGCCGAGCCACCTCCGCCAGAACTCGACCGTGCGCCGCAGGGCGTCCTCGCCGTTGATCGGCGTGGAGAGCAGGCCGTCGCCCGCGGTCCAGTCCTCGACTTGGCGCAGCGCGAACGTGGCCGACTCGCCGGGCTGCAGCACGAAGTCGGCGGTCACCCCGCCGGCGCCGTCGCTCGACAGGGGGACCGGGCTGAGCAGCGCGAGGTCGAGGCCATCCGAGTCGAAGACGGCGCCGCGCGGGTCGTCGAGGATGAGGCGGTGGGGGCGGCGGGCGAAGTCGATCGCGGGGCGGCAGGCGAGCTGGAAGCGCACCGCGCCGCGGACGGCCCGCGCGACGCGGACGATCTGGTGCATCCCGCGGCGGTAGGAGCCGTACGGGTCCCGGTGGATCGGCATGAAATCGCAGACCTCGCCGACCCCGTCCGCGTGGAGGAAGCGCGTGAGGAGCACGTTGGTGTCGGGCATGTACATCTGCTTCCGCGACGCGGCGTGCGCCGCCGCGAGCGCGAAGCTGCCGCCCTTCTTGTCGTCCAGGATCGCCGCGAACACGCTCGGCGAGTCGAAATGGGGCAGGCAGCACCAGTCGATGGATCCATCCATCCCGACCAGCGCCACGGAGTGCATGTCGCCGATGACACCGTAGGACTCGATGGGCTTGTAGGGCATCACCTCTTCATAGCGCCCGCCCGGCCGAGAGGTACCTCCCCCCGCCGATCTTTCCCGGCGCCTGCCCTCACGACCTCGGCGGCAGCCGCGAGAGCTTCCGCTGGAGCGAGCGCCGGTGCATCCGGAGCTTGCGCGCGGCCTCGGAGATGTTCCCATCGCAGTCCGCGAGCACGCGCTGGAGGTACTCCCACTCCACGCGCTCGAGCGACGGCAGGTCCTCGTCGCCGCTCGCGGCCGGGGCGAAGCCGAGCAGCGACCGCGCGCATTGGGCCGCGTCCACCGGCTTGGTCAGGTAGTCGACGGCCCCGGCCCGGATCGCCGCCACCGCGTTCGCGATCGTGCCGTACCCCGTGAACACCACGATGCGGATGCCGTCGTCCATGCCCCGCAGCGCCCCGACGAGCTCGATCCCGCTCTGCCCGGGCATCCGCACGTCGACGAGCGCGTACTCGAACACGTGCTCGCGCGCCATCGCCGCGGCCTCCTCCGCGCTGGCGGCGAGGAACACCGCGAAGCCGCGCTGGCCGAGCGCCTGCCCGAGCGCCGACCGGAACGTCGCGTCGTCGTCGACGATGAGCAGCGTCGGCTCGCCGGTGGGCTCCGCGCTCACGGGTCCACCGGCGCGAGGCGCAGGGCGACGCGCGTGCCGGCCGGCTGCCTCGCCGACACCGTGAGCCGGCCCCCGACCTGCTCGATGAGCGTCCGCACGAGGTAGAGCCCGAGGCCCATCCCCTCGCCGGGCGCCTTGGTCGTCACGAACGGCTCCCCGAGCCGCCCCGTGAGGCCCGCCGGGACGCCCGCCCCGCCGTCCTCCACGCTGATCACCGGCGCGCCGCCCTCGTCCCCGACGGTGACCACGATCGGGCCCGCGGCGGCGGGGCTCGGCCCGAGCGCCGCGAGCGCGTTGTCGAGCAGCGCGAACAGCGCCGCCTCGATGTCGGCCGCGTCGAGCGGCACCGTGCGCCGCGGCGCGAGGTCGCCGCGCACCTCGACGGCGACGCCGGGGTGCGCCGCCTGCCACGCCGCCACGCCGCGCACCGCCGCCTCGCCGACCTCGACCCCGGCGCGCAGCTCGTCCGCGCGGACGTCCGCCCGCATGCGCGCGATGACGACGCGGCAGCGCTCGACCTGCTCCGCGATCGTCCGGGCGCGGCGCCGCGCGGCGTCGCTCGCCTCGGGGTCGCTCTGGCCCTCGCCGGCGAGCACCGCGATCGTCCCGAGCGGGGTGCCGAGCTCGTGCGCGGTGCCGGCGGCGAGCGCGCCGAGGGCCTGGAAGCGCGAGGCCTCCTCGGCGCGCCGGCGGAGCGCCGCGTTCTCGGCCGCGCTCTCGTCGAGCGCGCGGCGGACCTTCAGGAGCACGTGGGCGACGAGCGACGAGCTCAGCACGAAGGCGAGGAGCATCCCGTAGAGGTGGGTCGAGAAGGCGCCGTGCTCCGGGTGGCTCGGGCAGCACGCGCCGGCGGGGAGGGCGAAGAGCGCCGCGAACAAGCACGCCGCGAGCGCCGCGAGCGCGAAGGTCGTCCGCGCCGGCAGGAGCGCGGCGGCGAGCGCGACGTGCACGAAGAAGAGGGCGCTGAACGGGTTGCCCGCGCCGCCCGACGCGGCGAGGACCCCGGCGATGGCGACGAGGTCGAGCGCGACGACGCCGGCGACGAGGGCGCTCTGCGCGCCCTGCTGCGACCGCACCCGCCGGGCGAGGGCGAGGTTGAGCCCGCCGGCCAGCGCGAGGATGGGCACGGCGATGCCGTAGCGGACGTGGTAGCCGAAGAGCGCCTCGTCGGCGATCAGGGTCGCCGCGAGCAGCGCGAACACGGCCCAGCGCAGGCCGACGAGCCACCGGAGGACGATCCCGCCGGCCGGCGCCCGATCGAGGGAGGCGTCGTGCGTCACGGCGGGAGTATAGCGCGAAGGGCCCGGGCGGCCGCGGCCCGAGCGGCGTGGGCGCGGGTCGCCGCTTCGGGTCGCCGGGGCCGTATGCGCGATCGGCGCGGCGCCGTTCGTGGGGCGGCCGCCGCCTCGGGAGGTGGGCGGCCGCCGCCTCGGGAGGTCGACTGGACACGAGGTCGAGGAGCGACTTGCGTCGGAGAGGCTTGTCGGGGTGATGCTCGGCGACCGCGGGGATACGGCGCGCGATCTGGCGTTCAAGCTTTTTCAGTCGCCCTGCGCGCGCGCTGCCGGTCGCCGTCGTACTCGTACGTCGTCACCCCGTGCTCCGCCTCGATCCGGCGCGGCTTGTCGAACGGCGTGTACGTGATCGTCGCCGACGCGTTGCTCGCGCCGCGCACGTCGAGCGGGCGGACGATCTGGTTGCCGTTCTCGTCGTACGCGTACGACTTGCCGTTCGCGCGCCGCACGGCGTGGGGTCGATCGCCGTCGTACTCGTAGCTGCCCACGTCCGATTTGTGCGTGATGTTGCCGAAGTCGTCGTACTCGTAGTGGTAGAGCGGCGTCCCTCCCTCTCCGAGGTAGACGTTCTCCAGCCGGTCCAGCTCGTCGTAATGGAACGTCTCGGTCAGCCCTTGCAGATGGTCTGTCCGGCGCTCGACGTTCCGGTTCTCGTCATACCTGTACGACAGCCGCTGCCGGGTGATGAAAAGCGACTTCGGCAATGACGATGTCCTCCATGTCGTCGTGCTCTCGTCCAAGAGCCCGGTGGCCGGCACGTACTTTCGCGACGTCGTCACCCGGTTGGCGAAGCGCTCCCGGGTGATCCGATTCGCCGCATCTGCCTCCTCCCACCTCCACAGCTCACGGCTGGTCGCAGGTTCCTCCACGGCCGTCAGGTGGCCATAATCGTCATACCGGTAGTCCACGCCGAACGGCGCGTCGTCGTCCGTGGCGGGATACGCCACCCGGCGGAGCTCGCCCCGCGCGTTGTACGCCCGCCGGATCGCGAACGACTCGCTCCCCCCTGGCGGGCCGGGCAGCTCGGTCGTCTCCCGCCAAGGCCGGCCGGCCTCGTCGTAGTCGACGTGCACGATGACGCCATCCGGACTCGACATCCTCACCAGCTTGCCGACCGCGTGCGGCCCTTCATCGTACGTCCATTGCGTCAGTCCGTCCACGTCCTGATGCACCGTCGGCCGGCCCACCTCACCGTGGCAGTACAGCTATGCTCGATTCAGCTTTTTCGGTCGCCCGCGGCACGTCATGGATCACTTTGCCGCCCGGCCAACAACAGCGGCGATCTTCGTGGATCGCTCCTGGGCTTCTAGCGGATCGATATGCCAACCTTTCGGGTTGAACTCAGTAGACATTGATACATATATCCCACGCTTGCGTTCCTCGACGAACACATCGTTACCTGCGAACGCTACAGCCTGCTGAACTGCTACGGGTCCGAGCGAATCCTCGCTCAGGAAGAAGTTGCGAAAGGCAAGACTCCTTGGATCTTGTCGAAGCACCCCAGGCTCCTCTAGGGAATATTATAACAAGATAGATCCATAGAAGCAGGGGATCATATCCGCAACCTCTATGAACCGTTCATACACCCGACGTCCAAGCTTTTTCAGTCGTCCGGCCTTTTTTTTCGAGCCGCACCGCAGAACGCTTCACCTTCGGTACGCAAGACCACAATACCACCATGCACCTCGATCTCCTCTGCTTCCTCGATTAACCCAACCATATTCGGTAGACGTAGCTTCCTGGGTAGACTCCCGGGTGGCAGGTTGGCGATCAGCACATCAAGCGCAGGTTTCACGCCTGCAGCTCCGACGTAAAAATGACAGTTCTAAAAACGGAGCATCCATCGATGCCTCATTTCATAGCTGACAGAATTGCACCAAGCTGACCCTGGTTGGGAATGAAAGCCATTGCCAGTTCACCCGCGCGAGGCCCTCCCGCGTAAAACTGCGCGAAGAAGTACTTTCCGTCGAGGCGTGCGAGATGACCAATGGTCGCAGCGTCGTCGTCCTCGTCTCGGCGTACGTCATCGAGATCGTCACGCCCCCCGGCTCGACCACCGAGGCGGGCCGGCGGCGGCGATCGTAGCCATGCTCGGTCCACCCCGCAGGCGATTCGCCGGCCAAGTACGGCAACGACTCGGCACGAGCGCCCCTAAACGTGGATTTCGCGCCTACGAAGCCGCTCCGAGGGGTGAGAAAGCTGGCGGCGTAAACGGAACGCCTTGAAAGAAAGGCTCGGCGTGGCGACCGGTCCCGGTTGCTATGACGAAACGAAGACGCACGCCGAGCACCTCCAAGGTGCGCCGGCGCCAGCTTGGGTTCAAGAGGAAAGGCGACGGGCGGCACCAGAAGCGCATCCGGCGGCCAGACCCTTCCACACTCCACGTCAAACCCACGGAGACGAACCTGACGGGGGTCGCAGGGCTTGCCCCGTTCGGCGCCTTCATCCGCGAGCTCGGCGTCGACGCGGCCCTGAGCCGCAGCTTTTCCCGGCTGAAGACGGGCCGCTCGGTGATCTACCCCATGGCCGCATGGCCGCGCAGATGCGCCTGCTGATGGACAGCGCGCTCGCCGGCGAGGAGCGCGTCTTCGGCATCGAGGCGCTCGCCGTCGATCCGCTCTTCGTACGCCTCGCGGGCGGGGTCGTCCCCAGCATCGATACCGTCTACCGGGATCTGTGCCGCTTCGACGAGGAAGCGCTCGAAGCGCTGCACAGCATGGTCGTCGACCATGGGCTCGCCCTCGTTGCGCGCCGAAAGCACCGGTTCGTACACATCGACGTCGACACGACCGTGGAGCCGCTCTTCGGGATGCAGGAGGGGGCGCTGCCGGGCCCGAACCCGCGCTATCACGGCCGGCCGAGCTATCATCCGATCCTGGCGCGGGTCGCCGAGGTCGACGCGATCGTCGGAGCCAAGCTGCGACCTGGCGACACGAGCTTTGGCGAAGCCGATGTGCCTTTCGTCGAGGAGTGCATCGACCGGGCGCGCGCCGCAGCGCCGAGCGCGGTCATCTACGTGCGGATCGATGGCGCGGGGGATTGCAGCGCCTTGATGCACGCCGTTGCCATGAAGGGATGCTTTTTCCTGACCAAGGCGCGGATGAGCCCCGATCTGGTGGGCATGGTCGCACACGCTACCGGATGGCGTACCATCGACTGGGATGCCGACGGTCGTCCCCGGCGGCAGGTGGCCGAGGTCCCGTTCCGGCGCAGCGATTGGCCGGATGGGGTCCGCGTGATTGCCGTACGCACACGCGACCGGGAGAACGGCAAGCAGATCTACCTCTGGGAGGGCCTCGACTACACGGTGCAGGTCTTCTTGACCAACGAGCCGGTCGAAGCGAAGACGTCGCGGCGCGGTATGACCTGCGCGCGGGCATCGAGCCGCTCATCGGCGATCTCAAGCACGGGTGGGGATGCGGTCGCGTGCCGAGCCACAGCTTCAACGCCAATCATGCCGCGCTGCTGCTGAAGCTGCTGACCGCCAACCTGATGCGCCGGTATGTGCTGGACCATGTTCCGCACCTGGCGAGCTGGCGAACGCCGTGGCTGCGCCGCGCGCTGATCCTCGTGCCGGGACGGTTGGCCCGCTCGGCTCGGGGCACGAAGCTGCACGTGCCGGAGCGCTCGCAGCTCGCCCGCTGGCTGAATTGAGCCCGGAACCAGCCGAAAATCATCGTGGGGGTAAGGGGGACGTGTGTCTTCCTGACGCTCTGGACGCGCCTGATTGTAATCGATGCCGCATTTCTTCAACCGAACACCGCTCGCGCATTGCCCTCGGCCCACTCGCGCCCCGTAGGCGCGAAATGTACGCTAAATCCCCAATAGCGCCGGCGTGTCTCGCTCACCTGCCCCATCAGCCGCGTTCGCTTCCTTGCCTACCGCAATGAATGACTTACTGCCCGCGCATGCATTAGGGTTCCCCGAGTGCTGCGATGGCGGCTCGAAGCTCTGGTGTCAGAAATTCAAGAAGCTCCTGAACCTCGTTACGGCTTACCCCCATCCTCACCTCGAACTCCCAGTCTTGAAGTTCCTGCTGAACCTCACGAAGAGCGGCCTGAATGGCAAACAAGTCCGTCAGGCTCAGCTCTAGCACGATTTTCCGTTCGGAGCCTCCGACGATCTTTACCTTCCGAGTCATTCGAGCACCTCCAGGAACCATTCTAGCCCTCCTTCGGGGCGAAACGCCGACCCCTCAAAGCCAGGTTTCGTGATCACCGCCGTACCCGACGGCTTGTGGAAGAATCCGGTCCTGCCCCGCGCGAGGTCACGCACGACGGTCTCGTTGGAGGTGATCACTCGTTCGATGCCTTCTTCGAACCTGCTGGGTGTTGAGACCAGTGGGAACTCACCTCGCCGAAGAACGTGTTTCTCGAATGCGTGCCCGCCTGCGATCTGCTCAGCCACCGACCGTGCGGCAGCCTGCTCTGCGGCGGTGGCAGCACGCCCTCCACCCCCTGCAGCCCCGACCGACTCCCCCACGCCTCCACGCCCGCGCGCGCCGCGCTCCCTGCCATGCCGGCCTTGCCGGCGAGCTTGATGACGACGCCCACGCCGACCACGCTCAGCGCGTCGAGGGCGACCGCGATCGCCTTGTCCGTGGGCGTGGCATGCGGATCGGTGAACACCAGCAGGCTGCTCATGCCAGGGACGGGGATCAAGCCCATCACCGCGCGCGTCATCTCCGGCGACAGCGACCACGTAGCGATAGGCATCTCCTCCCCGAACACATCGCGCCCAGCCTGCCCCAGCGGACTGTGCGGGTTCCATCGCGACCCGAGCGCATCGCCTGGCCGCAGATCGGACACATCGAGGCTGAAATCCAATCCCAATCCTGGAGGACCAGGCTCGCGATGGCCGAACGGCTCACCCGACGCCAGATCGTTGTAGATGCCTGGCAAGTCGACCTGCCCTACCTGGATCCCAACACATCCCGCGCCGGGAACACAGCCGTCGTACGTCAGCCCGGGATGATGGTACTCGTACTCGTCTGTCGCCTGGTACCCGGTGGGATCCACGAAGCTCAGCGGATTGTTGAACGCGTAGCTGTAGCGGTTCAAGCTCTGCGAGAAGAACGGCGCCTGCACGAACGGATCCGCCGACAAGAACCTCCCCAGCGCCGGATCGTAGATCCGCCCTCGCATGTTGATGAGCGACAGCTCATCCTCGTCCTCATGCCCGGTGAACCCGATCGTCTCGCTCGGGGGCGCCGCGGCCGGTCCACCCGTCGCCCAATCGGCGTTCCGGCGCTGCCCGAACGGGTCGTAGCTGCGCCGCTCGACCACCGCCCCCAGCTCGTTCGTGATCACGCCCGCGGACCCGTCGTGCCCTGGATGCAGGGAATGTACGCCGCGCTTCTCCGCCTCGGGCGTCCACCAAGCAAACGCCGACGGCACCCCGACGGGCCAAGTCCACGCAGGCTCCTTCTCGCGCCAGGAGGTCGAAGTGAATCGTTGTCGCGAGGTCGACACGTTCATAGGTATATATATATACGAGGTAATGAGGCCAGCGCAACAGGCACGCGCGTCTTCGATGCAGCCGAATCGCGCAGGCGAGTCGGGGCGATACTTGGGGGCCTCTACGAACATCGACATTGGAAGCGGCCCCAGACCGATCAGATCATCTCCGCCCGCCAAGACGGTGGCGTGCATGAAGGTCTCGAGCTTCTCGATGGCCTGCGCAAAACCCCGGAGAGCCTCGGCAGCGTCCTTCCGTTCGTCGAGCGGCATATAGCATCTTGAAGATCACAATCATCAATGCATTAGGTGCCCCGTTGAAGCGTTAGTTCGGCAGGAGACTCCTGAGGTTTTCCAAGTCAGCCGATTCAACACCAGCCGCTGCGCAGGCAAGTGACACAGCCCTCGCAAATCCATTTATTTCGCGCTCAAACTCATCCAGGTCGACTGTCGTCGACTGAACGACTCCCGCACCTCGTCGGTCCTCCGTGCACCGAAGTAACAGCTTCGAGCATTCCTGAGGTATCACGGTGATCCAATAGGGGCCATCCATAAAGCGGAGCACGTTCTCCCCACCCGTCCGGGTGATCTGGCTCAGCGCAGCTAGCCACCAGCCCGCCACGACCACCACGAAGTCATTCCATCCGGCGACAGGAAATCGCTGTTCGGGACCGAAGTCGAAGTACACGACGCCGGTCACAGCGCCCATCTTGCTCTTATGAAGTGTGCTTGGCTCAAAGGCGATTCTCATGCCATGCTCCTAAAACTTTGGCCATGCAGTTTCGATTTGTTTGGTCGACTTGTTCACCCACATCTCGATCAAACCTTCACCAAACGGCCCCCTCACGAAGACGCGGTCTGCACCCTGGGAGTGCAGAACCTCGCCATGCCTGTATGCGTGACGAATAGCTCTCTCCACTTGCGTTTCTGTCATGCCCACGGGAAAGACGTCCTTCTTATTCCCCGGCGCTAGTCTACGGCCGCCAACCATATGGCCGGACGCCACCTCATCCATGTCGATCGCGATCTTCCGCCAAGCGGGCATGTTGACTCTTGCCCCAGCCGCAATTCCCCTTGCAGCCCCGACCGACTCCCCCAGCGCCTCGACGCCGGCGCGCGCCGCGCTCCCTGCCTTGCCGGCCTTGCCGGCGAGCTTGATGACGGCGCCCACGCCGACCACGCTCAGCGCGTCGAGGGCGACCGCGATCGCCTTGTCCGTGGGCGTGGCATGCGGATCGGTGAACACCAGCAGGCTGCTCATGCCAGGGACGGGGATCAAGCCCATCACCGCGCGCGTCATCTCCGGCGACAGCGACCACGTAGCGATAGGCATCTCCTCCCCGAACACATCGCGCCCAGCCTGCCCCAGCGGACTGTGCGGGTTCCATCGCGACCCGAGCGCATCGCCTGGCCGCAGATCGGACACATCGAGGCTGAAATCCAATCCCAATCCTGGAGGACCAGGCTCGCGATGGCCGAACGGCTCACCCGACGCCAGATCGTTGTAGATGCCTGGCAAGTCGACCTGCCCTACCTGGATCCCAACACATCCCGCGCCGGGAACACAGCCGTCGTACGTCAGCCCGGGATGATGGTACTCGTACTCGTCTGTCGCCTGGTACCCGGTGGGATCCACGAAGCTCAGCGGATTGTTGAACGCGTAGCTGTAGCGGTTCAAGCTCTGCGAGAAGAACGGCGCCTGCACGAACGGATCCGCCGACAAGAACCTCCCCAGCGCCGGATCGTAGATCCGCCCTCGCATGTTGATGAGCGACAGCTCATCCTCGTCCTCATGCCCGGTGAACCCGATCGTCTCGCTCGGGGGCGCCGCGGCCGGTCCACCCGTCGCCCAATCGGGATTCCGGCGCTGCCCGAACGGGTCGTAGCTGCGCCGCTCGACCACCGTCCCCAGCTCGTTCGTGATCACGCCCGCCGACCCGTCGTGCCCTGGATGCAGGTAATGTACGGCGCGCTCCTCCTCGCCCGCCGCGTCGATCGCGATCGTCTTCACCGCGATCACGCCCTCCGGCCCCATCACGTGCATCTTGTGCGTCACGCCCCCCGCCGTGTGCTCGTGCCGCTCGTACAGCCCGCCCACGTACGTCGTGATCTGCGCCGGCGACACCTTGCGCGCGCGCTGCCGGTCGCCGTCGTACTCGTACGTCGTCACCCCGTGCTCCGCCTCGATCCGGCGCGGCTTGTCGAACGGCGTGTACGTGATCGTCGCCGACGCGTTGCTCGCGCCGCGCACGTCGAGCGGGCGGACGATCTGGTTGCCGTTCTCGTCGTACGCGTACGACTTGCCGTTCGCGCGCCGCACGGCGTGGGGTCGATCGCCGTCGTACTCGTAGCTGCCCACGTCCGATTTGTGCGTGATGTTGCCGAAGTCGTCGTACTCGTAGTGGTAGAGCGGCGTCCCTCCCTCTCCGAGGTAGACGTTCTCCAGCCGGTCCAGCTCGTCGTAATGGAACGTCTCGGTCAGCCCTTGCAGATGGTCTGTCCGGCGCTCGACGTTCCGGTTCTCGTCATACCTGTACGACAGCCGCTGCCGGGTGATGAAAAGCGACTTCGGCAATGACGATGTCCTCCATGTCGTCGTGCTCTCGTCCAAGAGCCCGGTGGCCGGCACGTACTTTCGCGACGTCGTCACCCGGTTGGCGAAGCGCTCCCGGGTGATCCGATTCGCCGCATCTGCCTCCTCCCACCTCCACAGCTCACGGCTGGTCGCAGGTTCCTCCACGGCCGTCAGGTGGCCATAATCGTCATACCGGTAGTCCACGCCGAACGGCGCGTCGTCGTCCGTGGCGGGATACGCCACCCGGCGGAGCTCGCCCCGCTCGTTGTACACCCGCCGGATCGCAAACGACTCGCTCCCCCCTGACGGGCCGGGCAGCTCGGTCGTCTCCCTCCAGGGCCGGCCGGCCTCGTCGTAGTCGACGTGCGCCATGACGCCATCCGGGCTCGACATCCTCACCAGCTTGCCGACCGCGTGCGGCCCTTCATCGTACGTCCATTGCGTCAGTCCGTCCACGTCCTGACGCACCCTCGGACGGCCCACCTCATCGTGGCAGTACAGCGTCGTCTGGTCCTTGTTGTCCGTCTCCGACCGGACCTGATCGAAGGCATCGTAGACGAACCTCCGCAGCCCCGAATCCGGGTTCCACGCCTCCGTCACGCGCCCGTACGCGTCGGCCACCTGCACGAGCGCGTCGCCCCGCGCGTCCGTGATCCGCAGGAGGCTGCCGAACGGCCCGTAGTGGTACTCCGTCGTCTCGTGGCGCGCGTCCTCCGCCCGCACCACCTGCCCTCGGCCGTTGCGGACCACGGTGCTCTGATGCGCCCGTCCGTTCGTGACCGTCGTCCTCGTCTCGGCGTACGCCATCGAGATCGTCACGCCATCCGGCTCGACCACGGAGGCGGGCCGGCGGCGGCGATCGTAGGCATGCTCGGTCCACCCCGGAGGCGATTCACCGGTCAAATACGGCAACGACTCGGCGCGCACGCCGCCAAACCCCCAGTAGCGCCGGCTCGTCTCGCTCACCTGCCCCCTCAGCCCGTGGCGCTGCGTCCAGAACGGGCGGCCGAGCCGGTCGAGCCGCGTCGCCGACGTCGCGCCCGTCGTCTCCTGCGCGTGCGCCGTGATCAGCCACTCCGCGCCCACCAGCTCGCGCGTCAGCCAGTGCGTCGTCGAGCTCCCGTCCGGCCGGTGCTCTCGTCGCAGATTGCCGAAGGCGTCATGAATCCACCACGCCACGTGGCCGTTCGGATCGACGACCGCAGCCAGCTCACCCAGGTAGGGATGGTACTTGAAACGCGTCGTATGGCCGAGCCCGTCGCGCATGGCGTGGAGGAACGTGCCGCCGGGCTCGTACGTATACACGGTCTGGCGCGTGACGCCATGGGCGTCGACCGTCGTCGAGCGCTCGACGTTGCCGTAATCATCGTAGTCGAGGCGAGTGTCGAGCCAGTGCGCCTCCTCACCTGGATGACCTCTCGTGATCCGCCTCGGCAAGCCCGTGGTGGTATCGTAGCTCGTCTCGCTCGTGCGGACTTGAGAGCCCTCGGCGCTGACATCGCTCGTCGTGACCACCCGGCGCAGGCCGATCCGCCACGAGCCGGTGTGGTTGTCGTACGTCGCGGTCGTCGTTGTGAAAGGGATCACCACGTCGACGGAGGGAGCCCAAGCTCGCTTCGTCTCGATGGTCGGATTGCCGAAGTCGTCCACCTGCCTCTCGAAGTCCGTGGCTCGATACGGAATGTTCTCCCCGTCGAGGACCTCTTCCGCGGCGAGCACCCGCCCGAGCTCGAGCGGCGTCCACCGCAGGCACTCCTGGTCGCTGCGCTGCTCGCGGTCCTGGTAAACGAAGTGGCTCGCGCCGCCGTTCGTCGCGCGCACCGTCCAGCTCGCCCGCTCCATCGACAGCCACATCCCCGACGGAGCGCTCGGGTCCGCCCCGCAGCCGTCATGCCCGAAGGTGAGCGTCAGGATCGGCCGCCTCGCGTACGGATAGATCCGCGCCTGCGCATCGAAGGTCGTCGGGTCGTAGACGGTCCGCGTCCAGGCGGCGCTCCTGCTGACAGGATGCCCGTCGACAGAGCCGCTGAGGTCGTCGGAGTGCATCGTGTAGCGGACGTGCGCGCGAAAGCCGAGCCACCCGCGGCCGTGTCGATCGACGAACGCGTCCTCGTAGGAGTGCGCCGTCAGCCGTCGGTTCGTCGGTCCCGTCAGGCTCCCGACCTCGGTGCTGACGTCCTCCGAATGCTGGGCCACCACGTACTTCGGCCCGACGAACCGCTTGCACGGGTAGCTGCAGATCGCCCCGGCGCCCGCGCGGAGGAAGTAGACGTCGTCCGGATCGGTCCCGTTCTCGTGCGTCATGCTCGGGCCGTAGGAGCGGATCAGCGGCGCATAGCGGATGAAGACGGTCGATGGAGACGACCCCTGCATCTGCCCGATCATCGCAGGATCGAAGTCATTGCCGCCGTCGCGGATGCTGACGACCGCGTCCGGTCTCCCGCCAAACGGAGCCCGGTGGAACCGTACCCGGAATTTTCCTTGATGAGAGGTCACCAGGTCATGAAGCCCATCGCCGTCAATGTCGGCGATCCGCGGGCCTTGCCGGCTCGGCCAGGAGGAGCTCGTCGCCTCGTCAGGAGCGGGCTCGTAGGCGAGACCGGGGTCTTCGACCAGGAAGGCTCGTCCCGACGGCGCCGCCCGGAGGAGGAAGAACTTCTTGAATTTATCATCGAGGGGCCAAGGTCCCTCGAGAGACGTCACGACGTCATCGAGCTCATAGGGGACCAGCAAATCCTCACGCCCATCTCCGTCATAGTCAAGGACGAGGCTCGCCTGCACATGATGTCGGAGCGCCACGAATCCGCTGGTGGTCGCGGTTCCCTGGTGGACGAACGTTCCTCCATGGTTGATCCAGAGAGACAAGCCGTCGTCGGTGGAGTCCGCGTACTTTTTGCTCGCGACGATGTCCTTCAGGCCGTCGCCGTTGACGTCCACGGGCACCAGCGCCTCTTCGTAGAACAGGCTTCCATCGATGCCGCTGTTCGCCAGCGTGATCAATCCATCGCTGGCGTGTGGCTGCTTCCGCCACCGAAGGATCTGGTACCTCCGAGACTCAACGGGCGCGCAGCCTTCGATGAGGTATGGGCCATAGTCCGTGCAACGAGACAGGAGAATTTCCTGTGCCCCATCACCGTCGACGTCGAGCGGGACCACCGGCATCGCGATGCTGGTCCCGTCGAGCTCTGGAATCATCACGCGCGGGCCGAAGCCCTGGCCATCGTGCAGGCGATAACCCCACCGACCACCGCACGTCTCCGGCGTAACAGGAAAGCAATGCTCGTGGTCGCCGGGCCAGAAATCGAACTCGAAGAGATCTTTGATCCCGTCCCCATTCAGATCGACCAGGTAAATACCCGCCGTAAGATAGTCGTGCACGAGATCACTGAATAGGATCGATCGCGGCGAGCGCGGTATTCCCGTATCCTGAATCTGGAACCCGGTCCCCGTCGACTCGAGCACGCGCCAGGTCGGCGACAAGTCCGCCAGGAGAAGGTCGGTCTTGCCGTCTTGATTGTAGTCGATCGGGAACCCGCGCTGGTAGTCGCCCACCTGGTGCTCATCCACGGACGGGGCGCCCGTCGGACGCGTCTTTGGGAGATGCTCGTTCTGTCCCCAGGCAGGATCGACGCCGAGCGCGAAGTTCCACCGCTCCATGTCAGGGTAGACGACATCGTCCCTTCCATCCCCGTTCATGTCCATCACGACGACCTGAGAAGCGAGGTGCTCGTCGGCCTTCGGCGTGTCAGCCGTCGCGTCGGTGGCCCCGACGAATCCTGCCTCTGCCTCGGACCATCCGAACCGCGTCGGGCGCTTGCACGCGCCCCACGTGCACTCCGTGACGGCCTCCAGGAGGCTCTGGCCGCTGCCTTTGCTCTGGGTGTACGCGAGATCGTAGCGACGAAACAACGTGGCGCCGGGATCCGCGGTGACCTTGATCTGCCGCAGGCGCTTTTGCACCGTCGTCTCCAGCCCGTGCGTGTACCGCGTCAGCACGTCGGGGCGCGCCTCGTACTCGAACTGAACGCTCCTGCTGTGAGGGACCCCGAGCACATGGCCGCCGTAGCGGATCTCCTTCGGGTAGTGCTCGACGGTACCGCCCTCGACCGAGATCATCTCGTACTCGATCTCCATGGAGTTGCCGACGCGGTCGTGGACAGCCTGCACCGCCCAGCTCCGCGCAACGTTGCCCGTGAGCACCTTCGCGCTGGAGATGCTGCCCCCATACGTGAGCTTCAGCCCGCTCTTGGTGTAAACGGTGAACGAATCTGGCCCGGTGTACTGGTTCGGCTGGTTCGACCCGCCATGGGACACGACCTTCACGAAGGTGTCCGGGGAGGTGCGGTACTCGGTTCCGTTCGCCCCGTAGGCGCCGCTCACCGCGACGAGGCGCTGGCCGTCGAGGCAGAAACGGTCATCGGGCGTGAGGGCGACCCCTTGCAGCGTGTCGTCGTCCGCGTACGTGCGTCCACAGCGGGCGATCGAGGACAAACCCTGGAGCGAGAACCCGACGCCGAGGAGCCCGTTGCCCTTGTCGCTATGATATAGAATCGCGAGCTCGGGCTGCATCCCTGCTCGACCTGGGACGACCTGAATGGGGATCGAATAGGTGGCCGCGCCGTCGCTGTCCCCGACCGCGAAGGTTCCAGGCGTCTTGCCGAGCCCGTCGGCCGGCGCCAGCGTATGAAACGGCCAGTTCACGGCGGCGTGAGCCGTCGCCGGAGGGGTGACGCCGGGGGCGCCGTGCGGTCCTCCTTCATCTCCTGCGATGGGAGCACGGTAGGCGGGTACCGTCCCGAATATGGTGTCGTCATAGGGAGCCGCGTCGATCGGCGCATCGGAGAGAGGCGGACAGAGGCTCGTGCCCGCGCCCCGCGCGCTCCCGATCTCGCCGTCGCTCGTCAGCGCGCAGCCGGCTCCGAGCACGACGATGGCCTGGAGCGACAGCGCCAGGCAGAGCACGGCGATCGCGTGACAGCGTGATCTGCGGGTCCTGTCCTCCCGCGCGGAGACGTGCTTGCGTGCGATGTTCATCAAGATGGTTCCCCCTGGCGTTGAGCCGGCGTCGCTGGAGGCAGGTGCGACCGCAATTGTAGCCCAGGGCACTATGCCGGGCGAACTGTGCCGTCAACGATGCCGGCGCGTCGGCGTCGTGCTCAGGGAAGCGTCACGCGTCAGGCAGGGATGATGGCGCGAACGCCGGGAGAACCGCGCTCACCGCGGCCGGAGCACGGAGAACAGCGCGCGCGGGAGCGGGTTCAGGGTCCCCTGATAGACGGTCTCCTCGCTGGAGAGGAGCTCGAACTCGGCCCCGAAGATCTCGC
Source organism: Sorangium cellulosum So0157-2 (assembly GCF_000418325.1). Classification (GTDB taxonomy): domain Bacteria; phylum Myxococcota_A; class Polyangia; order Polyangiales; family Polyangiaceae; genus Sorangium; species Sorangium cellulosum_D. The sequence goes on from NC_021658.1 coordinate 12,999,029, forward strand.
GGATCTCCTCGGGCGTGAACCGGTACGGCCCTTCGGTCCACGGCTCCATCGCGCTGAAGCACTTGAGGAAGAAGAACCCGCCGGGCGCGACGAGCCGCCTCAGCGCGCGCACGTAATCGCCCCTCCGGTCCGGCGGGAGGACGTGGAAACAGCCGCGGTCGAAGACGACGTCGAACCGGCCGTCGAGCCGGCTGTCCAGGATATCGTCCTGCACGAAGCGCACGGCGGCGCCCCGCTGCGCCGCCTGCGCCGCCGCCTGCTCGACGGCGGCGTGCGAGAGGTCGGTGCCGGTGACGTCGAACCCGCGCTCGGCCAGCGCGAACGCCTGCGTGGCCGGGCCCGTGCCGAGGTCGAGCGCCCGCCCCCGCGCGACCTGCAAGCGCTCGAGCGCCTGCGCGAGATCGGGATCGAGGCCCGCGTGGTACCAGGGCAGGCGCTCTGCCGGGGTGGTTCGATACAGCTCTTGCCAGTCCGGGAAGTTTCGCTGCTCGCTCATGCAGAACCTTATAGCCCTCCGGAGCGGCGCCGCCCCGGCGTTCTCGTGTAGGCTCCGGCGCATGCGGCGGCGGCGGCGGAGCGGAGGGGCAGGGCGGTGAGGATCACGTGCGTGGGCGGCGGGCCGGCGGGCCTCTACGCCGCGCTGCTCGCGAAGCAGCGCGACCCGCGGCGCGAGGTGGTCGTGATCGAGCGGAACCGCCCCGACGACACCTTCGGCTTCGGGGTCGTGTTCTCGGACGCGACGCTCGACAACCTGGCCGACGCCGACCGGCCGACCTACGACGCGATCCGGGGCAGCCTCGCCCACTGGGACGAGCTCCACGCGCACTTCGGCGGGCGCGTCCTCGTCTCGACGGGGCACGGCTTCAGCGGCCTGTCGCGCCGGAGGCTGCTCGCGATCCTCCAGGGCCGGGCGCGGGAGCTCGGCGTCGTCCTGCGCTTCGACGAGGAGGTGACCGACCCGGCCGAGGCGCTCGCCGGCAGCGATCTCGTGGTCGCGGCCGACGGGGTGAACAGCCGGATCCGCGAGCGCTTCGCCGACCGGTTCGGGCCGCGCATCGACGTGCGCCCGAACCGGTTCGTGTGGCTCGGCACGACGTTCCCCTTCGACGCCTTCACCTTCTACTTCGAGGAGAACCGCCACGGCCTCTTCCGGGTGCACGCGTACCGCTACGAGCCGGACCGCTCCACGTTCATCGTCGAGTGCCGCGAGGAGACCTTCCGGCGGGCGGGGCTCGACCGCGCGAGCGAGGACGAGACGATCGCGTACTTCGAGGAGCTCTTCGAGGGCAAGCTGAAGGGGCACCGGCTGCTCAAGAACAGGAGCGTCTGGCGGAGCTTCCCCACGGTGCACAACGAGCGCTGGAGCTTCGAGAACGTGGTGCTGCTCGGGGACGCGGCGCACACGGCGCATTTCTCGATCGGCTCGGGGACGAAGCTCGCGCTCGAGGACGCGATCGCGCTCGTCGACAGCCTGGGGCGGAGCCCGCGCGTGCCCGAGGCGCTCGCCGCCTACGAGGCCGAGCGCAAGCCCAAGGTGCTCGCGTTCCAGCGGGCCGCGCAGGTGAGCCTCCAGTGGTTCGAGAACACCGAGCGCTACATGGCGCTCGACCCGGTGGAGTTCATGTTCAGCCTGCTGACGCGGAGCCTGCGGGTGACGCACGAGGGGCTGAAGGCGCGCGATCCGGCGTTCGTGCGCGAGGTGGACGCGCACGTCGCGCGGAAGGCGGAGGCGCAGTCGGGCGCGCGCGTCGCGGCCGGGGGCGGCGGCCCGCCGCCGCCGATGTTCACGCCGTTCCGGCTGCGGTCGCTCGTGCTGGAGAACCGGGTCGTGGTCTCGCCGATGTGCCAGTACTCGGCGGAGGACGGGCGGATCGACGACTGGCACCTCGTGCACCTGGGCAGCCGGGCGCTCGGCGGGGCGGGGCTCGTGATCACCGAGATGACGGACGTGAGCGCGGAGGCGCGCATCACGCCGGGCTGCGCCGGGCTCTACCGCGCCGATCACGCCGAGGGGTGGCGGCGCGTCGTCGACTTCGTCCACGCGCGCTCCCGGGCCAGGATCGGCGTCCAGCTCGCGCACGCGGGGCGCAAGGGCGCGACGAAGCGGCTCTGGGAGGGCATGGATGCGCCGCTCGAGCGCGGCGCGTGGCCGCTCCTCAGCGCCTCCGCCATCCCGTACCTCCCGGGGAGCCAGGTCCCGAAGGCGATGGATCGCGGGGACATGGATCAGGTGACCTCGGATTTCGTGCGGGCGGCGAGGTGGGCGGACGAGGCCGGGTTCGATCTCATCGAGCTGCACTGCGCGCACGGCTACCTCCTGGCGAGCTTCATCTCGCCGCTCACGAACCGGCGCGACGACGCCTACGGCGGGCCGATCGAGGGCCGGATGCGCTACCCGCTCGAGGTGTTCGACGCGGTGCGGGCGGCGTGGCCGGCGGAGAAGCCGATGAGCGTCCGCATCTCGGCGACCGACTGGGCGCCTGGCGGGCTCACGACGGACGATCTCGTCGCGCTGGCGACGATGCTGCGGGAGCACGGCGCCGACATCCTCCATGTCTCGGCGGGGCAGACGGACCCTTCCGGCAAGCCGGAGCACGGGCGCCTGTTCCAGACGCCGCTCGCGGAGCTCGTGCGGCTGGAGGCGAAGGTGCCGACGATCGCGGTCGGCAACATCCAGAGCTATGCGGACGTGAACAGCATCATCGCGGCCGGCAGGGCGGACCTGTGCGCGCTCGCGCGGGCGCACCTCTACGACCCGTACTGGACGCGGCACGCCGCCGCGGAGCAGGGGTTCGATATGGAGTGGCCGCCTCAGTACCGGTCGGTCGCGGGGTACACGCTCCGCATGCGATGACCCGGTGCCCGTCGTCGTCGGCGGCGCGGCGCGGCGCGGCAGCGAAAAAAAGTGGAGGCCGGGCCTTGATCCTCACGCTACGTGAGGACCTAGCCTCCGGGGCATGGACGTCCTCCCCCGCCCTGGGAACAGGGGAAGCACCATGCGTTCAGCACCGTTGAAAGTCGGCGATCTCGCCAAGCAGACCGGCCTCTCCGTCCGTACGCTCCACTATTACGAGGAGGTCGGGCTGCTGTCTCCGTCGCACCGCACGGCGTCGGGGCACCGGATGTACTCGGCAGGCGACGTCGCCCGGCTCCAGCAGATCAAGTCGTTGCGCGAGCTCGGCTTCAGCCTGGAGCAGATCACAGCGTGTCTGGACAGGCCGGGCTTCTCTCCGCTGGAGACCATCGAGCTGCACCTCGCGCGGCTGCGCGAGCAGATCGCGCTGGAGCAGAAGCTCTGCACGCGGCTCGAGGGTCTGGCAAGCGTGCTTCGCGCGGGGGAGGACGTCTCTGTGGAGCAGCTCCTTCAAACCATCGAGGTGATGACCATGATCGAGAAGTACTACACCCCAGAGCAGCTCGCGGAGCTCAAGCAGCGCGCGGAGGCGATCGGCCCGGAGAAGATGCGCGAGGCCGAGTCGGCGTGGAAGCAGATCTACGAGGACATGCGGGCGGAGATGCAGAAGGGCTCCGATCCGAAGAGCGAGCCGGTGCAGCAGATCGTGAAGCGCATGCGGGAGCTCATCGACGCGTTCACGGGGAAGAATCCGGGGATCGAGAGCTCGCTGAACCGGATGTACAAGGAGGAGCCGTCGATGAGGAACCAGCACGGGACGGATCCGGCGCTGCACGAGTTCATCGGCAAGGCGATGAGCTAGGTCGCTGCGCGGTAGACAGGTAGTCGGCAGGTGTCCGGCGGGGCCGCCGCGCCGCGCGGCGGGCCCCCTCCCCTCGCGCCTGCCGCTTCGCCTGCGATTACGACCCTCCTACATCGGCCCATCCCCGCATCCCATGCTGGATTTCGCTCGCTCGGACCGACTTCCTGGAGTACGGTAGCATTGGAATCCTGACACGATGCTGGCACGATGCCTGACACGATGCCTGACACGATGAATGAACGACCGAGCTCGACGGGACTCGAAGGCGAGAACGCGGCCCTGCCCCAGCGCGTGGCCGAGCAGGAGGATGCCCGGGCGAAGCTGGAAGCGCTCTGCTCGGTGATCCCGATGTTCGTCGCCTTCATCGATCGCGACGGGATCCTCCAGGAGGCGCTCCCGACGCTCATCATCACCGCCGAGATGGCCAGGCGGGGGCGCGACACCCGGATGGGCGCGGTGGTCCGAGAAGACTACCTCGAGCGCTGCATCGCGGTCGTCCGGGAGTCGCTCGCGAACCGAACGATCCTGCGCGTCGAGTACCCCATCGCGGTGGGCGAGCGCGAGGTGTGGTGCGAGGCCACCTGCAAGCCCTTCACGAACGACACCGTCCTCTGGGTCGCACACGACATCACCGCGCAGCGGCAGCTGGCGCACACCCAGGAGGAGCTGCGCGACTCCCAGGAACAGGTGATCCGGGCCCAGCAAGCCGCCCTGCGCGAGCTGTCCACACCGCTCGTCCCGCTGGCCGAGGGCGTCGTCGCCATGCCCCTCATCGGCACCCTCGACAGCGCCCGCGCCCAGCAAGCCATGGAGAAGCTCCTCGACGGCATCGTCCAGCACCAGTTTCACACCGCCATCGTCGACGTCACGGGCGTCAGGAACGTCGACGCCGAGTCCGCCGACGCCCTGCTGCGCATCGCGCGCGCCGCGCGCCTCCTGGGCGCCCAGCTCATGCTCACCGGGATCAACCCGGACACCGCGCAGACCTTGGTGGAGCTGGGGGTCGACCTCGCGGGCATCACCACGCGCAGCACCCTGCAGAGCGGCATCGCCCACGCCCTCGCCCGGGCAGGCACGCGCCCCGCGACGCCCGCTGCCCCCACCTCGGCCGCGCGCGCCCGGCGCGCCCCCCAGGGGAGCTGATCCCTCGACGCCATGCGTTCCGGCGCTCCGGCGGCACGGGAGAGGCGCCACGCCCGCTGCTCGCTCGGATGCGCTCGCCGCCAGCGGTCGCCGCGCGTTCCAGCGAGGCAGCGCGAGCGGCAGCCGGCCCACGATCGCACACGCCGTGATGTGGCCTTTGTGCCGCGTGAGGCAATTCGCGCCACGCGCGGCGGCGAAGCCAGCAAGCGCCCGGCGCGAGCGGGACCCCCGGCGCCGACGCGGGCAGACCGGCAGCCCCCCTTGTCCGCCCCGCTGCCGCCGCGCCCGGCCTGGCACTCGTGTTGCTCTCTCCCAGGCGGCCGCCCCGGCCAGGCGGCCGCCCCGGCGGAGGCCGCCCAGGAAGAACGCAACGGCGCGTCGCGCGCCCCTGCAGTGAAGGTCTGTCATGTACCTGCCCGGAAAAGAAATCCCCTGGAAGGATTTTCTGAACGACATCAAGCAGGAGTGGGTCAAAGACAAGGTCGACACCGTCGCTGCTGCGCTGACCTTCTTCGGCGTCCTCTCGATCTTCCCGTTCCTGCTCTTCGCGGTCGCCCTCGCCGGCCTGGTCATCGATCCGGCCGAGTCCGCGCGGCTGATGCGCGAGTTCTACCAGATGGCCCCGCCCGCCGTGGCGAACATCCTCGGCGAGCGCCTCCAGGCGCTCACCGAGGGACAGAGCCCGGCGCTCCTGACGGTCGGCGCGCTCGGCGCGGTGTGGGCCGCCTCGGGCGGCGTGATCGCGCTCATGGACGCGCTCAACGCCGCCTACGGCGTCGAGGACAGCCGGTCGTTCCTCAAGCGCCGCGGGATCGCCCTCCTGGTCACGCTCGGCGGCGCCGTCCTGCTGACGGTCGCCTCGGCGCTCGCGGTGGCCACGCCGGCGGTCACCGAGCACCTCGGCCCCCTGGCGACGCCGATCCTCTGGCTGCGCGTGCCGGTCTCGGCGTTCATCGTGATGGCCGTCCTGGCGGCCCTCTATTATGTGCTCCCCGACGTCGAGCAGAAGTTCAAGTTCATCACCCCGGGATCGGTCGTGGCGGTCGTGATCTGGGCGATCGCCTCGCTGGGGTTCTCCTTCTACGTCAGCCGCTTCGGCAGCTACGAGGTGAGCTACGGCGCGCTCGGCGGCGTCATCATCCTCCTCCTCTGGATGTGGATCTCCTCGATGGCGGTGCTCCTCGGGGCCGAGATCAACGCCATCATCGAGCACCGCTCGCCGGACGGGAAGCGCACCGGCGCCAAGGACTGCGCCGATACGGGGGCGGACGTCCCCAAGACGGCGAAGGAGGAAGGCCCGGAGTCCGCGCTCCCGGCCAGCGCCGGCCGCCCCCCGCGCGAGAGGAGCGCGGGCGGGGACATCGCGCTCCCCCACCCCGCACGCTCGAACCGCTCGGAGCTCCACGGGGGCAGGGCCTAGAGCGCCGATCGACTTGACCTGTTCACCGGAGCCTCTCATGCCGCACAGAACCATCGCTTCCACATCGCTGCTCGTGTTGATCGGCGCGCTCACCGCTGGCTGCCAGGGCGCCCAGGGCGGCGCGCCCATGACCCCCTTGCCCGCCGAGGGCGCCAGGGCCCCGGAGGCCGGTGGCGCGCTGGGCCCGGAGGAGGACGCAGGGGGCGGCGATCCGGTCGGCGCCGGCGGCGCGCCGGGCATGGGCGACCAGCAGGGCTGCACCGGCGGCCCGCTCCTCAAGTACGTCGGGCAGAGCCCGGACCAGTGCGCCCGGATGCGCTTCGTCTGCGACCCCGGCTGGACCTATTTCAGCGACGATTGCGGCTGCGGCTGCACGAAGCAGCCCTGAGCCGGGGGAAGCAGCCCTGAGCCGGGGGAAGCAGCCCTGAGCCGGGGGAAGCAGCCCTGAGCCGGGGGAAGCAGCCCTGAGCCGGGGGAAGCAGCCCTGAGCCGGGGGAAGCAGCCCTGAGCCGGGGGAAGCAGCCCTGAGCCGGCCGGGCCGGCCCTCCACAAAAACACCTCGCGCTGGGCGGCCTCCGGCATCTAGCATCGGGGCCCGCATGCGCCCCCTTCTCATCGTGAATCCCCGCTCCAGCGGCGGAAAGACGGCCAAGCTCTTCGACGGGATGCAGGAGCCCATCCAGCGCATCCTCGGCGAGGTCGACATCGTGCGCACGGAGCGCCCGCGCCACGCCGTCGACCTCGCGCGCGAGGCCGCGCTCGGCGGGCGCGAGACGGTCGTGGCGGTCGGCGGGGACGGCAGCGTCAACGAGGTGGTGAACGGCCTCATGCAGGCCAAGGACCGGGGCGCTTCGGGCACCCGGCTCGGGATCATCGGCGCGGGCACGGGCGGCGATCTCTGCAGGACGCTGAAGCTGAACCACCGGCTCGACCACTACTGCACGGCGATCGCGAGCGGCAAGGCGCGCCCCATGGATGTGGGCCGCTTCTCGTACGAGACGCACGACGGAAAGCAGGCCGAGGCGTTCTTCGTCAACGTCCTGTCCGCGGGGATGAGCGGGCTCGTGGACCGGATCGTCAGCGAGACGACGCGGGCGCTCGGCAACACGCTCGCGTACACGATGGCGTCGTTCCGGGGCCTCGTCCGCAGCCGCGTCGGCCGGGTGCGCTGCGTGGCGACGCTGCGCGGGGAGCGGCGCGAGCTGGAGCTCGCGACGCGCACCGTGGCCATCTGCAACGGCCGCTTCTTCGGCGCGGGGATGCAGGTCGCGCCGATGGCGCGGGCCGACGACGGCGTGTTCGACGTGATCGACCTGGGCGGCGCGCCCCACGTCCGCTTCGCGGCCGTGTCGACCGGCATGTACACGGGCGCGCACATCCGCCACCCGGACGTCCGCCACTTCCAGTGCGATCGCATCGAGCTCACGCTCCTGAACCGCGACGTGGAGCACGCGTTCCTGCTCGACGTGGACGGCGAGCCGCTCGGTCGGCTGCCGATCACGGTCACGCTGGAGCCGAAGGCGATCGAGGTGCTGGCGCCGGCGGATTGAGGGAACGGCGGGGGGAAAGCACCGCGGCCGAGCCCGGCGGGGCTGGCCGGTTGGCCGACATGGGGCCGGGGCGTAGACTGGCCGCCGTATGAAGATCCTGACCTTCGAGTTTCAGAGCGCTCGGCGTGGCTGGACACTCGAGCCCATGGCGCTCGATGCGTTCAACCTGCTGGTCGGCGTGTCCGGGGCGGGGAAAAGTCAGGCAATTCCGAGAAGATCCATCCGTGCGCACCAGGACGCCTTGTGGTCGCGGGCGAGTTGAGTCGCCATGGACCAGGACGCGTCGTGGTCGCGGGCGAGCCGGGTCGCCATGGGCCAGGACGCGTCGTGGTCGCGGGACGAGCCGGCTCGCCATGGACCAGGACGCGTCGTGGGGGCGGGACGAGCCGGCTCGCCATGGACCAGGACGCGTCGTGGGGCCGGGACGAGCCGGCTCGTCATGGACCAGGACGCGTCGTGGTGCCGGGACGAGCCGGCTCGTCATGGACCAGGGCGCGTCGTGGTCGCGGGACGAGCCGGCTCGTCATGGACCAGGGCGCGTCGTGGTCGCGGGACGAGCCGGCTCGTCATGGACCAGGGCGCGTCGTGGTCGCGGGACGAGCCGGCTCGTCATGGACCAGGGCGCGTCGTGGTCGCGGGACGAGCCGGCTCGTCATGGACCAGGGCGCGTCGTGGTCGCGGGACGAGCCGGCTCGTCATGGACCAGGGCGCGTCGTGGTCGCGGGACGAGCCGGCTCGTCATGGACCAGGGCGCGTCGTGGTCGCGGGACGAGCCGGCTCGTCATGGACCAGGGCGCGTCGTGGTCGCGGGACGAGCCGGCTCGTCATGGACCAGGGCGCGTCGTGGTCGCGGGACGAGCCGGCTCGTCATGGACCAGGGCGCGTCGTGGTCGCGGGACGAGCCGGCTCGTCATGGACCAGGGCGCGTCGTGGTCGCGGGACGAGCCGGCTCGTCATGGACCAGGACGCGTCGTTTTCATGAGGGCGGGGTCGGCTCGGGCATCTCTTCTTCTTCCCCGGCGTCACGCAGCTTCGCCCGCGGATCCTCGTCCTCGACGAGGATGAAGCGCTCATAGCTCAAGGCCGAGTCCAGGATGGCCTCCGAGTGCGTCGCGACGATGAGCTGCGTCGTCGGGGAGAGCTCTCGTAAGGCCGGTACGAGCAGGCGCTGCCACTGGACATGCAGGTGCTGCTCGGAGGATGGCCTCCAGCAGCGCCGTCTTACCAGAGCCGTTGGCCCCCGCGAGCACGACAAGGTCGAGCGCCGCCCCTTGCGCGTCGCGCAGATCGAGGCTGATCTCGTCGATGCCGCGGAAATCGCGGACGTCCAGCCTCGTGAGCCGCAAGCCGGACGCTGGTAGCCCGGTCGACATGGCGTCTTTGTACGAAGCTCGGCGGGATATCACCAGCGCGAGCACCGGCAACGGTGGCCCGGATCGACGCACCCCGTCATCGCTCCCCTGCCAAGCCATCTCCGGGAGGTCGCCCTGGCGGCAGCGTTTCCAACCCTCCCGTCGCCCCATCCCCCTCCCCTCGAGCCCGTCGAGCCCGCGCCCCAGTGGTGGTAAGGGATCTCGCATGAGCTTCACCGATTCACCCGGCGAGCTTGCCCCGAGCTCGTCCGCTGCCCGCGCTTCCTCTGCTCCCCGCCTGCTGGTCGTCGGCTGCGGCGGCATCGGCGGCATCATCGCCGCGCACCTGTTCGAGCAGAGCCACGACGTCACCGCCTTCACCACGAACCCCCTCATCGCCGACGCCATCAACGCCGCCGGCCTCCGCGTGCGCGGCGAGGCGAGCCCGGGCACCGTCCGCGGCCGCGCCGTGCGCGAGCTCGGCCCGGACACCCGCCCCTTCGACTACGTCCTCCTCGCGACGCAGCCGCCGCAGGTCGAGGAGGCCGCGCGCAGCGTGGTCGCGCACCTCGCCCCGACCGGCGCGATGGTCTGCCTCCAGAACGGCCTCTGCGAGGAGCGCGTCGCCCGCATCGCCGGCCCGGAGCGCACCTTCGGCGCGATCGTCGCGTGGGGCGCCTCGATGGTCGAGCCCGGCGTGTACGACCGCACCTCGAGCGGCGGCTTCGTCCTCGGCCGGCTCGACGGCGCCCGCGACGGGCGCCTCGACGAGCTCGCGCGCATCCTCGAGGCGATCGGCCCGACCACCGTCACCGACAACCTCGCCGGCGCGCGCTGGTCGAAGCTCGCCATCAACTGCGCCATCTCGTCGCTCGGCACCATCGGCGGCGACCGCCTCGGCGCGCTCCTCCGGCACCGCTTCGTCCGCCGCCTCGCGCTGGAGATCATGACCGAGACCGTGCAGGTCTCGCGCGCGTCCGGCGTGCGCCTCGAGAAGGTGGCCGGGACGCTCGACCTCGACTGGATCGCGCTCACCGACGCCGAGCGCGCCGCGGTGGGCTCGCCGGGCCTGTTCGCGAAGCACGCGCTGCTCCTCGCGGTCGGCGCGCGCTACCGCCGCATGCGCTCCTCGATGCTCGCGGCCATCGAGCGCGGCCGCCCGCCGGCGGTCGACTTCCTGAACGGCGAGGTCGTCGAGCGCGGCGCGGCGCTCGACATCCCGACGCCGATCAACGCCGCGGTCCGCGAGGAGGTGCTCGCGATCGCCGCGCGCAAGCGCAAGCCGAGCCTCCCCTTGCTGCGCGCGCTGTTCGACCGGACGCGCGAGCTCGTGGGCGCGCCGTCGTCGAACCGGCCGCCGCCCGCGACCGGGACGGGCGAGCCGCCCGCGGCGGCGACGAACGCCCAGGCGGTCGCGTCGGATGAGCCGTCCACGGCGGCAGCGAACGCCCCCACGGCCGTGACGGACGAGCCGTCCGTGGCGGCGACGGACGCCCCGGGCGATCGCGACGGCGCGTAGCGCGGGGCGCGCGGCGGCCGCCGGCGACGAAAAAGACGAAAGCACGCCGAGGGACACCGCGGCGTGTCCCGGCCTCCGTATCGTCGCGGATCGCGTTCTCCGCGTCGTCGCGGCGCGATCTCTTTGTCGCGCCGGCGCGTCGAAGTTCGGTAGCATCGGGCGTCTCTTCCTGTGGATCTCGAGCAGGTCCCTCGACGAGGAGCCCTCATGACGCACTCCCCGTTCGCTCTCCCCTCCCGGCGCGGCGCCGCGCCCTTCGGCCGCGTTCCCCTCGTGCTGCTCGCCGCGCTGGCCGCGTGCGGCGACGGCGGAGGCGGCGGCAGCGGGGCCGCCGGCGGCGGGGGCGGCGGCGGCGAGGGCGGCGGGGGCGGCGGCCCCGTCATCGAGGAGCCGAACCGGTTCCGGCTGCGCATCGACGACGCGGAGGTCCCGTCGGTCGTGCTGGAGCTCGACAAGGAGAAGGCGCTCCAGGTCTTCGGGGAGGACGGCGCCAAGCAGATCACGATCCTCGACGTCGACACCACAGGCCTGCTTCAGAGCGCGCTCGATCAGATCCAGAACGCGTGCGGGGACGCGTGGAAGAATGACAGCCCGAGCCCCGGCCACGACTGCACGCTCACCCCGCTCGGCCAGAGCTTCGGGGCGGAGTGGCGGACGTCGGCGGAGTTCGCGCTCGTGCGCCTGCTCAGCATGACGCCCGCCAACGCCAACGTGACAGGGACGTCGCTCGAGGGGCTCCAGCAGATCTTCAAGGAGAACCCCGGCACCTTCGCGTTCGACTTCGCCGACGTCCTCTCCGACAGCATCAGCCTCGATCTGACGGTCCAGCCGGAGCCCACGGCCACGCGCGACAAGCGGACAGCCCCGTTCGTACCGATACCCAAGCTCATCCTCGCCCTCCAGCAGCAGCTGCTCGGCACGCACCCGGCCGTCTCCGATCCGGATGGAGCAAGGTTGCCTGTCACCCTCTACGAGGCCCTCTTCGATCTCCAGCCGCTCTCCGAGAAGCTCGGCCCCTCCGGAAACCATCCCGGGGTGCTGGTCCCTGACGACAGCACGTTCACCACGAAGAGCAATGTCCTGCTGCCCGACTTCCAGATGCGCGTGGTCGCCGAGTCGGGCCTGCGCAGGGTCACGGGGGTCGACCTCTCGAAGGGCGGCGGTGACATGTTCCTCCGGGACGGCGACGCGCCGCTCCGGTTCGACTTCAATGATCCGGAGAAGCTCCAGATCAGCGGCATCGCCCCGACGCCGACGATCGATATGCGCATCGCGCTTCGCGAGCTCCCCACCAAGGTGGAGGCGTGCACCGAGGCCGTGGCGCCGGCCTGCAAGGAGAACCGTCCAGACATGCCGGTCGGCTCCAGCACGGTATGGTCCACCCCTCCGTTCATGATGGAGCACATCGTGGGCAAGGCGGCTTACCTCACGTATGGCGAGCGTGTGCCCTTCACGGGGTGCTACTTCCGCCTGAGCGGGACATGCCGGGTGGGCGTGACCATCGGCCAGTCCGGCGACCCGCGCGGCTGGACGACCTTCACCGACTTGGTTTCCGACCAACCGCCCCCAATACCGCCGTCGCAGTTCTTCTGGGAGCTGCTCACCGAGGTCGGCCAGGCCGCCATCCACGACCCGACCGGCGACGGCAACCCCGAGATCCCGGAAGGGGCCGCCCAGCCGGTCTTCGCGCTCCACGACGTCGGCATCGGCCTGACCGCCGACCAGATCGTGGCCGAGCTCCGCCCCACGCTCCAGAGCCAGGCCAAGGAGATCGCCGAGATCATCCTCGGCCGGTACTGGGTCAACAACGACGCGCTCGACTTCTACTACGGCCGCGCCGCGCCCGACGGCGCGCCGACCTTGTTCTTCGTGGCCGAGGACGACCTCCGGCCTTCGGATCAAAGCTCGGACGCCCCCCGCGCCTACACGTACGAAAAGCCCGGCTTCTTCACGAGCCCGGATCTCGACGAGGCGAGCAAGGTCTCGAAGAAGGAGCTCGAGGGCGTCGCCGACACCGCGCACGAGAAATACCGGCTGCCGCCGGGCGATACCACGCTGTACATGCGGGACGACGAGGGCGCCGTCTACGAGGTGCGCTTCCACGTGCCCGACGGCGACGATCCCGTGCAGATCACCGCCGACGTGGAGAAGCTCTGATCCTGGTGAGGCTCTGATCATGATAGCGCGAGACAGCACCCACCCCGCCGCCCCCGCCCGCCGCCGGCTCTCCTGGCTCGGCCCCCTGGCCGCCGCCGCGCTCTCCGCCGCGCTGCCCGGCTGCGTCGACGCCGTCACCGTCGACCTGCCGCCGCCCCCGCCGGCGCTCGACGTGAACGAGAGCCGCACCCTCACCCTCGAGTTCCTGCGGTTCGACGCGAAGCGCTTCGCCAAGACGCTGACGCTCGACGAGCTCAAGGCCATCCCGCGGCCCACGCTCGAGGGGATCTGGCTGCTCGATCTCGATATCGCGGCCCTCATCGAGAACGCGCTGCTCAAGGTCATGTACATGCCCCCCGCCGAGATCGACGCGCTCTCGCCCGCGTCGAAGAACCTCGTCGGGCTCCTCAACATGACGCCGGAGAACGCCGATCTCCGCGGCACGAGCCTCGAGGGCCTGCTCGGCGTCGGCAACGCCGTCGGGCTGCCGACGTCGAAGATCCTCTCGGACCTCGTGGGCGTGGCCGGCAATGAGCGGCTCATCCCCGTCCAGATCACGTCGCAGGCCGTCCTGGAGAACCTCGTCAGCACCCACCCGAACACCCAGCGCCGCAAAGGACCGGTGGACGACGAGCACCCGGACGGCCTCTACCCCGTCGCGCCCCACTCCATCCCCGTCACGCTCTACGACGTGGTCACCGACTTCGCCGGCCTCGCCGAGCAGTTCGGCCCGACACCGCTGGACCCCGACGACCCCGAAGGGCCGAAGCACCCCGGCTTCATCAAGGCCGCCGCCGGGGTGAAGGCGGCCCTCGACGACTTCACGATGACGGTCCGGGTCAACGTCAACGCCCTCCCGTACAAGGGGGTCGACGCGACGATGGCCGACGTCGCCAGCATCAACAGCACGCCCGGCCAGATCGACACCCTGTTCGACTTCAGCGAGCCGGACTGGCTCGAGCTCGCCAACCTCGCCAAGAACCTCAGCATCGGCGAGCTGACCCTGGCCATCCCCGAGAGCGCGACGTACCTGCCGGGCGGCACGCGCCGGGAGCCCGCGCCGCGCGGCGACTCGCCCGTGTGGGAGCAGCCGCTCTGGGAGTTCGAGCACATCCTCGCCCGCGCCGGCGAGCTCAAGGCAGCGCAGATCGAGGAGCATTGCTCGAGCTACGGGCCCCAGGGCACCTCCACGAGCGAGTTCCAGCCGGTGAAGGTCTGCGTCGACGGCACCGGATGGACCGAGATCAGCGTCGATAGCAGCGTCGTCCTCGAAGACCCGCCGCCCCCGCCGTCGTACTTCTGGGACATCCTCCTCGAGGTGGCCCAGGCGCGGCTCCACGACGGCGGCCTCGCCGAGGGGGAGGCCGACCTCGAGGTGACCCTCCGCGACGTCCCGGTCGGCGTGAAGACCGAGGATCTCGTCGCGAGCATCAAGGAGAACCTCGCGAAGGATCCGGCGGTCCTCAAGGACATGGCGATCGAGCTCAACAACAACGCCGCCGGCGACGCGGACTTCTACCTCTACCAGCCGAGCACCGAGAGCGGCGTCGCCGGCCAGCGCGATTACCTCTACTTCGTCGCGCCCGACGACATCCGCAAGGACGACGAGGGCGTGCGCGTGCGCGACTATGCTTACGAGGACCCGGGCTTCTTCGCCGACGCCGCGCTCACGAAGAAGGTGTCGACGATCGAGGAGATCGACGGCGACGCGCTCCACGAGAAGGTGGAGGTCAAGCCAGGAGATACGCTGTACTTCGCGGACGACGAGGGGCGCCGCTACGAGGTCAAGATCGGCGACAAGCCGAGCGCCCATCGCCTCTCGCTCACCCTCACCCGGATCCAGTGATCGGCCCCCCCACCGTGAGGACCCGTGTCATGACAGGAGCTCTGCCGACCCCGCGGCCCCGCCGCCGCGCGCGTGCCCGTGGACTGAGAGGACGTGAGCTCGCCGCGCTGGCGCTCGCGACAAGCATCGTCTGCCGGACGGCGGGCGACGCGCGCGCCTCGGGCATCGACGCGCCGTGGGTGACGAGCGGCGCCTCGGGCCCCACGACCGCGGACGCCGCCGCCGTCTACTGGAACCCGGCCGCGCTCGCGGGCGTCGAGCGGCCGGAGCTCATCCTCGGCGCGGGCCTCATCGTCGGCCACGCCACCTACGAGCGCGAGCGGCGCGGCGCCTATCAAACGCCGGACACCCTGCAGTTCAAGCTCCCGCTCGACCCGGCGAACGCCGCCCCCGGCAAGACCGGCCCGGCCGAGCAGGTCTCGACCACGCCGGTCGCGCCGACGGGCAACGCCTTCCTGGCGATCCCGGCCATCCCGAAGCGCCTCACCGTGGGCGTCGGCCTCTATGTGCCGTATGCCGCGGCGCTCAGCTTCCCGGACGGCGCGCAGCGCTGGCAGCTCCAGCAGGCGTTCATCGTGGCGAGCTCGCTGACGGCGGCCGCCGGGCTCCGGGTGACCGACCAGCTCTCGGTCGGCGCCGGCCTGTCGTACGTCGGCGGCCTGGCGGAGCTCTCGAAGGTGCAGGACTTCGCCAGCCTCAAGGAGTTCCACGACGGCCTCGACTACCTCAAGCAGGACAACGACTTCGGCCCGAGCACGCCGTCCGAGCTGCGCGAGCTCGACGTCCTCGCGCGCCCCATCGCGCTCAAGCAGGCGCTCTCGCACGGCGCCTCGTTCCACCTCGGGCTCGCGTTCAACCCGAACAAGGACCTGCGCTTCGGCCTGACGTACCAGCACAGCACCGCGATGCGGTACAAGGGCAAGTTCGCGATCGACATGAACCACCCGTTCTTCACGCAGGACCTGGCCGAGCAGGGCCTGCGCTACAAGCCGCTCGTGGAGGGCGACGCGGAGCTCTCGTTCACGCTCCCGAAGCGGCTCACGGCCGGGGTCGGCTACCGGGTCAACGACAAGCTCAGCATCGATGGTCTGCTCTCGTACGTGCTCTATTCGGACATCGAGGCGTTCGTGGTCACGGCCTCCTCGCCGGACCTGGCCCAGCCGAAGCTCGGGATCACCGATCGCGTGGCCGTGACGCTGCCGCGCCGGTGGAACGACACGGTGTGGGTGGAGGCCGGCGCCAAGTACCGTTTCAGCGAGGCGTTCGTCGGGACGGCGTCGGTCGGGTATCAGTCGCCGGCCTCGCCGGACGAGACGATCGACGTGGCGTCGCCCGACAACCACCGGCTGATCGGGGATGTGGGCGGCATCTTGAAGGTGAGCGACAGCGTATCGCTCTCGGGCGACGTCCGCGTGCAAGGCATCTTGCCGCGCACGGTGACCGATTCGGACTACGACCTCGGCAACGGGGAGTACACGCTGGTGCTCACGACCGTGGGCGGGCACCTCAAGATCGTGTTCTGATCGAGGCCGATCGCCGCGCGATCACGGCCCGCACAGCTCGAGATCCGGCTTCGGCGGCGCCGGGTACGCGTCCGTGGCGCGCTTCGCGAACTGGCACTGCAGGTCGTCCGGCAGGCACCCGCCCTGCGGGATGCACGCGCCGTCCTCGTCCGTCCCGAGACACAGGCACTCCCGATCGTCGGGCTCGCAGATCTCCACGAGCTCCATCATCCCCTCGTCCTCGTGGTTCAGCTTGTGGCAGTGCAGCACGAACTGACCCGTGAACTTCCGGGGGTTCATGATCACGTCGCGCGGCCCGTCCTCGACCTGGACCCACATCGTGTCCCGCCAGTGGGGGAAGTTGGGCTCCTTGTTCGACTTGTTGGGGCACACGAGGAAAGGGTTGATGTGGATGTGGAACGGGTGGCCGTCGAACGCGCGGATCTCCCACCGCTCCGCGCTGCCGACCGTCATGATGCGGTCGCTCCGGTAGCCCCGGAGCCGCCGATCGTCGAACTTGCGGCAGCTGATGTTCGGATCCGGGCAGAGGCACACCGGCGCGTCGGGATCGATCTGGTGCGGGTGGTCCTCCGGATCGCACGACATGAGCGCCACGTCCGAGCTGAGATCGGGCGGCTGTGACCCCGGCGTGGGCACCAGCAGCACCACCTTCTGGTGCACGGTCTCGACCGAATCGCAGCTCACCTCGGTCATCTGCCCGTCGACCATGCCGGTCCACGAGGTGGGCGGGGCGAGCGCGGCCACGTCGGCCTCGCTGGGCAGGTTCACCTCGGTCGGCTCACCCGCGCTCCGGCTCACGTCGACGATCGCGATCACGCTGCCCAGGAGGTCGTTCGGCCGCCGGCCGACCAAGCAGAGCGTCTGCTCCTGCTCCGGCATCTTCACCATCACGTCGGCGCGGTAGCCCGGCGACACCCACACCGTGTCGCTCCGGTACAACTGCGGCAGCGTCAGCCCGTCGCGCGCGATCTGCGTCGTCTCGATGGGCTCCTTGTCGAAATCGGAGCACGCCGCGTCCTTCGCGACGTGGAGCTTCATCCCCATCTCGTCCGGGCTGCCCGCGTACACCATGCGCCAGCGCTCCACCTGCCCGGGCGGCGTCACGATCCGCGGCCTCAGCTTGCCGTTGATCAACGTGGCCCGGAGCGTCTCGACCGCGAGGAAGTCGAGCACCGACAGGTTGTCCTCGGTGCAGTCCTCCCCCTCTTTCAGGGGCACCGTGTTCTCGTGATCGATCGGCACCTGCGTCATGACCATCACCCGCTCTCGGGCCTTCGCGATGCCCGGCAGCTCGTCGAGCTCCCCCTCGATGAGCAGCGCCCCGGCGGCGCCGTCCATGACCTGGATGGCCGTCGAGCCGTGGATGTGCGGGTGATACCAGTTGGTCCCCTCGTGATGGATCCCGTCCTCGTCGATGTCCCAGCGGTACCGGGCGCTCTCCCCCGGCCCCACGTGGTGCAGCACGTGGTCCCCGAAATACCGAGCGTCCGGGGCGCAGCCGTCGCCCTCGCACGGGTCGGCGGGATCGTCCGTCGCGAAGTTGGGCTGCACGTGCAGGCCGTGCGCGTGCAGGTTCGTCAGGTTGAAGTCGTGACACGACCGCGACCCGTGGCCCATCATGCTCGCGATCTCGCGGAAATCGCTCCTCGTGAAGTCGTTGCGCAGGTTCACGTGGATCCTGCGGTCCTCGCCCTTCGGGACGCGGATCGTGGGCCCGCTCGTCATCCCGTTGTACGCGCGGAGACAGAACCGCCGCCCGCCGATCTCCACCGCGCTCGGGCCGTAGCGGAGCTCGTAGGCCCCGTCCTCCCCCGGCTTGAGCTCGGGCGGATCCTCGTACATCGGCGACACCGGCGTCGCGCCCGTCTCCTCGTCTCCGCCAGCGCCCGCGCACGCCGCGGCCCCCAGGGCCACCGCCGCGATCGAACCCGCGCGCATGAGCGCGTGTGAAGCGTCTCGTCCCATCGGCTTTGCTCCTCCGGGAACGACCCTATCGATCCGCGCCGTACGCCGATGGCCGAAGACGGTCACCCGCTGGCTCGAATGCGGCCAGTGGCAGGATGTAAGGTGAACGCCGCGCGCAGATGCGGTAGACAGGTAGCGATACTCCCGTGAGCTCCGATCAGCCCGTCCTCCGCGTCCGCAACCTCCACAAGTCCCACGCGCTCGGCGCGACGCCGATCGAGGTGCTCCGGGGCGTCGACCTCGACATCCACGCCGGCGAGATGTGCGCGATCATGGGCCCGTCCGGCGTCGGCAAGAGCACGCTGCTCTCGTGCGTCGCGGGCCTCGAGTCTCCGGATCGCGGCGAGGTCCACGTCCTCGGCGAGGACATGGCGGCGCTCGACGAGCACGGGCGGACCCTCCTGCGCCGCCGCCGCATCGGCATCGTCTACCAGTTCTTCAACCTGGTCCCGACGCTCACCGGCTACGAGAACATCGTCCTGCCTTACCTCATCGACGGCGCCGCGCCGGACCACGACGCCGCCTCGCGCATGCTCGATCGCGTCGGCATGCGCGCCCGCGCCGAGCACCTGCCCTCGCAGATGTCGGGCGGCGAGATGCAGCTCATCTCCATCGCGCGCGCGCTGGTCCGCCGCCCCGCGCTCGTGCTCGCCGACGAGCCGACCGGCAACGTCAACGTCGCGACCGGCCGGCGCATCATGGCGCTGCTCGCCGACGCCCTGCGCGAGGCCGGCAGCGCGATGCTCCTCGTCACGCACAACGCCGAGGACGCCGCCCGCGCGCACCGGGTCGTGTTCATGCGCGACGGCCTCCTCTTGCACGACGCCGCCCTCGCGGGCCCCGCCGTCACCTCGGCCGCGGTCCACGATCGGCTGAAAGAGCTGGGCATCTGAATGCTCCTCCTCCTCCGCGCCCTGTTCCAGCCGCTCGTCCGCATCCTCGCCCTGCGCAACCTGCGCGCCGACCGCTTCGGCGCGATGGCCGCCCTGCTCGGCGTCGCCCTCGGCACGGCCACGGTCAACGTCGTCCTCATCCTCGACGTCGGCACGCGCGCCGTCGAGGCGCGGAGCTTCGTCACCAACCCGGATCTCCCGGTGTTCACCGAGCAGACCGTCGCCCTGCGCGGCCTCCGCCCGGACGGCGAGGTCATCGCCGCGGCCGACGCGCAGGAGGAGACGCACGAGGACTACGAGATCATGCGGTCGGCGATCCGCCTCGGCTCGCTCTCCGCGTTCCTCGTCGGCGCCCTCATCGTGTTCTTCACCTTCAACGTCGCCGTCGAGCGCCGCCGCCGCGAGATCGCCTTGTTGCGCAGCGCCGGCGCGCTGCCCCCGCAGGTCGCGGCGGTGTTCGTCCTGGAGGCGTTGGTGCTCGGCGTGGGCGGCGCGGCGCTCGGCCTGCTCGGGTCGATCCCGCTCGCGTACCTCGCGGCGAAGGCGGGCATCACGACGACCGGCCGCGCGCGCATCCCGCTCTACGCGATCCGCCTGCCCTGGAGCGCGATGCTGCTCGTCAGCGGCACCGGCGCCCTCACCGCGTTGCTCGGCGTGCTCCGCCCGGTGCGCGACGCGCTCCGCGTCGACATCGCGCGCGCGCTGCGCCCGCGCTTCCTCGAGGGCGGGGCCGAGCAGCGGCGCCGCCTGCGCGGGATCACGCTGCTGGCGCTGCCGTTCATGGTGCTCGTCTACGGGCTGCTCCGGCCCTTCTTCCGGGATTCGGTGCCGATGCTCGCGTTCTTCGTCGTCGAGGCGGGGCTCGTGTGCGCGGCGTTCCTGGCGGCCATCGTGTTCGTCCCGGATCTTGTCGCGCGGCTCGGCGCGCTCGCCGTGCGCCTCGCGCCGCGCCGCTGGGCGGCCGAGCGCCTGCTGCTCCGGCGCCGGGTCGAGCACAGCGGGCACGAGCTCGCCTGGAGCGTCGGCGGGGTGATGATGGTCTTCGCCCTGCTGCTCGCGCTGCACATCGCCACGGCGGCGCTCAAGCAGGAGGTCTCGGCCTGGGCCGGGCGGGCGCTGGCGCCGTACGCGTTCCTCTACCCGGACGAGCCGCTCGGGCATGCGCAGCGCCTGTTGCCGAGCCTGCCGCCGCGGCTGGTCGCGGCGCGGTTCTCGAGCCGCACGCCGTGGCCCAACGTGGTCTACGCGGTCCCGGGGGACGAGCTCCTCGCGCTCGCGGAGGCCACCGGGCGGCCCGAGTCGATCGCGGTCGCCCGAAGCTTCGGCCCGGGCAAGGCGATCGTGTCCACGATGATGGCCCGGCGGTTCGGCGTGGGGGCCGGCGATCTGCTCGAGGTGAACGGGAGCGCGGGCGGGCGGCGGTTCGAGGTCGTGGGGGTCACCGACGACCTGGGGTATGTGCATGCGCCGGGCGCGTACAGGAACCTGCGGACGTACGCGGTGATTGATGCGGCGGACTTCACGGTGATCTCGCCGTACGCGCTCGCGATCGGCCACACGGTGGCGCTGGCGGATCCGGTGACCGGGGCACAGGCGGCGAAGGGGGGCGCCGCGACGCCACCCTGGGGCGAGCTCCTGGCCGACGCGCCGCGGGCGAGAGACGTGCGCATGCAGACGGGGGTCGAGATCGAGGCGGTGCGGCGGAAGGCGACCGGGCGGGACTTCGTGATCTTCGACATGATCCTGGGGTTCACGACGGTGCTCGCGGCGATCGGCGTGGCAAACCAGATGGTGCTGGCGCTGCACGCACGCCGGAGGGAGCTCGCGCTGCACCGCGTGCTCGGGATGACGGCGGGGCAGGTCCGGCGGATGGTGCTGATGGAGGGGGCGCTCGTCGGGGCGCTGGGCGGGGCGCTGGCGGTGCTGCTCGGGGTGCCGCTCGGGTCGGCGGCGCTGGGGGCGCTGCGGACGGTGTCGAGCTTCGAGGTCGAGTTCCATATACCGCCGGAATACGGCGTGATGACGGCGCTGGGGGCGACGGCGGTGGCGCTGTTCGCGTCGCTGTATCCGGCGCGGAGCGCGGGGCGGAGCAACGCGGCGGAGTCGGTGCAGTACGAATAGCAGAAGGCGCCGGGGGCGCGGTGGTGGGCGGTGGCGGATGGAGGGCTGCGACTGCGCCGCACGGATTCGCCACTGGCTGCGGGGTCTTGCCGAGCTGCCCGGCCCGGGGAGACCCAGTGCGTCGTGCGACGCGAGGACCCCAACGAACTCGCCTGAACGCTCACCCCTTTCCGTCACGGAACGAGGGATGACCTTGGGCAACGAATTTGCGGTGGTGAACGGTCTGAAATGTCGCTTTGACCGTGATTTGGGGGCCCCAGACCACCGATACTCCCGATCGGGAGGGCATGGCCCCAACCCGGGCCCAACCGCCGACGCCCGGGCTTGGAGAGCCGGCGCCGATCGACCCGTCACCTCGGGCCGCCGTCGTTGCCTCGATCGGCGGCCCCCCCTGAGCCGTGCCGTCGCGCTCGGGGATGAAGAGGCGGCCCGTGTAGTGCGACATCCTGCAGACGATGCGCCGGGAGAAGACCCGGCTCGGCCCGCAGCCGAAGTGGCGCGTCGAGCGAGGTGCTCCATGCAGATGATCCGCGGGCGCGTCGGGACGGAGCTTCCATCTCGCCGGAAGCTCACGCAGAGGCCCCGCGCCAGGTAGCGCTTCATGCGGAAAGAGGCGAAGCAGATCGTGGCCTGGGTGAAGCGCCACGTCAGGAGGAGGCGGAGTGAAAACGCGTACGGCCGCAAGTTGCGCGGCACGCTCGATCGTGACGCGAGGCTCCGGGCCGTCTGCGCGTCGCGGCGTTGCTCGCGCGCTCGGGTCGCTTCCCTTAAGCTCTCATCTCGTGCTCGCCCATCCGTACGGCCGACCGGCCGGGAGTGCTCCTGCTACCCTCGCCTGAGGCCGCCGTGGCGTAGGACCCCCCGCCGCATGCGGCGTGTGCGGGAGCGGACGTGCTCCGACGGGCCCAGCGAGAGCCGCGCGATTACGGCGACCGCTCGCGAGGCCGGCTGCACGGGGCCTGCCCCCACCGGGGACACGCCCGCGGGGACCTCGCCGAAGCTGCGGAGCCTGCCCGTGCGCGTCGCCCGTCCGTCGCGATCGACTTTGGGGTGGGCTCCGCTATAGACTGTCGACCAATGCCTGAGGACACAGTTGCGATGGACGTCGAAGCGTTCGCGGCGCTTCACCCCGGGATGCACCCAAGCCTGGCGCTCTTTGCACGAGCGGCGCTCTACCATCACGGCGGGTCACCGAGATCGTTCAGAGCGTTGAAGAACGGTGCTTCACATCCGGCGACGATCTCGTTCGCGCCCCCCGACGCGCGGACAGCGAGTACGTACGAACGGGAGAAAATCGTCGAATTCGGCGCGATCGTACTTGCGGGGCTGCTGCTTAGCGCGTGGGCCGGCAAGCAGATCACGCGCGTGTGCAAAAGGGGATCACGCGTGGACTACTTCGTCGGCGAGACGCTCGACGATCACCGCTGGGTCCTAGAAGTGGGCGGAACAGACGACAGCAGCCATCAAGCGAAACGAACGGAGAAGCGGCAGCAACTAGAGGATAGCTTCTATCGACGTGCCCCCTTCAAAATGAACGGTTTCGTCGCCGTAACGCGCTTCGCTGAGCCCAGCGTAACGTCCTTGGACGCCGTTCCCGCGGAGGCATCATGAACGACCTGCGTGTCAAGGAAGCACAGCAGCTCTTCTGGCAGATCGAGACTCTGCGAAGCTTGCAGGTGCCGCAGAAGACGATTGCTGCCCATTTGAGTCGGATGGCCCGGCTCCACGAGGAGCGCGCGAAAGAGTTGCTGAGCCGAAGAGATGTGGACGGCTGGCCCGACCTTTTCGCCGCGATTACGGCCTGGGGGGAGGCTGGTAGCGAGCCCTCCGCGCGTCACCTCATTCGTTTTGGTGAGCATGCGGCGGCGAGCTTCGACGGGCGGGAGCATCTGCTCTCTGAGCTGGAGCATCTGGAGGATTGGCTGAAGGGCCTCCAAGTCGTTCCAGCGCTTGAGGACTTCGCGAGGCGTCTGCCCCGTTTCGACCGGGAGGCAGCGTGACCGAGACGCGACCACGCGTAGTTGCGTTCTACGCATACAAGGGTGGCACCGGCCGGACGACTGCGCTTCTCCATGTCGCCTGGGCACTTGCGCGTGAGGGTAGGCGCGTGGTGATGCTGGATCTCGATCTAGCGGCACCAAGTCTTTGGCACCTTGTCTTTCCGGAACACGAGCCAGCAGAAGGCTTCGTCGAGTACCTCACGCAGGCCACGAGGTCTCCGGCGACCCAGGCGATGGCTTTCTTGCGGGATGTGAAGCTCGACGACGACGCCAAAGGAGAGCTTCGGCTACTCGGCGCTGGGCGAATGGACACAGGATACCTTCGCGAACTGGCAACGCTGGACTGGCAGCGTCTGCTTGCTCCAGGGCTATCGCTCGACGAGCGCGGACAGGTAACCTTCGGCACAGAAAGCTTCTTCGATCGGTTCTGTGAGAGCCTGGCGCCCGTTGCGGACGTAGTTCTAATCGATGCACCGACAGGACTGAATGACACGGCAAACGTGTGTCTACGAAGGCTCGCCGATGTAGTGGTAGCTCTCTTCGCGCCGAGCCGCGTGCACATGGAGGGTGTGGGTCGCGTGGTCTCGCTCCTTGCCGAGCAGCAGGCAGTTCGAGGCAAGCCAGACGTCATTTGCGTTGCATCCACCATTCATGCGCATCGATTGACATTTGATCAGATGAGACGAGTCGAAAGAGCCTTCGAATATTTAGAGCGGGTCCGGTATGACGCGCTCGGCCGTCCGTCTCTCGACGACCCAGAGAAACTCGACGCTATCGAGCAGCCACGCGTCCATGTCCCCTATGAAGCTGCACTCGCCGACGCAGATAGCATATGCTTAAGACGCGCTCCGGACAAGGATGACTTCAGGCTTTACGAAGGACTTGTCCGCCTGCTCGACGACGCGATCCCGAAATCGTCGCTCGCGGCGTCTTCCGCAGTGCCCGCGATTCAAGGGGCGGCCAAGCAGCAGGTCGTCGACGATCTGCTGCTCCAATTTCCGCCGCCCGTCGCAGAGCAAGAGACCGACGCACAGGCCTTCCTGCGCACCGAACACGTCCGCGCAGTACGCGACCCCACGACGGTGCTGATCCTCGGCGGCAAGGGCTCCGGCAAGACAGCGCTGTTTCGGTACTGTCAGCTAGATCCGTTCTCGAAAACCACTCGCCATGTCGCTGTCCATGGGCCCGGAGTGCAGCAGCTTGGCATGGACGTGTTGAGCGACATGGTCGAGGCCGGACTCGAACTCGACGTCGTCTGGCGGGTTTATGCGCTTTCTCGGCTGACTTACTTGCCAGGCGAGGTGCCGCAACGGGCGCGGGATGCGGCGAGCGAGATCGGACGTATTGCACGACGAGAGACCATATTTAACCCTACATCATCGTTGCTTAGAGAGCCGGGGTTGGGCACGGAGATCGACAGTGCATGGCAGGCCGTGGAAAACGAGCTAAGCGCTCGTGGAGAGCAAGTCATACTTTTTCTGGACGGGCTCGACACCCCCTTCAAGGGTAGCCTGGAGCGCCGCCGAGCCGGCCTCTCACAATTGTTCATCGCGTGGCGGGCGACCTTCGAGCGCTTGCGCCACGTGCAGCTGAAGGTGTTTCTCCGGACAGATCTCTGGCATGAGCTCTCTTTTCCAGAGAAGTCGCACGTAAACGCTAGGTCTGTCGAGCTCAAGTGGGAACCGCACCTGCTCTGGCAGATGCTGCTTAAGCGCGCGCTGCGCTCGAACCGGTTTGCACGGTCCTGCAAGGAACGCGGGATCGTGCCCGCGCTGACCTGGCAGGAGGTTGAAAAGGCTTCTGAGCCGGAGTTGCTGCCCTATCTGGACGCGCTGTTCGAGCAGCGGATATGGACGAAGAAGACGGCTTTGTCTCGCAATTGGATCACGCGGCGGCTAAAGGACGCGCGGGATATCCTGTATCCTCGCGATGCGCTCTGGCTCATACGAAGCGCTCTGTGGAGCGAGATCGACAGGTTGAGCAATGGTCGCCGCACATCGACAGATGCCGCAATCTCACGAGAATCGCTCGCTATAGCACTTGTTCCTACATCGGAGCAACGTGTGCAAGCTGTGCGCGAGGAATCGCCAGAACTGGTTGACGTTCTCGAATGGCTCAACGGGGTCAGCGCCAAAGGACAACTCGATGAGCTTCGCCTTTACCTAACGAAGCGCCCGAACTCTAACCCTGCGGAGGACCTCGAAAGGCTTCAGAGGACGGGGGTTCTCAGTGTGACAGAGGGCGAGTACTCCGTTCCGGATCTCTATGTGCCTGGCCTCAAAATGAAGCGTCCAGGGCCGAAGTAGATTCGACGCGCCCCGCCGCGAGCTACGCGAGCGCAATCCCCTTGATTTGAAAGCGTTTGCAGCGCGTCTCGCCCCTCTCGCGGTCATAGATCGCCGCAAGAGTCGCCACTGATCGCGGCGTTTTTTTCAGGCCACAAACGAGAAATCTCGTCGCTCGATCGCAACGCTCTCCACGGAACATGCGGCACTTCTGCACGCTCGACCGCGTCATCGCGATGGTATGAAAAGCCGCGCCGCCCTGGATGGGCCAGCGCCCCTCTGTGGTCCCCCTCGTTTGCCCCGAGCTGAACCGTGCGTGCCTCTATTCCACGGCTTCATCCGCACCAAGCGGCGGCCCTGGCCCTCGTCCTTGCCTCCGCGTTCCCCGTACAGGCCGCGGCCGCGGACCCTCCTCCCCGGTCCCGCGAGGTCCAGGAGCTCATCGACGAGGCGGAGAAGGCGTATTCGTTCGGCGACCAGCATGCTGTCCTGGAGCTCCTGCGCTGCGTAGAGATCCGCGCCGGAGGTGTGAATGGACGAGAGCACACGCATCTGGCGCGACCGGGTGGCGCGCTGGCACAAGAGCGGGCACTCCGCCCGGGTGTTCGCGGAGCAGGAGGGGGTCAACGCCGGGACGCTGTACTCCTGGAGCCGCCGACTGGGGATGAAGCGGAGCGCGTACCGGCAGAGCGCGGAGAAGGCGACGCTGCCCACGTTGCTCCCGGTGGTGGTCGCCCCATCGGGCGCTACGACATCCTCGCCGGGGGCCGCGCTGGAGATCGTCCTTCCGGACGGTGCGGTCGTGCGCGTACCACCTACGTTCGACGAGGACACGCTGGCGCGCGTCGTTCGTGCGCTCGGGGGCATGCGATGATCCCGGGCCGTGTCTCGATCTACGTCGCCACCGAGCCGCTCGACCTGCGTCGGTCCTTTGATGGTCTCGCCGCCGTCGTACGCGAGGTGCTGCGGCAGGATCCCCTCTCCGGAGCGCTGTTCCTCTTTTTCAACCGGGCAGCCGACCGCTGCAAGGCCCTGTGGTGGGACCGCAGCGGATATTGCCTGCTCTACAACCACCTGTATTCACACTACACCTCTTTCGATTTCAGACGAGGACGTTGGTTTCGACTCCATGATGCACGGGCTGCCGCCGCCCGGTCGCTGAGGCGATCCCAGCGGCTGCAGTGCTTCGTGGGGTGAGTCGACGGTTCTTCGTAAAGCCACGCGTGGCCGTTGTACGCGTGCGCCTTGATGATGCCGTGCTTCACCCAGCTGACCAGGGTGGACTCGTGAATTCCAAGGCGAGCGGCGAGCTCCTCCTTGGTGAGAAGCCCGCGGGCGCGCAGTCGGTCGAAGCGCGGTCTCAAGTTATACGTATGCACGATGTACTGCACGCGCTTCGGCGTGAAGCGGGCCCCGCCACGGCCGGGCCACGCGGCCCCGCCGGGATGGAGCCCACGCGCGTTAAGAATGTCGGCGATCTCGTCGTAGATGTGCTTGTCGAGCAGCCGGTCGACGAGCTCCACAATTTTCGCCGGCGTCTTCACCTTCTCCCAGGAAGCTTTCGGGTTAACGGTCGTGATGGTCGTCGTTTGGCCGCCTCGGAAGCGAATATGGATCTTCGTGGTCGCGTCGGCAGATTGCTTCACGAGCGTCGCGTCCTCCACCACGTAGGCCAGCATTCGCTTCCGCTCCCGGTTCGGCGTTGCCGGGTCGAACCATAGCCGCTTGAAGTCAGTCGTCATCGCGACGAGCCGATCGCGAAGCGTAGCCGCTCCGTAGACCGCGTCTTTTCCCTGGCCAGATTCGGTTGCACGCTACGCGACGTCCGATGAGGGCCGTGCCCTCGTCGAGCGAAGAGGAGCGAGCGATGGCAGGAAGCAGGGAGCTGCTGCAGCTGCGAGCAGAGCTGTCGAGGTACCGAGAGCAGAAAAGCCGTGGAAAGTACCCGAGCGAGCTGCGGGAGCGAGCCGAGGCATACGCCAGGGAGCGTACCCGCGCGGGGGCGACGCCGACCGAGATCGCCACGGAGCTCGGCGTCCACAAGATGACGGCCGACCGATGGGTGGCTGACGGCGAGCGCGCAGACGAGGGGGCGTTGCCAAGAGCCCCCAAGGCGGCTCAGCAGGTTCCGTTCCTACCCGTCGTGGTGCGCCCGGAGCGCCGAGAGGCGCCGCCTTTGCGGCTCAGCGTCGCATTTACCGATGGGACGCGGATGGAGGTATGTGGGATAGGCGCGCGCGACCTCGTCGAAGCGATCGAAGCGTTGCGGAGGGGGCAGTGACCCCCGCGACGATAGCCGTGTATCTGGCGGTCGGTCCAGTGGACTTGCGTGGCGCGTTCGACCGGCTCGCCGCGATCACCCGGCAGGTGCTGTGCCTGGACCCGGCCAGCGGCGCGCTGTTCTTGTTCCTCAACAAGAGGCGCAACCGGCTGAAGGCACTTTGGTGGGACCGCAACGGGTATACAATCCTGTACAAGCGTCTCTCGAAAGGTTCCTTTGCTCTGCCCTCGTTCACCGAGGCTGACGGCAAGTGTATCGAGCTGTCAGCACAGGACTTCGCGCAGCTGCTCGCCGGTCTGCCTGTAGAAGAGCTGGCAAGCCGCCGCCGGATGGTCCACTGAG
The DNA here is from genome assembly GCF_000418325.1 of Sorangium cellulosum So0157-2. GTDB lineage: Bacteria > Myxococcota_A > Polyangia > Polyangiales > Polyangiaceae > Sorangium > Sorangium cellulosum_D. The sequence continues at coordinate 13,027,142 of NC_021658.1, forward strand.
GTGTCTGCGCCGGCGCTCGTTTACCGCGCTGCCGGCGCCAGCGCGGCCCGATGGCGGCCGGCGCAGCGCGATGCGGGGATGGAGCAGGGCGCGCGCTGCATCGTCCCGAAGACCTCGCGAGAGCGCGGCGCCGAAGGCGCACCATGGCTGTCCTGCATTCCCGGTTCCGGCGAGAAATTCTCGCCGAGAATAGCGAGTTTTCTCTGCATAAGGTACTTGTCAAGAGCAAGCGCAGGGGGCATCCATGGCGCGCCTTGACCTCGACGACACGTCCCGGTGAGACCGAGCTGCCGCAGTCGGCGGAGACAGAGCGCCTTGACGGCGCGGCGCTCGTGCTCGGCTATCTTCAGGCCAGGGGACAAGTGCAGGGCAGCCCCGCCGACCTCGCGTCGGTGGTCGACGCGCTGCTCCGGCGGGTGCAGGAGCTCGAGGCGAGGCTGGTCGAGCTCTCGACGGCGGAGCAGCAGGCCCAAGAGCTCGCTCGCAGTGTCGAGTCGCTCAAGGCGTACAATCAACAGCTGCAGGAGACGATTCGGAGCTTGGAGATCGGGTTCCGGCGCCACGTCTCCGAGCAGGTCTCGCCTGACCAGCTGCGTCTTTCGCTGGCCGGCGAGCCAGGTGCCTGTCCGGCTCCAGCGTCGCCGCAGGCCGAGACCCACAGCGCCTCGCCCGTGCGGACCCGAGCGACGGCATCATCCCGCCGCCGGGCCCCGCGAGCCCACCGGAGCACGCGGCGACGGCAGAGTCCTCCTCCGGCTCGGATCCCGGAGGTGGCAAGCGAGCCAGGCGCCACGAGCATGGGCGCCGTCGCATCGGTATCATCCCGCGGATGGTCATCGAGTCGCTGCCGCCGGAGGTGCTGCTCAAAGGCATCGAGCGCTTCGAGCGCATGGGCGCCGAAGACAGCTCGGTCATCGGCTACCGGCGTGGCGGCCTCATCGAGCTCGTCACGCGCCGCCCCAAGTACGTGGCCAAGGCGGAGACACCGGCCGCGAGCAGCGGAGTCGAAGAGGAGCCGGCTCCTTCGCCGGCCGGTGGACCGGCCCTCACGCACGGGCTGGACGAGCCCCTGGTCGTGCGGGAGCACGAGCTCCTGGGGATCCCCGCGGACACGGGCTTCAAGCAAAGCCCCTTCGTCGACGGCGTCCTCGTACGCTACACGCCCGAGCCGGACGCTGCGGAGGACAGCGGCGGACCGGTGAAGATCGCCTCGCTGCCGGAGCGCCCGATCGACAGGTGCCTTGCCGATCCGAGCCTCTTGGCCCACCTGCTCGTGCACAAGCTCGACTACCACATGCCCTACTACCGGCAAGAGGTGGAGTCGGGTCGCCACGGCTTTCGCATCGGCCGCGGCAACATGGCACGCTGGCAGTACGATTGCGGCGGCATCGCGATGCGCATCGCCGATGCCATGTGGAGCGACGCGCTCTCGAGGTCGTGGTTCGCCATGGACGCGACGGGCACCGCCATCCGGGCCAAGGGCAAGCACCGCTATGGGCATGTCTTCGTCCTGGTCGCGCCGGGCGATGGGGTGCTGTTCCGCTATACACCGACGTACGACGGCCCCACCGTCGCGAAGCTCTTCGGCGGCTACCAGGGGACGCTCGTCGCCGATGCCTCGGCCAATCACAACGTGCTGTTCGGGCCGGGCAAGGCGCGCGAGGCCGGCTGCTGGAGCCATGCACGAAGGCGCTTCTTCAAGGCGTTCAAGGCCGGGGCGGGCAAGGAGGCAGCGTTCGCGCTCCAGACCCTCCAGGCGCTCTTCCGCGTCGAGGAGGAATGCGCCCTGTGCAGCCCGGACGAGCGCCTCGAGATCCGGCAGCGCGAGTCCGCACCGCTGATCGAGAAGCTCTTCGCCTGGGTCGAGGCGCAGCGGCAGGTCGTCCCGGAGCATTCGCCGTTGCGCGAAGGGCTGGTCTATCTGCACAACCAGAGGGAGGCGCTCTGCGAGTTCCTCTTCAACGGGGAGATCCCCATCCACAACAATGCCAGCGAGAGGGCGCTGCGCCGCGTCGTCAAGGGACGGCGCAACTGGCTGTTCCACGGCAGCGACGAGCATGCTGTCCGGGCGTGTGCCATCACGTCGCTCATCGCTACGTGCCAGATGCACGGGCTCGACCCCGAGCTGTACTTGCAGGAGATCCTGACCGTGGCTCCGAGCTATCCGCTCAGTCGCATCCTCGACCTGAGTCCCAAGAACTGGGTCGCGACGCGACAACGCCTCATCGCCGAGGGGCGGCTCAAGTACCTGGACCTGGCTCGGATCACCGGCTCGCGGCTCGCCTTCCGCGACCGCTGATCGCGCCGCGGCGTCGGCCGTTTCCGCCGCGCCCACGGCGCTCGTCGTGTCCGGAGCGGCCGAGGCCGGCGCGCGTCCTTTCCGCGCCGAGGTGCGTCGGCTCGTCGAGCCGGTGCTGTCGTCGCTTCGCGCGGCCGCCGTCGAGCTCGTCGTGGGGGTCGCTTCGGTTCGGCGCTGCTTGTCCGCGCCTCGGATCGGCCGCCGTCCTCCCTCCTGTTCCGCGGACGGCTGGGCGGCGCTCTTGCGGCGCTGCACGCCCGCGGGCTCGGCTGCTCCTGCGCGCTCCTCCTGCCCGGCCGTGCGACGCGGGCGCCCCTTCGCGCGGCCGGGGGCGTCCTCGCGGCCTTGCCATGCGACATGCGGCGCGGACAGCTTCAGCACTGCCGTCATCAGGCTCGGGACTTCGACTCCCTCCTCCCCGCTCCGTCGCTTTACCATCGCACCGCGACTCTACGCACGGGGCCGCCTTCCACAAGCTCGCTTCAGAACGCGCTCTCCGGAGCGGCTACCGCGAAGCGCCTCGTCGATCGCGAGCCCATCCTCGTGTCGAGCGCGCTCGCGTTCGTCGCGCGCTTTCGCCAGCACTCGAAGTTTCTCATTCCAATTGGACTCGAGTGTATCTGCGACGAGACGGTTGGCGGGGTCAACCATCATGAAGCGGCGCTGTGCGAGGTCGGCGTCGACCTGCGCCCGCTCGATCGCGCGACACCGAAGCAGATCCGCCTGCTCGTACCGAGCCTCGACCTCTCTCCGAATCTCGAGCGCCAACTCGACGGCGGCAGGCGTCATCTTCTCGGTCACCAAGAGCCCGACCGCTTCGTCGATGGGAGGCCCTGCGAGGGATTGGCAGTTCGGTTCGGCACGGGAATCGGTGGCGCGGTCACAGACGTACCAGGACTCGAGCTTCCCTCGCGCCTCCCTGTAGCGTACGCGAAGATGCTGCCCGCATCGCCCGCAGACGGCGCGCCCCTGCAGGAGCGCGCTGCCCTCGCGCGGCGGCGATGCACGCGCGGCGTCGTACCCGTGCCCGTTCGACGCGAGGAGCCGGAGGTTCTCCTGGTATCGGTCCCACGTGATGTAACCAGGATGGGCGTTAGGAATGCAGGCAAGCCAGTCCTCGCTCGCGCGCTTCCGCTGCGTCTTCTTCCCATCGACCGTGCGACTGTACACGCGCTGTCCGTACGCGTAGGCACCGGCGTACCGCGGGTTGCGCAGCGTCCGCATCGCCGCCGATGCCGTGAGCGGACGGAAGATCACTCCCGCGGCTGGGGCGCGGAGCCGAGACGGGAAGCGGAGGCCCTCGTCTCGAAACGCTTTGACCGTCTGGTGTGCCGAGCCGACGCGGGCGAAGGTCTCGAAGAGGTGCGCGATCGTTTCGCGCACCTGCGCATCCGGGTCGAGGACGACGGCCCCGCTCTCATCGTAGACGAAGCCGGTGGGGAGAACGCATCGATACTCACCGCGCCGGACCTTGTTCAGGACCCCGCCGCGCAGTCTCGCCTTCAGAACGTGCAACTCCGCCTCGCTCATCGTTCCCTTGAGGCCGAGAAGGAGACGATCATTGAAGCTCGTCGGGTCGTACACGCCATCCTCGTCGAGGATCAGGGTGTTCGCCAGGGCGCAGATCTCGAGCAGCCGATGCCAGTCGGCGTTGTTCCTCGCGAGCCTCGAGACCTCGAGCCCCATCACGATGCCGGCACGCCCCAGCCCGACATCTGTCACCAGCCGCCGAAACCCTTCGCGCCAAGCGGCGGATGCACCCGACTCTCCCTGGTCGGAGTCGATCACGACGACGCGATCGTCGGGCCAGCCGAGCGCTGTCGCGCGCGCCCGAAGCGCATACTGGCGCTTCGTGCTCTCAACATTCTCGACCACCTGCTTCATCGACGACTGTCGGATGTAGAGGTAAGCGTCACGCTCGAGATGGTGTGACTGAACTTTGCGCGATTCATTCATGGTTCCTCAGGGGAGTGGAGCTCCTCGCCATCGCTGCGAAGAGGTGAACAACGGCTCGTTGTTCGTCATCGGGGGTCAAGCTTGGAGGCGACGATCGCGTCGGGCGGGATGTCGTGCTCTGGGCGGCCGCTGCCCGCGCCCACGCCCACATGCCTCGCCGAAGGAAGAGCGCAAGACCGCTCCTCGCTTCGAGAGGGAGCCGTTCGCCAAGAGCGGCCGTTCGCAATGTCTCGTACTGCTCGGTCATTCTCACCCTCGCAGCGGCTTCTTCTGCACCGGCTCGGTTGCCCGCTGTGTCGTTTTTTTTCCGCCGAACGCGCGCTCGATCGTCCTGGGGTGGATCTCGACCGAAAACACCTGCCAGATCAGCCTCGCCATCTCGCGCGCTCGGAGCGGTCTCCCCGGGACGATCTGTTTCTCGACGAAGGCTAGAATATCACCCTGGAGCTTGTGCGGCCCACGGGGCCCTCGCTTCTTTGGCACCAGTCCGCCAAGCCCCGCCTCATCGAAGCTCGATCTGGCCTGATAGTACGTCGGGCGAGAGACACCGTACTCGGCGGCGGCCTGCGTTACTGACAGGTTGTCGATCGACACGCGACGCAACATCTCGTACCTCACCTGCATCAGGTCACGAGTATCGAAGAACTCGCCCGTCTGGAACTTCGGATCGCTGACCTTCTCGGGGGACGGATTCAACGTGCCGTCCTCGCGGAGCGCTGCGGTCTTGGGATCGGTCCGGTCGCCTCGTTTCGGCATGGGATCTCCGACCTGTGGGTCACGACAACTACGCCGCACCAGCGGCCGATGTCAAACGCGCGCGATGCGTATTGGTCAAATGTTGTCGCGTTTTCTAGCGTGTTCGGTTCGTCTCTTTCTGGTGCGCGGCACATTTGCTTTTACATGTGCGGCGTTATTCACTTTACACGCTTGAGCCCGGCGCTCCTGCTCAACGAGGTCCGACACCAGGCCGGCAAGCTCCAGGAGATCGGCGGCCCGGAGCAGCGCGCGACCCTCGCCGATGACGACCTCTGGATCGGGCGCGACGACATCGGTCCACTGCCGCGGCACGGAGCAGATGTGCTCCTCGTCGACGCGCAGCAGGAGCCGCGTCCCGTACCGGTTGTACCGCTCGCCCATGCAGACGAGCTGCCGTCCGCTGAGCGGATGGAACGGGTGCGTCACGCGCACAAGGCGCTCGCCCGTGGGCGAAGGGCGTGCAGTTCGTGGTGAGGTACAAGCGTCTAGAGCGCGGGACCTTCCGCGCTCCGCGCGCGGTCACGCCGGGAGCCACGAGCGTCATCATCGACGCGGCCGAGCTTGCGAAGATCCTCGAGGGCATCGCGCTTGCGCCGTCGAAGCTGTGGCGAGAGGTCCGCCTCGCCGAGGCTGCACCGCCTCCAGCTGTCTGATCTCACCGCACCTGACGCGCGCTACCCGGCACCGCACGCGCAGCATTCCGGCGAGAGCCACTTCTTTTCCTTCAACAACCCTCTTCAAAAAGCAAGAAGTCACGAGTACTTAGCGCCTCGTGGGCAAGCCGCTCGAAGAGCAGATTCATGACCTGAAGGACAAGCTGGCGCGCGCCGCGCACGAGCGCGACGAGTACCGCAAGCTCTACGAGCTCGCCAGCATCGAGCTGGAGCGGCTTCGCCGGCACATCTTCGGCCAGAAGGCCGAGCACGTCGACCACGGGCAGATGCAGCTGGCCTTCGACGCCATCGTGCAGATGCTCGCGGGCGCAGCGCCAACCGAGGCTGGCACCACGAGCACGCCTGAAGGCGATGGCGCGGCCGCCGGGGGCTCTCCTGGAGGCGGCGGCAAGGGGCGAAGAGTCACCCCGCATGGCCGGCAGAAGCTGCCCGAGCACCTGCCCGTCGAACGGATCGAGCTGCTCCCGCCCGAGATGCGCGACGAGCGCGCCGCCGCGATGGTCCGCATCGGCGAAGAGGTGTCCGAGACGCTGGAGTGGCGGCCCGCGAGCTTCGTGCGGCTGCAGATCGTACGACCCAAGTTTGCCAAACAGGGCGAGCCGGAAGCGGGCGTGGTCATCGCGGAGGTGGCCGACAGTCCCGTCCCCCGGTCGCTCGCCGGGCCAGGGCTGCTCGCGCACGTGCTGGTGAGCAAATACGGCGACCACCTGCCGCTGCATCGGCAGGAGAAGATCTTCGAGCGCCAAGGGGTGCACCTGGCGCGCTCGACGCTCTGCGGCTTGGTCAGCTCGTGCGCCGAGGTGCTGGGCCATCTGGTCGGCGCCATGGCCAAGGATGCGCTCTCCGCGCATTGCATCGCCATCGACGCCACCGGGGTGCTCGTCCAGGCGAAGGACAAGTGCCGGCGCGGTCACTTCTGGGTGCTTGTCGCCGACCGGGATCACGTGCTGTTTCGATTCACGCCGCGTCACAACCAGGACGGCCCCAAGGAGTTTCTCCGCGGGTACAAGGGCTACGTCCAGGCGGACGCATCGAGCGTTTACGAGGAGCTGTACCGGACCGAGCAGGTCACGGAGGTGGGCTGCTGGGCGCATTGCCGGCGGCGCTTCTTCGAGGCGATGTCGTCGGACCGGGAGCGAGCGATGACGGCGCTCGGCTTCATTCACCAGCTCTTCGCCATTGACAGGGCCACCAAGGACCTGGCTCCCAGCCGTCGCACCGAGCAGCGCCGCAGCAGCGCCCAGCCCGTGCTCGATGCCTTGCGCGCATGGCTCGACAAGGAGGAGCTGCTCGTGCTGCCCAGGAGCCCCATTGCCGGAGCCATCGGGTATGCGCGCAACCAGTGGACTGCGCTCACCCGCTTCCTCGAGGACGGGCGGCTTCGCCTGGATAACAACCGCAGCGAGCTCGAGCTCCGCAGGGAGGCACTCGGTCGTAAGAACTGGATTTTCGTGGGCAGTGACGACGGGGCGGAGTGGAACGCCACCATCGTGTCCTTGATCGCCTCCTGCGCCTTGCACCAGCTCGACCCCTGGGCCTACCTGCGCGACGTGCTGATCCTGCTGCCGGGCTGGCCGCGCGATCGGGTCCTCGAGCTCGCTCCCAAGTCCTGGAAGCAGACCCTCGAGAACACCGACGCTCGGCAGCGGCTCGCTGCCAGCCCGTGGACCCGGGCGCCGGCCACGCTGGCCGCCTGAGCGCTGCAGCGCCTTGCTCTGCGCTACCGGTGACCTCCGGCGGCGCCGCGCTCGCCGCGGGCACTGCTCGCCGGCGTTGCCGCGGCGGCGACGGAGCTCCGCCGTCCGTTGCGGCGCGCCGCGAGCGGCCCTTCTTCTGCTGCTCAGGCTCGACAGCCGAGGCGCTCGATCTGCCGGCGCGCCGCCTCCGCGCGCCGACGTCGCGCGCGGCGCGCTCTTCGGCCTTCGCCTCCGGTCTGCTCAGTCCGGTCTCGCCGCTGGTGCCGGCGCCCTGCCGTCGCTCTCGCATCGCAAGGCAAGCCTATGTCCCGGGCCTGCTCGGCGTCAGGATGGGCTCTACCGAACGCGTACACCATCATCCAGAGGGAGCCTCAACAGAGGGGAACAGCGCGGGCTGTCCAAGGCCGAGGTCGATCCTGCCGGCGTTGAGAAGCTCGGGGAGGCAGGGGCGAGGCCGCGGTTCATGGTCGGCGCGACCGCGTCGAGCGACCGGGCCTGCCCAGGCCCGCGAACGGGTTGACGCGGGTGAACTTCAGGTAGAGAATTCCAGGTCCCTATGCCGACGAGCGGTGGATCAGCTGATAAACTTGGCAATCGATACGAGGCCCTATGGGCTGTCGACCAGCTTCTTCGGATCATTGAGGGGGCTGCGCGCCAGATGATCTTGGAGCCATTGAACAACGATGAATCGCGAGGAATTGAGTTCGTCGTCACGGACGCCGACCACACGATCAATTATTGGTCGATCAAGCGGCAGACAACGAAAGCCGCTGGGTGGACGCTCAGCGTGCTGGCTGCCCAGGATGAACGGGGCAGAACTATTCTTGGCGACCTGCTCAGGCATGTGGAGCGGGATCGGAGTCACCGAGCCGTGTTCGCCTCAACGCTGGGCGCTCCCGAGTTCGATGAACTCAGGGCTCACGCTGCGAGTACGGCAACTCTGGACGCTCGGCTTGATCGTTCAAGTAGCCTGAAATCGGAATTTCGCAAATATCTCCTGCCGCTCTGTGGTAATGACACTGAACGTGCACGAGAATTTTTGCAACGGACTCGGGTGCACACGGCCGACGAAGCTCAGCTCCGAGAACGTGTCGATTTTGCAATTCGCCACCTCATATTCGCGACGGATGGCTCAATACTGAGGTGTGCTACCGTACGAGGCCTCCTGGGGGACTTGCTACTCGATAACATTCATCGCCTGATCGACCGGGATACAATTCTCGGAATGTTGGCAAGCCATGGTTTTCAATTGCGCGAGTGGGCGGTCGACAGGTCGATCCGGGACAGGATCGACGCAATGTGCGAAGCGTACGCAGCGCCCTTGCAGTCCCACCTCATCAATGGTGCGCTCTTTCCGCTCGCCGGCTCGGAATCTATCCTTGGTGCGGATAATAAGCCAATAAACAAGAAGGTACTCGTTGTGGGCGGGGCCGGAAGCGGCAAGAGCAGCACGCTGGCGGGTATGGTCGAGCGCCTGCGCGCTGCCGGCATTATAGTGCTGCCGGTGCGGTTTGACCAGTTGCCCGATGGGATCCTCACTACGACGGAGCTGGGGCGCAAGTTGCTCCTTCCCGAATCACCAGCGCTGGTCCTCGCGGGTGTTGCGATCGGCGCACCTTCCGCGCTCATCATCGATCAACTCGATGCGGTAAGCATCGCTTCGGGGCGCCGGGCTGAGCTTTGGTCGTTGTTCGAGGAGCTTCGCCGCGAAGCAGAGCGCTTTCCCAGCATGTCGCTGTTCGTGGGTTGCCGCGAGTTCGACTTGGAGCACGATCACCGGATGCGCGGGATGACGGCCGACAACTCCGGGTTCGCTATCATCAAGCTCAAAGCGCTCTCAATGGACCAGGTAGACAAGGCCTTGCGTGACATCGGCATGGAACCGACCGTCGTGCAACCGTCGTTCAAACCCATTCTTGCCGTCCCACTGCACCTCTCGATGTTTTTGCGCTTGACCCCGTCCGATCGTTCTAGCGTGGGTAACCGCGACGACCTGTTTGACAGATTTTGGATCGATACCGAGCGTCGAACTGATCAACGGTTGGGGCGTAAGGCTGCGTGGACGAAGGTAATTGACCAGCTCGCCCGCTGGCTCAGCGCAAACCAGCAACTCTCGGCGCCGCAATATGTACTGGACGACGTTTCCGCTGACGCGGCGGCCATGGCATCGGAGAACGTCGTCGTTCTTGCCGAGGGCAGGTATCGCTTCTTTCATGAATCGTTTTTCGATTACGCATTTGCGCGGCGATTCACCACTGCCGGCGGCCGACTGATCGACCTGCTCCTCGATGGCGAACAGCACCTGTTCCGCCGAGCACAGGTGCGTCAAGTGCTGGCATTCCTTCGTTCGCAGGAATGGTCTAGATACCTAAAAGAACTCCAATCGATTCTCCTCCATCCAAGCGTCCGGTTTCACATTAAGCGCCTGGTGTTTCAGTGGTTGTCCGCCATTACCGATCCACGCCGCCAAGAGTGGGAGGTGCTCCAGAAATTGGTCGGCTCCGCACCGAGCACGCAGCCGCACGTGCGTACAGTAGTCACTGGACATCCGGTATGGTTCGACGTGCTCGACGCCGCTTCCTTTTTCGACGCAGCACTGTCCAGCGGAGATGCGGCGCGAGAGGAGGAAGCGGTATGGATGCTCGCGTTTCACCCGACGCTGGAAGCGCGGTCGGCCCGCATTGCCGCCCTGTTGCGTAAGCATCGCAAGTCAGGCGACCGATGGAACCAGTATTTGCGCCATATCTGCCGGAACGGCGACGTGTACCATAGTCGCGAGATGTTCGACCTGTTCCTCTCGCTGATCGACGACGGGACACTCGACGGGCTTCGTCCAGGCTTTGCGGTGAATGACAACTGGTGGAGTGTCCTGTACTCCGTAGCCAACAAGCGACCTGAACTGGCTTGCGAGGCAATCGGGAGGTGGTTCGATCGAGCTCTCGTTACGTGGCGAGCCCAGCATACCCAGAACTCGCGCGAATCTGCCAGCGTGAAAGAGTCTCTGACGCGCTCTCTATGGGCACATCTGGATCGAGGCGGGGCGGGGGTTCACGTTATCAAGGATGCGGCGAAGTCACCGCTTAGCTATGCGACAAACATGCTTCCTCGTGTTGCGAATCTTGTGAATGAGACTGCTAAAGAGGTGGAAGGTCGTCTTCAGACTGACGCGCTCTGGTCTGTTCGCCCGTATCGTGCCGAGGAAATACAAGTTCATCATGCGATCCTATCGAACCTGGCAAAATCCCTGGAGACGTTGGCGATCACAGCGCACGCCGAGCTCGAGCGATTGCTGGTGCCCTATCAGGACCGTCCGCATGACACGATCGCATATCTTGTGCTTCGTGCATGGACAGCAGCGGCGGACGTCTACGCCGATCGTTTGGCAGACTACATGGCTTCGGATTGCCGTCGACTCAAAATCGGTTATGCATTCTGGAGCAGCGGTGGCGGCTCTGCGGCAATATATGTCTCATCGCAAGCTTTAAGAGCTGCGTCGATGAGATGCTCTTCGGCGCGATTCGAGGCACTGGAGCGCGCGATAATCTCATTCGTGGACTCCTGGGAAGCGAGGCGTCCGCAGTTTCGTGGTCGGACGCAATTGGAGTTGCTTGAGGCGATGGACAAGTCCAGGCTTAGTCCGAACGGGCGCGCCAAACTTGATGAGCTTCGAGCCAAATTCCCCTCAGTATATTTTGCGCCGCCGCGCGCGAGCAGAGGATTCGTTCGTGTCGATGCGCCTATTCCCGAGGATGCTCAGATGAAGATGTCAGATGAGCAATGGCTTCGGGCCATGCAGAAATATGCGGGCATAGATCACCGCAATGAACGCGAATTTCGCCTCTCTGGTGGAGAGCGTGAGCTTGCTCATTCGCTTGAAATGCAGGTGAAGGCGAATCCGATTCGGTATATTCGTCTTGCGGAGCGAATGTCCGACGATTTGCCTCACGCCTACTTCGATGCCATCGTTAGCGGCGTAGTGGACTGTGCCTCCGTCGAGAAAGACGAAGGTGTCACGGTGGCTATTCTAGATGCGGTTGTCTCCCTTGTAAGACGCGTGCATGCTCTTCCTGGTCGCCCCTGTGGAAAATCGATCGCGCGGCTCATTGAGCGATGGAATGATTGCGATTGGCCTGAAGATGTGCTCGATGTAGTGGCGTGGCATGCGGTGAATGATCCAGATCCGGACAAAGAACTCTGGAAGATGCCTGCGGATGGGGGGCACTTGTACTACGGTGGCGATCCATATACGGCGGGCATTAACTCGGCACGTGGAGCTACTGCCGGCGCGATCGCGCGACTGCTCTTCGACAACCAAGAGCGATTCGAGCGTTTACATGATGCCGTCCATAGTCTTGCGCACGACAGGTCAACTGCCGTGCGCTCGTGTACGATTGGGGCGCTGCTCGCGTTGCTTGATGTGGACTTCTATAAATCGATCGAATGGTTTGCTGACTGTGTAAGCTCGGACTCGGCTATTCTTGAAACACCGGACGTGGAGCAATTCGTGCACCACGCCGGCTTCCGAGACTATGTCGCCATCCGCCCTGTGATCGAAAGGATGCTGATGGCTGAAGAAGCTAGAACTGTCGAGGCAGGAGCGCGGCAGGTCTGCCTTCTTGCACTTGGCATCGAAGCTGCGGAGGAGGACGCGAGACGAGTTCAAAGCGGAACCACTATCATGAGGAGGGCCGCTGCGGATGTCTATTCGAGTAATGTTGCGGATAATGTTGTAGGAGCTGCATGTCGACAGCTGTTGAAGCCGTTCTTTGTTGACCCCGACGAATCAGTGCGCACGGAAGCGGCGTCTGCCTTCCAGCGGCTGGCGCGTCTTGCAACGACCGATCAAGCAGATCTTCTTACGGCCTTCTTGGATGCGGCGCCGGGGCCGTCTGCGTTGGAGGCGGTGGTGCATGCTCTTCAGGACTCGCCGGTACAGTTGCCCGATCTGGTCGTCAGGGCGGCTGAGCTGTGTGTTGAATCCTATGGAACCAACGCTGATAATATTTCGAAAAATGGTTCCATGTTTGCGATTGACCTGCCCAAGATTGTGGTTCGTTTGTATGCGCAGACGGAAGATGCCGCCATTCAGTCTCGCTGCTTGGACATGATCGACGAGATGGAGCGATACTATTTCTTGGGGCTGTCCGATGAATTGAAACGAGTGGACCGATGAGCTCCGAAGCAGATTCAGCTTCATCTGGCACGCTCGCGAGGCCCCCTCGGCGATGCGTGCGAACGCCGCGCGGGCCGCGTGGGTCACGGAGGTGCTCATCGAACCGAACGGACTGATGCCGCCCAACGGGGGCTTGCAGCCGGCTAGACAGCTGAGCGGGCACCAGGGTGCGCTCGGCGCCCGCCCAGCTGCCTCGCGGCCGAAGCCCAAGGCGTTAGCGGACCGCGCCGATGTGGCTCGACCTGCGCGGCCCCGCATCTGGCTCGGCGCCCCCGGAACCGCCGCTGCCAACGGTCGCGCCTCCTCCGCCACCCACGCCGGCGCTCGAAGCTCCGCTCGGGCCGTCGGGGGTGGTGCCACAGGCCGCAGCACCGAGAAGCAGCATCCCCGCCGCACCGCTCAGCGCGCGCCCCAGCATTTTCCTTTCCCCGCTTTCCCTCGCATGGTCGCTCGATTCTAACAGAGCTCTCATGTGCGAGGAACGCTGGACTCCGACGTCGAACGCGTGGGCAAATCGAGCCGGAGCGCAGCGCGAGGTCAAGCCGCCTGCGGGGCTGCGCGCTGCGCGAGGGCCGCGCTGCGGCCCCGGCGCTCAGTCGGCGTCGGCCCAGGACTTCTCCAGGGCTGCGATGTAGGCGTCGAGCGAGGTGGTCTGCTCGGCCGTCGCGTCCACGACCCTCCCGTCGGCGTCGAGGATGGGCTTGATCATCGGCGGGATGGTCGCGATGTTCCGCGGCAGGCTCAGCGCCTTCAGCCGGGCCAGCACCTCGTCGCGCCACGCCGGGTTGATCCGCGTCCCGTACTTCTCCACGAGCGCCTTCAGCGCCTCGCGGTCGCCCGTGGCCTTGATCCGGTGCAGCTCCGCGAGCAGCTCGCCCGAGGCCCTTCGCCAGGCGTCGGGGTCCTTCACCACGAAGAACGTCTTGCCGTCGCGCGTCTCGGCGGCCACCGCGCCCTTGTCCTTCACCCAGCCGAAGGCGATGAGCTCCGCGCGGAGGTGATCCTCCTCGGCCACGTCGCCCTGCGGCACGGACTTGAGCATCGTGAGCTGCATCATCGCCGTGTACGCGGGGAAGACCCGCGCGCAGCCGGCGTCGGGCAGCATGCCGAGCTCCACCGTCTTCGCATCGCCCGCCAGCCAGTCGGCGACGCGCGAGGCGCGGCCCTCCTCCAGGGCGGCGTAATAGGGGGCGAGCAGCTCCGCCGGATCCCCCTTGAGATCCGGGTTCACCTTGCCCGAGCCGTGCCCGGTGACCTCGTGGAAGGAGACCGCCGCGAGCATCATGGCGTTGCCGCACCGGTGGATCTCGGCGCGCACCTCCGCCGGCGCGAACTCGTCGACGGTCTTGTCGAAGGTGAGCGCCACGCGGGTATCCATCGTGGAGAGGATGACGAAGTTCTTCGATCCGTACTTCTCGCGCAGCGCCTGCGCGTTCGGCAGGTTCACGCCCCCGAACGTGAACGGACCGCCGTCGCCCGTCGCCGCGAGGGCGATCACGGCCGCGGCCGCGGGCGCCTGGAAGGCGTCGCGCTTCCATTTCGCCTCCCAGGGCAGCTTCTGCTCGAAGTACTGCGCGTTCCTGGCGACCGCCTGGAGCGGCGGATCGCGATCCGGATCGGGGATGAAGACGAGCCCCTCGAAGCCGCCCTTGCGCGCGCGGACGTCGGTGTACGTCTCGATGAAGCCAAGGATGTAATCGACCGGGAACACCTGCTTGAGCCAGGCGATGTCGTGGTCGGTGAACTCGTCCGGCTGGCCCGTCTTCAGGTACCTGATGAGGTGCCGGAGCGCCCCCTGCTGCGCGGCCGGCGCGAGCGCGCGGGCGTCCTCCAGGTGCTTCACCACGCGGCCGAGCTCCGCCGCGCCCACGCCGGGCTGCGCGCCGTCGCCGCCGGCCCGGTAGATCTCCTCGACGAGCCGGCCGGCCTTCTTCACGATACGGCCGTTGAGCTCGTACTTCTCCTTGAACTTCTCGAGATCCTTGCTGCTCACCCCCTCGTAATGGTTGGCCGCGGACTCGACGAGCGGGTCCTTGCCCTTGCCCGGTGTCTTGTTGGTGACGACGGGCGCCACCTTCGGGTCGAAGAGCCCGGCGAGCAGGTCGTTCGGAATCGCGATCTTCAGCGCCTTGGCCGCGGCCTCCAGCTCCTGCCGCGAGAAGGACGGGACGAGCTTCTGCCCCGTGCGCGCGTCGTGGATGCCGTGATGCAAAAAGAGCATCTTGCGGAAGGTCACGAGCTTGCCGCGCAGCGCGGGATCGAGCTCGCTCTTCTGCGCGAGGAGCTGCATCACGAGCTGCGTCGCGGGCCAGCCGTACCGCGAGGTCTGCATCGTGAAGAGCGGGTCGCCCGCGAGCGCCGCCTGCGCGAGGTGGTAGGCGACAGCGCGCTGGCTGGCCGTGAGCTTGTCGAAGCCGCGGGGCTCGTACGAGGCCGCGGTCACGCCGGCGACCTCCTCGAGCACCTGGACGTTGCTCGCGGGCGCGGGCGCTGCCGAGGCGACGGCGCTGCCCGGCGCGGACGCCGGCGCCGCGCTCGCGGCCGGGGCCGCCGATTGCGGGGGCGCGGTCGAGGACGGCCCGGCCGGCGGCGGGGTCGGGGAGCAGGCGGACTGGAGGACTGCGCACAGGGCGAGGGCTGCGGCGGTGTGCTGGCGGCGCATCGTGGGGAGAGGTCTAGCGAATGCGCCGGTCGGCGAGAAGGCCGTGGTGCGCCCTGCGGCGCGGTCAGGCCGTGCGCCCCGGCGCGATCCGGAGGAGATCGAGCTCCGCCACGGCGCCGAGCGCGCCACGAGGCGCATCGGTATCCGCCCTATCCAGGTCCTTCTACCCTTGCTGGATCTAGGAAAGCGACAACTAGCCTGATGACACCCAGGGCCCTATACGTCAGGGAAGTTGTCGCCTCCTCAGCCCAGCAGTCCGGCCTGAGGAGCTCGGGAGATCGTGACCCATGGCCCGCCGCGAGAGTCCTCACCGGTCGCGGCGTTTTTTAGGCCACAAACGAGAAATTTCGTCGCGCGACCCCAATGCTCTCCACGGAACACGCAGCACTTCTGCACGCTCGACCGCGTCGTCGCGGTGGTATGAACGCAGCGCCGCGCTGGATGGGCCAGCGCGGCGCAGTGGTCCCCCTCGTTCGCCCCGAGCTGAACCGTGCGTGCCTCTATTCCACGGCTTCATCCGCACCAAGCGGCGGCCCTGGCCCTCGTCCTTGCCTCCGCGTTCCCCGTAGCGGCCGCGGACCCTCCTCCCCGGTCCCGCGAGGTCCAGGAGCTCATCGACGAGGCGGAGAAGGCCGCCGGGGCAACCGCGGCGACGTCCTCGAGCAGCGGTGCGGCCTGCGGGATCGTCCGGGCTGCGGGGCCCGCGGAACCGCATCGGGCCATCCGTGGCCGTACAGACACATCGACCCAAGGATTGGGAATCCATGAAGCACAGCGTTGATGAGCTGCTCGATGTCGTCTATCGATACTATCCCCGTGGTGTTGGGATGACCGAGGACGGCGATATCGACGTTCAGCGATGCGTGGAGACCAAAGAGCACGACCGGCTCGTGCGCGCGCGGATCCAGGCATCGAAGGGCGACCGATGGCGCGACCTGCGGCGTCGCCTCCGAGACGGATTCCCTGGTAGGTTCATGAACCACTCGCTGTATCTCCCCAGCGGAGACTGCGACGCCTGTTACTCTTTCTCGATCGACATGCCGGAGTCCACGGGGCGAACGCTGTGGTTCCATGTGAGCTTTCTGGTTCCTTACTACATCGTCCATAGCGAACGCACGGTCGATATCGTGAAGCGAACGAGGGACTCGTTCTCGGTCAAGTTTCTGGGTCTACATTTCATCGTTCCGCGCAGCCCGTTCGACCCGAGGTTCGTCGCTCGTCCGGACCATGGGCAAAGTTTCGCTATCGTCAGGAAGGAAGTTGCGACCTTCGATCTATTGCCCGATGAGGGGCCATGTGCGGAGTGGATTTCCGGCGACATCGAAGCGACCTTCGGTTGCGAACGCATGCCGCCGGAGATCGGGACCGTGCTCGTCCCCGATGTGATGGCGTGCCGGCGTCTCCCTGGGGAGGCTAGACTCTACGACTGCCTGTTCACGGACCAGCACACGTGGGTGGAGCCATCGCCGACCGATGAGCCGGCCCCCGGCGTCCAGATCGACGCGAGCAACCTCACACCGCCGCTCATCGCGGTGCTCACGGTGCTCACGGCGCTCTACTGCATCTTGTGGCCCCTGACGCCAGAGTTGCAGAGCGGCTCTTGCTACTGCGTGGTGGAGACGGATGGAGTCCTTCGCAAGGACGAATTGATCGACACGCTCGCGAAGATTCGCGTGCTCCTCGAGCCGCCGATGACTCCATGGGGCATCGCTGCGAGGCGCGAGTTCGAAGCTGCCACCCGTGAGCTCGAAGCGCTGGTCGCTTCGTGGGACGGTGAAGGCGAGCCCCCGGCCGCCATGGTCGCCTGGGCCTTGAGCTTCCTGGCGAGTTGGCCCGTGAACTCGGTGCCGGTAGCGTCGTCGTAGCACGCTCCCGCGCGCGAGTTCGCGTCGAGGCCGTTCGGCTCCGATCTGGTGCTCGCCCGCATGGCCGACGTGCTGTTCGTCCACGTGATGCGGGCGTACGTCGAGACGCTCGGCGAGGCGCGGATGCGCGGGAGGCGACGGCCGAGGTGCTTGCTGCCGTCCCGAGCGTCCAGCAAGGTTGCGACGTCGTGGGTGGTCCTTCCCGCGGGCCCGGATCCCGGGGCGCCAGGCGCCGCCGCGTTCCTGCTAGCGCCCTGCCACCTCGACACGGTCGACGACGCGCGCGATCCCCTGGAGGAGCCCCTGCCAGGAAGCCCGAAGTCGTCCCCGCGCCCCCGTGCGGGGCGGGCGGGACGCCGTGAGCCCATCCGGGTGAAGTGGCTCGTCCATGCCGGAGATGGGTGGACCCATCTCCGCGATGGACGTGCCTCCAGCAAAAGATGGGTGGCACCCATCTCCCGGTGGACGTGCCGCCATCAAAAGACGGGTGGCACCCATCTCCGCGATGGCGGGCGGGACGCACGCTCCGAGCGTACCGGACCGGTGCTGCGCGCCTCGCCCCTCTCGCGGTCATGGACCGCCGCGAGAGTCGTCACCGGCCGCAGTGCTTTTTCAGGCCGTAAACGAGAATTTTCATCGCCTGATCACAATGCGAACCACGAAAACACCCGGCACTTCTGCACGCTCGACCGCGTCGTCTCGGTGGTATGAAAAGCCGCGCCGCGCTGGATGGGCCAGCGCCCCTCTGTGGTCCCCCTCGTTTGCCCCGAGCTGAACCGTGCGTGCCTCTATTCCACGGCTTCATCCGCACCAAGCGGCGGCCCTGACCCTCGTCCTTGCCTCCGCGTTCCCCGTAGCGGCCGCAGCCGCGGACCCTCCTCCCCGGTCCCGCGAGGTCCAGGAGCTCATCGACGAGGCGGAGGCCGCCGCCAAGCGGCTCGAGCTCGCTCGCGCCCGCGAGCTCTGGGCGCGGGTCAACGTGCTCGAGCCCTCGACGATGGCCGTGTGTCAGCTCGGCGTGTTCGACCTGCGCCTCGACCGCATCGAGGAGGCCGCGGCCGAGCTCACCACGTGCGTCGCGCGGATGCCCGCGCCGACCAACGACATCGAGCGCCGCCGCTACGAGGTCCGACGCGCCGACCTCGCGGCCGTCCGGCAACGCGTGGCCGAGCTCCACGTGAGCGCCCCGCCGGGCACGGCGCGGCTCCTGGTGGACGGTCGCGAGGTGACCGCGGGCGGCCCCGTCTTCGTCGCCCCTGGACAGCACGAGGTCGCGGCGACGGGCAAGCAGGGGCAGGTCGCTCGTGCGCTCGTCAAGGTGACGGCGGGGCAGTCGCGGCGCGTCGCACTCGCCTTTGAGGCCCCGAAGGCCGCCAGCGCTCCAGCACAGGCGCGCAACCCGTGGACCATCGGCGCCGGCGCGGCCGCCTCGGCGGCCCTGCTCGGCGCCGGCGTCGGCCTTCACCTGGCCGGCAACGCCGCGGAGAGCGAGACGGCCGCCAAGGTGTCGCGCCTCTCGGACGGCTCGATGCTCCCGAGCAGCGCGCAGTTCCGCAAGACCTACGACGAAGCGCACGCGGCGAACACACGAGCGGGCCTGTTCCATGGCTTCGGCACGGCTGCGATCGTCGTCGGGGCAGCGGTCGGCGCCGCGACGGTCGTGTACGTCGTCTGGCCGCGCAAGGCCGAGCTCCGCACGAGAGGCGCCGGCGCGGAGATCAAGCTCGTATGGTAGCCGCCGGCGACGTCTGGGAAGGCCACGAGCTCCTCAACGAGGAGCGCGGCTTGCTCCGTCACTTCCTCGCGCGGCAGGTCGACGACACGGGGGCTCTGGTCTGGTTGCACCTCCGCGAGGGCGCGCGCCTCGATGCGGGCCTGTTCGCCGAGGAGATCGCGCGCCTGCAGCGCCTCGCAGGCGAGGTCCCGGAGGTCGTCCCCGTGCTCTACGGAGGGGTGAGCGGCGACGTCGCGTGGGCAGCGTCGCCTGTGCTCGGCGACGCGATCCCGCTCATCGACGCCATGCGCGGGAATGACCTCGGGCCGGCGAATCTCGAGGTGCTGATCGACATCGGCCGTTGTCTCGTGCGCGCGCACGAGCGCTCCGTCATCCACGGCGCCCTCAGTCCGGACCGGGTCTTCATCGGCGGCGATGGCCGAACCGCGATCACCCACTTCGGGTTTGCCCGTCTCTTTCAGCTCGGCCCGGAGGACGCTCGTCAAGATCCGTATGGGTACGCGCCGCCCGAGCTCTTCTCGGGTGGTCGGCTGGGACCTCGCGCGGACGTGTACGGCTTCGGTACGATCATGTACGAGCTCTTGTGCAAGCGCGCCCTCTCGCCGTGGACCCGTCCCCCGAGCTTTCCCAGCGGGATCCCTCCGATGCTTCAGGTGATGATGCAAAGGGCCCTCGAGGAGAACCCCAATCGGCGGCAGCGGAGCATCGACGAGATGCTCTCTGTCCTGACTCCCTTTGCCCGCGCGTGGGAAGAGCTTGGCGCACCGCCGGCCCCTCCCCACGCGGACATCTTCGCCGCGCCGGCCAGCGCTCGTCGCGAGCCGCACGAGGCGGCGCCCATCCTCGTGGAGGACGAGGCGAGCGCATTCGCCTCGGGTGAAGAGCGAGGGCGAGCTGGCGAGCTCCCCGCGCCCCGCCCTTCCGACGTGCCCGCCACGGTCGAGAGCGCGCCGCCGCGGGACGTGGCGGACAGCGTCACCGATGCGTCTCCGGTCGCCACCCCGCGCCCTTCCGAGACGCCCGCCACCCTCAAGAGCGCGATCCCGCCACGGGACGCGCGGGACAACGGCCCCCACGCCCCTCCGGTCGCGCTGCGGTCGCCTCCTGCACCCGAGCTACCGGACCTCGAGCCGATGCTGCCGGTACCGCCGGTGCCCTCGACCCCTCCGCCTTCGCCGGCGCTGCCGGGACCGCCGGTCCCCTCGACCCCTCCGCGTTCGAGCCGCACCGCAGGGCGGCGCTCCCCCCCGCGCTGGTTCGGCGCGGTGCTCGCGCTGGCGTTCGTGCTGGGCAGCGCGGCCGCGGTCCTGCGGTGGGATCGCCCGCGTCACGCCGCGCCGCGCGTGTGGCCAGCGATCCAGGCCGCGGCGGGTCGAGCCACCCCGCCGCCATCAGCTCGACCGCTCGATCGATGCCCTGAGCCGCTCCCGAGGGCCGCCCCGCCGCCCGTCGCAGCGCGGCCGCCCACGACCAGGCCCGCCGCTCCCACACGGCAGACCATGAAGACGCCGGCGCAGGAGCCCGATCTCTGTGACGGTCTGCTCCCTTGTCAGAAGGACTTTTACTGAGCAGCGGAAGGTTCCCATGCGGTCGACGCCTTGCTTTACAATCAGCGTGGTTGCGCTGCTCGGGTGTGCCGATGAGCTCAGTATCCCCACACCGCGTGTGGATGACCACGCGGTGTGGCTCTGGACTGGCGATACGGCCAATGCGCCGGCCTGTCCTGGTCACCGGCTGGACTTCTGGGAGGGATGGGCCGATGAGGCTGCCATGGAGGAGTGCGGCGTGTGCACGTGCGAACCAGCCCTCTGCACGTTGCCATCAAGCGTGACGGCCCATAGGTCTCCACGCTGCGGCGACCATGGAACGCAGATCGCCTTCGATGATCAAGACGCGGACGAGGATCACGCAGGCGTTTGCCTCAAGGCTGTTCCTCCTGTGTCAAGCGAAGTCTTCGCTTCGGTCACCTTCGAGCCGCCGACCCTCGCTGCCAAGTGCGTTCCGTCGCGTCAGTTCGACCCACCGCCGCTCTTCGGCTCATTCGCAAAGGCCTGTCCGATGGGAGTTGGTATTCATCCAGTGAACGGATGGCGAGCGTGCATCTCCCCCGAAGATGACGGCCTGTGTCGAACAGGGTTCGACATTCGACTGGAGTTCAAGGAACGGATCGTAGACGCGCGCAAGTGCACTCCATGTTCCTGCGAGGCTCCAGCAGGTGGAAGCTGCGAGGCTGAATTGCTCGTGTATGCCGAAACCAGTTGCACCACCGAGATCATCGGAGGCGGGTTCGGCGTCGACCAGAACGACAGGCGGTGCACCGACCTCGACCCCCTACCGATCGCGGCGATGCGTGCGGTGCTCACCCATCAAGAGCCGGGCACGTGCGTGCCAACGTCGCTCGTCTCCCAAGTGAGCGGCGATATCGTCAGCGGAGAACCGCGCGTTTTCTGCTGCTCCAGCAACTTCAACTGAAGGGATGTACCCACGATGCGATCGAGTGCATCAGCCATCTTTGCAGTATTCGCACTGCTCGGGTGCTCCTCACCGGACCTGCCCCCAGAGCTACCGCGGCCCGATCCGAGCAAGGAAGTATTTATCCTCATGGAAGGCGCTGGAGAGTTCAAGAAATGCGAAAATTTCAACGACGAGCTTCTGTGGGAAGGTTTCTTCGAAGCGGAGGGATTCAGTGCGGAGAACGAGTGCGAGCCCTGCGAATGTGCTCCGGCCGAGTGCGCGCTGCCGTCGAAGGTGACAGCCAACGCGTCGGTTTGTCCTGGCGAGACCGCTGTCGGCACGCTTGAAGCCGGCGCCTCGTGGGACGGTGCCTGCACGGCGGCCGCAGAGCCGATCCCGGGCGACGCCTTCGCTACTGTGACCTTCGAGCCGCCGGCCCTCGCGCCGTGCGCTCCTGTGTCTCCGGTACCGAACCCGTCGATGGGCAGTCTACGCTTCGTCAGGGTCTGCAAATCGGATCCACCAGGGTACGCACCGACGCTCAGTGCAGTGTGCTACCCGCCTCAGGAAAACGGCGAGTGCTGGAAGGGCTACGAACGCAAGTTTGAATTTCCCATGATCAACGACACCCGCCAATGCTCTCCGTGCTCTTGCGGTGCACCGCGCGGCGGAAGCTGCACGGCGAAGATAACGCTGTACCAGGATCCATACTGCGTCAGCGAGGTCGTAACCGAGTACGTCTCCGAACACGATAACCCTGTTTGTGCCAGGACGACGAATGCGCCGCTTGAGTCCATGCGAGCGTCGTTCACGCAGAACGAGCCTGGCATGTGCGCCCCGTCGACCGACTCCACGATCGTGAGCGGCTCCCTGGAACGCGGGGTCACGCGCGTTTTGTGCTGTGAGCGCTAGCCGTTAACCGGCGCCGAACCCTCCCGCGGCAGCGACCGCGCCGCGATCGAGGTTCTCGTCGCCAGCTGTGTGAGACCGGCCTCATGGACCACGACCCGATCGGCAGAACGGATCACGACTGGAGCGGTCAAGAATCCCTGCTCGGACCCCGTACCTGCCCTTCCACCGCGCGGCGCGCAGCTCACATCAAGGGCTCGAATCTGTTAGAATTTCCGCGGAGCGGACCCTTGACGTGAGCGAGCACCGCGCCCGCGTCCTCGCGGGGTCCGAGCGGGGGTCGCCCGCGATCCGCTTGGCGGGTCCGGGCGCGATCCGATGGGCGGTCCGTGACACCAGCGCCCGTGCCCGAGGTCGGCTCGCCAGCGCCTGGTCACCAGCGCCCCATGTGGCCCTCGACCTGCGCGGCCGCTCCGCGCCCGGCCAGGTCATCGACGGCCCGGAGCTCGCCGGCGCCCGCTGCCGCTCCGCGGTCAATCAGGCGGACGGCGCCGACCCCGAGGTCGCCGGCGCTGAGCACCGGTGTCCAGTCACCAGCGCCCGACATGGCCCTCGACCCGTACGGCGGCCCCAAGCTCGCCGGCGTCCTCTCGACGCTGCGGCCGCGGTGCCTGCTCCGGCGCCATGGACGACGCCAGCGCGGTTGCGCGCTCGTCGGCATCCTCCTCGACGCCCGCGGCCGCTCGGCAGGCCGTGGCGCCGAATCCGCGCTCGAGGCGCTCGCCGGCGACGTCCCCGAGCTCGACGAGGTGGACGGCGACGGCCCCGAGCTCGCGCGGCGCTTCTACGTGGAGAAGAAGATCCCTGCCGAGGTGCGAGCCGCCGAGCTCTCCCCGGCGCGTACCGCCACGGTCGCGCCGCCGCGGAGGGGCGCCGCCGAGCTCGCCTCGAGCTCGGCGCCGTCTACGCGCCCAACTCGGCCACGTGGACGGCGGACGCCAGGGAAGGGCTATACCGGATCCACCCAAGTCCACACGACCGAGAAGAAGCACACGTAGATCGTCGCCTCGCCCATCGACACCCCGTCCATGTCCACATCCGGCACCACCTCGTTCCCGAGCTCCGGCGGGATCGGCTGATAGCCGGGGTACGTGGCCTCGATCTCCCGAGCGATCTCGCGCGCCACCGGCTCCTCCTCGGGGATGCCGGGGAGGTGGATCCCATAGTATGGCCCGAGCAGGGACACGTGGAAGCTGAGCGCCGTTTTGTCGGTAAGCCAGATGCGGGACGAGTACGCCGGGTCGCTCCCCCCCGTAAACAGGTGGAGCGATTCGTTCTGAAGGCCGTATCGATCCCCCAGGCGGCGGATCATCGCTTTCCACGTTGGGTACTCCGCTCGCCCGCGGTTTGCGGCTTCCACCAGGCGGCGGTGCTCCTCCGTGTCGACGTAGACGGGCTCGCCCGGAGGTACATAGATGCGCATGATTTTATGCACGCCCCGCGGGTAGAAGCGGTATACAACGTCGAGCAGCTCGGTGCGATTTATCTTCATGGATTCGTCACCCTGGCGCCAAGCCCCTTATACTTGGACTTGAACGCAGCGTCCGCCTTGCTGGCAAACATCTTACAAAAGATTCCCTGCGGGAGGTCGTAGTCCATGACGTTTGCGACCTCCTCCGTGATCTCTTCACTGAGGCTGGCTGCACGGTCCGGATCGATTTGCCCCATCTCCTCAGTCCGGATCGGCATTTGGATGGTGAGAGGGCACTTCCAGCTCTTGACCGTGTGCGGAATAGTGAGTCTCCTGAAATTCAGCTTGGCCTTGGCCTCTTGCCACCCTCCGCCTTTATCCGTGCCGGGGTCATCGACGATGGTGACAAACTTGAAGTCCGACGGATCGAAATCTACATATATCCATGGGGCCATTCCAGGCGGCGGACACTTCGAGCTGCATGCCTCGCTACAGCTCAAGAAGGCCGCTCCGTCTCCGGCGATGTTGCCGACTCCGGGGCACGGGTCCCGCGGGCTCTCCGGGCTGTTCGTCGGACGAGCGTCCTCCTCCTCTTCGTCTTCGAGGTCCGACTCGTTGCACGCGATCTTGCGCTCGCTGCCGTCATAAGGGCCTTCCGGCGGCTCCGCCCCGAAGTCACCGGATCCGGCGGAGGTGTAGATGGGGCGGGGCTCCGAGCCTGGACCAGCACCTACACCCGAAGTTCCTTCCCCGACAGGATAGCAGTCTCCTATCGTCCAGTTGCACGCCGCCAGCGCCCAGACCGAGATGGCCACGATCAACAACACAAATCTTTTCGCGTTCATTTGGCACTCCATCGAATCACAGGACCAGCAACAACGACGACGGACACGTAGCCCGGTAGCACCAGACTGCCCCCGCCGACCCAATCCACGTTGACGCTCACCGACACCCCCAGCGGTCCAGCAACGTAGGCGTTGGTCTGCGCGTGGCCGCCTACGGCGAAGCCACCGACGAGGCCGCACAAGGTGACGCCGCACGCCGGCATGACGTAGAACGCGACCGATGGCCCCGCGCTGACGTTGCCGTCCTCCCACGCGTACCCGATGTCAACCGAGGTCTGGTTGTAGACCCCGGGCCCGCCCTGCTGGGTCGGGGGTAGGATCGTGCACAGGTCGTGCACCGTGAACAGGACGTCTCGCTGGATGGGCCACGCTATGCCCGCGTGCGGCCCCACCGCGAGGCGCGGAACGGTACCGGCCTGGAACCACCCGAGGCTCACACCGGCGCTCAGCTCGTACGCTTCTAGGCGCGCCGGGACGACAAGGAGCGGGAGGACAACCCCTGCTGCCCATGAGAGTTGTCGCTGTGACGCCCTCACCGTCTCCCCCGGTTGGAACCCTGCGGCCGCTGCGCGCGCAGCGCGCTGAGAACCGTGGGCCATTTCTCTGAGCGTGGCGTGGGCGTCAAAGATAAATTTCGCGGTAAAACCGGAAGGCATGCGGGTCGGCCCGTCCCGGGCGTGCGCAGGGGCGCACGCGGTTAGGCGGCGAGGGGTGTTCGCCAACCAGTCGGTCGATGAACGGCCGATCACCAGCGCCCCGACGCATCCCTCGACCCTCGCGGCCGCTCCGCGGCCCTGCCAGGCGACACTGACGGCCCCGAGCCCGAGGCTTGCGGGCCTTCACCTCGCCCCCGCGGCCGCTCCCCCGCCTGGCGCTGCCCCACGCGACCGGCGCCGCCTGCGGGGTACAGCCGATCTACCAGGTCAGCGGCGGCGCCGGAAACGGCGGACGAGCGCGGCGCCAATGCCGACGAGCACGAGCAGGGCCACGACGACCCACACCCAATCCCGGGGATCCGAGCTGAAGTCGACGGCCACCGCGCCGCACCCGGGAGAACACGCTCTTTTCATCAGGCAGCCCATCCTTTCATCAACCACCCCCTCCGGTCCGCCGGAAGGTGCGGACCACGTCGCGGTGCTCCTCGACGCCGCGGCCCCGCGATCTGCTCGGGTGCCATCTACGACGGCGAGCTCGCCGGTGTCTAGCGCCGCGACGTGGCCGAGTTCGGCCAGGTGGACGGCGACGCCCCGTGCTCGACCAGGTGGACGGCGACGGCCCCGAGCTCGCGCGGCGCTTCTACCTGGAGGAGAGGATCCCCTGGCCGAGGGGCGCCGCCGCGGAGATCGGCCAGGCGGACGCGCATGTGCCCGCGGGCGTCATTCCTCGTCCTGCATAGCGCGATCTCCAAGTCGCCGGACGCGCTGGTGAGCTGTGCCATGGTCCACCACGACCCAAGGAGCCAGCGGATCGTACGCTGTGACACCCCACACCGGGAGCGGCGCTCCTTGAGCGATCTCAGCAAGACCGTGACGCTTTATTTCATCGCCGACAGCCGTCAACCTATAGCGAGCCTCTAGCATAGGTGGCCTGTCCGGCCTATAGGGCACACTCTCCAGCGCGGCCTCAGCTCCACGGTGCTCGGCCCACTGGCGCAGCCGCATGGCGAGAAAGCAATCGCCGATGCGCGTCCCCCAACCGTTACGCAGCTCTTCGCCTGCCGACGAACGGTGCACGAACACGTCCGCGGGCGTCAACCAGTCTCTACTGAGACACGCGAACAAGAGCTCATCAACCCAAGATAGGGCAAGTGCT
Organism: Sorangium cellulosum So0157-2; assembly: GCF_000418325.1. Lineage (GTDB taxonomy): Bacteria > Myxococcota_A > Polyangia > Polyangiales > Polyangiaceae > Sorangium > Sorangium cellulosum_D. The sequence continues at coordinate 13,053,390 of NC_021658.1, forward strand.
CTACCATCCACCCGAGGAAAGAATGCAGCTTGGTGGGCGCCCAGCTCTAGGAGATCCTTCCGCGCTCGATCTGCGCGCGCCCCCTCGATGGACAGCACCGGAGATCGACCGGATAGCCTTCGCCAAGAGCGCGCCATGTGCTGGACACGCGTCCGAGATAGAGCGCCCGCGTCGTCCAAACCGCGGCGCGCGTCAACCGGCTTCACGTGGACGAATCCACGGCTAAACCCATCCTCCGGCGCATCTCCCAGGACGACCATGTCGAGCTCCGGGTGCTCTGGCCGATAGCGGAGCCTCCACGCGCAGAGCGCCCACAGCATCAGCCTATCGCTCCACAACCCGGACGTCCACACGACGATCCTCTGCCGTGATTTCAACGCATCGACAACATCACGAAACCGCGAACGGAATCGTGTCCTTTCCCGCCCTCTAAGGCTCCAATAATCACACCGCCGCTCACAATGATCTTCGGGATCGGATGCGCACGGCCCCTCCAGCACGTTATCACGCACAAAACGCACAGGAAGGCGAAGCCCGCGTCGGACCGCTCTTCGAATGTCCTCATCTGTGGTGACGTGAATAGTCACCAAAACCTCAGCATAAACATTTTTTTTACAATCTCAGGGACGGCCCAAGACTGACGTTACCTGTGTTCGTGACGTACCCAAGCGTAACGGCCGTTCGGTCGTAGACCCCTACACGTGCGCCTGGGATGATGCTGAGCATGCTGTGGACTTCGATCCGGAAGTCCTTCTCTCTGCGCCAGAACCACCCGACAGAAGGACTCACCGCAAGTTTTGGCTCGGTCCCGACCTGGATCCCGCCCACGCTCACGCCGCCGCTGACCTCGAGTGCCTGTGCGGTCGCCGGGACAACGACGAGCGCACAAGCGCAGCGCAGGCAGACCTTGGGGTGTGAGCACGTAGACATGGCGGAAGCCCTGGCCGAATCGCGACCCACGCTGTGGGGCGAGAACGATTTTTCTGGGCGCGTGGCGTTGGCGTCAAAAAGAAACGCCGCGGTGAAACCGCAACGGATGGGGGCGAGCCGTCCCGGGCGTGCGCAGGGGCGCACGCGGTTGCGCGGCGGCGGTGTTCGCCAACGAGCTGGCCGATGAACGGCCGGTCACCAGCGCCCAATGCATCCCTCGACCTTCGCGCTTCGCGGCCGCTCCGCGCCCCGGCCAGGTGACACCGACGGCCCCGAGCCCGAGGCTTGCGGGCGTTCACCTCGCCCCCGCGGCCGCTCCCCCGTCAGGCGCCGCCCCAAGCCAGCGGCGCGCCTCTGCGGGGTACAGCCGGCCTTCCACGTCAGTGACGGCGCCGGAAGCGGCGGACGAGCGCGGCGCCCACGCCGACGAGCACGAGCAGGGCCACGCCGACCCACGGTCGACCAGGGGCTGCGGCGTCGAGGCCGCGCTCGCGCAGGTGCCCTGGCACGGAGCTCGCTTCGAGCACTGCGGTGGTCCGGCGCGGAGGAAGCGTGATGAAGGCGAACGAACAGAATGTCCGGGAGAGGCCAGCCTTCGAGGTCGAGCGCGTGCGCCGGGACTTCCCGATCCTCCAGCGGCCGGTGAACGGACGTCCGCTCGTGTACCTCGATACCGCCGCGAGCGCCCAGAAGCCGCAGGTCGTCCTCGACGAGATGACGCGCTTCATGCGCGAGGACTACGCCAACATCCATCGCGGTGGGTACGCCTTGAGCCAGCGATCGACGGCGCTGTACGACGCAGCGCGGGAGAAGGTGGCCCGCTTCATCCATGCCGGAGACGCGCGGGAGATCGTCTTCGTCCGTAATGCGACCGAAGGGATCAACCTGGTCGCCAGCAGCTACGGGCGGCATTTCCTCCAGCGAGGCGACGAGGTCCTCATCACCCACATGGAGCACCACGCCAACATCGTGCCGTGGCAGCTCCTGCGGCAGGAGAAGGGCATCACGCTCGGCGTCGCCCCGATCTCCGACGAGGGCGAGCTCGACATGGAGGCCTTCGAGCGAATGCTCACGGACCGCGTCAAGCTCGTCTCGGTCGTCCACGTTTCGAATTCGCTCGGCACCGTGAACCCGGTCGAAGAGATCGTACGCCTCGCGCACGCGCGCGGGATCCCCGTGCTCATCGATGGCTGCCAGGCGGCCCTGCACATGCCGGTCGACGTGCGTGGCCTCGACGCCGATTTCTACGTCTTCAGCGGCCACAAGGTCTACGGACCGACCGGGATCGGCGTCCTCTTCGCCAAGCTCCCGCACCTCGAGGCGATGCCGCCATACCAGGGCGGCGGCCTCATGATCCGCTCGGTGACGTTCGAGCGCACCGAGTTTTCGCCGCCGCCGCGGAAGTTCGAGGCGGGGACGCCGAACATCGTCGGCGCGATCGGCCTCGGCGCGGCGCTCGATTACGTGTCCTCGCTCGGCCTCGCGAACATCCACGCCCACGAGTCGGCGTTGCTCGCCCATGGCACCGAGCTGCTCCGGGAGATCCCGGGACTGCGGTTGATCGGCACGGCGCGGGAGAAATCCAGCATCCTGGCGTTCGTCGTGGATGGGATGGACCCGCAGGAGATCGGCGCCGCCCTCGGCAGGAACGGCGTCGCCGTGCGGGCGGGGCACCATTGCACGCAGCCGTTGATGGACCGCTTGGGGCTCGACGGCACGACGCGCGCGTCGATAGGCCTCTACACGACGAGGGAGGATCTCGACGCGCTCGCCGCCAGCCTGCGCCAGGTCCTCTAGCCTCCGGGTGCCGGCCCCTCTCAGCTCGACCGGCGCCCGGCGATGACGGTCCGTCGCTGCGCGATCGTCCCATGATCACCGGGATCACCCAAAGGCAAACTTCGCGGCGAAACCGGAATAAACGCGGGCGGCCCGTCCCAGGCGTACGCAGGGGCGCACGCGGTTACACGGCGGGGGTGTTCGCCAGCCATGTGGTTGACGAACACCCCGACCACTGAACAAGCGCAGCACGGACGTGTCGACACGCGCCGCCTGAGCTATCTGATCTGGTCGCCGGAGCACCACGCGAAACTCATACGAAATACGAGAACACAGTCAACGATGCCGGACCCTCTCGCCCCTGATGTTTGCCGCACAGTGTCTTCCATACGTGGCGACACCTCTGCGCTTGAACTCGACGTCGAGCCGGGGAGGTCGTTCGCGGAGGCCCTGACACTGCCTGGCTTCTTCGTGGCGCGGCGTTTGGCCCTACCCGGCACGCGGCGAGCCTCCGCGCCGGTGGCCGACGCCACCGGAGTCGATTGACGCTTCACCGGCGCGGCGCCGGCTCGGTGCTCCACCCGGGTCTGCTTCTCGTTCGCTCGGGCATGATGGCTTCAGCTGGCGCGGCGCCAGCGGCTTCATCCCATCTCGCACTAGACGGCAGCACGCGGGTACCCACGGGGTGCGGAACCGAGGTCTGCAGCGAGGCCTTCGAAAGCGCCGGCGAGCGGCCGCCGCGACACCTGCTCTTGTGGACCGTCATCGCGAACGCCGTCTTGTGCGGCGGCAGCTGCGACGGGGCGGTGTTCTATCGAAAGCAGGTGTGGACGGCGAGGACACGCCTCTTGATATTGCGGGCGACCTCGCGAAGGTTCACCACCTGCGGGGCGAAACACGTGCTTCCGGACGTCACCCAAAGCTCCTGTCGCGTATGGCGGGGACTCCGCTCGACGAGAAGGCGGAGGCGGAGACCGAGGCAGACGAGCCGAGGGACGGCGCCGTCGAGCCGACCACGCCGTAGCCGCACCCCACGCGGCGCCGCCATGGCGAAACTTGATTTGGACGTTATGTCAACTCGGCTCGGTGGAGCAATTTCGGCTTGACACTTCAGAATCGGTTTGGAATTCCTTCTCACCGCCTCAGTGCGTGGGCCCGGCACCGCCGTTGCCCGAGCCGGCCGGATCGGAGGGCTCGCCGTCTTCGGGCTCGGGCATGGCGTAGGCGATCAGGTCGACGATGCGCTGGCGCGCGTCGGCGTAGTTCTGCCGGTGCAGCGCGGGCCCAAGCTGACCAGCCGGCCCCCGTCAGAATGACCCGCCGTGGGGCGATATCATCGAGGCGAGGCGGTGATCTCGATCTCGTTCCCGCACTTCGTCTTTTGCATGTTGCCCGAGTCCACGATCGCAATAACACGCCCATCGGGGCGATCATTGTCTGTATAATAAGCCGTCATTCTCCACTTCGCAATCGCGGAACAGTCCCCAAACGCCATTGAACGACCGCTGTTGGGCGTAATGGGCGCAGGCGACGTCTGCGATGCTTGACCACCATCCGTGGAGGTTACATCAACCACCATCTTCGCGATGGTTGCGGGGGAAGAGTTCCAGATCGCCACGTAGAAGGTCTCCGCTCCTTCAGCCGAACTGTCGACGACGAACAGCGGCGTGACGAATGGGACCAGATAGAGCAATTTCTTGAACATGATCCACCCTTTCATAGAGTCATCGGTGCCTGGCTACTTGGTCATGTGCGACGCTGCTAAGTCATTGTCAAGCGTCGTGGGCGTGTAGCGCGTGCAAACGCCCTTCGCCGTCCAAGCAACATCCTGCCCCAGTCGCCGGTTGACGTAATGCCCGGACGGCGACGCCTTCTCGATGCGCCGGAAACCTACACGATTTCCGTGGTTCTCCGGGTCCGATCGAGGCAAGTGGGGCGTTACAGTGCCCGTGAGCCACTAGGTTGTGGATTATGGATAGACGCTTCGATCGCGTTTAATCCATCGAAAATAAGAATATTTTATGATAGCGGGAGTGGATCGCACTTCTGGACGTTATGTAAACTGACGGTCGTGCGCTCTCCTGCAAGACCAAGTCCGCGCTACGGCTCTCCCTCGGCACCGAGGCGCCCTCGGACCGAGTTCGCCGCCGTCGTTGTCGGTTCCCATGCCTTCAGCCCGTCCGCTACGCCGGCCCCGCGGCGGGAGCGGGCGTCGAGCTTGCGCTCCGCGCGGCGGCGCGCCTGGGCTCGACCACGTGGACGCCAGCGGCCCCAAACTTGCCGACGTGCACCTCAACCCCACCGGCAGCCAAGCCGCTGGTGCATGATAAAAACCGTTCATTATCGTTCACCAGTGGCGGCGCGGCTGCCGGATCGAGGCGCTGCTCGACGAGGTGGAGCGCGTCGAGGCCTCACCCGCGCTGGCGATCATCGGCGTCAAGGTGGAGCGCGTCGAGGGCTGCTCGACCGGGTGGAGCACGGCCGCGCAGACGGGCTGCGGGGTTCTCACCGTCTCATCGGGGGCGCTCTCGCGGTTGAGAAGCGGCGCCCATGAGCGGTGAGAGCGGCGCCGCGGCGCGACCGCATGTTCGTACACGGGGCGGGGAGCTTGGTGCTCCAGGAGGCCGCCGCCGTTCCGAGCTTGTCGTATGCGTTCGAGCTTGTCTCTGGCGCTTCTACGGGGCCGCCCTGCGCCCGAGCGCATCCTCGGCGCTCGCCCCGTCCCCGAGCTCTCCTTGGCGCTTCTACGGGGCCGCCCTGCGCCCGAGCGCGTCCTCGGCGGCCGCCCTACCCTCCCGAGCTCGTTCTCTGCGGCGCCCTCTCTCTGCGGCCGCCCTTCGTCCGATCACGGGCGACGCCCGCGGGGAGGAGGCGTGCGTCGCCGAGCCCAACCGTTCGGCGGACGAACCCCGCGGCCGCCTGGACCGCCAGCGGATGGGCGCTCGGAGTGTTCGTCGACCAGCTGACCGATGAACGGCCGGTCACCAGCGTCCGATGCATCCCTCGACCGTCGCGGCCGCTCCGCGCCCCGGTCAGGTGACACCGACGGCCCCGAGCCCGAGGCATGCCGGCGTTCACCTCGCCACCGCGGCCGCTCCCCCGTCTGGCGCCGCCCCGAGCGAGCGGCGCGCCCCTGCGGGGTATGGCCGACCTACCGGGTCAGCGACGGCGCCGGAGGCGGAGGACGAGCGCGGCGCCCACGCCGACGAGCACGAGCAGGGCCACGAAGACCCACGCCCAATCCAGGGGATCCGCGCTCCATCCCTGGGAGGGAAAACGGCTTCGCGTGTCAAGGCCGGGCTCAACGCGCGCGCAGATCCGCGAGCGCAATCGGCTGCCGAAGCAACGTCTCGCCGTGCTCGCCCTTCAAGATAAGCGCGATCTCCTCGCCGCTCCGGTCGAGATAGATGTCCACGACGCCGTAGTTCGTGCGGTCGAACACCTCGCTCATGAGATAGCGATCGATGCCCCTGCCCACCTGCGGCTCGTTCCAGGGCGCGTTCGCGAGGGGGCTCGACGTGAGCTCCCAGAACTCGGGCCCCGCACGCCCGCCGATGTCGCGCCCGGGCACGTGGATGAGGTTCGCCATGTGGAGGTCGCCGCTCACGAAGACCACCCCCTGGATGTCATTCGATTCGATGAAAGAGAGGATCTCTTCGAGCTCGCCGGGCGCGTCGGTGCGGAAGCTGTCCCAGCCGTTTTTGACGGGGTGCTCGGGGAGGACCTGCGTGGGCGAGGCGATGATCTTCACCGGCGCGGCGCTCTCGCCGAGGCCTGTGAGCAGCCAGTCGAGCTGGGCGCGACCGAGGATCTCCGCCCCGCAGACGCGCTTGTGGTAGCGCGAGTCTGGGAGGAAGATCTCGGCGGGGCCCATCCGGACGGACGAGAACACCCCAGGGACGTCGGGCAGCCCGAAGCGGGCCTGCGCCCAGCAGCGCTGAAACGCGCGCAGCGAGGTGCCCTTGCCCTCGTAGCGGCCGTCCGCGTCGTTCGGGCCGAAGTCATGGTCGTCCCAGATGCCGAGCACAGGGACCCCGGCCAAGAGCCTCCGGATCGCATCGCTATTGCGATTGCGGAGGTGCGTGAGCATCAACGTGTGCTCGGAGCGGGCGTCGAGCTCGCCGCAGTAGGACGTGTCGCCGATCATCAAGAAGACGTCGGCGCCCTCGCGCGCGATGGCGTCGAAGATGGTGAGCCGCGCGTTCGAATAGTCCCAGAAGCACGAGCCGTAGGCGATCTTGAGCCTGCGCGCGCCCGCCTCGGGCGCGGTGCGGAGCTCATGGCGATCGGTGACGCCGTTCTCGCTCGAGATCTCGTAGCGGTAGCGCTGGCCAGGGCGCAGGCCCGTGACGTGGAAGGCGGCGCAGAGCCACTCGGCTCGCTCGGGCGAGAGCGCGGCGCCGATCTCCTCGCCGTCGTCGGAGGACAGCGAGATCGAGAGCGGGGAGGTGTCCCTCGCCTGGATCCAGATGCGCGCCTCCGTCTCGGAGACCTCGCCGACCATCGGGCCTGCGAGGAGCGGGCCCCCCGGATGGCTGTTCCATCCGCCCGGATTGCCGCCCTCCGCCTCGGAGGGGAGCTCGAGCCGCACGCCGTTCCATGGCCCGTCCCAGCCCGCCGAGCCCGCGTATTTCCACGAGCCGCCGAACGTATTGTCGCCGTCATCGATGGTGAGCTCGAACGAGCCCTCCTTGCCGTGCTCGGGCTCGAACCACCGGCCCCGCGCCACGCCGTCCGCGAGCTCGCCCTCGACGCGGCCGCCCTTGTGCGTGTACGTGCCGCGGACAGCGCTGCCGCTCTGGGTCATGGTCAGCGTCCCGAAGGTCGTCGTCCAGATCCCTGCGAAGCGGGGCACACGGCGCTCCGCCCCGCGGCCCGGGAACAGCTCGGCCATGAGGGTCTCCTTCCAGGGGTCGCCCTGGGGAGCGGCCCGTCGCCGTCATGACACCATGCGCGTGGACCCATGTAAACTCGCTGGCGGTGGGTCGCTCCGCGCTTCGTCATCCGCCGGCGAGCTAGCCCCCGCCGACGGCGATCGGCCCCTGCTCCGGCTCGGCGGCGGCGGCGGCGGCGATCGTCCGGCGCAGCAAGGGGCCGATGGTCAGGCCCTGCACAACGATGGAAACGACCACCACGACATAGGTGATGGTCAGCACCATCTCGCGCGCCGGAACGAGCGTGCCATCCGCGAGCCTCCCGGGGATGGAGAGCGCCAGGGCCACCGAGACGCCGCCGCGCAGGCCGCCCCAGGTGAGGATGCGGATCGCCCCCGGGGTGAAGACCCTGCGCCGCTTCATGAGGCTCACCGGCAGCGCGACCGCGATGAACCGCGCGAGCAGCACGACCGGGAACGCGAGGAGCCCTGCGAGCAGCGACTGGGCGTCGAACGCGACGATCAAGAGCTCGAGGCCGATCAGCACGAACAGCACCGCGTTCAGGATCTCGTCCATCAGCTCCCAGAAGTCGTCCAGGTGCTCGCGGGTCTTCTCGCTCATGGCGCCGGCGCGCGCCTCGTTCCCGATGAAGAGCCCGGCCACCACCATGGCGATGGGGCCGGAGACATGGAGCGCGTACGCCAGGGCGTAGCCGCCCGCCGCGGTCGCCAGCGAGAGCAAGACCTCGACCTTGTAGTCGTCGACCTTCCGCAGCATGGCGAGCGTCACGAAGCCGAGCGCGAGGCCGTACAGCACGCCGCCGATCGCCTCCTGGACGAACAGCAGCGAGATCCGCTGCAGATCGAGGCCCGACGTCCCCGACGCGATCTCCAGGAGCCCGATGAACGCCACCACCGCCACGCCGTCGTTGAAGAGCGACTCCCCGGCGATCTTCATCTCGAGCTCCTTCGGCGCCCCCACGTGCTTGAGGACCCCGAGCACCGCGATGGGATCGGTGGGGGAGATGAGCGCGCCGAAGAGCAAGCAGTACACCGGCCGGACGTGCACGCCCATCAGCGTCATGAGGGCGTAGGTCATGCCGCCCACCAGCACGGTGGACATGAGCACACCCCCGGTGGCCAGGACGCCGATGACGACCCGCGGCTTCTTCAGATCCGCCAGGTTGACGTGCAACGCGGCGGCAAACAGCAGGAAACCGAGCATCCCCTGCATCAACGTCTTGTTGAAATCGATGCCCGAGAGGTGCTCCTTCGCCTCGCTCGACCGCGGACGTCAGTCCTCCTCCGCCGCGCCGCCTGCCAGCACCGTCTCTCCGCCGCTCTTGCCAAGCTCGATGACCCGGCAGGGCGTCGCCTTCCGGATCCGCTCCGCCAGCGGGCGCGAGTGCGTCGTGATCCACAGCTGGCTCCGGGACGCCGCGTGCACGAGCAGATCCCCGAGCGGCCCGAGCAGATCCGGATGCAGGCTCGTCTCCGGCTCGTTCAGCGCCAGGAGCAGCGGAGGCCTCGGGCTCAAGAGCGCCGCCAGCAGGCAGAGGTAGCGCGCCGTGCCGTCCGAGAACTCGCGGGCGTCGAGCGGCCGCGACATCCCTGGCAACCCGAGCTCGACGCGGAACCGCCCCTGCATCGAGGAGACCTCGAGCGACGCGCCCGGGAACGCGCTGGAGACGGCATCCCGCAAGGCGCCCCTGTCGCCGATATCGAGGATCGTCGCCAGCGCCGCGGCGACATCGTGGCCATCGGTGCTGAGCACCGGCGTCCGCACCCCGACCTGCTCGACCCGGAGCGGCGCGCCGGCGTCGGTGCGGAAGTGGTGATAGAACCGGAAGTTCATCAGCTGTTGCCGCACCACCGAGAGCAGCGGAAAGCGGTGCGGCTCCACCACCTGCGACAGCACCGACTCCGAGCCCCAGAGCGAGTAGGGAAAGGTCACGCGGTGGCCGTCCACGTCGCGCGCGAAGGCCGAGCCCGCGGCCCGCTCCAGCATCGGCAGGCGGCGGCGCTTGTCGAGCAGCCAGAGGTTCTCTTCCTTGATGTCCGGGTCCAGCGCGAACGGCCCTGCCGGCGGCGGCGTCAGCCCGCACTGAAGCTCGTAGACGAGCTGATCCAGCCGCACCCGCAGCGTCATCCGCACCGGGCCTTTGCTGCGCTGGCCGGCCCAGAGCACAGACGGCATCCCCCCCTCCTCGGCCAGGGTCCGCGCGAAGCTCCCGCTCGCCGCGGCGCCGAGCAGCACCATCGTGCGATAGAGGTTGGTCTTGCCGACGCCGTTCGGTCCGACGATGATATTGACCTGCGCGAGGGGGAGGGTCAGCTCGCGGATCGAGCGATACCCGGCGACGTGGAGCTCCTGGACCGTCATCCCGCCCAGGATAGCCCATCGTGGGCACCCGCCGCCCGCGGCGGCCGCGCCGAGCTCGCCGGCCCGGACGCCGGCCCTTGGTTTCGGCCTTGCGGCGCAGCGGCAGTCCGTGAAACCCTGCGCGGGGGAGCGCGCAAATGCGACGGTCTAGCGCGGTTTTCATTCGGCTTCGATGCAGACGTCGCTCGTCTCCGTCTCTCGTCCCCATCAGCACATGAGGGATTGACGTGATCGACTTGCGGGCCTTGACGTCTGACGATTGGGCCGCCTGGCGCGACATCAGGCTGCGCGCGCTCGCGGACGCTCCCCATGCGTTCGGCTCGTCGCTCGAGGAATGGGAAAACGCATCCGAGGAGCGCTGGCGCGCGCGCCTGGAGCTGCCTGGCTCCCACAACCTCGTGGCCTACGTCGACGGCGAGCCGGTCGGCATGGCGACAGGCGCGCCTTTCGACGGCACCTACGAGCTGATCAGCATGTGGGTAGCGCCGGAGATGCGCGGCCGCGGCGTCGGAGACGCGCTGGTCGAGGCGATCCTGCGGTGGGCGCGCGAGCAGGGCGCACGCGAGCTCCGCCTCGACGTGAAGGAGCATAACCTCAGCGCCATCGCGTTGTACGTCCGCCACGGGTTCATCGACGTTGGTCCGTCTCGCGAGCTGGGCGAGCGAACCATGATGACGCGTGTGTGAGTCGGCCCGAGCACCCCGCTACTCGCGCCGCGGCGGGGCCGGGCGGCGCCGCGTCGCCGCCTCGGTGGAGAACGGCCGTTCGCCGAGGCGCAGCGCGCTCCGCTGCTCGGGCGCGAGCCGCTTCACCGCCGCCCGGAAGTCCTCCCGGGCCAGCCGGAGGCGGTTCTGGGCCGTGTTCTCGTTGATCTGGAGCTCCCGGGCGATCTCCACGACCGGGATGTCGAGCATGTCGTGCATCACCAGCATGACGCGCCGCTGCGGGACGAGGCTCGCGAGCAGCAGGTCGATCACCTCGGCCCGCTCCGTCGCTTCCACCCGCTGCTCCAGGCGAGGGCGCTGGTCGACCCCGGCGAAGATCGCGCTGCTCTGCAGGCCCGCCGGGATCTCGCGGCGCCGGAACGCCCGCTGCCGGTAGTGGGTCAGCTGCCGCCACGTGAACCCGTAGAGCCATCGGTACACCGGGTCCCACGCCCGCCGCGCCCGCAGCTTGCTGACGTAGGGGAGGACCGCGCTGAACGGCACCGGCTCGCCGCCGGGGACCTCATCCTCGTCGCTCAACCCCAGGGCGACGCGCAGCAGGCGGCTCGCGTCGAACGTGGCCAGACGGCGGTAGGCAGCCATGAGGATGTCGTGCAGGACGTCCTCGAGATCGTCGGCGTCCACGCCATAGCTGCGGAGCGTCCGGCGAAGGAAGGGAGCCCCCACCTCGTACACCACAGCGAAGCTGCGTTGTTTGGCGCGGAGGGCATCATCGGGTTGAGATTCCACATATAAGTTTTACGAACCCTCTTTCCGAGTCATTTGGGAACCCGCCCCCTCGACGCGAAAACCCCGGGTTTTTCCGCCTATTTTTGTGGATCGCGCGCGACATCCACCGAGCGACTCCCGCCCGCCCCGGCGCGCCAGCCCCCATGTCGCGTCCGGAAATTCGATGCTTGGCCATCCGAATTCGTGATCAGCTGGCGAACGTCGCGCAACTTGCGCGTTTTGCCCGGGAAATGCGGCCGGCCCCCCCCGGCGCCCCCCCCCGGCGCCCCCCCCGGCGCGCCGGCCTCGGCCGCGCCCTCGCCGCCGTCCAGCGCCTCGGCGGCGAGCGCCCGCCTGCCGGGCTCGACGGCCGCTCCCCAGCGCCCCACCCCGCAGGCGCCGCTCGGCAGCACCGCCCTGCCCCGCAGGCGCCCCACGGACGCGCCCGCGCCCCTGGCCCGCCCCCGGACCGCCCGCAGCCGCGGAGGCCCCGTAACGGCCCGCCAGCGCCGCCCGGGCCGCCCCCTTGCCGACCGCTCCCCCGGCCCGTAGGGTGACGGCGCCGTGCCCCTCCTCCAGCTCCGCCGCAACGCCGGCGCCGCCCCCCGCGACCTCACCGCCTTCCTGCCGACGACCCGGGAGGAGATGCGCGCGCGGGGCTGGGACGCGCTCGACATCCTGATCGTCAACGGCGACGCCTACGTCGACCACCCCGCGTTCGGCGCGGCGATCATCGGCCGCTTCCTCGAGGGCCGCGGCTTCCGTGTCGGAATCATCTCCCAGCCCCGCTACCAGGACCCGAGCGACCTGCTGCGGATGGGCGTCCCCCGGCTCATGGTCGGGGTCACCGCCGGCAACCTCGACTCGATGCTGAACAAGCTCACCGCCCAGAAGAAGGTCCGCAGCGAGGACCAGTACTCGCCGGGCGGGCAGGTGGGCCTCCGCCCCAACCGGGCCTCCATCGTCTACGCCAACCTCTGCCGGCAAGCGTTCCCGGGCGTCCCCATCGTCCTCGGCGGCATCGAGGCGTCCCTCCGCCGCATCGCCCACTACGACTACTGGTCCGACCAGGTCCGCCGCTCGGTCCTGCTCGACGCCAAGGCCGACCTGCTCATCTACGGCATGGGCGAGAAGGCCGTCTGGGAAGTCGCCGACCGCCTCCGCCGCGGCGAGCCCGTCCGCTCGATCCGCGACGTCCGCGGCACCGCCCTCCCCCTGCGCAAAGGCGAATGGGAGCACATCGAAGGCTCACGTTACGTCTCGGACGGAAAAGCCGTGCTCCTTCCCAGCTACGAGGAGGTGGCGGCGGATCGGCGCGCGTTCGCGGAAATGTCGCGGGCGTTCCAATTCGAGACGAACCCCGGCAATGCGCGCCCGCTGCTCCAGCCGCACGGCGCCGAGGCGGTGTACTTCAACCCGCCCGCCTTCCCGCTCGAGACGGCGCAGATGGACGCGCTCTACGACCTGCCGTTCACGCGGGTGCCGCACTGGTCGTACGACGCGCCGATCCCGGCGTACGAGACGGTGAAGCACTCGGTCGTCACGATGCGGGGCTGCTTCGGCGGCTGCACGTTCTGCTCGATCACCGAGCACGAGGGCCGGGTGATCCAGTCGCGCTCGGCGGAGAGCATCCTGCGCGAGGTGCGGGCGCTCCGGCGCATGGACGGCTTCCGCGGCGTGCTCAGCGACCTCGGCGGGCCGACCGCGAACATGTACCAGATGCGGTGCAAGGACGAGGCGATCGAGAACGCCTGCCGGCGGCTCTCGTGCGTCCACCCCGAGATCTGCGAGAACCTGAACACCGACCACGGCCCGCTGCTCCAGCTGATGAAGGCGGTGCGCGAGGAGGAAGGGGTCAAGAAGGTCTTCATCGCCTCCGGCGTGCGCTACGACCTCGCCGAGCGGTCGCCCGAGTTCATCGAGGAGCTCGCCGCGCACCACACGGGCGGCCAGCTCTCGGTCGCCCCCGAGCACAACAAGAAGGACGTGCTCGACAAGATGAAGAAGCCGGGCATCGAGAGCTACGAGCGCTTCGCCGAGCAGTTCCGGTGCGCGAGCGAGGAGGCGGGGAAGAACCAGTTCCTCGTGCCCTACTTCATCTCGGGGCACCCCGGCTCGACGCTCCGCGACATGGTCGACCTCGCCGTGTACCTGAAGAGGAACGGGATGCGGCCGCGCCAGGTGCAGGACTTCATCCCGACGCCGATGTCGATGGCCGCGTGCATGTACCACACCGGGATCGACCCGCTCACGCGCGAGCCGGTGTACACGGCGAAGGACCTGCGCGAGAAGAAGCTCCAGAAGGCGCTGCTGCTCTACTGGGACCCGGCGCACCACGACGAGGCGCGGGAGGCCTTGATCAAGGCGGGCCGCGGTGATCTCATCGGGACGAAGCCGCACTGCCTCGTGCCGCCGGCGGCCGGCAAGGGCGCGCCGCCGCGCTACCTCGCCAAGGTCCGCGGGGAGCGCCGGGGGAAGCCAGCCGATGCGACACACCGCCGAAATCGATAAAGATCGGGCCTTCGCCGCAAAGCTCGGCGACCGCAGCCTGTTCCCGCACCTCGCGCCGCTCGTCTACGTGAACCACGCGGGCATCTCGCCGCCGTCGCGGCCGGTGCGCCTCGCGGTGATGGCGCTGCTCGACGACTACGCCGCGCAGGGGGCGGCCGCGTTCCCGGCGTGGGGCGCGCAGCGGCTCCGCCTGCGGGAGAAGCTCGGCCGGCTGGTCGGGGCGGAGGGCGAGGACATCGCGCTGGTCCAGAGCACGACGCGCGGGCTCACCGACATCGCCCTGTGCTTCCCCTGGCGGCCGCGCGACCGGGTGATCCTCTTCGAGGGGGAGTTCCCGGCGAACGTGACCCCGTGGCAGCGCGCGGCCGAGCTCTTCGGCCTGGAGACCGTGTTCCTGCCGCTCGGCGGCTTCGCGGACGGCAGCGGCTCGGGGCTCGCCCGGCTCGAGGACGAGCTCCGGCGCGGCGCGCGGCTCGTCGCGGTGAGCGCGGTGCAGTTCCAGACGGGGCTGCGGATGCCGCTCGCCGCGATCGGCGCGCTCTGCCGCGCGCACGGCGCCGAGCTGTGCGTGGACGCCGTGCAGGCGGTCGGCGCGACGCCGGTGGACGTCGGGGCGGCCGGGGTCGATTACCTCGCGTGCGGCGGCCACAAGTGGATGATGGGGCTGGAGGGCACGGGCTTTCTGTACATCCGCCGCGATCGCCTGCAGGCGCTCCGGCCGTCGGTGGCGGGCTGGCTGAGCCACGAGGACGGCGTGAGCTTCCTGTTCCAGGGCCCGGGCAAGCTCCGGTACGACCGGCCGATCCGGCAGCGCGCCGACTTCGTGGAGGGGGGCAACCTCAACGCCGCGGGCTACGCGGGGCTCGAGGCGGCGGTGGACCTGATCCTGCAGATCGGGGTCGAGCGGATCCACGAGCACGCGAACCGCTTCCTCGATCCGCTGGAAGAGGCGCTCCGGGAGCGCGGCTGGGAGAGCCTGCGGCCGGCGGATCCGGCGCTGCGAGCGTGCTCGCTCGGGGTGAGGCCGCCGGGCGGCGCCTCGGTGGTGGAGCTCTACCGCGAGCTCACCCGCCTCGGGATCGCCTGCGCGATCCCGGACGGCGTGGTGCGCTTCTCGCCGCACTGGCCGAACGCGCTGGACGAGTGGGAGCAGGTGCTGCTCTCGGCGGACGAGGCGCTCGCGCGGGTGCGGAGGGGGTGAGTGGAGGAGGGGGGTTGTGGCCCTCCGCGCGCAGCAGCCCTCCGGTGCCGGCGCTGTCATCGGCGTACCAATTTCTGTGAGACATCTGCCCCGACGAGCGGTCCATCAGCGGTCGTCCGGATCGGAGTCGGCGCGATGACCAGCCAGGGCCGGCGGCTCACGGAGCCCCCGGTCTCCATCACCTACGACAGGAGAAAGACGGCGTGCGCGGCCCGCAGATACTCCTCGAACTGCGTGACCTGCGACAGCTTTCGTGCGTGCTCGAACCCTTTTACGAGCTCCCGCTCTACCTCGCTGTAGGAGCTCTTGTGTTTCTTCCCCGATCGGACGAGACGGGGCGACCCCCCGGCCAGGAGCGCGGACGGCTTGTCGCGGCACTCGAAGCACGCGTCCCCCGTCCCTTGCAGGAGCTTTTCGCCTGGCCGCAGCGCAGCCACGACCCAGGCTTCCGTCTCCTTCATGGGTATCGCCACGACCACGCGCGAGCCGCCGGTGTCACCGCCCATCCAAGACAGCACCGTCTGGCGCAACGCCTCTGCCGTGTCCGATGGAGGCGGGCACGGTTTCGCGCACGCGACCTCCGGGTCCTCCGCGACCTCCCCGTCGACGTGAACGAGAAGGATATCCGTGTTCGCGAGATACCCCCCGGCCTCGACCCCGCCACGGTCGCGCATCTCGAAGCACTTCCCCCGCACGCCCTTCCACCCGCCGCCGTGCGACCCCGCGTGCCCGAACGCGCGCGACGTCTCCGGCTGGATCAGCGTCGACACGAAATCGCCGTGTCCCAGGATCGCCTGGACGAACGCGTCGAGCACGATCTTGTCCGTTTCCCCCTCGGCGATGACCTGGATCCGGAGCCGCCTAGACATCCGGGACACCCCCGAGGTGCCCCGCGACCCACATCCGGGAGAGCGTCCAACCCTCCCCCGCCAGCTCGAGCATCCGATCCGTGACGACGACCCGATTCACGACGGTCGCCCCGCTCTGCGCGCGATCCACCGTGAAGAGCCGCACGCGGTCGTCCTGCAAGGGCAATCCATCGAGCACGAGCGGGTTGTGCGAGGTGACGAGGAGCTGCCGGTTCGACGCGCACGTCCAGTCGCACACCCGTTCCATGAGCGCGCGGGCGAGGCGAGGATTGAGCCCTTGATCGATGTTGTCGACAGCGCAAAGCGCTGGCGATCGCGGATGAAGGCAGAGCACTGTCGCGAAGATGACGTGGAGCGCACCTTCGCTCGCGTCGTAGCTCGTGAGCGTGTTCCGCTTCGCGTTCATGAACCGATCCACGAACTTGAAGACGTTCTGCGTCGTCGACACCGATCGAGAGAGGGGCAACCCATGGGCAGGCGCTGCGCGGACCTCTTTCACCCAGTCGAGCATCGCCCGGAAATGCTCTTCCAGCTCTTCGCGGCGCTCCTCCGAGAAATCCCGCCACATCTCGTCGAACGCTTCGGGTAGCTGTCCACCGGAGAGGCCGATCGGATCACGCTGCATCGGATCCGGATGAAGACCACGCATCGCGTCCGTCGTCGGCGTGAAGATGCGGTACTCCGAAAGGAGACGCAGGAAGCGGCTCTCGGGCGCGTCAGCGTCCCATTCGCTCATCCGGAGCGCCGCCTGGCCGCGCTCGGGGTTGCCCCGATTCGCGCTCCTCGGAGAACGCCCGACGAGGTGGCGCTCCCCCGCGTCGAGACGCTCTGTCATGTACTGCCAGGCAGGCTGCGGGGCCGTGAGAGGGTTGTTCAGCGACACCTGATAGTCGACATCGCCCTCTCCGCTCCCCCGCAAGCTGATCACCGGAGGGAGCGGCTTCTCTCGAAACGAGCTCTTGTACAGCGAAGGGATGCCCGGCCGCACCCCCCTCTCCTTGAGCCTCGTATCGTCCACGCGCCCATCGGCCGCCGCCCCGAGCACGCCGAGCGCCTCGAGCAAGCTGCTCTTCCCCGATCCGTTCGCCCCCACGAACACGTTCACCTGGCCGAGGGAGAGCCTGGTGTCGGCGTGGGACTTGAACCCGATGATCTCGAGCGTGTCGAGCATCGCTGGCCACCTGTACCGGCTCCCGCATGATCCCGCAAGCGCCGCCCGTGAGCCGCCGCGCCCCCTCGTTCGTCGCCTCTCGAACCGCCCTCCCGCCGCATGCGGACGCCCCGCGCGCAGGCATTCGCAGCCCCTGACCATCCGCCGAGGAGCGCCGTGGCGACGAGAGCGCCCCGCTCACCGCGCCCGCTCGTAGTCGAGCGCCGCCTTCTCCACGACGTCCCAGTCCCGCGCCGCCCGCTCGGCCTCGGCCACGAGGTCCGCCGTGAAGAGCGAGAGCCCCCAGATGCCGTTGTCCCGCCGCCGGAAGGGGTACCGCGTGCCGCGCGCCGTCTCGACCGTGGCCCGCTCGCCCGTCACCTCCACCTTCGCGATGCCGGACAGGTCGCGCCGGAGGCGCGCGACGAACCCCTGCTTCGCGGCGATGTCGACCCACACGTCCGCCCCGTCCTCGGCCATCGCGTGCGCGCGGTACTGCTCGAGCAGGCGCGCGCGCTCCGGCTCCGGGTAGCTCGCCTCGATCCGCTCGAACGCCTTCCGCCGGTAGTCCCGGATGGTGTAGGCCGCGTGCTGCGCCCGGTCCTCGAGGTACGGGAAGCACCCGCGCGGGTCGCTCGCGCCGATGTTGTACGCGATGCGGAGATAGGCGCCCTCGGGCGTCGTGTCCGGCGGAAACCGGTTGAGCTTGAGCAAGAGGAGGACGACCGCCAAAAGAGCGACGGCGGCGGCGCCCCAGGCGATGGCGCGGCGACGGGTCATGTTCGAGCCTCCATGCGCGCGAGGGACCCGGGCGAGCCCGAAGGCGGCGCCGCCCTGCCCGACACGGCACCTGCGCCTCTCCGGTTCATCCCTCGCTCGGTCGAGCCGCCCGGCGCGCTAGTCGATGTGCCCGCCGAACTGCAGGTAGAGCGACGTCACTCTCCGCCGGTCGAACGCAGGCCCGAGCGGCTCGTCCAGCGCGAGGAGCAGGCCGGCCCGCATGAAGAAGGTCTTCTGGCTGTCGTACACGAAATACGGCAGCAGCGAGACCTGCCCCTGGTCGTCGTAGATCGACGACGGCACCCACACGGTCTGGAGCGCCACGCCGCCGCCGAAGCCGGCGCGGCTCTGGAACTCCGGCTCGACCTTCGCCTGGAACACCACGTCGAGATCGTCCGAATCGTCGATGAAGCCGCGCCGGCCGCGATCCTGCAGCGGGACGAAGAACGTGAGGTCGCCGCCCGCCCGGAGCACGAAGGAGCGCCCGAAGCGGTACTCGATGCCGCCGAGCCCGCCGATCGGGAGCGCGTCGGACGCCCAGAGGTGCAGATCGTAATAGGCCATCGCCGCCGACGCATAGGCGGTGGCCCAGCGCCAGTCGTAGTCGTCGACCAGCCCGAGCGGCAGGCCGGCGCGGCCGCCCGCGTACCACGTGAGCTTGCCGTCGATGTCCGCGTAGTAGAGCGTGAACGTCGGGTTGCCGAGCCCCGCGCGCGACTGACCGTCGCGCGGATCCTCCAGATCCCCCGGGCCGTTCAGGGAGAGGGCCAGCGGGAACTTCAGGTTGATGAACAGGTCGGGCGTCGGCTCGAACTGGAGGAACGGGACGACGGCGGTCGACGCGCCGAGATCACGGGCGCTCCACAGGTAGAGGTCCACGCCCGCATCCGAGCGGTGCACCGGCGGATGCCAGGCGTGCGCCGGCGAGGAGGCGGCGAGGAGCGGAGCAGCGGCGGAGACCGCCAGGGCGAATGCGCGAAGCCATCGGGACGTGCTCATCTCGCGATCTGCCTACCGAGATCCTGGCCGCGACGTCAACCGCGTCGCGCCCCCCCTTCCTGAGAAGCCGGGGCGCCCCTACGATGCGCCCCATGTCCCGCACGAGACCAGAGGCTCCGTTCCTCGACGCGATCCGGCGCTCGATCCTCGTGTTCGACGGCGCGATGGGCTCGCTGCTCTACGAGCGCGGGGTGTTCGTCACGCAGAACTTCGAGCAGCTCAACGTCGCGCGCCCCGACCTCGTGAAGCGGGTCCACGCCGACTACGTCGCCGCGGGCGCGAACGTCATCGAGACGAACACCTTCGGCGCGAACAGGTTCCGCCTCGAGCGGTACGGGCTCGTCAACGAGGTGCGCAACTTCAACCTCGCGGGCGCGCGCATCGCGCGCGAGATCGCGGGCGGCGACGCGTACGTGGCCGGCTCGATCGGCCCGACCGGGCTCGTGCCCGGCGTGGCCAAGCGCGACGACCTCGCCGCGGCGGCCGCCACCTTCGCCGAGCAGGCGGGCGCGCTCGCCGAGGGGGGCGCGGACCTCCTGGTCCTCGAGACATTCCGCCACCTCGACGAGATCAAGCTCGCCATCGAGGCGGCGCGGCAGGCCGCGCCGGGGCTGCCGGTGCTCGCGTCGATGACGTTCGACACGAGCGGCGTCGTGGCCGACGGCAGCGAGCCGGAGCGCGTCGCCCGGACGCTGCGGGACTGGGGCGTCGACCTGCTCGGCGTCAACTGCGGCGACGGCCCGCAGCTGTCGCTCGCCATGGCGGAGCGGATGGCGACCGCGGGGCTCCCGCTCTGCGTGCAGCCGAACGCGGGCCTGCCCCGCACGGTCGACGGCCGCCTGCTCTACATGGCGACGCCCGAGTACTTCGACGTCTTCGCCCGCCGGATGATCCAGGCGGGCGCGGCGATGATCGGCGGCTGCTGCGGCACCACGCCGGAGCACGTCAAGTGGATGGCCAAATCGGCCCGCATGCTCCGCGGCGGCGCCGTGCCCGAGGTCACCTCGCGCCCGCACGTCACGATGGACGCGCCCACCGGGAGCGAGCCCACGCCGCTCGGCGAGCGGAGCCCCCTCGCGGCGAAGATCGCCGCGGGCAAGTTCGTGGTCTCGGTCGAGGTGAACCCGGCGCCGGGCCTCAGCCCCGAGAGCGCGCTCAGCGCGGCGAAGATGCTCATCGACAACGGCGTCGACGTCGTGAACGTCGCCGACGGCCCGCGCGCCACCGCGCGGATGACGAACCTCGCCTTCTGCTCGCTCCTGGTCCAGCGCTACGGCATCGAGCCGATCCTGCACGTCTGCGGCCGCGACCGGAACCTCATCGGCCAGATGGCGCACCTGCTCGGCGCTCACGCGATCGGCATCAAGAACCTCGTCATCATCACGGGCGATCCGCCGAAGGTCGGCGACTACCCGGAGGCGACGGCGGTCTACGACCTCGACTCGATCGGGCTGCTCCACATGGCGAGCACGATGAACCGCGGCCTCGACCCGGCCGGCAAGCCGATCCCGGGCGGCAAGACGTCGTTCCTGCTCGCCACCGGGCTCGAGCCCGGCGCCCCGGACCTCGACAAGGAGCTCGCGCGCCTGGAGCGCAAGCGCGCCGCGGGGGCCGACATCATCATGACGCAGCCGATCTTCCACCAGGATCTCCTCGAGAAGGTGCTGCGGCGCATCGAGCACCTGGGGATGCCGGTGCTCGTCGGCGTGCTCCCGCTCGTGAGCTACAAGAACGCCGAGTTCCTCCACAACGAGGTCCCTGGCATGCAGATCCCGGAGGAGATCCGCGAGCGCATGCGCAAGGTGCCGGCCGGCCCCGAGGCCCGCAAGGAGGGGGTGAAGATCGCCCGCGAGATGCTCTTCTCGGTGCGCGACCGGGTGCAGGGCGCCTACCTGATGCCGCCGCTCGGCAAGTACGAGCTCGCGCTCGAGGTGCTCGACGGCCTCAAGACGAGCTGAGCCGCCCAGCCGCCCGCTCCGGCGCATGCGTTCTTGCTTGCAGCGCCGGGCGCGGCGCGGGGAAACTCGGCGGAGATGCCCCTAGAGTACCGGCTTCATTCGCGCTGCGCCTGCGGTTCCGTGCTCTCGTCCTCCGAGTTCGCGCTCGCCTCCCGTCCCTTCGCGCTCGCCGGGACGAAGCGCGTCTACGAGCGCTCGCGCCCGTTCACGGTCCGGCACATCGCCCTCGATCTCGCGCTCGACGTCGCGGAGCGCTCGATCCGCGGCGCCGCGCGGCTCGACGTGGTCCGCGTCGATCCGGCGGCGCGCGAGATCGCGCTCGACGCCGTCGGCTTCGATCTGGAGTCGGTCGAGATCAGCGCCGGCGCGGGGCGCGCGGCGAAGCCCCGGCGCGGCAAGGCGGCGAGCGGCGCGTTCCAGCCGGCCGAGCACACGTACGACGGCGAGACGCTCCGCGTGGCCGTGCCGCTCGACGACGCCGAGGCGTCGATCCTGGTCCGGTACCGGGCCACGCCGCGGCGGGGGATCTACTTCCTCCAGCCGGACGAGCACGTCCCCGACCGCCCGCGCCAGGTCTGGACGCAGTGCCAGGACGAGGACGCGCGCCACGTCTTCCCCTGCATCGACAAGCCCCACGTCAAGCAGACGACCGAGCTCCGGGCGGAGGTGCCGCCGGGCTGGTACTGCGTGTCGAACGGCGAGCTCGAGAGCGACGCGAAATCGCAGAAGGCGGGCGTCTTCCACTACCGGCTGGACGAGCCCCACCCGAGCTACCTGTTCACGCTGGTCGCGGGCGAGTTCGCCCGCATCGACGACGCGGCGCTCGACATCCCGCTCGCGTACTTCGTGCCGAAGGGGCGCGAGGAGGACGGCCGCCGCACGTTCGCGCGCACGCCGGACATGATCCGTCACTTCAGCGAGAAGCTCGGCGTCAAGTATCCCTTCCGCCGCTACGCGCAGGTGGTGGTGAGCGACTTCATCTTCGGGGGGATGGAGAACACGACCGCCACAACGATGTACGAGCACATCCTGCTCGACGAGCGGGCGGCGCTCGACATCTCGTCGGACGATCTCATCGCCCACGAGCTCGCGCACCAGTGGTTCGGCGATCTCGTGACGTGCCGCGACTGGTCGCACGGCTGGCTCAACGAGGGGTTCGCGACCTTCATGGAGCACGTCTATCGGGAGCACCACCTCGGCGCCGACGAGTACGATCAGGGCCTGAAGGCCGATCTCGACGCGTACCTGGGCGAGGCGCGGGGGCGCTACCGGCGGCCGATCGTCTGTCAGGACTACGACGCGCCGCTCGACGTCTTCGATCGGCACCTCTACGAGAAGGGCGGGCTCGTGCTGCACCTGCTCCGCCGCCAGCTCGGGGACGCGCTGTTCTGGCGCGGGGTGAGCGCCTACCTGACGCGCCATGCGCGCGGGGTCGTGGAGACGCGGGATCTCGCCCGCGCGCTCGAGGAGGTGAGCGGCAAGTCGCTGGAGCGCTTCTTCGAGCAGTGGGTGTTCCGCGCCGGGCACCCCGAGCTCGACGTGAAGATCGAGCTCGAGGGCGACGAGTGCACCGTGACCGTGAAGCAGACGCAGGCGGCCGGGCAGCACCCCAGCCGGGAGCACGCGCTCCAGCCGGACGCCGCGACCCCGCCGGCGTTCGCGCTCGACCTGGTGCTCGATTTCGGCTTCGCGGACGGCAAGGGCTCGAGCGTGCGCCGCGAGGTGCGGCGCGTGGACCAGCAGGCGCACACCTTCGTCATCCCGCTCCCGCGGCGCCCTCGCTTCGTGGTGGTGGATCCGGACCTCCGGATCCTGGGCGAGGTCAAGGTCGACGCGCCGGCCGATCTGCTGCGGGCGCAGCTCGCCCACGCGCCGACGGCGCGCGGCCGCATGCTCGCCGCGAAGCCGCTCTCGCGGCGCGACGACCCGCCGACGACGCGGGCGCTCGGGCAGTCGCTCGCCGACGCGAGCGAGTTCTGGGGGGTGCGCGCCGCCGCCGCGGGCGCGCTCGGCGCGCTGCAGTCGAGCGCGGCGTTCGCGCTCCTCGAGGCGAGCGCGGGCGTGGAGCACCCGAAGGTGCGGCGGGCGGTCGCGAGCGCGCTCGGCAACTTCCGGTCGGCCAAGGCGGCGGAGCTCCTCGGCAAGCTCGCCCTGCGCGACGCGAGCTACCTGGTCCAGGCCGAGGCGGCGCGGGCGCTCGGGGCCACGCGGCAGAGCTCGGGGTTCGACACGCTGATCGACCTGCTCGACCGCCCCTCGTGGGGCGAGGTCATCCGCTGCGGCGTGATCGACGGGCTGGCCAACCTGCGCGACGAGCGCGCCGTGCCGCACCTGACGGCCCGGACGCGCTACGGCGTCCCGACGCGGGGGCGCCGGGCGGCGATCCTGGCGCTGCCGAAGCTCTCGAGCGATCGGCGCACGCGCGAGCTCCTCGAGGAGCTCCTCGACCAGCCGGATCCGTACCTCCGGGTCGACGTCGCGCGCGCGCTGGGCGACCTCGGCGACGGCCGGTCGCGCGGCGCGCTCCAGCGGCAGCTCGACCGCGATCTCGACGGCCGGGTGCGGCGGCGGATCCGCGAGGTGCTCCGCGATCTCGGCGGGGCGGGCAAGCGCGAGCTGGACCGGCTGCGGGACGAGCTCGAGGCGCTGCGGCGCGACAACGCGGAGATCCGGGCGCGGCTGGGCAAGCTCGAGGCGGCGGGGAACAAGGCCAAGAAGGCGGCCGACGCCAAGTGAGCGAGCCCCTTTGCCGCGCCGCTTCGGTCGGCTAGGGAGGCTCCATGTCGGACGCCTCTCCCGTGAAGCTCGACCGGCGCGGCGCGGTCGCGGTGCTCACCATCGATCGGGCGGATCGCCGCAACGCGCTCTCGCGCGACGCGCTGCTCGCCTTCGGTCGGCTCGGGCGCGAGCTCGTGGACGACCCGGAGGTGCGGGCGATCGTGATCACGGGCGCCGGGGACAAGGCGTTCTGCGCCGGCGCCGATCTCAAGGAGCGGCAGGGCATGAGCCCGGACGACGTCCGCCGGCAGGTGGGGCTGTACCGGACGGAGCTCGGGGTGCTCGCGCGGAGCCCGAAGCCGGTGATCGCCGCGATCAACGGGGTCGCGTTCGGCGGCGGGCTGGAGCTCGCGCTGATCTGCGATCTCCGGGTGGCGGCGCCGCACGCCGAGCTCGCGCTGCCGGAGACGTCGCTCGGCATCATCCCGGGCGCGGGCGGCACGCAGCGGCTGCCGCGGGTCGTCGGCGAGGCGCGCGCGAAGGAGATGATCCTGCTCGGCCGGAAGCTCGCCGCGGCCGAGGCGCTCGCCTGGGGGCTCGTGAACCGGGTGTCGCCCGAGGGGACGCCGGTGGTCGACGACGCGATCGCGTGGATCGAGCCGATCGCGAGCGGCGCGCCCATCGCGCAGGCGGCGGCGCTCCGGGCGATCGAGGACGGCTACGACGTGCCGCTGGATCTCGGGCTCGAGGTCGAGCGGGTGCACTACGACGAGACGCTGCGCAGCGAGGATCGGCTCGAGGCGCTGCGCGCGTTCGCCGAGAAGCGGAAGCCGGTGTACCGGGGGCGGTGACGGCACGCGCCTCGCCCGCCGCCGCGCGCTGGCTGGGCGGCGAGGCGCGTGCGGCCGCCGTCGTGCTAGCCTAATCTTCATGGATCCCAAGCCGAGCGGCGCCGCGCTCCTGCTCGCCCCGGCCGCCCGGGGCGGCGCGGCGGCCAGGCTCCCGCCCGCAGAGCCGCCGCGGGCGCGTTTCCCGGCCGTGGACGAGCACCTGGTGGCGCCGGAGGTGACGCGCGACGAGCTGATCCGCGGGCGCAAGGTCGTCGCCGCGCCGGCGCTGGAGCCGCACGCCGAGCAGCAGGTGCGGCTCGATTTCCTGATCGCGCCGCACCTCCGGCCCGGCTACATCGGCGCTGCCGACCTCATCACCCGCGTCAGCGAAGGCTCGGATTTCGCCACCGATCTGTCCATCCGCAAGGCGGGGCTCGATCCGGCGACGGGGCGCCGGTACCTGGAGGAGCTCTCGTTCGAGATCGTCAACGAGCAGTCGACGCGCGACGTGCGCGAGAAGGCCGAAGATCTCGTCGCCCGGGGCGTGCGCCGCGTCTTCGCCATCTTCGTGAAGCGCGACGGGGTCGCCGAGTGGTCGGCGGCCGAGGGGCGGTTCGTGCCGCTCGCGCCCGACGCGATGATCGAGGATCCGTGCCTGGTCCGTCCGGTCCCGGTCCGCGCCTTGCTCGACGGCGCGGCGGCCGAGCGCGAGGTCGTCCGCGCGCTGGAGCGCAAGGGCAACCCGGAGATCGAGGCCATCAAGGCGCGCGAGCGCCAGGCAGC
The DNA here is from genome assembly GCF_000418325.1 of Sorangium cellulosum So0157-2. Taxonomy (GTDB): domain Bacteria; phylum Myxococcota_A; class Polyangia; order Polyangiales; family Polyangiaceae; genus Sorangium; species Sorangium cellulosum_D. The sequence goes on from NC_021658.1 coordinate 13,078,584, forward strand.
GCTCGACGAGGGGCGGCGCGCGGGGCTCGACGACGGCCAGCGCGCCGTGCTGCTGCGCCAGCTCCGGGCGCGGTTCGGGGACGTGCCCGAGGCGAGGCGGGAGCAGGTCCTCGCTGCGTCCGGGGAGCGGCTCGCGGGTTGGGCCGAGCGGATCCTGACGGCCACGACGCTGGACGAGCTCTTCGAGGGCTGACGCCCTCCTCCCTCGGCGCCCGCTGGGACGGCGCCTCGCAGCGTCGTGCACGGCGCTCCCGCGCGCCCTCGCCGTCCGCCGGAGGGAGCGCCGGCGGCGTCCCGCCCTACAGCCCGTCCGTCGGCGGGCGGAGCACCTCGACCTTTCCTTCCAGCCGCTTCGACACCCATACCTTGTTGTTGCGGTCGACGATCACCGCCCCGCAGTCCTCGATCGCCTCGACGAGCGCGAGCCCCTTCTCGGCTCCCAGGATGAACACCGCGTCGTCGACGGCGTCGGCGGTCAGCGCGTCCCTCGCCCAGATGGTCACGCTCCGGCTCTCGGTCGCCGGGAAGCCGGTCCGCGGATCGATGATGTGGTGATAGCGCCTGCCCTCCTTGATGAAGCTCCGCTCGTAGTCGCCCGCCGTCGAGAACGCGCGGTCCTCGACCTCGATCATCGCGAAGTAGTCGTTCGGCCCCTTGCCGCGCGGGTCCCGCACGCCCGCCCTCCACCGCGAGCCGTCCGGCTTCTTCCCGGCGATGTACAGATCGCCGCCGGCCTGCACGAAGAACGACGTCAGCCCCTCCCCGCGGAGCACCCGCGCCGCGGCGTCGACGGCGTAGCCCTTCGCGATCCCCCCGAGGCTCATCCGCATCCCCGGCCGCGCGAGCATCACCGTGCGCTGCGCGCGATCGATCCGGATCTGCTTGTAATCGATGAGCGCCCGCGCCCGCTCGACGTCGTCCCTCCGCGGCACGTTGTCGTCGATGTCCTCGTCGAACTTCCAGAGCCCGTGCATCGCCTCGAAGGTGACGTCGAAGACCCCGCCGGAGCGCTCGCTGATCCAGAGGCTCTTCTCGATCACGTCGAGCGACTCCGGGCTCACCGGGGCGGCGCTCTTCCCGGCCGCCGCGTTGACCCGCGACAGCTCGCTGTCCGGCCGCCACGTCGTCATCAGCCCCTCGAGCCTGCGGATCTCGGCGATCGCCTTCTCCAGCCTGACCCGGATCGCCGCCTCATCCATCGCCGCGCTCGCGTAGGCGGCGAGGAGCAGGTTCGTCCCCATCGCCCTCGCCTCGACCGCGACGCGGGCGGGCTCTGCCCGCGCCGCCGCGCTCGGGTCCGGCGCGGCCGCCGCGCTCGAGGCGGCGGGCGGGGCCTCCTTGCGCGCGCGCGAGGCGTCACACCCGGCGAGCGCGGGCGGCGCGAGCAGCGCCGCGAGACCGAGGAGGAGCGAAGAGCAGCGCAGCCTTTGCATTCGAGGATCCTGACTCCGTGGAGAGCGTGAGGGCGCGCGGGCCTCGCCGCCCGTCGCGGCCGGACGCCGGCGGAGCTCTACCGCCGGCGCCACCATGGCCCAGGCGAGCCGCGCGGATCCAGGGTAGTATCGCCCGCCCATGAGCCTCGACCCGAGCCGCATCCAGCGCGACATCGACGACCTCTCCCCGGAGCTCCGCGAGATCGCCGCGCGCATCCACGCGAACCCCGAGCTCCGGTTCGAGGAGCACAAGGCCGCGGCGTGGATCGCCGAGGTCGTCGAGAAGAAGGGCATCCAGGTCGAGCGCGGGCTCGCCGGCATGCCCACCTCGCTGCGCGCGCGCATCGGGCAGGGCCAGGGCCCCCACCTCGCCATCCTCGCCGAGTACGACGCCCTCCCGGAGATCGGCCACGCCTGCGGGCACAACCTGATCGCGGCGGGCGCGCTCGGCGCCTTCCTCGCCCTGGCCCGGCAGAAGGACGCCGTGGCCGGCACCATCGATCTGGTCGGGACGCCCGCCGAGGAGGGGGGCGGCGGCAAGATCCGGCTGCTCGAGGCCGGCGCCTTCGAGGGCGTCGACGCCGCGATGATGTTCCACCCGTTCGACCGCGACCTGCTCGCCCACGACACGCTGGCCAGCACCTGGCTCGAGCTCCAGTTCCACGGCAAGCCGTCGCACGCCGCGCTCGCGCCGTGGGACGGGAACAGCGCGCTCACGGCCTGCCTCGACACCTTCCGGCTGATCGACGGCCAGCGCGTCCACTTCCGCGACGGCGTCCGGGTGCACGGGTTCATCAAGAACGGCGGCCAGGCGGTCAACATCATCCCGGAGCTCGCGGTGGCCGAGTTCTCGGTCCGCGCCCTCGACACCGAGGAGCTCGCCCGCGTGCGGGCGATCGTCGAGCGCTGCGCCCGCGGCGCGGCCATGGCGAGCGGCGTGGAGCTCACGATCGTCGACCAGGGCGGCTACAAGAACATGGTCAACAACCGGAAGATGGCGCGCCGCTTCGGCGAGCACCTGCGCGCCCTCGGCCGCTCGCCGGTCGATATGGACCCCGCCGTCGGCACCGGCTCGACCGACATGGGCGACGTGTCCCACGCGCTCCCCGCCATCCATCCCTGGATCGCGATCTGCGGCAAGGGCGAGACGACCTGCCACCAGCACGCGTTCGCCGCCAAGGCCGCGAGCCCCGGCGGTCAGGACTCGATGCTGATCGCGGCCAAGGCGATGGCGATGACGTGCGCGGATCTCCTGCTCGATCCCGAGCTGCGCAAGGGCGTGCGCGAGGAGTTCGCGCAGCGGAAGGCCGGCGCGAGCGCGGCCTAGGCCTGGGTCAGCCGTCGTCCTGGAGGGGGTTGCCGAGGTCGTCCATCAGCCCCGTCCCCCCCTCGATCGGGATCGCCCGCGCCAGGGCCACCCGCTCCAGCATCACGGACAGCGCGATCTTGTCTCCCACGTCCGGCAGCCAGGTGCGGGACCCGTCCCAGAGATCCAGCCGGATGTTGCTCGACGGCTTGCCTTGCTGGACCGCGCCCGCGCCGCCGGCGCCCGCCTGCGCCGAGGGCACCGACATGCGATCGATCTGCGACCAGGCGAAGCGCCGCACGCGCGGCAGCCCGAACCCGAGCAGCTCGCGCAGCTCGATCCCGTCCGGGTGCACGATCACGCCGCGCATCTGCTCCCGCAGCACCATCGCGAGCGCGCTCACGCACAGGATGATGGCGCAAACGCTCGACGGGACGAGCCGGTGGCGATCCCCCTCCACGACGTACTGGAAGATCCGGGAGCTCGAAGGAGCGTTCTGGCCATAGAAGATCACCGCCGAGACGGTGAGGGCGAAGGCGAGGTAAAGCAGCGCCGGGATGCGCTCCTTCATCGGCGGCCCGAACGCGATGCGCTTCTCGGGCCTGTACGTCATGTCAAAGCCGGGAGGTCTGGAAGGACGCGCCATAGATTCGTAGTCTACACGGCGGGCGACGCGGCGCTTGGGTCCCCCCTCAGCCCGCTCGCCGCCGGTCGGCCGCCGCGCTTCCAGAAATCCATGGTCGGGCGTTCCCGGAAAACCACGGCCCCGCGCTCCCAGAAACCCATTGCCGGGAGATGGCTGAACGGACATGAAGGATCGCCCCGAGGGCGCCTCCTCGGGCCCATCCTGGAGTTTTCCATCCATGCACGACCGCTTCCTGCGCGCCTGCCGGCGTGAGCCGACCGATGTGACGCCCGTATGGTTCATGCGCCAGGCGGGCCGGTACATGGCCGAGTACCGGGAGCTCAGGAAGAAATACACGCTGCTCGAGATCTGCAAGACGCCCGAGCTCGCGCTCGAGGTGACCCTCCAGCCGCTGCGGCTCGGGATGGACGCGGCGATCCTCTTCGCCGACATCCTCTTGCCGCTCGAGCCGATGGGCGCCCCCTTCGAGTTCGCGAAGGGCGAGGGCCCGGTCATCCACGAGCCGGTGCGCGACCGGGCCGGCATCGAGCGGCTCCGCGTGTTCGAGCCCGAAGAGGGCCTCGGTTACGTGCTCGAGGCCGTGCGCCTCATCCGCAAGGAGCTGGACGGCAAGACGCCGCTCATCGGCTTCGCCGGCGCGCCGTTCACCATGGCGAGCTACCTCGTCGAGGGGGGCAAATCGAGCGATTACCGGCTCACGAAGCAGCTGATGTGGAGCGATCCCGATGCGTGGTCGGCGCTCATGGGCAAGATCTCCGAGGTCGTCCGCCGCCTGCTGCGCGCGCAGGTCGCCGCCGGCGCGCAGGCCGTGCAGCTGTTCGACTCGTGGGTCGGCTCGCTCTCGATCGACGACTACCGCGAGCACGTGCAGCCGCACGTGCGCCACATCCTCCGCGACCTCGAGGCGACGGGCGTCCCGGTCATCCACTTCGGCACGAACACCGGGGCGCTCCTCGAGGCGCAGCGCGACGCCGGCGGCACGGTCATCGGCGTCGACTGGCGCACGCCGCTCGACAAGGCGTGGCAGCGCATCGGTTACGACCGCGCCGTGCAGGGCAACCTCGATCCGCTGCTGCTCTGCGCGCCGCGCGCCGTCGCCGAGCGCCGCGCGCGGGCGGTGCTCGCCGAGGCCGGCGGGCGCGCGGGCCACATCTTCAACCTCGGCCACGGCATCATCCCGGAGACGCCGGTCGACACCGTCAAGGCGGTGATCGATCTCGTCCACTCCATCCCGCGCGCGTCGCTGCAGGGCGAGCCCGATCGTTGACGCTGCGCCTCACCCCTCCCGGGGTGATATGGTGCCGCCGCGAGCATGTGCGAGCTCCTCGGGATGGAGTGCAACGTCCCCACCGACATCGTCTTTTCGTTCAACGGCCTCCGGCACCGGGGCGGCCGCACCGGACCGCACGCCGACGGGTGGGGCCTCGCGTTCTTCGAGGGGCGCGCCGCGCGCGTCTTCCTCGACCCGAGCCCCGCGTGCGATAGCCCGCTGGCGCGCTTCCTCGGCGAGACCCCGATCAAGACGCTGCTCGCGATCGGCCACATCCGGCGCCGCACCCGCGGCGAGGTCCTGCTCGCCAACACGCACCCGTTCGTGCGCGAGCTCTGGGGGCGCCACTGGGTCTTCGCGCACAACGGCACGCTGCGCCGCGTCCGGCGCCGCGCGCTGGGCCGCTTCAACCCCATCGGCACGACCGACAGCGAGCACGCGTTCTGCTACCTGCTGGAGGGGCTCCGGAGCGCGTTCCCCGGCTACCCGCGCCGGCCCAGCGAGCTGTGGGCGGCGGTCGCGGCGCTCGGCGGCGAGCTCGGCCGGGACGGCACGTTCAACTTCCTGCTCGGCGACGGGCGCCACCTCTTCGCCCGGTGCGGGACCCGGCTCTGCTACATCGTGCGCAAAGCCCCGTTCGGCGTCGCGACGCTCGTGGACGATGACGTCCGCGTCGACTTCTCCGCCGTCACGACCCCGAAGGATCGCATCGCCGTGGTCGCGACGACCCCGCTCACCGCCAACGAGGCCTGGACCCATGGGCGGCCGGGCGAGCTCTGGGTCTTCGACGGCGGCGAGCTGCGCGCGACGCTCCGGTCGTGAACGACGGCGGCCGGCTCCCGCGCCGGCCCCACCCGCCCAGCAGGGCTCGCGTCGTCAATCCCCTCCTTGCAGCCGAGGTCGGTTTCTCGGCACCTGCTCCAGCTGGGCCCGTTGATGCCTTTCGAGGCAAACGGTTCCAGCAGCGACGGAGCATGGCTGGATGGCGAGGAACGCGCTGCTCCGGGAATCATCCCAGGAGGAAATACGCGACAGCGCCGGGGGTGGAGATGGCCACGGAGCAGCCTGAAATGAAAAACGCCGCGGCGGACCTGGGGGGGGGAAGGTCTCCGCCGCGACGCAGGTCTACTCTACGCACCCCGTGTGCCAAGTCAACCAACCGGCGCTGCCCGGAAGAGGGCCGCGCCGGCGGTCGCGGCGCGCGCTGCGCTCGGTTCGTTTCTGTTCAGTTCCGCTCAGCTCCGCTCAGTTCCGCTCGTTCCGCTCAGTTCAGCGTTGTGATGCGCCCTGGTTTTGAGGCAGAACTCACAGAGCCTCATGCCCGCAGAACGCGGGCTTGCCAGCCGAACCAACACATCGTGCTCCAGCGAACCATTCTCTCCCCTGCCGGCTCGACCGCTCGCCGGACGGGTGGCGGCGCGCCCGAGAAACGCATAGAGAGAGCCGCATCGACGGCAGCGCGAGCTGCACGAGAGAACGGGGCGGCGCGTCCACTGCGATACAAGCGCACAATGCCCCACAAGGCGCTTCAGCGAGCACAGGCGATGCGGTGCAGAGCAAGCGGCGGTGAGGGGCGGACGGCGTGCGAGGAACAAGCCGAGAGCGTGGAAGGGCACGACGGAGCGCAGCGGGCGACGTGTGCCGCTGTCGGGTCGGGAAGGCGGAGGAATCACCGAAGACGGCTCCGCCCGGATGGCCGTCTTGACGGGAGTCGGGGCATGTCAGTACGCTTTGACGTTGGGCGAGCTAGGGCATATCGAGCCGTTGGATCGCGACCGAAGAGCCGCGCCCGGGCAGGTTCCGTCTCGGGAAGAGCTCGAACGATGTCGAGGCTAGGTCGCACGACGGGTTGGGCTGAGCGCGCGTGAGTGACTTCGACGAAAAGACTCGTGTAACGCAGGTGGTCCAGCCCCCACCGGGCGGCGGCAGCAAGAACACGACCGACTGCCTGGTCGTGATCTACACGAAGGAGCCCACGCTGCTCGGCAAGCGGTTCGTGCTAGAGCACAACCCGACGCGCGTCGGACGGGGGGCGGACAACCACATCGTGCTCGACGGCGACTCCGTTTCACGGCGGCACGCTCATTTCGAGCAGCGGCCGAGCGCCTGGATGGTCGTCGACGACGGCAGCACCAACGGGACGTACTGCAACGATGAGCAGATCTCCCGCGAGGTGGTGCTGAAGAACGGAGACCGGGTGAAGATCGGCCCGACGATCTTCAAGTTCCTGTCCGGCGCCGACGTGGAGGCGCAATACCACGAAGAGATCTACCGGATGACCATCATCGATGGTCTCACGCAGATCCACAACAAGCGCTACCTCTACGAGGCGCTCGAGCGCGAGATCATCCGCGGCCGCCGCCACGAGCGCGACCTCGCGATCCTCCTGTTCGACATCGACCACTTCAAGCGCATCAACGACGTCCACGGCCACCTGGCCGGCGATTTCGTGTTGAAGGAGGTCGCGCGCATCGTGCAGAGCCGCATCCGCCGCGATGAGGTCTTTGCGCGGTACGGCGGCGAGGAGTTCGCCATCATCCTGCCCGAGACGTCGATCGAGGGCGCCGCGGCGCTCGGCGAGACGCTGCGGCAGAAGGTCGCGGAGCACCTCTTCGTCTTCCAGGCCGACAGCATCCGCGTGACGATCAGCGTCGGCGTGGCGCTGCTGCAGGAGGGCGATCGCACCGCGAACGACCTCATCAAGCGCGCCGACGAGCGCCTCTACCACGCGAAGAACAGCGGGAGAAACCGCGTCTGCGCCTGAGCTCGGGGCCGCGGGCGCGCTAGATCCCGGCGGAGGAACGACGATGCCGAACAGCGAGCTGCCGCTGCCGGCGGCGCTGGACCCGGACGGCGGCGACGCGCTGCCCGAGATCCTGGTGCCGCCGCCTGGTCCGAGGTCGCGGAGCGCCCTCGAGCGGCTCGAGCGCGTCGAGTGCCCGGCGTTCGGCCGGCGCCGCGAGGCGCGGGCGCAGAAGAGCGGCGCCGAGATGCTCCCGATCGTGCTGTCGCACGGGCGCGGCGCCAACGTCTGCGACGTCGACGGCAACCGCTACGTCGACCTGTGCGCGGGCTTCGGCGCGCTGCTGCTCGGCCACGCGGCGGCGCCGGTGCGGCGCGCGGCGGAGGAGCAGATGTCGCGGCTGACGCTCGCCCTCGGCGACGTGTACTCGGCCGACGTGAAGATCGCCCTCCTGGAGCGCCTCGCGGCGCTGCACCCCGGGCCCTCGCCGATGGCGCTGCTCGGCCAGAGCGGCAGCGACGCGATCACGGCGGCCATCAAGACGGCGGCGCTCGCGACCGGGCGGCCGGGGCTCGTCGCCTTCGAGGGCGCGTACCACGGCCTCGGGTACGCGCCGCTCGCGGCGTGCGGGCTGCGCGAGAGCTACCGGTCGCCGTTCGCGGAGCAGCTCAACCCGCGCGTGACGTTCGCGCCGTACCCGCGCGACGAGGCGGGCGCGGCGCGCTCGCTCGACGCGATCGAGGCGGCGCTGCGCGGCGGCGAGATCGGCGCGATCCTGCTCGAGCCGATCCTCGGGCGGGGCGGCTGCGTCGTCCCACCCGACGCGTTCCTGGGCGCGGTCTGCGACGCGGCGCACCGGCGCGGGGCGCTGGTGATCGCGGACGAGATCTGGACCGGCCTCGGTCGGTCGGGGGCGATGACGCGCACGGGGGCGATCGGGGCGCCCGCGGACATCCTCTGCTTCGGCAAGGGGCTCGGCGGCGGGCTCCCCATCTCCGCGTGCGTGGCGCCGGAGCCGATCATGCGCGCGTGGGCGCGCGAGGCCGAGGTGGTCCACACCTCGACGCACTCCGGCTCGCCCCTCGCGTCGAGCGCCGCGCTCGCGACGCTCGACGCCCTGGACGCAGGCCAGCTGGCCGCGCGCTCGCGCGGCGTGGGCGCGCGCTTCCAGGAGGCGCTCCGGCAGGCGCTGCGGGGCCGAGCGGGCGTCGTCGACGTGCGCGGCGCCGGGCTCATGGTCGGCGTGGAGCTCGAGAGCGCCGAGCTCGGGCTGCGGGCCATGCGCGGGATGCTGGCCGAGGGCTACCTGGTCCTCACGGGCGGGGTGCGCGGCGAGACGCTGACGCTGACGCCGGCGCTCACCACCCCCGAGGCGCTGCTGTCGGCCGCGGCCGGCGCGCTGGCCCGCGTGCTTTCGTCCTAGGCGCGCGCGGCGCGTGCTATCCCGGTCGCGTGGGACGCGTGGGACGCGTAGGACCGATCGATCAGAGCGAGGCGCTGCACCGCCGCGCGCGGGCGTTCATCGAGGCGTCGCTCCTCCCGGACAGGGCGGGCTCGCCCGGCGCCGGCCGAGCGGCGGCGGCCTCGCTTCAGCGGGGCGAGGGCGCGGCGGACGCCGCGCTCCCGGACACGTTCGACGCGCTCGCGATCGCCCTCGCCCGGCACCAGGCCGCGCAGTGCGCGCCGGTCGCCCGCCTCTTCAAGGCGCGCGGCGCGGACGTCGACACGATGCAGCGCGCGGAGCAGATCCCCGCGGTGCCGTGCGACGTCTTCCGGTTCGCGCGCGTCGCGGCCCACCCGCACGAGGCGGACGAGCGCGTCTTCCGCACGAGCGGGACCTCCCTCGGCGCGGCGTCCCGCGGCGAGCACCCGTTCCGCACCACCGCGACGTACGAGCTCGCCGCGGTCGCCTGGGGCGAGCGCCTCCTGTGGCCCGACGGCGCGCCGCTCCGCGCGATCGTCCTCGCGCCGCCGCTCGACGAGGTCCCGGACTCGTCGCTCGGGTTCATGATCGATCGCTTCGCCGCGCGCCTCTCGGGGCCGGCGAGCTGGCACGTGCGCGGCGGCGAGCTCGACGCCGCGGGGTTCGCCCGCGCGTGCGCCGAGGCGCGCGCCGCGGGCGAGCCGGCCATCGTGCTCGGCACCTCGTTCGCGTTCGTCCACCTGCTCGAGGCCGGGCTGCCCGAGGGCGCGACGCTGCTGCCCGGAGGCAGCCGCGCAATGCAGACCGGCGGCTACAAGGGTCGCTCGCGCGAGGTGCCCGCGGACGAGCTGCGGGCGTCGATCGCGCGAGCGCTCGGGGTGCCGCTCTCGCATGTCGTCGGCGAGTACGGCATGACGGAGCTCTCGAGCCAGCTCTACGAGGGCACGCTCGCGGCGGCGCTCGCCCGCGGGCCGGGCCCCGCGCCGGGGATCTACCTCGCGCCGCCCTGGACGCGCGTCACCGCGGTCGACCCCGGGACGCTCGCGCCGCTCCCCGCCGGCGAGATCGGGCTCGCGCGGATCGTCGATCTCGCGAACGTCGACTCGGCGGTGGCCATCCAGACGGCCGATCGCGTGCGCGTCACCGACGAGGGCGTCGAGCTCCTGGGCCGCGCGTCCGGGGCGCCGCCGCGCGGCTGCTCGATCGCGATCGACCAGATGCTCGGCGGCGGCGCCTGATGGACGACGGCGCGGCGCGGCGCCGCCGGGTCGAGCGCGTGGTCGCCGCGGCGGCGCGGATCGCCGACGCGCGCGACCCGCTCGGCCAGGAGGCGCGGCGGCGGCTGCCCGAAACGAGCGGCCTCTCCCCCGAGGGCGTGGAGCTCGCGCTCGGCCGCCACCTCGAGATCGCGCCGAGCAGCGGCGAGCTCGACGCGCTCGTGGCGACCGCGGGGCGCGCGCGCCGCTGCCACGTCGTGCTCGCCGCGAACGTCTGCACGGCGCCGCTGCGGGCCATCGCCGTCGCGGCGGCGACGGCGCCGGAGGTCCTCGTGCGCCCGTCGCGCCGCGATCCCGTCGTCGCGGAGCTCCTCGCGCGCGCGCTCTCGGCCGACGAGGGCTTCGCGCGCGACGGCGGCGCCATCGCCCTGGTCGCGGACGTGGCGCTCGGGGACGCCGGGGCGCAGGCGGCGGGCGAGGAGCCCCGCGACGGCGCGCCGCGCGCCGAGCTGCACGTCTACGGCTCGGACCAGACCGTCGCGACGCTGCGCGCGCAGGCCGGGCGCGGCGTCCTCGTGCGCGGGCACGGCGCCGGCCTCGGCCTCGCCGTCGTCGGCCCCGACGCGCGCCTCGCCGAGGCGGCGCGCGACATCGCCGACGACGTCGTGCCGTTCGATCAGCGCGGCTGCCTGTCGCCGCGCTTCGTGCTGGTGGAGGGCCCGGCCGAGCGCGCCGAGGCGCTCGCGCGCGCCCTGCACGAGGCGCTCGCGGCCGCGGGCGCGCGCGTCCCGCGCGGGCCGCTCGACGGCGCCGCGCGGGCCGAGGTCGCGATGTACCGGGCCACCCTCGAGGCCGTGGGCTCGTTCTGGGAGGGCGAAGGGCACGGGGTCGGCGTGGATCCGGCGCCGCGGTCGCTCCTCCTGCCGCCCGCGGCGCGCGTCGTCCACGTGGCGGCGAGCAGCGCCGGCGCGGCTCCGGCGCTGCTCGCGCCGATCCGCGGCGCGATCACCGCGATCGGCGCCGGCGGCGGCGGCGAGCTCGCGCGCGCCGTGTCCGCCGCGGCCCCGCGCGCGCGGGTCTCGGCGCTGGGGTGGATGCAGCGCCCGCCCCTGGATGGCCCGGTCGACCTGCGGGCGCTCTGACGTGCGTGACCGGCCGGGCGGACGGCGCGCCGGCAGCGCGCGCGTCGCGCCGCGGACGCGGCCTCGACCGCGGCGCGATCCGGGCGCGCTCGCGTGCGAGGTGCGCTCGAGCGACGGTGTGTGATAGCGATCGTCGTATGTCATCGCGCACCGATGATCCGAAGGCGACCCACCCGCCCACGGAGCTCGAGGCGATCGCGAGCCCGCCCGCGGCGCCGCTCGACGTGGAGGGCGCGCGGCAGGGGCTCGTCGACGGTGGATCGCCGGACGAGCGCCACGCGGACGCGGGCCCCGCGCCGAGCGATCCGGCCGGCAGCTCGGCCCGCGCCGCGGAGGCCGGCGGCGAGGCGGAGCTCGACGGCGAGGACGCGCCGCCGTCGGTCACCTCGGCCAGGATCCACGTGCGCCGCGACGAGCGCCTGGATCTCGTCATCGAGTACCTGGCCTTCGTGGCGAAGCCGATGCCGCTGTCGCTCCTCCTCGACGAGGCGCCGCAGCGGATCGCCGCCATCCTCGGCGCCGACGTGGCGTCGCTGTACCTCCTCGAGGGCGACGGCGACGAGCTCGTGCTGCGCGGCAACGTCGGCTTCCCGCGCGAGGCGCGCGGCACGGTGCGGCTCTCGGTCGGGCAGGGCATCACGGGCATGGCGGTCGAGTGCTTGCGCCCGATCTCGGTCGTCCAGGCGACGGAGCACGAGCGCTACCGCGCGTTCCCGGAGCTCCGCGAGGAGCGGTTCCCGGTCTTCCTGGCGGCGCCGATCCTCGGCAGCGGCCGCCCGCTCGGCGCCCTGGTCGTGCAGCGGGCGGGGGATCGCGCCTTCACGGCGCGGGACGTCGAGCTCCTCATGGCCCTGACGGCCCCGATCGCGGCCGGCGCGCGCCACGCCCAGGTGCTCGACGAGCTGCGCGAGCGGCGGCGGCGCACCGGCGGGGGCACGCGCAAGGTCACGCTGCCGGGGCTGCCCGTGGTCCCGGGTCGCGCGCTCGGCGCCATCGCGGCCCTGCGGCGGCCGGCCAGCTCGTCGCTCGGCCCGCAGCGGGGCCACGGCGATCCGAAGCTCCTGCGGCTCGCCTTCGACATCGCGGAGAAGGCGCTCGTCGAGCTCCACGCCCGCGCGGCGGAGCGGGGCATCGCGCAGGACGCGGCGTTCCTCTCGACCTACCTCCTGATGATCGGCGACGGCCGCCTGCGCGCGCGCGCCTTCGAGCTCGCGGCCGGCGGGCGCACCGTCGCGCAAGCGCTCGGGACGGTCGCCCGCGAGGTGGCGCGGGCCGCCAACGGGATCGTCGGCGACCCGTTCTTGCAGGACCGCGCCCGCGACATCGAGGACCTCTGCGACGCGATCCTGATGCTGGCGACCCCCGACGCCCGGGCCGAGCTCCCGTCGAAGGCGGTCCTCGTGGGCGACCAGCTGACCGTGTTCGATCTCCTGATCTCCGCCCGGGCCAACCCCGTCGGCGTCGCGCTCAGCGAGCGGTCCGGGCCGCGCTCGCACGTGCTCCTCCAGCTGCTCGGCGTGCCGTCGATCGTGGATGTGGCCGGCGCGTTCCGCTGGGCGTCGCCGGGCGACGTCGCGCTCCTCGACGCGGACCACGGTTTTCTGGTGATCAACCCGTCGCGGGCCGAGGTCGCGACGGTCCGCGCGGCGCGGCGCAGGGGGCCGCCGCTGCCCGGACCGGCGCCGGACGACGGCGATGAGGACGAGCCGGCGAACTGAGCACCGGCCGGGGCCGGCGCTCGCGGCTCAGCGGCTGGGCTGCGCGGCGGCGGCCGGGTCGGCCGGCGGCGTTCCCTGGGCGCTCTGCAGCTCCTTCTTGGCGCGCCAATTCGCCAGGCGCTTCGTGTCGCGTCGCTTCTTCTTGGCTCTCACTGCGGGCTTCTGCGGCATGGCCGGGGGTATAGCCGCTCGAGCCCCTCGAGGGAACCCCGTACCTCGGCCGCCGCACCATCGACGGGCCGCCGGGCGTTGACGCCTCACGGCGCCCGCCCCATGACCGCTCGTCCAATGAACGTCCGTCTCGTGCATGAGTTCCGCTTCGAGGCCGCCCACCGCCTCCCCAAGGTGCCGCAGGGGCACAAGTGCGCGCGCCTCCACGGTCACAGCTTCAAGATCGAGGTCGCGATCCGCGGCCCCGTGAACGAGGAGACGGGGTGGTTCATCGATTACGGCCACCTCTACGAAGCCTGGGCGCCCCTCCACGACCTGCTCGATCACAACTACCTGAACGAGGTCCCGGGGCTGGAGAACCCGACGAGCGAGGTGCTCGCCCGGTGGATCTGGAACCGCCTCGCGCCGTCGCTGCCGTCCTTGAACCGGGTCACCGTCTTCGAGACCTGCGACGCCCGCTGCGAGTACGAGGGCGACTAGGTCGATGAAGACGCTCGTCTGCCGCTGCGAGGACGTCACCCTGCGCGAGCTCGAGGCCGCGATGGAGCGCGGCTACAAGGACATCGAGTCGGTCAAGCGCTACACGGGCTTCGGCACCGGCTGGTGCCAGGGCAAGTGGTGCCTCGCGCTCTGCGCGCGGCTCATCGAGGAGCGCGGGGGCGACGTCCAGAAGCCGATCACGCCGCGGCCCCCGTACCACCCGGTCTCGCTCGCGGCGCTCGCCGGGCTCGACGCGCTCGGCCTCCGCGGCGGCGGGCACGAGCGCTAGCGCCGGCCGCGCCCGCGCGCGCCCGCCGCGGCGCCCCTGCCGATCGTCAGCCGAGCGGCCGCCGGGCGCTGGCGCACCCGACGTTCACGGTCAGCTCGAAGACGCCCTCGGACCAGTACTTCGAGACCGCGTGGTGCAGGTACGCGAGCATCGAGTCGATGATCTGCGGCTCGAGGTCGAGCATCGCCGTCGCCTCGGGGATCACCATCAGCCGCGAGATGGGGTCCTCGAGGAACTCGCGCCCGCTGTCGAACGACACCGCGATGAGCTGGACGTCGACCTCGACCTCGTCGAACCCGGCGTCCTCGATCTCCTCGGCGATGGTCTCGAGCGTCGGGCGGCTGGCGGAGGCGGCGTCGACCGCCGCGCCGAGCTCCGACAGGTCCTGCTTGAGCGCGCACTCCCGCGCGATGTCGGCCACCTCCGGGAACGAGCCGCGCAGCGGCAGCGCGATGAGCGCCTGGCCGCCGGGAACCAGCACCCGGCGCAGCTCGGCGAGGAGCTGCGCCCGCTCGCTCGGGCGGCAGACCGGGTGCAGCGTGAACGCGTGGGTGAAGCTCGCGTCCGGCAGCGGCGTGGGCAGGGCGTCGGCGAGCACGTAGCTCGCGTTCATCCCGGAGAACAGCGCCGCCTTGGCGCGCGCGAGATCGAGCGCGGCGGCGGACCCGTCGATCCCCACGAGCGTCGCCCCGGGCAGCTTGTCGGCCACGATCGCGTCGGGGAAGCCGCTCCGACAGCCGAGGTGGGCGATGCGCGCCGCCTCCGAGGGCAGCAGCATGTCCACCGCCAGCGAGGCGAAGAACGAGATGTAGCGCGGGACGACCGCGTGCTCGAACAACACGGCGTCCGCCGCGCTCAGCGGCGGGCCGATCATCAGGCGACCCCGTCCTCTTCCTCCTCGTCGTAGGGCGCGAGGAGGCCGAGCGCCTCTTCGGCGAGCTCGCCGAGCGTGACCTCCGACGTCGCGTCGTCGCCGCCGTCGTCGGCCAGCTCGACCGTGCGCATGTCGCCGATCAGCGGCTGGATCAGCGGCGCGTGCGCCGGGTCGCCGATCTCGACCAGGGTCTCGATCGCCGCCGCCACCGCGTCCGGATCCTTGTGGCCGAGGAACTGGCCGAGCAGCTTCGGCACGCCCGGCTCCGGCACCTCGGCGATGAGGTACGGCAGCTCCGGCAGCGCGGACGACCCGACCGGCAGCCGCTTGAGCGCCCGCTCGATCGCCTGCGCGACCTCCTTGAAGCGGTCGTAGGCGAGCGACTCGATCTCCTCGCCCGCCGCCTGACGCGCCTCGGGGTGCTCCGAGGCGAGCACGTCGATGAGCGCGTCGAGCGCGCGCGGGCCCTCGTGCTCGCCGAGCAGCGACGCGATGCGCACCAGCCGGAGCGCCGCCTCGTCCTCGTCGTTCTCGCGCGCCGCGCTCGCGATCGCGTCCGTGAGGACGTCCAGCAACGCATCGCCGGGCATGGCCGCCAGATCGTCGTGGAGCCGGCGAGCCGTGCGCTCCGCGTCGAACAGCTTGTTCAGGGTCGTCTCGATAGCTTGGCGATTTTGCACGAAGAGGAGCTATCAACAGCGCGCCGCCTCCGCAAGCCGGCAGGCAGCAAGGGCCCGTTCCCCGCGGATTCCCGTCCACGGCGGGCGCGGCCACGCCCGGCCCGGCGCTACCGCATCGCGCTCGCCTGCCGCGCGCGATGCGGTAGACCGTTCATGGCATGCGCGCGTCCGGCTCATCGCAAGCCCGCCCGACGAGGGCGGCGGTCTCCCCTTCCCCGCTCGTGCGCGGCGCCGCGGCGTCCGCCCTCGTCCTTGCGCTCGGGGGCCTCGACGACCCCGCGCCGCCGCCGCCCGCGGTCGTCCCTCCGGCGGCCGCGGCGCGCGGCGCCGCGGGCGCGGCGGCGCTCTGCGGCCCGCGCACCGTGCCGGAGGGCGCCGCGTGCGTCCCGCTGCCGGCGCCGGGCGCGCCGCTCTCCGAGGGCGGTGCGGCGGCGCTCTCCGGCCCGGGCGGCGCGCGTCCCGCGGGGGCGGGCGCGCGCGGGCAGGCCTACGAGCACATCCCCCGCCGCCCGGAACGTCCGGCGAGCGCCGCCGCGTACGCGTTCCCGATCGGCGCGCCGGATCGGGCGCCCGGGTTCCTCCTCGTCGAGGGCGCTCCAGCGCAGCCGGGCGCGCCGCCTCCGGCGGGCCCCGTCGCCGCGATCGGCGCCGCGCGACCCGAGCCGCCGTCCTGGGCCGGCGGGGTCGACCTCGCGGCGGCGCGGGGCGACCGCGTGACGTCGCTGCGGCTCGAGGGGCAGGAGGGGAAGGCCGAGGTCGTCTTCGTCGGCGAGCTGTCCGGGATCACGGTCGCCACGGCGCACGACGTCCGCGACGTGGATCGCGTGCGCAGGTACGTCCTGCTCCACGGCCACCTCGACCGCCCCGGCCCCGGCGTCGTGGCGGGCGCGCGCCTCGACGCGGGCGATGTGGTCGGTTACGCCGGCGACACCGGCAGCCCGGGCCTCGTCCGGCTGCGCCTCGAGGCGCGGCAGCTCCGCGAGGGCGCGCGGCTCTCGGATCTCGATCCGAAGCGCATCATCGACGCCGCGGTGACGGTGCCGTGCGACCTCCGCAACGTGCTGCCGCTCCGTCAGGGCGCGAGCTTGTAGCCGAAGCCGTAGACCGTGAGGATGTGCTCCGGCTTGTCGGGCGAGCGCTCGATCTTCTTGCGCAGCTTGACGATGAAGTTGTCGACCGTGCGGTTCGACGGCCCGGCCTCGATCCCCCAGATCTTCTGGAGGATCTCCTCGCGCGAGACCGGCTGGCCCAGGCGCTCGTGCAAGAGGCGCAGGAGCTCGACCTCGTAGAACGACAGCTGATCCGACCGCGAGCCCCGCGAGACGGTGTGGGCGGTCATGTTGACCTGCACGTTGCCGATGGTGAACACCTCGACCGGCGCCTCGGCGGGCCGGGCGGCGCGGCGGAAGAGGGCGCGCAGCCGGGCGATGAGCTCGCCCACGCTGAACGGCTTGGTCACGTAGTCGTCGGCGCCCGCGTCGAGGCCGCGGATCTTGTCGATCTCCTGGCCTCGGGCCGTCAGCATGATGATCGGCACGAACGCGTCCCAGCGGCGCAGGTCCTCGCAGACCTTGAAGCCGTTGGTGTCGGGGAGCATGAGGTCGAGCAGGATCGCGTCCGGCTTCTCCTGCCGCGCGAGCAGCACGCCGTCCTTCCCCTTCGAGGCCGACGCCACCGAGAAGCCCTCGAACTCGAGGGCATCCGTCAGCCCCAGCACGATGTGGGGCTCGTCCTCGATGATCAGGATCTTCTTGCGTGCCGCCACGACGGAGTGCGGTCTTAGCACAAAACCGACCGGGCCCCGCGAGGGCGCTGCCGGCCGGCGCGCCGGAGCCCCCTCCGGGGCCACAAAAAGCGGCGCGGGGCGCGATCTCGCGATCGGCCCCGCGCGCCGGGTCAGCCCGCCGTCAGCCTACTCGCCGGAGCAGGTGATGAACAGCGTGGAGCCCTGCTGGGCTTCGCCCTTGCCCGTGAACCGGATCTTGCGCCGCTCGGTCGACGGGCAGTCGGCGACGATCGCCGCATCGCCGACCCTGATCGACGGATCGACGTAGCACCACCCGTGCACCGGCTGGCCACCGGACTCGACGTTGTCGCCGACGTTGTTCCTGCACTCGTAGGCCGGTTCGCCCGGATTCGCGCCCGCGAGCTGCTGGATCTCGCACACGCAGTCCCAGCCTGAGACCTTCGCGATGTCGAGGGCGAGCACCTCCTCCACCGCGGCATAGCGATCCTCGTTCTCCGGCACCACCGCGCGCCCCGTCGCCGGGTCGCAGCCGCACTGGCCCTGCGAGTTGCGCGCCTCGAGGATCAGGCAGGAGACCTGCTGGTTCTCGTCGGGGGTCAAGGTGCGCGGCAGGCACTGGCCGCCGAGCACCGTCTTCAGGCGATCGATGATGGCGCCGATCGCCGGCCGGTAGCCGTAGTCGGCCGCGTTGTCGTTGTCGAGCTGCGCCGGGCACACCGAGCCGACGATGCCCTGGGGTCCGAGCTCGCGGATGAGCTGCAGCTCGCGGAGGCCCGGGTAGGCCTTCGCCTTGATCTGCGTCGTCGTCCTGGCCCCCGGCTGATCCTGACCGCTTCCGGCTTCCGGCTGGCACAGCGGGTTGTCGTTCGGCGCGTCCTGGAGCTCCCTGCAGTCGCAGCTCTGGGCGTTGCCCTCGCAGGACTTCGAGTCGGGGAGATCGAAGATGCACGCGTACTGGAGGTCGCCGGTGCTCCCCGGCGGGATCGTGTACTCGCGGCCGTTGATGGTGTTCCAGCCCGTCTGGTCCGGCGCGACGATGGTGTCGCCGGTGATCGGGTTCGTGCCCGAGCGCGGCGCCGTCGACTCGATCATGAACGGGTCCTTCGGCGGCTGGTACTTCGCGGGGTCGCCGAGGATGAGCTCCCAGGTGCTGCTGAACGCGTTGTCGAGCAGCGGGGAGCCGAGCTCGGTCGCGTTCTTGAACCCGCCGACCGGCTCGCCGTCCTCGTTGAGGCCGCGCAGGAGGTCCGGCTCGCCCTGCGCGTTCTGGCGCGCGATGTCCTGCCAGGGAACGCCGACGATGCCGGCGAAGAAGACGAGCCCGGGATCGCGGATGATCGAGTCATTGTCGTCGGTGGCCAGATCGCTGAAGATCGGGTTCGGGACGAGATCGCCCTGGCGGTTCGGGATCTGCGCCTCGGTGAAGGCGCGTCGGTAGCGCTCGATCGGGTAGAGGAAGTCGAAGCCGAACCGGCGCTTCTGATCCCAGCAGCGGGAGTTGACCGGATCCTCGGCGATGTTCAGCCGGGCGGGGAAGCCGTCGGAGCCCGTGCAGGCCGGGTCGGGCGGGCAGCCATCCTGGTTCTGGCTGCACGACCTGCAGCACTTGTTGCCCGGGTCGGTGGCGCACTCGGCGCGCGGCCGCCACAGGCGGAAGCCGTTCCTGGTCTCAGCGACGAGGTAGTTGCGGCCCTCCTCGCGGATCGAGCAGTCGTTCTCGTCGCTGAGCATGATGATCGCGAGGAGGGAGCTCGACCGGAGGAACTCGCTGCGTTGCTGGATGACGGTGGCGTCCAGGCCCATCGGCACGGCGACGTCGCCCTGGATCTCGATCCGCTCGTAGGGCTCCGGGTCGACGAGGAAGCGGTACACGCTCTCGAGCTGCGCCTCGAAGCCGCAGCCGGACTGCCCGGTGCCCTTGACCATCGCCCTGAGCTGCTCGACGAGCGACGTGTCGTTGAGGTCGTTGGGCGAGTCGCCATCGATGTCCGCCTCGCCGTCTTCCGGGTCGGGCCTCTCCGGCTCTCCGTTCTCGTCGCGCTTCTGATCGGGATCCCAGGCCAGGAAGCCCTTGTTGAGGTAGGTCGGGAGGTCGTTGACCTGGGAGTTCTCGTCGCTGCGCGCGAGGAGGTGCGCCATGTCCACGTTGGACGGGCTCGTCATCGCCGGGCAGGCGCCCGAGCCGTGGCCGCCGAGGCTCGAGCTGATGATGCCGATGTGGATGTCCTTGACCGGCTCGAACTCGCGCTTGAAGTCGGTCGGGCATTCGTCGTTCGGCGACGAGACCGTCGTGGGGTCCTGCATGCCGCTCTTGTGGATGCAGCGCGGGTTGACGAGGCCCTGCACGAGGTCGGGGATGGCGGTGGCGAGGATGTCCTGCTTGTCGGCCATCGAGCCCGAGTTGTCGATGGCCAGGAGGAGGTCGATCTTGTCGACCGAGCTCTGGGTCAGCCTCTCGACGATCGTCGACGTCGTGCGGGGCTCGTTCGCGGCGATGGGGCGGTTCAGACATCCGAAGGCGCTGCCTGTGCCCGCGATCAGGAGGCCCGCCATGGCGAGCCTCATCGCGCCCCTCCACGGGCGCCTCCTCTCACGCTCAATCCGCGTCATCATTGGACTTTCCTTTCGACCACCGATCCAGTTGCGCGGCGGTCAAGCCACTGAACGGGCCCGTCGTCCACGGGCCCATGACCGACTTCCGCAGGCGATCCGCGGCTCGACGGGAGCCCGATGCTAAGGACCCGACCGGAACGCTGTCAATTCGACCCGTCGGCCCCGCCCGGACCCGCCTGAGGGCGCCGTAGCAAAGGAGGTGCCGCCGCCGCGCTTCGAGGGGCTCCATCGCCGCGCTCGGCCGCGCCGTCAACTTGATTGCGAAGCGCCAACTCCGTAGGCGATCCGCCTGGTTGGGAACCTAGGCCCACCTGGACGTCCCACCTACACGGCGGTCGATCGACCTCCACCTCAACCGGTCGGCCTCTACCTCAACCCGGGTTGGGCCGGCCCCACCTCAACCCGGGTCGGCCTACCTCAACCCGGGTCGGCCTGCCGGCCTCAACCTCGGTCAGCCTCAACGGGTGGCACCGCAGCCCAACCCGGGTCGGCCGCCGTCAACCCGGGTCGGCCGCCGCCGCAGCCCAACCCGGGTTGGCCGCCGCCGCAGCTCAACCCGGGTCGACCGCCGTCAACCCGGGTCGAGCTGCCGCACCTCGACCTCGGTCGAAGGGGGGGCAGCTGGCTCGATCGCGCCACCCGCGCCGGCACGGGTTGCCGCTTCCCAGCAGGGCGGAGTTGTGGTCAGTGCCCGAGCATGTTGCGCGTCGCCCTCGCCATGGTCCCGGAGGTCCGGCAGCTCCTCGCCGAGGATCCGGCGCAGCTCTCCGACCTGCTCGACGAGATCCACGACGAGGACCTCGCCGATCTCATCGGCCTGCTGGACGACGCCGAGGCGGCGAAGGTCCTCATGGCGCTCAAGGCCGAGGAGGCCGCGCCCATCTTCGAGCGCCTCGACGGCGAGACCCAGGAGGCGCTCGTCGAGCAGATGGGCGTCGAGAGCATCGCGCCGATCGTCTCCGAGATGGCGGCCGACGACCGCACCGACCTCATCGAGGCCCTCCCCGACCAGGTCAGCGGCACGCTGCTCTCCACGCTGGAGAAGGTCGACCCCGAGGCCGCCGCCGAGGTCGAGGAGCTCGCCAAGTGGCCGGAGGACAGCGCCGGCGGCCTCATGACCACCGACTACGTGTCGGTGGGCATCCACCTCACGGTCGCCGACGTGATCGAGCGCATCCGCGCCGTCGGCGAGGACGCCGAGACCATCTACTACGTGTACGTCGTCTCCGATCGCGGGCACCTCATCGGCGTCGTCTCGCTGCGCGATCTGCTGCTCGCCTCGCCGTCCGAGAAGCTCTCGAACGTGATGACCGAGAACGTCTTCGCCGTCAGCCCCGAGACCGACCAGGAAGAGGTCGCGCGGACCATGGCGAAGTACGACTTCAGCGCGCTGCCCGTGCTCTCCGCGGACCGGAAGCTGCTCGGCGTCATCACCGTCGACGACGTGATGGATGTCCTCACGGAGGAGCAGTCCGAGGACATGCAGCGGCTCGGCGCGGTCGGCCCCATCGAGGACAGCTACTTCAAGACGAGCTTCTGGACGTTCATCCAGAAGCGCGCCCCCTGGCTCGCCGTGCTGTTCGTCGGCGAGTTCATGACCGGCGAGGTGCTCCGGCGTTTCGAGCACGACCTCGAGGCCGTCGCGACGCTCGCCTACTACGTGCCCCTGCTCATCTCGACGGGCGGCAACTCCGGCTCGCAGTCGTCGTCGCTCATCATCCGCGGGCTCGCCGTCGGCGACCTGCGCGTCGGCGACTGGGCGAGCGTCCTCGTCCGTGAGCTCGGGCAGGCCGTCGTGCTCGGCCTCATCCTCTCGGTCATCGGCATGCTCCGCGTCTGGCTCTGGGGCGACGGCACCGGCTTCGTCCTCACGATCGGCGTGACGCTGATGGCGATCGTCCTCATGGGCTGCACCGTGGGCGCGATGCTCCCCCTCCTGCTCCGGCGCCTCGGCCTCGATCCGGCGACCAGCTCCACGCCGTTCATCGCGAGCCTCGTCGACGTCCTCGGGATCCTGCTCTACTTCACGATCGCCCGCCTCTTCCTGTCCGATCTGCTCGCGCAGGGCGGGGCGGGCGGGTGAGCAGCCCCGGCCTGCCGCGCCGCTCGGACCGACGAGGCGCCGGCTCCCCCGCACGGGCGCGCCGCGCGCCGCTCGACGCGCCGTGGGCCCTTGACGCGTCGGCCCCCATGGGGGAGTGAAACTGTCGATTTTCGTTCGGCGCAACGTGCGCTGAACCGCTCCTAGGGAAGGAGTCAAGATGGCCGAAGGCTTGAATCGCGTGATGCTGCTCGGCAACCTGGGCGCCGACCCCGAGCTCCGGTTCACCCAGGGAGGGCAGGCAGTCTTGAACCTGCGGCTCGCGACGACCGAATCGTACCTGGATCGCGACAAGGTCCGGAAAGAACGGACGGACTGGCACAATGTCGTGATCTGGGGCAAGCGCGCCGAGGCCTTGGGCAAGATCCTCAGCAAAGGCTCCTCGATCTTCGTCGAAGGCTCGCTCCGCACGTCGAGCTACGACGATCGGGACGGCAACAAGCGTTACAAGACCGAGGTGGTCGCGAACAACGTCCTGCTGACGGGCGGGGGCCGCGGCGGCCGCGGCGTCGCCAACGACGACGCCGGGTTCGGCGCCGATCCCGGCGGCGGTGGCGGCAGCTACGGCGGTGGTGGCGGCGGCTACGGCGGTGGTGGTGGCGGCGGCTACGGTGGCGGCGGCGGCGGCGGTGGCGGCGGTCGCCCGGCGCCCGCGGCGCCGGATCCCGGTCCCCCTCCGGACGATTTCGGCGGCGGCTACGGCGGCGGCGGCAACGACGACGACATCCCGTTCTGATCGCTCCCCTTCCGGGCTTCCGGGCCCAGCCGTCGGCTAGGGCCGCGGCCGTGGCCGCCTCGCCAGCACCACGGCCACGCCCGCCGCCGCGAGCACCCCGAGCCCCGCGGCGGCCGCGAGCGGCTCCTCCGCGGCGAGGAAGATCGCCCGCACGAGCAACCCCGGCGCCGGCGGCGCCACGAACGCCCCCTCGATCTCCGTCGCGCCGAGCAGCGCTTCGCATCGGGCGCCCGCCCCCTGCGCCGGCTCCAGGCAGACCACGCTGCAGAGCGCCGCGTCGTGCTCGCGCCCCGCGAAGCCGAGCACGTGCCGCCCACGGATCGCCACCGCGCGCTCGCCCGCCCTCCCCGCCACCTCGAACGGCTGCTCGTACCGCTGCTCGATCCCCCGGATCGGCCCGGCCTCCCACCGCTCGATCGCCACCCCGAGCGCCCCGCGCACGAGCCCCGACGCCCGATCGAGCACCAGCTCCTCCAGGCCGGTGACCCACCGCCGCGACGGGGCCGTCGCGCAGACCGCGCGCAGCGACACGCCGTCCGCCTCGACGCCGCGCCGCAGCGTCACCTTCGCCCCCGCGATCGCCGACACGTCGATCGCGGGCAACGCCTCCGGCGGCGCGTCGCGCGCCCCGGCGGGCAGCGAGAGGCGCAGCGCGAGGCCCGGCGCCACGCCGTGCAGCTCAGACGCGCTCGAGCTCATCCATCAGCGCGAGCACCTCGCTGCGGATCTCGACCAGCGCGGCGCGCATCCGCTGCACCTCCTCGTGGCTCGCGCCCGCGTCGGGGGGCGGCGGCTCGATCCCGCCCTCGCGCAGCTTGCGCCGCGCCCCGGCGATCGTGAAGCGATGCGAGTAGAGGAGCTCCTTCACCTTGAGGAGCGTCTCGACGTCGCGCCGGCTGTAGACCCGCTGCCCCTTCGCCGACTTCTGCGGGCGGATGGAGCGGAACTCCGTCTCCCAGTACCGGAGCACGTGCGGCTCGACCCCGACGATGCCGGCCACCTCGCCGATCCGGTAGTACAGCTTCGCCGGAAGCTGCTGGCGCACGGCCAAGCGGTCTACTCCTCGGCCGCCGAGGCCGTCTCGCGCGGGTTGAGGGCCTGCTTCAAGATCTGGCTCGCCTTGAAGTTCAGGACCCGGCGCTCCGTGATCAGGATCGGGTCGCCGGTCTGGGGATTGCGGCCCTGCCGCTGGCGCTTGTCGCGCAGCACGAAGTTGCCGAAGCCAGAGATCTTGATCTTCTCCCCGCGCCCCAGGGTTTCCTTCATGGTCTCGAACACGAGATCCACCAGATCGGCAGATTCCTTCTTCGAGAACCCCCCGAGGCGGGAGTAGACCGCCTGAACGATTTCGGCTTTCGTCATGAGACCCCCATCGCCCTTACAGAAGGGGGGGCGCGCCGCAACCCCTGAAGACCGTTCAGGAAGCCGCGTGCGGTCCCCCGACCGGCCTGTGGCAGGATGCCAGCCTGCGTCGGGTAGGTCTAGGGGGTACGCAGGTGTCGCCCGATAGGGCCGGGCCCGCTTCGTGCAGCCTCCAGCGGACGCGAGCGTCGGGGCCGGCCCGCCAGGAGCCCGGAAACCCAGCCGCGCCCGGGGATCGAAGCCACCCCGCCACCGCGGGACCGGCTCCCCGCCCCGCCCGCCTCGAGGCCGCGGCCGGAAACCCGGCAGGATTCCGGCGCGGCCTCGGCAAGGCACGGGCTCGCCAGCGGCGGACCGCTCAGGCGGCGAGATCGCCGAGGGGCCGCTCCTTCGTCGCCTGCCTCGACCAGGCGCCGACCACGGCCGCGTCGCCCGGCCGCGCGTCGCTCCAGCCGACGGCCGGCGCGCTCGAGACCGCCTCGCGGCGGCGCCCGATCTGCTCCCGGGCGACCAGGACCGCGACGTAGAGATAGCCGACGGCGAAGAGCACCGCGAACGGCGTGGCGAAGTAGTGGCCCGTCTGGATGGACGCGACCACCGCGCCGCACGAGAGCACGGAGAGCATCGCCTCGGTCAGCGGCAGGTCCGTGCGCACCTTGTACCGGCCCTTGTTGTCGCCCTGCTTCGGGGTCCGGACGAACTCGCCGGCCATGCTGCGGAGCCCCTCGATCACGGCCTTGGAGAGGTGCGGCGCGAGCCCCGTCCCGAGCGCGATGAGCATCGGCAGGCGGGCGACCGCGCCCCAGCGCGAGCGGCCCTGCGCCGTCTCGGCCAGCATGTAGAACGCCGCGAGCGACCCGGTCGTGGCCGTGCAGAGCGGCAGGTCGATGGCGAACATCGTCAGCGTGTCGGCGGCGGGGAACAGCACGAGCGCCGGCAGGAGCAGGACGCTCAGGAGCACCAGGAGCGGGTACGCGAAGTGCGGCGTGAGGTGGAAGAACGCCTCGAGCCGCTGCCCGCGCGAGAGCTTCGCGCTCAGCACCGTCGCCATCAGCTTGCGCGCGGTCTGCACCGTCCCCTTGGCCCAGCGGTACTGCTGCGCGCGCAGCGCCGAGATGTCCTCGGGGAGCTCCGCCGGCGAGACCACATCCTCGCGGTAGACGAAGCGGTAGCCCGCGAGCTGCGCCCGGTACGACAGGTCGAGGTCCTCGGTCAGCGTGTCGTGCTGCCAGCCGCCGGCCTCGAGGATGGCGTCCTTGCGCCACATCCCGCCGGTGCCCGAGAAGTTGAACAGGAGGCCGGCGCCGTAGCGCGCGCGGTTCTCGACGAGGTGGTGGCCGTCGAGCATGAGCGCCTGCACCTGCGTGAGGATCGAGACGTCGCGGTTCAGGTGCCCCCACCGCGTCTGGACCATGCCGACCGTCGGATCCTCGAAGTGGCCGACGATCGACCGGACGAAGCCCGGCTGCGGGATGAAGTCGGCGTCGAAGATCGCGACGAGCTCGCCCTTCGCGACCTTGAGGCCCGCGTCGAGCGCCCCCGCCTTGTAGCCGACGCGGTTCGTGCGGTGCAGGTACACCGCGTCGATGCCCTCCGCGCGCAGCCGCTCGACGTGCGCCCGGACGAGGGCCTGCGTCTCGTCCGTCGAGTCGTCGAGCACCTGGATCTCGAGCTTGTCGCGCGGGTAATCCATCCGCGCGACCGCATCGAGCAGCCGCGCCGCGACCGTCGACTCGTTGAAGAGCGGCAGCTGGATCGTCACCGGCGGGAGGTCGCGATCGGTCAGGGCCGCGACCTCCTGCGCGCGCGTGATCTTGGCGCGGTGGAGGCGACAGAGGACCACGAGGTGCAGTCGGTGCAGGCCGTAGGCGCTGAGGCCGAGCAGCACGCCGAAGTAGAGCACGCAGAGCAGCATGGAGAGCATCGGGAGCACCTGCCGCCAGCGGGATTTCGGTCGGGTGGGATCGGGCGAACCCCGGTCTCCACGCCTGCGGTGCTGGCGGGTAACGAACGCGTACCATCCGCAGAATCCGAAGTTGTCATGCACTTGTAATTCGTTGCAACTCTCTGTCACGAGGCGTGAAAAGTTGACGTGGGGTCGAGTCCTCCCCCCTGAAAAATGACAATCACCGACAATCCCGCTTCGCCCGGTCACGCGGCGCTTGCCGCAGGTTCGGCGCACGAACGCGCGTGCGCGAGCGACGCACGAGGTAAGGTGATCCCCCGATATCCATGCACTAAGTAAGGTGTGTTTCGTAAGGACCTTCCGAGGATAGGTTCGATAAGTACGGCCCTGACCTGATGGGCAGATTCACAGTGCTGTGGGGTTTTGGAGTCCTCTCCAGGGGCGGCGGCGCCGCCGGGGGTCCGGGGTCATCTGCGCCTGGCGCCCGCGGGAGCCCGGGGCTATCGGTTGCCGATGAGCCGCGCGCTACTTAATGAACTGAAGGCCCGCCAGATCGCGTTCCTCGAGGCGCGGCTCGTCTCGGAGGCGGCGGCGCGGGACTTCCGGGAGCGCCTGCCCGCCGGCTTCGCGGCGCTGCTCGCGACGCCGCTCGGCGAGCTCATCGATGCGGGGGCGGTCGCGCGGGCGCTCGACGCGCTGGCGGCCGAGGAGTCGCTCCGGCGGGCGGTCCGACCCGCGGCCGCCGCGGCGCTCGCGGCGCTGGTCGAGGCGGCGCGCGCCGAGCGGCGGCGCGCCAAGGAGCTCATGCCGGAGGGGGGGCGCGACAAGCTCGACCGCATCCTGGAGCAGCCGAAGATCGTCCCGGAGCGGCTCGTGCGCGAGGTGCTCGAGAGCGCGGCGCTCGACGCGGTGATGCGCGACGTCCTCTACGACACGCTGAAGGAGTTCTCCGAGAAGGTGAACCCGTTCTTCGCCGAGTGGGGCCTGCCGGCGCTGCTCAAGCGGATCGCCCCCTTCGGCCTGGGCGGGGTCGGCAAGGCGATGGGCACCCTGCAGGGCGAGTTCGAGCGGCGGCTCGAGCCCGAGATCCGCCGCTTCTTGCAGGGGTTCTCGCGCACGGCGATGCGCCAGGTGCACGACATCCTCATCGCCAAGGGCGACACGCCCGAGTTCGTCGGCCTGCGCAAGCACGTCGCGACGTGGGTGCTGGAGCAGGAGATCTGCGCGCTCGTCGGCCAGCTCGACGCGAAGAGCTCGGCGCTCGCCGAGGAGCTCGGGGCCGACGTCGCCGCGCAGGTGCTGCGGGACCGGCCGGTCCGGGCGCGCACCAGCGAGGCGATCGCGGCGTTCGTCGCCGCGCACGCGCGCGCGCCGCTCGGCGAGGTGCTGGGGCGCTTCGGGATCGCGCCCGCCCTCGACTTCGACGCGCTCGCGGCCGCGCTCTGGCCGCTCGTGCGGAGCGCGTGCGCGACCGGGCCGGTGCGCGCCTGGCTCGCGTCCGTGGTGGAGGAGTTCTTCGACGGGCTGCCGGACGGCCTCGAGCCGTCCGCCTGAGATGCGGCGGGGCGCGGCCCCGCACGCCCGGGTGACGTGATCCGCGCCGAGGCGCGGGCGCTCGCGCCCCGCGCCGGGCGGGCTCGCCCGGCAGCGGCCGCTCAGCCCATGGCCGAGGCGTCCGCCACCGCGGACTCGATGTACGCGAGGTCGCGCGACGGGCACACGGGCACCGTGGGCGCGAACGCCTCCATGTCCAGGATGAGCTCGGGGCCGGCCGCGAGCGTGAGCATCACGACGGGCACGCGCGGCGACATGCGGCGGAGCTCTTCCATCTCACTGTGGAGGTCCGCCTCCTCCCGGGGCACGAGCACCATCACGTGAGGACGCCAGCGGGCAAGCACGTCACGCGCATGGCCGAGCCCGCAGCACGTCTCCACCGTGTAGTCCCGGGACGAGAGGAAGTGGACGAGCGGCTGGGTGTTGCTGGCGTCGTCGTCGATCACCAGAACGCGGGTCGTGCTCTCAATCTCCATAAGTATCCCCCGTTGGCGGCTGGGTCTGGCCGAAGCGCCGAAGACCGGATCTTCATCGCCTGGCTCACCGAAACCATACTCCATCGGCGGCAAAGCGCGATGTCAATCGCGCCTCATCGCATCACGCGACGCGTTGATACGCGCTTGAAACACCAGCGCTTTCTCCCCGTCGTCTGCGCGATGCGCCGGCGACCGCCGGGCCCGGCAGGGGCTCAGCCGCCGAGGTAGGCCGCGCGGATCTCTTCGTTCGCCGCGAGATCCTTGGAGTCGCCGCTCATGGCGATCTGCCCAGTACGGAGCACGTAGGCGCGCGTCGAATACTTGAGCGCGAGTCGGGTATTTTGCTCAACGAGGAGTACGGTAGTTCCTGACGCCGCGATCTTGGCGATCGACTCGAAGATGTCCGCGACGAGCCGCGGCGCGATGCCGAGCGAGGGCTCGTCGAGGAGCAGCATGGCGGGGCGCCCCATCATGGCGCGGCCGATCGCGAGCATCTGCTGCTCGCCGCCGGAGAGCGTGCCGCCGTGCTGGTGCATGCGCTCGCCGAGGCGGGGGAAGAGCTTCACCACGTCGTCGACGGTCTCCCCCATGGTGGGGCCGTGCTTGTGGCACCACGCGCCGAGCTCGAGGTTCTCGCGGACGGTGAGGTTCGAGAAGATCGCGCGCCCCTCGGGGACGAGCGAGACGCCGGCGGCGACGAGCTCCTCGGTCGAGACGGACGCGAGGTCCTTGCCGTCGTAGCGGATGCGGCCGGCGGCGATCGGCAGGAGGCGGACGATCGTCTTCAGCGTGGTCGTCTTGCCGGCGCCGTTCGCGCCGATCATCGCGACGATCTCGCCGCGCCGGACCTCGAGGCTCACGCCCTTGAGCGCCCGGATGCCGCCGTAGCTGACCGCGAGATCGTCGACGACGAGCAGGGGCTCGCCGGGCGCCACCGAGGGGGGCTGCCGCGTCGGGTGCGATGTCTTCATGCGGGCTCCTCCGCCGCGGCGCCGGCCTCGGCCGCGTCCTCGTCGACCTCCTCGCCGAGGTAGGCGGCGAGGACCTTCGGGTCCTTGCGCACGACCTCCGGGGTGCCGTGCGAGATGGTCTCGCCGTGGTCGAGGACGTGGATCTCCTCGCACACCCCCATCACGACCTGCATGTTGTGCTCGACCAGCACGACCGTGACGTCGAAGGTGTCGCGCAGCCAGCGGATCTGCTGCTTGAGCCCCTCGGCCTCGCCGTAGTTCATGCCCGCCGCCGGCTCGTCGAGCAGGAGCAGCTTCGGCTTGAGCATCATCGCCCGCGCGATCTCGAGGCGGCGCTGGTTGCCGTACGAGAGCGACGTCGAGATCTCGTCGGCCATCTCCTCGAGCTTGAACACCGAGAGCAGCGAGAGCGCGCGCTCGGTCATCTCCTGCTCGTCCTTGTAGAAGAACCGCGAGCGGAGCAGGGCGGAGGCGAGCGTCGCCTTGCGCAGGTTCTCGCAGGCGACGAGCACGTTCTCGAGCACGGTGAGCTGGCCGAAGAGGCGGATGTTCTGGAACGTGCGGGCGATGCCGAGGTGCGCGATCTGGCTCGGCTTGAGCGGCGCGAGGTCGGTCCCGCCGAAGCGGATCGAGCCCTCGTCGTGCTTGTAGACGCCGGTGATCAGGTTGAACACCGTCGTCTTGCCGGCGCCGTTCGGGCCGATGAGCCCGAAGATCGAGCGCTCCGGCACGGTGAACGAGACGCCGCCCACGGCCTTGAGGCCGCCGAACCGCTTGGTCACACCCTTCAGATCGAGGTTCACTCGAACTCCCTCCCGGCCGGCTTGGCCTCGCGCTCGATGGCGGTGCCGGGCGGCCTCTCCTCCGGCGGCGCGCCCGCGCGCTCGGCGGCCGCCTCGGCGCCGGTCGTGGCGGGGACGGGCTCGGCCGGCCCGCCCTTCGCGCGCTGCGGCCGCGGCGCGCGCCGGCCGAAGAGCTCGCGCTCGCCGAAGAGCCCCTCGGGGCGCAGGATCATCAGCCCGATGAGGATGGCCGCGTAGAGCACCATCCTGAGGGCGTTCAGATCGAGCGCGGGGTACGCCGCCTTCAGCGCGAGGACGCTGTCGAGGCCCTGGAGCTGCTCGATGAGCTTGACCGTGAAGGTCACGAGCACGCCGCCCACGATCGACCCGCTGACGCTGCCCGAGCCGCCGAGGATCACCATCGTGATCGCGTCGAACGAGTAGTTGAACGTGAACTGGTCCGGCTGGATCGTGGGGTTGCCGTCGCGCATCGAGGCGAGCAGGCCGCCGGCGATGCCGCCGCCGGCGGCGGAGATGACGAACGAGGTGACCTTGTAGCGCGTCGGATCGACGCCCACCGCGGCGGAGGCGATCTCGTCCTCGCGGAGCGCGCGCAGCGCGCGGCCCCAGCCGGAGAACTTGAGCCGCCAGGCGACGATGGTCATGAGCGCGACGGCGCCGAAGATCCAGAACGGGCCGGCGTACTGCGGGACGCCGGTGTCGTCGGGGCCGGCGTAGCCGATCGGGCCGCCGAGCGCCGCGAGCAGCTTGCCGATCGGCCCCTGGTCGGCGGCGCCGGTCGTCGCCGTGGCGATCGTGAGGCGGAAGATCTCGGCGAACCCGAGGGTCACGATCGCGAGGTAGTCGCCGCGCAGCCGGAGGCTCGGCAGGCCGACCACGAGGCCGAACAGGGCGGCGACGAGCCCGGACGCGAGCAGCGCCGGGGGCATCACGAGGAACGAGTTGCCGAAGAGCGGATCGCCGCCGCCGAGCTGCTGGTGCAGGTTACCGGCGACGATGGCCCCGGTGTACGCGCCGATCCCGACGAAGCCGGCGTGGCCGATCGAGAACTGGCCGGCCATGCCGTTGATGACGTTGAGCGACAGCGCCGCGATGACGTTGACCATCGCGAACAGGGCGAGCTGCCGCCAGGCGGCGTCCGGCAAGAGGGTCTCGAAGCCGAACTCGAGGGCGACGACGACGCCGAGGAGCACGAGCGCCGTGATGACGCGCTTCAACGGTCGAGGCATGGCCGGCCACAGTTGATTTGGCCGGGCCGCACCGTCAAGCGGGAGCGTTACTTGATAACGCGCAAATAGGGGGGCAGCTCGCGCTTCGGCTTGCCCGTCCCTGGTTGCGGTCTGGGCCCGGGCTCACCGGAGCTGCCAGAATCGTCGTCTTCCACCTCGGTCGACCGCGCCGGCGCGAGGGCCGGGGCGGGCACCGGCGCGAGCGGCCTCACGGCCGCGCCGGCGTCGCGCGCCGGGGGCTCGCCGCGGCGCTCGGCGGGCTCCACGGCCTCGAGCTCGGGGCGGCGCGCCTTGTCGCGCGCGCGCGCCTCGTCCGCCTCGTCCGCCGCGTCGTCGCTCCGCTCCTCGTCGCTGCTCGGGGGCGCCACGGCGGCGAGCCGGGGGCGCGGCCGCTTCTGGGGCTTCTGCGGGGCCGCGCCGGGCCGCTGCTGCTTCTGCGCGGCGAGATCGGCCGGGATGTCCTCGGGCCAGACCATGCCGCGCTGGTCCTCGCTCACGAGCGCCCAGATCGCGTTCCACGGCAGGCGGCACCAGAACGGCGCGCGGTTGAACGAGAGCGTGCAGCTGATCCCATCGTCGTCCACCTTCAGGTCGGGGATGGGGATCGCCATGTTCATGCCGACCTGGAGGATCAGCTGCGGCTGGCCCGTGAACCACTTGGGGACGGAGACACCGGGCCGGCGCGGGTCGAGGTGGATGAACACGCTCGGCTCTCGCTCGAGGAGGGCCAGCGCGACGTCCTTTTTCGGCGGAAGCGGTCTCTGCACGTCGGACATCGTACTGCTCTGCCCAATACCCCGGACCGCGCGGCTCCGCCAGCGCTTCGGGCCCTCGGGCGAACGGCGGCGCGCCGGTGAGCGGGCCGCGGCGCGAAAGCCGTCAGGCGACTCCAGCAGCTCTGTAGAAAGCTCGCCGTAGTCCGCATCCGCGCGCGCGGCGCCGAGGCGCTCGAGCCCCGCGGCACACCCGCGCACCAGGGCGCACCTCATGCCGCGGGTCGCCGGCTCAGCTCGACGGGGACCTCCGAGACGGTGACCCGGTGCTTGCCGCCGGGCGTGAGGGGGATCTCGTCGACGATCTGGACGCAGATCTCCGCGCGCTCGCCGAGGTGCTGCCGGACGGTGCGCTCGATGAGCCGCGCGGTCTCGGGCTGGAAGCCCTTGGCGGGCACGAGCCGGACCGTGATCGCGCGCCGCCGGTCCTGGTAGACCTGGTAGCGGGCGATCGTGGGCTGGTCCTTGATGAGGTGCGGGAAGAGCTCCCCGGCGAGCAGCTGGCCGTCGGGGCCGACGAGGAGGTCGAGGACGCGGCCCTCGACCGAGGCGAGCATCGGCAGCCCGCGGCCGCACGCGCACGGCGCGCCGGCGGCGATCGCGACGTCCTGGTTCTTGTAGCGGATGAGCGGCATCGATCTGCAGACGAGGTCGGTCACGACGACCTCGCCCGGCTCGCCCGGGAGGGCGTGCCGCCCGTCGCGGAGCAGCTCGACGTACACGCCCTCCATGTGGATGTGCTTGCCCTCGTGCCGCTCGCACTCCGCCGCGATCAGCATGAGCTCGCGGCAGCCGTACCGGTCGAAGACCGGGGCGCCGAACGCGCGCTCGATCGCCTCGCGCTGGTGCGCGAAGAGCCGCTCCGCGCTGGTGACGACGCCGCGCGGCGGAGGGAGCGCGCGCCCCTCCGCGAGCGCGTAGCGCGCCGCGTGGTACAGCGCGCTCGTGTAGCCGACGATGAGCTGCGGCCGGTAGCGCGCGATCTCGTCGAGCAGCGCGGCGAACCGGGCCTCGGACAGATCGAAGGCGCTGATCATCTTCTTGCGGAGGATGGCCTCGTGCAGGGAGCGCTTGGCCTTCTTCGCGAGCGTCTCGCCGAACTGGGTGCTCCACAGGTGGAGCTCCCTGTCGCCGAGCCGGGCGCCCGCCCACCCGTCGGACCGCATGGCGGCCGCGACGCGGCGCTCGTAGGTGCGGTGGTCGAAGCGGAACCGCACCGGCTCGCCCGTGGAGCCCCCCGTGCCGCTCGAGTAGAGCTTGCCGACGAAGCCCTCGGCGAGGAGCTCCGGCCCGTGGGCGCGGAGGTCGGCCCGCGTGAGGACGGGGAGCCGCACGAGGTCCTCCGGCGCCTTCACCGAGGCGACGCGCACCCCGTGCTCGGCGAACCGGGCGCGGTAGAACGGGACGTTCTGCTCGGCGAAATGGAGGGCGGCGAGCATCCGCCGGAAGCCGAGATCGCGAATCTCACCTTCCGACAGCCACTGAGAGCGCTCGAGGTCCTCCAGGTGCTTCAGGGTCTCCCTGCCCCGCAAACGGGTCTCGTAGAGCGGAAACAGGATGTTTCGAAACAGCTCACCGTACATGGGCAGAGCGTTCTTTCGAATCGTCGACCGTCAAGCGCGCGCCGGCCGCTCTCCCGCGAATCCGCGTCTTCGTGGCGAGGAATCCGACCGGAGCGGCGCGCGCCGGCGGCTTCCGTCCCGGCGCGGCCGGGGGCTCCTGGATCGATCGCCGCACAGGCACGCTTCCATCGGACGAGCGATGTTCCGTCGGACGCGGCGCGGGGTCGCGTCAGCCTGCGCTGCTGGCCGCGGGCGGGCTCGACCCGAAGATGGCGACGGTGGCGCCGGCGAGGATGATCGCGGCGCCGGCGATCTCCGTGGTCGTGGGGATGGCGCCGAGCCACAGGGCGCCGATCAGGATCCCGCCCAGCGTCTCGCCGGGGGACACGAGCGCGATGATCGACGGGGACATGCGGCGCGCGGCCGCCTGCACCGCGGTGTGGCCGACGAGGGTGGGGACGAGCGCGAGCGCGACGATGGCGACGGCGGCGTGGGCCGGCGGCGGGGCGACGCCCTCGAGCGCGCCGGGCGCGGCGGGGAGCGCCGCCGCGAGGAAGACGGCGGCGCTCGCGTAGACGAGCGCCGCGTAGCTCCGCGCCGGCAGGGCGTCGCGGAGCGCCCGGGCGAAGGACACGTAGAGGCCGTAGAGGACGGTGGCGCCGACGACCATGAGGTCGCCCGAGAGCCGGTGCTCGCCGGCGCCGGCCGCGCTCGCGATGACGAGCGCGCCGGCGGTGGCGAGGAGCACGCCGACCTGCTCGGCGCGCGTGGGGCGGACGCGGAAGAACGCCCACGCACAGAGCACGACGGCGAGCGGCTCGAGGGAGATGAGCGAGAGCGCCGCGGCGAGGGAGGTGCGGTCGAGCCCCCAGAGGAAGAGCGCGAAGTGGAGGGCGAGCAGCAGGCCCGCGCCGAGGACGGCGGCGCGCTGGCGCAGCGAGAGGCCGACCGCCGAGCGGGCGAGCGCGCGCAGGTCGAGCAGGGAGAGCGCGACCGCGGCGAGGACGACCCGGCCGAAGGCGACGAAGAGCGGGTGGACGGGGCGCGCGTACCGGGCGAGGGGGCCGCTCGAGGCGAAGGCGAGGCTGGCCAGGACGACGAAGAGGGCGGCGCTCCGGGCCGTGACGCGCTGCTTGGCCGCCATGCGATGCTGCTAGGTCAGCCGGTCCGGAAAGACAACCAGCGAGGCGCGCCCCGCCGGCGGGGTCAGTTGGGCGGGGGCGGAGGGGGCGCGATGAGGACGAGGTTGAGCCCGCCCGGGTACTGGTAGCTCGTGTAGGAGCCGTAGCCGATCACCTGGATGCCGACGGGGGCCGAGGCGGTCAGCACGTGAGCGCCGTCGTTGCCCGGGCCGAGCGGGATGCGCGCGACGCCGAAGCCGGAGCCGTTGCCGATCGGGGTCGGCTCGACGTCGACGGGGGCGTCGTCGAGCATGATCGTGGCGTCGAGGGGCTGGATCACATCGACGTAGCTCTCGTCGTAATCGCTGGGCGCGAGGAAGACGTACTTGGTGCGGTACTGCTCCACCGCGGTGGCGTGGCTCTGCGACGGGTCGCCCTTCTGGTCGGGAGGGGCGGTGTTGCGGTCGACGATCTCGGCGCCCAGCATGAACGTGCTGACCGCGAACTCGTGATCTCCCACGACCTCGAAATCCCGCTTCACCACGCTGAGGTCGACGACCTGGCCGGCGTCGATCGAGGTCGGCGCGCCGTCCGGCCGGCCGGACGGGTAGGTCAGCGCCGTGCCGTCGACGTTGCCGTAGAGGCGCACGACGTGACCGAAGACCTCGCCGCCGGGCGAGGTCGGGACGGCGACGAAGTAACGCTTGCCCAGGGTCTCGGCCGGGAACACCGACTCCTCGATGTGGTCGCAGGCCTTGTAGCCGACGGGCGACTGCACGCACGGCATGCCGGTCAGCACCTGGACGGGGCGCGTGGCGGTGACGAGGCTGCCGCTGAGATCGCTGCTCGGGGTCCCGAGGATCTCGACGACATCGCCCGCGTCGAGGTCGACGGTGAAGCTGCCTCCGCCGGGCGTCGCAGGGATGTCATCGCCGGCGATCACCGAGGCGCCCTGGGCGAGGTTCACCGTGACGCTGGTGCCGTCCTGGATGCCGGTGATGACCGCGTAGCCGCCCATCGACGCGCTCCTCCAGCCCTGCTGGCCGGTGATGCGGTAGTTGCCGGTCATCGCGGTGCTCGGCAGGAGCAGCGAGGCGTCGTTGGTGAAGGAGAAGCAGCCGTAGGCGTCCCCGCTGGAGGGGCACATTCGGAGGCCGGGACAGGAGGACCAATCCTTCCCGTCCGGGCCCCCGGCGCCCTTGTACTCGAGCGCGTTGAATTGATAGACCGTGACCGGCCGGGTCGAGACGAGGTGGTAAGCGCCGCCGTCCACGCGAACGGAGCTGCTGATCGATTCGCCCGAGGCGCACACGCCGGCGTCGGGCCCCTTCAGCTCGGGGACCCAGGGGAGGTAGACCTTGGTCAGGCTGTTGGGCTGGACCTCGGCGTGCGCCACCGAGGCGCCGTCGCGCGTCACCTCGACCTCGGCCACCTCGTCGCCCGCGTTGGCGACGACGACCGCGTAGTCGAAGATCGACCACACGATGTTCGCGGTGACCGTGGGCCAGAAGTCGCACCCGATATAGGATTTGTTCGCGGCGGCCTCCGCGCACGTCTTCGGGTCGCCCACGAGCTCGGGGCCTGGGTCGCTGCCGCCGGTGCCGGTGCCGATGTCGTCGCCGGTGCTGGTGGAGCCGGCGTTGCCGCTGGTGCTCGTGTTCGTGGAGGATCCGCCGTCGCCCGAGCCGCCGCCGGAGGTGTTTCCAGGCCGAGGGGGGCCCGCGGACGAGCCGCTGGCGGAACATGCGGCCGCGGAGGCGGCGGCCGCCAACAGTCCTAGGCCGAGAAACAGAGTGTGCTTCGAGTACTGCATGGGCCCTCCCGTCAACGGACTTCGAGCACAGCGGCCTGTGCGACAGCCCGGCTGGAATGCGAATTCCCGTGGATTGATGAAGTAAATGGTCGAGCGCTTTCGCACCCCTGGACACGGTGGTGTCCATCGATCCCGGCTACGCTTTTTTGTGCCGCGACGCAAGCACGCTGGGCCTCTGTGTCGCGATCGCTATCGCGGAACAGCGAGGAAATCCTGGAGCAACCACCGATAAGAAGCAAAGGTCACAGACGGGACAGATCCTACCAATACCGCGTCACCCGCTCTCGTTCCTGGTTGCGCTTGCCGTAGGCCCCCGGGGAGGGAGCTCGTCGCGCGGGGCGCGGGCGGGCTGATGTCTGAGCCCAATTGACGTCCTGTGTCCGTCGTGCGCAGCACGACGGGCACAGGACGTCCCAGGCGAGTTCAGCCCGCCCGCGCCCCGCGCGACGAGCTCCCTCCCCGGGGGCCGGGCGTCTCGGAAGCCCCGTGACGCCCTGGCCGACGCGCTACGACCGCGCCGTGAGCAGCGGGCGCAGGAACTGCCCCGTGTACGACGCAGGCACCTTCGCGACGTCCTCCGGCGTCCCCTCGGCGATGACCCGGCCGCCGCCGGCGCCGCCCTCGGGCCCGAGATCGATCACCCAGTCGGCGCACTTGATGACGTCGAGGCTGTGCTCGATGACCACCACCGTGTTCCCCCCCTCGACGAGCCGATGGAGCACGCCGAGGAGCTTGCGGATGTCCTCGAAATGCAGCCCCGTCGTGGGCTCGTCGAGCACGTAGAGCGTGCGCCCCGTCTGGCTCTTGCCGAGCTCGCGGCTCAGCTTCACGCGCTGCGCCTCGCCGCCGCTCATCGTCGGCGCGCTCTGGCCGATCTTCATGTACCCGAGCCCGACCTCGACCAGCGTGTCGAGCACCCGCCGCAGCGCCACGTGGTGCTCGAAGAGCCGCACGCAGTCCTCGATGCTGGTGTCCAGGATGTCGGCGATGCTCTTGCCCTTGTACCGCACCGCCAGCGTCTGCGCGCTGTAGCGCTTGCCGGCGCACACCTCGCACGGGACGTAGACGTCGGCGAGGAAGTGCATCTCCACCTTCACCACGCCGTCGCCGCTGCACGCCTCGCAGCGCCCGCCCTTCACGTTGAAGCTGAACCGCCCGGGGCCGTAGCCGCGCGCGCGCGACTCCGGCAGCTCGGCGAAGATCTCGCGGATCTGGTCGAACGCCTTCGTGTACGTCCCGGGGTTCGAGCGCGGCGTGCGGCCGATCGGCTTCTGGTCGATCGCGATCACCTTGTCGAGCGCCTTGAGCCCCTTGATCGCGCGGTGCGCCCCGACCGGCTCGGTGCTGTTGTGGAGCGCCCGGCCGAGCGCCGGCAGGAGGATGCCGTTCACCAGCGAGCTCTTGCCCGCGCCGCTCACCCCGGTCACCGCGAGCAGCACCCCGAGCGGGAACCGGACATCGATGTTCTTCAGGTTGTGCTCGGAAGCGCCGAGGACCTCGAGCCACCCGCGCGGCGCGCGCCGCGCCTCGGGCAGCTCGATGCGCGCGCGCCCCGCGAGGTACGCGCCCGTCAGGCTCTCCGCGTTGCGCGCGATCTCCTCGGGCGTCCCCGCGGCCATCACCCGCCCGCCGAGGTGCCCCGCCCCGGGGCCGAAATCCACGACGTAGTCGGCGGCCCGGATCGTCTCCTCGTCGTGCTCCACCACAAGCACCGTGTTGCCCAGATCCCGGAGGCGCCGCAGCGTCTCGATGAGGCGCTGGTTGTCCCGCTGGTGCAGGCCGATGCTCGGCTCGTCGAGCACGTACATCACCCCCGACAGCTCGCTCCCGAGCTGGCTCGCCAGCCGGATGCGCTGCGCCTCGCCGCCGCTCAGCGTCGGCCCCGACCGATCGAGCGTCAGGTAGTCGAGGCCCACGTTCAGGAGGAAGCTGAGCCGGCTCGTGATCTCCCGCCGCACGCCCTCGGTGATCTTCTGCCGGTTGCCCGGGAGCTCCAGCCGGGCGAAATGGTCGAACGCGTCCTTCACCGTCATGCCGGTGACGTCGGCGATGCTCTTGTCCGCGACGCGCACCGCGAGCGACTCCGGGCGCATCCGCTTGGAGCCGCAGGCGTCGCACGGCCGCTCGCTCATGAACTTGCGGTAGGCGTCCCGCGCCGACTCGGACGACGACTGCTGGAACCTGCGCATCAGGCTCGGGATCACGCCCTCGAACTTCATGCCCCAGGTGCCGTGGGTCTCGGTCCCCTCCTTCCCCCACGTCACCGCGATGCGCTTGCCCGAGAGGCCATAGAGCACCGTCTCCTGCTTCTTCGCGCCGAGCTTGCGCCAGGGCACGTCGAGGTCGACGGCGCACGCCTTGGCCACGGCGTCGATGATGCGGAACGTCCAGCCCTCGCCGCGCGCCATGGCCGACGCCCAGGGGGCGATCGCGCCCTCCCGGATCGACAGCGAAGGGTCCGGGATCACGAGGGCCGGGTCGATCTCCAGGCGGGTGCCGAGGCCGTTGCAGGCGCCGCACATGCCGAGCGGGCTGTTGAACGAGAAGCTCTGCGGCGAGAGCTCGGGGAAGCTCTGGCCGCAGCAGGAGCGCGCGGCGCTGAACAGCAGCGGGGCGTCCGGGCGCCGCCGCCGCGCGGCCGGCCCCTCGTCGGCCTGGACCTCGACCCGGAGCTCGCCGCGCCCCTCCTGCAGCGCGAGCTCGACCCCCTCGGTGATGCGCTGGCGCTCCTCCGCCCGCACGGCCAGCCGGTCGACCACGAGCGCGATGGTGTGCTTGAGCTTCTTGTCGAGCCGCGGCACCTCGTCGAGCCGGTGCTGCGCCCCGTCGATCTCGACGCGCACGAAGCCGCGGCCGCGGAGCTCCTCGAAGAGGTCCTTGAACTCCCCCTTCCGGTGCGTCACGAGCGGCGCGAGCAGCACGAACTTCGTGCCCTCCGGCATCGCGAGGAGCTCTTCGACGATCTGCTCCGAGCTCTGCGCCTTCACCGGCTTGCCGCAGAGGTGACAGTGCTGCTCGCCGGCGCGCGCGTAGAGGACGCGCAGGTAATCGTAGACCTCGGTGATCGTGCCGACCGTGGAGCGCGGGTTGCTCGACGCGCTCTTCTGCTCGATGGCAATCGTCGGCGACAGGCCGCGCAGGTGCTCGACCTGCGGGCGATCGAGCTGACCCAGGAACTGGCGGGCATACGAGCTCAGCGTCTCGACGTAACGCCGCTGCCCCTCGGCGTAGAGGGTGTCGAACGCCAGGCTCGATTTGCCCGAGCCGCTCACCCCCGTGAACACCACGAGCTTGCGCTTCGGCACCTCCAGCCGGTCGATGCGGAGGTTGTGCTCCCGCGAGCCGAGCACCTCGATGAAATCCGGCTCGCGCGCGGCGTCGAGGAGCTTGAGCGCCGGCCGCGGCTCGGCCTGCGCGAGCCCCGGCGCGGGCGGCTCGGCGCGCGGCGCGGCCTTTGCGCCGCCGTTGCCGGACCTGGCCAGCGCCCCGCCCCGGGGGGTGGATGCGATGGTCTGCGACTGTGTGGATCCGTTCGTTCGCGCGGACATTGGATTGCCCACCGCCATTAACACGGTGACGCGCTGTCCGGCACTCGATGTTCTATGGAAAAGCGGACAAGGAGCGCGCAATGCGCGCTGCGCCACATGGCAGGGAGGCGCGCAGCTCAGCGCCTGGCCGGGCCGCCTGGAGCGGCGCGCCAGCGCACGACAACGCAGGTGACGTTATCGGGGCCGCCGTTCTCATTGGCGCGCTTGACGAGCCGCATGGTGATCTCGGCGAGGTCGACGCGCTCCCCCAAAATACTTGCGATATCTTGCGCCGGCACCACGCCCGACAGGCCGTCCGAGCAGAGCAGCAGGACGTCGCCGCTCTCGACGGCGTCGATGCGCGTCTCCACCTCGACCGCCTCGTCGGTGCCGAGCGCGCGGGTGATCACGTGCTGGAGCGGGAACGAGCTGGCCTGCTCGGGGAGGAGGTGGCCGAGCCGGATGCACTCGTTGACCAGCGAGTGGTCCCGGGTGAGCTGCTCGAGGCGGTGATCGCGGAGGCGGTATACGCGGCTGTCGCCGACGTGCGCGATGGCGATGAAGCCGTCGCGCGCGAGCGCGGCGGCGAAGGTGGTGCCCATGCCGCGCTTCTCCCGGTCGCGCCGCGCCGCGGAGAAGATGCGGCCGTTCGCGAGCTGGATGCCCGCGACGAGCAGCGGGAGCCCCTGATCGACGTAGCGGGCATCGGAGCCCCGCGTCGTGGGCGGCCCCACGCTGACCGCGACAGGCCAGGTGGAGTCCGGATCGTCGAAGAAATCGCGCACGGTGTCGATCGCCATCCGCGAGGCGACCTCCCCGGCGGCGCGCCCCCCCATGCCGTCGGCCACGAGGAACAGCCCCCGCGGCTCGAGGATCGCGAAGCTGTCCTCGTTCGTGTCCCGGACCATGCCAGGATGGGTGATCCCGGCGGCTTCAAAAACGAGGCGACGCTGCACGGCGCTCCCCTCCGGCGCGCTCGCAGGCGCGCCTTGCCGAACTGCCGAACGACGGGCGCGCATCCTCCGTCATCCGCGCCCTTCCGGCGCCTGGATCGAACCGATCGCGCGACACAGAACGCATCGTCTGCTCATGTAGCTGCCCGCTTCAACTGCTTCGAGCGAGCCTACGCGGCAAGGATCGGTCGCGTCCACCAGATCGGGCCTCGGGCGGCGCCCGCCCGCGGCTGTCCGCGCGGGGGTCGGCGGCGCGTCGCGCGGCGCGCGTCGGCGTTCCGTTTCCAACGTCTGGCGCTGCCGCGGCGCGGCTGCCGCGGGGCGGGCAGCGCCGGGCCGGCGGGCTGCCGGGCCGAGCGGGGCGTGCTGCCTGCCCGCGCGCGGCGGGCGCGTCACGGGACCGCGAGCCGCTCGGCGCCGCCGCCGGAGCACGCGCTGAGCGCGAAGCCGAACCGGTCCTCGCTGCCCTCCTGCATGATGCGCTCGAGGTTGCGGCAGGTGTGGCGGAAGACGCCCTGGAGGGCGTAGCGATCCTTGCTGTCCACGACGACCACGACGCCGGTGAGCGTGACCTCGAGGCGGTAGGTGACGGGGTCGCCTTCGATGGTGTACCGCGTGGTCGTGAACTCGGACGGCTCGCGGGTCTTGTACGCTTGCCAGATGCACTCGCGCGCCGCGCCGTTGTAGCCGTTGCCGTGCTTGACGACCTCGGTGCCGCACTGCTTGAGCGGCGGCGTCGCCGGCCCGCTCGGCGCCTTTTCGGGCGCGGAGGAGCAGGAGGCGGCGAGCAAGGACAGCGCGAGGGCGGCGAGCAGTCGGCCTGGCGAGCGGGGCATGGCGACTCCTTACCTAACGCGATCCGCGAAAAAGGGATTCTTTTTTTCGGACGGACCGGCCGGACCCGCGGCGCGGGGCGGGGTCGCCGGCGGTCCGCGGGGCGGCCTTCTTTCGGGCGGGCTTGGTGGGCTTGGCGGGCTGCGGCTCGAGCGCGGCGGAGAGGGCGCCGAGGTCCTGGAGGCTGGCCACGAGCGCGCGCAGGTAGTGCGCGGAGAGGCGCTCGGCGGCGCAGAGCGCGCGGGCGGCGAGCACCTGGGCGTTGTAGGGGCCGGCGTCCTCGGGCACGTTGTCGGCGGCGCGGGCGACGGCGAGCGTCGCGCGGGCGCTCACCAGCGACTCGTGGAACAGCGCCGTGGAGAGGGCGTTGCTGAGCGCCTGGGCTTGCCGCTTCACCCGGCGCTCGACGACATCGCCGTCGCACGGGAGCTCGGCGAGATCGCGCGCGAGCGGCTCGGGCAGGCGCACGTCGCGCGCGGCGATCTCGCCGCGGAGGCGCGCGAGCGAGGGCACGGCGGTCGTCTGCCGCTCGGCGGCGAGCGCGCGCAGGCGGCGGCGCGCGGCCCTGGCGACGGCGGGGAGGTCGCCGAGCGAGAGCGCCGCGGCGAGCGCGCCGTCGTCGGGGATGCCGGCGTCGGCGAGGGCGCGGAGCTGGGCCTCGGCGTCGGCGCGGGCGCGGTGGAAGGCGGCCTCGAAGGCGGTGAGCCGCGCCGAGGCGCGGGCGGCGAGGCGCGCGCGGGCGGCGCCGTCGAGGGCGCGGGCGCGCTCGAGGAGCGCCTCGATGAAGCGGTAGCCGGCTGGATCGAAGCGGGGGGCGCCGGCGGCGCGGAGGGCGGCGAGGCGCGCGGCGGCGGAGGGCGACCCGGGTTGAGCCGCCGCAGCCGACTGGGGTTGAG
Organism: Sorangium cellulosum So0157-2; assembly: GCF_000418325.1. GTDB lineage: Bacteria > Myxococcota_A > Polyangia > Polyangiales > Polyangiaceae > Sorangium > Sorangium cellulosum_D. Next base: position 13,120,953 of record NC_021658.1, read on the forward strand.
CCGCCGCCGCCGACTGGGGTTGAGCCGCCGCCGCCGACTGGGGTTGAGCCGCCGCCGCCGACCCGGGTTGAGCCGCCGCCGACCGGGGTTGAGCCGCCGCGGCTGCCAACTCGGGTTGCGGTGGACGTGGTTGCGGTTGGCGGCGGCGCCCCGACCGAGGTTGAGGCTCACACCCGTCGATCGACCGGGGTTGCGATTGATGACGCCGCTCGCGGTCCTCGGACTCCACCACCGCCGGAGAAAAATCCGACGTGGACGCCATCAGGGCGCGCTCCGCCGTGGAATCGGCGAGATCTCCACGCGACGGTTCTTCGCCCGGTTCTCGCTTGTATCGTTGGGCGCCACCGGGTGCCGCTCGCCGAAGCCGGCCGCGAACAGCGCCGTGTCGGGAACGCCCGCCGCGGCGAGCGCACGCGTCACCGTGAGCGCGCGCTGCGCCGAGAGCTCCCAGTTGTCGGCATAGCCGCGGGACGAGCTCGTGAGCGGCCGGTCATCCGTGAAGCCGCTCACCATGATCAGCTCGTCATGGTGCTCGAGGTACGCCTTCAACGGATCGGCCAGAGCGCGGAGCAGCGCGATCCCCTCCGGCTGAAGCTCGGCCGAGTTGAGCTCGAACAGGATGCTCCCGCGGATCCCGATGCGCCCCTCCGTCAGCGTGATCCTCCCCTCGGCGAGCGGTCCGGCCAGCGCGCGCTCGAGCGCCTCCAGGCGCGCGCGCTCCGCTGCGCGGGTGGCGCGCTCGGCGGCGAGATCGCGGGTCAGGTCGACCTGGAACGAGATCGCCCACACGAAAAAGAGCACGAACAGGCCGAAGAGGCAGGCCATGAGGTCGCCGAAGACCGGCCACACCGCGGCCTGCTCGGGCGCCTCGTCCTCGGCCGGCATCAGGGACATGGCCATGGCCGAGCTCTCCTCGCGACGGGCGCCGCCGATACCGGCGGCGCGCCCTCGCGGCGCTCCATGAAGCAGACGACCTCGGGGCGCGAGGTGCCGGGCGCCGACGGAGGCGAGGAGCGGCGCATCAGCTCGTCCTGCTCCTCAGCGCCCGCAGCTCCGAGAACAGCTCGCGCTGAAACTGCAGCGAGTGGTCGAAGACCTCGCGGGTCTGGTCGAGGTAGGCGCCGAGGAGGTCCGTCGCCTCCCCGTGCTCACGGCGCTCGATCGCGTCCTCGATCGCGCCGAGGTTGTTCAGCCATCGATCGCTGGCGTCGCGGTAACGGTCGACCGCGATGGTGAACATCTCGGCCACCGCCGTCATCTCGGCGCCGCCGGCGCGCACGAGCTCCGATGCCTCGCGCACCACCGCCGCGGTCGCCTCGAGGCTCTCGCCGAGCCCGCGGGCATGGGCGCTGAGCCGCTCGGCCAGCCCGTCGGCCGCCTCCCGCCGCGCCCCCTCCAGCCGCTCCTCGAACGACAGCAGCCGCGCCGCCTGCTCCTCCAGCAGCGCCCGCGCCGCCTCCCCCAGCGCCGCCACCCGCGCCTCCGCCCGCTCCTCCCGCTCCGCCGCGCTCCGCTCCGCCGCCTCCGCAAGCGCCGCCACCCGCCCCGCCTGCTCCCGCGCGCTGCCCGCCATCGCCGCCGTCGCCTCCGACAGCTTCTCCAGCAGCGCGTCCAGCCGACCGTCCCGCGCCGCGTCCGCCTCCGCCCGCGCCGACAGCCGCTCCGACGCCTCCGCGATCAGCCGCGCCGCAGCCTCCGGCGCCGCCTGCGCCGCTCGCGCTGCCTCCGTCAGCGGGCCCGACAGCGCCTCCCCCAGCGCCGTCAGGTGCGCCGCACGCGCAGCGTCCTGCTCCGCCTGCCGCGCCGCAGCCTCCGCCGCACGCGCCGCCTGCTCACGCTCCAGCCGCTCGATCGCCTCCCCCACCACCCCGGCCAGCCGCTCCGCCTGACCTTCCAGCCGCGCCGACGACTCGGCGTCCGCCTCTCGCCGCGCGCGCGACGCCGCTCGCGCTGCCTCCGTCAGCGGGCCCGACAGCGCCTCCCCCAGCGCCGTCAGGTGCGCCGCACGCGCAGCGTCCTGCTCCGCCTGCCGCGCCGCACGCGCCGCGTCCTGCTCCGCCTGCCGCGCCGCCGCCTCCGCCGCGCGCGCCGCCTGCTCACGCTCCAGCCGCTCGATCGCCTCCCCCACCACCCCGGCCAGCCGCTCCGCCTGACCTTCCAGCCGCGCCGACGACTCAGGAGCCCCGGCCCTTGATGTCCTTGAGGCCCCCTCGGGCGTGGGGGATCCCCCGCGCCCCCGGCGCCCGGCGCGCTGCCAAGGCGGCCCCCGCCCGGGCGAGGGCGCCCCGCGTCCGGCTCGGGGCGGCGCTCCTCGTCGCCGCCCTCGCGGCGCTCGGCCCCGTCCTCGAGGGGTCGCTCGGCAGCGGGCTCGGGTGGACCATCGGCATCGTGTTCCTGACGCTCGTCCCGTCGCTCGCCCGCGCCGGCGGCCCCCGCTTTCATCCGCTCGATCCGGAGACGTACGTGCCGGCCACGTACTTCCTCAGCGTCGCTTACACGCCCGTCCTGCGCCTGCTGATGTCCAGCAGCCTGCATCTGTCGGGCCGCGACGAGGCGGCGATGGAGGTGGCCTACGTCGGCGCGGCCGGGTGCGCGATCGTGTGCACCGCCCTGAGCCGGCCCCCCGAGGCGCCGAACGTGGAGCGCCTGGTGCCGGTGCACAGACCGAAGGCGATCCTGGACCAGGACTGGGGGAACTTGGTGGTCGGGCTGCTCGGGCTCGGGCTCGTGTTCGCGTGGATCGCCTCGATCGGCGTGAGGCGGTTCTTCACGCTGAGCTACGCAGACACCTACCTCGAAGGGTTCGGCAAGGGCATCCTGATCTCGGGCTGGTACCTGATCCAGCTCGCGGCCGTTTACTTCTTTCTCCGGTACGCGTCGCTCCGCAAGGCCCGCCTGCGGGCCCCCATGCTGGTGTCCGTCGCCGGGGCGTCGTTCCTGATGAGCTTCCTGCTCTACACGGTCACAGGGCGGCGCGGTGCGCTGATCTTTGCCGTCGCCTCCGTCGGGCTCGCGCTGCACGCCTACGGGATGCAGATCCGCCGCCTGTGGCTGGCCCTCGGCGTGGTGTGCGCCGTCTTCTACGGCATCGCCATCGACGGCTTCCGCTTCAAGCAGGGCAGCGGGCTCGACGCGCAGATCGAGTCGGCGGCCGCGCGCATCGATCAGACCGAGAACGTGCTGGAGATCGGCGAGCTCCAGCGCATCTACGAGAACCTCGCCAGCATCGTGAACGAGAAGCCTCCCCTCGTGGAATACCCGGGCGAGAGCTGGGTCAACGCCGTCCTCATCCTTGTTCCCAGCCCGGTCTGGCCCGACCGGCCGCTCGCCCTGTCGCAGCGCTATGTCCTGTGGAAGGATCCCGACCGCCGCGAACGAGGCGGCGGCCTGGCGCGCGCCCTCGACCTGCACCGCCACGAGCCGCTCCTCGAGGCGCTCGAGCCGGGAGGTGGCCTCGCGCAGCGACGCCGCCGCGGCGGGGAGCGCCTCCCCCTGCCGCGCGAGCGCCTCCAGCGCCGCGAGCTGCCGCCCCGCCACCGTCAGCGCCGCGAGCGGGCCCGCCGCGTAGGCGTGGAGCGCGGCCGCGGCCCCCGCCTCGGCGCGGCGCACGAGCACCGCGCCGAGCCCCAGCATCGCCGACCCCGACACGCCCGCCGCCGACGTGCCGAACGCGCGCGACAGGCCCTGCATCGGCGCGGCCAGGCTCTCCCGGAGCGCGTCGACGTCGGCGCTCAGCGTCAGCGCCTCGCGCGCCCCCCGCAGCGTCTCGAACAGGCCGAGGAACGTGCCGAGCAGCCCGATCATCACGAGCAGCCCGACGAGGTACGACGCGAACGTCGCGCCGGCGGGCGGCAGCGCCGCGCCGGCGATCCGCGCCTCGAGCAGCGCCCGGACCGGCGCGCTGCTCTGCTCGATCGCGGCGCGCGTCGCCGGCCGCGGCAGCGCGGCGAGCTCGCGCTCGATCCGGGCGGCCCGCCCCGCGCGGCCGAACAGCTCGAGCGTGCCGAACGCCAGCCCGAGCGCGATCAGCTGCACGAGGCGGTACGCGAGCGGGTCCGTCCCGCGGTAGACGACCGCCGCCCGCGCCACCAAAGCGAGGCCGATGCCCCCGGTGAGGAGCACCAGGAGCCGCGTCGTCCACTGCCGCGCCGTCGCGAGCCGCATCGTGAAGCCCTCGCGGGCTACGCCGGCGCGCCCGCCGCCGCAGCCCCGTCGACCAGCGAAAGCAGCCGGCCCGCCTCGTGCGCAAGCACCGCCTGGACCACGAGCTCCATCCGCTGGAGCTCCCGCCGGAGCCACTCGTCCTGCGCGAACCAGGCCGCGACGTGCTCGACGTCGACGGCCTCCGGCAGCGTGCCGACGGCCGCGCGCAGGCCCCGCGCGAAGGCGCGCGCGAGGCCGGGGACGAGCTCCGCGAGGGCGCGCTCGCGCCGCTTCTGGGTGGCGGCGGCGATCGCGGCGTCGAGCCGCTCGAGCCGCGCCGCGTCCGAGCCGAGCGCGCGCAGCGACGGCGCGAGCTCCTCGCGCAGCGTGCGCGTCTCGAGGCGGATGCGGCCGAGGAGGCGGCTCGCGAGCTCGCCGAACGGCTCCCAGAGCTGGCCGGCCGCGGACGCGAGCGGGCGCCCGCCGCGCTCGCCGGCGGCGCGCGCGGCCAGCACCCCGGTCTGCTCCAGCGTCGCGAGCACCGCCGCCGCGTCGGGCAGCTTGTTCCGCCGGTGGAACGGGGTGGCGAACACGTGGTCGAGCGCCGCCGCGAGCTCGCCGAGGCGATCCGCGGCGAGCGCGCGGACCTCGGCCCGCGCGCCGGAAGCCGCCGCGGGCGGCGGGGCGGCGGGCCGGTCGAGGAGCGAGAGCTCGCGCGCGAGCGCGACGCTCCCGTGCAGATCCATGAGCCCGGCGAGGACCGCCGCCGGATCGGAGAGCCCGGCGAGCGGCGCGCGCGTCCCGTCCGCCAGCGCCGAGGCGGCGGCGGCGAGGGGACGCGAGATCAAAGGCCCGGGCCGCGAGGACCCGGCTCCGGGGTGAAGCATTCGCACGGCCGCGCGTTGTTAGCCGTCGCGGCGCGGAGCCGCAAGCCTGTCCGTCGCGCCCCGCGCCTGCGCGCCTCCCGCCCGCCGTCCCTCGCGCCCGCCGCGCGTGTCTCCCTCGCGCCTTGCGCCGCTCACCTGTTGGTCGGCGCCTGCCCGTTCGTGGCCCACAGCGCGAAGGAGAGCTGGTCGGCGCCCTTCGCGACGGCTGCCTTGATGAGGTCCGCGCCGCCGTGCCCGGCGTTCCGCTCGATGCGGAGCAGCACCGGGCCGCCCGCGCTCGCCGCCTGGAGCGCGGCGGCGAACTTGCGCGCGTGCATCGGATCGACCCGATCGTCGCTGTCGGCCGACAGCAGCAGGACGGCCGGATACCTCGTCCCGGGCTTGACGTGGTGATACGGGGAGTAGGCGTAGAGCGCCTTGAACTGCGCTGGATCGTCGGCGGACCCATACTCGCTGATCCACGTCTTGCCGGAGCCGAACAGGTGGTATCGCACCATGTCGAGCAGGGGGACGCCGCAGAGGACGGCCCCGAACAGCTCCGGCCGCTGGGTGAGCGCGGCGCCGACGAGCAGGCCGCCGTTCGAGCCGCCCTGGATGGCGAGCCGCTCGGGGCGCGTGTATCCCTCGCGGACCAGGTGCTCTGCCGCGGCGATGAAGTCGTCGAAGACGTTCTGCTTCTTGAGCAGCATCCCGTCCCGGTGCCACGCCTCGCCGTACTCGCCGCCGCCGCGCAGGTTGGCCAGCGCGTACACCCCGCCCCGCTCGAGCCACGGGTAGATCGAGGCGGTGAACGCCGGGGTCTGCGACATCTGGAACCCGCCATAGCCGTAGAGCAGCGCGCGGGAGCTCCCGTCCTTCTTCATGTCCTTGCGGCGGACGATGAACATCGAGATCTTCGTGCCGTCCTTGGACGGGAAGAAGGTCTGCTCGACGGTGAACGGCGACGGGTCGACCGGCACCTCGATGCGCGTGTAGAGCTCGGTCCGGCCCGTCTTGATCGAGGTCGCGTGGATCGCCTGGGGTGAGGTGAAGGACTCGAACGAGAAATACGCCTCGTCCTCGTCGGGCAGCCCCGACGGGCCGCCCACGGTGCCGATGCCGGGCAGCGGGACCTCGCGGACCAGCTTGCCGTCGAGCGTGCGCACCTCGACCCGGCTCGAGGCGTCCTTGAGGTAGCTCAGCGCGAGGTGTCCACCCAGGATGGAGACGCTGTCCAGGATGGCGTCGGGGCGCTCCGGGACGATCTCCTTCCACGCGGCGCGCTCGGGCCTGTCCGGGTCGACCTCGAAGAGGCGGTAATGCGGCGCGCCCTCGTCGGTGTGGACGTAGAGCCGATCCTTGTAGACCTCGACGCTGTAGTGCGCGTCGCGCCCCACGGCGAGCGGCTTGTCCACGGCCTGACCGCCCGGCCTGCGGAGATCGCGAAAGTAGACGTCGGTCGAGGTCCACCCGTGGGCGACGGTGAGCACCAGGAAGCGGCCGTCCTTGGACAGGAGCGCGCCGAGGAAGGTCTTCGGATCGCCCGTCCTGCCGCGCACCACGCGATCCTGCTTCGGATCCTGGCCGAGCCGGTGGAAGCGCACCTCCGCGTAGCCGGGCCGATCGGCGACCGGGATCGACGGGTCGGTCGGGAGCCAGACGTAGTAGAAGCCGTCCCCGGAGGGCGTCCACGACGCGTACGCGTATTTGCCCCCTTCGATGACGTCCACCTCGGAGCGCTTGCCGGACGCGACGTCCATCACATGGAGGGTCGCTTCATCCGAGTTGTTCTTCTGGATCTTGTAGGCGACGTTCTTGCCGTCCCACGACACTTCCCACCCGCCCAGCGAGACGCTGCCGTCGTCAGACCAGCTGTTCGGGTCGAGCAGCGGGCGCTCCTCGCCGCCCTTTCCTTCCTTCCAGTAGACGATCGACTTCTCTTTCGTCGCGTGCCTCCGGCTCAGGAAATATCGCCCCTTGCGGTGGCGCGGCGCGGACACCGCATCGATGTAGAAGAGCTGCTTGAGCCTCGACGCGATCGCGTCCCGCTCGGGGAGCCGCGCGAGCTCGGCGCGGGTGAACGCGTCCTGAGCCTGCATCCACTCCTTCACGTCCGGCGCGCCGCCGTCCTCGAGCCAGCGGTACGGGTCGGTGATCTCGACTCCCTGGACGGCGTCTTTCACCGGAACGGCGCGGGTGAGCGGGTACGCGGGGCGGTGAGGATCGGCGGGCGTCGGCGCGGCGCTGGCCGCTGCGGGGGGCGGAGAGGAGCTTGCGATCATGGTGGGACCCGTTCGATGTGCCTTGGCACCTCCGCAGGCGCCAGCGAGGAGCGCCGTGAGGAGCAGGCAGGGAGAGGCCTTCATGGGACGGCGAGCATACCGTGCCCCAGGCGACGGGGGCAGGCGAGTTCGCCGCGCGCGATCGAGGATCGAGCGCTCCTCGCGCGGCGGCCCCCGGCGAGCGCCGCCTCGCGCCGCCGGCGGGTCATCCGGCGAACCGGATCTCCGATGGACGCGCTTCAAGCATGCTTCTCGTTCTGTCCCGACATGCGGTCCGTCGCAGGGCTGGATGCTGCGGCAGCGGCGCTCTCTCGTCGTGGACGCGCGGGCGGGCGCCGCGCGTCCACGACGAGAGAGCGCCGCCCTGGCGCGCCCCGCGCTGGCCTCGGGCGGCGCGCCGATCGGGAAAGTCCATCGGATTGCGATGCCGGAGGCCCCCGTCATCGTATAGGAAAGGGAGCCCATGGCGACGTCCCTCCCCCTGCGGCGTGCGGCCGCGCTGCCGGTGCTCCTCGGCCTCGGCCTGCTCCATTCCACCGCATCGGCGCAGGAGGCGGCGCCCGGGGGCGCGGAGAGCCCGCCGCCCGCGAGGGACGCCGGCACCGCCGCCACGGCCGCGCCGCCGACGGGGACTGCGGTCCCCGACCCCGGCGGCGCGGATCGACAACCCGGCACGGCCCCGCGGCCTGCCGACGATGCGCCCATCGTGGACCCGCTGTTCGCGCCCGGGAAGGCGGTGCGGCGCAGCGGGTTCACCGCCGGGATCGCGGGAGGCCTCGCGCTCGGCAGCGCCGCCGGATTCCCCAACGATGTTCAGAAGATAGGATACGAACGCTACTACACCGAGACCGGCGTCGGCATCGGCGGCGGCGGTTATGTCTGGCTCGGCGGGGTGCTCGCGGACTGGCTCACGTTCGGCCTCGCGTTCGGTGGGCACGGCCTGAGCGCCGCGGATCATGGCGCCCTGGCAGGCGGGGTCATGTTCCACACCGAGGTATTCCCGCTCTTCTCGCTCGGGGAGCGCTGGACAGAGGTGGGTGTCATCGTCGATGCCGGCACCGGCGTGGCCTACACGACGCCGGACGGCAGCGACGCCGACGTCATCGACGGCGCGCTCCCCGCCCGCATCGGCGGCGGCGTGTTCTACGAGGGGATCCGGCTCTGGAAGGTGTCGATGGGCCCGTGGCTCTACGCCGATTACACCTGGAGCACGTCCGTCCGCCAGCCAGGGCTCTACCTGGGCTGGCGCACTGCCCTCTACACCGGGCCCTGACCCGCTCGGGCCCTGATCTCGCGGTCTACGCCTGCAGCTCCGGCGCCCGCCGCCGCGCCAGCGCCTCCCGCCCCGGCGGCGCCAGCGTGAGCCGGATCCCGCGCCGGATGAGCTGCATCGCCGCGAAGGACAGCGCCCCCACCAGGATCTTCCGCCCGATCTCGCGCGGCACGCTCGGCTTCCCGCGCGCCGCCACCCAGTCCGGGTGCTGCCACGAGCGCACGAGCGCGCGGACGCGCTCGCCCCGCCGCCGCTCGTCGCGCGCCCGCGCCCCCCGGACCAGCGCGATCACCGCCGCGCCGCCCAGGATCGCGAGCAGCAGCCCTCCGGCCGCCAACCCGGGCCCGTGCCGGCGCACCTGCGTCTTCACGTCGAGGAGCGCGTGGCGACGCCGATCGATCGCCTCGATCGTGTGCATCAGCCGGTCGCGCAGCTCGTCCGCCTTCCGCTCGAACTCCTCCCGCTGACCGTTCAGCCCCTTCATACGACGCGCTCCCGCACCAGCCGCACGTCCGACCCGAGGCGGCCGCGCGTCCGCTCGAGCGGCCTCCTCGGCGCGCGCCCGTAGCCGACGATGCCCACCACGACCGAGAGCGCGACGAGCGCGAGCCCCATCAGCAGCGCCGGGAGCGGCTTCGGCGAGATCGCCAGCGCGATCGCGACGAGCACCAGCGCCACCCCGAGCAGCGCCGCGGCCGCCGCCGCGCCGAGCGCGACGCCCGACGTCTTCGCCCGCGAGATCTCCTGGTTGATCTCGTCGCGCGCCAGCGCGACCTCGACCTCTATCAGCTCCCTGGCCTCGGCGATCGCCTCCTTCACGAGATCGGCCGTCGAGCTCTCGGGCCTGGGATCCACCTGCCTCATGGGACACCTCTCCGCCTCACAGGATGAACGCGCTCGGGAGCGGAGCAGGCAGCCGCCAGCACACCGGCCGCCGCGGCGCCCCCGCCTCCGACCGCGCCACGCGGTGCATACGGCACGCCAGCCCCATCCTCGCGCAGGCGCGCGCGCGCTGCGCGGCCGCCGGCCAGCGCGCGGCGCGGCGCACAGCGCGGCGGGCGATCAGGGCAGGACGCCGGAGACGACGCGCTCGTGGCCGCCGTAGTCGAGGTGCCGCGCGACGTCGACGAACCCCGCCGCCGCGAAGAGCTCGGCGACCTCGCCCGCCTTGCCCGCCTCGACCTCCACCGCCAGCACCCCGCCGCCGGCGAGCCGCGCCGGCGCGCCCGCGACGATGCGGCGCGTGAAGGCGAGCCCGTCCGCGCCCCCCGCGAGCGCGAGGTGCGGCTCGTAGCCGCGGATGTCGATCTGCAGCGCGCCCACGTCCTGGTCCGGGATGTACGGCGGGTTCGCGGTGATCAGGTCGAAGCGGAGGCCGGACGGCACGCCGGCGAAGAGATCCGAGCGCAAAAACCCCGCGTTGACGGCGCCGAGGCGGAGCGCGTTCTCGCGGGCGACGGCGAGCGCGCCGTCCGAGATGTCGATGCCGAGGACGCGGCTGGTGGGCCGCTCGCAGGCGAGGCTCACCGCGACGCAGCCGGAGCCGGTGCACAGATCGAGCACGCGCGCGGAGAGCGCGAGCTGCCTCGTCCGGGCGAGGCCGACCTCGACGAGGATCTCGGTGTCGGGGCGCGGGATGAGCACGCGCGGATCGACCCGGAACGGGCGGCCGTAGAACTCCCGCACACCGAGCAGGTAGGCGACCGGCTCGCCGGCGCGGCGGCGCTGGTGCAGCTCCCGGTAGGCGGCGAGCTCGGCCCTGTCGAGCGGCCGCTCGGCGTCGATGAGCAGCCCGACGCGATCGATGCCCAGCACCTTGCCGAGCAGGAGCTCGGCGTCGAGGCGCGCCGAGGACGCGCCGCGCTTCCTCAGATCGCCCGAGGCCCACGCGATCACGCGGCGGATCGTCCAGGGCTCGTTCTGCGGCTCGACGTCGGGCTTTGTCACGGCAGCGGGGCGGCGACGGCGTCGCGGACGGCGGCGGAGACGACGGCCTCGACCTCGGCGCGGACCGCGTCGCGCGCCGCGACCGACCGGGCCTCGAAGCGCAGCACGAGGATCGGACCGGTGTTCGAAGCGCGGCAGAGGCCCCAGGCCCCGCCGCCGAAGTCGATGCGCGCGCCGTCGATGTCCACGACCGGACGGACGCGGCGGAAATGCTCGGTCACGCGGCGCACGACCTCGAACTTCACGGCGTCAGGGCAGTCGACCCGGATCTCGGGGGTGGCGAAGGTCTCCGGCACGTCCGCGAGCAGCTCGCCGAGCGGCCGCTGCGCCGTGGCCACGATCTCGAGCAGGCGGACCGACGCGTACACCGCGTCGTCGAACCCGAACCACCGGTCGGCGAAGAACATGTGCCCGCTCATCTCGCCCGCGAGCAGGGCGCCCTCCTCTTTCATCTTGGTCTTGATGAGCGAATGGCCCGTCTTCCAGAGGATGGGGCGCCCTCCGCGCGCGGCAACGTCCGCGTAGAGCGTCTCGGAGCACTTCACCTCCCCGAGCACGGCCGAGCCGGGGCGCTCCGCGAGGAGCGACCGCGCGAACAGGAGCAGCAGCTTGTCCCCCCAGATCACCTCGCCGCGCTCGTCGACGACGCCGATGCGGTCGCCGTCGCCGTCCCACGCGATGCCGAGCGCGGCGCCGGTCGAGAGCACGCGGGCGCGGAGCGCCTCGAGGTTCTCGGGCACGGTCGGGTCCGGGTGGTGGTTCGGGAACCGGCCGTCGATGTCGCAGAAGAGCGCGTCCGGCGAGAAGCCGAGCGCATTGAGCGTGCGGACGCCGAGCGGGCCGGCCGCGCCGTTGCCGGCGTCGACCACGAAGCGCACGTCGGTGCGCGACAGGCGGGCCGCGGCGCGCACCGCCTCGATGTAGTCGGCCGCGAGGTCGACCTCGGTGAGCGCGCCTCTCGCCGCCGCCGCCGCCGCCGCCGCCGGCGCGCGCGCGGCGCCCTCCTCGATGAGATCGGCGAGCGCCTGGATCTGCTTGCCGAAGAACGACGCCTTGCCGCGCATGAGCTTGAAGCCGTTGTCCGGCGCCGGGTTGTGGCTCGCGGTGATCATGATCGCGCCGTCGGCATCGAGGTGGTGCGCGGCGAAGTAGAGCAGCGGCGTCGGCCCGACGCCGGCCGAGGTCACGTCGGCGCCGCCCGCGAGCAGGCCCTCCGTCAGCGCGGAGAACAGCCGGCCGCTCGAGAGGCGGCCGTCCCGGCAGACCGCGACGCGCGGGCGGGCGCCGCCGGACGGCGCCCCGGCGGCGAGCTCGCGGCGGAGCAGCAGGGCGAAGGCGGCGCCGAGCTCACGGGCGAGCTCGCTCGAGAGGTCGCGCTCGGCGTCGCCGCGGATGTCGTACTCGCGGAAGATGGTTCGGGGGACCTTCATAGACCACGCGGAGGAACGCTCGGCGACGCGCTGCAGCGGGGGCCGGCGCGGCGGATGCTCTGACACGGCGCGATCGTGGGTGAAACGAAAAACGCTCGCCGCGGCGCGGGCCTCCGGCTCGCCGGCCCACCAGATTGCGTTCCTGGCCGCCGGCCGGGTAAGTTGGGCCCCGTGGAGCCCAGCACCGCATGATGACGCGCGCACAGAGAACCGGTCTCGCTGCCATGCTGGCCCTCTCCGCCTGCCTCGCCTGCAGCGAGGTCGCGCGGGCGGCGGAGCCGTCGCCCGCCGCCCTGCCGATCACGGTCGTCACCATCCGGACCGACGACGCGTACGACCAGGCGGGCGCGCTGACCCAGGCGCTCCGCTCCGCGATCAAGGAAGCCCGGGGGTGGTCGGTCGGCGAGGGGGATTTCTCGCTCGAGGTCCTGACGCTCTCGCTGCAGTGCCCCGATGTGCCCGACGAGGGCTGCCAGACGCGCATCGCCGACCACATCAGGAGCGACCGCTATCTCTGGGGCGTGCTCCGCAAGAGCGACACCAACGTGGAGGGCTCGCTGAACCTCTGGACCCGCGGCAAGCCGACCTCGAGCGTCCCGGTGAAGTACAGCGCGAACCTCACCGAGGCCAACGACGAGCCGCTCCGGAAGATCGCGGCGGACGCGATCGCGTCGCTGACCGGCGGACCGCCGATGGGGTCGCTCCGCGTGAGGACGGGCGCCGCGCAGGCGAGCGTGCTCATCGACGGAAAGCCGGCCGGCAACGTGCAGAACGGCGAGGGAATATTCCCGGTCACGGCCGGGCCGCACCGGGTGCGCGTGAAATCGGCCGGGTTCCTCGACTCCGAGGCGTCGGTGGTGGTCGTGCCCGTGGCCACGACCGACCTCGCGCTCAGCCAGATGCCCGCCGAGCCGTCGCAGTCCAACTGGAAGCGGATCGGCGGGTTCATCGGCCTCGGCGCGGGGGCGGCGTTCGGGACCGTCGCCGTCATCAGCTCCGTCCAGGTCGCGAGCATCCAGAGCGACCCGCAGTACAAGGCCTACCGGGGGCTGTTCACCACCGAGGTCGGCGACGTGTGCGCGCCCGAGCAGCGCGAGGCCGTCCGGGGCGACATCACCGCCGACACGAGGACGGCCGACGCGGGCATCCGGCTCTGCGAGAAGACGGACACGTTCATGGGGCTCCAGTACGTCTTCTACCCGCTGGCCGTGGTCTCCGCGGGCCTCGGCGCCTACCTGCTCGTGACGAGCGACAGCCGGAGCGGGGAGCGCACCGGCTGGACCGTGCAGCCCAGCGTCGGCCTCGGCGCGGGCGGCCTCGACGTGACCTACCGCTGGTGAGCCGCGCCGCCCGTTCCGCCCGCCGGGAGCCCGGGGAGGGGCGACGATCATGCGGGTGATCGCCGGCCGGCTCGGCGGGCGGAGGCTCGCCGCGCCGCGCGGCGAGGGCACGCGGCCGACCGCGGACCGCGTGCGCGAGGCGCTCTTCTCCTCGCTCGGCGACGTCACCGGCGCGCTCGTCTGCGACCTCTACGCCGGCACCGGCGCGCTCGGCATCGAGGCGCTCTCGCGCGGCGCGCGGCGCGCGGTCTTCGTCGAGAGCGGCCGGCCCGCGCTCGCCACGCTCCGCGAGAACCTCGCCGCGCTCGGCCTCGCGGACGCGGCGCGCGTCGTCCCCCTCCCGGTCGAGCGCGCGCTCGACCTGCTCGCCGACGAGGGCCCCTTCGATCTCGCGCTGCTCGATCCGCCGTACGCCGCCCTGACCAAGGCCGCCGCCGCGGCCGCGCGCCTCGCCGGGCCGCTCGGGCTGCTCGCCCCGGCCGGGCGCCTCGTCCTCGAGCACGCGCGCCGCGATCCTTCCCCGGAGATCGCCGGGCTCACCTGCGCCGCGGTCCGCACCTACGGTGACACCGCGGTGTCGTTCTACGCGCGCTGAACCTACGCGCGCTGAACGGCCGTCCGCGTGGAGCCAACATGTTCATCCGGGGCGCATCCAGTTTCCTGGCGCGCTTCCCTGGCACCCTTGTAGACTCGCCCCCGCCGGGCGCGCCCGCGTCTCGGCTCCGGCGCACAGGGCCCGCCGACGCGGCCGGCCCCGCGCGCCTCTCCGGGAGGACTTCTCAACGTGTCCGCATCGATGCCTCCGTCGTCCCAGCAGATTCCTGGAAAATCTGGCAACTCTGGGATTTACATTGCAGGAATGGTCGTCCTCGCCGTGCTCACGGCGGGCCTGCTCTACTGGAAGCTGCGCCCGGAGCCGGAGGCGCCGCCCGCGGCCCCTACCGCCGCTGCCCGCACCGAGACGAAGCCGGCGGAGCCGCCGCCGCTCTTCGCGCCCCCGCCGCCGCCGCCCGTCGACGAGGTCGAGGACGCCGGGGTGGACGCTGGCAAGGTCGCTTCGGGGCAGGCCCCGGCGGCGACCGGCAAGTCGCCGTGCTCCGCCAAGTGCGGCGACGGCGCCAGCTCGCCCGCGCTCGACTCCGCCGTCCTCGGGCTCGCTCGCTCGGCGCAGGGTTGTTATAACCGCGCGCTGCGCACCTCGGAGGTCTCCGGCAAGCTGACGGTGAGCGTGCAGGTCGCCTCGACGGGCGCGGTGTGCAGCGCCTCGATCCTCAACGACACGGTGGGGTCGGGCGAGATCTCGTCTTGCGTCCTGGGGCGTTTCCGCGGCAAATCACTGCCTCCGCCGCAGAGCGGATGCGTCGTGGTGAACGTTCCGATCAACTTCACCATCAAGCAATAGGAAGCAGCCGATGCGAATGCTCCCCCTCCGGATGGCCAGCCTGCTCCTCCTCGCGCTCGCGCTGCAGAGCGCCGCGTGCCGCGTCGAGGAGGGGACCACCCCGAGCTGCAACGACAACCTCGACCCCGAGCACGGGATCGTGGCGGACCCCGACGGGTGCCATCAGCTCCCGTACTGCATCACGGCGGACGGCAAGCGGGCGGCCCCCGAGGAGTGCTGCAAGAACGAGGCGGGCATGGTCAACGAGGCGTGCGCCAGGGGATATGCGTCCCTGACCGCCTCGGCCACCACGACGTCGGCGAGCGGCTCCGGCGGGAGCGGCGGCTCGGGCGGCGACGGCGGCTCGGGCGGCGACGGGGGGAGCGGCGGCGGGGGCGCTGGCGGCTCGGGCGGCGCGGGCGCCGGCGGGTCGGGCGGCGGCGGGGGGAGCGGCGGCTAGGCCGCGCGCAGCCATCGGCCGTGGCGAGGAGCGCCGCTTCCACGCGGGGGATCCTGCTCTCGGTCGCCTACGACGGGCGCCCGTTCGCGGGCTACGCCCGTCAGCGCGACCAGCGCACGGTCGCGGGCGAGCTGCTCGGCGCGCTGCGCGCCATCGATCCGGCCATCCGCGAGATCCGCGGCGCGAGCCGCACCGACGCGGGCGTCCACGCGCGCGACCAGCGCGTCGCCTTCGACACGGCGGCGCCGCTGCCGCCGCGCGGCTGGGTCCTCGCGACCGCGCGCCACCTGCCCGATGAGATCGTGATCCGTCGCGCCGCCGTCGTGCGCGTCGGGTACTCGCCCCGCTTCGAGAGCCTCCGCAAGCGCTACCGCTACCTGATCCTCCGGGATCTGGTCCGCGATCCGTTCCTCAGCCGGCGCGCGTGGCGGGTCGAGGGCCTCACGGACGACGCGATCGAGCGGGCGCGCGCCGAGGCGCTCGCCGCGAAGGGCACCCACGACTTCGCGGCGTTCCGGACGAGCGCGGACGAGCGGACGACCACGGTGCGCACGCTGTACGGCATCGAGCTGTCGCTCGACCCTGCGGATCCGCGCCTCGTCCGGATCGACGTCGAGGGGAACGCGTTCCTGCACAACATGGTGCGCATCCTGGTCGGCACCTTGATGGATGTGGCGCGCGGCCACCTCGCCCCCGGCGCGATCGCCCGCGCGCTCGCGTCGCGCGACCGGCGCGACGCGGGGATCACGGCGCCGCCGGACGGGCTCTACCTGGAGCACATCCACCTGCGCGACGACGGCCAGGATCCCTGGCCCAGCGGGCCGTCGAACGGATCCTCGGCGGACGACGCCGCGCCGGAGGGCGCCCCGGCGGCGGACGACGCCGCGCCGGCGGACGACGCCGCGCCGGCGGACGACGCCGCGCCGGCAGCGGACGACGCGGGCGCGGGGCCCGAAGCGGGCGCCGGGGCCTAGCGGGCGCGCCCCTTCGGCCGGATCCGCGACCCGCGCGCTTTCGCGCGCCAGGAGGTTGCGTTCGCGAGCGCTTCCCGTCTTACCTCTTGCCTCGCTGCCGGGCACCTCGCTCCGCGGGCCGCGGACAGGACCTCTCCCACGCGCTGGAGGAAGCATGAACTCGCGTCGGCTGACTGCATCCCTCGCCCTGCTCGTCCCTGCCCTCTCGCTCCCGTCGCTCGCGGGCGCCCAGCCGTCCGCAGCGCCGGCGCCCACCCTCCGGGCGCCCTCCGCGCTGCCGAACGCGGCGCCCTCGCCCGCGGCGCCCGCGCCGTCCCGCGCCGCCGCGGCCGCCGGCACCGCCGATCTGCGCCGCCTCGGCGAGGCGTTCGCCGACGTCGCCGACAAGGTCGGCCCCGCGGTCGTCCAGATCGAGGTCGCCGTCGGCGAGGACGTCTCCTCGCCGCTGCGCTGGTTCCGCGACGGCGGCCAGCGCCGCGGGCTCGGCTCGGGCGTCATCTTCTCCCCCGACGGCGGCATCCTCACGAACAACCACGTCATCGACGGCGCCCGCGCGATCACCGTCCGGCTCCGCGACGGCCGCATGTTCGCCGGCCGCGTGGCGGGCCGCGACCCCGCGACCGATCTCGCCGTGCTCCGCATCGACGCGAAGGACCTGCCCACCGCGACGTTCGCCGACAGCGACGCCGCCCGCGTCGGCGCCTGGGTGGTCGCGATCGGCTCGCCCTTCGGCCTCGGCCACACGGTCACCACCGGCGTGCTCAGCGCCAAGGGGCGCGGCGGCGTCGGCGTGAACGACGTCGAGGACTACCTCCAGACCGACGCGAGCATCAACCCCGGCAACTCGGGCGGCCCGCTCGTCGACCTCGACGGCCGCGTGCTCGGCATCAACACGATGATCGTCAGCCGCGGGCAGGGCATCGGGCTCGCGGTGCCGGCGAACATGGCCCGGCGCGTGGCCGAGCAGCTGCTCCGGCACGGCCGCGTCGAGCGCGCCTGGATCGGCGTCGGGCTGCAGGATCTCACGCCCCAGCTCGCGGCGGTGATGCCGAACGCGCCCCGCGCCGGCGCGCTCGTCAACGCCGTCAGCCCGAGCGGCCCCGCGGCCAGGTCGAACCTCCAGCCGGGCGACGTGATCACGTCGGTCGCGGCCAGGCCGACGCGCGACGCGCAGGACGTCATCCGCGAGCTCTTCAACCACAACGTCGGCGAGACGCTCGCGCTCGAGGTCGCGCGCGGCGGCCAGCGGTACCAGACCCGGGTGACGCTCGCCGCGCGGAACGAGCCGCCGCCGCCGGCGCTGCCGGTCCAGCGCGCGCCCGCCCCGCACACGGGCCTCGGCCTCACCCTGCGCGACGCGCCGGCCGAGCGCGGCGAACGCGGCACGCGCGGCGAACGCGGCACGCGCGGTGAACGCGGCGAGCGCGGCGAGCGCGGCGAGCGCGGCGAGCGCGGCGATGGCCGCTCGCTGGCGCGCGTGGCCTTCGTGGCGGACGACTCGCCCGCCGAGCGCGCGGGCCTGCGCCCGGGCGACGTGATCCTGGAGGCCGACGGCCGCCGCGCGCCCACCGCCGCCGAGGTCGACGAGGCCGCGCGCGACGGCGAGCTCCTCGTCCGGGTGCAGCGCCGGGGCGCGGCGTTCTACGCCGCCCTCAAGCGCTGACCCGCGCCGGCGCAGCGCCCCCGGAAAATCCGACGCGGACAAATGGACTGCCCGCGCTCGCCTTGGTAGTCAGGGTACCGTGCACGTCGGACTCGACCGTCTCCCGGATCTCTCGCAGCTCCAGCGCATCCGGTCGGCTCGCCTGGGGGTCCTCGCGCACCCGGCGAGCGTCGACCACGAGCTCACCCACATCGCGTTCGTCCTCGAGCGCCTCGGCGTGCGCCCGCGCCTCTACTTCGGCCCGGAGCACGGCTACGGGGGCGAGGCGCAGGACATGGCGGCCGTGACGAGCGCCGTCGACGCGCGCTCCGGCGCGCGCATCGTCAGCCTGTACGGCGACAGGTTCGAGGATCTCTCGCCTTCCGCCGAGGATCTCGCGGAGATCGACCTGCTCCTCATCGATCTCGCCGACGTCGGCGCGCGCTACTACACGTTCGTCTGGACGGCGCTGCTCGCGCTGCGGGCGGCCCACGCGGCGGGCGTGCACGTCGTGCTGCTCGACCGGCCGAACCCCATCGGCTGCGCGCCGGAGAGCGTCGAGGGCGCGACGCAGGCGCCGGGGTTCCTCTCGTTCGTGGGCCTCGAGCCCGTGCCGATCCGCCACGCGCTCACGGTGGGCGAGCTGGTCGCGCTCTTCGCGCGGCGCGAGGGCATCCCGCTCGGCGACGTCGCCTGCGGGCTGCAGGTCGTCGCGGTCGAGGAGCACCGCCGCGAGGCCCTCGCCGCCGAGTGGGATCGCCCGTTCGTCCTGCCCTCGCCCAACATGCCGACGGCGGACACCGCGCTCGTCTACCCGGGCGGCTGCCTGATCGAGGGGACGAACCTGTCGGAGGGCCGCGGCACGACGCGCCCCTTCGAGATCGTCGGCGCGCCCTGGCTCGACGGCCGCGATCTCGCCGCGCGCCTCGCGTCCACGGGGCTGCTCGGGTTCATCGCGCGGCCGCTCACCTTCCGGCCGACCTTCCAGAAGCACGCCGGCAAGACCTGCGGCGGCGTTCAGATCCACGTCACCGACCCGCGCACCTTCCGTCCGGTCGCGACCTACCTCGCGCTCACCGCGTTCGCCCACCGGCAGCAGCCCGAGCAGTTCCGGTTCCGCACCGAGCGTTACGAGTACGTCGACACGATCCCGGCCTTCGATCTGCTCACCGGGTCGGCCGCGGCGCGCCTCGCCATCGAGGCCGGCGAGGATCCGCTGGCGATCGCCCTGGAGGCGTCGCGCCCGGATCCGGCCTGGCCCGAGGTGATGCGCGAGGCGCAGGCGGCGCTCGCCGCCGCCGGCTGAGCGGCGCCCGCGCGGCTCAGCGATCGTAGCGATCGTAGGGCTCCGGCCGGGAGAGGACGCCGGCCGCGTACCTCGTCGTGAGGACGACGAGCACGAGCGCGAGCCCGGCGACCACGGAGAAGATCCGCGCCGGGCCCTCGGCGGAGAACCCGAACAGCCAGGGCGAGGCGATGAGACCGACGCCGAGGGAGGACTCCAGCGCGCCGTGCACCGGAAACGGGATCTTCCTGGCGGCGCCGAGCGGCTGATCGGACAGCAGCGTCACGACGAGGTGCGTCAGGGCGGTGACGTAAGAGACCGCCGTCGGCACCGGCCCGAAGCGGAGCGCGAGCGGCGCGAGCGCGAGCAGGACGACGATCGCGTAGTCGACGTACCCATGGAGTCGGGGAGACAGCAGCTTCATCGGTCCCTCCTTGGAGGAGCTCCCCGCACGGCGGTGCATCGTATGTGCCGGAGAGCGGCTGTCAGCGCGCGCGCAGCCGGCGGCGTGGCGCCGCGCGCCCCGGAGAGCAGGGCGGTTATTCCTCGTCCGGGACGGGCGCGAGGGTGCTTGTCGTGCTCACGGGGAGGGAGCGCGTGCTCACAGGGAGGGAGCGCGGGGTGCGCGCGCGCGCTCGATCTGGCACGGGGCGGGGGCTGGCACGGGGCGGGGGCCGGCACGGGGCGGGCGGGGAGCCGGCCGCGCTTGACGCGACCCGCGAGGGGCGCAGGTTCCGTGCATGCAGGCCGGATCTCGCGTCGTCCGGCGGGCAGCGCGCGCGGCTGCCGCGCCGCGCAATTCGGCCTGCGCCTGCGCGCGGGCGAAGCGCCGGTCATGAGCTCGGCGCCGCGGCTCACCGGTCGTGTCGTCCTCCCCGGGGATCCCGGCTACGACGACGCGCGCGAGGTACAAAACGCGCGCTTCTCGCGATCTCCTCGCGCCATCGTGTTTTGTCAGGACGCGCAGGACGTCGTGAATGCCATTAAGTGGGCGACCGCGCGAGGCGCGGAGATCCGGGCGAGGAGCGGGCGGCATAGCTATGAGGGGTTCTCCGTGGTCGACGACGGGCTCGTCATCGACGTGAGCGACCTCCGGAGCGTCCGCGTCGACCGCGAGCGCGGGATCGCCGTCATCGGCGCAGGCGCGGATCTCATCACCGTCTACGACGCGCTCTGGCAGGTCGGGGTCACCCTCCCTGCGGGCTCGTGCCCGACGGTCGGCGTCGCGGGGCTCACGCTGGGCGGCGGGTTCGGCCTCCTCTCCCGCGCGCTCGGCCTCACCTGCGACAACCTCCTCGCCGTCGAGATGGTCACCGCGGGCGGCGAGGTCGTCCGGGCCGACGCGGAGGACAACCCCGAGCTCCTCTGGGCCTGCCAGGGCGGCGGGGGCGGCAACTTCGGGATCGTCACCTCCTTCACGTTCAAGACACACCCGATCTCCGACGTCTCGATCTTCAGGATCTCCTGGCCGTGGGCCGACCTCGAGCGGGTGTTCGAGGCGTGGCAGGCGTTCGCGCCGCACGCCGACGAGCGACTGACGTGCATCCTCAAGCTCCCGGCGGCGGCCTCGGGCGAGGTCTCGTGCGTGGGCCAGCTCCTCGGGCGGGGCGAGGAGCTGCGTCGGCTGATCCAGCCGCTCTTCTCCTCCACGCGCGGGGCCGAGCCTTCCAGCGCGTCGATCGAGACCATGCCTTACCTCAACGCCGTGGGCCGGTTCGGGGGGCTCGGCGGCGATCCCGAGCGATGGACGGTGCACCCGCGCCAGGAGCAGGCGAGCTACAAGAACACGTCGGCCTATGCGTACGAGCGCTTCGGGGCCGAGGCCATCGCGACCCTCGCCGCCGGGCTCTCGAGCGCGCCGACCCCGAGGTGCCTTGTCCAGCTCGACAGTTATGGCGGCGCCGTCGGCCGGGTCGCGCCCGACGCGACGGCGTTCCCGCACAGGCGCGCGCTGTGGAGCCTCCAATACCAGGCTTACTGGACCGCGGCCGCGGAAGAAGCGGAGTGCGTCGCCTGGGTCGAGGGCCTCCGCCGCGCGATGCTGCCCTACGTGCGCGGCGCCTACATCAACTACGTCGACGCGGAGGTCGAGGGCTGGCTCGCGGCCTACTACGGCCCGAACGCCGCGCGGCTCGCGGCCATCAAGGCGCGGTGGGACCCGCGCGAGGTGTTCCGCTTCGCCCGGTCGATCCCGCCCGCTCCGCCGGAGGCAGCGGAGGTGCCCGCGGGCCGCGCGGCCCAGGGCGGCGCGCAGGACGAGCGCGCCGCGCCGTGATCGCGCCGCTCGGAGCGCAGGTGTTCGCCCGGATCGCCGGGGCGGGCCGGGCGCGGCGGCCCGCGGGCGGCTCGCGGTCCGGGGGGGCTCAGCCCGTCGACACGAGCTCGTCGAGCACGGCGCCGTACTCGTCGAGGAGCGGGTGCGGCGGCAGCGCCCGGCACATCGCGCGCAGCTCTTCGAACCTGGCGATCTGCGCCTCCCTGCCGCGCTTGAACATCGACCACGGGTCGCCGTGCTCGCGCGAGCAGACGATGATGGACTGGAAGTTGTCTATCTTGTCGGCCAGCGTGATCGCCTGCGCTTCCCAGGGCTTCCTGGGGAACGCCTCGAGATAGAGGCGCTTCCTGTCCTCCCAGGGCAGCGCCCGGTCCTGCTCGGTCACGTGGCGGACGAGCGTGGCGACGCGCTCGCCGAAGTGCTGGATCAGCTCGTCGAACGTGACGCCCTGGTCCTCCATGGCGTCGTGCAGCGCGCCGGCCGCGACCACCTCGTCGTCGAAGCCGTGGCGCGCGAGCAGGACCGCGACGCCGGCGAGGTGGCTGATGTAGGGGACGTCGGCGTTCGGATACTTGCGCTTCTGTGCTCGGTGCCAGACCGCCGCCTGGTCGAGCGCGCGCTTGAGGAGGATGCCCATCGCGGTGTCCCGCCAACCATAGCCGCTCGTCGCCCAGAGCGCAGGCGCTCGAACGTGAGCCGCCCCCGCCGCCGGGACCTCCGTCCCGAAGAGGCCGCGCGCCGCGCGCCGACCGCAGCCCGCCCGGACGCCGCGCCGGTCCGGGCGCCGTTCGTTCAGAGGGTCCGGGGAGGTGTGCGCAAGTCCTACGAAGATGTAGACCACGTCGCTCGTTGCCCAAGACTCCGCAGTTGTCGGCCGGTATACTGGTCCGCGATAGCGGCTTGACCCGTCATGCGAAACCCGCCGACGCAGGGTGCCACCTCATGAGATCTCGGTCTTTCTGCTCGCTGGCCGCCGCGCTGGCCGCCCTCGCCGCCGTGCCCGCGCCCGCCCGCGCGCAGGACGCGCCCGTCAAGCCCGACGGCATGGCCCTGAGCCGCTTCGTCGCGGCGCCGGCCGGGGACCGCATGTTCAGCGTGCCGTCGCCGTTCGCGCCAGGCCACCTGACGCCCCACGTGATGCTGATGGCCGATTACGCGAGCAATCCGCTCGTCCTGCGGCGCGCGCGCGACGGCGCGGAGATCGGCGCGGTCGTCAGCGATCAGCTCACGTTCCGGCTCAACGCGTCGCTCCCGCTCTGGAACAAGGTGAGCTTCGACCTCGACGCGCCGCTCACCGCGCTCCAGTCGGGCGAGAACCCGAACGGCGGCGGCCGCGAGTTCGCGTCCCCGAGCGGCGCGGAGCTCGGCGACCTGCGGCTCGGCGCGCGCGTGCAGCTCTATGGCACCTACCACGATCCGCTCCAGCTCGCGGTCGGCGCGTACCTCTGGCTGCCCACCGGCGCGGCCGACTCGTTCGTGAGCGACGGCCACGTCCGCGCGATGCCGTACCTCGCCGCCGGCGGCCGGCTGGATCGCCTCGTCTGGTCGAGCTCGCTGGGCACCGAGCTCCGGCGCTCCCAGTCGTTCGGCGGCGTCGCGCAGGGGACGATGCTCACCCTCGGCGGCGGCGTCGGGTTCCTCGCCCTCGACGACCGGCTCCAGGTGGGGCCGGAGCTCACCACCGCGATGGTGCTCGAGGACATCAGCAGCCGCTCGATCAACGCGGAGCTCCTCCTCGACGCCCGGTATCGATTTCTCCCCTTCCTGGAGGCGGGCGTCGGCGTCGGGCCGGGGCTCACCTCGGGGATCGGGACGCCCGACCTGCGTGTCGTCGCCATGGCCGCCTTCACGCCGGAGCAGCCGCCGGACGGGGACAGGGACGGTATCCCCGATCCGGAGGACGCCTGCCCGAAGGTGGCGGGCGAGCGCAGCGCCGACCCGCGCAAGCACGGCTGCCCGCCGCCGCCGGACCGCGACGGCGACGGCATCCCCGACGGCGAAGACGCGTGCCCGTTCGTCGCCGGCGTCGCGAGCGCCGACCCGCGCAAGCACGGCTGCCCGCCGCCGCCGGACCGCGACAACGACGGCATCGTCGACGGCGAGGACGCGTGCCCGTTCGTCGCCGGCGTCGCGAGCGACGATCCGCGCAAGAACGGCTGCCCGCCGGACCAGGACGAGGACGGCGTGCCCGACAGCGAGGACGCCTGCCCCGAGGTCAAGGGGCCCCGCTCGAAGGACCCGGCGAAGAACGGCTGCCCGGGCGACACGGACGGCGACACGTTCCGCGACGACAAGGACGCCTGCCCGAGGGAGAAGGGCTTCGCGGATCCGGACCCGGAGAAGCACGGCTGCCCGAAGGCGGTGCGGGTGACCGACAAGAACGTCGTGATCCTGCAGCAGGTGCAGTTCGACACGGACAAGGCCACCATCAAGCCGGTGAGCGATCCGCTGCTCGACGAGGTCGCCCAGGTGCTGGAGGAGCACCCGGAGATCGTGCTCATCGAGATCCAGGGTCACACCGACGATCGGGGCACCGACGAGCACAACCGGGTCTTGTCGCAGAACCGCGCCAACTCCGTCATGGCGGCGCTGGTCCGCCGCGGCATCGACTCGACGAGGCTGACGGCGCAGGGCTACGGCCGTGACCAGCCCCTCGACAACAACGCGACGGAGGCGGGGCGGCAGCGGAATCGCCGTGTCCAGTTCATCATCATCAAGAAGGCCGCGTACAAGCCGCAGGTCGAAACCGGAGAGGATCGATGAGAAAGCAGTTGGGCATCACCGGGCTCGCGTCGCTCACGCTGATTGGCCTCACGACCGCCAGCGCGACGGCCGAGCCCAAGCTGCGTATACAGGTCGATCAGAAGGGCGATTTCGCCCTCATCGGGAGCTCGATCGGGCAGGAGTGCCGCTCTTCGACGCCGAGGCCCAAGGAGGGCACGGTCGGCGCCTGCGGAGCGTCGACCGCCGAGTCGGGGCCCGATCTCTTCTGGCGGTCCGACTCGCCGGCGGACGGCAGCGCGGAGGCGAACCTCGACATCACCCCGGAGATGGCGCGCACGACCGCGGTGCTGACGCTGCCCGAGGGGGCGACGGTGACGCACGCGTTCCTGTACTGGGCCGCGCGCAACGCGGGCGGCGCCGACACCGAGGTGGAGCTCCACCACGAGGGCGGCTTCGACGGCAAGGTCACCTCCATCGACTCGGTCGAGACGGTGATCAACCAGGGCAAGCCCAAGGAGTCGCACAACTACCAGTCCGTCGCCGACATCACCTCGATCGTGAAGGAGAGCGGCGCGGGGGCTTACCGGGTGGGCGGCGTGGACGTCGTCGACGTCAGGGACCGGGACGACGACGTGGTCTTCGCGGCGTGGTGGATGGTGGTGTTCTACGAGGCGCCGAGATCGCCGATGCGCAACCTCGCGCTGTTCGACGGGCTCGACCGGGTCTCCGACGTGGGCTGGCAGCAGGTCGAGCTCTCGGGCTTCAAGGTGCCCGACGCCGGCTTCGTGGCGAAGCTGGGCATCGTCGCGTTCGAGGGCGACAACTCGAGCTCTGGCGACAGCGTGTTCTTCAATCCCAAGAACCCTGGGAAGCCCGACGTGGCCGAGGCGCTGAGCGACGCGCTCAACCCTGCGGACAACTTCTTCAACAGCACCCGATCGGCCCTCGGAGAGCCGGTGTCGGTGGAGGGCGATCTCCCGAGGATCGCGGGCACGCCCCAGAGCATGTCGGGGGTCGACATCGACATCGTGGATGTCAGCTCGAAGCTCACGCCTGGGGACGATCGGGCGACGCTCGTCGCCACGAGCACGGACGAGCTGTACTTCCTCGCGGGGTGGGTGACGTCGATCTCCAACTTCGGCCCCGACTTCAGCAAGTCGACAAAGGTGGCGACCGACGTCGGCGGGCTGCCGACGTACCGCGGCGACGCCATCGAATACCGCATCACGGCGACGAACACCGGCAACGACGACGCCGTGGGCGCGGTGCTGACCGACGTGCTGCCGCCCGGCGTGACGTTCGTCCCGGGCTCGCTCTCGATCGTCGAGGGGCCGAGCGCCGGTCCTCAGACGGACAGGCCGGGGGACGACCTCGGCGAGTACGATCCGCAGACGCGGACCGTCACCTTCCGGCTGGGCGAGGGGGCGGACGGCGCGAAGGGCGGCGGCATCCCTGTCGACGGGAGCGTCACGGTGCGCTTCGAGGTCACGGTCGACGCGGACGCGCCGAACGTCATCAAGAACCAGGCGCGGATCGCCGCGGCGGGCGCGCTCGGCGCGCCGGTGAGCGACGACCCGACGGACGGCAACGGCGCCGCCGCCGGCGCGCCGCCGACCGAGGTCGCGGTGGAGCCGGAGGATTTCTACGCCGCGGGGAGCGGCATGATCGGCCCTTGCGCGACCAGCCCGCGAGGCGGGGATGGCAGCGCCGGCTGGCTCGCGGGGCTCGCGCTGGCGGGGCTCCTCCGCAGGCGGCGCCGCGCGTAGCGCGACGGGCGCGGCGTCAGCGCTCGGCCAGCGCGTCGTCCAGCGTGGGCGCGGTGAGCACGCGTTCGGTCCAGCGTTCGATCCAGGACGTCTCAGGCGAGCTCAGCCCGCGCCCACCCCGCGCGACGAACCCCCTCTCCGGGGGGCCGGGCGGCTCGGCGAGACCCGCGTGACCGAGAGGGATCGGGAACGCGAGACCGGCTCGAGGAGACCGGCTCGAGACGGGCTCAGTTGATGGTGAACGACTTGCTGACCGAGACCGGCCCGCCGCCGAAGGCAGGCACGCGCGCGCCGCGGAACAACCGCGCCACGCAGCCGCCGACGCTCGTCCCGGCGAAGGGCGCGCCCTGCACCTCGGCCGACGTGACGTTGCCGCTCGGCGCGAAGGTGACCTTGACCTTCCCGGTGCCCGTCGGCCCCCCGGCCTTCTTGCAGCTCTTGGCGGACCCAGCCGCCGCGCCGAGCGCCGAGCTCGCGGCGCCGCGGTTGAACTCGCCGCCGCCGCCGGAAGGCGCCGGCTCCGCCGCGGGCTTCGGCGCCGCCGGCTTGTCCGCCGCTGCAGCAGGCGCTGACGACGGCCTCCCCTTGTCCGCCGGCTTCTCGGCCGCCGCGCTCGGCGCCGGCTGATCCGGGGCCGCCGCCGACGCGGCAGGCTCCTCGGCGGCCGGCGCCGCCGTCTCCGCGGGCGGCGGCGTGGCGGCCGCCGCCGTCTCGGTCGGCGTCGGCGCGGGCTCCGGCGTCGCCGCCGGGCTCGGCGCCTCTGCAGGGGCAGCGTTCGTCTGCTCCGGCGTGGTCGTGGACGTGTCCTCCTTCGGCGACTGCATGAAGAAGAAGGCGACCCCGCCGATCAGCACGACCGCGGCGACCGCGGCGGCGATCAGGCCCATGCGGCCCTTCGTGGCCGAGGGCTCCGGCGCCGCCATCGGGGAGAGCGGCAGGAGCGGCGGGGGCGGCACCGACGACTTGGCCGAGGCCGACAGCGACGGCGGCGGCCGCGAGTCCGCCACCGGCGCGAGCAGGGGCGGCGGCGCGAGCATCGGCGCGGAGGCGATCGCGCCGCCGCCGAGGTTCAGCAGGTCGTCGTAGCCGGTGCGCCCGTTGTTCTTCGCGGGGCGGCTCGACAAACGCCGGCCGGCCGGGGTCTCCTCTTGCTTCTCTTTGGCCGCGTTCTCGGTCGCGGTGAGCGCCGAGAGCGAGAAGAGGACGGAGTTCTCGTTGCGCTCGCCCACCTGACGATCGCCGCCGGGCGGCGGGGCCGACGGTGCCGGCTCGGTGGCCCGCTCGGCGGCGGCGGCGCTGAAGACGTCGACCGCGGCCGCGCGGCCCGGGCGGCGCGCCGCCGCGGCAAGCGCCGCCGCCGCCGCCGCCGCCGCCGCCGCCGCCGCCGCCGCCGCCGCCGCCGCCGCCGCCGCCGCCGCCGCCAGCCCCCGCAGACGCGGCCGCGGCAGCCCCCGCAGACGCGGCCGGCACCGGCACGCGCTTCGCGTCCTTCATGACCACGGTCCCCTCGGGGCCGAACCTGAGCCCGGCCGGCGCCGGCGCCACGGGGACCGGCGCAGCAGCCGCCGCGGGCACGGCCGCAGGCGTCGGCACCGCCGCCGCCGCGGGCACGGCCGCGGGCGTCGGCACCGCCGCCGCGCAGGCGCCGGCACCGCCGCGGGCGCCGCCGCCGCAGCAGGCGCCGCGACCGCAGCGGCCGCCGCATCCGCCGCCGGCGCCGCATCTTCCCGGGAGGAGAATCGCTCCTTGAGCTCGGGGACGCTGGCGATGGGGAGCCAGTCGCTCATCCCGTCTTTCCAGACGTACGTGTCGTTGCTCAGCGCTCCGCGGGCGTACTCGGTCACGAGCTCGGCGGTCGTCATGGTCCGCTCGTCGCCCTCGGCGACGTTGACGGTCCACGCGTCGGGCGCCGCCGTCGAGGGCGCGCCGCCGACGTCGGCCACGAGCTTCGCGTCGGCGTCCTCCGCGAGGTCGCCCTGCTGCCCCACGGTGGCGTCCTGCGACGGGGCCGAGGCAGCCTCACTCGCGCCGTGGACGACCATCGCGTGGTTGCATTTCTTGCATTTGATCTTGACCGTCTTGCCGACGACCTTCTCGTCCGCAATCGTGTACTTCGCCTGGCACGACTCACACGTAATCTTCATGCGACTGTCGCCCTTCCCGTTCCGGCCTGCGGGCATGGGTTCAACGACCACACACGCGCACAATCACGCGGCCCGGTCGGTTGACGGAGGATAGCGGGACCGCGCGAGACCGATCAAGGAGCCGGCCTTTTTTGTGTCCACCACGGCGCGGCGCAGCGAGATGACGCAGCGCGTGTGCATGCCCCGCGCGGCGCGCGAAGGGCGCCGCGCTCAGTTGAGCAAGACCAGCTGCGTGCCGTCTTTGCCGCAGAACATCGCCTCGCCCGGATAGCGGTCGCCGCAGGTAGGGCAGATCTTTCCACGAGCGCGCGGCGCCGGCCCGACCGGCCCCGCGCCGCCCGCGGCCGGCGCCGCGAGCGCGGCCCCGGAGGACGCCGGCGCATCGTCCGCCCCGGCGCCGCCGCGCTCCGCGAGGCCGCCGCCCGTCGAGGCGGGGCCTTCGAGCTCGCCGGCGCGCCGGCGGCCGCGGCGGAGCAGGATCAACCCCGCGAAGCCGAGGCAGGCGGCGACCCCGCCGACGATGGCGACGAACAGGTTCTTGCGCTCGCGCCCGACGTCCTCGCCCGAGGTCGTGCGCCCGCCGATGGTGCCGGCCGCGATCACCGCGACGGCAGCCTGATCGCTCTCGCCGGCCTCGTTGAGGCCGCTCGTGGCGAGGAGCGCGTCGTACCGGTCGGGGCTCGTCACCTCGATCGCGACGGTCACGCCCTTGCCGGCGACGGACGCCACGAGGCCGAGCGACCCCTCGCCCGCGTCGGCGCCGAGCGAGAGGGCGCCCGTCGCGTCGACCGTCGCGGCGGACGCGAGCGGCCCTGGCGCGATCGACCACGCGGGCCTGGTCGGGAGCGCGCACCCGGCGGCGTCCATGACGAGCGCGCGGAACTGGAAGCGCTCGCCCGGCCGCATGAGCTTGCGCGACGGCGTGACCTCGAGGCGCGCGGGCTCGCCGGGGGCGTCGCAGGTGCGCGGGGGGGCGGGCTTCTTCTCGGAGGCGGCGGGCGGCGCGCTCGCGGCGGGCGGCGCGCTCGCGGCGGGCGGCGCGCTCGCCGCGGGGGGCGCCTCGCCCTCGCGCCGGACGAGCGTGTAGGTCCGCGTCCTCGTCACGGAGGCGCTGCAGGTCGTGTCCTGGATGATGAACTGGTACTGCCCCGTCTCCACCATGCGGATGCTGGCGTCGGTCGCCTGCGTCGTCGTGGTGACCACGGCCCGGCGGGGGTCGTTCGGCGGGGTCGTGCAGCGCGTCTGCCAGGAGCGCGCGTCGCCGGAGGCCGAGTGCTTGCTGCGCGCGAGCCCGGGCATCTGCTCCCAGCACTCGGCGGTGCTCCACGAGCGGCCGGCGCCCGAGATCGAGAGCTCCGAGCCGTGCTGCTGGATCTGCACGGCGCCGCCCGGGGCGCCCTGCGGGCGCGGCCTGGGCCCGCACGCCTCCCCCCACGCGTCGATGGACCACTGCTCGGAGAGCGCGCTCGCGGTCCAGGCCCCGCTCAGCGTCGGCTGTCTCTGCGCGGCGCTCGTGCGCGAAACTGCGAGCGACGCGAGGGACGCGAGCGACGCGAGGAGCAGGGCCGGCGAGGCGAGCAGCGGGCGTCCCACGGCCGAACCCTAGCAGCGCCCGCGCGCGGACGGCAGCCGGCAGGCTCGCGCGCCCCGCCCGCGCGGCGCCCCGCGCGGGCAGGCAGGGGCGTGAGCGGGTTCGCTCGCTCCGCGGCTCCTTCGCGCCCTCGTCCAGGGCGGCGTGGGCGAAGCGCAGCAGCGCCCGCCCCGGGCGCCGGCGCCGCTCGTGCCCCTCTCGGCGATGACGGCGAGGACAGCGAGGACGGCGACCACGACCCCAGGCCGGCGCAAAGCAAGCGCGAGCCCGGCGCGCGGCGGGTGTGGGCCCGTGCGGCAGGCGGTGGACGACCGGCGCCCGCCTCCCTGGCTCAAGGCGTAGGCCAAAGCACGCGAGCACGCGAGAAACGCAGCGCGCCCCCGAAAAAGGATCTAGACACGCGAAGCGGAGACTCGGTATCTTGAAAAATGGTCTCGTGCGCACTCTGCATCAAATCTCGTCGGGCACTCCCGCGTGCCTGATCCGATCGTGCTCGGCCCAGGGCCGAGCACGATCGACGATGGGAGATCGAAGACGCGCTGCCGCGGAGCCCGCTCGTCGCTGCGCCCCTCTCCGCAGGACGCAAACGGCGCAAAAGCGTCACCGCACGACCCAAGCACGACCCAAAATCGTCACTTCGCGCCTCGGTGTTTTTTTGGTGTCTCTCCGAAAAAAGATCTGGACACTTCAAGGACCGAGTTGCTAGTTTGAACACTGTCCCTTTGCGCATCCGCTCTCCGATCGAAGCCAAAGCACCCGCGTACCTGATCTGATCCAGATCGGCCCGCGGGGCTCAGTCCGATAGGAGCCCGCGAAACCGACCTCGCCTGGCCCGTGCGCCATGGCGCCTGCTATTCGGATGACGCTCCCGCAATGGTTCACCCGTGAGGACCTCAAGGAGCTACCAATGAAGCAGATCGCAATCGCCTCCTCCGCCGCGCTCGCCACCCTGTTCATCACCGCCACCAGCCTCGCCAACACCTCTGCGCCGTCCCCCACGTGCACCGTGATCAAGCGGGGTGTCCTGGGCGACATCTACAACGCCGAGATCTGGAGCCTCGCCCCGACCTATCACGTCCCGTCCCCGCACGAGGTGAACACCGGATTCTCCAGCACCGTCGGCGAGAAGCGCGCCCTCTTCCGCTTCGATCTGAGCCCCATCCCCGCCGGCTCGCTCGTCACGTCGGCCAAGTTCTACGCCCTGACCTACACGAGCACGGCCAAGGCCGTGTACGTCCACCAGGTGCTCGCCCCCTGGGACGAGTCGCTGGTCACCTGGAACAACCTCGGCGCCATCGACCCCGCCTCGTTCACCTCGTTCGTGCCCAACGTCACGGGGTGGAGCTCGGTCGACCTCACCGGGCTCGTGCAGGACTGGGTGAGCGGGGTCTCGCCGAGCTACGGCATCCTCCTCGAGGAGGGCTCCTCCGGAAAGACCTCGTATAAAGGCAGCGCTCACACCGACCTTTCCTACCGCCCGCTCCTCGAGGTCTGTTACACGGCGCCGAAGGGCACGATCGGCGACAAGGTGTGGTTCGACGCGAACGCCGACGGCGTCGAGGACGCCTCCGAGCTCGGCATCTCCGGCGTCGTCGTCGACCTCTTCGCCGACACGAACTGCGACGGATCCGCCGACGGCGCCGCCGTCCAGACGACCGCGACCGGCGCGAACGGCGTCTACCGCTTCAGCGAGCTCGAGGCGGGCTGTTACGTCGTCAGCGTCGACGACGCGACGCTGCCGCTCGGGCACCTCCTGACCACCGACGACGAGCCGATCGCCGTGTCGCTCGACGCGGGCGAGAACGTGACCGACGCCGACTTCGGCTACGTGACGTACTCGTCGATCGGCGACACGGTCTGGCTCGACAGCGACGCCGACGGGCTCTACGAGCCGGAGACGGGCGAGCTCGGCGTCAACGGCGTCCGCGTCGAGCTCTTCCAGGGGGGCCAGATGCTCGACTTCACCGTCACCGGCGACAGCCCCTACACCGGCCAGCCCGGCTTCTACCTCTTCGACACGCTCCCGGCGGGCACCTACTCGGTGGTCGTCACCGCCGACAACTTCATGACGAGCGGTCCGCTCGCCGGGCAGGAGCCGACGGCCGACCCGGACGGCGGCTTCGACAACGTGGGCACGGTCTCGCTCGGCTGGGCCCAGGACCTGCTCGACGCGGACTTCGGCTACCAGCTCTCCTGCGGCAACGGCGTCTGCGGCGGCGACGAGAGCTGCTCCACCTGCGCCGTCGACTGCGGCATCTGCCCGCCCGCGTGCGGCAACGGCACCTGCGAGGCCGGCGAGGACTGCGGCAGCTGCAGCGCCGACTGCGACGTCTGCCCGCCCGTCTGCGGCGACGGCACCTGCGACGCGAGCGAGAGCTGCGGGAGCTGCTCGGACGACTGCGGCGCCTGCCCGCCCGTCTGCGGCAACGGCACCTGCGAGGCCGGCGAGGACTGCGGCACCTACTCGGACGACTGCGGCGCTTGCCCGGCGGTCTGCGGCAACGACAGCTGCGAGACCGGCGAGGACTGCGCGAACTGCGCCGGCGACTGCGGCGCTTGCCCGGCGGTCTGCGGCAACGACAGCTGCGAGGCCGGCGAGAACTGCCTCGAGTGCCCGAGCGACTGCGGCATCTGCCCGCCGGTCTGCGGCAGCGGCGTCTGCGAGGCCGGCGAGACCTGCGGGAGCTGCGCGGCCGACTGCGGCGAGTGCCCGCCGGTCTGCGGCGATGGCGTCTGCAAGGCGGGCTCCGAGGACTGCTCGAGCTGCGCGGCCGACTGCGGCGCCTGCCAGTGCGCGTCTCCCGGCACCGGCACCCCCGGCTACTGGAAGAACCACCCGAGCGCGTGGAAGGTCTCGCAGCTGACCATCGGCGGCAAGACGTACACGAAGGCCCAGCTCCTCGACTTCATCAGCCGCCCGACCAAGGGTGACGTCACGTACATCATCGCGAAACACCTCATCGTCGCCAAGCTCAACGTCGGTATCGGCAACCAGTCGAGCTGCATCGAGAGCACCATCGCCGCGGCCGACGCCTGGCTCAAGAAGTACCCGCTCGGCAGCAACGTGAAGGAAGGCGGCAAGAACTCGCCCTGGACGACCGGCCAGCCCCTCGCCGAGACGCTCGACGACTACAACAACGGCCGCCTCTGCGCGCCGCACCGTGACTGACCGATGATCGATCGGTGAATCCGACCGGCACGACGAGAGCCCCAGGCCAGCGCCCGCCGCGAGCGAACCACCTCGAGCGCGACCGGCGCTGGCCCCCTCCTCCGCCTCTCCACGCACCCTCTCCACGCATCTCCTTCCCCGCTGCTTCCCCGCTGCTCCACCGGACGATCTCGTCCTCGAGAGGCAGCCTCATCGCTGTACAGGCTCCTCGAGCTCCGCGGCCGTTCCGGCTGTTCCAAGGTCGCTGACCCTCCGGTGAGCGGCCTCCCAGGCGCGGGTCAATCGCCGCGCCGGGCGCGCGATGTCCGACCGCCCCGCCCCGTGGAACGGCCCTGCGCGCGGCGGAGAATCGCCACCGCACAGCGACATCCCGCCCCCCGCCGGGCAGGGCACACGGAAGTGCCCCACGCGGGTGGGCGTGTTCTGCCCCTTGCGCGGCAAATTGCCCCTACGGCCCGGAAGGTGGCTCCTGCCGACACTGCCTACGCCGCGGACAGCGGCCCGCCCGCGGCGCGACTCCATCGTCGAGCCCGCTCCATCGCAAAGCAGGACAGCGTGGCACGGGCGCTGCAAATCCTGCGGGGCTGAGCGCCGAGGACCGCGGTGGACGGCCCCGAGGACGCATCCGGGGGCGGGCGAGAAGAAGGAGAAGCTGCCATGAACCTGACGGAAACCTGGATTGGCGACAAGCCCTTGGTCCCGCCTTGCGGCCTGTTCGGCAAAGGCCAGCATATCGTCCTGGCCGAAGACGACGACGACATGCGCTCCACGCTCGCGCTGGCGCTCCGCCGCGACGGGTTCGAGGTCTCCGAGGCGCGCAACGGCCTCGAGCTGCTCGACAAGGTGGCGCCCTGGCTCGGTGGCAAAGAGCCCCCGGAGCCGATCGACGTGATCGTCAGCGACATCCAGATGCCCTGCTTCTCGGGGATGGAGATCCTGGAGGGCCTCGCCGAGCTGAGGCGCCGGCCGCCGGTCATCCTGATCACGGCCTTCGGCGATCCGCACCTCCACGCGGCCGCGCGCAGCCTGGGCGCCTCCGCGGTCTTCGAGAAGCCGTTCGAGCTGGATGATCTCCGCAGCGTCCTGTTCAAGCTGAAGGACGCCCCCGGCTTCGACGGCGGCTACTGACGCCGCCGTCGAGGTGCGCCGCCGGACGCCCGCGGTCGCCCCGCGCGCGCCGTCGGACGGCCGCGCGTCGCCGGACGCCGCTCAGCCGTCCGGACGCGGGAGCGGCGTCGCCGCCGCCCAGCGCGCGACGCAGATCCGCTCCTCCTCGGTCATCTCCAGCATGCTCGCCACCACGCCGTCCAGGTGGCGCCGGGCCTCCGCAGGCAGGCCCGCGTTCGCCGGGCCGAGCTCCCGCCCGAGCGCGTCGAGCGCGCCGATCAGGTCGGCGCGCGCCGGCGGGGGCGCCGGGATCGCCCGCAGGTGCGCGATCTTCACCTGCGGCATGCCCTCGCGCGCGTCCCGGTGTCGGGTGTAATGCCACCAGCGCACAGGAGAGGAGTTGAGGTAGCAGAGCAGCGCGAACTCGCTCCACGTGGCGTCGCAGAAGCCGGCCAGGATCGAGTTGCGGAACGGCAGGCCGTCGCTCAGCGCGACGATCGGGTAGCGGGCGGTCTGGCGGATGAGCAGCCGCACCGCCTTCCAGTCCTCGTCCTTGCGAAAGCGGCCCTTCACGCCCGCGCGATCGACGTGGTGGCGCGGCGCGCGCGCGATGAGCTCGCCGACGTCGGTGCCCTCGCGGATGGGGCAGGTGTACGGCGGCACGGGGACGTCCGCGCGCCGGATGCGCTCGGCGTCCTCGGCGGTCGTCTGGAAGCCGCGCTCCCCGAACAGCGCGGCCGGCAGCGGGCGGAGCGCGCCGAGCCGATCGAGGAGCCGCCGGGACACGCCGTCGAGATCGGAGCGCGCGAGCGGCCACGGAGCCGTCGCCGCCGGCCGGGGCGACGGGGGCGGGAGGCGCGTCGAGAGGAGGCCCATGCACGGCTGGAACACGCCCTCGAACGCGTCGCTGCCGAAGCTCGGGAGGTCGGGGTCGACGGCGCAGAGCGCGTCGTGCGCGCGCCGCGTGGGGCCGTAGCCATCGAGGTCCGACACCGAGGTGGGGATGACGAGGCCGAGCCGCCCGCCCGGCCGGAGCAGCGACGCGGCCCGGTGCACGAACAGCCCGTGCAGCGAGCGGTAGCCGTGGAAGGCCGGGTTCCTCCGGAGATGGAGGTTGAAGACCTCGGGCGCGATCGGCTGCGCGGCCCGGCCGACGTACGCGACCCAGGGCGGGTTGCCGATCACGGCGTCGAAGCCGGGCTCCGGGCGATCGAAGACGGCGGGGAACGCGAGCTCCCAGTGCAGGAACCGGCGCTCCTCGGCGATGCGGCGCGACAGCGCCGCCCGCGGGTCGGCCGGATCGCGCGCGGCGGCCATGTAGCGCGCGAACGTGGCCGGCTCCGGCGCCAGGGCCGCGAGCTCGCCGTCGGACGGCCAGAACCACAGGGCCATCCAGGCGTCGAGCGCCGCCTCATCGGCGTCCCCGTCGCGCTCCGGCGCGTCGCGCGGCGCCCCCGCGGCGCGCGACAGCTCCTCGGCGCGCGCCGGCTCCTCGCGCGTCGCCCCCTCGTCGAGCGCCGGCGTCCGGCGCGCTGGAGCCCGCCGCGACAGGGCCCGCCGGCCGCGGCGCTCCACGGCGGTGTCCGCGGGCCCGCCGCGCGACCACGCCGCGGCCGGGAAGGCGCCGACGTCCGCGCGCCCGGCGCCGATGAGGCTGTCGCCGCAGCGGAGCTTCGCGTCGAGGAAGCTCGGCGGCAGGCGCGCGTCCTGCACGACGAGCCAGAGGGAGAGCCGGGCGAGATCGACCGCGAGCGGGTCGAGGTCGACGCCGTACAGGCAGCGCTCGGCCACGAGCGCCATCGCGCGGCGGAGCGGCGGCTCCTCCGGGGCGAGCCCCGGCGTCGCGCCGGCGCGCTGCCAGGCGGCGACGAGGTGCGCGGCGAGCTGACGGCACGCCTCCACCAGGAACGCCCCCGAGCCCATCGCGGGATCGCACACCGCGAGCGAGAGGATCTCGCCCGGCGCCGGCGGCCGGCCGGCCCTCGCGAGCAGCGGCGACAGCGTGCGCTCGACGACGTGGCGCGTGATGTCCCGCGGCGTGTAGTAGGAGCCCGCGCGCCGCCGGAGCTGCCCCGGCTGGAGGTAGAGCGTGCCCCGCGCGATCCGGCCCGGCTGCCGCGGGGAAGCGCGGCGCGCGAGCGCCTGCGACAGCTCGGCCACGCTGCCCGCCGCGGCCACGCCGGCGGCGAGGCGCGCGCCGAGCCTGAGGTCCGCCGCCTCCTCGAGCCGCGCGAGCCGCGCGCCGCCCGGGAGGGCGAGGAGCGCCTCCAGGTCGACGACCACGTGGGACGGCAGGAGCGCCATCGACTCGCCCTCGGCCACCTCGAGATCGAAGGCGATCAGGCCCTCGTAGAGCGTGCCGATGTGCTCGACCTCGAGCTCGGCGTAGCGCACCGGCGCGCCGTCGTGCACGAGGAGCGCGGCGAGCACGCGGTGGAGCGCGCCGTCGCTGAGCCAGGGTCGACCGTCCAGCGAGGGGTGCGCGCCGGGGTCGCAGAGGCCGCCGCGCGCGCCCCCGGGGCCGCGGCCCTCGAGCGCGCGGGAGAGCGCCGCGACGCGGGCCCACGCGCCGTGGCGGCGCTCGAGGTCGCTGCCCTCCCGCCGCTCCGCCTCCAGCTCCTCGAAGAGCCGCGTGAGCGGCGCGCCGCCGTCGGGCGCGCCGGCGAGCAGGCCGCGCGCCTCGGCGTAGAGGAGGAGGATGAGCCGCATCAACGCGGTCACGAGGCCGGCGTGGAGCCGCCGTCGCCCTGCGGCGGAGCCGCCCGAGGCGGCGTCCCCGCCCTGCGGGTCGGCCGACTGGAAGCCGCGGACGATCTCGCCGAGCGCGCCCTGCGCCTGCTCGCGGAGCTGCCTGGCCACGCCGTCGGCCGGCGCATCGGGCGGCCGGAGGGGCTCGCCGGGCGCGCCCGCGTCGATCGCGCGGTCGCTCCCGGGATCCAGCGACGCGCCCGACGCGGGAGGGTCGACCCGTTCACGGTCGCAGCGCAGGGGGGCGCCGAGCTGAGGGCATTCCGAGGACACGCGGGATCCGCACGAGCATTGCGGATAGGACGGGGTGCAGGCAAGAGCCCCGGCGCCGGGGCGCGCCCGGCCGCGGCGGCGGCCCGGCCGAGCGCCCGCGCCGCCGGGGAGTCCCTCCTCGCCCGGAGGTCCTCGCCAAGCACGCTTTACCGGGATGCGCGTGAAAGCATTTCCGGCGCAGCGCCGCGCGGGGGGTACGGTTCGTGCCGTGTGTCGTCGAATGAAGCCCGAGACGATCGAACGACACGCACTCGCTCATTCACGCAAAGCACACCCGGGCGGCGCGGCGCGGCGCGGCGCCTTGCTCGCCGCGCTCCTGCTCGGGATCTCAGCCTGTTACGGCGCCGGAGAGGCGCCGGAACAGGAGGCCACCGGCGCGGTCAGCGCGGGCCTCGACCTCTATTCCGGCATTCCCCAGGACGGCGTCGTCCTCGGGGATCCGGGCGCGCCGATCACGCTTGTCGAGTTCTCCGATCTTCGATGCTCGCATTGCCGGGATTACGCGCTCGAGGTCCTGCCCGTGATCCTCGATCGCCACGTGCGCACGAGCCAGGTGAAGCTCGTGTTCCGGAACCTCACGTTCCTCGGGCCGGGCTCCGTGCAGGCCGCGCGCATGGCCGCGGCGGTGGGGGCGCAGGATCGGCTCTGGGAGTTCGTCGACCGCTTCTTCCGGATCCAGGCGCGCGAGCGCGCGCCGATCACGGACGAGCTCCTGCTGCGCATCGCCTCCGAGCTGCCGGGCGTCGACGCCGCGCGGGCGATGGCGCAGCGCGACAGCGGGGAGGTCGCGCAGCAGCTCGAGGCCGCGCGGGCCGAGGCCACGCGCCTCCAGGTCCACGGCGTGCCGGCGCTGTTCCTGAGCCGCCAGGGCGAGGGGCTCCGCCGGCTCCGCCTCACCTCGATGTCGCCGGAGCCGATCTCCCGCGCGATCGAGCAGCTCCTGCGCGCGCCGCGCCCGCACGGGTGAGCGCGGCGGCGCGGCGATCGGAGCCGCGCGGCGGCCGCAACATGGACCGGCCCCGCGCGCGGTTTTTGGTACGCTCGCGCGGGGATGACCGCCTCGCCGCTCGTGTTCCCTCCCCGCCCCCCCTCGCTGCACGGCCGCCGGCGCGAGCTCGCGACGCTCCTCTCGACCGTGCGCGCCTCGCGCCCGACGCGCCTCGCGCTCGTCGGCACGGGCGGCAGCGGCAAGTCGACGCTCGCCTGCGCGCTCGGGCACAAGCTCGCGGCCGAGCTCCCCGGCGGGATCCACTGGTTCCGGGTCGGCGCCTGGGACGCGCGCACGCTGCTCGGGATGCTGTCGCTCCGCTTCGGGGCCGGGCCGTCGCCCTCGCTGCCGGCGCTGCGGCGCCGCCTGCACGCGCTCGGGGAGATGCTCATCGTGCTCGACAACCACGAGCACGACCGCGCCGTCGCCGAGCTGCTCGACGACCTCCGCGACGAGGCGGTGACGTGGGTCATCACGGCGCGGCGCTGCCTCGTGGCCGGCGTCTCGATCTTCCCGGTCATCGCGCCGCTCGTGACCTCGGGGCAGAGCCCCTTCCCCGCGGTCGCCTCGCTGACCCGCCTGCTCCGCTGGAACCCGGTCTCCCTGGAGCTCGCCGACGCCATCGTCGCGAGCGGCGCGGCCGACGTCGACGAGCTCCACCGCTGGCTCGTCGCGGGCGGCGTCGACCGCGTGCAGGTCATCGATCACGAGGACGACCTCCCCGAGGTCGGCCTGCTCGTCGCCTGGATCTTCCGCGAGCTCTCGCCGGCGGCGCGGCGGATGCTCGCGGTGCTCTCGCACTCGAACGGCGACCACATCGACGAGGCCTCGCTCGCGACGCTGGCGCGGGCGGGGCGGAGCGCCGGGGACGCGCTCGCGTCGCTCCGCCGCTTCCGGCTCGTGCAGGAGCCGCTCGCGGGCCGCTTCGCGCTGCACGCGACCGTGCGCCACGCCGCGCTGAAGCGCACGCAGTTCGATCAGCGCCGCTTCTTCGAGCACTACGTGGGGCTCCTCGAGCGCTCGCCGGAGCGGCTCGACCTCGAGCAGACCCACCTGTTCGCGGCCATGGACCACGCGCACGACACCGGGAGCGTCGCGGCCGCGATCCGCGTGAACGAGCTGCTCTCGCGCCTCTCGCTCTGACCGCCGCCCTCTCGCCGGCGGCGGCCGCGGTCAGCGCGGCCCCCCCACGTGCTCGCAGCAGAGCTCGACGAGGCGCTTCAGCACCCACTGCCCCGCCGGCCCCAGCACCAGCGCCGGCCGGTGGACCACGGCCAGCGACAGGAGGTGCTCGTCTTCCCCCCACGCCTCCGGCCGGAGGCGGACCAGGCGTCCGGTCCTGAGATCCTCGCGGATCATGTGCTCCGGCAGGTTGCCCCACCCGAGCCCCGCGCAAAGGAGCTCTCGCTTGGTCTGGAGATCCACGACGCGCCAGGTGCGCGGGGCCAGCACGGCCTGCTCCGGCGAGCGCGCCCCACCGCGCTCGCTCAGCACGATCTGCACGTGCTCGCGCAGCTGCTCGGTGGCGACGCGCCCCTCGCGCCGCTGGGCGGCCGCGAGCGGGTGCGCCTCGCCGGCGACGGGCACCATGCGCACCGAGGTGAGGTGCCGGCGCTCGAGGCCCTGCGCCGCCGCCGCCGGGCCCACGACCCCGAGCTGGCACGTCCCGTCGAGGACCCGATCGGCGACGGCGGACATGGTCTCGGTGTGCACGACGAGCTCCACGGTGGGGTAGACGCGGGCGAACTCGACGCAGAGATCGACGAGCGCGGAGAGCGGAAAGACCGCGTCGACGCACAGCGAGACGAGCGGGTCGAGGCCGCCGGCGAGCCGCTGCGCCGCGCTGCTGAGCGCGTCCGCGTCGGCGCACACCCGCCGCGCGGCGCCGAGCAGGACGCGGCCGTGCTCCGTGAGCGCCGGGATCCGGGTCGATCGGTCCCAGAGGACGACCCCGAGCTGGCCCTCCAGGTTGGCCATCGCGTGGCTCACGGCCGACTGGACGCGGCGGAGCTTCCTGGCCGCGGCCGAGAAGCTGCCCTCGTCGGCGACCGCGATGAACGTGCGCAGCTGGTCGAGCGTGATGGAGTCGTGCACGGCGCGCGACCATGCCACGGCCCGCCGTGCGTCGCTCGACGTCGCGCCGGCCGCCGCTCGCCGGCCCTCCGGCCGCAGGCCTCCCGCCCTGGTGCGCTCGACAAAAACAGCGCGGCGGCCGGGACAGGCGAGGAGCGTCTTTTCAAGGGGTCTACCCTCCGGCCGGCCGCGCGGCCCGCGGGCGGGTAGACCCCTTTTTTCTACGCTCCTCGCCTGCCCCGGCCGCCGGCGCGCGCTCGATCAAGCTCGATCGAGCGCGCTCGTCACGGCCTTTCGCCGCCGACGCCGATCAGAGCGGCGGGTTGGCGTTCTTCACGCACTCCACGAAGTACTCGTGGAACCAGAAGCCCGCCTCCGGCGCGTTCTGGTCCGCGTTCTCGTAGCCGCAGAACAGGTCATAGCGCTCGGCGTTCTTGTCCGCGGTGCCGTCGGAGTCACCCGGCGGCTTGACCCAGTAGAAGGCGTCGAGGCGCGTCGCGCCGCCCGGGTTGGCCCGGGGCCGCTCGCCCATGCCGGCGCCGATGTTGTTGCACCAGTAGCCCCAGTCCGCCCGGATGTTGCCGCGGCCGTTGCGGCTCGTGTCGATGATGAAGTGCTTGTCCCCGAGGCCTTCGGCCGCCAGCGCCGTGCCCATGGCGTTGACATAGTCGTACTCGCCGAAGCAGGGGTTGCTCTGCTGATCGTAGCTCTCCGAGGTGTAGCTCAGCTGCGTGTAGTTCGCGACGTTGGTCGCGAAGCCGCGGACGCCGGCCGGGCTGCCGGCGGCCTTGATGACGTCGGCGAAGATCTTGGCGCCCTTCTTCTGGTTGTCAGGCCACCCGAGCCAGCCCGAGTGCGCCGCGTCGATGTAC
Organism: Sorangium cellulosum So0157-2; assembly: GCF_000418325.1. Classification (GTDB taxonomy): domain Bacteria; phylum Myxococcota_A; class Polyangia; order Polyangiales; family Polyangiaceae; genus Sorangium; species Sorangium cellulosum_D. The sequence goes on from NC_021658.1 coordinate 13,161,706, forward strand.
TGGTACACGTGCGGCATGTTGAGCTTCTGGAGCGCGTACGCGACGTTCTCCCGGTAGGCCGTCTCCGTCTCCGGGGTGCAGTCCTTCTTGCCCAGGTTCGTCGCGAGGTTGGGGAGCGAATCGGGCTCGATGATCGCGATGATGCGCTGGTTCGGACGCGCGGCGAAGATCGCCGAGATCCGATCGATGAACTCTTCCCTGTACCGCTGGACACCGCCGCTCTCGACCCGGAGCTCGCCGTTCGAGGCCTCGGCGAAGCAATCGCGGTTCGGCAGGTCGTACACGACGATGACCGGAACGACCGGCTCGCAGATCTGGTTCTGGAGCGCGAGCGCGGCGTCGAGGTGCCCCTCGAGGCGGTCGACCGCCGCGATCCGGTCGAGCCAGAACGCGGTCGGGATCTCCTGGACCTTCTTCATCTTCTCGATGAGGGCCGCGTCCGTCGTCTTGTCGATCGACGACTGGACCTTCGCGACGTACTCCGGGTCGACGAACAGCCTCCCAGCCTCGAACGGGTTGCCGTTCGGCGTCGAGATGTCGACCGTTCCGGTGCAGTTGCCGCCCGAGGCCGTCGTGCTCGTGCTGGTGGGGCTGCCCGCGCCGGTGCCGCCCGCCGGGGAGCCCGCGCCGGTGCCGCCCGCCTGGGTGCCAGCGCCCGCGCCGCCCTCTCCGTCGTTGCCCCCGCCATTGTCACCCGAGCACGCCGCGAAGGCGGCGGTCGCGAGGAGGACCGCAACCCACTTTGCCGTCCCGAGCTGATGCGAATTCCTTCTCAGCATATTAAGCCTTTCACCTACTTCTGAAGAAACCAGGCGAATCCAACATATCGAAAAATAGCGGGGCGAATCTAGACCAACAGTTTCGCTGGGGCAAGAACAAACGACGGCTTTGCCATGTCCGCGTCTTCTCATCGTAAGTCTGCCGTGCGGTCCTTTTTTTCACGGCGAATAGAAATGTCCGTCGCCTCGCGATGTTCGACGCGCTCCGGCGCGCGTCACGAGCGCGTCACAGGCGCGTTCAACAGCGGCCCGTAATGCTGCTTTTCACGGGGGAACAGGCCGCGAGAGGCTCGACGCCGGCGCAACGCAGCGCGCAATCGCCGAGACTGGGCCGTGCGGCGGGGTCGTCCGGAAGTGACATGGCAGACGGGCAGAGCTGTTTCGGGTTGATTTCCAAGTGCATCATCGACTGTGGTCTCACCGCTCTCTGAGGCGACGTGCCCAGATCAGGCGGAGAGTCGGACGTGCGGTGACGCAGGGAGGCGCCGGAGCACGCGCGGCGCCGGGGGGCGCGTCCTGCCGTGATCGTGGGGAGTGCAGCGCTCGCCCGCGGCGCGACCCAAACCGCGATCCGCCGCCGCGCCGTCGCGGGGCGGCTTCTGGCCGGTCGTCGCCGATCGGTTAGGCTTCGGTCCCCCCTGCCCCGCAGAGCCCGCCATGCGCTTCCTCGTCGTCTCGCTGATCCTCCTCGCCGTCCTCGGCCCCCTGGGCGTCTACGTGCACCGGCGCGCCTCCGGCCTGCTCGGCCTGGGCCCGCGCGGCCGGCGCGCGCTGGCCGGCCTGCTCGCCGCCGCCGTGCTGGCGATGATCTCCGCGCGGCTCTGGCGGGGCGCGCTGCCCGACGGCGTGGTCCGCGGGACGGTGCTCCTGAGCAACATCCTCTCGCTCACCGTCCTGCTCTCCGCGGTGCTGCTCGGCGTCGTGGACCTCGGCCGGCTGATCGCGCGGCTCGCGCGCGCCGCGCCGCCGCCGCGGCGGACGGCCCCGCGGACGCGGCGCCCCGCCCTGGCGAGGACGCGGCGCGCACCGAGGCCGGCGGCGCCGCCGAGCCGCTCCCGCCCCGCGCCGCGCCGCTCCCGCTGCCGCCGGTCGCTCCGCCCGCGCTCCCGCGCCGCGCCTTCCTCGCGAACGGCGCCGCCGGCTCCGCCTTCCTCATCGGGGGCGGCAGCGCGGTGTATGGCGCGCTCGTCGGGCGGCACGACTACGTCATTGAAGAGGTCGCGATCCCGATACCGGGCTTGCCGCGCAGCCTCGACGGCTTCTCCATCGTGCAGCTGTCGGACATCCACCTCGGGCTGTTCGTGGGCGAGCCGGAGATGCGCGCCGCCGAGGATCTCGTGCGCGAGGCGCGCGCAGATCTCATCGTGATGACGGGCGATCTCATCGATTTCGACCCGAGGTATGCCGAGCACCTCGGGCGGCTCACCCGGCGGCTCGGCCCGCTCGCCCGCGAGGGGGTCGCGGCGATCCCGGGCAACCATGATCACTTCGCCGGCATCGACGCCGCGCTCGACGCCCTGGAGCGCGGCGGCGCCCGCGTGCTGAGCAACCGGGGGCACGTCGTCGGCGGGGCCGGCGGCGCGTTCGCGCTGCTCGGCGTCGACGACGTGTGGGCGCGAGGGCGCGTGCGCGGCGGCGGCCCCGACCTCGGCCGGGCGCTCGCCGATGTGCCCCGCGACCTGCCGCGCGTCTTGCTCTGCCACAACCCGGTGTTCTTCCCGGACGCCGCCGGCGAGGTGGCCTTGCAGCTCAGCGGCCACACCCACGGCGGCCAGGTCAACCTGCTCGTCCGGCCCGCCGACCTGGTGCTCCCCCACGGCTATGTCGCCGGGCTCTACCAGCGCGGCGGCTCGCACCTCTACATCAACCGAGGCTTCGGCACCGCCGGGCCGCCGGCGCGCATCGGCGCGCCCCCCGAGGTGAGCCGCATCGTGCTCGTCTCCGCCTGACGCGGCGCCCGGCCCTCCCGTCGCTGAGCCCGCCTGTCGCGCCTCGCCCGCACCTGGCCCCGAGCGCGGCGGCGATCTCCGGGCGCTCGCGCCCCCGCCGAAGGTTCTCGATGGTTTTCGGGATAAGGCGCCTTCTCCGGTTCTTGATCCTCGCGCCGCGGGTGTTCAGGTTCTGAGGCGCGATGAGCGCGACGAGCCGACGAGCGCTGCCGAGCCGGGGCCCGCGACGGGCGGTCACCCTGCGGGGGCTCGCGATCCTCGCCTTCGCCAGCGGGTGCGCGGCCTCGCCGCTCGCGCCGGTGGGCCGCAGCGAGGCCCCCGTCGACCCGCCGGGGGACGCGCCCGCCCCCGCGCCCGATCCTCCGCCGCCGCCCGCGGAGGAGCCTGCGCTCGTCGCGCTCGAGGTCCCCGGCTTCGGGCCCGCGGTGGTCGTGCCGCCGCGCGGCGAGGGGCCGCGGCCGGTGCTCGTCGTCGCCCACGGCGCGGGCGATCGGCCCGAGTGGCACTGCGAGATCTGGCGCGCGATGGTGCGGGGGGCCGGGTTCGTGCTCTGCCCGCGCGGCAAGCCCATCGACGCCCGCATGCCGGACGGCGGCCGGATCTTCTATTACCCGGACCACTACGCGCTGAGCCGCGAGGTCGCCGCGGCGGTCGCGGCGCTGTCGAACCGCTTCGGGGACCGGGTGGATCTCCGCGACCCGATCTACGCGGGGTTCTCGCAGGGGGCGATCATGGGCGCGCTGCTCTTGCCCGGGCACCCCGCGCGCTTCGCGCGGGCGGCGCTGATCGAGGGCGGCTACGGCGGCTTCGGCGAGTGGACGCTCGGCACCGCGCGGCGCTTCCGCGGCGGCGGCGGCGCGCGGGTGCTGCTCGCGTGCGGGCGGGCCGACTGCGCGGCGCAGGCGCGCAAGACGCAGGCGATGCTCGAGCGCGGCGGCGTCACCGCGCGCGTCCTGCACGCCGAGGGCGCCGGCCACAGCTATGGCGGCCGGATGGAGCGCGCGCTCCACGAGGCGTACCCGTGGGTCGTCGAGGGCGATCCCCGCTGGCTCGGCGGCCCCGCGGCCTCGGCGCGCGGCGAGGCCGCCCCCTCGCCGGGCGCGGCCTCGTCCTCGCCTGGCGCGGCCTCGCCCCCGCCGGGCGCGGCCGTCGCCCCTTCAGGCGGACGCGGCGGCGAGGCTGCGCGCCCGCTCGGCCAGCCCCTGCACGACCGAGTGGAAGCTCCGCAGCTGCCGCACCTTGCCCTGGCCGAACCGCCGCTCGATGCCGCGCCGGAGGGCCGGCACCCTGGCGGTCCCGCCCGTGCAGCACACGACGTCGACCCCGTCGAACGACAGGCCGGCGTCCTGCACCGTCTGGTCGAGCGCCCGTAGGACCGCGTCGATCTGCCGCTCGCTCCCGGCCTCGAACTCTTCGCGGGCGATGCGCTCGCGGAGGTGCATGGACGGGTAATCGAAGCGGAACTCCGCGACCGCCTCGCTGGACAGCGCGCACTTGCTGCGCTCGATCTCCTCGAACACGCGGAACGCCAGCGAGTCTTCGACCAGGCAGAGCAGGTTGTCCATGCGCTGCCGGTCCTCGGTCCCGAGCGACCACGCCTTCACGTCGCGGAGGAAGGCGAGCACGTCGCGGTGCTGGAGCACCGTCATGTCGGCCGGGGAGCAGAGCTTCTCGACGATGGGCCGGGGCATGGTCAGCTGGTTCGAGCCGAGCGGGACGCGGTAGGTGACCTCGGCGCCGAAGTGGCGGGCGATCTTGTGGCGCATGAGGCTGCCGTCGAGCGCGTCCCCGGCGATGGAGACGCCGCCGAGCGAGAGCACGTCGGACGGCGCGAACCCTTCCGGCCGCATCCTGACGATCGTGTAATCGGACGTCCCGCCGCCGAAGTCGGCGACGAGGACGACGGCCCCGCGGTCGAGCTCCAGGTGGAAGTCGTGCGCGGCGGCGACCGGCTCGGGGCAGAAGAAGACCTCGCGAAAGCCGGCGATCCGCGCCGCCCGCTCGAGCCGCTCCTCGGCGAGGCGGTCGTCCGCCGGGTCGGTCGAGAACTTCGCCGGCCTGCCGAGCACGACGCGGCCGACGTCCGCGTCGAAGTGGCGGTTCGCCCGGTCGCGCATCTCCCGCAGGAAGCGGCCGATCAGGTCCTCGATGGTGACGACCCGGTGTCCGATCTGCGTGCCGGAGAAGCTCCGGTCGGGCAGGTATTTCTTGATCGATCGGATAAAGCGGCCCTGCATGCCGTTCGCGACGAAGTCGCCGATCGCCGCCGCCCCGCAGGAGAACCGCTCTTGCCCGAAGAAGAGCAGGCTCCGGAGCACGGTCGGGTCGGCCGCCGCGTCGTCGAGCGGGATGGGCGGGCAGGTCGCCTCCGCGCTGGCCGCCGAGAGCAGCGAGTTGGAGGTACCGAAATCGACGGCATACACCTCGGGCCTGAATCGTGCGGACATGATCTCGCCTCCTCGTGGGGTGCTTCGCGGGCACGGGGATCTCGCCGATTCAACCGCTTATTTACAAGCTGTCGAATGCATGAGAGAATATTGGCGGGCTCGCGGGATGACCGGATTTCGCCGCCCCGCCCGGCGAGCGCGGTGGTCAGGACACGCGCGTCACCCGCCGCAGCGCCACGCCGAGCGCGACGAGCGCCATCAGCGTCGGCAGCGCGACCACGCCGACGTCGAGCCAACCAAGCCAGTCGGTCGGCTCGAGCCCGAGCGCGGGGATCGGCAGCGCGAACGCGTTGTAGGCCGCGGCGCCGAGCGCGAGGACGCCGCACGAGAGGAACAGCCACCCGAGCGCCGAGAGGAGCCCCTTGCCGAGGCGCTCCATGGCCGGCCCGCTCCGCCAGCGCCCGATGACGACCCGGATCGTGCCGGCGAGCGCGACGAGCGAGAGCGCCCCCGCGACACCCGCGGCGATGAGGATCTCGGTCTCGCTGAGCGCCCGCCGCTCGGTGATGCCGTAGACCATGCGCAGGATCATCGCCGCGCTCGTGAAGACCGCCGCGCCCGCGGCGAGGCTCACCGCGAAGGCGAGGAGCAGCGCGACCGGCCGGGCGCGCCGCGCCTTGCGCGTCACGTCGTCCGCGGTCTGCCCCTGGGCGTTCGGGATGACCACGGTCGCGATCTCGTCGTTCGGGGCGCCCTCGGTCACGGCCGTGGCGAGCGCGCGCGCCGGCCCGAACGGGTCCTGCATGTCGAAGTCCGCGAGCAGGCGATCGAGCTCCTGCGCCGACGGCGGCCGATCCTCGCGCGTCCGGGCCATGGCGCGCTGGACCAGCGCCTCGAGCCCCTCCGGGATGTTCTTGTCGATGTCGCGCGGGCGCCGCGGGTCCTCGGTGAGCAGGCGGATCATGGTCCGGGCCGGCTCCTCCTCGGGGAAGGGGCGCTCGCCGGTGAGCATGCGGTACAGCACGGCGCCGACCGCGTAGATGTCCGCGCGGGAGTCGACCTCGGCCGAGCCTCGCGCCTGCTCCGGCGCCATGTACTGCGGCGTGCCGACCACCGAGCCCGTGCGGGTGAGATCGGCGCCGTCGAGCACCTTGGCCACCCCGAAATCGAGGATCTTCACGTGGATGCTGCCCCCCTCGCGCCGGACGAGGAACAGGTTCGACGGCTTGAGATCGCGGTGGACGACGCCGGCCGCGTGGGCCGCGGCCAGGCCCCGGCAGACCTGGCGCGAGATGGTGATGGCGGTCGGGAGCGGCAGCTTGCCGACCTGGTCGAGGAGGCTGCCGAGGTCCTCGCCCTTGAGCAGCTCGGTCACCATGCACGGGCGCCCGTCCCTGAGGCGCACCACGTCCACGACGTCGATCACGTGCTCGTTGCCGACGCGCGCGATCGTCTGCGCCTCGCGCTCGAAGCGCGCCATCGCCTCGCGGTGGCTGGCGAAGTGCTCGTGCGGCACCTTGACGGCGAAGCGCTTCGGCAGGCGGATGTGCTCGGCGACGTAGACGCGGCCCATGCCGCCCGCGCCGATCACGCCGGTGATGCAGAAGCTCCCCGCGAGCAGCTCGCCGACCATCGGGTCGGTCGCGGTCACGCCCTGGAGCTCCAGCGTTGTCGCGTCGATGGGGCAGACGAGGAAGTCGAGCGGATACCGGACGCCGCACGCGGGGCAGCGTCGGGTGGGTCTCTCCGGGGGTGCCTGCCGCGCCTGGTCCGGGTCGGCGTGCCTGGCTAGCTCGACCATCGACCGGCAGTCTAGACGAGAAGCAGGCCCCGGCGCGACGGATCGGCCGCGACGGACGTGCCGCGCGGCGCCGACCGACCGCGCCGGCGCCGCGCGGCGCCTTCCGGCTCACGCGCGCTTTTCCAGCCTCGCCAGGCGATTTCCAGCCTCGCGCGGCGCCTTCCGGCCTACACGCCGCCTTCCGGTCTCGCGCGGCGCCTTCCGGCCTACATGCCGCCTTCCCGCCGCGCGCGGCGCCCGCCGGCGTCAGGCGGGGATGGCCTGGGGGTGGTAGTTGGCCCGCCCTGCGTCGATGGTGTGCCGGTGGAAGCCGTCCTGCTGGTGGTTGTGCACGGGCGCGAGCGGCCGGTTGATGGGGATCTCCGCGAAGTTCGGCCCGCCGAGCCGGGTGAGCTGGGTGTCGAGGTACGAGAAGAGCCGCGCCTGCATGAGCGGGTCGTTCGTGAAATCGATCCCGGGCACGACGTTCTGTACGCAGAAGGCGACCTGCTCCGTCTCGGCGAAGAAGTTGGTCGGGTTGCGGTGGAGCACGAGCTTGCCGACGCGCTTCACCGGGACGACCTCCTCCGGGACGAGCTTCGTCGCGTCGAAGAGGTCGAAGCCCAGCGTGTCCGCCTGCTCTTCCTCGATGATCTGGACGCCGAGCTCGTACTCGGGAGGGTCGCCCATCTCGATCGCCTCCCAGAGGTCGCGGCGGTGGAAGTCCGGGTCCTTGCCCGCGAGCTTCTGCGCCTCGTCCCAGACCAGCGAGTGGACGCCGAGGAGCGGCTTCCAGTGGAACTTGACGAAGCGCGATTTGCCTTCGGCGTTGATGAAGCGGAAGGTGTGCACGCCGAAGCCCTCCATCATGCGGTAGCTCCGCGGCAGGGCGCGATCGGACATGACCCACATGACCATGTGGGCAGTCTCCGGCACCAGCGACACGAAGTCCCAGAACGAGTCGTGCGCCGAGGCGGCCTGAGGCATCTCGTGGTGCGGCTCGGGCTTGACCGCGTGCACCACGTCCGGGAACTTGATGCCGTCCTGGATGAAGAAGACGGGCATGTTGTTGCCGACGAGATCGAAATTCCCCTCCTGCGTGTAGAATTTCACGGCGAACCCGCGCACGTCGCGCACCGTGTCCGCGGAGCCGCGCGAGCCGGCGACGGTGGAGAACCGCACGAACACCGGGGTCTTGATCGACGGGTCCTGGAGGAATTTGGCCTTCGTGTACCTCGTCAGCGGCTCGTACACCTGGAAGTAGCCGTGAGCGCCGGATCCGCGCGCGTGGACGACGCGCTCCGGGATCCGCTCGTGGTCGAAGCGGGTTAGTTTCTCGCGGAAGTGAAAGTCCTCGAGGAGCGTCGGGCCGCGCGGGCCTGGCCTCAACGAGTCGTCGGTATGGGAGAGGGGGATCCCTTGATCGGTGGTGAGGTGCATGCCCTCGGGGCGGGACCGCGCGGCTTCAAGGGCCTTTACCTTGTCGCCCTGGTCGCTTCCTGGATCACGGACACGCATGGAGAGAAACCATACGTGGCCTGTCGGGGCCGGCAATGAGGGGAATTGCCACAAGAACGGTGGAGTCGAGGCAGGACTCCTCGGCGCTAAGGGCGGGCCTGAGGGCGTAGAGGGGCGGCGCCTGAGCGCGCTCATGGAGCGGCTGATTGGATGTTGGATGAAGAAGGCGGCGTGAGACGCGCGGAGGCCGAGCAACCATGAACGAACCTGGGACATGGCGTGTGCACGAGGGGTGGGCGGATTGGCCGAGATGAGGGCCAGAGGACGGCCCAAAGGGTGAGGATCGCCGACGCGCGACGTGTCCGCGCAAGTCGAGCCTTGGTTGCAATTACAATTTTGTTGCGTTTACGCGAACCGTCGGCTACGCCGACGCCATGCACCCGCACAAGGAGGCTGCGCCGCACGGCCGCCGCGGCGCGATCCTCACCGCCCTCTCGCGCGCAGCTCGGCTTCACCTCATGGCGGCGCCTCGCGCGAACGGCGCCGGGGGGCGGCCGTGACCGGCGCGTCTGCGCTGCTCCTCGGGCTCGGGCTCGGCCTGCGCCACGCGACGGACGCCGATCACCTCGTCGCCATCGCCACGCTGCTCCAGCGCGAGCGCGGGCCGCGCCGCGCCGCGATCGTCGCGGCGCTCTGGGGCCTCGGCCACTCCGCCACGTTCCTCGGCGTCGGGTTGCTCGTCGTCCTCCTCGGCCTGCGCGTCCCCGCGCCCTTCGAGACGGCGGCAGAGCTCCTCGTCGCGCTCATGCTGATCGCGCTCGGCGCATGGCAGCTCGCGCGCCCGCGGCGACCAGCGCCGGCGCCCGATCACGGCGACGCCGCGCACGCGAGATCCGTCGCCGTCGGCCTCGTCCACGGGCTCGCGGGCTCCGCCGGGATCGCCCTGCTCGCGACGACGAGCATCCCCTCGCGGCTCTGGGCCGCGGCGTACCTCGCGCTCTTCGGCCTGGGGACCGTCGCCGGCATGATCGCGCTGACCGTGATCCTCTCGTGGCCCATCGGGTGGACGCTGGCGCGAGGGGGCGCGGCGCGCCGCGCCTCGGTCGTCGCGGCGGCGCTGCTCGGCATCGCGACCGGCCTCCTGGTCGGAGCCGATGCCCTCTTCGGCGCGGGGGCGCAATGACCCGCTCGACCACGAACGAGACCCGGAATCGGAAGGGGCCCATGAACCCAGGCAAGATCCCCGTCACCGTGCTCACCGGCTTCCTCGGGGCAGGCAAGACAACGCTCCTCAACCGCATCCTGACGGAGAACCACGGAAAGCGCATCGCCGTCATCGAGAACGAGTTCGGAGAGATCGGCATCGACCAGGCCCTCGTCATCAACGCGGACGAGGAGGTCTTCGAGATGAACAACGGCTGCATCTGCTGCACCGTGCGCGGCGACCTCATCCGCATCCTCGGCAGCCTCATGAAGCGGAAGGACAGGTTCGATCACGTGCTCGTGGAGACCACGGGCCTGGCCGACCCCGGGCCGGTGGCCCAGACGTTCTTCGTCGATGACGACGTACGCGAGCTGTTCGCGCTCGACGCGATCGTCACGCTCGTCGACGCGAAGCACATCCACCTGCACCTCGAGGACTCGAGCGAGTGCAAGGAGCAGATCGCGTTCGCGGACGTCATCGTGCTCAACAAGGCCGACCTCGTCGCCGGCGGCGATCTCGACGCCCTCGAGCGGCGCCTGCGCGGCATGAACGCGCTCGCCCGCGTGCTCCGCGCCACGGGCGCCGACGTGCCGATCGCCGACGTGCTCGGCGTGGGCGGGTTCGATCTCGATCGCGCGCTCGCCCAGAGGCCGGCCTTCCTGGACCCGGAGTACCCGTTCGAGTGGGCCGGCGCGTTCGATCTGGAGGAGGGCGACTGCGATCTCGCGCTGGAGCCCGGCCCCGACGAGACCATGGATGTCGTGGTCCTGCCCCTCGCGCCGTCCGAGGATCCCGGCGCGCGCGAGGCCGCGGAGCGCGCCGTGCGGGCCTGGGCGGAGCCGGCGGCGCGCGTCGTGCCGGGCGACCGCCTGGAGATCGGAGCGCGCCCGTCCAGGCTCGACCTGCGCGCTCAGGGGACGATGCGATTCCGGCTCACCGCGCCGAAGCGCGGGCGCTACGGCCTGTATTTGCAGCACCTCCCGGGCGAGTTCGGGGCGCGGCTCGAGTCGGGCGGCGTCGTGGAGCCAGCGGGCTCGCGCGAGTTCGCGGCCGGGCACAGCCACGATGAGCAGGTGAGCTCCGTCGGGATCCACCTCGAGGGCGCGCTCGACCGCGAGCGGCTCAACCGGTGGGTCTCGGAGCTCTTGCGCGAGAAGGGTACGGACATCTTCCGGATGAAGGGCATCCTGAACCTCCGCGGCTCCGACAGCCGCTTCGTCTTCCAGGGCGTGCATATGCTCTTCGACGGGCGCGAGGATCGGCCCTGGGGGAGCGAGCGCCGCGCGAGCGATCTCGTGTTCATCGGTCGCAACCTCGACCGCGAGCAGCTGACCCGGGGGTTCCGGCGATGCCTGGCGTGACGGCGCGGGCGCCGCGCGGCAAGGCCCCGCGCGGCAAGACCGAGCTGCCGCCGCGCTGGCGGCTCTCCGCGGGGGACTACGTCGTCGCCATGAGCGTGACGCCCGACGGCAGCCTGTGCGCGATCGCTACCGGCGCCGGTGCGGTGCTCGGCGTCGACATGGAGACCGGCGCGGTGCGCTGGCGCAGCGAGGCGCACCGGAGCGGGGCCCTCGCGCTTCAGTTCTCCCCCTCCGGAGCGCTCCTCGCCACGTGCGGTCAGGATGGGAATGCGCGCCTCTTCGACCTCGCCGGCGCCCTCGTGGCCGAGCTCCCCGGCGGGGCGGCGTGGGTCGAGCACGTGGCGTGGGCGCCCGACGGCGAGCTCCTGGCCACCGCCTCGGGGCGCACCGTGCGCATCTGGACGAAGCGCGGCGAGCCGGTCGTCGAGACGGAGCCGCTCCCCAGCACGATCGCCGCCCTCGCCTGGCGGGCGGATCGCGCCGAGCTCGCGGCGGCGTGTTACGGCGGCGTCTACCTCTGGTCGGTCGGCGCAGGGGCCACGTCGCGCCACCTCGCCTGGCAGGGCTCGCTCGTGTCCATGGCGTGGAGCCCCGACGGCAAGGTCATCGCCTGCGGGAGCCAGGACCGATCGGTCCACTTCTGGCGCCTAGCGACCGGGCAGGACTCCGAGATGCGCGGTTATCCCGCGAAGCCGAAGGCGCTCGCCTGGGACGCGCAGTCGCGCCTGCTCGCGACCGGCGGCGCGCCGGCGGTCACGCTCTGGGACTTCTCGGGGAAGGGCCCGGAAGGCACCCGGCCCATCGAGCTCGAGGGTCACATGGACACGTGCGTCCAGCTCGCATTCAGCCCGCGAAAGGGGGTGCTCGCGAGCGGTGCACGGGACCACGGTGTGCTGCTGTGGGAGCCGCGGCGGCTCGCGAAGCCGGTGCGCTACGCGTTCCTGGAGGCCGAGGTCACCGCGCTGGTCTGGCACCCCGCGCACGCGGGGCTCCTCGGCGCGGACGCGTCCGGTACGGTCGTGTGCTGGCAGGTGGTGGAATAGCGGCGAGGCTGGCCGGGGGGCGAGCCCGTCCAGGCGACTGCCGTCCCAGAGGATATTTGGATGACCGGTGCATGCCGAGGGGGTAGGTTGGTTCCCCTGGGGCCCTCATTCTCGTGGGTGACAGCCGCCGGGAGGTCGGGCCTTCAGAGGCGGAGGCGAGCAGCTTCTTCCTGTTCCCGACGCGCGTTTTCCCGCCGTCGATGAAGGAGACCAGCATGAAGGACCACGCGACCCACGACGAGCACGCCCACGATCACGGCCAGGCGTGCGGACACCAGGCGATACGTCACGGTGACCACGTCGACTACCTGCACGACGGACACTTGCATCACCGGCATGACGATCATGTCGACGAGCACGTCCTCTCGGTGGACGACGACAATCCTGCGCAGTGTACCCCGAGCCACGCGTGCTCGGGGCATGACGTGAAGCACGAGCACGGCGATGGGTGCGGGCACCCCGCGGTCCCTCACGGAGATCACGTGGACTTCCTCGTCGACGGCCACTTGCACCACCCGCACGGCGGGCACTGCGACCATCACGGCAGCGTCCAGCTGATGGCGTAGCGCTCAAGCGAGGGCGTCGAGCGTCACGACGACCCGCGGCGATGCTCCGGGCGGCGACCGGTGCACCGCGCCGCGGTCCCGGTTGCCTGGCCAGGCCTCGCCCTTGAGCAACCCGACGTCGAACGGATCCATCCGGCGGAGGCGCGCGCCGGCGCGCAGCACCCCCGAGACCTCGTCGGGGACGCCGTTCGCGCGGTGTCCGAGCCGGTCCCGCCGGACGTCCGCGTGCTCTGCCCACTCGGTCCCCGGCCCGACATAGGTGGTCACCAGGCGGACGGTCACCATGTCGGCGTGGAGACGAGGGCACATGGGCTTGTCGAGCCGCGCGAGCCGCACGCCGATCCGCGGGCAGCCGGTGAGATCCGCGAAGAGCGAGATCAAGCCGCGCACGTCGTCGAGGAAGGCGTCACGCCCGGGAGAGGGAGGCGCTCCGGCAGCCAGCGCCGCGACGTCCGGCGCGCCGGGATCCACGCGCAGCGTCTCGGAGAGCGGCCGCGGCAGCAGCCACCCGCGCACGAAGGCGTCCACGTCGGGGTCGATCTCCCTCCGCAGCACGCACACGCTCACCTCGGGCGCCGCGAGCTCGGCCAGGTCGGCGAGCTCCGTCACGAGGCGCGTCGAGCTGCCCGGCGCTGCGCGCGGCGATGCGAGATCGTGGGGGGCCTCAGCGATCGTTGTCGTCATCATCTTGTGTTCGCCTTCTTCCGTGGGCGCCGCGGCGTGAGCCGTCATGCCGCGACGAAGCATCTCGGGATCATGATGTCACGGGATGCGCCGCTGATGCAATCAAGTTGCATCAGTTACCGAGGCGAGGTAGTAGCTCTGCGTCCGGCATGTCCTGTGGTCCGCTGCCGCGGACCCCGGGCCGCATCTTGCCGCCGAGCGATAATAAGGAGATGACCTCGTGCGCGATATCATCAAGCTCGTCTCGTCTGCGGGGACTGGCTACTGCTATTACACGACGAAGAACAAACGAACGATGACGGAGAAGATGCAGATCAAGAAGTACGACCCCGTCGCGCGCAAGCACGTGGTCTTCACGGAAGGGAAGATCTCGAAGGGCGGCGGCAAGTAAGCGCGATGCCGTCGCGCTGCTGGCGAGCGCGACGCGCCCGTCGTGCGCGTGGGCCCGCCGCGGATGCGCCATGCCATCCTGCATGGCGCCTCACGGGAGGAGGGGCTGTGCAGGCTCCGCCTCGCTCTCCTGCTCTCCTGCCTCCTGCCATGCCGGGAAGGGGTCCTCGAACGGGCGCCAGCCGGAGGGCCCCGCGACCATCTCTTCCTGGGTGAGCGGGCACGCGTCGAGGCCGCGCGTGAGCTCCTCCCGGGCCACGTCGACGCCGATGAAGACGATCTCCTGCCGCCGGTCGCCCCAGACCGGATGCCACGCGGCGTCGAGCGCGGCGCGCTCCTCCTCGTCCTCCGGCCGCTGGTCCTCCGGAAGCGCCGCGTACCAGCGGCCCGCCGCCTCGAACGAGGCCGCGCCGCCCGCCTGCGACCATTCCGCGGTGATGTCCGTGCGGGTCGCGAGCCAGAAGACCCCTTTCGAGCGGAGCACTCCATCCCGGGCGGCGGCGCCGTGGATGAAGTCCCAGAGCCGCTCCGGGTGCATCGGGCGCTCCGCGCGGTAGACGAAGCTCTCGATCCCGTACTCCTCGGTCTCGGGGACGTGCTCGCCGCGCAGCTCCCTCATCCAGCCGGGCGAGCGCGCCGCTTCCTCGAAGTCGAAGCGCCCCGTGCCGAGGATCTCGCGAGGCTCGACCTGGCCCCGGCAGGCCCTGACGATCCGGGCGCCGGGGTTCAGGTGCCGGAGCATCGCCGTGAGCCGCTCGACCTCGTCCTCGCCGACGAGATCCGTCTTGTTGATCACGAGCGCGTTCGCGAACTCGACCTGCTCGACGAGCAGTTCGGCGACCGTGCGCTCGTCGCCCTCGTCCAGCGCGGCCTTGCGCGCCCGGAGGTCGTCGGCGCTCGTCCAGTCCGAGAGGAACCGCTGCGCGTCGACGACGGTGACGAGCGTGTCCAGCCGGGCGACCTCCGAGAGGCTCTGCCGGTCGCGGGATCCTCGAAGGTGAACGTCTCGGCCGCGGGGAGCGGCTCCGAGATGCCCCCTGACGGCCGCACTCAGTCGATGGCGTTGCACCCGTTCTGGCGCTCGATGAGGAGCTCCTGCGTCGCGGTCGTATCGGAGAGCGTGAAGCGGTACGTCGCGTTCGCGGTGAGGGTGACGCCGATCGCCCGCGTGATGTTGGAGCAGCCGCTCACCGCGATATCGTAGGTCTTGGTCACGGCGTCACCGACCGAATCGAGGACCGTCACCGAGACGTCGGGGTCCTTGAGGAAGATCACGTAATCATCCGTGAACCCATATCGGAACTTGACCGTACCCTGGAACGAGCTCCCCGAGCCGGGGAGGGTCACGGTCCACCACTTGTGGGTCTCGTTGACGTTGGGACTCGCGTTCGTGAAGCTCTGGCTGGCGCTCGCGGTCACCGCGCCGAACGGGCCAGCGGTGGTGTGATTGCACGAATGGGTGACCACGGTGGAGCCGATCGAGGAGCAGACCAGGGCCTCCCCGGCCTCTTCGATCTCCTCGACCTCATCGATGGGCTCGCCCTCCGGATCCCACGTGGGATCGGCGATGCACGCCGCGGAGAGCAGGCCGAACATGGAAGCGGACGCCAGGCGCAGGATGGTCTTCATGATCATGTTCCTCTCGTGGGGATTCTCTTCGTCGAAAGATGCCGGATCAGTGCTCATGCTCGTGTCCGCCGCACCCCTCATCCAGGATGAGGAGCTCGACGGTCGTGGTGCCCGCCAGCCGGTCGCCCTTCAGCACGCTGAGCTTGAAGTGGTCGGCGACCACGTCGTCGCCGGGGACGGCGCCGTCCGTGCAGGCCACGAACTCGTACTTCTCTCCTGCGGCGATGCCCGCGGGCGTCGTCGGGTGCCACACGCTCGCGCCGCCCTGGTAGAAGCAGTAGGTGAGAGGGTCGCTCTCGCCCTCGCGATGAGCGAACACCACCCAGCCCTTGCCGGCATTGCCGCTCACGACCGGGATCTCGCCGGGCAGCTCGAACGTGAACGGGTGCTCGACGCCCTCCTCGGCGACGACCCATGACGGCGGGTCGTAGGACCGGGCCGCGGTGAGCAGGATGCCCTCCGGCGCGTTGAACTCCGCGAGGTTCTCGATGAGCACGAGCGCGCTCTGCTCGCTGCCCGGCTCGAACACGATCGTGTACGTCTCCGCCGACGAGAGCTCGACGACGAGGGCGCGGGAGAGCGAGGAGCACTCCGCGGGATCGATGCTCACGTCCTCCTCGACGGCGACCGGCGTGCCCGATGAATCCAGGACCGACACGTTGACGGAGGGGTCCAGGAAGATCGCGAAATCACCGTCCCCGTCGGGCGTGTAGAGGACCGCTCCCCCGAAGCCCGCGCCCGAGCTGACGAGGTTGACCGTGTACGCCGTGTGCTCCGCGCTGACGTCGGTCGTGGTCGTCGCGGGATCCGCGCCCGCGGTCACCGTCACGAACGGGCCGACGCTCGCGTGGATGCACGTATGCTCGATGGCCTCCTCTCCGAGGAGAGGGCACTCGCCGCCCTCGAGCGCGCTCTGGCCCTCGTCGAGGCTCGCCGGCTCACCGCCGGCAGAGACCGAGCAGGCCACTAGGAAGGGGATGGCGAGAGGGAACGCTGCGCGCGCAATTCTCATCTTTGCACTCCAGGTTGAAGCTACGCCGCCGATCGCGGCGGGCCCGCAGGGCCGACCTTCGATCGCGTATCAATTGCATAAGTAGATCAATTGCAACTCGATCGCAATTGATTTCATGGCGCCGCTCGGCCGCTCGACGGCGTGACGCGCGGATGGGCGGAGGTCGTCCGATGCCACGGGACAGGTCGGACGGGATGCGCGCGCGAGGCGACACCGCGAGCGACCCGCGGCGAGGGCCCCCGTCGAGGACCCTGGGGAATGGCCCGAACGGCTGGTTCGGGTGCGGAGCGACGTCCGAGCGCCTCGGATTACAGGGCGCTCACCGTGCAGAGGCCGATCCCGTTGACGTGCGCCTGCGAGGCGGATGCGGCGAGCACGAAGTGCTTGAGCGTCCTCGCTTCGAGCGGGATGCTGCCGGGGTTGTAGATGATCGGGGCGCCGCTCTCGTCCAGCAGCGGCCCGCCGCCCAGGCCCCTCAGATCCGACAGCCGCTGCGCGTCGAGCTCCTCGAAATCGATGTGCCGGTCGGCGCCCGCCGCCGCCGCCATTGCGTCGAAGCGGAGGTCGGCGATCTCCGAGCCGAGCGTGTCCCAGAACGTGTGGTCCACGTGCACGGTGATCTCCGCCTCGGTCGTGGCGTGGCTCTTCACGACGAAGCCGTCCGTGCCGTCCAGGCCGTTCGTGCAGTTCGAGTTGCGCGTCGGGTTCACGAGACCCCAGCTGAAGGTGTACGTCTCGCCGCCCTTCGTCGCCGCGCCCTCGATCCAGTAGGTGTATCCGTTCGACGCCATCCGCTCGACATCGGCCTGTGACACGTCGTTCAGGTTCACCGCATCCTGCGTGGCAGGGAGCACCTTGAGGCTGAAGCGCTCCCAGCGGCGCGCCTCGAGCCCCTCGAACACCGCGATCGTCGGGTCGCCTCGATGGAGGTCGGCGACGTAGATGGACTCGTCCTTGAACGCGCCGGCGCCGTCAGCGCCCCTGAGCTCGATGTCGCCGAGCGAGACGATGAACTTGTCGAACGTCACCGTCCACCCGTCCACGAACGCGAGCTCGCGGCCGTTCTTGATCACCGGGTAGCCCTCCTTGGCGGCGTCCTCGCCGCTCACGCGCAGGGCGAGCGATCCTTGCTCGGACGCCGATTCGCCGTCGCCCGCGACGCACCCGAACGCCGGCCCGACGAGGCCGCTCAGGACTGCGATCATCCCACGCCGCTTCCAGCGGCACATTGCCTTGTGCACCATGGCTGTCATCTCCTCCCCGGATGCCGGGGCTCACGAAGACCCGAGCCGGCGCGGCGGTCACAGGCTCTTTCCTTGATCCGCCGCGCGCGACCCCTTCGCCGAGAACGCCGCGGCGCCGCGCGCACCGATGAACCACGCCGCGCCCGCCTGGGTCGAGCGGTTGATCAGGAACCGTCCGCGAGCGCTCTTCTCGGTGAGCCGATCGAAGTGCGCCTCGTCGAACCACGCTTCGAGGTGCAGCTCGATGGTCACGGACGCGCCGGCATCGAGCTCGGCTGTGAGGGGGATCCCGGCGACCTCGCGCTTGTTGCCCTCCGCCTCGATGTCGAGCCCTCCCTCGAACGGGATCTCGAGATCCCCGCGGGTCGCCACGCCGACGACGTAGGCGTGATGGCCCTCCAGCCGGGCTGCGTCCCCTGCGATGGAGGCGCGCGGAGGGTAGAGCCCTACCGAGAGCGAGCGGACGCCGCCGGCCGTGCCGGGGATGTGGCCGAGCCGCACGCCGGGGTCGAGCGCGTCGAGCGCGACCTGACCGAGCCACTCCCCTTTCACCTCGCCGCCATCGAAGTGTTCGCTGCCCGTGTGGGCGTGCGCCGGCGGGACGAGCGCGTCCCAGAGCCCTCCGGCCGGGCCGCGCGCGACGAGGTGGGGCGGGTTCTCGTAGAGGTAGACCGGTCCGAGCGCGATGACCGCCGACTCCAGGGTGACGTCCCAGCCCGTGGTCGTCGTGAACGAGCCGGCGGGCCTGCCAGGAACGGCCGCCGTCGCGAGCTCCAGGGTGAAGCGCACCTCCCGCCCACCGGTGCCGCTCGGCATATCGCATGCGGGCAGCAGCGTGAGCAGCAGCAGGGCCGCCGCGCGGCCGAGCGCGCGGTCAGGGTACGGTCGCATCCTTCGTCTCCTCCGGCTCGGGCGGCGCGCCGAGGTAGACGCGCAGCGTCCCGAGGAACTGCCTGGGCGGCGCCCCCGCGAAATGACGCGCCGCCAGCCGCGAGGGCGGTGCATCCGGGCTCGCGAAGTTCGAGGCGTAGTTGAACTCGGCAGCGTGGTTGCGGCGGTCGAGCGCGTTGGTCACCTCGAGCCCGACCTCGACCATCCGCCACCGCAGCCGCCCGGCGGCGTCGACCGTGAGCGTGTCGCGGCCGAGCTGCTCGAGCGGCAGGGGCCGCGGTGCCACGTAGGACGTGCCGAGCGCGAGGCCGGCCTGGAACCGCTCGCCCCCGAGCGCGACCTGCCGGCGCACCGAGGTGTCGAGCCGCGCGACCCACCGCGGGATGTAAGGCATCCGCGGCCCGGCGGTGAGCTCGTACCAGGAGGCGCCCGCGGGCGGCAGGTACGCCTCGGCGTAGGTGAGGCTCGCCTGGGTGTCCACGCCCGCGGAGGAGACGAGCCGCGCCGTGGCGAGGGCGCCGAACCGGTTCGACGCGCCCGCGAGCACGTTCCGCCCGCGCGTCTCGTCCAGCACGAGGTCGCGCTCGACGCGGGTATAATAGGCGAGGGCGCGCGCGCTGAGCTCGAGCGGGCCGCCGCGGCCGCGCTCGAAGACGAGGCCGGTCTCGGCGGCGTGCACCCGCGCGAACGGGGCGAACTCGCCGTCGGAGAGCGCCTGCGCGTCGCTGGATCGGCTGCCCGCGCCGTAGCTCGCCACGACGCTGAGGCCGGGCGCGAGCGTCATGTCCGCCGAGAGCCGCGGCCCGAGCGCGACGCCGAGCGCCTCGACGATGTCCGACGGCTCGCGCTCGCCGCTGCGATCGGACGTCGGGCGGTTCCGGTCCTCGACGGAGAAGAAGAACGTGTCGAGCCGCACGCCGCCCCGGAGCACCAGCGGGCGCCACGGCCTGAACCTGAAGGCCACGTAGCCCGCGATGTTGCCGATCCCGAAGTCGTTGTCGAAGTCGACCCGGTACGGCACGCCGGAGGCGCGCCGGAGCCGCCGCTGGCGGGTCTCCCCGTCGTCGTACCGGGCGAAGAAGCCGATCTCCGCCTCCTGCCGGTGCGAGAGCCAGTCGAGCCAGCGGGTGTAGCTGCCCCGGGCGCCGACCGTGGCGGTCCGGTAGATCTGCTCGGTCCCGTCGCCGCGCTGGGGCTCTCCGATCGCGCCGACGTCGGTCATGTACCCGGTCAGGTTCTCCCGCATCCGCAGCCTGCGCACCGTCGCGAAGAGCTGCTGCGTATCGGCGTGCGCTTCTCCCCGGTGCTCTCGCCGCAGCGATGCGCCGAACCGGCCCACGGCGCCGCCCTGGTTGGGGTCGTACAGGCAGAAGAACTGGCTGTCGTCGTCCTTGGGGCAATCGAGCGCCCGCGCCGCGACGTCGGCCTCCCGGATCACGCCGGCGCTATCGAACCGGGTCACGTAGCCCGACGCGGTCACGAACATGCGGGTCGCTTCGTCGCGCCGGAGCTCGAGCTGGCCGAGGAAACGCGCCGCCGCGTGCGCCCGGTTCGGCCCGAAGCCGTCGCCCTGCTCGGCGTGCACGCCGGCGAACGTGCCCGCCGGCGTCCCGGCCGGCCCCCAGAGCAGGAGCAGCTCGCGCGTGTTGAACGAGCCGTAACCCGCCTCGGCGATCACCCCCCGCGGCTCGAGCCCGAGCTCGTAGGAGACCGTACCGGCCACCGCGAAGTCGCCCTGGCGCGGATCGAACGGCCCCTCGACGATCCGGAGCTCCCGGACGAGCTCGGGGATGAGGAACAGCGAATCGGCATAGCCGTGTCCGTGCGCGTTGGAGACCTCGTTCAGCGGCACGCCGTCGGCCACGAACTCGATGTCCTGCCCTTCACCCGCGCTGAACCCGCGCAGGAAGACGGCCGACGGATGCCCCTCGCCGGAGTGGTTCTCGAGATAGAAACCCGGCGCGAGCGTGAGCATCTGCTCCGCGGATCCGCGCGGGACATCGCGAAGCTGCCCCACGTGGACCCGGAAGTCGCTGGCCGCGACAGGAGGCGCGGGCCGGCGCGCTCCCACGACAACGACCTCCACGGCAGGGCGCACGGGCGCGTCGCGCGTCGTCGTCGTGGAGGCGGGCGCCGTGGCAGAGGCGGGCGGCGCGGGGGTGGGCGTGGACGCGGCGGCGGGCGCGGGCGGCGACGGTGGGCCACCTGAAGGCGGCGCGGCGACCTGCCGGTCCTCGCCCTGGAAGCGGACCGCGACCCGGATCTTCGCCGCAACCGGGCGGCCGTCGCGGACGGCCGGCTCGAACCGCCACCGCCTGACCGCCTCGAGCGCCGCCGCATCGAGGCGCGGCTCCACGCTCGCCTCGACCCTCGCGTCCTCGACCGTGCCGTCGGCCCGCACGGTCAGCTCGACGGGCACGAGCACGTCCTCCGGGCTGGGCGCGCCGCCCGGCCACGCTGGCGCCGGCGCCTCCGTCGCCCTCGGCGGCGACACCTCGCCGCGCGCCGGGACCACCGCGACGAGCAGGGCGAGCGCCGCCCCGGTGCAACCAAAACGCGAGCACACCCGCAGCGCCGCGGCTCGCCTCGCCTCGAGTTGAACAGGGCGTTTCAGCAACGTCCCGGCGCATAACAATAACGCAAATAGATTGCAAATAAAATTCTGTCGTGATACCTGGAGCCGCCATGTGGTCTCTTCTTTCCCGAGGTGGCCGCCTCGCGCTCTTGCTCTCGCTCGCGGCGGCCGGGTGCTCCGAGGAAGAGGTGCCAGAGGGCTGCCCTCCGCCGCCGCAGAGCGCCGAGCTGACCGAGGCGGCGGCCGATCATGCGTGCATGCACGTGGTGCACGGTCCATTCGAGTCGGTGGCGGCGTCCGCCGATCTCGAATCGCCCGGCGACGAGCTCCGCAACGTGCACACGGCCTACACGGTAGCGCTCGTGCGCGGGCAGGACGGCTACGAGGGAGCGAGCCTGTTCGAGCCCCGGGTCGACGCGACGTTCGCCTTCTTCGTCGCGCAGGACACCTCGCTCTCCCTGCTCGATTCGGCGGGCGAGGAGGTGTGCCCGCGGGCGGTCCAGCCCGCGAACGCCTGCCCGGAGATCGGGCGCGCCGTGTTCTTCGACCTGCGCCGGAAGGCGCCGAACCGGCTCCTCCTCGGCTCCGCCGAGGCACCAGAGGTCCTGGTGATCATCGAGGAGATGGGAGGAATGTGATGAAGAGGAGGAACAGGGGGCAAGACGGCGCGCGCAGGCCATCCAGCGGGCGGCGCCACGGTCGCGGGCTCGCGCGTGAAAGCCGCGCTTCTCTGGGGCTCGCGCTCTCGATCACCGTTCTCGGCGCCGCGCTCGGGTGCTCGAGCGAGGCCGAGCCGGGCACGGGCAAGAGCGCGGGTGGCCGGGCGGACGCGCCGGAAGCAGAGCGCCACACGTCCTGGCGGCGGGCGCGCGTCCTGGTCGGCGACGGCCGGGGCGGCAGCCTCCACGTCATCGACATCGAGGACGAGGAGGTGATCGCGGAGCTCGACGCCGGGGGCCCGGCGGCGCTCCACGGGACAGAGTCCGGGGACTACGCGGTCGCGGTGGGCGCGGAGGAGGTCCGGTTCATCCGATCGGGTGTGGCCATCGTGGATCACACGGATCACATCCATATCTACAAGTCACCGCCGAAGGTCCTCGACCTCTCGCTGCCAGGAGCGTCCCCAGGCGCGTTCGTGTCCCGCGAGGCGTGGCTGTCCATCTTCTTCGACGGGACCGGGCAGGGCGGGGCCTCGGCGCAGGCCGTGCTGGTCAAGGAGCCGTCGCTCAACGCCGAGGAGCCCGAGATCCTGTCGCTCCCTCCGGTGGAGCCGCACCGCGGGCTCGCGGCGCCGCTCGGCGACACGTTCCTCGTGTCGTTTCCGCCGGAGGATGAGCCAGGCGGCCTGCCGCTCGGGCTCAATGTCCTGAGCGCGGGCGGCGAGGTCCTCGAGGGCGTCTCCTCGCCGTGTCCGGGCCTGCGCGGCCAGGCCGCGATCGGGGAAGAGATCGCCTTCGCCTGCGACGACGGCCTGCTGCTGGTCGGGCGAGACGGCGGCACGACCACGGCGCGGAAGCTCTCCTATCCCCGCGCGGACGCGCGCTCGTTCACGCTGAGGTCGCACGTCGAGCGGACCGCGCTGATCGGCGATTTCGGCGAGTCCACGCTGATCGAGATCGAGCCCGCGGACGGCGCGGCGCGCTTCTTCGATCTCCCGGCCCCGGTGTGCCATTTCGAGCTGGAGCCCGGCCGGGGCGAGCAGGCCATCGCGCTCGCCGCCGACGGGAACGTGTACGTGCTCGACCTCGCCACCGCCAAGATCGCGGCGCACGCGGCGGCAGTCCCCGCGTTCCAGTGCGACGACGCGGTGCGGCCGGGCCTCGCGCTCGCCCCCGATTACGCCTATGTCACGGATCCCACTGGCGGCGAGGTGCATGAGATCGGCCTGCGGAGCCTCACGATCACGCGCAGCTATCAGGTCGGCGGCGCCCCCAGCGCGGTCGTCATGATGGGGCTGAACCTCAAGAACGTGAACGTCGCGCCCGGCGCAGCCCACGATTGAGGCGTGGGCCGGCGCCGCCCGGCGCCTCCGTCGTGGCCGCGCCAGCTGCGCAGCTACCTGGGCTCGATCACCATCTTGAGCGGCGGGCTGGAGACCGGGCCGAACCTCGCGTGGTGCCAGACGTCCGCGGCGAGCGTCGCCTCGGCGTAGTGGGTGATCCCCGGGCAGGCATCGGGCGCCTGACGGACGGTCAGCGGTAGCGCCGCCATCGCGGCCGTGTCGTACAGCGCGAAGGGCACGAGCTGATTGAAGTAGAACACGCGCGTCCCGCCGCCCGGAGCGCTGACGCGCGTGTACCCCGTGGGCTCTCCGCCGCTCGAGGGCAGGTCGATCGTGAACTCCGTGTGGGTGGCGCTGGTCGATGGCGCGCCGTCCGGCGCCGCGGTCGCGCTCACGCTCTCGAACGGACCGAACAGCGTGTGCTGGCACGTGTGGTTGAGGCCGGCGTCGGACGCGACCGTCTTGAAGTTGAGGATGCCGTTGCCCAGGTACGGATGGCTCGTGTCGAGCGTGTTTCCCGCTGCGTCGCGGAACGTCCGGAGGTCGAGCGCGTAGAACGCGTCCTCGTCGAGGGGGTGATCGGCGCCGTCCGACGGGAGGACGGTGAGCTCGATCGACAGCGAATCGGGCGCCCAGGTCCCCGAGAGCGCGCGGCCAGCGCCCGACGTCGTGTTGATCAGCCTCGCCTGCGTCACGCTCGGATCCATGGGCTCGCTGAACGTCACACGGAGGCGCTTGCGCTCGGAGACGATGGAGTCGCTGTCGTAGATCTCCGTCGGATAGACCCTCTGATCTCCCTCGGCGGGGTACGACGCGGCCGCGTACGGCTTCGACGTGTCCCGGCCTGTCGTGAAATCGAGCGCCCCGTCCTCGAGGTGCGGCGCCGGATCGAGCGGGTTGCCGTTCTGGTCGAGCAACCCGGCGAGCAGCACGCTGTACGCCGCGCCGTCGCGCAAGAGTCCAGCGACGTCGAGCGAGAGCCGCAGGCGATCCGGCGACCATGCCATCGGGAGCGGGACGAGGCGCGCGTCGCCCGAGAGCGTCGCCTCGCCGGCCGTGGTGTCCATCGGCTCGCTGAACGTGATCTCGACCGCGCCTGTCAGGTGCGCCGCGGCGTCGCTCGACCCCTCCGCCGGCGCCGCAATCACGACGTGGGGAGGCGTCGAGTCCACGCCGGTCGTGAAGTCGAGGTTGCCGTCCGCCAGGAACACGGCGCCGTCGAGCGGGTTGCCGTCCAGGTCGCGGAAGCCCTCCAGCGAGAGCGCGTAGTTCCGGTCGTCTTCCAGCCCGCTCACGGCGTAACGGACCGTGAGCTCGTCCCAGCGTTTCTCGCCGAGGACCAGATCGCCGCCCGCGACCAGCTCGCCCGCTGCGGGGTCCATCGGCTCGCTGAAGGTGATGGTGATCTCCTCGGTCGCGATCGGGACCAGCGCGGCGCCCTCGGTCGGCGTCGCGGCGACGACATAGGGAGCGGCGACATCCTTGGTCCGGAAGCGGGCCGTGTACGGTGCGCTCATCGCGTTGCCGGCCCTGTCCTCGAAGTCCACGTCGACCGTGAGCGTCACCGTCGCGCCGGAGGGCAGCGGCGCGGAGGGCGCCAGGGTGAGGGTGGTCCAGTCGGCGCTCCACGAACCCGCGTTGGCCCGGAGCACCCCGTCCCCCGGTTCGATGCGGACCGTGCCGAGCGCCTCGTTCATCGGCTCGGAAAAGGCGATGACGATCGGCTCGCGCGGCGCCACGCCGGTCGCGCCGTCTTCGGGAGAGATCGACACCACCGTCGGAGGTACCTGGTCGACGGCCTCTCCCCCGCCACCGCCGCCGCTGCCCTCGCCGCCTGCGCCGCCGGGCCGCTCGGTCGGCGAGGACGCCTCAGGCGCGCACGCGCCGAGCCCGAGGGCGCAGGTGAGCGCCGCGGCGCCGAGCATCTCTCCTCGGCCTCTCTTCCGTCTCATCGTCATTTCGGGCACCTCGTCTCCCTCGGGCTACGCGCCGAGGGCGTCAGTCCGTGCGCTCGGGCCGGAGGAGGATCCAGGTCGCCTGGACCTCGCCGCTCGGCAGGCGCTCCGGCGGCGTCTGCACGCGACCCCCGTGCCCAGGCACGTCCTCTTTGAGGTGGCGCAGGACCGCGGCCGCCCTCTCGTAGGCAGCTTCATCGGCGAAGCGCACGTCGACCTCGCACCCGGCCCGGAAGCAGCGTGAGGCTTCCGGGTCCAGCACGGCGCCGGCGTCGTCCGGCATCGCGCGCTGCCAGAAGGCGAAGATCTCCGGAGCCGCGGTCGTCCAGCGCCCGCGGTCCTCTCCGGAGCCCTCGAGCGCCTTGAGCATCGCTTCGCGACGGGCGACGGGGCTCGGGTGTTCGCCACGGATCGCCTGGATGATGGGCCTGCGAAGCCTCTCGGCCTCCGAGCGCGGGTCTCCGTCACCCTCGGGCTCCTCCGCGCCGTCAGGCTCCTCGGCGGCCGGCTGGAGAGGGAGCCGCTTCCCCGCGACCCGCCGCTCGTCCCCCCGCGCCAACGCCGCCGCCGACGTCATCTCGATTTCGACGGGATCCGGCAAGTCACGGCGCGCCACGCGGGGGCGCTGCGGGCGCGCCCTCTCGGGACGCGCCTCCTCCTTGAGCTCCGCAGACGAACGTTCTGCGGGCCGTTCTGTCCGGAGCAACAGCCAGCACCCGGTCGCCCCTGCCGCCGTCAGGGCCACCACGACGAGCCGCTTCATCCTCGGATCTCTCCGATGGGGCGCCGGCGCCCTTCGCCGCGCCGCTGCCATCGGCCACAGGCCCTGGGCCCGCGCTCGTGCGCTCGCAGTACAAGCATGGACGCCATGCTAGAGCCACGGCGATGCAATTGCAATCTGATTGCGATTCTTGCTTGCGCGTCGCCGCCGGTCGTGAGAGGGTCCGCCGCCGATGCGGAGCATCCCTCGTGTCCCGGTTCTGCTATCGATGCTGCTGATCGCCGCCTGCGACTCCGGGGGTGGCGCAGCCGGAGACGGCGGCCAGGGCGGCGCCGGCGGCTCGGGTGGCCTGGGGAGCGGTGGACGGATGGAGGGCGCCGGCGGCTCGGGCGGCGCGACCTCCACGGGCAGCGCCGGCGGCGAGTGCGTGACGGCCGGCGACTGCCCTGCCGCCGCGGGCTCCTGCGATGGTGCTGCGTGCGTGGACGGGGCCTGCGTGGTCCGCCCCGACCCGGACCGCGAGGGCGCGCCGTGCGACGACGGCGATGCCTGCACCGAGGGAGAGGTCTGCGCAGGCGGCGCCTGCGGTCAGGGAGCCCCCCGCGACTGCAGCGCGCTCGACGCGGAGTGCGCGGTGGGGCGCTGCGACCCGGCAGCCGGCTGCGCCTTTGACCCCATCAACGAGGACGCGGCCTGCGACCTGGAAAACACGTGCGGGGCGAGCGTCTGCCGCGCTGGGCAATGCGTCGTGGAGTCGGTCTTCGCTCCGGACGGGACTCCGTGCGACGACTCCAGGTTCTGCACCGTGGGCGACGTGTGCAGCGGCGGCGCCTGCGTCAGCGCTCCGAACCGATGCGGCGCGCCGGACGACGGCTGCACGGTGAGCAGCTGCGATGAGGCCGCCCGGACCTGTGTCGTCACGGAAGCCAACGAGGGGGGTGCCTGCGACGACGGCGACGGGTGCACGGCCGGCACGACGTGCCAGGACGGCATCTGCGGTACGCCGACCGGCACGATCGCGGCGTGCATGACGGGCGATAGCTGCTGTCCATCCGGGTGCAGCGACGCGGACGACGGGGACTGCCCGTTCTGGCGGTCGGGCGTGCAGCAGGGCGTCCCGGCCTCGTCCTTGAGCGGCTGGACCCAGTGCTTCAGCAACCAGTTCGCGGAGAGCGGGCCAGCGCTCTCCGAGATCCTCGCCCGCTGCAGCAAGCGAAAGCTGCTCCTCGCCTGCCGCCCGGTGGGCGAGGAGAGCTTCGCGCTGCTCGCGATGGCGCCGCGGGCCGACGTGCTCTGGCCGTGCGGTGACGCGGCGAGCTGCGTCCATGAGGAGAACGGCGTGGGATGGTACTTCGACGAGCGCTCCTCCTGGGGCTTCGCGCCCGCAGGAGAGCCCGTCACGCGGGTGCTATGCGATGACGCGGATGGGGAGTCCGTGCCGCATCAGCGGATGTGCTGGCATACGGTCGATGGATCGCTCGACGTGGGCTACCGCTGCGGGGACAACGACCTGAACTACTCGCCTCCCGACTGGGAACGCGCCATCTATCACGCCGACTGAGCCGGGATCCGAGGAGGCCCTTCACGCCGGGCATCCCAGGACGACGACGATGGCCCCGAACGCCCTCACCCAGAGGGGCGTAGGAGGGGTCGACCCGCGGTCGAGCCCCAGACCGGCTTCGGGATGGTGGGATGGGTCAGTCAGCGCCCCGGTGAGCGCCGGCGCTCTTCGCGTAATCCGCGGGGTGCCCCTGCGTCTGCACCGGTCGACAGAGAGGTGATCATGTCGACCGCATCCGTCTCCGTTCCCGCCCCCCACGACACCGACGAGGGCGCCGTCTGCCGCATCGACCTGCCCATCGAGGGCATGACCTGCGCGAGCTGCGTCCGGCGCGTCGAGAAGGCGCTCCGCGGGGTGTCCGGCGTCCGCGAGGCGTCCGTCAACTTCGCGACCGGCCGGGCCAGCGTGCTCGCCGACGCGTCGCGAGCGAACCGCGGCGAGCTCGTCTCCGCCGTGGAGCAGGCCGGCTACCACGTCCCGGCGAGCTCCAGCGCCACGACCGTCAACCTCACCGTGGAGGGCATGACCTGCGCCGCCTGCGTCCGCCGCATCGAGCGCGCCTTGCTCGCCACCGGCGGCGTCAGCGGCGCGAAGGTCAACCTCGTGACCCGCACGGCCACGGTCACCTTCGACCCGGCCGCCGCGTCCGAGAGGGCGCTCGTCGCCGCCATCGAGGGCGCGGGCTACAGCGTCCCGGAGCGCGCCGCCCCGCCGGACAGCGCCGCCGCCGCCCCGGTCGGCCGGGCAGCCGCCGCCGAGGAGAGCCTCGACGGCGAGCGGCGCGCCCTCTTCCGGGACTTCGCGATCTCGCTCGCCCTCTCGGTCCCGCTGCTCGTCCTCGGCATGTCGCACGGCCGCATCCCGGGCGCCGACGGCACCATCGGCCGGCTCGTCCAGCTCGCCCTCGCGACCGCCGTGATCGTCGGCCCCGGCCGCAGGTTCTTCCGGCTCGCCTGGGCCGCGCTCCGGCACCGCGCGGCCGACATGAACACCCTCGTGGCCCTCGGGACCGGCGCCGCGTGGGTCTACTCGGCGATCGCGGTCGTCGCGCCGCAGCTCTTCCCCCACGCGGAGCACGGCGCGCGGCCGCACGTCTACTTCGAGGCGGCCGGGGCCATCATCACCTTCGTCCTGCTCGGCAAGCTCCTCGAGACGCGCGCCCGCAAGCGGCTCACCGACGCGGTGCGCGGGCTCGTCGCGCTCCAGCCGAAGACGGCGCGGCGCCTGCGCGGCGATCGGGAAGAGGAGATCCCGGCCGCGGCGCTCTCGCCCGGCGATCTCGTCCGCGTCCGTCCGGGAGAGCGGATGCCGAGCGACGGCGAGGTCGTCTCGGGCGCCTCGGCGGTCGACGAGTCGATGCTCACGGGCGAGAGCCTCCCCGTCGACAAGAGCGCCGGCGCGGCCGTGTTCGGCGGCACGATGAACCAGAGCGGGCAGCTCACGGTGCGGATCACGAAGACCGGCGCCGACACCGCGCTCGCCCGCATCGTCGAGGCGGTCGAGCAGGCGCAAGGATCGAAGGCGCCCGTCGCGCGCCTCGCCGACACCGTGAGCGGCATCTTCGTCCCGGTGGTGCTCGGCATCGCCGCGCTCGCGTTCGTCGCCTGGGTCGCGGTGGATCCGAGCGCGGCGGGGCTCGCCGCCGCGGTCGAGCGGTTCGTCGCCGTCCTCGTGATCGCCTGCCCCTGCGCCCTCGGCCTCGCGACGCCCGCCGCCGTGGCCGTGGGCACCGGCCGCGGCGCCGAGCTCGGCGTGCTCGTGAAGGGCGGCGCGGCGCTCGAGGCCGCGAGCCGCGTCGACACCGTGCTCGTCGACAAGACGGGCACGCTCACCGCGGGGCGGCCGCAGCTCGCGGCGGTGAAGGCGCCGGGGGACGTCCCGGAGGACGAGCTCCTGCGCCTCGTCGGGTCGGCGGAGCTCGGCAGCGAGCACCCGGTCGCGAAGGCGCTCGTCGAGGGCGCGCGCGCCCGGGGCCTCCCGCTCGCGGCGCCCGAGGCCTTCCGCGCCGACGCCGGCCGCGGCGTGGTCGCCCGCGTCGAGGGGCGGGAGGTGCGCATCGGCACGGCGCGGTACCTCGCCGAGCTCGGGATCGACGCCGCGCCGCTCGAGGAGCTCGCCGAGGGCCTCGCCCGGCACGGGAACACCCCGTCGTTCGTCGCCGTCGACGGCCGCCTCGCCGGCCTCGTCGCGGTCGCCGACCTGCCGACCCCCGAGGCCAAGGAGGCCGTCGCCGCGCTGCACCGGCTCGGCGTGCGGGTCGCGATGGTGACCGGCGACCGCGGGGCGACCGCGCGCGCGGCGGCGCGAGAGCTCGGGATCGACGAGGTGTTCGCCGAGGTCCGCCCCGAGGACAAGGCGCGCATCGTGCGCGAGGAGCGGGAGCGCGGGCGAATCGTCGCGATGGTCGGCGACGGCATCAACGACGCGCCGGCCCTCGCCGGCGCCCACGTGGGGATCGCGGTCGCGAGCGGCACCGACATCGCGGTCGCCGCGGCCGACGTCGCGCTGCTGCGCGGCGGCATCGCGGCCCTGCCCACCGCGCTCGGGCTGGCGCGCGCGACGCTGCGGACCATCCGCCAGAACCTCTTCTGGGCGTTCGTCTACAACGTGGTCGGCATCCCGATCGCGGCCGGCGCGCTGTACCCGCTGACCGGATGGCTCCTGTCGCCGGTCCTCGCGAGCGCGGCCATGAGCCTGTCGAGCGTCTCGGTGCTCCTCAGCTCCCTGCGGCTCCGGCGGTTCGGGCGGGCGGGCTGACCTCCGCGCTCGACCGGGCGGCCTGGTCGCTCGGACGGGCGCATGTGGCCGTACAGGTCACATCTATCCATCGTCCCTGTCGAATCCCGTCCGCCCAGGCCCGCTCCGAGCAGCGGCCCGTGCGCCGCTCACCGCATGGGCGAGCAGGATGACACGAGAGCATTCGCGACATCGGAGGTCCGTTCAGCCTCCTTCCGAGCCGCGGTTGAGGAGCGCTCCGACACGAAAAATCTGGCCTGTCCGACATGAGGAATCTGGCCAGTTCGACAAGCCTGTCGACTCGGCGGCCGGGCTCATGTCAGGCGCACACGACATGAGATCACGAATCGTCGAGAAGCATCATCGGAATCAAGGAGGGACACATGACCCACAAGGGATTCACGCCGAGCAAGGCTTTCGTGGACACGGCCACCCATGCCCAGAGCTGCCAGTCGATCTGCGTCCAGACGATCCAGCACTGCCTCCAGATGGGCGGCTCCCACGTGGAGCCTTCGCACCTGCGGCTCATGCAGGATTGCGCCGAGATCTGCGAGACGACCGGGACGATGCTGCTGCGCAGCTCGCCGCAACACAACCAGGTCACGGCCGCGTGCGCGAGCATCTGCGAGCTCTGCGCTCAGAGCTGTGAGCGGTTCACGGGCGACGCGCAGATGAAGGCCTGCGCCGACGAGTGCCGCCGCTGCGCCGCCGCGTGCCAGCAGGTCGCGCAGATGCGGCCGGGCGGGGCGGCCGGCGGACACCACAGCGTGCCCTGAGTCGGCCGGGGCGCCGCGGGGCGGCGGAACGGAAGACCCCCGCGCAGCGCCGTCAACCCTGCGCGGCCTCCTCCAACGGCGGCCCCGGAGAGACAGCAGGTGGCGCCGCGGGCGCGACCCGGCGGAGCTGGAAGCTCCTCCACACCACGTACATCGCGGGGATCACCAAGAGCGTCAGCAGCGTGAGCGACACCAGCCCGCCCCACATGGGCGCGGCGATGCGCTTGGCCACGTCAGCCCCGACGCCATCGTCGAGCAGCACGGGGAGCAGGCCGAACACGTTGGTGAGCACCGTCATCAGGAGCGGTCGCACGCGCTTCGCGCCCGCCTCGAGCGAGGCCTGGATGAGGTCGTCGACGCTCGCCAGCGTGCCGGCTTCACGTCCCCTGGTCCAGGCCTCGTCGAGGTAGACGATCATGACGCTCGCGGTCTCGGCGGCGACGCCGAGGAGCGCGATCATCCCGACCCACACGGCGATCGAGGTGTTGAAGCCGGCGGCGTAGAGCGTCCAGATCGCGCCCACCGCGGCGAACGGCACGCCGGTCATGACGAGGAGCGTCTGCGCTGCGCCGTTGAAGTTCAGATACAGGATCACGAAGACGATGCCGAGCGTGAGCGGCAGGATGTACGCGAGGCGCTCTCGCACGCGCTCGAGCAGCTCGTACTGCCCGGTCCACTTGAGGTAGTACCCCGGGGGCAGCTCGACCTCCCGCGCGACGGCCACCTTCGCCGCCTCCACGTAACCGCCGACGTCGCTCGTGGAGGTGTCGATGTAGATCCAGCCCGTGAGCGAGCCCATCTCGCTCTTGATCATCGGCGGCCCCATGACCGTCTCGATCCTGGCAAGCTGCCCGAGCGGGACGAACGCCGCGCGCGCCGGCCCCTCGGCCTGGCCTCTCGCCATGGCGGCGCTCCCGCCCATCGCGCCCCCGCCCATCGAGCCGCCCCCGCCGGCGGCGAGGCCCGCGATCTCGGCCGGCGAGGGTGCACCTCCCATCGGGTCGCTGCCCATCGAGCTCGTGGCCATCCCTCCACCGGAGCTCATGGCCGTCGCGCCCCCCATCGGCGCCGGCGCGCTCCCGATCGGCAGCGGACGCGGCGACAGCGGGGCGACCGGGACCGGCACGTCGCGCAACGCCTCGATGTTGTCCCGGAGCTCCCGCGGGTAGCGCACGCTCACCCGGTAGCGCTCGCGCCCCTCGAACGTGGTGTCGACATCCATCCCGCCGATCGTGCTCTCCACAACGTCGAGCACGTCGCGCACGCTGAGGCCGTACCGGGCGATGGCCTGCCGGTCGGGCGTGATGTCGAGGAAAAAGCCGCCGAGCTCGCGCTCCGCATAGACGCTCCGTGTGCCGGGCACGTCCCTGAGCACGCGCTCCAGGTCGCCGTCGATCCTGCTGATGACCTCGAGATCCGGCCCGAAGACCTTGACCCCGATCGGGGTCCGGATCCCGGTCGCGAGCATGTCGATCCGCGCCTTGATGGGCATGGTCCACGCGCCCTGCACGCCGGGCGTCGCGGTCTTCTGCTCGAGCTCGGCGACGAGCTTCTCCTGGGTCATCCCCGGCCGCCATGCGCTCTTGGGCTTGAGCCGGACGACGGTCTCGAACATCGAGAGCGGGGCCGGGTCGAGCGCGGTCTCGGCGCGACCCGCCTTGCCGAACACGCGATCGACCTCGGGCACGGTCCGGATCTGCGCGTCCTGCCAGGCCAGGAGGCGCCGGGCCTCGGCGATGGGGATGCCCGGCACCGTGACCGGCATGAAGAGCAGGTCGCCCTCCTCGAGCGGCGGCATGAACTCCGATCCGAGGCGCGACATCGGGTAGACCGTGGCGCCCATGAGCGCGACCGCGGCCGCGATGACCAGCCCGCGGCGGCGCAGGCACGCCCGCAGCACGGGCCGGTAGGCCGCGATGCAGAGGCGGTTGATCGGGTTCCTCTCCTCCGGCGTGATCCGGCCCCGGAGGAACGTCACCATCAGCGCGGGCACCAGCGTGACCGCGAAGAGCGACGCGAACGCCATCGAGAACGTCTTGGCCAGCGCGAGCGGCCGGAAGAGCCGGCCCTCCTCGCCCTCGAGGGTGAAGACCGGCAAAAAGGCGATGGTGAGCACGAGCAGCGCCCCGAACATCGAGGGCCCGAGCTCGCGCGCGGCGCCGATGACGATCTCCGCGCGCGGGATCTCGCGCCCCTCCCGCTCCGCCGCCTCGATCTTCCGGTGCGCGTTCTCGACCAGCACGCACGCGGAGTCGACCATGTCGCCCAGCGCCAGGATGATGCCGGCGAGCGACATGATGTTGATCGACAGGTCGAGCGCGTAAAACGCGATGAACGTCGCGGCCGTCGCGACCGGAAGGGCAATGGCGGCCACCAGGGCGGAGCGCAGGTGGAAGAGGAAGACGAAGATGACCAGGATGACCACGCCCAGGATCTGGACCAGGTTGGTCGAGAGCGTCTTCACGGAGCCGACGATGAGCTCGCTCCGGTCGTAGACCGGCACGACCGTCACGCCGGGCGGCAGAGAGCCCTTCACCTCCTCGAGCTTGCGCTTGACCCGATCGATGACGTCGAGCGCGTTCTCCCCGTGGCGCATCACCACGATGCCGCCCACGACCTCGCCGCGGCCATCGAGCTCGGCCACGCCGCGCCGGAGATTGCCGCCCACGGTCACGTCGGCCACGTCGCGGACGCGGATCGGTGTGCCGCGCGCGTCGGTCGCGACCACCGCGTCCCCGAGATCTTCCCTGGCGCGCACGTAGCCGCGGCCGCGCAGCACATACTCGTGCTGCGCCATCTCGATCACGCGCCCGCCCACCTCGGTGTTGGCCCCGCGCACGGCCGCGGCGACCTGCCCCACGGACACGCCCCTCGCCTTCATCCGCGTCGGGTCGACCTGGATCTGGTACTCCTTCTCGAAGCCGCCCACGCTCGCGACCTCGGCGACGCCCTCCAGGCCCTGGAGCCAGTAGCGCAGGTGCCAGTCCTGGAACGAGCGCAGCTCCTGCAGGTTGTGCTTCCCGCTCTCGTCGACGAGGGCATACTGGTAGACCCATCCCACGCTTGTCGCGTCCGGGCCGATCTGCGGCGTGACGCCCTCGGGCAGGCTGTCCTTCACCTTGGCGAGCTGCTCGACGACGCGCGAGCGCGCCCAGTAGATGTCCGTCCCGTCCTTAAAGACGACGTAGACGAAGCTCATCCCGAACATCGTGAATCCGCGGACGGTCTTCACGCTGGGCGCGCCCAGGAACGACGTGACGACGGGATAGGTGACCTGATCCTCGATGAGGGTCGGGCTGCGACCCATCCACTCGGTCGCCACGATGACCTGGGTGTCCGAGAGATCCGGCAGGGCGTCGAGCTGGGAGCGCCGCGCGCTGAACAGCCCGAACAGGGTGAGCGCCACGGCGACGAGGAAGATGAAGAACCGCTTGCGAGCGGAGAAGTCGATCAGGCGCGCGATGACGCCGAGCGGCGCCGCCGGCGCGTCCTCACGCCGCGATGACTCAGTGGACATGGCCGCCCTTCGGAGCGCTGGAGGCCTGGAGTCGGCTCTCGGAGTCGAGGAGGAACTGCGCCCCTGTCGCCACCTGGTCTCCGGCGGAGAGGCCGGCGTCGACCCGGTAGCGATCGCCGATGAGCGGGCCGAGCGTCACCTCGCGCGGCTCCGCCCGGTCGTGCTGAACCACGAAGACGATGGCGCGCGTGCCGGTCCGGATCACCGCGCTCTCGGGGACCGAGAGCCCCTCGCCGAGCGTCAGATCCATGGTCACCGAGACGAACGCGCCTGGCCGGAGCGAGCCGCCCGTGTTGTCGAGCTCGAACCGGATCTTCATCGTGCGCGTCACCTCGTCCACCGTCGGCGGGACGAACGCGACGGGCGCGTGGAGCGCCCCTTCGCGCCCCTCCACGTTGAGGTGCGCGTGAACCCCGGGGCGAACATACGGCACGTCGCGCTCGTACACGTCGGCCAGCACCCAGACGCGGGACAGGTCCGAGATGGTGTAGAGCTCCAGCGAGGGCTCCACGAACATACCCTCCACGGCCTGCTTCGCCACGATCACCCCGGCGCGGGGCGCGGTGAGGGCGAAGGTGCGCTGCGGCTGCCGGGTCGCCTCGAGCCGCGCGATCTCCGCCTTCGGCACGTCCCAGAGCGAGAGGCGCCGGCGCGCGGCGCCGAGGAGCTGCTCCTGCGCGCGCCGCTCCGCAGCCCCGAACTCTCCCGCCGGCATGGGACCTCCCGCGGCGCGCTCGAGCAGCGCGACGAACTCCAGCTCTGCCGCGAAGACCTCCTGGCTGTAGAGCGAGCAGAGCACCTCCCCCGCCTTGACCTTGCGGCCGACGAAGTCGACCGCCACGCGCTCGATGAAGCCCCGGACCTTCGCGTGCACGTGCGCCGACCGCGTCTCGTCCAGCGCGACCACGCCCACCGTGCGCAGCGACCTCTTGAGCTCCCGCGCCTCGACCAGGGCCGTGTTGAGCGAGAGGCCGCCGAGGCGCGCCGGGTCCAGCGCGACCGGGGCGTAGCCCGCCGGGGTCATGGGCGTGCCCGGCCCCTCCTTGGCGCGGCCTCCGGCGGGCTCGGGCCCCCGCTGCGCCCCGTGACCAGCGTGGGCGTCGCCTGCGGCGGGCTCGGCCGCCTGTGCCCGGTGACCGGCGTGGGGATCGATCGGCGCCGGCGCCGGCGAGGCGGTCGAGGCCGCGTGCGCGGCGTGGCCGTCGTCGGTCGCCGGGGACGGGGCCTTGCAGCCGAGCAGCGCCACGGAGGCGGCGAGCAAGAGTGAATGAGTCCGCTTCATTGTCCATCTCCACCGAGCGGCCCGCCCACGGCCCGCTCGAGCTCTGCGAGGGCGATCTCGCGGCGCACCACGGCCTCGGCGACGGCGAGCTCCGCGCTCTGGAGGGCGCGCCGCGCGTCGAGCACGGCCACGAGATCCGCCGCCGCCGTGCCGTAGCCCGCGACGGCGGCCTCGAAGCTCTCGCGCGCCTTCGGCAGCGCCACCGCGCGCAGGAGCTCCATCTGCCGGGTCGCGGCCTGCGCCCGGTGCCAGGCGCCCGCGACCTCGGACGCGATCATCGCGCGCATCTCCGCCTGGTCCTCCGCGGCGCCGTCCGCGCGCGCGTCGAAGGCGCGGGCGAGGTGTCCCTGCTTGGCGACGCCGAAGAGCGGGATCGTGCCGCCGATCATCGCGCCGAACGACGGCGCAGCGCCGATGTTCTGGTTGAGCCAGACGCCCGTCATGAGGTCCGGATACGGCTCCTTGCGCGCCCCGGCCGCCATCGCCTGCGCCTCGGCGCGCATCGCCGCCATCCCCTTGAGCTCGGGCCGCGCCGCGCCGGCCCGGCCGATGAGCGCCGCGAGCCCGCCCGAGGGCATCGGGGAGAGCGCGCCGGTCGGATCGGCGATCGCCGTGTCGACGGGCCGATTCCTGAGCGCGTTCAGCATGGCCACCATGGCGGCGCGCTCGCCCTCCAGGTTGACGAGCTCCACGTCGATCGCCGCGACCTCCACCTGCGCGCGCGCCACGTCGTGGTGACCGGCCTGGCCCGCGGCGTAACGCCCGAGCGCCGCGCCGGCGATCTGGACCGCGAGGCCGCGCCCGGCGCGGGTCACCTCGCGGCGCTTCGCGCTCCGCAGCAGCATGAAGTACGCGCGCTTCGCCTCGAGGCGCAGCTCCAGCCGGCGCACGGCGAGCTCCGCGGCCGCGCTCTTCTCCTGCTGCTCCACGGCCCGGCGCATCAGATCGAGCTTCCCGGGCCATGGAACCATCTGGGAGAGCTCGTACCGGATCATGGGCATTTCCTCGCCCATCGGGACGCGATCGAGCATCACGCTGACCGCGGGATCGGGCCATGCGCCGGCCGCCGCGGCCTCGTCCTGGAACGCGCGTTGGCGCAGCGCGCCCGCGCGCAGCGAGGGGTTCCGGGCGAGCACGTCGGCGACGATGGCGGCGAGCCCAGCCTCCTCCGCCTGCGCGGCCTGCACGCCGACGAGCGACGCCAGCGCGAGCACGGCGGCGAACAGTCGCGACTTCATGGCGGGGGCCACAGCACAGGCCGTGCCGCACGGCCGTCGCCGGCCCTCACCGGTGCGGCCCGTGAAGGGGAGGCGCAGGGCTTGCGCGACGCGCGCGCGTCGCGCGCCTTGTCCGATGGTGGCCCTCGGGCTCCGTGGGTGGCTGTGACCGTCTCGGTCACGGCCACACGTCGGATGTGGCCGTAGCTACTGCCTCTCGTCCGGGGCTGGCCTTGGCCCGGCGTCACCTCTGCCCGGGCGCCGCCGGCGCGGCCGCTACTCTTCCGGATACCACTCCGCCCGCCACGACTTCATCTGCTCGATCTCCCGCTGCTGCGCCTCGACGATGCCGGAGGCGAGCGTCTTGATCTCGGCGTGCTCTGCCTGCTTCAGGGCCATCTCGGCGGCGTCGATGGCCATCTCGTGGTGCGGGATCATGGCGTCGATGAACGCCCTGTCGAACGGCTCCGCCGTCTTCAGCGCCTCGTTCGCCTCGACCATGTTCATCATCCCGTCGTGCTCCATACCGGGCAGCATGGGCATCTCGTCCACGGGCGGCGTCTCTGCGCTCCCGTACCACTGCTCGCGCCAGGTCTTGAGCTGGCTGATTTCCTGGTTCTGAGCCGAAATGATGTCGTCCGCCATCGCCTTCAGCTCCGGGTGCTCGGCCCGCTCCTGGGCGGTCTCGGCCATCATCACGGCGCCCTCGTGGTGAGGAGCCATCATGTCGATGAACTGCTGGTCGAACGGCGCCGAGGCCGTCTCGCCCCCGCCCGCTGCGTGGTGGTCGCCGTGATCGTCCGACGAGGATTTGCTGCACGCGTTCACGAGGACAGAGCCCCCCGCGATGAGGAGGACGGCGAGCAGGCGGCCGGGGAACGCGCTCTGCGTGCGCCGCTCCGGCCCGGCTCGGCGCAAGGGAGGAGCGGCGCGGCGCTCACGGGCAGCGGCGCGCGTGACATCGGACGGGGTAGGTCGTTCGTAGGAACTCTGAGCCATGGGATCCTCCGTGGGTTGGGGACCCCACCTCCGATGCGAAAGCGGTGCCGCTCGCCCGACCCTGGAAGCAAGGTCTGCGCGAGCGATCCGTCGCTCGCGGAGCGCGTCGTCACCGGGTCAAGATGGCCTCAGGTGTGGCGTAGATGCTTGTCGAGACAACGTTGTGGCCGCCCGGGTCACACGCATCCTATCCGGATGGCGCCGCCCGCCAGGGCCGCCTCGAGGAGGTGAGCGGCTCCTCAGGGCTCGACGTGGATCTCGCCCATCATGCCGCGCTCGGTGTGCTCGAGGATGTGGCAGTGATACATCCACATGCCCGGCTCATCGAAGCGCGTCACGATGCGCACCGTGGACCGCTGCGGCAGGATCACCGTGTCCTTGTTGGCGAGCTCCTCGTCGGCCACCGGCACATCGTCCCTGGCCAGGACCTGGAAGAAGAAGCCGTGCAGGTGGAACGGGTGGTCCATCTCCGCGTCGTTCTTCAGGTCGTAGACATGGACCGAGCCGTTCTCGACGTCGATCGGCGGCACGTCCGGAAACGCCTTGCCGTCGATCGTGAACGTCAGCTTGCCGTCGACATACCCCTCGTCGAACGTGATCGTCGCCTCCGCCGGCCCGCCCGGCAGCCGCTCGATGGCAGGGCCCGTCTCGGGGAGCGTGCGCCCTGAAAGCCGGGGCCCCTCGCCGATCCGCACCCTGGCGAGCGGCATCGGCTCGGCCAGTCCGGTGTGGTGCCCGCGCTCGTAGGGCTCGTTCATCAGGGTGAGCTCCGTTCCCGGCTCGCCCTCGGCGATCAGCAGCACGTCGTAGCGCTCGCCGGGAGAGACCAGGAGCCTCTCGGTGCCGTACGGCTTCGGGACCAGCCCGCCGTCGGTGCCGATGACGCGGAACGTGTGGCCCGGGAGCGCCAGGTTGAAGAAGCGCCCGTTCGCCACGTTGACGATCCGGAGACGCGTGAGCCCGCCCGGCTGCATGTCGAGCGCTGGCATCACCTCGCCGTTGACGAGCACGACGTTGCCCTCGCGGCCCATCATGATCGTGTCGTCGTCGAGCTCTTCGTTGAAGGTCCCGTCCTTGTTCAGGAACACGTCCCCGAGCACGGCGATCTTCTCGACGTCGGCCTCCGGCTCGTTCGGCCCGCGCACCCGGATGACGCCGAAGAGGCCCTTCTGGATCTGCTCCGGCTCCATCACGTGCGGGTGGAACCAGTAGAACCCCGCGTCCCGCAGCGTGAACTGGTAGGTGAACGTCTCGCCGGGCGCGATCGGCTCCTGTACGGCCATCACGCCGTCCATCTCGTTGGGCACCCGGACGCCGTGCCAGTGGATCGTCGTCGCTTCCGGCAGGCTGTTCTTGAGGTGGACGATCAGCGTGTCGCCCACGTTGGCCTCGATCAGCGGCCCGGGGACCGTCCCGTTGTAGGACCAGACCGTGGTGGTCGTGCCCTCCAGGTACGTCTTCTCTGCCTCCTTGGCCTCGAGATCGACCTCGACGATCCTGGGATCGGGGTTCCTGTCAGGCACGGCGGCGGGCTCGCCCCAGGCGTCGGGCACGGGCGGCTCCTCTACCCGCTCGGCGGCGCACCCGGCCGCGAGCAGCCACAGCGAGGCGACGCCCACAAGCGCACGCGAAAGCCGTATCAAGGCTCGCTCTCCTCGTCGGTGGGGTTGCCGGACATCTCGTTCGAGTACCCGGAGTAGACCTCGCCCACCTTACAGCGCAGACGGTACGTGTACTCCATGTCCTCTGTCGCCTCGGAGTCCATGTAGGCCTTCTTCGACCCTGCGACGGTGAAGGCGACGGCGTAGTCGTGCGTCGGGTCCTTGCGCTCGGCCTCGATCTGATCGCACTCCGGCTGTGGCACCCACTCGACGTGGAGCACGCCCAGCATCGGCATCACGAACGACAGGACCGGCGCGTCGGGCGCCGTCGCCGCAGGCCCGCCGCCGCTGCCGCCGCCCTCTCCAGTGCCGCCGTGCCCCCCCGTGCCGTCCTCAGGTCCCGCACCGCCGCCCCCTCCCGTGCCTTCGGCGGGAGAGCTCCCCGTATCCGAGCCTCCGCAGGCGGCGAGGGCGAGGCTGACGGCGGCGAGGCCGATGAGTCGAGAGCAAGCCATGGCTGAGTCTCCTTTTTGGTCTCTGGTGTCCCCCGAATGTAACCCATCTGGTCACAGCGGCGAGGTGCAGCGGGACGCCGCCGCTTGTTCTAGGCACCAGGCGGGCCATGCGTGACGCGCGGACACATTTTTTGTCGCTCCCGGCCCCGGCGGCGATGCCAGCTCCGTTCTTCGATCCGTCCACTCACCGACACGGTGCACGGCAGCCATCGGGATGGTGCTCGGCGTGGGCTCGGTCGCCGCGCTTCGATGCAGCGCGCCGTTGTTCGGGGAGGCAGCCGGGCTGATCGGCGGGCTCGTGGCAGGTGTCGTCGCAGCCACCCTGGCACGTGCTCCTCGGCGCCGTTGCGCCTCACTCCTTCCGCGTCCGTCCGCTCGCCGCGGCCCGCTCGTCCGCGAGGACCCGCTGCAGCAGCGCCGTGCTCTCCTCCGCCATCCGCTCCGGTGAGCACGGCATCCCCTTCTGGAGCCAGCTCGTCATCAGCCGCACCAGCGCCGCCGCCGCGGCCTCGGAGCGGAGCATGAACAGGGCCCCCTCCTCCGGCGCCATCCGCGGAGCGTACAGGCGGCAGATGCTGCCCTGCAGGATGTCCTCCAGGGAGCGCGTCACCACCCGCTCGCTCTTCTCCGCGGACAGGAGCTTGCGCACCAGCTCGTGCATCTCGGCGATGTGGCGGTAAAACGACAGGAAGTCGAGCGGACGTCCCGCATCCCGCAGGGACAGCGCCCGCAGGTGCTCGTGTCCGAACAGCAGCAGCTGCTCCTTGTTCTCGTAGTGCGAGTAGAACGTGGACCGCCCGACGTTGGCTCGATCGATGATGTCCTGGATGGACACCTCGTCATAGCCCTTCTCCAGGATCAGCGAGACCAGGGCGTCCGAGAGCAGCTTCCGGGTCTTCTGCACGCGCCGATCCGCGAGCTTGCCGGCGGCCCGCGTCCTGTCGCCGCCCCTGTCCCTGGTCTCGTTTCCGGACTTTTTCGCGCTCTTGTTCATTAACGTTCAATCCGCGGTCCGTGTCGCTGGGTGGAAGAGGCGCCCGACCTCAGCATCCATCGCATGCGAGGAACGCTGATCTGGATGACGAGCCGCCTGCTGTACCCGCTGCTGCTGGCGGTGACCTTGTACATCATCTACGCCGCCGTGACGCAGGGCTGGGACCTGAAGCGCGCCCTGTGGGGCTACCTCTTCGGCCTGATCGTCTTGCTCATCACCGTCGAGCGCCTGCTGCCGATGTCGCCGGACTGGGGCATGACCCGCCAGAGCTTCTGGCGCGACCTCAAGTACCTGCTGGCCTCGGGCGTCACGATCGCCGTGGTGCGGACCGGCTTCGGCACGCTGGCCCTGTGGCTCAGCGAGCGGCATCAGGGCCCGCTCGCCAGCGCCTCCGTGCTCACCAGCGTGGGGATCTTCCTCGTGGTCTTCGAGCTGCTGCAGTACTGGTTCCATCGCCTCAGCCACGAAGGCAACGGAGCCCTGGGGCGCTTCTTGTGGAAGGTCCACCTGGCCCATCACCTTCCGGATCGCGTGTACGTGGTCATGCACGGCGTGTTTCACCCCCTCAACGCGCTCATCTCGGCGGTGCTGATCCAGGCGACCCTGCTGATCTTGGGGCTGTCGCCGGAGGCCGTCTTCGCGGCGATACTGCTCATCGATCTCCAGACGATGATATCGCACTTCAACGTCGACATCCGCGCCGGGTTCCTGAATTACGTGTTCATCGGCACCGAGCTGCACCGCTATCATCACAGCGCCGACCTCGACGAGGCCCGGAACTTCGGGACCGTGCTTCCGCTGTGGGATCTGGTCTTCGGGACGTTCGTGTACCGGCCGGACGCGGCCCCGCGCCGCCTGGGCGTCGACCGCTCCGCGGGCTATCCGCCGTCGCAGCAGTTCTGGCAGGTGCTGGCCCTGCCGTTCCGACGCTGACCTGTTCGCGCCGTCCGGCCGTCTCGCAGGCCTACGCGACGTTCACAGGCGTCACTCCGGACGCCAGTCGAAGGGGAAGTGCTTGCTAGAGCCGCCCTTGTAGGGGTGGGAGAAGTCGAAGCCGGTGGCGAGGTCGTCCTCGACCACGCCCCAGGTGGCCACCTGGCCGGGGCCGACCTCGGCGCCGGGGGCGTTGATCAGCTGCACCCGGCGGTTCGGGTCCGCGGTCGGCCCGGTGAGCGCTCGCGCCCCCACCTTGACCCGCCCCGGGATCTCGGCCCTCCAGTGCGCCAGGTCGGCGGGGGCCTCGAACCTGATGGGTGCGTACTCGATGCTGCGCACCTCGCTGATCAGGGAGCCGAACTTCCCGGGCCAGCCGCCCTCCTTGCCGATGAAGATGCGTTCCAACGCGCGCCGCTGGTCGGAGTCGGCCTTGGCGTCGATGTAGAACATCAGCTTCATCATGGCGTTCGGGTCGCCGACCCACATGTTTCCCGCGAACTCGCCGATGCTGACGACCCCGAGCCCCGAGAGGTCGACGCCTGCGTAGTGCCCCTCGTGGATCTGCCAGACGAGCGTGAAGAGGCAATCCCCGTGCGTGGGGGTCTGCGCGAACGTGCATGGGCAGGGCAACGAGCAGCTGCAGATGTCAAACCACTCGCCTCTCAGGTGCCAGTCCGCAGGCGACGCCGCCTCGACCGGCGAGGCGTCGGGTTGCGCCCCAGCTCGCCCCTCGACCGCGTCGATGAGCGCCTGAGCTCGTTTGCCGGCGCTCTGGGCGTTCTTTGCCGTTCCATGATCGCAATTGCATGCACCGCTGCACATGGTCATCACTCCTTCGTCGATTCGGTTGTGTCGGTATACCCCTGGAGATTGCGAGCTCAGGGCGAGCATCCCCTGGGGACAGCCACTATCGTGGTTCCTTGTTGCAGGCGTACCCTTCCACCGTGCAGTCGCCGCCTCTCTTGGGCGACTCGCGGCGGGCACTTCGTACGTGGAGACGTCGCCGGCCGGCGAGCATTACAGGGCGCTGAGAGGCCCGTCGCCGCGCAGCTTCAGCAGCTCTTTGGCTCCCCGGAGGGTGAAGCCGAGTTCGTAGGCCAGCTTGATGAACGCGGCAATCCGGGCGGGCGGGTGGATCGAGGGTCCCGGCGCCAGATTACAGATCGAGCGCGAGCTCGGCGCGGCCCATGCCGCGGCGCGGGAGGCGGAGGTCGAGTTGCAGTCGGCGCGAGGTCGGCGGCTCGATCAGAGCTCGACCCGGCGCAGCCGGAGGGCGTTGGCGATGACGGACACGGAGCTCAGGCTCATCGCGGCGCTGGCGAGCATCGGGCTGAGCAGCAGCCCGAGGAGGGGGTAGAGGACGCCCGCCGCGACCGGCACGCCGAGCGCGTTGTAGACGAAGGCGAAGAAGAGGTTCTGACGGATGTTGCGCATCGTCGACCGGCTGAGCCTCCGGGCG
This sequence comes from Sorangium cellulosum So0157-2, assembly GCF_000418325.1. Classification (GTDB taxonomy): domain Bacteria; phylum Myxococcota_A; class Polyangia; order Polyangiales; family Polyangiaceae; genus Sorangium; species Sorangium cellulosum_D. Next base: position 13,204,929 of record NC_021658.1, read on the forward strand.
CGCACGAGGCCGCGGAGATCGCCGCGCACCAGCGTGATCCCGGCGCTCTCGATGGCGACGTCGGTCCCGGTGCCCATGGCGACGCCGACGTGCGCCTGCGCGAGCGCGGGCGCGTCGTTGATGCCGTCGCCCGTCATCGCCACGATGCGGCCTTCGGCCTGCAGGCGCTTCACGACGGCCGCCTTCTGGTCGGGCAGCACCTCGGCCTCGACGTGCTCGATGCCGAGCTTCTTCGCGACCGCTTCCGCCGTCGTGCGGCTGTCGCCGGTGAGCATGATCAGGCGGATGCCCTCCTCGCGGAGCAGGCGGACGGCCTCGCTGGTCGAGGCACGCACCGGATCGGCCACGCCGACGATGCCCGCCGCCTTGCCGTCCACCGCCACGAGCATCGCCGTCTGGCCCTCTTGCCGGCGCTCCTCTGCGCGGCGCGGGAGATCATCCGGAGCGATACCGAGCTCCTCGAAGAGCTTGAGGTTGCCGAGGGCGACCGCTCGCCCGGCCACCGTGCCCACCACGCCCTTGCCCGTGATCGACCGGAACCCTTCCGCCGGCAGGAGCTCGAGCTTCTGCTCCAGGGCCCCGGCGACGATGGCGCTCGCGAGCGGGTGCTCGCTCCCGCGCTCCAGGCTGGCCGCGAGCCTGAGGATCTCGTTCGCCGGGAGGTCGCCCAGCGTCGCCACGGAGGCGAGCTTCGGCTTGCCCTCGGTGAGGGTGCCGGTCTTGTCGACGACGAGGGTGTCGACCTTCTCGAAGGTCTCGAGCGCCTCCGCGTTCTTGATCAGGATGCCGGCCGTCGCGCCGCGCCCCGTCCCGACCATGATCGAGATCGGCGTGGCGAGGCCGAGCGCGCACGGGCAGGCGATGATGAGGACCGCCACCGCGTTGACGAGCGCGTGCGAGAACCTCGGCTCCGGCCCGACGAGCAGCCAGACCACGAAGGTCAGCACCGCTATCGCGATCACCGCGGGCACGAAGTACTCCGCGACGGCGTCCGCGAGGCGCTGGATGGGGGCGCGGCTGCGCTGGGCCTCTCCCACCATCTGGACGATCCGGGCGAGCAGGGTGTCGCGTCCGACGCGATCGGCCCGCATCACGAAGCCGCCTGTCCCGTTGACGGTGCCGCCGACCACGCGGGCGCCAGGCGCCTTCTCGACCGGGATGGGCTCGCCCGTGACCATCGACTCGTCGACCGCGCTATTTCCCTCCAGGACCTCGCCGTCGACTGGCACCTTCTCCCCCGGTCGCACGCGGAGCCGGTCGCCCGGCTGGACGAGCTCGAGAGAGATGTCCTCTTCGCGACCGTCCGCGCCGAGGCGCCTGGCGGTCTTCGGGGCGAGGCCGAGGAGCGCCTTGAGCGCGCTGCTCGTCCGGCTGCGGGCACGGAGCTCGAGGACCTGCCCGAGCAGCACGAGCGAGATGATGACGCTCGCCGCCTCGAAGTAGACCGGGACGGCGCCGCCGTGGCGCAGCGCGTGGGGGAAGACCCCCGGCGCCAGCGTGGCCACGACGCTGTACGCATAGGCGGCGCCCGTTCCGATGGCGATCAGGGTGAACATGTTGAGGTGCCGGCTCTTGATCGAGGCCCAGCCGCGCTCGAAGAACGGAGCGCCGCACCAGAGCACCACGGGCGTGGTCAGGGCGAATTCGACCCAGACGAGCCAGTGGCCGAGGAGACGCTGCACCGGCTGGCCCGGGATCATCTCCGACATCCCCAGCACGAGGACGACGAGGCTCAGCGGGACGCTCACCCAGAAGCGCCGGGACATGTCCACGAGCTCCGGGTTCGGCGCGTCATCGACCGTCACCGTGCGCGGCTCGAGGGCCATCCCGCAGATCGGGCAGGAGCCCGGCTCCGTGCGGACGACCTCGGGGTGCATCGGGCAGACGTACTCGACGGGCGTCGCCGCCTGGGTCGGCTCGAGCGGCCCCAGGGCCGTCCCGCGGACGGGGTCCAGCGTGGGCTCTCCCTCGGTCCTCGTCTGGACGGGCGCGTACTTCTCGGGCTCCGCCCGGAACTTGGTGAGGCAGCGCTCGCTGCAGAAGAAGTACGTCCGGCCGCCATGCTCGTGCCGTCCCGCGGCCGTCTCGGGCGAGACGGTCATCCCGCAAACCGGATCCTTCGTCCGCTCGGGGGCCGTGGGAGCAGGGTGGCCGTGCTGGCCGTGCTGATGAGGGTGGCCGTGCTCGTGGTGATGCTCGTGCCTCATGTCGTCTCCCTCTCCGCCTCTCCGCCGACGATCATGGCTGCGCCTTCTTACACCCCCAGCACCACGCGGGCGCCGCTTGTAGCTTCGAGCGGCCGCGCGGCGCTCCCCGCAGGAGGCGGTGCCGCATGACGTCGGCGATGGCTGGCGAGCTGGTCAATGGCTTCCAGCATTCGAGACGCCAGCTCACCAACGCTTCACGGTGATTGCCCGCTCAGTTCTTCGATCCGTCCGTGCTCCGCCGCTCCTCGCGGAAATCGTCGGCGGAGAGGCCGCAGCGGCGGAGCAGGCGATAGAAGCTCTCCCGCTCGACGCCCGCGTGGGCGGCGGCCTTCAGCACGTCGCCGCGGAAGCGGCGCATCACGGCCTCCAGGTAGCGCCGGTTCATCTCCTCGCGCGATGCGTCGACCGCCTCGCGGTACGACAGCTGGGCGAGGTCCACGTCGCTCGAGCTCGTGAGCCGGAGCGGGCTCGCCCCCTGCACCTCGGACGGCAGCGACTCGAGGCGGATCTCGCTCGTCGTCTCGATGACCAGCGCCCGCTCGACGGCGCTCTTGAGCTCGCGCACGTTGCCAGGCCACCGGTACATCTGGAGCGCGCTCATCGCCGCCGCCGAGAACCCGGTCACCGACGAGCGCGACTGCGGCGCTCGCTCGGCGAGGAACCGCTGCGCCAGGAGCGGGATGTCCTCCGCGCGCTCGCGCAGCGGGGGCAGCTCGACGACGCAGACGTTGAGCCGGAACCACAGGTCCTCACGGAAGGCGCCGGTCTTGACCATGGCCCGGAGGTCGCGGTGCGTCGCGCTGATGAGCCGAACGTCGACCTTGCGCTCGCGCGACTCGCCGATGCGCCGCACCGCCCGCTCCTCGAGCACGCGCGTGAGCTTCGCCTGGACCGTTGGCCTGAGCTCGCCGATCTCGTCGAGGAACAGCGTGCTGCCGTGCGCCTCCTCGAAGAGCCCCGCGCGATCCGTGGCGGCGCCCGTGAACGAGCCGCGCGCGTGGCCGAAGAGCTCGCTCTCGATGAGCGAGCGGGGTATGGCCGCGCAGTTGACGGCGATGGGGCGGTGCGACGCGCGGGACGAGTGCTCATGGATGGCGCGCGCCACGAGCTCCTTGCCGGTGCCCGTCTCGCCGAGGATGAGCACGGTGGCGTCCGTCGGTGCCACGCGCTGGATGAGCTGGTAGAGCGCCCGCATCGCGGGCGAGCGCCCCGTCATGCCCGCGAAGCCCTGCGCGTCCGGCGCGTCTCGTCCGCCCGTCAGGACCGCGGCCTGCGCCATGGCCCGCTCGACCAGCGTGCGCAGCTCGTCCGGGTCGAACGGCTTTGTCACGTAGTCGTAGGCGCCCTCGCGCATCGCCTGGACAGCGGTCGGCACCGACGCATAGGCGGTCATCAGGATGAAGGGCACTCCGGGCCAGCGCGCGCGGACGGCGCGGAGCACCTCGAGCCCGTCTCCATCGTTCATGCGCAGATCGCAGACGACGGTTGTGACCGGCTCGGTCTCAAGCACCTGGAGCGCCGTTCGTACTCCCCGCGCCGTCAGGACCCTGGCGCTCTTGCCGAGCACCTTGGAGAGCAGCGCCAGCATGTTCGCCTTGTCATCGACGACGAGCACTGTCGGCTTCATGCGCGCTCCTGGCTCTCCCTTGCTCCGTCGATGAGGACGCCCGGCAAGTCGATCACGAACCGGGACCCGCCCCCCGGCCTGGGCTCCGCCCGGATGGTCCCGCCGTGCGCGGTCACCAGACCATAGCAGACCGCCAGGCCGAGGCCGGTGCCGTCGCGGCGGGTCGTGAAGAACGGCTCGAAGAGGCGCTCGCGCGCTTCCTCGGGAATGCCGGCTCCGCGGTCCAGGATCTCGATCCGGTAGCCGTCGTCCTCTTGCCTTCCACGCACGACGATGTCGTCGCCCGCCGAGGTCCCGGAGGTCGCCTCGCGCGCGTTGGTCACGAGGTTGACGACGACCTGCCGGATCCTGAGCGGATCCACGGTGATGAAGGCCGGCTCGGCGTCCACGAGCACGGGCGGAGCGCGCCCGGGCGCGCCGTCGCAGTGCAGGGCCGCGTTCCTGAGGAGCTCCTCGGCCTGCACCGGGCGCGGCGAGAGCACCGGCGAGCGCGTGTACATGAGCAGCTCCTCGGCGATCCGCTGGCAGGCCGCCGCCTCCTCGTCGAGGATCGAGAGCTCCTCGCGGAGCTCGGGCTTCTCCGCCTCTTTCGCCATCGTCTTCACGTAGCCGCGGATCACGGCGATCGGGTTGTTGATCTCGTGCGCCACGCCCGCCGCGACGCGGCCGATCGCCGCCAGCCGCTCCGAGGCGACCAGGTCGGCTTCGGTGCGCGACAGCGCGTCCAGCATGCGGTTGAACGCGTCGGCGACCGCCGCGAGCTCCACGGCTGCGACCGGCTCGACGCGGGCGCTCCGATCTCCCGCCGTGACGCGCTCGGCGACGCGCTCGAGCGAGGCGAGCGGGGTGGAGAAGGAGCGCCAGAGCTTGCGTCCGGCGATCAAGGCGAGCGCCGCGGCGAGCGCACAGACGGCCGTCGCGAGGATCAGCGCGAAGCGGATGAACTGCTCGGCCCGGCGCTCCGCGGCCATGGCCCGCTCGTCGAAGTGACGCGCCAGGCTGTCAGCGTGCTCGGTCATCCGGTCGACGAGCGCGTTGGCGCGGTCGTGCGCGTGGTGCACCTCGTGCCAGTCCTGCCGATCGATGGCGGGGAGGATGGCCGTGGAGAACAGCCGGCTGAGCTCGCGGCTCGCCTTCCCGATGTCGTCGAGCTTCGTGGCCGCCTCGGCGTCGAGGCCGGGCCGCAGCTCGGCGAGCTTCGCGCCGAGCTCGCTCACCCAGGCGTCGTGGTGCTCGACGTGCGAGCGGTCGCGCAGGATGATCGTGTGCGCCTCGTGGATGTACTGCTCGCGCGCGGTGACGCTGAGCAGCGCAGCCCGGCGGGAGGCCACCTCGAGGTCGTGCGCCTCCAGGATCGCGCGGCGGGACGCGAGGCCGGTGAGCACGGTGGCGATGCCGCTCACGACGACCAGGGCGACGAGGAGGCTGATGACCAGGAGCAGCCGGAGGCGGAGCCAATAGAGGCGCTGCGGAGCGGGAGGCGGAGCCATGGACGGGGGCATCCTCGCAAGCCGCGTACCGGAGTCGCGATCGGAGCACGGGCCGCGCGCTGAGCCGCCGATCAGGCCCGACCGGCGTGGTCCCCGACCCGATGGAGGGACGGCCTGTGACCGAGGCGGTCACAAGATCGTGACCGTCGAGGTCACCGCGAGCACCGGACGCCGCGCAGAAGCCCAGGATCCCGGCGCGCGGCGGCCTGGCGCGCTCGTTGCTCAGGGTCCTACTCTCCAGGGCAAGAACCTCGGCTCCAGGAAAGCACGATGCGCCAAATCCTTCTCTCTCTGCTCGTCTCGATCCCGCTTGTGGCCTGCTCCACGAAGGAGACACCTGGCCACGACCACGCCAAAGCCGCCTCGACACAGGCCCCCGCGGCGGCGCCGCCCCCCGCGCCGACGCCCCACGACCAGGCCGCGAGCATGCGCCCCCACGCGGATCACAACCCTCGCCACGGAGGCCTGGTCACCATGGAGGGCGACAACCACGTCGAGGTCGTCGTCGGGGCCGACGGCGCCATCGACCTCTACGCCAGCGACGCGGTCCGGACGCCGATCCCGCCGAAGGACGTCACCGGCACCATCACGATCGAGCCCAAGGGCAAGGGCCAGAAGCAGACCCTGACGCTCGCCCCGAACGAGGCGAAGGGCTCGCTGTCGGCGAAGGGCCCTGCGCCGGACAAGGCGGATTACACGTGGGACCTGAAGGTCCGCGGCGCCCCCATGAAGATGACGCTCACGGTGCCGGCCGGGGGGACGGCGTCCCTCGTCGACGCGCCGGCCGAGCACCCGGCAGGAGACCACGCCCACGGCTCACCCCATGGCGGCGTCGTCCAGTCGCTCGCGGACGGCCATGTCGAGGTGAAGCTCGAGAAGACCGGCGACATCACGGTCTGGGTGCTGGACGCGGCCGAGAAGCCTCGCTCCGCGAAGGGCGTCACGGCGAGCCTTCGCCCCGTCGTCGCGGGCGCGAAAGAGGTCCAGCTCGCCTACGACGAGAAGGCGGATGTCCTGCGGGGCAAGATCGATCCGGTCAAGCAGGACCACGTGGACGGGGTGCTCAGCATCACGCCGGCCGGCGGGACCGCGACGTCGATCCGGTTCGCGTTTCACCTCGAGGGCCATGCAGGGGCGGGACACGACGGCCACGGACACGACGGCCACGGACACGACGGCCACACGGGGCACTGAGATGACGACCCGGCGGCCGCACCGGAGCCGACGCGCGATGATCGCGGCCCTCGCCGCCGCGCTGACGCTCGTGCCCGCGTCGTGGGCCCGCGGCGAGACGCTGACGTGGGCCCAGGTGAAGGCGCGCGCCGCCGCGCGGTCCCCCGCGGCCGTGGAGGCGAAGCAGGGCGCACGCGCGGCGCGGGCGGAGGCGGCCGGCGCGGGGCGCTGGCCCCGCACGAACCCGGTGCTCACGGGGGGCGTCGATCTCGGCGCCCCGTTCGGACACCCCGAGGACCGGGCCTTCTCGGTCGGCATCGAGCAAGAGCTCGACGTCTTCGGCGTCGCGGCCACCGCGGCGCGCGCCGGCCAGCAGAAGGTCGCCGTCGCCGAGCTCGAGGGGGCGGTGGTGCAGCTCGACGGGCTCGCCGAGGCGGCCGAGGCGTTCATCGAGCTCGAGCGAGCGCAGCGCGTGCTCGCCGTCTGGACCGAGCTCGACCGGGTCTTCGAGCGCATCGCCGTGGGCACCGCGGCGGCGTCCCGCGCCGGTGAGCGGTCCGATCTCGACGCGATCCTGGCCAGCGCCGAGAGCGCCGGGGCAACGACCGAGCTCGCCGGCGCGAAGGCCGAGCTCGCGCGCGCGCAGGCGCGGCTCGGGGTGCTCATCGCCGCTGCGGATCCCTCGTCCCTCCGCGTCGCGGAGGAGCCCGTGCGGCCGCCCGACGCGCGTGGCCGCGATACGCTCGTGGCCGCCGCGCTCCGCCGCCGGCCCGAGGTCAGGCTCTTTCGAGCTCGGTTGGGAGAGGCCGAGGCGCGGCGCGCGTTCGCCGCGCGAGCCGCGCTCCCGGAGCCCACCTTGGGCTTCGGCGTCGAGACGGAGCGGGAGGGGCGCGAGGCCGCGCTGGCCAGCCCGGAAGGGGCGAGCGGCGCCCGGCGCGAGCGCGCGCGGCTCCAGATCACGCTGTCGGTGCCGCTGCCGTTCTTCGACCGGAACCAGGCCGAGCGAGCCCGGGCGCTCGCCGACGCGAGCTCCGCCGGCGAACAGGGCGCGATCGCCGCCCGGCAGATCAGCGCGGCGGTGACGCGCGCGAAGTCCGCGGTCGACGCGAGCTGGGAGGCCCTCGCGCGGTGGCAGGCCGTCGCCCCCCGGCTCGACGAGGCGCAGGCGATGGTCGAGGAGGGCTACGCAGCAGGGCAGGTCGACCTGTTCGACACCCTCGCCAGCGCCGAGCGCGTCGCCCGCGCGCGCGTCCAGATCCTCGAGGCGCGCGCCGCCTACCTGAAAGCCCGCGCGGCGCTGTCCCGCGCGCTCGGAGAAGAACCATGATGCACAAGAAGCACCTCGCCTGTGCCGTGGCGCTCGCGATCGTCGCGTCGGTCCCGCGCGCCTCCGCGCACGGCGGGGAGGACCATGCGGCGCCCGCCGCGCCGAGCGCCGCGAGCACCGGGACGGAGCACGTCGTGTCGGGGGAGACGGCGATGTTCTCGGTGGTGATCAAGTACCCGGCGAGGAAGGCCGAGGGACCGCTCCCCGCGCGCGTCTACGTCGCCCGGGCCGACTCCAGCGCGCCGGTCGAGGGCGCGCGGGTCCGGCTCGAGCTGAAGGGGGGGCTGACCTTCGCCGCGGACGCGGGGAAGACGGCGGCCGCCGGGGTGTACGAGGTCGCGCTCCCCGCGGCCCCGGAAGGAGCGACGGCCAACGGGGTCGTGTCGGTCGAGGCCGGGGACGACTTCGACCTCGTGCTCGTCGGCGACCTCCGCTTCGGCGCCATCGCGCCCGCGGAAGCGCCGGCCGGGACGACGCCGGGCCGGGAAGTGCCCCTCGGCGCGCTGGCGGCGGCCGCGGGAGCGCTCGCCGTGCTCAGCGGCGGCATCGGGTATGCGCTCGGGCGGCGCTCGCGGCGGAAGCCGCCGGCCCCCACCCTTCGCCCCGAGGATCGTTCCGCGCTCCCGCAGGGGGCCTCGTGAGCCGCGCCCGTCCGGCCACCGTCGGCGCCATCGCCGCCGCGCTCGCCGTCGCCTCGGCCCTCGCGGTCACGAGCCTCGGGGAGCGCGCCGACGCGCACGGCGGCGAGGACCACAGCGCGCCCGCGAAGCCCGCAGCCAGCGCCGCGGCGGACCCGAACGTGGCCCGGGTGCCGATCGAGACGCAGTTCCTGCTCGGGCTGCGCACCGAGCGCGCGCGGCGCGGCGCGCTGGCCACGAGCCTCGGGCAGATCGGCACGGTGGTCGCGCGCCCCGCGGGCGAGCTGGCCGTCGTGGCCCCGACGTCCGGCCGCCTCTTCCCGCCCGAGGGCGGGTTCCTCCGGCTCGGCGACGAGGTGAAGAAGGGCCAGCTCCTCGGGACGCTCCGGCCGAGCCTGGGCGGCGCGGAGAGCGCGCAGCTCGGGCTCTCGCGCAGCGACGCCGCCTCCCGGGTCGCCGCGGCCGAGGCGCGGCTCGGCCTGGCCGAGCGCGAGCTCGCGCGACGCCGCGACCTCAAGGGCATCGTCGCCGAGAAGGACATCCAGGCCGCCGAGGCCGAGGTGGAGATCGCCCGGGCCGAGGCCGCCCGCGCCCGGGCGGACGTCGGTGCGCTCGCGGGCGGGGCGGGCGCGCAGAAGCTCAGCGCGACGATCGACGGGACGGTCGTCTCCGGCCGGGTGAGCCCCGGCGCCCAGGTTCCGGAGGGGACCGAGCTCTGGCGCATCGTCGATCTCGCGACGCTCTGGGTCGACGTGCGCATCCCGGAGGCGGACGCGGCGCGGCTCGCCGGCGATCGCGCCGAGGTGACGCTCGTCACGGATCCCGCGGCGCGCTTCGAGGCGAGGCGCCTCGCCGTCGCGTCGCTGGTCGACCCGGCGACCCGCACCGTCCAGGCGCTCTTCGAGTTCGACAACGAGGACCGGCGCGCGCGGGTCGGCGCGCTCGCCAACATCGGCATGGCGGGGAGCGCGCCCGTCGAGAGCGTCGTGGTGCCGGCGTCGGCGCTGCTCGATCGCAGCGGCGCGCCCACGGTCGTCGTGAAGACCGGCCCCGAGACGTTCGAGCTGCGCGCGGTCGCGATCGGGCCGAAATCCGCCGGCGCGGTGGGGATCACGGCGGGCGTGGCGGCGGGAGAGCGCGTGGTCGTCGATGGCGCCATGGCCGTCCTCCTCGCCGCCGGGGGCTAGCAGGGACCATGTTCGACTACCTGATCCGCTTCTCGCTCAGGAACCGCCTCTTCGTCATCGCCGCGGCGGCGCTGGTCCTCGTCTACGGGACGTACTCGCTCCTGAAGCTCCCGATCGACGTCTTCCCTGACCTGAATCGGCCGACGGTCACCCTCATGACCGAGGCTCCTGGGCTGGCCCCCGAGGAGGTGGAGACGCTGGTCACGGTGCCCCTCGAGCGGGTGATGAACGGCGCCCCCGGCGTCGAGCGCGTGCGCTCCACCTCGGGCGTCGGCCTGAGCGTGGTCTACGTCGAGTTCGACTGGTCCACGGACATCTACCGCGACCGACAGCTCGTCGCCGAGCGCCTCGCCACGGTGACGGAGCAGCTCCCGGAAGGCATCACGCCGCAGATGGGGCCCGTCGCCTCGATCATGGGGGAGATCCTGCTGATCGGGGTGCAGGGCGAAGGGGTCTCGCCCATGACCCTCCGGACCCAGGCCGACTGGGTGATCCGGCCGCGGCTGCTCACCATCCCGGGGGTCGCGCAGGTGATCCCGATCGGCGGCGAGGTCCGGCAGATCCAGGTCACGGTCGATCCGGCCAAGCTCGCGGCGGCGGCGGTGTCGCTCGACGAGATCTCGCGCGCCCTCGCGGGCGCGAACGCCAACGCCACCGGCGGGTACGTCGACCGGCGGGGGCTGGAGTTCCTCGTGCGCACGCTCGGTCGCGCCCGGACCGAGGCGGACATCGCCGCGACCGTCATCGCCATGCGGAACGGGACGCCGGTGACCCTGGCGCAGGTCGCCACGGTGCGAGAGGCCGCGCGCATCAAGCGCGGCGACGGGTCGATCGACGGCAAGCCCGCCGTGATCCTCTCGGTGCAGAAGCAGCCGGGCGCCGACACCGTCGCGCTCACCGGGAGCATCGACAAGGCGGTGGCCGAGCTGCAGAGGTCGATGCCCGCTGGTGTCACGATCAACCCGCACCTCTTCCGGCAGGCGACCTTCATCCAGAGCGCGGTCCACAACGTGGTCGAGGCGCTGCGCGACGGCGCGATCCTGGTCACGATCGTCCTCTTTCTCTTCCTGCTCAACTTCAGGACGACCGCGATCACGCTGACCGCCATCCCGCTCTCCTTCATCGTGAGCGCGCTCGTGTTCCGGGCGTTCGACCTGTCGGTCAACACGATGACGCTGGGCGGGCTCGCCGTGGCGATCGGCGAGCTCGTCGACGACGCCATCGTCGACGTGGAGAACGTGTTCCGGCGCCTGCGCGAGAACCGGGCGCTCGCGACCCCGCGGCCGGCGATGGACGTCATCCGCGACGCGTCGAGCGAGGTCCGCAGCTCCATCGTCTTCGCGACGATCCTGGTGGTCCTGGTCTTCGTCCCCCTGTTCGCCATGAGCGGCATCGAGGGGCGGCTCTTCGCGCCGCTCGGGATTGCCTACATCGTGTCGATCCTCGCGTCGCTGGTTGTATCCCTGACGGTCACACCCGCGCTCTGCTCGTATCTCCTGCCGTCCATGAAGCGGATGAGCCACGAGGACGGCTGGCTGGTGCGCAAGCTCAAGGCCGCGGACCGGCGCGTGCTCGGGGTGTCGCTGCGGCACCCCGGGGCTGTCATGGCGGCCGCGGGCGCGCTGGTCCTCGCCGCCACGGCGACGGTGCCGTTCCTCGGGGGCGAGTTCCTCCCGCCGTTCAACGAGGGGACGCTCACGATCAACGTGATCGCCAGGCCGGGCACCTCGCTCGCGGAGTCGAGCCGGCTCGGCACCCTCGCCGAGCAGCTGATCCACGAGGTCCCCGAGGTCGTGTCCACGGGGCGGCGGACCGGCCGGGCAGAGCTCGACGAGCACGCGGAGGGGGTCCATTACTCGGAGATCGACGTCGATCTGCGGGCGTCCGAGCGGGAGCGGGAGGAGATCCTCGGCGACATCCGCGCCCAGCTCGACAAGATCCCCGGCGTGGCGGTCAACGTGGGGCAGCCGATCTCGCACCGGCTCGATCACCTGCTCTCGGGCGTGCGCGCGCAGGTCGCGGTGAAGATCTTCGGCGAGGACCTCGGCGAGCTGCGGCGCCTCGGCAAGGCGGCGCGAGACGCCATGCAAGGGGTCGCGGGGGTGAAGGACCTCCAGGTCGAGCAGCAGGTGCTCATCCCGCAGATCGCCATCAAGGTGAACCGCGAGCGCGCGGCGCAGCTCGGCGTCAACGCGGGCCAGCTCTCCGAGCTGCTCGAGCTCGCGCTCGCGGGCAGCACGGTCACGCAGATCCTGGAGGGGCAGCGGACCATCGACGTGGTGCTGCGGTACCCGCCGGAGCTCCGCGAGGACACCGACGCCCTGCGGCGCACGCGGGTCGATACGCCCAGCGGCCCGAAGGTGCCGCTGTCCGACCTCGCCGACGTGACGGAGAGCATGGGGCCGAACCAGATCAGCCGCGACGACACGCAGCGGCGGATCGTGGTCTCCGCCAACGTGGCCGGGCGCGATCTGGAGCAGGTGGTGAGCAATATCCAGCGCGCCGTGGACGCTATCCCGAAGCCGCCGGGCTACTACGCGACGTACGGCGGGCAGTTCGAGAGCCAGCGGTCGGCGTCGCGCCTGATCGGGTGGCTCTCGCTCGCGAGCCTCGCCGGGATGCTGGTGGTCCTGTACTCGCAGTTCCGCTCGTGGACGGTGGCGCTCCAGATCCTGCTGAACATCCCGCTGGCGCTGGTCGGCTCCGTGCTCGCCGTCGTCCTGACCGGCGGGGTCCTCTCGGTCGCGACCCTGGTCGGGTTCATCACGCTGTGCGGCATCGCGTCGCGCAACGGCATCATGATGATCTCGCACTACATCCACCTGATGAAGGAAGAGGGCGAGTCGTTCGGCGAGGCGATGATCGTCCGGGGCTCGTTGGAACGCCTCGTCCCGGTGCTGATGACCGCGCTCACCGCCGCCCTGGCGCTCGTGCCCATCGCGCTGTCCAAGGGCCAGCCGGGCAAGGAGATCCTGCAGCCCGTCGCGGTCGTGATCCTCGGCGGCCTGCTCTCGTCGACGCTGCTCGACATCGTGGTCACGCCGGCGGTGTTCCTGAAGTTCGGCCGCAGCTCCGCTGAGCGCCTGGCGCGCGCCCGGGACAGCGCGGGCGGCGCCCAGGCCGACCTCGCCGGCGCGGCGCCGCGCGAGCACGGAGGTCTCGCGGGGAAACGCGGGGTCTGCGCGGGAGCTCCTTGAAAATGAGCGCGGCGGCGAACCTGGCTGCCTGCGCGGCCTTCACCGCCTGCGCAAGCGCGGGTAGAAGCGCGATGACCTCCAACGAAGCGGCGCTGCCTCGCGCCGCGAAGGAAGCCACCGTGCTCGTCGAGCTCTCGATCATCCTCGCGCTCGTGATCGTGAACGGCGTCTTCGCCGCCGCCGAGATCTCCGTCGTGTCCCTGCGCGGCTCCCGCCTCGAGGCCATGATCGCCGCCGGCAGCTCGCGGGCCCGGGCGGTCCAGCGGCTCCGCAAGGACCCGGAGCGCTTCCTGGCGACCGTCCAGATCGGCATCACGGTCGTCGGCGCCGTGGCCAGCGCCTTCGGCGGCGCGAGCGTCGCCGAGGATCTGATCCCCCTGATCGAGCCCCTCCCCTGGCTGGGCCCGCACGCCGGCACGGTCGCGCTCGGCCTCGTCGTCGCGCTCGTCTCGTACCTGTCGCTCGTCCTCGGCGAGCTCATCCCGAAGTCGCTCGCCCTCCGCTTCGGAGAGCCCTACGCGCTCTGGGTGGCGAGGCCGCTGCTCGGCCTCTCGCGGCTCGCGCGCCCGCTGGTCTGGTTCCTCACCGCGAGCTCCAACGCCGTGCTCCGCCTCTTCGGCGATCGCACCAACTTCACCGAGTCGCGGCTCTCGCCCGAGGAGATCCAGCAGCTCGTCGACGAGGCCGCCGAGTCCGGCGCCGTGGACCCGAACGCGGGCGAGATCGCGTCGCGGGCGCTCGACTTCGCCGGCCTGACCGCGGCGCAGATCATGGTCCCCCGCAGCCGGGTCGTCGCCCTCTCGCGCGGCGCGCCGGACGAGGAGGTCCAGCGCGTCGTCCTGGAGAAGGGTCACACCCGGATGCCCGTCCACGACGGCACGATCGACAACGTGATCGGCTACGTGAACGTGAAGGACATCGTCGCCGCCTCGTGGAAGCGCGGACGCGTCGCCCTCCAGGACATCGTCCGGCCAGCGTACTTCGTCACGGGGACCATGCGCGCGGTGGACCTCTTGAACGAGCTCCGGCGCCGGCGCATGCAGCTCGCCATCGTGGTGGACGAGACCGGCACGATGAGCGGCATCGTCACCCTGGAGGATCTCGTCGAGGAGCTCGTCGGCGAGATCTACAGCGAGCACGACGCCGCCCCGCCGGAGCTCATCCGCGCCGAGGCGGACGGGTCGTTCCTCATCGACGGGCAAGCGCCGGTGCGCGAGGTGAATCGAGCGCTCGACCTGGCCCTGCCGGAAGGCGAAGGCTGGTCCACGGTCGCGGGGCTGTGTCTGGAGCTGACCGGCCGGATCCCGGCGACCGGGGAGGTCCTCCGCACGCCCGACGGCACGACGCTGGAGATCGCGGACGCCATTCCGCGGCAGGTGAGGAGGGTGCGCCTGCGCAGGCGCGCCGCGGAGGAGGCGCCGGAGCCGGGAGGCGAGCCGGCGGCGGCGGGAGCGACGGGGGATCGTGAGGCACCGGAACTCGAGCTAGACTGAGGCATGAGGACTCATAGCTTTCGGAGGGTTGCGGCCGGGACTTGCGCTCGGGTCGCTATCGTGTTCGCCGCTGCCGCCGTGAGCGCCGGCTGCAGGGAAGTGCCCTCGGACCTCTTCGGAGACACCGCCGGGGCGACCTCGACGAGCGCCGGCACACACGGCGTCGGCGAGGGCTCGGGAACCGCAGGCGGCGGGGGCTCGGGAACCGCAGGGGGCGGGGGCTCGGGCGCCGCAGGGGGCGGGGGTTCGGGCGCCGCAGGGGGCGGAGGCGGCGGGGCTGGCGGGGCTGGCGGGAACCCGGTCGGAACGACGGCGGGCAGCGGTGGAGCGGGCGGCGGGTGCGACGAGATCGCCTGGTACTGCGACGCAGACTCCGACGCGCATGGCGACCGGAATGTCGTCGTCGAGGCGTGCGATGCGCCGCCAGGCGGCGACGAGGCGTGCGGGGGTCCCTACGTCGCGTCGAGCGACGATTGCGGTCCCAACGAAGAGGCCGCTCACCCCGGCGCGGAGGCCTACCATGCCGAGCCGATGGCGCCGCCATCCCGCGGCGGGTCGGAGTTCGACTTCGACTGCGATGGAACCGCCACACGCGATCCCAGGCAGCTCTTCGGTGGAACGGGCACCCTCGATTGTGACGCCCTCGATTGCATCCGCCCCAATCCGCCCGAAGGCTACGGCGCCGACGCCGAGTGCGGATCCACGAGCGAGTACTATCGCTGTGACCAGTCGCTCGGGGAGCGGTGCGCCCCTCATGAGGCCGAGGCCCCCGAACCCCTGCGCTGCAGGTGAGCGGACCGGGGCGCGCCGAGCATGCGCGCGCGCTCGACTTCAATCCTCCGGGGAGGCTGTCGACAGGCCCCCGGAGAGAACACCGCTCACGTCGATCTCTCCGGAGACGAGGCCGGGGAGCAGCAGATCGCGCGTCACCCTCAAGTTGCGGTTCTTCAGGACGAGCCGATGCATCATGTCCACGGAATCCGTGACGATGCGATCGAACCGGCGGAGGAGCCGCGCGGGGGGCAGCGGCAGCGCGACCTGGCGGAGGACGTCCCAGCTCGCGCGCGGCATCTTCGTGCCCTGCGACGTCTGGGTCGCGTGGGCGACGAACGCGTCGCTGGAGACGCAGCAGAGGACGAGGCCGAAGTGCTCGGGCGCCTGCGCTCGCAAGACGAGGATGTCCGACGAGCACACCGCGTCGACCGGCGTCACCCCGACCTTGTGGAAATAGGGTCGGATCTTCCCGAAGAGAATGTCGCCGGCGCGCGCGCGGAGCTTCACGCTCTGCGCTTCCCCGGCGTGGCCCCATTCGCCGAGCGCGACCGAGCGTCGCGGCAGATGCTCGAGCCCGAAGCAGGGAGTCTCGGGCGCCACGGCGCTCGGATCGACGGGATCTCGCACCTCGACCGCGAGCTCGCCGAGCCGAGCCACCTCCCAGCCCGCCGGCGCCTCGACGGCGGCGGACGGCACCGGCGTCGCCTCCTCGCGCCCGGGGAACCGGAGGTCGACGAACCACGCGCGGTACAGCGAGCGGGCCATCTCCTCGAGGATCCTGACGCGCTTCGCGTCGTTCTCGATGAGGTCGTCGTAGGCGGAGAGGATGTCGGCGATGCGGCGCTGGACCGCGAGCGGCGGCAGCCGCAGCGTGAGCTTGCCGGCGTCGGGCACGCGCATGTGCTCGACCGTCGCGCCCGAGCCGAGCGCCTTGATCTGGCGTTGCAGATCATCGCCCCGGAGCGCGTAGAGGAGAAACCGGTTGTCCAGCTTCTTCGGGTCGGCCCTGTAGGAGAGGAGGCGCTGCCCCAGAAATACGGGCTCGCCCGTGCGCAGCAGGCCGACCTCGCCGAGGGGAGCCTCGCGGGTCAGGATGACATCCCCGCGCCGCGGCACCTGACGGCGCGTCCAGCGCTCGTAGACGTCCTCCGTGACGTACTTGACGTCGTCGAGCTCGATCCGCCCGCCGCGCACGTTCGTCGTGCGGATCATCTTGTACGGCGTGATCTCGTCGACCGTCGGGGCCGTCTTGTTGACGCAGTCGACGATCGCCTCGCACACGTCCGAGAGGGCGGCGCGCGGCCACTCCACGCGCGCCATCACGCCCCGAGGAGCGCCGCGACGTTCTCGGCGATCCTCGCCTCGATCTCCCGCGCCTCGCCGCTCAGCCGCGTGAGCTCCTCGTTCAGTTGCTCGAGCCGCTCCTTGAGGTCGACGTCCTCGGGGACCCGGCCCGCGACGCCCACGTAGCGGCCCGGGTTGAGGCTGAAGCCCTGCGCCTCGATCTCCCCGCGCGTCGCCGCCTTGCACAGCCCCGGCACGTCGGCGTACCTCCCGCCGGGGAAGCGCTCCTTCAGGAGCTCGCCGCTCCCGTGCAGGTCCTCCGGCTCCTCGCCGCGGTAGAGCCGCACGATGTTCGCGAGGAGCTCGATCTGCTCCGGCGACAGGTCGCGATGGGCGCGGTCCACCTGCCGGTAGACGCGCCGCGCGTCGATGAAGAGCACCTTGTCCTCGCGCGCCCCCCTCGCCTTCCCCTTGTCCAGGAACCAGAGCGTGACGGGCAGGGTGACGGTGTAGAAGAAGTTCGAGCCGAGCGCGACCATCACGTCGACGGCGCCGGTCTGGAGCAGCTTCCGCCGGAGCTCGAGCTCGCTGCCCCGGGCGTCGCTCGCGCCGTTGGCCATCACGAACCCGGCGCGCCCCGAGGCGCTCAAGGCGCTGTAAAAGAGCTGGATCCAGAGGTAGTTCGCGCTGTCGACCGAGGGCATCCCGAACGGGAACCGATGTCTGTCGCCCTTGAGCCGCTCCCGGTCGACCGCGTTCTGGTTGAACGGCGGATTGGCCATCACGTAATCGAACTTGCCGACCTGATCGTGGATATCCTCGTAATAGGCGTTCGCCTCGCGGATGTCGCCCGAGAGGCCGTGCACGGCGAGGTTCATCCTCGCGAGGCGGAGGGTCTGGGCGACCTTGTCGACCCCGTAGACCACGATCTCGTCCGACGGCCGCTTCCGGTGCTCGGCGATGAAGTTCGCGCTCTGGACGAACATGCCCCCGGAGCCGCAGCAAGGGTCGTAGATCCTGCCGTGGTACGGCTCGATGATCTCGACGATGAGGCGCACGACGGAGTAGGGCGTGAAGTACTCGCCGCCCTTCTGCAGCGTGCGCGGCGCGAAGCTGCCGAGGAAGTACTCGTAGATCCGACCGAAGACGTCGCCCTCGACGTCCTCCGGGATGGCGCCGAAGAGCTGGAGCAGCTCCTTGAGCGTCCGCGCGTCGAAGCGGGCGTACGTCTTCGGCAGGACGTCCTCGAGGTCCTCGTTCTCCGCCTCGATGGCCCTCATCGCGTCGTCGAGCGCCTCGCCGAGGTCGGCCCCCTCGGGCAGCCGGAGGAGGCGGCTGAAGCGGGCCTCCTCCGGGACGAAGAGGACCCCTCCGGCGCGGCCGTCGCCGCCCCGGCGGCGGGACGGCGCTCGCTGCCTCTCGGCCTCGGCGCAGCGGTGCTCGGCGTACTTCAGGAAGATCAGCGCGAGGACCGGCGTCGCGAACTCGGACGGCTGGAGGGCGGAGTTGGCCCGGAGCTGGTCGGCGGCGGCCCAGAGGCGCTTCTCGAAACCGGCGGGGAGCGGCATCAGGGCATGCTTCTACCCGAGGACGGGGGCGGGGTGCTCGATCTCGCCGGGGCACCTCGCTGCCCGCCCGTCACGCCGCCTCGCCACGCCTCAGGCGGGCGCGGCCGGCGCCGCCGACGCGGGCGCGACCGGGGGCCGGAGCGGCACCTCCAGGGTCGCGGTGGCGCACATTACATCTCCTCGAGCTCCTTGCCCTTCGTCTCGGGGATGAACGCGACGACGAACACCAGCGAGGCCGCCGCCGCGGCGGTGTAGAGCCCGTAGGCGATGCCCAGCCCGGCCACCTTGAGCGCGGGGAACGTGGCGGTCACGAGGAAGTTCGCCAGCCACTGCGCGGCCGCCGCGATCGACAGGGCGAGGGCGCGAATGCGGTTCTCGAACATCTCCCCGAGCAGCACCCACGTCACCGGCCCCCAGGACGCCCCGAAGCAGAAGACATAGAGGTTGGCCGAGAGCAGCGCGACGGGGCCGGCGGCGCCCGTCAGCACCGGGTTGCCCGCGGCGTCCTCGCCCGCGGCGCCGAACACGGCCGCCAGAGCGCCGAGCGTCAGCGCCATGCCGATGGAGCCCGCGATGAGCAGCGGCCGGCGCCCGACGCGGTCGATCGTCGCGATGGCGACGAGGGTCGTCGCGATGTTGGTGACGCCGGTGATGACCGTGATGGCGAGGGAGCTCCGCTCGGAGAACCCCACCGTCTGCCAGAGGACGCTCGAGTAATAGAAGATGACGTTGATCCCCACGAGCTGCTGAAACGCCGAGAGGCCGATGCCGATCCAGACGATGCGGAGCAGCCCGGAGCGCCCCCGGAGGTCCGCGAGCCTCGGCCGGCGCTCGGACGAGAGCGTCCTCTGGATGTCGAGGAGCTTGTCGCCGGCGGCTCGGCCGACGAGGCCGCGGAGCACGGCGAGCGCCTCGGCCGCGCGCCCGTTCGCCGCGAGGTAGCGCGGCGACTCGGGGATCAGCAGCGCGCCGAGCCCGTAGAGGAGCGCGGGCGGGATGGCGCTCCAGAACATCCATCGCCAGGCGCTGGCGCCGAGCCAGAACGGGCTCGACGCCGAGCCGGCGGACGACGCGATGGCGTAATCGCCGAGCAGGGCGATGAAGATGCCGAGCACGATCGCGAGCTGCTGGAGCGATCCGAGGCGGCCGCGCAGGTGCGCCGGCGCGACCTCGGCGATGTACGCCGGGGCGACGACGCTGGCCGCGCCGATGGCCACGCCGCCGAGCACCCGCCACGCGCTGAAATCCCAGGGCGAGACCGCCGCCCCCGAGCCCGCCGCGCTGACGACGAAGGCCAGGGAGGTGACCAGCATGGTCCGCGTGCGGCCGTAGCGGTCGGCCAGCCTGCCCGCGAGCACCGCGCCGGCGGCCGCGCCGAGCAGCGCCGAGGACACGGACAGGCCGACCGCGACCGTGTGCGCCGTGAACACCTTCTCCAGCGCGCCGACGGCGCCGTTGATCACGGCGGTGTCGAACCCGAACAGGAAGCCGCCCAGCGCCGCGACGGACGCGATAAGGGCGACCCGTACCGTGGACGGCGGCTTCTCACCGCGTCCGTCCCCCTGCTGCGCTGCGGGCACGTCCATGCTCGCGGTGAACCACGAAGCGTGCCGCCGGCGCCCCGACCGTCCTGAAGCACCGCAGCGACGGACTGGCGCCGTCCGCGCGCCCGGCGCGCTGAAGGGGCGCTGGACACGGGCCTCCGCGCGCGTCTGGCCGGCGGAGCGTTCCGCGGGTACACAGGGTCTTCATGACCTCGACGCTCCTTGCCTTCTGCGGCGCCGCGCTGGTGCTGGCCGTGATCCCGGGGCCGAGCACCGCCGTCATCGTGCGGCAGGCCCTGCGCGGCGGGCGCCGCGCCGCCCTCGCCACCATCGCCGCGAACGAGCTGGGCCTCCTCTTCTGGGCCCTCGTCGCGGCGCTCGGGGCCTCCGCGCTCGTCGAGGCCTCCGCGGTCGCCTACGACGTGCTCCGCATCGCCGGCGCGGTCGTCCTCGTCGCGCTCGGCGCTCAGTCCATCCTGGGTCGGCGCCGGGCCGGCGACGGCGACGCGGGATCCGGCGCCCGCGAGCCCGCTGCCGGCGGGTGGAGCGCCTTCCGCATCGGCCTCCTCACGATCCTGGCGAACCCCAAGGCGGCCGTGTTCGCCGCCTCCTTCCTGCCGCAGTTCGTGCCGGCCGGCGCGCCGACGCTGCCAGCGCTGCTCCTGCTCTCGCTGGTGTGGGTCGCCGTCGACACGGCCTGGTACCTGGCGCTCGTCCTGCTCCTCGGTCGGCTCCAGGCGGCCATGTCCGGCGGTCGCGTGCGCCGGACGCTCGAGGCGGTCTCCGGCGTGGTCCTCGTGGCGCTCGGCGTGCGGATGGTCCTCGGGCGCCCCTGAGAGGAGCGCGGCCGCTCCGCGCGCCGTGCGACGAGCGGCCCGCCCGTTACGGCTTGGTCACCTCGAAGGAAGCGACGTTCACCGAGCCGCCGAGCGACTGCGTGGCGTAGTTGAAGATGCCGAAGCGATACCCGAGGAAGAACTGCCAGTTCTTGTTCATGTTGAGCGTATCGCCCAGGCTGGTGAACCGGGCGCCGTCGGTGCTGTAGGAGAAGCGCGCTTGCCCGCCCCCGCCGTCCGAGCGGACGTTGGCCTCCACGCGCAGCCAGATCTTGCCGCCGGACACGTCGGCGCCGGCCACCTCGTTCCCCTTGCCCGTCGTGGTCCACGAGGTGTTCATGTTGACCCCGCTGGTCATCACGACGCGCGTCGCCCCGTTTGCCTTCTTGACCCCGATCCACGCCGACACGTCGCGCAGGGCAGCGAGGCCGGCGACGTCGCCGTTCTGCATCTTGCTGTAGTCGAGCTCGATCGTCGCGATCGAGACCGGCCCTTCGACGCGGCGGGTCAGCGTGTTTCGAGCGGCATAGAGGTCGTCGGTCACCGTCGCCGTTTGCAGGGTCAGCCCAGCCCCGGCTGACCACTTGGTGTTGTCGGGGTTGTGGTTCCACTCCCACTCGGGGCGCAGGGTCTCTTTCGCGAAGGTGTCCTTGCTCGGGGGCGGCTTCACGCGGTTCGAGCCGCAAGGCAGGTCCGGGAAGGGGTACGTACCTCCCCACTTGCCGTCCACCAGGGTGAGCGACGGCCAGCCGTCGGTCCAGGTCATCGGGGCCATGACCGGGATGCGGCCAGCGGGGTACGAGTCGTTGAATCCCATGTAGTACCAGTCCCCGTTCTGCGTCTCGACGACGCCGCCTTGATGCGGGGATCCGCCGGAGCCCGGAGCGCCAGCGTAGGGCAGCTTGACCGCGAAGGGCCGCAGCTCGTAGGGACCGAACGGCCCGTTCGTCGAGCGCAGCACATACTCGCCGTTCGCATACTGCGTGACGAAGATGTAGTAGACTCCATCCTTCTTGATGAAGCGGGATCCCTCCAGCGGCCCCGAGATGTTCCCCGGCGTCTGGAACACGTTCTGGCTCTTGACCTGGCTGAAGCCGTCCGCGCTCAGCTGGGCCACGCTGATCGTGTTGTTGCCGTACGCCACGTACATGGTGTCGTCGTCGTCGATCAACAGCCCCATGTCGTAGTAACAACCCCCCTTGTGCTTCTCCCACGGGCCCTCGGGGGACTTGGCGGTGAAGACCCAGCCGCCCCCCGCGTTGTGCATGCAGCCCATCCAGTAGAAGGTCTCGTTGCTCTTCCGATACTGGAGCGTGGACGCCCAGATGCCGTTCACATAGGATCGACCCCTGGTCAGGTCGTACGACGGGTCGAAGTCGAGCACGGGAACGGAGTGTGAGACGTATTCCCAGTGGACCAGATCGTACGAGCGGAGCAGGGGCGCCCCCGGCGAGTAATGGAACGTGGACGCCGTATAGTAGTAGGTGTCGTCGACGCGGATGACCTCCACGTCGGGGAGGTCTTCCCAGATGATCGGGTTGGAGTAGGTGTCAGGGCAGACGGCAGGGGCGACGCCGCCGCCGCTGCCGCCGTCGCCGCCGTCGCCGCCGGCGCCCTCACCGCCGCTGCCGGCGGCGCCGCCGCCGCTGGCGCCGGCGCCCTCGCCGCCGCTGCCCGCCGGGGCGCCGGTGCTGGCCGAGCTGATGCTGCTGGAGGTCGACGACGAAGCGCCCGTACCAGAAGAGGAGGCCGCCGCCTGCGGCTCCGGGTTGTCCTCACCGCCGCAAGCCCCGAGCAATGCCGAAACCACAAGCCCAGTCACCAGGCTCGAACGAGCGTGATCCATGTTGAGCACCTACTTCATAAGTTGAGTCGACACGCATACACGGCGACGGCGAACGCCATGACGCCAAGCGGTACGGCCTGGTCGCGTGGTCGCCGTAGGTCATTCGGTGGCATGGCCCGAGGTGCCTGCTTCACCTCCTCGTCCGTCGCCCGGCTTCGTCGTAATCCAGGGTTCCGGTGTCTATTGTTAACGTTAACACGATGATGTCAACAGGAATTCGCCTGTCGTCGGGCGAAACTGTTAACGTTCACACGGAGTCCCGTCGCACTAGGATGGATTTGCGAAGCGTGGGTGGAAGCGTCGGAGGCGGGAGGAGCGGCCGGCGAGGCGCGGGTGTGTGGTCGGAGGGCTCGCCGTGCGCGTGATCGTCACCGACGTGCACGCTCTACGGCGCCGGCGTCGGCCCGGCCAGGCTCGCGTCGAGGCGCCGGAGCACCACCTCGAGCCGCTCGATCGCCGCCTTCAGGTCCGCCCGGTACTCTCGATTGTCGGTGTGGACCAGCTCTTCTCGCATCCCCACGAGCCGGATCGACAGGGCTGTCCTCACGTCTGTCGCTTCGCGCTGCTCGAGCTCGAGCTGAAGCTTGGCCATATCTCTCTCCCTGGCGAGCGGCATGTCCTCAGGATCGAGGGGTGCACGGGGTACCTGGTGCCGCGGCGCCTCGCTGTCATCGCCACCACGGTCGATCCTCGAGGGGCCTCGCCGAGGGGCCTCGCGGAGGGGAGAAATACCTGGGCGGGCCATGGTCCTCGCGCCGAGCGCGATCTCGGCGCACGTGAGGCCGCCTGACAGGCTTCGCGCGACGCGAGCAGAGCGCCCCGGCGGCGTGAGGCGCCGCGCCTGGCGAGACAATTGCACGCTACGCCGAGCGCCGCCGGCGATCCCGGCGACGCCGGATCGGAGGGGGAGACATGCCGTTTCGAGATCGGGCCGACGCCGGCCGCCAGCTCGCGCCGCGGCTGGCCGCCTATGCGGGGCGGGAAGACGTCACCCTCCTGTCGCTGCCGCGAGGCGGGGTGCTGGTTGGCTTCGAGATCGCGAAGCTCCTCCGGGTGCCGCTCGACGTGCTGATCGCGCGCCGGATCGTGGCGCCGGTCAACCACCGCATGACGATCGGCGCCGTCGCGAGCGGCGGCGTCCGGGTCGTGGACGAAGAGCTCTGCCGAGCGCTGGGCGTCTCGGACAAGACGGTCCAATGGCTCGCCGACGCGGAGGCCCGGGAGGTGGAGCGCCTGGAGCGCGTCTACTACGGCTGCCACAGGGCGCCTGGCATCCGGGATCGAACGCTCCTCCTCGTCGACGACGGCGTGGCGACCGGAGCGAGCATGCGCGCCGCAGTGACGGCCGTCGAGCAAGGACACCCGGCGGGCATCGTCATCGCGGTCCCCGTCGCGTCGTACGCCGCGTATGCGGAGCTCTCCCGGCGCGCGCGCGAGTTCGTTTACTGCTACATCCGGGATCCCGTCTATTCGGTCGGGCTCTGGTACGAGGACTACGCGCCGGTGTCCGAGCAGGAGGTCTGCCGGTTGCTCGGAGAGGCGCTCGACCGGAGCTCGCCGCGCGCGCCGCGGGCGCCCTGAGGGCCCCCGCGCCGGCTCGCCGGGGCCTCCGCGTGGTAGCGCGCGCTCAGGCGAGCGCGAAAAAGTGGCTTTACAGAGCGCGGAAATGGTGGATCATGCGGTCACCACAACGCGACTGTGGGATGGATGGCCTTCAACACTGCACCGCGCGTGCTCGCGCACGTCGATCCGGCGCGGGCCGAGGGGGCCTGTAGGGAGGCGCGGACATGAAGCTGTTTCGGTTTGCGGGCGATGGAGGGCCACGGCTCGGGGTCGAGGACGAGCGGGGAGCGCGCCACGACCTCACGGCGGCGTCCCCGGAGGCGTTCGCGTCCGTCGCCTCGTGGCTCGCGTTGCCCGATCCCCTCGGCGCGGTGCGCGACGCGCGCGCGCGCGCCGCAGCCCACCCCCTCCCGCCCGACGTCCCGCTGCTCGCCCCGCTCGACGTGCAGGAGGTCTGGGCGGCGGGCGTCACCTACGAGCGCTCGCGCAACGCGCGCAAGGAGGAGAGCGCGGGCGGCGGCGACTTCTACGACCGCGTGTACGACGCCGAGCGCCCGGAGCTGTTCTTCAAGGCGACGCCCCGCCTGGTCGCCGGCCCGGGCGCGCCGGTGCGCATCCGGCGCGACTCGAGCTGGAACGTGCCCGAGCCGGAGCTCGCGCTCGTCGTGTCCGCGGCGGGCCGCATCGTCGGCTACACGGCCGGCAACGACGTCTCGTCGCGGTCCATCGAGGGCGACAACCCCCTCTACCTGCCGCAGGCGAAGATCTACGACGGCTGCTGCGCGCTCGGCCCCGCCATCGCGCTCGCGGACGAGCCCGGGCTGGATCTGCGCGCGCTCCCCATCCAGCTCGCGATCCGGCGCAGGGGCGAGGCGGTGTTCGCGGGGGAGACCTCCACCGCGAGGATGCGGCGCGCGCCCGAGGAGCTCGTCGCCTACCTCACGCGCGAGCTGAGCTTCCCCGCGGGCGTCGTCCTCATGACCGGGACCGGCATCGTGCCGCCCGACTCGTTCACCCTGAAGCCCGGCGACCTCGTGGAGATCACGATCCTCGGCGCCGGCACGCTGGCAAACCCGGTATCCGAAGGTTGATGAGGCGCATCGTATGAAGATCGAGACGTCGAGACGTTCATCTCCGGACCCGCGCTGAAACCATGGAATTCTTCGCCCTCAACGCCGCCACCGGGGAAAAGCTCGGCGCCTACCGCGACGCCACCGCCGCCGAGATCGACGCCGCCGCGCGCGCCGCCGCGGAGGCGGCGCAGGCCTTCGCCGACCTCGCGCCGGAGCTGCGCGCCCGGTTCCTGGAGACCGCCGCCGACGAGATCGTGGCGCTCGGCGATGCCCTGATCCAGACCGCGCACCGGGAGACCGGGCTGCCCGTCGCCCGCCTCGAAGGCGAACGCGGCCGCACCACCGGCCAGCTGCGCCTCTTCGCCGCGGTCGTGCGCGAGGGCTCCTGGGTCGACGCGCGGATCGATCCCGCGCTGCCGGACCGCAAGCCGCTCCCGCGCCCCGACCTGCGCCGCATGCTGCGGCCGATCGGCCCGGTCGCCATCTTCGGCGCGAGCAATTTCCCCCTCGCGTTCTCCGTGGCCGGCGGCGACACCGCCTCCGCCCTCGCCGCGGGCAACCCGGTCGTGGTCAAGGCCCACCCGGCGCATCCCGGCACCTCCGACCTCGTGGCCTCGGCCCTGCGCTCCGCCGTCCAGAAGGCGGGCCTGCCCGCGGGCGTGTTCGGCATGGTGCACGGCGCCTCGCCCGAGGTCTCGCTCCTGCTGGTGCGCCACGAGGCGATCCAGGCGGTGGGCTTCACCGGGTCCACCCGCGCCGGCCGCGCCCTCTGCGACGCCGCGGCCGCCCGCCCGCGGCCGATCCCCGTCTTCGCCGAGATGAGCAGCATCAACCCGCTCGTCGTGCTGCCCGGCGCGCTGCGCGAGCGCCGCGACGCGATCGCCGAGGGGCTGGCCAGCTCGTGCACGCTCGGCGTCGGCCAGTTCTGCACCAAGCCGGGCCTGGTCCTCGGGCTGGCCTCCCCTGAATGGGATGCGTTTGCTCGGTCGGTCGCCGACCGAGCCCGCGCCGTCGCTCCCGGCGTGATGCTGCACGCCGGTATCCAGGCGTCGTTCGACCGCTCCGTGCGGGAGCTGAACGGCGTGGAGTGGCTGACCGACGCCGGCGCGCGCGTCGCGCGCGTCTCCGCCGCCGACTTCGCGCGGCAGCCGCACCTCGCGCACGAGATCTTCGGACCGTACGCGCTGCTCGTCACCGCATCGAGCCGCGCAGAGCTGCTTGAGCTCCTCGGCGCGCTCGAAGGCCAGCTGACCGCCACGCTCCACGGGACCGCCGAGGATCTCGCCGCCGCCCAGGACCTCGTCGATGTCCTCGGCCGGGTGGCGGGCCGCCTCGTCTTCAACGGCTATCCGACGGGCGTGGAGGTGTCGCACGCCATGCACCACGGCGGGCCCTATCCAGCGAGCAGCGACGTGCGCTTCACCTCGGTGGGAACCGCGGCCATCTTCCGCTTCGCGCGCCCCGTTTGCTACCAGTCGTGCCCGCCCGCGCTGCTCCCGCCGGCGCTGCGCGACGAGAATCCGCTCGGGATAACGCGCCTCGTCGACGGCCAGGCCACCCGCGATCCCGTCGCTCCCCGCGCATGAGCCGCGATCCGGTGTTCGAGTCCGACAGCGAGGCGATCTACGCCCTGCGCACCACCGCGCCCGGGCCGTCGGGGCGCCTCCCGCTCGGGGCCGAGCAGCTGCGCGCCATGTCCAGCGGCGAGCTGTTCGGCTGGACCCAGAACGCCGGGATGGGGTGGGATCCTGCGCGGCTGCGCGGGAAGCAGTTCCTCGTGCTCAGCACGCAGGGGGGGATCCGCGCGCCCGACGGCGCGCCGATCGCGCTCGGGTATCACACGGGACACTGGGAGGTCGGGCTGCTCATGGAGGAGGCCGCCCGCACGTTCACCGCCGGCGGGGCCATTCCCTTCGCCGGCTATGTCAGCGATCCGTGCGACGGGCGGACCAATGGCACCGTCGGCATGCTCGACAGCCTCCCTTACCGCAATGACGCCGCCATCGTATTTCGAAGGCTGATACGCTCGCTGCCCACGCGCCGGGGCGTGCTCGGCGTCGCCACCTGCGACAAGGGCTTGCCCGCCATGTTGATGGCGCTCGCCGGCACACCCGAGCTCCCCACGGTGCTCGTGCCGGGAGGCGTCACGCTCCTCGCGGAGGAGGCGGAGGACACCGCCAAGGTCCAGACCCTCGCGGCGCGCTATGCGCGCGGGGAGGTGAGCCTCGACCACGCCGCCGAGATGGGCTGCCGCGCCTGCGGCTCCCCCGGCGGCGGCTGCCAGTTCATGGGGACGGCCGCGACGAGCCAGGTGGTGGCGGAGGCGCTCGGCCTCTCCCTCCCGCACGGCGCGCTCAGCCCGTCGGGCGCCGAGATCTGGCGCGACCTCGCCCGCCGTTCCGCGCACGCGCTCATGGCCCTCGAGCGACGCGGCGTGACCACTCGGGACATCGTCACCGACGATTCCATCCACAACGCCATGGTGCTGCACGCCGCCGTCGGCGGGTCGACGAACCTGGTGCTCCATGTGCCGGCGATCGCCCATGCGGCCGGGCTTCGACGCCCCACGGTGGACGACTGGGCGCGCATCAACGCCCTCGTTCCGCGCCTCGTGGACGTGTTGCCCAACGGGCCACGACATTATGCCACGGTTCAGGTCTTCCTCGCGGGAGGCGTCCCGGAGGTCATGCTCCACCTGCGCGAGCTCGGCCTGCTGCGCCTCGGTGCGCTCACCGTCAGCGGTCGGACCCTGGGCGAAAACCTCGAATGGTGGGAGCGCAGCGAACGGCGCCGGCGCCTGCGCGACAAGCTGCAGCAGCTGGACGGCATCGACCCGGACGACGTGATCATGTCCGCCGGGAAGGCCCGTGAGCGCGGCCTCACCAGCACGGTGACCTTTTTGCGCGGCAACCTCGCGCCCGAGGGAGCGCTCGTGAAGAGCACCGCGATCGCTCCTCAGGTGATCGGACCGGACGGCGTTTATCTGCACGAAGGGCCTGCGCGCGTGTTCGGCAGCGAGGACGCGGCGATCGAGGCGATCAAGACGGGCGCCGTGCAACCGGGTGACGTGATGGTGCTGATCGGCATCGGTCCCGGTATCGGAATGCCGGAGACCTACCAGATCACCTCTGCCCTCAAGCACGTGAAGGACGGGCACCGTATCGCGCTGGTGACGGACGGCCGTTTTTCGGGCGTCTCCACCGGTGCGTGCATCGGCCATGTCAGCCCGGAGGCGTGGGCGGGCGGGCCCATCGGCCGCGTGCGCGACGGCGACCGCGTCCGGCTCCGGATCGACACGCGCAGGCTGGAGGGGACGGTGGAGGTCGTGGGCGTGGAGGCCGCCGGTCTTGCCGCCCGTTTGCCCAATCCAGCGCTGAAGCCCGACGGCCGCGTGAGCGCGGATACGCGGCTATGGGCCGCGCTTCAGGATGCCAGCGGCGGCAGCTGGGGTGGGTGCGTCTATGATGCGGAGCGCATCATCGGGCTCCTCGGCCGCGCCATCGCGGCGGAGCGCTAGCGCGCGGCGCCGCGGGTGTTCAGGTAGACCGCGTACAGCGAGGTCGTGCCGCAGATGAACAGGCGGTTGCGCTTGGCGCCGCCGAAGCAGACGTTGGACACCGTCTCGGGGACCAGCACCTTGCCGAGCAGCGCGCCGTCGCTCGCGTGGCAGTGCACGCCGTCGCCGGCCGACAGCCACAGGTTGCCGTGCACGTCGACGCGGAAGCCGTCGTACACGCCGACCGGGCAGGTCGCGAACACCTCGCCGCCGGTCAGCGCGCCGTTCGCGTCGACGCGGAACCTGCGCACGTGGTGCGGGCCGTCCTTCACGTGCGTCGCGCCGGTGTCGGCGACGTACAGCAGCGACTCGTCCGGCGAGAAGGCGAGGCCGTTCGGCTGCACGAAGTCGCTCGCGACGACCGTCAGCGCAAGGGAGACCGGGTCGATCCGGTAGACGCGCTGCGCGCCCTGCTCGCTCGGCGACGCGTCGCCCTCGTAGTCGCTGTCGATGCCGTAGCTCGGGTCGGTGAACCAGATGCTGCCGTCGGACTTCACGACGACGTCGTTCGGCGAGTTCAGCCGCTTGCCCTCGAAGTGCGACGCGAGCACCGTGCGCGAGCCGTCGTGCTCGGTGCGCGAGACGCAGCGGCCGCGGTGCTCGCACGAGACGAGGCGGCCCTGCAGGTCGACCGTGTGGCCGTTGGCGTTCATCGCGGGCTGGCGGAACACCGAGACGGAGCCGTCGGTCTCGTCCCAGCGCATCATGCGGTCGTTCGGGATGTCCGACCAGACGAGGTAGCGCCCCGCCGGGAACCACGCCGGCCCCTCCGCCCAGCGGCAGCCCGTGTACAGCTTCTCGACGTGCACGTGCGGGAGCGCGACCTTGCGGAAGCGCGGGTCGATCACCTTGAAGCTCGGGGTCAGCTCGATGACCATCGGGTCCTCCTTACTCCGTCCGAGTGCCTGCCCGTCGACAATCGTGCTCCACGACGTCGAGTGGTCATGGGCTGTTCAGGTCGCCGGACTCATAGCACGATGCGGCATGGACTTTTTGCGCCTGGCCAGGATGGCGACGCTCACGGTCGCGACGCTCGCCGGAGGCGCGTGCGGCGCGCCCCCGGCGCCGATCCATCACGGGAAGCCGATCGAGCCGCCGCCGCGGCCGCCGCCGCCGCCGCCGTCGCAGCCGCCGAGCGAGCCGGCGCGCACGCTCGAGCTGGAGCTCGCCCGCAACTGCCCGCGCGCCGACGCCAGCCTGCCCGACCTGCCCGCGCCCGACCCGGCACTCCTCGCCGCCGTGCTCGAGCGGCCGTGGTGCTTCGACACAAGCGACGGGATCAGGCAAGTGACCTTCGCCGGCGACGGTGGGTTCACGATCGAGGAGCGCGGTCCCGACGACGAGCTGCGCGCGACCCGCGGGGGATGCTGGGGGATGACCGGAACCGGTCTGTTGCTCAACTGGGGCGACCGCCGGTGGGACGAGTGGCCGGTGCAGTACATCGATCCGGCGCATGGCGGCATGCCGACCCTGATCTTCCGTGGCCAGCGCCATCGGCCCTGC
Organism: Sorangium cellulosum So0157-2; assembly: GCF_000418325.1. Classification (GTDB taxonomy): domain Bacteria; phylum Myxococcota_A; class Polyangia; order Polyangiales; family Polyangiaceae; genus Sorangium; species Sorangium cellulosum_D. Next base: position 13,234,815 of record NC_021658.1, read on the forward strand.
ACCGTCGCCGTGGCCCCGGAGTCCCCGCCCGTCTGACCCGTCAGCTGCGCCGCAGCAGGCGGCCCATCGTGTTGTCGCTGTCGGCGCCCCACTGCCGGACCTTGCCCCAGTCGTCGAACGTGCGCGGTCGCGGCTGATCGGCAGGGTGATCGACCTCGGCGAGGATCAGCACGTCGTCGTGCGAGATCGCGGCGATCGTGTCCTCGACCCACACGTCGGCGTGCCGGCCGGCGGCGATCGCGACCTGCTGCGCGCCGCCGAGCGGGTGCGGATCCGGCGCGTCGGTGTGCGGGTCGAGCCAGAAGAGGCGCACCGTCGTGTCGGGGGCCTCGACGTCGAGGTCGCCGTGGTTCCACACCCGCACCGTGAAGCGCTGGGCCGCGCCGATCGCGACCCGCGCCGGGGCGGCCAGCGCCGCCGGTGCAAAGTCGGCGTCGGCGGCCGCGGTGCCGGCGGCGGTCACCACCAGCGCGCCCCCCTGCCACGAGGCGCCGCCGCGGCGAGCCCGCGCGTCGGTCGGCGATCGCTGCAGCGACAGCGCGACCACGGCATCCTCGACGACGAGCAAGCGGTTGAGCTGTCGCAGCCGGGCCGCCATGAACGCGCGCACCTGCGCGGCCGGCACCGCGGCGGGATGCGCGAAGCCGCCCTCGCGGAAGTCGATATCGAACGTGAGGTCGAACGCGAGCGGATGCCGGATCGTGGTGGGCGGCACCGCCGCCGGCACCGCCGCCGGCGGCGTGTAAGTCGGCCGCTGCGTCACCAGGGTCTCGTGGTAGCTGAGCGTCACGATCAGGTCGGTGACATCGAAGGGTCCTGCGGCGGTCGAGCGCGCGGTCTGGGGGCCCGGACCAGCGATCGCCGCGAACTGCAGCGCCGTGGGGGTCAACGCCGCCGCCGGGTTTCTCGCCGACGCGATGGCGGTGAGCCGCACGCCGACCACGGTGCCTGTCGCGGGCCCGATCACGCGCAGGGTCACGAACCCGTCGTCGCGGCGCACCGGCGTGAGACGGAGGCCCACGCGCCCGTCGCGCAGCAGCAGGCTCGTCGCGTCGATGGTCGACGAGCTCGGCACGGCGGTGCCGCGCCGCACGATCGCGACGAGCGCGATGCGATCGCGCCGATCGAGGTTCGCGTCCCAGCGGATCGGCAGCGACACGAGGCGACCACCTCCCGGCGGCAGCGACGGCACGGCCGCGCTGCCCAGCGCCCGCCACTCGCCGTGGGTCGCCCCCGGCGCGACCGGGCCTGCCGCCACCGCGGTCCACAGGGTATCGGGCAGCGGCGGGACCTCGCCCTCGACCGGCGCCCACAGCGCGATCACCTGCGCGTCGTCGACGGCGATCCCGGTGCGGTTGTGCGGCCGCATCAGCAGATGAAAGTCGACGTCGCGGCGGGCCACCTCGTGACGCACGCGCTCCAGCTCGATGGCGTCGAGGCGGGCCCGATCATCGGCATCCATCGACGTCAGACACAGGTCGGGCGACTGCGCGGCGTCGACGTCGGTGGGCGTGTCGCTGTCGAGATCGACGCCGTGGGCGATCGGCCGGCGACCGGCGTCGCGCGGGCTGGCGTGAAAGAACACCTCGGGCAGCGGCGGCGCGCCGTCGCCGAGGTACTTCTCGTACAGCCCGCGGCCGAACATCGCGACGCGCAGCGTGTCGAGGCCGGCGTCGAGCGCGAGGTCGACGCAGGGACCGTGGGGCAGGCCGACCGAGAACGCGCTCCAGCTGCGGCCGTGGTTGTCGCTGCGGAACACGCCGACGTCGGTGCCGGCGTAGTACACGCCGCGCCGCCGCGGATCGGCGACCAGCGCGAAGGTGCGCGCGTCGCGGCCGCCGTACTCGGACGGCAACGATACGCCCGACAGGTCGGTGCGGTCGTCGGCGGCCGCGGTGGTGAAGCGGTAGAGGGCGGCGTTGCCCCGGGTGCCGACCAGCGCGGTGTAGATCGGGTTGGCCGGATCCGCCGGCGGGAACGCGTCGGGAGCGATGGCCTCGATCGACAGGACGTTCTCGAAGTTGGTGGAGCCGTCGTCGGGCGGCACGGTCGACGGGAACACGTTGCGCCAGTGGTCACCGCCGTCGGTCGACACGAACAGGAGGTTCGTGGCGCCGACCCACATCACCCGCGGATCGAACGGCGAGTACGCCGCTTCGCCGGGCCCGCCGCCCTCGAGCTCGCGCTGGACCTCGACGACCCAGTCGTTCGCCGGCGGCGGCGCTGGCGGCCCGGTCAGGGCCCGCTCGATGACCACGCGCACTTCCTCGGGCGTGGCGCGCGCCAGGCCGCCCACGAAGTCGGCGGCGACGAAGTCGATGTTGCGGGTGAAGCCGCCGGCGGTCGCGGTCAAGGTCAGGCGCACGGGCGCCGCCAGGCCGCTCAGATCGTAGGTCGCGCTGTCGCCGGGCGGACGCAGGTCGAACAGCACCGCCGGACCGGCCGGCGCGGTCGCGAACAGGCGAGCCACGGCGTTGCCGGTGAGCGTCGCGGTGATCGGCGTCGCGGGGTTGGTGCGCCCGGTGCGGAGGCGCACCCACTTCTTGCCGCCGCTCGCCCACACGGCGAAGGCGCCGTTGCCCTGCTGGCGGGCCCGCTCGAGACGCCCGGCCAGCTGGCGCGCCTGGCGGAAGAAACCCTGGTTCAGATAGTCGGTGATGGTGAGGGTCGCGGTGCCGCCGAGCGCGACCGGCGCGGGTGGCGGCGCCGGCGCCGGCGGCGCCGGTGGCGTGCGCCGTGCCGTGACCGTGATGGTGTCGCCGACGGCGAGGACCGTGTCCGGACGCAGCGTGACCACCGCCGGACGACCTGCCTCACCACGGAACGAGCCGGCGCCGCACAGCGTGGCCCCGCCGGTGCCGCCGATGGTGAGATCGACGGCAGCCCCGGAGGCGTCGCTGACGAGCTCGAGCATCGATGACCAGCCCGAGAACGCCGGCAAGGTCCACATGGTCACCGACGCACCGCCGGGAAGCGCCACGGTCGGCGCCGCCGCGGCAGCCCCGAACGGCCGCCAGTCGGCGCCGATCGTGCCGGTGATGGTGGCCGCGATGCGCGCGAGCAGCGCACCGAAGTCGGCCTCGGCGGCCGGGAACGCCACCGACCGCGTCGCCAGGAAGCGGTTCGGCGCGGTGAAGCTGCCGGTCACGACCTCGATGGTGATGTCGAGCCGATCGGCGGCCGCGACCGCCGGCGCGCTCCGCGAGCTGATGAGGCGCAGATCGTAGGTCTGGCTGCCGACGGGCTGCCCGGCGGTCTCGACCAGCCGCGAGGTCTCGCCGGGCAGGAAGCCGAGCTTGAGCGCCGCCGTGCCCGAGAAGCGCACCATGATGCCGGCCAACATCTGCGGCACCGGCACCGGCGGCACCCCGGGCGCCGCCAGGGCGGGGACCGTCAGGCGAAACAGCAGCTCGAAGCGATCACCGACCGGCGCGACGCGCCAGTTCTCGCCGTCGCGCGACTGGTACAGACGCTTCTTGCGCAGGTGCAGCAGGTGGCCGGGGACATGGGGATGGGCGATCGTGTCCTCGAACGCGCCTTCGTCCTCGGGCATGATCCCCGACGTCAGCTCGCGCAGGCGCAGCACGCCGCGGTGGAGGGCACGCCGCCCGGCGGCAAACGAGCTCGTGAGGTCGACCGCACCGTCGAACCGCAGATCCCAGGCACCGCCCTGCGAGCTGGCGACGGTGTGATACGGGTCGTGCGGGTCCGCCGCCATCGCCAGGCCGTCGCCCCACAGCACATGCCGCCAGGTGGTGCTGCCGCTCGATCGCCAGCCGCCGAGATCCTGGAGCGCGATCGACGCGGCATCGGACAGCGGGTGCTGCGTCAGGTCGTAGACCTGGCCCGCTACCAGGCCGGCCATCCGCCGCCGCCAGTTGGCGATCGCGGTGTCCACCACCGCGCCCGCCGCGGTGACGTACGTGTCGGAGAAAGCCACGCCGCCGTCCGTGGCGATCCACATGCGCGTCCGACCGGTCTCCATGACCGCCGCGTGATGGTCCGGGTGGTAGTCGATGCGGCGGTTGAACAGCGCGTTCCAGTTGTCGGGTGGGGCGAACGTCGCACCGCTGTCGACCGAGATCGCCAGGTCGACCATGCCGAGCGCGATGACATCGGTCCCCGGGCCCGCCGGCGCACCGGGCCGCGCCGCGAGCACGAGGTTGTACTCGCTCTGATGCTGCCCCAGCGCATCAAACCCCTGCGGCATCGCCCATATCGTCGGCGCCGCCCACTGCTGGGTGGCACCGACCAGGCTCACGGTCGAGCGACACAGGGCCAGCAGCGGGCTGTCGCGAAACGTGCGGTCGACGCTGGTCCCATAGGCGACGTAGATACGATCTCCCGCGGCGTCCGGGACGATCGCCAGCTTGGCGTTGCGGGCGCGGCGTGGTGGCAGCGGGGCCGCCGGGGCCGCCGGTGCCGCCGGGTACAGCGGCTGCGCCAGCGCCGCGCGCGCCGCGGCGGCGCCGATGGTCGCGGCCGCGATCGAGTCGCGGATCTCGATCTGGGTCGCGTCGGGGTCGGTGATCAGCAGCAGATCCCCCCACGCGCTGTGTGCGGCCGCGACCACGACGTAGCGGCCGTGGGCGGTGTGCATGAACTTGACGTCGCTCGCCCCCGGCGAGTTGCGGTTGGTGGCCGCCGGCGTCGGCAGGGGCCACGCCGACCAGGCACCGGCGCGGTGGCGGTAGATGCCGGTGGGCCCGACGAACCAGCAGACCGTGCCGTCGTCGGGGTCGACCGCGGCGGCCTCGATGGCGTAGGGCTCCGCGCCGGTGCCCATCATCTCGGCGGCCGTGCCCATGCGTTCCCACACGATCGGCCCGTCCGCGCCGGCGGGGAGCGTCAGCCGGTACACGCCGTTGCCGCGCAGCCTGCCGACCTCGCCGGTCCCGACCCACACGTAGCGGGTGCCGCCGGCGCTGCCGGCCGCGATGGCGCCGATCGCCATCGACGGCATGCCGTGATCCCAGATCGAGTGCCAGCTCAGGCCATCGTCGAGGCTGCGGAACACGCCGCCCGAGGCCGCGCCGGCGTACAGCGCGCGCGGGCGCCCGCCGATCAGCTCGGGGTCGACGGCAAAGGCGCGCACCCGGCCGCCGACGTTGCCGGGGCCGCGCGGCAGCCACGGGTTGGTGCCGGTCGGGTCGCGATCCGGAACCCGGTCACCGGAGAACACCGGCCCGTAGTCGGTATCGACGTCGGCGATGGTGTCGGGCGCATCCGCCAGCCATTCCCGCACGCCCCGCGCGTCTTCCTCGTACTCATCGCTGCTCATGGCGTCCTCACGGGAGATCGAGGAGGTAACGGACCGCGGCGTTGAGCTGGCGGTTGGTCGGCTGCACCCAGCGCCCGTCGCTGGCGCGCAGGCGCGGGCTGTACGGCGCCGGCAGCTCGGAGTCGGCGTCCTGCTCGGGATCGGTGGCGACGCGCGACCAGGCGCGGAACAGCGGCAGCCAGCCGAGTTGATCGACCAGCGCCTCGGTGCCGACCATGAGCGCGGGCGACCCGGCCGCGGGATTGAGCTGCGTCGGATCCCCGGGCACCACTTCGGTGGGCGGCGCGGGCGGAGCGCCGGGGGCGAACGCGGCCGCCGCGGCGGCGGGCGCGACGGCGCGGTTCTCGGAGCGGGCGCCGCCCTCGACGATGGCGCGCCACTCGTTGACGCGCCTCGCGTCGAGGTTCCAGCGCCGGAAGACGCGCTCGACGGTGGCCAGCGGCGGCGGCGCGGCGGGCCCGGCCGGCGGCACCAGCGGGGCGGGGTGGATGCGCGTCGCGGCGCCGAGCCCGAGCAGCGCGCCGAGCTCGGCGGCCATGCCGACGCCGCTGCCGTCGGCGCCCATCACGCCCGGCCCAGGCGCGATCGGCCAGCCCTCGGCCGACGACACCGACGGGCCGCGCTGTCCATGCGGCGTCGCGAGCTGGGCGCGGCTCGCGTGCCGCAGCACGTGCGCTTTGCCGGCGTCGCGACCGAGCGGCACCCAGCCGCCGCTGTCGGCCATCACCATCGGCCACGGCAGCCGGTGCGCGACGAGCGGCGCGTCGCCGCCCGGATCCACCTGCAGACCGCCGATCGTGCCGGTGCCGGTGGGCTGCCCGGTGACGCGCGCCGCGAGCCAGGTGCCGAGCTCGCGCGGCGTGAACTGGATCGGCGGCAGGTGCAGCACCTGCGCGGCGCCGTTGGCCCCGATGCGGCACTCGAACGTGCTGCCCGCGTGTCGGACCTGGAGCTCGCCGGTGCCGGTCCACCACAGCTTGAGCAGCGGGCGCGCGCTGCCGGGCGGATAGCGCAGCGTGTCCAGCGGCGGCAACCCGGCGGCGGGCGCCCCCTCGGCCCAGAGCGTCGACTCGTCGAGCAGCGCGGCCAGGGCGTGCGGCGGCGCGACGCCGGTCATCCGATCCAGCGCCGGCAAGCGCGTGGCGGCGCCGCGCGTGACGAACGACAGCGGGTTATGGCCGTCGAACACCGCGACGGCGAGGACGATCTGCGACACCGCCAGGATCACCGGCCAGCCGATGAGGAGCAGGATCCTGGCGAGCTCGGAGCGGTTGCCCGGCGCGTCGCTGTCGGTGAGCGCGTCGGCGATCGCGCCGTAGATGAGCGAGAACAGCGCCGTCCACAGCGGGAAGGTCTGGAACCAGCAGTAGGTGCGCGAGGCCGGCGAGCCGTCGAGGATCGCGCGCAAGAGGAAGATGATGCGCGACACCGCCTGCAGCGCGAGCGGCACCCAGCGCGACGCGTCCTCCCAGGCGTTCTGCGCGGCGACGCTGAGGCCGAGCAGCAGCGCGCCAAGCGCGTCGATCAAGAAGCCGATGGTGCCGTGGAGGAAGTCCGGCCACATCGCCGGCAGGCTCGGCCACAGCCACAGCGTCAGCGCCATCGGCCCGACGGCGCCGGCGGCGAACCCGAGCGACGCCAGCTGCGACCAGGCCTCGTTGCTCGGGTTGGGGACACCCGCGCTCTCCGGGCGGAACAGCCGCGAGACCTGCCAGCGAAGCTTGTCCTCGTCGATGACGGCAGCGATCGGCAGGCTGAGGCCGACCGGCAACGTGAAGAAGAACAGCCAGAAGAACCAGCCCCAGCCGTTCCACGACTCGTTGCTGGCGCGCATCAGGTAGTAGGCCTGGCGCAGCTGCGCGACGGTCGGCGGCGCGCCCGGCGCGAAGCCGGTCTCGAAGTCCGGGAAGCCGGTCGGCCGCGGCGCGGCCAGCGGCATCCCGGCGGCGCCGAGCGCCTCGATGTAGCCGCGCAGGAGCGAGTCCTTGACCGCGTCGTGCGCCGGCAGGTAGCTCATGAAGTCCGACGCGCTCACGCCGCCGAACACGTGCCGGCGCACCGCCGACTCGACCTCGACCATCTGGGCGGCGGAGATGCCGGGCCAGTCGCCGTCGGCGAACCGGGTGCCGTCGGCGCCGCGCAGCAGCGGCTCGACGACGACGTTGGACGCCAGCGCGCCGATCATGCCCATCGCGAAGGCGCGCGCGGCGGCGAGCTCGCCGGGGGTGGTGCCCGCCGCTTGCCGGGCCTTGTCGGCGACCTCGAAGACGAACGCGGTGGCCGGGGCCAAGACCCGCGACAGGTCGCGGTCCGGCGTGCCGCCGCGCAGCACCTGGGAGATCCAGGGCTTGCCGCGACCGCTCAGGTCGGTGAACGACGGCAGCGAGAACCCCGCGCTGCCGAGGAAGGCGTACTGGCTGGTGCCGCCGGTGCGGACATCGCCGGTGCGCGGCGCGCCCGGCGCGACCGGCGCGCGCGCGCCCCCCTCGAAGAGCTCGACGGCGCGGCGCGCCAGCTCGCGCACCTGACGCTCGACCTGGGTGATGGTCACCGGGGTGAGCGTGCCGTTGCCCTCGCCGGCGAAGCCGACCAGGGTCTGCTTGCGGGTCAGCGAGTCGTGCAGGACCTTCAGGCGATCGTGGATGAGGGTCGTGACCGCGGCGTCGATGAGCAGGCTGGTCATGGCGTCGCCTCCGCAGCGCAACGGTTGTCGTGTACGTGCCACCCGGTATCGCCGACCGCGGCGTCGTCGCACCGCGCGGTGATGAGGAGATCCGGGCGGCCATCGCCGTCGACGTCGGTGGTCGTGAAGGTGGGCAGCGCGCCGCCGCCGCACGTGGGCTCCCGCGCGGTGCGGCGGAACGAGCCGGGCGCGTATCCCGCCGGCAGCGCGAGCGCCGTCGCGTCGCCGAAGCCGGCGTCGCCGCCGGGGTGCAAGACCCAGCGCGTGTCGCCGACCGCGCCGTCGTCGCAGCGCTCGGTGACCACGAGGTCGGCGCGTCGATCGCCGGTGACGTCGAGCGTGGCGTAGGTCGGCAACGCGCCGCCGCCGCACGCCGGCGCTCGAGCGATCGAGGGGAACGAGCCGGGCGCGTATCCCGCCGGCAGCGCGAGCGCCGTCGCGTCGCCGAAGCCGGCGTCGCCGCCGGGGTGCAAGACCCAGCGCGTGTCGCCGACCGCGCCGTCGTCGCAGCGCTCGGTGACCACGAGGTCGGCGCGTCGATCGCCGGTGACGTCGAGCGTGGCGTAGGTCGGCAACGCGCCGCCGCCGCACGCCGGCGCTCGAGCGATCGAGGGGAACGAGCCGGGCGCGTATCCCGCCGGCAGCGCGAACGCCGTCGCGTCGCCGAAGCCGGCGTCACCGCCGGGATGCACGACCCAGCGCGTGTCGCCGACCGCGCCGTCGTCGCAGCGCTCGGTGACCACGAGGTCGGCGCGTCGATCGCCGGTGAGATCGGTGGTGATGTAGGTGGGCAACGCGCCGCCGCCGCAGACCGGCGCGCCCGAGAGCCGGCTGAACGACGCGGCGGCGTAGCCAGCGGGCAGGGTCCAGGACGTGGCTGCCCCGAAGCCGCCGGTGCCGGCGAGGTGGACGACCCAGCGCCGGTCGCCGACCGTGCCGTCGTTGCACAGCGACGTGATCACGAGATCGGGACGTCGATCGCCGCTGATATCGGTGGTCGCGAAGGTCGGCAGCGCGCCGCCGCCGCAGACCGGCTCATGGGTGAGGCGATCGAAGCTGTTCGCGAGGTATCCCGGCGGTAGCGCCCACGTGGCCGCGGGCCCGAAGCCGTCGGGCCCGCCGGCGTGGACGATCCATCGCGTGTCGCCGACGGTGGCGTCGCCGCACAGCCGGGTGACCACGAGATCGAGGCGACCGTCGCCGGTGAGATCGAGCGTCGCGTACGACGGCAAGCCCGCCGGGCCGCACACGCCCTCGCCGGAGGCAGCGCCGAAGCTGTTGGCGAGATATCCACCAGGGAGGTTCCAGGTCGCGGCCTGGCCGAAGCCGTCGGGCCCGCCGGCGTGGACGATCCATCGCGTGTCGCCGACCGTGGCGTCGCCGCACAGCTGCGTCACGACGAGATCGAGCGTGCCGTCGCCGGTGGCGTCGAGGACGGTGTAGCTCGGCAGTCCGGCGGCGCCGCACGCGCGGGCCGCCGCCAGCGTGCCGAAGGCGCCGGCCGTGTAGCCGCTCGGCAGCGCGTACACGCGGGCCTCATCGTCGAGGGTCGGCCGATCGCACGGCGCGGCACCGCCGCCACCGCCGCCGTCGCCGTGGCCGCCGTCGCCGCCGTCGTTGCCGCCGTCGCCGTGGCCGTCGTCGCCGCCTTCGTTGCCGCGGCCGTCGTCGCCGCCGCCGCACCCGGCCATCGATGCCGCCAGCATCACGAGCGCCCAGCGCGCCGGCGCCGTCATCGGAGCAGCATCCAGGTGCGGAAGATGCCGCCCGGCGGGTACGGCGACTTGATGCCGACGAACCGCAGCGGGCTGCCGGACACCGGCTCGCCGCGGGCGTCGCGCACGTAGCCGGCATCGAGGTCGATCGAGAACATGCCGGCCAGCTTGCTCATCTCGCCCAGGCGCGAGAGCGTCTCTTCCGACACCATCCAGATGACGTCAGTGCCCTTGATCACGGCGATGCCGGCGATGGCGCGCATCGGCTGGAGCGGGTCGAGCGGGCGAAAGCTCACCTGCACCATCGCGTCCCGGAAGGGATCCGACGCAGCCTCGTCGAGCAGCACGCTGAAGATGAAGCGGATACCAGCCTTGAACAGCTCGAGGACCTCGTCGAACGTCAAGGGGCTGCTGGGATCCCAGTTGAGGACCTCGATGGCCCCGATGTCGGGATCGAGACCGGGACCGCGGGGCCCCTGCGGTCCCTGCGGGCCGGGAGGACCGGCCGCGCCTTGCGGTCCCGCTTGACCTTGTGGACCTTCGGGACCCGGCGGGCCTTGCACACCCTGCTGGCCGGGCACGCCAGGCTCGCCGGCAGGTCCGGTCGCACCGGCGGGTCCCGGGGGACCGGCTGGCCCCTGCGGCCCGATCGGGCCCTGCGGTCCCTGCAGACCCTCGGGGCCTCGCTCGCCGGTGGCGCCGGGGGTGCCCGGCGGCCCCGCGGGGCCGGCCATGCCCGGCGCACCGTCGGCGCCCTGCGCGCCCGGTGGACCTTGCGGTCCCGGCTCACCCGGAGGCCCCGGCTCACCCTGCGGGCCTGGAGGCCCCGGCTCACCCTGCTCGCCTTGCGGCCCCGGCGCGTCGGCGCCGCCGCCGGCGATCTCGACGCCGCTGTAGCGGACGAGGCCGCCGGCGTCCTCGACGAACGCGCCGGTGTGGTCGTGCCGGCCGTGGGCGATGAACAGGCTCGCCGGCTGGTCGACGGTCAAGGTGTCGTCGGTGCGCGTGAGCGTGCCGATGACCAGCTGATCGGGGCCGGCGGTGGCCGGCGCCGCGACCACGGTCACGGTCGTGGTCGAGGTGATCAACGTCTTCTGTCCCGCCACCTGGAGCGAGACGTCGTCGGCGTTGACCACCGCGAGCAGCACGTCGAAGGGACCGGCGCCGGGCGGCACCGTCAGCGGCGTCGCGTTCACCACCGCCATGCGCAGCGCGGAGGGCGAGAACGCCACGCCGGGACCGAGCGTCAGGTTGCCCCCGGCCACGGTCAGCCGCATCCCATAGGCGATCGCCCCGGTGCCGAGCGTGCGCCGCAGATCGTGGATGGCCTGCTCGAACGTCGACGACAGGTGGTTCAGGTGGCGCGGCGTCACCCGCAGGCCGTCGACGAACAGGGTTTTGGCGTCCTCACTCATCGGGCTCTCCGCTCGTGTCGGTCGGCAGTCGATAAAAGACCTGGGCGCTGGTGAAGCGGTAGGTCCCGGCGGCGGTCGCGGTCAGGTCGATGACCAGCGGCAGCGGCGGCTTCGCCGCGGCGGTGACCTGCAGCGGCGCGCCGTCGGCGGTCGGCACCACGGCGCTGACCTCCCCGCTGCCGAGGCGCGCGGCCAGCGCGTACAGCGCCTGCCCGTCGGGCGCCGTGCCCGACACGCGCAGCGCCGCGGTCGGCGTGATGGTCACGCTCGCCGAGAACCCTCGCCACGGCCCGCCGGGGCGGCCGCGGCGGATCGCGCCGCCCGCGCTGGCCGCCAGCGCCAGCCTCACCGTGCCGTGCCCGACCTGGAGCGCCAGCCACAGCGGCCCCGCCGGACGCACCAGCGGACGCACCAGCGGAACGGTCTCCCAAGCGATGGTCGAGCGCGCCGCGAGCATCACCGGGGTGCACGCGCCGCCGGGCACCGGCTCGCCGGGGCTGCCGTCGACGTCGGCGAGCAACGTCCCGGCGAGCTCGGCGCCACCCTCCTTGACCGCCAGCGGCAAGCGCACCGCGGCCACGTGACCGAACGCGCTCATCGCCGCCGCCGGGAGCTGGAGGGCGATCGGATGATCGGCATCGAGCACCAGCTCGGCCTCGGTCGACAGCGCGGGACCGGTCGCCGGCAACGTACGCACGCCGTCGAGGCGCGCCGCCACGGTCAGCGCGACGGCCGACACGGTCCACGACGACGCCGCGGACGGCAGCGGCACCTCGAGGGTCGCCGTGCCCTCGCTGGCGAGCGTCAAGGCGCGCTCGCCGCCGGGGAACGCGACCTGGTGGACGCGCGTGAACGTGGTCTGGATCGTGAGCGACAGGCGCCCGTAGGTCGCCGCGCGCACCTCGACCGGGATGTCGCCGCCCGGGCTCGGTCGCGCCGCCAGCACCGCTTCGGTGATGTCGAGGAACGCGACGAAATACGGTTCTGTGATGGTCTCTTCGAACTCGCCGGAGAGCTCGGACCCCACCTCACCGCGCTTGACCTCGCCGTTCTCGAAGAAGACCCGTCGACCCGCGACCACGAGCTCGAGATCGGCGGGGCCGCCGGGCAGCGTGACGTGGCTGGCCGACAGCTTCGCGACGTCGACCTCACCGCTGGTGGTCGTACACAGGAGCCGCTCGGTCATCACCTCGGCCGACGTGGGCGCAGGCGTCGCCGCCTCGGCGCTGTACGCCGCGCCCTGCCAGACCGCGACCTTCGCGACGTTGGCCGAGTCCACGAGATCCAGCCCGCCGACCGTCCGCATGCGCCCGAAGTCGATGACCGCGCCGCTCGAAGAGGCCCGGACCTCGGCGACGTCCGCGAGCCGCACGCGGCCCGGGGGCCGCGCCGTGACGCGCACGACGACCCGCTGGATCGTCGCCCCCTCGTCGACGTGGACCGACTTGGCCAGCGAGATCGCGAGGCGATCGCCGCTGAGGTCGACCTGGTACTTCCGCTGCGGCTCCGCGCGTGCCTTCCGCTCCGTCCACACACGGGTGTCCCCTGCGAAGCCGAACTGCTTGGCGATCACGTCGGAGCCGATGGGCATGGTGGGCTCGTCAGTCGGACAGGAGGTGTGCGCTGCGCAGCGCGCTGTAGGCTGACGCCAGCTCGTCCTCGCCGACCATCAGCTCGCTTTCGGCGAGGAAGGAGACGATCTCCTCGCGCTCGCGCCCGTCCACCTTGTCGAAGGTGTCCTTCTCGGCCATCAGCTGCAGGATCTTCGGCTTGCCACGGACCTGCGCGGCGATCCGGCCGATCTCGATGTCCTGCCATTTCGACGGCGCTACGGCGATCACGCCGACCGGCAGCCGCGACGTGGTGGTGACCGTCACGTCGACGACGGTGCCGCGGGCCACCGTGGAGCCCGAGCGGATGCTCTGGCTCACGACGGTGAACTGCGTGTTCTTGGCGACCTCGGCCGCCAGCCGGTCCTCGTTGAGGCTCACCTCGGCGAGCGGAACGCCGCTCTTCCGGTACTCGACCCTGGCAATGTCTTCGGTGGTGGCCATACGTCCTCCTTGACTACTTCGACAGGTACTTGACGGTACCGAGCTTGAGGCCAGCGGTGTTGAGCGCCTTGACCAGCTGCGTGTAGTTCATGCCGACCAGGCTGGGCACGACCGTGGTTGTGGCCTCGGACTCCGCCGACACCACCAGCCGGGTCTTGGCCGATGCCGCCGTGACCTGCGCGCCGGGCAGCGGGAACTGGAAGAGCACCTTGGCGTCGGCCTTGTCGGCCGGCAGCGCGGTCTTCGACAGCGCTTCGCCGGTGACGTCGAGGATCTGGTCGACCTGGATGTTGCCGGTGGCGAGCAGCCCCAGCGCGACGCTCACGGCCATGCCCAGGAGGTCGGGCATCGCGACCGTGGTGCGGGTCAAGGTCACCGGCGGCGGTGGCTGCGTGGCCGGCACGGTCAGCGCAATGCTGGTGGCGGCGTAGCCCGGCGCGCTGACGTGGACGTTCCACGCACCCGGCGCCAGCGCGGTCAGCGTGTACGCGACCTTGCCGCCGTGCGGTCCGACGGCCTGCACTGGCGCGCCCGCCGCGGGCACCGCGACCACGGTCGCGCCGGCCACCGGACCGCTGGCGTCCTGCACCGTGATATCGACGCTGTTGGTGCCGAGCGCGAGCACGGCGTCGTACAGCGCGCCGATCGCCGACAAGATCGCGTTCCAGGCTTGTGCTGTGACCGGTTGTCCGGCAGAGACCGGAGCGAGGGATGGTTTCACCAGCGGCATGGGTTGTCTCCGGAAGTCGCAGGGCTAGGCGGGTAACGGCGAGGGCCAGACCCGGGTGCCGTCGACGACGGTGCCCTCGGGTTCGGCAGAATCGATATCGCGGAGTACGCCCTCGCCGAGCGTCCACAGCTCGGACGTGTACTCGACGGTCAGGCGGATGCCGGCGGCGCGGAAGCGCTCGATCGCGCCGCGCACCACCGCGGTGATCGGCGGCATCGCCGGCGGCGAGGCGGTGTCGTCGAGGGTCGCGAAGCGCTCGGGGATGAACAGCCGCACCGCGAACGGCTCGCGCTCCTCCCAGTCGAACGCCAGCTTGGCCGCCTCGGGCGCCGGGGTGCCGGCGAACACCGACTGGTCCCACACCCCGGCCGCGAAGTACGCGACCGCCGGGAGGTCGACGGTGCCAGCGGCATCGGTGGTGCCATAGACCGCCTCGCGCACGAAGAACGCCCAGCGCGTGGTGCCGACCGCCAGCGTCTGTACCAGCCGGACGCCGGCGGCGTGAGGCCACGCGGCGAGGGCGTCGAAGGCGTCGGCGAAGGGGATGGGCGTGGCGAAGGTCGCGCCCTGACCGTTCGGTGTCGCCCCAGCGTCGTCGGTGAACGCGAAGTCCAGCGGCGAGATCTCGCCGTCCTGCGCGAACACCGCGCCCTGGAAGCTCCAGCTGTGGCCGGCGACATCGGCGCCGTCGAGCGTCGCGGTGCCGTCGCGGTCGAGCACCAGCTCCTTCGTGTCCGGCACCGCGCCGTGATACGCGACGCCGACGCCTGTGTCGCGATTGACGACCATCGGCCACATCGTGCGGTCGGCGACGCCGGTGATGCGCACGGTGACCGGCACGGCCTCGAAGCCGGGGCGCGTGATCGCGAAGCGCTGCGCGTGCTGCACGGCGAACGGCTCGACCTTGCGCGGCGCGTACGGGTTCTCCTCGAGCGCCACCAGATCGGTCGGCGGCGGCACGGCGGTGGTCGGCCGCGGCGCGCCGGGCGGCTCGGGCCGCACCAGCGTCACGCGGTCGCGGCAGTCGGCCAGGTGCCAGTAGCCGTCCGTGGAGTGCCGGACCTGGACCACGTCGAGGTCGAGGGCGTTGGCGGCGCCGCGCAGCAGCGCGCCGATGGTGCCGTTGCCTTGCCGGTGGATCGCCACGGCCACCGCGATCTGCCGGCGCAGGCGGTCGCACTCGGCGGCGTAGCTGGTGGCGTCGAGCACGGCGCGCGTCAGGCGCTCGAGCGCCTCGGCGTCGTCGGCCTCCGACGGCCAGGCGACGAACGTCGACTCGCCGGCGCCCACCAGCAGCGCGAGCGAGGCGCGGGCGGCCGTCAGGCCCGCCGGCGGGGTCGTGGCCAGGGCCTCGGCGCGGCCGCGCGCCGCCGCGAACCGCCGGCGCAGCGCCTCGAAGTCGGCGGGGCGCAGATCGTGGAGCGCGGCCAGGAGATGCAGATCGCGCAGCTCGTCGGCGTGGCCGAGGCGGTGGGCGCGGCGGATGAGCCCCAGCTGCGAGGTCTCCAGCACGAGATCGACCGCGAGCGCGTGCACCACGTGCGCGAACAGCTTGTCGGGCTGCGCGGCGTCGAGGTGCCGGGGAAACCGCTCGAGGATGGCGAGCGCCCGCGCCGAGATCGGCCTGGAGACCAGCGTCATGTCGACACCTGCGTCCCCTCGGCGACGGAGAACGCGCGCAGCCACGGCTGGGCGTCGGCCAGCGTGATGTCGACGTCGGCGCTGAGCAGGCGCAGGCCGTCCTCGAGCAGCTCGGCGGTGTAGTGCAGGTCCTGCACCGCGATGCCCAGGCTGGGCGGGGTGACCGCCTGCAGGCGGGACAGCAGATCGGAGCGGCGGATCTGGGTCACCGACGGGTCGGTGAAGATGGTGCGCAACGTCGCCGCGAGCTGATCGGACTTGGGACCGAGCGCCGCCGAGGGATCGAACGGCCGCGGCCCGATGAACGAGATCACCAGCTCGACGTCGAGCGCCACCAGCGCGCCGCGGATGTTGACCTCGACCGGCGAGCCCAGCTTGGGGCGCCGCTCCAGCGGGCTGGGCGCGAGGTTGAGCCGCGGGTTGGCCGGCGTGGTGCCGGTCGGCGCGAGGGTGATGTCGACGTCGTACACGCCCTCGACGCCCATCGCCGCGGCGATCAGGCGCCGGTAGACCACGGTCTCGGCGATGCCGTAGCCCTGGATGACGCTGGTGACCGCGGCCTCGACCTTGGCGGCGAGGGTCGACTTCTGGGCGGCGGTGAGGCTGGAGGAGGACGGCGTGACGTCGACGCGGACATCGACCGGGTACCAGATGGCGTCGGCCGGCGGCGGACTGCCGCCACCTCCGCCGCCGCCACCGCCGCCGCCGCCGCCGGAGCCGCCGGAGCCCCCCCCCCCCCCCCCCCCCCCCCCCCCGCCGATCGGCGGGCCCTCCGGCGGCGTCGGCAGCGCGAGGTCGTGCTCGACGCGCACCCCGGCCGGCCGGGTTTCGCGGATCAGCTCGGCGGCCAGGCGCTTGCGGGCGTCGTCGAGCTGCGCCGCGATGCGGATCTTCAGGGTCCCGGGGTGCGCGATGGGATCTTCGTCGATCAGCACGTCCTGCTCGCGGATGCCGTCGATGGTCATGAGCGCGCCGGTCAGCGCGCCGACCGTGGAGCGGCCGCTGGCCTCGAGCGCGCGCGAGGCACGCCGCCGCAGCGCATCGTCGGTCTCGTCGTCGCCGCCGAACGACAGCGCGATGGGGTTGCTGGCGCTGTCGATGCCGAGGATCGGCCGGTGGATCACGATCAGGCTGGCCGGCTTGGCGGCGCCGCCCGGGCCGGCGACCAGGGCCTGCACCGGCGCCGCCACCGAGATCGCGCCGGCGCGCAGGGTCGCGGGCTCGATGGTCTCGACGGTGATCGCCGGGACCTCGCTGCTCGAGACCCGGGTGCCCGACGGGATGAAGATGTCGGCGGGCGCCGGCGTCGAGCGCGAGAACACCACCTCGCCGCGCGCGTAGGTGCGCGTGCGGCGCTCGACGCCGACGAGCGCCGCCACTTGATCGAGGTCGCGGCCCTCCGCGGTGGCGAGGAACCCGGCCCGGTACACCGCCTCGAGCTGGCGGGACACCACCGCGTACTCGCGGGCGAAGCTCTCGGCCAGCGTGCGCACGACGCTGCCGGGGTTGCGATCGGTGAGGCGCGGCGCCGGGTGGCGCTCGGGCTTGTGCTCGTAGTTGACCCACAGACGGCTGCCGCGATCGGGCCAGGTGGCGCCGGCCTTGGGCACGCCTGGCGCCGAGGCCAGGAAGGTGATCACGCCCTGCGTGTCGATGGTGAAGTCGATGCCCATGCGGAACCGGGTGTAGGCGCCGTCCGCCAGGCCGGTGATCCGCACCGTGGTGTCGACGAAGTCGTCGCGGCCGTCGAGCCGGAGCTCGACACCGTCGACGCCGAAGCGCAGCTCCTCGCGCACCACGCCGCCGGTGAGGCCGCTGACCAGATCATCGACGAACAGCCCGAACGGCTCGGCAGCGAAGCTCACGGCGACACCTCCAGCGAGAACGGCACGACGAGGTTCCGCGGGTTGGGCTCGTCGATCATCCGCACCACCAGCTCGATGCGCACCTGATCGCGCGGCGGATCGTGCGGCGCGAAGACCTTGCACGAGAGGATCTCGCGGACGCGCGGCTCGCCGCGCAGCGCCTCGAGCACGTACAGCTTGATCAGGTTGCGGGTGCGCTCGACGTTGGGCTCACCGATCAGCTCGTGGTGGCGCGAGCCGTAGTCGGGGTGGCCGAGCGCGGCCAGCTCGCCCTTGCGCGTCATCAGCCGGTTGATCAGGAGCTGATCGGCGGCGCGCAGCCGATCGGCCACGGCCAGGTCGCGCTTGCGCGGCGTCCCGTGGGCCGAGCGAGCGGCCGCGAGGTCGGCGTCTTCCCACCACCCGGCCGGCCCGACGAAGTCGAGCTGGAGATCGGTGCCGAGCTGGGTCATGAGCCAATCGAGCTCGGCGGCGCTGCGGCGGGTCACGGCGCGCCTCCGTCGGTGACGAAGGGCGCGGCCGGCGGCCCGATCACCGTCAAGATCCCCGAGCCGGACGGGATGCGATCGCCGACCCGCACCAGGGCCTGGTCCTGGATGGTGACCAGCGTCGACGCGCCGAGGCTGCCGATGCTCAACGGGTACGGCGCGCCCGAGACCGAGTTGACCATCTGGCAGAGCGAGCCGACCACCGCCAGCGGCATGCCGCTGGCGGTGACGATGCCGTGCGGGATGGTGGTGATCATGCCGGAGTCGGGCGGCCCGGCGGCGCCCGGGCTGAGCACCACGGCGCAGCCGATCGTGACGGGAGGGCCGGACATCACCGCACCTCCCGAGGAGGGCATCGACGAGGTCTGGAGCGGGTGGCGTGGTGCATCGGTCAGGTCGCGCTGAAGTTGGTGGTACCGGCGATGGTGGTGGTCGCGCCCTTGAGCTTGGCGTCGCTGTCGCCCTCGACGACGACCGAGCTGCCCTTGACGCTCGCGGTGCCCTTGGCCTCGAGGGCGATGTTGCCGCCGGCCTTGAGGGTGAGATCGCCGCCGGCCTCGAGCGTGATCGCGCCGTCGGCCTCCACGGTGATCGTGGTCTTGCCCATGGCGATGGTGACCTTGGCGTCCTCGATCGTGATGGCGCGGCCGTTCGGGAGCTGGAGCTCGACGCGGCGGGCGCCGTCGCGGGCGTCGTCGGGCACGGTGTAGACCAGCTCATCGGGACCGGCGTCGGGCGCCAGCACCCGCTCGTCGTACAGGCTGCCGATCACCACCGGCGCGTTGAGGTCGCCGCCGGCGAAGGCGATCATCACCAGGTCGTCGACCCTCGGCACGCACGAGAAGCCCAGGCGACCGACGAGCACGGGCACGCGCTGCAGCTCGAGGGTGCTGCCGCGCAGGCGGAGGTCGACCTCGTTGGCGACCTCGCCCTTGCCGCCGTCGTTGGTGTAGACGCGGGTGACCACCCCCAGCTCGGGCAGCCGCAACGCCGCCAGCTCGGCGCGGATCAGCGCGCGCAGGGACGGGACGATCGCGCTCATGCAGCGGCCTCGGTGCGCAACAGGGTCACGAAGCCGCGCGTCGCGTCGACGACGTGGGCCACCGCCAGCACCCGCTGATCGTCGGGATCGCCGGTGGGCAGGTCGGTCACGCTGACCAGGCTCCCCGGCCGCAGGCTCGGATCGCCGGTGATCACCAGCTCGCCGCCGGCGGCGGCGCGATCGCGGGCGGCGCGGCGACCGTCGTCCAGCGCCTGGGCCAGGTCACGATCGCGCACGGCGGCATGGACCACGCTCGGCCCCGAGGGGCTGTTGCCGTCGGGCGTCCGCAGCAGGAGATGCCATCCCGACGCCCCGGCCTCGGACGCCGCGCCGTGCGGCACGACCGGGACCGGGTCGGGCAGCCTGCGGCGCGCGCCGATCCGCCAGGTCAAGAGCTCGGCCCCGTGGCGGAGCTCGCGGTCGACAGGGCCGGTGCGCGGCGCGCGGAAGCACACCGCGCCGCTGGCGTCGCTCGAGAGATCGCAGGACGCGAGGCGAGCGAGCTCGACGAGGTGGGTCCATACCGGTCGCCGCTCGTCGACGTGGTAGGCGTACAGCGTGCTCGGCGCGTCGATGTCGCCCTCCGAGCCGCCGCCTTGCGACACCAGATCGCGGACGATGTCGGCGACGGTCTGCTGCAGGTAGGCCTGCGCGACCCGCGCGTACGACAGCTCGGCGGTGGCGGCCAGCGCCTCGACCACCACCCCGCCCGGCACCGCGTCGACGGCCTCCACGGCGCCGCTGAAGACGTCGGTGCGGTCGTCACCGAAGCCGAGGGCGATGGCGACCGGCGTGCCCGGCGCGACGTCGGCGAGGACGCTGCCCGCCCACAGCGCCAGCACCGCGCGATCGTGCGCCGGGCCGAAGCCGAGCTCCACGCGCATCCCCGCGATCGCGCCCTCGGGGAGCGACAGCGCCTGGCCGTCGACCGTGACCTGGGCGGTGGGACGCTGCAGGGTCACGGGTCCTCCGGCTTGACGCCATGGCGGCGCAGCTCGCGCACCAGCACGCGCTCGAGGGCGCGCGTGACGTCATCGAGGTCGGTGATGGCGGCCAGGCTCGGACCGTCGCGCTCGCCGCGGCCGCCGTGCGCAGCGCCCGGGCTCGGCGTGAGCGCGCCGCGACCGAGCGCTCTCCCGGAGCCCACGGCCATCGGGTCGACGGCGGTGGTCGCGACCGCCGCGGTGGTCGCGACCGCCGCGGTGGTCGAGACCGCGGAGGCCGATCCGGTCGCGATCGCCGGAGGAGCGGGCGCCTCGCTGCGCTGCTGCCACCACGTGGCCAGGCCGGCAAGTCCGCGCGGCGGCGCCGCCAGCGGCATCGCCGCGGCAGGCGAGGACGGGACGCGGCGAGCGGGCGGCGGCGTCGGGGCGCGCCGCTCGCCCGGCGATGGCGCGGCGGGCGCGGGATCGGCCGCCGGCGGTGCGGCGGGCGCCGGTCCCGGCGACCGGGCGCTCGCGCTCGGCGGACGCGCGGAGGCGTGGATCACCCGCGTCGCGACGGGCGCCACCGGCTGCCTGCGCGCGTGCGCCGCGCCCGGCGTCGCGGCGGTCATCACGGCGAGCCCATCGCCCGCCGGCGGCGGGAGAGGTCGGCGCACGTCGCCGGCGACCGTCGCGACGCGCCGAGCCGCGGCGCGCGACGTCGGGACCGCGGTCGGCCACGCCTCGCGCAGCGCCGCAGCACCGTCGCCGGCGATCGCCGGGACCATCGACGTCTACGATCTGAACTACAGCTTCCTGAGCGCCGCCGCGCGGATCGAAGAGACGAGCTCCTCGTTCATCCTCCTCGACACGCTGGGCCGGCGCGCCGCGGCCGCAGGCGGCGGCGCCGTACCGCCGCCGAGCGCGTCGAGCGCGGCGACCAGCCCGTCGAGCACGGGACCACGCACCAGCGCGGCATCCAGACCGGACGCGAGCTCGGCCGCTGGCGAGGTGCGCGCGCACAGCAGCTCGCTCGGCGCGGCCAGCGCCTCGAGCATCGCCAGCGACCGCCGCAACGAGCGCGCACCGTAGGGGGGGAGCTCGCGGGTCACGTCGGCGCCACTTGGTCGCGGTTGCGTCCGAGCATCGCGACGTACAGCATCACCTGGCCCATGGTGAGGCCGGCGCATTCGTCGGGCGTCCAGCCGAACTCGCGCGCCAGAACGAAGCAGGCGCGCGCCAGCGGCGCCTGCACCAGCGTCTCGAGCTCGTCGCTGCCGAGGCCGAGCCCGCTCAAGCGATTGACCTCGCGCAGCAGGAACTGCACCAGGCCGGCGTGCATGCGGCTGACCTGATCGATGGTCAGCCGGGGCTCGACAAGCGCCTGCTGCACCATCAGCACGCTGGCCAGAGCATCCTGTTCCTGGCTGGCCTTGTGGACCCGTTGCAGCTCGACCAGGCGCAGCGGCCGCAGCACCACCGTCCCGTCGGCGCCTTCGCCGCTGGGATGGAGGATCGCGCCCGGCACCGTCACGGTCTGGGTCGTGCTCCCGCCGAGGAGCAGCTCGTCGGCCGACAGGGTCACGTCACTCCCCCGAGTCCTCGACGCTGATCCACAGCGCCTTGAAGGTCACGCGCTCGAGCACGAAGTCGTCCTCGGGCATGGCGAACGACCAGCCGTTGAGCTTGACGCCGTGGACCGTGATCGTCGACGAGTTGTCGGGCTTGGCCGCGTTGACCATGCGCAGGCTGAGGTTGAACGTCGGGCTCACGAACGCGCCGGCCGGGCGGCTGGTGCCGGCGCCCTCGCCGAGCATCAGCTTGAGCAGCGCGCCGTTGACGTGGGCGCGCGCGATCGAGCCGCGGACCTCCACGTTGCCGGATCGCAGCTCGGTGGCGTAGCGCTGCCCCATCTCGTGAAACGGCCGCATCTCGGCCATCACCTCGACGGTGACGCCCTGCGCGCGGCCGATCGGCGCCAGGCCGTAGATGTCAGCGACCGCCTTTGCGGCGTCGCCCTCGGCGCCGCTCTCGACCGCGACCGTGATCGCGCCATCCATTCCAGTGAACACGTTGGTGTTGGGCATCGGCTGGATCCTCGCGTGCGGTGGCTATTGCAGCGTCATCGTGACGCGGATGAAGTCGATCGAAAACGTCGGCTTGAGGGTCATCGCCACTGCGCAGATGCCGTTGATCTCCTGTTGGCGTGTGGCGTTGACCGTCAGCTCGTACTCGACGAGCATCTCGTCGAGCACCATCTGCGACAGGAACCCGTCGAGGGTGGCCTTGAGCGCGGCGCGGACGCGGCCGTTGTTGAGGCGGCCGATGTAGGGATCGCAGCCGAGGCGGACACCGGCCTTGGCGTAGTCGATGGTGCGGCGGATGCTGATCTGCTTGAACGCGCCGTTGTCGGTCGTGATGCCCTTGACCACCTGGAAACCGATCTTGGGCCGGACCACCAGCGTGCGAGCGTCGAGCAGGGTCTTGGTGATCGGCGCGCCGTAGGTGACGGTCACACCGTCGATGTCGAGCGCCTTGTTGGTCAGGCTGACGTGCGGAGCCAGCGACGCCAGCTTGCCGGCCACCGCCGCCGCCAGGTAGCTGGGCGGCAGGCCCTGCGGCTTGCGGGTCCCCGGATCGGTGTAGACCACGCCGGGCGTGACCAGCACGATGCGATCGTTGTTGACCGTGCCGGCCTCGGTGACGATGGCGCTCACGCTGGTGGCGCTGCCCGGATCGCTGACGCCGAGCAGCGCGATGCGCTCGCGGCCTTGTTGCTCGGTGGTCTCGAGGTGATCGCCGACGACGCCCTTGAGGTTGATGCCGGCCTTGGCCGCGACAAGCACGATGTTGACCCGCTGATCGACCAGCGTGGCCAGGCCATCGGCATAGTCGGTCGACGTCACGTTGGGCAGGTCGCTGCCCAGCGCGCCCCCGGCGGCCGCGACCCCGAGCGGCTGCGGCGGATCGATCAGCGCGAGCGTGGTCGCGTTGACCGTCGCCGCGCTGGCGTCGACCAGCCGGCCCTCGCGTTCGCGCTCGGCGCGGATATCGGCGTGGATCTTGGCCGGCGTGCCGACATAGGTCTCGACCACGTTGCGGTAGGTCAACGTCAGCTTGTACTCGCCGGTGACGGCGCCGTTGACGATCGAGATCTTGATCTGATTGCCCCACGTGCCGGCCTCGGGCGCGGTCAGCGTGAACGCGGCGCCGCTGCCGCTGTCGATCGCGCGCGACGCTGCCACCGGCGCCCCGTTGGCGATGCGCACCGCGATCACCGTCGACGCGCCGCCCTTGAAGGCCTGCTCGATGGCCCGCGTCAGCGTCAGCGGGTCGTTGGTGTCGCCCACCGGCTTGACCACGCTGTCGTAGAGGCCGAACACATCGAGCGCGTCGGCGTAGCTGCCGAGCGTTATCGGCTTGTTGATCGGCCCCTTGGCGGCGGTCCCGACGATGCCGATGTTGCCGGTGCTGATGCCACCGATGCCGATCAGGCCTTCCGACCTGACCTCGATGTAGGTGCCGGGCAGCACCATCTCCGCAATGGATTCGCTCAAGGTGTCTCCTCTCTCTTCACCACGCTGAAGCCGGTGTCTGTCGGAAGCGGCGGCGGCGGCCTCTTCCCGGGGTCCAGCGCGGTCGTGACGTCGACCCGCGCGATCCGCCCGCCGCCGGTGGGCAGGACCGCTTCCTCGACCTCGAGATCGAATCGGTAGGTGAGCGTGCGGCGGCGAGCGCCGCCCAAAGCGGTCTCGGCGAGCCCGATCGCGCCCCAGCCGGTCGGGACCAGCCCGTGGGCGGTGCCCAGGCTCGACAGCGCTCCTCGCCGCAGCGCGGTGGCCACGGCCTGGCTCAGGTCGTCGACCTCCGCGGCCGTCGGCGCCACGACGTCGAGCGCCAGCACGCCGCGGTAGCGCGCGGCGGTGAGCTCGTACTCGCCGACGAAGTAGCGGGCGACCAGCTCCGTGCCGGTCAGCGGCGCGTCGAAGCGCACGACACCGGCGCCGTCGGGATCGCCGTAATCGAGGGCCGCCGCGGCGGCCGGATCGAAGGAGAACTGCTGGGGGCCGGGGGCCCCGGGGACCCACGCCAGCTCGGTGCCGTCGAGGGTCAGGCGCAGCGCGGCGCCGTCGAACGGTGGTGGCGGCGAGGTCCCGTCGGGGTGGACCAGGGCATGGGGCAGGCGCAGCACCCGACCGCCCTCGGCGAACAAAGCCACGTCGCCATCGGGGAAGTGCAGCGTGGGGTCGGTGAGATCGATGATCGTGGTCACCGCGAGGGGCCGGCGCTGGGTCGGCTTGGGCAGGTTGCCGACCCCCGACGGCACCTCGCTGGCGTCGTGAATCGCCAGGACCAGGCTCGGCACGTCGGCCGCGGCCAGCGGCTCGGCCCCGCCGATCCGCGCCAGCGGCGGGTCGGTCAAGGATGCGCTCAAATGCTGCGCAACGCGGCGGATCACCAGGCCGAGCGTCATCCGCCACCTACCGAGACGGTCCCCTGCCCCTGCACTCCACCACCGCCGCCGCCGCCGCCGCCGATGCTGCCGATCACCTGCTGCAGATGCTCGAACGCGCCGGCGGTGCTGCCGAGGCCGGTGTCGAGCTGCGCTTCGAGGTCGCGCAGCGCGGTGAGGATAGGCTCGAGCAGCGTGCGCACGTCGAGGCCGCGCGCCATGGCCATGATGTCGTCGTAGGTGCCGATCAGCCCGGCCATCAGGATCGATGGCTTGAGCGCGGTCTCGAGCTTCTCGATGCTCACGCGCAGCGTGGCGATGACGACCTTGACCGGATCGAGCGGATCGAAGGCCGCCAGCGCGTCGCGGAAGGCCTCGAGCTCGGCGATGATCGGACCGAGCACGACCGACGGCCGCATCGCGCCGAGCTCGGCCTTCACCTGGGTGAACAGCGCAGTCAGCTCGATCCGGAAGACCGAGATGTCGAGGTTGGCGACCAGCGCCGACAGCTCGCCGATGCCGGCCCGCACCGGGGTCAACAGCCCTTCGACGAGGATGGCGCGGATCTTGTCGCGCAGGGCGGCGATGATCGGGCCGACCAGGGTGAGCACGCGGCTCGGGCGCAGCGCGGTCAGCAGCGGATCGACCATGGCGCGCAGATCGCCGCCGGCGAGGTCGAGGCCGAGCCCACGGCCGACGGCGATGGCCCGCGCCCGCAGCATCGACAGCGGCGCGAACGCGGTCTGCAGGTCGGTGCGGGTGGCGGTGATCTCCGAGAGGCCGTGCGCGGTCATCGTCTCGACGGCGCGGGCGGTGGCCTCGAGCGCGGCCAGGTAGCGGTCCTGGCTGCTGCCGAGCGCGCCCAGCGTGTCGAGCGGCGCGGCCGCGGCCAGCATCGGATCGAGGCGCAGGCGCAAGGCCGAGCCGGCGTCGTGGGCCTCGACCGCGGCGCGCAGGCGGCGGAAACCGACGTCGAGCTGCGCCGCGATCGCGCGCAGGTCGACGCCGGCGACCGTGGCGTGGGCGTGGGCCAGCGCGGTCGCGGCCGACGCCACCAGGGCGCGGACCTCGGCGGCGCCGTCGTCGCCGGTGATCCAGCCCAGCACGGCGACGAACGAGCGCGGCCGGGCGTGCAGGCCGAGGCCCTCGACCAGCGAGGCGATCATGCTGCCTATCACCGAGCCGTCGCGGCTCGGCGGGCCGCCGAGCGCGCGGTCGAGCAGGCGATCCAGCTGATCGCCGAGCCCGGTCGGGTCGATGCGGGCCAGGAAACCGTCGATGGCGCGGTGCACGTCCTCGACGCGATCCGCCCACTGATCGATGTGCGTGACGTCGAGGATTTGCTGGCGGATCGCCGAGACCTGGTCCTCGACCGGCTGGAGCAGCGGCGCCGGGTCGACGCGATCGATGGCGCCGAGGATCTGGTCGAAGATCTGGTCCACCGGCGTGATGACGCGGGCGCGCACGTCGATACGCGCGATCTCGGTGCGGATCTGGTCGACGGCGGCGAACACCGGGCGCAGCGCCGCCTCGGGATCGACGGCCTTGACCCGCGCCACGAAGGCGGTGAACTCGGCGTCGAGCGGATCGGTGATGCGGCGGGGGTCGAGCTCGGTGAGCACCGCGACCACCTTGCCGAACTCCTCGGAGATCGCGTCGAGGACCTCGGTGTCGAGGCGATCGAGGATGGCGTCGAGCTCGTGGGTGAGGACGTCGACGACGTCGCGGCGAAAGTCGATGGCGCGAATGGGCGCGACGACGCCGTCGAGCTCGCGCTTGGCGCTGTCGGGCAGCAGCCCGAACGGCACCAGGGACAGCGCGTCGGCGCCCGTGTTCATCACGTCGCTCGCGGTGTCGAAGTAAGGCTGGAGCTGGACGCTGTGCAGCTCGTCGGCGATGCGCTGGACCCCGGCGCGCGCGCTGTCGATGAGCTGCTGGATGCCGAGCGCCTGCACCGCGGTCTGCACCGCGGTGAACGCCGCCTTCACGTGCTCGGCGCCCTGCTCGATCACGCCGGTGACCGCTGTGATCGCGCTGATGATGCCGTTGGCGACGCTGGTGATCGTGCCCTTGATGCTGTCGATGAACGCGGTCAGCTCCGCGATCGCCGCGTTGATCGGCTGCAGGAAGCGGGTGATCTCGCGGGCGATGCCGGCGAGGTCGATGGCGTCGATCGCCTCGCGCACGACGTTGAACGCGCCGCGGATGGCCCCGGAGATTTGACCGAACGCCGCGTTGATCTGGTGAATCAACGCGGTGACCGCGCCGAGGCTCTGCTGCACCGGCCGGGTCAGGGGCTCGGCCGAGAGCCCCTCGATCGCGGTCACCGCGCGGACCGACAGCTCGCTGGCCGCCGCCCAGGCCTCGTCCAGCGGCAGGGCCGGCGCCTCGCCGGCCGGCAGGATCGGCGTCACTCCGCCGGCCAGGCCCTCGCAGGCCGCGCGGATCCGGCTGCTGTCCACGGTGCGCAGGCGCGCGGCGGCGACCTCGATGGCGTGGGCCGAGCGCATGGGATCGGTATGGACCAGCGTTGCTTCGCCGAAGCCCATGGCGCGTGTCAGGGTCGAGGTCAGGTCGTCGAGGGCGCGGACGACCTCCGCGACCACCTCGGCGGCGGCGCCGACCTGGGCCGGATCGTTCGGATCGCTGACCGCGGCGACCGCGGCGATCGCCGCCTCGCCCTCGGTCCACGCCCGGGCGCGCGCGCTCAGGGTCGCGGCGGTCTCGGGCGCCAATAGCCGATCGATCATCGCCGCGCCGTCGCGGAGATCAGAGGCCGCGGTGTGGATAGCCATCATGCTGCCGACCAGCGTGATGAGATCGCGCGCCGCGAGGGCGACATCGCCGAACCGGGCGAGCGGCGCGTCGATATCGACCGGCTGCGGGAACAGGCCACGCGCCGCCCCGAGGAGGCTGGTCACCGCCGGGCTGCGGTGGGCGCCGAGCAGCTGGCCGAGCCCGGCCTCGACACCCGCCAGTCCCACGATCGATTCAGCCGGCGGCGTGCGCAGCTGGCGCAACAACCTCACGGCATCATCGTTGCGCGCCGTCTGGATCAACGCGAGGAGCGGCCGCACCGGCGCGAGCAACGCGTCGGTATCGGGGATCGTCACGCTCACGCCGCCGGCGGCGCCGACCGACGCGTCGATGCCGCTCATGTCGATCGACGAGAACCGCGACACCAGGCGGCCAAGAGCGGCGGTGTCGAAGCTCGGCGCGGCCGGCAGATCGGTCGGCCGCGGCGGGGAACCCGACGGCGATTGCGTGAACGCCGCGCTCATGTCGCTGCGGGCCTGCGCCGGCGTGGTGCGCGACGGGTCGTTGAAGGTCCCCTCGAGGGTGGCGCTGAGCGGCATGTCAGATCCCCAGCGCGCCTTTCAACCCGCTGAGCAGGGTATCGGTCACGCCCCTGGTGGCCTGGTCGACCCTGGCGAGCGCCGGCCGCATTGGCTCGACCGGGTTGCCCAGCGCCGGGATCGAGCCGAGCAGATCGGGCAGCTCGAGTCCGTCGAGGCCGAGCTCGGCCAGCAGATCGAGATCGGGAGCAAGGTCGGCGCCGAGGTCGTCGATCGGGGTCGGCGGCGCCGGCGGCTCGACGTACTCGCGCAGCACGATGCGGTAGCGCGTGCTGTCGGCGGCGTCGTTGGTCTCGGTGATATCGAGGCCGAGAATGAGGACCTGCTCCAGCTCGGTGGCGGTCACGATATCGGCGACGAAATCGACCGGATCGCCGGCGCGGAACTTCTCGCGCAGCGCGCCGAGCGCGTCGTCGCGCGCCTGATCGCCGTGCAACGATCCGCGGATCTCGACGACGACGCTTTCGGTGCCGAGATCCTGCTGCAGGTCGCCGAGCAGGCCCGGTACGCCGAGCGTCGCGACGCGACGCGATTCGAGCGTACGGATCGATTCGATCCGCGGCACCTCCCAGCTGCCCAGCATCGGGGTTACGATCGACACGTCACCTATAAATGCTGTCGCATAGTCTCGACCGGATGGTCAAGCCGGTTCGGCCGGAGAATGCTCGCCCCGCAATCGTCATCGTCCAGTCGACGACGTCATGGCGGAGGGCCGCCATCTCAGGGACCCTGCCGGGCCGGAGGCCAAATGGCCGATGCTGATTCGGGAACGTCAGCAATTCCGAGTGCTTGGACGCAGCGCTTGCAGGTCGGCCTCTCCGTGCGCTCGTGGGCGCTTGGTGAACCAACCCACCACGAGGAGGAGAGGTCGATGGGGAAAATGTGCTTCGGCTTCGATCTCGTCACAACCGGGTACTCCAGCAGCGAGCCCGCGAGCCGCCGGATGGGCCTACCGAATTCGCTGCCCAATTCTGCTGCGGCTGGACGCTGGCGCGACGCCGGCGTGTACCGCGGAAGATCTCCAGGTCGCTCGCTCCACGGAATCAGCGCACCCCGCCTGGACCGGAGCTCGGGAGTATCTAGCTGCTGCTGCGACGTTCAGGGAGCGATGACGGCTTGGTGCTCCCAGGGAAGACGCGGCTCACGATCCAACTAAATGCAAACCAGGTCGCCAGGAACGCCAAGCATTCGAGCGAGAACGAGTGAAACTTGTAGAACACCTCGGCTACCACGAGCGCAGCGCCGGCGGCGAAGGTCTCACGAGCAACCGTTGGACGACCCAGGTGGATTATCGAATACATTCGCTATCTCCGTGTTGCGGGATCATCCGCGCAAGTGGGTAGCAGCGCAGCAGCCATCGCAGCCCCACCGTCTGCAGCGACAGGCGCATCGACGCGAGCTCTCCTGCCGTCGAGCTCTTTCACGATCCGGCCGCCGGCTGCAGATGCTGGTACGCCTCGGAGAAGGTCTTTGCCTCAGCGGCATCGGAAGAGAGCACCCGGGCCATGTGGCGCGACAGGCGTAGGTAGTCTGCGAGCGACAGCCCGCGCACGGCGAGCGGCTGCGTCGGGCCGCCAGCCACCTGGATGTCGACCACGAGCTTCGCATAGGAGGCCGCATCCATGGTCAACGGCAGCTTCAAAGCGTCCTGCGCCTTGCCGAAAGCATCCGAGTAGACCAGCGGGATGCGCGCATCCTGCCCATGGACGCGCACGTCCTCCCCGATACGATTTCGGCGGAAATCTGTGCATGGTCGAACAGCGCGATCCCATGGGGCGCCCCGCTCTGCGACACCCCGTCCGCCGCCACGTCCTCCTCACTATCCGGTCCGGTGGCCATGCGGGATGGTGGACGGAACGAGCGCGGGTTGTCTAGAAGATTGTCGCGCGCCGGACGACGACCAATCATCGTGCCGCGAGCACGCAGAATCCGTCCCTGTCGCATTTTGCTGGAGGATGTGGGCCTGGTGCCCCCCCCTCGCGCGAGCCCGTGGAGGGCGTCGACCTGGCGACCTATGCAGGCCTGTCTCGCCGCGGAAGCGGAGGTTGCCCTCCGGCTTTACCTCCACGTAAGCGGAGCTCGAGTCGCCGAAGACGGTGACGATCCGATCGTCTTCGAACTCGAAGAAATGGAAGATGCCATCTTCCTCCAGGAGGCGCGAGACGAACGAGAAGGCCGCCTCACCGAGCTGAGTACACACCTCCCGGCTCGGGTAAGCTGCCCGTGAGCCGCCACGCGACGTCCGTCTCCGGTACGCCGTTCTCGGAGAGCAGCGTCGTGACGATCTGCTGCGTCGTCTGCTGCTGGACGACGCGGTAATCTGCGGAGAGGCGTAGCCCGGTGAGCGTCCGCCCCCCCTTCGCGTCGAGGTTGCTCCCACCGGCCGCGCTGACCGTGCGCGAGGCGCCGATGGTGGCGCTATCACCCGCTCGCCGCGGGCCAGGGCGGTGCGGAGGACGAGGGGGCTCACCGCCTCGTCGAGCGCGGCGTCGAGGGTGGTGTCGCGCAGGCGCGCGGCCGCTGGCGCCGGCGGGGCGTGGTTCTCGCGAACCCTCAGCGGAGCTGCTATTTTAGCGGTATGTCCAAGCGCGCCCGCTACGTCTGGGTATGCACGAAGCGCCGTCCCGACGGCAATCCGAAGGGATCGTGCGCGGTCGGCGGGGCCGAAGCATTGGTGAAGGAGCTCAAGATCGCGGCCGGCAAGGCGGGCGTGGACGCGCGGGTCACGTCGAGCGGCTGCTTCGACCTCTGCTGGGTCGGCCCCGCGGTGGGGGTGATGCCGGACATGACCTTCTTCGGCGGGATGAGCTCCGAAGACATCCCCGCGCTCGTCGAGGCGCTGAAGCGTCCGGAGAACGTCGCGAGCTGCCCTGCGCTGGCCGGCAAGGTGGTGCGGCTGGAGCAGTTCGAGGACCCGCACAAGCGGCGGGAGGAGTGATGCGCGGCGGCCGGTCTTCGATCTCCGGAGACGAGCTCATGTGCACCTTGTGATCGTCGACGAGCTCGAAGCCAGGGCGACATCGCCCGCGTGCCGCGACGAGGCCGCGCTCGCGCTCGTCGCGGGCGTGGCGTCCCTCTTCTCCCCGCAGAAGTGGCCGTCCCGGCAGCGGCGGCACCTCTCCGAGCTGCGGACCCGGCTGGCCGCTCTCGAGATTGCGGCGGGCGCCTGGTCCTGCGTGCTCGCGGGCTGGCCGTCTTTCCCAGGTCTACCGAAGCGATATTCCAGCGCTATGCGCTCGAGTCCCCGGAGCGGCGAGCCGTTGTCGACGCGGCCTGGAAGGAACGGCTGCGCCGCGATTCAACAGAGTACAATCGCTGGCAAGAACTGTAGAGGTACTACCACGATTATTGGATGAAACGCGGGACGCCCTCGAGGTGACAGCCATTCTTGCGTAGGCTCTTGCGTAGAGTCTTGCGTAGACTCACCAAGGCTCGATTCAGGCTCAACGACACATCGAGGCTGGACGTGGCGCTGAACCCCGGTCGATAGAAGCCGCTGCCATGCTCCAGCACGAGCTCGTCGGTGAGGTTGTCGAGCGCGAGGCGAGCGGTGATTTTGTTGCCGACGCGAAAGGCGCCGCGCAGGTGGAGCGTCACATAGCCGGGGGTGCCGTTCTCGGGGATCCGATTGTCTTCCACGTTCGTCGGGTCGTTGAGCCTGTCCTGGGCGAGCCGGCCGTTCGCGGTCGCCTCGATGCGCAGCCGAGGGACGGGCTGGGCCCAGACGCGCACCGACGCCTGCGGCGGAGGTGCTCGATCGGCCGGCGTCTTGGCAGGCCAGTCCGCTGCTCATTGTACTGGGTGCCGATCATCGCGAGCAGGCGCCCGGAGATCCCTGCATATCGGGCCAATGGAACGTCGAATTCACCTTCGACGCCGTAGTACTCGACGCGGGAGGCGTTCTCGCTCCACTCGTACTGCTCGCCGTCCAGCGTCGTCGGGGAGCCGTCTCGTGCCGCCGGGGCGAGGGCGATGGCGTCGTCGTAGGCGAGATAGAAAATTGCGACCTCCGCCGAGATGCGATCAATCAGCGTCTTGAGGCCAGTATCGATGGACAGGGTGTGCTCTGGTCCGACGTCTGGGTTGGGGATCTGGAAGCGGTTGCCGGCCCGGGGGCCGAGCGCCGCGAAATCTTGAACGTTCGGTGAGCGAACTCCCCGGCCGGCATTCGCGATCCAGGCTACCCCTGGCGCGAATTCCCATCGTACGCCCGCGTTGAAGACGACATCCACCATGGTGTTGGTGAACGCGGGGCTGCTCGAATCTTCGTCCACGCTGCGCTTCGGGATGTCGAGGTGAAACAGGGCTTGCCGTACGCCCGCATGGGCTCGGAGCCCGTGGACGAGCTCCGCCTCCGCCTGGCCGTAGACTCCGCCGTGCGTCATCGACGAGCCGGTGGGATAGCGCTCGGGCTGGGGCTGCTTCTCGAGCACGGCGGGATCGTAGACGTCGGCCTCGCTCGTGGCGCGATCGTACGTGGCGTCTATCCCGATCCGGGCCCCGCGCGTCCGCGCCGCGTTCAAGAGCCGGAGCTCGCCTCGGGCGGTAACGGCGTCGGAGCGGTTGTGCTCCCTCTCGACCGCGGCGCTCGGGACGAGGCGGGTGCGCGCTCGAGGTTCCAGTACGCCTCTGGGTTCGGGCTCGCCACGCCCTCTCCAGGGCGAATGTCGCCGGCACGGTAGTATGTGAAGCCGAGGTGAGCCGTCCACCGCGTCGCGCTGTGCTCGATCGAGATCCGGGAGGCGGCTCCGAGCGGATTGGTGGAGAAGCTCTGGAACGCGCGAGCGCGCGCGACGCCGCCCTCCGAGAGGGCATAGCCCGGCAGCGCCGTCACCATCGAGATCACCCCGCCAAGCGCGTCGCTCCCGTAAATCACCGAGGAGGCGCCGCGAATGACGTCGATTTCCTCGAGCGAATAGGGATCGACGAGGCCGAGGTATGGGTTGTTCCCGGCGCGAAAGAACGTCGCGTTGAGCGGGATCCCGTCGACGACGTGCATCACCTCGCGCCCGGAGAGCCCGCGAACATCAATGGTTCCCTGGCCGGGCGTGGTCTGCTGGACCGAGACCCCGGCGTGGTGACGGAGCGCGTCCGCGATGCTTCGGCGGACGGCGCCGCGAACAGAGCGGCGGCGAGCGCGACGGCGAGATGGGGGTGGGCACGAGGATGAATCACGGGCGGAACGCGAGGTTCGCGGATCTTCTCCCGTTCACCCGCGCTCGCTCAGGGCTCCTCGCTGCCGTGCAGCACGGCCAGCCTCCCGTCCTGCCGGCGGCCGAGCTCGGCCTTGTACCTCGACCGCTTCCTCCAGTCGATGTACTCGAGGTGGAGGCGCCGCGTCGCGGCCCCTTGCCCCGGGTCGAGGTGGAGCGTGCAGAACCCGTTGTTGCCGAGCTCTGGACGGAGCTTGAACCCGTGATAGCGCGACTGCCACTCGAGGAAGAGCGGGGTCGCGGGGCAAGGCGCGGTATACAGGTCCTTGTCGAGCTTGTACTCCGAGAGGCGATACGGATAGCCGCCGTGCCCGATGCAGCTCGTGACCGGGAGATCCGCGGTCATGTCGAAGAGGCCGCAATAGTGGGTATTGCCCCAGAACCAGAGATCGATCCCCGGCAGGAACGGCTTCATGTCGGCGTAGAGCCTGGTGTAATCGTTCGAGCTGTACTTGAACGGCTCGTTCGCCGACAGCAGCACGTTGATGCACCCGCGCTGGCGCCCCTCCTGGAGGACCTGCGAGAGCCACGACCTGAGCCGCGCGTCGGCGTATTTCGTGTGGCCGAAATAGTCGGTCTCGATCCCGATGATCTGGAACGCGTCCCCGAAGCGCAGGCAGAAGTAGCTCCCCTGCTGGACCTGGGGCGCGCCCTTGGCGGCGCGGTAGTCGAGATAGCTGAAGTACGGGTAAGCCTTCGAGAACATCTCGTGGTTGGAGCTCAGCATCATCACGTTCGTCCGCGTCAGCATCTCGTCGAGCTCGGGCGCGACGAAGGACGCGAACTCGGCTGAGGTGCCGGCGTAGTAGACGTCGCCCAGGTAGAGCAGGTGGTCTGGCGCGAGGCGTCGGATGTGCTTGGCGATGTAGCGCGAGTGCGCGAGCCCGTTGCCGAAGTCGGCGAGCAGGGCGAGCTTCGTCTTCGCCAGGGGCATGTCGTACACGAACGGCCGCTTCTCTTCGTGGTAACGGAAGGGCGCCTTGGGCTTGAGGCTGTTCGCGGTCTTGGCCGCGACGAAGGCGAGCGCGTACACGGCGCCGTCGGCGACCGTCTCGAACCGCTCTTGCATGGGCAGGATGGGCAGCCGCGCCGGGTCGTACCCTTCAAAGCCGAAATCGGCCGGCATGCCGACGGCGCGCGCGTGCGCCGTGGCCGCCTCGAGGAACGGCTCCGCGGTCTCCGACCGCTCGAGGAACGACCGTGCCCGGCCAAGAGCGCTCCGGAGCTCCGCCTCGGAGAGCTTCGCGTCCCATAGCTGCCGCGCCTCGGCCAGGATCGGATCGGGGTCCTCCTCCAGGCGCTCCTCGAGCCATCTGAAGTGATCCGGCTCGACGAGCCCGATATCGGCGTCCGCGCTCGAGTCGAGCCCGTAATCGGGTGAATCGTTGAAGCCCCTGGGGGTGCTCTTGGGGGCCTTGAGCTCCTCGAGCAGACCAGGCTGGACGGGTGTCACCGCGGTCGGATGTCCGAGCGCGCGCAGGAGCGATCGCTTCATGTTGTCCCTCACGCAGGCCGCCATGGCTGGCCTGGACTTGCGCCCTTTTCGGCCGGTGTCGCTCATCGTAGCCAGCTTCGTCGCGCCACCGCAAGCCCTGGTCGCGTCGAGCCGCTGCTGCGTTGTTCCGGCGCCGCCCGCGTAAAACCGCGGCATCGGTGAACACGTCGACGCCAAGCATCGCGCCCTGACGCGGGTGCCGCCGAGCTGACCGGCCCGGGACTTGACAGCGGTCGGCATCCGTGCGGCGCTTATGCATTCGACGACGCAGGTCGGCGGGAGGAAGACGCCATGGCGGATGGGGTGGAGGACGAGCGGGCGGGCGCCGAGCGGCGTGTGGCGGAGCGGCGCGTGGCGGAGCTGCGCGAGCAGCTCTTCGTGCATCGGAGCCGGGCCATCGACGCGGCCGCGCTGGGCGAGCTCCGGGCTGCCGAGGAGAAGCTCAATGAGGCGCAGCGAGCGACGCCGAGCGGAGGCGGCGGGCTGATCCTGGATACGTCCGCCCGCAAGGACCGGCCGGTGGAGATGATGGGGCCGAGCACGACGGGGCTCGACGTCGAGGTGCGGCTCCGGATGACGCACGTCCCGTCGGCGACCGCGCACCTGCTCGACGCCTCGACGCCGCTCGTGAGCTTTCGGCTGAAGAACCTCGTCGACACCGCGCGGCGCCTGCGCCTCGTCTCGTACGTGGAGGGCTACTCGGCCGAAGCGGTCGACTGCGTCGAGATCGAGCCCACGCAGGAGGCCACCGTGGGGCAGATGCCGACGTTCTTCCCGAAGGCGCTGCGCGAGATCCAGGAAGCGACCCGCGCGAGCCTGCGCGTCCGCGTCGACGATCTGGACGGCAAGGTGGAGGTCGAGCGGGCATATCCCATCTGGCTCGCGGCGCGGACGACGGCCTATCTCTCCGTGCGCGACCCCTACACGGGCGAGGACGTCGACATGACGAGGTACCTGGCGGCGTGGGTGACGCCCAACGCCGACGAGGTGATGAAGCTCCTCCGCAAGGCCGCCGAGCGCGCGCCGTCGTCGTTCATCGGATACCAGCAGGATGGGGCCAAGGTGGAGGAGCAGGTCCGCGCCTGCTTCGAGGTCTGCAAGCAGGCGGGGGTCACCTATGTCAACTCCGTGCTCGCGTTCGGCGCCGGGCCCGAGGCGCGGGCGCAGCGGGTGCGCCTGCCGCGCGAGTCGATCGCGAACACGTCCGCGAACTGCATCGACGGGACCGTGCTCCTGGCGAGCCTCCTCGAGGCGGCCTCGCTCACGCCGGCCATCGTCGTCGTCCCGGGCCACGCGTTCCTCGGCTGGCGCAAGCGCCGAGGGGCGGACGAGTGGGACTACGTCGAGACCACGATGATCAAGGACCACTCGTTCGAGGATGCGGTCGCGGCGGCCCGCGCCGTCGCGAACGAGTACGAGGAGCGCCGCGCGCTGACCAAGCGGGGATCGAGCTTCCGCCGGCACGCGCTCGACGAGCTCCGCCAGGGCGGCGTCATCCCGATGGAGTAGAACGATGAACGAACGATCCACCCTCATCGAGCTCGTCGTTCAGGGCCCGAGCGAGCTCGAGGTCGGAGGAGCCGGCGAGTTCGAGGCCTCGTGGGAGCTCTGGGATCGAGGTCCGTACCCGCCGGTCCCGAGGCTCGGCGCGAGACCCGTGAAAGAGCGCCGATTGCAGGCGGGGACGTCGTGGTTCCCCGCGCTGGCGCAGCGCGTCGGCTCGTTCGGGATCCTCGCCGAAGCGCTGCCGCCCGACACCTTCTTCCGGGTCGCGCTGGTGCTGGATCACGAGCACCAGCAGACCCGGTGGGAGGAGCTCTGCGCGGAGCAATTCGGCCCCAGCGTCGCCGTCGTCCGCCGCCACCCGCGCCCGCAGGGCGCCGGAGCGCGCGTCGAGGAGGTGGAGCCGCCGATCCGCGTGCACGTCGCGATCTTGGTCGACGGCGGGGGTGGCGAAGAGCTGCCGATCGGCCGGCTCTTCGAGGGTCTCGCCGACGAGGTGCGCGCGATCGGGCTCGACTGGTCCGTCGAGGCATCCTCCCGCGCGTCCGCGCTCATCGTCCACGCGCTCGTGGACTCGTCGTCGCCGGAGAGCGCGCGGCGAGCGGCGGCCTTGGTTCGGGAGCTCCGGGGTGGGACCGCGCCTCGTCTGCTCGTCTTGCACGACATCGGCTTGCACGACATCGGCCAGCGCGACCCGAGCGGGCTGACTCCCCTCCTCTCGCCCGCGCTCGACGGCGGAGCGGGGGCGGTGCTGATCGCGGCGCTCGGGTCCCCCGATCCGGGATGGGCTGGCGTGATGCCCACGTTTTACCGGAAGATCCTGCACGATCTCCCGCTCGACGCGTGCGCGGCAGCGGCGTCCGAGATCGCCCGGGAGCAGGGCACCCCGGCGCTCGTGCTCGGCGCCGTGGAGGGCGGCGAGACGGCGCTCCTGCTCACGCGCGCGGTCGCCGCCGCGGCGCATCGAGCCCTCCCCTCCCTCTCTTTCGACCCGGGATCGTTCCCCGAGAGCGCGACCCGATCCTGGAGCCTCCGGAGCGCCACGCGGGACGTCCTGGAGGACGTCGACACGACGCTACGCCGAGCCGCCGTCAAGGCGCACGACTTCAGCATCCCGGGGGCCGTGGCGCAGAAGATGCTCGACGCCCTCGCGGGCCCGAGCGCCAAGCGCAAGATCGCGTCCGCGCGGGCGCGGGAAACCAGCCTGTGGCTCGCCGAGGACGGCGATCCCACCGCGCGCAGCGTGCCGTCGCTCGTGGTGAAGCGCTGGTATCGGGCGCACGTCCGGGTGGGCAAGGCGATCGAGGGAGCGGCCGCGCACGGGAGCTTCCCCGAGGACGCGCTGCGCGAGGCGTTCGACCGCGTCGACGCGGTGGAGCTCGACGTGCGGTTCTTCGTGGACAGCGAGGCCGTTACCCTGCGGCCACCTCCGGACACCAAGCTCACGCTCGCGCGGTTCGGGGACAGCACGACCGCCTCGGTGACGCTGGCGGCGAGGCGCCCGGGCGCGACCCTGATCCGGGTGTGCCTCCTGTTCGAGGGGGTCCTGCTCCAGTCCCTCGCTGCCGAGCTCGTCTTCACCGACGCGTCGGCGCCCGCGGGGCCCGCCCCGAGGTCCCGCCTCGATTTCGCGACCGTGAGCGACCTCGCCGCGCGGGCGTCGCTCCCGAGGCCCACGATAGGCATCTTCACCAACGACGCGCCGGGCGCGCACTGGATCGGCGTGTTCGAGGGCCAGGGACGCAGGCTCCGCGCCGGCCGCCTGAAGACGATGACCGACGCGGAGCTGACGCCGCTCGGGCACATCCTTCGCAAGGAGCTCGGGACCGCCGCGGGGACCAGCACCACCTACCGGTACAAGAACCCTCCGCAGACCCCGGCCGAGCGAGCGCTCAAGGCCCAGACGCTCGTCTCGCTCGCCAGGGCGGGCGCCCGCACGTACGACGCGCTCTTCGGCGATGACGGCGCCCAGGAGGAATGGGCGGCCTTCGGGGAGGCGCTGGCCCATCCAGGCGTGGTGTCCATCGCGCGGTGCAAGGGCGATGGCCCGAGCATCCCGTGGGCCGGCATGTACGACCTGCCGCTCGCCGCCAACAGCGATAAGGTGAGGCTCTGCTCGGAGTTCCAGCGGCAGCTCGAGACCGGCGCGGACCTGCTCGATCGGCCGGCCGAGTGCTTCGCGAGCGCCGGGTGCCCGCTGCGCGACGCGGCGGCGCGGCACGTCACCGTGTGCCCGTTCGGCTTCTGGGGCTACCGTCACGAGATCGAGCAGCCGATGCAGCACGTGGAGCCGCCCGGGAGCGAGGACGGCGGCGTCCCCCCCGAGGTGCGGAAGCAGATCCGGGACGCGTCGGACGGCGACGGGCAGGTCAACGTGCTCTTCGCGGTGTACCGGTTCCAGGACGTGGACGAGCACAAGGCCGACCTCGCCGCGGCCCTCGGGCCCAGGGATCCGGTGGCCGACGCGACGGAGATCCTCAGGGCGTTGAGGGAGGAGAAGCACGAAGTCCATTACTTCTACTGTCATGGCGTCGAGCACAACGGCTTCTTCGTCCTCAAGGTGGGCGACGCCAGGTCGCCCGGGTTCATCGGGACGACGGAGCTCCCGGCCAGGGAGATCCGGTGGACGTCGCCGAAGCCGCTCGTCTTCCTCAACGGCTGCGAGACGCTCGCGCTGATTCCGGAGACGATCAACAAGCTCTCGACCCGGCTGCGGACGCTCGGCGCGTCCGGCATCATCGGCACCGAGATCGCCGTCCCCACGCCCCTCGCGCGCTCCGTCGCCAGGCACGTCTTCAAGGCGCTCACGAGCAGCGATCCCGGGCAGAACTCGCTGGGGGCCGCGTTCCTCGCGATGCGGCGCGCCCTGCTCCGGGAGTGGAACCCCCTCGGGCTGGCGTACACCTTCTACGGGTCGAGCGCGCTCCGGATCCAGGGAGGGGCTCAGTCGGCGCCCTCGACGCCGGGGACGTGAGCGGGCCGCTCGCGTGCCGGCGTGGGCCGCGCGCCTAGGCGCCGCCGGCGCCGAGCGGGTCAGGGGCGAAGCCGATACCGCCGTGACCGGGAGCGCCGGTGTGGAGCAGCTCCCTGGGGAGCGCGTCGCGCATGCGCCACGTCGGCGCCGCGAGGTTGGCGGTGAAGGGTGCCCCCGCGACGTGAACCCCGATGACGAGGGGCCGGTGTCGCTCGAGGAGGAAGAGCGGCGCGCCCGAGCTCCCGCCGAGCGTCGAGCAATCGTGCTGCAAGCGGTGGGCGCTCCACGCCGGCGCGAGCAGCTTTCCTGGCTGCAGCCGCTTCGTGCCCAGCACACCCGGGAAGATGTCCTGCAGGCGTTGCCACGAGAGGGCCCCCTCTCCGCCGCCGACGGGATAACCGCCCGTGAAGACGAGCGCGCCGTCGAGCTGCGCTGGCGCCGCGCTGCAGAGCGGGAGGGGCAGCGGCATGCGCGCGTGGGCGGGCTCTGCGCCCTCGCGCGACAGACGCAGCAGCGCGACGTCCTCTTCCGGGTGGGCCCACGTGAGCTCCACGATGCGGAATCGAGCGAAGGCATCCGGGTTGTCGGCTTCCGCCCGCCAGTCGATCTGCGCCCCCACCGCCGGGTCGATGCGCTCGCCCGGCCGTGGCGGGGGCGCGCCCTCGGGCCGCAGGTCGTCGGCGACGTGCCGCGCGGTCATGACGAGCTCCGGCGCGACGAGGAACCCGGTCCCGATCGGCGCGCGGCGCCCGTCGGGCGCGCGCAGCTCGATGCGCCCCAGGGAGGGCAGCGCGCCCTGGATGGGGTCGCGCCACCCGTCGAGCAGCTCCCATCCGACGGGGATGCGTTGGAGTTGATCGTTGCGCACGGGGACGGCGGGGCGGCCGTAGACGATGTACAGCGCCACGAGGGCGTCGCGGTCGCGGTCCGTGAGCGGCGCGGCGTCGATCGCCGCCCCGCGCGACCGGAGCAGCGCGGCGCCGTGCTCCAGCAGCGCGGCGAGCGCCGCGCGCGCGGCGGGCGCCCGCTGGAGCGCCGGCGACTGCACGGCGATGGGCAGGCGGGCCGAGCGCTCCGCGCTGCGCAGGGCGGCGGCGTCCACCGTGATGGCGGTGTCCAGCACGGGGCGCGGCGGGAGGGCGCGGAGCAACGTGCGGAGACCGGAGTCGAGGGAGCTGGGAGCGAGGTGAGTCACGGGCGTGCCGGTGCGCCGGCGGCCGGAGGCGCGTCGCAGATGGCGCTGACCTCGCGGAACTCGCTCCGGCCGCGGAGCAGGTCGCAGGCTTCGCGGCGGAGATCTTCGGGGCGGAGCGAGTACACGCGCGCCGGGTTCGGGAAGAGCAGGTGGTCGTCGTCCAGGAACCACGGAGCCTGTCTTTCGGGGAAGGAGTCCGTAGCGGGGATGACGCCGATCAACGACCAGCTCCGGGTGTCACGGAGCTCGACGATGTGCTCTGGCTTGGCCTGGATGTCCCCTTGCTGTTCGACCTCGGAACGATCGATGGCGGCGAGCCCGCCGGACGGGCTCAGCACCACGCTCGCCACATCGAACCCAGCGCGCGGCGGGTCCAGCGGTCGCGGCTCCCAGCGGTCGCCTCGTTGAATCCAAAGCATCGCGACACCGGCTGACGAGACAAGGAGCTGGAGCTCATTCGTGTCCGTGGCGGGGAGATAATGAACGTTGGCTCGATGGGTGTCCGGGCTGCGGGTCCCGGGCACCTCCAGGCGTCCGCTTTCGACGAGTCGCAGCGGGCTCGCTTCCACCCTCGCGACGATCGGCGCGGAATCACGCGGCACCACGACGACCCAGCGTCCGTCGGGGGAGGCGCTGACATGATCGACCGAGGTCTCGCCAGCAACGTTTCCAGCGCTGGACGAGCTGGTGCCGCGAACGCCAGAAGCAGCGCCCTTGAGGGGCAAGGGGACTGGCTGTCCATTCATGTCCACGATTCGGGGCTGACCTCGAGGCCAGAGCAACGGTCCCGCGACGGTACGGAGCACGGAGACGTCGCCGCTCAATCCGTCCAAGGAGCTGGTTCGCTTGCCGTTCCAATAGACATTTACCTGATCCGCGACGGTCCCATCGTGGGTGACGAGAACGCCCGCCCTGTACGCTAGAATCCAGCTGGCCCTTTCGCCGTTCAGCTCGGGGAGGAGGGCGCCGGACGTGAGGTCGACCAGCCCTAGCCGTTTATCCTCCCACCGGACGGCGGCGTGCACGCCGTCGCTGATGACCTGAATGGGCTGGACTGCGTCGGGTCCCGGCAAAGCCGTCGCCCTGACGATCCAGGGCCGCCACGCTACAGGGATTGGCGATCCAGGGTGGACCGAGATCACCCCCTTCTTGTCGCCACAGCCCATGACTGCGATCTCGGGCAGGCCCTGGTCCATGTTCCAGTACTTCGCGGCAGCA
Source organism: Sorangium cellulosum So0157-2 (assembly GCF_000418325.1). Taxonomy (GTDB): domain Bacteria; phylum Myxococcota_A; class Polyangia; order Polyangiales; family Polyangiaceae; genus Sorangium; species Sorangium cellulosum_D. The sequence continues at coordinate 13,276,059 of NC_021658.1, forward strand.
CAGGGCGCCTCTTCGGAGGACAGGTCCAGGCCCTTCGGTCCGACACGGGCCAGCCTCAAGGATTCCTTCCCTTCCGCGACCAACGCGAGCTGTCGGTTGGCGTCGAAGGCCAGGACCCTGAGCTGCTTCTGCCCTGGCATCTGCGTTGCGGGCGACGCATTCAGCCGCAGCCACCGGCCGGCATATCGAAGCACCGTGAGGTCGTCGCACTGGGCAACTTCCCGCAGGAGGCCTTTCTCGTACGCTCGCGGTGAGACCTGCAGTCGGAAGCCCCATGTCCCGTCATCACCGAGATCCAGATTTGCGATGCCTTCCTCGTGAAAGTCCATCCGGTCCGCATGTATGGCCTGAAGCTCTTCTGCACGTGCCGGCAGGTCGATCGGGTCATTAGTAGAGAGGCGGCCACGGTTCACCCAGTCGAGACCGGTGAGCGTGACGGTCGGGAGCTTGCGCGATCCCTCAACGCGGATGGAGCTTGTTCGAACGTCCAGATCCAGGATAGCCCGACTCGCGTGGTAGCTCTCCCGCTCCCAGACAAGCGAGAGCTGTCGCCTTGGCGCTGTGCCGAAGTCGCCCAGCGTGAAGCTCGAGATGGCGGCGATCGCTCCATCGTGCGTGATGGCCACGGAACCGAACGGGCCGATCCATGGCAGCTTTCTGCACTTCCTCGCGGCATCGTAGAAGCAGCTCGCGCTCCAGCCGAGGGAGACCGCCCCCGCTCCGGCGTCGGCCACGGCGACGTGCTGAACGGGTCCCTCGTGGGGTAGTGTCGTGGATTTCCCCTGTTTGGGATCCCAGAGCACCACGACGCCCTCCAAGGCTGCCATTCCCACGGTGGAACCGCGCTCGGACCGATCCAGATCCATCACGACCCAGTCGGCGAAAGGGTCGACATCGAGCAAGCTGTCGTGGTCGATGTTGATGCGTCGAATACCTCTCTCGGGCGCGTTCGCAAGCCAGAGTTCGCGCGTATCCGGCATCAGCAGCGCAGCGTCTGGGAGGAGCGGAAGCATGGCAGCGTACATGTCCATCAGGTCGGACGTCCCGCACACCCAGCGGAGCTGCTTCGACTCAGGGTCCTCGAGGAAGGCGCAGGCGGGGCGCTGTGCCAGATCGCGCACGCGCGCGCCCGTGCGCATGTCCCAGACCCCGTAGCGCTCCTCGCCGCGCGCCGCGTCGAGCGTGCGGAACACCGCGCTCGTCCGATCGCCGGTCAGCGCTACCGAGACCGCGCGCTCCCCGCCGAGGTCGACCGGTGCTCGAAGCTGAAACGCGAGCAGGCTCCGCAGCAGCGCCGTGGTTACCGACTGACGCACCTCCGCGTCCGTCTCGTGCTCGACCTCGTTGCTCGCCTGGATGGCGCTGAGCAGCGCGCCGGGCTCTCCCCCCAGCACCCTCACGCCGACCCGGCTCACGTCAACCAAGGCGCGCCGCTGTTGATGAAGCTCCTTCTTCAGTCGGGCAGCGCTCTCTTGCTGCTTCTCCAGCTCTCGGGCAGCGCTCGCTTCCTGGTCCTTCCACTGCAGCCCCGCGAGCACGAGGATCGCCACGGCTGCGCTGAACGACGCGGTCCACAGAACGCCGCTGCGCAAGCGATCCCGGCGCACGCTCACGTCGATCAGGGAGCGTACGTCAGGCTCGATCTCACCCCCGCGCCGCCCGCGCCATTCTCGCGCCACCTCGAGCTCGCGCCCTCCGAGCAGCAGGCTCTCCGGCGCGCGCCAGGGTCGCCACCCGCGTGCCTGCTTCTTTTTCTTCCACGCGCTCAGCTTGCGCAGCGCCCGCGCCGGCCTCTCCAGCGACGCTTGCCAGCCGAGGAAATCCCGCTCCTGCTCGACCGGACCCCGCAGCGGGGCCCAGCCGGTCAGCACCGCGTCGTGCACCAGCTCCAGATGGACGTCCTCGGCCGCGGGCTGCGCCGCGCCCGCGCCCGCCGGTGCCCGGGCGGACAGCACGCGCCCGTCGACGAGCGCGCGGACGATCCGCTGCACCTCGTCACGGGACGCCCGGGGCTGCAGCGCCGCCTCGATCTCCTGCTGGCGCCGCGACCTTCCTTTCGGGACCTCGGCGTCGAGGCCGGTACCGAAGACCACGAACCCCACCAGGATCCGCGCGACGAGCTCCTCCGCCCGCCTCCGCGCCTCCGCGGGCCCCGCGGGGACGGCCGCCTCGCCGGCGACGCGCGCCACCGCGCGGTCGACGATCCGCCCGAGCGCGCCCTGGAAGGCGCTCTGCGGGTCCGCGGCGAGCGGCGCGTCGGCCTCCCGGGCGTCCCACTGGTCCGCCAGGAACACCTCGAGGGCCGGCAGCGCCGTGCACTTCACGCGGTCCCCGCTCTCGGCCGCGTAACCTCGCACCACCGCCTGCTCGATCTGCGTCACGAACGCCTGGTCGTCCCACGCCCGGCCGGCCGCCTGCGCCGGCTCCAGGATGATCCGCCGCAGCGTCGCGCGCGAGATCACGTGTGGCATCGCCATCGAGGCCTCGGCGACCCGGAGCTTGAGCTCCGGCGCGCGCTCGCCGAAGAGCCCCAGGAAATTCTCCCGGAGGGCGATCACCACGCGCGCCTCCCCCGCCCCCGGTCCCACGATCGCGTCGCTCGGCAGGAGCGCCAGCAGCGCGCGCGCGATGTGCCTGCACGACGCCTCGTCGACCAGCAGGACCTCCTCGAACTGATCGAGGATCACCACGAGCCCGCGCGCGCCGCCCGCGCCGCCCGCGCCGGCCCCCTGGCCCGGCGCGGCCGCCGGGACGCTCGCCCAGCCGCGCAGCGTGTCGCGCAGCGCGCGCGCTCCGTCCGCCGGCGCCGCCTCGTGCTGCGCGCACGCCCTCGCGGCCTCCAGCACCAGCTCGCGGTTCAGCCGCACGTGCACGACGTCCGCGCCCCACGGGCCCGCTCGCAGCCGCAGGCCAGGGAGCACGCCGGCGTGCAGCAGCGAGGACTTGCCCACCCCCGAAGGGCCGACCACGGCGACGAGGCGATCGCCGCGGTCCAGCCGCGCGAGGAGCTGGTCCTTGAGCCCGCTCGGATCGATCCAGTAGCCCGCGTCGGCCTCGGTGAAGGGATCCAGCCCCCGGTAGGGGCGATCGCGCCGCAGCGCGAGGGACGGCAGGACGCCGCGCACCACGCTGGCCGGGACGCCGAACGCGGTCGAGATGCCGCGCAGGTGGGGATCGACCCTGGTGATGTCCGTGAGCATCGCGACGACGCGCCGCGTGTGCAGATCGAACACCGGCGCCCCGCTGAACCCCGCGGTGACCGTGTCGCAGTCCCGGAACTGGATCCGCGCGGCCTGGCCGAGCCCGACCGGTCCCACGGCGCGCCCGTAGCCCCACAGGCCCCTCTCCCCCACCGCGTCCTGGGCTCCCGCCGGGAACCCGTAGGTCTTGAAGTCGTGCCCCTCGCAACGGTCGTCCGACGCGACGAGCATCGGGGTGAGGCCGTGATCCTTCGGCAGCGCGAGCACCACGAGGTCCGGCGCGTCGAGCACGAGGTCCCAGTCCACCGCGGCCGGGAACGTGGGCTGTCCCTCGACGAGCGCGACGAGGGTAAGGGTCAGCGGCTGCCCTCGAGCCTGCGTCGGCGTTGCGGCCATCACCACGTGCGCGCAGGTGAGCGCTACGGGCTTCACGGCCCCCGCCGCATCGACCAGCTCGATCACGAACGCCGTACCGAGGACCTGGCCGCTCCTCTCCACACGCAGAACCGATCGGCGTAGATCGACCTGAGGGCTCATGAGCTCGCCACGCGCCGGCGCCCTGGCAGACCCGCCGGACTAGGTTGAAAGACGTATCGAACGGCCCACGCGCCGGAATGACGTCGACCTGACGCGCAGCTCAAAACACCGAAAGCCCGACACCCCCCCTGGGTCGTCGGGCTTTCGAGCATCTGTCCCGTGCCGCTTCTTCGGTTGTCCCAGCCGTCGTCCCGGCTGTCCCAGCCAGCCTCTCGGGCTGACTGGATTCGTCAATCGTCTCGGGTGGGCCATGAAGGACTTGAACCTTCAGCCAATGGATTAAGAGTCCACTGCTCTACCAATTGAGCTAATGGCCCGAGTAGTTTGTCAAACCGACGGAATTCTGGAACAGTCCCCGGGACTTCTCTGGATCGCTCGCGTCGTCCGTTGAGCCCGGCACGCCCGGCCTGATTCGAACAGGCGACTTTCGGATTCGAAGTCCGACGCTCTATCCAGCTGAGCTACGGGCGCTCCTGCGCGCCCCTCGGCGGGGCTCGCGGAACGCTTCTAACCGCACCGGAGCCGTTATGTCAAGGCGATGAAGCATCGCGATGCGCAATTCTCAGGCCGCCATCCCCGCTGAGCCCGGACGGACGCCTCCCTGAGCTCGCCCGCGCCACGCCGGCGGCGGCGAAAGAAGTTCTCGGCCTGCCGCGCCGCGGGGTAGGGTCCGCCCCCGTCATGCCCTTGCTTCGCCCGTTCACCCGCCGTTGCTTCGCGTCCCGGGGCCCTGTCGCCGCCCTCCTGCTCGCGCTCTCGGTCGCGGCGCCGGCCCTCGGCGCACCGGCGGGCGCGCAGCCGGCCTCGGCGGAGCAGCCGCCGGACCAGCGCCCGCAGGGCAAGCGCCCCGCCGCGCGCCGCAGCTCGACCGGCGACGAGGGTGGATCGCGCGCCGCGCGCGGCGCCGGGGCGAAGGGGAAGGCCGCGGACCGCGCGAGCAAGAAGCGCGCGGCGCGGCGGGACGAGACCTCCCGCACGGCGCGCGGCGGCACCGCCGCCGAGGCCGACGAGCGCAAGCCGCTGTCGAAGGGGGCGCCCAACCGCGGGCGGCTGAACGGCGCCGTGCGGCTCCGGTCGTCGCGGCACCTGAAGACGCGCGAGGGCGCAAGGACCTGGGGGCTGCCCGTGCTCGTGAAGGCCCTGCGGCGCGCCGCCTTCCAGGTGGCCAAGAAGCACGGCGACTCCGCGCTGCTCGTCGGAGATCTCTCGGCCAGGACGGGCGGCCGCCTCGACGGGCACAACTCCCACCAGACGGGGCGCGACGCCGACGTCGGGTTCTACGTCGTGAACTCGAAGGGCAAGACGCTGCGCATGGACCGGTTCGTGGCGTTCGACGACAAGGGCGACGCCATCGGCCTCCCCGGGGCGCGGTTCGACGACAAGCGCAACTGGGCGCTCGTCGAGGCGCTGCTCCAGGACCGCCGGGCAGGCGTCAAATACCTGTTCGTGACCGACGCGCTGCGGGCGCGGCTGCTCGCGTACGCCGCGAAGACGCGCGTCCCGGCGGAGCTCCGGAGCCGCGCCGCCGCCGCGATGATGAGCCCCAGGGACGCCGACCTGCACAACGACCACTTCCACATCCGCGTGGCGTGCCCCCCGTCGATGCGCGCCGCCTGCGTCGAGGAGTCGCTCGCCCGCCCGGCGTGCGACGCCGACGCGGCGAAGAAGCCCCTCGAGGCAGCCGCGCCCGCGGCCCCGGCCGACGGCGCGGCGCACGCCGCAGCCGCGCCCGCGGCGGACGACGCGGCGCATGTCACCGCCGCGCGAGCGGCCGCGGCCGACGGCGCGGCGCACGCCGCAACCGCGCCCGCCCCCCGCTGACGCCCGGCCGCGCTCAGGCCGCCGGCGCGGCCCCGGGCGGCGCCGCGCCGTCCGAGAGCTCCACCACCACCGGCGCGTGATCCGAGGGGCGCTGGAGCTCCCGCGGGCGCGTGTCGATCGACACATCCGCGCAGCGCGCGGCGAGCGGGCGCGTCACCAGCGCGAGGTCGATGCGGAGGCCCTTGTTGCGCCGGAACGCGCCCATCCGGTAATCCCACCAGCTGTACGCCGCCTTGGCGGGGTGACAGGCGCGGAACGCGTCGACGAGGCCCCACTCCATCAGGCGGCCCAGCGCCGCCCGCTCGTCGGGGTGGAAGAGCACCTGCCCTTCCCACTTCTTCGGCTCGGCGACGTCGATGGGCTCGGGCGCCACGTTGAAGTCGCCGCAGATCAGGAGCTGCTGATCGGGCCGGTAGCTCGCCTCGAGCTCGCGCCGGAGCCGCTCCAGCCACGCGAGCTTGTACGCGAAGGCCGGCGTCCCCACCGCCTGCCCGTTCGGCACGTAGACGTTGATGATCCGGATCCCCTCGACCGTGGCCGACAGCATCCGCCGGGCGACGTCTTCCTCGTCGCCGTCGAGGCCCTTCTTCACGTCGTCCACCGACAGCCCGAAGCGCGCGGCGATCGCGACGCCGTTGTAGGACTTCTGGCCGAAGACGATCGAGCGGTAGCCCACCTCGGAGAGCGCCGCCTCGGGGAAGCTGCCGTCCTCGACCTTCGTCTCCTGCATGCAAACGACGTCGGGCGCGGCGCGGACCAGCCAGCTCGTGAGCTGCTCGAGCCGCGTGCGGATGGAGTTCACGTTCCAGGACGCGATGCGCATAGGTCGCCTCACCGATAGTGGATGGAGAGCAGGACGGAAAGCCTGGATCCCGGCGCGGCCGCGCCGCGCACGGGGCTCAGGCGATCGAGGACGATCACAGGGCCGCCCGGATCACGTCGAAGAGGCCGTCCGGATCGTCGACGTGGAGCCAGTGGCCGGCGCGCGGGAGGACGTGGACCGAGAGCCAGGGAGCGCGCGCCGCGAGCGCCTCGAAGCGGGCGCGCGACTCCGGCGAGACCGACGCCGACCTGCCGCCGAGGACGACGTGGAGGCGCCGCGCCTCGACCCCGGCCGGCGCCGGCGGCTCCTCGAGGACATGCCACAGATCGCGCGCGAAATAGTCGGTGAGCAGGTCGTTCAGGACGTCGAGGTCGAGCCGGATGCGAAAGCCGTCGCCCTCGCGGCGGACGTTCATCGCCAGCCACTCGCCGATGCCGCGGCTGAAGCCGGCGGCCTGCACCGCCTCGAGGAACGCCTCGCGCGACGCGATCGGCTGCGGGATCGCGCGGAGCAGCTCGAGCACGCCGGGGCTCTCCGAGCCGCTCTCGCCGGCGGGCCTGGCGCTCGGATCGACGTCGAGCATGAAGCCGCGCTCGATCCCGGCGGGCCCGGCGGGCCGGCGATCGAGGTAGGCGAGGGCCACCTTGCCGCCGAACGAGTGGCCCATGACCCCGCGGATATCGAGGCCGAGGCGATCGCCGAGCCGGAGCAGGTCGTCGGCGGCCGCCGCGATGGTGTGGGGCGCCGGCGGGCTCTGCGACAGGCCGTGCGCCCGCAGGTCGACAAGGATGAAGCCCCACGGCCGGTCCGCGCCGCCGGTGGCCTGCGCCTCGGCGAGGCGCCGGACGAAGGTGCGCCAGTTGGCGCCGGAGCCGAAGATGCCGTGCAGCACGAGCATCCAGCGGGTAGGCGCCGCGGAGGGCGCGGTGACGAGGGCGTGGTGGGGCACGAAGGCGTCGGGTGCGTTCATGGCTCTCCGGGCGACGCGAGCGCGCCGCCTGCGCCTAGCGCTAGCATGGACCCATGGCCAAGAAGCCCCCCATCGCGCCGTCGAGCGCGGACGCCGCGGAGCACGACGCCGCGGCGCCGCCGAGGCCCGCGCGCTTTCACGGCGCGACGCTCGCCGGGGCCGACTTCGACGACGCCGACCTGCGCGGCGCGCGCTTCCACAACGTCGCGCTCGCCGAGGCCGAGCTCGACGATGTGGACCTGCGCGGCGCGCGCTTCCACAACGTCGCGCTCACGGAGGTCGACCTCGACGACATCGACCTGCGCGGCGCCCGCCTCCACAACGTCGCGTTCGTCGAGGCCGAGCTCGACGATGTGGACCTGCGCGGCGCCCGCCTCCACAACGTCGCGCTCGCCGCCGCCTCGCTCGACGACGTGTCGCTGGCAGGCGCGCGGATCGACGACGCCGACGCGGCGGGGACGCGCTGGTCCGACGTGAGCCTGCGCGGCGCTCGCGTCGAGGCGTCGGACCTCCGCGAGGTCGAGATCACCGGCTGCAAGATCGACGGGCTCACCATCGACGGCGTGCGGATCGACCGCCTGCTCGAGGACGCGAAGCGCCGAGCGAGCGCGAGCCCCACGCCGGAGGCGGCCACGAAGCAAGCTGCGCCGGGGAAGAAGAGGAAGGCGAAGCGCCCCGCTCCCGCGAGGTGAGCGGGCGGGGCGCCTCGCGCGATCGCGGGTGGCTTACGCCTCGATCAGCCCGGTGCGGACCGCGATGCGGGTCAGCTCGACCGCGCTCTTACATCCGAGCTTCGCGTAGATGCGCACGCGGTGGGTCTCCACCGTCTTCGGGCTGATCGTGAGCCGCGCGGCCGTCTCGCGCGTCGACACGCCGGCCGCGAGCAGCCGCAGCACCTGGCGCTCGCGCGGGGTCAGCGCGTCGAGGCCGCCGGAGCCCTCGCTCGCCGGCTTGCGCATCGCGCGCACGACGGCGCCCGCGATGCTCGAGGACAGCGGCGCGCCGCCGGTCGCGATCCGGCGGATGCCCTCGATGACCTCCTCGAGCTTCGAGGTCTTCACGAGGTATCCCTGCGCCCCCGCGCGGAGCGCCTCGGCGACGCGGAACTCGTCGTCGTAGCCGCTCAGCACGAGCAGCTTCGCCTGCGGCAGCTGCGCCCGCAGCGCCCCGAGGAGCTCGATGCCGTCCCGGTCGGGGATGTTGAGATCGACGAGCACCACGTCCGGCTTGCAGCTCGCCGTCTCGCGCAAGGCGTCGGCTGCTGTCCCGGCCTGGCCCACGACGACCATGTCGGGCTCGTCCGAGAGCGCTCGAGCGAAGCCTTCGCGGACGACGGGGTGATCGTCGATCAGATAGATGTGCAGCTTGCTAGCAGGGGTTTCCGCCATGATGACCACAGGGGGATTGGAGTGTCCTTCGGACCACAATTCGATACCCGCGAGCAGTTCAAGTCAAGCTGCTCGGGTCGTCCTGGGAGGAACCTTACAGGGGTATCAGGTGCTCAACGATCTGCAAGCAGCGGCGCGGCGGCAAGCCCAATTGATGAGGAAAACTCCGTCCTGAGCGAGTTTCGGGGCTCAGCGGAGATCTGCGCCGTGGGAAGCGTTACGCCGCGCGCCACGCGCCACGCGCCACGCGCCACGCGCCCACGCGCCACGCCCGCGCGACCTGCCCCATGCGGCCGCGGCGGCCGTCTGGTATCCTTAGCGCGCCTCATGCGCCGAAAAGGCCAGCGATCGAGAGAAACTGGATGAGCTCGCCGGGCCCTTCTCCGTGCCTGGCCGGCGCCTCGCCCTCCTCCCCGCGCGCGGAGATCTTCGTCGTCGACGACGACCCGGCGCTCGTCGACTCGCTGATGGATCTGCTCGCGGACGAGGGCTACGGCGTCCAGGGGTTCACGCGGCCGCTGGAGGCGCTCGATCGCCTCGCCCGCGGCGCGCGGCCGCGGGCGGTGCTGCTCGACTACGTGATGCCCGAGATGACGGGCGAGGAGTTCCTCGCCGCGCTCGCCGCGGCGGGCGTCGAGGTGCCCGTCCTCCTGCTCTCCGGCGTGAGCGAGCCCAGCATCCGCGGCGCCGTGGCCGGCGTGCTCGCGAAGCCGTTCGACGTCGACCGGCTCCTCGGCGTGCTCGCTCGGCTGACCGCCGACGTGCAGCGCTAGCCCACCGCCGCCAGGCCCCGCCCTGATCCCGGCCTGCACAGGCGCGGCGGCACGATCCTCGCGTGCCCCGGCCCCGGGGAGGAGCCGAGGATGTCGTCTCTCCAAGACAGCGCCGCCGGGCCGCCCGTCGCCGCGCGGGGCGGGCCGAGCAGCCCCGGCCTCACGGGCGCGCCGGCGGCCGCGATCCGGCTGCCGGCCGAGCTGCACCACCGCTTCCGCTTCGTCGCCATCGACGCGAGCCTCCTCCCGGAGGCGGACGGCGGCCCGGAGGCGGACGGCGGCGCCGCGGCGCTGCTCGACGCGCTGCTCGCGATGGGGGTACGCGTGGCGCTCCTCGCCCGCGAGGGCGTGCCCCACCTCGCGCGGCGGCTCGAGCGCGGCGCGCGCGCGGCGAGCGCGGCGGACCGGCGCCGGCTCTTCGTCGGCGCGCTCGAGGGCGCGGAGCTCTACGGCTTCGATCGCCGCGGCGCCGCCGTCGCGCTCGCCGCCGCGGCGCCGCCGGACGGGCGCTCCGCGCTGGCCGCGCTGCTCGCGCAGGTGATCGGGCCGCTCCGCATCGCGCCGCGCGACTGGCTCGCGATCTCGCCGGAGCCGGGCGGGGGCGCGCCGGCGGCGGGCGCGCGCGGGCTCTCGGGCGCGCCCGAGCTCGCGGGCGCGACCCACGCGGCGGCCGGCGCGCGGCGGCTCGGCGAGATCCTCGCGCTCCAGCGGGACCTCGACCGGGAGCTCGGCGCGCTCGCGGCGCCGCGCGACGCCGCGTGGATCGTCGAGGAGCCGGGCTTCGACGTGGCGCGCGAGCACGAGATCGAGTCGCTGCTCGCGATCGCCAACGGCTACCTCGGCTCGCGCGCGTCGCTCCCGGAGGGGTCGAGCGTGTCGCGGCCCGCGACGTTCATCGCGGGCGCGTTCGAGCCCTCGGCCGACGTGAGCCGCGTCCCGGAGCTCGTGATCGCCCCCGACTGGGGCCGGCTGAGCGTCGCCATCGAGGGCGAGTCGTTCTCGGCGGAGACGAGCGGCGTGCTGCACCACCTCCGCGCCCTCGACCTGCGGCGCGGCGTGCTGCTGCGCGAGTGCCTGCGGCGCGGCGAGGCCGGGCACCTCGCGCACGTCCACACGCTCCACGCGGCGTCGCTCGCGGACCGCCACGTCCTCGTCGAGGCGCTCAGCGTCGCCCCCATCAACTTCACCGGGACCATCCGCGTCGACGCGATCCTGAGCGGCGACGTGAAGAGCGCGAGCGGCGCGGCGCACTGGGCGCGCTTCGCGGCGGACGCGCGCGCGGAGAGCCTGCTCCTCGTCGGCCGCACGCACGGCGGGCTCGAGACCGCGATGACCTCGCACCTGCGCGTGCTCCCGGGCGAGGCCGCCGAGGGCTCGCCCCCGCCCGAGGCCCCCGAGGGCGCGCGCTGCGAGCGCGCCGAGGGCGCGCGCTCCATCGCCGAGCGCTGCGACATCGGCGTCCGCGTCGCCGAGCGGACCCGCCTCTTCCGGACGACGACGCTGCACACGTCGCGCGACACGGCCGCGCCGCGCGAGGCGGGCGAGGCGCTCCAGGCGGAGCTCTCGCGCCGCGCCGCGGGCGACGTGCTCGGCGAGCACGCGCGCGCGTGGGCGGAGCGATGGCGCCGCGCCGACGTCGAGATCGACGGCGCCCCCAAGATCGAGCGGGCGCTCCGGTTCGCCCTCTACCACCTCATCGGCGCCGCGAACCCGGGCGACCCGCGCTGCTCCATCGGCGCGCGCGGGCTCAGCGGCGAGGCGTACCGCGGCCACGTCTTCTGGGACACCGAGACCTTCCTCGTCCCCTTCTACACGCACTGCTACCCCCAGGCCGCGCGCGCGCTGCTCCTGTACCGGCACCGCACCCTCGCCGGCGCGCGCCGCAAGGCGAGGTCGCTCGGCTACGAGGGCGCCCTCTACGCGTGGGAGTCGGCGGACACGGGCGACGAGACGACGCCGCCGCTCCTCGTCACGCCGTTCGGCGAGGTGGTCCGGGTGCTCTCCGGCGAGCAGGAGCACCACATCAGCGCCGACGTCGCGTACGCGGCGCACGCCTACGGCCGCGCCACCGGCGATCTCGAGTTCGAGCGCGGCGAGGGGGCCGAGATCCTCGTCGAGACGGCGCGCTTCTGGGCGAGCCGCGCCGAGATCGGGCCGGACGGGCTCACCCACATCCGCCGGGTCATCGGGCCGGACGAGTACCACGAGGCCGTCGACGACAACGCGTTCACGAACTGGATGGCGCGGTACAACCTCCGCGCCGCCGCCGCGGTCGTCCGGCGCGGCGTGGCGCGCGGGGACGTGCTCGCGGCGCTCGACCTCCGGCCCGAGGAGGTCGAGCGCTGGTGCGACGTGGCGGATCGCATGGCCCTCGGGCTCGACCCGCGCACGGGCCTGATCGAGCAGTTCGCGGGCTACTTCCGCCTCGAGCCGTTCGCGATCGCCGACTACGCCGTGCGCAGCGCGCCGATCGACGTGCTGCTCGGTCGCGCGCGGACGCAGGCCTGCCAGGTCGTGAAGCAGGCGGACGTCGTGCAGCTCCTCGCGCTGCTCTGGGGCGCGGTGCCCGCGAGCGCGCGGCGCGAGAGCTTCCTCTACTACGAGCCGCGCACCGCCCACGGGAGCTCGCTGAGCCCGGGCGCCCACGCGCTCGTCGCCGCCCGGCTCGACCTCCACGCCCACGCCGCGCGCTACTTCGACCAGACCGCCGACATCGACCTCGGCAACACGATGGGCAACGCCGCGGGGGGCGTGCACGTCGCCGCGATGGGCAGCCTCTGGCAGGCGGTCGCGTTCGGCGTCGCCGGCCTCACGCGCGTCCCGCGGAGCGCGCTCGCGGCGCGGCTCCCGCCCGCGCCGCCGTGGCCGGACGAGGACGAGGCGATCGGCGTCGAGCCGCACCTCCTGCCGGGCTGGCGTCACCTCAAGATCCCGATCTCGTGGCGAGGCCGCGCGCTCGAGATCCACGTGGAGGACGGCGCGGTGGAGGTCGCGCTCGAGGGGAGCGCGCCGCTGCCGATCGCCGCGCTCGACGCGGGCGCGGTCGCCTGCGCCGTGGTGGCCGAGCCGGGCCGCCGCTACGCGGCGCGGCGGATCGGCGGCCGGTTTCAGACATGGGAGGAGGTCACGACATGCTGAGCGCTGTGCGCGATGGGTCTCTCGGCGAACGTGGGGCGCTGTCCGGGCCGGCTTCCGCGGCCGATCCGTCCCTCGGCGCGCGCGAGGGCGGCGACGAGCCCTCGCCGGAGAGCGGCGCGCGGAGCAGGAGCGTGCTCGTCGCGCTCCACGGCCGCCGCGCCCATAAGGGCGCCCTCGGGCTCGGGCGGCTCATCGCCGGCGCGCTCCACGCGCCGCTGCACGGGCTCCTCGTCTGCGCCGAGCCGCTCGAGGCGAGCGAGGTGCCCGCCCACCTCGGGGTCGCCCCGGAGGCGCTGCAGGGCGTGGTGCTGCACGTCGCGGCGAGCGAGGATCCGCCGGGCGCGCTCGCGGCGGCGGCGAGGGGCCGCGGCGCCTCCTTCGTGGTGGTGGACTCCGAGCCGGAGGAGGTCGTGGACGAGCGCCTCGGCGTCGGCCGGCTCGCCGCGCGCGCGCTGGACGCCGCCGCCTGCGGGGTCGTCGTCATCGGCCCGGCGGCGCTGGCGCCGTCGCGGATCGAGCGCATCCTCTTGCCGCTCGACGGGACCCCCAGCACGGCCGCCGCCATCACCCCCGCCGGAGAGCTCGCCCGGAGGATCGGCGCCGAGCTCGACATCGTGATGGTCGGCGGCGCCTCGCCGCGGGAGGCCGACGACGCGCCGCCCGTCTCGACGCCGCTGCCCTCCGAGCCGGGCGCGATGGTGGCGCCCCTGTACGTCGATCAGCCCCAGCACGAGTGGCCCGCGTTCACCGAGGAGTTCCTGGCCCGGTTCCTGGGCGCGATCGGCCACTGCCCCCACGACGTCGCCACGCGGTTCTTCCTCGGCAAGGGCGAGCCGGCGGCGGAGATCCTGCGGCTCGCCGGGCAGCTGACGAGCGACCTCGTGGTCCTGGTCTGGCACGGGCAGCTCGAGCATCACCACGGCGGCGTCTTCCGCGACGTGCTCTGCGGCGCCCCCTGCCCGGTCATGGTCCTGCGGCGGTAGCGCGCGCTCCAGCGTGTCCTCCGGCGCGGCCGCGCCTGTTCTCCGGCGCGGCCGCGCCCCGGCGGGCGGGCTCCACGCCAGCGGGCGTCGAAAGGCGCTATGGTGCGCCGCCATGGTCGCCCGGAAGCTGCCCGCCAGCGAGTGCCGCAAGATCGTCGACCCCCAGAGCTTCCGCTTCTCCACGACGGATGAGGTCGCGCCGCTGTCCGCGGGCATCGGCTCGCAGGAGCGCGCCCTCGCCGCGCTCTCCTTCGGCCTCGACATCCGCCAGCCCCGCTTCCACGTCGTCGTCGTCGGCGCGCCCGGCACCGGCCGCACGTTCTGCGCGCGCGCCGTCGCGAAGCGCATCGCCGCGAGCCGCCCCACGCCCGACGACATCCTCCTCTTGCCGAACCCCCACCGCCCGAGCGAGCCCACGGTCCTGTCGCTCCCCCCGGGCGAGGGCCGCCCCTTCGTCGAGGCGATGGAGGAGCTCCACGAGAAGCTCGTCGACGCCCTGCGCGGCGCGACCGAGGGCGAGCGCTTCAAGCAGGCGCGCGGCAAGATCCAGCGCCGGGTGAACGCGGAGGAGCGGCGGCTCGAGGAGCAGCTCAAGTCCGCGGCGCGCGAGCTCGGCCTCGACCTCGTCCGCGGCGACGACGAGGTGCAGATCACCTCGCTCGACGACGCCTCGAACGCGCCCGACGGCGAGGCCCTGCACGCCATCGCCGGCTCCATCGAGGAGTTCGAGATGCGGCTCGCCACGGTGCAGGACGAGGCCGACGCCGAGCTGCGCAGCGTCGTGAAGCAGCTGCTCAGCGACGGCGTGAAGGGCTGCTTCCAGCCGGTGCGCGCGCGCTTCGAGGGGCGCGACGACATCAGCGCCTTCCTCGCGGACGTCGAGACGGTCGTCTCGAAGGAGTTCCGCCTGCTCGTCGACGAGGCGCGGGGCGAGGAGGGCGGCGCCACCCTGCCGCGCGGCGTGGTCGTCCCGACGCTGCTCACCGAGCACACGCCCGACTCCGGCGCCCCCGTCGTGGAGGTCCCCTACCCCACGCTGAGCGCCCTGTTCGGCCGCACCCACGCGCCGCCCGACTCCGGCTTCCCGCCCGAGCCGGGCTTCGCCGTCGCGGGCGCCCTCCACGAGGCGGCCGGCGGCTTCCTCATCCTTCCCGCGGGCGCGCTCCTCAAGAACGAGGCGCTCTACGAGCAGCTCAAGGCCTGCCTCCTCGCCGGCAAGTTCATCGTCCCCGAGCACAACCCGTCGTACTTCCGCGGCACCGCGGAGGAGCTGCTCTTCCCGCCCATCTCGATCGACGTGAAGGTCGTCCTCGTCACGAACCCGCAGCTCTACCAGGACCTGCACGACGCCGATCCGGAGTTCTCGCAGCTCTTCAAGGTGCAGGCGCGCTTCGAGACGACGATCTCGCTCGACCAGGCGCTGCTCACCTACCCCGCGTTCCTCGCCGGCTTCGCGCACGATCGCGGCCTGCCGCCGATCACGGCCGACGGCGTGACCGCGCTCCTCTTCCACGGCGGCCGCCTCGCGGAGAGCCAGACCAAGGTGAGCGCGCAGCTCGGGCTCATCGCCGAGGTCGCGACCGAGGCCGGCTACCGGGCCCAGCGCCGCGGCCGCAAGGTCGTCGACGGCCCCGAGGTCAACGAGGCGCTCGAGGCGGCCCGCCGCCGCGGCAGCCACTTCCGCGACCACGTGCACGAGATGCTGTCCGACGGGACGATCCGCATCGACGTCACCGGCCGGCGCGTCGGGCAGGTCAACGCGATCTCGGTCCTGTCCGACGGCCCGCAGACGTTCGGCCGCCCCTGCCGCGTGACGGCGGTCGTCTACCCGGGCCGCGAGGGCCCGGTGAACATCGCGCGCGAGGTCGAGATGTCGGGCCCGCTCCACAGCAAGGGCGTGCTCGTCCTCACGGGCTACCTCGCCGCGCGGTTCGCCCAGCGCCGCCCGCTCTCGTTCGGCGCCTCGCTCGTCTTCGAGCAGACCTACGAGCCCATCGAGGGCGACAGCGCCTCGTCGAGCGAGCTCTACGCGCTCCTGTCGGCGCTCTCGGGCGTCCCCATCCGGCAAGAGCTCGCCGCGACCGGCAGCATCGATCAGCAGGGGAGCATCCAGCCCGTCGGCGGCATCAACGAGAAGATCGAGGCCTTCTTCGATCTGTGCGCCGCCAAGGGCCTGACGGGCGAGCAGGGCGTGCTCATCCCGAGCGCCAACCGCGACGCGCTCATGCTGCGGGGCGACGTCATCACCGCGATCGAGGCCGGCCGCTTCCACGTGTTCGAGGTGAGCTCGGTCGAGGAGGGCATCGAGATCATCACGGGCATCCCGGCCGGCGTCGCCGACGCGGACGGGAGGTACCCGGAGGGGACCGTGTTCCACGCGGCGGACCAGCAGCTCGAGCGCTTCCACCAGGCGATCGCCGACACGACGAGAGGGGGGCCGAGCGCGGATCCCCGGGGCATGCTCCGGGGTCGCTGAGGAGGACCGATGGCCGCGAAGCGCACAGCCAAGCCGCGGGCGCCGAAGGAGCCGAACGCCGCGCCCGCGCCCCGGGCGCGGCGTAAGAAGGCGGCGCCGGCCGCGGGCACGCGCGGCCTCGACGCCGCCGAGCTCGCCGCGGGCGCGCCCCCGCCGGACGTCGCCGCGCTCGCCGAGGCGATCCGGAGCGACGGCGGCAGCGTGCTCGCCGTCTACCGCGAGCCGGTCGGCGGCGCGTGGGCGGTCCTCGCCGGCCTGCCGCTCGACCGGGTGGAGCCGACGCCGTTCCAGCGCGACCTCTCGGAGGCGCACGTCGCGCGCCTCGGCGAGGTCATCGACAAGCTCGACTGCTTCCTCGATCCCATCATCGCCGTGCGGACCCCGCTCTCGTCGGGGCCGGGCCGGGCCGGGCCGTCGGCCCCCGGCGAGGGGAGGTACTGGACCCCGAACGGCAACCACCGCCGCGCCGCGCTCACGCGCCTCGGCGCGAAGAGCGCGGTCGCGCTCGTGCTGCCCGACGAGCGGATCGCGTACCGCATCCTCGCGCTCAACACCGAGAAGGCGCACAACATCCGCGAGAAGGCGCTCGAGGTGACGCGGATGGCGCGCTCGCTCGCGGAGCTCGATCCGCGGCCGGAGCAGGAGTTCCGCCTCGAGTTCGAGGAGCCGAGCCTGCTCACCCTCGGCCTCTGCTACGAGCAGCGCCCCCGCTTCTCGGGCGGCGCCTACCAGTCGGTCCTCCGGCACATCGACCGCTTCCTCGACGAGCCGCTCCCGGAGGCGATCGAGACCCGCAGGGCGCGCGCCGAGCTCCTCCTCGCGGTCGACGACGCGGTCGCCCAGGCCGTCGACGCGCTCAAGGCGCGCGGGTTCGAGAGCCCCTACCTCAAGGCGTTCGTCGTGGCCCGCATCAACCCGCTCCGCTTCCAGAGGTCCCCGGAGGCGCCGTTCGAGCCCACGCTCACCAAGATGCTGGCGTCGGCGCAGCGCTTCGATCCGGCCGCGGTCCGCCCCGACCAGGTCGCGCGCGCCGCCGGTCCGCCCGAGGAGCCCGCCGGATGATCCCGGCCGGCGCCGCGTGCGCGATCGCCGCCGTCGCCGCGCTGCTGCTCCTCCTCGGCGGCATCGTCAAGGCGAAGCGCGCCGCGCGGCCCGCCCGCCGCGCCGAGGCCCCCGCGCCCGCCGGTCGGCTCCGCTGGGCCGCTCGTCCGGCCGCGCGCGCCGGGGAGGCTCCCGCCGCGTCGCCGCCGTCCCACCGCGGCGATCCCCGGGCCATCTACGCGTACGCCGCCCACGTCGTCGGCCAGTCGCTCGCCTTTCATGGCAGCTACCGGGCGGCGGCCGCGTCCCTGCGCGACGTCCCGCTCGACTGGACGCCGCCCGGGGTGCGCTTGCTCCTGATGAGCAACCTCGCCCAGTGGCAGCTCTGCGCGGGCGACGTCGAGGCGGCCAGGCAGCTCCTTCCGGACCTCTGCGAGGAGCGCGCGCCCGCGTCGGTGCGCCCGCTCGTGCGGGGCGCGCGCGCCGCGGTGCTCGTCCGCACGGGCGACGCCGAGGGGGCGCTCGCCCTGGTCGGCCGCTCGGACGGGGAGCGGGACGAGCCGTCCGAGGTGCGCCAGCGCTACCGCATCACCCGGGCGCACGCGCTCGCGGCCCGGGGCGAGCTCGCCGCCGCGCGCGCCGAGCTCCGCCGGGTGGTCGACGACGTCGGCGTCGACGAGCTCTGCCGCTGGATCCCCGCGGGCGGGCCCGCCCGGGCCACCATGATCGAGCTCATCGACGCGGGGTGACGGACTCGCGATCTCCCGCCCTCGCCCGCCGCGCGCGGCCGGCTCGCCGCTCCCCCCGGGGCTCCCGACGAGGCGGTGAGCGCCGCGCAGCGCTGGCCACTCACGCCCTCGTCGGAGCGCGCGGCGCCGTGACGCCTCGATTCTCCGGCAGATATCGAGTCGCTGGACTCGCCATCAATTCGACGGATCGGTCGATTGTCAATCCTTATTTGCCTGATTTGGCGCGCAGGAGCTCCCGTACGCTCTTTCTGGAGATCCCGCTCGATCCAGCGAGCTGGTGGGCTCGTGGCTGGGATTCCGCAGGACGGTGGGGGGCGCAACGTTGCGGGCGATTGGCATCTGGTAGAAAAAGGATGCTGTACGCAAAGTGCATCGGGCCAGGTAGGCTTCTCGCGTCGGCGGGGGAGAATGCATGCCAACCTGCACGGGTGGCCAATGAGGGTGGGGGCGCCGCGGGGGGGCGTCTGCGGATGCAGCACCGGTTCTGCCACGACCACGCGCCCGGCCGAGGCGGCTGCCCTCGCTGACCGGAGCCTGCCTGGGAGGCTCCCATGAACCGCCCGACGGACACGCCACCGCATCGCATCCTCATCGTGGACGACAGCCCCACGTACCTGCACCAGGTCGCGGCGGCGATGCGCGACGAGGGCTACGTCGCGGTGCTCGCCCACTCCGGGGAGGAGGCGCTCGCGCGGCTCGCGGCGGCGCGCGTCGACGGCATCCTGCTCGACATGGTGATGCCGGGGCTGTCGGGCCCTGCCACCTGCCTCCGCATCAAGGCGAACGCCGCGTGGCGGCCGATCCCGCTGCTCATGCTCACCGGCCGGGACGACCACAAGGCGATCCTCGACGCCCTCTCGGCCGGCGCCGACGACTTCGTCACGAAGTCGGGCGAGCTCACCGTGCTCAAGGCCCGCCTGCGCGCCCAGCTGCGCCGCAAGCACTACGAGGACGAGAACCGCAGGATGCGCGAGCTCCTGCTGCGCCGCGAGATGGAGGCGGCCGAGGCGCGCGCCGACCGGCGCCTCAAGCAGAGCGAGGAGCGGTTCCGCCTCATCGTCGAGGGCGTCCAGGACTACGCCATCTTCATGCTCGACCCCGCGGGCCGCATCGCCAGCTGGAACCCGGGCGCCGAGCGGATCAACGGCTACCGCGCCGACGAGATCATCGGCCGGCACTGCTCGGTCCTCTTCCCGCCGGAGGACGTCGAGCTCGGCAGGCCCGCCGCGGAGCTCGAGTGCACGGTGGAGGCCGGGCGCTCGGTCCAGGAGGGCTACCGCGTCCGCAAGGACGGCACGCGCTACTGGGCGAACGAGGTGATCAACGTCCTCTTCGACGAGGCCGGGCGCCTGCGCGGCTTCGCGAAGGTCACCCGCGACGTGACCGAGCGCCGCCGGGTCCACGAGGCGCAGCGCATCCTCGTCTCGGCCGGGCAGATCCTCGGCGAGTCGCTCGACTTCGAGGAGACGCTGCGGCGCGTGGTCCGCGTCGCCCTCCCCGATTTCGCGCAGATCTGCGTGCTCCTCCTGCAGGACGAGTCCGGCGCCACCGAGCGGCAGGTCACCGCCCACGCCGACCCCTCGATGGCGGCGGCGGCCGAGCTGCTCGGCCGGCTCACGGCCGACTCCTGCGCGCGCGGCATCGGCAGGGTCCTGCGCACGGCGCAGCCGGAGCTCATCCCCCGGGTGACCGACTCGTTCGTCCGGGCGATCTCCTTCGATCAGGCGCACTACGAGGCGCTGCGCTCGCTCTCGCTCGCCTCGCACCTCACCGTCCCGCTGACCGCGCGCGGCCGGACGCTGGGCACGCTCTCGTTCGCCTCGACGCACCGGCGCTACGACGCCGTCGATCTCGACCTCGCGCAGGATCTCGCGCGGCGCGCGGCGCTGGCCGTCGACAACGCCCGGCTCTACCGCGAGGCGCAGCTCGCCGTGCGCGCGCGCGACGATTTCCTCACGATCGCCTCCCACGAGCTCCGCACCCCGCTCACGCCGATGCAGCTGCAGGTCGACGGCCTCCTGCGCGCCGGCAAGCGCGGCGACCTCACCGCCGAGCGCGCGACGCCGCGGCTGGAGATGATCAAGCGCCAGGTCGAGCGGCTCGCCCGGCTCATCACGAACCTGCTCGACATCTCGCGCATCTCCGCGGGCCGCCTGCAGCTCGAGCTCGAGGACGTCGATCTCGCGGCCACCGTGAACGACGTGGTGGATCGGTTCCGCGAGGAGCTCGCCGCCGCGGGCTGTCCGGTCGATCTGTCGGCCCCGGCCTCGGTCGTCGGCCGGTGGGATCGCCTGCGCCTCGATCAGATCGTCACGAACCTCCTCTCGAACGCGATCAAGTACGGCGCCGGCAAGCGCATCGACGTCGCGGTCTCGGACCTCGGGGACCGCGCCCGCCTGGTGGTGCGGGATCGCGGCATCGGCGTCGCGCCGGACCAGCAGGCCCGCATCTTCGAGCGCTTCGAGCGCGCCGTCTCCAGCGAGAACTACAGCGGCTTCGGCATGGGGCTGTGGATCGTGCGGCAGATCGCCGACGCCCTCGGCGCGACGATCGAGGTCGAGAGCCGCCCGGGCGAGGGGGCGACGTTCACCGTCGACCTGCCGAAGGTGCCCGCCTGACGCGCGCCCGCGCCGCGCGCGTCACAGCGCCCGGCGCACCCGGCGGCGCTGCTCGATCATGTGCTGGGTGATCTGCTGCCGGCCCTCGGCGCGCTCCACCAGCGTCCACACGTTGTCGCCGCGCTCCCTGCCCGCGCAGTCGAGGAGCGCGTCGGCCGCCTGCTCGGCGGGGATGAGCCCGTCGTGCCGCCCCGGGAGCTCCACCACGGCGACGCGCGTGCAGAGCCCGCCCATCGTCGCGAGCATCCGGCGCACGACGTCGCGGAAGATCGCCTCGTCGAACGCGTCGCGCCGGCCGGCGCCGAACAGGACGAGCTTGTCGAAGGCCATGCGCGGCTTGCACGGGATCATCACGACCTCGCCGAGCTCGCAGGTGATCTGGCCCTGCCGCCGGAGCTCCGAGATCCGGCCGCCGAGCCGCCAGTCGCAGAGGCCGGCCACGCCGTGGGCGGGCAGCGCGTCGCTGAACGGGGCGCACGCGAGCACCTCCGAGTCGAGCTCGTCGAGGCTCTGCAGGTCGGGGGGGACGAACCGGAGCTCCACGGATCAGACGCTGATGGCGCCCTTGCGGAAGTCGCTCTTCGCGATCTTCACGTTGACGCAGGCGGGCTTGCCGCACCGGAACGCCTCGTCCAGCGCGGGCCCGAGCTCCTCCACGCGCTCGACGAAGGCCCCGAAGCCCCCGAGCGCCTCCACCACGCGGTCGTACCGGGTGAGGTCGAGCGACGTCGCGGGCGCGCGCCCCTCGCCGTAGAGCTCGACCTGCCCGCGCCGGATCTGCGTCCAGGCCGCGTCGTTCCCGATCACGCTCACGACGGGGATGCCCTGGCGCGCCATCGCCTCGAACTCGAGCGCGTGGAACCCGAACGAGCCGTCGCCGTACACGAGCACGACGTTGGCCTCGGGCCGCGCGAGCTTGGCGGCCATCGCGTAGCCCGGCCCGACGCCGAGGGTGCCGAGGGGGCCCGGGTCCATCCAGAGCTGCGGCCACTCGAGCTTCAGCACGTTCGCGGCCGTGGCCACGAAGTCCCCGCCGTCGCCGATCACGATGTCGTCCTTGCCGAGCCGCTTGCCGATCTCGGCGCAGACGCGCAGCGGGTTCGGCGGGTCGCTGTCGCTCGCGATCTCGGCGAGGATCTTCGCGCGCGCGCGCTCCTCGGCCTCGCGCACTGCCGAGAGCCACGCCTCGGCGGATTTGTCGGGCACCTCGGCGAGCAGCTGCTCCAGCACGACGCCGCTGTCCCCGTCGATCCCGAGGTCGACGCGGCGGTTCTTGCCGAGCTCGCTGCCGTCGAGATCGATCTGGACGACCTTCGCGGCGGGGCCGACGGCGCGGCCGTACTCGAGCCGGAAGTCGAACGGGGTCCCGAGCACCACGCAGAGGTCGGTCTGCGCGAGGGCGAAGCGGCGCGAGCGGCTCATCAGCCCGGGGTGCGCGTGGGGCAGCGCGCCGCGGGCCATGCCGTTCAGGTAGAAGGGCGCCTTCACGGCGTCGGCGAAGCGGCGCAGCGCGTCCCGCCGCGGCGACCAGCGGAGCTGGCTGCCGACGATGAACATGGGCCGCTCCGCCTCCCGCAGCATGGCCGCGGCGCGCGCGACGGCGGCCGGGTCGCCGCCGGGCCGTGCCGGGGGCGCGGGCGCGGTGGCGGGCGCGTCGTCGCCCGCGAAGCCCATCAGCAGATCGAGCGGGATCTCGAGGAAGACCGGGCCTGGCACGTTCGCCTGGGCGACGCGGAAGGCCGAGTCCACGTACTCCTGGATGCGGTCGGTCGACGGGACGGAGGCGCTCCACTTGGAGATGGGGCGCATCAGCTCGACGTGGTTCATGTCCTGCAGCGAGCCCATGTCGGCGAGGGCGCGCGGGCCGGCGCCGCCGAGGACCACCATCGGGATCCCCGCGCGCTGCGCGTTCGCGACGGCGGTCACCACGTCCGTGACGCCCGGCCCGGCGGTGACCGCGCACACCCCGGGCCTCCCGGTGACCCGCGCGTACCCGTCGGCGGCGTGGCCGGCCGTCTGCTCGTGCCGCACGTCGACGACCCGGATGCCGTCGTCCAGGCACCCGTCGTAGATCGCCTGGATGTGCCCGCCGCACAAGGTGAAGAGGTGGGTCACCCCGTGCCTTGCGAGCGCCTTCGAGACGAGCTTGCCTCCGTGCACCTGCGCCATGGGGCCCGGCATATACCATGTGCGCCCCAGCGTCCTCCCGGCGAGCGGGCCATTCGTGCGCCTCCGCGGCCGCCGGCCCCGCGCGGCGGGCAAGCTGCCTCACCGGGCCGGGCGCTCCGCGCCGCGGACCTCGGCGGGGACGACCCCGGCGGTCGCGCGTGTGGCGCCGTGTTCGGACGTGCGCCCCACAGCCGCGCTGACCTCGGAACCGGCGTCCCGTGTTCACTGCAAGACGGCCAGGACCGGTCTTAGTTTAGTGTTTTTCCTAACCTCCAACGTCCTTTGAGAGCGCCGCGGCGGCAACGCACCCTCCCGGCGGGTGCGCGCGCCGCCTCCTTGCCCGGAAACCACGCTATCGCCGGCGCCAGTTGTCAGGCCGCACCCGAGAGGAAGCCCACGTGCAGCGGGTGATGCTGTAAAAATACAGCGCTACTACAGATCCGACTCCGCCCCTGCTGCGATATCGTCGCCATCTCGGCGCGAGCGGCGCCGTGCTGGCCCCTGGCAGATGCTGTTCTCTCCGGGCGATGAAATGATATAGTTGGCTCCTTATTGCAGCTGCCACCTCCACACCGCCATCTCTCTCGGCCTCACCCCGGTGCCCCTGCTCTGCAGCCGCCGGCCTGGGAGAAGGCGCCGGACCTCTCCGGGCGCGGATCGCGGCCGAGCCCGGAGCCGTCGCCGACGCTCGCCGCAACCTTCCCGCAACGTGGCGGAAACAATCCGGCCCGCGCCGAGCGCCCGCGAGAATCTGTGAGGAAGTTAACCGGTTCAGTGGGCGATGGGCTGGGCGGGCGCACGGTGATTGGTGAGAACGAGCGTGTCCCGGTGGCCGTCCCGGAGGAGGCGTGCGCGGTCGCCCGCGATGACACACGATCTCCTTTGCGTATGCGCGCCAACTTCCTTGAGGTGCAGCAACCTCGACGGCGGGAGGCGGCCTGGCGCCGGGACGGCCGTCTCGCTGGCTCGATGGGGAACGCGGGCCCATCGCGTGCGGCGCTCTCGTGGACGCTGGCTTCACTGCCTACGTCCCGAGCGACGTCTACCACGTGCGCTTCATCTGTCCGGGTGTCCCTGATGCCCGCATCCGGGGATGGACTCCGTCCCCGGTACATCATTTCATTGACGTGCGATCGGCCAAGGCATCATCTGCCGTTGCTGCTGGGCCAACATTTCGGCCGACTTGCGCGCCGCGTGGGTGGTAGTGCGCTGGCGCCTCGCTTCTCGCAGCGTTCATTTCAAATATCCTGCTCTCACAGAACGTTACCCAATACACCAAAATGACGCGTGACTGCTTACATGAGCTTGCGGGCTTGTTGTTTTCTATTTCGGGAAAGCTCTGTATCGGTTATGCGGGATAAGAGGACGCGCAATCGCGCTTCGCTGGAGTAGCATCTTCCTATGTCGGAGCCCCCTAGTAGCAGCAGTCAGTTGATCCGGATACCCATCGTGCTGGCGCTCGACTGCAGCCCCGGTTTTCTTGCCCGTTGCCGCAGGGTCGCGGCGCGGGCTCGCTTCCTCGTCCGCTCGTGCGAGGCGGCGTCGGCGTGGGGGACGGCGGTCCGCCTCCGCCCGCTGGCGATCGTCCTGCCGAGCCACTTGCACGAGCGCGCGCCGCAGACGTTCGAGCTGCTCGCGGAGGACGCGGGAGCGCGCCTCGTCGTCGTGGAGTCCGAGCAGCTGCCCGTGGGCGAGCTGGAGGGGCACATCACCCACGCGATCGGCGAGGCGGCCCGCGCCCGAGGCGCCTAGCCGCGCCCGAGGGCCCGCGCCGCGCCCGAGGCGCCTCGAACGCGACCGCCGACGCGGGCCCCGGCCGTCGCGTGGCGCGGCCGCTGCCGGGCCTCGGCGGCCGCGCGCCTCGGCCGCCGAAGGCCTCAGTCGGTGCGGACACCCGCGGTGAGGTGGAAGCCCCAGGTGTGATCGAGCGGCGGGCCGAGCTCCTCGTCGAAGGGGAGCAGCAGCCCCGCTCGGAGGAACGCGGCCTTGCGCTCGATCGCGAGGAACGGCTCGAGGGCGAGCACGTACAGATTGCGCGCGACGGCGTGCCGGATGCCCACGTTGTCGAACGTCGGCAGCGCGACGCCTTGCACGCGCACGCCGCCGGCGATCCCGTGGCCGATCTGGACCTCGGCGGCGTGCTGGATCGCGACCTCGTACTCGTCGTTGCGGCCGAGCGGGATGTAAAGGAGCGGCTCGATCTGCAGGCGCCCGATCAGCGGGCCGAGGTGGACCTCGGCGCCGAGGCGCGCGTGGATCGGGAGGATGCTCGGGAAGTACTCGTGGAGGTCCCAGTAGGCGCGGCTCGCGCCGACCGGCTCGTAGCTGCGGTGGTCGTGGGTCTGGGCCGAGAGCGTCGCCAGCCCGACGGCGCCGCCCACCGTGATCCAGAGCTTGCGGCCGGCGCGAGCGACGTGGTGGGCGCCGAGCATCACGTTGCCGAGCACGGCGTCGGTGCGCTCATCCATCGCGAGCCCGAAGGGGACGCGGACGTCGAGCAACGTGTGATCGGCGAACGGCATGCGGGCGAAGAGGGCGACCGCGAGCCCGGAGACGTCGCTGTCGCCGCCGCTGAACGCCGAGGTCTCCAGGCCGATCGCCCCGCGCTGGGCGAGCGGCACCGTCCCCCCGCCGAGCGCGCCTTCGTCGGCAGGCGCGGGCGGCCCTTGCTCGGCTTCGGAGAGGGACGAGGTCCAGTCCTCCATGCTCTCCCACCGGCCTGCCCGCCGCGCGGCCGGCGTCTTGGCGGGCGGCGCGGCGTCTGGCGGCTCGGCAGCGCCCGGCTCGGGCGTCGCTCCGGCCGGCTCGGGCGGCGATCCCTCCGGCGCCGGCGCGTCCGCTGCCGGCGCGCCGGGCGCTGCTGGCGCGGGGCTCGCCGGCGACTGCGGCGCGCCGGGCGCTGCTGGCGCGGGGCTCGCCGGCGACTGCGGCGCGCCGGGCGCTGCAGGCGCGGGGCTCGCCGGCGACTGCGGCGCGCCGGGCGCTGGCTGCGGCGCACCGGGCGCCGGCGACTGCGGCGCACCGGGCGCCGGCTGCGGCGCGGACGCTGGCGGCGTCCCCGCCCGCGCCGGAGGAGCCGGCGGCGTTCCCGCCGGCGCCGAGGCGGTGGGCGCGGGGCGCGTCGCCGGCGGAGGCGTCACGGGCTGCGCGGCGATCGGCGCGGCCGCGAGGATCGCCGTCGCCAGCCAGGAAAGCGAGGACAAGACCAGGATTCGACGTGGCATCGTGTCTCCTTGGGGCGCGCATCCTATCGCCTCGCAAGGCGCGCGCGTCTGCTCCAGCAAGCGCCGGTCGCGCTTCGCCGTCCCGCGCCCGGGCGGCGCGCCGCGACGCGACGCGGGCCCGGACCGACGGATCGAGCGCGAGGCGAGCGCCGCGCGCCCCCCCCCCGGCGGAGCGGCCCGGCGGAGCGGCGGCCCGGAGGCACGGCCGGGCTCCCCGCGCCCGTTACACGAGCGCCGAGAGCGCCGCCGCGAGGCGCTCGTACTGCGGCCGGTCGTTGTAGATCTGCGCCGAGATCCGGAGGGCCCGCCGCGGCGACGCGGGCCAGGCGAACACCGGCACCTCGATCCCCCATTGCGCGAGGAGCGCGTCCTGGAGCGGATCGAGGCGCAGCGGCGACGACGGCGCGTCGGGGAGCGGCACCGTCGCGAGCGCGCCGATCATCGCGTCGGGGCTCGGCGGCGGGCAGCCGAGCGCCGCGCAGAGCAGGTCGCGCGCGGCGAGCGCCGTCGCCCGGTTGTGGGCCCGGAGCTCGGGCCAGCCGCCGGGCAGGAGCGCTCCCATCGCGCGGATCGCGTCCGCGACGCAGAGGGCCGCGCTCGGATCGGAGGTGCCCGTCCAGTCGAACTCGAGCAGGAAGCGCGACCGGTCGGTGCGCGGCGAGTTGGCGCCGTGGCTGATGCACAGCGGGCGCACCGAGCCCTGCCGGTCGCGCCGCACATGGAGGAACGCCGCGCCCTTCGGCGCGCACATCCACTTGTGGCAGTTGCCGGTGTAGTAAGCCGCCCCGAGGGCGCGGAGGTCGAGCGGGAGCATGCCGGGCGCGTGCGCCCCGTCGACGAGGAGATCCACGCCGCGGCCGGCGAGCTCGGCGGACAGCGCTTCGACCGGGAACACGAGCCCCGTCGGGCTCGTCACGTGATCGATCAGCGCGAGCCGCGTCCGCGGCCCCACCCGCGCGAGCACCGCCTCGACCACCTGCTCGGGCGCCTCGATCGGGAACGGCACCGGCGCGACCACGACGCGCACCCCGGCGCGGGCCGCGACGGCCTCGGCCGCGTTGCGGCAGGCGTTGTACCCGTGGTCGGTGACGCAGAGCTCGTCGCCCGGCCCGAGCGAGAGCGACCGCAGCACCGTGTTGACCCCGAAGGTCGCGTTGGGCACGAACGCGAGGTCGTCCGGGTCGGCCCCGACGAAGGCGGCGAGCTCGCCGCGGGCCGCGTCGAGCAGCGGCTCGAGCTCGCGGAGGAAGAAGCGGACCGGCTCCCGCTCGAGCTGGTCGCGGTAACGCTGCTGCGCCTCGAGCACCGCGCGCTGGCAGGCGCCGAACGAGCCGTGGTTCAGGAAGGTGACGGCCGGGTCGAGCGGCCAGAGCTCGCGCGCGGCGCCGGCGCGCGACTCCGGGAAGGCGTTCGGGTTCATGGCGGAGGTCGAGTGCCCTGGGAGGCTGAGGTGCCGGAGGGCCGGTGACAATGTCGCGCGCGGCCACGCGTCATGTCGAGGGCGTCGAGGGCGTCGAGGGCGTCGAGGGCCGCGCGAGGCGCATCGATGATGGATCCATGATGGATACATCGATCAATGTTGATTCATAGATCAACTATGATTGTCTTCCGGCAAGGATGCATCCGTCGGTCAACCCATCCATGATGGACGCTTCCTTGGTCCATCATGGATGGGCAGGCGCGGGCGGCGCCTCGATCCTCGACGGCGCCGCTCAGCGGCCCATCCAGAGCGGGGAGGCGCCGTTCATCTGGAGGGCGTCCATGCGCCGCGCCGCGGGCGGGGCCGCCGCCGCCGCGCGGGCGGTCTTCCGCGCGCTCGCCACCGCCGAGGCCGCGCCGGCGATGCGCGCCTTCTCCTTGGCCGACTGCGCGCGCGCCGCCTGCTCGCGGAGCCGCTCCTCCGCCGCGGCGAGCTTCGCCTCGGCCGCGCCGAAGTCGCCGGAGCCCACGTCCTGGGCCGCGGCGAGCTGCGTCATGCCCGTCTCGATCACCGCCGCGAGCGTCTGGGTCCGCTCGTTCTCGTGCGCGGCCACCTGGGCCGGGTCGCTCGTCACCTCGTAGCGGGCCACCACCTCCTGCACGCGCGGGACGTTGCCGTTCTCGGGGTCGCGGAAGTGGAGGCGCACGCTCGCGAGCGGGTGCGAGCCGGCGGCCGGCGCGGCGACCCGCACCCGCACGAGCATCTCGCGGTGCTGCCCGCCGAACAGGGTGCCGAGCAGCACGCGGACCGCGTCGCCGGACCGGTCGACGCGCTCGTTCGGCACGCCGATCACCTCCACGCCGGGCGCCGGGACGATCTCGACGAAGGCGCCCGTCGCCGCCGTCGTCTGGAGCAGGGCGAGCTCGCGCTCGAGGACGGAGGAGATCTGGCGGGCCTCGGTGAGGTGGTAGAGCCGGCCGCTGGAGCCGAGGGCGAGCGCGTTGAGCGTGCGCTCGTCGTAGTCGGCGCCCACCCCGATCGACGTGACCTGCACCCCGTGGGCCGCGCCGCGCTGGGCGAGCGCGCCGAGGAGCTCGGGGGACGACGGGCCGATGTTCGCCTGGCCGTCGGAGACGAGCACCACGCGCCGGACGGCGTGCGTCGACGGCGCCGCGGCCGCGTGCCGCTCCGCGAGCCGGAGGCCCTCGAAGAGGTTCGTGCTGCCCTCGGGGCCGAGCGCGGCGATGGCGCGCGCCACCTCAGGGCGCGTCTCGGGGCCGAGCACGGCGGGCGCCACGCGCTCCACGGCGGCGTCGGCGAACGACACGAGCGAGACAAGGTCGCCGTCGGGAAGCCCGTCGACGAACGCCTGCGCCGCGGCGCGGGCGTGGTCCATCTTCGGCCCCTGCATCGAGCCGGAGGCGTCCACGAGCAGCGCGACGGCGGCCGGCGCGCGCGCCCCGCGGCGGGCCGCGGGGACGTCGACCCACACGCCGAGCTGCGTCTCGCGCGTCCCCGGCAGCACGAAGTCGCTGGCCCCCGCGGCGCCGATCCAGACGCCGCGGCTCGCCGCCGGGGCCCGGCGACCGCCGGCGCGCCCTCCTGCCGCGCCCCCGGGCCCGGCGCGCCCTCCGCGGCCGCGGCGCTCGTCTCCGGAGGCGCCGCCGCGCCGGCCGCGCAGCCCAGAGCCGCAAATCCCATCAGCACTCCCGCGAGCATCGTCCGCATCGAGAAGCTCCTTCCGCCGCGAGCCCGAGCCAAGGCGCGGCCCACGGGGGACTCGCGTCCTCCGCCGCGATCCCCTCGACCCCCGCAGCGCGCGGCTTCTACGGACCCAGCCGAAAGAAGATCTCCGGGAGAGCTCGCCGCCGCGCCGCCGTCCCTCCCGGCCGACCCGCCCCGGAGCCCCCGCCGAGCACACCTCATGCGTCGCCGGCGCATGAGGCCAGGGCACAACTCGAGATCTCGCGACCGATGCGGCTCCCCGCGTTCCTCCGCCGATGGTCCGCGTCTTGCTGATTCACGATCATGACGGGCGATCGCCGGCGCGCGGCGCCCGGACACGATGCGCCGCCGAGCGGCGATGCCGGAGGAGGTCGATCCGATGAAACTCGTACGAAGCAAGTCTCCAGCTCTTCTCGCCGCCTTCGCGGCGATCTTCCTGGCTGTCGCGAGCCTCTTCGCTTTGCCGGATTACACGCTCACGGGCACCGGCGTCCGCGTGAGGACGGTCGGCACGGCCAAGATCGATGTCTATCGGATCAGCCATTACATGGAACAGCTCCCCTCCACGAGGTCCAAGCAGGCCGTCATCGAGATGGATACGGGGAAGAAGTTCGTCTGGACGATGCTGCGCGACGTCGACCGCGGGAGCATCGTCAAGGCGCTGAGGGACGCCTACGCGATGAACGGATACGCCGATCAGACGAAGATCGCGCGGTTCGTCTCGGCGTTCGAGGGCGACCTCAAGGCGGGCGCGGAGGTCACCATCGAGTACGACGCGCGCGCGAAGGCGACCACCGCCAAGGTCGCCGGCGGCGGGACCGCGACGGTGGGCGGCCTCGATTTCATGAAGGCGACCTGGCAGATCTGGTTTGGCAAAATCGACCAGCCGACGCTGAGCGACGAGCTCATCGCCAAGCTCCCCTGACGCCGGGCGCCTCGTCAGCCCGCCGGCTCGGCGCGCGGGGATGACGCGACGAGCTCCCGCCGCCCGCGGACCGCGCCGAGGCCGCTGCTCCCGCGGTCCGCCGCGACGCCATGGCTCGTCGTCTCCTCAGCCGTGCTTGCGCTCATGCCTCTTCAGCGTCTTGTCGACCTTTTCCAGGGCTCTGAGGATGCGATCCTTGATCGGAGCTCCGCCGTTCTCTCGAGCCGTGAGCGTCGCGGTGTGGGCGGCGCAGAGGTTTTCGGCGTCATTGAAGCGAAGCGCCAGCTCTTCGGCCCAGCGCCGAAATTCCAGCGCTGCCCCGGGGCGCTTCTCGAGCGCCGGCGACAGCATGGGAGAGAAGCTCAAAACGTCGTTGAGCCCGAAGAGGCGCATCGGGGACGGGAGGCGGACGTACATCAGCGTGTCGTCGACGTGAATCGTCCTCGACGCGCGGTGCAGCACCAGGACCGAGGAAAAGTGCACGTTCTCGTTCGAGGACACGAAATCGACCCCGCGCGGCACCGAGAAGTCGAGATCTCCAGCGAACAGCGCGTGCGCCGCCGGGTCTTCGATCAACGTCTTTTCCCACGGGAGGTCCGGGAAGCGGGATAGGTGGCGAGATGTGCCGTAAAGGCGCGCGTGCGGATAGTGGGCATGCATGGCCTGCGCGTGCAGCGTGTGGAACGGGTGAACGTTGATGATGGCCTCCACGTCCCTTCCACCATGGGTGATCTCGTCGATCTGCCGCTTCTCCTCGACCCCGAGCGTGTAGGAGTCGAGAAAGATGTACTTGCCGTTCTCGCGCCGGACGAGCGACGCGTGCGTACCGACGTCGATGATCCCGCCGATCTTGAACGATCCGCGAATGTTCCAGAAGCCGTCCGCGACCGAGATGATCCGATGGTTCATTCGAGCCTCCTTCCCTGGAAACACGCCCCGAGCGCTGCGGTTCGCTGCGGTTCACTCATCGATGTCGTCCTGCCTGAGGGTGCGCCGGCCCAGACGACCGCGGTGGGGCCCGGCGAACCGTCGTCCTGAGCGCTGAGGCACCGCTGGCGCCGAGCCGCCGTCACTCCGAGGGCTTGTCGCGCACCACGAGCACCGACCGGCTCGTGTGGTTCACGACCTTCGCCGCCGTCGTCCCGAGCACCTTGTCGATGCCCGAGTAGCCGTGCGACCCGATCACGATGAGGTCCGCGTCCTCCTCGTCGGCCGTCCGGCAGATGACCTCCCAGGCGACGCCGACGTGGACCACGACCTTCGCGACGAGCTCCGGCGGCACGCCGCGCGCGAGCTGCTCGAGCTCCTCCCGGTCGCCCCGCTCCAGGATCTCGGGGACGCGCGTCGGCGACTCGTTCATCGCCTCGGCAGGCAGGCTGTGGTGCAGCCCGATGCCGCGGACGAGCACGAGCTTGCCGCCGAGCTTCTGCGCGAGATCGACGCCCTCCGCGAGGATGAACGGCGCCCTGGGAGAGCTGTCCAGTGCAACGAGGATGGTCCGGGGGTGCTTGAGGCTCATGGCGTCCGCCTTTCGTGCGGTGGCGTTCCCGGATCTCTTTAGCCGACTCCGCGCCGGGCGCGCAGCACGTCCCGCCGCGGCGGCGCCCGCGCGGCGCACCACCCCGGCCGTTCGGTGCGTCCGGCGTGGATCAGGCGCGGATCGCCACGCCGTGGCCGCGGTCGTCCGTGAGGATCTCGAACGCCGCGCGCCGCGCCGTGGTCAGCGTCTCGATCCCGACCTCGCGGCCCAGGCTCTTCCGCCGAAGGGTGAGGCTGCAGGCCCCGATCTTCGTGTTCAGGCAGTGCTTCACCCCGCCGGGAGGGTTCCTGTAGGCGAGGCCCACGACGTCGGCGGCGCGCGCCGAGATCTCCCCCTCGACGCTCAGCCGATCGGTCTCGGTCCGGAAGCGCCAGGTGAAGTAGTCGAACGAGGCCTCGGCGCGGACCGCCTGGACCAGCGAGCTCAGCGCGATCTCCTCGCCCCGGTGCCGCAGGACCAGCGGCGTCATGCTCGGCGTCCAGAACGGCCCGACCTTGAGGCGGGCCGTGGCGACCTCGAGGAAGCTGTCCGGGTGGCTGTCGAACCCCGCGACCTGCCCCCAGGCGTAGAGGTCCGTGTGCTTCGTCCCCCAGTTGTGGTTCTGGCTGCCCACCCAGCCCGAGACGTCCACGTCGCGCCCGGCCGCGCGGAGGACGCCGCGGTAGACGGCCATCGGCGCGCCGACCAGCGCCTTCGCCTTGGGCAGCGGAGCGTCGTAGAGGGCCGCCGGGAGCAGCAGGAGCGGCTCCCCGCCGCCCTCGACCGCGAGGTCCCAGGCGATGGCGCCCTCCCCCTCGCCCGCCGCGCCGGCGAGCCGGCCCGGGCGCAGCTGGGCGCCGTCGATGTCCACCGCGAGGGCGTCGCGCGAGAAGGAGCAGCGCCCGGCGAACGGGACCTCGCGCTTGGCGACCGCGTGGCGCCCCGACTCGCCGTCGAAGTAGATGGCCCAGAGCTCGCCCTCCGCGGCGTCGGGCCGCCCGACCGGGCTGAAGAGCGTGTACCGGATCCAGAAGGCGAGCGGGCGCGTCGGGTGGTTCGCGCGCTGGAAGAAGCTCTCGTAGAACCCCTCTTGCTGCCCCGGCCGGTAGCGCGCGTGGTTCGCCCGCGCCCGCGTCGCCCTCGCGTCCGCCATCTAGTGCCCCCGCTTCTGCCCGCCGCTGAGGAGATCGGCGATCACCCGCTCCAGGTCGTCGAGCGAGATCGGCTTCGCGATCTTCGGGTTGTCCACCCGCTCGACGAACTCGCGCGCGCTCGGCGTGAACGCGCCGCCCGACATGAAGGCCATCTTCGGCTGGAGCTGCGGGAACCGCTCGCCGATCTCGTCGTAGAGGGCCATCCCGCTCATCTGCGGCATCAGGAGATCGCAGACGATCGCGTCGATCCGGCCGCCGCGGTCCCGCAGGAGGTCGAGCGCCTCGTGGCCGCTCTTCGCCACGAGCACCTCGTGCCGCTCCTCGAACGCGCGCGCGAACGCGTTGAGGAGCATCGGCTCGTCGTCGACGAACAGGATCGTCCCGCGCGACGACAGGCGCGGCGGCTCCGGCGGCGGGCGGAGCGCCGGTAGATCCGCGGGGTTCAGGCCCGTCAGGCGGATCGTGAAGACGGTGCCGATGCCGGGCTTGCTCGACACCGTCATGGTGCCGTGCTGCTCCTCGACGATGTTGCGCGACACCCAGAGCCCGATCCCCGGCCGCGCGCTCTCTTCCTTCGTCGTGAAGAACGGGTCGAAGATGCGCTCGACGACCTCGGGGGTCATGCCGCGCGCGTTGTCCTCCACCTCGACGTGGTGCACCCCGTCGTCGAAGCGCGCCGACACGCGCACCAGGTTCTCGTCGCGCGGGCGGTTCGGCATCGCCTGGGCGGCGTTGATGAACAGGTTCACGAACACCTGCGAGAGCTTGCCCGGGTAGCCGACCAGCGGGGGCATCTCGCCGTAGTGCCGCTCGATCCGGCAGAGCTGGCTGAGCTGCGGCCCCGTCATGCGCAGCGCGAGCTCGATCACGTCGACGAGATCGACCCGCTCGGGCTTGCGCTCGCTGCTGCTCGAGAAGAGGTTGAGGTCGGTCACGATGTCGCGCATCCGCTCGACGCCGGCGAGCGCCTCGTGGCACGACCGATCGATGAGGTCGATGGCGCGGAGCAGGTCCTCGTAGGAGCCCGACGCGACCGGGCGCGCCGCCGAGACGAGCTTGTGCGCCCCGCTCCGGATCTGCTCGAGGTTCGCCATCACCCACGCCATGGGGTTGTTGAGCTCGTGCGCGACGCTCGCCGCCACCTGGCCGATCGAGGCGAGCTTCTCGCTGTGGAGGATCTGCGCGCGGCGCGCGACCTCCTCGGTGACGTCGCGCATGAGCGCGAGCGACGCGTCCTCGCCGTAGAGCCGCGTGATCCGGACCGTCATCACCTTGGTCAGCCCGGCGCGCGTCCCGCAGCGGATGGTGGCCTCCCGGGGCGCCTCGGCCCGGGACGCGGACATCACGAGGGCGCGCAGCGCCGGCACGTCCGCCGCGACCGCGAGCGCGGTGATCGGCCGGCCGATCCACGCCTGCCGCGAGTGCCCGAAGAGCACCTCGAAGCGCACGTTCAGCCGCGTCAGCATGCCCTCCTGGTCGATCGTCGCGAGGACGTCGGACGAGAGCTCGACGATCTCGCGGTAGCGCTCCTCGGAGGCGAACAGCGAGCGCTGGGCGTACGCCTCGGCGAAGCGGTGCTCGAACTGGAGCAACAGCGCGTCGACGGCGCGGAGCACGTCGATGGAGGACGTGCCGTCCGCGTCGCCGTCGTCGTGGGTCGTGTCGAGGACGCCCGCGACCGCGGTGCGGAACTCGGAGGCGGCGATCAGCGGGCCGCTGATGGAGTACCCGGTCGCGTAACGCTGCTCGACCAGGTGCGTGATGAACTCGTCGAGCAGCGTCTCGCTGCCGTCCTCGAGGATCCTGGTGAACGCGGCGAGCCAGGAGCGGACGTTCTCCGTCACCTCGCCGACGGGCCGGTCGGTGTACCGGCCGCGCTCCGGCGGCAGCGCCAGCACGTTCTCGATCCAGTCGTCGATCAGCTCGTCCTTGTGCCGCTTGCAGAGCTCGAGCAGCCGACGGCGCGCGAGCGCCATGGAGGTCTCGATGGGGGTCGACGGCGCGTGGACCTGCGGGCGGCGCTCGCCCTCGCCCAGCTCGCGCCCGCCCCGCGACTCCGGCAGCTGCGAGCGCCGCTCGCCCTCGCCCAGCTCGCGCCCCCGCCGCGACTCGGGGAGCTGCGAGCGCCGCTCGCCCTCGCCCGGCTCGCGCCCGCCTCGCGGCTCCGGGAGCTCGCGTTTGGCCTCCTCGTCCGCTCCCATCGTCGCTACCTGCCGCGGAGGACCTCGCAGCCCATGAACGCCCGGAGCGGCTCCGGCACGACGACCGTCCCGTCCGCCTGCTGGTACTGCTCGAGGATCGCGATCACCGTCCGCCCCACCGCGAGCGCCGATCCGTTCATCGTGTGGACGAGGCGCGGCTTCGCCTTCGGCTCCGGCCGGTAGCGGATCTGGGCGCGGCGCGCCTGGAACTCGCCGAAATTCGAGCAGCTCGAGATCTCCCGGTAGACCCCCTGGCCGGGCAGCCACACCTCGAGATCGTACGTCTTCTGCGAGCCGAAGCCGAGATCGCCGGTGCAGAGCGCGGAGACGCGGTAGTGGAGGCCGAGGCGCTTCAGCACCTCCTCCGCGTGCGCGGTGAGGAGCTCGTGCTGGCGGGGCGAGTCCTCCGGCGCCGAGAACCGCACGAGCTCGACCTTGTCGAACTGGTGCTGCCGGATGAGCCCCCGCACGTCGCGCCCGTGGCTGCCCGCCTCGCTGCGGAAGCACGGCGTGTACGCCGCGTACGCGATCGGCAGCGACGCTCCGTCGAGGATCTCGTCCGCGTGGAGGTTCGTGACCGGGACCTCGGCCGTCGGGATGAGGTAGAGGTCGTACGCCCGCTCCGGGTCGCTCTTCTGGGTCTTGAACAGGTCGTCGGCGAACTTGGGCAGGTTGCCCGTGCCGAACAGGGCCGAGTCCTTGACGAGGAACGGCGGGAG
Source organism: Sorangium cellulosum So0157-2 (assembly GCF_000418325.1). Taxonomy (GTDB): domain Bacteria; phylum Myxococcota_A; class Polyangia; order Polyangiales; family Polyangiaceae; genus Sorangium; species Sorangium cellulosum_D. The sequence continues at coordinate 13,311,632 of NC_021658.1, forward strand.
CACCTCGAGGTAGCCCTGCTCGCGCGTGTGCAGGTCGAGCATGAACGAGATGAGGGCCCGCTCCAGGCGGGCGGCCGCGCCGAGGAGCACCGTGAACCGCGCGCCCGAGAGCTTCGCCGCGCGCTCGAAGTCGAGGATGCCGAGGGCGGTGCCGATGTCCCAGTGGTTCTTCGGCGTGAACGAGAAGCTCGGCTTCTCGCCCCACGTCCTCACGACCACGTTGTCCTCGTCCCCGGCGCCGTCGGGCACCGACGGATCCGGCAGGTTGGGGACGACGGCGAGCAGCTCGGTCAGCCGCTTCTCCAGCTCCGAGGCGACCTGCTCGGCCTCCTTGATCTTGGCGGAGAGGGCCTTCAGCTCGTCGCGCTTCTGCGCGAACTCCGGCGACTTCTTGTCGAGGCGCGCCATCGCGTCGTTCGCCGCGTTGCGCTCCGCCTGCCACCGCTCGAGCTCCTGGATCCTCGACCGGCGCGAGCTGACCGTGGAGGCGAAGTCGTCTCCGAGGGTGGCGGCGGCGGCGGGCGAGCGACGAGCGAGCGACGCGCGCACCTCATCGAGGTGATCTGCGACGTAGCGGGGATCGAGCATGCCCCAGGGTTTAGCCGAAGCCTGCACGCGCGTCAGCAGCCGCGACGCGCCGCTCCGCATTCGGACGGGGTCCGCTCCCCGCCGGGCCGCTCCCCTGCCGCCCGGCGCGGCGGGAGCGGCGCGGCGAGGAAGGCGCTAGGCCGTGGCGCCCAGGCTGCGCAGCACGAACTGGAGGATGCCGCCGTGCTGGTAGTAGTCGACCTCGTTCGGCGTATCGATGCGCGCGGTGACCGTGAACGTCGTCGTCTTGCCGCCCTCCCCGGTCGCGACGACGTTGAGCTTCTTGCCCGGCGTGAGGTTGTCCGCGATGCCGGCGATCTCGAACACCTCGCGCCCGGTGAGCCCGAGCGTCCCGGCGTCCTCGCCCGGCGCGAACTCGAGCGGGAGCACGCCCATGCCGACCAGGTTCGACCGGTGGATGCGCTCGAAGCTCTTCGCGATGACCGCGCGCACGCCGAGCAGCTTCGTCCCCTTCGCCGCCCAGTCGCGCGACGACCCGGTGCCGTACTCGGCGCCGGCGATCACGAGCAGCGGCACGTCCTCCGCCTTGTACCGCATGGCCGCGTCGTAGATCGTCGTCTTCTCGCCGTCGGGCAGGTGCACCGTGATGCCGCCCTCCTCGCCGGGGCGGAGCAGGTTCTTCAGGCGGATGTTCGCGAACGTGCCGCGCATCATCACCTCGTGGTTGCCGCGGCGGGCGCCGTACGAGTTGAAGTCGGCGGGCGCGACGCCGTGCTCGACCAGGTACTTCGCGGCCGGGCTGTTCTTGGCGATGTTGCCGGCCGGGGAGATGTGATCGGTGGTCACCGAGTCGCCGAGCAGCGCGAGCACGCGCGCGCTGCGGATGTCGCCGAGCGGCGACGGGTCCTTCGACAGCCCCTCGAAGAACGGCGGCCTGCGCACGTACGTCGACGACTCGTCCCACACGAACGTCTGGCCGCCCGGGACCGAGAGCTTCTGCCACTCCTCGTCGCCGGCGAACACGTTCTCGTACTGCGCCTGGAACTGCTCGGGCCGCACCGCCGTGCGGATCGCCTCGTTGACCTCGGCCGAGCTCGGCCAGATGTCCTTGAGGTACACCGGCTCGCCGTTGCGATCGGTGCCGACCGGCTCCTTGAAGAGGTCGGCGTCGACGTCGCCGCGCAGCGCGTAGGCGACGACGAGCGGCGGCGAGGCGAGGAAGTTCATCCGCACGTGCTGGTTGATGCGGCCCTCGAAGTTGCGGTTGCCGGACAGGACGCTCGCCACGACGAGATCGTTGTGGCGGACCGTGTCGCCGATCACGTCCGGCAGCGGCCCGGAGTTGCCGATGCACGTCGTGCAGCCGTAGCCGACCAGGTGGAAGCCGAGCGCCTCGAGGTACGGCAGGAGCCCCGCCTGCTGCAGGTAGTCCGAGACGACCTTGGACCCGGGGGCGAGCGAGGTCTTCACCCACGGCTTCACCGTGAGCCCGCGCTCGACGGCCTTCTTCGCGAGCAGGCCCGCGCCGAGCATGACCGCCGGGTTCGAGGTGTTCGTGCACGACGTGATCGCGGCGATCACGACCGAGCCGTGGCGCAGCGTGTAGCGCGTGTCGCCCTCGGCGATCTCCGCCGGGCGCATGACCTTCTCGAGCGCGGGCGCGCGCGCGGCGGCCGCGCCGGTCTCCTCCTCGAGGAACGACTTCACCGCGGCGGGCTCGGCGGCGGCGAACTCCTTCTCGAGCATGCCCTGGAGCGAGGCGCGGAACGTGCGCTTCGCGTCGCGCAGCCGGACGCGGTCCTGCGGCCGCTTCGGGCCGGCGATCGACGGCTCGACGTCGCCCAGGTCGAGCGCGAGCGTGTCGCTGAAGACCGGATCCGGGGTGCTGTCCGTGCGGAACAGCCCCTGCTCCTTGTAGTAGGCCTCGACGAGCGCGACGAGCGAGGCGGGCCGGCCGGTGAAGCGCAGGTAGGCGATCGTCTCGTCGTCGACGGGGAAGAAGCCGATGGTGGCGCCGTACTCGGGCGCCATGTTGGCGATCGTGGCGCGGTCCGGGAGCGAGAGCGCGCTCAGGCCGGGGCCGTAGAACTCCACGAATTTCCCGACGACCTTCTTCTGCCGCAGCATCTGCGTCACCGTGAGGACGAGATCGGTCGCGGTGGCGCCCTCGGGCAGGCTGCCGTGGAGCTTGAAGCCCACGACCTCGGGGATGAGCATCGAGAGCGGCTGGCCGAGCATCGCCGCCTCGGCCTCGATGCCGCCGACGCCCCAGCCGACGACGCCGAGCCCGTTGATCATCGTGGTGTGCGAGTCGGTGCCGACGAGCGTGTCCGGGTAGACCAGCGCGCCCTGCCGCATGACGGCGCCCGCGAGGTACTCCAGGTTGATCTGGTGGCAGATGCCCTGGTCGGGCGGCACCACGCGGAAATTGGTGAACGCCTGCGCCCCCCAGCGGAGGAAGGCGTAGCGCTCCTGGTTGCGCTCGAACTCGAGCGCCGCGTTCACCTTGAGGGCCGTCGAGGACGCAAACTTGTCGACCTGGACCGAGTGGTCGATCACGAGGTCGACGGGCTGGAGCGGGTTGATCTTGAGCGAGTCGCCGCCGAGCTTCGCGAGCGCCTCGCGCATGGCCGCGAGGTCGACGACGGCCGGGACGCCGGTGAAGTCCTGGAGCAGCACGCGCGCCGGGTGGAAGGCGATCTCCTGCGAGGGGCGGGCCTTGGGGTCCCAGTTGAGGACGGCCTCCACGTGATCCTTGCGCACCACGCGCCCGTCCTCGTGCCGGAGGAGGTTCTCCAGGAGAATGCGGAGCGAGAAGGGGAGCTTATCGAGCGAAGCGCCGCCTTGCGCCAGCGCGGTGAGCTTGTAGTAGGTGTACGTATCGGCTTGAACCGTCAGCGTGCTCTTCGTGCCAAAGCTGTCGACCATGCGGCCTCCTCCAACGTCCGGAGCGCCCTTGTAGGCGCGCCGATGGCGCTAATCTAGTGTTATGTGCGCGCGCTTTACCCTGGCAGTTCCGGACTTCGCATCCCTCGTCGCCATGCTGGAGGCGTACCTCGGCGCAGGCGCCGCGGACGGCGGCCCCGCCCGGGCGATCGCCGTCGACCCGAAGGCGGCCGCGCTCTACCGGCCCCGGTACAACATCGCCCCGTCGACTGTCCACCCCGTGCTGCGCGCGCAGGGCGGCCAGCGGGAGCTCGTGGCGGCGACCTGGGGGTTCACCGGCCGCTTCGCCGGGGGCGGCGCGGCGCCTTCGCTCCTCGCCAACGCGCGGGCCGAGAGCGCGCGGACGAAGCCGACGTTCCGCGGCGCGTTCGCGGCGCGCCGCTGCGTGGTGCCCGCGGACGGCTTCTACGAGTGGAGCGGGCCGAAGGGCGCGCGGCGGCCGACGTGGTTCCACCCTGCCGGGGGCGGGATGCTCCGCATGGCCGGGCTGTACCAGCCGGCGAAGGACCCCGACGCGGGCGACATCGACGTCCGCTTCACGATCCTGACCACCGAGGCGAGCGCCGACGTGGCGCAGGTCCACGACCGCATGCCGGTCCTCCTTGCGCCCGAGGACGTGGATCTCTGGCTGGGCGCCGGCGAGGAATCGGACGCGGACCGGGTCGAGGCGCTGCTCCGGCCGGCGCCGCGCGGCTCCCTCGCGGCGCGCGCCGTCTCGACGCGGGTCAACGCGGTCGGCCACGACGACCCTTCCCTGCTGGAGGAGATCGCGGCGGAGGCCGCTGCCCCGAAGGCCGCCGCTCCGAAGGCCAGCCCGGCGAAGGCCGCCGCCCCGAAGGCCGGCGGCACGCTCCCGCTCTTCGACCTCGATGCAGGCGCGGGGCCCTCCGTCCCCTCCGGACGGACCCCGCGCCGCTGACGTTCGCCGGCGTTCCCCGGCGTCCGCCGGCGTTCCCCGGCGTCCGCCGGCGTTCCCCGGCGTCCGCCGGCGTTCCCCGGCGTCCGCCGGCGTTCCCCGGCGTCCGCCGGCGTTCCCCGGCGTCCGCCGGCGTTCCCCGGCGTCCGCCGGCGTTCCCCGGCGTCCGCCGGCGTTCCCCGGCGTCCGCCGGCGTTCCCCGGCGTCCGCCGGCGTTCCCCGGCGTCCGCCGGCGTTCCCCGGCGTCCGCCGGCGTTCCCCGGCGTCCGCCGCATTCCGCGGCGCCCCCCCGATGTACCGCGATTCAGCGCGCGGAGGCGCTGCTCGTGCGACCGCCCTTGCGGCCCGTGCGGCTCGTCTTCGCCGGCCGGCTCGCCGTCGCCCGGCTCGTCGTCGCCCGGCCCGTCTTGCGCGCGGGCGCGGCCCGCCCGGTCTTCGCCGGCGCCGCGTCTGCCGCCTTCTTCCGTCCGGTCGTGGCCGCGGCGCCGCGACGACCCTTCTGGGCGCCCCGCGCCGGCTCGGCGCGCTGCGTCGACGCGCGCTTCGCGGGCGGACGCTTGGTCGCCGCCTTGCGCGCCGCAGGCTTTGCCGCCCGCGTGCGGCGGACGCCGGCGGCGGCCATGCTCTTCGCGACGATCTGGCTCAGGAGCGCCTCGACGTTGCCCTCGCGCACCTGGTCGAAGCGCGCCTCCAGGCGGGCCCCGAGCTCCTCGAGGCGGTCGGCGCCCATGGCGCGCTCGGCCTGGGGCAGGAGCTCCTGCTCCTCCTCCTCGACGTGGTGTCGCACGAGCTCCTTGAGCACACCCAGCCTGGCGTGAAAGGTTTCGTCACCCGGCTCGGTGCTGAGCAATTTCTGCAACATGATCTCGACCAGGGAGTGCTCCTCGTACGAGGTCAGGATCAGGGGGGAGGCGCCGAGCGCCTCCCGGGTCGCGGGGTAGAAGAGCTCCTCCTCGATGGCCGCGTGGCCCACGAGGCTCGCCACGAGCTCGTCCCGGAGCGCGCCGATCTCGTTGGTGTCGGCCTGCGCGATGCGGTCGAAGAGCTCGTCGACTTCCCGGTGCTGCTCCTTCAATAGGTCGGTCGCCTTCATGCGGGGACTCCTCTCACGGAAAGATGAAGCGCCATCGAGGCGCTTTGCCTGTGCGGTCTGCGGCGTTTGCGCGAAGCATGCCAGGCGCCCGGCGCGCGCGGAGCGAGCGCATCACGCGCACGCCATCGCGCGCGGCGGGCGCTGACGCGCACGCGCGGGCGCGGGCGTACGTCGGCCGATGGGTCGCCGATGGGTCGCCGATGGGTCGATCGCTCGATCGATCGATCGATCGATCGACGCCGCGCGCGAGCGCGGAGCGGGGCATGCTGCCTCGCTGCGGGGCAGATGGCGTCGCGGAGCGCGAGCGTGCGCGGCCTGCGCGATGTCGCGGACGCCCTCGCCCGCGCCCCGCGGCGGCGCGCGCCGCCGGGCGCCGTCAGCGGGCCATCGTCAGCGCGACGCCGCGCCGGCGCGGCGTCGCGCGGGCGTCACTGCGCGCCCCAGACGTTGAGCACGGCCGCCGTCTCCGCGTCGATCGTGGCCGGCTCCCGTTGCGCCGCGGGCGCGCGTACGGACAGGTCGAACGTCACGGTGCGCCGGAAGAGCGACAGGGTGGCGAGCGGCATCACCTCGCGGCGGTTGAACGCGCAGGTCGGGTCCACGTTGAGGTCGCAGAGGAAGGGGGGGACGCCGAGCCGCCCCGAAAGCACCAGGTTGCCCCAGCGCGTGGAGTACCGAGCGCCGAGGGCGGCGATCTGGGGGTCGCGCTCGACGCCTTGGAGGCCCGAGGCGACGGCCGCCAGATCCTTCCCGAGCGGTTCGCGGGAGAACGAGAGGCCGAGGGCGGCGACGGCGGTGCGCGTGATGTCGATGATCTCGGTCGGGGCAGAGATGCGCTGGCCGGCGTAGAGATCGCCGGGAAAGTGGACATAAAGCGGGAGCGTCAGGACCGGCTCCTGGAGGTCGAGGCTCTCGGCGTAGAGCGTGCCGTCGGAGCGACCGCTGGCCAGGTCGCCGGTGACGATGAAGAGGGTCTCGTCCCACAGGCCGGCGGCCTTGAGGGTCCCGATGAGGTTGCCGAGCGCGCGGTCCTGGCCGGCGAGCGCGATGGAGAAGAGGTCGCGGATCCGGTCCCGATCGTCGGGGCTGAGGACGTCGCGGCGCCGGTTGCGCAGCCTGGCCAGGACCTGGGCGGCGCGGCGCGGCTCGATCGGGCCGGCGTAGTCGGCCGGCTTGAGGGCGTTCAGCTCCTTCGGGCCGACCTCCCAGGGCGGGTGGCCGCCGCGCGCGTGGACGAACGCGAGCAGGCGGTTGCCGGCGTCCTGGCGAACGGTCTCGCTGATCCAGGCGGCGGCGGCGTCGATCGGCGTGGTGGCCGGCTCGCCGCTGGTCGGGGGGTGCTCGAGGACGCGGGACCAGCCGGGTCCGAAGCCGAACGCCCGGAAGGTGGTGGGGACGCCGGTGAAGAACCCGGTCCGGATGCTGCTGTCGCTCGCGATGGCGCCGATGGTGGTCATGCGGGCGGGGAGGCGGGCGCCGGTGTCGGTGACGGTATGGGCCGGCGGCGGCAGCCCGGTGAGCAACGACGCGATCACGGCGGACACGACCGTGCTCGGGCCCCGGTGGTGATCGAACGTCGTCGCGGACGTGGCGAGCTCGGACAGCGTCGCGAGGTGCGGCTCCGGGCGGCCGCTCCAGGGGGGCAGGTCGGGCCGCTCGACCCCGTTCAGGGCGACGATCACGACGGCGCGCGCCGCGCGCACGGGCGGCGGGGGCTCCGGCGATCCGGCGAGGACGGGGTCGCCGAAGAGGATCCGGCCGCCGCGGGCCGCGGCGGTGGCGCGGAGCTCGAGGGTGATGAGGGAGCCCTCGAAGGGCGCGAGCGGCAGCTCGACGTCGGTCCAGGTCGCCTTGTCGCCGCCCTCGACGTGGACGCGGTGGAGCGCGAGGGGCTCCTGGCCATCGCGCAGGACGCGGATCTCGGCGTCGCCCTCGCCGGCGCCCAGCACGCCGACGGCCGTGCGGAGGCGGGTCACCTTGGACGGGCGGAAGGTGCAGCGGACGGCGCCCGGGGCGCGCAGCGCGATGGACCGGTGCGGGACGCCCGACAGGGCCGCTGCGGGCGCGACGACGTCGCGCAGGGTCGGAGGGCCGTAGGTGGCCGGGTCCTCGTCGGGGATGCCGACGCGGACCCAGTCGATGTCGGCGAACGACTCCCCGTCGCGGAGCCGGCCGGAGAACCGGATCGTGAGGGTGTGCAGGCCGGGGTCGGCCGGGAGCGTGGTGGTCGGGGTCGAGGCGATGCGGATCTGGTCGCGCTGGAAGCGGAGGGTCCCGAGGAGCTGGTCATCCAGCGAGATCGTGGCGTACCGGGAAGCGAGGCCGACCGCGCGGGCGGACACGAAGATGGGGCTCGCGGACGGCAGGAGGAACGTGAGCTTGATCTGCCGCTCCGAGATGCGCGCCCAGGTGGATCCGGCGTGCTCGACCGCGTCGATGCCGGTGGGCACGGTCCCCTGCCAGGCGAAGCGGCCGAGGAGGGCGTTGGCGCCGGTGTCGAACAGGAGCCCCCGGTGCTCGATGTCGCAGTTGCGCAGCTCGTCCACGAGGTGCACGAGGTCGCGGGCCGGGGGCAGCGGGGTGGCTGCGGGGCTCGCGGACGCAGGCGCCGTGGCGCCGGCCGGGAGCTCGCGGGTCGACTCGCACCCGGTGCAGCCGGAGAGGAGCGCGGCCGCGGCGGCGAGGAGCGTGAGCGCGGCAGAGGGGTGGTAGGGTCGGATCACGCGGGCGCGCACGGGGCGTGCTCTACCACGAGCGGGGATCGTGCGACGCCTTCACGGGCGTCGGGTGGCCCACGGCCGGCGCGCCGTCGGATCACGCCGGGGATCCACGTCGCGGCCCCGCCCCGGTGGCGGAGGCGAGCTCGACGGCGCGCGTCATTCATCCTTCGTCCGCAGTCCGGAGCGCAAGCGATCCGGAGCGCGAGCGGGTGCTTCACGTCCGTCCGCCCGGATTGGCGTGCCGGTAGGCCGGAAGGGCGTAGGGGACGATGTCCCCGGCCGGGGACAGAGTGGGTCGGTCGGGGCACGGCTGAACCGGGTCCGGCCGGCCGAACTCGAGCTGGTCCCGGAAGCGCTGTCCTGCCGCGCACCCCGTGTTACGAAGAGCTCGGCCATGGCAGACCTGTACGACGAGCTCGAGTTCCCTCCGCGCGCCGAGTACCTGGACCAGTACAAGAACTACCAGGTCGACATCGCGCACTGGCAGCGGCTTGCCGGACAGTTTCAGAAGGCGTTCCGTCAGGTCTATGCGCGTCGCAGCGCCGCCGTGCTGCTCGTTCACGGGCCGCAGGGCTCGGGCAAGTCGATGTTCAGCGCGCGTCTGGCGCAGGACCACGAGCGTACGCGCGGCGGCGCCTTCGCGCCGGACCTCCGCAACAACCTCTGGCACGCGCTCGTGGCCACGGACCAGCCGGACGAGCGTGCCATCGAGGATGTGACGAGGGATACCGTGCTCAGGCTGGTCGACGAGCACAAATCGCAGAATTGGCTCGAAGAGCTGCGGGGCTTCGCCACATCGGACAAGTCCCGGGTACGGCTGATCGTCTGCGACGACATGCACAAGGACAGCATGATGCGCCCGTGGACCGAGATGTCGCCCAGGGACTTCTACGAGGCTCGCCAGGCTGGTCCCGACGCCATCCTCGCCTACCTCGCCGAGCGGCTCAACGACGCCTGCCGGCACGAGTTCCAGCGCTCGATTTTCGTGATGCTCTCGAACGACCAAGCGTGGATCGAGAAGCTGCACGGGCACCTCGAGCGCTGGTACCAGGGCCTCTCTACCGTGCTGACGCTGCCGGTACCGGAAGCGCCGACGCTGGAGAGGATCGTCCGGATCAACACGAACCGGCTGAACAAGGTGAGCTACTGGTACTGCCTCGACGCGGCACAGACAGAGCAGCGGAAGGAGGTGCGGCGCGTGCTCATGGAAGGGAGCGGTTTCACCAGCTCGTTCCATGCGGTCAGCCAGTCGCTCGATGCCGCGTCGCGGCGCATGGGTCGCCCCGGCAACCCCAACGTCTTGACGCTTGTCACCCTGGGCTCGGAGTTCGCCGAGGTGCAGACATTCCTGAACGATCGCGAGATCGATGCCGAGCCGGGACACGGGGCGAGCCCACGGCACCTCGGCGTATGGGAGATGCGCGGGCCATGGGCCTCGAAGATCGTGCGCAAGCCGAGTCGGGAGCTCCTGCGCCGCGCCCGGATGCTGGAGTCCGAGTTCATGCTGCGCTGGGTGAGCCTGGATATGGTCGGAACCTACGCGCTGCTGCAGCCGCCAGCAGCCGGCGACCTCGGCGATGAGCTCCTGCTGCTCATCCTGCGGCGGCCGTCGATCGGAACCCTGAAATCGACCCGCGATGCGTGGCGATCGGAGTGCGCCGCGCTCGACACCAGGCTCGACAATCCCCCGTTCGCCGCGGTGGAGGTGGAGAAGCTCTTCAAGGATTTCATGACGCTCGGGCAGCGCCGCAGCACATTGTATGAACCGGCCCTCCGCCACCGTGCGGGCGCGGCCAGGCTCTTCAGTCGAGGCTTCGCCGTGTACGCGTCCCTCAAGCCGGACATGATCGTGGAAGACCCTGGGCCGCCGAAGCACGGCCAGTACGCGGTCTGCGCGCTGACGAGCGCGGACTCGGACGATCCCAAGGACATCGCCGACGCGATCCGCCGCGCCGGGCACAGCGTGGAGTTCACGGCCTTCCTGCGGAACAACCTGGTGGGCATCGAGGACTACCTGCGCGACAAAATCGAGCGCTACGCGGGGATGCTGGAGTCGGTCTGATCGTTCGGCGCGCCCGTACCGCACGGAGAACGAGCACCGCCTCAGCGGACATCGCCGGGTCCCGAGGGCAGATCGTCCCTGCCTGCATCGCCTCCTGCCGCCTCGCTCACCGTCGCGCGTGCCCAGCAGCGTCCGGCAGCTCCTGCAGGAGGCCGCGCAGCCGCCGACATCGCCGTCGACGCCGCATCGGAGGCCTGCGCGGCGACCGACATCGCCTCTGACGCCGCGTCAGAAGCTTGCTCGGCCGCCGACATCGCCCCTGGCGCCGCGTCAGAAGCTTGCTCGGCCGCCGACATCGCCCCTGGCGCCGCGTCAGAAGCTTGCTCGGCCGCCGACATCGCCCCTGGCGCCGCGTCAGAAGCTTGCTCGGCCGCCGACATCGCCCCTGGCGCCGCGTCAGAAGCTTGCTCGGCCGCCGACATCGCCCCTGGCGCCGCCTCGCTCGGTTGACGAGCTCGATCGCTCTTCTTAGCCTCTGCGATCCTCGACGCTCGCTTGGCGCTCCGCCGGCCGCGATCGAAGGCAGAACGAGAGGGGAACCCATGGCCATCAACACCATTCATCACGACGACTCCCTCGACCATATCTGGAGCGTGCTGGTCTACGAGGAGGCGCGGCTGCTCACGGACAAGGACGCGAGCGATCTCGCGCCCGAGGCCGGCGCGCTCGTGGAGCGCTGGGCCCAGGTGAACGCCGGGCAACGGAGCGCGTGGCGCGCCGAGATCGTCGCGCAGGCGGGCGTCGACACCGAGGACGACCTGCTCGACGACACCGTCGACGAGCTCGATAACGAGCTGCTCCGGGCCTTTCGCGACCGGGACGCGCCGCAGCGCAGGCGCTACTTCAAGAAGGCGCGCCACGAGATCGTGCGGCTCGGGCTGGAGAGCCAGCTCGAGGTGGTGCGCGCGTGGCCGGCCTCGCTGAAGTCCGAGCGCGAGGCCGCTCTCCAGGCGCTCGGCGCGCGGCTCGAGGAGGACATCGCCCGGGGCGACGTCGCGGTCGAGGAGCGGCTGCGCGCCGCCGCGGCCACCGCCGATCAGCGCGTGCGCGAGATCGTCCGGTTCGTGGACGACATCAACGCCGCGCGGCGGACACGCTACGGCCTGCTGATCCAGCGCGCCGAAGAGCGGCGGCTCCCGAAGGACTGGCCGGGCCGGTTCTTCAAGAAGAGCTCGCAGGGGTCGAAGAAGGCCAAGACCGCCCCCGCCGTCGAGAACCCGCCGGCATAGGAGTAGCGCGATCGGTGCTGGAGCGGTTTTCGCCCGTCTCTGGCACATGCGTTACAGAGCGGCGTTCACCCGCACAGGAGACGGGTCCAGCTCGGCGTTTTCGGCGCGGAAGCGCACGGAAGGGCGCTGAGCACCGAAAACGTCGAGATGGGCCCGTATCCGAAGCGGGTGAACGCCGCTCAGCGGCGCCAGGGCGGCGCGATGCGGAGCCGGGTGAGGCGGCCGGCCTTGACGAGCGCGAAGCGCACCCGCTCCTCGTCCCGGAGCTTCGCCCGGATCTCGTAGGCGCCGTCCTTCGGCGCGAGCGGCAGCTTGACGCTGCCGGTGCCCACCTTGCGCCCGTCCACGAAGAGCGTGTCGCCCGACCCGGCGATCACCTCCAGCATGCCGTGCCCCTCGGGGACCTTGTGCCCGGTGGCGAGCGGCAGATCCTCGGGCAGCACGGGGTTCGTGGTCGTCTCGCCGACCGGCCCGGCGGCCGCGACGGCCGGCCTTGACGAGCGCGAAGCGCACCCGCACAGGAGACGGGTCCAGCTCGGCGTTCACCCGCACAGGAGACGGGTCCAGCTCGGCGTTCACCCGCACAGGAGACGGGTCCAGCTCGGCGTGGCGGCGGCGCCCGGCGCCGCGGCGGCCGGCGGCTCCGCCGCGGGCGGGCTCGGCGGCTCGGCGGGCGGCGGGGCGCCCTGCAGCTCGTGATCGCGCGACAGCCGCGCGGCCACCGCGAAGACGAAGGCCGCCACCGCGAAGAGGACCCACATGGTCATGCGGTTGTCGCGGGCCGGCGGCGGCGGCGTGGGCACGTACGCGGACGGCCGGCGCACCCGGCGCGGCGTGGGCGACTCGTCCACGGTGGGCGACGGGGCGGACGCCGCGCCCCGCGCCGCCAGGGGCGCGGGCGCCCGGAGCGCCGCGGGCGGCGGGGCCGGCGCCTCGACGACCGGGGGCGGCGGGAGCGAGCCGAGCGTCAGGAGCCGCTCGGGCTTCGGGACCTCGAGCGCGGGCAGCGTCGCCTCCGGCCTGCGCGGCGCCGGCGCCGGCGCCACGCCCGGCACGGCCGGCGTCACGCCCGCCGCCAGCGCCGCGGCCTCGGCCGGCGTGGTCCACGTCGCGCGCGCGCTCGCCACATCGCCCTGGAGCTCGGCGAGATCGCTCGGGATCCTGGCGCTCGCGAGCGCCCTGCGCGCGCTCGGGGCCGCGATCTCGTCCTCGCCGTCGACCGACACCGTCGGGATCGACGCCGCCGAGCCGGACGCCGGCGCCGCCGACACCACCGGGATCGACGCCGCCGACCAGGACGCCGGCGCTGCCGACACCACCGGAATCGACGCTGCCGACCCGGGCGCCGACACCACCGACACCACCGGGATCGACGCCGCCGCGCCGGACGCCGGCGCCGCGGAGACCGGCGCCACCGAGCCGGGCACCACCGTGAGCTGGTCGTCGCCGAGCTCGACCGGCGCGCGCGACGACGCGGCGCCGCCCTCGCCGAGCTCCGGCGGCAGCGTCACGGCCGGCGCAGCCCGCTCCGACGCGCGCCGCACGCCGCGGAGCGTCTCCTCCTCGCGGACCACGGCGGGGGCGAGCAGATCCTCGGCCTCGCGGCCGATCACGCGCCGCACCCAGCCGCGCGCCGCGACGTCGTTCAGCACATCCTCGACGAGGCTCGCGGCGAACTCCCCCGACGTGATGATCGACCGCGGCGAGCTCCCCCGGGCGAGCGCCCTGAGGAGCGCCCGCGCCGGCTCGGGCGTCGCGTCGGTGGTGGCGCCCATCCCCTCCAGATCGAGGATGACGCGCTCGACCTGCATCAGGGGCGGCCCGTGGAGCAGCCGCTGCGCCGCCCGGGCCGCGGCGATCGCGGGCACGAGCTGCTCCGCGAGGGTCCCCTCGAACCCGGGGCGCGGCGGCGCACGGAGCTCGTCCTCCGGCGCGGGGGCCACCGCGAAGCGGCCCGAGCCGACGCCGAGCAGCGCCGCGAGCACCGAGGGGCCGCGGTGGAACGTCCCGTCCTGCGCCGTCCGGGTCGCGGCCGCGGGGCGGCCGTCCTTGATCAGCACCTCGTAGAGGAACGCGGCGTCGCGCACCGACACGAGCGCGTCGGGCCGGCGCGCGCACGCGAGCGACAGCAGCGTCCGCGTCGTCATGCCGTCGAGCCGCCCGCGGACCTCGCCGCCGGTCGCGATGCGCTCGGCCACGCGCCGCCTGCCCCGCAGGACCTCGTTCACCCGCTGCACGAAGGCCGCGGCGCTCGCCTCCTTGCGCAGGTAGCCGTCGGCCTGCGCGCCGAGCTCGCGGAGCCGCTGGAGCAGGTCCTCCTTCCAGGACAGCAGGATCACCGGCACGTCGCGCAGCGCCACGTCGCGCTTGAGCGCGCGGCACAGGGCGAAGCCGTCGAGGCGCGGCATGAGCACGTCGCTCACGACGAGGTCCGGCGTCGTCTGGTACGCGAGGTCGAGCGCCCGCGCGCCGTCGTGCGCCTCGTGCACCTTCGCGCCCGCGGCCCGGAGCACGCCGGCGAGGAACCACGTCACCGCCGGATCGTCGTCCGCGACCACGATGTCCATCGCGTCGAGCGCCGCGTCGATCGGCGCCGCGGCGCTCGCGGCCCCGCGCGCCGGCCCCCTCGCGCGGATCTCGCTGTGCAGCCGCGAGCGCTCGCCCTCGGGCGCGCCCGGCGCGGTCATCCACGGCGCGAGCGGCAGCGCGCCCTCGGGCCCGTTCGGCGTGAACCGCACGCCGCCGTGCGAGCGGATCGTCACGAGATCGCGGATGCGCGCCACCGCGCCCCAGAGCGCCGCGAGCACCTCGGCGCCGTCGCCGAGGTCCACGTGCGCCCCGCGGCTCCTCGGCTCGGCGGCGTCGCAGAGCCCGCGGCGCAGCTCCTCGGCGAGGCGCGCCCCGAGGTCGTCGAGGCTGACGGCCCCGAGCGGCGCGCGCGCGGGCTGGCGGAGGCGCACGCAGCTCGCCGCTGCCTCCGCGGCGGCGCGCCGGAGCGCGTCGGGCGACGCCGGCTTCGCGAGCGCGCGCGCGGCGCCGAGCGCCACGTACGGGGCCGCGTCCTCGGGCCGCGCGAAGCGCCCGACGGCGACGACCGGGACCAGGTCGGTCAGCGGATCGGCGGCGAGCGCCTCCGCGAGCCCGCGCGCGCCCGGCAGATCCGCGTCGAGCAGGACCACGTCCGGCGCGAACGCGCGCGCGAGATCGATCGCCGTGTCGATCTCGTCGGTGCGCTCCACCTCGAACGACGGCCCGGCGCCGGCGCCCTCCGGATCGAGCGCCTCGGCGAGCGGCGCCCCGCCCACGACGAGGACGGTGATCGGCGCCTCGAGCGGCGCGGCCTCCTGGGCCTCGACGGCGCGCGCCTGCTCCGCGCTGCGCGGCGAGGACGGGCGCGCGCTCGCGTCCTCCTCGTCGTCGAGCGTGAGCGGCGCGGGGGCGAGCGCGCGGCCGTTGCTCACGCCCGCGATCCAGGTCGAGCCCTGGCCCTTCGCGCCGCCCGCGCCCGCGGCCTCCTCCTGCCCGGCGCCGGCGCTGCGCGCGCCCGCCGGGCCCGCCGCGCCCGCGCGCGTGTTTTGCGCCGCCGCCGGCTCGCGCGACGCGATCACCTGCTCGCGCGACGCCATCGCTTGCTCGCGCGGCGCCGCCGCCGTCTCGCCCATCGCCGCCTGACCCCACGCGAGGGCGGGCAGCTCTTCGAGCACCTTCCCCAGGACCGCGGCGGTCTCGCCGCTGAGCCGGCCGCCGGCGGAGGCGACGAGCGCCGACTCCCCCTCGGCGAGGCGCTCGGCGACGCGCGCGAAGCGCAGGAGCCGCGCCCCGGCGCCGAGCGAGTGCAGGCGCCGCTTCAGGTCCTCGATGAGCCGCGGCGCATCGTCGTCCGCCTCGATCCGCCGGACCACCGCGCGGAGCTCCGCCACACGGCGACCCAGGTTCGCCACGAACTCGGCCCGCGCCCCGCCCAGCCGCTCGTGCCGAGCCTCGCCCGCTGCATTGCTCCGCGGCCCCGCGTGCTCCACCGCCCTCGATCCTACGCCCATTGGCGGTCCCGTATCACAGGAGGATCGGACACCCGAACTTCTCGGCGATCGTGCCCGCGCGGCCGCCGCGCCAGGCCCCCTCGGGTCACCCGAGCTCCTCGGCGATCGTGCCCGCGCGTCGGCCGCGCCAGGCCCTCCGGGTCACCTCACGGCGAGCCCAGCTCCGCGGCGATCTGCTCCCGGACCCAGGCGCCTGCGGCCCGCGTCCCGAGGGTGCCGCCGACGTCGGCCGTGCACATCCCCTGGTCGAGCGCCTGGGAGACCCAGCGCTCGATGCGGCGCTCTTCCTCGGGCCACCCGAGGTGGGCGAGCAGCAGCCCGGCGGTGAGCATCGCCGCGAACGGGTTCGCCACGTCCTTGCCGGCGAGCGGCGGCGCCGACCCGTGGACCGGCTCGAACAGCGCGACCCGCGCCGGATCGGACGCGTGCACGTTCGCGCTCGCGGCCATGCCGAGCCCGCCCTGCAGCGCCGCGCCGAGGTCGGTCACGATGTCGCCGAACAGGTTGTTCGTCACGATGACCTGGAACTGCGACGGATCCTGGATGAGGTACAGGCACAGGGCGTCCACGTAGACGTGGTTCGACTGGATCTCCGGGTACTGCGCGCGCACCTCGTGGAAGACCCGCAACCACAGCTCGTGCGCGTGTCGCATCGCGTTCGACTTGTCCGCCATCGTGACCCGCGTCCGGCCGGTCGCGCGCGCGTAGTCGAAGGCCGCGCGGATGATCCGCTCGACCCCTTTCCTCGTGTTCACGTCCTCGTTGATGGCGACCTCGTCCGGGGTGCCGCGCTTGAACTGGCCGCCCATCCCGACGTAGATGCCCTCGGTGTTCTCGCGGAACACGACGAAGTCGATGTCCTTCGCCGCGCGGCCTTTGAGCGGGACGAGCCGATCCGACAGGGCCCGGACGGGCCTCACGTTGGCGTAGAGGTCGTAACCGAAGCGCATCCCGAAGAGGATGTCGCGCGCGTGCTCGAGGTTCGGCACGCGCGGATCGCCGAGCGCGCCGAGGAGCACCGCCGAGCACTCGCGCTGGATCGCCACCTGGATCTGGTTCGGGAAGGTCGTCCCGTCGCGCAAGTACCGGTCGGCGCCGAGGTCGAGGTCCCACAGGTCGATCGGCAGCCCTGCGCGCGCCTGGTAGAGCTCGAGCAGGAGCCTGGCCTCGGCGGTGACGGACGGACCGATGCCGTCGCCGCCGATGATCGCGATCTTCTTCTTCTTGCCGGCTGCCACGGGGTCGCGCTCCGGGATCAACCGAGCGCGCGTTCGACCGGCACGTACTCCAACCGGTGGGCTGCGGCGACGGGGCCGTAGGTCACGTGTCCGCCGTGGGTGTTGATGCCGAGCGCCACGGCCCGGTCGGCCTTGGCGGCGGCCGCGATGCCCTGGTTGGCGATCGCCACGGCGTAGCCGATCGTCGTGTTCGTGAGCGCCCAGGTGCTCGTGTGCGACACCGCGCCCGGCATGTTGGCGACGCAGTAGTGGACGACCCCGTGCACCTCGTAGGTCGGGTGGTCGTGGGTCGTCGGGCGGCAGGTCGCGATGCAGCCGCCCTGATCCACGGCGACGTCGACCACGACGGTCCCCTTCTCCATGCGGCGGATGTGGTCCTCGGTCACGAGCAGGGGCGCCTTGGCGCCGGGCACGAGCACCGCGCCGATCACGAGATCGGCGCGCTCGCACATCGTCTCGATGTTCTCCGCGTTCGAGTAGAGCGTCTCGATCGCGCCCCCGAAGACGTCCTCGAGGTAGCTCATCGTCTCGGCGCGCACGTCGAGCACGGTGACCTGCGCCCCCATCCCGACCGCGATGGTCGCCGCGTTCCGCCCGACCACGCCGCCGCCGAGGATCGCCACGCGCCCGCGCCGCGTGCCCGGCACGCCGCCGAGGAGCACGCCCTTGCCGCCCCGCTCCTTCTCGAGGCACGAGGCGCCGACCTGGACCGCCATCCTGCCGGCCACCTCGCTCATCGGCCGGAGCAGCGGCAGCGAGCCGTCCTCGAGCTGGATCGTCTCGTACGCGACGCCGGTCACGCCGCGCCGGGCGAGCTCCTTCGTGAGATCGGGCTCGGCGGCCAGGTGCAGGTAGGTATAGAGGACGAGGCCCGGGCGGAAATGGCCGTACTCCGAGGGGAGCGGCTCCTTCACCTTCACGACCATATCGGCGCTCCACGCCTCCGCGGCCGATCGCGCGATGACGGCGCCCGCGCGCGCGTAGGCCTCGTCGGACAGCCCGCTGCCCTCGCCCGCGCCGGACTCCACGAGGACCCTGTGCCCGTGGCCGACCATGGCCCGGACTCCCGCGGGCGTCATGCCGACGCGGTACTCACGTGTCTTGATCTCCCTGGGGACTCCGATAAGCACGATCGCGCTCCTCTCCTCGCCGAACTGCTGAAAGCGAGGGCGTCGGACGACGATAGCAGAAACCCGCCCTTGCAACGCTGCAAGCGCGCGGATACGGCGGCTGTTTTCGAGGCGAGAAACCTCGGAAGATCCGTTCGAATCAACCTTCGTGTCGGCCGCTCACACCCCCGCGGCGGCCTCGAGCGCGGCGCGGACGAGCAGCGTGATCTGTCCGGGAGAGGCCAAATCGAGCGGGCCCATCATGGCCTCTGCGTCGAGCAAGAGGAGCTCGAGCGCCTCGCAGTGCGCTGCCAGCGCGTCCTCCCTGGCGTCGCCGAGCCGGACGACCGCGGCCGCGCCGTGCAGGGCGAGCGCCCAGGTGGGCGCGAAGCTCTCCTCGGTGGGGAGGCCGATCAGGGCGAGCTCGACCCCGTCGCCGAGCCGGATCACGCCGAGCGGCCTCGGGAGCGGCGCGTGCGGCGGCGGCTCGGCCGGGACGTTCGCGTCCGCGATGCGGCGGACCGCGTGGGAGAGCATCGTCATGCGGCGCGCGCTCGCGGCGATGACGAGGTGCGGCGGCGGCGCGAAGCCCGGCCGGGAGAGGCGCGTCACCAGCGATCGGAGCACCGGGAAGTGCTCCGGCGGCGCGAACGGCGTGGTGAGGTCGGCGAGCGAGATGCGGCGGATCTTCCCGGCCTCCGTGAGCTCCATCAGGACCTCCAGGATCAGGAGATCCGGCGCGCCGATCTCGTCGAGCAGCTCGTCGAGGTTGTGCGGCATCTGGAGCAGCGCCGTGAGCTTCTCGGCCACGAGCGCACGCTCCGTCGGCTCCCCGAGCGACGGCGGCGGCGCCGTCGGGGAGCGCGTCGCCTCGGGCTTGGGCGCCGTCGACTCGGCCGCCCGGAGCGTCGGCGGCGGCGGCATCGAGCCGCGGCCGCCCCGCGCCGCGCCGGCCGGCATCGCCAAGGGCGCCGGCGCCGTGATGTCGGGCACGGAGGTCGCGGCGCTCGCGTCGTCCGCCGCGACGGCGCCGCCGGAGATCGCGACGGCGCTGAAGAGCTCGTGGCTCGGGAGCGGGGTCAGGTCGAGATCGTCGCTCGACGGCTCGGTCACCAGGAAGGCCTCGCCGGCCGGGGCGAGCTCGACGCGGCGGCGCTGGACCTCGTCGACCTGGCGGAGCGCCTCCATCAGGAGCCGCGACGTCGGCGCGATGAGCCGGCGCGCGCTCGTCGGCTCGCCGGGGGAGAACGCGAACTGCCCGTCGCGCTCGCCGAGCAGCCGGTAGAGCGCCTTCTCCCCCTCGAGGCGGCGGTAGACGGCGTCGATCACCTCCCCCGCCGAGAGCCGGAGCTCGCCGGCGCCGGCCGGCGTGGTGATCCCGAGGACGCCGCTCCGGCGGTTCATCGCGAGCAGCTGGAGCAGGTCGACGAGCGGGACCTGCTGGAGATCGCCGCGGATCTCCTGCAGCGCCGTCGGCTTGGAGCCCCGCGGGGACGCCTCGGTGATGCGCGAGACGATGTGATCGACGTCGCCGCGCAGGACGTCGTCGGGGCCGAGCTCGCCCTCGGCGCCGTCGACGACGAACAGGATGGGGGTCTCGGCGAGGTCGGGGACGGCGGCGAACGCGTCCGCGAGCGCGCTGTCCTCGTCGAGCGCCCGCGCGGCCAGCACGACGTCGGGGCGGCGCTTGAACGCCTGCTCCACGGCCTCGAACGCGCCGTTCGCGTTGGTCACGGTGAGACCACGCGCCCTGAGCGCCGACGCGAGCGCGCCGAGCGCGTCCACGTCCGAATCGACCAACAGCACCCTTCGAGACACTGGACGGCGCCCTCCGAGTCAGCCGAAGACCCGCAGCCCGGCCGCGCGGCCGAGCCGCTCGGCGAGGAAGTCCGCGAGCAGCGGATCGGCGGCGTGGATACCCTTCACGAAGCCTCCCTGATTCCGCCCGACGAGGGCGTACGCGCCGTGCTCCGCGAGGACGCAGAGCGCCTCGATGTCGTCGCACCCCGGCGCCGATCGGAGGTCGAGGGCGTGCACCACCACGTCGTCGCGCGGCGACGCGAGCAGCGCCTTGACCTGCGCGCCCAGGCTGAGCCCGTCGTGGTGGGCGACAAGGATGAGCACGGCGCCCCCGCGGAGCGCGTTCCGGATCACCGAGGTGGCGAGCAGGACCGTATCGGTCACCGACAGGTCGAGCGCCCGGGGCGCCGAGATCGCGGAGGGGCCCTCGGCGCTCGGAGCCTCGCGCACGAGCAGGCTGAAGATCTCGCCGATGCTCCGCCGATCCTGCGGAACGCGGTGCAGGATCGAGGACTTTGTGGCCTCGGCGCGCCGCCGGGCGATGCGGAGCAGCTGCGCGAGCCCCTGGCCGTCGTGCGGGAAGGTGGCGAGCCCGACGAGCAGCCCCTTCGGCAGGTACCCGGCCCGCTTCTCGCTCCCGGCGACGCGCGAGAGCATCCGGCGATGGCAGGCGTGGGCCTCCAGCCCGGCGGTCTCGGGCATGAGCAGGTGGAACTCGTTCTCGTCGACGCGGGCCAGGATGTCGGTGTCGCGCACGGCGCGGAGCAGGTGCTCGGCGACCTGACCGGCGTTGAGCCCGTTGGCCGGGGGCGGCGGCGTGGCGCGCCAGTAGGAGAGGTCGTCCGGGCGCTCCGGCGCGGCGGTCGCGTCGGGCTCGATGACGATGGTCGCGATCGTGAACCGGCGGCCGTGCCGCTTGGCCTTGTCGATCTCCCGGCCGGCGACGTCGACGTAGTACGCGAACGAGTACGCGCTCGACGCCGGGTCCTTCATCGCGGCGCCGCCGGTCGAGCGCTCGCGCTCGCCGAGCAGGGCGAGCGCCGTCGTCGCCTGCGTGGCGAGCAGCTTGACGAGGCCGTCGAGGAGCGGGGCGCGCCGGGACGTGGAGACGCTGCTGTCGGGGCGCCTGACCGACGGGAACGCGGAGCTGCGGCCGGGCTCCTTCTGGAGCAGGAGGTGCCCCGCGGACAGCCTGCGGAGGGCCAGCGGCACGACGATGAGCTGCTCGCGCCGGGCGAAGTCGAGGATGTCGGCCTCGCTCCCGTAGGCCGGCGCGCGATCGAGCGGGCCGGTCAGCGCCGAGCGGGTCAGCTCGGTGGAGCGCTCCCCGACCGTCAGGTACACGGCGGCCGCGGCCGCGCCGGTCGCCTCCACGAACACCTCGGCGACCTGCTGGGCGGCCGCGTTGCGGTCGCGCGCGTCGGCGAGCTCGGCCACGCGGGCGATCCACCCGGCCGCCCGCGCGCTGCGCGCGGACTCCTGCTCCAGCTGCACCCGGAGGGCGCGCTCCACGAAGCGCACCCGCACCGAGCCGACCGCGTTCAGCACCTCGTCCCCGCCGAGCGGCAGGAGGAAGAGCCCGGCGCCGCCGAGCGCGACCGCGTGGGCGCCCGCCTCGAGCTGCGCCCGCGTCGCCAGGGCGAAGACGGTCGCCTCGGGCGCGAGCGCCTTGAGGTGGTGGACCATCGCGAGGCCGGCCCCGTCGCCGAGCCCGACGTCGATGAAGGCGACGTCGGGCGCCGCGGTCTCGGCCAGGGCGATGCCCTCCGCGAGATCGCTGGCGAGCATCAGCTCGTCCGACGTGACGACCCGCGAGAACAGCGTGTGGGTCGCCTCGTCGGCGATGACGGCGAGCACCTTGAGCGAGATCTCGTGGACCGGCGCCCGGCTCGGGCTCCAGACCCCCTCGACCGAGGCGGTCACGCGATCACCACCTCGCCCGAGAACGCCCGGCGCGCCGGGCCTTGCATGAGCAGCTCCAGGGATCCGGGGGCGACGGTGATGCGCAGCGAGCCGCCGGGCAGCACCACGCGGAGCGGCGCTCCGTACGGCGCGCGGCCCTGGGCGCACGCCGCGGCCGCCACGGCGCAGGCGCCGGTGCCGCACGCCAGCGTCCGGCCGACGCCGCGCTCCCAGACGGTCACGTCGATGCACGCGCCCTCGGCCTGCTCGGTCGGTCGAGCGCGGCAGAACTCGACGTTGATGCCCTCGGCCGGCGTGGTCGCCACGATCGGCCCGAGCTCGTCGATCGCGTCCTCGGTGTAGGGGTCGAACGTCACCGCGTGCGGGTTGCCGACGTCGACGGTCGCGAACCGGTGCTCTGCGCCGAGCGCGGAGACCACGAGCGGCTCGCCCAGGCGGGCGCGGCCCATGCCGACGAGCACGTCGAAGCGGTCCCCGGCCCGGGTGACCTCGCACCGCTTGTCGCCGGCGTCGGTCGCGATGGTGAGCGCCTTCTGGGGTGTCCCTCGGGAGACGAGGTAGGCCGCGACGCAGCGGATGCCGTTGCCGCACATCTCCGGGCGGCTCCCGTCGGCGTTCCAGACCTGCATCGTGGGCCGCTCGCGCCGCTCGCGATCGATGACCAGCACGCCGTCGGCGCCGATCCCGAACCGGCGGTCGCAGAGGCGCCGCGCCGCCTCGGCGGTCATCGGGACCGCCTCGACGAGGATGAAGTCGTTGCCAAGACCTTCCCACTTCTCGAACCGGACGACGTTTTCCTTCATCGCTTCGCCCCGGCGAGCCGCGCTCGCGCCTCGGTCTCGTTGAGCCCGCGGACGGCGACGACCTTGCTCCTGCCGCTCGCGCCGAGGGCGATCTGGACATCGCTCTGGCGCACGTCGAGCGCGCGCGAGAGCAGCTTGACGAGCTCCGCGTTGGCGGCGCCGTCGACGGGCGGCGCGGTCAGCGACACGTCGAGCGCCCCTTCCCGCACCCCGACGATGGCGGAGCGCGACGACTTGGGGCGCACCTGGACCGAGATGCGCACGCCTTCGGCGCGCTCGGTGATCGCGAGGCGGCTCCACGCGGCGACGGGATCGCTCTCCTCGGGTTTGCTCATCGGGCCGCCGGCATCGTAGCGTATCTCGAGCTCACGCGTGGTCCCCGCGAGGCGCGGTCAACGTCGCTCGGTCACGCCGGTCACGCCGGTCACGCCGGTCACGCCGCGGTCCCGGCATCGTAGCGTATCTCGAGCTCACGCGTGGTCCCCGCGAGGCGCGGTCAACGTCGCTCGGTCACGCCGGTCACGCCGGTCACGCCGGTCACTCAGCTTACGTCAGCTTCGGCGGCGTACGGACACCGCGAATTTGCCGCTCGGCGCGCCGACCCGCTACTCTTTTCGGCCAGGTCGTGGGTCGGCTCGCGCAACACGATCCGGCAGGGGCGACTTGCGCCAGCGGTTCTCGATAGTCGCCGCTGATGCTCATTTCCGCGTGGAGGCGTTTGCCATGGCTGATGAAGGAGAAGGGTCGGTGGCCGCGACGTCCGGCCTCGCGAGGAGGCTCTGTGCGCTCGCGCTGCTCGCGGTGTCTGGCGGCCTGCTCGCATCTGCATGCGCCGATAACGAGAGCAGCCTGTTCGTCCGGATGCGCATGGCGCGGACGGGGGACTGCACCGTGACCTGCGGCGCTGACGAGCCGTTCTGGACCGAGGACACGGTCGACGCCGCGTACGCGGGCAGCCACAGCGCGACGCTCCTCGTGGGCAACCAGATCGTGCAGCGCGGCGACCCGGACGTGCTCCGCACCGAGACGTCGCGCGTTCACCTCTACGAGGCGGAGGTCCGCGTCGACGACATCGAGGGCAACGCCGTGACCGAGGGCTACGTGGTTCCGGTCACGGGCATGATCGACCCCGGGACGAGCAGCGACGCCGGCTACAACTGCGCCGAGGTGCTCCTGCTCGACGGCGCCACGATGGACAACCTGCGCCGCCGGGCCGCGAGTCTCGGCCGCGACGTCCAGGTGGTGGCGACGGTGGTGGTGCGGGGCAGGACGCTGGGTGGCCAGGAGGTCGAGACCGCCGAGTGGTCCTACCCGATCCGGGTCTGCTTCGCGTGCAGCCGGTGCGTCGACGTGTCCCCGGCGACCTGCTGCGTCAGCTCGGCCAGCGAGGAGTGCGAGGACAACGACGAGGTCGTGGGGACCTGCTCCGGCCAGCGAGGACCGCAGGACTGCCGCAACCTCGGTCAGACCTGCGCCGCGTACATCGAGAGCGTCCGCCGCACCCTCTAGCTCCGCCGGAACCCCTCCAGGAGGCTCTCTGGGTAGACCGGGTGCCTCCCCTCTCCCCGGGCGCTGCCCCGGGGGACGCCGTCACCGCGCCGCTTCAGCGCGCCGCACCGGGGCCGCCTCCGGTGACGGTCCCGTCAGCACATTGAACAGATAAACGAACGGGAGGCCTAGCAGCGCGACGTCGAGCTGGGCAGCGAGGACGATCGCGGTTTCTTTCGAGGCGCCGAGCCCGAGCCGCATCTGGGCGAGCAGCCCTGTGCTCATCACGTAGGGCGAGTGGAAGTTGTAGCTGCGGGCTCCCCAGAAGACGGCGGCGGCGATCCCCGGCTCGAGCGCGTCGGCATCGTCGCTCCACCGGCCGTAGACCCCGGTGGAGACGATCAGCGGAAACAGATCGAGGACAGGTGCGAGCGCCGAGACACCCGCGCCGGCCTGGAGCTCGTCGAACCCGTGGGTGAGCACCTCGGCATAGGGGCCGACGCCGAAGTCGTCATTGGCGCCGCGGCCGAACAGCACGTCGCCTCGGAGCCCCGCGTGGAAGGCGGTGGAATCCCACCACCGCCGCTCGAGGCCGGTGCCGGCGGCGCCGAGGGTGACGCCGACGCTCGCCTGGGGTTCGGCGCGAGCCGTGCCGTGCGCGAGAACGACCCCCAGGAGGGCGGCAAGCAAGGCAGCTGGGCGGCCCGCCGTAGGCATGATGGGGGCGATGCTACAGGGCGCTGTCGGGGGGCGCGCTTGAATTCTGCGATCCGCGTCGTCCTACGAGGTGTCGAGGATCTGCCTTCGGGTCGACGGCGTTCGGATCGCGGCGCGCGCTCCGGGTCTCCGGCCAGGTCGCGGAGCGCGTCTCTCCGGGCGAGCTGCCAGCGTGACTCTCCGGCCACGTCGCGGAGCGCGTCTCGGGTCTCTGGGCGCTCGTCGGCCGCGTTTGTCATCGGCAGGTCACTCCGTTCGCACGGTGCAGCCCGCTCTGCGCGCCCGGCGGGGTTCATGGTAGCGTCCGGGGGCTATGGCGCGCCGCACCGTGCAGCTACGGGTGGGGGGTCAGACCTACCGCGTGGTGACTTCCGCGAGCGATGAAGAGCTCCAGCGGCTCGCGGCTGTCGTCGACCAGAAGCTCGCCACGGTTGTGCCCGCCGGCCGCGCGGTGACGCCGCAGGCCATGTTGCTGGCGGCGATCGCGCTCGCCCACGACCTGGAGCAGGAGCGGTCCCGGACGGCCATGATCGCCGGCCGCGCGCGGGATGCGTTCGGCCGGATCCTGCAGCGGGTCGATGCGGTGCTCGGCGTCGGCCCGGACTCGCCGTCTTCGGGCGAAGCGAACGGCAGCGCGCCCTGAGCGTGAATCCTCATGCGCCGCGCGGTCCTGCGGACTGGCCCGGCTGCCCACGGAGATGGCATGCCTGCATCCATGGATGAAGCTCCCCGCCCGCCCGCGTCGACCCCCGAAGGGGTGGACGCCCTTCGTCACCTGCAGGACGAGCTCTCCGAGCTGGACCGCGCGGGCCTGCTGCGCACCCCTCCGGCCACCGCGTCCGGTGCGGGGATGCTGGTGCTGTGTTCGAACGACTATCTCGGGTACGCCGCTCTCCCCTGGTTGTCGGAGGGCGGCGCTGCGAGCGGTGCGGGCGCGTCCCGTCTCGTGAGCGGGACGCACGAGGCGCATCTGATGGCCGAGCGCGAGCTCGCCGCGTGGCTGGGCATGGAGGCGGCGCTCCTGTTCTCCTCGGGGTACGCGGCCAATGTCGGCACCGTCGCCGCGCTGGCCAGGCCGGGGGACGTCATCGTCTCGGATGCCCTGAACCACGCCTCGCTCATCGACGGCTGCCGCCTCTCGGGAGCGGCCATCGAGGTGGTCCGCCATGTTGACGCGGGGGCGGTCGAGAGCGCTCTCGTGCGCGGCCGGGGCGCTCGCCGCCGGTGGGTCGTGACCGAATCGCTCTTCAGCATGGATGGCGACAGCCCCGACCTGCGCTACCTCCGCGAGCTGTGCGACCGTCATGACGCCGCGCTGGTGGTGGACGAGGCGCATGCTCTCGGCATCCATGGGCCGCGCGGCGCTGGCCTGTGCTCCGAGGTCGGCGTTCGGCCCGACGTCCTCATCGGCACGCTCGGCAAGTCGATCGGACTCCACGGCGCCTTCGTCGCGGGCTCCTCGACCTTGCGGACTTACCTGTGGAACCGCGCGAGGAGCTTCGTGTTCTCGACCGGCATCAGCCCCATGGTGGCGCTCGCGTCGGTGGACCGCGTCCGTCGTGCCGCTGCCGACGATGCAGGTCGGTCACGACTGGCCACGGTCACGCGCCAGCTCCGCGCTGGCCTGCACGCGCTGGGGGCCCCGCTGCTGCCGGGTTCGTCGGGCCCCATCCTCCCCTGGCTCTTGAAGTCGCCGGGTGCCGCGGTGGAGATGTCCCAGCGCCTCGCACGGGAGGGCATCCTGGTCCAGGCGATCCGCCCGCCGACGGTCCCGGCGGGTACATCGCGGCTCCGCATCACGGCCAGCGCGTCGCTCTCGGAGGCCGATGTGGAGCGTGCCCTTGCAGGATTCCGCGAGGCGCTGCGATGAGGGGCCGTCCTGTTTCACGTGAAACAGGTCAGCTCCGGGTCGCGGTGGTCGGAACCGGGACCGGCGTGGGCAAGACGCACATGACCGTCTCGCTTGTCGCCGCGCTGGCAGCCCGCGGCGACAAAGCCTGCGGCCTGAAGCCCATCGAGTCGGGTGTGGACGGCGTCTCGGCGAGCGACGCCGATCAGCTGGCCGCCGTCAGCTCGGTTCAGCCCGAGCCGGCGCCCTACCGCTTCCGGGAGCCCGTCTCACCGCACCTGGCGGCGCGCCGCTGCGCCAGCGCCATCTCGCTCGAGGTCGTGACGTCGTGGGTCGCGAGGCAGAAGGCGCCCTGGGTGCTCATCGAGAGCGCCGGCGCGCTCCTCTCCCCTCTCGGGCCGCGGCTGACGAATGCAGATCTCGTGCGCGCGCTCGCTCCTGATGCCGTCGTGCTGGTGGGCCTCGACCGGCTGGGCATCCTTCATGAGGTTGCCAGCGCCGTGCTGGCTCTGCGCGCTCTCGCCCCCGGTTTGCCGCCGGCGCAGGTGGTGCTGAACCCGCCGGCAGCTCCCGATGCTTCGACCGGCACCAATGCGGGAGAGCTGGAAGCGCTGGGCATCACCATGGGCGCCGTGGAGATGCCGCGTGCGGAACCCACAGCGCCGGCATCGCTTGCCGCAGCCGAGCTTGTTCTGGCGCGACTCCGTACCTAGTTCCGCTCGCCGGGAGGCCGGCCTGGTCAGGTTCGAGCGCCACTGGCTCTGCCCGCCCCGACTCTCGCTTCGTCTGGTTTTAGCATCGGGGCGCGTTCCAAGCGTGCCCTTGCAGGAGCGCGCACGGCGCGCTGCGAGGAGAGGCCGGCCTGTTTCACGTGAAACAGCGCCGGGTGGCGATGGTCGGAACCAGGAGCGACGTGAGCCAGACGCACACGACCGTCGCGCTCGTCGCCGTACCGGCAGCTCGCGGCGACGAAGTGTGCGGCCTGAAGCCCGTCGGTCGGGCGCTCGCCGCCTCTCGGCGCGTGGCCCCGAGCGGCCAGCCGCTATCAGCTCGGTTTATCGCGAGCCGGCGCGTACCGATGGGTACGCTGCGGCCAGCGCATCGCGTGGCTCTCCGGAGCCGGTCTCGCCGCGCCTGGTAGCGCGCCGCTGCGCCAGCGCCTTCTCGCTCGAGGTCGTGACGGCTGGGTCGGGCGGCAAAGGGCGCCCTGCTGCTCGTCGAAGCGAGTGCGCCGGCGAGCTTCTCTCCCCTCTCGGCCGCGGCTGTCGAATGCAGATCTCGTGCGCGCGCTCCCTCCTGATGCTGCCGTCCTGGTGAGCCTCGCGGCTGGTCATCCTTCACGAGGTTGCCAGTGGCGTGCTGGCCCTGCGCGCTCGCCCCTGCTGTGTCGCCGGCGCGGGTGGTGCTGAACCCGGCGCCAGCTCCGGATGCTGCGACCGGTATCAATGCGGGAGAGCTCGAAGCGCCGGGCATCGGCACGGGCGCCGTAGAGATGCCGCATGCGGAACCCACAGCGCAGGGATCGCTCGCCGCAGCCGAGCTCTTCCTGCCGCGACTCCGTTTCCTGCCTCGGGCGCGTTCCCAGAGTCGCGTCGCTTCGCTGACCGCCTTCGCTCGCTGCAACCACGTCAGCGGCAGCGAGAACGCGCGTCGCAGCTCCTGACGATCTGGCCTGCTCCGCGGTGGCTCAGGTCGCGTCGGCGACGACGCGACCGCGCTCCAGCACGACACGCGCGGCAGCTCGCTGCCGGAAGACCTCCGGCTCATGCGAGACCACAACCACGGCGGCGCCCCGCGCCACCTCGGCTTCCACCACCGTGAGCAGCCGCGCGACACCGGACCGGTCCAGGCCGGTCGTGGGCTCGTCCAGCAGCACCAAGGAGGGCTGGTGCACCAGCGCTCGCGCGAGCGCGATGCGCTGCCGCTGGCCACGCGAGCACGTGCGCAGCGGACGCACCGCGAAGCTCCCGAGCTCGAAGCGCTCCTCCGCTCGGCGCCACGCTTCCTGCGCATCGAGCCCGTGGAAGCTTGCCGCCAGCTCGATGTTCTGCCGGCCGGACAGGTCCGGGTACGCCAGCGACTCGTGAGACAGCCAGCCGATAGTGCCTCGAACCAGCCCGGTGTCGTCCCCGAGCGGCTCGTAGCTGACGTCGCCCGACGTCGGACGAATCACGGTGCCCAGGATCCCGAGCAGCGTCGACTTGCCCGACCCGTTCGCCCCCTCGATGAGCGTCAACCGGCCCGATTCGATGGTCGCGGTCACGCCCCGCAGCGCCGCCGTCGTTCCGTACGTCTTCACGACGCCACGCGCCACCACGCGCTCGATCGAATCCACTGCGCTCACCTCGCTCCTGCGCTCACACCCGAGTCAGCTCTTGTCGCCGCCTCGCGCGCGACCCTCACCGCGGACGACCGTGGGCATGTCCTCCGGGAACGGAGGCGGATCAACCACGGTCGCCTCATTGTCGTCCGAGAGCTCTGCCCCCCTCCCGAGCGGACTCAGCGAAGGGATCGTCGGCCGGTCCTCCGTCTCGTCGTCCCGAGACGGCCCGTCCACCACCTCCACCTCGGCGACCGGCTCGCTCCGCCGGCTCACCGCCCCAGCGTCGCTCGCCGCCACCGAAGCCCGCGTCGACCACGCGCCGTGACGCAGCGGAAGCCCCTTCCCACCGTCAGCGACCTGAGGACCCTTCCTCGCCACCTCGGACGCTGAGCGGCCGCTCGCGGCGACGATCCGACCGGGCTCGCCGGCGTCCTGCTCGCCGCCCAGCCGCGCGAACATCATCGTCCCATCGTCGTTCCGATCCTCGACCAGGCTCTGCACCGCGACGCGCTCCACCCGGCGCTTCTGCGACACCGGGACCTGGTTCTTGAACCGCCGCAGCGCCTCCTGGAACTCCCGAGCGCTCTGGAAGCGCTCGTCGCGCTCCTTCTCCAGGGCGCGATCCACCAGGCGCGAGAGCCCGGGCGGGATCGTGGGATCGAGCTCCGTGACCGGGCGGTGCCAGAGCGTCAGGATCTGGACGAGCAGCGCGTTGTAGTTGCGCGCGACAAACGGGCGCTGGCCGGTCAGCGCCTCGTAGAGGATCACGCCCACCGCCCACAGATCGAGCCGGTGGTCAAGCTCGACATCGCCCCGAGCCTGCTCGGGCGCCATGTAGTACGGCGTGCCCATCACCATGCCGGTGCGCGTCAGATCCAGCGTCCCATCCATGCCGGTCGCCTGGGAGATGCCGAAATCGAGCAGCTTGGCAACCGGCAACATGCCGGCGCGCTCCGAGAGGAAGATGTTCTCCGGTTTCAGGTCGCGGTGAACGATCCCCCGCTCGTGCGCGGTCACCAGCGCGGAGAGGACCTGCAGCATGATGTCCACGAGCTCGCTCGGCGGTACGGACCCCCAGCGCTCGATCCGCTGCGCCAGCGTCTCCCCGTGGAGGCGCTCCATCACAAGGTAGGGGCTGCCGTCAGGGAGCCACCCCATGTCGTAGACCTCGCAGATGTTCGGATGACCGATCCGCCCCGCGACCCGCGCCTCGTGCTCCAGCCTCGAGATCGCCTCGCGCTGCTGCGCCTCCCGCGGATGCATCACCTTGACAGCGACCAGCCGCCCGATCTGGAGGTGCTCGGCCTCGTACACCGCGCCCATGCCCCCCTCCCCGATGATGGCGGTGACCCCGTACTTGTCGCCGATCACATGCCCGAGCAGCGAACGCCCCGACGACGCGCTCGCCGCGTCTCTCCTCGGCCACGCCTCGACCCGCGCGTCGCCGCGGCTGGACAACGGCGGGCGCGACGGCGTGGACCGCGCCTCTGGACGCGGCGGCGGCGCGCTGCGCGTCGACGAGCTCGGTCCCACGCCAGGCGAGCCCCTCGGCGACGGCGGCGCTGATCTCGGCGACGGCGGCGCTGCCCTCGAGATCGGCGGCGCTCCCCGCGACAGCTGCGGTGCAGTGGGTCGGTGGACGGGCTGCAGCGGAGCCGCCCCGACGCGCCGACCCCCCCGTGACGACGAGGGTGCCTCGCTCGATGCGATGACGAGACCGGTCGACGGGCACACGATCGCCGCAACGTCGTGGTGGCTACCGCAGTGGATGCACCGCACCGAACTCAAGTCCGTACATTTTGCAATACTCCATCCAGGTGCCGCTCGGAACTGCACAGCGCATCAGGTGAGAGCGTGACCGGCCGCGCTCGGTTGTACATTCCCGAGCACCCCCTGGTGGATCTTGGGGATAACCCCCTCGACAACCCTGGGGGCAAAACGGGGGAGACACGCCGCCCGCCAGCTCTCCCCCGTCCTCCTACCCCTGAGCACGGTCCATTTACCCCAGGGCACCCGCTTCCAAATGCTCGTATTCATTGAGCAATCTGAGTTATCCCCGCCCTCCACAGCGCCTACGACGAAGACGATGTCTTTATCTATCTATTTCATGGAAAGAAGAGGCGCCCCGCAAGGTCACGGGAGCGCTCATTTCCCGCCCACGCCCGGGCAATAACCCTGCTAAAGGGAGCGGCTCCGGAGTCGGCTATGGACCTTGTGATCCCCAAGAAAGATCTGCTTCGCCTCGTCGCGCGCTGCCAAGGCGTGGCGGACAAGAAGAGCGCCATGCCGGCGCTCGCCAACGTCCTGCTCGCCGCCGATGGCAACGCCGTCCGCGTCGCCGCGACCGACCTGTACCTCGGGGTCACCGGCCAGACCCACGCGGACATCAAGACCGGCGGCACCGTCGCGGTCCCCGCCAGGGACCTGCTCGAACGGGTCAAGGCCATGCCCGATGGCCCGATCCAGATCACCACCACCGAGGGCGCGCACACGTCGCTCAAGGCCGTGGGATCGCCCCGGCGCTACACCCTCCCCGGCCTCCCCGGCTCGGAGTTCCCGCAGCTGCCCGCGCCGTCGCGCGACGCGCCCTCGCTGGAGCTCCCCGTCGAGCAGCTCGCGCTCCTGATCGCCAGGACGCACTTCTCGATCTCCACCGACGAGACGCGCGCCCATGTCAACAGCGCCCTGTTCGAGTGGGCCGGCGATCGCGTCCGGATGGTCACCACCGACGGCCACCGCCTGTCCAAGATGGAGGCGACCGTCTCCGGCAGCTCCGCCACCGCCACCATGCTCATCCCCCTCAAGGCGATCACCGAGCTCCGCCGCCTCGCCGAGGAGGCGCGCGCCGAGAAGGAGACCCCCATGGTCGCCATCACCCAGAGCGGGCCGAACGCCTTCTTCAACATCGCCGGGATGCAGTTCTCGGTGAAGCTCGTCGACGCGCAGTTCCCCCCCTACCAGCAGGTCATCCCGTCCGTCACCGAGCGCTCGGTCCGCGCGCCCCGCGTCCAGTTCGCCGAGGCCCTCCGCGCCATCGCGCTCGCCGCCAACGACCGCACCGGCGGCGTCAAGCTCTCCATCGCGCCGGGGACCCTCCGGATCACCAGCGAGAGCCCGGACACCGGCGCCGGCTTCGACGAGGTGGCCGTCGACTACGGCGGGCCCGAGGTCACGATCGGCTTCAACGCCAAGTACTTCCTCGACGTGCTCGGCTCCATCGACGACGAGGAGGTCATCCTCGGCATCTCCGGGGAGCTCGACCCCGCCGTGATCCGGCCCGGCAGCGAGTCGAACCAGCAGAGCTACGTCGCCGTCGTCATGCCGATGCGGATTTGAGCCCGCCCGACGACGAGCGACAGGAACGCCTCCCGAGCCTCCTGCTCGAGCGGCTCCACGTGCGCGAGTTCCGGAACCTCGGCCGCATCGACGTCGAGCCGGCGCCGCGCCTCAACGTCATCGCCGGCAACAACGGTCAAGGCAAGACGAGCCTCCTCGAGGCGATCTACTTCGCGGCCACCTCGAGGAGCTTCCGCACCCACCGCGCGGCGGAGCTCGTGCGCCACGGCGCCGACGTCGCGAGCGCGCGCGCGCGCTTCGTCGAGCGCAGGGACGCGCTGCCGCCCCTCGCGCGCGAGCAGACCGCCGCCGTGGAGCACAAGCGGTGCGTGGTGCGGATCGACGGCAACCGGCCCCCGAGCCTGTCGAGCTTCGCGACGCGCTCGCCGGTCGTCGCCTTCCACACCGAGGAGCTCGCGCTCTCGACCGGGCCCGCGAGCGCGCGGCGCACGCTGCTGGATCGGCTGGCGCTCTTCATGGATCCGCAGAGCGCCGACCACCGCGCCCGCTACGCGCAGGCGCTCCGCGCGCGGCACGAGCTGCTCCACCGCGGCGGGGGCGCGTCGCCGCAGGGGGGCGCCGAGCTCGACGCGTTCGAGGAGCTCTGCGCCCTCCACGGCGCGGCGCTGACCCGCGCCCGCGCGGCCGCCGTCGAGGCGCTTGCGCCGGAGCTCGCCCACGCCTTCGCCCGCATCGCCGCGCCCGACCTGACCCTCGCCGCGCGCTACGCGCCGGGCGGCGCCAGCGACGCCGCGCAGGCGCGCGAGGCGCTGCGCGAGCACCGCCGCCGCGACGCCCACCGGCCGACCGCAGGCTTCGGCCCCCACCGGGACGACCTGGTGCTCGAGCTCGACGGCCACCCCGCCCGCGTGGTCGCCTCCCAGGGGCAACACCGGGCCCTCACCCTCTCGCTCAAGGCGGCCGAGACCGCCGCCATTGCGTCCGTCCGGAGTGTAGAGCCCATTCTCCTGCTCGACGACGTGTCGAGCGAGCTCGACCCCGATCGGACGGCCGCGCTGTTCACGTTCCTCGGAATGGCGCGCGGACAGGTGTTCCTGACGACCACGCGGCGCGATCTCATCGTCACGCCGGGCGTACCCGCGTCGGAGCGGCGCGATTTTCACGTCGAAGGCGGCGCGCTCAGCTGACGTGCGCGGCGGGGGCGGACGCGGGGCGGCGGGGGCGCGGCGAGGCCTGCCGCGGCCGCCCCGAGACGCGTTGATCCCGCCCCGCAGGGCACGAGTTGGGATGCTCCGGACGCGCCCGCGCCAGGCGCCGAAAATACGGTGTTACGAGGCTTCCGGACTCGGCGAAACGCTTGCCCGAGCGGCTGATTTCGGCTACATTTCCGCAGTCTTTACGGGGCATCGACGAGCGGTCCGCGCATGAACGCTCGTGCCCTCGGAATCGATCCGGCGCCGCGGCTGCCGCGACCGGGTCCCACCAGACGAGCTGCCCATCGCGCCGGCCCCTCCACTGCAAGAACTCCGGCAATCCGAGCGGTCTCCGCCGCTCTGCGCCCCCCGGTGAGAGGCGGCGGGCGCGCCCACCAGGACCGAGATGACGGAACCCACCCTGAGCCAGCCGACCGACCTCACCAAGGCGTCGTACGACGCCCACAGCATCACGGCGCTCGAAGGCCTCGAAGCGGTGCGCAAGCGCCCCGGCATGTACATCGGCGATGTGCACGACGGATCGGGGCTGCACCACCTGGTCTGGGAGGCCGTGGACAACGCCGTCGACGAGCACCTCGCCGGCGCCTGCACGGAGATCAGGGTCACCGTCCACTTCGACGGCTCGGTGTCGATCGAGGACAACGGCCGCGGGATCCCGGTCGGGATGCACGCGAAGGGCGTCAGCGCCGCCGAGGTCGTCATGACCGTCCTCCACGCCGGCGGAAAGTTCGACAACTCCAGCTACAAGGTCTCTGCGGGCCTGCACGGCGTCGGCGTGAGCGCGGTGAACGCCGTCTCCGAGTGGCTCAAGGTCGAGATCAAGCGCGAAGGAAAGCTCTGGTTCCAGGAGTACGGCCGGGGCGTGCCGAGGGCGCCGCTCAAGGCGATCGGCGTGACGGACAAGACGGGGACGAAGATCACCTTCAAGCCCGACCCGATCATCTTCAGCACGGTCGAGTTCAGCTTCGACGTCCTGGCGAGCCGCCTGCGCGAGCTCGCGTTCCTGAACGCCGGGCTCATCATCCACCTCGACGACCAGCGCCCCGACGGGAGGGCCGAAGTCTACGAGTACAAGGGGGGTATCTCGGAGTTCGTGGCGCTCCTCAACAAGACCAAGGAGCCGATTCACGACGAGGTGATCAGCTTCGTGTCGCAGCACGAGCTCGGCGCGGGGGGCGAGGCCGGGAACGGCCGCGCGAGCTCGGCGCCGCCGGTCGGCGTGGAGGTCGCGCTGCAGTGGAACGGCTCCTACACGGAGGCGATCTTCTGTTACACGAACAACGTCCACAACAGGGACGGCGGCACGCACCTCACCGGGCTCCGCGCCGCGCTCACGAAGACGATCAACAACTACGGGAGCGCGCACAACCTCTTCAAGGAGCTGAAGCAGGGCCTGCAGGGCGAGGACGCGCGCGAGGGGCTGACGTGCGTGCTCAGCATCAAGCACCCGGACCCGTCGTTCGACTCGCAGACCAAATCCAAGCTCGTCTCCAGCGAGGTCAAGGGCATCGTCGAGGCGGCCGTCAGCGACAAGCTCGCGCAGTACTTCGAGGAGAACCCGCAGAGCGCGAAGAAGATCATCGAGAAGGCGGTCGTCGCGGCCAAGGCGCGCGAGGCGGCCCGCAAGGCCCGCGAGGTGATCCGCAAGGGCTCGCTCGACGTGACGTCGCTCTCCGGCAAGCTCGCCGACTGCCAGTCCAAGGACCCGGAGAAGAGCGAGATCTACATCGTCGAGGGCGAGAGCGCCGGCGGCAGCGCCAAGATGGGGCGGGACCGGCACTTCCAGGCGATCCTCCCGCTCAAGGGCAAGATCCTGAACGTCGAGCGGGCGCGGCTCGACCGGATGCTGAGCTCCGCCGAGGTCGGCACGCTGATCACCGCCCTCGGCTGCGGGATCAACGACGCCGGCGGCTTCGAGATCGACAAGCTCCGCTACCACAAGATCATCCTGATGACGGACGCCGACGTCGACGGCTCCCACATCCGCACGCTGCTCTTGACCTTCTTCTTCCGGCAGATGCCCGAGATCATGGAGAAGGGGTATCTGTTCATCGCGCAGCCGCCGCTCTACCGCGTGCGCAAGGGCAAGCGGGACCTGTACCTGAAGGACCAGGCCGCGCTCGACGAGTTCCTCGTGGGCAACGCCGTGGACGGGCTCGAGATCGTCGCGAGCGGCGCGCAGACGGGCATCGCGGGGCAGCCGCTCTACCGGCTCGCGCAGCGGCTGAAGCGGTTCCGCGCCGTGCTGTCGAACATCGACAAGCGCTGTGACGCGCGGATCGTGGCGGCGGTGCTCCGGTCGAGCGGGCTCGGGCGCGACGACCTGCGGGAGACCAAGAAGGTCGCCGCGGCCGCCGACGAGCTGCGGGCCTACCTGAAGCAGCGCTACCCGGACCTGTTCCCGCTCACGCTGTCGACGCCCCGCGACACCGAGCACGGGACGAGCCGGATCGAGGTCGTGCCGCGCCCGGGCGCGAGCGCGCGGAGGAGCGTCATCGACTGGGATCTGGTGGGCTCGCCGGAGTACCAGGAGGCCTGGTCGATCGAGCAGGATCTGCGCTCCATCGGCGCGCCCCCGTACCGGGCCCGCACCTCGAGCGGCGAGGAGACCATCGAGAACGGCGAGGCGCTCGTCGACTACATCGAAGAGCGGGGCAAGAAGGGTATCGCGATCAGCCGTTACAAGGGTCTCGGCGAGATGAACGCCGACGAGCTCTGGGAAACGACGATGAACCCGGACGCGCGGACCCTCCTCCAGGTCCGCATCGACGACGCGGTGAAGACGGACGAGCTCTTCACGATCCTCATGGGGGATCAGGTCGAGCCGCGGCGCAACTTCATCGAGCAGAACGCGCTCAACGTGAAGAACCTCGACATCTGAGCCTGCGTCCGGGGCCGCAGCTCCTGCGCCTGGGCGCGGCGCCTGCGCCCGGCGCGCCGCGCATAGGACCGCGCTCGGGGCGCTGCGTTCATCGAGCGCCGCGCCGGAGGCGCGCGGCAGGGGGGTTGACGGGGCGCTGAGGCTGCATCGATCCAGCGATGTGTTCGCTCGGTATCTCTGGCAAGCCGCTTGCTTGACCGGCCCCTTGATAGCGAAGGCGCACGCCTTAGCTTCGAGGTGCCATGAGAATCGAGCGAATGACGACGAAGGCCCAGGAGGCCATACGAGAGGCTGTCGATTTCGGCAGCCGCCGGGGAAATCCCGAACTCTATCCCGAGCACATCGTGCGGGCGATCGTCGGCCAGGACGGCGGCGTCGGCGCTCCGCTGGTGCAGAAGGCAGGCGCAGATCCCGCGGGGCTGTTGCGCCTGCTCGACGCGAAGATCGACACCTACCCTCGCGTGAGCGGAGGCGCCGAGCCGAACCTGTCGCGGCGCGCGCTCGCGGTCCTGCAGAAGGCCGAAGACGAGGCGAAGGCGCTCAAGGACGAGTACATCTCGACAGAGCACGTCCTGCTCGCCGGGACGAAGACCGACAAGGAGATCCAGTCGATCTTCGAACGAGCGGGCCTGTCGTACGACAAGCTCCTCGCGTCGCTCGCGGCCGTGCGCGGCAATCAGCGCGTGACGGACCGGGACCCCGAGGGGAAGTTCCAGGCGCTCGAGAAGTACACCCGCGATCTCACGAAGCTCGCCCGACAGGGCAAGATCGACCCGGTGATCGGTCGAGACGAGGAGATCCGGCGCGTGATCCAGGTGCTCTCGCGCCGGACCAAGAACAACCCGGTGCTCATCGGTGAGCCCGGCGTCGGCAAGACGGCCATCGTCGAGGGCCTCGCGCACCGCATCGTCGCGGGCGACGTGCCCGAGTCGCTCAAGGACAAGACCATCGCCGCGCTCGACCTCGCCGCCATGGTCGCAGGCTCGAAGTTCCGCGGCGAGTTCGAGGACCGGCTGAAGGCGGTGCTCAAGGAGATCGAGGGCTCGAACGGGCGCATCATCCTGTTCATCGACGAGCTCCACACGCTGGTCGGCGCCGGCGCGGCCGAGGGCGCCATGGACGCGGCCAACATGCTGAAGCCCGCGCTCGCGCGCGGCGAGCTCCGGTGCATCGGCGCGACCACCCTCGACGAGTACCGGAAGCGGATCGAGAAGGACGCGGCGCTGGAGCGGCGCTTCCAGCAGGTGCTCGTCGCGCAGCCCACCGTCGAGGACACGATCGCCATCCTGCGCGGCCTGAAGGAGAAGTACGAGGTCCACCACGGCATCCGCATCCAGGACGCCGCGCTCGTGGGCGCCGCGGTGCTGTCGAACCGGTACATCACCGAGCGGTTCCTGCCCGACAAGGCGATCGACCTCATCGACGAGGCGGCGTCGAAGATCCGCATGGAGATCGACAGCCTGCCCACGCCCATCGACCAGGTGGAGCGCGATCTGCTCAAGCTGCAGATGGAGGAGCAGGCGCTCAAGCGCGAGAGCGACAAGGCGAGCAAGGCGCGCCTCGACGAGGTGCGGCGCGAGATCGCCGAGCTCCAGGGGCAGCGCGACGCGATGCGGGCGCAGTGGATGCGGGAGAAGGAGCTCATCTCCGAGCTGCGCCAGCTCAAGCCGCAGATCGAGGAGCTCAGGCTCGAGGAGGAGCGCCTGAAGCGCGCCGGCGATCTCGGGCGCGCCGCGGAGATCCATTACGGCAAGATCCCGGAGATCGAGAAGAAGCTCGAGTCGATCCGCACGACCCTCGCCCAGGTGCAGTCGAAGCAAAGCTACCTGAAGGAGGAGGTCACCGACGAGGACATCGCCGCGGTCGTCTCGAAGTGGACCGGTATCCCGGTGTCCAAGATGCTCGAGAGCGAGATGCAGAAGCTCCTGCGCCTCGAGGAGGAGCTGCGGCGGCGCGTCGTCGGGCAAGAGGACGCGCTCCGCGCGGTGTCGAACGCCATCCGGCGCTCGAGGGCCGGCCTCGGCGACGAGCGGCGGCCGATCGGGTCGTTCCTGTTCCTCGGGCCGACCGGCGTCGGCAAGACCGAGCTCGCGCGCGCGCTCGCCGAGATCCTCTTCGACGACGAGCGGGCCATGGTGCGGCTCGACATGAGCGAGTACGGGGAGCGGCACGCGGTGGCCCGCCTGATCGGCGCGCCGCCCGGGTACGTCGGCTACGAGGAGGGCGGCCAGCTCACGGAGCCGGTGCGCCGGCGGCCGTACAGCGTGGTGCTGTTCGACGAGATCGAGAAGGCGCACCCGGACATCTGGAACACGCTCCTCCAGGTGCTCGACGACGGGCGCCTGACCGATGGACAGGGGCACACGGTCGATTTCAAGAACACGATCATCATCCTGACATCCAACCTCGGGACGCCCGCGGCCGCGGCGATCGAGGAGCGGGCGAACCTGCCGGCCGACGAGAAGGCCGAGCTCGTGCGGAGGGCCGTCATCGAGGAGGTGCGGAAGCACTTCCGCCCGGAGTTCTTGAATCGCCTCGACGACCTCATCGTGTTCCGGCGGCTGGCGCGCGAGCAGATGGAGAAGATCGTGGACATCCAGCTCGATCTGCTGCGAAAGCGCCTGGATCGACGCGGGCTCCTGTTCACCATCTCGTCCGACGCGAAGGGCTACCTCATCGAGCAGGGGTGGGACCCGCAGTACGGCGCGAGGCCGCTGAAGCGCGCCATCCAGCGGAGCATCGAGGACGAGCTCGCGAAGCGGATCCTCGGCGGGGAGTTCAAGCAGGGCGACACGGTGCGGATCGACCGCGGGGACGGCGCGCTCACGTTCACGCGCGCCGCGCCGAACTGACGCTCGTCAGACCGCGCCCGCGTCAGCGCTCGGGGAGGTTGCCGGCGATGCGGCGGAGGAGGTCCAGGACGGCGTAGGCGGCGCCGAGCTGGACCTCCTCGCGATCCCCGGAGAACACGCGGTCGCGCACGACGAGGCCGCCGGGGTGCGATACGGCCCAGTAGCACAGGCCGACCGGCTTGGTCGCCGTGCCGCCCGTCGGGCCGGCGATGCCCGTGACCGAGATGGCGACGTCGACCTCGCAGAGGCGGCGGACGCCCTGGGCCATCTCGGCGGCGACCTCGGCCGACACCGCGCCGTGGCCGCGCAGGGTGTCCTCAGCGACGCCGAGCAGCCGGGTCTTGGCGCTGTTCGCGTAGGTGACCGCGGCGCCGACCAGGTAGTCGCTCGCCGGGTAGCTGGTGAGCAGGTGGGAGATCAGCCCGCCGGTGCACGACTCCGACACGGCGAGCCGCCAGCCCCGGGCGCGCACGGCGCGCCCGACCATCTCCGGGAAGGCGTCGTCCCCCTCCCCGTACACGGCCGTGCCGAGCCGCTCGCGGACGTCGGCCGTCGCCTTCAAGGCGAGCTCGTGCGCCATCGACTGCGTGGCGGCGCGGGCGTGGACCTTCACGTCGACCTCCGGGTAGTGGACGCGGTAGCCGAGCGTGATGCCGGGATAGGCCGCCTCGACGCCCTTCAGGAGCTCGCCCAGCGTGGACTCGGGCAGACCGTAGGTGCGCAGGCGGACCTGGAAGGTGTTGTTCGGAGCCGCCGGCCGCACGCGCGGCAAGACCTGCTCGGTGAACATGCCCTTCATCTCCCGCGGCACGCCCGGGAGGAAGAAGACCGTGGACTCGCCGAGGTGGATCCCGAAGCCGGGCGCGGTGCCGGAGGAGTTCGGCAGGATCTCCGACCCGGAGGGGACCTCGGCCTGCTTCTCGTGGCCCGCGTTCATCGTCTTGCCGCGGCTCTCGACGCGGCGGCGGATGGCGAGCAGCGTGCTCTCGTCGCGCACGAGGTCGCTGCCCGTCGCGCGCGCGGCGGCGAGCGCGGTGAGGTCGTCCGTCGTCGGGCCCAGGCCGCCGCTGGCGATCACCAGCCGGTGCGCGCTCGCGAGCCTCTGGACGGCGGCGACGATGCGATCCAAGTCGTCGTCGACGGTGAGGGACTCGCTGACCGTGAAGCCCGCTGCGGTGAGCTCGGCAGCGAGCCAGGCCGCGTTGGTGTTGAGGATCTCGCCCCGGGTGAGCTCGGTCCCGATCGAGAGAAGCGCGACAGTCATTGGGAAGGGGGACTGTAACCCAATCCGGCGCCGACGGAGCGCGTTTCCGGACGGTTTTGCGGTCGTTTGGGCGCGGTTGTCGCCTTACCGCATGCCATCCCTCCGCCCTCCGCTCGCTGCCCCTCTCGCTGCCCTCTCGCTGCCCCTCTCCCCCTCCCTCTCCCCTCCTCTCCCCTCCGGCGCGCCGCCGTGAGCGGCGCGGCGCGCGCTCACGGCGGATAGGCGCACCGGAATCCGAGATCGGGCGAACGGGTGGATACAGGGACGAGCCGCCGATTCCAGGTGCGTAGCGCCGAGGCCGCCTCGTCGGCCCACGATCCGCCGTGAGTTCCCGACATCCCGTCGTCGGGTCGATCGGGCGCCGCCCACTCGGCGACATTGCCGGCCAGGTCGAAGACGCGCCCGTCCGCGTGCACGGCGGCGCCGTCAGGGCGCGACCCTGCGAGCTCAGGGCCCGTCGCGCCCCATCCGCACGGGCCCGCGCGCAGGCCGAAGGCGACGCGACGGCAGACCGCGCCGGTGTCTCCCCACGGGTACCGCCAGCTCGACGGGCCCGCCGCAGCGAAGGCCAGCTGGTTGCGCGAGGGGAGCGATCCGCCCGCAAAGGCGCAATACCGGGCGGACTCTCCTAGCGTGACGCCCGTCACCGGGACGCCGGGCTCGCCGCGCAGCGGCAGCGCCGCGCAGGCGCCGGCCGCGACGCAGGCCGCGTAGCGCTGCTCGGTGACCTCGAACGCGTCGAGCGAGAACGCCGGGACGAACACCTCGCGCGCCTCGACGACGCCCTGCGCCTCCCAGTCGCTCGGCCAGAGCCGCAGCGTCCCGGCGGCGACGCGCACGGTCGCGCCCGGCGCAACGCAGCCGGCGGGGGTCGCCGAGAGGCCCGCGCCGCATCGGCTCGGCGCGCCCGCGCAGCGGCCGGCGTCGAGGCGCTGGCCCTCGCCGCAACATCGCGGGCCGAGCGCGACCATCCCCGGCGCGCAGCGCGCCGGCGGCCCGGCCCGGTGGCGAGCGAGCGCCGTGATGCCGACGATCAGGAGGGCCGCGCCCGCGGAGAGGCCGGCCTTCCGGCCGAGCCTCCGTCCGGCGCTCGGCGCTGCCACCTCAGGGCGGCGGCGATGCGGCAGCGTCCGCCTTCCGCCGCGCGCCGGACGGCTCCCGCGCGCCGGCGGCCGTCTTCCCGCGCGCCGGCGTGGACTCGATCATGCTCACGATGCGCGCGAGCGCGTCGAGGAGCGCCGTCCGGACCCGGTCGTACGTCTTCGGGCCGACGTCGCCCCGCTTCCGCGCGCGCTCGAGCTCGACGAACTCGTCGAGCAGCGCGTCGCGCGCCTCGAGCAGCTCTCGCCGCTCCTCCTCGTCGGGCCCGCGATCGGCCTCGCGCCGGCGGACGAAGTTCAGCGCGGCCCCGCCGATCACGGCCGCGCCGGCGAGGACGAGCGCGATCCAGCGGCCCACGCCGGGCGTCGGCAGCCCGCCCAGCGTGATCTCGATGGTCCTCAGCCCGCCATCCGCGCGGTTGCCCGCCTTCTCGGTGATCAGGATCTTCTTGCCGTCCCGGTTCTGGGTGCGCTGCGCCGCCGGGAAGCCGGCGACGTTCAGCGTCATGGACTTCGACGCCTCGGCCATCACCCGCAGCTGGGCGATGCGCGGCGGCAGCTCGATGCGGATCGTCTGGCGCTCTTCCTGGCCGAGCGGGACCTGCCAGCGGAACTGCCCCTCGTGCCGGCCGGGGCTCACGGTGCCGCGCAGCGCCACGCCGGTGCCCTTCACCTCCTCGAAGCGCATCTCGTCCATGCCCTCGCTCTTGTTGAACGCCTTGTAGTCCGGCGGGAGGGCGAACGTCTCGTCGGGGAGCCAGGCGACGCGTCCCAGGTTGTAGACCTGGAACAGCTGCTCGACCGAGATCGAGTCCTGCCGGAGCTGGAGGTAGATGATGCCCTGCGACCCGACCAGCAGGCCGTTCACGTCCGGCGTGGCCTCGTAGACGTGGAGCACGGCGCGCTTTCCGGCCTCGGCGCTGAGCCCGAAATGCGGGAGCGAGAACGTCCCGCCGCTGCGCGTGACCGAGATGCCGTAGCTCGTGCCGCCGCCGATCGTGAGGTTCTCGAGCCGGACGGTGCCCGCGTCGTCGGTCTCTCGCGTCACGCGCTCGCGCGACTCGCCCTTCGTCACCGAGCTCTGCAGGATGTCGACGTCGACGGCGACGCGAGGGATGGGCTGCCCGTCCGCGTCCTGCACGGTGAGCGCGATGGCGCCGGGCGGAAGGCCGGCATCTTCCTGGACGGTGTCGTCGGGCACCTCGAACAGGCCGGTCAGCTCCTCGGCGGCGCGCCGGGATGCCGCGCCTCCCGCGGGCGGCTTGCCCACGGGAGGGTGGCCGGAAGGCAGCTCCTGCCCGACCTCGGGATGACCCGGCGGGAGGGCGCCAGCGGCGGCGGGCGCGCCCGCGTCCGCCGCCGCCGTCGAGGGTGCAGCGGGGCTCGCGCTGCCGGTAGCGGCGGCGGCGGTCGGCGGCTTCGCCGCGCTCGGCGCCGCCGTCTTCGCGTCCTGCTTCGGCGCCGCGGGCTGCGCTGGAGCCGCCTTGGGGGCCGCGGGCTGCGCCGGGGCCGCGGTGGCCGCCGCGGGCTGCGCCTGCGCCGCCGGCGCCGCGGTCATGCTCAGCGAGGCGATCGCGGCCAGCGCGGTGTACCTGGACCAGCGCATCACGACGCCCTCCTGCTGTCGTTCTCGTCGGCGCC
This sequence comes from Sorangium cellulosum So0157-2, assembly GCF_000418325.1. Lineage (GTDB taxonomy): Bacteria > Myxococcota_A > Polyangia > Polyangiales > Polyangiaceae > Sorangium > Sorangium cellulosum_D. The sequence goes on from NC_021658.1 coordinate 13,354,686, forward strand.
GGCCGAGGCCTCCTCCGCCGCAGCCTGCTCGGCCAGCGGCGCGCCGGGCGCGCACTTCGTCCCGCACTTCTTGCAAAACACCGCGTCCTCGTCGTTCAGCGTGCCGCAGGCCGCGCACGCGAGCGCCGGCGCAGCCGCGCCCTCCGCCGTCGCCTCGGCCTCGTCGCGCTCGCCCTCCACCGGCTCCGGGGCGCGCTCCTGCTCCGGCGGCTTGGCCCTGGCGCGCCTCCGCTTCGCCGGCCTCGCCTCCGAGCCGGCGCTCCACCGGCTCCGGGGCGCGCTCCTGCTCCGGCGGCTTGGCCCTGGCGCGCCTCCGCTTCGCCGGCCTCGCCTCCGAGGCGGCGCCGTCGGCCTCGCCCGCGGCGGCGCCCTCGCCCTGCTCCGGCGCCTCCACGCCGCCGTCGTCCTGGAGCCCGGCGCGCCGGAGGTGCCTCGCCACGAGCGCGGCGACGTGCTCGCGCCGCGGCTGCGCGTCGACGTCCAGCAGGCGGAGCAGCCGCTTCGCCTCGGCGCGGTACTTCGCGACGAGATCGGCGTAGTCCTCGTCGCTGATCTTGCCGACGCTCCGCTCGAACTCCAGGTCCTTGAGCGCGCGCAGGACGGCCTGCTTCTGCTCCTCCTCGGCGCGCGGCGCGCCGATCGCGTACGCGTCGGCGCCGCTCAGCGGGGTCTCCCCGAGCAGCACGCGGAGGCTCGCCCAGAAGATGGCGATCACCGCGACGAGCGCGCCGCCCGCGAGCACGAGGATCGCCGCGGGCGGCCCCGCGACGAGCCCCGCGACGCCGGCGCCCGCGAGCGCCGCGAGCGGCACCCCGAAGCGAGCGTAGTGCACGATCTGCCGCTCGAGCGGCGAGCCAGAGCCCCGGCTCACGGCCTCGTGGGCTGTGGCCGAGGCGGCGCTTTTGGCGGGGGTTTCGGCGCTCATTAACGGTCTTCGCGGTCGAGGTGCTTGAGCTCCTCGTCGAGCTTGTCGTCGTAATCGTCGCGCCCGCCGGGGACAACGCCCTTCGGGGAGCGCTCGCCGTCGGCGCGCGCCTCGTCGCTGCGCCGCTTCCATCGGCGCAGCGTGACGATGACGATGCCGGCGCCGGCCATGATGGCGGCGAGCGGGAAGAGGTAGAGCAGCCGCTGGCTGCCCTTGTTCGGCGGCACGGCCAGCGCCTCCGCCCCGTAGCGCTCGGCGTAGGCGGCCTGGATGGCCTCGAGCGACAGCCCCGACGCGAGCGCCGCGCGGAGCTGGTCGCGGCGCTCGTGCGCGGTGCCGCAGGTGCACGTCCCGAGGGTCTCGCGCGGGCAGCCGCACGTGCAGATCAGGCTCCAGAAGAGCTTGCGCTCGGTCTCGTTCTGGATGCCGACGGTGCCCGAGCGCTGCATCCCCTCCCCGAGCTGCTGGCCGTGGGCGAACTCCGGCGAGCGTAGCAGGACGACGAGGGCGATGAGGCCCGCGGCGAGGAGGGTGATCCCGTGGATGAGGTGTCGTGTGCGGCTCATTCGAAGGCTGGCTGCCTCGGCTCGGCAGGGGTCGGGAGCATTGCACCGATCGCGGGCGCCCGCCCGCGATCGACCGACGCGCCGGACGCGGGGGCGCCGGCCTCGCCGTCCGCGCCCCCCGGCGCGCTCAGGATCGGCGGCCCGAGCCGCTCCTGGATGGGGTGCCCGTAGGCCTGCGACGGGCCGCCGGCGAGCAGGAAGGCGAACACGACCGACGCCGCGACCGACCCCGCCGCCCGGACATAGCCGAACGCGCCGGCCTCCTCGAGGGCGATGTCGGGCCACATCGCGATGAGCGCCCCGAGGACGAGGATCCCCGCGCCGAACCACATGAACGAGATCAGGTTGTTCACGTGCATCTGGAAGGACGCGACCTTCGTCTGCGGGTTCGCCATCCCGATGATCACGTAGAGGTCGTTCTTGAGCGTGATGTGCCGGGCGACCTCGGTCGACGGCGCCTCCGGGGTGGCCTTGTAGATGTACTTCGCCGGGCTGATCCGGCCGACCGGCGCGCCGTGGCGCTCGACGTCGAGGTCGGCGAAGACCATCCGCTTCTCGCTGTCGACCTCCATGCGCGGGCCGGCGTAGACGAGGCGGTACTCCTCGATCTGCACGGCCTCGCCCGGGCGGAGGCTGATCTCCTTGTCGACGCCCCACGCGCGGCCGGCGAACCCGATGAACATCACGGCGATGCCGACGTGCACGATGTAGCCGCCGTAGCGGCGCCGCGACCTGGCGACCAGGTTGTAGAAGGAAGCGAAGAGCGACTCGCCCCCGCGCTTCTGCCGCGCCGCGATGCCGCGGGCGAACTCCTGGATGACGACGGAGACGTTGAACGCGGCGATCGCGACCGTGAAGAACGGGTAGGTCGACGCGAGCTTCGCGAGCGCGTCGCCGAGCTGGCCGGGGTAGATCGGGTCGACGGCGACGAACGGGGCGAAGCCGACCTTCTTGCCGAGCGCGAGGTGGAGCGCCGCGGTGACGGCCGTGGCCAGCACCGGCCAGCGGAAGCTCCTCCGGAACAGCTCCGGCGACGTCTTCCGCCACCCGAGCAGCGGCGCGACGCCCATCAGGAGGAAGACCACGAGCGCGACCGGCGGGAGCCACATGTTGTAGAACGTGGGCCCCAGCGTCGACTTCTGATCGAGCAGCCACTCGCTGATGCGCGGCCACACGGTCGCGACCGCGATGAAGATCATGATGCTGAAGAGGCCCCAGTTGTTGAAGAGGAACGCGGCCTCGCGCGACAGGAGCGACTCGAACTGACCGTCGCTGCGCAGCCGCGGCAGGCGGTAGACGATGAGCGCGGTGCACGTCGCCAGGATCACGGCCATGAAGCCGACGAACCAGATGCCGATGCCGGACTGGGCGAAGGAGTGCACGCTCGCGATGAGGCCCGACCGCGTGAGCCAGGTGCCGAAGATGGTCAGGAAGAACGTCCCGCAGATGAGCGAGACGTTCCACACCTTCAGCATGCCGCGGCGCTCCTGGATCATCGTCGAGTGCACGTAGGCGCTCGCCGTGAGCCACGGCAGGAACGCGGCGTTCTCGACCGGATCCCACGCCCACGGGCCGCCCCAGCCGAGCTCCTCGTACGCCCAGAGCATCCCGAGCACGTTGCCGATCGAGAGGAACAGCCAGGAGAAGAGCATCCACTTCCGCGTCGCGACGATCCACTCGCTGTCGAGCCGGCCCGTGGCGAGCGCGGCGATCGCGAAGGCGAACGGGACCGCCGCGCTCGTGAAGCCGACGTAGAGGCTCGGCGGGTGGATGATCATGTAGAAGTTGCGCAGCTGGTAGTTCAGCCCGTTGCCGTCGAGCGGGGCGCCCGCGACGCTCGTGCGGAACGGGTTCACCGCGAAGATCATCAGCGCCGCGAAGAAGAGGAGGACGCTCATCAGGGTCGCGATGACGTAGGGCTGGAGCTCCAGGTACCGGCGCCGCAGCCAGTAGACGCAGCCGCCGGAGAACACCGCGGTCAGGAACATCCACCAGAGCAGCGAGCCGTCCTGCCCGCCCCAGAGCGCCGCGATGAGGTACGGCGTGGTCATCGACCGGTCGCTGTACTGGGCGACGTAGGCGATGCGGAAATCGTGGCTGACGAAGGCGTACGCCAGCACCAGCACGCCGAGCCCGACCAGCGCGATGGTGCCGTACGCGCCGAGCCGCGCCGCCTGGAGCAGCCGCGGCCGCCCGCGCGCCGACGCGAGCGCCACCGCGAAGGTGTACGCCGCGGTGACCAGAATGGCGTAGAGGACGCCGGTCCCGAACTCAGGAAGGGATTGCCACATCGTCGTGGCCGCAAGCTTAGGCTTGCCCGGCGCGCGGGGCCAGCGCACCGCGCCCGCAGATTCGGCCCTCGCTGCCGCTGAACCACGCCGCGGCGCGCGCGGCGCTCGCGGCCGCCTGCCCCGTCCTCGCCCCGGCGCTTTTTCTGACGGGGCTGCACCCTGCCCCACCCACCCCGGTCCGCGCTCGTCGCCGCCGACACCCGCGCGCTCGCCGCAGACGCCCACGCCGCCGGCCCGCGCTCGGATCCTCCCGGCGTGACCCCGATGTGACGGAGCCTGCATTACGGCGTCACCGCCGTCGTCGCTCGCGCCTTCGCCTGCGCCGTGCGTCATGTCGAGCGCCCCGGAAGAGCTTCGTTTCAGCCTCGGCGTTGAGAACGGCGCACTATACTCAGAGCATGGCGATCGCTGCCGACGCTGGCCGCCCGACCGATCTCATCTACGACTGGAACGAGGTGGGCCGCGTCGGGCGGGTCATCCCGAAGGAGATCGGCTTCTTCGACGAGACCCTGCGCGACGGCCTGCAGAACCCCTCCGTCGCCGACCCGAACATCGAGAGCAAGCTCAAGCTGCTCCACCTCATGGCCAAGGTCGGCATCCACGTCGCCGATATCGGCCTGCCCGGCAGCTCGCAGCGGGCCTTCGAGGACGTGCTCCGGATGTGCAAGGAGGTGGCGGACAACCGCCTGCCGCTCCGCGTCGCCTGCGCAGGCCGCACGGTCGTCTCGGACATCACGCCGATGATCGAGATCTCCCAGCGCGCGGGGATCCCGGTCGAGATCTACGCCTTCATCGGCTCGAGCCCGATCCGCCAGCTCGCGGAGGCGTGGGACGTCGACCTCATCGCCCAGCGCAGCGCCGCCGCGATCGACGCGGGCGTGAAGGCCGGGCTGCCGGTCGCCTACGTCACGGAAGACACGACGCGCTCGCGCCCCGAGGTGCTGGCGACGCTCTTCAAGGTCGCCATCGACCACGGCGCGTCCCGGCTGTGCCTGTGCGACACCGTGGGGCACGCGACGCCCGACGGGGTGCGCAACCTCATCAACTTCACGCGCGCCATCGTCGCGGGGGCCGGGGCGTCGGTCGGCATCGACTGGCACGGCCACAACGACCGCGGGCTCGCGCTCGAGAACGCGATCTGGGCGCTCCAGTTCGGCGCGGACCGGGTGCACGGCACCGCCCTCGGCATCGGCGAGCGCGTCGGCAACGCCGCCATGGAGCTCATCCTGCTCAACATGAAGCTCCTCGGCCTCCTCGAGCACCAGGACCTCACCCACCTCCTCGAGTACTGCACGACGGCCGCGCAGGCGGTCGGCTGGGAGGTCCCCATCAATTATCCCCTGGTCGGACGCGACGCCTTCCGCACGGCCACCGGCGTGCACGCGGCCGCCATCATCAAGGCCGAGGCGAAGGGCGACGCCTGGATGGCCGACCGGATCTACTCCGGCGTCCCCGCCGGCATGTTCGGCCGCAAGCAGGAGATCTGCGTGGGCTACATGTCCGGCGCCTCCAACGTGAACTACTGGCTCAGGCAGCGGAAGATCGAGCCCTCGAAGGAGCTCGTCGACGCCATCCTCGCCAAGGCCAAGGCCACGGACCACATCCTCGGCGAGGAGGAGATCCTGGCCGTCATCGAGCAGCACCTCGGCCATCCGGCCTGACCCCGCGGCGCCGGCCTGACCCCGCGGCGCCGGCCGGGGCAGACCCGACCGGCCGGGAACGGCCCCCGGGCGTTCGGCGTTTCGGCGGATCCGGAGTAGAGATCCACGCCGTGGCCGAGCAGGACAAGCAACCCGCAGCGGAAGCCGACCGGCCCGAGCGCCGGTCGCGGCTCGATACCGTCCTCGCCGCGATCGCCGCGCTGGTCTGCTTCCTCGCCGCGACCACGCTGCGCGATCTGGGCCCGCGGTTCCTGCCGCAGGCGCCGATCCCCGCGCCGCCGGTGCCCGCCTGGGTCGAAGGGCGCGCGGCCGATCTCACCGCCACCGTGCGCGACGAGCAGGGGCGCCCGCTCCCGGACGCGACGGTGCGCGTCTTCGCGCTGCGCGAGGACCGCGCCTACTTCGCCGGCGAGCAGAGGACCGATCCGGCCGGCGAGGCGCGCTTCGCCGGCCTGCCGTCCGGGGAGACGTGGGTCCTCGCGTACGGCGCGGAGCGGGCCCGGGCCTCGGCGCGCCTCGCCCTCGAGCCGGGCCCCCGCGCCGTCGACCTCGTGCTGCGGCCCGCGAAGGTGCTCGACGTGCAGGTCGTCGACGACGCCGAGCGCCCGATCGACGGCGCCGAGGTCACGGTCGCGACCGCCGATCCCCTCCCCTTCGTGGCGACGACCGCCGAGGGGGGCCGCGCGCGGTTCGAGCGGCTCGGCGCGGCGCCCTACGTCGTCCGCGCGTCGGCGCTCGGCTTCGAGGACACCGTGCGGACGGGCGTCGTGCCGGGGCCGGTGCCGCTCCGGCTCCGGATGGATCGGCTCGGCGCGCTCACGGTCCGCGTGGTGGACGCGGAGGGGCAGCCCGTCGATGGCGCGACCGTGCTCGCCGCCGGCACCGGCCTGTGGCCGGCGCGCAGCACGACCACCGACGCGACCGGCGCCGCGCGGATCGCCGGGCTCCGCGACGGGGTGTACGACCTCAAGGCGCGGCGCGGCGCCGCCGTGAGCGCGACCGCGCTCGCCGTGCCGGTGAAGCGCGGCGAGGGCAAGGAGGTGAAGCTCGTCCTCGGGCCCGGCCGCCACGTGCGGATCCTCGTGACCGACGGCGACGGCGAGGCCGCGCCGGCCGTGAAGGGCGCGAACGTCGTGCTCGTCGAGCAGGGGCTGTCGGCGTTCCCGCTGCACGGGCGCACGGGCGACGACGGGTCCGTGACGCTCGGGCCCATCGCGCCGGGCTACGCGAGCGCCTCGGCCCTCGCGGCCGGCTTCGTGCCGAGGAACGCGGTAGAGGTCGAGGCCGACGCCTCCGAGGTCCGCATCCCGCTGCTCCGCGGCGGCGCGCTCGTGGGCGAGGTCGTCGACGATCGCGGCTACCCGGTCCCGGGCGCGACCATCGAGATCATCGGGGCCGACGCCGAGGGGATGCCCATCGACGAGACCACCGCGATGTCCGAGTTCAGGGACGAGCACTTCGAGCGCGCCCTGCCCGGCCCGGCGCCGCTGATCCCGGCGGGAGAGCTCGGGGTGATGCCCGGCCCCATCCCGGACCTGCCGCGCGGCGACGCGATCCTCCCGGTCGCCGCGGCGCGGTCGGGCGACCCGTGGGTCACGCGCGCCGACGGCACCTTCCGGGCCGAGCCCGTCACCCCGGGGCGCGTCCACGCGATCGTCCGGCACCCGGAGTACGTGGAGACGCCCAGCGAGGTCGTGACGCTCCCGCCGGGCGGCGAGGCCCACGTGCGCGTGGTGATGCGCCAGGGCGGCCTGCTCGAGGGCCGCGTCCTCGAGGAGGACCGCAGGCCGGTCGCCGGCGCGCGCGTCGAGCTGGCCGCGACCGCGGGCTCGCTCGAGCGGGTGACGTACTCCGCCGACGACGGCACGTTCGCGTTCGCCGCGGTGCCCGACGAGGTGCTCGTCTCGGTGTCCCGGCCCGAGTCGCCCGGGGACGTCGTGGCGCGCCTCGTCGTCGAGGTCCCGGAGCGCGATCGCAAGGAGATCGAGGTCGTCCTCCCGAAGGTGCGCGAGGCCGTGGCCATCCGCGTCACCGACGATCGCGGCTACCCGCTCGACCGTGTCGAGGTGCGCGTCCTCTCGCTCGACGTCGCCGTCCCGCTCCGGAAGACGCTCTTCACGGACGACGGCGGCGACGCGCTGCTGCCCGACGCCGCCGGCCTCCCGCTCCGGATCAGCCTCGTGCGCTCCGGCAGGGCCCCGCGCGTCGAGCAGGTCGACGCCGCGCCGAAGGAGCTGCGGCTCGAGATGCGCGCCGCGCTCAAGGCCACCGGCACCGTGACCGGGCGCGGCGGGCGCGAGCGGCTCGAGGGCGCGCGGATCACCCTGTTCTCTCCGACCGGGCCGCGCCGCGCCACGAGCGACGCGGAGGGCGCCTTCACGCTCGGGGACCTCGCGCCGGGGCAGTTCCGCGTGACGGTGACCCGCGACGGGTTCGCGCCGGCCACGCTGCGGGTCACCCTCGCCGGCGACCCGGATCGCCCGGCGGACCTCGGGCGCATCGACCTGTTCGAGGCCGGAGAGGTCGCCGGCCAGGTCGTCGATCCGCGCGGGGATCCGGTCGCCGGGGTCCGCGTCGCGCGCGACCGCGTGCCGACGTACCTGCCGCTCGGCCCGCTGCCGCCGGGCGTCGTGATCACCGACCGCGACGGGCGGTTCCAGCTCGGCGGCCTGCCCGAGGGCACGGCGGTGCTCGAGGCGTACAGCGCGGATCTCGGGCGCGCCGAGTCGCAGCCGGTGCAGGTGCGGGCCGGCAGGACGACCGAGCGGGTCCGGATCGCGCTGCCGGGCGACGGCGCGCGGCAGGACCCGAAGGGCGCCGGGAGCCTGGCGGTGACGCTCGGCGAGGAGCGCCGGACCGTGACCGTGGTGTCGGTGCCCCCGGCGAGCGAGGCGGAGGAGGCCGGCATCGAGCCCGGCGATCGGCTCCTGTCCGTGAACGGCGTCGAGGTGCGCTCCATCGAGGAGGCGCGGCGGCGGCTCACGGGGCCGCTCTCGGAGGACGTCGTGGTGCTGCTCGCGCGCGACGGCGAGCGCGGCGAGGCGCGGTGGCTCACGCGGGTGCGGCGGGAGCGGGTGCGGCGGTAGGCGGCCGGCCCTCGAGGCGGCGGGCGCCGCCCGTTCTCAGTTCTTCGCCTTGGCCAGCATGATCGCGCGGCCGTCGCCGATCTCCCAGCGCAGCGTCTGATCCGTCGCGAAGCGGAACTGCGCCTCGTCGAGCCCGCCCTCGGGACGGAGGAACGCGACGGTCACCTGATCGCCCTCGGCCTTGGTCACCTTGAAGGTGCCGCTGCGCGGCGTCTCCGCGGGCAGGGTGACCGTCACCTTGCTGCCGTTGAACTCGAGCGCCGTCCCCTTGACCCACCCGGTCGCCTTCGTGAGCTGCTCCACGGGCGCGTTCTCGATGGACTCGCCATACCAGCGCCCCTGGAGGCGATCGCGAGGGGTCTTCGAGCAGCCCGACACGGCGGTCAGCGCCATCGCCAGGGCCAGAGCGGTCATGATGCGGTTCTGCATGGGCCTTCCTTCGGGGAATCGAGCGCCCCCGGTGTGGAAAATCCTACGAAGAATGGAACACCATGGTCAACAATGTGGGATGTTTCTGCACACTTACCGACTCGTGACCGGGGCCGCGGGGGTGGACACCGCGGCTTCTGGGGCGGGTGAGTTCGCGCTATAGGGTTCCGCCCGAGGAGCGGCGCGGAGGGCGCGCTCCCTCGCGGCGCGACCACCTTGAGCACGCTGTTCTACGAGAAGCGCCTCGTCCCTCTCGAGCGGACGCGGCTCCTGGACTCCATCGTCGCGCGGGCGGCCGACCGATCCGAGGGGCCGCCCGTGATCGTCTTCGATCTCGACGGCACCCTCATGGACAACCGGCCGCGGGTGGTCGCGATCCTCCACGAGCTCGCGGAGGAGTGGCGCCGCAAGCACCCGCACGTCGCCGCCCTCCTCGAGCGCGCGTCGCCCGAGGGCATCGTGTACGGGTTCCAGGACAACCTGCGCCGGCTCGGCGTCGACGACGAGTCGCTCCACCTGCACGCGTTCGAGTTCTGGAAGGCCCGCTTCTTCAACGATCCGCACATCCGGCACGACGTCGAGGTGCCCGGCGCGAGCCGGTACGCGCGCGAGTGCCATGCGGCGGGGGCGACGCTCGTGTACCTCACCGGGCGCGATCTCCCGAACATGGCGCTCGGCTCGTTCGCGAGCCTGCGCGACCTCGGCTTTCCCATCGGGGTCATCGGCACGGAGCTCGTCGTGAAGCCGCGGTTCGAGATGCCCGACACCGAATTCAAGCGGAGCGTCGCCCCGCAGCTCTCGCGGCTCGGGCGCGTCATCGCGGCGTTCGACAACGAGGCGGCGAACTGCAACCTGCTCGTGGACTGCCACCCCCGCTGCACCGCGGTCTTCCTGGACACGCAGTGCGCGCCCGACCCGCCGCCGCTCGACCCGCGGGTGCAGGTGATCCACACCTTCGAGCGGGAGCCGTGATCCACGCGCGCATCGCCGCCATCGGCCTGCTGCTCGCCGCCGCCGGGTGCGAGCCGTCGCGCCAGCAGCCCGCCGACCTCGTGGAGGCCGGGGCGAGCCCGAACGCGAGGATCCTCCCCGCGCCGCTCGCGAACGAGGCGCCGGACCTGCTCGACGCGTCCACGGTCGAGGCCAGCGCGACGCTCGTGTCCGACGACTACGGCCGGCTGATCATGTCCGAGGCGAGCCAGCAGTCGCCGCTGCCGCTTGCGCCGGCGACCGCCCTCCCCGACGACGCGCTCTCGGCCCGCGAGCTCTCCGGCGTCACGCTCGAGGCGGCCTTCCGCTGGCGCGACGTGCCGCAGCCCCCCAAGGCGCCCGAGGTGGCGGCCGCCGGGGTCCACGCGGCGCAGCGGCTCACCGACCTGTCGTGGAAGGTCGATCTCACGGAGACGGGCCGCATGCGGGTCCAGTTCACGTCGCGCGCGCTCCCGCTGCCGCCCGGCTCCGAGCTCCGCGCCCGCCACGACGTGTACGGGGAGATCCTGCTCTGGCCGGCCTCGGCCCAGTACCGGGTCGTGCCGCCGGGCGCGCTCCGCACGCTGCTCGGCGAGCGGCGCGTCGACGTGACGCCGCTGTCGGCCGGCTCGGCGCGCCCGGTCGGCGAAGGCAAGCGGCTCGAGGTCGACGTCCGCAAGGTCGAGGTGCACGCGAGCCTCGGCGCGCTGTACCTGGAGCTCGGCAGGATGCCGGAGGCCGGCGACGGGGGGCCCCTGCTCTGCCGGGCGCTCCTGGAGATCCTCGGCGTCGATCCGAAGTCGCCCGAGTGCGTGGCCGGCGAGGTGCCGCTCTACGCGAGCTATGCCTGGCAGAGCGGCGGCGGCGTCGCGTTCGAGGTCACGTCGGCCGTCCGGCGCACCGACCTGGTCTCGACCGACCTGCTCATGCCGCCCCCGAGCTCGGCGTACGCCGCCGCGGGGCTCCCGTCGGCGCAGGGCGGCGTCTTCCTGACGCGCGACGAGCTCGCGGCCACCCGGGCCGAGCCGCTCCCGCTGCCCGCGAGCGTCGACCCGGGCGCGCCCGGCGAGGGCTTCGTCGCGGTCAACCAGACCGACGCGCTGTACTACCTGCTCGTCGACGGCATCCCCGCGGTCGCGGTGCCTCCGATGAGCGAGCGCTACGTCGCCGGCCCCCAGCGCGGGCGCTACGTCGTCCAGTGGCGCACGTTCCTCGGCGAGAGCATCGACCCGCCGCAGACGGTCGAGATGCCGGCGCGCCTCGTGCGCAGCGGCGCCGACGCGGGCGCGGCGGACGGCGGCTGAGCGGGCGCGAGCGGCCGGCGCTAGCCGCCGGGCGTCGTCTCGGGGCTCGACAGGAGCCCGACGATGTCGTCCGGGATCCGCGTCAGCGCGAGGTTCGAGCCGAGGCACGCGAGGAGGATGTCGCCGTCGCAGATCACGTCCTCGCCCCGGAGGATGCGGTAGCTGAAGCGCGCGGTCACCCGCTGGACCTCGCGGCAGGTCGTCTCGACCACGAGCTCGTCGCCGAAGCGCGCCGCCTTGCGGTACTTGATCCGCAGCTCCGCGACCGCGAGGTGGAGGTCGCGCCGCACCATCTCCTCGTAGGAGACCCCGCGGCGCTTCAGCCAGTCGATGCGGCCGGCCTCCAGGTAGACGACGTAGTTCGCGTGGTGGACGATGCCCATCAGATCCGTCTCGCAGAAGCGGACGGTCAGCGGGGTGCGCGAGGTGAGGTGCGGGGGCGCGTCGGGCGGAGGGAGGGGCTGCATCGCGAGCGGCGCGGAGACTAACCCACTTTCGACCCGGCGGGCGGGGCGGCGGCGCGACCTGGGATCCGCGCGTTCCGAGGCGGCCGGCGGCGCGCGGGGGGCGAGGGCGCGCCTCGGCGCTGGTGGCGGGGGCGCCGCGATGGTAGCGCGGCGCCATGGCGAATGTCCGGACGCTGCTGTCCGCCGAGCAGATCGGCGCCCGCGTGCGCGACCTCGGCGCGCAGATCACCAAGGACTACGCGGAGCGGCGGCTCGTGCTCGTCTCCGTGCTCAAGGGGAGCTTCGTCTTCACCGCCGACCTCGCGCGCCACATCGACCTGCCGGTGCGCATCGAGTTCCTCGGCGTGCGCAGCTACGGCGAGGGCACGGACTCGACCGGCGTCGTCCAGATCACGCAGGCCCTGACGCGGCCGATCGAGGGCGAGGACATCCTCCTCGTCGAGGACATCGTCGACACGGGCCTCACGATCTCGCACCTGCTCCAGCTCTTCCGCACGAGGATGCCGAGCAGCGTGAAGGTCTGCGCGCTCCTGCACAAGCCCGCCCGCGCGCGGGTCGAGGTGCCGATCGACTACCTGGGCTTCACGATCGAGGACAAGTTCGTCGTCGGCTACGGGCTCGACTGGGCCGAGCGCTATCGGAACCTGCCGTTCATCGGCGTTGTGGAGGCGACGTGAGCAAGCGGCTGCTGATGCTCGAGAAGATGACGCGGGAAGGGTCGAAGGACCCGTTCCACTGGTACGCGCTCGCGCTGGAGTACTCCGGGCAGGGCCGCCACGACGACGCGCTCGCCACGTTCACCGCGCTCCGGGCGATGGACCCGGGCTACGTGCCGATGTACCTGATGTGCGGGACGATGCTGGTGAAGGCCGGCCGCCTCGACGAGGGGCGCGCCTGGCTCAGCGACGGCATCGGGGTCGCGCGCGGCAAGGGAGATCAGCACGCGCTGAGCGAGCTCCAGCAGGCGCTCGCCGGCGCGGGCGACGGCGACGCGTGACGCGGTGAAGGCGGCGCGCGTCGCCTCCACCGCGCCTCAGCCGCCCTCTCCTCCGCCCTCGCCGCGGAGCCGGCGGAGGCGCTCGCCGATCGTCCGCTCGTAGCCGCGGTCCGTCGGCTCGTAGAACCGGCTTCCGACGAGCGGCTCGGGCAGGTAGGCCTCGCCCATCGCGACGCCGCCGGGCTCGTCGTGCGCGTAGCGGTAGCCCTCGCCGTAGCCCTCGTCGCGCATCAGCCGCGTGACGGCGTTGCGCAGCGTGAGCGGGACCGGCAGCGCGCCGTGCTCGCGCACGGCCGCCTGCGCCGAGTGCCAGGCCGATTTGCACGCGTTCGATTTCGGGGCCGTGGCGAGGTACAGCGCCGCCTGCGTGAGCGGGTAGAGCCCCTCCGGCATGCCCATGCGCCGGAACGCGGCGTCCGCCGCGACGGCGACCTCCAGGGCGCGCGGGTCGGCGTTTCCGATGTCCTCGGAGGCGAAGATCATCATCCGGCGCAGCAGGAAGAGCGGGTCGTCGCCGGCCTCGATCATGCGCATCAGCCAGTAGACGGCGGCGTCGGGATCGGAGCCGCGCATCGACTTGATGAAGGCGCTGATGACGTTGTAGTGCTCCTCGCCGGCCTTGTCGTAGAGCAGCGTCTTGTGCTCGCTCGCGCCGGCGATGAGCTCGCGCGTGATGGTGGTCGCGCCCGCGCGCCCGGCCTCGTCCGCGGCGATCTCCAGCGTGGTGAGCGCCCTGCGGGCGTCGCCCTGCGCGAGCGCCGCGATCGCCGCGAGCGCGTCGTCGTCGGCCGAGACCGCGCCGGCGAGCCCGGCCGACGACTCGAGGGCGCGGCGCAGGAGCTCGACGAGCTCCGCGGCGTCGAGGCCCTGGAGGCGGAAGACCTTGCACCGGGAGAGGAGCGGCGCGTTCACCGCGAACGACGGGTTCTCGGTGGTCGCCCCGATGAGGGTGATCGTCCCGTCCTCGACGTGCGGGAGGAACGCGTCCTGCTGGGCCTTGTTGAAGCGGTGGATCTCGTCGACGAACAGGATGGTGCGCTTGCCCTCGTACGAGCGCGCGGCGCGCGCCTGGGCGAGGATCTCGCGGAGCTCCGGCACGCCGCCGAGCACGGCGTTGAAGGGGACGAAGCGGGCGTTCGTCGTGTGCGCGACGACGCGCGCCAGCGTCGTCTTGCCGGCGCCCGGCGGGCCCCAGAGGATCATCGAGGGGATCCGGTCGGCCGCGATGGCGCGCGCGAGCAGCTTGCCCTCGCCGAGGAGGTGGCCCTGGCCGATCATGTCGGCGAGCGAGCGCGGGCGCATGCGCTCGGCGAGGGGCACCGCGGCCCGGAGCTCCGGCTCGCGCTGCCGGGCGGCGTCGAAGAGGGTCGGCTCGTCGCCCGCGGGCCGCCGCCGCGCGCCGCCGCCGCCGCGCGCCGCGCTCATTCGAAGACCGACCTCGCGCTGGCGGGGCGCTCCGAGAGCAGGACCTCCACGGCGCGGCGCGCGATCGCCGGATCGCGCCCGACCCACCGCACGGTGCCCGCGCCGTCGACGACGAACGTGAGGGGGACCTGCGCGACGCCGTAGGTCCCGGTGAGCCGCTGGCCGAGATCCGCGACGATGGGGAACGTCGCGCCGAGCTCGTACGCGGCGGCCTCGGCGGCGGCCTCCGAGTCGTCGACGTTCACGCCGATCACGGCCACCCCGTCCGCCTTGCGGTCGCGCCAGAGCGCGTCGAGCGCCGGCAGGGTCCGGCTGCACGACGCGCACCAGGATGCCCAGAAGTCGATCACGGTGACCCGCGTCCTCCGGGTGCCGGGCACGCCCACGGTGACCGCCGCCGTCGACTCCGCGAGGAACTCCGGCGCGGCGCTGCCCACGAGCGGGTGGCGCACCGAGGCGGGCATCGCGCCCGGCCCGCACCCGAGCGCGAGCGTCGCGCAGGCCGCGGCGCTCGCGAGGGCGCCGGCGCGGCCAGCCGAGCCGAGGCGCGACAGGGCGGAGCGCGCGGACGCCGCGAGCGTCGCGCGGACGCCGCCGACGACGCCGACCGAGGAGGGCTTGTCCGCCGCCTTCGCCTGGAGCACGCGGGGAGCTTAGCGTCCCGGCGCGCCATGTCCGAGGGGCGCAGGGCGAAAAAGAGCGCGTGGCCCGCGGAAGGACCGGCCGCAGCGGACAGCGCGGAGACCGGCTCGATGGCGCGGCGGCCGCGCCGGAGGGACCGGGAGCGCGCCGCGCGAGGCGCCGGCGTTACCCGCGGGCCCCGAAGATGGCGGTGCCGACGCGGACGAGCGTGGCGCCCTCGGCGACGGCTGCCTCGAAGTCGTGCGACATGCCCATCGAGAGCTCGGGCAGCACCTCTTGGCCGCCGTGCGCGTCCCGCAGGGCGCGCAGCTGCGTGAAGAACGGGAGGACGTCGGCCGGGTCCTCGAGGAACGGCGCGATGGTCATGAGGCCGATGGGCCGGAGGTGCGCGCACCGGGCGACGGCGGCGACGAGCGGCGCCAGATCGCCGGGCGCGCAGCCGCCCTTCGAGGCCTCGCCGCCGACGTTCACCTCGAGCAGGACATCGAGCGTGCGGCCGAGCGCGGCGGCGCGCCGATCGAGCTCCACGGCGAGCTCGTCGCGATCCACGGAGTGCACGACCTGCGCGACGCGCGCGACGAGCTTCGCCTTGTTCCGCTGGAGCTGGCCGATGGCGTGCCACACGAGCCCGTCGAGGTCGGCGAGCGCCTCGGCCTTCTCGACAAGCTCCTGCGCGTAGTTCTCCCCGAAATCGCGCTGCCCGGCCGCGTAGGCGGCGCGGATGGCCTCCGCGGGCTTCCCCTTGGACACGGCGATGAGCCGGACCTCACCGGGCGCGCGTCCGGCGCGCGCCGCGGCGCTCGCGATCCGTTGCCGCACCTCTTCGAGCCGCGGCGCGATGTTCTCCAGGTCTTCAGAAATCACGCCGCACGATACCGCGAGCTGCCGCCGCGGACACGAGGGCGCGCCCCTGCGCCGGACGCGGCAGCGCGGCCCCGCGGCGGCGGCCGGCGCCCCATGCCGGATCCCACCGCCCGAGCGGCGTGCCAGAGTGTGCCTGAGGACAGCGACGATCGCCGGTCAATCCCTGTGATTTCAGGGGTTTTCACGTGGCATGTGGATTGCCATACGTCCGCGTACCCGCCATGCGAAGCCTGCTGTTGCTTACCCTGCTCCTCGCGGTTGGATGCACGTTCAACCCGCAGCCTGAACCGCCGTTCCAGGACGAGGATCCCTCGCCGCCGGGGGCGACCGTCACCGGGGCCGGCAGCACGGGTGCAGGGGGCAACGGAGCTGGCGCTAGCGCTGGCTCTGGCGCTGGCGCTCCGGATCCAGCATCGGGCAGCGGAGGCGGGGGCGGCGCCGGCGAAGGGAGCAGCTCCACGAGCGCGGGCAGCGGTGATGCCGGTGGCATGGGCGGCGGTGGCGGTGCCGGCGGCGAGGGCGGTGCCGGCGGCGCTGGCGGCGAGGGTGGTGCCGGCGGCGCTGGCGGCGAGGGCGGTGCTGGCGCTGCTGGCGGCGAGGGCGGTGCTGGCGCTGCTGGCGGCGCCGGCGGTCAGGGTGGCGCTGGCGGCCAGGGCGGCGAGCCCTGCGGCGACGGGGGCGCTGGAGGTGTGGACTGCGGCTGAGCAAGCGCGCAGGCCGACCTTGACGGCGGCGCCCGCTCCGTGCAGACGCGGGCGGAAGCAGACGGCTCATCGCGCGCGACGCCGCGCTCCCGCGGATGAGAGGGCGCTGCGCAAGCGGCAGGGGATTGCGCAGGGTGCTATTGAGGGGAGAGCTTATGCGCAAGCTTGTCGTCCTTCTGATGGGGCTGGTGCTCGCGGGTTGTGGCTTCAACCCACAACCCGAGCCGCCTCTCTCGGGTATCGGGTGCGCGGACTGCGATGGCGCCAGCGAGACCGGGCCCGGAGGGGGAAGCGACACGGGTGGAACCGATGGGGATGACGGCAGGGGCGGCAGCGGCCTCACCCCCGGTGGGGTCGGCTCGGGCAACGCTGCCGCGACCGGCGCTGGCAGCACCGGTGGGACCGGGACCGGTGGCGCGACCGGCGCGGATAACCCTGTCGGCGCCGGTGGTGCAGGCGGCGCGGGCGGCGAAGCTGGCGCGGGCGGCACGGGCGGCACCGGTGGCGAAGGCGGCGTGGGCGGCGAAGCTGGCGCGGGCGGCGCGGGCGGCACCGGTGGCGAAGGCGGCGCGGGCGGCGAAGCTGGCGCGGGCGGCACCGGCGGCGCGCTCGGCCAGGGCGGCGCGTGAGGCGACCGATGGGCCAGGCGCCCTCATGCCGAGCGCTCGATGCTGCCTCGTAACCCGACGGCGGCGCTGATCTCCCGGGTACGGCCGGGAGACGTTTCCTGAACGCCTTCGCCCTGCGACGCCTCGGTCGCGCGGCTCAGATCCCGGGTCGGCGCGGCCGCGTGTACTCGTCGAGCATGTTCGCGACGAGCTCGGCGAGCAGGCTGTCGGCCACGCGAAGGCGGCGCGACATCTCGCGGGCGATGTTCAGCACGAGGAGGGTGTACGACCTGAGGTCGCGCCGGTAGAGCGCGTCGAGATCGTGGGCGGTGACGCGCATCAAGCGCGACGGGGCGATCGCTCGCACGGTCGCCGAGCGGGGCATCACGTCGAGGATCGACATCTCGCCGAACCAGTCGCTCGGCCCCAGGACCGCGACCCTCGCCTCGACGTCGCGCTTCGAGCGCTTGAGCACTTCCATCTCCCCCGCGAGCAGCACGAACATCTCGCGGCCGCTGTCGCCTTCGCGGAAGGCGACGGCCCCCGGCTGCAGCTCGAGCAGCTCCAGCGTGTCGGCGAGCCCCTGGAGGACGTGATCGCCCAGGCCGCCGAACAGGCCGATCTCGCGCAGCTGCGTGACCAGCTCACCGTCGCGGCTCACGGGGATGCACCGAGGGCGCCTGCGGCGACCATCACGTCGGCCGACCCGACAACGCCTGCCATCACCTCGCGAACGTACCCGCCTTCTCGCATCGCTCCACCTCGCGGCCCCGAGCCGATGTATCCCGCCCAGAGCGTACGCCGCAACATGAGGACGTCAACGTCGCCCTCGCGGCGCGAGGCGGCTCGACGAGCCGCCTTCGCGCCGCGCTCGTCGAGCCGCCTCGCGCCGCGCTTCGCCCGGACGCTGCGCTGCCGCCGCGCGCGCCTGGCGCGAGCCGCATCAGAGATCCTTGGTGAACACGATCCGCGGGCGCCCAGGCCCGGCGTAGTCCTCGACCTCGGCCGCCGACCAGCCGACCGCCGCGTGGAAGCGCACGGAGCCCTCGTTGCCCAGGGTCGTGATCGCCTTGAGCTGCCGGCAGCCCTCGCGGCGACAGTCCTCCTCGAACGCTGCATAGAGCATCCTGCCGACGCCGCGCCGGCGGTAGTCGGGGTGAATGCCGACGAGGTGCACGTACCCGATCGCCGCGTCCGGGCACCTGAACCCGAGCAGGAAGCCGACAAGCAACCCGCGATCCTCGACCACGCGGGCAAGCCGCCCGAGCTCGTAGAAGAAGATCGGGTGCGCGAGCGCGCTGGTCGGGCCTGCCCACCACCGATCGATCTCGCCCACGATCCGGTCGTAGTCGGGCTTCGTCAGCGGCCGTGTCTCCATGCATCACCTCACTCGAGCGGTTCGGGATCCTGCCTTCGGTCTGCAGCGCCGCCGCGCAGGGCACGGGCGCCCTCGCGCAGACCTGCGCAGCCTAGCAGCCGCGCCGGCCTCCTCGTAAGCACGCTCGTGGGTGCCCCGCTAGCCGCCACGCGTCACGCCTGCTAGCGCTACCCCGTGCGTCACGACAAAATCATCGTCGCTCCGTCGATCCTGTCGGCTGACTTCGGTCGTCTCGCGGAGGAAGTGCGGGCCGCCGAGGCCGCCGGGGCCGACTGGATCCACGTCGACGTGATGGATGGCCGGTTTGTGCCAAACATTACGATCGGACCCCTGGTCGTTCGCGCGGTTCGCGCCGCGACGCGTCTTCCGCTCGACGTGCACCTGATGATCGTGGAGCCCGAGCGTTACGTGGACGAGTTTGCGGCCGCCGGCGCCGATCGGATCTCGGTCCACGTCGAGGCGTCGCCGCACCTGCACCGGACGATCCATCAGATCCGGGAGGCTGGCGCGCGCCCCGGCGTCGTGCTGAACCCTCACACTTCAGAAGAGTCGATCCGGCACGTGCTGCCCGATCTGGATCTGGTGCTGGTGATGAGCGTCAACCCCGGGTTCGGCGGCCAGCGGTTCATCCCGGCGTCGCTGTCCAAGCTGCGGAGCCTGCGCCAGGCGATCGACCAGGCGGGCCTCGACATCGCGCTCGAGGTCGACGGCGGTGTCGCTCCGTCGACGTCCGGGCAGGTCGTCGCCGCCGGGGCGAGGGCGCTCGTCGCCGGCTCGGCCGTGTTCGGCGTCGTGACGCCGGGCGAGGAGCTGTCGTTCGACGCGCGCGTGGCGCGGTACGCCGAGGCGATCCGGGCGCTCCGCGCGCCCGCCGCGGAGCAGCTGTGACCCAGCCCAAAGCCCGAGCGGCGTCGGCGTGGGGGCCCGCGGCGGGGCGGGGGCCCGCGGCGGCGGGGCGGGGGCTCGCGGCGGCGGCGCTCCTCGGGGCGGCGCTCCTCGGGACGGCGGCGCTGGCTGGCTGCGCGCAGCCGGCTGCGCCTGCGGCGCGGCCGCGCGCGCAGGCCTCGGACGCGGCGCGCCCCGCGCCGCCTGTCGCGCCTCCGCCGGCCGGGGGCGCAGATCCGGTCGGCGAGGGCGAGCTCGACGACGACGCGGCCCGGCTGACCCAGGACGAGGTCGCGCGCGTGCTCGCCCGCGTGGCGAAGGCGCGCGGCCTGCCGGTGCTCCGCGACGTGCGGAGCCGCGTGCTCACCCGCGGCGAGATCCTGGCGCGGGTGCGCGCGCACGTGGAGCGCGAGATCCCCGAGGGCGTGCTGGATCACCAGCGCGAGGTGCTCGCGGCGCTCGAGCTCATCCCGGCCGACTACGACTTCACCGCCGGGATGTACCGCCTGCTCGAGGGCCGCATCGCGGGCTTCTACGAGCCGGAGGACGCGACGATGTACCTCGTCGACGATCTCAGCGAGACCGAGGCCGAGGAGACGCTGGCGCACGAGCTCGTCCACGCGCTCCAGGACCAGAGCTTCTCGCTCGGGAGGCTCCTGCGCTTCAAGGCGGGCGACAGCGATCGCCTCGCGGCCACGCACGCGCTCGTCGAGGGCGAGGCGATGAGCGCGATGTTCGATGTGCTTGTCGGCTCGGCGTTCCAGATGGACGAGTCGACGCTCCGGAAGCTCGTGGCGATGTCGACGGCGCTGTCGTCCGTGGGCGACACGCCGCTCGTGCTGCAGGAGTCGCTGGGCGCGCCTTACACGGACGGCTTCGCGTTCGTGCAGGCGCTGCGCCGGGACGGCGGCTGGGCCTCCGTGGACGCGGTCTGGCGCGCGCTGCCGGAGACCACCGAGCAGCTGCTGCACCCGGAGAAGCTCGCCGCGCGCGAGCCCGCCGTCGAGGTGGCTGTCCCGACCGCCGCGGCGCTCGGTCCAGGGTTCCGCGTCGTCTTCGACGACGTGATGGGCGAGCAGGCGCTGCGCATCACGTTCGCGGCCTACGCGCACCGCGAGGCGGCCATCGGCGCGGCGGCCGGGTGGGGCGGGGACCGGTTCGCGGTGGTCCAGCGGGACGATCCGCAGGACCCGGCGCGGCGAGCGTTCGCGCTCGCGTGGCGGCTGCGGTTCGACCGCGCGGCCGACGCGGCGGAGGCGGGGAAGGTGCTCGAGCGCCGCTTCGGCAAGGCGTGCCAGCAGCGCGCGTCGCTCGGGCCGCTCGCGTGGACGGCGCGCGGGAGCGACGTGGCGATCGTCGCCGGGCCGTACGAGCGGCGCGGGGGAGGGGAGGCCCGCGCGGCGGGGACCTGCGCGGGCGCGAAGACGTGGCTGGCGGAGGTGATGAAGGGCGGGGGAGGGGAGAAGGCGGGGGGAGCGGCGGGAGGGAACGGGGGACGGAGGTAGGGGGAGCGCTCGAGCAGGGAGGGGAGGGGGAGAGACGCCGATGTGGAGGTGGAGCTCTACCGGATGCGCGCTGATCGAGCTCAGGGGCGCCCACGGACAGGCGGCGGTGCGCCGTGAGGGCGGGCGTTGACAGGCGGCTCGGGAACGGGCACAAAAGCAAGTCGTTCTGAGTATTTGGAGGAGTGGCCGAGCGGTCGAAGGCAGCGGTTTTGAAAACGCGCGCCCGACCCCGAATGCGCTCCTCCGATGGGGCGGCGAATCCCCCCTGGATCCAGGCAAAAAACGCGGCCTGGACGTGCACTTAGGAGATCCATGGGGGGTCTTCGCCGAGGTAAAGAATGCGACAGGACGGCACGCTGCGCGACGCCTCGTAACGCCCGGATGGGCAACGGATGGGGGAGCGACGGACCTCCCCCGGTGCGTCCGTTGAGCCGTGCCGGCCCGAGGTCAGTGGCGCTGCGCGGGGCGGCGATGCCGATCCCCTACAAGCACAGTGTGGCTGCCTCTCTGACAGGATCAGGTTCGAGCTGTACCGCTACAGGCCGAACACGTGCCAGCTGGAGGACGGGGACCGCAGGCAACTTAAGTGATGCGGTCTTCCGTGACAGCCGGCCCGCGCGCCGCCTTGACGCCGACGAGGCCGTACTGCGCGTCAGGAAGGTGATGCTCACCGCCGACATCCCGGACGTTTCCGGGGTGCGGGGTGCATTCAACACGCTCGCAGGTTCGCGGCAGGCGTTCGACGAGCCGACGATCGCGGCATTGGAAGCGACAGGCCGCGCCGTCGACGCACCGGACGCGGGCCCCGGGCTGTTGACGTGAGGCCCGTCTCTCTCCGAGACGGCCGGCCACGCGCCGCCATCGGCGACATGTGACGAAGGAGCTGTGCGGGGATGCACGAGCTCCATGGGGCATGGCTTCCGCATGGCGCGGGAGGGTTCCGCGGGGTAAGGAGCGTGCCCTGCGTCTTCGGACGCAGATCGTTCGGCTCACGCAAGGGGAGGCCCGATGCCCATCAAGTACCACCTGAAGAACCCCAAGAACAACAACGACATCCTCGTGCAGAACGGCCAGAGCTGGGACGAGCCGATCTACAAGGCCACGCAGAGCAACGACTACTTCCTCCTGCGCATGGACGGCGATGGAGGCCGATCGCTCGTCGAGTTCGACGTGAACACCGGCCAGTGTAGCGGCAGCGCGACGCGGGTGCCCGACAACTGGCAGGGCGAGCCGGTGGTCATGGGGATGGAGCAGTCGACCTACGACAACCTGCTCGACATGTGCGATCGCGGCGACCTCGTGTCCCAGCAGGTGTGGGCCGACCTGGTGAGGAGGATGGTCGACGGGGACATCCTCAGGATCACGGAGAACGGGCGCACGGTCGCGAGCCTCGTCGTCGAGCGGCGCCGAGACGGGCTCGAGCTGGTTCGTCGTTGACCTAGCCGGCTGCGAGGTCTGTCAGCTCTCCGCCGCCTCATCGTCCGCGAGCTCCTCGTCATCCGTTTCCACGACCTCGATGTCCGGAGGCGCGACCGCGCTCTTGCTGCTGGCCTTGCCCACCGCCTGCTCCACGCGCTGCGGGAGCGCCCTCTCCCTCGCCTCGAATAACGCGGCGAAGTCGTCCGCCCGACGGAGTTGGAGAAGATGCCCTCCGCGCGCTCGATGCTCGCCACGCTCGTCGGATGCACGCGGATCGAGGACTCTGCGCAGAGCGCTGCCCCGGTCATCTGGGACAGCGCCAGCTCCGAGGGCGAGAGCTGAAGGATCGGGAGATGGCCTACGTCCGTCTGCTCGTCGGGAACCAGCCCTCTAAGTTGAAGCACCGGCTCAAAAAACGCGTTGCTCTCGGTCGAGGACGTCATCGCGATGGAGCGCGAGGCGACCAACACGGCCCGTCTGCGACACGACGAAAGAAAGATCGCGGCGAGAGCGTCGCGGTGCTGGTCGCGGCGCTGCGGGTGCTCGGGACCCAGCTGCGGGGGATCCTGTCGGCGATCGGCCGCGACATCGCGCCGCTCCGGGGGCAAGGCGGCGACGTCGGGGAGACGGCCTCCTCGGTGGGGCGCCACGTGACGGCGGCCTCGGAGATCGTGAGCGATCTCGCGCGGCTCGGGGCGTGCCCGCTCCACGAGTTCCCGCGGCACTGCGACGTGGCCGACGTGCTGCGCGACGTGGTGAAGGACGACATGGCGCGCGCGGCCCGCCACGACGTGCGGGTCGTGGTCGAGTCGCCGGAGGCGGCGCACGAGGTGGTGCCGCAGGGGGCGCTCACCGTGCTGCTGCACGCGCTGCTCGATCACGCGATCAGCGCGTCGCCGCCGGGGAGCGAGGTGGTCGTGACGCTCGTCGAGGGGCCGGGCGGGGTCGAGATCACGTTCGACGACGCGGGGCCGCCGCTGCCGGCGGCGGCGCGGAGCGTGGTGCTGAGCCGGGACTTCGAGGCGGTGGCGCAGGGCCGGCCGCCCGCGCTGCAGCTCATCGCGGCGCACGCGATCGCGGCGCACGCGGGGTGCGGGATCGCGATCGAGGACGGGCCGCAGGGGGAGACGCGGGTGCGGCTCACGATCCCGCGGTCGACGGGGGGGTGAAGGGAACTTCACGGCGGCAGAGGCGGCAGAGGGCGTCGCCGCGCTCGCCGGCGCTGCGGTATGGCGGAGAGAGGGCGCGAGCGGTGCGCCTGGAGGAGGTGCCTCGCGCCGCTGCCCAGGGACGGGCTTCGCGAACGCTGTACTAGCCGCCCCGCTCCTCGCGCCATGCTTCCACGATGGCGCGCGCGTTCTCACGCAGCTCAGGGCTCGGATCGTCCTTCGCGACGTCCTCCAGGAAGCTCATCGCCTCGGGCCACCCGCGATAGCCTACCGCGTTAATCACCGCGTGGCGTACCACGTCGTCCGCCCCGTCGTACAGGCTCTTTAGAATGTCCAGCGCAGTCTCGTCATAGGCCTTGGCGACGACGCCGATCTGCCATGCGACGTTGACCCGCTCTGCATCCGTCGACGCGATCACCGCGCGATCCATCACGTCGTCCGATGTCTCGATGTCTAAGTTGGCACCCACATCGAACGCGACGTCGCCCGTATGGCGGCCGTAGACGATCAGAAACCGCTCCTTCGGAGTGGGGTCGTCCATGTAGTGAATCGCCGTGCTCTGGTCGGAGGTGACCCAGATCTGCTCGTACGGGCTCTTCGGCCCCTTGCTCGGACGATCCTCGTGGAGGACCCATCCCTGGGCCTTGGCGAATCGCTCGAAGTCCGCGTGACTGGTGCGGGGTCCGAGCAGAAACACGACCGGGCCGTTCGACGGCGATGCCATACTCACCCTTTCTTTCCGGACAAGAACGACTGCAACCGCTTGCGGATCTCGTTCTTCAGATCCTCTTTGTCGGGAGTCTTGCCTTCCATCCTCTCGAGCTGTCCCGACGCCTTCATCCAGCGCGCAAACAGGTTTATCTCGCGCTCGGCACGGATCTTCTCCGCGAGCGACATCTTCGGTTTTTCTTCCCTGCCATAGCCTTCACCTTTGATTACCTTATCGGTCACCTGCTGTGCGCCGAACTGGATTCTACCAAATTTCGGCGGTCCTTCAATCCCCACCGCAGGTAGTTTCTTACTTTCCTTCGCGACGAAATCTTTACCTGTCGGATCTTTGCTGAAGAGCGAATTGGCCGTCACCGACTTGTCCTTATCCATCAGGTCCGCGGCCATCAATGCGTGCACGAGATCTCGTTTGTGGCCTCCGGTCTTGCCCGGGTGAGTTGCCTCCATGCCGAACGCGGTCACGAAGAGCGCTCCGAGCTTGGCCTTCTTCTCGGGCGGCAAATCGACGTCCTCGCCTCGCAGGAGCTTCTTGAACGCCGCGCCCACGTCTACGCCGTCGAGGCCTTTCGCCAGCTCCTGATAGCCCGGCGGTTTATCCGCTTCCTTACCGGCCTCAAAGATCGACGTCGTGCCCTTCTCCTGCATCTTCGGATCAGGATGGGGCGCGTGGCTCGCCGTGACACCGGATCCCACGTCGATCACGCCTTGCTTCTCCTGCACGGCCTGCGCGACCTTCGCTGGGTTTTCCTGGGGCTTAATCTTCAACGGATCCTCCGGCGTGCCCGAGCCGGTGCCAGCGCTGCCCTCGAGCTTCTTGAAGTACTCCTCCGCCACCTCGTGGATCGCCCTGATCACGTCGTCCCACGTGAGCTCCCACCCATTGCCAAGGTCAAGGACCGGGTTGATCTCCCCCTTGAACTTGATGGAACCCTTGCCCTCGAGCTTGAGGCTCTTGAGCCGGTACTGAACGCGCCACACGAGCAGCGTCGCCTTGGCGCGAACGCGGTTCGGCTTCTTCGCCAGGAGGCCCCGAATCTTCGGCGGCAGCTCGCGCTGCGCCTTCTCGATGCGCTCCCTCTTCTTCCTGTCCTGGTCCTTCTTCTTGTCCCTCCTGTCCCTACCCTTCCCCTTCTTCTTCTTGCCCTTGAAGAGCTTCTTCAGCCCCTTTCCGATCTTCTTGAACGCCTTCTTGAGCTTCTTCCCGACCTTCTTCAGCGCCTTCTTGATCTTCGCCAGGATCTTCTTCGCGATCGCCGCGAGTTTCCCCGACACCTTCTTCGCCGGCTTGATCAGCCGCTTCAGCAGCCAGTTCGCCACGAAATCGATGACCGCCACGGCCCCCGCCGCGACCGCGCTCGCGAACGCGGGGCCCGCGCCGCCGCCCTTCACCGCCTTCAGGAACGTGATGAACTTGTCGATCGCCGCGATGATCCGGCTCACCGCGCCCCACGCGGCCTGCAGGCCCTCGATGATCGCCATCACCGCGCCGGCCGCCGGCACCACCATCGACACGAGCTTCTCGATGAGCAGCTGCACGAGGATGGCCGGGATCGCGCTCTTCAGCGCCGCCCAGGCCATCGTCCCGATCATCGACAAGTTGATGCCGCCCTTGAACAGCGCCTTCATCAGGTCGACCGGGATCCCGAGCACCTCCTCGACCTTGCTCTTGAACCAGTCGCTGATGGCCGTCTTCATGGCCTTCACGAGGTGGTTCTTGATCCCGTCCACCACCGCCGCGCCCAGGTTCGAGATCCACTGTCCCGGGCCCCCCGCGATGTCCTTGATCAGCACGACGAACGTGCCGAGCGCCTTGGCGACCGCCTCCGCCGCCTTGATCGCCGCGTTCACCGAGGCGCCCACGGCGTCCACCACCGCGAGCAGCGCCTTCTCCAGGAGGCCTAGCGCCTTATCCAGGAACTCCCCGAGCGCGTCGAGCAGCGCCGTCACGCCCTTCTTCAGCTTGTCGGCGAGGTTGTTGACCGCGTCCTCGGCCGCCTGCACCTTCTCGCGGATCGCCCGCTGAAACCTCTCCTTGGCCTCCGGGAACGCGGCGAGCGCCACCTCGCTGAGCGCGATCAGCGCGTCACCCGCAAACCGGATCGCCGCGACGACGGCCTGGCGCGCCCTCTCGATCAGCGCGACCGCCGCCTTCTTCGCCGCCTCGATCGCCGCCTTCACCGCCTCGCGCAGCGCCTTGACGATGCTCTTGACCGCCGCCTTGATCTTGTCGAAGAACGCCTTCGCCTTCGACGCGAGCCACCCGAAGAAGCCGCTCGACTCCTCCTTGCCCTTCGCCTTCTCGCGCTCCGCCTTCGCCTCGCCCTCGCGCTTCTCTTTGCGGGCCTTCTCCTCGCCGGCGCGGATCTCCCGGCCGGCGCCCTCGTCGGCCTGCGTCTTCTCCGCCTCGACCTTCTCGGCCGCCTCCGACTGCTTCTCGTCGGCGCCCTCGCGCGCCGTGTCGACCGCCTCCTGCTGCGCCTCGGTCCACTCGCCCCGCTTCTTCGCTACCGCGCCCTGCGCGGAGGCCTTCTCGCCCTCCTGCTCCGCCGCCGCTTCGGCCTCGGCTTTCGCCGCCTCTTCCTCGGTGCGCTGCCGCTCGGCCTCCGACGAGGCCTTTTCCTTCTCCTCCTCCTGGGCCATGTCGCCCTGGCCCTTGTCCACCGCCGCGTCGATCTCGCCCTGGCTCTTCTCCTGCGCGATGATCGACGCGGTCTCCTCGTCGGGGGTGGCGCCGCCGCCAGGCGCCCCGCTGCCGGCGCCGTCTGACGCAGCGGGGACCTTCGCCGTGAGCGTCTCGTCCGTCGCCAGCGGGGCGATTTCGTCCTCGCCCAGCGGCACCTGCGCTTCGGCCTTGCCCTGCTCGTACGCCGCCGCGATGCCCTGGTCCATCTTCGCGCGCTGCGCCGTCACCTGCGCAGGGTCCGCGTTGCCCTCGAGCGCCACCGTGGGCAGAGGGCCCGCGCTCGTGTCCACCTCCGCATCCGAGCTGGGCATGCTGTCGATCGCGGCGCCCATCTTCGCCGCGTCGTCCTGTGACATCTCCCCTTCGCCGCCGCCGCTCGTCGCCGGCGCGACCACGGCGTCGACCGCCGGCGGCGGCGCCTCGGGGACGGGCTCCGGCACGGGCGTCTCCGCCGGGGTCCCCTCAGGCACCTTGTCGACCTTCTTGTCGCCTCCTTTGCCGCCGTCGGCGGGCACCGTCTTGCCCTCTTTGCCGGGCATCCCGGACGACGCCTGCAACGTGGGCGGGCTCGCGGCCAGCTCGTCCTTCCTCGCGCCGACCGCCGTGGAGACCGACTGCGACACGCCGCCGAGCGCGCCCTTGATCGCGATGGGAGCTTGTCCCTTGAGCGATCCGAGCGCGGCCTTCGGCTCCTGCCCGGAGACGTCGGGGGCCTCAGGCGCGGGCTTTTCGGGAACGGCGCCGCCGCCTCCTCCGCCGCCGCCCGCCCCGGCGCCGGCACCGCCGCCCGCGTCCTCACCGACGGCTTGCATCCCCGCGTCGCGCTCGGCCGGCGAGAGCTGGGCGTCCTCGCTGGACGCCCCCTCGGGGTTCTGGGCCTGGGCCTCCTGCTGTTTGCCGGCCTCGCCCCCGCCTTCTGCCTCTTCCTCCTCCGCAGCCTGCTGCTTCGCCTCGCGCAGGGCCGGGGTCTCCTTGGGCTCCGGCTCCTGGGCCGCGGCCGCCTCCGGCGCGCCCTCTCCGCCGGCCGCCGCCTCCGCGCCGGCCGCCTCCGGACTGCCACCTTCTCCGCCGCTGGCCTCCGCCTCCGGACTGCCGCCCTCCGCGGCCGGCGACTCGGGCTCGGCCCCCTCGCCACCTCCGCCGCCTCCACCCCCTTCGGCGGCCTCTTCCCCGTCGTGCTGGGCCTCCGCCGCCTTCTCTTCTTCAGGCTGCTTCTCACCCATCTTCTCTTCGGTCGCCTGCGCCTCGGGAGACTCGGCCCCTCCTTCGCCGCCGCCACCACCCCCGCCCGCGACCGCCGGGGCGCCTCCACCGCCGCCTGCCGCGCCGGGCTCCCGCTCGGCGCCGCCAGCACCTGCGCCCGCCGGGCCTTGCGCGGTCGCCCCCTCCAGGCCCGCCGCGGCGTCGCCCGGCGCGGCCCGCTTCGCCCTGCCGCCCTCGGCCGCCTTCGCCGCGGCGCCCTCGGCCCCCTTCTCCCCCTTGCCGTCGAGCGCCCTCGCCCCGGCCTCGCCAGCCCCTATCCCGGCCCTCTCGCCCTCCGCCGTCCCCTCGGCGGGCTTCGCGCCCGGCCCCTTCGACTCCGCGGCTCCGGCTGCGTCGCCCGCGCGCGTACCGGCCCCTTCGAGCGCGCGCACACCGGCCACGGTGCCCTTCGCATCCCCCGCCGCGAGCGGCTTCGCGCCCGCCTCCACCGCCCTCGCACCGGCTTCGCCGACCGCTTTGCCCTGCGCGCGCCCCGCCGGCTGCACCTCGCCCGCGTCCGGCTTGCGCTCCGCCGCATCGGCGAGCGCACGCCTCGCCTCCGGCGCGATCTTGCTCGGCTCCTCCCCGGCGGCTTCCCGGGCGCGCAGCGCCTGCGCGATGATCTTGCCCCGGAGTCCGCCCGGGCGCTTCGGCTCCGCCGCTTCCCTCGTCGCCCCGGCCTTGCCCCTCGCGCCGCCTCGCGCCTCCGCGCCCGCCTTCCGATTCGTCTCTTCTCTTCCGCCCGACTCGGCCTTTCCCCCCGACTCGGCCCCTTCCTCCGCCTCGGCCGTCGAGGTAGCGCCCTCCGCGCCCGCCACCTCGGACTCCGCGCCAGACTCCAGCCGCCTGCGCTTCTTCTTCGGCTTCCCCGGCGCGGGCGCCCCCTTCGCCGCCCCCGCGCCGCCCGCCGCCTCGACCTCGGGGCTCGTCGGCGCCGCGACCTCCGCCGCCTTGCTCGCCACCGGCACGGGCGTCGCCGGTGACAGCGGCGGCGCGCCGGTCAGCGCCTTTCGCATCAGGCGGCTGCGCGTCGACCACGCAAAGCCACCTTCCCGGACCCCGGCCGGCTCGCCACGCACCGCGCGGCCCGCCGCGGATTCGGCCTCCAGCTCGGCGGGCTCCGCGGGGCTCGACACCTCGCTCTTCGCCTGGACCGGGCCGCCCGCGCTGCCGCCCTGCTGCACCACGTGCGCCAGCTCGTGCGCGATCAGCCGATCGCCCGCCTCCGAGCCGGGCCGGTAACGGCCCGACCCGAACGTGATGTCCTGCCCCGACGTGAACGCCTCGGCCTGCTGCTCCCTCGCGCGCGACGCAGCGTCCGCGTCGTCGTGAACCCGCACCCCGTCGAACGGGCGGCCGAACGACCGCTCCATCCGCTCCCGCGTAGTCGGCGGCAGCGCACGCCCCCCGGACAGCGGCGCCGTCTCCCGCTCCGGCTGCGCCGCGGGCTCGGCCGCGCGCGGCGCGGGCGGCGCAGCCGCCGGCGCTCTCGCCGCCGCTCGACCTGCCGCGTGGCCCATGGTTACCTGATCTTCTTCCGCTCACCGCCGCGCGCTGGCAGCCCCCCCTTGCCCGAGGCCTGCGCGCGCAGCGACCCGATGTGCTGATCCAGCCCCCGCATCTCCCCCCGGAGCCTCCTCTCGCGCCGCTCGATGCGCTCCCCAAACGCCTTCCTGAGCTCCTCCACCTCGCCCACCGCCTTCCGTGCGGCCTCGCGCCACCTCTCCCCGCGCGCGAAGCTCTCCTCGAACGCCTCGTCCCTGCGCACCTCGACCACCATCGCGCCGCCCGGCGCCGCAGACACCGCCCGCCCGAGCGCCACCGACGACCCGTCAGGACGCAACGCGGCCAGCGCGCACTCCTGCGCTCCGCTCACCGCGAAGCGCGCGCAGCCGGTCGCGTCCGTCACCGCGTGGACAGCCTCCTTCCCGTCGAGCAGCAGCCGCAGGCCCGGTAGCGGGACCGCGTGCTCCTTCGCGCCGGCGGCCACGGCGCGCACCGAGAACTGGCCCGCTACCGAGCGCGGCCGCGCCGTTGCCACCGCCGCGAGCGCCGACGCGAACGCGGCGATCACCGCCTCCACATTCCCGCTCGCCCTGAGCGCGCCGAGTTCGGCCAGCTGCTGCTCGGCCCGCCCCCGCCGGTTCACGGCGGCGAAGAGGCGCTGCTCCGCCTCCGAGGCCGAAGGCGCCTCGGCGCCGGGGCGCTGGCGCCCGTCTCCGCCCTCCGCGGCGAGGCCGCGGCCAAACATCGTCTTCGTGGGTCGCATCCTGCCCTCCGCTCACGGATAGTCGTAGTTCGGCGTCGTGATCTGCTCCGCCGACCCGAACGACGGGTGGTAAACTCGCGCCGTGTTGTGGGCGACCACGTGGTGCCGGTAGTGGTTCGTGATCAGCGCCGTGTCCGCCCTGTTGCTGATGATCTGGATCACCGAGCGCGCGCTCGAGTAGGCCGTCCGATAGGTCTCGTGCTCCGTCTCGAACCTCCCCCGCGCGGCGAAGCCGATGACCAGGTCCCCCGTCGCCCAGTTGCCCGTGACCTGCGCCTGGTACGGCGCCTCCTCGAGCGTGAGCGACGGATCGATCTCCTCCAGCAGATGGAGGAAGCTCGCCGAGAGCTCGCGCGCGACGATCTCGTCGACACGGAGCGCGCGCTCGCCCGCCTCGCCCCGGAGCGGCCCGCGGACGGGCGCGCCGCGCACCGCCTCGGTCGTCCTGATCCCCTCCGCGCGGCTGGCCACCGGCGAGAACGCGCCCTCAATGTGGCCCACGAGCTGCTCCTCCAGCACAGACGGGTTGACCGGACCCGAGACCAGCGCGCGCAACACCAGATCCGAGAGTTCGGACGAGCGCTCGCCGCGGACGCCCTCATCCAGGACGCGGTAGGCAGGCAAGAGCCGGATGTGCCCCTCGCTCCTGTTGTCCGCGATCTGCCAGTCTCCCTCGGCGTGCGTGATGTCGAGCGCCACCAGCTTGCCCGTGGCGTCCTCAAGCACGTTGTCCGACACGACGCCATCATGGGCCTCGTCGATCGTCACGGAGCAACGGAACCGGTTCTCCTGGATCACGCAGGCGAACAGCGACCGGAGCTCGCACCCGGATCCCTGCAGATCATTGCCGATCACCCGGATGCGGTCGTGGCGGCCTCGCCTCTCCGTCCGCGCGACGAGCAGCGGAGTCGAGCGCGAGCCGCACGCCACGGTGTTGTGCTCGATCCGGGCGTCCCGGCTGGCCCCCTCGGTCCACGCCTTGAAGAGGCCTATCCCGACCACGTCCCCCTCGACTTCGCCGCCGTCGACGCGCACGACGTTACCCGCGACCACGGCGCCCGTGGCGTCGAACAGCCCGATCCCGATCTCGCGCGCCCGCCGCGCGCGGCCCCGGGCGCGCGCGATGGTGTTCTGTTTGATCTCGGCGCCGGAGCCGTACACGATAATACCGTATGATCCGCCGTTGATCAGGTTGTCCCAGATCCGGATCGCCCGCTGCGCCGCGCGATCAAGATCCGGCGACAGAAGCGTGCTGCCGATGGCCACGTCCGCGGCGCCCTCGCCCGCGATGAACAGGTTGCCGCTCACGTCAAGAGTGCGGATGTCGCCGAACACCGGATCGCTGTCCCCGTCGCCGTCGAGGTCGGCGGGTAAAGGACCGACGAGCACGCCCGCCTTCATGTCCTCGACCGTGCGCTTATAAAAGCCCAAGAACCGGTTACCGACGATGCACACCTGCTCGAACTTGAGGGGATTCTCCGGCGGAAGTGCAGTTCCGGTGGACATCGCGCCGAGCACGACACCGAACGGGCTGCTCATCGCGCACTTCTCCACCCGGACGTTATACGCGGTGAAGGGCACGTGGACCGCCGCACTGGCGCTCCCCAGCGTGTCGCCCGACAGCGTAACGAATGTCGCCACGTCGATCCTGACGGCCGGGCCGCTCCTCGCGTGCACATCGTTGGCCACCGATCGCAGCTTGTGCGTTCTCCGCGCGCGCACGCCCGCCGTGGCGTGGATCGAGGTCTCCTCGATGATTGTGTTTTCCAGACCTCCGACGAGGATACCGAAGCTGCCCTCGCTCACATCGCCGTAGAGCTGCTCCAACGCCCTCCTCAGCGCGGCGTCCAGGGACGCAGGCGCGGCGCTCGCGAGCTCCTTCCGGAGGTGCTCGGTCAGCCAGGATCGGATTGACGAGCGGCGCACCGAGAGCGCATCGAGCCGCGCCGCGTAGATGCCGGCGCGCGCGCAAACGAGCACTGAGTCGGAGACGTCGCACGAGCGGAGGCAGTCGGCGGCCAGGGTCCAGGCCGAGACCAGGATCGAGCTCTCGACGCGGACGTGGCCGCCGTTGTACAGGCTCGGGAAGAGGGAGAGCGGCTCCGGCGCGGCGGGGTCGACCGCGGCGGGGACGACCCCGCCCTCCTGGACCGCGAACCCCTCGCCGCCGGTGTGGACGAGCGCCGCCTCGCGGATCGTGACCCCGTACATGACGTTGAACCCCTCGCCGGCCGGCGAGGGGTCGAGCATCTGAAGCGAGACGACCGCGCCCGAGCCCTCGTCGGCGCGCGCGATGAGCTTCTCGAGCGCGAGCTCGCCGCCCTCGGCGACCCGGAACATCGGTCCCTCCGTCCGGCCGATCAGCACCGCCTCCGGACAACCGACGATCTCGACGCGCTTCTCCCGGACCGTGATCGTCGACCGGACGTCGTACACGCCCCGGCGGAGGCAGATGACGCCGCCCTCCGGGAGGTCGTCGATCGCGCCCTGGATGCGCGCCCCGTCGTCGCCCCCCCCGGCGGGCGAGAGGCTGACGTCGCAGCAGCCGCCCTCGTGGTCCTTCTCGTAGAGCTCGTCGAGCGCCTCCTGGACGGTGTCGGCGCCCGTGCCCACCTTCGCGCCGTCGTAGGCGATGTCGTCCGCGTTGAGCTCGCAGATTGCCGAGAACTGGTGGTCGTACCACCGCTCGAGGACGAGGGGCTTGCCCCCGTCGTCGAAGGAGAAGAGCGCGAGCGGCGCGAAGAGGCGCTCGGGGCCGTGCGGCGACTTCTGCCACGGGCCGTTCGAGTTGTCCTTGAGCTTGCGCGCCTCGTACTGCCAGTACGAGCCCGGCCGGAACGACGCGCCCGCGAGCTCGATCGCGATGCCGTCGCCGAGGTCGAACGTGGAGACGACGTTGCCGTTCACGGGCGCGGTCCTGAGCAGCCCGTGCCACAGCCGCACCTTCGCCCCGGGCTTCGCCGCGAGCGCGGGATCGACCGACGCCTGGGTCTTGGTCGCCAGGTCGAGCAGCCGGATCTGCCCCGTCACGCTCGTCGTCTGCGCGTAGTAAAGGGCGCCGACCTTGCGCTCCGCGGGCCGGAACCACGGTGCGGTGAGCGAGATCTCGGCGAGGCCCGCATCGCCGAGGTCGTCCACCTCGAAGAGCAGCTCGACGAGATCGCCGTCCCGCACGTCAGCGCCGCCCGAGAGCGTGACGAGCCCGTTGGCCGCGTCCGCGACCAGCGCGCCGAAGAGGTCCGCGCCGTTGTTCTTCGACCACTTGATCTCGACCGTGCCAAGGTCGCCGCCCGTGTGCACCTCGAACCGGTAGAACCGGTTGTCGGGGCCCGTGTACCCGCCGGCCTCGGGGATCGCGCACGGATCGGGGTTGTCGACCGTCGGCGTGGTCGTGACCACGAGCTCGGCCGTGCCCTCGTCGACGGCGGCGAACGCCTTCGGGACGTCGCCCGCGCTCGCGAGGACGTCGATGTCCTCGCTCCGGAAGAACGCGAGCTTGACCTGGCCGATCGCCCGCGTGCGCACCGCCGTGTCGAGCGCGCCGCCGAGCGCCTGCTCGAGCAGGCCCTTGTCCTCCACGTGCGTGACGAGCCGCTCCCAGCCCTCGAGGTAGGCCACCATCAGATCGCCCGAGCCGAGGGGGATCGGGGGGTTGTCGAACCCCGCCGCGGGCGGGAACGACACGCCAGGGTACTGCCCGTCGTCGCCCCCCCGGCCGTGCTCGACCTCGAGGCCCTTCAGGTAATACCTGCCGCGGGTGACCCAGAAATAGGGCCGATGCTGGCCCGCGCTCTGCTGGGCCTCCTCCAGGCCCTCGATCATCCCGATCCACGCCTCGTTCCCGGCGGCGACGCCGGAGAAGCCGATCGTCAGGTCCCCGTACGCGCCGGTGACGAGCGCGGCGACGTCGACGTCGTAGGGGTGGAATGCCGCCTCGTCGACGCCCACGATCGTCGTGGGGATCCCCTCAACCGTCACGTCAACGACCGTGCCCGCGGGGATGCGGGCCCAGATCCGGAGCTTCGGGTAGTGGCGGGGCGAGGCCGGCGCGTCCGTCTGGAGCTCCACCCGCCCGTGGATCGACACCGCGCCCGCGGCCGACAGCCCGCCCACGTAGAGCGACGGGAAGCGCTCCTTGTACTTCCTGCCGTAGTCCCGGTGCGCCTTGAACGAGGCGCTGGGGTCCGGGAGCGCCACGCCGTCGAGGGTCTCGAAGATCGCGACGAGAGGGCCCGGCGTCGCCAGGTAGCCGAGGTCCGGGCTGCCCGTCTCGCAGCCCACGTCCGCGGCGAGATCGCGCAGGAGCGTGTCCGCAGCGTCGGCGGCGGCCGCGACGTCGCTGTCGAGGACGAGCCGGCCCTGCTGAAGGAGCACCCGGCGGTACTTCTCTCCACGCTTCTGATCAGGCCTGTGGCCTCGGGTAAAGTCGCCTTTCATACGCGTCCCTTCAGTCCAGTCGGATGAGCCCTGTCGAGAGCCCGGCAGGGGTGAAGTCGATGAGCCTCCGGACGAGCGCCTCGGTGCGCTGCGCGAGCCGCGTGCCGTGGAACGCGCCCATCTCCGAGCCGTCCTCGGCCCCGCGCACGATCGCTCGCGCGCACATGGCCGCGAGGCGCAGGTGCGCCGGGTCCCGGCGATCGCGCGTCACGAACGCGACCTCGTCCTCGACGACGCGGTGCTTGCGCGGCAGCCGGCTGCCCGGCTCGACGCGGCTGTAGCGGAAGCAGCCGCGGAACCGGTCGCGCGCGACGACGCGGTGGTCGAAGATCACCTCCGTCGCCTCCAGTACGCGCACGTCGGTGCCGACGCCGTCCGCCGCGAGGTCCTCGGCCCTCGCGACGACCGTGACGCGCGCGAGGTCGACGGACGCGTCCGGGGCGTCGATCGCCTTGCCGCCCGCGGCATCCACCACGCTGTCCTCGAGCGAGAGCTTCGCCTTGCCGGCGACGGCGATCCGGCCCGCGATCACGCGGAGCAACTGGACGGACACGCTGCGGCCGGCGGGCTCGGCGAAGCTCCAGAGGGCCTCGGCGCCCTCGGCCGTGCAGAGCTCGACGCGGAGGTCGCGCGCGGGCGGAAACTCGACGCTGAACGCGCCTTGGGCGAGGACGAGGCCGCGCAGCGTGAGCGCCTCGTACGCGGGCGGCGCGCCCGCCGCCTTCCAGTCGGCGCCGAGCACGAGGACGGGCCGCTCGAACTCCGCCGCCTGTACGGTCAGCGACGCGAGGTTCGCGGGCCAGGTGAGGCCGGGCTCGGCGTACGTCGCGCTGTCCTCGATCTCGATGACCTCGCGCGCGCCCGGCGCCGCGTCCGCGGCGATGGCGGCGAGCGCCTCGGTGAGCGTCCCGTACCGCCGGATCCCGTGCCAGTTGATTGGCGCGCTGCGGTGGAAGCTGCCGCCGCCGACGACGAGGCGCGTCGGGGTGAGCTGCTCCACGCCGACGATGGGCTCGCGCGCGTCGGGCCTCGCGCCGACGTGGTGGGAGTAGCCCTCCTGGTAGTCGACCCCGACTGGCGCCGGGACCGGCAGCCCCTCCACGGACGACGTGTACGGCGGCGCGGGCTCGCCCTTCGCGAGCGCGAAGAGGCCGTGCAGCGGATCGACGTCGAGCGCGCCGGCCGGCGTCGGCGCGAGCTTTTTCAGCGGGGTCTCGTTCTTCCAGGGGCAGAGGCTCCGCTGGCGCACGCGCCGCCGGCGGAGGGTGACCGCCTCGCGGATCGGCGCGACCGCGCCGTACGCGGCGCGGGCGACGTCGAGCGTGCCCATCCACGTGGTCGATCCGTCGGCGCCGACCGAGACGGCGTCGCTCACCTCGGCCAGGGTCGGCTGCCACGCCAGAAAGCCGGCCTCGCCCGTCTCGAGGGCGGGCAGGTGCACGAGCACCACCTCGCCGGTCGCGCCGGTGTACACGACCTCGCACGGCGGCAGCACGGCCGACGGCGCCGACGCCTCCAGGCGCACGACCAGCTCGACCGCGCCGCCCTGTTGACCCACGAGCTGCGCGATCTCGCCGGACCGCTGCCGGATCGCCGCGGCCGTGCCCGCGACGGCGCCCGCCGCGTCGAGCACGCTGAACGCCGTGGCCGCGGTCGGATCGGCCTGGGCAAGCTCGAGGCGGAGGAACGGGTGGAAGCTCTCGCCGGCCCGCGCCGCGAAGACGAGGCCCATGGTGACGCCCGCGCCGAGGGCGCCGTACGTGTCCGGCCCGGTGCGCCGCAGCGCGGGCGCGCCGTGGATCACGGCGGGGCCGCGGCCGGCCGAGGCCGGCATGCTCCGCCACCGCTCCGGCGCCGCCGTGGGGGGGAGCGGCGGCCACGCCGCGCCGGGACCCGTGCTCAGCGCGTCGCCCGGCAGGCGGAGCGCCCCGCCGCCGCCGGCCGCGAGCGCGAGGTCCGCGTCGCCGCCCGCCTGCGCCGCCGCGGGGCTCTGGGCGTCGAACACGCTACCGTCCGCTGCGACGAGCAGCCACCTGGAATTGTACACCCACGTGGCGGGCACCCGGGCCGTGAGCGCGCCGCGCAGGAACCCCGCGGCCGCGAGCGCGACGTCGGTCGCTCCGAGGCGCGCGCCGGTAGCGGCGCCGGAGAGCTCGACGGTGGCGCCCGGGAAGTAGGCCGCCGTCTCGGGGGCCACCGCGCGCAGGCGCAGCATCGTGACGAACGGCGACGCGACCGGGGCCGCGCCGCCCGGCAGGGGCGCGCCGCCCGCGGCGCTGATCCGCACGCCGCCGCGGAGCGCCGCGCCCTGCGTGTCCGGCGTGTCGTGGCCCGCGCCCGCGAGCGGGACGGCGTACACCTCCACGTCGACCGGCGACGTCAGGCGCTCGCTCGTGTGCTCGAGCAGCGTTACCGCCACCTCGCCCTCGACGAGCGCCTCGCTCGCCGGCAGGGCGCTCGGCGTCCGCGCCTCGAAGCGCGGCTCCGCCACGCCGCCGGCGAGGCCCGTGAGGCGCACCGTGAAGCGCGCGTTCGAGGTCCCGGTCTGGTCGAAGTAGTCCCCCGGCCGCGCGGCGAAGTGCATCGGCGCCACGCGGTCGGTCTTCAGCGGATCGGCCGGCTCGGCGCGGCGCACGCGGAGCGCCGCCTCGGCGCCGAGAGGATGGAAGGCGTAGCGCAGGTCGCCGTCGAGCGGGTCGCCGCTCCCGTCGCGCGCCGTTCGGTCGAACGCCGTGCCCTGGCGCAGCGGGAAGAGCTGCGTCGGGTGCGTGTAGTGCACGATGTGCTTCGGGTGGTAGCGGCCGGTGCTCGCCGAGATGCGGCGCGGGTCCACGGCGTGGAAGGTCGCGTTGAGCGGGCCGCGCGTCTGCTCGGCGAGGATCGCGGAGCCCGGGCGGCCCGCGTCGAGGCGCGTGGCCGCGCCGATCGCCGCAATCGTCCGCTCCTTCCGGAGCAGGTTTAGATCCTGCGCCATCAGGATCCGCTTCCACCCCTCCTGCGCGACGACCCGCTGCCCGGAGAGGTCGCTGCCCATGTGCTCGAGCGTGGCGACGGTGCCCTTGCGCCGCCGCCACGCCACCGTGCCGCGGACGTCACGGCGGTTCAGGGCGGGGTCGGGGAAGATCAGCTTCGTCCCGACCATGTCGGCGAGGTACGGCACGACCCAGTCGGCGCAGCGGTCGATGAAGAGGTCGGCGTGCAGCTCGTCGACGCTCTGGCGCACCTCGGCGAGCGGCGCGGCGAGGACGCGGAGGAACTTGTAGAGCTCCTCCTCGCCCCGCGGCGCGGCCGCCTTCCGCGCGGTCGTCGCGCCCTCGGGCAGGTCGAGGACGCGGTAGAGCGCGGGCAGGAGTTCGTACAGAAGGTCCGTGACCCGCTGCCGCACGGTGGGATCGAAGGGATACGTCATGACGCCTCCGCGGAAGCAGGAGCGAAGCCGAGGTGCTCGGGCCGGAGCTCGAGCCACTCCTCCGGCCGGGCGACGAGCGTGTCGACGACGCGCACGGGCGCGCCTTCCTCGAGCGCCGAGAGTGTGTCGAGGTGCCAGACCTCGACGAAGGTGACGCCGGCGACGGCGAGGATGCGCTCGTACACCTCGCTCAGGAACGCGGGCTGGCCGAGCCCCCGGCCCGCGAACGCGAACAGCCCGGGGGCGTCCTCGTCCGCGCGGCAGAGCGCGTCGCGCACCGCCTGCCGGACAAGCTCCACGTCGAAGTCCGGATCGACCTCGAGGTCGACGCGCAGGTGCAGCCCGACCGCTACCGCGCCGGCGATGTCGAGCGGCACGGTGTCGTCGCGCCGCGCGTCGAGGAAGGCCCGGAGCGGCTCCACCGCGGGGGCGTTGCCCTCGCGGTCCGCGACGATCACCCGCACGCCCTCGACACCCGTGCCGGCGAGTTCGGTCCACACCGCGTTCGCCTTGGCGATGCCCGGGTAGAGCAGGGCGAGGTCGCGGTGGTCGGCGACCGACACCGCGCGCCCGAACGTCCTGATGTAGCCCGTAGCCTGCGTCCGGACGTGCTCGAGCGCCGCCGGGTCGGCGCCCCCCTGGACGGGCCGCGGGTTCTCGGCCTTCTCGAGCAGCGGGTGCGACTTCTTGATCCGGCTCACCGAGCCCGCGCCCGCGTTGCCGCCGCGGCCGACGCCGGTGCGGTAGTCCGCGACGATGTGCTTCTTCCCCTGCCCCGGGATCGCCCCCTTCACGCCGTCGCCGAACACGACGTGCGACGCGCCGGACTCGTCGCGCTGCACGAGGTAGTGCCGGTCGTGCGGCGTCGACCGCTCGAAGTCGACGACGCGCGCCCAGCGCACGCCGCCGACCCGCACGTCGAGCGCGGGTGCGCCGCCGTCCGGGCCCGGGACGTACGTTAGCGGCTTCTGCTTGAGGGCGAAGCGGAGGAACGGCGTCACGCCGTCCGAGTCGCCGATCACTTCGGAAACAGCCTTGCCATGCGAGACCCGGACGACGTTGCCGCGGAGGCGGAGCGCGCCGAGCCGCCAGGGCGTCGCGCTCGACGCGGGTTCGACCATCTGCCAGCTGACCTGCGTCCTGCCGCCCTCGTCCTTGCCGATGGTCGTCAGCCGGGCGATCTCCGCGACCGCGGCGGACGCCCCCTCCAGTGTGCAGAGCGCGATGAGCTGCCCCGGGGCGAGGCCGGGGACGGCCCGGTCGAGCGTCACCGGGAAAGCGACCGGCGCGGTGCTCGGCTGCGTCGTGACGAGCGGCGCCGCGAGGGACCAGTCGAGCAGCCACTGGCTTGTCCGGATCGGCTGCGAGAGGCGGGACAGCTGCGCCCCGGCGCCGTCCTGCACGACGAGTGCCGTCACCGTCCTCGAGACGGTGATCGTCGGGTAGAGGTCGACCTTCTTCGACGTGTTGGTCGGCTCCGCCGGATCCGGGACCTGGAGGTGCTCGACGCGCTTGAAGAGCACGCTCCGGGGCGCCTCGCCTTTCACCTTGAGCGCCGTCATCGCCCCGCCGTCGAGGCGGACCACGGGCGTTCCGAGCACGGGCGATGCGAGCTCACCGGCAAGGTAGATGTCGTCGTCGCTGTAGGACGGGGACACCTCGTAGCCGTAGGCCACCGCGTTCACGGAGGGGTTGCCCGGGAACTTTCTGCCCGCGAGCTTCGCGTCGGGGAAGCTCTCGGGCGAGCTGTCCCAGGCGAAGAGGTGCAGCCGGCTCTTCGGCCTGGCGAGCAGCACGGCGCCGGCGCCGAACGAGGCGGCTGGCAAGGGCGGCTTTACGCCGAGCGAGGTCGTCTCCCCGGCCTCGTCCTCCGAGACGGCCGTGATCTCGTGCGCGGAGACGGACACGCTGCTCGTGAGGAAGCCGCCGCTGCCCGCCTGCACGACCACGATCTCGCCGGGCTCGAGCCCGAGCCCCGTGCCCGAGACCTCGAACGCCGCCGCGCCCGCGAGGGCCTTCGGCTCGAGCGTCGCGTCGGAGAGGAGCTCGTTGTGGTCCGCGTCGACGTCGACGTCGTCGAGCGTCTCGTAGTCCTCGGCCTTCTTCTCGCCGACGGGCGACGACGACACGGCGAAGCCGGCGCGGATCGTGCCGCGGAGCCCCGGCTTCACGGTGAGCACGAGGTGCCCCGTCGCCGAGAGGCCCGGGCTCGGCTCGTAGCCGAGGCGCCGGCCGTGCCGGACGAGGCTCTTCTGCGACTGCGCCGTGGAGAGGAACGCCTCGCCCGCGTACGTGTCCTGGTAGACGCCGAGCACGTGGGCGACGAGCGCCGACAGCTCCATGAGCGTGCCGGCGAAGTCGCCCTCGGCGGTGGAGGGCGGGAAGCCGAGCTCCTCCGCGGCGAGGCCGCGCTGCCGGTCGACGAAGTCGGCGAACTCGCTCGGCAGGTAGTCGAGCGCGCGCTGCCCGGGCAGCGGGTTGCCCGTGGTCGTGGCGCGCGTGCGAAAGCGGGGGGGACGGCTCACGACGCCTCCTCGATGATGAAGTCGGTCTCGGTCACGCCCGGATCGACGCCGACGACGAGCACGCGGAGCTTGCCGTTCTCCGGGTAGCCCGCGTCGCCGTCCATGCGGATGACCTCCGTCGGGCCGAGCGCGATGCGCGCCTCCACGGGCCCCGACGACGCCACCTTGAGCTTGCGGAACCGGAGCGCCTTGACGGAGCGCACGCCGGGGACGCCCTGCACGGCGGCGAGCACGTCGCCGAGCTCAAGCTCCTCGCCGAAGCTAAGCCGGTCGGGGTGGAAGAAGCCGGGGCTCTCGTCGCGGCCGGGCAGGAGCGCCGCGAGCACGGCGTCGCGCACCCGGTGCGGGAGCGCGCCCGGCTCGACGCAGAGCGCGAGCGCAACCTCGACCGGCACGTAGTCGGGCGCGCTCACGAAGTGCTCGCGGCCCGCCATGCGGAGCGCGTCGATGCGCGCGAAGACCGCCCGCTCCAGGGCCTCCGTGAGGCCGCTCTGGCCGACCGGATCGACGAGGACGAGCACGGCGTTGAACGGCCCGCCGAGCAGCCGCGCCGCAGCGCGGGCGACGCCCGGGACCGAGCGCGCGCCGTCGGCGTAGTCGGCGAGCGAGACCGCGCGCTCCATGGGCCCGTTGCGCAGCGACGCCGGCACGCGCAGGCGCGCGGCGTCGCGCGTCTCGGGCTGCCGGCCGCCGGTGCCCGGCAGCACGTTGACGACCTCGAGGCCGGCGAGCCCGGCGAGCGCGGTCTGGCCCGGGACGAACCGCGTGAGCACTCCCGCGCCCACATTGCCGGCGATGGGCGCGCCGATGCGGTAGTCGAGCCGGAGGGCCGGCGGGCTCAGCGGCATTGGCTCGGTGTCGGCGAGTAGCTCGACGGCCTTGCCGTGCGCGCCGTCGCCGAGCTCCAGCCAGAGCGAGCCGTCCTCGTCCGCGGTCGCGACGTAGTGCCGGTCGTAGGACTGCGCGTTGTGGAGGTGCTCGACGCGCTCCCACGGCTCGCCGCCGATCGCGACCTCGAGGATCGGGCGCGAGGTGAGCACGCCGGCGGCCGTCCGCTGCGCCTCGAAGACGACCGGGCCCTCCGGCAGGCGCAGCGCGCGGAGGATCGACCGGGTGAAGCCGGGGCGGCGCTCGATCACGTAGTTGTGCCGGTCGTCCCGGAGCTCGCGCTCGACGAGCCGGATCTCCGAGATGTGCGGCGTGCTCCGCTTGCCGAACCGCGCGGGGCCGAGGTTGCCGTAGATGCGGCAGCCGAGCGCGGCGTCCCAGGGCCGGACGGCGCGCTCGAGCGGCGGATCGATCGCGACGACCGTCACCCTGGACAGGCCCGTGTGCGGCGCGCCGGACGGCGAGGCGACCCACCCGGGGAGTTCGTCGTGCCGGACCGACGTGATCGAGACGACCTGCGAGAACGGGACGAGGCCGAAGAACGCGCCCTGGACGATCGCGATCTTCTGGCCGGGGAGCAGGCCGCGGACCTCGCCCCAGAGCAGCAGCTCCGTCGCCCCCGCCGGCACCGAGGCGCCGGCGGCGCCGGGCCACGCGGCGAGGGGGAGGTGGTTGTGCGCGGCGAGCGCGCGCGTCCGCTCGGTCAGGTAGAACGTCACCTCGGCGTCGCCGATGCCCTCGGGCGTCGTGACCTCGACGCCCTCGGGGATGTAGCCGTCGCCCGCCGAGGAGAAGGCGAGCACCGTCTCGGCCGCGGTGCCGTCGAAGAGCTGCGTGCCGAGCAGGGTCGCGTGCTGGCGCAGCGAGTACCGCTGCGACGCCGTGTCGAGGAACGCCTCGGCGGCGACGCGGTCCTGGTAGTAGCTCAGCAGGTCGCCGTGGTGCGCGAGCAGCTCCACGAGCACGCGCTCGAGCGACGCGGACGCGAGGTCCGCCCAGTGGGGGTTCTTGACGCGCACCCAGCCGGCGAGCAGCGCCATGAACCCCGCGTAGTCCTTGGTTGAAAGGTCGATCGCGGGGCGCTGCCTCGGCGGCCGCGGCGCCTCTTCGGCGAGCGGGCGGCAGTCGCCGCGCTCGCAGTCGACCGTGAAGACGAACACCGACGACGCGAAGAACGGGTGGACGGGGAGGCCGGCCCCGTCGAGCAGCGTCACCGTGTAGTCCGACGCGTCGCCGATGCCGTGGATCTTCAGCGTGACCGTCCGCGCGACCGGGTCCTCGGCGACGAGGGAGAAGGCGAGATCGGTGACGCGCCGGCCGCCCGTGAGCGACAGGCTCTTCTCGGTGAACGAGCCCGGCCACGCCTCCTGGAGGTGGAGGATTAGGTCGGCCTCGACCGGCGCCTCGGGCGTGGGCAGGAGGGCGAGCTCGACGTAGTCGATGCCCTGCAGGCCCGCCTGCGCCTCGGGCTCGCTCCAGACGAGCCACGGCGCGCTCACAGCCGCACCTCCAGGTTGCGCGGCCGCCGGTCGGTCCTGCGGCGGAAGGCGAGGCGCACGACGAGCGTGCCGGACTCGGGCTCGGCCTCAACGTCCACCGCGTCGACGAGGATCTCGTCGCCGAGGTCCCGCCGGATCGCCTGCGAGATGCGGAACTCGAGGGCGGCGACGGTCAGCTCGTTCAGGCCATCGAAGACGGTGCGGTTCAGGCCGACGCCGAAGTCGGGGTTGTTCACGCGCTCGCCGGGGGCCGTGAAGAGGACGGCCTCGACCTTGTCGCGCAGGTGCCTGTCCGGGTCGTCGATGACGGCCACGCCGCCCTGGGCGCCGAAACGGAACGGATGGTGGAGATAACGGTCAGCCACGCGCTTCGCTCCTTCACACGATCGGGGATGGGGGTGGGGGCGCGACCGGGAACACGACGAGCGTCGAGGCGGCGAGCAGCGCGCAGGCCGCCGCGATCTGCTGCGCCTTCTGGGCGACCGAGCCGTTCACGTCGGAGAACGTCGCGGTCATCAACGAGACGGCGGCGCTCGTCGCGATGGGGAACGACGCGGTGCCCGGGGGGAACGACTGGCCCGCGATGTAGCCGGCCACCGCGAGGGCGAGCTGCGCGCCGGCCGCCGGCGCCGTGCCCGCGGCGAGCGCGCCGGCCGCGGCGCTCATGAGCTGCGCGCGGCGCGCGGCGGCGGTGGCGCACGGGATGCCGGCCGCCTGGGCGGCCGCGAACCAGCCCGCGACGGCGCCGGCGAAGCGGTCCGCCGACTCCATCACCGACTGGGGGTAACTCCCCTGCTCGGGGACGAGCCACTGCTGCTCCAGCGAGGTCTTGAGGGTGTCGAGGACGAGCGCCATCGCCGCTACTCCGTGAAGGTCTTCTTCGAGAGGTGGGCCGGCTGCATGGGCTGCGCCGGAGGCCCGGAAGGGCCCACGCCCGTCGGGTGCGTGTGGGAGTTGAAGAGCTGCTGGAAGTCGTCGCCCAGGATCACGGCCTTGGCCGCGCCGTCGCCGAGCTTGATCTTGTCCGCCTTGATCACGACCTCTCCGCTCTTGGTCAGGCGGATCTCGGTCTTGTCATTGCCGTTCGCGACGACGACGAGCTCGCCGTCGTCGTCCATGAACACGCGGTGCCCGGCCTTCGTGCGCAGCACGTGCTTGCCCGGGCCGGCCTTCGCGCCGTCGGCGGTGGGGACCTCGGAGCCCGTCGCCTCGCCGAGGTCGTCGGCCTGCCCCGCGCTCGCGGGCGCGCCCCAGAAGACGCCCGCCCAGATCGGGCGGCTCGGGTCGCCGCCCGCGAACTCGATCCACACCGAGTCGCCGATCTCGGGCACGAACAGCATCCCGCGGTCCTTGCCCCCGCCGTACGGCGCGCAGGGCAGCGCCCAGCCGCTCTCGACCTGCTCGCCGAGCACGGCCGGCACCTTCGCGCGCAGGCGCCCGATCTCGAGCGGGTCCTTGTTGTCGGTGACCACGCCCTCGTACTTGCCGAAGAAGCGGCTCCGGTGCCGCTCCTCGAAGGCGCGGAGCAGGTCCTCGAGCTTCATGAGGCCGGGACCTCCTCGGCGCTCTGCCCGAAATCCTCCTTGCCGGACAGGCCGAGGGCGTTGCGCTCCGCGACGAAGGTCTGGCGCATGACGCCCTCGTCGATCGTCGTGCGGACGGCGCGCACGTAGTAGACGCCCGCGAACGCGCGCCCGACGCCCTTGATGAGCACCGGCCGCCGCGACCGCAGGAGCCCGCGGTACAGGGTCGAGTCGATCTCGCCGCGGGCCTCGACCGCGGAGAGCGCCCGGTCGGTGGCGGCGCTGCCCTCGGCCGCGACGGCGGCCTCGAGCGGCGCCGGGTCGCGCAGGAGCGCCGTCGCGGCCGTGGCGCCGGCCTGCTTCAGCCCGCCCTCGACCGCGCCGCCGAGCAGCGCCTCGCCGAGCGGCGGCGCCTTCGCCGCGCCGTCCGATCGGACGAGGCGCTTGTCGATCGGATCGATCGCCGCGCCCACGGCC
Source organism: Sorangium cellulosum So0157-2 (assembly GCF_000418325.1). Lineage (GTDB taxonomy): Bacteria > Myxococcota_A > Polyangia > Polyangiales > Polyangiaceae > Sorangium > Sorangium cellulosum_D. Next base: position 13,399,661 of record NC_021658.1, read on the forward strand.
CGGACCGGCCCGGTCATCACGGCCTGGAGGTCGATCCACGTGAGGTTCGGCGCCTCGCGCAGGATGGTGAGGTCCGGCTGCGGCGTGTCCTCGAGCGCCCTCGGCTTGAAGTGCGCCGTCACCGCCCCCGTCTGCGGGTCCGGATCGAGGTAGCAGACGAAGCCGTTGCGCCGCGCGAGCCGCTGGACGAACTCCCAGTCGGTGCCCCGCTGGACGAGCAGCTGCCGGCTCTCCTCGTGGCGCGCGTCCGTCGCCTCGCCGACGAACGGGATATTGTACCGCTGGAAGATCTGCTCGGCGGCGTCCCGATCGGTGGCGTCGGGGTACGCCTGCACGCGCTCCTCGGCGTGGAGCAGCACGGCGGCGTCCATGGCGAGCACCTCCACGTAGGAGTTCGACTCGATGGTCTCGAAGTGCGGCCGGACGTGCGTCACGTAGCCCTCGAACATCCGGGTCGTGCTGCCGCCGGGCACCTCGACGTCGACCGACAGCTTCGCGGCGGGGGTGAAGATCCCGTCGTCCACCGGGGAGAAATCGCCCTCCGGCGACTGGGCGCAGTTGAAGCGCAGCGCGGCCACCGTGGGATCGGCGTCGCTCTCGCGCACCTCGATGCGCGTGAGCAGGCCGAGCACCGCGTGCTCGAGCGGCTCGCCCTCGACCGACACGAGGAGGCGGGGATCAGGCACCTTGGGCTCCGGATAGGGGCACTGCCATGCTCACTTGTTCGGCGGGATGAGCACCGGCCGCCCCGGCATGATCACGTCGAACGGGTCGAGCTCGCCGGACGCGTCGCAGATCTTCCAGAACCGCTTCGGATCCCGGTAGTAGCGGTGGGCGAGGTGATCGAGCCGCTCGCCCTCGGACGGCGTGTGGAAGAAGACGCCCGTGGCCTTCGGTGTCTCGCGGAGCTCCAGGACCGTGAGCTCGGCGCCAGCGCCGTCCTTGGCCACGAAGCTCGGCACCTTGGCGTAGCGGCTTGTCTTGTCGATCATCACAGACTCCCTTCGAAGGCCGTACGTTGAGCAGACCGCGCGCGCCGCTCAGAGCGGCAGGATGTTCGTGCTCTGCGAGGCCGTCGTATCCAGGAACTGCTTCGCCATCTCGGCGCGCTTCGCGCCGGTGAAGGCGAGCGCGTCCTGCACGGCCTTGTCGTTCTTGGCGTCGGCCTCGCCGAGCACCTCGAGCTGGACGTCGACCTCGGCGCGCAGCGGGTTGAGCTCGGCATTGAAGCGCGTCTCGTTGATGTTCATGCCCGTGATGCGCACGGGCAGGACGCGCTTCTTGCCCCAGATGAAGAGCACCGTGGGCCGCTGCTGGCGCGCCTTGACCGCCTCCTTGCCGTCGGAGCTCGCGTCGGCGGCGCTCTCGGCGGGGTAGAGCAGCCCCTCGAGCGCGGACAGCTCCGGGAGGATGCCGAGCTCGGGCGCGAGGCCCTCGGCGGTCTCGTGCCGGTCGTCGAAGTCGAAGCGCACCTGGACGGTGAACGTCTGCTTGACGGTGCCGCTCGACGCGTCCGCGGCCTGCTCGCCCTTGCCGGAGCCCTTCTTGGCGCCCTCGGTGCCCGAGCCGCTCTTGCCCTGCTCGACCTGGAAAGCGCGGGCCAGCGTCTCGGGGTTGAAGCGGAACGGCAGGACGCGCTTCGCGCCGCTCGGGTAACCCCCGGGCTCGTACGCGATGAAGGCGCCGCGCAGGTAGCTCTTCGGCTCGGTCATTGAAGCTCCTTGGCGAGGGCGGAGTACAGCTCATCGGCGAGGCGCTCGGCGCCCCGCGCGCCGAGGAGCTCGTCGGCGGGCAGCACGTCGAGCGACAGCCGCTCCAAGGCGAGCTCGCGCACGCCCGCGCGCGCGAGCGGCGAGCGCGCGAGGCGCTCGCCGAGCCGCCGCAGGGCGTCCTCGACCGTCTTCTGCACGGCCTCGGCGTCCGCGCCCTCGGACAGGCCGAGCACGGAGAGGGAGTCCATGCGCACGACAATCCTGCCGCTCACGCGCGCCTCCCGCCGGGCGAGGCGGCCGCCCGCGCCGGCAGGTACCGGGCGAGCGGGCCGAAGTCGTCCTTCGAGCGCGCCAGGCCGACCTTCTCGAGCTCGCGGAACGTGGCGCGTACGAGGTGCTCGGCGCGCACAACGCCCTCGGGCTCCGCCGCTGCGAGGTGCGCGGCGGCGACGCCGATGTTGTGGATGTCGCCGCCCGCGAGCGGGAAGCGCTCGACGAACGGGGCGAGGTCGAGCGAGGGCTCCCAGCGCTCGCGCGGCGGGAGCGACCGCTCCCAGAGCGCGCGGCGCATCGAGGCGTCGGGCATCGGGAACTCGACGACGAAGCGGAGGCGGCGCAGGAACGCGGTGTCCATGTTGCTGCGCAGGTTGGTCGTCAGGATCGAGATGCCGTCGAACGACTCCATGCGCTGGAGCAGGTAGGCCACCTCGACGTTGGCGTAGCGGTCGTGGGCGTCCTTCACCTCGGAGCGCTTGCCGAACAGGGCGTCGGCCTCGTCGAAGAGCAGGACGCCGTGCCCCGCGGCCGCCTCCTCGAAGACGCGCGAGAGCGCCTTCTCCGTCTCGCCGATGTACTTCGAGACGACCTGGCTGAGGTCGATGCGGTAGAGGTTGAGCCCGAGCGCGCCCGCGAGGCACTGCGCGGCGAAGGTCTTGCCCGTGCCGGGGGTGCCCGAGAAGAGGCAGGACAGGCCGCGGCCGAGCTGCGACGGCGCGCGCGCGCCGAGGCCGAGCTCGCCGTGGACGCGCGGGCCCGCGCGATGGAAGGCCATGATGTCGTCGAGGACCTCGCGGACCGGGGGCGGGACGACGAGGTCCTCGAAGCGCGCGCCCGTCCTGAGGTGCGTGACGAGGCGGCCCATCCGGCGCGCGCCCTGCGCGAGGAGCTCGGCGGCGATCGCGGCGGCGGCAACGACGGGCGGCGCGGGCGGCGCGGCGGCGTCGACGACGAACGGGGCGGGCGGCGCGGGCGGCGCGGCGGCGCCCGCGAGGCGCCGCTGGACGGCGACCGCCTGCGCGGCGGCGCGGACCTCGTCGAGGCTTACGCGGAAGCGGGCGGCGAGCCCGGGGGCGGCGGACTGCGCGGCCGCGGCGGGGAGCGCGGCGGCGAGCCCGGCGGCGAAGATGCGCGTGCGGGCGGCGAGATCGAGGTCGGCGAGATCGGCCGTGGGCCAGCCGGCGGTGTGTGCGCTCTCGGGGACGAGCACGACGAGGCGGGGCAGGTGCCGCGCGACCGAGCGCACCCACGCGTCCGGGAATGATCGCGCGTGGCACGCCGCGAACAGGTCGACGACCGGCAGGCCGCCGCGGAGCCGCGCGACCTCGGCGGCGTCGGGCGGCTCGTCCCCGCCCGCGACGAGCAGCGCCGCCTCGCCGCCCACGGACGCGACGTCGATCGCGAGCTGCCGGCCGACGCGGGCCGACGGCGAGCGCACGCAGAGCACCGCGCGCGTGTCGATGATCGCGCGGGCGCCGCGGACGAGCTCCTCGGGCAGGCCGAGGCCGGGCGCAGGCGGCTCGCGGCCGACGCTGAGCGCGCTGTCCTCGACGTCCACCGTCGTCGCGTCCACGTCCGCGCGGGAGGCGAGCAGGTGGCGCCGGACCTCCTCGGGGCGGAGCCGGAGGGGCGCCTGCGCGAGCGGCCGCGTGGACGCCGCGTCGGAGCGCTCGACGAGGCCGAGCCGCTCGGCCGCGCCGCCGGCGATCGCCTCGCAGAGCGCCTCCTCGAAGGGAATGTCGAGCGCCGAGCGGACGAGCCTGGCGAAGGCGGCGGGCGTGACGAGGTGGACGCGCTCGTCCTCGGCGAGCAGGCTGAACGCCGCGGCGACCTCCGGGAAGAGCTCGGCCGCGGCCGCGAGCAGGACGAGCCAGCAGCCGGCCTCGGAGAGGCCGAGCCGCCCGCGGAGGCGATCGGTCATCGGGTCCGCCGCGGCGGCGTGCGCGCGCATCCGCGCGCCGAGATCGCGGAAGCGGCCGCGCGCGTGGGAGAAGCCGAGCGAGGCATCGAGCGAGGCGCTGTCCTTCTCGGCGACGACGGCCTCGGCGCCGAGAAGGGCGAGCTCGCGCGCGAGGGCGAGGCCGCCCGCGCCGGGGCGCGCGACGCCGGCAGGCGTGGCAGGCGGCGCCGTCATGGCGTGAGCTCCAAGACGATGTACGGCGTGAACTGCGCGGGCGCGCCGGAGCCGAGGTCGACGCGGGCCGCGATGCGGTAGTCGCCCCGCGGCAGGCCGCTCAGCGCGACCGTGATGGACCCCGACGCCACGGCCGAAGGGACGAACGTCCGCACGTCCGCGGGCGAGAACACGCCGCCGTCGGGCCACACGTAGACCAGATCGGCGCTCCCGAGGTCCCACCCGGTGAGCACGAGGGGCGCCCCTTGCGCGTGCGCGAGCGCCTGCGGCACGTCGAGCGACCGCTGCCCCGGGTCGACGACGCGGAGGTCCAGCGCGTCCGACTGGAGCGGGCCCGCGGCGACCGACACCTTGTGGACGCCCGCGGGGAGGCCCGCCGGGAGCGCGACGCCGACGGAGCGCTGCGGATCGAGGGCGACGAGGCTCGCGCCCGCGAGCCTCGTCGAGCCGATGAAGACGGCGTCGACGGGCGACGTGAACGCGCCGTCGAGGCGCAGGAAGCCGCCCGCGGCCTGCGTGGACGGCACGACGCGCGAGAGGACCGGGCGCGGGTCGGTCGTCGGGCCGGACAGCCGGATCCCGCCGGGAGCGACCACCGGGGTGGGCGCGCCGGGGGGCAGCAGGCTGCGGAGCTGCACCGGCCAGATCTCGTAGAAGAGAAAGGGCCGGTGCTTGATCTGGAGCGGGGCGAAGAGCTTCTCGACGAGCTCCGGCGTCACGGGGACGAGCGCGACGTGGAGCTTGCCCATGCCGCTGTTGCCCGGGAGCCCGGCCATGGGCAAGGAGAGGGTCGGCTCCGCGTGGAGGACGCGCGCCACCTCCCCGAGCAGGCGATGGGCGCCGTCCGCATTCTTGCTCGGGCCCTCGCCGTACGTGGTCACGAGGACGAAGAGCGACAGCGTGCTCGGCGGCGGCGTGGTCGTGCCGTCGTGGTTGCGGAGCGGCCCGTCGCTCCGGTGCGTCGCGTGCTCGGTGACCCACAGGAGTGAGATGCGGATCTCCTCGTTTGTCGTGTTCGTGTCCGGCGGCGGCGCGACGAGCACGCCGCCCGAGGGCGGCTGCGAGATCCGCGTCTCGAGCACGTGCCGGAGCACCTCGCTCGCGTGGTAGAGGTTCGTGAACTCTGCCACTCACCACCTCCCCGCGCCGGTGCCGCCAAACGGCAGGCCGGGATCGATCTCGTGGGCGCGCGGCAAGGCCGCGACAGCCGCGGCAGGGCGCGGCGGCGGCGCCTTCGTGTGCACCTCGAGCTTGCCGATGGAGACCGTGACCGCGGGCGCGGGCGCCCTCGGCGGAGCGGGGGCCGGCCTCGGCGCGGCGGCGGGCGCCTCTTGCGGGGCCCTCGGGAGCAGCTTCGCGAGCGCGGGGCTCTGCGGCTGAGGCGCCGGCGCGGGCGCGGGCCCGCGCGCGGCGCGCGCCGGCGGGACGGCCGCGGTCCCGGCCGGCCTCGGCGCGGGCTGCTCGCGGCGCGTGGGAGCTGGCTCGCGGGACAGAGCCGCCGCGGCCGCCGGCGGCGGCGCGGCGCGAGCGGCGGCGGCGACGGTCTTCGTGTCGCGCGCGGGCGCGCCGGCCCGCGGCGAAGGCCCCCGCGCCTTCCGGTCGGCGTCGTCCTCCGCGCGCGGCGCCGGGCGCGCGGCCGGGGAGCCCACCGCGGGGACCGCGTTCTGCGGGGCCGGTCGCGGTGGGCTCCCTGAGCGCGCGCCCGGCGCGGCCTCGCCGGGCGACCGCTCGACGATCAGGGTCTGCACGAGTCGCTCCACCGTGCGCAGGATCACGCGCTCCCTGACGACGAGCGGCGGGGCGCTCGCGGGCACGCGCGGGCGCTCCGCCGAAGGTTCGTGCCGCGCAGGCTCACCCGCCCGCGCCAGCGCGGCCGCCGGCGCCGCCGCGGCCCGTGCGGCCGCCGGCCTTTCGGCCCTCGCCGGCGCGCGCCCGCGCGGCGCCTCGGGGGCGCGCTCCTCGGCCCCCGGCAGCGCGCGAGGCGCCGGCGCGCGCTCGACCTCCCCACCGGCCTCGCCGGGCGGCTCCGCAGGGCGGCGCGCGCGCCTCGGCTCGGCTTCGAACCCCTCGCGCTCCTCGCGGCCACCGGCGCGCGGCGCCGCCTCGGCGCGCGGCGCGCCGCGCGGTGTCTCCGCCGCCTCACGCGCGCCCACGCCCGCCGCCGGCATCTCCGCCGCGGAGTCCGCCGCCTCGCCCTCCCGCTCGGCGCCCGCGCGCTCCGCGACGGCCGCGCTTCCCGCGCCGGCGAGCCGCGCGCCCGCCCGCGCCTCCACCGCGCCGGCCGGCGCTCCCTCGGCGCCGTTGCTGCCGGCGCTGCGGAGCGGTCCCTCGACGAGGCGCGAAAGGGCCCCCATCGCGCGCTACCTCCCGTCGAGCGCCTCGAAGAGCGCCCGGTCGTGGTCGGCCTCGATCAGCGCCAGGTAGGCGGCCCGCCGCGCGAGCGGCAGGCGCAGGATGGCGTCCTCGCTCCAGTGATAGCGCGCCGCCAGCTGGTGGACGTCGTGGAGCATCTTTCGTCCTCGCCCGCTCATCTCGGCAAAAAAAAAGCGGACACGTCGAAGGGGCTGGTGAAGTTGTGCCCGCAGGCCGAGCACGCGACGGCCATGCTGAGGTCGAGGTCTGGCAGGGCCGCTTCGATCGCCTGCTCCAGGGCGCTCCGCACGGCGATGGGCAGCGCCCTCGCGCGGGCGAAGTCGAACGGCTCCTCGCGCTCGCCGAAGCGCACGATGGCGCGAGAGAGCAGGAACGTCCGCCGCTCGGACTCGGTCGCGAGCGCCGCGTCGAGCAGGTCTTCCTGGTCGCCCGCCGTCGGCAGCCGCAGGACGACGCGGGTCCCGTCGGCGAGCGTCGCCTCGGTCTCGGCGGGGATCGGCCCGAGCGACACCGGCAGCGCGCTCAGGCGGAAGTCGACCGTACACGCCGCCCCGCAGGCGGGGCACCCGACGTCGCACGCCACCTCGTCGCCCAGCGAGAGCCGCCGGATCGCGAGCAGCGCGACGTCCCGCTCCGCGATGTGCAGCGCGCGGACGCGCTCGTACGCGGCCGAGGCGTCGGCGCCCGGGGGCACCATGCAGCGCGCGACGATCTCGTTGCAGAGCGCCGCGGTGTTGGCCTCGCCTTGCCGCCGCTCCACGACCTCTTCCTCGTACCCCGTCATCGCGCGCAGCGGCAGGTCGAGCGCGCGCGTGGGCGCCCCCTCGGCCGCCGGCCCCGGCCGCGCCGCGGGCTGCCCCGGCGGCCCGGGCCGCGCCGCGGGCGCCGCGCCCTGGGCGGGCCCGCCGCGCCGCGGGGCGAAGGGGTTGTTGATCCGATCCGTCATCGGGACGCTCGAGCTCGGGGCCATCGCCATGCCTCCGCGCGGGCTCAGGTCTCTGCCGGCTCTTGCAGCGTCGTGTCGCGCTGGAAGCCCTCGTGCTCGATCTTGATCATCGTGATCGCGACGGCGTTCGCGTTGGCGTCCATCTCCGGCGTCGCCTGGTACTCGCTCACCCAGGCGCGGCGGACCTTGAACCGGAACACCGGCGTCCCCTGGAGGTTCAGGACCTCGATCGCGAGGTCCTTCCGGTACTTCGCGAGCGACATCGCGGCGGAGCCGTCGAGGTTGTTGACCAGGTTGGCCCACTCCTCGAAGGTCGCGTCGTGGGTGAGGCCGGCCTCGAGGGTGATCGGCTCGAACTTCGTCCGACCGGGCAGCTTGCGCACGATCGACGGGTCGCCCGCCTCGCGCCACTCGATGGCTTCCGTCGTCTTCTTGAGGGCGCTCATCTTCGAGAGCCCGGCCACGGGCCGCCCGTCGAGGATGACCCTGAACTTGAAGTTCTTGTACGGGTCGCTTCTGTGGCTGTTCACCGAGAACTGCGGCATGGTGCTCCCTCGCTACGCCTTCTGGTTGACGATCTGGCTGAGCCGCACGACGACGAACTCCGCGGGCCTGAGCGGCGCGAAGCCGACCCAGACGTTCACGATGCCCGCGATCTGGTCGATCTCGGGCGTCGTCTCGGCGTCGCACTTGACGAAGAACGCCTCGCGCGTCGTCCGGCCTGCGAACGCGCCCTGGCGGAAGAGCTGCTCCATGAAGCCGCCGATGGTCAGGCGGAGCTGCGACCAGAGCGGCTCGTCGTTGGGCTCGAAGACGGCCCACTGGATGCCGTTGTAGATGCTCGTGCGCAGGAAGATCGCCGTGCGGCGGACGGGGATGTACCGCCACTCGCTCGCGGGCTGGAGCGTGCGCGCGCCCCAGACGAGGTTGCCGCCGGCGGGCTGCACGCGCAGCGCGTTGACGCCGAGCGGGTTGAGCTCGTCCTGGTGGGCGTCGAGCAGCTTGAACTCGATCCTGCGCACGCCGAGCAGCGCGGCCTCGAGTCCCGCGGGCGCCTTCCACACGCCGCGCCGCTGGTCGATGCGCGCGTAGAGGCCGGCGACGGCGCTGTTCGGGCCCATCATAACCGTCGGATCGCGCCCCGCGCCGACCGGATCGCTCACCTCGACCCACGGGAAGTACGCGGCCCCGAAGTTCGACTTCGGCGTGATGTTGCCGAGGGAGGTCACGGTCTGGCTCGTGGCCAGCGTCGGCGTCGCCGCGGTCGCGTGCCGCGGCATGTCGGCGATGCAGAAGAGGTCCTGCTTCGGCCTGCCCTCCGCGTACGCGATGGCCGCGCTCGACCGCTGCTCGACGGTGCTGTCCGCCTCGCCGAGCCGCGCGGGCACGACGAGCAGGCTCGCGTCCGTCACCTCGTCGAGCAACGCGAGCAGCGTCCCGAGCGTCCCCTCGTTCGTGCCGTCGTCCTTGAGCGGGTGATCCAGGGCGCCCCCGGCGCCGTTGATCAGCGCCGCGCCGGCCACGCCGAGGATCGCCTGGTCGTTCGGGCTCGCCCCGGCGACCCCGGCGTCGACCGCCGGCTTCGCCACGGGGGTGCCCGCGCTCCAGCGCACGTAGAGGCTCCTCGCGAGCACGTCAGGGGCGTAGTTCTCGTCGGCCGGGTTCACGGAGAGCCGGTCCCACCGCTCGACGATCGAGGCCGTCGCCGCGCCGGGCGCCTGATAGACGACGAAGATCCGGAACCCACCCGGGTTGTTCGCGACGTCGCTCGAGTCGGCGAACACGACACGGACGTTCTCGGACCACTTGCCGGGAGACGACGCCTCGACGGGCCCGCGCGCGCCGGTAGTCGCGCTGCTCACGACGGCGCGGAGGATATAGGCCGTGGTGCCGCCGTTCTGGAAGAACACGTCCATCGCATACCGCAGCGTGACGGCCGCGGCCGCGCCCGGGACCAGCGTGTGGCGCTTGTAGCCGCCGAAGGTCCGCTCGTAATCGGCGATTCCTTTGATCTTCGTGGGCGAGAGCGGCCCTCGCTCGGTCTCGCCCACGAAGATAGCGGTGGAGGTCCCCGCCGCCTCGATGGATCTTGCCCCGCTCGGGACCTCTTCGACGTAAACACCCGGATGCAGACGTGCAGGCATGAGTCACCCCATTTCGGTGGTCTTCGTGTCAGCTCCCGAGCACGATGTAGTCGACCGTACCGGGCCCGGTCGTGGCGGCCGTGGTGGTCACGGACGCGCCCGTTAGCGCCCCGGCCGCCGCCGCCGCGGGCGCCCAGTGCATGAAGACGCCGCCCGCGGCGAGCTGATAGATGTTGGCGGCCGCCCCGTTCAGCCGGATGCCGATGTCGAGGCCCGTGTTGTTCTTGATCACCAGCCCGCGCGCGTCGGTGTTCACGCCGCCGAACGGGATCACGAATGCCTGTCCGGACGCGGTAGCGTCGGGGATGTCGAGCGTGCCCGCGCTGATCGCCGTGTACGGCGCCGTCACGCGGAACGATTGCGTGAGCGCCCCTCCGCCCCCGGGCGTGTACGTCAGCTCTGATGTGAACAAGGCGTTCGACATGCAAAACCTCTCTTTCGCGCGAGATGGTCGCAACGCGCCCGCTTCGTCCGGCAAGTTTTCCTTGCCTCCACGTTGGACACATCGAATGCAGCGGTTGTCCCACCTGTATCAGGGCTCTCCCCGATCCCGGAAGTGAAATCGTCGATCTCGCTGCAGGATGGAGTACCAGGATTGGGCTCTCAGGATCGGCTCGGGCTGGGGTTGCAACAGGCGCCTATGCTGGATTTTGCGTCATGGACATATCTGTGACTACTCTGGCTTGCTCCACAGTGGCCGCTGGAGTGCGTGACATCGTTTTTGTGGCGACGGGTTAACGGCGCTGTCCGTGCATATCGGTCCGGCAGGAAGTGCGCTGGCTGTTGATGAGAATCTCGCACCGACGCGGCCCGGATATGCCCTCGCAAATTCGCCTTCACATGGGGTCACAAGAAGGGTATCGTAACCGGTCGGAGGGTGGTTCGAAGGGCGACCGATATCGTGCCGGAGCGACCGAGAGGCGTGGGCGCCGTTCGTGGAGCGGTCGATGGTTGCCGGTGCCGCCGCTCACATGAACTCTGTGCCGCTGGTCAAGGTTAGCGCCGGTCCGATCACGAGGAGGCCTGATCGGAACAGAGCCACATGCTCGCGTCGCCGACCTCCTCGGGCTGCGCGCCTCCGGGCTCATCGCCATTCTCGCCGCGGCAGTTTCGAGCGTTGTTTCAGAACCTCTCGCTCTAGTCGCTGGCCGTTCAGCTGGCGGAGAGGTGGGACGGCTGTCTGTACCGCTCGACCACCGAGGGGAAGCACACCACCGTCGTAGCGCTCGGGAACCTGGTGGCGCTCTACGGCGAGCACGTTTCGGCGGTGAGATATCGCGCCGCGAGTTATGGCCTTGGCGGCCGGCGACCGGTACTTGACGCTGCTGGAGCGCACGGGGGCGCCGGCTGTGCGCCATCTTCGGCCGTTCAGGGAGGCGGCGCGCCGGGCGCTGGACCCGCTGGGCCGGACGGCCACGGCGTAGCCCGAGCCCGCGCCGGTGGTCTCCTCACCCAGCGTTCGCACTCCTGGGTACGAGACGAGTGCTTCACCGGCCACTGGGAGCCCTGCCTCACGTTCTACCGAGCGGTGCTCGGCCCGGCGACGTGCGACGCGGCGATCTTCCCATCCAGCGGCTCGGTTGTCTGTCGCCGCCGCACCTCGGCGAACATGAGCTAGGCCCTGATGGATCTCGGCGGCGTGGACGTCGATGTGACGCCGCAGCGGCGCGTGTGGTTGCACCTGTGGCGCGCTCGTCGGTGAGACGGCCGATCCCCGGCCCGGCGTCCTCGGTAGTTCACCTCAATCTGATCACGCAGGGCTTATCCCAGGCTGCTCGATATTTTATGTCCTTGCTCGGTTGGATCGCGACGGCCGAGGGCGGACGCTCAGCCGCAGTGACCGGGCACTGTGGCTGGGTCCGCGCTGCACCCTCCCGAAGAGCATGCCCACTGGGCGCGGTTCTTCACGGTGGACGACCTCGCAGCGGCGGTGCCCACTGCGACGGCCGTCGACGCGACGGTGGAGCGCCGCGACACGGACAGGGCGTGGCTCCGCGACCCCTTTCAGGGATCCTTCAGAGTGGGGCAGCGACGTTGACGGCCTCCACGGCCCGGCCCTCCTCGCCCGCGCGCACGCGGGCTGCGTGAGCGCCGGCATGAGCCCCCTGTCCCCTGCTGGACGCCCGGCGCCCCGGTCGTCGACAGCGCGCCCTGTTCGTACCGCCGCAAGAAGCGAGCGGAGGTGGAGTCCATTATGCGGGCCGTCGCGCTCGGCCCCGGAGCAGCGGGCGAAGCTCCCGGGAACTCCAGGGAGCCCACCGGGAACTTCCATGGAGGTACCGGTGGAGTCAACCTTCAAAGATGTATCACGGATCACGCGTGAGCGACGATGCGCAATACTTTCAACGAGTTGCGAGGTTGGTACGGAGGCTGCTCCTAGGGAGGGCGGCGCGCTGCTGCGCCTCTCGACACAAGGAGACGTCCGTGAAAGCTCACTCCATCGTTCTCACCGATAACCAGATGATTGCCGCCCTCGAGCAACGGCAGGCGTTCGCGCTGCGAGGGATGCAGAACCTCGAGACCTTCCGCCGGGTGCTGCACACGTTCGTGCGGACCACCGGCATCCACTTCGTCCTCGATCCCGAGACCGATCCGCACCTCCGCGACTACCTGGCGTCCGGCGGGCTCGGCGTATTGGAGGGGGCTGCTGCCGGCGGGCTCCTGGGGCTCGCCGTCGGTGTGCTCGCCGAGGAGCCGGCGCTCGCAGGCATCGGCGTTCTGCTCGGCGCCGTCGTCGGCGGGGTCGTCGGGATGAACCGCGTGCAGTCGGGCTGGCGGGTGCGGGCCACCTGGGCGCTTGACGGTAGGCCCGAGCTGCTCGTACAGCCAATCTGATCGAGGGACGTCATGATCTTGATCGACGAGAAGCTCCCGGCAGACCCGCTTCGCAGCGAAGTTGTCCTCCACGTGCGGCGACACCTGCGGCGCGCGCTCCGGGCGAGGCGCGGCACGTCCGGCGACCTCGCCCTACTTTTCGGGCTCTCGTCCAAGCAAGGAGAGCGGCTCAAGCTCCACCGCGCGCTCGAAGCGGCATCGCCGATCGACGCCGCGGCGGAGCTCATCGCCGCCGCGATGCGTCCGACGCCGCCCGTCATCACGCTCGGCCATGACGACGAGCACATCGCGCGATGTCACGCCTGGCTCCGCAGGCGCAAAGACGAGGAGCGCGCATTCGACAGCATCATCGCGACCGACCTGGAGATGCTCCTCGTGCTCTCCAAGGCGCGCGACTACGCAACGAGCCACACACCCGAGGCGCCTGCTGGCTCCGAGATCCCGATCCTGATCGAGGGTGAGACGGGCACCGGTAAAGAGCTGCTCGCTCGCGCGATCCACGACATCTGGGCGCGTGAACGTTCAGCCACCCACGGCTTCCATGTCGTGCAGGTCGCGGGCCTCCCACCGGACCTCATCAATGACGAGCTCTTCGGCCACGTGAAGGGCGCGTTCACCGGCGCGGAGAAGGCGCGACTGGGCCGCCTCGAGGAGGCCAACGGCGGGACGCTGCTCATCGACGAGATCGGCGACTTGCCGCCCGCCGCGCAGGTGCGGCTGCTTCGTTTCCTGCAAGATCAGAAGCTGTCGCGCACCGGCGAGAACGAGGAGCGGTCGATCCAGGTGCGGATCGTCGCGGCCACGTGGCACCGGCTGGACGACGATGTTGCCCAGGGCACCTTCCGTCGCGATCTCCTCCACCGCGTCCGCGTCGGCTGGCTACGACTCCCGCCGCTCCGCAGCAGGCCGGGAATGTTCACCGACGTGGTTCCCGAGCTGCTCCGCAAGCTGGGTCAGACGGCCGTGCCGCCGATCACGCGGAGCGCTACGGAAGCCCTCGCGCTGTACGACTGGCCGGGGAACCTGCGGGAACTCGTGGGCGTCCTGCGCGTCGCGCTGAGCAGCGCCGGCCGGAGCACAGTGCGGCTGGAGGATCTGCCCCCCCATCTCCAGCGGCCGTACCTCGAACAGCCGCTCTTCAGACGGGCGCCCGGGTTCCTCTGCGACGAGGCCGACGGGCAAACCCTCTCGGAGAACCTCGTGGCGTGGAGGGTGAAGGAGGTGGTCGCCAGCTTGAACGCGATAGCGCCACCCGCGGGAGCGACCGACGCCTCAGCGCTTCGCGACTTCTTCGCGAGCATCCCCGATGCTTCGGATGAGCATCGGGCTGTGATCCAGCAGCTCGAGCGCTCTGTGGATCTAACGCGCGAGCAGGGGCGGCTCGTCGCGGTCGAGCGGACGTTGACGAAGATCCAGCGAGCTCCTGGGCTCCCGCAGGAGATCCTCCGCGCTCTCGACGCCGAGCACAAGATCGTGACGGCCCGGCGGGAAGCAACCGACCGCGACGTCGCGGCGCTGTCCGCGGCGACTCACCTGAACGACAGCCCTTGGTTCAAGTTGCTGTCCGAGCTACGTCAGCTACCCGTGTTCGCCAAGCAAGATCCCGTACACCTACTCCAGGGGTTCGTCCCGCTCGTCCAGCTCACCGCGTGGCTCGCTCCAGAAGTGATCGAGACAGTTAAGGCGTTCGCCCGCGAAGGGAATATTCTCGACCGGGCTCGCCAGTTGCTGCGCCAGAACGGACCGCAACTGCTGGAGGCGGCCCGCGACACCGAGTCGCTGGAGGATGACTCGATGAGCGAGCATTCTGAAGTTGAGGCGCTGAAGCTGCCGGACAAGCGACGCGACTGGTCGCGCGAGCACTGGCAGGGCATCATGAAGATGTTTCCGTCCAAGGCGGCGGCTGCCCGAGACCTCGGGATCGACGTTAAGACCATTAGCAGCCATCTCAAGCGTCACGGTATCAAGGAACGATGGACGGCGTAAGCCATGGCCCATAGACGACCGAAACCGCCACCATCAGGCGGGTGAGTATGAATACCTTGCTCGATTGGTCCAGGTTCGAACGAGGCAGTATCGGCCCGGAGCGCGCCTTCGAAGCGTTCGTTGCCCAGCTCTTTGAGCGGATGATCCGGCGAGAGTACGGCCCCGACGTTCGTCAGTACGTGCTCAAGGGGGCTGGAGGAGACGGCGGCGTCGAGGCGTTCGCACGCTTGCGAGACGACAAGGTGATCGGTCTCCAGGCCAAGTGGTTTACGGAGAACCTGGATGCGAGCCGCGTCGCGAAGATCAGGACGTCGATCGACACAGCCCTCGAGCGCTTTCCGAGCCTCGTCAGGTATCTCATCGCGCTGCCTCAGAACCTGACGCTCGCGCCGCCGCGGCGGCAAAGAGCGACCCGGGCGAAGGGCGGCGTGGACCGATGGGAGGAACTCGTCGCGCAGTACCAGGCCACGCACCCGGACCTCGTCCTCGTTCGGTGGGATGAAGCCGCGCTCCTCGATGAGCTGAGCCGTGCCGACAACCACGAGCTGGGCGCGATCTGGTTCCGTCACCCGCTGGTATCCGAAGCGGACATGGACCGAGCCTTCCGGCTGGCGCGCGGGCGGCTCCGGAACCGCTACGTGGAGGACCTCCATGTCACAGGCGAGATCGAAGAACGCCTCGCGGCAGATCTCTTCTACCCGGAGCGAGTCCGGGCGTGGCTGGATCGCCTCACGCTGGCGCAACGTCAGCTCACGGATGCCCGTGCGCTTCTCTCGGATGCCGTTCCACAGCTCTCGAAGAAGGAGCGGGCGCTCGTCAGGCGTACATCGGCTGCAGCGAAGCACACGCTCGGCGCGTTGATCGAGCATGCGGCGACGCTGGAAGAGGCCATCCAGAGGGGCCCGGAAGGAAGGACGCCGAGCGCACCGGACGATGGTGCTCTGTCGCGGCTCGCGGAGCAGCTCGAGAAGCTGAACGAGAAGGCTCTCGGGCCACACATCGCGGATCTAGTCCTTTCGTCCGTGCAGACAGCGGTGCAGGCGCCTTGGGAGATCGCGTCCGTCGCCGGCGCGTGGGAGGGCTCGACGCGCCACCGTTTGATCATCGGCAGCCCCGGTCTCGGCAAGACGCACTCAGTGGCCTACGCCGTTCGTGAACACCTGAACCGCCGTCTGCCGGCGGTACTGATCGTCGCGCGCGACGTGGACCCGAGAGACGGCGCACAGGCCATCATGGCTCGATGGCTGGATCGGCCGGGTTGGTCGCTGGGTGAGCTCCTCGATGCGCTCGAGGTGCTGGCCGTGCTGCGAGAGGCCGCCCATGGCGCCCGCGAGGCCAACCAGCCGACGTACGCCAGGGCGCTCATCGTGATCGATGGCATCGAGGAATCCACGCATTTCGAGACCTGGGCGTCGGTCCTGGAGGAGTTCACTGCCGCA
This sequence comes from Sorangium cellulosum So0157-2, assembly GCF_000418325.1. Lineage (GTDB taxonomy): Bacteria > Myxococcota_A > Polyangia > Polyangiales > Polyangiaceae > Sorangium > Sorangium cellulosum_D. Next base: position 13,415,506 of record NC_021658.1, read on the forward strand.
ACGGCCACGAGGCCTAGGATCCATATCGCCGTGACGCTGCGCGACAGCACGATGCAACGCCTCGAGGCGCCGGCACGGTGGTCGAGTAGCCGGCTGAAATCCACCAGGGATACCGACGTTGCCGCGATATTCCAAAAGTACGCAAGGCACTATGAGATCGATGCTCGAGACATTCCATGGATTGCTTGGGCTCTTCCGGATGCACTCTCCGTACGTCTCTTCGCCGATGTGTTCCAGCACCGCAAGCTGACGCTCGAAGATGGCCTGGATCGCTCGATGGAGCGCCTGTTCGCCGCGAAGCTCGAGCGGGTATCAGAGGATGCGCGCCGTGCAGCAAAGGTTGAAAAGGCCTTTTGGCCCGCTCGGCTGGTCTTCGAGTTGCTGGTGACCGTCGTCGACGCGTGGAATCGCGACCGCGGGACTGGCGTCGAAGCGCGGGAGCTCCTCGGGAAGCTGCTGCAAGACGACGTCGAGTTCACCGCAGACCGCGCCCGGGCCGCCCTCGATGCGTGCGTCGCGCATGGGCTGGTCATTGAATGGCGCCCCTGGAGCGTGGAGGTTCCTCCGCCGCGGCCGAGGTATCAGCCGGCCACGCATCATCTCACCGACTATCTCATCGGGAAGCGTGCCGCCGTGAGCACCCTCGTGGAGCTTCGTGCCCACGGTCGCGCGCCAATCCCGGAAGCCGTCGCGAAGCATCCGGATGCAGCGGTCGTCTTCGGGGTCGTGCTCGCCGAGAACGGCTACTTCTTGGCGGATGACCTCTGGAGCAACGAGCCTGCCGGTTTCGATCCGCTCTCGACCCAGCTCTCTGTCCTGTCGCGCTTGCCGCCGGCGCTCGCCGGCGCTCGCGCGAGCTGGGTGCGAACCCAGATCCTAGCCTCGACGCCCCAGAACCGTCAGGCGCTGCATCGCTTAGTCCTGCCGGTCGCGCGGATCCCGGACCATCCGCTCGGCGTTTCGCTGCTCGACGAGACGCTCCGCGCTATGCCGCTCGCGCAGCGCGATCCCGTATGGTCTGTCCCTGAGTATCTCACAGGCACGGGTCCCTGGGCCGGCGGGGCACCGGACGTGCTGGACAGCATCGCTCTGCACCCGGGTGTCGACCGCTGGGACGGCCTCCCGCTCCTGCTCGCCTGGACATGTGCGAGCGTCGTCGAGCAGCGACGGTGCAACGCACGCAAGGAACTCGCCCGCTGGGGAGCGAGCAACGTGGGAGGAATGGTCCACCTGCTGCGCCACATGGCGACCGTGGACGATCTCCAGATCGTGGAAGACATCGTGGTCGCGGCGCTGGGAGCCGTCCTCGGAGCCCCGCCGGACGAAGGTGCTGTGGTGGATATGGCGCGGTGCGTGCACGACACGTTCTTCGCTGCCGACGCGCCGGTGCGGACGACCGACGTCGTAGTCCGCGAGGCGGGTCGCGCCATGGTCGAGCGGGCCGTGTACGTTCGGCCTGGCAAGGTCGACGCGCTCCTCACCGCAGCTCGTCCGCCGTTTCCGCCGCGAGGCCCCGCGGTGCCGGCGTTCGATCATGCGGAGCTGGCGAAGTACAGTGACGTATTGGGCGGGCATGTCGTCACCGGCGACCTGAGCAGGTATGTGGCGCCGCGCTGCATGGAGCCCTTCCTGCAGGCACCCAGTGCGAGCCATCAGCGGGAGCGCCGCGACCCGTGGTCCGGTATCCCCGAGGAGATCGTGCGTGCCGCGGCGGCGGGTGACATCGGGGTCCCTGAAAAGGTCAGGAAGCGAGCCCGCCGGCGGCTGAAACGAACGACCGCGGCTCCACAGGAGCCGGCGCCTCTCGACGAGGAAGAGCTCGTCCGGCAGTGTCGCGAACTCGACGCGGCGTGGGCGCGGGAGGAGGGCAGGGAGCCGGAGCCCGCCGCTGACATCACCATCATCCGGCGGGTAGCGGATCGGCTGAGCGCGCTGGAACTGGAGGAGGAGCACAAGAAACCGCGCCGATCGGTCGAGCTGTCGGGCCTCTTCGAGCGTGTGCGCCAGGAAGCTAGGCTCTCTGAGGACCCGGCGCCTGGCGCGGTGCGCAACGCGATGATCGCCGCGGTCGTCCGTAGCATGGGGTGGAGTAAAGAATGCTTCTGCCACTACGAGTGGACTGCACCTCCGGCTGTGGTCGACGACGCTATTGCCAGGCTCCGGCGCGCCGGCCCCACGCATGGTCACCGTGCTCCCATCGCGACCTTCCGCGAGAAGTACGTCTGGGTTGCAGTCAATGTCATCGCAGGAGAGCTGGCAGATCGACTCCCTGTATGGGACGAGGGCGCTGAAGCCTGGGTCCGCCTCGACGACCTGTCGAGCCTCGGGAACGGCATGCCCGACCCCCTCCCCATGAGCGCCTGGAAGAACGGAGCGCCAAGCCCGGTATGGCATCCCGAGATCCTGTGGACCCGCCATCTCGCCGATGTAAAAGATCTCGCCGCCCGCGCCGAGCGGTGGCTCACCGCTGCGCCGCTTCCCGACCCGTCCGCGCTCCTGCGCGCCGCCATCGAGCCCTGGGCCGACGCGGCGATCTTGAGCCTGCACACATATCGCCAGGGGCACATGTCGTGTGTTGATCAGGCCGTGTGGGTGACTTCTTTCGCCGTTCCACAGGATACAGCGGCTCTGTGGATGCGCGACGCTCGATACCTATATTCACCACACAACCATCTCCACGAAGAGCGGATGACAGTGGGAACGGCTTTGCACGTGTCCCCTGCGATAGCTATCTGGGCGGCGTGGCTCGAGCAGCAAAGGGATTGGAAGGTGCACCGCACGTTGGATTCCAACGGTCGGATCGTCAACGTAAAACGAGTCCCCCTCGCCGCGGAGGTCTCCTGCGGAGATGAGGAGGAAGCGCGGCGCTCGTCCGAGGTATGGTTCCCGAACCCGTTGCTTGGAAAATACCTCGGGGTGGTCAGCGTACGTGGCAACCAGCACGGATTGAACTACCTGTCTCGCGAGGGGAAGACCGTCGCCGTCGAAATTGACGAGCAGCGCGGCGAGACATGGGTCTACAGTCATCAGTATCTTGCTGTCGATCGAAGCGCTCTGCTGACGTTTTGCCGGAAAAAGAAGCTCGTGCTCGCATGGGCGATTCGCCTCTTGCGCGAGGCCACCCCGGCGCTGTGGTACGAGGATGGCCCCGAGCACACGCGGCGCCCGTCGCACCTCGGCCACCGCTCGCGTGATGTTTACTGGCTGGTTTTCGGGGATCCCGCGACGGGTGCTTACGAGCCCGTGCTCTTGGGGGACACGCTGGAACCTTTCCCGCATTACAAGAAAACCAAATAGATTGTTCGAGATGCATCAAGGCGCCGCTGACCGCACTTCCGATAATCACATATTCATGCCGTCAGCCCAACCTTCTCGATAGGCTCTATGCGCCATGTGTTGGGAACTAAGCCACAGCGGTCCATGCCATGTCGCTCTTCTCGCAGGTTAATAACCATCTTTTCTGGCGCCGCGGTACTGCGGGGAGCATCATCACGGGGCCACTCCGGTTACGCGGACACGTAGCGGATACCACAAATCTCGTGTATTATCCGGGATGCGACCGTTGCGCGTCCTGCATTGCTCTGACCAGCGCACGCGGCTGGTTGGCTGTGTCGTCAACGCGTGAGCGAGCATCGGCCGCTCGGGCGCCAGCGTTACGACCACTTGCTAGTCTGTACGAAGAAGCATTGGATCGAAATTTCCTAGCGCCTTCCGGACGATCTCGGTCCGCAAGCCAGACCTCGCAATGATCGCCGTCGGCACCTGCCGGACCCATAGGTCCTCGGGCCACTCGGACCAGTTACCCCCATGCCGATCGCGGAGCTTGAGCTCACTGTGGTTGAGGAGGACGTTTGCGCCGAGCTGCTTCAGGAAGTACGGCACTCTCGCCCGCCGGCAGGCATCGCGCAGCGTCCGCGCCCAGGCGACGTCGAACGGGCGTGCGTCCTCCCCAGACTCACCGCCCTGAATGATCCAGTCGATCGTGGGGAGCCACGCGTCCAGGTCAATCGCTTCGACCTGGGGCTCGACGGAGAGGAACCGCAAGGTCGACTTGTCGCCGACGCCGAGCAGCGCGTCGATGCGGTTCGTCATCGCGGCCGAGGTGATGCTCGTGCCAGCCCAGAGGTTGGAGGGCCACCGGATGCCCCACGCGCGGAGCTGCGCCGAGAACGCGGCCATGCGATGGGGCCGCTTCGTCAGCCAGAGCCACCGGTGCCGCTGCCCCTCGGGGCTGGTCACGTTGTGGACGAGCTCGTGCTCGAGGTACTCGAACGAGACCGCGTTCGAGAGGGCGTCGGACATGTCGGAGACGAATATCAGGCGCGGCGAGCCATCCAGCCAGGGTTTGTGGAGTCGGCCCCGGTCACGAAGATCCGACAGCCTCGCCGCCTTCGCCACGCGCCCCGCGAACAGCGTCACCCGATCGAAGGACGGCGCGAACCCCGGATGCCTCCCGCCCTTGCGCTCGTGCAGCACGCCGGCGTAGCAGGACTTGCGCTGCGGACCCCAGAGCTCGCAGCCATCGCAGCCCATGGTCGGGTTCACGGTGTCGTCGCACCACTGGATGCCGGTGCCCTGCATGCGCTGCTTCCGGTTCTATGTGCGGACGGTGGCCGAGGCGCCACCCTGTCCACAAAGTCGAAACGTCTCCACAATCCGGCCGGTTGACTTCGAGCACCCCCGCGGGCGTGGCTACTCTGCCGCCGTGGCGTGTTCATTGGCGTTCGCGTCGTTTTGAGCCTCATCTGGGGTCCCCTCCGCTCCGGATGCGAGCCAGGCGCCGATCTGTGCGCCCAGCTTGTTCACGCGCTCGACGAACGCTTGCTGCTGCGCGAGCGCCTGCTCGTACTTCGACCGGAGCTCCAGCGAGGGCGGCGCGCTGCCCAGCGTGGGCAACACCTCGGCCTCAAGCAGATCCACCCGATCGGTCCAGATCTCTAGCGTCGTCTGAAGGCCGCGCAGGGCGTGCTCCGCGTCGGGCTGCGAAGACTTTTTCGTCGATGCCTTCACCGCTGCGGGATTGAGGCGCCGCTTCAGGTCGCGCACCGAGAGTCCCTCGGCAAGGACGGTCTTGACGTACTCGTCGCGCTTCTTGGGGGTGGTGACCGTCACCAGGAGCTGCAAGTGCGAGAAGCTGATCGGGAGCCCGGTCACGCTCTTCCGCCTGAGAAGCTCGGAAAGCTCGCTCGACGACCAGCACTCGGCGACCTTCGCGTGCCGGTAGAGCAGCGTCTTATCGAAGCCCAGCGCGCGGGCCAGCTGCTCGACGCCGCCTTGCCCATACTTGTTGGGCTCTTTCCGGATGGCGTTCACCAGGGCGCCCAGCCGATGCCTGACCTTCGCGTCCTCGGTTCCTGTAGCCGCGAGCTCTTTGCGGATGCTGTCGCACTCCTTGCGGAGCGCCGAGGTCATCTTCTGGAGCGCGCGCTCCGCGCGGCTCGGCTTCGGTTCGCGGTCATCCTTTCGCATCGCTTGGCTCCTTGCCGGGGGAATACCTCAGGCGCAGCGCATCCGGGTCGCGTCTCGTGGCCATCGTGTACGGTCAGCCGCGGGCCCACCGGGTGCAAATACTGGAAATTACAAGGGATAATACTGATGAAGGAGGTCTCCGCTCGAGAGATTCACGTCCATGAAGAACCACAAGTTCCTCGTGAAAGTGCTGCGCATCACCGCGGCGGTCCTCGCGATGGCCGCGCAGGTGCTCCTCGCCTGCGTGGGCTAATCACCCACGAGGTCCCTGTCCACCGCGGCCCTTCGCCCGGGTCGCCTTTTCTGTTCCGTCCATATCGAACCGCGCCCCTCGGCGCTGATGGAGAGATCCCCATGTCCGAGAACAACGAGAACGCCACGTCCGCTGTCTCCTCCTACGTCCTCCGCGTGTTCACGAACGAGTCGGTGAAGAAGGGCGCCGCCGCTGCCGTCGCCGGCCTCCTGGTCGCGGCCGTGTCGGAGGCGATCTGGCCGTCACGGTGAGCGAGCTGATCGGCGAGGCCCTGCTGGAGCTGCTCCGGCACGGTCTGCCCCGGCGCGTGCCGACGGCGGCGAGCATGCTCGACTGGCTCCGGGAGGCGGCAACCCCGCCCCCGGGTGTCGAGCTCTTCAGCGCCGACGGCTCAGCGTTCACCGGCGTCGTGATTGTCGACCGGAACCGGCCGCTCTTCATGCTCGCCGCACGGCAGGGCCCAGCGCCGCGCATCCACATGGGTCCGTCCGCACCGCCCAGCGCTCCGCGCCACGGCTCGCCCTACGGCCAGCGGTCCCTGTTCGACGAGGACGACGAGGCCTACTGGCGCGACGGCCATGCCGGCTGGCCGCGGTAAGGCTGGCCCTGGAGCTGAGCACCTAGCCGTTCCGCTCGGGAGCGAGCTCGCGGCACCGGAGGCCGAGCTGCTCCGCACCGTCCTGCGGAGCCAGCACATCGCGGACCGGCTCGCCCGCGCCCCTGGCGGTTGGCGAGACCTGAGCGAGCACGAGCTGGAGCAGCTCCGGCTCACGAAGGCCCAGCGCCGCGCCGTTTTGGCGTTGCAGCAGCTCGTTCGCAGCGGCTACCCCTCGCTGCCGAAGCACAAGTTCTCCTGCTCGGCGGATATCGCCCGCATCTACGCCGACCGGCTGGGCGGGCTCGTCTACGAGGTGATGCTCGCCATCGCGCTCAACGGCCGGAACGAGTTCATGGCCGAGCTCGAGCTGGCGCGGGGCGGGAGGCACGGCGCTGCGCTCACCGTCACCGACGCGCTGCGGCCGGTCGTCCGTGCCGGCGCCAGCGCGTTCGTCCTCGTGCACAACCACCCGAGCGGGGATCCGATGCCCAGCCCGGAGGACATCGCGCTCACGACGGCGATGAAGAGGGCGGCTGACCTCGTGAGCATTCCTCTGGTCGACCACATCATCATTGGAGGTCGCGGTGGAGGATTCAGCTCCATGCTCGACCTCTGCATCATCCAGTAAGCAGGCTACCAACAGAACGTACTGCCTTCATCGTCGTGCTGCACTGGTCTACAGCAGCGCTGACGATCTCTCTTGCGAATCCTGACCCCACAGGGCGCCCGCTGGCACGAGCTCTCGTGCTCCGGGCGCCTTTCCGCTTTGGAAGAAAGGAACATCTCATGCGCATCAACGGTCGTACGCTCCGCCCCTCGACCCTCGCCGAGCGTCGTCTGCTCCTGTCGCTCGGCACCGCCTCCCTGCGCGTGCCGCGCAGCATGAATCCGTTTGCCGTCGCCCGGCGGCTGCGCCGCGCCGCGCTAGGAAACAGCCCCGATCACAACTTCGCCCGCGACTTGGTCAAGGCGAAGAAGCGGACCGACCAGCTTCCGGTGCCCTCGCCGGACCTGGACCTTCCGGAGCCCACGAACCCCGACGAGGGCGTGATCGTCCATGGCCGGGCGGCGTAGCGGTCTTGCTGGGCTGGAGCGCGTTCTTCGCGCGCTCGAGCCCGGGTCGCACAATATCGGGGATTACATCGCCGAGCACGACGAGGAGCTCGCAGTGCTGCTCGGCGTTGACGCCAGCGAGCTCCGGGCGCTGGCCGGCCAGCTCGATGAAGAGGCGGCTCCCCGGGTTCGCGCGCTCCTCCAGCAACGAGCTGAAGCCCGCACGCTGCGTCATCAGGCAGCCCGTCGCGATAGGGTCCTGGCGGCAGCGCAGCGGCTTGCCATGACGGCAGTCTGGCGCGACAGCGCGGCGCTGCTGGACATGAGCCTCCTCCTCGGCGACCTGCTTGCGGATGTGACTATCCAGCACATCAGCCTGGTGAGCCGTGTCTTCGCGGTACATCTGCCCCGTAAGAAGCTGGTCGAGGTCGCAGAGGTACTTCCGAGACAGTTCCCTGATCTGGTGAGCTGGGTGGCCCGGGATGCGCTTCACTTCCGCTGGCGTCAGGGTCGAGGCGGGCTGAGCCTCTACTCGCAGGTGGTGCCAGCCAGCGAGTCCGCCCACGTCCTCCACGTCAGCATCCCGGCTCCTGCCATTAGGAAGCACCGGCCAGCCCCGGCTTCAGCTTCCCCGGGGTACCGCAGCCAAGACGCCCCACGCCCGGTGCCCGCGAACGCAGCGCCCGCTGCCGCTCGCGCCACGGGATGGCTCGCCGAGGCTCTCACCGAAGCTGCGTTCTCGGCCTAGCGATCACCGCGGTCCATCGTCGTCTGGTGGACCGCTGCTCTGGGCAGCGTGCGGGTTCTCCGCGCAGCGCCCGCTTCTTCTCCGCCACCACACACTCACTCTCCACGACAAGGAGTCCACACCATGAACAGCGCACCGGCGACGCTCGAGCGCGCCCAGCGGCGGCTCGCTGCCGCGGGAGGTCGCCACATCGGCGATCTCATCTCCTGGAACACCGACCGCATCGATGTGACGCGCGAGGCCGCTCGCCGCGTCTTCGCGACCGAGGGGCTCGGCCACCTCATCCCGGACATGGATCCGGCCACCGCGCTCTCGCGCGCCGCGATCGAAGTGAAGCGCCCGTCCGGCATCCTCGTCCGGCCCTTCGCGCGGCCCAAGGGCGACACGAGCGCCGCGGTGGGCATCTACGTGCAGAAGACCCGCGAGGGCGAGGCCGGCGACGAGTACGTCTGCGGCGCACGCTGCCGGGTCGACCGGCACACGGGCACCATCGTGGGCCTGCCTCCCGACGGCGCGCCGCCCATTACCGAGGCGCTCGCGCACGCCGAGGCCATGGCCGCTCACGGAAACCACCTCGTCAAGCACGCGGAGACGCGGGACATCTCCTTCGCCATGGTGGCGACGGCCAAGGCGCTCTCCGGCGTGCCGCTGCGGGATCGAGGCGGGTTCTACCTGCTGCCGCCGTCCACCTGCGGTGCCTGGCTCCGGCTCCGGCCGGGGCTCGAGCAGCTCGGCGTGAAGCCGATCCGGATCGAGATGCACGACGCCCCCGACAATGTCGCCGTGGCCAGGGCGGCGGCGCAGGGCGCGCTGGAGGCGGACGTCGCGGAGCTCATCGCCGACCTCGACAAGGCAGCGTCCGATGGCATGCGTCAGAACGCGCTCGCGCGGCGGGTCGAGCTCTGCAAGGAGCTCACGGCCAAGGCCGAGCTTTACCGCGGCGTCCTGGCCGGGGTGGCGGACCGGATCACCGCGCGGGTCAAAGAGCTCCAGCACAGCTTCCAGCTCCAGCTCGACGGCGGAGATGGCGTGTCGTTCACCATCCCCGTGGTCAACGACTGAGGAAGCCGGGATTGCCGAAGGGGAGACACCTCGCCGTGGGTGACATCGCGGCGAGGCACCGGCGCAGCATACCCGCTGCGCCGATTCACGAGGTGACGATGAAGTCGACGACCAACAATTCGGTGGATATGCCGTCTGTGCGGCACAGATTCCGGACCGCGCGCGACAGCTTGCTTGCCGCTTTCCGGGAGCGAGAGAACGCCGTCGAGTGCATCCTGCTCGCTGCTCTCTCGGGCAATCACGCGCTGCTCGTGGGTCCTCCGGGCACGGCGAAGAGCGCCCTGTTCTTCGGGTTCCTGTCGTGCTTTCCGGACGCGCGGAAGTTCCAGACGCTGGTGACCAAGTTCGGGACCGAGGACGAGTACTTCGGGCCGGTGAAGCTCAGCGCCCTGAAGAACGATCTCTGGGAGCGCAACCTCGACGGCCGGCTCGCCGGGGTCGAGTGCTCCTTCCTCGACGAGGTGTTCAAGGGGTCCGACTCGGTGCTGAACGCCTTTCTGTCGGCGATGAACGAGCGGCTCTACAAGGGTCGGCCAATCCCGCTGCGGATGCTGGTCGGCGCGTCGAATGAGCTGCCCGAGGAGGAGAACTTGGCGGCGGTGTACGACCGCTTTCTTCTGCGCGAATTGGTGGAGTACGTGCAGGCGGACGCGACCTGGATGCAGCTCGTGGCGACGCCGCCCGCCTACACGGCCTCGGCTCAGATCAAGCTCGCCGAGTGGGACGCGGCGCGGGCGGACGTCGGCCGGGTGACGCTGCCCGAGCGCATCGTGCAGGAGCTCCTCCGGATTCGGAACGAGCTCAAGGCCAACGGGATCGTCGTCTCCGACCGGCGGTGGATCGCGCTCACCCGCGTGCTCCGCGCCGCCGCCTGGCTCGACGACTGCGCCGAGGTCGAGCTGGATCACCTCGCCGTGCTCCGGTACGGGCTCTGGCAGAAGCCGGACGATCGCGCTCGCGTCGTCGCCGTGCTGGACACGGTGGACCGGAGCGCAGTGGCCAAGGCGATCACGGTCGTGGACGAAGCCCTGCGCGCCTACGCCCACCGGCCCACGGAGGCGGCGGCCTACCTGGAGGCGCTCCCCAAACTCGCCGCCGACATCACCGACGCGGCGAAGCGGGTGCAGGAGCAGCTCAAGGAGGGCGTGTCCCGCCGGGCGCAGGTACGCATCCAGCCAAAGCTCGACGAGCTGAAGAAGGTCCATGACGCGCTCAAGGCCGACCTGGCGAAGCGCTACGCCCTGTAGGAGGTCGCGATGGGGACCTTCCTCCAGGCTCGGCGCGCACACCGCGCCGTGGCGGTCGCAGCGGACCAGGATGCCGCTGCGGCCGGGGACCTCTGGAACGCGATCGTCGGGGCCGGGAGCGAGCCGCTCGCGGGCTCCTTCGCCGAGGCGGTGCAGGACACCGCGCCGGTGGAGCACGCCGCGCTGCTCGCGTCCGACGACGTGGCGGCGGCGTACGCCTTCGAACGGCTGTGGGCCTGCCTCCCTGCCCTGCCCCCCAGGGCATCGCCCTTCGAACTGCGCGGCGTCGCCCGGGAGAGGTGGGCAGCTTTCGATGCGCAGGCCCGGCGCACCGAGCACCTGGCCGGGGGGTTTGGCTGGGACGTCAGCGCGGCGTGGACCCACGCGCGCGATGTCGAGCTCGCCCACGGGGACCTCCACCAAGTCGAGCGCATTGCACGCCTCGCTGGCCGCATGTACGCGGCCCTGCGGGGCGCCCGCGCCAGCCGGGTCCACGGCGTGCCTGCGGAGGTCTACTCGGTCGAGCAGGGCAACGACGTGTCCCGTCTGCTGCCGGCCGAGCAGGTGCTGCTCATGGAGCCCGTCCTGGAGACGGTGGTCCTGGAGCGGATCGCCTCCCGGCGGGCCGCCCAGTACGCCGTTCGAGGCGAGGCGAAGAAGTCGAAGGGGCCGCTGGTGATCGCGCTCGACGAGTCCGGGAGCATGCACGCGGCGCGGAACGAGTGGGCGAAAGCCGCGACGGTCGCGCTCTGCCGGGTCGCGTTCGACGAGAAGCGGCCGGCTGCCGTGGTCCACTACTCGACCTCCACCGTCGTCCAGGTCATCAAGCCCGGCGACACGGAGGCGGTGCTGCGGATGGTGCGTCACTTCCTCGGCGGGGGGACGGCCATCGGCCTCGCGCTCGGCATGGCCGTGCAGCAGGTCCGGCAGCTCGCCCAGCGGGGCCATCAGGGCGCCGACATCATCCTCGTCACCGACGGCGTGGACGGGGACCAGGCGGCTCAGGAAGCGGCCCTCCGCGAGGGCCTGGCGCTCGGGATGCGGCTCTGGACGGTGGCCATCGAGTGCGAGGTGCCCGAGACCTCACCGCTCCGGGCCAAGGCCGCGCACTACATGCGCCTCGGCGGCGCAGAGCTCGCGAAGGGCGAAAGCGTCTCTCTCCTGGCCGGCGCCACGTAATCCCAACCGGAGAAAAACAAGATGCCAGACAACGACGAGCTCGAGTTCGAGGTCATCGAGGCGTACACGCGCGCCCAGGCCATCGCGGATGGCACCCTGATGGACGTGACGTCAACGGCCCGGGAGATGGGGATCAGGCTTCCCGTCGCCGTGACGCACTCCGTCTGGGCCCGCTACGTGATGCTGACGCCAGCTGCGCTGCGGGCTCGCAACGACGAGCGCGGCCGACTGTGGGATGTCCTCTGGATGTTCCGCGCGGCGGTCCAGCGCGCACCGGAGGCAAACGAGATCACCTTCTCGCTGTACGTGGTCACCGACTCCGCCAAGCCCTCGCTGGTGGAGCTCAAGGCGGTCTGCGGTCCCGGCGACAACGCCGAGCCTGTGATCACCATCATGCTGCCGGAAGAGGATTGAAAGGATTGCGGCTTCGGGCGGTCCCGGAGCTGCATCCCTGCCCTCCTGCAGCTCTCCCGTGCTGCACGCAGTCCCTGTGACCCAGGGAAATCATCCTTCAGCTTAAAGTAGTGCAGCCCGCGGCGACGGCAATCGCCCGGGCTGCGTGGCCGAAACCTCATCGAGCGAGGTTGCGACATGTTGATTGTAATCCGCCCGCTGTCCGCGGGCCAAGGGGGCCGTGCGCGTTCGCGCTGGTGCCCTCGTTCCCATCCGCCTTCCCTGACCGACACGGAAGCGATCCGGCTGCCCGCCGTACCCCGCAACCTGCTGGGGCTGTACGGCCCCCGCTCCTCGCCCGCCGGACGCATAGACGTCCGCGCGCGAAACCGACGGCACACCGCCGCCGACCCGCACCGCTGGTCGCCAGCCATGGCCAGGCGCGCCGCCCAGGCGGCCGGCTCCATGGTGCACAGCCGGTTGAGCGCGCCCGGAGCGGCTGACCGCTACCGCACCTCCGAGAGGGATGGGTGAGCCGCGAGCGCAAGGGGCCACGCCGCCCGCTCGCCGCGCCACATCCCCCGGCCCGACCTAGCATCGCGGCCGTCATGGCGGAGCGGGCCTTCATCGTGGCCACGCTCATCTCCTGCGGCGTCCCGGCGCGCGACAGCGCCGACGTCGCGCAGGCGGTCGTCCTCGGCGCCTGGAAGGCCATCGAGGCGGGCCGCTATCGTCCCGACCCTGCCGCGAACGCTCGGCAGGTGCTCCGCCGGTGGCTCCGCGGTGTCGCGTGGCGGCAGGCGACCCACTACCTCGAGAGCGCGTACGTGCGTCATGAGGTCCTGCACCAGGAGCCGCTCGGTCTTCTGCGCCAGGTCGTAGGTCTAAATCTCGAGGCACAACTCCAGGCGCGCGCCGAGATGGAGGCGCTCCTCGCGCTCTGGCAGATGCCGTTCTGGGCGCGCGAAGTGATCGCCCTGGCGGCTCTGGGCCACGGAGGTGCCGAGATCGCGAGCGTGCTGCACTTGCACCTCGGAACCGCCGCCAGCCGGCTCCGCCGGGCTCGCAAGCTACTCGCTCGCGTGCGCAGGCGAAAGGGGAGCTGATGAACCTCCGAGATCCCAAGCACCGCATGAGTGTCACGTTCCCCGGCAGGCCAGTCACACGGTGCCTCTCTCCACACGACATCGAGACCTACCTGGAGTCCAAGGGCTACCAGTCGGCTCTCTCGGTAGAGCGCAACTGGCCCAGGGACATCCCCTACGCATGGTTGCCGCCCAGGTGGCCGCACCCACAGACCCCGCCGATCCACATCCAGCCCCGTGTGGTCGTGGGCGCGCGCCTCTGCTCGCAGCCGCTGGATAAGGTCATCGAGGTCATCGCGCACAACGAGGGGCGCACGCCCGGCGAGGTGCTGCGCGAGATCGCCGTGCACGCCCAGATGGAGAAGGGAGAGTAGCTTCCTCCGCCCCGCCATCTCGATACACAGGGCGCCCTCCTTCTGAGCCTCGGCTCCCATGCCGAGATCCAGAAGGATCGGAGACCCCGCCAACTCTCAACCGTCTGCAACGTCAGATTCAGCCTCGGCGCACAGGAGTACTGTGCGCCGTTCTCATCTCACTCAGGCCAACCTGGAGGCGAACCACCATGACAGAGACTCGCCAGTACCCGGCGGACGACGACACGTGGGACGGCCGTACCGAACGACCGCCACCTAACGACGCCATCCGACTCGACGATCCCAGCTACACGCGCAGGTGGCTCACCGCGCTTCGGGAGCAGGTGGACCAGGGCCTCAACGCGGCCGAAGACGCCACGCGCCCCGTCCAGGAGCGCGTTCTCTCCAGGCACGAGGCGCGCCGCCGCATCGAGAAGGCCACCGAGACCATCTACAACCTGCTCGACGCTGCTGAGCGCGGCCTCCCCTGACGACCGCTCACGCAAAGGCGCCCGCCTGCGCAGGCCTTGCCTGCTGCGCGACGCTCTCCTGTCTCGGCAACCCCCTCTTCAGCAAAGGACTTCCCCCATGAACGCTCATGTCAGCAAGGCCCGCGCCGTCCAGTCCGTGGTCGGTGCCATCGAGAAGCAATTCGGAAAGGGAGCCCTCATGGCCCTCGGAAGTGGTGACAGCATCCCCGAAGTCCGGGTCATCCGCACCGGCTCGCTCGCACTCGACGCCGCCCTCGGCGTCGGCGGGTACCCGCGCGGCCGCGTCGTCGAGATCTACGGCCCGGAGTCGTCCGGCAAGACCACCCTCACGCTGCACGCCATGCGCGAGGCCCAGCGGACGGGTGGCGTCGCGGCGTTCATCGACGCCGAGCACGCCTTCGACGTCACCTACGCGCGGGCCATCGGCGTCGACACCGACCGGCTCCTCGTCTCCCAGCCGGACAGCGGCGAGCAGGCGCTCGAGATCGCGGAGATGCTGACCCGCTCCTCGGCCGTCGACATCATCGTCATCGACTCGGTCGCCGCGCTCACGCCGAAGGCCGAGATCGAGGGGGACATGGGCGACCAGCACCTCGGGCTGCAGGCGCGGCTGATGAGCCAGGCCCTCCGCAAGCTCACGGGCATCGCGCACCGCACCGAGACCACCTTGATCTTCATCAACCAGCTCCGCCACAAGATCGGCGTCGTCTTCGGCAGCCCCGAGACGACCACGGGCGGCAATGCGCTCAAGTTCTACGCGAGCGTGCGCCTCGACGTGCGCCGGATCGGAACCGTAAAGGCAGGCGAGGACACGGTCGGAGCCCGCACACGGGCGAAGATCGTCAAGAACAAGCTGGCGCCGCCCTTCAAAGAGGCGGAGTTCGATATCCGCTGGGGCAAGGGGATCGACGCCGCCGGCGACCTCGTCGACCACGGCCTCACCACCGGGGTGATCCAGAAGAACGGCGCGCACCTCGCCTTCCGCGGCGAGCACATCGGCCACGGACGGGATCGAGCTCGTGAGGCGCTGCTCGCGAACGGGACGCTGGCCGCCGCTGTGCGCGCCGGCGTCGAGGCGGCCGGGCATGAGCCCCAGGCACGCCAGCGGGTCGAAGCTGTGGGGACCTGAGCCCTCGGCAGCGACGGCCAAGAGCAGGTGGACAGCCCGCAGCGCTCGGCGGCGGGCTGTCTCCCCGCCCCCGAGGTCCCGCCCGCGGTCATCGCCCGGCGCTAGCGGGCTCCTGCCGGGTGGACCGCACCTCGCTGGAGTGCCCGCGACGGCCGCCGCTCCCGTCGCGCGGCGCAGGCCGCGCTTTCCCATCAGCAACCGAGGAGAGATCATGCTCCAGAAAGTCCGAATCCGCGGCTTCAAGACGATCGTGGACGTCACGTTGGAGCTCGGGAAGTTCAACGTGTTCATCGGGCCGAACGGCGCCGGGAAGACAAACCTGCTCGAGGGAATCGCGCTGCTCGGTGCGGCTGCGCAAGGCCAGGTGGAGCCGGACGCCTTAACCGCACGCGGGGTGCGGGTGACGCGGACCCAGCAACGCACCCTCCTCAGGACGTCAGAGCGCCGGCGGACGAAAATGATCATCGAGGCGTGGGCTGAGGGCGCGTTGTACGAAGCCAGGCTCCAGGAACCCAAGACGTGGTCGTGGTCGTGGAACTTCGCCCGAGAGCGACTGGTGGAGAACGGTGAGGAACTTGCCGCACGAGAGCACAACGTGGGGCGCTTGGTGCTGGATCGAAAGACCGGGGATCTGGTCACGATCAGGCCGGAGCATGATCGCGGGATCGCTCCGTTGGTGTGTGCGACGCGTGGTGAGGGGCCGCTCAGCACGCTGCTCCGTGCCCTGGATCTGTTCGCCATCTACAGCCCGCACGGCTCCTCCCCTGAGTCGATGAAAGGCGTGCTGTTCGAGTGCGCCCCCGAGCTGCAACGGGAGCGTGTCGTCTGGCGACGGATCGTCGACGAGGTGCGCAGGCTCGCGGAGTGGGCCGAGGATGTGTCGGACGAGGGCGTCAGCTTCTCTGACCGTCATCTGCGCCGCGATGCGCGATGGATCTCTACCGGCGCCGCGGACGACGGCACGCGCCTCATCCTGTACACGCTCATGCTGCTGCTGCTCCCGGAAGGCCCGTCCGTCTTGGCCTTCGAGAACGCCGACCACGCGCTGAGCCCGCGTCTGGCGCTGCGGGTTGCAGAACGGGTGCAGCACATCTTGCTGAACGAGCCCGGACGGCCGCAGGTACTCATGGTCACGCAGCGGCCGGAGGTGCTCGATGCGCTCGACCTCAGGGACGACCGGGTGCGTCTCTTCATCGTAGCCCGGAACAAGAGCGGGGAGACGGAGGTGGGCCGGGTCAGGTACAGCGACGCGCTCGCCAGGTGCAAGAAGAGGGGGATGACGCTCTCGCGGCTGTGGCTCTCCGGTGCGCTCGGCGGGATGCTCAACCTGTAAACACAGACACTCGTGTCGGATGCTACATGGAGCACGTCGACGCTGCCGCGCTGCAAGCCGCTGCGTGATCCCAGGCGTAGGACGTAGGAGGACCCGGAGGTGACTTCCGCCGTTCTCCTTTAACCCCTTAGTGCGGTGTACTTTGGGAACCAGAAGGAACTATGGCCGGCCCCCTGCTCTGATAGCCCAATCTGGGCCACCTCACATTCTGGTTATGAGCAGGACGCGATCGCCGCGTCTTTCATCGTGGTGAGCAATGAGCCGCGAGATATAGGAATAAGAGCCATGAAGGAGAGCCCCTCCACAGAGGCACTGCACCCATGAACAACACCAAGTTTTTCATCAAGGCGCTGCGCATCGCGGCGGCCGTTCTGACGATGCTCGCGCAGGTGATCCTCGCCTGCATGGGCTGAGCTCAATCGCCTCGCGGGCTGCCCAACGCGCCCGCGCTCTGTCTTTCATCCACCCGGTCCTTGTTTCACTGCGCCCGCTCGGGCGCCCAGGAGTCGTCATGCCCAACGTGTCCACGTTCACCCCTCAGAGCCCCGACCCCGCTGTCCCCTACATCATCCGCGTGCTCACCGCGGAGGCGACGAAGAAGGGCACCGCCACGGCAGTCGCCGGCCTGCTTGTGGCGGCCATCTCGGAGGCAATCTGGCCGTCGTCGTAGCGACATCCGCCGTCGTCGCCCTTGCAGAGGTCGCCTCAGGGGCGTTCCGACGCACGCCCAGTCTTCACGCGTAAACCACAACCAGAGAAACAACTGAAGGCGGCGTGCGGGACTTCCGTGCGCCGCCTTCGCTTTTTCGGAGTCATGACATGAAGCAGTCCAAGAACGCGCTGCGTGCCGGCGCGTTTTCAGTGTCACTGACCGGGCTCGACGCGCATCTCGTCCGCATCGAGACGACGATCACGCAGGCGCCGGCCTCCTTCGAGATCATCGGCCTCAGCGAGGCGCGCCAGAGGGAGCCCCGCATCCGGGTGTGCGCCGCGCTGCAGCAGCTCAACGTGGATCTCCACCAGCACGGGGTCTCCGTCCGTGTTGGGCCGGAGGAGGTCGCGAGCAGCGGCACCTTCGACGTGCCGATGGCGCTCACCATCCTCGCCGCGCTGGAGCGGATCGCCACCGCGTCGTTGGAGGACGTGGTGATCCTCGGCGAGCTCTCGCTCGGCGGCGCGATCCGGCCCGTGCGCGGCGTGCTCCCGAGCCTGCGCGGGGCCATCGCCCACGGCATCACCCGGGCCATCGTCCCCAAGGCGAATGCCCGGGAGGCCGCGAGGGTGCCCGGGATCCGGGTGCTCGTGGCGGACCAACTGGTCGAGCTCGTGCGTTACTTCCGCGAGGACGTCCCGCTGGAGAGCGCGGGGGAGCCGCCGCCGCTCCCAGGCGTGCCCCCGGCGGCGGCGCCGGACCTGGCCGACCTCCGTGGGATGCATGCCGCGCGGCGGGCGATGGAGATCGCCGCGGCGGGCGGACATCACCTCCTGCTCATGGGGCCGCCCGGGGCCGGGAAGACGTCGCTCGCGCGGCGGATGCCGGGGATCTTGCCACCCCTCTCGCTCGAGGAGGCGACCAAGGTCACCTCGGTCTACTCCGTTGCCGGGCTGCTCATGCCGGACGTTGGATTCGTGGGCACACGCCCCTTCCGCGCGCCCCACCACACGGTGAGCGGGGTTGGCCTCGTCGGCGGCGGTGAGCCGGTGCGGCCCGGCGAGGTCTCCCTGGCTCACCACGGGGTACTCTTCCTCGATGAGCTGCTCGAGTTCCGGAGCAGCGTCTTGGAAACCCTGCGGCAGCCCCTAGACGAGGGCAGCGTCACCGTCACCCGGGGGCGCACGCGCACGACCTTCCCGGCGCAGACGCTCGTCGTCGCCGCCATCAACCCGTGCCCCTGCGGGTTCGCGGGGGACTACGCGCGGCGCTGCGTCTGCTCCCCGGAGCGCCTGCGCGCCTACCGGGCGAGGCTGAGCGACCAGCTCTTCGACCGCTTCGATGTCCAGGTTGCGCTTCCGCCGGTCGACGTCGCCGCGCTCCAGAGCAGATCGAAGGACGAGCCCTCGTGCGAGGTGCAGAAGCGCGTCATCGCGGCTCGCGCTGCGCAGGAGGAGCGAGCACGAGCGGGCGCGACAGGCCGGAGCAACGCCCAGCTCTCCCCCGGGGAGATCGAGCAAGTCGCGACGCCGGACCCGGCCGGGGCTCGTGTCCTCGCTGAGGCGACCGAGCGGCTGGGCTTCTCCGCGGCGGTCTACAGCCGCGTGCTCCGCGTCGCGCGCACCATCGCGGACCTCGACGGCAGCGACGGCATTCACGCCCGGCACGTTGCTGAGGCCGTACATGCAGTGCTGCTTCCGCCTCGGGGAACCGCGGCCACGCCCCTGGCTTGATGTGCCGAGCACGTCGGCGTCCGGAGGGAACCGGACCGCGACGACAGCGCAGCTCGCCTTCCTTGGTGACCAACAAGAACACGAGGGCGGCGGGCAGGCACTCCTGCGCGCCGTCTTCTTCGTTGGAGGATTCAATGCTGAGACTCGCGAAGAAGAAGACCGTGCCGCCGCCGGTCCTGGACCGCGTTCGCCGTCGCCTCACCCGGAGGCTCCTTCGAGCATGCACGGCCGCGGACCCGCAGTGGGGCTACTACCACCAGTTCGCGATCACGATGATGAAGTCCTACCAGGACCTGCTCGCTGACCTCGGCCTCGTCGGCTACTGGGTGGTGCCGCTCGCCGAGACGGATCACTGGATCGACGCCCTGATGCTTGGGTGCCCGGACGGGCGCGTGCTCGACATCCCAGACCCGTTCGAGGAGATCGGCCCGCCGCCCTTCCCCTTGGTCCACGACGTCGTGGACTTCTTCCTGTCGCTCGCACAAGCCGTTTCGCAGAAGTCCCGGATCGCGGGCGCGGGACCGTCCTCGTGAACCGGAAGGTCGCGCAGGCGCCGTTCGCCGTCGGAGCGGATGGCACGATCTTCATCAACCTGGCGCACGTCCGGGGTGACGTCGCCGTGGTGAAGCTCATCCGAGAGGCTCGACGGATGGACGGGGTGCTGTTCCTCGGCATCTCCGTCTCCCGTTCGGAGAAGGACGCGCTCTTCCAGGCAATCGACAACGCGGGCGCCGAGGCGATCGCGAAGATGGTCGCCCTGCGCCTGCGCGAGCAGAAGCAAAGAGGCCGGCGCTCTTCGTCTCGGGGATCGCGATGAAGGTACTGCGCGTCATCCGCATCGAGACGGCACCGGGCGGCGCGGTGCACCTCGTCACGGAAGCTGGCGAACGCGTCATCGTCACCCGGGAGTCGGACGAGCACAGTGTGGCGCGCGTGGTGAGCGTCCTCGAGCGGGAGGTGTCCGTTCGGTGCATCCTCAGCGCCGAAGCCCTACCGAAGCGCGGCGCTGAGCCCGCCCTCTTCTGACCGCCCGCCATGCGTACACCCGTGCGCCCCGGAGTTTGCTCTCGGGCGCACCTGCTACGCGCTGCGGCGGCGTGCAGAGCGAGACGCCATGACAGAGAAGAAGCTGCGCCGCAAGGCGCTCGGGGACGCCGCGTAGCCTACCGCGAGAGCACCGCAGGCATCACGACAGCCTGCCCAGGGCGACGTGTGCCCATTGCCTGGCCATCCGCCGCTTGATGCGCTCGGCGCCGCGCCCGAAGGCGTCTTGGAACCCCAAGAACCTCGCCATCCGATGCTCGCGCATGCTGCCCGATCCGTTCGTCGCACTAAACCTCGTCACGGAGCGGTCGGGCTTTTTTATTTACGTGCCTCTCCCGGCGGGCACGAAACGATCGGCGCATGCCGCAGCCTGATCGAGATCGTCCGTTTGCTGGATCCGACGGACGCCATGGCGCAATTCTCCAGTGAGTGCGTGAACGGCCTGAAGACGAGTGGAATCTACCAGGAATTTCTGATTCTCGGTCCAATAGTAAATAGTGCTCCACGAACCTGGTGTTCACACCGGGACGCGACGATTGCGCGAGGTGCCACGCCTCCTGGTTAGCCGAAGCGCGGTTTCCTCGGCGTGCCAAGCCTGCCTGAGGTCTTCGCCGATGTCGACGGCGTCGCCGGTGATGCAGTTATGACCCTTGGGCGATGGCCTCAAGGCTGGCCCTGATCTCGGCCATGAAGCCCCGAAGCACCTCGCGCATTCCCGGCTCAAAATCCGGTGACAGGGGCAGGACGGCATCGTCGAGAAGAGCCGCCACCGGGATCGTCGAGGTGGCGACGAAGTTTGTTTGCTCCTGGAGCCCCTGCAGCTTCAAGACCGGCACATGTACGCCTTCCACCCGATCGGCCGGCCTGGTGATGACGCAATAGCCAGCGGTGCTCTGCCAGAGCAGATCCCCGGCCCGCAGCTCCCGTTGGCCGATCCGTGAGCGTAGTGTGATCGACCCGATCGCCTGCGCCGCCTTCTCGAGGCCGAAGAGCGCGCGGCCGCGCTGAAGCATCCGGAGCCAGGAGGCTCGTGCGTGCTCGATTCCTGTCTGGATATCGGACGAGCCCGTGTACGCGAGCAGGGTTTCGAGCTCGCGTGCGATCTCGTCTCGGTCGCTGGCATCCCACAGCCACGGCAAGCGCGCCACTGCGACCGCGCATGCCAGCCGGAAGCGCGCGTGCTCGGGGGACGCTTCCTCGGGGGCGACGGCGAACGCCCAACCGAGCAATGCCGCCGCAAGCTCGGGCGAACGAACTGCTTTGATGAACGCTGATCGGTCCTCGGACGCGTCGAGTCGGTACTCCAGCCAGCCTCGCCCGCGCTCAGGGCTACCACTGAAGAACAGCGACTGCCATGTTTGATGGGTGATGCGGAAGAACTCGCGGCCGTCGATCCACCCTTCACGAAGCCCCGTGCGCAAAAGAACCGCAGTCACCTTGATGTCGTCGGCGAGCAGTTCGGGCTCCCGTCGGGCGAGGAATAGCTCGCTGGTGATCGCCTTTTCCACCTGCAGGAGTACCCGCCTTATCCGGTGCGCATCTGCACCGGTGACTCGCCTCCGACCTCCGGACTTGCGGATAAGGTATATGACCTCTGGGCGGTCCACAGCGTCGTCTTCGTCGCTGTCGACGCCCGCCGTACCGGCCGGAGTGCCGGTCAGATCCTCTGATTCGCTCGCCACGCCGAACCATCGCAGAAGAAGCTGCTGAAGCGACTGCTCGTTCCGCCCATCGGCCTTCACCGCCAGCTGGCTCACTCCCCCGAGACCGGGGATGTGGTAATCGTGCGAGAAGAAGTCGTCTGGCGTAAGCTCCCGAGGAACATGACCATCGCCACGCGCTCTCCGGGACGCGCTCCGGGCTACATGCCGTATCGGCGTGTAGGTGAGGTGCTTGCACAAAACGTCCATGATGTCAGCCCAGGCCGTGGCATTCCACGCACCGGACTGCATCCGTGTGCGAATGGTGTCCGCAAGGCTGCGCCCTCGCGCCGACGCGCGGAGGAACCGCTCGTGGTCGACCCAGCTGGGTTCCGACCTCAGAAGCTCGCCGTCGAGCGCTCCCTCGAGCACCACGGCACGCGGCTCCGATGAACAGCCCACGCTGATGACCCCCTGTTCGATGCGCGACCATGGAGCTGTCTTTCCGTCGAGATGGCATGTCCGGATTTCCGCTCGCATTGGTGAGAACGCGATCAGGAGAGCCCCCGCTTCCAGGCGCGCAGCCAGGATCTGCAGCTGGGGTCTCTCGTAGCTCTCCTCCTCGTCGGCATCCGCGTCCGGGACGAGGGACGGGGGCTCCGGGACTTGCAGCAGCTCCCCTCTGAACATGCTCTCGAAGTCCACCGTCGGCATGTCTCGCACCACGAGGAGCTCGGCGTTGCCCGATGCTCCGCTCGCCGTGAGAGCGGCGCGCGAGCAGTTCGCGCTTCCGGCGAAGACGGTCGTCTGCGCACCCCGGACCAGCCCGTAAAACTTCGCGTGAATGAAAGCGGCTCGCGCTTCGCCCTCCTTCGGAATGTGCCGGAACGTGACCTGCTCCGCGACGGCCCGGCCATCGCATGCATCCAGTGCACGGCGCGTCAGCGTCGATCCCGACGGCTGCCAGAGAACGGTTGCACGCGGCGACCTCGTCCGGTCGAGCAACATTCGAAGCGCATCCCCGTCGACGTCGAAGTACGGGGCGCAGACGACGAGCTCGTCGACGGGCGCGTCCCCCGCTGCCCGGATCATTGCATCGAGCAGCGATTGCCCCTCTCCCGCTCGTGACAGGAGAGGAACGGTCCGTCCAGATTCACCTTCCGCCAGCCAGGCTCTGCTTTCCGTGTCGAACGCCTCTGCGAGCTCAGCCGTCACGGCGTCAGGCAGCGGAACACGCCCCAGGACGCTCTCGGTGAAACGCCGGAACGCGGAGAAGGGGCCGGGGCCATCGATTCCAGAGTCAAAGCGGAGCCAGACCTCGGCGTTCTCTCGCCAGCCGCCGAAGGTGAGATTACCACTGCCCACGAAGAGGGTCGCCGCCTTCTCCCCCGAGAGGAGAACCGCCTTTGGGTGGAACCTGGACCTCGGATCCATGGCGACCGGGACGACGCGATAACGCACGCCCAGCCCGTCTAGGACAGGAGCCTGGCGGCCGTAGGTCTCGGCGGTGCAGCGCGCGTCGGCGAAGATGGTGATGCTCGGATGGCCGCACTTGCGCAGCGCGGACAGCACCATGGTCTGGAGGAAGACGAAATCGATGTTGTGCGTCAGAATGATGGCGTTCGTGACGTCCTTGCTCGCCTCGATCGCCTTGAGGAGATCCTCCCTCATTGCGCGATCTCCTTCGCGAGTCGCCGTCCGTCGTCTGACAAGGTGTATCGGCCGTCGTCGTCCCTGGTCAGGGCGCCCACGTCGGCCCAGATGCCAAGGACGTTCCCGAGGCGATCTCCGCTGAAACCCGCTCCGACCTTGACCCCCGTGGGCCGGAGCAGGGCTCCCTCGGGATAGAAGCGAAGCGAGCACTTCTGTCCCTGGCTCATCTTGCGGAGGGTCGTCGAGAGATGCGCTTCGACAACGACGTCTCGGATCAGGCGCACCAGCAGCGTCGCTAGCGTATCATGCTGCGCAGCGTCGATGATCTCGAAGGCCCGTTCCAGGTAGCTGCGGCGCGCGGGAATGCGTCCGGCCCGTCTCAGCGAGGCGGTCTGTCTGGAGCACGCGAACAGGAGCGCCGCGGCATAGACAGCTCGCGAGCGGCTCATCAGCGCCCGCCCTGCAGCGCTTCGTATAGGGGCGCTCAGGAACGTGTCATCGCCGAGCGTCGCGTTCAGGTCCCGGACCCGCATCTGCAGCGCGGACGGCGGCCACCCTGTCGTCGTGGCGACCATTCCAGCGAGCGGCTCCGCGGTATCCCAGTGGCTCACGACGCCATCGACGGTGGCTCCGGTGAGGTCCATCAGCGTATCCGTCAGACAGCTCAGCAGCAGCTCGATGGCGAAGTGCCCACGCCGCCGCAGCTCGTACTCAGCCCACGCGAGCTCGACGGGATGACCGGCGCGGCCGCTGGCGGCCTCGCGGTAGGCCTCCTTGATGAGCTCGGCGGAAGAGAGGGCCGTGCCGTCGAGAGCGCTGAACGCCCAGCGGACGGTCGCCATGAAGCGCTCGTACGAGCCGCGGACATGCTCGGTGTTGATATACGGGCGAATCAGGGCCTCTCGAAGGAGGCGTCGCTCCTCCGTGTCGGTCACGAGGCCGTTCACGGAGAAGTGGTGCGCCTCGGCGTCGAGGTCGTTGATCGACAGAGAGCCGCCCTCGAGCACGCAGCGCGCGGTCTTCGCGCCGTCCAGCGCCTTCCGCCGGGCGCGCAGAAGCGCCTGGCCCCGGGGCGGCACCTTGATGGGAAGATCGTCCTCCGCCGTCTCAAGCAGTCCGAACGAGCGGCACGGCATCGCGTAGGTACCCAGCGAAGCACCGCCGTGCTCCGACGGGGTGTCCACGGTTCCCGAGGTCTCGAGGCTCTCGAGCGCATCGGCGAACAGGTCGGAGCCGATGACCCCTGAGCTGTCGCCGCGCTGACCCGGTGGGGCATCACGATGCGAGGCCGCAAGAACGACGAACTCGAGCCGCCGGAAGAGCATCTCCACCGCGGTCTCGTCGTAGCCGGCCTTGCCTGCGCCGCGGTCGAGCTGCGCCGAGTAATACTCGCCGAGCGCCCACGGCAGGAGCGAGAGGTACCGTGCGCGGTACGAGATCGTGGTGATGCCGGCGACCCACTCCCGTTCGATGCTCTGGTCGAGCTGACGGAGACCGAGGATGTCCAGTCCCTTGATCTTTTCGCGTTCGCCTGAGTTCCAGAACGACTGCATGTGCGCCCTTCTGCGGGGCAGATCCGGCTGTCGTCGGCCCCGACGGAGACGAGGAGAGTGTCGCAGGGGAGCACGGCGCAGGAAATCTCATTCGCGCGGCGCTCGTACGATCCTCGTCCTGTCGGGCGGTACGGTAGGCGATCATCAACACGTTCGAGCGATCGGAGCTCTGCCCTCGCCTCTGTCAGGGGAGGGGTGGCCAAACATGGCCGGTGGTGGCAACATCTCGCCAGGGCCGGCCCTCGCCTGGAAAGAACCAGCCCCGCTTTCGTGGGGGATGCCGGGCACACGCTCGCCGGCACAGCGTGTGCTCTGGGAGCACGCACCGGAGAATCTCATCGCATGGCACGGCTCTTCTACATGTCCCTGCCCGGAGTCGGCGACTGGAGCGCCGCGATGCGGGAATCGGGGGCGCAGCTGGCTCCCTACCGCACGTACCTGGCGACCGCCAAGAGGGCCGCCGACAATCGTGCGCTCTCGCTCGCATGGCGGCCGCCGAGCTCCAAGGAGCTGCGCGAGCTAGAGCGTCGCATCCGTGAAAGGATCGCTCAGGCCGCACTTCGTTTCGAGGGCGCTCGCCGGCGGCGCGATCGGCACAGACCGCGGGAGGTCCCGTCGGGGACCTGGATCATGCTGGAGCCGCGTCCAGGACGCGACGAGGAGCCGGAGACGACGTTCGATGCGTTCCTCAAGGCCAAAGACGTTCACGAGCGGCCGCCCGTGTCCCGCGGCCCCTACATGACCTGGCTGGAGGGGAGCAAGATCGACGTCTTGGCTTTCGACCGTGAGGCGCTCGCGCTTCTTCTCTCGCGCGCACCGACGGAGATCCGGCCGCCCACCGCCGACGACACCAAAGGCGCGGAGCCGAGCGCGGCCCCCGAAGGACCGCTCCTCTTTCTAC
Source organism: Sorangium cellulosum So0157-2 (assembly GCF_000418325.1). Classification (GTDB taxonomy): domain Bacteria; phylum Myxococcota_A; class Polyangia; order Polyangiales; family Polyangiaceae; genus Sorangium; species Sorangium cellulosum_D. The sequence goes on from NC_021658.1 coordinate 13,441,075, forward strand.
GCCCCAACACCTGGCCCCTGGAGTGCCAGCGCCGGACGCTGGCAGCGATGGAAGATCGTCCGCCTCCGCGTGTCGCACCGCTTCTTCGTCTCGTTTCGACTCGACCGATCTGGGAACCGCTCGTGCCCGCGAAGATCGAGGAAGACGACTGGGTCTTTCTACGCGGCGAGCAAGGCGCCCTGCGCGATGGCACGACCGAGCAGCGCGCCCTCGTCGAGCGCGCCCTCGGAACGCCTGACTTCGCAGTACTGGAGGGCCCGCCCGGCTCGGGCAAGACGACCGCCATCTGCGAGCTCATCGTTCAGCTTACGCGTGAGCACAAGCGGGTGCTCCTTGTGGCGTCGACGCACGTCGCCGTCGACAACGTGCTTGAACGATTGATCGAATGGCAGGACGACGCCGAGGAGAAGCTCGTGATGCCGATCCGCATCGGCGATGAGGACAACGTCACGTCGAGCGCCGTCGAGGCCTGGACGCTGCGGCACCTGCTGCGAACCTGGAGCGACGAGATCCTCGACCACGTCGACCGGCCTCAAGGTGCGCAGCCGGAGGGGGCCGCCGCGCGCGCGATGTTGAAGGAGGCCTTGACGCGCAAGGGCGAGGAGTCCGTGCTCGCGCGCTTCCTCCTGGAAGCCTCGAACCTGGTGTGCGGAACGACGATCGGGATCCTTCAGCACCCGGCGATCAAGACCGCGCGAAAAGGCGGTGGCGATATCGAGCCCTTCGACATGCTCATCCTGGACGAGGCCTCGAAGACCACGTTCACCGAGTTCCTCGTGCCCGCGGCATACGCGAAGCGCTGGGTGGTGGTGGGCGACCGGCGGCAGCTCTCGCCCTACGTCGAAGAGCAGGACCTTGCGGAGAACCTTCGCGGGCTGCTACCCCCGGCCGTGGCGCGCGCGGCGGTGCACACATTTCTGGCGTCAGCAGATGTCCCGCGGAGGAGGAGAGCCCGGTCGCTCGTCGCCGTCGACTCCGATAATGAGGCGGACCTCATCGCCGACGAGGCCGAGGCTCGAGGCGTAGAGGCGCTCGACCTCGACGAGGCCGAGACGACCGAGGTCCGTGGGATCCGGGATGTGTGCGTCGACCTTCTGTGCGCTGACATCGTCTTCGGCGACCCCGACACGATCTCCGCATGGGAGCATCGGCTGCCCGGAGATCTCCAAGTCGTCGCGGGGGCGGTGCCGGACCTGGCCGACTGGGAGGCACACCGCCGGGCCCTCAGGGTTCGATCCGACGACGAGCCCGTGACCTGGGCAGGCGAGGTCGCCTGGCGGCAGGTGCGCGCCTACGAGCTCCGGTACAACCCGCAAGAGCAGGAGCGCCTGCTCCACGAGCTGAAAGCGCTGGAGCCCAGGACGCTGGGGGACTGGTTCTTCGAGAAGCGTCGACCGCGGACGTTGCGCGATGGCCGCACGCAGACGCCGAACGACATGCTCGAGGAAGACCTCGCGAACATGCGGCGCGTCTCCATGCCGTCCATCCTGGAGATCCTCCAGATGGGAGCGGGATCGCTCGGCTGGGATCAGAAGACCGCCCTGACGGATGGGCTTCCGGAGCGCGTGCTGGCCGAACGCATGGTGTCGCTCTCGTTTCAGCACCGCATGCACCCCGAAATCTCAGCATTCCCCCGCATGCAGTTCTATCAAGACACGCTGCTGAAGGACGCGTCCGGGATGGGCGAGAACCGCGGATGGACCTACGGGCGCTACGCAAGGCGAGCCACGTGGATCGATATTGCGCCCGGAGCGAGAGGCAGACACCGCAGCTCGCCGGGGAACTGCAACCTCGCAGAGGCGGAGGCCATGATGAAGGAGCTGGCAGCGTTCGTGCAATGGGCGGCCACGGCCCCGCACCCGCGCAAGGGCCCACAGGCACCGTGGGAAGTGGCCGTGCTCACGTTCTACCGGAGCCAGGAAAAGGAGCTTCGGATCCGTCTGCAGGACATGAGCGGTCAGCATGGCAACACGCGAAACTTCCGGCTGCCGGACGGAAATGGGCGTATTCACGTCACGCTCTGCACGGTGGACAGATTCCAGGGTCACGAGGCCGACCTCGTCCTCTTGTCCTTCGTGAAGAGCGGCTCGCCCGGCTTCCTGAACAGCCCGAACCGTCTCAACGTCGCCCTGACCCGTGCCCGCTACCAGCTAGTGCTCGTCGGCCACCGTAGCTGGATGGCGTCGACCGATTGCCGCTCCGAGCTCCTGCACGACCTCGGAGCGTCGCCGATGTACGCGCGTGACATCGGCTGGGAGGGTGTATGATCCGCCTCACACGAGCCATTCCTGTTTCGAGCTTCGATGCCGGGGCGACCGTCGCTGTGGGCCGTGATCGGCCCGAGTTCCTGGCCGTCGCTCGACTGGCGGCCGACCTCGCCCGCCCCATCGGCGCGCGCGACGTGCTCCGGGAGTTGTTGGGGCCGCGGCCCGACGTGCTCGGCTGGCGCGTGATCGAGCGCTGCGTGGACCTTCGCCTGCTGGAGCGCATAGGCGAGGGCGGCGAGGCTGCCCTGTCCGAGATCGGACGGCGGGCCCTGGACCACGGCGAGGTGCTGGTACCCGAGGAGGGTATCTGGCGGTTCTTCGTCGTGGACGACCCGCTGGTCCCGGCCGTCCTCATCGATGTACAACGCCTTGAGGCAGAGCCCGTCCGGAAGGAGCGCGAGGCGGCGAAGGAAGCTCGAGCGCGGGGCGAACGCAGTCCGCAGCCCGAGCGCTCACCAGACCTGCTGCGTCGCTGCTGCGGCGTCGGACCGCTTCGATCGGTCAGTCACGGGCCGTTGTTCCAGCTCGTCGAGCTCGGCGAACGCGGTTCGTCGGGCCCCCGCGGCCAGCTCCGGCTGGAGTTCACCTGGGACGCCGCACCGTCGATTCGTCTGTCTGGGCGGCTGCCCTCGCACGACGACGGCGAGAGGGCGAAGCCGATCGACGCGGAGGTCGACCTCCCTGAAGTCGTCGGTCGCTGGCGTCGAGAGGTGCTATGGAAGATGCTCGTCACGCACGCCACGCGTGTGCCAGGCCCGGAGCTGGATCGGTGGCGGGCAGTTGCCGGCAGGTCGGTCGTGCCAGCTACCTTCCAGTCCTTGCCGGATGCCGCGCGCCGCGTGTTCCGCCGCAACCTCGATGTGCCAGCGTCAGATTTGCAGGAGCTGGGCCGCTTCGACGCGACGGTCCTGAAGGATGTCCATGTCGTGCCTGCCACGCAGGCCGATGCGGAGGCCTGGCTCTCGTGGCTCCAGTGGGAGGCCGTCAACGACTATGCCCTGCCTATCGAACTGGAGCAGAAGAGTCGAGAGCTGCATGCGCTGTTCCCTCACCACCAGCCGCGCGCGCTGAGCGCGTCCGAGCTTCTGGCGAAGGCGCGCGCCGAGAGAGGAGACCGATCCTGGTGTTTGCTCGCCCCGTCTGACCTTGGACTGTGGAGTTGACGATGTTTTCGCCCCTTCGCCGTGAAGAAACCCTTGATCTGACAGCTGAGCCTCTGGGCCCGGGCTGGCTGCGACGATCCCCGACGGACCCCGATTCTCAAGAGGCCCCCGGTTCCGGCGTGTGGAGGACGGGACCGCAGCTCTGCTTCCGTGACGAACTCGTGGCCGCTCTGGACGGGGCCACGGAGGTCGCCCTGCTCTCCTCCTTCCTCCTCGCCGAAGATCGCCTTGCGGATGCCATGCTCCGAGCTGCGCAGAGAGGCGTGAGACTATATGTGCTCACGGCGTCCGAGCAGCGCATCGGCAAGGTCGTACGGGAGGACGAGGTCTTCGAGCAACGGATGGCGGAGCAGCACAAGAAGCTGCTGGACCGCCTTGCGGGGAAGGTGCTGCTCCGCTCCGCGGAGCACATCCACGCGAAGTTCCTGGTGGTAGATCCCCAGACGCCGGCGCGTGCGCGAGCATGGCTGTCCACGGCAAACTTCAACAAGGCTCTCGAGGACAGCGTCGAGCTGGGTGTGGCGCTCGATCCTGCGGGAGCCCGTGCGCTGGCCGCGTGCTTCCAGTGGGCCTTCTGGTGCGAGGCCGAGCGCGAGCTGCGAGGACCGGGGCGGCTGATGGAGATCCGGAGGAAACACCCTGCAACGCCCTCGCGGCCGGCCGACAGCGCGGTCTGCGCCACCTTGCAGGACGGCACCGCTCTTCGCGATCGGGTGATGGCCCTGATCCACGGTGCTCGCCGCGAGATCCTGGTGGCAAGCTACGGTATCGGGGCAGAACATCCTGCGGTGAAAGCCCTCATTGAGGCAGCGAACCGCGGTGTTCGCGTTGTGGTCCTCACCCGTCCCCGGCGCGCCGTGGCCGCTGGCGTCGCTGCGCTTGCGGCCGCCGGGATCTCCGTTCTGGCGCACGACAAGCTTCACGCGAAGGCGGTCTGCGTGGACGGGCAGGCCCTCGTCATGACCGCGAACCTCGAAGCGCAGGGGCTCGATAAGGGATTCGAGATCGGGGCCATCGTGTCCCCCGATACGGCGTGCGTGGTCGAAAGAACGCTGCGTGAGTGGGCAGACACGTTCCCGTGGGTGTACCGCGCCGATGCGACGCGCGGTGACCATCTTGGCGACTTCTGCGCGGCCGAAGCCGCGCTGCGCGATGGCATCACGCGGGTAACCCCTTCGTGCACGCAGAGCCTGCCTGCCGTGGTTGCTCCTGATGCTCTCCATCTGGAGGATGCGCCCACCCCCACGTTGAAGCCGTCGCCTTTGGCGGGAGAGCTGCCGAGGCTGGTGAGATTTACCTGGGAGGTCATACCGCCGCGTCTTCCTAAAGGAGCGACCGAACGGTTCCAAGAAGTCGAGCGGGAAGAGGCAGGCAAAGACGGGAAGCCGAGGAAAGTCAAGACCCGTGTATCCCATGATCCTCGTGTATTCGAGCATGACAACAAGACGTACGTCGTCCTGCCCCAGGCCGAAGACAGCGAGCGCGCTCGCCGGCTCGCCGCAGACCTCGGTGCCAAGGTGGTATTGCCGTGAAAGCGAGAGGAGCAATCCATCCCGACGCTGTTCTCGTCAGCTGGGTGAGCGTGAACCACCGCTCTGCGCCGCTCGTCACCGCTCTGGGCGATCCGCAGAGTCCGCATCGATCGCGAGTCCGCCGGCTGTATCTCTGCTGGCGCGACACGTCCACTTCGGACGGTGACCGGGAGCGCGAGGCTCTGCGCGAGACGATCAGGGAGCTGCACGATGAGCTCGACCCCGCGTGCCCGGAAATCGTCAAGCTGTCGTGGAAGACGAGCGCTTCGCCTACGGATCATGCAGCAATTCGACCGTTCGCCGAGGAAGCGCTCCGGCGCGCTCGCGACGAAAACCCCGACGCCCTCGTCGTCATTCACCTCTCGCCGGGGACGCCTGCCATGCATGCTGTCTGGCTGGCGCTCGGGACTACCGGACTCATTACCGGGCCGGTAGAGCTGATACAGACTTCCGATGCGCGCGGGCGCGCCGCGGGGCAGGCTCCTGTGCAGCGCGTCCGGTTCGATCTGGATACATGGCTTCGCCTCTATCGAACAGCGCGGCCTGGCAAGGTGGGCAGCGATGACGACGGCCACGTCTGGGATCCTGCGCGGGTGAAGAGCGCGGCCCTCCGCGAGGCTCTCTCGACGCTGGAGGAGTGGGCCCCGCTGCGCGTCCCGGTGCTCCTCGTCGGAGAGCGCGGCACCGGGAAGACCACGCTCGCGAACTTTCTCCGCTCGATGAGCCCGTTCCAGAAGGCGCAGGGGACGAACTGGCCGACAGTCGTGTGCGGCCAGTTCCGGGTGAACCCGGAGCTCGCGCGATCAGAGCTGTTCGGTCACGTCGAGGGTGCCTTCACGGGCGCGACGAAGGTCCGTCCAGGGTTGCTCGAGCAAGCCGATGGCGACACCGTGTTCTTCGACGAGATCGCCGACATCGACAGGGACACCCAGCGGCTGCTCATGGCGGCGATCGAAGGGCGCGGGTTTCAGCGGCTCGGCGATGTGAAGGTGCGACATTCGAACTTCCGGCTCGTGTGCGCGACGAATCGCTCCCTGGCCGAGCTTCGCGACGATGTGCTCGATCTCGATTTCATGGACCGCATCGCCGTCTTTGTCCTCTCGGTTCCGCCGCTCCGGCAGTGCAGGGAGGACCTGCCAGATGCCTGGCGGCTCGTTCTCTCACGAGCCACGCGGAGCGCTGGCATCTCGCCCGACGGATGGGAGCGGTTCGTCGAGCACGTGACTCTACGTGATGCGATCGCTAGCCACCCTTTGCCTGGCAACTTCCGGGACCTTCAGCGCGCCGCGTACCACCTGCTCGCGTCGCTCAAGGCAGGGCGGTCGGAGGATCGGATCGTCGACGGAGCCATCGCGGCGCTGGGACCTCGCGAGTCACCCCGACGCGCCGTTCCTGCGGCATCCGAGCTTGCTGAGCTGCTGCCACTCGAGAACCTCCGAGCGCAGCTCGATGAATACGAGAGGTCGTGGCACGAGGCCGCGCTCACAAAAGCATCCGGCAACAAGTCCGAGGCGGCGCGTCTGCTCGGTGTCCCTCGCAAGACCTTCGAAAGCCGGTTACGCTCGGTGGGGAGAATCGACGACCCCGACGGATAACCGCCTTCCAGGAGGCGACCACTTTCGACGTCGCACGACCGAGGTGGTCCGGTACGAGAAAGTGGAGACGTCTCCAAACTTTTCCGCAGCCGCGAATCCGAAGCCCCTACGTGGCTTCAGCGGTTGCGAGCTGCCGTCAAGACAATCGCCGGTCCGTCGACGGCACGGGGGTGCCGGGCGCAGTCCGCTGATCGCGAGGTGACCGGCAGCCACGACGGTCTCGACCAGCTCGCGGAACTCGCGGGGCGGTCGGTGGGAGGTCCCGTCGAAGTCTCCAGGTCCGGCATGTTCAGCTCGACGCCACCGTGCGCGGACTCGAGGACGCCATGGCGGAGCCGAGCGAGATCGTGCTCGGGAAAGTCCGCCTGCGCGTGGTGGCGCAAGGTGGTGCGCTACCCCGAGCGCTTGGTCGGCAGGCGGGCGCGACATGTGAGCCGCGTTACCGATCTCCTTGGCGCGGCGGGCATCGCGGCGCCAGGTGACCCGTGTGCCAGGTGACCCGTGTAGCGACGCCACAGTCCGGGCCGGGCTGGTGCGGGTGGTGCGCGGCAGCGGGTCAGCCCCGAGATGAGGGTGCTCGACGGCGAGCCACCGGAACGGTAGTCAAGCCGCAGAAGAGAACGCCGAGCGCGCGAGGCCCCGCGCCTTGAAGCTGGTCGTGCGACCAGGACCGGGAAGCCTGCGGCAGGCGTCGCGCTTGAGGCCCCAACTCCAGTCGCGGCGGTGGTACAAGAAGTACCTCCCGATGGCCCGCCTGACCCTGCCCCAGCTCGAACGGCACCTCTTCAAGGCTGCCGACATTCTCCGCGGCAAGATGGATGCGTCCGAGTTCAAGGAATACATCTTCGGGATGCTTTTCTTGAAGCGGTGCGCCGATGTCTTCGACGCCCGCTTCGAAGAGCTCTGCGAGAAAGAGCGCGCCCGCGGCCGGAGCAAGGCCGAGGCGCAGAAGCGCGCGGGGCACCCGAGCTTCTACGCCGAGACCTTCTACGTCCCGCCGCTCGCTCGCTGGGAGCACCTGCGCGATGAGCTCCACCACAATGTGGGTGACGGGCTCAACAAGGCGCTCGCCGCGCTTGAGGAGAACAACAGCAGCCTCGACGGCGTGCTCACGCATATCGACTTCACCCGCAAGGTCGGCCAGTCGAAGATCCCGGACAAGAACCTCCGCGACCTCATCGACCACTTCTCGAAGATCCGGCTCCGGAACGAGGACTTCGAGTACCCGGACCTCCTCGGCGCCGCGTACGAGTACCTCATCCGCGACTTCGCCGACTCCGCCGGCAAGAAGGGCGGCGAGTTCTACACGCCACGCGCCGTGGTCCGGATGATGGTCCGCATCGCCGCACCGGACGAGGGCATGCACATCTACGACCCGTGCTCCGGGTCCGGCGGCATGCTCGTGCTCTCCCGTGAATACCTCGACGAGCACCAGAAGAACCCCAAAGACATGCGCCTGTACGGCCAGGAGTCGAACGGCGGGGTGTGGTCCATTTCCAAGATGAACATGCTCCTGCACGGCATCCGTGACGCCGACATCCGGAACGGCGACACCCTGGCCGAGCCGCTCCACACCGAGGGCGGCGAGCTGATGCGCTTCGATCGCGTCATCAGCAACCCGCCTTTTTCGCAGAACTACGATCAGAAGAACCTGCCCTTCAAGGAGCGTTTCCGCTACGGCTTCTGCCCGGAGAGCGGCAAAAAGGCCGATCTCATGTTCGTGCAGCACATGCTCGCGGTGATGCGGCCGGGAGGTATGGTCGTCACGGTCATGCCCCACGGCGTGCTCTTTCGCGGCGGCGCCGAGAGGGATATCCGCACGGGGATCCTCGACGACGACCTGCTCGACGCCGTGATCGGCCTAGGGTCGAACCTCTTCTACGGTACCGGCATCCCGGCCTGCATCCTCGTCCTGCGGGCCAAGGGCGCGAAGCCGAAGGAGCGCCGGGGCAAGGTGCTCTTCATCAACGCCGATCGCGAGTACACCGAGGGGCGGGCGCAGAACTCCCTCTTCCCCGAGCACATCGAGAAGATCGTCAGCGCCTGGCAGGCGTTTCGTGATGTGCCCGGCTTCGCCCGCGTGGTCGGGCGCGAAGAGCTCCGGGAGAACGACGACAACCTTAACATCCGCCGCTACGCCGACAACGCCCCGCCGCCGGAGCCTCACGACGTGCGGGCGCATCTGTACGGGGGCATCCCCAAGGGCGAGGTGAAGGCGCAGCAGCCGCTCTTCGAGGCGCACGGGCTCGACCCGAGGCGCCTGCTTCGGGAGCGCGACGAGCGCTACCTGGACTTCGTGGACGGGATCACCGACAAGGCGGACCTGAAGAAGCGGCTGGACGTCGAGCCCGGCATGGCCGCGCGGGAAAAGCAGCTCGCCGACGCCGTCGATGGGTGGTGGAAGAAGGCGCGGCGGGAGCTCGGGCAGCTCCAGGGGAACAAGCTCATGGAGGTCCGAGCAGGGCTGAGCCGGAGCTTCGAGAAGCACGTCGGTCCGGCAGGGCTGCTCGCACCGCATCAGGCGGCCGGCGCCGTGGCGACGGTGTTCGAAGGGTCCGCGGATCTCGCGCTCTTCGCGGCGCAAGGCGCGACCGGGCTGGCGAAGGCGGCTGCCGCGGATATCCGGGCCGCCGTGTTCGAGATGTGGTGGGCGGAGGTGCAGGCAGACCTCAAGACGGCGGCGGCACACGGGCACCCGGGCGTGGTGGACGCGTGGGCCTCGAGTATCCGCGTCGCGCTCGAGGATGACGAGGTGAAGGACAATCCGCTCGACCACCCGCTCACCCGGAAGCTATTGCCGGCGTACCTGGCCGAGATCAAGGAGCTCGAGGCGCGCAAGGCGGAGCTGGATGCCGAAATCAAGGCGGCGCAGTCCACTGAGGAGGAGGATGACGGCGAGGCGACCGAGGAGCGTAAGTCCGAGGAGGAGATCAAGGCGCTCAAGAAGGATCTCGGCGCGATCAGGAAGAGGCTGAGGGAGCTGGAGGGGGATCTGGTAAGGCGGCTGGAAGAGGAGACCGGCAAGCTCGGCATCGGCGATGCGGAGGATCTGGTGGTCGGGATCCTGAGAGATAATCTCAACGGTCTACTGGGTCGGTATGTGGCCGACCATCGCCGGCAGGTTGTCTCGGCATTTGAGGGGTGGTGGGACAAGTATCGCGTGACACTCACAGAGATCGAGCGAGATCGCGACGCCGCCTCCGATAGGCTGCGCAACCTCTTGGGGGCGCTCGGTTATGCCTAACAGCACGGTCCCGACTGGTTGGCGAATCTCCAAAGTCCGAGACCTTGGCGAGATCCAATTGGGGCGGCAACGCTCGCCATCAACGGAGAACGGCGCCAATATGGTGCCTTACCTCCGGGTTGCTAATGTTTATGATGGTTGGATCGATTACTCGGATGTACTACAAATGCATTTCTCGCCCACTGAGCAGCAGAAATATGCTCTCCGTCGGGGCGACATCCTGCTGAACGAAGGACAAAGCTTGGAGCTTGTCGGTCGAAGCGCCGTCTACGACGGTCCAGACGATCGCTACTGCTTCCAGAACACCCTCGTCCGCTTTCGAGCCGGATCTGCAATAGAGATTGCCTATGCTCGCGCGATGTTCAAGCGATGGCTTGACATCGGGCACTTTACCAAGATCGCCAAACAGACCACCAGTATCGCTCACCTAGGCGCCGATCGCTTCGCCAAGCTTGACGCTCTAGTCCCGCCCCTTCCCGAACAGAGGACTATTGGCCAGGTTCTCAATACCGTTGGCGAGGCCATCCTTAGGACCGAGCAACTCATCGCCAAGCTGAAGCAGACAAAGCAGGGGCTCCTGCACGACCTGCTTACCTGCGGCATCGACGAGAACGGGGAGCTGCGCGACTCAGAGCGACAGGCCGAGCAGTTCAAGGAGTCGCCGCTTGGGAAGATACCACATAGCTGGGACGTGCTCCGACTTCGAGACTTGGCCGCAGGCGGTCTCAGCAACGGCGTGTTCAAGGAGCCGAACAGAGCAGGAGCTGGTGTGCCACTGATCAACGTTGGCGATCTGTACTCCCAGTTCGGCATTGACCTGATGAAAGTTGAGCGTTTTCGCGCAACACAGAAGGAACTGCGCCGCTTCGGCGTCGCGCCGGGCGACGTCTTCTTCACACGAAGCTCGCTCAATCTTTCGGGAATCGCGCAGTGCAACGTCGTTCGCGACGTGCCCGTTGTCGCAGTATTTGAGTGTCACCTCATGCGACTTCGCACGGTCACGCGCCTGGCGGTTCCAGAATACGTGGCTCTTTGGTGTCGCGCACCGCACGCGCGCTCTTTCTTTATGGGACGCGCAAAGCAGGTAACGATGACAACGATCTCTCAGGCGGATATTTACCCGCTTCTAGTACCCGTCCCGCCGGTTCAGGAACAGCGACGGATTGTTTTTGTTCTCGATAGCATTGAAGAGCGTATTCGCCGAGAGATAGGCATCGCCGAGAAGCTCGCCGCCCTCAAGCAAGCCCTCATGGACGACCTCCTCACCGGCCGCGTCCGCGTCACCCCCCTCCTCGCGGAGCCTCCCCCATGAGCGACCGCAACCCTACCGCCCCCGCCGACGACATCGTCTCCGCCCGAGGCGAGATCATCCTCTACCCCACCGAGGACGGCCGGAGCCGGGTCGAGTGCCGCTTCGAGCAGGGCACCCTGTGGCTCTCCCAGGGCGCGATGGTCGCCCTCTACCAGATCGACAAATCCAACGTGTCGCGTCACCTCCGCGCTATTTTCGCGGAGGGAGAGCTTGATGAGAAAGCAGTTGTTGCGTATTTCGCAACAACTGGTCTCGACGGTAAGACCTACCAGGTCGGCCACTACCACCTCGACGCCGTGATCGCCGTCGGCTACCGCGTCCGCTCGCCTCGCGGCACCCAGTTTCGCCAGTGGGCGACCGAGCGCCTCCGCGAGTACCTGGTGAAGGGCTTCACCATGGACGACGAGCGGCTCAAGAACCCGCCCGGCCCTGGCGTACCCGATCACTTCGACGAGCTGCTCGAGCGCATCCGAGACATCCGGGCGAGCGAGCGGCGCATGTACCTGCGCGTGCGGGAGATCTTCGCCTTGGCGGCGGACTACCGGCCGGGTACGCCCGAGACCATCGCGTTCTTCCAGACCATGCAGAACAAGCTGCACTTCGCCGCCACCGGCAAGACCGCGCCCGAGCTCATCCAGGCGCGGGCCGACCATACCCAGCCGAACATGGGCCTCCGCACGTGGAAGGGGCAGGGCGTGCGCAAGGGCGACGTGACCGTTGCCAAGAACTACCTGAACGAGGACGAGATTACCGAGCTGAACCGCATCGTGGTCATGTTCCTGGACTACGCTGAGGACCAGACCAAGCGGCGCAAGCAGATCTACATGCACGAGTGGCCGAAGAAGCTCGACGCCTTCCTCGCCTTCAATGAGCGGAGCGTCTTGCCCGGCCTGGGCAAGTGGAAGCGCGAGGACGCGGACGCTCACGCTGAGCGCGAGTACGAGCGCTTCGCCGCCCGGAGGCGTACTGTCCTCGAGCAAGAGGCCGAGACCGAGGCGCTGAAGCAGCTCGAGGATGTCGCCCGGCGGTTGGCGAAGGGAACCGCGGACATGGCTGCCGGACCCACGTCGAAGGGGAGGGCGGACGCTGCGTCCCGCCCCACATCGAAAAAGAGGAGCTGAGCACGCTCATGAGCGACGGCCCCGAGTACATCAAGGTCGAGCTGCCCTTCATAGAGCAGCTCAGCTCACTGGGCTGGAAGGACATTACTGGCAGCCTCGATCACCCCTCCGTCACCGGCCGTACTTCCTTCCGGGAGGTCCTCCTCGAGCCCGATCTCCGCCAGGCCCTCCGTCGCATCAATCTCCGAAACGGCCAGCCCTGGCTCGACGATGCCCGCATCTCGCAGACCATCGCGGCCCTCACGCGCATCAGCGCACCTCGGCTCATGGAGGCCAACCAGGAGGCCACCAAGCTCCTCCTGGAAGGCCACGCCGTCGACGGCTTGCCCGACTGGGACGGGGGCCGCCAGCAGACGATCCACTACATCGACTGGCAGAAGCCCGAGAACAACACCTTCACGGTCATCAACCAGTTCCGCGTCGATTGCCCCCGTGGCCAGGCCGTTCCGTACATCATCCCGGACCTCGTCCTCTTCGTGAACGGGATCCCCGTCGTCGTGGTCGAGTGCAAGAGCCCTACGGTTCCCGAGGCCATCCCGAGCGCTGTCGACCAGCTCCGGCGCTACCAGAACCAGCGGCGGGCCGCGGGTGAGGTGACGGAGAACGAGGGCAATGAACGGCTCTTCGCGACCAACCAGTTCCTCGTGGCCACGACCTTCGACGACGCTCGCTCAGCGACCATCGGCGCCGACCTCGAGCACTACCTCGCCTGGAAGGACACCGCCCCCATCCCGCAGGCCAACGTCGCGGCCGAGCTCGGCCTGGAGCACCCCTCCAAGCTCTCCAGCCAGCAGAAGCTCATCGCCGGCATGCTCCGTCCGGCGCACCTGATCGATATCCTCCGGCATTTCACCCTCTACCAGCAGGTCTCTGGGCGGACGGTGAAGGTCGTCGGCCGCTACCAGCAGTTCCGCGCCGTGCAAGCCGCGATCGACCGGCTCCTCCACGGCAAGACCCGCAAGCAGGACGGCGAGCACGACCGGCGCGGCGGCATCATCTGGCATACGCAGGGCTCGGGGAAGAGCCTGACCATGGTCTTCCTGGTGCGAAAGCTTCGCTCGATCTCGGCGCTGCGCCGCTTCAAAGTCGTCATCATCACCGATCGTAAGGATCTGGAGCGCCAGCTCTCCGGTACCGCGGCGCTCACCGGCGAGACCGTGAAGGTTGCCAGCAAGGTCGACGAGCTGAAGAAGCTCCTGGCCAAAAAGGGGCCTGGCATCGTCTTCGCGATGATCCAGAAGTACGGCGACCGCGACGATAACAAGGCCAGCGCCCAGGTGGCCGCCGAGGCGTTCCCGGTGCTCAACGAGGACGAGTCGATCCTCGTCATGGTGGACGAGGCGCACCGGTCGCATACGAACATGATGCACGCCAACCTGCAGAAGGCGCTGCCCAACGCCGCGCGGCTGGGCTTCACCGGCACGCCCATCATCATGGGGGCGAAGAAGCGCACCCACGAGATCTTTGGCGAGTTCATCGACCGCTACCGGCTCAAGGAGTCTGAGGCCGACGGCGCGACCGTCCCGATCTTGTACGAAGGCCGCACGGCCACCGGCGCGGTGAGCGACGGCCGCGACCTCGATCAGCTCTTCGAGGACATGTTCTCCGAGAAGACGCCCGAGGAGATGGAGGCGATCAAACGCAAGTACGCCACCAAGGGCAATGTCCTGGAGGCGGAGGAGATGATCAAGGCCAAGGCGCGGGACATGCTCCGGCACTACGTGGAGCACATCCTGCCCAACGGTCTGAAGGCGCAGGTGGCGGCCTACAGCCGGCTCGCGGCCGTCCGTTATGCGAAGGCACTCCCCGAGACCCGCGACGAACTGGTGAAGGAGGCGAAGGCGCTCGACCCCGCGCTACGCGAGCTCGACGACGAGGCGCTCCAGGCCAAGCCGCGGAAGATCCGCGCTGCCGTGCGCGCCTCGCGCCACCTCGCGATGCTGGAGCGGCTCGAGTTCGCGGCCGTGATCTCTGGCGTCCACAACGAGGATCCCATTTATCGTCCGTGGACCGACGCGACGAAGAGCGAGGCCTATATCGCGCGGTTCATCAAGCCGCTGAGGCACGACGATGAGACCAAAGCCGATCCGCTGGCGTTCCTGATCGTAAAATCGATGCTCCTCACCGGCTTCGACGCGCCCATCGAGGGCGTGATGTACCTGGACCGGCCAATCCGAGAGGCCGAGCTCCTCCAGGCGATTGCTCGGGTGAACCGCACCGGGCACGGCAAGCAGGCGGGCATCATCGTCGATTACTACGGCGTGGCGCAGCATCTGAAAACCGCGCTCAAGGAGTACAGCGCGGAAGACATTGAGGGCGCGCTCCGCAGCCTTCGCGACGAGCTCCCCAAGCTGCGCGACCGTCACCAGCGGCTGCTCGACTTCTTCAAGAGCCACGGCGTGGTCGACATCCATGCACTGGATGAATGTGTACAGCTCCTCGCCGACGAGCGGCTGCGCGCCGAGTTCACCGTGAAGCTCAAGCAGTTCCTCGACACGCTCGACCTTGTGCTCCCGCGGTCCGAGGGCCTGCCCTACCTGAAGGACGCTAAGCAGCTCGGCCTCATCTACGCAGAGGCACGCGACCGCTACCGCGGAGAGGGGCTGCCCGAGCTCGCCAAGTCGATCGGCGCGAAGGTCCGCAGGCTCATTGACGATCACATCGTGTCGCTCGGCGTGGACCCGAAGATCGCACCCATGACCATCACCGATGCGGGCTTCGCGGCGCATGTGGAGCAGCAAGCCTCCCCGAGGGCCAAAGCGTCGGAGATGGAGCACGCCATCCGGCACCACATCCGCCAGCACGTCAACGAGGATCCGGTTCACTACCAGCGGCTGTCCGAGCGGCTGGAGGAGCTCCTCAAGATGTACGGCGAGAACTGGGAGCAGCTCGCGCTTGAGTTGAAGGGGCTCGCCGACGAGGCGGGGAAGGGTCGCAAGAAGGACGACAGCGGGCTCGACCCGAAGACGCAGCTGCCGTTCTTCGCGATGCTCAAGGAGGAGCGGGCGAAGGACCGCCCGGTGCCGCCCGCCGACGCCCGCTGGCTGGCACAGCTCACCGTGCAGCTCGTGGACGTGATCCGCGCAGAGATCCGGATCGTCGACTTCTGGAAGAACACGCATGCGCGGGAAGTGCTCCGCGGGGCGGTGTTTACGTTCCTGGACGATCACGAGATCGTCCCCTTCGAGCGGGCGGATGCTGTCGCTGACCGGGTGATGGAGCTGGCCAAGGCAAACCACGCCAAGCTGGTGAGCGGATGACTGCGCTGGTGGTGGGTGACCTAGAGTTCCAGGTGCGGCGCAGCGATCGGCGGCGCACGCTGGAGATCACGATCGATCGGGATGGCCAGCTCCTGCTGTCCGCCCCCTCGACGACGGCACCGGCCCAGCTCGAGCGCTTCGCACGCGCGAAGCAATTCTGGGTCTACCAGAAGCTCGCCGCCAAGGAGACGCTTCCGCCGAAGGCGCTGGCCCGACAGTTCGTCAGCGGCGAGGGTTTCCCGTACCTGGGTCGAACCTTCCGGTTGCTCTTGGTGCCTGAACTCGACGTCCCCGTGAAGCTAGAGGCGGGGAGGTTCAAAATGCGCCGCGCCGACGCCGTCGACGGGCACGCGCATATGGTCCGCTGGTATGCCGCGCACGCTCGCCCGTGGCTTGAAGCGCGTGTCGAGCGGTACGCCGGTCGCATCGAGGTGCAGCCCGGGCGGCTGGTTGTGCAGGACCTCGGCTATCATTGGGGCTCCTGCGGCAAGGGCGGGCGCCTCTATTTCCACTGGAAGACCATCCTGCTGCCTCCCAGGATCGTCGAGTACGTCGTGCTCCATGAGCTGGTACACCTCATCGAGCCGCACCATGGGTCGGCGTTCTGGCAGCGGCTCGCACGAGTAATGCCGGACTACGAAGCCCGGAAGGCTGCGCTCGCGGAGATAGGTCGGCAGTTGCCGTAATCCTTTGAGCACCTCTGGACCGGAGGGGGGCTCCGGCCGGCCATGGCTCACCACCGGCTCGGCGGAGAGCTCCTCTGTGACGATGACCATCCCGACCGACATGCGCCGCGCCTTCGGCAACAAGATCGGGCGTGACATCTTCCAGCCCGTCGCTTCCTTTCGGCAGATGTCCGCGCAGGCCGGCTCCAGGACGCCGTCGGGCAGACCTGGGCGATGGACGAGCGCGACGCCCGGGGCGGCGAGCTTCTCGACGACGTGATCCTTGCCCACTCGTGCCGGCTCGGGGCCACCTATGCGAGCAGGCACTACGTGCCGTACGAGGGATACCAGAGGAAGCGCGACGGGTTCGACCCGCGCAACTTCATGGAGGGCAACGTCGAGGTGCTCCGCTCCGGCGACTTCGCCGACGAGGACGAGCACCGCGGCTCGGACAAGGACGAGGCACCGCTCGGCTTCGGTCTCGCCGAGTCGACCAGCAGCACCCCCGCGCTGCGCTTCCGGTCCGCGCGCGAGTTGGCAAACCGGCTCGGCGGCGTGTCGCCCGAGGACCGGCGGATGCCGGGCGGGAGAGCAAGTCCCCGGCTCGTTCTCTTTGGTGCCTGATCGTATTCTGACGCGGTATGGGCTCCGGCTCGCCGCGATCCGCCCGTCGCGCAGGGCTGCCTTTCAGCCGAATTTGCTTGACAGCTACAACAGCGGCGCGTTCATTGATCCCAATGTGGGCAGAGCGAGCACTGGCGGCCGTGTGGCGCTCGGTAAGCACGCGACACCTGCAAACTGAGGCGTGTCTTGAAGCAGCCTTCGCTGCGGCCCTGGAGAGCCCGGAAGTGGTGCAGCGCCTTGCCGAGCACCTCCACTTGTCCCTCCCCGAGGGGGCCCCCGACATATCGACGCAGGACGTCGTCGCTGAAGGCCGCACCGACATTACTCTCATCTGGCCGGATGGTCGTGGCAGTGGGCTTGCTTATCGGCTCGTGCTCGAGTTGAAGGTGGACGCACCGCCGGACCGGGCCCAGGTCGAAAAGTACCTGCGCGACGGCGCCGATGTCGTCGCGGTGGCCCGCTTCGCTCGGCCCGCCAACATCGCTGTCACGGGTGGCGGTCGTTTTCTCGGCGTTGTCCCCTGGCGTCGCATCCGCGACCTCTGGTGGGACGGCGCGCCGCTGCCACTCCGCCAGCTTCACCACCTTCTCGACGCGACGAGGGTTGCCATGCCGAACATTACGTTGCCGGGGTTGACGGGCCTTGTATCTTCCTGGAACGCGTGGGGGATTTTTCGCGAATGGTCACTGCGGGCCGCAGAGACCGTCGCGGCCGACTTCGCGCAGGCCGGGCACCCCTGGGTCTCGCGACAGGCGAAGAAGGGAAGGATCGGCTTCGACGAGAGCAACGAGCGGTATGTCGCGCGTCTCTGGCCACCTCCCATGCGGGGGGATTGGCTCTACCTGTTCATGGGGATCTTCGTCGGTCGCGAGGGCGACCCCGTGCTCGTCGAGGGGATCCCCGACTTGTTCTTCGCGCTGCACGTCGATCCCAAGAAAGTGATGGGACAGCGGTTGCAGAAGGACGCTAACCTCCAAGGGGCCGTCGACAACTGGAAGAAGCGGGCCGGCAACGTTCACCGGGAATACTGGCCCGGAGAATGGGAGGTCCTCCGCGCCCGCGCGAGTGCGCTGGAGCTGGTCCAGAGCACGGACCAGTCGGATGCGTTCCTCGCATGGATGCGCGCACGCGCGAAGGAATGGATCGATGACGGGATCCTCAGCCTCGTGGCCCAAGCCGACGCCGACACACGCAAAGCGGCCGGAGAGGTTGCAGACGTGGACGAGTAACGCACTCAGTGCAGGTGGTCCGCCGGACGAAGTACTTCGGCAGGTCGTACTCGGCCTGCGCCTCTCTGCGAGAGGTGTTGCGCCTGCCGCTCCTGTCGCCCGCCTTGCGAGGGGCGCTCCGCCCGTCGCAGCCGCTCGCCCGGGTGTCGTCCGACGTCTCTCTGCGACGGGCGTTCCGCCCACCGCATCCCGCCACCCGCCTTGGCGACGGGCGTTCCGCCCGCCGCATCCCGCCACCCGCCTTGGGGACGGGCGTTCCGCCCGCCGCATCCCGCCACCCGCCTTGGGGACGGGCGTTCCGCCCGCCGCATCCCGCCACCCGCCTTGGGGACGGGCGTTCCGCCCGCCGCATCCCGCCACCCGCCTTGGGGACGGGCGTTCCGCCCGCCGCATCCCGCCACCCGCCTTGGCGACGGGCGTTCCGCCCGTCGCATCCCGCCACCTGCCTTGGCGACGGGCGTTCCGCCCGCCGCATCCCGCCACCTGCCTTGGTGACGGGCGTTCCGCCCGTCGCAGCCGCCCGGACCTCTAACCTGGCGATCTTCTCGCCGCCCATCAAACGGACCCTTGGTCCCCCTGCTGCGCTGCCCAGGATGATCGCCATCGTTGCCGGCTGGCGGAGGAGAGCGGCAGAGATCTTACGGACGGGCCGCAGGCACCGGCTGGTACTTCCGCGGTGAACCGTGCACGCAAGGGGTCCGATGCTCCCGCGCGCCTCTGGCGAGGGCGGCGATCTCCTTCTCGTCCTCGGTGATGCGCACCTCGAATCAGGCGGCGGAGTCGGATCGAGGTGGATGTCGCTACGATGCCACAGCGGACGGAGTGGGTGTGACGATCGGGCCACGTACGCGGCATCGAGAAGCGGCACGTACGACCTCGCAGTGGACCTCGTTCCATCAGGAGTATCCGCTAGAGAGTCATTCAGCGGCTCTCAGCGCTTCCGGGCTTGGCGTGGCCCGGCGGGCTCTACGGTCTACGACGGAGCGTCCCACTTGACGAGCTCGACCATGAGAGGCGGAAGCATGGCGGCCCGCGCAGATCTCGCACCACCGTGAGCGCTTCCTGAACGGTTTCGTATGCTTACAGCGAAGGGAGGGTAGCGACCCCGCGGGAGCGAATCGACGCCGGGACGACCGAACCCCGATGGTGTCATAGTGTCCGAGCGGAAATGACGCGCGGAGCGCTCCGGAACGCCGACGGTCAATTTGGCACAATCGTCGGGAGTTTTGAGCACTTAGCCATGCGACTTTTCAGGCGAGCAGATCGCGGGGGGTTGACCGACAGCAGCAACTTGGCAGGCGTGGGGCCGCACCAGTACGCGCCAGGCCTCCGCCGAGCGGATCGAGCGTCTCCACGATCTACGGGCGGATGTGAGGTGCCGAGCTTCGGGTCCGGGGCCAGCTCGGCCGACGCGGCGGCGTGCTGTCCGCGCCCGCTTCCCGCTCCTGGGGCCGCCCGGACCGAGGCTCGCCGCTGTGCTTGTCCTTCTCTCCCATGAGGACCCTCTCGATCCTGTGCTCGCGGATCACGCCGAGCCGACCCACGACGCTCATCTCAGTGACCTACTTCCCCCAGCGCGACATGACCTTCGGCTCGACCACGATCGGCACCGAGAGCACGTACTTCTTCATCCCGGCGATCATGCAGTCGCGCACGAGCTCATTGACCTGCTCAGCGTGCTCCTCGGGCGCTTCCAGGAGCAGCTCGTCATGCACCGCGAGGATCATCTGCGCCCCGAGCCGCTTGAGTTGCAGACCGAGAAGCACCATCGACTGCTTCAGGCCGTCGGCTGCGGTGCCCTGGATCGGCGTGCACAGCTTGGCGTTGTGCTGATTCGGCTCGTCGAAGTACCGCACGCGCCCGCTCGCAGTGCGTAACCCACACGGCTTTTCCTCCCGCACGTACTCGTGCCAGTCCCGCAAGCCGGTGTAGAGGTTCAGGTACTTCCGCTTGTACTCCTCAGCCTCCTCGAGAGTCATCACGACGTCGAAGTTTTCGAGGGCGTAGGCCACGAGCGACGCCGCGCCCATGCCGTTCATCAGGCCGAAGTTGATCGCCTTCGCCCTGTCACGCGCGTCCTTCGCGACCGCATCAGGAGATACCCCCAAGATGTGCATCGCGGTCTCGGTGTGCGGGTCTCGTCGTTGCTGGAACAGCTCGACGAGGCGCTCATCTCCAGTGAACTCCGCGAGGACGCGTAGCTCGATCGCGTTGTAGTCGGCGCTGATGAGCTTCTTCCCGGGTGGCGCCTGGATGCATCCCCGGATCTTGTTGTCTCGCGGCAGCGCGAGCAGGTTCGGCTGGGCACAGGACATGCGCCCAGTCGCAGCTCCGAGCTGACGCCATGATGCATGCACCCTGCTGTTCTCGTCCAGCACGTGCAGGACCTCCTTTCCTGGCCCGGCGACGAAGCCGTGGAGGCTCCGGAAGCGCACCAGGTCTCGGACGAAGGAAACATGGGCGAATGGCGCGAGCATATCGCCGCCGGTGCGAGGCACGATGATGTCCTCCTGGCGGAGCAGGTTCCGCACCTCCCTGTCGCTGTGGATGTTCACGCCCCTGGCCTCGAAGCGCTTCTTGATCAGCGCCGCCTCTGCGCTCCACTCGGCGACGACGCTCGCCCACTCCACGCGGTTGATGGGCACGCCCG
Organism: Sorangium cellulosum So0157-2; assembly: GCF_000418325.1. Classification (GTDB taxonomy): domain Bacteria; phylum Myxococcota_A; class Polyangia; order Polyangiales; family Polyangiaceae; genus Sorangium; species Sorangium cellulosum_D. The sequence goes on from NC_021658.1 coordinate 13,461,737, forward strand.
CGAGCTCCATCTGCGCGACGTGGGGGAGGAGGGCCAGCTCGAGCTCGCCGACTTCTTCCAGCTCGCACTGCTTCAGCTCATCGCGCAGACATTCTGCGACGCGTAGCACATCCCGCGCTTCGGCCTGCGCGGTCTCGTGTTCTCGTTGCGTACCGGTCCCCTCCCGCGCGTTGTCGTTGGAGGAGAGCCCCGCCTCCGCGCGAGCGCGCTCGAGGTTGAAGTGCTTCGGATCGTCGATGTGCTCCCCGAGATCGCGCACCTTCCAGAGTAGCATCGTGTCAAGAGCGGCCTTCGGTTCCACGCCCAGGTGGTAGGCAAGGTGCATGAGCGGCACCTTCATGTCGTGGCCGACGACGGTCACATCCCGGAGGACCTCGGCGAGCGGCCCGAGAGCCCCCGGCTTCCGCATGTCGAGCACGCAGGTCTTGCCGTCGGGCGTGGCCAGGGCGAGCAGGTTCGGCCGGTCGGAGGTGGCATGGGCCCCCGTCGATCGCAGCGCCATCCCGACCCTGCCGGCACGGGCAGCGGCCGTGGCGAACGCGGCGACGTCTGGGGTGAGGTGCATCCCCTGGCCCGACCCCTGGCCCGACGTTGCCCTACCACGCTGGGCCAGGACTCCTTCGGTGGATCCAGCACTTAGATCGTGTGGCCCTACTGGCCCTACCCCTCCAGGGTTCGAGACAGCCCCGGGAGAGGAGGCGCTATCGAGGAGGGTGGGGGCACCTCCTACCTGCTCCGAAACGACGCCTTGGTGGGAGCTACCCTCTGGGGAGTAGGGCCAGTAGGGCCACCTCTCAGAGTTAACTGGATCCGCCTCAGAAACGCGCGATCCCTCGATAGGGCCACGGTCGGGCCGCGGTCGGGCCAGTAGGGCCGGGGGCGGGAGCCGCAGCGAGGCCGGAGGGAGAGGCGGCGCCGCGTCACCACGTCGCCCCGCAGGCGGCTGCCCGGACCCGCTAGCCGGATCGGCACCCCCTCCCGACCCAGGGCCGCCCTCCGGGCCATCGTCGCCAGGCTCGTCCGAGCTGTTGCCGAACTCCTCGTTGATGCGCTCCTCGACCTCGCTCGGATCGAGGAGGCAGCGCCTGAGCAACTCCACCACCCGCGGCCGCCCCCCGCCGACGCGCCGCTTGGGATGCAGGTTCTTCCCATCGCCTTTCGAGGTCAGACCTTCTTCCACGAGCTGCGCCCAGAACGCCTGCTGGTCGAGCGGCATCGGCTCGTTCATCGCCTTGAGGGCCTGCACGAACGACTCGTACGCAGCCTCGGGGACCAGGTAGACGCACTTGTCGTCGACCCAGCCGATGTTCCTGCCGCCACCCACCTCGCACGATGTAGGAACGGTGCCGTTCCCCTCGTTCTTGGCGAGCCGCAGGTGCGTGGCCACCAGGCCCACTCTGCCCTGCATGAGGAGCGACTTGAGCACGGCGAGGAAGCGCTGGCTGGGCTTCATCTCCGTGGCCAGCTGCGCCTGGTCGCGGCTGTTCGCCACGAGCGCGGCCTTCACCTTCTCGATGTAGGCGCCCGCCCCGGTGGCGTCGAGAGCGCCCATGTGGACCGCGAACTCCGCGAAGTAGTGGGCGCCGACGAGCAGGTGCGCCATCGCTTCCGGCGCCCGCAGATGAACATCGGCCCGCCGCTGAAGGGCCGCCGCGTACTTCTCGTGGATCGCCGCGGCTTCCATACGGATGCTATCCAGACGCGGCAAAATCCACTCGATGTAGGCCCGAAGCGCATGCGGCAAGCGGCTGCGTGCCTGCTGCATGTGCTTCAGCTTCGCGAGGTCGACATCCTCCCGCCGCATGCGGATGGTCACGAGACGCGCTCGGATCGAGCCGCCCTCGGGGAGTTGTTCTCCGGTCGTGATCACGAGGGCCCGCGGGGGCCGGCTTTGCCGGAGGCGCAGGTCGCGGCCGAGGCGCTGCCGCGCGTTGCCGTTGCCGATGGATCGGAAGACCTGCGCCGCCTTCTTGTGGAACTCGTCGCCAGGGTCCGCACTCTTCGGTACGTAGTCGTCAATAGGGACGAGCATGTCTTTCATCGTGAAGAGATGCGCCTCGATGGCGTTGGCGGTGGAGGTCCAGCTCAACGGCAGGGTCTTGTGGTCGAACAACCCGTAGTGGGATAGGGCAACAGCCGTAATGGAGCTCTTCAAGCTGCCGCTCAGGCCGTACGGTGCCACGGCCGCGTCGCAGTAGAGCACGCTCTGCAACGGTGCTCTGTACACCGCGGCATGAAGCGGGGCCGTGATCCTTGAATCGGCGACGTCGAGGAAATCGAGCGACAGCCGAACGGCATCCGCGACGTCCTCTGCCAGCTCAGGCAGCTTGTAGCGGTGGAAGCTCTCGTCGATGTCGACCGCCACATCCGCAGCGCCGATGGCACCGTCCGCGTGGAGGTAGCTCCAGGCGCCGTTGTGCTTGCGCAGCCCCGTGTGTGTGTACGTCGTGGACAAGGCCGGGGTCGAGTTCTCCTGGAGCGCGGCCCGGAGCTGCCCGGCTGCACGTGGTATCGCAAAGACGACCGCCCTCGCGCCCCACTTCTTGAGAGGCCAATCATCGCTTGCGAGCTCCGACCGGTCGATGTGCACCGCGTGGAGCTGCTCGCCTGTGACCAGCTTGCCGGCCACCGTGAAGCGGCGTTGCTGCTCGACGCCGTCATCGAGCACCTCCTCGTGCTGGATGCTGGCGGTGAAGTTGCAGATCGGCTCATGCGTGACCGCATCGCCGATACGGTGGACGACGCACAGCTGGCCGTTGTGGACGGCGGACGCCCTGCAGGGCGAGACCCCCTCGGGTTCCGATGGCGTCTTCTCCCTGGCCTTGTCCTCCATCCGCTTCATCGCGCGGCGGAGGTCGTTGGCCAACACCCTGAACTTGTTGAGAAGCCGCAGCACCTCCTTCTCGACGCCGATGCCGCGCTCCTTAATGGAGGCCAGGAACGGCAGATCATCGAGGAGCGCAGCGGCCTCACGAGCGCGCTCCTCGTTCGTGGTGAAGCGTGTGGAGATGTACTGGACCCGCTCGACAGGGTTGGCGGGTACGGCCACATTGATGACTGCCTGCAGGGCGGCAGCCCCTTGGGAAGCGAGGAAATCGTCGGGCCCTTGATCCTTGCCGTTCGGCTTCGGCGGGAGCGCCGCCACCCGAACCTTCGCGCCGGCCTTCTCGACTGCCCAGACGAGCCGGGCTTCATCGCGGGCGACGCTGGGGTTCGTGGCACGCCCGGAGTCGAACACGAGTACGACCTCGCGGCCCTGGAGGTCGATCTTGTCCCAGCTAGCGTTCAAGCACCTGTCCCCGCCCTTCGTGGCGAGGGTTGTCGACGTGCCCCCGAGGGCGATGACTTGAAAGCCGTGATCCTGCAAGGCCAGCGCCTTCACGGGCCCCTCGACAACGAAGAGCGGGACATGCACATCATCCACAGGGCAGCCGGGCGGGATGTAGATCGGCACCTCTGCGTTTGCCGGCGCGAGCACCTTCGTGCCGGCCTTGATGCGGTCATCGAGCTGGATCCGGTGGTACTCCGGCGCGTTCGGGTAGGGGATGGCAAACCCGGCACAAGGCAGCGGGTTACTGCGACCGAGCAGCTTCGCGCCCTCTTCCGCGGTGACGGACCGCAACCCGGCGGAGGCGGCCCATCCGGGATCGACGGCGCGCTCCCGGAGGTACGCGATGTGATGGGGCTCGAGAGGCACCCCGTGCTGCGTGGTGCCCCCCGTGTTGGGGTCCTCGGCTTGATATGCTACGCTCATGACGTCTCCTGAACGGCTCCCTCTGCTTGGCGGCGACGGGAGCCGTTGCCTTTTCGGCTCAGCAAAAAGTCCCTGTTGTTCTCCCTTGTGTCTCCGCCCTACTTCGGCTTCCGCGCGACCTGCTGGATGCGGTGATGCACGTGGCCAGCGGCGGCACCGAGGTCAACGACGTGGAGCATCCGGCGCGTCTGCAGCGTCCCCGAGAGGTTCATCTTCGCGCCGTCGACCACGTGCGCCTCGCGCCCGTTGCTGACCAGCACCTTGCCATCGAGCTGGTCGAGCGGCGGTAGCCCGCGCCCGTGCTGTACGTACCTGATCATGTGCATGAACGGGCTGAGCCGGTGGCCGGCGTCGAGGAGCTCTTTCACGAGCCTGAGCGCGATGAGGTCGCGCTCGCTGAAGCCCCGGACCGTGCCGCGACCGTGCGCAGCCCCACGGCTGGGCTGGAGGAGACGGTTACGGACTACGTTGTCGAGCTGCCGGTACGACAGCCCCGTGATCTTTGTGGCGTTCCCTGCGTAATACATCGTGATGTGATTTAACCACAAGGATCCACGACATGGGAACCCTAGCCCCCGAGCACTACGTCCGCGACTACGAGGAGATCGCGGTATTGTTCTGAAACGGCCTGTTTCGTAGCGCTTTCGAACTATCCAAAGTTCATTCTGTTTGAAGTAGTCGCGCTACTTCTCTCGCCTCAGACCGTGCAACGTTCACGACATGGTGGTGCCATCGGGCAGCTACACGGCGCTCTCCGCTCGCTGCTCCTCGGGTGTGGCGCGTGTGTTGTAACTCGATCGACAGGAACAACTTCGTGGTCTCGTCGCCCACAGAGCGGAGCCGGTCCTCACGATCCACGTGGCACCTCCTCGGTGCTCGACTTCAAGGGAGCACGCCTCTCGTCAGAGACGCTTGCCTAGGAAGGCCGCACGTCGGGCCGCTGGCCCTCGAACCCGTGGGGTGGGCCCGAGCATCACCGAGCACCAGCATGCAGCGGGAGCCAGGAATCGGGCTGACGGGGGCGCCCCCTCCGTCTCGAACCGCTTACCGCGGGCGCCCAGCCGCCGCGAGGTTCGACACGAGATGCGACATGAGCTGCGCCGGGACACCCTCGTCCTCCGGACTGTATTCATCCGCGAGGATGTCCTCATGGATCAACGGCGTCGGCTCCTCTTCTGGCGCGTGGAGCGTGGCCGCCAGACGACGCTGAACCTGCTCGCGCGTGCGCTCTCTGGCGCGCCGGAGCTCCGCCTGGATGACCTCGACCACCTCGATACGCACCGTGACGGCGATGCCGCCTTCGGCTCCGACGAGGTACTCCGGCGAGATGTCACCGTCGCCGATGAACAGCGTCTACGCCTGGTCGACCAGCTTGTCGAGTACGACGGCCCGGTGCTGAAAAACGCTCGATCTCCACGAGCAGCTCCTTCACGTGAGGCATCGCGGTGCGTGACTTGATCTTGCGGCGCCCGGGCGGTGGCGTCCGGCTCATGCGAGGAGCGCGTGCGGTGCCTGCCGGTGCACGGTCATGACGTTCGGGCGTACTTGCCCGTTCGGTGGACCTTCTCGGCGGCGTCGGCGCACCTGTTCAGGATCTCGAGCGCCTCGTCAGACGCGGAAGAAGTGGGGACGACCAGCGGCAGCGCGCCCGGAGGAGTGGCGGCGATCACGCCGTCGGCCATGCCACGGAGGGAGGCGGGGCGGCACCGCTCAAGTTCGTCCCTGAGCGAGACGTCCCCGAGTTCGCTCATTCGCCGCGCCGCCTCGCTGAGGGCGAGGTCCCCGAGTGTCAGCTGGGCGGCTCTCGTCAGTGCGTTGTTGTCCCCGAGCGTCAGCTGGGCGGCTCTCGTCAGCGCGTGGTCATCGGCGAACGTCAGCCGGGCGGCTCTCGTCAGTGCGTCGTTGTCCCTCATGTGCTGGCTCGGCGACATCTTGGTCGGCGTATGCATCTTGATGTTCGTCATGATGCCCTCCTTTGCAAACTGGTAAGTGGCTAGATAGTCAACCACAAATCAATCGCCATGGAAAGCGCCACCACCGAGGTCGTGTCTGCCTGGTGCTGATGAGCTCGACATCCTCGGCAGAGTTGCTGGTCGTTTGCGGCATAACGTGCGTCGCGTCTTCCTGAACTCGACTTGCTGTCGGGCGGGATGTCGACGGTCGCCGAGGGTAGCTCTTCGTGCCTGTGATCATGTGCTCGGGCAAGGTGGCCATGATCGCGACGGCATGTTCTTCGGGTGTCCGGACGGGACCGTGAGGATGGCGTACGCGCCGAGCTCCCTGAGGTGGCGTAGGCGAACAAGGGCCGGCCTTGTCCCTCAGGCGACGGGCAGCAGTGCCAGGATCGGGCTCCCGCGAGCCTTGAAGCCCTCAGCCTACCCTGCAGATGCTCGGGCTCCTGAATGCCACTTGCCGGGCGGGGCGGCAGCGCCGCGAGCACCCCCGCAGCACGCGGCCGCAGTCGTGCACGTGGGACCATCGGAGCCGCCCCGCTTCCTCGTCCGCTCGGGCCAGGAAGACGACGGGGTGCTCGACGGGTCGGGCCGGGTTCCCCGTCCAAAGTTCTTCAGCGGCCCACCCGTCGGCGAAGGCGAGCACCTCGGTCATGGGCCAAGGTCCGTCGGCTGAAGTGCGAGACCGTCGTGAGGATTTTTTGCAATGTTTCCTAGCCGTTACAGCAACCCACCTCGCGTCAGCGCAGCGAGGTACGAGACGGGGAGCGGTGCGGTGGAACCGAGGGGAAACCGCTCGCGGCAGCGTTTTGGAGGTCGGCGAACGGCAAGAAAAACGGCCGATCCCCGTGGGCACCATAGGGACGGCGCACGGAGGTGGTCACAGGACGCTCGACGGTTGCCTGCGCTTCTGCAGCGAAAAGTTTAGTGATTCCCAGCGCTTACATGGGTGGTTCGGTAGAACGCACGGTCGTCCGGGGGTTGAATCCCGAGAGCGGGATCCGGGGCCCCGGGTCGCCACGTCGCCATCATCATCGGAACCATGTGCTGTAGCGTAGGGCGTGTGTGTGCCCGGTGAGTTCGCCGAAGCAGCGCGCTGCTGGTCGATGACCCCGGCCAGCGGGCTGACCCACAGCGTTCCGGCAGGACACGGATCGTTCGCCGCTGGGCTGCCCTTGCTTGCGGCGTTCCCCGCATGCCCCGCGCCGCACGCACGGCAGCTGCGCATGAACTGCCCGCGCCGGTGGTCGGTGTCGAGCATGCCCTTCGGCTGCCTGAGCGCGGCGAGTTCGCGCTCGCCGAAAGTTCGGGCCGTGGCGTGCTCGTGCGCCGAAGCGCAGCTCGCGAGGTCTACGAGACCGACGACCGAACGGGATCCATCAAGGGCCGGCGGCGCGTAAGCTACCGCTCGGTCACGATGAAGCGGAAGCCATCCACACGGAAGGACAAGCGGGAGCGGTTCTCCACCAAGGAGAAGCTCCTCGCGCAGCTCCTTCCGCAGTGCGAGAGCGAGTACGAGAAGGCGTTCGGTCATCCCTGGAACGCTGGTCGCATGGCTCGCGTCGAGGCCCTCACGCAGCGATGGAGGGTCGAGGCAGAAGCCTGGCGCGTTATGTACGAGTTCCGGAAGGTCGCCGCCGAGGCCCTGGAGTTCTTCGAGAGCCGTGGGCTCGAGTTGAGACGGCCGGACAACGGGCTCTTCCACGCCTACAGGCTGCACAAGCTCGTGAAGCAGCGCCGCCGCTTCCTCGAGGCGGTCGTGAACGATGTCCGGGAGGACTACGAGCGGCCGCCCGACAGGCGTCACTGGCTCGCCTGGACCATGAACTTCGCCAAGCCGAACGCGTTCGCGAAGCTGCCCCAGGCTCTCCCCTACGGCCGGGAGCTCTCGAACCGCGAGCTCGCGATCCTGAGCATCCTGATGACCGACGGTGAGGAGGTCGACTTCAAGCGCGACATGACCGTCGGCGGTGCGATCGAGCAGGAGTTGCGGCGGATGGCGAGGGCAGCGGAGCGGGCGCCGCTACGTTTGAAGAGGGTGGGTTCAGGTTACGCGAGCGCGCCCCCGTCCGACGGAGATGACGGCGCGGACGACGTGCCGGAGTAAGCCTGCCGGGATCCGCGGGGGTAAGCTCGGAACAGTGCGCCACGTGTAGTGTTCCGTAGCTCGCGAACCCGCGATCGCTAGCTTCGAGCGCATGAGCCAAGGGGCAAAGGATATCGGCCTTTCGGCCGAGGAACGGCGTGCGCTGTACGCCCTCATCAAGAAGCTCGGCGAGCGCGCCCTCCTGGTCGAGCTCAACGTGTCGCGCCAGGCGCTGGGCCGGGCTCTCGCCGGTCTCGGGGTCCGCCGCGGCACCATCGCGCTCGTGCGTGGCGGCCTCGCCTCGCCGAAGCTCCGGGCGGTGCTCGAGGAGCACGACAACCAAGACGAGAACGCGACCTGCAACGTCGGCGAGGCGATGTCGGTGGGCGCGAGCGTCGCGGGTGAGGCGGAGCGTTCGATGGCGTCACGGAGGGCGCCATGAAGAAGAAGTCGCTCGCGACCGACGCGGTGCAGGCGCGCGGCTGGCTCTCCGTGAAGACCGCGGCGGAGTTCCTGGACATGTCGCCCGACGCGCTCCGGCGGGCTCTCGAGCGGCACGCCGTCCGGGCACCCGACGGCGGCGTCGAAGCCGAGGTCGACGGCGTTCGGGCGCGCAAGTTCGGTCGCCTCTGGCGCGTGCAGTTCTCCTCCCGCTGGTGCTCGGAGGCGATGCCGTGATGCGACCGCGGCGTGCGCGTGGTACTTCTTGTTCGCCTAGGTGCACGGCCAGGTCGGGGAGGACTCCGACATGACCGTCCGCAAAAAGATCCGGAGCGGCAAGCCCCGGTGGGTCATTGAAATTCCGTACCGAGATCGAAGAACCGGCAAGCGCGTGCGCTACCGGAGGGACGCCCAGGTGCAGACCTCGCAGGCCGCACACGCAGAAGAGCGGCGCCTCATCGCGCAGCTCGAGGAGCTCGGGTACATCCCGACCAGCCCCGAGCCGCAAGCGGACGCCGCGGTGCCGGCACCGCCCGCGTCGCCGAGCCCCACAGGCACCACCTTCCGCGACGCCGTCGAGCTGTTCCGCACGACGAAGGCCGTGGTGAAGCTGAAGCGCACCACGCGCCGCTCGTACGAGGTGTCGTTCGAGGCAGAGCTGCTGCCGAGGTTCGGCAGCGTCCCCATCGCCGCGATCGACTTCGTGAAGGTGACGAAGCTCGACGCGGATCTCGTCAAGGCGGGGCTCGAGCCCTCATCACGGCGCAACGTTCAGATCGCGCTCCGGAGCGTGCTCCGGTGCGCGGTGGAGGCGGGGCTCCTCACGGCGATGCCGCGGCTGCCAAAGCTGCCCAAGGTTGGGCAGAAAGTCGTGCAGCCCCCCAGCGTCGAGGATGTCGAGCTCGTGCTCTCGCTCGCGTACCCGGCGGCGAAGATCGCGCTCACGCTCGCGGTCGATGCAGGGCTGCGGGCAGGCGAGATCCGAGGCCTGCGATGGATGGACGTCGACCTCGACGCCGCCCAGCTGATCGTCCGCCAGACGATCTACGACGGCGAGGTCGACACGCCGAAGTCGGGCCACGAGCGGATGGTGCCACTCACGCCCCGGCTCCTGCGGGTGCTCCGGGATGCGGCAGCGAACCAGCCCAAGGCGCCGACCGCCCCGGTCGCTCCCTCGTCGAAGGGGACGGTCTGGGGTGAGTCGAGCCTGCTCCATGCCTTCCAGCGCGTCCTAGCGAAGGCGAAGCTCCCGAAGTCACGGCTGCACGACCTGCGTCATTACTTCGTGACGCGCTGCTTCCGGATCGGGGCGGACGCGCCGACCGTGCAGGCGCTGGCAGGGCACCAGCACCTGAGCGTCACCCAGCGGTACGCCCACACGAGCGAGGTGGCCAAGCGGAAGGTCGTGGAGGGGCTGGCGCCCTAGCCCGGCCCGGCTGGCGCCCTGGCGCGGGATGGGCGACGGATGGGCAACGGATGGGCAACGGCCGGCACGGCGGCGTTGACAGGCGCCGCCAGAAGGGGCAGAAAAGCAAGTCGTTCTGAGTATTTGGAGGAGTGGCCGAGCGGTCGAAGGCAGCGGTTTTGAAAACCGCCGTTGGGGCAACTCAACCAGGGGTTCGAATCCCTTCTCCTCCGCTGGTTTCTGCAAGGATGTCGGGTAGTTCGCGCGGTCCGAGACGTGGACGGGAGTGGACAGGCGCGGACAGGTCTGGACGCAGGTTCTGGCAAATTTCTGGCACGGCAGGTCCCTGATTCCGGGCGTGGTTGTGTGAGGTAGCTTACGTCGTGAACGGCCAGGATTCGCGGCCGCCCTGCGACGAGCTCTCCCGATAGCCAGTGGCCTGGTGACGCATCGACCGGATGCGTCGTGCTTGGGGCACGGGTCTCCCCGAACTTTGGCGACCTCGCTGCTACTGCCGGAGCACGCACATCCAGCCCAGCGCCTAGCGAGAGGCTTGGCGCCGGCCATCGCTAACGGGCAGGGCACCACGGCGACGTTGTGGCGGGCGTGCGAGACCACCGCTTTGCGAAGTGAGAGCGCTTTGAGGAGAACGATCCGTCCAACTTGGACGGAGGGCTCAGGGGTGCGCGGGTTTCGGACGAAAACGTGATCGAGATGGAGCGCGAGGCAGATCGGATCTGCCCCCTTGTCAAAAGGGCAACCGAACCCTGTCCGGCGAGGTCCGGCTGGTGCCCACCGAAGACGTGGTTGTTCCCATGACGTGGTTGTTCCCGAGGGGTGAATGCGCCAGCGCGGCGGCATCACGTCGATCATCGAGTCCATCCGGAAAATCGGCCTCATTGAGCCGATCATCGTCCGGCGCGACACGCCATGTCGCGCGACCTCCACCATGTCGCGTGCCCCGATCCGCGGCGTCACGCTCAGTATGCCGAGTAAGAGCCTCAGCCATGTCCCTGCGGCTTCGCCCGGGCGTATGCCTCCCCACCTGGTCCGTAAGAACCGAGCCTCGATGAGCCGCGGGCTTTCGCCTACGAGCATGCCAGGTGCCGGTGATGATTTCGTCAAATCCTTCGCCCACCGCGACTTGTAGGAGGCGGTTCCCGTGCGCCGGCCATCACGACGCGCCGCGAACCGCGACGGCGGCCGTTTGGACGAGCTCAGTAGTGTACAGCTATACGGTAGGATGCCTTCCGCTTGGTGCGACGTCGCGGTAATCGCAGGCGTTTCACGAGTGGAAGGCCTGTCTGATCGCATAAGGCCCGTTCTGTCGATAAGCTCGTACAGTCGGACTGCACGAGCCAGGAACGGCTCCGAGAATCTTGACTTTGCGGAACGCGTTTGCTTGTCCTATCCGCCAAAGCGCTTGACGACGCTGAGCGGCTGGGCGAGGACAGAGTCACCATGAAGCGTTGGCTACTGGCTTTGGGCGTGTGCGTTTCCACCGCGGCGTGTGGTAACGGATCGAATGGGGACGCTGCCGCGAGCGGGGGCGCGGTTGGCACGGACAGCGGTGGGACGGGCAGCGGGGGCACGGCCTCCGGTGGTGCGACGGGCTCTGGGGGAACGGCCGAAAGCGGCGGCGCATCCAGTGGTGGGGCTGGCGGCTCGGCGTCGGGCGGCTCGAGTGGGGCCACGGGTGGCGCGGCTTCGGGCGGGCAATCGGGCAGCGGCGGCCAAGGAAATGCCGGAAGCGGCGGCACGACCGGTAGCGGCGGCTCGGTCAGTAGCTGCGTCGGCGACCCGTTCCCCACGGCCGATCCTACCAAGACGGGCCCCTTCTCGGTCACCGCAGACAAGAACGTCGGCCCCCTCGCCGGCGTCGTTCCCGATCCGATCTATGGGGACGAGCAACAGCGCTTCCACGTGTACCGCCCGAGCAATATCGCAACCAGCGGCCACTGCCATCCGATCCTGATCTGGGCCAATGGCTACCGGGACAATCCGGAGCAGAACCCGCCGAAATGCGTCGTCAACGCCGGCAGCAATCAGTGGTGCGGACAATACGGACCGATCGTCAACCATCTCGCGTCCCACGGTTTCGTCGTGGTGGCTTCTCTCAGCACCGCGACCGCCGAAGGCGATCCTCTTCCCACGACCGCGGGCCTCGATTGGATCTTGGAACAAGCCGAGGATGCGAGCAGCCCGTACTATCACGCCCTCGACACCACGAAGATCGGCCAGCTTGGCCATTCCTATGGGGGCATGTCGACTTGCATGACGGCCTCCGATCCCCGTTTCTCGGCCCTCGGCACGATTTGCGGCACCAGGGCCCTCGAGGGAGTGCACACCCCCATGTTGTTCTTCTGCGGGGGGAAAGACTCCACGGTGAAATGCAGCGGGGTCCACGATGTCTTCAAGACGGTCACCGATCAGCCCGCGTTTTTCCTCAACGAGCTCAACGCGGATCACGGTAGCTGGGTCTATCAGGGCGCAAATGGCGTGTCCCTGTCGTCGGCCGCGGCCTGGTTCCGCGTTCATCTGATGGATGACACAGCGAACAGGAACTTCTTCTACGGCGACAACTGCAAGTTCTGCACCGATGGCCGCGTGCAAGCAGAGCAGAACGCCCTGATGAAGGTCCCCTGAGCGACGGGGCCGATCTGGCTAGGCTTCACTGACTCACGAACGTCGTCACGCTCATGGCTTCGAGGGCCATCGGGAGCGTGGCGTCCGTTACGGTGACGGGAGTTCCTTCGGCCCAGTTCTTCGAAGCGGCGGTCACGAAGGGGACCATCACGCTTGGCGCGGTGTGTTACCGAGCCGATTGGCTAATGGTACCGCGCCCCGCCTGGATGATGGCCATCCCGCGTCCGCTCGGTAGGGTCTCATCTGCGCGGATGGTCATCGCGGGCGTTGCCCCGACGCCGCACGGCGCGATGGGCATCCTGCCGGCCACCGCCGGTTGCTGCGAGGCGATGACCATCGTGGACCTGAGCGACTCAGCCCGCGGGGCCGATGAGCCTCGTGGGCTGGACGCCGCCGTTCAGCCGAGGGACGAGGAGAGCGTGAGCGTCTCCGCAACGCGGACGACGACGTCGCGGTCGACCAACTTCCGCTTGCGGCGCGCCGATTCCCGCATCGCCGCCGAGGCGAGGCGGTCGATCTCGCGCAGCGAGCCGGACGCGAGCTCATGCAGAACGGCGAGCGACTCGCGCGAGAAGAGCTCGTGGTCCGCGCCTGCGCCCTTCAGCCGGAAGGCCACGCACTCCGCCGTGTCGTCCACCGTTGCCGGCTCGATCATAAAGCGGTGGTGGATGCGCGTGAGCAGCGAGCGGTGGGAGCGCAGCGCCATGCGGCCCTCGAGTTCCGGAAGGCCCACAAGGACGATCGACAGAAGAGCGCGACTGTCCCACTCGTGGTTCAAGAGGATATGCAAATGCGCCATCATGTCCGGGTGGAGCAGATGGGCCTCGTCGAGCAGAAACACCGGGTGCACCTGATCTCTGCGCAACTCGTGGACATGCCGTTCGACGGCGAGGAACAGGTTCGCGGCGCTCGAGGTCGGTTGCAGTCCGAGCGCGTGGCAGAGCTAGCGGTAGAAGTCGCGCCGGCCGAGCGTCGCGTTATGGCAGTAGGTCAGGCGGAATCCGGCCTGGGGTAGCCGATGCCGCAAGGCCCGTAGCACACACGTTTTGCCGACACCTGGCTCACTGACGAGGAGCACGCTGGCGCGCTCAAGGAGCGCGGCTTCGAGATCATCGACGAGCACCTGCTTGGACGTGGGCAACCACAGCTCGGCATCGTCGAGCTCCTTGGAGAAGGGGGCCGTGCGCAGGCCGAAGAAGCCGAGCTCAGAAGATCGCATCGAGATCCTCCTCTGCGTCGAGGTCGTCCGCGCCGGGCGCCAGAGCCGCGCGCGCTCTTGACGAGCAGGGCGCCGGCCGGGTCGAAGGCGACAGGCTGCCCCGCGGGCGACTCGCCGCCCTTGGTGGTACGGCGCGGAGGCCGCTTCACGTGTGCATTGTGCACCGGGTCGACGAGGCGAAGCGGGAGCCGCTGCCCCTCGATCTCGACGACTGGGGCGAGAGGCTCGTCGAGCAGGCAGTAGGCGACCGTCACGACCCGGCCGGCGAGGTAGCCGTGATCGAGCTCGTAGAGCCGCCCTCGGACGGAGACGGTCGTATCGCGGCGCACGCGCCGACGCTGCCGGAGCGTGAGGGCTTTGCGCAGGCGAGCCTCGGAGAGGGGGTCGATCTCGCGCTGCCCAGGCGCGTACACGAGCCCCGGCGCGCGCCCCATCAGACCGGCGTGCGGGGACGGGTGGTAGTGGACGTCGACGAAGGCCTGAATACGAGAGGAGATGTCCTCCAGCGAGGTGATCGAGCCCAGGTGATCGAGCACGTTTTCTCGAAGCGTCCGCCAGAATCTCTCCATCTTGCCGCGCGCCTGCGGGTCATAGGGGCGCGCATGAAGCAGGGTGATCCCGAGGCGCGAGCAGAAGATGCGCAAGGCGTCACCACGGTAGGTAGCGCCGTTGTCCAGATACAGCGCGCTGGGAACGCCGTAGAGCCGGAGCGCGCGGACGAGCAGCCGCAGCATGGTGTCTTCCTTCTCGTGGCTCTCGACCGAGATGACCAGGATGAAGCGCGAAGCATCGTCGAGCAGGGCGTGGATTCGGACGGCGACCCTACGCCCGGCGAGATGGAGTGTCGGGCCGTGACAGACGTCGCCGTGCCAGAGCGCATCGGGGTGGTCGGCTTGCCACTTGAGCCGAGTCGTCGGCCCCTTGCCGTCGCGCTGCGGGATCTTGTCGAGCCCCTCTTGACGGAAGAGGCGACGCACGGTCGATGCGCTGACCGTGGCGCACAGGCGTCCGTCGGCGCGGAGCGTGCGCAGGATGAGCGGCACCGAGGCATCCGGGTGCTCCCGCCGGATGTCACACAAGAGCTGCCGCAGCACGGGGTCGAGCTCGCGGCCGCGCCCGCGGTCGCGACGGGCGCGAGGGCGGAGACCTTCGAGCCCACGCCGGCGATAGGCATAGAGCCAGCGCTCGAGGGTCGGTATCGAGAAGGAGCGCGTGCACGCGCTCCCGGGCGGACGGAGGCGCTGCATCGAGAGGGTGCGTAGCGCTTCGGCGAGGTCGCCGTGCTCGAGATCACGAGCGCAGAGCTGCCCGATGACACCGTGGCGAAAAATGGCGATTTCCTCCGTGTGATCTTTGGGTTTGAGGATGTCCACGAACGGTCCTTTCCACGGGTGTGTTTCGACGACCCGTGTGGATCCCGTGCCTCATCTGCCTGCCGCCGTGCCCGATCCTGTGTGGTGGAGTCGCTGGAGCTCGCGTTTGGCTGCGGATGGGCATCACGCTGCGAGCGCGGCGCCGCGGAACGCCAGGTGAGCGGCACGGTCGCCTGCGCGGCCTCGAGGCGATAGCGCGACGAGCTGCATCGCCGTCCGCTCGGCGACCTGCGCGCGGGGGCTCTGCGCGCCATGGCGTCCAAGCCGCGGGAACAGCTGTCCGCGGCGGCTGGCCTCGATCCATCGCGACGGCGCGAGCCACCGCTCGGCCGCCGCGACGCCCAGGATCGTGGAGCAGCAGACCTCGGTGCGGACGGCCGGGGTCGTCGCGCCGTCGAGTCCGATGCGAGCGAGCACCCAGCCGATCGCCGCCGCGGCGTAGCGCCGCCGGGGCAGCAGCCCGCGGGGCACCACGAGCAGGACCGCGCGGCAGGCGCTGCAGCGGTAGCGCCGAGCTTGCACCGTGACCTGCTGCGGAGCGCCGCCTGCCGCGCGCGGGCCGTACACCTGACGCTCGCGCAGGCCGTGGCCGCGCATCACCAGCGGGCCGTCGACGGGCCGGCCGGCCGCGTCGCAGCAGGGACAGCGCGCCGGACGCAGGTGCTCAACCGTTGGCAGCACCGTCATCCAGCGCTTGATATCCACGTCGGCTTGAACGATCCTGCATGAGCTCCGCTCCTGCATGGTGCTCGGAGCACGACGAGGGGAAGACGGGTCGCCACAACACGCATCCCCTCGTCACCTATTTTGTGGCCGGCCTCGCGCCGATGCTCCGCTCCGTCGGCCCGGCCTTACGTCAGCGGCGGCGCTAACGTGGTGCAAAGTGCACTGGTAATTGATGGCAGGGATCCGGAATGCATGACGGCGGAAGCGGCGCGGCCTTCAAGGTCAATATTTGTGAGAATTATTGGTGAGGTAACGGAATGCGCGGCGGCTAGCGCCGGCCGACGACCGAGCCGCTGCATCCACCCCGGCTCCCTCTACCTGGTCCGCACCGACTCCATCATGGAGGAGCACGGACCATTCAGGAGATAGCCATCACGAAGAGGGATCGAGATCGGGGCGAACTCCACTTCTGAGAGGGCGCGGCAATACCTTCGGCCACGAGCCGCTCGGCGTTGTAGCGGTAGACGCCCGTCGTGGCGTACGCGTAGTGCTCGCCCCGGATGCTCACGGCCGCCGCCGTCGCGCCGTCGCCCCGGAAGAAGACGCCGGCCGCGGCCGCGAGGGCCGCGAGCAGCGCGATCCCGAGGCACAACCCGGTCATTCCTATCCTCGTCCTCCTCGTCATCATCGCCATGGTCTTCGAGCCTCGGGGTGGCCCATGCTTGCGGTGTGCCGAGGGGCGGCCGGCGGACTCGACCTGGGATCACCCGCGCAGGCGACGCTTCGCGAGGCCGCGGGTGGTGGTGAGCCGCGATGGAGCCGCGATCCCAGCGCAGGGGTTGCACGCCGGTGCAACCGGTGCAGCGCGACCGCAGTCAGCGGAGGAACGACCTGAGACCGAAGCGTTCCCGGGAGCTTCCTCGTTGATCCCCTAACCCCCGGTGAGATCGTTCGCGCCGCCGGGTCGAGCGCTTCGGGCCTGGTTACAACGGCGAGCACCTGCGCAGCGCGTCGGCAGCTCCCACGGCCCCGCGCCCCTGCGCTCGGAGACGAGGCTGCGACCGCGCCGACGGCCGATGGAGCCGCACGCGAGAGGCTCGTCCTCGTGCTGCAGGGCCTCGCAGAGGACGAGGAGGCGCTCCAGGCGGATCGAGGTGCGCGCGCGGTGGCGCCTCGGCCTGCGCGCGCGCCAGAGCCCAGCAAAGGAAGGTGTAATAGCGTGCGCGCGAGGTGAAGACGTTGAGACCCGGCAAGAGCCGATCGGCTTGCGCCATCGCGTGCCCTTGCAGGCCCAGAGGGTCACGGCTCGAAGGGGGCGCATCGAGGCGCACGAGCCAGGACGGGGAGAAACGAGGCAATGGATTCGTCCAGCATCCGGGATGGACGAAGCTAACATGAACACTTCGTCCCGAGGGGGTGCGCTCTGGGCACGACCCTCGCGATCCGCCATCATCTCGCGCAGCAGCTTCGAGACCTCGGCCCCGCGATCGAACGAGCACCCAGCCAGCAGCGAGCTGGGTTGAGCGCCGGACGGCCACAGCAGTGCACGTTCTGCCTCACACTCCCTCCAGGAGCCCCTCCACCACCGCCTCCGGCACCCACTTGCTCCACCCCACCGCGACGACATCATCCCCCAGCCGCACCGCCCCCGCCACATCCGCCGACGTCACGAGGATCGCCTTCGGCCACCCCCGCAGATGCCGAGTGTACTCCCATCGATACACGATGGCCTCGTGAAAGCCCTGGAGGATGTACCTCGAGTCCTCGGTCAGCTTGATCTCGATGACCGCGGCCCGCCGCTGTCCACCTTTCTCGACCACCACGGTGATATCGGGCCGCAGGCGTCCGGCATGCCCGCCCATGTAGTGCTTTGCCCCCGTATCACGCGGGCCTGGGTCGAGGTGACATTGATTGTAGTAGACCTGCACGCGCGCGCCGTCGCCGCGCTCAAACGACGCCACTTCGTCGCGCTTCGCGTGAACGAGGGACCGGTGGAACTCGAAGCGCTCACCCTTCGCCCCCTGCGCCACCTCCAGCTTGTTCCAGAGCGCCTGCAGGAGCCGGATCACCACCGCAACCTCGAAGCGTGTGTGCTGCTCGATGGGCGTCAGCGCGCCCTCGGCGAGCATGGCGGCGACAGCGTTCGCGTCGGTCGCGTCGAGGCCCTGACGCAGCGCCTTGTGCCACGCGAGCGCCGCGCCATAGCCGCGGTGCACCGCTCCCTGCGCGCTGAGCTCGTGGTGCGGCGCGATGGGCTCCGGGGGCACCTCACGCAGCGCGGTCGTCATCAAAACCCGCCTCAGCTCGCCCTCGGCCCCCTGTGCGTCGGCGCCCCATCCGTGCTGCGCGAGCACCTCCGCCTTGCGCAGGTCGATCAGGAGCCGGAGCAACCGCTCGGCCACCGCGCGCACGAGGATGTTCTCCGGCAGGGCGAAGCTCGGATCCCGTGCCTGCGTCACGTAATGCGAGCGATCTCCGCTGGCCTGCCGATAAGAAGTCCGCCGGACGTCGAGCCGGCCACGAAAACCGCCTCGCCAGTCACGCGCCGTGACGTCGGTCCGGGAAGGCAGGTTCCGGGCGAGGTCGGGCAAGAGCTGCATGGCGAAGGTGCGCAGCTCGGCGATCCGCGGCGCCAGCGTGCTCGCCGCGCGGAGCAAGGCGAGCTCATGGCTCCGCCCCGTGATCCGCGAGAGGAACCGCGCCGCCTCTTCGACCGTGATGGCCTCGAGCCGCGAGCTCGGCAAGAGGTAGCCCGGGAAATGGGCGCGGACGAACGTTTCCCAGGATCCATTGCTCATGCGTCGCCGAAAGTCTGATGTGGGAAGAGCTCCTCATAGCGACGCCGCAGCCGGGCCACCGCCTCCGACGACGTCCAGCCGGTGAGGCTCGAAAGAAGGACCCTGAGCACCTTCGCCGCCGGCTCCTGCGGCAAACCCTCGAGCTGCGGCAAGAGATACATGGCCATGGCCTCGGCGAGCCCATCTCCCGAGGCCTGGCGGCGCCGCATGTAGTGCACCATGTCGAGCGCCACGGCGGGGCCGATCGCGCGGTGGGCGAGCAGGCCCGATGCGCTGAACAGCCGCGTCAGCTGCCCGATGGCGCCATCGGGCAGCGGCGGCGCGACGCCCTCGCGGCGCGCGTGCGCCTCGAGCAGGCGCGCATAGGTCGCCTCGTCGGGGGCATCGACGTGGATCATCGCGAAGCGCCGCTGCACCGCGTACGACAGGCGGAAGAGCGAGGTCTTGTCCCAGGTGTTCATGGTGGCGATCACTCGGAACGTCGGCGACACGCGGTAGGTATGGGACTCGTTTGGACCGATCGATATGGTCCTGCCGTCCTCGCGAAGGAGGGCGGTGTCGATGGGGTGCCCCGACAGGACCGTCATCAGCTCGCCGAACGCGCGGTCGACGTCGGCCCGGTTCAGCTCGTCGATCACGAGCCACTGATACCGCTCGACGGCGCGGAGGAATACCCCGGGACGGAAGGCCAATGTGTTGTTCTGCTGCAGCGCATAGCCGCCGATCGTGTCGAACGTGGTCCAGTCGGCCGACGCCGTGGCCACGAAGGCGCCCGTGCAATAGCCGTCGCTCGCGGCGGCTTTGGCGAGCGCCTGGGCGAGCTGGGTCTTGCCCGTGCCGGGTGGGCCGACGAAGAGCAGGTGCTTGCCGGCCGAGAGGGCGGCGCAGGCCTGGGCGAGCAGGCCGGCCGGAAGCTCGAGCTCGGAGACGAAGGGGCGCGCGAGCTCGGCCGTCAGGTCGAGGGTTTCATCGAACCAGGCCGAGGGCGCCGTGCTTGCATGCGGCTCGGGCGGGGTGGGCGTGGTCGTCCCTGGCGTGGTCACCAGGTCTTCGTCCACGTCGCCTCCGGTCACGACGCTGTCGCCGAGGATGCTGCGATCGGCGAGCAGCTCGTCCAGCCGACTCCGGATGCGGGCTTCCTCTGCCGCGTGATCGGCGAGGAGCTGGCGGCCGAGATCCGTCAGCGCGTCGCCGTCCCCCTGACGCTCCGTGGCCGCGAGCGACAGGAGCCAGTTCCGGCGGAAGGATACCTGGTTGCTCGTTCTCCAGGCCTTGGCCAGGAGCGCCGTCAAGAGGTTCCTCGCGCTGGTCGTGTCCATCCGGCCCAGGGCCTTCGCGATGACCAGCACCTCCAGGAATCCGGTGTACGTGGCGTGAAGACGCTCGAAGAGCGCACGTGGCTGTGGGTTCTCCAGATACGACTCCCCTTCGGGCGTGAGCTCGAGGCGGTCCTCGGAGAGTTTTACGAGGCCGAGGTGGAGGAGCAGATTGGTGTAGCCTTGCCGCGCCGTCTCGCCTGTGACTTCGTACCGATCGTGCAGCAGCGCGAAGAAATCCGCCTCAGGCAGCCGGCGGTCGCGCAGCTCCGAGAGGAGCGTGTCGAGCGTCTGCTTGTAGTGTCGAACCCCTCCCGGCATCGACCAGACTCCGTCGCGCCGGGCGTCGTCGGAGGGCCTGAGGGCGGGCTCGACCACCTCCGGGACGGCCGTGGCTGCGGCGGGCCCGCCCTGGCGCTCGCCGTTCGTGGCGGTAAGCGCGGCCAGGTCGAACAGGGGTTTGCCTTCGATGCCTTCCTCGCCGTCGCGAAGGAAGAAGGGCAGCTTGAGCAGGGCGAGGTGCGCGAGGCGTCGAAAGCCCTCCTCGGGCGAGGGGAGGACCTCGCCGTCAGGCAAGCGGATGGAGAAGGCTTCCATGTTCCAGGGCGATGCGAGGGGCAATCCGGCGCGCTCGACAGCGAGTTTCAAAGGCATGCTCCTCTGGCGGAACTTCTCCTCGTGGTCCTCGTCCTTTCGGCGCCACGCCGAGAACAAGGCCGGAACTGGCACGACCTCGCCATTCAGCCGATCGCGCAGCCGGAGCGCCACCGTGGTCCACAGGATCTCGCGGCTCGTCGACACGACGTTGATCTTGATGCCCACGAGGTGCCGGTAAGCGCCTTTCGTCTGCCACCAGGCCACGCTGAAGAGCAGCTCGGTGCTGCCGCCAGGCCAGGTGCACCGCAGGCGCACAGCGCGTGGCAAGGGCCCGTCCGCGGACTGGTCGAGCCCCTCCAGCCCTCGCGCCGGCCACGGCGCAGAGGGGAGGCGCTCGACCTCAACGTGAACGGGCGCCCCCTCGACGGTGAGATCCATCGGTGCTGCGGCGTCGAGGAGCGACCGCAACGCGCGCAGGGCGATGCGGTTCGCGTCGGGGCGATCGGTGGTCGCCTCGGCCGGCGCGGGCGTCGTCTCGGAGGTTATCCAGGGCGCTGCGGAGCTCATCGCTCGATTTCTCCTGACCGGACAAGGTGCACGCGGGAGTCGGCGCTTGTCGAGAGCGGGGGCACGATGGACGAAGCTACACAGGTCCAGGGTTGCTGTCAGCGCCGTCGCGAAGCCGAGACGTGCAGGCGGCCGGCGAGCTGCTGCACCGTCGGAGCCGAGGAGCCGCCTTGAAGCGCTTGGTAATGAAGCAGGTGGTGCACGGGAAACTCAAGCGGGCGTACGCAGCGGGGCTGGGATCACCAACCCAAGGCCACCTCGCGCCCGCTCCGGCGTACCATCCGCCTGCCGGTGACCTCCCCCTTCCTCGAGACCCCCGAGTCCGCCTGGGTGGCGAGCAATGCGCTCGCGTTCGCGCTGCGCGACCGCTTCCCGGTCAGCCCCGGCCACACGCTCGTCGTCCCGCGCCGCCTCGTCCCGACCTGGTTCGACGCCACCGCCGACGAGCGCGCCGCGATCTTCGAGCTGGTCGACACGGTCAAGCGACTCCTCGACGCCGAGCTCCACCCGGACGGCTACAACGTCGGGATCAACGCCGGCGAGGCCGCAGGCCAGACCGTGATGCACCTGCACGTCCACGTGATCCCGCGCTTCCGCGGCGACGTGGACGACCCGCGCGGCGGCGTGCGCCACGTCATCCCGGGGCGCGGGAACTACCTCGCCGGCAGACCCCCGCCGCTCGCGACCGGCGGCGCCGAGGACCCCTTCTTGCGCCACCTCGCGCCGGTCTTCGCGCGCGCGACCGACGTGGCCATCCTCTCGGCCTTCGTCCAGGAGAGCGGCCTCGACGTCCTGGAGAGCCACGTGTTCGCGGCCCTCGCGCGCGGCGCGCGCGTCCGGCTCGTCACCGGCGACTACCTCCACATCACCCAGGCCACGGCGCTCGCCGAGCTGCTCGGCTGGGCCGGCGGCGACGCCGCGCTGGCGGGGGCTGGAGGCGCCCGGGGCGCTGGTCGCGCCCGATCGCGTTCGCTCGCCGCTGCCGGCCCAGGAGCGCCGCCCCGGGGAGACGGCGTTCGTGCTCGTGCGGCCGCCCGGCGAGCCCACCTGGCGAACCCTGGGCGTGGCCCGTTACCTCGATAAGGAGGGGCTCTGGGCCTGTCCCGGGATCGACCATGCCGCCTACCACGCCCTGGGCTCAGGCCGCGGGGCGTCCAGGTCGCTCCCGGCGGGGAGGCGTGAGCGCGCGCGGGCGCTCGTGGAGGAGCTGCTCCGGCGCCCCGCCGCGGGCGCCTTCGCCGCGGGCGCCTTCGTGGAGCGAGATGGCCTGCGCGCCGGCGGCAGCCGTGAATGCCAATCGCCAGACTCATGGGGCCACAGTCGCGTGTTAACGTTCACCCGCCTGGGTCCCCCTCCTCGCGAGGATCATCGCGGAGGTGGCGAGGCGGGTCCAGGACCGGCAGCCGCCGCAGCCGTCGGCGCAGTGGACGCAGCTGACGGCCAACCGCGGCCGTATGGAGACATGGCTCCGTATGGCCCCTCAGGTCGTGCAGCGCGTTATCCGCGGCCGTGCAACGCGTCGTCCACGATCGTGCGACGCGTCGTCCACGAACGAATCGAAGCCCGGCAGTGGACAGTCGCTGCTCTGACCGCATGCCCAGCTGCGCGGGTAGATCGCAGGATGTCTCGGAGAGCAGCCGTCCGTGCTGGCGAGCGGACGGGGCGAGGCATCCTAAACCCCGATTCTACCTTGTGATCGTGGTGGAGCGCCGAACGCCTCGTGCACGTCTCCGCCTCGCTCGGCGAAGGCACGGCCCTCCGATCGAAACGGGCAGCAGCTAGAGCGAAGCGGCGTCTGCGCGACCTTCGTATGCCAGCGCTTCACTATCCCGCCTCCAAAGGAAAACGCTCGGCGAGACGCCGGTGATCTCGTCACCGGAGAGCTTCGGGCTCATCCACGCCTTCTGATCCGCTCCGGTGATCACTTCGGCGCGACAGGGGAATATTGGGCTATGCGAACGTTGCGTCAACTATCGTACATCGGTACGACAATTTTTTTGACCTCAACAGCCTTCCTCGCTTCCTGCACAGGGAACATTGCGGATAATGGTGGCGACGACGACAACTCCACCGGCGGCAGCGGTTCGACCGGCACCGGGGGCGGCATCGACAATGGGCCCCCGGATGTCTGCATCCCCGGCCTCCCGGCGACGAGCCAGCTCCCCCGCCTGCTGAACCGGCAGTACGACAACACGGTGCGGGACCTCCTCGGCGTCACCCGCGTGGGCGCCGAGGGGAAGCGGCCGTCCGAGCTGCTCGTCGGCGACTTCGACGGCGCGATGACCCCTGACGCGTGGCGCATCTATCAGGATGTCGCCGCGGCGATCGCCAAAGACGTGATGGCTGGGCCGAACAAGTCCAAGTTCATCAGCTGCGATCCTGCGGCGAGCGGTTGCTTGACGCAGACCATCCAGACCTTCGGCCGCAAGGCGTTCCGTCGCCCGCTGACCGCCGAGGAGGTGGCGCGGTTCGAGAAGCTGGGCCAGACGACGCCGCCGGGAACGCCCGACGAGGTCGCCGAGACGACGTTGTTCGCCTTCCTCGTGTCGCCCTCGTTCCTCATGCTCCCCGAGCTGACGACCACTCCGGCTTCGTCGGGCGAGGGCATCCAGCTCTCCAGCTACGAAGTGGCGACGAGGCTCTCGTACTTGCTCTGGGGCTCCGCTCCGGATGACGCGCTGAACGCGGCGGCCGACAACGACGAGCTCAAGACCAAAGAGCAGATCCTGGCCCAGGCGCAGCGAATGATCGCCGTGCGCGAGAAGACCGGGCCGCTCGTGTCGGCGTTCCACCGGAACTGGGCGCAGATGGACAACGATCTCGCCCACTGGTGGAAGGGGGATCACGACACCGAGACGTACCCGCTGTACGATCCAGCCGCCAAGCCCAGCTGGGAGGCCGAGCTCGACGCCTTCTTCGAAGAGGTGGCGTTCTCGGGCGGCTCGTTCAAGGACGTCCTCCTCAGCAATGTCGCGTTCGTCAACAAAGACAACGCGGAGATCTACGGGCTCGATCCGGCGATGTACGGCACCGAGCTGACCAAGGTGGAGCTGGACGCCAACGAGCGGCCGGGCTTCCTGACCCGCGTCGGGTTCTTGAGCTCCTACTCGAGCTACGACTCCACGAGCCCGATCCTGCGAGGCGCGTTCATCGCGACGTACCTGCTCGGCGTCAACCCGGGTCCGCCCCTCCCCGGCGCCACCATGCTGACCGTCGACGGCCAGTTCGACACGCAACGCGCGTACGTCGAGGCTCTGACGAAGCCCGAGAGCTGCAAGGGCTGCCACGCGGTCGTCAACCCGCCGGGCTTCGTGATGGAGGGCTTCGACGGCATCGGGAAGATGCAGACGATGGATCCTCGCGGCGGTGTGATCGACGCGAGCGTGACGACGAACACCATCGACTTCGGGGACGGCAACGTGAAGGAGATCACGTCTCCGTTCGAGCTCATGCAGGAGATCGCTCAGATTCAGAAGGCCAAGCAGCTTTACGCCCAGGCGTGGGTCTCCTATGCCTTCGGGCGGCTCCCGAACGGGAAGGACAAGTGCGTCGTCGATAATCTCGAGACCAAGTTGTCTGAGAGCGGATACAGCGTCCTCGATCTGATGGCCGATCTCACTCAAGCGGATTCGTTCCGCGTGCGAATCCGTGAAACGCAGTGAAAGCTGAGGAATGTTGACCATGAGCACGAAACTGAACCGCAGAATCTTCCTCCGTGGCATGGGCGGAGCAGCCTTGGCTGCGCCCTTCCTCAGCTCTGTGTGGGAACGCACCGCGAGGGGCGACACCCCTGCGCCCGGGAAGGCGCTCATCGTGATGTTCACGCACTACGGGGTCATCACGAACAAGTGGTTCCCCACGAAGACGGAGGGCGAGCTCACGGCTGCCGACCTCGAGCCGACGAGCCTCGCGGCCCTCGCTCCCTACGCGAAGAAGCTCCTCATGCCGCGCGGCATCCGCTCGATGAACGAGTGGACCGCCAACATGACGCGTGGACAGGGGAACGACTCCCACACGCAGATCGTGGGGTCGTTCTTCACCTGCCAGCCGGTCACGCCTAACAGCAACGACCCGTTCAGCTTCAACCAGGCGACGAAGTTCAACGCGAAGGCCGTCGGTCCTTCGCTGGATCACGTCATCGCCCAGCAGCTCAGCCCGCAAGGCACGCCGTTGCTCTTGAACACGGCCGGTCAGAATGACGGCGCTCAGTCGGCGATCTCCTACAAGTCGTCCGAGACCCTGTTCAGCGGCCTCAACGCGTCGCAGGCCTTCAGCAGCCTCACGGGCCTCTTCCAGTCGGGGGAGCCGATGTCTCCGGACAGCTACGCGGCGATCCGCGGCAAGAGCGTCCTCGACCTCGTGAGGGACGATCTGCAGACGCTCGAGCGGTTCGACATGAGCAGCGCCGACAAGCAGAAGCTCGCGGCCTGGAAGGAGCTGGTCAACTCGACAGGAAACGTGATGGTCTCCGCGCAGTGCAACGCGGAGCTCGGCGAGATGCTCGGCGCTACGTCGGCGAACGCCTCCAAGGCGGCGTCGGGCGGCTTCGGCACCGACGTCCTCACGACCAAGGTCGCCGGCGATCTGGACGGCGCGGACATCTATTCGGCCATCGCGGCGCTCGCGGCCGCCTGCAACGCCAACCCCGTAATTTTCATGAAGTATCCGGGAAATTACAATTTCAAGGGGCTCGGCATCACCATGGAGTCGCACTCCCTCTCGCACCGCCTCGACAACGCGGGCATGTCAGGCAGCTGCCTGCCCAACGCGATCGAGATGCTCCTGAAGGTCGACGCCTACTACGCGCAGAAGTTCGCGAACCTCGTCAAGATGCTCGACAGCATCCCCTCGGGGAGCGGGACGGTCCTCGACAGCGTCGCCGCCATCTGGTTCAACGAGATGTCGGACGGCAACGCGCACAACCTCAACAACGCTCCGATCATCCAAGCTGGCAGCGCCGGCGGTTACTTCAAGACCGGTCAGATCATCAACGTCGACCCCGCGTCGACCCCGACGGCCGGCAACAGCATGTCGCAGTGCGCCAATGGCACCGGCCAGGTCAACGGCGTCAATCAAGGCACCGGGACCGATCCGAAGATCGCTAACGCGCCGATCAACAAGTACTTCTGCAACATCATGAACGCCCTGGGCGTGAAGGCGGGGGCGGACGGCTTCCCTGCGAAGGGCGGCTCCGCGGAGGTGACCCACTTCGGCTATTCCGACAAGACGGAAGAGTTCATCGGCGGCAAGGGCGCGCGCGACGCCTCGATCCACAATCCGGGCGGGTTCACAGAGCTCAAGGCCTGAGCGCCCTCGGGGCGACGCCCTGAACACCCGGACGAGCTCGAGTGCAAAGACCTCTTCTTACCGAAGAGGTCTTTGCGTTTGTGCGTCGCCGGTCGCCGCGGGCGCGGCGAGAATGCCGCTCTTCATGATGTCCCTCACTTCGCGGCCCCGCGCTGGACGACGATGGCGGACGGCGATAGGCTGAGGAGCCCTTCTCATGTTCATGTTGGCGAAGCGTCTCCTCATCCCTGCTGCTGTGCTCCTCCCCCTGGCCTGCTCGAGCGGAGCGAGCGACGGTGCCGGGGTGGGCGGGGACCTCGGCGACGACGCGCTCATCGTCCCGGAAGACCTCACCGTCATGGCGCTCCCCGGCGGAAACGGCGTGCTCAACGTGATCGCGCTGACGCTTCGCAAGGGACCCACCAACACCGAGCTCTACGCCGCCTTGAGGAACGACGGGGATACCCCGGCCTGCAGCGCCGCCGTCTCCGTCGAGCTCTACGACAGGACCCAGCGGTCCCTGGCGGTCGGGATCAACGGGTTGCTCACCCAGCATTTCTACCGGCTCACGGATGGCTCGGGCGCCATCGCCGCGTGCGTCGGTCCAGGCGACGTGACCATGGCCGCGGTGACGGACCTGCCCGCGGACATCGCGATCGAAGACGTAGGATACGTCGTCTACCGGTGCCCCTACTTTGCCCTCGACGTCGTTCCGATCGACGGCCTCACCATCAGCCAAGTGGAGGCCGTGACTCGCGGCGCCGGGACGGCGTACACGGGCACGTTCTTCAACGGGCTCGACGTGGCGGTGAGCGAGCCGTCCGCCACGGTCTTCTCCGTGAATCGCGTCGGGCGTCCGCTCGGCGTGGCGATCGGCAGCGGCACAGTCCAGATTCCGCCGGGTGGCAGCTGGAATTTCGAGACGAACACCGTGGACACGCCCGGACCCGAGCACGCCGCATACCCGGCAGCCGCGCTTGTAAAGGAGTAGGTCATCCAAGCCGCACGGCGAACCTGCGCCCGTGGGGCGCCGCAACCCGTCGGCGGCTACGCGCCAGGCCCTGCTACTCCAGCGCGCCGTCGGCGATCCACTGCGAGAGCGCTTCGATGTAGTTGGGCGGTACGCAATTGGCGTCCCCATCGTTGACGCACCCGAGGGGCATCCGCTGAGTCTCGCCGCACGGCCCCTCGAGGATCTTGATGAGAGCGCTCTCTTCCGGCTTGCCGGGATTGACGACCGGGATATTACCGCAGTTCTTGGACACGTGCGTGGTCAGCCTCGTGCGCAGTTCTGCGTCGACCTTCAAGTTCAGGGGGTTCATCTCGTCGTTGTGGCAACCCGCCCCGAAGCAAGAAGCGTTTTGAATCACGAACTTCATCGTCTCGAACGTCGGTGCGACCCCTGGGTCGCCACCGCCGGTGCCTCCAGTGCTCGCGCTGCTGGTAACGCTCCCCGAGCCCTGCCCGCTCGAGTCCGAGCCGCCGGTCCCGGACCCGCTCGAGGCTGCCGTCGTGCTTCCGGCTGCCGAGCTGCTGGTGCTTGTGTCGTCAGGATCCTCCGGCGCATCGGAGCAGCCTGAAAGAGGTGACAGGATGGCGACGATCGCTGCCGCGGCGAAGCTTGAGAATTGAATTTTCATGGGGTCACGATGAAGGTTGTGTGAGAGGAAGTATAGCTATCTTCCCCGCTGGATCAAAGAGAAAGCCTTCGATCTCAGGGCCTTGAAGGCGAGGCGCGGTCGGCGGAGGGATTCGGTGAGCTCGAACTTTTGTGGCCACCTCGCCCATAGGGTTTGATCGCTCGCTCGCGAGAGAGCTGCGCCAGGCGAGGGACGTCATCTGTGGTGGGCAATCAGCGCAAAGACCGGCGTCGCGCATTCGACGGCTGGAGCGCCGCGTCGGCCCTGCGCTGGTCTGCGGCGGCCGAGAGGCGCTCCTCGAAGTCGGCCGGGAGAAGCATCGGAATGTGCCTTTATCCGGGGACGGGGCCGCCTGCCTCGCCTCGAACCACGGCCGAGCCGCGCCCGCTGCCCGCGCCCGGGCGCGCGCTCCCCGGGGTCGTTCGCGCCGCGCTCACACCCGCCCCCAGGGCCGCGAGGGCCGACGCGGCGAGCATCGTCCCCTGGAACGCCGCGCCGAGCGCGCCGCTCCCCGCCTCGCTCGGCTGCCCGCCGCCGAGCGCCGCGAACATCGCCCCGGAGACCGCCACGCCGCAGAGCATCCCCACGTTGCGCGCCTCGGCGAGCAGGCCCGCGGCGGTGCCCTGTTGATCGCGCGGCGCCGCGCCCATGATGCGGCTGTTGTTCGGCGAGGTGAACAATCCGGAGCCGACCCCCACCAGCGCGAGCGCGGCGAGCAGGCTCGCGCGCTCGGGCCGGGGGCCGAGCATGGCCAGGCTCGCGAGGCCGAGCGCCAGCGCCGCCATGCCCGCGACGGCCGGCGCGCGCGTGCCGATGCGGTCCGAGAGCCAGCCGCTCGTCGCGGTGAGCACCGCCATCACCGCAGGCTGCACCGTCATCACGAGGCCCGCGTCCGCCGCGCTCATCGCGAGCCGACCCTGCAGATAGAACGGCAGCAAGAACAGCATCATGTACACCGCCGCGTACTGGAGAAACGCGGCGACGAGCCCGCGGCCGAGCGCCGGCTGCAGGAGCAGCGCGCTCGAGATCAGCGGCGCAGGGCTCCGCCGCTCCGCCCGTACGAACGCCGCGGCGAGGACCGCGCCGAGGGCGAGGAGGCCGATGACCCTGGGGCTCTGAAAGCCCCAGCGCTGGCCGCGCGTGACGGCGACGAGGAGCGCGGTGATCGCCGGGCCGAAGAGGAGCGCGCTCGCCCACGGAAAGGGCCGCCCCCGCGCGGCGGGCGGCGCGCCCCGCGCAGGCGGAGCCGACGCCGGATCCGTGGCTGCCGCCGGCGCGGCCGGGTCGGCGCCGCGGGCGATGCCCGGCGTCGCGCCGGCCGATCCACCCCAGACGAGCGACCGGGCGAGGAGCCCTCCCAGAACGGCGATGGGCAGGTTGATCCAGAAGGCGGCGTGCCAGCCGGCGCGCTGCGCGAGCCAGCCGCCGATCGACGGCCCCAGCGACAGGCCGAGGTACGTCGCCGTCGCTTGCAAGCCGAGCGCGCGGCCGCGCTGCGCGGGCGGGAACGCGGCGGTGGTGAGCGCCGGGCCGTTCGCCATCAGCATGGCCGCGCCGGCGCCCTGGAGGGCGCGCGCCGCGACGAGCGACGCGAGCGTGGGCGCGAGCGCGGAGAGCGCCGAGCCCACGCCGAAGACGCCGAACCCCGCGGCGTACACGCGCCCCTTGCCGTGACGATCGCCGAGGCGGCCGAACGGCAGGAGCAGCGCGCTCACCGAGAGCGAGTAGGCGGCGAGCACCCAGCTCGCGGCGCCGATGTCGACCCCGAGATCCCGGCGGACGAGCGGCACCGCGACGTTGATGAGGCTGCTGCCGAGCGCGGACATCCAGGTGCCGACGGCGACCACGCCGAGCACGGCGTAGGGCCTGGTCGCGGGGGAGCTCAACGGGGCGCGCCGCGGTGGAGATAGCGAGGCTGAGCCGCCCGCGCCGCGGCGGCGCGGAGCCGGGCCTCCTCGACGATCCCGTGCGCCGGCGAAAGAGAGCAGGCCGGGTCGGTCGCGGCGGCGTCGCCGGTGAGGTGGTAGGCCTGGCAGCGGCAGCCCCCGAAATCGGCCTCGCGGCGGTCGCAGCCCCGGCAGGGCTCCGCCATCCACGCGTCGCCGCGGAAGCGGTTCATGCTCGGCGCCTCGCGCCAGATCCAGGCGAGCGGCCGATCGCGCACGCTCTCGAAGCGCAGCCCCGGGATCGTGTGCGCCGCGTGGCACGGCAGCACCAGGCCGTCCGGCGCGATGTGCAGGTAGCGGCGCGCCCAGCCGTCCATGCAGGCCCGCGGCAAGGCGGCGTAGTAGTCCGGCGTGACGAAGACCATCTCCATCCGGCCGAGCAGCCGCTCGCGCGCCGCCGAGGCGACGGCGAACGCGCGCTCGAGCTGATCCCTCGTGGGCAGGAGCGCGTCGCGGTTCGCGAGCGCCCAGCCGAGGTACTGCGTGTTGGCGAGCTCGAGCCGGTCGGCCCCGAGCCGCTCGGCGAGCGCGACGATCGCCGGGACATGGTCGATGTTCTCCCGGTGCAGCACCACGTTCACCGTGAGCGGCAGGCCCTCGGCCTTGACCCACGCGGCCACCGCGAGCTTGTGGTCGAACGCCGCGTAGCCGGCGATCCGGTCGGCGCGCTCGGGGTCGGCGTCCTGGACGCTGAGCTGCACGTTGTCGAGCCCCGCCGCCCGCAGCGCCGCGAGGCGCTCGCGCGCGAGCGGGACCCCGGAGGTGATGAGGTTCGTGTACAGCCCGGCGCCGCGCGCCGCGCGGACGAGCGCCTCGAGGTCGCGCCGGGCGAGCGGCTCGCCGCCCGTGAGGTGGAGCTGCATCACCCCGAGCGCGGCGGCCTCGGCGAAGACGCGGCACCAGGTCTCCGTCGAGAGCTCCCCGGCGGCGCCCTCGAGCTCCATCGGGTTCGAGCAGTACGGGCAGCGCAGCGGACAGCGGTAGGTGAGCTCCGCGATCAGCGTGTAGGGGCGGTGCGACGCGGCGTCCGCCGCGGCGCCGCCCTCGAGGGCGGGCGCGGGGCCTTGCGTGGCCGGCGCGCCGCGCGCGGCGGCGTCCCCGCCGGCCACGGCCGCGCGTCGGTCCTCGAGCAGGCCGCGCGCGGCGAGCTCCTCCAGGAAGGCGATCACGTCGCGCTCCACCGCGTCCGGCGGCGTGGAGGCGAAGGAAGCCGCGATCTCGGCGGCGATCTCGGCCACCGTGCGCGCGCCGTCGAGGCGCGCGGCGACCGCCGCGGCCACCGGGTTCAGCGCGAGGCCGCGCTCCGGATAGAGCAGGATCTCGCGGCCCGAGGCGCGATCGCGCACGAGCCGCGCCTTGCTCGCGAGGAGGGGCCGATCGCCGGGCGCGAGGGGCATCTCCGCGTCACGCCTCGGGCCCGTAGGCCGCCGCGATGGCGTCGAGCATCGACCAGAGGATGTCGCACTTCGTGATGAGCGCGGCGATGCACGCCTCCTGGGCGGCGCGCGTCGTCGCGCGCGCCGTCACGTGATCGATCGCCTCGGTGGAGTCGGCCCTGGCGCGCGTCACCCGCCCGCGGAAGTAATCGAGCGTGGCCTGGTCGACCCAGGGATAGTGCTGCTCCCAGGCGACGATGCGCCGGGACATGAGATCCGGCGCGAAGAACTCGGTGAGCGACGAGGCCACCGCCTCGAGCAGGCTGCGCTCGCGCACCAGCGTCACGTACGCGTCGCAGGCGAAGCGCACCGCGGGCAGCACCCTGGTCAGGCCCGCGACCTCGTCGCGGTCGAGCCCCACGCCGCCCGCGAGCCGCAGCCACAGCGCGAGGCCGCCCTCGCCCTCGCGCGCGCCGTCGTGATCGACGATGCGGTGGATCCAGAGCCGCCGGAACGCCGGATCCTCGCTCTTCGAGAGGATGAGCGCGTCCTTGATGGGGATGCGCGTCTGGTAATAGTAACGGTTGAGCACCCAGCCCTGGATCTCGCGGCGCGAGAGCTCGCCGCGGTGCATTCGCTGGTGGAACCCGTGGTTGTCGTGATAGCGCCGGGCGCCCTCGTCGCGCAGCCGCGCGACGAACGCCTCCCGGGAGAGCGGCTCGTCGGTCATAGGTCGATCACAAGGCCGTCCGCGGCCACCTCCCAGCCCGCCTCCTCCACGGCGCGCCGCTCGGGCGAGCCCTCGACGAGGATCGGGTTGGTGTTGTTGATGTGCGTGTAGATCTTCCGCCGCGCGGCGACGCCCGCGAGCAGCCTCAGGCTCCCGCCGTCGCCGCCGATGGGCAGGTGCGCCATGTCCTCCGCGCGGGCCTTGCCGAGCCCGAGGCGGACGAGCTCGTCGCTCGACCAGAAGGTGCCGTCGAAGAAGCAGACGTCCGCGCCGTCGAGGCGCGGCACGTAGTCGCCGGCGGCCCCGACGGCCGTCGCGATGGCGGCGAGGCGGCCGCTCGCCGCGTCGCGGACCCAGAGGCCGATGTTGTCCTCCGGAGACGGCGGGGCGAGGCCCTCGAGGTGCTTCGGCACCTTGCCCGGCAGCGCGACCGGGACCACCGTCACCCCGGTCTTCGCGCCGTCCGGCCCGGTGAGCTCCGCGGGTTTCTCGAGCTCGAGGCGGCGCCACGTGGTCTGCCCGGGGAAGCGCTGGAGCGTGCGGAAGATGGTGTTGCCCTCGGTGAGGCCGCGGTAGACGGCCTCGGTGGCGTAAATCACGAGCGGCGTGTTCTCGCGCAGGGAGAAGAGCCCCAGCGTATGGTCGAGATCGCCGTTCGTGAGGATGACCCCCGCGATGGGCGAGGCCCTGCCGGCCCGCGGCTGCAGCGGTGAAAAGGCCTCGATCTGCCGGTGGACGTCGGGGGAGGCATTGACGAGGAACCAGCTGCCCTCGCTCACCCCGAGCGCGAGCGCGTCCTGGGTGCGAGGGCGGATGCGCGCCGAGCCGCGGCGCGCCTCGACGCAGTTCGGGCAGGCGCAGTTCCATTGCGGGAGGCCGCCGCCGGCGGACGAACCCAGGACGCAGAGGCGCATTCCGGTGCTCGCTCGGAGGCTCTTAGTCCGCCTCGACCGCGGCGCCCTCTCGCTCCGCCGGCGCCGGGCGCGCGAAATTGATCGGAACAGGGTCGAAGTCGCTCTGGTACGAGCCGATCTCCGCGTCCATCTTGATCTCGACGAACTCAGGCTTTTCGTAGCGCATCGGGGACCTCCTGTTTCCTTTCGGTGAACGGCGTTGTTTGCCGGCGCAAACGCAGGCTTCTTGCTCGCCGCTCCACGAGCGGCCGGATGAGATTTCGCGCCGGACAGCCCCAAGTCAAGGCCTGAAGCGCAGAGCAAATATCGTTTGGTGCGCAGGCGCCTCCGGGGTGCGACTTCTTTCCCCCTCGACCGAAGAATGCCCGCCGAGCTTGAACGTGATCGCCGGCGCGCCGCGCGCGGAGGCCGATCGATTGGCTTGGATATGGAAGAGTCCGTGGCTTCTGCACGAGGCCAGGACAATCCCTTACTCGATTCCGTGAACGGCCCGATTGTGCTCAGTTCGGGATCGAGGCCTATCCGCAGCGCCCACGCTCGCCTCGGGCGCCGCGAGCTCGACAGGTATGGATCGCCTCAGGGCAGCAGGAGCGGCGCCGGTTCTGCCTCGCTCTCGCCCTCCGGAGCGCCCTCTCCCTGCCACGCGGGGAACGGATCCTCGAGCCGGCTCCAGCCGGAGGGCCCCGCGGCCATCTCCTCCGCCGTCAGCAAGCAGGCGTCGAGGCCGCGCGTGAGCTCCGCTCGATCCATGTCGACGCCGATAAAGACGATCTCCTGCCGCCGGTCGCCCCAGACCGGGTGCCACGCGGCGCTCATCTCGTCGTCGTCCGGCCGCTGCTCCTCTGGCAACGACGCAGCCCAGCGGCCCGCCGCCTCGAACGAGGCGGCGCCCCCCGCCTGCGACCAGGCCCCCGTGGCGTCCATGCGGGTCGCGAGCCAGAAGAACCCCTTCGAGCGGAGCACTCCATCCCAGGCGGTCTCGCCGTGGATGAAGGCCCAGAGCCGCTCCGGGTGCATCGGGCGCGCTGCGCGGTAGACGAAGCTCTCGATCCCGTACTCCTCGGTCTCGGGCACGTGCTCTCCGCGCAGCTCCCGCATCCAGCCGGGCGAGCGCGCCGCCTCCTCGAAATCGAAGCGCCCCGTGCCGAGGATCTCGCGAGGATCGACCCGACCGCGGCAAGCCTTGAGGATGCGGGCGCCGGGGTTCAGGTGCAGGAGCATCGCCGTGAGCCGCTCGACCTCGTCATCGCTCACGAGATCCGTCTTGTTGAGCACGAGCACGTTCGCGAACTCGACCTGCTCGACGAGCAGATCCGCGACCGTGCGCTCGTCGTCGCCGTCGAGCGCGGCCTCGCGCGCGCGCAGGTCGTCGGCGCTCGTCCAGTCCGCGAGGAACCGCTGCGCGTCGACGACGGTGACGAGCGTGTCGAGCCGGGCGACCTCGGAGAGGCTCTCGCCCGTCGCAGGATCGGCGAAGGTGAACGTCTCGGCGACCGGCAGCGGCTCGGAGATGCCCGTCGACTCGATCAGCAGGTAGTCGAAGCGCCCCTCCGCCGCCAGGCGGGCCACCTCGACCAGGAGATCCTCCCGGAGCGTGCAGCAGATGCAGCCGTTCGACATCTCGACGAGCTTCTCCTCGACGCGGGAGAGCGCCGCGCCCCCGCCCCGCACGAGCGCGGCGTCGACGTTGACCTCGCTCATGTCGTTGACGATCACGGCGACGCGCAGCGCGTCGCGGTTCGCGAGGACGTGGTTGAGCAGCGTGGTCTTGCCGGCGCCAAGGAAGCCGGACAGCACGGTAACAGGGAGCTTTCGCGTCACGTGGAGGTCCTCTCTCGGTCTAGCGCCGTCTCAAATAATGTAACAAAATTGCATTTGCAACAAAATGACCTCTGGCGCGCGCGCCGGGCGCCGCGCGCGGCCGAGGCCGCCGCGGAGCGGCCGCACGAGACCGCCCCGATCGCCGCGCGCCGCTCGGGTCGCCGGGCACGGCTCCCGGCTCGCCGCGCGCC
Organism: Sorangium cellulosum So0157-2; assembly: GCF_000418325.1. Taxonomy (GTDB): domain Bacteria; phylum Myxococcota_A; class Polyangia; order Polyangiales; family Polyangiaceae; genus Sorangium; species Sorangium cellulosum_D. Next base: position 13,496,461 of record NC_021658.1, read on the forward strand.
GCTCAGGCCGCCCGGCGCGGCGCGCCGGCCTCGCTTCCTCGCGGGGTGGAGCGTGCCGCGGCAGGTGATATCCACCGGGGCGGCGAGGCGCGGCTGAGCCCGGAGGATCCGACTTCTCGTGAAGAGCGAACATTCAGGCGCGGCGCTGGCGCGGCAGGTGTGGCAGCTCGCCTGGCCCGCGATCGCGCACATGCTGCTGCTGACGCTGGTCTTCCTCGTCGGCCGCGGCATGGTCGGGCGCTACTCCACGACCGCGCTCGCCTCGATGCAGATCTGCGGGACGCTCACGTGGACCATCGTCTCGGTCTTCAGCGCGACCTCCGCTGGCACGCTCGCCGTGGTCGCGCGCAGCGTGGGCGCCGGCGACCGCGCCGCCGCCGCACAAGCGACGCGCGCGTCGCTGGTCTTCGCGCTCGCGCTCGGGGCGGCGGTCGCGCTGCCGCTGCTCGCCGCCTGCGGCCCGCTGCTCCGCGCGCTGTTCCCGAACGCCGGCGCGGCGGTCGTCGAGCAGGCGGCCGCGTACCTCGGGATCGTGCTGCCGGCGCTCCCGCTCGCGTTCGTCGAGGCCGTCGCGGCGGCCGCGCTGCAGGGCGTCGGCGACACGAGGACGCCGCTCGCCGTGGCCACGATCGGCAACCTCGTCAACGTGGCGGTCAGCGCGGTGCTGATCTTCGGCCACCTCGGGCTGCCCGCGCTCGGCGTGCGCGGCGCGGCCGTGGGCGTGGCGTGCACCATGGCCACCGAGGCGCTGCTGCTGACCGCGGCGCTGCTGTCGCGCTCGAGCCCGCTGCCCCTCCGGTCCGCGGCGTCCGCCGCCGCCACGGCGCCCGCGCCGCAGGCGAGCGCCCCGGCGCTCGCGCGCGTCCTGCGCGTCGCGCTGCCGGCGTTCGCCGAGCGATCCGTCTACCACGCCGGCTACATGGGGTTCGTCGCCATCATCGGGCTGCTCGGCGCCACCGCGATGGCCGCCAACCAGGCGCTCATCGCCGTCGAGTCGGTCTGCTTCCTCTCCGCCGAAGGGTTCGGCATCGCCGCCGGCGCGCTCATGGCGCAGCGCCTCGGCGCGCGCAGCCCCCGCGACGCCGCGCGGGTCGGGCTCGTCGCGGCCCTCATGGCCATCCTCGCCCTCTCCGCGTTCGGCGTCCTGTTCGCGCTCGCCCCGCGCCCGCTCCTGCTCGCGTTCTCCGGCGACCCCGAGCTCCTCGCCGTGGGCGAGCGCGCGCTCCGCATGGCCGCCGTCGCGCAGCCGTTCATGGCGTTCGCCACCGTCATGGGGATGGGGCTCCGCGGCGCCGGCGACACCCGGACCGTGCTCGCCGTGACGCTCGTCTGCTCGCTGCTCGTCCGGCTCGGCGGCACGTGGCTGTTCGCGGTGAACCTCGGCCACGGGCTCGTCGGCGTCTGGATGGGCAGCACCGCCGACTGGATCTGCCGCAGCGCCCTGCTCGCCGTCGCCTTCGCGCGGGGCCGCTGGAAGACCCTCGCCGTCTGACCCGGCCCCGCGCGCCGCCCCGCGCCGCGCTCAGGCCTGCTCCGGCAGGCCCGGGCGCAGCACCCCGAGGAGGATCACGTCGACGACGCGCGCGAGCTGCGCCTCGTCGACGCTCGCGCGATGCTCGATCATCTTGTTCTTGAGGTAGGCCGCGAGCAGCTCGAACGGGAGCATCGGATCGTCGCTCGGCGCGAGCTCGCCCCGCGCGACGGCGCCCTCGACGATCGCCCGCAGCCCGCTCTCCTGGACCGCGCGCAGCGAGCGGGCGATGGCCATGAGCTCCGAGTCGAGCCCCTCGGCGAGGAACACGTGAACGAGGCTCTGCGCCACCGGTGACATCTGGATCTCGACGATCGCCCGCCCGAGCGCGATGAGATCCCCGCGGAGCGAGCCCGTGTTCGGCGGGACGATCTTCTCGTCCGTGACCGACAGGAGCGCGGCGCGCACGAGGTCCTCCTTCGTCGGCCAGCGCCGGTAGACGGTGGTCTTGTTCACCCCCGCGCGCGTCGCCACGTCCTCGATCCGGAGCGCGCGGTAGCCCGCGCTCGCGAGCTCCTCCAGCGTCGCCGCGAGGATGCCGCGCACCACCGGCTCGCCGCGCACGAGCGCGCGCTTCTTCGCGGAGCCCCGCCTCGCCGTCCGCTTCGCCGTCGTCGCCTGCTGCATCGACCCGTCATTCAAGTTCCGCCGCGCGGCGCACGCCAGCGCAATTTCTCGGCACGTTCGCGGCGCGGCGCGCCATCGCGTCCGTTTGTTGCGATGACCGCAACTGGTTGTTGCGGTCGGCCGCGGCCGTGTTATACCCATCGCAACCATCGGTTGCGATGATCGGAGCGCCGCGCCCGAGGGGCGCGGCGGAGGGCTGGGCGACGGCGGGACGGCCGGCGGCGCGCCGCCGGCCGTGAGGTCGCGCTCCGCCCGGACGCGAGGCCGCTCGTGACCGACCCCGCCGCGAGGAATCCTTGAACCACGCCACGACGAAACGCCGCGCCGAAAGCTTCCTCCTCCTCGCCGCGCTCGCCGCCTCGGCGGCGGGCTGCGCGTCCAAGGCCAGCGCCGAGAGCGCGGCGCAGGCGACCGCGCCGCCGGTCCGCGTCGAGACCGCCGAGGTGCGCGAGGCGCCGATGCCGCGCAGCCTCGCGCTCACCGGCACGCTGCGCGGCGACCGGCAGACCGACCTCGCCGCCAACGCGGTGGGCCGCGTGCTCGAGACCTTCGTCGAGCGCGGCGACGCGGTGAAGAAGGGCGATCTGCTCGCGCGCCTCGACGTGCGCGCCGCCGCGCTCACCGCCGCCGAGGCGCAGGCCAACGCCGCGCTGACCCGCGCGCAGGAGGAGACGGCGAGGCGCGAGTGCGACCGCTACCGGGCGCTGTTCGAGGGCGGCGCGATCTCCCGCGCCGAGCACGACAGGATCGCCGACCAGTGCCGGAGCGCCCCGCTCTCGGTCGCGGCCGCCACCGCCCGCGCGCGCGCCGCCGCGCAGAGCGTCGGCGACGGCCAGATCCGGGCGCCGTTCGACGCGATGGTCACCGAGCGCTTCGTCGACGTCGGCGAGTACGTCCGCCACGACTCCCGGGTCGTCGCGCTCGTCTCGAAGGGCGCGCTGCGCCTCGAGTTCACCGTGCCCGAGGCGAGCCTCGCCGCCGTGAAGACCGGCGGCCCGCTCACCTTCACCGTGCCGGCGTACCCGGGGCGCTCGTTCTCGGGCGCCGTGCGCTGGATCGGCGCCTCGGTCCGCGAGGCCACACGCGACCTCGTGGCCGAGGCCGAGGTCGAGGACCCGGACGGCGCGCTGCGGCCGGGGATGTTCGCGTCGATCGCGCTCGCCACCGGGGAGGCGCCGAGCCCGGTGGTGCCGCGGTCCGCCATCGTCGCGAAGGAGGGCCGCGCGCACCTCTTCGCCGTGGTCGATCGCCGGATCGAGGAGCGCGTCGTGCAGACCGGCGCGGAGAAGGGCGATCTCGTCGCCGTCCTCCGCGGCGTCCGCGCGGGCGACGCGATCGTGATGAAGCCGGCTCAGGGGCTCGAGAACGGCCAAGCCGTGGAGTGAGGTCGTCATGCAGTGGCTCGCCCGCGTTTGCGTCAAGAGGCCCGTCTTCGCGTCGGTCCTCATGCTGGTCATCGTGGTCCTCGGCGCCGCCGGCTACACCCGGCTCGGCCTCGACCAGTTCCCCGACATCGACGTCCCGTACGTCGTCGTCACGACGCGCCTCGACGGCGCGGCGCCCGAGGAGGTCGAGACCGAGATCTCCGACCGGATCGAGGGCGCGGTGAACACCATCAGCGGCATCGAGGACCTCCGGTCGACCTCGAGCCAGGGCGTGAGCCAGGTGGTCGTCGGCTTCACGCTGGAGAAGGACGCCGACGTCGCCGCCCAGGAGGTGCGCGACAAGATCAGCGCCGTCCTGCCCAGCCTGCCCAAGGGCATCGATCCGCCGATCGTGAGCAGGATCGACCTCGGCGCGGCCCCGGTGCTGCTCGTCTCCGTGGAGTCGGACCGGCCGATCCGCGAGCTCAGCGAGATCGCCGACAAGCAGGTGCGCCGGCAGATCGAGGGCATCTCCGGCGTCGGTCAGGTCAACGTGATCGGCGCGCAGAGCCGGCAGATCAACGTCTGGCTCGACCCGATCGCCCTCAGGGCGCAGGGGATCACCGCGGCCGAGGTGCAGCGCGCGATCGCGGCGCAGAACCTGATGACCCCGGGCGGCAGCGTCGAGACCGGCCCCGAGGATCTCACCCTCCGCGTGATGGGGCGCGTCGACTCGCCCGAGGCCCTCGGCCGCATCGTCCTCCGGCAGCAGGACGGCCGCGCGGTGCGCCTCGCGGACGTCGCCCGCGTCGAGGACGGCCGCGCCGAGGAGAAGACGTGGGCCCAGCTCGACCGGAGGCGCGCCGTCCTCCTGTCGATCGTCAAGCAGTCGGGCCAGAACACCGTCGCCGTCGTCGACACGGTGAAGGCGCGCCTCGCCGAGGTGCAGCGCTCGCTGCCCGAGGGGACGAAGATCGAGGTCGTGCGCGACGGCTCGCGGGTGATCCGCACCGGCATCGCCGCCGTGAAGGAGCACCTCGTGCTCGGCGCCCTCCTCGCCGCGGCGGTGGTGCTCCTCTTCCTCGGCAACGCCCGCAGCACCCTGATCGCGGCGCTCGCCATCCCGATCTCGGTCATCGGGACGTTCGCGGTCATGTGGGTCGCCGGCTTCACGCTCAACTTCCTCACGCTCCTCGCGCTCGCGCTCGCCGTCGGCATCGTGATCGACGACGCGATCGTCGTGCTCGAGAACATCGTCCGCTACATCGACGAGAAGGGCATGAAGCCGTTCCCGGCCGCCGTCCTGGCGACCAAGGAGATCGGCCTCGCGGTGCTCGCGACCACGCTCTCGCTCATGGCGGTCTTCATCCCGGTCGCGTTCATGCCCGGCATGGTGGGGCGCTTCCTCAAGAGCTTCGGCCTCACGATGGCCTTCGCCATCGGCGTCTCGCTCATCGTGAGCTTCTCGCTCACGCCGTCGCTCGCCGCGCGGTGGCTCTCGGGGCACAGGCAGGCGGGCGCGCACGCGAAGCCCTCGATCCTCGAGCGCGCCGTCGACGTGTTCTACCGGCCGATCGAGCGCGCCTACATGGCCGCGCTCGCGTGGGTGATGAAGCGGCGCTGGGTGATCGTCGTCGCGTCGGTGGCCGCGCTCGGCTCGTGCGGCCCCATCGCCAAGACGCTGCCCGCCGGGTTCCTCCCGGAGGACGATCAGGCCCAGTTCGAGATCAGCCTGCGCGCGCCGGAGGGGACGAGCCTCACCTCGACCCGCCTCATCGCCGAGCGGATCGCCGACGACGTGCGCCGGCTCCCGGGCGTCACGAGCACGCTCATGACGGTCGGCGAGGGGGAGCAGCAGGCCTCGAACGTCGCCAAGATCTACGTGATGCTCGTCGATCCGGAGCAGCGCGCGCTCGGGCAGCTCGAGATCATGCAGGAGGCGCGCGACGAGATCCTCGCCAAGCTGCCGCCCGAGCTGCGCGTCACGGCCGGCGAGGTGCAGGCGATCTCGTCCGGCGGCCAGGCGACGGGGCGGATCCAGGTGGCGCTCCAGGGGCCGGATCTCGACCGGCTGGCCGAGTACGCGACGCGCATCACCGAGGAGCTGCGGAAGGTCCCCGGCGCGGTGGACGTCGACAACAGCCTCGTCGTGGGCAAGCCCGAGCTCCGCGCGATCATCGATCGCGATCGCGCCGCGGATCTCGGCGTCCAGGTGGCCGACGTGGCCGGCGCGCTCCAGCTCTTCGTCGGCGGGCTCAAGGTCTCCACGTACTCGGAGGCCGGCGAGCAGTACGACGTCCGCGTGCGCGCCGACGCGAAGCACCGGGCGGACGCGCAGGGCCTCTCGTTCCTCTCGGTCCCCTCGTCCAAGCACGGCGCCGTCCCGCTCGACAGCGTGGTCGCGCTGGAGCCCGACAGCGGGCCCTCGTCGATCGGCCGCCTCGGCCGGCGCCGGCAGATCACGATCAGCGCGAACGCCGCGCCCGGCGTCGGCGACACGGCGGTGCAGGCGGCGCTCGACCGGATCATCGCCGAGCAGAAGATGCCGGCGGGCTACTCCACGCAGGCGGTGGGGAGCTCGAAGAACACGGCGAGCACGGCGACGAGCTTCGCCGTGGTCATCGGCCTCGCGTTCGTGTTCATGTACCTGATCCTCGCGGCGCAGTTCGAGTCGTGGCTCCACCCGATCACGATCCTGCTCTCGCTGCCGCTCACGGTGCCGTTCGCGCTGCTCTCGCTGAAGCTCTTCGGCCAGTCGCTGAACCTGTTCTCGGGGCTCGGCCTCCTCGTCCTCTTCGGCGTGGTGAAGAAGAACGCGATCCTCCAGATCGACCACACGAACCACCTGCGGGCCGAGGGGATGCCGCGGCTCCAGGCGATCCTCCAGGCGAACAAGGACCGGCTCCGGCCGATCCTGATGACGACGATCGCCTTCGTCGCCGGCATGATCCCGCTCGTGCTCTCGCACGGCGTCGGCTCGGGCCAGAACCGGACGACCGGGGCCATCGTGCTGGGCGGCCAGTCGCTCTCCCTGGTCCTCACGCTGCTCGCGGTGCCGGTGGCCTACTCGCTCTTCGACGACGCGGCCGAGTGGCTCCGCCGCCGCCGTGGCAGGCGGGCGGAGGACAGGGGCGAGGCCGAGCTCGACGCGCTGCTCGCCGCGCCCGAGGCGAGCGCGGCGGCGGGCGGCGAGTGAGCCCGGCCAGCGCGGCCGCTCAGGCGGCGCGCGAGCGCACGTCGTAGCCGGCCCCGCGCACGGCCTCGACCAGCGCGTCCACGGGCGCGCGGGCCGGGTCGTGCTGCACGACGACGGTGCCCTCGCGCAGGCGCACGTCGACCTCGGCGACGCCGTCGAGCTCGCGCAGCGCGCCGTCGATGTGGCGAATGCAGGACGGGCAGCTCATCCCGCCGACCTGGAGGGTAGTCTCTTTCATGGTGTCTTCCTTTCGGCGACCCCGCGGCCGCTCACCTCCGAAGACGCAGCCGCCCGGCTTCATTACACCACGCACGCACCGCTGGGCGCCGCCGGCGTTCGGCCGGCCCCGCCGGCGGCCTCTCCTCGAACGGTCCGGCGGCGCGGCCGCCCGTCCGGCGCGCTCCGGCCGCGCTGCCCGTAATCCGCAGGGCATCCCCGGTCTTGCCGAACGAAGCCCGAGGGGGCGGCGGGCGGACGACCGCGCGATGTGGCAACGGTGGTCGCGGCCCGCGCGTCGCGGTACGCTGGATCCATACCCATGTCCCCCGGACCCCTGGATCCCACGATCCTCTCGCTCCTCGCAGAGATCGACGAGGAGGCCGAGATGTCGTCGCTGCTCGGCGTCGACCTGTCGCCGGCGGGACCGAGCGCGTCGCACGCGCCTTCTATCTACCCTCCGCTCGACGAGTGGCTCCGCCGGTCGGAGGAGGTTCATCGCTTTCTCCGCGCTGCGAAACGCGCGGAGCGGGAAGGGCGCGGCCGGTGACGATCCGCGAGCAACTCGAGATCCTGTACCGCCTCGGCGTTGAGTTCGTCGTCGTGGGCGGCCAGGCAGGCGTGCTGCGGCAAGCCGTGGAGTTCTCGCACGATCTCGACATCCTGTTCCGCCCGACTCGGGAAAATGCCGAGCGGCTTCGCGAAGCGGTCCGCGCGATCACTGGCGTGGAGACCGACATCGAGACGCTGCGCGGGCGCGACTTCCAGCAGTACATCCGGCCGGAAGATGGCGCGGAGCTCGATGTCCACCTGAAGCTCATCGCTATACCCGACTTCGAGTCCGGCGTCAGGAACAGCAGCTCGGTCGACTTCCTTGGTCTTCGGACCGAGTGCCTGGAACTGCCCGGTTTGTACGCATCCAAGCGCACCGACCGACCCAAGGATGCCATTCACCGACGGGCCATCGAGGACCGGTTACGGTACCTCGCTCTCCGGGGCGAGATCGAGATGGACGAGGTGATCCTCGCTCTGTGCCTCGATGCCGAGATCGTGCAGCTGCCCGCGGTCTTGGCGCGGGTGCCCGCGCTGAGCCGGTCCACGTCGCAGCCGCTGCTCCAGGCTCGTCTCCTCGCCCATGCACCCGAGCAGGCTCAAGAGCTCCTTCGGACGAACGCTTCGCTGCATTCGGCCGTTGCAGCCCTGCTCGCCGTTGGCCCCGACGTGAAGGCGAAGATCCTCGGCAACCCGGCGCGGCTCGCCGCGCTCCTGGCCAAGCTCCCGCTCGAGCTGCCGCCGGGAGGGTACCATGTGCGAGCGCCCGGGGATCGCGCTTGACCGGTCCCCGCGCCGCGGTTCCTACCAGGCATCGAGAGAAATGAGGAGCGGTTGGCGATGGCCGCTGAGGGGCAGCGGCTGGCACCGCAATCTTAGGCGCGTTACGCCGGGGGCCCGAGCAGCGCGGCGGCGAAGTCCAGGAACACCCGCACCCTCGGGATGGCGTGCCGCGGGCTCTGGTAGAGCGCGTGGATCGGGCGCTCGTCGGCGGCGAACGCGTCGAGCACGGTGACCAGCGCGCCCGACGCGAGCTCGGGCGCGATCATGAAGTCGAAGACCCAGGCCAGCCCGGCGCCGGCCACGGCCAGCGCCTTCAGGGCGTCGCCGTCGTTGACGCGGGGTGCGCCGGTCGGCTCGAAGCGGAGCGCCCCGCGCGGCGACCGGAGGCGCCAGGGCACGACGCGATCGTCGCGGAGGAACCCGAGGCAGCGGTGCTGCCGGAGATCCTCGGGCGTCTCCGGCGCCCCGCGCCGGCGCACGTACTCCGGCGAGGCGCACACCAGCATGCGCGTGACGCCGAGCCTCCGCGCCACGATCCCGGCGTCCTCCAGGCGGCCGATGCGCAGGCTGACGTCGACGCCCTCGGCCGCCGGATCGATCACCGCGTCGCGCAGGCGGAGCTCGAGCTCGACGCGCGGGTGCTCGGCCAGGAAGCGGGGCAGGGCGGGCACGAGCAGGAGCCGGCCGAGGACCGCGGGCGCCTCCACGCAGAGGCGCCCCTCGGGGACGCCGCGGGCGTGGGCGATCGACTGCTTCGCTGCCTGGAGCTCCTCCAGGATGCGCTGGCACCGCTCGAGGAAGTCGCGACCCTCCTCGCTGAGCCGCAGCGCGCGCGTGGTCCGGTGGAACAGCCGGACGCGGAGCTCGTCCTCGAGCTGGGCGATGCGCCGGCTCGCCGCCGACGCCGTGATGTGCAGCGACCGCGCCGCCCGGGTGATGCTCCCGAGCTCCGCGGCCCGCACGAAGGCCTCGATGTTCGCGAGGGAGTCCACGTCGTCGACGCTACCACGCCGCGGAGCGGCCCTGGATTCGTGCGCGGCGCGCACGGGTGCTGTTCGCGGGATGCGATCGCCCCGCCGCCGCGCGGCCGGTATTCCCTGGCTCGTGCCGCTCGCGCCTCATCGGGTGAGGTGGGGCGCCCGCACGAACTCAGGCCTTCAAGGCGCGGAGCTTCATCCATGCAGACCTCTCCGGACATCGCAGCAGCGCTCACGAGGAGGGCGGCGCTCGCCGGCGTCGCCGTCATGGCGGCGACCACGGTGCACCACGCGATCGGCGCCGTGGTCTACGGCACTCCCTGGCGGCTTCACATCGCGTTCCTGAGCATCCCGACCGCCGCGGTGATCCTCGGCGCGCTCGCCCTCCACCGCCGCCGCGCCGGCGCGCCTTCCGGGCGCGCTGCCTTCTTCGTCCTCGCCGCGGTGCTGGCGCTCGTGCCGATCGCCTGGATCGGCGCGTACGAGGGCGTTTACAACCACGTGCTCAAGAACGCGCTGTACTTCCTGGCGCCCGGGTCGCCGGTGCTCGCGCGCATGTTCCCGCCGCCGATGTACGAGGTGCCGGACAACGCGCTCTTCGAGATCACGGGGGTCCTCCAGGTCGTGCCCGCGTGGATCGCCGCCGCAGCGCTCGCGCGGCGCGCCCTCGGCCGGCGGGACGCGCGGCCAGGCGAAGCCGCGCGGCCGGGCGCGATCGAGCCGCCCGGCGCTCACAGGATGGGATCGATGCGGTAGACGCGGCTCGACCGCAGATCGACGAAGTAGAGCTTGCCGTCCGGCCCGAAGGTGAATCCGGCGAGCGAGCCGGCCGGCAGGCCGGTGTCCAGGGTGCGGACCAGCCGTCCTGTCAGGTCGAAGGCATAGAATCGGCTGGTGGCGTGATCGGTGGCGTAGACGATGCCTTCGTGGACCTCGATCCCGCTCGGCGCCTCCAGCGTCCCCGGGGGGACGAGCTCGGTCAACGTGGCCCCGTCGACGTGCTTGCGCGCCCTGACCGGCTCTTGCCCGTCGAAGCTCGCGCCGGGCGTGCCGCTCGCGGTATCCAGCTTGAGCAGCCGGCCGTGACCGGTGTCGGCGACGTAGAGATGGCGGTCCTCGGCGCGATAGAAGACGTGGCTCGGCGCGTCGTCGGTGCCGAGCACCTCGCCGGCGGCATAGCGGAGGATCGCGCCGTCGGCGTGGTCGTCGTTCCCGGGGCCGTGATCGTGGGCGAAGTCGTACCGGTCGAGCGCGAGGTCGTGGCCGTTGAAGACCCAGTAGACGTTGCCCGCCTCGTGCGCGATGCCCTTGCAGAAGGGGCTGGAGTGGAGCATGTCGAGGTGCGACCCGAGGCCGTCGGGCGTCGATTTCGCGAAGACGGCGAGGTCCGACGAGAAGAGCGTCGGACCCATGAAGTCATTGCCGCCGTTGTCGTTGTCGCCGCAGACCCCGAACGTGCCTGCGTCGCCGAAGTCGATCGCCGGCGGCCGGTCCATGAAGTGGGCTGCGGCCGGGTCGCGGAGGCGGATCGAGGCGCTGTCCGGCGCGCCGGGCCGCGTGACGATGATCACGCTGTCGTCCTGGCGGTTGACGACCCAGAGCTCCTCGGGCCGCTCGGGGTTGAAGTCGAGATCGGTCGGCTCACGCTGCCTGTCCTGCTCGTGGACCAGCGCGAGCGCGACCGACGACGGACTGCCGTCCTTGACGCCGATCGGGGCTCCGGGCGGGAGCGCGACGCACTCGCCGCGCACCTGGTCGCACAGGGGCGTTTCGGGGGCGGGGGCGCAGTCCGGTGAGGCCTTGCAGAGCAGCGGCGGCTCCGGAGCGGCGCCCGGGTCCGCCCCGGAGCAGGCCGACAGGAGTCCCACGCTGACCAGGACGAGCACCCTTTGAAGCATCGCGTCTGCCTCCCAGTTGACGGTGACGCGGACATTGTGACCCCGCCGGTCATGCTGGCCATCCCTTTCACGGTGGCCATCCCTTTATGGCGTGGCTCCTTGTGTCGTGGCTCCCGGGGCCCTTGCGTCAGGTCGGGGCGGGGGCAGGCGGGGCGGCGGACATGGGAGCGGGGCTGCGGAAGCGGGGGCAGGGTGGCGGCAGGCGGGCTCCGAGGTTAGCCTCCTGCGTCATGAGCGAGACCGAGCGAGCCCCGGAAGGCACCGAGCGTGCGAGGGAGGACGCCGAGCCCGCGAGCGCGGAGGGCGCCGCGCCTGGGAGCTCGGCCGATGTGGTCGCGACGCTGGTCGAGAGCCACCGGGAGTTCCTGCGATTCCTGGAGCGCAAGGTCGGCAACCGGGCGGTCGCCGAGGACATCCTGCAGGACGCGTTCGTGCGGGGCATCGGCCGCATCGACAGCCTGCGCAACGATGAGTCCGCCACGGCGTGGTTCTATCGGACCCTCCGGAATGCCGTGGTGGACCATTTCCGGCGCAAGGGGGCGTCGGAGCGGGCGATGGCCGCGCTGGCCGCCGAGCTCGACGAGGTGGCCGAGCCGCAGGTGGAGCAGCGCGCCGTGTGCCAGTGCGTCCGGGCGCTGGCCGGCACGCTGAAGCCCGAGTACGCCGCCGCGCTCCAGCGCGTGGAGGTCGACGGGCTCTCGGTCCAGGCGTTCGCCGAGGAGGCGTCGATCACCGCGAACAACGCGGCGGTGCGCCTGTTCCGCGCGCGCGAGGCGCTCCGCAAGCAGGTGGCCGCGTCGTGCGGGACCTGCGCCGATCACGGGTGCCTCGACTGCTCGTGCGGCCCGGTGCCGCCGAAAGCGGCGAAGGGCGAGCCGGAGCCGCGGCGAGGCTGCGGGCACGGGGCGGGGCACCGCGATCCGGTCGGGTGAGGCGCCGGGCTCGAAGGCGCCGAGCAGCTCGCTGGGGCTCGGCCTGTTCGGGCGCTCCGGGAAGGTGCGCGGCGCCCTCCAGCGGGGCGGCGGCGGAGGGCTGGATGTCTATCCGTTGTAGTAGGGATAATCCCCTGTGTCGCCGATGACGGTTCCGGAGCGGTACCTTCCGCCCTCGTGCGCGGAGTAATGGCACGATTGACAGAGGATGACGCAGTTGTCCACGCTGCTCGTCCCGCCGAATCGGATGGGGCGTATGTGATGCGCCTGCGCCGCCTCGCCGTAGAAATGCGCTGATTTCCCGGTGCTGTCGATGCTGGCGATGTGCTCGCCGCAGCTCCCGCAGCGGAAATACTGCCGGTTCAGGGCGGATTGCTTGGTGGATTCGGAGAAGTCTTCGGGTCGTGACATGTCGCGTGACTCCTATGCTTTCCCGGTGAGCGATCGGCCCTCCGCGCTGTAAGGCGATCCGAGACGCCGCCCCGTGTCGAGACGACGTGCCTCCGGCAGGGGGTGACCAGCAGGATAGGTCGGATCGCGTGACGAATCCGGGAAGCTGGCCGGAATTTACGAGGTGGGAGGCGGCTGCTCCGGCGCATGCGGGAGCTGCCGCAGGAGCCGGGCAAGCCGCCCGGAAATCCAGCATGGCTGCAACCACCCGAGAGATGACCCGATGCCCTCAGTCACGCATGAAGCCCTGGTCGAGCTGTTCAAGAACCGCCCGAGGCTGGCCGCCGAGATGGTGCAAGACGCGCTCGGCCAGCCGGTCCCCGCCTTCACGGAGGCGCGCGTCGAGTCCTCGGACCTGGCGGAGGTCGTGCCCTCGGAGCGGCGGGCGGACGTCATCGTCGTGCTGCTGGCGAGCGAGCAGCAGCGGCCGGCGATGGCGATCGTGGTCGAGGTCCAGCTCGGCGTGGACCCGGACAAGCCGTACGTCTGGCCGGTGTACGTGACCCAGACGAGGGCGCGGCACCGCTGCCCGACGCGGCTGCTGGTGGTGACGATCGACGCGGCGATGGCGCGGTGGAGCGCGCGGCCGATCGACACGGGCCATCCTGGCTGGACGCTGACGCCGCTGGTGCTCGGGCCCGAGGGCGTCCCGGTCGTCACGGACGCCGAGCAGGCGAAGGCGGCGCCGGAGGTGGTGGTGCTGTCGGCGATGGCGCACGGGGAGGGGGAGGCGGGGGAGGCGATCGGGGTGGCGTTCCTGGCGGCGGCAGCCGGGCTCGATGAGGAGCGCCGGGCCCTGTACGCGGACGTGGTGCTATCCTCGCTGAACGCAGCGGCGAGGCGGACGTTGGAGGCGATGATGAAGAGCGGATACCAGTATCAGAGCGAGTTCGCGCGTGGCTACGTGGCCAAGGGCAGGGAGGAGGGCCGGGAGGAAGGGGTGCGCGAGGGCACCCTGAAGACCAAGGCACACGACGTGCTCGCCGTGCTCGAGGCCCGCGGGCTGGAGGTCCCCGCCGACGTGCGGGAGCGCGTGCTCGCGAGCGCCGACATCGCCGAGCTGGACCGGTGGATCCGCCGCGCCGCGGTCGTCGGCGACGCCTGCGAGCTCCTCGCCACGAACGGCTCCTGAGCGCGCGGCCGCGCCCTGCCCACAGCCCAATCCCTCGCACGCCAGCGACGCTGAGACACCCGGCCTGGCCCCGCGGGGCACCGCGCCAGAGCAGGAGAACTCTGCCGGCGGTCCGCTCGCTCGAGGAGCGACGTCTACCGCGCCATGCCGACGGCGGCGGTGAGCATCTGCCGAAAACCGGGCGGAAGCATCGAGCACGCGTGCATCACCTTATCCATCCCGCCGAAATCTTCGATGTCCTGGGCCGTGATCTCGGGAAGGCCCGGATCCCGACCCGCCTCGAGCTGCGCGCGGTAGGTCATGAGCTTGTCGACGAGGCTCTCCGGGTACCACCAGAAGCTCAGCGAGATGCTCTTCTCGAGCGACGTGACGTAATGCCAATGATCCCTCGGTAAATACAGGATGTCGCCAGGCCCCACGACCGTCTGCATCATCCTGGCCTCCGCGAGCCTGGGGTGCGTGGCGCGATCCCAGGCGTTGAGGAGAATCTCGCTCTTGACGTTCGTGCTGTCGGAGCTGGCGGTGCACATGCAGTCGTCATAGGCCGGCGGCACCAGCACGAACTGCTTCTTCCCGCATATCTGCACGAAGCAGTTCTCGTTGCGGAGAAATGGGATCTGGTAATAGTAATCCTTGTGGAAGTGCGCGATCGTCCCTGACGGCCCCACCCACAAGGCCACCGTGAGCTGGCGCGGCATCGGGACGTACGCTGGTACCTCGTAGTAGCCCGAAATCCCGCGGAAATCGCTCGCCTCGAGCTGATCTCCGTACGCGTCCGTCGCGTCGAGGCTGCGGAGATAGTCTCTCAGCCGGACGCGGCCGACCTTCTCCGCGCCCACGGGATCGGTGCTGAACGCGATCTCTTGCGAGCCGTACTTCTCGTCGAGCCAGTCGAAGCTCCACCGACGCGTCCACGAGGACGCGCCGCCCTCGATGACGACCGGGGTCTTGGTCTTGTAGTACGTCCGTCGAAACGCCTCGACCGACAGCGACCCCACCCGTTCGATCTCGCTGACCTGGAGGCCCATGGCCGTTAGATTGAGCATGTCGAGTTCTCCTTCTGAAGCGCGCCTTCCGGAGCGAGCCCCTCGGCTACGCGCAGGCGGCCGCGAGCGCCTGACCGAAGATCCTCGCCACCTCGTCGATCTGGGCGGCCGTGATGACGAGCGGCGGGAGGAACCGCATCACGCTGCCGTGGCGCCCGCCGCGCTCCACGATCAGCCCGCGCCGCAAGCACTCCTGCTGCACGCGCGCGGCGAGCTCCGGGTGGGCGGGGCGGGCCCCGAGCGCGTTCGGCACGGCCGCCGCGTCCACGAGCTCCACGCCGACCATCAGGCCGCGGCCGCGCACGTCGCCGATGCACGCGAACCGCTCGCCGAGCGCGGCGAGCTGCTGCATGAGCCGCGCGCCGAGCTCCGCGGCCGCGGCGTCGAGGCGCTCGGCGCGCAGGACCGCGAGCGTGGCCGACCCCGCCGCCATCGCGAGCTGATTGCCGCGGAACGTGCCCGCGTGCGCGCCCGGCCGCCAGGTGTCGAGGCGCTCGTGATACACCACCACCGAGAGCGGCAGCCCGCCGCCCAGCGCCTTCGACAGGACCACGGCGTCCGGCTCGATGCCGGCGTGCTCGAAGGCGAACATGCGCCCGGTGCGCCCGAAGCCCGACTGCACCTCGTCGAGGATCAACGGGATATCGTAGCGCGTGGCCAGCCCCCGCAGCCCCTTCAGCCAGGTCGGGGGCGCCGGGATGACGCCCCCCTCGCCCTGCACGGCCTCGATGATGATGGCAGCCGGCCTGGGCACGCCGCTCTCCGGGTCGGACAGCAGGTTCTCGATGTAAGCGAGCGAGGCCGCCACGCCGGCGTCGCCGCCGAGCCCGAACGGGCAGCGGTAGGCGTACGGATACGGCAGGAACTGGACGCCGTGCAGGCTGTGGCCGAGCGCCACCTTGGGGCCGAGATTGCCCATCAAGGTGAGCGCGCCCTGCGTCATGCCGTGATACGCGCCGTGGAACGCGAGCACCGTGCCGCGCCCGGTGGCGATCTTGGCCAGCTTCAGCGCGGCCTCGACGGCGTCCGCCCCGGTGGGGCCGCAGAACTGGATGCGCGCGTGGCGGGCGAAATCGGCCGGCAGCACGCCGAGCACGTCCTGCATGAAGCGGTCCTTCACGGGCGTCGTGAAATCGAGCCCGTGGAGCGGCAGTCCCGAGCGCAGGGTGCGCTCCATGACCTCGATCACCGCAGGGTGGTTGTGGCCGAGCGCCAGGGTGCCGGCCCCGGCCAGGCAGTCGATGAACACGCGCCCCTCGACGTCCTCCACATAGACGCCTTGCGCGCGGGCCAGCGCCAGCGGCAGGCGCCGCGGGTACGTGCGGGCGCTCGACTCCCGCTGCCGCTGCCGCTCGAGCAGCGGATGATCCCCGAGCTCGTACGGCGCGCGCCGCCGGTGGCGCTCGGCCAGCTCGGCGGCGAGGCCCGCGTGGAGGGTCGGTTTCAGCGCCACAGGCGCCTGGTCCAGGGCGGGCACGTTCGAAGCTGCAGATAGGCTCATCGGGTACTCCCTAGCGAGACGGGTTGGTCGATTCCGGGCGTTCCGGGGCGCGCTCCCCCAGGTCCAAGCTCTCGAGGGCCGCGCGTACGCGCGCATGCACGTCGGCCCCCTGCACGGCGGCGAAGTGATCGCCGGGCACGATCGCCGAGCGCACCGCGCCGGCCGTGTACTGCTGCCAGTCCACGGGCGGGCCGCCGCGGCGCTCGATCGTCTGGGCGCTCCACCAGACGTGGATGGGCGCCCGGAGGCCGCGCGGCGGCAGCTCGTTCAAGAACACGGCCGCGTCCCGGAGCAGCGCGTACCGGGGGTGGAAGGCGGCGGCCGGCACGTCGCTCGGCACGAAGCCGCGCGCCTGGGCCCAGCGCACGGCCTCGTTCACGCGGTCGACCTCGCCCAGCCCCGCGAGGCGCGCGCGCAAGGCGTCGAGCTCCGCCGGCGGGAGCGCGAGCAACGCCGCCCGGCGATCCAGCGCGACGTACGCGGCGAGCTCCTCCACGGCGTCCGGCTCGCCCGACGCGTAGACGCCCGTGCGCGGCTGCGTGTCCAGGAGGCCGACGAAGGCGACCGTCTCGCGCTGCTCCTCGAGCGCCCGAGCGACGGCGAGCGCCAGCACGCCGCCCAGCGACCACCCCAGCAGGAGATAGGGGCCGCGGGCCTGCCGCTCCCGGATCTCGCGCGACAGCCGCTCGGCGATCCGCCGGATCGACACCGCCTCGGCCTCGCGCGCGAGCGCCGGACCGAGCTCGAGCCCGAGCACGGGCTGGTCGTCGCCGAGGGCGCCGGCGAGGCCCTCGTACGCCCTGACATGCCGGCCCGTGGGATCCACGCAGAAGAGCGGCGGGCGCGACCCGGCCTCGCGGAGCGCCACGACGCTCGACGCCGGACGCTCGCCGCCGAGCAGCCGCGCGAGACCGGCCACGGTCGGCGCCTCGAAGATCGCCATCAGCGACAGCGAGCCGCCGAGCGCCTGCTGGATCCGGTGCATCAGCGGGATCGCCAGCAGCGAGTGCCCGCCGAGGTCGAAGAAGTCGTCCTCGACGCCCACCTGGGGGCGCCCGAGGACGTCGGCCCAGATCTTCGCGAGCGCCTCCTCGACCGGCGTCCGCGGCGCGACGTACGCGCGCCGCCGCCGCGCCGCAGGGCTGGGCAGCGCGCGCCGATCCACCTTTCCGTTCGCGGTCAGCGGGAGCGCGCGCAGCAGCACGACGTCGCTCGGGTGCATGTACTCGGGGAGCCGCTCCCTCAGGAACGCGCGCAGCGCAGCCTCGTCGAGCGCGCCGTCCCGGGGGACGACGTAGGCGACGATCGCCGGCCCGGCCGCGCCGTCCTGGCGCGCGGCGATGACGACCGCCTGCCCGACTGCCGGATGCTCCCGGACGCGCGCCTCGATCTCCCCGAGCTCGACCCGATGACCGCGGATCTTCAGCTGATGATCGCGCCGGCCCATGAACTCGATGGCGCCGTCGGGCCGGTAGCGCGCCCGATCGCCCGTCCGGTAGAGGCGCGCGCCCGCGCCGAACGGGTGCGGCACGAACCGCTCCGCGGTCAGACCGGGCTGGCCGAGGTACCCGCGCGCAAGCCCGGCCCCGCCGAGGTACAGCTCGCCCACCGTGCCCGCCGGCGCCGGCTCCAGGCGCTCGTCGAGGACGTACGCCTCGGCGTTGGCCAGCGGGCGGCCGATCGGCACCGAGGCGCACCCGCGCCGATCGCGCAGGTCGTCGAGCGGCAGCACCATCGCGCCCACCGTCGTCTCGGTCGGCCCGTAGTGGTTGGCCACCGCGCAGCCGCTCGAGAGCGCCGCGATCCGGTCGACGAGCGCGAGCGGCAGCGCCTCGCCGCCCAGCACGAGGAGCCGCCGCGGCAGCACCGCCGCCCCGGCGCCCGCGTCGAGCAGCGCGCTCAGGTGGGACGGCACGATCTTCAGCACGTCGAGCGGCCAGCGCCGGGCGTACTCCGAGAAGAGCCGCCCGTCGGTGGCCGTCTCGTAGCCGATCACGTGCAGGCACCCGCCCGTGGCGAGGGCGCCGAAGATGCTCGTGTTGCCGAGATCGGCGGTCAGCGTCGAGACGGTCGCGAAGTGCAGCCCGGCCTCGATCCCGAGCGCCTCGCACACCGACCGGGTGTAGCTGGCGACGCCGCGGTGCGTGACGGCGACGCCCTTGGGCTCGCCCGTGGACCCCGACGTGAAGACGACCGACGCGAGATCGTCGAGCAGGACCGGCACGCCCGGGTCGCCGGCGGGCTCGGCGTCGAGCAGCGCCGCGTCGTCCACGGAGAGCACGGCGCAGTCCGCGGCCGGCAGCCGGGGGCGGGCCGCCGCGTTCGTGACCAGGACCGAGAGGCCCGCGCGGCGGATCTGCTGGCCGAGCCGCTGCGCGGGCGCGTGCGGGTCGAGCGGCACGTAGGCCCCGCCGGCCTTGAGGATGCCGAGGAGGCCCGCGATCATGTCCGCGGAGCGCTCGCAGCAGAGGCCGACCGGGCTGCCGCCGCCGACCCCCCGCCGGCGGAGGTGGTGCGCGAGCCGGTTGGCCTGCCGGTTCAGCGCGCCGTACGTGAGCCGCCGCTCGCCCCCGACCACAGCCAGCGCGTCGGGCTGCCGCGCGGCGTGCTCCTCGAACGCGGCGTGCAGGCACCGCGGCGGCGCCGCGTCGCGCGCCGCGCCCGGGCCCGCCGAGAGCCGCCGCGCCCGCTCCGCCGGGCCGAGCAGGCCGAGGCTCGAGGCCGGCGCCGACCAGGCCTCGGCCACGCTCCCGAGCAGCGCCCGGTACTGCTCCGCCATCGCCAGGGCGCCCTCCGCCCCGCACCGGCCCGCGTCGTACCGGAGCGAGAGCCGCACGCGGCCCTGCCCTTCCTGGGCCGAGAGCGCGAGCTTGAGCCCGCCGGCGCCCGTGCACTGTCGCTCGAGCTGCCAGGAGAGGCCCCCCGCGGCCCGGGGCTCCGGGAGCGACTGGAGCTCGAAGCCGACGGCGCTGGCGTGCCATCCGCCGTCGGCCGGCGAGCCGGGATCGAAGGCCTCCTGCCCCTCCGCCGCCTCCTCGACGCCGGCCTGCGCCCGGCGCGCGAGGTCGGCGAACCCGAGCGCGTCGTCCACGCGGCACGGCACCGGGAGCCACTTGGCCACCGGGCCCATGACCTCCTGGACGTCCTCCATCCTCCGCCCGTCCGAGGCCACGGCGACGACGAGCTCCCGCGACCCGCCGAGGCGCGCGAGGTGGACCTGCCAGGCCGCGAGCAGGACCGAGGGGAGCCGGATCCCCTCGCCGCGGGCCAGCGCGCTCAGCCGGTCGAGCAGCGCCGCGTCGACCTCGATCGCGACGGCCTCCTCGGAGGCGCCGCCCTCCTCGGCGGCGCCCTCGAACGGGAGGACGAGGGGCGCCGCCGCCGGAGCCCGGGCGCCCTGCGCCGCGCCGACGAGATCGTTCTGCCACTCGGCGAACTGGGCATACTGCACCGGCTCCGCCCCGAGCGCCCCTCGATCGCCGGCGGCGTAGGCCTCGGCCAGCTCGCCGAAGAGGAGGCGCAGCGTCCACGCGTCGGCGCACAGCGCGGGCGCGGCGACGAGCAGATCGTGCCGCCGCGCGGCGCGGCGCACCAGCCACACGTGGAGGAGCGGCCCGCGCTCGAGGTCGAACCCGAGCCGCGCGGCGTCGCGCCAGAGCGCCTCGACGTGCGCGTCCTGGTCGCCGGCCGCGCGGCCGGTCAGATCCACGCGGCGCCACGCGGGCGCCGCCTCGCCGACGGCTTGCAGCGGAAACCGGAGGCGCGCGTCCCGGCGGAACGTCGTCCTCAGGATTTCGTGGCGCGCGACGACGCGGGCGAGGGCGCCCGAGAGCCGCGCGGGATCGAGATCTCCCTCCAGCCGGAGGAGCCCGCGCGCGCACGCCGCGGCCCCGCGCTGATGGAGCGCCCACAGGTGCCGCTGCTGCGGCGACAGGCGCACGCCCTGCACGCTCGGCGTCGACGCCGTGACCTGCATCGTCATGGCGCCACCTCGCCGCGGGCGCCCGGCGCCGCCGTCTCGCCCGTCACCATCTCGCCCATGGCCACGACGATCTTCCGTGGACCGGAGAACGGATCGCGGCCGTGGGCCACGAGCATGTTGTCGAGCAGGATGATGTCGCCCTCCCGCCACGGGAACCGCACGGCGCAGCGCTCGTAGGCCTCGCCGAGCGTGCGGGTCGTCTCGACCTCGATGGGCGCGCCGTCGCCGTAGTACACGTTGCGAGGCAGCCACTGCTCGCCGACCATGGCGAGGAGCGACTCGCGCACCGGCGCCTCCAGGTACGCCGGGTGGTGCAGCTGGATCTGGTTGAAGAACACCTGCTCACCGGTCCTCGGGTGCGCGAGCACGGCCGGGCCGCGCTGGCTGATCCGCAGCCGGCCGCCCGCGAGCCACTCGCACCGCATGCCGCCCGCGCGGCAGCGCTCCTCCACGACCGCGGGATCCGTCGTGTGGAAGAAGTCCTGCCAGCCCACGTCGAATCCCGGCGTGAAGTTCCGCACGTAGAGCAGGCCGAGGCGCCGGAAGCGCTCGCGGAGCTCGGGCGACAGCGCCTCGTAGAGCCGGCGGCAGTCCACGATCGGCGTCGCGCCGCCGGACGGGGCGGCCTGCACGCAGAAGAACCACTGCTTGAGCGGCCAGCGCGGCAGGTGCGAGCTCTCGTTGTGGAACAGGATGGCCTTGTCGGCGGGGTACGGCGTCGAGCCGTAGATGTTCTGCCCGGCCTTCTCCCGCGGAAGATCGCCGTACTCGCCGAACAGCTCGCCGCAGATGGCCTTCGCGACCTGCTCGAACTCCGGGACCGACCGGATCGGAAAGCCGCGGAAGAGGATGGCCCCGTGTCGGAGGAGCTGCGCCTCGACGAACGCCCGCTCCTCGCGCGCCCAGGCCGCGAGCTCCACGTCCTCCACCGCCGGGCTCACGACCAGCGGCAGCGGCCCTTCGCCGAGCGTGCCGGTGGAGACCAGCGCGCTCGGGCCGACGTCCACCCTGCGCGGCGTGATGCGCTTGAGGCTCCTCCGGGCCTCGTCGCGCCCGCGTCCTTCCATGATGCGCTCCTTCCTCTCTGCTGCCGCGAGCGCCGTCACGCGGCGGTCGGGGTCGTCGACGATGGCCCGCAGCACGGCCATGAAGTGGGCGGCCATCGCCTCGATCGTCGACGGCTCGAACAGATCAGCGCGGTACTTCCACGCGCACGCGAGCCCCTCGTCCGTCTCCTCGACGAACACCCCGAGGTCGAACCGCGACACCTCGCGGTCGAGCTCCACGGCGGTGAAGCGGATCCCGGGCAGCGCGAGGTCGGTCGCCGGCGTGTTTTGCAGGACGAACAGCGTCTGCACCACGGGGTGGCGGCCGGGCTCGCGGGCCGGTCGCAGCGCGTCCACGACCTGCTCGAACGGCAGATCCTGGTGCGCGTACGCGCCCAGCGTGACCTCGCGGACCCGCTGGAGGAGCTCCCGGAACGTGGGCTGGCCGCCGAGATCCGTGCGCAGGACCAGCAGGTTGACGAAGAACCCGATCAGCCCCTCGATCTCCTCGCGGTTGCGCCCCGCGACGTCGGTCCCGACCAGGAGATCGGCCTGGCCGGTGCGCCCGAAGAGCACGACCTTGAACGCGGCGAGCAACGTCATGAAGAGGGTGGCGCCCTCGCGCTGGCCGAGGGCGCGCAAGGCCTCGGCCAGCGCGCGGTCCACCGCGATCGTGCGCCGCGCGCCGCGGTAGCTCCCGCCGGCCGGCCGCGGGTGGTCCGGGCGCAGATCGAGCGCCGGCGGGTGCCCCGAGAGCCGCTCTCGCCAGTACGAGAGCTCCGCGTCGCGGACCGCGCCGCGCATCCGCTGCCGCTGCCAGACGGCGAAGTCCGCGTACTGCACGGGCAGCGGCGGGAGCGCCGGCGGCCGCCCGGCCCTCGCCGCCACGTAGAGCTCGGCGAGCTCCGCCACCAGCACGTTCATCGTCCAGCCGTCGGCCACGATGTGGTGCGCGACGAGGACGAGCACATGCTCGTCCTCGCGCAGCTTGATCGCGGTCACCCGGACGAGCGGACCGCGGGCGAGATCGAACGGCCGCTCGGCGCGGGCGGAGGCCAGGCCCTGGACGGCCGCCTCGCGCTCCGCGGCGGGCGTCCCCGACAGGTCCACCACCTCGAAGGCCGGCGCCCCCTCCGGGGCGATCACCTGCACCGGCTCGCCGTCGACCACGCCGAACGTGGTGCGCAGCGCCTCGTGGCGCAGGGCGAGCGCGGCGAGGCTCTCCCGGAGCAGCGCGAGCTCCAGCGCGCCGGCGACGCGCACCGCCGAGGTCATGTTGTACCCGGCGCTGTCGGGCTCGAGCTGGGCCAGGAACCACAGGCGCTGCTGGGCGAACGAGAGCGGCAGCCTGCCGTCCCTCGGCTGCCGGACGATCGGCGACGGCGCCGTCGCGCCGCGCTGGCGCCGGACGGCCTCGTCCACGGCGCGGGCGAGCTGCGCCACGGTCGGATGATCGAAGATCGACCGGAGCGGCAGCTCCACCTGGAACGAGGCACGGACGCGGGAGATCGCGCGGGTGGCCAGGAGCGAGTGCCCTCCGAGCTCGAAGAAGCCCTCGTTCGCGCCGACGGCCTCCAGGCCGAGCACCTCGGCCCAGATCGACGCCACGATCTCCTCCGTCGCGGTGCGGGGCCGCGCGCGCTGCTCGCGCGCGACGAGCCCCGGCGCGGGCAGGGCCTTCCGGTTCACCTTGCCGTTCGGGGTCAGCGGCAGCTCGTCGAGCCAGACGTAGGCCGACGGCACCATGTAGTCGGGCAGCCGGTCCTTCAGCCACGCGCGCAGCCCGTCCGCGGTGAGCGCCGCGCTCGGCTCCGGGATGACGTACGCGGCGAGGCGCGGCGTCCCCGCGTCCTCGCGGGCCACGACCACTGCGTCGCGCACGCCCGGGCAAGCCCGCAGCTGCGCTTCGATCTCGCCCGGCTCGATCCGGAAGCCGCGGATCTTGAGCTGATGGTCGATCCGCCCGAGGAACTCGAGGGTGCCGTCGCGCCGGAACCGCGCCATGTCGCCGGTCCTGTACAGGCGGCGGCCCGGCTCCTGGCTGAACGGGTCCGGGATGAAGCGATCGGCCGTCAGGTCGGGGTGATCGAGGTATCCTCGCGCGAGGCCGGCGCCCCCGATGCAGAGCTCACCCGCCACGCCGAGGGGCGCCGGGTAGAGATGCCGATCGAGCACATGGAGCTCGGTGTTGGCGATCGGGCGCCCCAGCGGGATCGGCTCGTCCGAGGTCACGCGGTGGATGCTCGACCAGACGGTGGTCTCCGTCGGTCCGTAGAGGTTCCAGGGGGCCACGCCCGCCTCGAGGAGCTTGCGCGCGAGCTCCCGCGGGAAGGCCTCGCCCCCGCACAGCACGGCCAGGCCGTCGAGCCGAGGACGGCCGTTCTCCAAGAGCGCCTTCCAGCCCGTCGGCGTGGCCTGCATCAGCGTCGCGCCGGACGCGCGGAGCAGCGCCGAGAGGCGCTCGCCGTCCGCCGCGTCCTCGCGGCGGACGAGCTCCACCCGCCCGCCGACGAGCAGCGGCAGGAACAGCTCCAGCACGGCGATGTCGAACGAGATGGACGTGGTGGCGAGCACCACGACGTCGCCCGGGGGCGAGAGGTGCTCCTTCATGGATAGAAGGAAGTTGGTCACGCCGCCGTGGCGGACCATGACGCCCTTGGGCCGGCCCGTGGATCCCGACGTGTAGATGACATAGGCCAGGCTCTCCTCATCGAGGAGCGGCGTCGGATCCCGATCCGGCTCGCCGGCGATGGCGGACCAGTCCCGATCGAGGCAGATCGCGCGCGCGCCGGTGTCGGGCAAGGCGTGCAGCAGCCGCTCCTGCGTGACGAGCAGCGGCAGACGCGCGTCCTCCAGCATGGCGCGGAGCCGCTCGCGCGGATAGGCGGGGTCGAGCGGGACGTAGGCGCCGCCCGACTTCAGGATGCCCAGGAGGCCCACCATCATCTCCAGCGAGCGCTCGACGCAGAGCCCCACCAGCGTCTCCGGGCCGACCCCCCGACGCCGCAGGGCGTGCGCGAGCCGATTGGCGCGGGCGTCCAGCTCTCCGTAGGTCAGGCGCTCTCGCCCGCACGTCACCGCGACGGCGCCGGGCGTCCGCGCCGCCTGCGCCGCGAGCATCGCCGGCAGGAAGGGCTGCGATCGGTAGTCCCGCCGGGACGAGCGCTGCTCCGCGGCGAGCCGCTGCTGCTCCGGATCGCGCTCCGGGTCGCTGAGGGGCGCGAGCCCCGCGAGCCGCGCCTCGGGCTGGTCCGCCATGCGCTCGAGCAGCGCGCACAGGGCCGCCGCCATGCGGGCGACCGTGTCCTCGTCGAGGCGCTGCGCGTCGAACGAGAGCGTCAGCGCGAGCTCGTCGCCGGGGACCGCGTAGATCGTGAGCGGGTAATTGGTCCAGGCCTCCGCCGTGCTCACCTCGATCCCGAGCGCCCGCCGGTGCTCGTCGACGGCCTGGTCCACGGGGTAGTTCTGGAACACGAGGAGCGAGTCGAAGAGCGGCGCGCCCCGCTCCACCTCGCTCCACTGCTGCACCTGCACCAGCGGGCTGTATTCGTACTGCCGCAGCTCGAGGTTGAGCGCCTGGATCTGCTGCAGCCAGTCCGCGAGCCGCGAGGCCGGGGGGACGCGCAGGCGCAGGGGGAGCGAGTTGATGAACGCGCCCATGATCGAAGCGGCCTCGGGCAGGTCCGCGGGGCGGCCGGCGACGGTGACGCCGAAGAGCACGTCCGGCTCGCCGCTGTAGCGGGCGAGGAGCAGCGCCCACGCGGCTTGCACGACGGTGTTGAGCGTGACGCCCTGCGCCTGCGCGAACGTCGCGAGCGCCCTCGTCGCGCCCGGCGCGAGCCGCGCGCGGTGCTCGCGGAAGCCGCGGGGGCCGGGCGCCGGCGGGGCCGCGGTGGGCTCCGGCAGCCGGGTCGGCGCCGTCAGCCCCTTCAGCTGAGCCCGGAAGAAGGCCTCCGCGGCCGCCATGTCCTGCCGCCCGAGCCACGCGATGTAGCTCCGGTACGGGGGCGCCGCTTCGCGCTCCCTGAGCGCGCCGCGCCGCGCCTCCTCGTAGAACGTCAGCCACTCCTTGAGGACGAGCCCCTGGCACCAACCGTCGAGCAGCGCGTGGTGAACGCTCCAGACGACCTCATCGACGTGCTCCGAGAGGCGCATCACCGCGACGCGCAGGAGCGGGGGCTCCTCGAACCGGAAGCCCCGCAGGCGATCTTCCCGGAGGTAGCGCTCGAGCGCCGCCGCCTGCTCGGCGCCCGAGAGCTCCCGCCAGTCGAGCACCTCGATGGGCAGGCGCACGGCCCGCCGCACGACCTGATGAGGCTCCGCGGCGCCGGCGAGGAAGCCCGTCCGCAGGATCGCGTGGCGCGCGCTGAGGACCCGGAAGGCCTGCGCGAAGGCGTCGACGTCCAAGCCTCGCGCGAACCGGCAGACGATCTGGTTGAAATACGGGCTCGTCTCCGGCGTCAGGAGCGAGTGAAAGAGCATGCCTTGCTGCACCGGGGAGGCGGGGAGCACGTCCTCGATGTCGCCGTCGGCGCGCAGCAGGGCGTCGAGCTGCGCCTGCTCCAGCCGGGCGAGGCGGAAGGGCTCGATCTCGGGCGGCCGCGGCGGGGCCGGCGGCTCCGGCGAGGCCTGCGCCTCGGCCAGATCGCCCGCGAGCGCGGCGATCGTCCGGCGCGCGAAGATCTGCTTGGGCGAGAGGTGCAGCCCTTCCCGGTTGGCGCGCGCGATGATCTGCAGGCTCATGATGGAGTCGCCGCCGATCGCGAAGAAGTCGTCGTGGACGCCGACCGGCCCGCGGCGCAGGACCTCGGCCCAGATCCGGGCGAGCGTCGCCTCCACGCCGTTTCGCGGCGCGACGTGGCCCTCGCGGCGCTGCGCGCGGTCCGCCTCGGGCGCCGGCAGCGCCGCGCGGTCGATCTTGCCGTTCGCGGTCAGCGGCAGCGCCGGCAAAGGCACGATCGCGCTGGGCACCATGTAGTCCGGCAGGCGCTCTGCGAGCCGCGCGAGGAGCGCGGCCGCGTCGAGGGGCGCCGCGTCCCGCCCCACCGCGTAGGCCACGAGGCGCTTCGTTCCACCGTCTTCTCGCGCCGCCACGACCGCCTGCTGCACTCCGGGTTGCTCGCGCAGGTGGGCCTCGATCTCGCCGAGCTCGATGCGGTGGCCGCGCAGCTTGATCTGGTGGTCCGTGCGCCCCAGGAACTCGATCGCCCCGTCCGGCCGGTAGCGAGCCCGATCGCCGGTCCGGTACAGGCGGCCGCCGGGCGACGCGCCGAAGGGATCCGGGACGAAGCGCTCTGCCGTCAGCTCGGGGCGGCCGTGGTACCCGCGCGCCACGCCCGCGCCGCCGATGTAGAGCTCCCCGGGCACGCCGGGCGGCACAGGCTCGCTGCGCCGGTCCAGGACGTAGGCCTGGACGTTGGGGAGGGGCCGACCGATCGGCAGGGGCCCCGCCGGACCGGCGCCGCCGACCTCCCAGGTCAACGCGCCGACCGTGGTCTCGGTGGGGCCGTAATGATTGATGACGGTGCACTCCGGGGCGATCGCGCGGATCCTGTCGACGAGCTCCCCGCTCGAGGCCTCCCCGCCCAGCACGAGGCAGCGCCGGGGGAGCACGCGCTCGGGCTGCGCCGCCGAGAGGAGCGCGCCGAGGTGGCTCGGGACGATCTTCAGGGCATCCACCCGATGGCGGCTCATGTACTCGGCCATGCCGTCGGGGTTGAACGTCCGGTCGTCCGAAAGGACGTGCAGCGCGCGGCCCGAGCAGAGCGCGCCGAAGAGCGACGTGTGCCCGAGATCGGCCGCGACGGTCGAGACCAGCGCCATGCCGCCGCCCTCGGGGAGGGGCAGCCGCGTGAGCACGCCGCGCACGTAGCTCGCGAGGTGGCGGTGCTCCACGGCCACGCCCTTCGGCCGGCCGGTCGAGCCCGAGGTGTAGATGAGGTAGGCGAGGTTCTCGGGGCGGGCCGCGGCGCCGAGCGGCCCATCGGGCAGGGCGCTCAGCGCGGCCTCGTCGCGGTCCAGGAAGAGCAGCGCCGGCCCCGGCTCGTCGAACGCGCCGGCCCACCGCTCCTGGGTGATCACGACCCGCGCGCCGCTGTCCTCCACCACGGCGCGGAGCCGCTCCCGCGGGAACTTCGGATCGAGGGGCACGTACGCGGCGCCGGCCTTGAGCGCCCCGAGCAGCGCGACGACCATCTCCGCCGAGCGCTCGATGCACAGGGCGACCCGGTCCTCGGGCCGCACGCCGATCGCCCGCAGCCGGCGCGCCAGCTGGTTCGTCCTGCGGTCGAGCTCCCGGTACGTCAGCGCCGTCTCCTCGCAGACGACCGCCGGCGCGTCGGGCCGGGCGGCGGCGTGCGCCTCGAACAGCTCGTGGACGCAGGCCGCCGGGATGTCCGCGGCCGTCGCGTTCCCGCCCTCGAGCAGGCGCCGCCGCTCCGCGCCGCTCACGAGGGGCAGCTCGGCCAGGCGGGCGTGCGGCCGCGCCGCCATCGCTTCGAGCAGCGCGCGGAGCTGCCCGAGCAGGCTCGCCGCGGCGTCGTGCGCTAGGCGGCGGCGCTCGTAGCACAGGATGAGCCGGAGCTCGCTCGACGGCTCGACGATGAGCGACAGCGGGTAGTTGTTGCGCCCGGCGGTGAGCGTGGCGTCGCCCTCGCGCGCGCCGGGGCGGGGCAGGGGGCGGACGCGCACGTCGCGGGCGTCGGCGCGCACGTCGGATTGCCCGCCGGCCACGTCTTCCTCGGGGTAGCTGTCGAACACCACGAGCGTGTCGAAGAGCGAGCGCCCGCCCGGCACCTCGCTCCAGCGCTGGACCTGGGACAGGGGGGCCCACTCGTGCTGGCGCAGCTCGCTGTTCCGGTCCTGCAGCCGCGAGAGCCAGGCGGCGAGCGGCTCGTGCTCGTCCACGTGGACCCGCACCGGCAGGGTGTTGATCAGCACGCCCACGATGGCCTCGGCGCCGGAGAGCTCCGGGGGCCGGCCCGACACCGTGGCGCCGAAGACCACGTCGGCCTCGCCGCCGTGCCGGGCGAGCAGGAGGGCCCACGCGCCCTGCACGAGCGTGTTGAGCGTGACGCGCAGGCGGCGGGCGCAGGCCGCGAGCGCCTCCGTCTCCGCCCGCGAGAAGCTCAGCGCCTGCTCGGCGAACGGGGGCGCGTCGCCGCGCGCCGCGGCCGGCCCCGGGCCGGCCTCCATCGGGACCGGCGTCGGCGCCCCGAACCCGGCCAGCGCCTCGCGGAAGAACCGCTCGGCCGCCGCTTCGTCCTGGGCCTGCACCCACGCGAGGTAGTCCCGGTACGGGCGCGCGCGGGGCAGCTCGGGGATCGTGCCCCGCGCGAGCGCCCGGTAGACGAGCAGCGCCTCCCTCAGCAGGAGGGCGAAGCTCCACCCGTCCAGCAGCAGGTGATGATGGCTGTTGACGAAGCAATAAGCGTCCTCCGCGATCCGGACCAGCGTGAGCCGCATGAGGGGGGCCTTCAGCAGGTCGAAGCCGGCGCGCCGGTCCTCGGCCATCAGCGCGGCCAGCGCCTCCTCGCGCTCGCCCGCGGCGAGGCCGGAGAGGTCGTGGCGCGCGAGCGGGATCGTCACCCGCGGGCGGACGACCTGCACGGGCCTGGCGACGCCCTCCCAGACGAAGCCCGTGCGCAGGATCGGGTGCCGCTCGGCGAGCGCCTGCCAGGCGCGCTCGAAGGCGTCCGGATCGAGCCGCCCCTCCAGGAGGAAGGCCGTCTGGACGAAGTACGGGTCGGCGGACCGGTCCGAGACCGCGTGAAAGAGCAATCCCTGCTGGAGCGGGGAGAGATAGTGAATCGACTCAACGTCTTTCTTCTTGGTTGCCATGGCCTCAGTCCAGTCGTGCGAGGATGGAGTCGAGCTCGTCCGCGGCGAGCGCGACGTCGGTGAAGTCCGAGGGCGTGTAGCCGCCGGCGTCGGGTGACAGGCAGTGCGCGATCAGCTCCCTCAGCGCGTCGCGCCACAGCGCGCCGACCGCCGCGACCGTCGCCTCCCGGTGCCGCGCGGCGCTGTAACGGAAGGTCGCCTCGAGCCGGCCGTCGTACACCGCCGCGTCGATCTCGAGGTCGTACGGGAGCGGGCTGCGCGGGTCGTGCTCGGCGCCTGGCGACTCCGCGGCCGCGGAGAACCGCGCGCCCGCGCCGATCACCTGATCCCACTGCCCCAGGTAGTTGAAGGCGACGCGCGGCGCGGGCAGGCGGCGCAGCCGGTCCGCGAGCTCGCCCGCCCCGAGCTCCCGCACCACGCCGTAGGGCAAGCCGCGCCGCGGGACGCGGCGGAGCTGCTCCTTCACCGCCTTGAGCGCGGCGCCAGGCCCCGCGTCCGGCGCCACCTCGAGCACCACCGGGTAGACGCTCGTGAACCAGCCGACCGTGCGCGAGAGATCCGGGTCGTCCCCGTCGAGCCCCCCGCGCCCGTGGCCCTCGACGTCGATCGCGGAGGCGCGCTGCCCTGTCCATCGGCCGAGGGCCAGGGCCAGCGCGGCCAGCAAGACCTCGTCGATCCGCGTCCGGTAGGCGTCCGACACGGACTCCAGCAGCGATCGCGTCTCCGGCTCGGTCAGGCCCGCCGTGAGCGTGGCCATGGCCCGCGCCGACCGATCGCCCGCCGGATCGTCGGCCGGCGGCGGCGCCGCGCGCTCCCAGGGCAGCTCGAGCCAGAAGGCCGCTTCCCGCTGGAGGGCGGCGTCGCGCGCGGCGTCCTCCAGGCGCTCTGCCCACCGCTTGAACGGGGCGGTCTTGTCGGGCAGCTGCGCCGGCGCTCCGCGCCGCGCCTGGTCGTAGGCCGTCTGGAGATCGTCGAGCAGGATCCGCCAGGACACGCCGTCGACGACCAGGTGATGCGCGATCAGCAGCAGCCGCCCTGGCCGGCCGGCCCCAAGGTCGAACCCGATCACCCGAAAGAGCGGCCCCGTCGTCAGATCCAGGCTGGCCTGCCACCGCGACGCGTGCGCCTCGATCACCCGCGGCTGCTCGGCCTCGGGCACCCCGGAGAGGTCCGTCCGGTGCGCGACGGCGGCGGGCTCGTCGGGCGCGTACGCCTGACGGAAGCCCGAGCTCTCCTTCGCGTAGCGCAGCCGGAGCGCGTCGTGGTGGCGCAGGAGCGCCTGCGCCGCGGCCTCCAGGGCCGGCCAGACGAGCGGCTCCTTCGCCGTGAGCAGGAGCGCCTGGTTCCAGTGGTGCGGGTTCGGCAGATCGCGGCCGAAGAACCGCCGCTGGATGGGCGTCAGCGGGACGTCGCCCTCCGCCGCGCCCTCGTCGTCCGGCGCGAGGCTGGCGTCCCCGGCGGCGACCGCGGCGGCGGCCAGCGCCGCGAGGGTCTGGTGCTGGAACATCTGGCGCGCGGTGATGCGCAGGCCGGCCTGCTTCGCCTGGGCCACGACCTGCAGGCTGAGGATCGAGTCGCCCCCCAGCTCGAAGAAGTTGTCGTGGCGGCCGACGCGCTCGCGGCCCAGCGCCGCGGCCCAGATCTGCGCGAGCTGCGCCTCGGCGGCCGTGGCGGGCGCGGCGTCCTGCGCGCCGGCAGGCGGCGCTCCTCCGGCGCCGATCTCGCCGGTTTGGCGCGCCGTCTCGCGCGCCGCCTCGCGCGGCTCCTCGCGCGCCGGCGCGGGCGGCTCCGGCAGCGGCAGCTCGCCGAGGCGCGCGGCCGGCTGGGCCACGATCCCTTCCAGGAGCGCGCGGAGATCGTCCGCCATCCGGCGGATCGAGCGCTCCTCGAAGAGATCCGTGCTGTACTCGAACGCGCCGCTCAGCTCCTCCGGCGCCGACGCCATGTGGAGCGACAGGTCGAACTGCGCGCTCCCCGGATCCACCTCGAGCGGCAGGATCTCGAGGCCGGCGATCGGCCGCGCGGGCCGCGCCGCCTCCTGGAGCGAGAACATCACCTGGAAGAGCGGCGTGTGGCCGAGGTCGCGCGCGGGCCGGAGCGCCTGGACGAGCCGCTCGAACGGCAGATCCTGGTGCGCCTGCGCGGCCAGCACCTCCTCCCGCGCCTGCGCCAGGAGATCGGTGAAGCGCGGGTCCCCGCCGAGGTCCGCCCGCAGCACGAGCGTGTTCACGAAGAACCCGATGAGCCCCTCGACCTCGACGCGGGTGCGGCCCGCGATCGGCGTCCCGACGCAGAGGTCCGTCTGGCCGCTGTAGCGCGCGAGCAGCGCCTGGAAGGCCGCGAGCAGCAGCATGAACGAGGTGACCCCTTGGCCGCGCGCGAGCGCGACGAGCTTCGCGGAGAGCTCGCGCGGGAGCGCGAACGCGTGGCGCGCGCCGCGGTAGGAGCGCGCCGCGGGCCGTGGCCTGTCGGTGGGCAGCCGCAGGACCGGCGGCTCCGCGCCGAGCCGCCGCCGCCAGTGCGCGAGCTGCCGATCGAGCGCGGGCCCGTCGAGCCACGCGCGCTGCCACCGGGCGTAATCGGCGTACTGGACCGGCAGCGGCGGGAGCGCCGCGGCGCGCCCCTCGGCCTCGGCGGCGTAGAGCTCCGTCACCTCGCCCACGAGGAGGTTCAGCGACCACCCGTCGGACACGATGTGGTGCAGGACGACGAGCAGGACGTGCTCGCGCTCGCCGAGGCGCAGCAACGTCGCCCGGAACAGCGGCCCTCCGGTCAGATCGAACGGCCTCCCGGCCTCCCGGTCGAGCGAGCGCCGCGCCTCCGCCTCGCGCGCCTCCTCGGGCAGGGCGCGGAGATCCGCGATCGCGATCCTCACGGGCTGCGACGCGCGCACGACCGCCTCCGGCCGGCCCTCGCGCTCCGCGAACGTCGTGCGCAGGGACGCGTGGCGGCGGACCACCGCCTCGAGGCAGCGCTCGAGCCGGTCCGCGTCGAGCGGGCCGCGCAGGCGCACGGCCGCCGGGACGTTGTACGAGGCCGCGGTCGGCTCGAGCTGCGCGAGGAACCACAGGCGCTCCTGCGCGAAGGAGAGCGGCAGCGGCCCCTCGTGCGGCGCCGCGGCGAGCGGCGGCGCCGGCGGGGCCTCCGGCCGGCGGCGGGCCGCCTCCACCGCGCGCGCCTGGGCCGCGACCGTCGGCGTCTCGAAGAGCGACCGGAGCGGCACCTCGACGCCGAGCGCGCGGCGCACGCGCGCGAGGATCTGCGTCAGCTGCAGCGAGTGGCCGCCGAGGTCGAAGAACGAGGCCTCCGCGGAGACCCGCTCCACGCCCAGCACCTCGGCCCAGATGCCGGCGAGCAGCTCCTCGGTCACCGTGCGCGGCGCGACGAAGCCCAGCGCGTCGCCGGAGTCGGGGGCGGGCAGCGCGGCGCGGTCCACCTTGCCGTTCGCCGTGCGGGGGAGCGCCGGCAGGAGCACGTAGATCGGCGGGACCATGTACTCGGGCACGCGCGCCGCGAGCCAGGCGCGCAGCGCCTCGGCGTCCGGCGCCGGCGCCGTGGCGCCCACGTACGCGACGAGCCGCCGCGCGCCCGGCCGGTCCTCGCGCGCCAGCACCACCGCCTCCTGCACGCCGGCGTGCTCGGCGAGCCGCGCCTCGATCTCGCCGAGCTCGATGCGGTGGCCGCGGATCTTGACCTGATGGTCGCGCCGCCCGACGAACTCGATCGCGCCGTCGTCGCGGTACCGCCCGAGATCGCCCGTCCGGTAGAGCCGCTGTCCCGGCTCCGGGCTGAACGGGTCGGGGACGAACGCGGCCGCGGTGCGGCGCGGGTCGCCCAGGTACCCGCGCCCCACGCCGATCCCGCCCACGTACAGCTCGCCGCGCACGCCGACGGGCAGCGGCGCGAGGAGGTGATCGAGGACGTAGAGCCGCAGGTGGTCCACCGCTTTGCCGATCGGCACCTGCGCCTCGTGCGCCGCGGGCGGGGCCGTCAGCGGGTGCAGCGCCACGTCGTCCGAGCACTCCGCCGGCCCGTACGCGTTCATGAGGGGCACCGCCGGGTAGCGGGTCAGCCAGTCGCGCGCGAGCGCGGCGGGGAGCGCCTCGCCGGTCGGCAGGATCCAGCGCAGCCGCTTCAGGGCGGGCGGCGCGGGGTCCTCGCGCGCCGCGTCCAGCATGCCTTGCAGCACGGCGGGGACGACCTCGACGACGGCGATCCCCCGCCGCTCCAGGTGCTCGAGCAGCCGGCCCGGGTCGCGCGCGACCTCGTCGGGCACGATGTCGACCACCCCGCCGAAGAGCAGGGCGGTGAGGAACTGCCAGACCGAGATGTCGAAGCACGGCGAGGCCGTCTGCGCGATGACGTCCCCGGCCGCGAGCTCGAGCCGCGGGAGCTTGCTCAGCATGTTGTTGAGCATCCCGCGGCGCTCGACCATCGCGCCCTTGGGCGCTCCGGTCGATCCGCTCGTGTAGATCACGTAGGCCAGGCTCCCGGGTCCGCCGCGCTCGGGCGGGTCGCCGTCGGGCCAGGACATGCGCCGTGTGTCCTCGAGGGTCACGACGGCCGGCCGGCGCGGCGCGCCCACCGAGGAGAAGACTCCTTCCAAAGCCCCGCGATACCGGTCCCGCGTCAGCACCACGCGGGGCTCGCTCGACCCAAGGATCCGCCCGATGCGCTCGGCCGGATAGGCGGGCTCCAGCGGCACGTAGGCCCCGCCGGCCTTGAACACGGCGAGGATCATGATGAGCAGGTCGATCCCGCGCTCGTCGAGCAGCGCCACCCGCTCTTCCGGGCCGACGCCGCGCGCGACGAGCGCGTGGGCCGCGCGGTTCGCCTCGCGGTTCAGCTCCGCGTAGGTGAGCCGCCGGCCCTCGCACGACACCGCCACGGCGTCGGGCGTCCGCTTCACCTGCGCGTGGAAGCGCGCCGCGAACGAGGAGAGATCGGCCTTCTCCGCGGGCGGCCCGCCGGGCGCCGCGAGCGCCCTCTGCCGCTCGGCCGGCGTGAGGAGCGGCAGATCGCCGAGGCGCGCGTCGGGCTTCTCCGCCATGCCCTCGAGCAGCGCCCCGAGGTGCCTGAGCAGCCGCTCGGCGAGCTCCGGCCGGACGCGCGACCGGTCGTACGAGATCTTGAGGGGCAGCTCCGCGTCCGGCCACGACATGATCGTGATCGGGTAATTCGTGTGCACGCGGTCCTGCACGTCCTGGACCTTGAAGACGATGCGCCCCTCGCGGAGCGCGGGGTCGATCGGCGCGTTCTCGAACACGAAGAGGCTGTGGAACAGCGGCTGTCCGCGCTCGATCTCGCTCCAGCGCTGGATGTCCACGAGCGGGGTGTGCTCGTGCTGCCGGAGCCGGAGGTTCTGGTCGAGGAGCGCCGACAGCCACGGCAGGAGCGGCTGATCGGCGGGGACCGGGACGCGCAGCGGGAGCGTGTTGATGAAGAGCCCCACGATGGACTCGACGTCTGGCAGCTCCGGCGGGCGCCCGGCGACGGTGACGCCGAAGAGCACCTCGGGCTCGCCGCTGTAATGGCTGAGGAGCAGGGCCCACGCCCCCTGCACGATCGTGTTGAGGGTGAGGCGGTGGCGCTGGGCGAGCGCGCGCAGGGCGGCCGTGGGCGCCGCGCCGATCCGGAACACGAGATCGTCGACGCGCCCCTCGTCCTCCGGCGCCGGCGCGGAGCGCTCCTCGAACCCGAGCGGCGTCGGCGCCGAGAAGCCCTTGAGCGCGGACCGCCAGAACGCCTCCGCGGCCGGGAGATCCTGCCGGCCGATCCAGTCGATGTAATCGCGGTACGGGCGCGCGGGCGGCAGATGGGGTGTCTCGCCCCGGACGAGCGCCTCGTAGCAGGCGAGGAACTCCATCATCAGGACCGACGTGCACCACTCGTCGAGGAGGATGTGGTGGAAGCTGTGCACGAGCTCGTAGGTCTGGTCGCCCAGCCGGACGAGGCGGAGGTGCATGAGCGGCGCCTTGCCGAAGTCGAACCCCGCATCGAGCTCGGCGCGCAGCAGCTCGCGGAGGCGGGCCTCCTGGGCCTCGCCGGGCAGGCCGCGGAGGTCGAGCACGTCGAACGGCACCTCCACCGCCTTGTGGACGACCTGGAGCGGGCGCTTCTGGGTCTTCCAGACGAAGGAGGTGCGCAGGATGGAGTGCCGCGCCACGACCAGCTGCCAGCCTCGGACGAACGCGTCGATCCGCACGTCGCCTTCGAGGCGATAGCGATTCTGCATGAGGTAGATGCCCGAGGACGGGCGGAGCAGCGTGTGGAACAGCATCCCCTCCTGCATGGGCGAGAGGGGATAAACGCTGTCGATGTTGGCGGAGGGGTCAGTCTTGGACACGGTTCACCTGTCGAGCTCTTCCAAGAGATCGCGCCACTCCTCCGGGGAGAGGCCGGCGGCGGGGGTTTCGGGGGAGCGCGGCGGCGCGGCCGCCGGCGGTGCGGCCGGCGGCGGGGCCGGCACGGCGAGGAGCGCCGCGGCCTCGGCCACGGTCGGGCTCTCGAAGAGCTGCTTGGGCGAGAGCCGCAGCCCGCGCTGGGCGGCGCGCGCGATGACCTGCAAGGTGACGATCGAGTCGCCGCCCAGCTCGAAGAAGTTGTCGTGAATGCCCACCTGCTCGCGGTGGAGCACCTCCGCCAGGACCTCGGCGAGGATCCGCTCCGCCTCGGTCCGCGGCGGGACATAGGTGCGCTCGACCGGCGCCGCCGCCTCGGGCGCGGGCAGGGCGCGGCGGTCTACCTTTCCGTTGGGCGACAGCAAGAGCGAGTGTCCGCCCAGATCGAAGAAGTTGTCGTGAACGCCCACCTGCGGAGTCGAGAGGACGTCTCTCCAGATCGCCGCGATGGCGCGCTCGAGGTCGGTCCGCGGCGGCGTCGTGGCCCTGGTCGGCGCGTTCACCTGCTCGGGCGCGGGCAGGGCGCGGCGGTCGACCTTTCCGTTGGGCGACAGCGGCAGCCGCGGGAGCGGGAGGATGGGGGCGGGCACCATGTAGGCCGGGAGCGCGTCGGCGAGCCAGGCGCGCAGCGTCTCTGGCTCCGGGGTGGCGCCGTCGCGGCCGGTGACGTAGGCGACGAGGCGCTTTCCGCCGTGGGCCTCGTCGCGGGCGAGGACGACGGCCTCGCCGACGCTGGGGTGGAGCAGCAGCCGCGCCTCGATCTCGCCGAGCTCGACGCGCAGGCCGCGGAGCTTGACCTGATGGTCGAGCCGTCCCAGGAACTCGATGGCTCCGTCGGGGCGATGGCGGGCCAGATCGCCTGTCCGGTACAGCCGCCCTCCGGGCGCGGCGCCGAACGGATCGGGGACGAAGCGCTCGGCGGTGAGCGCGGGCCGATTGTGATATCCGCGCGCGAGCCCGACGCCGCCGATGTAAAGCTCCCCGGCGACGCCCACCGGGACCGGATGGCCGTGTCGATCCAGGAGGTAGATCTGGGTATTGGCGATGGGGGGGCCGATGGGCACCGAGGCGGAGGTGTCGAGCGGCTGGCAGGCCCAGGCGGTGACATCGATGGATGCCTCGGTGGGCCCGTACAGATTGTGGAGCTCGGCGTGAGGGAGCCGCTCGAAGCATCGCCGCGCGAGCTCGGCGGGCAGGGCCTCGCCGCTGCAGAGCACCCGTCGCAGCGAGGCGCACGACGAGGCGCCGGGCGTCTCCAGGAAGGCCTGGAGCATCGGGGGGACGAAGTGCACGGTGGTGACGCCGTGGCGTGCGATGAGCTCGATGAGCCGCTCGCCGTCGCGGTGGTCGCCAGGACGGGCGACGACGAGGCCCGCGCCGGTGATGAGCGGCCAGAAGAACTCCCAGACCGAGACATCGAAGCTGAAGGGGGTCTTTTGAAACACCCGGTCTTCGGCGGTGAGCGCGTAGCGCTCCTGCATCCACTGCAGCCGATTCAAGAGGCCGCGGTGGGTATTGCCGGCGCCCTTGGGCCGGCCGGTCGAGCCCGAGGTGTAGATGGTGTAAGCGAGGTTGTCCGGCGAGACGGCGACCGCGGGCTTGGCGGTCGACTCGCCGTCGAGCGCAGCGCGATCGGCGTCGAGGCACAGCAGCTGTGCGCGGTGGGGCGGCAGGCGCGAGGCGACCGGCCACTGGGTGAGGAGCACGGGAGCGGCGGCGTCGTCGAGCATGAAGGCGATGCGCTCGGCGGGGTAGTCGGGGTCGATGGGGACGTAGGCGGCGCCGGCCTTGAGGACGCCGAGCAGGGCGACGACCAGCTCGACGGAGCGCTCTGCCGCGATGGCGACGAGCCCGTCGGGCCCGACGCCGCGCCGGCGCAGGGCGTGGGCCACCTGGTTGGCGCGCGCGTCGAGCTCTCGATAGCTCAGGCGGCGGTCCTCGAAGATCACCGCCGTCGCGTCCGGCGTCCGCTCGGCCTGCGCCTCGAACAGCGCGTGCACGCGCAGGTCCCCCGGATAGCCGCGCTCCGTCGCGTTCCAGCCGGCCACCGCGCGCCGGGACTCCAGATCTCCGAGCAGCGGGAGATCGCCGACCCGCGCCTCGGGACGGCCGACGATCTGCCGGAGCGCCGCCTCCACGAGGCCGAGCAGGCGGGAGGCGCCCTCGTCATCGAAGCGCCGCCGGTCGTACGAGAGGCGCAGCGTCAGCCGCTGTCCCGGCAGGACGGTCAAGGTGAGCGGGTAGTTGGTCTGATCCTCGAACGCGACGTCGCGGACCCCGAGCCCGGGCAACCCCTGCTGCACCCGGGGGTCCCTCGGATAGTTCTCGACGACGAGGAGGCTCTC
Organism: Sorangium cellulosum So0157-2; assembly: GCF_000418325.1. Classification (GTDB taxonomy): domain Bacteria; phylum Myxococcota_A; class Polyangia; order Polyangiales; family Polyangiaceae; genus Sorangium; species Sorangium cellulosum_D. The sequence continues at coordinate 13,534,279 of NC_021658.1, forward strand.
GAACAGCGGCTGTCCCGCCGGGATCTCGCTGAAGGCCCGCGCCGCGGCGAGCGGCGTGTGCTCGTGCGGCCCGAGCTCGGTCGTCGCCCGCAGGAGATCGCGCAGCCACGCCGCGACGGTGGCGCCCGGCGGCACGGCCACGCGCAGCGGGAGCGTGTTGATGAAGAGCCCCACCATGGACTCGATCCCCGGAAGCGGCGCCGACCGCCCGGCGACGGTGACGCCGAACAGCACGTCGTCGGTCCGCGCGGTCCGGCCGAGCAGCAGCGCCCAGGCGGCCTGGACGAGCGTGCTCGACGTCACGTGGTGCTGCTGCGCGAAGCGCTGGAGGCGCGCCGTGACCGGCTCCGGCAGCGCCACCGCCGCGGTCCCGTACCCGCTCGCCCCCTCGGCCGGCGCCGGCCGCTCCAGGGGCAGCGGCGTCGCCGCGCCGAACCCCGCGAGCGCCCGCCGGAAGAACGGCTCCTCGCCGCGCGCGTCGCGCCCGCGCAGCCAGGCGATGTACTCGCGGTAGCGCCGGCGCGCGGGCAACGCGACCGCGCGGCCGGCGCGCAGGGCGTCGTACGCGGAGAACGCGTCCTGCAGCACCAGGGCCGCCGACCACCCGTCGAGGAGCAGGTGGTGATGGCTCCACAGCACGACGTGGGCCTCGTCGTCCACGCGCAGGAGCGCGAGGCGCATCAGCGGACCCCGGGCCAGATCGAAGCCCCGCGCGCGGTCCGCCTCGAGGCGCGCCGCCACCCGCGCCCGCTGCTCCTCGGCGCCCGCGCCGCGCCAGTCCTCGATCTCGATCTCCAGCGCGGTCGCCGCGCCCGGCCGCCGCACGATCTGGAGCGGCTCGTCGGCGCCCTCCCAGGCGAAGGTCGTGCGCAGGACGCCGTGGTGCTGCACAACGGCCTCCCAGGCCCGGCGGAAGGCGCCTACGTCGAGCGCCCCCAGCAGCCGGCACGTCACCTGCTCGACGTAGGCCCCGTCGCCGGGCTCCCACAGGCTGTGGAACAGCAGCCCCTGCTGGAGCGCGCTGAGCGGCATCACGTCCTCCACGTCGCGGCCGGGCCCGAGCAGGCGGTCGAGCGTCGCCTGATCGAGCCGCGCCAGCGGGAAGTCCGACGGCGTGCACCCGCCCGCGTCCGGCTCGAGGCAGCGGGCGACGAGGGCGCGCAGCCGCGCCGCGAAGTCGTCGCGGAGCCGCTGGATCGTCTCCGGCCGGTAGCGCGCGCCGCTCGCGCTCCACGTGACCTGGAGGCGCCCGCCGACGACGGCGGCGTCGACCTCCAGCTCGTAGCCCCGCGGCGCCCGCGGATCGCGCTCGGCCCCGGCGTCCTCCTCGGCGAGCGCGAAGAGCTGGCTCGCCGCGAACAGGTCGTCCCACTGCCCCAGGTAGTTGAAGCTCACCGCGGGCGCGGGCTGCCCCGCGAGCGCCGCGCCGCGCTCGCTCAGGTACCGGAGCAGGCCGTACGTGCCCCCGCGGCACGACGCGCCGCGGAGCTGCTCCTTCACCGCCTTGAGCGCCTCGTCGCACGCCGCCTCGGGCGCGACCTCGAGCCGCACGGGGTAGAGCGCCGTGAACCACCCGACCGTGCGCGAGACATCCGCGTCGTCCAGCGCGTCGCGCCCGTGGCCTTCCACCTCGACGAGCACCGCGGGATCCCCCGTCCAGCGCGCGAGCGCCCCGCCGAGCGCGGTCAGCAGCAGCTCGTCGACCCGCGCCCGGTACGCCGACGTCGCCGCGAGCAGCGCGCGCGTCTCGCCCTCGTCCAGCCGGTCGGTGCGGCGGACCGTGTCGCCCTCGAGCCCGGCGCCGGCCGGATCGTCCGCCGGCAGCGGCGCCGTCCCCCGCGCAGCGGCGATCCACGCGTCGGCCTGCCGCGCCACCTCCTCGGACTGGGCGCGCGCCGCGAGGCGCCGCGCCCAGGACCCGAAGGCCATGGTCCTCGCGGGGAGCCGGATCTCCTCGCCGGCCGCCCGCTGCCGGAGCGCGGTCTCGAGATCCTCGAGCAGGATCCGCCACGAGACCGCGTCCACGACGAGGTGGTGCGCGACGAGCAGCAGCCGGCCGCGGCGCGCCGGGCCCAGGTCGAACAGGACCGCGCGGAGCAGCGGCCCCTCGCTCAGGTGGAGCCGCGCCTGCCATGGCCCCGCCGCGCGCGAGAGCGCCGCCGCTCGCTCGGCGTCCGGCACCCCCGAGAGGTCCACGCGCGCGACCGCCGCGCCGGCGGCGCCCCCGTGGCGCTGCCGCCACACGCCGCCCTCGCAGGTGAACCGCAGCCGCAGCGCCTCGTGGTGCTCCGCCACGGCCAGGACCGCGGCCTCGAGCGCCTCCGCCGCCACGGGCGCCCGCAGCTCCAGCAGCACCGACTGGTTCCAGTGGTGCGGATGCTCCCCGAGGTGATCGAAGAACCAGCGCTGGATGGGCGCGAGCGGCACGTCGCCGTCGAGCGGCTCGTCGGCCGCGCTCGCCGCGGGGGCGGCCTCGGCCACCGCGGCCAGCTCGGCGACGGTCTGGTGCTGGAAGATCTGCCGGGGCGCGATCGAGAGGCCCGCCGCGCGCGCGCGCGCCACCACCTGGAGCGCCAGGATCGAGTCGCCGCCCAGCTCGAAGAAGTTCTCGCGGACGCCGACCGCGGTCCGGCCGAGGAGCTCCGCCCAGATCCCCGCGAGGGCCTCCTCGGCCTGCGTCCGCGGGGCCGCGGCCTCGCCCGCGCCCTCCGCGGCGGGCGCGGGCAGCGCGCGCCGGTCGATCTTGCCGTGAGGCGTGCGCGGCAGCTCGTCCAGCACGACGAAGGCCGACGGCACCATGTAGTCGGGCACCTGCTCCCGCAGCGCCCGCCGGAGCTGCTCCGGCGAGACGCCCTCGGCGGCGGCGACGTAGGCGACGAGCCGGCGATCCTCCGGCCGATCCTCGCGCACGATCGCGACCGCGCCGCGCACGCCGGGGTGCTCGGCGAGCCGCGCCTCGATCTCGCCGAGCTCGATCCGGAAGCCGCGCAGCTTCACCTGGTGGTCCACGCGCCCGGCGAACTCGAGCTGCCCGTCCGCCCGCCACCGCGCGCGGTCGCCGGTCCGGTACATCCGCTCGCCCGGCCGCCCCGCGAACGGATCGGGCACGAAGCGCTCCGCGGTCAGCCCGGGGCGCGCCCAGTAGCCGCGCGCGAGCCCCTGGCCGCCGAGGTACAGCTCGCCCACCACGCCCACGGGCGCGAGCCGCCCCGCCGCGTCGAGCACGTAGGCCCGCGCGCCCGCGATGGGCCTGCCGATGGGCGGCACGGCGGACGCGGGGCCCGCGCCCCGGGCCGTGAGATCGCACGCGGTCGCCACGACCGTGGCCTCGGTCGGCCCGTACGTGTTGACGAGGCGCACCCGCGCGGCCGCCGACGCGCGCCAGGCGCTCACGCGCTCGGGCAGGGCCGCCTCGCCGCCGATGATGCAGAGCCGCAGGCCGGGCGGCAGGGTCAGGCGCCCTCCGTGCGCGAGCTCCGCGGCCACGCGGTGCCAGTACATCGTCGGCAGATCCAGCACCGTCACGCCCTGCGCCGCGCACGCCTCGAGGAAGGCGGCCGGCGACTCCAGCATCGCCTCGGTGCGCAGCACCAGCGCGGCGCCTCGCAGCAGGCAGGGGAAGATCTCCTCGGCGCTGGCGTCGAAGCTCAGCGACGCGAACTGCAGCACGCGGTCCGAGGGCGCGATCTCGTAGAGCGCCGCCGCGGCCTCGACGAAGCCCGCGATCGCCCGGTGCGGGACGACGACGCCCTTGGGCACGCCCGTCGATCCGGACGTGTACAGGATGTACGCGGCCTGCTCGGGCGACGGGTCGCCCGGAGGCGGCGCCGCCGGCTCGCCGCGGAGCTCGGTCCAGCCCGGATCGAGGCGGATCAGCGCCGGGACGCCGGACAGCCCCTCCGCCGCCTCCGCGCCGGTCACCGCCACGCGGACGCCGGCGTCGGCGACCATCGCGGCGATCCGATCCCGCGGCGTGGTCGGATCGATCGGCACGTAGGCGCCGCCGGCCTTGAGCACCCCGAGCACGGCGACGACCATCTCGATCGAGCGCGGCAGGCACACGCCCACGCGCGCCTCGGGCCCGACGCCGCGCCGCCGCAGGCGCTGCGCGAGCTGGTTCGCGCGCCGATCGAGCTCGCCGTACGCGATCGAGCGCCCCTCGTGGACGACGGCCACGGCCGACGGCGCGAGCGCGGCCCGCGCCTCGAAGCTCCGGTGCAACGCGCGCGGCGCGCGCTCCTTTGCCGCGGCCGCGCCCCACGCGAGCACGCGCGCGCGCTCCTCCGGCGCGAGCAGGGGCAGCTCGGACAGGCGCGCCTCCGGGCTCGCCGCGGCGCCCGCGAGCAGCCGCTCGAGGTGCCCGGCGAGGCGCTCGATCGAGGCCTCGTCGAACAGGTCCGTGTCGTACTCGATCGCCCCGGCGAGGCCGCCCTCGTCGGCGGCCATCTCCAGCGACAGATCGAGCTGGGCGCCGCCCGCGTCGAGATCCACGAGGCGCGCCTCGAGCCCCGGGATCTCGGGCGCCTGCCGGAGCGCGGGCTGCAGCGCGAAGAGCACCTGGCAGAGCGGCGCGTGGGAGAGGTCCCGGGCCGGGCGCAGCGCCTCCACGACCTGGTCGAACGGCACCTCCTGGTGCGCCTGGACCTCCCGCACCGTCTCGTTCACCCGCGCGAGCAGCGCGGCGAACGCCGGATCGCCGGCGAGATCGGTGCGGAGCACGACCGTGTTGGCGAAGCAGCCCACGAGCCCTTCCAGATCGGCCCGGCTCCGGTTCGTCACCGGCGTGCCCACGCGGATGTCGAGCGAGCCCGTGACGCGCGCGAGGAGCGCCTTGAACCCCGCGACAAGCACGGCGTAGAGGGTCGTCTCCTCCCGCCGCGCCAGGGCGCGCAGCGCGCCGGTGAGCGCGGCCGGCAGCCGGAAGACGTACCGCGCCCCGCGGTAGCGCTGGATGGCCGGCCGGGGCCGGTCCGTCGGCAGCTCCAGCAGCGCGTCCTGGCCGGCGAGGCGCCGGGTCCAGAAGTCGAGCTGGGACCGGAGCGCGCCCGACGCGAGCCGCTCGCGCTGCCAGTGGGCGAAGTCCGCGTACTGCAGCGGCAGGTCCGGCAGCGGGGAGGGCCGGCCCGCCGCGAACGCCCCGTAGAGCGCGGCGAACTCCTGCAGGACCAGGCCCGTGGACCACCCGTCGAAGGCGATGTGGTGAACGACCCAGACGAGGACGTGCTCGTCCTCCCGCAGCCCGAGGAGCGCGAGCCGCAGCAGCGGGCCGCGCTCGAGGTCGAAGGGGCGCCGCGCCTCGCGCTCGATCAGGCGCCGGGCCTCCGCGTCGCGCTGGGGCTCGGGCAGGCCGGTCAGATCGATGCGCGGCACGCGCGGCGCGCCCTCCGGCCGGATCACCTGGACCGGCTGGCCGTCGACGACGCCGAACGTCGTGCGCAGGATCTCGTGGCGCCGCACGATCTCGGCCACGCACCGCTCCACCACGCCGGCGTCGAGCGACCCGGTGAGCCGCACGGCGGCGGCCAGGTTGTAGGAGGCGCTCTCGGGCTCGAGCTGGGCCAGGAACCAGAGCCGCTCCTGGGCGAAGCTCATCGGGAAAACGAAGACGTCCTCTTGCATGGAAGAACCTCAGCGGGCCTTGGCCCGGAAGGGCTCGGCCATGGCGACATGGACCTTGCGCGGACCCCGGAAGGGCGTGCGTCCGTGGGCGACGAGCATGTTGTCCACGAGCAGCACGTCCCCTTCCTGCCAGGGGAACTCCACGGCGACCTGCCTGTAGACCTCGCGTATCTCGTCGAGGACCGAGCTCTCGATGGGAGACCCGTCGCCGTAACACGCGTTGCGGGGCAGGTCGTCCTCGGGGAAGACCGCGAGGAGCGCCTCGAGCACCGCCGGCTCCAGGTTGGAGACGTGGAACAGGTGGGCCTGGTTGAACCACACGTGCTCTCCGGTGCGCGGGTGGGTGGCCACGGCCTGGCACACCTGCCGCGTGCGCAGCTCGCCGCCCGGCTTCCACTCGCACGCGATGCCGTGCTCATGGCAGAAGCGCTCGACCGCGGCCCGGTCGTTCGTGCCGAAGACCTGCTGCCACGGGACGTCCAGGCCGCTGCCGTAATTGCGCACGTACATCACCTTCCTCGCGGTGAAGCGCTCGCGGATCCGGGCAGGGACGCGGCGGAACACCTCTCGGCTGTCCGCGAGCGGGGTGCTGCCCCCCTCGGCGGCGGCCTGGGCGCAGTGGAACCAGATCTTGAGCGGCCACTCGAGCGTGTACGACTGCTCGTTGTGGAGCGGGATGTGCTGGTGGGCCGGGTACTCCGTCGACGTGTAGATGCGACTCTGCAGGTGCGACCGCGGCGTCGATCCGAACGTGTAGTCGAGCAGCTCCGGCGTCACGAGCTTCACGAAGGCCTCGAAGTCCGCGAGCGCGCGCACCGGGAACCCGCGGAACAGCACCGCTCCGTACGAGGTCAGCGCCTCGTCCGCGCACGCCCGGACGGCCGCGGCGAGCGCGGGGACGGCGGCGGCGTCGCCGCGCCGGAGCGGGCTCGCGATCAGGGGGAACGCGGCGCCGGGGAGGCAGGACCGCGCGAGGCCGTCCGCCTCACCCCGCGGCGCCGCCGGCGACACGGCGTGGAGCTCCGTCACGACGACCGGCCCTCCTGCGCGTCCATCTGCTTGCGCAGGCTGAGCGGCCGCATGTCGGTCCAGACCTCCTTGATGTGATCGAGGCACTCCGCCTTGGTGCCGGCCTTGCCCGCGTCGCGCCATCCGAGCGGGTTTTCCCGGTACTCGGGCCATATCGAGTACTGCTCCTCGTGGTTCACGACGACTTTGTAAATGGTGTTGTCTTCATGCTCTTCGCTGGCCATGGACTCCTCCGTTCGAGATGTGGTGTTCGATGTCATCGGCGCTCGGGAACGAGCGTGAGCGTGCGCGCGGCCGGGCCTGACAGGAGCGGCAGAGGGCGCCCGTCGACCCAGGCGCGCTGCTGATCGCGGTAGTGGGGCGACAGCGGATCTCCCGACTGGCCGGCCGGCATGTGCAGGATGCCGTCGGGCTCGTGGCCCGGCGCGACGACGAGCCGCTCGCTGGCGCCGAGCGTGCGGGTCGCGAGGCGCACGCAGAAGCCGCAGCCCGGGAGCGGCTCGTCGGGCATGTTGAGGCGCGCGGCGAGCTCCGGCGCCCGGCCGAGCGGGTGCGCGATCCGCACCCGGCTCACCGCGCCCCAGGGGATCTGGTCGACGGGTCGCCCGCCGTGCTCCTCGCGGAGCGCGGTCACGGCCCTCTCCAGCGCCGCGAGGACGAAGGCGTCCCAGCCGCCCTCCGGCGCCGGCACGAGGTCGGGCGACCGCTCGCCGAGCGCGCGCTGGAGCGGCGTGTCGATGTCCGGCAGCGCGAGCGAGAGGGTCGGCTCCGCGGCGCGGCCCGCGCCGAGCCACGCGGCGAACACCGCGTCGGCGAGGGCGCGTCGGAACCGCATCAAGAGCGGCAGTCCGACGCCGGCCACGTCCGCCCGGCCGTCCCACGCCGCGATCGCGCGCCGCGCCTCGGCGAGCGCCGGCCGGCGGGACAGCGCCGCGCCGTCGAGCGCGCGCAGCGCGAGGTCGCGGTAGACGTCGAAGAACCTGGCCTCGGTGTCGAGCTGCAGCGCGAACAGGTCCGCCTCGGTGACGGGGCGCGCCTCGCGCAGGCGCTCGGTGATGCGGTAGGCGCGGTAGCCGTTCGCGTAGTCGCGGCCGAGCGCCGGCGCGCCTTCGCCGAGCGGCATGCGGTGGTTGGCGTTGACGACGAACCCCGACGGCGGATCGACGACGCGCGGCAGCGCGGCGGGGGGCACGTAGCCGTCCCAGCCCGCGCGCCCGTCCGCCCACGAGACGCTGACCGAGCCGTCGAAGCCGCGGCGCCGCGGCACGCGCCCGGTGACGGTCCACGCGACGCGGCCGCGCCGGTCGGCCAGGAGGACGTTGCACCCGGGCCCGCCGGCGGCGTTCATCACCGCGGCCGCCTCCTCGATGCTGCGGGCGTCATCCATCTCGAGGAGCCCGAGGTCGACCCCCTCGGGATCGAGCGCCGTCCAGCGGACCGCGACCTCCGCTCCGAGGAGCGGCCGCGGCGCGACGCGCCCCCAGATCGTGCCGCGGACGGTGACGGCGACGTCGGGCTCGCCGCGCACCTCGATCGTCTCCTGCGCGACGTCGAACCGCCTCCACCCGTCGGGCGTCCGGTACTCGCCGGGGCGCTCGGGGTGGGTCTCGATCTGGACGAGATCCATCGCGTCGCCGTCGAGGTTGGTCATCCCCCAGGCGACATGGCCGTTGGTCCCCGCGATGACCATGGGCACGCCGGGCAGCACGACGCCCGCGATCTCGCGGCCTTCGTAGCGGAGCTCCGCGCGATAAAAGATGTTGGGGACGCCGAGCTCGAGGTGCATGTCGTTCGCGAGGATGGCGCGGCCGTCCCGCGTCCTTTGCCCGGCCACCGCCCAGCCGTTCGAGCCGACCGGCGCCTCGCCGGCGTCGTCGCTGAGCACCGCGGCGGCCCACGCGCGCTCCCGGCTCTCTGCCACGAGCGCCCGCAGCTCCTCGGACGGCAGCGGCGGCGTCGCGGGCGCGTGGGCGCCGAGCAGCGCCTTCGTGTAAGGGTCCGTGTCCTCGAACAGGAAGGCCGTCACGCGCTTCGGGAGGGTGCGCGTCAGGACCGTGCGCGTCCGCTCCGCGTCCTCGGTGACGCTGAGGGCGTTGAACATCCCCAGCACGACGAGGATGCTGTCCTCGGGGCGCCACGGCTCGGGCCGATAGCCCAGCTGCTGGAACTCGACAGGCAGCGTCTCCGCGCTCCGGAGATAGGCGTTGACGCCCTCGGCGTACGCGTCGAGCGCGGCGCGCTGGCTCGCGGGCAGGCGCGCCAGGATCGCCGGCGCGGCCTGCGGGAAGCCGTAGAGCCGCTGCCGGGTGTCGGCCTCCAGCAGATCGCGCCCGAGGACCTCGGCGAGGCGTCCTCCGCTGCTCCGGCGGAGCAGATCCAGCTGGAACAGCCGGTCGCGCGCCGTGGCGACGCCGAGGGCCCGGAGGGCGTCCAGCCGCGAGGCGGCGCGGATCGCGGGGATCCCGAGGCCGTCGACCGCGATGGTCGCCGCGCCCTCGAGGCCGGACACGGTCGTCGCGCTGCCGGCGCGCGGCGCCGGGGCGCGGACGTCGGCCTGGTTTCCCTCCGCGCAGCCGGCGATCGCCAGCGCGAGGAGCGCCGAGAGGTAGAGTGAGCGGACGTTGCGCATCAGAGCTCCTGCTTTGCGGCCGTGAGGGCCTCGTGGTCGCGGGCGCCGGGCGCGGCGGGGGCCGCGGGCAGCTCGGTCAGGCGGCCGAAGTCGAGCCGCAGGCAGCGATCCGCGAGCGCGAAGTACTGGTCGTCATGGGTGATGACGAGGGCGGTCTTGCCCCGCGCGCGGAGCTCCGGCAGGAGCTCGGTGTAAAAGACCCTTCGAAACTGCGGGTCCTGGTCGGACGCCCACTCGTCGAAGACGTAGAACGGCCGGTCCTCCAGGTACGCAGTCAGCAGGGCGAGGCGCTTGCGCTGACCCTGCGAGAGGCCGCTCACGCGCAGCGCGCCCTCCTCGACGCGCACCCGGTGATCGAGCTGCAGCCGCTCGAGGTAGCGCCGGGCGCGCTCGTCGAGGCTGGGGTCGTCCAGGCCGAGCAGGTGCTCGAAGAGGTGGTACTCCGCGAAGACGACCGAGAAGAGCTGCCGGTACCGCGCGCGGTTCGCGTCGTCGATCGGCGCGCCGTCGAGCCGGAGCTCGCCGGACTCCGGCGCGTAGAGGCCGAGGAGCAGCAGGGACAGCGTCGTCTTGCCGCTGCCGTTGCCGCCCACGAGGAACACGAGCTCGCCGGGCCGAAAGGTCAGATCGATGGGCCCGAGCTGGAAGCTGCCTTCTTCCTTCTCCCGGTAATACCGGTGCGTGACGCCGGAGAGCGCGATGCGCTCGAACGCGGCCGGGCCCTCCTCGAGGGCTTCGTTCGTGGGCCCGTCGAGCGCCGGCGTCGGTTCCTGCTCCGGCGTCAGCGCGAGCCCGAGCGCGCTCGCCTTCGAGAGCGCGACGCTGGCGCGCCCGACGGCCGGCAGGAACTCGACCGTCTGCGCGAACGGCGTCATCAGGAAGAGCATCGCCAGCACCACGCCGGACACCGCCGGCGGCGCGAGGCCTGCCCAGGCCGGGAGCGCGAACAGCGCGAGCCCGAGGACGGCGTAGAAGAGCAGCGCGCCCCAGCCCATCGCGACCGCGTACTCGGTCGTGCCCGCCACGAGCTCGCGCTGGTACGTCGCGACGCTGCCGCCGAGGACGTCGGACAGGAACGACCGGCCGCGCCGGCCGTGCATCTTGAGCTCCTTGATCCCGCCGGTCAGCCCGCGGAAGTGCTGGAACAGGGCGTCGCTGGTCTCGCGGGCGCGCGTGAAGGCGCCGATCGCGCGCCGCGCGTGCCACCGGAAGAGCGCGGCGCCGACCCCCATCGCGCCGAGCACGATCGCCAGCGCCGACCCCGAGATGTGTCCGATGTACGCCAGGCAGCCGAGGACGGTGGCCACGTTGACGCAGAGCAGGGGCAGCACGACGTAGGCCTGCGTGATGACGGCCGGATCGTCGTTGAGCGCCGCCAGCAGCCGGTGGGCGCCGAGCTGCTCGACGTGGCGCAGCGGCGCGTCGAGGATGCGCCGGCTGAGCTGCATGCGCAGCTCCGCGATCATGGCCTGTCCGAGGCGGGTCAGGAGCACCTGGGACACGGCCCTGCTCAGCACGCCGACGGCGGCGAGCCCCGCGAAGCCCCACGCGAGCTGCGCCGCGGGGCGGCCGTCGCCCGAGAGCGCCTCCTGGACGAGGGAGATGACGCCGGCGCCGGCGAGCCCGCTGATCGCGCCGGCGGCGACGGCGATCAGGAGGGGCCGGCGGGCGCGGCGCACGAGGAAGCCGAGCGCGCTCATCGCCGCTTCTCCTCCGGGTCTGCCGGCTCCTTCGAGGCGTCGTCCGGCTCGCCGCTCGGGCGCGCCGGCGCCTGCGGGGCTCCTGCGGCGGGGAGCCGCCGCGCGGTCCGGGGCAGCGCGACGAGCGCCGGCTCGGGGCTCGCGGGCGCCTGGCCTCGCGCGGCCTGGATGCGCTGCGCGACGGCGGCCACGGTCGGCCGCTCGAAGAAGTCGCGGAGCGACAGCTCCACCTGGAACGTCTCGCGGACGCGGTTGAGGATCTGCAAGGCGAGGAGCGACTCGCCGCCGAGCTCGAAGAAGTCCTTCTTTGGATCGAGGGGATCCAGGCCGAACGCGCGCGACCAGATCGCCGTCACCTCCGCCGTGACCGCCTCGGGCGAGAGGCGCTCGGCGGCGCCGGCGGCGGCGGCGCCGGCGCGCCGGGGAGGCTCGTCGCGGCCGGCAGCTGCGGCGGCGTTGCCGTCGGCTGCGGCGTCGCCGGCGCCGAGCCGCCGGGCCAAGGCGGCGCCCTCGTCGTCGCTGGGCAGGCCCTGGAGCGGGCGCGCCGAGACGATCACCTGCGGCAGCGCCGCCTGGCTGAGGACGCGGTGGAACGCCTGCTGGCCTTCCTCGGGGCGCATCCCGTCGAGGATCACGTCGTCGAGCCCCAGGGCGAGGAGGCGCGCCTCGGCGCGGGCGGCCATGCCGACGTTGCGCCAGCGATCGAGGTCGACGGAGACCGTGTACGGTCCTGGGCGGCGCGCGCAGGCTTGCGCGAACGCGTCGAGGAAGGCGTTTGCGGCCGCGTAGCCCGCCCGCGCGAGGCCGCCGCTCAGCGCGGTGACCGAGGAGCAGAGCAGGACGAAGTCGGGCCGGAGGGAGCGGGCGATCTCGTCGAGCGCCATCGCGCCGAGCGCCTTGGGGGCGAGCTCGGCGTGGAGCGCGTCCGCCGAGAGCCGCTCGATGAGCCCGCCGCCCGCGACGCCGGCCGCGTGGATCACGCCGTGCAGGGCGCCGAACCGAGCCAGCGCCTCGCGCGCGGCGGCGCGCATCTGCGCGGCGTCGGTGACGTCGGCGCGCACCGTCACGACCTCGGCGCCGGCCTGCTCGAGCGCCGTGAGCCGAAGGCGCTGCTCGTCGGTGGGCGCCGAGCGGCCGGTGAGGATCAGCCGCGCGCGGACGGTGCGCGCGAGGTAGTCGGAGAGCCACAGCCCGACGCCGCCCAGCCCGCCGGTGATGAGGTAGACGCCGCGCTCGCGCAGCAGGGCGGGAGCGCCCTGGGCCGGCTTCAGCGGGACCGGCTCGACGGCGGGCGCCCAGCGATGGGGGCCGCGGTAGGCGACGACGGGGTCGCCGGCGTCGGAGCGCGCTTCTGCGAGGATCCGCGCGGCGATCGGATCGACCTCGGCGGCGTCCGGGGCGGCGGCCTCGAGGTCGATCACGCGGCAGCGGACGTGCGGGTACTCCAGCGGGATGCTCCGGCAGATCCCGAGCAGCGTGGCGTGCTCCGGGCGCAGGGCTTCTCGCCCGGTCAGGTCGTGCAGGCCGCAGGCGAGCGCGATCAGGTGGGCGCCTGCGGGCAGCTTGCTCAGCGTGCGCGCCAGCCAGAGCAGGCTGATCGAGCCCCGGCGCTGCGCATCCTGGAACGCGCCGGTGTCGAGCTGCGGCTGGGGCGCGCCGTCGAGGCTGAAGGCGTGGATGATGCGCGCGGGCCGCCCGGCGTCGGCGCCGAGCTCCCGGGCCAGCGCGGCGTAGTCCTCGGGCTGATCCGGGCGAAGCGTGAAGGCGCGCTCCGCCGGGCGCGCGAAGCGCTCGCCGCTCCTGACGCGGGTGACCCGCCGGCCGGCGCGCTCGAGGCGCTCCACGATCCGGGGGGCGATCTCCGCCTCGTCCGCGAAGACGACCCAGTGTGCCCCGTCGTCCTCGGGCGGGAGCGGCTCCAGCGGGGCGCGCTTCCACGAGGGGATGTAGAAAAATCCACCCAGGTCAGACGCTGGGGTTGAGGTGGACCCGACCGAGGTTGAGCCGACCGGGGTCGACCCGACCGAGGTTGAGCCGACCGAGGTTGAGGTCGCCTCCGGGCGCTCCAGCCAGTACCGCTTCCGCTCGAACGGCGTTGCCGGCAGCGCGACGCGCCGCCGGCGCCGTCCCGCTTGCAGGCCTGTCCAGTCCACCGCAGCGCCGGCCACCCAGAGCTGCCCGACCGCGTCGAGCAGCGCCGCCCCCGCCGCCCCCGCTGCCCCCGCCTCGCGGCCCGCGGGCATCGACGCCAGCGCGAGCGACCCCCCCGCGACCTGCCGGCACAGCGCCGTGAGCGTCTGCCCCGGCCCGACCTCCAGCAAGATCCGCTCCGGCTCCTCCCGCAGCGCCGTCACGCCGCCGGCGAAGCGCACCGTGCTTCGCAGGTGCCGGACCCAGTAGCCCGGATCCTGCGCCTCCGCCGCGGTGATCCAGGTCCCGGTGACGTTCGAGACCCACGCGATCCGCGGCGCGCGCAGCGTGACCCTGCCCACCGCCTCTCGGAACCCATCCAGCGCCCCCTCCATCAGGTGGGAGTGGAACGCCCGCGACACCCGCAGGCGGCGCGCCTCCACCCCGCGGCCCGCCGCCTCGCGCTCGACCCGCTGGATCGCCGCCGTCCGCCCCGACAGCACGCACTGCCGCGGCCCATTCACCGCGGCCAGCGCGACCTCCTCGCCGAGCCACCCCGCCACCTCCGCCTCGGACGCCGACACCGCGAGCATCGCGCCCTCCGGCGTCGCCTCCATCAGCCGCCCCCGCGCCGCGACCAGCGCGAGCGCGTCGTCGAGCGACAGGCACCCGGCCACGCACGCGGCCACGACCTCGCCCACGCTGTGCCCGAGCATCGCGTCGGGGGTCAGGCCCCAGGCCATCCACAGCCGGGCGAGCGCGTACTCGACGACGAACAGGGCCGGCTGCGTCATCGACGTGCGGTCGAGGCGCCGCGCGGCGTCCTCGAGCTCCGCGGGCGCCGGGAACAGCAGCGCCCGGATGTCCAGGCCCAGGTGGCGCTCGAGCCGCGACGCGCAGGCGTCGACCTCGGCCCGGAACGCCGGCTCCGTCTCGTAGAGATCGCGCCCCATGTTGGGCCGGTGGGCGCCCTGCCCCGGGAACAGGAACGCCACCGGCCGCGGCCCGGCCACCGGCCCGCCCGTGCGCAGCGCCCCGCCGCGATCGCGCAGCGCGAGCGCCGCCTCCTCCCGCGAGCGGCACACCACCGCGCGGCGGTGCGCGAACGCCCGGCGCCCGAGCTGCTGCGTGTGCGCCACGTCGCCGAGCGCGAGCTCCGCGTGCGCCTCGAGGTGCTCCGCCAGCGCGTCGGTCAGCCGCTCGAGCGACGCGCTCGACCGTGCCGACAGCACGAGCAGCTCGCACGCCCGCGGCGGGTCCGCCTCCGGCGGGGGCGGCGCCTGCTCGAGGACCACGTGCGCGTTGGTCCCGCCGAGCCCGAAGGCGCTCACGCCGGCGCGGCGCGGCGCCCCCTCGGGCGTCCACGCCGCGAGCTCGGCGGCCACGTAGAACGGGCTGCTCTCGAGATCGAGCGCGGGGTTGGGAGCGCGGAAGTGCAGGCTGGGCGGGATGCGCCCGTGCGCCACGGCGAGCGCCGCCTTGATCAGCCCGGTGACGCCCGCCGCCGCGTCCAGGTGCCCGACGTTGGTCTTCGCCGATCCGATCGCGCAGAAGCCCTCCCGGTCGGTCGTCGCCCGGAAGGCCCGGGTCAGCGCGGCGATCTCGATCGGATCGCCGAGCGGCGTCCCGGTGCCGTGCGCCTCCACGTACCCGATGGAGTCCGCGTCGACGCCCGCGGCCGCGTGGGCCGCGCGGATCACGCGTGCCTGGCCCTCGACGCGCGGCGCGGTGTAGCCCACCTTGGCCCGGCCGTCGTTGTTGACGGCCGAGCCCTTGATCACCGCGATGATCGCGTCCCGATCGGCGATCGCGTCGTCGAGCCGCTTGAGGAGGACCACGCCCACGCCGCTGCCGCCGACGGTGCCGCGGGCCTCCGCGTCGAAGGCGCGGCAGTGGCCGTCGGGCGACGCGATCGCGCCTTCCTGGTAGAGGTACCCGACCTTCTGCGGGACGCCGATCGAGACGCCCCCGGCCAGCGCGAGGTCGCACTCGCCGGTGAGCAGCCCCTGGCAGGCCAGGTGCACGGCGACGAGCGACGTGGAGCAGGCCGTCTGCACCGCGATGCTCGGCCCCTCCAGGTTGAGCTTGTACGACACGCGGGTCGTGAGGAAGTCCTTGTCGAGCGCGAGGAGCGCCGCGACGTCGGCCGCCGACTGCAGCCGCGGCCCGCCCGGGAAGAGGTGCGTCAGGTACCCGCTCAGGCTCGATCCGGCATACACGCCGACCGGCCCGCCCGCGCGCTCCGGGTCGATCCCGGCGTTCTCGAACGCCTCCCACGCGCACTCCAGGAACAGCCGGTGCTGCGGGTCGAGCGCGGCCGCCTCGCGCGGCGTGAACCCGAACAGATCGGCGTCGAACAGGTCGATGTCGTCGAGCACCGCGCGCGCCCGCACGTAGTCGGGCCGCGCGATCAGCGCCGGATCCACGCCCGCGGCGAGGAGCTCCTCGTCGGTGAGGATCGCGACCGACTCGACGCCCGCGCAGAGGTTCTGCCAGAACGCCGCCACGTCGCGCGCGCCCGGGAACCGCCCGGCCATGCCGACGATCGCGAGCTCCAGGCCCGCGCGCGGCTCGCTGCTGCTCGGCGTCGTCATTTCTTGGTCTCCAGCGCGCCGCGCCCGCCGCGCCGCCGCGCGAAGAGCTCCCCGCGCCGCTCTTGCGCGGCGCTCGCCCGCTCCCCGCTCCGCTCTCCCTCCTCGGGCGCCGGCTCGCTGGCTTCCCGGCTCAAGGCCGCTGCGAGCGACGCGATGGTGGGGTGTTGAAACAGGACCAGCATCGGCAGCGCGCGATCCACCTCCTCGCGCAGGCGGCTGTGGACCTTGGCCAGCAAGAGCGAGTGTCCGCCCAGATCGAAGAAGTTGTCGTGAACGCCCACCTGCGGAGTCGAGAGGACGTCTCTCCAGATCGCCGCGATGGCGCGCTCGAGGTCGGTCCGCGGCGGCGTCGTGGCCCTGGTCGGCGCGTTCACCTGCTCGGGCGCGGGCAGGGCGCGGCGGTCGACCTTTCCGTTGGGCGACAGCGGCAGCCGCGGGAGCGGGAGGATGGGGGCGGGCACCATGTAGGCCGGGAGCGCGTCGGCGAGCCAGGCGCGCAGCGTCTCTGGCTCCGGGGTGGCGCCGTCGCGGCCGGTGACGTAGGCGACGAGGCGCTTTCCGCCGTGGGCCTCGTCGCGGGCGAGGACGACGGCCTCGCCGACGCTGGGGTGGAGCAGCAGCCGCGCCTCGATCTCGCCGAGCTCGACGCGCAGGCCGCGGAGCTTGACCTGATGGTCGAGCCGTCCCAGGAACTCGATGGCTCCGTCGGGGCGATGGCGGGCCAGATCGCCTGTCCGGTACAGCCGCCCTCCGGGCGCGGCGCCGAACGGATCGGGGACGAAGCGCTCGGCGGTGAGCGCGGGCCGATTGTGATATCCGCGCGCGAGCCCGACGCCGCCGATGTAAAGCTCCCCGGCGACGCCCACCGGGACCGGATGGCCGTGTCGATCCAGGAGGTAGATCTGGGTATTGGCGATGGGGGTGCCGATGGGCACCGAGGCGGAGGTGTCGAGCGGCTGGCAGGCCCAGGCGGTGACATCGATGGATGCCTCGGTGGGCCCGTACAGATTGTGGAGCTCGGCGTGAGGGAGCCGCTCGAAGCATCGCCGCGCGAGCTCGGCGGGCAGGGCCTCGCCGCTGCAGATCACCCGTCGCAGCGAGGCGCACGACGAGGCGCCGGGCGTCTCCAGGAAGGCCTGGAGCATCGGGGGGACGAAGTGCACGGTGGTGACGCCGTGGCGTGCGATGAGCTCGATGAGCCGCTCGCCGTCGCGGTGGTCGCCAGGACGGGCGACGACGAGGCCCGCGCCGGTGATGAGCGGCCAGAAGAACTCCCAGACCGAGACATCGAAGCTGAAGGGGGTCTTTTGAAACACCCGGTCTTCGGCGGTGAGCGCGTAGCGCTCCTGCATCCACTGCAGCCGATTCAAGAGGCCGCGGTGGGTGTTGCCGGCGCCCTTGGGCCGGCCGGTCGAGCCCGAGGTGTAGATGGTGTAAGCGAGGTTGTCCGGCGAGACGGCGACCGCGGGCTTGGCGGTCGACTCGCCGTCGAGCGCAGCGCGATCGGCGTCGAGGCACAGCAGCTGTGCGCGGTGGGGCGGCAGGCGCGAGGCGACCGGCCACTGGGTGAGGAGCACGGGAGCGGCGGCGTCGTCGAGCATGAAGGCGATGCGCTCGGCGGGGTAGTCGGGGTCGATGGGGACGTAGGCGGCGCCGGCCTTGAGGACGCCGAGCAGGGCGACGACCAGCTCGACGGAGCGCTCTGCCGCGACGGCGACGAGCCCGTCGGGCCCGACGCCGCGTCGGCGCAGGGCGTGGGCCACCTGGTTGGCGCGCGCGTCGAGCTCTCGATAGCTCAGGCGGCGGTCCTCGAAGATCACCGCCGTCGCGTCCGGCGTCCGCGCGGCCTGCGCCTCGAACAGCGCGTGCACGCGCAGGTCTCCCGGATAGGCGCGCTCCGTCGCGTTCCAGCCGGCGAGGACCTGCCTCCGTTCGCCCGCGTCCATCATCGGCAGATCGGACAGCCGGGCCTCCGGCGCGGCGGCGAACCCCTCGAGGATCGCGACGAGGTGCCGCGCCATGCGCGCCACCGTGGCCCGGTCGAAGAGGTCGGTGTTGTATTCCCAGGCGCCGCGCGCTCCCTGGCCGTCCAGGGTCAGGTTGAGCGCCAGATCGAACTGCGCTGTCCCGGTGTCCACCCGCTGCACCTCGATCGACAGGCCGGGGATCTCCGGCGCCCGCTCGGGCGCCGGATCCATGGCGAGCATCACGTTGAACAGGGGCGAGTGGCTGAGGCT
Organism: Sorangium cellulosum So0157-2; assembly: GCF_000418325.1. Taxonomy (GTDB): domain Bacteria; phylum Myxococcota_A; class Polyangia; order Polyangiales; family Polyangiaceae; genus Sorangium; species Sorangium cellulosum_D. Next base: position 13,552,217 of record NC_021658.1, read on the forward strand.
CCGCTCGAGGGACAGCGCCTCCAGCACCCGCTCGAACGGCGCCTCCTGGTGCGCCTGCCCCTCCGTGACCGCCGCCCGGACGCGGGCGATCAGCTCCGCGACGCGCGGATTGCCCGCGAGGTCGACGCGCAGCGCCAGCGTGTTGAGGAAGCAGCCGACGGCCCCCTCCAGGGCCGCCCGCGGCCGCGCCGCGACCGGCGTGCCGATGCAGACGTCGCTCTGGCCCGTGTACCGGTGCAGCAGCGCGAACAGCCCCGCCGCCACCGTCGTGAACAGCGTCGCGCCCGCCCCCCGCCCGAGCGCGGTGAGCCGCGCCACGAGCTCCGGCGGCAGCGCGAGCTCCTCGCGCGCGCCCGCGTAGCTCTGCACCGACGGCCGCGGTCGATCCGTCGGGAGCGAGAGGGGCGGCACAGGCCCCTTCAGCCGCTCGCGAAAGTACGCGAGCTCCCGCTCGCGCGCCGCCGCCTGCTCGGTCCGGCGCTGCCACAGCGCGTGATCCGCCGGCTGGATCGGCAGCGGCGCGAGCTCCGGAGCGCGCCCCGCCGCGAGCGCGCCGTAGATCAGCGCGAGCTCCCGCAAGAGCACGTTCATCGACCAGCCGTCCGCGATGAGGTGGTGGCAGGTGATCGCCAGCGCGTGCTCCCGCTCGCCCTTGCGGAGGAGCGTCCAGCGCACGGGCGGCGCCTCCGCGAGATCGAACGCGCGCCGCGCCTCCTCCCGGAGGCGCGCTCGCAGCGCTGGCTCCCGGTCCTCCTCGGCGAGCGCGCCGAGGTCCTCGATCGGCAGCGCGACCTTCGCGGCCGGCGCGATCCTCTGGAAGGGCTGCCCGCACGCCGACGGAAAGCTCGTGCGCAGCGCCTCGTGGCGGGCCGCGAGCGCGGTCACCGCCTGCTCCAGCGCGCCTGTATCGAGCGCTCCGGAGAGCCGCAGGGCCGCCGCGATGTGATAGACGGGCGCCCCGGCGACCAGCTGCTCCAGGAACCACAGGCGCTCTTGCACGAGGGACAGCGGCGGCCGCTCCGGCCGCTCCTCCGGCGCGAGCGGCGCGGCGCCGCCCGCGGGCGCGCTGCCCTGCCTGCCCTCGATCCAGGCCGCCAGCGCCGCGACCGTCGTCGTCTCGAAGAGCTGCGCCGGCCCCACCTCGACGCCGAGGGCCTCGCTCACCCGGCCGCTCACCTGCATCGCCCGCAGCGAGTCGCCGCCCAGGCTCAGGAACTCCTCGTCCCGCCCGATCCGCGCGCGCCCCAGCACCTCCGCCCAGATCCCGGCCAGCGCGCGCTCCAGCGCCGTCCGCGGCGGCTCTTCGCGCTCGTCGCCCGCGCCGGCCGGCGGCTCGAGCGCCGATCGCCAGACCGTGCCCAGCGAGCCGTCGAGGAACCGCGCGCGGCACGCCCTCCGCTGCACCTTGCCGCTCGTGGTCCGCGGCAGGCTCCCCGGCTTGATCAGCGCCACCGCGTGGATCGCGACCTCGTGCCGATCGGCCACGGCGCGCTGGATCGCCGCGCCGATCTCCGCCGGATCCGCCGACGCGGCGGCGCCCCTTCCGAGCTCCTGGACCAGGACGACGCGCTCCTCGCCGTCCACGTCCACCGAGAACGCCGCGCCCCCGCCGGCGCGGAGGCCCGGGTGGCTCTGCTCCGCGGTGAGCTCGAGATCTTGCGGGTAAACGTTGCGCCCGCGGACGATGATCAGGTCCTTGAGCCGGCCGGTCACGTAGAGCTCGCCGCGCGACAGGAACCCGAGATCGCCGGTCCGGAGGAACGGCCCTCCTCCCGTGGCCAGCCGGGCCTCGAACGTCGCCGCCGTGTCCTCCGGCCGCTCCCAGTAGCCCTGGGCCACGCTCGCGCCGGCCACCCAGATCTCGCCGACGCGCTCGTCCTCGCAGGGCCTCCGCGTCTCGGGATCGACGATCCGCACCTCGTCGCCGTCCGGCGATCGCCCGCAGCCCACGAGGGCGACGGCGGCCTCTGGGTCGCGCGGATCGAACGCCGCGCGCCCTTGCTCCAGCGCCGCGCGGTCGGCCGCGCGCACGACCGGCGGCGCGTCCGCCGCGCCGCCGCTGACGAGCAGCGTCGCCTCGGCGAGCCCGTAGCAGGGGTAGAACGCCGCGCGCCGGAAGCCCGCCGGCGCGAACGCCTCGGCGAAGCGATCGAGCGTCGCCGCGCGCACCGGCTCGGCCCCGTTGAAGGCCACCTTCCACGAGGCGAGATCGAGCCCTCCCCGCTGCTCCGGGGCGATCTTGCGGACGCACAGCTCGTAGGCGAAGTTCGGCCCGCCGCTCGTCGTGGCCCGGTAGCGCGAGATCGCCTCCAGCCAGCGCCGCGGCCGCATCAGGAACTGGTCGGGCGAGAGCTGGACGCACGGCACGCCCACGTAGAGCGGCTGCAGGATGTTGCCGATGAGCCCCATGTCGTGGTGCGGCGGCAGCCACCCGACGATCACGCTCTCCTCGGTGTGCGCGAACGCGCGCTGGATCATGCGCTCGTTGCGCAGCAGGTTCTCGTGCGTGAGCACGACGCCCTTGGGCGTCCCGGTCGACCCCGAGGTGTACTGGAGGAACGCCACGGTCTCGGCGGTCACGCGCGGCGGCCGCCACCCGTCTCCCTGGCCGTCCCTGGCCGCGTCGACGGCCACGCAGCGCAGCTGGCTCAGCTCGGCGAGGCTCGGATCCTCGCGGAGCATCGCCGCGGCGCCGAGGAACGCCTCCGTGGTGAGGACGACGCTCGGGCGGCAGTCGCGCACGATGGCCAGCACGCGGAGCAGCCCGCTCTTGCGCTGCGGCAGCGGCACCGGCATCGCCGCGGCGCCGAGGAACGCCTCCGTGGTGAGGACGACGCTCGGGCGGCAGTCGCGCACGATGGCCAGCACGCGGAGCAGCCCGCTCTTGCGCTGCGGCACCGGCCCCGCCCCCGCCACGAGCCCCGCGTAGAGGCAGGCGAAGAACGCCGCGATGAAGTCGAGCCCCGGCGGCACCAGGAGCAGCGCGCGCTCGCCCGCCCGCGCGCCGGGCTGGAGCTCCGCGGCGAGCGCGCGCGCCCGCTGGTCCAGCTCGCCGTACGTCATCGAGCGAGCGTCCGTCTCCCCGTCGAGCAGGAAGGTATAGGCGTGCGCGGACGGGCGCTGCTCCGCGCGACGCCGCAGCAGCGCGACCAGCGTCGCGGGCTCGGCCGCGTCGCGATCGCTGATCGCACCCGTCTGTGATCGGTTCGACTCCATCGCCACCTCAGCTCCGGTCGAAAAAGGCAGCCCGACGACAAAGCGCTCCCGCTCACCAGGCCCGGGCTCTGAGCCTGATGACGCAATGCGCCATGGACGCGAAGCGCCAGACAGCGCCGTCAGCGCCCGCAGCGTGCGCTTGTTGGCACCTAATTGAAAATGAAAATGATGATCAAGATCGGCGAGGCGGTTGTATGGAACACCGATGCGAGGCGCGTCAAGGGAAAAATGCCGCCCTGAACGTCGGTTCCTCCTGGTGAGGTCGAGGGCGCCGCGCGTGGCGGGACGCGCTCTCGGGCGACGCGGGGCCATGCGGCGCGGATGGGCCGCGGCGAGGTCGCGCTGCTGGCTCGGTGCGAGGGAGCTTGGATGGCTGGCGCGGCGGGCGGGGGCGCGGCCGAACCCCGGGAGGTGGCCGGTCGCTGCTCCGCCGGGAATGCTCGAACCGCCGGCGCTAGCTCGGCCGATCCGGGCTCATACGAAGAGAAAGACGTCCGGCCCCACGTACCATTGCGCCGCCAGCAGGGCGACGTAGGCAACGATGGAGAGCGCCGCCACGGCTTTGCGCCACGGCAGCGGAAAGAACAGCATCAAGAGGTTCAGCGCCAGTATTCCGAAGGTAATCTCGCGCGCCACCACCTCTATCGCGGCGATCACCATCACCCCGAGCGCCGTGCCCAGGGCTCGTGTTCTTTCTCTCACCAGCAGGAGCGCGACGAGCAGCTCGGACAGGTACACGGCGTTGGAGAAGACGATCGCGGCCGGGCTGTGGAACGCGAAGGGGCCCTCGCTCCCCGCTTGCAGGGCTCGATGCAGGCTGGTGAATTCTTCCGGCTGCAACACGTGCCTGAGCAGCCATTGGAACCTGTCATTGTCGAGCCTCGTCGCGAGGTACATCCCGTCGAAGTAGGTGCCATGGAGGATCTTCTGCAGCCCGCTGTGGAACATGATGAGGGTGATGATCCAGCGCCCCATGGCGACGAGCAGATCGCGCTGCTCGGCCTCCGGGAAATCCACGAGCACGAACAGGATCAGCAGCAGGGTCTCCGCGAATGAATGATTGGAGTTGAACGGAAACCTGCTCGCCATTTCGATGGCGACGGCCACCGCGGCGATCGCCTTCGAGGCGCGCGCCCATCGGACGCCTGCGAAGGAGGCGACAAGCGCGGCGGTCATCAGCGCCAGACAAAGCGACGGCAGCGCCCGGATCTCATCGCTCGTCAGGAGGCGTTCCGTGTAACGGAAGGCGAGGTGTGCCAGCAAGTAGCGCCACGCCCAGGCGACGAACGGCCGCGTGGCTGTCGCCGGGGGAGCGAGCATCATCGCCAGAGGATCGAACTTTCGCTGAGCGCTGGCTTTCACGGTAGCCGTTGACATGGCCGATTCCCTCCCGAGTCGCGCATCCCGTTCACGCTCGTCGTCCGCCGCTCATGGGGCGGACGCCGTCGTGTACCTGTGCGTGGTCCACGTCGTGGTCAGCTTGGAGGTCGCCGTATCCAGGCGTTGCACTCCGAGGCGAATCAGCAGCCGCTCGACGCCGGGGTTCTCCTTCAACATCCGGGCAGCGAACGGCGCCACATCCACGAACCTGCCCAGCGTGCCACGCCAGTACGTCAAGTCCCCGACGACCTTCTTCGTCGCGGGGCTCAGCGACTCGTGCTCGAGCCGCACCGCCGGCTCCCGGGTTTCATCCCAGAGCTCGACCTTTGTCTCGTGTACGTTCGCGTACATCGCCAGCCCAAACAGCTTCCATGGATTGACATCCAGGGTCCGTGCGAGGGCGAAATGTACTGGCGGCCATAGGACCAAGAACGCCAATATCGCGGTGAATCTGCGCTGGAGCGTCGCGGTCGTCATTCGATATCCCCCTGCTGCCGTCCACGGCAACCGCGCGAGCAATGCGGGCCTGAGGAGTTGAACAGGAATGATCGAGCCCGAGCACGAGGCCGGCTCGCGCCGCCCGGCGGCGAGCTCCGCACGTCGTGGCGCCGTTCCTTGTGAGCGCGAGATGCCGATGAGCGCCCCCCGCGCGTGTCACCCCCGTCCAGCTCAGAAAAAGAAAATCATGCTCATCTTCTGAACAGAAGCCATGTGGGGCGCTTCAGAAAGGAATGTCAATAACAAAAGTAATGCAGCACACTGCGTCGCCGCAGAGTGAGCGGGGCTCGAAACGATGCGCCGCCTCGAACCACGGGGCCTAGCAGGGTCGCGGTCGGCGCCGGTTCCACGAGGCGATCGCGCGCCTCCGCCGGCCCGCCACCCCGTCACGACCGCCGCCGAGGTACGCGGCAATTTCAGTGATGATTGAAATTTCGTGCCGTTTCACGTGTCCACAGAAAAACGAAATTGATTTCTGTTTTCATCTGGGGTACCGGAGATTTCGGACATGGGCGTCAGCTCGGTTCCTCGATCCCGACGTACTGGACCACGCGTTGGGCCAAAGGTCTCCGTCCGGCAAAGGACGCGCGTTCACTCGAGACAGGAGATCACGACATGGCCAAGAAGCTCTCCCGCCATGCCTTCACGACCTTCTGGGGCGTGCACGCCTGGGCCGGCGTGATCGGTGGGCTCCTGCTTTACGTGATGTTCCTGACGGGGGGGATCACGCTCTTCCGGCGGCAGCTCGCGGTGTGGGAGGAGCCCCTGACCCAGCAGCGCTCGGTCATCGATCAGGGGGGGCTCCAGGCAACGCTCGATCAGGGGCTCGCCGCCGCGGGCACGACGCCCGAGGAGCTCTGGCTGGAGCTGCCGACCGATGGACTGGGCGCCGCGCGGCTCGGCTACTACGCGCAGGGCGAGCGGTTCTCGTCGTGGGTCCACGAGGGGCTCGTGCCCGAGCGCGAGGGGCTCTCCAGCTTTCTCTACGACCTGCACTACCTCTGGCACCGGGCGACCGGCGTGTGGCTGTACTACGTCGCCGGTCTCCTGTGCGTCGCGCTGCTGCTCGCGCTCGCGACCGGCGTGCTCATCCACCTGAAGGACCTCGTGCGGCAGTTCCATCGGTTCCGGCCGGACAAGACGCGCCGCGTCCTCTGGTCGGACATGCACAAGGTGCTCGGCGTGATGGGCCTGCCGTTCCAGGTGCTGTACGCGTACACCGGCGCGTTCATCGTGTTCCTTGGCGTGCTGGTGCCGGCGTTCACAGGGCCCGTGTTTGGCGGGGACGCCGGCCGGGCGGACCGGGCGGCCTGGGGGGCCTCGTACGTCGACGAGCCAGCGAAAGGGGCGCCCGCGCGTGGCCTCACCCTGGACGAGCTCACGGCGCGCGTGCGGGCGGTGGAGCCCGGGTTCGTGCCCGAGAGATACCGCGTCCGGCATCTCGGCCTCGACAGCGGCACCGTCGACATCCGCGGGTCGGTCGAGGGGGTTCCGTTCGGGCGCGGCCTCGTGCGCCTGCGGGCGACCGACGGCGCGGTCCTCTCGGCCGACGTGCCGGGCGCGGAGGGCGCTCGCAGCGGCGTGCTTCGCTGGATCTACGGCCTGCACTTCGCCGACTTCGGCGGCGTCACCCTCCGCGTCCTGTTCTTCGTGCTCGCCCTGGCGACGTGCGCCACGATCCTCACCGGCAACTGGATCTGGCTCGCGCGGCGGGAGGCGCGGCGCGAGAGCCTGGGCAACCGCGTCCTCGCGCGCCTCACCGTGGGCTTCGGGGCGGGGACGCTCGTCGCGATCGCGGCGCTGTTCCTGGCGAGCCGGGCGCTCCCGCTCGACTGGGCGGGCCGCACGACGGCCGAGGAGCTCACGTTCCTCGGGGCGCTCGGGCTGTGCGTCGCGTGGGCGCTCGCGGCGCGCGACGGCGGGCGCCTGTGGTGGCGGCAGATCGGGCTCGCGGGGCTCTTGCTGCTGCCCGTCCCCGCGCTCGCGGCGCGCTGGTCGGGCGCGGGGCTCTTCGGCGCCGGGCCGAAGCTCGCGGCCGTCGTCGCGGTGGACGTCGCGCTCCTCGTGGCGGCCGCGGCGCTCTGCGCCTCGGCCTGGGCGCTCCGCCGGGCGTCTTCGCGGCACGCGGCGCCGCAGCGCGCGGCGCAGGACGAGCGGCCGGCATCGCTGGCCCACGGCGGCGCTGGGCTCATGGCCAGGCGCCAGACGGCCTCCCATGGTTGAGATCGCGCCGCTCCTCCCGGCGTAGCTCGCCTTCGCCGCGCTCCTCTGCGCCGTGAGCCTGTTCGCCCTGCTCGCGCCCTGGGATCGCGCGCCGCGTGAGGGCTCGCTCCAGCGCGTGTCAAGGAAAATTGAATGCGCTGAACGTCGGTTCCGTCCCGTGAACATGAAATTGATTTTAGTTTTCAGCTGAAGTAGCGAAGCCGTCTGGACATGTTCGCCCGCTCGTTTCGCCCCTTCGTTGCCGCATCGACGCGCGCTTCAGGCCGACGAGGGATGCAGTGAAGCGGCGCTCGCTCGCGCTCCGAGGCCTGCTTGCAGGCATGTTTGTCGTTCTGCTGCCCGGCGTGCCTGCGCCGGCGCGCGCCCAGGACGGCGGCGAGCCTGGCGGTCGCGGGCGGGCGGAGGACGACGGTGAGGCGGGGGCGCGCGCGCCTGCCGCCGGCGCTGGGGGCGTCGAGCGCTCGCCGCCCGGCGCCGGGGAGACGCGGATCGAGCCGCCGCAGCTCGTGGAGGGCGCCGAGGCCGAGGTCCCACCGGAGGCGCGGGCGGCGCGACGCGAGGGCAAGGTCGTGCTGAAGCTCCTGATCGACGCGACGGGGCGCGTGGCCGAGGCCGAGGTCGTGGGCTCGATGGGCCACGGCTTCGACGAGGCGGCGCGGGCGGCGGCGCTCCGGTTCCGCTTCACGCCGGCGCGCCGGGGCGGCGCGCCGGTCGCTTCACGGATCCTCTACGCCTACGAGTTCCAGGTCCCCGAGGAGCCCCCGGCCGAGCCGCCCTCGACCGGGGTCGCGGCGGCGATCGCGCCCCGGTCGATCCGGGGTTCCGACCCGGCGACCGGCGCAGCGCCCGCCCCGGCGATCGGCGCAGCGCCCGCCCCGGCCACGGGCGCAGCGCCCGCCCCGGCGACCGGCGCAGCGCCTGCGGCCGCGGCCGGCGCCGCGCCCGTCCAGGTGATCGTGCGCGGCGCCGAGGCCGAGCGCCTCCGGCAGTCCGCGCAGGCGATCACGGTCATCGAGACCGAGGAGGCGCAGCGGCGGACCGCCGACATGGGCGAGGTGCTCGCCCGCACCGCGGGCATCAGCGTGCGGCGGAGCGCGGGGCTCGGGTCGTGGGCGCGGTTCTCGCTGAACGGCCTCACGGAGGATCAGATCCGTTTCTTTCTCGACGGCGTGCCGCTCGATCTCGCGGGGTACCCGTTCGGCGTCTCCAATGTGCCGGTGAACCTGATCGAGCGCGTCGAGATCTACCGCGGCGTGGTCCCGGTGCGTTTCGGCGCCGACGCGCTGGGCGGGGCCGTCAACCTGGTCACGGATCGGGACGTCCGCGGCACCCACGGCGCGGTGTCCTACGAGATCGGCTCCTACGACACCCACCGGCTCGCGCTGTCGGCGCGGCACCTGCACGAGCCGAGCGGCTTCTTCGCCCGCGTGAGCGGCTTCTTCGACGCCGCGAAGAACGACTACCCGGTGGACGTCGTGGCGGCGGATCCCAGGACCGGGCGCGAGGGGCCCGCCCGCGCCTACCGCTTCCACGACGCCTACCGGGCGGCGGGCGGGAGCGCCGAGCTCGGCTTCGTGAACCGGCCCTGGGCGCGGCGGCTGCTCCTGCGCGCCTTCGTCACCGACTACGACAAGGAGCATCAGCACAAGTTCGGCGTCATGAAGGAGCCGTATGGCGAGGTCACGAACGGCGAGACCGCGCCCGGCGCGACGCTCCAGTACGCGCAAGGGCTCGGCCGGGGCGTCGCGCTCGATGCGCTCGTCGGGTACACGCACGGGCGCGGCACCTTCCTCGACGCCAGCGAGTGCGTCTACGACTGGTTCGGCCGCTGCGTCCGCAAGCGCCCCAAGCCAGGCGAGATCGAGTCGCCCCCCCGGGATCAGGTGTTCTGGGAGCACAGCGGCCTCGGCCGCCTCAACCTCCGCTACCGGCCCCACCCGGAGCACGCGGTGCAGCTCTCCTTGTCTCCGACGTTCGTCTCGCGAACGGAAGAGGAGCGAAGGCCGGACAACCCCCAGGCCCGCGCTCGGCTCGGCGCCGAGCGCAGCCTGTTCACCTGGGTGTTCGGCGTCGAGCACCAGCTCAACGTGCTCGACGATCGGCTGGAGAACAGCTTCTTCGTGAAAGACTACGTGCAGATGCTCCGCGCGAAGGAGCGCCTCCCGGGGCTCGACGTGCGCTTCGGCCGGCGGGATCGCGACACCCATCGCTTCGGCGTCGGCGACGGCCTCCGCTACCGCTTCTCCGAGTGGCTCTATGCCAAGGCGTCCTACGAGTGGGCGACGCGGCTCCCGCGGCCCGACGAGGTGTTCGGCGACGGGGCGATGATCGTCGATAACCTCGACCTCTCGCCCGAGACGAGCCACAATGGAAACCTCGGCTTCACGATCGACGCGCGCGACACGCCTTCGGGCGCGTGGCGCCTCGACGCGAACGGCTTTCTCCGCGCGATCGACCGGCTCATCGTGCTGGACAACCACACTCAGCCGGCGACCTACGTGCATGTCACGGGGGCCCGGTCGCTGGGTATCGAGGCCGTCGCCGGCTGGACGTCGCCGGGAGAGTACGTCGCCCTCGACGGCAACATCACCTATGAGGATTTTCGCAAGACGTCCGACGAGGGGAACTTCGCCGGCTCCGAGGGCGAGCGGATGCCGAACCGGCCGTGGCTCGTCGCCAACGGCTCGGCGCGCGTGCAGCTCCAGCAGCTCTTCGCGCCACGCGACACGATCTCGCTCACCTGGGACACGCGCTATGTGCACGAGTTCTACGTCGGCTGGGCGAACGTCGGGCTGCCCGAGTCCAAGGCCAAGCTGCCTTCGCAGCTCCTGCACTCGCTCGCGCTGACCTACGTCGTGCGCGACGCGCCGCGCGTGGTGAGCTTCACCATCGAGGCTCGCAACCTGACCGACGCGTGGGCCTCCGATTTCCACGGTGTCCAGCGGCCCGGGCGGACGCTCTCCTCCAAGGCGACGCTGGAGATGTGACGACGATGTCGAGGCGAAGCGTTTCCCTCGCGCGACAGGAGAAAGAGTAGATGAGAGTGATCCAGCGAGAGCGGCGGCCATCGAATCGCGCGAGCGCCGCGACCTTCGTGCTCGTGCTCCTGACCGGCGTGCTCGGCAGCGGCTGCGGCGACGGCGAGACGTCGAACCCCGCCGATCAGAGCAGCAGCGGCGGGCAGGGCGGCGGCGGGCAGAACGGCGGCGATGCGTTCATCGTCGCGACGCGCATCTGGGACGACACCGCCACCAACTCTTACTATCACGTGGTGTCGTCGCTCGACGCAGCCACGGCGGTCGACCCGACCCAGGCGCTCGAGATCACCGGGTCGGCGAGGCTGTTCGCCTTCGAGGGAATCGGTTGGTTCGGCATCGGTGACGCCGAGGCGCCGACGATCTCGCGTTACACGCTCGATAACTCCAACAAGCTCGTCAAGGGAGACGCGATCAGCCTCCAGCCCTTCGGCGTGGAGAGCCTCTGGCCCACGAATTACGCTATCTCTCCGACGAAGGTCTACCATCCGGATCGCGCGGGCGAGCAGATCGTCGTGTGGAACCCCACGACGATGGAGGTGGAAGGGACGATCCCGCTGCTGGACACGCACCGCGAGGGCTACCTGGCGCTGTACGGATACGGGTCTGTCCTGCGCGGCAAGACGCTCCTCTTCTCGGTGGGGTGGTTCGACTGGAACACGACCGACACCATCCTCCCGGAGACCGGGCTCGTCGCGATCGACACCGAGACGGACACCGTCGTGCGGTTCGACGTCGACGACCGGTGCGGCGGGATCACGCAGTCCGTCGAGACGGCCTCTGGCGACGCCTACTTCGTGAGCTCGGCGCTCGGGGCAGCGGCCTATCAGCTCGATCGGCTGGAGACCGAGCCCTGCGCGCTGCGCGTCCTGAGCGACGCGGACGCCTTCGACCCCGAATTTCACCTGCTCCTGAGCGAGCTGGCGGGCGGCGCCATCGCGGGCGATCCCATCCCTGCGGGCGGGGACAGCCTCTTCCTCCGGGTGTTCGACGAGAGCCTCGCCACGATCGGAGAGGAGACCAAGACCTTTGAAGTCACGGGCCAGCCGGCGTGGCGCTGGTGGCGGTGGGATACCGCGGCGAACGAGGCCGCGGCGATCGGGGAGCTGGCTCCCTCGCCCGCGAACGTCTCCTACTTCGAGGTCGACGGCCGGGTCTTCACGATCGACGAGGGCGCCGACTCCACGGAGAGCACGCTGATCGAGCTCACGGCCGACGGGGGCCCGGAGCTCGGCCTGACGACGCCGGGGTACCTGCACGGCCTGGCGAAGGTGCGATAGGTTCGCGCGGCGCGCGGCGCTCCGCGCGAGGGGACAGGGTGACTCGCGATGGCCAAGAAGCTCTCCCGCCATGCCTTCACGACCTTCTGGGGCGTGCACGCCTGGGCCGGCGTGGTCGGTGGGCTCTTGCTCCATGTCATGTTCCTGTCGGGGGGGATCACGCTCTTCCGGAGGCAGCTCGCGGTGTGGGCGTCGCTGGCCCGCGGCGGCGCTGGGCTCATGGCCAGGCGCCAGACGGCTTCCCATGGCTGAGATCGCGTCGCTCTTCTCGGCGTACCTCGCCTTCGCCTTGCTCCACGCGGCGCGGCCGGAGCGCGTTCCGTTCGGCGTCGCGTCGCGGCTGCGCGGGAGGCGCGCGTGGCGCATCGCGGCCCGGGCGCTGGCCGCCGCGTCCTTCGCGCTGTCGATGTGGCTGTGGCGCCGGACCGAGGCCGGCCCCGCGGCGTACCTCGTCCCGGTCGCCGCGCTCCTCTGCGCCGCGAGCCTGTTCGTCCTGCTCGCGCCGCTCTGGCCGCGCGCCGCGTGGGGCCTCGCGCTCCTGTCGCCTCCGGCGGTCGTCGCGCTCTCGCTCGCAGGAGCGTGTCATGGCTAGCGGACGGCTCGCCTGGCTCGGCGCGACCCTGCGCCCGCTGGCGGCGCTGGTCGGGACGCTCCCGGTCGCCGTCCTGGCCAGCGCGTGCGTCGCGCGTTTTGCGCCGCTCTCCGGGGACACGCGGAGCGTCCTCGCCTTCGCGCTCGTGGCGCCGCTCTGGGTGACGGCGATGTGCGTCGCCTTCCTGGCCCGCAGCGCGGCCCGGGCGTGGGCGGTCTGCGCGGCGCTCAGCGCGGTGCTGTTCGCCCTGGCCTACGGCGTGCCGCAGTGACCCTCCACGAAAGGCGCCGCCGCCCGGCCGCCTGCGCCGCCGGCCGGGGAGGGCGGGGCCGGGCGGGATGCGACAAAAAACTAATAAATATCAGATGGTTATGTGTTTGTGGACCCTCGCTCCGCGCGGGCGCGATCGCCCTCGCCACCCGAACCGAGGTCCGGGGTAGAGCCGGCCGGCCCGCTGCCCCTCGCCGCGGTCCCTGGAGGCCCTCGCCCGTCCCTTGCGCTTCCCCGCGCGATCTTTTTGTGCACGGCGGCAGCCTCTTTGGTATGTTGCCGCTCCCTCGACGGACCGCGCCGAGCGTCTGTCGAGTCAACGCTCTTTTTACTGTCGAAGCTTCGAGATCCGCATGGGACCCTGCGCCGAGCATGGGCCGGGCGGATCCTCCTGGAGACCAGGAGAGGTGGCCGAGTGGCTGAAGGCACACGCTTGCTAAGCGTGCGATCGGGAAACTGATCCGCGGGTTCGAATCCCGCCCTCTCCGCCGTGATCGCGCTCAGCGCTACGCCCGTCGTGAGGCGGCCTGAGCCCCGCGTGTGGACAACGTAGCGGCGGCGGACGTCGCGCGCATGCGCCGATGGCGCACGCGCGGCGTGCGCTTACCCGCACGCGCCGCGCGCGCATGCGCCTACCCGCGCGCGGCGCATGCGCCGATGGCGCACGCCGCGCGCCTCAGGCGGCCCTGGTCCTCAGCACGCGCGACTGCAGGAACTGGTAGATCGTCTTGATCGCGTCGAACGAGCCGACCGCGCTCTCCTTGATCACCTCGTTCACCGTGCGCGAGCCGTTGACCGCGCCGAGCACGAGCTCCTCGATGCGCGTCAGCTTGCCCGAGCCCACGCCGTCGAGGGCGACCTGATCCACGACCACCACCTGGTCGAAGTTGATCGTCCCCTCCATGAGCCGCCACTCGTCGACGCGCCGGAACCCCTCGAGCACCAGCGCGGACACGGCGAGGCCGAGGCGCGCCTGCTCGACCTCGGGGCGGAACGGCTCGCGCGTGAACGAGAAGCGCCCATAAGGCCAGCGCAGCACCTCGTAGATCAGCTCGCTCGACTGGCGCTCCAGCACGGCGATGAGATCGTCGTTCGTCGCGACGCCCGCCTCGACGAGCACCTGGCCGAGCAGCGTCTGCGGCGCCTTCATGCGGAGCAGCGCCTCGAGCCGCTCCCGCGTCACGAGCCCGCGCTCGATGAAGTAGCGCCCGAGCTTGAACTCGTCCGACGAGTTGCGCGCCTGCACGAGATCGATGAGCCCCTGGCGGAGCGAGATCGTGACCGACGCGCGGTTCGTGGTCACCCGGAGCACGCCCGTCTGCCGCTGCATCTGGAGCAGCTGGAGGATCTCGGCGAGGGGGATCGCCGAGACGTCGCCGCTCATCACCTCCTTCGCGTCCGGGGGCGCGTCGAGATCGCGGAGCGTGAGGGTCAGCTTCGAGACCACCTCGCTCGTCATCACGCGGGCGACCGCCTGCATGACGGCCGCCTCGTTCGTCCGCGCCTCGGGCGACAGGCTCATGATCGCGGGCGTCATCACCGTCGCCAGCTGCTGCGCGAAGTCGACCCCGGCGCGCTGGCGCATGTTCCGGGCGAGGAGGCTCGGCCGCACGCTCTCGGCGATCGTGTCCTCGTCGGGCATCTTCGCGCCCTCCGGCACGGGCCGCGCGCGCCCCTCGGCCGTCTTCGCGAGCGCGCCCTCGATCACCGCGACCAGCGCCCGCGCGTCGAACGGCTTCGTGATCGCGTCGACGGCGCCCGTCTGCTGGACGAACTGCCCCCGGAGCTTGTCGCCCTTGGCGCTCATCAGGACGACGGGGACCGTGCGGTGCGACGGGTTCGACCGCAGCTCCCGGCAGAACGCGTAGCCGTTCATCCTCGGCATCACGAAGTCGAGGAGGACGAGGTCGTACTTCGGCCCCTTCTTGATGAGCTCGATCCCGGCGAGCCCGTCGCGCGCCACCGTCGGATCGAACCCGTTGCGAGCGAGGATGGCGCTGACGACCTTCAGGATGGTCGGGCTGTCATCCACAACGAGGACTCGCGCCGGGGAGGCCATGGCGAAGGATACAGGCCCTACCCTACCAGAAGTGCGCGGCCTGCAAACATAAAGGCCGAGGGGCGCGGCCGCGCGCGGCGAGGCAGGGCACAGCGCGCGCGGTGGCGGCGGCGCCCCGCCGCGCTCGAGCGCTGGGGCGCCGCGGTCGAGCCGTCCGATCGCGATCGCGCGCGCGCCCCCCGGCCCGGCATCAGGCGCCGGCGCTGCCGGTGCCCGCCGCGCCCGGTCGGGCGTCCGCGGGCGCGACCGTCTTCACGTGCAGCTCGGCGAGCTGCGCGCCGTCGACGGCCACGGGCGCGCCGGTCATCTGGTCCGTGCCCTGGTTGGTCTTCGGGAACGGGATGACGTCGCGCAGCGTCGGCGCGCCGCTGAGCAGCATCGAGAGCCGGTCCATGCCGAGCGCGATCCCGCCGTGCGGCGGCGCGCCGCTGCGGAGCGCGTCGAGGAGGAACCCGAACTTGTCGCGCGCGTCGCCCTCGTCGATGCCCAGCGTCTTGAAGACGCGCGCCTGCACCTCGGGATCGTGCAGCCGGATCGAGCCGCCGCCGATCTCGAACCCGTTCAGCACGAGATCGTAACGGTAGCACTCGACGCGCGCCGGATCGGTCTCGAGGAGCGGCACGTGCTCGTCGATCGGCCGCGTGAACGCGTGGTGCGCGGCGGCCCAGCGCCCCGTGTCCTCGTCGAACTCGAACAGGGGTGGGTTCGTCACCCAGAGGAACCGCCACTGGTCGCCATGCCCGTACTCCGGGATGAGCCCCATCTTCTTGGCGACGTCGATGCGGAGCTTCGCCATGACCGTGTGCACCACGGCCTCCTTGCCGAACTGGAAGCAGAGGATGTCGCCGGGCTTTGCGCCGAGCGCCTCGTTCAGCTTCTGCCGGAGCTCCGGCGTGATCGACTTCGTGAGGGGCGACTGCGTCCAGGAGCCGTCCTCGGCGAGCTTGGCGCGCGCGAGCCCCCGGAAGCCCTTCACGTCGCGGAGCCCCTTCTCGAGGTCCTCGGTCTGCTGGCGCGAGAGGTTGGCGCTCGCCGGGATCACGAGCCCCTTCACGATCTCGGCCGGCAGGTCGCGCCGCAGCTTGCCGGACCGGTACTTCTCGGCGAGCTCCACCCAGAACGGCACCCCGCCGCCGCCGTGCTCGATGATGATGTCGGTGAGGTCGGTGTGCTCGATCCCGAAGCGGAGGTCGGGCTTGTCGTTGCCGAAGCGGCGCATCGACTCGGCGTACGGCATGCGCGGGAAGCGGCCGGTCGGGTAGAGCTCGGTGAGGTCCTTGCCGAGGGCGGCCTTGAACAACGCGAAGACGAGCCCCTCGATCAGCCCGAAGACGTCGTCCTGGTTCACGAACGACAGCTCGACGTCGATCTGGGTGAACTCCGGCTGCCGGTCGATGCGCAGGTCCTCGTCCCGGAAGCACTTCACGATCTGGAAGTACCGGTCGAAGCCGGCGACCATGAAGAGCTGCTTGTAGAGCTGCGGGCTCTCGGCGAGCGCGTAGAACTTGCCGGCCGAGATCCGCGACGGGACGAGGAAGTTGCGCGCGCCGCCCGGCGTGTACTTCACGAGGAACGGCGTCTCGAGCTCGAGGCAGCCCTGGTCCGACAGGTAGTTCCGCGTCGCCCGGTTGATCTCGTGGCGCATCCGCAGCGTCCGCTGGAGCGGGGTCCGGCGCAGGTCGAGGTACCGGTGCTGGAGGCGGATCTCCTCCCGCGTCTCGATCTCGTCCGCGATCTCGAACGGCGGCGTCTCGGCCCTGTTGAAGATCGTCGCCTCGGCGACCCAGACCTCGATGGCACCGGTGTCGATCTTGTCGTTCACGTTGCCTTCACGGCTCACCACGACGCCACGGATGCCGACGACCCACTCGGACCGGGCCCGCTCGGCGGCGGCGTGGGCGTCGACGAGGCCCTTCTCCTCCGCCTTCACGCCGTACTTCGTGATCGCTCCGAGGTAGCTGCGATCGAAGACGATCTGCGTCACGCCGGTGCGGTCGCGGAGGTCGATGAAGATGCAGCCGCCGTGATCGCGGCGCCGCGCGACCCAGCCGAACAGCACGACCTCCTTGCCAATGTCCGCCTCGCGCAGATCGCCGCAGCGGTGCGTCCTCTTGAGCTCATCGATGAAACGGGACACGAGCCGACCTCCGAATTTCCGTGGGAGGGGCGACTGTAGCCCAGGTCGCCGCTCACCGCCTCTCCGGATGATCGCGCCCCGCGCGCGGGGATCGACCCCGCGCGCCGCCGCCGGGGGCGCGGCCGGGTCGCGCGCCGGAACTTGGCCCGCCCGCGGCCGATCTGGCATGGCCGCCCGGTGAGCTCCGAAGAGAAACGCTGCTGGCTCGATCGGTCGCTCGCCTTCCTGTCGGCCGCGCTGCCCTTCGGGCTCTCGCTGGCCCGCGCCGCCTCGTCAGGGCAATGGCGAGAAGATCTCACGGCCGTCCGCGACCTCGGCCTCGTCGCGGTCGGCGTCGGCGGCGGCCTCTCGACCGCGGTCTCGCAGGCGCTGAGCCTGCTCCCGCTGGGCTCGCGCACCTTCCGCACCGCCCTCGGGTCGGCGCTCGCGCTCGCGCTCGCGTCGCGCCTGCTCTACGAGATGGTTCGCCGGCTCCTCCTGGAGTCCGCGCGGCCGGCGCCCCTCCCCGGGCTGTCGCTCCTCCGCAGGCTCCTCGGCGGCGCCGCCGAGGCGATCCCGGAGGAGCGACAGCCCGGGGAGGGGCGCCGGCCGCGCGGACTCCAGGAGGAGCCGGCCGTTGTCCGAGCCGGCGGCTCGCCGCCGCGCTGTCGTCGATCGCCGTCCTCACGGCGGCGCTGTCGCCGACCTGGCAGCGGGAGGCGACGGTCGGCGGCGGCGCCATGCTCGCCACCTGCTGCGCGCTCGTGGCCATCGCGCTCGCGTCGATCTGCGCCGAGCAGGCGCGGCACGCGGGGCGCGCGTGGATCGCGCTCGGCGCGGTCCTCGGGGCCACGTTCGCCGAGAGCCCTCCCGCCGGCCTCGCGGCGATGGCGGCGTCGCTCGCGATGCTCCTCGCCCGCCGGGGCCTCGGCGAGGGTGCGGCGGCCGCGGGCCCGCCCCGGCGCCTGCTCGGCGCGGCCGCTGGCGCGGGCGCGCTCACGGCCGCGCTCCTCCTCGCGCCGCTCGTGCTCCGGCCGCTCGCGCCGCGCGCGTGGGCCGACATCGGCCGCGCGCTCACGGCCGGGAGCCTCGCCGCCGCCGACGTCGCGAGCGCGCGCACCACGGCGCTCGCCGCGTGGAGCCGCGAGATCGGCGTCGTCTCCCTCCTCATCGCCGCGGCCGGCCTCGCGCTCTCGCTCCTGCGCCCGCGCGCGCGGTGGCTGGTCGCGCCGTTCCTCGTGCTGCTCGCGCTCGACACCCTCCTGCCCGCGCGCGCGGCCGGCGTGCTCTCCGCGGATCCGCTCACCCCCCTGCGGTCGCTCGCGGTCGCGGCGATCGCCGTCGGCTCGGCGCTCGGGGCGCACGCCGCCGTCCGGGCGCTGCTCGACACGCGCGTGCCGTTCTCGCGGAGCGGCGCGGTGCTGCTCGTCGTCTTCCAGCTGACGCTGGTCGCGCTGACGAGCGAGGAGGCCGGCTTCGCCGCCGACCGGAGCGAGCAGACGGCCGCCGAGGTCTGGACCGACGAGGCGTACGGCAGCCTCGATCCGAGCTCCGCCATCCTCGTGCGCTCGCCGGCGATCGCGTGGCGGGTCTGGGCGGCGCGGATCACGCGCGGCGAGCGGCCGGATGTCCTCGTGGTCCCGATCCCGCTGCT
Organism: Sorangium cellulosum So0157-2; assembly: GCF_000418325.1. Lineage (GTDB taxonomy): Bacteria > Myxococcota_A > Polyangia > Polyangiales > Polyangiaceae > Sorangium > Sorangium cellulosum_D. The sequence continues at coordinate 13,570,540 of NC_021658.1, forward strand.
CGATCGCGGCCAGGTCGCGGCGAGCCTGCTCGCCGAGGAGCGCAAGCTCGCGCCGCTCCTGCGCGACTTCGCGCTCGCGGGCGAGCCCAGCGAGTTCGCGCTCTCCACGCTGGCCGACGTCCGGCCCCTCTACGTGGAGCTCGATCCGCGCTGGTCGAAGAGCCTCCTCGGCCACCTGAACGTCGCCGGGATCTGGCTCGAGTACGCCCCGCAGCCGCTCGGCCCCTCCGATCGCAAGCTGGCGACCGCGCAGTCGATCGTGCCGATCAAGCGCGTGCTGGAGGCGCTCTCGGCCGCCGCGGTGCCGGACACGTCGACGGCGGCGGTCCTCGCGTCCACGATGCGAGGCCAGTCGAACGTCGTCGGCCTGCTGGGCGAGCGCGTCGTGGCGCAGTCGTTCGTGGACCGGCTGGGCGAGCTCGCGGCCGAGGACCCGTTCGTCTCCGGCGGCCCGACCCGCCGCGCCGTCACCGGCATCCGCCAGGCGTTCATCGCGAAGCGCCCCGTGCGGCGCCGCTGAGCTGGCGGCCGAACGGCGCTGCGCGGCGCGCGCCGCTCGCCGCCCGGGCCCGCGATCAGGGCGACGCGTGGAGCCCGGCGTCGCTCGCCATGAGCGCGCGGCGATCGGCCGAGCGCAGCGCCTTGACGCGTCGCTCGAAGTCGCGGCTGTCGTCCTCGGTGAGCTGCGCCCCGCCGAAGCGGGCGCGCAGGTAGACCTGCGTGAGCTGCAGGATCTCGCGCGCCAGCGGGTGGTCCGCGTGCTCCAGCGCCTCGGCGTGGCGCAGCGGCGGCATGCTGGGCGGGCGCGGCACGCCCTGCGCGAGCATGGCGGCCTCCAGGCTCTCGTAGAGCGCGGTCGCCAGGATCGCGCTCGGGGTGCGCCCCCCGTCGGCGCGCGACTCGTCGCGCCCGCGGCGCCCGCGGCGGAATCGCCAGTAGAGCAGGCCGCCGCCCAGCGCGAGCGCGACGGCGGCGACGGCGAGGATCCGCGGGCGCGACAGCGCGACGTCGCCGCTCGAGCCGGACCTCCGGTAGCGCGACGTGAGCGTCTGGAGCAGGCTCACCTGCTGGTTCAGATCGTAGCCGACGATGTGCCTGTCCCAGCGCTGGCTCGTCGCCTCGATGAAGTCGCGGAGGTACGCCCAGACCCCGACCAGCTCGCTCTTCGGCGCCGCGTCGGCCGGCGGCGTCGGATCGAACGTCTGCCACCCCTCGCCGTCGAGGAACACCTCGACCCACGAGTGGGCGTCGCCCTGGCGCACGGCGTAGAACCGGCCGAAGCGGTTGTAGGTGCCGCCGACGAAGCCGGTCACGTTGCGCGTCGGCACCTCCACCGCGCGCAGCAGGATCGCCATCGCCGTCGAGTAGAACTCGCAGTGCCCGCGCTTCGACTCGAACAGGAAGTGATCGAGCGGCTGCGGGTCCGCCCCCGACGGCGACGCGAGGTCGTACCGGTACTCCGTGCGCAGGCGATCCTGGACCGCGCGCGCGCGGTCGGCCGGGCGCTCCAGGCCCTGCGTCCATTGCTGCGCGAGCTCGACGACGCGCGGCGGCAGATCCTTCGGCAGCTCCAGGTAGCGCCGCCGCTCGCCCGCCGGCATGCGCTGGAACGTCGGCGACCGCTTGCGCGACAGGAACACGTCGTAGACGAGCCCGCGGTCGTCGAGGGGCTGGTACCGGAACTCTCCCTCGGGCCCGCGGTGGGCCATCGTGTGCGCGTCGACGCCGAGCTGCCCGCGGCTCTTGAACCGGAGCCCCGTCGCGCTCGGCGGGATGAAGATCACGGGCGGATCGATCGGCTCGAGGTCGATGCGCATCACCGGATCGACCGACGGATCCGGGTACCGCTCGATCGGCACGAGCCCCCCGTCGCTCTCGGTCGGGCGCTTGAACGCCTCGCTCTGGGTCCAGGTGCGGCCGTCGTACGCGTCGAGCGCGGTGCCGCGCAGGTGCATGGTGAGGCGCGGCGGCGGCGGCTCCGGGAGGTCGGGGATCTCGACGCGCATCGCCAGCTTGGGATCGCTGCGCAGCACGCCGACCGCGCCCAGGTCGACCTTGCCCGAGAAGCCGATCATCCGCCCCGTGTGGCCGCGGTTCAGGAGGAGCAGCGAGAGGCCGACGCGCGGAAAGATGACGAACAGGAGCGCGGTGAAGACGAAGATCGGGATCGAGAGCAGGCAGGTGACGGCGAGGAACGAGCGCCCGACGACCCGCCTGGAGCGCAGGATGCGCGGCACGTCCACGGGCAGCCCGGTACGGTCGCGCGCCCCCTGCCGGTAGTTGCCCTCGACCTCGCGCCTGAGGTGGCTGAGCACGAGGGCGCCGGGCGCGACGACGAGCACGCCGAGGAAGCACAGCCCGTAGCCGAGGCCGCCGCCGAGGACGGTCCCGGCGATGAGGTGCAGGAGCGCGAGCACGATGACCTGCTGGTCGTGCGCCGCGCCCTTCCGCGTCGCGAGCCGGATGATCTGCAGCGCCGCGGCGAACTCCACGAGCACGTCGAGCACGCTCGCGTCGGTCGCGACGATGCGGACCACCTGGACGGCGATGACGACCAGGAGGACGCCGGTGTCGAGGTGGCGGAGCGCCGGGTGCCGCTGCCAGGACTCGCGCACGACGAGCGCGAGCGCGAGGCCGACGAGGATGGCCCAGCTCACGTAGCGGTTGAACTGCCCGCTGGCGACGAGGGCGATGACGCCGAGCGCCGCGAGCGCGTCGGTCATGACCCGATGCACCATCCCGAATCTCATGAAGCGGTCCTCGGCGTGCTCGTGCGGCGCTCGCCGCTCGTGGGCCCCGGGCTGGAGACCTGCCGCGCGGACGCCCGAGCGGCGCGCGCTTCGCCGAGCTCCGGCAACCGCCCCTCGTCCACCGCCTCGAGCAGCGCCAGGAACCGGAGGATCGCGTCGGAGCCGATGTTGCGGTCGCCGCGCACCCGCTCGCCCAGCGTCGTCGCGACGACCACGGCGTCGCCGCGCTTGATGTGGGCGACCGCGCGCGAGGCCGCCTCGCGGATCCTGCGCTCGAAGGCCTGCGCGAACCCGTCGCCTTCGCCGGCGGGGCGCACCGCGTCGACGACGATCCGCACGTCGGGCCGCGTCTCCCGGGTGCGCTCGCGCAGCACCAGCTGGTCGCGCATCGTGCTCTTCTTCCAGTAGATGTCGCGCGGATCGTCGCCTTCGCGCATCGGCCGCAGCCCGAACGTCTCGTCGCCGCCGCCGCGCCCGCTGAGGCTCGCGCCGCCCTCGCGCCGCCCCGCGTCCTCGACCGGGAGCCGCACCGGATCGACGGCGGGGTAGATGATGAGATCCCCCTCGGCCTCGACCTCGCGCGATTTCTCGAACAGCCCGAAGGGGAAGCGGGTCGCGATGCGGAACCCGGTGTGCCGGTCGCGGCCGCGCTTCGCCGGCGTCCGCCGGTAGGCGGCCACCTGCGCGCTGGAGGGGCTGATCTTCAGGAAGAAGCAGCGCTTGTCGGCCGGCTGACCGGCGCGCAGGTCCTCGACCTCGATCGCGTACGACGGCACGCGCTTCTTGTGGTTGTAGACCTCGATCTCGACGAGGTGCGCCCGGCCCACCTGGGCGCGGGCCGGGAGCCGCCGGGTCACGGTGAGGTGTCGGAGCGACAGGTCGCTCATCACGCCGGAGACGACGATCAGCGACAGCAGCATCCCGAGCAGCAGGTAGAGGAGGTTGTTGCCCGTGTTGATCGCCGCGAAGCCGACGCCCAGCGTGATCCCGAGGTAGTACTTCCCCTCCCGGGTGAATTTGAGCTTCCGGGGCGGCCGCAGGGCCAGCAGGACCTTCGTCCATGAAGCCGCCTGCTCCCCGCGTGAGGGCAAGAGCGGGCGCTGCTCGATCGGGGGCCGCTCGCGCTTCAGGCGGCTCGGCCGGATCGCGCTGCGCGCGGCCCCGCCTTCGCGCTCGGCGCCGCGGGAGCTGCCGCTGAGAGATCCCCGCTCCCGGTCCTCTGCGCCCATCGCCCCCTCAGAGCGGGACCGGCACCCGCGCCACGAGATCGCGCACCGCCGCCTCGCATTCGTCGCGGGTCGGCATGTAGCCCTCGGCGTGGGCCGAGAGCCGGACGCGGTGCGCCAGCACGGCGACCGCGAGGTCATGGATGTCGTCCGCGATACAGTACGACCGGCCGTAGAGGACGGCGCGCCCCCGGGCCGCGCGCGCCAGGTTCATGCCGGCGCGCGGCGAGGCGCCCAGCGAGAGGGTCGGGCTCGAGCGCGTGGCCGCGAGCACCGCCTGCAGGTAGGTCGCGAGCGACGAGTCGAGCTCGACGCGATCGACCTCGCGCTGCAGCGCCACGAGCTGCGCGGGATCGATGACCTGCGGCACGTTCCGCGCGCGATCGGGCTCGCCGCCCTGGAGGAGCAGCCGCATCTCCACCTGGGGCGGCGGGTACCCGATCCGGATCCGCACCATGAACCGGTCGAGCTGCGACTCCGGCAGGGGAAAGGTGCCGGCGAAATCCTGCGGGTTCTGGGTCGCGAGCACGAAGAACGGCTCCGGCAGCGGCGTCGCCGTCCCCTCGATGGACACCTGCCCCTCGTTCATCGCCTCGAGCAGCGCCGACTGGGTCCGCGGGCTCGCCCGGTTGATCTCGTCGGCGAGCAGGACGTTCGCGAAGATCGGCCCCTGGCGGAACACGAACTGCCCGAGCCGCTGGTCGAAGACGCTCACCCCGAGGACGTCGCTCGGCAGGAGATCGCTGGTGAACTGAACGCGACGGAGCTCGCCCCCTACGGCCTTCGCCAGCGCTCGCGCCAGCGTCGTCTTGCCGACGCCGGGCACGTCCTCGATGAGGACATGGCCCCGGGCGAGCAGCGCGATGAGCGCCAGCTCGACCGCCTCTGGCTTCCCTTCGAGGGCCTGCTCCACGGCAGAGCGAAGCTTCAGAAGAAGTGGCGAAGCTTCACGCGCGACCGAGAGCGCTGATGTCATCACGGGCGATGGTAGCACGAGGTTACGGCCAGCCTGCGGGGATGCGCATTTTGCGTTCCACAAGCCGGGGCGGCCGGTGCGAACGCGGATTCGCGACGTGCGCCGCCGGGCCGCGAGCCCGCGTGCGCTGCGCCACGTTCTCCCAGGCGCGTCGGCTGGCTCCCGGGGCGCTCGGCCTGTCGCCGCCGCTCGGTTCCGGCAGTCCCGAGCGTCCACGTTCCTGCTCTTTTGCCTGCCGCGGAATGGCCGTGACCGGTGCTCCCGGGTATGCTCCGGCCGCCGTGACCGCCCCGGGTCCTCTCTTTCGCCACAGTGCCCCCGCCTTGCCTGCCCAGGAGGCGCCGGGCGCCGATGCTCGCCGGGACGCCGGCGCGCTGGACAACCCTGCGCCGGCCGAGCAGGGCGGCTCACCCGCCGCGATGAGCTCCGTCCCCGCCGGCAAGCCTCCCTCGTCGCCGCCGCGGAGCGGCGTGCCGAGCTCGCGTCCGCCGGAGAGCGGGCCCCCCTCGGGCGGCCTGATCGCGCAGCCGCCCATCCTGCCCGACTCGCCCAGGGGGACGCTGCTCTGGCGCGTGCGCGGGATGATCCGGGCGATGCGCCCCCACCAGTGGGTGAAGAACCTCTTCGTCCTCGCCCCGGTGGTGTTCGCCAAGCACCTGACCCACCCCTCGATCATCATGAGCGCGGTCGGGGCGTTCGCGATCTTCTGCCTGCTCGCCGGCGCCGTCTACATCCTGAACGACATCGTCGACGCCGAGGCCGACCGGGTCCACCCGGTCAAGCGTTTCCGGCCGATCGCCTCGGGCCGCGTGCCGATCCCGGTCGCCAAGGCGATGGCGGTCGGCCTCGCGGTCATCGCGCTCGGCGCCAGCCTGCTCGGCCCGCCGCTCTTCGCGGTGGTCGCCGCCAGCTACTACGTCCTCAACGTCGCCTACTCGTTCCGGCTCAAGAAGATCGCGTACCTCGACGTCGGCTGCATCGCGGTCTTCTTCGTGCTGCGCGTGCTCGCCGGCGGCTTCGCGACGAAGACGCCGCTCTCCGGCTTCATGATCGCCTGCACCGCCCTGCTCGCGCTCTTCCTCGGCTTCGGCAAGCGCCGCCACGAGCTCGCGTGCGCCAACGCCTCGAAGCAGCGCGCGGCGCTGGACGCCTACACGCCCGGCGCCCTGACGGCGGCGCTCGCCGTGACCGGCGTCGCCACCATCGGCACCTACCTCGCGTACACGCTCGATCACGACACGCAGCGCTTCTTCGAGAACCCGTACCTCTGGCTGACCACGATCCACCCGCTCTTCGGGGTGATCCGGTTCCTCCAGCTCGTGGCCGGCAGCGCGAAGGCCGAGAGCCCCACCCAGGAGATCCTCCGGGACACCCCCTTCGTGCTGAACCTCGTCCTGTGGTCCGCGGAGGTGCTGGTCATCGTGTATCGCCTGAGGCCGTCCTGATGCTCGGCGCCGGGCCGGAGCTCGCCCGGCCGGGGGCGGCTCCTCCCGGCGACAAGCCGACCGCGAAGAGCGACGCGCTGACCGATCTGGCGCTGACGATGCCGATCTTCGTCCTCTACCACATCGGCGTCGCCTTCCTCCCCATCCGCAACGCGGCGGATCCGGTCACCGCCGAGCTCCGGGCGCTCGCCAAGCACAGCCTCCCGCTCTACGCGGGCCTCACGTTCGCCGTCGGCGCCGCGTTCGTCATCGTCCTCTCCGTCCTCGGCCGCGGCCACGCCCTGAAGACGCGGCGCTTCGCGCTGCTCGCCACCGAGGGCGCGCTCTACGCCATCCTGATGCGCTTCGCCGGCGCCTACGTGGTCGGCTCGCTCCGGCTCGGCCCGCCCGTCTTGTCGAACGACATCTTCACCGGGGTCGTGATGTCGCTCGGCGCCGGCTTCTACGAGGAGATCGCGTTCCGCGTCGGCCTCTACGGGCTCGGCGCGCTCGGGATCAAGCTCTTCTTCGGCCGAGGGGTCCAGGGGGTGGTGCTGCTCGTCGGCTGGGCGGTCGTGGCCGCGGCCGTCTTCTCCGGCTGGCACTACGTCGGCGCGATGGGCGATCCCTGGAACCTCCCCTCGTTCGTGTTCCGCATGGTGTGCGGGCTCGTGCTCACGGGGATTTACGTCTTCCGCGGCTTCGCGCCGGCCGTCTGGACCCACGCGCTCTACGACGTCTGGGTCCTCGTGCTCCGCTGAGCCCGGGGGCCGCGCCCCCGAGGGCGGGGCAGGGCGCCCGCGTGCCACGCCCGCGTCACGGGCGCGCCGGCGGTCCTCCACCGGCACGTCGCCGCCCCGGCGAGGGCGCAATCGCGATCGGCGGCCGTTTGGCGCTATGCTTCGCGCCTCGACGCATGCGGCTACCTCCCTTCCCGAAGCTCGCGCTCAGGTTGGTCCAGACGATCCCCTCGCTGGACGGCCCTGGTTTCCTCAACGTGCGGCGCCAAGTGTTCCGCGTCGAGTTCCCGGACGGGTCGCTGAGCGACCCGTTCACCTACGACAGCGTCGATCGCGAGCGCCTCGACGCGGTGGTGATCGCCCCGCATTACCGCGGCGCGGACGGGCGCCGTCATGTCTACCTCCGCTCGGCGCTCCGGCCTCCGGCCGCGACCCGCGCGCCCGAGGTGTGCCCGTTCCCGGAGGCGCCGACGCTCGGCGCGCTGTGGGAGCTGCCGGCCGGGCTCGTGGAGCTCGACGAGCGGAGCCCCGAGGGCCTGAAGCGCTCGGCCGCGCGCGAGCTGCTCGAGGAGGTGGGGTTCGACGTGCCCCCGTCCGAGCTGGAGCCGCTCGGCCCGTCGACGTTCCCGGCGCCGGGCATGGTGGGCGAGCGGCACTTCTATTTCCACGTCGAGGTCGATCCCGCGCGCCAGGGGGCGCCCCTCGAGGACGGCTCGCCGCTCGAGCGGGGAGCCGTCATCGTGGCGGTCCCGCTCGACGAGGCGATCGAGCTCACCCGCCGCGGCGAGATCGAGGACGCGAAGACGGAGGTGGCGCTCCGGCGCCTCGCGGAGCTCTGATGGCGGAACAAACCCTCGCGCCCGCGCAGCGGCGTTCGCCCCGCGTCGCGCTCGTCGTCAAGCGCACGGCCTGGAGGATCTACCGCGACGAGCGGAAGGACCCGCGCATCACGCGGCTCATCGAGGCCGGCGACGCCGCCATCGCGCGCCTCAAGGCGTCGCACGAGGCGCACGAGCAGACCGTGCGCGAGGTCAAGGCGGCGCTCGACGACCTCGGCGCCCGCGTCGAGATCCTCGCCGGCGCGGCGCAGTCCTTCGACGCGGGCGATCTCGACCTCGTGATCACGGTCGGCGGCGACGGGACGCTGCTCAGCGCCTCGCACAACGTCGGCGACGTGCCGATCCTCGGCATCAACAGCGCCCCCGGCCACTCGGTCGGCTTCTTCTGCGGCGCGACGAGCGGGGACGCGGCCGACGCGATCGCGAAGGCGCTGCGCGGCTCGCTCCGCCGCACGGTGCTCACCCGCATGCAGGTCACGGTGAACGACAAGCTCGCCACCGCGCGCGTCCTGAACGACGCGCTCTTCTGTCATGTCTCCCCGGCGGCCACGTCGCGTTACGTGATCCGGCTGGGCAAGGCCGAGGAGGAGCAGAAGTCGAGCGGCTTCTGGATCGGCCCGGCGGCCGGCTCCACGGCCGCGCAGCGCTCCGCCGGCGGGCGCGTCCTGCCGCTCACCTCGGCGCGCCTCCAGCTCGTCGTGCGCGAGCCCTACACCCCCCACGGCGAGGAGTACCGCTTCCGCCACGCGCTGATCCAGCCGGGCTCCTCGCTCGTCGTGCGGAGCAAGACGCACGACGCGAAGCTCTTCTTCGACGGGCCGATCCACTCGGTGAACGTCGGCTTCGGCGACGTGATGGAGTTCACGCAGGCGCCGCAGTCGCTGACGATCCTGGGCCTCTCGGCCAAGCGGAAGTGGGGCGCGGGCTCGGCGGTCAGCCGCCGCTAGGCTCGCGACGAGCCGCCGAAAGGTCCCGAGGGGCTCGCGCCGACCCGCCGCCGCGAGGCCGCGATCCGCCGTCGCGAGGCCGCGATCCGCCGCTGCTGGGCGCGGGAGCCGCGCCGCTCGCCCGCCGCGCGGCGCGCGACGGCGAGGCGCGTCGCGCGCGCGCAGCGCTGGATCGAGCGGGGCGGCGCGGCGCGATCGCGCGCGCGGGGCGGGGCGGAGGAGGGCCGTCGGCCGAGGAGGCTCGACCCGAGGAGGGCGCGCGCGGCCCAGATCGCCTTCAACGGAAGGGGATCGGGTGATCTCCTACCCCGAGCGCCCGGCGTCGGACCGCCCTCGAGGAGGGCGCGCGAGGCCTGAAGACCGGCTGATTTCGGCCGTTTTCCTGGGGTTTTGGCGACCCGCGTCAGGCCCCCCCGGCGGTCCTTCCGGCGGCGCGACGCGCCCCCCCGGGCATGAAACCCCTTTTTTTGTAGCTCCGATCGACGATTCGACACTGGATCTGCGGCGGCCGTTGTGTTTCCTTTGGCGCGCAAGAGGCCACAAACCTCAGGAGGAATGAACATGGCGGCGAAGAAGACGGACGGGAAGAAGAGCACGTCGCTCAGCAAGAGCGCGCTGATCAACGCGGTGGTCGAGGCGAACGAGAACGAGATCTCGCGCAAGCAGGTCAAGGCGATCCTCGAGGCGCTGACCGACATCGCGTACAAGGAGCTGAAGAAGAACGGCATCTTCACGATGCCCGGGTTCGCGAAGTTCCGCGTCGTCAAGAAGCCCGCCACCAAGGCGCGCGAGGGGATCAACCCGTTCACGAAGCAGCCGATGACGTTCGCGGCCAAGCCGGCCAGCAAGTCGGTCCGCGCGCGCCCGATCAAGGCGATCAAGGACTCGCTCTCCTGAGCCGACCCGGCTCGCCGGAGGGCTCCTGGGCGCGGCGAAGGCCCGCGGCGGCCCCCTCTCCGGGACCGGATCGTCCCCGGGGAGCGAGCTTGGCTGGCCCCGCGCGGCCCCTGCGGTAGCATGGTGCGGCTGCCCTGCCGCACATGACGCTCGCCGTCCGACTCCTCCGCGCGCTGTTTGCGTTCTCGGTCATCCTGACGAGCTACCTGATCCAGCTGGGGCTCGGGCGGGTGTTCGCGAGGCGCCTCGGGAGCGGCGGCGCCGCGCGTGAGCTGCCCGGCTGGCTCGTCGCGCGCCGCGCCCGCGTCGATCAGAACAACGCCCGACGCCTGCTGCGGGCCATGCTCAAGCTGCGGGGCGTCTTCATCAAGCTCGGCCAGGTGCTGTCCATCATGGGCGGCTTCCTGCCGCGGGCTTACGGCAAGGAGCTCGAGCAGCTCCAGGACCAGGTGCCGCCGCACCCCTTCAGCGATCTCGAGGCCGCGCTGCGCGCGAGCTTCGGCCGCTCGGCGGGCGAGCTGTTCGCGTCGATCGAGCGCGCGCCGCTCGCGGCCGCGTCGCTGGGGCAGGTGCACGTCGCGCGCCTGCGCGACGGCCGCAAGGTCGCGGTGAAGTTCCTCTACCCGGGCATCCGCGGGATCATCGCCGTCGATCTGCGCGTCCTGCGCCTCGCGATCCTCGTCTACAAGCGCTTCGTCCCGGTCGGGCGCATCGAGCGGGTGCACGAGTCGCTGGTCGACCTGCTCCGCCGCGAGACCGACTACCTGCACGAGGCGGCGTGCATGGAGCGGATGGCGCAGAACTTCGAGGGGGACGCGGGCGTCGCGTTCCCGGAGGTCGTCCACGAGCTCACGACGCGCGACGTCCTCACGATGACGTTCATGGAGGGCATCAAGATCACGCGCCTCGACGCGCTGCGGAGCGCGGGCGTCCTGCCCTCGGAGGTCGCGCTCAAGCTCGTGCAGGCCTTCTACAAGATGCTCTTTCTGGACCGCTTCTTTCACGCCGATCCGCACCCGGGGAACTTCCTCGTCGCCCCGCGGAGCGCGGAGGAGGGCGGCGGTTTTCGCCTGGTCGTCCTCGACTTCGGCGCGAGCTGCGAGGCCCGCGACGAGCTCATCGACGGGCTGCTCGACATCCTGAAGGGCATCTTCGCGCAGGACGACGCGGCGGTGGTGCGCGGCTTCCGGCGGATGGGGTTCGTCGCGCCCGGGGGCAACGATGCGCTCCTCGAGCGGACCGTGAAGACCTATTTCGCGAAGCTGCTCAAGATCCGGGATCGCACGCCTGCGGCGCTGATGCGCGCTCGCCCCGAGCAGCTGGAGAAGCTGGCCGACCCCGAGCTGGAGCGCGGCGAGCTCCAGGAGCTGATGCGCTCGTTCGAGTACCCCGAGGACTGGTTCTACGTCGAGCGCGCCTGCGTGCTGCTCTTCTGGCTGGCCGCCCAGATCGATCCCGACCTCGACACCATGGCGGCGGGCTTCCCGTACCTGATGCCGCTGATGGCCGAGCGCGAGGCCAGGGCCGGCGGGGCGAGCCAGGCGCCCGGCCGGCCGCCCGAGCGCTAGCGCGCCGGGGCGGGGCCGAAGCGCGGGCCGGGGCGGGTCAGCCCGAGCCGCGCCAGGGAGGGGGCATAGCTCGCGTCGCGATCCGCCATGATCTCGGCGAGCCTGGCCTTGACCTCGGCGATCCCAGCCCCTTGAAGGCGCCGGTAATTGTCCTCGGCCGGGTCCGCGGCGGGCTCGACGCCCGCCCCCGCGAGGACAGTCCCCGAATGGTTCAACCCTTCTGGAATCGTTTGAATGAACGGATCCGGCGCGTGCCGGAGGAGGCCGACGAGCCGGTGCGAGTTCGTCTCGTCCCCGGCCATCTCGGGGTGGAACGCGGCGAGGACCGGCGCGGGATTGCGCAGCCGCCGCAGCTGTTCACCCAGGCGCGACGAAAACCGCTCGAACTGGGGCGACGGAGCGTGGATGCACGGGAAAATCAGGTGCACCACGGCGGACTCCGCCTCCGCCACGGCCGCCAGCGCCGTCTCCAGGACGGGCTCGCGGTCGAGCAGGACGTAAAAGCGTCCGAAACCGGTTGCGGCGTCGCGCATGAACGGGCACAGGCGATACCGAGCGACGACCTCGTCTGCGTAACGCCCGTGGACCCGGCGCACCTCGGCCGCCAGCCGAAGCGCCTCCGGGTGGTGGGCCAGCTCCCCCCGCACGACCGGCTCGCTCAAACGCATCACCTCAATTTCTTGGGGAAGCAATCTTCCCTCACCTCGTGATAGCTTACGCCGCGCTGCGGCGGAAGGAGGAGGCGTGCAGGAGACCGCGAAGTTAACGCTGAATAAGAACGGTGTGGAGCAGACGATCGAGCTGCCGGTGATCACGGGCACCGAGGGGGAGAAGGCGATCGACGTCGCATCCCTACGCGCGAAGACCGGGTACGTCTGCATCGACCCGGCGTTCGTCAACACGGCCTCGACCACGAGCTCCATCACGTTCCTCGATGGGGAGAAGGGCATCCTCCGCTATCGCGGCATCCCGATCGAGCAGCTCGGCGAGAAGTCGACCTTCGTGGAGACCTCGTACCTCTTGATCTACGGCAAGCTGCCGAACAAGAGCGAGCTGTCGCGGTTCTCCACGCTGCTCACCCGGCACTCGCTGATCCACGAGGACATGAAGCGCTTCTTCGACGGCTACCCGTCGACGGCGCACCCGATGGCGATCCTGTCCGCGATGGTGCTCTCGCTGTCGAGCTACTACCCCGAGGCGATCGACGTGAAGAACACCGATCTCCTCGACATCACCATCGCGCGGCTGCTCTCGAAGGTGCGCACGATCGCCGCGTTCTCGTACAAGAAGTCGATCGGCCAGCCGTTCGTCTACCCGCACAACTCGCTCTCGTACTGCGCGAACTTCCTGAACATGATGTTCTCGGTCCCGGCGGAGCCGTACGAGATCGACGAGGACATCGTGAAGGTCCTCAACCTCCTGCTCATCCTGCACGCCGATCACGAGCAGAACTGCTCGACGTCGACGGTGCGCCTCGTCGGCAGCGCGAAGACGAACCTCTTCGCCTCGATCGCCGCGGGCATCTGCGCGCTGTGGGGCCCGCTGCACGGCGGCGCCAACCAGGAGGTCGTGACGATGCTCGAGGCGATCCGCGCCGACGGCGGCGACGTCTCGAAGTTCGTCAAGCTCGCGAAGGACAAGACCTCGGGCTTCCGCCTGATGGGCTTCGGTCACCGCGTCTACAAGAACTACGACCCGCGCGCGGTGCTCATCAAGGCGGCCGCCGACAAGATCCTCGCGAAGCTCGGCATCAAGGATCCGCTGCTCGACATCGCGCAGCGGCTCGAGGAGACCGCGCTGAAGGATCCGTACTTCGTCGAGCGGAAGCTCTACCCGAACGTCGACTTCTACAGCGGCATCATCTACCGCGCGCTCGGCTTCCCCACGAACATGTTCACCGTCATGTTCGCGCTCGGTCGCCTCCCCGGCTGGATCGCCCACTGGAAGGAGATGAACGACGATCCGAGCGGCAAGATCGGCCGCCCGCGGCAGATCTACACGGGCGAGAACGCCATCGCCTACACGCCGCTCGAGGACCGCTCCTGACCGCCGCGGGGCCCCTCGGCCCCGCCGGCAGCCCTTCCTCCACGCCGCGTCTGCCGGCGGCGCCCTCCGAGGTCCCGCCGGCAGCGCCGCCCGTCAGCAGCTCAGCAGCAGCAGAACGACGATCACCGCCACGATGACGCCCGTGGCGAGCGAGGCGCCGCCGACGAGCAAGAGCAGCTTGCCCGTCGACCATTGCGTGAGCGGCGTGCCGGAGCCGGGCGGCACCGTCGCGCTGTCGTCGAGCGTGCGCTCCGGCCGGCTCATCGAGTGGCTCGGCGCGGCGGCGTGCTCCAGCACGGTCGGCTGCGGCCGGGCGCTCGGCGACACGCCGCCGGGGGACGGTGTCATCGGCGGCGAGGGCTGGCCGGCGCGGATCCGCCCGTCGAGGACGGCCTGCGCGTACGGGGGCAGCGCGCCCGCGCTCACCGCGCGGACGTCCGCGCGCATGGTCTCCGCGTTGGGGTAGCGATGGAACTTGATGAACGCCAGCGATCGATCGACCACGGCCGCGACCGCGGGCGAGATCCCGGGCGCGACCGAGGCGAGCGGCGGGGCCTGCTCGGTCGCCGCGGCGATGACCTCCATCGCCTCCGTCACGTCGCCGTGCACCTGCCGGCCCGAGAGCAGACGGAACATCGTGGCCCCGAGCCCGAAGAGATCCGTGCGCCCGTCGATGTCGTGGATGAGGCCTGTCGCCTGCTCCGGCGCCATGTACGTCGCCGTGCCCATGATCATGCCGGTCTTTGTCGCGGTCTTCTCGGGCAGGCCCGTGAGCCCGTCGACGACGCGCGCGATGCCGAAGTCGAGCATGCGAACGCGGCCGTCGATCCCGAGGTGGATGTTCTCGGGCTTCAGATCGCGGTGCACGACGCCGCGCGCGTGCGCGATCGCCAGCGTCTCGAGGACCTGATCCGCGAGCGCGAGCACCTCGCCGGGAGGCATCGTCCCGGTGCGCGCCATCCGATCGAAGAGCGTCTCGCCCTGGAGCACCTCCATCGTCAGGTACGCGAGCCCCTCGGGCGTCTCGCCCGAGCCGAGCACGCGCACCACGCCGGGCACCGCGTCCGCCCCCCCGAGCGAGTTCCCGATGAAGCCCTCGCGCAGGAAGCGCTTCCGCACCTCCGCGATCGCGTTGAGCTCCGGGTGCAGCACCTTCAGCGCGACCTGCGAGCCGTCCGCCGCCCGTCCGAGCAGCACGCTCCCCATGCCGCCGGTGCCGAGCACGCGCTCGATCCACCACGTTCCAGCGAACGTCTTGCCGACCCAGTGCTCCGCGTCGTCGTCGTACACGAAAGGCGCCCTCGTTCGACCCGCGCCATCCGAGGAGCGGGATGCTCAGCGGCGAAGCAACTGGTAGGCCGCACCGCGGCGGGCGCGCAAGCTAATTGATGGAGGTCGTGCCGAAGCGGGCGTCGTCGTCAAGCCGCTCGGCCGCGGCCTTGAGCCCGGAGGCGACGCCGCGGAACGCGTCCGCCGGCATGCGCAACGTCACGCCGGGGCCGAGGAGTGTCACGTGGACGGTACCGCACCCGCACCGGGTGACGCGCGTCGCCTCATTCGAGGCGAGCTCCGTGTGTGGACCGCATTTCTTGGACGCCGCCATGGTTGAACCTCTCCCACATCCTAGCAGCAGCTACCCCCGTTCGGCCACGACGGCCCGGCTCGCGCCGGATCGCTGCCGGCCGCGTGACATGATGGTCCTGAAATTGCCCAACGGTGTATATCTCCATCATTGCTGCTCCATTGACTGGAGGACCTCATGGCTGCTCGACGGCTGACGTTCGGTTTGCTTGCCCTCGCGCTGGGTGCTGCTGCCTGCATTGACGACCGCACGGGCCCTGGATCGGGCTTGACGGGCTCCGGTCCGGGGCCGACGGTGGACGAGTCGCTGCTCGATCCGCCTCCGGTGGGCCACGGCTTCCAGATGCAGACGGAGGACATCGAGGTGCCTCCGGGGGTCGAGCAGCAGGACTGCTACTTCTTCAAGGTCAGCGAGCTCGCCGCGTCGAACGGGCTCGACCCGCGGGCGCCCGTGAACCTCCACCGCGTGGAGATCGCGCAGCGCGACGGCTCGCACCACATGAACCTCTTCCGCGTGCGGACCATCAAGGGGCTGGGCCCGGAGGGCGGGCTCATCCAGAAGAACCAGAACGGCGTGGGCGAGTGCTTCAAGAGCCCCAACTGGGCGGACTGGCCGCTCGTCGCGAACTCGCAGCAGGATGGCCAGCTCGACTGGGAGTTCCCCGAGGGCGTCGCGAACGTCCTCCAGCCCGACGAGTGGCTCATGCTGCAGACGCATTACGTGAACGCGACGTCGCAGAAGACCCCCCAGGCGGTCGGCCGCGTCCGGGTGAACTTCTGGGCGCTGCCCGACGAGCAGGTGACGGCCGAGATGGGGACCGTCTTCGCGACCAAGCAATCGATCCGCGTCTGCCAGTCGAATCCGCGGCCCACGTTCGAGGGCTCGTGCCAGATCAACAGCCCCTCTCCCGTGCGGATCATCGGCGCCAACGGCCATTTCCACAGCCGGGGCACGCGGTTCGACATGTACGCGTGGGACGGCACATCGATCGGCACGCCGCCGGCCTCGGAGCGCTTCTACACCTCGAACGCGTGGGATGACCCGCCGATGCTCACCTCGCCGCAGCTCGACCTGGAGCTCTCGAAGAACGGCGGCGTCTGGTACGGCTGCACGTACGAGTGGCAGCCGCCGGACCCCTCCGTGGGCTGCAGCGGCCTCGACGAGTACGACGCGACAAAGAACAACACCTCGGAGGAGCAGCTCGATTGCTGCTACACGTTCGGCCCGATCGTCGAGAAGAACGAGCACTGCAACATCTTCGTCTATTACTATCCGAAGCAGGACGACGTGTTCTGCAACTGAGCCCCCGGACGGGCGCGCGCCGCGCGCGCCGACAGGATCCCTCCAGGCTGGTCTTCTCCCCGATGCGCACCTGCTTGCATCCCGTTGCCGCGATGGCGCTCGGGGCGGCCGCCCTCGGCGGCTGCTCCGACGATCCTGCGACGCCGCCGTCCGAGGACGGACCGCCGGCGTGGCGCGTGCTGCTCGACGAGGGCGACCTCGATCGCGCGGTCCTGTCGATCTGGGGGACGGCGCCGGACGACGTGTTCGCCGTGGGGGGGCCGCTCGGCAACACCGGGCGCGCGTCGCTCGCGCTGCATTACGATGGGTCGACGTGGCGTGAGCTCCCGGCCGGCGGGGAGGAGACGTTCTGGTGGGTGGCCGGCTCCGGGCCGAAGGACGTCTGGCTGGTCGGCGAGCGCGGCCGCGCCGCGCGCTGGGACGGAGCGGCGTTCACCGAGCACGAGACCGGGACGGACGCTACGCTGTGGGGCGTAATCGCCTTCGCTCCCGACGACGCCTGGGCCGTCGGCGGCACGCCCGGCAGCGGCGCGGGGGTGGAGAAGGATATCGTCCTTCGCTGGGACGGCAGCGCATGGTCGAGAGTGTCGCTGCCCGAGGAGCCCGGCCGCGCGCTCTACAAGGTGTGGGGGGAGTCGTCCGACGACCTCTATGCCGTCGGCGAATTCGGCGTGATCTGGCACCGCGCGGGCGCGACCTGGGAACTGCAGTCCGAGCCGCCGATCGCGCAGGGCACGCTCTTCACGGCCGCCGGCTGCGGCCGTGAAGAGGTGTACGCGGTCGGCGGGAGAGACGTGCTCCGCTCGGACGGCACGGCGTGGCGCCGCCTCGACGTCGAGCTCACCAACGACGTGAACGGCGTCGCCTGCGGCCGCCCGGGCGAGGTCGCGATCGTCGGCTATGGAGGCCTCAAGCAGCGCCTCGTCGACGGGGCCTGGCTCGACGAGTTCGCGGAAGAGCCGTATGCCGACCTCCACGCCGTCTGGGCCGACCGGGAAGGGGCCTTCTGGGCGGTCGGCGGCGACTTCCTCAGCCAGCCGACCCCAGGCAGGGCGCGCAAGGGCGTGGTGGCGCGCTACGGGAAAGGGCAGATCGCCGACACTGTGAGCCGCTGATCACCAAGGCGCATGTCCTCTCACCTGCCCTGACATGCGCGCAGTGTGGCATGTCGCATCAGCGCACCGTGAACTCCGCGACACGCTCGGCATAGCGAGCACGACCGCAGAGATTTTTTTCTTGGGAAATGCTTCAAGGGGTAGTGCTGGTCGTCCGATTGCAATACCCGCGGAGACCACACGCGGATCCCGCGCTCTCAACCCAGGAGAATTGGCATGCGACGGACCATTGCTCAGCTTTTTGTAAGCGCTTTTACTTTTGCTGTTCCTTTGCTCGTTGTTTCTTCCGCATCAGCCCAGCCCAATCCGTGCGGGAACCTCCAGGCCGCGGCGGCCGGACAGTGCGAGATCCGCACCTCCGGCGGCTGTGAAGGGTACTGCGAGCCGGTCCAGTTCACCGCGGAGTGCTCCGGGCGGTGCACCGGCAGCGCGGAAGCCTCGTGCACGGGCAGCTGCAAGGCGGACTGCGAGGGGGAGTGCAACGTCGACCCCGGGAGCCTGGACTGCGAGGGGAGCTGCACGGCGAGCTGCAAGGCGAACTGCAGCGCCAATTGCTCGGCGCACGCCGACGGATCAGGGGCGCGGGCCGAGTGCGAGTCGTCGTGCAAAGCGAGCTGCGACGGAGAGTGCAACGTCAGCTGCGAGGGGACCCCGCCGAGCGCCTCCTGCGAGGCGAAGTGCGAGGCGAGCTGCGAGGGCGAGTGCAAGGTCGAGGCGAACATCGACTGCAACGTCGACTGCACGTCCGAGCTCAAGGGCGGGTGTGAGGTGCAATGCTCCACACCGGACGGCGCGCTGTTCTGCAACGGGCAGTATGTCGATATCGCCGGCACCATGGAGGAGTGCAAGAACTGGCTGCTGACGCAGGGGATCGACGTGGAGTTCCACGCCGAGGCCGAGGCCGAGGCCAGCGTCTCCTGCGCCGCGGCGCCGGGGTCGTCCTCGTCCGCGCCGTTCGCGGGCACCGGGCTCGCGGCGCTCGTCGCGGGCGCGGGCGTGGCCGCCGCGCGCCGCCGCAAGCGGTCCTGAGCGGGGCCCGGCGCCCCTGACGGCGCAGGCGCTGCCGCGGAGGCGCCTCCAGGCGAGGCTCCTCCGCGGCCCGTCGCGCGCCGCCGGGGAGCGCTCCTCGAGCCATGAACCGATCCCCGGGCCGGGTCGCCCTGCGCGGCCCGGCCTGGCTTTCTCCGGCACCGTAGTAGATTCGCGCCCACCCTGATGACCCTGCATCGTCGTTCGAGGCCGCGCTGGGTGCTCGCCCTCACGCTGCTCGCCGGCTGCGAGGCCCGCACGCCGCCCGCCCCGCCCGCGGCGGCGCCCGCCGCCGCCAGCGCGCCGGCCCCCGGGAGCGCCGCCGCGGCGGCCAAGGCCGCGAGCGCCGCGGCGCGGCCCGCGGCCCCGGCGGCGGCGCCGGAGCCGCTGCCCCCGGATCCGCCGATCGCGCTCGCCTCGGGCGGCGCGCGGGCGGTGCGCGGCGACGCGGGGCTCGTGACCTCGGTCGAGGAGCACGCGACGCGCGCCGGCGCGGATGTGCTGCGGCGCGGGGGAAACGCGATCGACGCGGCGGTGGCCGTCGCGTTCGCGCTGGCGGTGACCCACCCGAGCGCGGGCAACATCGGCGGCGGCGGCTTCATGATGGTCCGCCTCGCGAACGGCGAGACGCAGGCGATCGACTTCCGCGAGGCCGCGCCCGCGTCGGTGACCACCGCGTCGAACATGGCCATGGTGCGCGCCGGGGCGCACGGCTATGCGTCGGCCGGCGTGCCGGGCTCGGTCGCCGGCCTCGCCCTGGCGCACGAGCGGTTCGGCACGCGGCCGTTCGCCGAGCTCCTGGCCCCCGCGATCTCCCTGGCGCGCAAGGGGCACCGCCTCGGCGCGCGGCAGGCGCTGACGCTGCGCTGGGCGTGGCCGCGGCTGAGGGCCGATCGCGCCGCGAGCGCCATCTGGGGGCGGGGCAAGGGGCCGCTCGCCCAGGGCGAGCTGGTGCGCCAGCTCGATCTCGCCCGCACCCTGGAGACGCTCGCCGCCGAGGGGCCGCGCGCGTTCTACGAGGGCGCGATCGCCCGGAAGATCGCCGGGGCGATGCGCGAGCGCGGCGGCCACGTCACCGAGGACGACCTGCGGGCCTACCAGGCCAAATGGCGCGCGCCGCTCCGGTTCTCGTACCGCGGCTTCACCGTCGACACGATGCCGCCCCCGTCGATGGGCGGCGTCGCGTTCGCGGAGATCATGCTCACGCTGGAGCGGGTGAACGCGCACGAGGCCCCCGCCGACTCCGGGCTGTCGCTGCACCTGTTCGTCGAGGCGGCGAAGCGAGCGTACGCGGATCGGCGCAAGGTGGGCGCCGACCCGGATTTCGCCCCGCCCGAGGCGGGGCAGCTGCTCGCGAGGCTCCTCGACGGGAGCACCCTGATGCGCCGCAGCCCGCCCATCGACCCGGAGCGCGCCACGCCGGCGGGCGACATCGCGAGCGCGGCCGACGCCCTTCTGCCGGAGTCCCCGCAGACGACGCACTTCTCGGTGATCGACGCGGAGGGCAACGCGGTCTCGTGCACGACCACGCAGTCGGCGAGCTTCGGCGCGAAGATCGTGATCCCCGGGACGGGCATCCTGCTCGGCAACGCGATGGGCGCGTTCTCGGAGACGGGCATCAACGCCGTCGCGCCGGGCAAGCGCATGGCGAGCTCGATGACGCCCACGCTCGTGAGCCGGGACGGCAAGATCGCGCTCCTCCTCGGCTCGCCCGGCGGCGACACGATCCCGAACACCGTGGCCCAGGTGCTCCGCAACCTGGTCGATCACGGGATGACCAT
This sequence comes from Sorangium cellulosum So0157-2, assembly GCF_000418325.1. Lineage (GTDB taxonomy): Bacteria > Myxococcota_A > Polyangia > Polyangiales > Polyangiaceae > Sorangium > Sorangium cellulosum_D. The sequence goes on from NC_021658.1 coordinate 13,590,762, forward strand.
CGACGAGGCGGTCCGGCACGCGCGCGTCCACCACCCGTGGATGCCGGACCGGGTGCGCGTCGAGCGGCTGACGCCGCCGCCGCAGGCCGCGCTCGACGACCTCGCGCGGCGTGGGCACGCCGTCGTGCTGGATCCGATGCCGATCGGCGACGCGAACAACATCCTCGTCGACGCCGCCGGCGTGGCGTGGGGCTACGCCGATACACGCGAGGGGGGCTCGGCCGAGGGCGTCAGCGCGCCCGACAAGCTCGGCCCGGCGGCGGAGGCCAGCGCGCCGCCCGCGTCCGGCGCCCGGTAGGTCGGGCGCGGGCGTCCAGCGCGCGGCAGGTCGCGCGGAGGGTCGCGCCAGGGGAAGAGCGGCGCGGGGCAGGCCGCGCGCCGGTCGTCAGCGCAGCCTGGGGTCGTACTCGGCCGCGTCGGCGTCGTCGTCCTCCTTGGGGCGCACGACCACGACCGGGCACGGCGCGTTCCGCGCGATCCGATCGGCGGTCGAGCCGCCGAGCAGCCGCTGGAGCGGCGACTGCGGGTGCGTGGCCACCACGATGAGATCGGCGCTGAGCTCCCGGGCGAGCGAGACGATGGCCTTGTCGGGGCGGCCGGTGCGGAAGTGCATGGCCATGAGCCGGGCCTGGCCGTCCGCGAAGCGGTGCTGGAGCACCCGCAGCGAGGGCGGCGACGACGCGCCCGGGACCGTCACGTCGCGCACCGCGGGGGCGACCTGCCGCGGGCCGACGACGACGGCGTGGATCTCGGTCTCGCCCCGGAGCGCCGCGAGATCGAAGGCGAAGCGCCACGCCCGCCCGCCCGGCTCGGACAGGTCCATCGCGACCACGACGATGTACGGCTTCACGCGGCGACCGGCGCGCGCGCTCGCGCGGGCCGGCTCGCTCGCGGGGGCGGCGGCGTCGACGGCGCGCCCCGCGGGCTCGCCCCGCCCGGGCTCGCGTGGGAGCTCGACCGGCGCCCTGGCGGCTCCGGTCGGCTCGTTCGCCCCCGCGGGCAGGGTCTCGGGCGCGGCATCGGTCTCGGTGGACGGCGGGCGGACGAACGACCTGCCCTGGTCGGGGCGCGCGGGCGCCGGTGCTTCGGTTGGCATCGGGCGCCAACGTTTGGAGCGCGCCGCGCGACCGCAAGCGTCGCGCGGCGCGCTCCGAACGCCGGCGCGCGTCCCGGACCACTCCATCCTTGACGCACCCTCCAGACCTTCGCAGCGTCCCGCCCATGATCCCGCGCTATACCCCGTCCGAATTCGAAGAGCTCTGGTCGCCCGCCACCCGATTCTCGACCTGGCTCGAGGTGGAGCTCGCCGCCTGCGAGGCGATGGAAGCCGAAGGCCTCGTGCCCGCAGGCGTCGCGAAAGGGATCCGGGCGAAGCAGCTCTCGCTGGATCCGGAGCGGATCGAGTCGATCGAGCGCACGGTCAAGCACGACGTCATCGCCTTCCTGACCCACGTCGAGGAGCTGGCGGGCGAGGGGGCGCGGTGGCTGCACCGGGGGATGACCTCGAGCGACGTGCTCGACACGAGCCTCGCGATCCTGCTCGTCCGCGCGGCGGACCTGCTCTCGGCGCGGCTCGACAAGCTCTGCGACGCGCTCGCGCGGCGCGCGGACGAGCACCGGCGCACCCCGATGATCGGCAGGAGCCACGGCATCGCCGCCGAGCCGATCACGTTCGGCCTGGCGCTCGCGGGCCACCTCGCCGAGATGAAGCGCGGCCGGGCGCGCCTGCGCGCCGCGCGCGAGGCGATCGCGGTCGGGAAGATCGCGGGCGCCGTCGGGACGTACGCGCACCTGTCGCCGCGCATCGAGGAGCGCGCGCTCGCCGCCCTGGGCCTGCGCCCCGAGACGGTCTCGACGCAGATCGTCGCGCGCGACCGCCACGCCGAGTTCTTCGCCGCGCTCTCGCTCATCGCGGCGGGCATCGAGCGGCTCGCGACCAACGTGCGGCACTGGCAGCGCACCGAGGTCCGCGAGGCGGAGGAGCGCTTCTCCGTGGGCCAGAAGGGCTCGAGCGCGATGCCCCACAAGCGCAACCCCATCCTCAGCGAGAACCTGTGCGGCCTCGCGCGGATCGTGCGCGCGGCGGTGATCCCCGCGCTCGAGAACGTGCCGCTGTGGCACGAGCGCGACATCTCGCACTCGTCGGTCGAGCGGATGATCGCCCCCGACGCGACCTCGACGCTCGGGTTCATGCTCGATCGCGCCGCGGGGCTCGTCGACGGGCTGGTCGTCTACCCCGAGAAGATGCGCGAGAACCTCGATCGCACGGGCGAGCTCTTCTTCAGCGAGGCGGTGCTGCTGTCGCTCGTGCAGAAGGGCCGGCCGCGGCAGGCGGCCTACGAGATGGTGCAGCGCTGCGCGATGCGCGCCATCGCGGGCGAGGGCCGCTTCCGCGACAACCTCGCCAAGGACGCCGACGTCGCGGCGCTGCTCGCCCCGGACGAGCTCGCGCGCTGCTTCGACCTCGACCACGCGCTCTCGCACGTGGACGCGATCATCGATCGCGCGATCCGCGGGTAGTCGGCGGCCTGCGCCGTTGACCCGCCCGGGCCGGTTTGAGAGGCTCCGGCCCGCCATGGCCGCACCTGCCCCCACGCCCGCCCGCCGCCCGCGCTCGCGCCGCCTCGTGGCGCTCGCCGCGGCGCTCGCGCCGATCGCCGCCTGCAGCGGGGGCGCCTCGGCGCCGCCGCCGTCCGCCGGAGAGGCCCCGCGCGCGGCGGCGCCTCCCGCGGCCGCGACGCCCGCGGCGCCCGCGCGGCCCGAGGAGGCGCCGCGGGAGCCGTTCGCGGCGCTGCGCGACCGGATCGTGCGCGCGTGGGTGGCGGACGAGCCGGCGTTCGCGCGATCACGCGGGCTGCACGAGCAGGACGGCAAGGTCGGCGACTACTCCGCCGCGGCGATCGAGCGGAGGCTCGCGCGCCTCGAGCGCGATCGCGCGGCCCTCGCCGCCATCGACGCCGCGGCGCTCTCGCCGGACGAGGCGCTCGACCGCGCGCTCCTGCTCCAGCAGATCGACCTCAAGCTCTTCAACGGCAGGGATCTCGAGGAGTGGCGCCGGCGGCCGCAGTTCTACGGCGAGCTGTTCGGCGTGAACCACTACCTCGATCGCGCGTATGCGCCGCTGCCCGAGCGCGCGCGGCGCCTCCTCGAGCACGAGAAGGCGGCGCTGGCGCAGGTGCCGCGCGTCCTCGAGAACCTCGCGAGCCCGCTGCCGAAGCCGGTGGTCGAGGTCGCCGCGAAGATCTTCCGCGGCTACGCCGAGTACCTGCGCGGCGACGTCGTGAAGCTGCTGAAGGGCGTGGGCGACGCCGCGTTCCAGGCCGATCTCGAGGAGACGAACGCGGCGCTCGCCGACGCGGCGGAGCGGCTCGCCGAGCACCTCGCCAAGGTCGAGCTGCCGAAGGGCGACGCGAGCCACGTGCTCGGCGAGGCGCGGTACAAAAAGCTCCTCCTCGCGCAGGAGGGGCTCTCGATCCCGCTCGCCGAGTTCAAGAGGATGGGCGAGGAGGACCTCGCGGCGAACAAGGCGGCCTACCAGGAGCTCGCCAGGAAGGTGAAGCCCACCCGGCCCAAGGCGGAGCAGCTCCTCGCCGAGGCGACGCGGGTGATGGAGGCGTCGCGCAGGTTCGTCGTCGACCGGGGGATCGTGAGCCTGCCGTCCGACGAGCGGGCGATCGTGAAGGAGACGCCGCCGTACATGCGCTGGAACTCCGCGTTCCTCGACGCGCCTGGGCCGTTCGAGCGGAAGGGGCTCGAGGCGTTCTACTACATCACGAAGCCCGACCCCTCCTGGCCCAAGAAGGAGCAGGAGGAGTACGTGATGCCGCGCGGGACGCTGCTCTCGACGACCGTGCACGAGGTCTACCCGGGGCACTTCGTCCAGGGCCTGTGGGTGAACCGGGCGCCGACCGAGGCGCAGCGGATGTTCGAGAGCTACTCGTTCGTCGAGGGCTGGGCCCACTACGCCGAGCAGATGATGATCGAGCAGGGGTTCGGCAAGGAGGACCCGCAGAGCCGGCTCGGTCAGCTCGCGGACGCGCTGCTGCGCAACTGCAGGGTGGTCGTGTCGCTCGGCGTGCACGCCGAGGGCATGGGGCTCGACGAGGCCGAGCGCCGCTTCGTCGACGACTGCGCCCAGGACCGCGCGACGGCGCGGGAGCAGGCGCTGCGCGCGACGTTCGACCCCGGCTACTTCGCCTACACGCTCGGCAAGCTCCAGATCCTGAAGCTGCGCGAGGAGGCGAAGGCGGCCCAGGGCGCGGCGTTCTCGCTGCGCCGATTCCACGACGCGCTCCTCGCGCACGGGTCGCCGCCGCTGCCGCTCATCCGCGAGCGCGTGCTCGCCGAGCTCGAGGCGCCGGAGAAAAAGCAGCCCTGAGCGCCGTGCGCTCGCCGATGCCCGCGGAGGAGTGGGCGCGGAAGACCTCGTAGGTGCCGTCGATGAGGTGCACCCGCACGGCGGCTCCCCCCGCGGGCCGCGCGCTCGCTACGCCGTCATGTCGGCCATGAAGATCGGCGGCGAGTGCAAGGCCATGATCTCCGGCGTGGGCGGGGCCGACTGCTTCGCCATCCGGAGCGCCTCGTCCATCGTGCGCGCCGTCTCCCAGCCGAGCAGCTGCGGGATGTACTCGTTGTCGGCGCCGACCACGATCATCCGGCCGATGTGCTGCCGGCCCGCCTCGCCCCAGTACCACATGAAGAAGGGGTGGGTCGGGTGGTACGCGTGCCCGAAGCGGTACATCTCGATGTAGGCGGGGTTCTCCGAGAACTTCTTCTCGTACCGCTTGTGCAGCTCCATCGCGTCGCGCGTCTCCGGCAGGAGCCGGTGCACGAACTCGATGTACGGGGCGTGGTGCTCGTTGTCGAACAGGTCGGTGCAGGGGTGGAGGATGATCATCGTCCCCCCCTTCTTGAGCATCGGCGCGCCCCGGTAGAGGTTGAACAGGTAGCCGTTCGCCATCACCTGCACGAGCAGCGGGTTCAGGAACGAGTTCACGTTGTAGGGGCTGATGTACGGGATGCCCGTGATCAGGATGTCGGCCTGGCCCGTGACCGGGACGAGGTACTGGTCGAAGCTGCGCTTCAGCGTGTGCTCGTGGACCGCCTCGGTCTCGCCGGCGAACACCCCCGTCACGCCGTACGGCGAGGGGACGCGCTGGAAGATCGCCTGGCGCGCGGGCTGCGGCACCTTCGACAGCGTGAAGCGGAGGGCGCGCAGCGCGCTCTTCTCGCCCGCGCTCAGGTCGTCCTCGTTCCGGGCGAGGAACTCGAGCGGGCGATCGAACATGCGGTTGTTGATCGTCGTCTCGATCGTGAAGACGTTGAGCTTCTTGTTGGCCAGCCGGCCCATGCGCTCGACGCTCGTGTGCAGCGCCGAGCTCTTCGGGTCCATGTACGAGTAGCAGTCGCGCATCACCCGCGGGTTGTGGTGCGCGCGCAGGCTCCGGTACCCGCACAGGCCGACCGAGACCGACTTGTGCCCGCCGTCCATCGGGACGAGGTTCAGGTTCACGTAGATCACGAGGTCGCTGTCGACCGCGCGCTTGTTGAGCTCGACCTCCTCGCCGGCGTCGGTCGTGCCGAGGTACTTCATGTTGGCGAGGTTCTCGGCGTCGTGGTTGTAGAGCTTCTTCGGCCAGTAGGCGTTGAAGATGCGGTCGCCGACGATGTGGCGGACCTCCCAGTCCTTCATCCGCCGGTGGACGCTCGTGGCGATGATGATCTCGACGTCGTCGACGCCGTAGTCCGAGAGCAGATCGAGCACGATGGTGAGCACCCGCTCGCGGATGTCCGGCCGCTTCATCGGGGGCAGCGGCAGCGAGATGTCGTCCACCGCGATCGTGACCTTCATCCCCGGGCGGAGCTTCGCGTAGAGCGGCTCCGAGTTGTGCGGGTGGTTGATCGCGTAGCGGATCGCGGCGTCGACGTCCTTCAGCGGCTCGAGGGGCGGCTTCGCGTAGAGCACCCGGGTGCCGGTGGGCAGGTCGACCTCGACCAGCTGGTCGCCTGAGAAGAGCACCCGGGGGGCGCTGCGGCTGTCTAGCGTGACGACGCAAGGATGGCTCATGGGGCTTTCAGAGCAGGTGGTGCGACGTGTTGGGCTGCAAGGTGGTCTCCCGCCGCCGTGCGGGAGGGGCCGGGGTCATGCGGCGAGTTCGAGGATCGGCCAGTGGTAGGCCTGCGCGAGCAGCTTGAGCTTGCGGTCCGGGTTCACCGCCGCGGGGTAGCCGACGACCGAGAGCATCGGGACGTCCGAGTAGCTGTCCGAGTAGCCGAAGCACTCGTCGAGGTTGTGCCCGTGCGCGTGGGCGTGCTCGCGGATGAGCCGCGCCTTCTCGGGCCCGGCCACCACGGGGCGCAGGAGCTTGCCCGTCGCGAAGCCGTCCTTCACCTCGAGGCGGTTCGCGATGATGCCGGTCGCGCCCAGGTGCTCGGCCAGCAGCTGCATCAAGAAATCCAGCGCGCCGGAGATGAGGACCACGTCGTGCCCCTTGTCGAGGCTGCACTTCACGAGGTCGCGCGCCTTGGCGTAGATCGCCGGCTTGAGCACCTTCGCGAACGCCTCCTCGGCGAGCGCCACCAGGCGATCCTCGGAGACGCCATCGAACGAGCTGAAGAGCAGCTCGTTGAAGAGGCGCCGATCCTGGAGCTCCGCCATCGCCATCCATGGCGCCTTCACCAGGGCACGGCCGAGCTTCGCCAAGCTGTGCATCGGCGTCGGCTGGTTCAGCATGTAGAACACCGTGGGATGCACGAGGTTGGTCGTGACCAGGGTGCCGTCTACGTCGAAGTAGCTCGCCGGCATGCGAGGCAAATCTCCCTGCATGCCGTTTGAGTCAAGATCGAGCTGCCGCGAACCGGGTTTCGCAGGCGGATCGTCACGCGGCGAAGAGGCGCAGGCGGAGCGTCACGCGGCGAAGATGCGCTCGTACCGGTCGTCGAGGTCGACGCCGCCGTCGGTGTCGCCCCGGTCGACCGGGTTGATGCCGCAGTACTCGACGCTCGCCAGGTGGCGCCAGCGGCCGGCGCGCTCGGGCTCGTCGGGCAGGACGGGCGTCGTGCACGGGAAGCAGCCGATGGTGCGGAAGCCCATCGCGTGCAGCGGGTTCTCGATCGCGTCCGGGTGCGCCGCGAAGTACGCGTCGAGCTCCTCGCCGCTCAGCGACGCGAACGGGTGGACGCGGAGGACGTTGTTCGCGGGGTCGAGGCCGAACGGCGCGACCTTGGCGCGGGCGCCGCCCTCGCCCCGGCGGAGCGCGGCGACGAGCGCGTCGTAGCGGCCCCGGATGGCGTGGAGCGGGGCCGACTTGCGGAGCTCGCAGCAGCGCTCCTGCCCCTCCTTCGAGAGGTACAGCAGCCCCTCGTCGCGCGTCTGCTGCGCGAAGGTGCGCTCGGGCGAGAGCGTGACGACGCGCAGGTTCGGGTGGGTGCGCGCGAGCTCGTCGCGCGTGGCGAGCGTCTCGGCGTGGAGCACGCCGGTGTCGACGAAGATGACGTCGAAGGTGAGCCCGGCCCGGTCGGCCATGTGGCACAGCGCGGTCCCGGCCCGCTGCATGCTGCTCATGAGGGCCGCGCGGGGGCCGAAGGTCTCGCGGACGAAACGCAGGAGCTCGACGGGCGACGCGCCCTGGAAGCGTCGGTTCAGCGGTTCGAGGTGTCGCTCGGTGATGCGCATAGGCGATGCATAGCAGAGGTCGCTTCCTTGATCCGGGTTGCCTTCGCCTGAGCTTGCGCCTAACTCCGCTGACGCGGAATGACCAGCGCCCATCTAGCCTCAGAAGCGGGCGGGCTCGGCCAGGATCTGCCGGCGCTCGAGGGCCGGCGCTTCCTGTTCGTGACCGGCAAGGGAGGCGTCGGGAAGACGACGATCTCCGGCGCGCTCGCCCTCGCCTTCGCCGCCCGCGGCAAGCGCGTCCTCGTCGCCATGTGCAACACGAAGGAGCGGCTCTCGGCCATCCTCGGCACGAAGCCGATCGGCCAGGAGGTCACCCACGTGGCCGAGCGCGTGTGGGCCGTGAACATCTCGCCCGACAAGGCCCTCAGGGAGTACGGCGAGATGGTCCTCAAGGTGCGCGCCGCGGCCGATCTCGTGTTCGACAACAAGTACACGCGCACCTTCTTCCGCGCGGTGCCGGGGCTGTTCGAGTGGGCGATGCTCGGCAAGGCCTGGTTCCACACGACCGAGCTGCTCCCGGACGGCTCCCACCGCTTCGACGTGGTCCTGCTCGACGCGCCCGCGACCGGGCACGGCGTGGACATGCTGCGCGTGCCCAAGGTGATCCTCGACGTGGCGCCGCCGGGCATCCTGCGCCGCGACGCCGAGGCGGCGTGGGCGATGTTCAGGGACCCCGCGCGGAGCGGGGTCGTCGTGGTGACGCTCCCGGAGGAGATGCCGGCCACCGAGACCGTCGAGCTCGTGGCGGAGGTCCGGGGCGAGCTCGGCCTGCCGGTCCACCGGCTGATCATCAACGGCGTGCTGCCGCCGCTGTTCTCGCCCGAGGAGCGGCGGGCGCTGCTCGCCGAGCCGGGGCGGCTCGACATCCAGGCGCCGGCGCGCGCGGCGCACACCGCCGAGAGCGCCGTCGTGGCCGGCGCGCGGCGGGCGATGCGCGAGTCGGTGCAGCACGAGAGCCTGGCCCGCCTGCGCCGCGAGCTCGACCTGCCGACCGTGATCCTGCCGTTCCTCTTCGACGAGGCCTCGACGGTCGCCGGCACCCGGACGCTGGCCGCGCGGCTCTGAGCGACGCCGATGCCGGCGGCCATGCTGCGATCGAGCCCGCTGCTCACCGACGGACGCGCGCTGCTCGACGCCGAGCGCCTGCTCCACGCGGGGGTCGCCGACCGGCGCGCGAGCTTCGAGCTCGCCTTCACGGCGATGCCGCCGCACACGGGCTTCCTCGTGGTCGCGGGCGTCGAGGCGGCGCTCGACGCGCTCGCGCTCACCGACGCGCGCCTCGACGCGGGGGCGGTCTTCGCGGCGCGCGAGGCCTGCGGCCTGAGCGACGCGCTCGTGGAGCGGCTCGCCGGCGCGCCGATCTCGGTCGACATCGACGCGATGCCCGACGGGACGATCGCCTTCCCGGGCACGCCGGTCGTCGCGGTGGAGGGGCCGTTCATCGAGGCGCTCCTCGTGGGCGCGCTGCTCGTGCCGGCGCTCCGCCGGGGCACGGCCGCGGCGACGCGGGCGGCGCGGCTCCACATCGCGGCGGACGGCGGCGCGGTCGTCGACGGGTCGTCGGCGCGGGTGCCGTTCGCCGAGGAGGCGCTGGCGCTCGCCCGCGCGGCGCACGTGGGCGGGGCGGCGGCGACGACGAGCGCGCTCGCGGCCACGGCGCTCGGGATCCCGTTCCGCGGCGAGGCGGGGATCGAGCTCGGCGAGCTCGCGCCGCCGCCGTCGCCGCTCGAAGGCAGCTGGCCCTGGTACGCCGATCGGATGGTCGACCTCGGGGGCCGCGAGGAGGAGGCGCTGCTCCTCGAGGCGCGGCGCGTGGGGACGACCGCCGGCGGGTGGATCGCGACGGGGCTCGCGGAGCCCGAGGGCGCGCCGCCCGCGGTGCGGTACGAGCTCGTGGCGCTCGAGGAGGCGGGCGCGTGGGCGCTGCGGCAGGGGACGAGCGATCGCGGCGACGTGATCGCGGGGCGCAAGATGGTGGCGCGCTACTACGACGAGGCGGGGCGCGCGGCCTGCGACGTGATCCACCTGGCGCACGAGCGGATGCTGGCGCCGCGCTCGCTCGGGGCCGCGCGGCTCGCGCCGCTCGCGCGCGCGGTGATGCGCGGCGGGCACGCCCTGGAGGCGCCCGAGCCGCCGAGCGCGGGGCGCGAGCGCTCGATCGCGGCGCGGCAGCTGCTGCCGCACGCGGTCGCCCACCTGCGGGCGCCGGCGCGGTACCCGGTGCAGCTGTCGCCGGCGCTGATCGCGCTGCGTGAGCCGGATCCGCCGAGCTCGTTGCGGTAGGCCCGGCCCCCGGGGAGGGTGTTCTCGGCGCGGGGCAGGGGGGTGGGGGCCCGCCGAACTCGCCCGAGATGTGAGCCATCCGGCAAGCCGGATGACTCACATCTCGGGCTCAGACATCGGCCCATCCCCACCCCCTGCCCCGCGCCGAGAACACCCTCCCCGGGGGCCTACGGTGGAGATGGATGGGGGCGCCGTCACGGGAACGAAGGCCTCCGTCGCAGGCCCGGAAGCTTCCGTCACGGGAACGAAGGCCTCCGTCGCAGGGCCGGAAGCTTCCGGCACGGGAACGAAGGCTTCCGTCGCGGGCCGGAAGCTTCCGTCGCGGGGCGGGACGTGAAATTCGCCGGAAATTCGTGCTCCGGCGAATGCCGGACGGCGCCGGGAGCAGGGCCGGCACTCCTAAGTGCGCGAAATGTCGTGCTCACGAGCGCGCCGGAAGGCTTCGTTTCGGCGACGGAAGCTTCCGGAGGGCGCCGGAAGGTCTCGGGCACGCGCCGGAAGCCTTTGTTGGTGTGCCGGATCACTCCAGATCGGCCGCCTCGGTGTCGTCGATCGACTCGCCGGGCTCGGCGAGCGTAGCGGGGTCCTCATCCCCGAACGCGCGGCGCGCAAAAAGGGAGGGGCGGGCCGCGCGGCTCACATGTCGAGCAGCAGCTGCGTCAGGATGTAGTTCGTGACGAGCACGGTGACGCAGCTCTCGACGACGGCGCGCGTGGTCGCGACGCCGACGCCGCGCGCGCCGCCCGAGGCGAAGAAGCCGTGGCGGCACGAGACCGACGAGACGATGAAGCCGAAGACGCACGCCTTGATGAGCCCCATCGAGATGTCCTTGGGCAAGGCGAAGTCGCGGATGCTCTGGAAGAACGCGCCCTCGTCGCCGCCGAGCCAGAGCACGGCGACCAGGTACGAGCCGCACATGCCGACGCTCGTGTAGAGGATGCACAGGAGCGGGAGCATCACCGTCGCGGCGAAGAGCCGCGGCGAGAGCAGGTACTGCACCGGGCTCACGCCCATCGTCGCGATCGCGTCGATCTGCTCGGTGACGCGCATGTTGCCGAGCTCCGCGGCCATGGCGCTGCCAGCGCGGGCGGTGACCATGATCGCCGAGAAGACCGGCGCGAGCTCGCGCGCCAGCGAGACCGCGACGAGGCCGCCGACGCGGCCCTCGGCGCTGAACGCGCGCAGCGCGTAGGACGTCTGCAGCGTCACGACCATGCCGCTGAAGACGCCGGTCAGGCCGACGATGAAGACCGACTGCGCGCCCATGAAGTCCATCGCCGCCAAAAACTGCGCGGGGCGAAACGGCGGGCGCACGAGCCAGACGAGCGTCTGGAACGTCAGCGTGACGATGTTGCCGATGTTGTCGAAGAACGCGAGGACCGGCTCCAGCGCCTTGGTGAGCAGCTCGCTCCGGCTGGTCTCAGCGCCTTCCTTCACCGTGCGCTCTTGTATCACGCAACGCCGCCGCGCACGGGGTCGGGCTCGCGATGACCCGGCGCGCTCGCTCGCCCGCGCTGCGTAGCGCCGCTCGCGCCGGCGCGCCGCCCGTCGAGCTCGCCCGGAGACACAGCGGCCGCCGCTCGCCCCCTTCACCCTCCGGCCGCTCGGCGCACTTCACGCAGCGCCGGGCCCCGATCCCCGCGCTGCGCCGGAGCCGCCTCGCAGCGCGGCCTCCAGCGCAGCGAGCACCTCGCCGCTCCGCGCGCCCGTCGCCCGGATCTCGGCGGCGCGGCCGGGCGCCGCGGCGTCCTCGGGGGCGATGAGGTGGATCAGGAGCGCGTCGCCGCCGAGCGCCTCCACGAACGGCTCGCCCCACTCCACCACGACGAGCGCCCCCTCCGCGCGGCGCTCGCGCAGCCCGAGCTGGGCGAGCTCCGCGGCCGCGCCGCCGGGCGCGCCCTCCGCAGGGGAGGCGCCGCCGAGGCGGTAGGCGTCGGCGTGCGCGATCGGGACGCGGCCCTCGTGCTCGTGGACCAGCGTGAAGGTCGGGCTCGTGATCGGCAGCTCCGGCGGCACGCCGAGCGCACGGCACAGGGCGCGGGCGAAGAACGTCTTCCCGGCGCCGAGGTCGCCGGCGAGGACCACCAGATCGCCGCCCGCGAGGCGGTCGGCGAGCGCGCGCGCGAGGCGGATGGTGCTGCGGCGGCTCGGCAGCTCGACGCGCATGCGTCAGAACCGGGCCCCCGCGCCGAGCGTCGCGCCGAGCAGGAGCAGCGAGCCGTCCCCCGCGGGGACCCACCGGAGGTTGCCGAGCTGCGCCTCGAGCTGCACCGAGGGGCTCAGCGCGAGCGCGACGTCGAGCGACGCGCCGATCACCGGGTGCACCTCGAGGTCGCCGCGGTACGTCGCGCCGCCCGGGCCCACGGCGCCCGCGCCCGACCTGAAGAACGCGCCGGCGTGGAGCGCGGGGCCGACGTGGAGCGGGAACGCGCGCCAAGCGCCGCCCTCCGGCGTCCGGCTGGGCGTCAGCATCAGGCGCGCGCCGCCCTCGATCCAGCCGGCGAACGGCCCGACCAGGTTGCCGCCGCCGCCGGCGAACAGCTCGAGCCCGCGATCGCCGACGGCGTAGGCCGCGCGCGCCGCCCCGACCAGCGAGGCCGCGCTGCCGCTCGCGCCCGGGAGGCGCGCCGCCGCGACGGCGGCCCCGAGCGACGCGGACAGGGCGAAGCGGCGCCCGCCCGAGTACGCAGGCCAGACGCGCTCCGGCCCGAGCGGGTACGCCATCTGCACCTCGTTCGCGGGCGGCGCCGGCGGCGGCGCGGGCACCGGCGGCAGCACCGTGGCGTCGCCGGCGGACGCGGGCGCGGGCGGCGGCGCGGCGCCCGCGGGGCGCTCCCAGGGGAGCTCGCCGACGCCGACGCCCTCGGGGCGGAGGAGCACCGCCAGCATCTCCTGCGTCTGCGGGGCCGACCGGCCCCGGTCGACCTCCCGCGCGACCGACTCGACCCGGCCGGTCGAGGCGAGATACGCGGTGAGCTCGACCCGGGCGGTCGTGACCGCAGGCTCGACGGTGCCGCTCAGGACCCAGTCCGCGCCCGTCTGCGCGCTCACGGCGCGGTACTCGTCCGTGGTGTCGGCGACGCCGTCGGCCACGCCCTTGAGGGCGGCCGCGACCGCGCCGTCCGGCACCGGGGTGTGGCCCAGGGCGGCGAGCCCGGCCGCGACCTCGGCCTGCGCGGCGCTCCGGGCGGCCTCGTCGGTGCCGCCGCGCGCGGGGAGCACCGCCACGCGGTCGGCGAGCGCGGCCGGGGCGATCGCCGTCAGCGCGGCGGCGGCGGCACAGGAGAGGGCTCGGCGGATCATGCGGCGCCATGCTACGCCCGCCGCGGCGCCGGAGCAGCCCCAGGACGACGCGGCGGCACGCTCTCCACACCATCCACGCCATGCGCGAGCCCCGCACGGCGACCAGGCGCCGCCCAGGCGCACCGCCCCGCGCCGCGGCCGCGCGCTCGTCCGGCGGCTCGCCCCGCTCATCGCGCCCTCTCGATCTCGCGGTAGCCGACCACCCGCGGCAGCACGCGCTTTCCGCCGAAGCCGGCCGCCGACGTCGTCCAGAGCTCCACCGTCGCGCCGCTCAGGGCGCTCACCGCCGCGAGGCGCCGCGCCTTCACCTCGGCCGGGTCCTCGGTGCCCGTCTTCGGCAGCCGCTGCACGCCGGCCCAGGCGAGGACGCCGGCGTCGCGCCCGAGCGCCGCCCAGAAGCTCGGCGGCGACGGGTGGGTGGCGAGCCACACCGCGAGCGCGGCCCCCGCGCCGCCCGCGCCCGGCGGAGGCTGTGCGCCGGCGGGCGCCGCGACGAACGGGAAGAGCCCCGCCGTCGCGACGAGCGATCCGGGCGGCGGCGGCACGGCCGCCTCGAAGCCGAGCGCGAGCGTCACCGCGCGCGGCGCGGCGCGGATCGCTTGCTCCGCGCACGGCGCGTCCCCGGCCAGGAGGATCCCCCGGACGGCCGGCGGCCGGAGGGCGCGCGGATCGAAGGCCGCGTCGCACGGGAGCGCGATCGCGATGCCGCGCTCGGCCAGCGCCGCCGGCGCGGCCCCGCCGGCGCCCGGCGCGGCCGCGGCCCCCGGCGCCGCGCCCCCGGCGGCGCCCGCCGGCGCGGCGGCCGCGTCCTTCCGGGCGCCGGCGTCGCCGCCCACGAGCGCCACCGGCTTCGCGCCCCGCTCCGCGAGCGCCGCGGCCAGCACGTCGATGCCCCGCGCGGGCTCCTCGCCCACGACGAACACGAACGCGCCGTCGAGCGCCGCCGGCTCCGGCGGGTGGACGAGCAGCACCGGGATCGCGTTCGCCCGCGCGAACTTCGCCACCGCGGTCGCCTGCTCGCGGTCGGAGCCGGCGATCAGCACCGCGGCGCCCTCGGCGGTGAGGCTGCTCAGCGCCTCGTCGACGCTGCCCTGGCCGCCGTCGTCGCGGCTCACGAGCCGCGCGTCCGACCCCGGCCTCAGCAGCCCGAGCCCGTGCGCCACGCCGGCCGCGATCTCGACGCCCCGCCGGCGCGACTCGGACGTGCGCGTCGACAGCAGCAGGCCCACCGTGGGCGGCTCGACGCGCGCCGTCCCCGCGCCGGCCGCGAGCTCCGAGATCGCGTCGCCCTGGTTGCCGAGCAGCGCGCCGGCCCGATCGAGCAGCTCCTTCGCGAGCGCCACGTCGCGCCGCTCGCGGGCGACGATCGCGAGGCGCTCGGCGACCAGCGAGCGCAGCTCGACCTCTGGGTCCACGACCTCGCCGGCGGCCTCGCCGGCGCGCATCGAGGCGACGAGGTGCGCGATCGGCACCTTGCGCAGGAGCGCCCCGATCTGCGCCCGGATCGCGGCGCGGTCGTCGTCGTCCGCCTCGCGCAGCCACACGCCCATCAGCTCGACCGCCTGCGTCCACGCGCCCGCCTCCATCGCGGCGGTCGTGACCTCCTCGTTGAGGAGCGAGCGGACGTACGCGTCGATGACCTTGCTCACGAGCGGGCGCAGCACCCCGAAGGCCGGCTTCGGCTTGCCGGCGCGCCGGAGCGCGGCGCCGCGGAGCACGCGCGCGAGGTCCCCGGTCGCGCCCGGCCCCTCGGCCTCGACCTCGGCCGCGAGCGCCTCGGCGCGGCGGAGGTCGCCTCGCTCCAGCGCGATCCACGCGAGGTGGGCGGTCGCGACGCGCGCGAGGTCGTCGCCCGCGTGGCGGCCGCGGAAGGCGAGGAGCTCCGGCTCGAGGGCGATGCGCTCGGCGCGCGCGCCGCTCGCGAAGCGCGAGAGGATGCGGCGGAGCTCGGCCTGGGCCTCGGGCGACCCGCCGAGCGCCGGGCTGACCGCCTCGGCGCCGTCCTGCGCGCCGCAGCCGGCGCTCGCCGCGCCGAGCGCGAGGAGCGCCGCGACCGCGACCGCGGGCACACGGGCGAGGAGCGGCCGCCGTCGCCGCGCGGGGCGCCGCCCGGGCGCGCCGTGGGCCTTTGCGCCAAAGGCAGCGGAAAACCGGCCAGAAATGTCGACTGCGTTCACCTTGACGTCACCCGGGGCATCCCATACACCCGCCGCGCCCGCCTTCCATCGAGGTCAGCGTGTCCGAGGCAACCCCCGCGAGATCGCTCTTCCACAAGAGCCGCCGGTCCTTTCTCCTGCGCAAGCTGCATTCTCTCACCGGCGCCCTCCCCGTGGGCGGTTTCCTGCTCTTCCATTTCTGGACGAACGCGAAGGCGCTCCAGGGGCAGGAGCGGTTCGACGCGGCGGTCTCCGAGATCTCGCACATGCCGTACCTGCCGGTGCTCGAGATCGGGCTCGTCGTGCTGCCGCTCGCGTTCCACGCCCTCTACGGGGTCAAGCTGGTGCTCGAGGGCAAGCCGAACGTCGGCAGCTACACCTTCTCGCGCAACTGGATGTACACGATGCAGCGGGTCACGGGGGTGCTCGCGTTCGCGTTCATCGGGTTCCACCTCTGGCAGTACTGGGCGCAGAAGTGGCTGGGCCGGATGGCGCCCGAGGAGTTCTACCCGCGGCTGTGCGCCGACATGGCGTCGACCGTGGGCGGCGTCCCGGTGATCGCGCTCGTCTACATCTTCGGCATCGCGGCGAGCGTGTTCCACTTCGCCAACGGCCTCTGGGGCTTCTGCTTCTCGTGGGGGGTCACCGTGTCGCGCCGGGCGCAGCGGATGGCCGCGGTGGTCTTCGGCGCGGTGGGCCTCGTGGTCTTCGTGCTCGGCGCCAACACGGTGATCTACTTCGCGACCGGCGCGCCGTTCCCCGGGACGCCGGGCCCCGCCGCCGAGGGGGCGCGCACGTGCGCGGACATCGCCGCTGGGCCCGGGCGCGCCTCGCTGGCCGCGCCGGCCTCGCACTGACCATCGTATCGGCCGCGCCCGGGTGGCAGCGGCGCGGGAGCATCGGGATCGAACCATGGCCGCGAAGAGCACGACGAGGAGCGAGGGGGGGAAGGTTCGGCGCGTGATCGTCGTCGGGGGCGGGCTCGCCGGCCTGATGACGGTGATCAAGCTGTGCGAGGCGAAGGTCCCGGTCGACCTGATCTCCCTCGTGCCGGTGAAGCGCTCGCACTCGGTGTGCGCGCAGGGGGGCATCAACGCCTCGGTGAACACGAAGGGCGAGGGGGACAGCCCCCAGGTGCACCTCGAGGAGACCGCCTACGGCGGCGACTTCCTCGCGAACCAGCCGCCCATCAAGGGGATGGCCGAGGCCGCGCCCGGCATCGTGCACATGCTCGATCGCATGGGCGTGCCGTTCAACCGGACGCCCGAGGGCCTGCTCGATTTCCGCCGGTTCGGCGGCACGCTGTACCACCGCACGGCGTTCGCGGGCGCGACGACGGGGCAGCAGCTGCTCTACGCGCTCGACGAGCAGGTGCGGCGGTTCGAGCTCGCCGACGTGATCGACGAGCACGGCGTGGCGATCCCGGGCGAGAAGATGGTCCGGAAGCACGAGTTCTGGGACTTCATCGAGGCGATCCTCGACGACTCCGGCACGTGCGTCGGCTGCGTCGCGCAGGACCTGAAGACGATGCAGCTCCGCGCGTTCACCGGCGACGCGGTCGTGCTCGCGACGGGCGGCTGCGGCATCGTCTTCGGCCGCTCCACGCTGAGCGTCATCTGCACGGGGACGGCGGCGTCGGCGGTCTACCAGCAGGGCGCGGTGTACGCGAACGGCGAGTTCATCCAGGTGCACCCGACGGCGATCCCGGGCGCCGACAAGCTGCGGCTCATCTCGGAGAGCGCGCGCGGCGAGGGCGGCCGCGTCTGGGTGCCGAAGGACAAGAGCGACGCGCGGAGCCCGCGGGACATCCCCGAGAAGGAGCGCGACTACGTCCTCGAGCGGATGTACCCCGGCTACGGCAACCTCGTCCCGCGGGACATCGCGTCGCGCGCGATCTTCCGGACGTGCTTCCACGAGGGGCGCGGCATTTTCAACGCCGCGACGGGCCGGAACGAGAACGAGGTCTACCTCGACCTGACCCACAAGGACGAGAAGTTCCTCCGGGCGAAGCTCGCGGGCATCCTCGAGATCTACGAGAAGTTCGCGGGCACCGACCCGTACAAGAACCCGATGAAGGTCTTCCCGGCGGTCCACTACTCGATGGGCGGCCTGTGGGTCGACTACGAGGCGGACGCGCGGGGCGCGCTCAAGGTGGGGTCGCCGCGCAACCACGCGACGAGCATCCCGGGCCTCTACGCGGTGGGCGAGGTGGACTACCAGTACCACGGGGCCAACCGGCTCGGCGCCAACTCGCTGCTCTCGTGCATCTACGGCGGCATGGTGTGCGGCCCTGCGGTCGCGAGCTATCAGAAGAGCATCAAGCGGAGCGCCCTGGACCTGCCGCGCTCGATCTTCGACAAGGCCGAGAAGCGCGCCGAGGCCGACTACCAGCGCATCCTGACGCAGAACCAGGACGCGAAGCAGCCGGAGAACGCGTACCGGCTGCACCAGGAGCTCGGCGAGGCGATGCTGCGCGACTGCACGATCGAGCGCGACAACGCCACGCTCGACCGGGTGCTCGAGAAGCTCGGCGAGCTCGAGGAGCGGGCGGGGCGCATCAAGAGCACGGACACGGCCCCGCGGGTGAACCAGGGGGCGCAGTTCGTGCGGCACCTCGAGAACATGCTGGTGCTCGCGCGCGTCATCGCGGAGGGGGCGAGGAACCGCGACGAGTCGCGCGGGGCGCACTACAAGCCGGAGTTCCCGGCGCGGAACGACGCCGAGTGGCAGCGCACGACGCTGGCGCGCCACGAGGAGAAGGGCGCCGTGCGGTTCATCCGCGCGTTCGACTACGCGTGCGCCGGCCAGTCGATCCACGTGACCGACGCGGTGGACACGTCGCTGGTGGCGCCGCGGGAGCGCAAGTACGAGCAGGCGGGCGCGGCGAGCGCGCAGGCGACGGGGAAGCTGTCGCAGAAGAGCGTGTAGGATGGCCAAGGCGAGCGGAGACAAGGCGAACGGGGCGGCGGCGCCGGCCGAGGCGCGGGGCGAGGGCCGGCTGGTGCACCTGCGCGTGCGGCGGCAGGACACCGCGGATCGCCCGGAGACGCGGCGCTGGGAGGAGTTCAAGGTCCCCTACCTGCCGCAGATGAACGTCATCAGCGCGCTGCAGCAGGTCCAGCGGGATCCGCGGACCGTGGACGGCAAGGAGGTGGCGCCGGTCGTCTGGGAGGCGGTGTGCCTGGAGGAGGTGTGCGGCTCGTGCACGATGGTGATCAACGGCCGTGTCCGACAGGCCTGCTCGGCGCTCATCGATCAGATCGCGCCGAAGGGCGAGGTGATCACGCTGGAGCCGATGTCCAAGTTCCCGCTGGTGCGCGACCTGCTCGTGGACCGGAGCCGGATGTTCGAGGACATGAAGCGGGTCCGCGCGTGGATCGACATCGACGGCACGCACGAGCTCGGCCCGGGTCCGCGCGAGTCGCCGGAGCGGCAGGAGGAGCGGTATCCGCTCTCCCGCTGCATGACGTGCGGCTGCTGCGTCGAGGCGTGCCCGCAGTACAATGACGGGACGAAGTTCGTCGGCGCCTTCGCGATCAACCTGGTGCGGCTCTACAACATGCACCCTTCCGGGGCGATGCACGCGGGCGAGCGCCTGGAGTCGGTGATGGGCGAGGGCGGGATCACCGATTGCGGCAAATCGCAGAACTGCGTCGAGGTGTGCCCGAAGGAGATCCCGCTCGTCGACTCGCTCGCGACGGTCGCCCGCGACACCACCAAGCGAATGCTGTTTGGGTGGTTGCTGAAGTGAGATCGCAAGCGCGTTGACCCGGCGTCGCCCCTGAGCCCCTGACTCTCGATAGGCCCTAGGAGCCCGCGCGGCGCACGGAGCGCCGATGTCTGAGCGGGATCAGGGAAACGGCGTCCCCGCCCCGAACCCGAGCCCGCTCCCGAACCCCAGCCCCACCGGCTCGGTCGTGGTCTGCCGCTCCAGCTTGCGGATGCGCAGCCCGAGCAGGTGCGTGACCAGCGTGCAGGTCTGGTGCGCGCGCGGCGTCACGCCGCACCCCAGCCAGACGCCGAACGGCTCCCGCTCGCCCTCCTCGACGTAGCGGATCACCGCGCCGCTCTGCGCGACCGTGAGCCACGCGGTCGCCTCGCCCGGCAGCGACGCGTGCAGCACGCCGATCTGGCCCAGCGGGTCGTCGTTCGGGCCGATGACCCGGCCGTCCGGCTCGAGCAACGCCAGCGGCTCGGCCTCCAGGCCGAACACCCGCCCGCCGCGATCCACGTTGAGCTGGTGCTCGCCGTTCACGAGGATCTTGCCGTCGGGCAGGACGTCGACCGCGAGGTTTCCGTGCACCCAGCGCGCGCGCGGGATGTCGAGCGGCGCGCCGCCGCGGGCCCAGTTGGCCGGGGGCGTCGCGGTGCACGCCGCGAGCAGCGAGAGCGGCACGACGAGAGCGAGGCGTCGCATGCCCCGAGCATACCGCAGCGGCGCGCGGCGTTGTCGGCCGGCGCGAGACGACGGCGCGCCGCCCGCGGCGACGGCGGCGCGTCGTCCGCGGCAACGGCGCCTCGCCGGCGCAGCGCTACACCTTCTCGGTCCCCGTCGTGCCGAGCAGCCCCGTCGGCTTCACGAGGAGCACCCCGATCAGCACCGCGAACACGAGGACGTCCTGCAAGCCCGAGTAGGGCGTGAGCTTCGTCATCTCGCCGATGATCCCGATCAGCATGCCCCCGAGCATCGCGCCCGTGATGTTGCCGATGCCGCCGATGACCGCCGCCACGAAGGCCCGGTTGCCGATCACCACGCCCATCGTGGGATACACCTGCGACTGATCCAGGCAGTAGAGCACCGCGCCCACCGCCGCGAGCATCGAGCCCGTGACGAAGGTCAGCGCGATGATGCGGCTCGTGCGGATGCCCATCAGCCGGGCGGCCTCGACGTTCACGCTGAGCGCGCGCATCGCCTTGCCCGTCCAGGTGCGCCGCACGAGCAGCTCCAGGCCGATCATCACGACGATCGAGGTGACGAAGATCACCTTGCGCGTGTGCTCGATCGGCAAGAGCTGCGGATAGCCGCGGTAGCGCGCGGTGAAGAGGAGCTGCGCCAGGTTCTGGAGGAGGACGCTCATCCCGAGCGCCGTGACCAGCGGCGTGATCCGGGTGTTGGCGAGGCCGCGCCCCCGGGATCGCAGCGGCGCATAGGCCACCCGCTCGACCAGGACCCCGAGCGCGCCCGCGAACGCCATCGCGCAGAGGGTGCCGGCCACGCCCGCGAACAGCGGCGCGTCCTGGCCGCCGAACGCCGCGATCCCGAACAGCCCGGCGAAGGCGCCCATCATGAACACCTCGCTATGAGCGAAGTTGATGAGCTTGAGGATGCCGTAAACCATCGTGTAGCCGAGGGCGACGAGGGCGATCATCGACCCCTGGGCGAGCCCCGTGATCAGGGCATTCACGATCTTCTCCATGGAGACCCCTTCACGCGCGCGCGGGGTGGTGTGGATCCCGCGCGCGCGGCACGACCACTACTGCTTCGCGGCCTTCTCGTTGACCGTCGCGTAGTAGGTAAACTGCTTGTCCTTGATCCGGACAATCACGACCGGCTTGTCGGCGTTGCGGTTCTCATCGATGGTGATGACCCCCGTCGCGCCCTGGAACCCCTTGGTGTCCTGGATGGCCTGGCGAATGCCGTCCGGCGTCATCTCCTTGGCGCGGCCCATCGCGTCGGCGAGCAGCCTGGCGGCGTCGTAGCCCTGGGCGGCGATGCTCGACGGCGTGCGCTTGTACCGCTCCTGGTACTTCTTCACGAACGCCTGCGAGTTGGGCCAGGGGACGTCCGGCGCGTAGTGGTTCGTGAAGTACGCGCCGTCGAGCTCCTCGGCGGCGTCGCGCAAGAGCTCGTTCGCGTCCCACCCGTCGGTGCCGACGAACATGCTGCCCGGCACGCCCGCGGCCTTGGCCTGCCGCGCGATCGGGGCCATCGAGGTGTAATAGATCGGCGCGTAGATCATCTCCGGGTTCGCCGACTTGAGCTCGTTGATGTACGTCGTGAAGTTGGTCTCCTTCTTGAGGAAGCTCTTCTCCATGACGATCTCCCCGCCGAGGCGCTTCACCTCGGCGCGGAACTCGTTGGCGAGGCCCGAGGAGTAGAGATCGTCGGAGGCGAAGAGGAGGCCGACCTTCTTCTTGCCGAGCGTGTTCAGGATGAACTGCGCGCCCATCTGGCCCTGCACGTCGTCCGTGAAGCAGGCGCGGAACACGAAGGGGCCGACCTTCGTCACGTCCGGGTTCGTGGACGACGGCGAGATCATCGGCACCTTCTTCTTGTTCGCGACGATGCCGCCGGCGCGCGACCGGGACGAGGCGACCTCGCCGAGGAGGGCGAGCACGTGGTCGCGGTCGATCAGCTGCAGGACCTTGTTGGTCGCCTCCTCGGGCTTCGACTTGTTGTCCTCGTAGAGGACGTTGATCGCCTTGCCCTTGACCCCGCCCGCCTTGTTGATCTCGTCGATGGCGAGGTCGATGCCCTCCTTCGAGTCGACGCCGAACGCCGTCTCCTCGCCCGAGAGGCTGAAGTAGGCGCCGACCTTCCACTCGGGGTCGTCCTTGGCGTGCTTGGCCGGGTCGCCGCCCGAGCCCTCGCTCTTCTTGCCGCACCCGAGCGCCATCGCGCTCAGCGCGAGCGCCCCGGCGATCATCCTCACCAAACCCCGTCGTCCGAGCATGCTGTCGTCCTCCCTGTCGCCGGGCCGCCTCGCGTGTGGGTCCGCCCGCCGGTGGCCATGGCCGCCCACGCAGCGGCCCCAGAGCGCGTGTACTCATCGCGTCTACCATTGTCTACGCGGCACGTCAGCTATCTCCGGCCGCGATGCGCCCGGCACCGGCCCTCTTAAGTGTTCGATTCTCCACGGATTCCGCCGGTCGAGCCCGCCGCCGGCCCGCGCGGCGCCGGGGCTGACGCAACCGGCTGCCGCGGCGCGCCGCGTGGCGCGCAGCCCACCAGCCGGCGCGCGGCGCGCCTCGCGGGGCCGCTGCAGGCAGCCGGCGCAGCGCAGCCGGCGCGGCTAGCCGGCGCGGCGCGCGTGGACGAAGTGCTCGACGTTCCCCTTCGGCCCGCGCACCGCGCTGTCGACCTCCCCGACGACGGAGAAGCCCGCGGCCTCGATGGCCTGGCGCGCCTCGGCGATCGCCGCGAGGCGGGTCGCCTCGTCGCGGATGACGCCGCGCCCGCGGGCGGCGGCCTCGCGGCCCGCCTCGAACTGCGGCTTGATCAGCGCGACGAGATCGCCGGAGGGGCGGAGCAGGCGCGCGATCGCGTCGATGAGCCGGGAGATGCTGATGAAGGACGCGTCGACCACCACGAGATCGATGGGGCCGTCGAAGTCCTCGCGCCGGAGCTCGCGCGCGTTGACCCGATCGCGCACCTCGACGCGGGGATCGGCGCGGAGCTTGCTGGCGAGCTGGCCGTAGCCGACGTCGACCGCGAACACCCGCGCCGCGCCGCGCTGGAGCAGGCAGTCGGTGAAGCCGCCCGTCGAGGCGCCGACGTCGACGCAGGTCTTCCCGGCGACGTCGAGGCCGTGCTGCGCCGCGAACGCGGCGAGCGCGTGCTCGAGCTTGTCGCCGCCGCGCGAGACGAACCGGGGGCCCGACGCGACGTGGACCTCGGCGTCCTCCGGGAGCAGCGTGCCCGGCTTGTCGATGCGGCGCGGCCCGGAGGTGACCTTGCCCGCCATGATCAGCGCCTGCGCCTCGGTGCGCGAGGCGGCGAGCTTCCGGGCGACGAGCAGCGCGTCGGCGCGGACGCGGGTCACGGCGCCCCCGCCGGCGGAGGGGAGGCGAGGCCCGCGCCGCCGCCCCGGGGCGCGGCCGCCGCGTCGGAGAGCGAGAGCGCGTCGCCGTGGAGCGCCCGGGCGACCTCGGCGAGCCCGTCGCCGATGCGCGGCCCCGGGCGCAGCACGGTGTCGGTGCGGAGCGGGCGCACGCGCCCCTCGCGCACGGCGCGCAGGGATCTCCAGCCGGGCGCGTCCCGGAGCACCGCCAGCCGGGGGGCGCCCTGCGCGCCAGGCGCGTCGGCGCCCTCGGCGCCGGCCGTGCCGTCGAGCAGCACGTCGGGATCCAGCGCGAGCAGGTGCTCGACGCTGATCGACGGATAGGCGCCGCCGCGGGCGATCGCGTTCTCGCCGCCGGCGAGCCGGATCAGCTCATCGGCGAAGCTGCCGGGACCCGCGGCGAAGATGGGCGAGGTGTCGAACAGCAGGGCGACCCGGACGCGCGGTCGCCCCTTCACGGCCTGCTCGACCTCCTGGCGGCGGGCGCGGATCCGGGCGATCGCCTGCTCGGCGCCGGGGGCCGCGTCGAGCCGCCGGCCGAGCTCCGCGAGCATCTCCTCGATCTGGGCGAGCGACTCGGTCTCGGGGAAGCAGGTCGCGATCCCGTGCCCGCGCAGCGCCTCTTCCAGCGCCGGCCCCGCGGGGCCGCGGGCGCCGACGACGAGCGTCGGCGAGAGCGCGATGATCGCCTCGATGCTCGGATCGGCGTAGCCGCCGACGCTGGGCAGGCGGAGCACCTCGGGCGGGTGGTCGCAGTGGCGGGAGCGGCCGACGAGCGCCGCGCCGGCCCCGATCGCGAAGACCGCCTCCGTGGTGCTGGGCGACAGGGAGACGACGCGCGCTCCGCCCCGCGCCGCCGGGGCCCGGCGCCCGCACGCCGCGAGCGCGAGCGCCGCGAGCGCCGCGAGCGCGGCCCGCCGCGGGAGCGCGGCTCGCTGCGAAAGCGCGGCCCCCCGCGGGAACGCGGCGCCCCGCGCGCGGGGCGTCGACGATGAGCGCCGCCCTTCAGCCAAGCCGATCCCGGCTGCGGCGCCGCCGCAGGCTCGCCACCGCGCCCAGGCCCGCCGCGCCGAGCAGCCAGGGGACCGGCTTCGTCGGATCAGGCCTCGGCTGGATGCTGCAGGACCCGGCGGGCGCCTCGTCCTCCCCGTCCCCTTCGCCGTCGTCCTCGGGCGGTGGCTCCGGGAGCTTCGCGCAGAAGCCGAGCTCGTCGTTGCAGCTGTAGCCGCTCGGGCACGCCGCGATCTCGGTGCAGGGGCGGGTGCAGTAGCCGTCGAGGCACGCGTTCGTCGAGCACTGGTCCGGCTGCTCGCAGGCGCCCCCGAGCTCCGCCGAGTAGATCGGATCGGTGGGGAAGCCGGTCGCCCAGCGGGGCGCCGTGTAGCCTCCGAGGTCGGCGGCATGCTGGGTCGCTTCCTTAATCCATTCCGCCCAGCCGTACACATAGCCGTAGATCGGATACTCGCAGCCCTCGGCCCCGCGCGAGGTCACGCCGATGACCCGGTGCATCAGGTCGAGGCTGGGGCCGCCCGAGTCCCCCTCGCAGATGCCCGTGTCCCCGACCCACTCGGTCGGCTTCACCACGGACGCCGGGCAGCCGTCGGCCACGCAGTCGATGAAGAGGTTGTCGCGGCGCCGCCGCAGGCCCGCGCCGGTGCTCAAGTCGTTCGTCGCGCCGAAGCCGACCGCGTAGTACTCCTCGCCCCTCTCCAGGGGCACGTCGACGCGCGGGACGAGCGGCACGGCTTCGCTCTCCGGGATGAGCTCGTCCAGGATGAGGATCGCCTGGTCGTTGCCGCAGAAGCTGTCCGCTTCCGTGCCGGGGAGCAGCACGATCTCTCTGCCGCCGTAGTAGCGCGAGGACCTGCCGATCTCCGCGTCGGTCGTCACGAAGATCCGCCGCGCCAGGTGCGTGTCCGTGAACTTGGTGCTCCGGCAGGTGATCTGGCCGTCCCGCTCATTGGCCATGTCCGATACGCAGTGCCGGGCCGTCAGCACCACGTTCGGGGCGATCAGGCTGCCGGTGCAGATCGCGCCGATCTCATCGTTGTAGATGCCCACGACGGCCCTGTCGCCGTCGTCCAGGTAACCGTCCTGGATGGCATCGCGCGCCTCTCCGGTGTCATCGGGGAGCTCCTCCAGGGCCGAGCTGCACGCCGTAGCAACGAGTCCCAAGGCAAGAATCAAGGCGACTCTGGGCGACCAAAACGACATCGCTAGCCTCCAAGTACTGCAATGTAGGTGCGAGCCGTGAGGCGACGCGCCGAGCCGATGATTCTAGAGGGGAATGTGCGGTCATGCACGCGCGCCACGCGCGTTGAACGACTCGTCTCGTTGCATGCACTACATCGAGAGACCGTCCCAGAGCCCTTGCAGGCTCGTCAGGGTACCGGCGTTCCCCGGATCCGCCATGGCGGCGCCAGGGACATGGCGGCCGGATCCACCGTGAAAAGCCGCGGAAACGCGCGCGGCCCGGGTGTTGCGGGGCGGCGCGGCCGTGATCGATCCGGTCCTGCTCTTCGGGCTCGCGCTCGCCGCGGGCGCCCCGCTCGCCCTCTCCCCGGTCCCCACCGCGCTCGGCGCGGCGCTCGCCGCGGCGGCGCTCCGCCGCCGGGCCGGCCGCGCGGCGCTCGCCGCCGCCGCGGTCGCGCTCGCCGTCAGCGGCCTCCGCGCCCGCGCGCTGCTCGACGGCGCGAGCGGCCTCTACGACGGCGCCGCCGATCTGCTGCATCCGCCGGCGCGCTGCGAGGTGACGGCCGCGGTCGTCGGCTCGCCGGTCGTGGTCGGGACGGCGCAGCGGCGCTCCGACGAGGCCGGCGAGCCGACGAGCGCGCGCGTCGACGTGGAGCTCACCGGCGGGACGTGCGGCGGGCGAGCGCTGCCGGGACCGCTCCGGGCGCGCCTCTACGGAGCGCCGCTGGAGCTCGCGCGGGGCGACCGGATCGAGGTCGTCGTCGACCTCGCGCCGATCCACCTGTTCCGCAACGAGGGGCTCCGGGACGCGACCGCCGCCATCGCGCGGAGCGGGATCGTCGCGAGCGGGACGATCGTCGACGCGCGGCGGACGCTGGCGGGGCGCTCGATCGGCGCGGCGGTCGACCGCGCGCGGGCCGCCGTGCGGGCGCGCATCGAGGCCACGTTCCACCCCGACGCGGCCGCGCTCGGGCGCGCGCTCGTGCTCGGCGAGACCGACCTCACGCCCGAGGACCAGGACGCCTTCCGCGAGAGCGGGCTCGCCCACCTGCTCGCGGTCTCGGGGACGCACCTGATCCTCGCGGTGGCGGGCTTCGCCGCGGTCCTGCGCGCGATCCTCGTCCGCGTCGGCCCGATCGCTGCCCGGTGGGACGCGGGCCGCATCACCGCGGCGCTGTGCGTGCCGGCCGCGTGGCTCTACGCCGACTTCGCCGGCGGCGGCGGATCGGCCATGCGCGCGGCGGCGATGCTCAGCTGCGCCATGGGCGCCCGGCTCCTGGGCCTCCGCCCGGTGGGCGTCCGCAACTTCGCCCTCTCGCTCGCGGGCGCCGCCGCCGTCGATCCGCTGATCGCGTGCGATCTCTCGTTCGGCCTCTCCGCGGCCGCGACCGCCGGGCTGCTCTGGCTGCAGCGGCCGCTCGCCGCGCTGCTCGTCCCCGGAGCGCGAGGGCGCGAGGACGGCGGCGGCGACGGCGGCGTGGAGCGCGGGCCGCTCGACGCGTCGCCACGCGCCCTCGCGCGCAGGCTCCTCGCGCCGCTGGCGACGACGCTCGCCGCCATGTTCGGGTGCGCGCCGCTGCTGCTCATGAACGGCGAGACGTTCCCGCTGCTCGGCGTGGCGGCGAACGTGGTCGCCGCGCCGATCGGCGAGCTGGCGGCGCTCCCGTTCTGCCTCGCGCACGCGGTGCTCGCGTGGGCGCCGCCGGTCGAGCGCGGGTGCGCGCTCGTCGGGTCGGGCGCGCTGCTCGCGGTGCGCGCCGTCGCCCGCGCCTCGGCGGAGACCGGCGTGGTGCTGCGCCTGCCCGAGCCGTCGCCCGCCCAGCTGGCCGCGCTCGCCGCCGCGATCGCGCTCGCGTGGGCCGCGGAGCGCCGCGGCCGCCGGCTCGCCGCGCTCGCGGCCGGCGCCGCCGCGTGGCTCGCGCTCGAGGTCGTCGCGGTGCGCGCCGGCGCGCCGCGCGGCGTGCTGCGCGTCAACGTCCTCGACGTGGGGCAGGGCGACGCCATCCTCATCGACCTTCCCGAGGGCGGCGCGATGCTCGTCGACGCGGGCGGCTTCGTGGGCAGCCCGGTCGATCCGGGCGCGCGCGTCCTCCGGCCGCTCCTGCGATCGCGCCGCCGCGCGCGCCTCGACGCGATCGTCCTGTCGCACCCGCACCCGGACCACTTCGGCGGCCTGCCCGCCGTGGTCGAGGGCGTGGAGGTCGGCGAGCTCTGGGACACCGGCCAGGGCGAGGCCGAGGGCGCGGGCCCGGTCTACGCCAGGCTGCTCGCGGACCTGCGCCGGCGCGGCGTGCCCGTCGTGCTGCCCGCCTCGCTGTGCGGCAGGCCGCGGGTGCTCTCGGGGGCGACGATCGAGGTGCTCGCGCCGTGCCCCGAGCTCCACCCCGACCGGGGCGCCAACGACAACTCGTTCGTCCTGCGCATCACCTACGGGGCTCGCTCCGCGCTGCTCGTCGGCGACGCGGAGCACGAGGCCGAGGACGCGCTCGTTGCGCGCCACGGCGCCGCGCTCCGCGCCGATCTGCTCAAGGTGGGGCACCACGGCAGCCGGACCTCGACCGGCGCGGCGCTCCTCGCGGCCGTCGACCCCTCGGTCGCCGCCGTGTCCTGCGGCGTCCGCAACCGCTTCGGGCACCCGAGCCCCGAGGTGCTCTCCCGCCTGTCGGCCCGCGGCGTGGCGATCGCGCGCATGGACCGCGGCGGCGCCCTGGTCTGGGAGACCGACGGCGAGCGCGTCCTCTGGTCCCGCCCGGGCCGGCCGCCGACCCCGGCCCCGGGCTCCGGACCGCGCCGTTCGCCGCCCGTGTCCTTGCGCCTGGACGCCCCCTGAGGGACGCTCCGGCGATGTCTCGTAGCGCGATGACGACCACGATCCGCCGCCGGCTCGCGAGCGAGATCGGTCGTATCGACAAGCAGGCGCCCTTCCGCGTCGCGCTGTCTTACCCGTCCCCGTACCGGGCTGGCATGAGCTCGCTCGGCTTTCTCCAGATCTACAAGCTGATCCAGGCCGAGCCCGGGATGGCGTGCGAGCGCGCCTTCCTGCCGGACGACGAGGGCGTGGGCGCCGAGGGCGCTCCGGTCACGTACGAGGGGCTCCGCCCCCTCTCCGACTTTCCGGTCATCGCGCTCTCGGTGGCGTACGAGCTCGAGCTCGCCGGGGTCGTCCGCCTGCTCGAGCTCGCCGGGCTGCCGGCGCTCCGGGAGGAGCGCGACGGCCGCCACCCGTTCGTCCTCGCGGGCGGTCCGCTCACGTTCTCCAACCCGCTGCCGCTCGCGCCGTTCGTCGACGCGATCCTCATGGGCGAGGCCGACACGCTGGCCGTGGAGGTGCTCCGCCTGCTGCGGGACGCCCCCTCGCGCGAGGCGGCGCTCGACGCGCTGGCGGGCGTCCCCCACGTCTTCGTCCCCGCGCGCCACGGCGCGGAGATGCCCCCGGTCGCCCGGTGCGACGACGCGCTGCTGCCCGCCTGGTCGCCGATCCGCGCCGAGGAGACCGAGCTCTCGAACATGTTCCTCATCGAGGCGGAGCGGGGCTGCTCGCGCGGGTGCACCTACTGCGTGATGCGCCGCTCGACCAACGGCGGCATGCGCATCGTCCCGAAGGACCGCCTCCTCGAGCTCGTCCCCGAGGACGCGAGGCGCGTCGGCCTCGTCGGCGCCGCGGTCAGCGATCACCCGAAGATCGTCGAGGTGGTCCGGACGCTCGCCGAGCGGGGCTGCGAGGTCGGGCTGAGCAGCCTCCGGCCGGACCGGCTGACCGACGAGTTCGTCGGCGCGCTGCGGCTCGCGGGCTACAAGACGCTCACGACGGCGATGGACGGCACGAGCGAGCGCGTCCGCGAGACGCTGGAGCGGCGCGCGCGGCCGAGGCACCTCCAGCGGGCGGCCGAGCTCGCGCGGCAGCACGGGATGAACCGGCTCAAGCTGTACCTGATGGTCGGCGTCCCCGGCGAGACCGACGCCGACGTCGACGAGTGCGTCGCGTTCGTCACGGAGCTCTCCCGGATCGTGCCGGTCGCGCTCGGGATCGCGCCCTTCTGCCCGAAGCGCAACACGCCGCTCCACGGCGCGCGCTTCGCGGGGATCGACGTCGTGAACAAGCGGCTCGACCGGCTCCGCCGCGGGCTGCGTGGCCGCGCCGACGTGCGGGCCACGAGCGCGCGCTGGGCGTGGGTCGAGGCGGTGCTCGCCGCCGGCGGCGAGGCCGAGGGGCGCGCGGTGCTGCAGGCGGTGCACGCCGGCGGCTCGTTCCGCGATTACGAGCGCGCGTTCGAGAGGATCAAGCGCCCGGAGCCGCCGCGTCAAAAGAGCCTGCCGCTGCTCGCGGCGGGGTGAGCGGGGGGACGCCCGTCTCGGAGGAGCGGATGAAGACGGTGACGCTGTTCACGCGCGAGCGCTGCCACCTGTGCGAGGACGCCCATGCGGCGCTCGAGCGCGTGCGTGCCCGCCTCCCGTTCGAGCTCGCCGTGGTCGACCTGGACCGCGAGGCCGGGCCGGAGAAGCGGGCGCTGTACGACTGGGAGGTCCCCGTCGTCGAGCTGGATGGGCGGAAGATCATGAAATACCGCGTCGACGAGCGGCGGCTCGAGCGGCTGCTCTCCGGGCCGGAGTGATCTTCGCGGTGCCGGGACGCTTCGCCTGCTTTCGCCCCGCGCCGCGCTAGGCTATGCCCACCCCCGTGAAGTGGACGACCATCGCGCAGATCCTCTTCATCCTCGTCGCGGCCGTCGCCGTGTACGGCTTCGTGCACGCGGCGCAGAACGACCAGCGCTCCACGGGCTGCAAGGCCATGTGCGCGCTGCGCCCCGCGTACGCCGGCCGCAACCGGCTCGCGCCGGACTTCGAGCTGCCGGACATGAACGGCAAGCCGGTCCGGCTCTCGTCGTTCCGGGGCAAGACGGTCTTCTTGAACTTCTGGACCAAGACCTGCGCGCCGTGCCTGCAGGAGATGCCGGCGCTCGCGGAGCTCGGCCGGATCGCCCAATCGCGGAAGGACTTCGTCGTCCTCACGATCTCGACCGACGAGGGGCCGGACGACGTGCGGGACGCGCTCAAGGTGGCCCTCAACGGGGATCCGCCGTTCCCGGTGCTCTTCGATCCCGAGTCCAAGGTCGTGCTGGACCAGTACGGCACGCAGCTCTACCCGGAGACGTGGATCATCGATCCGAACGGGATCATCCGGGCCCGCTTCGACGGGGCGCGGGACTGGTCGAGCAGCCTGGCCATCGACGTGGGCGAGATGGTCTCGCGCTGGGGCGGGTGCCCGGTCGAGATCTACAAGGGGCAGCCGCGCGGCGGCTTCGCCGGCCTCTGCACCGACGACTCCTGAGCGGGCTCCTTCCCCGAGGGGGTGAGAGCGCTTAGGATCTGCCCATGAAGCTGGAGGCTGCGAACGTGCTCGCGTTCGAGGCGGGCAGAGCTCTCCTCGGCGCAGCGCGGCCGCTCGACGTGGAGATCGAGGGGGTGACGATCCACGTCGCCCCGCAGCGCGAGCCGCCGATCGCGTGGCCCGCGCTCCCGGACGGGCGGCCGATCCCTGGCCTCGATGAGCAGCGCGACGGCCCGTGGCCCTCGGCGGTGCGGCTCGACTGCTCGTGAAAGGGCGGACACGTCACGCTCGTGGCCCGCTGGAGCACGTGGCGCGCGCATCGGCGCTACCACGGGCAGCTCGCGCTCGAGGTCGCGACCGTGCCGCGCAACCGCCAGATCGTCTGGAGCACGGTCACCCAGCGCATCCTCGACGTCTCGCCCGAGGGCGAGGACGCGATGCTCGAGGACGCGGTGATCCCGGTGAGCCTCGCCCTCTTCGATCGCGAGAAGGGCGACGAGAAGCGCGCCTACCTGCGCTACCAGATCGAGCTCGCCCGCAAGCTCGGGCTCCCGTTCACGGGCGCGGCCACGGCGACGCTCTTCCGGGTGCCCCAGGGTTTCTCGGGCGCCCTCGACCCCGACGCCTTCGGCCGCGTCGTGCGCGCGGCGCTCGTGAAGCTGCCCTTCGTCACGCGCGGCGAGGACAGCGACGTGGAGGGCGAGCCGTTCCTCGATATCCGGCGCGCGCTCGCGCCCTCGAAGCGACCCGCGCCGGGGAGGAACGAGGGCGTCCCCGAGGCCGCGGCGGGCGAGCCTCCGCCCGATCTCGCCGGGCAGGACAGCTCGCTCTTCGACGAGCTCGGCGTCTTCCAGTTCGGCCCTTTCGAGGCGTTCCGCTGGACCGACCTCGGCCGGATCAACGTGGTCATCGGCCGCAACGACACCGGCAAGAGCACGCTCCTCAAGCTGGGCTATGCGCTCGCCAGGAGCGTGCAGGACTACACGCGGCGCCTGGAAGCCGACCGGCCCTCCCTGGGGGAGGTCCTCGCCGACAAGCTCATGTGGACGTTCCAGCCCGCGAGCGCGCGCCTCGGAGACCTCGTGAAGAAGCGCAGCCCCGGGGACGCCGTCTTCGGCGCCACGCTGTGCAACGCCGTGTACTCCGCGATCCTCTCGGCGGCGGACGCGCGGTCGCTCCGCGTGGACGACGACGGCGGCCCGCAGCCGAACCTGCGCGCTCTGTTCATCCCCCCGAAGGAGATCCTCACGTCGGTCGATGCCATCACGTCGCTCCACGAGCAGGACAAGCGCTTCGGCTTC
This sequence comes from Sorangium cellulosum So0157-2, assembly GCF_000418325.1. GTDB lineage: Bacteria > Myxococcota_A > Polyangia > Polyangiales > Polyangiaceae > Sorangium > Sorangium cellulosum_D. The sequence continues at coordinate 13,622,783 of NC_021658.1, forward strand.
GACGACACGTACTACGACCTCGCGGTCGCGCTCCGCGGCGAGGTGATGCAGCAAGATCTCCCGGACAGCCTGCGCCGCGTGCTCACGTCCCTCCGCTCGCTGTTCTCGGGCGAGATCGTCCGCGAGAGCGGGAGGTTCGTGTTCCGTCGGGGCGACGATCAGTTCTGGATGTCCCAGGTCGCCGAGGGCATCAAGAAGATCGGCCTCTTCGCGAGGCTCATCCAGAACGGCGAGCTCCGGCGGAACACCGTGCTGTTCATCGATGAGCCCGAGACCAACCTGCACCCCGCGGCGGCGCGCGCGCTGGTGCGCATGCTCCACGACGTGTCGCTCGCGGGCGTCCAGATCTTCATGGCGACGCACAGCTACTTCATCCTGAAGCAGCTCGAGCTCGTGGCCAGGCAGCATGAGGCCGACGTGCGCCTCTGCGCCCTCACGAACCGCGAGGGCTACGTGAGCGGGAGCTTTCATGACCTCTCCGAGGGCATGCCGCCCAACGAGATCGTCGAGGAAGAGCTCTCGATGGGCGATGAGGACGTCGACCTCGCGATGGCGGGTTGACGCCCATGGTGGAAGAATCGGGCTTCGACTTCACGCCACCCGACGTGGCGTGGTCCCGCTTCGAGGACCTCCCCACCTACCGGCGGCTCTCGGGCGCGGGCGTCGCGGAGATGGACTTCACGTACTGGGATCCCGACCGCGGCCTCGTCGTCCTCCTCGAGATCAAGGGGATCTCCTCGGCCTGAGGTGCGACACGCTGGTCATGAACCAGGACAAATCCTCCGAGATCGGCCTGCCCCTCCGCGTCTCGCCCCCTCCGCGGTAGTGGCGCGACGCGCCCATCCACGCCGGCGCCGGTGCTGGATGGGAGAGAGGTTGAGGACGACGAGGCGCAGCGGCGCAGGTGAATGCGCCGCCCCCGCGCGTTGGGGCGCGGCCGGGCGTGCGGGGTGCAGAGGGCGCTCGGGGCGCGCTGGACGCTTGGCGCACCCGCAAAAGATCGTTATGTGAGTCACCCATCATGACCGCCCGCAGGCCGACGTCGTCGACAGCGCACCCGCCGCAGCCGCCCGCAGCGGGCGAGGGGGGCGACGGGCCAGCCTCGGACGAGCGGGTCGCGGCCGCGCGGCAGGCGCTGCTCGAGGGGGTCGGCGCCGAGATCGCCGCCTCGTTCCCCGGCATCACGCGGCTCGGGGGGCAGGTCGTGGCGGCCCTCTACCTGGCGGACGTGCCGCGCTCGATGGATGAGCTCAGCCAGGAGCTCGGCCGCTCCAAGAGCAACATCTTCGCGAACCTGCGCGGCCTCGAGGCGGCCGGGATCATCGAGCGCCGGCGGGAGTCGGGGGCGCGGCACGACTCGTTCGCGCTGCGCGGCAAGTACCCCGACGTCATCGTCGGCGCCTACCTCGGCCGCCTGCGCCGCGTGGTGCAGGACAAGCGCACGCTCGCGCGGCGCGCGCTCGCGCTGCTCGGCGACGCCGAGGGCCCGGAGGCCGACGCGATGCGCGCGCGGCTCGACGACCTGTCGCGCAAGTACGACCTGTTCGCCGAGCTGATGGAGCAGCTCTTGCCGTCGATCGACGGCCCCGTCGATCTCGAGCGGCTGATCGCGCAGGTGCCGGAGGCGGTGGTCCGCTCCCTCAACGCGGCCGCCCGCGTCGCCTGGGCCGCCGGCGACGCGATCAGCCGCCTCAGCAGCCGCGCCAGCCGCAAGCGCTGAGCGGCGCTCCCCGCTTCGGAGACGTGCCCACCTCGACGTTTTCGGTGCTCAGCGCACCGGAGTGCGCCTCCGCGCCGAAAACGCCGATCTGGGCACGTCTCCTGTGCGGGGAGCGCCGCTCAGCCGCGCGGGGGGCGGAGGCGCCGTCAGGCGCGCGGCGGGCAGTCCCTCATCTCGATGAGGATGCCGGTCGACGTCTCGATCCGATGCATCAGGTTCACCTCCCGGGTCACCGGCGACGGCGTGATCGGGTTGGGCGCGGCGCCCACGATCATCGGCCGATCGGGGTCGCCGTCCACGAAGACCAGGAGCACCTCGATCCCGGGCTTGAGCGGGAAATGGATGCCGTAGTTCGGCCCGGCGTGCGGCTGGATCATCCGCACGAGCCGCGAGGGGAACGCGCGCGAGGCGGGCTCCCCCGCGTCGAAATGGAAGCGCACCCGGTAGCGCCCCTGCTCGTCGATCGGCGACGTCGCGCCGATCTCCCCGTCCGGGAGCGGCTCGACCAGCGCCGACACCACCCCGTGGATCTTCGGCCGCGGCGTCTCCCGCGGGGGGCGGTAAGCCTGCTCGGCGCGCACGAGCCGCGCGCGGTTGACGTACTCCTGCTCGCGCCGGCCCTCGCCCTCGATGGCCGTCGGCTGCACCGCGCGGTGCTCCACCTCGACGATCAGGAGCCGCTGCCCATCGAGCCGCGGGTGGCCCTCGATCGCGAAGACGGCCCCAGGGAGCAGCCGGAGCTCGTCGCTCCGGCACTCGAAATAGCGGCTCGCCGAGGCCCGCTCCTCCGCGCGGATCTGCGCCAGCCGCTGCCCCTCGTCCGGCGTCTTGTGGTGGGCGCCGTACTCGACGACGCCGCCCCCGAGGCCCGCCGCCGACTCGTGGGTCGCCGTGAGATCGACCCTCGGCGTCCGGTAGTTGTATTCCTGCATGACGTACGTCGCGGGAAAGGCGATGGCCTGCTCCTTGAGCTCGAACACGTCGCGCCGCTCGCCCCGCGGCCGGAACACCACCGCGTCGCCCCCCGGCAGCGGCGGAAAGCCCACCTGCTCGTCGGTGAACACCATCACGTCGCGCCCGGACTCGTGCTCGAAGAAGAAGGAGATGCCGAGGTGCTCGGCGAGCCGCGAGATGAAGGCCAGATCGGTCTCCTTGTACTGGACGATCATCTCCCGCGCGGGGTGATCGCGGTAGAGGCGCATCGTCACGTCGTCGCGCCCGAGCCCCACCATCGCGAGCTTCTGCTGGATGAGCTCCGGCACGCTGACGTCGAGGAAGACCTGCTGGAGCTCCACGAGCGTCGCGCGGAACGCCCGCGGCGCGAGCCGGAGCCGGTAGGAGCGGAGAGCGGTCTCCGTCTCGTGCCGGTCCTCCACCGCGGCGATCATGCCGTGCACGGTCCGCTCGTCCGCGCCCTCGACCTCGAACACGAGCGATGCTGTCGCCCCGAGCACCTCTTCGATCGAGAGCTCGGCGCCGTCGCTGCACACGACGTCGATGCCGAACGAGAAGAGCTGGCCGATGGCCTCGGTGCCGCGCACCTCGCGCACCCGGACGTGGGCGCAGTCGAACTCCGGGGAGTCGAGCCGCAGGACGGGGAGCTGCCGTGTCCGGATTCGAGGAAGGCCTCAGCGAAGTCGATATCCCCAGGAGCCCGGACAATGAGCTGGTCCTGAAGAACCTGGCGGACGGTTACCTCCGAGATCAGCACATCAGTCGCATCAGCGCAGGGATGAGGTATCACCACCATATCACCGGCGGATCGGGGGGCATCCTGTTCGAATACCGCCAGGAGCCCGATGGCACGGTTACGCCGTACGTGATTGACGTGGCCAACAAGCGCCACGACAACAAATACGATTGGAAGAAAGGGCCGAAGGGGCCTCCCTACTAACGAGATCCGTGGCTGCTGCCCTCGAGGCCCGCGGTGACTCGATGCCTTGATGCCCTCGAGCTACCCCAGGTGGATCTCCTTCCCGTTGATCGTCATCGTGTCCTCGGTCAGCACCGTCGCCCGGTGCGCCTTCGTCGTCGCGGACCCGTCCACCACCGTGTGGCTCTCGCGCGCGTGCAGGCTGAACAGGTCGGTCACGCGCTGCACGAGCGACGCCGCCGTCTGGACCAGCGCGCCCGCGAACACCCGCACGTTGTCGCCGTAGAGGTCCACCTCCGGCCCCCGGAGCTCGATCCCCCGGTCGCCGGACAGCCGCAGCGCCCCGCCCCCCGCCCGGACGTCGACGTCGCCCTGGAGCTCCAGCGTCACCTTGCCCGTCCCGTGCAGGACGCCGATGACATAGAAGCGCGCCCCCGGCCGATCACCAGGAGCACGTCGCCCACCGCCGGCGCATACGGGATCGCCAGCGCCATCGTCGCCTCCGCGCGCTCCCCCTCCGGCAGCTCGATCACCACCGCGTGCCCGCGGGCCTCCAGCACATGCGCAGGCCCCAGGTACTCCTCGACGCGCACGGACGTCGCGCGCTCCCGAGCCACGGCTACCTCCGACATGATGGTCCCTCCAACCTCGTCGCGGTGCTGGCCGGAGCTGCCCCGGAGGGGGCGCCATGCAGCCGGGAAGATCCTGGTTCTCTCTTCCCGTCTTCATGGTGAGATCCGGCCACGGTCCCTCTTTCCGGCTCAGTCCTTGCGGAAGCGCTTGTAGAGGCTGCCAAGAAGGCTGGGCCGCCCTTGCTTCGGCGCGTGCGGCGCCGGGGCCGGCGCACGCGGCGCGAGCGAATGCTCGGCCTCGGGACCGCGCTCCGGTGCGGGCAGCCGCTCGGCGGCGAGCGCGGATGCGGCTGCAGGCGCAGGTGCCGGCGTCGTGGCGATTACCGGCGCGGACGCCGATGCAGGTCCGGGCGCTGACGCGGCCACGAGCGCCGACGCGGGCGCGGGCGCAGACGGCGACGCGGGGTCCGGCTCCAGCGCGGCATCCGGCGCACGCGGAGCCTCCAGCGCGGCATCCGGCGCAGGCCCAGCGTCCGGCTCGCGCAGATCGACCGTCCCCTCCAGCGGCGACGCGGGCGCCGGGATCGCCGACGCGCGGCCCGCCGACCACGGCGCGCCCGGGGGCTCGCCGCTCTCCCGCTCGGCGTGCATGCCCGCAGGCGCGATCGGAAACGGCGCGCGCACCGCGTCGTGACCCTCGCCTCGGAGCCGCGCGGGGGGCGGCAGCGCGGCCTGCACCTCGCGTGACCGCGCCTCGCTCCCCGTCGGCGGCAGCGTGTCGTCGAGCGGGAACGTGCCCGCCAGCGGATGCGTGCCCGCGAGCGGGTGCGTGCCCGCCAGCGGATGCTTCCGCCCGGCCGCGACGCTCTCCGGCGCCTCGACGAAGTCCTCGTCGTCGAGGGTCACCGTCGTGCTCCAGTCCGTCAGCTTCATGGTCTCCGGCGCCGCCTCCGCGAGCGGCGCCCTGGCGAGCACCTCGGCGACATCCGGCCACGGCACCGGCTCGCCGCCGACCTCCACGCCCACCGCCACGCGCAGCGCCGACAGCGCCTCCTCCGAGGCCACCTGGAAGCTCCCGCGGAAGACCACCGCGCAGCGCTCGGCGTCGGCGTGCACGATCAGCGTGTCGCCCGAGAGCGACAGCCACCGCTGCGCGCCGTTCGGCAGGTAGATCGTCGCGAGCGCCCGCAGCGCCGGCAGGCGCGTGGCCAGCGCCGGGTGATGCGGGCTCAGGCCCTCCAGCACGATCTGCTCGCCGCCGAGCACCCGGTCGAAGCGCTGATCCAGCGGCGCGGACTGGAAGTACGACCAGTCGAAATCCTCCGGGATCGACGCGCTCCCCTCCAGCTCGCTGCGCGCGAGCCCGCGGAGCAGGCGCGCCCGGGTCGGCGCGATCGGCGGGATCGGCCCGAGGCCGATCGGCGCGCGCCTCCCGCCCGGCGGCAGCACGTTGGGCAGCGAGAGCTTGCCGTCCGGGTCCGCGAGCGCGCCGACGCCGAACGGGTTCTCCGGCTCGTCGACGCCGCCCCAGGCGCGCTGGTACTCGATCGGCATCTTCACGAACGGCGCCGGCTCGGGATCCGGCGACGCCGCCGAGGCCGCTCGATCGCCGACGACCTCGAGGCGCTTGTCGACGAGCGCCGCCGCCCCGCGCACGATCGCGAGCCGCACCGGCATCCGCCGGACCGGCACCCCGCCCGGCGCCCATGCGTGCCCCGTGAGCACCACCTCGGCGCGCTCCAGCCAGGGCGCGAGGTCGCTCGCGGCGAGGAGCGCCTTCATCGGGTGGCCGCGCACGTAGACCTCGCTCCGGATCACCTCCATCGGCTCGATCCGCCGCGCCTCGCCGCCGGCGACCATCGCGAAGGTGGCCTTCGCGACGAGCGTCGTATGGAGCTGGCCGCGGCTGCGCCACAGCGTCGCGCCCGCGGCGACCGGTCCGGCGTGGAGGACGTCGAGCGGCCAGCGAGCGGCGGTCATGGGCGATCGCTCCTCCGGCGGAGATCGCGCCGGCCCGGCCGCGCGAGGCCGGGCGGCGCTCAGTTGGTGTTGAGCTCGACGCGCAGCAGCTTGCGGCCGATGAAGAGGTAGTCGCCGTGGGCGAGCTCGCGCTCGCTCTTGATGCGCACGTAGGTCCCGTTGCGGCTGTTGAGATCGGTGAGCGTGAACTTGCCGTTGTGCTCCTCGAGGCGGCAGTGCGAGCCCGACATGTACAGGTCGACGGGGAAGTTCAGGTCGCCGCCCTCGCGCCCGATCTGCAGCGAGCTGCCGCGCGCGCACACGGTCATGCCGACCGCGCCGCCCTGGAGCACCTGGGTGAGGCGGAACGGGCTCGGGTGCTTCGGCGAGGAGTAGAAGAAGGTCCCGTCCGGATCCTGGCCGTCGGAGGCGCGCGGCGTCGGATCGAGCCGGAAGAGCTGCTCGCCCGCGAGGAACGTGTCGCCCGGCGTGATGTCGATCGTGCCGCGCACGCGGATGTACACGCCGTTCAGCGAGCCCTCGTCGCGCACGACCAGCTTGCCGTCGCGGTAGAAGAAGTTCGCGTGCTTCGGCGAGACGAACGGATCGTCCGGGAAGACGAGCTGCCCGTTGCGGCCGACGATGTGCTGCTCGGCCTTCAGGTGGAAGGAGAGGCCGTCCATGCCCTCGCCGCGGATGAGGATCAGCTTCGCCTTCGCCGGGTTCTGCATGTCCCCGAAGAACAGCGTCTGCGCGTTGAGGATCTCGGGCGGGACCGCCGTTCCGCACCTCCCGCAGAACTTGTGGCCCGAGGGAACACCGCTCGAGCAGGAACGGCAGACGTAGTTACGGGCTTGCTCCATCAGCTCCTCCTGGGAGAGTTCGGCAAATTCGCTCTTGGACGAGGTGGTCTTGGGGCTCCGCCCCGCGCCGCGCGCGCTCGTCGGGTCGAGCCGGGGCTCCCTCGCGCCCAGGCTGCCGGCGGCGGGCGTCGGAGAGCGCCGGGCCGGCGCGTTCCCCCGGCGCGGCGTGAACAGGGCCAAGTCGTTCGCGCACTCAGGACAACGCGCGGTGCCCATCGGGCTCCACAGGTCGCACTGGCCACAGACGATGCCAATCTCGTGCTGCTCGGTGTGCAAACGTCTCCTCGGTGCATTGGAGGACCGCGGACCGCGGTTCTCCGACCCGCGCCAGCGGAAGGCCGCCTGGGCGGACCTCCGACCGATGAAGCGAGCCCGGGGGCGGAGGACCCTGCCCGCTGCTCGCGCTGGATCCCCGACCCGGGTGGAGAGAACCACGGTTCTAGACGTCGAAGCGCGGAGGGGTCAAGCACGAGCTGACGCGGGCCGTCGGCGCTGCCGTGGCCGCCGGCCCTGGCGCAGCTCGCCGGCGCTGACGTGGCCGCCGGCGCTGACGTGGCCGCCGGCGCTGTCAGCGCACGAAGGTGAAGCGGCGCTGGTCGTCGCTCCAGCCCCCGGCGCCCCAGAGCCGGAACACGATCCGCTGGCTGCACGCCGCGCGCGGCTGGAGGCCGAAATCGCGCGAGTCGTCGTGGTAGCTCCGGTTGTCGCTCAGCAGGAAGACCGTGTCGGGACGCACCTCCACGCGGTGGCGGCGCTCGAGCGGCGGCTTGCGGCCCGTCGCCCGCAGGTGGAGGCCCGGGCCCATCCTCACCATGTCGCACGTGACCTGGACCGTGTTGTTCGTGGCGGGGTCGACGATGCTCAGCTTCGGCTCGGTGCAGGCGACCTCGGCGTCGTAGCGCTGCCCGTTCACGACCAGGGCGCGGTGGTCGACCTCGACCGTGTCGCCCGGCACGCCCGCGATCCGGCCGACGATGTGGCTGCCGGGGACCTCGGGATCCGGGCACCGCACCAGCTCGCCGAAGCCGGGCGTGCCCCGCGTCAGCACGACGACCACGTCGCCCGGGGCGAGGCTCGGCGCGATCGAGGCGCCGAGGCTCGGGTCGTCCGGCACCGCCCACACGTCGAGGACGAGCGCGCGGAGCACGACGCCGATCACCAGCAAGGTTCCGACGATCCAGAGCAGCCCGTTGAACAGCTTCCGCATGGCGGCCCCGCAGCCTAGCGCAGCGGCGGCCGCGGGCGGCGGGCAACGCGGGCCCGCGGACGCCGCGCCGCCGTCAACGCAGGCAGCTCCGGTACGGCGGCAGCTCGCTCGGGCTCGCGCCCGCCGCGATCTCGCGGGCCGCGGAGAAGAGCTCGGGCCACACGTCGAGGCGGCTGAAGTACGAGGTGCCGGTCGTGTGCTCGTCGCCGTCCATCACGCTCGACGAGATCACGCCGACGACGTCGCCCCACGCGTCGCTCCGCGCAGGCCCCCCCGAGTCCCCCGGGCAGATCGAGGCGGTCGCGACGAAGTGCCCCGGGGCCAGCCGGTCGATCGTGCCGCCCGGCCGCGGCACGAGGTGGATCGGATCGCGCGAGAGCGCGCAGCGGCCGAAGCCGTACGGGGTCACCGTCTCCTTGAGCGCGGGCTCGCCCTCGATCCGCGGCGCGAGGGTCGGGATCCCGATCAGGCGGCGCGACAGCACCAGGATCGCGATGTCGCCCTCGCCCGACGTGTACCCGCAGTCCGGCGACACCACCGCGCGGACCGTCACGTCGCCCCAGGGCAGGTGGTCGCCCCCGAGCTCGATCGAGATGGCCTCGGGCTCCTGATCGCGGCGCAGCGTCCTGCCGTTCTCGTCGCGCGCCGCGACGCAGTGGTGCGCGGTGAGCACCAGGTCCTCGGTGATGAGCGTCCCCGTGCAGGTCACGTCGGTGACGATCCGGACGATCGCGTCCTCGTTCGTCGCCAGCTCGAACGGCGGCCGCAGCTGGACCGGGCGCTGCTCCTGGCCCGGCTTCGCGGCGGGGATCGCCAGCCCTGCGTTGGTGATCGGCGGCGCGCAGCCCGCGGCGGCGGTGAGGCCGAGCGCTGCAGCGACCACGACGGCGCGTCGGAACGACCCTGTCGATGCAGTCGACAGGGCGCCCAGCGTGCGAGCTTGCGGCTGTTCCACCTGAGGGAGACCCTCCCAAGCGCAACCGGTTGTTCAATCGGACAGCGCCCCCGGTGTGGACGCGCCGAGCAAGACCCAAGGCTACGACAGAAGACGGTGACCGTCATTCGACAACGACAGGGTTTCCAAGCTTGGATACGACCTCGACGATCGGCGACCCCGCCGCGGCCGCCCTCGCCGCGCTCGCGCCCCCGCGCTGTCCCATGGACCGCCTGACGAACTCCCCTCCTGTCCAGCCAGATCGAAGAGATTGGCCCTGAGCAGATTCGTTCCGGTGCGCGCGCACGATCTCGGCGCCTCGATCGTCCCTGACGCGCGCTGGGCGCGCTGCGTTCAGCGCATCGCAACGAGGCGCACCTCGCTCGCGCTGCGCTCGTAGGCGGCGCGCGCCGCGGTCGCGTCGACCTGCGGATCGTCGACGCCCGCGGCGGCGAGCTGCTCGAGGAAGGCGCGCTGCCGCTCGGACTTCGCCGCGAGCCACGCGGGACAGCCGCCCGCCGCGCAGGCGGCCGAGGCCTGCTCGGCCGCGGCGAGCGCGTCGCGGACGCGACCGCGGCGGAGCAGCGCGCGCGCCGAGAGGTGCGCCGCCTCCGGGAGCTCGCGCACCTCGCGGGGCGCGGCCTCGAGCGCCGAGGAGGCGAGGCCCGGCTGATCGCGATCGAGGTAGGCCGCGGCGAGCGCGGTGACGCTCTCCCGCGTCCGACCCTCGGCGTAGCGGGCCTCGAGCGCGGCGAGCTCACCGAGCCCCGCCGTGGCGCGCGCCGGCAGCAGCTGCGATGCCTGGACGCTCGGCCCGAGCCCGACCGTCCAGGCGACCCCCGCGAGAACCAAGCCGTTGGCGACGAACAACCCGAAGCGCATCACCCGACCTCCAGGAGCTGATGGAGCGGAGTGACAGCCGGGCGGCGCGGAGGTTCCCGCGAGCCTCGAAGAACGCGCGATCGGGTGCCCGTCGCGCCTACAGGGTGCGCCTGGGCGGCGGCGGGGTCACTCGCTCGGGAGCACCACGAGGTCGTCGCGGTGGACGACGACGTCGTCGCCGGCGTCGTCGCGCTTCTTCCGCGCGATGCGCGCGGCGTCGCCGGCGGACATCCGCGCGAGCCCGCGCGCGATCTCGGTGCCCTCCGGGTCGAAGACGGCCACGGCGTCGCCCGGGAGGAAGGTGCCGCGCACGCCGAGGACGCCGACCGCGAGGATGCTCCGGTTCTTCGAGGCGATCGCCTCGGCGGCGCCCCGGTCGACGAGGATCGCGCCGCGCGGGCGCAGCGTGTACGCGATCCAGTGCTTGCGCGCGCTGAGCCGCTGCGGCACGGCGGCGAAGAGGGTGCCGACGTCCTCGCCCGAGAGGATGCTCGTGATGATGCCCGGCTCGCGCGCGGCGGCGATGACCACGTGCGAGCCGGCGAGCGTGGCGCGCCGCGCGGCCTCCACCTTGCTGGCCATGCCGCCGGTGCCGACGCCGGAGGTCGAGCCGCCGGCGAGGTGCCGCGCCTCGCGGGCGACGCTGCGCACGAACGGCACGCGGCGCCCGTCGCCGTCGAGCAGGCCCTCGACGTCGGAGAGGAGGATCAAAAGATCGGCCTCGCAGAGCGGCGTGACCATCGCCGCGAGCTGGTCGTTGTCGCCGAACTTGATCTCCTCGACCGCGACGGCGTCGTTCTCGTTGATGATCGGGATGGCGCCGGCCTCGAGCAGCGCGGCGAGGGCGTTCCTCGCGTTGTTGGTGCGGGTGCGGTCCGCGAGGTCGGCGTGCGTGAGGAGCACCTGCGCGACGCGCAGGCCGACCTTGCCGAAGGCCTCCTCGTAGCGCTGCATCAGCACGCTCTGGCCGGCCGCGGCCGCGGCCTGGAGCCAGGCCATGTCCTTCGGCCGCGCCTTGAGGCCGAGCTTCGTCACCCCGAGGGCGATGGCGCCGCTCGACACGATGACGAGGTTCCGGCCGGAGCGGGCGCGGAGCGCGGCCACCTCGACGGCGAGCCGGTCCCAGGCGTCGCCGGACAGGCTCTTCGAGCCGATCTTGACGATGATGCGGCGGCAGCGCTTGAGCGCGGCGCGCGCGCCGTCGGGGTCGAGCTCGGGCGCGGGGCCCTCCGCGTGGCGGCCCGCGGCGCCCTTCGCGGCGGTGCGTTCCTCGTGGTCAGTCATGGGGCAGGCCGGCGGCGGCGATCTCGTCGAAGGCCGCGTCGAGGCGGCGCTCGATGTACTCGGGGACGGCGGCGCCGGCGAGCAGGAACGCGTCGATCCAGCGCGTGAACTCGTCGCGCAGGTCCTCCGCGCCGCTCGGCAGGATGGTGACGCTCGCGTGGAGCGAGGGGGACAGCGAGCGCCGCACGGCGTGATCGACCGCGTCGCGGATCCACCGCGCCTCGTCGGCGTGGATGCGGACGGCGCTGCTCCGGCGGAAGCGCGTGATGTAGCGGTTCAGCAGGTGGCCGAGGGCGTAGACCTCGAGGCCGCGCGCGGCCGCCGCGAGCGCGAGGGCCGGGTTCAGCCGCCGGAGGACCTCCTTCGTGACGAGCTGCGCGGCCTTGCGGAGCGGGGTCTGCTCCGCGCCGGGCTGGGCGAGCAGGGCGCGCGCGTCGGTGGTGAGGCTGAGGCCGTGGCGGGCCACCGTGTCCTGGGCGATCGCCCCGCGGATGCGCAGGAGCATCCGATCGGGGAGGACCGGGACCGGGAGCCACGAGGCGCCCACCGCGAACGCGGTGAGCACGGCGAGTCGACCTCCGGGAGGCGGGCCGCCCGGGGTGACCTGAGCGGCGGACGGCTTGTTCGCGGCGGCTTCGGTTGACATCGGGCGCACGGTACTACGGCGCCCGCCGGGTGGCGAACAGTGGCGACGGCGGCGCGGGGCGGAGAGAGCGGAGGCGCGGGCGGCTGAGACGGCGGGGAGGGGAGGCGGCGAGAGGGCGAGGGCGAGCCCGAAGGCGCCCCTCGGCGCTCCCGCAAATCGCGCTGCCATGGCCGGGAAACGCGATGGTCCCGCGGCGAGCCGCGTTCCGAGCCGTTCCCCTCGGTCCTCGCCGCGGGCGCAGCCGTTCCGAGGCGCTCGGCGCCGCCGGCGCCGCCGGAGCTCGCCTTTCTGACGGCTCCAGCGCCGCCTCGCCGCGGGATCGTCGCGCGCGGAGCGGCTCCAGCGCCGCCTCGCCCCTGGGTCGTCGCGCGCGGAGCGGCTGCTGCGTCCATCGAGCGCCCCTTGCGCCGCGCTCGAGCGGCGGAGCCACATCACGCCCGGGCCGCCGCCCACGGCTGAGACTGCGAAACGTCGACGCGACCGCATGGTGCCCGCACCCGCATCCATGCATGGTCACGCCATGGATGGCGACGACCTGCGCAGATGGTTGTGGACCGAGGCGATCGCGGGCGCGCCGAACGATCCGACCGGGGTCCTCTCGTCCCCGGAGCGGGATCACGTGGACTCGGTCTGGAGCGAGCACGGCCAGATCGATGTTCGCGTCCTGATCCGGAACGAGCAGCGTCCGATGGACATGGAGGTCTTGCCGCGCCGGGTCGATGCGCCGTCGCGGTGCACCGTGCCCGAGCTCCTCGCCCGTCACGAGCGCGTGCTCGTCGTCGGCGGGCGAGGCTCGGGGAAGACGGCGCTCATCGCGCGGCTCGCCGCGCGGGCCGCGGCGGACCACCGTCAGGGCACGCGGACGCTCGTGCCGTTCGTCGTCCTCGTGTCGCTCCTCGACGACCCTTGCTTGGACGAACGCGCCATCGCGAGGCTCTCGCCGATCGGCGGGGTCGTGCTCCTTCGCCGTGCGCTCGAGGAGCGCCGCGCGCTCGTGCTCGTCGACGGGCTCGACGAGGCGGGATCCGGCGCGAGGAGGCTCTCCGAGTCGGTCGAGGCATTCGCCGCGGCCCATCCGGGCAATCCGATGGTGGTCACGACGCGCCCGCGTCGCGAGGGGATCCCGGGCTATGCTCGCGTGGAGCTGCGCGGATTCGTGACCGCGACCCTCGTGCCGCAGCCCGGCACCCGCGTGGTCGCGGCGCATCGCTTCCTGGCGCGACGGGATCCGGGGCGCCGCACGTCCTTGATCGCCTCCGCCGTGGACGCGCTGCTCGAGCGCTACGCCGCCGAGGAGCTCAGGCCCGGCGCGATCCTGAAGTCGCTCGATCTGCGCGACCGGCGGCTCCTCTTCGGCTCGATCGCCTGGCTCATGCACTCCGACCGGCTCGTCGAGCTCCCCGTGGAGTCGCTGGCCGAGCTCCTGCGATGGCGGCTGGACGGCGCCCGCTGGGTCGAGGGGCCGCGCCTCGTCCTCTGCAGGGCGGACGAGGAAGTCGACCTCTGCAGGGCGGACGAAGAGGACGACGAAGAAGACATGGAAGAGGATGAAGATGAAGACGGCGACGGCGAGCCCCAGGGCGGCCCGCTCGAGCGCGGAGCGGCCGGCGACGGCCGTGAGCTCGGAGAGCTCGCGCAGGACATCGACGGGACGGTCGAGCGCGTCATCGAAGAGATCCGCGGGCACCAGGGGTTGCTGATCGAGCGACGCCCCGGGTCCTTCTCGTTCGCGGACCTCTCCTACCAGGCGTACCTGAACGCGGTCGATCACGTCAGGATCGGCGCGCTCGACGCCCTCGTCGAAGCGCGAAGCGACCCGTGGTCCCATGAGACCATCGTTCACGCGGCGGGCATACCGGAGGTGGACGCGGCCGCGTTCATCCGGGCGCTCCTTGAAGCGGATCGGGGTGAGGCGCCGGTCGCCACGCTGCTCGCCAGCCGATGCGCCGAGGTCGCCGGCGGGCGCCTCCCGCCCCAGCTCCGACGCACGATCGCGCGGCGGCTCTCCGCTGTGGTGCCGCCGCGCAGTCCGTTCGACGTCGCGTATCTCATCGACGACGTGGGCGAGATCGCGGGTCCAGCGCTGATCCAGGCGCTCGGCTCCGCCAGTCCGAGCGAGCGGGCCTACACGGCGATCGCGCTCGGAGGCCTGCGCCATCGGCCCGCCTACGGCGTGCTGGTGCGGATGGCCGCCGACGATTCCCCTGTGAACGAGCCGATCGTGTGCTGGCTCTGGGAAGAGGAGCAGCTCGTGAGGGATCAGGTCATCGGCTGCTTCGCGCTCCTCGCGCTCTTCGACGTCGCGCTCGCCGTGCCGACTGCGAGCACGCTCTTCCTGCAGGCCATCGAGCGCGCTCCGCGCGGCGCGCTCGACGGCGTCTACACGCTCATCGATGACCAGCATGAGGAGAGGATCGGGAGGGCCTCCGAGGACGGGCCGATTCGCGATGTGGAGGCCGTCGATGTGCTCCTCGCAAAGATGCGCAAGGTGCTCGACCGCACGGGCGGGCCGTCGGCGTGGAAGTTTCCGTAGCCGCGCCGCGAGAATGCCGTCGCGACAGCGATCTCTGCATGCCCATGGCAGACCGGAGATGAGGTTGATCGAAGAGCTCATCTGCCTGTGGATGATGACGACGGAGAATGACTCGGCCCGGGCGCTTCGCACCCTGGGATTCCGCGCCTCCGCAGAAGCCATCCGTGCGCTCGTCACGCACGCGACGAGGAGCAACACCCCCGGGAGCTGAAGCCGAGTACGCCTCGGTTCTGGCGGTGGGTACACCTGGCGCGTCGTGAGACGCTCATTGGCCCTCCTTCATTCGCGGCTCGATGGGCGGATCGAGCGCATCGCCATGGATTTCGCGCAACAGGATCGCCGCGTGCCGAGCTCCGCTCTCGATCGCGTCGAGAGGATCTTCCCCGGGTACATTGTAATTGCGCCCGTCGACTTCCACAGACGCAGCCCAAGGCCACTTCTTCTCCGGTGGGTTTCGGGTCGGCTCGTGGATGCGAACCACGATGTCGCGCTGCTCGCCGTCCTCTCCGGTCACCTTGAAGACTAGCTCGATCATCACTTGCACCTCCTGTCGCAGTCTTTGAGGCATCGCCCAAGTTCTTCGGTGCATTGGCTACGACAGTTTCTGTCCCCCTTTGGGCAGTTGTCGTAGCACCGTTCCCAGATCTGATCGCACTTTTCCTTGCATGCCTCTTTGCAGTCGGACGAGCTTGAGCCTGTCGCCCACCGGCACGAGTCGCACGACTGCGCTCCAGAGCCGCTTCGAACCCCAGAGGCCACTTCACACCGATCCTTGGCTTCGTCCAAACTCGCGTGCTCGCCCTGGTGCCGCGTCGTGCAGCTACCGGCCGCACCCTGGTTACTGCAAACTGCCGACCCCGCCTTCCACGTGACCGTGCATTCCACGGTTTGCGAGCACGGATCCCCATCGAAGCCCGTGTGATCTTGCGGCTCCAGTGGCACATACCACCCGAAGCCGCCGACCCCTCCAGTCGGGGTGATGATGCTGCCTCCGGCACCTTCGTTCCCCGAACCCCGGACATAGCATTCCCCTACATCGTAATTGCACGCCGAGAGACCGAGACATAGACCAACAGCCACTAGCTTGTTCATCTCGACTTTACTTCAAATCTCCAAATGGGTCCAGTGGTCACCATCACGACCAGACTTCCAGGAAGGACGCGACTACTGCCGCCAGCCCAGTCCACATGGATGCTGGTGGACAAGCCCAAGGGCTCGGCGAAGTACCAATCGGACTGGGCACGGCCGCCTGGAGCAACCCCCACCACGCGGTCACAGATCACGGCCCCACACACCGGCATCGAATCGATCGCCAGGGACGGCCCGAGGCTGACGGTGCTTGTCTTCGTGGCGTACCCAAGAGTGACGGCCGTTCGATCGTAGACCCCTACGCCTGCCCCTGGAACGATGCTGAGCATGTTGTGGACTTCGAGCCGAAAGTCCCCCTCGCTGCGCCAGAGCCACCCGGCGAAGGGGCTCACCGCAAGCCTGGGCTCGATGCCGACCTGGAGCCCGCCCACGCTCACGCCGCCGCTTAACTCGAGTGCCAGCGCCGGCGCAGGAACACTACTGACGAGAGCACAGGCACAGCCGCACAGCACGAGCGCGCTCGCCATCCCCCTCAGCCCATGCCCCATGCCTTCCCCTGGTTCCGGATGTTTCTCCCACAGAAGGGGCGGCGTCAATGGCGATCTGGGCTGCTTTACGTCCTTGCTGTTCCTGTATGCGTCACCTCCTAGCTGGTCGGCGTCTCGTGCAGGAATACCATCCTTCGGGCTCGCAGAGCTCCTCCGTCGGCGTACGCGTTGTTCGCTGGGGGGCCGACGAGGGGGACGGGGCCGGGCGCATCGGCCTGATGGCGGGCGCCGGCTCCGCTGGCGCGGGTGGTGCCCCGGCGGACTGCGGGCGGTGCAGAGGCCGGCGCAGGTACCTGTACAACGATGGGCGACGGGCGGAGCAGCACGGCCAGGCTCGCAGCGATCTCGAGCGCCAGCGCTGCGAGACCGAGCGCAACCACGGTGTTGACGCTCCCGGTAGATGATGGGTTAGGGCCGCTTTTCGCTCACGCAGGATGATGGCTCGCCCACGCGAGCGATGGCCATCGCCCGCCGGTCCGGTGCCCGGAGCCCCCGCCGGAGGCTCCGTCCGCCCATCGCCCGCGCGACGCGGCCGCCGGGGCGCGCAGGGCGCGTCAAGGGCGGCGCAGCCGCCGAGCCCTGCGAGGGAACCCTTGACGCGTCCGAGCACCCCGGCACGCTCAGGACGCGATGGGCCGACCATCACGCCCGTGACCGAGGCCCGCCCACGGTCGCGATGGCCATCAGCCAGGCCGAGCGAGAGAGCATCAACCAGCTTGATTCTCAACATCTGGATCAGCGTGTCGGGGCTCGCACGCTTGAGGACCAGCGAGCGCGCGAGCTGCTCGACTCGGTCATGCAGGGTAACATCGGACAGCGGAGGCACGCGCGTATCGTAGACGAGCGCGACCGGTGCGCGGAAGGCCCGACCTCGCCGATCGATGGCAAAACCGAATCGCGGTCTTCACCGCGTCGCACCATCACGAGGAGGTCCAGCGCCGCTCACGGGAACAGCCATGCACCGAGCCAGATCCCGAGATACCCGACGAGGGCCCCACGGCCCTCGAGCTCGTCGAGGACGCGTCGCAACGCCAGTACGCGCGCGCCCTCATTCAGCAGATCCCCCCGATCTGCGCGACGTGCTCACGCGCTACCTGGCTGGGGTGCCGATGGACGAGATCGCAATGCAGCTCTCGCTCCCGGTCTCGACGGCGTACAAGCGCCTGACCCGCGCCTGCGATGAGCTCGGGCGCGTCTTCCGGATGGCCGAGGCTACAGCGAATCAAGCGCTCACTCCCGAAACGCCGGGCCCTCGAGCGCGACGGATCCGGGGGAAGAGGTGAACGCCGTTGGGTGGCCCCACGGGGCTGGAAACTGGCACGTGCCGTATTGCAAGATCGCGGCCACGATCGCCGCGATGCGGTTGCGTGGCTGGGTGGCGCGCTGCCGCCCCGCGGCGAGAACGTGCCGGCGTCTTGGGATGCGCTCGCACATCGACGAGCCTGTCGGGCCATGTCGCGGCCGTTCCGGCCGCGCTCCCCGAGAAGGAGGGGTGCATGGCGTCGAAATTGGTGACCGACAGGGACAAGTCCAGCCGCGCCGTGGCCGCGTCGGCCGAGACGCACGCCGACGAGATCGCGAAGGGGATGGCGGCCGAGCTCGCGCCCTGCCTGAGGTCCGGCGAGAAGATGCCCGACGTGGCGTCGCTCGTGCGCCTCGTCGCGCGCCGGCTCGCCGCGGACACGGCCGCGCTCGTGGCGGCCGACGACGCGCACGAGCGCGAGCTCGCCGACGACGCCGCGCCCCGCGAGGCGCGCGACGAGGCGGCCGCCCGGTTGCGCTCGGTGCTCGTCGACGGTCGCGCCGCCGTCGACGCGGCGTTCGGGCCGGCGGGCCTGCGCAAGCTGCGGCTGGACGGGGCCGTTCCCGAGGACCCCTCCGTGCTCGTCACGACCGGCGAGCGGGTCGTGGGCGCCCTGCGGGACGCGGAGCTCAAGCTCCCGAAGCCGAGGCGCGCGTCGATGAAGCTCGATCGCGCCGCGCTCGCCGACGAGATCGCGGCCGAGCTGCCGGCGCTGAAGAAGGCGCTCGCGAAGGTCGCGACCGAGGAGCGCGAGAAGGAGGCGACGCTGCGCGCGAAGCAGAGTGCCATGCGCAAGAGCGACAAGAGCTTCGGCCAGGGCGCGGCGTTGCTCGCCGCGAGCTTCACGTTCGCCGGCCTCGAGGATCTCGCCGCCAAGGGGCGCCCGTCCGGCCGCAGGCCCGGCCGGACCGCGGCCGAGGAGGACGACGCGCTGCCCGTCGAGGAGCCCACCTCGCCCGAGCCTGCTCCCCCGCTCGAAGGCGGCTGACGCCGGCCGAGCCTGAGAGGGGCGCCCACGCTGCCCACATCGCGCTGCCACGGCGAAGTCGCGCTGGCACGGCCGAGAAACGCGATGATCCCGCGGCGAGGCGCGTTCCGAGCCGTTCCCCTCGGGCGTCGCCGCGGGCGCACCCCATCCGAAGCGATCGGCGGCGCCGGCGCCGCCGGATCTCGCCTTTCTGACGGCTCCAGCGCGGTCTCGCCCCGGGCCCGTCGCCCGCGGAGCGGCTGCTGGGCCGGCCCGCCCCGGAACCGTCGCCCGCGGAGCGGCTCCAGCGCCGGCTCGCCCCGGGACCGTCGCCCGCGGAGCGGCTCCAGCGCCGAGCGCGACACCCGCTGCTCGCCCTGCGCTCCGGTGGACGCTCGACCCAGGGCCCTCAGAAGAGGGGGGTGAGCTCGACGATCGCGGCGCGGCAGCGCGCGGCGGCCAGGACGACGTCGCGGGTGGTCGCGCCCTCGGGCAGCGCGGCCGAGAAGCGCGCCGGCCCTCCCCGCAGCGCGATGCCCCGGGCGGCGAGCTCCTCGCGGAGGAGCTCCGCGTTGCTGCGGACGGTGAGCGTGTAGAGGCGCCCGCCGGCGGCGACCTCCGCGAACGTGCCCGAGAAGGCGAGCTCGCCGCCGGCGAGCACGAGCACGTCGGTGGCGCCGCGGACCAGGACGCCCCGCGGGCCCTCGACGTCGAGGCGCGCCGCCGTGAGCAGCGCGCCGCGGCCCTCGGTGGCGCCCGCGAGCGCGGCGAGGACGAAGCCGGCCGCGCCGTCGTCGAGGCCGACGAGCGGATCCTCGGCGATCAGCACGGGCGGCGCCGTCGCGATCGCCTGGGCGAGGACGAGCGCGCGGCGCTCGGGCAGCGCGAGCGTCCGGAGCGCGCGCTTCTGGGCGGCCGCGAGGCCGACCCGGGCCAGGGCGGAGGGCACCAGCTCGGCGGCCGCGCGCGGCGAGGCCCCGGCGAGCCGCGCGCCCCAGGCGACGTAGGCGTCCACGGTCCACGCGAGCGGCAGCGGCGGATCGAGCGGCGCCGCCCCGCTCGCGGCCCGGTGCGCCGAGCGCGCGACGTCGCGGCCCGCGATCGCGAGCCGGCCGGCGACGACGCGCGCCTCGCCGGGCGCCGCGTCGAGCGCGTCGTCCGGCGACGCGGAGCGGACGGAGGACAGCGGGATGCCCGTGAGCGCCGCGAAGAGCGCGCCGGTGTCGCCGGCGCAGAGCACGCGGTCGCCGCGCGACGCCGCGGTGAGCGCGTCGATCGCGACAACGTCGTCGACGGCGATGCGCGCGGCGCGGGCGTCGAAGAGCGGCGGGCCCGCGGCCTCGGCGTCCCCCATGGGCTCAGCGCTCCCCGAGCGAGGGCGGCGCGGGCTCGTCCTCGCGCGCCGTGGCGGGGACGCCGAACGAGATCTCGCCGGCGAACTCGCTGCGCGCGAGCGGCCTGTCGGCGCCGAACACGAGGAAGGGCGTGAGGGCGCGCGCTGCGTCGAGCATGACGGGCGGGATGGTCGCCGTCGCGAGCTCGCCCTGGGCCTGCGCCGAGAGGCCGACGAGGCTGAGCGCGTAGCCGAGGAGCGACGTGTCCTCCTCGGGGAGCGACAGGACGGGCGCGTCGTCGGGCAGCTGGCCGAGCCGGCGCGCCTCGGCGAGCGCCTCCCGCAGCCCGCCGACGCGATCGACGAGCCGGCGCTCCAGCGCCTGGGCGCCGGTCCACACGCGCCCGCGCGCGACGGCGTCGACCTCGTCGGGCCGCATGCGCCGGCCCTCGGCGACGCGGGCGACGAACCGGTCGTAGAGCTGCTTGACCTTGACCCCGAGCTGCTCGCGCTCGTCGTCGGTGAACGGCCGGTAGATCGACTCGGCGTCGGCGCGCGGCGCCGAGCGGAACGTCTCGATGCCGACGCCGAGCTTCTGGAGCAGCCCGGTGACGTCGACCTTCCCGTAGAAGATGCCGATGGAGCCGGTGACGGTGGAGCGGTTCGCGAAGATCTGGCCGCCGGCGACGGACGCGTAGTAGCCGCCGCTCGCGGCCTGCGAGCCCATCGAGACGATGAGCGGCTTCACGCGCGCCGTGAGGATCGCCTCGCGGAGGATGACGTCCGACGCGAGCGTCGAGCCGCCGCCCGTCTCCACGCGGAGCACGACGGCGCGGACGTTGTGGTCCTCGCGCGCGCGGCGCAGCGCCCCGGCGACCGTGTACGAGCCCGCGAGCTTGACGCCGAGGAGCGGGATCGACCGGCTCTCGCCGTCGATCATGTCGCCGTCGAGGTAGACGAGGGCGATCTTGGGCGAGTAGCCCCAGCGCTCGGGCGCCTCGTCGCCCGGGTCGTCGTCGACGACGCGGGAGGCGCGCCCCATCACCTCGTCGATGACGCGGCCGAGCTCGTCGTCGTAGGCGAGCAGGTCGACGAGGCCGCTCTGCCGCGCCTCCTGCGCGAGGAACGGGCCGCGCGCGAGCCGCCGCTCGAGCTCCTCGACGGGGATGCGCCGCCCGGCGCTCACCGCGTCGAGGAAGGAGCCGCTCAGCTGATCGAGCAGCGCCTGGTGGTCGTCCTTGCCGACCTGGGTGCTGCTCTCGCGCGCGAACTGCTCGGCGGCGAGCTTGTGCGGGCCGATGCGGACGAGGTCGGCCTGCACGCCGAGCTTCTTGAGGAGCCCGCCGAAGTAGAAGTAGCTCGACGAGATGCCGGAGAAGCGCAGCCCGCCCGCGGGGTTCATCGCGATGGCGTCGGCGTGCGAGCACACGTGGAGCGCGCGGCCGCCGGCGTCCTCGAGGTGGCAGAGGACCTTCTTGCCGTGGCTCCTGAGGTTGCGGATCGCGTCGGCGACCTCCTCGGCGTGGGCGAGCGAGCTGGCCGGCTCGGCGCGGAGCACGAGCGCGACCCCGGAGACCTCCGGGGCCTCGGCGAGGCGCCAGAGCTGCTGGAGGAGCCGCGTGTGCCTGCGGACGCCCGGGGTCGAGTCGAGGCGGACGCGGACGACGCGGGCCAGCCGCCGGACGCCCGGCTCGGAGAAGCTGCGGAGCGCGACGCTGGTGTAGAAGCCGGTGCCGCTCTTCGTGACGGCGTCGCCGAAGACGCCGCCGCCGGAGACCTGGAGCCCGCCGACGTTGACGTCGAGGCCGGCCATGGCGGCGACCTCGGGGCCGTCCTCGCTGGCGAGGTCGCGCAGCGTCACGTCGCCCCGGAGGGTGCCCACGTAGGGCACGCGCAGGCCGAGCGTCGCGCGCGGCGTGAAGGTGCCGCTCCGGTCGGGGTCGCTGTTCTCGACGTAGGCGGTCTCGAGCCCGATCTCGAGCGCGCGCCTGCCGCCCACGGGCCGCACCGCGACGCCGAAATCGTAGCTGCGCTCGAGCGCCTCGCCGAGGCGGTTCTCGGGGCGGTTCCAGTCGCGCGCGACGGCCGAGAGGGAGAGCCAGGTGAAGGGCCGGAGGGTGATGCCGCTCGTGAGGGAGAAGTACCCGTCGAGCGCCGGCGCGTCGGAGCTGCCCCAGCCGAGCGTCGTTCCGAACGCGAAGCCCGGGCCGGTGTCGAGCGCGAGCCCCCAGCGGAACCACCGCGAGGGGCTGTCGAACGGCGCCGGCGCGGCCCTGGGCGGGTCGAGGAAGTCGAAGCGCAGGCCGGTCGACACGAACCAGAGCGGCACGCCGAGCGCGAACGCGTGGCCGCGCGCGGGCAGCGGCGAGGCCGAGCCCGTGGAGACCCAGGTCCACCGGAGCTCCGTGCCTGGGAGGAAGGAGAGGTTCGCGGGGTTCACCGCGATGGCCGAGGTGTCGTCGCTGCTGGCGACGGGCTTGCCCGGATCGGGGATCGGCTGCGCGGGGCCGTCGGTCGGCGCGGCGTGCGCGGCGGCGGGGCCGGCGAGCGCGCACAGGCCGAGGAGCGCGGCGGCGGGGCGGGCGAAGCGGGCGCGGCGGGCGGGGGTCTCGGGGCGGGGTAGGTCGTTCATGCGGTGACGAGCTCCCGGAGCGTATCCGCTTCGGCGTCGTACGTCCGCTGGACCTCGGCGAGGGCGAGTCGTTCGACGAGGGGGCCGAGCAGGCGCAGCCGGATCTGGATGTCGCCGTCGACGCGGCGGCGGGTGCGCCCCTGGGGCAGGCGCTCGAGCCGGTAGGTGCCTGCGGAGCGGAAGTAGCTGCGCCACTGCTCCTTCGGGCTGACCTGCCACGTGGAGGCGTGATCGGAGAGCCGGTAGGTCGAGCGCTCCTCCCAGGACATGGCGTCCTTGGCGACGGGGTAGTCCTTGAAGATCGGCAGCGGCGCGCCGGCCTGGAAGCGGAGGATGCGGAGGAGCTCGCCGTCGCGGAGCGCGTGCTCGACGGTGACGACGCTCTCGAGGGAGGCGACCTTGGTGGCCAGCCGCGGCCCGAGCTCCGGCGACAGCACGGCGAGCTCGACGGCGTCGAGCGGCGCGTCGAGCTCGTGACAGATGGTGAAGTGCACGCGGCCTTCTAGCACGCGGCGGAGGTGCGCCACGAGCGCGAGGAGGTCGCCGCCGGCAGCTCGCGCGGCGCAGCTCGCGCGGCCAGGAGCAGCGGTCGCGGAGCTCCAGAGCGTGCTGCGTTCCGTTCGATCAGACGTTGAGTCGCCTGCGGCAGACATCGAATGCGAACTGTAGCTCGGGTGCCGGCGGCTGCATGCGGGCGAGCAGCGGCGCGGTGATGGTTCTGGAATGCAGGAGCGCTTCGGCCCCGGCGATACGCACGACCGGCCGAGGATCGAGGCAGGCGCGCACGATGCCTTCGGCGTCGTCCAAGGTCTTCAGGGAGACGATTGCGGCGTGAACATCGGAGCTATCAGCGCGCTCCACGGCAGCGCGGGCCAGGTGACGCGCTTCGTCGTCGCCGACCTCGCCCAGGGTGCGGAGGCACTGACGCCGGTAGTCGGGGTCCAGATCCGTGATGCCTTCCTTCACCGCGCCGGCGATCGAGGACACGTAGCCGATCAGGCGAGCCCATTGGACTGCCAGGGCCCGTACTCGGCCCGAAGAGTCCGAGCATCCGCGGGCCAGCAGCTGGAGCGCGTCGGCGGGCGTCGTTTCGAGGGGCAGTGTTCCGGGAGACCAGTGACGCGGAGCCAGCATTTCAAAGAGCGCGCAGCGGATCGGCTCGCGCGGATCCGAGGCGATGGCAAGCCAGGCCGCGCCGCGTCTCTCGACGGGGAGCAGGCGGATGACGGCCAGCGCGTCGCCCTCCGAGGGATGCGCCAGCACCCGCTGCGCGAGCGTGTCGGCCACCGCGGGAGCGCTCAGCCAGGTCGCCCGGATCGCCTCGACCGCGGTGACGCCGAGCTGCAGCGCGCGGCCGATGTCCTCGACCTCGTCCGCCGTCATCGTGCTGGCGGGGTGCGGCGACGACCGCGGCTCGGCCGCCAGCATCTGAAGGAGCCCCGCGCCCTCCGCTGGTGCGCGGGGCAGGGCTCCGCGCACCGCGTGGGCCGCCATGAGGAGCGTCCCCGCGCCGGCGTCCCGTAGATCGAGGGTGCACAAGGCGCCGTTCCACGTCTTGCGCTGGGGGACGAGCACTCCTTCAAGGTATCCCGTCAGCGCGTCGACCTCCGCTCCCGAGGCTTCGAACACCTGCCCACTCGGGAGCAAGACACGTAACCGATTTTGCGCGCTCATGGGCACCCGTCGGGCTCGCCGACGAGGCTGCGCGTGGCGTCCTCGACGGCGCTGCCGATGGTGAGATCCGAGATGAAATAGGCGACGCCTCCGACGATGGCGCCGATGAGAAAGCCGCCCACGCCGCCGACCACGGTGCCGCCGCCGGGCTCCACCAGGGTGCCGCCGGCCGCGCCGGTCTCGGCGCCGGTGACGGCCGTGGCCCCCACGATCGCGAAGAAGCCCGCCGTAGCGCCCGAGGCGACGAGGGCGTTGGCGGTGGCGCGCGTGCCCTGAACAGCGTACTCCTGCCATGGATAGCTGTGGCCGCTGAGGCCCATGGATCCCATCGTGATGAGCGGGGCGGTGACGGCGGGCAATGCGATGCGACCGGCGCCCGGGCTCAAATAGAGAGGAAGCGAGCCGGCGCCGCCTGCGGCCACCCGCTGAGCGGCCATCTGTTGGAGCCGGAGCTGGAGGAAGGACATCCCAGCTGCTGGCGGCGTGGTGAGCGCGATGTTGCGCAGATCGCCGCCCAAGGTGCCACCATAAGGCTGCCCGCGCAGCGCCGCATAGGCGCGCTGGAGCCCGACGGTCGTCAGCCCACCAATGACGTTACCGGCCGCGCCCGTGCCCGTGGCCCATAGCCCCGGAGCGACGCCGGCGCCGAGCGCGTTGATTTGAATCGATGGCAGCCCCGCCTCGGTCTCCCCGGCCGCGCTCGCCGGGGCGCCCCCGGTGACGGGCACTTTTCGCAGGACGACGTGGAATACGCTCTCCTGCGGGTCACTGATGGCGCCCAGGCCCGGCGACAGGGGCGCGGCCGAGCCCGCGGCCACCTCCGTGATGGGAGTGACGTATTCGAATCGATAGCCGCGTCCCGTCGCTGGATCGGTCCAGGTGTTCCGGACCGACGTCTGGACCTCGCTGGAGATGATCGCCTCACGATAGACGATGTTCAATGTCCCGCCCGGTCGCAGGTTGCGGAGCGCGTAAGGCATCAGATCGGTCACGACCGGACGATTGGGGGGACGCATGTTCGCGCCGATTCGCGCGGCGACGGGCATCATCTCCTGGGGAGGAAGCCTTGAGAGCTGCTGAGCGTTGGCCGCGTCCATCGCGCTGCCGACGCGGCCCACCGGCAGCGGGTAACGCGACATGATCTCGTCGAGCCTGGACACCGGCAAGTCCCCGGGCAGGTTCTCGGGAACAAAAATCCCACCCTGCGCCTGGAAGGCGGCGATGACCTCGGGCGACGGGAGAAACACACCCTCGGAGGCGATTCCAGTGCTCCCTTGTCGCTGCCCGAGCGTCGCGCTCGGGCTTCGCAGATCGGGGCCAGTGAACGCCTCGAGAAACGCCGGGTTATTTCCCGGGATCCCGGGCCAGCCTCGGCTCGCTAGCCAGTCGGCGGACAGACCTCCTCCAGCGCCTGAGTTGATCAGGCGCGAGTAGGCGAGCTGGTCGAGGAGCGTGGCTCCCGGGCCGGCGGGCCGCGGTCCCGTGAAGGTGCCGAGCGCGCCGCCCAGGCCCGGCGCGAAATTGGGCGACAGCATCGGCGAGATCCCGTCGCTTTGCTGTAGCTGCTGTAGCGCCCAGACGGCCTGCGCGGTGGAGATGTCCACCATGTGCGGCGTGTGCGGATCGCGCATCACCTCCTCGATCGTGCCGGGCGCGACGTGGTTGCGCGTCAGATAGCGCTGGAGCTGGCCGTCAGTGACGATGGAGACATCGGTGAACGTGCGGGGCGGTCCGGCGCCGGCACTGCCGTCCTCGGCGCGGATGAGCGCGCCGCCCTGTGGGCCGGGGTCCAGTCGATAAAGCGTTGCGGGTACCGACGTTATGTCGTCGGCGAGCCAGCACTCACCGCCGCGCGCGCGCCGCTCCCGCTCCGCACCGGTGCGCCTGCGCAGGGAGAGGTATTTATAGAAGTTGTCGCGGCGGTAGTGCTCGGGATCTCGCACATAGGCATCGGCCTCTGTGAAGCGGGCGAGCAGCTGCGCGTTGGTGAGCGACGCGACGTTCACCGAGCACGGATCGAACTCGGCGGCAGGAGGCGTGCCATCGGCGGATTCGGAGCCGCTGGTGCCCTGATCCACCGGCGGGACGCCCCCGTCGTCCTGTCGATGGAGCATCTGCCCGGACGGGTCCTGCTTCGTATGCACGAGTTCGTGAAGCAGGAGGCGCAGGCCGGACGCGGTGCCCGTCGAATACTGGCCTTCGCCGAACATCACGTCTTTCCCGACCGTATACGCGCGCGCGTGAAGCGCACGTGCAGCCGACGCGGCCTCCGCGTCCGCGTGTATGCGAACATCGGAGAAGTCGCCGCCGAGCTTGTCGCTGGCGAACGATTGAAGAGCGGGGTCGAGAGGCTGTCCCGATGGCGCGGGCGGTGTCGGGCTCGTCGTGCCGGGCGCTCCCTGGGAGCAGGCGGCGCAGCCACCCGCGCCCTGCGAACGGCTCATCGCCGCGTCGGCAATGCGATCGGCCTCGATCTCGGCGGGATCGGACGGGCGGCCGATCGCTCTGGTGCCGTCGGCGCCGCTCACCGAGCTCGGTCCGTCGCTCGAAGAAGAAGCCAGCCCTTTCAAGAAGATCGGCCCGCCTTCCGCCTTCGCCTGGATCGGCGCCGGTCGCCCTGGGGCAGCGGGCCTGTGCGGCGCAGCCGCCTGCGCCGCCGCGACCAGATCGCTGTATCCGGAATAGGCGGCAGGCTTCGTCCGCACTGCCCCGATCGCCCGATCGGCGAGCGACATGTGCATGCGCTGATCGCGTTCCGTCTCTACCACACCGGCCAGCGCGCTCTTCACGCGCGTCCGCGAGAGCAGCGGTGGACTGTCCTTCGGTTCAGCCAGCCGTGCCAGCAGAGCGGGCGCGTTCGCGGAGACTCGCACGGGCGCATGCTACCACCGGCGTCCCGTCTCGGAGAAGCGGAATTCAAAACGTCTCGGAGATGTCAAGATCCGGCTGCGCGACCTGCACCGCGTGGATGGAACGTCGTTGTCTACGCTGCCTCTCCTCTTGGAAAAGCGAATCTGTTCAATGGCTTGCGCATGCTTCGAACGGGCCGGTCCACCCCACCGCCAGCGGGGCTCCTCGCATGGGGCCATGCCCGTTGTGATTGAAGGATTCTATCTCCTCCGTGTACGTCGCCCTTGTCGCCACCGCTTCCTCGTTCGTGGGGATAAGAACAGGGCGCCGGCGCGGTACAGCGGGCGACGGTGGCGTTTGTCGGGCGCTTACGCGTGGGCAGCCGTCGTCGTATGAGATTGCACGCGCTCCCCCTGAAAGGGCCTGTGATTCCTGAGAAAGGTCGACTGTTCTTCGTGAGCCCGACGCAGAGTCCTTCCGCCTGCCGAGGTCGCACAGAGCTGGTGCTCGCGGTGAGGCAGGTGCTTGCGGTGAAGGAGCCTGTGTCCCTTTCGCTCCATGTGTGCCTGCGCTCCTGCGCCCGTCGCTCGCCCCCCGCCGCCCCGACGCTTCCTTGCTCGGCCAGCCGGAGCCGCGCTACGACCGCCGCAGGACCCCTCGCATGCGACCCCCGCGCCCGCCCCGCGCCGCCGCCCGCGCGCTCCTCCTCGCGGCGGGCGCCGCGCTCTCGGCGCTGTCCGTCGCCTGCGGCGGCGGACAGACGCAGGGCGAGGCCTTCGATCCGCGCTGGAAGGACGACGGCGGCGCCGGGATCGCCGCCTTCCAGCGGCGGTTCGCCGGGAGACCCGTCCCCCTCGGCGCCGACGTGGCCGTCGGCGTCGTGGCCGCCACAGGAGCGCGCCAGCTCGTCGGGGTGCCGCTCGGCGGCGGCCCCGCGTGGACCTTCGAGCACCCGCTCGACGCGCGGCCGGCCGTCGCGGGGAGCGTCGTCGTGGGGCTCGGCCAGGGCGAGCTGTTCGCGCTCGACGCGCGCACCGGCGAGCTGCTCTGGAAGCGGAGGGCCGGCGGCAGGCTCCGCGGCGCGGGCGACGACGGCGAGACCACCGTTGTGTCGCTCGTGTCGACCACCGGCACCATGAGCGTGGTGCTCGCCATCGGCCACGACGGGATGGTGCAGCGCCAGATCGAGGACGACGCCGACATCGGCGTGCCCGCCGTCGTGGGGCGCTACGCGTTCCTGCCCTGGCAGGGGCGGTACGTCACGGTCTTCGACCTGCAGACGGGCCGCGAGGCGGCGCGGGCGCTGCTCCGCACCGAGGTGAGCCGCGCCTTCCTGCTCGGCGGCGCCGTGTTCTTCGGCGGCGGCTCGGCGGCGACGCGCTTCGACGCGGCCATCGGCCTCGGCGCGGCCGGGCGCGCGTCGACCGCGCGGCTGCCGGCGCGCGAGCTGCCCGGGGCGCCGAGCTGGATGAGCGACGGGACCGAGGTGCTCGCGCCCGTCGCCTCGGCCGAGGACAGGGCGCGCGTCTACGCCCGCCCCCGCGCCTCCGGGCCGCCCGGCATCGAGGCGGAGCGCTTCGTGGCGACGTACTACCGGGCCGCCGTCGGCATCAACGCGCGCACGGGCGCGCTCGCGTGGGCCCACGCAGGAGAGGCCGACTTCCTCGGCGGCGCGGCGTATACCGGCGGCTTCGCGCTGTGCGACGCGCGCGGCGGGATCACGTTCCTCGATGCGCAGGGCGGCGCCGTGACAGGGCGCGCGTCGCTCGGCCGGCCGGTCCAGGCGTGCGCGGTGCACGCCGACGGGCTCACCGCCGCGGCGCTCGCCGCGCGGCGCCCAGGGCGCTCCGCGACCCCGGCCGGCCCCCCGTAAGCCGTCTCCGGGGGGCCTCTCGTGGCCCGGCCGATCCCGGTGAAGCCCGCCCTCAGCGGGGCTTCTCGCCCTTGTCCTCCGGGTCGACCGCGATGCGGAACCCCGGATCCTCCGGCGTGGGCCCCGTGGGCCGCGCCTCGGGCGCGCCGGCCTCCGCGCCGCCGTCCGGCCGCTCCTCGCGCGGCGGCGCCGCCGGCGGCCCCTTGCTCAGCTCGGCGCCGATCCGGCCGACCACGTTGGTCGCCGCCCGCACCAGCTCGCGCCCAGCGTCGTCGATCGCCTTGCCGACGCTCGTGCGATCGAGGTCCTTGCGCAGGTCCACCGCCGTCTTGCGCGCCGCGCGCCAGAGCAGGCTCAGCCCCTGCTTGAGATCGTCCTTCGGGTCATCGCGATCCGGATCCGAGCTCATCGCGCCTCCTTGGCTTCGCCTCGCCGCGTCACGGTGGCTTATGTTCCCGCCGCGCGGGCGCCGCAAGCGGCGCCCGCCGCCTCACGCGCCTCTCGCCCCGCGCCGCGCGCCGCCTCAGGCCGCGGTCTTCGGCTTGCTCGTCGGATCGACCTCCGGCGGGCGCCTCGGCTTGCTCCGGGGCTCGGCCTCGACGGCCGCCCTGGCCTGCGCCGGCGACAGCGAGGGCGCCGCGGCGCGCTTGCCGCCGGGCGGCGCGCCGTCGTGCCCCGCGGGCGCCGCGCCGCCGCCCGCCGCGGGCGCCCTGCGCTGCGGCGCGGGCGCCGCCGCCGCGGGCCTCGCCGACGCGGGCCGGGCCGCCGCGGGCGGCGCGGACCTCGACGGCGCGGGCGGCTCCGACGCGGGCCTCGCCGGCGCGGGCGGCTCCGACGCGGGCTTCGCCGGCGCGCTCGCCTCCGGCGCGGGCGGGTGGCCGCTGCCGGACCGCATCGACGGCGACCACGCCGTCGAGCGGTTCCGGCCCGACCGCTTCGAGACGTACAGCGACTCGTCCGCGGCCTTGAAGAGCTCCTCCCACGTGCTGCCCGCCTCGGGGTACGTGGCGATCCCGATCGAGCAGGTGACCTGGCACTGCACCGGGCCGCTGCTCCCGGCCGCGTGGAACGTCGTCCGGCCGAGCTCCTCGCGCACGCGCTCGGCCAGCAGCATCGCGCCGCGCGCGTCCGTCTCCTCGCAGATCACCACGAACTCCTCGCCGCCGAAGCGCGCGACCGCGTCGGTCGTGCGCTTGGCGCGCCGGAGCACGTCGCCGAGCCCCTTGATGATCACGTCGCCCACGTCGTGGCCGTACGTGTCGTTCACCTTCTTGAAGTGGTCGATGTCGGTCACGAGCACCGAGAGCCGCCGCGAGAACCTGCGCGCCGCCGTGATCTTCTGGTCGGCCACCTCGAGCATCGCCCGCTTGTTGAGCAGCCCGGTGAGCCCGTCCATGGTCGCGAGCTCCTCGAGGCGCCGCATCATCCGCGCGTTCGAGAGCGACACGGCCATGTGGCTCGCGAGGACCTCGAGCGTGCTGCGCACCGAGTCGGTGAAGGCCGCGCGCCGCCGCGAGCCGAGGACCAGCGTCCCGAGCGGCCGGTCGTGGACGACGAGCGGGAGCACGATGATCGACGGCATCGACGGCGGGGTGACGCGGCGGGTGAAGACGACCTGCCGCTTCTCGTCGTACTCGCCGCGGTACGGCAGCGGGTGCCGGTTCTGGAGCACCATCGAGACGAGCCCGGCGTTGTGGCGGAACCGCTGCCCGGTCAGCTCGGCGACCCCATCGCCGCTCACGGCGCGGATCTCGTGGACCTTCTGGGCCTCGTCGTAGAGCGTGACCGCCGCGAAATCGACCGACGTGATCTCGCGGGCGCTCGTGACCCCCGCCTCGATGACGCCCGGCTCGGTCGTGGCGGCGCCGAGCGCCTCGGCGGCGCGGTAGAGCTTGCCCTGCTCGACCTTGGCGCGCTCGAGCTGGACGAAGACGCGCTCGTTCTGGATGGCGCGCACGGCGTAGCGGCACGCCTCGTCGATGAGCTCGAGCTCCCGCGGCGAGAACGGCCGGTCCTCGACGCGATCGACGACGAGCACGCCGCGGAGCTGGCCGTGCTCGAACACCGGCAGCGCGCACACGGCGCGCACCGGGGAGGGGCCGACGTAATAGGGGAGCTTGTAGCCGGGCTTGAGGCCGCCGATGACGACCGGCGCGCGCTGCGTGATCGCCGCGCCGAAGACGCCGTCGCCCGAGAGGAACGGGCCCTCGGAGAGGTTCGGGGCGTCGCTCGCGAGCTCGCTGATGCGCAGGTGCGTGCCAGCGTCGTTCTGCCAGAGGAGCATCGCGGTGTAGAGATCGAGCGACTCGCGCAGCAGGCGGAGCGCGAAGAGCACCGACTGGTGGATCTCCTCGACGCCGGAGCGGGCGAGCCGCTCGTCGTCGCCCTTCTGGGCGGCGCCGCGCGCCTGGGCCGGGGCGGAGAGCAGGCGGTAGCTGCGCGCGTCGTCGCGGAGCCGCTCGATCTCGGCCTTGAGCCGGGTGTTGGAGGCCTTCCGGACGCGGCCGATCTCGGCGCGGAGGATGGCCGCGTTCAAGACCGAGAAGACGGCCATGAAGCCGATGTGCGGCGCGGCGGCGCCCCACGCGATCGGCGCGCCGCGCTTGGCCATGGCCGAGCGGACGGCGAGCTCGAGGGCCGCGGCGGCGAGCGCGACGAGGAGCGAGGCGCCGGGGCGGGCGAACGCGCTCACGAGGGCGATGACGACGTAGAGGGCGGCGTGGGCGTCGCCGTCGAGCGAGCCGTCGAGGCGGAGGACCGCGGCGAACGTCGCGACGACCAGGAGGGCGCCGACCTCGAGGTCGAGCAGCGCGCTCGCCTCGATGGCGGCGGCGCGCCGCCGCGCCCGCTGGACGAGCGCCGCGACCAGCACGATCAGCGCCACGGCGGCCGCGAGCTTCGGCAGGGGCTCGGCCGCGTCGAGGACGACGAGCCCCCCGAGGGCCAGCGCGCAGGCGAGCGGCGCCGCGTTGCGCGCGATACGGCGGGCGGTGAGCACGGCGAGCACCAGGTTGGCCATGGGCTCGCATGCCGGTAGCAGAGGTCGATCCTCCGGGCCCAGTTCTCTGCCGGCGCAAGGACGAGGCCGCCCAGTGCGGGGAAAGGGGCGAGAATGGGGGTGGGGGTGTGACGTGGAGCCGTGGAGGGAGGAGAGGTCGAGGGGGCTGGCTCGGATATGCGGAGGCGGGGCAACGATCCTTGTCGACACGTGCGCGGCTCGACGATCGCCAGCGGGCACCGTGAACGACCTCGCGGGGGCACCTGAGCTGCCCCACGGGACCGTGGACGGTGGGTACGACCGGAGCGCGAGATCGATTGGGGCTGGTTGGCCTTTGGGAGGCACGGCGCACGACTGTGTCGATTGTGTGGCGGCTAACTAACTTCTGGACGAGCACCGGGAGAGCAGCGATAGAGTAACGGATCGTGTCTCAGCGTCAGTGCAGCACCGAGATCAGGGGCGGTGACAGCTTCGAGGCTGTCGCTCAGGCGTCCGCTCTTACGACAAGGATGACCGAGGGAGCGCGAGGCGAGCCGGGCAGCTCGGCGGAACGCTCCTTCTGGGAGTCATGGCATCAGGTCGAGACGCTGAATGGCCTCGAGACGCCGCCGGCGCGGTGCGCCTCCGGAGGGCCCCATGGCCTGCGTTTCACGCTGCTCTACCACCCGGACCTGCGCCGGGTCGGCGCGCGGGCAACCGTGGTGGCCGCCCCCGGGTACGCGGTGCCCCTTTCCCGCCTCGAGCCCGATTTCGCGCAGCCGCGCAGCCACGAGCGCGCGCCGCTCTGCGACCCTCACGTGAGCCGGAAACCTCACCTTGTGACGTGGGGCGCAGACGAGTCGCTGACCATCACGCCCGCGGGGCGAGGCCAGCTGTCCGTGGAAGGAGAGCCCATCGACGACGCGCATCGGTTTTCAGCGGAGGCCCTGCGCGCCGGCCTGATTTTGCAGCTCTCCAAGAAGATCGTGATCCTGGTCCATGTCGTGACCACCGCGCCCCCTGCGCCGAGACACGGGCTTGTCGGCGAGAGCGACGCTCTCGAGGAGGTCCTCAGGTCGGTCGCGCGCGTCGCCGATCTACAGGTACCAGTCCTGCTTCGGGGAGAGACCGGCGTCGGCAAGGAGCGCGTTGCGCAGGCGATCCACCAGGCGAGCCCGCGGGCCTGTCGTCCCTGGCTCGCCGTGAACATGGCCGCGCTCGCCCCGACCACCGCCGCCTCGGAGCTGTTCGGGCACGCGAAGGGGTCGTTCACGGGCGCTCACCACCGCCACGTCGGCCTCTTCGAGCGCGCGCACGGCGGGACGCTCTTCCTCGACGAGATCGGCGATATGCCAATGGATGTCCAGGCGATGCTGCTCCGGGCGCTCGAGACCGGCACGATCCGGCCGCTCGGCGAGGGCGAGGAGCGCGCGGTGGATGTCAGGATCATCGCGGCGACGGACGCCGACCTGGAGCAAGCCGTCGAGCAAGGCAGGTTTCGCGCGCCGCTGCTCCATCGGCTACAGGGCTACACCATCACGATTCCTTCCCTCCGCCAGAGCCGCGAGGATATCCCCCGCCTTCTGCTCCACTTTCTGCGCGAGGAGCTCGCGCGCGTCGGAGAGCTGTCCCGGCTGGAGCCGCCCGTGGACGGCGCCCTGCCATGGTTTCCTCGATCCCTCATGGTGCGGCTGATCCAGCACGGCTGGCCCGGCAACGTGCGCCAGCTCCGGAACGTCGCGCGACAGCTGGTGATCTCCAGCCGCGGCTCCGACGCCGTCGTCATCGATGAGAGCCTGGAGCGGATGCTGGAGCAGGCGGGTCGAACAGCGCGGCCCCCGTCGGATGCACCGCGCCTGGCCGAGAGGCGAGATGCGGACGCCTCCACGGCCAATCCAGCGGACCACCCCATGGACCGGGAGGTCGACGAGGACGCCTTGCTCAGGGCGCTTCGGCAGAGCCACTGGTCGATCGGACCCGCGGCGGCGACGCTCGGCGTCTCGCGCACCGCCCTCTACCGTCTCATCGAGCGAAGCCCTCACGTCCGCAAGGCGGCGGACATCCCGGAGGACGAGCTGATGCGCTGCCACGAGGCGTGCGGCGGGGATCTCGACGCCATGTCGGCGCGTCTCGAGGTGTCGAAGCGGGGGCTGACGCTGCGCCTGCGGGAGCTCGGTCGCTCCGGGCGGCTGCGCGAGGCGCCGCCGGACTGACCGTGGCGGGCCGGACGGTCCGTGGACCGTCCCGCTCATGGGCGGTCGGGCGACTCAAGCGCCCAGAAACCGTCCGCCAGCGTTCACGGACGGTTCGTGGACGCTCCACGGAGGGTTGAGCGGACCGCGCCGGGGGCAATGACGGGCTGAAATGGCCGGGGTTGGCGCCGCCTCGCCCCAGGCACAGCAGCTGCTTGACGGCGGCCGACGAGGGCGCGCTGGGCCGTCGCTCGACGGGCGCCGCGCGGGGCTCGCCGGGGGCAAAGGTCGCAGATCTCGAAAGCCCGAGGCTGCGAGCCCAACGCCGCCGTGCGCCTTTCGCGAACATCATAAGGAGCGATCCGTGTACAACCATCGATATTTAGCGTGGGCGCTCGCCTGGCTGCTCGCTGGGTGCGGAACCCACCAAGACGGGGCGGAGCGCGGGGACGCCCCGGAGCCCTTGTCCAACGTGCAAGAGGCGCTTGAGGCAGATTTCGACGACCTCGCGCCGCCGGATAGTGATATCGATCCTACCGATGACCCGCTCGACATTCTCAACCCTCCGCCGCCGGATCCGCCGGCGCCGCCGGAGGAACTCGTGATGCC
Organism: Sorangium cellulosum So0157-2; assembly: GCF_000418325.1. GTDB lineage: Bacteria > Myxococcota_A > Polyangia > Polyangiales > Polyangiaceae > Sorangium > Sorangium cellulosum_D. The sequence continues at coordinate 13,657,303 of NC_021658.1, forward strand.
CGCCGACCCGATCGTGCCGACGAGCGACCGGGTCGGTGCAATTCCGGCGACCTGGGCCGTAGAGCAAGGACGCGCAACATATCGTATCCCCATTGAAGTTCCGAAAGGTCGTGCAGGAATGCAGCCCGACCTTGCGCTCTCCTACGAAAGCGGCGATGGGAACGGACCGGCAGGCGTGGGGTGGAGCGTGACGGGGTTGTCCTCCATCAAGCGGTGCGCGAGGACAATAGCGACCGACGGAAGGCCGCGCGGTGTCAATTTCGATGACAAGGACGCATATTGTCTGGACGGACAGAGGTTGCTTCATGTTCCGTTGCACCCAGCCCCGCCGGGCGCGATCGAGATGCGGACAGAGCGAGACTCCATGGCGCGCGTCCTCCTGTATGGCGGTCTGGCAGACCCAACGCGCTTCGAGGTGTGGGGCAAGGATGGGCGAATTTCTACCTACGAGCGCCTCGCAGCCAAGCGTATCCGTCCGACCACGGTGACGTCCGGTTACGTGGAGGAGAACGAGATCGGCGTCGCGTGGGTCCTGGCGCGGGTGGAGGACCGCGCCGGCAACGCGATCACGATCTCGTACGACACGCGGCAGAATAGCTCCGCGCCGTTCGATTTCGCCTATGCGCCACAAAATATCGAGTACACGTCACGACAGGGAGAGTCTCCGCGCAGGAAGGTCCGCTTCGTGTACGAGTCGAACCCGGACGATCAGTTTCGATATATCAGCGGCGTGCGCCTGAGCCAGCCCTGGCGGCTGCAGCGGCTGGAGATGTACGCGCTGGGCTGGCGATCGCCCGACACAACCCTGGCGTGGGAGTACCGGCTATCGTATGAGGAGAGCCCGACGACGGGACGCTCGCGGCTCCACCGGGTTGAGCGGTGCGGAGCCGAGGGGTCGTGCCTGCGCGCCAAGGTGATGGAGTACGATGATCGGCCCCTCGCGTTCGAGGCGAAGCCAGTCGCCGCGCACGACGCGCCGAAGCCGCACTGGCTGGACAGCGAGCCGAAGCCGCTCGTGATCGACGCGGATGGGGACGGGCGCGATGACCTCATCTACCGTATCTTCGGCACCAATAGAGACTTCGGCACCCCCAGCTACGACGATCCTACGGAAAACTCGCTTTGGCTGCGCCTGGGGACCGCCGACGGCCTCGGGGCGCCCATTCGACTGCTAGCCGGCGCTGGCGTTGACGATACGCTCACGTTCTTCGTGGCGGCTTCCATCAAGGTGGATGTGAATGCCAGCGGGAAGATGGCATTCATAGCGCAGGGGTGGGGAGACCATCCGAGCTATCAGCTTCTCCGATTCAACCCGTCTACCAAGCGACTGGACTCCGCGGGTTTGGCGTTCCCGGGACTCATCGGGACCGAAGGCTACAGGCCGTTGCCCGCAGTCGCGGCAGACATCGACGGCGATGGTCGCGCAGATATCGTTCATCATCCTATGGATGAGTCCGGGGAGTTCAATATCCACTGGAACCGAGCGCCGTCATTTAACTCACTACCTCAGATCATCCAAGGACCCGTTGAGGCATGCCCCACCTCGCAGCGGGTTCTGGACAAGACGGGCGACGGGCGTGGGGACGTTCTGTTCGGCTGCGGATCAAAGCAGCTCCTGACGGCCGCCGACGCTGGAGCCATCGTCGTCGAGGACGCCGACGACCTCTACGGCGACGGGGACGACCTGTTCGTCGACATGAACGCGGATGGGTTGGACGATCTGGTTTATCCGATATACGACGACGGAGTGACCGGTGTACGCTGGAATACCGGCAGAGGGTTTGGGCCCGTCGAAACGGTTCCGAATGGACCGGTTCCCGATACGTTACAGAACACCGACGAGGGCTTGCGGACGGTCGACTTTAACGGTGACGGTCGTACTGATTTCGTCGTCTTCCGCAACTACCCGACCAGAGAGATCGAGGTGTCACTGTCGACGAGCAGGGGCGGCTACCAGCCAACCATCATGTTGCCGTTCGACTCGGGGATGCTCTTCAACAACGGAGATATGCCCTGGGGCGCGTCGCGCGTCGGCGACTTCAACGGGGATGGGCAGACGGACCTGGTCCACGTCAACTCCACGACGTCTGACTGGGAGGTGCTGCTGAACCGCGGTGTTGACGCCGATCGCGTGGTCGCCGTGAGAGACGAGTCCGCGGAGCAGCCGCAGGTCCGCTTCTTCTACGCGCGCGTGCGGCCCGACTCCCCCGCCACGTGCGTCTATCCGCAAGTATGCCAGAAGCGCGGGGTGTCGGTCGTGCAGCAGCTCTGGGAAAACCAGGGCAGTCAAGTCGCCGCGTTCCGCCGGACGATCTACGGGTACCGTGATCTGCGGTACGACTGGTCCTCTCGGAAGTCGCTGGGGTTCGGTGAGATTCGCATGTGGGAGCCCGAGCGCCCTCGAGAGACGCGGATCACCTACGACCACACGACCCGGATCGATTCCCGCTATCCTCTCGCCGGGTTGCCGTCCAAGACGGTGGTGATTACCCCTGTCCTCGGACCGTCGGTGGTAGGTATGCCTCCGGCGACGAGCGCGCCTACCACGCGCATCGTCGAGACTGCGAAGCAACATGCGGTAAAGCTGCTGCATTCCGGCCTCACGTATTTCGTCTACCCGTACGCATGGACCGAGAACGAGTGGGAGCAGGCGGCGTCCATCGACTGGGCAGACTTCGCGTGGACCCATGTGAGCTACGCAGGATCGAGCATGCCGAGCACGCGGCGCGAGCAGGTGGGGTCGCAAGCCCTCGATGAGTTCGCGAACGTCACCCAGGTGGCCACACTCACGACGGGTGGGCAGCGTCATATCGTTTCGACGACGTACGACAACCTGACGGAGAACTGGCTCATCGGACTCCCGCGGCAGCGGCTCGAGACGGAGTACAAGAACGGAAGCACGCCCCCCGCGCCACGCAAGGTGGAGTGGACGTACGACGAACGCGGCCTGTTGCGCGTTATAGACATCGAAAAAGGGCATACGAATGAGTCGATTCCAATCTCAATAACGTACAGCCGTAACCCGGACGGCCTCCCATGGATGGTCGTGCACTCGCCGGTCAGCGGTGAAGATCGACGGCAGTACATCGACTGGGGCGACGCGTCGCTGGGCGACGAGCGCGTCTTCCCCAAGCAGAGATGGACAAACGTGAATGGCATCGATCATTCGCGGTGGACTGTTTACCATCCCGCGACCGGAGATCTGATCGCCGAGATGGACAGCAACGGCGTCATCGTGACGCGGCAGTACGACGAGTTCCACCGCTTGCGCGCGGAGACTCCGGAGGGCGGCGCTCCCACCGGCGTGACCTATGAAGCGCTTCGCGAGGGTCCGCTGGTGACGGGGACGAAGGCGACGGTCGCGCGCGGCGGCGCCGTGGCGGCGGGCCGGGACATCCTCTTTTGGGATGAGCTTTCGCGCCCGATTGAAATGGCCCACGAGCGCTTCGACGGAGCGCTCGCGAGCAGCCGCCAGAGCTATGACGTGCTGGGGCGCGTCGTTCGGACGACGCGGCGGGCCACGCCGGAAGAGGCGGTGCAGGTCACCCATTATAGCTACGACTCGCTCGACAGGCTGGTCGAGGAGCGGCGCCCGGATGGGAGCCGCAATCGCTACGAGCACTCGCTCCTTGAGACCACCTCCTTCGACGCCGAGGGGCGCGAGCACCGCACCACGATCGATTGGGACGGGCGCCTGGTGTCCAGCACCCGGGTCGCGCCGGAGGGGACCCAGACGCTGCGCTACGTGTACGAGCCGTTCAGCCTGCTCGGCAAGGTGATCAACGAGTCCAGCGGGAATTTGGTGCTCCTGGAGCAACGTTATGATCAGCGCGGCCGGCGCAGATGGCATAAGGAGCCTGTGTCGGCGGCGACGACCGTGACGTACAACGCGTTCGGAGAGATGGTCGCGCTCGCTGATTCGATGTCCACACGCACGTTCGAGCGCGACGCGATGGGGCGTGTCGAGGAGATGGTGGACGCGGATGGCGAGACGGAGTTCGTCTGGGATACGGCGGCGTACGGCGTCGGCCGGCTGGCCAGCTCTACCAGCCCGGACGGGGTTCAAAAGACCTTCGCGTACGACGCGCACGGGCGGCCAGAGGCGACGACGTGGACCATCGACGGCAGCTCGTACGTCATTCAGCAGACGTACGATGCGCTGGGGCGGGTGGATCTGCTAGAGTACCCGTCCGTGGAGGGAGCGACCGGGTTTCAGGTGAAGCACCGCTACAACGCCCATGGCTACCTTCATGAGGTCGTCCGCCGGCTTGTGGCCGGAAATGGGTCGATCAGCAGCGCGGTCTTTCTTCCGATCTGGCGCATGAACAGCCGCAACAGCGACGATCAGCCGCTCTCTGTTCAGCTGGGCGCGGCGGTCGAGACGACGTACAGCTACGAGCCGCTGACAGGGCGGCTGGATCGGGTTCAGACTCCTGGGGTGTACGATCTCGACTACGACTACTATCTGGATGGGCGCGTCAAGCGACGCTACGACAGGCAGTCGAACCGGGACGAGACGTTCGGGTATGACGCGCGCGAGCAGCTCAGGTGGTGGGAGCTGCAGACCAGCACGACGTCGACGAGGACGGATTACTCGTATGACGCCCTGGGAAACGTCAAGGAGGTGTTCGTCGACGGCACGCTTCGGGAGGAATACGTCTTCGGGCCGCCTTACAGGCCGAGCGAGGTCCGGATCGGCGGCGCGGTGGCGGACACGCTCTCGTACGACGTTCGCGGTCGTCTGTTCAGCCGAGGTGGGCCACGCGCCCCGATGGGCGTGACGTTCACGGAGTTTGACCTGCCCAAGCTGGTAGTGCACGGGGGCGGCACGACCTCGTTCCGGTACGACGCCGACGGCAAGCGTGTGATGAAGGAGGGCCCTTCGGGAACGGTATTGACGCTCGGTCGGCTGTACGAGCGGCGGACGGAGGGAGCGCAAACAACCCACGTCTTCCATGTATTCGCGGGCGGCGAGGAGGTGGCGCAGCACTTCGTTCACCCGGACGGGAGTTCACAGGACCGCTTCGTGCAGAAGGACGCGCTCGGAAGCGTGGGCGTGGTGCTGCGCCCGGATGGCAGCGTGCTCTCCCGGAACTTCCATGAGCCCTTCGGTGGGCGCATCGACGAGAACGGGACGCCGATCGCCGGTCTGCCCCTCGGGATCAGCGACGTGCGGACCGGGTTCACGGGGCACGAGCATGATGACGAGCTCGGCTGGATCGATATGCAGGGGCGTGTCTACGATCCGAGTCTTCGTCGGTTCCTCACGTCCGATCCCGTCATCCCGTCGCCGCTGACGGCGCAAGGGTACAATCCGTATGCCTACGTCTTGAACGATCCCCTCAACCTGAGGGATCCGACGGGCTTCCAGCCGTGCGACGGGACGAACTGCACGCCGAACACGCCCGAGACGATCGCGCCGCCGCCGGGCGTCACCATCGATAGCGACGGCACTGGCACGAAGGAGGTGAATGTCTTCGAGGACGGTGAGGCGCTCCTTCCCGAAGACGATGGCTCCATCGAGGGCTCCGGCGGTGACGGTGGAGCGAGTCCTGGCGGAGGACTTGGCGGCGCAGAGGGCGGCCCCTCGTCGGAGGGGGACAGAGGGGAACTCAGGTTCAGCATCGCTCCGATGACGGGGGCGGACGCGCGCCTTCTCCTGCACACCTGCCTCGATGCTTGTGGCTTCGCGCCGCCTCCGATCGGCCCGACATGCGACGTGGTGAATGCCTGCTTCTACTCCGAGGAAGGTGACACCGAGAATGCGGCACTGAGCCTCATGGCCGCCACCCCGGGTGCCGGCGACGCCAGCAAGCTTTATTCCAGCCTGAAGGGCGCGGGACAGGTTGGGAAGGCTGGTAGGATGGCTCAAGGCGCGGCTGCGACTCAGGGAGCCAGGGCAGCAGCGAGCGCCTTCCCACGAAGTTCGCTTCGTGGAGTTTCGATGAAATGGTTGCAGCGCAACAAGCCCAGCGGATGGCGTCAGGTTTCATCAGACAATGGCCAAGGATGGAAATGGCTGGACGAAAATGGTGTTGAACGCCTCAGGTTTACACGACCAAACGGTTTGAGTCCATCGGCGAGTCAATGGAGTCGACAAGCGAATGGCTATTTCCGTTGGCAGAATTCGGCGGGTGAATTCTGGATATTAATGGGAATGTAGTGAGTAAATCGAATCCGCTCTTCAATGAATTGACTCATATCGTGTACGAGGGGTTGTGATGGTGCGCAAGGTCAACGATGCTCTGGATGCCCTCGGTAGGATTCTTGAGTGTCTTCTGATTTTATATCGGTACGACGTTGCGGAGCGTGCGATGTGCGTGGTCTTTGACTACCCGGATAAAGATGTCGGAGCAGATCGTGCGTTTTTGCGTGTCCGGTTTGACGGGGTCTCGAATTTTCGCCGAATTCCAGGCGAGTTCGCGGAGCTTCAGAAGTTCATTGAAACGTACTCCACGCGTGCGACCGGTGCGGCGACTGTTGTCCAGAATGTAAATGTCGATGCGTCGGGAAGGGCCATGCAAATCGCGTTGTGGTTTGGTCACAGCTTTGGGGGAATTTCGTTTATGTGTGACGGTGTTGCGGCAGAGACGCGAAGTGCTCGTGCAATACGTACAGGTGCCGACGAATGGGATTACCGAGATATTGACGATGGTGCGCGGGTCGATTTCTACGACCCTTTTGCGCGAAGTGCCGCAGCGGGAACTCTGTAGTCGTTCAGCGGCAGCTCTGCTGGGCATACCCGCTGTCATTCCACCTCTGCCTACACGCCCGCGGGACGCGCCGGCGGCGAGCCGCCCTCCGCCGGGCCGCCCCCCCCGCCGACGGCGCGCGGCAGCTCGACCGAGAAGGTCGCGCCGCGGCCCGGCGCGCTCTCCACCCGCACGGCGCCCCCGTGCTGCTCCACGATGAGCCGCACGATCCACAGGCCGAGGCCGAACCCGCCGTAGTGCATCACCGACGCCGCGCGCTGGAACCGCTCGAAGATGCGCGCCTGGTCGCAGGGCGCGATGCCGATGCCGCGGTCCTGCACGGCGAACCGGACCCGCTCGGCGTCGGCCTCGACGCGCACGTCGATGGGCGCGCCGGCGCCATATTTCACGGCGTTCGACAGGAGGTTCGTGATCACCTGCTCCATGCGGGCGCGATCCCAGCGCACGAGGACCTCCTCGCCCCCGAGCAGCCGGATCGACGAGCCCCGGCGCGGCCCCTCCTCGAACCGCTCGACGCTCTCGCGGAGCAGCGCGACGAGGTCGAACTCCTCGACGTGGAGCGGCAGGCCCCGCGCCGAGATCCGGGAGACGTCGAGCAGCTCGTTCACGAGGTCGCTCAGCCGGAAGGCGCTCCGGTGCATGGTCGAGAGCTTGGCGTCGAGCCGCGCCGCGTCCTGGGAGGCCTGACCGAGCCGGAGCGCCCGGCGCAGGCTCTCCACCTGGAGGAGGAGCGCCGTGAGCGGCGTCTTGAGCTCGTGCGACGCGATGGAGAGGAACTCGTCGCGCACCTCGACCGCCTCCTCGAGGCTCCGGAGGAGCCGCTCGCGCTCGTGCTCCAGCCGGAGCCGCTCGGTCTCGTCGCGGGTGTTCATCACCGCGCCCGCGGGGGCGCCGTCCGCGCGGCGCAGCGGGGACGCGCTCGCGGAGAGGACGCGCGCCGAGCCGTCCGGCCGCTGGACCTGCCAGCAGACGCTCTCCACCTTCTCCCCGCGCAGGGCGCGGTGGAGCGGCGTCTCCGCCGCGGGCGCCGGGGCGCCGTCCGGCGGGGCGGCGCCCGTCGCGCGCGCCCACGCGTCGATCGTGAGCTCCGTGGCCGGCCCGAGCTGCCGCTCGGCCTCCGGGTTCATCAGGCGGACGACGCCGTGCTCGTCCACCATGACGATCCCGTCGCCGCTCTGCCCGATGATGCGCCGCAGGACCGCGTGCTCGGCGGCGCGCCTCGCCTCGCTCTCCCGGAGCGCGTCCTCGGCGCGCTTGCGCTCGATCCCGTGGGCCACCGTGACGGCGATCGTCCCGAGCGCGTCGAGCACCTGCTCGTGCAGGGGCCGCCGCGCGAACATCGCCATCACGCCGATGAGCCGATCCTCGACGAGCAGGGGGTAGCCGGCGAACGACACCATGCCCTCGCGCCGCGCCCAGCCCTTCTCGCTCACCTGAGGATCGCGGAGGACGTCGTTCGTGAGGTGCGGCCGGAGCTCCTTCGCGATGCGGCCGATCTTGTAGCTGCCCACGGGGATGCGGCTGTGGGGGCCGTCGAGGTGCGTGTAGATCCCCGCGCTCGCGCGGAGGTTCAGGACCTGCGCGCGCTCGTCGAGCAGCCAGATGCGGGCGAACGCCGCGTCGAGGTGCCCCCGGATCGCCTCGGCGCAGCGCTGCAGGAGCTCGCGCATCGTCCCGGGGAGGGACAGCGCCGCGCTCACCTCGGCCCGGAGCGCGCCCATGAGCGCCTGCGCGGAGAGCAGCTGCTCGCTCCGCTTCCGCTCGGTGATGTCCACGAACGTGACGATGGCGCCGACGACCTCGCCTTGCCTGCGGACGGGGCGGGACCAGTACTCGACGGGGAAGCTCGTCCCGTCGGCGCGGTGGAGCAGCTCGCCGGCGAGGTGCGCGGACTCCCCGGCCCGGACCGTGCGGCAGATCCGGCACTCCGACTCGGGCAGCGGCGCGCCGCCCTCGCGCGTGTGGTGGACGAGCTGGTGCATGGCGCGGCCGACGAGCTCCGCCTCGTCGCCGTACCCGAGCAGCCGCACGCAGGCCCGGTTGGCGAACGTGCACCGGCACGCGCGATCGAGCCCGTAGATCCCTTGCTCGGTCGACTCGAGCAGCGCCTGCGCCCGCTCCTCGCTCTCGCGGAGCGCCTCCTCCGCGACCTTGGCCCGCGTGACGTCGACCGAGAGGCCGCGGGCGACCGGTTCCCCGCCGGCGGGGTCCACGCGGCGGGCGAGCTCGCTGCTCAGCCACACCGTGCGGCCGTCGGCGGCGAAGAAGCGGTGCTCGATGCGCTCGGTCGACCCCTCCGCGAGGACCTTGCGCGCCAAGGCGAGCAGCCGCGACCGGTCCTCCGGGTGCTGGTGCCGCCAGAAGAGGCCGTCATCGGCCGCCCAGCGCTCGGCGGCGTGCCCGAACAGCTCCCTCGCCGGCGCGCGCACCGTCGACAGCTCGAGCGCCTCGCCGGAGACCTCCCAGATCAGCGCGTCCAGCGCGCCGAGGGGCGCCGGCGCCCACGCGCCCTCGGCCGGCGCGTCCCGCTCGCCCTCGGCGCACGCCGGGCCCTGTCGGCCTGAGCCCGGTGCGCTCCTCGTCTGGCCCTGCGTGTCGCTCGCCGGACAGCCCACGTGTCAGGCTAGCATGGCCGCCGCAGCGCGCCGGTGGGTCTCCTGCGCTCGAGCCTGCGCGCCTTGGCTCCCCTCGGCGCGCACGGCCGATCCTCCGCCGGGGCTCCGGCGCGGCGGCGGCGATCGGCGGCCCAGCTCCCTCGAACCGCGCCGCGCCGGCTCGCCTGGCGGCGCGCGGGCGGCGGATCCGCCGCCTGCCCCGTGCGATCGGGGGCGACCTGGGCGAGGATGGCGCCGGAGGGGCAGGGACACGCCGTGCGGCTCGGGATCCGGCTTCAGCTCTTGTTCGCGCTCGGCGCGCTGCTCGTGCTGGCGTTCGTGCCGCTCTTCTTCGCCGTCGCGAACCTCACGCGGGCCACGATGGTCGGCGCGCGCGCGTCGAGCGCCCGCGCGATCGGCCGCGCGATCGCCGGGCACGTCGCCGCGGCGCGGGCGAGCCGGTCGGCGCCGGAGCTCTCGCCGCTGCTCGAGGCGCAGCTCGGGCCGGACGGCGCGTCGGCGATCGGCGTCTACGACGCGGCGGGCGCGCTCGTCGACCGCGCCGGGGAGCCGGACGCGGCGGCGGCGCTGCCGGCCTCGGTGGAGGCGGGCGCGGAGGTGCTGAGGGCGGTGCGCACCGCGCGGGGCGGCGCGGTCCTGGTCGTCGTCCCGGAGCACGCGCGCGAGCCGGCGCCGCGCGCGGACGCGGCGCGCGCGGACGCGGCGCGCGCGGACGCGGCGCGCGACGCGGCGCGCGACGCGGCGCCCGCGCGGCCGCCGCAGGTCGGCTCCGTGGCCGTGCTGGTGCCGACCGACCCGTCGACGGTGCCGGCCGCGCCGCTCGTCCGGATCGTGGCGCTCTACACGGGGGTCGTGGCGCTGGCGCTGCTCGTGTTCGCGTACATCGCGATGACGCGCCTCGTGGTGCGGCCGGTCGACGCGCTGTCGGAGGCCGCCCGCCGCGTGGCCGGCGGGGCGCGCGACCTCGAGGCGCCGCGCGCCGGCGCGCGGGAGCTCGCGGAGCTCGGGGCGAGCCTCGCGCACATGACGGCCCGCCTCCGGGCCGACGAGGAGTCGCTGCGGGCGAAGATCGCCGAGGTCGAGCGCTACGCGGCGGACCTGAAGAGCGCGCAGGAGCGGCTGGTCCGCTCCGAGCGCCTCGCGTCCGTGGGGCGGCTCGCGGCGGGGCTCGCGCACGAGATCGGCAACCCCATCGCGGCGATCCTCGGCTTCCAGGAGCTCCTGCTCGCCGGGGGGCTCACGCCCGACGAGGAGCGCGAGTTCGTCGAGCGGATGAAGCGCGAGACCGAGCGCATCCACAAGATCTTGCGCGACCTGCTCGACTTCGCGCGGCCGGCGGCGCGCGGCGCGGAGGGCGCCGGGGAGGAGCCCTCCGGCTCGGTCGCGGAGGCGCTCGAGGACGTCGTCTCGCTGGTCTCGCCGCAGAAGGCGTTCCGCGCGGTCGAGCTCGTGCGGGACGTCGCGCCCGACGTGCCGCCCGTCCAGCTGTCGCACGGCCGCCTGGTGCAGGTGCTGCTGAACCTCCTCCTGAACGCGGCCGACGCGGTGCCGCGCGCCGGCGGGCGCGTCTGGGTGCGCGCGTCGCGCGCCGCGGGCGGGGGCGCGCGGATCGAGGTCGAGGACAACGGGCCGGGGGTCGCGGAGGCGGTCCGCGAGACGCTGTTCGAGCCGTTCATCACGACGAAGGAGGTCGGCGAGGGGACGGGGCTCGGCCTCGCGGTGTGCCGCGGGCTCGTCGAGGCGGCGGGCGGCGCGATCGGGGTCGAGGCCGGGGCCGAGGGCGGGGCGCGGTTCGTCGTGCAGCTGCCGGGTGCCGCGGGGTGAGGGGCCTCGCTCGCCCGCGCTACGCGTCGAGCCGCGCCATCGCGTCGACGGCGGCGCGCCGGAGCGCCTCGGCCCGGTAGACGATCGCGCCGGCGTGCCCGGTGTCGAGCCACCGGAGCTCGCTCGACCTCCAGTGCGCGTGGAGCGCCTCGACCTGCTCGGCGAACACGTACCCGTCGCGGCGCCCGCCGACGAGGACGGTCGCGTCGGGCCGCCGCGGCGCCGGGTGGCGGTCGAGGTCGGCGGCGCCGAAGAGGGCGCCGAGCCGCGCCCGCGCCGCCGCGGGCCCGCCCAGCGCCTCGAACTCGACGCTGACGGACAGCATCCCCTCGGTGAACACCGGCACGGCGCTGCGGCCCGCGCCGAAGACCGCGACCGCGAGCGGGCGCGCCGTCACCGCCGCGGCCAGCGCCGCCGACGTCCCGCCCATGCTGAAGCCGACGACGCCGATGCGCTCGTATCCCTCGCGGGCGAGGTGCTCGACGAGCGCGCGCGTCTCCTCGACGGTGGAGAGGTTCATCAGGAGGTGCTCGGCCACGGTGCGGATCGCGGTGGCGCGCTGCCCGGGGGGCCGGCGGAGGCCGTACATCGCGTTCTCGAGGAGGATGACCTCGATGCCCTCGCGGGCGGCGAGCGGCCGGAAGAGCCGCGTCCGCGCGGCGAAGCCCTCGTCGCCGGAGGCCGCCAGCGCGACGTAGACCGGCCGGCGGCGCCCCCGCTCGGGCGCCCTGGGCGCGATGCGGCGCACGAAGGCCGTGCCCGCGCAGGGCGGCAGGCCCGGGAGCGCGGCGGCGAAGGAGCCGTCGGTCACGTCGACGGGCCCGTCCGGCCGCGGCCGCCCCCAGGCGACCGCCGCGGCGCGCGGGGGCTCCGAGAACCGCGCGATGGTCGGGACCCGCTCGAGGACGCCCTCGTCGCCCCAGCCGGCCGCGAACAGCCGGCGGCGGCGGGACAGGACGGCGTGGGCGTGGTCGAGCCAGTGAACGGAGCGCGCGCGCACCGCCGCCCTCACGCTCCTCCGTCGAGCACCACGCCCCGGGCCTGGAAGCGCATCACCTCTTTCCCGTCCTGGTTCCAGCAGCCGCCGCGCATCGCGAGGCGGACGCGCCCCGGCTCCTGCGCGACCTCGGTGATGGTCGCCTCGCAGCGGATCGTGTCCCCGGTGAAGACGGGCCGCAGGAACTCGAACTGCATCTCCCGGGCGAGGAAATCGATCTCGCCGCCGAGCCGGGTGGGGAGCGTCGCCGTGAGCAGGCCGTGCACGACGCGCCTGCCCTGCGCGTCCGGCTGCGCGTGATGGCGGCCGGCGTCGCCGGAGACGCGCTGGAACTCGAGGACGTCCTCGTCCGTGAAGCGGCGCTCGACCGCCGACACGTCGCCGACCTGAAAGGCACGCTCGCGCTTCATCCCGTCATCCTCCTGCCTCGTGGAGCCGCCTCGTGGAGTCGAGCCTTCTTCAATCGTATCCATGACCGCACGTACAGCGTCGAAGGCTCGCTCGGCGACGTCAGCTGGGAGCGCCTCGACGAGAATCGGGCCTCCCGGATCGCCGTCTACCATGCTGGCAGCGTCGATGATGAGGAGAAAGCCCTCTCTGCTCTGCGCGCCTGGGGGGCAGAAGATGATCCAGCCGCGCGCCACCCTTGTGCCATCGACTGGAGCTTCGACGTGAGGGCTGTCGTTGCCAGAGCACCAATCACGTCGATCGACCGAGAATGAACTGCCAAGGACGCCAGGAAAAGAACAAGATCTTGGCGTCCTTGGCCCGTCGGCGGTTTGAATTTCTGCTCTTTCGAGCGGCGTCAACCCGTTTGTCGCTCGAGACCTCGCCGGCGGGAGGCCGCTACTCCTCGACGGCACCCGGAAGCCACCACGAGGCGACCGCGAGCTCTCCGTCGAACGGAGGCAGCACGACGCGCTCGTCGTCCTGCGCCGTCGCCGTGAGCGCCGGCCTCCCGCCGACCGTCTCGAACACCTCGACCAGCCGGCGCATCGGGTCCACGATCCAGCTCCAGCCGACGCCGGCGCGCGCGTAGAGCGGCAGCTTCACCGCCACATCGTCGCGGGCGGTCCCCGGCGACAGGACCTCGCAGCACCAGTCGGGGAGGATCGTCAGCGGGTTCTCGTCCGGCAGCTCGGGGACCCGCTCGACGCGGAATCCGCACAGGTCCGGCACGACGAGCCGGCCGCCGGGGAAGCGGATCTCGGTCTCGGGCTCGATCCACCAGCCGGCCCCGCCGACGTTCGCGTCGAACGGGACGAGGCCGTGCAGGCAGAGCCTGGCCGCGCGGCGGTGGCGCTTCCCGGGCCGCGACATCGTGCGGAGGACGCCGGGCTCCAGGATCTCGCCCGTCAGGCGCTCGGGCAGGGCGCGGATGCGCTCGTAGAGCTCCTCGAAGGTCAGCGGGGCCCCGGCAGGTTGACCCATGCCAGCGAGGGTATCCGATCGCGCGCAGCGCGCGAGCGGCGATCGGGCGATGTCAGTTCAGCCCGCGCCCCAGCGGCGGCCACGGACGCTCCCCGCCGAGCTGGTCGAGCTCCTTCCGCAGCTCGTCGGTCGGCGCGAGCACCTGCATCCGCTCGAGCACGCTGCGCAGCCGCGCCGCGTCCGAGCGGCTCGTGTAGATCGAGCGCAGGTTGTTCAGCATGCGCACCAGGATCTGCCGCTTCTGCGCCGGCACGAGGAGCCGCGGGTCCGGATCGCGCGTGGCGCCGGTCGCGCGGGTGTGCAGCGCGCGCAGGTCGTCCCGGCCGAGCAGCCGGCCCTCGAACGGATCGATGAGCAGCACGCCGCCCCGGACCGGCGTCCTCACCAGGAAATGCCCCGGGAACGACACGCCCTGCGCCTCCAGGCCGGCGCGCTGGCACACCTCGAGGAGCACGACCGCCAGCGTGATGGGGATGCCCGTCCGGCGATCCAGGACCTCGTGCAGGTAGCTGTTCTTCGGGTCGTAGTAGTCGCCCGCGTTCCCGTGGAAGCCGAGATCGCCGTAGAACCAGCGGAGCAGCTGCTCGACCGGGCCGCTGCCGGGCGTCGCCTCCGGGGCGCGCAAGGGGCGCTCGATCGCGCGGCGCGCCTCGCCGCCGAGCTGGTCGAGCACGCCGAGGTAGTGCGGGATGTCGAGGCCCGGGTACGCGGCGTCGTCGATGAGGAGCGCCGCCTCGGCGAGGTCGAGCTCGTCCTCCGGCCTCGCCGCGATATGCGCAAACAGCGTCAGACTCACCGGCGCAGCCATCGGACGGAGCGTAGCGCCACCTGCGAGAAATGGTCTAGGCCAGGGCGTCGTCCCGGCCGCCTTCGTCGAGCCACGCGTCGAGGCGGACCCCGACCAGGTTGCGCTGGCTCATCGCCTCGAGGATCCGCGGGAGCGCCGCGACCCCCGCGGGCGCGTGGTCGTCGCGCTCGGCCGCGTCGTGCAGCAGCACGATGGCCCCGTCGCGGAGCCCCGGGATGACCCGGGCCGCCACCCGCTCGGGGCTCGCCCCGGCGAGCCCGTCGAACCCCCGCGCCGACCAGCCGATTACGTCGAGGTCGAGCGCGTCGACCGCGCGGGCGATGCGCGGGCTCGTGTGGCCGACCGGCGGCCTGAACAGCGTCGGGCGGGCGCCGGTGATCCGCTCGAGGACGTCGAGGCCCCGCCGGAGATCGCGCTCGACGGCGCGGGCCGAGCGCAGCGAGAAGAGCCGGTCGTGCGCGTGGCTGTGCAGCGCGATGGCGTGGCCCCGCGCCGCGATCTCGCGGACGAGCTCCGGGTGGGCCTCGGCCTTGCGGCCGATGACGAAGAACGTCGCCTTCGCGCCCGCGTGGTCGAGGAGATCGAGGACGCGCGGCGTGTGCTCCGGGCTGGGCCCGTCGTCGAACGTCAGCGCGACGCCCCGCGCGCCGGGCGGGCCGCGCTTCACCACGTCCACGAACATGCCGAGCCCGAGGAAGAAGACCCCGCACAGGACGAGCGCGAGGTACCCGACGATCGCCGCGCCGGCGACCGCGACGGGCACCGGCGCGACGAGCAAGGACCGCGCGACCAGCGCGAGCGCGCCGATCGAGGCCGCGTAGAGGAGCGCCCGCGCGACCGGCACGGCCTACTTCTTCGCGCGCTTCTTCTCGGGCTCGACCTCGAGATCGTCGTCGAGCTCGTCCGCCGCGGCGGACGCCGCGATGCGCTTGTTGCCCCCGGCCGTGGCCTTCACCGCCGGCTTCGCGCCCGGCTTCTCCTCGTCCGAGGGGTCGTTGTCGGCCTCGTAAAAGCCGCCGAGCAGGGCGGCGATCGCCGCGAGCGACGTGATCGCGAGGCCGCCGAACGTCCCGCCGCTCCCCGCGGCCTCGCCGAGCGACAGGTTCGCGCCGCCGAGCTCGCCGAGCGGCGCCGGCACCTCCATGGTCAGCCAGCGCCGCGCGGCGTACATCAGGCCCGCGCCGAGCAGCGCGCCCACGAAGGCCTTCATGCCCGCCTCGATCTTCGCGTCCTTGGCCCAGATGGGCTTGCCGGCGACGAGCCCCACGAGGACCCCGGCGAGCGCCGCGGCCAGGTAGGCGACGATCGCGATGGGCGCCGCAAAGCCGAGCTTCGCCAGCCCGAACCCGAGCAAGCCCCCCACGATGAGCCCCTTCACAATCCCGAGGATCAGGCGACCCAGCATCTACTCCATCCTTGGCACGACGCGGGGCGCCGTTCAACATCGCGCCGCGCCGCCGGCTGCACCGCGGGGCGCGCGCCGTGGTAGACGGCGCCCACCGCCCGGGTAGCCCGCGCGTTCGGCCCTGCCGGCCGCCGCGCCCCCCTCGCCGCAAGCCTGACCCGGGCTCCGACCGGCCGTGCTCTTCAACACCCTCCGTTACGCCGAGTTCTTCGCCGCCGTCTTCGTCGGATCGTGGGCGCTCGTGCGGTTCGCCGGCATCCGCGCGCGCGTCGTGTTCCTGCTCCTCGTGAGCTACGGGTTCTACGCGGCCTGGGACTGGCGCTACCTGCCGCTCATCTTCGCCTCGTCCACCGTCGACTTCCTGCTCGCCCGCGCGATCGCCCGCGAGGCGAGGCCCCGGGCGCGGCGCGCGATGCTCATCGCCACGGTGGCGCTGAACCTCGGGTTCCTCGGCTTCTTCAAGTACTGGAACTTCGCCCTCGAGAACGCGGCCGCGCTGCGCGCCCTGCTCACGGGCGAGCCGGCGAGCGTGGGGCACGCGTTCCGGGTGCTCCTGCCGCCGGTGGGCATCTCGTTCTTCACGTTCGAGTCGATGAGCTACGTCATCGACGTCTACCGGGGCGAGCTCCCGCCCCACAGGAGCTACCTCCGCTACCTGCTCTTCGTCGCGTTCTTCCCGCACCTCGTCGCCGGCCCCATCGTGCGCCCGCGCGACCTGCTCCCGCAGTTCGAGCGCGCCCCGAGCCTCACCCGCGAGGAGGGCGGCGAGGGGCTGTTCCTCGTCGCGATCGGCCTCGTGAAGAAGGTCGTCCTCTCGGATCAGCTCGCGCTCAACCTCGTCGACCGCGTCTTCGAGCGCCCGGAGAACTACTCGGCGCTGGAGGTCCTCGCGGGCGTCTACGGCTACGCCGCGCAGATCTACTGCGACTTCTCGGGCTACACCGACATCGCGATCGGCTCGGCGCTGCTGCTCGGCGTGCGGTTCCCGAAGAACTTCGACGCGCCGTACAAGGCGCAGAACCTCGCCGATTTCTGGCGCCGCTGGCACATCTCGCTCTCCACGTGGCTGCGCGACTACCTGTACATCCCGCTCGGCGGCAACCGCGGCTCGGAGCTCGCGACGTACCGCAACCTGATGATCACGATGCTGCTCGGCGGCCTCTGGCACGGGGCGTCGTGGAACTTCGTCTTCTGGGGCTTCCTCCACGGCCTCGGCCTCGCCGTGACGCGCGCCTTCCAGCGCGCCGTGAGGCGCCGGCGCCCGGAGGGCGAGGGCGCGGGGACGGCGGCGCGCTCCTCCCTGGCCGGCTTCCCGATCCGCGCGCTGTGCGTGCTGCTGACGTTCCACTACGTCTGCCTCGCGTGGGTCTTCTTCCGCGTGCCGACCTTCTCGCAGGCCGTGCTCATCCTGCGGCAGATCGGCACGCTGACGACGTTCCACCCGAACCTGCCGCCCGTGCTCGTCGCGCTCCTCGCGGTCGCGCTCCTGTCCCACTACGTGCCCGAGCGCCTCTACGAGCGCGCCCGCGGCGCCTTCATCGCGGCGCCGGCGCCGCTCCAGGGCGCGCTGCTGTTCCTCGTCGCGGTCTCGCTGCACGAGGCGGCGAGCGCGGCCGCGGTGCCGTTCGTGTACTTCCAGTTCTGATCCGGGCGCCGGGCAGGCGGGAGGGCTCGACCACGGGGAGCCCGGGCGCCGGGATCGCCGCGTCGCCGGTTCATTTCTGGGGATCGCAAGACGATCGGTGCATTACGCTCATGCCGTGCGCTCGTCCCGTGCCGCCGCCCTCGTCCCCGTCGCCGCCCTGCTGGCCGGCGCGCTCTCGCCCGCGTGCAGCGTGGCCAACGTGCCGTCGAACGCGATGCCCATGGTTCGGGCGCGCGCCACCTCCGACCTCGACTGCCCCGACAAGGACGTCCGCGTCGAGGAGCAGCTCGGCGGCCAGTTCAAGGCCGTCGGCTGCGGCCGCAAGGCGTATTACCGGGCCGCGTGCGAGGCGCTCCGCTGCGTGGTGAGCGGCGAGGGCGAGGCGGCCGTCCCCTGGAGAGACCGGCCCGAGCCCATGGACGTCGACCGGGGCCGGGGCCTGCAGTAGGCCGCGCCGCGGCGGCCGATCCTGGGTTTTCCGGGCTTTTTGGGGGGCACGTGGGCCCGGGTTCGAGGTAGCCTGCCGCGTCTCGATCATCCGCCCAGGGGTTCGGCCATGGCCTTCATCACCACCGAGAGCTGCACGTGACGGACAGGGCGCCGGCCGACATCGACGGTCCGGAGCCGGCCGCCGCCGGACGGCCCGAGCCGGCGGAGGACGGCGGGCGCGAGCCGGCCGCCGCGGACCGGCCTGCGCCGGCCGGGCCGGACGCGACCTCCCCGCCGCGCGAGCCGGCCGACGCCGAGCCGCGGCGCCGGACGAAGAAGCGCGCCAAGCGGCGCGACGAGAAGGAGGCGCCGCCCCCCGGCGACGCCGCGCCGGGGCGCCCTCGCCATCCCGAGATCGAGCGCCTCGAGCAGGCGTTCGAGCGCGGCGACTACGCGCTGGTCCGGGCAGGCGCGAGGCGGCTCTTGACGGAGGGGATCGAGCGCAGCAAGCCCGGCCGCGAGCCTCCGGAGGAGGACCACCCCTATCGAGCTCGCGACGAGGGGAAGTCCTCGCAGGACCTGGCCGAGCAGCAGGAGCGCGAGCGCGACGAGATCCGCCGCGCAGCGCGGGCGCTGCTGCGCCGGATCGATCCCGACCCGCTCGCCGTCGCCCTGCTCGTCGCGGCCGCGGCGCTGCTCGTGTTCCTGTCGCTCTGGTACTGGTCCCACAGCCACGTGTCTCCGTGACGACCCCGCCCGTGACGACCCCGCCCGTGACGATCGAGGAGGCGGCGCGGTGAGCCCCGCGATCGAGCGCACGCCCGGCCGCCCTCGCGCGCCGTCGCTCGCCGCGCTCGCGCTCGCGCTGCTCGGCTGCGGGGGCGCGCCCGCCCCGGCCCGGCCCGCGGCGTGGAACGCGGCGCCCGACGGGCAGCAGGGCGCCTCCTCGGGCACGCGGGCCGAGCGCTACTTCCCGCTCGTCGACGGGCACATCTACCACTACGCGACCACGAGCGAGCGCGGCGAGCAGGGCCTCCTCGTCGCGCGCGTGCACCGCGCGGACGAGCGCCGCGGCGAGCTCCGGTTCCCCTCCGGGGTGAAGCGCTTCGCGTTCACCCCCGAGGGCGTGATCCGCAGCGACACGGGCGTCTTCGTGCTCAAGGAGCCGATCGCGCCCGGCACGACGTGGACCGGCGAGCACGGCGGCCGCGCCCGGATCTCGGCGGTCGACGCCGCGATCGCGGTGCCCGCGGGCCGGTTCACGGGGTGCGTGCAGACGGTCGAGGAGCGCCTCGGCGACAGGCCGGCGCGCTTCGTGTCGACGTTCTGCCCGGACGTCGGCGTGGTGGCGATCGAGGCGGCGAGCGGCGCGAGCTACGAGCGGGCCGAGCTCAAGAGCTACGCGCCGCCCGTCGACGTGGGCCCCGACGGCGTGCGGCGCGCGCCGGCCGTCGACGCCGGCCCGCCGCCCGGCGCCCCGTGAGCGCGCCGCGGTGGAAAACGCGCCGTAGCGCGCCGCGTGTGGAAAACGCGCCGTGAGCGCGCCGCGCCGCCCGCCGGTGGAAGGCGCGGCGGGCCCGTGAAACCGCCCTCCGGACCGGGCGCGCTTTCCGTGCGCGCGGCGCCGGCGCACTTCCGTTTCCGGGGTCGCGGGAAGTAGACTCCCGGCGCCGCTCGAGGCGCCGGCGCACCGCGCGAGCTCCCCCGGCGGCCCGTCTCGCGATCGCCACCGACATGAACTACTGGGATTACATCCACGTCGAGGAGCTGCTCGCCCTCCAGGGTGGGTTCGACGACGACGAGCAGAAGGTCAGCAACGACGAGGCCCTGTTCATCGTCGTCCACCAGATCTACGAGCTCTGGTTCAAGCTCATCCTCCGCGAGCTCACCTCGGCGCGCGAGCTCTTCCGCCAGAACCCGGTTCCCGATCAGAAGCTCGCCTCCGCGGCCCGCTCGTTCCGGCGGGTCGTCACCATCTTCGAGCAGGCGATCCAGCACTTCCGGGTGATGGAGACGCTAACGACGCGGGATTACTTGGATTTCCGGGATCGCCTCATCCCCGCGAGCGGCTTCCAGTCGGCGCAGCTGCGCGAGATCGAGGTCCTGCTCGGGCTCGACGACGCGCTCCGGATCCCGCTCGGCCGGGAGGGCAGCTACAAGGAGGCGCTCAAGACCGCCGACGGGTCGCCGTCGTCCGCGACGCGCCGGCTCGAGGCGCGGCTCGCGAGCGGGCCGAGCCTCAAGCACTACCTGTACGAGTGGCTGTCGCGGACGCCGATCGACGGCTCGAGCGAGCCGGAGGCGGTCCTGCGCTTCCTCCGCAACTACATGCGCTCGATGCGCGCCGAGAACGAGCGCCGGGTGCAGATCGCGATCGACAAGGCGCTCGCCCCGGCGGACGTCGAGCGGCTCCGCGCGCGGTACGAGGCCGAGAACGCGAACGCCGAGGCGTTCCTGCTCGCCGAGGACGACCCGGGCGCCGACGAGGCCACGCGCGAGAAGCGGCGGGCCGTCCGCGCGGCGATCGTCTTCATCGAGAGCTACCGCGATCTGCCCCGGCTCGCGTGGCCGCGCGAGGTGCTCGACCGCATCCTGGAGATGGAGCAGGCCATGCTCATCTGGCGGCAGCGCCACGCGCGGATGGTCGAGCGGGTGATCGGCCGGCGCACCGGCACCGGCGGCTCCGCGGGGGTCGACTACCTCGACCAGACCGCGCTGCGCTACCGCGTCTTCGGCGATCTCTGGACCGTGCGGTCCCTGCTCTTGCGACAGCCGAGCGTCCCCGAGCTCGAGCATGCATCGGATTACGGATTCCGGGTCGAGGACTCTCCGTGAAATCACTTCGCGATCATTTCTTGCGCATCGACGCCCGCTCGCTCGGGTTGTTTCGCATCACCTTCGGTCTGGTCCTCATCGCCGACCTGTTCGCGCGGTGGCGGTGGGTGCGGGACTTCTACTCGAACGAGGGCGTCCTCCCGAACCACAACCACCTCTTCAACCTCCGCGGCAAGCAGCAGGTCTTCAGCCTGTTCCACGCCGTCTCGACGGTGGGGGAGGCGCACTTCGCCTTCGCGCTCGCGCTCGTCGTCTACGCCCTGTTCCTCCTCGGCTACCGGACGCGCGTCTTTCACGTCCTCGCGCTCCTCGTGCTGGTGAGCCTGACGTCGAGGAACATCCTGCTCGAGAACGCCGGCAACTACGCGGCGATCGCGCTGCTCGCGTTCACCGCCTTCCTGCCCTGCGGGAGCCGCCTCTCGCTCGACAGCCTCCGCGCCTCGCTGGCGCTCCGGGACGAGAAGCGCGACACGGAGCTGAACGACCGGTCGCGGACCTCGGACGCCGAGATCGAGGTCGAGCGCCTGCCCGGGTGGTCGCCGACGTCGCTCGCCGCGCTGGCGGTGCTGCTGCAGCTCGCGCTCATCTACCTGTGTACGGCGCTCCAGCAGCGCGGCGAGGCGTGGCGCGACGGCACGGCGTTCTACTACGCGCTCCACGCCGAGCGCCTGGCGAGCGACGCGGGCACCTGGCTCCGCGACGCCCTGCCGCTCGGCACGCTGCGCGGGCTCACGTTCGGCACGTGGGTCATGCAGCTCGCGATCCCGGCGCTCATCGTCGTCCCCGCGCTCTTCCGCTGGACGCGCGGGGTCGCCGCCGCGCTGATGGCGGTGCACGGGCTGATCCTCGGGGTCTTCTTCGATCTCGGGCTGTTCGGCTGGGGGCTCGCCGCCGCCGCGCCGCTCGTGATCCCCGGCGAGCTCTGGGACGCGTACGAGCGATCCTGGAACGAGCGGCGGGCGCGCACGCTCGTGTACGACGCCGACTGCGGCCTGTGCCTCACGCTGTGCCGCCTGATCAAGCGGCTCGATCTGCGCGGGCACGTGGCCTTCCAGGGCAACGGCGCGCTCGACGAGCTCTACGTCCGCAACCAGACGGGCGCCACGGAGCGCGTGCCGATGCCGAAGGAGGTCACGCCGGAGCTCGTCGAGCGGACGGTGCTCGCGATCGACCGGAACGGGCGCGTGCACACGCAGGGCGGGGCGGTGACCGAGGCGCTGCTGGCGCTGCCGTTCGGCTGGCTCGCCTGGCCGCTCAAGCTGCCGGGCGTCTCGCACCTCCTCGACGCGCTCTACGAGGTGGTCGCGACGCGCCGGCACCACATCAGCGCGCTGCTCGGCAAGCAGGCGTGCGGGATCCCGCTGTTCGACGAGAGCCACGCGGACGGCGACGACGAGGGCGCCGCGCCGCCGAGCCCCGCGCCGGCGGCGCGGGTGGCGCGCCTCGCGCTGGGGTCGCTGCGCGAGGCGGCGGTGCTCGTGGTGCTCGCCGCGATGCTGGCGCAGACGGCGAAGGAGAACCCGTTGCCCGGCGCGGCCGCCATCCCGCAGGGGCCGGTGCTCGCCGGCGTGGCGTCGTGGCCGCGCATGCTGGCGCGGTGGGACGTGATGGCGCCCGAGCCGCCGCGGGTCAACGCGCTCCTCGTGATCGACGGCCAGACGCGCGCGCAGCAGCCGATCGATCCGCTGACCGGGGAGGAGCCGCGGCTGCAGCCGGCCGGGCACCCCGGGGCGAGGCTCGGCCAGCTCTGGTCCGACTACCTCGATCGCGTCCGGCGGCCGGAGTGGTCCGATTTCCAGCGCGCCTTCCGCGACTACCTCGCGAAGGGCGGGCCGCTCTCGGAGGACGGCGGGCGCGAGATGGCGCTGTCGGGCTACGACGCGTACTGGGTCTCGGCGCCGACCCCCGCGCCCGGCGAGCCCGCGCCGCCCGCGCCGACGGCCTTCGAGCGGGAGAAGCTGTTCTCGCACTCGCGGGGGGGCATGGGGAAGCTCGGCGAGCGCATGCCGCCCCTCGCGCCGGGCCTCGCCCGACCGATCAAGCCGAACTGAGGCGCTCGCATGCGTGAGCCTGACGAGGATCCGACCGCCGCCGATCGCGGCGCGCCGGAGGAGAGCGCGCGGGCTGGCGAGGAGGCGCCGGAGCAGCGCGCGTCCCCCGGCCAGGAGCCGCCGGAGGAGAGCGCGCGTGCCGGCGAGGAGGCGCCGGAGCAGAGCGCGTCCCCCGGCGACGGCGCGTCACCCAGCGAGGGCGCGCCGCCCCGGGCCGCGGCCGGCGCCCCGAGGCCGTCTGCGAGGGACCGCCTCCGGCGCGCGGGGCGATGGATCAAGGAGCATTACTGCACCATCGACGTCCGCACGCTCGGCCTGTTCAGGCTGGTGCTCGGCTTCCTCCTGGCGAGCGACTGCGTGCGCCACTGGGCCGAGGCGCGCTGGATCTACAGCAACGGCGGGGTGCTCACCAACCACTACCACCTCTTTCACCCGAGCAGCGGATTCAACTTCAGCCTCTATCACGCGTTCTCGTCGATCGAAGAGGTCCACGTCGCGTTCGCGCTCTCGCTCTTCTGCTTCCTCTGCTTCTTCGTCGGCTGGCACACGCGG
The DNA here is from genome assembly GCF_000418325.1 of Sorangium cellulosum So0157-2. GTDB lineage: Bacteria > Myxococcota_A > Polyangia > Polyangiales > Polyangiaceae > Sorangium > Sorangium cellulosum_D. The sequence continues at coordinate 13,680,608 of NC_021658.1, forward strand.
CTGTTCTCGATCCTCTCCTTCCTGCTCGTGACGAGCAGGGACAACCGGGTCGTCATGATCGAGAACGGCGGCTATGTCGTCGTGAACCTCATCACCTGCTGGGCGATGTTCATGCCGACCGGCAGGCGCTTCTCGGTCGACGCGCTGATCCGCTCCTACCGCGAGCGGCAGGAGCGGACGGCCGCGGATCTCGCGGACCGGAGCCGCCCCGCGTGGGCCGTGCGCCCGTACGTCTCGGGGATCGTGCTCCTCGCGATCCTCAACCTGGCGACCATCTACTATTTCAACGTCGTCAACAAGTCAGGCCTGATCTGGCGCCGCGGCGAGACGGTGCATTACGTGCTGCACCTCGACCGCATGGTGACGGGGCTCGCGGTCGTCGCGCGGGAGTACATCCCTTACTGGGCGAAGCGGGGGCTCACCTGGGGCGTCCTGATGGTCGAGGCGCTGCTCGTGATGTGGATCCTCTCGCCCTACGGCCGCCGCTTCACGCGCGCGCTGGCGATGGTCGGGATGTGGGCCTTGCACGGCTCGTTCGGCGTGATGATGCGCCTCGGCCCCTTCTCGTGGTTCATGATCGGCTGGTCGTTCCTGCTGCCGACGTCGCAGCACTGGGACGCGCTCGAGCGCTGGTATCGCCGCCGCGCGGCGCCCCGGGTCGTCGTCTACGACGCGGGCTCGCCGCTCGCCTTCGCGATCCTGCGGCTCCTGGTCCGTCTCGATCACCTCGAGCTGCTCCGGTTCGAGGAGGCGCGCGCGCCGGCCTCGGCGGAGGCCGCGGGGGGAGGGGAGGCGGTGGAGGAAGGGGAGGCGCGGCCGGAGCTCTTCGAGGCGCGCGATCCGTCGGATGGCCGGGTGTTCCGGGGCGCCGCGGCGCTGCGCGAGATCCTGCAGGCGCTCCCCGGCGGTCGCTTTGCCCGCCCGCTGGTCTGGGCGCTCTGCCTCGGCGCGCCCGGCGCGCTGCTCGCGGCCGTGTCGCGGCGGCGCGACGCCATCGCCAGGTTCTTCGGGCTGACGCGGCGGCCGCGCGCGCGGGCTCCGGCGGTGGAGAGCCCGTCGCCGCTCGCGGAGAAGGTCGCCCGCGGCCGGGTGATCGCGCGGGAGGCGCTTGTCGCGTACCTCGGGCTCTGCGCCGTGAGCCAGGCCATCAACGAGAACAAGAGCGTGCCTGCCGTCCTCAAGCACGCTCAGCCGAAGATCGTGCAGGCGACGATCGTGTATCCGCGCCTGCTCCAGGGGTGGGGGATGTTCGCCCCGAACCCGATCACCGAGGACGGGTCGATCAGCGTCGACGCGATCACCGTCGACGGGCGGCACGTGGATCCGTTCACGGGGCTCCCGCCCGATCTCGACCTCTCCGACGCGCGCGGGCTCGGGCTCGGCCAGATCCGGCAGGACTATTTCAACCGGATCCGGCTCGACCGGAACAAGCCGTTCCGCAAGCCCGGCCTCCAGGACTACCTGCTCGCGTACCACGAGCGCACCGGGCGGCCGGACGACCAGATCGTCGCGTTCGACGTCTACTGGGTGCGGGATCAGTGCCCGAAGCCGGGGGAGAGCGCGCCGTACAAGAACGAGGCGATCCCGATCCTGTCGTACCGGAAGCCGGGGTACCGGCCGCGTCCGGGGCTGCCGCCGCTGCCGCCGGCGCCGAAGGAGCAGAGCGCGGGGAACTGAGCCCGCGTCGCGAAGAGGCGAGGGCGCGGCGGCGAGCCGCCCCGCGCCGCCGGAAGCGCGCGAATCCGGGGAGGCCGGGCGACGGATCACCCGGACGGTCGCAGGGCGGTCACCGCTGGCACTGGAGCGTCACGGTCCGGCCCGACGCTTCGGCGGGGACCGCCGTGCTGCGCACGTCGCCGCGCCCGCACTGCCAGCGGGCGTAGTACTCCTTGGCGCAGCCGTACGCGGGATCTCCGATGACGCGGTGGTCGACCGCGTACTGGCAGTAGGTGAGGCCGTTGCAGGCGCGGGCCAGGTTGTACGTCTGGTTCCCTGCCGGGGTGCCGCAGTTGGCCCCATAGGTCGCCTCGATGACCGTGATCGAGCCCCGCCTGGCCTCGTCGGCGGCCTCATTCTCCGGGTTGTCCGACACGCCCGCGGTCTCCCCCTCGCGGCCGATGTCCGCGGTCTCCTGCGCGGCGCTGCCGCTCGTCGAGGAGATTGCCAGGAATCCGCCGAGGAGCGCCCTGCTGATACCGATGGATGCCGTCACCTCGCCCTCCGACTCTCGCAGGTCACGGGCTCGGACCGCGGCGCGTCCTCCCGCCCCGAGCACCCGGCCCGCACGGGTTGTTTAACGTCACCCCGGAGCACGTCGAGCCCCTTCCCGCGGCGTCCAGCGCGGCTTTCCGACGAAGAGAGGGCGTCCTGGCCTTCCACTGTTCCGTGTGCTCGCCGCGGCGGCCGTGCGGCGTTCGAGGCCGCGCTGCGCGAGGAGAGCAGCGCGGAGCCCGCCAGTCCGCGTCACGCGTCACATCGGCCGGCCGCCGCTCGCGCGGATGATCTCCCCCGTGACCGCCGTGTTCGCCGCCGAGCACAGGAAGACGATGGTGGGCGCGACCTCCTCGGGCCCCAGGAGCCGCCCCACGGGATACGCCTTCCCGCGCTGCGCCAGCACGTCCGGCGACGCCCGCGCGCTCACCCGGTCGGTCACGGTCAGGCCCGGCACCACCACGTTGGTCAAGATCCCGTGCGGCCCGAGCTCGCGCGCCAGCACCGCGGTGAGCCCGTGGAGCGCCGACTTGGCGGCGGCGTACGGACCTGTGCCCACCACGCCGTCGAGCGCCACGCCCGAGGAGACGTTGACGATGCGGCCCCAGCCGCGGGCGCGCATGGAAGGCACCGCGGCCTGGATGGCGGCGAAGGCGCCGCCGACGTTGTCGTGGAGGGTGCCCTGCCATTCGTCGAGCGGGATGTCCTCGAACCGCGGCGCCTCCCAGGGCAGGCGCTCGCTCCAGCGGACCGCGTTGTTGACGAGGACCTCGATCTGCCCGAAGCGCGCCACGGTGGCCGCGACCGCCGCCTTGACCGACTCGAGCGACCCGAGGTCGAGCTCCAGCGCGAGCGCCTCGCCGCCTCGCCGCTCGATCGCCTGGACGACCTCCGCGGCCTTCTCACGCTCGCTCCGGTAGGTGAGCGCCACGCGGGCCCCCTCGGCCGCGAGCTGCAACGCCACCTCCTTGCCGATCCCCTGCGAGCCGCCGGTCACCAGCGCGGCTCTGTTCTCCAGCCCCAGCTTCATGCGCCACCTCGCTTTCGACGAGAAGGTAACCGAACTGGAAGAAACTTCCATGATGAAATTGGAAGATTCTTCCAGTTAGGCCTGCGGTGGGCCGCTGGTCAGCGGCGCGGGGCTGCGGTAGGGAGGGGCCATGGCCGTGGCGCGACAGAGCGGCGTGGCGCGCCGGGAAGCGCTGCTCGACGCGGCGCTGCGCTGCTTCGAGCAGCGGGGCCTCTTGCGCACCGGCATCGAGGACGTCCGCAAGGAGGCGGGGGCGAGCCCGTCGAGCGTGTACCACCTCTTCGAGGACTTCCCGGCGCTCGTGGCGGCGCTGCTCGAGCGGACCTTCGAGCGGCTGCTGGGGGACGTCACCGCGCGCGTGCGCGCCGCCAGGACGGCGCGCTCGGCGGTGCGGGCGCTGGTCTCGGCGCACCTGACGTGGGTGCTCGACCACGAGGCCGAGGCGCGCTTCATGTACCAGGCGCTCGCGCTGGAGCTCGACGGGCATCACCGCGCCGCGCTGCGGGAGACGAAGGCGCGGCTCAAGGCGGAGATGACGGCGCACCTCGCGGAGCTCGGCGTCCTCGCCGGGGCGCGCTCGTCCGAGGTGATGGTCGACGTCGTGCTGCTCGGCCCGGCGCACCAGGCCTGCCGCGCCTACTTCTCGGCGCCCGGCGCCGTGGACCCCGCGTGGATGAAGGCGACGCTGCCCGACCTCGCGTGCGCGGCGCTGGCCACGCTCGCGCCGAAGGAGCGTGGAAGTCCCCCGGCCAACGGCGCACCTCGTCGCCGTCGGTGAGCGGCGCGGCGGGCCGTGTGAGGCGGTCGCTCGAGCGATGATGGCAGGTCGCGTTCCGCGGGCTCATGGGCCCGCAGAGCGCGCTCGGAGCTCACGAGGGGCGAATCGGCTCCGCGAGCCAGCGGACAAGCGCCTCGCCCTCGAGGTCGAGCAAGGCGTCCTCGACCTCGCCGGGGCCGACTGCATGGGCTCGCTCGAGGATCATGCGCTCTTCTTCGGGCGTCGGTCGCCGGCCGATCCGCCGCGCGAAGAGGCGGCCGAGCAGCTCGAGGATCGCCTGCTGTTTGCCGCGCAGCTCGCCACGCAGCTCTCCGCGTTGCTCTCCGCGCAGCTCTCCGCGTTGCTCGGCCTCGGTGATCATCTCGCCGATGATCGGCGTGCGCCGGAGCAGCCCCTCTTCCTTGTCCTCCACCATCTTGACCAGCTCCTTGTGCAGAGTATGCCCCCAGGGATCGACGGTCGCCATCACGAGGAGCGCCGTGTACAGCTCGGCCCGCTCCTCGGCCATCCCCGCCCTCGCGTGGATCTCGGCGACGACCTCCCGCAGCGCCGCCGCGGTCGCGTCGCGCGCGAGCGGCGCGAACACCAGCCAGAGCACGCTGCCGCGCGCCCGCAGCTCGGCGATGGTGCGCTGGTAGACGGCGTCGACGCGGAAGCGCGCGCCGCTGAACGGCCGCCCCGGCCAGGCGATGCGGCGCTCGCCCGATGCCGGCAAGCGCCGCCTGCGGCCCGATAGGACCACGGCGACGCTCTCGATCGGCGGCACCGGCTCGCCAGGGGCTTCGCGCCGGAGCGCGGCGAAGAGGAAGCCGAGGTACTCGAAGACGCGATCCGGGACGTCGTCGCGGAGCGCGAAGCAGAACTCGACGTGCAGCACGCGCGGCTGCTCGTCGACCCGCAGGCGCAGGGCCTTGTCGAGGCGGCGCTCGAGGGTCGTGACCTGGCTGTCGACCCAACCGAGGACCTCGACGGGACGGCTCTCGGCGACGAACGGGCGCACCAGGTCCTCGGGGCGCCTCCGGGCGAGGTGGCGCAAGGCGATGTCGGCGTCTCCCATGCGCGGGCCCATGGCAGGGCGCATGCCACGGGCGCGGGGGGCGAAAACCTCGCGATGCGGGCGGCGGCGAGCGCCGCGGGCGGGTGGCGGCGCCATGGCGGCGGCGGCCTCGCGAACCGCCGGCGGGCAGGTGGCACGGACCCCGGAGGCTGACGGCGATCTGGAGCGGCTGGCGAATGCTGAAGGAGGGTGTCGGGACCAGAGCGAGGTTGCGCCCACGACCGCGCCAGGCGAGTTGCGGAAGGCTACGAGAGCCGGAGGACGCGGAAGACCACGATGGCGATCTGCATCAGAACCAGGAAGACGTTCCCGACGAGACCGAAGGCGCGGGTGCCGCGGTGGAGCTCGCGCGACCCGAGGTAGCGTGGCGTGGATTTTACGAGGAAGACCACCAGAAGCCCGGTCGAAATCACGAGCAGGGCGACGACTGCAGCTGGGCTGGAGACCCAGAACGATCCGATGGCCAGGGCCAGGCCCGGATAGTACCAGAAGTCATGCTTCCCGATGCCGAGGAACTCCTTAATGTTCTCGTCCACTCGTCCTCCCAGCTTCGGCCTGTGACTGGCCGATGGCGAGCTGGATCGGGCGCAGTGTACCTCGGCCGACCCTAACTCGTCACCCGGCATAGGGGTGGGCCGGGCGGAGCGCGCCCCGCGCTCGGTCGAGACGCGTCGTCCGGATAGCGCTCCCCAGCGCGGTGGCGGCCGAGGCTCACGTCGAGCTCGGCGAGGGCGCCGAAGTCGTCGTCGCTGCCGAGCTGCCCCCCCTTGCCCTGCGCGCATCCGCGCTCACGGCACGGCCGTGAGCAACCCGAGGCTGTACTCGTTCAGGTCGTAGCTGCTCCCGGCCCGGGTGCGGCCCTGGAAGAGGTATCGCATGTTGCACGTGTCGATCGTCATCGTCTCGTCGGGGTTGTCGCGGAGCATCTCGCCGTGGCTGATCCCGTCGTTCGACCATCCGGCGCCGGTGACGTTGCTCTTCCCCGCGAAGGGGTTGGCCTGCGTGGCCGCGAGCGGCGTCCACGCCCCGTCGAGCCTGTCCGCCGTCCAGGAGCGGAAATACCGGCCATCGCCGATGGCCTCGTGGATCAGGAGGTACTTGTTGCTGCCCTTGATCTTGTAGACGTTGGCGGCCTCGAACAAGGCGAACCTGGAGTCGCTCAGGGCGATGACCGGCGTGCCGAAGCCGTTCGGGAAGTTCGACTTGCTGGTCTGGCTTCGATAGAGATGCCCGTTGTCATCCGAGAAGAACAAGTAGCAATTCGCGTCGTCGCAGATCACCCAGAAATCGATCCATGTGCCCGAGCCCTTGTTCTCGGTGACGATGGCGGGCTCCCTCGCGATGAACGTCTTCGGCGCCGACCAGGACCTGACGTCGCTCGGGTTCGTGCTTGTCGAGTAGGCAGGCGGCTGTGTCTGGTAGACGAGGTACCACAGCTTCTGCGGCGAGAAATAGAAGAGCTGCGGGGCGCACTTGTAGCCGGTCAGGTTGCGGTTGGTGCTCAGGAGCGTCTTCGGCGCCGACCCGGCTTGGTCCCAGTCGGTGAAGTTCAGATACGTCATGTTGTAGCCGCCGGCGTAGTGCGTCGCGTACACGTGCCACTTGCCGTCATGGAAGAGAACGGTCGGGTCCTTGATCGACACGGAGCCGCTCGGCGGCGTGATCAGCGGGGGCGACGCCGTCCATTCGAAGCTCGTGGGCACGCCGCAGCCAGAGCCCGTGCTGCCCCCCGCGCCGCCGCCGCCCCCTGCGCCGCCGCCGGTGCTCGTGGAGCCGCCCGACCCACCGCCGCCGCCCGCGCCCCCGGCCCCGCCCGATCCGGCGCCGCTGCTCGCCGAGGAGCTCGCGGACGAGCTCGAGCTGCTGCTCGAGGAGGCGCTCGCGCTGGCGCCCGAGCCTCCGCTGCCGCTCACCGACGCGATCGCGGGCTTGCCGGTGCCGTTGGCGCAGAACCCCCACGTCACCGAGGCGCCCGGACCCAGCGTCCCGTTGTAGTTCTCGTTGGCCGCCTGGATCTGCCCGCCCGACGCGGTGACGCGCGCGTTCCACGCGTTGCCCAGCGTCGAGCCGTTGAGCCCGACGGCGACCCCCCAGGAGGTGACCGCGCCGGCGCTCGTGTTCTTCACCGTGACGTTCGCGCAGTACCCGGTTCCCCACTGCGATTGCAGCGCGAGGTCCGCCTCCATGGTGCCGTCCGGGCTCTTCAACCCGGAGTCCACGGATTCGCTGTCTTCGTGGTCGGAGAGCTCGGAGACGCAGGCGAGCGAGCAGCACGCGACAGAGGCGGAGATGCAGCTAAGCAAATAGGTGATGCGCATAAGGGTTCTCCAGGGCCGGAGCGGCCGAACTGCAAGGTTTCGCCGTCGAGCAGCCGCCACACGATGCCTGTGTCGATGACCACAAGCGGCACGGATCCGAGGCGATGCTGAAGATGTGCGAGCGCGTCTCCGGGCTCGTGGCCGTGACCGCTGTCACACCGCAGCCAGCCTGCGGGAACAAAGAAAAAGAATGCTACCGCGCCCCAATGTGAGCGTTCACATGATCGATGTCAACGCCAATTCACCGACCCGCGGCCATCCTTCTGAATACGGATGAAAGACTCGAGCATTGATGGATTCCATCCGCCCGCGCGCTGCATCCCTGGCCCGACGAGCGCGTCGACCTCCGGACCCGAGGTGGGAGCCCCGAAGGTGAACACGCACATCGAGCTCCAGGTCCGCTCTTTGCGGCCGCGCCGTCGACGGCGCCGCGCGGCTCAGCCCAGGCGCTGCTGCAGGCGGTGCAGGTGGTGCTCCTCGCCGTTCAACGTCAGCACCGCCATGAACCCATTGCGCACGAGCTCCTCCTCGAGCCTGAACTCGTGCGTCCCCGGGGTAACCGAGGTGTCGACGATGCGCGCGATCTCCGGCTCCAGGGCGGCGCCGGGGTAGCTGTAGATCTCGAGGCGCAGCGCGCAGGCGCGCTCGATGGTCGCGCGCGCGACGAAGGCGCCCGCGCCCTCCGTCACCGAGAAGGCGCGCCCGAGCTCCCCCTCGACGGCAGATCGCCTGAGCGCCCAGGCGATCTGCTGGCCGGCGATCGGGGCGTACACGTCCAGCACCATCACGTCCTTGTTCTGCTCCTTGAAGCGCGCGTGGAAGCGCGCCCGGGTGGCGGCGTCCACGCCGCCGCCGATGGTGATGAGGTCGAAGTCGCCGGCGTGGAACTCCGCGTCCGCCGACTCGCTCGACGTGCCGACCGCCGAGTGCCCCTGCTGGTTCAGCGCCGCCACGCTCCGCTCGAGGATATCGGCCCTCTTGCCGATGACCAGGATCCTCTTCGCTCTCGATGCCATGCTCTCTCCTCCCTCGGGAGCTGCCGACGCGCGTTATCGGAACGCCCGTCACGAGAATGCCGCTCCCTCTCCTGATTCGTGGTTCATCGCCCTCGCCTCGTCGGCGGGGGCGCCCGGAGAGCAACATGCAGCAGCGCCTCTCGAACATCGGAATTCACGCCAATGTATTGGAAGAATTCTGCTCGTTTGTTGTTCGCGCGCGCCGTGCGCTTGCTGCGCGTCCGACCGCGACCCTGCTTGCTCCAGCGTGTCTGGATCCGCCGCTGCCAGGGGACGGCGGCCGTCAGGACGCCGCGAGCGCCCGCAGCACGGGGACGCCGCGGTGGAGCCGGTCCGGATGGAAGCTCAAGGCCACGCGCAACGTCGGGTCGGCGCTCTCCCCAGCGCTGAGCGCAGCGACATGGGCGAGCGCCCGCGCTTGCGCCGACCCGACCGGCGGAGTCCAGCCCTGTCTCGTCATGGGTCGATGAGCAGCCGCTCGGCGATCGTCCCGTCGACGGCGTAGCGCCTCTCGCGAGGCAGCAGCTTCGCCGCGCTGTCCGCGCGGCCGGCCTGAGGCCTGGTACACGACGATGGTCTCCGCGTCGTAGTCCGCTCGGATCTCGTGAAGCTTCGGCATGCGGTCCACTCTCGCGATCGCCGTGACCGGAGGGCAGACTACCCTTGCGCGGTCGCGAATCGCCATGTGGCCTCGACCGCCGCGCGAGGGGGCGCCTGCGCGAGGCCGGGCCCATGCCGCGCGCCGCGCGGTCAGCCGCGCCGGGCCGCCGCGCCGTCGACCACCGCCGGCACGGACGCCCGCATCGCCTCGATGAAGCGCCGCAGCCGGGCCGGATAGAAGCGCGCCTGGGGATAGACCAGGTAGACGGGCAGCGGATCCGCCTGCCACGCCGGCGCGAGGTGCAAAAGCCGCCGCGCCGCCAGGTCGTCGGCGACCAGCCAGGACGAGCTCACGCAGACGCCGAGGCCCATCAGCGCGGCGCTGCGCAGGGCGTACAGGCTGTCGGTGCTCATGCGCGGGCGGATCGCGAGCTCGATCCGCTCGCCGCCCGACGCGTGGGTCAGCGCGATCGTGCCGCGATAATAGGTGCGCAGCGAGAGCCAAGGCAGGTCGGCCAGCGCCGATGGATGGTCCGGCGGCGCGGCCCGGCCCAGCACCGAGGGCGCGGCGGCCACGATGCGCGGCACCTCGGCCAGGCGGATCGCCACCACCGCCGGATCGGCCACCGCGCCGACCAGGATCGCGCAGTCGATGCCGTCGGCGATGAAGTTCGGCGGCCCGTCGCGCAGCAGCCACTCGACCGAGACGCGCGGGTAGCGGCGCAGGTAGTCGGCCAGCGGCTTGACCAGCTGGTGCTGGCCGAACGCGTGCGGCACGACCACGCGCAGCGTCCCGTCGGGCTGGTCGCGGTCGCCCCGCAGGTCCGACTCGAGCGCCTCCAGGCTCGCCAGCAGCGCCTTGGCCCGCTCGAAGCAGCGCTCGCCGTCCTCGGTCAGCTTCATCGTGTGCGTGGAGCGCTGCAGCAGCGGCAGGCCCAGCGACCGCTCCAGCGCCTGCAGGCGGCGGCTCACGGTGGGCTGCGTCGTCCCCAGCTGGGCGGCCGCGGCCGACAGGCTCCCTGCCTCGACGATCCTGACGAACGTCTGCAGCAAGGCGACGCGGTCCATCGACGAGGGGGAGGGCGGCGCCGGCCTGGTCATGCGTCGAGCGTATGACCATCGTACGCACCGCGCCACTACAGCGCCGGAGCGGCGCTCCACATAGTGAGCACACCATGCAAGCCATTCCGCTGACGCATACATCCCCCGCCCTCCGGCCGGCGCCCGCCGCGTCCGCGGCGCCGCTGCCCGCCGCCCTGGTGCTGCTGCTGGCCACCGGGGCGGGCCTGGCCGCGGCCTCGCTCTACTACAGCCAGCCCATGCTCGGCGTGCTGGGGGCCGACCTGGGCGCGGGAGGCCGCGCGCTCGGCCTCGTGCCCACGCTGGCGCAGCTGGGCTATGCGCTCGGCATCCTGCTGCTCGCGCCGCTCGGCGACCGCTACGATCGACGGCGCATCATCCTCGCCAAGGCGGCCGTGCTGGCGGCCGCGCTGCTGCTCGGCGGCGCCGCTCACGGGATCGGCGCGCTGCTGGTCGCCAGCCTGATCACCGGCCTGACCGCGACCCTGGCGCAGGACATCGTGCCCGCCGCCGCGACGCTGGCCCCCGAGGCGGACCGCGGCAAGGTGGTCGGCACCGTCATGACCGGCCTGCTGCTGGGCATCCTGCTGTCCCGCGTGGTCAGCGGCTTCGTGGCGGAGCATTTCGGCTGGCGCGCGGTGTTCGTCGCCGCCGCGGCCAGCATCGCCCTGCTCGGCGCGGCGATGTGGCGCGGGCTGCCGCGCTTTCAGCCGACCACGCAGCTGAGCTACGCCGCGCTGCTCGGCTCCCTGGCCGAGCTGTGGAGGCGCCACGGCGCCTTGCGCCGCGCGGCGCTGGCCCAGGGGCTGCTGGCGGTGGGGTTCAGCGCGTTCTGGTCCACGCTCGCCGTGATGCTGCACGGCGCGCCGTTCCACCTCGGCAGCGCGGCGGCGGGGGCCTTCGGCCTGGCCGGCGCGGCGGGCGCGGTGGCGGCGCCGCTGGCCGGCCGCATCGCCGACCGCCGCGGGCCCGAGCTGGTGACGCGCACGGGCGCCGCCCTCGCGGTCGTGGCCTTCGCCGCCATGGCGCTGTCGCCCTGGCTGTCGGCCCACGGGCGGCTGTGGCTGCTCGGCGCCACCGCCGTCGCCTTCGATTTCGGCATCCAGGCCGCGCTGGTGGCGCATCAGACCATCGTCTATGGCATCGAGCCCGGCGCGCGCAGCCGCCTCAACGCCGTGCTCTTCGTCGGCATGTTCGTCGGCATGGCCCTCGGCGCCGCGCTGGGCAGCGCGCTCTTGGCCCAGTGGGGCTGGCTCGCGGTGACGGCGCTCGCCGCGTCGGCGGCGGCCGGCGCGCTCCTCGTCCGCCTCTGGCCCGCGGCGCGCCGGGCTCCGCGCGCGTGACCGCTCGCGAAGGTCAGCTCCCGATACCCGGCCTGCGCGTGGAGCAGCTCAGTAGTGCTCGCCGCGCCGTTGCGGCATGATCGGCGAAGGCTGCGACGCCTCCCCGTTGATCGTGGTCCCGCCGCCGTAGACCGCCGGCGCTTGCCGCAGAAACGGGATGGGGAACGGCAGCTGCGGCGCGGAGACCGCATCGAGCGCCGCGACCTGCTCGGCCGTCAGCGTCACCTCGAGCGCCTGCACGTTGTCCTCGATGTGCGCGAGGGTCCGTCCTCCGATGATGGTCGACGCCACGCCGGGCTGCGAGCGCACCCAGGCCAGCGCCACGCGGGGAACCGTGGTGTCCAGCTCCTTCGCGACGCGGGCGAGCGCATCGACGATCGCGTAGTCCTTCTCCTGCACCCGTCCGGCGACGATGGCGGCGCGGCCTCCGGTCACCTTGCCCGCGTTCTCCCGGGTGTACTTCCCGCTCAGCCGACCGCTCGCGAGCGGCGACCACGGCACCACGCCCAGCCCCAGCTCCCGCGCCATGGGGATGAGCTCACCCTCGACGGTGCGCTCGGCGAGCGAGTACTCGATCTGCAGCGCGATGAACGGCGCCCACCCGCGGAACTGCGCGAGCAGCTGCGCCTGCGCGACCTTCCATGCCGGGGTATCCGAGATGCCGAGATAGCGGACCTTCCCCGACTGCACGAGGTCGTGCATCGCCGCGATGGTCTCCTCGATGGGCGTGTGCTTGTCCCAGATGTGCAGGTAGTAGAGGTCGATGTAATCGGTGCGCAGGCGGCGCAGCGACTGCTCGCAGGCCGCGACGATCGCCTTCCGGTTCGAGCCGCCGCCGTTGGGGTCGCCCGGGTAGAGGTTGCCGCTGAACTTTGTGGCGATGACCACCCGGTCGCGCTTCTCCCGGTCGTGCGCCAGGTGGTCACCGATGATCTTCTCGGAGTGGCCGCGCATGTACATGTTGGCGGTGTCGATGAAGTTGCCGCCGAGCTCGAGGTACCGGTCGATGATCTGCTCCGACTCCTTCACGCTCGAGCCGAAGCCGGGGCCGAGGTCTTCGCCGAACGTCATCGCGCCCAGGCAGAAGGGGCTGACGCGGAGGCCTGAGCGGCCGAGGGTGACGTAGTGATTCAGGGGCATGGGCTCTCTCCGTGGGCTTCCCCGCTCGCAGATCCGCACACTCGCGGTTGCTCATGAGGATCTTGGTCGAGTTATACGGAACGTTGTTCCGTTTCTGCCGAGATCAATACGGAACGATGTTCCGTTTGTCAAGGAGCAGCGCGGCCAAGTCGTCCAGGATGCCCGCAGGGCGGGAGCACGACGACGCTGGCGCGGGAGGGCGGCGGCCGTCTTCGTCTATCCTGGTCGCCATGAGCAAGCCCAGGAGGAGCGGTCGAGCTGCGCCGACGGACGACGTGTTCGCCGCGAGGAGGCGCGAGCCGGTACCGCACGAGTTCGTGCTCGAGGCGCTGGCCCCGCTCGGGCCCGAGACGCGGCCGATGTTCGGCTGCGTGGCGGTCTATGTGGAGGACAAGATCGTCTTCGCCCTGCGCGACAAGCCCGCGCCGCCGCAGGACAACGGCGTCTGGCTCGCCACGTCGGAGGAGCACCACGCAGCGCTGCGCGCGGAGTTCCCGAACATGCGGAGCATCGCGGTGCTCGGGCGCGCGGTGACGGGCTGGCAGGTGCTCCCGGCGAACGCGCCCGATTTCGAGGAGGCCGCCCTGCGCGCGTGCGCGCTCATCCGGGCGGGCGATCCGCGCATCGGGAAGGTGCCGGGAGAGCGGCGGAAGCGGGGCGAGGCGCCGGCGAAGAAGGCGGCTGCGAAGAGCGTGGCAACGAAGAAGGCGGCTGCGAAGAAGGCGCCGACGAAGAAGGCAGCGGCGAAGAAGCGCCGCCCCGGATGACTCGTCCCCCTGCTCAGGTGAGCGGCAGGGCGCCCCCGGTGTTCAGCACACCCTCGCCGAAGCTCGTCATGTCGTCGAAGCCCATGTAGTGGAAGCAGCTCACGAGCATGTCGGCGAAGGAGCGCTTGCCCCTGAAGTCGAGCAGCCGCCCGCGCCGGAAATGGTCGTGCGCCTTGCCCGCGAGGACGACCAGGCTGTCCTCGATGCTGTGGGTGTCGCCCTGCCCGAGCTCGTTCCAGTGCACGACGAGCGTGTGATCCCAGAGCGTGCCGTCGCCGTCGCTCGTGCTCTTCAAGATCTCGTAGAGCTTCGTGTTCTGCTGCCAGAGGTGCTTGTGGATCTTGCGGATGTCGGCGAACGCGGCGGGGTCGCTGTTGTGCGAGATGTCGTGGTGCCCCTCGCTGAGGCCCAGGTTCGAGTAGACCCGGTTGCTGGTGTTGCCGCTCCAGTTGAAGTTCACCACGCGCGTCAGATCGCAGGCGAACGCCAGGGCGCTGATCTTGAAGAACAGCTCGCCGATGATCGCGTGGTTGTCGTCTTCGTAGGGGTTGAGCTTCTCGCCGAGCGGCGTCTGCACGCACGCGGCCGCGCCGTTGCCGGTCTGGAGCGCGCGCTCGACGTCGCGGATCGACTCGAGGTGCTGCTGGATCTTGGCGCGGTCCTCGGCGCCGAGCCGGGTGAGCAGGCTGTTGCCCTCCTCGCGCACGAGATCGAGCGCCGACTGCCGCTTCGCCAGGCGCCTCAGCACCTCTTGCTGCGCGGCCTGGTCGTCGGACGTGAAGGCGAAGATGCGGGCGTAGGCCGCGTACGGGTCGGTCTCCGGCGGGATCGGGGTCTGCTGGCCCACGGGCCCCGCGTGAGAATGCGTGTTCCAGATGTCGTTCCACTTGTCCCCGACGCGGAACACGAGGTGCCGGTGCGCGACGCGCTCGTCGGCCTCCAGCACGCGGCCGCCGAGCGCGTGGTCGACGCTCGGCCCCTCCACGTAACCGATGGTGCTCTCGGTCCCGCCGATCGGGAACGACCCGGTGCCGGACTTCCACGGCGCGAGCGAGCTGCCGCCCTGCTGGTGGTTGTCGGCCCGCGCGTCCTCCGGCAGGTCGTAGAAGCGCTTGTGCAGGTTGTTGAGGAACACGAGATCCTCGCGGTACGGCTCGAGCGGGGAGAGGAACTCGCCGAGCTCGAAGCTCGTCTCGCCGGCGGCGCTGAAGCGCCTCGCCGTCTCGTCGCCGTTCGCCTGGAAGACGAACATGACGCGCCGCGGGGAGGGCGCGGCCTGGGCGCGCGCGCGGCTCGACCGCATGGCGTCGAGGAACGGGAGCGCGAGCGCGACTCCGGACGCGCCACGCAGGAAGGTTCGGCGGCTCAGAGGTTTCATGGTCTCTCCGGGTGGATCACGGGGCGGTAGCGGAAGGCGTCGGTGCGCGTGAGCGCGACAACGAGCTCGGACAGGCTGTAGCCGCTCTCCTGGAAGGCGACCGAGAGCGCCGCCATCGAGCAGCGATCGGCGTCGGTCCGGTCGCGACCGTAGAAGAAGCGGAAGTTCTGCAGCACGTAGCAGGCCCGCGCCTCCTCGCTCTCCGCGAGGCGCTGGCCCAGCTCGGCGGCGTTCGCCACCGGACCGTCGGCGTCGCGCGTGTACGCGATGGTGCTGGAGGTGTCGACCGGCTTGCCGTCCTCGTCCGTGGTGCGGGAGCGGCCCACGGCGTCGAACGACTCGAACACCACGCCGATCGGATCCATCATCTGGTGGCACCCCGCGCAGGTCGGATCGGTGCGGTGGCGCTCGAGGCGCTCGCGCTGCGAGAGCCCCTCTCCGAGGCCCTCGAGGTCGAGCTGCACGTCGTTGGGCGGAGCGGGCACGAGCCCGCACAGGAGATCGGTGCGCACCTTGAGGCCGCGCCGGACGATGGAGGTGCGCGTCGCCTTGTCGCGCGTGAGCAGCATGCCCTGGGTGAGCACGCCCGAGCGGCCGGGCATGTCGACCCTCACGAAGTCGTCGCCGCTCACCCCATCCACGCCGTAGTGCCGCGCGAGCGCGCCGTTCACGAAGCTGTGGTCGGCGGTGAGGAGCTCGCCGAACGAGCCGCCCGGGTCCGCGAACACGCTCATCACGAAGGCGCGCGTCTCCTCCTGCAGCAGGGCGGGCAGGCCGGACACGAGGTCCGGATACACCGCGGGATCGCGGGTCATGCCGCTCAGCAGGTCGATGTCGAGCCACTGGTCGAAGTACTCGAACAGGCGATCGGCCTTTGGATCGGCGAGCATGCGCCGCACCTGGGCCTCGATCTGGTCGGGCGTCGCGAGCTCGTCCGCGGCCGCGGCGCGCGCGAGCTCCTCGTCCGGCTGCGACTGCCAGAGCAGGTATGAGAGCCGGGAGGCCATCTCGTACGGCGTGGGCTCGGTGACGTCCCCCGCGCTCTCCTTCCCGAGCTCGACGCGGTAGAGCACGTTCGGCGACTGAAGCATGCTGAAGACGACCCACTCGATGCCGTCCTGGAAGGTGTACCCGTCCGCGCCCGCGGTGAAGCGCTCCTCGTAGCTCTGGACCTCGGCCTCGGTGAGCGGCCTCCGGTACGCCCTGGCGCCGAAGGTGCGGATGAAGTCGCGCGCGCACTCGAGCTCACCGAGCGCCGCCGGATCGCAGGAGACCAGGCCCGGCGCCTTGGCCGCGACGGCGGAGATCTGCTCCGCGGCGTCGAGGTACTTCTGCGCGACGAGCGAGCCGACGGTCAAGAAGGCCGCGTTGTTGCGGAAGCCGAGCGACTCGGGCTCGTTCGGGAACGTGGCGACCGCCGCGTCGATGGTGGAGGCCACGCCCGGGACGCCGGCGAAGAGGTCCTTCAGCGTGTTCGTGTACTCGTCGTTGCTGAGGCGGCGGAGCGGCGCCGCGCCGGGCTGCGGCGTCTGGCAGAAGGGCGAGGCCAGCACGTCCTCCGGGGGCTGGCCGCTCTCGGGCTCGCCCACGCCGCCGCTCCCAGGGCCCGGGCCGGGCCCCGTGTCCTCACCACCGGGCCCGCCGATCTGGCCGTTGCAGGCCGCGACGAGCGCGAGCAAGAGCGGCGCAGCGCGCCTGAATCGTGAGCCGGTGAGCTCGAAAGGAAAGCGATGCGTGTGTTGCTCGGGGTTCACCGTCTCCTCCACGCCGCGTCCGAAGAAAGGCACGAGTCGGCCCGAGCGCCGACCCCATGGGTCGACGCCGGCACGGGTTCACGACGCTGCGACGCGACAGCGACGAGAGGAGAAACGTACCAGAGCTCGTTCGGTCAGGCACACGCCATGGACCGATCGCGAACACTTTTGTGCGCCAAAAACTCACTCGCTCATCCAATTTCTCTACTATCGCTGCGCCTTTTGAATCTCCACGGCAACTGCGCGCGATGCCTCGCGCGGCGCCGGACATCGCCGCGATAGTAATATGTAGTAACGAATCGCCGTTCACCCCTCGCCGGCGGCTCCTGGATCGCCGGACCCGGGCGGCCCGGTGTCAGCGCCTCGATGCCGCCGCACGACGGACGGGCTCGCGTACGGGATGAAGAAGCAGAGCGGACATCGTCGTTCCAGCTCGGATACCTGTCGCTGGCCGCGAGGAGCTCTTCGCGGTGGACGACGGGTATCCGTGCTGTCCGTTACGCCGTTACGCCGTTACGCGGTTACGCGGTTACGCGGTTACGCGGTTACGCGGTTACGCGGTTACGCGGTTACGCGGTTACGCGGTTACGCGGTTAGCGGTGACAGGAAAGCTCCTGTGGCGGGCCTACCCTAGCACGGGCCACGGCCACGGCGCCAGCTCCCCCGCGGATCCGGCTCATGTTAACGTTCTCGCGGAGGTTCCACCATGCTTGTTACGCGGTTACGCGGTTACGCGGTTACGCGGTTACGCGGTTACGCGGTTACGCGGTTACGCGGTTACGCGGTTACGCGGTTACGCGGTTACGCGGTTACGCGGTTACGCGGTTACGCGGTTACGCGGTTACGCGGTTACGCGGTTACGCGGTTACGCGGTTACGCGGTTACGCGGTTACGCGGTTACGCGGTTACGCGGTTACGCGGTTAAGCGGCAGTGTGGTCGCGCTCGACGCGGTGACAGGAAAGCTCCTGTGGCGGGCCTACCCTAGCACGGGCCACGGCCACGGCGCCAGCTCCCCCGCGGATCCGGCTCATGTTAACGTTCTCGCGGAGGTTCCACCATGCTTATGAAATTCCGTGCAGGTCCGATGATCGCCGCTGCCTCGCTGGCGCTCGCGGTGAGCTCGACCGCGGTCGCGAAGCCTTACAAGGGAGGAGAGCTCTACACGACCCAGGGCTACCTTCATGGTCGTATCGAGGTGCGCATGCGCATGGCGCGCGGGAGCGGCATCCTGTCGACCTTCTTCACCTACAAGGACGGCTCCGAGATGTCCGGCGCCTTCTGGGAGGAGATCGATATCGAGGTCTTCGGGAAGGACAACGCCCGGAGCTGGCAGTCCAACATCATCACCGGCATGGGCACGAGGGTGACGTCGGAGGCGGTCCACAACGCGGGCTTCTCCCTCGCCGACGGCTATCACACCTACGCGCTGGAGTGGACGCCGACCTACGTCGCCTGGAGCATCGACGGGGAAGAGATCAAGAGGTCGACGGGCGCGCAGGTGACCGCGCTCACGAACCCCCAGTCCCTGCGCTTCAACTTGTGGTCCTCCGAGGCCGTCGAGTGGGTCGGGGCGTTCGACGATTCCGTCCTCCCGCAGCACCAGTTCGTCAACTGGATCAAGTACTATCGCTACAACAATGGAGCCTTCGAGCTCGCGTGGCAGGATGATTTCGACTCCGTGGACAGCGGGCGATGGGGCAAAGCGGACTGGACGTTCGACGGTAACCGCGTGGACTTCGTCCCGCAGAACGTGACGGTGAAGGACGGCACGCTGGTGCTGTCGCTGACGCGGGAGGGGCAGACCGGATTCAACGGCGCCGTGCCCCGCGACGAGGGCACCGAGCCTGGCACCGGCGCGGGCGGCGGCGAGGGCGGGGCGGGGACGACGAGCGCCTCCTCCGGCGGCGGCGAGGGCGGGGCGGGGACGACGACCGCCTCCTCCGGCGGCGGCGCTGGAGGGGCGGGGACGACGACCGCCTCCTCCGGGAGCGGCGCGGGCGGGGCGGGGACGACGGCCACCTCTGGCGGCACGGGCGGCGGCGCGCCGGGCGAGGGAGGTGCAGGCGGCGGAACGACGCCGGACGTGGGGTCCTCCGGCGGGTGCGTCGCCGCCGGGGCGAGCGCCACGGGGAGCTCGTGGGCCGCGGCGCTCGCCGTGGGGCTCTCCGCCCTGGCGATGCGACGGCGCCGGAACCGCGGCTGAGCTCGGGCCAGCCGGGCGGCTGAGGCGCCGTCGCCCGCCGCCGGCCGCGCAGGGACATCGATCCCATGCGCGTGGTCACCGTCGAGCTCGGGCCACACCTCGGGTGGGACGCCGTGGCGCTCGCAATACACCTTCAATTCATTCCAGCTCGAGTACGAGACGATCTCAACGCCCCCATCGACGGGCACCACTTCATGGTGCGGCTGGCCGTCGTTGCCGGTGTCATGGTCGACGCGGAGCTCCCGGGCGTGGAACAGCGATCCTGGCATGGTGTACCCGTGTCGAGTCGAACGCCGTTCAGCAGCGCTCGTCCGTCTATCCGTCCATCCGCCGAAGGTCGAGTTGAGCTTCGGGCGGACAATGCGCGCCGTCGGATCCACCGGGATCGTCCTGAGCGGCGCTCCGCGACGTTTCCCGGAGAATGCTGATCGTCGCTGCTTGACGTGTCCTCCGAGTTACAGCAGTTCTCAGGACAATCCGAGTCGCAGCGGCAACGGAGCTGGCCGGTCCGGGCCACCGGGAGCTGCTGTCCTCGACGTGCCGAGGGGGAGGGGATCATCATGGAGCGAATCTCGAGGACGCGGCCCGCGATCGCGGTCGCCGCTCTTGTCGTCCTGCTCTTCGCCGTCCAGAGCCGCGCGGGCGCGAGCGCCGGGCGCTGGACCGTCTTTGGCAGAGATCTCGCCAACACGCACAACGCGGACGACGAGCGCGACATCGGCGCAGCGAACGTCGCGTCGCTCTCCGTCCGATGGAGCTTCACGACGAGCGGCAGCGTCTCTGCGACGCCCGCCGTCGATCACGAGGCGGTCTATTTTCCGGACTGGGGCGGCAGCCTCTACAAGCTCGACGCCGAGACCGGGCTCCCGCTCTGGACGCGCACGATCCCCGGCCTCACGGGCACGGCGGACGCCATCTCGCGCACGAGCCCGGCGCTCCACGGACACATGCTGTTCGTCGGCACGCAAGCCGGGGCGTACCTGCTCGCCGTCGATCGCCGCACCGGCGATCTCCTCTGGAAGACGCAGGTGGACCCGCACCCCGCGGCCATCGTCACGCAGTCGCCCGTCGTGCACGGCGGCCGCGTGTACGTGGGCGTCTCCTCGCGCGAGGAGCTCTTCGCCGCGGACGAGGGGTATCCGTGCTGCACGTTCCGCGGCAGCGTGGTCGCGCTCGACGCGGTGACAGGGGAAGTCCTGTGGCAGACCTACGTCGTCCCGGCGGGGTACAGCGGCGGCGCGGTGTGGGCCGGCGCGCCCGCCATCGACGTCGGCCGGCGCGCGCTGTACGTGACGACCGGAAACAACTACACCGTGCCGCCGTCCGTCGCGTCCTGCGCCGAGGCGGCCGGCGACGATCCCCTCGCCGCCGAGGCGTGCCTCGCGGCAGACGACCATATCGACGCGATCGTCGCGCTCGACCTCGACACCGGCGCGACGAAGTGGGCGCGCCGGCTGCAAGGCTTCGACGCCTGGACGGGGGCCTGCTTCTATGGCCACGACTGGTGTCCTTCCCCGACGGGTCCGGACTACGACTTTGGCACGGGCGCGGCGCTGTTCACGGCCGGCGCGGGGGAGCACCGCCGCGCGCTTGTCGGCGCCGGGCAGAAGAGCGGGATCTTCTGGGCGCTCGACAGGGACGACGGGAGCTTGGTGTGGAGCACGCTGGTGGGCCCCGGCGGGATCCTGGGGGGGATCATGTGGGGGGTCGCCCTGGACGAGAGCAGGATTTACGTGCCCATCGGCAACAGCGATCAGGTCGCCCATACGCTGCACCCGTCGGGCGAGATCATCACGTGGGGGTCGTGGAGCGCGCTCGACGCCGCCACGGGCGAGATCCTGTGGCAGACGGCGGATCCCGCGGCGGGCGCGCAGGACAGGGGGCCGCTGACGGTCGCGAACGGGGTGCTCTACGCCGGCTCGATGAGCGGCGACGTGCACGCGCTGAGCGCCGCGACGGGCGCCATCCTGTGGAGCCACCCGGCCGACGGCTCCGTCAACGCGGGGCCGGCGGTGTCCCGCGGCACCGTGTACTGGGGGAGCGGGTACCAGAGCTTCGGCGTCGGCACGCCGGGGCATACGCTCTTCGCGTTCGGGCTGCCGTAGTCTGACCCCTCGTGTTCGCCTGCCGAAAGGAAGCTTCCGATGTCGAAGGACTTGCTCCGCCTGCTCATCGTGAGCGCGACGTTGGCGCTCACGCCCACCCCGACGCTGGGGGCCGGGCCGTCGCCCGCCCCGGAGAACCCCCCAGCCGACGGGCCGACGGCGACCTCGGCGATGCGCCGCGGCGGGGGTCCAGCGTGGTGCCCCGGCAGCTCACGTCGGAAAGGCGTGGTCGCCGTGAACGATCCCCTCGCTGCGGAGGTCGGCGCGAACATCCTCGCCCAGGGCGGCAATGCGATCGACGCCGCCGTCGCGATGGCTTTCGCGATGAACGTCGTGGAGCCCCTCTCGTCGGGGATCGGCGGAGGCGGCTTCATGGTGGTGCACCTCGCGCAGAGCGGCGAGACCCTCGCGCTCGACTTCCGAGAAAAGGCGCCCGCGGCGTCCGCGGCGGACATGCTCGCGGGAAGGGCGTTCAGCGAGGTCTCGACCAGCGGTGTCTCCGTGGGGGTGCCCGGCGCGGTCCTCGGGCTCGCCACGGCCCTGGAGGCGTGGGGGACATTCACCCTCGCAGAGACCCTCGATCCGGCCATCCACCTCGCGGAGACGGGGGTCCCGGTGAGCGCCTTCGTCGCCGAGAACGCCGCGAGCCCGCGGACGGCGCTCGAGCCGGAGACGAGCGCGATCTTCAGGCGCCCTGACGGCGCGCCGCTCGAGGCCGGAGACCTCCTCGTCCAGCCGGATCTCGCCCGCACGTTCGAGCTGATCGCGGAGCAGGGCCCTTCCGTCTTCTATGAGGGCGAGATCGCCGAGGCCATCGTCGACGCCCAGCGCCGCGCGCGGTACGACGGCGGGGAAGGCCGGATGACCCTCGACGACCTCGCGCTCTACGACGTCGTGCTCCGGACGCCCGTCATCGACGATTATCGAGGCTTCACCGTCGCCTCCATGCCCTCGCCGTCCTCGGGCGGGCTCACGGTGATCCAGATCTTGAAGCTGCTCGAGCGGTTCCCCATCGGCGACGAGCGCCGCGGGTTCGGCTTCGGCGAGGCCAAGACGCTGCACGTGATGATCGAGGGCATGCGCCTCGCGTTCGCGGACCGGGCGGTATGGATGGGCGACGACGACGTCGTGCCCGTCCCGGCGGCCGGCCTCCTCGCCGATCCTTACGTGGCCGCGCGGAGCGCGATGATCTCGGAGACGACCCGGATGGCCACGCCAGCGGCGGGTGATCCCCTCCCGTTCGACGGCCCCACCCCCACGCCGCCGCCGGCGCCGGGCGACGACGAAGAGGGATCGACGACCCACTTCAGCGTGGTCGACGCCTGGGGGAACGTGGTCTCGTGCACCGTGACGATCGAGCAACTCTGGGGGACGGGCATCACCGTCCCCGGATACGGCTTCCTGCTCAACAACGAGCTCACCGACTTCAATCGCCAGCCCGCCCCTGCGCCGGGCACGAACAACGTCGCGCCGTTCAAGCGGCCGAGGAGCAGCATCGCGCCGACCCTCCTCTTCAAGCGGGGTGAGCCCTTCGCGGCGCTCGGCTCTCCCGGCGGCGCCACGATCATCAACTCCGTCCTTCAGGTGACCATGAACCTCCTGGATCACGGGATGACCCTCCAGCAGGCCGTCGACGCCCCGCGGATCTCAATCACGTCTCCGTCGGGCGAGGTCACGGTCGAGCCCGGAGTCGAGCAGGCCGCCCTGGACGGGCTCGCGGCCCTCGGTCACCGCCTCACCGAGGGCGAAATCGGCGCCGTGAACGCCGTGCTCGTCGATCTCCGGAATGGGAAGCGGTACGGGGCGGGCGACCCGCGGCGCGGCGGCGCGGTCGGCGAGGCGTGCTGGCGGCGGCGCGGGCGGCGCTGCGTCGCTGTTCACGACTGATCGGGCGGCGAGGGCTCCGCCCGTCTCGCGATCGGCTCATCGCTCTTCGCGCGGCGCGGTGACCCTCGACCACACCGCCAGTATCATGGCCTGTTCCATGGTGGCCGGCGGGGGGTGGCCCCTCGGGGGCTCGGCCGGCAGGGGCGCCGGGGGCTTTCCCCTGCGCCATGGCGCGTCGTGGCGCGCCGAGGCCCCGGCCGCGGGGCCGCGGCGCGCGACCTCGTAATCGACCGCGGACACCGCCTCCTCGAGGGTCGAGAAGCGCTCGACCAGCTTGCCATCCAGCAGGACGTGCCAGCGCTTGCCGCGACCGCCGCGGGCGAGGATGGCGACCTCGCTGATCGCCCCGGGCTTCCTCTCGAAATGGAGCGCGAGCCCGAAGCGGCCGAGCGACACCCACGCGTTGCGCGAGATGGCCAGCACCTCGGGATCGACGCGGAGGCTCAGGGGATCGAAGCGCGCGGCGCGCTCCTGGATCTCGCGCAGCGTGATGCGGCCCGCCTCGACCTCGAACCCCGGGTAGTCGAAGGCCACCTGCCGGTAGAAGCGGCCCGCCTCGGCGGCGTCCCTGCCCTCGAGATCGAGGTCGCGGGGCATGCCGAAGAGCGAGGGGAGCGTGCACAGCTTCAGCGAGGAGAGGTCGACGAAATCGAGGACGAGGCAATCCTTCTTGCCTGGATGGAGGCGGGTGCCGCGCCCGACGCACTGGGCATAGAGCCCCTCCGAGCGGGTGGGGCGGGCCATCGCGACGCAGGAGACGCCAGGGTCGTCGAAGCCCTCGGTGAGGACAGCGACGTTGGTGAGCACCTGGACGCGCTCTTCCCGGAAATCGGCGAGGATCCGGCCGCGGAGGTCGGAGGGCATGTCGCCGTGGACGTAGGCGGCCCGGACGCCGAGGTGGTTGAGCGCCTTCGAGAGGTTCCTGGCGTGCGCGACCGTGACGCAGAACGCGATGGTGCGCCGGTCGCGGGCGAGCTCTTGAATGGAGCGGGCGACGAGCGCGTTGCGCTCCTCCAGGTCGACGGCCTCCTCGAGCTCGTCCGTGGCGAAGTCGAGGCCGCCCGCGTCGAGGCGGGAGAGGTCCGTGGCGGTGGCGACGCGGTAGCCGGTGAGGGGGGCGAGGTAGCCGTCCGCGATCATCTCGGGGAGGGTGCGGCTGTAGACGATCGCCTCGAAGACGTCGTCGAGGCCTTTGCCGTCGCCGCGGGCCGTCGTCGCGGTGAACCCGAGGAGGGTGCCTGTCCACGCGGGGTCGAAGGCGCCGAGCTGGCGGAGGACGCGGCGGTTGTCCTCGGCGGGGGCGTGGTGGCATTCGTCGTAGATCACGAGGCCGATATCGCGGCCAGAGGTGACCTGCTCGAGCCGCTTCTCGTGGAGGGAGCGTATCGAACAGACGATGACCCGCGCGTCCGCCGAGGCGCGGAGCTCGCCCTGCTCGACGGCGACCGCGGCCTGCCCGCCGAGGGCGCGCTCGATCTTGTCCTTGGCCTGGAAGAGGAGCTCTTCGCGGTGGGCGAGGACGAGGACCTGCCGCCTGGCGAGGCGGGCGAGATGGGAGAAGATGACGGTCTTGCCAGCGCCGGTGGGGAGGCACACGACCATGCGGCGGACGCCGCGCCTGCGGGCCGCGAGGACCGCGTCGACGGCGGCGCGCTGGTAAGGGCGCAGGGCGGGCGCGCCGGGGCCCATCGGCGCTGCGGGGGTCGTGAGGGTGGCGCTGGTCATGAGCTCTCGTGCTGGCGTCGCGCCAGCATAGCCCGGGGCCCCTGCCCGCGCCCTTTGCGGCGCAGGCCCGCGCCGCGCGCAGGCTACTCCCGGCGGACGCGGGCGCGCATGTGCTCGGTGCCCGCGAGCTGCGCGAAGTACTCGACGAGGCCGATCTGCCCGTTCATGAGGCCCTGCTGGGCGTCGCCGATGGCGCATTCGGCCCCGAGCGCCCCGCCGTAGGCGTAGGCCGCTCCGAGCTTGCTCACGCACGCGGTCACCTCGGGCGAGCCGGCGAGCGTCTCGGCCAGGCCCGTGGCGCCGGCGACAGGCCGCTTCTCGCCCTCGACGGCGATGTAGCCCGAGTCGTCGATGACAAGGCCGCTCTCGTCGGCGCGGTAGCGCCCCATCTCGTCGAAGTGCTCGAGCGCGAAGCCCGTCGGGTCGAACGACGCGTGGCACCCGTTGCAGGCCTCGGCCGAGATGTGGATCTCCTCGTAGCGCGCGCGCGTCGTCGTCCTCCCCGGATCGGGCTTGGTGATCGCCGGGATGTTCGCCGGCGGCGGCGGGACGTCGCCGCAGAGGAGCCGCTCGAAGACCAGCAGTCCACGGTGGGTCGGCGACGAGCCATCCATGCGCGAGTTCCCCGCGAGGATGGAGCCCTGGGCGAGCAGCCCGACGCTCCACTCCGCGGGCCGATCCACGCGCTGGAAGGCCGAGCCGGCGACGTTGCCGTACCCGTAGAACGTCGAGAGCCGGTCGTTGAGGAAGGTGTACGGCGCGGTCAAGAGCTCGGCCACGCCGGCGCCGCGGGTGTAGAGGACCTCCTCGAGGAAGAGGCGTGTCTCTTCCTGCATGAGGGCCCCATAGGTGCTGAAATCGGGGAGCTTCTCCTTCGCTATCCCGTTCACCTTTCCATAGCTGAGCCACTGCTGCAGGAAGCGGCTCATCGCCTCGTGGCCGCGCGGCGAGCCGAGGAGCGCGCGCGCCTCCTCGACGAGCGCCTCCGGCGAGCCGAGCTCCCCGCGCGCCGCCTTGTCGAGCAGCTCGGGCGTGGGCGTCGTGCCCGTGTAGTTGTAGGCGAGCGCCGTCGCGAGCTCGTGCTGGGACAGCTCGTAGCGGCCGCCGTTCGGGGCGCCGATCTCCGAGCGGTAGAAGGCGTGGGGCGACTGGATCATGGAGACCAGCGTCCACTTGAGCCCGACGCGGAAATCGGACTTCCCGCTCACCGAGGCGTGGAGCGCCAGGAGCTCGCTCTTCTCCTCCTCGCTCACCGGCCGGCGGAACAGCCGCAGCCCGTACCGGCCGACGAACTCGGCGGCGCACTCGGGGCCAGGCTGCGTCGCCGCGCACGGCAGCGAGGTGGCCAGCGCGCCCTCGGCGGTCACGATGTCGGCGACGTCCTCCGCCGTGCCCAGCAGCTCCTTCGTGGTCTGGACGCCGACCTGCAGGGCCTCGGCGTCGTTGGTGAAGCCGAGCTTCGATGTCGGGTCGGTGCCCAGCCGGACGCCCGACCACGCCGCCGCGCCGAGCTCGGGGAAGATGTCGCGGAGGCTGTTCTCCAGCTCCAGCGCGGAGAGCCGCCGCAGCACCGGAGCGCCGACCTGCGCCTGCTCGCACGAGCTGCCGTCGATGGGAGGGTCCTCCTCGGGGCCGCCCCCGCCCGCGTCGCCGACGCACGCGAGGAGCGATGACGCGACTCCGGCGAGCACCCACGTTTGCCAGCGGATCATGACTTCAGCTCCTGGATCGGCCGCGCGCTGTGCGCGCCGATCTGCTGGATGGAAACGCCCATGGCATCGCCGAGCGTGGCCAGCATGTCGACGTGGTCGGTGTCGACGTCGACGACGCCGCGGCTCGCGATGCGGCCGCCGGCGTTGCCGATCAGGATCGCCGGAAGGTAGGAGTGGACGATCTGGTTCCCGAGGTAGACGTCGTGGACGTCGGAGTTGTGATCGGCGCCGTCGCCGATCTCGCTGCACACGTAGACGAGCGAGTTGTGGAGGACGGTGTTGCCCGGATCGAGCGGGTCGGGCTGGTCGAGGACGGCGAGCAGCTTCTCCGCGAGCCGCGCGAAGAACCAGCCCTGGGTCGCCGCGAACTCCTTGCGACCGGCCTCGTCCCGGGAGTGGGACGTCGCCCCGTGGTAGTTGCTCGCGCTCCCCGGGCCGCCGGTGAAGCTCATGGGGAGATCGCAGTTGACCCACAGGTTCTGCATCGTGACGACGCGCGCGGTGCCGCACACCATCGCGTTGGCGGCGACCTCGAGGTGCGCGTCGATGACGCTCCGCAGGTTCGCCTGCTCGAAGACGCTCTTGCCCGAGAGCGCGTCGAGCGCGGGCAGCGCCGGCCTTGCGGTGCAGCCGTTCACGACCGGCCTGTCGGCCGCGGCCTTGAGCGAGCGCACCGACTCGAGGTGCACCCCGAGCTTGCGCTGCTCGCTCGTGAGGCCCGAGAGCGCGCGCTGCATGTTCTCGAGCTGCCGCTCGGTGAGCCCGAGCGCCTCGTTGCGGAAGGCCGCCTCGTCCGTCGCCGGCGCGCCTCCGCCCTGCTGCCCGCCGCCGACGGCCCCGAGCATCTCCGCGGCCGCGGCCGCGGGGTCCTCGATGGGGCGCACCCAGACGCCCCCGTGCTTGATCAGGTAGGAGTTCTTGTCGAACCCCGTCCCGTCCTGGTTCCTCGGGTACGGGTTGGCCCCGAGGTTGTAGGCCTCGACGCCGAGCGCCTGCGCGATGGTATGGTCGATCGAGTCGGCTCCCGCGCCGTCCTTCACGCCGGTGAGCACGCCGGCGACCGCCTCGTGGTTGTTGAAGCCGTTGATGCCGAGCCCGCGGCAGACATTGACGTATTTCCCGAAGGGCGCGAGCGCCGACAGGACCGTTGAGCCCTTCAGGAAGTCCGCGCCCGGGGAGCCGTACGGCTCGGCATACTCCATGGGCATGCCATGCGGGACGAAGTAGATGAACAGCCGGACCGGCGCCGCGCTCGGCTCGGCCAGCGCCAGGTTGCTCATCCGGAAGGCGAGCGGCGCCGCGATTCCGGCGCCGAGCGCCTTCAAGAAGACGCGGCGCCCCAGCGCGAGGTCGCTCTTATGGTGTTTTTGGGCAAGAGAACGCATCTCGTCGTCTCCATTCGGGCAAAGCAAGAAAGCCCCGTGGATGATCGTCGTACCGTCGTTTTGTTGCTGCGCCGGTAAGAAAGGAAGTTTGGCGTCCGAATTATCTCACGGCCTGCACGCGAAGCAACTCCATTGAACGTCGATATCTTGTGCTGCGTCGCTTGGTGATATAAAATACGCTCGCTTGCGATACGCGGCCAGGCGGGGAGTGGGGCGCCGGGCGGAGCGACGGATACGTGCGCTTCGGAGGGGTCAGCGGCGGTCGCGACGCCGCCGCGCGCGGCCCGCGAGCGACAGCGCGAGCCCGATCGCGGGGAGCGCCCAGCCGTACGAGGCGCCGCGGCCCGCGCTCGCCGAGCAGCCGACGCTGACGCGGTCGCCCTCCGGGGCCTCCGGAGGGTCACCGCCGGCGCCCGGGCCGGGATCCTCGCAGGAGCTCACGTCATCCTCGCCGCATTCGCTGGGGTGCCTCTCGCAGGTCGCCGCCCTCGCGCTGCACCAGGCCTGCTCGAAGCCCTCGGGCGGAGCCGCGCACCCCTCGATGGCATCGGCGATGGTCGCCGCGTCGGACGGGAAGACGCCCGTCGCGCCCGCGTCGCCGTGCGGGACGCACGTGCGCTCCTTCTCGCTCGTCGTGCCGTCGACGAGGCTCCGGTACGTGAGCTGGTAGCAGTACTCCGTGGCCGCGACGTCGTACGACTCGCCGAGGAACCCTTCCCAGACCGTCTTTTTGCCGAGCTCCTCGCCGTCGGGGCTCGAGAAGGTGAAGGTCTTCACGTACTGGCCCACGCCGTGGTCCACCCCCCCGCTCACATCGAGGAAGACCTTGACGTAACGCTCCACCTCCTTTGCAACGCACATCTCTTCCGGACCGCAGGTCCACCCATCGTCGGTACAGCAGCTCGTCTCGCCGTGCCAGCGCTCCTCCACGACGACGCTGGCCTGGACGGGGACGGCGCCCACGTCCATGTCGACTGCGGCGCTGGCCTGGGTCTCCCAGATCTCGGCGTTGATGCTCTGTTGCTCGACCGTGACCTGGTAGGTGCGGCCGTCGACGAGCGGGGCCGCGGGGCGAAAGGCGAGCAAGCCCTCGCCCTCGCTCACGGGCACGCCGGCGACCTCCTCCTGGGTGCCGGTGAGGACCTCGCCTGTTTCCTTGTCCGTGACCACGAGCACGGGCGCGGTCTCCGGACAGTTGGAGTAGCACCTGACCTGGGCCACGATGACCCCGTCGAGCGGCACGGCGCGCGGGACGGAGGACGCATAGCGCCCGTCCGGCGGAGGCGAGCAGGCGGCGCTCGGGCGGGAGATACAGAGAGCGCTCAGGCCTCCCAGGACGGCGAGGGTCAACGCGGCAAAACGAGGACAAGGCATCGAAGTTCCTCCTCGAGCGACCCGACGCGGGTCAGCTCCGCAAGGGCGTGCGCGGACACTCGTGCCGTTGTGCAGCCGCCGTGCCGGCGGCGGCTCGCCGGACCGCCGCGAGGTTCTCGTGGGCTCCGCGCGCGCCGCGCATGACGGTGGTGTCAGCCTGTGCCGCGGGCCCTGGGCGGTCCTCTCGCGCCGGCTCACTCCCGCGGAGCCCAACCCGATCGGCGCTCTCTCCGCTGCGTCGTCGCCGCCGAGCCGCTCGACCTGCCCCCGCTCATCTCATGGCCGGCGCACGACGGCGGTGCGTGCTTTGCGGATCAGACGATCGAGGCGGCGGAGCAACCTGTCCTCGCCGAGGGCGGCCTCGAGCCCGCCGAGGAGATCGCGGATGCGATCCAGGTCGAGGTCGCGCTGCTCGAGCAGCACGCCGCGCACGTCCTCGAGGTCCTTGGGGCGGCCGGCCAGGACCTTGGTGACGATCAGGTCTTCCGGGCTGATCATCGGCACGCGCACGCCGCCGAGGTCGATCAACCTGCGGCGCGCCAGGAACTCGAGGTGCAGGCTCGACGCCGCGACCACCACGTCGATGGGCATGCAGGTCGGGCGGTGCACGAGCGGGAGCAGGCGGGCTTCGCGGAGGAGGTCCTCGCCGAGGTCGATCCGGAGGTCGAAGCCCGCGCGCGCAAGGTCGTCCACGAGGGCGAGCGTGCTGGTCTGCGCGAGGTCGACGGTGACGTCGACGTCGGCGGTCATGCGGGGACGGCCATAGGCCACGGCGGCCTGCGCGCCGAAGACGTACCAGCGCAGCCGGCGCCTCCGCAGCGCCGCGGCGAGGTCAGCGAGCAGGGCGACGGGGGCGGGGCGGGACGCGGTCGAGGGCCTCGAGGACGCGGAGGTGCGTGGCGAGGTCTTCGCGGCGCTCTTCTTCGCTCGGCCAGCCGGGCTTTTGCGCGAGGACTTGCTTGCGGAGCTCATCGGCGATCCGGATCCCAGCGGCAGGGCCGTGCTGCCGCTTCCAGTCGCGCCAGTAGAGCTCCTTGTCGCGCTGGGCGGCCACCCAGCCCTGGCGAGCGAACCGCCGGAGCTCGTCAGCGTTGCGCATCGTGACCAGGTTACCACGACCGCGGCGCGGCGGGCACGCCGACCCGTGTCTCAGGCCACGGCGCGCCCTGGACGCTCCATGAGGCGGCGAGCGCAGGGATCTGCGACAGCCACCGAGGCAGCCAAGCTCGATGCCGTCTTCCTCGCCGACAGCGCGGCCGTGTGGGGAGCTCCCCGAGCTGCGCCGCCGGGGCCTCTTCCGCACCGAGTACGAGGGCCGCACGCTGCGCGAGAACCTGGGGCTGCCGCGCCCCGAGAACCGGTTCGCCCGGCGCGCCGCCGGCGCCGCCTGAGCGAGCGCCGGCAGCGCCGAACGCGGCTCTCAGCCTCCGTTCGAGTAATGGGGGAGCGCGACTTTGTCGGCCGGCGAGGAGACGAGCCAGCCCTCGCGTCGCCGCAAGAGGGGGCTGGACGCGACGCGAAGGGCCTTGTGGAGGAGCGAAACGCCGAGCCTCGATTTCGGGTGCGCGATCCAGGGGACGCCTGGTGGGAGCTTCTGGGCCAGGTCGACATAGGGGCGCATGCGCTTTTCATAGGCCGCGAAGGCGTCTCGATGGTCGGAGTGCCGCGACAGCTCTCCCGCGAGCACGTAGGCGCCGACGAGCGAGAGGCTCGCGCCCATTCCGCTGACCGGCGACGGGCAGTACGCCGCGTCGCCCACGAGCGCGGCCCGACCGTGTGACCAGCGCGGCGCCATGACCTGGCTGACCCCGTCGAAGTAGACGTCCTCGGCGTCGGCCAGCGCGGCGAGCACCCGCGGCGATTCCCAGCCGGCGTCGGCGAAGACGCGCGCGATGAGCGCCTTTTGCTCGGCGGCGCTCGACCTCTCATGGCCGCGCGCGGGCGACAGGAACCACAGCGACGCCCGGGTGGTGCCCACGTTGTCGGGACGCAGGATGATCGATCGGCTGCCGGGCGCGTGGTACCAGCGAGCCCAGGCGCTGTCGGACGCTCCGCGGGGGATCGTGAAGTAGCTGCCATAGAGGCCGAGCGGCCGGATCGTGGGCTCATCGCCGACGATGAGCGTACGGGTTCGTGAGCGGATGCCGTCGGCGGCCACCACGAGGTCGACGTCGCGCTCGGCGCCGTGCTCGAAGGAGACCGTCACCCGGTCGCCGTGGTCGCGGAGGCCCGTGATCTGGTTACCAAAGATATATTCCGTCGTGTCTCGGGTGCGGTCGTAGAGGATCTTGGCGAGGTCGCCGCGAAGGATCTCGAGCTCCTGGGTAAACCCGCCGCCGTCCGAGCTCGCCGCGGGGAACTCGGCCTTGGTCACGTCGCGCTCGTCGACGAAGCGGAGCCCCCGCTCCCCCGTGTTGGCGGCCCGGATGTCGCCTTCGATGCCCATGCGGCGCACGACCTCCCGCGCCGCGCCCTGGACGTCGATGTTCTGCCCGCCGAGCCGGAGCGCGCCGGCGCGCTCCACGACGACGGGCCTGAAGCCGTAGCGCGCGAGCCAGAAGGCGAGCGCGGGGCCGGCGATGCTCGCGCCCGCGATCAGAACAGTTCGATGTTCCACGGATCATTCGCTCCTATCTCGTACGATCGCCGTGAGGCGGTGGGGCCGGTCCGTCATCCAGGCGCTAGACATCGCATGAATTCGCGAAATGTCGAGAGTGCCTGGATCTTCCACCCATCACGAGCGGCCCGTCGTGCGCAGCACCCCGCAGAGCGGCATCGCGTTCGCGATGGGGCGGATGAGCGCGATCGTCGGCGAGCCATCTCCACGTCCTCCGCGAGCGGCTGCTCGAGGACGAGACCAAGCCGTTCGAGCGCCCGTGGCGTGCCTGCTCCGACCTCAGCCGGGGCGCTCGACGAGCTCGATGCGGGTCCACACGTCGCCGTCACACGAGCCGTCGGCTTCGACCCAGGCGCGGCAGCGCTCGCACTCGGTATAGATCTCGAAATGCGCGGGCAGCCGGAAGCGCTCCCGGTCGCGAGCCGCAATGGCACACTCCTCGTCCACGTGTTGCCGTGGTGGTGAAGGCATCCCCTGCACCCATTCGAA
This sequence comes from Sorangium cellulosum So0157-2, assembly GCF_000418325.1. Taxonomy (GTDB): domain Bacteria; phylum Myxococcota_A; class Polyangia; order Polyangiales; family Polyangiaceae; genus Sorangium; species Sorangium cellulosum_D. The sequence continues at coordinate 13,712,578 of NC_021658.1, forward strand.
CAGGCCGCAGGGACCGTCCTTTCCCTGCCAGCCGTCGAGCGCAGTCCCACACCTGGGGCAAGCGAGCTGCGGCGCCGGCGTATACCAGTCAAACATCCCCATGCTGGAAACCTCTCGATGTCGTTGATCCGCCCAGCGGCTCGGCGGTGCGCTGCGGCGGAGGCGGGGCCGGCACCGGCGCTCCGTCGGTCGCACCTTTCGTGGCATCTCGAGCTGTTCGCGAGACGCCACGCGGCTCCGCCTCGCGCGCCGCCGACGTCCTTTGACCCAACTTGCCACCATCCCGCTGATACCAGAAGGCGGCCATCGTGCACGCCGCAACATTGTGTTTTCTTTGCTCAGGCTCTATGGTGCGGGCCCGAACGGACGGAAGGCGCGGATGAAGGACACCCTGTCGGCGGCGGAGGCACGGCGCATCGCGCTGGTGGCGCAGGGCTTCCGGGCGGAGCGGCCCGGGCCGGCGGCGACGAAGCAACATCTGACCCGGCTGATCGAGCGGCTGGGCGTCGTGCAGATCGACAGCGTCAACGTGGTCTCGCGCACCCATTACCTGCCGGCCTTCTCGCGGCTGGGGGCCTATCCGCGGCCGATGCTGGAGGAGCTCGCCTGGGCGAGGAGGCGGCCGCTGTTCGAGTACTGGGCGCACGAGGCCTCGCTGCTGCCGCTCGCCGCCCAGCCGCTGCTGCGCTGGCGGATGGCCGACGCGCGCGATGGGGTGGGCGTCTGGAAGGGCGTGGCGCGCTTCCTGCGCGAGCACCGGCCGGTGGTGGACCGGGCGCTCGCGCAGATCCGCGAGCGCGGGCCGCTGGCCGCCTCCGAGCTCGAGGTCGGCGCGAAGGGGGCGGGCGGCTGGTGGGGCTGGAGCGACGCCAAGCGGGCGGCGGAGTGCCTGTTCTGGAGCGGCGAGCTGACGACCGCCACGCGGCGGGGGACCTTCGAGAGGGTGTACGGCCTGCCGGAGAAGGTGCTGCCGAGGGCGGTGGTCGAGGCGCCGACGCCCGCGCGCGACGACGCTCAGCGCGCGCTGATCCGCATCGCCGCCCGGGCCATGGGCGTGGCGACCGAGCGGGACCTGCGGGACTATTTCCGCATGGGGGTCGCCGAGGCGAAGGCGCGGGTCGCCGAGCTCGTCGAAGCCGGCGAGCTGCTCCCCGTGGGCGTGAAGGGCTGGCGGGAGCCGGCGTTCCTCGATCCCGCCGCCCGGCGGCCGAGGCGGATCGAGGTCTGCGCCCTGCTCTCGCCCTTCGACAACCTGATCTGGTTTCGCGAGCGCACCGAGCGGATGTTCGGCGTGCGGGTGCGGCTCGAGATCTACACCCCCGCGGCGAAGCGGACCCACGGCTACTACGTGCTGCCGTTCCTCGAGGGCGACGCGATCACCGCGCGGGTGGACCTGAAGGCCGATCGCAAGGCGGGCGTGCTGCTCGTGCAGGCGAGCCACGCCGAGCCCGGGGCGGGCGCGGAGACGCCGGAGCGGCTGGCGGGCGAGCTGCGGACGATGGCCGGGTGGCTGGGGCTGGAGCACGTGCGGGTGGAGCCGAAGGGCGACCTCGCGGAGCGGCTGACGAGGGCCGTGTCGGGCGTCTCGGCGTCCCGCAGGAAGCGCTAGCCGGACACGCGCTCGACGAGGTACCCCAGCTCGCTCGTCTCTTCCTCCGCGCCAGCCAGCTCCTGTGGACCCAACGCTGGAGGGCCAATCCGCTCGGCGAACCAGCGCAGCACGTCTCCAAAGGAGCCGCCGTCGAACAAGAGGTCGGAGCCCCCAGATGTCGGATGGGAGCTGTCTGGAGCGTAGATGATCGTCGTGCTCCGAAGGATCGTCGCCATGGCGCGGGCAGCCTCGCGAAGACCCTCGCGGACGTGGGGTTCGAACACGAATGCCCACCACCGGGCGGGATGCGTGAGCTCGAGGCCCGTCCGGAAGACAGTCGCGGAGAAGCCGAAAGGACCCGACAGCGAAAGGTGCCCTTCCTCGAACAGCTCCTCGGCGACGTTGCTGTAACGTGGGTCTCGGTCCCAGCGCCACGGACGAGGCGCGTCATCCAGGTCGAGGTAGGCATCGAGCGCTGCTGCAGGACAGCCGAACCGCGCATCCAGCAGCTCCGGAAGGCGATAGAGCTCGTCCCAGGAGAGCGAGTGGTCGAGCAATGCAGTGAAATCAATGCCCACTCGAAGAACCTACCACGGTCCTCGACGCTCTCGCCGTGCATGAAGCCCACGAGAGCGCGCCCACGAGGGGGAGCGCGCTGGTTCGTACGCGATCCACCGGCCGTTTCGGCCTGAACGGATGATCCGCGTCGCGGGCGTCTTTCCCCGCCTCCCGCTTCAGCATGTATACCGGAGCTCGGGCGATAATACGATGAAAAATCGCATCGGCGGTGCCATTTCGTCCTCCGTCATCCACGCGGCGCGCGTGGTGAAAGGGAGAGAGACGATGCGGGTACTGCTGACGGGAGTTGGGACGCGCGGTGACGTGCAACCCGTGGTGGCTCTGGCCGTCGAGATGCGGCGTCGGGGGCATGACGTGCGGCTGTGCATTCCGCCGAACTTCATCGACTGGGTGGCCGGCATGGGCTTCACGGCGAGCCCGATCGGCATCGCGATGCGTGCGCCGAGCGGGGCCGCCGGCGCGCCGGCCGCGATACCGACGCCGGAGCAGGTCCGCGCGCTCGTCGCGCACCTCGTGAAGGACCAGTTCGACGCGACCGCGGCGGCCGCCGAGGGATGCGACGCGATCGTGGCCGGCGGAGCGCACCAGTACGCCGCGCGGTCCATCGCGGAACGGCTGGGCATCCCGTCCGCGGTCGCCCTGTACGCGCCGGTGGCCCTGCCGTCGCCGGATCATGCGCCCGGCGGGGTGCCTGGTGGCGATCCGGAGTCCAACCTCCGAGGCTGGCAGGGCGAAGCGCGGAGCTGGAACGAGCGGGTCCTCGAGCGGCTCAACGACCATCGGGAGCGGCTGGGGCTGAGTCCGCTGAGCGATGCGTTCGGCCACATCCTGGGCAAGGCTCCGTGGCTCGCGGCGGACCCGGTCCTCGGGCCGCTGCCGGCGACGCCCGGCCTGGAGGTCGCGCAGACGGGAGCCTGGCTCCTTGAGGACAAGGCGCCGCTCGTCCCCGAGCTGGAAGCGTTCCTCGCCGCGGGCGAGCCGCCCGTTTACGTCGGCTTCGGCAGCATGCCTGTGGACCCGCAGACCGGCCGGATCGTCATCGAGGCGGTGCGGGCTGCGGGGCGCCGCGTCGTGCTGTCGCAGGGGTGGGCCGAGCTCGGTCTGGTCGACGCCGCGGCCGACTGCATCGCGATCGGCGACGTCAACCAGCAGGCGCTGTTCCCGAGGGTCGCCGCGGTGGTGCACCACGGCGGGGCGGGGACAACCACGACCGCGGCGCGCGCGGGGGTGCCGCAGGTGATCGTGCCGATGTTCTCGGATCAGCCGTATTGGGCGTCGCGCGTGCGGGCGCTCGGGATCGGGACGTCGGTGGACCGTGGGGCGCTGAGCGCGGAGTCGCTCCGGGTGGCGCTGGGGGACGCGCTCGATGAGGGGGTCGCTGCTCGCGCGGGCGCGATCGCGGGCGCCGTCGCGGTGGATGGAGCGGCCGTGGCCGCCGGCCTCATCGAGCGGGCCGCTGCGTGAACCTCGGGGGCGCTGCGGTCGGCTCATCGGGAGCGTTACAGCGGTTGACCGTCCGGCTTCCACGGCCGAAGCTCGGTGAAGGCTGTTAACGCTCACGATGGTTGCTGCTCGATTGCGCCGACTGGGTGACGGCCATCGCGAGGGTGAGCGCTCCCGGTCACGGCCGTGATGCTCGGCCCATCCCGCGGCCGAGGCTGCCGGAGTGCTCAGGCGCGTTAAGGGTGCCCGCGCCGGGGGTGCGGCGGCGACTACGCCGCCCTCGACCCGCCCTCCGCCCCTCGGCAACCGTCCCGCGCGGGCGATGGGCGAATCGGGCGGGGGCTCCGGGTGCCGGACCATGAGCTGCGCCGCCTCTCCGCGGAACTGCACGTCCCGCTCAAGGCCCACGTCATCGTCACGCCCAGCGGCCGCTACGCGCCGTCCACGAGTAGGCCCTCGCGGGCGCAGCGGCGCCGGTCGAAGCCCTGTCAGAAGTCAAAGCGTGACCTCGGGTGGATCCGGAGGGATCACGATGCACGGCGAGGTCGGAGCAGCCAACCGGAGAAAATCCGGTCCATTGAACGTCACGAGCGCATTCGCGCCGGCATGCTCGGCAGCCACGAGGTGCAGGGCATCGAACAGGACGCCGGAAGAGAGCTGGCGATCGGTGCACCGCTGCATCGCCTCGTCGTACACGGACGGATCCACAGGGCGGACGTCGAACACACGGCGACGAGCACGCTCGTATCGAAGGCGATCTTCACGAGCCTCCCAGGATCCCGTCCGCTCGTGCGTCGCGATCGAGGCGATGGTCGAACACATCGGCCGGCAGGGTGGCGTCGGCATCGACGAGCAGGAGACCGTGCCGCTCGGTCAAGGTGACGCCCTCGCGGCGAGCCGGCTGATCTGTAGCAGGGACGTCGCTCGCAGCCTCGTGCGCGACGAGCTCGATCACGCGAAGCCGATCGGGGACAGGGAGGGCACGGATGGCGGCGACGATCCGCTCGACGGTCATGCCCGGCAGGATGCCATCCGCGCAGCTCCCGAGAAAGTCGGCGGTCCGTCGCAGAGGCGTGCCTCGGTCGACCCGCACCCACGTGCCGCCTCCGGCGACCGCCTGCGCGCCGGCGTCCCCGCCTCACCAGGGCCCTGGCATCGTGAGCCAGGCGCCCGACCTCGGACGGCGCCGGAACGGGCGCTCGTCCCGGCCCTAACCGCGCCGTCGTGGTAGGGTCGGCCATGAGCACCGGCGGGCGGCCGCGCAACCTGGATCCCGCCCGCAACGCACCGGAGGTCGAGGCCGCCTTCGAGGCGGTGCCGCCCGAGCAAGTGGCAGAGATCCTCGACGGGGAGCTCTTCACCTTTCCGCGGCCCGGCCGCCCCCACACGCGGAGCGCATCGCGCCTCACGATGAAGCTCGGCAGCGCCTTCGACCTCGGCGATGGCGGGCCTGGCGGCTGGGTGCTCCTGAATGTGCCGGAACTCCACCTCGGGCCGCGGCCCGACAAGGTGGTACCGGACCTCGCAGGCTGGAAGCGGGAGCGCATGCCGGACGCCCTCGGGGACGCGGACACGCCGGCGCACTACGACGTCGCTCCGGACTGGGTCTGCGAGGTGATCTCGCCGCGTACCGAGCGCGTCGACCGGAGCAAGAAGATGCGGATCTACCGGCGCGAAGGCGTGGGGCACGTCTGGCTGCTCAGCCCCTTGCTGCAGATGCTCGAGGTGTACCGAATCGAGGGCGGGCGGTGGGTGCTGCTCGAGACTTACGAAGAGGACGCGAAGGTGAGGGCCGAGCCGTTCGATGCGGTGGAGCTCGATCTGGCGGCGATCTGGACCCGATGAACGACCGGACAGTGAACCGGTCGCACGCGGTACAAGCGTGGACGAGGTTCTCGATGTCGCCGGAGCCACCCGCTGCCAGCGGGTGGAAGTCATCAATCTCCAGCTCGCCCCTCACTGACGTCTCGGAAACGCCGCAGTCTCCACACCGGCCAACGACGGCGGCCCGCACGGCTGCGCCCGCTCCACGTGCCATCGCGCATCTACGAGCCGTCCGCCCAATCCGTCCTCCAACATGGAAGATTTTCAGGGACATGCGAGCCCGCGTGTTGCTCATGTTAAAATCTGTTAACAATCGTCGAACCCGGGAATGCGTGAATCGCCTCCGGTGCTTGGTGCCTCCGCAGTCCCTGCCCATGGGTGGGCAGGAGGAGGAAACCACATGCGCTTACTCGATCTCGTTCAGAACCTCCGCCGTTTCACGCCGCCCCGCTCCCTGGGCTTGCGCGCCCTGGTGGGCGTCGGCGTCCTCGCGGGGGCCGGCCTGCTGGTTCCCGAGGTGGCCTCGGCGGACCCCGTTCCCTGCCCGTTCGACGGCGTCCTCTGCCTCTTCGAGGAGGAGGGCTACGGCGGGGAGATCTTCAACGTCCGCGCGCTGAACCCGCAGGTGGGCACGTGCGTCAACCTCCCGGAGCACGGCTGGGAGGGAAGGGCACACTCTGCCTACAACACCAACGGCGCCGCCGCCGCGATCTTCACGAACGAGGACTGTATCGGCTACCCGTACCCCGTCTTTGGGGAGAGCGGCCTGAGCCCGCTGCCGTTCGTCCCCAAGAGCGTCTACGTCTTCTGAGGCCGACGATCCGGCGCGACCCGCGGCGCTGACGGCGATCCGCGCAGAGCCGCAGCGACGCGCCCAATCACTTAGCGGCGCCGGCCCGGACGGCCGCCCTCTCGCTCACTCGTAATCGCTCTTCAGCGCCTCGTAAAACGCGTCGCTCATCAGGTAGTCCGCCCACCACGGCTCCACCGGCGTCGCCCCCCGGCGCTGCTGGAACAGCACCAGATCGTCCAGCTCGCCGTCGTACCAGCCCCACAGAAACCGGGCCCGCAGCACGTCCACGTTCCGCCGGCGCAGCTCGGCCACCGCGTCCTCGAGCGACTCGTCGTCGAACTCGTCGACGAGCGCCTCCGCCTCGTCGATGATCTCGCCGAGGTACGCCAGCCCCTTCTTGGTGACCTCGAACCGCGCCTTGCGGCGATTCACCTCGACGAGGTCCGCGTTGACGAGCTCCTGCAGGACGTCCTCCAGCGGGCTCAGCTCGGGCGGCAGCACGATGGGGAACTCCATGCCTCCGTCGGCGGGCTTCAGGTCCATCTTCTTCAGCACGTAGATGCCGGCATAGACCAGCTTCTGCTCGCGTGACACGATCGGCTGTCTGCGTCCTTCGAACATGATCTCACTCCGCCATGCGCCAGGCCTCCGCCTCGAGGCGGATGTGCCGGCGCCCGTCTGCGTCGGTGTCGAGCCACGCGTCGACGTCGCCGTGGGCGTAATACACGGGGACGCGCCCCGCCGCCTCCGGCCGCCGGATGCGCGCGGCGTGGGGGTTGCACATGGCGAGCACGATGGCGCGCTCGCCGGAGTACGCCGCGGGCAGCCAGCGCTCGAGGAACGCCGACAGGAGCACGGTCACCGAGTAGTCCTTGGCGACCTCCTCGACGAAGAACTCCAGCTCCACGTCGTCGGCCAGCTCCTCCGGATCCTCCGCGGCGTGGACCGCCACGACGAGCGCGTCGGTCACCCGGAGCGGCTCCCGATCCGCGCGGCCATCCAGCCAGAGCGCCTCGACCCGGCACCAGCCGAACTGCGTGGACTCCACGTCCGGCGCGTCGCGGTGCTGCTCGAGGTTCAGCAGCTCCAGCGCAGGACGGCAGCGGAACGGGAGCTCGGAGATGCTGCGCAGGGGCTGCATCGCGGCGGGCGGGCAGACGGCGGACGAGCGGCCGCTGCTACGCGACGAGGCGCTCGGGCCTGCGGCCGCGCTCGCTGCGGCGGACGCCGAAGCGCGAGCCTGCGCCGGACTTGCCGCTGCCGAAGCGGCTGCTGCCGGTGTTGTTGTAGCGCCGGCCCGTCTGCGACGACTTGCTGTGGTCGACCGCGGACGGGTTCGAGGCGCGGTACGCGTCGCGCTGGGATCGCAGATCGGGGGCGCGGCCCGGCGGCGTGGTGTACGGCTGCGTGTACACCGGCACGTAATTCGGGCGCAGCGCCGACGACACCATGGCGCCGAGGAGCATGCCCGACGCCAGGCTCATCACCGGCGAGCTGTAGTAGGCGTACGGGCCGAACCCGGACGTCTGCATCTGCGCGGCGCCTTCGCCCGAGACGTCCCGGCGGATCGTGAACACCTTCTCGGGGTCCTGCACGCCGCCGTCGCCGTTCTTGTCGAAGAAGCCGGTGACGACCTGCGTCTTGGCGTCCACGTCCTTCACGGCGACGCTGATGACCTCGCTCCCCTGGTAGAGCTCGTTGACGCGCCGCTCGAAGTCCTCGGGCCCCTCGGCCGCCTTGTAGGCCTCGTTGACCTTGTCGAGGTCGAGGTCGACGGTGGTGTTCTCGGTGGTCGCCCACCGATCCTTGGACGGCCCGCCGTTGCCGGCGCTGTCGCAGCCGGCGGTCGCGACGGCGAGGGCTGTCAAGAGCACGACGGGCAGGGTGGTCTTCGTCATCGTCATCTGGGACGATCTGTCTGGGGCCTCGGGGGGATTCTGTCAAGCTGGCGCGGATGAGCCCGGCGCCGCGCGGACGCCGGCGTGAAGCGAATGCGGCCGCCAGCGCGGCCCGCTCGGTCGAGCTTTTCGGTCCGGAGGGGACCCTCCCGCCAGGGCGCTCGGCCACGGCGGGAGGGGCTCGGCCCGTTCAGTACTGGAGGTCCAGCACGTACTGGACCGAATCTCCCAGCTTCAGCCTGTCCTCCGAGTCGGGATACGCGTCATCCGGCTGACCGTGGTCGTGGAAGACGACCACGTACGACTCCCCCTCGGGAAGCGGGTAGGTCGTCGCCCGATCCGCGCAGCGCACCGGCACGGACACGTTCCACCTGGGCGGCATCCCGGGCTCGCTCTCGGCGGGCGGGCCGTTGGGATCGACGTAAGGCCCCACGCAGAGCACCGGCTGCAGGGTGTTCCCTCCGCCCGGCACCGTGCTGACGGAGACCGCCCTTGCCCCGGTGGTCGCCTTGCTGATGCGATAGACGTCCTTCTCGCCCCGCCCGAGGATGCCCGTGACGCCGCTCTGCGTCAGCCAGAAGTCGGGCCCGGACTCGTACGCGGCCTGCAGGGAGAGGACGTCGTCCGCGCCGATGTCGTCCGTGGGGCCCAGCGGATCCCAGGTGACGGTGTTCGTCGTCGTGCCACGGGGCTTGTATCCCGAGAGCACGAACACCGCCTTGCCGTACTGCGCCTGCGGCGCGATCGCCTCCGAGTAGCGCTCCCACAGGTATTGATACGGGACGCTGCCGGACGCATCCGGGTTGGTGGCGTCGAAGGCGTACCACGGAACGGTGTCGCTGTTCGGGGCCGAGCTGCTGTTCTGCGTCTTGCCGCCGTGATGGGGCACGCTCGGGATGTACGCCTCCGTGAAGAAATGATTGCCCCAGCCGCCGAGGTTGCCGTCGCTGGAGACGACCCGGGAGAGGACACCCGCGCTGCGGGCGATGGACGCCAGGACCGGCGCGTAGTCGTAGCACTGGACGCCGCCGATCCCGTCCTCCCAGCTGAGCTGCGAGTTCGGCTTCGCGTACTGGAGCGATTCGGCGGGATCCAGCCCGTCGCTCAGGAAGATGTTCGACACGTCGCCCTGGTTGGTCGGCTGGCTGTACCGGTAACGCTGCGTGACGAGGCGATACAGCCGGCGCATGGTCTCGATCTCGCTCGTGGTCCCCTGCGCCGCGGCCACCGCGTGATCCAGGAACGAGAACTTCGACTCGTCCGTCGTCCGGCGGAACGCCCCGGTGAGCTTCCTCTGCACGTCGTACGGCGGCGACCACTCGTAGAGCACCGTGAAGTGGTCGCGGATGTTGTCTTGATCGCTGCCGTACCCGCCGTTCAGGTCGACGCCGTCCTCGTCCTCGTCGTAGCCGTACGTCTCGAGCTCGGCCTTGGAGATGGCGCCGCTGGCGACGAGCGGGTAGGGGTTGTGGATCACGTAGAACACGACGTCCTGCCCGATGCGGGCGCCCCAGGGGGCGAAGGCGCGCGCGTAGTAGCGCCCGACGGGCGCGTCGCTCGGGACGGTGATCCGCCAGTGCTCGCGGTTCCGGCTGGAGAACGCGCCGTTCGCGAAGATCCCGCCCCGGTAGTCGCCCTCGGCCGGCAGGGACTTGGCCCAGGACACCTCGGCGCCCGTGGCGTCCGAGATGATCCGCACCGTCGCGTTCTGGGTCCCGTTCAGGCTCGAGTCCTCGACGGCCACCGAGAACGTCGTGCCGCGGCGGACGGGCGGCGGGCGGACCCCGTTCGCGACCGTGGCGCCCTGCGCGAAGGCGACGCCCTCGCTCCAGGCGTCGTAGTCGCCCGTGCGCATCGCGCCCTGGTAGAGGAACTGGACGCGGTCCCAGCTCGCCTTGGCGGCCGCCCGCGCGAAGCTCTTCTCGCTGACGCCGAACCAGAACTTGGCAGGGTTGTAGGCGCTGGCGGCCAGCGAGAACTCGAGCGTATGCTCCGCCGCGTTCAGCTGCCCGAGCGGGAAGTTGTACTGGCCCTGATCGAACCCGCGGCGGTAGAGCAGGTTGCCGTTCACCTTCACGTTGTCGGCATAGGCGAACTGGCTGGGATCGGTGTTCCGGTAGGCGCCTCCCTTGAGGAACACCGGGGACGCCGAGGCGTCGACCGCGACCTTGGCGCGGACCTGCGCGGCGGCGCTCGGGGGGTCGACCCACACGATCTTCAAGGAGTTCCCGGAGGCGTCGTAGGCCCTGAAGCTCAGGGTGCGGCCCGCGTTCGGGGCGACGTAGGTGAGCTCGAAGCGATACCAGCCCTGGCGTGAGCCGGGGACGTCGTACACGCGCTGGCCGCTGCTGTTCGGCTGCGTTTGCTGGATCTCGTCCGACTCGCCCGGGCGCGAGGTGACCTTGACGGACTGGAACCCATGGCTCGTGTCCACCTGTCCCGTGCTCGTCTTCGCGGCGAGCTCGAACCGGATCGTCTCTCCGTTCGCGTCGGGTTGATAGACGTGGACGACCTGCGAGAAGGTCCCCGAGCCGGCGAACGTCTCCTCGACGGATCTCATGTAGACCCTGCCAGGGACCTCGAGGGCGCGGAGGGGCGCCAGGGTCTTCTGGAGAGCTTCGTCCGGGATCGTGGGGATGCTCGTGAGCTCCTGAGCGGCGGTCTCGACCGGGGTCTCGAGCGCGAGCTCGTTCTCGAGCGCGAGCTCGTCATCGGAGCACCCGACGGCGGGGCCGAGGGCGCCGAGGAGCAAGAGGGCCAGAGCGTGGCCGTGACGGGCGGCGCCCCGAGCGCGACGAGGCGTGGCGTGCGTCGACGAAATGCTGTTGTCCAACATACTGCCTTTCTCGGAGATGCTGGGCCGCGCGCGCGGGGTGGAGAGGGCGCGCGCGCATGGCGTGATTGGCCCATCGCGGCGAGCCGGCTCGCCCGCGGGCACGCGGCGCCCAGCGTAGACTCGACGGACATCTGGATCATTGTAAATACATTTTCCAAATCGAATGATGCATATCTATCATGCATCCTGTGCATCTCGTCGCCATGGCGTCTCGCGGGCGTGATCCCCGCGGCGCCGGTGTGCGTCCGCCGCGCGCTCGCGCCCTCGGCAAAGCGCCGGTACACGCTCCTGCCTCGGTCTCCTTGACACGGCGGGGGAGGCGCCAGATACGCTACCTCGTCACGATGCGCGGGCGGCGCGGCACGATCGAATGTGCGCAGCGCACCCACCCGCGGAAGAAGCGGTCGCCGGCAGGCTCATGAGCACTTGGACGGTATGGTCAAACCCGGAGCGGAGCGAGGTGGCGCTCGTCCGTGGTGAGGATCCGCCACGCTTCGCGGACGGCACACCCATGCCGGATGTGGAGATCTTGTTGTGGAAGATCGAAGCGGCCACCTACGAAGAGGCCGCGGCCGTCCACCACCTGCGCATGGGCTGGGAGCCCTACCGGCCCGTGGGGGACCCCGAGCCATGCCCGCGCTGCAGCGCCATGTTCTATCCTGATGGCAGCGGTGAGTGCAGCTGCGGCCACCGAGCGACATGAGCGACGTCGCGGAGAGCGCTGCGCCAGACCGGCCGCTGCACCCGCACGCGGAGCTCGCCGCGCCTCACGGTGAGGCCCGGCACCGCCGCCGATCCCGGCGACGGTCGGCCCGGCGACGGCGTGCTCCCGGCGGAGACGGAGCTCCGCCGCGGGCCGCGGCGCGACGAGCACGCGGCTGAGCCTGGTCCTGGTCCGCCCCGCGCCCGCGACCGGCTCGCCCGGCTTCCAGCTCCAGGCGCCCCGCGCCGGACGGCGGCGGCGGAGCGCGCGACGACGGCCAGCCCTGTCCGTTGACATCCACCCACTTAACCGGTACAGCGATCCCTGCGACGTCGAGCACGGCTCCGGGGATCTCGTACGATCCCACTTCCTTTCTTGTGTGCCGCGTTACGGCGCCGCGCGCTGTCACGGAAACGAATCGTCGCGGGGAGCCCGGGGTCACCCGCGCGGAGAGGCTTGTCATGAAGACTGGACTGATGCCGCGTCGCATCTTCTTCCTGTCGGCGCTGATGCTGTCCGCCGGCGCCGCCGCGGGCTGCTCTTCCAAGGACAAGGGAGGCGCCGGGGCGGCTCGCGGCGCCCCGGAGGGGTCGGCGGCGCCCGCGTCGAAGCCCGCGGCCAAGGGCGCCGCGATGGTCACGATCTCGCGAGAACAGCAGGCTTCCTGGGTGCGGAACTTCAACCCGCTGCTCGCCGAGGGGAACGTGCGGTTCCCGACCGTCGCCGGCATCTACGAGCCGATGCTCATCTACAACACGATGAAGAGCGAGTACACGCCGTGGCTCGCGACGAGCTACGCGTGGAGCGACGGGAACAAGAGGCTCACGTTCACGATCCGCCCCAAGGTAGCGTGGTCGGATGGACAGCCGTTCTCCGCGAAGGACGTGGCGTTCACGTTCGAGCTCCTGAAGAAGCACCCGGCGCTCGATCTCTCGGGGGTGTGGAAGTTCATCGACGCCGTGGCGGCGAAGGACGGCGCGACGGTCGAGTTCACGCTGAAGCGGCCCTACGTGCCGGGGCTCAGCTACATCGGGCACCAGCCGATCGTGCCGGAGCACACGTGGAAGGACGTCGCCGACCCGGTCACGTTCGCGAACGAGAACCCGGTGGCGACAGGGCCGTTCACCGAGGTGAAGGTCTTCCAGAACCAGGTCTACGAGCTCGGCAAGAACCCGAACTACTGGCAGGCGGGCAAGCCGGCGGTCGACGGGCTGCGCTTCCCGGCCTACCCCGGCAACGACCCGATCAGCCTCGCGCTCACGAACGGCGAGATCGACTGGGCGGGCGCCTTCGTCCCCGACATCGACAAGGTCTTCGTCGCCAAGGATCCGGCGAACCATCATTACTGGTTCCCGCTCGTCGGCGGCACGGCCACGCTGTATCCGAACACGACGAAGAAGCCGTTCGACGACGTGCGCGTGCGCAAGGCGATCAGCATGGGCATCGACCGGGCGCAGATCGTCAAGATCGCGGCGAACGACTACACGCAGCCCGCGGACGCGACCGGCCTCGACGACTCCTACGACCGCTTCCGCAACGAGAAGGCGGTGGCGGCGGGCGACTGGGTGAAGCTCGACGTGGAGAGGGCGAACCGGCTCCTCGACGAGGCCGGCTACGCGAAGGGCGCCGACGGGATCCGGGCGAAGGACGGCAAGCCGATGCGCTTCGAGATCAACGTCGTCACCGGCTGGTCCGACTGGGTCCGCGCGGTCCAGATCATCGCGCAGAACCTGAAGCAGCTGGGCATCGACGCCACCCTCAAGACGTACGACTTCAGCGCGTTCTTCGAGGCGCTCCAGAAGGGCACGTTCGACATGTCGATGGGCTGGACCACCGTGGAGCCCACGCCCTACAACTTCTACCGCGATCTCATGAGCGCGGAGCTGGTGAAGCCGGTGGGCGAGGTCTCCGCCCGCAACTGGCATCGCTTCGGCGCGAAGGAGGCCGACCCGCTGTTCCGTGAGTTCGAGTCCGCGATCGACCCGGCCGAGCAGAAGCGCATCCTCGACGAGCTGCAGACGATCTTCGTGCAGGCCGCGCCGGTGATCCCGCTCTTCAAGAACCCGTCCTGGGGTGAATACAACACGAAGCGCTTCACCGGGTTCCCGACCAAGGAGAACCCGTACGCCAAGCTGACGCCGAACAACCCGCCGGAATACCTGCTCGTCCTCACCGAGCTCCGGCCGAGATGACGCGATGGGCGCCGCCCGCTGGGCGTCGGTAGGCCCGCCGGGTCGAAAGGTGCAGTCAGGAGAGAGGAAGGGATGACATGACGTACGTGAATCATCGGTCGATGGCTGGTTGGGCCGGAGCCGCCCTCGTGGCGCTCGGCCTCTCCGTGGGGTGCGGAGACGGCTCGGGCGACCCGCAGGGCTCCGGGCAGGACGCGACGGGCTCGGGCGGGGGCGCGACGGGCTCGGGCGGGGGGGCCGCCACGTCCGGCGGCGGCGGCGCGACGACGAGCAGCGGCGCCTCGACGAGCGACGGCGCCTCGACGAGCAGCGGCGCCTCGACGAGCAGCGGCGCCACGTCGGGCACGGGGGGCGGGGGAGGGGGCGAGCCGTCGACCGGGTTCTCGGTGCGCGGCCGCTTCCTCTACGACCGCTGCGGCGAGAAGGTGCTGCTCCGGGGCATCAACGAGATGGTCGTGTGGCTGCCGTCGGGGCCCGACGGCCTGCCGGAGTTCCAGGAGATCGCGAAGACGGGCGCCAACACGGTGCGGATCGTGTGGAATACCGAAAACACCGCGGCGGGCCTCGATACGGCCATCACGAACGCGCTCGCGCAGAAGCTCATCCCCATCGTCGAGCTGCACGACGCCACGGGCAAATGGGATGGCCTGCCGAGCCTCGTCGACTACTGGACGGAACCGGACACCGTCGCCGTGATCAAGAAGCACGAGCAGGACCTGCTCGTCAACATCGGCAACGAGGTCGGGGACCAGGTGGACAACGCGGCGTGGGAGGCGGGCTACAAGCAGGCCATCACGAGGATGCGCGAGGCCGGCATCACGGTGCCGCTCATCATCGACGCCTCCAAGTACGGGCAGAACATCGATCAGCTCCAGGCCGTCGGCCCAGCCCTCGTCGCGCACGATTCGAACATCATGCTCAGCGTGCACATGTGGTGGACGGACGGGAGCGGGGCCACGATCACGAAGGAGCTGAACGAGTCCGTGGCGCTGGACCTGCCTCTGATGGTCGGGGAGTTCGCGCATCACGCCGTGTACGAGTGCGGCCAGCACCCGTTCGATTACAAGACGCTCCTCGCCGAGAGCGTCGAGCTCGAGGTGGGGTGGCTCGCCTGGTCGTGGGGCGCCGTGAAGAACAACGACTGCAAGGACGACGGGCCGTTCGACATGACGACCGACGGGACGTTCGCGGGGCTCACCGGCTGGGGCCGCGAGGTCGCGGTGACCGACCCGAACAGCATCCAGAACACCTCGGTGCGCCCGCACTCCATCGAGACCGGATCGTGCAAGTAGCGCTCCCTCGCCGGGCCGATCAGAGCGACTTCAGGTATTCCACGAGCTCGCGCTTCTCGTTGGGATCGAGCCCGAGCGCGAATCGCTCGTCGTAGCTCCGCACGACGTCCAGCAGCGTCGCGAAGCGGCCATCGTGGTAGAAGCGACCCTTGTTCTCCCGCTTCATGAACAGCCCTCGCTCCCGGACGAAGAGCGCCGCCAGGTTCATCGTCTTGTACGAGTCGCCGGGCGCTCGGCTCGCCTGGAAATCGTCGATCCCCATCTCCGCGGGCGTGTGCAGGTTCCAGCCGGCGTCGGTCCAGAGCGGCTTGTTGTGGCAGCCCGTGCACTTCGCCTTGCCGACGAACAGCCACTTGCCGCGCTCGGCGGCCTCCTCGTGGAAGTCGACGCCGGGCACCGGCCTCGGCGCCGGGAGCGCGAGCTGGTAGAAGTGCAGCGCGGGGAGCTTCGACGTGACGAGATCGTCCTCGGGTTTGACGATCACGTTCCAGATCCCGGTGGCCGCCGCGTTCGGGTACTTCTCGGGGTCGCTGAGCCGTGGATCGAAGAAGTTCCCCCTTCCATGCATCTGGGTCACGGCGACGTACGCGTTCCAGTAGGGGACCGAGCCCCAGTTGCCGGTCCAGGTGTGCTCGTTGATTCCACCCATGTCGAAGGCGTTGGGGAGCATGGTCGCCCCGGACTTCCCGTCAGGCCGGAACGCCTTGCCATCGAGGAGCAGCTCGGCGTCGTACTTGCCCGGCCCCCAGCTGAGGAGGACCCTCCTCACGCCCTCCTCGGTGATGCCCGCGGGCACCCTCGGCAGCAGGTCGACGAGCGGCCGCAACGTCGGGGCCGAAGCGACGATGGCGCCGACGTTCAGATCGCGGTTCGCCCAGCCGTCGAGGCGCGCGCCGATGCCCGGCGCCACGGAGTCGTTGACCGTGGAGTGGCAGAAGGCGCACTGGAGGCCGATCGAGGTGAGCTCGCCGCGGCGGTCGAAGAAGCCCGTCACTCCGAGGATCGCGCCGAGCCGCAAGAGGGTCCGCGTGACGGCGGGGTCGCGGAGGTCCACCTGGCCGCGCTCGATCTGGCCCCGCAGCCCCGGCGGGAGCGCGTCCGCGTCGACCTTGAGCCCGAGCGCCAGCGCCTGCGCCGGCGTCACGTTGGCGATGCTCTCGTGCAACCGGAGCTTGCCGCCCCAGAACTGCTCGTCGCCGAAGGTGTCGAATCGAAAGATCTCCCGGCCCCGCCGGAGCAGCTGGTCCGTGTTTCGCTCCGTGAGCGCGTCGAAGTCGCTGAACCGCGCGCCGCGGGGCAGATCGTCCTCGGCGGAGGCGATGTGCTCGGTCCCTTCGCTGCGGTCGGCCGAGCTGCAGGAGAGCGCGGCCACGCCGAGCGGAATCGCCGCTCCGACGAGCACGAATATCGTGGTGAGATGTGTCATCATGGCAAGCCCTCTTCGAACTCCTCGCGTCATGCTGGGAATCCAAGGGTGATGTGTGCCTGCGTTGCTGGGCAAGTAAGAGATTTCATGATGGTCTCATCGGGTGAGCGGCTCACGCGAAGATCGCCGGCGTCGGCAGGCGTCGAGCGCCCGAGAACCCATCGCGCTCGTGGGCGAGCATTCCTGTTCATGGCGGCTGATTCCTGTTCATGGCGACCGCGGAGTTGCCGAGATCCGGAGCTCGCGACGACGCCGTGGGCGATGGCGCGCCGTGCGCCTCGCACACAACGTTCTTCCTCGGGGGCCCGTGGGTGGCTGGAAGCCGTCTGCGACGGATTCCGGCGTGTTGACGGCGTTACGAGGGCCGGGCGAGACCACCGCGTCTTGCGGCTCGGCGGCGGGCCGCGGGGGCTGCACGTCGAGCTCTGCTTCGCGCCCCGCAGGCGCAGCTCTGGGCGCGGTCTGCCGCCGCGCCCAGAGCGGTCGACAGCACCGATATGTTAGCCGGGTCCTTCCCGCCGTCGTCGAACTGGAAGAATCCTGACCCGTGAGGATGCCCCATCGAGCGAAACGATCGCACCGCGGTCGAGCTCCTCGGCATACTGGCGTAGGAGGCCGACAACATCGGCGCCGATGGCGCTCGGGAGTAGATCCAGCGTTCGGACTTGCAGGACGCTGGGGCCGTTAGCGCCCGTGGTGGCAATGAGGATGCTGAAGTCGAGATCGTGTGTAAAGACGACATAGCCGCGCTCGCGCGCCCACGCCATCAGCTCTCGATCCGGCGATCGAGGGTCACCTACTTCAGACCAGTGGACAGACTCGAACCCAGCGTCAGCGAGGAATGACACCCAGGTCGGCGACAGGTTCATGTCCACCAGCAGCTTCATGACGCCTTCAGCGGAAGCTCGACCTCCTCCGTGCGCCAGGCTGCATACGAGAGTGCCGCCAGCACATCCTCCTTCTCAAGATACGGGTAGAGTTCGAGCACCTTCTCAATCGAATGTCCGGCTGCCAGCAGTCCTACGATGGTGCCCACCGTGACCCTCATCCCCCGGATGCACGGGCGGCCTCCCATCACGGCAGCGTCCTGAGTGATTCTTGCGAGCAGCTCCGTCGCCATGCGCTTGAGCATACCCCATCCTCGGCCATCTGGCACCGATCCGGCTCGTTCCCTCGGAGAGACGCGTGATTCACCGGACCGCCGAGCCGGGCGACCTTTCGGGTGGGCTTGGCTGCCAGGATGCCGCGCGAGCCCCTCCGGTCCGCCGGCAGACGTCAGCGGCCGGCTCACTCAGCGCAACCGTGGCGCATGGCTATCTCCGTATTCTCGCGTGTAGGCCGTTCATCGTTGCGACATATCTTCATGTTCCAGCAGATCGGTCGGTCGTCACCGATGCCGAGCGGGCGAAGGCGGCGCCCGAGGTGGTCGTGCTCTCGGCATGGCGCACGGGAGCGCGTGCTCGGTCGCTACGCCGGGTCGGGCGAGCTCCGCCAGCGGCTCGCGACGAGCCACCTGCTCCGCGCCCATCGCACCTGATGAGCTCGAAATGACCTCCGCGGCCGCCCCCCGGACCGCGAACCGTGGTGTAATGGCCGCGCTCACCCCCCGGGCAGCGACTTCTGCCTTCCGGGGACGACCCGCGGTGCCCCCCTTGAGCGATTCAGCCCCGAAAGCGACCATCGCCGTGCTCGAGCGGAACCGGGTCGTCGGCCAGCGGATCGCGCGCGTCATGTCGGCCGCGGCCGGCATGCAGGACGTGCCCGTCGCCGGCGATCCGGACGAGCTGCGCGCGCGGCTGTCCGAGCGGCCCCTGCTGCTCGGCTGCGACGCCGCCGACCTCGACCTCGCGCTCGAGTGGGCGGCCGAGCGCTACCCGAGCATGCACCTCGTCGTGTGGACCTCCGGCAGCACCGACGCGGTCCTCCGCGCCGCCCTCAAGGAGCCGCGGCTCTCCAGCATCGTCGGCTGGCCGAGCTTCGCGTCCATGCCCCGGCCGTGGGAGATCTCGCTCGCCGTCCGCCGCATCCTCAAGCCGCTCGCGCTCCCGCCCCGCCTCGCCGACCTGCTCTCCTGGGGCGCCACCATCGTGAAATGGCGCCCCCGCACGAGCGAGGACCGCGACCGCACCGTCGGCGAGGTGGCGCACTGGGCCGAGCGCGCCGGCGCCCCCGCGCGCGTCGCCGAGCGGCTCGCCGCGCTCGCCCACGAGCTGCTCATGAACGCGATGTACGACGCGCCCGTCGATGGCCGCGGCCGCCCGCGCTACACGCACGACCGGCGGTCCGACATCGTGCTCGAGGAGAACGAGATCCCCACGCTGCGGCTCGGCACCGACGGCGCCCACATCGCGCTCCAGGCCCACGATCCGTTCGGCGGCCTGAGGCGCCACCACGTCTTCGAGGGCATCACGCGCGGCCTGAGCGCCCGCGGCGCGGACGCGGCGCGCGCCGCCGTGCTCGACACCTCGCGCGGCGGCGCCGGCCTCGGCATGCTCAAGATCTACGCGGCCGGCGCGGTGCTGGTCATCGACGTCTCGCCCACCGCCTCGACCCTGGTCACGTCGTTCTGGGACCTCGACGTGAACCCGCGCGAGTTCCGCTCCCTGCCGGCGTCCATCCACTTCTTCGAGCGCTCCACCACCCCGGCGGTGGAGACGCTGGAGCCGACCGGGTGGTAGCGCGCCGGCCCGCCGCGCGCCCAGGAGAGCCCCGCCGAGGCGGACGCCATGGCTGAGATCGATCCGCTCCTCGCGCGGCAGCTCCGGCGCCTCGGCCTGGAGGACCTGAGCGAGCCGCCCGACCGGGAGACCTGGCAGAAGGTCGTCGCGCGCATCAGCGAGCACTACCGCCACGTCGCCGACGACCGGAGCCTGCTCACCCGCTCGCTCGACCTCTCCACGAACGAGATGGGCGCGCTCCACCGCAAGCTGCAGGCGGAGCGGGACCGCCTCCGCAGCGTCGTCGTCGCGATCGGCGACGCGCTGACCATCTTCCACGACGCCGCGAGCTCGCAGGTCGAGCCGGCGCGGCCGCTCGACGTCGACTCGACCATCTCGATGGCCAAGCGGCGCTTCGCGGCCAAGCTGAGCGATCTCCTCTCCCTGAGCGGCGCGGCGCCGGGCGGCGACGCCCCCGGCGCGCCCCCGGCGAGCGACGCGGACGAGGCGATCCACGAGGTCCGCGTCCAGCTCGTCGCGCTCGGCGACCGGCTGGTGCAGCTGCTCCACGACACCGCCGAGCGGGCGTCGCTGAAGAAGCAGCTCGAGGTCGCGCGCGCCGTCCAGCAGATGCTCGTGCCGAGCGACGACGTGATCGAGCGGCGCTCGCTGCGGCTCGCCAGCCACTTCCAGCCCGCGGCGGAGTGCGGCGGGGACTGGTGGACCTTCCACGACCTGCCGGACGGCAAGCTGCTCACGGTCATCGGCGACGTGACCGGGCACGGCATCTCCTCGGCGATCATCACCGGGGCGGCGAAGGCCGCGTGCGACGTCGCGCGCACGTTCGTGCGGGAGGAGCTCAGCGCCGCGCAGCTGCTCCGGCTGATGAACTGCTCGATCTTCGAGGCGGGGAAGCAGAAGTACCTGATGACCTGCGCGGCGTGCATCTTCGATCCGGAGGCGCGCACGCTGACCCTCGCGAACGCCGGCCACCCGTTCCCGTACCTCGTGAGGAACAACACCGTCCGCCAGCTCGCCGCGCAGGGCTCGCCGCTCGGGGCGGCGAGCTCGGCCGAGTACGCGTCCAGCACCGTGCACCTGGAGGGCGGCGACGCCCTCCTCTGGTTCACCGACGGCGTGACCGAGTGCGAGAACGCGTCGAGCGAGCAGTTCACCGAGAAGCGGCTGCGCGCGCTGTTCCAGAGCGTCGCCACGTACGCGCCCGAGGAGGCGCGGGACGCGATCGTCGCGGCGGTCTCGAGGTTCCGCGGCGAGCGATCCCTCGACGACGACATGACGCTCGTCGTGGCCCGCGTGCTGTAGCCTGGGGGCGACGAGCCCCATGATCCTCGAGACGTTCCACTACGATCGCGACACCCAGAGGTGGTCGGTGCGGGTGCTGCCCGTGCTCGACAGCGACCGGACGCTGGTGCTGGTGTTCGGTGCGCCCGAGTTCCTCGACGATCCGGGGGCGATCCGCGAGCTGCGGCGTGCGTACCCGCGGTCGCACATGGTGGGGTGCTCGAGCGCGGGGGAGATCGCGGGCACGGCGGTGCGGGACGGGACGCTGTCGGTGGCGGTGGCGCGGTTCGAGCGCACGACGCTGTCGGCGGCGCAGGTGGAGGTGGCGAGCGCGTCGGAGTCGTTCGCGGCGGGGCAGGCGCTGGCGCGTAAGCTGGACCGGCCGGGGCTGCGCGGGGTGCTCGTGCTGTCGGAGGGGCTCGGGGTGAACGGCAGCCAGCTGGTGGCGGGGCTGAACGCGGTGCTGCCCGAGTCGGTGGTGGTGACGGGGGGGCTATCGGGGGACGGGACGCGGTTTCAGCGGACGTGGGTGTGCGTCGGGGACACGGTGCGCAGCGGGCTCGTGGCGGCGGTGGGGCTGTACGGCGAGCACGTGGTGATCCAGCACGGGTCCAAGGGCGGGTGGGACAAGTTCGGGCCGGAGCGGGTGGTGACGCGCTCGGCGGGGAACGTGCTGTACGAGGTCGACGGCAAGCCGGCGCTGTCGCTGTACAAGGAGTACCTCGGGGACAAGGCGGCGGAGCTGCCTGCGTCGGCGCTGCTGTTCCCGCTGGCGCTGCGCGCGACGGCGCGGGACGAGAAGTTCTTGGTCCGCACGGTGCTGGCGGTGGACCACGAGCGGCAGTCGATGACGTTCGCGGGGGACGTGCCGGAGGGCCACCTCGTGCAGCTGATGAAGGCGGACTTCGAGCGGCTGGTCGGGGGCGCGGAGGACGCGGCGCGGGCGGCGAGCGAGGCGGCGGCGGCGGGCGAGGGGGCGCTTGCGATCGCGATCAGCTGCGTGGGGCGGCGGATCGTGCTTGGCGACCGGACGGAGGAGGAGGTCGAGGCGGTGCTGGACGTGCTGCCGCGGGGCACGCAGGTGACGGGGTTCTACTCGTACGGGGAGATCTCGCCCTACGCCGCCGGCCACTGCGACCTGCACAACCAGACCATGACCCTCACCGTCCTCTCCGAGGCCCTCACCCCGGACCTGCACAACCAGACCATGACCCTCACCGTCCTCTCCGAGGCCCTCACCCCGGTGCCGCGGAGCCACGGCGCCGCGCCGGGGACGCTGCGCGCGGCGCGCGACGGCGGCGAGGAGGCGCGGCCGCTCGGCCGGGCGGCGCGGCCGCTCGTCGAGGAAGCGCGGCCGCTCGTCGAGCAGGCGCGGTCGACCGGCGACGAGGCGCGGCCGACCGTCCGCGTGCCGCCGAACGGCCAGCGGACGGCGCGCCCGCGCATCCCGGGGCCGCCGTCGGGGCCGCTGCTCGCCGGGCCGCGTTCGGGGCCGCTGCTCGCCGGGGCGCGCTCGGAGCCGGTCTCGTCGGGGCGCCTGCCCACCACGGTGGACCGGCCGTCGCCCTCCTCCTGGTCGCCGCGCGCCGCGCCGGCGCGGATCGTGCCGCCCGCCGGCGCCGCCGGCCGCCTCGACGGCCTCGCGTTCGACCGGCAGAGGATCGGCGACGTCCTCGTCGTCCGGCTCGCCGGGCGCATGACCGAGTCGTTCAAGGGGGCGGCGCTCGCCCGGGAGCTCGACGGCAAGGTCCTGCTCGACCTCGCCGGCGTCGAGCGGATCACGTCGTTCGGCGTGCGCGAGTGGCTCCAGATGATCCAGGCGGCGCAGCCCCGCCTCCGCGCCCTCTACCTCGCGCGCTGCTCCGAGCCGGTCGTCAACCAGCTCAGCATGATCCGCAGGTTCGCGGGGAACGGGCAGGTCGTCTCGTTCTACGCGCCCTACTGCTGCGAGTCGTGCGGCGCCCAGTTCGAGCGGCTCGTCGACTGCGCCCACGACGCGGCCTCGCTCGCCGAGGGAAAGCCCCCCGAGGCGGTGTGCCCGCGCTGCCGCGGCGCCGGCGCCTTCGACGACGACGCGGCGACCTACTTCGGGTTCGTCGCCCAGCACGGCGCCGGCGCCATCCCGCCGGAGGTGCGGGAGATCCTCCTCGAGCTCGAGAAGGGCGACGAGCCGGCCGCCGGCGACGCGGTGGAGAAGTCCGTCGAGGGGCGCGTCACGCGGGTCAAGGTGGGGAGCAAGCTGACCGCCTCGCTCCGCTGGAGCCGCATCATCGACGGCCTCGAGGGGCAGGTCGTCTTCGACCTGAGCAGCGCCCCCGGGGTCACCGCCGACGGCGCGGCGCGCTTCGAGTCGGCGCTCCGCAAGCTCGACGGCGCCGTCGAGGCGGTCCGCATCGAGGGCTGTCCCCGGCTGCTCGCCGAGCGCATGGCGAGCCCCTCGTGGCCCGAGCTCGCGCGGCTCGCCTCCGCGGTCGTCGAGGGCCGCTGCGCGTCCTGCGGCGCGGTCCGCGCCGCGCTCGTCGAGGTCGACAAGCACGATGTCCTGCTCCGCGGCGGCCACGATCCGCGCGTCGCCTGCAAGCGCTGCAACACGCCGCTCACCTTCGACGACGGCGCCCGCGCGCTGCTGTCGCTGCTCGGTGCCCGCGCGACGCGCCCCCCCTCGGCCCCGCCGCCGGCGAGCGCCCCGCCGCCGCCGGGCGCCTCGCCGCCGCCGGGCGCCCTGCCCCCGGCGAGCGCCTCGCCGCCGCGGCCGGCCGTCCCCGCGGCGGCGCAGCCCCGCGCGGGCGCCAGCGCGGCCTTCGTCGCGCTGCTCGCCGGGGTGGCGATCGTGGCCGCCGGCTTCGCGGTCTGGCGCAGCGGCGCGCGCCCCGCCGAGGCGCCGCCGGCGCCCGCCCCGGCGCCCGCGGTCTCGGTGGTGCCCACGGCCCCGGCGGCGCCCGCGACGGACCCGCGCGCGCCGGCGCCCTCGGCCAGCGCCCGGGCGCGGGCGGGCTGGTCTGCCATCGACGATCTCCCGCCCGCGTGGGTGGAGCGGCCGTTCGTCGTCGAGGGCGACAGCGTCTTCGTCGTCGGCCGCGGCGGCCCCGCGGCCAGCGACGCGGACGCGCTCGCCGAGGCGCGCAGCAGCGCGATCGAGCGCCTCGCGTCCGGCCTCGCCGCCGAGCTCGCGAGCTCCCCCGTGGCCCCCGTGCTCGCCGCGCACCCGCGCGAGGTCGACGAGGCCCGGCCGGAGCAGCGCGCTGAGGTCGTCGAGCGCGTCGCCCGGCGGTTCCTCGCCCAGGTCGGGTCGCTCGCGACGCCCGAGCGCGTCGACGCCGTGGTGCGTCGCGAGGGCGGCCGCGTCCTCGCCTTCGCGCGCTACCGGCTGACGCGGCCGAGCTTCGAGGCGGCCGCGGCGAGCTACCGCCAGACGGCCACGTTCCAGGGGCTCACCGTCGCGCGCTTCTTCCCGCTGCTCGAGGCGAGCGCGCGCACCTCCGGCGAGCTCGTCGTCGTCGCGGTGGAGCGCCCGCGGCGCGGCGCAGATCCGGGCATTGCCGCGGGGGACGTCGTCCTCTCGGTCGACGAGCGCCCGGTCCACTCGGTCGAGGCCTTCGGGAAGGCCGCGGCGGACGCGTGGGCGCGCACTCCGCCCGGTGGTACGATGGCCCTCCAGATCGAGTCGCGCGGTGAGCGCCGCAGCGTCAGCTTCGCGAAGCCCCACGCCGAAGGCCCTCGATGAGCACCCCGATCGCCCGCCGCGCTCCCTCCGAAGTGACGCTGCCGGCCCGCACCGCGGAGGCGAGCGCATGACCGAGCGCCCCGCCGCGGGCCCCCTGAGCGCCGCGTCGCGCCGCCTTACCGCGCTCGGCAGGTACCGCCTGCTCAAGAAGATCGGCATGGGCGGGATGGCCGAGATCTGGGTGGCCTCCGTCGCGGGCATCTCGGGCGTGAGGAAGATCTGCGTCGTCAAGCGGATCCTCCCGCACCTCGCCGACAGCCCCGAGTTCGTGCGGATGTTCCTCGACGAGGCGCGCATCGCCGCCACCCTGGACCACCCCAACCTGGTCCAGATGTACGACATCGAGGAGGTCGACGGCGTGCCGGTGATCGCCATGGAGTACCTCCACGGCGAGGACCTCAGGACGATCAAGAAGTCGCTCCGGTCGGCGAACCGGCGGATGCCGGTCGAGCACGCGATCACCATCGCGGCCTCGGTCTCGGCCGGGCTCCACTACGCGCACGAGAAGGTCGGCTTCGACGGCAAGCCGCTCGACATCGTCCACCGCGACGTGTCCCCGCACAACGTGTTCGTCACGTACGACGGGGCCGTGAAGATCCTCGACTTCGGGATCGCGAAGGCGGCGAACCGCGTCAACGAGACGCGCGACGGCGCGCTCAAGGGCAAGGTCCCGTACATGTCGCCCGAGCAGTGCACGAGCGATAGGCTCGATCGCCGGAGCGACATCTACTCGGTGGGCATCCTGCTCTACGAGATGTCGACGGGCAGCCGGCTGTTCCGGCGCGGCGCCACCGAGTTCGAGCTGATGCGGGCGATCGTCGAGGATCCGGTGATGCCGCCGAGCCAGGTGTGCGACGACTACCCGCCGGAGCTCGAGCGGATCGTGCTCAAGTGCATGGAGCGGGACCGGGAGAAGCGGTACGCGACCGCGCGGGAGCTCCAGATCGACCTCGAGGCGTTCGCCCGGGAGGAGCGGCTCGCCACCTCGTCGCTCGCGCTGTCGTCGTTCATGGCGGAGCTGTTCGGCCAGCGGGTCGAGGCGTGGCGGGGCGCGCTCGCCTCGGAGGCGGAGCTCCTGTCGCACATCGTCCAGAAGCAGGAGTCGACCCAGCGCGACGACTCGTCCGCGGGCGATCTCGACGCCGTGGGCGGGGCGCCGCAGGGCGCGCTCAGCGCCGAGCGCCCCGGCGGGGTCGCGACCAAGGTGTCGGCGCCGCTCTTCTCATCAGCGTCGCGGCTCGAGGCCGCGCACGACCCGGATCCGCCGCCGCCGCGCTCGAGGAGGCTCCCGTCGCTCGTGGACGCCGGTCCCGGGGCCGAGGCCGAGGAGGCGCACGGGCACGGGCCCCGGGCCCTCACGGTGACCAAGCGCCGGCTGGGCGGCCTGCTCATCGTCTCGATGTCGGGGCGGATGACCGAGGAGCTCCACGGCCTCGCGGTCGCGCGGGGCATCGCTGGCCGCGTGCTCTTCGACCTGGGCGGGGTGCAGCGGGTCACGTCGTTCGGCGTGCGCGAGTGGATGGCGATGCTGGCCGAGGTGTCGCGGAGCGCGCCCGAGATCTACGTCGGCCGCTGCACCGAGCCGATCGTGAACCAGGTCAGCATGATCCGCCGCTTCTTCGGCGACGGGCGCATCGTGTCGTTCTACGGCCCGTACCGGTGCGAGCGCTGCGGCGCCACGTTCGAGCGGCTGTTCGACTGCGACCGGGACGCGCACCTCGTCAGGACGCACGATCCGCCCGCGAGCCCCTGCCCGCGCTGCGGCGGGGCGGCGGTGTTCGACGACGACGCCGAGAGCTACTTCGCGTTCGCGGCCGCGCACGCGGGGATCCAGCTGCCCGAGGACGTGCGGGCCGCGCTCGACGAGCTCGCGCGGCTCGACGCCGGGACCCACGAGGCGATCGAGAAGACGGTGGACGAGCGCGGGACGCGCATCCGCGTGCGCGGGAGGCTCGACGCGCACGTCCGGTGGAAGCGCGCGCTCGACGGGATCGAGGGGGATCTCGTCCTCGATCTCACGGCGGCGGCGGGGGTGACGCCCGAGGGGGCGCAGGCGCTCACGCTCTCGCTGCGCGCGCTGGGCGACGAGGTGACGTCGATCCGGATCGAGGGCTGTCCGGTCGCGCTGCTGGAGCACCTCGCCGCGGCGAGCCCCTCGCTCGGGGCGGCGGTGGTCTCGGCGCTCGTCGACGGCGCCTGCGAGCGGTGCAGCGCGCCCCGGCAGACGCTGCTCGACGTGCGGGAGGCGGCCCAGGCGGCGCTCGAGGACCGGGAGCCGTACATGCCGTGCAAGCGGTGCAACGCGCCGCTCTCGTTCGCGGCGCTCCTGCCGGTGCTGAAGCGGCTCGGCGCCGCGCTGGAGCCGGCGCGAGCGCCGTCCGGCGCGCCCGGGCCGGCCGCGACGAGGCGCTCCGCCGGGATGGCGCCGGCGGCAGCGGGGGCGCCGGCGGCGTCGGCGGCGGGGGCGCCGGGGGCGGGGGCGTCGGCGGCGGGGGCGCTGGCGGCGGGGGCGTCGGGAGCGCCGGCGGGGGCGCTGGCTTCCGGGGCAGCGGGGGCGCAGGCGGCGAAGGCGCCGGCATCCGCGCCGGCGGCGCGGGCGCCGGCTTCCGGGGCGCCGGCGTCGCGGGGGCCGGCGTCGGGCGCGCCGGGGTACCGCCGTTCGGATCGTGGTCGTAGCGGAGCGCGCACGGCGCCGTGTCGCTCTCGACGTCGCTGAAGTATTCGCGCTGGGCGTTCGCGGCGGTCGGGGCGGCGGCGGCGCTGCTGGTCCTCAGCGTGGGCTACGCGTACCTGGGCTGGGGCCGCCCGCGCCCCGTCGCCGGCCCGGGCGCCGCGCCCGCGGCGAGCGCGAGGTGGCGCCCCGCGCCGCCGGCCGACGAGGTGCCTGCCTGGATGCAGCAGCCGTTCGCCGCCGAGGGCGACGCGATCTTCGTGGTCGGCGAGGGCGCAGGCGAGACCCGCGAGGCGGCGCTGTCGGTCGCGCGCGCCGACGCGATCTCCCGGCTCGCGAGCAACGTCGTGCCCGCGCTCGCGGGGTCGCAGGCGCACGCCTTCCTCGAGGCGCGCGGCGGCGGCGCGCGGCGGCCCGGCATGGCGGAGGCCGAGGCGAACCGCTACCTGAAGCAGGTCGGCGCGTTCGCCACCCCCGAGCGCGTCGACGCGCGCTTCCAGGAGCGCGACGGCGCCGTGATGGCCGTGGCGCGCTACCGCATGCGCAAGGAGAGCTTCGACGCGGCGGTGCAGAGCTACCGGCGCACGGAGAGCGCGTTCGGCATGACCGCGGCGCCCGTCTTCCCCCTGCTCGAAGGCGAGCTGAAGACGAGCGGCGACGCCGTCGTCGTGGCCGTGGACGAGCGCAGCCCCGCCCAGGCCGCGGGCGTCCGCGTCGGCGACGTGGTGGTCGCCGTCAACGGCCGGCCGCTCGCCAACTTTGATGCATTGCGTTATTCGCTGTCGAGCCTGCCGGAGGGCGCCGCGGTCGAGCTCACGGTCGAGTCGGGCGGCGCGCGGCGGACGCTCGCGATCAAGAGCGCGAGCGGGGCGCGGAAGGGCGGCTGAGCGGGCCATTGCGACGAGCGGCGAATACGGCGGCGCGGCGAATGCGGCGGCGCGGCGAATCGGCGGTGGCGCGGGAGTGAAATGCCGGCGCTCCGCGGCGGCGGAGCCGCTCCCGGCGCTCCGTGGCGGCGGTGTCGCTCTATGGCGTCGCTGAATTTGAGGCCGTCGGCTCCTCGGTCGCCGCGCCGCGGATCGACTGCGGTATGCTGGGCGTTGCGGCGTGGCGCTCTCGGTCGGAGGCTTCGGACATGCGCGGCCTGGAAGAGATCCAAGGGCTGGAGATCGGGACGCTGATCGCCGGCAAGTACCGCGTGGATCGCCTGCTGGACAAGGGCGCGATGGGCGCGGTGATCGCCGCGACCCACATGGATCTCGGCGAGCTCCGGGCGATCAAGCTGCTGCTCCCGGCGACCGCGGCCGATCCGGAGATGTGCGAGCGTTTCCTCCGGGAGGCGCGGATCGCGGCGCGCCTGAAGAGCGAGCATGCGGTCAAGGTGCACGACGTCGGGCGGCTTCCGAGCGGGCTGCCCTTCATGGTGATGGAGTTCCTCGACGGCCGCGATCTCCGGGTCATCCGCAAGAAGCGGGGCCCGCTGCCGGTCGAGGAGGCGACGCTCTACGTGATCCAGGCCTGCGACGCGCTCGCGGAGGCGCACGCGCTGGGGCTCGTGCACCGCGACGTGAAGCCGGCCAACCTCTTCTTGACGCATACCCGCGAGAACGCGCCGTGCATCAAGGTGCTCGACTTCGGGATCTCCAAGGTGTCGGAGGCGGCGTCGCTGGGCGTCTCCGAGATGCGGACGAGCACGGGTCAGATGCTCGGGACGCCGCACTACATGCCTCCCGAGCAGATGCGCGGGCAGCGCGACGTCGACGCGCGCGCGGACATCTGGGCGGTGGGGTCGCTGCTGTACGTCCTGCTCACGGGCCGGTATCCGATGCACGCCCGCTCGGTGCAGACGGTCTCGCTGGTGCTCGGCGGCAAGTTCGTGCCGCCGCTGCCGTCGCAGGTCCGCCGCGGGCTCACGCCGGAGATCGATCCGATCATCATGCGGTGCCTGGAGCGGGATCGCGATCGGCGCTGGCCCGATCTGGCGGAGCTCACGCTGGCGCTCCGCCCGTTCGCGCCGCCCGCGGCGGAGCCGCTCGTCGAGCGCATCCAGCGCGTCCTCCGCGGGGGCCTGCGCGACTCGACGTCGGGCGCGCGCGCGGGCGTGGACGGCGGCGGGGGCGAGGGGGAGCGCGGCCCGATCTCCGCGGCCACGGGCTCGGTTCCGCCTCCGGGCGGCGCGGCGTTCGCGCTGCGCGCGGAGGGGTTGCGTTCGCCGGCTCCGCCGCCGTCGGCGCCTGGGGAAGAGGTCGATCCGGTGGAGCAGAGCGAGGTCGCCACCCTGCCGGGCACGCCGCGCGCGCGGGCGGAGGCGGCGCTGGCGGCGGGGGGCGAGGAGGCGCCGGCGGGGGGCGAGGAGGCGCCGGCGGCGGGGGGCGAGGCGGCGCTGGCGGCGGGGGGCGAGGTGGCCCCGGTGCCGGCCGCGTCGTGCGCGCAGGCGGCCGGTACCGTGGCGCCCCGCGAGGCGGTCACCGTTCCGGCCGGGACTCGCGTCGACGAGGCCGTCGAGATGGCGCTCTTCGATGCGAGCGCGCGCGACAGGGACTCCTCGGCGACCTGGGAGCGGCGGTTGCGCTCGCCCTCCCGGGCGGGCCTGGTCGTGGCGGCGCTGGCGGCGGCGATCGTCGCCGCGCTGCTCGTGAGCGGCGCTCAGCCCGGCGAGCCGCCGCCGGGCCCTCGCGCTTCCGGTGCGACGCCCGCGGTCGCCCCTGCGCACGAGGCGCGCGGCGCCGACGCTGCGGGTCAGGCCCTCCCGTCCGCCGTGACGTCCTCGGCGCCCCTGCCACCCCCATCCGGGCCTGTGGCGGACCTCCAGCGCGAGGCGCTCCGGGATCCGATCGGGCGCATGGCTCGCGACCCTTCGGGGCGCACCGCGGCGGTGCCGGGGCTCCCCGCGAGCCGGAGCCTTCCGGTTCCGGGGTCGTCCCCGCGGCAACAAGGGATATCGGTCAGCGCTCCTCCTCGATGACGCAGAGGAGAGGACGAGCTCCACCCACCAGGAGTCCGGAGAGAGAGCTCAAGGCAAAGGCCCCGGCGACGGGGCCGACGCGGGGTGCATCTGCTGCAATGCATAGCGAATGCCGCTCTGGAGCGTGCCAGATGTCACGATCGATCCCAGATCGATGCCCAGCTCCACGAGGGTCTGCGCCACCGACGGCTTGATCCCCGTGAGCACGACCTTCGCGCCGACGAGGCCAACCGCCCGAGCGGCGCGGACGAGGGTATCAGCCACGCTCGAGTCGACGTCGCGAACGCCGGTGATGTCCAGGATCGCGACGGAGGCCTGCCTCGCGACGACGCCGTCGAGGAGCGTGTCGAGCACCTGGCTCGCGCGGGTGCTATCGATGGTGCCGATGAGCGGCATGACGACGATCTTGTCGGCGATCGGGATCAACGGGGTGCTGAGCTCTCGCACGGTCGCCGCATGCGCTTCTCTCTCGTCCGAGAGCTGTCGTGCGATGTGCTCCGACGTGACGTCCCAGAAGATACCCTGGATCCCCACGATCTCGCCGCGCACGTCGCGCACCGGCGCCTTGATCACCTTGACGTAGATCATCTCTCCGGTCGCAGGCACCCTGTGCTCCTCGATCGTCTCGAAGGCCTGACCGGTCTTCAACAAATGGGCGTCATCCTGCCTGTACTTCTCGGCCAGCTCGCGCGGGTAGAGTTCGAACGGCGTTTTTCCGCGAAGCTCCTCCATGGACATCCCCACCGACGCGAGGAGCGCGCGGTTCGCGAAGACACACCGCCCGTCCAGATCGCTCTGGTAGATGCTTTGAGGGAGCATGTCGAGGAGCGACAGATGAACGAGGTCGCGCTCGCGCCAGGCTTTCTCCGCGCGCTCCAGCTCGGCGACGCGTTGACGCAGACGGGTCAGCTCTTCTCGGTCATCCTCACCCTTCATCATTGGAATGCCCCCTCCGTGCCGTGCACGGTCCGCATCGGATCGAGGCGTAGCATGGGTGCGCCTCGCTCCACAACAAGCTCGCCCCTGTGAGCCAGGACGAGAACAGCCGTTCGGTCGCGGCCGTGTCGCCCCCCCCGCTGCGAACTCGCGTGCTCCGGGCCTGTCTGTCCCTGCCGAGCCCGCCGGAGAGCACAGGGGATCAAGACAGGCGCCGTGTGCGTCAGCGTGCGATGCCATGCTCGGCAGGTCATGGGAGCGTCGTTCGTGGAACAGAGGCGCGCCGGTGCTCACGTCGCCGTACTCACATCGTTTGAGCGGCCATTGCCCGGAACCGTCTTCCGTCTTACCTCCCTCGTGCGCGTCCGCGCTGACTCCGGGAAGTCGCGCACGCGCACGCGCACGCGCACGGAGGACGAGCACGGAAGAGGGCAGACGGGAGAGGGGCGACGGAGAGGGCAGACGGGAGAGGGGCGACGAGACGGAAGAGGACTGCATGAAGCCCGAACGAAAACCGCTCTAACGCACCAAGCCGCCAGAGAGGAACGACACACCGGCAGTCCTCGCGACGTCTTCGCGTCTCGACGGCGGGCGAGGTGGGCTCAACGCATCCTGAGCGCGCCGTGGCGGCGGCTCACTTGCTCTGCCCGATGACGCCGCAACCGATGCGACCACCCGCGTTCCCGGCGGGCTGGCTGCCATCGTCCTGCTTCTCGTGGACGATGATGGCGCGGCCGAGGAAGGAGTTCGGCGCGCCCTGCTTGAGGTTCGCGCCCTTGGCGACGATCTCGTGGGTCCCGGTCCCGTCGGCCTTGACCTCGATGTTGCCGAGATCGCCGAGGTGGCGCGCCGACGCGTCGGGCAGGCCGTGCTGGTGGTTCTCGGGGTTGTAGTGCGCGCCCGCGCTCTTCGCGTCCGGCGCGCTGCAATCGCCGGTCTCGTGCACGTGCACGGCGATCTTGCCCTTGGGCGCGCCCGAGACCTGGACGGCGACCTTCACGCCGCCCTCGACCTCGGTGAACGTCGCAGAGCCCTTCAGCTTCGACTTGCTCCGCGCCTCGATGGGCACCTCGACGGTCGCAGGCGGCGCGGGCGCAGCCGCCTCGCCGCCACCCTCCGGGGTGGCCGCGGCCTCGGGGGCCGCCGGCTCGGGCGCGGGCGCGGGGGTCGTCTCCGGCGCGGGCTGCGGCTGGGCGGGCACGTCGGGGACCGCAGGGGCCGGCTCGGGCGAGCCGCCGCAAGCGGCAGCGACCAGGACGAACGAGGCGAGCAGCGAGAGACGATGGGCCGGTTTCATCACAGCGGAGACCTCCAGGTTCGTGAGGCGTTGGACCTCCGCCGTCTCGTAGGCCGGACCCGGCGAGCGATCAATCGGCGAGCCCAACAATCGTCCGCCGCCGCAGGCGCCCTGGCCCCGCGTAGACCCGAGGACTCAGGGCCCGCCCGACGCCAGCCCCGGCGCTGCAATGAACGAGGCGCGGAGTCCACCTCCGCGCCTCCGGCGAGCTCAGCGGCGCGAGCTCGAGCTCACTTCTCGGCCGGGCAGCCGATGGGCCCGGTGCCGATCACGACGTCATCGATCCACATCGCGCGCGGCGCGTCGGACTGGTAGGACTCCCAGCCGAAGCCGATGCTGGCGAACTCCGGCGCGGTCCACTCGTAGTTCTCAATGTTGTTGGCGCAGCCCTGGCCGGTCCCGGACATCGTGAGCTCGGGGATCTCCGTGCCGTCCATCGAGAAGCGCATCTCGTTGTTCGGCCCGTCGAAGGTGAACTCGACGCACGTCCACTTGCCCACCGGGACCACCTTCCCCTCGGCGTGGTGCCAGCAGTCCGTCGCCGGCCCGGTCGGGGGATCGGTCCACTGCCCGGGCGTATCGTAGTTCGCCATGAGCTGGCTGCCGCTCGCGCTCGGATGCTGGCCGCCGTAGCGGTACACGGCCGTGTAGGGCATCCCATTGAAATCCTTCCCAGGAACGGTGCCCGCGCCGTCGATGATGGTCCAGTGCACGTCCGTGTCAGGCGCGGACTCGAGGAAGAACATCATGCGTCCATGGATGACGTTCCCGTCGACGGGAAGGGCCATCGCGTCCTTGAACTGGATCATCGCGGACTTGTAGTTGTTGTCTCCCGAGCTCTCGGGCGTGGTCACCTTGACGGACTTGGTGCCGCTGTACGCCATGGCCGTGTCGACCGTGACGGCTGAGCCATCCATCGCCGTGTAGACCGTCCACTTGCCGCCGGGCGCGCCCTGGGCCTCGTACGACTCGAAGTCGTCGCAGATCAGCGCCCCGTCGGCACAGGCCGAGTCGCTGCCTCCCTCGCCGCCCGCGCCGGCGCCGCCGGTGCCCGTCGTGGCGCTGCCGGTGCCGCCGCCGCCCGTGCCGGTGCCGCCGCCCGTGCCTGTCGCGCCGCCGCCAGTGCCGCTGCCGGTCGAGGTCGTCGCCGTCGTCCCGTCGCCATCGTCATCCGAGCACGCGCCTGCGCCCACTCCAGACGTCACGAGCAGGCCCAGCAAGATAATGCCATGTCGAAGCTTCATGTCGGTTCTGTCCTCCGCGGCGACTATTGCACGAGCGCGTCGCGTGGTTCAAGAACGAACGCTTTTGGTAGATCGCGCGATCCACGGGCTCGATCCCGCGTGGCGCCGCGGGCGCGGTGACGCGCTGTAGCGCCCGAAACATCCCTTGAAGTACCGGCCTTTGCGCGGCTCCCAGCGAGCGAGAGCCCTCAGGCGCCGTCGGCCCCGCCGCCGGTTCGCCCCATGTTAACGTTCACCAAGATCGCCTCCGGCGCCATCGCATAGAGCTTCTCCTCTCCCTGCTTGCCCCGGATCCGGACGAGCGCGGGCATCGCCCCTGTCGGGCTCCCGGCCGCGGCGAACGTCGCCTCATCCATCAGCAGGCCACCGGCCTTCGCCTGTGCCTGAATCCGAAACGCGGTGTTCACACGATCGCCGATGATCGTGAACTCCCGCCTGCCGCTCGACCCGATGCTCGCGAGCAGGACCGGCCCTGTCGCGAGCCCGAGCCGCGTCGGGAAGGCGGGCCGGCCCCGCGAGCGCTGGTGTTCGTTGAAGGCCGCGATGCTCCGCTGGATCCGCTGCGCCGCCGCGAGCGCGTCCTGTGCGCTCCGGAAGAACGCGAGCATGCCGTCGCCCACGTACTTGTCGACCTCGCCCTCGTGGTCGTAGACGACCTGCGCCACCGTCGCCATGTACAGGCTGAGATCCGCGAGCAGCGGCCCCGGGTCCTCCTGCTCCGAGAGCCGCACGAACTCCTCGATGTCGCTGACCAGCACCGTCAGCACCTCGCGCGCCGGCGCGCTCGGCCGGTTCGACGACACGCTCTCCTCGATGCTCTCCCACGCCCGGTCCGAGAGGTACCCGCGCAGCGCCGCGTGCATCTGGCGGACCTGCGCGTAGCGCTCCTCGAGCTCCTTGCGCTGCCGCTCGAGCTCCCGGCGCTGCCGGTGCAGGAGCAGCTGCGTCCCCACCCGCGCCAGCACCTCGCGCAGCTCGAACGGCTTCGTCACGTAGTCGACGCCGCCCGCGTCGAACGCCATCACCTTGTCGCCGATGCCGGTCATCGCGCTCAGGAAGATGACGGGGATGTCCGCCGTCCGCGCGTCCGCCTTGAGCCGCCGGCACACCTCGTAGCCGTCCATGTGCGGCATGCTCACGTCGAGCAGGATGAGGTCCGGCGGCACCGCCGACGCCGACATCAGCGCCATCGCGCCGCTGATCGCCGCCCGCACCTCGTACCCCTGCGCCGTCAGCATCGAGGTGAGGAGCGACAGGTTCGCCGGCATGTCGTCCACGATCAGGATGTTCGCGGGCTCCTCCCTGGGGCGCTCCGGCCGCGCGCCCGAGGCCGCCCCGCGAGCGAGCGGCTTTGCGTCCGTGTCCGTCATGACGGCTCCTCCTCGTCGGCGCTCGATAGCGCCAAGATGCTGTCGAAGCGATACCCCCGCGCGAGCTCGGCCACCGCGCCCGCGAGCTCCGCGTCCTCCGGCCGGAACCGGTCGATCGCCGCCTGCACGGCCTTGGCGTCGAGCCGCGTCGCCGCCCGCCGGAGGTCCTTGCGCAGCGACGCGGGCAGCCCCGCCGCCGCCCGCGCGAGGTCGACCGCCGGCGGCCCCGCCGGCCGCCGCTCCGCGGGGCCCTCCTCGAGCTCGAAGCGGGCCCCGAGGTGCTTCGTCAGGAGGTTGAAGATCTCGGCGTCGCGGAACGGCTTGCTCAGGAAATCGTCGCACCCGGCCTCCGCCGCGAGCGACCGGTTCTGCTCGAACGCGCTGGCGGTCATCGCGACGACGACGGTCTCCCGCCCGCGCGGGCTCGACTTGATGCGGGTCGCCGCCTCGTAGCCGTCGAGCAGCGGCATGCGGAGGTCGAGCAGGACGAGGTGCGGCGACCACGTCTCCCACTGCGCCACCGCGCCGAGGCCGTTGGTCGCGCTGCGCACCTCGACGCCCACCGAGTCGAGCAGCTTGAGCAGGCAGTGGCGCACGTCCCACCGGTCGTCGACCACGAGCACGCGGTACCTCGGCTGCCCCGGCGCGAGCGCCACGATCCGCCGCGCGCGCGCCGCGCCGCCCGGGATCGCGTCGCCCGCGTCGGCCAGCGTGAGGCGCACGTCGAAGCGGAGCGTCGTCCCGCGGCCGGGCTGGCTCTCGACCTGCATGTCGCCCCCCATCATCCGCACGATGCGCCGGCTGATGTGCAGCCCGAGGCCGGTGCCCTCGCCGGACCTCCGCCCGGTCGCGGTCTGCCCGAACGCCTCGAAGAGCTCCTCGACCTCCTCCTTGGCCATGCCCCGGCCGGTGTCGACCACCTCGAACGACACCCGCACCCGCGCCGCCGCCGCGCCGTCGTGCGCGCCGGTCCCGCGCCGCGCCCAGGCGCGCAGCGTCACCGACCCCCGGGGCGTGAACTTGAGCGCGTTGCCGAGCAGGTTGATCAGCACCTGCCGGAGCTTCCCCTCGTCGCCGTGGACGTGCTGCGGCACGTCCTGCGCCCGCTCGATCGCGAGCGTGAGCCCCCGCTTCTGCGCCTCGACCGAGAACATCTCCGAAAGCCCCGAGAGCATGGCGTGGAGGTCGAAGTCGGCGTCGACGAGCGTCATCCGGCCGGCCTCGATCTTCGCCATCTCGAGGATGTCGTTCACGAGGCCGAGCAGGTGCTCGCCGCTCTTGCAGATGACCATGAGGTTCTCGCGGTGGCGGTGGCCGAGCGAGAGGTCGCGCTCCATGAGCTGCGCGAAGCCGAGGACCGAGTTGAGCGGCGTCCTGAGCTCGTGGCTCATGTTGGCGAGGAACGCGCTCTTCGCCCGGCTCGCCGCCTCGGCCTCCGCCCGCGCCCTGCGCGCCTCCTCCTCGGCCCGCCGCGCCTCGACGAGCTCCTCGCCGAGCCGCTGCTCCGCGGCGCGGCTGACCGCGAGCTCCTGCTCCTTGCGCTCGAGGGCGCGCTCGCAGGCGAGGAGCCGCCGGCGGAGCGCCCAGAGGACGACCACGAGGAGGGTCCCGACGACCACCGAGGCGGAGATCCCGACCAGCTGCATGCGATAAGCCCCCACCCACCTGCTGGACGGCGGGATGGGCCGGAGCGCCGATCCCGCCCGAAGGCAGCGATCAGCGTACAGGAGTTCGGGACAGCGCGTGCGGCCCGCGTTCGGCCGCGCCGCGCGGCGCCGCCACGGAAGCGGCGCGCTCGTCAGGCGGCCCACGGAACCGCCCCGCCGCAGCGCGGCGCGGCGCGGCGGTCGCCGTCCTGCAACCTGGGTGCATCTCTGCGCGCGTTGCCGGCGTCACGGCGCGCCGGCGTCGTCCGGCCCGGGCCGCCGCCGGGGCGCGATGATCGCGTCGGGCGGCGGCGCGCCGGCGTCCCCGCGTGGCGCGGCGTGCCCGCGTGGCGGCGCGGCGTCCCCGCGCGGCGCGGCGCTGCCCCCGAGGGCGGGCGGCTCCGCCGGCGCGGGCGGCTCCCTGGGCGCGAGCGACGGCTGGCGGAGGCCGCGCAGCGAGGCGAGCCGCTCGACGAGGGCGCTCGCCTCCTCGGCCGACAGCTCGACGCGGGCGTGGAGCGCCTTGCCGTCGGCGGCGATCGCGACGCGCTCGAGCACGGCCCCGAGGCCGATGAGCCGCGTCGCGAGGTCGCCCGCGCGCGCGTCGCGGGCGGCGCGCAGCTGCGCGCCGAGCTCGGCGCAGGGGGCCTCGGCGTCGCAGAGGACGGCGCCGTGGACGGCGATCTCGGGGCCGAGCGCGACCGCGGCGCCGCCGGCGACGATCGACGCCGCGGGCGCCCGGCCGGCGCCGCTCGGCGCGAGCTCGCGCCCGAGCTCGGCGCGCTGCTCGGGCGTGAGGACCACGGTGACGCGCGCCGCGCCCTCGCCGACCGCGCGGGCGATGTCGTCGTGCGCGCCGCTCGCGCCGACCCTCGCCGCGCGCCCCTCGGCGGCGTCGACCATGGCGCGCAGGTACGCGTCGCCGCCGAGCAGGATCGGCCCTCCGGGGCGCACGGCGATCTCGCCGCGGCCCTCGGCGCTCGAGTCCCGCACCGCGCGGAAGCTGCCGAGCCCGGCGACGACGGGCTTGCCGCCGCGGGCCTCGATGACC
Organism: Sorangium cellulosum So0157-2; assembly: GCF_000418325.1. Lineage (GTDB taxonomy): Bacteria > Myxococcota_A > Polyangia > Polyangiales > Polyangiaceae > Sorangium > Sorangium cellulosum_D. The sequence goes on from NC_021658.1 coordinate 13,750,018, forward strand.
TTCGAGGCGCACGCGAGCAGCGCCTGGTCCTGGACGGCGCCGGCCGCGACGAGCCCGAAGTCGCCGCCCTCGCCCGCCGCCGGGATGGCGATGGCGACCTCGGTGAGCCCGGCCAGCGGGTCGAAGCCGCACACGTCGCGCACCTTGCCGAGCCCCGGGATCTCGCGCTCCTCGCGGAGGAACGAGGCGAACGCGGGCGAGGCGCGCAGCGCCGGCAGATCGACGGTCGCGACGAGCAGCGCGCCCGCCGGCACGGCGTCGAGCGCGCGGGGCGCGGCGGGGGGGCTCTCCCGCCGCCGGCCGAGCAGCCAGGCGAGCCCGCCGCCGAGCAGGACCCCGACGAGCAGGAGCACGAGGCCGTCTCTGGTCCGCGTCTGCACGCGCGACCCGTTAGCACACGGGCGCGGCGGACGCCCCGCGCGCGCCTACGCCCCGGTGCGCGGCGGCGGCGACCAGCGCGTCCCGTGGACGATGTCGAACACGGGCACGGTCACGTTGAAATTCCAGCGCTTCATGAGCCGCGGATCGTGGTGCCGCCGGTGGTGCTCGCGGAGCCGCGCGAGCCCCGGGACGCGGTACACCGGGCTCTCCGCCGGCAGGTGATACGCGAGGTGCAGCCACTCGTAGCCGACGAAGAACGCCATCGCCGTCGCGAGCCCGAGCAGCGCCGCGTCCCGCGAGAGCAGGAGCGCCGCGCCCGCGGCGAGCGGCAGCAGCAGGGCGAGGACCAGGAGCGCCGAGTAGGGCGGCGTCAGCACCAGCCAGAGCTCGCGGGCGCTCCGCAGCGCCATGTCCTCGGCGGTGAAGGCGAGGTGGTGCTCGCGCTCGTGCCGCTCGCAGAGCACGCCGAGCAGCGGCGCCCGGCGGTGCAGCACCGACCGGTGCGCCCACCACTCGAAGGCGAAGGCGAGCAGCAGCGTCGCCGGCACCGCGAGGAGCTCGACGGCCTCGACGTCGTCGAGCAGCCACACCGCCGCCGCGAGCACGAGCGCGCCGAGCGCCGTGGGCGCCGCGAGGTGGAGCGCCGGGGAGTACCCGCGCGGGATCCGCGCCGCGATCGCCGCGCGCCGCGGCGGCCGCGGGCGCCGCGGCGGAGCCGGCTCGTTCACAGCCATCAAAAACTATGAATTTCAAAAAAACAGAACGCAAGCGCGGGCGGGGGCGCCGGCGCGGCGGCGCGCTCAGCGTTCCTGGCGCTCTTCCTGACGATCCGCTCGCTCCACACGCTCCGCGCCGTCCTCGGGCGCGTCTCCGTCCGCCGCGGGCGCGTTCCGCTCGAACAGCGCGCCGATGGCCTCGCCGATGCGGCCGATCTTCGCGGCGAGCAGCACCACGATGAGCAGGAAGGCCGTCAGGGCGATCTCGTTCGGGGAAGCGCCGAGCACCATGTGGCGAGGTCTACCACGCTGGGCGCGCCGCGGGGCCGGCGCGGCGCCCGCCGCGCTCGGTGGGGCCGCGTCCACGCCACGCGCCGCGAGCGCCCGCCCACGCGCCGCGAGCGCCCGCCCACGCGCCGCGAGCGCCCGCCCACGCGCCGCGAGCGCCTGGCCGCGCGCCGGCGATCTGCGGCGGAAGCGCCGCTGCGCGGCGGGAACACCCGATGCGCCGCGAACCCGTTTGACAGCCCGCCTGCGACCGTTGAGAGTCCAGGCGATACGGGGGCCTGGGTGCTGCTCCGCTGGGCCGCCGCCACGAGATGACCGCCGTGTCCGAGCTCCGCGACGACCACGAAGCCGTGCAGGCGCGCCTGCGCGCGGGCGCCATCCTCCTGGCCGACGCCTCGGCGGAAGGCGCGGCGATCGGCGCGGCGCTGCGGGCCCGGGGCTTCGAGGTGATCGCGGCGCCGATCGACGCGCTCGAGGCGCGCCTCGCGATCGACGCGCCGCGCGTCGTGATCGTCGACATCGACGAGCCCGGCGCGATCGAGGCGCTCGAGCGCCTCTACCTCCGGGCGGGCGGCGTCGCCGCGTCCGTGCTCCTCGTGGGCGATCCGGTCCGCTCCGCCGAGCTCGATCCGCAGCTGTTCGGGCAGGTGTTCGAGCGGCCGGTCGACATCGCCGAGCTCGCCGCGCACGTGAGCGCGGTCGCGGAGCCGGGGCGCTTCCGCGGGGATCAGGCCGCCGCGGCGCGCATGCCGTCGGGCTACTCGAGCCCGATGGACAGCGAGGTCCCGTCGAACCCGGACTTCGCCAGCGATCTCGACCCCCTCGACGTCGGCTCGGTGCTGCCCCCGCCCGAGGACGGCGAGGCGGTCGGCCCGCGGCTCCTGCCGGCGCGGATCAGCCCGGAGCTCGAGGAGATCCTCGTCGCCGCCGAGCAGCGGGTCACGGCGAAGGCGCACCCGTCGAGCATCCCGGCGGCCGAGGAGGACGTCGACCTGATGCTGTCGCCGGAGCTGCTCTCGGCGCTCGACGAGCCGCTCGATCCGGAGGACGACGAGCAGCACACCGGCGCGAGCGCGGGCCAGGCGCCGCTCGGCGCCGGCGCGGCGTCGCAGCCGAGGACCAGCTCCGATCCGCACGGCGCCGCGGCCGCGCTGCACCCGCCGGCCACGCGCGCCGAGCACACCGGGCCCGGCGACTTCCTCGCCGAGCTCGCCGAGCCGGGCGAGGACGAGCGCGACGGCGAGCTCCACGCCGATCCGTCGCTCGACGCGCCGTTCGCGACGAAGCGCGCCGGGCTCGAGCTCGCGGCGCTCTCGATCGACCTGCCGGGGCGGGAAGAGCGCGATCACGGCGCCCCGGCGCGCCGGAGCGGCGGGCGCGACGCCGCGCCGCCGACCCCGCGCGAGGCGGGCCGGCCCCACGGCTTCGGGTCGCCGCCGCCGCGCACGGAGTCCCCGTGGGAGCGCTCGCCCTCGCCCGCGCCGCGCGAGGAGCCCGCGTGGGACCGCGCGCTGCCGTCGGCCGCGCGCGGCGAGGACCTCGACTGGCGCGCCCCGTCGGCGCGCCTCGAGCCGAGCGTGCGCCAGCGTTACACCGAGCCGCCGCCGACCCGGTCGCGCGGCGCCCGCGACCCGCGCGCGCCCGGCTTTCCGCCGGTCGCCCCCCCGCCGCCGCCGCCGCCGCCGGGCGTCGCCTTCGTGTCGCCGCCCTCGGTCGAGGTGAGGACCGCGCTGCTGCCGCCGGGCGGCGGGACCGGGACCGAGCCCGAGCCGCCGCCGCCCGCGCCGGTCCGCTCCGCCGCGGGGGCGCGCGCGCCGACGCCCCCGGGCGGGCCCGCCACGCTCGGCGCGGGGACGCTCGGGCGCGGCCTCCTGCCGCCGATCCCGCCGAGCACGCCGGGCGCGCTCGGCCGCATGCCGCTGCCGGCGCCGCCCACCGTGGCGATCTCCGGCGCGGGCTTCCGCGGGCCGGCGCCCTCGCCGCCGATGCCGCCCGCGCCCTCGCCGCCGATGCCGCCCGTGCCCTCCGGGCCCGCCACGGTCAGCACGGGCGCGCTCGGCCACGCGCCGCCGCCGCAGCTCGTCGAGGAGGCGCCGATCTCGAGCGACGCCTCCTCGACCACGGTGCTCGGCCCGGGCGACGCGCCGCGCGCGCTCGCCCGCGCGGTGGGCAGCCGCGCCTCCGGCTCCCTCGCGATCACGACCGAGGAGGGCGCGCGGCGGATCGTCCTGCACGAGGGCGATCTCGTCACGGCCGGCTCGAGCGTGCCGGAGGAGACGCTGCTCGCGTTCCTGGTCGGGCGCGGCGACCTCGAGCGCGAGGTCGCCGCGCGGCTCGCGGGCAAGCTCCCCGCGTCGGGCCGGCACGCCGGCGCGGCGCTCATCGCGCACGGCCACCTCGGGCAGGACGACCTCTGGCCGGTCCTGCGCGCGCACGCCGAGTGGGTCATCGGCCACGTCGTCCTCGTCGAGGCCGGCACGTGCGATCTGGAGGCCGAGCCGCCGGGCCGCCTCAAGGCCGAGCCCAACGTCTTCGGCGGCGCGACCGGCGCCGAGGTCTTCGTCGAGACGATCCGCCGCGTGATCGCCCCCGAGGTCGCCCTGCGCCGCCTGGGCGGCCCCGGCGCGCGCCTCGACGACGGGGCCCGGCGCAACCTGCTCGGCGAGTGCGCGCTCCGGCGCGAGGAGGAGGAGCTCGTGCGCACCGCGCGCGGCCGGAGCGTCGGCGAGCTCGTGAACGCGGCGGAGCCCGAGAACGCCAGCGTGCTCTACGCGCTCGTCTGCCTGGAGGTGCTCGACGTCCTCATCCCGCCGTCGATCACCGAGGCGCCGCCCCCGCCGGTCGAGGATCCGCTCGACGAGGAGGCGATCCGGCAGCGCGTCCGGGCGCGGCTCGCGCTGGTGGAGGACGGGGACTACTTCTCGATCCTGGGCATCGCGCGCGACGCGACGAACTACGAGATCCGCCGCGCGTACCTCGCGCTCCGGAAGGCGTTCGAGCCGTCGACCCTGCTGACCGCCGCGACCGTGGACCTGCTCGACGACGTGCGGCTGGTCATCGAGGTGCTCGACGAGGCCTACGAGATCCTGCGCGAGCCGCACCGGCGGGAGCGGTACCGGCGGGCGATCGAGGCGGGGCCGCCGTAGCGGGCGATCGAGGCAGCGCCGCCGCTCGTCGAGCGGGCCGAGGTCCGTCCCTTGCAAGCGCCCGCGCTGCAGGAGGCATCATGTCCAAGGCGAGCGCATTCATCGAAGCCCTGCGCCGACTCGAAGAGAGCGGCGATGTCGAGCCCATGGCGCGGCTGTTCGCGCCCGACGCCGAGCTCAGCAACCCGACGATCTCGAGGCCGCTCCACGGCCCGGAGGGAGCCCGCGAGTTCTGGCGCGGCTACCGCCACACCTTCGGCGAGGTGCGATCCGAGTTCCGGTGCATCGCCGAGTCCGACAGGGCCTCTCTCCTCGAATGGAAGAGCCACGGAACGCTGGCCCATGGAGCGGTGTTCTCGTACGAGGGCGTGAGCGTCATCGAGCACCCGGCCGGTCTCATCAAGCGGTTCAAGGCGTACTTCGATCCGAGGGCCCTCGGGCTCCAGCTGGGGCGCGCGGCATAACGCCTCGCTTCCGCGGGAGCGCGCCGCGGAATGCCATGGCGCCCGGCGGCGATCGCGGTCCGGGGCCGCCCGGCTCGCCGCCGAGAGCGGGCCGCTGGGCGCGGCGGCGGGGCGTCACTTCTGGAGCGCGGCGGCGACGAGCGCCGGGTTCAGCCGCGCCTCCGCGGGAGCCGGGGTGTTCTCGAGCATCCTCGCCTTGTTCATCGCCTGGGCTGTCGCGTCGTAGGCGGCCCAGAGCGACGGCCCCCCGGCGGATCGGTCGAAGAGCTGCCGATTGCGCGCGAGGTCGAGGAGGCTCAGGCCGGTCATGCTGCTCTCGAACTCATCGACCTTCATCCCCTGGGCTCGCGCCATGAGGCCGAGCGCCTCCGACGGCCGGGCCCGCCAGAACTCGAGCGCTCGATCCCATCCGCGCAGAAATGCGACGGTGTCCCGTCCGCGCCGCGCGGCGGCCTCCCTGGTCATGAGGAGCACGTCCGTGATCTCGTTCGGGAGCTCGGCGCTCGAGAAGATCTTCTTGGCCCCGTCGGCGACGGCCTGGGAAAGGAAGGGCTCCCAGCTGACGGCGGCGTCGACGTTCCCCGCCCGGAGCGCGTCGGTGGTCTGCTCGAGCGTGAGGTTGACGATCTCGACGTCGGAGGTCGACATCCCCGACCTGTCCAGCGCCCGGATCAGCACGAGATGGCTGATGGTGGCCAGGTCGGCCGCCACGCGCTTGCCCTTCAGGTCGCGCATGCTCGCGATCCCGTCGCGGGCGACGATGCCGTCGGCGCCGTTCGAGGTGTCGAGCGCCATGACCGTCTGCAGGTCGATCCCCTGGTCTGCCAGCCGGAGGGCGCCGAACAAGGTCGATGCGACGATGTCGAGCTTCCCGTCGATGAACGCGCGCTCCATGTCCACGCCGGTGCTGAAGGTGATGATCTCCGCCTCGACGGGCGCGTTCATCTTGTGCTCGGCCGCGATGTAGAGCGGCGAGTATCCCACCCAGACGAGCAGCCCCACGCGGAGCGGCGCGGGCGCTGGCTCGCTGCACGCCGCCGCGAGGAGCACGAGCAGGGCGAGGCAGGCGAGGCGCCGTAGGCGGTCCCCGCCGCGCGAGCGCGCCGGGGCGAGCAGCGCGCTCGCGGGGCGCGCGAGCGTGGCGCGCAGCACGAGGAGCACGGCCGCGAACAGGCCGAGCGACGCGGCGCCGGCGATCGCGAGCATCCGGAGCGCGGCGGCGGTCGCGATCGCGTCGACGTCCCGCCGCTGCATGACGAGCTCGATGGCCCCGACCACGTGCTGGGCGGTGATGCCCCCCGCCGGGCTATGGTACATGGGCCGGACGATCGTCAGCTCGCTCCGCTCGTCCACGAGCTGGACCATCGGCCGGCTGGCGCCCTCGTCGAGGAAGCTGCGCAGCAGCGGAGAGGCGCTCGACGTCCCGACCTCGGGGCGATAGCTGCTCGCGAGGATCTTGCCGGAGAGGTCGGTGAGGCGCACCCGGCGCACGCTGGTGACGAGCGCGCAGTTCGCCAGCACGCGCTGCATCGCGTGCGGCGCCCCCTGCTCCAGGAGCGCCCGCGCGCTGTAGTTGAGGAGGTCGGCGATGGCGTCCCCGTGCCGCGCCAGCGCGGCCGCCTCCTCCTGCCGCGCCTGATGGTACGCGGCCCCGGCGACGACGAGCGGGAAGGCGACGAAGAGCACGCCGACGCGCAGCGCGACCCTGGACAGAAGCCCGGCGCCCTGCCCGAAGGACGCGCGTCCCCGCTCCTCCCCTGCGCGCGTGGGCTCCCCCATGCGCGGCATGATACACGAGCCCGGCCGAGGGTACCGGCTCGCCGGGCGAGGCCTCGAAGCGGGCGGAGCGGGCCGCGGGCGCGGCAGCTCAGGGCGCGCGGCGCTCGGCGGCGGTGAGCGCATCCGAGAGCTCGCGGCTGACGATCCGCGCGCGGAGCGGCGCCTCGGCCGGGAACGTCACGGCGGTGCCCGTCTGCGACGGCGCGACGTCGGCGCCCAGCCGATCGAGGAGCTCCTGGAGCGCCTTGTCGTCGAGCCCGGCGCCGCTCACCCTGGTCCGGAGCGCGCGGACCCGCAGCGGGGCGAGGGCGGCGAACGCCGACGGCCCCGGCTCGGCGCGCATCTCCATGTGATAGAGCAGCGCGGCGGCGGCGCCGCTCGCGTCGCGGCCGCGGAACCAGACGCCCAGGTCCGGCACCTCGAGCGCGGCGCAGCGGGCGTAGAGCGCGCCGAGATCCGCGCCGGCGGCCTGGTAGAGGCGCTCGGCGACGGCGATGAACCTGGGCCGGACCTGCGCATCGAAGAAGGCGCGGCCATAGCCATCGCCGAGCGTCACGGTGATGTGGCTGAAGGCGCGGGAGCTCGGGGGGCCGCCCTCCTTGACCGTGACGGTCCCGTCGGTCACGCGGCTCAGCGCCGCGTCGAGCGCGGGCGTGAGCCGCCGGCCGGCCGCGATGTCGCCAAGGGACGCGGCGGAGAGCGGCGGGGCGTCCGCGCCGAGCGCCGGCGCCTGGGCAGCACCGGCGCGCTCGCGCATCGGCGCCTCTGCAGCGCCGGCGGGCTCGCGCGACGGCGCCTCGGCAGCGCCGTCCGGCGAGGGGCGCGCCTCGGCGCCAGGCTCGCCGCCGCCGCGGGCGAGCCAGAGATCGACCTCCCAGCCGACGCCTTCCAGGGGGCCGAGCGCCGCGCCGCTCTGGAGGCGTACGCGGCTCTGCTTGCACGCGTCGCTGACGAGCTGGCGCTGCTGCTCCCGGTGGTGCGGCTCGCTCCTCGGATTCGGCTCGCGCTCACCCGACCTCCGGAGCGCGAGGACGCCGAGCCCCGCGAGCGCGACGGCGGCGGCTCCGAGGAGGACATGGCGCGCGCCCATGGACGGGCGCCTGCTCCGCGTCGTCGCGCTCGCCCGCTCATCGTCGACGCCGCGGCCCTCGGGCGCGCGCCGCGCTGGCGTCGCGCTCTCCCAGAGCTTCGCCGTGCTCACCGTCGTCGCGGCTCGCCGCGCCGGCGCGCCCCCCGCGGCGGCCCCCCGCGGCGGGTCCGGCTCCGCCGCGTCGCGCGCCGGCTCGGCCCGCGGCTCCAGAAGCGGCGCCGAGGGCGGGGTGCCCTTGGCCGCCGCCGCGCCCCGTCGCTCGGCGAGCTCCATCGTGAGCGTGGGGCCCTCGACGTTGACGGGCTCGCGGGCTCCGGCGGGGGCCGTCCGGGCGGTCGGGACGCCCGGGCCGCTGCAGAGGATCCGCTCCAGGGGCGCGCGGGCGCGCTCCGGCGCGAGGGGCGCGAGCGACCGCGCGAGATCGGCGACGGTCTGAGGGCGCAGGTAGGGGCGCTTCTCCAGGCAGCTCAGGATGACGCGCTCCAGCTCGTCCGGGATGTCCGCGCGGTGGCGGCGCGGCGGCGCGGGCGGATCGGCCACGATGCTCGCGAAGATCGCGGACGCCGCCTCGGCGTCGAACGGCCGCCTGGCCGTGAGCATCTCGTAGAGGATCACGCCGATGGCCCAGATGTCGGTCCGGGTGTCGACGTTCCGCGCGCTGCGGACGTGCTCGGGCGACATGTACGGCGGAGAGCCGAGGACCATCCTCGTCGCGGTCAGCTTGCTGTCCGCGCCGAGCGCGCCCGCGTCCAGGGTCTTCGAGATCCCGAAGTCGATCACCTTGATCTGGCTCGAGCCGTCCTCCCGCTCGGCGAGGAAGATGTTGCTCGGCTTCAGATCGCGGTGGATGATCCCGAGCGCGTGCGCCTCGGCGATCGCCTCGCACACCTCGAGGACGTAGCCCACGGCGTCCTCGATCGAGAGCGGCCCGCGCTGCTCGATGAGCTCGGCGAGGTTGATCCCGCGGAGGAGCTCCATGACGAAGTACGGCACGCCCGCCTCGGTCGTGCCGACGTCGATGACGTGGGCGACGTGCTGGCTCGTGATGGCGGCCGCCGCCTGCGCCTCGCGGAGGAAGCGCGTCACGTCCTGCGCGTCGCGGTTCTCCTCGGGGAGCAGGAACTTCAGCGCCACGCGCCGCTTCAGGGTGGTGTGGCGCGCCGCGACGACGACCCCCATGCCTCCCTGGCCGATGACGTGCTCGATGCGGTACTTGCCCCCGACGATCTCACCGGGTCCCGGGATCCCCCGCAGCGAGCCCGGTCGGTGAGGGCCGCCTCCCGCGCTGCTCATCGAGGTGCAGCTTACACGAGCGATCGGCCGGAGGAGACCCTTTCGCGCGCGCGGAGCGTGCTCCGCGCGGCGCCTCGACGCGCGGATCTCCGCCGGATCTCTGCTTCAGCTCGAATCAGCTCGAGCACGCGGCGTAGCGCCGCTCGCCGGCCCGCGCGATCGCGTCCACCACGACCTCGCCCTGCTCGACGCCCACGAGCGCCGCGGACCCCTCCTCCAGCTGGCCGCGCAGGATGAGCTCGGCGAGCGGCGCCTCGATGAGCCGCGCGATCGTGCGCTTCATCGGCCGGGCGCCGAGCTCGGGATCGAACCCGCCGGCGTCGAGCAGCGCGTCGATCGCCGCCGGCTCGACCTCGAGCTCCACGCCGCGCGCCTCGAGCTCGCGCTCCAGGCCGCCCAGCAGGCGGCGCGTGATCTCGGCGACGTCCGCCCGCGTGAGCGGCGAGAAGCAGAGGACCTCGTCGATGCGGTTGTAGAGCTCGGGCGGGAGCGCGGCGCGGGCGGCGGAGAGCATCGCCTCGCCGAGGCGCTCGGGCGACACGGCCCCGGAGGCGCGCGCGAAGCCGACGGCGCGCTCGGCCCGGAGCGCGCCGGCCTCGGCCGCGCCGAGGTTCGAGGTCATCACGAGGACGGTGTTCGTGAAGTCGACGCGCCGGCCCCGGCCGTCGGTCAGGCGGCCCTCGTCGAAGACCTGCAGGAACGCCTCGAGCACGTCGCGGTGCGCCTTCTCGATCTCGTCGAGCAGCACCACCTGGTACGGCCGCCGCCGCACCGCCTCGGTGAGCTGGCCGCCCGCCTCGTGGCCGACGTAGCCGGGCGGCGCGCCGACCAGGCGCGCGACCGCGTGCGACTCGGCGTACTCGGAGAAGTCGAGCCGCGTCATGGCGTCCGGCGAGTGGAACAGCGCCTCGGCGATCGCCTTCGCCGTCTCGGTCTTGCCCACGCCGGTCGGGCCGAGCAGGAGGAACGATCCGATCGGCCGGCGCGCGCGCAGGCCGGCCGCGTTCCGGCGCAGCACCCGGGCGATGCGCGCGAGCGCCTCGCCGTGGCCGACGACCTTGTCGGCGAGCAGCGTCTCCAGCGCGAGCATCCGCTCGCGATCGGTCTCGAGCAGCCGCTCGACCGGCAGGTCGGCGAGCTCGGCGACCACCTCGGCGACCTCGGCGGGCCCGACCTGCCGCGCCGGCTCGCGGAGCTGGGCGCGGGCGCCCTCGGGCGGGCGCGCGCGCCGGCGCGTGCGGGCGCCGGCGAGGTCGAGGATCGAGAGCGCCTTGTCGGGCAGCGCGCGCCCGGGCAGGTAGCGCACCGACCAGGCGACGGCCGAGGCGAGCGCCTCGTCGGTGAAGGCGAGCCCGTGGTGCGCGCCGAGCCCGACGGCGACGCTCTGGAGCAGCAGGAACGCCTCGTCCTCCTCGGGCTCGTCGATCTCGACGACGGTGAAGCGCCGCGCGAGCGCCGGGTCGACCTCGATGCTCTTCCGGTACTCCTCGGGCGTGGCGGTGCCGATCAGGGTGAGCTCGCCGCGGGCGAGCGCGAGCTTGAGCTCGGCCATCGCCTCGTCGAGCGCGCCGCTGCCGAAGAGCTCCGACATGCCGTCGATGAACAGGATCACCCGCCCGCCGGCCTCGCGGAGCTCCGCCCGCAGCGCGGACAGGCGCTCGCTCAGCGCGCCGCGCGCGCCCGTGCCGGCGAGCAGCTCCGACGGCACGAGCTCGACGACGATGCGCGGCTCCCGCTCCTCGAACGCGAGCCGGTGCGCGATGCCGCGCGCGACGGAGGTCTTCCCCACGCCCGCCGGGCCGAGGAGGCAGGGGTTGTTCGCGTGGCGCTTGGCGAGGACGTCGAGCGCCTGCTCGATCTCGCGCTCGCGCCCGACGATCGGCTCGAGCTCGCCCTGGGCCGCGGCGAGCGAGAGGTTGTGGCCGAGCGAGGCGAGGGCCGGGAAGCGCGCGCGGTCGAGGGTGAAGCGCGCCGCGACGGAGCTCGCGACGGCCGGGAGCCCCGCGAGCGGCCGCACGACGGAGGGCGGGACGGGCGAGGCGGCCGCGTCGTCCGCCGTGAGGGCGCGCCGGGGCGCGGGCGTGAGGGCGGCCGGCTCGGCGGGGAGGGGGGCCTCGCCGGCGCTGGGGGCCGCGATGGGCCGGCGCGGCGGCGGGAACAGCGGCACGGTGACGCCGGGGCCGGCGCCCTTCGAGGGCCGCGGCTCCGGCACGGCGACGCCGGCGCCCTTCGAGGGCCGCAGGTCCGGCACGGCGACGCCGGTGGCCTTCGAGGGGCGCAGCTCCGGCATGGCGACGCCGGTGGCCTTCGACGGCCGCAGCTCGGCCGAGGGGCGCGGCGTGCGCTCCGGACCTTCGCCCTCGCCGCGCGTGCGGCGCGCGGGCGCCGTCTTGGCCGGCGCGGCCGGCTTCTCCGGCGCGCCGCCGTCGTGGATCACGCGGATGGGCGTCCGCCGCGCCTGGACCACGCCGAGGGCGATCTGGAGCGCGGCGGTCCTGAGGCGCGCGAGGTCGACGCCCGACTGCGTGAGGGCCCGGTGCGCGGCGGAGCTGCGGTCGGACAGGAGCGCGAGCAGCAGGTGGAGCGCCGCGGGCTCCTTGGCGGTCGCGCGCTTGGCGACGTCGCGGGCGCCGCCCATGGCCCGGCCGATCGGGTCGGGGCCCTCGTCGTCGACCGATCGGCTCGCCTTGAGCAGGGCCTCGTCGTCGAGCCGCCGGTCGCGGAGCAGCTCCGCGGCGGGGCCTCCGCTCAGGGCGATGGCGGCGAGGAGGTGCACGCTCGACAGGCGCTCCTTGCGCTGGGCGGCGAGGTCCTGCGCGAGCTTGCGCAGCGTGACGAGCTCGGCGTGGGAGCGAGGGCTGGTCATCCTTGCAGAGGTCTCCAGGCCCCGGGTTCGCATGGCGGGGGCGGGAGGGCCAAATTTCGGATCGGAGGTCCCTTGCCCGCCCTGGACGCCGGCGCTGCCGCTCAGCCCTGGCGCTTGCCACGGGCGCCTCGAGCGCAGGAGACGCGATGGCCACCCGCGCCCCGTCGCGTGCTCGCCTCCAGGCTCCAGCCCCAGGCCGCCCCGGCGTCCGCCAGGACGAGCTCGCGCGCCGCCCTGTCGCATGCGACGCGACGGAGGTCGGCGGCTCGCCGGAGACGCTCAGCCGACCCCTCGTGCAGGTTCTACGCGCCAGGCACCCCGAGCTCTACGCGCCCCCGGAGCGTGGTACCGAACCTCGGCCTCCACCCGGCACACGCGGGAGGCCCTGGGTCGGTTCATTGACAGCGGCGCCAGGGGATCAGCCCATCAATATAGTTAAACTTGACGGCCGCTCTTCCCGTGCCGCCGATCGTGGCGCGGAGCTGCACGTTGACCGTAGCCGAGGTGGCGCCGCACGGGGCGCTGCCCGCTTGTCCCCCGGCAGGGATGGAGAGCAGCTCGAACACCCCTTCGACGTCCGTGTCGATGTTCTCAAACGTCTTGGAGACGCTGGCCGTGCCGGCCAGTGATCGGCTTGCTTGAACCGTGACGACAGCTGCGTCTTCGGTATACACGTCACCAAACACATCCAAGGACGGCGCGTCGAACGTGTAGCCCGCTGGATACGTGTACGTGATCTCGACGTCGCAAGCGACGTCGTACGTGCCAAAGTCGTCGCGGCCCCCGCGAGCGTCATCGAACGTGAGCGCGTATTCCGTGTTGAGAGCCCCGACCTGCGTATTCATGGTTCCGCAGCCATAGGCAGCTGCCGTGATCGAGACCTGGCTCGGGTCAGGCACGTCGCCGCCGTCGAGGGCGGCCGGCTGGCCTTCCACCATCTCGCCTTCGTCGGAGGCGTCGGCGCACGCGACGCACAGGGAGGAACAAAGCAGCATCGCAAGGCACGACCGAACATGACGGTTCAAAAGCTCGCTGGTAAGTTGGAATCGTCTCATAACGTCCTCTCAGTGTGACCGGAGAATTCGGCCCATCGCAAACCGCGCGCCATCCGGGTCGCGGCGGCGACGGTGCGTTCCCCCCCGTGGGGCCGCGCGGCGTCGCTTCAGTCCGTGACCAGAGGCCCGATGCGGTCGGCGAACGGCCACCCCTGGCTCTCGTCGATGTGGATCTGCCAGTCGAACGCCCCGCGGAGCGTCGGGTGGTTGCCCTCGACCTCGTTCCACGTGGGGATCGCCTCGTCGATCGACATGTAGTGCTGCTCGTCCCAGATCCCGAAGCCCACGACGACGTGCGTGGGACCGAGCAGCCCGACCCACTGGTCCACGTTGTTCACGACGTAGGACTGCTGGTCGAGGTCGGGGCCGTCGTAGTACTGCGGGGCGGCGTAGTCCATGGCGCCGGCGTCCACCATCGCCTTGCAGAAATCCTTGTCGCGCTGGTTCCAGGGCGCCGGAGGCGCGGTGATGATGAAGCCGGGGAAGCGCCGCTTCAGCTCCAGGCTGATCCAGATCATCTCCTCGGTGTCGGGGTTCTGGTTGGCCTCGAAGGTGTTCCAGTCGATCCCGTCGAACCCACCCAGGTCGTTGTAGATGCCGACCACGCTGTCGACGAACGTCTGCGACTTGCCGCGGTCCGGGAAGCTCATGCCCTGGCCGGCGCCGCCGATGGAGAGGATGATCCTGCGATCCTGGGTCGTCCGGGCGTACTGGATGTCCTCCTTGAGGTGCGTCGCCGCTCCCCTGCCGTCGCCCGGCGGCGTCCAGGTGACGGCGCCGGTGGTGCCGGGCGGCCCTCCCACGGGATGCGCGGCGAAGAGGTAGATGAGGTTGTAATTGCTGTTGATGTCGCGGATGCGGACGGGCGACGGCGTCCAGTTGGGGTAGTAGCCGGCGACGACCTTCGCGGGGAGCGCGCCGACCGCGCCGGGCTCGGGGGTGTCGGCGCAGGCGGAGTAAGGCTCCCAGAAGTACGTGCTGACCGTCGGGATATAGCCGGGATTGCCGTGCTCGGCGATGTAGGCCGACCCCTGGTAATTCACGATGGCGCCCTCCTCGTACCATTGACCTTCGTGCCATTCCGGATAGTCAGCGCACACGGCAGATTCGTTGTGCCCTACATCGGCCTCGCCCTGCGACGACCCGGAATCGAGGCATCCGATCCCGCCCGCGGCGATGGCGACAAGGAGAAAAGACATCCTGGTAGCAGTGAAGATAGAATTATGCAGCATGGAAGAACCCTTTCGCACATCGGCCCAGAGCACACAGGACAGCTCGCCTCCCGGATCCGGGCAGCTCGTGGACTTGATGGCGCGACGGGGACCAGCCCTTCAGACTATTTGATCAGGGCTTGTTCGGCCCGTTCGCTCGTACGCCGCGTGATGATGCGGTTACGAACGGGTTAACCATGTACCGAGGCGCGGCATTTCCTGTCGCGCCGAAATCATCCGTGATCGCGGGACCACGGAACCGATGCAAGCCCCATGGCGGGTCCGCCTGGACGTAACCAGGTTCACCGCGCTGGCGCGGCACCTCCGAGCTCGAGCGGTGGCGTCGCGCGCCCGGTGACATGTCACGGTCGCGGCGTGACATGTCACGGTCGCAGCGGGACATGTCGCGCCACGACCGTGACATGTCACGGTCGCGGCGCGAAGAGCGCCGCGGTCACCCCCGAGGCGCCGACAGAGCCCTGGCCCTGCGCGCGGAATGGAAAGCGCCTTCATTGGCCGATATTCCCGGCATCCGCGGCGCGTGGCCCCCGGAGCGGGTCCGCCAGGTCCGCTGAAGCCGCCGGGGAGCCACGGCCGGTACGGCTTTTGCTGACGACGGACGGTTGAGGAAGCGGACTCGTCAGCGCTCCCACCGAGAGCTCAGCCCGTCGCTGTCCGGCGTCGTCGAGACGATCACCGGCGACGGGCCGCCTGCGCCCACCATGGCGGTTCGGCGCATCGCGCTGGGCTCTACCTGCGAAGCAGGGTCTCTGGAACCAGAGCAGGAGGAGCGCCCCGCTGCCGCGAAGGGAATATCGAAGTCAGTGAAAGCGATATTAAAAAAGATATCAGTCGCCGGCACGCTCGCGGCGCTCGGCACCTGCTTCAACACCCCAGCGTATGCCGTCGGAAACGGCATCGTGGACACCGGGAACCAGTACCCTCACGTGGTGAGGCTGAACTTTGCAAGCGGCTACTGCAGCGGAACGCTGATCACACCGTTCTGGGTCGTCTCAGCGAAGCACTGCTTCCTGAACGACGACGGGACCCTCAAGAACCAGAACTTCAGCGTCTCCCTAACCACGGATCCCGACGCGGCCTCGCCCGCCACCACCTTCATGCACACGACGGCCGTGTCGGGCCCGGTCTTCGTCGGCTCCACCGTGCCGAACAGCACATGGGACGACGACGAGCGGTCGCGCGACATCGCCGTGTTTCGCCTGGACACCCGGGTCCCGCGCACGCTGGCCCGGCCGCTCCACCTGCCGGACGAGGACGCGTGCGGCTCGGTCTTCGACGGTACCATCGTGGGGTTCGGGGGCGACACGGACGACATCCTCGTCTGCAGCGATATCCCCTCCTTGCGGAGGTACAGCAGCAGTCCGCTCGAGTACGACCGCTCGCACGAGGACTACGGCGACATCTTCTACGACACCTCGATCTGGACGCTGGTGAACTGGCCTTGGGTGTGCGACGAGTACGAGGGGAGCTACGGCGGCGACTCCGGCGGACCTCTCCTGGATGACGAGGGCAGGCTCTGCGGCGCGGTCAGCGGCAAGACGTTCGGAGGGGCCCTGCCGGGCACCTACTTCCTGGAGAACGTCTTCGCCGCGCTCGACAGCGGCGAGGCGCGGAGCTTCATGCTCGGCGCGGTGACCCCCGCCGGCAACAGCATCATCGACGCGAAGGGCAACTTCGACGGTGAGTGCCGGAGGTTCGTCGACGAGTGCGACAGGTTCGGCTTTTGCAACGAGACCGACACGGACGTCGACGGCATCATCGACGTGTGCGACAACTGCCCGACGATCGCCAACCCGGAGCAGGCCACCGATCCCACCGATGACGCGGATGGCGACGGCCTCGGCAACGCGTGCGACATGTGCCCCACCCACGTGACCGATCAGTGGGTAGGGCCGGCGACGAACTGCAATTTCGAGGCGGAGCTCGCCGTCTCTTATCCCGACGCGACCGAGCCGCCCATCATCCGCGCCGACTCGCCTACCCTCGCGGCCGATCTTCAGCTGTACAGGGACACGTTCCGCCCGAACGCGTGCGACCCCGTACCTTGCACCAAGGCGGACCTGACCCAGGGCGGCTCGCTGCCCGCGGCCGAGATCCCTCCTGTGCCGAACGGCCAGTCCAGCTGCCCCGTGTGGGAGCCCTGCCACTGGGAGTTGCGCAACCGGATCAACTTGAAGCCGGTCATCGGCAGCGTCGGCGCCAATAACACGAGCGGGACACTCAAACTGAAGTGGTGCGACTGCCGCGACCACGACACCAACACGCTGGCGGGGCGGCTCGCCTGCGATCTCGACTCGCAGACCGACTGCAAACGAGAGTCAGCAGAGTTCGTCTCGCACCCCAAGTGGCTCAATCTCTCCACCAAGGCGAGCGGATCGAGCACCGGCGACAACGGGTGGGCGAACGGAAAGAGCCTTGGCGCCTCGTACACTCTGCCGTTCGACCGCAATCCGGAGCACATCAAGCGGACCGTCGACTGGGACTTCCTCGATCTCGGGGCCAACCACGTGGAGACGGGCACCTATAGCCGCCGCGTCCAGGGGGTGCTCTTCAGTCACCTGACCAGCTTTTCCCCGGTGGCCGGGTACAACCAGACCCAGGCCATCCAGTTCGGCAACTACTATTTCTCCGGCAACGCTTCGCTCATCGCCACGAACAGGCCGATCATCCCGCCCAACGCCATCAACCTGAAAGACAAGTATATCTGCCCCGAGTGCCCCTTGGGCTTCACCGACCTGTATCAGTCCCATGACCCCGTGATCAACCTGCCCCGGATCTACCGCGCTACGCCCACGGGGTTGGCGCTCGTGTCCGGACTCAACGCCGACGCGGCGAGCCTCTACGCCGACGCCGCCAGCGGGGACGTCAACCTTGTCACCGTCGCCGAGCCGTTCCGGCGGCTCCTCCGCGACCAGGTCCCCGGCGATACGCTCCTGAGAGCCGTCGCGCTCGACGGCGCCGATGAAAGCGAGCTCGTAGCTCAGGTCTTCAGCACCAAGTTCGACGGACCGCCGCTCGTCGCTTATGCCGCTGGCCAGGGCAGCAGCATCCCGTTGAACGCGCCTGTGCTGCACGGCAACGAGGCGCGCGTGCTCTCGGCGACCACCCGCCGGCTCCTCGTCATCGGCGGGACCGTCGACGGCCAGCCCGCGTCGCAGCCCAACCCTTCGGCCTGGATGCTCGACGTCGACTCGGAGCTCTGGACCGAGATCCCGATCCCAGGGAGCACCCTGCCTGGCGCCGTGATCAGCGCGACCTACCGCCTGGAAGACCGCTCCGTTTACCTGCTCGACAAGGTCGGCGGCGTCCTCAGGCTGAGGCGGTGGCAGCCGCAAGAGGAGGTCGAGACGCTGGCCGAGTTCCCTGTGTGGTGGAACGACTTCCAGAAGTACTGGCTGGCCCCGGGCGAGGGGGGCGATCTGATCCTGGCCGCGACCTCCCCCATCACCTCCCCGTGGAATACGGCATCGCGGGCGGCGCTCGCTCGGTTCACCGTCAACGCGGGCGAGCTTGGATTCGCCGGCCTCAGGGAGATGGCGATCTATCTCCAAGGCGCCCCGATCGTGGGTGTGGACAACATGTCCGTCTCCCGCTTGCATCCGGACAGCAGCATCTCTACGACCGAGGTGTCGCTGACGACCGACTTCGTCACGCCCTCGAGCACCAAGATGCCCACGGTCTTCTGAGCCATGCAACACGACCTCCTTGCAAGTCTCGCGGCGCGCGCCGTGCCGCTCGTCTTCTCCCTCTCGGCCCTCTCGGCGAGCTGCTCCCGCGGCGCGCCGGAGCCTCCGAGCCTCGACGGCACCGGCGGACATACGGCGGCCGGTGACGCGAGCCAGGGCAGCACGCACGCGTCCGGGACTGCAGGCGAGGCGGCGACCGGCGCCAGCGTCCCGGGTGACGCTGGCCCGGGCGCTCCCCCTGATGCGTCTGAACATCCAGGGGACAGCACCTGGAGGGCCACGGGTTGGCTCGACCGGTGCCAGATCGACGTCGCCGACGAGCCCAGCAAGGCGCTGCCGCACCTGCGGTGGGAGCAGTGCCCGGGGAACGCTCCGGGCTGCACGTCGCTCGTCGTCGACTGGGACGCCGGCAAGTATCCAAAAACCGCCTCGCCGAGCGTCGTTCGATGGGGCGACGGCTACCGCGTCGGGCTGTACTTCGAACACCGGGGTGAGCGACGGACCGGCGTCTACGACGCTGACGGGAGGCCGCTCGCCGCGTGGCGCTTCAGAGACCTCGAGCCGACCGTGCCCGCGGCCGACCCGCAACCGGAGTACTGCATACCGACGGTGCCCAGCGTCGGTCATGAGCGGGTCTGGCTCGGCGCGATGAGGGTGAGCGTCGGGGCGCCCGCCGCGGCCTACCTCGTCTCTGGCTACGACGCGCTCGCCACCGCGAGCCAACCCATCCCGGTCGACGCGCTGAGCCAGGGCCTCCACACGAGCGACGACACCTTCGCGCTCTCGGGGCCCGGGCCCGGCACGATCAACATCTACGACAGGATCAGCAACCAGGCTAAGACGTTCGGCCGCCAGTCAGGCAACGACGCGCCATCGTTCCGCCAGATGTATCCAGTCGGCGATCATGCGCTCGGCCTGGCGGTCTTCGAGGTCGGTACGTCCGAGGGGTGGATCTGGAACCGCCGGACCCACACCATCGAACCGCTGCTCCGGGCGGAGCCGCCTCGGGTCGTCGCCGACATCAAGAGCGACGGGCAGACGCTCGTGTGGCTTGAAGCGGAGCCCTACTCCGACGACGGGCTCTACGGGGCGTCCAGCCTCTGGACCAGCCCCTTCGCGGCGACGAAGGCGGATCTCGCGCCGAAGAAGCGCCGGGAGGGCCCCATCATCGGATACCCCCTCTCGGCCGCCGGGGAAGGCTTCTATGCCGTCTACGCGATCGGCGAGAAGGTGATCCACGTCTACCGCCTGTCCGACGCCCATCACTGGTCGTTCAAGACGCCCCCCGAGCTCTTCGACATCCAGGACATCGCTCACGTGGACTCGCGCGAGGTCTGGGTCTGGGTCCCGGGCGGCATCGTGCGCCAGGCGATCTCGGAGCTCGGCCCCGGCGATCCCGCCCCGTGATGTCCGACCCGCACACCCAGCGGCGCGCCACGCGGCGATCGCGACTCACGGCGCCGAACCGGGCGGCAGCGGTCGCGCAGGAGCGCACCGTGGTGACGAGCTCGGCAGGCCGGCCTCAGATGATCAGGATGACATCGATATCGCCGTCGCCCGGGAGCGCCGCCCCCGCGGGCACGTGAGGCGCGTTGGCCGGCGCCAGGCGGAGCGCGCCGCACGACCGCGTCACCGAGCTCTCGGGCGGAGCCCCGCCGGCGTCGGCCTGGCCTCCGCGCCGCTCGCCGTGCGCGCGCTCGGCGCAGCCGGCGATCGCGGCGCGGACCGCGCGAAAGACGCTCTCCGCGTCGAGCCCGCCGAGCTCCTCTGCCGCCCTGGCGAGGCGCTCGTCGACGCATCGGGCGCACGGCGTGGAGCTCGCCGCGAGCCGCACGATGAGCGTCGCCTCCGGACAGGCGAGCTCTACCTTGTCGAACGGCACCGCGAGCGACGAGCCCCTGCCGACATCGACGCTGACGAGGAGAGTGTCGCCGTCGCGTACCACCACGGTTTCGCGCGGATGTCGGCCGCTCACGCGTTCTGGCGCTGACTCATGATAACTTGTGTTGACGAGGATCCACAGGCGGTCTGAGCTCGCCTGCCCGCTTTTCTCCACAGCGTCGCTGGTGCGGCTCTCTGCCATTCGCACGCCCTCCGAGGAGGCGAACCTATCGCCGCCGGAGGCGGACGGCGATGGGTCCACCGGACAGACAATGTCCCGACCATCAGGTCCGCCGGGGACGCTGCTGCCCCCGGGCGAACGCGCGAGAGCAGCCAGGGATCGCTGCGTCCGTTGCGCCATCCGGCGCGAGGCGGTAAGCACAACCACGGACTGGAGGCTGAAGCGTGGATGAGCCGGAGCGACGCGACGAGGACCCGGAGCAGGGCGCGGGCGAAGGCGGAACGGACCGCGCGTCGCTCGGCATCCTGTTCCTCGCAGCGGCGTTCGCGCTCGCGCTGCTGCTGACCGTGGTGGGCCTCCTGGCCTTCGCGGCGATGAGTCCGTGGTCGCCGGCGCCGCCCGCGCTGCGCGGCGAGCGGGACGGCGCCGATGCCGCGCTGCTCGGCGATCGGGTCTGCGTCGCGCCCCTGCGGCGCGGCGGCGCTTCGCGGGCCGTCTGAGGCCGCGCGGACGCAGCGCCTAGCTCGGCTGCTGCACGGGAGCGCGGTCGCCGCGCGAGCTGGCCGCCGCGCGGGAGCCTGGCCGCCGCGCGCGCTCGGCTGCTGGGTGCGCTCGGCCGCAGCGCGCGCTCGACTGCTGGGTTTGCTCGGCTGCTTGGTGTGCTCGGCTGCTGGCTGTGCTCGGCTGCCGCGCGGGCTAGCCGCAGGTCTTCTGGACGATGGCGAGCAACGCCCCGAAGTCGACAGGCTTCTTCAGGTAAGCCGTGCCCTCGGGCGGGCCGTCGTGGCCGGAGACGATGGTCACCGGAATGGCCGCGAGCGCGTGCACCTGCTTCAACGCGGCGAGCATCTCCTCGCCGGTCATCACCGGCATCATCAAATCGAGCAGGATGAGCCCGGGCGGCGGATCCGCCTCGTGCAGCAGATCGAGCGCCTCCCTGCCGTTGCTGGCGCAGTAGACATCGTAGCCCGAGGCTTCGAGCATCTCGCGGAGCATCTCGCGGAGCTCGGCGTCGTCGTCGACCAGGAGGACGGGGGCGCGCGGATTCGGGGGAATCGGCGTCAGGCGCGGCGCGCCGGGCCCGTCGGTTGGCCGTGGTTCACTCATTTCTGTCACCTCTCCCAGGCTGCGCGAGCATGTCGAAGCGATAGCAGGCGCAGGCCGCGCACGCATTGCATGGTCTCAGCATCTTCGGATCTTCTCCGGATCCATGGTCCCGGGCTGCGCGAGGCGGCTCCGGCTCCACGCCCCAGCGGAGGGCAAGGGGCGTGGCGGGAGCGCGGGCGCCGCGAGCGAAGCCATGCGAAGCGCCGAGGGTTACGGGAGTTGCGCCGCGGGTCAAGCCTCTCGGCTCGCCGGGAGCGACACGGCGCCCGCCGCGCCGCTCTCGCCGGCGCCGCCGCGCCCGCTGCCGCCGCTTTCGCCGGCGCCGCCGCGCCCGCTGCCGCCGCTTTCGCCGGCGCCGCCGCGCCCGCTGCCGTCGCTGCCCCCGCCGCGCTCGCCCCCGCGGCCCGCGCCCTCCGCGGAGCCGGACCGGAACCCGAGCGCGCGCGCCTGGGCGGGGCGCGTGTGGCGACGGCGCCATATCACCGCGTCGAGCATGTAATGGGCCGCCTGCGGGATCGCGAGCAGCGGCACGAGCAGCGCCCGCGCGCGCGGGCCGAGGAGCGGCTCGTCCACGGCGCCGCCGAAGAGCTCCGGCCGGTCGTGCCAGACGAGCCGATCCCAGAGCATCTCCTCGACGAACGCGAGCGCCAGCGCGAGCCCGAGGAAGGCGAGGAGCCCGCCGGCGAGGACCCGCGCGAGCAGCGAGCGAGGCGCCTCGCGGGCCCGCTCCCGCGCGTACGCGAACACGAGCGCCATGTACGGCACCCCGTGGACGATCACGTTCGTGACCGTGAACTGGAAGTCGCTGTCGGTCGCGACGATGCCGACGTACCAGGTCGCCGCCGTCGTGCCCACGACCACGTGCTTGCCGAGGTTCAGCGGCGCGCGGGCGACGCAGGCCCGGTGGATCGCGCGGGCGACGTACGCGACGGCGAGCGCGGCGTACACCGCGCCGAGCGGGCCCACCGCGGCCGCGAGCCGCGGCGAGCTCACGAAGTCGCCGTCCACGAACCACGCGAACGCGCGCGGCGGGTGCGCGTGCCAGTAGAGGAGCGGCCACCCCGTCGCCGCGTAGACGAGGGCGTCGTCGAGGAGACGATCGACGCGCGAGCGCTCGCCCGCGAGCGCGCGGTAGATCGCGACCCACCCGATCTGCTGGCGCACGAAGTGGATCACGGCGGCGTAGGCGAGCGCGCGCCAGAACGAGAGCTCGGAGGCGAGGTGCAGCGCGACGCCGGCGGCGTAGCAGGCGAGCGGCACGGCGGCGTAGAGCGCGGGGTAGCGGCGGAGCTCCTCGGGATCGAGGTAGGTGCGGAAGAGCGTCGTGTGCACGTGGGCCACGTCGACGCCGACCACGAACAGCAGGAAGCCCCACGCCGGGAGCGCGCCGCCCGAGGAGAGCGCCGCGAGGGCGAGCGCGACCGCCGCGGAGCCGCCGAAGACCGCGAGGTCGACGCCGCGGCCCCACAGGAAGCCGCCGCGGGCCGCGGCGGCGGGCGCGGCCGGCAGCGCGCCGAGGAGGTCGGGCCCGGCCGTGGCCAACGCCGAGACCCGCGCGTCAGCCGTGGATGGCCGCGGAGATGATCCAGGCGAGGCCGAGGATC
The DNA here is from genome assembly GCF_000418325.1 of Sorangium cellulosum So0157-2. Lineage (GTDB taxonomy): Bacteria > Myxococcota_A > Polyangia > Polyangiales > Polyangiaceae > Sorangium > Sorangium cellulosum_D. The sequence goes on from NC_021658.1 coordinate 13,772,787, forward strand.
ACCGAGCCGATCACGATCGCGAGCGCCGTGTTCTGGTCCTCCTCGATCTCCTTGCGGATGGAGAACGGGGTCAGCTTCGTGATCAGCACGAACGCCAGCAGGAAGACGAGCAGCCCCAGGGCGACGAAGATCAGCGTTCCGACTACGGCTTTCATCAGGTTTTGAGCGTCGGGCATCGGCGGTTCTCTCTGAGCGCGGGGCGGCGCGCTGCGCGCGCTCGCGACCTCGGAAGCTGCGGCGTGAGCCTACGCGAGACCGCCGGCAGCGTGAAGCGCGGTCGCCGCGTCGCGCGGCGGGCGCGCCCGGCCGGCGACGTGCTATCGCCCTGCGGTGTCCACGACCGCGAGCCGAACCCTGCTCCGCGGCGCCCTCACGGCCGGGCTCGCGGCGCTCGGCCTGCTGAGCACAGGCGCGCCGTGTCCCGCCGCCGCGGCGCCGCCCGCCGACAAGCCCGCGCCGGCTGCCACGGCGAAGCCCGCCGACAAGCCCGCGCCGGCCGCCGCGGCGAAGCCCGCCGACAAGCCCGCGCCGGCCGCCGCGGCGAAGCCCGCCAGCAAGCCCGCGCCCATCGCCGCAACACCGCCCGCCAGCAAGCCCGCGCCCGCGCCCGCGCGCCCGCCGCGCGCCGCCGCGGCCTCGCCGAAGGGCGCCGCGGCGCCGCCTTCGGACGCGCCGATCGAGCTCGCGATCCCCGTCGAGCGCGCCACGCTCCAGAACGGGCTGCGCGTCGTGATGAGCCCCGACAAGAGCTCGCCCACGGTCGCGGTGGCCGTCACCTACGACGCCGGCTCGCGCGACGAGCCGAACGGCAGGGGCGGCGTCGCGCGCCTCGTGATGGGATTGATGGCCCGCGGCAGCCGCAACGTGGCCGCCGGCGAGCACCTGCGCCTCGTGGCCGAGCGCGGCGGCGAGCTCCACGCCGAGACGGAGGTCGACCGCACCACCTACGCGGAGACCTTGCCCGCGAACGAGCTCGCGCTGGCCCTGTGGCTCGAGGCCGATCGCATGGGGTCGCTCGATCTGAGCGCGCAGGCCTTCGAGGCGCAGCGCAGGGACGCGCAGGAGCGCCGCGGCGCGATCCTCGGCGCCGCCTACGGCCAGGGCGGCATCCGGCTGCGCGAGCTCGTCTTCCAGGGGTACTGGCCCCACGAGCACCCCGCGCTCGGCGACGCGGACGACCTCGCCGGCGCCGAGCTCTCCTGGGCCCGCGACTTCCACGCCGCCCACTACGGCCCGAACCGCGCGGTGCTCGCGATCGCCGGCGGCTTCGACCCCGGCGAGGCGATGGAGCTCGTGCGCCGGTACTTCGACGGCATCCCTGCCGTCGCCGCCGCGCCCTTCAAGGACGTCCCGTTCCCCGAGCAGACGAGCCAGCGCACCGGCGTCGTGAGGGACCCCGCCGCCCGCGCTCCGGCCATCCTCTACGGGTGGGCCGTGCCGCCGCTCGGGCACCCGGATCACCACGCGCTCTCGGTCGCGGCCTTCGTGCTCGGCGGCGGCGAGAGCTCGCGCCTCGAGGCGCTCCTCGTCGGCGACAAGGCGGTCGCGCGGTCGGTGCGGGTCGCGATCGACCGCCACCGCGGGCCCGACCTCTTCTCCATCGACGTGCGGCTCGCCGAGGGCGCCCGCGTCGGCGACGTCGAGAAGCTCATCGAGGGCGAGATCCGGACGCTCGCGACGGCGGGGCCGCCGGCGGCCGAGCTCTCGCGGGCGCGCCGGCAGCTCCAGTCGACGTTCGTGTCGGGCCTCGCGGGCGCGAGCGCGCGGGCGCGGGCGCTCGCCGAGCACGAGCTCCTCTTCGGGGACGCGAGCGGCCTGAACGGCGAGCTCGCCCGCTACTTCGCGGTGACCCGGGAGGACGTGCAGCGCGCCGCGCGCGATCACCTCGGCCCGACGCGCCGGACCATCGTGGAGACCTATCCGCCCGCGATCCCGGGAGCCGCCCCGCCGCCGCGCGCGTCGGCCGGCGCGCGCGTCGGTCGGCGGGCCGCGGCCCCGGCCGCGCCGGGCAAGGGCCAGGACAAGGCGACGCCGGCCAAGGGCCCGGCGAAGGCGCGCGGCGCGGCGGCCCGGCCCGCGGCGAAGAAGAAGCCGGCGAAGACGGCGAAGCCCAGGAAGAAGTGACGGCATGAGCGAGGGAATCCACCGACGCGGACGGCGCGCGCGACGGACAGCGCGCCCGTACCTCTCTTGGACCGCGGCGCTCGCCGCGGCCGTGGCGTGCGGCTGCGCTCCGGCCGCGCGCGCCCCGCGCCCGCCCGCGCACGCGGACGCGCCGGCCAAGGGCGCGGCGGAGGCGCCGCCCCCCGAGGGCGCGCTCCGGGAGCAGCCCCCGCCGTCCGGCCCCGCGCGGCCCGCGCGCATGCCCCCGATCGCGTGGGCCGAGCTCCCGAGCGGCCTGAGCGTCGCGACGGCGGTGAACCGCGCGCTGCCGCTCGTGGAGGTCCGGGTCGTCGTCCACGGCGGGTCCGCGGCCGACGGCGAGCGCACGGGGCTCGCCGCGCTCACCGGCCAGCTCCTGCTGCGCGGCGGCGCCGGCCACCTCCCCGGCCGCGAGCTGCTCGCGCGCCTCGAGTCGCTCGGCGCCTCCGTGTCGGTGGACACCGGCCTCGACGCCACGGTGGTCCGCCTGCGCACGACCAGCGATCGCCTCGCCGAGGCGATCGAGCTGCTCGGGCTCCTCGTGCAGCGGCCGCGCCTCGACGCCGCGGAGCTCGCCAAGCTGAAGGCCCGCGCGGCCGAGGCGGCGCGGGACCGCGCGCACGCCGACGGCCGCTGGGGCGCGATGATGGTCCTCTTCCGCGACCTCTACGCGCTCCCGACCGAGCTGCACCCGTACGCCTCGTTCGGCGCGACCACGGCGGAGCTCGCGAAGATCACCGCCGCCGACTGCCGCGCGTTCCACTCGGCGTGGTACGTCCCGAAGAACACCGTGGTCGTGGTGGCGGGCGACACGACGCCCGAGGCTACGCGCGCTGCGGTCGAGAAGGCGTTCGCCGACCGGAGGGCCGACGAGCCGCCGGCGCTCTCGTTCACCGATCCCATGCCCCCGCGGTCGCTGAAGCTCACGATCGTCGATCGCCCGAAGAGCGCGGAGGCCGAGCTCTTCCTCGGCGTCCTCGGCCCCGAGCGCGGCGCCCAGGACTTTCCTGCGCTCGCGGTCGCGAGCGAGGTGCTCGGCGGCCCCTCGGGGCGCTTCTCGCAGGACCTCCTCGAGCCGCGCGGCGCGGCGCGCGCGGCGTCCGCCACGACGCTCGACGTCGCGCACGGCCCGGTCCCGCTCCTGGCCCACGCGAGCGTCCCGGCGGCGCGCGCGGGCGCCGCCGCGCAGGCGATGCTCGAGCACATCGAGCGGCTCGCGACCACGGCGCCCTCGCAGGAGGAGGTCGACGCGGCGGCGCGGCGGCTCGCGGGCGGCCTCGGGCTCGGCGTCGAGACGGCCGCGGGGCTCGCGGACGAGATCGCGCGGCTCTCGGTGCTCGATCTGCCGGACGACCACCACGACGGCTACCGCAAGGAGCTCCGGGACATCACGCCGGCCCTCGCCGGCAAGGTCGCGGCCGACCACGTGCGGCCGGCGCGCGCCGTGGTCGTCGCGGTGGGCGACGCGCAGGTGATCGGCCCGATGCTGAGCCGCTTCGGCGACGTGAAGGTGGTCGACCCGACGCGCGCCTTCGAGCGGAAGCGCACGATCCCGCGGGACGCGAGCGCCTCGCCCGCGGCAGGGCAGGGGCCGGCGCCCGGCGCGGGCCGCGACGCGCCGGCGCAGGAGCAGCCGTGACGGCCGCCGGGCGAGCGCGGGCGCCGCGGTCGGCGCTCGCCGCCCCGCGCGCGCCGGGGGCGGCTGGCGGAATCGCGCTGGGGGCGGCGCGCGGAGTCGCGCTGCGGGCGGCGCTCGCGCTCGCGGCCGGGCTCGCGGCCGCGTCCTCCCCGGTGCGCGCGGGCGCGCAGCCGAGGCCCGCGCCGGTGGCCGCCGCGAAGGCGGCGCCCGGGCTGCGCGCGGGGCCGCTCGACGGCGCGACCTACGACTACGAGCGCCCGCCGGCGAGCGGCGCGGTCGAGCAGGGCGCGGCGCAGGCCGGGGCTCCCGCGGGCGCGGTGCCGCCGGAGCAGCGCTGGCTGGGCCGCGCGTTCGTGCACCGCCTGGCGGCCGCCGATCCCGCGCGGCCGCTGCCGATCCTCGTGTTCCTGCACGGCACCAACGCGGCGCAGATCAAGCACCGCTGGATGGGGGGCGGCCAGGAGGGCGACGTCCGCCGGATCGCGGCGCAGCTCATGGAGGCGGGCCGGATCCCGCCGATCCTGGTGGCGGCGCCGAGCGCCGTGCTCCCGGCGGCCGTGGCCGTGGCGCGGACGAGCTGGCCTGCCTTCGACCTGGACGCGTTCCTCGACGCCACCGCCGCCCGGCTGCGCGGCGTCGCCACGATCGACCGCACGCGCGTCATCGTCGCGGGCCACTCCGGCGGCGGCTGCAACCGGGAGGGCGGCGTCGCGACCGCCCTGCGCGCATCCATTCCCGTGCACGCGGCGCTCGTGATCGACACGTGCATGGACGTCGACATCGCGCTCCCGCTTTCGCGGTCGCCTCCGGCCACGCACGTCGTCGTGTCGTGGCAGACGATGAGCTGGGCGAAGCGCCCCTTCGCCGACTTCCGCCGCGCCTTCCAGCGCGGCGTCGAGGCGCACCCTGCCGCGCCCGGCGCGCTCCGCGAGCTGGAGCAGCTCCAGCCGACGGAGCCCATGCCGCACGACGCCATGGTGCCCCTGGTGCTGCGGCGGTGGTTGCCGCCGCTGCTCTCGCCGGACGCCGCGCCGGGCGTGCCCTGCGTCTCGCCGTGACCGTCCCAGGACGCGCCGCCGCTTGACCGGCTCGGAGCCGCGTCGATAGCATCCGGGCGCGAATGAGCGCCGCGCGACCCCACACAGCGTCGACGCTCCTCCTCGACGAGCGCTTCGAGGCGGGGGACGACCGGTTCGTGGACGAGGTGCTCGCGTCGGAGGCAGGCCGGAAGCTGAAGGCGCTCGCCCCGCGCTGGTACGCGGACGGGCGGCCGTTCGCGCGGCGCGCGCTCCTCCGCTACATCGACGACGGCTGCGATCGGCCCCACCACCGCGCCATCGTAAAGACGCTTTACAAGCTCGCCGAGCACGCGGGGGACGACGAGGTCATCGGCCACTTCATGGTCGCCTTCGATCGCCTCGTCCGCCGCAAGCTGGTCAAGGTACCCCGCTACGACTGGCAGACCGGGACGTCCCACGAGGAGCCCTACCTCGTGAACGACACGAGGGCGCCCGTCCGCCTCCCCCCGGGCGACGTCGAGTCGCCGCGCTTCTCGAGGCGGACGCGCCATTACCTGCGGCGCCGCGCGTTCCGCTACTTCCGGAGGCTCGGCCGGCGCGACGCCGCCCGCTACGGCCGCGCGATCCGCGCCGCGCTCGCGCTCTACCGCGACGAGCACCTCGACCGGCCCGAGCGCCTGCTCGACGCTTGGGGGCTGCTCCACGCGCTCTACTGGGGCTCCCCCGTCCTCGAGCGCCTCCCGCGCGGCGTCCGCCTCGCCGAGGGCGCCGCCCTCGCGGATCTCGAGCCCGCGCCGCTCTACCCCGAGGCGTGGCAGGGCGCCTTCGACGAGGTGCTCGGCCTGGTGACGGCCGCGAGGAGCCGCGCCGTCCGGTCGTTCGCGATCGCGCTCCTCGGGCGCGCCTACGCCGCCGAGCTCCGCGGCCTGTCTGTCGCCCGCGTGCGCGCGCTCCTCGAGAGCCCGCACGACGAGGTGCAGACCTTCGCCGCCGGGCTCCTCCAGCAGATCCCGGGCCTCGAGGGCCTGCCGATCGCGGACTGGCTCTCGCTGCTCCGGACCGAGAACGCCGCGGCGCTCGCCTTCCTCTGCGAGGCGGTGGTCAAGCACGTCGCGCCGGCGCGGCTCTCGCTCGCCGAGTGCGTGGACCTCGCGCACGCGCGCGCGGCGCCGGTCGCGGAGATCGGTCTCCGCTGGGTCAAGACGAAGCCCGTCAAGACCGCCGCCGATCTCGACACCATCGCGCGCCTCGCGACCGCGGGCGCCCCCCGGGTCCGGGAGGAGGCGGTCGCGTGGCTGATCGACGCGCTCAGGAGCTCGCCCCACAGCCGGGCCGAGCACGTGCGCGATCTCCTGGACGCCCGCCACGAGGAGGTCCGCGCCCGCGGCCTCGAGCTCTTCGAGAGCGACGCCCGGTTCCGCGACGACACCGGCCTGTGGGCCGCGCTGGCCGAGACGCCCCACGCCGACGCCCGCGCCTTCCTGATCAGGCACCTCACCGCGCGCAAGGCGGCGCTCTCGCCCGAGGCGCTGCGGCACGTCTGGGCGGCGGCGCTGCTCGCCGTCCACGGCGGCGCGCGCGACAAGCGCGCGGTCCTCAGGCAGATCGCGGACCGAGTGGTCGGGCGGCCCGGCGAGGCCGACGCGCTCTTGCCGCTGCTCGGCGTCGCGCTCCGCAGCGTGCGTCCGCCCGAGCGGCGCGCGGCCCTCGGCGCCCTCGCCCGCGCCGCGTTCCGCGCCCCCGCGCTCCGCGACGCCATCGCGCGCAGGCTCCCCGAGCTCCGGCTGTTCGAGCGGGAGGACGCGGCGTGAACCTCGACCTCCGTTACGTCGGCAGGAGCGGCGTCAAGGAGCTGCGCGGCGGCGCCGCCCTGAGCTTCGCGCCCAACCTCGCGCGCCCCAGGGTGTTCTTCGACGGCGAGCTCGCGCGGCCGCTGCGCTTCCGCGAGGCGATGAGCGCGCTGCACGACGTCGTGGTCGGCGACCTGCGGCTCCGGCCGAGGGATCGCGCTGCCCACGAGGCGTGGAAGAAGCAGGAGGCCGAGCGCGAGGTCAGGCTCCGGCAGGAGCTCCACGGCCAGGCGATGCGGGCCGAGCTCGAGCGCCTCGCGAGCGCGCCGCCGCCGCCGAACCTGGAGGCCGACTTCCGGGCGATGCACAGGCTCTACTGGGGGGCGCGCGTCCGCTGGGCGAACGAGCTCGCGCGCCACGATCCGGAGCTCTTCCGCCACCTCGTCCCGTGCGATCCGGTCGTGACCGTCGCGCCCGATGTCGTCTTCTTCGAGTGCTTCTCCAAGGACGAGTCGAGCTACGGCTGCCTCTCGGTCGATCGCGAGGCCTTCAAGGGCGCGCAGGACGCGGGCCTCGGCACGACGAACGTCGACTACTCGCTCGCGCTCTACGATCACTTCCAGACGCTCCGCAGCTACCGGCCGACGCGGCTCCTCGTCGACCCGACCGGCTTCGAGGTCGCCGTGGAGGGCCGCGGCGATTACCGCGAGGAGAAGATCGATCTCCCGCCGTCGTGGCTGCGCGGCTTCGGCCAGATCCAGGCGGCGATGTGCCTCCCCTGCCGCAGGGTCGACGTCCCCGTGGAGGCGGTCTACTCGATCCTCGCCCACCTCGCGCGACACCGCGAGCGCACGGGCCCGCGCAGCCTGCGCTTCCAGCTCACGCCGGGGAGGCCGCCGGTCGTCGTGATCGACCCCTGGGGCATTCCCATCCCGTGCCGCGGCGTCACCTGCGACGACGGTCCCGCGGCTGCGGGGCCCGGGCGGGGCGCGGGCGGGCTCGGGCCGTACCGCGCCGGGGCATCGAGCGGCGCGCGGACGGAGGCGACCGAGGAGATCAAGGTGTGGGGGCGGCGCCGCCTCCTCGCGCTCGCGCGCCTCCTGCCGCTCGCCGACCGGATCGAGGTGCGGCTGCTCGGCTCCGGGCTGCCGAGCCTGTGGATCGTCTTCCTGGGCGAGATGCGCTTCACGCTCGCGCTCTCGGGCTGGACGGCGAACGACTGGACCTCGGGCTCACACCTCGACGTCATGGCGGGCGCCATCAGCCCGGACGCGCAGCTTTCGGATCGGGTGGTGCGCCACCTGGAGCTGGCGCAGCGCGCGACCTACGGCGAGCTCGCCGTGGCGCTGCGCGCGCCGGACGACGCGCTGCGCGCCGCGTTGCACCTCGCCGCCAGGCAGGGGCAGGTGATTTACGACCACGTCGCGGAGTGTTATCGCTTCCGCCCGGTGATGCCGGTCGCCCTCTCCGACGCGCTCCTCGGCCCCGAGCCCCCGGAGCTCGCGGAGGGCCGGCGCATCGCCCAGGGCGGCGTGGAGGTCGCGCGCGAGGAAGGCCTCGCCGGCGGCCGCCGCGTCGTCGTGGCCAGGGCCAAGGGGACGAGCTGCGAGCTGCTCCTCGACGCCGACGGCGCGATCCAAAAGGCGAAGTGCAGCTGCTCGTATTTCTACAAGAACCGGCTGCGCGCCGGCCCGTGCCGGCACCTGCTCGCGGTCAAGCTCCACCTGGCCGGGTCCGGTGACGCGGGGCGCCCGCCGCAGCCGGCGCTCATCGATGACGTGATGTTCACCCGGTACCCAAACTGAATGTCCAGCCCTGCAAGGAGGCCCGTCCGCTCGAGCCCAACATGCCGCGGCGCTCCGCCGTGGTGGAGGTAGCTCTTCCATGCATCCCCACCCCCGATGTTCTTTGGGCGCCTTTAGCACCTGTGCGGTTCCACCCAGAGGGACCTGACGGTCCTGGAACCGCACAGGTGCTCGGCGCCCGGGTGATCGGGCGTGGTCACGAGCAAGTAGTCGGGCGGGCGGGCCTCCTTGCAGGGCTGGACCGGGTGCCGGGGAGCGAGGCGGTGCAATGGGCTTCTGGAACAAGCTGAAGGCGATGCTCGGCTTGGGCGGGGCCGAGCAGGGCGAGCGAGCGCCGGACGGGACCGAGGCCGAACGGGCGGGCCGCGGAGGCGCTGGCGCCGCGCCGGCGCAGGCCAGGCGAGCGCAGGCCAGAGCGACGGCGGCGTCCGCGAAGCCGCGCCCCGCGGACCCCTACGACGCCCGCGGGATCCTCGGCCTCTCCGAGGGCGAGCTGCGGCGGCGCGCGCTCGAGATCAACCCGCACAGGACGGCCTGGATCGGCCGCGTGGACACGATCCCGCCGCAGAGCGACGAGCGCACCGCCCTCATCGATCGGGGCCTCATCCTGCGCGGCCTGCTCACCGAGGCGCAGATCGCCGAGATCCATCGCATCGGCGACCTGTGGCTCAAGCACCACGACGCCGTGCGGCTCGCCAGCGCCCTCGCTGCCCGCTCGGCCGACGAGGCGATCGCACAGCAAGAGCGCGAGAGGCTCGCCCGCAAGGAGGAGAAGCGACGCCAGAGCGAGGAGCGCAGGAAGCAGCGCGCCGAGGCGGTGGCGCGCCGGCGGGCCGAGGACATCATTTACCTCGGCCTGGACGTCTCGGCGGGCCTCGCGGACCGGCGCTCGCAGGTCGAGTCGCTCGCCGGGCGCGGGCTGCCCGTGCTGTCCACGCCGGCCGACGTGGCTCGCGCCCTCGACATCCCCGTCCCCCGCCTGCGCTGGCTCTGCTTCCATGGCGAGGCGGTCGAGCGGCCACATTATGTGTACTTCGAGGTCCCGAAGCGCTCGGGCGGGACGCGGCTGCTCGCGGCGCCGCACGCCTCCCTGGCCGCGGCGCAGGCGTGGATCCTGCGCGAGATCCTGGACAAGCTACCGGTCGAGGAGCCCGCGCACGGCTTCGTGAAGGGGCGCTCCACGGTCACCAACGCGCGCCCGCACGCGCGCCGCGACGTGGTCGTCAACCTCGACCTGTCCGAGTTCTTCCCGACCATCACGTTCCCGCGGGTGCGCGGCGTCTTCCATCGGCTCGGCTACTCCCCGGCGGTGGCCACGGTGCTCGCCCTGCTCTGCACCGAGGCGCCGCGGCGCGCGGTGGAGTACGACGGGCAGCGGCTCTGGGTCGCGGTCGGCGATCGCGCGCTGCCCCAGGGCGCCTGCACGAGCCCGGCGATCTCGAACCAGGTTGCGCGGAAGCTCGATCGGCGCCTCGCGGGCATGTGCGCCCGCGCGGGTTTCGTCTACACGCGCTACGCCGACGACCTCACCTTCTCGGCGCCCCCGGGCAAGCGCGGCGACATCGCGATGCTGCTCGCCCGCGTCCGTCACATCGTCATGGAGGAGGGCTTCGCCATCCACCCGGAGAAGGGCCGCGTCCAGCGCGCGGGCGGGCGGCAGGTGGTGACCGGCGTCGTGGTCAACGACAGGCCCTCGGCGCCGCGCGAGGAGGTGCGCCGCCTGCGCGCGATCCTCCACGCGGCGAAGAAGACCGGCCTCGCCGCCCAGAATCGGCGCAACGTGCCGGATTTCGAGGCGCACCTGCGCGGCAGGATCGCGTACGTGCAGATGATCGACCGCGAGAAGGCCGCGCCGCTGCTGGCGGCGCTCGACGCGCTTACGGGTTGAGGCCGGGGGCGGCGGCACCGAGGCCGCGTACCGAGGCCGCAACGCGCACAAAAAAAAAGAGCGCCCGTCCGACGGTTGGGGGGGGAAACCGTCCCTCAGGCGCTCGACGTCCTGTAGAAGCAGGAGCTGGGCCAGGGGCTTCCTGACGAGACATCGTGAGTTTGCGTAGGTTTCTTGGGGCTTCGGCTTTCGTTTTGGCCGGGGCGGGTTTCGTCGGTGAAGTCTGGCCGCGCCCGCTCGCTCGAAGTGGCTGCCCGGTGGCGCCGCCGTGGAACCTCTGCCTGGTGGCCGCAGCGGAGCTTCTGGGTGGCGGCGCTGCTGGCCCTCTTCTGCCACGGCGCCGCTCGCCTGGGCGCCTCGCGCCGGGGGCTAGGCCGGGCGGTGGGGGGTGCCGGCGACGGCCCCCACGCGGCGCGTCTTTGCCACGCGCCGCGCCTGCTGCCGGATGTGCTCCACGGCCTTCTCGAAGAACGGCTCGGGGGTGGCCTTGCTGACGGTGATCTGCTCGCCGCCGACGAGGACGACGAGGAGGCCCCGGTCGGTCCTGCCCACCGCGAAGAAGTCGACGGTGAACGGCAGCTCTTCCTCGACGGTGAGCGACAGCTGGCACTTCAACACCTCGCCGACGCCGGGATGATTCTCGACGACGAACCGCTGCAGCAGCCCGTTGGCGTGGACATCGCCGGCGATCCGGTTGAGCGCCCACTTGTCCCGCGGCCAGGCCATGTGGTCCCGCAGCTCGTATATCCAGTGCAGGAGCTCCTCCGCGACCTGGCCGATCGCCGCCTTCGACGCCTCATAGGACAGCTTGATCTGCTCGTATTTCGTCATCGGGACTCCGTCGCACGCCGGCGCGCTCCCTCGAGGCTACCAGAACGTCGCGCCCCGCCGCACGCAGATCGGGGCGGTGGGCCCCGCCGGCGCGGCATGCTCCGAGGGCGCGGCTCGCGGCGCTCGGCGGTCGTCGAGGCGCGGCGCCCGGGGCGGCGCCGGAGCCCGCTCGCCGTCCACACCGGCGGCTCCACGCCCACGGGGGCAGCGCGGGCGGTTCGCCCACGCCTCGCCCGCCGGGTTGCGCACCGCTCTGTGCTCGAGGCCGCCGGGTTGCTCCAGCACGACGTGCGGGCGAGCGCGTCGACCGCATCGAGCGGCCGGCGTGGAGATCGTCTCCGACCGAAACCCCCTCATCGCGGGGTTCTTCCTCCAGCGAAACCGGCCTGGCAGCGCATCGCCGATGCACTTGATGTCGTAGTATTCCGCGACCCCGTCAGGGTCGTTTCGAGAGCGCCAGATGAGCCGGATGTCGCCGCCGTGGAGCTTCACGTAGGTGATAGAGCCGGAGTTCGAGTCGTGCCGGACACCCTCCATCGAGCGCAAGTGATGCAGCCCGTGCCCGGTCCCGAGGCGCTCTCTCGCCGCGGGCCGCGCCCTCAGGCATATTGCTGCAGCAGCGCCCCGCGCATCGGGTTGTCGCACGCGCTCACGGCCGCGCGGACGGCGTCCCGGTCGACCGGCACCCGGTGCAGGCTGACGCTCACGGCGCCGCCGCGCGCCTCCACGATCGCGTACTCGGCGTGGTGCAGCAGCGTCGGCGGCCCGCCGTTCGCGTACTCCTTGAACGGGAGCCCGACGCTCCCCGGGTTCACGAGGAGCGCGCCGCGGTGCTGGCGGAGCATCTGGAGGTGCGTGTGCCCCCCGGCCATCACCGTCGCCGCGTGGCCGTCGAGGCGGCGATCCAGCTCCTCGGCCGGCGTGCTCGAGAGGAGATCCTCCATGTGAGACCGGGGCGAGCCGTGAAACAGGAGGAGCGTCGCGCGGTCGTCGAGCGGGATCGTGAGGCGCGCCTGGAACGTGCGCAGGAAATCGAGGTCGTCCGCGGACAGCTGATCACGGCACCAGTCCACCGCGTCGATCACGATGGGCGCCTCGGTGTACGTGCGGATCAGCCCCGGATCCAGCATGAACTCATCGTGGTTGCCGAGGATGCACGGACACCCGAGCTCCCGCAGCATGTCCAGGATGGCCCGGGGCCGCGGCCCCAGCGTCGCGACGTCCCCGAGGCAGATCACCTGATCGACGCCGGCCGCCTGGATGCTGGCCAGCACGGCCCTGAGCGCCACTTCATTGCCGTGAATGTCGGATATCAGGGCGACGCGCATGGGAGGACCTCTTCGCGGGCGGCCGTCGGGGCGCTGGGGCGGCCCTCGGCGCCGCGGTGGTGCGGCGGTTGGTCGAGCGACAACCCGAAAGGCTAGACCATGTCCGGCGTCGCCTCCAGCCCCTCGCGGCCGCCCGCGCGAGGCCTGTGGTCCCGCGTGGCGATCTCGGCTCGGGTCGACGGAACCCGTCGACGTTTCGCGCACCGGGCGCGCTCGCGCGCCGGGCGAGAGGGCCGGCGCCGGCCGGCTCGCCCGCCCTTGACACCGTCACAAGAAGAGGGTCTTGGTGTCCGTGAGCACGATGACGAAGCGCGCGTCCGCCGCCGCGCCGCTCTCATCGAAGCAGGCGACGTAGGCCTGCGTCTCCGCCCCGTCACCGGACCAGCTGACGACCTTGCAGTGCTCCGAGCCGGTGCCGTAGGCGGTGACCTGCACGTTCGAGCCGGTCGCCGCCATGCCGGGGAGGTTGACGACATAGCGGCCTGCGGACGTGCGGCCGGCGGTGATGTCGGTTGTGACGTCACCCACGTCGCCCGCGATGTAGCCTTTCTGATAGGAGAGGCTCGGCGTGTACGCCGCGGCCGTGGCGTCGTGAGCCCAGGCGTAGCTGTACGACAGCGCGCCGTTGACCTGCGTCGCGCGGCCGAAGTTGAGGGTGAAACGCGCATCGGACGGGGCGCCCGAGCTGTCGAAGCATCGCACGTAGACCACGGTGTCGTCTCCGGACTGCGCCCAGCTGCCGACCTTGCAGTGCTCGCTCCCCGGGCCGTAGGCCGTGACCTCCACCGTCCCGCCGGCCGCGGTCTGCGACGGCAGGGCGACGGCATAGCGACCCACGCCCTGGCGCTCGATCGTGTTGTTCTCGCCGCTCGAGTTGAACTGGTACGTCGGGTTCGGCGTGTACGCCGGCGCCGTCGGGTTGTCCGCCCAGACGTACGCTTCGTGCGAGGGCCCTGTGCCCGACTTGCGGACATACGCGATGCTGAAGAGGGTGTCGACCGGCGCGCCGGCGGCGGTGAAGCAATTGACGCGGACGTCGACGGCATCGCCGCTTGCGTTCCAGCCCTCGACCTTGCAGCGCTCGGAGCCCGGACCGTAGGCCGTGACCTGGACATTGCCGCCGGCATCCGCGCCGATGCCTGGAAACCGCACGCGATAGCGCCCGGTGCCGAGCTGCGTGACGGTGTTGTTCACGCCCTGCCCGAAGAGGTCTCCGGAGGAGCTCCGCGAGTAGCTCGAGCTCGCGGTGAACGAGCCCGTCGCCTGCTGCGCCCAGGCATACGCCCAGGTGCGAGAGATGAGCGCCTGCTGGGCGGAGTCCACCCCGCCCTCCTCGGTCCCATCGTGAGCTTCACCGCAACCTGCGCTCATGATGCCAGCGACGAGCGAGCCCACGAGCAGAGCCTTGTTTTTCATGATCAGTCCCCTTCCTCGATTCCGATGTTGTCAGCGATCGTGGTGTGATCGCGGAAGGGCGACTGCAACGCGCATGCCGCGGGCGCCGCACGGCGAGACCCGCTCGGGCCAAGCCTCCTGTCCGGCGTCGCGAGGTGCGCTGATTGACGGCGATCTGGCCTTGAGCGTCAGGCCCGCGGCGTCGAGCGGTCCGGCTTGTCACGAGGGGGACCCGGCGGCGCTGTCGCGCGCGCGTGACAGCTCGCGTCGCGGCCGAGTGACACTGTCGTGGACCCGTTCCGCGGCGACCCGCCGCGGTGGCGCGCGGACTGCGAGGAGTCGCGCACGCGCACGAGCACGAGGGACGAGCACGGGAGACGGGAGAGGAGAGACGAGAGACGGGAGACGGGAGACGTCTGCCTGAAGGCCGGGCGAAGGCTGCGCTACGCTTTCGGCGTCCGGGGCGGCGTGAACTCCCAGACGAACTTCCCCTTGCCCTTGTTCTCATCCGCCGGCGTCAGGACGAGCCCCTCGATCGAGTCGACGACGCAGCTCGCCACCTCCTTCGAGGCGGTGGTGCCCTCCGGCTCGACGACGATGTCCACGAGGCGGCCGCTGTCCTCGAGCACGAGAAAGCTGACGGTGACCTTGCCCTCCGCGCCGGGATTCCGCGCGAGCTCCGCGTCGTAGCACGCCCGGATCTGCTCCTCTCTCGTCGCGAGCAGCGCGGCCGTGTCGTCTCGGTACATCTCCGGGCTCCGCAGCGCGAAGGAGCACCCCGTGGACGCGCCCGATGAGGCCAGAACGACAACACCCAAGAGCCAATGCTTCATGCGCGCCTCCTTGCCGGGAGCAGCGTTCGTGGATCGACCCCGGATCAGCATCTACTGCCCCTCCGCCGCGGGCTTCGCGGTGTCCTGCTCGACGATGTTGAACTCGACCCGGCGGTTCTTCTCACGCCCCTCCTCCGTCTCGTTGTCCGCGAGGGGCTTGGTCTCGCCGAAGCCCTTGGCGGTGAGCATGCCCTGAGGGATCCCGTGCTGGACGAGGTACTCCATCACCGCCTTCGCGCGGCGATCCGAGAGCTTCAGGTTGTGCTCGTCCGCGCCATCGGAGCTCGCGTGCCCCTCGATGGCGATCTTCTTGATGTGCGGGTGCTTCTTGATCGTGTCGACGACCTCGTTGAGCAGGCTGTGCGACTCCGTCCGGATCACCGCCTTGTCGTGCTCGAAGAGGATCTTCTCGTTGATGACGATCTGCTTCTCCGTCACCTCCACGCGCTTCTTCTCGGGCGGAGGCGGGGGCGGGGGCGGCGGGGGCGTGCCCGCGATGGCGAACGCCCGCCCCCCTTCGAACGCGGTGACGCCGCCGCAGGCCGCCGAGCCGAGGCCCACGCCCACGAGCAAGGCAAGGGCGAGCCGAGGCCCGAGGCCCGCGGGGCGCCGCGACACGCGATGGGCGCCGGGCCAGGAGCGAGGGCGCGGATGGCGCCTCGCGCTTTGGTTGTCGGAGAGTTCGTTCATGATCGAGACTCCAAGGGCCGCTGTCACGGGCCCAGGTCGCTGGGCGGCGCGCTCAGCGCGAGCACGACGAACACCCCGGATAGAGGTAGGGTCGGCTCGCGAGCGAGCTCCATGCCTCGCACCCTAGCCCAGATCAGGCGCGGCGAGCTAGCCCGGATTTTCACCGGAACGGCTCGCGCCGGCGCGCCACGCAATCGGCGTGCCATATGCATGACGGACGATTCATCGTCGCTTTTTCGACCGACGCGCCGATGAGATCCGCGCGCTCCGGCAGTCCATCCCCCGAGCCCGTCCCCGGGCAGCGCCCGCACCGGGCGAGGCCCATTCCCGATGACCCTGGAGACGTACCCATGACCCGGATCGAACTACCGCGCGTCGTCTCGCGCGCCGAGTGGCTGGAGGAGCGCAAGGCGCTGCTTACCCGCGAGAAGGAGCTGACACGAGCGCGCGACCAGCTCAACGCGGATCGCCGGCGCCTGCCGATGGTCGAGGTGACCGAGCCGTACGAGTTCTCGGGGCAGCACGGCAGGCTGCGCCTGCTCGACCTGTTCGAGGGCCGGCAGCAGCTCATCGTTTATCACTTCATGTGGCTGTTCGAGGACGGCAAACCCAAGGACCGCGGCTGCCCGAGCTGCTCGGGCTTCGCCGATCAGATCTCGAAGGGCCACCTGCGGCACTGGCACCATGTCGACACCACGTTCGCGTTCATCTCGCGCGCCCCGTGGGAGAAGATCGCGCCGTTCAAGGCGCGCATGGGCTGGCCCGTGCCCTGGTACTCGTCGGAAGGCAGCCGCTTCAACTACGACTACCACGTCACGCTCGACGAGTCGGTCGCGCCGGTGGAGTACAACTACCGCACCCCCGCCGAGCACGAGCAGGCGCGCTCCGCGTACTATCTAAACGGCAAGCAGCCCTTCGACCTGCACGGGCTGAGCTGCTTCCTGCGCGACGGCGAGCGCGTGTACCACACCTACTCGACCTACGGGCGCGGCACGGAGTCGACGGGCGGCTCGTATTACTTCCTCGACCTGACCGCGCTCGGGCGCCAGGAGGACTGGGAAGAGCCCAAGGGGCGGAGCGCCGGGCAGGGCGCCAAGGCCGGCGACGAGCGCATCCGCTACCCCGACGAGGAGGAGGACCTGTCCGACTCGAGCGGCGCGCGGCCCGCGCTCACCGCCCCCGAGGCCGACGACTGCTGCTCTCGGCTGCGGCGCTGAGCCGCGCCGGATGACCCCTCACCGCGCAGCGAGCCTCACGTCCAGGTCCGGGTACTTGCGGGCGAGGTACTCCAGCGCCAGCGACGTGTGACAGCGCCGGACGTCGGGTTGGCGCGCCGTGGGGCAGTTGCAGCCGAGGAAGACGTCGCCCTGCCGGGCCTCCTGCGCCAGCGCGTCGAAGCGCGACGCTTGCTCCGCGAACCGCTCATCGAGCACCGCGATGTAGGCGGCGCGAAACCGCTCGAAGCCCGCTTGCGACGGGTCGGACAGGAACGCTTCGACGATGTCCGGGGTGGGCCTCAGGACGTGCTCCGTGTGTTTGCGCGTATCGTACCGCTTGCCTTCTGGCAGCGGATCGCCGTCGCGACGGCGCCCGCGGACGATCTGGTAGCGTGCAATCATGCGCCCGATCCTACGCTCGCATGCGCCGGACGGCCCGCTCGCGCTTCACGGGGCCCGCCCTCCGTCCTCGCGCGTAACGAGCGCCTTCAGCTCATCCAGGCCGTGAATGGTGTACGTCGCGCCCTCGCCCCGAGGCACGCCCGGCCGCAGGATCTGCACCGTCCTGATCCCGAGCCGGTTCCCGGCCTCGATCTCCGACTCCAGGTTGTCGCCGACCACGAGCGCCTCCCTGGGGTCGAGGCGGCGAGCGCGCAAGATCTCCTCGAAGATCCCCTGCTTTCCCTTCCTGCCCGGCTCATCGATCGCGTCGACGTGGATCCCGGCGAAGAGCCGCTCGATCCCGAGCGCCCTGATCTTGCTCTCCTGGAGCCGTCGAAAGCCGGACGTCACCAGGAAGCGCAGGGCAGGCAGCTCGGCGAGCGCGCCGAGGTCGGGGTAGCCGCGCATCGGCGCCCTCACCTCCAGCCGGGCGCACGCCTCCCAGCCGGCCGCGAGCATCTCCGCGGAGAAGCCGTGCTCCCGGGCGACGAAATCGAGCGCGTGGCGCCAGCAGTCGGAGAATGCCCGCTCGAGCGCCTCCTCGGAGAGCTTGCCCCGGTTCGCCCGCCGGATCGCCGCGAAGACCGGATCGAGGAGCGCTCTCCCCACCTCGTCCGCTGCGCTCAGGCAGTTGTCCAGATCGAAGAGGATGGCCTGGATCATCCCGCGGGTTCCCTCTCGCGCGAGCGTAGGCGAGCGCGGCCGCCGGCCGCAACGGCGAGCCCGGCCGCCCGGCCGGCGGAGCCGCGCTCCGCGGAGGCGCACGCCCTCATGGCGCGCGCGCCGCGCGATGGGGGCGCGCCACGCGGCCGCCCACGACCACCATGTCGATCGGCGTGTCGACGAGCGAGCGATCGGGCGAGAGATCACGGCCGAGGACCGTCAGATCGGCCACGTAGCCTTCCGCGATCCGGCCCCGCTGGCCCTCGGCCCAGGCCGCGTACGCGGGCGCCGCGGTGAAGGCCAGGAGCGCCTCGTCGAGGTCGAGCCGCTCCTCGGGCATCCACCCGCCCGGGGGCTGTCCCGAGAGATCCTGCCGGGTCACGGCCGCGTAGATGCCGAGCAGCGGCGAGGGCTCCTCCACCGGGAAATCCGAGCCGAACACGACGCGCGCGCCCGACGCGAGCAGCGAATGCCAGGCGTACGCGCCCTTCAGGCGGCGGGCGCCGAGCCGCGCGGGCGCCCACGGCATGTCGCTCGTCGCGTGCGTCGGCTGCACCGACGCGATCGCGCCGAGCGCCGCGAAGCGCGGCAGATCGTCGGGCGAGACGATCTGCGCGTGCTCCACCCGGAACCGGAGCGCCGCCGCCCGCCCCGGGCCGAGCGCCTCGAACGCGTCGAGCACGGCGCGGTTCGCGCGGTCGCCGATCGCGTGCACCGCGAGCTGGAAGCCCGCGTCGGCGACGAGCCGCGCCGCGCGCGCGAGCGCCTCGCGATCCATCAGCAGGAGGCCGCTCGTCGAGGGCTCGTCCGCGTACGGCTCGAGGAGCGCCGCGCCGCGCGAGCCGAGCGCGCCGTCGGCGAAGAGCTTGACCCCGCGCAGCACGAACATCGCCGTGCCCGCCGCGTCCGCGTCGGGCGCGCGCTCCCTCAGCCCCTCGAGCCGCCCCGCGCCCGCGAGGTACGCATGGACGCGGATCGGCAGCCGCCCGGCGGCGGCGAGCGCGCGGTAGACCGCCACGGTCTCGTCGTCGATGCCCATCTCGTGCACGCCGGTGAGCCCGGACGAGAGCGCCTCCTCGGCGGCGCGCAGGATGCGCCGCTCGCGCACGGCGGGCGGGTCGGCCGGGATCTTGGCCTCGACGAGGTCCATCGCGCTGTCGATGAAGACGCCCGTCGGCTCGCCCGCCGCGTCGCGCAGGATGCGCCCGCCCGGCGGATCCTGCGCGCCCCTGCCGACCCCGGCGGCGCGCATCGCCGCCGCGTTGGCCCAGAGCGCGTGCCCGTCGACGCGGCGCAACGCCACCGGGTGCTCCGGCGCCGCGGCGTCGAGCGGGGCGTGCGTGGGGAACGCCGCGCCCGGCCAGAGGTTCTGGTCCCAGCCGCGCCCGGTGATCCACTCGCCCCTCGGGCGGGCCTTCGCCGCCTCGGCCACGACCGCCGCCGCCGCCTCCGCGCTCCTCGCGCCGCGCACGCTCGGCGTCTCCAGCGCGACGCCGAGCCCGTAGAGGTGGGCGTGCCCGTCGACGAGCCCGGGCACGACCGCGCGCCCCGGCAGCTCCACGACGCGCGTCGCCGGCCCGACGAAGGCCTTGGCGTCGGCCGCGCTGCCCACGAAGACGATCCGCTCGCCGCGCACGGCGACCGCCTCGGCGAGCGGGCTCCTGGGGTCCAGGGTCCGGACGACGCCGGCGGTGATCACGAGATCGGCGGGCGCCCCTGGCGCCGCCGCCCTGGCGGGCGGGCCCGGGGCGGGCGGGCCCGGCGAGGCGCAGCCGAGGCCGAGGCTGCCGACGAGGCTCAGGAGCGCCGCTCGGAGCACGTTCGACATGGGCGCCACCCTAGCACCCGCGCGGGGCGCGCAACGGGCACCGGGCATGCGCCCCCGGCGCACCCACGGACCAGGTGAGCGAGAGAATGCCCGGACGGCGCAGGATACATGCGGAAGCTGTGGCGCGGCGCAAGGTATCGTAGGCTCACTGCCACTCCTCCTGGACCGACCGTGCCGAAGCCCATCCGCAGCTGCCAAGCGTGAAAGGCATGGTTCCACAAACCTGGGTTCGCCAGCGCTCGAAGCGCGCGTTTCCTGCCTGAGTGGAGGATCTGTTCCGTAAAACCTGATCGGCTCCGGCCCGCCACCATGTGTTCCCTGGTTCCGACCGTCGCACGACGTGCTCGCTGGCCCTCGGTGGCGCTGCTCGTGATGTCTACGAGCACCACGGGACGACCGGGGGAGATCGCGCAGAGCGCCGGGGGCCGGAGCGCGCCTCAGCGACGGCAGCCGATGCGCTCGGTCGCGACGACGACGTCGTCGTACAGGATGGTGCGCGCGTCGGAGACCGTCAGCCCGCGCTCCTCCATCTCCGCCCGCCGGCGCGCGTCGGAGTCGCGCTCGTAGTACGCGTCGAGCATGAAGCTCTTGAAGCGCACGTCGCTGCTCGAGCGGAACTCGAAGCCCTCGAACGGGCCGGGCGGCGTGCACGCGCTGAAATCGCACCCCCCCGTGTGGAACTCGGCGCGGAGCCAGGTGCCCTCGGGGTGGCCAGGGCGATAGTCGCCGACCGCCACGTCGTCGATCCAGAACGCGAGCGCGCCGTCGCTCTCGCCGACCGTGTTCGCGCGCGCGTGCATCTCGACGCAGAACCAGCGGTCGCGCGGGAACGGCGCCTGACCCGGCGGCTGGAAGACGTTGCCGTAATAGTACGTGCTGCCTTGATCGCCCGCGCAGCCGGGCGCGGCGGTCCCGTCGTTGCAGCGGCCTGAGCGCATCTTGTGCCAGTAGACGTAGAAGTTGAAGACGTCGTCGGTGTTCGTGTCGAAGTCGAACCAGAACCCCTCGTCTCCGGGCGGCACCGTGTTCGCGAGGCCGCTCGCGTCCCACCCCTCGACGCCCGCCGCCATGCGCACCCAGTGGTGCGGGTTCGGGGCGAGCTCGGGGAATCGCACGTGGAAGCGCCAGTAGATCGCGTCGGCGCGCTCGTGGGTGACCCACGTGGACGAGGAGACGTACGTGTCCTCCTCGAGATCGGCGGTCGTCACGGTCGAGCGGAGATAGCCCCGTCCACCATGAGCCGTGGCCGGGTCGGCCTCGATGTGCAGGGTGCGCGTGTCGGCCGTGGGCCCGTCCCAGCGCCCCCACCCTGCCTCGAAGTCGTCGTGGAAGAGCACGGCCGGGTCGCCCCCGATCCCCACGTCGTCCGGATAGCGCGCGCTCAGCGTGTCGCCGGGCGGCGGCGCCGATGCGTCCTCGCCGGTCTCGCCGCCGTCCTCGCTGCCGCCGTCCGCCGGCGGCGGGGATGCGTCCGCCGATGAGCCTGCATCGCTGGCGGCGTTCGGCGGGCCGTCGCAGCCGGCGAGGATCAGGGAGATCGTCAGCGCGAATCTCAGAGGGTGCCTCATCCCTCCATGCTATCCGCACCTCACGCGCAGGCGGTCGCTCGAAATGCGGCGCCAACGCGGAGCGCAGGGCCGGAGAGCGCCTCGGATCGGCCTCGATCCCGGCAAAAATTCGGCGGATTCAGCCGGGGTACCCCGTCAAGGCAGCCTGCACACGTACGGCAGCTCGGCGTCGCAGGGCATGTCGTTCCACAGCCCGCTGGCCCAGCTCGCCAGCTCCACGCAGTTCTCGCCGTCGCCGGCGTTGTTCGGCTCGCCGCCGGCCCAGCGCTCGTCGTCGTACGGCGTGCCGTCGGTCCACGCGAAGTCTCCCTCGGACTCCTCGTCGGTGAGCCCGATCCAGTAGTCGCCCGGCTGGACCGCGTCGGCGATCGAGACCACGAGATCCTGCGTCTCCGCGTCGTGGATGGACACGAGGTGCCCGCCCTGCGCGACGCAGTCGAGCTCCGCGTCCTCCCATGTCGCGGGCGCGAAGCAGAGCGCCAGGGAGCCGCCCTCCGGGAGCGCCAGCAGGCCGCAAGGCGGGCACGACGGGTCGTCGTCGACGCGCCCATCGCAGTTGTTGTCGATGAGGTCGCACAGCTCCGGGGCGCCCGGGTGCACCGAGGCATCGCCGTCGTCGCAGTCTTCCCCGCAGCCGGACGAGAGGTCGCCGTCCGCGTCGAGCCCCGAGGGGTCCGCGCAGGCGAGCGACGCCCGCACGCCGGCAGGACGGTCGTTCAGGAAGGCGATGGTGGCGTCGATCTGCGCGGCGACGACATCGGAGCTCACCTCCCGGCGCGGATCCGCGAGCACGTCGTCCCAGATGAGGTCGCGCGCCGCCTCGGCGTCGCTCACGAGGTCGAGCGCCGACGCGCGCTCGAGGACGCGCTCGAACGCCGCGGCGAGCGCCGGCAGGCACGGCGGCGAGGCGGTGCACATCCGCTGGAGTCGGGCCTCGCCGCCGAAGGGATAAAGAGGGTCCGAGAAGGTCTGGTCGACGCCCCACGGCAAGAAGGTCCAGCGGCCGTCGTCCGGGCGCCGCGCGATGAAGTAGTTGTTGCGATACCAGGCATAGCCGTCCCAGTGGCCGATGAAGGTCTCCGCGGCCGCGAACGCGAGGTAGCGCTCCATGTCGATGCGCCGCGACGCCTCGGCGAGGAAGGTGTCCGGGCTCTCCATCGCGTCGAGCTCCTCCACCAGCTCCACCAGATCGGCGAACCCGACGTCGTCGCCGTTGTCTTGGTCGAAGGTCGCGACGCTCGAGCCCTCGAGATCGCTCCCGTAAGCCCCCTCGTACAGGCTGCCCTTGTGGCCGCCGAACCATCGATCGAGAAAGCGAGGGTTATCCGCCGTCTCGACGGTGGCATACAGGCCGTAGAGCGAGCCGTTCACCCAGACCGTCGCGTGGGCCGAGCGCGGCGCGGGCACGTCCACCGCGCGGAACAGCGCGTAGGCCAGGCGCTCGTGGATCATGCTCGGGTCCTGGACCATGTTGTTGAGCGCGAGCTTCTCCACCCCGAGCAGGGTCTGGTCGTCGGTGAACTCGTCGAACTTCAGCAGGAATGCGGCCTTCTGGTCCAGGGTCCGGAACGAGCCGTGGACGCCCTTGAGCCGCACGCCGACGTCGGCGAGCTCGATCACCTCGCCGTCCAGGGTCACCGTGAGCTCCCCGGGGACGTAGTCCTCGGGCGCGGCGTCGAGCCGATCGATCGACACCTGCGACAGCTCGATCTCGAACCGCGGGATGCTCGTTCCGGCGAAGAGCGGCGCTGCCGGATCGGGCGGCGGCGGCTCCTCCCCGCCGGCGCCGCCCGCGCCGCCGGTCCCACCGCCCGCGCCGCCCAGCCCGCCGGCGCCGGCGGCCCCTGCGTCGCCGCCGGCGCCGCCCGCGCCGCCCGCGCCCGAGCTGACCGCGCTGCTGCCGTCCGGCGGGGGATCCTCCGCAGCGTCGCCGCAGGCGATGAGCAGCGCAATGGACATCGCGAGCGGACCGGGCCAGCTCCAGGAGGGCGAAAATGACTTTCTCACGGTCATTCTCTTCTACATGCGTCGCACGGTCCTTGCACGTCTCCTCGAGTCAACGCGTCGATCCGGGGTCCACGAGCCTCCAAACGCGGCGCGTCGCGCCCTCCATCGGCCCTCTCCCCGCGAGGAGCACGAATCCGGCGGGAAGGGGAGCCAATCGACGGAGGGCCACGGCTTTTTGTTCCACCATCGAGGTGTTCGAATGGACCTTGTCAGATCCTTTGTCTCCCCGGGGGCGCGGCTCGCCGCCGTCCTCCTGGCGTCGCTCGCGGCCGCGTGCTCCGGCGCCGATCCCGTCGCACCAGGCCAAGCGCCGCCCGACGACAGGCAGCAGCCGCCGCCCGACACCGGGCCGCCGCCCGAGCCCGAGCCGCCGGCGGGCGCGGCGATCGACGTCCAGCGCTACGAGGTGACGGGAGAGTTCGACTGGAGCCGGGGGCGGCTGGTCGCGACGGTCGCGATGACGCTCCTGCCAGGCGACGACGGCCTGCGCTCTCTGCGCCTCGACAGCGCGGTGGCCGAGGTCAAGGCGGTCCGGCTCGCCGGCGGCGCCGACCTGCCCTACGCGGTCGACGCCGAGCCCGGGGCGCTCCGCATCGACGTCTCGCGCGTGCCCGGCATCGCGGCGGATCAGGCGATCACGCTCGAGATCGACTACGAGGCCGCCGAGAGCGAGGCGCTCCGCGCGATCCCCGCCCGCTGGGGGGACCCCGCCGCGTCGCGCGTCGTCTACACCATCTCGGAGCCGCTCAACGCCGCGCTCTGGCTGCCGTGCCACAACACGCCCGAGGACCGCGCCGTCTTCTCCATCGACCTCGCGATGGACGCGCACGAGACGATGATCGCGAACGGCACGCTCGTCTCCGACGAGCAGGGCGCGTCCGGCCGTCGCATGAGGTACGCGACGGACTACACGGTGCCGACCTACCTCATGGCCTTCGCCATCGGCGATTTCGAGGTGGAGGGCACGATGAAGGGGAGCCTCCCCGTCTCGGTCTGGCACCGGCGCGGCGTCCCGGGCGACTACGGCCGCCTGCTCGACGAGGCGGTCCGCTCGATCGGCCTCTTCGAGGAGCTGCTCGTGCCCTATCCCTTCGAGAAGTACGCGGTGGTGCTCGTGCCGGAGTTCGGCGGGGGCATCGAGAACCTCGGCATCAGCTTCCAGGGGGAGCTCGGGAGCACCGCTCCGACGATGTCCGAAGACCTGAAGCTCACGATCCACGAGATCGCCCACCAGTGGTTCGGCGATCTCGTGACGGTCAAGAGCTGGGACGACCTGTGGATCAAGGAGGGCATGGCGACGTTGCTCGCGAGCGAGGGCGCGCGCGTCTACCTGGACGAGAGCGGCGAGGGGACGCTGAACGGCGACTCCTTCTCGGCCGGGTCGCACAACCCCATCGTGGATCCGGACCTCGCTCCCGCCGATAAGTACACGTCCGGGCCCTACGGCCGCGCTGCGTGGCTGCTCACCCAGATCCGGAGCCTCGTCGGGGAGGAGGCTTTCTGGGGCACGCTGCGCGACGTCCTCAACGACCACCGCTTCGGCGCCATCGGTACGGACGAGTTCCTCGACGCCTTCGCCGGGCCCCTCGGCCCCGACGCGGCCGCCCGCGCGCGGCGGGCGGTCCGGGCCAGCGCGCTCCCGCACCTCGATCTCGGGCGGTCGCCCTCCGGCGGCGTGCTCGTGACGTTGCGCGATCCGGATGGGGCGCTGGTTGCGCCGATCGATCTCCTCTGGATCGCGGACGACGGCGCGACGCGCTCGCAGGTGCTCGAGCTCGACAAGGGCGTGGACGTCGCCCCGCAGCGGGAGGGCGAGCTGCTGATCCTCGACCCGCTCGATCGCCACGTCTCCTGGCACCACCTGATCGACTTCAGCCTGAATCCGCAGGACCACCCGGCGCGCCTCTCCTCGTTCCGCGTTCCCGCGAGCCCCTCGCAGGTCGCGAGCCTCCTCGAGGCCGGCGGGGCCCACCAGACGGACGTCCTCTGGGCCGGCCTGCCGGAGCCCGTGACCCCGGGCGCGTTCGCGGCCTTCCTCGACGGCCTCGACGCCGAGGACGCCAAGGGCCTGGCGGTCGCGGCGGCGTGCGAGAGGGCCGCGGATCCGGCGCTGGACCCGGCGCTGCGGGCGGCGTGGTCGAGCGCGCTCGCGCCGCTGCTCGCGGGGCCTCCCTACGCGCGCTGGACCGAGTTCTCGCCGTGGGCGGAGTACGGCGCGTGCGGCGAGGTCGTCGACGTGCTGGCGCTCTACGCGGACGAGTGGTCGGCGCTCGCGGCCGGGCCTCCGGCCGGCGACCTCTCCGACGCGCACCTGCGGTTCCTGTTCAACTTCGACCTGCCGCTCGAAACGGTGCTGTCGGCCTGGGGCAACGTCGCCAGGCAGTCCAGCTCGCTGCGCGCGCGCTCGCTCGCCACGGCCAGGATCCGCACCGAGGCCGATCGCGCTCCGCCGGAGGATTTCCCCGCCTTCCGCGCCTTCTTCTCCGAGATCGTCGCGTCCACGGAGGTGTCCGAGCTCCTCATGGAGGCGCTCACAGGGCTGAGCCGCACGATGGCGCCCACCGCGGCGGAGAACGCGGAGGCCCTGGCCGCCCTGGGCCAGCAGCTGCGCACGGCGTCGACGACGCCGTTCGATGGCTGGGCGGTGTGCCTCGCCTCCGCGCTGACCCAGGGCGACGCCGCCGCGTGGAGCGAGTTCGTCAGGGGCCTCGACGGCGTGGAGCTCTCCGCCGAAGCCGCCGAGATGCTCGAGGACCTCGCCCGCTGCTGAGCGGCGACTCCGCGCCTCGGCAACTCCGATCTATCCGCCGTCCTTCTTCTTCAGCTCGCCCTTGAACCGCCACTCCACCGCCGCCTTCACGGCCAGCGTGAGCACCGACACGCCGGCGAGGAGGCTGGCGACGGCGAACGCGGGCATGACGCGGACCATGTTGGCGTAATAGACGCGCTCGACATGGAGCGGCAGCGTCACCTGATCCGACGAGCCCGCCGAGACCACGTACACGGCGCCGAACTCGCCCATCGCCCGGGCGGTGCAGAGGATGACGCCATAAAGGAGGCCCCACCGGATGTTGGGCAGCGTGACGCGCCAGAAGATCTGCCACCCGTTCGCGCCGAGGACGCGGGCCACCTGCTCCTCCTCGCTCCCCTGGGCCTGCATCAGCGGGATGAGCTCGCGCGCGACGAACGGGAAGGTGATGAACACCGTGGCGAGCACGATGCCGGGCAAGGCGAAGATGACCCGGGTGGAGACGTCGAGGCTCGCGAACCCGAGGCTCACCGTGTAGGTCCGGTTCACGAACGCCCCGAAGAAGCCGTTGGCCCCGAAGAGCAGGACGAAGCACAGCCCGGCGACCACCGGCGAGATCGAGAACGGCAGATCGATCAGGGTGACGAGCAGGCTCTTGCCCCGGAACTCGAACTTGGTGATGGCCCACGCCGCGGCGACGCCGAACAGCGTGTTGAGCGGCACCGCGACGGCCGTGGTGAGGAGCGTGAGCGCCGCCGCGCGGAACGTCGCGCGGTCGAAGACCGCCTGTCCATAGGCGCTCAGGCCCTCGCTGAAGGCGTGCCAGAACACCACCCCGAGCGGCAGGACGAGGAACACGCCGACGAGCAGCGCGCACAGGCCGATCAGCAGCCGGCGCGCCCCGCGGCCACCGGCGGTGTCGTCGCGGCCTGCCTGGGGGCGGGGGGCGAGCATCGCGCGACTCGAGTCCACCGGCCGCGGGCGGTCAGCCCGCCGCCCTGCCCGCGTGGCCGCGCGCGGCGGCGCGCTGGAGCAGGTTGATCGCGAGGAGGAGCGCGAACGACGCCCCGAGCAAGAGGACCGCGACCGCCGTCGCGTCGGCGTAAGTGCCCGTCTCGTTCACCTCGATCATCTTGATGATCACCTGGGACGCGATCTCGGTGTCCGGCCGGTTGCCCGAGATGAAGATCACCGACCCGTACTCGCCGAGCCCGCGCGCGAGCGCCAGCGCGAACCCGGTGAGGAGCGCCGGCGCGAGCTCGGGCAGGACCACGGCGCGGAAGATCTGCAATCGGCTGGCGCCGAGCGTCGCCGCCGCCTCCTCGACGTCGCGGCTCAGGTCCTCGATCACCGGCTGCACCGTGCGCACGACGAACGGCAGGCCGACGAAGGCCATCGCGATCACCACGCCGAGCGGCGCGAGGGAGATCCGGTCGTACACCGTCCACGCGATCGGCGATTCGCGCCACCCGGCCGCGAACCCGCGCCAGACGGGCCACGGGTACCGGAAACCCACGCTGGAGAGCGCCCCGCCGAGCAAACCGCCCTCGGCGTACAGCGTGGAGAGCGCGATCCCGGCCACGGCCGTGGGGAGCGCGAACGGCAGGTCGATCACCGCGTCGAGGACGCGCGCGAACGGGAAGGTGTACCGGCCGAGCACCCACGCGATGAGCAGGCCGACGACGACGTTGATGAGCGCCGCGGCGAGCGAGGCGCCCAGCGTGAACCGGACGGCCGCGGCGACCCAGCCGCTCGTGATCACCGCGAAGAAGCGACCCCAGCCGAGCTCCGCCGTCTTCAGGAACAGGGCGGAGAGCGGCAGGAGGACGACGAGGCTCAGGTAGAGCACCGCGACGCCCAGGGAGAGCGAGAACCCGGGGAGCACGCGCGCGCCGCGCGACATCACTTCTTCCGCATCTTGTCGAGCTCGGCCCCCTGGCCGAAATGGACGCTCATCACGGTCGGCCAGTCGGTGAAATGGTCCTTGAACCGGAACAGCGTGAGGGGCCTCAGCCGATCCGCGTGCTTCTTCGCGATCGCCTCGCTGTACGGGCGGTTGTAGCGCTTCGCGATGAGCTCCTGGCCCTCGTCGGAGAAGTGGAACTCCACGTACGCCTCGGCGATGTCCTTGACGCCGCGCCGCTCGGCGACCTTGTCGACGACCGCGAGGGGGACCTCGATCGTGATCGAGTCCGAGGGGACGACGACCTCGAACTGGTCGGTCGTCGCCGGGTCGGCCGCGATCTGGAGGATCTCGTTCTCCCAGCCGAAGAGGACGTCGCCCGTGCGCTGCACGATGAAGCGCGTCGACGAGCCGCGCATGGCCGGGTCGAGGATGGCGTCGTCGTAGACCTTGGCCGTGAACTCGCGCGCCGCGGCCTCCGCCTCGGCGTCGTTCCGGCCCTCGGCCTTCGCCTTGCGCGCGGCGTGCGCCCAGGTCGACAGGTAGATCCACCGCGCCCCGCCGCCGGTCTTCGGATCCGGGCACAGCGACACCACCTCGGGCCGCGCGAGGTCCTCCCAGGCCTTCACCTGCTTGGGGTTGCCCTTGCGGACCAGGAAGATGACGGCCGACGTGTACGGCACCGAGCCGTTCGGCAGCCGATCGCGCCAGGTCGCGGGCAAAAGGCCCGCCTTGGCGATGGTGTCGACGTCGAAGTCGACCGACAGGGCGGCCACGTCCGTCTCCTTGCCGGCGGCGATGTCGCGCGCCTGCTTGCCCGACGGGCCGTGATCGGTCTCCACGTCGACGTCCCTGCCGGTCTTCTGCTTGTACCACCGCTCGAACGCGGGATTGAGCTCCTGGTAGAGCTCGCGGGTGGGGTCGTACGACGCGACCGAGAGCTTCGCGACCCGGCCCTCCGCGCTCCCCTCGGCCGCGGTCGTCGTCTTCTTCTCCTCGCACCCGACGGCGGAGAGGAGCAGGGCGCCCAGCGCGAGCGCGAAACGGAGCGAGGTTGTCTTCATCGTCTCATCCTGGGTGGAAAGGGCGCCAACTCTACCGCCGGACAGGGCCCTTGTCGCGAGGAGCGCCCCCGCGCTCCCCGGCGGAGCGGGGCGGCGGCCGCCGGGCGCTCGCGCTCAGGGCGGCGCGAGCTTGACCGCGACCGGCGAGAGCTGCTCCTCGACGACGTCGAGGCCCACGCCGAGCTGCCCGTCGCCGTTCTCGCCCCAGCAGAGCACCTCGCCGGTCGTCCGCAGCGCGCACGTGTGGTGATAGCCGGCCGCGAGCTGCGCCACGCCGTCGATGGGCACGTCGACCGGCTGCGACGACAGCCCGGGCTTGCCGTGGCCGAGGGCGCCGACGCCCCACATCTTGAGGCCCCGCGCGGCGCCGGACACCGCGCCGCTCCGCTCGCGGCCGACGTCGATGCTCGCGGCCTGAGGCACGGCGACGAGCGTGGGCTCCGGCACGGGCCCGTAGCGGTCGGCGCCCACCGCGCCGTTGTAGTCGTTGCCGAAGCAGTAGACCTCCACGCCCTTGCGCGCGCAGGTGTGCCGGTCGCCCGCGGCCACCTCGTCGACCCCCGCGGTGAGCGGCGCCGCGACGTCCACCGCCGAGGTGGCGTTCTCGCGGGCCCCGCCGAAGCCGAGCTGTCCGTCGAAGTTCCGGCCCCAGCAGAGGAGGCCTCGGTCGGACGCCTTGATGGCGCAGGTGTGATCCTGGCCGGCGGAGACCTGCCGGATGTCGCTCCGGATGAAGTCCGGGGTGCCGGTCTGCGGCGACTCCCCGTTGCCAAGCTGGCCCTCGTCGTCGGCGCCCCAGCAGTAGAGCTCGTCGCCCGTCTTCACCGCGCACGAGTGCGCCGCGCCGAGCGAGAGCTGCACGACGTTGATCAGGCTCGGCACCCGCGCCGGCTCGCTCGCCGCGTAGAAGGAGCCGTTGCCGAGCTGTCCCAGCGTGCCGCGCCCCCAGCAGGTGACCGTCGTGTCCTCCAGGATCGCGCACGAGTGGGCGGGGAACTGTTCGTCGTCGCGCGCGAAGCCGCCGCCCGCCGCCACGTGGAGGGCCTTGCCGGGGAGGGCGACCTGCGCCGGCACGGGGACGACCGCCTCGCTGTTCGGCTTGCCCGACTCGGAGAACGCGTTCCTGCCCCAGCACCACACGCTGCCGTCCCGCCGGAGCACGCACGTGTGGGCGAACCCGGCCGAGATCTCGACCGGGTCGTTGCAGAACGCGCCCTCGTCGCCCTTCACGCACTCCGTCGCGCAGCGGTTGCCGCAGGCGCCGCAGTGCTCGTGGGCGCTCGCGCTCGTCTCGCAGCCCGGGGCCGCGGCGTCGCAGTCCAGGAAGCCGGCGTCGCAGGCGACGCCGCAGACGCCCGCCTCGCACGTCGGCGTCTGGTTCTCCGCGGCGGGGCAGTCGTCCGGCGAGGCGCACGCGTCGCCCTTGCCGCCGGTGCCGCCCGCGCCGCCTCCGGCGCCCGCGCCGCCCGCGCCGCCGTGGCCGGCGTCGCCGCCTTGACCGCCCGTGCCCGTCGAGAAGTTCCGCTCGGAGGGCGAGCAGCCGGCGCAGAGCGCGAGGGTGAAGAGCGCCAGCGAGTTCGTCAGCAAACGAGGCATGTACGTCATCGAAGCTCCTGAAGCGGCAGGTGTCCCGGAGCAGCAGGTCGCTCCTGGAACAGCTTTTTACGATGCCACTGCCCGCACGCAAAGCGGGTCCCTTCGGCAAGATCCGGACGCCCGCCGGCGTTGGATCGCCCCGCGCCGGTGCGCCGGCGCGCCGGTTTGGGGGAGACGCCCCTGGCGGCGCCGCGTAAGGTCGCGGCGCCATCCGGCAGGAGGGAGATCGCATGCACCGGAGTCGCCTTTGTGCTCTCGTGATTGACTGCAAGGTGGAAGACATCGACGCCGCGGCGGATTTCTGGGGCCGCGCGCTCGGCAAGCCCGTCAGGAAGAACGCGCCGGTCGGCAGCGGCTACCGCGAGATCGAGACGCGGGACGATGAGCTCATCATCCTGCTGCAGAAGGTCGATCACCCGAGCCGGACGCACCTCGACATCGAGACGGACGACCTCGACGCCGAGGTGCGGCGGCTCGAGGCGCTCGGGGCGCGGCGCGTGGAGTTCATCCAGCGCTGGTGGGTGATGGAGGCGCCGACGGGCCAGCGCTTCTGCGTCGTCCGCCCGCAGCGCGGCCCGCTCGAGGCGCACGACAACGCCAACGTCTGGAGCGACGATCCCGGCAAACCGGGCGCGCAGTGAGCCGGGGCGCGCGGCGAGCCGGGCGCGCGGCGAGCACCGCGCGCAGATCGAGGCTCGGCCGGGCGTCCGCCGGAGATCGGGACCTGCTCCGACGGCCGACATGAAGTAACCTCTCCCCCGCGCCGATCGACGCGGCGCGCTGTGCGTGCGCCACGCCGAGATCCCCCGCGACATGACATGCAGCGCATGAGCACCGACGGCCGGGATCCCGGCGCAGCGGCCCTGTTCGACTGGAATCGCGCGGAGCCCGCGCCCGCGGAGCGCCGGCTCCCGCCGGGCGGCGTGCCCGCCGAGGCCTGGGCGGCGGCCCGCGCCGAGGACGAGGCGTGGCTGCCCTTCGAGCGCGCGGCCCGGCCGGTCGAGGTGCTCGACGAGACGCTGCGCGACGGCATCCAGGGCGTCTCCACGGTGAACCCGCCGATCGCGCAGAAGATCGAGCTGCTCCAGGCGATGGCGAGCGTCGGCGTCGACGCGGTGAACCTCGGCATCCCGGCGGCCGGGCCGCGCCAGTTCGAGGACGCGTGCCTGCTCGCCCGCGAGATCGTCTCGTCCCGGCTGCCCCTCGCCCTGACCGCGGCCGCGCGCACGACCGCCGCGGACATCGAGGAGGTCGCCCGCGTGGCCGAGCGCGCCGGGGCCCCGATGGTGGTCTACGCGTTCATCGGCAGCTCGCCGATCCGGCATTTCGTCGAGGGGTGGGGGCCCGATTTCCTGGCCCGCAGCGTCGAGGCCGCCGGGCGGGCCGCCGCCGCGGCCGGCCTGCCCTTCTGCCTCGTCGCGGAGGACGCGACCCGCGCGCCCCCCGGCATGCTCCACACGCTGTTCCGCGCCGCGGTGGACGCCGGCGCCGCGCGCCTCTGCCTGTGCGACACGACCGGCCACGTCACCCCGCCCGGGGTCGCGGCGCTCGTCGCGTTCGCCCGGCGCGAGCTCGCGGCCCTGGGCGCACCCGGGATCGAGCTCGACTGGCACGGCCACAACGACCGCGGGCTCGGCCTCTCCGCCGCGCTCTGGGCGGCGGCGTGCGGGGTCGAGCGGGTCCACGCCACGGCGCTCGGCGTCGGGGAGCGGGTGGGCAACAGCTGCCTCGAGCTGCTCCTCGACAACCTCGGTCGGCTCGGCGCGCGCCCCCCGGTGCCGCGCGAGCGCCTCGCCGCGTACTGCGCGGTCGCCTCGCGCGCCCTCGCCTGGCCCATCCCGCCGGACCACCCCATCGCGGGGGCGCTCACGCGCCGGGGTGACGCGCTCCTCGGCGAGGCGCGATGACGCTCACCCGCCGGGCGTGACCTTGCCGCCGCCGACGCGCGCCAGGGCGGCGTGGACGATCGGCGCCGCGGGCGCGAGCGCGTCCGCGAGCTCGCCGACGCGGGCGGCGGCGCGCTCGGCGCGGGCCCACGCGGACGAGAAGCCGAGCGTGCCCGGCGGGTGGGCCGCGGCGAGGGCGATCGCCTGCCGCAGATCGTCGCCCACCGCCGCGATGGCGTGGAGATCTGCCACGCTCGCCCCCCGCGCGCGCGCCGCGGCGTAGAGCGCGCGCACGATGCCGAGCAGGTCGCGGGCGGCCTCCAGCGGGAAGGGGTCGTGGCGGATCGAGAGCACGGCGGCCGCAGATCACGGATGCCGGGGCGGGGCGTCAAGCCGGGCGCCGCTCGTACGCCGCGGTTTGAAAATTGCAAAATTGCAGTGGCTCGACGGTTGCACGGAGCGGTTGCTGGAGGAGCACATGAACAACCGCGCGCATGAGCTCGCAAAGACGGACGTACCCGGCGGCGACGAGGAGGTCCCGCTGCCGCCCAACCCGGGTGACCCGGGGCCGGAGCAGCCCGAGCCGCCCTCGCCCGATCCCACCCAGGACCCGCGCATCCCGCCGCAGGGCGACTTCCCGCGCGGGGTCTGAGCCGCGCGCGATGCGCGCGATGGAGGCAGCGTATGGACGAGCAGAAGATCCAGGAGATCAAGAAAGAGGCCGCGCGTCAGGCGGCGGTGGGCGCCTCGGGCGGGAGGGAGCGGCCTGACGAGCACGAGGCGCCGAGCGACATGCCCAAGCCGCCTGTGGCCATCGAGGCGTCCACGGCGGCGCAAGAGGACGGCGACCGGCAGCCGAACGGGACCGGAAACGTGCCCGCGGTGTCGAGAGAGGCCGAGCGCCGCGACGGACCGACCCAGGGCGCGCCGGCGGTGAGGCCGCAGGGCGACCGCTGAACGAGACGACCCCAGCCTTGCGACAGGTCTCCTCCGGTGCCCGGTGCCGGTGCGCCGTTTGGAATTGACACCGATATTGTTAACGTTAACATGGCGTCCGGGCCGCTGCTTTGGCTTTGCCCAGGGCAGGGGTCTGCCGGGAAAACTCTCTTATGAAAAGCATCCTTCGATGTTCGCCCGGGCTCATCTCCTCGTGCGTCGCGTTCTCGCTGATCGGGGCCCTTGCCTGTAGTGAAGCGGACGTCTCGGCGGGAGCGACCGGACCCGCGGGCACCGGCGGGGCCGGCGCGACGGGCGGCGCATCTGTCGGCGTTGGCTCCGGGTCCACCTCGGCGGCGGGCACAGGGTCGGGCGGCGCGCCTTCCGAGGCTGCGTCCTCGGCGTCAGCGGGCGGTGGGGGAGGCGTGGGAGGCGGAGAGGTCTCGGGGACTGGCGGCGCGGGCGGCGCGGGCGGCGCGAGCAGCAGCGCAGGGCCGGCCGCGCCCGTGTTTCATGTCTTCCTCCTCCTCGGGCAATCGAACATGGCCGGGTACCCGAAGGCCTCGAACGCGGACAAGACCGAGAATCCTCGCATCAAGGTCCTCGGCTTCGACGACTGCGCCGCGACCGGGCGCGTCGAGGGCGAGTGGGACATCGCTGCCCCGCCGCTCCACGAGTGCTGGAACGGAGCGATCGGGCCCGGCGACTACTTCGCCAAGACCATCCTCGACCGCTACCCCGCCCAGGACAGCATTGGCCTCGTCCCGTCCGCCCTCAGCGGGGAGAAGGTGGAGACGTTCATGAAGGCGGGGGGGAGCAAGTACGACTGGATCCTGTCGCGCGCGAAGGCGGCGCAGGAGGCCGGGGGCGTGATCGAGGGCATCCTGTTCCATCAAGGCGAGTCGAACTGCGGCGACCCCGCGTGGCCCGGCAAGGTGAGGACGTTCGTCTCGGACCTGCGCGCGGACCTCGGCCTCGGCGACGTGCCGTTCCTCGCGGGGGAGCTCCTCTACTCGGGGTCGTGCGCGAGGCACAACTCGCTCGTCGGCCAGCTCCCAGGGCTGGTCGCCAACGCCCACGTCGTCTCGGCGGAAGGGCTCGCCATCGATCCCGCCGACACGTGGAATCTCCACTTCGGCCACGACGCGCTGGTCACCCTCGGCATCCGCTACGCCGAGAAGATGAGCGGCGTCCTGGGTCTCTGAGCGCGGATTTCACATCGTCCGTCTCGGCGCTCGCGCGTGCGGCGCCGCGCGGGATTACCGCGCCGATGACACACCAGTTACGAGGGGTGATATGAGCTTGGCAGCCTCCCTGTTGCGGATCGATCCCCGAGACGATGTGGCCGTCGCCGTGCGCGGCCTGGCCGCCGGCGACCCGGTGGCCGAGGCGCTCTCCGCCCGCGCCGACATCCCGGCCGGGCACAAGGTGGCGCTGCGCGCGGTGGCCGCCGGCGAGCCGGTGCGGAAGTACGGCTGGCCGATCGGGCGGGCGACTGTGGACATCGAGCCGGGCGACCACGTGCACACGCACAACCTGGCCACCGCGCTCTCGGGCCTCGACACCTACACCTACGAGCCCACGAGCCCGGAGCCCCTCTCCGCGACCGAAGACCGCACCTTCCTGGGTTACCGGCGGAAGAACGGGCGGGTGGGCACCCGCAACGAGATCTGGATCCTGTCGACGGTGGGCTGCGTCGCGCGCACCGCGCAGAAGGTGGCCGCCGAGGCGGACAAGCGCTTCAAGGGCCGCGTGGACGGGGTCTACGCCTTGACCCATCCTTACGGCTGCTCGCAGCTCGGGGGCGACCTCGACGCGACCCGCCGGATGACCGCGGCCCTGGCTGGCCACCCCAACGCGGGCGGCGCGCTGATCATCGGCCTGGGCTGCGAGAACAACCAGCTCGGCGTGCTCCTCGAGAGCGCCCCGCAGCTCGATCGCGAGCGCCTGCGGTCCTTCGACGCCCAGGCGGCCGAGGATGAGCTCGAAGCGGGCCTCGAGGCCGTCGAAGCGCTGGTCAGGGTCGCCGAGCAGGACCGCCGCGAGCCTTGCCCCGTCTCCGATCTGGTGATCGGCCTCAAATGCGGCGGCTCGGACGGCTTCTCGGGGATGACCGCCAACCCGCTCGTGGGCCGCATCGCCGACAGGGTCTGCGCCGCCGGCGGCTCGGCCATCCTCACCGAGATCCCGGAGATCTTCGGCGCCGAGCGCCTGCTCATGGCCCGCGCCGAGAGCGAGGGGGTCTATGCCGACGTCGTCGGCGTGGTGAACGACTTCAAGCGTTACTTCATCGCTCACGGCGAGCCGGTGTCGGAGAACCCCTCGCCCGGCAACGTCGCCGGCGGCATCACCACGCTGGAGGAGAAGTCTCTCGGCGCGGTGCAGAAGGCCGGCCGCGCCCGGGTGTCCGAGGTGGTCCGCTACGGCGGCCAGATCCGCGGCAAGCCGGGCGTGGCGCTGCTAGAGGCCCCCGGCAACGACGCTGTCTCGTCCACGGCGCTCGCCGCCGCCGGCGCGACGGTCATCCTCTTCACCACCGGCCGGGGCACGCCGCTCGGGTTTCCCGTGCCGACCCTCAAGCTCGCCACGAACTCAAGCCTCGCCCAGCGCAAGCAGCGCTGGATCGACTTCGACGCCGGGCGCGTCGCCTCGGGAGAACCGATGGACGCGTCCGCCGATGGGCTGATGGACCTCGTGCTGGCCACCGCCTCGGGCCGGAAGACCCGCGCCGAGGAGAACGACGAGCGCGAGATCGCCCTCTGGAAGCGGGGCGTCACCCTCTGAGGCTAGGCCGCCTCGCGGCGCTCGACGTCGAGCCGGAGCGGCTCGATCTTGCCGACGATGACGAGGTAGCTGAACGCGCCGAGCAGGCAGAAGCCGCCCGCCGCGACGAGCGGTATCGTGAACGAGCCTTGGGTCAGCGAGACCATCACGCCGGTGAACGTCGTGATGACGATGCCGGCCAGGTTCGACGCGAAGTTCTGGATGCCGCCGATGGTCGCCACGTGGCGCGGCGTGGGCGCGACGTCGCCGGGGAGGGACCAGATGCTGGCGCCGGCGAAGGCGAGGCTCGCGTACGAGACGCCGAAGAGGACGAGCATCAGCGTGATGTCGGACGTCAGCGCCGACAGCGTGATCGCCGACGACATCAGCATGCCGCCGACCATGCAGGTCTTGCGCGCGGCGGTGAGGCTGAAGCCGCGGCGATAGAGCGCGTCGGAGACGAAGCCGCCGATCCAGCCGCCCGGAATCGCCATCAGCGCGGGGATCATGCCGAGCGTGCCGAGCGCCTTGAGCGAGAAGCCGCGCGTCTGCACGAGGTAGCTCGGGAACCACGTGATGAAGAAGTAGTTGGTGAAGTTGAGGCAGAAGAAGCCGAGCATCATGCCCCAGAGCGTGCGGTGGCGGAAGAGCGACGCCCACGTCACGCCGCCTGGCGCGTCCTTGGCGGGCGCCGCGTGGACGACGTCGGTCTCGCCCGTCATGTCGCCATGCGCGGGGCCGCGGTAGATGACGACCCAGCCGAGGATCCACACCGCGCCGAGCAAGCCCGTGATGATGAAGGCCGCCTTCCATCCGAGCGCGTCGACGATGAGGGCGACGAGGGGAATCGACAGCGCCGAGCCGACGCGCGCGCCGCTGTCGAAGATGCCCGTCGCGAGCGCGCGCTCGCGCGGCTTGAACCACTGGCTCACGAGCTTCGCGCAGGCCGGGTAGGCGCCGGCCTCGCCGACGCCGAGCAGCAATCGGCAGCCGAACATCCCCGCGACGCTCGACGCGCCGGCCGTCGCCGCGGTGAAGAGCGACCACCAGCCGACGGCGAACGGCAGCGCGACGCGCGCCCCCACGCGGTCGATGAACCAGCCGAACGGCATCTGCATGAGCGCGTAGGTCCAGAAGAAGCCGCTCATGATGAGCCCCATCTGGGCAGGGCCGATGCCGAGCGCCTTCTCGATCTGGGGCGCCGCGACCGCCAGGTTGGCGCGATCGATGTAGTTGATGGCGACGGCGAGAAAGCACAGGAAAAGCACGGCCCAACGCATCTTCCTCATCTGCATGTCTCCCTGGGTAGCGGTTCTGTTCGCGCAATCGGCAGCTCTCGCGCGCTGTCCGCCGGGCGGCGCCGCCTCGCGGTACGTTGCGCGCGCGGACCCACGGCAACGGCGCCGGGCTCGTGGGGTTGCCCGCGTCGCGAGGGCGGCGGCGCGCGCGGTCGGCCCACCGCGCGAGCTCGCCTGCGGCAACCTCACGGGCTCATGCGGGCACGCTCGCGCGGAGCGACCGGTGCAGCCGGGGCTGCTCGATCTTCAAATCGAGCTCGCGCGCGAGCTCGATCACGGGGGCGAAGCGCCGCCGCTTCTTCTCGCCGTGGTTCTTCGAGATCTCGGACAGCCGGTGATCGAGGAACGGGTTCTCGAAGCGATCGCGCACCTCGTCGAGGTAGGCGCGCGCGGCGGCGCCCTTGCCGAGCGCGTCGAAGACGGGCACCACCTCGTCGCGCCACAGCGCCTCGAGGTCGGCGCGCAGGGCCGGATCGCGCATCGCGCTCCGCGTGTTCTCGTCGGCGGGGCGCCCGTCCGTCTGCCAGCGCTCGGCGAGGTAGGTGTGCCCGAGGTTCAAGAGCAGCAGCTTCAGGCGTTCGTAATGGGGCAGGTCGTCCGTCAAGATCATCGCCTCGTGCCGGCACGGCAGCACCATGCCCTCGCGCCGCTCGATCGCCCAGAGCGCGTAGGGCTCGGCGATCGCGCCGACGGGGCGGATCGGCTCGGAGACGATCCGGTCGACGAGCGAGTTCACCCAGACGCACGTGTGCTTGATATAGCGCAGGAAGGCGGCGTCGGCGCCCCACCGGCGCGCGACGCCGACGACCAGCGCGCGCAGCGTGTCGCCGTTGTTCGACACGAGCTCGCAAGGCAGCAGCGTGAGCGGCGCTGCGCCCGCGTCGAAGCGCGCGCGCAGCAGGACGACGAGCTTCGCGGCGAACCCGCGCGGCGCGCCCGCGCCGGGCGCGAGCGACGCCGCCGTGTCCTCGTGGAAGCAGGCGTATCCGCTGTCGCTCGTGTTCGAGAGCACGACGCGCGCGTCGCGCGCGAAGCGCTCGAGCACGAGCGGCCAGTCGGTGTTCGCGTCGAGCGCCTCCGTGATCGAGCTGCACTCGATCGTCGTATCGACGACCTCATCGCGGCGCAGCCCGCGGATCCGCACGGGGTAGCGCGCGCGCGCGCGCAGCGCGTCGACGCGCGCGCGGCTCTCGGGGTTCGACGTGGTCTGCACCACCGTGACCGTCCCGAGCGCGTCGCCGGCGCCGAGCGCCTCCGAGATGAAGAGGTCCGCGTGAGCCTGGAGGAACCGGCTCGTGCCGAATTGAAGGATCGGATTGCCCATGTCAGCCCTCCGGCGGCTCACGATGAGGGGATGTTGGAAGTCGCTGCTCATCCTCGAGCGGAGGCGTTCGGATCGTCGTCGTCCGAAATCCGCTCGGGGAACGCGCCGAGCCGCGCGCGCTCACGACAGGCCGACCATGATCTTGGCCGTTCGACCGGGGTAGGCGGCCCAGTCGGCGAGCGCCTCGGGCACGCCTTCGATGGGGATCGTCTTCGAGATGAGGAGGTTCGGGTCGAACGTGCGCCGCTCGAAGAAGGCGATCACGTCCGAGAACTCGCCCATGCAGTTGCGCGACCCGAGGATGTCGAGCTCCTTCATCACGAACAGCTTGGTCTCGTAGCTCACCGGCTCTTTGCCGTACCCGATGTACACGACGCGACCGCAGAACTTCACCCACTCCACGGCGTCGCGGTACGTCGCGACCGCGCCCACGGCCTCGATCACGACGTCCGGGCCGTCGCCGTTCGTCAGGTCCATGACGCGCTCGCGCGCGTCGGCGTTCGACTGCACCGCCTCGCGCGCGCCGAGCGCCCTGGCGAGCCCGAGCTTCTCCTCCTGCGTGTCGAGCGCGATCACCCGCGCGCCGCGGCTCACCGCGCCGGCGATGGCGCCGAGCCCCACGCCGCCGCAGCCCATCACGAGGACGGTCTCCTCGGCCTCGACGCGCCCTCGCGCCGCCGCGTGAAAGCCGACGGAGAACGGCTCGACGAGCGCGAGCTCGGTGAGGCTCAGCCTCCGTGACGTGAACAGCTTCTGGTACGGCACGGCCACGAGCTCGGTGAGCGCGCCGTCGCGCTGAACGCCCATGGTCTTGTTGTTCCGGCAGGCGTTGCGCCGCCCCGCGGAGCACGACGGACACACCCCGCACGCCGTGTACGGCGTGAACGTGACGTCGGCGCCGACGCGCCAGTCCGCCTCGACGCCGGAGCCGAGCTCCACGATCGTGCCGGCCACCTCGTGACCCAGCACCCGGGGGTACGTGACCATCGGGTTCTTGCCCAGGAACGTGTTCAGGTCGGAGCCGCACAGGCCGACCCGCTGCACCCGGACCAACACTTGATCGTGCGCCGGTGTGGGCTCGCTGATCTGGGTCACCTGTGCGACCGACGGGCCGGTGATCGTCAGGGCTTTCATGCTGTCATCACCTCGCGGAGCGACCTCGTTCACCCGCGGCTCTCACGGCGCGCTCCGACGCCGGGCCGCTTCGTTCGGCGAGAAACGTACATGGCCGCGTCGAACGGCCGGAGCGGAGCGACGTGGCGTCGCTTTACGACCCGTGATCGGGGCGGCGGCCGCCGCCACCGCCGTGGCGCTCGGGACGCCGCCGTTCAGGGCCGGCGCGCATAGAACTTCTGCGCGTTCGTGTACATGACCTTGTCGCGCACGCCCTGACCGAGCTCCTTGAGGTAAACCTCGGCGATCGCGATCTCCGAGGCCAGGCTGCCGCCCATGTCGACCACGGGCCAGTTGCTGCCCCAGATCAGCCGGTCTTCGCCGAAGGAGCTCATCAGCACGTCGAAGTGCGCCTTGTACGCCGCGACGTCGGTCGGCGCGCTCCAGGGGTCGTCCTCGGTGGCGGCCGGGTTGTACATGTCGAAGAACGACGAGAATTTGATGTAGATGTTCGGGTGCTTGGCCAGCCGCTGCATCGCGTCGACCCAGGCCGGATCCGGCGTCGCCCCCCTCGCGCCCGCCAGGTGGTCGATGATGATGCGGAGCTTGGGCACCGCGGTCGCGAGCGCCTCGACCTTGTCCTTCGGGTTCAAGGTGCCGCGGCTGATGATGTCGAGCGTCATGCCCTTGGCCGCGAGCTCCTCCAGCGAGGCGAGCTGCTTCTCGTCGAGCGTCAGCTTCGGGCTCCAGAGGAAGCCGCGAATGCCGACCACGCGCGGGTCCGCGGCGAGGCGCGCCAGATCGGCGCTGAAGGTCGGAGAGCCGATCTCGAGCTGCGCGACGAGGAACTTGAAGAAACCGTTGCCCTTCATCATCTCGAGGACCTTGAAGTTGTCCTCGACGACGGGGCTGGCCTCGACGACGCCGGTGCCGACGATGCCGTTCTGCATCGCGATGGCCTGGTATTCGTCGGGCAGCACGTCGCGGTAGATCGGCTTCTGCTTGGCTTCCGGCCAGACGACGCCGCCTGGCCGCGTGACCTGGTAGAGATGGATGTGCGTGTCGAGGATCGGGCCGCGCTGCGCCGCCGGCGCGGTGAGCGGGGCCGCCGCTTTGCTCGTGTCGTCCGCGCTCTCGGGCGACGGTGCGGTGGTCGAGGAGGACGACGCGCACGCCGCGAGCGGCGAGAGCGCCGCCATCAGGCACAACCTGGCGACGGTGGTCCTGATGCTCGTGAGCGCGCTCAGGTGGAGCCTTTCGGAGCCGGCGGCGGACCCGGTCCCGACGGCGATGGTGCCGGTACGCATGACAATCCCCTCAGGGCAAAGCCGAAGTACGAGAGCCATATGTTAACGTTAACATTCAAGATGTCAACATCGATCCGTTCGTCCGCCCGACGAGCCTGGGCGGCTCCCTGGCCCTGGCGATGAGGTGAACCCATGAGGGTGGCGTCAGCACCCCAATGCGGCCGCGGGGGCCTGGAGATCGGTAGATCGCGTAAAATAAGAATGTTCTATCAATCCGGCGCAGGTCGTGTGGTTGAGGCTTGACGCCTCGGAACCGTGTGGGTTTCCTTCTCCACGTGAACATGGAGGCGCCGCGATGACGATGAAGGGGCAAAGCTTCGAGGCCGTCTTCGGCCGCCCGGCGAAGGTCGTGGCCGAGGCGCCGGGGCGCGTGAACCTCATCGGCGAGCACACCGATTACAGCGGCGGGTACGTGCTGCCGACGGCGATCCCGCAGAAGACGCGTATCGAGATGTCGCCGCGGGGCGACGGGCTCGTCCAGGTCGCCACCATGAGCGTGAATCGCGGCGGCCAGCGCTGGTTCCGCGTCGGCGAGGAGTCGCGCGGCGGCCTGTGGCTCGACTACGTGCAGGGCATCACCGCGGTGCTCCGCGGCCGGGGCGTGTCGATCTCGGGCTTCGACGCGAGGATAGAGTCGTCGGTGCCGCTCGGCAGCGGCCTGTCGTCGAGCGCCTCGCTGCTCGTCGCGCTCGCCCGCGCCCTGCGTCAGATGCTCGACCTCTCCATCGACGACGTGGAGATCGCCCGCATCGCGCACGCGGCGGAGCACGACTTCGTGGGCGCGCCCGTCGGGAACATGGATCAGATGGCCGCGAGCCTCGCCGACGAGCACACGGCGCTGTTCATCGACACGCGGACGCTCGCGTTCGAGCGCATCCCGCTGCCCGCCGAGGCCGAGCTGCTCGTCGTGAACTCGGGGGTGGCGCACCAGCACGCGAGCGGCGACTACAAGACGCGGCGCGCGGAGTGTGAGCGCGCCGCGGAGCTGCTCGGCGTGCCGCAGCTCCGGGACGTCGACGCGGCCGCCGAGCAGCGGATCGCGTCGCTGCCGGCGCCGCTCGACCGGCGCGCGCGCCACGTCGTGACCGAGAACGCCCGGGTGCTCGCCGCCGTGGCCGCGCTCCGCGCCGGGGATCTCGGGCGTTTGGGCGAGCTCTTCGACGCGTCGCACCGGTCGATGCGCGACGACTTCGAGGTGTCGGTGCCGGCGGTGGACGCGCTGGTGGAGAGCGCGCGGGCGCAGCCGGACGTCTTCGGCGCCCGGCTGACCGGCGGCGGCTTCGGCGGCTCGATCGTGGCCCTGGTGAAGCGCGGCTGCGCGGAACGGGTGGGCCGGGCCGTCGTCGAGGCCTACGCGCGAACGCCGGGGCGCCAGGCGACGGTGCTGGTGGGGGGGCCCGCCGCGTGACGGCGCGCTACGGCGCCGCGGCCGCTGGCGAGCGCACGGCGCGAAGCCTCGGCTCGGCCGCGGGGCTCGTCAACCGGGATACCAGGTGATCCGCGGGTCGTCGGGCGCGCGCACGTGGTCGAAGGCGGCGTCCGTGAGCCGCGCCAGATCGTACTGCGGCCGCCAGCCGAGCAGGAACTTCGCCTTTGTGTTGTCCAGCCAGGTAGAGCGGTACGGCGTCTTCACCCGCACGCTCGGCAGGCCCCGCGTGGCCTCCAGGTAACGCGCCAGCGCACCGTAGTCCACCGGCTCATCCATGCAGATGTTGAACGTCTGCTGGCGAGCCTTCTCGTTGTCGATGGCCTTGAGGATCGCGGCGACAAGGTCCTCCACATGCACGAAGTTGCGCTTCACCGGCGCGCCGTCAGGGTCGAGCATCACGGGGACAGCGCCCGAGCGGACGTGGCGCTCTGCCGCCTCGGCGCCGACCAGATCGCGCCACCTCGGCCCTCCGAACACGTCGTCACCGAAGGAGAGCTGCGCCTTGAAGTCGTCCTTCTCCATGATCCACGGCGCGCGCAGGCAGCATCCGTTCAATCCATACTGGATGTAATACTGCTCGAGCATCACCTCCTCGAGCACCTTGGACAGGGCGTAACAGCCCGGGTAGGCGCTGTGCTTCTGCGCCTCCGTGACCGGGACCGGGTGCGGATAAAAGAAGTGGCCCATCCCGGCGTCGCCCCCGATGAGGATGAATTGCTCGAACGCGGGGCTGACGCGGCACGCTTCGAGCAGCCAGAACATGCCCTTGATGGCCACGTCCATGATGCTCTCGGGGGTCTCCTTGCAGGTCGCCAGGTGCAGCACGTGGGTCACGCCGTCCACGGCCTTGTCGACGACGGCCCTGTCCTCGATGGACCCGCGCACCACCTCCATG
This sequence comes from Sorangium cellulosum So0157-2, assembly GCF_000418325.1. Lineage (GTDB taxonomy): Bacteria > Myxococcota_A > Polyangia > Polyangiales > Polyangiaceae > Sorangium > Sorangium cellulosum_D. The sequence continues at coordinate 13,816,134 of NC_021658.1, forward strand.
CGCGCCGTCGGCTCCAGCATGCGGTTGTGGCACAGCGCACGGACCTTCCATGCCTCGAACCCGGGGTCGGACAGGAACCTGCGGATGAACGTCTGGCCGACCTTGCCCGTCGCCCCGGCGACAAGGATTCGCTTCGTCTCGCCCATTCTATCGCTCCTCGCTCTCCTGCATCATCGATGAGACCGCGCTTCATCGCCCCTGGCCGCGGGGGCCGAGCGGATCAGGAGCTGCTGCATGACGATGAAGCCGAGCAGCAGCAGCCCGATGCTGATGTGGTGCCACGGCGACGGCAGCCGCCCATCCAGGTTGATCACCGCCCGCACGATGCCCGTGATCATCACGCCCATCATGGTGCCGACGACGCTGCCAGCGCCCCCGGTCAGCAGCGTCCCGCCGATCACCACCGAGGCGATGGCCTCGAGCTCCAGCCCGGCGCCGATGTTCGGCTTCCCCGCGCTGTCGATCAGCGCCGTCGTGACCCCGCCGAGGCCCGCGCACAGGCCGCTGAGCGCGTACAGGGCCACCGTCGTGGCGCCCAGCGGCACCCCCATGAGCAGCGAAGCCTGCCTGTCCCCGCCCATGGCCAGGACGTTCCGGCCGAAGCTCGTGCTGCGGTGAAGGACCACGCCGAGCGCGAAGACGATCAAGAACAGGAGCGCCGTCGCCGGGACCCAGGTCCGGCCGAGGCCCGGGATCATCGCCGTGAAGCCGACCTCATCGACGATCCAGTCCAGCGCGGGATGATCGACGGCGATGGGCTGCATGCTGACGAGGAACGCCGCGCCGCGCGCGAAGAACATGCCCGCGAGCGTCACCAGGAACGGGGGCAGCGAGAACTCATGGATCAGGTACCCCGTCACCGCGCCGAACGAGACCGCCACCGCGAGGCCGACACAGAACGCGAGCAGCGGATGGCAACCGCTCGTGACCAGCGTGCCCACGAGGACCGTCGTCAGCGCGACGACGGACCCGACCGAGAGGTCGATGCCCCCCGACAGGATGACGAACGTCATGCCCACCGCGCAGATGCCCATGGCCGCGTTCCCCTTGATGAGGTCGACCAGGAAGCGCAGGCTGCGCGCCGACTCGTAACCGACCAGCACCCCCGCGTAGAGCGCGACCAGGAGGACCGCAGTCGCCACGAGCGGCACATCTCGCCGATCCAAGCTCCGCATCGCTATTGACCCCGCTTGAGCCCGAGCAGCGCCAGGAGCCGCCGGCGCGACTCCTCCGAGACGAGCAGGCAGCTCACCAGCATCACGCCGGCCTTGGGCATCGGCTCGATCTCCGAGGGGACGTGCTGGATGTACATCGTGGTGGAGAGCGTCTGGATGAGCAATGCCCCGATCAGCGTGCCGCCCAGGTAGAAGCGCCCGCCGGTGAGCGCCGTACCGCCGATCACCGCGGCGAAGATGGCGTCCAGCTCCCGCAGGCGCCCCACGCGGTCGGGGTCGGCCGTGGAGATGTACGAGGCGGCCACGAGCCCGGCGATGCCGGCGCACAGGCCGGAGAACCCGTACAGCCAGAGCTTGATGCGGCGGTCGCTGACACCCGCGAGCCGGCTCGCGCGCTCGCTGTCGCCGATCGCCTCCATGAACAGGCCGAGCGCCGTCTTGCGGCAGAGCAGCGCGGCGACGACGAACACGGCGGCCACGAGCAGCATGGAGAACGGGAGGCCGCCGACGTGACCGTTGCCGATGAACGCGAACGTCGCGTCCACGTGCGTCACGGGCTCGGCGCGGGTGACGAGCATGGCGACGCCGCGAACGCCGACCATGCTGATCAACGTCACGACGATGGGCTGGATGTTCAGCGACGTCACCAGCGCGCCGTTGAACAAGCCGACGCCGCCGGCGACCAGGAGGGACAAGAGCGCCGCCACGAGCGGCCCGTGGCCGGCGTCCTTCATCAGGATGACGCAGGTGGCGCCGGAGAGCGCCATGACCGAGCCGACCGACAGGTCGATGCCCCGGACGGCGATCACCAGGGTCAGGCCGATGGCGAGGAGCATCACCTCCGCGCCCTGGTTGAGCAGGTTGATCGGTGTCCCGTAATACGCCCCATCGCGCTCGACGATGGAGAAGAAGTTCTTGGACAGGAAGAAATTGAACAGGAGGAGCGCCAGGAGCCCGAGCAATGGCCAGGCTTCGCGGCGCCCGCGCCTGAGCAGCAGGGCGCCGGCGGCGGCGGTGAAGAGGATGATCCCGACGCCCGTGGGGCTCGCGTTCGTGCGCGCGGCTTCAGCGATCTTCTCGAGCATCGCGCGGCGCCTCCTTGTGCTGGGCAATGGCCTGGATGATCGACGAAGGGGTCACCGACGCTCCCGCGAGCTCGCCCTGCTGCTTGCGGTCTCTCAGGACCACCACCCTGGAGCAGTTGCGCGCGATCTCCTCGAGCTCCGACGAGATCAAGAGCGTGGCGACCCCCTTCTCGCCGAGCGACCTCACCAGCGCCTCGATCTCCAGCTTGGCGCCGATGTCCACGCCGCGCGTGGGCTCGTCGAGCAGCATGACCCGTGGCTGCATGGCCATCCAGCGCGCGAGCAGCACCTTCTGCTGATTGCCGCCCGAGAGCAGCTTGACGGGCGTCTCCGGGGAGGGCGTCTTGATGCTCAGCGCCTTGATGTAATGCTGGACCAGGCGATCCTGCTCGCTCCGCGGGAGCACCCGCAGCGCCCCGCGAGAGGCCTGCAAGGCCAGCACGAGGTTCTCTCGCACGGAGAGGTTCGGGACGATGCCCTCCACCTTGCGGTCTTCCGGGCAGTACGCGAGGCCCGCCCGGATCGCGCGCCGCGGCGTCTTGATCTCGATCCCGCGGCGGTCCACCGCGAGCTCGCCGCGATCGGCCGGCTCGATGCCGAAGAGCATCCTGGCGGTCTCGCTGCGGCCCGAGCCGAGCAGCCCCGCCAGCCCCACCACCTCGCCGGGCCGCAGCGCGAGATCGATCGGGCCGACGACCCCCTTCCGCTCGAGGCCGCGCGCGGCGAGCACCGGCTCCGCGGCGCTCGCGTCCTCTCCATCGCCGGCGGGGCCGCCCTTCGCGGGCCTGTCCTCGTCGCCGAGCTCCACGCCGAGCATCGCCTGGACGAGCGAGAGGCGAGGCAGCGCGCTGCTCGCGTATTGCCCGACCAGGCCGCCGTTCCTGAGCACCGTGATCGTGTCGCTGACGGCGTAGACCTGATCCAGGAAGTGGGTCACGAAGAGCACCGCCAGCCCCTGCGCCTTCAGCCTCCGCATCACGTCGAAGAGCCGCTGCGTCTCCGCTTCATCCAGGCTGGAGGTGGGCTCATCGAGGATCAGGAGCCGGGCGTCGACGGCGAGCGCGCGGGCGATCGCGACCATCTGCTGCAGCGCGGTGGAGAGCGACGCGACCGAGCGCGACACGTCGAGGTCCAGCGAGAGGCGCGCGAGGGCCTGGCGCGCCTTCGCGCGGACGGCGCGCTGGTCGATCAGGCCGAAGCGCCGGGGCTGCCGGCCCAGCATGATGTTGTCCGCGATGGAGAGGTGCGGGATGAGGCTGATCTCCTGGTGCACCGCGCTGATCCCCAGCGACTCCGCGTGGCGGGGGGAGGTCGGCCGGATCGACGCCCCGTCGAGCCGCAAGGCCCCCGCGTCCGGGGAATATACCCCGGTGAGCAGCTTGATCAGCGTCGACTTGCCGGCGCCGTTCTCCCCCATCAGCGCCTGGATCTCGCCCGCGTGCGCCTCGAGGTGGACGTCGTGCAGCGCGCGGACGCCGGGGAAGGACTTGCAGAGGCCCTCGACGGAGAGCAACGCTTTCGAACCAGGCATGCGGCTGCTACTCCGTGGGTGAGGGCCGCTCGACGAGAGAGCTCACGGGCGTGGTGGTGCTCGCGCCGGCGCCGCACCGCGCCGGCTCCGCTTCCGTAGGTTCAGTAGGCGCGCGAGCCGATGACGGTCGCCGCCTGCTCGCGCTCGAAGACCTGGCCAGGGACGACCGTGCGCTTCGGCACCGCCTCGCCGCGCGCGATCTTCTCGATGGTGTCGAAGAGCAGGGGGCCGTGCAGGGGGTTGCACTCGACCGTCGCGTTCAGCTTCCCTTCCATCATGGCCTCGAAGGCCGGCTTCACGGCGTCGACCGAGACCACCACGATGTCCTGCCCGGGCTTCAACCCCGCCGCCTGGATCGCCTGGATCGCCCCGAGCGCCATGTCGTCGTTGTGGGCGTAGACGGCGTTGATCTCCCCCTTGTGGGCCGAGAGCAGCGTCTCCATCACGGCTTTGCCCTTGGTGCGCGTGAAGTCGCCGCTCTGGCTCGCGATGACCTTCATGTCCGGGTGCTTCGCGATGGCCTCGGCGAAGCCGGCTTTGCGCATCACCGCCACGTCCGCCGCCGGCGTGCCGACGAGCTCGATGATGCGCGCCTTGCCGTTCGTCTGCTTCGCGAGCCACTCGCCCGCCTGGCGCCCCTCCCAGACGAAGTCCGCGACCATCACCGTCGCGTAGAGATCTTCTTCGGCGTCCACGCCCCGGCTCGTGAGCACCACCGGGATGCCGGCGCGCTTGGCCTCCTTCAGCGTCGGCTTCCAGCCCACGGACTCTTGCGGCGCGATGACGATGACGTCGACGCCCTTGGTGATGAACCCGTTGACGGCGTTGACCTGGTTGTTGTGCACGTTCTGGCCGTCGGCGAAGAGGAGCTGCACGCCGCGCTTCTCCGCTTCCTCCTGGATCGACTTGCTGTGCGCGATCCTCCACGAGCTCTCGGCGCCCGTCTGCGAGAAGCCGACGACGATCTCGGACAGCTTCTTCGGCTTCTTTCCCGCGGGCTCGGTGCCGGATGCCGGCTTCGGCGCGGCGCTGTCGGCCTCGCTCTCCCCGCGGGAGCAGCCGGCGCCGATGGAGAGTGCGCCCAAGATGGCCAGGAGCGCCCTCCGTGACACGTGGTTCTGGCGGTGCATGCTCTTCTCCCTTCCTGCTGTCCCTTCGGACGCGGTTCGATGGCCGGCCCTGCGCGGGCGCCGTCGCATCGCTGTCGATGCGGCCCTCGGGGCCGAAGGGCCCGGGCGCGCACGAGTCTACCCAGCGCGAAGCGAAAGAATACCGGAAACCGTTGTGAACGTTAACATGGCCGATGTCAATCAAAATGGATCGGGCGCGCCGAGGGCGCCGCGCTCGGATGACCCGCTGACCCGCGCCGATCTCGCGCCGCCTGAACGCGCCCCCCGAGCAGCCCCCTCGTGACGCGCCGCTCCGGAGGAGCCCCGCCAGCCGTCGGTGTTCGAGCCTACCGACTAAGTAAATAGTGTTGACTTAGCCTTTGTGATCGTTAACATCTCAAATCGTCCTTAAGGCTTTCTCAGCAGGGCCGTTATGCGAACCGGGAATTTTCTGGATCGGTCGCGGCGTCGACTCCGTTCGTTCGGCCGCCGCGGACGCGCGACACCTCGCTCGCCGACGCAGCGGTCAGGCCCTACCCGCGCCGGGCACACGAGCGCTGGTGCGATTGGCACGCGCACCGGCACGGTTCCAATCCGACTGCCCTGAAATACTGCGCGTATCAAAAACTTACCCAATCACTGAAGGGGAAGTCCAACGTGAACAAGAACCGCTCTTCTCGATGGCTTTGCAACTCGGCCTGGATCGCGCTCGGCATCGCGGCGCTCTCTGCCTGCGGTGATGGAGGCGATGGGGGTGGCGACGGCGGCGGCGGCGGCGCGGGGGCGGCGGGCAGCACCGGCACCACCACCAGCGCCAGCACGACCTCCAGCGCGAGCACGACAGGCGCGAGCACGACAAGCGCCAGCACGACAAGCGCCAGCACGACCAGCGCCGGCACCGGCGGGTCGAACGAGGGCGGCGGCGGTTCGGACGCCTCGAGCACCACCTCCACCGGGACGGGCGTCCCCGAGCCCATGGGGAAGTTCGTCGGCAACATCACGACCAACGGCAACGTGCGCGACGGCTTCGCCAAGTACTGGAACCAGATCACGCCCGAGAACGAGGGCAAGTGGGGCTCCGTCGAGAGGTCCCGCGGGAACAGGGACTGGAGCGCGCTCGACAGGATCTACAAGTACGCCCAGGACAACAACATCATCTTCAAGCACCACGTCTTCGTGTGGGGCGCCCAGCAGCCCGACTGGGTGGGTCGCCTCTCCGGGGGGGAGCAGCAGGCGGCCGTGCGGGACTGGATGAAGGCGTTCTGCGAGCGCTACCCCGAGACGAAGTACATCGACGTCGTCAACGAGCCGCCGCCCCACACCACGCCCTCGTACAAGAACGGCATCGGCGGCGACGGCGCCAGCGGCTGGGACTGGATCGTGAACTCCTTCAAGTGGGCGCGCGAGTTCTGTCCGGACGCGGTCCTGATCCTCAACGACTACAACAACATCGAATACGAGAACGACCACAACAACTTCATGCGGATCGCGAGGGCGGTCATCGGCGCCGGCGCCCCGGTCGACGCGCTCGGCGCGCAGGCCCACGACGCGTACAAGATCAACACCAACACGGTGAAGGGCTACATCGACAAGATGGCCTCTCTGGGCAAGCCCGTGTACATCACCGAGTACGACATCGGCATCGCGGACGACAACCAGCAGAAGCGGGTGATGGAGGAGCAGTTCACGATGTTCTGGAATCACCCCTCGGTCCCGGGCATCACCCTGTGGGGCTACATCGTCGGCGCCACCTGGAGGGACAACACCGGCCTCCAGCACCCGGACGGCAGGCTGCGTCCGGCCATGCAGTGGCTGATGGACTTCCTGGAGCGCAATTGACGCCGCGCTGACGCGATCTCGTGTCGGGGGCGCCTCGGGAGGCCGCCCCGCGCGCCGAGCTCCCTCCACGGGAGCCGGGTAGAACCACGAGACCCCTCTACCCGCGATCCTCCTCGCGACGCACCTTCACCGCGCACGCCTTGTACGACGGCTGCCTCGAGTACTGATCGAACGCCGGGAACGTCAGCTTGTTCGTGATCTCGTAGTGCATCGGGATGAAGATCTCCCCCGGCTGCACCGAGTTCGTCACGAACGCCCGCGCCTTGATCTCCGCGCGGCGCGACGCGATGACCACCCACTCGTTCATCTCGACGCCGAGCTTCTTCGCGTCGACCGGGCTCAGCTCGGCGTAGATCTCCTTCGGATAGAGCCGCTGCAGCACCGCCGACTTCTTGGTCCGCGTCTGCGTGTGCCACTGGCTGGAGCTCCCTCGACCGGTGAGCAGCGTGAACGGATACTGCTCGTCGGTCGGCTCCGGCAGCTGCCGCGGCGCCTGGAACGCGAACTTCGCCCTCTGGTCCGGCCGGTAGAACGCGCCGTCCTCGAACAGCCGCCGCTCGTTCGTCTCGAACGACGCCCCCTCGGGGTACGGCCACTGGATGCCGCCCCGCTCGTCGATCATCGCGTAATCCTCGATCCCCGTGATGTCGCACGGCTGCCCCTTCGAGAGCCGCTTCAGGATCTGGAAGACCGCCTCCGGGCTCTTCCACTCCTTGAACAGATCGCCGCACCCCCAGTACTGCGCGACGAGCTGGAAGATGTGGAAGTCGGCCAGCGCCTGCCCCGGCGCCCGCGCGACCTTCTTCACGAGGCCGATGCGCCGCTCCGAGTTGATGAACGTGCCCTCCTTCTCGGCCCACGAGGCCGCCGGCAGCACGAGGTGGGCGCGCTCCACCGTCTCGGTCGTCGCATACATGTCCTGCACCACGAGGAACTCCAGGCGGCCGAGGAGCTCGTGCAGGTCCTCCTGGTTGATCCACGAGTGGGCCGGGTTCGTCGCGATGATCCAGAGGCCCTTGATCTTCCCCTTCAGGATGCCTTCGATGATCTGATCGTACGCCAGGCTGTTCCGGGTCGGGATGACCTCCTCCGGGACGCCGAGGATCCCGGCGATCTTCTTCCGGTGCTCCTCCTTCGTGAAGTCGTGGCCGGCGAACAGGGCCGTCGTGTTGCTGAACATCCGCGAGCCCATCGCGTTGCACTGGCCCGTGATGGAGTTCGCCCCGGTCCCGGGCCGCCCGATGTTCCCCGTCATCAGCGCGAGGTTGATGAGCGACTGCGCGACCCGCACGCCCTCGTGGCTCTGGTTGACGCCCATGGTCCACCAGAACGACACCCGCTTGCCGCTGTGGATCGTCTCCGCGAACGTCGCGAGCTGCTCCTCGCCGATCCCCGTCGCCGCGGCGACCCGCGCCGGGGTGAACTCCTCGACGTGCGCCTTGAACTGCTCGAAATCGACCGTGTGCGCGTCGATGAACTCCCTGTCGATCCACCCGCGCTTGATCAGGATGTGCGCGATGCCGTAGAACAGCGTCAGATCCGACTTCGGCTTCAGCGCATAATGCGCCGTCGCCGCCATCGCCGTCTCGGTCTTGCGCGGATCCACGACGAGGATCGCCGGACGGTGCTTGTTCTTGCACAGCCGCTCCCACATGATCGGGTGGGCGATGCAGAGGTTCGAGCCGACGAGCACCACGACGTCGGACTCCTCGAAGTCGCGGTACGTGTAGGGCGGCGCGTCGAACCCGAACGACTCCTTGTAGGCGACCACCGCCGTCGCCATGCACTGCCGGGTGTTGCCGTCCCCGTGCAGCATGCCCATCCCGAACTTCGCCAGCGCCCCGAGGAAGGCCATCTCCTCGGTGACGATCTGCCCCGTGCTGATGAAGGCGACCGACTCCTTGCCGTGCGCCTCCTGGATCGCCTTGAACCGGTCGACGAACGTGCGCAGCGCGACGTCCCACTCCACCCGCTCCAGCTTCCCGCGGGCGTTCCTGAGGAGCGGCGCGGTGGCGCGGTCGCTCGCCCGGAGCGGCGTGAGCGCCTCCCAGCCCTTCGGGCACGCCATCCCGAGGTTGACCGGATAGTCGGTGTTCGGAGAGAGGTTGATCGCCTCGCCGTCCTTGAGGTGGACGTTCAGCCCGCACCCGGTCGCGCAGAAGCCGCACACGACCGTGGTCGTCTGATCGGGCTTCAGCCGCGCGGGCACCCGCCCGAGGCCGAACTCGCCGGGGGTGAGCAAGAGCTCGCGCGTGAGCGGCCCGTTCCGCTGGAGGAGCAGGTTGTCCGCCTTCTTGGGCTCCGCTTCCGTCTTCTTGGCGTCGGGGGTGGTCATCAGGAGAGTCCTCCAGGCATCTTGGACGCGGGCGCGGCGGCGAAGAAGAGGTACCGCTCGAGGAGCTCGCCCGCGAGGCAGAACAGGAACGCCACGACCGCCATGGCCATCAGGACCTCGGAGCTGACGCCGCTGTTCGGCGCCGAGAAGAGGCTGAGCGCCGGCAGGACGATGCCGCCGAGCGCGCCGCAGGCGAACCGCCAGCCGGTCGCGCCCTTCAGCTCCCCCGTCATCAGGATCGCGCTCCGCTTGAGCGTCGAGTGGCTCCGCCTCCGGAGGTGCCGGAACATCGAGAGCTCGACGAGCAGCTTGAGCCCCATCGTCACGCACAGGAACCCGCTCAGCGCGCGGAAGCCGCCGGTCAGGAGCAGCGCCGCGTGCTCGTCGCTGAGGAGCAGCGCCACCATCAGGACCGTCGAGCTCCCGAGCACGGCCGCCGTGCTCGCGAACTTGAAGCCCGTGAGGCCGCCGCTCCAGTGGTCGCGCTGGGTCGCCGCGTACACCATCACCGAGCAGAACACGCCGAGCATCCCGCTCAGCGCGACCGCGTAGGACAGCGGCGTCTGCAGCTGGCCGAGCGGCGACAGCGGCGCGAGCGCCGGGATCGAGGGCACCCAGAACGAGGCGGCGTAGAGCGTCCCGGCGCCGGCGAAGAGCGAGAAGCCGAGGATCTCCCGGCTGAGCCACGACGTCTTGAGCCCGAGGAACGCCCGGAACGCGAACTGCGGCCGGCCCAGGTGGAGGAGGCTCGCGCCCAGCGCGGCGAGCCCGAAGACGAGCGCGAAGGTGGCGCTGTGGCCGCCGAAGCCCCGGGTCGCCCGCGCGCCGAGGAGCTCGTTCAGGGCGAGGCTCACGCAGAACGCGCCGACCGAGAGCTGCGTGAGCACGAGCATCGCGACGAGCGGAGGGTGGGAGTGCTCCCGGCTCACCTGGTAGAAGTCCGCGGGGAGCATGTTGCGCGGGAGCGATTTCTTCGTCTTGTAGCTGGTCGTCGGGATCGTGATCTCCGGCGCCGCCGCCCCCGGCAAAAAGACGTTGGTCTGGCTCTCCTGCACGGCCTGCGCCTGGTCGACCACCGTGATGCGGATGGCGCCGTTCGGGCACGACTGCACGCACGCCGGGGCCTCGTCGTTGGCCAGCCGGTCGCTGCACATGTCGCACTTGCGCACGATCCCCCGCTCCGCGTTGAACTTCGGAGCGTCGTAGGGGCACATCAGGATGCAGTACTGGCAGCCGATGCACTGATCATCGAGGTGCTTGACGATGCCGGTGATCGGGTCCTTCTCGTAGGCCTTGACCGGACACCCCGACATGCACGCCGGGTCCAGGCAGTGGTGGCACGCCGTGGTCACGCTCTGCTGCGCCGGCGCCTGGGGCGTGCCGCCGTGGAGGAGCCCGACCGAGCGCCACACCTCGTCCTCGTCGAGGCCGTTCAGGCTGTGGCAGGCGGTGACGCACGCCTTGCACGCGGTGCAGGCGTCCAGATCGACCTCGAAGGCGTACTGCTGCCCGGGCTTCGGCTTCTCGAACGGGATGAGGTCGCGGTAGTACTTGGACTGGGCCGGGAGCGCGTGCTCCTCGTGCAGCTTGGAGAACCGCTCGACCGCCGTGAGCTTCTGCTGGTCGGCGAGGAGCGCCTGGAGCAGGTTCTTGTTGCTGTCCTGGATCTTCGGCGGCGAGTTGACGATGGGTAAACGAAAGTGAGTGTCCGACACCTTTGCAACGCTCATCGAGATTCCCTGTCTACCCGGCGCGGAAACCCAGCCCGGAGAATTCCAAGAGGCACAACGAAAGCGGCGACGTGACCGTCGCGAAGCGGAGCGCGGCGCTGCCCCGAGCGCTCACGCGGTCAGCTCGCCGCGCCGGGCGGCGGCGCCGCGCTGTAGACCTCGACGCGCCCGCCCCGGATCCGGGTGGGATACACGGGGATGCGGACGGTCGGGTCGTCGAGGCACTGGCCCGTGCGCAGGTCGAAATTCTGCTTGTAGATCGGGGAGGCGATCTTGGGCACGCCCCCCTTGTCGCCGACGATCCCGCGGGAGAGGACGAACGCCTTGCTGAACGGGTCGAAGTTGCTGATGGCGTAGATCTCCTCGCCCTCGCCGACCCGGACGACCGCGACCTGGCGCTTCCCCAAGAGCGCGCAGACCCCCGTGTTCGGGATGATGTCCTCGACCCCGCAGACCTCGACCCAGCCCTGGCCCGCGCCCTCGCTTCTCGGCGATTCCGACATGTGCAGCTCGTTCATGGCGATTTCCCTCGGAAGAGGCCCCTCGGCCCGCGGTCAGATCATCTCCTCGACGAGCGTCGACTTTTCCTTCCAGGCCGCGGGGCGGTGCTGCGCCCGCTCGCTGACGAAGACGATGCTCCGGTCGGGCTCGCCGGCGTTCACGAACGGGCGGAACTGCTTGAGCTTCTCGGGATCGGAGACCGCGGCCTTCCACTCGCACTCGTAGGTCGCGATGAGGTGGGCCATCTCCTTCTCGAGCTCCTCGCAGATCCCGAGCGAGTCCTCGATGATGACCTGGCGGAGGTAATCCATGCCGCCCTCGAGGTTGTTGAACCACGTGGCCGTGCGCTGGAGCCGGTCCGCCGTGCGGATGTAGAACATCAGGAACCGGTCGAGGTACTTGATGAGCGTCGCCTCGTCGAGATCCGCGGCGAAGAGCTGGGCGTGCTGCGGCTTCATCCCGCCGTTGCCGCAGAGATAGAGGTTGTAGCCCTTCTCGGTCGCGATGATCCCGAAGTCCTTGCTCTGCGCCTCGGCGCACTCGCGCGCGCAGCCGGACACCGCGGACTTCAGCTTGTGCGGGCTGCGCAGCCCCTTGTAGCGGTTCTCGACCGCGACCGCGAAGCCCACCGAGTCCTGCACGCCGTAGCGGCACCAGGTGCTGCCCACGCACGACTTCACGGTGCGGAGCGCCTTGCCGTAGGCGTGCCCCGACTCGAAGCCGGCGTCGATGAGCTCGCCCCAGATGTCGGGCAGCTGCTCGAGCCGCGCCCCGAACAGGTCGACGCGCTGCCCGCCCGTGATCTTCGAGTACAGGTTGTACTTCTTCGCGACCTGCCCGAGGGCGATGAGCTGATCGGGCGTGATCTCGCCGGCCGCCACGCGCGGCACCACCGAGTAGGTGCCGTCCCGCTGGACGTTGGCCATGTAGCGATCGTTCGTGTCCTGGAGCGGGAGGTGCTTCTTGTTCAGGATGTGCTCGTTCCACGTCGAGGCGAGGATCGAGGCCACCGCCGGCTTGCAGATCTCGCACCCCTTGCCCTTGCCGTGGCGCTCGATGAGGTCGTCGAAGGTCTTGATCGCGTGGACCCGGACGAGGTGATAGAGCTCCTGCCGCGAGTAGTTGAAGTGCTCGCAGATGTAGTTCGTCACCGCGACGCCGGCCTTCTTGAGCTCCTTCTTCAGGATGTCGGTGATCAGCGTGGTGCACGAGCCGCAGCCGGTGCCCGCCTTGGTGTGCCCCTTGATGGCGGCGAGCGTGACGTGCTTGTCGTCGCAGATGGCCGAGCAGATGGCCTTCTTCGTGACGTTGAGGCACGAGCAGATCGTCGCGGTGTCGGGCAGCGCCTCGACCCCGAAGCCCGCCGGCTTCGCGCCCTCGCGCGCCGTGACGATGAGGTCCTCGGGGTTCGGCGGCAGGACGATCTTGTTCTGCACGAGCTGGAGCAGCTGCCCGTAGTTCGAGGCGTCGCCGACCAGGATGCCGCCGAGGAGGTGCTTGCCGTCCGAGCTGACGACGAGCTTCTTGTAGACGTTCGAGGTCGCGTTCATGAAGCTGACCACGCGCGCGCCCGGCTGCGCCGCGAACGCGTCGCCGAAGCTCGCGACGTCCACGCCCATCAGCTTGAGCTTGGTGCTCATGTCGAAGCCGGCGAAGGTCTCCTTCCCGCCGGTGAGGGCGTCGGCCGCGACCTTGGCCATGTGGTAGCCGGGCGCCACGAGGCCGTAGAGCTGGCCTTGATAGCTCGCGCACTCGCCGATCGCGTAGATGTCCGGATCGGACGTCTGACAGCGCTCGTTGATGACCACGCCGCCGCGGCTGCCGATCGCGAGGTCGCACGCCCTGGCGAGCTCGTCCCGCGGCCGGATGCCGGCGGAGAAGACGATCATGTCGGTCGCGAGATCGGTCTGGTCGGCGAAGAGCATCCGCGCCACGCGGCCGTGCTCCGCGACGATCTCCGTGGTCGAGGTGTTCGTGTGCACGTGGACGCCGAGCGACTCGATCTTCCGGCGGAGGATCGCCCCGCCGGCGTCGTCGACCTGGAGGGCCATCAGGCGCGGGGCGAACTCCACGACGTGGACCTCGAGCCCCATGTTCTTGAGCGCGTTGGCCGCCTCCAGCCCGAGCAGGCCGCCGCCGATGACCGTGCCGACCTTCGCGCCCTTCGCGTGGGCCGCCATGGCCTCGAGGTCCTCGATCGTGCGGTAGACGAAGCAGCCCTTCGTGTCCTTGCCCTTGATGGGCGGCACGAACGGGTACGAGCCCGTGGCGAGGATGAGCTTGTCGTAATAGACCGTCTTCCCCTTCGCGGAGGTCACGGCCTTCTTACGGCGGTCGATCGATACGGCCTTGTCGCCCAGGTGGACCTGAATCCCCGCCTCCTCGTAGAGGCCGGGCTTCACCATCGAGAGGTCGTCGGCCGATTTCCCGCTGAAGAAGGCGGACAGGTTCACCCGATCATAGGCGAGCCGGGGCTCCTCGCAGAAGGTCGTGATGTTCCATTCGCGCAGGGACCCACCGAGGACCATGTTCTCGATGAGCTTGTGCCCGACCATGCCGTTGCCGATGACGAGGAGGTCCTTCTTCTTGCTCATGCAAACCCACCTTTGGACCCGGTGAGTCACTCTCACCGTCACTGCCGTACTGCCGTCCGAGCGCGGCGCAGGCCGCAGTCTCGGACAGGATCTTGTCTACTGTGACCTCTGTTTCACAACTGTTTCGCTGGAATAAATTGTGTGTCCGATGGCGCGCTCGAGCCCGGACATTCCCTCTGTTTCCTGCGTGTTTCGCGGCGCCCGGCGAGCGCAACGAGGCTGCGCGCGAGGGCGATCTCGACAGCGTCAATGAAAGGAAACGGGCGATTATCGCGAATCAGGAGGAGTTTGTTTCGCGCGTGTGTCGCGCCGCCGCGGCGACTGCATTGCAGTTCTGAAAGGCGGCGGCGGGCCGGTCACCCGCGCGGGGCGGCCTCGGCGACGAGGGCGAGCAGCTGCGCCGTGGCGACCGGCTTGGTCAGGTGCGCGTCGAAGCCGGCCTCGCGCGAGCGGCGGCGGTCCTGATCCTGCCCGTAGCCGGAGACGGCGGCGATGTAGGAGCCCCGGAGCTCGGGATCGGCGCGCAGGCGCCGGACGACCTCGTAGCCGTCCATCCCGGGCAGGCCGATGTCGAGCAGGACGAGCTCGGGCTTCGACGCGCGCGCGGCCTCGAGCGCCGCCGGGCCGTCGTGCGCCATCGCGACGGTGTGGCCGTGGAGCTGGAGGATGCGCCGCAGGCCCTCGGCGGCGTCGACGTTGTCGTCGACGAGCAGCACGCGGAGGGCGCCCGCCCCGGAGCGCGGGATCTCGGTCGAAGGCGCCGCGGCGCCGTCCGCCGACGCGCCCGCGAGCGGGAGCCAGACGCTGATGGCGGTGCCCTCGCCGGGGCCGGCGCTCACGGCCTCGACGCGCCCGCCGTGCAGCTCGGCCAGCCGCTTCACGAGCGTGAGCCCGACCCCGAGGCCCCCCTGCGAGCGATCCAGCGTGCGCCGCGCCTGCATGAACGGCTCGAAGACGCGCGGCAAGAGCTCGGCGGAGATGCCGACGCCGGTGTCCGCGACACGGATCCACGCGTCGCCGCCGCTCGCCGCGCAGGAGAGCGACACGCGGCCGCCCGGGTTCGTGTACTTGATGGCGTTGGTGAGCAGGTTCACGACGATCTGCTCGATCCGCACCCGGTCGCCGTGCACGAGCACGCCCGGCTCGACCGACAGGACGAGCTCGTGCCGGCGCTGCGCGAGGAGCGTGCGCACGGACTCGACCGCGGTCTCGACCACGGCGCCGACGTCGAACCGCTCCCGCTTCAGCTCGATCTTGCCGCGCGTGATCCGGGAGACGTCGAGCAGGTCGTCGACGAGCCGCACGATCGTCTTCACCTGCCGCTCGAGGGTCGCGAGGATCTGGCTGTCGTCGCGGTCGCCGCGGTCGCCGCGGTCGCCGCGGTCGCCCGTGCTCATGCGCAGGAGCTCGAGGCCGGTGGTGATGGGCGCGAGCGGGTTGCGGAGCTCGTGCGAGAGCATCGCGATGAACTCGTCCTTGCGCCGGTCCGCCTCGTGGGCCTCCCGGTACAGCCGGGCGTTCTCGAGGGCGACGCGCCGCTCCCGCTCGATGATGGCGGCGCGCTCCTCGTGCAGGCGGGCGCGCTCGAGGGCCTGCGCGCACTGGCGCGACAGCGCGAGCAGGAACTCCTGCTCCTCGTGATCGAACGGGCGGGGCTCCGCGAAGCTCAGCCCGAGCGCGCCGATCGGCCGCTCCTGGACGAGGAGCGGGAGACAGCAGAGCGAGGCGGTCGTGGAGGTCAGCGCGGTGGCCGCAAAGTCCGGGTACCGGGCGGCGCACTCCTTGCGCGTGCGCAGCCAGACGGGCGCGCCGGTCCGCAGGGGGTCGACGAGGGGGAGGCCGTCGGAGGCGGCCATCCTCCGGAAGCGCTCGACGGTCTCGGGCCCGTAGCCGACCGCCTTGAGGCACTCGATCGCGTCGCCCGCCGTCACCACGATCGACCCGGCGTACGCGCCCGCGGCGGCGGCGCCCTGGTCGACGGCGACCTCCGCGACCGCCTCGCAGGTGAGCGCGTCGGCGAGCGCCGCGGTGATGCGCTGGAGGCCGGCCATGCGCTGCGCGGCGCGCTCGGCGGCCCGGCGCGCCTCCTGCTCGGCCAGGAAGCGCCGCCGCGCCTCGGCCTCGGCGTCGCGGGCCATGTCGTAGAGGCGCATGCGCTGCAGGGCCACCTGGATGCACTGCGCGAGCTCCTCGGCGAAGGCGAGATCGGCCGCGGTGTAGGTGCGGCCCGACTCGGCGGAGGCGAGCGTGAGCGCCGCGAGGACGCACTCCTCGCCGCGGATCGGCACGATCACCGCCGAGCGGCAGCCGAGCGCGCACAGCGCGGCGAAGTGCTCGGCGTCGCGCGCCACGCCGGCGAACACGCTGTCGGGGATCTCGGACAGGAGCCGGCCTGGGCCGCCGTGGAGCACCTCGTGCAGCGGCGTCTCGGCCTCCGGCGGGATCCGGCTGCGCTGGGCCAGCCTGGACACGACCTCTGCCTTGGCCGGGTCCGCGTGCGCGATGACCCGGGCGCGCAGGGCGCCGTCCGGCTCGATCGTGTGGACGGAGCACCAGTCCGCCACGGAGGTCACCGCGAGCTCCGCGACGCGCCGGTAGCTCGTGTCGCGGTCGAGCACCGGATCGAGCAGGGCGGTCACGTCGGCCAGGAAGCGGCGCGCCTCCTCGGCGCGCTTCTGCTCGCTGATGTCCGCGACGAGCGTGAAAAAACCGTGCACCTCGCCGCTCGCGCCGAAATGAGGGATGTACTGGATGCGGACGTGGCGCCTGCCGCTCCTGCGGTACACGAGCCGCGACTCGAAGTCTTGCGGCTGCCCGCCGAGCACCGCGTCGATGCGCGGCTTCACGGCGGCGTAGGCGGAGTCGCCGATCACCTCGCGCACGTGCCGGCCGGCGAGGGAGCTGCGATCCTCGCCGAACCAGCGCTCGTAGGCCCGGTTGACGATGCGATAGCGCTCCTCGTCATCGATATAGGAGATGAGCGCCGGCAGGGCGTCGAGCAAGAGCTGGATCTGCTCGGCTTCCAGCGTCGCGCTCGGCTCGCCGCCTTCGGTCATGCTGCCGCCGGCGTGAGCCGTGGTGGGGGCGTCCGGCCTTTGCATCTGGGCTCATGCATATCCGCAATCCGCGCTGATCGCCACATGTCGGTCCTCTGCGCTCGGTCCGAGCGTGCTATGGTCGCCGCCGATGCGGATCCTCGTTGTCGGCGCGGGCGCGGTGGGCGGTTATTTCGGGGCCAGGCTCGCCCTCGCGGGGCAAGACGTCACCTTCGTCGCGCGGGGCGCGCACGCCGAGGCGATGCGGTCGCGCGGGCTCATCCTCCGCACGCCGACCGGCGAGGTGCGCACGCCGCCGCTCCGCGTGGCCCCGCTCGACGGGGTGCGCGGGTCGTTCGATCTCGCGCTCGTCGCCGTGAAGTGGCCGTCGCTCGGCGACGTGAGCGCGAAGCTCCCCGGGCTGCTCGCGGCGGACGGCCTCGCGCTGCCCCTGCTGAACGGGCTGGAGTCGGAGGACGCGGTCGCGCGCGAGGTCGGCGCCTCGCGGGTGCTCGCCTCCATCGCGTACATGTCCGCGGGCCTCAGCGGCCCTGGGGAGATCGAGACGCTCGCGCCGACGCGCGCCGGCCTCGCGCCGTACCGGCCGGGGCAGGAGGCGCGGGTCGAGGCGACCGCCGCGCTGCTCGAGCGCGCCGGCATCCCTGTGCGCCGGGGCTCGGACTACCGGGCGATGCTCTGGGAGAAGATGGTCTGGAACGCCCCCTTCAACGCGATCTGCGCGCTGACCGGCCAGCGCGCCGGGGTGGTCGTGGAGCGCATGGAGGACCTCCTCCGGGCGGCGATGCGCGAGGTGATCGCGGTCGCGCGGGCGGAGGGGGCGGACGTCTCCGAGGCGACGGCGGACGCGATGATCGCGCTCACGCGCGCGGAGTTCCCGCTCACCGAGCCGTCGATGCTGCAGGACGTGCGCGCCGGCCGCGCGACCGAGGTCGACATCCTCCAGGGCGCCGTGGTCGATCGCGGGCGCCGGGCGGGGATCGACACCCCGGTGCTGCGCACGCTCGCGACGCTCGTTCGCGGCCTGTCGCTCCGGGCGAGCGCGCCGCCTGCCGCCGGATAGGCCCCGGGCTCGCGGCGGGGCCGGGGCGGGCTCACGACGTCCCATGTCGGCTCAGAACACCGTCCTGGCAGCGAGCCCCTTGCCCATGGGAATGATCTGCACGCTCCCGACCTCGGTCACCGTGCGCTTCGCCGGGAAGATGAAGCCGCTCAGGATCTGCAGCGCGCCGATGGCCTGACCGAGCCCGTCGGCGACGAGCAGCACCTTGTTGGTCGCCTCGGCGTTGCACGCCCTGTCGCCGCCGCACTTGCCGCGGGCCCCGAGATCGATCCAGGGCCCCGCGATGGGCACCCAGAGCGCGCGGTCCGCGGGCTTGTCGCTGAACGTCGCCACGACGGTCGAGATCCCGTAGGTGGTGCCGAGCACGGCGACGCCGCTCCAGATGAGCCCGCGGTTCGGCACGGAATCGGTGATGGTGACCGTGTCGCGCGTCCTTTCCTGAGCGTGCGCGGCTTCGGTGAAACCCGTTGTCGCGACCGCCATGGCGGCGGCCGAGGTGAGAAGAGCGAGCTTGTTCATGCGGTCCTCCTGGCCGCAGGGCGCATGAGCAAACGGGGTGCCGGCGCGGCGCGCGTCGGCGCGCGGCGAGCGTCGATGCGCGGCCGGCGCGCCACGCCGGTCGTCTCGTGTGGCGATCTGCCCCGCGTGAGACGGCGCGCCTCGTGGTGCTCGCGCCGAGAGGCGCAATCTACGCGGGAAACCGCGTCGCGCGCTCGCGTTCTCCCTCTTCGGCCGCGGGCCTGACGCCCGCGGGTCCGTCACAGGCCGAACGGCCCGAGCGCTCCAACAACGCTGGAGCTCCCGAACGGACGGGCTCGCGAGAGCGCCGATCTGCGCGGAGAACATGGACGCGGAAGGAGAGGAGGAGGAAGCGTCGCGGGCGTTACTTCCCGTCTTCCCCTCCTGTCCGAGCGCGGCGCTCAACCTGGATGGTGCAGAGAGGGTGACGCGACGAGAGGAGGGGAGTTCGAGGAGCTGGAGAAAGCGTGTGGACCGGAGGGCCTCGTCCGCGATGTCCGCGGCGCTCGATGGGGAGGAGAGGCCCGGGTCCGGGGGGACTTGCCGATCAGGCGCCGCCAGCGCCGCCGGCACCGCCCGCGCCGCCAGCAGCGCCGGTGCCGCCCGTGCCGCCAGCAGCGCCGGTGCCGCCCGTGCCGCCAGCAGCGCCGGTGCCGCCCGTGCCGCCAGCAGCGCCGGTGCCGCCCGTGCCGCCAGCAGCGCCGGTGCCGCCCGTGCCGCCAGCAGCGCCGGTGCCGCCCGTGCCGCCAGCAGCGCCGGTGCCGCCCGTGCCGCCAGCAGCGCCGGTGCCGCCCGTGCCGCCAGCAGCGCCGGTGCCGCCCGTGCCGCCAGCAGCGCCGGTGCCGCCCGCGCCGCCCGCAGCGCCGATCGCCTCGCCGCCCGCCGCGCCGACGGCGGAAGCCGCTGATGCCGGTGCTGATTCCGCCGGTCCCCGTGCCGCCGGTGCCGCCTGTGCCGCCGGTGCCGCCGGTGCCGCCGTCGCCGCCTGTGCCGCCGTCAGCGCCGGTGCCGCCCTCGCCGCCCGTGCCGCCGGCAGCGCCGGTGCCGCCCTCGCCGCCGGTGCCGCTCGTCGCGCCCGTGCCGCCCTCGCCGCCGCCGCCCGTGCCGGCGGCAGCACCGCCGCCGCCGTCGCCGCCGGCGCCACCACCGCCGCCGCCGCCGCCGCCCGTGCCGGCGTCGTCCAGCGGGAAGGCCGGATCGAGGCAGAAGAGGCCGTCCGGCGTCTCGCTGCAGACGGTCTTATCCGCGCACTCCTCCCCGACCTCCTCGCACTCGGCCGGCCCGAAGAGGCAGAAGCCCGCGACGTTCGTGGCCGTGCCCAGGTTCTCGCAGGAGAAGAGCGGCAGGAAGCAGTCGCTGTGGGCCTTGCACGCATTGACGCAGAGCCCGATGTCGCCCGGACCGGCGTCCCGCTCGAGCGGGTAAGCGCAGAGGCCCTTCTGCGGACCTCCGCAGTCGAGGGCGGGATCGCCATTGAGCCCGCAGAGCTCGGCGCACATGGCGACTTCTTCGGTGATGCCGACGCACCAGCCGGCGCAGGGATCGTTGCCGTCCTCGTCCAGCTCGCACTGGGTGCCGTTGGGCAGCCCCTCGTTCGGCTCGTCGACGCAGACGTTCGACCGGGGGTCGCACACGCGGTCGGTGCACTGGACGTCCGCGCCGCAGCCCGGCAAGCAGACCGTCGCCCCCTGGAATACCTCACAGCGCAGCTCCTCGCGCCCCTGGCACTTGTCCGGATCGACGCTCGCGTCGCCCTCCGTGAACGGGGGATCCCCCGGAATGCAGCCGAGCAGGCAGAGGTCGCCGATGCACGCGCTGCCTTCCCCCTCGCAATCGTCGTCTCCGCCGCACTCCTTCGTGCAGTACCCGCCCGCAGGGCCGCCGCCGAAGAAGTCGCTGGCCGACTCCAGAAAGCAGATGCCGTCCTGCCCGCAGTCGGCGTCCGCTTCGCACGCGGTGCCGAGGAACTTCGCGAGCTCCGGGCCGCCGGTGCCGGTGCTCACGGCGACGGGGCCCGTGGTCGACGAGGACGAGGTCGAGGCCGAGCCCGAGGCCCCGGTCCCGCCAGCGCCATCGTCCGGATCGTCAGAGCCGCAACCGATGAATCCTGCCGAGGTGGCGACCGCGGTGAGCAAAACCGCCGAAATGCGTTGGAATTTCATGCCTGTCTCCGGAGCCAAGAGGCGGTGCCCAGGTCGGGCGCCTGCATGTGGTTTCCGGACAGTAACGGAATCGGTGAGGCTCCGCCATCCCTGGGAACCGAGAAGCTCGCGAAATGGAGCCTCCGCAAAAGCGGACGACGCTCCGGGGTGCAGCTGCCGGCAGCACCGCAATGGGCGCCATTGGCGACCTTCTCAGGGCGCGCCCGACCTGGCGATCAGGCATTCTTGGCGGCTTCTGGCAGATACTGCACTGCCCGTCGTTCGGCGCCGGTGAGCGGCCAGCGATACCGGCGATCGATGGCGGGCGCCCAGCCGGCGTGCGCCGGCGGCTCGTCGCGGGCGAGCAGGACCCAGATCTCGCGCCGCTCCGCCGGCTCGCGCGCGGTGAGCGCCGCGCCGAGGGGCAGCCACGCGTCCGGCGCGAGCGTCGCGCGGGAGATCGCCACCTCGAACGACCTCCCTGCCCGCACGAGGTCCTCGCCGCGCGCGCGCTCGACCCGCGGTGCCTTCTTGAGCTCGCCTTCCTGCACCAGCGTGCCTATCGCCGTCCGCAGGAAGGCGACGCGCTTTTGCAGCGGCTCGACCAGGGTCACGTCCAGATCCGGCCGCAGCAGCGCGAGCGGCAGCCCGGGCGCGCCGGCCCCGGTGCCGACGTCGACCACGCGCCGCCCCTCGGGGACGTGCTCCGAGAGGAGCCGCGCGTCGGCGAGCATCAGGTCGGCGAGCTCGTCGGCGCTCCGCGCGGCCGTCAGATCGACCTTCGCGTTCCACCCCTGGACGAGCTCGAGCCAGCGCGCGAGCGCCTCGCCGGCGCGGGCCGGCAGGCTCGGCTCGCGGCCGGCGAGCACCGTGGCGATCTTCTCGGTCATTCGCGCCGCGGCGCTCGCAGTCATGGGCGCAGTGGAGCACAAGACCCGGGGTGAGTGCACCCGACGGCGCGGCGCGGCCCGCGGATCACCGCGCGCGGCGCGGGCGCGCGGGCCGCGCCGGCGCGGGGGCGCGCTCGGCGCCGGCGCCGCCGAGCGGCAGCGCGCGCTGGGCGCCGACGTCGTAGACGAGGCGGCCGGAGCGGTCGATCCGCGCCGCGGGGTTCAGCGCGTGCGAGGCGCGCGCGCCGGGGCCGAGCAGGTGGACGACCGCGAGGCCGCGCGCGACGAGGGCGTCGGCGATGAGGCGGCGGTGGCAGCGCCACCAGAGCGTCTCGGCGCACATGACGGCCATGCGCCGTCCGGCCCGGGCTTCCGCCTCCACCTCGGCGAGCGCGCGCTGGAACTCGGCCGTCTCCATGTGGTCGGCGTAGGCCCGGAAGCTCGGGTTCTCCCAGGCGACGTGGGGCGAGCCGTCCCGCCCGGTCCGCCGCCCGCCCAGCGTGTCGCCGCGGAAGACGTAGGTCACCCCGAGCGCCGGCAGCGCCTCGGCCAGCGCGGGGCGGCCGAGGTGCGGCGAGCGGCTGGATCCCGGGAACCTCCGGACGTCGACGAGCGTGTCGGCCGGCCCGTCGCCGAGCAGCTCGACGAGCTCCTCCAGGCTGCGGGTGCCGTGGCCGATGGTGAAGACGGTGTCCACGGAGAGAGCTTTGCGTCCCGGCGGCGCGCGGGCAACGTGCGGCGGAGGCGCGGGGCGGGCTCTGCCGCGCCGGCGCGGGCCTCGCTTCGCGGGATCTGCCTCGCGAGCGAAGAGAAATGAGCGCAAAGTCGCAAAGGCGCAAAGGCGCAAAGGCGCAAAGCTACAAATCTTTTTTGCGTCTTTGCGCCTTTGCGCCTTTGCGTTGAACTCTCTCTCCGGATCCCTGGCCGGACCTCTGGCGGGCGGAGCTACCCCATCCAGCGCAGCAGGTGCTCGAGCGCCCGGCGCTCCTCCGCGTCGGTGACCGATTTGAGCGCGCGGTTCACCTCGCCGACGGCGGCCGCCGCCAGCAGCGCGACGGCCGCGGGGTCCGGCGCGCCGCGCCCGCGCAGCCACGCGAGCGCCTTGTGCTCGGTGTTGACGACGACGTGGCACCGGCTCGCGTCGTAACGGACCGGCCTCCCCGAGCGGCTCTCGACGACGGCGCGGACCGGGGACCCCGCGAGGCCCATCCGGGCGATGGCCTCGCCGAGCGCGGCCGCGAGCGGGCTCTCGGCCGGGGCGCCGCGCCGCTCGGGCGGGGCGCCGGGCAGCGCCGCCGCCTCGCCGCCGATGAGGCCGCGCACGCTGCGCCACAGCGCGCCGACCCACGCGCGCGCGCGGCTCGAGTCGGGCGCGCCCGCGGCGGTCTCGGCGCCGGATGCGCCCGCGGGGGATCGCTCCAGGGTCATGCCCGCGGCGGCGCGCGCGCCGGGCGCGCCGCGGGAGCTCGCGGGCGCCTCGGCGTCCGCCGCGAAAGCGACGGCCCCGGCGGCGACCCCGACCTCCGCCGCGCCGGCGCCGGTCGACGCCGGCGGGGCCGCGGGCGCGCCGAGCTCGCGCAGCGCGCCCGGGGCGGCCCGGCGGCGCAGCACCTCGACGAGCGGCGAGCCGTCGTCGAGCAGCACGAACGCCGGCGTCCCCTCCGGGAAATCGCCGTCCGCGCTCCCGCGGCGATCGGTGATCCACAGGCAGCCGCGCGCCGCGAGCTCCGCGCGGACCTCCGCCGGGCCGACGGTCTCCCCGCCGGCGGTCCGCGCGGCGAGCCTGCCGCCGGAGAGGCGGCCGAGCAGGTGCAGGTTCCACAGGTACGGCGCGGCGGCCGCGTCGTCCGAGAGCTCGGCCGCCATCGAGGCCGCCGCCGCCATCGCGAGCTCCGCGACCGCTTCCCACGGCGCCGCGTGGAGCGGCCACACGAGGAGCATCCCCTCGACCGGCGCGAGCCCGCTCACGCCGCCGGCGCCCGCCCCGGAGAGCAGCGCGCGCGGCGTGAAGCCCTCGCCGGGGCCGCCGCCCTCGCCGGGGCCGCCGCCCTCGCCGGGGCCGCCGCCCTCGTCGAAGATCGCCGCGGAGGGCGCGCCGACGAGCACCCGCGGCGCGCGGGGCCACCGCGCCGGCAGCCAGAGCGCGCCGGTCACGAACAGCGGCCGGGGCCCGCCCGTTGCGGCGTCGATCCACCGCGTCGCGAGCGCGTCCCCGGGCGGCGCGAGCCGGCCGCGCAGCCACCGGCCGGCGGCGTCGCGCACCGCCTGCCGGAGCCTCGCCGCGTCCGCGCTCGCCTTGAGCCCGTCGAAGGCGCGGTTCGGCTCGAGCGCGTCGTCGTTGACGGCCGCGCACAGCGGCCACCCGCCGCCGGCGTCGATCGCGCAGAGCGGGCGCCGCCCGACGTGCACCGCGATCCCGGCCGCGCCGGCGTGCTCCGGGGCGAGCAGGCCGATCTCGCCGTGCGACGGCGGCGCGCCCTCCTGCTGGGCGAAGGGGAAGGTGGCGAAGCACGCCGCGCGCGCGGCGTCGTCGAGGCCGATGACGGCGAGCGGCGGCGCCGCGAGGCGCTCCTCGGTCGCGCGATCGCGCGCCACGACGTCGGTGATGTCCTTGACGAGCACCGCCGTCGCGAGCTGCAGCCGCTCGGGCCTGCTCAGCGCGAGCACCGGCCGCTCGTAGCGCTGCTTCGGGTAGGGCGGCGGCGTCGAGGTGCACAGCCACGTGGCGCGCGGGTTGAGCCGGAGCTCGTCGAGCGACCAGAGGGTCCCCTCGGTGTCGGGGAACAGCGGCGCGCTCGCGGCGCCCGCGACCACGCGCTTGCCCTGGGCGAGCGTCCGCAGGACCGCGCGGCGCGTGTGGCTCCGGACGAACGGCGGCAGCTCGTCGAAGTGGGGCGCGAGCGAGATCAGGTAGCGGCCCGCGCCCTTCGCGAGGCGCGTCAGCAGCGCGTGCACCTCGTCCCTCGGCGGGTCCGCGGCGGAGACGCGCGCCACGATGCGCAGCGGGATCGGCAGGTCCACCTCGACGCGCCGCTCCTCGCCGCCCGGGCCGACGAGGCGGGCGTCCGACGCCGGCCCCTCGACGATCTCGATCTCGCCCTCGAGATCGCGCACGCCGAGCGCCGCGGGGCTCACCCGGAGGCGCGGGTGCGACGGCGCGCCCGGCTGCGCGAGCGGCGCCGGCGCGGCGCCGCCGCCCGCCCGGAGCTCGTCTTGCGTCCCTTGCGTCCCTTGCGTCCCTTGCGTCTCTTGCCCCCGCTCGGCGCGCTTGCGGAGGTTCTGCTCGATGGCGGCGCGGAGCCGCCGCGCCGGCACCGCGCCGGCCGCCGGGAGGACGCGGCCGCCGGCCCACCGCAGGAGCGCCGCGCGCTCGCGCGGGTCGCGGACGACGAGGGGGTACCAGGCGAGCGTCTCGAAGCCGGGCGCCTCGTCGAGCACCGGGATCGGCGCCGGCGGCGGGTGCGTCCGGTCGAGGGCCTCGAGCGAGCACGCGACCTCCTGGCCGCGCGGGTCGAGCATCGCGAGCAGCGGCAGGCGCCGGATGCGCGCCGCGAGCCCGCCGGGGCCCGCCTCGGCCGGCGTGCTCCGGGCCCGCTCCGCGAGCACCCGCGCGCTGTCGAGGAGGTAGGCGGCGAGGCGCGCGTCCGGCCTGCCGCCGTGGCGGAGCGGATCGTCCTGCAGCCCGAGCCGCGCGCGCGCCGCCGCGTCGCCCTCGAGCGCGGCGACGATCGCCTCGCAGAGCGCGCGCTCGACCTCGTGGACCGCGGCGTCGTTGCGGGGCGACACGACCCCGTTCCACGCCCGGTTCGGCACCGCCGCGTCGTCGTCGATCGCGACGTGGGCGGGGCCGAGGAGCGGCGCGGCCTTCAGGGTGGCGAGCGGCTGCGACGCGTGGTGCCACACCTCGACCATCGCGTCGCCCGGCGCGGCGAGGGCGAGGAAGCCGGCGCCGGCGACCTCGAGGACCGGCGCGCCCGCGGCGCCCTTCGGCGCGAGCTTCTCCAGCGACGCCGCGAGCGCGCGCCGCCGCGCCGGGCCGCGCGCCCCGAGCTCGTCCTCGCCGAAGAGCCCCGGCGTGTAGGGGACGAGCTCGCACCCCGGGATCGCGGCGGCGAGCCAGTCGAGCTCGCGCTGCGAGGCGGCGAGCACGGGCCGCCGGTCGGCCGCGCGCCCCCGCGCCTCGGGCGGCGCGGTGCAGAGGCCGCCCGCCGCCCGCGCGAACGCGGCCAGGCCCTTGAGGCTCATGAGCCGGCTCGACCCGTGCAGCGGCCAGAGCCGCGCCTCCAGGAGGCCGCCGAAGCGCGACGGCGCGAGGTCGTCGCCGTCGCGCCGCCCCGCCGCGCCGCGCCGCCCCTGCCTGCCGCCGGGCGCGCCGAGGCGCGGCGGGGCGCAGAACAGCGTCCCGATCGCGGCGCGCAGCGGGCCCCTCAGGCGAGCGAGCTCGCGCTCGGGCGGCGGCGCGCCCTGGTGCGCGGCCCTCGGCCCGAAGAGCCGCCGCGCCTCGGCGTCGGCCGCGGCGAGCGCGACGCCGAGCGCGTGGCGGATCGCGCGGAAGAAGCGCGCGTCGCGCTCCACGCCGTCATACCCGAACCGCGGCCGCACGCGCCCCTCCCACGCGAGCGCGATCTCCACGGGCAGGGGGACGGCGGCGGGATCGAGCGTCACGGTCTCGAGGTGCCGCCCGTCCACGAACACCCGGACCTCGGCGCCGCGCTGGGCCTCGCCGCCGTCGGCGAAGACGGCGAGCTCGCCGCGCAGGCCGTCGAGCGGCCCCTCGTCCACGTGGAAGGCGGCGCGGAAGGCGTGCTCGGGCGAGGGCGGCACCACGGGCTCGCCGGTCGCGTGCAGCAGGAACGCCCTGCGGCGCCCGGCGCCGAGCTTCGCCTGCTCGAGCATCGCCTCCGTGTCGGCGAGCGCGAGCCCGGCGAGCGCGCGCTCGGCGAGCCCCCCGCGGCTCCAGATCACGTCGCTGGCCCAGGGGGAGAGCTCCTCCGGGAGCCTCGCGTCGCCGCGATGGATGAACAGGGTCGTCGCGTCGCGCGCGTCGAGCGCCGCGAGCGACACCGGCCGCCCGTGCCCGTCGCGGAGCAGCGGGAGCTCGCGCGCGGCCTGGGCCTCCGGGGGCAGCCTCCCGCCCGCGCGCGCCGCCCCGGTCGCGACGCACGCGAAGGCCGCGAGCGCGTCCTCGATCCGGCCGCGGTCCTCGTCGAGGACGAGCGCGCCCTCGGGGATCGTGTCCTCGCCGCGGGCGACGGCCGTGAGCGCCGCGAGCGCGTCGAGCAGCGCGCCGCTCGCCGCCTCGCGGAGGCGCGCGCGGAGGGGCGCGTCCTCGCGCAGCGCCGAGCGCGACGCGTTGGTGGGCAGCTCGTCCGCGTCGACGACGAGGCGGACCGGGAGCTCGACGCCCTGGTAGGGCGCCGAGGGGAACCGCGGCTCGAAGTGGAAGCGCTCGCGGACGAGCCGCACGCCGTGCTCGAGGTAGTCGACGGCGGGGAGGCCGGGCGAGGCGAGGGGCGAGGAGAGGGGCGAGGCGAGGGGCGAGGCGAGGGGCGAGGAGAGGGGCGAGGCGAGGGGCGAGGCGAGGGGCGAGGAGAGGGGCGAGGCGAGGGGCGAGGCGAGGGGCGAGGAGAGGGGCGGGGAGAGGGGCGAGGCGAGGGGCGAGGCGAGGGGCGGGAGGGGGGAGAGGGCGCTCGAGAGCGGCGACGACGGCGCCGCGGGCAGGGGCGTGGCGGTGGCCGGCGCGGCCGCGAGGTCGCGGGGCGCGAGGATCTCGAGCGCGGCGCGGCGCGCGCCGTGCACGTGGAAGGGCACGCGCACGAGCGCCGCGGGCTGGCCGCCCGGGAGGGGGCGGCGGAGCGGCTCGCCGGCGAGGGTGATCGGGATCGGGAAGTCGGCGGTGGCCGCGGCCAGGTGGGCGAGCTCCGGCGGGGTGTCGCCGGTGATCGCCCGGCGCAGCACCGACCATCCGAGCCGCCGCCGCACCTCGACGCGCAGCCCGGCCGCGGGCATCCCGGGCGGCCGCGGCACCTCGTCGCAGGCGGGGGCGGCGGCCGGCGCGACGGCGCCTTCGGGCGCCTCGAGCAGGGCGGGCGTGAAGCGCACGCGCGTGCAGGTCGCCCCGGAGGCCTCGCCGGACGGCCCGCGGCCGGTCGTGATCAGGTCGACGCGCGCGGGGCGCAGCCCGAGCGCCGCGTTCACGCCGAGCGCGAGCAGCCGGAGCCTCCGGGTCGGCGCGTCGGGCGCGGCGTTGAGCACGTGGTCGAGCAGGCGCGTGAGGACGGGCGCGTCGGGCGGCGCTCCGTCGAAGGTCAGCGCGACGTCGTCGGCGTCGTACTCGAGGTCGATCCGCGTCGCGCCGCCGGCCGCGGCGGCGCGGACGAGCTCGAGCAGGTAGAGGTCCAGGTCGACGAGCAGGTGTTCCCGGAGCTTCTGGACGGCGCGGCGGGCATCGACGCGGATGGCGCCGCGGGCGACGACCCGGCTCACTGCGGCAGCCCCCTCGGCGCGCGCGCGAGCGGCGGGCTCGCCGCGAGGTCGAGGAGCCGGTCGCTGTCGTCGGGATCGAGCGGCCCCTTGGCCTCGACGAGCAGCGCGCGGGCGAGCAGGTTGCCGGCGGTCACGGGATCGACGGCGGCGCGCCTGCGCGCGAGCGCCACGGTGTCGCTGTCGACGTTGAGGTAGAGGGCGTGCCCTGGCCGGAAGCGCGCCGCGCGCCGCACCACCTCGCGCGCGGCGTGGCAGCTCCGCTCGGGCCCGCCGCGCTCGCGGGCGGGCAGGAGGATCGCGCCGCGCTCGCGGAGGGCGCCCTGGATCTGGCAGAGGCTCACGCGGGCGACCCGGTGCCGGGCGCGGGCGAGGGCGCCTTCGACCACCTGGAGCAGCGGCGCGTCGGCCGCGCGGGCGCTCTCGGGCGCCTCGTGCACGAGCAGGTAGGCCTCGCGCGCGTGCTCGATGCGCGCCGCCGGGAAGCACCGCTTGAGCAGCGCGACGGTGGCGGGGTGGTTGCACAGCACGACGGGCAGGCCGCCCTGCGCCATGGCCTCGGTCAGCGCGTCGGCCCGATCGGCGACGAGCAGCGGCTCGCGCCCTGGCGCGAGCGCCCGCAGGCCGGCGCGGGCCCGGTCGCCGGCGACGGGGCTCGCGAGCGGGAACGGGATCTCGTCGGGATCGAGCGCGGTCGGCGGCGACAGCGCCGCCTCGAGCATGGCCGCGTAGGTGGCGGCGGCGCCCTCGCTTCCGGCGGCCCTCGCCGCGGCCTTGGGGAGGCGCGCGGCGAGCTTGCGGCGGAGCGGCCCTTTGACGAGCTCGCGCACGCGGGCGAGCGCCTCCCAGAAGGCGTCGTCGCGGCGCACGTCGTCGCGGCTCAGGGTGTGCTGGAGGTGGGGGCTCATCACCTTGAACCGAACGCCCGACAGCCCGCCGAAGAGCTCGTCCGCGGTCTCGAACAGGGTGAGGCCGCGGTTGTAGAAGCCGGCGAAGCTCTGGCCGTGCTCGGCGGCGGGCTCGCCCCCGGTGGGGGCTGGGAGGTGCTGGGCGCCGGCGGACGGGCCGACCACGAAGGTGGTGTCCTCCTCGACGGCGGTCACGGACACGGGCGCTGCGACGGAGAGCGGGGCGTCGATGCGCTCGACGCGTGCGCGCGCGTTCCCTTCGTGGTCGGCGATGCTGAGGGCGATCTCGCATTCGGCGTGGCGGCACCAGCGGCGGAGCGCCGCGCGCGCGCGCCGCGCGTGCTCCACGAACTCCTCCCGGCTGAGCCGCTGGATCAGGGTCACGCGGGTGCCGCTGCCCCGGCGGGGGCCGGCGTCCTCGAGCTCGTAGCTCGTGTCGCTGTGCAGGCGGAGGAGCCAGGCCTGGCCGTCGCACCACGTCTCGACGTCGACCTGCTCTGGCTGGATGGCGAACACGGAGACGAAGCCGACGCCATATTTGCCGATCTTGCTGGGGTCGCCTTCCTTGGACGAGCTGAAGAGGGTGAGGAGCGGTCCCTCGATGTCCTCGCGGCGCATGCCGCTGCCGTCGTCGGCGACCGAGGTGGCGCAGGCGCCGGGCAGCGTCTCGACGCGCACGGCGATCTTCCGCGCGCCGGCGTCCATGCCGTTCTGCACGAGCTCGCGGAGGAAGGCGTACGGGTCGGCGAACTGCTGCACCATGTCGGCCACGGGGCCTGGGGGAGGCGCCTTCGGCGCGGCGCGGTCCTCGGGGGACGATCGGTAGGGGGCCATGGCGCGTTGCGAGGGTATCACAGGGCAGAGGTGGTCCTCGGGCGTGTCCTGGAAGACTCATAGGGTATCGCAGGGCGGAGGTGGTCCTCGGGCGTGTCCTGGAAGACTCATGATGTCCCCCTTCGCCGCCCTGCAGATCGCCGTCGCGGCTCCGGTCTGTTCGCCTCGCGGCCGGGGCAGCAGGGATGGTCGGCGCGACGCCCGCGCCTCGCGGCCGGGGCAGCGGGGATGGTCGGCGCGACGCCCGCGCCTCGCGGCCGGGGCAGCGGGGATGGTCGGCGCGACGCCCGCGCCTCGCGGCCGGGGCAGCGGGGATGGTCGGCGCGACGCCCGCGCCTCGCGGCCGGGGCAGCGGGGATGGTCGGCGCAACGCCCGCGCCTCGCGGCCGGGGCATCAGGGATGGTCGGCGCGACGCCCGCGCCTCGCCGCCCGAGCGGCACTGTTCCGACGGTCGGGGCGGCTTGATCTTCCTGCTCGCCTTTCTACCCTCGACAGGATGCAAAACCTCACGCTGTCCGATCTGAAGCTCGGGCTCACCGACCTGTTCGACAAGCGCAAACCGGCGCTCTTGCGCACGAGCTCCGGCAAGACCTACGAGCCGATGCTCGCGAAGAAGCTGGAGGAGATCTCGGCGCTCCCTCCCGTCGTGATCGGAGGGAAGGCCCTCGCGGCGGAGCTCGAGGAGACCGACGTGGAGCATGATGGCTTCGGCAAGGCGGTCTGGTACATGACCGAGGCTTACCTCCGGCACCCGCAGGTCTCGGCGGAGACGGTCGCCGCTGCGGCGCGGATCCGCCGCGCGTTCATCCCCGCCCTGTCCGAGCTCAAGGCGAGCTACGCGGACGAGGCCAGGGCGGCCATCGAGCGCAAGAAGATCCTCAAGCAGCACAAGGCCGATCTCGAGCGCTTCCCCGCCGCCGGCGGAGAGACCCTCCATGACTGGATCAGCGGCTTCCTCGACGCCGGCGAGCGGCTCCACTCCATGCTCAGCGATCGCGCCGACATGAAGGAGGCCTCGCGGAAGGGCGCGGGCGCGCTCCGCGCCGCCACGATAGGCCTCCTCTCCCGCCTGCGGGCGGGCATCGCCGACGAGCTAGAGCACAACCCGAAGCTGCCGCCCGACCTCGATGCCCAGGTGTTCGGCTATCTGGACGAGCTCCATGTCCCCCGCGCCGCCGCGGCGAGGGTGAAGAAGGCGAAGAATGCTGTGCCCGAGGCGCCCGCGCCGCCAGAGATTGCCTGAGCGTCCGCAACGCAGCGCGATCGCTGTTGCCGCATGGACGCCAGCCGGGCACAGACGACACCCCGATGAATGCTTTGAGCTCGGCATAGGGAAGGGGGATCGACGCCAGATCGGCGCTTGACCCGGGCCGCCGCGCCATGGCCTCCTCGGTGCGAGGGAGGCTGCGATGGCGCTCGCTCTTCGACGCGTTTTGCGGGCGTTGATCCCGCTCGTGATGTTTCTCGCATGCGTGCTCGCGCAGGCGGGATGCCAGTGCATCTCCGGCGACCCGCCCGTGGATCCGCGTCAGGGCGTCGTCGCCTGCCGAACCCAGAGCGCACACGGCCCTGCCGCGGAGCGCCCCGCGCCGGCGGTCGAGACCGTCGCCGCCGGCGCCATCCCGGGGGCGTTCTCCATCACGAGCACCGGGGAGGCCGTGTACACCATGGAGCTGGCCTCCCCGCCCTCGCGCGCGGGCATGGGGCCTCGGATCGAGCTCGTGTATCGCAGCGACGGCGGCGACGGCGTGCTGGGGGCCGGCTTCGCCATCGCCGGACTGTCCGCGATCACGCGATGTTCGAAGAGCCTCGCGCAGGACGGGGAGATCCGCGGCGTGCGGTACGACGGCGACGACGCGCTCTGCCTCGACGGCCAGCGCCTCGTCCCCGTGGGAGAGGGGCCGGGGATCATCGAGTACCGGACGTTCCCGGACACCGTCGTCAAGGTGGTCGGGCACTACGGTCCGGAAGGCGGAGCGCCCGCCGAGGCGCTCTTCTTCGAGGCAACCCTGCCCAGCGGCCGCGTCGTCGAGTACGGGCGCACCGAGGGCAGCAAGCCGCTCGCCCGGGGCGGCGTCCCGCGCGCGTGGCTCGCGAGCAAGGCCCGCGACGGCCGCGGCAACGCCATGACGTACGCGTACTGCCTCGCCGAGGCGGAGGACGGCCATGCCGCCGAGTACGCGGTGGACGAGATCCGCTATACGAGCTTCGAGGGCACACCGTCGCTCGAGCCATCCCGGGCGGTGCGCTTCGTGTATGGGACCAAGGATCCGGCCGCCATTCGCACCGGCTACTCGGGCGGCATGGCGCTCCAGCGCTCGCTTCGCCTCGACGAGATCCAGATGCTCGGTCCGGGCGATGCGCTGGTCCGGAGCTACGGCTTCCGCTATGAGCTCAGCCCGACGACGAGCCGTACCCTCCTGACCGAGGTCGAGGAGTGCGCGAGCGATAGGGTCTGCAAGCCTCCCACGCGCTTTCAGTACAGCCACGCGGAGCCCGGATTCGAGCGGGTGACGACGGAGATCGAAAAGCCGGTCTCCGAGAGGGCGAGCCCGATGGTGTTCGACCTCGACGCCGACGGGCGCGACGACCTCGTGATTCCGGACGTGGTCGCGGGGCTCAGCACACCGAGGAACCCGATCACCGCGTGGCGGGTGGCGCGGAACGTCGGCCTGCGCGCCTCGCCTTCCTTTCTCGCACCGGCGGAGCTCGCCTTCCTCGAGGAGTGGCCCACGGTCGCCGATCCGATGGGGCCCTCCGATCCGGCCCTGCTTCAGCCCGAGCTCGGGACGGTCCTGGACTACGACGACGATGGGCGGGGGGACGTGCTGCTCCATGACGTGTACGATGCCAAGACGACGTGGCATGTGCTCCTGTCCCGGCCGGACTGGACCTTCGCGCTCCATGACACGGGCATCCGCCGGCCCTTCCCGCTCGGGGTCACGCCCGCGCCGCCGAGCCTGAGCAGCCCCGGCGCGTCGATGCACCTCGCCGACCTGGACGGCGATGGCGTGCCGGATCTCCTCCAGTGCGAGGACCATGACCGCCTGGGACAGTCGCCGATCCCGGCGTCTTCCGTGTGGACCGTCCACCTCTGGAGGCCTGCAAGCGGCGCGACGCCCGCGGGCTTCGATCCCGTAGGCGAATCGATCGAGCTGCTCATCGGCTATCCCTGCGATACGGAGCTCCACACGCTCGATGTCGACGCCGACGGCAAGATCGATCTCGTCGTGCCGGCGCTGCGGCGGTTCGGTGACGGGACGGTCCTCCTCGGATCGAGCTACGATGCGATCATGCGCCGGGGCGAGGGGCGCTGGGAGGTGCTCGACACGGAGCTGCCCGTCGTGTGGCCCGGGGGCCGCGTCGTCTTCCTCGACGTGAACGGAGACGGCCTGCCCGATGCCGTCGAGTCCGGCCCGGGTGATCACCAGCTCTATACCTTCTTCAACACGGGGCCGACCTTCGTGGCCTCGCCGTTCCGGACCGTGGACGCGTTCAGTTTTGGGGATCTGTTCGGTTTTCCTGATCAGGACGCGTTCTTCCGGTTCGCCGTGCCGCTCGACGTCAACGGCGACGGGCGGCAGGATCTCCTCATGCCGGTTCCACCAGGCATGCTGCTGGGCGGCTCGGATGCGCTCCCGTCGTGGGCCGTCCTGCTCGCGACGGGCGGCCGCGCCGGGCCGCCCTTCAGGCTGGTCGCCCCGGGGCTGCCGTTCGAGGCCAGCCTCGGCGATGCGGTCCCCCTCGCCGATCCGCGCGGGCCGCGCACCGGCGATGTCGACAGGGACGGCGCGCAGGACGTGATCCTGTCGCTCGGCGGCGTGTTCAACGTGTTCCGGAAGCTCTCGGCCGATCAGGATCTCCTGGTCGCGGTCTCCGACGGGATGAACGCGCACGACCCGACCGAGCCCGACTTCGTGCCCAACGTGAGCCTCTCGTACGGGCATCTGACCGACGCGTCGGCGGCGACGGGCGACGGAGCGGAGGATCCGGCGCGGGAGAGCCCGCTGTACCTCGCGCGTTCCGGCGCGGCGGACGACTGCGGCCACCCGCGGCGCTGCGTCGTGGGACCTCGTCGGGTGGTCAGCGCGTACGCCCTCAACAACGGAGCGGACCGACCGCGGCGCTTCGAGGTCAGCTACCGCGACGGGCGCTACCACCGGCTGGGCCGGGGATTTCTCGGCTTTGGCGGGCGGCTCGTCACCGACCTGGATACGGGCGCCGCGACGCTCGATGCGTACGATCACGTCTCCTTCGACGACGAGCTCCAGGTCTTTCCGTTCGCGGGGAGCGTCCAGCGGAGTTGGCGCTGGGCTCCGGGGCTGCCGAGCCAGCCAAGGCCGGAGCAGATCGAGCTCTCGTTCGTCGACGTGACGCGGACGCTCGTTCCAACGAACGACGGCGCGACATATTTCACACTGCCGACCGAGCGCCGGGTGAGGCGAGCGCAAGGGGTCTATCCGCCTCCGAACGGCGCGACGACAGCCATCGAGGCGTACGTGCGGGAGGTCGAGGCCGGAGGCGGCAGCGCGACGCTGCTGCGCGACTCCGTGTCGACGGTGACGGGCTTCGACACGTTCGGCAATGTGCGCGCCGAGGAGGTCGCGACGAGCGGCGTCGACCTGACGTTCAAGGTCACGCGGACGTTCAAGAACGACACCGAGCGCTGGGTCCTCGGCCAGCTCCAGACGCAGAAGGAGTGCAGCGCGGCGGCGGGGATGTCGCAGTGCCGGACCCTCACGCGAACGAACACCATCCACGGCGAGGTGGAGACCGAGTCCCCCGAGAGCGACGACGGCCTGCCGGACACGAAGCTGACGATCGCCTATGCGCGCGACGACTTCGGGAACATCACCGGCGTCACGGCGGAGGACGCCTTCGGGCACCAGCGGGCATCCAGCGCGGACTTCGACGAGGAGGGCATTTTCCTCGAGAAGTACGTGAACGCGGCCGAGCATACGACCCTCGTGGAGTTCGACGGCGCGCTCGGCGTGCTCCTCGAGCGGGTCGATCCGAATCAGCTCGTGACGACGTGGTCGTACGATGGCTTCGGGCGCCTCGGCGTCGAGACGCGCCCGGACGGCACGACGACGGTCACGCTCTCCCGCTCCAAGGACGGCGGCCCGGCGCAGGACGCGTGGCGGGTGAGGCAGCGGCGCACCATGACCGGCGGGGCCGACGACACGGTCGAGCTCGATGGCCTCGGCCGCCCGATCCGCTGGTGGTGGTACGGGCCCGAGCCGGAGCCGGCACAGCGGGCGGGCGATGCGAAGCGCATCCTGCAGGAGATTGGCTACGACGAACTGGGCGAGCACATCTCGCGGCGCTCGGTGCCGGTCCGCGAAGATACGCCCGAGCGCGAGAGGTTGTACGATCGCTATGAGTACGACGCGGTAGGCCGCGAGGGGCGGCATACGACGCCATGGAACGCGGTCACGACGACCGAGTACGATGGCCTGCGCGTGCGCGTCAACGACCCGCTCGATCACGTGACCGTGACCGAGCTGGATCCGCTGGGGCGAACCGCGTCGATCACCGACGCCGCCGACGGGATCACCCGCTACAGTTACGGCCCGTTCGGTATGCTGCACACGGTCACCGATCCAGGCGATGCGGTGACGCGCACGACGCGCGACGCGTTCGGCCGCGTCCGGCAGCTCGACGACCCCGATCGGGGCACGACGGTCTCGATCCATGACGGCTTCGGCGAGCTGGTTTCGTCGACCGATGCGCTCGGGCGAGAAACCATGTGGGCGTACGACGCGCTCGGGCGACCCCGCTCGCGCGTAGACCGGGACGGTGCGGAGCGCCTGACGACCACGTGGACCTGGGACACCGCGGCGCATGGTGTCGGAAAGCTCCACGCGCTCGCGAGCCCCGACGGGGAGAAGACGTACGGGTACACCGACCGCGGCCAGCTCGACACGATCTCACTCCGCATCGACGGCGAGCGCGCTTCCCTGGAGGCCAGGCTGGGCTACGACGAGCTCGGTCGCGTCGAGGCGGTCACGTATCCGGCGCCGGCCGGCGCGGCGCCGTTCGTCGTGGCCCACGATCGCGACGCGCATGGCCATGTGCTCGCCGTGCGCGACCGCGGAACGGGCTTCGCCTACTGGCGCCTGACGGACGTGGACGACGCGGGGCGCTTCCAGGAGGAGGTGTTCGGCAACGGCGTCGTCACGGAGCGGAGCTATTTCGCCGACAAGCAGCGCCTGAGGCACATGGCGACGCAGAGCGGCGCGGGTGAGGTGCAGGACCTCGACTATGGGTTCGACGATCTCCTCAATCTCACGCGCCGCACCGACGCGCTCCAGCCCGAGAACACGACGGAGCGCTTTCGCTATGACCCGCTCCAGCGGTTGACCTGCGCGTACTTCGGCGATGTCGAGAGCGCGTCGGCGCCCTGCGCGCTCCGCTACGACCACGACGCGAACGGCAATCTCACCTTCAAATCGGACATCGGAACGCTCTCGTACGATGACCCGCTGCACCCGCACGCGGTCACCGGCGCGGGCACGGGCAGCTTCGCCTACGACGCCGTTGGCAATCAGGTCGCGCGGCCGGGCGGCACGATGGTGCGCTATACGCCGTTCGACCTGCCGGAGCGCATCACCCAGGGCGCGAGCACCATCACGTTCGGTTACGACGGCGACCAGCAGCGGATCCGCAAGACCACGCCGGAAAAAGAGACGCTCTACTTCGGCGATCTGTACGAGCGGGTCACCGATCGTGCGTCGGGCGGTGTGGAGCACCGGTACCACGTCCGCTCGCCGGAGCGCGTGGTGGCGATCGTGACCCGGGGAGGCGCGGACGGCGGCACCCGTTACGTGCATGTCGACCACCTCGGCTCGGTCGACGCGCTCACCGACGAGGACGGCGACGTGATCGAGCGGCGGAGCTACGACCCGTTCGGCCAGCGCAGGAACGCCGTGTGGGGAGAGCCGGCGCCGGCGTCGTTCGCCAGCGAGACGACGCAGGGGTTCACCGGGCACGAGAGCGACGATGAGCTCGGGCTCGTGAACATGAAGGGCCGGCTCTACGATCCCAGCATCGGGCGGTTCTTGACCACGGACCCCATCGTTTCGATTCCGTCCTTCGGACAGAGCTGGAACCCGTACAGCTACGTGCTGAACAACCCCCTCGCGTACGTCGACCCGGGCGGCTTTCAAGAAGCGCTCCCGGAGGCCGGGGCTCGCTCACCGCTGCCGGCCGGCGCGGAGTTCAGTTGGGAAGTGCTCGACCTGTCGCCGGTCGGACTCGATCTGCGCGTCGTCCCGTTGCCGAAGCACGAGGCGCGCGCCGACGCCGATACCAACGCCACGGCTGCCAAGACGGGCGGCGCCACGCCGCCGATCGACGTCAGCGTGCTCGGGACGAGCGCGGGCTTCGTGCCCGAGCCGGCGCTGTCGTCGGCGGAGGCCACGAGCCCCGCCAGCCTGGTCGGCGACACCTTGCTCGGCACTGCCGAGGGGACGGGCGAGCTGGCGCTCGGCCTCGCGCAATCGCTGGTCCTGAATGCGATGACGCTCGGCGGTTACGGGGCCTACCAGCACGGCCGCGCGATGTGGGACGGCTACCAGGCAGCCGGCTTCCTCGGCGCGATCAACGCACTCAACCCGCTCTATGAGATTGGGCGCCACGGGGCGGACACGGCCCTCGCCATCGACCGGAGCGACTATCGGGCGGCGGGCTCGGCGGGGGTGAAGGCGATCCTCCTCGGCGCGGCAACGGTGTACGGTGCGGGAAGAGGGCTCGGGGCGCTCGCGGAGGGGTCGACGGCTGCGGTGGGCGCCGTACGAGCAGCGGCGCTGCGGCCATACGGAGGCCCTGGTGGTGGGCACCATATTCCGGCCAAGAACGCGTTCGTAGGAGCACCTGGCTACGACGCGAATGCGGCGCTGGCCATTCCAAATACGGAGCTGGCTCGACTCGGCGTGTCGCACAGCGCGGTCACCGGTGCACAAATGACAGGCTATAGGGCCTTCGCACGAACCGGCGCTCCGCTGACGTGGGAGACCGTCGCCACCATAGAGACCAACGCGCTCGTGCGTGGCGGAATGGCATCAGACATGGCACAAAGCACCGTAAATGCAGCAATCAAATCATTGCAAGAGGCCGGGGTCGCAGGCCCCATTCGTATCCCCTGGGGAGGTTAGCATGCCGAATCCGGAAATTGAAGAATTCGCCAGGATCTTGGTGCATCAGATTAGGGACGCAGCCGTGCGCAACTGCGACAGCCTACTGCGGCCCGACGCTAGATCTCCAGTTGCAATGAGATGGCAAGATGCAGACAAGCAGGGCGCGTTGCCGCAGGCAATGATTCCAGACGCTATCGATGAAACGGTGTTCTCCCTCCTACAGGCAATCGACCAAGGGATCCTTCGGGTAAAATTCGTGACAAGTACCGGAAAAGAAGTCGATCTGACGCAGGAAGGACTCGGTGAGCTATCCGGATGGTACATGGGCAGCGGCGGTTGGCGAGCAATGTACTCCCAAGAACGATTCGTCGATGATTTTGCCGACCTTGATTAATGAGGTGCACCTCGAACAATGAGGTGCACCTCGCAATGATGGAATACGCAAGTACCTCCGCGGGCATCGACAGCGATGCGCATGACGCACCGCATCTCATGCCGCAGGTGGCTTTCGGGTTTACTTTCCGAGCAGACGGAGGTCCCGAACTCATGGAGAAATGGTTGTGATTGTCCGCAGGGAGGTGGAAGAATTTGTTCTGCTTGGGCCACTTCCGGATTCTCGCGCTTCTGAGGAGGCAATAGCGTTGCATCAGGTGCACCTCCAGCGCATCAAGCGGCCGGTGACGGACGAGGAGGCCGCGCTGTTGGTCAGCTCATTCGGGCCAGACGATTGTTGCGGACTTGCATGGACCCTCCTCCACCTGATCGAATCAGCTCCTGGAGGAAGTCCCGTCAAGGCCGAACCGAGCTTTACCGATAATGAGTGGATTCGGCGGCTGTGGTTGAGTTCCCATAGGTAGCGATCTCGGTACGCCCTTGCCGATCGACAGGTGCGACCATCGGGCGGCGGGGGGGTGAAGACGATCCTCCTCGGCGCGGCGACGGTGTTCGGTGCGCGAAGAGGGCTGGGGGCGCTTCAAGCAACGCTCCCGGAGGCCGGGCTCGCTCACCGCTTTCGGCTGGCGACCACGGCGGCCCAGGGCGACGGGTCAGCCGGCGCGAGGTCCGC
The DNA here is from genome assembly GCF_000418325.1 of Sorangium cellulosum So0157-2. Lineage (GTDB taxonomy): Bacteria > Myxococcota_A > Polyangia > Polyangiales > Polyangiaceae > Sorangium > Sorangium cellulosum_D. Next base: position 13,855,129 of record NC_021658.1, read on the forward strand.
GAGCCCGGGGCTCGCCGGTTGGGCCCGGGTCGGGTGCATGCTTTCCGAGGGGGTACGACCCGAGGCCATGGCCCCCTGGAACCCCGAGGAAAGCGCCGGAGCGCACCGGTTCGCCCTCGCGGAATCGTCCCGCCTTCGCCCCTTGTGGCCGCGCCCGCCGCCGCTCCCTCCGCCGCCGCTCTGCTCCGTTATCCTACCCGGCGTAGCATCCTCCCGGCGCTTCGCTGCCGGAGCGCCGCGGGCCGACACACCGGCATCGACGCCGACCTCTCGCCTTGGTTACGCTTCCCGATCCAGCCCATGACTCGCCCCGAAGATGCCGCTCGGAAGAACATCGACGACGCGCTGATGACCGCCGGCTGGGCCGTGCAGGACAGGCAGGCGATGAACCTCGACGCGGCGCGCGGCGTCGCAGTCCGTGAGTTCCCGCTGAAGCGCGGTCACGGCTTCGCCGACTACCTGCTCTATGTCGATGGGGATGCGGTCGGCGTGATCGAGGCGAAGGAGGTCGGCACCACGCTCACCGGGGTGGAGGGGCAGACGGAGAAATACTCCGCTGGGCTCCCGGATCTGCTGCCGGCGCCGGTGCGGCCCCTGCCGTTTCTTTACCAGTCCACCGGGGTCGAGACCGCGTTCACCAACCGCCTCGATCCAGACCCGCGCAGCCGCGGCGTGTTCCACTTCCACAAGCCCGAGACCCTGAGCCGCTGGATCGCGGCGGAGCCGGTGTTCCTGCCGCGCGTCGACGGGCGACCCGATCCGCTCAGCCAGCGTCCCGCGTCGTTCCGCGCGCGGCTGCTCACGTTCCCGGACGTGCCCGAGGCCGGCCTGCGGGCGGCGCAGGTGCGCGCGGTGCGCAACCTCGAGGTGTCGCTGCGGGACAACCGGCCCCGGGCGCTCATCCAGATGGCCACCGGCGCGGGGAAGACCGTCGCGGCGATCACCTCGATCTACCGGCTGATCAAGTTCGGCGACGCGAGCCGGGTGCTGTTCCTCGTCGACCGCGACAACCTCGGGCGACAGGCGCTCAAGGAGTTCCAGCAGTACACGACCCCGGACGACGGGCGCAAATTCACCGAGCTGTACAACGTGCAGCGGCTCACCTCGAACAAGCTCGATCCGGTCGCGCGCGTGGTCATCACCACGATCCAGCGCCTGTACTCGATGCTGAAGGGCGAGGCGGACCTCCCGCCCGAAGCGGAGGAGCTCGGCCTCGCCAGCCTGAGCGAGATGATCAAGGAGCCCGTTCCGGTCGCCTACAACCCGGCGCTGCCGATCGAGGCGTTCGACGCGATCTTCGTCGACGAGTGCCACCGCAGCATCTACTCGCTCTGGCGGCAGGTGCTCGAGTACTTCGACGCCTTCCTCGTCGGCCTCACGGCGACGCCGGCGAAGCAGACCTTCGCCTTCTTCCGCCAGAACCTCGTCATGGACTACGACCATGAGCGGGCGGTGGCCGACGGCGTGAACGTCGACTACGACATCTACAAGATCCGCACCCGCATCACGGAGAAGGGCGCCACGGTCGAGGCCGGTCCTGAAGAGGTCGTCGGCCGGCGCGACCGGCAGACGCGCAAGGTCCGGTGGGAGCTGCTCGACGACGACCTCACCTACGACGCCGCCGCGCTCGATCGCCAGGTCGTCGCCCTCGACCAGATCCGCACCGTGGTCCGCACCTTCCGCGACCGGCTTTTCACCGAGATCTTCCCGGGCCGGAGCGAGGTGCCGAAGACGCTCATCTTCGCCAAGGACGACAGCCACGCCGACGACATCGTGCAGGCCGTCCGGGAGGAGTTCGGGAAGGGGAACGACTTCTGCGAGAAGATCACCTACAAGACGGGCACCGCACGCATCGTCGAGAAGCGGCTCGGGCCTGACGGCAAGGAGACCGATTTCGTCACGTACAAGTCGAACGGGCTCAAGCCGGAGGACTTGCTCTCGTCCTTCCGCAACCGCTACAACCCGCGCGTCGTCGTCACGGTGGACATGATCGCCACGGGCACGGACGTGAAGCCGCTCGAGATCGTGATGTTCATGCGGGCGGTGAAGAGCCGGAACTTCTTCGAGCAGATGAAGGGGCGCGGCGTGCGCGTCATCCACCCGGCGGATCTCCAGGCGGTCACGCCGGACGCGCGCGCGAAGGACCGCTTCGTCCTTGTCGACTGCGTCGGCGTCTGCGAGACGGATCTCATCGACGCGCTGCCGCTGGAGAAGAACCGCACGGTGGGGTTCGAGAAGCTGCTCGAGGCCGTGGCGCAGGGGAGCACGAAGGCCGACGTGCTCTCGTCGCTCGCCGGCCGGCTGGCGCGCCTCGACCGGCGCATCGGCGCGGAGGAGCGGGCGATGCTGGCGAAGCTCGCCGGGGGACGGACGCTGGCGGAGCTCAGCGCGAAGCTCGTCGAGGCGATCGACCCCGACGCGCAGGCCGAGCGCGCCCGCGTGGTCGCGGGGCTGCCCGCGGGCGCGGCGCCGCCGGCGAGCGTCCTGGAGAAGGTGACCAGGGAGATGCTGCGCGACGCGGTGCAGCCGCTCCGCGCGAGCCCGGAGCTGCGGCGGGCGCTCACCGACGTGAAGAAGAGCCTGGAGCAGACGATCGACGCGGTCACGAAGGACGAGGTGACGGCGGCGGGCTTCTCGGACGAGGCGAGGGAGCGGGCGCGGGCGCTGACGACCACGTTCGAGGCGTTCTGCCAGAAGCACCGGGACCAGATCACGGCGCTCCAGATCCTCTACAGCCGGCCGCACCGGCAGCGGCTCAAGCCGGAGGACGTGAAGGCGCTGGCCGACGCCATCAAGGCGCCGCCGCGGCAGTGGACGCCGGAGGTGCTGTGGCGGGCGTACGAGACGCTGGAGCGGGACAAGGTCCGCGGGGCGGGGGCGGGGAGGCTGCTCACGGATGTCGTGTCGCTGGTGCGGTTCGCGTTGCACCAGGAGGAAGAGCTTGTGCCGTTCCGCGAGCGGGTGCAGGAGCGGTTCGAGCGGTGGATGGCGCAGCAGGAGAACCAGGGACGAAGGTTCTCGGCGGAGCAGCGGGCGTGGCTGGAGGCGATACGGGATCACATGGCGGCGAACCTGGAGATCTCGGTCGAGGATTTCGAGTATGCGCCGTTCGCCGGGATGGGCGGGGTGGGGAAGGCGGCGAGGGTGTTTGGGGCGGAGCTGGAGAAGGTGATGGAGGAGTTGAATGAGGTGCTGGCGGCGTGATGGATGACGGGAAGGCTCCGCAGCTACCCACGAGCTGGATGATGTTGCCGCTCGGGAACTTCCTCGAAAGCATCGAGGCAGGGGCAAACTTCAAGTGTGAGGAGCGTCCTCCGCATGAAGGAGAGGTTGGCGTTGCAAAGGTAAGCGCGGTTACCTGGGGCGAGTACGATGAAAATGAGAGTAAGACCTGTCACGATGCTACGAGGATTGCTTCAAACCTTCTGATCGCACCCGGCGACTTTTTGTTCAGTCGCGCGAACACGATAAACTTGGTGGGTGCCTGTGTTATCGCGCGCCGTGTAACCAGGCGCGTGATGCTCAGTGATAAAATTCTGCGTTTGCGACTGCGAGCTGTCGAGCCAGCATGGGTTCTGTACTTCCTCCGGTCTGCTGCGGGGCGAAGCCACATCGAACGGTTGGCTACAGGCAATCAAGAGTCTATGCGCAATATAGGCCAGGACCGGATCCGAGCGATCCCGATACCTGTTGCACCACCTTTCGAGCAACAACGCATCGTTGCCATCATTGAGCAGCACCTCTCAGACATCAACGCCGGGGTGGCCTCACTCGAGCGCGTGCTCGCGAATCTAAAGCGGTATCGTCCTCCGTCCTCAAGGCCGCGTGCGAGGGGCGGCTCGTGCCGACCGAGGCCGAGCTCGCGAGAAAGGAGGGGCGCGAGTACGAGCCTGGTGACGCGCTGCTCCGGCGTATCCTGGACGAGCGCCGTGCACGGTGGGAGGCGGACCAGCTCGCGAAGATGAAGGCCAAGGGGCAGGCGCCACGCGACGATCGGTGGAAGACGAAGTACGAGGAGCCCAAAGAGCCGGACACGAGTAGCTTGCCGAAGCTGCCTGACGGGTGGGCATGGACGACCGTTCTACAGTTAGGCTTCGTCGCGAGTGGAAGCACACCAAAGGGGGTTGAATCCAAGATCGGCCCGGAGGGCGAAATGCCATGGTTTCGCATAAGTGATATGAATCTTCCAGGTAACGAACGAGAAATGCGATCCGGCAGTTCGTATCTTTCGAGACAGAACGCTGCCGAGCTTGGGTTGCGAGTCTTCAGGGCCGCCACAATAATATTCCCAAAGCGAGGCGGAGCAATCGCAACGAACAAAAAGCGACTCCTGCTAGGCGAAGCAACTCTAGACTTGAACATCATGGCTGTTGAGCCTGTTGCTAGTGCTAAAGATTGGCTTACGGCCTGGTTTAAGCAGTTAGACCTTGGCAGCCTCTCCGACGGATCGAACGTCCCCCAAATCAACCACGGTGACATCGAGCCACTTGACGTGCCGTTGCCGCCCCTGGCCGAGCAAACGCGCATCGTTGCGGAGATCGAACGCCTCCTCTCCGTCGCTGACCAGGTCGAACAAACGGCCCGCGCCCAGCTCGCCCGAGCGCAGCGCCTCCGCCAATCCGTCCTGAAGCGCGCCTTCGAAGGCAAGCTCGTCCCGCAGGACCCGAACGACGAGCCGGCGAGCGCCTTGCTGGACCGGATCCGCGCTGCGCGCGCGGAAGCGCCCGCCGCGAACGGCTCGGGCAGGACCTCCCGCAGGGGCCGCGCTAAGGTGCTCCAGGCCGACGAGGGAGGGCTCGACGATGGGTGAACGATCCAGGACCACGAAGCGCACCGCATCCGGCGGGCAGCTCGACGGCGCGCGGCACGTGATCCGTTTCACCGGCGAGGACGTCGCAACCCAGCGCGCTCCGTTCCTCCGCGACCTGCTCGACATCCTCGTCGACGGCGCGCAGCAGGCGACGCGCCTGCAGATCGACGGCCGCAGCACCGCGCCGGGCACACCGCCGGCCTGGCTGGAGGACGCGGCGGCGTTCGAGGTCGAGCAGATCCAGGAGCGGGAGATCGTCCTGCGCGCCCCCTCGCTCGCGGACGCGCTGTCCCGGCGTTCCCGGCAGCTCGACCTCTTCGCGGCCGCCGAGCCGAGCCGTTCGTGCCTCGACTACCTCGAGGACAGCCTCGACGACGCCCTCGCCGGGCGCGAGGACAGCGATCGCTACGATCGGCCGCTCATGGCCACCCTCGAAGGGCTCGGTCGCCTGTTCCGCCATGGCGTGGACAGCATCGAGGTGGTCAACGGCCGGACGCTCCGCGTCGATCCTCGAGGCGTCGAGGCGATCCGCGCGCTGCGCCAGCGAACGCCGGAGGACCGACGCGTCGCGGTCGGTGGCAAGCTCGACGCCATCCGCCATAGCGATCGCTCCTTCACGCTCGTCCTCACCTCGGGTGAGACCCTGCGAGGCCTCGCCGCCGAGTCGGTGGATCCGGCGGACCTCGCAAGGCTCTTCGGCCAGCCGGCGATCGTCTCCGGCATCGCCAAGTTCCGTCCGTCTGGCAAGGTGCTGCGCGTCGAGGCCGAGCGCATCGACCCGGCGACGGGCGATCTCACGGTCTGGTCGACGATACCGCGGCCTCTCGACGCGCCGGCGCACCTGCACAGATTCCATGTGCCGCAGGGGCCGGGCTCCGGCGTCGCAGCGATCTTCGGTGCTATTCCGATGGATGACACCGAGGAGGAATTCCAGGCGGCGCTCGAGGAGCTCTCGTGACAGCGTCGGAGGGGCCGGTCGTCCTCGACACGAATGTGGTGCTGCAGCTGGCGCGCGGAAACGAGATCGGCCGCTGGCTCGACGCAACGTACAGGCTCCAGACCCGCCCCTTGCGTCCGATGATTTCCATCGTGACGGTCGGTGAGCTGGTCGCGTTCGCCAGGCGCCGCGGTTGGGGGGCGGACCGGAGCGGCAAGCTGCACCAGGTCATCCAGCAGCTCGTCGTCTTCGACATCAACCGTGCAATCATCGATCACTACGCGGCGATCCACACGTTCCTGGTCGGCTCCGGCCGGAGCGTCGGGGACAACGACGTCTGGATCGCCGCCACGGCTGCAGCCACATCAGCGCTGCTCATCACGACGGACAAGGACTTCGAGCCCCTCGCCGGGACATTCCTTCAGGTGTCCGTCTTGCCTCATCCCGGAAAATAGCTAACGTGTCGAACCCCTCCGCCCAGATCGTCCAGAAGCTCTGGTCCTACTGCAACGTCCTGCGCGACGACGGCCTGTCCTACGGCGACTACGTCGAGCAGCTCACGTTCCTCCTCTTCCTCAAGATGGCGCACGAGCGCACGCAGCCGCCGTGGAACCACAAGCCGTTCATCCCGGCCGGCCACGACTGGCCCGCGCTGCTCGCCAAGGATGGCGACGCGCTCGAGGTCCAGTACAGAAAGACGCTGGACCACCTCGGCCGGCAGCCGGGCATGCTCGGGCTCATCTTCCGCAAGGCGCAGAACAAGATCCAGGATCCGGCGAAGCTGCGCCGCCTCGTCGCGGATCTCATCGACCGCGAGCAGTGGACGACGCTCGACGCCGACGTGAAGGGCGACGCCTACGAGGGGCTGCTCGAGAAGAACGCGCAGGACACCAAGGGCGGGGCGGGGCAGTACTTCACGCCGCGCCCGCTGATCCAGGCCATCGTCGAGGTCATGCGACCCGGGCCCGACGACACGATCTGCGACCCGGCGTGCGGCACGGGCGGCTTCCTGCTCGCGGCGCACGACCACATCGTCCGGACGCACCCGAGCCTGACCCGCGACCAGAAGAAGCACCTGAAGCTCGGCGCGCTCCGCGGCGTCGAGCTGGTCCCCGGCGTGACCAGGCTGTGCGCGATGAACCTGCTCCTCCATGGCATCGGGCCGAGCGCCGAGGAGGGGCAGCCGCCCGTCGAGACCCGGGACAGCCTCGCCGCCGATCCGGGCTCTCGCTACTCGATGGTCCTGACGAACCCGCCGTTCGGGAAGAAGTCGAGCGTGATGGTCCTCACGGAGGAGGGCGACGAGGCCCGCGAGGCGCTCACGGTCACGCGCGAGGACTTCTGGGCGACGACGAGCAACAAGCAGCTCAACTTCGTCCAGCATGTGAAGACCATCCTCGCGATCCACGGGCGCGCCGCCGTGGTCGTGCCCGACAACGTGCTCTTCGAGGGCGGGGCAGGGGAGACGATCCGCCGCAAGCTGCTGCACGACTGCGACGTCCACACGCTCCTCCGGCTCCCCACGGGCATCTTCTACGCGCAGGGCGTGAAGGCGAACGTGCTCTTCTTCGACAAGAAGCCCGCCAGCGAGAAGCCATGGACCAAGAAGCTCTGGATCTACGACCTCCGCACGAACCAGCACTTCACGCTGAAGACGAACCCGCTCTCGCGCGCTGACCTCGACGACTTCGTCGCTTGTTACAAGCCGGGCGAGCTGCACAAGCGACGGGCCACGTGGTCGGAGAAGAACCCGGCCGGGCAGTGGCGAGCCTACGAGGTTGCGGAGCTCACCGCTCGGGACAAGTGCAGCCTCGACGTCTTCTGGCTGAAGGACGAGAGCCTGGAGGCATCCGAGAACCTCCCGGCGCCCGACGTCATCGCCGGGGAGATCGTGGAGGACCTGCGCGCCGCCCTGGAGCAGTTCGAGGCGGTGGAAGCCGACCTGAGGGCGCGAGCGTCGGGTGCGAGCGCCGCGCCGTGACCAGCTCCCTGCGCCCCGACCGCTGAGCTACCCTACCGCCACCGCCGTCCGTGCCGTCAACGAGGAGCCGGGGAGAGCCATGAAGGTTCAGCACCTGCACATGAAGCAGTTCAGCGCGTTCGAGGACGTCGAGCTCGCCTTCTCACCCGGGATCAATATTTTCCTGGGCACCAACGCGACGGGGAAGAGCCACACCATGAAGGCGCTCTACTCCCCGATCAAGACCCTCGAGCAGGAGGGCTCCGTCATCCCGCTGGATCTGCGGATGCACGAGAAGCTGGCCAACGTCTTCAGGCCGGACGACGCCTATATGGGCAGGCTCGTCCACCGCCGCAAGGGCCAGGGCAAGGGGCTCATCACCATCCGCGGAGCGACCGGAGACATCGCGCTCGTGCTGCACACGAGGGGCAAGCAGCAGGTCGAGGTCAAGAGCGCGACGTGGAAGACCGAGGCGCCTTCCATCTTCCTCCCGACGCGAGAGGTCCTCGCGATGTTCGAGGGCTTCATCCCTGCGTACCAGGAGCGCAAGCTCTCGTTCGATGAGACGTACTACGACGCATGCATCGCGCTCAGCCAGGCGGCGCTGCGCGGACCCCGCTCCGAGGAGGCAAAGGCCCTGATCGAGCCGATCGAGGCCGCGCTGGGCGGCAAGGTCTCGCTCCAGGGCGGCCGCTTCTATCTGCTGCGCAAGGACGGGAGCATGGAGGCGCACCTCGTCGCCGAAGGGCTGCGCAAGATCGCGTGCCTCGCCCACATGGTCTCGAACGGCTCGCTGACGACGAACGGCATCCTCTTCTGGGATGAGCCCGAGGCGAACCTGAACCCGCAGCTCGTCTCGCTGGTCGTCGACATCCTCCTCGAGCTCGGCAAGCGCGGCGTGCAGATCTTCGTGACGACGCACGATTACCTGCTCTCTCACAAGCTTTCACTCCTCTCCGAGTACAGGAAGCAGCCCGACGTACCGATCCGGTTCTTCGCGTTCTACCGGAAGGAGGCGCACGGGCCGGCGCTCGTCGATGCCGGCGATACGATGGCCGAGCTGCCGACCAACCCGATCCTCGACGAGTTCTCGCGCCACTATGATTTCGAGCGCAAGCTCTTCGACGAGGCTCCCGGCCAGGAGGGCTCCGCGGCGTGAGCTTCGTTCATGACGAGGGCAAGCTCCGGTTCGCCTTCGACGGCGACTGGAAGATCCTGAAATGGGACGATCACGACGCGTATGTCGGCGGACTGCAAAGGTTTCAGGAGACCAAGGCAGTCGATTTCTTCGGCCTGTATCTCGGCGAGCCTTACTTCATCGAAGTCAAAGACTTCCGCGGCCACCGCATCAAGAACAAGGCACGCCTATCGAACGGGGATCTCGCCCGAGAGGTCGCGTACAAGGTGCGGGATACCGTCGCCGGCATGGTGTGGGCCTGTGGCCGCTCGCCGCTCGATGGCGGCGAGCTGCGGGGCTTCGTCCGACCGGTCCTCGAGCGCTCCAGGAAGGTCCCCGTCGTGCTCTGGCTCGAGGAAGATCGACCGCCCGGGCCGGCGGACGCGTCCACGCTGGGCGAGACCATCAAGCGCGAGCTCACCTGGCTCAATCCAAGGGTCCTGGTCACCTGTCGATCCCTGGCCCAAACCGCTCCCGTCCATGGCCTCGAGGTCACCAACGTGTCGTGACGTGACCGCCAAATCCCCCCGCGCCTCTCACCACCCCTGCGCCGCTCCTGTCCACGCAAGTCGATCTTCGCCGCCCTCTCCGTCACGCGCCGCTGAGCCGGCCCGCTTTCTCGCCGCGTAAGCCGGCACGCCGATGCCGCGCGCATTCTCATCTCAATCGTATCGCGCCGACCCGGGAGGCCCTTCCCCCGCGCGCTTCGTTCACGGTATACCTGGGCTTCTTGCCCTCGAGGAGATGTGAGCCTGATGGAATCTGCCCCCAGCGCGTTGCTCGGCGAGCTCTTCGCCCGTTCTCCCGACCTGCTCTTCATCGCCTCGGCCGACGGGGCGCTGCTCCACGGGAGCGGTGGGCTGCGCGAGGCGCTGGGCCCCGGGGTCGAGGGCGGCGCGCTCCTCGCGGATCTCGCGCACCCGGACGATCGCGCGGCGCTCGCGGCGGCGTGGTCGGCGCTCCTCCAGCGCGGCGAGCCCGTCTCGTTCGACGTGCGCCTGCGCGACGGCGGCGGCGCCTACCGGCCGCTCTCGTGCACCGCCAGCCGGTCGTCGTCCGATCGCGGCGCCGTCCTCGGCTCGCTCCGCCCCGCGCCCGCGGCCGCCGCCGCGCCCGCGGCGACCGAGGAGGAGCTGAGCACGCTGCGGCTCAAGGCGCGCATCCTCGACGGCATCGCCGAGTACGTGGAACCCATCGCGATATGGGCGATCGACGGCGACGGGACGTACGTCTATCACCAGGGCAAGGCCATCGCGAAGACCGGGTTGACGCCGGGGCAGCACCTCGGGCGCAGCGTGTTCGACCTCTATGCCGCCTCCCCGGACGCCGCCGCTGAGATGCGGCAATGGTACGACGGCCAGGTGCGCCGCGGCCGAAGCGAGGCGCACGGCACCTACTGGGACACCTGGCTCATCCCGCTCCGCAGCGCGCCCGGCGAGCGCGTCGACGGCGTGCTCGGGATCTCGCTCGACGTGTCGGACTCCAAGATCGTCGAGAACGAGCTGCGCATTCAGATCGACCGGATCGCGGCGCAGCAGAAGGTGATTCGCGATCTCTCCACGCCCATCATCGAGGTCTGGGACGGCGTGCTCACGCTGCCCATGGTCGGCACCGTCGACAGCGTGCGCACCGCCGAGGTCATGGACAGCCTGCTCCAGCAGATCGTCGAGAAGCGGGCGAGCTTCGCCATCCTCGACCTCACCGGCGTCGAGGTCGTCGACACCAAGGTCGCCTCCCACCTCGTCGAGCTCGTCACCGCGATCCGGCTCCTCGGCGCCGACGGCATCGTCGCCGGCATCAAGCCGACCGTCGCCCAGACCATGGTCGCCCTCGGCCTCGACCTCTCCCAGCTCAACACGCAACGCAACCTGCGCGCGGCGCTCAACTACGCCATCCGGACCATGACGCGCGCCCAGGCCGCCTCGCTCGCGCCGAGCCACCCGGCGCCCGGCAAGACGCCGTCCCCCTGAACGCCGCCCCCGCGCGCGGCCCGCCGCCCCGGGCCCGCGCAGGCGCGCGCCTCGCCCGGGGCGCCGCGCGCGGCTCACTCGTCCACGAGATCGAAGACGATGCCGCCCTGCGTCTTGATCCGGTGGGTCGACCGGTTGGCGCTGTTCACCGGAGAGGGCGTCAGCGGGTTGGGCGCGGCGCCCACGATCACCGGACGATCGGGATCGCCGTTCACGAAGGCGATGAGCACCTCGGTCCCCGGCTTGAGCGGGAAATGCGTGCCGTAGTTCGCGCCGGCGTGGTTCTGGAGCATGCGCACCGGCCTCGACGTCAGGCCGCCGGCCGCCCCCGTGTCGAACAGGAACCGGACCATGTACCTGCCCTGATCGTCGATCTGCGCGTCGTTGCCCCCGCCCCCCGGCCCCGCGTCGACGATCCCCGTGACCACGCCGCTGATCCGGGGGACCGGCGTGACGCGCGGCGGCCGAAACGTGTTCTTGCTCGGGATCGCCCGGAAGGTGTTCACGTAGCGCTGCGGCGCCTCGCCCCCGCCCCAGCCGCCGGCGGGCTGCGTCGCCTGGTGCTCCACCTCGACGAAGAGCAGCTCGAGCCCCTCGAGGTTCGGGTGCCCCTCCAGCGTCGACCGCGCGCCCGCGCCGATCCCGCACACGGCGCTCCTGCCCGTGTAGACGAGCTGCGTCGCCTGCCGCTCCTCGGCCCGGATCTGCGCCAGCACCTTCCCCTCCGCCGGCGTCTTGTAGTGCCCGCCGAACTCGATCACGCCCCCCGCATACCCGGCGGGCAGGACGTGCTCCGCCGTCAGATCGAGCATCGGTTGCCGGTAGTTGTAGTCGCGGGCCACGAACACGCTCGGCACGATCCGCGATGTCGCCGCGATCTCGAAGACGTCCCGCGTCTCCCCGCGCTCGCGGAACTGGACGGACGCGGCGGCCCCGGCCGCGGGCTTGAACCCGCTGGCGTCGTCGGTGAAGACCATCGTGTCCTGACCGTCCTGGTGCTCGAAGAAGAAGCTGATCCCGACGTGCTCGGCCAGGCGGCAGATGAAGGCGAAATCGGTCTCCTGGTACTGCACCGAGAACTCCCGCTGCGGATAGCTGCCCATCAGCCGGAAGTCCACGTCGCTCCCGCTCAGGCCCACGAGCTCCAGCTTCTGCTTGATGATCTCCGGCACCGCCTTGTTCATCGTGATCTCGGTGGTCTCGACGAGCGTGAGCCGGTGCGCGCGCGGGACGATGCGCAGCCGGTACGCCCGGTGGTCGAGCAGCGTCGCGAGGCGATCGTGCACCTCGGCGACCATCCCGTGGATGCGCCGCAGCTCGACGCCGTCCCGCTCGAAGACGAGCGCGACGCTCTCGCCCGCGAAGGCCTGGCCGTCGACCGCCGCCTCGTTCGGGCACGCGACCTCGACGTCGAACGCGAACAGCTGCGAGATCGCCTCGCGCCCCGAGAGGCTGTTGAGCTGGAGGACGTCGGACGACAAGCCGGCGAGCTCGATGCGAATGTCTACGGATTCGTGCTGGGTGGTCATCGTCGCAGCTCCATCCATCGTGCTGTGGGAGAGGATCTCCCGCCCCGGTGCGCCGTCCGCCGGCGCGCCCGTCGAGGCGGGCCTTGCGGGCTATCGTTTGCGCTCGAACCTTTCGTAAAGGCTCCTCCTCAATGCGGGTGACGGGGTCGGCAGCGACGGGCGCTCCGGCGGCGGGGGCGGCGGCCGCCGGGGCGGCGGGGCCGCCGGCGGCTCGTCCGGCTCGAACGACCGCGCGGGCGAGGCGCTGAGCACCGGCTGCGGCGACGGCTCCGGCAGCGCGGGCGCCGCAGGGGGCGGCGGCTCCGCGGCCGGCAGGAGCTCCGGGGACGACGGCTCCGGGAGCCGCGCGAGCGAGGGCTCCGCCGCGGCCTCGGGCTCCGGATCGAGCGCCGGCGCCGCGGGGACGGCGCCGCCGGGCGCGTCGGCGCGCGGCTCCCAGTCGTCCTCGAACGAGAGCGCGAGCGTGCCCGAGCCCATGCGCTCGTCGGCCGCGACCGGCTCCCGGGCGAGCATCGACGGCGGCAGCCCGGCGCCCGGGGGCGCCGGCTGGAACGGGAGCGCCGGCGCGTCCGCCGCGTCGTCGGCCTCGGACAGCAAGGCCAGCGTCGTGAGGGGAGACCCCGCCGGGGCGTCTTCCGCCGAGGAGAGCGAGAGGGTCCCGGTGTCGAACCGGGGCGCCGGCGCCCCCGCGCCCGCGGCGTGCCCGGCGGTGTCGGCGGGGGGAGGCCCGTCGCGGAACGGCGTCGCCGCCCGGACGAAGGCCGCCACGCCGTCCTCCGCGAGGCTCATCGTGCGCGACCCGGCGGCCGGATCGGCCTGGGTCGCGCCGAGGACGCCGTCGTCCAGGCCGAGCGCGAGGCCGGCCGCGCCGGCGGCCCGGGCGAGGCCGGGGCCCGCGGCGCCCGCGTCGGCGGGCCGCTCGGGCCACTCGAGCGGCTCCCCGGGGAGCTCGACCCCCGCCACGATGGCGGCCGCCGCGAGCGCGGCCTCGTCGGGGACGGCGAAGCTGCCCCGGAAGACGAGGGTGCACCGCTGCTCGTCGCCGTCGATGCGCAGCGTGTCCGCGTGCAGATCGAGCGGCTGGCCCTCGCTCACGCCGAAGGCCGAGAGGCCGTGGATGCGCGCGCGGCCGCGCGCCTCGGGCAGCCGCATCCGGAGGCGCGGCAGCGTGGGGTGCAGCCCCGTGAGCTCGATCCATTCGCCGCCGCGCAGGGTGCGCGTCCGCTGATCGGGGGGCGCGGCCTGGTAATACGCCCACGCGAAGGCGTCGGGGATCTCGGCGATGGGGGCGTCGAGCGCCTTGCGCGGGGTGGCGCCGAGCAGCCGCCTGCGCGCCGGCCAGGCGCGCGCGATCGGGCCGAAGCCGGCCGCGCGCGCCGGATGGAGCGGATCGAGGATGTTCGCCTCGGGATCGGACGGGTCGCCCGTCGCCTGCACGCCGAGGAAGTTCTCGTGGTCGCTCTCGCCGCGGAGCGCCCGCTCGTACACGATCGGCATCCGCTGGAACCCGGCCCTGTCCTGGACGAGGAGCTCCTTGTCGAGGAGGACCTCGCCCTCGTCGGAGATCGTGAGTCGCACAGGCAGGGAGTGCACGGGCGCGCCCGGCGGCGGCGCGTGGGCGTGGCCGGTGAAGAGCACGTCGGCCTGGTCGAGGTGCGGCGCCAGATCGCTCGTGAGCCTGACGCTCCGGCCCGGGTTGTTGCCGTGGTGCACCTCCCCGTGGAGGATCTTCTGCGGCTCGACCCTCGGCATCTCCGCGTCCGCCGCGAAGGCGAAGGTGGCCTTGACGATGACGGTGATGCGGAGCTCGCCCCGGTGACGCCAGGCCACCGAGGTCGCTGCTGCTCCGTTCAGCGGCGTGACCCTCTCCGGCGCCGTCGCACTGTTCGCCATTCCACGGGTGTATAGCACAGCCGCCGTCGCGCCCCCGGCCGAACGCGCGCCGCGCCGGGCCGATCTGCCGGCGGTGCGCGCGCGGCGGCCCTGCTGTAGGGCGCCGCGAGGGCCGGCGGCTGCGCCCGCGAGGGTCGATGGCGCGCCGCGAGGGTCGATGGCGGCGCCGCGAGGGTCGATGGCGGCGCCGCGAGGGTCGATGGCGGCGCCGCGAGGGTCGATGGCGGCGCCGCGAGGGTCGTTGTCGCCATAACGAATGGCGGGGGGCGAGCGCCGTATCGGCCGCTGCGCGGGGCGGCGGAGCGCAGAAACTTGCGGCCGCCCTGCGCCCATGCGACCCACTGCGATCATGAAGCTGGCTGGAACCGCTCGCGCGCTGGCGGCGCTCGCCGTCCTCGTCATGATTGGCTCGTTCGGCTGCGACACGGTGGCCACGCTCGTCGCGCCCGCAGTCCCGGTGGTCATCGAGAAGGCGACCGCGCCCGGAGATCCGGCCGCGCCCCAGGACCCGACCGCCGCGCCGGAGCCGCCCGAGAGCCGGAAATGCTGCTTCCGGAGCGGCGAGAGCGTCGCGAAGGTGTGCGAGAGCAAGGAGCGCTGCTGCTCGGGCAGGTACGAACGCAGCGAGTGCGAGGATTCGGGCGGCCTCTGGTTCCAGAGCGCCGACGGCTGCGCCGGCGCCTGCTGAGGCGCGCAGGCGGCCACGCCGCCGCGCCGGGACACGGTCGACGACGCCGCCGCGCCGGCACGCGGGCGGCCGCGCCGGGAGGCGATCGCGCCAGGAAGGCTGGCGCCCGCATGGCCTGACGGCGTACGAAGGGGCGTGCGCGAGCTCGACCCCGACGCCCTTCACCGGCTCGTCCAGCGGGTCACGGGCCATGCTCCGTCATCGCTCTCGCCCCTGCGCGGCGGCGTGTCGTGCCGGCGCTACCTGCGCGTCGTCACGCCGGCCGGCACGGCGGTCGCGATGTTCGCGCCGAGCGCGGACGGCGATGGCGCCGCGGCCGGCGCGGCTCCCCCGCGGTGGCCGTTCCTGGAGGTGCACGCGCTGCTGCGCGAGCGCGGCGTCCGGGTCCCGGCGCTGCTCGCCGAGGACTGCGAGCACGGCCTGCTCCTCCTGGAGGACCTCGGGGACCGCACGCTCGCGGCCTTCGTCGAGCGCGAGCCCGCGCGTCGCGCCGAGGTCTACGCGCTCGCGGTGCGCGATCTGGCGCGGGCGCAGCGGGCGCTCGCGGCGCTGCCGCGCGGCTCGATCGTCGACGCCTGCGCGCTCGACGCGACGCTGCTGCGCTGGGAGCTCGACCATTTCCGCGCGTGGGCGCTCGACGCGCGCGGGCTCCGGCTCGACGACGCCGCGCGGGCCGAGTTCGACGCGCTGGCGGATCGGCTCGCCCGGCGCATCGCCGCGTGGCCGCGCGGCTTCGTCCACCGCGACCTCCAGAGCCGCAACCTCATGGTCGTGGACGCGCCGGGCGGGGGCCTCGAGCTCGCGTGGCTCGACTTCCAGGACGCCCTCCTCGGCCCGCGCGTCTACGACCTGGTGACGCTCCTCAACGACAGCTTCCAGGACCTGGATCGACCGTTCGTCGAGGCCCGCCTCGACGACTATGCAGCCGCCGCCTCGCTCGATCGGGCGTCGCGCGAGGCGCTCGGCCGGGAGTTCGAGCTGGTCACGGTCCAGCGCAAGCTCAAGGACGCCGGCCGCTTCGTCTTCCTCGACCGCATCGGCGCGGATCCGAGCTACCTGCGCTACGTCGAGCCCGCGCTGGCGAGGGCGCGCGCGGCGCTCTCGCGGCTCGGCGACGATGCGGACATGCGGGCGCTCTCGAGGATCGTCGCGGGGGCGTGAGGGAGAATTAAACGCAAAGGCGCAAAGGCGCAAAGACGCAAAAAAGATAAGAGAAAAAAAAGGGAGTTCGTCGAGCGTCTCAATCTGGCGAGCGCTTCAGTCTCTTCTTTTTCTCATTCTTCTTCTTGCGCTTTTGCGCCTTTGCGCCTTTGCGTTAAATTCTCTCCCTCCCGCGTCGTCCGGCTGGCCCGCGCCCCTCCGGAACCGTCCGGCTCAGAGGCCCGACGCCTCGAGAAAGCGCTGGAGGAACGTGACGGCGCTCGTCCCACCGGCCTCCGGCACGCCGCCGAACATCGCGAACTGGTGCCATACCCAGTCGGCGTTCCGATAGGCGTCCTTCTCGCCGTCGTCGAGCGAGGAGCACACGTGATCCCAGCGCGGGTTGACCCCGGGGAGATAGCCGCTCTTGTCGGGCGGCAGGCACGAGACGCGGGCCCCGTCCGCGTTGCCCGCGAGCCTCCGCTGGATCGCCGCGTTCGCGTCGAGCTGGTGCCCGCCGGTCATCCGCAGCCGGCGCGAGGCGTCGCCGCTGTACCAGCGGAGGATCGTGGCCTCGCTCTTGGCGATGCCGCGGGCGTCGAAGGCGAACACCTCGCTCACCCGTCCCAGGTTGGCGGCCAGCGCCTGCCACAGCGGCAGCCCGCCCGCGCTGAAGCCCGCGAGCCCGAGCTTGCCGAGCCGCGCCCCGCCCGGCCCGAGCCCGATCCTGCGCGCGCCCCCGAGGAAGCGGAGCGCCGCCTCGGCCAGGCCAGGCAGGCCCGCGGTCGTCGCGGCGCCGAAGCTCGTGCCGCTCGGCCACGGGTGCAGCAGGACCACCGCCCTGCCGCTCGCGGCGAGCGCCTCCTCGAAGCCGCAGCGGAGATACACCCAGCGGGACTGGTCGCGCGGATCGCGCTCGAACACGTCGCGCGCCCAGTACGAGGCGCTCGGATCCGCGTCGGGGCTGAGCAGGTACCGATTCAGACCGAACATCTCGTGACGCTGGTCGACCCGGGTATACGCGTACCCTTCCGGCCGGTAGAACACGAGGGCCGAGACCCCGGCGTCCGGCGGCGCCTTGCAGGCCTCCGGGATGCTCGCGAACCAGATCTTCGGCTCTCCCGCGGTGGCGCCGAGGGCCACGAGCTCCGTGCCGGGCCGGTGCTCGCGCCGGTACTCGTCCGAGTACTGCGCATAGGCCATCCAGAACGGGGTGATGTCGACGAAATCGGTCCTGATCTGCGCGAGCGCGAGGCCCGGCGTCGACGTGACGTCGACGAGCGGGTGCGCCTGCCCGAGCGCCGGGTCCGGGGCGGGGCCGAGCGCCGTCCCGCCGCCGGCGACGTCGAAGGCCTGCTCGACCGACAGGACCTCTTCCTGGAGGGCGGGGACGTCCTCGAAGGCGCCGAACGCCGCGGAGAAGCGCGCCGCGAGCGCGACGCGCGCCGCGCCCGCGGGGACGTCGAACTCGCGCAGCCCCGGGCCCGCGCGGGCGAGCGGCAGCGGCGCGCCGTCGGCCGTCGCCTGCACCTCGGAGAGGGCGTCCGGCAAGAGCGGGCTGCCCGCGTTGCGCCAGGTGACCCGGAGCTTCAGCGGCATGCGGCGCTCCGGACCGGACGGCGCGCGCGCGGCGCGGCGGCGCGGGTGGCGCGGCTCGGGCCGTCGCCGGCGGGGAGGCAGCGCTGCGGGGCGGGTGGCACGGTGCGCCCAGGATACCAAAAGGCGCGGGAGAGCGGGAGAAGAGGGGAGTCCGGAGCGGCCTCTGGCTCCCCGTGTCGATCAGCCGTTCGGCGGGCTGGCGCGCCGCGCGGCCGTGAGGCGCTCCTCGCCTCCGCGGCCGCGCGGCGCCCTCGGTCCGGCCGTCAGCGGTTCGCGCAATAGCCGAAGGAGGTGTTCGAGCCGGGCCCGAGCTTGGCGTTCCACGTTCCAGAGAACACGAAGTTGGTGCTCGTCGCGTCGGCCTTGACGTTCCAGCTGTTGTAGATGGTGCCCTCCCTGGGCACATAGAGCGTCCACGTGACCTCGCGGGTGTCCTTGTTCGTCAGCTTGACGTCCTTGCAGTACCCGCTGGACCACGACGTGGACGTGGTGATGCTGACCTCGACATTGCCGCCCTCCACGCGCACGCCGGTCCCGGTGCCGCCGCCGGAGCCGCCGGAGCCGCCGGAGCCGCCGCTGCCGCCGGAGCCGCCGCTGCCCCCGCCGCTGCTGCTGCTGCTCGTGGTCGTCGAGCTGCTGCTCGTGGTCGTCGAGCTGCTGCTGGAGCTGCTGCTGCTGGAGCTGCCGCCCTTCACGCTGGCGATGAAGCGGTCGTAGGCGGCGACGTCGCCGGTCTGCGAGAGCATGACGATGGCGACGCCCATGTCGACCGCCTTGGCGACGTTGTTCGCGTTCAGCCAGGTGGTGTCGACGTTGATCGGGCCGCCGCCGAACGTGTACGCGTCGACGATGACGAGCGGCAGGGCGAGCGCGGCCGTGATCTCGCGGTAGGTGAAGTTGTCGATCTTGCCCTCGGTGAACGGGAACTGCTTGCCCGTGAGGCCGACGTACTTGACCACGCTGCGGTCCCAGCCGTCGTAGAAGTCGCCGACCGACGAGGCCCACTTGGTGGCCCCCGGGCTGAACCACGGGCTGAAGTCGATGACCACCTTGCACGACGGGCAGCCCGAGCGGATGGCGCCGAGGATCTGGTTCATGAAGCTGTCGGACTCCGTCTCGGTGAGCGCGTTCTGCTGCGCCGTCTGCGAGAACTGGTACCAGTCCGGCTCGATGTGGATGAGCGCCTCGACCGACCGCCCGCCGAAGGACGCGTTGATCGACTGCGCCGCCTGCTTGTAGGCGTCCACCATCTTGCCGATGTTGCTGCGCACGTACGCCGCGCCCCGCTGGCACAGCGGCGCGCCGGCGTCGCCGTCGCAGTCGCGGTCGGACCCGAGGCCCTTCTTCGTCATGTCCGTGGCGATGTAACCGAAGAAGTAGGGGGTCTTCCCCTGGTTGACGATCTGCTGAAGCTTGCTCTTATGTGTGGAAGTGAAGCCGTTCGACTGCAGCCAGTCGCCCACGGCGACCACGTCGACGTTGGCCGGTCCGGACGAGCCCGGCGCCCAGTTCTGGCTCCACTGGGGGGCAACGCCGAAGCGCATCTGCGACGCCGCCGCGGCTGCTGCGACCTCATCGGCGAAAATCTCGTTCTCTTCCGAGACGCTGGAGCCGTCGTCCGCGGCGACGATGCACCCGCCGAGCGCGGCGAGCATGCACGAGACCGCCCCAGCACCGAAAAGCGAACCCTTGATCTTCGTCATTGCGTCAATCTCCAAGTGGCCGAGCGGCTCGGCGCCGCGTCGGATTTTTCTCACTCCCGAGCGCCAGCATCGGCTTGGCGCGGGGCACTCGTTGAAGGTGCCAGGGGGACTGCAACGATCGGGCCATCGATCTCTCGAGCTCGGCAAACGCCAATTCATAGGCAGATTTTCGACGGTGCCTGTCCGCGAGAGATGGTGAGTGATCGCGCGAGTGGATCGCCGATCCGGGGCACGGACGATCCACCGCGAAAGCCCTGATTCCATTGGGAAAAACGAAGGGAAAGCGCGAGGGAAGCGCGGGGGAAAGCGCGGGAAAATTCGCGCAAACACAGGAGAATGCGAGCATGGCAAAGGGCCGCATCAGGGGATCGCGACTCGGGTGCTCGGCGCGGCTCGCACCCGCGAACGTTCGCTGCCTCACCGGGTGAAGCGCCATCTCGCGCGCCGGTAGCGCCAGTGGCAGAAGATTCCGCGAAAGAGGCCTTGAGGACGCAGCCTGGCAGGATTATTCGAGCTGACGACGCTCGGTCTCTCCGCATCACATTGCGCATGTCTGACATGCGCCGACATGTGAGAGACATGTGAGAGACATGTGAGAGGCATGTGAGAGGCATGTGAGAGACACGTGAGATCCGTTCGGCGCTCGGCAAAAGGGCTTGAATTGCGAGGTGTCGCTGGATAGGATGTGCGTCTTTTATCCAGCTCGGCACTCCGGTAGTGTGCGCCGCATGAACGCGAACCGTGGAGTGGACCGATGAGCGCGCCCGCGCTCATCGAGATCGAGGACGCCGAGGTGTACCGCGGCGATACGCGCGTCTTCGAGGGGCTGTCGCTGCGCATCGAGCAGGGGGAGAGCACCGCGATCCTCGGGCCCAACGGGGCCGGGAAGTCGACGCTGCTCCGGCTGCTCTCGAGGGAGATCTATCCGGTCCACCGCGAGGGCTCGGGCGTGCGGATTCTCGGTCGCGAAAGGTGGGAGGTCGTCGCGCTCCGGCGCAGGTTGGGGCTCGTGTCGTACGAGCTGCAGATGGCCTATCCGCGGGAGGTGCGGGGGCTCGACGTGGTGCTCTCCGGCTTCTTCGCGAGCGCCGGGCTGCACGAGCACCAGCCGCCGACCGGCGCGCAGCGCGGGCGGGCCGAGGAGGTGCTCCGCGAGCTCGGCGTGGCGCACCTCGGGGGCAAGCCGATCGCGGAGATGTCCGCCGGCGAGCAGCGGCGCTGCCTGCTCGGGCGCGCGCTCGTGCACGACCCGGAGGCGCTCGTGCTCGACGAGCCGACCACCAGCCTCGACCTGAAGGCCGCGTTCGAGCTCGTCGACCTGCTCAGGCGCCTCGCGCGGCGCGGGAAGACGCTGGTCCTGGTGACGCACCACGTGCAGGAGATCCCGCCCGAGATCGAGCGGGTCGTCCTGCTGAGAAAAGGCCGCATCTTCGCCGACGGCCCGAAGCGCGAGGTGCTGACCGACGAGAACCTGTCGCGCCTGTTCGACGTGCCGCTCTCCGTGGTCGAGCGAGACGGCTTCTTTCAGGTGTTTCCCCGATCCTCCTGAGACACGAAGTCGCTCGGGAGAAAGATTGGAACCACAGAGGGCACAGAGGGCACAGAGGGAAGAGAAGAGAGATTTTTTTCTCTCTCTCTCTCCTCTGTGCCTCTGTGGTTTTTTATCTCATGAAGCCAGGAGCAGCCCGGGCGAAGCGGTACTATCCGATCTCCACCTTGCTCCACATGTCCCGCCGCATCCGCTCCTTGCGCCGGTCGGTGCGGGTCACGAGGCGCGCCGCGCCCCACGCGGCGAGCAGCTGGCCCTCCTGGCCGAGGCCGGGCAGCACGCTCCGGCCGACGAGCAGCGTCCGCTCGATCGGGCCGCGGATCGGCTCGCCCGCGAGCCCGAGGTAGCCGGGCGGGTCGACCTCGAGCTGGCGCACCATCGGCTCCGCGCCCGGGGCCGCGCCCTTCAGGGCGGCGCGCTCGATGAGGCGGCGGCGCTGGCCGTCGTAGAGCCACACGGGCAGGCCGTCGTGCACCGAGTCGACGAGCACGAGGTGACGCTCGAGGAAGGGGAGCTCGGCCGCGAGCGCGTCGAGCACCGCCTGGCGCGCCTCGAGCAGCGACAGCGGGCTCCGGTCGGGGAGCAGGATCTCCGCCACGAGCAGCGTGTCGGTCGACGGCGGCGGGAGATCGCAGCGCTGGAGGTGGATCACCGGGCGCCCCGGCCCGGACGGCCGCGTGGCGCGGGGCGAGCTCGGCCGCCCGCCGGAGGCGTCGCCAGGCGCGCGCGGCGGCGGCGGGACGAGCGAGCGGCCGGCGGGCACGGACGGGAAGGGGAGCAGGAGCGACTCGGGGCCGAGCGGCTCGGGCAGGCCCTCGCGGCGCACGATGAGCGACACGACGAAGCGGCCGACCGAGGAGGTGATGCGGGGCCACTCGCGCAGCGCGCGCTTGTGGATGCCCTCGCCGCCCGAGAGGCTCGCGAGCGTCTCGCCGTCCATGTCGGTGATGACGAAGCTGCTGCCGTTCGGGTGGTCGTCGCCGTCGACGACGACCCCCGCGGCGGTGCCGCGGCGGACGTGGACCGAGGCGGCGCGCTCGTCGAGGAGGCAGCGGCCGCCGTGGGCGAGGATGCGCTCGACGAGGAACTCCTCGAGCTCCTCCTCGCCGCGCGGGAGCATCATCAGCCCGCGCGTCCACGCCCCGTGCAGGCGCGCCACCGCGAAGGGGGGCGGGAGCGCCGAGAGATCCGTGGCGAAGAGGACGGACTGCGTGACGATCGAGCGGAACAGGTGGCCGCGCGGGAACTCGACGAGCAGGTCGGCGTCGGGCTCGGCGCGCGCGTACGGGAGCATGGCGGCGTAGCGCGCGGTCTCGCGCCGCTCCCAGAACGTGCCCGGCGGCCAGACGGCGTCGTGCGAGAACGCGTCGTCGGCGGCGCCGTTGACGTGGGCGAGCTCGGCGTAGAGCTCGTCGACGACGCGCCGGAGCTCGGGGAACTCGCGGTCGATCTCGCGGCCGAAGAGGACCATGTCGGGCGGCACGTCGAGGCGCCGGCGCGGGGCGACGACCTGCAGCATGGGCGTGGCCGGGACGATGCGGCGCTTCCAGGTCTGCGACTGGGCGAGCTCGACGAGGAAGCGGCGCCACGCGGGCGAGGGCTCGGCGAGCATGGTGAAGGCGCGCCGGCGGAGGACGTGCTGGTCGAGGCGGTAGGTGGGCGGGCGCTCGCCGTGCCCGACGACCATGACGGTGAAGTCGCGCCGCGCGAGGAGCGCCGCGGCGGTGAGCGCGCCGATGGAGCGGCCGAGGACGATGACGTCGTAGTGCTTGTGGATCACGCCCCTTCCCCGACCTGTTCGGGCGCGCGGCCGCCCTGGGCGAGCCCGAGCGCGGTGTCGACGCCGGCGATCGTCGCGCGCGCGCGCCCGCCCGGCGCGGCGGGCGGCGCGACCCGGAGGCGCCCCTCGGCGATCCACGAGAGGGCGCGGACGAGCAGGGCGTGCTCCTCGACGAGGATGCGCGCGGCGAGGGCGTCGCGGTCGTCGCCATCGAGGACGGGGACGGCGGCCTGCGCGAGGATGGGCCCGGTGTCGGTGCCGGTGTCGACGAGGTGGACGGTGCAGCCGGTGATGCGCACGCCGTGATCGAGCGCCTGCTGCTGGGCGTCCACGCCGGGGAAGGAGGGCAGGAGCGAGGGGTGGATGTTGACGACGCGGTGCGGGAAGGCGTCGAGGAAGGTCGGCGTGAGCAGGCGCATGAAGCCGGCGAGGACGACCCAGGCCGCGCCCGCCTCGCGGAGGGCGGCGACGACGGCGGCGTCGAAGCTGTCGCGATCGGCGAACCCCTGGTGCGGGATGACGCGCGTCGGGATGCCGGCGCGCTCGGCGCGCGCGAGGCCCGCGGCGCCGGGCCGATTCGAGAGGACGAGCCGCACGCGGGCGTCGAGGCGGCCGGCGGCGATGGCGTCGAGGATCGCCTGGAGGTTCGAGCCGCGGCCGGAGATGAGGACGCCGAGATCGAGGGGGGGCATGGGGGGCAGATACTACGGCGGGGGCGGGCGCGGGAGAGATCCGGGGCGGCAGCGGCCGTCCGGCGCCGGCGCGGGGGCCCGGCCCCGGGGTCATGGCGCGCTGCCCTTCGCGCGAGCGGCGCAAGAGCGCCTCGGCTCGCCGCGGAGCGTCGCTTGCGGGCGCGCCGCAGTCGCCTATCCTCAGCCCATGGTCGCCGTCGCTCCGCTGTCCGAGCCCTTGGCACCCCTGTCCGAGCCCTTGGCACCCCCGTCCAGCGAGGGCGAGCAACGCTTCGTGATGTCCAACGTCTCCTGGGACGAGTACGTCGCGCTGCGCAAGCTGCTCGACGATCACCCGGGGCTGCGGATGACCTACTGCGAAGGGGTGCTCGAGCTCATGAGCCCGTCGGCGGACCACGAGGATGTGAAGACGCGCATCGGGCGCCTCGTCGAGCTGTGGGCGTTTGCGCGCCGCGTTCGCGTTTACGGCTACGGCTCGACCACGTACCGCCGCAAGAAGAGGCAGCGCGGCCTGGAGCCCGACGAGTGTTACTGCGTCGGCAAGGTGAACACGAAGCGGCCCGACATCGCGATCGAGGTGTTCATCACGAGCGGCGGCATCGACAAGCTCGACGTCTACCGGGGGCTCGGGGTGCCCGAGGTGTGGATCTGGAAGGAGGGACGCATCTCCGTCCACCGGCTGGGGGAGGGCGGGTACGAGCCGATCGAGCGGAGCGGGATGCTCCCCGAGCTCGATCTGGACGAGCTCGCGGAATGCGCGCGGATCCCCGATCAAGCGGACGCGGTCGACGCCTACTGGGCGCGGCTGAATCGCGGGGGATGAGCGGCGAACGCCGCCCCGCCGGGGGTCGGTCCCCGCGGGTCGGCCACCTACCAATGCCGCGCCGCTCGGGTTAGGGTGGCGCCGCCACGATGTCGGAACGCCCGCCCGAGACGACCCTGACCCCCGAAGAGGCCGCGAAGCAGCGGGCGGTGTCCTACCTCGGGCGGGTCATCTCGAAGCGCTACCGCATCGACGAGGTCATCGCGATGGGCGGCATGGGCGCGGTCTACCGCGGCGAGCACGTGCACATGCACAAGCGCGTCGCGATCAAGATCCTGCACCCGGACACCGAGCGGCTCCCCGAGCTCGTGCAGCGCTTCGAGCGCGAGGCGATCGCCGGCGCCCACATCCAGCACCGGAACGTCGCGACCGCGACCGATTTCGGCGAGGCGGAGGACGGCTCGTTCTTCCTGGTCCTGGAGTACGTCCGCGGCACGACGCTCCACGAGATCATCCGGCGTGGGCCGATGCCCGCGGCGCGCGCCGCGCTGATCGCCCGGCAGATCGCGGCCGCCCTCGGGGCGACCCATGCGATGAGCATCGTCCACCGCGACGTGAAGCCGCGCAACGTGATGGTCGTCGAGCCGCAGGGCGACCTCGTGAAGCTCATCGACTTCGGGCTCGCGAAGGTGAGCGTCGACCAGCTCCGCCGCTCCGTCGCGTCGCCGGAGTCGACGCGGATGGAGGGGGAGTCGCTCCCGGTCCGGCTCACGACGGCCGGGGTGATCTTCGGGACGATCGCCTACCTCGCGCCCGAGTCGGCGCTGGGGATGGATTTCGTCGACGAGCGCGCGGACCTCTACGCCCTCGGCCTGATCTTCTACGAGATGCTGGCCGGCAAGCACCCGTTCCTGGCCAAGGATCCGGTCGAGCTCTTCAACCAGCAGCGCAGCGCGCCCGTCCCGGCGATCGCCGAGCACGCGCCCGGCGTCGCGGTCCCGCCGGCCATCGAGGCGGTCGTGCGGCGCCTCCTCGAGAAGCAGCCGCGCGCCCGCTTCGAGAGCGCTGCGGAGCTGATCGCGGCGCTCGACGCGGCGTGCGCGGCGTCGGGGATCGTGATGGACGAGCCCAGGGCGGAGATGGGGTCGAGGGCCGAGATGACGTCGGTGCCCGCGATCGGCGAGGCGGCGCGGGTGCCGAGCAACCGTCCGCCGCTGCCCAGCGCCGCGCCGCCGCGCGAGCCGAGCAACCGGCCGCCGCCGCTGCCCAGCGCCGCGCCGCCGCGCGAGCCGAGCAACCGGCCGCCGCCGCTGCCCAGCGCCGCGCCGCCGCGCGAGCCGGAGGCGGGCTCCGGCGGCTCTTCGGCGATCCTCCTCGGGGATTCGTGCCTGGTCTCGCTGACGGACGTCGCGGACGAGCTGGAGCCGGCCGCGCAGCGGGCCGCCGGCGAGCCGGCGGGCGGCGGCGCGAGCGCGCCGGAGCCGGCGCGCGCGGGCGATGAGGCGGAGGCGCGGGCGGAGGGCGAGGACGAGGAGGACGCCGCGAGCTACTCGCGGCCGACGCCGGTGCGCAACACGCCGACCCTCGTCGCCGAGCTGACGCGCGACTCGCGCCCGACCGCGGTGGGCGGCGCGGCGTTCATGGCCCAGGTCGCCTTCTCGCGGGAAGAGGCCGCGCGCGAGGCTGCCTCCGCGGCGGGCGCGCCTTTGCCGCGATCGGCGGAGCCGACCGCGTCGCAGGAGCCGGCGCCGCTGGTCTCGACGCCTCCGCCGGAGGAGGCACCGTCTCTTTCGCCAGCGGAGCCGGTACGGTCGCTGGAAGAGCCGGTGTCCGAGGAGCGGGAGGGCTCGGCCTCCACGCAGCCACCGATGAGGGCGACGCTGCCCGCGCCGTCGGAGCGTGGCCGGCCGGCGCCCCCGCCGGAGAAGCCGTCGCAGCCGGGCACGGCGGAGCTGCCAGCGCACGCGGTGGAGCGGGCGTCGTCGAAGCCGCCGTCATCGCCCGCGGCGGAGTCGGCGCCGTCGAAGCCGCCGTCATCGCCCGCGGCGGAGCCGGCGCCGTCGAAGCCGCCGTCATCGCCGTCGGCGGAGTCGGCGCCGTCGTCGCCCGCGGCGGAGTCGGCGCCGTCGAAGCCGCCGTCATCGCCCGCGGCGGAGTCGGCGCCGTCGAAGCCGCCGTCATCGCCCGCGGCGGAGTCGGCGCCGTCGAAGCCGCCGTCATCGCCCGCGGCGGAGTCGGCGCCGTCGAAGCCGCCGTCATCGCCCGCGGCGGAGTCGGCGCCGTCGAAGCCGCCGTCATCGCCCGCGGCGGAGTCGGCGCCGTCGAAGCCGCCGTCATCGCCCGCGGCGGAGTCGGCGCCGTCGAAGCCGCCGTCATCGCCCGCGGCGGAGTCGGCGCCGTCGAAGCCGCCGTCATCGCCCGCGGCGGAGTCGGCGCCGTCGAAGCCGCCGTCATTGCCGTCAGCGGAGCCGGCGCCGTCGAAGCCGCCGTCATCGCCGTCAGCGGAGCCGGCGCCGTCGTCGCCCGCGGCGGAGTCGGCGCCGTCGAAGCCGCCGGCTCCCTCCGCAGAGGACGCCGCGTCCGCGAAGACGCCCGTCTCGCCCGTGAAATCGCGGCCGCCGGTGGCCGAGCCGTCTCCCGCCACAGCGTCCGCACCGCAGCCGCCGGACGAGCCGCCCGCGGAGGACGACGCGCCCGCATCGGAGCCGACCTCCGAACGAATGAGCGGCTCGCGGCCCGCCTTCGCCCCCACGCTGCTGCGGGAGCTGGAGGCGGCCGAGGCGGAGCGCGTCGCCCGGGAGCGCGAGGAAGAAGCCAAGCGAAAGCTCGCCGAGGAGGCCGAGCGCGCCGCCAGAGAGCGCGAGGAAAAAGCCAGGCGGAAGCGCGCAGCCCAGGAGGCCCGCGCGTCGCGACGGCGCGACGAAGGCGCCGGCGGCCGCCTGGGCCGGCTCGCCCCGTACCTCGGCGGCGCCCTCATCGCTGTCGGCGTCATCGCAGCGCTCGCCAGCAGCGGGCGCGCCCCGCCCGAGCCGGAGCCCCAGCTCGGCCAGGCGGCGCCGGCCGCCAGCGCGCTCGCCACGAGCGAGCCCGCCCCGGCCGACGCGGCCGCCGCCGCGGAGGCCTCCGGGCCCACCGCCGCGGCGCCCGAGGACGCTGCGCAGGCATCGCCCGCGGCGCCCGAGGCGCCGGCCGAGCCACCGCCCGACGAGGCGACCCGGAAGGCGCTCACCGACGCGGCCCGGGCGCGCCGGTGGGTGAAGGCCGCCGAGGCGCTCAACCTGCTCGCCGAGCGCGATCCGACCGCGCTCCGCGAGCGCCCGGTCGCGATCGCGGCGCGCAACCTCGCCATCGCCATCTCGAAGACGGGCGAGGAGCTCGCCGACCAGGTCTTCGACGCGCTCGCGCGCCGGTTCGGGACCGCCGGCCTCGACGTGCTCTACGAGATCGTCGAGACCCGGGGCCGCTCCACCCCGGCCACCCGCGCGGCGAAGCTGCTCCGCGATCCGGAGGTCGCGGCCCGCGGGACGCCGGCCGTCCGGATCTCCTTCGAGCTGCGCGACGCCACCTGCGGCGAGAAGATGCCGTTCCTCGACCGCGCCGTCTCCGAGGGCGACCAGCGCACCCTGGTCGTGCTCGAGACGGCGGTGAGGCCCTGTTACACGAAGAACCGCACCATCGACGAGGCGATCAAGAAGCTGAGGGCGCGGCTCGAAGGCGGCTGACGCCGGGGCGCTTGCGGGCGCCGCTCCGTCGCCGTCAGCCGAACCGGACGCGCTCCTCGAAGGGGACGTCGCCGACGTGCACGATCTCGCCGAGGACCCACGCGCGCTCGCCGCTGGCTGTGAGCGCGTCGATGGCGTTGTCGGCCGCGGCCTTGTCGACGACCGCGACCAGGCCGACGCCGAGGTTGAAGGTGCGGCGCATCTCGGCTTCGTCGACGGGCCCGCCGCGCTGGAGCAGGTGGAAGATGGCGGGCCGCTGGTAGGAGCGGAGGTCGAGCTGAGCGCCGAGCCCGTCGGGCAGCACGCGCGGGAGGTTGCCCGGCAGGCCGCCGCCGGTGATGTGGGACAGCCCCCGGACCGCATCGCCGCAGGCGGCGAGGAGCGCGGTGATGGCGCGGGCGTAGATCCGTGTTGGCGTGAGCAGCGCGTCGCCGACGGTGGCGCCGAGCTCGTCGACGCGGTCGCTCATGCGCAGCCCCATCTCCTTCTCGAGCACCCGGCGGGCGAGCGAGTAGCCGTTGGAGTGCAGGCCGCTGGACGCGACGGCGAGCACGGCGTCGCCGGGGGCGATGCGCTTTCCGTCGAGGATGCGCGAGCGCTCGACGACGCCGACGGCGAAGCCGGCGAGGTCGTACTCGCCGTCGGCGTACATGCCGGGCAGCTCGGCGGTCTCGCCGCCGATGAGGGCGCAGCCTGCCTGCTTGCAGCCGTCGGCGATGCCGCGCACGACGGCCTCGCCGACGTCGACGTCGAGCTTTCCGGTGGCGAAGTAGTCGAGGAAAAAGAGCGGTCGTGCGCCGACGGTGAGGACGTCGTTGACGCACATGGCGACGAGGTCGATGCCGACGGTGTGGTGAACGCCGGTGGCGAAGGCGACCTTGAGCTTGGTGCCGACGCCGTCGGTGCCGCTGACGAGCACGGGCTCGGAGAGCCCGCCCGGCAGCGCGCACAGGCCGGCGAAGCCGCCGACGTCGGCGAGCACCTCGGGCGTGCGCGTCGGCTTGGCGAGCCGCTTGATGCGCTCGACGAGCGCGTCCCCTGCATCGATGTCGACCCCCGCTTCCCGGTATGTGACGCTCATGCGAGGCGCCATCCCATACCTCGGCGGCAAAGGGAAGCGGGCTCGCTCCCGGCGAGGCCGCCGCCTCGCTCCCGGCGACGCTACCGCGCCTGCTCCCGGCCAGTCCCCCGCGCCGCTCGCGACGGCCGGCGGGCGCGGCGGCCTGCGGCTGAGGCACACCCCGCTGCACCGCCGCCGCAGGGCGGCGCAGCGCCGCACGGTCCCCCGAGCGCGGCCGCTCCTCGCGTCGAGGGCCGCCGCCCGGTCGCCCACACCGCGGCGCGCATTCTCCTTGCGTGTTATTCCGCTTTCCGGTGCGACTTTCTCGCTGGATCCGACCATCTCCGGCCGATGTCGATTCTTCGCTGCGGTGCTGTCGTGAGCGGCTCTCCGGCCTTGTCTTCTGCGCCGCGGTCGACATCCTAGGCGCCCATGTCCGCCGCGCCCGATCCGCCTCCTGCCCTCGTCCTCGTCGCCGCCGCCGTGGTCATCGAGCGCGGCCGCGTGCTGCTCACGCAGCGCAAGGTGGGCGCCCACCTCGCGGGCGCGTGGGAGTTTCCGGGCGGCAAGGTCGAGGCCGGCGAGGATCCACGGGACGCCCTCGTCCGCGAGCTGCGCGAGGAGATCGGCGTGGAGGCCCGCGTCGGCGACATCGTGGAGGTGACCTATCACCGCTATCCGGCGAAGCCGGTGCTGCTGCTCTTCTACGAGGCTTCCTTCGCCGAAGGGTCTCCCGCTCCGGCCGCGCTCGACGTCGCCGCCGTGCGCTGGGCCGAGGCGGCCGAGCTCCGGGACGAGCTCTTCCCGCCGGCCGACGTCGCGGTGCTCGCCAAGGTGCGCACGCGCCTCGCGGGAGCCTAGCCCCGCGTCGCCGGAGCGCGGATCGGCGCGAGCCGCCGCGCTCGTCGCTTCACGTCAGGCGCGTGCTCGCAGCCGTCGTCGGTGGCCCATCAGCGCGTCGAGGGAGAACGCGCCTGCGCCGCCGAGCGCGAGGGCGACCAGCCCCGCGATGTACAGCAGGTTGAGCTCGTGCCCGGGTGGGCCGAACACAGGCCCATCCGCCGTCAATCCGATGGTGTTGACGGCGCTGAACCCATGCTTGAGGTGAACGGAGAACATCGCCGTCAGCATCGTGGCAATGAGGGGAACGGCGACGATCGCGGTGAACGCGCCCGCGAGGACGGCGACGCCGCCGAGGAGCTCCACGAACGGCACCACCCAGGACATGAGCTTCGAAAAGGGGACGCCGAGCTGGGTGAGCAGCGCCTCGAACCTGGCGGGCCCTCTGCTGAGCTTCACCCAGCCATGCACGATGAAGCCATAGCCCATGACCAGGCGCAGGAGCAGGGGCGCCCATTGGCCGGCTCGGGCTTCGGGGATCGATGGTTTGTTCGTCATACTAACGACGTCTCCTGACCGAGCGGGTACGAGGCACCCCGCGAGGCTCGGGTGGCTGGCGGGGCAGATGAGGGAGCGAGCCCCGCGGTTGGCTGGCGGGGCGGATGAGGGAGCGAGCCCCGCGGTTGGCTGGCGGGGCGGATGAGGGAGCGAGCCCCGCGGTTGGCTGGCGGGGCGGATGAGGGAGCGAGCCCCGCGGTTGGCTGGCGGGGCGGATGAGGGAGCGAGCCCCGCGGTTGGCTGGCGGGGCGGATGAGGGAGCGAGCCCCGCGGTTGGCTGGCGGGGCGGATGAGGGAGCGAGCCCCGCGGTTGGCTGGCGGGGCGGATGAGGGAGCGAGCCCCGCGGTTGGCTGGCGGGGCGGATGAGGGAGCGAGCCCCGCGGTTGGCTGGCGGGGCGGATGAGGGAGCGAGCCCCGCCGTGGGGCTCGCCGTGGGGAGCTCACATGGCCGGGGGGCAAGCCTCGCCGCGGACGTCGCCGAGCAGGCTCGCGAGCCGCTGGCGGGGGAGCTCGCCGACGGCGCGCTCCACCTCCTGACCGGCGGCGTCGACGGTGAGGAACGTCGGCACGAAGCGCACGCCGTAGTGGGCCGCGAGGGCCTGCCCGCGAGGATCGTCGACCCGGACGCGCAGGACCGTGCCGGCCTCCTTGGCGCACCGCGCTTCGAGCTCCTTCACGAGCGGCGCCATGCGCTCGCACACCGCGCAGTGCGCGCTCTCGAACTCGATCAGCCGAGGCATCCCCTCGGGAAGCGCGGCGTCGCCGGGGTCGACGGCGCCCTCCGGGGCCGCGCACGCCGACGCGGGGCCGCTGTCGCAGGGCGCGCCTGCGGCCACGGCCACCGCGGGCGCCGGCGAGAGGGCGCCCAGACGGCCGGTCGCGAACGCGATCCCGAGGACCACGAGCAGCGCCCCCGTCACGCGCTGGAGGGCCGGCGTGGCCGGCATCAGGCGGCGCGCGAGCGCGACGGCCGCGGGCCCGACGAAGGCCGCGACGACGAGCGGCGCGGCGAGGCCCGCGGCGTAGGCGCCGAGCTGAACCGCGCCGGCGAGCGGGCTGGCCCCCGCGCTCGCCGCGTAGGTCAGCGCGGCGCCGAGCACCGGGCCGACGCACGGCGTCCACCCTGCCGCGAAGGCGATCCCGAAGAGCATGCCCCCCCAGAAGCCGCCCGCGGCCGGCAGGCGGGCGAGGAGCGGGCGCGCCTCGCGCTCCAGCCACGGGAGGCGCAGCACGCCGAGCAGCTTCGCGCCGAAGAGCGCCAGGATCGCGCCGGATACGAGGGCGAGCGCGCGCCGGTGGGGCGCGAGGGCCGTGGCGATCGCCGACGCGCCGGCGCCGAGCGCGACGAGCACGAGCGCGAGGCCGATCGCGAAGCCGACGCCGGCGAGGCGCACGCTGCGGCTCGCCGCCGCGCGGTCGGGACCGCCGAGCGCCCCGGCGCCGCCGAGGGCCGACAGGTAGACCGGGAGCATCGGGAGCACGCAGGGCGACGCGAACGTCAGCAGCCCCGCGACGAAGAGCGTCAGCAATGAACCGAGCGTCATGGGTCCTCGTGGTGCACTGGATCAGGGCCTGCCAAGCGCCGGCGCGAGCGCCGCCACGTCCACTTCTGCGACAGCGAGCACCGGTTGCTCCACGCTCCTCGCGCAGATCGCGTTGCCGAGCGGCCCCCGGGTGCACCCCACGCCGCGCCCCGCGAGCGCGCGCGCCGCCGTCGCGGCGTCGGACCCGGGGGGCGGCACGAACACCGTGAGCGGCTTGTCCCCGCTCTCGTACATGAGCGCCGCCGTGCGCGTCTCTCCGATCTGGCAGAGGCGCGCCCCGAGCAGCCGGGCGCCGGACACCGCCGGGACCGTCACCGCGTAGCCGAGCTTCCCCTCGAGCCACCCGGCGACGGCGCCCGGATCGGACGACTCGAAGTCGCACGGGCGCTCGCGCGCGAAGCCGCGCACGTGGTGGCTCACGAGCTCGTCGGCCATCGCCGCGCCCACGCCTCGGCTCGGGCTGCCGACGAGCAGCGCGGCGGATCGCGAAGGGGCGGCGGCGGCGCGGCGCGCGCGCGCTCCGCGCGGCGGCCTCCGCCCGGTCGCGCAGGCGCTTCGGGACCTCCCCGTCCGCCTTCGCCACGAGCGCGCGCCGCACGCCGCCAAGGACCTCCGCGGCGCGCCGACAGGGCCCGCAGCCGGCGACGTGCGCCTCGATCCGCGCGGCGTCCTCGGGGGTCACCTCGTCGTCGTGCCACGCCGAAATGTTCTCGAACCACTCGCGGTTGCACCCTGCCATGACGTCTCCTCGTGCCGTTCGGAGAGGCCCTCGACGAGCGCGAGCCGCGCCCTCGAGAGCCGTGATCGCACCGTGCCCACGGGGCACCCCTGGAGATCCGCGATCTCCTCGTAGGAAAGGTCCTCGACCTCCCGCAGGAGCAGCGCCTCGCGCCACTCCGGCGGCACGCGCGCGAGCGCGCGCTCGACCTCGTCCGCGAAGCCGCGTTCGAGGAGCTCCACCTCCAGATCGCCCTGCGGCTCCGGCACCGACTCGGCGCCGCGGCCGCCCTCGATCACCTCGAGGCGCTGCCGGGCGCCGCGCGTCGCGTTGAGCAGCACCGATCGCTCGATGCGGAGCAGCCACGCCCGCATGCGGCCCTCGTCGCGCAGGTCCGCGTGCCGCTCGATCGCGCGCACCACCGTCGCCTGCGCCAGATCCTCGGCGTCCTGCTCCGAGCGCGTCAGGCGGCGCGCCGCGCGCAGGAGGCACGGGAGCTCGGCGAGGAGCCGATCGACGAACGAGGCGTGGGGAAACGTGGGCATGGGCTGGAGGGGGAGCGGGAGGGCTTTCGCCGGCCTCGTTTCCCTGACACTCCCAGGACACGGCGAGGGGCGCGAAAAGTTCCCGACCCCGCGGGCCGTGCTCGCGCCTCCGTGTTGTAGCGATCCTCACATCTCGATGGGTGTCGCCCGTATCGCGGGCAACGAGGGCGCGCCGGACACGCGGCCATCCTCTTGCCGAACGGCCATGGGCTCGTGGCAGGCGGCAGGCAGACGAGCCGGCGCACCGACGGGACAGAGCTGTCGTCGGCGGAGACCTACGACCCTGCGAGCAACACGTGGAGGGGCGCCGGCAGCGATGCGACCGCGAGCTCCAGCGCCGGCGCGACCGGCACGCAGAGCAGCGGTGGCGGAGATCTCCCGCTGCCCGGCCGCCAGCTCGCCTTCGGGCGACGAAGCCCTCGCGGCTAGCTCGTCGCCGGGCCCGGCCCGAGCTGCACGGGCGGCGGGGTCCGCGTGATGCTCCGCCAGGTGTCGACGGCCCAGTCCCGGTCCGACTCCTCCTTGCAGACGATGGTGCAGCGCGCGAGCCGGCCGGCCTCGGGGCACACCATGATGGCCATCAACACCCAGCACGGCTCCGGCTCGTCATCGCTCTCGCCGTGCATCCACAGCGCGGCGCCCGCGACCTGCCCCTCCTCGTGCTCGTAGCGAAGCCCGGACATCTCGTGCGGCGGGAAGGTGTCCAGCACCTCCTTGGCCGTGAAGGGCGCGCCGTCGTGCCGCCGGTAGATCATCGACGAGAGCGAGACCTCGCGGCGCTCGCCCGGATCGAACATCCGCAGCGTCTCCCCGCCGTACAGGAGCTCGGACTCGAAGGAGGGATCCACCTGGATGGCCCAGCCGCAGTGGAAGTAGAACCGGATCGGGATGAGCTCGCAGGTGGGCGGCATCGCGGCGCTCAGCGTAGGCGCTCCGCGCGGCGAGCGCACGTGAACCTGCCGCGGCCTGGCCGCCGGGGGCGCGGCGCGCCGCCGCGCGGGCGCCCGCGCGGCGGCGGCGATGGGCCGGCGGCGGCCGCGCTCCGCCGGCGGGTGCAGCCGCCGCGCTCAGCCGGCGATGCCGGGCCGCCCGGGCGAGAACGGCGACAGATCCAGCGGCGGCTGCTCTCCCGCGACCAGCGCCGCCACGATCTTCGCCGTCACCGGGGCGAGGAGGACGCCGTTGCGGAAATGCCCTGTCGCGAAGACGAGGCGCTGGAGCTCCCCCTCGCCGAGGATCGGCAGATCGTCCTTCGTGTGCGGCCGGAGTCCGGCCCACGTCCGTCCGATCGGCGCGTCGCCGAGCGCGGGCATGAGCTGCAGCGCCGCGGTCAGCAGATCGCGCACCGCGCGCGAGGTCACGGCGGGGACGTAGCCGGCGAACTCCATGGTCGCGCCGACCAGCACGCGCCCGTCGTCGCGCGGCGACAGGTAGCACCCGGGCCCGTAGATCACCTGCGTCAGCACCGGCGACGCCGGCGTGAGCTCGACGATCTGCCCGCGCGCCGGGCGCACCGCGGCGGGCGCGAGCCCCGAGGCCTCGAGCAGCGACGACCAGCTCCCCGCGGCGAGCACCGTCCAGCGCGCCTCCACCTTGGTCCCGTCCTCGAGCTGCGCCCCGCGCGCCTGCTCGCGGTCGACGAGGACGCGCCGGACGGTCGCCCCGGTGCGGAACTGCACGCCGGCGCGCTCGGCCGCGATCCGCAGCGCGCGCATGAGCGACGGCGGATCGATCCGCGCCTCGTCGGCGAACCACACGCCGCCGGCGACCTCCTGGCAGAGCGCCGGCGCGCGCGCCCGCGCCGCGTCGCCGTCGCAGATCTCCACGGCGAGGCCGGCTTCCCGCTGCCAGGCGACCTCGCGCGCGATCTCGTCGCGCCCGGACGGCGTGAGCGCCACGCGCAGCGCGCCGCACTGCCGGAAGCCCACGTCGATGCCCGTCGCCTCGGCGAGGGAGGCGGCGAGCTCCGGGTAGAGGCTCCGGCTGGCGAGGCAGAGCCGCGCGAGGGGGCCGTCGCCCGCGGCCTCGAGCTGGGGGCCGATGATGCCCGCCGCCGCCCAGGAGGCGCCCTCGCCCGGGTTGCGCTCGAGGACGCGGACGGACAGCCCGCGCCGCGCGAGGGCGAGCGCCGACGCGCACCCGGCCACGCCGCCGCCGATCACCACCACGTCGCTCATCGGCGCGTGCATAGCACGCCGGGCGCCGCGGGGAGGCGTGCGGGAGCGCTGCCGGGGGGCGGGCGGCCTAGCTCGCAGGGGGGCGACGAGGGGCGGCGCGGAGCGCCTCGTCGAAGATGGAACCGATCTCCTGGCGCGAGGCCTCGTCGTGCCCTCCGGCCTTCATCCGCTCCCAGACCGCCCAGACCTGGGCTCGCTGCCACTCCTCCGCCCGGCTGAGCTGCTCCGCGTCATCGAGTTCCTGGACGCGCTCGCTGAGGAGCGCGCGGATCGCAGGGGAGAGCTTGAGGCCGCGCTTCTTCGCCTCGGCCTGGACCCGCGCCCGGAGCTCGTTTCTGTCGGTGCTGGTCATCGGCGAGGTTCGACGTGGCATCGAGGGGGTGCGCGCGGGATCCCGTTCAGGCGGGCTCACTTGATGCGTGGCTCGACAAGGTCATCGTCTCATTCGGTCCACGAGTCCTTCCCGTCGCTGTGGAGATCGCGAACACCTGGGGGCGGCTCTCGGTCCCCGATCGTCTGCCCGAGATTGACGGCATGCTCGCCGCCACGGCCATCGTGCACAACCTGGTACTTGTCACCCGTAACACGCGCGATGTCGCTCGGACGGGGGTGCGGTTGCTCAACCCTTTCGAACCTTTGCCCGGGGGGTAGCCGCACGGCTCCCGAGCGCTGATAAAGGCCAGCAGCCCACACGGCGACTTTCGAGGCGTGCCCCCTGGACGCCACCGAGCTCGCCCGCACTTCAAGGAGGAGTGCGCGTCGCGATGACGCTACGCCGACGCACTTCCGTCGCGCTCCTTGATTCTCGCTGTGAGGCCACTCGCACTCGCCTCGGCGTCGGAGGTTTCTGTCGTGATTTCCGTGGCCGCTGAGGCGGTTTTCGGGGCTTCGGTGGCGGTTTCTTGAGCCGTTGAGGCGGTTTTCGGAGCCTCGGTGGCGGTTTCTTGAGCCGCTGAGGCGGTTTTCGGAGCCTCGGTGACGGTTTCTTGAGCCGCTGAGGCGGTTTTCGGAGCCGGGGTGGGGGGGGCCCCGGCCGTCGAGGCGGTTTCCGCAGCCGGGGTGGGGAGGGTCCCCGCCGTTGCGACCCCCTGGGCCGCCCGCGCCGCCTCGGCCGCCGTCGCGGCCCCCTCCGCGCCCGTCGCCGCTGCCGCGGTCCTGGGCGCCTTCGCTGCGGCAGCCTTCGGCGCCTTCGCCGCCGGCTCCGGCGCCGCGGTCGCCGCCTCGGCGCCCGCCGTCGCCTCCGCGGCCTTCGCCGGCGCCCCCGCCGCCTTGGCCTTCTTCTCCTTCGCCGCCTTCGCCTCGAGCGCGCCCGCCGCGATCGGCTCCCCCCGGAGGGCCACTTGCCGTGGCCGACCGCGCGCGGATCGCCGTACGGGAACGCCGCGCTGCCGCTCGCGTCGATCGGCTTGCGCGGGGCCTCCGGGTCCGTTGCCGGGCTCGGCGGCGGCGCGATCGGCCGCGGCGCGCGCAGCCGGTTGCCCGGGCCGGCCTGCGTCCAGACTTGCACGTCGCCGAGCACGCGCGTCCGGTTCGCCATCCGCCGCTGGCCCTTCGCGCCGCGCAGCCGCTCCAGGAAGGTCGGCGGCGACGTCGCGCCGGGCTCCCCCTTCACCCAGCACGTGTAGTCGCCGATCCCCGTGCCCCGGAACGTCTCGCGGCAGACCGCGATCCCGAGCTCGGCCGCGATCTCGCTGAGGAGCCGACCCGGCTCGGTCTCGACCGTCCTGTGCTCGTTGACGAAGGTGACCTTGGGCATCGGTGGACGGGCAGCGTCCTGCTCCCCCGCGGCGAGCGCGTCAAGAACCGCCGCGCGCGTCCCTCGCGTCCCTCGCGTCCCGCACGCGATGGAGCACCCGCGCGATCCCGAACAGATTCCAGCCCGCGAACCCGAGGAACAGCGCGAACAGCGCGACCGCCCAGCGCGACGCGCGCGGCGAGCTGCCGTCGATCAGCAGCCAGGCGTCGCCCGTGACGGCCGTCCCCGTCTGCTCCTCGACCTCGGCGGCCAGCCGCGCGTGCCGGATGCCCGCGGCCTTGAACGGCACGAGCCGCCCAGCGAACGAGCTCGGCGGCACGAACCGCGGACCCTCGAACCCCTCCGGCACCCGGATCTCCACCCACAGCCCCGGGTTGCCGGCCACCGGCGCCAGCCGGAACGAGTCGCCCTCCGCGGCGCGGCCGTACCGGATCGCCCCGCGCGTCCCGAGCAGGCCCACCGCCCGCACGTACCGGTTCGCGAGCTCCGCCGTGGGGCGCAGCGGCGCGAGCTCCCCCACGTCCATGAGCCGGCCGGGCGACAGCGCATAGCGCGCCTCCCCGAACAGGGCGACCGCCATCCACAGCGCGGCCACCGCGGTCACCGCCATCAGCACCACCGTGACCGTGCGCTCCTGCCGCGGCGGCGAAGGCAGCGCGAGCAGCTCCGGATCCGGCCCCGTCACGTCGAGACCAGCGCCGCCCGGACCGCGCGGGCCGTGCGTCATGGATTCAAGGGTCGAGGTCGGGTCGGTGGGCACGCTTCGCCGAGTATACAGCCGGAGCGCCGGCCGCGGTGCAGGGAGCCGCGCCGCGCGCTCCCTCCTCATCCATCCCGCATCCATCCCGCGTCGCGCGCGGCCTCGTCCCATCCCGCGCAACGCGGGGCGGGAGGAGGGCGCGGGCCTCGCAGCACCCCGTCCGAGACAACCCGCGCCCGGCGCGGTTCCGGTCGACGCGCGCTTGCCCGCCCGCGGCGGCTTGCCTAGCCTAGCCGCGATGGCCTCGAAGAACGACAGCTCCATCGTCTGCCCGTCGTGCGGCGCGAACAACGCCTCGGTGACGGCGAGCGGGCGCTGCGTCGCGTGCGGCGCCCGGATGGGCTCGCTGCAGCCTCTCCGCGACGCCGACCTCGACCGCCACCGCCGCTACCAGCAGGAGGGCTTCTCGATCCTCTGGTGCCTCATCGCCCTCGTCCTCCAGAGCGTGCTCACCGCGGCCCTCGTCGGCGGCCTCCCCATGATCGTGCAGCAGCTCGACTTCGAGGGGTCCAACGGGATGATCGTCGCCATCCCCGTCTGGTTCATCGGCGGCGTCCTCCTCGGCATGATCTCGCCCGGCAAGACCTTCCTCGAGCCCGTCGTCGCCTCGTTCCTCGTCGCGATCCCGACCGTCTTCTACCTCCTGCAGAGCCAGACCGTCCGGACGATGCCGCTCTTCATGTACGTGATCATGGCGCTCATCGGCGTGCTGTTCACGCTGATCGGCTCCTACCTCGGCGAGCGCATCCAGATGGGCCCGCCCCCCCCGAAGCCGGCCGACTGAGGGCGCCCGGCGTGACGGCGAGGCCCGGCGCGACCAGGGGCGCAGCAGGGACGGCCGCGCGGCGGGCCGCGGCGGCGCTCGCCGCGGTCGCCGCCCTGGCGGCCGCCTCCGCGTGCGGCCGGTCGGCCGAGGAGCAGGAGGCGGACGCGCTCCTGCACGCCATCGACGCCCTCCGCAACGCCCCCAGCGAGCCGCGCGCGGGTCGCGAGGCGCTGCTCGCCGAGCTCGAGCGGCAGCCCGCGTCGACCCCTCCGGCCGCGAGCGCCAGGGACACGTGCGCGCGGGCCTACCGCCTGCTGCTCGAGGCGACGGCCGCCGAGGCGCGCGTGCGCGCCCTGCTCGAGGCGCCCGAGGGGCCCGCGGCGCTGTCCGATCTGACCGACCTCGCCGCCGCCGACGCCAAGGTCAAGGAGAGCGCCGAGGTCATGCCGAGGTGCGCCGAGGCGCTCGCGGGCCTCCGCCGCGCCCGGCGCGGGATGTGACGGCCCGCGCCGGGGCGCGCGGTGCGTCGTGGGGGCGCGCGCGGCGCGTGGGGGGGGCCGCGCCGCCGCGAGAGAGATCGCTTCCGGGCCGGGCAAGGCATCCGCGCTCGCGGTCCCCTGTGCTAAGACCGCCCTGCCATGTTCGACACGCTGACACGGGGCTTTCGTCAGGCCAGAAACCGCCTCGCCGGGCTCACGGAGCTCACCGAGAGCAACATCGACGCCGCGCTCCGCGAGGTGAGGCTGAGCCTGCTCGAGGCGGACGTCGAGATCGGGGTGGTCAAGGCGTTCCTCGCCCGGGTCAAGCAGGCCGCGCTCGGCCGCACCCTGGAGACGCGCGTGAAGCACGCCGGCGAGGTCCACCAGGTCTCGGCGAGCGACCACTTCATCAAGATCTGCCACGACGAGCTCGAGGCGATGATGACCCACGAGGGCGACGAGATCGCCTGGGCCGACGGCGGGCCCACGGGCATCATGATGGTCGGCCTCCAGGGCTCCGGAAAGACGACGAGCTGCGCGAAGCTCTCGCGCTACCTCGAGAAGGCGGGGCGCAAGCCGCTGCTCGTCGCCGCCGACATGCAGCGCCCCGCCGCCGTCGAGCAGCTCAAGGTGCTCGGCGAGCAGCTCAAGATCCCCGTGTTCAACCTCCCCGGCGAGTCGCCGGTCGCGATCTGCGCCGCGGCCCGGGGCGAGGCGAAGCGGCTCGGCCGCGACGTCATCATCTACGACACCGCCGGCCGCCTCGCGATCGACG
The DNA here is from genome assembly GCF_000418325.1 of Sorangium cellulosum So0157-2. Classification (GTDB taxonomy): domain Bacteria; phylum Myxococcota_A; class Polyangia; order Polyangiales; family Polyangiaceae; genus Sorangium; species Sorangium cellulosum_D. The sequence goes on from NC_021658.1 coordinate 13,895,020, forward strand.
AGCCGCTCATGCAGGAGCTCGCCAAGATCAAGGAGGCGACGTCGCCGGAGAACATCTTCCTCGTGGTCGACGCGATGATCGGCCAGGACGCGGTGAAGACGGCGCGCGGCTTCAACGAGCGGCTGTCGATCAGCGGCGTCGTCCTGACGAAGCTCGACGGCGACGCCCGCGGCGGCGCGGCGGTCAGCATCAAGGAGGTCACGGGCGCGCCGGTCCTGTTCAGCGGCATCGGCGAGACGGCGGACAAGTTCGAGCCGTTCCGCGCGGACGGCATGGCGAGCCGCATCCTCGGCATGGGCGACGTCGTCGGCCTGATGCAGGACTTCGAGGAGGTCGTCGACCAGAAGAAGGCCGAGAAGGACGCCGCGCGGATGCTCCAGGGCGACTTCACGCTCGACGACTTCCTCGACCAGGTGCGGATGATCCAGAAGATGGGGTCGCTGAAGGACCTCGTCGACAAGCTGCCCCTCGGCGGCATGTTCCCGGGCGGCCTGCCGCAGGACGTCAACCTGGACGACCGGGAGCTCGTCCGCATCCAGGCGATCATCCAGTCGATGACGCCCTTCGAGAAGGGCGACCCCTACGCGCTCGTCCGTGAGCCGAAGCGGGTGGAGCGCATCGCCAAGGGCTCGGGCTCGAAGCCCGAGGCCGTGAGCGAGCTCGTCCAGAAGTTCCTCTTCATGCGCCAGATGATGAGCGGCCTCGGCCAGAACATGGGCCTCATGGGCAAGATCCCGGGCATGAAGCAGATGGCCATGGCCAAGAACATGCGCGAGATGCAGAAGCAGATGATGGCCGGCGGCGGCATGCCCGGGATGGGGATGCCGGGCATGGGCCTCCCGGGCATGGGCTTTCCGGGCATGGGCTTCCCGGGCATGGGGATGCCGGGCATGGGCGGCTTCCCCGGCGCCGGCGCCGGGGGCCCGGCCCTGACGAAGATGAAGACGCTCAGCGCCAGCGAGCGCAACGCCAAGAAGGCGCAGCGCAAGCGCGAGCGCGACGCCCGCAAGAAGGGGCGGAAGTAGCGGCGGCCGCGATGCGCCGCCCCTGCAGCCAGCGGCGCGCGGTCGACGAGGCGCGCGAGGCGCACGACGCGGGCGCGCGCCGGCGGGCCCTCGGCCTCGTGGCCGCGGTGCTCGCCGCCTCGTGCTCCCGGGGCGGCGGGGGCGAGCAGGACGCGGCGCCCGCCGGGGCCGCGGGCCGGGCGCCGGCGAGCAGCGGCGCGGGCGCCGGCCAGGTGCAGCGGAGGGCGCCCGCGGCCGTGAAGGAGCTCGAGGTGCGCAAGCTCTCGCCCGGCGCGGCGGTCACCATCGACGGCCGGCTGGACGAGCCGGCGTGGCAGGCGGCGGCGAGGACTGGCCCGTTCGTCAACGTGGGCACCGGCCGCGAGGACCCGTCGCTGCCGACGCAAGGCGAGGCGCGGCTGCTCTGGGACGATGGGTTCCTCTACGTCGGATTCGACGTCAGCGACGCGACGATCACCGGGGGATTCCCGCAGGACGCCCGCGATCCGCACCTGTGGGAGCGGGACACGGTCGAGGTGATGATCGACCCGGACGGCGACGGGGACAACAAGGACTATTACGAGATCCAGATAAGCCCCCAGAACCTCGTCTTCGACTCTCGGTTCGACGACTACAACGCTCCGAGGGGCGGCCCGAGCGGGCCTTTCGGTCATCAGGGGTGGAGCGCGGGGCTGACGAGCGCGGTGACGCTGAGGGGGACGATCGACGACGGCTCGGACCAGGACCGGGGGTACGTGGTCGAGGCGAAGATCCCGTGGCGCGCGTTCGCGAAGGCGAAGGCGGCGCCGCCGTCGCCGGGGGACGCGTGGCGGATGAACTTCTATGCCATGCAGAACAACGGCGGCGCCGCGTGGTCGCCGATCCTGGGCGAGGGGAACTTCCACCGGGCGCGGCGGTTCGGGCGGGTCCGGTTCGCCGGGGCCGGGGGCGAGGCGGGCGGCGCGGGGGCGCCCGCGCGCGACGCAGGCCCGGCGCCCGCGGGGGCGGACGCGCGCGACGCGGGCTCAGCGCCCTCGACGGCGCTGCCCGGCGCGACGAGCGCGGCGGGCGAAAGGCCAGGTGCCGCGGCGCCCTCCGCGCCGACCGGTCCGAAGCCGGGCTACCGGGCCGATCCGCCGGACCGCTGAGCTGCGGAGCCTCGCAGGCGTCAGCGCTTCGCGCGATCGGCGCCGGCGCCGTGCGGGCTCAGATCCGGGCAGCGTGGCTCGCCGTCGGGCGAGACGCGCCCTGCTGCGTGCCCGCCAGCGCGGCATCGCCCATCGTGCCCGCCGTGGCGGTCGAGCGGGTCGTCGGCTCGATCGCCCGCTGGACCCGGATCCGGTTGTGCACGTCCTCGACGCCCCGCACGCCCTCGGCGACGTGCTCGATGATGCGCTTGTGGTGGCGCTCGGGCACCGTGCCCTCGAGCGTCACCTCGTTGTTCTCCACCAGGACCGTGACATCGCTCACGTCGATGTCGCCGCGGTCCGAGAGCATCTCGCAGATGTCCTCCTGGATGCGCGCGTCCGAGCGCTTGTAGCCCTTCGGTCCACGGCCGAGCGCGCTGCGCACGCGATCGCCGACCTCGTGGAGCGCGTGGCTGACGCCCTCCAGCGCCGAGTGGCCGGACCCGCGGGCGGTGCGCGCGAGATCGTGGCTCTCCCCGTAGTACGGGCCGTCGCGCCACGCCTCATCGACGTGGGCATCGGGGCTCACGACGCGGGTCATGCCGAGGTGGTACGCGCCGCCGAGGTTGAAGCTGTACGCGCTGGCCGCGGGGGGGAGGGGATTGCCGCCGAAGCTCCAGCTCGCATCGCGGCCGCCGACGTCATCGCCGCCGCGGTCGTCATGCGGAAAGCCGCGGTCCTGGTCGTCGAGGCCACGGCCGCCGCCGGCGAAGCGACCGTCATCGAGAGAGCGGCCCAGGTCGTCGCGCTGCGTCGCGGGCCCGTACGCGCGACCGTGCTCACGACCCCAGTCGCGGTGGTCGCGCGTGGCGGCCCCGTGGTCGTAGATCGGGAGCGCGCGGCGCTCGTCGCGAGCCCAGCCGCGCTCGGTGGAATGGCCCCGGTCGTCCCCGTAGCGCTGCTCCCAGCGGCGCTCATTCCGTCCGTAGTCAGTGTCCCTATCGAATCGATCTCGCATCCTGTGCCTCCTTTCTTCCTTGCGAGCCATGGGCGTCAAACACGCCTCCGACGCGCGACTGCGATGCGCGGCAGATGTCGCCACGCTGGTAGCGTGGAGCTCGAACATGGGTCGCGTCGGCGCCCGTTGCTACCGGGGAGAACCCTTCGTCTCGCGCCGGGGTGATCCCGAGGACGGCAAGTCACCGGATCGGCACAGAAGAGCCTGCTTTGAGGGATGGAGATGCCCGGCGCCGCCGGCGGGACCCCGGGATCCGCGCCCGAGCGCGCGCTCGGCGCCGCGCGGGGGCCTCCTCGAACGGCGACGTCGCTACTGCACGGCGCCGATCTCGCCGAGGAAGTCGTTGTAGGCGTCGACCTTGTCCGACGGGACCACGCCGACGCCGAGGTCGAACAGGCTGCCTTCGACGAGCTGCGGCGCGAGGATCTCCTTGACCGCGTCGAGGCCGATGCTCTTGATGCCGTAGACGATGTAGGGACCGAGGTACCCCTCGTAGTACTGCCGCTGGACGTGCGTGGCCCTGATGCGGCCCTGGCGCATGTAATCGGCGGTCTGCGGCGCGAAGTCGAAGGCGACGATGGGGAGGCCCGTCGCGCGCGCCGCGTCGGCGGCCAGCACGCATCGATACGAGTCGCTGAACATCCCCATCAGGCCCACGACGGGCGGGTCCGCGTCCTCGATATGGCCCCTCATCACCTCGACGTCCTTGGCTTCGTCATCATAGATGGACTGATGTACGATAACGTCGTAACCGGCTTTCTCGAACACGTCCCTGGCGCCGTCGGTTCGATGGACACCGTCGAGCCAGATCGGGTCGGCCCAGCCATGGATCAGCACCGTGCCCGGCCCCTCGGGCAGCATCTCGAGCAGGGTGTTCCCCGCCGCTTCCCCGGCAGAATAGCTGCGTATCCCGACGTAGATCGAGCGGTTCGAGCCCGCCAGGTCGGTGTCGAGCGTCACCACGGGGATCCCCTTCGCGATGGCCTTGTCCAGCGCGGCCGCGTTGCCTTCGCCGAAGGGCGTGATGGCTATCCCCTCGGCGCCTTCCGCCAGCGCATGTTGTATCTGCTCCGTCTGGGACTTCGTCAATTGCTCTTGATCTGCCGAAGCATCGGTGGACCCGAGCACGTTCCCCGTGGCCCTCCCGGAGACCCCGAGCTCACCCATGGCTCGGTTCGCGCCCGTGGCGATCGGCGCAAAGAAGTCGTGGAGGGACTTCAGCAACACCGCGATCTGCATCGACTCGATCGAGCTCTTGTTGATCTCGGCGACGAGCTCGTCGATCGTCGCCTCGATCTTCTCCGGGATGAACTCGTTCGGAGGAAGCGGTATGCGCTTGATGGGTGCGGCCGCCTGCGCCGCGTCCGTATCGCTCGCGCCGCACGCCGCCGTCGTCAGCGCGAGCCCGATGGCGGCTGCCCAATCTCGCCAAGTCATCGTCATGAGACCCCTCCTGGTACACCGTCGCTCGTTCGTACGTGGGTCGTACGGTCGCGCGCGCTGCCCTCGCGCGCAGAACGGACCTTAACGAGCTCATAGACACGCCATCACAGCGAGGCGCGGCGTGTCAAGTGGCGCCCAGGGAAGAAACTTCCGATCTGGATTGTGGATCACGACAAGCTGCTATGGAAACCCACGTGGCCAGGATCCATCCTGGGACATCGCGGTACTTGTACGTGGTTGGCGGCTCCTCTGCCCGCGTCACGGCGCCGCTCATCGACGCCGCCATGAGGGGCTGAGTCGCAGCGGCGCGCGCCGCGGGCCTCCAGCCGGCGAGCGCGCGGCCGAGCGAGGCGAGCAGCCTGCGCAGCGGCGCGCCGGCGAGGTGCCGCGCCGCCGCCCGCGCTCGGGGCGTCGAGGCGCGTTGAGGCGCGCCGACAGCGCCCTCGCCGCAAAGCGGGCCCATGCGGCAGCCGCTGCGCTAAGCTCCGCGCCCTGTGCCCGTCCTCACCGCTCACGATCTCCACAAAGCCTTCGGCCCGCAGACCATCCTCGACGGCGTCTCCGTCACCATCCGCACGGGCGAGCGCGTCGGCCTCGTCGGGCTGAACGGCTCCGGCAAGAGCACGCTCGCCCGCATCCTCGCGGGCGTCGAGCCGCCGGACGGCGGCACCATCTCCCGCCGCCGCGGCGCCGAGATCGGCGTCCTCTCCCAGGACCCGGTGTTCGAGCCGTCCGACACCGCGCGCGACGTCGTGCTCGCCGGGCTGTCCGCGTGGCACGCCGCCAAGGCCCGCCACGACGAGGTGAGCCGCGCGCTGGCCGCCGGCTCCGGCGACGCCGAGGCGCTGCTCGCCGAGCAGACCGAGGCCGCGGCCGACGTCGAGCGGCTCGGCGGGTGGGACATGATGCACCGGGTCGACGCCATCATCGGCCACGTCGGCGTCACCCGGCCCGACGCGCCCATGAGCGTGCTCAGCGGCGGCGACCGCCGGCGCGTCGCCCTCGCCCGCCTGCTCGTCTCGCGGCCCGCCCTCGCCGTGCTCGACGAGCCCAGCAACCACCTCGACGTCGAGACCGTCGAGTGGCTCGAGCGCTACCTCGTCGAGGAGCACCCCGGCGCCCTGCTCCTCATCACCCACGATCGCTACCTGCTCGACCGGGTCGTCGAGCGGACGCTCGAGATCGACAAGGGCAAGGTCTACAGCTACGACGGCGGCTACGAGGAGTACCTCGAGCAGAAGGCCGAGCGCCTCGCGCTCGAGGCGCGCACCGAGTCGAACCGGCAGAACTTCCTGCGCACCGAGCTCGAGTGGCTGCGGCGCCAGCCGAAGGCGCGCACCGGCAAGCAGAAGGCGCGCATCCAGCGCGCCGAGACGACCAAGGCCGCCCCGCCGCCGAAGGCCGAGCGCACCGCGCAGCTCTCGGTCGAGTCGGTGCGCACCGGCAAGACCATCCTCGAGCTGAAGAAGCTCGGCCTCGCGGTCGACGGCAAATGGCTCGTGCGCGGCCTCGACTTCTCCCTCACCAAGGGCGAGCGCGTCGGCATCGTCGGCCGCAACGGGACGGGCAAGACCACGATGCTCCGGGCGATCCTCGGCCAGCTCGAGGCCGGAGCCGACGGCGCGGCGCCCTCCGACGCGGGCGGGCCCACCATGGAAGGCGAGGTCGTGCTCGGAAAGAACACGAGCGTCGCCTACTTCGACCAGCACCGCAGCGGGCTCGACCTCGACAAATCGATCTTCGAGAACATCGCGGGCTCGCACACGCGCGTCGAGGTCGGCGGCCGATCCATGGATGTGCGCAGCTACCTGGAGCGGTTCCTCTTCGATCCGAACAAGGCGCGGCAGCCGGTGGGCTCGCTCTCCGGCGGCGAGCGGGCGCGGGTCGCCCTGGCGAAGATGCTCACCCAGAGCGTCAACGTGATCATCCTCGACGAGCCCACGAACGACCTCGACGTGATGACCCTGGCCGCGCTCGAGGGGATGCTCATCGAGCTCGACGGCTCGGCGCTGGTCGTGACCCACGACCGCTGGTTCCTGAACCGGGTGGCGACCTCGATCCTCGCGTTCGAGGGCGGCGGCCGGGTGGTGCGGTACGCGGGCAACTACGACGCCTACCGCGAGCAGCGCGCCCACGCCGCGGCCGAGGCGGAAGCGGAGGCGGCGGCGCGGGCCGCGAAGCTGCAGGCCGCCGAGGCCCGGCCCGCGCAGGCGGCGGCGAAGCCCGCGGCGCGGGCCGGCGACAAGCCGAAGCTCTCGTTCGCCGAGCGGACCGAGCTCGAGGGCATCGTCGGGCGGATCGACGCGGCCGAGCAGAAGGTCGCGGAGCTCGAGGCCAAGCTCGCCGATCCGACGCTCTACGCGAGCCGCGGCGCGGACGTCGCGGGGCTGCTCGCCGAGCTCGATCGCGAAAAGCAGGAGGCCGCGCGCCTCGTCAGCCGGTGGGAGGAGCTCGAGACGAAGCGCGAGGCCGCCGGCAAGGGGTGACCGGCCGCGCGGGCCCATGCGACGGCCCTTGTCGGCGCTCCGCCGCCCGGCGACCATGGCCCCATGATGACCGTGTTCGAGGTGGTCCTCGCCCCGGGGACAGGCAGCGCCGACCTGCTCAGCGCCGAGGTGCTGCGCGAGACCGGCGCGCAGATCATGACGCTCCAGGAAGCGGAGGCGGTCGGCTTCCAGGGCCTCAAGGCGCTGGACGGCGCCGGCGACGTCCGGCTCATCGCCGTGCGCGCGAGCGACGCGCCCTGGATCCACCGCTGCCTGGAGACCAGCGGGGCGGTCGTCTCGTTCCGGGCCCACCAGGTCGACTGAGCCGCCCCGGCGCGACCCGCGCGACCGGCCCCCGGCACCCATGGCGGCCACCCGATGAGCGCAGCCCGAGAGCTCCGGCGCTCGCCGCCGGCGTCCCTGCTCCAGACGGTCGATCGCCACCGAGCGCAGGCGTCCCTGCGCCTCGACCCCGCCCGGCGCTCCGAGCTCGGCCAGTTCCTGACGCCCCCCCGCCTCGCCTCGTTCATGGCGTCGCTCTTCCAGCGCCTCGGCGGGGCCATGCGCGTCCTCGACGCCGGCGCGGGCGTCGGCTCCCTCACCGCGGCGCTCGTCGCCGAGGCGTGCTCCCGGCCCGACCCGCCGACGGACATCGTCGCCGTCGGCTACGAGCTCGATCCGGCGCTGGTAAAGCATCTTTCCCAAGGCATGCGCGCGTGCCGCGACGCCTGCCGCGCGGCGGGCATCGCGTTCCACGGGCGCGCCGTCCGCGCCGACTTCATCGCCGCGGCCGTCGAGGAGCTCTCCCTGCCCGGGCCGCGCGCGGGCTTCACCCACGCGATCCTGAACCCGCCCTACAAGAAGCTCGGCGCCGGCTCGGCGGCCCGGCGCGCGCTGCGCCGCGCCGGGATCGAGGCGAGCAACCTCTACGCCGCGTTCCTGGCGCTCGCGGTGCGCGTCCTCGAGCCCGGCGGCGAGCTCGTCGCCATCACGCCGAGGAGCTTCTGCAACGGCCCTTATTTTCGCGCCTTCCGCGAGCTGTTCCTGCGCGAGATGTCGCTCCGCCGGGTGCACGTCTTCGAGTCGCGGACGGCGGCGTTCGCGGAGGACGACATCCTGCAGGAGAACGTCGTCGTCTGCGGCGTGAAGGGCGCGCCGCCGGGCGCCGTGCTCGTCTCGTCGAGCAACGGCCCGGACGACGCGCCGATCGCGGCGCGGGAGGTCCCCCTCGCCGAGGTGGTGCGGCCGGGCGACCCGGAGCGCTTCATCCACGTCGTCCCGGATCAGGCCGGGAAGGACGTGGCGGACGCGTTCGCGCGGCTGCCCGCGCGCCTCGCCGATCTCGGCCTCTCGATCTCCACGGGCAAGGTCGTGGACTTCCGCGCTCGGGCGCTCCTCCGCCCCGACCCCGCGGCGGACACCGCGCCGCTCATCTACCCCGCGCACCTCGACGCCGGCGTGGTCCGCTGGCCGAGGCCCGGAAAGAAGCCGAACGCCCTGGTCGATTGCGCCGCGACTGCCCACCTCTGGATGCCGAGCGGGACCTATGTCGTGGTCAAGCGCTGCTCCTCGAAGGAGGAGCGCCGGCGCATCACGGCGGCCGTGTTCGATCCGGAGGTGGTGCCCTGCGCGCGCGTCGGCTTCGAGAACCACCTCAACGTCTATCACCGGGGCGGCGCCGGGCTGCCGCCGCTCCTCGCCCGCGGCCTGCGCGCGTTCCTGAGCTCCACGCTCGTGGACGCGTATTTCCGGCAGTGGAGCGGCCACACGCAGGTCAACGCCGCCGACCTCCGGCGGCTCACGTACCCCGCCGTGGCGTCGCTCGAGCGGCTCGGCGCCCGCACCGGCGATCGCGCCCTCGGGCAGCGCGAGATCGATCGCGCCGTCGAGGAGGCGCTCGGCGCGGGCCCGTGAGGCGCCCTCCCGAGGGCGGCCCGCCGGCATGCCGTGAATGCCGGTCCGGCGCCGGACGCAGAGAACATGGCGTTTCGGCGAGCGCGCCGAAGCCGGCGAACCTCGCTTTCGGGGACATCGACGAGAGCCGGTGTCCATAACCACGAGGGGAATGCTCTCTCCGAGGAAAATGGCGAGTCTCCTGCGCGCGCGTGGCTCGCTTCACCGCATCTCGCGCTGTGCGAAAGATGCCGTGTGGTTGCTTTATCGACCGGCGATGGTAACAACACCGCATGTTTCACTCCTCTCTGCGTGGTCACGCGCTCCTCGCGCTCTTCGCCCTCTCCGCGCTCGCGCCGGGCTGCGGATCGGAGCGGCCGCAAGCGGGCGATACGAAGCCGCCGGCCTCGGGGCCCGGCCAGGGGGCGCCGTTCGAGAACCCCGGCGGGATGTGGATGCCCGAGCAGATGGCGCAGCACAAGGATCAGCTCGAGGCGCTCGGCCTCGAGATCGATCCGGCGTCGCTCACCGATCCCACCGCGTCCCCGCTCGGCGCGGTGGTGAGCCTCGGCGGCTGCTCGGCGTCGTTCGTCTCGCCCGACGGGCTCATCGCGACGAACCATCACTGCGCCACGAGGGCGCTCCAGTACAACTCCACCCCGGAGCAGGATCTCCTGACGAGCGGCTACCTGGCGAGATCCCGCGCCGAGGAGCGGTGGGCCGGCCCCACCGCGCGCGTCTTCGTGACCCGCGCCTTCCGCGACGTCACCGGCGAGGTGCGGCGCGGCCTCGAGGCGATCTCGGGCGATCTCGAGCGGTATGAGGAGATCGAGCGGCGCAAGAAGCGGCTCGTGGCCGCGTGCGAGGAGGGGCGCCCGGAGATCCGCTGCTCCATCGCCGAGTATTTCGGCGGCGGCCAGGTCTCCTTGATCGAGCAGCTGGAGATCAAGGACGTCCGCCTCGTCTACGCCCCGCACGAGGCCATCGGCAACTTCGGCGGCGACATCGACAACTGGCGCTGGCCGCGCCACACCGGAGATTTCACCTTCTTCAGGGCCTATGTCGGCAAGGACAACCGCCCCGCGAGCCACGCGGACGACAACGTGCCTTACCGCCCGGCGCACCACCTGAAGCTCGCCTCCGCGCCGCTCCACCAGGGCGACCTGGTGATGGTCGCCGGCTACCCCGGCACGACGAACCGGCTCCGGACCGCGGCGGAGGTGGAGTCCGCCGTGTCGTGGCAGTACCCGAAGCGGGTGTCGTTCTACGAGGAGTCGATCGCCCTCCTGGAGGATCTCGGCAAGAACGACCCGGCGGTGCGCATCAAGGCGCATACCACCATTCAGGGCTACAGCAATTTCCTGCTCAAGACGCGCGGCCTCCTCGAGGGGCTGGTCCAGGGCGGCCTGGCCAAGGAGAAGGCCAAGCTGGAAGGCGAGCTCAAGGCCTGGATCGACGCCGACCCGGAGCGCAAGGCGGCCTACGGCGGCGCGATCGAGAAGATCGCCGCGCTGCACGACGACCAGCGGAAGACGCGCGACCACGACGCGGCCGTGGGGGAGATCCTCTCGTCCGCGCGGCTCCTCGACGCCGCCGTGACCCTCGTGCGCATGGCGGAGGAGCGGTCCAAGCCGGACGCCGAGCGCGAGGCCGAGTACCAGCAGCGCAACTGGGAGCGGCTCGAGCAGGCGCAGGTGTCGCTGCAGAAGTCCTACGACCGCGCGATCGACCGGAGCACCTTCAAGCTGGCCCTGCAGCGCGCGCTGCGGCTCGATCCGAAGGACAGGCCGGCGCTCGTCGGGAGCCTCGCGGGCGGGGTGCCGCCGACCGAGGCCGCCCTCGGCGCGGCGGTCGACGCCCTCTATGAAAAGACGGCGCTCGAGGACGCGGCGACCCGGGTCAAGCTGCTCAAGACGGCGACCATCGAGGAGCTCGACGCGAGCCGCGATCCGATGATCCGCCTGGCCCTCGCGCTCGCGCCCGTCGACAAGGCCATCGAGGCCCGCGACAAGGCCTACGCCGGGGCGATGACCCTCGTGAAGCCGCGCTTCGTCGAGGCGCTCCGCGCGTACCGGGGCGGCATGCTCGCGCCCGACGCGAACGGCACCCTCCGCATCACCTACGGCACGGTGCGGGGCTACCGCCCGGAGCTCGACAAGCCGGTCTATCGGCCGTTCACCGTCCTCAGCGAGGTCGTGAAGAAGACCACCGGCAAGCCGCCGTTCGACACCCCGGAGGCCCTGCTCGAGGCCGCCCGCGAGCGGCGGTTCGGCCCGTACGTGGACGACGATCTCGGCGAGGTCCCGGTCTGCTTCCTCAGCGATCTCGACATCACGAACGGCAACTCCGGCTCCGCCACGCTGAACGCGCGCGGCGAGCTCGTCGGCCTCGCCTTCGACGGCAACTACGAGGCGATGGCCTCCGACTGGCTCTTCATGCCGTCGATCACCCGGACCATCCACGTCGATCACCGCTACATGCAGTGGGTGATGGACGCGGTGTCCGGCGCGGACGCCGTGCTCAAGGAGATGGGCGGCGCGCCCGTCATCGACTGAGGCGGCCCGGGCGGCGCCGGCGCGCGATCCGATGCGACCGCATCGTCACGCGCCGGCGTCGTCGGACGAGATCCGCACCTCGCCCTCGGCCACCGTCCACAGGATCGACGTGCAGCTCCTGCCGAACGCCCGGTCGTGGGTGACGAGGAGCAGCGCGCCCGGGTAGTCGGCGAGGGCGCGCTCCAGCCGCTCGATCGAGGGCAGATCGAGGTGGTTGGTCGGCTCGTCCAGCACCAGCGCCCACGCGTGCTGCCCGAGCCCGAGCGCGATCATCAGCTTCCGCGCCTCGCCCGGCGACGGCCGCGCCGACGCGAGCAGCCGCCCCGGCTCCACCCCGAGCGCCGCCACCAGCGACATCACCCGCCCGCGCTCCTCCGGGGGCAGCCGCCGCGCCCGCGCGAGCAGCGCCTGCTCCTCCGCCTCGCCGAGCTCCTGCGGCACATAGAGCACCTTCTCGGCCGGCACCCGCGCGCCCTCGAGCAGCGCCCTCACCAGCGTGGTCTTGCCGCTGCCGTTCGGGCCCGCGATCCGGATGCGGTCCTCGCGGCCGACGCTGAGCCGCACGTCCCGGAGCAGCGCCCGCCCCCCGCCGCCGGCGCGGATCTCGGGCGCGTCGAGCGCGAACAGCCACGGCGCGGGCGACCGCTCGTAATCGACGAACACGCTGCGGCCCACGGCCTTCTCGAACTCGAACTCCCCCGCCTCGGCCGACACCTTCTCGAGCTTGCGCCGCGTCACGCCCACGGTGCGCGACAGCCGCGCCTCGGCCGCGGCCACCCGGATGCCCGCGAGCATGCCGCGGGCGTCGTGATCGCGCGGGCCCTTGACCCGGTTCTTCGTGCTCCGCTCCGCGTCGGCCGCGGCCTGCGTCCGCCGCTCCTCGCCGAGCCGCCGGCGGAGCTGCCGCTCCTCGGTGCGCAGCCGCTGGTGCGCCTCCTCGCGGCCGCGCGCCTCCGCCTCCCAGAGCTCCTTGGCCGCGCTGTAGCCGCCCGGGTAGAGCCGCGCCGCGGCCCGGTCGACCCGGATCGTGCCGACCGTCAGCGCGTCGAGGAGCTCGCGATCGTGCGAGACGCACGCGCCGATCCCCGGGAATCCGCCGAGCGCGCCGGCGAGCAGCGCCCGCGCGTCCGCGTCGATGTGGTTCGTCGGCTCGTCGAGCAGGAGCACGTCCGGCTCGGCGGCGAGCGCCGCGCCGATCTGCCACCGCTTGCGCTCGCCCGGCGACAGCGTGGCCCAGCGCTCGAGCTCCGCCGGGTCGAGGAGGAGCTCGCCGCGCAGCCGGCGCGCGAGGCCGTCCTCGGCCTCGGCGAGCGCGCGGATCGCCGCGTCCGCGTGCTCCACGGCCTGCGGGCAGACCGCGATCGTCGCGCCCCGCGGCTCGACGCGCAGGCTCCCGGCGTCGGGCTCGAGATCGCCGGCGAAGAGCCGGAGCAGCGTGGTCTTGCCGGCGCCGTTCGGCCCGACGATCCCGTACCAGCCGGGCGTGAGGCAGAGATCGACGTCGGTGAGGATCGGGGACGCGTCGGAATAAGCAAAAGAGAGGCGGTGCGCGCGCAACGACGACATACAAGCTCCTGAATCCGAGGGCCACGCGGCCCGGTCACGGGACGGGCGGGCTGCGCTTCGCGCCAGGGCTCATGCGACCTGGCGCGCTCGCGACCCGCGACGGAGACCGATTCAGGAGCTGATCTTCACCGGAGCACTCTCCTCTTGCGTCAGCCGCACTCTGTAACAGACGGCCCTGGCTCACGCAACCTCCGCCCCGCGATGTCGCGGCGTCGTCGCGACATCGCGGGGCGCGCGTCAGGCACGTTCCCCCGCGGACAGGGCCTCAGGGAAACAGCTTTGCCGCGAGCTCGGGCTTTCCGGCCAGGAGCTCCCGCAGGCTCGGGGTCACGCTCTCGAGCAGCGCGGGCCCGAGCTTCGCCTCCTCGACCCAGCGCCAGTCGATGGGGCCGAGGGGCGGCTCGGGGTCGTACTCGATGAGGCTCTGGATCGTGCGCGCCACCTCGTCGCCCGCGAGCCGCGCGACGAGGGCGAGCGCCATGTCGATGCCGGCCGACACGCCCGCGGCCGTGATGACGTTGCCGTCCTCGACCCACCGCTTGCGCACCGGGACCGCCCCGAGGCGGCCGAGGTGCTCGAGGAAGGTCCAGTGCGTGGTCGCGCTGCGCCCCTCGAGCAGCCCCGCCGCGGCGAGGATGATCGACCCGGTGCACACCGAGCCGAGCACCTCGGCGGTCCTCCCCGCGGCGCGGACGTACGCCATGAGCCCGTCGTTCGCGATGGCCTTGATCGGGCCGGCGAGGCCGCCCGGGACCACGAGCCCGAACGGCGCCGGAACCTGCGCGAACGTCCGCTCCGGCTGCGCGCCGAGGCCCACGTCGGTGGGCACCGGATCGAGCCGCTCTCCGACGGTGACGACCTCGAACGCGCCGAAGCGCTCGAGGTTCTTGATGACCTGGAGCGGCCCGACGAGGTCGAGCAGCGTCATGTCGGGATACACGAGGAACGCGATCTGCCTGGGTTGCATGGGCCCTCCGTGGTGGGTTGGCGAGCCGAGATCCTTACGCGGCCAGGAAGCCGCCGTCGACCGGGAGCGCGGCGCCGGTCACGTAGCCCGCGCCCTCCGAGCAGAGCCACAGCGCGGCGCCCGCGATCTCGTCCTCGGTCGCCATGCGCCCGAGCGGGTGCTGCGCCACGAGCGCCCGCACCAGCTCGGGCGCGAACGCCTCGGCCTGCTCCATCGCGGGCGTGCGGGTGACGCCGGCGCAGAGGGCGTTCACGCGGATCCCCCGGGGCGCGACCTCGAGCGCCACCGACCGCGTCATCCCGACGACCGCGTGCTTGGACGCGACGTACGCGTGGTGCGCCGCCTTCCCGGCGACGCCGTAGATCGAGCTCATGTTGACGATGGCGCCCCCGCCCGACCCGAGCATCGCCGCGATCTCGTGCCGCATGGCCAGCCAGACCCCGCGGGCGTTCACCGCCATGACGTCGTCCCACACCGCCTGGTCGGCGTCCTCGAGGCGCGCCATGTCGCCGCCCACCCCCGCGCAGTTCGCCGCGACGTCGAGCCGGCCGAAGCGCTGCACCGCCTGCTCCACGGCGCGCCGCACCGAGGCCTCGTCCCGCACGTCGGTCGGGACGAACAGCGCCGGCGCGCCCTCCCGCTCGATCGCCGCGCAGGCCCGCCGCCCGGCGTCCTCGCCGCGCGCGGCCACCGCGACGCGCGCCCCGGCGCGCGCGAACGCCCGCGCCGTCGCGAGGCCGATGCCGGAGGTGCCCCCGGTGACGAGGGCGACCCGCCCGGAGAAGTCGACCGTGATCATGACAGCTCCCTTCCTCGTGAAACCGCGCGCCGTCCGCGCCGAGGCCGCGTGGAACTACGCGGCGTCCGCGCCGAGGCCGCTCCGGATGAACCGCACCGCCTGCTGCGCGAGGCGGCGGCGGCGCTTCGGGCCGAGCTGCTTGCGCAGCGCGTCCGAGGCCAGCACCTCGTGGAGCTCGGCCCCGAGCTCCTGGAGCACGACCTCGGTCAGCCCGGGGCCGACGACGGCGGAGACGAGGCGCGTCGCGACCTCGAGGCTCGTGTCGGTCGCGCGGAGGGCGCCGCTCGCGACGCCCTGCTCGAGCAGGGCCCGGAGCTCGGCGACGCCGGCCTCGCAGATGGCCCGGTGCAGGCCGCGGACCTCGGCGTCCGCCGTCGGGTCCGCGGCCGCGGCCGACAGGCGGGCGAGGCGCGGGTGCTCGACGAGGAACGCCATGCCGCGCTCGATCTGGGCCTCGAGCCGCGCCCAGAGGTCCCCCTCCAGGGCCGCGGCGCCCACGAACTCGCGCTTGCGCCGCGGCGCCTCCTCGGTGAGCAGCCACCGGTACAGATCGATCTTGTCCTCGAAGTACTGATAGAAGCTGCCCTTCGGGATGCGGGCGCGGCGCGCGATCTGCGACAGCGACGCCTCGGCGTAGGTCCGATCCGCGAACTCGGCGATCGCCTCGCGCACGAGGCGGTCCCGCCGCTCCTCGGGCAACCCAAAGAACGTGCTCTTCGGCATGCGACCGATCAGTCATATGACCGATCGGTCGCATGGTCAAGGAGGCCCGCCGGCCTGTGGGCGGGATCGCGGACGCGACCGCGTCGCCGTCCGCGCCGCCAGATGGGCGGTGGCGGGCGAGTTGGGCGATGATGGAGGCGTGAGGGCGGCACCCGCCCCGCGCACCCCCTTTCTACCAAGGACCGAGCCGTGACCAGCACCCAGCCGATGATCCAAGGAAGCGTGGCCCCTGGCTTCGAGCGCGTTCGTGACGCGTTCGTCGAGAACCTCACGCGACAGGGCGACGCCGGCGCGTCGTTCTGCGCCTACGTGGACGGCGTGGAGGTCGCCCACCTCTGGGGAGGCGAGGCCCGCCCCGGCGTCCCGTGGACCGCGGACACCCTCGCGTGCGGGGCCGCCGTGGGCATCGGCGTCGCCGCCCTCGTGGCGCAGCGGCTCGCGGACCAGGGGAAGCTCGACGTCGACGCGCCGGTCGCCGCGTACTGGCCGGAGTTCGCGGCGGAAGGCAAGGGCGCGATCACGGTGCGCATGGTCCTCGGCCACAGCGCGGGGCTGCCCTGGTTCCCCGACCCCGAGCTGCGCGTGCGCCTGGACCGCCCCGAGACGCTGCTCGACAGCGAGGCGATCCTCCGGCTCATCGAGGCGGCGCCGCCGGTCTGGGAGCCGGGGACGCAGTGTGGTTACCACACGGCCACCTACGGCTGGCTCGTCGGCGAGATCGTCCGCCGCATCACGGGCAAGAGCCTGGGGACCTACCTGCGCGACGAGATCACGGGGCCGCTCGGGGCCGAGTACTGGATCGGGCTGCCCGAGGCCGAGCACCACCGGGTCGCGTGGATGAGCCCCGATCCGATCACGGATACCGACCAGTTCTACAAGTTCCTCAACGCCGACACGCCGCCCGGCAAGGCGATGTTCATGAGCCCCCACCGGCGCTTCGGAGACATGATCCGGGACGGGATGAACCACCCGACGTTCTGGCGGGCGGAGCTCGCGTCCCGCAATGGGGTGGGGACCGCCCGCGGCGTCGCCCGGCTGTACGCCATGCTCGCCTCGGGCGGAGAGCTCGACGGCGTCCGGGTGGTCTCGGCCGACTCCACGGCTCGCCATATCGAGGTGCAGTACGACGGCAACGACTTCATCTGGGGCAACCCGCTCCGGGTCGGCCTCGGCTACATGCGGCCCTCGGCGAGCGTGGGCATGGGCCCGCACGACGAGGCGTTCGGCCACCCCGGGTTCGGCGGCGCGATCGGCTTCGCGGATCCCGTCTCCCGGGTCGGCTTCGCCTTCCTCCCGAACCGCATGGTCCTCGCGCTCACGACCGACGCGCGGGCCGAGACGCTCGCGTCGGCGCTCTACGCGTGCCTGAAGCCCGCCGCCTGAGGGCCGGTGGTGGCCGCATTGCCGGCGTGCGCGTTCCCATGGAGTGACGGAGATCCATGATCTCCCGTTCCCGCCCTCCTCCCGCTCTCCCGCGATCCTGTTGAAATCTCACCGCCGCCGGGGGGGCTCTCGTCCTTCGGCGGCGGCGCGCGACGTCGCGGCACGTCGGCGGCCCGCCGCCCCGGCCGACGCGGCGGCGCGCCGTCGACGACGCGCGCGGCCAACCGCGCGTGGGATCGATCGCGCCGCGTCACGGCCGCCGCGACCACCTCCGGGAACGGTGATCGCGCTCCGGGACGGAGCGAGGCGTTCATCTTGCATAGCGGGCGGGCTCGACGTCGTGCAGTGCTGTCTCGCTGCAATCCGCGTCACATCGAAAGTGAATTACTTCGCCGCCAGCATCTCTGGAAAGGGCCACGGGCGTTCGATCCAACGCACGCCTCGGGCTCTGCCGTCGATGAGGCGCGCTCCATGGAGCGCGCGCCGAGGCGGTGTGCCCGGGCCGCGCGTCATGCATTCAGAGATGAAACGCGCGGTGAGCGAGGCTTTCATTGCTGCACAGTCGCTCCCGAGCGCTCATGCGGCTCATCCGGTCGTCACTGGCCAGGGGTCGCAATGCTTGTCCACCGGATGGCCACTGCAGTGTCGTCCAGGTGCAGTAGGTCTCGCCGGCGCCGCCTCCATGAGGACAAGCGCGCGTCGGGCGCGCAGAAATGTATTTTTATTTACGCTGCCTTGCTGTCGACGTCGGCCACCGCGTCTGCAGACTCGGTATGCCCGACGCTTCGAACGCGTGACTGAACCCACGCCCGAACGCGCGAACGCGCGAGCCAACGCGCGAACGTCGTCGTGAGGAATTCTCCTACAAAGAATACAGTTGCGCATTTGTCCGCATCGTATATACCACGCTGTCATCAGATGGAGGAGCACCGACGACTCATCGGACGTCCGCAGCAATGAAGAGAGCTTAACGGTTCTCTCGTTGGCTCTGGTCTCATGATGCACCGGGAGATGCCCTCGCTGCAGTCCAGGCGATCGTGAGTCGCGCGCTCGCATCATCGCGAGCGCGACGACGACCGAGGAACGCGGCCGCGCCGCGCGGGAGCCGAGCCCATGGCTCGCGCCGCGCGGCGGCCGCGAAGCGCCTTGCAGGCGAGCGATGCGCCCAGGTGGCCACGCACCAGAGTATTGCGGGGTTGCGTCCCGAGTCGCCCGACGGGTGCTCTCTCCAGCGCTAGGCAAGCTGTTCTCGGAGCAGCGCCGACCAACGCCATAGCGCCGCCCAGAACAACATCTGAGGCACCACCCCACTGCACGTTGGTGGACGTGCGCCGTCATGACGTTGCGGCCGTGTCCTCCCCACGTCACAGGAGAGCCCAATGACTCGACTGAACTTGTTTGCCCCCGATGTGCGAGAGAACCCATACCCCTTCTATGCGGCGCTGCGGCGAGAGTCGCCGGTGTGCCAGGTCGAGCCGAACGGGATGTGGGTCGTCACGCGGTACGACGACGTCGTCGCGGCGCTGAAGGATACGCAGGTGTTCTCGTCGGCGGGGCTGCGCGTCGCCTCCGAGCCGCCTCACCTTCAGCGGCACAACCCCCTGTCCGACTCGCTGATCCTCGCAGACCCGCCGCGGCACAGCCAGCTGCGCAACCTCATCGGCCGCGCGTTCACCGCCGCCACGGTCGGCTCGCTGGAAGCAGACATGCGCTCGACGGCGGCGCGGCTCGCGGACGAGATGTCGCAGCGGCGCGTGGTCGACTTCGTGTCTGATTTCGCACATCCGGCGCAGGCGAACGTCCTCGTCCAGCTGCTCGGCCTGGACCCGGCGCGACAGGAGAGCTTCCAGCGCTGGACGACGGACATCCTCGGCGTCGCGGCGATCGCGCCGGACGACGAGCGGCGGCTCTCCGAGGTGCGCAGGACCATCGACGAGATGGAGACGTGCATGAAAGAGCTGCTGGAGAGCCGCCGTCGCCAGCCGGGGAGCGATCTGGTGAGCGGCCTGCTCCGGTCGCGGGTGAACGACTGCGCGCTGACCGACGAGGACCTGATGGGCTTTCTCTTCCTGCTCTTCGTCGCAGGGCTGGAGACGGCCGTCACGCTGATGACCCACATGGCGTTGATCCTCGCCCGGCGCCCGGTCTGGATGGATCGCTTGCGGGCGGAGCCCGGGCTCAGCGCGCACTTCATCGAGGAAGTGCTGCGGTTCGAGCCTCCCGTGCACGCGACGATGCGGCTCACCCTCGCCGAGGCGGAGCTCTCGGGCGTCCGGGTGCCCGCGCACGCCGTGGTGGCGCTGCTCGTGGGCTCGGCGCTGCGCGATGAGGCGAAGTTCCAGGACCCCGATGTCTTCGATCCGGCGCGCCGCGCGCCGGCGAGCCTGGCGTTCGGCCACGGCGCTCATGCCTGCATCGGGGCCTTGCTGGCCCGGGCGCAGGCCCGGGTCGTGCTCGAGGAGCTCCTGCGCCGCTACCGGCGCGTCGAGCTCCGCGCCGAGCGCCTCGACTGGAACGTCTCCCTCAACACCCGTTGCCCGCTCGCGCTCCCCGTCGAGGTCATCCCCGCCTGACGACATCGCCGCCCGCGCGCGGCTCACCACCCATGAAAGCAGAAGAAGATTCACGGTTTGCGTTGGAGTGTAGGATGTCGTCCGGTCG
This sequence comes from Sorangium cellulosum So0157-2, assembly GCF_000418325.1. GTDB lineage: Bacteria > Myxococcota_A > Polyangia > Polyangiales > Polyangiaceae > Sorangium > Sorangium cellulosum_D. The sequence goes on from NC_021658.1 coordinate 13,914,645, forward strand.
AACCAGCGTCGTGGTCAGCAAGAACGAAGCGGACCACTTCGAGTATCCGTTCTCTGCGTCGTGTCACCCCATGGTCGACGCCGCCGAGCGCCGCACGCTGCAGTGGGTGCGCCGGCTGCGGCTGGCGCCCGACGAGCGCGCGCTCTGGCGCATCAAGGCGGCGAGCGTCGCTCACCTGGCGGGGTGGGTGTTCCCCTCCGCGAACGTGCAGGTATTGCAGGTCGCGTCCGATTTCACGGCCGTGCTGTTCCTGCTGGACGACGCTTACGACGAGGGCTCGCTCAGCGCGGACCCTCAAGGCGTCGCGAGGCTGAACGAGAAATACCTGGGCGAGCTCTTCGGCTATGTGCAGCCGGACATGGACGACCCGCTGACGCGCGGGTTGCTCGATATCCGCGACAGGATCAGGGAAGGTAACCCCCACTTCTTCCTGAACCGCTGGCTCTCGCATTTCCAGTACTACTACGAGGCCAACCTGTGGGAGGCGAACAACCGCAGGCGCGGGAGGGTCCCACGCCTCGAGGAGTACGTCATGATGAGGCGCTACAGCGGGGCGGTCTACCCCTACTGTGATCTGATCGAGCTGCTGCTCGATCAGCCGCTGCCCCTGGAGGTCGTCCAGCACCCGCTGCTCCGGAGCGTCCGCGAGATCTGCAACGATATCCTGTGCTGGACGAACGACTACTTCTCGCTCGAGAAGGAGCTGCGGTCGGGCGAGGTGCACAACCTGATCGTCGTGCTGCGAGACAGCGACGGCGTCACGCTGGAGGAGGCCACCGCGCGCCTCAGGCGCATGCACGACCAGCGGGTCGCGGATTACCAGGACGTGAAGGACAAGGTGCTGTCGCTGTGGCCGACGGACGGGATCCGCCAGTACCTGGACGCGACCGACGCGATGATCGCGGGCCATCAGCGCTGGGCGATCGCCGCGCTCCGTTACGCCGAGGTGCCCGGGGTCGCCGCGCACGCCGGCTGAGCGCGCGCTTCACGCGTGCAGTTCCGCGTGTATTTACGCGCGCAGTTACGCGTGCAGTTACGCGTGCAACCTCGCGGCCGTGCGCCTCATGGCGTACGCGATGCCCGCCTTGAGGTTGGCCCGCGTCTCTATCGCGCCGAGATCCACGCCCAGCGCGACGAGGCTCTGCGCCACGGCGGGACGGAGCCCCGTCAGGATGGCCCGGCTCCCGAGCAGGCCCACGGCGTGGGCCAGGCTCATCAGCCTGCTCGCCACGCTCGTGTCCACGCTCTTCACGCCGGTGACGTCGACGATCACGACCTTCGCGGCGCTGGCCGCGACGCCCTGCATCGCCGTCTCGATCATCTGCGCAGCCCGCTTGTCGTCGATGGTCCCGATGATGGGCATCACCATGATGTCGTCGGTGATCGGGATGAACGGGGTCGACAGCTCGAGCAGCCGATCTCGCTGGCTCCGGATGATCTCCTCCTGCATCTGGACGCGCTCCTCCTGCAGGCGGACGCGCTCGGCGAGCTCCACCTGCAGCCTGTCGTTGACGGCGCGGAGCTGCTCGTTGGACCTCCGGAGCTCCTCGGTGCGCGCGGAGACCTCCCTCTCGAGCCCCTCGTACATCTTCGCGTTCTCGATGGAGATCGCGATCTGCGACGAGAGGATGCCCAGGAGCTCGAGGCGATCCTTCGTGAAGACGCCGGTCGACAGGTTGTTCTCGAGGTAGAGCACGCCGATCAGCCGGCCTTGACGCATGACGGGAGAGCAGAGCAGCGACTTCGGGCGCTTCTCCTGGATGTAAGGATCGGTCGAGAACCGGGTCTCCTCCGCCGCGTCGTCCAGGAGGACGCTCGTCTGCGTGCGCTGCACGTAGCTGATGAGCGAGCGCGGGGCCCTGCCGAACGAGTCGACGGGGACGCTCCTCAGCACGTGCGCTTGCTTCGGCTGGGTGGTCCCTTCCACCTCGACGAAGAGGCCCTCGCCGCGCGCGAGGGCCAGCGCGCCCGACTGCGCGCCGACGTTCTCGAGCACGATCGTCATGAGGCTCTCCAGCAGCTTCTCCAGGACGATCTCGCTGGCGACGGCCTGCGACGCCCTGACGACGCTGAGCACGTCCAGGGTCGCGCCGTCGTGGCTGGTCACCGCCACCGACGAGGGCGGCTCGGGCGTCCCCTCGAGCATGAGGTGCGGAAACGCGGACACGAGGCTATGGCACTTCGCGTTCGCCCCCCAGAGCGCGTACCCTCGGTAGGCCAGCGTCATGTAGTGGTGAGCGATCTCGTGCCGGCCGATGGATCGGTAGAACGCCGACGCCAGCTCGCACGAGAGCGCCTCGTGCTGGATGTACCCATGCTTCCGGGCGCCCTCGATCGCGCGGTCGTACAGGGCCATGGCCTCCACCACCTCGTGCTTCACGCGCGCGAGCTCTGCGCTCACGAGGTCGTGCCTGTGGAGGTTGTTCTCCGGGGCGGCGCTCGCCCAGGCCTCGAGCCGCCGCTGGTTCTCCTCGACCCTGGCGAGCGCGGCGCCCTGCTCGCCCTCCGCCGCGCGGCCCAGCGCGGCGAGGATCGAGAGCGAGTAGTAGAAGTTGTGCTCGACGACGATGGCCATGCCGCCCACCGCGTCCTGGTACTCCTCGGCGGCGCGGAGGCAATCGTACGCCTGCGCCGTGTGGCCGAAGGTGTACAGCTGAATCGCCTTCGCCACGTGAAACGAGAAGATCGAGGTCCTGCTCTGCCCGAGGCGCGGCATCATCGTGGTCTCGTCGAAGCTCTCCCCGACGAGCCGCAGCTTCTCCGCGGACGGATCCTGCAGGCCCTTCACGAGCTGTCGCCAGATGCTGGCGTAATAGAGCGGGTACTGGTTGTTCAGCTTCAGGGAGAGATCGACGGAGTGCTTCAGCCGCCGCTCGGCCTCGGCGAGCTCGTCGCCCACGAGGAACGAGTGCAGCGAGTGGTGAATCGAGCCGTGAAGCGCGTACTCGATGTCGCCCGTGTCCAGGCCGACCTGCACGGCGTGCTGCAGCGGATCGAGCGTCTCCCGGAGGTGCCGTTTCCAGTGGTAGATGAGCACGTGCACGGTGGCGTGGATCTTGGATTCCAGATCGACCGCGCCGAACCGACGGGTGAGATCGATGGCCAGGCCGCCGAGGGCGAAGGCCCGATCGGTCTCGTTCATGAAGCACTGGACGACGCCGTAGATCAGATACGCGAACGCGGCGAGCGGCGAGTTGCCGTGCCGTATGCAGATGTCCACCATCGTGAACGCGAACTGCGGGACCAGGGCCGGCTGCGCGAGGTACACGGCGGGGGTCGCCGTGCACATGATGCGGATCGCCGCACGCATGCGCTCGTTCGTCATCGAGGGGAGCTTCGCCAGGCTGGCCGTGTCCACGTCCGGCGGCGGCGCGCTGCGCAGCGGGACGTCGAGCAGGGCGAGCACGCTCAGCGCCAGCTCGATGGCCTCGTTCATCCGGTTCTGCGATAGACAGAACTGGATGCGCAGCTCGTAGATCCGGATCTTCTCCAGCACGTCCCTGGCGTGGTCCACGGCGACCTTCGCGCACGCCTCGGCGCGCCCGAAGTCGATCGCCAGGTACTCCAGCTCGACCAGATCCGTGTAGATGGCGAGCGCCAGATCGTGGTTCGCCTCCCACGCGTCCTCCGGCAGGAAGTCCGCCGCCGCGCGGAGGCACTGCACCCCGGGGCCGTACGCGGTGGAGCGCCTCGCCTTCTGGCCGGCCCTCAGGTTGAGCAGCGCCGCCTCGTAGCGCTCTCGCCGGTCCACGATCAGCTCCGCCCCCACGTTGAGGTGCATCACGATGTCGTAGATCCGCTCCTCGATCGACTCGATCGGCGTCTCGCTGATGAGGAGCCGCCCGAGCTCCAGGTGCGTCCTCTCCTGCTCGATCTGCGTGAGCAGCTTGTAGGCCGCCTGCTGCACGCGGTCGTGCAGGAACTTGAACGTGACCGGGCCCTCCTCGTCGTCGTCGAGGAAGCGCGCGATCTTGTAGTCGCCGTCGACGGGCATGACGAGCCCCGCGTCGAGCGCGTCCCAGAGATCCTCGTCGGTGGCGCGCACGTCCTTGTGGTGGAGGAGGGCGAGGATCCTCAGATCGAACTGGTTGCCGATGCACGCGGCGAGCTTCAGGACCCGCTGCGTCGCCGCGCGGAGCCCCTGGATCCGCCGGACCATGAGGTCGACGACGTTGTCCGCGACGTCCATCCGCTCGATGTCGGCGATGTTCCACGTCCAGGCGCCCGTCTCCGAGCTGAAGCGCAGGTGACCCTCGCGGCAGACGCTCTCGAGGTACTGGATGGTGAAGAACGGGTTGCCGTGCGTCTTCGCGAAGATGATGTCCGAGAGCGGACGGCACTCCTCGGCAGGCGCGTCGAGCGTGTCGGACACGAGCTGATTCACGTGCTCGGGCGCGAGCGGCCTCAGCGCGATCGTGCGCACGCGCGCCCCGCTGCGCGGCAGCGCGCTCAGCATCACCCGGAGCGGGTGCGCGTCGTCCACCTCGTTGTCCCGGTACGACCCGAGCAGGAGCAGGTGGCGGATGTCGGCGTCCTCCAGGAGGACGCTGATGAGGTTGAGCGAGCCCGTGTCGGCCCACTGGAGGTCGTCGAGGAACAGCACGAGCGCCCGCGTCTTCAGCGCGATCGCGCCGATGAAGCTCCGGAACGTCAGGTTGAACCGGTTCCGCGTCTCCATCGAGCCGAGGGCCGGCACGGGCGGCTGCTCGCCGAGGATGAGCTCGATCTCCGGGATCACCTCGGCGATGACGCGGCCGTTCGGGGCCACCGCCGCGAGGATCCGCGCCTTCCAGTCGGCGAGCTCCTCCTTGCTCTCGGTGAGGATCTGCCGGACGATCTCCCGCAGCGCGGCGATGACGGCGGCGTACGGGACGTTGCGCGTGAACTGGTCGAACTTGCCGGCGGCGAAATAACCCCCCTGCTTCGCGATCGGCTTGTGGATCTCGCTCACCACCGCCGACTTGCCGACGCCGGAGTAGCCGGCGACGAGGACGAGCTCCGACGGGCCCCCCGCGCCGCTGATGCTCCTGAACGCCGAGAGGAGCGCGCCCACCTCCTCCTGCCGGCCGTAGAGCCGCTGCGATATCTGGAGCCTGGTGGGCTTGTCCTTCCTCCCCGGCACGAAATCCAGCGCTGGCGCGCCGTGCTCCAGCATGTCGAGGCAGGCCTTGAGATCCGCCTTGAGGCCGAAGATGCTCTGATACCGCTCCTCCGCCGTCTTCGACAGGAGCTTCATGATGACCCTGGAGAGCGCCTCCGGGATCTCCGGCCGGAGGAGGTGCGGCGCGACCGGCGTCTTCGCGATGTGGTGGTGCACGAGCTCCAGCGGATCCGTCGTCTCGAAGGGGAGCCGCCGCGTCGTGAGCTCGTAGAGCGTGACGCCGAGCGAGTAATAGTCCGAGCGGAAGTCGATCGAGCGGTTCATCCGGCCGGTCTGCTCGGGCGAGATGTACTGGAGCGTGCCCTCGCCGGCCGACCAGGGGTCGTACACCGCCGCGCGCTCCCCCGGCAGGAGCGAGGCGATGGAGAAGTCCGTGAGCTTCGACGTGCCCACGTCGCTGTCGACGATGATGTTGCTGGGCTTGATGTCCTTGTGGATGATGTTCCGCTCGTGGATGGCGCCGAGCGTGTCCGCGAGCTGCAGCGCTATCCGGACCGACTGCGCGAGCCCGATGCCCCGGCCATTGCCCCTCTCGTCGATTCCCTCATCGATGCCCTCGTCGATGATCGCGCGCAGCGAGCGGCCCGCGAAGTACTCCATGATGAGCGCGGCGTAATCGAGGCGGACCTCGAGGTCGTAGACCTTGACGACGCCATCCAGGTCGAGGTTCCGCGTGATCTCGTACTGGCGCTTCAGGATCGCGACGTTGCGGGTGCCATTGACGCCCTTGCGCGCGACCTTGATGACGCACATCTTGCCCGTGCTCTTCTTCCGGCCGAGGTAGACGCTGCTGCGAGCTCCGTCGTGCAGCGTGTCGAGCAGCTCGTGATTCGGTAGTTCCACCATGACTGCTACCCCCTGGAATGATAAGGCTATCGATCCGGCGCGGCGTTCGGTCTGTGTCGAGAGGGCCCCGGAAAGACGGCAGTCCTCGGGGGCGCGGAGATCGGCTGCGTCGCTGGAAGCGCGCGCGCACCGCGCGAACCGTCGGAAGAACGGACGTGCTCGGCGGGGCGCATCACCGTAAGCAATCGAAACGAGCGGCTTGTGTCAAGGTCGAACCGCCGCTTCTCCACCGCACGGATCGTGCGCTCTCACGCGGGGCTCCGCGGCCGAGACGCCGCGCGTCACGGCTTCGGCGCGCGAGCCCGTTGGAGCGCCGGAGCGAATGCGACGCCGGCCTCTCGTCGCCGTGCGAGCGCTCACGGCCCCCGCGGCGCAGGCGCGCTCGATGGTCGTGTACATCACGCGATGACGGCTTCTCCCCGCGAGAGCCACGATGCTTTGGGCCCGCGCGCAGGAAACGCCATGGAACACCAGGATGGACGGAACCCCTTAGGGGAGCTCCTGATATCCGCGGCGAGTCCGCATGTCGACAGGTCATTGGTTGGAGCGCAATCGGCTCGTGTGCAATCGGGCGAGGCGCGGCGCGATCCACGCGCGGTCACGGCGGCGACGTCGCGGGTGCGGGCCGGGGGCTGAGCTCGTGGTGGGAAAGGTGGGTATCGCGTGAGCCCATGTGGGGAGAGCGGGACGGCGATGCGGGCCCGCTCAGGCGCCGCACCCGCCGGGCCGGCCCACCGAGCGCGTGGCGAGCGGCCACCCGTCGGCGATCCGCCGGACGAACAGGTCGAAGGCGTCCGCCCGCGAGAGCGGCACGATCGGCGAGCGCCGGATCGGCGGGGCGACGTCGGCCGACATCGCCGGCTACTTCCCCGCCGCCGCCTCGGAGCCCGGCCGCCGCGGCTCCCGCGCGCCCGCGAACGCCGCGCCCTCGCGGCCGATCGCGGGCGCGTCGGCGATGTGCCCGCGCTCGTCGAAGGCGTGGCCCATCGCGCCGAGCGCGCTCCGCAGCTCGTCGGGGAAGCCGCCCTTCTCGATGAACAGCTTGTCGGGGTAGTCCTGGTGGTGGAAGCGCGGCGCGTTGACCGCGGTGGTCACGTCGAAGCCGAAATCGACCACGTTCGAGAGGATCTGGAAGACCGCCGTGAGGATCGTCGGGCCGCCCGCGGCGCCGAGCACGAGCTCCACGCGCCCGTCCTTCCCCGTCACGATCGTCGGCGACATCGACGAGAGCATGCGCTTGCCGGGCGCGACGGCGTTGGCCTCCCCCTGCACGAGGCCGAACTGGTTCGCGGTGCCGGGCACGGTGGCGAAGTCGTCCATCTCGTTGTTCAGCACGAAGCCCGCGCCGGTCACCGTCACCCCCGAGCCGTACCAGCCGTTCAGCGTCGTGGTCAGCGCGACGGCGTTGCCCTGCGCGTCGACCACCGAGAAGTGCGTCGTGTGCGGGCCGCGGCCGCCCGAGTCCTTGACGCCCGCGCCGCGGGTCAGCTCGTCGGTCGGGGTCGCGCGGTCCGGCGCGATCGTGGCGCGCTGCTTGTCGGCCCACGCGACCGAGAGCAGCTCCTCCACCGGGTTCTTCACGAAGTCGGGATCCCCGAGGATCTCGTTGCGCGCGAGGAAGACGCGGCGCATCGCCTCGGCGACCACGTGCACGTGCGACGGCGAGTGCCAGCCGAGCTTCGCGACGTCGAGCCCCTCGAGCTGGTGCGCGATCATCGCCAGGGCGAGGCCGCCCGACGAGGGGAGCGGCATGGAGGCGACGCGGCGCCCGCGGTACTCGAACACGATCGGCTCGCGCCACTTCGCCTTGTAGCCCTTGAGGTCCGCGGCCGAGATGATGCCCTTGCCGCGCCGCATCTCGGCGACGACGAGCTCGGCGGTCTTGCCCTCGTAGAAGCCCGCGGGCCCCTTCTCGGCGATGCGCTCGAGCGTCGCCGCGAGCTCGGGCGACCTCCAGGTCGCGCCGACCTGGATGGGCGCGCCGCCGGGCAGGAACAGCGCGACCGAGGCCGGGAAGCGCGCGAGCTTGCTCGAGGCCGACTTGACCGTGGTCGCGAAGTTCTCGTCGACGGGGAAGCCCTCCTTCGCGAGCCGGATCGCCGGCGCGATGAGCTCGGCCCAGGTCTTCTTCTTGGAGCCGAGCTTGTCGTACGCCTCCCAGAGCCCGGCGACGCTGCCGGGCACGCCGGCCGCGAGGTGGCCGACGCGGGAGCTCTCGGTGGGCTTGCCGTCCTTGCCCTTGTACATGTCGTGGGTCGCCTTGGCCGGCGCGGTCTCGCGGAAGTCGAGCGCGTGCTCCTTGTCGCCGACGCGCGCGACGAGGAACCCGCCGCCGCCGAGGTTGCCCGCCGTCGGGTGCACAACGGCGAGCGCGAACGCCGTCGCGACCGCCGCGTCGACGGCGTTGCCGCCCGAGGAGAGGACGTCGGCGCCCACCCTCGTGGCGAGCGCGGCGTCGCTGGAGACCATCGAGGGCCCCCGCACCGGCGGCGCGCCCTCGGGGTAAGGCCACCCGGCGGGGAACCGCGACGCCGGCGCGGCCGGAGGGGCCGGCGCGGCCGGCGCGGGCGCCGAGGCGGCGGCGCTCGGCGATGGGGGCGGGGGCGGCGCGGGCGGCGGCGGCGGGACGGCAGCCTCGCAGCCGGCGAGGGCGAGGAGGACGACGGCGAGCAGCCGGTGAGAGGCGCGGGGCTTCATCGTGGCGGCTTATAACCCAGGCCCAGCGCCGCTCGAAGACCGGAAGGCGCGGCCGCGCGAGCGCGACCGCCCGCCGGCCGCGCGGGCGCGGGTTCTCCACACACGCCGCGCGGGCGCGGGCCCTCGCGGGTTCTCCCCGCGTCGCGCGCGGGCGCTGCGTGGGGGATCGCGCGGCGGAGCGTGCGCCGTAATCCGTCACAGCTGTTCGGGTTTCTGCTGATCAGCTGTACCGCTCTCCCGCGAGCGGGAGAGCGACGCGCCGTACAGGGCGCGTGGAGCAGGGCGCCTTACCGAGGCGCCCGGAGACGCCTCTCGGCGCCGCGAATCGATCCGTGTTGGTCGTTGGCTTGGGGGCTTCGCCGCGCTTGGGTATGATCGGCCCCGGATGTTTCCGACGGAGCCCGCTCCCGAGACGATTGGGGCCTACAAGATCCTCCGGCGCCTGGCCGGTTCTGGGCCCACCAGCGTCTATCTCGGGCGGCTGGACGGCCCGCTCGGGTTTCGCCGCGTCTGCGTGCTGAAGCTCGTCCCGAATACGGCCGAGGGCGATCCGCGCTTCGCCGACGAGCTCGCGCGCGAGGCGTCGATCTGCGCGTCGATGAACCACCCGGCCATCGTGCGGATGTTCGACTTCTTCGAGCACGCCGGCCGGCTCGTGCTCGTGCTCGAGCACGTCGAGGGCGTGAACCTCAATCGGCTGCTCCAGCACCTCGCGACGCGGCAGCAGAAGCTCGCCGACGCGGCGGTCTACTACCTGGTCCACTGCATCGCCGGCGCGCTCGCGCACGCGCACGGGCTGACCGACGAGCACGGCGGCCCCGCGCCGGTGATTCACCGGAACCTCCACCCGGAGAACATCGTGATCGGGTGGGACGGGCAGGTGCGCCTGACCGGCTTCGGCATCGGCAAGATCCTCGGGCGCACGCCGGACACCATCGCGGGCGTGGTGAAGGGGGCGCCGGGCTACATGGCGCCCGAGCAGGTGCGCGCCGAGCGGGTCACGGTCAAGGCCGATATCTACGGCGTGGGGCTCCTGCTCTGGTCGCTGCTCTCGGGGCGGCGGCCGCCCGCCGACGGCACCAAGCCGGCTGGGATCGCGTCGATCCGCCCCGAGATCCCGCGCCCGGTCGTGGCGCTGCTCGACACGGCCCTGGCGCTGTCGCCGGACGATCGGAAGACCACCACCCAGGAGATCGAGCAGACGCTCGCGAAGGTCGCCCGCCCGGAGAAGGGGAAGGCGGAGCTCGTGACGCGCGTGCAGTCGGCGCACGCGACGATCGAGATCGAGGACGCGGATCCCGAGGAGGACCGGCGGCCGACGATCCCGGTGAAGGGCAAGGGCGGGCAGACGGCGCGGCCCGCGGCCGACGCGGCGAAGCGGCTCGCGAAGGATCTCTTCGCGAAGGATCAGGCGGCGAGGGAGGGCGGCGCCGCGAGGCTCCGGCCCGGCGCGCGGGCGGGGACGACGCCGCCCGCGCCGGCGCCGTCCGAGGCGCTGGCCGCGGCCGCGCGCCCGGACGGCAAGCTGCCGGCGCGCGCGCCTGGGCCCGAGCCGATCACGATCCCGGTGCCGGCGGCGCCGGCAACTCAAGCGCCGCCGACGCCGGTCGCGGCGGCGCTGCCGGCCGCGCTCGGGGTGAAGGGCGCCGAGGGGCGGAAGCCCGCGCTGCCGGATCGCGAGACGTTCGGCCGGCTGTACGAGGCGTCGAAGCGCGCGGCGGAGCGCGACGCGGCGGCGGCCGAGGAGGTGCTGGCGGGGGGCGGGCCGGCGACGCTGCCCGAGCTGGAGCCGGTGTTCGAGGAGGACGACGCGACGATCCCGGGCACGGGCGCGCCGTCGGTCCGCTTCGGGACGTCGATCTCGGCGATCCCGGAGGCGATCCGCTTCGGTCCGCCGCCGGCGCTTCCGGCGGATCTCACGCCGGCGTTCTTCGCGCCGCCGCCGCCGAAGCCGCCGTCCAACTCGCCGGTGACGCCGTCGGGGGTGACGGTGCCGATGGGCACGACGGGCCTGACGCCGCCCGGGGTGACGGTGCCCGTGGACCGCACGGCGGGCGGGACGCCGCCCGGGGGGGTGCCGTACCCGAGCGCGGCGGGCCTGCGCGGCCCCTCGGCGGAGTCGTCGCCGCCGGGCGGGTCGATGCGGCGCCAGCGTTCGCCCACGCTGGGCTGGCAGGCGCCGCGCTCGCTGTCGCCGGTCGGGACGATCGCGGTCTCGGCGGTCACGGCGACGGTGGTGGCGGCGATGTGGATCTACGTCGCGCGCCGGGAGCGGCCCGCGCCGATCGCCGCCGCGCCGGTCGAGCAGGCGGCGCCGCCCGCCGAGCCCGTGGTCACGGCCACGGCGGCGCCGGCGCCGAGCGCTGCGACCTCCGCGAAGCGGGCGCCGGGCGCGAAGGCGCCTTCGGCGAAGGAGCTGGCGGCGCAAGAGGCCGCGGCGGCGAAGGAGGCGGCGAGGGAGGCCGCTGCGGCGAAGCAGGCGGCGGCGAAGGAGGCCGCTGCGGCGAAGGAGGCTGCGGCGAAGGAGGCCGCGGCGAAGGAGGCCGCCGGCCAGGGGCGGAATGGGGTCAACCCCGCCACCCTGCCCAAGGGGCAGGGCGTGCTCACGGTGGGGTTCCCCGATCCGGGGGGCGTCTACGTGACCGGCAAGTACGCGGGGGACGTCAACGAGCCGCTGGTCATCCGCTGCGGTCGTTTCTTCGTGCGCGTGGGGAAGCCCGGCAAGACGAAGTTCCCCGAGTGGCTCAGCGCGGGCGTGACGGCGCAGGTGCCGTGTCAGGGGGCCACGACCATCGATATCAAGCCGACCGCCCCACCGAAGCCGCGAAAGAAGCGGTAGCGCGGCGCCCGGGAGTGGCGCTGGGACGAGAAGGGGCCGAACCGTCAGGGCACCAAGGCGTCGGGGGCATCCGCTGGTTGGGTCGTCTAGTCCAGCACCTTGGTCGTTGAACGGCGGCGGAGCCCGTCGGTCGTCGCGGCGAGCGGGAATTAAACGCAAAGGCGCAAAGGCGCAAAGGCGCAAAAAGGCAAGAGAGAGGTAGGAGGTCATTCCTGCAATCCGTTGACCACGCGATGGATACCCTGCCTCACTCTCACCTCGCCAAAGTTGATGACGATCGCGAGCTTGAGATTCGACAGCCGCAGGTAAGTGAGAGCCTGCGCTTCGAATATTCCGTTGTACGCGACCGTTGCCTTGCACTCGACGATGACTCGCTCGCCAACGAGCAGATCGAGGCGCAAGTCGGACGCAAGGCGCTTGCCCTTGTACACGAGCGGCACCGCCTTCTGGCGCACCACGCTCAGCCCTCGCGACTCGAGCTCGAAGGCAAGCGCCTCTTCGTAGACGGCTTCGAGCAGCCCCGGACCTCCAAGGCCGCGATGCACCTCGATCGCCGCATCGACGACGATCTTGGCTATCTCATTCTCGTTCATCCCCCTCTCCGTCGTTTTGCGCCTTTGCGCCTTTGCGCCTTTGCGTTAAATTCTGCTGCTCTGCAGAACGTGCGCTGTTCGTGCGGATAGCCGTCCCGGTCCGTTGGTGCCGAATCCGGATCTCAGGGCAGCGTGTCCTCATCAGCGTCCTGATGGCGCGTCATCGCCCGAGCCGATCGAGCCTGTCCTCGGCCGCTTCGAGGCGGCTCGCGCCCTCGGCCGCCTTCTGCTGCGCCTCCGCCGCGCTTCGCTCCGCTTCGTCGGCGCGCTTCCTCGCGGCCCGCGCGGCCTCCTCGGCCTTCTCCGCGGCGCGGCTCATCCTGGCCGCCTCTTTCGTGAGGCGATCTGCCTCCTTGGCAGCCCGCGATGCCTCGCGGCTCGCCTGATCCCGTTCCTTCTCTGCCGCCGCGAGCTGCGCCTTCTGCTGGCGCTGCTCTGCCGCGAGCCGCTCCTTCCGCTCTCGCCGCTCGGCGGCGAGCTTCGCCTTTTTCTCGCGCTCGTCGGCCGCGCGCCGCGCCTTTTGCTCGCGCTCCTTCGCGGCGCGCTGCTTCTCGCGCTCCTCTCCCGCCCTCTTCTGCCGCTCCGGCGCCTCCTTCTCCGCGCGCCCCCGGCGTCGCGCCGGTGTTTCTGCCTTCGCCCCCTTGCTCCGGCGCCCCGCCCCGGCTTCGGCGGGCCTCTCGGAGGGCCGCCCTCGCAGCAGCCCGAGCATGTCCGAGAGATCCCCTGGCTCGAGCTCTCCCGACAGCCGCCCCCGCGCGAGCAGCTCCAGATCCGACGGGCTCGCGGTGGGGGTCGCCAGCAGCGAATCCCGCAAGCGGTCCATCGGATTGCCCTTCTCCCGATAGCCCCCCTCCGCGAAGAGCGCCGGCGCCGCCCGCAGGAGCTCGTTCACGACCGCGCGGTGCTTCTGGCCCGCGTCCTTCAGCCCCTGCGCGCCGCCCGGCCCGAGCGCCCCCCGCTGGGCCTCGCGCAGCCGCTCGCCCGCGTCGAGCAGGGCCTCCATCCTTTGCGGATAGCGGCGCGCGAGCTGGTTCAAGGTCCAGGCCGCCGCGGTCGGCCGCCGCAGCGCCTTCACGCGATCCGACGCGCCCTTGTCCCCCGCTTGCCGCAGCCGCTTCGCGAGCTCGTCGCGGGCGCGCGTGAAGTCGGCGAGCGGCTTCTTGTAAAGGGCGTCGACCTCCTCCTCCTCGTCGACGACGCCACCCGGAGGAGGAGCACCGCCGCGCGTTCCCTTGGTTCGAGAGGCCATCCCCGCGCAAGCTCAGCCGAGCTCCCGCGAGCTTACCCCGCTCAGGCGGCCTCGGCCAGCGTCGACGGCACCTCCGGGAGCTCCCAGCCGCGCGTCCGGATCTCCTCGTTGATCCAGCGGATGTGGCGCCGCTCGTCCTGCCAGTTCGCCTCCACCATCCGCCGGACCTCCTCCGGCAGATCGCTCGCCAGCGCCGAGGCATAGGCGTCGTTCGTGAGCTCCTCGTTGCCGCGCATGGCGACGAGCGCCGTCCGGTCCTCGCGCGCCGATAGCTCGGTGTAGCGGCGAATGCACTGGCCGCGCTCATCGGCCTCGTCCGGAGGCGAGGCGCCGAGCGCGTCCAGGAGCTCGCGCTCGTGCCGCTCGTGATCCGCCCGGAACCCCTCGAGCTGCTTCTTGATCTCCGGCGTCTTGCACGCGCCGATCGCCACGCGGTACGCCTCGGCAGCCGCCCTGTCGAGCAGGATGAGCCCCATGATCTGCTCCAGGGCCGTCGCATCGCCGATGTCGCCGCCTTCGGAGGAGCGCCGCTTCGTCGCCGACCCCGGCGCCGCCTCGGCCGCTCCTCCGGCGCCCGCGCCCGACCCCGAGGCCTCGGCCGCGCCGCCCAGCGAGCCGCTGCGCTGGAGCTTGCCGAGCATCACGCCGTCGATGCCGGGCACCTGGTGCACATCCTCCCAGCTCCGGAAGGGGCCGCGCTCGCTCCGGTGCTCGATGAGGAGCCGAGCCCGCTCGCCGTCGACGCCCTCGATCGCGGTGAGCTCTTCTTCCGTCGCCGTGTTCAGATCGACGCGCGGTTCGCGCGATGCCTTCTTGGTCATGGTCGAGCCTCCCCGGGCCGATTTGTAGGGCCGACGGAAGCCCGCCGAAAGCTGGCATGGCTGTCGATCCGGCGCGGAGCTCGATTGGCCGGCGCGCTGTGGGAGGAGATTGGTCGGCGCTGCAGGGTTGCGTCAGCGCTAGAGCGGAGCGTCACCCGCGAGGGCGACGGCGGTCACGCGCCGGGCGGCGGCTCGGGCGACTGGACCGGCTGCGGCGGCGGCTCTTCCCCGCCGCGCGCGCGGCGCGTCGCGAAGATCTTCGCGAGCGGGGCGGTCACGGTGCGGAGCGCGGGGTTCACCTCCGACGCGGCCTTGGCGACGCCGTAGGCGACGAGCGAGGGGCTCCACGCCTCGGCCGACCAGGCGAGACGGCTGTCGGCGAGCCGTTGCCAGAGCTCCTCGACGCGCTCGAAGAGCGGCCTGATCACGTCGAGGTTGTTCAGGTCCTCGAGGACCGCGTCGGAAGAGAAGCCGGCGGCGGTGGCCACCGCCGTATGCTCGGCCATCGCGCGGCAGAGCGACCGCGTCGCCTGCTCGAAGCCCTCTCTCGCCCGCGGGATGGCGGCGCGCTCAGCTTCGTTCAGCACGACGAGATAAGGAGCGAGGAGCGCGAAGGCTTCGTCGATCTTCTTGCGGGCCTTGGCGGTGGCGAGCTCGAGCTCTGCCGTGTCGATGCGGGTCGGAGTGGGCACGGGGATAAACCTCCTGATGCGATGGATGTGGAGCGGTGAAAAAAACAACCAATGTGGCGGAACGCCGCCGTATCGATGTCCCGAGGAGCGCATCGCCGGAGCGCCTGTCAAGGGGAGCACATCGACGAATCGACGTGGATCATCGAAAAACCGATGTAGATCATCGAAAAACCGAGGTGCGGCAGCAGAAAACCGACGCGAGGGATCGAGAGGGCGATGGGGGACAGCAAAAAACCGACGTGCGCCATCGGAGGACCGATGCGCGCCATCGGCGGCGCGAGGTGGGGGTCGGGAGAGCGAGGCGCGCCTCGCCGCATCGCCCGGCGATCGGGGACTGGCTATCTCGGCGGCGGCTGCAGCGCGGCGTCGATCGAGGGCAGGAACAAGCTGTCCGGGAATGCGGCACGGAAGCGCTCGGCCCGCGCGGCGGCCTCGTCGCGCCGTCCAGCCACGACCAGGACGCGAACGGCCAGGGCCTCGCGCTGCTCGGTGCTCGAGCCGCGCGGGTATCTCCGCGCGTGCCGCTCCAGGAGCTCGAGCGCCTCCATCGCTCGCCCGGCGCCGAGCGCGGCATCCGCGCGGCCGAGCAGGCCGATGTCCGCGCCGCCGCCCTGGGTGGCGGCTCCCTGCGCGGCGCCGGGCGCGGCCCTTTGCGCGGCGCTGCGCGCGGCAAGCCCTGATGCCGGAACGGCGGTGGCCGGCGCCGGAACGACGGTGGCCGGCGCCGGAACGGCGGTCGCCGGCGCGGCCGCGGCTGGCGCGGCAGGCGGGCCTCCGGGCGGGGTCGCGCCGGCCGCCGCGGGCGGCCTGCCGGCGATCTCGTCGCGCCGGATCTCGATCGCGGCCCGGGGCGGATCCGGACCGAGCGCATGGATCGCTCCGGCGCTGGCGGCCGCGCCGCTCAGGAACAGCGCGGCTCCCGCGGCGGCGAGCTTCGCGCGCGAGAGCGTCGCGGCCGCCGTGGCGAGCTGCGGCCGCGCGATCATGGCCACGAGCGCCGCGCCGCCCGGGGAGCCTGGGGGCGGCGCGCGCAGCGGATCGCACGGCGCACCGCGAGCGCCGCCGCCGGCGGCGAGGGACGCCTGAAGCCGGGCCCAGAGCGGCGCCGCGAGCGCCTCGGCGGCCGCATCGAGCCCGCGGGCGCCCCCATCGAGCAGCAGCGGCGCGGGCGAGAGGACGCCTGGCACCAGGGTCATGCGCGAGCCGCGCAGCCCGAGCGCGTGGCGGTCGCGGGCGTCGAGCCGCCTCGCGGCCGCCTCGAACTCGTCGCGGGCACGCCGCAGCCGGTCCCACGCGGTGTTCTGGGAGATGTGGAACGCCTGCGCGATATCGCGCATCGACACGCCGTCGAGATCGTGCAGGATGAAGATGGGACGCCGGCGTTCCTCGATGTGCTGGATGAGCTGGCGGACCAGCCGTCCCGTCTCCGCCTGCGCGTGCAGCTGCTCCACGTCGAGCCCGGGATCCGCGACGTCCACGGCCTGGTCGTCCTCGGAGAGCAGCTCTCGAGCGTTCCTGGCGAGCTGGCGATGCCGCAGCGCGATCCAGGAGGCGATCGCCGAGAGCCACGCGTTCATGGAGCCGCCGGGCTGGTAGTCTGGAAGGCGCCGGTGGACGACCAGGAAGACCTCGTGGGCGACGTCCTCGAGGTCGCGCGACGCGACCCCCAGCCGCCAGAGCACCCGCAGCACATAAGCGTGCGAGGAGCGATAGACCTCGTCGAACGACGGCCGCACGGGCTCGGCCTCCGGAGCAGGAGGGGACGGCGCAGGAACGGCCCCGGGGGGCGCTGGGACGGCTGCGGGGGGCAGGGTCGGCGGGGGCGTGGCGCGGGAGCGCGGGTCGCTCATCACCACAAATTCCGGCGACGGGGCGCGCGTCGTGGCGAATTCGTACGCCGGGGGGAAGAAAAGTGGCGCGGGGGTCGGAAGCGCGCTCGGCGGCGCGCCTCGCTGCCTCGTGCAGGGAGGATCGCACCTCATCGCGGATGCGCGGTGTTGACCCCATGGCGGATGCGTGGTGTTGACCCAGCGCGAGCCGCGGGCGCACCGCCTCTTCCCGGCGCGTTCGGGGCCTGGTCGTCTCGCCGCCGGAGCGGCGGTCGCGCCGGGCCGGTGTGCAGGCTCCGTGGCCGGTGAGGGCTCGATGTGGCGAGGTGCTTCGATGGAACGGCGTGCTGTGCGAGCGAACGTGCTGATGGGGAGCCTGGCGGCGGCGCTGATGGCCGCCGGCGTGGGGGCCGGCGGCTGCACCCAGCGCCTCATCGTCATCTGCGACGACCCGAACACGCCCGAGCAAGAGCTGTGCAGCGCCGTCATCGACAGGTACCGGGCGGAGCGCTGCGAGGAGGCCGGCCCCGGCGCGGAGGGCTGCGAAGATGCAGGCGCGCCCGGCGAGCCCGACCCGCAGGAGCAGCCTGGCACGCCGGAGGATCCGGGGGATGACGAGGGCGGCGCCGGCGCGCGCGCCTGCTCCGGACAGTGCGTGCCCGGCAGGCCGCTCGGGTGGTTCGAGCCGCTGCTGCTCTGGTTCGGGTCGCCGGGCGACGCGCCGCCGGAGTGCCCGCCCCAGGCGCCGGTCTTCGGCTACGAGGGCCACGGGGATCTCGTTGTCGAGCCGCACCGGTGCGCGGCGTGCGCGTGCGATCCGGCGGACGACGCGTGCGAGCTGCCCGAGGCGTGGGCCGCGTACGACACGCGGGCGTGCGGCGCCACCGCCGGCGCGGAGCGGACGTCCTTCACGGCGCCCGAGGGCTGGGACGGCGCGTGCACCGCGGCGGGCGCGATCCCGGCCGGGGAGGCCTGCGGCGGGGGGCCGTGCGCGCAGTCGCTCGAGATCCGGGCGCCGCGCGTGGTGCCGGGGGCCTGCGCTCCGCGGCGCGCCGAGCCGCCGCCGGCGCCGCCCGCCGTCCGCTGGGGGACGTACGCCAGGGCGTGCGTCGGCGTGGCGATCGGGCGGTGCGCGGATCCCGGGGCGGTGTGCGCCCCGGCGCCGCCGGCGGGCAATGCTGCGCCGCCGGCCGGCTTCTCGACGTGCATCATCCATCACAACGTGGTCGACGAGTGCCCGTCGTTCTCGCCCTATTCCGAGCGCCACGTCTTCTACCAGGGCGCGGAGGACACGCGCGCCTGCACGGAGTGCTCGTGCGGCGAGTCGACCGGCGGGGCGTGCAGCATCCTCGCCTCGGCCTACAGCGACGGCCGGTGCTCGCAGGTCGTGGTCAGCGCGCGGGTGTCGTCCGAGGCGACCTTCTGCGGCGCGGTCCCGCGCGGGGTGGCGCTCGGGAGCAAGTCGGCCAGCGTCGTCGACGTCGCGCCGGGGACCTGCGCGCCGGGCGGCGGGGAGGCGACGGGAGGCATCGCCCCGCGCGAGGCGATGACGTTCTGCTGCCTCCCGGAGTAGCCGCGAGCCGCGGTGCGGAGGAGCGGGCTCATGGATGGATGACTTACGGGTGCGGGGGGCGGCCCGTTTGTCTTTGTGCGATGTGGCGAGTGAGAGCCTGACCGGAGGCGCCACCGCAGCGGGGCAGAGGACAAAGAAGGAGGGGCGCCCGATGGCACGCAGGAGGGGAGGCCGGCGCTCGGCAGCGGGTTCGTTGTGATGTAGAGGCGCTGCGCTTCGCGACGGAGAGATGAATTTGTGAAAATCTGGTGCGCCTGTTCGTAATGCGTCGCTATGGGGAGCGCCGGTCCTGGGCGCACACGGCAGATACGTAAGAAGGTGGTCGAGGCCGCCGGGGACGCTTCCCGGGGCGCTGCGGGTGTGGTCTTCTCGCGCTCGGCGCAGCGGCGCAGCGGCGCAGCGGCGCAGCGGCCCAGCGGCGCGCGGTCCGTATCGTCGCCGTCTACGGCGCTGTGCCAGGACCCGGAGATCCTTCGATGAATGCGCGGAATTGGCGATGGCTGATGGTGGTGGTGGGCGGCGCGATCCCCGCCCTGCTCATGGCCGGGATCGCTGGCGGCGGCTGCACCGACGACGTCTACACGTACAGCTGTGACGACGATATCCCGCCGATGATCGACGACAAGCCCTGCCGCGATGCCGGCCCTGCCGCGGACGCCTGTGACGGCGCGGACGACTGCAACGACGCGGGGACCGGTGGAGGCGGAGCGGGGACCGGTGGTGGCGAGGAGGAGGGCGGGGGGGACGGCATCGGCGGCGGCCTGTCGTCCCTCTGCGTGGGGCAGTGCGTGCCCGCGGAGCCGCCGGGGTGGTTCGAGCCGATGCTGCTCTGGATGGGCCCGCCGGACAGCGCGCCGGACTGCCCAGCGACGGCACCGGTCCCGGGGTTCGAGCTCCACGCGGATCTCGTGGTGGAGCCGTACCGGTGCGCGGCCTGCGCCTGCGATCCGCCGGACGCCTCGTGCGAGGTGCCGGCGGCGTGGAGCGCCGTCGACTCCTCGACGTGCCCGGCCGGTCCCGGAGCGCAGCGGACGCCGTTCGCAGCCCCCGAGGCGTGGGACGGCACCTGCACGACGGCGAACGCGATCCCGGCCGGGCAGGCGTGCGCCGGCGGGCCATGCACGCAGTCGCTCGACATCCCGGCGCCGCGGGTGCGCCCGGGCGCGTGCGCGCCGTCGGTGGTCGCGGAGCCCGGCGAGGAGCCCGGGGAGCCGCAGGGGAGCTTCCGCTGGGCCACGTTCGCCAGGGCGTGCGCCGGCGTCACGCCGCCCGCTCCGTGCGGCGGTCCAGGGATGAGGTGCTCCCCGGCGCCGCCGGAGGGCGACGCGGCGCCGCCGGAGGGCTTCCTGACTTGCATCCTGCACCACGAAGGGGAGCACGAGTGCCCGCCGACGTATCCTTCACGGCGCGTCGTTTACGAGGGCGCCGAGGACTCGCGCGGCTGCACGGCGTGCACCTGCGGCGAGCCGAGCGGAGGGGCGTGCAGCGTGCTCGCCTCGGCGTTCAGCGACGAGGCGTGTTCCGTGTTCGTCGTCGGTGCGCTGGTGACGTCCGAGGCGCCCTTCTGCGGCGCGATCGCCCCCGGCACGGCGCTCGGGAGCAAGTCGGCGGCCGTCGTCGACCTCGAACCGGGGAGCTGCGCGCCGGGCGGCGGGGAACCGATCGGAGACGTCGCGCCGCGCGGGGCGGTCACGTTCTGTTGCCTGGACCGGCAGCCGCAGCCGCCGGAACCACCGCGCCTGTGGAACCCCGAGCTCGGATAGCGCCGCCCTGACGAGGGGCGGCGATGCGCGGCGCGAGCGGCGGAGGGGAGGAGCGCCGCTGCCGTCGAGCGCCTCTCGACCGCGAGGCTTCGCGTGATGTGGCGTTCCTGCGACCCGCGTCCGCCCGGTGAACGGGGGCGCTGCTCAGAACGAAGCGACGAAGCGCAACGTGACGGCGCCCGAGGCCGCGCCGGCGAAGGCCGCTTCGCCGTCGTCGTGCCAGAGCCGCGGCCGCCGGGCATTCACCAGCAGATCTGCGGCGAGCTGCGCCGCAAGGCGGGAAGACAAGGGCACCTCTGCGCCCGCCCGGAGCCCAACCCCGAGGTAGATGTGCGTTTTCGGGAAGCTCACTTTGGCGCGCAGGTAGTTTCTGTGCTGACCGGCCGTGATGACGCCGCAGCCGAAGAACCATGTCCCGTGCAGGCAGGGAACGAGGGATCCACCGAGCCACGACGTGTCGACGGTCAGGCCCGGCCGTGGCGCGGTGGTGACCGGGAGATCGCCGCGCGCCTCGAGCAGGAGCGACGCGTCGGGCCAGCGGAGCCCGACGAAGCCGGCGAAGCCCACGGACAGGCCCGGGGCGAAGCCGGCGGCCAGCACGGGGCCGGCGCCGAGCTGCAGCTGCGGCGGAGCCGGCGGGGGAGCGGGGGGCGGCGCCGGCCGCGCCGGTGATGGGGCGTGATCGGGCGCCGGAGGCGACGACGGAGCGGCCTGCCCTCGCGACGACGCATGCGGCCGCGGCGCGGGAGCGGCCGGCGGCGGCCCGGGAGCGGCCGGCGCCGGCCCGGGCGGGGGCGCCTCGGCCGAAGCCGCCGCGTCGGGCGCGCTCGGCGCAAGGTGCGAGCGCATGGCGACGCTCAGCGTGAGGGTGACGTCGTCGACGAGGGCGCGGCAGTCGGAGGCCGAGCGCTCTTGCTTCCCGCGCAGCCGACGGCCGCCGTCGTACAGCGCGATCGCCGCCTCGAACGCGTGCGCTCGGCGCGCGAGGGCCACCTCCACCCGCCACGCGCCGTCCGGCGAGAACGGGTCGACGCCGCCGAGCCGCGTGGCCAGGGCGTCGCGGAAGCCCTCCTCGTCGGGGCACGCCGCGGCGGCGGGGTCGCGCGCGTAGGACAGCCGCGCCCCGCCGGGCAGCACCTCGCCGGCGGCCGACGGCGCCGCGAGGAGCGAGAGCCCGGCGGCGATGGCCCCGGCGATGACGTGACTGGGCCGCAGCGTCCGCAAGCGGGGTCTATTTACGGGAGACGCTCTCGATGTGGAACCCCCGGCGGCGACCGGGGGGGCCGGCTCGCGCAAGCGCGGAGCGCGGCCCGTGAGGGGCGGCAGGGGGCGTTCTTGACGTCAGGAGCTGGTGGAATCGAAGAGCGCTTTCGCGTCGGTGATGAGAACGGCGCGGCGGAGCCAGCGATCGAGCTCGGTCATGTCGGTGCTCGCGAGGACGCGCTCGCGGACTTCCAGAGGGATCTCCAGGCCGCGCGCTTCGAGCACCTTCAGCACGGCGCTCGCGGCCTCTTCTCGCCGCCCCTCCTGCTGGCCCTCCAACCGCCCCTTGGCCACGTAGCTGCGCGCAAAATCGCTCTGGAACTCGTAACCGCTCTTCATTTTCGCCTCCAGGCTTCGCCTCGCTGCTTCGTTCAGAGAGGATAGCACCACATCGAGGTAGAGGGCCTGCTGCTCCTGATCCAGCCCGGCGGCGGCCGCCAGGGCAGCCATCGCGATCGCCAGGCCGGCCGCGCTCTGCCCGTGCGCCATGACCGACAGCACCGCGACCTCGGGCCTCGCTCGGGCGTCGGCCGGCTCGGTCACGACCGGGACGGCGCTGGGGCCGAGCACATAAGGCCTGAGCACCCAGTCGGGCGGGCCGAGGTCGATCGGCTGGGCGCTCCAGGCCGCGATCGCCTCGTCGGTGGTCGCGACGAGCAAGCAGGCCCGGCACCGGTAGCGCGCACGCACGGCCACGAGATAGGAGGGCCAGGCGTATTCCTTGTCAGGATCCCGACCGAGCTGCGCTTCGACGACGATCGCGAGCACGGGGCGGCCGTCGAGCAGGAGCACGACGAGATCGGCGCGGTGCTCCACAGGGACGATCTCGGTCAGGTCGGCCGGCTCGATGCGCGCCTCGGTGAACCGCGGCACCGGCGCGCCCAGGGTGTCGCGCAGCACCTCGGCCGCCAGCGTCGGCCGGTTGCGGAAGAGGTGCAGCAGCGCCTCATGGATCATCGATGGCATGACGGGGTCCTCTCGGCCGGGCCAGCAGAGAGAGCGCTTCACGAGCGCGTGCCGTCCCGCGGGGGCGGCGCCGGGGAGAAGCAGCTGGCTCCTCTGTGATTTTTACGGGCACGAGGAGCGACCGATTTGCCTTTGTGCGCTGCCCGCCGCGCTCCGGCGTAGCTCGCGGGGCATCCTCGGCTCGGCCAAGGCAAGCCATGCCGTCGTCCGGCCGCGAGGAGAATGGCACATTCCGTCTCACCCCATCACAGCTTGGGCCATGCCGCGGGGGGTGATCCGCGCCAGAGGCCGTGATCTTGTCGTGCCCGCACTGGCACACGGGTTGCGGGCACGCTGCCGCATGAGGCGCATCTCTTCTGCTCTCGCATTCATGTCGCTCGTCCCCGTCTGCATGGCGATCGCGTGTGGTCCCGTCGAGACGTCGCAACCCGTCATCCCGGACGACGGCGACGACCCGGCGAACCCGGAGCCGACGTCCGCTTGCGAGGCCCGGCAGGCCGGGCTCTCGGCGGATTTCGAGCTCGCGATCGAGGGCTGGCCGGGCGACACGAACGGCTACTTTCTGTACAACGTCGCCGCGCCCTGCCAGGTGGAGGCGGCCACCCCGACGTCGCGCGACCTTCTCTGCACGGACGGAGACGGCGAGCACAGCGTGACGCTCACCATCGCCGATTCCCGCATTGCCGGCGCCATTCCCGCGAGCGGTCCCGTGTTCCTGCGGGCGGCGCGGACCGACCCGGAGTTCGGCGAGAACCAATGGTTCGCGGTGCGCGCCGGCTCCGAGGTCACGGGCGCGCTGCTCGCGGGGGGCGTCCGAGCTGGATACGAGACGCCAGCGTCCGGCGACGGCTATTTCTCGCCGATCTGGATGGTGACCGGCACGGAGGAAGGATGCCCCGTGGAGGTCGAGGACGAATGCTTGACCCGCCGCAGAGCGCGGATGGGCTTCTGGGTCGACGACGTCCAGGGAGCGTCGATCCTCGACGGTCACGAGGGGGACATCGACGCGAGCGGGACGTATCGTGCGGTCGTGGGCGAAAGCGTGGACGACACGATGGGAAGCTTGCCCTTCTGCGGGGGCGACGATCCGCGCTACGCGGACAATCTGCGCGTCTTGATCGGAGCAAAAGCGCAGGAGGGACCTCCGGGGATTGCTCCATGAGCGCTGCGACCGGGGCGCGGCGGCTGCGCCGCCCCGTGCGTGAGCAGAACGACTACGGCTTCAGGCAAACCGCTTCCAGGTTGTTGCCGTCGGGGTCGTGCAGGAAAGCGGCGTAGTACGTCGGGCTGTAATCCGCGCGCACGCCGGGCTTGCCGTTGTCGCGCCCGCCGGCCGAGAGGCCGTCTCGGTAGAACCGATCGACCGCGGCACGGTCCGCGGCGCGCAGGGCGATGTGCGCGCCAGGGCCCCGAGGACCGTCGTCCGCTTGCAGATAGAGGGCCGGCGCGCCCTCGGGGCCGAAGCTCGCGGAAGCCTCGTCGCGGGAGCAGAGCACGTGGCCGAGCGGCGCGAGCGCGGCGGTGTAGAAGCGCACGCTCGCGTCGATGTCCTTCACCTTCACGCCGATGTGATCGTACATGGTGTCTCCTCCGGAGGAGGGCGCACGATGGGTGGCCTCCACGTGGGGGACCCTAACGACGGGAGCGCAGGGCGTTCTTGGAGAATGTTGCGGTCCATGCGCGCGGCGACGTCTCTCCGCCATGTCCGCCCGCCATCGCGGTCCGGCGAGAACGGAGAGGCGCGGCCGAGCCGGCTCGCGAATGCGCCTGGGCGCCGTTGCTCGTCGACCCTTCAAGAGCAGAAGCTGCGCGCGAGCGCTCGGCCCAGAGATGGCAATCAGCGGAGGTGGGAGGTGCGTGATGATCCCTCGGGCAATCGCTGCCGCTGCGATGCTGAATCTCGTTTCTGTGCCAGTCTTTGCGCAGCCGGCAACCCGCGGAAGATGCGAGGATGCGTGCGACGCCGGAACCGAGAGAGTCGAGGCGTTCTGCCGCTTGATTCCAGACAGAGCTCTCCGCGAACGGTGCTGGGTCGCATCGATCTCGTGCAACGCCACATGCAAGCACGTATGCAGGGGCCGTTCTGCTGGTGAGCCGAGCGCTGGTGCGTACGGCTGGCCTCGCACGCTTGACGCCATGCTGAACAACGTTAGCATGCAGTCATGGAAAACGTCTGGGCGGAACGGAAGCTGACCTTCATCCCGCATGGTTCGGACGAGCGTTTTTTCCTGTTCGTCTGGCTCGGCCGCCCCTATACAGAGCCCGGGAAGGTCTGGCGGGTGGACCTGGAGATACAGCAGGGGACGGACGAGCCACTGCGGACGCACGCCAGCGGCGACGACTCGATGCAGGCGCTCCAGACGGCGTTGGCTGCAATTCCAGGTCTGCTCAGTAAGTGGCGGGATCGAGGGAGATTGACATGGGAGGGGTCTGACGGGACGGGGTTCGGGGACTAGGGACGTCGCTGGTCTTCCGAAGAGGTCGACGCCAGGACTGGCTACCTGAGCGCAGGTAAACGAAGCGTGACGTAGACTGCGATGTGGTCGCGGCTGCTAGGAACTGCCGATTCGGAAAGCGTAAGCCGCGACGTGTGGCCGTCCCACACGCGTCCGCCAGGAAGCGAGGATTCGCCGCGGTCGCGATGTCATCCCGTTGTTATCTCCGAGCAGATCTCGAAGCCCGGTTCCGTGGGTTTGCGGCAAGCTTTGTCGCTTTGGCAACGGCCTCCCTGAGCTCTGGCGTTGCGGCCTTACGGCGTCGGTTGGTGCCGTTGGAGGTCGTCCCGTTCTCCGCGCTCTCTACGCGCAAGCGTTCCAGGAGGAGGGAGGCAGGTTCGTCGTTCGGGTCCTGGGGGACGAGCTCGCCGCGAAAGGCTTTGGCGAGGATGGCACGATCTAGCGAGGAGTGCCGTAAACAAGCTTCGTCCAGCGTTCGCGCTAACGTATCGATACGCTGCAATAGTGCCTCAATCTTGCTCACAATCTCGCGTTGTTCGTCGAGCGAAGGTAAAGGCAAAGGGAAGGCGCGAAGGTCCGATAGGTTGATGCCTGCTTGAGCAACTCCCTTGATGTGCCTAGACAGGAACGCCTGCCCTCCTGGGCTCGCAAGCAGGTACATGACAAAGCGCGGTTCAATGCCTGGAAGTAAGGGGATCATCGCAATTTCGCGACTGATGTTCATGCCCTTCATGGTATCAGTCGCTACCGCTGTCGCGCCGACGGTGCCGCGTATGGCGATTAGTACCTCGTCGCCTTCAAGGCGCGTGCGAGCGAACTCGTCTGCGACTTTACGAGCTACACGTTTCAGTGCGGAAATATCAATCTTGAAGCTTTTGATGTCTCCGCAGCGAACGGTTGGGACGCCTGCAGCGTCCGGATCTCCTGTAAGGACGATGCCGTAAGGAATGCCCCGCGTAGGGTCACAGGCAGCTTCAAGTGGAGTTACTCCCCATCTCTGCTCATGTCGAGCAGCGAACCATTCCTCGTGCAAATCGTCGATGATCGCCGGATTGGGATCCTCGTACCGCTCCTTCCACCGGTCGTCCCCCGGCACCTTCCCCTTCGCCCGCATCTTGGCGAGCTCCGCCTCCTCCCATCGCCGCCGCCGCTCGGTGCGGATGCGCTTCAGCAGCTCCTCGGCCGGCTCCACGTCGGGGTTCTTCTCCCGCCAATCGGCGGTGAGGTCGCCGCGGAAGGCGGCCGCGAGCACCGACTTGCGGAAGCGCTCGAGGAGCGCGGGGATGGCGTTAAGCGCCTCCTTCGCGCGGCGGCTCTTGGTGGTGAGAGTTTCGATCTGGGTGACGATACGGCGCTGTTCAGCAACTGGCGGAACCGGGACAGGCACGACACGAAGCTGCCCGAGATTGAGAGTCTTTTGGGCAACTTCCCGCGCATCCATCAAGAGTCTGTGCTGCATCTCCGGTCCGGATAACCATGCCGCGACCCACTTTGCTTCAAGCGGTGGCTGAATCGATGCACGCGCAAGGGCTCGGGCGATATTTGCCCCGCGTAGATCGGACGGCGCCACAGCAATGCGGCCAATTGTGCCAACAAGCGAGATGAGGATCTCTCCGCCCAGGAGTCGTGAGCGAGAGTATGTGTTGTCAACATCCTTGGTAATAGTCCGCATCTGATCGAGAAGGACGGTCCCGTTTTCCAGGTCGCAAACTCGCACCAGCGGAATTTCACCATCGCCGTCGTCCCCAGGCTGGACAACGCCGTAACAGAGGGGTCGCTCCTCCGATAGGAGTTGAGATAACTCTGCCCATACCCACCCCGGCGGAAGCTCGCTCACGCCTCCCCCCCCAGCGCCGCCTGCAACCCTTCCATCTCTTGCATCGCCACCCGCAGCTTCTCCATGATCTCCGCCGCGATCTCCTCCGGCTCCGGCAGCTCACCCTCCCCGTGCACGCTCTCATCCTTCAGCCACGCAATATCAAGGTTATCCCCTCTCCCCTTGATCTCCTCCCGCGTGAACCTCCGGAACCGCCCCTCTTCCCCCTGATCCTTCCGCTTGCTCTTCCCGTACGGATCGCTCCCGTACGCCTTCTCGAACTCCGCGAAGTGCTCGCGCGTCAGCGGCGTGCGCTTCCCGAACGACGGCATGTTCGCCCGCATGTCGTACACCCACACCGCCCGGGTGTTCCCGGTGTCCGTCTGCCCGCGCGTGAAGAACAGCACGTTCGTCTTCACCCCCTGCGCGTAGAAGATCCCGGTCGGCAGCCGCAGGACCGTGTGCAGATCGCACTTGTTCATCAGGTCGCGCCGCACCTCCGTCCCCACGTTCTCCTCGAAGAGCACGTTGTCCGGCAGCACCACCGCCGCCCTCCCGCCCGGCTTCAGCCCGCGATAGACATGCTGCAAGAACGCGATCTGCTTGTTCGACGTCGGGTACGTGAAGTCGTCCCGCGTCGGCAGCCCGCCGCCCTTCTTGGTCCCGAACGGCGGGTTCGTGAGGATCACGTCCGCCTTCGCGAGCCCGGCCCCCAGGTTGGAGAGCGAGTCCCCGAGCTCCAGCGCGGCCTCGATGTCGTGCAGCATCAGGTTCATCAGCGCGAGCCGGTGCGCGTCCTGCACCAGCTCGACCCCGTAGAACGCCTTCTTCTTCTGGAAGCGCTGCTCGGCCTCGCTCAGCTGGAACAGCCCGTCCGTCTGCTCCTTGATGTACCGGTCCGCCGCGATCAGAAACCCTGCCGTCCCCGCGGCCGGATCCTGCACAAGCTCGCCGGCCGCCGGCTTCACCACGTGCACCATCGCGTCGATGAGCGGCCGCGGCGTGAAGTACTGCCCGGCGCCCGACTTCTTCTCGGCCGCGTTCTTCTCGAGCAGCCCCTCGTACAGGTCGCCGAGCCCCTCGGTCTTCGCCGAGTACCAGTCCAGCTCGTCGATCGCGTCGACGAGCTTCTTCAGGTTCCGCGGCTGCGTAAGCATCGTCTGCGCGTTCGCGAAGATCGCCTGCACCCGGCCAGAGCCCCGCGTGCCGAGGTGAAGCAGGAGCTCCCGGTAGAACGTGAGCTGCTCGACGCCGTCCCTCGCCTCGAGGTCGCCCCAGCGGTACCCCTTGGGCAAGAGCTTCTCCTGCTCGGTCTCCTTCATCATCTTGAGAAAGAGCAGGTAAGTCAGCTCGGTGACGTACTGGTGGTAGGTGATGCCGTCGTCGCGGAGGACGTGGCAGAGGTTCCAGAGCTTCTGGACGATATCCTGGGTGGTCATGGCGCGGGCGCTCGGAAGCGATTGGTACGCCGAGCCGGCGAAGAGATCCACAGGGTCGTGCAGGCGGGACGGCGCGCCGGGCTCATCGCTCGTGGGGGGCGACGGCGACGCGAGGCGGCAGCGCGACGAGAGGCGGCGGGAAGGCGCTGGCCGGTTACGCGCGCCTCGTCGCGCGCAGGACCGAGAGGCGACGGATGTGCGCTGCCGCCCCCGCGGGCGTGCGCGTGCTACCTTCCAGGCCATGAAGTCGGTCGTCGATGTCGCGAAAGACCTGGCCCTGGCCCACAAGAGAGCCGACCCGGACATCCAGCAGATCTGGATGATCGAGGATCCGGCGGGCAGCGAGGTTCGCCTGCTCGAGGTCTCTGGCTCCGTGGGCAACGTCGGTGCCATCATGCCCTTCCGCTTCAACGCTCGTCCCCCGGACGTGCCCTACCCCTCGGTCGTCATCCTGCTCAGCCCCGAGGAGAAAACCCAGCTCGATCGCAACGAGCTGGAGCTCCCCGCGATCTGGGGTGCTTCCCCGAAGCTCGTCCAGATCGCGTGAGCTGAGCGCATGGCAGCAGACATCGAGAAGCTCCTGCGCCGGTGGCTCAGCCAGACGGAGGCGGAGCTCAACGCCACACCCGCGGATGTCGCGCGCTGTCAGGCCGCCTTCGTCAACCTCAAACAGCACGTCGAAGAGCTCCTGGGGAGCTACTTCCCGCCGATCAAGCTCTCCGCGAGGCTGTGGTCCGATGCGCTGCTCCGACAAGCGGACGCAGATCTTCATGCGGCCGAGGCGCTCGCCCGAGAAGGCGGATCGGCCTCGGTGCTCTGCATGCTGCTGCAGATGGTCTTCGAGAAGCTCGCGAAGGCGGCGCTGGCGCGGTTCGATGCGCAGTGCTTCATCGCCTTCCGGGTGTCACACGCCGCCGCTTCGCGGCTCGTGAGCACCATCAAGAACCACGGC
The DNA here is from genome assembly GCF_000418325.1 of Sorangium cellulosum So0157-2. Taxonomy (GTDB): domain Bacteria; phylum Myxococcota_A; class Polyangia; order Polyangiales; family Polyangiaceae; genus Sorangium; species Sorangium cellulosum_D. The sequence goes on from NC_021658.1 coordinate 13,943,600, forward strand.
GCCTTCGTCGACCTTCGCTACAAGTGGAGGGACGTGCTGCCCCTCGTCCAGGCCCTCGAGCGGGCACACCCCGCGCTCGCACGAGGAGGGCCTCACCTGGAGTACCCGTGGGAGGCCGGCGACCGGATGGGCTTACCGGAGGAGCTGCCGATCGTTCGACAGTTCGATGATCCGCTGGATCCCAAGGGACCGCGGCTGCTCCGCTTTGCGCGCGAGCTGCACGACCGCTTCGACGAGCTGTTCCCTTGAGCCCGCCGGCCGCGCACCGCTCACCCCGCGCTCCGCCAGATCTCCTCCCGCAGATCCCCCAGCACCTCCTCGATCTTCCCCTCGAACACCTTGTCGAGGTGCTTGGACCCGCCGTGCGACCGGAACGCCTCGCCCTCGTCGAGCACCTTCCGGTCGACGACCTTCTCCTTCTTGAGCTGCCCCCCGATGCGCCGCAGCCAGTCGCGCTGCGGCGTCGTCCAGCTCCGGCTCGCCAGGATCCGCTGCAAGGCGCGGTCGACCCGCTCGTCGTACGCCACGAGCGCGTCCCCGAGCGCCGCCTGCCGGATGTAGCCGACGATCGACGCGGCGATGTCGGCGTTCGTCTTCTGCCGCCACGCCTGCTGCAGCGCCGCCTCGGTGTAGCCCTTCGCGTCGAGCGAAAGCTGCAGCTCCCGGAGCTGCGCCCGCGTCAGCTCCCGCGGCCGCTGCGTGACCACCACGAGCGCCGGGATCTTGTTCATGTTCTCGCGCAGGAAGGCGGTGAACCCGTCGAGGTAGTCCTCGGGCCGCTCGCCCTTGCCATAGCCGACCTCCGTGCGGACCAGCCGATCCGTGCCCTCGTGCACGTAGAGCGGCCGCCCGTCGCCGGAGGGGCCGTCGAGCACCGAGACGACGTACTCGTGCTCCTGGAACCACCGCGCCGCCTGCTCCACCGTCTGCCGCTTGAGCAGGCCGCACAGCTCCTTCGGCGGCATCCCGGCGATGCCCTCGAACCGGCCGAGCGCCTCGCCCTTCAGCGTGTGGCGCCGCCGCTGGAGCTTGCCGATGAGCTGATCGAGCACCACCTGCCGCGCCTCGGCGTCGGCCAGCGTCGTGAGCTCCCGGACGAGCTGATGAAACGAGAGGTTCGGCGCCGGGACGACCGGCTTCATCTCGGTGTACCGCTCCAGCGCGGCGTACAGGTCCACGGCGTCGAAGATGCGAAAGACCGTCTTCTCGATGTCCGGGCAGAGGCGCGTCGCCCGGCCGAGCATCTGCTCGTAGAGGATGCGGCTCTTCACCCGCCGCAGAAACACGATGTTCGCGATCCTCGGCACGTCGATGCCCGTCGTGAGCAGGTCGACGGTGACGGCGACGTTGGGCAGGCGCTCGTTCTTGAAGCGGCGGATGAGCTGCAGCGGCTGGTCGGCCGCGCCCGTGATCTTGAGCACCGCGTCGTCGTCGATGCCGCCGTACCTCGCCGCAAACGCCTCCTTCAGCAAACGCACGACCATGTCGGCGTGCGTGTCGGTGGCGGCGAAGATCAGCGTCTTGCCGTCGCCCCTCGGATCGAGGTGCTGCGCGAGCGCGTCGCACACCACGCGGTTGAACGCCTCGGTGATCACCCGCTTGTTGAAGCCCTCGATGTCGATCTTCACCTCGTCCTCGAGGTGAATCAGGTCGAGCTGCTGCGTGCCCGGGTCGAAGACGCTCACCTGCTCGCCCTTGGCCCAGCGGATCCCGCGCTCGGCGAGCTCGGTGACGATGCGGACCGGCAGCTCGTGGTCGACGAGGCAGCCATCGATGACCGCCTCGCGGTACGAGTAGCGGAACGTCGGCTCGCCGAAGATCTCCGTCGTGTGCAGGGCCGGCGTCGCGGTGAGCCCGATCTTCACCGCGTCGAAGTGGTCGAGGATGCGCCGGTACTTCGAGATGTAGTCGTCGAGATCGCGGAAGCCGAGCTCCGCGTCGCTCATCTCCCGGTCGAGCCCGTAGCCGCGGTGGCACTCGTCCACCACGAGGCAGTCGTACTGATCGACCGGCGGCGTCTCGCCGGCCTCCGACGGGTAGAGGATGCGCTTGACCATGCCCTGCACGGTCGCGATGTGGAGCTTCGTGTCGGGATCGGGCCTCTGATCCTTGAGCTCCTTGAGGTCGAAGATCTGCGCGAACGTCTGGAGGTTCTCGAGCTTCGTGTCCTTGAAGGCGTTCGCGGTCTGCTCGCCGAGGGCGCTCCGGTCGACGAGGAACAGCACGCGCCGGAACCGCCGGGTCTTGAGCAGCCGGTAGACGAGCCCGATCGCCGTCCTCGTCTTGCCCGTGCCCGTCGCCATCGCGACGAGGCAGGTGGTCTGCCCGGCCTCGATCGCGCGCTCGACGGCCTGGATGGCGCGGACCTGGTAATCGCGCAGCCCTAGGTACTCCGTGGGCTCGCTCCGGAGCCTGTCGTGCGCGGTCTCGACGTCCTGCTTCAGCAGCGCGGCGAGGCCCTCGGGCGAATACCAGCCCGGCAGGGCGCGCGCGTGGTTCTCGTCGCGCCGCGCGTCGCGGAACCAGATGCCGCTCTTCTCGGCGATCTGCTTGAGGTAAGGGCGGCCGTTCGTGGCGAAGAGGAACGGGATCTTGTACCGGTCCTTCCCCCAGGGGCCGCCGGGCGGCGCCGCGCCGTCCGCCGCGCCGAAGCCGCGGCTGTAGCGCTTGGCCTGCTCGATGGCGCCGGCCACGTCCTTGCGCTTGCGCTTCGCCTCGACCACGGCCGCCGCCTCGAGCCCGAGGAAGAGCACGTAGTCCGCCGGGCCGTTCGCGGTCGGCCACTCGGCGATCGCCAGGTTCTTCCCCTTCTGCGGCCTGGCCCCGCGCTCGTGGCTGAGCCGCTCCGAGTCGACCTCCCACCCAGCGTCCCGGAGCTGCGCGTCGATGAGCCGCCGCGTGGCGGCCTCGTCGAGGTGAACCGCCTGCGCCGCCTCCGCGGCGCGGTCGACCGTCGCCTGGAGGACCTCGGGCGGCGCGGCCGCGGCCTGGGCCTGCAGGGCGGCGAGCTCGGCCGCGAGCTGCGCCTTCTGGCGCTCGAACGCCTCGACGTCCTTCGCCCGCTTCTGCTCGACCTCCGTGGCGAGCGCCTCCCAGAGCGCCCGGTCCTCGGCCTCCTTCAGGGCGCGCTGCTCCGCCGTGAGCCGCTTCCTGGCCTCCTCCTCGGCCGCGGCGCGGACGGCCTCGATGTCGACCTTGCTCCTCGCCAGCTCGTCCCGCAGCCGCGTGAGCTCCGCGGCGAGCGCGGCGTCGTCCTTCGCGGCCGGGCCGGGAGGCGGCACGAACGGGCCCGGGTCGAACTTCCGGTGGTTCCCGAACGAGCGCTGGAACCAGACGGCGAGCTCGCGCGCCATCCTGAGCTGGTGCAGCGCCTCGCGGTGGTCGCCCTGGAGCTCGTGGGCCGCCCTGTTGCCGGCCATGCGAAGGTCGTGAAAGAGCTGCCGCGCGGTGGCGTCGAGCGCGCCCCGGTCGCGGAGCCGGTTGAGCAAGGAAGCCTGGCTCTCCTCGGGCGAGAGATAGAGCCCGAGCCGCGCGGCGGCGCGCTGGGCGAGGAGCTCGCCGAACTGCCGCAGCTTCACCAGGCAGGTGTTCGGATCCTCGGCGAAGTACCGCTCCGCCTGCGTGCCCACGACGACGAGGCGCGGGTCGTGGTGGCCAAGGAAGGCGAAGTTCGGCGATGGAGTGAGCGGTGCGGTCATCGGCTTACGCGTCGCGGGTGGATCCGTTCATGGAACACCAGTCGACAGCTCGATGGGAAGCGCAACAGGCGGGGTGAGGCGCCGCCGCGGTCTACTGACTCCGTGGAGCTACATCAGCGCCGCAGGCGGGCAAACGTACGCATCGTCCACCTGCACGAGGGTGCAGGCGTCCATGAGCAGGAGCACCTACCCTGGTCCGTTCGCGTTGCCACGAATCAGGGCGCGGCGGCGCGCTCGTGCCGCCGCGCGACGGCCGCGATGGCGATGGCGATCAGCGCGGCGAGCAGGAAGCCCCCGCCGAAGGCGAGGACGATGATCCAGGGCTGGATCGCCCTCCCCAGGCCGTCCGCGAAGCCCGCGGCGGCGGCGCGGCTCGCGCGCTCGATCGCGGCGCTCGAGCAGCCCGGGTCGCCGGCGGGGCAGCCGGCGAGCTGCTCCACGAGCTCCGCCGTCCCCTCGCGCGCCACCGCCCTCGCCGCCGCGCCCGAGCCCTGCTCGACGAGGGTGACGAGCGCCCGATCGTGCTGGAGGGCGCCCTGGACCACGGCGCTGCTCACCGCCTCGCTGGTCTGCGCGATGACCGGCGACAGGCGCTCCGCCTGCAGCCCCATCTCCGCCGCGCCGGCCCGGACCGCGTCGTGGACGAGGTCCCCCACGAGCGGTCGCTCGCGCGCGCCCTCGGCCGGCGCCCCCTCGGCCGAGCCGCCGGCGGGCGCGGACCGGCCCTGCGCGCCGCGATCGAGCGCCTCGAGCGTGCCGCGGGTCGCTTGCTTCGCCGCCTCGCGGACGCACCCCGGCGCGAGCGCGAGCAGGAGCGCGGCGAGGAGCGCCGCGGCGACGGCGCGACCGGAGCGCGCCGGCTCGCCCGCGCGCGGCGCCGCGGGCGCGTCCGGTCCACTGGAGAGCGCGCCTTGCACAGCCGCGATGGCCTTCATCAACCGTGCCCGCCGCGCCCTGCGCAACGCGCGTTGCCCCGGCCCCTCGCTCCCTGCCCTCGCCTGCCCCTGCGCCTGAACCTCGCCGAGCGCGCGGCGCCGAACAGGAGGCCGAAAGAGAGGGACAGAAGAAATTCTTCACATCACCCCGCCTGCCCGTGGGCTATCTCTCCCCCGGCGCAGATCGCGAAACTAGGGAGAATCCATGTACGAAAGAATCATCGCTGGGCTCAGCTGCCTCGGCCTCCTGGCCGCGTGCGGCGACGATCCCGACGTGGGGCCGGGGCCGGTCGGCCAGGGGGACTATCAGGCCACCATCCGCTGGACGAGCCACGGCGTCCCGCACATCCTCGCCGAGGACATCGGCAGCATCGGATTCGGCCTCGCCTACGCCGGGGCGCGCGACTTCGTCTGTACGCTCGCCGATCAGGTCGTGAAGGTGCGGAGCGAGCGCGCGAAGACGTTCGGCCCCGGCGAGGATGACGCGAACGTCGACAGCGATTTCACCTACCTCGCGCTCGGCGTCGTCGAGCGCGCCGAGGCCATGCTCGGGCGGCTGTCCCCCGACGGCAGGGCGCTCCTCGACGGGTATGTCGCGGGCCACAACCAGTACCTCGCCGACACCGGCGCGGAGGGCCTGCCCGAGCCCTGCGCCGGCGCGGCGTGGGTCAAGCCGGTCAGCGCCGTCGATCTCGCCGCCTATTACCTCCACATCAACATGTTCTCCGGCAGCCTGCAGCTGCTCGATTACCTCAGCCGCGCCGCGCCGCCAAAGGCCTCCGGCGAGGACGCGGGGTCGTCCGGCGAGGGCGCGAAGGCCCCCGGCGACCGGGCCCGCTCGCGCGATCTCGAGCTCCCCGACTTCACCCGCCTCCACCTCGGCAGCAACGCCTGGGCGATCGGCCGCGAGCGCGCCGAGGGCGGCCGGGGGATGCTCGTCGCCAACCCGCACTTCCCCTGGGAGGGAGAGCTCCGGTTCCACGAGGCCCACCTCACCATCCCCGGGCAGCTCGACGTCTACGGAGCTGCCTTGACCGGAATGCCGATCATCAACATCGGATTCAACGAGCACATCGCGTGGACGCACACGGTCTCTCCGGCCAACCACTTCACGGTCTACCGGCTCTCCCTCGATCCGGACGACCCGACCGCCTACGTCTACGAGGGCGAGACCCGGGCGATGGAGCGCCGCGAGCACACCATCGACGTCCTCGGGGACGACGGCTCGATCGCGCAGGTGTCGCGGGTGATGTTCCGGAGCCACCACGGCCCGATGCTCGGGGCGTCGGTCCTCGGCTGGTCCACGAAGCAGGCCTTCGCCCTGCGCGACGCCAACGAGGACAACGGGCTCGCCCTCGACCAGTGGCTCGCGATGGACCGCGCGAGGAGCCTCGACGAGCTCCGGCGGGCGCACGAGGAGCTGCGCGGGATCCCGTTCGTGTTCACGACCGCCGTGGACGCGGAGGGGCAGGCCCTGATCATGGACGGCTCGCGCGTGCCCCACCTGAGCGGCGAGGCGGTGAGCGCCTACGAGAGGGCGCTCGAGCGGGACGGGCTGACCGGCGTGCTCGCGAGCTCCGGCATCGTGCTGCTCGACGGGAGCAAGGAGCGCGACGAGTGGGTGGAGACGCAGGGCGCCGGCGCGCTCGTGCCGTGGGGCGACATCCCCTCTCTCTCGCGGGCCGACTTCGTCATGAACGCCAACGACACGGCGTGGCTCGCGAACCCCGCCGCGCCGATCACCGGGTATCCGAGGCTGTTTGGCGTGCCGGGCAGCCCGATCTCGGCGCGCACGCGCATGAACCTCGTCCTGCTCACCGAGCAAGGCGAGGACGGCGCCTCGGGCGAGGACGGCCTGTTCTCGCGCGACGAGCTCAAGGACGCCATCCTCAGCAACCGCGGGATGACGGCGGAGCGCCTCCGCGCCCAGGTGGTCGAGCGCTGCGACGGCGCGGCGCCGGTCGACGTCGAGGGCGAGCTGATCGACATCGAGGGCGCGTGCGCCGCGCTCGCGGCGTGGGACGGCCGGGTGGACCTCGAGAGCGTCGGCGCCGTCGTCTGGCGCGAGCTGCTCGGGCGGTTCTCGGCCCCGGACATGACCGACGCGGGCAAGCTCTACGCTCAGCCGTTCGACCCCGAGGATCCGCTCGAGACCCCGCGCGATCTCGTCGAGCCCCCGGCCGAGGGCGCGGATCCGATCCTCGTCGCGCTGGCCGAGGCCACGCTCGCGCTCGCGCAGGCGGGGCTCGACCCGACGACGCCGCTCGGCGAGGCCCAGTTCACCATGAAGGACAAGGCCATCCCCATGCACGGCGGCACCAACCGGGAAGGGGTGGCCAACATCCTGCTCTTCTCCACGGCGAGCCTCAACAGCACCCTCTTGCCCAGGCTCAACACGGGCGAGATCGTCTCGGCGACGACCGGCCTCACCACCTCGGGTTATCCGATCAACTTCGGCACGAGCTTCGTCATGGCCGTCGAGCACACGAGCGGCGGCCCCCGCGCCGAGGCGCTGCTCAGCTACTCGCAGTCGACCGACCCCGCGTCGCCCCATTTCGCGGATCAGACCGAGCTGTTCTCGCGCAAGGAGTGGCGGCCCGCGCTGTTCGCAGAGGAGGAGATCGCCGCCGATCCGGAGCTCGCCGTGAAGGAGGTCTCCGGGCGGCGCTGACCCGCGGCGCCGCTCGCGCGGGCCGCTCCGCTCGCGCGGGCGGCGCCGAGGCGCGGCGCGCCGGCCTCACGCGGCGTCGATCGTCCGGAGCAGCGCGTCGAGCTCGAACGGCTTGCTGATCACCTCGCGCGCGTGCGGCGGCATCGCTTGCTTGATGTTCGACGCCGCGGTCATGATGACGACGGGGATGTCGTCCAGCCCGGGGACCGCGCTGAGCTCGTCGCACACCTTCCATCCGTTCATCTTCGGCATCATCAGATCGAGCAGGATCACCCCCGGCCGCGCGCCGTCGTGGAGGCGCTCGAGCGCCTCCCGCCCGCTGAAGAAGGGCGTGGCCTCGTACCCGAGGTCGCACAGCGCCTCGGCCAGGGTGGTCGCCAGATCCACGTCGTCATCGATGATCAGGACTGACTTGCTCATGGGGGAGGGGGAGTTCGACGGTGAAGGTGGAGCCGGCGTCGAGCTCGCTTTGCACGGAGATGCGGCCCTGCATCCTCTCCACGAGCTGGCGTGTCACCCACAGGCCGAGCCCGAGGCCGCCGTAGTTGCGCACCGAGACGGCGCGCTCGAATTGCTGGAAGATGCGCGCGTGGTCCGCCGGGGCGATGCCGATGCCGTGGTCCCGGACGACCAGCCGAGCGGCGCTGTCGCTCCGCTCGACGGAGATCTCGACGGGCGCCCCGCGGCCGAACTTCCACGCGTTCGACAGGAGGTTCACGATCACCTGCTCGATCCGGAAGCCGTCCCCCTCGCAGACCACCGGGCCCTCCGCGTGGATCTCGACCTCCGGCGCGACCTCCGCGACCCCCTCCAGGAGCCGGCCCACGACGTCGCGCACGGTCTGGGTGAGGTCGACCGGCGCGCGCTCGACCTCGAGCCGGCCGGACAGGAGCTGCGTGGCGTCGAGCAGCTGCTCGACGAGCTTGAGGAGCTTCTTCCCTTGCCGCTCCAGGTTGCCCAGCTTGGGCGCGATCTCCCGGAGGGGCATCGACCCGGCCGCCCGCTGGAGCCGCTCCAGCGAGGTGATCTGCAGGAGGAGGGTGGCGATGGGCGTCTTCAGCTCGTGCGAGGCCACGGTGAGGAAGTTGTCCCGGGCGCGGAGCGCCTCCTCGATGCGCGCGGTGCTCTGGCTGCGCTCGATCGCGATGCCCGCGAGGTCGCGGGAGATCTCGAGCAGGGCGAGATCGCGTGAGCTCGGCGCGCGCGGCTCGCGGTAATAGAAGGCGAACGTGCCGAGCGGCTCGCCCTGGCCGTCGAGGATGGGCGCGGAGGTGCATGCCCTGAGGTCGTGGGAGAGCGCGAGCTCGCGCGCCCGCGCCCAGAGCGGATCGTGCTCGATGTCCGACACGATCACGGGCCGCTTGCGGTGGACGGCGGTGCCGCACGAGCCGCTGACGGCGCCGATGCGCAGGCCGTCCACGTCCTGGTTGTATGCCTCAGGCAGGCTGGGCGCCGACGCCCAGCGGAGGTGCGTCTTCGACGCGTCGACGAGGAGGACCGAGCAGAGCGCTTTGCCCGACTGGGCTTCCATGAACCGGATCAGCGCGTCGAGCACCTGGGAGAGCGGCTCTCCGGCCGCGACCATCCGGAGAATCCGGTTTTGCCCGCGAAGCAGGGGCCCGGCGCCCTGCGCCGGACCGTCGGCCCGGGCAGGATCGCCCTCGTCGAGCCCCACCGTGAGGCAGGGATCCATGGATCTCAACGCTTGCATGCGCCCCCAGTGTCATTGCGTAGTCGGGCGCCGCGCTGTCGCAAGGGGAAACGCTGCTGCGCAGGCGCCGCTTTTGCCTTGCGACAGCGAGCGCGCGGCCCGCTCCCGCGCGGCGGCCCGCTCCCGCGCGGCGCGCCGACGTCGCCATCGACGCGCTCGTCTGGTGTGGCGGCCCGCGCCTTTGCTTTATGCTGCGGCGCCATGCTCGACACGCGGGAGCTGCCCCTCCTCCGCGCCCTCGCGGGCCGGTATCCGACGACCGAGGCCGCGCTCTCCGAGATCGGCCACCTGCGGGCGATCCTGTCGCTCCCGAAGGGGACGGTGCACGTGGTCAGCGACGTCCACGGCGAGCACAGGAAGCTGAAGCACATCATCAACAACGCCTCGGGGAGCCTGCGGCCGCTGGTCGAGCGGGTCTTCGGCGACCGGCTCACGGCGGACGAGAAGCGCGCGCTGCTCTCGATCATCTACTATCCTCGCGAGAGCTACGCGAAGGTCGCCGCCCGCGGCGAGGCGGAGCGGCGGGCCTTCTTGCTCTGGACGCTCGCGCGCGAGGTCGAGGTCATCCGCGAGCTGTCGCTGCGCTACACGCTGCGCCAGGTCGAGCAGGCGTTCCCGGACGACATGCGCGGCCTGCTCCGCGAGCTCGTCTCGGCGCGCGCCGCCCTCGGCGAGGGCTCCTACGTCGACGCGCTCGTCGACCCGTTCGTGCAGCATTGCCGCGAGATCGAGATCCTGCGCGCCACGGCGCGCGTCATCCGGAACCTGACCGTCTTCGAGCTCGTGGTCGCGGGCGATCTGGGCGATCGCGGCCCCCGGCTGGACAAGGTGATCGAGTACCTGATGCGCCAGCCGCGGGCGCGCGTGGTGTGGGGCAACCACGACGTGAGCTGGATGGGCGCCAGCCTCGGCCAGGAGGCGCTCATCGCCACGGTGGTCCGCCTCTCGCTCCGGTACGGGCGCCTGTCGCAGCTCGAGGAGGGCTTCGGCATCCCGGTCGCGCCGGTCGATCGCCTCGCGCGCACCGCCTACGCGGACGACCCGGCGGAGCGCTTCGCGGTGCGGGGCGAGGGGCTGCGCGACGCGCTGCTCATGGCGCGGATGCAGAAGGCGATGGCGGTCCTGCAGTTCAAGCTGGAGGGGCAGCTCTGCCGGCGGCGCCCGGAATACGCCCTCGGGCACCGGTGCTTGCTCCACCGCATCGACCCGCGCGCGGGCACGGTGGCGATCGACGGCGAGGTGTACCCGCTGCTCGACGCGCGCTTCCCGACGGTCGATTTCGGCGATCCGTACGCGCTCACGCCGGAGGAGGCGGCGTGCGTCGCGCTGCTCAAGGAGTCGTTCTCGAAGAGCCCTGCGCTGTCGCGCCAGATGCGCTGGATGGTGCAGCAGGGGACGACGTGGCTGCGGCGCGATCGGGCGCTCATCTTCCACGGCTGCGTCCCGGTGGACGGCGAGGGCGCGTTCTTGCCGTTCGAGGTCGACGGCGAGCCTCGCCGCGGCAGGGCGCTGTTCGACGCGCTCGAGCGCGTGGTGCGCCGGGCCTTCCGGGCGGGCGCGCCGGAGGACCTCGACATGCTCTGGTACCTCTGGACCGGCCCGCTCTCGCCCATGTTCGGCAAGGACCGGATGACGACGTTCGAGTCCTATTTCGTCGCCGACGCGCGGACGCACAAGGAGACGAAGAACCCGTATTTCCACCTGATCCACGACGCCGGCTTCTGCGGCCGGGTGTGCCGCGAGTTCGGGCTGGACGAGGAGCGCGGGCTCATCGTGAACGGGCACGTGCCGGTGCGGGTCGAGCAGGGGGAGTCGCCGATCAAGGCGTCGCACCGCGCGGTGACGATCGACGGGGCGTTCTCGGAGGCCTACGGCGACAAGGGGTACACGCTCGTGCTCGAGGCGAGCGGGGCGCGGCTCGCGCAGCACCACCATTTCACGTCGGTCGAGCAGGCGGTCGAGGCGGGGGAGGACATCATCCCCGTGGTCTCGGACGTGGAGGTCTACGAGGCCGAGCGCCGGGTGGGCGACACCGAGAAGGGGGAGGAGCTGGTGCGGGAGATCGAGATCCTGGAGCGGCTCATCGCCGCCTATCGAGACGGAGCGCTCCTGGAGCAGCCGAGGTGAGGTGAGGCGCGGCGGCGATCGCCGCGCCTCGACGGGTCACTCGAGCTGGCCGTCCGTGACCCAGGCCTCGAGGATGAGCACCTCGTCCTCGGTCAGGCACTGCGGGTTGCTGTCGTCCGTCTCGTCGCCCGTGCAGCCGCGGTTGGGCGGCATGATCCCGGCGCGGATGAGCGTGAGGGCGCACTCGCCCTTCGTCATCCCCTCGCAGAGGTCATGGCCCGCGTCGAGCCGCGTGGTGTCGAAGTCGGTGACCCGGAAGTCGCCGCGCGGAGGCTCCCGGGTGGTGTGGCAGGCCCCGCAGCGCGTTTCGAGGATCGGCTGGACGTCGTCTGCCCAGCTCGTGAGCCCGGAGCCGTCGCCGCCCTCGCCGCCAGCGCCGCCCTCGCCACCGCCAGCGCCAAACCAGCAACCGCCAGCGCTTCTTTGCTAAGCACCAGCCAGCCCGCCGCGCGGGCCCTCCTCGCTCTCGCCTTCATCTCAGAACACCTCCGGTGGCAGTGGACCAGGGACCGCGCTGCTATCCGGCGGCGGCGCCCCTGCGCGCGCGGAGCTTACTCCGGCCGGCGCGGCCTGGGGCATCGCGACATGGCCCCCCGGGCTGGGCGCGGCCGCCTTCACCGCCGGTGCCGCCGCCCTCGCCGCCTTCACCGCCGGTGCCGCCGCCCTCGCCGCCTTCACCGCCGGTGCCGCCGCCCTCGCCGCCTTCACCGCCGGTGCCGCCGCCCTCGCCGCCTTCACCGCCGGTGCCGCCGCCCTCGCCGCCTTCACCGCCGGTGCCGCCGCCCTCGCCGCCTTCACCGCCGGTGCCGCCGCCCTCGCCGCCTTCACCGCCGGTGCCGCCGCCCTCGCCGCCTTCACCGCCGGTGCCGCCGCCCTCGCCGCCTTCACCGCCGGTGCCGCCGCCCTCGCCGCCTTCACCGCCGGTGCCGCCGCCCTCGCCGCCTTCACCGCCGGTGCCGCCGCCCTCGCCGCCTTCACCGCCGGTGCCGCCGCCCTCGCCGCCTTCACCGCCGGTGCCGCCGCCCTCGCCGCCTTCGCCGCCGGTGCCGCCGCCCTCGCCGCCTTCACCGCCGGTGCCGCCGCCCTCGCCGCCTTCACCGCCGGTGCCGCCGCCCTCGCCGCCTTCGCCGCCGGTGCCGCCGCCCTCACCGCCTTCGCCGCCCTTACCGCCGGTCCCCGTGCCAGTTCCGGTTCCGGTGGTGGTGCCGCTGGTGCTACCCGAGCCGGTGGTCGTGTCTGAATCGTCGTCACCGCACCCAGCGAGCGCGACGAGCAGCGCGCCCGTGGTCATGAACAGACGGATGGAAGTACGTGGAATAAAAACCATGCGCGGAGAATAGGCGTGCGTTGCGTCGCGGGTAAATGCCGCTGACAGCAAACGCAGGATTTCAGCATTGCCATCTCGGCGGATTACGCTTCCGCTGCATCCGCATCACCTGGCGCCCGTGCTCGGCCGGCGGCTCGCCTTACGATGACGGACGCCGCTCGGCCCGGCTGGCCTCGAGCGGCCGTATCGGTGGCGTGACGCCCGGCTGCGTCCTCGCGGGTCGTCTCCCGAGGACCGCGCCGCGCGGGCGGCGGCGGTTCATGCCCGCGAGCGCCGGTCCGCCGCCGCGGTCCCGAGCCGCGCGGCGGCGCCCTCATCGCCCGGGGAGGGGTCGCACGACGCCGAATGACATAGATAGTTAGACATACGAATCGTTCTGCACGCCTTCGCCCGCCCGCCCCCGCGCGCACGGGCGCCGCGCCCGGCCGCGGTCACTTCGCGCGGACGCCCTCCGGAGCCCCCGTCGCGTTCGGGAACCTGGACTTGAGATCGTCCACGCCCCGCTGTGGGTTCGCGATCGCCGCGAGATCGGCGCGCTCCTTCCGCTTCTCGGCGGTGTCGATCCCGGCGCGCTTGTCGCGCGCCTCCACGAGGGCGGCCGGCATCTCCCCATCGCGGTTGTACGACCACGCGAGGAGCGGCTGGCCGACCGGGAGGTTGTGCGCGGCGGGGTGTCCCAGATGTCCAGTGTCCCAGATGTGCCACGTCTTGCCGTAGCTGTTCATCTTCTTCTTGAGCGCCGCCTTCTCGGCCACCGACGGCACGCCGGGCAGCGTCAGCTGGCCTGAGAGGATCTCGTAGTTGTGCGGGTGCCAGCGCTGCTTCTCGTCCTCGGGCAGGCCCTCGAACATCGCCTCGGAGATGATGTACTCGACCCCGATGATGTTCGCGTCCTTCGTGTTCCCGTCGAAGATCACACACTGCGTGAACTCTTCATTGATCCCTTTGCAATAGTGATGGGCCTCCATGTGATGGTCCGGGTCCTCCTTCATCACGTGGAAGCCGTCCAGGTAGTGGTCGATCGCTCGCACGGGGCTCAGGTCCTGGAGCGCTTCTGCGCCCTTCTCGAGGATCTTCGTATCGATCTTCTTCTCCTGTCCCGGCGGCGCGCCTTGATTCGAGGGCGGCGCGTCCGCCTGGCCGCAGCCGGCGGAGGGCCCAGAAGCAAGCACGAGCACGGCAATCGCAAGGTGAGGACGTCTCGCCATCGTCAGGATCTCCCCGGAAACGCGGCCTGCGCGATCGGCCAATCGGCCATCGAACGCGGCCTGGCCAATCGGCCAATCGGCCAATCGGCCAACGTCGCTTGCAAATCTGCGGCCACCCTCCGAAAAAAGCGCGCGCCATCGGATCGCGGGGCAGGCCGTGGCCCTCTTGCGCAGGTTGTGGCGTTCTGCCACGGGTGAATTACCGCGCTGCGCCATCCTGTTTCCGTATTGCCGCGCGACTCAGGCCATGGTTAACCGGTGAGCGTTCCAGGACGCACCGTGTCATCCAGCGCGCCACCCTCGCTCGGGCGTATCGCAAGGGCGCGCGGGGCTCATCCCAATCGACGCTTTGCTTGACTGTCACGGTTCACCTCGGAGCCCATCCTTCATCTCACTGACAAAAAGGGGAGCACCTTATGCGCCTCACACGGTATGCGACATGGATCATGGCGGCGGCGGTTGTCCTCGCGCCGGCCGCCTGCGGGGACGACACGTCCGACAATCCGAGCAGCTCCTCGACCGGAGCGGGCGCCGGCAGCGGCACGAGCGCTAGCGGCAGCGGCAGCGGCAGCGGCACGGGCGGCAGCGGCACCGGCGCGGGCGACAGCACCGGCGGCGGCGGCAACGGCACCGGCGCGGGCGACAGCACCGGCGGCGGCGGCAACGGCACCGGCGCGGGCGACAGCACCGGCGGCGGCGGCAGCGGCGCCGGCGACAGCGCGAACCTCCTCCCCTGCGACGCCGGCTGGCCCGAGGTGGAGAGCGCGATCGCAAAGGATCCGGCGATCGAGGCGGCCGTGGCCGAGCTCGTCGGCAAGCTGAGCCCCGAGGAGAAGGTCGGCCAGATGGTGCAGGCCGAGATCGGCTCGATCACGCCGGCCGAGGTCAAGCAGTACAACATCGGCTCGGTGCTGAACGGCGGCGGCTCGTGGCCGGGCCGCAACAAGGGCGCGACGGCGGCGGACTGGGTCGAGCTCGCCGACTCCTTCTACCGGGCCTCGGTGGACACGTCGGGCGGCCGCGCGGGCATCCCGATCATCTGGGGCATCGACGCCGTGCATGGGAACAACAATGTCCGCGGCGCCACGCTCTTCCCGCACAACATCGGCCTCGGCGCGGCGAGGGACCCCGGTCTGCTCGAGCGCATCGGCGCCGCGACGGCCAAGGAGGTCGTCGCCACGGGCCTCGACTGGACCTTCGCCCCGACGCTGGCGACCGTCCGCGACGACCGGTGGGGCCGCACGTACGAGGGCTACTCCGAGGATCCCGAGATCGTGAACGCCTACGGGGGCCGGGTCGTGCAAGGCATCCAGGGCGCGGCGAACAGCGCCGACCTCTTCGGCGCTACGCGCGTCATCGCGACGGCCAAGCACTTCATCGGCGACGGCGGCACCGACAAGGGCGATGATCAGGGGAACAACCTCGCGAGCGACACCGAGCTGTGCGAGATCCACGCCCAGGGCTACCTGTCGGCCATCCCGGCGGGCGCGCAGACGGTCATGGCGTCGTACAACCGCGTGCGCGGCGACAAGATGCACGGCAAGGGCGATCTGCTCACCGGCGTGCTCAAGGACAAGTTCCATTTCGACGGCTTCGTCGTCGGCGACTGGAACGGCCACGGGCAGGTGGACGGCTGCTCGAACAGCTCGTGCGCGGCCGCGATCAACGCCGGCGTGGACATGATCATGGTCCCGACCGACTGGAAGGCGTTCTACATGAACACCCTCTCCCAGGTGAACTCCGGCACGATCAAGATGGAGCGGGTCAACGACGCCGTGACGAGGATCCTGCGCGTCAAGATGCGGGCCGGGCTCCTCGGCCCGAAGAAGACGAAGGGCGCCCCGTCGGAGCGCATGTTCGCGGGCGAGCAGTCGGTGCTCGGCGCCAGGGAGCACCGGGACCTCGCGCGCGAGGCGGTCCGGAAGTCGCTCGTGCTCCTCAAGAACGCGGGCTCGGTGCTCCCCCTCGAGCCGTCGTCGAGCGTGCTCGTGGCGGGCAAGTCCGCGGACAACATCTCGAACCAGGCCGGCGGGTGGTCGCGGACCTGGCAGGGCACGGAGAACACGAACGCGGATTTCCCGGGCGCCACGTCCATCTACAAGGGCATCCAGGAGCTCGTGTCGGCGGGCGGCGGTCAGGCGACGCTGAGCGCCGACGGCGCCGCCGCCTCGTCGGGCAACTTCGACGCGGCGATCGTGGTGATCGGCGAGGTGCCCTACGCGGAGATGAAGGGCGATATCCAGCCGGGGAAGGACGCCGACGACAACATCGAGCACGCGAAGACGCTGGAGCACGCGCGCTTCCACCCCGAGGACCTCCAGGTGCTCAAGGCCATCCGCCAGGCCAAGCCGGAGCTGCCGATCGTGACGGTCTTCCTGTCGGGCCGCCCGCTCTACGTGAACAAGGAGCTGAACGCCTCCAACGCGTTCGTGGCGGCGTGGCTCCCGGGCTCGGAGGGCGGCGGCGTGGCCGACGTGCTGTTCGGCGTGGAGGAGTTCCAGGGCAAGCTCTCGTTCTCGTGGCCCGGGAGCGAGTGCCAGCGCGTGAACCGCAACGACGGTCAGATGGCGCTGTTCCCCTACGGCTTCGGCTTGAAGACGACGGAACAGGACACGCTCGGCACGCTCGAAGAGACGTCCACCGGGAACGCCTGCAACTGACCCCCTTCCACCGCGCCGCCGCCGCTCGCCGGAGCGACGGCGGCGCCCCTCATGGCTTCGCGAGGAGCACCACCTTGCCGGTGGTCGCGCGGGACGCGACCGCCGTCATGGCGGCCTTCGCCTCGGCCATGGGCACCGCGGCCGAGACGAGCGGCTTGATCGCGCCCTGACCAACCATCGCGTAGAGCGCGTCCTGCGCGGCCCGCGTCACGGCGGGCTCTGCGCGGCTGTAGGTGCCCCAGTAGAAGCCGAGGACGTCGTAGTTCTTCACGAGCATGTGGTTCGCGCGCGCGGCGGGGAAGCGGCCCGACGCGAAGCCGATCACCACGATACGCCCCTCGAAGGCGACGCATTTGGTGGACTGGTCGAAGACGTCTCCGCCGACGGGGTCGAAGACGATATCGGCGCCCCGGCCCGCGGTCCGCTCCTTGACGATGGCGACGAAGTCCTCGTGCCGGTAGTCGATCGCGATGTCGGCGCCGAGCGCGCGGCAGACAGCCGCCTTCTGCGCGCCGCCGGCGGTCGCGATGACGGTCGCGCCGGCCGCCTTGGCGAGCTGGATCGCCGCGCTGCCGACGCCGCCCGCGCCCGCGTGCACGAGGACCGTGTCGCCGGGCCTGATGCGGGCGCGCCGGTGCAGCGCGAGGTAGCCTGTCTGGTACGTGATGGTCAGCGCCGCCGCGTCCTCGAACGGCATGCCGCCCGGGAGCGCGTAGGTCGTGCGCGGGCCCGCGATCGCGTGCGTCGCGTATCCGCCGGAGCCGGGCAGCGTCGCGGCCACGCGGGTGCCCGGCGGCAGCGACGGCGCGCGGCTCTCGACCACCACGCCGGCGACCTCGAAGCCGGGGATGAACGGCGGAGTCGGCTTGACCTGATGGGCGCCTGCCGTGAAGAGCACGTCGGGGAAGTTGATCGCCGAGGCGGCGATCTCGATCCGGACCTCCCCTTCGGCGAGCGGGGGGTCGGCCACCTCTTCCCAGACCAAGATCTCGGGGGAGCCGAAGGAGTGTCCGCGCCAGGCGTGCATCGTGCGCGGACCTTAGCAGAACGCCGGGCGACCCCGGCGTCGCTCCCCCTGCCCCGGCGTTGCTCCCTGGCCGACAGCGGAGCGTTGCGCCGGGCGCCCCGGCCGCCGGCTAGCGGACGATCTCGATGGGCAGCTTCGCCGTCACGGAGCCCTGCTCTTCGCCGTCGAACGTCACCTCGACATCGTAGGTCCCCGGCGGGAAGAAGTCGTCTTCCGGGTTGTCCGTGTCGGAGGGCCCGTTCCACTGCCGCCCCGACCAGCGGAACGTATGGGTCGCCGTCGTCGCGTCGACCTGCACGGTCGCCGCCTCGTCCGGCGCGCAACACCCCACGTCGCACAGGCAGTAGCTCTGCGGATCGCCCGCCTCCGACTCCCCGCTGATCCGGTACGCGACGAACGAGAGCGGATCCGCGCTCGGCTCGACGCAGCGCCCGCACCCGTCGGAGGCCGCGATCTCGATCGGAGGAACGCTGGCGTCGGTCGTGACCTCGTACGTGAACTCCGCCGGCTCTCCCACCCGGTAAATGCACCGGCTCGACGAGATCGAGATCTTCACGCCCGGGATCGTGCCCTCCACGTCGCGCACCGCGCACGGCTCGGCCCCCGGCGGCGCCCCGCCGCCGCCGGCGTCGGTCCCGCCGCTGCCGGCGCCGGCGCCGCCGCCGCCCCCGTTGCCGCCGCCGCCGCAGCCCGTCAGGCACACGCCGGACAGCACGGCCACCGCCAGAGCTCGAAGCATGTCATTCGCCATTCGCTCACCTCTCATCCTTCGCGCCACCTTGCTCGTCGGCCGTGGCGCACGGGCATCAGCGCGGCAAAGAAGATACCCTCGGCGAGGGCGCGCGAGTTCGGCCGGAGCAGGGCGGGGCCCTGGCCACCCCGGGCCAGCGGTTGTGCCACCCTGGGCCGCCGCGCGCCGCAAGCGCGCCCACCGCGCTGGCGTCACTCGACCTCGGGGTACCAGCACGCCACGCGGTGGCCGCTCCCGGGGGCGAGCTCCTCGAGCGGCGGGATCTCGACATCGCACTTGCCCTCTTCCGCCTTCCGGCAGCGCGGGTGGAACACGCAGCCCTCGGGCGGGTTGATCGCGCTCCCGGGCGCGCCCGGGAGCAGGCGCCGCGCCTTGCCCCCGCGCTCGATCGAGGGCGTCGCCTCGAACAGCGCGCGCGTGTACGGGTGGTGCCGCCGCTCGGTCACGCGCTGCGCCGGGCCGATCTCGACGATCCGGCCGAGGTACATCACGGCGACGCGGTGGCTCACGTGCTCGACCACGCGGAGGTCGTGCGAGATGAACAGGAGGCTGAGCGAGAGCTCGTCCTGGAGCTCCTCCAGCAGGTTGACGATCTGGGCCTGGACCGAGAGATCGAGCGCGCTCACGGGCTCGTCGCAGACGATGAAGTCCGGGCGCACCGCGAGCGCCCTGGCGATCGCGACCCGCTGCCGCTGCCCGCCGGAGAGCTCGTGGGGGAAGCGCTCCATCATGTCCGGCCGCAGCCCGACCCGCTGGAGCACGCCCTCGACCATCGCGGTCTCCTCGTCGCGGCTCCGCGCGAGGCGGTGGATCACGATGCCCTCGCCGACGATCTCGCGCAGCGTCATGCGCGGGTTGAGCGAGCCGTACGGGTCCTGGAAGACGATCTGCATCCGCCGGCGCGTGGCCCGGAGGGCGCGGGCCGAGAGGGTCGTGAGGTCCACGCCGTCGAAGAGGACGCGGCCGACCGTGGGCTCGATGAGCCGGATGGCGAGGCGCCCGAGGGTGCTCTTGCCGGAGCCCGACTCGCCGACGAGGCCGAGCGTCTCGCCGCGGTCGATGTGGAAGCTCACCCCGTCGACGGCCTGCACGAACGCCGGCTTCGCGAAGGGGCCGCGCTGGACCGGGTACAGCTTCGAGAGCCGCTCCGCCTGGACGAGCGGCCGCTCGCCCCGCGCGCTGTCGAAGCGCAGGCTGCCGGGGGGCATGCTCTCTGGGCGCAGGCTGCCGGGGGGCATGCTTTCTGGGCGCAGGCTGCCGGGGGGCATGCTCTCGGGGGGCATGCTCTCGGGGCGCGCCGCGCCGGCGCCGTCGCTCGGACCGGGCGGCGGGAGGCCGCGGTCGCGCGTCACGCCGCGCCCTCGTCGCCCGCGCGCCCCGGGCCGGTGAGGAGAAAGCAGCGCGCCGCGTGGCGCCCCGCGCCGGGCGGGACGGCGTACATGTCCGGCGGCTCGACGCGGCAGCGATCGAACACGGCGTCGCAGCGGTCGCTGAAGCGGCAGCCGCGCGGCGGATCGCGCAGATCGGGCAGCCCGCCCGGGATGGTCGGCAGGCGCAGCGATCGCTGGCCGCGCACGCGGGGCGGGCGGAACCCGCGCGCCGGGATGCTCCGGAGCAGCGCGCGCGTGTACGGGTGCGACGGCGCCGCGAGCACGTTGCGCGCGGGCCCCTGCTCCACGACGACCCCCGCGTAGAGGACGACGATCTCGTCCGCGAGCTCGCCGACCACGGCGAGGTCGTGGGCGATGAGCAGGAGGCTCATCGAGGTCTCGGCCTTGATGCGCTCGAGCAGGTCCAGGATCTGCGCCTGCGTGGTCATGTCGAGCGCGGTGGTCGGCTCGTCGGCGATGAGCAGCGAGGGCCCCGGCGCGAGGGCCATCGCGATCATGACGCGCTGGCGCATCCCGCCGGACAGCTCGTGCGGGTAGCTGTTCGCGCGCACCTCGGGCTCGGGGAAGCCGACCTTGCGCAGCAGGCTCACCGCGTAGAGCCGGGCGTCGCCGCGGGACATGGGCAGGTGCAGCCGGACGGCCTCGGCGATCTGCGCGCTGACCGTGTAGACGGGGTTCAGCGAGGTCATCGGCTCCTGGAAGATCATGCCGATCTTCCCGCCGCGCACGGCGCGCATCTCGCGCTCGCCGAGCGCGAGGAGGTCCTGGCCGTCGAGCTGGATCGAGCCGCCGTCGATGGCCGCGTAGGGCGCGGGCAGGAGCCGCAGGATGCTGAGCGCGGTCACCGTCTTGCCGCACCCCGACTCGCCGACGAGCGCCACGGTGCGCCCGCGCGGCACGGTGAACGACACGCCGTCGAGGGCGCGGGCGACGCGGCCGTCGGCGGTGAACGAGACGCGGAGGTCGCTCACCCGGAGCAGCGCGGGCGGCGGGGCCTCCTCGGTCACCGGCGGCGGCGCGGGGCGGAGCAGCGGGAAGGGGCGCACGCTCGCCGCCGAGCGCTGGGTGACGGCGGGCTCGTCGTCGTCGAGCAGGCCGCGGGCGAGGGGCGGCGCGCCGGGCGAGAGCGGCGGGGTGCTCGGCGTGAGCGGCGGGGCGCTCGGCGTGAGCGGCGGGCCGGACGCGGGCGGGACGCTGGGCGTGGCGGACCTGCCCCCGCCGCGGTCGTGCCGGATGAGCGGCAGGGGGAGCGAGTGCCGCGCGCCGGCGTCGTCGTCCTCGTCGTCGTGCCCGGTGCTCACCGTACGTACACCTCGAGGAGAGGGCCGGCGCCCTGGGAGATGCCCATCGACGTCGCGGCCCCGACGGCGTCGCTGCCCGGCGCGAGGATGGCGATGCCGTGGTCGTCCTTGCGCCGCCTGGCCCAGTCGCGCACGAGCGAGGTGACGTCGATCCGCAGCGGCGTCGCTGGGCGGCGCCGCACGATGGCGGCGGCCTCCGGGATCGACAGGCGCGGCTGCCGGCCCCACGTCGCCGTCTCCGAGCGCCACGGCTCGAGGATGCGCGCGACCTCCAGGGTGAGCGCGCGCTCGGCGGGCGGCGCCAGCGGGGCGGGCTCCAGCAGGACGAACGCGCTCGCGATGTCGGCGTCGACGCCGAAGGTCGGCGTGAACCGCAGCAGCAGGACGACGTCGCCCGCCCCGGCGTGCCCGAGCGCGACCGCGTCGGGCACGCCGGGCGCGGCCGCGGCGCCGCCGTCCTCCGCGAGGACGGCGAGGTCCGCCGGCGGGAGCAGCACGCGGCGCGCGTCGATGGGCGAGGGGAGGTCGCTCGGCGGCCGGCAGCGCCCTGCGACGCAGTAGCGGGACCCGCAGACGCCCGCGCCCGCGCACACGCCCGCGTCCGTCGCGGGGGCGCCGCCGCAGCCCAGGAGCGGCGGCGCCGCGACGAGCAAGGCCACGGGCGCGAGGGCGGCGAGCAGACGCACGGCGGGGGCGACCATAGCAGAGGGCGGCCCCGCTGGCAGGGCGCGGTTCGCCGGGGCGCGGGGGCGCCGAGGGGAGGGGTGAAAGGGAGGGGGACGAAGGGGGAGGCGGCGAAGCGGAGGCGGTGAAGAAGCGAAGGCGATGCGAGGCCGCGGGCGTTGCGATTCCTGTTGTCGGGCAGCGGCCGCTCTGCTGGGATCCCGCGTCGTGCGCGTTCGAGCCATCGCCGCCCTGAGAGCGCTCGTGATCCTGGCCACCCTGCCTGCGGCGCTCGCTGCCTGCGGGAAGAAGGCGCCGCTCGGGTCGCCGTGCCGCGCCGACGACGACTGCGCTTCCGGGCTCGCGTGCCACCGGGAGCAGTGCTTGCACGAGGGGAGCGCCCGGCGCCTCCGCGACGAGGAGCAGCGCGCCTCGGGCGGCGCCAGCGCGAGGAAGGTCGGCGATCGCGTCGAGGTCGAGTGGAAGGGGTCGTACAAGCCGGCGATCATCACCGGCGTCGTCGCCCCTGGCTCCTACCGGGTCCACTTCGAGGGCTACGACGCGCAGTGGGACGAGGTCGTGACCGAGACCCGCATCAAGGGCGGCGCGCGCCCGGGTCCGGGGTCGAGGAGGGCGACTCCGGCGGCGAGCAGCTCGCTCGCCGAATGGCGGAACGAGGGGGCCGGGGCGCGTGCAGCTCGCCGGCAGGACCGGGGATGGCGCAGCGAGGGCTGCTGAGCGGCCGGTCGTTCAGCGGGGCTTCGCGCGCGGCGCGGCGTGCGGGAGCTCATCCACGATGAATGCCCCCGCTGCCGGCGCATCATACGGCACGACGTGAGTGCCAGAGGGGAGGTCTCATGACGAGCGCGGGACTTTACACCGAGGGCGGGTACCTGGAGAACAACAAGACTTGGCATGCGGAGGACTCCCCGTGGAAAGCCAAGCAGATCCTCCGGATCCTGGAGAAGAACCACGTCCAGCCGAAGGTCGTGTACGAGGTGGGGTGCGGCGCCGGAGAGGTCTTGAATCAGCTGCATCAGCAGCTGCCGGCGTCGGTGGAGTTCCACGGCTACGACATCTCTCCCCAGGCGTTCCGGCTGGCGAAGGCGAGAGAGAAAGATCGGCTGACGTTTCATCAGGAAGACCTCCTGGAGAAGGACATCCGGTGCGACGTCCTGATGATCATCGACGTCATCGAGCACGTGGAGGATTACTACACCTTCCTGCGGAAGCTGAAGAGCAAGGCAGAGTACAAGATCCTGCACGTGCCCCTGGACCTCTCGGTCCAGGCGGTCCTGCGGATGAAGCCCATCCTCGACGTGCGCAGGAACGTGGGGCACATCCACTATTTCGTGAAGCAGACGGCGCTGGCGAGCTTGGAGGAGGCCGGCTACGAGATCGTCGACTATTTCTACACCGCCGGGTCCGTGGAGCTCTCGAGCAAATCCTTCAAGGCGAAGCTGCTGAGGTATCCGAGGCGGCTCTTGTTCGCGCTGGATCAAGACTTCACCGCCCGCGTGCTGGGCGGGTATTCGCTGCTCATCCTCGCGCGATGATCGATGCCGGGAGGGCCCGGCTCGACGGCACCGCGAGCGCGCCCGCTCGGCTCAGGGCTTCCGGGCGACGGTGGCCCACATGCGCAGGTCGACGACCAGCGCGAGCTCGCCGCCGCGCTGCCGCGCCCTCGCCTCTTCCTGCCGGATCCGGTCGACCCCCGCCGCGAAGGCCTCCGGCGTCAGCAAGGCGAGCTGGCTCGTGTCGCGCGGATCGATGCCCTTCGCGAGGGCCTCCGAAGCGGGGACCTGCCGCTCGATGTGCACGGCGAGCCTCGTCCCGTCGACGAGGAACCCGCTCTCGTCGAGCCAGCGCCGCACGGTCTCCACCGATGCGTACCGCTTCAGGTCGAGCTCCCGGGTCGCGTCGAAGTAGTCGTAAACGAACCAGCGGTCGATCCCCTGGTGCGGATCGAGGCCGATGTTGACGAGGATGCCTCCGGCGCCGAGCACCCGGTGCGCCTCGGCCATGAACCCGCGCGGCTGACCGAAGTGGTGCAGCGCGTTGATGCAGAGCACGCAGTCGAACCCGGCGTCGGGAAAGGGGAGCTGCTCCGCCGAGCCGTGGACGAGCGTCGCCGACGGCAGGCGAGCGCGCGCTTGCTCGAGCATGCCGGGCGACGCGTCGAGCCCGGTCACCTCGAACCCGTTCTTGTGCAAGAGCTCCAGCCAGTGCCCCGTCCCGCACCCCACCTCGAGCGCGCGCCGCCCTCGTGAAGGCCCGAGCAGGTCGAGCACCACCTGCTCGGCCCCGGCGTACCTGCCCCCCTGATAACGCCGATCGAAGACCCCCGCGATCTGCTCGTAGTCGGTGCGTGTCATGCCGTGTCTCTTCGGGCTCGGGCCTCGCGCCCGGCCTCGCCGTCGCCAAGCTCGCTTGTCGCAGCCGGGCCGCCGTCGCGCCGGCGCTCGGCAGTGAGCCTGCAATATACCAGAGCTGGCCTCCTGTAACTTCAGCTAGAGCCCAGTCAGGCGCGCGGCAGACGGCGATCCGCGGCATGCGGCGATCAGAGGAGCATGCTATGGGAATATGACCCCTGCCCCGAGCTGACGCCGGGGCGCGCACGTACCGCCTTGCTTCAAAAGTGCGCTTCAGACCACGACGCGGCGCATCGCCGAAATGTCTCGGCGTGCGCCAGGTGCGCTCCACCTGAATGGCTGGTCACTCCATGAGCAAGACAATGCCGCCCGACGCCGATCGATCGGTACCGTTCCTCCGGCGTTCCCTCGCGGCGGGCGTGTCCGCCGTGGCGCTCTTCTGCCTGACGGGGGTCGCCTGTACCGGGCAGCTCGGCAACAGCGACGGCAGCCCTGCCGGCGACATCAGCGACCCCATCGATCCCGTCACCGGGCAGCCGACGGCGCAAGACTGCAGCGTCGCTCGAACGAGCCCGAGCGTCCTGCGCCGCCTGTCCAGGCTCGAGTACCAGCTGACGCTCCAGGATCTGTTCCAGCTCGCCGAGCCGCCCGTCGTGGACAGCATCCCGGAAGATACCGGTCAGGGCGGATTCCGGACGATCGCCGCCCTTCAGAATGTCTCGGATCAGCATCTCCGCGCCTATCTGGCGACGGCGGAGTCGCTCGGGCAGGAGCTCATGGCGGACGAGGCGCGCCGGGCTTCGGTGCTCGGCTGCGAGCCGGAGGCCGCCGATTGCCTCGAGCGCTTCGTGCAGCGCTTCGGCAAGCTGGCGTATCGAAGGCCGCTGTCGGCCGAGGAGGTCGGCGACCTGGTCGGGCGAGCGACCGAGGTCGCGCAGGACAGGGCGGATGCGTTTCGCTTCGTCATCGAGGCGCTGCTCACCTCGCCCAGCTTCCTGTTCCGGATCGAGGTCGGCGCGAGCGACGCCGAGACGTCGCCCCTGTCATCGCTGGAGCTCGCCTCGCGACTGTCGTTCACGCTCTGGGGCCGGTCGCCGAGCGCGGCGCTGCTGTCGCGCGCGGAGGCAGGCGAGCTCGACACGCCCGAGGGGCTCCTCGCGGTCGCCGAGGAGATGGTCGAGGACGAGCGGACGCCGCTCTTCTTCAACGCCTTCTTCAAGCAGTGGCTCACCTTCGAGCAGCTCCGCCCGCCGGCCAACCCGGACGCGTCGACGCCCGCCCTGCTCGCGGACATGATCACCGAGAGCGAGCTCGTCCTCGACGAGCACGCCTTCACCCCCGGCGTCGATTTCTTCGACGCGCTCACCGCGAACCACACGTATGTCACCCCGGCGCTCGCGAAGTTCTACGGCCTCGAGGCGACGGGCGACGGCGTGACGCGCGTGGAGCTCCCGGCCGGGCACCACCGGGCGAACACCGGGCTGCTCACGCACGCCAGCCTGATCAGCGCGAAGAACGACGGCGACCTCATCGCCGTGCGCGGCCAGTGGCTCCGGGCGGCCTTCCTCTGCCAGAAGATCACCATCCCCGCCGGGCTGCTCGAGGAGCTGGAGAGCGAGCTGTCCGGCCTGAGCTACCTCCAGGTCCTCGAGAAGCGCAACACCCAGGCGGGGTGCGCCGGCTGCCACGCGCTCATCGATCCCATCGGCGTCGGCTTCGCCCAGTACGACAAGGAGGGGCGGTACGACGGGAGCATCGGTATCGACGAGTTCGGGCTGGAGCCGCGCTTCCAGGGCGCAGCCAACGAGTCGTTCGACTCGCTCGCCGCCCTGGCGGCGGAGCTCCGGCGCAGCCCCGATCTCGCCGCCTGCGTCGCGGAGAAGCTGTTCACGTACACCCAGGGGCGCGAGCCCGCGGTCGAGGATCGCTGCGCCATCGACGCCGCCGCGGGGAGCTTCGCGCAGGACGGCAACCGGTTCCGTTCCTTCCTGACCGCCATCGTGCGGTCTCCGGCGTTCCGGCTGCGGAGGGCGCCAGAGTGATGTGCTCGCAACCCGTCCGACCGATGATGGAAGAGGAGTGTCGCCAGTGAAGATCTCGAGAAGAGCTCTGCTCCGCGGCGCCAGCGTCGCGGTCGCCCTCCCGTTCCTCGACGCGATGCGGCCGCAGCGCGCCAGCGCCGCGCCGGCGGACCCGAAGCGCTTCGTGGCCTTCTTCGTCCCCAACGGCACCGATCCCGGCGCGTGGCACCCGCGCACCGCCGGTCCGCTCTCGGCCGAGGGCCTGACGCCGTGCCTCGTGGACATGAAAGGCTTCGACGCCGAGCGCGAGTGGCCGGCGGGGGATCCGATCTGGCGCGACGTCACGATGGTGTCCGGCGTCGATCACCAGGTGATCTGCTCCGACATCCACAGCCCGGCGATGGCGCTCTGCGCCCACACCGACGGCGGCGGGCAGGCGGTCCCGAAGAAGGCGACGCTCGACCAGTACCTGGCCGAGCACATCGCGGCCGAGACCCCGTACCGCAGCCTCAACCTGTCTCCGACGGGCGACACGGCGGTCACGCAGGGCTTCATCTCGTTCCGGGACGGCGGTCAGGTCGAGGACGCGTTCCGCGATCCGGCCGCCCTGTTCGACACGCTCTTCAGCAACCTGGGCAGCCCGAACGAGGAGATGGACAACATCCGGCGGCGCCGCGCCAGCGTCCTCGACTGGGTGAGGGAGGACGCGAGGCGGCTGAACCAGCGCCTCGGCGCGGCGGACCGGGCGCGCGTGGAGCAGCACCTCGAGTCGGTGTTCGAGCTGGAGAAGCAGATCCAGTCCACGACCCAGTCGAGCTGCACCGTCCCCGGCAAGCCCACGCGGGGCCTCGACCTTCACGGCAAGTTCAAGCAGATGATCGATCTCGGGCTGCTCGCGCTCACCTGCGATCTGACGCGTGTGCTCGTCTTGCAATACTCGAACAGCTGGGGTCTCGACTTCTCCGGCTACGACCTGCCCGACGGCGTGGGGACCTGGAGCGACCACTTCATCTCGCACAAGCTCGGCGACCGCGATCGCGCGACCGACCTCGACAGCCTGCCGCAGGCGGAGGCGATGCGCATCGCCAACGCCCGCGTCGTCCAGACCTCGCGGTTCAAGGTGCGCCGCTTCGCGTACCTGCTCAACGCCATGAAGGCCGCGACCACCGCGACGGGCAACCTGCTCGACGAGTCGCTCGTGCTCTACACGTCCGAGAACGGCGACGGCGACTCCCACGGTCGGAAGAACATGCCCATCATGCTCGCCGGGCACGTGGGCGGCTTCGAGACGGGCCGC
Organism: Sorangium cellulosum So0157-2; assembly: GCF_000418325.1. GTDB lineage: Bacteria > Myxococcota_A > Polyangia > Polyangiales > Polyangiaceae > Sorangium > Sorangium cellulosum_D. Next base: position 13,970,760 of record NC_021658.1, read on the forward strand.
GCCGTGCACGCGAACAACGCTCCCACCGGGGCGCTCCATTGCTCGATCATCAACTACTTCGGCGTCGAGCTGTCGAAGTACGGCGACCCTGCGGGCGGGCCGATCGCCGGCCTGTGAGCCTCCCGGCGGCGCGGGCGACGGCGGAGCAGGCTCGGCGCGCCGAGGCCGACCGCCCCGCGGATGGCCTCGGCGGCCCGGGCGCCGAAGCGGTCCGTCGCGACTCCCGCGCGACACCCGAGAGACGCCCTGCTCCGTCCAGAAGGCGGCGCCCTCGGGCCGGCCGCAGGCCAGCCCCGGCCGCGGTCGGCGAGCGGCTCGCGCGACCGGACGGCTGAGCAGCTCGCCCGCTGCCGGCGGGCAGGGGACGTGCATTCGGTCCGGGCAGCGTGAATCCGTGCGGGCAAGAGCGGTACAGCGCCCCGCGCGAGAGCGGCAGCGCGCGGCGTGACCAGGCGGCGCGCGTCGGCTGAGAGCGAGCGCCGTGGGCGCCAGAGGAGGGGGGAAGCATGGAGCTGCTGGGGCGGTATTGGTGGGTGATCGCCGTGAGGGGCGTCGTCGGGATCCTCATCGGGATCCTGTTCTTCCTGTGGCCGCTCCCGTCGCTGGCCACGCTCGTCCTGCTGTTCGGCGTGTGGGCGCTGCTCGACGGCTGCGCCGCGCTCGCGTCCGCGATCGGCGGCCGGGGCGGGGGGATCACCGTGGTCGAGGGCCTCTTCGACATCGGTATCGCCCTGCTGACGTTCTGGCGGCCCATCATCACCGCGCTCTCGCTCTACGGCCTGATCGCGGCGTGGGCCATCGTGACCGGCATCTTCCGGATCATCGGCGCGGTGCGGCTCCGGCACGTGATCGCCAACGAGCTCTGGCTCGGGCTGAGCGGCGTCACCTCGGTGATCTTCGGCGTCCTCATGGTGGCGCTGCCGGCGGCGGGCGTGCTGGCGATCAGCTGGCTCATCGGGTCGTTCGCGATCGCGGTGGGGGCCATGCTCCTCGGGCTCTCGCTGCACCTGCGCCGCGCGGCGGGCACGGCCGCGCCGGTGCGCGCCCACTGACGCGCCCTGCCCGGCCGTGGCGCGTCCATGGACGCGCCACGGCGAGGCCGGAGCCGGCGACCTGGAGCGGCGGCCTGCCCGTCAGTCGATCTGCAGGTGGTAGTGCGCGGGCGTCGTCTCTTCGATGACCAGGACGCCCCCGACCTCGGAGGCGCTCTCGAGGAACGCGCGCTTCTCCTTCGGCGACATGGTCCTGTTGCGCACGTCCACGGCGCCTCGGCGCAGGTGCGCGGAGACGTAGACCCCCCGGTCGATCTGGTCCTGGATGACGGCCTCCATGGCGGCGACCACCTGCTCCGGCGGCTTGCCCGAGCTCGCCCGGTATGCCTTCGTGATCTCCTGGACCGCCGCCTTGTTCCGGTAGAGCTTGAGGAGATCCTCGCCGAGCCTGAGCTTCGTGAACATGGCCCTGGCCTGTCGGTTCGCGTCGCGTGTCCCGCTCGTGATCACGAGGTGCTCGCGCGTGCGGCGCGCGTATCCCCGGTCGATCCGCTCGAGCTTGGCGGCGATCGGCGCGGGGAGCGTCACGCCCGGCAGCACCTCGTACGGCGGCGGGGTCCACGGCTCCGTGGGCGCCGCCTTCCCGAGCGCCGTCAGGGGCGGCAGCTGCGCGCGCCGCTCCTCCTCCTCCGACGGCAGCTCGTCGCACTCGGGTTGGCTTGCCGCCGCGACGGCGCGCGGCGCCCCCGGGGGCCGCGGCGCCGCGCTCGCCGCGCCGGCCGCGCTCGGCGCGCCCTGGGCCCGCGGCGCCGCGCTCGCCGGCGCCGCGGGCGCGCTCGTCTTTGGCCAGTCGAGGCCTGGCAGGTCGATGCCCGGCAGCTCGACGGACTCGAGCTTCTCCGTGCATCCGGCCGCGCAGAGCAGCGCGGCGGCGAGGGCGCACAGGCGGTGCGGCGGCACCTTGGAGTGTTCCTTTGCGGCGGCTCGGCGTGTCGGAGGCATCGGCAAAGCCGCGCCAGCGTGCCATGGCGCGCGGCGCCGGCGAAAAAAACGGCGGCGCGTGGCCGAGCGCCGGCCGGGCGACGCGTCGCCGGCGATCTCGACGCGCGCGGCCCCATATCGGCTACAGAACCCCTCATGCCCCATGTTCCCTTGACCGGCCGTGTCGCCCTCGTGACCGGCGGCGGCACCCGACTCGGCGCCGCGACCGCCCGCGCGCTCGCAGCCGCGGGGGCCGACCTGGCCGTCCACTACGCCACGAGCGGCGCCGGCGCGGACGCCGTCGTCGACGAGGCGCGCTCGCTCGGCCGGCGCGCCGTCGCGCTCCAGGCCGACCTCCACGATCGCGCGGCGGTCGCCGCGCTCGCCCGAGCGGCGCTCGACTGGTCGTCTGGCCGGCTCGACCTCCTGGTCCACAACGCGGCGAACTTCGATCGGGTCCCGCCGGCCGAGCTCTCCGCCGACGCGTGGGATCGCGCGCTGGCGCTGAACGCCACCGCGCCGTACCTGCTCACGCTAGAGCTCGCTTCCGCGCTCCGCGAAAGCCGCGGCAGCGTCGTCGCGATCGTCTGCGTGAGCGCCGAGCGCCCGTGGAAGAACTACATCCCTTATTCGGTCTCCAAGGCCGCGCTCGCCCACCTCGTCCGCGGCCTCGCGGTGGGGCTTTCGCCGGAGGTGCGCGTCAACGGCATCGCGCCTGGGACGGTCCTTCCGCCGTCCTCGTATGACGAGGCCACGCTCGCTCGCCTCCGCGAGCGCATCCCGCTCCGGCGGCTCGGCGAGGCCGAAGACATCGCGCGCGCCGTGGTGTTCCTTGCGGAAAACGACTTCATCACCGGCCAGATCCTCGCGATCGACGGCGGCGCTTCGGTCGCGTGACGCGCTGCCTCCCCTGCGGGGCGATCCGCGCGCAGGGTCGGGCGAGCGCTTTGGCTTGAACGACCCTGCCCGATCGACCCATAGTTTGAGCCCCATGAGCACCACGCCCGAGACCAGCGCCGCCCCCGTCCAGGCGGATCCTGCCCACAGCGCGCCCACCGGCAGCGGCCCCGCCGAGGCGCCCGCCGCTGCGGTCGCCGGCGTCGAGGCCAAGCCGGCGAGCCACGACTCGACGCTGCCGGAGGCCCTGATCGCGTTCATGCTGGATCGCTGGGCGCCGGCGTCCCGCGAGCTCCCCGAGCCGATCGCGCACGCGGACGTGTTCGCCGCCCGCCGCCGCGCCCTGTCGAAGCTGTTCCCGGCGGAGACGCTCGTCATCCCCACGGGGCACGAGAAGGTGCGCTCCAACGACACGCACTACCGCTTTCGCCCCGGCTCGGACTTCTTTTACCTGACGGGCAACCTCGAGCCGGACTGCGTGCTCGTCCTGCAGCCGCAGGAGGGCGGCGGGCACCGGGACATCCTCTTCGTCGAGCCGAACCCCGCGCGCAGCGACAAGACGTTCTTCACCGATCGCGCGAAGGGGGAGCTCTGGGTCGGCCCCCGGCTCGGCGTCGAGCAGAGCCGCGCGCGCTTCGGCGTCGACGAGTGCCGCGGGCTCCCCGAGCTGGACGCGTACCTGAGCGGCCTCGTCGGCACGGTGACGCGCCCGCACCGCGTGCTCCGCGGCGTGTCCGAGCGCGTCGACAAGCTCCTCGCCAAGCACGATCGCGACAAGCAGCTCGGCGAGGCGCTCTCGGAGATGCGCCTCCTCAAGGACGCGCTCGAGATCGAGGAGCTCGAGGCGGTGGTCGCGTCGACGAAGCGGGGCTTCGAGGACGTCATCCGCGCGCTCCCCAAGGGCCGGAGCGAGCGAGAGCTCGAGGGCGTCTTCAACCTGCGCGCCCGGGTGGAGGGCAACGACGTCGGTTACGGGACCATCGCCGCGGCGGGCCACCACGCCTGCATCCTGCACTGGACGAGGAACGACGGCGCGCTCGAGCCGGGCAAGCTCGTGCTGCTCGACGCCGGCGTCGAGGGCCACGCGCTCTACACCGCCGACATCACCCGGACGCTGCCGATCGACGGGGAGTTCTCCAGGGAGCAGCGCGAGATCTACGAGCTCGTGCTCGAGGCGCAGCGGGCGGCGATCGACGAGGTGAAGCCGGGCAACGACTTCATGGAGCCGAACCGGGCGGCGATGCGGGTGCTCGCGCGGGGGCTCGAGCGGCTCGGCATCCTGAGCGTTCCGGCCGAGGAGGCGCTCAAGGAAGACAAGCAGTTCTACCGCCGGTACTCGCTCCACAACGTGAGCCACATGCTGGGCCTCGACGTGCACGACTGCGCGCAGGCGCGGCAGCAGGTCTACAAGTACGGCAAGCTCAAGCCGGGGATGGTGCTCACGGTGGAGCCTGGCCTGTACTTCCAGCTCGACGACGAGACCGTGCCGGCGCGCTACCGCGGCATCGGCGTGCGCATCGAGGACGACGTCCTCGTCACGGAGACGGGGTGCCGGAACCTGTCGATCGATATCCCGCGGGCCGTGAGCGACGTGGAAGCGTGGATGGCCGGACTCTGGGCGGCGCCGAAGTGACGTGAGCGGCCGGCGGGGCTGAGCGGGGCGGGCCCGGGAGGAGTTCCACGCGCGGGGGAGCCGCCGGCGGAGGGGGGAGGGGCGCGGGCGGGCGGCGGGGGTCCCCCCACAAACTCGCGCCTTGTGGGGGGCTATTGCCCGTCGGACGGGTGGGGGAGGACTGGGGGCGACTCGCTTCGATGCGGGCCGGCGCTCGGGTTTGTGGGGCCCACCCCCGCCGCCCGCCCGCGCCCCTCCCCCCTCCGCCGGCGACTCTTTCCAGGGGAGCAGCGGGGGCGGGAGGGGGGTCTTGCCGAGCTCGGCAGGGGGGAATGTGGGGGCGGTTCCAGGATGTCCGTGGTCGCGATGGTGCTGCTGCGCTGCTGGCGCAGCGGGCGCGCGGGCGCGGCACGGTGATGCGTCGGCGCGCAGTACGTCGACGCCAGAGCGATGGCTGCTCGGGGACGGCGGCGCTACTCTGCCGATGAGGAGACCCCTATGCACAAGTCTCGCCTTCAGCGTGGGTCAGGGACCGCAATTCACCCAACCGGACGCGCGGTCGCGACGTCGTTGCTCGCGGCAGCGGCGCTGGTCGCGGTGTCCGGCGCGGCCAGGGCCGACGGGACGGACAACCGCGGCGCCGGGGTCGCGCTCGCGGCGCGCTCCCCCGGGATGCTCGAGCCTCGCCTCCCCGGATACGTCAGCCCCGCGCTGCCCGGCGACGTCCATCGCTCCAGCGGCCTCGATGTCCTGAGCGAGCCGGTCGCGACCGCGGGCGAGCCGCTGCACGGGCTGGCCTCCGAGCTCGACGAGACCAGCTACGACATCCCCGGGCAGATCGTCGTCGATGCGCGCGACGATCTCGACGAAAGCTCGCTCGCGGCGCTCGTGCGCGATTTTTCGCTGACCGCCAACCCGACCGCGCTCGCCTCCGAGACCCGGATCCAGATCGCCACCGTCGAGGGCTCGGTCAACGAGACGCTCCAGCGGCTCGCGCAGGATCCGCGCGTGGAGGCGGCCGAGCCGCTCGCGTGGGTGCGCGCCTCGTTCGCCGCGAACGACCCGCTGCTGAAGGACCAGTGGCACATGGCGCGCGTGGGCGCCGAGCGCGCATGGGACTTCGCCACCGGCCGCGGGGTCACCGTCGCCGTGGTCGACACCGGCATCGCCTGCGAGGACCACGGGCCCTTCACCAAGGGGACCGACCTCGCCTCGACCGAGTGCGTGGAGGGGTGGAACTTCGTCACCAAGACGAGCCACGCGAACGACGACCAGGGCCACGGCACGCACGTGGCGGGCACGATCGCGCAGTCGACCAACAACGGGATCGGCGCCGTGGGGCTCGCCTTCCACGCGCGGCTCATGCCGGTCAAGGTGCTGAACGAGAGCGGATGGGGCACGACGGCCGACGTGGCCGACGGCATCCGCTGGGCGGCCGAGCACGGCGCCCACGTCATCAACCTGAGCCTCGGCGGGCCCCGCAACTCCAAGGTCCTCCAGAGCGCGATCGACTACGCGATCTCGCGCGGCGCGGTGGTCGTCGCGGCGGCCGGCAACACCGGCGGGCGCGTGCAGTTCCCCGGCGCCTCGGACGGCGTCATCGGCGTGAGCGCCACCGACGCGAACGACAAGATCGCGCGGTTCTCCTCGCGCGGCCAGGGCGTCGACGTCGCGGCGCCCGGGGTGAACGTCACCCAGCAGACCATCTGCAACCGCGGGCGCGACAAGTGCGAGGGCTACCCCGTGTACAGCGGCACCTCGATGGCCGCGCCCCACGTGGCCGGCGCGGCGGCGCTGCTCGTGAGCCTCGGCGTGTCGGACCCGCGCGCGGTCGAGGACGCGCTCCGCGCCGGCGCGCGCGTGGTCGACGACTCCGACGGCGGCAAGCTCCTCTACGGGGCCGGCATCCTCGACGCCGCGAGCTCGGTCGTGCGCGTCACGCAGAGCCACATCGCCGTGCGGCTGCTCGCGCTGCTCGTGCTCGCGACGTGGGTCGGCCGCCGCGCCCGCAAGAAGGAGGCGAACGCCACGAGCCCCTGGCAGGCGAGCTTCCTCCTCCCGGCGCTCGCGGCGGGGCCGGGGCTGTTCTTCTTCGCCCCGTGGCTCCTGCCGCGCGTGGACCTCGCCGTCGACGTGCTGGCCCGGCCGATCGCCGACCTCGACCTGCTGATCGGCGCCTCGGTCCACCGCTGGCTGCCGCTCGCCAACGCGCTCGTCCCGCTCGGCCTCACCTCGCTCTTCTTCAGCGTGAAGAAGCTCCGGCCGGCGATCGCGGGCCTCTCCGTCGGCACGGCGGCCTACCTCACCTCGGTCGTCGCGCTCGGCGAGGTCGCCGGCCCCCTCGGCCGGATGGCCCTCATCGTCTGGTGCGCGGTCAACGCCGCTGCCTGCCTCTGGATCGCGCGGACGAACCTCTCCACGCGCTGAGCCCGAGCGCCGCGCCGAGCCGGCGCGCCCCGCTCGCCCACGGCCGCGCGAACGAGCCGGTCGTTATGACCTCTCCGCCAAAACGAGCTAGGATGCCGGCCATGCGGTCCGGCACCTTGCTCCTACCTTTCGCGCTGCTCGTCGGGGCGTGCGGCGGCTCTTCCAGCGAGACGCCGTGGCCCGCGGAGCCGGAACGCCCCGCGCTCGGCCCCGCCGACGAGGCGGCGCCGGAGCCGATCGACTCGAGCGCGATCCCCGAAGGCGCGGCCGAGGGCTCGGCAGGTCAGGCCGACGCCGGCCGCTGAATCGACGGCGGAGGACGGCATGGCGGACAGCCGGATGGCGGGCGCGCAGCGAAGGGCCTGGCTCTCCGCGGCCCTGCTGTCCGTGGCGCTGCTGGTCGCGCCGCTCCTCTTCTGGCTGCTCGTGCCGCGCCCCGCGCCCGTGATGCCGGCGCGGCGCGAGCCCGCCTCGGCGCTGCTCCCGCCGCCGCAGCCGGAGCGCGCGGCGCCGCGCGAGGTCGAGGTCGAGGCGCCCCCGGCTCCGCCGCCGCCGCGCGAGACGACGGCCGCGCGCGCCGAGCCGGTCCGCGGCGTCGTCCTCGATCCGGAGGGCCGCCCGAGCGCCGGCGCCGTGGTCCGCTGCCGCGACGAGCCGGGCATGACCGCGAGCGCCGACACGGAGGGCCGCTTCGAGCTGCCGCCCGAGGCCGACGGGTGCACCGCGACCGCGGCGCAGCCCCCGCTCGGGGACGCCGAGCCCACGCGCCTCGCCGCGGGCCGCGACAACGTCCTCCACCTGGTCGCGGCAGGCGCGATCGCGGGCGAGGTCGTGGATCAGTCGGGCAGGCCCGTCGAGGCGTACCTCCTGGCGATCGAGTCGTTCGTGCCGGCTGCGGCCGCGGTGCGCGGGAGCGCCGACGGCCGCGCGCGCCAGGTCACCGATCCGGGCGGCGCGTTTCGATTGAACGAGCTCGCGCCGGGCCGCTACGTGCTGACGGTGAGCGCGGCCGGCCGCCCGCCGACGCGGAGCTCGGGGGTCGACGTCGAGGCGGGCCGCACCACCGAGGGCGTGCGGATCGTGCTGCCGCAGGGGGCGACGCTGAAGGGCAGGGTCGTCGACGCCGCCTCGCGGGCGCCGGTCGTCGAGGCCCAGGTCGAGCTCGACTCCGTGACCTCGTCCGGCGCCAACGCGATCTCGCTCGTGCTCACCGACGCGAACGGCGAATACGCGCTCGAGGGGGTGCCGGCGCGCGGCCCGTTCTCGGTGCGCGTGCGCCACGAGGACTACATGGCCAAGATCGTCTCCGGCCTCGACGCGCGCGGCACGGGCTCGGCGCGCGCCGACATCGAGCTCCGCATGCTGGACGACGGCGGGTCGCGCGAGGAGCTCACGGGCATCGGCGCGATGCTGTCGGTCTCGTCGAGCGGCGTCACGATCGCGGGGATCATCGAGGGCGGGCCCGCCGCGTCCGCCGGGCTCCAGCAAGGCGACGTCATCGTCCGCATCGACGGCGAGAACGCGAAGGAGCTCCCGCTCGCCGACTGCATCCAGCGCCTCCGCGGCCCGGTGGGGACGCGCGTCTCTGTCGGCGTCGAGCGGGACGGGCAGGTCATCGACGTGACAATGCGGCGCGACATCGTGGTTCGGTGAACGTCGGGGCCCCGAGGTGCTAAGGGTCGGTTCATGTCCACGCGCCCTACCGCGCTTCCCCCGGCCGGAGCTCCGGACGTCCTCTACCTGATCGACCTCTCGGGCTACGTCTTCCGCGCCTACCACGCGATCAGCCCGCTCTCGAGCCCGAGCGGCGAGCCGACGCACGCGACGTACGGCACCGTCGCGATGCTCTCGAAGCTCGTGGACGAGCGGAAGCCCGCGTACCTCGGCGTGGCGATGGACTCTCCGGGCAAGACGTTCCGCGACGATCTCGACCCACGCTACAAGGCCCACCGGCCGCCGCCGCCGCCCGACCTCGGTGTGCAGATGAACCGGTGCCGGGAGATCGTCGAGGCGTACCGCATCCCGATCTTCATCCAGGAGGGGCTCGAGGCGGACGACCTCGTGGCCGTCGCCGTCGAGCGGGCCAAGGAGCGGGGGCTGCGCGTGGTCATCGCGTCGAGCGACAAGGATCTCATGCAGCTCGTCGACGGCGAGCGGGTGATGCTCTGGGACGCGATGCGCGACAAGGTCTACGGGCACCCCGAGGTCGTCGCGAAGTTCGGCGTGCCTCCGGAGCAGGTGCGCGACCTGCTCGCCCTCGTCGGCGACAGCTCGGACAACGTCCCCGGCGTCCCTGGCGTGGGCCTGAAGACGGCCGCCGAGCTGCTCGCGCAGTTCGGCTCGCTCTCGGCGATCTACGCCCGCCTCGACGAGGTGAAGAAGCCTCGCATCCGCGAGTCGCTCAAGCAGCACGAGGCCGACGCGCTCCTGTCGCAGAAGCTCGTGACGCTCGACGGCAGCGCCCCCGTCTCGCTCGACCTGGAGACGCTGCGCTACGGCGGCGCGGACACCGGGAGGCTCCGGGAGCTCTTCACCGAGCTCGGGTTCTCGCGCTTCCTGAAGGCCGTCCGCGCGCCCGAGCCCACGGCGCGCGCGTCGACCTACCGGGTCGTCGCGACGCGCGAGGAGCTCGAGGCCTTCGCCAAATCGGCGCGCGCGGCCGGGCGCCTCGCCATCGACGTGCACGCGACGAGCCGCGAGCCGATGAGCGCCCACGTCTGCGGCGTCGCGCTCGCCTGCGAGCCGGGGCAGGCCGTCTACGTCCCCCTGGGCCACCGCTACCTCGGCGCGCCGGCCCAGCTCTCGATGGGCGACGTCGACGCGGTGCTCGGCCCGCTGCTCGCCGACCCCGAGCTCCCGAAGGTCGGCCACGACGTGAAGTTCTGCGAGGTGGTCCTCCTGCGGCACCGCATCGGGCTCGTCGGCGTCGCGTTCGACACGATGCTGGCGAGCTACCTGCTCGATCCCGAGGGGAAGAACCAGCTCCACGAGCTCGCCGAGCGCGAGCTCGGCGCCAAGATGCAGACCCTCGACGAGGTGGCCCCGAAGCGCCGCGGGCAGGCGCAGCGCGGCCTCGACGAGATCGAGCTCGGCGAGGCCACGACTTACGGGGCGGCGTTCGCCGACGTCGCGCTCTCGCTCACCGACCGGCTGCGCCCGCGGCTCCGCGCCGAGCGGCTCGAGGATCTGCTCGTGCAGATCGAGCTGCCCCTCTCCGCGGTGCTCGCGGAGATGGAGCTCACGGGCGTCCTCGTCGACCCGCAGGCGCTCGCGCAGCTCGGCGCGCAGATGACGACCGAGCTCGCGGCGCTGGAGCAGAGGGCGCGCGAGATGGTGGGGCACGACATCAACCTGGCGTCGCCGAAGCAGCTCGAGGCCGTCCTGTTCGACGAGCTCAAGCTGCGCTCCCAGCGCAAGACGAAGACCGGCCGCTCGACCGACGCCGACGTGCTGGAGACGCTGGCGGAGGACCACCCGTTCCCCGGCGTGGTGCTCGAGCACCGCGTCATCGCCAAGCTCAAGGGCACGTACGTGGACGCGCTGCCGCGCCTCGTGCACCCGACCACCGGCCGGATCCACACGCGCTGGAGCCAGGCCGTGGCCGCGACGGGGCGGCTCTCGTCGCAGGATCCGAACCTGCAGAACATCCCGATCCGCACGGAGCTCGGGCGGATGATCCGGCGCGCGTTCGTCGCGCCGCCCGGGAGCGTGATCGTGAGCGCCGACTACTCCCAGATCGAGCTGCGCGTCCTCGCCCACCTGTCGAAGGATCCGGTGCTCGTCGACGCGTTCCGCACCGGGCAGGACGTGCACGTGCGCACGGCCATGGAGATCTTCGGCGTGGACGAGGCGGGGGTCACCGACGAGATGCGGCGCCGCAGCAAGACGATCAACTTCGGCGTGATCTACGGGATGGGCGAGGCGGCGCTCGCGAAGCGCCTCGACATCTCGCGCGCGGAGGCGGCGCGCTTCATCGACGCCTACTTCGCGCGCTACCGCGGCGTGCACGAGTTCATGGAGCGGACGATGGCCGAGGCGAAGCGCTCCGAGTCGGTGCGCACGCTGCTCGGCCGGCGCAGGCTGCTCCCGGACCTGCGCAGCAGCGACCGGATGCGCCGCGCACAGGCGGAGCGCATCGCCCAGAACACCCCCATCCAGGGGACGGCGGCGGATCTCTTGAAGCTCGCGATGGTGCGCATCCCGCGCCCCGTCGTCCCCGGCGCGCGCATGGTGCTCACGGTGCACGACGAGCTCGCGTTCGAGGTGCCGATCGAGGCGGTGGACGAGGCGAAGGCGAAGGTGCGGGAGGCCATGGAGTCGGTCTTCCCGCTCGACGTGCCGCTCCTCGTCGACATCGGCCACGGCCCAACATGGGCCGAGGCTCATTGAGGGGCGGACACCCGCTTCGGATACGGGCCCATCTCGGCGTTTTCGGTGCTCGGCGTACCGGAGTACGCCTCCGCGCCGAAAACGCCGAGCTGGACCCGTCTCCTGTGCGGGTGCCCGCCGCTGGCGTCGTCGGTGGAGAGGGGGGCGGAGCCACGCTCGCCGCGGCCGCGACGGCAGCGGCGGAACGACAACGGGCCTACGGTGGTGCGGCGGGACAAAACGACGACGCCCGCTTCACCTTGCGGTGAGCGGGGCGTACGTACGGAGGGCTTGTTGCTCAGCCCGCGGCGGTCTTGGCGGCGACGCTCGCCTTGTGCAGCGCGAGGGCCAGGCGGCTCTTCACACGCGACGCGCGCTTGGCGGGGATCGTCCCCTTCGAGGCGGCGCGATCGAGCGCGCTCACCGCGGCGGTGACCAGCCCGGTGGACTCCTGCGGGACGCCCTTCAGCGCGGTGCGCGCCTTCTTGACGACCGTGCGGAGCTCCGACTTGGCGGCGCGGTTGCGCGCGGTCCTGGTGATGCGCTGGCGGTTGCGCTTGTCGGCGGATGCGTGATTGGCCATGAGAAAAGCTCTCCTACTTCTTCGCCTGCGCCTCGGCGGGCGTGGCAGCGCGCTGGGCGTCCGGCGCGTTCTGATCGTAACCCGCCGGATGGATCGGGAACTTGGGGGTGCCGTGAGCGCGCTCGAAGCGCTTGCGGCGGGTGCCCGAAGTGCGCGCCTTGCGCCGACGGATGCGCTGGGTTTGCTGAGTCGCGGAAACCATGGGGGCGCGCATTCTACCTGCGGGCACCCTCATGTCAACCGGGACGTGGGGGCCACCGGGGCCAGGGTCCGTCAGGGGGTCGGGCCCCCTGGATTTCATCGATCTAGGGCCGGATCGTGGCGTTCACCGCGAACGAGGGCTTCGAGAACGGGCCCACGTTCGCGGCCTTGAGCGCCGCCTGCACGCAGCTCGACTGGCCGTTCGAAGCCGCCCAGCCGCTGACGCTGACCTTGCTCACCTGGCCGGTCGACGAGAACGTGATCTGCGCGCGCGACACGTCGTCCGCGCCCGCGACGCACGCCTTCGCGCTGCCCATGACCGAGCCGAGCGCGGCCTGGACCGAGCCCTGCGACGGCTGCTCGGGGACGTTCTGCTGCCGCAGCGGGCCCGAGGCCGGCACCGGCGCCTCCGACACCACCGACGGCTGCTTCTCCCCGTCGTCGCCCACGGCGGCCTGCATGGCGGACGGCAGATCCCCCGGCTTGCCCGCCGGCGTCGGCGCCGCCGCCACCTTTCCCTGCTCCGGCTTCGGCGCCGCGGCGGGCGCAGGCGCCTCGGGCGCGGCCGCTGGCGCCGGCGCCGGCGCCGACCGGCGCGGCGGCCGTCTTGGGCGCCGCAGCCAGCTTCTCCGCCGTCGCCGTTTCCACCGGCTGCGGCTCGGGCTCCGCGTCCTCCGTCGGCGCGGCGGGCGCGGCGGCGACCGGGGCAGCGGGCGCTGCCGGCTTCTCCTCGCGCGGCGCGGCGGGCGTCACGTCCGTGGTCGGCGCTGCCGCGGTAGCGGTCGCCGTCTCCTGCTGCGACGGCGCCTTCGTCTTCACCACGACGGCCACCGCCGCGGCCAAGCCCAGCGCCGCGAGCGCCGCGCCGGCGATCATCCCGCCCGACCGCTTCTTCGCCGCAGGCTGAGCGACGGGCGCGGACGGGGCGCGCGGCCTCCTCGCGGACACCGCCGCGACCGCGTCCTGCCTCTCGCTCTCGAGCGTATCGGCCATGCCGAGCGGCGCCTTCTCGACGGCCTCCACGTGCTCCGGGGGAACCGACGCGCTGAGCCGGTTGAGATCGATGACACCGGAGTCCTCGGTCACCCCCTCGGCCGGCCGCAACGCAGGCGACGACGCGCGCATGACGCCGGAGATCGACCCCCGCCCCGGCGGCGACGACACGCGCCCGGGCGGCATCGAGCCGCGTCCCGAGCTCGGCAGCGGCGTGGACAGCGGGCCGCGTCCGGACGGCACCGGCGTGGACAGCGGACCGCGCGCGGAGGGCACCGGCGTCGAGAGCGCCGGGCTGCTCCCTGTCGCGCCGCTCGCGCGACCCGGCGCCTGGCTGGCGCGCTCGGCGATCTCCTTCAGCGATTGGCGTTTCTTCTCCGGGGGCCGGGAGGCGCTGCCGCCCGACAGGCTCGCTTCAGACTTCGAGGCCCTGCCTGCTTCCGATCCGTCCGCCATGGTACTGCGTTCTCCTGCGGTGCGCGCTTCTCGCGAAATGTCCCCGGCCCGCTCCTCGCCAGGCTCTGCGGCGAGATCCGGGGCTGCGAGGAGGTCGGCCACCGCCGCCGCGTCCTCCGATCGCCGGGATAGAGCGACCTCGACGATGCGAGCTGCCCGCGTCTCCCACGCCGCCTCGTCGACGGTGGGGGCAGGCCAATCGTTGAGCATCTGGTCGAGGTCGAGCTTGCTGGTGACGTTCATTCGGCGTCCCCTCCGAAACCACGCTCCGCGAGGTATACGCGGAGCTTGCGGCGCGCCTCGTGGACGCGCCAGGCGACTGTTCCTTCCGGACACCCCAGGATCCTGGACGCGTCCTCGTGGGGCACGCCGTCGATGCACACGAGGATGAGCGTCGTCCGCAGCGTGTCGGAGAGCGTATCGATGCCGTCGCAGAGCGCGGCCGCGAGCTCGCGCCGCTGGGTCGTCGCGGCCGGATCGACGCCGTGGCTCGGGCGCGTCTCGAGCAGCAGCGCCTCGATCCGCGGATCGTCCGTGGGGGTCGAGTTCCTTGTCGGCTTGCGCGCCCGGATCATGTTGAGCGAGAGGTTCACGGCGATCCGGTAGAGCCAGGTGAAGGGCTCGCTCCGCCCGTCGAACCGATCGAGCGCCTGATAAGCCCGGACGAAGGTCTCCTGGGTCACGTCCTCGGCCTCCGCGCCCGAGCGGACGAGGTGGAACGCCAGCCGGAAGATGCGCTTCTGATATCGACGGACCAGCACCCCGAACGCCTGGGCATCTCCGCCCCGGGCTTGATCGACGAGCTCACGATCGGTGGTCTTGGCCATCCTAGCCGCCTCGCGGTGCGAATTGTCTCCCGCGCACGGACGACAGCGCTGCCGCGGACAGCTCTTCGCGACGGCCGCTGACCGTCTCGGCGAGAGAAGCCCCTCGCGGCGGGCCCTGCTTCGCGGAGGCGGAGCAGGGCGATGAGGAGGCAAGTTCCACGTTCAGGCGCGCGAAGATAGCCGAACACTCCTCCTAGGACAAACCATGCGCCCTGGACCTTGGGCGTCGCGGCGCGACTTCGACCGGCCGGGCGGTGCGTCCGCGCTGGCGCGCTCCGGCCCGCGCTTGCCCGGCGGCAGCGCCCTGGCCGGCGCGGCGCCGGGCGGGCGCCGGCCGGGGCGCGGCCGGAGCGCTGGCCGCGCTCGCCCGCGCCGCTGCTATGGTCGGCGGATGCGACGCTTCTCGAGCTGGATGCGCACCCTGGGGCTCATCGCTGCGGCCTTCGCAGGGGGGGCGGCGACTTCCCACCTCGCGGGCGCGAGCACACAGGCGCAGAGCCCCTACGCGCCGCTCGAGCAGCTCGCGCGCGTGCTCGTGCTCGTCGAGAACAACTACGTCGAGCCGGCGCAGCGCAACAAGATCATCGACGGCGCCATCAAGGGGATGGTCGCGGAGCTCGACCCGCACTCCGCGTACATGAACGCCTCCGAGTTCGCCCAGTTCCAGGAAGAGACCGGGGGGACGTTCGGCGGCGTCGGCATCGAGGTCGACACGAAGGACGACCAGATCACCGTGATCGCGCCGATCGAGGGCTCGCCGGCGGCGCGGGCGGGCATCCGCTCCGGCGACCAGATCATCGCGATCGACGGCCGCCCCGTGCGCGGCGAGCGCCTCGACAAGCTGGTGAAGATCATGCGCGGGCCCCCCGGCTCGCGGGTGAAGCTCACGATCCGCCGGCAGGGCGCGGCCGAGCCGCTCACGTTCGACCTGGCGCGGGAGCAGATCCACGTCACGAGCATCGCCGCGAGGCGCCTCGATCGCGACGTCGCGTACGTCCGCGTGAAGCAGTTCCAGGACGGCACGCACGAGGAGATGCTCCGCGCCGCGGCGAGGCTGCGCGCCGCATCGAAGGCGCCGCTGGCCGGGGTGATCCTCGACCTGCGCAACAACCCCGGCGGCCTCGTGCACGAGGCGGAGGCCCTCGCCGACGAGTTCCTCTCGTCGGGGACGATCTACTCGACGCGCCAGCGCAACCAGGTCGTCGACGAGGCGAAGGCGCACGACGGCGGCGCGTTCGCCTCGCTGCCCGTGGTCGCGCTCGTGAACGAGTACTCCGCCAGCGCCGCCGAGCTCGTCGCGGGCGCCCTGCAGGACAGCGGTCGCGCCACGGTCGTCGGCGCGACGACCTTCGGCAAGGGGTCGGTGCAGACCATCTACGAGCTCCCCGGCGGCGCCGGGGTGAGGCTCACGACGATGCGCTACTACACGCCGAAGGGGCGCTCGATCCAGGCCCAGGGCATCCGGCCGGACATCGTCATCGAGAGCGCGCAGCAGCCGCTGCCGGCCGCCATCCTCCGCGAGCAGGACCTCGAGGGGCACCTCCCCGCCGAGGGATCGATCGGCGACGGCTCGCCGAGGGCCGTGCTCGTCGAGAAGCGCGCGGAGGCCGCGGCGCGCGGCCCGGAGGGCGACGTGCCCGCCGATCCCACCCGCGGGAGCGATTTCACGCTCGCGGTCGGATACCAGCAGCTGCTTCGCGCGATCCCCGCGAGGCGCTAGCGCGCGAGGACACGCGCGGAGCGACCGGCGCCGATGGCCGCTCCTGTCCGCGCCGGCCCTCGGCGCCGGCATCGGTCCTCGGCCGGCGTCAGGCCTCGGCGCCCGCGCGGAGCCCGGTCGTCACCGCGTCGAGCACGGTGCGCGCTCTCCCGGCGATGGTCGCCCCCGCCGCCAGGATCCCGGGAGCGGCGCGGACGCCCTCGCACCGCACGCCCACCGACTCCAGCGCGCCCGGCCGCTCGCCGCGCGGCCAGGCGACGACATCGAGCTCCGGGCCCTGCATCGAGCTCACCACGCCGAACGCGCCGCGCGCGTCGCCCAGCGTGATCGGCGCCTCGATCGAGAGCGCGAACGGCGCGCCGCCGCGCGCCGCGAGGTCGGGACCGGCGCCGCGCTCGGGCGGGGCATACACGATGCCCCCGCCTGCGAGGCCGCCGATCGCCAGGATCACCGCGTCCGCGGCGAGCGGCACGTCCTCGCCCTCCACGTGGACCGAGACGCCCTCGCCCGGTCCGCCCGGCCCCCCGGGCTCACCGCCCACCGCGCGCACGCGGCCGTGGCGCCGCGCCGCCCCGATCGCGGCGAGCAGCGCGTCGCGCGCCGCCTCGAAGCGGAGCCCCGCCGGCGAGCCGGCGCCGATCAGCGCCTCGCCCACGGGGACGCCGAGGCGCGCCGCGAGCGCCTCGGCCCGCGGCGCGCGCGCGCCGAGCCAGGGGCCGAGCAGGATCGCCCCCGCGCCGCCCGCGCCCTCGAGCGCCTGCCGGAGCCGATCGAGCAGCCAGGAGAGCCGCGCCGGATCGTCGTGCCGGGCCGCGAGGTCGCCGTCGGCGATCTGCCGCTCGTCGTCGAAGCGCAGCACCGGCGCGTCGACCGGCAGGAAGCGGAGCCCCCGCGCCCGGGCGAACGGCTCGTCCGTGAGCGCCTCCGCGAGCGCGTCGGCGTCCCAGGCGGCGCGCGCGGCGCGCGGGATGAGGACGCGCGTGCGGCGGAGCGAGCCGAGGTCGAGCAGCGCGCGATCCCTGCCGCGGGCCGGGCGGATCCGGCCGGCGACGGTCGCGAGGCGCACGCCGGACGCCTGCGGCACGTCCCACAGGCCGAGCTCCGCCGCGAGCTGCCTCGCCGCCGGCGCGAGATCGCCCGCGGGCAGATCGCTGCCGAGCAGCCGCGCGGCCCGCTCGACCTGCTCCCACGGGACGTCGTCGACCGCGCCGCCCGCGAGCGCCGTCTCCCCGACGCCCGCGGAGATCACGGTGACCCGCGCCCCGCGCCGCCTCGCGCTCCACGCGGCGGCGAGCCCGGCGACGCCGGCGCCGATCACGAGGATCGATCGCGCCACGCCCTCTCCTCCGGCTCCCGCGCGGAGCGCGGCGACCGGCGATCGCTGTCCTCGCACGCCGCCGCGGTCGCCTCGTCGCCCGCGGGCGCGCCGAGCTCCGACCGCACGCTGGCGATCGCGAGCGCCTCCTGCCGGGCCTGCTCCGGGCCGAGCGCGACCGCGCGCGTCATCGCCTGCCGCGAGAGGAACTCCACGGCCTGCCGCATCCCGTCGCGCGGCGGGAGCGAGAGCTCCTGCGCCACGATCTGCCCGCACCGCGCCGCGCAGCGCATGCCCCCGCACGCGCCGAGGCCGAGGCGCGTGCGGCGCGCGACGTCGGCCACGCTCCGGGCGAGCTCGTGCCGGAGGACGTAGCGCACCTCGGCCTCGATGACGGGCTCGCAGGGGCACACCGTCGCCGCCTCGCGCGGCCGCTCGCGCACGCGCTCCTCGATCCGGAGCGCGCGCGAGCCGTGGCGGTAGACGAGCCGCCGGGCGGCCACCGCGTCGATCTCCATCCGCCGCGAGAGCGCGAGCGCGTCCACGGGGCGGTCGCCGCCGGGCAGCGCGGTCGTGTGCGTCACGCAGCGGGCGCCGAGATCGAAGCGCCGCGCGAGGACGTCGGTCATCTCCTGGGCGAAGAGCCGGAAGCTCGCCAGCTTCCCCCCGATCATCGAGTAGAGGCCCGGCGCGCCGTGCGCCGCGTGGTCGATGATCTGGTGCTCGCGCGAGAGCGCGTCCTCGGTCGGCCCGTACGCGTAGAGCGTGGGCCGCACGCCCGCGTACGTGCCGATCGCGCGCGCCTCATGGATCTGCGGGAACACACGGGCGATGCCCTGGACCAGGTACCTCACCTCCTCGCTCGTCGCGCGGACCTGATCGAGGTCGCCGTAGAAGTCGTCGTCGGTCGTGCCGATGACGCTCATGTTCTGCCAGGGCTCGAGGAAGATCTGACGGCCGTCGATCGTCCTCGCCATGATCGCGTAGTTGGTGAGGCGACGGTCGAACACGACGTGCACGCCCTTGCCGGGCCGCACCCGCGAGCTCGCGGCGGGGAGGCCCGCGAGCGACGCGGTGATCGGCGACCACGCGCCGGTCGCGTTCACGACCGTGCTCGTGCGGAGCCGCCCGCCCTCGCCGGTCACGCGGTCCCGGTAGCGCACGGCGACGACCTCGCCGGTGTCCTCGCGGCGCTCAACCCGCTCGACCGTGTGCCCGACGTACACCTTGGCCCCTCGCTCGATCGCGTCGACGGCGTTGGCGATGCAGAGCCGCGCGCCGTCGATCCCCCACTCGTCGAAGCTGAAGCCGCCCACGAGCTCGCCGTGCAGCCCCGGCTCGAGCCGCCGGAGCTCGTCGGGCGAGAGGCGCGCGTGCGGCTTGCCGCGCTTGAGCGGCTGGTACTTGTCGTACGCCTCGAAGAAGCCGTCGGCGAGCGTGTAGAGGATGCGCCCGTGCCTCGCGTTCTCGAACGGGACGAGGAAGGGGATCCGGAACAAGAGGTGCGGCGCGATCGCCTGGATGTGCCCCGAGTCGCGGCACGAGTTCTCGGTCACGTGCGGATCGCTGGTCAGGTACCTGAGCCCGCCGTGGATCATGCCGCTCGAGTTCCCGCTCGCGCCGAACGCGAGATCGTTGCGCTCGAAGAGGGCGACCTTCAGGCCCCGCTGCGATGCGTCACGCGCGACCCCCACGCCGTTCACACCGCCGCCGATGACCACGACGTCCACGTCGGTGTCGGCGCGGCGGGCCGGCCTTGCGGCGCTCGAGGGGAGGATCGTCACCTGCGGCGTATTAGCATGCCAGAACTTTTCCACGAGCGGGCCTAGCCTCGCGCGCGGCGCTGCAGATGCTGGCCGAGACCGCCCGTCCGAGGCTGGCCGTCAGCCGCGGACCCGGATCGCCCAGGTCAGCTTCGCGAGGTTGCGGAGCACGTTCGGGACGCGGCGCGTGAGGTTGATCGAGGGGCGCCGCTTCTCCAGCACGCGGACCGGGATCTCCTCGATCCGCAGGCCCGCCCGGTAGGCGCGGATGACGAGCTCGCTGGCGAAGACGTCCTTGTCCACGACGCACTCGCGCACGATCCCGAGGAGCGGCTCGCGCAGGAACGCCTTGAGCCCGTGCGTGTCCGTCCCGCGGAAGCCGAGCGTGGCGCGGAGGAGCCCATTGTACATCTGGCTCGCCGCGTGCCGCGCCCACGGGCGATCGTCGCGCGCCCCCTGGATGAGCTTCGAGCCGATCACCATGTCGACGCCGCCTGCCCGCAGCATCGCGATCGCGCGGCGCTGGAAGTCCACGTCGCACAGGTCGATCTCGTCGCAGAGGACGAAGCGCCCGCGCGCCCGCTCGATGCCCGCGCGGAGCGCGGCGCCGTAGTTCGGCTCGCCGATCGAGAAGTGCCGCACTTCCGCGTACTTGCGCTCGAGCTCGCCGGCGATGGCGAGCGTCCCGTCGCGCGAGCCGTTCTCGGCGAGCACGAGCTCCCAGCGCCACCCGAGCGGCAGCAGCCGCTCGCGCAGGTCTACGACGGCCGCGTGGAGGATCGCCTCCTCGTTGTAAACGGGGATGACGATGGAGATCTCCGGCGCTTCGCCCGCGTCCCCGCGGCCAGGCTCGGCGGCGCTCACGGCGCACCTCCGAGCAGGGCCTGCGCGCGGAGCGCCGCGTCGCGCCCGAAGTGGAGCGCGTCCTCCATCGAAGAGTAGTTCCAGCCGCCGTACCGCCCGCACGAGAGGATGCGCTGGCCCTCGAGGAACGGCCGCACGGCCTCCAGCGACCCGAAGTAGCTGTGATCGAACACGACGTACGCGTAGTCGATGCGGCGCAGCCGGGCGAACCGGACGGCGCTCGGCGCGGGGATGAGGCCCATCTCGACGAGGCCCTCCGCGACGCGGGGGAGCAGCGCCGCGAGATCCGGCTCGGCGCGATCGGCGAGCTCGACGTAGAGGCTGGCCTTGCCCGGCGGGGCCATGGCGGGGGAGAAGTTCGAGTAGCAGCCCACGCGGTAGAACGGGTACTTCGCCTCCGGGACGTAGACCCAGTGCAGCGGCTTCCCGCACGGGGTGTCGAGCGCCACGTCGAGGTAGTGGAGGTGCGTGCAGCGCAGCCGGGAGGCCGCCTCGGCGACGGAGCGAGGCGCGTCCGCGAGGCGCCTCACGAGGGCGGGCAGCGGCGCGGACGAGATCAGCACGTCGTACCGGACGATCTCGTCGTCGAACACGAGCTCGCGCGCGCGCCAGTCGATCGACGCGGGCGCGCGGCCGAGCTCGATCGCCGGGGTGCGCGCGTCCCGCGGCCGCTGCTCGGCGAGCGCCCGGGCGAGCCCGTGCGTCAGCTGGCCGATGCCGAGCCGCGGGTAGAGGAACTTCGCGTTGTAGCCGAGCTCGCGGTCGTTCAGCCCGACCGCTCCGGCGAGCACGTCCTCGAGCTTCGGCAGCGGGACGAAGCGGGAGCACCAGTCGGCGGTGATCTCGCTCGGGTGCACCCCCCAAAGGCGGCTGTTGTAGGGGATCATGAAGTGGCGGCTGATCCCCTCGCCGAAATGCGCCAGGCAGAACTCCTCGAAATTCCTGGGCTCGGGCCGGTCCTCGGCGAAGTGCGCCTCGATGAAGCCGCGGAGGCACTCGTAGGCGACGGCGGGCGGCAGGCCGAACGTGTTCGCCTGGAACGGATAGCGGGTGTACGTGCCGTTCGACCAGATCATCGAGCGCCGCTCGATCTCGAGGGGGTCGGGGCCCAGCCAGCCGAGCGCGAGCTCGCGGGTCGCCGGGTCGCGCAGGTGGAGGAGATGTCCTGTCCGATCGAAGCGGAAGCCGTCGTCCTCGAGCGTGATCGCGTGGCCGCCCGGGCGCGGCAGGCGCTCGAACAGCCGGTGCGGCACGCCCGCTCGTCCGAGGTGGTATGCGGCCGCCATGCCCGTCAGGCCGGCGCCGAGGATCGCGACGGGAACGCTGGAAATCGTGGGTCGGGTCATCGCTCGCGGCCCGGCCGCGGCCGCGGCCGCGAAGACACCACCTCCCCGGTGCGCGGTCAAGGCGCGGTGCCCGGCCGGGGCGCTCGCCCATGCTGGATTTCCTGCCCTCGGCGTGAGGCGGCCCGAGCTCCGCGCGCGCCGGCGAAGACCGCCGTTGGCGCCTCCGCCCAGAGCGACTAGGTGTGTCTAGGTCCCGTCGCGCGCGCCCAGCGCTCCGGGGCATCCGAGGTCGAAGATGCCCATCCCCCGCCGCAAGTCGGTCCAAGTCACCGGGAGGATCCTCTACCTGACCGAGGACCCGGAGCTCCTGAAGCAGCAGCTGGCGGGCGGCGAGCTTCGCTTCGATCCCGCGCAGCACGCGCTGATCGACAACATCTCGACCGACGAGCTCACGCCGGGCTGGGTCTGTTACTACTACGACGAGACGCTCGCCCGGTACTGCCTGGTGGGGCTGCGCGGCGGGCTCGTCGAGCGCGACGCCATCAAGAACGGCGGCTTCGGCGTCATCGTCAGCGGTCGCTCGAAGGGGTGCGGCAGCTCGCGCGAGACGGCGCCGTACTCGGAGCGCGAGGCCGGGATCCAGATCGTCGTCGCGCGCAGCATCGAGAAGATCTACGGCCAGAACTGCCAGAACATCGGGCTGCTCACGACGACCGACTTCTCGCTCCTCGATCGGCTCGCGCGGGGCGAGGAGATCCCGATCGGCGAGTTCACCCGCGGGCTCGACCCGATCAGCGCCGACGTCGTCGAGTACGGCGGCCTCTTCGCCTACAACAAGGCGCGGATGGCCGGCGAGGTCTCGCCGCCGACGCTCGACACGCCGCCGCGGCCCATGACCCTGTGCGAGAAGATCATCGCGGCGCACGCGATCGTGGACGCGAGGGCGGGCAAGATCGGGGTCCCGGCGGTGAAGCCGGGCGACGCGCTCTTCGTCCGCATCGACGTGCGCTTCTCGCACGAGTACGTCACGCCGATGGCCGAGTCGCTCTTCCGGGCGGGCTTCGGGCCGGACGCGGTCGTGACCGAGCCGGAGAGCGTCTTCGCCTTCCGCGATCACCTCACGTTCCTCGATCGCGTGATGCCGGAGGCGCACCTCAAGCTCGGCCTGCGGGAGCAGGCGGCGTCGCTCGCGACGGTGCAGCAGGCCTTCACCGAGCGGCACGGGATCAGGCTGTACGGCGAGGTCGAGCGCGACGGCAGGACGGTGGGCTCCGAGGCCATCTGTCACAACAAGGTGATCGAGGAGCTCGCGCTGTCGGGGCAGATCGTGGCCGGGACCGACTCGCACACCTGCATGGCGGGGGCGCTCGGGTGCTTCGCGTTCGGCGTCGGCTCGACCGACATGGCGAACGCGTGGCTGACGCGCGACGTCCGCGTCGCGGTGCCGCAGTCGGTGCGCTTCAACCTGACCGGGCGGCTCGGGCCGGGGGTCACCGCCAAGGACGTGATGCTGCTCCTGCTCTCGCAGCCGTTCTGGAAGACCGGCCAGGGCATCGGCAAGGTGCTCGAGTTCGCGGGCGACGGCGTCCGCGCGCTGGGGCTCGACGAGCGCGCGACGCTCACGAACATGGCGGTCGAGGCGGGCGGCTTCACCGGCATCATCGAGGCCGACGAGGAGATCGTGCGCTACCTCGTCGAGCAGCGCGGGCTCGCCGCGGAGGACGTGCGCGCGCGCATCGTGCGCGCGGACGCCGGCGCGGAGTACGTGGCGACGTTCGACATCGATCTCACGGCGATCGAGCCGATGGTCGCGACGCCCGGCGATCCGCGGAACGGCGTGCCGCTGCGGTCGCTCCGGGAGGTCGCGGGCGGCGAGGTGAAGATCGACATCGCGTACGGCGGCTCTTGCACGGGCGGCAAGAAGGCCGATATGGACATGTATGCGTCGGTGCTGCGCCGCGCGGTGGAGCAGGGCAAGCGCGTCGCCGACGGCGTGCACCTCTACATCCAGTTCGGCTCCCAGGACATCCGCCGCTACGCCGAGGCGAAGGGCTACCTCGAGATCTTCGAGAAGGCGGGCGCTGAGCTCGTCGACCCCTCCTGCGGGGCGTGCATCAAGGCCGGACCCGGTGTATCCGACCGCAAGGATCAGGTCACGGTCTCGGCCATCAACCGGAATTTCCCGGGCCGAAGCGGACCCGGCCGGGTCTACCTGGCCAGTCCCCTGATCGTCGCGGCCAGCGCGATCGCGGGAAAAATCGCTTTCCCGGAGTCATGACGCAGAGCGCCTATCGCGGAGTTACACACATAGTGGCCGCAATCGGCATCATGGAAAAACGAATGCTTTCCACGGAAGTGCGCCGTACGCTAAGGTGCTCTTCTGTGGCGGATCGGGAGGAGCCCCAAGAGCGTATGACCGACAAGGACACGCTGGCGAAGAACAACGAAGCCTCGAAGACGGACAAGCGGAAGCAAAGCCTCTACTTTCCGGAGTCGATGCTGCAGGAAATCAAGGAGGAAGCGGCGCGGCTCGATCGCTCGCTTTCTTGGGTCGTGCAGCGCGCGTGGAAGCTGGCGCGGATAGACATCAAAAAGCTTCCGAGTGTCAACGACGTGGCTGACGACGAGGACAGCGGCGACTAACATCGCCGCGAGCCTCGCGTAAGCCGCGTCGCTCGGGGATCGATGGGTCGAGAGCTCTTCGCCGCCGGGAAGGACGGCACGCGGATTTATGTCCGCTACCGGGAAGGTCCCGGCGGCATCGGAAGCTTGGCCAGCGGGGTCGGGGCGGGCTCGGAACGCCTCACCGCGGTGCTCTGTGATGGCATCGCGTGCGACGGCTTCATCTGGAAGTACCTGTGGGACGACCTGGCCCGTACGGTCAACGTCGCCCACTGGAACTATCGCGGCCACGGGCGGAGCAGCCTGCCGGTCGATCCGAAGGCGGTCGAGCTCCGCGACCACGCGAGCGATCTCGTCGCGGTGCGCGCGGCGATCGGCGACGGCCCCGTGGTGCTCTTCGGGCACTCGATGGGCTGTCAGGTCATCCTGGAGCACCTGCGGACCCACCGCGAGGGGGTGCGCGGGCTGGTGCTGATCTGCGGCTCGTCCGGCAGGATCACCCACCATTTCAAGGGCACGGACGTGCTCGCGCAGCTCCTGCCGCGGCTCATCGAGCAGGTCGACGCGTACCCGCACATCGCGCGGGCGATCTGGAGCCGCGTGCCCGCGCCGATGGCGCTGCGGATCGCGCTGCTCGCCCGCGAGGTCGACGCGAGCGCGGTCACCCCGGCGGATCTGCTGCCGTACATGCGGCACATGGTCGACATCGACTTCTCGATGTTCCTCCACATGCTGCGCAGCGCCGGCGAGCACTCGACGCTCGATCTGCTTCCGCAGATCGATCTGCCGGCGCTCGTGATCGCCGGCGACCGCGACACGTTCACCCCGCCGCGCCTCGCCGAGGAGATGGCGGCGGCGCTGCCGCGCGGCGAGCTGATGATGGTGAGCGGCGGCACGCACGTCGTCCCGCTGGAGCGCAAGAAGATGGTCATCGAGCGCGTGGAGCAGTTCCTGCTCGAGCGCGTCCTCGGTGGAGCTCCGGTCGGGAGAGGCGCGAGCGTCGGGCCCTCGCAGGCGTCGGCCAGCGGGGAGATGTCGCACCTGCCGGCGGAGGATGGATCGGCGCAGCCTTCGGCCAGCGATGAGCCGGCGCAGCCTTCGGGCGAGGGAGGGCCCTCGCCGGGGGATCCGCGCGGGCTGTCGAACGACCGATGAGCCGCGCGCCAGACGGACCAGCGCGCGTGCGGCTGCGAGGGCGCGGCGGCGCGGCGGCGCGTCGCCTGCTCGTCGCGGCGGCGCTGATCGCGGCCTCGTGCGCACGGCCGTCGTCCGAGCAGGGCGGCGAGGCCGCCGGCGCGATCGCGGCGATGGCGGAGAACGAGATCGCGCTTGCGCCCGGCGCGATCCCGGCGCGCGCATCGGGCGAGCCGCCCGCGTCCCCGGCGCCGCGCGCTGGAGCCGCGGGGGACGCGCAGGTCGCGCGCGCGGCAGGGGACGCGCAGGTCGCGCGCGCGCTCCAGCGCTCTCCGCTCCGCGCGCTCCGGCTCACGGGCAAACCGACCGACGGTCGGTTCGAGGCGATCCTGGCCTTCGGCGCGGGCGTCGAAGGAGCAGCCCCTCGCGAGGTGAAGGTGAAGCTCGCGCCGGCGCAGAAGAAGGCCCCGCTCGCGTTCCGGCGTCCGGTCGCGTTCTACCGGCTGGCGAGGGCGCTCGGCGCGCACGTCGTGCCCGCCGCGACGGCGCGCCGGATCGGCATCGGCGAGCTCGCGGCGCTCATCGGCCGCGAGCCGAACGGGCGCAAGCTGCTGCGCCGCTTCGCGGTCATGAACGACGGGACGGTCGACGCGCTGGTCCTCGCGCCCGCTCCCGGTCCGCCGGGACCGCGCTGGGTCTCTTCCCGCCGGCGGTCGGTCCGGTTCGATGACGCGCCCGAGCTCGACGTGTGGGCGCGCTGGGCGCGCTCTCGATCGCCGGCGCGCGGCGAGCGCGCCTCGGTCCTCCGCGATTACCTGGAGGTGCTCGCGCTCGACTACCTGGCCGGCAACGGGCTCCGGAAGGAGATCGTCATCGACGTGAGCGCGGGGGCCCTCAGCCTCGAGGCCAACGCCGGCGCGTTCCCGCTGCACGTGAAGGCGCACGAGCTGGATCGGCAGCTCGATCGCCTGGTGGAAGCGGCGCGGTTCCCGCGGGCGCTCCGCGACGCGCTCGCGCGCTTCGGCCCCGAGCAGGCCGCCGCGGCGCTGCGCCCCGGCGGGATCGAGGACGAGCTGGTGCCGCCGCGCGCCCTCGTCGAGCTCGAGGAGCGGCGGCAGGCGCTGCTCAGCCTGATCGAGGCGAAGATCGCCGACAGGGGAGAGGACGCCGTCCTCAGCCTCTAGCTCGGATCCCCCTGCCGGCGCGAGCGTGAGCGCCTCGCCGCGCGCGCATCTTGATCTCCGGCGGCAGCGGGGCGATCACTGTGAACGTGATCGACGTGGCGACCCTGCAGCGCTGGACGGAGGACATCGGCTACAGCGCCGAGCTGACGAAGCCGTCGACCCTGCGCATCCGCCCCCGCGAGGAAGGCGTCGTCGAGCTCCCGCCGTTCTACGTCCAGTGCACCGAGAACTGGGTCGTGCTCTCGATGTTCGGCGTGCTCGACTCCATCGACATGCAGGGCCGCGACGACGCCGGGGCGAGGCCGACCCCCCTGGCCGAGGACACCGGCCAGATGCTCGGCCTGCTCCGTCACCTGCTCGAGGCCAACCGCGACATGCGCACCGCCAAGTTCGCCCTCGACGAGCGCAACGAGATCCTGCTGTGCGCCGAGCTGCCCACCGAGTCGCTCGACCGCTCCGAGTTCGTCGACGCGGTCGAGCGCATCATCGAGTACGCCACCGCGTACCGGCACGCGCTGCTCGGCACCGACACCTGAGCGCCGGCGAGGGACCGGCACCCCGCCAGCGCTCGGCGCGATCACTTCTGCGTGATCACCACGCGGTTGTCGTCCCGGTAGGTGACGTTTCCGGATTCACCGCGGCAATCCCAGCAGGTCGCCCACGTGAGCCGCCGCCGCACGTAACCGTTGAAGCCGAGCGCGATCGGCCCCGGGTCGCCCTTCAACAGCAGCGACGACGCGATCCGGTACCGGTCCCCGGGGAGCTTCAGGAACGCGACGATGAACGAGTCCTCGTCGGATTTCCCCGTCACCACGAGCACCTCCTCGCCCGGCACCGGGTTCCAGAGCAGCGGCGAGGTGGTGAGCGTCGTGTTCGGGGGCGCGCTCGCCTCGGGCTGGATCGCCGGCGTGCCGCTCGGCGAGAGCCGCGTCCGGCCCCGGCTGAGCACGACCTTCACGTCGTCGGGCTCCTTGAAGAACACGACCTCCCCGCCGAGATCGCGGAGCTGCGGCACCGACGCGAGCAGCTCCGCGACCTGCTGCGGCCCGATCTCCGCGCGCCGGTAGGTCTGCTGCCACTGCGGCGACGGGATCGACGCCGCGTTCGGCGCGCCGTGGCAGCACCGGAAGCCGATGTCGTCGCCCGACGCGCCCGGATCGACCGCCGCGCGGCGCGCGCACCGGTGATCCACGCCGCTCGCGCTCGCCGTGGCCCCGCGCACGGCGGCGGCCTTGGGCTGGAGGTTCTCGATCGGCGCGACGTCGCTCGCGGTCCACTCGCGCACCGCGGCCCCCATGCCGAGCACGCCGAACCCGGACGCGCACGACGCCGGCGCCTTGGCGCACGCCGGGTCCCACGCGGCGCCGCCCGCGTAGGGCGTCCCCTCGGGGCCCTTGCACGCGCGCTCCCACTCGAGCTCGGTGCACAGCCGGCCGCCGGCCTGCTGGCAGAGCTCCGAGGCGCGCGCTCGCGTCACGCCGGTGAGCGGCGCCTGCGCCGGATCGTTCGGGTACAGGTAGCGATCGATGGTGAACCCGCCCAGCTCGACGTCGAGCAACGCCGGCTCCAGCGCGGGATCGCGCCCCTTGTCCCCGGGCGTGCTGCCCGCGACGAGCTTCCCGGCGGGGATCTCGATGCGCGCGGGCCCCGCGGGCACCGCGCCAGCCTGCGGCCTCGCGCTCGCGGCGGGCGACTCGTTCTCGGCCGCCTCGAGCACCTTCCCGGACGGCGCGGGCGCAGCCGGCGCGCCGCCGTCCACGCGCTTCTCCCCGGCCTGCTGCTGCTGCTGCTCCGCGCGGTCGCAGCCCGCCCCTCCGGCGACGCCGGCGGCGACCAGCAGGATCAGGGCAGCGGCGGGCGTCCTCGTCGGCACGGTTCCTCGCAAGCGCTCCGCCTTATGTCGCAGGACCCCTCGCCCGTCAAAGTGCCCGCGCTATGCTGGCCGGGATATGGGGCAGGGCGTGAGCGACGCACCGGATCCGATGGCCTCGCAGATGGCGCAGCTCCTCGCCGGCAGCGACCTCGACGAGCTGCGCGAGATCGTGAGCCGGTGGGTCGCCGAGGCGCCGACCGAGGGGGTGCGCCGCCACTACCAGGAGCTCGGCGGGCGCCTCGTCGATCTCAAGGCGGCGCTCTCCGAGAACCCCGTGCAGCCCACGGTCGCCGAGCTCGAGCAGGCGCTCACGATGATGCTCCGGCTCGCCGCCTCGAGCCCGAGGACATGAGCCGAAGGTGACGCTCGCCGACTTCCCCCCGTGGTTCCTGCGCGCCTTCGCGCTCTGCTTCGGCCTCCTCTGGGGGAGCTTCCTCAACGTCGTCATCCACCGCGTCCCGCGCGAGCTCAGCGTCGTCCGCCCCGGCTCGCGCTGCCCCGCGTGCGGCACGCCGATCCGCGCCTACGACAACATCCCCGTCCTCAGCTACCTCCTGCTGCGCGGCCGCGCCCGCTGCTGCGGCGCCCCCGTGTCGCCGCGCTACCCCCTCGTCGAGGCGGTCGGCGGCGTCCTGTCGCTCGCCATCGTCGAGCTCATCATCCTCCGGCTCCCCTGGTCGACGCCGATCCTCCACGCGCTCGCCACGTACACCGCCGATCTCGCGCTCGCGCTCGGGCTCGTCGCCGCGACCTTCATCGATCTCGAGCACATGTACATCCCCGACGGGATCACGATCGGCGGCGCGGTGCTCGGCGTCGCCACCGCGTCGCTGCGCTCGATGGGCTTCACCGACGCGCTCCTCGGCGCCGCGGTCGGCTTCGCCGTCGTCTGGCTCCCGTTCGTCGTGATCTACCCGCGGATCCGCGGCGGCCGCGTGGGCATGGGCCTCGGCGACGCGAAGCTCCTCATGCTGGCGGGCGCCTGGTTCGGCTGGGGGGGCGCGCTGTTCGTGCTCGGCGCCGGCGCCGTCCAGGGCTCGATCGTGGCGATCGCCCTGCTGCTCCTGCGCGGGAGCATCGAGGAGCCCGAGGCGGTGCGCCTCGAGCGCGAGCAGATCCGCGCCGAGCTCGCGGGGATGTCCCCCGAGGAGCGCGCCGCCGCCGAGAAGGAGCTCGCGCAGGATCCGCTCGCGGAGGAGCCCGGCGAGGGGTTCGGCCAGGCCCGCATCGCCTTCGGCCCGTTCCTCGCGCTCGCGACGCTGGAGTGCCTGCTCGTCGGGCGCGACATCCTCGAGGCGTATTTCTCATGGATCGACGCTGGATGAAGGCCCTGCTCCGCCGCGCGCTCGCCCTCGCGCTGCCCCTCGCCCTCGCGGGTTGCGGCAGCTCGCTCCCGCTGCCCCCGACGGGCCCCCACGTGCCGAGCGAGCCCGCCGTGGTCGTGCCCTACCCGCCTCCGCCGGCGCGGGTCGAGATCCTCTCGCCGCCGGAGAAGCCGGGCCTCGTCTGGATCGACGGCGAGTGGCAGTGGCGGAGCCGGCGCTGGGCGTGGCAGCCGGGGCGATGGGAGGCCGTCCCGCCGGGCGGGTATTTCGCGCCCACCGCCACCGTGCGCCGCGCCGACGGATCCCTGGTGTGGTTCGCCGGGGTATGGCACGTGCCCGGCAAGAAGTGATCGACGCCGCGCCCACGCGATGGAAAGTCACCCCGTGCCGAGCTGCCCGACGCCCGCGCTCGCCTGAAGCGCGCCGGCGAGCGGGCGCGGCGCGCCGTCACCTGCACGGATCGATGAGCCCAGCCCCATGATGCTTGCCTGGTCGTTCGCAGCGCGCACACCCGACGAAATCGCCCGCCTCCTCCGTGCTCTCGGCAAGCACCGCTACGTGCGCGAGGTCGATCACCGGCTCCACTGGTCCGTCGATCACGCCCTCGCCGAGCTGCCGGAGTTCGCGCCGCACGCCGCGGCCTTCGAGGCGCGCCTCAGGAAGGAGCGAGGGCTCGAGCTCGGCTCGCGCGATCCGTCGCTGTGGCGCGAGGCGAAGACCGAAGAGGTGATCGCGGCGCTCACGGCGTTCTGGACCCCCGACGCGTCGGCGCTGCGCTACCAGGACCGCCTGCTCGAGGCGCTCGCGCGGACGGGCCTCCCCGAGGCCACGCACGCCCCCTTCGCGTCGGCCCCGGACGATCCTCCGCACCCGGAGCTCGTGCTGCTCGACTGGGAGCTGTACCCCGTGGACGAGCTCGACGCGGACCGGCACGCCGGGGCGCTGGCCGCCATGGAGGAGGCCGAGGAAGAGGTGAACGCGTCGGCGCCGATCTACAACGAAGGCCCCGTCCTCGCCGCGCCGGAGCTCTGCGAGGGGGCGCCGAACGGGGCGCTCGAGGACGACTTTCTCGTGTGGTCGGACGGCCCCTACAGCTACTCGGACTACGTGTTTCGCGGGGTGGCGAAGGCGGCCAAGCTCGTGGATCCGCCCACGGGCTACCGCGATCTGTAACCGCGTTCGCCGCGTCAGTACGGGTCGGGCTTTGGCGGCGGGATGGTCGGATCCACCTCGACAGGGGGGGCGGCCGGCTGAGAGGTCGCGGAGGCCGCGGTCGCGGCGGTGGTCGCTACGCCGCTCGCTCTGGCCGTGATCGCGGGAGGGGCGGCGGGCCCCTTCGGCGCCTGGTGGAGCGTCACCTCGAGCTCGATGTCCCTGTCGAACACCAGCATCCGTCGCTGCGCGACGTGGCCTGGAGCGGAGACCTCGATCCGGTGCGCCGCGCCGTCCTTGAGGAGCTTGCCGTCGAAGGGGTTCGAGGGGAGCTCCACCCCGTCGACGAGGATCTTCGCGCTGGCCGGGCTCGCCTTGATCGACGCCCGGAGGAGCGCGGCGTCGGTCCCGGGCCGCGGAGGGCTGCTCTCGGCCGCCGATGAGGAGAGCGCGGGCGGCGCTGGCGGCGCTGGCGCGGGCGGCGCGCTCTGGGGCGGCGGCGCGATCGCGCGGGCGCTCGGCCGACCTGGATCGCGGACCTTCAGGTACAGCGTCGCGGCGCCGATCAGCGCGATGACCGCGGCCGCCGCGACGAGCGGCAGCCGCGAGCGCCGCGGCGCCGGCTCGGGCCGCGCGGCCGGGGCCGGCTCGGTCCGCACGACGGCGTGGAGCGTCGCCTGCGGAGGGGTCGAGCGGTGGAGAGGGCGCGCAGGCCCCGAGGGCTCGGAGGCCGTGATCGCCCCCTCTTCGGCGGAAGGAGTCGACTCGATCGGCTCGCGCATCGGCAGCGAAGGCAGCCTCGACGCGCGGCCGCCGAGCTCCGCGCTCCCCGCGTCGGGGCCGTGCTCCTGCAGCTGCTTCAGCTGGCGATCGATGATCGCCCGGATCTCGGCGCGCTCGCTCGCGAACAGCTCGCTCACGAGCTCGCCGACCTGCTCGGCCGTCACCTGCTCTCCCAGGCGCTCCGCGCAGCGATCGAGCTCCGCGCGGAGGTCGGCGGCCGTCGAGTGGCGCCGGTCGCGCGCCTGGGCGAGCGCTCGGGCGCAGATGCGCGCGAGATCGACGGGCACGTCGGGGCGCGCGGAGCGCACGTCCGGGATGTCCCGCATCAGGCGCGAGATGATCTGCGGATCCGTCAGCCCGCGCCAGAGGCGGCGGTTGGCGAGCATCTCCCAGAGGATGACGCCGGCCGAGAAGATGTCGGCGCGCCGATCGATCTGGGACGAGTGCGAGAACGCCTGCTCGGGCGCCATGTACGCGACCTTGCCCTTCAGCGTGCCGGCCTCCGTCTCGACCACGCGGTGCGCGGCGAGCGCGATGCCGAAGTCGACGATCTTCACCTGGCCGTCGTACGTGATGAAGATGTTGTGGGGGCTCACGTCGCGATGCACGACGTTGAGCGGCGTGCCGTCGTAGTCGACGAGCTCGTGGGCGTAGTGGAGGCCGGCCAGCACCTCGCTGAGGATCCACAGCCGCACGGTGAGCGGGATCGCGCGCGCCTGCTCGCGCGCGCGGGAGATCACCCGGCTGAGCGGCTGCCCGTCGAGGTACTCCATGGCGATGAAGTACTCGCCGTCCGCGATGCCGACCTCGTTGGTCTGCACCACGTTGCGGTGGTTCAGCCGGGCGGCGAGGCGGGCCTCGTCGAGCAGCATGTCCCGGAACTCGGGCTCGTCGGCGATGTTGGGCCGGAGGCGCTTGATGACCTGCAGCTTGCTGAAGCCTGCCGGCCCCACCGCGACCGCGAGGTGCACGTCCGCCATGCCCCCGCGCCCGAGCGTCGCGATGAACCGATACTTGCCGAGGCTGCGCGCGTGCCGGTCGGCAGGGGACGGCGGCACATCCGGCGGCGCATCCGGGCCGACGGTGGTCGGCGCGTCGCGGTCCGGGCGCCGCATGGGGATCGTCGGCGGGGGCTCGGAGGAGGCCACGGGGGCGGGCAGCTGCCGGGAGCGCAGGGTCCTGGCGTCGATCGCGGACTGCACGTGCTCCGGCGGGCCGGAGGCGGCGAGCTCGTTGCTGCGAGCGGAGTCCACCGCCCAGTCAGCCTCGTCGTTCGTCCCCTTGTGCTCGCTCACCGCAGAATGGTCCTGATCCAACGCCGTCCCGTCAAGCCGGCGGCAACGCGCGCAGGCGCTCGCGCAGCAGCGGGCGGACGCGCCGCGGCGCGCCCACGACGGCGCGCCGGCGTCCAGCCCGTAACCGCAGCATGGACCATCGCCCGGCGCGCCGCACCGGAGCGCGCGTCCATCCCCGAGAACCGCCGAGGCCGGCGTCGGGCGCCGCTGGACACACGAGCGCGGCGGGGTGTCTCCCCTCGGCAACCCGAGGAGGCTTCTGCTAGTGTGAGAAACGTCACTCTCTGCGAGGTTTCTGTACCTGGGAGGAGAGTGTGAGAAGCTCGCCTGGACGTGCGCACCATGTTTCGTGACGAGGTAGCCGATGCCCTGTGACTCGATTCCGCGGCGCTTGCTGGGTCAGGCGAAGGTGCGGCCCGAGGCTCCAGCCCACTACGTGAAGGAGGGGGGCTTCTGGAGGATGACCAGCTTCCGGGAGTACGCGAGCGAGGTGCAGCGCGCCGGCAAGGCGCTCATCGCGCTCGGCGTCGCGCCCGGCGACGCGCTGAGCCTCCTCGGCTTCAACCGGCCGGAGTGGGTGGTGCTCCACGTGGCCGGCATGGCCGTCGGGGGCGCTCCCGCGGGCATCTACACGACGTGCTCGCCCGAGGAGGTGCGCCACGTCGTGCACCACTCGGCCTCGAAGCTGGTGCTGGTCGAGAACAGGGCCCAGCTCGAGAAGATCGTCTGCCACTGGGATCGGCTGCCGCAGCTCGCGTGGGTGGTGCTGATGCGGGGCGCCGCGCCGACGGGCGATCCGCGGGTTTTGTCGTGGGACGAGTTCCTCGCCAGGGGCAGCCGCGTCCCGGACGAGCTGTTCGAGCAGCGGCTCGACGCGCTCGAGCCGCGGGGGCTCGCGACGCTGCTCTACACCTCCGGGACGGTGGGGCCGCCGAAGGGCGTCATGCTGAGCCACGAGAACCTCACGAGCTCGGCCGACGTGGCGGCGCGCATCGTCCCGTTCTCGCCCTGGGACATCGGCCTGTCCTACCTGCCGCTGTCGCACATCGCCGAGCAGATGTTCACGATCCACCTCCCGGCCTCGGTCGGCGCGGCCGTGTACTTCGCCGAGTCGCTGGAGGCGCTCGCGGACAACCTCCGGGAGGTGCGGCCGACCGCCTTCTTCGGGGTCCCGCGCGTTTGGGAGAAGATGCGGGCCGGGATCGACGCGAAGCTCTCCGGGGCCAAGGGCCTGCAGAAATTCACGCTCCAGCAGGCGCGGCGCGTCGGCCTCCAGCACAGCGAGCTCCGCGCCCGGGGCGAGCAGCCGGGGCCGCTGCTCGCGCTGCAGCACCGCCTCTACGACAAGCTCGTCTACTCGAAGGTGAAGGCGGCCATCGGGCTCGGCCGGGCGCACGTCTGCAGCACCGGCGCGGCCCCCATCGCGAAGGAGCTCCTCGAGTTCTTCGCGTCGCTCGACCTCCTGATCACCGAGGTCTACGGCCAGTCGGAGGTGACCGGCGCGACGACCTACAACCTGCCGGGCAGGACGAAGCTCGGCTCGGTCGGCCCGGTGGTGCCGGGCATGGACGTGCGGATCGCCGACGACGGCGAGCTCCTCGTGAAGGGGCCGACCGTGTTCCTCGGCTACTACAAGGACCCGGAGGCGACGGCGCAGGCCCTGGTCGATGGCTGGCTCCACACGGGGGATCTCGGCCGGTTCGACGAGGAGGGGTTCCTCCACATCACCGGGAGGAAGAAGGAGATCCTCATCACGGCCGGCGGGAAGAACGTCTCCCCGAAGAACATCGAGGAGGCGCTGAAGCGCCACGACCTCATCGCCGAGGCGGTGGTCGTCGGCGACGGGCGCAAGTTCCTCACCGCCCTGCTCGTGCTGGCGCCCGACGCCGTGAAGCGCTTCGCGGCCGAGCGCGGGCTGAGCGGCGACCTCTCGCCCGCGTCGCCCGAGCTCCGGGAGGCCGTGCAGCGGGCCGTCGACGAGGTGAACGGTGAGCTGGCGCAGGTCGAGACGATCAAGAAGTTCTCGATCCTGCCGCGCGGCTTCACCATCGAGGACGGCGAGCTCACGCCGACGTTGAAGATCAAGCGGCGCAGCGTGAGCCAGAACTTTGCGCGCGAGATCGAGGCGATGTACGCCGAGTAATCATGCGCAACGAGCCCGCGACCGCCGTCTCCTTCGATTTTGGTCAGACCCTGGTGGAGCTCGACACCGGGATGCTCTCCGCCCGCCTCGCCGAGCGGGGCATCGCCGTGTCCCGGGAGCAGCTGGACGGCGGGGTCGACGAGGGGTGGCGCGTCTACAACGACGCGATCCGGCGCGGGCTCGGCGGGCACCCGTGGAAGATCATGATGGGCCGCCTGCTCGAGGCGGGCGGCGTTCCGGCCGGCGCGGTCGACGCGGCGGTCGACTGGCTCTGGACGGAGCAGCCCCGGAAGAACCTCTGGCGCCGGCCGATCGCCGGGATGATCGACGTCGTGGTCGAGCTCGGGCGGGCCGGCGTGCCGGTCGCGGTGCTGTCGAACTCGGAGGGCCGGCTCGCGGAGCTCGTCGAAGAGCTCGGATGGTCCGCGCATTTCGTGGCGATCGCGGATTCGGGGCGGCTCGGGTTCGAGAAGCCGGGCCGGGAGATCTTCGCGTGGACGGCCGAGCGCCTCGGCGCGCCGCTCGCCGCGGTGGTGCACGTGGGCGATTCGCTCGCTGCCGATGTCGACGGCGCGCTCGCGGCAGGGATGCGGGCCGTCTGGTTCAAGGGCGATCCGCAGGCCGCCGCGGCGCGGCCCGACGCCGATCGCGTGGCCGTGTACGACGGCGCGGACGCGCTGCGCCGCGCGCTCCGGGCGTTCGGCGTGCGGTTCTAGGCGGCCCGCCGCCGTCGCGGTCGGCGCGGGCGCCGCGCGCGCGGCGCCCGTCACCTGGAGGGCGGTGGCCCGCGAGGGCGCGGCCGGCGCGCGAGACCACCGTGGGCGGCGCTCCCCTGGCGCGCTCCTTTCGGTGAGCACGAACGTCCCGGGAGGCGCCGCCGCCCCGCGCGCGTCCCGCGCGCTCCGCTCCTGGATCTGCTCGCCCTGCTGCCCCGCGCCGGCGCGGCGGTCTCCGGATCGTGCATCCGATGCACGTCTTCCGGATGGTTCGGGCATTGCTGGAGCCGGCTCACGATGGTCGTCAAGGATGCAAGCTTCGAACAAGAGCCCGGGAGCGGAGTGCGGCAAGCGGACGTTCCCGCCGTCGTCCCTCGCGTCCTCAGCGAGGTTCGCCGCGCGGACGAGCGGCTTGTCTCGCTCGTGCAAGAGCGCCCCGTGGCCACGCTGTGCGCGGTGGCTGCGGTGGGATACCTGATCGGACGGGTCGTTACACGGCTGGGTTGAGGAGGTCACCATGACGGAAGGCGAGGTCGAGGCGACACAGGAGCGCGAAGCGCGCGAGAAGGCGAACGACGCGCTCGGCCGGCTCGATGCGACCGAGGTCACGCGGGCGGTCTCGGCGTTCGCGCGAGAGAACCCGCACGTCGCGCTCGCTGCGGCGGCTGGGCTCGGGTTCCTGCTCGGTGGGGGCCTGACGCCGCGCGTGCTCAGCAGGCTCGGGTCCCTCGCGACCCGGAGCTACGTCAAGAGCACCTTTGCCCAGGCGCTCGGTGCCTTCGTCGACGAGCAGGCGCGGTCCCAGGGCCAGCTCGGCTCGTCGCCCTGATCCCCCCACCCGCGCGAGCGCGCCCTGCGCCGCCGGTGTGCGGGATGCGCGTCCGCCGTCGTGCGCGGAGCGCGCGGCCCCACCTCCGTCCCCCCAGATGCAGCGCGCGGCCCTCGGGAAGCGCGCGGCCTCACCTCGCACCGTCGCGCGGCGCCGGGCGAGCCCCCTTCAGGCCCGGCGGCTGTACGTCTTGCGGATGCGTCGACCGCCGCTCTCGCTCAGCACCTCTTCGACGGTGCGGGACACGTCGGGCGGACATCGGACCGAGAGCACCGCGCCGCCGCCGGCGCCGCTGGCCTCGTCGAGCCGGCGCGCCTCGTACTCGGGCAAGCGCGCGCCGAGCACGGCGCCGAGCAGGGTGCCGGCCGCGCCGGCGGCGCCCGCTCCAGCGAGGCACGCGACGATGGGCCCCGCCAGGAACGCGTCGAGCCTCGGGATGATCAGCGCGCCTCCGGCCGTCATCGCGGCGAGCGCGCCCCCGACGAGCCCTCCGATCACAGCGCCCAAGGCGGCCCCTTCGGACGCCTTGCTGTGGATCGTCAGCTCGAGCTCGTCCAGACGGGAGTGCTGCTTGGGCACCATGCTGATGTCCTCGGCCGCGACGCCCAGGGCGAGGAGGCGGCCAAGCGCGCCCGCGGCTTCCGTGCGGCCTGGGAAGAATGCAGTGAGCGTCCGGTAATACATCATTCGACGAGGACCCCTGTGACGCGCTTCGCGAGGTGTCTCGCTCAATCCATCTGCTCTCGGAAAAGCATCGCTTGTGCCGCTCCGGCTGCGCAGATGTCGCTCGGCCGCCGGAAAGCGCTCGGGAAATGATGGAAGGCGCCGCTCCGCGCTGGGACGGTGCGGCGCCTTCGCGCCCTGCTCTGGGGGCTCGCTCAGCGGACGCCGAGGTCGTTGATGAACGAGCGCTCCGCGGTGGGCGCGCTGGTGCTCTCCTGGATCTCTTCCTGAGCCCGCCGCGCGGCGCCCAGGGCGCGATCCTTGACCTTCTCCGCGCGCTCGCGCAGCCGGCCGGTGCTGTCGCGCAGCCGGCGGCGCGCCTCGTCGCCCGACGTCGGCGCGACCAGGACGCCGACCCCGACGCCCAACGCGACGCCGAGGCCGAGCCCGACCGAGACGGGGACGATCCAGTCGAGCGAGCTCCTTCTCCTGTAGGGGAACATGTGGGCCATGTAACTGACGAGATCGGTTGCCTTCATTGTGGCTCCGTCGGTTCACGCAGCGTGCGGGGCGCGAGCATCGCGCATCCCTCAGCGTGGATTCACGTTGGTTGGAACGGTGACCGGCGGGACGTGAGGCAGCGCGCATGCCAAGGGCGTATTGCGCACGAAGGGAGCAGGGCGCGCGGGCGCCCTGCCCGAGAGCGAGGGTGACGCGGGGGAGCGCCGCGGCGTCAGCGGCAGAAGCCGTCGACGCAGATCCCGCCGTCGGCGCAGGACGTCTCCGGCTCGCACTCGCCGCCGAGGTTGTCGCTCGATCCGCACACCTGATGCACGCCGGAGAACGTCGTCACGGTCCTGCACTCGCTCAGCGAGGGCGACTGGTTGTCGCAGGCGTTCGGGTTCGACGGGCCGCACGAGATGTAGCAGCTGTGGTGCAGGCAGATCGATCCCGGCGCGCAGACGTCCTGCGCCCCATCCTCGCCGCACACGAAGTTGCTCGACTGATTCGGGATGCAGCCGTTCTCGACCCAGACGTCGCCCTCGGGGCAGTCCTCGCCGTCGCTCCTCGGAACGCAGGCGCCGTCGACGCAGACGGCAGAGGGGCCGCCGCAGTCGTCGGTGATGACGCAGGGCTGCGCAGGCTGGGAGCAGATGCCGAGCGTTGTGTCGCAGCGGTAGCTGCTGGGGCAGTCCGCGTCCTCGCTGCAGGCGGGCGTGCATTTGCCCTCGACGCACTTGTCGTTGACCGGACACTGGGTCTGGTCGAAGCACTGGTCCTGAGGCGCGGTGCAGATGCCGCTCACGCAGAGGTAGTCGGCGCCGAGGCTGGCGCAGTCGGCGTCGGCGCCGCACGCGGCCGGGGTCGCCGGGACGCAGGTCGCGTCGTCGCCGGCGCCCTCGCAGACATAGCCGGGGATGCACCCGAGGGGCTCGCCGCTCGGGAGGACCTGATCGCAGCTGCCCGGCTGGCAGGTGCCGTCCGGCGCGCAGGTCTCGCCCTCGGCGCAGTCGTCGGGGTTGCCGCAGTAGACGGCGTCGCTGCCGCCGCCACCGCCGCCGCCGCCCTGCCCGGTGGAGCCGGTCGCGACGCACGAGGCGGTGTGATCGTCGTCGACGACGCACTCGAAGCCGTCGCTACACCCCCAGGCGGTGCAGTCGCCGACGTGGCACTCGTTGTCCTCGCCGCAGGTCTCGTTGATCCCGCAGTCGGCCGGCTCGTCACAGCCGTCCGAGCTCGGGATGCCGGGCCCGCAGTCCTCTGCATCACAGAAGTGGCTGTCGGCGTCATCGTAGATGGGGCAACCCGCGAGGAGGGGCGCCAGCACGCTCGCGAGACCCAGCAGAGTAAGTCGCTTCATTCACCGTCTCCCGAAGGCATTCGGCCGCCCGGCGTCGAGGGGCGGCGCCCTCGCGCGTGACGGTCGCGACCGGACGAGCGTAGCAAGCGACATGCCCCGAACAAGCCCAGCGAGACGCGGCGCATTTCGGCGGCCCGCGCGCGCGCCGTGAAGCCGCGTTCACGTCGGGATGTGGCCCGAGCGCGCGACGGGGCGCGGCGGATGCGCCGCGCCGGACGCGGCGGGGGGCTCGCGCGGCCGGCGCTCGGCGGCCGGCTCGCGGCGGCCGGACAGGATGGCGCGGCGCGGCGCGGACCGCTTGGGGCATGCAGGGGAACCCGTGCTACCGTTCCGCCGAGTTCCGGGCGGCCACCTCCGAATGAGGGATCCCGGCAGGCTCGCGCCTGTGGGCCAGCCGTTCGCGAGGACACGGGGACCGGTCGAGCCGATGGATGTCACCTGCGAGCGTTGCAGCACCGAGTACGAGTTCGACGACGCCCTCGTGTCGGAGCGCGGTACGACGGTCAAGTGCACGAACTGCGGCTACCAGTTCAAGGTGCGCCGCACCGACGGCGCCCTCCCCGAGAAGTGGCTGGTGCGCACCCTCGGCGGCCGGGAGCTCGAGTTCAGGATGCTCCGGGAGCTCCAGGCGGCGATCTCTCAGGGCCACGTCACCCGCGACGACGTGATCTCGCGCGGGAACGCGCGGCCCCGGCGGCTCGGATCGATCGCGGAGCTGGAGCCGTTCTTCAAGGGCCCGGGGAGCATGGTCATGGCCGGGACCGCGCTGGGCATCGGCGGGCCGTCGCCGATGCCCAGCCGCTCGAGGTCGCTGACGCCGCCAGGGCTCGGCGGCCCGGCGCCCGTGCAGACCGAGGGCTCGGTCGCGATCCCGCTCCCGCGCGCAGAGCCCAGCGCGGAGGCGGGTCCCGAGTCGATCCACGACGACGAGACGGTGGTGCGCGACGTGCGGGAGGTCCAGTCCGCCAAGGAGCGCCCCTCGCCGCGCCGCGCGACGCTGCCCGCCGCCTTCGAGCCCGAGGCCAGCGCGCCGGCGCGGGCGATGCTCAAGCCGAGCGCGCTGCCCGGGGTCGTGGTGCCGCCGGAAGAGGCGCCGCCGCTGCCGGACGCGCACCCCGCGCGCCGGCACGAGCCGCGGACGCTCCGCGGCGCCGGGGTCGCCGAGGCGCGCCCGGGCAGCGTCAAGCCGGGGGTCGAAGCCGGCGGTGAAGCGCAGGGGCGGGCCTCCGGGCTCGGCCCGCTGCGGATCCCGAACAGCGCCCCGCCGCCGCGCGCCGACCGCGCGGCCGCTCCTGCTTCGGCCGACGGCCAGGGAGACGAGGGCCCCGTGGCGAGGCGCGGGTCGCCGCGCGCGGCGGCCGAGGATCGCGCGGGGCGGAGGGCGGGGGCGATGCCGCTGGTGTCGTCCGCCGACCCCGACGGCGGCCCCTCCTACGCCGACGACGGCGACGGCGACACGCGGATCACCTCGCTGCCGATGAAGAGGACCGGGATCGCGCGGTGGATCGTCGGGCTCGTCGTCGTCGGTCTCGCGGTGGTGAGCGTCGCGACGCTCGGGCCGAGGTACTTCAAGCCGGCCGTCCAGGCCCGTCCGGCGACGAGCGACGATCGCGTCGCGACCCTGCTCGCCGACGGCGAGCGGAGCCTGACCGAGGGAGATCTCGAGACCGCGAGGGACAAGCTCGTCAAGGCGAGCGCGCTCGCCGAGGACGATCCGCGCGTCGCCACGGCGCTGGCCCGGGTCGAGACGGTGAACGCGGACATGCGGTGGCTGCGGCTGCAGCTGCTCGCCGAGGGCGATCCGGATCTGGACACGATGCGGCACGAGCTCAAGAGCGCGATCGAACGCGCCCGCAAGGCGGTCGAGCACGCGCGGCGCGTCGCGCCGGCGGACGCCGAGGTGAGCCGCGCCGCGATCGATCTGCTCCGCGTGCAGGGGGACCTCGCCGCGGCGCGGCAGCTCGTCGCCGCGATCTCGGCCGGGAGCGCGCAGCCCGAGAACTCCCTCACGCTGGCCGCGCTCGATCTCGCGGAGGCTCAGCCGAGCTGGGCCACGGTCGTCAAGCGGCTCCGGGCGGCGGCGAGCGTCGAGCAGATCCCCGGGCGGGCGCGGGCGCTCCTCGTCTACGCGCTCGCGCGGTCCGGCGATCTCGCGGCCGCGCGCGTCGAGAACGACCGCCTGCTCGCCATGAGCCCGCCGCACCTGCTCGCGCGGCCGCTCCGGGCCTTCATCGACCGCGTCGAGAAGGCGCCGGACGAGCATGACAAGCCGAGCGGCGGCGCCGAGCCGGCCTCGAGCGCGCGCCCGGAGAGCTCTGCGGCGGGCGCACCCGGCCCGAGCTCTTCGGCGGCGGGCGCACCCGGCCCGAGCTCGCCGGCCGCGCCGGGGCGCGTTCGCCGGGCGCCGGAGCCGGACGACGGCCGCGTGCCGGACGACTACGTCGCCCCGGGGGGGACGATCGATACGAGCGACCTCCCCGGCGTGCACCCGCCGCCGACCGCCTCGCCGGGCGCGACGGCGCCTGTGATCGACACCTCCGATCTACCCGGGATCAAGCATGAGTAAGCGCCGAGCTCGACGGGTGTGGTGGCTCGGTGCGGGCGCGCTCGCGGCGGCGGCGTCGATGGCGGCGTGCACCGGAAGGGAGCGGGCGGCGCCGCTGCCGGCCCCGGCGGCCGGGCGCCTCGACGAGCCGGCGGTCATCGAGATCGATCTCTCGCGCGGGCTCCCCGAGAGCGCGTCGGCGTCGCTCTTCGGCCCGCCGAGCGGCAGGACCCATGCGCAGCTCGTGCGGTCGTTGCGGGAGCTCGCCGAGGCCGAGAGCGCGAAGGGCTTCCTCGTACGGCTCGGGAGCGCGCGCCTCGCGTTCGCGCGCGCCCACGAGATCGGCCGGATCCTCGGCGACGTCCGCAAGGCGGGGCGGCCGATCGTGTGCCACGCGGACGAGTACAACAACGCGACGATGCTGCTGGCGGCCGCCGCCTGCAGCAAGCTCTGGCTGAGCCCGGCCGGGCAGGTCGACACGGTGGGGATCGCGGCGCAGCTCATGTTCGCGAAGGGGCTGCTCGACAGGCTCAACGTGGACGTCGACTTCCTCCAGGTGGGGAAGTTCAAGGGCGCGAGCGAGCCGTTCACGCGCGAGGGGGCGAGCCCCGAGGCGCGTCAGTCGCTCCAGTCGGCGCTGGGCGGGCTCCGCGAGGCGTGGCTCTCGGGCATCGTGGAGGGGCGCGGCAAGCAGGAGCTCCGCGAGGCCGTCGAGGACGGCCCGTTCGCCCCGGAGGAGGCGAAGGCGCGGGGGCTCGTGGACGAGCTCGGCGACGTCGAGGCCGCGATCGAGGACGCGAAGAAGCTCGCCGGCACCGAGCTCTCCGTGCCGCGGTTCGGCGGCGCCCCGCGCGACCCGAGCCTCTCGCGGAGCCTCGTGGACGTGTTCCGTTCGATCTCGGGGGCGAGCACGCTGGGCACGCCGCACGTGGCGGTGGTGCCGGCGATCGGCGGCATCACCATGACCGCCAGCGGGATGCCGCTCGGCTCGTCGGACGGGATCGGCGAGCGTGAGCTCGGGCGGATCATCACGCGCCTGACGAAGGACACGAGCGCGAAGGCGGTCGTGCTCCGGATCGATTCGCCCGGCGGGTCCGCGCTGGCGTCGGATCTGCTCTGGCAGAAGCTGATGCGGCTGCGGGAGGAGAAGCCGCTGGTCGTCTCGATCGGCGGCATGGCGGCGAGCGGCGGCTATTACCTGGCCTGCGCCGGCACCAAGATCCTCGCCGAGCCGACGAGCATCATCGGCTCGATCGGCGTCGTGGGCGGCAAGTTCGCCGTGGGGAAGGCGCTCGCGGACATCGGGATCAACGCGGAGACCGTCGCGGCCAACCCGGATCCGACGCGGGCGGCGCGCGCCGCGTACATGTCGGCGCTCACGCCCTGGGACGAGCCCACCCGCGCCCGCGTGCTCGCCAGCATGGAGGCGGTCTACGATCTGTTCCTGAAGCGCATCACGGCGGGGCGGAACCTCCCGCTGGAGACGATCGCGCCGTCGGCGGAGGGGCGGATCTTCGGCGGGGTCGAGGCCCACGAGCGCTCGCTCGTCGATGAGCTCGGCGGCCTGGAGCGGGCGATCGCGCTCGCGCGCGAGCTGGCGGAGCTGCCCGAGGACGCGCCGGTCGAGATCGAGCAGGACGATGGAGGCCTGCTCGAGCTCCTGGCCGCCGGCGACGAGACCGGCGAGGACGCCGCGCGGGCCCCGGACCGCGCCGCGCTGAAGGAGCGCGCGCGGGAGGCGATGGCGGGCGCCCTGCTGCCCGAGTGGCTCGGCGTCGCGCCGGAGATCGGGACCTTCGCCGCCTCCATGGCGCCGCTCCTGGCCGGAGAGAGGGCGCTCACGGTGCTACCGTTCGCGGTGACGCTCAGATAAGGCGCGAGATCGCACCGGAAGATTGGCCTTGTACCACGGTCGTTCTGGTAGGCTGATCGGGTTCAGCATACCCGAAGCGGGTCGCCGAAATGAGCTCTTCACCTCCGGAACGGGCAGCATCAGCGTCGGGCGCGCGGAGGTCGCTGCATTCGCCGGAGCTGATGGAACCAGCGGGGCCCGCCTCCGCGGGGCAGCTGCTCATCGGAGGGAGCCGAGCCGTCGCGCCGGTGTCGCGCCACCGCGGCCCGCGCGCCGAGGAAGCCTACTGGCGCGCGCGCGTGGACGAGCGCCGCGCCGCCGGCGACGCGCAAGGAGAGCGCGAGGCGGCCCTCGCCCTCGCGAGGATCCTCGCCGCGCGCGGCGTCGAGCTCGATCGGGCGGCGGCGCTGGCCCGGAGGGCGCTCTCGCTGGGCGACGACGCCGCGATGAGGAGCGAGCTGGCCGGCTGGCTGGCCGGGCTGGGCGAGCCGGCCCTGGCCGCAGCGGCGCTGCGCGGCCTCCGCGACGACGCGCAGCCGCCCGGCGCGACGGCGCGGATGCTGGTCAAGATCGCCGTGCTCCTGGCGCGCGCCAGCGACGTCGCGGGCGCGGTCGACGCGCTCGAAGAGGCGAGCGAGCTGGCCCCGGACGACGCGATGGCGAGCGAGCTGCTCGGCACGATCGCCGCCTGGGCGTCGGAGGAGGTGTTCCCCGCCGCCGCGGCGAAGGCGTACCTGGAGGCGGCCAAGCGGCGCGAAGCCGCGCGCGAGCGGGAGGCGGCGTTCGAGGACCGCCTGCGCGCCTTCGAGATCGCCCCCCACGACGACATGGCCGCCAAGGCCATGGCCGCCGCGCTGTTCGTGCGCAGCCGGCACGGCGCCGCCGACGAGGTGCTCCGGGCGCACGCCGAAGCGCTCGCGGCGCGGGCGTCCAGCGGCGAGGGCGAGTCGGCTGGCCCGCCCGCGCTGCAGC
This sequence comes from Sorangium cellulosum So0157-2, assembly GCF_000418325.1. Classification (GTDB taxonomy): domain Bacteria; phylum Myxococcota_A; class Polyangia; order Polyangiales; family Polyangiaceae; genus Sorangium; species Sorangium cellulosum_D. Next base: position 14,014,994 of record NC_021658.1, read on the forward strand.
GCGCGACGGAGGTCCACGGCCACCGGCTCCAGGGCGCGACGAGCGAGGGCGACTGGGCACGCGCGGTCGGCTGCGTGCTCGACGCGGGCCTCGACGGGGAGGTCGACGGCGACGCCGCCCGCGCGATCGACGAGGTGCTCGAGCAGGCAGGGCTCTACGAGCTCGTGGCCGCGCGGCTCGAGATCAGGGCCGAGCAGCGCGCCGGGGCGCCGAGGGCCGAGGCGTACGCGGCGCTCGCGCGGCTCTACGCCGGCCCGCTCGCGAGCCCCGATCGCGCCGTCGAGGCCTGGATCGAGGCCGCGGCGAGCGACTCCAGCAACGCGGCGGCGCGCTCGGCGCTGCGCGAGCACGCGGCGACCTTGCACGACATGGCGCCCCTCGTCGAGGCGCTCATCCGCATCGGCGAGGGCTCGGACGCGCGGGCGAGGGACGACGCGGCGGCGCGCATCGACGCGCTCGCGGAGCTCGCGCGCCTCGCGGAGGAGAAGATCGGCGACCCCGGCCTCGCGCGGTGGGCGTTCGAGGCGCTGAAGCGCGTCGGCGGCGACCCCGAGCGCTCCGCGGCGGGGCTCGAGCGGATCGCCGAGCGGCTCAAGGCGCAGGACGAGGCGCTCGCCGCGGCGCAGCGCGCGCTCCGCGGCGCGGACACGGCCGAGGGGCGGATCGACGCGCTCCGCCGGCTCGTCGTGATCTACCGCGGCCGCCCGGACGAGCGCGCCGCCTACGAGGAGGCGCTCGTCGGGCTCGCGCGGGCGCTGCCGACCGACCGCGGCTGCCTCCTGGCGCTCGATCGGGTGAGCCGGCGGACCGGGGGCGGCGCCGCGCTCGACGCCCTGCTGCGCGCGCGGCTGGCCGACGCGGCGCGGCCGCCGTCCCCGGAGGGCGACGGCGCGCGCTCCGTGAGGTCGGAGGCGATCCGCGCGTCCGCGCTGACGCGGGTCGAGCTGGTGCGCGCCCGGCTCCTCCTGTCGGCGATCGCCCGGCGGCAGGGCCAGGACGCCCGCGCGCTCGACGAGGTGTCGCCGCTGCTCGGCGAGGCGCCGGGGCACCGCGGCGCCGCCAGCGCTGCGCTCGTGCTGGCCACGCGGGCCGGGCGCCTGCGGGAGCGCGCCGACGCGATCGTGCAGCTCGCCGCGCCGGTCTGGCCGGCGCTGCGCGCGGTGCTCCTCGCGGTCGCCGCGGCGCTCTACGAGCGGGTGCGCGCCGCGCCGCTCGCGCGCGAGGTCGCGGTGCTCGCCTGCGAGGCCGATCCGTCGAGCACGCGCGCCGTGGCCACGCTCGCGTCGATCCTCACGGCGGAGCTCTCCGCCGCCGCCGAGGCGGGCGAGGCGCCCCCGTTCGAGGTCGACCGCGCGGTCGTCGCCGCCATCGAGCGCTCCATCACCACGGTGTTCCCGCGCGGCGCGCTCTGCGACGGCCTCGCGAGGGCGCTGGAGGCGCTGGGAGAGCTGCCGCTCGCGCTCGCGTGGACCCAGCGGTGGCTCGCGCTCCGGCCCGGGTCCCCCCACGCGACCACGGAGCTCATCCGCCGCGCCGCGGTCGCCGGCGACGCGGCCCGGCTCTCGGACGCGCTCGCGTGGATCCTGGCGCAGCCGAAGCCGCTCGGCGAGATGGCGGCCCCGCTGGCGAGCGCGCTGCACGCGCTCTACGACCTCGATCCCGAGCGCGGCACGGCGCTCGCGCGCCGATCGCTCGACGTCTTCGGCCCGCAGAACCCGCTCCTGCGCGAGCGGCTCCTGGAGCTCGCGCGCCGCGCCGGCGATCCGCACCTCGCCGTGACCGTGCTCGAGCGGTGGCTGGCCGTGGAGATGACGGCGTCGCACGCCACGGAGCTCATGTTCATGCTCGCCGACTGTCGTCTCGACGGCGGCGACCCCGACGGGGCGGTGCAGGAGCTCGCGCGCGCCGCCGCGGCGGAGGCCGATCCCCAGGAGGTCCTCGCGCGGGTCCAGCGCATCGAGGCGTCGGCGCTCGGCAAGGGGCTGAGCTCCGACGGCGCCATCGCGCTGGCCGACGCGAAGGCCCGGGCGTTCACCGCGCAGGGCGGCGACGCCGCGGAGGAGGCGGCGGCCGCGTGGCGCGAGCTCGGGAGCCTGCTCTGGGACCTGGCGGAGGATCATCGCGGCGCCGAGGCCGCCTTCTTCCGGGCGAGCGAGGTCGCGCCGAGCGGCGGGACCGAGCGCTACGCGCGCGACATGTGCGAGTTCGCGGGCGTCGAGGCCGCGATCGACGCGATCGTCGCCCGGGCCGCCGAGGCGCGGGGCGACGGGGGAGCGCAGCCCGCCGCGGAGGAGAGCGCGTGGTCGGGCGACGTCGGACCCGAGCGGCGCCGGCGCGCCAGCCTGCTGATCGAGGCCGCCAACCTCGCGCACGAGCACGGCCTGCCCGAGCGGGCGCTCGCCGCGGCGGCGAGCGCGATCGAGCTGGATCCGCTCCGCGCCGACGCCGTCGCGCTCGTCGAGAAGTCGGCGGACGCCGACGGCGGCGTCGCCGTCCTCGACAAGACCTACCGGCTGCTCGCCGACGCGGCCCTGGGGTGCTACGGCCGCCGCGCCGCTCATTACCGCGCCGCGCGGCAGCTGGAGCGGCGCGGCGCCTTCGAGCTCGCGCTCTCGCACGCCGTGGCCAGCTTCGAGGCGGTGCCCACCGAGGGCACCTCGTACGTGCTGCTCGCGCGGCTCGCCGAGCACGCCGGCGAGCCCTCGGAGGCCGTGCGCGCGCTCGAGCGGGTGGCGGCGACCGCCGATCCGGCGTCGCGCAACGCGTGGCTGAAGCGCGCCGCGGCCCTCACCGGCCGCACGGAGGAGGGCCTCCGGCTGCGCCTCGACATCCTGCTCCGCGCGATGGTCGTGCGCCCCGATCCGGCGATCGTCGAGGACGTGGGCGCGGCGATCCGCGACCTCGTCGCGTTCACCGAGCAGCCCGAGGTCGAGGCCATCCGCTTCGACCGCGCGGTCAAGGCCAGCATCGCGAAGCTCGAGGGGCCCGACGGGGCTCGCGCGGGGCTCGCGATGGCGCGCATCGCCGTCGAGGTCCTCGACGCGCCCGCGCTCGCGCTCGCCGCGATCGAGCGCGCGATGCTCGCCGACGGCGACGTCGACGAGTTCCAGACGCTGCTCGACATCGTCGGCCAGCTCGCCCGGCAGACGGAGCCGGCGTCGCACCTCATCGCGGCCGTGTACGCCGCCGCGATGAGGCCGCACTCGAGCGTCGGCCCCGGCCTGCTCCGGTGGGCGAGCAAGCTCGCGGGCGCGCTGAACGTGCCGCCGGTCGCGGCGGCGCTGCTCGTGGAGGCGGCCCGCCGCGCGCCCGAGGACGACGTGCTCGCCTACGAGGCGGAGGCGGCGGTCGAGGCCAGCGGCGACGAGGGGCTGAAGCGCTCGCTGGACGACGCCCTGCCGGTCGCGCGGCGCCTCGAGGCGCTGCTGCACCTCGCCGACAAGCACGAGCGCGAGGGCCAGCGCGCCGAGGCCATCGTCGCCCTCGAGCGGGCGCTCGCCGGCGGCCAGCTCCAGGGCGAGGCGCGCGCCGGGATCGTCGCCCAGCTGCGGCGGCTGTACGCGGCCGAGGAGCGCGGCGGCGAGCTCTTGGCGCTCCTCCAGGCCGAGCTCTCGCGCGTGGACGTGACGGGCGCCGCCCGCCTCGAGATGACGCGCGAGCTCGCCGGCATCCTCGCCGCGGGCGGCGATCTCCACGGCGCGCTGGAGCTCCTCCTCGAGGCCGCGCAGAAGACCCCGTTCGACAAGGCGCACCTCGACGAGCTCATCCGGCTCGCCCGGCGCGGCGACGATCGCCGGCAGCTCTTCGACGTGCTCACGCGCCTCCAGGGCGCCGCCTCCACCGACGAGGAGCGGCTGCTCGTGCTGCGCGAGCTCGCGCCGCTCGCCCAGGAGCTCGGCGATCGCGGCACCGCGGTGGCGCTCTACGAGGCGATCGCCCGGCTGGACCTCACCGACCTGCACGCCCTCGAGGTCGTCGAGCAGGACGCGAGCGATCGCGGCGATCACGCCGCCGTCGCCGCCCTCCTCGCGCGCCGCATCGAGGCGGCCCCGCTGCCGGACACGCGGCGAGCGCTGCGGCTCCGGCGCGCGGCCCTGCTCGAGCAGCGCCTCGGCCTCCTCGACGAGGCGTGCGCCGAGCTCGAGGCCCTGCTCGCGGCGTCGCCGGACGACGTGAGCGCGCTCCGGTTCCTCGCGGACATCTACGAGCGGCTCGGGACGCCGCTCCGCGCCGCCCCGCTCTGGTGCAGGCTGGGCGATCTCGCGACGACCACCGACGAGCGGGCCGAGTACAACCTCCGCGCGTGCAGCAGCTACCTCGGCGGCGGGGACGTCGAGTCCGCGAAGGACACCCTCGAGAGCGTCGCGCGCATCGCGCCGCGCGAGGCCGTGATCGAGCTCCGCGTCGAGATCGCCCGCCGGGAGGGCGACGGCCACGCGCTCGCCGCGGCGCTCGATCAGCTCGCCAGCGCGTCGCGCGACGCCCCCGAGCGGCGCGCGCAGCTGCTCGTCGAGGCGGCGCGCGCCACCTCGATGCTCGGCGACGACGCCACGGCCCTCGAGCGCGCTCGCCGCGCCGTGAAGCTCGCCCCGGAGTCGCCCGACGCCGTCCTCGAGGCGCGCCGCATCGAGTATCGCCTGCGCGGGACCGGGACGCCGCGCGACGCGCAGGCCGCGGTCGAGGAGCTCGGCCGCATCGCGCCGCGCCTGCGTCCCGCGCACGTCGATCTGCACGCGTTCCTCCTGGCCGAGACGCTTGACGTCATCCAGGGCCACGGCGCGGGCATGCGCGAGCTGACCCGGCGCCACGCCGAGGTCGGCCCGAGCACGCTCGTCGCGCTCGGCATGGCGGAGCGCCTCGCGCTGAAGCGGAACTTCTCCGCCGCCCTCCCGCTGTTCGAGCGCGCGCTCGGCGGCGATCTCCAGGGCATGCGCGCGCGCGGCCGCGTCGCGCTCGCCGCCGCCGAGACCGCGCAGAACGCCGGCGAGCTCGAGACGGCGGCGCGCCTGCTCGAGGAGGCCGCGGCGGAGCCGGAGACGCGCGCGCTGGCGCTGCGGCGCCAGCTGGAGCTCACGGCTTCCCGGGGCGAGCCCGAGGCCGCCCGCAAGGCCCTCGAGGAGCTCGTCGCGCAGAGCTCGGGGATCGACCGGGCGCGCGCGCTGACGCAGCTCGCGCGCCTGCACGCGTCGAGCGATCCGGAGCGCGCGGCGCAGATCCTCGCGCAGGCCGCGGTGCTGGCGGGCTCGGATCGCTCGCTCGGGTTGAAGATCGCCGAGCTGAACGCCGAGCTGGCCAGCGAGCGGGCGACCTTGCCGCCCGAGGAAGTGCCTCACGCCGGACCGGCCCGGGTCGTCGTCACGGAGCCTGCCCCGGCGGCGCCCGAGGCGCAGCCCGGCGGTCCAACCCCGTCGGCCGGCGGCGCCGCGCCCGCGAGCAGCCGCGCGCCGTCGAGCGGCGTCGCGCCGGCTTCCGGCAATCCGAACCTCGATCTGGTCGAGCTCAACGACCCGCTCGACGAGTCGCTGATCGCGGCCGACGCATCGCGGGCCAGCTCTCCCGCGCTGTCGGACGACGACCTGCTCGAGGGGCCGGCGGTCGCCACGCCCGCGGGGGCGTCGCCCGCCGGGGCCGCGGAGGGCAACGCCGCGCGCAGCGGCGCCGCCTCGGGCCGCGCCGGCGCCGGCGCGCAGCACGCCTCGCCGCCGGTCTCCGCCCCGGCGTCGCTCCAGCCGCCCTCCTCCGCGACGCGGCTCCTCACCACGTGGCCGCCGTCTGCGGCCGAGAGCTTCGAGGAGGCCGCGCTCTTCCGCGAGCTCGCCGCCGGCTCGTACGAGGCGGGCGAGCGGCTCATGAAGAGCTTCGCCCCGCGCGACGATCGCTCCCGCGAGGCGCTGGCGGTCCGCCGGATGCAGGCCCACCTGCGGCTCGGCGATCGGGGCGCCCTCGAGCGCCTCCAGGCGGCCGCGATCGCCGACAAGAACATGACCTACGCCCGCGCCATCGAGCACGTGCTGCGCGCCTTCGAGGGCGACGAGCCGTCCGACCGGCGCGGCGACGGCGCCGTCCTGCCCCCGCTCCTCGCCGCGCAGCGCGACGCGCCGGAGCTCGTGAGCGCCCTGCTCTTCCGCGACCTCGAGTCCCCGGTCAACGAGGCGCTCGCGCTCGTCTGGGAGACCGGCCTCTACCGCCGCGACGCGGGCCAGTCCGGGCTCGTCGCCTCCGAGCGGGTCCAGCCGACCTCGCCGACCGTGCTCGGAGAGCTCTACGGCGCCGTGGCCGGTCACCTGGGCCTCCTGCGCACCGCGCTCTTTCACCAGCGCGCGCCGTCGCCTGCGCCCCCGTCGCCCGAGGGCCAGGTCATCCGCGTCAACCCGCCGGCCGTGCTCCTGCGGGGCGAGATCCGCGAGGACAGCCCCGAGCTGCGCTACCTGCTCGGCGCTCACCTGGCCGGCGCCATGCCCGACTACGTCCTCGTGAACACCAGCGCCGAGGACGAGCTCCGCACGCTCCTCTCCGCGATCGTCGCCGCCTTCGGCCCGCTGGAGGCGACCGCGCACAGCACGCGCGGCAACCCGGCCGTGGTGCGGCTGGAGCAGAACCTCTGGCAGCTCATCCCTCCGCGCGCCGAGCGCCGCCTCCGCGAGATCTGCGACAGCGCCAGCAAGATGACCTACGAGGCGGCCGTCAAGACGACCCGCACCGCGATGCGCCGCGCCGGCCTCTTCGCCGCGGGCAACCTCGCCACCGCGGTGCGCGCGACCCTCAAGGAGCGCGGCCTCGAGCTGGCCGTCCCGCTCTCCCAGCCCGAGGGGCTCGCCGCCGCGTGCGCGGCGCACCCGGAGATCGCCGATCTCGTACGCCTCGCGACGCGGATGGAGTACGCCGAAGCGCGATGGCAACCCGGCACGGTGCCCTCACTCCGGCGGGTCGACACGGGCAGCTCGCGCTTCCGCGCTGGCACGTAGGCGTCGATGCAGCCGCCGCGCTGCCGCCTTCGACATGTCCTCTGCGCCCGACCGCGCGCCCCGCGGCGCCGGCAGCGCCCCTGTTGCACCCCGTCCCTCCGAGGTCTCCCGTGTGCACGCCCACGCTTCACCCCGCCGCGACGTTTGCGGCCTGGTCACCTCGGTGCGTCTGTCTCAACGCGACAGCGCTGTCACAGCCTCGCCGCCCGTTGCGCGCCGCCCAGCGGGCCGGATGCACCCCGCGCGCTGCTCCGTCGACGGCACGCACGGCACGCACGGCACGCACGCATCGCGTTGCCCGGAACGCCGGCGGCGCGTTGGCACGAACATCGCCTTCTCTTTCCAGCGTGATTTTTTCCTGCGCCTGCTCGGGTGCGGACCCGTTCGGGCCGCGCGCGTTCCCCTCCTCGGCTCGGCGGCCTCCGGCCGCCGGCGTCCTTTCGGCGCCGCCGCGCGCTCCCGCGGCGCCGCGACGGCGCGCGCGCTGCGCCGAGCGCGCCGCGCTCTCGGCGAGGAGGGCGCCGTGAGCCCGCGACCCGCCGTGCGCGCCCTGCTGTTCGCCTGCCTGCCGGCCTCGGTGGCGTGCAGCATCCCCCTCGAGTCTGCGGACGTCGGCCCCACGAACGCCTGCGACCGGTCGGTCGAGTGCGGCCCGGGGGCGACCTGCGCGCAGGTCGATGGGCACCGCGCGTGCGTCTCGACCAGCGCGCACCTCGACGGGCTCCTCCTGGAGATCCGGCCGCGCGTCTCGCGCGAGGTGAGCGCGGAGGTCTCTCATCTCCTCGATCTCGACGCCGGCAGCATCTTCCCCCCGGACGACGCCGGCGGGCAGGTGCATTCCCTCGATCTCCGGATCCCCCCGCCCGCGCGCGTCACGGTCACGTTGCGCCTCGGCGGCTCCTACTGCGGCGACCTCACCGGCGGGGACTTCCCGGTGAAGGCCGAGTTCCGGCGCATCGCGCCCCTGCTGGGCTTGCCCGCCCAGAGCTACGCGGCGCTCTCGGAGCCGAACGGCTCCGATGGCCACCGGTTCCAGCTCGCGATCCCCCCCGGGAGCTATCACCTCTACCTGGTACCGCAGCCGCACAGCCGCTGCAGCGGCGACCTCCCCCCGCCGATCTTCCTGCCGAACCAGCAGGTGCCCGAGCAGTGGACGCTCGGCGTCAGCGCCGAGGCTCCCGCCGTGCTTCAAGGCAGCCTGCAGGTGCCGGCGGGCCTCAGCGTCGACGGGTGGAAGCTCGACGTCGTCGACCCGCTGACCGGCAGCGTCATCTCGCAGGTCGGCGTCCTCGAGCAAGGCGAGCCCGGCCCGCCGGGGACCGCGTCGCGGGTCGAGTTCAGCGTGAAGTTCTACTGGACCGACAAGGAGAAGAGCCCGCTCATCCGGCTGCGGCCCAAGGACGGCGAGCCGCGGCCCACGGTCTACTGGGAGCTCGCCGCGATAGCGCTCCACGGGTCCACGGCGAACCTGACCCTCTCGCTGCTCCAGCTCGACGCGGCGGCGCGCCGCGTGGAGGGCCGGACGCTCGACGCGAGCGGCAACCCGGTGCTCTCCGCCGTCCGCATCCAGAGCGCGACCATCGACCAGGCCCCGACCGCCGCCTACAAGCTGGACACCGAGACCGACGCGAGCGGCCTCTTCCGGGCCGACCTCCCGCCCGGCGAGTACGTCGTCTTCGCGCAGCCGATCAACGACACCACCAAGGCGAGGGTCAGGCAGTCGCTCAGGTTCGCCGCCGGCGACGACTGCTACTGCGGCCAGTCGATCCTCATCCCGGAGGCCGGGTCGCTGCGCGGCCGCGTCCAGGGGCCCACGGGCGAGCTGATGGACGGCGCGAGCGTGGTCGCGGTCCCCTCCCTCGGCGGCGTCACGAACTACCTCAACCAGGTGCTCAACCCGGAGCCGCCGCTGCCCCGGCAGGCGTCCGGGGTCCTGCTCAACGGCGCGTTCTCCATCGGCGTCGACCCCGGGGAGATCGACTTCTCGGTCCGGCCGACGCCGGGCTCCGCCTACCCGTGGCTCGTGCGGCCGCGCCTGGTGGTCCCTCCGACCGACGCCGCGGTCATCGACCTGGAGCTCGCGATGTCGTACCCGGCCGTGCTCCAGGGCGTGGTCCGCGACGCGTCGTCGGGCGACCGGCTCGCCGACGCCGCGGTCGTGGCCTGGCTGCCGGTCGAGAGGAAGACCGCGCAGGGGACGGTCACGGGGGTCATCCAGATCGGCGAGACCCGGTCGGAGCCCGACGGCTCCTACGTCCTGCCGCTCCCCCCATCGACGTCCCGGTGAAGTCGGAGCGAAAAAGGGCGGTACCAGCTCAGCGCAGAGCGAGATAGGCTAGCGCCCGTGGCGCAGCCGACGCGCGGTGGGACATCGGAGCCTTCAACAGAGGATGGCCTGACCCTCGCGCCACCTCTGCGCGGCGAACCGGGGCAGCGTACCGAGGAGGAGCGCGCGCGCGCGTCCCTGCCGTCGGCGCAGGATCTCGCCGTCGCGCTGCACGAGGTCTCCAACGCGCTGACGGTGATCGTCGGCTGCATCGAGCGGGCCCAGGCCGGGCACGGCGCTGAGCTGAGCCGCGCGCTCGGCGTCGCCGTGTCGCGGGCGCGCGACGCCCGCCGCCTGATCCGGCGGGCGATCGGCGCGGACGCCGAGGGGCGTCCGGCCGGCGACGCCGAGGTCGCGTCGACGCCGCTGGGCGAGCCGACGCGGCTGCTCGCCGATGTCATCGACGACGCGGTGACCGGGCTCGAGCCCGAGGCGCGCCGCTCGTCGATCGCGCTCCGCGCCGAGATCGATCCCGACGTCGCGCGGGTGTGCGTGAGCAACGGCGCCGCGGTGGTGCAGATCTTGACGAACCTCTTGCTCAACGCGGTCGCGCTCTCGCCGCGCGGCTCTACCGTGCGCGTCGATGCGAGGCTGGACGGCGCGGCGGTGATCGTCGGGGTCGCGGATCAGGGGCCTGGGGTGCCGCCGTCGCGGCGCGCGACGCTGCTGAGCTCCGGCGTGTCGACGCGTCCTGGCGGGGCGGGGATCGGCCTGCGCCACTCTGCGGCGCTGGCGAGCTCCGCGGGCGGCGCGCTCGCGCTCGTCCCTTCGGACGAGGGCGCCCGCTTCGAGCTGCGCTGGCCGATCGAGGGCTCCGCGCCCGCGCATGCGGGCGGCGCGCCGGGCAACGACGGGGAGGCCGGGGAGGAGGCCGGGGAGGCGGAGACCGACGAGGCGCCGCCTGCGCCGCGCAGCACGACGTCGCCGCTCCCCGGGGCGGTCCTCAAGGGCGTGAGGATCCTGGTGGTCGAGGACGACGACGCGGTGGTGGATCTGCTCGACACGGCGCTCACGGCGCGCGGGGCGAGCATCGTCAGCGTCCAGAGCGCGGTGGAGCTCCCGGGCGCGCTCGCGTCCGGCCCGTTCCAGGCGGCGCTGCTCGACATCTCGCCGATCGCGCAGGACGTCCTCGGCACCGTCTCCGCGGTGCGCAGCGCCAACCCCGACGTGCGGCTCGTGGTGATGTCCGGCAGCGCCGTCGCGGCGCCCCTCCCGGCGAACTCCGGGGTGTCGTGGGTGCGCAAGCCGTTCGAGATCCGCGAGATCGTCGACGCGCTCGTCCGCTGACGGGAGCGGCGGCGCGGGGGCTGGCGCGGCGTCTGGAGGCGCGGCGCGTGGAGGCGCGGCGCGGGGGCTCGCGCGGCGCTTCCGTGGGGTGAGGGAGCGCTGGGCTGCTCCTGGTCGGCCGGCGCGGAGGCGTCCCGACCGCGCGGCGCCGCAGCGGACGATCGGTCGAGGCCGCGCGGCCGCCACGCCGGCCAGAGCGCAGCCTGGGCGCCGCGCCGGCCGTGTGACGACTTCGAGAGGATTAGCTTGACTTCCCTGGCCAGCTGGGTAGGTTCCGTCCCGCGACCCACTCGCGAAGGTGGCGGAATTGGCAGACGCACTAGCTTGAGGTGCTAGCGGGTAACACCGTGGGGGTTCAAGTCCCCCCCTTCGCACTCTGTCTCTCTACTCTCGACGCATCGTTCTCCACTCCTTGTGCACACCTGGCTGAGCTGATTCCCATCAGCTCGTGTGCAGTGCCAGCGGCGGCCCATCCTGGGTCGCGGGGGCCGCGCGGTTTTGGAGATCGCGTCTGAAGCTCGAGAGCCTTCCCTGACGCCGCGCTGCTGAGCGCTCGTCTGTGCCCAGCGCGACACACGCGAGCTGCACCAGCCGTGGGGGGAGGGGATCTCCGGGAGCGTGCGAACAGGACCAGAACGCCTGTTCTGGGCGGACGTCACGCGAGTGCGCGCGGGCGTGCACGGGAGAGCGAGCTTGGGAGCGCCTCAGGGCTCCTCCGCTCGGGCACCCCGACGTGCCGTTTCGGCTGCCCTGGCTCGGTCCGGTTGTGTTCGGCATCTTCGTGCGATGGCCGAGGAGAATCGGCAGTCATCTCGCTCGCCGCAGATTCGCAGAGACCTCGCCGCGGGCCGCGATGCATCGGAGATGGGGTGCAGCTCGCGCGCGAGGGCCTCGACTCATTGGTGGATCTCGGCGTCGACGACGAACTCGCCACGGTCGATTTAGCCATCTCCGCCGAGAATTCCTGGCGCTCGATCGGAATGCTTTCGCGGAAGAGGCGGCGCGCGATGGATACGACGGACGCTTGACCGCCGCGCCACGACAGGGTGCTATGCGCGACAAATGAAACGACGCCGCGCTGGGCAAGCCTGCACGGCGGCAGCTTCCCTCGATGGCGCGACGTGAGCCACGCGTATGTGCATCCGCCGAGAATGCTTGTCGCAGGTTGCGATCACGCCACCTTGCTTCGTGGCGCTATCGCTTCTTGCTGCGAGCCTGCTTGTCGCCGAGCCAAGCCGTGCCGACCCACCTCGGCTCGGCGAGGGCGAGCCGCCGGTGAAGGCGGAGGGCAAGCTCGACGTCGATGTCGAGGCGCTGCTCCGCGTGGGAGACGTCGCCCGCACCCAGGGACGATGGGAGCAGGCAGAAGAGGCCTATTACCTGGCGTACAAGCTCGGCGCAGGCGGCAGGGCCCGCTGCGAATGGGGAATGGCACTGCTCGCCCTCCGGCGGCACGTCGACGCCGCGATGGCCATCGATAGATGCCTGAAGGATCCCGGGGTGGGAACGGCCGCGCAGCGGCGCCGCTACACGGACGGCCTCGAGAGAGCCCGGCGCGAGGTGGGGCAGATCGACTTCGCCTTGAGCCATCCGGGCGCGCTGATGACGATCGGCGGGGAGGTCCGGAGCAGGGACGCGTCGACGTCCGGCTATACGTACATCGAGCCCGGTACGCACACGATCAAGGCCACGCTCCCCGGCTTCCTCGATGCCGAGCAAACCGTCCAGGTGGAGAAGGGGAAGGCGATCAAGGTCGCGCTCCGGTTCGTCGAGGAGCCCAAGGAGGCCCCGGCGCCCGCGCGGGTCTCGACCCGGCCCGCGACCCCCGAGAAGGCCGTGGCCAAGCCCCCGCTCGCGCCGCCGGCCCAGCCGGCTCCGCCCGGGCCGTTCGATGGAATGGCCGGCGCGCAGCGGCTCTGCGGGATCGGGGTGACCGCGCTCGGCCTCACGGGAGGTCTCGTCGCCTCGGTTCTCGCGGCGCAGTACGCCGAAGAGGCGGAGCGGCGCGCCGCGCGGCTCCTGCGGAACAACGGCAACAGCCGCTCGATCTGCGCATCGCCCTCGCCCGAGAACGCCCTGGCGTGCGCCGAGATCAACGATTTGTACGATGCGCACGAGGTGGGCCGGGACGTCGCGACGGGCTTCTTCATCGGCGCGGGTGTCGTCGCCGCCGCGACGATCGGCTCGTTCATCTTTTATGGCATCGAGCGGCGCCGGCCGCCTGTGCGTGTGGCGCCGACGATCGCCGGCAATCAGGCCGGCGTGTCGATCGACGGGGTGTGGTGAGGTGACTGCGATGCCACGATCCATCCAGCGCGCGCGGTCGTGGCGCTCTGCCTTCACGGAGGCCCTGGTCCTGATGCTGGCCTCCTGCGCCTTCGGCACCGGGTGCGCGGAGGTCCCCTGCGGGCCTCGCCTGCGCTGTGAGCCGCCGGCCGAGGAGGAGCTGCCCGACAAGGAACCGCCTTGTCCCGACGAACCCCAGGGGGGCCTCGTTGCTACGGACGAGTGCGGCGTCTTCGTCAGCTCGAGCCTTGGCCACGATCGGAACCCGGGGACGAGCAAAGCCCCCGTCAAGACGATCGGGAGAGCCATCGAGCTCTTGGCCCAGGAGCCCCAGCGGCCTCCGAGGGTTCATGCCTGCAGCGAAAATTTCCCCGAGGCCGTGCGCGTCCGCGGGACCCTGGAGATTTGGGGCGGATTCGACTGCCATCTCGAGTGGATCCACGATGGCGGCGGGAGAAATACGGTGATCGAGCCCGAGCCGGACGAAACACCGCTCACGTTCGAAGCCGATGCCACGGCGACGGTCTTCGATCTGGAGGCACGGGCGGCGTCGGCCACGGCGCCGGGCGGCTCGTCGATCGCGGCGATCATGCTGGAGGGTGCTCGGGTCACCCTGCACCGCGGCGCGCTGGTCGCGGGCGATGGCGCGCGGGGCCGCGACGGCGCGCCTGGCGATCCGAAGAACGCGCCGGGCAGGGCGGGACGCCACGGCCGGTTCGGCGAGGACGCGTGCACCGGCGACTTCGTGCTCGGCGGCGACCAGGCGCATACCGCCTGCGAGCAGGCGGACTCGATCGGGGGGCGAGGCGGGGATGGAACGGTCGACCACGGAGCGCCCGGCGGCGACGGCGAGCTGATGCCGATCCCGAACCTCACCGGCTTTGGCCTCGGTGGCCGAGGTGCCACGAGCACCGACGATTGCTTGGCCGGGCAAACAGGCGCGAACGGTCCTGACGGCGCGCACGGGCTGGGCGCGCGCGGCCTGGGCGCGTTCAGCTCGCGAGGGCACTACCTCGGGGTGAACGGCGGCGACGGCGGCGACGGGGGCCCCGGGCAGGGGGGCGGCGGCGGGGGCGGCACGCGGGCCGGCGCGATGTTCTGCGGCACCGCGCGCAACGCCGGCGGCGCCGGCGGCGGCTCCGGCGGCTCGGGCGGCTGCGGTGGGCGCGGCGGGCACGGCGGCGGCCATGGGGGCGCGAGCGTCGGCCTCGTGATCCTGAACGCGCGCGTGGAGCTCCACGGCACCGGGGTCACAGCCGCGCGAGGCGGCGACGGCGGCCATGGCGGCGTCTTCCAGATCGGCGGGGCGCCCGGGCTCGGGGCGCCTGGCGGGCAGGGCTTCGGCGGCTCGCCTTTCGGGTGCTCCGGCGGCGATGGCGGCAAAGGCGGCAACGGCGGGCACGGCGGCGGAGGGCAGGGCGGGCCCTCGATCGCCGTCGCCGTGGTAGGACCCTCGCTCCCGGTGGTGATGGAGGCTGAGCTCACGGCGGGAACGGGTGGCAAGGGCGGGCTTGGGGCGAACCCGAGCGTCGCTGGGTCCGCCGGCGACGATGGGCTGGCCATCGCCGTGGCCGGCTTTCCCCAGTGAGCCGAGGAGGAACGGATGCAGCGGTCGAAGCTCGTTGGAATCGCGATGGTCGCGCTCGCGGCGGTCTCCTGCGGCGACGACGGGGGCGAACACCCCCCCATTCCCGTCGACGTCGAGGAGCTGCTCGCGCGAGCCGGGCACAGCAAGGACGACCACAGGTTGGCTTCGAGCCTCCGGCAGCGTGGTCTCTTGTGCAAGGACGGCCTCTGGCTCCCCGAGGTCTACTGGCCCCCGCTCGGGCCGCCGCGGATCGAGCGCATGGTGCTCGTCGCATGGGACATGCCCGCTGGCACGTTCAGAGGCTGGGAGCTCGTGCAGAACGCGTCGGACCGCCGCTACTGGTCCGTGGCGCTGTCCGCCGAGGAGGTGGGTTTCGGCTGCGAGGAGCGCTACACGACGAGCTTCTTTCTCCTGGCGAGCTGGCCGGACAACAACGTTTCCAGAGCGATTGGCCTTGAGCGAGCGGCTCAACTTGCCCTCCAGGAGGACATTTCCTCTGATGACGCTGTACTGGTGAAACACTACACCTTGATCGACGTCGAGAGGGCCAGCGTGCCGGTGCCGGACACGGCGACCTATTACCTGCAGAACCTGTTCACGGGCGCCACATTCAGCATCGACGTTCCAACCGAGGGCGACGGTTCTCCGGATTATGTGACTGAGATCGAGGTCGATTACGGCGAGCTCGGCCTTGGCGCGATGACCGATGTGGCGACCGGCGTGGTGTACGAGCGCGAGGGCGTGGAGCTGACGAACCATTGCCTTACCGTGACGGACACGACCCTGCCGTAGCGCGCGGTCGGGCCGTCCGGCGCGCGGGGGCCCTCGCCACGGCCGGGCCGTAGATCGCCGAACCGCGGCGCCCCCGCCCCGGCCGCACTACTGCTCAGTGAGCACTGGCGCGCCGCAGGTAGGCGCCCCCGAGGATCTCGCGCTCCTCGATGCGTCATTTCCGCGCTCTGGGTGGCAATTGCTGGCGTTCCCGAATCAGAATCGGGAATTTGGATCCTCACCGCAGCCGGTGACTCACCTGCGCGGCTGCGGGTTCGCGCTGCGGGCGAAGGTGGTTTGCCAGCGTGACCGTTAAGCGGGGCCGAGCCCGCCGTGCCGATTCAACTCCTTCTCGGAGCAACGCCGCCCTTGCGCTTCATTCCGAAACCGAGACGGTACACGTCTGGTACGTTGATCCGCCCATTTCTCAATCGCTGCACCACGCCGAGATCGATGAGATCGTCGAGCACGCCTCGGAGATCTCCCCCGTGGCGCCGGCGACGACGGGCCTCCTCATCGCGATCGAGGATCTGATCGAGTTGGGCGCGCCGCCAAACGGCGAGCACTTGCTTGGGATCACACGGCACGAGTAGTCCCTCAAGCTTTACAAGGGCCTGCTCGGTCCACGGAAAGTCCTCGCGAATTTCTCGGGCGCGGATCTCCGCAGCCCCACGAACGCCTTCTTGGATCGCTTTGTAATGGATTGCTAATCCCTCGTCATCCGGCGTAACCCGCGCCGCTTCCCGAACTGCCGTAAGAAAGCTGCGAGGGCTGGCACGACCAAACGCATCACCAAGGTGGTTTGTGAGCCACGGGTACGTGTCGCCTTGGCGCTCCCGCGTCCCCATCCACCGGCCCGCGATCTGGTGCCACAACCGCTGCTGCGTCTCCTCTTTAGAACGCAGTGCGGTTGGCACTTCCCATACGCCGTTGACCGGATTCTTCCAGCCCTCGCTCAAAGAGCGGAACACGTCGGCGTGCATGTCAGAATTCGCTAGGTACTGCCAGAGGAGCCCGTAAAGATCGACGCGGTGCCATGCAAGCTCCACTGCCGCGGTCTGAAGCTTGCTCGCGTCCGGAAAGCGCAGCACTTCGGGGTCTTGCAGTACATCAAGCCGCACGAATGCTTTCGCACGAATGGCGCGCATTCCCGAGAGTTCAAGCAGCAGGCTGAAGAGACCTCGGTGCGCGCGAACGACATCGCGCCAGAGCGTTCCCGTGCGGTCGATCGCATCGAAGACCACCAGGTGACGCGACTTCTCCCGATCGAGCCGGTCGTCCGTCTCTGCTAAGATGCGCGCAGCCTCCTCGGGATGCTCATGAACCCACCGCACCCGCTCGCTCCACGTCCCCAGCGTATCGAAGTGCGTCGACGCAACCCGATCAAGCACCACGGCTTTCCAAACTGCTCTCTCCGGAAACTGGTTAAAAAGTGCTGTTAGCGTATCCGCGTCGAGCGCGCGGCCGGCCGCGAGCGCCTTTGCGCCGTGGCCAACGCTCACCTTATACTGTAGCGCCTCTCTCCGTGGATCGAAGAACCGGGACAGCAGTGCGGCGCCGACGTCGGAGGACAGCGTCTCCCACCAGAACGTTTTGCCTGTCCCGCGACCCCCCACCACAAGGGCACGGTTGGGATCTAGCGCCTTGATGTGGCTCTCTGGGATGTAGATATTTCTCGGTTCTACATGTACGTCGAACAGGTTCTCGGGGATGCTCGCGAGAATTCCACGACGGAGGTCTTGCGCATTCGCCGTGCTCACGGCGCCTCCTCATCGCTCTGCAGTAGCTCCGCGACATACGGTAGGGCGAGCACACCTCGGAGGAACGGACCGAAGGCGGCCTCAAACTGCTCAGTCGTCACGGTTTCTGCCATCGGTCCCGGGGGCGCCGCGGGTTCCCACTCGACGAGCTCGCGGCGCCAGTAGATCGGCAGTGGCTCGTGCGGTGCCTCCGGGTCGTTTACGTCAAAGCTAAACGCGTCTGCCGTCCCTGACTCTTCATAGATGAAGCCCGCGAATAGGTCGTACGCTGCCTCGCGGAGGCGGCCCAGGTACGCGTCTCGGCCGGTCTCCGGTACCTGTGCAGCCACGACCCGCAGGCGATCTCGGAAACGCTCGACCACCTCGCGCTCCCTCCCCCACGCCGAGAAGAGCAGCCGGTACCCGAGCCACGTCTGCGACGTCGCTCCGGCGAACAGCAACACCGTCCCACCCAGCCTCGGCACCGCAGCAGCGGCAATGTCGTGCATGCCCGCCCGGCTGTCGAGCAGCACGACCTGCGGTTCGTGAACCCGCTCTAACCCCACGAGCAGCCGCTCGATGCGCTCTGCGAACTCCGCTCCGGCGGGCGACGCGTATGTCCGACCTAGCTTCGCTATGAAGGTGCCGTCCCGCAGCGACAGCATCGGATCTCGTTCCAATTCTTCCTCGTCTAGAACGGGGACCGAGCGTGTCCCCACCGCCGGTGCCACGAGTACTTCACCGACACGGCTCGGCACCACCATTCCTCGCAACAAGGTGTCATCTGCCATCCCGACCGCGTCCTCTACAAACCAGTCGACTACTCCGAAAGGCGGCAGCTCGTCCAGGTCTAGCAACATACTCGTCGCGCCCGGCGATTCGAGATCCAGATCGACCACGAGGACGCGCAAGCCCTGCTCGGCGAGTCGCTTCGCGAGCGCTACGAGCGCCGTCGACCGTCCCACTCCGCCTTTGATGCCGAAGAAAATGATGCGTGGACAGTGCGCGGGGCTGGCGACCGGCGCGCGTCGCCAGCCTTGTTCGCTCACCAAGTGATCGACCAGCCATACACCTTCGTCCAGCAGCACCCGATCCGTGCTGAGCTCTTCCGAAGCGAAGAATGCACGCTGGACAAATATTGAGGCTTGTCCTGGGCTGAAATGCCCGAGCCGGTCGTGGAGCTCCTCCGCGAGAGCCGGGGGTACGACTACGTCGTCCCCAACCACTACTCGAATGCGGCCGTAGATGTCGCGCAAGAGGTGGACGTCGTCCCCGAGCGCGGCTCGATGCTGGCGAGCCCATCCAAGCGCAAGCGCAAGCGCATCATCAAAGCGCGGACCAGAGCTCACAGGCCCTCCTCTTCGGCGATACTCTTCAGGCGCTTCGCCATCTCCAAGCGTGCCCGGACGATGCCCTCAGAGATGGTCCCGTCAGGTGCGTAGCGGGTCTCAGCGCGCCATGTCTGGAATACATTCGCCGGAGTGGTACCTCGTCCCCCAAGCCTTGGCACCCAGGCGCTCGTCTTGCGCCCGCTCGCCTTTGCGATGAAGATGTCCCACAGCTCATCCACGTGGGGTCTGCGGCCTGTGGAGGGGTTCTTTGGAAAATCGCCGTATGCGTCGGGCTTTTCCAACTTGGCCGCAAACATCAGCGCCTTCATGCCCGACTCGACCGCCAGGCCGCAGAGGTGATCGAGCGCCTCCAGGTAGAGCGGCGTCGTCCCACGTTTCTGCTCGTCGTCGAAGCGTTTGCGCTCTGCGTCGGTCAGCTTATACCAGCGCTCGAAGGCGTGGCCGAAGTTCACCTTGCTCATGCGTGCTGGGCTTGTAGCACCCTTCCGCCGGGCGCGTCCCCGTTCTCGGCGCTCCGGAAGGGACGACCATCCGCTGCGCCCGCAGTATGCCACGCGGGCACGCGAAAGGTGCCCTCGGCCGAAGGGACCGGCCCGCCGCTCGGCCCGCCCGGGGGCCTAGCCGCTGGCAGGCGCGGGAGCCCCGGCGGAAGACGCGGCGAACTCGGCGGCAAGCCTTCGGTACGGGGAGCTGCCCCCGCCAGCGCCTCCAGGGGTGGTCCACGATCTACAAGCTGCGTTCGGCGGCGCTTGCGGTGCTGGTGAAGACGGTTCGCCAGCGCGCCAGCTGAGGCGATCCGAGCCCACCGCCCGCGCGATGACGGACCGCGCTCGGATGAAACGGTAGCGCGAGGGTGCCTCGGCTCGCTCGTCATCTCGTAACCTGTCGGCGCCCCTCGGGAGGTTCCTGTCCTCGCCTGCTTCCTGGACGGCGCGCCTCGGTTCCTGGACGGCCTGCCTGCTGTGCTGCTCGCATTCACGCACCGAGCCGAGACGAGGCGCTGAGCACCCGATCGAGCGTGTTCGGCGGGGTATGCGCACCCGTCAACGTATCCGCACCGCGATCGAATCTATCGCGCACGCCGAGCGGCACGCTCCCTGTGCTTCATGCCCATCCGCGCCACCATCTCTCCAAGAATGCGCCGCAGGTCCCGCCTCCGCTTTGCCAGCGCGATTCCGACGCCGCCCCGTCCGCAGCGGCAGATCGCTCCTCGCGCTCAGCCTGGCCGCGCGCTCCTTGACGCTCGCCCCATCCTCCTCCACCCTCGCATCGGATGCCCCGCGTCCGGCGACCCCACCGTACCCGCAGCGCGATCCTTCGCTGGATCTGCGCCGCGCTCTCGGTGTTCCTCGTCGTCGGCCTCCTCGCTCAGGGGCACACCCTCCAGGCGCTCGGCGTGACGATCGCGTGCGAGCACCCGATGCTCGAGTCGTCGTCCGCCCATGAGGAGGGCGAGAAGGACGCGGCGCCGGACGGCTCGCACCACGACTGTCCGCCCAGCTGCGGCGATTGCGCGTGCGGCCGCATCCCCATGACGCTGTCCCTCGAGGTGGTGCTGCCGTACATCCTCCTCGAGGCCTACGAGATCCCCCCATCGTCGCCGCCGGCCATGCCAGGGCGCTCCCCCTCCTGCCGCCTCGAACGGCCGCCCCGACACGCGCGCGCTTGAGGCGCCCGCGTCAGGCATCGCATCCACGAGCACGGCCGCCGGCCTCCGGCGCGTGAGCGCCCCAGCGCCGCGCCGCCACGGGCTCGGCCCCCTCGCGCGATCCTGACCGGACTCAACCGCGGTTCTTCGCGCGAGCGCTCCACGCGCTCGAGGGCTGCCCGTCCATGCTTCGCTCCTGCGTGCCTCGTCCGTTCGTCGCTTCCTCGATTGCCCTTGGTCTCCTGCTGTCCCTGTTGTTCGCGCCCGCGGCCGTCCTCGCCGCCGAGCCGCCCCTCGGCCGCGCCCGCGTCGCCGACCTCGCCCGCGCGGCGCCGGGCGCGCGCGTGGCCACGGCCGAGGCCGGCGTCGCCCGCGCGGCGACCTCGGCAGCCGGCGTGCTCTCGCTCGAGAACCCCGTGCTCACCGGGATGGGCGGCGTCCGGCTCAACCCCGACGGAAGCAAGCCGGCGGCCGCGGCGGCGTCCATCGAGTGGCCGATCGAGCTCGGCGGCCAGCGAGGCGAGCGCGTCGCCGCGGCAAAAGCCGAGCAGCGCGCCGCCGACATCCGCGCCGAAGACGGCCGGCGCCGCGTCCTGCTCGCCGCCCTGCTCCAGCACGCACTCGTGCTCCGCGACGAGCGGCAGGTGCAGCTCGCCCGCGCGCGCGTCGCCCTCGCAGAGCGGCTCCACGCCGCGGCGGAGCGGCAGCGCAAGGCGGGCGAGGTGCCGGAGGTCGACGTCACCCTGGCGCTGCTCCAGAAAGGGCGCGACGTCGCCGCCGCCAAGGCGGCGGAAGGCACGCGCGACGCCGACAAGGCCGCGCTCCTCGCCCAGCTCGGCCTCCGCGCGCCGGCGGCGCAGGCCCTCCCGGTGGAGGGACCCCTCGTGCCTCCCGGCGAGCCGCCGCCGCTCGCGTCGATCCTCGGCGCGGTGGAGCGGCGCCCCGATGTCGGCGCCGCCGAGGCATCGGTCGACGCCGCCCGCGCCAAGGCCGCGCGAGAGCGCGCGGCCGGGTGGCCGACCGTCAACGTCGTCGCCCAGGTCGAGCACGACGACGGCGCGAACATCGGCATGCTCGGCCTCGCGGTCCCGCTGCCGATCCTCAACGCCAACCGGGCCGGCGCCGCGACGGCCGCCGCCGAGATCGACGTCGCCCGGGCGCACGCCGACGCCGCGCGGGCCGGCGCCGTGGGCCAGATCCACCAGCTCTACGCGCGCTACCGGGCGACGAAGGAGGCCCTCCAGGCCCTCGCGCCGACCGCAGCCCTGATGGAGCAGGCGGCCGCGATCTCGGCGCGCGGGTACGAGCTCGGCGAGAAGGATCTCGCGAGCGTGCTGCTGGTGCGCCGCGAGGTGATCGAGGCAGAAGCGGCGCTGCTCGAGGCCGAGCACGCCCACGCGGCGGCCAAGATCGAGCTCTTCGTCGCCGCGGGGAGGGCCCTCCGATGAGCGCTCCCCAGCGGAAGATCGAGCTCTCGCCGAAGGCGATCGCCGCGGCCCTCGCCGCGGTGCTGGCGCTCCTCGTCGGGGCCGTCGCCCTCACCGTGCTCATCGAGCATCGGCGCCACGGGCACGACCACGAGGCCGGCCATGGAGACCACGACGGGCACCACCACGGCGAGGGCGAGCGAGGGCACGCCCACGGCGACGAGCACGACGAGGGCAAGGGCCACGCGCACGGCGAAGACAAGGACCACGCGCACGGCGACGACAAGGACCACGCGCACGGCGACGACGAGGAAGCGCACGCCCACGCCGGCGGCAGGCTCGAGCTCTCGCCCGCGATGCTCCAGAACGCAGGGCTGGAGGTCCTCACCGCCGGACCGGGCAAGGTCGCGGCGACCGTCACGCTCCCCGGCGAGGTGGCGCTCAACGCGGAGGCCATCGCGCACGTCACCCCGCGGGTGCCCGGCACCGCGCGGGAGGTGAAGAAGCAGCTCGGCGACACGGTGAAGCGCGGCGAGGTGCTCGCCGTGCTCGACAGCCGCGAGCTGGCCGAGCTCCAGCGCGAGCTCCTCGCCGCCAAGGAGCGCCTCGCCCTCGCCGAGGCGAGCTTCACGCGCCACGAGGCGCTCTGGCAGGAGCGCATCTCGGCCGAAAAGGAGTACCTCGCGGCCAAGCAGGCGGTCGCCGAGGCGCGGATCGAGCACCGGAGCGCCGCCCAGAAGCTCAGCGCCGCCGCCGGCTCCGGCGCGGCCAAGGGCACCGGCTACGCGCTGGTCGCCCCGATGGACGGCACCATCATCGAGAAGCACATCGCCATCGGCGAGGTCCTCAAGGAGGACACCCAGGTCTTCGTCATCGCCGACCTGTCCACCATCTGGGTCAACGTCACCGTCTACGCCAAGGATCTCAGCCGCGTGCAGGTCGGCCAGACGGCCTGGGTCAAGGCCGAGGGCATCGACCAGGCCGCGCGAGGCTCGGTGGCGTACCTCGGGCAGGTCGTCGACGAGCAGAACCGCTCCGCCGTGGCCCGCGTCGTCCTGCCGAGCCCCGGCGCCGCGTGGCGCCCCGGGCTCTTCGCGACCGCCGACATCGCCGTCGAGGAGGCGGCCGCGCCCGTCGTCATCTCAGACGAGGCCATCCAGCGGGTCGAGGGCAGGGAGGTCGTCTTCGTCGAGGAGGGCGGCGGCTTCGAGGCCCGCGCGGTGAAGGTCGGGCGCCGGGGCGCGAGCGCGCCGGGGATCGGGGCCGCGGGCGCCGACGCGCAGCCCGGCGCTCAGGGCGCCGAGCCGCAGCGCGGCGCGGCCGTCGTCGAGATCCTGGCGGGGGTCGCCGCCGGCGAGCGCTACGTCGGCAAGAACAGCTTCATCCTCAAGGCGGAGCTCGGCAAGTCCGAGGCCGGCCACCAGCACTGAGGAGCGCGCCGGCCCATGCTCACGTTGCTCTCGCGGCTCCTCTCGTTCTCGGTGCGCCACCGCTTCCTCGTCGTCGCCCTGACGATCGCGGTCGGCGCGCTCGGCGCCTACAACTTCACGCGCCTGCCCATCGACGCGGTCCCGGACATCACCAACGTCCAGGTGCAGATCAACACCTCGGTCAAGGCGCTCTCCCCCGTCGAGGTCGAGCGTCAGGTCACGTTCCCCATCGAGTGGGCCATGGGCGGGCTCCCGGGCGTCCAGCAGGTGCGCTCGCTGTCCCGCTACGGGCTCTCCCAGGTGACGGTGATCTTCGACGACGGCACCGACATCTACTGGGCGAGGCAGCTCGTGGCCGAGCGCCTCGGCGCCGCGAAGGAGAGCCTGCCGCCCGGGCTCGGCGAGCCGCAGCTCGGCCCCATCGCCACCGGCCTCGGCGAGATCTACATGTGGACGCTCGAGGCCGCGCCGGACGCCCGGCGCCCCGACGGCCAGCCGTACGATCTGACCGACCTGCGCACGATCCAGGACTGGATCGTGCGGCCCCAGATCCGGACCGTGCCCGGCGTCACCGAGGTCAACTCGATCGGCGGCCACGAGCGGCTCTACCAGGTCTCGCCGGACCCGGCGAAGCTCGTCGGCTACGGGCTCTCGTTCCGCGACGTGCTCGAGGCGCTCGCCCGCAACAACGAAAGCGCGGGCGGCGGGTACATCGAGCACAAGGGCGAGCAGTACCTGGTCCGCGCCACGGGCCTCGTGCAGAGCGAGGAGGACATCCGGGGCATCATCGTCGGCAACCACGGCGAGGTGCCGATCCGGATCGAGGACGTGGCCGAGGTCGGCGTCGGCCGGGAGCTGCGCACGGGGGCCGCGACCGAGGACGGCGAGGAGGCGGTCATCGGCACGGCCATCATGCTCGTCGGCGAGAACGGCCGCGCCGTG
Source organism: Sorangium cellulosum So0157-2 (assembly GCF_000418325.1). Classification (GTDB taxonomy): domain Bacteria; phylum Myxococcota_A; class Polyangia; order Polyangiales; family Polyangiaceae; genus Sorangium; species Sorangium cellulosum_D. The sequence continues at coordinate 14,038,755 of NC_021658.1, forward strand.
TCCAGGCGCGTGGACGAGCAGATCAAGGCGGTCAACAAGTCGCTGCCCGAGGGCGTGACGGTCAAGACCGTCTACGACCGCACCTACCTCGTCGACGCCACCCTGAGCACCGTGCGGAACAGCCTGCTCGAGGGGGCCGCGCTGGTCGTCGTCGTGCTCTTCCTCCTGCTCGGCAACCTCCGGGCCGCGCTGATCGCCGCGCTCGCCATCCCGTTCTCGATGCTGATCGCCGTCACCGGCATGGTCGAGGGCAAGATCAGCGGCAACCTGATGAGCCTCGGCGCCATCGACTTCGGCCTCATCGTCGACGGCTCGGTGATCATCGTCGAGAACTGCGTGCGGCGCTTCGCCGAGGAGCAGCGCCGGCTCGGCCGCGCGCTCACCCGGGAAGAGCGGATCGACCTCGCCTACGACGCGTCGCAGGAGGTCCGGCAGGCGACGATCTTCGGCGAGCTGATCATCGCCATCGTCTACCTGCCCATCCTCACGCTCACGGGCATCGAGGGGAAGATGTTCCGGCCCATGGCGCAGACCGTCGTCCTGGCGCTCGCGGGGGCGACGATCCTGTCGATGACGTTCGTCCCGGCGCTCGTCGCGCTGCTCCTCACGGGCAGGGTGTCGGAGAAGGAGAACTTCCTCTTCCGCCGGGCGATGAGCGCCTACGGCCGGGCGCTCGCCTGGGCGCTGTCCCACAGGCCGCTCGTCGTCGCCGCCGCCGGCGTCGTCCTCGTCGCCTCCGGCCTGGCCGCCGCGGGGCTCGGCCGCGAGTTCGCGCCCAAGCTGAGCGAGGGGGCGCTCGCGCTCCAGCCCGCGCGCATCCCCTCGATCAGCCTCACGACGAGCGTGGCGATGCAGGCGAAGCTCGAGCGCCTGCTCAAGGAGCGCTTCCCGGACGAGATCGAGCACGTCTTCGCCCGCACCGGCACGGCCGAGGTCGCGACCGATCCGATGGGCCCGAACGTCTCCGACACCTACCTGATGCTGAGGCCGCGGAGCGCCTGGAAGAAGGCGGCCACGCAGGAGGAGCTCGCCGAGGCGATCGAGGAGGCGATCCGGGAGCTGCCGGGGCAAAACTACGAGTTCAGCCAGCCGATCGAGCTCCGGTTCAACGAGCTGATCAGCGGCGTGCGGAGCGACGTCGCGGTCAAGGTCTTCGGCGACGACCTCGGCGTGATGCTCGAGCAGGCGAACAAGATCGGCGCGCTCCTGCGGGCGACGCCGGGCGCCGCCGACGTCAAGGTGGAGCAGGTCACGGGCCTGCCGGTGCTGACCATCGACGTGGATCGGCGCATGGTCGCCCGCTACGGGCTCAACGTCGCCGACGTGCAGGAGGTCGTCGAGGCCGCGATCGGCGGCGTGAGCGCCGGCGAGGTCTTCGAGGGCGACAAGCGCTTCGACCTCGTGCTGCGGCTCCCCGACGCGATCCGCCGCGACGTCGCGGCCCTCGAGCGGCTCCCGATCCCGCTCCGGGGCGCGCCGGAGCACGCGGCCGGGCCGAGCGGCCCGACCGTGGCCGCGGCGGCTCGGCCGCCCGAGCGCGCGGCGTTCGTGCCGCTCGGCGCGGTGGCCGACCTCCGCCTGGAAGACGGCCCGAACCAGGTCAGCCGCGAGAGCGGCAAGCGCCGCGTCGTCGTCCAGTGCAACGTGCGCGGGCGCGACCTCGGCGGCTTCGTCGCCGACGCCGAGGAGCGGATCGACGCCGAGATCAAGCTCCCGCCGGGCTACTGGATGGCCTGGGGCGGCCAGTTCGAGAACATGCTCGCCGCCCAGCGGCGCCTCGCGGTGGTGGTCCCGCTGGCGCTCGGGCTGATCTTCGCCCTGCTCTTCCTCTCCGTCGGGACGCTCGGGAACGCCGCGCTGATCTTCACCGGCGTCCCGCTCGCGCTCACCGGCGGCATCTTCGCGCTGTGGGGCCGCGGGCTCCCGATCTCGATCTCGGCGGCCGTGGGCTTCATCGCGCTCTCGGGGGTCGCCGTGCTGAACGGGCTCGTGATGGTGACGTTCATCGAGAACCTGCGGCAGCGCGGCGAGGGGCTCGACGACGCCGTGCTCCACGGCTCGATCGCGCGGCTCCGCCCCGTGCTCATGACGGCGCTCGTCGCGGCGCTCGGCTTCGTCCCGATGGCGCTCGCCACCGGCACCGGCGCCGAGGTGCAGCGCCCGCTCGCGACGGTCGTCATCGGCGGGATCCTCTCCTCCACGACGCTCACGCTGCTCGTCCTGCCGGTCCTCTACCGGCTGACGCACCGCGAGGAAGCGCCGGCCGCCCGCGAAGCGCCCGCGGAGCCGGGGGCGAGCTAGCTCCGCTCCCCAGAAGGCCGGCCAGGGATCCGGAGCGAGAGTTCAACGCAAAGGCGCAAAGACGCAAAGGCGCAAAACTACAAATCTTTTTTGCGTCTTTGCGTCTTTGCGCCTTTGCGTTTACTTCTCGTCTCTCGCGAGGCAGATCCCTGGCGGGAGTTCTGATCCGCGGTGCTAGGCCAGCGCAGCGGATCGCGCCCGTCGACGCGGCGGCGGGCGCTCAGCTCGCCAGCGGCAGCGAGAAGTGGATCGTCGTCCCCTGGCCCGGGGTGCTCTCGACGGCCACGGTCCCGTGGTGCGCCTCGACGATGCCGCGCGCGATGTACAGGCCGAGCCCCGCGCCGGTGCGCGACTCCTGCGCGGCCTTCCAGTAGCGATCGAAGAGGTGCGGCTGGTGCTCGGGCGGGATGCCCGGGCCCGTGTCGGCCACGGAGAAGCGCGCGAGGCCGGCGACCCGGCAGAGCGACACGCTCACGACGCCGCCCTTCGGCGTGAACTTCAGCGCGTTGCCGAGCAGGTTCGAGAACACCTGCAGCACGCGATCCCGGTCGGCGAGGACCTCCAGGCCCGCGTCGAGCGGCCCCTGCGTCACCCGGCAGCCCTTGGCCTCGGCGAGCGACGCGGCGGCCTCGAGCGCCTCGCGCACGAGCGCCCCGCCGCGCTCCACCCGCGGCGACACCACGAGCCGCCCCGCCTCGATGCGCGACGCGTCGAGCAGATCCTCGATGAGCCGCGTCATGCGCTGGATCCCGCGGTCCATCCGGTCGACGAGCTGGACGGCGTCGTCCTCCTCGCCGTCCTTCCGCTGGAGCAGATCGCTCCGCAGGAGCGACGCCGTGATCGCGATCGTGTTGAGCGGGTTCCGGAGGTCGTGCGACACGATCGCCAGGAGGTCGTCCCGGGCGCGCGTCGCGGCCTGCGCCTCGTTGTAGAGCCGCGCGTTCTCGAGGGCGACGGACGCCGACTGCGCGAGCTGCGTGAGCAGCACCTCGTCGCTCTCCACGAACGGCCCGTCGCGCCGGTCGAGCAGCAGGATGCTCCCGATGCTCTGGCCGTCCCGGCCGCGCAGCGGCGCCGCGACGAGCGAGCGCGGGTGCAGCTCCGAAGGCGCGCGCGACAGCACGTCGGCGCACGTGGGATCGCTCGCGATCTCGTCGCCCGTCAGCCGGACGCTCGTGCTCCTCCGCTCGATCAGGCCGAACGCGACCTCGCGGATGCTGTCGCGGTCCTCCCGCGCGGCGTACTCCTCGGACAGCGAGATGCCGGTCATCGACCGCTGCGCCACGCCCCGCGCGGCCAGCCGCGCGACGGCCACGTTCGCGTCGAGCAGCGCGCGCGCCTCGTCGGTGGTGCGCTGGATGAGCTCGTTCAGCGACAGCGACCGGTGGATGCGCAGCGTCGCCTCGGTGAGCTGCGCGAGCTGGTTCGCGTGGCGCGCGAGCGCCCGGCGCGCCTCGTCCTCGCGGCGCTCCGCCTCGTTCAGCCGGAGCACGTAGCGCAGGCTCTGCACCAGGCGCTCGGGCGTCAGCAGGTTCTTCGGCACGTAGTCCGCCGCCCCCCGCTTCATCAGATCGACCGCCAGCGACTCGTCGCCCTGCCCGGTCAGCATGATGAACGGCGCCGTGAGCTTCGCCTTGCGCGCCGCCTCGATCACCGTGAGCCCGTCGCCCCCGGGCAGGTAAAAATCGAGCAGCACGCAGTCGATCTGCTGCTCGTACAGCACCGCGAGCGCCGAATCGACGGAATCGGCCTCCCTGATCTCGGCGTCGACGCGGCCGCTGCGCAGCGCGCGCAGGATCGCGATCCGATCGACCGTGTCGTCGTCGACGACGAGGAGACGAACCGACCTATGGCTCAAGGCATCTCCACGAGCGTCCAGTACCGGTTCAGTGCCGTCATGAGCTCGACGAAGCTCAGGAAAGTCACGGGCTTGAGCAGGTAACCGGCGACGTTCAGGTCGTACGCGTCCACCTTGTCCCGATCGTCGTTCGAGGTGGTCAACACGACGACGGGCGTCGCCCTCAGCGAGGCGTCGGACCGGAGCTCTCGAAGAAACTCGATGCCGTTCATCCTGGGCATATTCAGGTCGAGCAGGACGAGGCGCCGGTCCCTGGGCACCTGGCTGCCGCGCAGCAGGTCGAGCCCCTCGACCCCGTCGCCCGCGACCCAGAGCGGGTTCGTGATCTTGCCCCTCTCGAACGCCCTGCGGACGTTCATCACGTCGACGGTGTCGTCCTCTATCAGGATAATATTCAGGATTTTACCGTCCATCCTCGTCCTCGCTGAGGGGCAAAACGCTGGCCCGTCGATAGCATACGAGAGCACCGCTGCACGTGGGCAGGGCGATGGCGACGGAGCTGGAGGCCGGCTCACTCGTTTCCGGATGACGGAGACACCGCATACGGCCTGCTGCGCGCGGCTGAAGTTAACGTGGGCCCGCGGCGTCGGGAAGAGGCGATCGGCGGCAAGGTAAGCCCGGGCGCCCCACACGATGGCCGCCCGCGCCAAGCCGGCGCGCTCGCCCTCGCCGGGGCCGCGCCCGCGCGCGAGGCCCACGGTCGCCCCGACGGGGCGCGGCCTCGGGGCTACGGCCAGCTGCCGCGGTTGCCCGCGCGGCCGACGAGGTGCGCCACCGCCGTCACCAGGCTGCTCGGCTCGATCGGCTTGGCCAGGTGCATCTGGAAGCCGGCGGCGATCGCCTGGCGGCGGTCCTCCACGCGCGTGTACGCGGTGAGCGCGAGCGCCGGGATCCCGCTCGCCGGGACCTCGGCCCCCATCGCGCGCAGCCGCCGCATCATCGCGTAGCCGTCCTCGCCCGGCATGCCGATGTCGCTCACGAGCACGTCGAACTCGCCCGCGCGGAGCGCCTCGAGCGCCGCGCCCGCCGAGGCCGCCTCGCTCACCGTGGCGCCGGCGCGCCCGAAGATGATGCCGAGCAGCTCGCGCGCGTCGGTCTCGTCGTCGACCACGAGCACCCGGATGCCCTCGAGCAAGCGGCGCGCGGCGCCCCCCGGCGCGTCGCTGCCCCGGCGCTGCGGCGACGGCTGGGACGAGTGCGGCTCGGCGTGGATCGGCAGCCGCACCCGGAAGCGCGCGCCCTTGCCCTCGCCGTCGCTCTCCGCGTTCACGGTGCCGCCCTGCGCCTCCGCCAGGTGCCGCACGATGGCCAGGCCGAGGCCGAGGCCCCCGTGCGCCCGGGTCATCCCGCCGTCCGCCTGCCGGAACCGTTCGAACAGGAACGGCAGGAAGCTCTTCGGGATCCCCTCGCCGTTGTCCTCCACCTCGACCTCGAGCATGGCCTCGACGCGCCGGGCGAAGGCCCGCACCTGCCCGCCCGAGGGCGTGAACTTCACCGCGTTCGTGAGCAGGTTCCACACGATCTGCTGGAGCCGATCGGCGTCGCCGAGGAAGATGCCCACGTCCTCGACGACCCAGGCGTTGACCGTGACGCCCTTCGCCAGCGCCGCCGGGCGCACGAGATCGAGCGCCGCGGAGAGCACCTGCCGCACGTCGACCGGATCGGTGCGGAGCTGCAGCTTCCCCGCGATGATCGTCGAGGCGTCGAGCACGTCCTCGATGAGCTGCGACTGCGCCTTCGCGTTGCGCTCGATCGTGGAGAGCCCCCGCTCGAGCGACTCGGCGTCCACGTCGCCCGTCCGGAGGATCCGCGCCCAGCCCAGGATCGACTGGAGCGGCGTCCTGAGCTCGTGCGACACCGTCGCGAGGAACTCGTCCTTGAGCTTGTTCAGCTGCTCGGCGTGCTGGCGCGCCCGCTGCTCCTGATCGAGGAGCTGGGCGCGCTCGGCCTCGGAGCGCTTCTGCTCGGTGATGTCGTGGAACGAGATGCCGACCCCGTCGCCCAGCGCGACCGCGATGGCGCGGAACGTCTGCGGCGCGCCGTCGTGCGCGCTGGCGAGCTCGACCCGGGCGGCCTCGCCGGCCTCGACGACCTTCGCGTACGTGTCGAAGGCGCTCGCGAGCGAGCTGCCCGGCATCTCCACGAGCAGCCGCTTGCCCTCGAGATCCTTGCCGCGGCCGCCGACGATCGGCCCGGTGGCCGGGTTCACGTAGACCCACTCGAAATCGGCGATCGCCCCGGACGCGTCGCGCACGCTGCGCAGGATCATGAACCCGTCGGGCGACGCCTCCTGCACCGTGCGGAACCTCGCCTCGCTCGCGCGCAGCGCCTGCTCGATCGCCTTCCGCTCGGTGATGTCCGTCGCCGTGCAGGTGATGCCGACGATCTCGCCCGCATCGTCGCTCAGCGGCTCGATCGAGATGTCGAGGTGCTGCGTGCGCCCGCCCGAGTGCAGGGCGATCTCGCGCCGCTGGCCGACCCCGCTGGAGAGCACCTCGCGCTTCGCCCGCTCGAGCGCCCTCGCGGCGTCCGGGTCCTCCAGCACCTCCGCGTCGGCCTTGCCGAGCACCTCGCGCTCCGACTTGCCGAAGGCGTTGTGCATCCACGTGTAGCGGAGGTCCCGGTCCTGGTTGAACACCATGACCGGCGACCCGCGGAGCGCCTTGCGGAAGCGCTCCTCGTTCACGCGGAGCGCCTGCTCCGCGCGCAGGCGCTGGGCCACGCTCTGATGGAGCTCGAGCGCGAGGCGCTCCGCCTTGCGGCGCGCGCTGATCTGCTCGGTCACGTCGAACGCCGTCGCCATGACGCCCTCCACGGCGCCGCTCACGCCATGGACCGGCTTGCACAGGACGTTGTAGAGCCGCTCCACGAGCTCCCCGGTCCAGTGCATGATCCGCACCGGGATCTCGTTCGCCACGCTCGGCTTGCCGCTCGCCATGACGGCCTCGAGCTGCGCGTGCAGCGGCTGCCCGCGGAGCTCCGGGACCGCCTCGACGAGCGGCTTGCCGAGCAGATCGTCGCGGCCGACCATCTGACAGAACATCGGGTTGGCGAGCTCGAACACCAGCCCCTCGCCCTTGAGGAGGCAGATCGGCGCCGGCGCCTGGGCGAGCAGCGAGCCGCTCTTGCCCCGCTCGAGCTCGGTGCGCTTGCGCTCGGCCTCCAGCGCGGCCAGCTGGAGCCGGGTGTGCTCGCTGACCGCCTTGGCGATCCCCGCGTCCACGCGCTCGGAGAGCGCCTCGAGGTCGCCCAGGCTCGGCGTGACCCCCGCCTCGTGCAGCTCGCGGAGGATGGAGCGCCGGAGCACGCTGTACTCGCGGACCATCACGTCCAGATCGAACCCGTTTTCCCAGCGCGCCTCGCCGTGCTCGCGCGCGGCCTCGTCGCTGCCGCTCGTGGGAGCGCCCCTCTCCAGGCTGGTGGCCACCTCGTCGAGGAAGGTCGGTAGCGAGTTGATGATCAGCGGCTTCGGCATGTCTCGCGCCACCGAGCTTCGCCTGCGCAGCTCGCCGACGAACCGCTCGATGATGGCCTCGCGGCGGGTCCTGATGAGCGTGGAGAGCGGGGTCGTCATGATCGGGTCGTTCGCGGCGTCGGCGCCGTCCCGGCAGCCATCGCCGTCAGGGGCCCGGGCAGCGAGCGGGGAGCGGCCCTGGACGACCTGGGCCGCGGGTGGCGTCGAGCACGACATATTCGGCGAGCTTGCCGAGCGCCACAAGGCGCCCCGCCAGCGCAGCCCGCGCGGCGCCGGGTAGGCGACCGCGCCCTTCATGGGATAGCCGTCTGTAGTCCTCCGCGTCCTCCGCCGAGGTCGCCCTCGACACGCGTGTTGAGCTGAGCTCGCCTTCCTTCGCGCGCGCACAGGCCCAGGCGCGGGCAAGCGCTGTGCCGAGCTCGGACGGCCGGTGTTCGCGGCGATGTGCGGCGCACGACGTCACGAACGAGACAATTTGCCGCAGCGCCTGCGTCCGCCCGGGCCGCGCGACGGCCGGTGAAGCGGGCTGTGGGGCGCCCGGAGGATCAACCGTCTTGATCGACATGCGGGTCAACATGGGACGTCGCGGCACGGCGGCTGCAACAACGGCGACAACGGCGACAACGGCGACAACGGCGACAACGGCGACGACGGCGACGACGCTGTTTCGAGACGCTGGAACACCAATTCACCCGATCAGGAGGTTATCATGCTCAGTTGGAGTGTTGCGTTCTTTATCGTCGCGATCATCGCTGCCATCTTCGGCTTCGGCGGCATCGCCGCGAGCGCCGCCTCGGTGGCGAAGCTGCTCTTCGTGATCTTTCTCGTCCTGGCGGTGGTCTCCCTCGCGCTCGGCCGCCGCGTCCGGGCCTGACGCCCGCCACGCCGCCCCCCTCGAGCGCCGCGTGGGCGCCTGTCTCACACGGGCCCACGCGGCGACGTCGAGCCCGGCGCGGGCGGACCCGCCGCCCGCGCGCCCTCTCATCCGCTCTCCTGCGACCCCACCAACTCCATGCCTTCGTTCGCCGCGCACTCCGGCGCTGCGCACGCACCGTCCGCGGGCGGCGTGATGACGCGATGCGTTGTGGGTTGTCGCGCTTTGTGCCGGCGATGCCCGCTTGCACGTGCCTGGCGGCCACGATCGGGGCGATATGTCTCGTCGGGCCGGGCGGTCTCCGCGGTTCTGCCTGGCACGCGCGTCGCAATGGCGGGAGGAGGGACCCATCCAGGGCGCCGAGAGGGACGATCCCGGGCAGCTTCGATGGGGCTTTTCGCGTCGTGCCGGGCTCTCGCCCGGACGCAAGGTCGGGCCAAGCGGCAGACCGGAGGAGAACATCATGCTGACCGTCCGTACATTCCTTCCTATCGCCATCGTCATGAGCGTCGTCGCGGGCTGCGAGTCCCCCACAGACGCGCAAGCCAAGGCCGAGCGCGCGCAGCGCGAGGCGGAGCAGAAGGCGGCGGAGGTCGCCACCGAGCTCGACAAGAAGGTCGCCGAGATCGACCAGCGGGCCGAGCGGGAGACCGACAACGCGCTCCGGGAGGCCGCGGAGAAGCTCAACAACGCTGCCGTGGAGGCCCAGGAAAAGACCGTGGAGGCCCAGGCGGAGCTCCTGAAGGCGCGCGATGACGTGCGCGCCTCCGCGACGCGCAAGGTCGAGGACCTCGAGAAGGACGTCGTCGAGCTCCGCGCCAAGGCCGAGAAGAAGCTGTCCAAGGCCGAGGTCGACAGGATGGTGAAGGACCTCCAGGACAAGTCGGAGGCGGTCCGCAGGAGCCTGCGCGACCTTGACGCGGCCACGAGCACGAACCTCGAACAAGTGAAGAAGGGCGTCGACCAGCGCGTGGAAGAGCTGGACCGCGCCATCCAGGAGGCGAGGCGGCGCGTCTGACGCGCCCCGCGGCCCTGCTCAGCAAGCTCGACACGAGGAGGACACCATGGAGAACCAGAAGGCAACTCAGCAGACCCAGTCGGCGGACATCGAAGGCGAGGGCAACCACACGGCCGATCGGCGCTACCGCGAAGGCGTGCAGAGGTCGGTGAAGGACGGCAAGATCGAGCAGCACGCGGAGGAGGCCGCCGAGGCGCTGGACGGCCCCGAAGGCGACGCGCTGCGCGAAGCCCAGGAGGCGACCCGGCGCGGTCGGCCGAGCTGATCCGGCGAGCGTGCGATGATCCGCGAGCTCCGCTGCAAATCCTGCGGTCGCCGGTACATCTTCGTATCGACGGCGGCCACGCCCTGCCGGGCCTGCGGCTCGGCCCTCGAAGAGATGGAGCTCGAGCGCGGCGTCTACGAGCTCGCCTCGGACGCCGCGCCGAGCGCCGCCTCGCCGGAGCCGAAGGCCGCGGCGGACAAGATGGTCCCCGAGGATCTCGGCTACGGAGAGTCGCACGGGTACGGGCCCGCGCACGGCGGCCCGACCGGCCCCGGCGACGCGCCGGCGCCCACCCCGTGAGCCCACCGGCCCTCATCCCCCTCGCGACCCACGACGGCCCCGGGCTCCCCGGCTCGGGGCACGGCGTTAGAGCGCCGATCAGCTTGAAACGCCCGAGAATGAAGAGATTGGAACCACAGGGGCACAGAGAACACCGCGCGTCGAGCGCCGGTGCCCGCCTGGGCAGTGAACCGAGCGTGAGGAGGAGGAGCGCGGCGGGAGGGCCGCCGCCGTCAGGCCGCCGTCGCGGTGCGCGCCGGGGCGTGGCTCTGGCCGTGGGAGCGGCGGGAATGGGCGATGAGCGCGTCGAACAGCTCCAGCATCTGCTGGCCCAGCCGCTCGTCCGCCTCCTCGCTCAGCTCCGCCTCGATCCGCGGCAAGAGCTCCCGCTCCTCCTCGTCGGCGTGGTGCATGACGAGCTCCCTCAGGGTGGATAGCCTGGCCTTGAAGCTCGGGTCCTCTGGCGCCGTGTTGACGACGCGCCGGATCTCGAACCGCGCGACCGTGTGCTCCTCGCAGGCCCCGCCGATGAGATCCGGCTCGATCGCGAGCAGCTCCGGGAAGAGCACCACTTGCTCGGCGAGCATGTGGGCGAGCAGGTGTTTCGTGAGCTCGTCCGTCACCCGCCGGACATCGCCGACGCCCGAGGCCGCCAGATCGAACAGCCTCTCGGCTTCGCGGTGCTGCCCCTTCAAGAGCTGTGTCGCTTTCATGCATTCTCCTCCCGGACACCGAACGTGTGCGTGTTGTCGATGGACGTGAAACAGGGATCTCGTCGCCCGCGCGCCAGGGCCGCTCAGGCGGCGGCGCCGGCCGAGAGGTGCGCGAGGCCGCGCAGCGGCTCGCCCCTCGGGCCCTCGAGCGAGAAGGTGACGGCGCCGCTCCTGCCGATCAGCTCGCGCATCGTCAGCGACAGGCCCGCCAGCTCGCGCGCCGCAGGGGCCAGCGGGTCCGAGCCGGGGCAGAGCACGACGCGCCTCACGCCAGGCAGCGCGCCGAGCACGGCGCGCACGAGCGCGGACCGGACCACGAGCTTGTTCGCGGACGACGCCGCGACGAACACGGCCGTGCTCACCTCGCCGAGGAGCTGGAGCTTCTCCTGCAGGCGCGACTGGAAGGTCGAAGCGTGCTCGCTCGGCAGCTGAATCACCGTGTGGATGTCGCGCGTCCGGGTGCTCTGCCAGGCGGCGCACTCGGTCCAGGGCGCGCCGGGCTCAGCAATCAGCAGGCAGGTCTCCTCTCGACGCTCGCCCTTCCGCCCCCTCTTCTTCATGGGGCATATTCAAGCAACTCTCATGCCGAATCGCCTTATTCCGGACGTGAGCACGTCCGAGGCGCCAGATGTGATCTGGAGATGTGGAATTTCGCCTCTCGCCGCCGGCTCGGACGGACTCGACAGATCGAGCGAGGTCGAGGTGCACAGGCCGACACCGGCACACGAGGGCTGCCGCAGGTATCGAGAGAATGAAGCGCTTCATCGCGGTATCTCGATCCGCGGACGGAGACGCATCGCAACAAACCGCGAATTCCCTACTCTCCTCGAACGCTCGTTGTTCGATCCCTCGACTACGGTCCTTCGCCGCGGGTCGCGCTGGTCCGGCCGATCGCCATGCCCGGCCGCTCGCCAGCGCGCGGATCGCCAGCGCGCCGCGTGCCCGCGCGCCGCGAGCGCGCGCGCCGCGGCCTCGCGCGGACCGCCGGGGCCTGCGCTGCATCCACGCGGCACCAGACGCTTTTCGTGGCCGCGGCCGCCGCCTCGAGGCGGCGCTCCCCGCCGCGCCGCCGCTCGCTGCGGACGGGCGAGGCGCGCGGCGTGCATCACCGGACGATGTGCTGTCTATCTGTGGAAATCCAGGGAGCTGGTAACGCCATCCGGCGATGGCGCCGGCGAGCGCGGCCACATCTCGGGGGGGCGCCTCGGCAAGGAGGGGGGCGCGTCGGCGCCGCGCCATGGGCCGCTGCCGGCATGGTTGAGGCAGGAAAGCCCACCTGTGGCGAAACGTCACGTTGAAGAATGTCGAGGATGAGCGAGCTGGGCTTGATGGCGCGGTGTCTCCGTGGCACGTTCCCTGCAACTGCAGGCAGCGGTCGACCTAGTGAGCTGCCGGGGAAGGACACGCGATGAGCGGCAGGATACTCGTCGTCGATGACGACGAAGCGACGTGCGATCTGGTCGAAGCCCTCCTCAAGAGGCAGGAATTCTCCGTGGCGGCGCGCACCTCCGCGAAGAGCGCGCTGGAGCTCGTGAGCGAGGACGACTTCGACGTCGTGTTGACCGACGTCGGCATGAGCGAGATGAGCGGCCTCGAGCTGTGCGAGCGCATCCTCGGGGCCCGGCCCGACATGCTCGTCATCGTGATGACGGCGCTCGGGAGCATGGAGACGGCGATCTCCGCGATGCGCGCCGGAGCGTTCGACTTCGTCACGAAGCCGCTCGACTCGAACCTCCTCGGCCTGACGGTCTCGCGCGCCGTCCAGCACCGGCGCCTCCGGTCCGAGGTGAAGCGCCTGCGTGAGGCGGCCCACGACGTCCAGCAGACGAAGGGCCTCGTCGGGCGCAGCCCCGCGATGAAGCGCGTCTACGACCTCATCGGGCGCGTCGCGCGCAGCGACGCCTCGGTGCTCGTGCACGGCGAGACGGGCACCGGCAAGGAGCTCATCGCGCGGGCGATCCACGAGGCCAGCGGCCGCCCCGGCCCCTTCGTCGCCGTCAACTGCGCCGCGGTGCCCCAGGCGCTCCTCGAGAGCGAGCTCTTCGGCCACGCGCGCGGCGCCTTCACCGACGCGAAGACCCAGCGCACCGGCCTGTTCCTCGAGGCGAGCGGCGGCACCATCTTCCTCGACGAGATCGGCGAGATGCCGCTCGAGGTCCAGCCGAAGCTGCTCCGCGCGCTCCAGGAGCGGAAGGTGCGGCCGGTCGGCTCGAACGCCGAGATCCCCTTCGACGCGCGCATCGTGACCGCGACGAACCGCGACCTCGAGACCGAGGTGTACGAGAAGCGGTTCCGCGAGGACCTCTATTACCGTGTCAACGTCGTGAAGATCGACCTGCCGCCCCTGCGCGAGCGCGGGACCGACGTGCTCCACCTCGCGATGCACTTCCTCGAGAAGTTCTCGTCCAGGAGCGGCAAGGGCGTGCTCTCGCTCTCGACGGCGGCCGCGGAGAAGCTCACCGCCTACAACTGGCCGGGCAACGTGCGCGAGCTCGAGAACAGCATCGAGCGCGCCGTGGCCCTCGCGCGCTTCGAGCAGATCACGGTCGAGGATCTGCCCGAGAAGGTCCAGGCCTACCGGCCCGACCGCTTCGTCGTCGCCGTCGACGAGCCGGCCGAGATCATGACGATGGACGAGCTCGAGAAGCGGTACATCAAGCGCGTGCTCGCGCTCGTCGGCGGCAACAAGTCGCGCGCCGCCCAGATGCTGGGGTTCGACCGGCGCACGCTGTACCGCAAGCTGGAGCGCTACGGGGAGCAGGATGGCTCGGGCGGGGACGAAGGCCCAGACAAGGACAAGGCGGCCTCTTCGCCGGGATCGGCGAGCTCTGCGCTCAGCTGAGCTGAGATGAGGCGCGAGGTAAGGCGGAAGGAATGACGGAAAAGGCGCTCCCCGAGTCGATCTACAAGCTGTTCGCGCGCACGGGGCACGACGTTCGAGGGCCGGCGGGCGTCGTGGCCGGCGCGCTCGACGAGCTCGAGCGCGCCCTCGGCGGCGAGACGACCGCTCGGAACGCGGCGTTCTTCACGATGGCGCGCCGGGGCGTGCGCCGCCTCCTGCGCCTCGCCGACCGCTACACCGCCGCCTCGGAGCTGTCGCGGCAGCAGGACGCCCAGGTGCAGTCGCTCGACCTCGAGCCGCTCGTGCGCCAGGCCGTCTCGGAGGCGTCGTTCGTCTACGGCAGGCGCCAGGTCACGGTGGCGCTCGACCTCGCGCCGCTGCGCGGCTTCGCGCACCCGTCGTCGATGACCGCGGCGCTCGCGGACGCGCTCATGCTCGCCCTGCGCGCCGCCCGCGCGCGGGTCGCCGTCGAGCTCGCGGCCCACGGCGACAAGGCGCGCGTGGTGCTCACGAGCGACGCGGACACGACCTCGGTGGAGGAGCTCTTCGAGACCGCGCTCTCCCCGGAGGCGGACCCGCTCGACGAGGGCGCGCTGCCCGTCCGCGTCATCGACGGCGTGCTCCGGGCGCACGGCGGCACGGCGCGGGTCGAGCGCGTGGGCGCCGAGACGCGCATCACCCTGGAGTGGCCGCTGAACGAGGCGGATCGTAAGGTGGGCGCCCGATGAGCGAGGAGCTGCCGCAGGTCCTGGTCCTGGACGACGATGACGACACCGCGGCGCTGCTCGGCATGGCGCTCCGCCGCCGCGGCTTCCGCGTGGCCGTGGCGCGGTCGTGCGAGGAGGGGCGCGCGGCGCTCGCCGAGCGCGCGATCGACGCCCTGGTGACCGACGTGTCGCTCCCGGACGGCAGCGGCCTGGAGCTCGTGGCGTCGCTCGAGAACAAGCCGCGCGCGATCGTCGTGGTGAGCGGCTTCGGCGGCGACGACGACCGCGAGAAGAGCCGGGCGGCCGGGGCGCACGTGCACCTCGTCAAGCCGGTCGACGTGGCCCGGCTCGTGTCGACGCTCAACGAGCTGCTCGGGCGCCCGGGCTGAGCGCCCGGCTCACTTGTCGACGGACGCGTAGAACGAGACGCCCCGCCGGTTCTCGTCGAGGCGCAGCGGGTGTTGCAGCGCCGGCAGCGCCCGCTGGGCGCAGTCGAGGCGCTCGCAGGTCCGGCACGTGACGCCGACCGGGACGGCCGCGCCGATGTTGTCGAGGTCGATCCCGTCGGCGTAGACGAGCTCGCGGGCGTAGCGGACGTCGCAGCCCATGCCGATCGACTGCACCGTGTGGGGGACGTGGTAGCCGCCGCGGTCGCTGCGCACGGTGCGCGCGATGCAGAAGTAGACCGCGCCGTCGGGCATCTGCGAGAGCTGGATCCGGATCATGCCGGGCGTCATCAGGGCGGCGTGCACGTTCCAGCGAGGGCAGGCGCCGCTGAACCGCGCGAAGCGGATGCCGGAGCCGCTGAAGCGCTTCGAGATGTTGCCCGCGATGTCGATGCGGACCATGTGCATCGGCACCCCCTCGGCGCCGGGGCGGCGCAGCGTCGTCAGCCGGTGGCACACCTGCTCGAAGCTCGTGCCGAAGCGGTGCGCGAGGAGCTCGATGTCGTAGCGCTCGGCGCGCGCCGCCTCCAAGAACGGCTGGTACGGCATGAGGATCGCGGCGGCGAAGTAGTTGGCCAGCGCGACGCGCGCGAGCGCGCGGGACTCGGGGGTGGTGAGGTTCTCGTCGCGCAGGATGCGGTCGATGGCGGCCGACTGCGTGAGCAGCCCGAGCTGGTGCGCGAGCTGGAACCGGCGGCTCCGGGGCGGCAGCACCTCGGAGATGCTGAGCACGCGCCGCTCGGGATCGTAGCGCCGCATCGCCTGGCGCTCGTCCGCGACGCGCACGATGCGCACCTCGATGCCGCGCGTCGCGTGGAGGTACCGGACGAGGCCGCGGTAGACGTCGTCCGCGTCGAGCTCCGCCTCGCGCCAGAGCGCCTCGGCGCCCTCCTCGAGCTCGGGGAAGTGGTTCATCCGGCGCTGGATCAGGTCGCTCACCTCCTCGGACGGCAGGCGCGAGTTGTCGACCGCGACGAACCCGTCCCCCGCCAGCCGCTCTCCCAGCGTGTCCAGCGACTCGCGGGTGGTCGCGTACGTGCGGTAGAGCGTGAGCACCGCGCGCGCCACGTTCGGTGAGCTCGCGACGAGCTCGCGCAGATCCGCGTTCGTGAGCCCGTGGCTCTCGAAGATGGGATCGCCGAACGCCTCGTGGAGATCGGCTGTCAGCCGGACATCCTCTTCCGACGCGAAATTCTGGAGATCGAGCTGAAATATCTGGGCGAGCCGGATGAGCAGCGGCGCGGTCAACGGACGCCGGTTGTTCTCTATCAAGTTCAGATAACTCGCCGAGACACCGAGGCGCTCCGCCAGATCGACCTGCGTCATGTGCTCGCGGCGCCGGAGCGCACGGACTTTGGCTCCGAGTAGAGGTGCATCGGCCATGGGGACCCTCCCGAACGTAGCTGAACTTACTGAACCCACGTGTAGGTGAAGCGCACCACCGTAGAAATTTACAATAGTTTACACGTTGACAGCCTGTAAAGGCCTTTCGTCGACATCGTTATCCGCCTGCATTTCAAAGCGAAGTTGACGCTGAAACCCCGTCGACAAACATAGTTACGTTGTAACGACGCGCAGCGTTGCAGGAGATGTGGATGAGCCAGAATCATGTGACCTCGAACCTGAGCCTGCTCGCTCCCCGCGTTGCGGGCGACGAGTCTGTCCTCACGCCAGAGGCCCTTCGCTTCCTCGCGAATCTCGGACGTAAGTTCGCTGACCGGGTTCCGGCCCTGCTCGCGCGGCGGCGCGGGGTGCAGGCGCGGCTCGACGAGGGCCAGCGGTTCGATTTCCTCCGGGAGACGCGCGACGTGCGCGAGGGGGACTGGGCCGTGGCGCC
This sequence comes from Sorangium cellulosum So0157-2, assembly GCF_000418325.1. Classification (GTDB taxonomy): domain Bacteria; phylum Myxococcota_A; class Polyangia; order Polyangiales; family Polyangiaceae; genus Sorangium; species Sorangium cellulosum_D. The sequence goes on from NC_021658.1 coordinate 14,055,370, forward strand.
GCTGCCGGAGGACCTGCTCGACCGGCGGGTGGAGATCACCGGGCCCGTCGATGCCAAGATGATCATCAATGCCTTGAACTCCGGCGCGAGCGTGTTCATGGCGGACTTCGAGGACGCCACCTCGCCGACGTGGAAGAACCTCATCGAGGGGCAGGCGGCGCTGCGGCTCGCGGCGCGGCGCGAGCTCCGTTACGAGGATCCGGCCACGGGCAAGCGCTACGCCCTCGGCGACCGGCTCGCGACGCTGTTCGTGCGCCCGCGCGGCTGGCACCTCTGGGAGAAGCACGTCGAGCTCGACGGGAAGCCGCTGCCGGGCGGGCTCTTCGATTTCGGCCTGTTCTTCTTCCATAACGCGCGTGAGCTCGTCCGCCGCGGCACCGGGCCTTACTTCTACCTGCCGAAGATGGAGAGTCACCTGGAGGCGCGCCTCTGGAACGACGTGTTCCTCTTCGCGCAGGAGGCGGTCGGCCTGCCCGCGGGCACGATCAAGGCCACGGTCCTCATCGAGACGCTGCCCGCGGCGTTCGAGATGGACGAGATCCTCTACGAGCTCCGCCAGCACTCGGCCGGGCTCAACTGCGGCCGTTGGGACTACATCTTCAGCTTCATCAAGAAGCTCCGGAACGACCCGACGTGCGTGATGCCGGACCGCTCGCAGGTGACGATGGAGCAGCACTTCCTGCGCTCGTACACCCAGCTGCTCGTGAAGACCTGCCACCGCCGCGGCGTGCACGCGATGGGCGGCATGGCGGCGCAGATCCCGATCAAGAGCGACCCCGACGCGAACCGCGCGGCGCTCGAGAAGGTGCGCGCCGACAAGCTGCGCGAGGTCAAGGACGGACACGACGGCACCTGGGTCGCCCACCCGGGGCTCGTGCCGCTCGCCCGCGAGGTGTTCGACGCGCACATGCCCGCGGCGAACCAGATCGAGCGGAAGCGCGAGGACGTCCGCGTGGAGGCGGCCGACCTCCTGCGCGTGCCGCCGGGCGCGCGCACCGAGGCCGGCCTGCGGCACAACATCCGCGTCGGCATCCAATACCTCGAGGCGTGGATCAGCGGCCTCGGCTGCGTCCCGCTCTACAACCTGATGGAGGACGCGGCCACCGCGGAGATCTCGCGCACCCAGGTATGGCAGTGGATCCGCCACGAGGCGACGCTGGACGACGGCCAGCCGCTCACCGTGGAGCGCTTCCGCGCGGCGGTCGACGGCGAGATGGCCGCCCTGCGCGGCGCGCTCGGCGAGGCGCGCTTCGACGGCGGCCGCTTCGCCGACGCGCGCCAGCTCTTCGAGCGGCTGTCCGTCGGGGAGACCTTCGAGGAGTTCCTCACGCTGCCCGCTTACGAGCTCTTGATCTCGCGCGCCGGAGGCCAGGGCGCGTGACGCTCGGCCACCCTGTTTCGACGTCGACACAGCGGCAGCTGCCGCCTGCAACCCCAACGCACTAGGAGCCCAGTCATGTCCGCTGCTTTCCCGCTCAATACGCCGATCTCCGCCGATTCCCTGCACGCGACGCCGAGCGACGTCGCCCCCGGCCGATGGAGCGGCATCGTGCGCCCGTACTCCGAGGCCGACGTCGCGCGCCTCCGCGGCACCGTCCGTATCGATTACACCCTCGCCTCCCTCGGGGCCAAGCGGCTCTGGAACCTGATGCACAGCGAGCCCTACGTGGCGGCGCTCGGCGCGCTCACCGGCAACCAGGCGATGCAGCAGGTCCGGGCCGGGCTCAAGGCGATCTACCTGAGCGGCTGGCAGGTGGCGGCGGACAACAACGAGGCCGGGACGATGTACCCCGACCAGAGCCTGTATCCGGCCAACAGCGTCCCGACGCTCGTGCGGCGCATCAACCAGGCGCTCCTCCGCGCCGACCAGATCGAGACCGCCGAGGGCAAGTCGGGGCGCTACTGGCTCGCCCCCATCATGGCCGACGCCGAGGCCGGCTTCGGAGGGCCGCTGAACGCCTTCGAGCTCATGAAGGCCATGATCGAGGCCGGCGCCGCGGGCGTGCACTTCGAGGACCAGCTGGCGTCCGAGAAGAAGTGCGGGCACATGGGCGGCAAGGTCCTCGTCCCGACCAGCCAGTTCATCCGCACCCTCGTCGCCGCCCGCCTCGCCAGCGACGTCATGGGCGTGCCGACCGTCCTCGTCGCGCGCACCGACGCCGACAGCGCCAAGCTCATCACCTCGGACATCGACCCGCGCGACAAGCCGTTCATCCCCGGCGAGCGCACGCCCGAGGGCTTCTACGTGCTGAAGGGCGGCCTCGAGGCGGCCATCGCGCGCGGGCTCGCCTACGCGCCCTACGCCGACCTCGTCTGGTGCGAGACCTCGACGCCGGACCTCGACCAGGCGCGGCGCTTCGCGGAGGGGATCCACAAGCAGTTCCCGGGCAAGCCGCTCGCCTACAACTGCTCTCCTTCGTTCAACTGGAAGAAGCACCTCGACGACGCGACGATCGCGCGGTTCCAGCGCGAGCTCGGCGCGATGGGGTACAAGTTCCAGTTCGTCACCCTCGCCGGGTTCCACGCGCTCAACCACAGCATGTTCGAGCTCGCCAGGCAGTACCAGCGCCGCGGCATGTCCGCGTACTCCGAGCTCCAGCAGGCCGAGTTCGCCGGCGAGCAGTTCGGCTACAGCGCCACGCGCCACCAGCGCGAGGTCGGGACGGGCTACTTCGACGAGGTCGCCCAGGTGATCTCGGGCGGCGCGGCGTCCACGCTGGCCCTGCACGAGTCGACCGAGGCCGCCCAGTTCTGACCGCCCGCGCGGGCGCGCGCCGCTCCGCCGCGCACGTCCGCGCGTCGCCCACGCCGCCGCCGGTAGGCCCGCCGCCGCGCCCCGCCCGAGAGGCGGGCGTCCGCGGCGGGAGCGGCCGCGCGGCGCCCTCTTCCACGGTGGTCCAGGGGGGGCCGTTCGAGTAGGCTCCGCTCGGGCGGCGGCGCCCGGCTGCGCCCGGCCGCGTCGCCCGAGCCGAGGTGAAAGACAGCTGTGACAACGCAGAGCCCCCGACCGAGCGACGCTGACAGCGGCGGCGCCGCGTCCAATTTCATCCGCAACATCATCGCCGAAGACCTCGCCGCAGGGAGGCACACGCGGGTCGTGACCCGATTCCCGCCCGAGCCGAACGGATATCTGCACATCGGACATGCCAAGTCGATCCTGCTCAATTTCGGGCTGGCGGCCGACTTCGGCGGCGTGTGCCACATGCGGTTCGACGACACGAACCCTGCGGCCGAGGACCTGGAGTACGTCGAGTCCATCCAGCGGGACGTCCGCTGGCTCGGCGGCGACTGGGGCGACAAGCTCTTCTTCGCGTCGGACTACTTCGAGCGGCTGTACGCGTTCGCGGTGGAGCTCATCCAGAAGGGCAAGGCGTACGTGTGCAGCCTGAGCGAGGCGGAGACCCGCGAGATGCGCGGCACCGTCACCGAGCCCGGGCGCGAGAGCCCCTACAGGAACAGGTCCGTCCAGGAGAACCTCGATCTGTTCGCGCGCATGCGAGCAGGGGAGTTCCCGGAGGGCGCCCACGTGCTCCGGGCCAAGATCGACATGGCCGCTCCCAACATGAAGATGCGCGATCCGCCGATCTACCGCATCAAGCGCGCGCGCCATTACCGGACGGGCGACGCCTGGTGCATCTACCCGCTGTACGATTTCGCGCACAGCCTCTCCGACGCGATCGAGGGGATCACCCACTCGATCTGCACGCTGGAGTTCGAGAACAACCGGGAGCTCTACGACTGGATCATCGAGAGCCTGGACGTCCCGTCCCGCCCCCGGCAGTACGAGTTCGCGCGGCTGAACCTGAACTACACGGTGATGAGCAAGCGCAAGCTGCTCGGGCTCGTGAAGGGCGGCCACGTGAAGGGCTGGGACGACCCGCGCATGCCCACCATCGCCGGCCTCCGGCGCCGCGGCGTGACGCCCGAGGCCATCCGCGCCTTCTGCGAGGAGATCGGCGTCGCCAAGACGAACAGCATGGTCGACATCGCGAAGTTCGAGTCGTGCGTCCGCGACGACCTGAACCTCCGCGCGCCGCGCGTGATGGCCGTGCTGCGCCCGCTCCGCGTCGTCCTCGAGAACTACCCCGAGGGGCAGGTGGAGCAGATCGACGCGCCCTACTGGCCCGACGACGTGCCGAAGCAGGGCTCCCGCAAGGTCCCCCTCTCGCGGGTGCTCTACATCGAGCGCGAGGACTTCCTCGAGGACCCGCCCAAGAAATGGTTCCGGCTCGCGCCCGGGCAGCAGGTGCGGCTCCGGTACGCCGGGTTCATCACCTGTCGAGAGGTGGTGAAAGATCCTACCACAGGAGAGGTGGTGGAGCTCCGGTGCACCTACGATCACCCCACGAGCAGCGGTGAGGCGCCCGGCGGCCGCAAGCCGAAGGGGACGCTGCACTGGGTCTCGGCGGCCCACGCGATCTCCGCGGAGGTCCGGCTCTACGACCGGCTGTTCGCGGCCGAGCGGCCCGACGCGGTCGACGAGGGGCGGGATTTCCTGGAGAACTTGAATCCTGGTTCGCTGGTCACCCTGACCGGATGCCGGGTGGAACCGAGCCTGTCCAGCGTGGAGCGGGGCAGCCATGTCCAGTTCGAGCGCCAGGGGTTCTTCTTCGTGGATCCGGTCGACTCCGCGCCCGGAGCGCCGGTGTTCAACCGCACCGTGGCGCTCAAGGACTCGTGGGCGAAGCTGGCCGGCGAGAAGCCCGCTCCGGCCGCGGCGCCCGAGAGCGCGGCCGCGAAGGCGCCGCCGCCCCGGCCGAAGACCGAGCGCAAGGCCGTGGAGGAGCGGCTCGCGCGGCTCGATCCGGCCCGCGCCGACAAGGCCAGAAATCTCATCGAAACACGCGGGATCCCCGGCGACGACGCCGTCGTCCTGGCCGAGGACGACGGCCTCCTGCGGCTGTTCGAGGAGGCGGTGGCGGTCCACGACAACCCGAGGAGCGCCGCCAACTGGGTCATCCACTCGATCTCGCGCGAGCTCAGGGACAGGAAGGCAGGCGACCTGCCCTTCTCAGGTGCGCAGCTCGGCGAGCTCCTCGCGCTGATCGATGATGGGACGATTTCGACGAAGATAGCAAAAGACGTCCTCGTTGAGATAATGCAGCGGGGCGGTAGCCCGCGGGCGATCGTCGAGCAGAGAGGGCTCCGGCAGGTGGCCGACGAGGGCGCGGTGGAGCGCATCGTCGACCAGATCATCGCCGGGCACCCCGGCGAGGTCTCCCGCTTCCGCGCGGGCAATACGAAGCTGATCGGGTTCTTCGTCGGTCAGGTCATGAAGGCCTCCGGCGGCAAAGCGAACCCCGACCTGGTCAATGCGCTGCTGACCAGGAAACTGGCGTAACTCTCCCACCCACACGCTGCTTCGCATCCCCCCTGCTCAGGGTGCGCGGGAGTGCTGCGCTCTGCGTTGTCCCCCGCCCGGCACCTGACTACGTGATGCGTGTCATGGCAGTGTGGAGAAACATGTCCCGCAAAATGTCTATAAAAAAATTGAACTTATGAGCGGGAGTGGTGTAGATGAAATAGGACTATGGAATCTGCACGCCAATTCGCTCTCATCGTCTGCGTGGCGGTGTCGACCTCGCAGGCCGCTTGTATCGCGTCTACCGAGCTCGATGGCCTCGCTGGTGAGGATGAGGTGGTGGCGGAGGTGCAGCAGGAGGTCGTGGTCTACAACGCGCTGACCCACAACGCGCTGACCCACAACGCGCTGACCCACAACGGTCTGATGGGCAATCCGTTCACCAGCGAGGCGCTCCGTGACCCCGAGTCGCGGGAGCTCCTCAGCTTCATCGTGAGCTGCGCTCTGCCGGAGGACGAGAAGATTACGGTCGAGGTCGACCGCCGCTCCTACACCTTCGTCGGGGAGCTCGGGCTCGCGCCCGAGTGGGGCCGGAGGAACGGCTCCTGTGGTGAAAAGTGCCAGGAGTGGGTGTCGGCCTGCCTCCTCTCCCGCGTGAACTACCGGGGCGAGCACGTGCCGATCTCGCTCCGCGGCAAGAACGACGCGCTCTCGTCCACGAGGAGGGAGCGCGACAAGTACGAGGAGCCGGAGGCGACCTACTACGGCAACGTCTTCCTCAAGAACCAGCGCCGCTTCGCCTGCCTCGCGCCAGGGCAGAGGTCGATCCCCCGCGTCTGCGGCCCCTCGATCGACGACTGCGTGGTCGACGTCGTGGGCAAGTGTGAGGACGTGTGCGACGGCCCGCGGCACGACGGCAGCTACACGGACTGCCGCGACCGGAAGCCCCTCATCGAGCTCCCGTGCGGGACCCGCATCTTTCCGCGCGGCACCGACAGCTACAAGGCCTCGGTGAGCGTCTTCCTCGAGTAGCATCGAGCAGCGTGGAGTCCGGGGCCGTCCTCGCGAGCCGATTCGTCGTCGAGCAGCAGGTTGCGGCCGGGGGGATGGGGACGGTCTACCGCGCCCACGATCGCCTCGACGCGCGCCACGTCGCCCTCAAGCTCCTGCACAGCCGCGAGGCCTTCGACGTCGAGCGCTTCGAGCGCGAGTCGCAGATCCTCGCCGAGCTGAGCCACCCCGGGATCGTGCGGTACGTCGCCCACGGCCGGACGGGCGCCGGGGACCACTACCTCGCCATGGAGTGGCTCGAGGGCGAGGACCTGGCGGCGTGCCTCGCGCGCCGGCAGCTCTCGCTCGCCGAGAGCCTCGGGGTGCTGCGCAGGACGGCGGACGCGCTCGCCTTCGCGCACTCGCGCGGGATCATCCACCGCGACGTCAAGCCGAGCAACATCTTCCTCGTCGCCGGCGACGTCGCTCAGCTCAAGCTCGTCGACTTCGGGATCGCGCGGCCCGACGGCGAGTCGCGGCGGCTGACCTACACCGGCGGGATCCTCGGGACGCCCGGGTACATCGCGCCCGAGCAGATCGAGAGCGGGAGCTCCCTCGACGCGCGCGCGGACGTGTTCTCGCTGGCGTGCGTGTTCTACGAGTGCATCGCGGGCCGCCCGGCCTTCGAGGGGGCGCACGTCATGGCCGCGCTCGCCAAGCTCCTGTTCCAGCAGACGCCAAGGCTGCGCGACGTCCGCGCGGACGTGCCGGAGCCGCTGGAGCAGCTCATCGACCGGATGATGGCGAAGAACCCCGAGGAGCGGCCGCGCGACTGCGGCGAGGTCGGGGTGCAGCTCGCGCAGCTGGCGGAGGCGCTCGACGCCTGGACGACGCCGCGGCCCGCCACGCTGGCGTCGCCGCGCGACGCGACCATGCGCTCGGCGCGGCCCCCGGGCTTCCTCACGCGCAGCGAGCAGCGGCTCGTGTCGCTCGTGCTCGCCGGCGAGCCGGACGACGTCGAGATGAGCGTGGCGGCGGCCGGCGGCGTCCCGAGCGCCTCGGACGTCTCGAGCGTGCTGCAGGAGATCTCGAGCGAGGGCCCGGGCTCCTCGGTGCCTCGCTCGGAGGTGCGCGCCGCGGTGGAGCCGTACGGCGCGCACATCACCGAGATCTCGCGCGGGTCGCTCATCGCGATCCTCGCCGGCGCCGGCAGCGCCGTGGACCGGGCGGAGCGGGCGGCGCGGTGCGCGCTCGCCCTGCGCGCGCGGTTCCCGGGCATCCCGCTCGCCGTCGCGACGGGGCGCGGGGTGTCGTCGGCGAAGCTCATCGAGGGCGACGTGATCGACCGGGGGGTGCGCGCCCTGCGGGCGGCGCAGGGCGGCGTCGTCCGGCTCGACGACGTCACCGCCAGCGTCGTCGGCGGCCGGCTCAAGATCGACACGGACGAGAAGGGGCCGTTCCTCGCGAGCGAGACGGCGGCCGACGAGAGCACCCCCGTCCTGCTCGGCAAGCCGAGCGTCTGGGTCGGCCGCAGCCGCGAGCTGTCCATGCTGGAGGGCGTGTTCTCCGGCTGCGTGAGCGAGTCGCTGGCGAGCGCGGTCTTGGTGATCGGCCCGGCCGGCGCCGGCAAGTCGCGGCTCCGCCTGGAGTTCCTCACCCGGGTGCGGCGCCAGTTCGGGACGGTGGAGATCCTCGCCGGCCGGGCCGAGTCGGTGGCCGCGGGGTCGCCGTTCGGCCTCATCGCGGACGCGATCCGCAAGTCGGCGGGGATGCGCGAGGGCGAGCCGGTGGAGGCCCGGCGGCGCAAGCTGAAGCGGCGGCTCGGGCGCCACCTGAGCGGCGACGCGCTGAACCGGGTCGCGGCGTTCCTGGGCGAGCTCACGCGGACGCCGTTCCCCGACGGCGAGACGAGCGGGCTGCGCGCGGCGCGCGACAACGCGATGCTGATGGCCGACGCGACGCGCGCGGCCTGGGAGGACTGGCTCGCCGCCGAGTGCGCGGCGCAGCCGGTGCTGCTCGTGCTCGAGGACCTGCAGTGGGGCGACCCGGCGACCGTGCGCCTCATCGACCAGACGCTGCGGAACCTCCGGGATCTGCCGCTCACGCTGCTCGCGCTGGCCCGACCCGAGGTCAGCAAGCAGTTCCCCGGCCTGTGGACGGATCGCGAGGTGCAGACGATCAAGCTCGGGCCGCTGCCCGCCAAGGCGAGCGAGCGGATGGTGCGCAGCGCCCTCGGCGAGGACACGCCCGCCGAGATCGTGGCCCGGGTCGTGGAGCGGGCCGACGGCAACCCGTTCTACCTGGAGGAGCTCATCCGCGCGGTCGCGGACGGCAAGGGGGACGTGCTGCCCGACTCGGTGCTGGGCACGGTCGAGGCGCGGCTCGACGCCGAGGGGCACGAGGCGAAGCGGGTGCTGCGGGCGGCGAGCATCTTCGGCGATCGGTTCTCGAAGCTCGCGGTTGCGGCGCTGCTCGGCGGCGCCTCGCGCGTGAAGGAGACCGAGACGTGGCTCGACGCGCTGGCGGCGCGCGAGCTCATCGCGCCGGCCCAGACGCCGGGGTGGCTCATCCCGACCGACTACGTCTTCCGCCACGCGATCGTGCGCGAGGCCGCGTACGCGATGCTGACGGAGCCGGACCGCGCCCTCGGCCACAAGCTGGCCGGCGAGTGGCTCGAGCGGAGCGGGCACACCGACGCGATGGCGATGGCGGAGCACTTCCGGCTCGGCGGCGAGCCGGCGCGCGCGGTGAAGTGGTACCGGCGGGCCGCGGAGCAGGCGCTGGAGGCGAACGATCTCGCGAGCGCGCTCGCGCGCGCCGAGATGGGCGTGCGGTGCGGGGCGGCCGACGAGGAGCTCGGGCGGCTGCGGCTCGTGGAGGCCGAGATCAGCCTGTGGCAGCAGGAGACGGCGCTCGCCGTGCAGCGCGGCACCGAGGCGGCGAGCCTCGTCCGGATCGGCAGCTCGGCGTGGTTCCGCGCCATCGGGCAGGTGATCGTCGCGGAGGGGAAGCTCGGCCACTTCGATCGGGTCGAGGCCTGGACGACGCGGGTGGCCGAGGCGGCGGGCGCGATGAGCGCCCGGATCATGTGCCTGTGCGAGGGCGCGACGTACCTGGTCTTCGGCGGCCGTTACGCGGCGGCCGATCGGCTGATCCAGATGCTCGACGCGGTCGCGAGCGAGCCCGCCGGGCTCGAGCCGCAGGCGGTGGGGCTCTACCAGCAGGCGCGCGCGTTCCGGGCGCAGACGAAGGGCGACATCGGGGCGGCGCTGAGCGGGCTCACGGCGGCGCTCGCGGCGTTCGAGCTGGCCGGCGATCGCCGGAACGCCTGCACGGTGCGCGAGAACCTGGGCTTCTTGTACGGCGAGCTCGGCGACTTCGAGGTGGCCGAGTCGGCGCTCCGCACGGCGCTCGCGGCGGCGCAGCGCATGGGCCTCGACGACCTGGAGACGGCGGCGCTCCAGAACCTCGGCTACGTCATCGCCCACCTCGGGCAGCTGGAGGAGGCGAAGCTCCTCGAGCAGCGCGCGGCGGCGGCGTTCCAGCAGCAGGGCGACCGGCGGATGGAGGGCGTGACGCTGACGTACCTCGCGAAGATCCTGCTGCTCTCGGGCGACCCGGCGGGCGCCGAGCGCGAGGCGCGCGCGGCGGTCGAGGCGCTGACGGTGGTGCCGCCGCTGCGCGCCGCCGCGGTCGCGGTGCTCTCGCGCGCGCTGCTCGCGCAAGGCCGGGAGGACGAGGCGCTGCCGGCCGCGCGCGAGGCGTTCGCGCAGCTCGAGGAGGCGGGCTCGCTCGAGGAGGGCGAGGCGCTGGTGCGGCTCGCCTACGCCGAGGCGCTGGCCGCCGCCGGGGCCGAGCGGGAGGCGGCGGAGGCGCTCGCCGCCGCGCGCGAGCACCTGCTCAGCCGCGCGGAGAAGATCAGCGATCCGAGCTTCCGCGAGCGCTTCTTGACGTGCGTGCCCGACAACGCGAGGACGCTGGCGCTCGCCGGGTGACGGGTCAGGGGGCCTCGCCGCCGGACGCGCGCAGCGCGGCGGGCGCGCCGGCGGGCTCGCGCCGCTCGCCGTCCCCGGCCGCTTGCAGGCTCGTCCGGGAGCTCAGGAGGCGGAGGGCCTCGCGGTAGCCGCCGACGGTCCCGACCTCGACGTACGCGTGCCCGGCGGGGACGCCGAGCGCCACGCCTCCGCGGGCGATGTACTCGTTGACGAGGGGGCCGATGTGCTCGTCGCGCCGGCTCCGCTCGCACCAGAGGTCGTGGAGCTCCTGGAGCACGGCGCCGGTCAGCTTGAAGGCGCCCCAGATCCAGCGCGGCGCGGCGTCGCGGCGCCTCGCCTGGATCTCGACGACGCGCCCATGGCCGTCGGTGACGACGGCCTCGAAGCGCCCCGGGCGGTCGAACGGGAAGAGGAGGAACGAGAGCGCCTGAGCCACGAGCGCGGACAGCCCGTCTTCGGGGAACCAGAGCGCGTCCGGGAGGCCGACGAACACGAGATCGTCGGGCGCGATGAGCGGGAGCGCGCGGAAGACCGCGTCGCAGAGGCCAGCCGGACGCGGCTGGACGACGTACGACAGGCTCGCTTGCCCGATGGCGGCGCCGTAGTACTCGAGGAGCTCCGACCTGCCTGGCGAGACGACGAAGCAGAGCCGGGTCGCGCCGGCGCGGAGCATGCGCTCGACGAGGTGCTCGCTCGCGGCGCGGGGCTGCTCGGCGCCCTGCGCCAGCCGGCTGCCGACCGGGAGGAGCTCGCTCGAGAAGGCGAGCGGCTGAATCCGGGGCTCCCGGCCGGCAGCCGGGATGAGCCCCCACACGGTGGCCTGTCGTCCGCTCACGCGCGCACCCCCGTCGAGAGCGGCTCGCCGCGCGGCGCGGCGGAGCGGCGGTGAGGGGCGGCGCAGCGCGAGATCACGGGCGCGCCGCGCTCGAGGTTGCGGCGCCCTCGCTTCGATGAAGCGCTGTAGTCCGTGTCGAGGAAATCACGTTCATGTCCGGGATTGCCACGCGCGCCGCGGTGAGCGGCGTGACATGCGTTGTGCTGCGCGGGGGCGGCGCGGCGGCGCTCCACGGCGAGCGCGGGAGCGAGGCCCCGCGGCGACGAGGCGAGCTCACTGCCGTGGAACGAGCGTATACCGAGCTCCAGGTCGACCCTCTTCAATGCTCGCTCCGGCGAGCGCGAGCGACGCTTACTTGTGGCATTTTTGTTCAACCAATTCAAATAGTTGTGCGATCCTTGCGCCATGGAGATGCCGCTCGCCCGCGCGATCGAGGCGGCGCCGCGTGAATGGATGGCGGACGCCGTTGCGCGGGGCGTGTGAATCGGAGTTCAACATCGTACCTGCGGACCTCGAGATCAAGTCGAGCGCGAGACCCGCCTTGTCAAGCTGAGCCCGGATCGCGGCTATCGATTCGTGATGGACTCATGACACGTCAAGCCGATCGCGAGCCACCCTTGTCAAGCCGGCGCGGAGCGCGCTCGCTCGAGCGAGTGGCAATCGCCTCAGGATTGACGCTCTCACAAGGCGCGATCCCGGACAGGAAAAATGGCAGTCTCTACAGCAAACCCCCGAGAGGGTATCAGGCATGGACGTAGCGAGCGGTGATGGGACGACCCGCGTCAGGTTTCTGTCACGACGGCAGGCGACGAACCCGCGCGGGTGGTCGCATGGAACACATCGACCTGCCGAGGTGCGCTCACGCGGGCAACGTCGGCCGGTCCACGGCGGGCTCTGCGGCTTCGCGCTCGGCGATGGCGGCGGCGTGGCGGCGCAGCCGGTCGGCCATCACGTTCGGGATGCGCTCCGCGGCCAGGAGCGCGGCCGAGAGCGCGCTCCGCGCGGCGGCGAGCCGGCCGCGGCGCAGCGCGGTGACCGCGCGGATCTCGAGCACCTCGATGTGCTCCTGGCCGACCGAGCTCTGCGCCGAGCGCTCCACGAGGGCGTCCCACGCGGCGTCGCCCCCGTCCCGCGTCGCCAGGTCGATCATCGCGCAGAGCACCTCCTCCGAGGGGACCATCAGCGCGTCGATGCGGCCCTCGGCGCGCGCTTGCTCCTGCATCTCGCGCGTCCGCTCGAACAGCGCGCGGGCCTCGGCCTGCTCGCCGCAATAGAAGAGGAAGCGCGTCTTGAGGAGCAGGGCGACCGGCCGGCACATCCCGCAGAAGCGGTGCTGCTCGATCTCGAGCGCGCGCTCGATGTGCGGCTTCGCCGCCGCGAGGTCGTCCATGAGGTAGAGGTACTCGCCGAGGTTGTACTCGCCGATCCGCTCGAGCCCGCTCTGGCCGAGCTCGCGCGCGAGCGAGAGCACCCGCTCGAGGTCGGCGATCATCCGGGCCTTGTCGCCGCGGCACGCCCAGAGGAGCGCGCGGTTGTTCGTCACCGAGCCGAGGTGCAGCGTGTCGTGGTGCGCCTCGCAGAGCGCGATCGCCTGGCCGAGCGCCTCCTCGGCGTCGTCGAGGCGGCCGAGCCCCTGGAGGACGAAGCCGAGCATGAGCAGCGAGATGACCCGCGTCTCGTAGCCGTCGGCCCCGAGCGAGGCGGAGGCGGCCGCCGCCCGCTCGAGCGCGGCGGCCGCCTCCTCCTCCCGGCTGAAGCGGTGGAGCGAGCGCCCGACGCCGAGCGCGAGGCGCGCGGCGAGCGCCGGCGACAGCGCGAGCCCCTCGGCGAGCGCGCGCGCCTCCTCGACGCGCTCCTCGGAGCTCTTGAACTCGTCCATCCAGTCGAGCGCCGTGGCCTCGTCGAGGAGGATGTCGATCTGCGCCGGGACGTCGCCCCGCGCGCGCGCGATGGTCCGCGCGCTGGCGAAGTCGGCGAGCGCGTCGTGGTAGCGGCCGAGGCGGTAGCGCATGAGGCCGCGGCCCCGGTGCGCCGCCGCGCGGTCGGGGCGCGCGCGGGCCGGCGCGCCGGGCGCGTGGCCCCGCGGGGCGCCGGCGCTCGGGGCCGTCGGCTCGATCGGCTGCTCCAGCGCGCGGCTGTAGAACGACTCCGCGTCGAGGTAGGCGTGCCGGGCGCGCGCGCGCTCGGCCAGGGTGAGGTAGGCGGCCTCGGCGACCTCGCCGAGGCCCGCCTGGGCCGCGTGGTACGCGAACGGGAGCAGGCGCGCGTCCTTGAGGTGGGGCGCGCCGCGCTCGCCCTCCTCTTCGTCGGCGGCGTCGCGGTGCAGCTTGAAGGCCGCGAGGTGGACGCGCCGGCGGAGCGCCTCGGGCGCGCCGCGGGCCACCGCCTCGCGGACCAGCGCGTGGCGGAAGCCGATGCGGCCCCGGCGATCCTGGACGAGCAGGCCCGCGGCGAGCAGCCGCTTCACGGCCACCTCGCCGTCGAGCGGGAGGTCGTCCGCCTCGCCGTGCTCGTCGAGCCGCTTCAGCACGCCGGCCACCTGGGCGACGGCGACGTCGGGGCCGAGGAGCGCGATGAGGCGCGCGTGCGCCTGCAGCGCGGGCGGGAGCGCGTCGATCTCGCCGAGCGCGAGCCAGTCGAGGAGCGGCATGTCCGGCAGGCGATCGAGCTCGTCCGTGGCGAGGTACCACGCGTCGCCCCGCGGGTGCCGGCGCACGATGCCCTCGCGCTTGAGGCCGCGCACGAGCTCGATGAGCAGGAGCGGGACGCCCTGCGCGCGCTCGACGAGGTGCGCGAGCGCGGGCTCGGGCACGTCCTCGGCGGGCAGGAGCAGCCGCCGGCAGAGGGCGATCGCGCTCTCGCGGTCGAGCGCCTCGAGGCGGTAGGTCTCGCGGCGCGCGGCGCGCTCGCCCCAGTCGGGGCGCGCGCTCTCGAAGCTCGGCCGGCCGAAGGCGCAGATGAAGAGCGGCGCCTGCGCCTCGGCGAGCGCCGCGTACTCGAGCGCGGCGAGCGCCGCGTCGTCCGCCGCGTGCGCGTCGTCGAGCACCACGAAGAGCGGCGTCCTCCGCGAGCGCCGGCGGAGCGCCTCGCCGGCCGCCACGGTGAGCGCGGCGCGGAGCGCGCCGGGCGCCGCCGAGAGCGCGCGGAGCTCCGGGTAGCGCTCCTCGGCGAGCGCGCCGTCGCTGATCCAGCCGAGCGCGAGCGCCACGGCGGCCCCGAGCCGCTCCTGCGCGGCGCCGAGGCGCCGGCGGAGGAGCTCGCTGCCGCCGTCGGCGGGCGGGGACGACGGCAGCGCGAGCGCCTGCTGGAGGATCTCCCGGACGACGCGGTCGGCCCCGCCAGCCACCGGCTCGCCGGTGCGGAGCTCGATCACCTCGGCGCGGCCGTCGATCTCGCGCAGCCGCTGCACGAGGGCGCCGGCGAGGCGGCTCTTGCCGTGGCCGGCCACGCCGATGACGCTGGCGATGGTGGGCGTCGCGTTCGCCGCGGCGTCGCGCGCGCCGGCGACGAGCGCGTCGAGGACGTCGTTGCGGCCGAAGAGCGGCTGCGAGCCGGTGTCGAACGCGGTGTCGGCGTCGGACCGGGCGGAGGTCGGCCCGGATCGAACGGAGGGCGGCCCTGGCGGGGGGAGGGAGTCGCCCGGGGGCTGCGAGCCGCCGTCGCCGAGCGCCTCCACGGCGGCCGGCGACAGGGTGAGCCCCGGGGGGCGGTCCGGCGCGAAGCGATCCTCCCGGTGGAAGAGCGGGCTCAGGAACCGGCGCGATCCGTCGGGCCGCGGCTGGACGGACACGGACGCGAGGTCGAGCAGCCCGCGGGCGAGGACGCGCTGCTGCTCGAGCTCTCGGCCGGCGTGCATCGCGCGGCGCAGCGGGCTCGCGCCGTCCGCGTGGTCGAAGACGGCGACGAAGCGGTTGCCGGCGGCGTGCGCGAGCTCGCCGCCGAGCGCGCCGAGCCTCCGCTGGAGGGCCACGACGTCGAGCTCGGCCTCGAAGAAGAGGAGCGCGACCGCGCGCCGCTCGACGCGGCGGGCGCTCGGCGGCGGCTCCGTGGTGAGGCGCCGGAGGCGCGAGGGGCGGCGCTCCTGGGCGCGCTCGAAGGTCTCCAGGGCGGCGCCGAGCGCCGCGGCGGTCTCGAAGCGCTGATTCCTGTCCTTGGCGAGGCACCGGAGCACGATGTCCTCGAGCGACCCCGAGATCGGCGCGATCGAGGAGGGGCGCGGGGGGCGGCGGCTCAGGTGATCCTGCCGCACCAGGGCGGGAGGGCCCCAGAACGGCGGTTTGCCGGTGAGGAGCTCGAACAGAACGACGCCGATCGCATACACGTCCGCGCGCACGTCGATGTCGCCGTGGCCGTCGCACTGCTCGGGCGCCATGTACTCGGCGGTGCCGGGCGCCTCGCTCTCGGCGGTGATGCGGAGCGACGGGTCGCGGTGCCCCGCCGCGAGGCCGAGATCGATGATGGTGGCGCGGTGCCCGCCGTCCCGGGCGGCCCCGGACGGGGGCGCGCCGGGATGGATGAAGATGTTCTCGGGCTTGATGTCGCGGTGCACGTAGCCGCGCGCGTGCACCGCCTCGAGGGCCCGGAGCGCGGCGCGGACGAGCGAGCACGCCGCGCGCGCCGGCACCGGGCCGGCGACGCCGGAGGCGACCATGCGGTCGGCGAGCGTCGGGCCGTCGAGGTAATCCATGACGAAGTACGGCAGCCCGGAGGGGAGCTGGCCGCACGCGTGGACGGCGGGCACGTGGGGCGGGCCGATGTCGTGGAGGGCCCGCATCTCCTCGACGAGGCGGACGCTGGCGTCGGGGCGGTCTTCGCGCGCGACCTTGATCGCCACGGTCGGACCGCCGCCCTCCGGCTCGGCCGCGAACACGACCCCGAACCCGCCCGCGCCGGCGAGGCGGACGTCGCGGTAGCCCGCGATGCTGGGCGGCGGCGCCTCGCGGGGCCAGCCGGTGCTGGCGTCGTCCGCGCCGCTCGGGGCGCCGGGCTCCGGACCGGCGTGCCGCAGCGCCGGGCCGTGCTGCGGGCACCCGGGGTCCGCGCGCGCGACCCGCCTGCCGCATTCCCTGCACCGCGCGGCGAGCCCACCCGCGTGGGCGCCGCGTCCGTCTCGAGGAACATCGGGCGACATGGGGGCCTCAGGGCAGGAACGTCGTAATCACCGCGGACGACGACTCGCCTCGATCGTTGGTGCAGCTCGGGCGATAGCCGCTGGCGGCGTGGAGCGGGCCGCACACGAGATCGCATGAGCCCACGATGTGAATGTTCGGGCATTCCCGGACGCCGCCCTCCGGGTCGGGGAGCCCCGTAGCGCAGTCCCTGCTGTGGTCGCGCGACCTGTCGGCGTTGGACTCGTTGTAGCAGGCATAGAAGCGGGGGGCGCTCGTGAACAGGTCGCCCCAGAACGCGCCCTCCTCCCTCGGAAAGGACGCCACCTCGCTCCGGTCCGGGTACCTGAGGGCCTGATGCGTCCCGCGCGACGAGATCATCACCGAGACGCCTGCCCGGTTTGCGCGCGAGGCCACGCAGGCCGAGACCCACTGCCTCCGGGAGGCGCTCAGCGGCTCGTCGCTCCAGCCCGGGGCGAGGCCGAGGTGCCCCCAGTAGACCTCGTCGTGCGGCTCGTCGAGCTCGTCGCGCCACGAGAAGCGGAGCGACTGCGACGGGCTGAGCGCGCAGCTGACAATGTATTGAAGGAGCTGCCTGGACATCGCGCCGAGCTCCCCTGGGTCGGTGATGGCGGAGAAGGCGGTCGGCGCCAGGCTGCTCCCCTCGAGTCTGTTCGGGGCGAGCGCGTTGGGGTTGAGGGCGTTGGGGTTGAGGGCGTTGGGGTTGAGGGCGTTGGGGTTGAGGGCGTTGGGGTTGAGGGCGTTGGGGTTGAGGGCGTTGGGGTTGAGGGCGTTGGGGTTGAGGGCGTTGGGGTTGAGGGCGTTGGGGTTGAGGGCGTTGGGGTTGAGGGCGTTGGGGTTGAGGGCGTTGGGGTTGAGGGCGTTGGGGTTGAGGGCGTTGGGGTTGAGGGCGTTGGGGTTGAGGGCGTTGGGGTTGAGGGCGTTGGGGTTGAGGGCGTTGTGATTGCGGAGCGCACTTGAGGCTGCCTCGACCGACCCCGACTCCACAGGAAATCCGTCGCTGCCACCGCAGCAGGGCAGCAATGCGACCAACGAAAGTGTGCGCAGGTGCCGCGCGTGAATTCGCCCCTTCATCAGTTCCCTCCCCCGTTCCGCCAGCAGATGGAATAGGCTACCGTCGGGACAACGATGGATTTACTGTACCACCAGGTGAAGCGACGTGTAGCGACAACACGATCGTCACGTGCTGGTAAAAACGTCGCTCGGGTGAGCCCTTAGTCGTATCGGGGGGGTTATGACATTGGATGGGTTGGCGACGCGCGATAACGAGACGAGGGCGTTTTCCCTAGAGGAGAGGTCGTTCTCGCGAGGAGAGCTCCCGTGCGGCGCGCGCGCGGGCAATTACAGTGTTGTGGCGCCCATCGCCCGGGGCGGATGTGGAGCCGTCTACGAGGCGAGACATCTCCAGACGGGCGCGCGTGTGGCGATGAAGGTGCTGCACGGGACGCTCGCCGCCTCGCCGAAGATGGTGAAGCGCTTCCTGCGCGAGATCGAGGTGGTGAGGCTGCTCAACCACCCTGGCATCGTCGACATTCATGACGCCGGCGAGCTCCCGGACGGCCGGCCGTTTTACGTGATGGAGCACCTCGACGGGCTGACGCTCGACGTGCTCCTCCGGCAGGAGGGGAGGCTCTCGCCGGAGCGGGCGCTCGAGCTGCTCGAGCCGGTCTGTTCGGCGCTCGACGCGGCGCACGCCGCCGGCATCATCCACCGCGACGTGAAGGGCAGCAACATCTTCGTCTCGCGGGGCGCGCCGCGCGCGGTCAAGCTCCTCGATTTCGGGATCGCCAAGCTGATGGAGCCCGAGGAGGGGGCGAGCGGCTTCACCACGGCGGGGAGGGCGCCAGGCACGCTCACGATCATGGCGCCCGAGCAGATCCTCGGCGGCCCCCTCGATGCGCGCGTCGACGTGTACGCGCTCGGCGTCCTGCTCCACCGGCTCCTCACGGGCAAGCTCCCGTTCTACTCGCCGGACGCGGCCGAGCTGCTCCGGCAGCACCTGGAGGAGCCGCCGCCGCGCCCGAGCCGGCGGACCCCGCTGCCGCCCGCGCTCGACGCGATCGTCCTGCGCTGCCTGGAGAAGCAGCCGGAGCACCGCTACCCGTCGGTCAAGAGCTTCCTCTGCGCGCTCCGCGAGGCCGTGGGCGAGCCGACGTCCGGGCGGAGCAGCACGCCGGAGCTCGAGACGGACGCGGTCGCGGTGTACCTCGACCTGCGGCTGCGCACCGACGCCGACGATCTCGACGACGCGCTCGCCGAGGAGCTCGGCCTCGTGCTGGACCTCGCGGAGGAGCGCCTCCGCGACGCCGGGCTCACGCTGGTGTCGGTGACCGGCAGCGAGATCCTCGCCGTGCGCTTGCTCTCCTGCGACGCCTGCGAGGCGCTGCGGGAGCGGGCGGCGGTGATCGCGATCGCCGCCGCGCTGCACGAGGAGATCGCGCAGAGGAGCCGCCCGGACGCGCGCGTGCACCCGAACCTGTGCCTGCACGCCGGGCGGGTGGTGGTGCGCTGGATGCCCCACCCGGAGATCATCGGCGGCGACCTGGCGCGGGTCGGCGCGTGGGCGCCGGCCGAGCCGGTGCACGGGCTCTGCGCGACCGAGGAGGCGATCCGGGGAGTCGACGGACTCGAGCTCTCCGCCGGGCCGGGCCGCCTCGCGCTGATCGGAGAGCCCTCGGCGCAGTGCTCCTCGCCGGCGCCGACCTTGCGCAGCCGCGCGGTCTGAGGCGCTGGGGCGCGCGGCCCTCGCCGCCCGCCGCGCTGCGCCCGCCGCGCTACGTCCGAAGCTCGGCGCCGGCCGAGGTGCGATGTCAGGGAAGCGACGGGCGCGCGCTCGGCGCGGACCCCCTGGCGGACTCGGGATCTCCCGGAGTCGATATGACGACGCAAAAACGATCAAGAGGCGATTGCCGCTCGACGATAGATGCCATTATAAAGGCGGCCCGCGGGTTGCTCGACCTCGCGTCCGCGCCTCGCCGCTCCGGAAAGCTCTCATGTCCATGCGCCTCCAGCAAGCTATCCAGACCCTCCTCGCTTCCGCCCCTCTCCTCCGCGACGCATCGAGCAGCGGCAACGTCCGGGTGCTCGCGTCGCTGCTCGGGCCAGCCTTTCGCGGCTTCGTCCAGCGGCGCGGCAAGGGCGTGGGCTCGACCGATATCTCGGTTGGATACGAGGCCAGCTTTAACTGGAGTTACGGGCGGGACGACCCAGACATGGCGAGGCTCTACCATCTGGCCAAGACGTCCCAGTGGAACGCGACGACCGACCTCGACTGGTCTCGCGACGTCGATTGGCTCGATCCGGCGATGCCGCTCTTGCCCGACAGCTGGATGCCGCCGTCCAAGCTGCCGATCTGGGGGAGGCTGTCGGAGCGGGAGCGGGCGGCGCAGCGCCACGGGCTCCTCTCTTGGATGCTGAGCCAGTTCCTGCACGGCGAGCAGGGCGCCCTGTTCGCGGCGTCCCAGGTCACCGAGTGTGTGCCCTCGCTCGACGCCAAGCTCTACGGGAGCACGCAGGTCGCCGACGAAGGGCGCCACGTGGAGGTGTTCCACGCCTACCTCACGCAGAAGCTGGAGAAGCTCTACGAGATCAACGACAACCTGTATGTCGTCATCGACGCGATCATGAGCGACGGCCGGTGGGACATGAAGTTCCTCGGCATGCAGATCATGATCGAGGGCCTCGCGCTCGGCGCGTTCAGCTCGATTCGACAGGTGACGAGCGAGCCGCTGCTCAAGGACGTCCTCCGGTCGGTGATCACGGACGAGGCGCGCCACGTGCATTATGGGGTCCTCGCGCTGACCAGGTTCTACCGCGAGGGCATAGGCGAGCGGGCGCGGAGGGAGCGGGAGGACTGGGCGTTCGAGCTGTCGCTGCTGCTCCGCAACCGGTTCTTGGCGCACGAGTTCTATGACGAGTTCTATGCCCACCGCATGACGCGGTGCGAGTGGGACAAGCTCATGCTCGAGAGCGACCTGATGGGGTTCTTCCGCCGGACGATGTTCAAGCGGATCGTGCCGAACCTGAAGCGGATCGGCCTGCTCTCCGGGCGGATCCGGCCGCGCTACGCCTCGATCGGGCTGCTCGAGTACGAGCACGGGCGGTCGGCCAGCGAGCTGACGGCCAAGGAGCTGCTCGACGATGCGTGAGGGCGCGGCGATCGAGGCGCGGCGGGGCGGGCGCCCGCGCCGGCCTCCGGGAGGCCGTCAGCAGGTGGCCCCGATGCAGGCCGCGACCTCGACGGCGCACTGGTCCTGGATGCAGTCGAAGTCGCCGTTGCAGACGGGGAGCAACGGGAGGGCGCACGTCATGACCTGATCGACGAAGAACTGGACGTCGGCGCAGCCCCGCGACACGCAGCTCGAGACGCACGCCAGGCTGAAGGCGGGGGGCGACTGCGCGAGATCGATGCACCGGGAGGCGCAGGTGATCACCTCCAGGCAGTCCGCGGGCTCGCACGCGCCGCAGTCCGCCGGACAGTTGGAGCACGTCTCGAAGCTCTCGCAGACGCCGTTCGGGCACACCGAGCACACGCCGCAGTCGCGCTGGCACGACGCGCACGTCTCCGTCCCCGAGCAGGCGCCGTCGCCGCAGGAGGCGCAGGCGCCGCAGTCCGCGGGGCACGAGAAGCAGCTCTCGAGCCCGACGTTGCACACCCCGTTGCCGCAGGAGGCGCAGGCGCCGCAGTCGGGGGCGCACGAGGAGCAGTCCTCCGGCGCCGCGCAGAGGCCGTCGCCGCAGCCCTCGCACACGCCGCAGTCGGCCGGGCACGTGAGGCACGTGTCGGCGCCGCCGCACACGCCGTCGCCGCAGCTGGGACACGGGCCGCAGTCGTTCGGACAGCTCGCGCACGACTCGCTCGCCTCGTCGCAGGCGCCGTCGCCGCAGCTCGGGCAGAGGCCGCAGTCCGAGGCGCAGTTGCCGCAGTTCTCGGGGGCGGCGCAGGCGCCGTCGCCGCACGCCCCGCAGACGCCGCAGTCGCTCGAGCAGCTCGCGCACGACTCGGCGCCGTCGCAGGCGCCGTCGCCGCACCCCTGGCAGAGGCCGCAGTCCGGGGCGCAGCTCCCGCAGTCCTCCGCGCCGTCGCAGACGCCGTCGCCGCACGCCGCCGAGGGCCAGCCGCCGGACGCGGCGGGATCCTCCCACGCCTCGGTGCGGCCGCAGCCCGCTCCGAGCCCGGCGCCCGCGGCGGCGACGAGCGCCGACCAGGCGAGCGCGCGCGCGGAGAACGCGGAGAAGAAGATGCCAGGGCGACGCCGCCCGGACCGCGGCAGGAAGCTCAGCCGGCTAGTGGTACCCATACGATCGGCCTCATGCGAGATCGGGTTGGTCAGGAGGCGCGGGAGCGGCCCGCGGTCCGCGGCTGCGCCGCGCTGAGCCGTCCGCCGACGGCGTGCGGACGGAACATACCTGGAGAGCGCCCGCGCGATGGCGGCAAAGCACGGGCGCGCCGCGTTCCGCCGCGTGGTCGGGGCGATGGCGGTGGGCGGCGAGCTGCTGGGCTCGGCGTCGCGGTCGGATGGGCGGGGGCGGAGCCGCGCGGCACAAGGGCACAAAATGAAAGAGGGCGGCACCTCCGGAGAGGCGCCGCCCAAAGCGCTCCGCAGCGCGCGCTTCACGAAGGAAGCGACGCGCCGCGCAGAGGGCTCACTGCTTGGGAGCCTCGGCCGGCGGGGCCGCCGCCGGGTCGGCCGGAGCCGCCGGGGCCGCCGCGGGGTCGGCCGCCGGGGCCGCCGGGTCGGCCGCCGGGGCCGCCGACGGGTCGCTCGCGGCCGGGGCGCTGCCGCCGCAGGCAACGGCGAGGGACGAGACCGACACGGCGACGAGCGCAAGAACGAGCTTGTTCATGGGATTCCTCCGAAAAAACGGGGCGGCGAGGCCACCCCCAACCAGCAGACGTAGGAGCCGCAGTCCAAATCCGGCGGCCACCCACCCAGACGCCGCAGGGGGACAGAACGGCTCACAGTTTTTTCGATGAGCCGCCCGGGCCCCACCAGGCGTCTAGAAAACGGTGGGAGGCTCGGGGCTCTCCCGACGCTGCCCCGGACAGGAGACCGGGGCGCGGCGTGCCGCCTCGGCCCAGGGGCCGCTCCACACGCACGGCGTCTCGAACACCCAGGCTGCTCCTTTTCAGGTACACGAACCCATGGCTCTGAGACCTCAGCGAGGGCGCCTGCGCCTTGTCGAACCGGCCGCCCCGGCTGCGGAGGCTCAGGCGGACGTGGGCGAGGCCGGCCCCGCCTTCGCCCCTGAGGAGCGCGGCCGGAGCGACGCCCGGTCCGGGGGCGCGCGCGCCGGGAATGCCGCGGACAGGCGCTCCGCCGTCGCGGGCGCGCCGGCGGAGCGGGGGGGAGGCCTTACGGAGCTGCCGGACGCGCAGCTCGTGGTGCTCGGCGCGCGCGGGGACGTGGGCGCGCTCGAGCAGCTCTACCGGCGGCACGCGGCCTTCGCCATCCACCTCGCGACGCGCATCGAGGGCTCGGCGCGCGACGTGGAGGACATCGTGCACGACGCGTTCCTCCGCGCCTTCGAGCGCCTGGGCGACCTCGTCGACCCGGCCGCCTTCCGCGCCTGGCTCGGCTCGATCGTCGTCCACAAGGTCCGCTCGCGGATGCGGCGCGCGCGGCTGCTCGGGATGCTCGGGATGGGCAAGTCGAGCGAGCCGGTCGATCTCGACGCGCTCGCGAGCCCGGCCGCCTCTCCCCACGCGCGCGCGCAGATCGCGCAGATCTACGCCCTGCTCCAGACGTTGCCGGCCGACGACCGGATCGCGTGGATCCTCCGCTCGGTCGAGGGCCACGATCTCGAGACCGTCGCGCAGATGACCGACTGCTCGCTGGCCACGGTCAAGCGGCGGATTTCACGGGCGCAACACTTCCTCGACGGTCATTTTGTGGATCCCACCAACAGCGAGGCGTCAACATGAGCCGGCGAGGGCTACCCCGGATCGCTCCGGCAGATCTGCGCGACCACGCGACCGAAGAGCGGATCGCGCGCGTCTGGGACCGCATCGAGCACGACCTCGCGGCGCGCGAGCCGTCGTCGTCGCGCCGCGCGGGCGTGGCCGCGATGCTCGCGGCGGCGGCGCTCTCGGCGTTCGCCGGCGGCCTGTGGCTGGGCAAGGCGATCTGGAGCGAGGAGCAGGCCGCGACGCCGCTCACCGCCGTGGCGCCGACCGACGACGTGCCGTCGCTGGTCGACGTATTCGCCGCGGGCTCGCGGGGGCGCACCTTCCAGCTGCCGGGCGGCGGGACGATCTCGCTCACGGCGGGCACCACCGTCGAGGTCGAGCAGGCGGACGGCGGCGCGCTGACGCTGCGGCTCGTGCAGGGCGAGGCGTGGCTCGACACCGTGAGCGGGACGCGCACGGCGGCGCTCTCGATCGTAGCCGGGGAGGCCCGGCTCGCGGCGGCGGCGGGCAGCGTGCTGCGCGTGAGGCACAACGTCGACGACATCGACGTCAACGTCGCGGACGGGTCGGTCAAGCTCACGTCGCCGGCCGGCTCGCGGGAGCTCGGGCGCGGCGACGCCGAGAAGGGCGTGCCGATCCGGCAGCCCACGGCGGTGGTGGCGCCGCCGGAGGAGCCCCGGCGTGCCCGCGTGGCGTCGCTGCCGCGCTCGAGCGCGGAGGTCGCGCCGGTCGCGCCGCCGTCCGACGCGCCGGCGGTGGCGGCGCCGGCCGCCGCGCCCGACTGGCGTGCGCGGTACAACGCGGGCAACGTCGCCGAGGCGCTGCAGAGCCTGAAGCAGCAGAGCGGCGGCGTCGACGGCGCCATCGCCTCCGCGAAGACGGCGAGGGAGCTGATGGACCTCAGCGATCTCCTGCGCGCGAAGGGCGGCGATCTCTCCGCGGCGATGCGCGCCTTCGCGCGCGTCGTCGAGAGCTTCCCGACCGACGCGTACGCGCCGATCGCGGCCTACAAGCTCGGCGACCTCTACGCCAGCATGGGCGATCAGGCGCAGGCGGCGAAGTACCTGGACCAGGCGCGCTCGCTGTCGCCCGAGGGCAACCTCGCGGAGGACTCGTTCTGCAAGCGCATCCGCACCGAGCTCGTCGCCGGGCGCAAGGAAGAGGCCTCGCAGATGGCCAAGGAGTACGTGGCCAAGTACCCGGACGGCCGGTGCGAGGACGTCCAGCGGCTCGTCTCGGGCGACGCGGCGGCCGAGGAGGGCGAGGAGGAGGCCGCGCCGCCCCAGCCTCCGCCCGCCCCCGACGCCAGCCCCGCGCCGTGATCCGCGCGCGCCGGTCCCGGAGCGGCGCGCGGCGGCCCCGGCTCTCCGACCGACAGGCTTGACATCCCGTAACGGCTCTGCGCTTGCTTGCTGCGCCGGAGAACCGCTTAGGATGACCACCGCCGTCCGCACCAGCTCCCTCCCCGCTCGCAAGGACGTTCTGGCTCTCCCGTCGTGGAAGCTGGTGTTGCCGAGAGGCGGCTACGTCTCCTCGATGGAGGCGTTCACCACGGCGATGGGCCTCCCGGGGTTCTCGCTGCTCGACCTCGGCACGCTGGCCGGCGGCAAGGACGCGCACCGCCTCCTCGGGCTGCGGTACCTGATCGCCAACGGCGAGGTGTGGAGAGAGCACTTCGGCTGGCAGCGCGCGCTGGAGGCGGCGCTGCGCCGGGAGCTCCTCGGCGACGAGCGGGTGAAGGAGCTCCTGTCGGCGGCGGAGGGCCTCTTGTCGCGGATCCGGGAGGCGCGCGCGTCGATCACGCCCGAGGATCGCGGCGGGTTCGCCCGGTACCTGGAGGGCGGGCTGCTCCGGGCGCTGAAGCGCCGTGATTTCGAGGAGGAGCGCGTCCTCAAGTTCCTGATCCTGGAGCAGGACGAGCCCTCGCTGCGCGATCAGGCGGCGGAGTTCCTGCGCTCCCGGGCCGGAGAGCTCCAGCGCGACGACGCGCAGCTGCTGGATCTCCTCTACGCCGCCGTGCACCGGCTGGACAGCTACCCCGCCACGACGGTGAGCGCGGGCCAGCTCAAGTACGTCCTCGTGGCGGACAAGGGGGAGATGGGGGTCCGGGCGACGCGCGAGGCGATCGCGCTCGGCAAGGTCCCCGTGGTCCTCTACAGCCTGAAGGACGACGAGAACGCGCTGCAGGTGCGGATCGCGCGGGAGGGCGGCGGGTTCGCGGTGGGCCTCGAGGGGAGCTTCCGCGAGAGCTACGCGAACTACGTCCAGATCGCGGACAAGGTGCGGGCCGAGTTCGAGCGGCGCTTCGGGGACGACTGGGAAGAGGAGCTCTCGCGCGCGGGCCTCTACCCCGGGTACGGCCCGCTCGCGGAGAACGCGGCGGCGATACGGCACTTCCGCCAGAAGAACATCGTCTTCATCGGTCCGATGCAGGACGTCGTGGAGAACGCCGGCGACAAGCGGAAATTCCGCCTGATGGCCCAGGAGTTCGACGCGACGGCGGTGACGCCGGGCCTCGTCATCGACAGCGACGATCCCGACGAGATCCAGCGGACCATCGTGGAGACGCACGCCGCCGGGCGCTTCACCTTCCCGGGGCGCCTCAAGGCCGCGAACGGCGGCGGCGGGCGCGGGCAGGCGGTCATCCCCACCGCGGCGCAGGTGCCCCAGGCCATCCAGAAGGTCCTCGGCGAGATCAAGGCGTACAACTGGCAGCCGGGCGTGATGTTCGAGCAGAACATCCCGGAGACGATCCACCTGGAGGTGCAGGTGCTGCGGGATCGCTACGGCAACACGCGGCACTTCGGCATGCGCGACTGCAGCGAGCAGCGCGCCAGCCAGAAGATCCAGGAAGAGGCGCCGCCGGCCCTGCTCCGGCGGTACCCCGGCCTCGAGGAGCGGATCTGCGGGCTCGCCGTGCAGATCGCGGAGCGGGTGGGCTACGTGGGCGCGGGGACGGTGGAGCTGATGTTCAAGGACGGGAAGTTCTACTTCCTGGAGATGAACACGCGCATCCAGGTGGAGCACCCCGTCAGCGAGGAGAGCTACGCCATCAAGCGGAAGCGGGGCCGCGTCCCCGTGAACCTCGTCGCGTGGCAGATGCGCATCGCGGACGGGCAGGCCATCGACTTCGAGCAAGAGCACGTGGTGCAGACGCACTGCAGCCGCGAGTTCCGCATCAACGCGGAGAGCTGGAATCCGGATCTCAGGGACTCGCGGGACGGCGGGAAGGGGCTGTTCCTGCCGAACGCCGGCATCTTCGACCGCATCGTGCTCCCCGACGCCGGCGCGATCCGCGAGGCGCTCGAGGACAAGGGCCTCACCGATCTGAAGATCCGGTTCGACTGCGGCTTCGAGGCCGGGGACGTCCTGGTCAACAAGGACCCCACGTTCGGCAAGCTCATCGTCTCGGTGAGCAGCAAGGACCCGGACAAGGCCTATGAGCTCTTGCGGCTCGCGTCCCTCGAGGTGCTGAAGAAAATGAAGATCGAGGGGCGGCAGGTGCGCCCCGACGGGACGCCGATCGCGGGCTCGCCGTTCAAGACGAACCTCCAGGATCACGTCCGCATCCTGAGGCTGCCGCTGTTCAAGCGCCATTCGAGCTACGACGATCGAGGCCGCCACGTGAACTGGGTGGTGGCCGCGTTCCGCGAAGAGGCGTAGCCCGGGGAGGTCGCCGCGATCGGGCGGTGGGGGGCGTCGCGAGGAGATGGCGGCCAGTCCGATCCGGAAGCGCTGAAGCATCCAGCCGGTGGACCCCCGTGCGCGGTGGACCCGGAGGTTCGGCGCGAGACACGACGCGACGAAAGCGCTGGCAGCGAAATATTACGAGCGCGCGCGGTCGCCCTCGCTCGAGGGCGGCGCCGCGGTGGTGTCGTACGGCAACCGCGGCCTGGGTGACGTGGTCGCGGTCGACAAGAAAGAGGCAATTCAGACCGCAACGGGGTATGTGGCCAAGTACCCCGATGGCCGGTGCGAGGATGCCCAGCGGATCATCTCCGGCGCGGACGCGGCCGCAGCGGGAGGGCCTCCGCCGCCTGTCCCCGGCGCGCGCCCCGCGCCGGGATCCGCGCGCGCGCGCCCTCGTCGCGCTCGTCCTCCTGCTGGGCTCCGCCGCCCCCGCCGCGGCGGCCGAGCCGCGGGCGTTCGTGGCGAGCCGCGGCCCGCCGCGGCTGCGCCCATCGAGGTGCGCGTCGCGCTGTCGCGCGGCGCGGCGGAGGAGGTCTCGAGCGTCCGCGTGCGGCGCCTGCTCGAGATCGAGCTCCCGGACGGCGCGGCGCTCGCCGCCGAGCCGGTCGGCCCGCTCGGCGACCGCGTGGCGAACGTGTGGGTCGACCGGCCCACCGCCGCCCGCCTCGAGATCCAGGTGCGCCTCGAGGGCCGCGCGGTCGTGCGGCGGCAGATCGCCGTCTCCGGCCTCACCTCGGACGTCGCCGCGCGCCTCGTCGCGATCGCCGCCTCCGAGCTGATCCTCGCCGAGATGCGCCGCGCGCGCGCCCCGCGGCGGCCGCCACCGCCGCGGCGCCCCACCCCGGACGAGGTCGAGCTCGCCTCGCGCGATCTCGACGCGCTGTCCGTCTCGGCCGGACCCTACGCGGCGGTCGTTTCGGGCGGGCCGCACGTGCTCGGCGGCGCCGGTCTGACGCTCGGCCTGCGGCGCCTGCGGCTCACCGAGTCGCTGTTCGCCCGCCTGCTGGCCACCCCGTCCGGCGGCGAGACGCTGCGCTGGCTCGAGGGCGGATTCTCGGGCGACTACCGCTTCTGGCTCGCCGCCTCGTGGCGCCTGTCGATCGGCGCCGCCGCCTCGGTCGCCTCGGTCCGGCTGCCGGCCGCCGCTTCCGTCGACGGCATCGCGGGCGAGCGCGATACCTGGTCCGCCCGCGCCGGCCTCGGGCTCGGCGTGGAGACCCGGCTGGGCGGCCCCGTGTGGCTCGGGCTCACCCTGGACCCCGGCGTGGTGCTCCGGCCGGCGCCGTACGAGGCGGAAGGCGGCGCCGCGGGCGCCGTCGAGGGGGTCTGGCTGGGGGTCGGCCTGTCGCTCGCCACGGAGCGGCGCTCCTCGCCGCCGCGGTGAGCAGAGGGGCGCGCTCCCCCGCGGCGGTGCGGAGAGGGGCGCGGCGCCGCGGCGGCCGGAGCGGCCGGCGCTCCGCCCCGCGGCGGTGAGGAGAGATGCGCGCCTCGCCGCCGCGGCGCGGCGCCGCCTGCGGGCGCGGATCCGCGGTATCGTGCTCGTCGATGGATGACGAGATCCTCGAGCAGCTGCGCGAGCGCTACGCGTCAGGGAACCTGATCGTCTTCGCCGGCGCGGGCGTGTCGGCCGCGGCGGGCATGCCGACCTGGAAGCAGCTCGCCGAGCGGCTGCGCGACCGCGCGCGGAGGAAGGGCGCCGATCCCGCGGTGGTCGACGAGATCCAGCAGTACATCGCCTCGAACCAGCTCATCAACGCGCTCTCCGCCGCGAAGCTCGCGCTCGGGCCGCAGGACTTCAACTGGACGGTCGACAAGGAGCTCGACGACACCGGCCGCGAGGTGCCCGAGGTGGCGCAGGCGATCGCCGCGCTCAAGCCGAGGCTCAAGGCGGTGCTCACCACCAACATCGACCGCTTCCTGGAGCGCGCGTTCCAGGGCGAGTGGCGCATGGTCGACCGGCCGACGGCCGACATCGCCATGGACAGGCGCTTCATCCTGAAGCTGCACGGCACGCTGCGCGCGTGGGACACCTGGGTGTTCTCGCGCGACCAGTACGACCGGGCGATCTTCGGCTCGCCGCTCCTCCAGGACGCGTTCGGCGCCCTCTACCGCGCGCACTCCCTCCTGTTCGTGGGCTTCGGCCTCGCCGACGACAACATCGACCAGACCCTCGCCCGCGTGCGCGCCCTCGCGGGCGGCCAGCCGCCCATGCACTTCGCGCTGCTCCCGAGGGGCGTGCCCCCGTTCCGCCGCCGGCTGCTCGAGGAGTCGGGCATCCGGCTCATCGTCTACGAGAACCAGGCCGGCGATCACGCCGAGGTCGCGCAGCTCCTCCTCGGCCTGGAGCCGGCGGCGGCGCCGGCGCAGCCGCCGCCGCGCGTCGCGACGCCCGCGCCGGCGCCGCAGCCGGCGTCGAGCGCGCACCCGACCGCGGTCCCGCCGGCGAACGCGCACCCCGCCAAGGCGCGGCCGGTGCGCGTCTTCTTCTCCTACGCGTCGCGCGACGAGGAGCTGCTCGCGCGCCTCGAGGCGCACATGAGCCCGCTCAAGCGCGAGGGGCTGATCGCGCCGTGGCACAGCGGGAAGATCGGCGCGGGCGAGGACCTGGAGCGCGCGATCGGCGAGCAGCTCGAGGCGGCCGATCTGATCCTGCTCCTCGTGAGCGCGAGCTACCTCGCGTCCGAGCAGGGCGACGCGCAGGTGACGCGCGCCATGGAGCGGCGCGCCGCCGGGCAGGCCGCGGTCGTGCCGATCCTGCTCCGCCCCTGCGACTGGGAGACGACGCGCTTCGCCGAGCTCCAGGCGGTGCCGCGGGACAAGAAGCCCGTGACCAAGTGGTCGGACGAGGATGAGGCGTTCCTCCAGGTAGCGCGGGAGATCCGCGCGGTGGTGACGAAGCTGCGCGCCTCGCTCCGGTGAGCCGGGCGCCCTCGCCCGGGCGGCGGCTCCGCCGCGGAGCGCGCGTATTCCGCACTCTTCCGCCTCCTCGCCTCGTGAGGGATCGCCGCGGCGCACGCCCCGGCGAGGCGGGCCGGGCGGCCTCGCCCGCTCGATCCCTCGGGGTTTTCTCGGGCTCTTCTGAGCCTCTGGCCTTGCCGGCCTGCGGCCCGCGGCGGGCGCGGACGCACGTCGCGACGCGCATGCGGCTTGCTTGGCCCACGGGGCGGACCACGCGAACGAGCGGAGAGGTGGCCATCGTGAGCCCATTGCACAGAGAGCGGATGGTGACGGCGCGCGAGAGCAGCCAGCCCGAGGCGCGGATCGCGGACGAGGAGCCCCCGCCGGAGTCGCGCCGGCAGCCGGCCGTCTACACGGCGTGCGGCGGACCTACCGGAGAGCCCTGGCCGGAGCGCTCGCCCGTGCTCACGCCGGAGGAGGCGCGCGAGCTGTCCGAGCGCTGGAGCGCGATCCAGGCGGGCTTCATCGAGGCGCCGCGCGTGTCGGTCGAGCAGGCCGACGCGCTCCTGGCCGAGGTGATCCAGCGGGTCGCGCAGAGCTTCCGCGACGAGCGCGGCGAGCTGCAACGCCTGCTCGACGGAGCGCCCGGGCAGCCGGAGGCGTCGACGGAGGAGCTCCGGCTCGCCCTGCGCAGGTACAGGTCGCTGCTCGGGCGGCTGCTCGCGTTCTAGCTTCGCGCGATCCGCGTCCGCGCCTCAGCGGGCTTGCGGAGAAGGAACCAGCGGAGCGCCCGTCGCTGACAGCGGAGACCGCGCGGCGCTGACGCGGCCATCTCCCGAGGGGCCGGAGCTCCTCCGCTGGCGGCCGGCTCCGGCGCCCCGCTGCACCAGGGTTCTGCACCTGTCAAGCAGGATGTCGCCCTCCCGGTGAGCTTTGAGGTGGGCCAATGAGGCGGCGACGGGCGCAGGACCATCGATTCTTGGATGGACGTAACGTCTTTTGAATCGGTCGTGTCGTCCCGCTTCAATACGTTCCGAGGACGCAGACTCTCTCTTCTTGCTATAGATGAAGATGGCTCCATGATGGGTAATGGAGCGGCTTCACGGGGGAAGCCTGCATAGACGCGCCGGGCGTTGGGCGGCGCCTGCAGGCGCTTGAACGGGGACGCGGCGCGTGTTCGAGGCAGCGAAATTCGGCGATCCGGTGCTCGGTGTCGACGTCCATATGGTGCTGGTGCCGGCTCCGCCCGCCCCCGCGCCGGTCCCGACGCCGTTGCCCCACCCTTTCATCGGGGTGGTGTTCGATCCGCTCGGCGCGGCGCTTGGCGCGGCCATCGGGGCCGTGTTCGGGGGCGGGGGCCCGGTGTTCATCAACATGATGCCCGTGGGAAACACCGGCACTGATGCGAAGGGGATCCCGCATCTGCCCACGCCTCCTGGCGTCTCGTTCGCGCCGAACGATATCCCGGACAACGCAGGCACGATCATCACGGGCAGCAAGACCGTCAGCATGGCGGGGGCGTCGGCTGGGCGGCTGACGTCGATGGTGATGACGTGCAACTTCCCGATCAACTTGCCGACCTCGGTGTGCATGGCCGTCCCGATGGGGGCGCCGGTGCTGGTGGGTGGACCGGATTCGTTCGATATCCTCGCGGCCGTCACCCGTGGCATTCGCACCAAGTGGTTCTCGGACTTCCTGCATCGCGTGACCAGGGCTGGCCCGAGGCTGTCCAGGGTCATCTGCTTCTTGACCGGACACCCCGTCGATGTCGTGACCGGCGAGGTGCTCGCGGACACGGTGGACTTCGAGCTGCCCGGCCCGATCCCGCTGAAGTTCGAGAGGAACTACTACAGTCGCGATGTGGGGGACGGCCCGCTCGGCCCCGGCTGGCATCACCCGCTCGCCGCGTCGGCCGACGAGCGGGCCGACAGCGTGCGGGTGCGCCTGCCCGACGGGCGGGAGCGCACGCACGACTCCTTGCCGCCCGGCGGGTCGTTCTGGGACGACATCGACCGGTACACGCTCGAGCGGACGCAGCGAGGCTACCAGCTGACCTTCTGGGACGGCCGGCGCCTGCATTTCGAGTCGGTGCGAGGCGCTCCGGTGACGCACCCGCTCGTGAGGATCACCGATCGCTGCGAGAACGCCGTGGAGCTCCGTTACGAGGGCGGCCGGCTCCGCCAGGTCGTGGACAGCGTAGGCAGGGTGCTGGAGCTCGCCGTCGCGGAGGGGCGGCTCCGCTCCATCCGGATGCGCTGCCGAGAGGGGTGGATCGACCTCGTTGCGTACGAGTACGACGGCGAGGGGCGGCTCGCGGCGGCGCTCGATCCGATGAGGCGGCCGGTGCGGTACGCGTACAAGGGCGGCGTGCTGGTCCAGGAGACGAACCGGAATGGCTTGAGCTTCTACTTCGAGTACGACTGGTACCATCCGGACGGCTGGTGCGTCAGGACCTGGGGCGACGGCGGCATCTACGATCGACGGATCACCTACGACAAGCACCGGCACTTCACGGTGGTGGACGACTCGCGCGGCGGCCGGACGCTCTATCATGGAAACGCTGCGGGTCTCGTGGATCGCGAGGTCGATCCGACCGGGCGGGAGAAGCTGTACGAATGGGACTCGAGCTATCGAAAGGTCGCCGAGGTCGACGGGCTGGGTCACCGGACGGAGTGGGCCTACGACGCGCGTGGGAACCGGGTGCTGGAGCGCGACGCGCTCGGCCAGGAGACGCGATGGCGTTTCGATGAGCTGAACCTCCCGGTGGAGCGGATCGACGCGGCGGGGGGCGTGTGGAGGCGTGAGTTCGACGCGCGGGGGAAGATCCGGAGGGCGGAGGATCCGCTCGGGAACGTGGCCCGCTTCAGGCACGATCGGCGGGGGAATCTGGTCTCCGTCGAGGACGCGAAGGGGCGGACGCTCGCGCTGCGCTACACGACGGCAGGCGAGCTCGCCGAGGCGATCGACTGGGAGGGGCACGCGACGCGCTATGAGGTGAACGCTCGCGGGAGCGTGGTCCGCCAGGTGAGCGCGCTCGGCGGCGAGACGGCGATCACGAGGGACGCGTGCGATCGGCCGGTCGCGGTGCGGCTGCCGGACGGCTCGGTGCTGCGGCTGGCGTACGACGGCGAGGGGAACCTGATCGAGCGCACGGATGGTCTCGGTCACACGACGCGCTTCCGGTACGAGGGGTTCAACAAGCTGGTCGAGCGGATCGACCCGGCGGGCGGGACGATCCGGTACACGTACCTATGAACGTGTCAACCTCGGGACAACGATTCACGTCGACCTCCGGCCGGGAGCAGGGGTCTGCGTGGACTTGGCCCGCCGCGGTGCCGCTGGCGCTTGCCGGGCGGACGCCGGCTGGACGGACCGCTGAGACGAGGCGGCGGCCCCAGCCGCTTCGGGCGGCTCGGCAGCCGCTGCGCGACGAGGCAGCCGCTGAGGGCGGCTGGTCTGCGCGACGTGCTTGAGCACCTTCTGCTGGCGCAGCATGCGCAGCTCGCCGTCGGACAGTGGCGCGATGGGCGGCAACCCCTCGCGCTCGTAGATCGTGTCGAGTGCGGGCACGGTGCGGGTGCGCACGCCCGAGCCGTACGCCGTGGGGCGTGGCTGCCCCGTCGGCGGCCCGGTCCGTCGCCGCTCGCCGGTCGCCTTCACCCGCATTCTGGAGAGCTTGGTCTCCGTCGAGCGCGGGATGGCGTAGCGGTAGGGTTCGTTGTTCTTCAGCATGTGCCAGGCAATCGTGACGAGCTTGCGCGCCGTCGCTACCACCGCCACGTTGCGGTTCTTCTTCTTGGCGAGGCGGCGGAAGAAGACCCCCAAGGGACCAGGGTGCGCGGACAGATGCTGTGCCGCTTGCACGAGCATCCAGCGCGCCTGCCCTTTGCCCTGCTTGGTGATCGGGCCGTGGTAGCAATGCTCCGCCGACTGTCGGGTCGATGGCACGAGCCCCATATAACTCGCAGCAGCGTCGGGATCTTTGAAGCGCTGAATGTCACCAAGCGTCGCCAGCAGCGTCTGCGCAACCGCCACATCCACCCCCGGCAGCGTCATGAGCAGCCGTACCCGTGGGTCATCGTACCCATCCACCGCCAGCGCTTCATCCACGGCTTTCATCTCTATCTCGATCTGACGCAGCAATCTCAGCTCGCTGTCGATGGCGAGGCGCCCCGCAGCGTCGAGCTCCAGCGTCTGAAGCCAGCGCATGCCCTTGGTTCCAAACAGATCGCTGACCGGTGGCTCCATCAACCGCTGGTGCAGCACCGCGTGAATGCGGTTCTTGACGCGCGTCCGATCGGAGACCAACGACGCACGGCGAGCGGTCAGCCGCCGGCGAGCTTGCGTCATGCCGTCCGGCTGCCACACCCGGGGCAAGAAGTCGGCCCGCAGCAGCTGAGCCAGCACCAGCGCGTCGACCTTGTCCGTCTTCACCTTGGCCTCGGCGATGGCGCGCGTGCGCATCGGATTGGAGACGACGAGCTCGCCGGTATACGGCCGCAGAAGCTCGACAATGCTCCATGTGTTCGTCGTGGCCTCCAGCGCCACACGGGCCTTCGGACCCAGCCGCTTCGTCGCAAAGCGAACGAGCTCCTCTCGGGTACACGCGAAGCGTTCCCGATGCAGGATGCGGCCGTCCTCGGCGCGAAGCACCACGGCCTCCACCACACGCTTGTGGACATCCAACCCCACGACAGTCATACTTCACCTCGTGCGGTGCGAGCGGGGCCGTGCTGCCCGGGTGCCCAGGCGAGCGAGTCCCCTTCGCGGGACCCGGCGAGCTGGATGGCCCTCGAGGCCGACGGTCCAGCACGCCGACGAAACAACAGGTCGTACGGCACCTACCTATTCGAGCTCCCAGCTCAACCGGGTGGGCCGGAGGGGCGGTCACATACGACAGCGGGTTCTGGACCCATACTCGTAACCGACCGACCCCGGGGTGAACGACCCCCTCGCACCGCACGTTTGGTTGAGACAGCGTCTCACCCCGTCCCATGCCCGGTGCGAGGGAGGCCAGCATGGGACGACGCCTTTGCAAGTTCCTTCTCAGCTCGGGCTCGTCAGGTCGCTCCGAGGGCCTTCCTGGCGCCTCGATTCCCCAACGGCCGCGCTCTTCTCTCCCCCTCGGGGCGGCAAGCGGGCGAGGCGCAATCCGCGCGCTCCGTCCCCCCCTGCTCCGCTCCACCTCCCTGCGCCTCGCCCGCGCGCCGCCTGCGCGCGGCAGACGACGCCCCCACGACGCGACGCCTTCCTGCCGCGCGCTCGTGCCACTCCGCTCCAGCTCACCTCTCGTCTCCGCTCCAGTCCTTCGCGCAGCGCCCGGTAGCGAGGCCACACCACGTTCATACCCTGTACGACACGGAGGAGAACCTCGTCGGCGTGACGAACGAGCTTGGCGAGGAGTACGCGATTGACGTGGACCTCGCCGGTCGGGTGGTGCGGGAGCGCGGGTTCGACGGGCGTACGCTGGAGTTCCTGTACGATCGCGCGGGCCGGTGCGTCGAGACGGTGAACGGGCAGAGGAAGCGGACGAAGATCGAGCGCGACGCGCTGGGGCGCGCGACCAAGGTGGTCATTCCCAGGAAGCCGATGATGGGCGACCCGATCCCCAAGGGGGAGGAGGTCGCGTATGGCTATGACGCGCTTGGCCGGTTGGTGTTGGCCAGGAACGGCGACGCGGAGGTGAGGTTCGTGCGCGACGCGCTCGGGCGCGTGATCGAGGAGCACGCTGGCGGGCGGACGATCGAGAGCCGGTACGACGCGGTCGGGAACCGGGTGGGGCGGCGGACGAGCCTGGGGCACGAGACCACGTACGATTACCTATGAACGTGTCAACCTCGGGACAACGATTCACGTCGACCTCCGGCCGGGAGCAGGGGTCTGCGTGGACTTGGCCCGCCGCGGTGCCGCTGGCGCTTGCCGGGCGGACGCCGGCTGGACGGACCGCTGAGACGAGGCGGCGGCCCCAGCCGCTTCGGGCGGCTCGGCAGCCGCTGCGCGACGAGGCAGCCGCTGAGGGCGGCTGGTCTGCGCGACGTGCTTGAGCACCTTCTGCTGGCGCAGCATGCGCAGCTCGCCGTCGGACAGTGGCGCGATGGGCGGCAACCCCTCGCGCTCGTAATCTCTATCTCGATCTGACGCAGCAATCTCAGCTCGCTGTCGATGGCGAGGCGCCCCGCAGCGTCGAGCTCCAGCGTCTGAAGCCAGCGCATGCCCTTGGTTCCAAACAGATCGCTGACCGGTGGCTCCATCAACCGCTGGTGCAGCACCGCGTGAATGCGGTTCTTGACGCGCGTCCGATCGGAGACCAACGACGCACGGCGAGCGGTCAGCCGCCGGCGAGCTTGCGTCATGCCGTCCGGCTGCCACACCCGGGGCAAGAAGTCGGCCCGCAGCAGCTGAGCCAGCACCAGCGCGTCGACCTTGTCCGTCTTCACCTTGGCCTCGGCGATGGCGCGCGTGCGCATCGGATTGGAGACGACGAGCTCGCCGGTATACGGCCGCAGAAGCTCGACAATG
This sequence comes from Sorangium cellulosum So0157-2, assembly GCF_000418325.1. Lineage (GTDB taxonomy): Bacteria > Myxococcota_A > Polyangia > Polyangiales > Polyangiaceae > Sorangium > Sorangium cellulosum_D. Next base: position 14,091,638 of record NC_021658.1, read on the forward strand.
CTCCATGTGTTCGTCGTGGCCTCCAGCGCCACACGGGCCTTCGGACCCAGCCGCTTCGTCGCAAAGCGAACGAGCTCCTCTCGGGTACACGCGAAGCGTTCCCGATGCAGGATGCGGCCGTCCTCGGCGCGAAGCACCACGGCCTCCACCACACGCTTGTGGACATCCAACCCCACGACAGTCATACTTCACCTCGTGCGGTGCGAGCGGGGCCGTGCTGCCCGGGTGCCCAGGCGAGCGAGTCCCCTTCGCGGGACCCGGCGAGCTGGATGGCCCTCGAGGCCGACGGTCCAGCACGCCGACGAAACAACAGGTCGTACGGCACCTACCTATTCGAGCTCCCAGCTCAACCGGGTGGGCCGGAGGGGCGGTCACATACGACAGCGGGTTCTGGACCCATACTCGTAACCGACCGACCCCGGGGTGAACGACCCCCTCGCACCGCACGTTTGGTTGAGACAGCGTCTCACCCCGTCCCATGCCCGGTGCGAGGGAGGCCAGCATGGGACGACGCCTTTGCAAGTTCCTTCTCAGCTCGGGCTCGTCAGGTCGCTCCGAGGGCCTTCCTGGCGCCTCGATTCCCCAACGGCCGCGCTCTTCTCTCCCCCTCGGGGCGGCAAGCGGGCGAGGCGCAATCCGCGCGCTCCGTCCCCCCCTGCTCCGCTCCACCTCCCTGCGCCTCGCCCGCGCGCCGCCTGCGCGCGGCAGACGACGCCCCCACGACGCGACGCCTTCCTGCCGCGCGCTCGTGCCACTCCGCTCCAGCTCACCTCTCGTCTCCGCTCCAGTCCTTCGCGCAGCGCCCGGTAGCGAGGCCACACCACGTTCATACCCTGTACGACGGCAATGGGGATCTGCTCGGGCTGGTGTTCGGGCGGGATCCGCGGTGGAAGGATTTCACGCCGGAGTCGCTGGCCAGGGGCGGACCGGTGCGCGCGCCGTGGCAGGCGACGCTGAGGCGCGACGCGGCGGGGGGCGAGGTGGAGCGGGCGCTGCCGGGCGAGGTGGTGAGCTCCTGGGAGCGCGATGCCTCCGGGCGGCCCCGGGTGCATCGGACGGCGCGGGGTGGCGAGCCGCTGATGGGCACGGGGTATCGGTGGCGGTCGCACGATCAGATCGCGGCGCTCATCGATGTGCACGCCGGGCCGACGTGGTTCGAGCACGACGCCCGGTCGTACCTCGTGGCGGCCGCGCGGCCGGACGGGTCGGTGCAGTACCGGGCGCCGGATGCCGTGGGGAACGTGTACAGGAGCCCGGACCGAAGCGACAGGACGTATGGCCGGGGCGGGCGGCTGGAAGCAGCGGGGGGCGTGCGCTACGTGCACGACGACGACGGGCAGATCGTCGAGAGGGTGATGCCCGACGGGAAGCGGTGGCTGTATGCATGGGACCACGCGGGGCAGCTCCGTGAGGTCGTGCGGCCGGACGGGCAGCGGGTGACGTTCGGCTACGATGCGCTCGGCCGGCGGGTGCGGAAGACGTCCGACGGGCGGACGACGACGTTCGTCTGGGATGGCAACGACCTGGTGCACGAGGTGACGGAGGGGGAGGCGCTCGTCACGTGGGAGTTCGAGCCGGGGACGTTCGCGCCGATCGCCAAGGTGGAGGGCGACAGGCGGTACGGGGTGGTGACGGATCATCTCGGGACGCCGGTTGCGCTGTTCGACGAGGGCGGGGAGATCGCCTGGAAGGCGCAGGTGGACCTGTACGGCGTGGCGCGGGAGGAGGTGGCGCGGACGGGGTGCCCGTGGCGGTGGCCGGGGCAGTACGAGGATGAGGAGACGGGGCTCTATTATAACCAGTTTCGGTATTATGATGCAGAGGGTGGAAGGTATATTAGTCAAGATCTAGTCGGGCTTGCGGGAGGGACACATCTTTATAGCTACCCGCTCAATCCTCTCGTATGGACCGACGTTCTCGGACTCAGGTGCAGGGTTCACCCGATTGCGAACGACTATATATCTAAGGGAGTTCATTTGACCGCTTCAAACGGGATCGAACTGGCGGTGCGTCCTGCGTACGCCGGCGGCATTGTGTTCCGTGCTGTCTTCAGTGGTGAGAGCGCGGCTGCGCTACGAGATGCGATTCGTGAGGCCGAAGAGGAGCTGATTAATAACGCGTCATTTAGGGCAAAATTGCTCGATACCGCTCGCGGAGCAACTCGGTATCTCGTCGATATGGGTGCTGCGGCAAAATCAGCTGAGACCGCCTTCCTCGCGAAGGCCCTTGAGAACTGGTAGCGCTGTCTAGGGGTAACCATGAGAGTGGTCGCTGCGGATTTTTTTGGGCGAGGATTGTTCGGTTGCTTGGCGTCTAAGGTGCCATTGGCGGGCGTTAAGGATTGTCTTGGTGATCCTGACGACGTTTCAATTCAAAAGCGGCCCATCGAGATTCTAAAATATGGAAATGTCCAGATTCATTGCGGTGTTGTTGGTGTGGTGCTTATTGTGGTGTCACTCTGGAGTCGTGAGTTGCCAATTCATCCTCGGGTTGAATTCGAAGGATGGGACGCTCTCTGGGAATGTGGTCTGGTAAATTTTCAGGCCGCGATGAGTTCTCTTTGTGTATGGTGTGTCGTTAACCCTGCTCTTACATTTGGTGACCAGCGAGCGTTTGTGGTTGGTGGAAGCGTGAACGCTGTATTTGTGGATGATATGATTGATCGGGTTGAGCTGTTCTAGCGGTCGGTGCGGTGGGTTGTCTTGTGGTTAACGGGGGGGATGATGGGCTTGACCACCTTTGGGAGGGCATTGCTTTGGGGCTCACAGGTGCATCAATGAATCATGCGAAGGTCAACTCACGGCGCTTGCATGGAGCACGCGCGGAGGAGATTGATGATGCCTATGTCGATCCTCGTTCTGAGTTGATTGCCCAGCCGTCGAGTGATCCATCATGACCACCACCGACTTCACCTTCGCCTTCGAGGGCGCCGACGCGCCCGGCGGCCCCTGGGCGCACCTCCAGGTGGTCAGCTTCCAGGGCCGCGAGCAGATCTCCAGCCTCTACCGCTATGACATCACCCTCCTCGCCCGCGACCCTGCCCCCGAGGTCGACCCGCACGACCTCATCGGCGCGCGCGCCACCCTGCGCATCGCCACCCTCACACGGCCGGCCTACAAGCTCGTCCACGGCGTCCTCGCCGAGGCCGAGGAGCTCCACCCCGTGCCCGAAGGCATGCTCTATCGCGTGCTCCTCACGCCGTCGCTCGTCCGAGCGAACCACCGGACGCGCTGCCGCATCTTCCTCGAAAAGACCACGCGCGCCATCGTCGAGGCCGTCCTCCAGGGCGACCCGAGCCTGACGCTGGAGGACGCCGCCGCGGTGAAGGAGGACGACGGCGATGTCTCGAGCTTCTCCCCTCCAGCGGAGAAGTTCACCTGGCGCATCGACGACCCCTCGCGCATCGACGACGCGCACGTCAGGCCCTACTGCGTCCAGTACAACGAGAGCGACCTCGCCTTCGTGGCGCGCCTGCTCGAAGAGGAAGGTATCAGCTACCATTTCGAGAACGGCGCGGGCGCCTGCCTGCTCGTGCTCTCCGACACCGACCAGGGCAAGGCGCGCCTCGACCCGTTCGAGCCGCTCGGCAGCCACGTCGCAGGCCGCGCGGTGACCAGCGTGAAGCTCGGCGCGAGGTTGCGCGAGAGAAAGGTGCGCCTCAGGGACTACGACTGGCGCAAACCAGCGCTCGCCCTGCTCGCAGAAGCCACGAGCGACAAGGAGGATCTGTTCGAGATCCGCTACCCCGGCGGCTTCTCCCACGACGCCCCCAGTCAGGGCGATCCCCTGGCCCAGGCGCGCCTCGATCGATACCGTACCGAGGCCGAGTACGCGGTGGGCGACGGGCTCGCCAGGGTGCTGTCGGCGGGCTCCGTCTTCCAGCTCGATCACGAAAAGGCCCGCTACGACGGCGAGTACCTCGTCACCAAGCTCGACGTCCGCGGCGAGCAGCAGGGCACGGTCACGCTCTCTGCGACCCCGTCATCCGTGCCCTTCTCGTGCTCGTTCGAGTGCGCCCGGCGCGGCAAGGGAGGCGCGCCCGCGGAGTCCCGCTTCCGGCCGCCGCGCGTGACCCCAAAGCCGCGGATCGTCGGCTCCCAGACGGCGTTCGTCACCGCCGATCCGCGGTCCCAGGGGGCGGAGATCCATGTCGGCGGGCCTCCCGGCGCCGAGATCGGGTGCGTGCGGCTCAGGTTCCACTGGGACCTCGACGAGGAGCGCCTCGCCAAGGAGCCGAGCTCCTGCTGGGTCCGCGTGAGCCAGGTGTTCGCCGGCGTCGGCGAGGGCGGCGTGTGGCACCCGCGCGTCGGCGTCGAGGTGATCGTGGATCACCTCGACGGCGATCCCGACAGGCCCCTCGTCACGGGCCGCGTCTACAACGGCGCGAACCGCCCGCCGGCCCCGGCCTCCGGGGCTGCGACCGTGAGCATGTTCAAGTCGTTCGCCAGCCCAGGCGCAGGCGTGCACAACGAGCTCGGCTTCGACGACACCGCGGGCAAGGAGCAGATCAAGATGCACGCCGGAAAAGACTGGAACAGCACCGTGGGACACGACCGCTCCGAGAAGGTGAGCAACGACAGCACCTCGGACGTCGGCGTCAACCGAACGGAGTCGACAGGCGGTGATCGCGCTACCTCGGTCAAGGGGAACAACACCGAGAGCGTCGACGGAGATGAATCCGTCTCCGTCAAGGGCAGCCAGACCAGCTCCATCAACGTCGACCAGAGCAGCAGCGTGGGCGCCAATCAGAGCCTGAGCGTCGGCGCCGATCGGACGGTCTCGGTCGGCGCCGATCAAACCATCTCGGTCGGAGAGAACCAGACCACGTCGATCGCCGCCAACGACGCTCTCTCCGTCGGAGGAAATCGATCGATCTCCGTCTCGGGCAACCGGAGCGAGTCGGTGGGCGGCAACGCGGACCAGATCGTCGCCGGCAACAAGGCCGTCACGGTCTCGGGGAACGCCGAGGAGACCGTCTCTGGAAGCCGATCGGTGACCGTATCCGGGACGATGACGCACACCATCTCGGGCGCGGTCGAGCTGAGCGGGGCAGCGGACATCACGCAGACCGCCGGTGCAAACATCGCGACCTCGGCCGGCGCCAACGCCGGCGTTCAGGCCGGCGCCAACCTGAGCCTCATCGCGGCGGCCGAGGCAGCGCTTCAGGGCGCGAGCGTCCACGTGACCGCGAGCGGCGAGATCGTCCTCGGCGCCGGCGGCAGCGCCATCAAGATCAGCGGCAGCGGCGTCGAGATCACCGGCGGCGCCGTCAAGATCGCCGGCGGCACCGTGGATGTCACGGGCGGCATGGTCAAGATCAACTGAGGCCGCATGGACCCGATCACCCGAGCCTCCAAGGCGTTCCTCGCCGAGGCCGAGGCGTTCTGGCGCTCCGGCCGCGGCCCGCTCTTGCCGGTCGTCGCGAGCCCGTCCGAGCGCGTCGAGGTGGCCAAGACCTTGAGGATCCAAGAGCTCGCCCCGGAGAACCGGCGGCCGTTGTTCCTTCATGAGGAGCCGTTCCTCGATCCGCGCGCTTACTTCGAAGGCCTGGCGCGCGCGATCTCGGAGGGCTACGAGCTCATCCGGCGGGGCGCGGAGGAAGAAGGGGTCTGGCTGCCCATCTTCGCGCCCGATGGAAGGAGAGCTGGCGAGCAGGCGGTCCTGCCGCTCGAGCGCGCCGTGCTCGCGCTCGAGCGCGCGGCGACGTTGCTCGGAGAGCGCCTCGACGGCGTGCTCCTGGCGCTCTTGCCGGGCCGGGTGGAGTGCGGATCCGGCTGGCGGGACAGCATCGCGGCGCTCCAGCGGACGCGCTTCTCGAAGCGCGTCCGGATCGCCGTGTGGAGCCCGCCTGGAGGGCCATTGAGCGGCGTCCTCGGCGAGGACGGCGCACGCTTCCACGTCGACGCCGACGAGCTCGTGGACTTTCTCAAGCATCTCGGCGCGGCCAGCAGCGCAGGTCCGGCGATCCAGGGCCCCCCGCTGCCTACCGAGGAGCAGCAGCGTGCGCTGGAGGCGGCGGCCGGGCGCAGGCTCCCCTCGGTCGGCGCAGCGGCGCGGCTGCGTGCCTTCCTGCTCGGCGCAGGCCAGAAGACCGCGTCGCGCGATCCCCTCGGCGCGGCGGAGGACTACCGAAGAGCGCGCGAGCTGTGCAGGGCGGAGGGGCTCGCGCTCGAAGAGTCGATGGTGCTCATCGCCCTCGGTGGGGCGTGCCTCGCGGCGAACGCGGTGGATCTCGCCATCGAGGGCTATCGAAAGGCTGCAGAGCTCGCCGAGGGCAGAGAGGCCTGGCCGGTCGTCTGCCAAGCCTGGCTCGGCGCGGGCGGCGCGTACCTTACGGCGAAGCGGTACGCGCCTGCCGCGGTCGCTTACCGCGCGTCGGCGAGCGCGGCCACGAGGGGACGGATCCCCCTCCTCCAGATCGAGGCCCTTCGGATGGCAGGGACGTGCTCTCTCCTCGACGGTCGCCGGGAGGACGCGGTGGCCGCATGGCAAGAGGCGGTCGACGCGGGCGCCGCGCTGGATGCGCCGATTCGCTGCGCGAGCACCTTTCCCCAGGTGGCCAGCGCGCTCGTGGAGCTTCTGCAGCGTGTCGGCCTGCGGCTCCAGGCGGCTCACGTGCGATCGCTCCTGGATGCGGCCGGGCAGCCGTCGGCCGATCTCCACCGGGTCTCGGCGGAGTCGGATCGGTCCGCGGCACAGGGCGGCCGAGATGTGCGGGAACCGCCGCCGCGCGCGGAGCCACCGCCGGAGCGCGAGGAAGGCGCGGCATTGCAGGACTTCGAAGATCTCGAACCGCTGGAGACCAGGACGGCGCCTATCTCGCGCGTCCCGAGCGGTCCGGTCTTGCCCTTCCGTTCGACCAAGCAGGGGCCGGGCGCGGGCTAGCGCGCCGAGCTCCACGACGAGGCTCCGGACGGCGCCCTGTAGCGGGGGCCCTACGCTTCTGGCATGGTCGCCGCCATGCTCGTCCGCAGTGCTCTCCCCTCGGTTCGACGCGGCCCGCAGCGCGACGCAGGCCGCCTGCGCGGCGCCGCGCTCCGCCGCCGCGCGCCGGCGCTGCTCGGCGCCGCGCTCGCGCTGCTGCTCGGGTGCTCCGGCGCCGCGCAGGCCCCGGCCGCGCGGCCGGCGCGCGTCGTCAAGACGCCGCCCGCGCAGCCGAAGGCGCCGGAGGGGCCGCCGCTCCTGCCGGCCCAGGTGGTCGCGGAGCTCGAGGACGAGGACGCGACGCCCTACCTCGCCCGGCGCGGCGACGAGGCGCTCCTGCTCTACGCGGCGGGCGGCAGGTGGAGGACCCGCGTCCTCGGCGCCGACGGCGCGCCGCGGGGGGACGTCGTCGACGCCGGGCCGGCCGCCGCCGACGTGCCCGTCGCCGCGCTCCGCGCCGGGCCGCAGGGCTACATCGCCGCGTGGATCGAGCAGATCGGGGGGAGCCGCGCGGTGCGCGCGCTCGCGCTCGACCCGGCCGGCAAGCCGGTCGCCCCGGCGAGCCCGGTCGCGCAGACGGCCGAGGAGATCACGTGGCTCGACGTGCTCCCGAACGCGAAGGGGGCGCTCGTGCTGTGGGAGATGCCGCGCGAGGCCCAAGGCGACGTGGACAGCGTCGACGTGGTCATGACCGTCCTCGCGCAGGACAAGGGCGCCGCGATCAAGCCGACGGCGCCCGCGTCGGTCGCGCGCGAGGTGCTCGGGTGGAACGCGGTCGCCACCGAGCGCGGCGCGGCGGTCGCCCTCGTGCTCCCGCCGGCCGCGCCGCCGCCCCGGGCCCAGGGCAAGGCCGCGCGCAAGACGGACGCGGACGACGTCGCCGAGACCGCGAAGCTCGGCTCCGTCTCGCTCCTGGAGATCGACGCGGCCGGGAAGGTCTCGGCGCCGGTGGCCGTCAGCCCCGAGCCGACCGCGCAGATCGATCTCGAGATCGCCGAGGTCGGCGGGCGCTACCTGCTCACCTGGACCGACGAGCGGGACATCGACAGCGCCGTGTACCTCGCGGCGGCCGAGCCCGGCGGCAAGGTGGTCGTCGCGCCGCGGCAGGCGACGCCGCCGTCCGGCGAGCAGGCGCTCGTGTCGCTCGTCGCGCCGCCCGCCGGGGCGGGCGGCCGGGCGCTGCTCGCGTGGGAGGACGTCTTGCGCCCCCGCGGCGGCGACGGCGGCGCGGAGACCGGCGGGGCGGGGCGCCTCATCCACCTGGCGTCGGTCGGACCGGACGGCGCGCTGGGCGCGGAGCGGGCGGCGCTCGTCTTCAGCGCGAGCGGGCCGCCCGACCTCACGGCCGACGGCGACGGCTTCGCCGCGGTGACGCTCGCGCCGGCGACGCTCAAGGCCGCCCGCGACGCGGCGGCCGCGCCGCCGATCTGGCCGACGTTCGTGCGCTTCGGCCCGGACCTCTCGGTGCGGGCGGCGGAGCCGGTGCGCGCCGCGCCGTTCGCGGCGACGGGCGGCGTGCCGTACCTCGTCCGCGGGCTGAGCTGCCACAAGGGCGCGTGCGCGACGCTGGCGAGCGCGGCGGCCGGGGCCGGCGCGCAGCAGGGCGGCGCGCAGCAGGGCGGCGCCGCCAGGGCGGCGGGCGCGGCGGGCGCGGCGGGCGCGCGGGCGCCGCTCGCGCTCGTGTCGCTGCCGGTGCGGGAGAGCGCGTGGCGCGCGCCGGCGTTCCGGGAGGACCGGGATCCGCCGCCGCGCGCGACCGCGGTGCGCGCGCTCGCCGAGGGCGACCCGCTCGCCAAGGTCGCGGCCGCCGAGCTCGACGGCGGCGCGGCGCTCGCGGCGTGGGTCACGTACTTCGTGGAGGGGGCGTCGGACGGCGCGCCTCGCGGGCAGGACCTGTCGGCGACGCTGGCGGTGCGCGCCGCGTCGCCCGGCGGCCTCGGCAAGCTGAATGTCCTCTCGCAGAAGGCGTCGTCGCTCGGCGGCGTCGCCATCGCGACGGCGCCGCCGGCGCCGCCCGATCCGAAGGGCAAGGGCGGCGCGGCGCAGGGCGAGAGCGTGGTCGCGTGGGTCGCGCGCGAGCGTGGCGAGACGCAGGTCTACGTGACCAAGGTCGACGCGACCGGCGCGAAGCTCGCGCAGAAGAAGCTCACCACGGCCCCGCGGAAGAAGCAGGGCGGCGCCGCGAGCGAGGCGTCCGACGTGGCGATCGCCTACGACGGCGCGGGCGGCTTCATCGTCGCGTGGGTCGACACGCGCGACGGCAACGCCGAGGTGTACGCGGCGCGGGTGGACCGCGCGCTGAACCGGACGGCGCCGGACCGGCGCATCACGAACGCGCCGCTCGACGCGGCCGAGGTGCAGATCGCGGTGCGCGGCCAGGAGGCGTGGCTCGTCTGGTCGGACGCGCGGCCGGCGGGCGACGCGGCCGCGGCCGGCGCGGCGGGCGGCGAGGCGACCGGCGACGTCTTCTTCGCGCGGCTCGACGCGAAGACGCTGCAGCGGATCGGCGACGAGGCGCGGCTCCACGCGTCGCCCGAGCACTCGCGCAGCCCGGTGCTCGCGCCGCACGAGGGCGGGGTCCTCGTCGGCTGGGTCGACGAGCCTGCAGGCGACGGCGCGGCGGCCGGCGGGGGCGCGGCGGCTGGCGGGGGCGCGGCGGCTGGCGGCGGACATGCGGCCAGCGAGGCGTGCAATGCGCTCGACTTGGTGGAGGTCCCCGTGGGCGAGCTCGACATCGCGCGCGTGGGTCCACGCCGCGCTGACGTCCCAGCCAAACCCCCCGGCCAGGTGCTCGGTGCGCCGGGCCTGCGCATCGAAAGCTGCCCACCTCTCCCGGGCGACGCCGCGCAGTTCGAAGGGCGATGCCCTGGGGGGCAGGGCAGGGAGGCAGGCCCACAGCCGTTCGAAGGCGTACGCCGCCGCCACGTCGTCGGACGCGAGCAGCGCGGCGTGCTCCACCGGCGCGGTGTCCTGCACCGCCTCGGCGAAGGAGCCCGCGAGCGGCTCGCTCCCGGCCCCGACGATCGCGTTCCAGAGGTCCCCGGCCGCAGCGGCATCCTGGTCCGCTGCGACCGCCACGGCGCGGTGTGCGCGGCGCGATGCAGGGCCCGCCGGTGACGATCGACGCTCCGGACGGCGCCTCGGTGTCGTCGATCGCGCTCGCGTGCGACAAGGCCTGCCGCGGCGTGCTCGCGTCGGCGCCGGGGGACTCGGTGGCGCTGAGCGCCTTCACGCTGGCGCCCGGCGAGGCGGCGGCGCCGCCCCTGAAGCCGCTGGCGTGGCTGACGGGCAGCGCGTCGCGGGACGTGTCGCCGGCGCTCGCGGGGCGGTCCGGCGCGTCGCTGTTCTTTGCGGACGACGCGGTGAGCGGCTCGGGGCGCGTCCGGTGGATGACGATCGCATGGCCGTGAGCGGCGCGGGCCGGGCTCGCCCGGGGCGCGCCGCGCCGGCGCGCGCGGGCGCGCTCCTCCTGGGGGCGCTGGCCTCGGCGCTCGGCTGCCCCGGGCCGCCGGAGGTGCCGGCGCCGCCGTCGCGCCGGCCTGGCGCGGCGGTCCTGCCGGCCTGCAAGGGCGGCGGCTGCTCGCAGGCGGGGGCGCTGCTCGAGGCCGCGCGGGCGTTCAGCGACGTGCGGCACGACTACCTGCTCGACACCTCGAGCGCGATGGTGCCGGGCCGCGGGCTGTCGCGGAGCGCGGCGGGGGCGTTCTCGCCGGTCGGCGTCGCCTGCGCCCAGCCGAAGGCGGCGGCGCCGGCGGTCGCGGGCGCGACGGCGGCGCCGGGCGCGACGGCCTCCGCGGCGGCGCCGGGCGGGCCCGCGCCTGGCGAGCGCGCGATCGACTTCCGCTACGTGGGCATCGCCGTCGACGCGGTCCTCGTGGGGGCCGACGTCGACTTGCCGGCGTACTTCAGCGCCGGCGGGACGCTCGACAAGCGCCGGCTGCGGCTGGTCGCGATGGCGCTTGTCGCGGACGAGGACCCGCAGTTCTTCGAGCCGACCGAGAGCGTCGTGCCGGCGCCGGGCGGCGGCTGCGCCTGCGGTCGCGCGACGCACTTCATCGGGGCGGTGAAGCGCGGCGCGATGGTCGCCTACGAGACGGACGTGACCGCGGGCGAGGCGCACGGCACCGCGATCGGCCTGTTCAAGGCCCGGATCGAGGCGGGGGACCGCCGCGTCACGATGACCTCGGTCGGGGAGCTGGCCATCGAGGGCGTCGAGGGCGCGCCGGTGGCGGGCGCGAAGGGCGGCGGGCAGGCGTTCGGCGCGCTGCGCCTCGAGGTGAAGAAGGCGGTGCCGCTGGCGTACGCGATCTACCCGGTGGCGGACGTGTGCCGTTTCTCGCTCGCCGAGCCGGAGATCACGCCGCAGCCGGTCGATCTCGGCGTGGTGCCGTACGGCGCCACCGGGACGGCGCAGGCGCTCCTCACGAACCGCGCGCAGGTCGACATCCGGGTGACGCACGGCGAGCGGACGGTCGAGGTGCCCGCGCACGGGAGCGCGGAGCTCACGTTCTCGTGGGCGCCGGAGGGCGCGACGGCCGGCTGCGAGCGGCAGACGCGGCGCGACACGTTCATCGTGCAGCCCAAGGACGCCGCCTCGCCGGTGGTCCCGCGCGAGCGCGCGGTCGTGGTGCCGCTCCAGGTCACGACGGGGATGCCGACCTTCTCGAAGCACGAGCCGATCGCGACCGAGACCGGGCGGTCGCCGGACTACGGGCGGGCGAGCGTCGACTGGACGTGCCCGGCCGGGTACGTGGTGGAGCAGTGCGAACCGCAGCTGTCGAGCTGTCTGTCATCGACGGGGAGCTGCAACGCGGAGGGCTACCGGCTGACGGCCGAGGCGACCGCGGACGGGCGCGGGTGCGCGTTCCGGTGCACGGGGCCGAGCTCCTCGATCTGGGGCGACCACGGGTGCGCCTACACGGCGGCGATGGTGTGCCGGCTGGGGTGCAAGTAGGGGCGGGAAGCGAGCGGCGGTGGTTCCTCGAGTGCGCCGGGCTCGGCCGGAGGTGGTGGAGGACGTCGCGAGAAGTGGCTGGGGCTTCACCGGAGGTGGTGGAGGACGTCGCGGGAAGTGGCTAGGGCTTCACCGGAGGTGGTAAATGAGCGTTCCGGGGAGGCTGCGTCGCTGCGCACCGCGCTCAGAACATCAGGAGGACACGCATGTCGTTGACATCCACGCCGCGCAGACTCGGTCGCGCCACGGCCGCCATCCTCTTCATCGGGCTGGCTTCGTGCCGGACCGGAGGCACCAAGGCGTGCACGGAGGCCGCTTGCGGCGACCACCTCGAAATCCAGTTCGAGCCCGAGCTCGTCGCGACCGGTCGCTATCATTTCATGATCGATCTGGACGGCGTGACGCGGCGCTGCGCTGCATCCCTGCCCGGCCCCGGCCAGCAGGAGTTCATGGCCGAGTGCAGCATCCGTCAGGGGAACGGCTCCCTGGCGGGCGTCACGGTCTACGGCGTGCGACCGAAGGTGGTCGCTCTCCGCGTGGTGCGTGACCAGGCGGTCCTCATGGATACCCGCGTGGCGCCGTTCTACGACGTCGAGCGTCCCAACGGTCCGGATTGCCCGCCCGAGTGCTCGGTAGCTCGTGTCACGGTGGGGATCAAAGAGCCGGCTCCGGGAGTCCAGCGATGACAGGAGCGGGCAACGGGCGGGGCTCACGGCCGCGGCCGCCGCCATGCTCGGCTGCGCTGGAGCCGCAGGCTCCCGCGTCGACGACGTACCCGCGTCGCCTGGCGTGTCGCTGTGGCAAACTGCCTCGCCGTCGCGGCCCGCGCGGCATGGCCCGTGGCCTGCAAATGCTATAATTGCCGCCATCCATGCTCGACAAGCTCGACATCGCCCGGGCCCTCCGCGAGATGGCCATGCTCCTCCAGATCAAGGGAGAGAACCCCTACCGCGCGCGCGCCTACGAGACCGGCGCCGAGGCCCTGGAGGAGCTCTCGGACGACCTCGGCGAGCTCATCCAGCACGAGCGCCTGACCGAGCTCAGGGGCATCGGCGCGGCGCTCGCAGGCCAGATTGCCGAGCTCTACAAGACCGGGCGCTCCGAGCAGCTCGAGAAGCTCCGCGCCGAGCTGCCCCCCGGCGTCCTCGAGCTCTCCCAGGTGCCGGGGATGAGCCTCAAGCGGATCCAGGCGCTCCACGACGCGCTCGGCGTCGGCAGCGTGGAGGAGCTCAAGAGGGCCTGTCTCACCGGGAAGGTCCGCGCCGTGAAGGGCTTCGGCGCGAAGACCGAGGCGAGCCTGCTCGAGGGGATCTACCGCTACGAGACGCGCGACGAGCGCATCCTCCTCGTGGACGCCCTCGAGCTCGCCGAGCCGCTCCTCGCCCACGTGCGCGGGTGCGAGGCCACCGAGCAGGCCGACCTCGCGGGGGCGATCCGGCGCTGGGAAGAGACGGTGGCCGACGTCGACGTCGTGGCCGCGACCGACGACGCCGCGCAGGTGGTCGACTGGTTCGCGCGGTTCCCGCGCGTCGCCGAGGTCGAGGCGCGCGACGACGCGCGGTGCACGGTGAGGTTCTCGGGCGGCCTCCGGGGCGAGCTCCTCTGCGTGCCGCCCCGGTACTACGCCGCCGCGCGCCACCACAGGACCGGCGCGCCCGCGTACCTCGCGGCGCTCGGCGCGCTCGCGCGCGAGCTCGGGCTCACCCTCGACGAGCGAGGCCTCCTCCGGGGCAACAAACGGCTCTCCGCCGAGACCGAGGAAGATCTCTACCGGCACCTCGGCCTCCCGTACATCGCGCCCGAGCTCCGCGAGGGCGCCGAGGACATCGTCGCTGCCGCCGCGCGCGACGGCCGCGACGACGCGCTCATCGAGGAGGGCGATATCCAGGGGATGGTGCACTGCCACACGGTGTACTCCGACGGCAAGAACACGGTCGAGGAGATGGCCCTGGAGGCCGAGGCGATGGGGATGAAATACCTCACCATCACCGATCACTCGCCCGCCGCCCACTACGCGGGCGGCGTCGGCCTCGACCGGCTCAAGCAGCAATGGGACGAGATCGCCCGCGTGCAGGAGCGCGTGCGCGTGAAGCTCCTCCGGGGCACCGAGTCCGATATCCTGGAGTCGGGCAAGCTCGATTATCCGGACGCGATCCTCGAGCAGTTCGACGTGATCATCGCGAGCATCCACTCGCGCATGAAGATGGACGCGGACCAGATGACGCGCAGGCTGGTGAGCGCGATGAAGCAGCCGGTCTTCAAGATCTGGGGGCACGCGCTCGGCCGGCTCATCCAGCGGCGCGAGCCGTTCGCGTGCCACGTCGAGGAGGTGCTCGACGCCGTGGCCGGGTCGAGGGCCGCCGTCGAGGTGAACGGAGACCCGTATCGCCTCGACATGGAGCCTCGCTGGATCAAGGAGGCGCGCAAGCGCGGTATCCGCTTCGTGATCTCGACGGACGCCCACTCGACGAACGCGCTCCACAACCTGCGCTTCGGCGTGGGGACCGCGCGGCGAGGCGGCCTCCGCCGGGGCGAGGTGCTGAACGCGCTCGGCCCGGCCGCGTTCAAGAAGGCCGTGCGGCCCGCCGCCTGACGCGCGCGCCGTCAGGGACAATCCATCATAGCGGACCTTTGTCCGTTTTCCCAGGCTGCCCGCGTTGACGCGCGCGTCATCGCCACCTGCGCGCCGAGCGCCTCGACAGACGGTGCGCGCCGTGTGACCGTTGATCGGTCATGACGCCGATGCCGATCCCACCGCCCGCCGAGAACATCGTCTCTCTCATCGGCCGCACCCCGATGATCCAGGTCACTCAGCTCGACACCGGCCCGTGCGAGCTCTTTCTCAAGATGGAGAGCCAGAACCCCGGCGGCAGCATCAAGGATCGCATCGGCCTGTCGATGATCGAGGCGGCCGAGCGCGCCGGGCAGCTCGGCGGCGATCGGCGGCACGTCGTCGAGGCGACGGCGGGCAACACGGGCCTCGGCCTCGCGCTCGTCGCGGCGCGGAAGGGCTACCGGCTGACGCTCGTCATCCCCGACAAGATGAGCCAGGAGAAGGTCTTTCACCTGAAGGCGCTCGGCGCGCAGGTGGTGATGACGCGCTCCGACGTCGAGAAGGGCCACCCGAGCTATTACCAGGACCTCGCGGCCCGCATCGCGCGCGAGGAGGGCGCGTTCTACGTGAACCAGTTCGAGAACCCCGCCAACGCGCTCGCGCACGAGACCGGGACCGGCCCGGAGATCGACGCGCAGCTCGATCGCCGGATCGACGCGATGGTGTGCGGCGTCGGCTCCGGCGGCACCATGACCGGGCTCTCGCGCTACTTCGCGGCGGCGCAGCCGCGCTGCGAGATGGTGCTCGCCGACCCGGAGGGCTCGGTGCTCGCGGGCTACGTCAAGACCGGCAACCTCGGCAAGGCGGGCTCCTGGCTCGTCGAGGGCATCGGCGAGGACTTCCTCCCCCCGATCCTCGACCTCTCCCGGGTCAAGCACGCGTACACCATCTCCGACCGGGAGAGCCTGGAGACGGCCCGGCTGCTCCTCTCCAAAACGGGCATCCTCGCCGGCTCGTCGTCGGGGACGCTCCTCGCGGCCGCGCTGCGCTACTGCCGCGAGCAGTCGTCGCCCAAGCGCGTCTGCTCGCTCGTGTGCGACAGCGGCAATAAGTACCTGTCGAAGATGTACAACGATTTCTGGATGGCCGATCAGGGCTTCACGGACCGTGAGCCCACAGGCGACCTGCGCGACGTGATCACGCGCCGCCACGCCGACAGGGCCGTGGTCACGGTGCAGCGGACGGACGCGCTCCTGGTCGCCTATGCGCGGATGAAGCTCTACGACGTGTCGCAGCTCCCGGTCCTGGAGGACGGCAAGATCGTCGGCCTGGTGGACGAGTCGGACCTCCTCCTCGCGGCCGTCGACGACGTCTCGCGCTTCCGGCAGCCGGTGGAGACGGCGATGACGACGCGGCTCCGGACGGTCGACGTGCGGACGCCGATTCGGGATCTCCTCCCGATGTTCGACGCGGGGCTCGTGCCGATCGTGACCGACGGCGACGAGTTCGTCGGGCTCGTCACCCGCATCGATCTGCTCAATCACCTGCGACGCCGGGTGAAGCTGCACGAGGTCTGAGCCGGGCGAGGGCGCGCCGGCGCGCCTTGTGGCGGGAGCTGGCTCGTGGTGACATGCGCGCCATGCACAAGGCGCACGGAACGGGCGTGGTCGGCTTCCTTCAAGCGGGTGCCAGGGGGGCGGCGGCGTACGCCCTGGGCCCCGCGGCGCTCGCCCTGTCGGCGTGCGCGTCGGCCGCGGGGTCGCCGCCCGCCGCGGCGCCGCCGCCCGCGGCGCACGCGGGCGGGGCGGCGCCGTCGCCCGCGGCGCAGGCCGCGCCCGCGGCGCTCGACATCGCCACGGCGCGGGTGGTCGACCTGACGCACCCGATCACGCCGCAGATGCCGCTGTTCCCCGGCAACAAGCCCTATGCGTCGGAGACGCTCAGCACCGTCGAGAAGGACGCGTACTACTCCAGCCGGTTCTCGATGGACGAGCACGCGGGCACGCACGTGGACGCGCCGGCGCACTTCAAGGCCGGGTCGCCGACCGTCGAGCAGATCGCGCCGGAGCAGCTCGTCGGGCCGGCGGCGGTCGTGGACGTGACGGCGAAGGTCGCGGCGAGCCCCGACCATCAGGTCACCGTGGACGATCTCCGGGGCTGGGAGGCGCAGCACGGGGCGCTCGGCGCGAAGCACATCGTGCTGATCCGGACCGGGTGGGGGGCGCGCTGGTCCGATCCGGTGAAGTACCTGAACCAGGACGCGAAGGGCGTGATGCACTTTCCCGGGGTCTCCGTGGAGGCGAGCCGCTACCTGCGCGAGCGCGGCGTGCGGTGCGTGGGTATCGACACGCTGTCGACCGATCCGGGGCCGAGCCAGACGTTCGAGCAGCACAAGGCCTTCCTCGGCGCGGGCGGCTACCACATCGAGAACCTCGCCAACCTGGAGCAGCTCCCCGAGGCGGGGGCGGTCGTGGTGGTCGCGCCGCTCCCGCTCGCGCGCGGCAGCGGCGCGCCGGCCCGGGTGCTGGCGCTGGTGCCGCCGGGGTCCGGGGGCCAGGGGAAGTAGGCGGTGATCGAGGGCGCGAGCCGCTCTGTCGACGGGGGGCCTTGAGGCGCTCTAAGGCAGGAAGACGGTGATCACCCGCGTGGTCGAGTCCGGGCTGCCGGTGAGATGGTTGACGCAGCTCGGGTAGTACATCCCGCGCAGGTTGAGCTGCTGGCAGTAGCTGTCGCACGTCCCGCGGATGCTGATCATCCCGCATGGCTGCGCGGCTCCGCTGGCGTCGAGGTGACCGGCAGCGCACTCTCGGGCCAGCGACCGCGCGTGGTCACGGTTGGCCGCGTTGTAGCAAGCATTCAGGTACGGCGTGGGGGCGAAGAGATTGCCCCAGAACGCGCCCTCCATGCGCGTGTAGCTCGCGAGCTCGGGGGAGTCCGTCTTGTCGATGGCCGGGTGGCTGGCCCTCGAGGAGATCGTCACGGAGAGGCCGTACCAGTTCGTCCGCGACGCGAGGCACGCCGAGATCCACTGCTGGTCGGTCTGGCCGAGCGGCTTGTCGATCCAGCTCGGCACGAGGCCGATGAGCCCCCAGTACACCTCATGACGAACCGTGCCCGCGCCGTCGGTCCACGAGAAGCGGAACGACTGCGCGGGGGTGAGCGCACAACCGACCACATAGCTGAGGAGCTGGCGCGACAGGTCGCCCGCTGCGCCCGGATCCTGGATCGCGCTCAGGGCCGCTGGGCTGAGCGCGCCGGGGCTGAGTGCGTTGAGGCTCAACGCGTTGGGGTTGAGCGCATTGGGGTTGAGCGCATTGGGGTTGAGCGCGTTGGGGTTGAGCGCATTGAGGTACTCAAGCGCATTAGGGGCAATTCCTACGGGCCCCTCCTCCTCTCCCTGGTCCGTGACGCAGGACACGAGAAACACGAGCGCCAGCGCTGCGAAATCAGCGGTGCTGATCCGGTACATAGTCGTCCCCCCCCGGGTTCGTCCCTTCGCGGTCTCGTCGAAGGTCGAATTCTTTCTACCGGTGAATAGCCATCGGCGTCCAGTGCTCAAGAGAGCATCTGTGTAAAATTGTTGAATCGATGATCGCGAGTCTGCTCTGTCCGGAGCGTGGAGGGCGAGCGCACGGCTGTTCGTCGCGCCGAGCGCCGCCGCTCATCGCGCTTCGTATCGAATCGAACGAAGGGCGATTGATGATCGAAACCTCACAATGAATGAAGGCCTGACAGAACGAGGGCGAGCGGCTTGTGTGCCGCTGACATGCGCTGTGCGACCGCGTGCGCGCGCCTGACCGGGTCGGCAGCGGCGCGCGAGGGCAAGATTCCGACGGGAGGGCGGGACGGGAGACGATGGGGCGCAGGGATCGGTCGCGAGGACGCGCGCCGGGCGCCTCGAGCCCAGCTCACCTCGTGCGGCTCGCGGGCGCAGCGAGCGCGACGGGGCGTCGGCGCGCTCGTTGCTCGGCGGCCGCCGAGCCATGTCGGCGAGCACCGGAGAGACCCAGGGATATGACGTGATCATCGTCGGCGGAGGGCCGGCCGGCCTCAGCGCGGCGCTCATCCTGGGCCGGTGCCGGAGGCGCGTCCTCGTGTGCGACTCGGGGCGGTACCGAAACGACGCCGCGGTCGCGATGCACGGCTTCCTGTCGCGCGACGGCATCGCGCCGCCCGAGCTCAGGCGGCTGGGGCGCGCGCAGCTCGAGCCCTACGGCGTCGAGATCCGGGACGTGGCCGTCGCCGACGTCCGCCGCGACGCGAAGCGGTTCGAGGTGACGCTGGAGGGCGGCGAGCGCCTGCGCTCCCGCAAGCTGCTGCTCGCCACGGGGCTCGTCGACCGGCTGCCGGATCTCCCGGGCCTTGCCGCCATGTACGGAACGAGCGTGCACCACTGCCCCTACTGCGATGGCTGGGAAGCGCGCGAGCAGCCGATAGGCGTCTATGGACAGGGCTGTACGGGGGTCGCGCTGGCCCTGAACATGAAGACGTGGAGCGATGATGTGATCCTGTTCACGGATGGTCCAGCGTCGCTGTCCAGGTCCGACGCGGCGCGGCTCGCGCGGCACGGGATCGGCCTGCGCGAGGAGCGGATCGCCCGGCTCGAGGGCAGGGACGGGGTGCTCGAGCGCATCGTGCTCGAGGACGGCAGCGCCGTGGAGCGGCGCTCCCTCTTCCTGAAGACGAAGCAGGAGCAGGGGTCGGATCTGGCCAGGAAGCTCCGCTGCAAGGTCACCGACGAGCGCGGCGTGGAGACGGCGGCCAAGCACGAGGAGACGACCTGCGAAGGCGTCTTCGTCGCCGGGGACGCGTCGAAGGACGTGCTGCTCGCCATCATGGCCGCCGCCGAGGGCGCCGACGCGGCGTTCGGGGTCAACTGCGCCCTGCAGGAGGAGGATCTCCTCTGATCGGCAGCCCTCAATCGCCGCGGCCGCCCGGGCCGCGGCCGCGGTGCCCCGGCCCGTGCGGCGGCGGGCCGGGACGCCGCCGCCGCTCCGCCTCGAACTCCTCGTAGCGCGTGAGCTGGTCGGGCGTGAGCACGCTCTTCACGCGGGCGTCGGTGCGGTCGCGGAGGGCGTCGAGCCCGGGGCGGCACTCGGAGAGGAGCCGGTCCCGCTCGGTCTCGGCGTCGGCCAGGGTGGCGCGGAGCTCGCGCACCTGGCGGTCCGTGAGGTCGAGGTGGCGGCGCATCGCCCGGAGGCGGAACTGCGCGCGCGCCTCGGCCGGAGGACCCCGGAACGTGGCCTCGAGGTCGCGCAGGGCCATGCCGCGGCCGAGCGCCGCGCCGGCGACGCCGCCGAAGAGGAAGACGGCGGCGAGCACGGCCAGGGGCTTCCAGCGCGCAGGGGCGGGGGGCGGCGGCGCGGGGGGCGGCGGCGCGGGGGGCGGCGGCGTGGAGGGCGGCGGCGCGGAGGGCGGCGGCGCGGAGGAGGAAGGAGTCATTCGATCGCCTCGATGGCCTCCACGGAGGCCATGATCGCGCTGTCGACGTCGCGCTGCGTCTGCAGGAAGAAGAGGACGCTCGCGGCCGCCGCGAGGGCGGTGACGACGATGGCGGCGCGACCGGAGCGGACGATGCCGTCGGCCATCGCGGGCCGCGCGGGCCGGGGCGCGGCCGTCGCGGCGCGGACGACGGCCTCGGCGAAGGCGGCGTCCGGCGCGAGATCGGCGGTCGCGGCCGCGATGCGGGCCAGCGGGTCGTCGGCCGCCGCGGCCGCGCGCAGCACGGCCTCGGTGAAGCGGTCGTCGGCGTCGAGGCGAGCGGTCGCGGCCGCGAGGCGCGCGAGCTCGCGATCGAGCTCGGTCCGGTCGTCGTCGCGGTCAGACATGCGGCGCCTCCTCCTCGGTCCGTCGCGCGCGGAGCGCCGCGCGGGCGCGCACCAACCGTTGCTCGACGGCGCCCTCGGAGCAACCGAGCGCGGCCGCCGCCTCCTTCGCGGGCAGCCCCTCGACGGCGACGAGGACGAGCGCGGCGCGCTCCTGCGGCGGCAGCGCGGCGAGCAGGGCGTCGAGCTCGCGGAGCGCGACGCGCGCCTCGGCGGACACGAGGCCGTCGAAGCGCGGCTCGGTCGCCTCGCGCGCCTCGCGCGGGGTGTCGCGGCGGCGCCGGAGGGCGTCGAGGCAGGCGTTCGTCACGATGCGGTACAGCCAGGTCTCCACCTTCGATCTCCCGTCGTAGCGCCCTTCGCGCAGGGCGCGGTAGGCGTCGACGAACGCCTCCTGCAAGGCGTCCTCGGCCTCGGCGAGGTCGCCGACGAGGCGCGCGGCGAGGCGGTACATCGGCGCGCGCGTGTGCTCGACGATCTGCCGGAAGGCCGCGTCGTCGCCCCCGGCGACGCGCGCTGCGACGAGCCTCAGGTCGACGATCACGTGCCCCCGCGATTCTGCGCCCATCGCACCGCGCGCGCCATCGGGACCGGCGCTCAGCGGCGCTCGAGGTCGCGTTTCCCGCCGCGCTCGCCGCGCTGGCCGCGTTCGCCGCGGAACGGGCCGCGCTCGGGCCTGCCCGCGGCCGGCCCCTGCTCGAGGCGGTCGGCGAGCGCGTTGCGCTGCGCCTCGTCGAGGACCGGGACGATCGCGGCCAGCGCGTCGACCATGCGGTCGAGGTGCGCCCGCGGGCCCACCTTCGCGTCGGCGGCCGAAAGGAGCGCGCTCGCGTCGAAGCGATCGGCGGCGAACGCCTCGAGCCGCGCGCGCATCTCGGCGCGCTTCGCCTCGTGATCCGCGGGCCGCGCGCTCCTGCCGGCGTCGCTCGGCCGCATGCCCTCGAGGGCCCTGTCGATCTGCGCGCGCTGATCGTCGCGGAGGTCGAGCCCGCGGAGGAGGTGGCCCAGCGGGCCGCCCTTCGTGCCCGGGCCGCCCTTCATGCCCGGGCCGCCCAATCCGCCGCGCTCGCCGTCCGGGCCGCGGTGGTGCCGGCCGCCCCGCTCGCCGCGCGCGCCCATCGCGCCGTGCTCGTCCATCTTCGCGGCGATCGCGTCGACGAGCTGCCGGCGCTGCTCCTTCGTGAGCGTGGCGTGCAGCGTGCTCAGCGCCCCGGCGACGCGCGCGCGGCGCTCCTCGTCCGCGCGGCCGGCGTCGGGCAGCTTCGCCGCGAGCGCCGCCCGATCGATCTTGCCCGCGCGCACGCCCTCGGCGAGCGCCGCGAAGGCGGCCCCGTCCCTCGGGCGCGCCGGCGCGCCCTCGCGCAGGCCCTCGAGGGCGCCCTCGATCGTCGCCTTCTGCGCGTCCGACAGGTCGAGCTCGTGGAGGGCGGCGCGCAGGAGGCGCTCCGGGCCGCCGCGGTGCCCGCCGAAGCCCTTGCGATGGCCGGCGGCCTCGCCGGGGCGCCCGCCCCTCGACGGCCCCTGGGCGAGCGCCGCCTCGGCGGCCTCCTCGCTCGGCGACGTGTCGCTCTGGCCCGTCTCCGCGGTGCAACCGGCCGCACCGACGAGCGCGCCGACGAGCGGCAAGATCCCACCAAGCCTCCACCAACGAGACTGCATCATGGACTCTTCTCCTGGGTCGCCCGCATCGTGCCGAGCGGGTCGTTCGTCCCTGGGACGCCGCCGGGCAGGGGCTCCCTACGGAGGTCCGCTTTTTTTGGAGGCGGGCCCGGCAGCCCGCCGGCGCGGACCCGCGCGGCCCGGCCTCACCGCACGCTGGTGATCAGGTAGATGCGCGTCCCTTGGGGCGTGGAGACCTCGGCCTCGTCGCCCTCCGACAGGCCCAGCAGGGACGCGCCGAGCGGGCTCGTCGTGGCGAGGGTCTGCACCTCGACCCCCTCGAACTGCATGCGCTCGCCGCCGCCGGCCGGCAGCAGGAAATAGAGCGCGCGCCGCTTCCCGCTCTCCAGCTCGACGAGCGCCGAGCTCTCGATGCGGGCGCCGGGGCCGAAGTCGCGCGCCGCGCAGGCGCCGAGCTTCGCGAGCGCCTGCTCGAGCTGATGCACGCGCTCGCTGTGGCCCCGCGCCACGTACGACGCCTCGGTGGCGCGCATGTCCTTGTCGCCCTCGGCGCGGTTCTCCTCGTGGGTCGCCGCGCTCGCGGCGTCGCGCGCCCGCTCGGTCGAGCGCTCGAGCTCGCGGGCGAGCTGGTCCTTGAGGGCCGCGAGCAACGCGCGCTTGTCGATGGCCGGAGGCATGGACGGCCGACACCCTACCAGACCGGATCGCGGCGGTCACTCCGCTGTCAGCCAGGAGCGCCGCTCGAGACGGCGGGGGGCTGGCGCGCTCCGCGGAGGATCGAACCGCCAAGGACGCAAGGCGTCAAATTGTTGGAATTTCTCGGCGTCCATGGCGCCTTGGCGGTTCCCGAAGTCCCGCGCTTCGGCCAAAGTACCGCACTGCCCGTGATCTGCCCGGACCTCCGCTTGCCGAGCAGCCGCACGACGACGAGCAGGGCGAGATAGACGATCGCGGTCTGGAACAGGGCGTGCAGCTCGGTGAGCGCGATGTCGCCGGTGTCGGCGACCGACCCGGCGAGCGGGATATCGATGCCGATGTGAGCGCGGAAGTAACGCCCGCGCTCGGTGTCCCCGTAGCGCCCGAGCCGGGCGAGCACCTCGACCCTCGGGCCGATCGTCCCGGAGGATCCGCGCCCGAAGGCAGCCGAACGCGACGGACGGCGACCGAGGACAGCCGAGCCAAGTCGAGGCAGTTCTTTTCGGAACTGCAACGTAGACCTGTTTCGCAGAGCAGAGTTGAAATCACGCGCTCCTTGCAGATGTGCAATCCATGGGCGCCGCCTACAGACGCGCTTATCGTTCACGTGAATCGAGTGTTTCAAAACGGTGAACGAGCCAGTCAGCACGAGCGACCCGGAGCAGCCCGGAGCGACACGCGCGACCGGCGCGACGAGGCACCCACACGACGGTGCCCACGCGATGACGATCGCGCGCGAGCTCAGGAATCCCTTTACCGAGTAGGGTCGGTGGTGTAGATTCCTAATCTGCCCACGCCGCTGCTCCGAGATGGGATGCACCGGCACGAGGGCGCGAGGCCGCGGCGCGGTTGCGCCGTGAGACCTCGCTCTGGCGAGCGATCCGAGCGGCATGCGGGACATGACGCGAGGGCTCCCGTGATCGCTCGCCAGGCCGGCGTTCCATCCCCGTACGAGCACACAAGAGGAGTATCGTGAGCCTGAATGCCCAGGAGCGGCTGCGCGTGCTCGTCGTCGACGACGAGCAGAGGATGCTGGACAGCATCGCGGCGATCCTCGCCGATGACGTCGACGTCACGACCTGCGTGTCCGCCCAGCGGGCGCTCGAGCTGCTGCACACAGGCCAGTTCCACGTGGTCTGCTCCGATTACAAGATGCCGGGGATGAACGGCGAAGAGCTCCTCAAGCGGGTCGCCGCCCTGCCGCTCTACACGAGCTGCCTGCTGATCACCGGCGCCGAGGAGTTCATCCGCTCCAGCGAGGGCGGCCGTCACTACGTCATCCTCAAGCCGTTCGACCCCGCCCGGACCACCCGGATCGTCCTGGAGCTCGCGCGCCTCGCCAGCACGAGGCGGTCGGTCGACGCGCTCGCGCTCGCGGGCGCGCCGGCGTCCTCGCGGCGCGCCAGGGTGAGCTCGTACCCGCCCCCGTCCTCCCGCACGTCGATCTCGCTCGGCGGGGCGCGGCTCGTGGACGCCGGGCTCCCGGCCCGAACCCTCAAGTGACCGCCCGCCGCGGCGTGCACGGCGCCGAGAGGGCCGGCGGAGGTGGCGCCCCGCGATGATGCGCCGAGATCCGCTCGGCGCGGCGGAGCAGATCGCGACGGCCGAGGAGATCGTCGCGGCGATGCGCCACGATCTGCGCAATTGCTTCGGGACGATCCGCAACGCGGCGTTCTTCCTCAAGCGCAAGATCGCCCGGGAGCAGGCCTTCCAGGGCGATCCGCGGGTCGAGCAGTTCCTCCACGTCATCGACGAGGAGGTGATCGCGGCGAGCGCGCTCGTCGACGGCGTCACCGACGCGAGGCCGCGCCTCCGGCGCAAGCCGGTGAGCGCGAGCGCCCTCGAGTGCGTCCGCCTGGCCGCGGCGTGCGCGCGCATCGCCGAGCCGGGGGTCCGCGTGGATCTCGACGCGGTGGACGGCGTGGTCGAGCTCGATCCGGCCGAGCTGTCCGTGGCGGTGCGGTGCCTCGTGGAGAACGCGGCGGAGTCGATGCCCGGCGGCGGGGTGGTCACGCTGCGCGGGCGCGTGGTCGGCGCGCGCTACCGCATCGAGGTCAGCGACGCCGGGGCCGGCGTGCCCGAGGCGGAGCGCGAGGCGATCGCGCGCCCGTTCTACACCACCAAGCCCGGCCGCCTCGGCCTCGGGCTCAACATCGCCGGGCGCGTGGCGCGCCGCTACTACGGCGCGCTCACCATCGCCGACGCCGCGCCCCGCGGCACGCGGGCCTGCATCGAGCTGCCCCTCGCGGCCACGCCCGGGCCGCCGCCCGCCGCCGGCCCCGCGGAGCCGCCGCCGTGACAGAGGCCGCGCCGGAGGCGCCGCGATGAGCATCCGCGCTACCCTCGCGCTGGTCTTCGCCGTGGCCGCGGCGGTCGTCCTGCTCGCCTCGGGCGCGCTCTACGTGACGTCCGACCGGCTCTCGCTGCTCCAGCGGCGCTCCGAGCTGTCGTACGAGCAGCTCACCCGCCACATCACGCTCGCCAACCACGCCGGCCGCTACATGCGGGAGGCGGCGGAGATCTCCCTCGGCGGCGGCGACACCGAGGAGCTCCGCTACCTGACCGAGGTCGTCGCGCGGGACCTCGCCGCGGTGGAGGCGCTCGAGCGGGCGTGGGTCGAGCACCCGCACCTCCGCGAGGAGCCGGGCGAGGCGCGTGAGAACGACGAGCGCCTGCGAAAGATGCGCGCGAGCCTCGCGACGATCGCCGGGGACGTGGGCGAGGTGTCCCGCATGGCGAGCGGCGGGGAGCGGCTCGCCGCCAACCGGCGGTTCGTGGAGCGCCCCGAGGCCGAGTACGAGCGCGGCTTCGTGCCCCACATCGACGCGGCCATCCGCGACGCGCGGCGCGACGTCGCGCGGAACGCCGCGGCGGCGGGCCGCGAGAGCGCGCGGATCCGGATCGCCGGCGTCGCCCTGATGACGGCGGCGCTCGTGCTCCTCGTCGCGCTCCTCGGCGGGCTCCTGCGCGCGATGGCGCGGGGGTTCGGCGCGCTCGCCGAGTGCTCGCGGCGCATCGCCGGCGGCGACCTCGACGACCGCGTGCCCGACCTCGGGAAGCACGAGTTCGGGCGCATCGGCGCCGCGCTCCGCCACATGGCCGAGCGCCTGCGCGAGGCCCAGGAGTCAAGGCTGCGCGTCGAGCGGCTCGCCGCCATCGGGCAGCTCGCGGCGAGCGTCGGCCACGAGCTCCGCAACCCGCTCGGCGCCATCCGGAACGCGGCGTACTACCTCAAGAAGCGCCTCGCCGGCACCGAGCTCGGCGCCGACCCGCGCGTCGCCCAGTTCCTCGACCTCATGGAGAAGGAGCTGCTCTCGTGCACCCGGATCATCGGCGATCTCCTGGACTTCGCGCGGGAGCGCAGGCTCTGCCGCTCCGCGTGCCCGCTCGCGCCCCTCGTCGACGACGCGATGTCGGTCGTGGAGGCGCCCGCGCACGTGCGCCTCGTGAACCAGGTGCCGGCCGCGCTGCCCGTGCCGAGCCTCGACAAGGACCAGTTCCGTCAGGTGCTCGTCAACCTGATCCAGAACGCGGCCGAGGCGATCCCGGCCGGGCGCGAGGGCCGCGTGGTCGCGTCTGCGCGGGTGTGCGACGGCGCGCTGGTCCTGACGGTGGAGGACGACGGGGCGGGGATCGAGAGAGAGCACCTCGCGAAGATCTTCGAGCCGCTCTTCAGCACGAAGCTGAAGGGGACGGGCCTCGGCCTCGCCATCACCGCCGGCATCGTCCGGATGCACGGCGGCGCGATCGCGGTGGAGAGCGCGCCCGGCGCCGGGACGACGTTCATCATCCGGCTGCCGCTCGCGGCGGCGCCGGAGGTACACTCGGCGCAGCCCGCGTGAGCGGGGGAGGGACAGCCGTCGATGGAAGCGACCAGGCGGGTGCTCGTGGTGGACGACGAAGAGGGGATGCGCGCCACCGTCGCCGCGAACCTCGAGCTCGAAGGGTACGAGGTCGTCGAGGCGCGCGACGGCGCGCACGCCCTCGAGCTCGTGCGGCAGCAGCGCTTCTCGCTCGTGCTGACCGACGTGAAGATGCCCGGCCTCAACGGGGTCGAGACGTTCCGGGAGCTCCGGCGGGTCCAGCCGGATCTCACGGTGGTGCTGATGACCGCGTTCGCGATCGAGCAGCTCATCGAGGAGGGCATCGGCGAGGGGGTGTACGCGGTCATCTACAAGCCGTTCTCGATGGATCACCTCATGCGGATCGTCGCGCGGGCGCTCGGGTCGCGCGGCGTGCTCGTGGTGGACGACCTCCCCGCCGTGGCGGAGTCGATCGTGGCTGGGCTCAACGCGGCGGGGCTGCGCGCCGAGGCCGTGTACGACGGGCAGACGGCGATCCAGCGCGCGCGCGACGAGGCGGTCGACGTGTGCGTGCTCGACCTGCTCATGCCGTCCCTGGACGGGGTGAAGACGTACGAGCAGCTCCGGCGGATGAGCAGGCCGATCACGGTGATCGCGATGACCGGCCACGCCGCGCCGGAGCTGATCCACGCGTTCACGAGCCGGGGCGGGTACGCCTGCCTGCACAAGCCGTTCGGCGTGCGCGAGCTGATGCACACGATCGCGCGCGCCAGGAGCGATCCGGGGACGTGCTGAGAGCCGAGGGGGCCGCATGCGCTTGACGGTGCTGCTCGTGGACGACGACGCGTCGTCGCGGATGGTGCTCGCGACGCTGCTCGAGGACGAGGGCTTCCAGGTCGACCTGGCCGGCTCGTTCGCCGAGGCCGGCCGGATGCTCGCGGCGGAGGGCGCGGCGTACGATCTCGCGCTGCTCGATCAGAACCTCGGCGACGGCCGCGGCTCCGACCTCCTGCCGGCGCTGCGGGCGCGCCTGCCGGCCGCCAAGGCGGTGCTGCTCAGCGGGTGCGGCGAGGACGACCTCGGCGGGGCGCCGCCGCCCGACGCGGTGCTCGCCAAGGGGATCGGCTTCCCGGAGCTGCTCGAGCGGCTCCGGCGGCTCGTCGGCTGACGCCTCGGGCGCCTCGATTACCGCGCTTCGGGCGGCTGCACGTCGCGGGGGTGGAGCGGGGCGGCCCCGGTCTCGGCGCAATCGCAGACCTGGCAGCCGTTCCGGTCGGTCACGCAGCGGGGCTCGAGGCCCGGGCACAGGGGGCGATACTCGGTCGGGCAGGCGCCCTTCGCGGCCGCCGAGCTGGACACCGTGGTCGCGGGGGACACCGCCGGGCACGGCGAGAAGCCGTGGTTGCACGCGTGGCCGCAGCCGAGGGCGCCGCCGGCGGCGAGCGCGGCGAGCGCGGCGAGGAGCACGAGCAGCATGTCGGAGCGGACGGCGCGCGCCGTGACGCAGCGCCGCGCGGGGGCGGGCTTGAGGCGGCCCTCGCCGGGCGGGGCGGCGTCGCGCGGGCCGGCGAGCCGCTCCCGCTCCGATCGGGCCGGGTGGCGCGCCTCGGCGCCGGTCAGCGAGAGGTCGTCCAGCGCGCCTGTCTGTGCGTGTTTGATCCTAAGCATGATCCGCCTGTCCTCTCGAAGCGCGGAGGCTCCGCGAGCCCGCAACCTTTCATGCTATGGGCGGCCGGCCTCGCTGGCAAGCAGGCTTATTTTTCCGTTCGCAGCGCCGCTTCCGCCGCCGGATGCGCGGTGCGATGGCCGACGTGGGTGATCCTGGGAGCACCCGCGGGGGCCGCTCCGAGGGCCCAGTCCTCCATCCTCAATCGCCGGAGCTGCAGGCCTCACGCTTGGGCGGGTTGATAAAACGGGTGTCCGGGCACGTTGAGGTTCAGGAAGGTGATCTTCTCGCTGAGCCAGTGATCCCGCCGGGCGGCGTCGCCGCGCTCCTCGTGATACCGCGCGAGCAGGTCGTAGCTCGACAGCGAGCCCAGGTCGTGATCGTGAAACGCCTTCCGGAACAGGTCCTCTGCGGCGCCCTGGCGTCCTCCGCTCGCCAGCGCGTCGGCGGCGCGGCAGAGCTCCGCGAAGCGCTCCTCCGAGAGCGTCGGCTTGTCCCGCAGCGCGTCCGGATGCAGGAACTCCCTGGAGACGAGCTCCTCCAGCGTTCCGTTCATGTAGCAGTCGAGGATCAGGTGGATCCGGTCCTCGGAGCCGCGGTTGCAGGCGCCGTGGCGCGTCTGGTGAGGAGACAGCTTCCAGAGAAACCCGCTCTTCATGTGGACCGA
Organism: Sorangium cellulosum So0157-2; assembly: GCF_000418325.1. Taxonomy (GTDB): domain Bacteria; phylum Myxococcota_A; class Polyangia; order Polyangiales; family Polyangiaceae; genus Sorangium; species Sorangium cellulosum_D. Next base: position 14,120,347 of record NC_021658.1, read on the forward strand.
GCGCGAGGGCACGACGATGACCGCGTCCGGGTTGGTCTTCAGGGGGACGTGGAGCCGCAGCCGGGGAACGCGGCTCAGGTTGTGAGCCCCGTAATCGGTGTGCTCCCACAGGAACGCGCCGGGATCGAGCCGCAGCAGCCTGACCCACATCAGCTTGAGGCCTGACCCCTCGACGAAGGCGCGGACCCGGGGCAACCGCGGGACGACCTCGGTGGGGACGGGCGCGCAGTCGGCGAGATCGTTCTCCTGCGAGTCTCCGCTCGCGTTGTAGAGCGCGGCCGTCTTCCACCCGCCCGACTGATACCGCGAGTAGTTCTCGGTCCACGGGATGTCGGCGCGCGCGACGTCTTCGAGCATGCCGGCGACGACGTCGCGGGGGATCTCTCTGAGCTGGGACGTGTACTTCAGCATAGGCCTCCATTCGGCGGCGCCCGGCGCGAGGGTGGATGGCGGGCGAGTCATGCCCATCGACGTCGACGGGCCGCCGCGGCGCGCGCCGGCGACCGGGCTTGATCCCGGGCGCGTCCCCTGGTACTACTAAGGTAACTTAGTTGCAAATGAAATGGAGTCTATGTAGAGGGACGCCGGCGATCGCCGCCGCGCTGGCGCTCTCCTCGCCGCGGAATGCGGGGGCCGAGGCGCCCATGCACCTGCCGAGGCTCGCGGGGCCCGTCGCGCTCGACGGCCTCATCGACGAGGCCGCGTGGCGGGCGGTGGCCCCGGTGCCGACCGTCGTCTACGAGCCGGCCTTCGGGGGCGCGCCGTCGCAGCGCACGGAGATCCGCGTCGCGCACGACGGCGGCCACCTCTACCTCGCGGCGCGGCTACGCGACACCGAGCCGGCCGAGGTGAGGGCGAGCTCGCTGTACCGCGATGAATACGCCGGCGACGACACGGTGGGGCTCATCGTCGACCCGTTCAACGACGACTCCACGGCGCTCTGGTTCTACACGATGCCGACCGGCGCGCGGGTGGACGGGACGGTCTCGTCCGACATGGCCTCTGGCGAGCCGGACTGGAGCTGGAACGGCCGCTGGGAGGCGGCGGCGCAGCGGACGCGCGACGGGTGGTCCGCGGAGATGCGCATTCCCTTCTCGACGCTCGGCTTCGAGAGCGACACAGGGAACGTGAGGATGGGCCTGTCGGTCTATCGCTGGCTGGCGCGGCAGAGCGAGCGGCACGTCTGGCCGCCCATCCCGCCCAGGTGGCCGCGGGCCTACGCGAAGCCCTCCAAGCTGAGGGACGTCGCGCTCACGGGCGTGGCCTCGCGCCGCGCGCTGACCGTCACGCCTTACGTGCTCCTCGGCTACTCGGTCCGGAGCCCTCCCGAGGCCGAGCGCCCGCGCGGCCTGGACGAGGAGGCGGCCGCGTACAGCGCGGGCGCGGACGCCAAGTACGGCATCACCAGCAACCTGACGCTCGACGTCACCGTCAACACCGACTTTGCGCAGGTCGAGGCCGACGACGAGCAGATCAACCTGACCCGGTTTCCCCTCTTCTACCCGGAGAAGCGGCAGTTCTTCCTCGAGCGCCCCGGGATCTTCGACTTCGCGCTCTCGGGGGACGGCCGGCTGTTCCATAGCCGGCGCATCGGGCTCGCCGACGGCGAGCCGGTCGCGATCCTCGGCGGGGCGCGCCTCGCCGGGCGCGCGGGGCGGTGGGAGATCGGCGCGCTCGACCTCCAGACGGCCGAAAGCGGCGCGCTGCCGTCCGAGAACTTCGGCGTGCTCCGGCTGCGGCGCCAGCTCGACGATCCGCTCTCGAGCGTCGGCGGCATGCTGACGAGTCGGATCGGGCTCGACGGGCGCTACAACGTCGCTTATGGGGCCGACGGCATCATTCACGTCGTCGGGGACGAGTTCCTGAGGCTCACGTGGGCGCAGAGCCTGCGATCCCTGCGTTCAGCGCGGCCGGACGAGGCGGAGCCGGCGCGCTGGCTGGACAGCGGCCGGGCGCTCTTGGCTTGGGAGCGCCGGCGCGCGGCGGGGCTCAGCTACCGCGCCGAACTCGGGTGGGCTGGCGAGGCCTTCGACCCCGGCGTCGGCTTCGAGCCCTACCAGGGGTACCGGTCGGCCGATCTCTCCGCCACGCAAGAGTGGCTGTTCGACGCTGGCACCCCCGTGCGCGCGGCGTGGCTCGGCGCGGAGGGCGAGGCCTTCCAGCGAAGCCGCGATGGCCTCCTGGAGGCGGCGGAGGCCAGCCCCTTCGTGGGGCTCACCTTCGCGAGCGGAGACGAGCTCGAGCTGGTGAGCCGACACCGGCGCGAGGAGGTGCCGGAGCCGCTCTTGCTCGACGGCGGGATCGAGGTGCCCGTGGGCCGCTACGCCGTCCACCGGGCCGGCGCGGAGTTCTCCATGCCCGACGGCCGCAGGCTGCGCTGCGGCGCGTCCATCGAGGCGGGCGGGTTCTATGACGGCTACAGCCTCTCCGCCTCGCTGAGCCCGTCGTGGAACCCGTCGCCCCACCTCGGCCTGGGCGGGGAGTACCGGTTCGACGCGATCCGCTTTCCAGACCGGGGCACCTCGCTCGACGCGCACATCGCGCGGCTGCGCCTCCGGCTCGGTTTCGATATCCACGCCTCCCTCAGCGCCTTCCTTCAGTACAGCAGCCTCACCGAGCGCACGAGCATCAACGTGCGCCTGCGCCACCACATCCGGGAGGGCACCGACCTGTGGATCGTCTACGACGAGCGCCTCGGCGACGCGGCGGCGGCCCGCGAGCGCGCGCTGCTGCTCAAGTACACGCACGCGATCGCGCGCTGATCCCGAGACCGTGGTCACCGGAATCACCGCATGCGCCGCGACCAGGGGCGCCCGAGCGGCGAGAGATACATGCAAACGAGTTGCATTTTCGTGAGCCCTGTCGTAGATGGCGGTCGAGGAGAGGACAGGTGAACATCTCGGCAGCTTCTCCCGTGGCGGCCTCCCCGGCCTCGATCCCCCTGGCCGAGGCTGCCCGGGAGCTCGTGGAGGCGGGTCGATTCCTGAGCGTGCGCGACGCCGTGCCGGCCACGAGCGGAAATCTCTCGCGCCGGCTCGACGCGCGCACGGCGGCGATCACGCGCTCCGGTGTGGACAAGGGCGAGCTGACCGACGCCGATATCCTGGTGGCGGGCATTCACGAGCCGCCGCCCGCGGGCTCCTCGGCGGAGACGCCGCTGCACCTCCATCTCTACCGCGAGCGCCCCGGGGTGTCCGCCGTGCTGCACACCCACTCGATCGTCAGCGCGCTGCTGTCCTCGCTGCGCGAGGCCGAAGGGGAGATCCCGCTGCGCGGCTTCGAGCTGCTCAAGGCGCTCGGCGACACGCGCACCCACGAGGACACCGTCGTGGTCCCCGTCTTCCCCAACGACCAGGACGTCCCGCGGCTCGCCGAGCGCGTGTCCGCGGAGCTGGCCCGCCGCCCGGAGGCGGTGGGCTACCTCATCGCGGGTCATGGGCTCTATGCCTGGGGCCGCTCCATGCGCGAGGCGCGCCGCCACACGGTGGCGCTGGAACACCTGCTCACCTACGAGCTCGAGAAGATGAGGTTGCGGCGATGAGCCATCTGACCATCTATCCTGACGATCAGCCGGGTACGCCGTCGGGCGTGTACACCGATGTCGACGACATCCGCCGCGAGCTCGGCGCGGTCGGCGTCCGCTTCGAGCGCGTGGACGCGTCCATTCCGCTGCCGGACGGCGCCGGCCAGGACGAGGTGCTCGCCGCCTACCGCCGCGTGGTCGAGGCCGAGCGCGCGGCGCGCGGCTACGAGATCGTGGACGTGGTGCGCATGAAGCCGGACGCGCCGAACGCGGAAGAGGCGCGGAAGAAGTTCCTCTCCGAGCACACGCACGCCGAGGACGAGTCCCGCATCCTGGTGGAAGGCAGCGGCTGCTTCTACCTGCACGCCGGGCAGCAGGTGTTCCAGATCGTGTGCACGCGCGGCGATCTCATCAGCGTACCGGCCGGGATGCGGCACTGGTTCGATATGGGACCCCGGCCCCTGTTCGCGGCCATCCGCTTCTTCGAGCGGCCGGAGGGCTGGGTGGGCGACTTCACCGGCAGCGCCATCGCGGACCTGTTCCCCAGGTACGCGCCGTGAGCGGGGCGCGGGCGGCCGTCACGCCGCGGCCCATGGCCTCGCGTCAGCGACGCGCGCTGTCCGGCCGGGGGCTGCGGCCATGAAGGTCCTCGGCAAGGCCATGCGCTCGATCTGGGTCGAGGCTGACGGCTGGTCCGTCGGCGTCATCGATCAGACCCAGCTGCCGCATCACTTCGCGACGGCGCGGCTGGCAGCGGCGGACGACGCCGCGCGCGCGATCCGGAGCATGCTGGTGCGCGGGGCGCCCCTCATCGGCGCGACGGCCGCCTACGGGATGTGCCTCGCGCTGCGGCAGGACGCGTCGGACGGGGCGCTGGAGCGGGCGTACGCGCTGCTCGTCAGCGCGCGCCCCACGGCCGTGAACCTGCGCTGGGCGCTCGACGAGGTGCGGCGCGCGGTGGCGCCGCTGCCGCCGCCCGAGCGCGCGGCCGCCGCCTACCAGCGCGCGGCGGCGCTGTGCGAAGAGGACGTCGCCATCAACCGCGCCATCGGCGAGCGCGGGCTAGCGCTCCTCCAGGAGGCCTGGGCGCGCAGAGGGCGAGAGGGGCGCGTCAACGTGCTCACCCACTGCAATGCGGGGTGGCTGGCCACCGTGGACTGGGGCACGGCGCTCGCGCCCATCTACATGGCGCACGACGCGGGCATCCCCGTTCACGTCTGGGTGGACGAGACGCGACCGCGCAACCAGGGCGCCGGCCTCACCGCGTGGGAGCTGGGCCAGCACGGCGTGCCGCACACCGTCATCGCCGACAACGCGGGGGGCCACCTCATGCAGCATGGCCTTGTGGACCTGTGCATCGTGGGCACCGACCGCACGACGGCGCGCGGCGACGTGGCGAACAAGATCGGCACCTACCTCAAGGCGCTCGCGGCCAAGGACAACGGCGTGCCCTTCTATGTGGCGCTCCCGTCGCCCACCATCGACTGGGCCCTTCAGGACGGCGTGCGCGAGATCCCCATCGAGCAGCGCGACGGCGCGGAGCTCTGCGACGTGACCGGGCGGCTGCCGTCCGGCGAGCTCGCGACGGTGCGGATCACCCCGCCGGGGAGCCCGGCGGAAAACCACGCCTTCGACGTGACGCCCGCGCGGCTGGTCACGGCCCTCATCACCGAGCGCGGGGTGTGCGAGGCCTCGCCGGACGGGCTGCGATCGCTCTTCCCGGAGCGGACGCAAGCGGGCGCCTGACCGGCGCGGCGGGCCCCTCAGACCCGGCGCAGCCTCTCCGCCGCGCGCTCCAGCGTCTCGTCCCGCTTGGCGAAGCAGAACCGCAGGACCGGCCCGGGCTCCACGCCGGAGAGGAACGGGGAGATCGGGATCGAGGCGACGCCGTGCTCGCGGATGAGGCGCAGCGCGAAGTCGGCGTCTCGCTCGGCCGTGATCGCCGAATAATCGAGCAGCTGGAAATACGTCCCCTCGCACGGCAGCGGGCGGAACCGCGAGCCGTCGATGAGCCTCAGGAAGAGATCCCGCTTCGCCTGATAGAAGGCCGCGAGATCGGCGGCGCGCGGGTCGCGTATCACGACCTCGGCATACGCGTGCTGGATGGCGGCGTTCACCGCGAACGTCACGAACTGATGCACCCGCTGGATCTCGGCCGAGAGCGGCCGCGGCGCCGCGCAATAGCCCACCTTCCAGCCGGTCGTGTGGTACGTCTTGCCGAAGGAGCTGATGACGACGGAGCGATCCGAGAGCTCCGGATACCGCGCGAGGCTCTCGTGCCGGCGCCCGTCGAAGAGGATGTGCTCGTAGACCTCATCGCCGACGACGAGGACGTCCCGCCCGTCCACCACCTTCGCGAGCTCGCGCATGTCGTCGGCCGACAGCGCCGTCCCGGTCGGGTTGTGCGGCGAGTTGATGAGCAAGAGCCGCGTGCGCGGCGTGAGCGCGCGCCGCACCTCGTCCCAGTCGACGCGGTACTCCGGAAAACGGAGCGTGACGAACACGGGGGTTCCGCCGTTCAGCTGCACGGCGGGCGCGTACGAGTCGTAACAGGGCTGGAACAGGATGACCTCGTCCCCGGGCCGGACGAACGCCGTGATCGTGCTGAAGATGCCCTCGGTCGCGCCCGAGGTGACCGTGATCTCCGTCGCCGGATCGTAGCGGCGGCCATAGAGCCGCTCGATCTTCATCGCCAGCGCCTCGCGCAGGGCCAGCACGCCCTGCATGGGGGCATACTGGTTGTGGCCGGCGCGCATGTGGCGCGCCACCGCCTCGACGAGCTCCGGCGCGCAGTCGAAATCCGGGAAGCCCTGCGACAGGTTGATGGCGCCGTGCTCGTTCGCGAGGCGCGTCATCTCCGTGAAGATGCTGACGCCGGTCGACGGCAGCTTCGAGGGGAGCAGGGGCGTGGTCATGGCGGTCTCCTCGGCCGGGCTTCGACAGGCCGGGACCTTAGCATGCGGCCGCCTCAGCCGGCGCGCCGGTCTTGCCCAGGCCGCTCGGCGATGATCACCGAGTTGATCACCTCGTCGTGCGGGTGGATCTCGAGGAGCGGCTCGAACGGCGCCATCCCGTGGATGTCGACCTCGGGGTAAAGGAGCGTGCGCAGGCGCTGCGAGCTGCGGACGAGGAGCAGCGCGCCCGGGCGCATGGCCCCGTGCAGGTGGCGGAGCAGGCGGCTCTTCTCGCGCCGGTTCATGCCGACGAGCGCGGCCAGGAACACGCAGTCGAACTCCGAGAGATCGGCGCAGGACAGGGCGTCGGCGCAGACGAACCCGAGCCTCTCCGACAGCCCGAGCCGCCGCGCGAGCGCGCGGGCGGCGGCGCACGCCTCCTCGTCGACGTCGATGTTGCTGACCGCGAGGCCATAGCGCTCCACGAGCAGGATCGAGGTGAAGGGGAGCGGCCCGGAGCCGATGAACAGCACGCGCCGGGGCAGCTCGTCGCGTACGCCCCGCAGGCTGGAGAGCTCGAGCCGGGTGAGCTTCTCGTAATTGAGGGCGTAGGGGAAGCTCCGGAGCTCGGCCGCCGGGTCGTCCGCGGCGGCGATGCGGCGCGCCCAGTGGCGCTCCAGCTCGAACTCGCCGCGCGAGCAGACGCGCCACAGGCCCTCGCGGATCGCGCTCACGACCGGGTCGCCGAGCACCTCGTCGGCCTCGCCGCGCGACCGGGACATGGAGATGCTCACGAGCTCGCTGAACAGGTGGTTCACCCGCTGGCTCGGCTCGAGGGAGCCCATGGTCGCGAGCTCCTGGTAGATGCGGTGGATGCGTGTTGAAAGCGAAGAATCGGTGACCGGGTTCATGAGGCCCTCCAGATCAGCGGAGCCGTTCGTCAGGGTCGGTGTGCCAGGGCAACGGCGCGGCGCTCCCCTCGTAAGCAGGCGGCAAGAGCGCGCGGAGCCGCGCCGCGGCGTCGCCGGGCCAGCCCGCGGGCACGTACGGCAGCCGCTCATCGAGGCCCGCCCGGAGCGTGAAGCGGGCGCGGACGCGCTCGGGCAAATCTCGGCAGGCCGGGATGTACCAGAGGCTCAGCGCGGTTCGCTCCGCGTCGCTGTCGTTCGCGTGCGTGGCGTGCAGGAGGCGAACGTCGACGATGACCAGATCGCCCGCCTCGACCGGGATCGAGACCTCGTCGGGGTAGCTGTGGAAGGCAGGTGAGCTCGGATCCCGCATGCGCTCCAGGTCCGGGATGCTGGCGCCGCGCAGCGGCTCATGGAGCGGGTGACGCCTCCTGTGGCTACCCGGGATGACGCGGAGACAGCCGTTGTGGGGTGTCGTGTCGACGAGGTAATAGATGAGGATCAGCTCGTGCGGCTCCGGCTCGTACGCGGCCGGGTGACTCCAAATCGTGCAGTCCTGGTGCCAGAACGTGCGCGGCGTCCTCGGGAGCTTGTTGAAGACGATGCCGTGCTCGTAGCGCGGCTCGTCGAAGCCGAGGCGACGGAGCTCGGCGAGGGCCCGCGGGTGTCCGATGAGATCGACGAACCCCGGCTCTCGCAGGATGTCGAGCAGGCTGCCGATCGCGGCGTACTTCTCCTGGTAGTCCCTCGCCCGCTGCGGCGCGAGGATCCCGCGCGCGAGCGCCTGGTACCGGCGCACCTCGTCGGGATCGAGGACGCTGTGAACCACGGTGTACCCCTCGGCGAGGAGGCGCCCTCGGTCCGTCCTCCATGGCAGCGCCACCGGAGGAGGGGTCGCGATCGGCTCATCCATCACATTCATAAGGCCTCCCTTCTCAAGCTACGTGCGCGTCAACCACAGCGCCGCTGTCGGCCGGCGGCAGCGCGCGCGACGCCGCGACAGACGCGCGACGGGGGTCGAACGCGAGCTCCTCGGGCGTGCCGTGCGACCTCGAGATCGGGCGCGCCGCGCGCGGGGGCCCCGCCGCGCGGCTCCAGACGTCGCTGCGCCAGGGGCATGACGGGACCGCCGGGGGCTTGCTGCCGCCGGCCGGTCCCTTATGCGACAACAGACAACAAATGTCAATTGCAAAACAGTTGCGATTGAATGCGCGCGTGTCGGGGCCGGCCCGGCGCGACCCGGATCAGGCGGCCCGCGACGGCGCGAGGTGCGGCGCCTGGCGCCGGAGGATGCCCTCGGCCGTGTACAGGCGGGAGAACAGGTTGCGCGTGGCGGGGTCCGGGTCCTCCCAGAGCCGCCTCAAGGTCCGCTGATCGACGAGGCCGGCGCCGCTCAGCACGCAGCCCGGCTCGAAGAGGATGGCTGCCCTCTCCACGAACGGCCTGGAGAACCACATCTCCGCGGGGATGGGGAAGCCTTGCTTCTTTCGCGAGGCGATGACCGGGGGAACGAGATCCGCGAGGGCCTGCTTGTAGATTCCCTTCTCGTGGCCGTCGAGCTGCTTCAGCTTGCTCTGGAAGGCGAAGGCGCTGCGGACGAGCCCGGTGCTCGCGAGGGGCGAGCGGGCCTCGACGCTGTGGCGCATGCTGATGAGATCCATCTGCCGGAACTCGTAGACGACGAGCCGGCCGTGGAAGTGAAGGAGCTGCACGGCCTGCAGGCTGTCGAGCGGCCAGTCGCGGTAGAGCGAGAGGATCGCGCGAACTTTGGCGGTCGTCAGCCGCGCGGCGTCGTGGTGGGGCATGAGCTGCCCGAGGTCGGCCGTCCCGCACCAGCGAAAGGCCGCGTCGTAGCGCTCGGCGAGATCGGAGAGGGGCACGTCCGCCACCGCCCGGCCGTAGGAGTAACCGTCGAAGATCTCGTCAGGCCCGCTCCCGGAGAAGATGACGCGCGCCTCTCGCCCGGCCTCCTCGAAGAGCCGGATGAGGCACGGCGCCTCCTGGGAGCCCAGCGGCTCGCCGGCGATGGCGATCCACCGGTCGAGGTAAGCGCAGTAGTCGGTGTCCGACAGCGTGATCTCGGTGTGCTTCGAGGAGAGCTCCCGGGCCAGCGCTCTCGAGTAGGCGAACTCGTCGAAGACGCTGGCGCTCCGCGGGAGGAGCTGACCCGTCGGCCGGAAGCCGATCGAGAAGGTCTTCATCTCGAGGCCCGCCCGGCGCGCCGCCGCGAGCACGGCCGTGGAGTCGATCCCGCCGCTCAGCAGGAGCCCGTAGGGGACCTCCAGATCGAACGTCCTGCGGCAGCCGTCGACCACGGCCTCCTTGATCTCCTGCTGGATCGCGGGGACGTCCGTCCTCGAGAGGTCGCCGCGCGGGATCCTGTAGAAGCGCCCCGTCTCCTGCCGCTCCGGCGTCCTGGCCAGCCAGGTGCCGGACTCGAGCTTGCGGATCTGCCGGATGTGCGTCCCGCTGCCGAGGATGAAGCGGTGGGCGATGAACTCCGCGAGGCCGTCGAGATCCCAGTCCTTCCTCCGATACGGATCCTTGATGAGCGGATCGATCTCCGAGGCGAAGACGAGGGCGTCGTCGTCTTCCCACAGATAGACGGTCTTCTGCCCGGTGGGATCGCAGGCGATGAGGCCCGTCTGCGTCGCGCGGTCGAAGAGGGCGAAGGCGAACATGCCCTCGAGCCGCTCCAGGCAGGCGAGCCCCCAGGCCTCGTACGCCGCGAGGATGACCTCGGTGTCCGAGGCGGTCCTGAACGGGAAGCCCGACAGCCGCTGTCGCAGGTCGCGGTGGTTGTAGATCTCGCCGTTATAGACGATGGCGAGGCGCCCATCGATCGAGGTGAGCGGCATGTCCGCGCCCGGGTTTCCGGCGTCGGTGATGCGCAGCCGGTTGCTGCCGAGGAGCGCCCAGCTCGCGCACTGCAGGGCGCCCCGCGCGTCCGGCCCGCGGTGGTGCATCGCCTCGAGGAGCGAGGCCATCTCGTCGTGCTGCGCGGCCGCGATGGGCCGCTTCTTGTTGAAGATGCCGGCGATGGAACACATCGAGAACTCTCCTTCGGAGGAGGGACGGCGGCCCGCGGGGGGCGAGCGTCAGGCGGCGACGGGCTCTCGAGAGCGCGCCGGGAACGCCTGCGGCACGAGCCTCGGGAGCGCCAGCTGGAGATAGAGAGAGCGGGTCAGGCTGAACAGGAGGAAGGCCATCCAGAGCCCGTGGTTGCCCCAGCGGGTCGAGAAGGCGAGCCACGCGGCGAAGAAGACCACGGTGGCGGCGAGCAGCGAGTTGCGGACGGGGCCAGCGCGGGTCGCGCCCGTGAAGACGCACTCGAGGATCATGCTCCAGAAGATCGCGAGCGGGAACAGGACCATCCAGACGTAGTAGCGGCCCGTCGTCTGCAGGATGGACTCCACCGGGGTGAACAGCCCGAGGAGGACCGGCTGCGCGGCGATGCACCCGAGGCTGATGGCCAGCGCGGACATCGCGGCCGTCCAGAACGAGAGCCGCAGCGTGTCGTGGAAGCGTCGCCGGGATTGAGCCCCGATCGCCTGGCCGGCGAGCATCCCCGCGGTGTTGCCGAGCCCGCCCAGCGCGCTGGAGATCACGATCTGCATGTGCATGAGGATCGCGTTGACGGCGAGGACCTCGGGGCCGAGGAGCGCGCTCTGGCGGGTGATCCAGCCGAAGACGCCGAGCAGGCAGGTGGTGCGCACGAGCACGTCGCCGTTCACCCGCCACATCCGGGTGATGGCGTGGCGATCGGCGAAGTCCTGCCACCGGAGAGCGACGCCGCGCAGGTGGCCTCTCTGCCAGATCACGAGGAAGCCGACGAGGACCTTGCTCACCTCGGCCAGCACGGTGGCCCAGGCGACGCCGCTCACCCCGAGGCCGAGCACCTTGACGAAGGTGACGGTCAGGATGAGGTTGAGGAGGTCCATCCCGACAGCGAGGAGCATGGCCCACCGCACCTCGGCCATGCCGATGAGCCAGCCGGCGACCACGTAGCCCATCAGCACCGCAGGCGCCCCCCAGATGCGCGCCTCGTAGTAGGTCGCCGCGTGGGACTCGACCGCTCCGTGGGCCCCCATCAGATCGAGCCCGGCGGACTCCAGCGGGGACTTCAGCAGCAGAAAGACGCAGCCGACCAGCCCGGCGAAGACCAGCGGGCGAAGCAGCTGCAAGGCCGCGTCGCGGCGGTCCTCGGCGCCGCGCGCCTGGGCGGCGAAGCCGCTCGTGCTGGTCCGGAAGAAGCCGAGGAGCCAGTAGAGCGTGTTGAAGATCTGGCTGCCCACGGCGACTCCCCCCATCGTCGCCGCGTCGCCGAAATGCCCCATCACGGCGGTGTCGGTGGCGTTCATGATCGGCCCCGACAGCCCCGAGAGGGTCAGCGGAAGCGCGAGCCTCCAGTACGACGCGAAGCTCAAGGGCGGCTGGCCGGGCTCGGTTCGGTGCTGGGCCATCGGTCGAATCCTCGTCAGCGCTCGTCCAGCGTGAAGGAGAGGAGGTGTGTCAGGATCCTGTCGTAGGGAGCCGACCAGGTCTTCCGTCTCAGGATCTCGAGCCTGAAGCCCCGCCGCAGGGCGTGCGCCGCGATGCCCCGGAGGTCGCTCGCGTTGGACAGAACGGTGACGACCCTGCCGCCCGGCGCGAGCAGCTCCCTCGAGGCGATCTCGTCGAAGAAGCGGACCATGATGGCCGAGCCCGAGAAGTTCACGCGGGTGAGATCGGGGTCGTCCGAGCGGAGCGGGTTGGCGGGCGGGTTGAAGACGATCACGTCGGCGCGCTCGCCGCGCGGCAGCGCGGAGAAGAGATCCGAGACGAGGAAGCGATGCCGTTCGGGGTCGCGCGGCCCCGTGTGCCGCTCGAAGCTCGCGAGGCTCGAAGCGACGCTCGCCTCGTGGATGTCCATGGCATGGATCTCCCGGGCGCCGCGGTGTCGCGCGAGGACGGCTTCGACGCCCGCCCCGCACCCCATCACGATGACCGAGGCGCCTCGCGTCTCGACGAGCCCGTCGTGGAGGGCGTCGAAGATCACCTCGCTCGTCCCGCCCGGCACGAGGACGCCGGGCGGGACCGCGAACTCGAGCCCGCGGTAGGCGTAGTCGCCCCCCGCGACCTTGGTGCCCCGGTTGACCCGCTCGATCTCCTCGGCGGAGAGCGTGGGCGGCAGCGAGAGATAGAGGGCCCTCTGCGGCTCGCCGAGCGCGGCGAGCTCGCCAGGGGTGAAGAGCAGACCGTCGATGTCCTCGATGCGCGGCGTTCGATCATCCATGGCTCACGTCTCCCGCGCATCGCTGTTGCGCGTCAGCAGCCCGTAGCGGCGACTCGGGGGCTCCTCGCCAGCGGCCGGCTGGACCGATCCCCTCCTCGCGGCGGCCGCCTCTTCCCGCGCCGGGGTCGCGTCGATGCGGCGGACGGCCCGCGGGAGCAGGGCGCCGAGCAGCGCGAGCATGCCGAGGAGCCCCGCGAGCGCGGAGAGGTGCACCGGCTGCCCGGCGCCCGCGAAGCGGTGGCGCGGGACGGCGTCGATGTCGAACGCCGCGAGGCCCTTGTAGTTGAAGATGAGCGGATAAAAGTAGCGCTTCAGCTGCTCGTGGTAGGCGGCGATGCTGTCCCGGAAGGCGAGCTCCGTGGCCATGTCCGTGCCCGCCATCCGGTCGAGCAGGAGCTGCAGCGCGAGGGGCGGCAGGGCGAGCGCGGCCCGCTCGGTCCAGCGCTCCCGGCGCGCGAGCGCCGCGTGGTACGCCTCGACCTCCCGGGCGACGTGCGCGTCGCCCATCTCGTGCATGGCGTAGTACCAGGGCCAGGAGAACCGGTCCTCGGGCACCGGGGTCCCGGCCCACTCGGGGCGCCGCGCGAAGAACGGATCGAGCGTGGCGCGCTTCGGCCGGTCCCAGCCGGCGTTCATCTCCTGGCGCTGCGCGAGCGTGAGCTCGACGCCGCCGCGGGCGGGAGAGGCCGTGAGGATCGCGAGGTTGACGAGCGCGGGCAGGAGGACGCAGAAGGCCATCCAGGCGCCCACGAGCGCGATGGCGTTCCACGCGGACGAGCGGCGCAGCGAGGCCGCGAGGAACACGAGGACGAACCAGAGGGCGATGTACGCGAGCGAGGCGAGCGCGAAGGCGCCGGCGCGCGCGTCGAGCGGGAGGCCGAGCCAGGCGGCGGCGAAGGCGAACAGCGCGAGGACGACGGCCGAGACCAGCGCGGCGCGCAGCCCGAGCCGGACGGCGAGCAGGCGCGACAGGCGCGTCGGCTGGGAGCAGACGAGCGCCTCGGTGCCGAGGTCGTCGTCGCGCGAGCGGACATCGTAGCTCACGCCGATGATGAACAGCGGGACGAGGAAGATGAGGACGAACCCGCCATCGAAGCTGCCGGCGAGCTGCTTGAGCGGATTGGCGATGTCCGCCTGGTAGAGCTGGGGTACGAGGCCGATGAAGCGCAGGTGCCGGCTGTAGGGGTGCACGTCGCGCAGCCCGGTCGACAGCGCCGTCCATTCGTTCGGCGCGTGCGCGATCGGCATCGCGAGGTAGTAGAGGACGAGGCCGAGATCGTCGTTCGGCGCGTGGGTCTTGCGGAGATAGCGCTCCTCCTCCCGGAGCGCGGGCTCGAGCGCCGCGATGACCTCGCGCTCCGCGGCGACGCGGGCCGCGCCGTCCACGATGGCGGCGGCGCCGGCCACGAGCAGGAGGGCGGCGGTGACGAGGAGCACCCGCGCGCGGAGCAGCTGACGGAGCTCGAGGCGGGCCCATGCGAGGAAGGGGCTCATGTGGCCTCTCCGTTGCGGCGGGTGAAGAGCGCGACGCCGAGCGAGAGCGCCGCCGCCCAGGCGAGGACGGCGAGGCCCGCGGGCGCGACGCGCGACAGCGCCCAGACGGCGGGAGGCCGCCTGTGCTCGAAGGGGGAGAGCTCGCCCCACTCGGCCCGATCGACCCGCTGTGCCTTGTCGTCGTGCCAGCGGATCTTGGTGGTGTGCAGGTGGTTCAGGTGCTGGATGAAGGCGTAGCGGTGCGCCTCGGCCTGCTGCTCGAAGTCGACGAGGTGGTGGGCGTCGGTGCCCGCGAGCCCCATCGAGAACGACCGTATCGCGAGCAGCGGCGTGAACAGGCCCGCCCGGAGCGCGAGCCCGTCCTGGGCGCGGTGCGCGTCGAACAGGCGTGTGTAATAAGCATTGAACAGCTCGGCGGTGATCCGCTCCCCCTCGCGCATGACGATGCCTCCGTAGTTGACCGGGAGGTCTTCCACGCGCGCGGCGCCGTGCTCGGCCAGGGTGCGGCGCTGCAGCTCCTGGAAATGGGGGTTATTGGGATCGTGGCTGTCGCCGACGTCGCGGATGGCGCGCGCGAGGTCGAGCTCGACCTGGGCCCGCGAGGGCGTCGGGTGGAGGCGGCTCGCGGCCTGGGTGGCGAGCCGCGGCACGACGATCCAGAGCGCGACCCAGAGGCCGAGCAGCGTGAGGAGGGCGGCCTGCGCGCGGCGGTGGAACGACGAGACGAGCACGCCGAGCGCCGTGCAGGCGACCAGATAGACGGCGTAGCCCCCCGCGAGGAGGGCGGCGCGCAGGAGCGTGTCCCCGGAGGCGTCGAGGACGCCTGTGAGCAGCGCACCCGCGAGCGCGAGCGCGAGGAGCGGCGCGAGCCACAGCGCGACGGCGAGCAGCGCCCCGAGGGCCTTGCCCGCGATGAGCACGCGCGCGGTGACGCCCTGCGAGAGCGCGAGGGCCCAGGTGCCCGCCTCGCGCTCGCCGGCGACGCTGGCGAAGGTCATGCAGAAGATGAGGAGCGGGAGCAGCGCCTGGAGGACGAAGGCGGCGCTCGGGGT
This sequence comes from Sorangium cellulosum So0157-2, assembly GCF_000418325.1. Lineage (GTDB taxonomy): Bacteria > Myxococcota_A > Polyangia > Polyangiales > Polyangiaceae > Sorangium > Sorangium cellulosum_D. The sequence continues at coordinate 14,135,493 of NC_021658.1, forward strand.
CCCGAAGCGCGCGAGCTCGCTCGACTGCGCGGCCTCGCTGAAGCTCAAGGCGTTGCGCTGGTGCGGCTCGAGGAAGATGGATGTGCCGGCGAAGGACTCGAGCCCGGGATCGAAGAAGCCGAGCGGGCTCGGGGGGCGGAAGGCGAAGGACCCGTAATGGGCGGCGCGGTGCGGGTGGCGGTCGGGCTGCTCGACCCACTGGCGGTGGACGAGCTCCTGGAGGGCGGCGCGCTGGCGGGCCTCGGCGGTGTGGCGCGCGGCCTCGAGCAGGAAGGCCGCGACGAGGAGCGCCGCGACGAGCGCGGCGGCGATGCGGAAGGTGCGGTTGCGGAGAGCGCGGATCGCCTCGTGCCGCGCCGCTGTGAAGAGGGCTCTCATGCGCTGACTCCCTGAGGGTCTCGTCGGACCGCGGCAGCGTCAGAAGGTCAAGGTGCCAGTCACGTACGCCGAGCGACCGTTGCCCGGGTTGTGCTGGGCCCCTGCGGCGCCGAAATCCTTGTACCAGATGGACGTGTCGTACGACCGGTCGAGCAGGTTGTTCACCTCGGCGCCGACCGAGAGGGCCTCGGTGACGTCGTAGGCCGCGCTCGCGTTGACGACGACGTAGTCGCCGACCCTCCGCGCGCCGTGCTCCTCGGTGAAGTTCTCCTTGTTCAGGTAGTAATCGCCCTGCGCGTAGCAGAAGAGCGAGACGAGCAGATCCTCCACGGGGTGGAGGTCGATTCCCCCCTTGGCGCTGAAGCGCGGGACATGGTTGAGCTCCTTGCCCCTGTTCGCGGCGAGCGCCGGCCCGGGCTCGACCTGCTCGGAGAGGGTGCGGCTGAACGCGCCCCACACCGAGAGGAAATCGAACGGCCGCAGCGTGAGCTCGACGTCGAAGCCGCGCCGCAGCGTCTCGCCGACGTTCTCGACGTCGCCGGAGCCGTCGCCCTTGTCCCGCACCTCGCCGCTCGCGCGCTGCTCCCAGTAGGCGAGGTGGCTCGTGACCCACGGGAAGACGCTCGATCGATAGCCGACCTCCCAGCCGTCGTTGATCGACGGATCGAGCGGCGTGCCCTGGACGGCGAAGGCGCCCTTGCCCGTGCCGATCTGGAACGTGCGCCCATAATTCGCGTACAGGCTCTGCCCCTTGACGGGCGTGACCATGACGCTCGCCTTCGGCTGCCAGATGAAGCCGTAGTCGTTGAGGTCGTAATCGACCATGCGTGCGCCCTCGCCCTCGGGTTGCTCGAGGAAGCTGCCGGCGCCGGCCAGGCGATCGGCCCGAAGCGCCGCGACCAGCTTGATCGGCTTGATCGGGGTCGCGCTCGCCTGGACGTAGGAGCCGACGGCGTGGATGGCGAAGTCCTCGTCGCGGAGCGCGGGGCCCTGCCGTTTCCGCTCGACCGCGGGGATGCGCTGGTATCGGCCGTCCTGGAGCTGGTAGTCGACCCCCCACTCGACGGTGAGGCCGAGCGCCCGGGGGTCGCGCGCGCGGTACGTGAGCACCGAGATCGCGCCGTACTGCCGGTCGTCCTCGACCCGGAGCTGCTGGTCGAGGTCGGGATCGAACTTCACCCACCGGTCCCGCAGGAACGCCTGCCCGTAGCCCTTCAGCTGCCACGACAGGCCCTCGGCGAGCTCGTGATCCAGGTGGACGCTCGCGTGGAGGGTCGTCTGCCGGCCGCCGTCGGTCGCCGAGTGCGCGGGCGACGTCGTGGGGCGCGCGCGCGCGTCGTCGCCGGACAGGTAGCCGGGGGCGTCGGCGTCGAGGAGCATGCCGCGCAGGATGAGCCCGACCCGGAGCTCCCTGGACGGCTCGAAAAACCACTTTGCAGAGCCGGCGACCCGGTCGGTCCTCGCGTGGTCGCGGTAGCTGTCCGAGCCGCGGTAACCGGCGAAGTAGGTCTGGCTCAACGCGTCGCGCTCGGTCGCGACGAGCACCTGGGGCTCGACGGTCCAGAAGCTCCCGGCGAGGAGCCGGGCGATGCGCTCGTTCCCCGTCTTGCGGGTGACGACGTTGATGTTGCCAGCGACGTTGTTCAGCCCGTAGCGCGGGTCGTTCGTGCCCTTGACGACCTCCATCCGCTCGATCTCGAGCGGGAAGACGGCCTTCATGTCGGGGAGGCCGACGTGGTGGTTGCTGGGGATGCCGTCGATGAGGAGCTTCGTGTGGGCGACGTCGCCCTGCGTGTTGAAGCCGCGGAGCCCGATGTCGGCGTTGATGATGCCCTGGTTGAACGACTCGATGTAAACCGCCGGCACGCGCCGGAGCAGCTCGAGCGGCTCGGCCGCGCTCTGCTCCTGGATCTGCTCGCCGCCGAGGATGTCGACCGACGCCACCACGTCGGCGCTGTCGAGCGGGCCGATCCGCTGGCCGACGACGACGACCTCCTCGCCGAGGGCGGGGGGCGCCTCGGGGGCCGCGGTCGCGAGGGCGCCTTCCGGCGGCGGCGCGTCTTCCGGGGGCGCCGCCGCGGCGGCGGGCGCCGAGAGGAGCGCGGCGAGCGCGGCGGCGAGGCCGGAGGTGCGCGCGCGCGGGGTCATGACAGGGCCTCGGGCGCGGCGGCGGCGGACGCGCCGCTGCGCGGGGCGAGCGGGGGAGCGGCGTCGCCGGGAGGGTCGAAGTGCCGGCGGTACAACGCGAGGACATCGGCCTCGGACATGCCGGCGGCGCTCGCGAGCTCGACGAGCCGGCCGGCCTTCATGACGCCGATCCGGTGCGCGATGCTCGCGACGGCGCCGAGGTCGTGGGTCACCATCAGCACGGCGGCGCCGCGGTCGCTCTCGCGCCGGATCGCGGCGCAGAGCTCGCGGACGGCGCCGGGGTCCAGCCCGGAGGTCGGCTCGTCGAGGAGCAGGGCGCCGGCGCGCTTCGCCTGCGAGAGGGCGAGGACGACCTTCTGCCGCATGCCCTTCGAGTAGCCGCTCGCCGGGCGGTGCACGGCGCCCTCGGGCAGGCCGGCCGCGGTGAGCAGCCGCGAGAGCTCCGCGGAAGAGGGCACGCGCGCCCGCGACAGGCCGAGGAAATACGCGAGGTTCTCGCAGCCGGTGAGGTGCGGATAGAGCCGCACCTGCTCCGGGACATAGGCGATCTGCCGCCGCGCCGCGATGGGGTCGGGCTCCACGTGGGTGGAGCCCACGTGGGCGGCGCCGGAGGAAGGCTTGATGAAGCCGAGGAACAGGCTCAGCGTGGTGGTCTTGCCCGCCCCGTTGGGGCCGAGCAGGCAAAACACCTCTCCGGCCGGGACCTCGAGATCGAGCGCGTCGAGCGCGGGGGCGCCCCCGTAGGACTTCGAAAGCTTGTTCGCCGTAAGCATGGCAGGTCCGCCGGAGGCGATCGCCGCCGGCGGCGCACGTATGCGATCGGCCCAACTGAAAGTCAATTGCAAATGTGATGCGTTTGCATCCGGGTGGCGAATCGGCCGCGAGGCGTGCGCTCGGGGGGGCGGGCGCGCGAGGGGCGCAGCCGCTGCGCCCGGGTCGAGGAGGGGGTCAGCGCGAGCGTCGGGGCGCTCGCCGCGCGCGAGGGGGCGGCGGCGGTCCGCCGGGCCGGTGCATCCGTCCAGGCCCGCGCGTCTGGACCTCGAGGGCGCGGTATGGGACAGTGCGCCGGGCAAGATGGCGAAAGAGGAGCGGACGAAGAAGATCTCCCCGCGCTCGAAGCCGGCGCCGCCAGCGACCGGCATCAGCGCCGTCGCGGTCGAGGGGTACAAGTCGCTGAGGCAGCGGACGGAGGTCGCGATACGGCCGTTGACGCTCCTCGCCGGCGCCAACAGCTCTGGCAAGTCGAGCGTGATGCAGGCGCCGCTCCTGCTCAAGCAGACCCGCGAGGCACCCTACGATCCGGGGGCGCTCCTGCTCGACGGGCCGCATGTGCGGTTCACCGCAGCAGAGCAGTTGCTCTCGCGAAGCGGGAAGAGGCGCATGAGCGACGGCTTCGCGGTCACGATGGCGGTGATCGGGGGCGTCGAGGTGACGGTGCGCTTCAAGCGGCTGCCTGGAATGGGCTTCGACCTCGTGGAAATGTCCTCGACGCGACCAGGCGAACCGCCCTTCACGGTGCGGGCCGGAGCGTCTCGCGACGAGATTCTTGGTTCCCTACCCGGAGGCGGTGGCGAGCAGGCCGCCACATCGTTTCATCGCATCTCCGTTGTTCGCGATCGTTGCTTTCTGACGGTCCGAGCCGAGGGAAAGCGCACAGGCCCTCTCGCTCCTGTGGCGGGAACGGTGATGGGGCCGCCACGGTGGATAGACACGGCGCTGCTAGGCATCATTCACGTACCCGCGCTTCGCGGTAATCCGACGCGCACCTACAAGACGTCGGCTGTGGGTGGCGTCTTCCCCGGCACATTCGAGCCTTACGTGGCCAGCATCATCCATCACTGGCAGATCACCAAGGACATCCGACAAAAGCAGCTCGGGGCGGCGCTGGAGAGGCTCGGGCTGACGTGGAAGGTCGAGACCTCCCGCATCGACGACACGCAGGTCGAGCTGCGCGTCGGGCGCCTCCGCCGGGGTGGCCGCGGGGGGGCGCGTGATCTCGTCAGCATCGCCGACGTGGGCTTCGGCCTGTCGCAGTGCCTGCCCGTGGTCGTGGCGCTCCTCATCGCGCGCCCCGGCCAGCTCGTGTACCTCGAGGAGCCGGAGATCCACCTGCACCCGCGGGCGCAGGTCGCGCTCGCGCAGATCCTGGCGGACGCCGCGAGCCGCGGAGTGCGCGTCGTCGCGGAGACGCACAGCTCTCTGTTGCTGCTCGGCGTGCAGTCGCTCGTCGCCGAAGGGGCGCTCTCTCCCGATCGGGTGGCGCTCCACTGGTTCTCCCAGAACGAGGATGGCGACACCGAGGTCCGGAGCGCCGACCTCGACGATGCAGGCGCCTTCGGCGACTGGCCTGAGGACTTCGACGAGGTCGCGCTCGCCGCGCAGAGCCGGTATCTGGACGCCGCCGAAGCGCGGATGGCCAGGCGCTGATGCGCGCGAAGACGTCCCGGCGCCTCGTCATCGATGCCTCGGTGGCCCGCGCGGCGGGCGGCGAGGGCGCGACCTACCCGCTGTCCAAGCACTGCCGCGATGCCCTGAGGACGGTGCTCGACGTCTGCCACCGCGCGGTGATGCCCCCAGCGATCCGCGAGGAGTGGAACAAGCACCAGTCGGTGTTCGCGAGCCAGTGGCGGGTCGCCATGGTCGCTCGCAAGAAGCTGATCCTGGAGGACACGCGCCCCGATCCCATGTTGCGCGGGGAGGTCGAGGCCGCCTCGTCGAGCGAGGCGGGGCGCGAGGCGATGCTGAAGGACGTCCACCTGGTCGAGGCGGCGCAGGCCTCCGATCGGACGATCCTCTCCCTGGACGACGCGGCCCGAGGCCTGTTCGCCGGCGCCTCGCGGCGGGTCCGTGCGCTCCGGACGATCGTCTGGGTCAACCCGGGGAGCGAGGCCGACCGCGCCCGGGACTGGCTGGACGGCGGCGCTCCGCCCGAGGCCGCCTACCGGCTCCGCCCCGGCGCGCCGCGCGCGTGATACGGTGCCCGCCGCCGGCGCCCGGGGGAGCGACGCCTCGTTCGCCTCCGCGCGCGGCAGACAGGGGGACACGTGCGGCTGAAGGACAAGATCGCGCTCATCACCGGGGCGAGCAGGGGAATCGGGAGGGCCAGCGCGCTCGCGCTGGGCCGCGAGGGGGCCGTCGTGGTCGGCGTGGCGCGCACCGCGGCGGACCTGTCGGCGCTCGAGCGGGAGCTCGGCGCCGCGGGCGGGCGCGGGCTCATGATCGAGGCCGACGTCACCCGCGCCGCCTCCGTGGCCGCTTGCGTGGAGCGGGCGATCCGCGAGCTCGGGCGGATCGACATCCTCGTCAACAACGCGGGCATCGGCGGCTACCGGCCCTTCCTCGAGTGGTCCGAGGAGGACTACGACCGCATCATGGCGACCAACATGAAGGGGACGTGGCTGTTCTGCCGCGAGGTCATCCCCCACATGCGCCGCCAGGGCGGCGGCCACATCATCAACGTCGCCAGCGTCGCCGGCCTGCAGGGCTATCCCAACGAGGCCATCTACTGCGCGTCCAAGTTCGCGCAGGTCGGCCTGACGCAGGCGCTCGACCGCGAGTTCTGGCAGGAGAACATCAAGGTGAGCGCCGTCTGCCCCGGCGGCGTCGAGACCCACTTCGCCCTCGGCGACGGGCGCACCGCGGGCTCGGAGCGCATGCAGGGCTTCTCCACCGCGGAGGACGTCGCCGAGGCCGTGGTGCTCGCCGCGCTGCCGCGCGACCGCTCGCGCATCGTTCAGATCGTGATGCGGCCGATGAACGAGGCCACGTAGCGCCGCCCGCTCCGCGCGGACGACGGGTACATCCAAGACGATCTGACGAACGCCACCCCGCCCGGCTCCCCAGGCAGACGCGCAGGAGTCTCGTCCTCGGGAGCCCGACGGAACATACGACGTCTGCTTCTTCAGGCGATGGGCCGACGATCGCTCGATGAAGACCACGCGCTGGATCGCCCTTGATTCCTCCATCCCAGCGGACGGCGGCCCGCAGTGGACGAGCGATCCGTGGCGCGTCGCCCGAACCGTTCGATCGTCGTCATCCGGGTCCTGCGGTGCCATAGTGGCTTCCACGTGAGGTCACGCTGCTCCGCGGCACGGCTCTTCCTGGTCTCGGCGGCGCTCGCCGGCGGCGCGGTCGCGCGCGCTCAGCCGCCCGCTGCGCCCTTGCGCATCGAATATCGCGCGGAGGCTGGATGCCCGACGGAGGCGGATTTTCGCGCGCGCGTCGGCGCCCGCCTCCGCCGGCAGATCGGGGAAGGGGACGCGGCGAGCGCGTATGTGGTGACCCTCGAGCGGCGCGAGCGCCGCTTCATCGGGCGCCTCGGCGTCCGCAGGGCGGGCGGGGCGGTGTCCGATCGCGATGTCGCGGGTGACACCTGCGACGATGTCGTCGCCGCGCTCGCGGTGGTGACCGCGCTCGCCATCGACGCCCAGGCCGGGGAGGCGCCCGCCGCGGTCGCGGCGCCGATGCCTTCCGCGTCCGCGAGCGCCGCCGCCGCGCCGGCGCCGCCGGCCAGCGCCCCGCCGGCAGGGACCCCGCGGGAAAGCGCCCCGCGGGCCGACAGCGCGTGGGCGCGGCCGCCCGCGCCAGCGGCGGACGTCGCCGCGCGCCTGACGCTCGGCGCGCAGCTCCTCTTCGGCGCGATGATCGGCCCGCCGTCCTTCGGCGCGCGCGTCTTCGCGGAGCCCCCGTTCGCCGCGGCCGATCGCGGCGCCGGCCCGCTGCGCTTCGGCGCGGCCCTCGAGGCGTCCTCCGACACCCCGTCGACGGGCGGCGCGGCGTCGTTTCTGCTCGCCACCCTCGCCGCCGACGCGTGTCCAATCGGCGCGGGGCTCGGCCCCGTGCGCCTCTCTCCCTGCGCGCGCGTCGAGGGCGGCCTCGTCGCGGCGCGCCGCCGAGGCGTCGCCCCGGTGCGCGAGGCGACGCGCGGGTGGCTCGCGTTCGCCCTGCCGGTGCGCGCGCGGCTGCCGCTCTGGGGCCCGCTCGCGCTCGACGCCGAGGCCGGGCTCCGCATGCCGCTGCTGCGCGACGGCTTCTTCGCCGAGGGCGCCGAGGTCGCCGCCCGCCCGCCGCCGGTCGAGGGCGTCTCCGCGCTCGGGCTGGGGCTCACGATTCCGTGATCCCGGCGCCCGCCTCCGAACATAGCTGCAGCAGACCATGATCAGCGCGACCTCAGCCGACCACCCTGCGCGCGCGGAGGCGGCGCGCGACGCGGCCATGACGGCGCACGCGGAGCGCGCCGAGCAGGGCGCGCCGCCCTCCGCGGAGCGCTACCGCGCGCTGGTCGACGCGCATTTCGACTTCATCTGGCGCTCGCTGCGCGGGCTGGGCGTCCCCGCCGGGTCGGCCGACGACGCCGCGCAGCACGTCTTCCTGATCGCGTACCAGAAACTCGGCGAGATCGCGCCCGGCCGCGAGCGTTCGTTTCTCTTCGGGACGGCGCTCGGGGTCGCGGCGAACGCGCGCCGGGCCGGGGCGCGCCGGCGCGAGCTCTGCGACGACGAGGCGACGGCGGTCGCGGCCGACGGCGCGCCGAACCCGGAGCAGCTCATGGAGATGAAGCAGGCGCGCGCGCTGCTCGACGAGGTGCTCGACGCGATGGAGGAGGACCTCCGCGTCGTCTTCGTCCTCTTCGAGCTCGAGGGCGTGCCGACGGAGGAGATCGCCGCGATGCTCGCGCTGGCGAAGGGGACCGTGGCGTCCCGCCTCCGCCGCGCGCGAGAGGAGTTTCGGGCGATCGCGAGGCGCGTCCAGGCGAGGGCGCTGCACGGCGGAGGCAGGCGATGACCGATCCGAAGCGGCTCGGAGAAGAGGAGACGACCGAGTTCGAGCGCGCGCTGCTCCGCTCGTGGAAGCGCGAGTCGCCGCCTGCTTCGGCGCGCGCGCGCGCGCTCGCCATCGCCGGGCTCGCTGCGGGGACGAGCGCCGCGCCCGGCGCGCCCGCCGCGCCCGCGTCGAAGGCGGCGGCTGGCAAGCTGCTCTCGCTTGCGAAGTGGAGCCTCGGGGCGGCGATCGGCGTCGGGCTCGTCGGCGCGGGCGTCGCGCTCCTCCGTCCCTCGGCGCCCTCCTCCGCGGCGGCGACCTCGAGCGAGCCGCCGGCCGCGCTCGTGCCGCCCACCGCCGGCGAGCCGCCGGCCGTGAGCGCACCGCCCGTCGCGCCCGCGCCGGCGCCCTCCGGGCCTGTGACGCGCGCGCCGATCCCGGTCCAGGCGAGCGGCCCGCCGGTCCCAGCGCCCGCTGCCGCCGCGAGCCCGCCTCGCCCGAAGAGCGCGGCGCCGCGCTCGCGCTCCGCCCCTGTCGCGTCGACGGACACGCTCGGCGAGCAGGTCGCCATGATCGATCGCGCGCGCGATGCCCTCGGCGCCGGCGACGCGGCGGGGTGTCTCTCGGCGCTCGACGCCTACGACAGGAGGTTCCCCCGGAGCGCGATGGGCGAGGAGGCCACGGTGCTTCGCATCGAGGCGCTGATCCGCCTCGGCGATCGGGCCCGCGCGGCCGATCTCGGCCGGCGATTCCTCGCCTCGCGTCCGACGAGCCCGCACGCCGCCGGCGTGCGCGCGCTCCTCGGCGCGACGACGGAGCCGTGATCGAGCGGCGCGCGCGGACATGGCTCCTCGCGCGCGGCGTGCGCGCGCCGGCGTCAACGTGCTTTTGAGGGCCCCGGAGAGTGGGTCTATCGTGGTCGGTTCGTCTGACGTGTCGAGCGCAGTCGACACGCGGTAGCTCAGCAGAGAGGTTTCTCATGGTTTGGTCATCATGGGTCGTGCGCCCCGCGCGGAAGGCGGCCGCGCTGGGAGCGGCGGTGGCGGGCCTCTCGCTGCCGGCGAGCGCCGCGGCGCAGCAGGCGCTCGCTCCGGGGTGGGAAGAGACGGAGCGTCGGGACGATATCGCCGAGCGGCGCGAGCGCGCCGCGCTCCTGGCCACGCACTTCCACGACGCGATCAGGCTGCACTCCATGGGGAAAGGGCCGCCGATCCTCGTCAGCGGTATCGGCGGGGTGAGCCTCGCGATGAGCCTGGCCGGGGACCTGGGTGCGCCGCCGCTCATCGCCTTCGCCTCCGGCTCCGCGACGTCGCTCGCCGGAGGCCTCGCCACGCTGGCCGTGCCGGAGACCTACCGGCTCAACACCCTCACGGCCACCGCGCTGCTCTCGCAAGGGAGCGTGTGGCTCGGGCTCGCGTTCCTCGAGGACGACCCGTTCGCGAGGTTGACGCCGGTCGCGCTCTCGGCGGGCTGTTACGCGGCCGGCCTGCTCTCCGGTCTGAACCTGGCGCTGTCCGACTACACGCCGGTCTCCCGGCTTCGCGAAGGCCACGCGCTGGTGGCGACGCCCGCGTGGCGCGCGCGGCTGTCCGGCGCGCAGATCGCGAGCATCGAGCGGGACCTGCTGGGCACCGCGCCTGCGATCCCGAGCTGGGCGATCTACCTCCCGGTCGCTCTCGGCAGTGTCGCGGCCACCGTGCCGGCGCTCGACGGCGATCTGCCGGTGGGACAGCGGATGTGGAGCTTGTCGCTCGGTCTCCTCAACGCCACCTGGTCGCTCGCCGCCATGTTCGAGCGCGAGCATCCGGCGCAGTCCTACGAGCGGGACCTGCGCAGGGCCGGCCTGCGCGTCGCGCCGTCGGGACCCGACGGCAGCGCGGGCCTCACGGCCTCGGGCACGTTCTGATGGGTTGTCCCTCGAGCGCCTCCCAAGCTGCTCGCTCCGAGGCCGGCGCCCGGTGGGCCCCTGTCGTGGCCCGCCATCGCTCCGGGCTCTCCTCGGTCGATTGGGGAGGGGCCAGCGGGGGGCTGCAGTGATCGTCACCATTTCGCGCCTCTTCGGGCGCTGATCAAGGAGGATTCGTCATGCGCAACATTCTTATCACCGTGTTCGTGTTCATCGCAGGGTGTGGCGGTGATGGTCAGGTCGCGGGCAAGGTCGCTTGCGACTTCAACGGCACCGCCAGCGGTGTGACGGTCCATAGCTGCGGTGAGATCGACGACGACGGCACGGGTGAACAGGAGAGCCAGTGCAAGAGCTCCGGGGACGTCGAGGCCAAGCTCGTCGATGGCTGCTCTACGGACGACGTCCTCGGCACCTGCATCCTCACCCGCGCCGGGCGGCGCGGCGAAGGCGCAGGTCTGGCTCCTGCAAGGCGGCCCCGGCGACTCCGGCAACATGTTCACGGGATTCATCGAGCAGCTATGGGAGCGCGAGATGCCCGATGTGGACTGGTACGTGCTCGAGCACCGCGGCGTCGGGCGCTCGAGCCGCCTCGAATGCCCGGTCCAGGAGGACCCGAGCTCGGAGGACGGGGCGGACATCAGCGCGAGCGAGTGGCCCGCCTGCATCCAGGCGTTGAAGGCGCAGCGGGGCGACGATCTCGCGCGCTTCACGACGTCAGCCGACGCCGACGATCTCGCGCGCCTTATCGAGCGGACGCGCGAGCACGGCAAGAAGGTGATCCTTTACGGCGCCTCGTACGGGACGGCGCGCGCGCTGCGTTTCTTGCAGAAATACCCCGAGGCGGTCGACGCCGTCATCCTCGACTCGATCGCATCGCCGGGCGCGCAGTACCTGTCCTCGTACGAGACGCAGTTCGATCCCGTGGTGAAGGAGCTGTCCGCGATCTGCGCCGTCGATCCGGTCTGCGGGGCGAAGCTCGGGCCCGATCCCTGGGCGAAGCTCGACGCGCTCTTCGGCAAGCTCACGAAGGGGCACTGCTCGCAGCTCGGCGCCGACGTCGCGCTGTTCGCGTCGATCGCCCCGCTCTTCGTGCAGCTGCGCAGCTTGCGGACGCACCTCTTCCCGCTCGCTTACCGCATCGACCGCTGCGAGGCGGGCGACGTGCAGGTGGTCGGCCAGTACATGCGGGCGCTGAGCGGCCTCTCCTCGCAGGCCGACGGCGGCGAGCCGCGGGACTCGGTCGTCCTGGGGACGCACGTGGCCCTCTCCGAGCTGTGGGAGGAGCCGGCCCCGACCTCGGCCGAGCTCCAGGAGCGCTGCGATGCGCAGCGCTTCTGCCCGGGGGCGGCGCTGGAGATCGGCCAGCTCTACGATGCCTGGCCGCGGTATCCGCACGACGAGTTCTGGAGCGGATGGCCGCGCTCCTCCGTGCCCATCCTGGCGATGAACGGCCTGCTCGACCCGCAGACGCCGATCGGCCCGGCGGAGCTTTCGGCCGACACGCTGACCGCGCCCCACCAGACGTTCGTGGAGGTGCCCTGGAGCCCGCACGTGGTCACGTTCGAGTCCCCCGTGAAGACCGCCGGTGCGGCGCCCTGCGGCACGCAGATGATGGCGAAGTTCATCGCGGATCCCGAGGCCCCTGTCGATACGACGTGCCTCGACGACCTCGTGCCCGTCACGTGGGACGAGGATCCGGCGGTCGTCGAGGTGCTCTTCGGCACGCAGGACATGTGGGAGAACACGGCTTCGCCCGCCCCCGCGCCGAGGAAGGCGGCGCCGGTCGACTGGGCGGCCGTCGCGCGCCTCGCGCGTGAAAGGAGCCTCCGCGTCGAGCGCTGACCCGCACCTCCCCTAGGAGGACGCGCTCGCGTCGTACGCCGCATGGGTCGGCCACGACGTGCGCGACCGCATGGCGCGCGCCGCCGCATGGCGTGTCCTAGGTGCCGACGCTCGCGCACCATGACCATCCCGTCGCTGACCGCGTGGGCGCGCGCCCTCTTCGCCTTCCGCATCCGTCGCGGCGAGCCGCTTCCAGTCAGATGCCGGCCCCGCGCACCAGAAGGACCACCCCCGTCCCCGTCACGGCGGCGCCGGCATAGCGCAGCCCTCGCGACAGGGACTCTCGACCAGCGGCGAGCTCGCCGAGGACGAGACCGCAGAGATGAAGCACGGTCGTGCTCAGCAGAAAGCCCATGGCATACAGCGCCGGGCTGACCGCACGAGGCATCTCCAGGCCGTGGGCATGTCCGTGAAAGACGCCGAACATCGCCACGCATCCGGAGAGCAGGAACGGTGAGGAGCCACGGGTCGTGGTGACGATGCCGAGGCCGAGCGCCGCGACCGACGCCGCGATGCAAAGCTCGCCCAGGGGCATGGGCCATCGCGCCATTCCCAGGAGGCCGCCGACCAGCATCGCGGCGACGAACGTGGCGGGGATCCGGGGGAGGTGCTTTCCGCCGAGCTGAGAGCTGACGACACCGACGCTCACCATCGCGAGCAGGTGGTCCGCGCCGAACACCGGATGGAAGAGGCCCTTCAGAAATCCCGCGTCGGCGCCGCCCGGGTGCGCCCAGCTCACGGAGGGCCACGAGACGAGCGCGGCGACGAGCAGGGCGCGCGCGCCGGGACATGAAGCCCATCCCATCGTCTTTTGGATCGTTGACTTCATGAAGCGCCTCTCCTCGTCAGGCGTTCGCCGCGCGCGCTGCCGTCGATGCAGGATCGCTGTGGAAGAGCTTGTAGGCGAGCGCCGCGAGCAAGAGCTCGGTACCTGCGATGAGCACGTTCGGGTACAGCGGGACGCCCGCGACGACCGGGAGCGGCACGTCGGGTCCCGCGAGCAGGCTGGTCCCCGGGATGAGCCACGTAATGTAGAAGAAGGGCGTCCAGATGATGACGACGATCCAGGCCGCCACGTTGAACCCGACCTGCGGCTCCACGGACCGCCGCCACACCATCCACAATCCGACGATCGTCACTCCGCACAGGATGAGCAGCATGAGGGCGTCATGAAAGCGCGCGTGCTCATGCCATGCAGGGTTGAACAGGTGGGTTTTGTTCCAGTCCACGCCGACGGCGACGATGGCGCCGCTCGCCAGAACGAACGTGAGGACGACTCTTCCCAGGGTGCTTCGGTTCATGGTGATAGGCTCCTGATTCTCGTTGGTCGAAATAGCCCGCTTCCCTCATCAGGCCAACGTCCCTGAGATCGATGCGACCGACATGGCGGTGAGCCCGAGCTTTCCCTTCTGCGCATGATTGTTCATGGGCTCTCCGCGGTGAGTCGCGAAGACCATAGCCGCCCATTCACCCCAATAACAATATATTGATCCAATCGATCGATTTGATCTACTGATTGATCCATGGTACGATCGAATGTCGTGGACCTACGACACCTTCGCTATTTCCTGGCCGTCGCCGAAGAACGCCATTTTGGCCGCGCCGCGCAGCGACTACACATCGTTCAGCCGGCGCTGAGCATGCAGATTCGGGCGCTCGAAAACGAGATCGGCGGCGCGCTGTTCGTGCGGACGAGTCGGCGTGTGGAGCTGACCGAAGCCGGCGCATTGCTGGTCGTCGAGGCGCAGCGGGCGGTCGCGCAGGCGGAGCGGGCCAAGGCGATCGTCCAGCAATCGCTGCGCGGCGACATCGGCAAAGTTCGCATCGGTTACGCGGGCAACGCGATTCTCACTGGCAAGATGACGGACCACCTGCGAGCGTTCCGCAAAGCCCATCCTGCCGCGGAGATCGAGCTGCGCGAGATGCCACCTTCGAGGCAGGCGGAAGCCGTGTTGACCGGCGAGGTCGACGTCGGCTACTGCGCGGCGTTCGCTCTCAAGGTAGATCCGCGGTTGAGCGTACGACCGATCGGCGCTTGGCCGCTGGTGGTCGCGATGGCAGAGGAGCACACGCTCGCGGCGCACAGGCGCGTGACGCCGAAGATGCTCGCCGGAGAGCCGCTCATCATGTTCCCATCGGAAGAGGCCGGCGGCGACGCGCTGAAGAGAGTGATCCTCGTGATGGGACGCGAGCCGCGCCGGGTCCACCGCGCCGACACCACCTTGAGCATGCTGTCGTTGGCCGGCGCAGGCCTGGGCGTGGCGCTGGCTCCAAAACCGCTGATTCAGGTGAAGGTCCCCCGCATCGTCTATCGTCCGTTCGTCGCGCCGGAGAGCGTCTTCGCCGAGCTGCTCCTGATCGGCCGCGCTGACGAGACCGCCGGCGCTGTACGCGCCTTCGTGAAGCTAGCATCCGGCTCCTCGGATCGGGCCACCTCACGGTCGTAAGCTCCCTTTCGTCGATGTCGTCATGCACGCACAGAATGCTCCGGAGGACGATCTCGACGCAAACGGCGCAGGGACGCAGAGGCGCAACAGCGGACAGGCGTCCTGCGCCCTTGCGCTCCCTAGTAGAAGTCCGGGTGCACGCAGACGTCGACCCCGTTGTTGTCGAAGCCGAAGTGGTGGCCGACGTTCGCCTTGCACTTCAGGAAACCGCGGCACGTCCCGTGATTGTTGGGGTCGCAGTCGCCGTCGCCGAGAGCGCACGGCTCGTCCAACGTGCACCGCCCCGATGTCGAGACGCGGTCTTCGTTGAACTCCTTGAGCCCCGGCATCCACGGCAGGTCGCACACGTTGGTCGTGTCGCTCTCGCCGATGGCGTACCCGACGTCGGGACGACAGACCAGACCCGCCTTGCACTCCTCGTGCTTGTTGCAGTTCCCCTCGTAGATCTGGCACCCGCCGACCGAAGCGCAGTACCCGCTCGCGCTGCTCGACTGGCGAGCGCCGGGCTCGACGCAGACGTCGAAGACGTCGGGCAAGCCCACGAGGGCGCCGTTGTTGCTGCCACAGACGAGGCCGGTCTTGCAATCGAAGTCCGAGTCGCAGTCGCCCTCGCCAACGCCGCACTTGCAATCGGGAGAGCAGAAACCATCGTCGATGTCGCTGGTGTCGAACGGCCCGCACGTGAGCGCGTCCATGACCCATGCCGCGAAGCTGTAGCTGTGTATGTTGAAGTTGGAAGACGCGTGGATCCCCTCGAGCGTCCACTCGCCGTTCGGGTGCGCGCTCTGCCAGATGGGGCCGCCTTGATCGCCGGAGATGTAGTCCCACACCACGCCCGTCACCATCATGTGCGACTTTGTCTGGGTGTCCGGCTTGACGCCCGCCGTGTCGTCGTACGAGAACCCCCACACCTCGTCGTCCAGCGCGCTCTCCTCGATCGCTCCCCTCTCGCTCCTGAAGAACGAGAACGTCATCGCAGGGGCGTCCAGGTGCACGGTGCTCGCGAGGTGAGCGAGCGCGACGTCGACCTTGCCGTAGCCGTCGAGATAGCCAAGGTGCCAGTCGGCAAGCGGGTGCTTGTAGATCCTGTCCACGTTGGCGACGACGCCGGTCGTGGAGACCACCGAGTAGGTCGCGTCCAGGTCATGGGCGCAGCCCTCGCTCGTCAGGACCCAGTTCGAGTCGCTGCCCGCCTCGAGCAGATGGTCCGGGAGGAACACGGCGGAACACCTGTTGGCGCCATTTACCCTCCAGCGGCCGACGCGGCCTGATAAGTTCCCGGCGATGCCGAGATCCAGCGCGAGCTGGGACGCCTGCACCTCCTCGGCGCCCGCGGCGTCGGAGCTCTCGGTCTCCGGGGTCTCGGAGACGCAGCCAGCAAGCGCCGCCGCGAGCATCGCGAATCTTAACCGAACGATCGTCTTCATCTCTTTCTCCTCGCCGCCATCTCTCGGTGGCCGGCATCGGACGATTGCCCCCATGCCTTCCTCTGCGTGGGGCCGTGCTGGCGAGCTCTCGGAGTCACGGTCGCGGCATGGCCTGCCGCTCCTCGGCGCTTCCGCGCTCCCCGGGTATCCACGCAACGCCCATGCCGGGCGATGCTCCGCGGATGTCCCGCCCGGCCCCCGACGCCCCGTGAGAGAGCACCGGGGCGCCACCGTGGCGAATCGTGCGGAATCGTGCAGAACTGTGCGGGACCGAACGGAGAGAAGCGTCCCGACGACTGAACTCCTCCGTGAAAGCAGCGAGGGCAGCGAGCGCGCGCCGCGCGCAGGTCGCCGGGGCACGCTGGCACGCTGGCACGCTGGCACGCTGGCACGCTGGCACGGACACAACCGGGGGCACGCGCGCCTCGCTAGCTCGCGAGCGTTACAGCGCGGTAAAGTCGACGTGACCTGGTTCGCAGTGCGTGATGGGTGGAAATGCGTCGCCTTGAAGTTTGATCACGGGCTTCGAAAGCTCTTTCTGGACCTCAAGGCTCCAGGCCCGCCGCGACAGGCGCGATCACGGCGAGGTGTCGTCCGGCCACGACCGGTTGTTCTGGCGGGATTTCTGACGCGCGGAACCAGCGCGGGGCCCGGAGTCGGCGGTCACCTCGCCGGCGTCATCGATCCCGGCGCAGGTCCGGGGAGCTCAGGTGGCGGCTCGACGGCGGCGACGGCTTCGTCCCGGATACGATGTACCCGACGCTGCCGCCGGCGCTCGCGTACGTCTTCTGGGCGATCGCCTCCGCGTTGCTGCGGACGGCGGCCATCGCCGCCGCCCAGCAATCCTCGAACTCGCGCTCCTCGCCGCCGCCGGCGAGGAAATAACGATGCGTGTCGGCGCGGCTCCAGATCCAGAAGTCGCGCCGGGCGAAGTCGGCGATCTCCTCCACGGTCGCGCGCTGCTCCGCGGACGCATAGGGCGGCAGGGCCGCGCTCGCCTTGTCGTTGAGATAGACCTGGATATCGATGAGACCGTGCCTGGCGAAGAGCTCGGGGACGAGCTCGCCCATCGAGTTGTTCCCTTCGCCGAGGGCCGCCTTGCCCCGCTCGCACAGGAGCTGGAAGCGGACGAGGGTGACGGCCTGCTCCACCGGCGCCCGCAGCGCGGCCGCGTCGAGCAGGGCGCCGGCCAGGTTGTTCGGCTCGGCCGCGGCCACGAGCCCGCCCGGCCGCGCGACCCGGACCATCTCGGCGATCATCGCGCCCGGATCCGCGGCGTGGATCAGCACCGTCTGGCACGTCACGAGATCGAACGTGTCGGCCTCGAACGGCAGCCGCTCGGCGACGGCGACCTGATAGCGAAACCGCTCCGCCTCCCCGCGCGCCGCCGCGCGCTCGGCGGCCTTTTCGACCCAGACGGGATCGCGGTCCACGCCGGTGATGCGGGCCGCCCTGGGCAGAACGCCGCCGAGCACGCGTCCCCAGTGCCCGACGCCGCACCCGACGTCGAGCACCTCGCGCACGCGGCTCAGGCCCCAGCGCCGCGCGAGGAGCTCGACGTAGTCGCGATTCCACCAGCCGTCGCGCGTGTCGCCGAAGTACTCGGCCGAATGCGAGGGGTTACCGGAGAACTCATTTCCCATGACAGCACACCTTGGTCGGGCCTCACGAGCAGGGGAGTCCAACGTATCTCCTCCGGTGCGCTCGCGGCAACTCGTGGCCGGCGGGAGCGCGCGCGTCGGGCGGCGCGCGGGAACGCGCGCGTCGGGCGGCGCGCGGGAACGCGCGCGTCGCGACGCCGTCACAGGGACTCGAGATAGGCGACCAGGGCGCGCCGATCCTCGGCCGACAGGTGGGCGGTGTGGCCCATGGATCCGTCCACCCCCTGGAGCAGCGCGAGCAGCGTCGGGTAGCGGCCGTCGTGGTAGTACGGCGCGGACCTGCCGACGAAGCGCAGCGACGGGGTATCGAAGGCGCGCACGGCCTCGAAGCGGGTCGCGCTCCGCACGTCGTGGCGCGCGCCGTCGGTGGTCAGCTCGTCGCCCAGATGGCAGCTCGAGCAGCCCGCCTCGCGGGCATGGAACAGCGCCTCGCCGCGCGCGGCGAGGGCGGCGCGCGCGCCGGCCGCGATGGCGCCTGCCCCCTCTGCGCCGGCCGGCGATGGCGCCACGAGCGCGGCGCGCTCCTCGGCCGTGAGGTCCGCCGCGCCGTCGGGCGGCTCCATCGCGCGGAGGTAGGCGAAGATCGCGTCGCGCTCGCCCGCGGTCAGCCCGGCGCCGCCGAGCCGCGACAAGGTCCGGGCGAAGTGGCCCTCCAGGTCCTTCTTGTCCCCCAACCACCCGTACGGCGCGGTGCCGACGAGCCGCCCCATCAGCACCGGCGTCTGCCGCGGGCCCTCGGGCGTCGACCACGTGAGCGCGTCGTCGCGGCCGTCGGGGTGGCAGCTCGCGCACGCGCGGCCGTCGAACGCGATGCGCCGCTCGCCGGCCGCGTGAAAGAGCCGCTGGCCCTCCGCGCGCTGCTCGTCGAGGCGCGACGCGCGGGGCAGGACCACGACCGGCAGCTCGCCCGAGAGCTCCTTGCTGGGGCCGCTGATCACGGCCGACGCCGGGGCGCGGACGGCGGGCAGGATCGTCAGCTCGCCGTCGAACCGGGTGAAGACCACGGCGCGCCCGCGCGCGCCGTCGACGGCGATGGCGGTGGGCCCGAAGCCCACGCGGGCGCGGTAGAGCTCGCGGTCCCGCGCCGACGCGGCCGCGCCCGGCTGGCCGGGGATCGCGGCGCGGGCGTCGTAGGCGATCACCTCGTCGCGGCCGAGGCAGGCGACGAGCAAGACCTCCTCGGCGGGCGCGATCGCGGCCGCGCGCGGGAGCTGGCAGCCCTGGGTCCCGAGGTGGGTCGACACCGGCGGGACGTCCGCGCGCTCGCCCGCCGCGTCGACGACCGCGATGTGATGGATCACGGTCTGGGCGCGCGCGGCCCCGTAGCCGCCGCTGCCGCCGCTGCTCGCGTCGCGCCCCGGCTCCACGAGCGCGATGGGCGCGAACACCGCGCCGCTCGCGGCGCGCGCCAGCGCGAAGCCCTGCGAGCCGCGCCGCTCGACGCGCACCGGGGCGGGCGCATCGGTGGGCAGGAGCTCCTCCAGCCCGGCGGGCGCGCTCCGGGCCATCGCGCTCGGCATGGGACGCGGAGCCCAGGCCTTCTTCGAGAGGACGGGCCGACGTTGCCATTCCACGCCGTCGGTCGAGAGCTCGCGCGCCGCGGTCGGGGCGCCGCCGCCGGCGAGCGCCACGGCGCTGATGCGTCCGCCCACCGCGTGGGCGACGAGCGCGCGCTGGCCGTCGGCCGACGCGACGACCGCGGTGGGATCCCGCGCGAGCGGGAGCTCGCCGATGCGCCGGAGGTCGTCGGTCGCGAAGCTGGTGAGCGCGGGCTCCCACCGGCTCGCGACGAGCAGCGTCGCGCGGTCCGGCGTCATCGCGAGCCCCACCGGCTCGCGCGCCACGGGCACGAGGCAGCGGCGCGCGAGCGGGGCGGCGGCGCCGGTCGGCTCGAGCACCTCGAGCAGGCCGCGATCGCGCAGCGAGGCCACGACGCGGCCGTCGCCCAGCACGATCACCTGGGCGGGCCGGCCCGCGAGCGGGGTGCGCGCGAGGGCGGCGCGGGCGTCGAGGTCGACCGTGTGGAGGGCGCGATCGTCCTCGTCGGCGACGAAGGCGAGGGTGCGGCCGTCGAGCTCGGCGAGGGCGACGCCGGAGCCGGTATGGGTCGGATCGAGCGGCGCGGGCGCGGGGGCAGGGGCGCGCCGGGCGCAGGAGGGCGGGGGCGTGGATCCGGCGCCGGGGGGGCTCGGTGGGGTCGATGCGGCGGGGGCGCTCGGCGACGGCGGGGGCGCGTCGCGCGGGGCGGGGGTGCAGGCGGAGAGGACGAGGGCGAGGGCGGTCGGGGCGGCGGCTCTCATGCCCGGACCATCGGCGCGGCGGGCGGGAGTGTGACCGGCGCCCCGACGGATCTGGCGTGAGCCGCGCGCCGGAGGTCCGCCGGCCCATTTCGTTGCTGGGCGGCGCGACCTATTCGCGGGAATACGAGATTGGCCGCGGTGCCTCGCCGTCTACATGCTAAAGCTCGCCGCTAGGCCCTGCGACGCAGCTGATTGCGACGCTGACCGGACATGGAATGAAGCGAGGGAACGAATGAACGGAGGAGACCAGATCGCGAGGGCCGTCGGAGCGATCGTAGACTCTGGCGCGCTTGCCAACGCAGCAACGATGGTTTGGCGCGACGGCAAGGTGATCCAGCGCGCGTCTCTCGGGTGGCGAGACCTGGAGGCCAAGCTGCCCCTTGAGCGTGATAGTCTGTTCCGCATCGCCTCGATGACGAAGCCGATCACCTCGACGGCGGCGCTCATGCTGTTCGAGGAGGGGCGCTTCGCGCTGACCGATCCGATCGCTCGCTGGGCACCGGAGTTCAGAGACATGCGCGTCCTGCGTTCTCCCACGGGCCCGCTCGACGAGACCGACCCGGCAGAGCGACCGATCACCTTCGAGGATCTGCTGACGCACCGCTCGGGACTGACCTACGGGGCTTTACATCGTGGACCCATCGCGAGGGCCTATGGGGAGGCGCTGGGAGGCGATATCGACAGCCACGTAGCGCCCGATGATTGGATCGCGCGGCTGGCTGCTTTGCCGTTGCTCGACCAGCCGGGGGCCACCCTTCACTATGGCCACTCGACCGATCTCCTCGGGCTGCTCGTCGCGCGCATCGAGGACGCGCCGCTCGGCGACGTGCTCAAGCGCCGAATCTTCGATCCGCTGGGCATGGCCGACACCAGCTTCATTGTGCCACGTGAGAAGCGGAACCGGCGAGTCAAAATATACGGGTTCGATGGCTCGGGCCGCCTCTCCGCGCGCCTCACCTGTCCAGGCGGTTCGACGGTTCCTGAGCGGCCTGATGACATGGACTATGTCTCCGGCGGCCAGGGGTTGTGGTCGACGTTGGACGACTATCTCGCGTTCGCCCGCATCTTCCTGGGAGCAGGCGCCGTGGACGGCGTGCGTATATTGCAGCCCGAAACTCTCGCCTTGATGACCTCGAACCGTCTCACGGAGCAGCAGCGCGCTACGGCTGAAGTGGGAGGCATGCCGCTCTTCCAGGGCGGTCACGGGTTCGGGATGGGCGTCGCCGTGGTCCTCGATCCGAAGAAGGCCGAGCCCACGGTGTGTGGGGGCCGCAAGGGTGCAGTCGGTTGGCCAGGCGGCTTCGGAGGCTGGTGGCGCGCGGACGCCAGCGACAACTCGGTGCTGATTTTTCTGGCACATAACATGGTCGAGCGGGACCAGCTCAGCAGAGGCATCGGCCTGGGAGTCTACGAAGCCATCACCCGGTTCCAAGCCTTGGCGTCGGCCGACGACCGCTGACGGCCTTATCACTCAGCAGCCGGGTGCTCGCGTGTGCCCACATGTGCTCCCATGCCGTCGAGCGCTCCACGCGCCCCCACGCCGTCGAGCGCTCGCCGCGTCAACTCCGGGTTGACACTGTGTACTGCCGCGCGTGACGGCCCCGGGCGCGGCGCTGGTTCCAAGAAGCGTGACTGCGCATCCCTGGCGAAATCATCCAACGATATCGGAGTTCTGCCGTCATCGCGGGCGAGTTAGCGTGTGGACCGTGCCTTGCTAGAAGCACGCTGTGGCGAGCGACGCGCAGAGCGCCTCCGGACCAGGAGCGCTCGCGAGGCGCCGTCAGAACTTCAACTTACTTGGACAAAGGATTGAAACGATGAACCTTCGATCGACGTTCGCTCGTCATCTGCTGCTCGCCCTCGGCGCCGCCGGGGTCGTCGCGACCGGCTGCCTCTCGGAAGAGGAAGCCCTGCTGGAGATGGGCACCGTGGAGGGCGCGGCGAGCGCCGCGCGGCTCGAGGGCGAGTCGCAGTCGTGGTCCACCTCGTCGGGGGACGGGATCGACGCGAGCTCGAGCTCCGTGCGGCTCAAGGCGAACGCCAGCGGCGACCACTTCCAGTTCTCGAAATCGGTGGCCGCGGGGGAGTACAGGGTCGTGGTGCGGTATGCCCAGCGGAACATCTACGGCAATTACCGGTTTGATCTGAACGGCGCCTCCGCGGGGAACCTCGACGGCTATTCCTCCTCGTCGAGCGACAGCTGGAAGACGGTGACGCTCGGCACGAGGAGCCTCTCGGGCAACGTCGCGTTCAAGCTGGTCTCCACCGGCAAGAGCTCCAGCGCGACGGACTACGATATCAAGCTCGATTACATCGAGCTCGTGCCGACGGGCAGCACCGGCACCGGCGGAAGCGGCGGCAGCGGTTCGACCAGCAGCAGCTCGACGTCGAGCTCCTCGTCGAGCGGCGCGGGCGGGGGCGGCGGCAGCACCACGACCGGGAGCGGAGGGGTCGTCGACTCGACGATCGTCGTCCGATCCGGCCAGGTCTACGACGGCGGCGGCAGGCGGTTCATCGCCGGCAGCGCGCTCGGCGACGGCAGCCAGTCCGAGAGCCAGAAGCCGGTGTTCAAGCTGGAGGACGGCGCGGTGCTGAGGAACGTGGTCCTCGGCGCGCCGGCGGCCGACGGCATCCACACCTACGGGAACGTCACGCTGGAGAACATCGTCTGGGAGGACATCGGCGAGGACGCCCTGACCGTCAAGGCCTCCGGCACAGTCGTGCTCAACGGCGGCTCGGCCGTGAACGGCGAAGACAAGGTGTTCCAGATCAACGCGGCCAGCACCTTCCGGGTCTCGAACTTCCGGGCGTCCAACGCGGGCAAGTTCATCCGGCAGAACGGCGGCACCACGTTCAAGGTCGACGTCGTCATCGACGGTTGCGACATCTCCCACATGGATGAGGCCATCTTCAGGACGGACAGCAGCACCAGCACCGTCACCATGAGGAACACGCGCTACAGCGACATCGGCGACGCGCTGTTCATCGGACTGTCCTCGTCGCGGATCACGACGTCCAACAACACCGAGTACTGACGCCTCACGCAGGCACGCCGCGCCCCCGCAGGCGCGCGGCGCTATCGCGAGCGCTGCTCGCCTGCGTCTATCGCGAGCGCTGCTCGCCTGCGTGGAGGCCGCGCAGCACGATCGAGAGCCCACCGAAGAACTCCTGCTCCGGCGGCACGCGCCGCGCGTCGCGGGCCGTCGCCGAGAGGAACGGGTAGTCCTCCTCGGAGAGCGCCGCCAGCTGCGCCGTGCCGTCGCCCGCGAGCGGCCCGAGGTGCTCGGCCTGGAGCGCGCCGATGACGTAGCTGATCAGGCTGCGAAAGGCGATGACCCGCTGCGCCCCGGCGAAGCCCGCCTCGGTCAGCACCCCGAGCAACGCCTCGCCGAACCGGCGCACCCCCTCGGAGCTGTGCCGGTGGCTCAGCGTCAACGGGATCACCGACGGGTGCGCGCGCACCGCGTCGCGCATGCGCGCGACGAGCAGCGTCACCCGCTGCGCCCACGCGGCGCGCGCCGGCACCTCGACGTCGACGGCGCCGAGCACCAGGTCGAGCACCAGCCGCTCGAGCTGCTCGCGATCGCTCACGTACCGGTAGAGCGCCATCGTGCTCATCCCCAGCTCCCCGGCGACCGCGCGCATCGAGAGCGCCGCGAGCCCCTCACGGTCGATGACCGCGAGCGCGGCGGCGGCGATGCCTGGCTGGGTGAGCGAGCGAGGTCGGGGCATGGCCTTGACAGCGTACATCGTACGCGTATGTTGAGTAAGTATACACCGTACGCCTACGGACCACCGACAAGAGACGAGGCGCGTGCGGGAGGAGGAAAGCTCGATGTCCGAGCGGTTGAAGCCCGGCGCCGTCGTCGCCGGTCGGGATCTCGTGAGCGTCACCGGCGCGCCCGTCCGCGTCCCGGATCCGGCGCGGCTGACGCACCTGCAGTTCCGGCGCTTCGCCGGCTGCCCTGTCTGCAACCTGCACCTGCGCTCCTTCGCGCGCCGCCACGGCGAGGTCACCGCCGCGGGCGTGCTCGAGGTGGTGCTGTTCCATTCGCCCGCCGACGAGCTGCGCGCGCACGTGGCCGACCTGCCGTTCGCGGTCGTCGCCGACCCGGACAAGCGGCTGTACGGCGAGTTCGGCGTCGAGTCCGCGCCCCGCGCGCTCCTGGATCCGCGGGCCTACTGGCCGATCCTCAGGGCGATCGCGGCGAGCCTGCCCGCGGTCCTGGCGCGGCGGCGGCCGGCCCCCTCGCGCGATCCGCACGGCGGCCGGCTCGGCCTGCCGGCCGATCTGCTGATCGCGGGCGACGGGCGGGTGCTCGCCGCGAAGTACGGCGAGCACGTCGACGATCAGTGGTCGGTCGACGTGCTCGTGGCCCTGGCGCGCGCGGCGCGGAGCCGCGGGAACTCGATGTGACCCTCGCGCGCCGCGCGACTCCGCGGGTCAGGAGCCCACGAAAAAATTGCGCGTTAAGGCGGGCTCACCGAGCCCTGCACCCATGCGACGTGTGACGCCAGGGGCCAGCGTGTGGGCCCCTGCGAAAGCAGGAGACCGTGGGCGCGACCGCCGCGCCGACCCCCGATACCCACATCCGAATTGACATGAGCGCGAGGAGAACCTCTCAACGATCTCCCACCTTCCGCCGCGCTCCCGGGGCGGGGCGGGCGCCACCCGGGTTGGCCGCGCCTCAAGCGATGGATCTGGCGCCCGAGCGCTGTCCAATGATATCACGGTGTCACGGCTCGCTTGCCGCTAGGCTCGACCGTTCCAGCACCAAGGTATTCACGGGTGTCTCCTACCTGTTCGCACCTGGTGTCTCGACGGCGATCGGCGCTCGTTTCAATCGGCGCTCGGTTGTTCCCCCATCGCGAGAGGCCTGCGGAGGCGCGCCGGCAATCGCCATTTCTCGCCGTCTTGCAAGGAACCGATGGACAACAGGCTCGCCTCGCTCTCGTCGACGACGCTGCTGAACGGCACGCCCACGCCGATGGCGCTGCTCTCCGGCACGGGGGAGGTGATCGCCTGCAGCCCCGCGTGGGAGCAGCGCGTCGGCCCTCCCGGGCTGCTCCTCGAGCGCGTCCACGAGGGCGATCGCGGCGAGCTGGCGGCGCGGATGGCGGCCGCGCGCGACGCGGCGGGCAGCACCTCCGCGACGGCGCGCCTCGTGGACGCCCGCGGCAAGGTCACCCCGATGCAATGGACCCTGTGGCGCGCCGACGACACGGCGCTCTGGGCCGCCGTGAAGCCCGATCGCGAGGCGTGGGAGACGCAGGCGCGCATCCTCGTCGACGTGTTCCAGACCATGGATGCGGTGATCTGGGCCACCGACAAGGAGGGCGTCCTCCGGGTCTCCGACGGCAACGGGCTCGCGCACTTCGGGATCAAGCCAGGTCAGATCGTCGGAATGACCATGCGCGACCTCTACGGCGAGGGCTCGCAGGTCCTCGAGCTGTGCAGGCGCGTGCTCGCCGGCGAGACGATCCGCACGGACACCGTGGCCGACGGCGTGCACTGGATCGTGCACTATGCGCCCCACCGCGGCGACGACGGCGAGGTCGACGGCGTCCAGACGTTCGGTATCAACCTCGCCGACCACGTGACCCTCGCCGCGCAGGCGGAGCTGCTCCGCACGTGCATCGACAGCATGCCGATCATCATCTGGGCGTTCGACAAGGACGGCATCTGCATGGTGGCGCAGGGCGGGGCGCTCGCGCAGGTCGACGCCGTGGAGCGAAACGGCGTCGGCAAGCACATGCTCGAGCTCTGCGGCAGCTCGCCCGACGTGCGCGAGGCGTTCCAGCGCGCCCTCGCCGGGGAGATCGCGCACACCGAGCAGGTCCGGCAAGACAGGGTCTGGCGGACCAGGTTCGTCCCGCAGAAGGACGTCCTCGGCGAGATCATCGGCGTCGGCGCCATCAGCGAGGATGTCACGCAGCAGCGCCGCGTCGAGCAGCAGCTGCGGGAGCAGCTGCGGCTCACCCAGCAACAGCAGGAGTCGATCGCGCGGCTGTCGAGCCCGATCATCGAGGTCTGGCAGGACGTGCTCATCGTCCCCTTGATCGGCTCGGTCGACGCCGATCGCGCGGCGATGGTGATGGAGTCGCTGCTCGCGGCCGTCGTGGAGCGGCAGGCGGCCTTCGCCGTCCTCGACCTCACCGGCCTCGATTCGGTCGACACGACGACGGCGCAGCACCTCATCAAGATCACGAACGGGCTCACGCTGCTCGGCTGCCGGGCCGTGGTCACCGGGATCCGGCCGCCGGTCGCGCAGACGATGGTCGGGCTGGGCTTCGATCTCTCGCAGGTATGCACGCTGCGCAGCCTGAAGGAGGCGCTCCGCTGGTGCATGAGCGAGGCGCGCCGCGGGTCGAGCGAGGCGCGCCTCGGGTCGGGCGCGGCGCGGCGCGGCTGAGGCCACGCGCCGCGCCGGCCGGGTCGCGCGCGCGGTGAGGCGCGCGCCGCCCGCTCACCCGGGGCTCGACGGATCCGCCGGATCCGTGCCGGCGTCGCGCTCGTCGCCGTCGCGGATGCCGTCGCCGTCGCGGTCGACGCCGCACCGCGGGCCCGAGCCGGGCGGCATGCACGTGTACGTCACCCGGTGCCCGGTGAGCACCGCGAACCAGCGCAGGCCGACGTCGCCGACCGGCGGGGCCGCGCTCCTGTCCGTGATGAACTGGCCACCTCCGGCATAGAGCAGGCCGACCTCCTCCAGGAGGAAGGGGACCTTCGCCACGAGGTCGCACTCCCCGGCCTCGGCGCGATCGACGAGCAGGTCGACGCGCGGCCAGGCCGCCGCCGCGTTGTGCGCGCCGAGCGTGACCTGCTGGCCGACGATCGGCGCGAGGTTCGTGTCGAACGCGAGCATGAACTCCACCGCTTGCCGGCGCAGGATCTCCCCGGAGGGGCCGAGCGGGAAGCCGTTCGGCGAGAACACGCTCTCCTCGAACCCGATCGCCTGGTGGAACCGGAAGAGCGTGTCCATGACGCCATCGTGCATGAACCCGAAGCCGCGGATCTGGTCGCCCATGAAGCCGTTGTCGCCCGGGTGGAAGAGGCTCGGGACCGCGGCCATGCCGAACATCCCGACCTTCTGGTACAGGTTGCGCAGGTGGGGGTTCTTGAAGCTCTGGCCGTTCTCCTGTCCGATGCTCGAGCCGTCGGACCCGAAGAAGCCGGGGAACGGCTCGCCGGCGGCGGCGTTCCCGTCGGGGTCCAGGGTGTGGCAGGTCGCGCACGAGAACGTGCCGTCGCCGCCCTCGCGGACGAAGTGATCGCGCCCGGCCTGCTGATCGGGGGTGAGGGAGTTGTCGAGGTTCCGGATCGGGTTCGGCGGATACGTCAGCTGGAGGATGAAGTCGGTGAACGCCTCCATGTCCTCGTCCGGGATGGGCGCGTGCCGGCCGAGCAGGTTCGTGAAGCCGGTCTGGAACTTCTTGAACGCCGCGCGCTCGTCGAACGCCCCGCTGTCCGGCTGCGCCGTGGGCTCGTCGTTGCCGCCCGTGCGGTCGCCGCGCCAGTGCATCGGCCCGTGGTTGGCCATCCCGCGCAGGCTCTGGGTCGTCATCGGCCCCTTCATGGGCTTCAGCGAGGTGTCGGCGGGGAACGGCGGGTTGATGCTCGTGAACGGCCCGGGGTTTAGCTGCGTTGTCCCGTCCGGGTTGCCGAGGTCCCAGGCGATGCTGTCGAGATCGCCGAAGACGTGGCAGCTCGCGCACGACGAGTCGCCGTGGCTCGACGAGAGGCGCGCGTCGTGGAGGAACACCCGCCCGCGGACCACGCTCTCCGGCTCGGGGTTGTGGAGCGGGAGGTGCGCGAGCTCGGCGCGCGTGGCCGTGTCGACGATCGAGATGGAGTTGTCGAAGCGCGTGAGCACGTAGAGCCGGCCGCGCGGCTGATCGAGCGCGAGCCCGCTCGGCCCGCCGCCCGTGACCTGGATCTGGTTCGAGAGGCTCGGCGTGAAGGTGTCGCCCTCCAGCTGGGCCGTGTCGAACACGCCGATCTTGCTCGACCCGAACGCGGCCACGTAGAGCTTCGCGCCGTCGCTGGTCACCGCCATGTCGACCGGCGTGGCCAGGCTCTTCTCGCTCTCCGCGTTGGGCACGGGGGCGCAGCACGTCGAGTAATCGATGTGCTTGTTCAGGTGGCGCGGCAGGGCGGAGCCGCCGCCGAGCACGGTGATGCGGCTCTCGTGCAGGTGCCCGCGGACGCTCGAGCCGGCGAAGATGCCCGGGCCCTCGAAGCGCTCGAGGTTGAACGCCTCGGTGTTGGAGACATAGACCTTTCCGTTCGCCGGGTTGACGACCATGTTGTAGAGGATGGTGCCCACGCCGGTGAAGTAGCCGGCGCTGCCCGGGCGCTGCTGCGGGGGCGTCGCCATGGCGTCGATGACGAAGACGTCCTTGTCCGGCAGCGAGAACATGACCTCGTCGTCCCAGGTGCGGCCCGCGATATCGACCCAGTGGTCGCCGTCGTGGCGGACGATGAGCGACGTCGACGGCTGCGGCTCGCCGAGGAAGTTGGTGAGCGGCGGCGGCAGCCCGCCGCCCTCCTCCACGAGCACGCGGTGCACGGCGGTGGTGCGGTTGCCGGTGTGGAAGCCCGCGGCGTACACCGAGGCCCCGTCCGGGCTCACGGCGAGCGCCCGCGGGGTGTCGGTGAAGAAGGTGAGGATCGTGAGGGGCGAGCCGCCGAGCGAGGCGTCGTTCGCGACCGTGCCGGCGTCGAACACCCAGACGTCCGCGCGGCCGACCCCGGGTGTGGTCAGCTGCGGATCGAACGGCGCGTTCTGGCCGCGGTGGGCCGTGGTGACGAACGCGCGCGAGCGCCCGGGGCCCGCGAAGACGATGTCGCGCGGCTCGTCCCCGACGAGGAGCGTGCGCACGACGCGCGGATACCGCGGGAACGACACGTCGACGACGCTGACGCTGTCCGAGAGGTGATTGACGACCCACACCTCGTGGTCGCTGCGCGCGGCGACGGCGACGGGCTCGAGGCCGACGCTGACCGAGGAGAGGTGGGACAGGCCGCCCGAGGTGACGCGAAAGATCTCCAGGCGATTGTCGGGCGTATTGGCCGCGAGGAGCAGGGTGCGGTCGGGCGAGAGCGCGAGCGGCCTGACCTGGCCGCTCTCGAAGAGCGTATATGACGGCGCGGCCTCCGCCTGGCGCCCGGCCAGGAGGCCCGCGAAAGCGGCGGCGGTGACCAGCAGGGAACTGGGAGAGCGTGCATGACGATGTAGGAGCATCCTGACCTCCTTGCGGGGTTAAGAACGGGATATCCCCTCAGGATAGAACCGCACGGCGGCGTTCCGGAATCAAGTGTTTCGTGCATTCGTCGATGCGCGAGGGTCCGCATTCGTTCGGTTTCGGAGCGGCACCTTTTGGATCGGCGCATGCATTGGCCGAAGGGCGGTGAGCGCCCATTGCGGGGCCGCTCACGTCGCGCATGCCGGAGCGCCGCACGCACCGCCGGCTCGCACCGGGCGGCTCGAGGTGCGCCGTGCGGCTTGGAGCGCGACGCGCCGCTTGACGATGCGTAACAGATCGGTTACACGTTGGTCCGATGGACGCGGTTGCCCAGGCGCTGGCGGATCCGATTCGGCGGGAAATCCTGCGGATGCTGCGCGGCCGCACCGCTTCGGCCGGCAGCATCGCCGGCGCGTTTCCGGTCAGCCGCCCGGCGGTCAGCCGGCACCTGCGGGTCCTGCGCGAGGCGGGCCTCGTGCGCGACGTGCAGCGCGGCCGCGAGCGCGAGTACAGCCTCGATCTCGGCGCGCTCGCCGAGCTCGAGGCGTTCCTGCGAGAGCTGCGCGAGGAGGGCCCGTGGCACCGCCGGTTCGACGCGCTCGAGACCGAGGTGCACCGCGTCGGCCGGCAGCGGCGCATGGCGGCCGCGACCCCGTCCCACAACGAAACGAAGCGAAGGAAGGAGACAGCATGAGCCCCCGACCCACCGGCCGCGTCCGGAGCACGGCGACAGGCGCCGATCTCGTGATCCAACGAAGCTTCCGCGCCCCCATCGAGGACGTCTGGCAGAGCGTCACCGCGCCGGAGAGCACGGCGCGCTGGTTCGGCCCGTGGGAGGGGGAGGCGGGGCCCGGCAAGACGGTGCGCCTCCAGATGGCGTTCGAGAAGGGCGCGCCGTGGTGCGACATGACGATCGACGCCTGCGAGCCGCCGCATCGCCTCGCGCTCTCGGCCAAGGACGATTACGGCGAGTGGCGGCTCGAGCTGTCGCTCGCGGCGAAGGGCGAGACCACCGAGCTCACCTTCACTCAGCACCTCACCGATCCCGCGCTCGCCGGCGATACCGGGCCGGGCTGGGAGTATTACCTCGACATGCTCGTCGCCTCGCGGCTCGGCGAGCCGCTGCCGAGCTTCGCCGACTATTACCCGTCGCAGCGCGAGTACTACCTGGGCGACGCGCGCACGCAGGAGTAGCCGGCCGCGCGGGCGCTCGGCGTGTCCGAGCCCTGCTGCCGCGTCGCTCGCCTCGACGGCGTGGCGTCGGCTCCTCCGCGATCTCGCCTGAGCCTGGGTCGGCCCCGCGCCGCCATGGCCAGGCCGAGCGCCGCGAGGACGGCGGCCTCCAGGGCGCCACCGAGCCCGGGCTGGCGCGCCGCGAGAGCGCAGCTGCTGGACGCCGGGAGCTCGCCCTCCGGAAGCTCGGGTGACGCTGCCGCGGGGGCGCTCGCCGCGCGCGCGCCCGCTTCGCCGACCCTCGTCATCGACACGGCGGCGCGCGCGCCGCGCCCGCTTGCGAACGACGCGCCGGTGGAGCCGTCCGCCTCGCCGGCGCCGCCGCCCTCGCCCTCGCCGCTCGACCCGTCGTCGACCTGGAACAGCGTATTTCCCATCACCACGTACCAGGCGCCCTGGAACCAGCGCGCATGTCCCAGGTGCGAGCTTATCTCGCGCGGGGCGGCGCCCGGGGCGCCGAGGTAGCGTTTCGGCGGGCTGAGGAACATCACCTCGCCGTCATCGCTGATGCCGTCATGGCCCAGACGCGCAGGCGGATCGTCGAGCTGGCTGGGGGTGCCGAAGGAGCTGAGCTGGTGCTGCGCGCCGCTCGGGGTCCTGAGCCAGACCTGCTCCGCGCCGCTCGAGCCCTTGAGAAAAGCGATGTAACCCGCGTGGAGCTGGTAGGCGCCCGTCTGGGCGCCCTCGGGGTGCGCGACAGGGACGACGCCGAGCGGCACCTGCCCGGAAGGTGTGGCCAGGATGCTTTGAGACTGACCGGAGCTGAGGGCCTGCGCGAATACCACGTTGATCCCGTCCGTCACGGGGCGCGAGATTCCACCGCCGCTGGTGACCAGCAGCGTGCTCGTTCCATCCCTGCGCGTGTAGAGCGCTCTGGCGCGGTCCACATACGCGAAGAGCCCGTCCTCGGCGACGTCCATGCTGGGGCGGTCCAGCGCGACCCCGAGCGCGAGCTCGTCGGTGCCCGACGCGAGATCGCGCACGTACGTACCGCTCCCCGAGTAGGCCATGGTATCGCCGCTCACGAACGCCATGCGGCCGTTCTCCGTCAGCTTCAGCAGGGCGCCGTGGCGCCACTCGTAGACGGCGGTCGGGGGGCGACCGATGGCGGGCGGCGCCGGCACCTCCATCGCGGCGCCGGCGCCGGTCAGGAACGCCCTCGTGGCGTCGTTGAGCTGGTACGGATAGGCCAACTTGATGGCTCGCGTGGTGGCCCGTGTCGCCCGATCGAGCAGGAAGATCTCCTGTCGCCCCTTGATGAACAGGATCCGCGTCGCGTCGAAATCGAGGATGCGTCCGGGGACCTCGTCGATCGCCTCGAGCTGCGGGCTGGCCTCGACCAGGATCGTCGGCCCCTGGAGGACCATCATGCTATGGACGTCCAGCACCTCGAATTTCAGATCGAATTTACGGCCGCTGTACGCGCTGAGGTCGACGACGGTGTCGAGCGCCGCGGTGGCCCGCGCGAGCTCGACCGAGGTCGGCGGGCTCGTGTCGCGGAAGGTGGCGGTGGCCCGGATGGAGCAGTCCGCCGGGTGGTCGTCGACGCAGGTGGCGGCGATCCGGAGCGACGGATGGGCGACCGCCTCGTGCGTCGGCGCCAGGACCTGGGCGGTGGGCGTTTGGTCCTGGAACACGGTGCGCTGCGCGGACACGCTGGTGCCCTCGACGTCGGTCGCCGTGACGGTCAGGGTGTGCTCGCCATAGGGCAGCCCGAAGGTCGAGATGCCCGCCTTGTACGTGGTGCCTCCGATGTTCGTGAGGATCACCGATCCTGCGCCGAGCTGCGCCTGGACGCGCGCGATCTGGACCGTGGAGCTCACCTCGACGCGAACATCGACATTCGTCTGGCTCCACGCGTGCTGCCCGGGCTCCACGAACGTCACGGTGATGGCCGCCCAGGCCGCGCGCGCGGGCAGCATGGCGAGCGCGCAGAACAGCGACGCCAGCAGAAAGCGGATGACTCGCATGCTTCTCCTCACCTCTCGCACCTCACCGGTGCGCTCGTCGGACGATCGTCCGGAAAATCGTCTGCTCCGTGGCGGTACGGCGGCGCCGGGGCGCTCAGGGGAGCATCGTGGCGACGAAGACATCGGTGCCGGCGGCGTACGGTATCGGGCCGGTCCCGAAGTCGGTCGCTCCCTCGACAGCGCCGGTGAGGGCGATCGTGCCGTTCGGGGCGATGGCGATGTCCTTGGCGCTCGCGTCGAAGGTGCTCGTCCAGAGCGTCGTGCCGCTCGCGTCGAGCTTGGAGAGCCCGTCGCCGGCGATGACGATGCTGCCCGAGGGGTCGACGGCGAGCGCGTCGCCAAAGGGGATGGGCTGGCTGGAGACGTGCTCGCCCGCGGCGTCCAGCTTGATGAGGACGGGCCCTTCGGGGAGCACGCCGCCGCCGAGGTCGACGGTCCCGTCGGTGTAGGCCGTCAGGAGGATCTCGTCGGCGTCGACCGCCAGCGCGAGGGCGGACGTCCCGATGCCCGTGTCGGCGGGGTCCGAGGGACCGAGCTCGCGGCTCCAGACCACGTCGCCGGTCGGGGTGAGCTTCTGGACGGTGAACCGGTGAGCGCAGGGGCAGGACGGGTCATTGGTGATGGACGTGCTGATGGACGCGCTCGCCGCGATCACGAAGCCGGCGCTGTCGACCGCGAGGAGGACGTTGTCGCTCTGACGCTGGTCTTCGACGTGATACGGGATCCCCGCCGTGAGCGGCTTGCTCCAGAGCAGGTTTCCTGCGCTGTCCAGCTTCGTGACGTAGGGGCTGGATGGATCCCAGTACCACTCGCCCAGGAAGAACGCCACGTAGACGTCGCCGAGCGCGTCGACGGCGAGTTGTTCGAACAGGTGGCGCATGCGCCTGTCCACCACCGATCGCCGGCTCCAGATGTGGTTCCCCTCGGGGTCGAACTTGGCGACGAAGACTCCTTCGGAACCGAGAGGGGGCAGGGGCTCGCAGCCGCCATAGCTCATGTCCCGCGTTCCGTTGTTGTTACCGTGGATGCCGGCCAGCAAGACGTTGCCGCTCCCATCGACGGCGACGGCGTGCCCGGTGTCCGCGGAGTCGCTGCCGAAGCGCTTGCTCCAGAGCAACGCGCCGGCGGGATCGAGCTTGAGGAGAAACACGTCCGTGGGGCCGGCGCTGGTCAGCGGGCCGGCGCCGAAGTCGACGGTACCTTCGAAGGAGCCGGTGACGTAGTAGTTGCCGGCGGTGTCGCTCGCGATGGACCAGCCTGCGTCGGCGCCGGCGCCGCCGTATCCTCGCGACCACGGCGGCTGCAGAGGACAATGGGGCTCGCCGTCGCAATCCTCGTCCTCCGGCGTCACGCAGATCTCCGCGGCGGGCGTCACCTCGCCGACGCAGGGACCGTACCCAGCACCGTCGGGGAGACATGTCTGCGCGCCAGGAGCGCAGGGGCCGACGCCCCGGGTCCCGGCGGGGCCGGAGTAACACGCGACGACGGAGCCAGGCATGCACGTCGCAGGCGGGTCGCCGCCGCCGCCCGTGCCGGTCGCCCCTGCGCCGTCGCCGCCCTCGCCGTCGTCGCCGCTCCTTGGCGGGTTGAACGTGGCGACGTAGGCGTCGTTATATCCTCCTCCATAGGAGATCGGGCCGGTTCCGAAGTCCACGGGGCCCTCCGCGAAGCCGACGGCGCCGACAGCGCCGTTCGGGGACAAGGAGATGTGCGC
This sequence comes from Sorangium cellulosum So0157-2, assembly GCF_000418325.1. Classification (GTDB taxonomy): domain Bacteria; phylum Myxococcota_A; class Polyangia; order Polyangiales; family Polyangiaceae; genus Sorangium; species Sorangium cellulosum_D. The sequence continues at coordinate 14,169,525 of NC_021658.1, forward strand.
ATAGGCATCGAGGTTGACCGACCAGAGCTCCGTCCCGCTCGCGTCGAGCATCGCGAGGCCGCGCCCCGCAACGATGATGTCGCCGGCGGGATAGACCGCGACGTCGCTGCCGAAGCGGACGGAGCGGCTGAACATGGGCTCGCCCGCGGCATCCAGCTTGACGAGGGCGGAGCCGGCGGGGAGGAGCCCGCTGCCGAAGTCGACGGATCCGTCCGTGTCGCCCGTCACGAAGATCTCGTCCTCCGCGTTGATCGCCACCGCGCGCGCCGTCGCGCGGCCGCCCAATGAAGGATCCGAGGTGGCTTGGAAATCTTGCGACCAGAGCAGATCGCCCGTCGGAGCGTACTTCAAGACCACGAAGCTCTTCGAAACGTTCTCAACGCTGTTCGAGCGGAGGTTCAACACCGCCACGGGGTTGCCGGCGCTGTCGAGCGCGAGCCGCGCGCTGATGATGTAACGTCCTGGTAGCTCCTCTGTCCACAGGATGTCCTTCCTCGCTGCACCGATCTTCGCGAGGTGGGCGCGCTCCCGTTGGAGGTACGCGACGTACATGTCGCCGTGAGCATCGACGGCGATCTGCTGGACGGAGTCCACGCCGGAATCAGCATAGGGACCACGGCTCCAGAGGTGGTTGCCGTCGGGATCGAACTTGGCAACGAAGAAGGCGGGTTCATCGGTGTGGAGAATACACCCGTTCAGATGGAAGCTCGGCTCTCCGGGCAGGCGGTGGTACCTGCCGGCGAGGAGGACGTTGCCGTCCTCGTCGACCGTCAGGACGACTCTGTCCTCGTAGTCCTGGGTCCCGAAGCGCTGGCTTCAGAGCACCGAGCCCGCGGCGTCGAGCTTGAGAAAGAAGATGTCCGACTGTCCGGCGCTGGTGAGAGGGCCGGTACCGAAATCGACGGTTCCTTCGAAGGAGCCCGTGACGTAGTAGTTGCCGTAGGCGTCGCTCGCGATATCCCAGCCCTGGTCCCTGCCAGGGCCGCCGAAGCCCCGCGCCCAGGGCGGCGGCTGAGCGCAGCGGGGCTCGCCGTCGCAGCTCTCGTCCTCCGGCGTGGCGCAGAGCTCTCGAGCGGGCGTCACCTCGCCCGTGCATGGGCCGTAGCCGAAGCCGTCGGGGCGGCAGGTCTGCGTCCCGGAGGCGCAGCGCCCGACGCCCTTGGTCCCGGCAGGGCCCGTGTAGCAGGCGACGACCGAGCCCGGCACGCACGTGCCCGGCGGGGTGCCGCCCGTCGCGCTGCTACCACCGGCGCCGGGCGCGCCGCCGCTGCCGCCTGTGCCTGCTTCGCCGCCGCTGCCGCCGCCGCGTCCGATCGGCTCGCACGCGGTGAGGCCTGCAAGGGCCATGATGGTCAGGGCGGAAGCGGCCCACAGGCGACCCTTGGGGCTCCAACCACCATGCGCAATGTGTTCGGCCATGGCCGCTTCGTTGCTCGAAGGGAGCGCCGCATTCATCCGGTCTCCACGAAGATGCGCATCGACCGCTCATTCCCTGGCTCAGCGACCGCGCCCCTTGCTACGGTGCGGTGTCGTCCTGTTCGAGGCAGGCCGGCCGTCGGGTCTGAGCAGGTCAGAGGAGTTGCCATGGCGGATTTCAACACAGTTGCTCTCGAGGAGGCGACCTCGGCCGATGCCCTGCTGCTGTCCAACCTCCTCGAGCTGTACATTCACGACCTCAGCGACGTGTTCCCCGGCCTCGAGCTGGGGCCGGACGGGCGCTTCGGGTACGACAAGCTCCCTCTTTACTGGTCCGAGCGGGAGCGCCGGTTCGCCTTCATCGTTCGATGTGGCGGGCGGGTCGCGGGCTTCGCCCTGGCGACGCGGGGCTCGCCGGCGGCGACCGACCCGGAGGTCCTCGATGTCGCCGAGTTCTTCGTCCTGCGTCGGTACCGCCGTTCCGGCGTGGGCCGCCGGGTGGCCGTCCTTCTATGGCAGCGCTTTCCGGGCGCGTGGACCGTGCGCGTCTCCGAGGGGAATGCGGGCGCGCTCGCGTTCTGGCGCGGCGTCGTCGCGGAGTTCACGAGCGGCGCTGCGACGGAGACGACGCGTCCGGGCCGACCGCATCCCTGGCGGGTGTTCTCCTTCGAGAGCGCGCCGGAGCACATTACCCCCTGACGCCTCCGCGGCGCGATGGTGGATCCGCGGGCGCCGCCGTGCGCGCGGAGGGCACACCCCCGCGCGCTGGGCTATCTTCGAGGGGATATGACCGCCGGCGAACAAGGCACGCCCAGAGGCCCCTCTCTGCGGATCGTCTGCGTGAACGACGTCTACGCGCTCGACAACCTCCCGCGCCTCGCGAGCCTCGTGAGGCATCACGCCGCCGGGCCGGCGGATCGCTTCATCGCCGTGCTGGCCGGCGACTTCCTCGCGCCGAGCCTCCTCTCGAGCCTCGATCACGGCAGGGGCATGGTCGACTGCATGAACGCGGTGCCGATCACGCACACCATCTTCGGCAACCACGAGGCCGACATCGAGCTCCCGGAGCTCAGGGCGCGGGTGCAGGAGTTCCGGGGAACGTGGCTCAACACCAACATGCCCTCGTTCTCACCGGCGCTGCCCACCCACGAGATCCTCGAGATCGCGAGCCCCGGCGGGCGCGCGGTCCGGGTCGGCCTCCTCGGCCTGCTCGTCCACGTGAAGGGTCTGTACCGGCGGGGCGCGTTCGGAGGATGCGCCATCGAGCCGGCGAACGAGGCGGCCGTCCGCTGGGCCGAGCGGCTCGTCCGCGAGGAGCGCTGCGCCTGCGTGATCCCGATCACGCACCAGGGCCGCGACGCGGATCTCGCGCTCGCGCGGGCGCAGCGCGACCCGCCCTTTCCCGTGATCCTCGGCGGCCACGAGCACGAGGTGCTCATCGACGACGTGGACGGCTGCTGGGTCGTCAAGTCCGGCACCGACGCCGAGAGCGCGGCCGTCATCGACCTCGCGTGGCCGGCCGAGCCTCCGCCCGCCGGGGGGCCCGATCTGCCCGCGGTCACCGTCCGGCTCGAGGACGTCCGCGCCTATCCCGAGGATCCGGCGATGCGCGCGCGCGTGGACCGCCACATGCAGGTCGTGCGCGACCTCGACGCGGCCACCCTCCTCCGGCTCCCCCCGGGGAGCGCGGTCTCGTCGATCGGCGCGCGGACGCGGCAGACCTCGCTCGGGACGCTCCTCTGCTCGCGCATGCGGGACGCGCTCCAGGCGGACGGGTGCCTCTTCAACGGCGGCGGCATCCGCGGGGGCCGCGAGTACCGCGAGCGCTTCACCTACGGGGATCTCAAGGCCGAGGTGCCCTTCAGCAACGAGGTCGCGGTGGTCCGCCTCCCCGGCCGCGTCGCGCGCGAGGCCGTCGCCGCGTCGCGGTCGCGCGCCCCCGCCCAGCACGCCGGCTTCCTCCAGATCGACGACCGGATGGCGATCGACGACCGGGGCGTCCTGACCGCGATCGGCGGCCTGCCGCTGGTCGATGACCGCGCGTACAGGATCGCCCTCCCTCGAGCGCTCCTCGGCGGCATGGATGACATCGCCCCGCTGGTCCGCTTCGCCGAGGCGCACCCGGAGGAGGTGCCGCCGGCGGACACCGGGCGCGACCCGAAGCTCGTCCTCGTCGAGTCGTTCGCCGTGGAGCTCTGGCGCCAGCTCGGGCCCTTCGACGCGATCGACGCCGATCGCGACGGCCGCGTCTCGGCCGACGAGCTGAGGGCGGCCGTCTCGCGGGCGACCGCCGAGACGCCGTCCGAGGTGGTCGTCGGCGCGCTGCTGAAGGTGCTCGATCGGGACGGGGACAGGCTCGTGACGCGCGGCGAGGCCGGCGCGCTGTCCTCCCCGCCGCCCGCGGGCGCGGGGGAGCGCGATCGATCCGATCCGTGAGCGCGGCTCGACCGGGGCGAGTAACCTCGAACCAGTGCAGATTGGCCGCTTTCACGAGGAGCTCCAGGGCTTTTCTACCGCCGACTCGCTGCTCGGCGTGACCGAGCTGTTGCGGCTCCACGCCTCCGAGCTCGGCTTCGAGTGGTTCGTCTACGCGCTCGAGCTGCAAGAAGGCGCGCCGAGCCTCCGGCTCGCGCTCGCGAACGGCTACCCCGAAGCCTGGATCGAGCACTATTTTCGCGAGGGCTTGCTCGGTCAGGATCCGGTGATGACCTACTGCCGGGAGCACATCGTGCCGACCGAGTGGAGCTCGCTCGGGCCGGCGGCGCTCGAGAGCCGCGTCATGCGCGAAGCAGAGGACTTCGGGCTATCGGAGGGGTTGAGCGCGCCGCTCCACGGGCCTCGCGGCGATCTCGGCGTGCTGAGCTTCGCGACCGGAGCAGAGCTCCACTCGGCGAGGAAGCGGACGCGGCGCGCGCTCCCCTACGTGCACCTGCTCGCGGGGTATGTGCACGAGGCGCTCCGGCGCGTGCTCGTGACGGAGGGCGCGAGGATGAGCCGGCCGCTCTCGCCGCGCGAAAGGGAGTGCCTGCTCTGGGTGGCGGAGGGCAAGACCTCCTGGGAGATTGGCGTGATCCTCGCGATGAGCGAGCGTACGGTAAATTTCCACCTCCACAACGCGAGCGCCAAGCTCGGCGTCTCGAACCGCCAGCACGCCGTCGCGAAAGCGATGCTGCTCGGGCTCTTGCGGAGCCCCCCCTGTCAGATCTGACAGCTGAGCGAGGGCTGGCCTGTCTGCTAACCTCTGTCAGATGACCTCATCCTCCTGTGGCATGAACCCCGCTCGACGGCGCTCTTACCTGGCTTTCGTTCCCGTGCTCACCTTCGGCTTGGTGGTGGCCTGCGGAGGGGACGACGACGGGTCGGGCGACTCTAGCTCGGGTCCGGGCGGCTCGGGCTCGAGCCCCTCGGCGCTCGAAGAGCGCCTCGCCGCCTGTCCCGACATCTCCCGGACGAGCGATCCCAGCGCCAGCGCCTGCCTGGTCGGAACCTACGATGGAACCACGCCTTCGGGCGAGGCCTGCAGCCTCGAGCTCGGCGAGGTCGGCGCCTACGAGTTCGTGAGCCCCTCACTCACCGTCTCGCACACCGCCCCCGCCGACACGATCTTCGTCTTCGATCACACGTCGATCGGCGGCTACGAGCTGATCGCGTGGAAGGTGTCCGATCCGATCTCGACCGAGGCCTGGTACGAGCTGGACTTCGCGGCTCGCTTCGGCGCTGGAACGGACGAGGCAAGCTCGAAGATCCAGATCGAGGTCAAGGAACACGGCGAGGACACGACCACGAGCGTCGTCTGCGTGGTCGACCTTTGACGGCTTCCTCCTGCGGCACGGAAAGCGACCCGGATCGCCTCGGGCGAGGGCTTCTTGCCGGGCTTCGGGTGGTAGTGGACCTGCATCACGAGGAGCGTGTTCGTCGGCACCGCGATGCCGACGTCCGGCGGTAGCTCGAGCGGCTGCGTGCCGGGCGCCCAGGCGCCGAGCAGCGCCGTCTCGGAGAGGCGCGCGTCGCCGAAGCACGGGTAGCTGCCGCGCTCGCCGCCGAGCGCCTCGCGCTCGCGGTTCGCGTCGATGAAGAGCAGCGCGTGGTGCACCACCTCGCGGTCCCCTGGTAGCACGTCGTAGCCCTGCACCCACGCCGGCTCGGTGAGCCCCGGATCGAGGACGAAGCAGCGGAAGCTGTCGGCCCTCTGCGCCCCGCCGGGAGGTGGCCTCCGCGGAGGCCGCGCGGCGCGCGCGGTCGACATCGGGCGGCGGGGTCAGCGAGGCGTGCCCGCGCGCGGCGCGGCTCAGAGGCCGAAGAGCTCCTGGAGGAACACGCCGCCCCTTCCGGGCCCCGCGTGCGTGAAGAACAGGCGCCCCGCCTCGAAGCTGCCCCCCTCCGCGACCCACTCGGCCGCGTGCGCGCGCAGCCGGGCGACGGGGCGCGGGGGGAACGCGAACGGCGAGCGCGAGCGGTAGACGAACGTGGCGTCATAGTCGACGGGATAGCTCGTGATCGTCAGGTAAAACCACCCCTTCCGCGCGAACACGAACGGGGACTCGGTATGACCGCTGTTGTTCATCGCGGTCTCCGGCCCGAGCGTGAGCGCCATGGCCGGCGGGCTCCAGTGGACGAGATCCAGCGACGTGCGGTAAGCGACCCCGCTCCGGCGCGATTCCCGCGAGGCGCAGCGCGTATAGTAAACCACCCACAGGTCGCCGAGCCGGACGAGCATCGGATCGCGGGCGACGCAGATGTCCTCGAAGAGCGTCCCTCCGTGGCGGGTCCAGGTCATCCCGTCGCGCGAGCGCGCGATCCGGAAGCCGGATCGGTCGGGGTCGGGCGTGCCCACGTGAAAGATCATGACCAGGCCGCCGTCGCGGTCCCGGACCACGTGCGGGGCCCAGATCCAGCGTTCGTCGGGGAGGGCGCGGGTGGAGAAGCGCTCGGGCGCCAGCGCGAAGCTCGGCGAGGCGGCTTCGACCCAGCGCGCCGGCCCGGGCTCTGCCGCCGTCGCCAGGACGAACTCGATCTCGGTGTCTGGCCGGTAGGGCTCGCGGTTGAAGATGCCCGTGAGGAGCCAGCGGCCGTCGGAGAGCTGGACGATCGAGTGATCGTTCACGTAGGACGGTGCCTCGCGGAGGGCATTGGCGTCGAAGATCTTCCTCGCGGGGCCCTGCGTCAGCTGCGGCGCGGGGGGCCCGGAGAAGAACCGCAGCGTGTAGCCGCGCTCGCTCCACGGGGCGGGGGAGCTCCGCGCGTCGATCTCGAGGACCGGGCGCTGGTCTGCGCCGCACTGGCCGGGGAGCAGCTCGATCCAGAGCGCGTCCTCCGCGAGCGGCCGGACCGGGTTCGCCTGCATCTCGTGGATCACGCCGACCTCCCGCCCGTCGAGCCGCACGCGCGCCGTCTGGGGGGCTTTCGCCGCGGAGTACGCGCGGAGGAGCAGGAGCCCGCGCGCGTCCGGCGGGCAGTCGACCTCGATCCGGGTGATCCCGCGGCCCTCGCGCGACCGGGAGGCCCGCCGGATCTCCGAGCGCTCGGCGTCGAAGGCCGCGCGCGCGCGGCGCCGCGTCCCTTCGAGGCGGACCTCCTGCTCGCCGATCTCCCGAGGATCCGAGAAGGCGTAGGCGAGGCCCAGCGACCGCGCCCGCAGCGGCGTATAGGCGCCGGTCGGGCCGGCCTCGATGCCGAAGCGCAGGCCGGAGCGGCTCACGATCGGGTCGGCCACGTGCAGGCGGTACAAGGAATGGTCGAACAGGGCGTTCCGCCAGCGATTCTCGGGATTGATGACGATGAAGCGGAGCAGGCCGCTGAACGGGTTATGGTGCGCGCCCAGGAAATAGAAGCCGCCGTTGAAGTAATCCTCGGTGCCGGTCCCGATCTGCAGGGGGTACGACATCCTGTCGGTCCGGATCATCTCGTCCCCCTCGAGATAGGTCCGGTCGTTGGGCCGGCCGCCGCTGAGGTGCTCCAGGAGGGCGACGAGCTGGAGCGGCCCCTCGCCCTCGAAGAGGGGCATCGTCGTCTCGCGTCCGGGGGCCACCTGATCGCGGTATTGCGCGAGGAGCCGCACGCCGGGGCGGGCGGGCGCGAGATCGACGGCCACCTCGAGGGCCGCGATGGACGCCCCGGGCGCGGCCCCGAGCGACAACACCTCTCCCTCGGCGAGCGGAATGGGCAGGCGCGTCGCGAGCCTGCCGAACCCCGCGGCGTCGGGCGCCCGGGCGGCGTGCAGCGCGCTCCGGAACGTGGTCCATCCGCCGTCGGCCTCGGCGCCCGTGCTGGCCAGGCCGAAGAAGAACGACGCGGGCACCGGCGGCTGCTCACCGATCCTCACGTCCAGGTCTTTCAGGCTTCCCGCAGGGATCCGGAGGTCGAGGCCCGATACCGTCGCTGGGCCGATCGCCAGGACGAGCGGCGCGCCGGGGCTCGGGGCCTGCCGGTGCGTCGGGGCGGGCAGGGTGGCGGTCCAGTCCTCGGCCATGAACCCCGCGAGCTCCTCGGGCGTCGGCCCCGACGCGGCGCCGGGGCCCTCGCGGTAGGTGACCTGGTAATAGATGGGGACGCCCCGGAAGCGGACCTTGGCCTCGCTGGACCAGGCGAAGGGGACGTAGCTGGTGAATGCGCCCGAGCTCGCGTCGACGCCGAGCACGAGCGGCGGCTTCCAGGGGCCGCGGCCCTCGAAGAAGTCGTGGGGTGAGCCGCGGAAGGCCGTGCGCCCGTCGATCTCGATCCAGATCTCCTGGTCCGGCTTGTCGAGCTCCGCGCGCGGGGCGGTCATCCATATCCGCGTGATTCTCCCCTCGCCGCGGGCGTGGAACAGGACCCGGTGATCCCCCTCCTGCGCGACGCCGGCGCGATATCCATCGTTGTTGCCACCCGCGGGGTCGTGGGTGGTCACGCTCCGGGATATCCACCCCGGGTGAAAGGAGAGCAGATCCTCCAGCACCGGAGAGATGGACGCGACGCCCGGCGTGACGGCGAGGGCCCCGCCGAGGAGATGGCGGCCCGCGCGGGAGACGAGGGTGTCCAGGCGTGCGCCCGCGGCGCGCGCGATGTGCTGCCCGAGGTTCATGAGCACAACCTAAGGGGGAGATCGGCGCCGGGGGAGCGGGCTCGGCACCTCGCTTGCATTGACGCGAGGCGAAACCAGGCGCGACGCTCCGGGCGCGCATTCAAGGAGTGATTCATGCGCACCCGTGGCGGCCCTCGCCTCCTCGAAGGAACATGCCGCATCGCGCCTTCTGCGCGCTGGCGCGGCCTGCTGCTCGCGCTCCTTTCCATCCCGTCGCTCGCGGGCGCGGGCGGCGCGCCGGCAGACCCCGTGGAGCAACGCGACCTTCCGGGAATCTCCCCCAAACCGCGCGGGCAGCTCGATCGCGCGGCCTACGCCGAGCGGCTCCGCGCGATGTGGCTCGGCGAGTGCATCGCCAACTGGACGGGGCTGACGACGGAGGGCGTCCGCATCGAGCGCCCCTTCTTCACCGACGCAGACTGGGGGACACCTCAAGGCCGCAACGGGGCGCGGATCGACTTCGTGCTCCTCGACCCGTGCCCGGCCGATGACGACACCGATATCGAATATGTCTACTTGCACCTCATGACCGAGGCGCGGACGCTCTTCCTGTCTCCCGAGGCGATCCGGGACGGGTGGCGAGCGCACATCAACGATTTCATCTGGGTCTCCAACCGGAGGGCGCGCGACCTCCTGGAGCGCGGCGTGCTGCCCCCCAGGACGAGCCACCCGGCGCTCAACCCGGACGCGCTCCACATCGACGCGCAGCTCACCACGGAGATCTTCGGCGCCCTCGCGCCCGGCATGCCGGCGCTCGCGCTCCGGATCGCCGACCTCCCCATCCGGACCACGGCGCGCGCGCACGCCGCGCACGCCGCGCAGTTCCATGTCCTCCTCTTCTCGCTCGCGTCGACCGTCGATCCGGAGAAGCCGCGGCGCGAGGAGATCGTGCGCATCGTCCGCGAGGCCAGGGGCCACCTGCCGGATGCGTCGAAGGCCGCCGATGTCATCGATTTCGTGCTCTCGGCCTATCTATCGGCGGACGATCCCGAGGATTGGGAGAGCGCCCGCGACGCCATCGCGCATCGCTATCAGGAGCAGGCCCGGGCGCACGGCTTCGTCTATCGAGGGTTCACGGAGTCCGCGATCAACCTGGCGACCGGGACGATGGCCCTCCTGTTCGGCGGGGGGAGCTTCCGGCGCACCGTCCAGATCGGCACCCTGTCCGGGTGGGACTCCGACAACGGCACGGCGACGATGGGCGGGCTCGTGGCGCTCATCGGCGGCATGGAGGAGCTGCACCGCGCCTTCCCGGGGGCGCGGCTCGCCCAGCGCTATCGCATCCACCGCACGCGCCCGACCCTGCCGGACCGGCTGCCGGAGGACCGCGAGGCGGAGGACACCTTCACGGCGATTGCGCAGAGGATGGTCGCGCTGGTGGATCTCGCGGCGCAGGCTGACGGCCCGCGGCCGCGCGGGCCCCGCGCGCGCGGCGCACCCGATCGACGGCCACCGCGGCCACGATGATCGCGCCCGTCGCGATCTCCTGCACCCAGCTCGGCAGCCCGAGGTGGACGCCGCCGGTCCGGATCACCGTGATGAGCAGCGCGCCGATCACGCTCCCGGCGACGCTCCCCTCGCCGCCCGAGAGCGGCGCGCCGCCGATGACGACCGCCGCGATGACCTCGAGCTCGAGGCCCACCGAGTCCGTCGGGTCGCCCACCGTCAGCGTCGAGAACTCCATCACGCCCGCGACGCCGGCGAGGAGGCTCGACAGGGTGTACACCGCGATCTTCACGCGCCCCGTGTCGATGCCGCACAGCCGCGCCGCGGCCTCGTTGCTGCCGACCGCGAACACGTGGCGCCCGAAGCGCGTGAAGGTGAGGACGGCGAAGACGAGGAGCGCGAGCGCCGCGGTCATCCACAGCCCGGGCGCGGCGAGGTCGGCCGAGAGCAGCGCGTCGAGGCCGCGCGGGTCGGCGTCGACCTTCTGCTCGGACGCGAGCCCCTTGGCGGCGCCGCGGAGCGCGCTCATCGTGCCCAGCGTCACGACGAAGGGCATCATCCGCGCCCGCCCCACGAGCGTCCCGGCGACGACGCCCGCGAGGCCCGCCGCCGCCGTGGCGGCGAGCGCCGCGGGCAGCGCCGGCACCCCCGCGCGCAGGAGCGTCGCGAGGACGACCGTGGTGAACGCGACGAGCGAGCCCGTGGAGAGGTCGATCCCGCCGGTCGCGATGACCAGGGTCATGCCGAGGGCGCAGATGCCGACCACCACCGTCTGCCGCGCCATCGTGAGCAGGTTCTGGCTGCGCAGGAACGTGTCGGGCGTGAGCGCCGCGAAGAGCGCGTAGACGAGCAGCAGGGCGACGAGCGGGCCGAGCCACGGCGGGCGCTTCTTCACGACGAGACCTCCAGGAGGAGCGACGCCGCGGTCCACGACGCCGCGGGCCGCGGCGGATCGAGCGTCCCCCGGCGGAGGACCGCGATGCGGTCGCACGTCGTCACGAGCTCGTCGAGCTGGCTCGACACGAGCACGATGGCCTTGCCGGCGCCCGCGAGCTCGCGGAGCAGCGAGAGCACCTGCGCCTTGCTCGCGACGTCGATGCCGCGCGTCGGCTCGTCGACGAGGAGCACGTCGACGTCCTCGCGGAGCAGGCGCGCGAGCTGGACCTTCTGCTGGTTGCCGCCCGAGAGCTCGCCGGCGCGCTGCTCCGGCCCCGCCGCGCGGATCGCGAGCGCCTCGATCCAGCGCGCCGCCTCCGGGAGGAGCGCCCTCGGCGCGGCGACGAGGGGCGCGCGCGGCGAGAGCCAGACGTTCTCGGCGATCGAGCGGCCGAGCATCAGCCCTTCCCCGCCGCGATCCTCGCTGAGGAGGCCGACCCCGCGGGGAGCGCGCAGCGCGACCGTGCCGCCCTGCTTCGGGTCGAGCCCCGCGAGGATGCGGAGCAGCTCGGTCCGGCCCGAGCCGACGAGGCCGGCGATCCCGAGGATCTCCCCCCGGCGCAGCGTCAGCGAGGCGCGCTTCGGCCGCTTCACGCCGGAGACGTCCCTGACGTCGAGCGCCACCTCGCCGCCGCCCGGCGGCCCCTCGGACGCCGCGCGCTCGCGGGCGTCCTCGAGCGCGCGGCCCAGCATCTCGCGGACGATCTGCGCCGGCTCGGTCTCGCGCGGATCGCCTTCCCCGGCGACGCGGCCGTCGCGGAGCACCGTGTAGCGGTCCGCGTGCGCGCGCACGTCCGAGAGGAAGTGCGTCACGAGCAGCACCGCGAGGCCGGCGTCGCGCAGGGCGCGGACGCGGTCGAACAGGCGCGCGGCGTCCGCGTGGCCGAGGCTCGAGGTCGGCTCGTCGAGGACGAGCAGCCGCGCCGCGAGCCGCCCGCCCTCGCGGAGGCCGCCTTGCGCGAGCGCCCGCGCGATCTCGACGAGCTGCTGATCGGCGACGCCGAGCTCCCCGGCCGGCGCGTCGAGCGGCACGCGGTCCGGGCCGTCGGCGACGAGCGCGATCGCCTCCCGGGCGAGGGCGCGACCGCGCGCGCGGTCGCGGATCCCGGGCCGCGCGCGCGCGGCCGGCTCGATCCCGAGCACCACGTTGTCCGCGACCGAGAGGTGGGGGCAGAGCGTCCGCTCCTGCGGGACGAGGACGACGCCCGCGCGGCGCGCGCCTTCGGCCGAGGCCGGCGCGTACGGCGCTCCCCCGAGCCGCAGCGAGCCCGCGTCGGCGCGCTCCATGCCGAGCAGGATGCGGGTCAGCGTGCTCTTGCCCGCGCCGTTCTCGCCGAGGAGCGCGTGGACGCTCGCGGGCGCGATTTCCAGCGAGACGCCGCGAAGCACCGCGCTCGGGCCGAACGCCTTGGCGAGGCCGATCACCTCGAGCAGGGGCGTGCGCTCTGCCATCACGAGCGGCTCACTCCCCGAGCCACCGGGCGAGGTCGGGCCTCACGATCTCCTGCACCGCCGGGTCGTCGAGGTCCTGCTTCGTGACGACGCGCGCGCCCGTGTCGATGCGCTTCTCGACCGGCTCGCCGCGGAGGTGCGCCGCCATCGTCTTGACCGCGACGTACCCCATGTGGAACGGGTTCTGGACGACGAGCGCCTCGACGTCGCCCTCGCGCAGGGCGCCGAGGAGCTTCTCCGACGCGTCGAAGCCGACGAATTTCACCTTGTCGGCGGCGCCCGTCTTGCGGAGCGCCTGCAGCATCCCGAAGGTCGTCGATTCGTTCGGCGTGAACACCCCGGCGATCGTCCCCTCCGCGGCCTTGTGCGCGAGGAGCAGGCTCTCGCTCTTGTCGAACGCCGTCTCGGTGGTGGCGCCGCCGTACTGGTTCTCGCTCGCGAGCGTGATGTCGGGCATCGCGCGCACCGCGTCGAGGAACCCCCTCTCGCGGCCCTGCGTGCTCGCCGAGCCCTCCTGGTAGCGGAGCATGAGGACATTGCCCTTCCCGCCGATCGCCTTGGCGAGGTGCTCTCCCGCGAGCTTGCCGGCGCCGTGGTTGTCGGTCGCGACGAAGCTCACGTGCTCGTCGCCGGCGAGGTCGGAGTCGAACACGACAACCGGGATCTTCGCCTGCGCCGCCGCGCGCACCGGCGCCCTCAGCGCGGTGCCGTTCAGCGGCGCGAGCACGATGCCGGACACGCCCTGCGCGACGAAGCTCGAGACCACGTCGATTTGCCCCTTGAGGTCGTCTTCCCTGAGCGGCCCCTTCCATACGATGTCGACATCGAGCTCGCGCGAGGCCTTCACCGCGCCCGCGTGCACGCTCTTCCAGAACTCGTGCGTCGTCCCCTTCGGCACGACGGCGATGCGCAGGCGCGCGCCGCTCTTCGGCGCCGCGCCTGCGTCCGTCGACGTCGTATCCGGCGAGCCCTTCGAGCATGCAGTGAGAACGGTGATCGCGAAAACGCACGCGAGGAGTCTGGCGTCCATCGGTGCGCGAGGATAGTCGACGGAGCGCGGTCGCGCTCGCGCTGGAGAGCGCGTCGGCGTTATGAAATCGGCCGCAGACGCTTCGCGCAATGGTGATGCAGGCCGGGGAGAAACAATGGTGATTCGGGGGAATGCGCTTCGCTTACGAGCGGATCCCGAGGGCGTCGAGGAGAGGAACCGTAGCTGGAGCGTCTGCGCTGGAAGCGCCCGGGCGAGATCCGGTTGCGCGAGGGCTGGACGAAAGGCAGCCGCCAGAGCGTCGACGCGGGGCAGATCGCGCGCGAGGCCCGGAGATCACCGGCAGGGCCACCGGCCGCCGTCGAGGTCGAGCGGCATCTCCATGCTGTTGAAGTTCCACGCGTTCGTCTGCTCGCAGAAGAGCGACCTGTCCGTCATGTGCCCCGAGAACGGATCGTCGTACTCCACGTGGAACACGGCCTTGCCGTTCGCCACGAAGGTATCGACGAGGATCTCGCACTCCTCGAACTCGAAGCACTGCTCGTTCAGCGTCCAGTCGAAGTACGGCCACAGGTCCTCCGCCTGGTCGATGTCGCCCTTGAGCCCGACGGACATGCCCATCCCGTGCGCGAGCTCCGCGATGAACCGGTTGTAGGCGATCTGGTCCTCGTAGGTGAGCGGGAACCCGGATTCGTTGGCGTACCCGTCGACCTCGTCGGGCTCGATGGCGTCGAAGCCCTTGTCCTTGCAGGTCTGGAACCGAGCCTGCATGATCGGCCCGAGGACGTCGATCCGCCGGATGTCGAGCCAGAACGAGCCCTCCCAGTGGTAATCCGGTTCGCCTTTGACCGACTCCGGGAAGTCGCCGGCGTCCGACCGATAGTCCTCGAACGCGCCGACGTCGACATAGCAGATCACCTTGGCGCCCCTCGCGTGGAGCGCGGCGACCGTCTCTGCCGGCGTGAACTCCCAGTCGATGTCGTAGACCACGGGAGGCGGCAGCTCGAGCGGCGCGCCGGTGGGATCGACAAGGCCCATGTCCTTGGGGTCGTCGAGGTCCAGGGGGTGGTCGATCATCCAGTGCCACGGCGTGTCGAGCGCCGGGATCCACAGGTCGGAGCCCCCGCCGGCGGCCGACGTCGAGGAGGTGGCCGCCGGGGCTGGCGAGCTCGAGCCGTCGCGCGCGTCTCCGCCCGCGCCGCCTGCTGCGCCCGGATCTGCGCCGGTGTCGCCGCACGCGACGTGCATCGCCGAAAGGAGGGGAATCAACCAGGGGACCACCGCAGGCCACGATCGATGCATGATGGCGCTCCTCTCATCGCTCCGGAGCTCGATCGCTCCGGGGTGTGCGCCTCGACGCCCACCCGGCATCGTGATGCCGTGCTCCTAAAGCTTCACCCAGGTCGCGCAGCGAGGGAACCACAGAACGCGCAGCGCGCCGGGGCGGCCCCTGCGGCTCCCGCCGCCGACCAGCGTGCCTCGCCGCCCGCGCCGCGGCTCCCCCCGCCGCGCGAGGCCGGGCGACCTACCGCCCAGCCCGGGGTCCACCTGAGACGAACCCCGAACGCCCGCCCATAAGATGGACGTCTGCGGTGAAGTCCAGTAGCGTTCCATGCTCCCGGCGAAACACGCTCGAGCGAATCGAGCACCTCGAGGCCGCGCAGCGGTGGAAGGCGGCCGACAGCGAAGCGCGACGTTCAGGAGGGGGTCGACCATGAAGCTGAGCGTGCAGAGCATCATGACGCAGGGGCGACGGTCGTACGAGACCGGCCTCGAGAGCGGGCAGCGCCTCGCGCGCGAGCTCGCCGATCCTCCGAAGGTGGTGTTTGCGTACCTCACCGTGAATCACGATCAGGCCGCGTTCCTGCGGGGCCTGCGCGAGGGCCTCGGGGCGGGCGCCTCGATCGTGGGCTGCTCCGGACAAGGGGTCATGGGCCGCGGGGGCGTGCGCGAGGAGGGGTACGCCGCGAGCGTCCTCGGCCTCGGCGGGGACGGCGTGCGGATCGCGGCCGCGAGCGTCGAGGAGATCCAGACCGACACCGCGGAGAAGGGCCGGCTCTGCGGCCAGCGCCTGCGCGCCGGCTCGCCGGAGCCGCCGAAGGTCGTCCTCTTGAATTACGATCCGCTGTCGGGCATCGACGCGCACGTGTTCCTCGACGCCCTGCACGCGGAGGTGCAGTGCCCTGTCGTCGGCGGCGCGTCCTCCCATTTCTTCGGGCGGGAGATGACGGAGACCTATCAATACCACGACGACCGCGTGCTCACCCGCTCCGCGGTCGCCTGCGCGCTATGGGGTGACTTCACGGCCACGATCGCGAGCTGTATCGGGTGCTCGCCCGTCGGGCTCGAGATGACGGTGACGCGGGCGGAGGGCAACTACCTCATCGAGCTGGACGGGCGGCCCGCCCTCGAGGTGTGGGAGGAGATGACCGGCGCCCCGCCGCCCGGCGAGGTCGGCAACACCTCGGCCGTCGCGATCGGGATGGCGGTCGACGGCGCGGTCGACGCGACCGAGCAGCTGATCCGGTGCGCGCTCGTGCTCGACAGGAGCCGCAGCGGCGTCCTCCTCGGGGCGGCGATCCCGACCGGGACCCGGGTCATGCTCCACCACCGGACGGTCGACGACGTGCTCGCGAGCGCAGACCGGCTCGCGCGCGAGCTCAAGGCCCGCCTCGAAGGCAAGCAGCTCCGCGCCGTCTTCGGCTTCGAGTGCGGCGCGCGGACCAAGCCGTTCCTGGGAGACGCGCTGACCAACAAGGAGAACCTCGACATGCAGGCGACGCTCGGCCCGGACGCGGCGTGGGCCGGCGTCGTGTGCTGGGGCGAGATCTACCCGGTGGCCGGAAAGCCGGTCTACCATAACTACACGTATCCGATCCTTGCCCTCGCGGAGTGAGCGCGTCATGGCGACGGATTCCGCGGCGCTGGTCGAGACGCTCAAGGCGAAGGCCACGCTCCTGATCCATCGAGAGCGGGAGCTCTTCGAGCTCCGCCAGGCGCGCCGCCGCACGGAGGAGTGGCTGCGGGCCTTTCACGCGCTCTCTCCGGAGCTCCAGGACACCGACATGGCGGGCCTGATCGCGCGGTGGAGCGACCTCCTCGTGGGGAGCCTGAGCTTCGAGAGCGCCGGCGCGCTCGAATACGAGGCGCCGAGCGGGCGCGTGACGATGCAGACGATGGACCCCGGGCCGCCTCGCGCGCTGACCCACGTCGAGGCGGAGGCGGACGCGCTCTTCCGGGCGAAGGGGAGCGGGCGGTGCGATCCGAGCGCCCCGCCCGAGCTGCGGAGGCTCGCGGACGCCATCGGGCTCGAGGAGTTCCTCTGGCTCTCGTCCAGCGTGCGAAGGGGCAGCGTGCGCAGAGGCAGCGTGCGCAGCGGCTCGCGCCTCCTCCTGTTCGCGGGCAGCTCGCCGCGGACCGCCAAGTTTCACACGTTCTCCGAGGACGACCAGAACCACTTCACGCTCCTCGGCAACCACCTCGCGGCGCTCGTGAACAACGGCATCCTCGCGGCCCAGGTCGAGCGCGAGCGGACCGAGATCGTCGCGGCCAACCGCGAGCTGGACGCCAGCCTGCGCGAGCTCAGCAGGACGCAGCGCGAGCTCATCGCGTCGACAAAGCTGGTCGCCGAGACGTCGCGGCGGGCAGGGATGGCCGATATCGCGGCGGGCGTGCTGCACAACGTCGGCAACGTCCTCACGAGCATCAACGTCGGCGCGGAGCTCGTCGCCGAGCGCCTGCGGGCGTCGCGCGTCGGGAACGTCGCCAAGCTCGTCCGGTTGCTCGAGGCGGAGGGCGAGAACCTCCCGGCCTCGCTCGCCACGGCCGATCGCGCGTCGAAGATCCTCAATTTCCTGAGGGAGCTCTCGGCGCACCTCGCGACCGAGCGCGACGAGATCCTCGGGGAGGTCACGCGGCTGCAAGAGTACCTCTCTCACCTCAAGGCGATCGTGAACAAGCAGCAGAGCTATGCGACCGCGCTCGGCGTGACGGAGCTCTGCGAGCTCCCGGGGCTCGTGGACGACGCCATCGCGCTGGTCTCCGCGTCGCTCGCGCTGACGGGCATCGAGGTCGCGCGGGATTACCAGCCCGTCGCGGGGGCGACGCTGGATCGCCACAAGGCGCTGCAGATCCTCGTCAACCTCGTCCGCAACGCCGCGGAGTCGATCGCGGGATGCGGCCGGGAGGGCGGGCGCATCGTCGCCTCGATCCGCGGCGACGGCGGCGCGCGGTTCCAGCTCATGGTCGAGGACAACGGCGCCGGGATCGACGAGCAGCTCGCCTCGAGGCTGTTCACGCAGGGCTTCACGACCAAGCCGAGCGGGCACGGCTTCGGCCTCCACACGAGCGCGCTGGCCGCGAAGGAGATGGGCGGCACGCTCACGTGCCGGAGCGCGCCTGGGCGGGGCGCGACGTTCATCCTCGACCTTCCGCTGCGCCCTCGATGACGAGCGTTCTACGCGGCCGCGCTCCCGCGGCGGCCTGCGCCGTTTCCCCCTTCGGTGAGCTTCGCTTCGTGCTTCGCGATCCACTTGCGGAGCCGTTGCGAGAGAGGCGACCGCCCGTTTTCGTAGTTGGCGACCGAGCTGCGCGCGAGGCCGAGCTTTCCGCCGAGCTCGGCCTGCGAGAGCCCGAGCTTCTCGCGAAGCACCTTCAGCGAGGTCGAGCCCGTCGCCGCTTGCTCGCGCGCCGCTGCGCTCGTCGCCGCTTGCTCGCGCGCCGGTGCGCTCGCAGGGCGAGGCCGCGCGACCTCGATCGCACGCACTTCCCGCGGTGCGGGCTCGGCCTTCGCCGGCGGCTGCTCGGTACGGGCGCCTTCCGACGCGGTGCGTCGTGCCACGGTCGCTCGGACGCTCGTCGCGCTCCCCGCGAGCTCCCCGCCGCAGAACGGGCAGTGGTCGAACACGAGGAGCTTGCCCGAGTCCGCGCGGAATTCGATGCCTTGGATCGAAGCCGGGAGCCCTTTCGCGCGGCGCTCCTCGCTCGACCACCCGTAAACGACCGTGAGCCCGGGCCCCTCGAGGTTGACCGGAAGATCGGCTTGACTCATCCGAAGGCAGACCGTCCTGCCATCGCGTGTGCACTGTCGTCCGATGATGGGCATTGTCATCTCCTCGCTTCGAAGGGGGGCGAGCGCGGGCCTACCCGGTCGAACTTTGCGCAGTACTGTTCACCTGTCAAGTTAGATATGCATCGAGTGCGTCGGGCGAACCCTGGGCAAGGGGTTTCCGGCACAGCGGCCAGGTCTCGGCCCGGATCACCTCGGGCAGGACCGTGACCGGTGGGGGGGTGTGTCGGCGCAGGCGGGCACTTGGCCCCCGTTCGCCGCTTGCTCACCCGACCCGCGCGCGTTCGGGCGGGCCGGGGGACGTCGAGTCGCTTCCGGGCTCCGTGGGCTACCAGGGCGGCATCGGGCCCGACTGTCGGGGCCGGCTGCCGGTCATGGCAGCGTCTCTCGTCGAGAGCGATGACAAGGACACGGCATGGCATACGAAGTCTCCGACGATGCCGTCGCCGAGCAGGCCAAAGGGGGTCGCCTCCGCCGAGCAATCCCGCCAGGGATCTGCCTCGCGAGCGAAGGGGGGGGTTCAACGCAAAGGCGCAAAGTCGCAAAGGCGCAAAAAAAACACATAATGATTTTTCTTTTGCGCCTTTGCGCCTTTGCGCCTTTGCGCCTTTGCGCCTTTGCGCCTTTGCGCCTTTGCGTTGAAATCTCTCTCCGGATCCCTGGCCGGACTCCTGGTGGGTGGAACCAGGCCAGCAGGCGCGAGGGCTGAGCGCGGTGCGCCGCGGTGCGTCGGGCCGCCGGTCGGCACAGCAGGAAAACGACGCCGTCCCGTGCGGTTCGAGCGAAGGACGACCGACGGCGCCGGCATCCACAGGACAGCCGAGCAGCGACGCAGGGCCCAGCTGGACCTCCAAGGTCGAGCCCGCCGGCGGCCATTCTTCTGATCGAGGCGCCCCGCGCCTCGCGCAGGGGAGTGACGCCGCGGGCGGCATCCTTGCGGTGCGCCGCCTCGACTCGGAATCGTAGAGAGACGCGGACAGCCGCGGCACGCGAGCCGCCGTCGGCGCGCATCGTTCCGCGCAGCACGCGCGGCGAAGGGAGCATCATGGTCGTTGTTGGTAGGAGAACCGCAAAAGCCTTCCTCGCGGTGGCGATGGCCACGAGCGCCATCCTCGGGTGCTCGAGCCCCCCTGCGGCTGCCCTGGGAGAGGAGCCTGATGGGGTCGAGGCGTCGGACATGCCGCTGGCCGGCGATGAGCCGGTGTCCGAGGCGGAGGTGAAGCTCCTCATCGAAGGCGTCACGGCCGCATATGCCCCCGAAGCGCAGGCCCACGGGGCGCAGTTCTCCGTGCGCGTCACGGGCTCGTTGACGCGCATCGAGTTCGCCGCGGACCGCACCTGGAGCATCCTCGTGGGTTCCGACCTCTTCCGTCCCGGCCTCACGCGCGACCTCGCGACATTCATCGGTTGCCACGAGGTGGGCCACGCGCTCGGAGGCTTCCCGTTCAAGGACGGCCCGCTGCAGCGCATCCAGGTCGAGGGGCTCGAGCAAGGCCAGTTCGGCACGGTGAGCTCCTCCGAGGGCCAGTCCGACTACTTCGCGTCGAAGGACTGCCTGCCCCGGATGTGGGGCGATGACATCGACGAGAACAGCGCGTACCGGACGCGGGTGTCGCCGGCGACCAAGTCGCGCTGCGACGGCGTATGGGCGGGCGACGCGGAGCGCGATCTCTGCTACCGCATCGCGGCGGTCGCCAACGACTTCGGGGTCTGGCTCGGCAGGACGCAGGTGTCGACCGACACGCCCTCGACGACGGTCGTGACGGGTACCAACGTCAACAACACGGGGGGTCAATGCCGCGTGGACACCATCTTCGCCGGCGCCCTGTGCCAGGTGCGAAACCCCGGCACCGACATCCCCGGCCTCGTCCCGCCGTACGCGCGCCTGGTCGAGATCGATCCCACGGTCGAGGCGGACGCCGCGTACGCCGCCTGCGCGGAAGGACCCGGCGCCCGTCCGCTCTGCTGGTTCCGGCCGAACTCCACGCCGTACGACTGCTCGTCCGTGCCCGAGCTCGGGGACTGCGCCGTCACCGAGGAAGGCGTGTCCGCCACGCGATTCTGTTCTCCGCGGACGGGGATCGAGATCTATCCGTGCTTTGAAGGCACGAGCTGCGAGCTGGACGAGGAGGGCTTCCCGATCTGCGAGCTGCAGACGAACTGAGGCAGCGCGCCGAGCGACGCCGCGCCCTGGACCAGATACCCGCCCTCGTTGTGCGGGTCTCGGGGCGACGTCCAGCCACCAGCGCTGGACGGACGCACCGCGCTCCGCGTCTCCTGTAAAGTTTCCGTGCTGCAATCGCGCCCTTCCAGCATGGACCTGGCCCGTCTTGACGCCGAATTGGAGTGAGCTCAGCGTCGCGACATGCGGATGCCGTGGTGGATGGGCGTGCTCGCCTCGATTGCGCTCGCGCCGGCTTGTGGGGGCCGGATCGAGCGCCATATCGAAGAACCGCCGGCGGACGGAGGCGAGGTCGGATCGACGACAGGCGCTGGCGGTGCCGGGGGCGCGGGCGGTGCCGGGGGCGCGGGCGGCCCAGCGAGCGCCGTGGCAGCCTCCAGCTCAGGCGGCCAAACCTCGTCGACAGGCATGCCGAGCGAGCCCGACGCGGGCGTGGGGGGCGCCGAGCCGGGGTGCGCTCCGAGCGTGTACAGCGGCTCGTTGAGCGTCACTCACCAGGACGATCTCGAGGACCTGCGCGGCGTCACCGTGCTCGATGGCACGCTCACCATCGGCGGCGACGCCTCCGACCTGTCCCCGCTCGCGTGTCTGAAGACCATCAAGGGGAAGCTCCAGATCATGGACGCCACCCGGTTGTCCAGCCTGGATGGCCTCGGCTCCCTTTCCTACGTCGGGTTGCAGCTGCATGTGATGCGGAACCCCTCGCTGCTCAGCCTCAGCGGGCTTCAGAGCCTGCGAGAGGCCGTGGCGGTCCTCATCAGCGAGAACCCGCTCCTCGAGAGCGTCGCCGGCGTCGGGGTGAGAGCGGCCGAGTGGCGCGTGGTCGACAACGACGCCCTCGAGTCCTTGTCAGGCCTCGACAACGTCGAGGAAGGGGTATTCTGGATCGAGGGCAATGACCGGCTCGCGACGCTGGACGGGCTGCGCGGCCTGCGCCGGGGGTGGCTCCACCTGGTCGACAACGACGCGCTGACCAGCCTCGAGGGCCTCGGCGCCGAGGCCCTCGAGGAGCTCTTCATCTCCGGGAACGACGGGCTCGTCAGCTTGAGGGGCCTCGAGCGGCTCACGGCCATCAAGAAGCTCACGTTGCGGGAAAACCGGCAGCTGACCTCGCTGCGCGGCCTCGACGGCCTCGTCTCCGCAGGCGTCATCGGCATCTCGTCGAACGAGCGGCTCGTGGATCTGACCGGGCTCGCAGCGCTCGAGACCACCGACGCTCTCGTCGTCAGCGGCAATTCAGCGATGAACAGCCTGGACGGCGCGCCCTCGCTCCGCGGCGTCCTGCAAGCCACCGTCGACTCGAATCCCGAGCTGGTGAGCGCCAACGCTTTCGCGCACCTTCGCTCGGACCTGGACAGCGCGCCGTCGCTTTCCCTCTCGAACAACCCCAAGCTCACCACCATCGACCTCGGCGACGTAACACGGCTGGCCGAGGTGTCCATCACCCGCTGCGGCTCCCTCTCGGACCTGTCCGCGTTCGCCGGCATCACGGAGATGTCAACCCTCGTCCTGGGAGAGAACTCCGGGCTCGTGAGCCTCACGGGGCTCGAGCGGGTCTCGGAGCTCGATGCGCTGCAGATCATCGACAACCCTCGGCTCACGAGCCTCGTGGGCCTGGATGGCCTCGTTTCCACACGCCGCATCGCCATCTACTCGAACGAGCGGCTCGTGGACCTGACCGGGCTCGGAGCGCTCGAGACCACCGACGTCCTCATCGTCAGCGGCAATTCAGCGATGAGCAGCCTGGACGGCGTGCCATCGCTCCGCGATGTCGTCCAGGAAGCCACCGTCGACTCGAATCCCGAGCTGGTGAGCGCCAACGCGTTCGCGCACCTTCGCTCGGACCTGGACCACGCGCCGTCGCTGTACTTCTCGGACAACCCCAAGCTCGCCACCATCGAGCTCGGCGACGGAACACGGCTGGAGCAGCTGTCCGTCACCGGCTGCGGCGCCCTCGCGGACCTGTCCGGGTTTTCCGGGGTCACCGAGATGTCGGTCCTCGCTGTGAGCGATAACTCCGGGCTCGTGAGCCTCACGGGGCTCGAGCAGCTCTCGGAGCTCTCTCGGGTGGAGATCATCGACAATCCTCGGCTCACGAGCCTCGTGGGCCTGAGCGGCCTCCGCAGCGTGATAGGCGGGCTCAACATCTCCGGGAACGCCGCGCTCACCAGCCTCGACGGGCTCGGCTCGTTCGGCGCGAGCGACGACGCGATCCAAACGGTGACGCTCGCCGACAACCCGGCGCTCGTCGACATCGACGCTCTGCGCGGCCTGGTTCGCGTGGGCCAGTTCACCCTCCGAGACAATGACGCGCTGGTCGGGCTGACCGGGCTCGAGGACCTGACCACGATCGATCTCCTCAACGTCGAGGGCAACCGGTCGCTCGCGACGCTTCGCGATCTGGGAGCTCGATCGATCAATATTACGATGGAGATCCGGGACAACGAGAGCTTGCCGAGCTGCGAGGTCGAGGCGCTCGTGGAGCGCCTCGACTGGCCGCCTCTCATGGTGTTCGAGGAGAACAACGGCACCGGCGCCTGCCCGCCCTGAGTCGGGGAAGCGCCTGACGCGCCAGCTCACCCGTGATAGCCATGCCGGCATGACCGTCCGTTGCGCCGAGCGCTTCGCCGTCCGGGGCCGCCAGGGGCGCGCGCTCTTCCCTCCGGGAGCGTGGGTGTTTCCGGCCGACCTCGAGGTCGTGGAGGAGCTCCACGCCGCGCTGCAGGCGACATTCCGCGAGCGGCACGTGGTCACGCCGGCCGAGATCGAAGGCCAGGTGCCCCGCGCGTTCGCCTGCGACGACCTGCTCGGGTTCCTCGCGGTCGTCGCCGAGGAGGTCGAGCGCCTCGAGTTCGCGGCCGTCCCCGCGGCGCTGCGGGCGATCGCGCCGGGGGGCGCCCTGCTCGCCGTCACGCTGGTGGAGGACGAGGCGTAGCGTCTCGGCCTGCGCGGGCGGCCAACCGGCGCGATTAGGCGGTGATGCCGCCGTCGATGTTCAGGTTGGCGCCGTTGACGAAGGCGCCCTCGGGGCCGGCCAGGTACGCCACCAGGCTGGCGACCTCGTCCCCTTGTCCGTAACGCTGCACGGGGATCTGGCCTCTCAGCCCGGCGGCGAGCGGGCCGTCGGCCGGGTTCATGTCGGTGTCCACGGGGCCAGGCTGGACGTTGTTGACCGTGATGCCGCGTGGACCGAGATCCCGCGCCCAGCCGCGTGTGAGGCCGGCGACCGCCGCCTTTGTCGCGCCATAGACCGACATCCCGGCCATGAGCGCCACGTCGCCGGAGACGCTCCCGATGTTGATGATGCGCCCGCCCTCGCCCATGTGGCGGACAGCCTCCTGCGCGGCGACGAAGAGGCCCCTGACGTTCACCGCCATGACGCGATCGAACTCCTCCAGCGAGAACTGATCGAGGGGCGCCATGGCGGCGACGCCGGCGTTGTTCACCAGCACGTCGAGCCGGCCGAGGGCCTCCACCGTCTGGGCGACGGCGCTCCTCACCGCCTCGGCGTCGCCGCTGTCCGCCCGCAGGGCGACCGCCTTGCCGCCCGCCGCCTCGATGGCGCGCACCACCTCGTCCGCCTTCGCGGGCGACGCGGCGTAGGTGATGGCCACGGCGGCGCCCTCGCGCGCCAGGCGCCTGGCGATCGCCGCCCCGATACCCCGCGAGCCCCCGGTGACCAGCGCAACCTTGCCCTTCAACGTACCCATGGCCATGTCCTCTCTTTTTTATGGAACGATCGTTCCTGAAATGGAAGCTAAGTAGGGTGCTGCAGTCCGTCAAGCGATTTATGGAACGACCGTTATGAAAAAAGCGACGGGGGCGCTCCAGCGAGGTCGAGGGCGGCCGCGCAGCTTCGATCAGGCGGCGGCGCTGGAGCGGGCGATGGTCCTGTTCTGGGAGCGGGGGTACGAGGGGACGTCGCTCGACGAGCTGAGCGCGGCGATGGGCATCAGCCCGTCGAGCCTCTACGCGACGTTCGGGGGCAAGGAGCAGCTGTTCCGGGCGGCGGTCGACCGGTATCTGGCCGGGCGGGGCGGGTACACGGGCCGCATCGTCGCCGAGGAGCCGACGGCCCGGGGCGCGGTGCAGCGGCTGCTCGAGACGGCGGCCGACGAGCTCACGCGGTCCGATCATCCGCCCGGGTGCATGATCGCGCTGGCCGGGACCCAGTGCTCCCCCGGCGCCCAGCCCGTGCAGGGCCTGCTGCGGGGGTACCGAGAGGCCTGGCACTGCGAGCTCAAGGCGCGGATCCAGCGAGCCGTCGAGGCCGGCGAGCTCGCTCCCGACACGGACGCCGCCGCGCTGGCCACGTTCTACGCGACCGTCTTGCTGGGGATGTCGGTCCAGGCGCGGGATGGCGCGTCGCGGGAGAGCCTCCGCGCGGCCGTCGAGGTCGCGATGCGGGCATGGCCTGGCGCGCCGACCGGTCCGTAGGCTGCACTCGACAGAGCTTTCAGCTCATCGCCGGCCTCGACGCGCTCGACAACGTGGAGGTGCCGCGCGGGTCCGCGGCATGGACGCGCGCGGGACCTCGAGCCCGTGCAGTTCGAACAGCGTCGCGAGCGCGACGCAGGCGGCGGGCTGATCGTCGATGACGAGGATCTCCGGCGCCCGGGCCGGCGGCTACATCCCGTACGGGTATCGGGCCAGGTTGACGGCGCCGCTCGCGCGGACCTGCTGCAGGGCCTTGCCGTACTGGAGGAGGAGGCCCAGCGCGTACTGGAACCGCTCGCGGATCCGCCCGTCGTCGGGCGATTGCGACGTCGCCGGATCATTGAGGAGCTCGCGGACGTTGCGCACGATCACGTGATCCGGGATGTAGCAGAGGTAGGAGTTCTTGTAGCTGCTCATGCGCAGCTCGGCGATCGGGTAGGCGCCGCCCGGGCCCGCGGAGACCGCGACGATGAGCGCGGGCTTGTGCGCGAGCTCGCCCTTGGTGCAGAAGAGGAAGAAGTTCTTCAGCCCCGCGGGGACCATGCCGTGCCACTCCGGCGCCACGATCACGAAGGCGTCCGACGCGGTGAGCTCGGCGGAGATGGGCGACCAGAGGCGCTCCCATTTCTCCGAGGGCTGCCAGGCCTCGGGGTCCCAGAGCGGAAGCGGGTTGTTGGCGAGATCGAGCTGGTAGACGGAGGAGACGTCCGGCGCCGACGACAGCTGTTGCTGCACATAGCGGGCGACCTTCCCCGATTCGGAGCCATTGCGGTGACTGCCTGAAATGACAGCGAGCTTCATAGGGTTTGCGTGCGGCGGTCGAGGCGCCGCGGGGCGCTCCTTGCAATCGGTGAATCGAGGCGCGATGCTACCCCGCGCGCACGCGGCGCGTCGAGGGCCTCGACGGCGCGCGTAGACCGCCCGCGCGCCGTCCGCGAGCGCCGCGAACGTCGCGACGACCTCGCGGCGCGGGCGATCCGCCCGCTCGGCGGGCGGGCGCCGGCCCCGCTGGCCCGGGCGGCGCACCGTGGAGGTGAGAAGAGCGGAAGATCATTGGGCTTTCTGCCTCGCCATCCCGCGCCCGGCGCGGCGCCGACCCGCGCTGTCGACAGGCGCCGTGTCGAGGGGGAGCGGTCGCCGGCGCGCGGCGACTCCGGTCCACGGGGCGCCGCGTCCATGGCGCTTCTGCGGCGCGCCGGGTCCGCTCGTTTCGTCACTGTCAGGAGCGCGCCGTTGGTCTACGATGGCCGCGACGCGTGCCGGGCCGCCGGCCCGCTGGCCGGCAATCCGGCGGGGCGTCGCCGGGGGAGGGCGGGTGACGGGGACTCGAGAAGAGCGGAAAGACGCGGAGATTGCATCGTTCTCCGGGGCAGAGAGCTCCGGCGACGGCGGCCTTCGACGCGAGCTCGACCGGGCACCCGCGGCGCTCTTGAGCGAGCGCGATCTCCACCTCGCGCTCGAGCTGGCCGGCGTGGCCGTCGCCACGGGCGAGCCGCCGACGGCGCGGATCCTCGCCGTCAGCCGGGAGTTCTGCGCGCTGACGGGCTACTCCGAGGCGGAGCTCCTGGAGCGCACCTTCGTCGACCTCACGCACCCCGACGATCGCGCGCGGGATCTCGCCGTTTACCAGCGGGCCGTCCACGGCGCGGAGCGCGAGTGGCGCAGCGAGAAGCGGTTCGTCCGGAAGGACGGCGGCGTCCGGTGGGTGGTGGTGCGCGGCGCGGTGTTCCGGGACGAGCGCGGCAAGGCGGTGCGGGCGGTCGGCGTGATCGAGGACATCACCGCGCGCAAGCAGGCGGACGAGGCGCTGCGCCGCAGCGAGGAGCGCTTCCGCGCGGCCCAGGAGCTCTCGCTCGACGCGTTCATCGTGCTGCGCCCGGCGCGCGACGAGGCGGGCCAGATCGCCGATTTCCTCTTCGATTTCGCGAACCCGGCCGCCGGCCGGCTCCTCCGCGTGCCCGTCTCGGCGCTCGTCGGCCGGCGGCTCCTCGACCTGATGCCCGAGCAGCGGACGGAGCTCTTCCCGCTCTACGTGCGCGTGGTCGAGACCGGCGAGCCGCACGACAAGGAGATCGCGTACACGGCCCGCGGGCACCGCGTGTGGGTCCGCAACATGGCGGTGAAGGTCGGCGACGGCGTGGCGGTCTCCTTCAACGACATCACCGCGCGCAAGCAGGCCGAGCAGGCGCTCCTCGACGGCGACCGCCGCAAGGACGAGTTCCTCGCGATGCTGGCGCACGAGCTCCGGAACCCGCTCTCGGCCATCCAGTTCGCGCTCCGCATCTCGCAGATGCCCACGGTGCCCGAGCCGCGGCGGGCGTGGGCGCAGGCGGTCATGCAGCGGCAGCTCGGCCAGCTCGGCCGCATGGTCGACGATCTGCTCGACGTCTCGCGGATCACCCGCGGCAAGATCACGCTGAAGCAGGAGCCGCTCGATCTCGGCCACGTCGTCTACCAGGCGGTGGCGGCGGCCGCGCCGCTGATCGACGCCTCGAAGCACGAGCTCGCGCTCGACGTGGGGCCGCGGCCGCTGCCGGTGTTCGGCGACACCGCGCGCCTGGAGCAGGTGATCGTCAACCTGCTGACGAACGCCGCGAAGTACACCCGCGAGGGCGGGCGGATCTGGCTCTCGGCGCGCCAGGAGGGGTCGGAGATCGTCGTCCGGGTGAAGGACACGGGGTACGGCATTCCGGAGGAGATGCTGCCGCGCATCTTCGACCTGTTCGAGCAGGCGCACCCGACGCTCGGCCGCGCGCGCGGCGGCCTCGGCATCGGGCTCACGCTGGTGAAGCGGCTGGTCGAGATGCACAGCGGCTCGGTGGCGGCGGCGAGCGAGGGCGAGGGCCGCGGCAGCGAGTTCACGGTGCGCCTGCCCGCCGTGGAGCCGCCGGCCGAGGCCGAGGGCGCGGCCGGGCCGGTCTCGGGCACGCTCGCGCGCCGGGTCCTCGTCGTGGACGACAACCGCGACCACGCGCACGCCCTCGTCCTCCTCCTCGAGCAGGCGGGCCACGTGACCGCGCTGGCCCACGACGGGCCCTCGGCGCTGGAGGCGGCGCGCTCGTTCGCGCCCGAGGTGGTGCTGCTCGACATCGGCCTGCCGGCCATGGACGGCTACGAGGTCGCCCGGAGGATGCGGGGCGAGGTGGGCGCCGGCGCCCTGCGGATCCTCGCGTTCACGGGGTACGGCCAGCAGGACGACGTGCGCCGATCCAGGGAGGCGGGGTGCGACGCGCACCTGGTCAAGCCGATCGCCCCCGAGGTGCTGTTCGCGCACATCGCGGGCGGCGAGCGGTAGCGAGCTCGGTCGGGGCCAGGCGCGCCGGGGCGATGCGCCCGCGTCAGGACGCGGCGCGCACGGCGGCGGGCCCGATGAGGCCCAGCGCGACCATGTCGTCCAGGTACTTGTGAATGAGCGGCTCGGTGACGTGCGGCAGGGTCGCGAGATCGCCCGCCCCGCCGTGCGCCGCGAGCTGCCGCAGGCGGGCGAGGAGGCGCTCCGCGTCGAACACCTCTCCGTCGGCGCGCGCCGGGCGCTCCCACGCGTTGAGGATGGGCAGCGGCGAGTGGCGCCTGAGCGGCTCGCTCAGCTGCATCAGCCGGTCGCGGAACGCCGCGTACCACGCGGCGTAGTCGTCGACGCGCTCCACCGGGTAACCCGCCGAGCGGACCCACGAGACGATGACGTCGAGCGAGATGCCATCGTCCCAGTGGGGGTTCACGACATGATAGGTCGCGCGGCGCGCCCTCTCCCCCTCATCGCCCGCGGGCGGCCGTCGATCGACGGCGACGGCGGCGATGCTTCGCGCCACGGCGTCCACGGGCAGGCCGTCGTAGTGGCCGGCGCGGTGCGGGCGGCCGCCCTCGTAAAACGATCGCGGGGCGAGGCCCGTGTACACGATGCCGCACAGGAGCCGCGTGAAGAAATCCGGGACGTTGATCTGGGAGCGATACAGGCTGTGCGCCATGATGCCGCTCGGGCGGTAGACGTTGACGGGGAGGCCGAGCGCGTCGTGGGCGTCCTGCAGCAGCACCTCGCTCGCCCACTTGCTCGTCGCGTATCCGACGGCGTAACCGGCGCCGAGCGCGCGCTCCGGCCAGAGCTCCCGGATGTCCTCGTCCTCGCGGATGGGGCCGCTCCGGTCGAGGCCGCCGACCGCGGCGATGGTCGAGACGTAGTTCATCGACTTGACCCGGTGCGCGAGCGAAAGGCGGATCGCCTCCACCGTGCCGAGGACGTTGGGCTCGAAGAGCTGCGGATAGCTGAGAGCGTGGTTCACCAGGGCGCCGTTGTGCACAACGCAGTCGACCTCCACGCAGAGGTGCGCGTAGAGGTCGTCCGCCAGGCCGAACCTCGGCTCCACGAGGTCGCCGGCGAGCACGACCAGCCGGCCGTGCGCCGACAGCGCGTCGAACCGCTCCAGGAGGGCGGGATCGGACTCGTAGGTCGCGCGGAGCCGATCGAAGGCGAGCGCGTCGTCCGGCGAGCGCACGACGCAGTACAGCCGGCCCTCCTCGGGCAGCCGCTCGAGGAGCTCCAGCGCGAGGAACCGGCCGAGGAACCCGTTGGCGCCGGTCAGGAGCGCCACCCTGGCCTGCGCCGGCAGGGCGGCGGCCGGCGTCGAGCGCCTCGCCGCCGCGAGCTCGTCCGGCCCGAGGAACCGGTCGAGCCGCAGATCCGCCGCCCGGACGACCTCGGCGCCGGCGCCGTGCACCTCGTCGAAGCGCGCGGCGCGGCGGGGGGCTTCGCCCGCCAGGGCGTGCTCCAAGTGATCGGCGATCGCGCGGACGCTGCTCGTCGGGTTGAGCACGAGCCCCACGGGCACGGCCACGCCGGAGATCTCCTCGATGAGGCGGCTCAGGCGGACGGCGCTGAGCGAGTCGCCGCCGAGCTGCGCGAAGCTCCGCGCGCTCCGCGGCTCGACGCCGGTGATCCCGAGCGTGGCTTCCAGGGCCTTCTTCACCGCCAGCGCGGCGGACGCCGGCGTCGCCCCGCCCCCTTCGCGGAGGCCGCGGAGCTCCTCGAGCTGGGTGCGCTCGATCGTCGCGTAGAGCTCCTCGAGGCGGGCGCCGTACCTGGCCTTGAGCCGGGCGCGCGCCGGCTTCTGCGTCTCCGTGAGCAGGCCGCTCGCCCGGGTGAACGGGGCCGGCTCGATGAGGAAGTCGCGCGGGATCTCGTAACCGCGGAGCTGGTGTTCGCGGGCGATGCGGTCGATCTCCGCGCGGAGCAGCTGCCTGACGGGCTCGCCGTCGGGCTTCACGTCGCGCTGCCGCAGGTGGGCCGAGATCTCGCGCAGCTCGGGGACGACGACGGCCAGGAGGTACGAGCGGGTGCTGTTGCCGTAGAGGAAGATCTGCTGGAGGAAGGGGCTGCCCGCGCTGTAGAGGACCTCGAGCCGCGAGGTGGCGACGAACTCTCCTTGCGACAGCTTGAGCACGTTCCGCGCGCGATCGATCCAGACGACGGTGTCGGGCCCGCGCTGCTCGACGATATCGCCTGTATTCATGAGCCCTTCTTCGTCGAAGAGCGCCCTCGTGGCCTTCTCGTTCTTGTAATAGCCGGGCACCATGAGGCTCGATCGGATATGCAGCTCGCCGCGCGGGCACGGCTGGTCCGTGGCGGAGTAGCCGAGCTCCGGGACGTCGACCAGCTTGAACTCGGTCACGAGCTCCCGATCCAGCCGGCCATCGGTCGTGAGCGAGGAGGCCTCCGTGGAGCCGTAGCCCTCGAAGACGGGCACGTCGAAGCAGCGCTTCAGGAACGAGAGCACCTCTGGCGGCGTCGGCGCCGACCCGATGGTCGCGTGGAGCAGCCGGTCGCCGAGCAGCGACCCGCGCATCTCCGCCATGATCTCGCGCTCGATCCGCCGTCGCGCGGCGTCGTCGCCGCCGGCGCCCAGCGCTCGAGCGCGCCGCAGGACCTCGGCCTGGAATTGCTGGTGAATCAGCTCCGCGATGCGCGGCACCAGGAACAGCGTTGTCGGCCTGGCCAGGCGGATGTCCTCGAACAGGGTGGACATGTCGCTCTTCAGCACGAAGTGCGTGATCCCGCCGCGCATGAGGGAGCGGCCGACCTGGCTGCGCCCGATGAAGTGGTTCATCGGGCTGTAGTTGAGTCCCACGTGCGGCAAGAGGTCGAGGCGCGGGTCCTGGCTCCTGGTGAACGCGAGCTGCCAGTACCGGCGACAGAGGCTCTCGGGGACCATCGCGCCCTTCGGCGATCCGGTGCTCCCGGACGTGTACATGAGGGTCATCAGCGGATCGGGCTCGCCCCGCTGCGCGGGCAGCACCTTCGGCAAGATGCCCTGCTGCCGGCCGAGGCGCTCGACCTCGTGCATGGGCCGCACGGAGAGGCGGCGGCCTCTCGCCTCCAGCGGTCGGAGGGCGCGCCTTGCGCGCTCGAGCTCGCTATGCCCGCAGCGATCCCCTTCCAGCAGGTCCATGACGACGACGCTGCGCACGGAGGGGCACCGCGGCAGGATGTCCTCGATCCGCGCGAGCTGGCCCACGCTGCAAACGACGCAGGCGAGCTCGGCCTCGGCCACGATGAGCTCCAGGTCGGCGGGGCTCAGGTCGGTTTGCAGCGGCACCGAGACGGCGGAGAGGTACATGCAGGCGAGGCCGGCCACGACCCAGTCGGTGCTGCCGAAGCCCGAGATGCCCACGAAATTGCCCGTGTTCGCGAGCTTTTCGTGCTGGAGGCCGCTGGCGAACGCCTCGACGCGGGACCACATGTCCGCGTAGCTGACGGCGCGGAACTCCGGCAGATAGCGCGGCGCGCTGCCGCCGTCGGCCGCTGTCGCCGCGGCGTCGAGCGGGCGGTGGCCGATGCAGGGGCGATCCGCGTAGAGCTCGAAGGCGGTCGCCACGCACTCGATGGTGGTGTGACAGCTCCGGATCTTCTCCAGCGCCACCGGGGAGGGCAGCGCCCGCCGGAGCTCCTCGTCCGTCTGCACGAGCCGGGAGCATCGCTCCAGCGACCTCGTGAGGAGCAGCTCGTTCGAATCGTCGTTTTGGGGGATCTCCGATTCTTGAGGATCGCGGGGTTCGCTCGACGGGTCCATGCGCCCGCACGTTGAGCGGAGCGCGGCCCCGGGCAAGCCTCGGCCGGACATCGGCCGTCGCGCCGCGCCGGGCGGCGACCGGCCGAGCGCCTGCCTAGACGTATCGCTGCTGCGGGGTCTTCTCGGCCTGGGGGGCGGTGCTCGCGTTCCCCGGTCCGCCGGCGAGGGGCGATGCATCGAGCTGCGCCAGGAAATCGGCCGGGCCGTCGTACACGGCGACGGCGCCCGCGAGGGCGCTGTCGGTCCAGCCGCCCGAGCGGAAGCCGATCGTGCGCAGCCCGGCGCGCGCGGCCGCCTCGACGTCGTAGGGCGTGTCGCCGATCATCACGACCTCGCCGTGCGGCAGCTTCAGCTGGTCGAGCGCCGCCTGCACGATGTCCGGATCCGGCTTGGACTGCTCGGCGTCGCTCGACGACGTGGCGCTCTCGATCACCCCGTCGGCGCCGGTGAGCTTGAGGAGCTCGCGGAGCTTCTCCTTCTGGGCCGAGCTCGCGACGACGATCCTGAGGCCGCGCCGGTGGAGCTCCTCGAGCAGCTCCTTCGTGCCGGGGAAGGCGCGGAGCTCGGGCAGGAGCTGCTTCATGAAGATCTCCGAGCAGCGCCCGCTGATCCTCTTCCCTTCAGGGCTCTCGATGGAGATCCCTGTCACCTCGGGGAGGAGCTTGTCGCCGCCCATCCCGATGAGGCGCCGCACCTCCTCGAACCGGACCTTGTGCCCGAACTCCTCCAGCGCATCGACCCAGGCGCGGGCGTGCGCGTCGTTGCTGTCGATCAACGTGCCGTCGACGTCGAAGATTACGCCGCGAATGGCTGCCATGACCGGGGTCCTCTCCTGGTTCTGTCGGTTTCTCTGCGTGTGATCCCGCTGCTTCGAGCTGGTCTGTCCGGCGGCGGAGCGCCGAGCGCGGCTCGGCGCCGTGGCCGTCCGCTCAATCCCCCTTCTCGTAGGTCCGGATGGACATCATGTAGGCGATGATCGCGTCCACGTCCGCGTCGGAGATCTCCTTCTCCGAGAAGGAGGGCATCGCGCCGAGCCCGCTCCGGATCTGGAGCCGGATGGCCGCCGCGGGCGCCGGCTTGTTGTTGAGCCCCGGCCCGAGCCCTCCGGCTCCGCCCGGATGGCACTGGTTGCATTGCTTCATGAAGACCACCTCGCCGCGCCGCTCGGGGGGCTCGTCGAGCGGGGGCGGCCCGAGGATCGGCTCGCTCCTGCGGGAGGAGCCGCACCCGGCGGCGAGCCCGAGCGACGTGGCGAGGAGACCGCAAACGACAGCGCGCAGGACCATGATCGCCTCCTCCTTCAGCCTGCGGCCGCCGCGCGGGTGATGCGGAACAGCGCGCCCGTGCCCTGCTTCGGTTTGGCGCCCTTCTCATCCATGAGCATGACGCCGAAATCGACGACGTAGAGCGACTTCCCCGCGCGATCGAAGCGCACGGTGATGGGCCGCTCCAGGCCGCCTGTCTTGAGCCGCGACGCCGGGCCGTTGTCCTTGCCGCGGTTGACGGCGAAATCGCGGATGACGCCGGTCTTGAGGTCGACCCGGACCACCTTGAAGCCGACCGGGTGCAGGACCTTGCCGACGTCCGGCGCCTGATCGCCGAACTGCGCGACGAACGCGTCGCCGACGAAGCCGAACGACGGGTCGCGCGAGATGTCGATGCCGTTCGACGAGCTGTGCACGGCGAAGAGCGCGACCGGCTGCGGCGGCGGGTTCGGCAGCGTCTCGAGGAGGGCAGGGGGCGCCTGCCCGCCGGGAGGGGCATAGCGATCTTGCGCGACGGGGCGGCCGTCGGCGAAATCGGGCCAGCCGTACCAGGTGCCCGGCGTCACGGCCCACAGGGAATCCGCGTTGCCCCAGACCGGTCGGCTGCCGCGCTCGTCATAGCCGTTGTCCGTGACGAACAGCTTGCCGTCCGGCGAGAACGCGAGCCCGAACGGGTTGCGGAACCCCCAGGCGACGAGGTTGAGCGTGCCCCCGCGGGCGGGCACGCGCATGACGGCGCCGCTGCACGGCACCTTGCCGGGGATGACCTGTCCTTTCTGGGTCTGCGTGCCGAACCGGACGAAGGCGCCGGTCGTGGCCTTGTCGTCCTCGTCCTTGGTGAGCGGGTTCGGCGAGGTGAGCGCGGCGCCGGTCAGCGTCACGTCCTTGCAGGGGACGTCGTGGAACTCGGGGTGTCGCTTCAGCCAGCCGAACTTGTAGTTGTCCTCGCCGACGACACCGGAGTTCGTGGCGGTGCCCTGACCGAAGTAGATGAAGCCGTCGGGGCCGACGACGGGCCCGTTCGTGTGGTGATCTCCGAAGCTCGGGAGGCCCGCGACGAGGGTCTGTTTCTCGCCGCCGGGGGTGATCCGGAGGATCCGGCCGCCCTCGGTCACGCCGCCCTCCGAGACGATGAACGCGCCGTCGGCCCAGGCGACGCCGGTCCACGGCGGGTTCTTCCCGGTCGTGACGACGGTGGTGCGGCCGCCCGGATCGATCCGGAGGAGCCGTGGCGTGGTGAACACCTCGCCATAGGAGTACCCGGCCTCGGTGACGTAGACCTGCCCGGCGTCGTCGAACGCGACGCCGGTCGGGAAGGTGAGGCCGGTGGCGACCACCTCGATGACGTATCCGGCGGGCAGCTCGATGTCCGCGGTGCGGATCGACCGGGCGGGGGGCGGCGGCGTCGTCTCGCCGCCGCCCGAGGAGGCGCGGGCGCTGAAGCAGCCGGGCGCCGCCGCGAGCGCGGCGAGCCCAAGGAAGAGGAGCGTCGGTGTCAGGCGAGGGCGCGGCGGTGGACGGCTCGTGGCTGGGGTGTTCAAGCGTTCTCCTTGTGGGTCGGTGCGAACGAGGGGCGGCGGCCGGCGGCCGCGTTCCCGGACCGTGCTGCCAAGAAGTCGCAGGACTCCGGGCGCGCGTCGAGCAATGCATATGCCGAGCGCGGTGGGCGCAGCGCGGGCGGGCGCCGCGACCGGCGCCGCCGTGGCGACCTGGCAAGGCTGTGGCAGATCGCCACGCGGCGGGCCGGCGGCCGCCGCGGGGGAGCGGGCAAGCCTGATTTCTGCGTCGACAGGCGCGTCCGGATCTGGTGGAACGGGGAGGCATGGCACGGGCAGCGGGGAGCTCACGAGCTGCAGCGCTGGTCCGATGGAAGGCGGCATGGCGAGCTGGGATCCTGCTCAGTACCTGAAGTTCGAGGACCAGAGGGCGCGTCCGGCGGTCGATCTGCTGGGGCGGGTCGACGTCACCGTCCCGGGCGACATCGTCGACCTTGGTTGCGGGGCGGGCAACATCACGCGCCTCGTGGCGCAGCGCTTCCCGGACCGGGGGATCCTCGGGGTCGACAGCTCGCCGGAGATGCTGGCGAAGGCGCGCGCCGCGCTGCCGGGGGCGCGGTTCGTCGAGGGCGACATCGCGCGCTTCGCGCCGCCCGCGCCGCCGGCGCTGATCTTCAGCAACGCCGCGCTTCACTGGCTGGACGACCACGCGGCGCTGTTTCCGGCGCTCCTCGGGCGGCTCGCGCGCGGCGGCGTGCTGGCGGTGCAGATGCCGCGCAACCACGGCGCGCCATCGCACACGGCGATGGTGGAGGTGAGCCGGATGCCGCGCTTCCGCGACAAGCTGGCGAAGGTGGTGCGGGAGAGCCCGGTCGCGGCGCCAGCGGCGTACTACGACGTGCTTGCGCCGCACGCGGCGCGGATCGACCTCTGGGAGACGGAGTATCTGCACGTCCTCGAGGGCGAGAGCCCGGTCGTCGAGTGGACGATGGGGACGGCGCTGCGGCCGCTGCTCGCGGCGCTCGATGGCGAGGGCGAACGGGCGGAGTTCCTGGAGGCGTACGCGACGCGGGTGGCTGCGGCGTATCCGAAGGCGGCGGACGGGAAGACGCCGTTTCCGTTCCGGAGGTTGTTCCTCGTCGCGACGGCGCGGTGAGCGGCGGGGCCATGGCGCGGTGAGCGCCTGGGCCACGGCGCGGTGAGCGCCTGGCCGCGTCGGAGCGGCGCAGATGCGGCTGCGGCGCTGGATCAGCGCGTGTACTCGATGGCGCCGACGCCCTCGGCCTGGGGGAGGACGGTCACGAGCGCCTGCGCCCCGAAGGAGCTGGACGACAGCGAGGAGCGGACGGCGACGAGCCATGTCTTGTCGCTCTGGCGCGCGACGAGGATGACGCACCGCTCGCCCTGAGGCGAGCCCGCGCGCGCCTCGGCCTCCGGGACGACGCGCGCCTCGGAGGCGGCGCAGCCCTGGATGTCGAACTTGCGGTGCGAGAGCGCGGTGAGCGCCGCGCTCGCCGCCTTCGCGGCGCCCTCGTCGGCCGCCGGTGCGGCGGGGGCCGGCGCGGGGGCGCAGCCGGAGGAGAGCGCTGCGAGGAGGGGGAGCCAGCGGGCGATCGTGTGGGTCACGGCGATGTCGTATCGCGGAGGCGGGTCCGGGGGAAGCGCTGAGCTCCGGGGAGAGTCGCTGGGGCGGTGGGGCGAGCGAGAGGCGAGAGGTCGCCGAAGCTCGTCCGCTGTTTGGGGGGAGGTGTTGACACGGAACGA
Source organism: Sorangium cellulosum So0157-2 (assembly GCF_000418325.1). Taxonomy (GTDB): domain Bacteria; phylum Myxococcota_A; class Polyangia; order Polyangiales; family Polyangiaceae; genus Sorangium; species Sorangium cellulosum_D. The sequence goes on from NC_021658.1 coordinate 14,206,096, forward strand.
ACCTGCGGTGCCGAACCGTCGCGATCCGTTCATGCCGCCACCGGTACAGCGTCCCGGCGCAGACGCCCACGTCAGACGGTCCGGACCGTGCCGCCGTCGATGATGAACTCGGCGCCGTGGATCGCGGCGGCGCGATCCGAGGCCAAGTAGGCAATGAGATCGGCAACCTCTTCGGGCTCGGCTGCACGCCCGATCGGGATACCGCCCAGAGCAACAAGGACTACTTGCCGCGCCTCCTCGACCGTGCCACCATTCGCGGCCTGCAGACGCTTCAGCATGTCGACGGACGACTCGGTCATGATCCAGCCGGGGGAGACGGCGTTGACCCGCACGCCCTTCGGCCCCAGCTCTTTGGAGATCGACTTGCTGTAGGTCCTGAGCGCGGCCTTTGCGGCGGCGTAGGCAGTGGTCGATTCGGGAAGCGGCAGGATGGATTGGATAGAGGTGATATGCACAATCGCGCCGGCACCCCGTTCCATCATCTGCGGAGCCAAGAGGCGATCAAGGCGGACCGTGGCCATGAGGTTCAGGCTCAGTTCGGCGAGCCAGTGATCGTCCGTCAGCGCGAGAAAACCGCCGCCCGGCGAGGCCGAGCCACCGATCACGTGGGCGAGGATGTCGACGCCGCCCATACGCTCGAGCGCCGCCTTGGCCAGGGTCTCGCCGCCTTCGGCCGTCGTCAGATCCGCGCGGACGAACTCGACGCCGTCGATGGGCTCCAGGGTTCCGCGGGCTGCGGTGATAACCCGGGCGCCCCCGGCCAGGAAGCGGTCGACGGTGGCGCGGCCCAGACCCTTGCTGCCGCCGCTCACGAGCACACGTTTTCCAGCGAACTCCGCGGGATTAGCTTTGATGTTCATATCGTGATCTCCAGTGCTTTGATAGCGTCGTTTTCGAGCGTGAAGCGATAGGTGAAGCGGATCGGGCTGCCCTTGAAGTCGCCATGGGCAAGACCTTCGACCACGACCTGACCGTCCTCGTGGCGAACGGCATCCGGCGTGAAGATCGCCTTGACGGCGATCACCTCGTCTTCAAACAAGGTTCGCAGCTCGGCGTGGCCCTCGTGACGTTTTCCGTTGTCCGAGAGGACCGCATCGGCGGCAAAAGGCTTCAGCATGCCGTCCACATGGAGTTGTGCGTTTGCCTCGACATAGGCGGCTATGGGTTTGGGGAGTGCGGGCGTCATGAGTGTTCTCCTCTGCGTTATTCGCTTCGGAGACACTAGTCTCGCCAAACAAAAAAGAGAACGCGCGGAATCGTGCATGCTATAGGTAGCCAGGCTAAACAATGCGTGACGACCTATCCGGGCTTCGGGCCCTCCTCTGCGTGGCCGAAAAGCGGAGCTTCCGTGCGGCGGCCGCCGAGCTGGGGGTGACGCCATCTGCCGTTAGTCAGATCGTTCGCGCCCTCGAAGAGCGCGTCGGTGTGCGCCTGCTTCAACGAACCACACGCAACGTCGGTTTGACCGAGGCCGGTGAGCACTTCATCGGGCAGCTCAGGCCTGCATTCGACGGCATCGACGCCGCGTTCGAGTCGCTCATGGCCATGAACGGACGCCCATCGGGTCTGTTGCGCCTGACGATGCTCCGAACCGGCTACAACGACGTCATCAAGCCGAAGCTCGCGGCCTTTCTCGCCGCGTACCCCGACATCCGAATCGACATCTGTCTCCAGGAGGCGCTGTCGAACATCGTAGTCGAAGGCTTCGACGCGGGGATTCGCCTCGGCCACAGCCTCGATCGCGAGATGATCGCTGTTCGCGTTAGCCCGGACCAGCGCCTCGTGGTCGTCGGCTCACGGGACTACTTCGCGCGCCGAGGCAAGCCCACGCATCCGCGCGAGCTTCACGGGCACGAGTGCATTGGTCTGCGCATGTCGACGGGCGCAGTCGCCCGGTGGAAGTTCGTCGAGGGCGACAAGGAGTTCGAGCTGGTCGTCGACGGCCGCGTCGTGACCAACGATGGATCGGTATTGGTAGACGCCGCCGTCGAGGGCGTCGGACTCGCCTACGTCTTCGAAGACATGGTGAGCGGGCTCGTGTCCGAGAAGCGACTCGTGCGGGTGCTCGATGGGTATTGCCCGCACATCCCGGGCTATTTTCTCTACTATCCGAGCCGGCTGAACCTCGCCCCCAAGCTCGAGGTGCTGATCGACTTTCTAAAGATAGGTAGAAGGCGCGGCAAAAAGTACGCGTGACGGGGACCGTCGCGGCAAGGCGCGACCCGCATCGGCGCCACGCCCGATCCGGGACTCGCGAGACGGTATCCCCCTGAAGCATCCCCTCATATGACCGCGAAGATTTCGCGGAAGACACGATGGTCCGCCGCGATGCGGTTGAACGCCACCATGAGCTGCTCAAGCCAGTCGTCGCGCATGGTGGGCATCGCGTGATACCAGTACAATCCCTGGCGGAAGAGCGAGAGCGCGCGCTTTTCCGTGGTGTTCACCTTCAGCGTGCGATCGAGCCCGGTCTCCTCGCTCGCGGCACCGAGCAGCGTCAGAAGGGCGTGAGCGATGGCCGCCAAGAACAGGAGCCGATCGCGCCGCTGACGATTCTTGATGTGGGTTGCCGACAGACCCAGGCCGAAGTGGATGTCCTTCTCATCGCGGAATGTTTCCTCGATGGTGAACCTTTTGCCGTAGAGCTTCAATACCTCTGGCGCCTTCTTCTCAGCAAGCGAGGTCGCCAGACACCACGACTCCTTCATCTCCTTGGCATGCACCACGACGACGGCCGCAACGGCCGTGCGATTTTTCTTTTGAAGGATTCTGAGTACTCTCTCACCTCAAAGCCTGTCTCCGCTCCCCGAGACCGGTGACCTGATCCTGCGTAAGCGGATCAGATGGGGCGACAACTTCTCTGACACGGGGGGGTCCAGCCCCCACTCAGCGTACATTTCGCGCCTACGGGGCGCGAGTGGGCCGAGGGCAATGCGCGAGCGGTGTTCGGTTGAAGAAATGCGGTATCGATTACAATCAGGCGCGTCCAGAGCGTCAGGAAGACACACGTCCCCCTTACCCCCACGATGATTTCGGCTGGTTCCGGGCTCAATTCAGCCAGCGGGCGAGCTGCGAGCGCTCCGGCACGTGCAGCTTCGTGCCTCGAGCCGAGCGGGCCAACCGTCCCGGCACGAGGATCAGCGCGCGGCGCAGCCACGGCGTTCGCCAGCTCGCCAGGTGCGGAACATGGTCCAGCACATACCGGCGCATCAGGTTGGCGGTCAGCAGCTTCAGCAGCAGCGCGGCATGATTGGCGTTGAAGCTGTGGCTCGGCACGCGACCGCATCCCCACCCGTGCTTGAGATCGCCGATGAGCGGCTCGATGCCCGCGCGCAGGTCATACCGCGCCGCGACGTCTTCCGGCGCTTCGACCGGCTCGTTGGTCAAGAAGACCTGCACCGTGTAGTCGAGGCCCTCCCAGAGGTAGATCTGCTTGCCGTTCTCCCGGTCGCGTGTGCGTACGGCAATCACGCGGACCCCATCCGGCCAATCGCTGCGCCGGAACGGGACCTCGGCCACCTGCCGCCGGGGACGACCGTCGGCATCCCAGTCGATGGTACGCCATCCGGTAGCGTGTGCGACCATGCCACCAGATCGGGGCTCATCCGCGCCTTGGTCAGGAAAAAGCATCCCTTCATGGCAACGGCGTGCATCAAGGCGCTGCAATCCCCCGCGCCATCGATCCGCACGTAGATGACCGCGCTCGGCGCTGCGGCGCGCGCCCGGTCGATGCACTCCTCGACGAAAGGCACATCGGCTTCGCCAAAGCTCGTGTCGCCAGGTCGCAGCTTGGCTCCGACGATCGCGTCGACCTCGGCGACCCGCGCCAGGATCGGATGATAGCTCGGCCGGCCGTGATAGCGCGGGTTCGGGCCCGGCAGCGCCCCCTCCTGCATCCCGAAGAGCGGCTCCACGGTCGTGTCGACGTCGATGTGTACGAACCGGTGCTTTCGGCGCGCAACGAGGGCGAGCCCATGGTCGACGACCATGCTGTGCAGCGCTTCGAGCGCTTCCTCGTCGAAGCGGCACAGATCCCGGTAGACGGTATCGATGCTGGGGACGACCCCGCCCGCGAGGCGTACGAAGAGCGGATCGACGGCGAGCGCCTCGATGCCGAAGACGCGCTCCTCGCCGGCGAGCGCGCTGTCCATCAGCAGGCGCATCTGCGCGGCCATGGGGTAGATCACCGAGCGGCCCGTCTTCAGCCGGGAAAAGCTGCGGCTCAGGGCCGCGTCGACGCCGAGCTCGCGGATGAAGGCGCCGAACGGGGCAAGCCCTGCGACCCCCGTCAGGTTCGTCTCCGTGGGTTTGACGTGGAGTGTGGAAGGGTCTGGCCGCCGGATGCGCTTCTGGTGCCGCCCGTCGCCTTTCCTCTTGAACCCAAGCTGGCGCCGGCGCACCTTGGAGGTGCTCGGCGTGCGTCTTCGTTTCGTCATAGCAACCGGGACCGGTCGCCACGCCGAGCCTTTCTTTCAAGGCGTTCCGTTTACGCCGCCAGCTTTCTCACCCCTCGGAGCGGCTTCGTAGGCGCGAAATCCACGCTCAGTGCGTGGAGATTTCCCTAGCTTCCCTGCGTATTCCGACGGACGTGACGGCTCATTCCGGAGCGACGCGACGGCCCAGTCCGGCGTGACGTGGACCGGAGCGCAGCGACGAGTGCGGTCAGGTCTTCGTCTCGGTCACCTCGGGAGCCACCGCCTTCTTCTTCCGCATCGACCCGCCGCGGAGCGTCCCTCGGAACGGCCCGTCACGTGCGTCGGAACGAGCCGTCAGGTGTGTCGGAACACCCCGTCGGGTGGCCCGGAACGCCCGGTCGCGTCCCCTCGGAACGGGCCGTCACGTGCTCTCGGAATCGGCCGTCACGTCGGCCCGGAATACGCACCCTGGCGATCGCGCTCCTGAGCAGCGGCTCGCCCAGCGCCTGCGCGACATCCTCCGCCCCGGCGCTCACCCTCCCTCGGGCGGCTCTTCCAGCGCCGCCTGCAGCGCCGCGAGCCCCTTCTTCAGCGACGCCATCTGCTTCTCGCCCAGCTTCCGCGTGAGCTCCTCCTCCAGCTCCATGAGCACCCCGAGCCCGTGGAGCAGCGCCTTCAGCCCGTGCGGCGTGAAGCGCACCCGCTTGGCCCGCCGGTCGTCCGGATCGGGCGTCCGCTCCACGACGCCCATCGCCTCGAGCTCCTCCACGAGCTGGCCCACCGCCTGCTTCGTCACCCGGGCGCGCTCGGCCAGATCGGTCAGCCGCGTGCCCTCGAGATCGATGTACGGCATGAGCGCGGTGTGCGCCCGGCGCACCCCGGGCGCCCCGCGCCGCGCGACGCGCGCCACCGCCCGCTCGTCGAGCAGCCGCGCCGAGCGCAGGAGGAGCTGCCCGAGGCTCGCGCGCTTGCGCCGCTCGAGCTCCGCGACATCCCTGGGATCGAGATCGTGCTTGGCCATGATGGTAAAGCTGCTTGACTAAATGGTCAAGCAGCTTTACCAATTGGAGCATGCTGCGACAACTCGATCAAGCCCTCTGGGTTGCGGAAGACACGTTGAAGCTGCCAGCCATGCATTTCCCGGTGCGGTCTCCGGTCGTGCGGCTCGGGGACGGCGGGCTGCTCCTCTTCTCGCCGCTGCCGGGCGTGGAGCAGGTGGCGGGCGAGATCCGGGCGCTCGGGGAGGTGCGGGCGATCGTGGCGCCGAACCTGTTCCACCACCTCGGCCTCGCGCCGGCGGCGCGGGCGTTCCCGGGGGCGCGGCTGTACGGCCCCCGGCGGCTCCGCGAGAAGCGCCCCGACGTGGCGTTCACGGACGAGCTCGGCGACGCGCCGGACCCGCTGTGGGCGGCGGAGATCGACCAGGTGACGGTCGGCGGGATGCCCAAGGTCGACGAGGTGGCCTTCTTTCACCGGCCGAGCAGGACCCTCTTCCTCTGGGATCTCTGCTTTCACATCACGCAGAGCGCGCACTTCCCGACGCGCCTCTTCATGCGCCTGAACGGGGCGTATGGGCGGTTCGGTCCGTCGCGCTTCGCGCGCTCGATGATGCGCGATCGCGCGGCGGTGGGCGCGGCGGTGAAGCGGATGCTCGCGTGGGAGCCGGAGCGCATCGTGGTGGCGCACGGCGACGTGATCGAGCGCAGCGGGAGAGACGCGCTGGAGAGCGCGTTCGCGCGGGTGCTGTGAGCGCTGCGCCAGGCGGCGCTCACGCCACCCCGGCGCGCCCTTCCCGCCGCAGGTGATCGAGCCGGTGGGCGAGCTGCGCGGCCTCTTTCCGACGATCCGCCTGGGCCCCCGCGCGAGATGAGGGCCGGGATCACGCGATGAGGTAAGCCCGCGCGCCGGAGATGCAAGGGCACGGGTCGCCGCCCCGGCGCCGGCGCGAGGGGAGCCGCCTACTCGACCACCCGGACCGTGGCGTCGAGCAGGTTGACGCCGCTCGCGCCGTCCCACGCCGCGCCGCTCGAGAGCCGGATCGCGTAGCGCGGGTCGTCGCGAAGGCGCTCGGACCCGTCCGGGAGCCACAGGCCGAGCCGGTAGTCGCCCGGGGGGAGATCGGCCGGGATCTGCGCCTCGAGGCAGAGCTCGCTCTCCTCGCCCGGCGCCCAGCGGCGCGGGTCGGCGTCGACCTGGACGACGCGCCGCGCTTCGCCCTGCTGGAGCACGAGGTAGACCGGGCGCGGATTGTAGACCCGGGCATACCCATCGTTGAACAGGCGCAGCCGCAGCGACAGCGGCTGTCCGCGACCGACCTGCTCGGGCGACGCGTGCCCCATCACCGCGAAGCGGTATCCGAGGCGGCAGGCGATCGTCTCGAAGCAGCCCTCGGACCGCCAGCCATCGATCACGTCGGTGTGATAGTCCGTGTTGATGAAGCTCCAGTGGTGCAGCGAGAGCTCGTCGAGCGCCGAGCGGCACTGGCTGCGCGGCGGATTGGGGGCGCACGTCTCGCCGCCGACGGGCGTGAACGCGGAGTCCGCGATGGCATAATCCTTCTCGCCGGGGAGCTGGTAGGTGCCGACGTCGTCGGCGCTCGCGAGGAAGCAGTCGTTCAGGTGGCCGACGCGCGAGAGCGGCGCTCCGGAGAACGCCGTCTCCTCGGTCAGCGGGCCGCCATAGGCCTCGAGCTTGTGCGAGGGGCGGCGCGCGAGGGTCATCCGGTCGCTCGGCAGCGCCGCGAGCAGCGCGTCGAAGATCTGCTGGCGGCTGGCAGGGCTGGTGAGGTCGTTGGTCGAGGAGTGCCACTCACCCCAGGCGCCGACGAAGCCGGGGTGCAGCACGGCGATGACGTCGGCGTTCTGCTCGAGCACGGGCTTGAGCTGGTCGATGTGGGACAGCACGCGGTCGAGCGGCGCGTCCGGCGCGGTGCCCGTGTCCGCATAGTAGAAGCGGGGGAGCACCTTCAGCCCGGCCGCGCGCACGGCGGCGAAGCTCGCGTCGAGCTGCTCGATGAGGTCCTGGTCGATGTCCCGCGTGCGGTAGTCGTCGATGAGCACCTTGCCGTAGATCAGCGTGTAGCCCTCGCCCCGGAGATGCGAGAGCGAGCCGAGGCTCCGGAGATCCGTGAAGCGGAAAACGCCGCGCTCGGGGTTGAGCACGCCGCTGCACTCGGCGTCCCCGGAGGGATCCGCGCCCGCGGCGAACAGCTTCGGCGAATAGGAGCGTTCCACGGCGGCGCCGCTCAGCCCGCAGGCGCCGGGCGGATCGCCCGCGACGCTGCTGCCGCCGGCGCCGTCGCTGCCGCCGCCGTTGCCGTCGCCGCCGGTGCTGCCAGGGCCGCCGCCGCTGTTGCCATCGCCCGCGCCCTCACCGCCGCCGCCCGCGTCGCTCACGCCGGAGGTCAGCGCGCCGATCGGGTCGCCGTCGCCGGCGTCTGGACCGCACGCCGGCACGAGCGCCAGAGAAAGGCAGGCGACGCTCCCGCCGCGAAGCAGGCGCGACAGGACGTGACTCGATGACTGGATGCTGGGGTGGCGCATGAAGCGATCTCCTCTCCTCGTGAAGAATGAAGCTGGCTCAGCCGACCTCGCGGGCGCGCTGTCCGTCGCGCGCCGCTCGTTGCACGGTCGAGGCCAGCGGAGCCGCTCGGCGAAATGCGCGGCAGGGGAGGTGAGGAGCTGCGCAAGGATCGTACACTCGCGCACGAAGCGGACAGCGAACGGGGTCTATCTACCCCCGGCCGCCGCGCGGGACACCTCGGCGATCGCCCCGAGCAGCGCGTCGTTCTGCTCGGGCGTGCCCACCGTGATCCGCAGCTTGTCGTGGAGGCGCGGCGCGTCCCAGTAGCGCACGAAGATCGCCCGATCGTAGAGCGCCCGGTACATCGCCTGCGCCGACAGCCCCCCTGCCGGCGGCGTCGCCAGGACGAAGTTGGTCTGGCTCGGCGCCACCGTGAACCCCCGCTCGCGCAGCGCCGCCGTGAGCCGGGCGCGCTCCGCGATCACCCGCTCCCAGCTCTTGCTCGCCTCGTCCCGCGCGGACAGCGCCGCGGTCGCCGCGGCCTGCGCGAGGATATCCGTGTTGTAGCTGTCGCGCGCCTTGTCGAGCGTCTCGATGAGCCGCGGGTGCCCGAGCCCGTACCCGAACCGGAGCCCCGCGAGCGAGTACCCCTTGCTGAGGGTCCGCAGGAGCAGCACGTTGTCGAGCCCCCGCGCCGGATCGAGCAGCGGGATCGCGTCGGCCTCCGCGAAATCGACGTACGCCTCGTCGATCAGGACCACGCCGCGGAACGCCCGCGCGATGCGCTCGAGCTTGTCGAGCGGCTCGCGCCGCCCCGACGGCGCGTGCGGGTTGACGAGGAGCGCGAGCCGGCAGCCGCGGTCGTTGAGGCGGCTCGCGAAGTCCTCCGGGACCGACCAGTCCTCGTCGAGGGGGACCTGGGTGATCGTCGTGCCATGGATCTCGGCGAGCACGTCGTAGAGCGAGTAGGTCGGATACGTCTCGCCGAGGCCGAGGCCGCCGGGCTCGCAGAACACCGTCACCGCCATGCGCAGCAGCTCGTCGCCGCCGTTCGTGGCGATCACCTGCTCGGGCGAGAGGCCGTGGAGCCTCGCCGCGGCCTCGCGGAACTGCTGCGCGCGGGGCGGCGGGTACCGGCGGAGCTGATCGGCCGAGACGCCCCGGATCGCCTCCAGCACCGCGCTCGGCGGCGGGTACGGGTTCTCGTTGGTGTTCAGCTTGACCACGTCGGCCCGCTGCGGCTGCTCGCCGGGCGTGTAGGGCGTGAGGCGGTGGATGTTGTCGCGTTCGTACGGCATGGGGATGGCCGTCCTCTCGCCCACCGCCCCGCCGGAGACAAGCGCCTCGTCGGGCGCGGCCCGCGGCCGCGCGATCCCCGCGGACGCGCGCGCGCCGACCTGGACGGCGCTGCCTGGGCGCTCGCCGCCGCGGACGCGCGCCCGCGGTCGCCTGCGCCGGAAGCGCCGGTCGCGCCGGTTGCGCGGATCGGACTAAGATGCGCCGCATGACGACGACGCCCGAGCCCGAAGCCTTCCTGGTCCTCTCCTGCCTCGGCCCTGACCGAACGGGCCTCGTCGCGGAGGTGACCCACTACCTGACCGAGCGGGGCGCCAACGTGGAGGACAGCCGCATGGCGGTGCTCGGCGGCGAGTTCGGCATCCTCCTGCTCGCGTCGGGCCCCCCGGGCGCGATCGAGGCGGTGGAGCGCGACACCGGGGCGCTCACGCGGGCGACGGGGCTCACGGTGCAGAGCCGCAGGACCAAGAGCCCCGAGTCGCACCGGCGCGCGGCGACCATCCCCTGCGTCATCTCCGTCGACGCGCTCGATCACGAGGGGATCGTCCGCGCCGTGTCGCGCGCGCTCCACGGCGCGGGCGTCAACATCGTCTCGCTCGAGACCTCGGCCTACGAGGCGCCCGTGACCGGCTCGCAGCTCTTCCGGATGGAGGCCCACGTCGACGTCCCCGTCGGGGTGTCGCTCGCCCAGCTCCGCAAGGCGATGGACGCCGTGGCGGAGTCCGAGAACCTCGACATCGAGGTCCGCTCGCTCATCAAGGGCTGACGCCGTCCCGCGAGAACCGGTATCTTCACCGGCCATGCCCTTCAGCAATCTGAGCTCCCCCCGCAAGGTGCACGGCCTCGACGCGGAGATCCGCGGCGCCGCGTACCTCGCGAGCCCCGGCCTGGTCGCGATGGTCTCGACCGACCCCGTGCGCCTCGGCGTCTGCCCGATCGGCGGCGCCGGCGCGAAGACGACGAACCTGTCGCTCTCCTCGGCGCACGACGTGGCGCTGCTCTCGAAGGACGTGGCCGTGGTGCGGAGCGACGACGCGGTCTGGGCGCTGCTCGGCATCACGCACGGCCCGAAGCTCGATCAGGTCGGGCGGGACGCGCGGCAGCTCGCGATGCGCCCGTCCGGCGAGACGGCGCTGTCGCTGGGCTGGGACGGCAGCGCGACGGAGCTCAAGCTCGACAAGACCGAGGTGAACGGCCGCACGTTCGCGGTGCGCGGCGCGGCGCGGGCGTTCGACGTGACCGACACCGAGACGCACGCGGTGATGGACGGCGCCGGGGAGGGGGGCGAGCTCCGCGTGCATCCCGGCGCGACGCCCGAGCCGGGCCCGACGCTGCGCGCCTCGCTGCCGCGCGCGGCCCAGAACCTCGACCGGGTGCGCGGCGGCCCGAAGCTGACGGCGGTGTACAAGCGCGGCGCGAGCGCGGCCTGCGCCGTCGTGCGGTCGTCGGGCAAGCTGGCGGCGAAGATGCTCGCCTTCAGCGACCCGGTCGCCGACGTGGCGGTCCTCGAGTCCAGCCTGTTCGCCTGCTTCGCCGACGGCCGCGTCGCGCTGTTCGACGGCGCCGCCATCGAGGCCGCCTCCGGCGCGCCGCTCGCGCCGACGGCCAGCGTCGCGCTCGGCGCCCGCGGCGAGCCGGCCGTGCTGGTGGCCGCCGGCAAGGGGTCGCCGACGCTGTGGGTGGGCACGAGCGCCGGGGAGATCTGGAGCCTCGCGATCGTGCGCAAGCAGGGCGGCTGAGGGGCGGCCTGCTGGCCCGGGCGCTACGATCACTGCTGGACGGGAACAGCGCGGCAGAGAACCGGCGAGAGCCGTTCGGCGCCAGGGCATCGCGACTGTGATGCGGCAGCGGCATGCGGGGCCGAGTGTGCCGCCGCGGTTCCGGTGCCCCCCGCAGGTAAAATATGGGCCGTTGTTTCTAGTCTATATTCGGTTCGTCGGCACACACGCCGAGTATGACAGGATCGACGCCGCGACCGTATGAGGAGTCCCACCATGATCGAACCCGTTACGGATCAAGAGAGCCATCTTCGTGCGCTTCGTCGGATCGAGGAGCTCTGGAGCGCGGAACCTGGATCTGCGGAAGAAAGCGAGCTCGATGCGCTGGCTACGCTCGTCGATGCCTATGAGCGCAGGAGGTTTCCGATTTTGCCGCTCGATCCAGTGGCCGCCATCAAGGCTCGCTGTGAACAGCTCGGATGGACTCGCAAGGATCTGGAGCCGCTCATCGGCTCGCGCGCTCGCGTGTCCGAGGTGCTCGGCGGCAAGCGCGCGCTGACACTGCCGATGATTCGAAAAGTTCATGCGTCGATGCAGATTCCTGCGGATGTTCTCATCATGATTCCCTCCAAGCGTCGCAAGGGAACGAAGCGCGCCGCGTGATTGCTCTCGTTGACTGGAGCCTGCCGATGGCGAGGTAGCAGTAGAGACCCGGACGAAGAGCAGTTCTTCCTCGGCGAGCGACCGGCTCACGCCGCCCGCGCCGCGATCCGCCCCTCGACCACGGCGTCCGGATCGACCGCATCCAGCGTCGTCACGACCCGATCCGCCCCCGCCGCGACCAGCAGCGCGTCGTCGGCGAGCCGCGCCACGCCGAGGGCGGTCATCCCGGCCGCCTTGGCGGCCTGCACCCCGGAGGGGGCGTCCTCGACGACGAGGCAGCGCGCCGGGGGCACGCCGAGCGCGCGCGCGGCGGCCAGGAACAGGTCCGGCGCCGGCTTGCCGTGCGCCACCGCGACGCCGCAGAGGTCGGCGTCGAACAGGTCGAGCAGCGTCGTGCCGGGCGCGACGGCCGGGCGGCGGATGCGCTGCTGCTCGGCGAAGGCGTCGGCGCGGATCCTCCGGAGGAGCTGGCCTGCGTTCCTGGACGACGACGCCGCCGCGATGGGCATGCCGCGCGCCTTGAGCCCCAGGATCAGCCGCATCGCGTCAGGGAAGACGACGAACTCCCCCGCCTCGATCTTCCGGAGCAGCGCCTCCTGCTTGCGCTCGGCGTAGCGCCGCGCGCGCTCGGCGGCGTCGGGCACGCCGAAGTAGTCGAGCGCCGCGCGCGCGCCGCTCTCGCGCGCCTTGCCGGCGACCTCGCTCTGGTAGACGGCCGTCGTGAACCGCTCGGGCGCGTAGCGCGTCATGGGCGCGATCGCGCGCCACTCGGTCGCCATCAGCGCCTCCAGCGCCTCGCGCCAGGCGCGCTCGTGCGGCGAGTCGACCACCACCCCGTCGACGTCGAAGAGGACCCCCTCGAAACGCATGCCGCCGACATGGCGCCGGCGCGCGGCACCGGGAGCCCCGAGCGCGCCCTGGCGATGCGATGCGCCGCCGTCCGCCCGCGCCGGCCGGCGGCCCGCAACGCCTGCCGCGCCGCCCGCGGCTGCCCGCGCCTGCCCGCGCCGCTCGCTCGCGCCTGCCCGCGCCGCTCGCCCGCGCCCGCCCGCCTCCCGCCGCTGCGCCGGGGGTGCTACGGTCGAAGCTCGTGCCGCCCGTCCGCACCGGAGCCAACCCCCACGCGACGCGCCTCCCGCGCGCGCTCGTCGTCCGCGATCCGGAGCCCGAGGAGCTCCGCGCGACCATCGACTGGTCGGACTGGTACCTCGACGACGCGGATGGCATCGGCGCGTGGGGCGAGCACGACGAGATCGCCCGCCTGCTCCTGTCCTCGATCGCGCAGCTCGCGCGCGAGCGCGGCTGGACCGACCACCACGCCGGCTCGGACCGGTTCTTCGCGTGGGTGCGCGAGGAGCCGCTCGTGCGCGTCTCGCCGGACGTCTACCTCCTCGATCACCGGCCCGCGCCGCCGCTGCCCAAGCAGTGGCAGACCTGGCTGCCCGGCCACCGTCCGCCGCGCTTCGCCCTCGAGATCGTGGCGAGCGACTGGCAGAAGGCCTACGAGGACATCCCGCTCAAGTACTGCCAGCTCGGCTGTCCCGAGCTCGCGATCTTCGATCCGCTGGCCGCCGCGCAGCGGCCGCCCGCCGGCAGGGTGGCGCTCCAGGCCTACCGGCGCGACCCCGACGGGGCGTACGTGCGCGTGCACGCCGGCGCCGGCCCCGCGTGGAGCGCCGCGCTCGACAGCTGGCTCTGCGTCGTGGGCACCGGGGCCGACGCGCGGCTCCGGCTCGCGCGCCCGGACGGCAAGGGCGAGCTCGTGCCCACCCAGGAAGAGGTCGCGGCGACCGAGGCGCGCGCCAGGGAGGCCGCCGAGGCGCGGGTGCGCGAGCTCGAGGCCCGGGTGCGCGAGCTGGAGCAGCTGGAGCCGCGATAACGCACGTCGCGCGGGGCCCGGCGCCCGCAGCGAACAACAGGAGCGCCGCGCCGGTCGACCGCGCCGTGCTGGCCGTGTTTTGGCCGCGCCGGTTCCACCGCGCCGCGTTCGGCGGTAGGCTCGGGGCATGTGTCGGAACATCCGTCCTCTATTCAACTTCGAGCCGCCGGCGACGGAGGAAGAGATCCGGGCGGCCGCCCTGCAATACGTGCGCAAGGTGAGCGGGACCCGCAGCCCCAGCGGGAAGAACGTCGCCTGTTTCGAGCAAGCCGTCGACGACATCGCCGCCATCACGCGCCGGCTCGTCGAGTCGCTGGAGACCACGGCGCCGCCCAAGAACAAGGAAGTCGAGGCCGCGAAGGCCCGCCTCCGCAACGCGCGCCGCTTCGGCACCTGACGCGCCGGTCTGCTCCTCTCGGGCAGCGGCCGCAGGCAGGCGGCCGCGCAGGCTGGACCGCCGAGCCTGGCTCCTGCGCTGCTGTTACATTAGGTTCGCGCGCATGGGCGACGCCGCCGCCACCCAGCGCATGAAAGGGGTGCGTGCGCTCGGCGCCGCCGGCGCGCCGAAGGGCCGAGGGCGCGCCGCGGCGCGCGGCTCACGGTCGCGCAGCGCGGGGCGAGCCGCCGTAGACGAGCCGGCCGCCCGTCTTCGATAGCGCGTAGGCGAACCCGAGCTCGAGGGTCGAGCGGGTGACGACGCCCCCGAGATCCAGCCCCTGCTCCACCATCAGCCGCGCGGCCGCCGGCGTGATGCCGACGAGCACGACCTCGGCCCCGAGCAGCCCCGCCGCCCGCGCCGCCGTCATGAGGTGATCCGCCGCGGCGGCGTCCCCCGCCGCCATCCCCGTCACGTCGATCAGCACCACGCGCGCGCGCCGCTCGGAGATCTCCCGCAGCATCGACTCGAGGAAGCGGCCCGAGCGCTGGCTGTCCATCGCCCCGACGACGGGCATCACCACGATCTGGCGCGCGACCGGGACGACCGGGCTCGAGAGCGCATGGATCGTGCTGAGCAGCGCCGCCTGCTGCCGGTTCGCCTGCTCGAGCTCCGCGGTCCGCTCGGTGACGCGGCGGAGGAGCTGCGCGTTCTCGAGCGCCACCGCCAGGGTGTCGGCGATGCGCTCGATCAGCTCGAGGTCCTCGGGCGAGCACGCCGCGCGGCGCTCGCTGTCGAGGACCAGGACGCCGAGGGCCCTCCCCCGGGCGAGCAGCGGGACGCCGGCCCGCGTGCGGCTGCCCTTCCGGCGCGCCTCGACGACATCCGGCCAGAGGTCGTGCTCGCCCGCCAGCGTGTCGATGACGACCGACCGGCCGGCGCTCAGCACCCGGCCGACCAGCGACTCCCGCTCAAGCCGGGCGCGCCCCTCGACGAGGCCCTGCTCGTCGGGATCCAGGCTGATGACGAGGAGCTCGCGCGAGCGATCCACGGCCGCGCCCCCGCGCCTCCGGCTCGCGGACTTGCGGCTCGTCTCCAGGGTCAGGTGCTCCGACAGCGGGCGAGACCAGGGCGTGGACTCGAGCGTCACGAGGTCCACGCCGGTGTCGATGAAGCGCGGGAGGCGCCGATCCTCGGCCTGCCCCGGCGCCGGGACCTCGGCCAGCGCCGCCTCCACCCCCCTCGACACCATGTCGTGGAGCAGCGCGACGGCGCGATAGCCCATCTCGTGCTCGCGCTGGACCACGGCCGCATGGATGGTTCCCTCCCGGAGCATCGCGATCGTCTCTGGTATTAGATCGAACGCCACGATCTTGAGATCTCCCGCCCTCCCCAGGGCCCTCGCGGCCGCTCCCCAGGCCGGGCCGTTCTCGGCGCAAGCCCCGAAGGCGCCGGACAGCCCTCCTTCGCGCAAGGCGCCCAGGGCGAGCTGCATCGCCGCGGAAGTCTCGTAGTGGCTCTCCAGCGGAGATCGCATCGCGATGGACTTCCCGGAGGCCGCCGCGTCGAACCCCGCGACCCGATCGCGACCGTTGATGGCGCGGAGCGACGAGACCTGCGCGCCCACGACCCCGCCGTCCGGGAGGAGCCGCGCCATCGTCTCTCCGGCGAGCCGGCCGGCCGCCACGTTGTCGGTGCCGACGTAGGCCAGCGCCCTGCTGCCGTCGGCAGGCGGCGTATCGAACGTGATCACCGGAATCCCGGCCTCCGCCGCTCGCCGGATCGCCGGCTCGAGGGCCGCGGCGTCGCCCGGCGCCACGGCGATGCCGCTCACCCCGCGGCGCACGCCCTCGTCGATGAGCGCGCTCTGGCCGCCCTCGCCGCCGGCGCTGCCGCACCGGTGGATCACGCCGACGCCGAGGGCGCGCCCCGCGACGAGCGCGCCCTCCCGCAGGTTGTTCCAGTAGGCCACCGGCGCGCGCCGCGGCGCCCGGTAGACGCGGAGCTCACGGCCCGCGCCGCGCTCGCTCGCGGGCGAGGCCCCGCAGGCGTCGTCCTCCACCAGGGCGAGCTCCACCGCGCTCCATTGCGGCCGCAGCTGCACGCTCTTGATACCCCTCGAGATGATCTCCACGAGCTCCTGCGGGCTGGCCTGCGAGGCCACCGCGTTCAGCACCTCCTCGAGCACGCGGTTCTCGTGGGCCGACCGCGCCTTGTCGTCGAAGAGCTCGCGCCGCTCCAGCGCCGCGCCGGCGCCGCCGGCCAGGGCCATCAGCCGGGCCCTGCGCTCGTCCGAAAGCGGCTCCGAGGCCGGCTGCTCGACGGCGAGCGCGCCGACCGGCCGCCCGCGCATGCACACCGGCGCGAGGACCACGACCGCGTCCGCGGGCAGCCAGTCGAGCGCCACCGCGCCCGGCAGGTGCTCTCGGTACCACGCGGCCGCCGCCACGGCGCGCGCGCCGTCGCCCGGGTCGAGCCGGGAGACCGCGCTGGCCGGCCCCGCGTCCGACGGGATCGGCAGCGGGCCTGAGAGCAGGCTCTCGAGGCCCACGGCGGCCCGGTAGATCAGGCGATCTCCCTCTCGGATCAGCAGGCTGCCGCGCCGCGTTCCAGGCAGGCTGTCCGTGGCGTCCTGTACGATGCGATGCAGCGCTGCGAAGAGGTCCAGACCGGTGATCATGCGTGTTCGACCTACACCGCAGCGGCGGAGCGCGGCGCGGGGATCGTGCCAGCAGGCGCGATCGGCCGGTCCGTTGTCAAGCCATCCATCCGGCTCTGCCCCGTCACGCGCTCGAAATCGCGGCGGGCGTCGAGCGCTGCGCGCCGATCGCTCGAGGCCGTCCGGCAGCGCGGAGCGGGCTCGTCCGAGGCGGCGCGCTGGGCGGCACCGGACGACGACCGCGGTGCGATAGCAACGGACAGCCGCGCTCCGGCACCGGAGAACATCATGAGATGTTCTATTCCTCGGCTCCTCCTCGTCCTCCCTGTGCTCTTCGCGATCCCCGCCGAGGCGGCGTCTCCGCCGTGCGCCACGATCCGCCGCGGCGGTCCCGGGGATGTCGAGGACGCCGCCGTTCTCCCTCGCGGGCCGCGCCGCGACGTGGACGGCGCGATCCCGAGCCACGGCGCGCCCCCGCCGCCGTGCCGCGCGGAGAACGCGGAGCCCGCGCGCGCGACGCACCCGCCCGCGAGCTACGTGTGCCACCGCTCGTGTCCCGGCGCCGACCACCTCTTCAGCCGGCGGTACGGCGATCTCCGCGAGCAGATCGGGTACTCGGTCGCCGCCGACGGCGCGGGGAACATCGTCCTCGCGGGCTCGGCCGCGGGCACGGTCGACTTCGGCGGCGGGCCGGTCTCCGCCTCGGGGGCGTTCCTCGCGAAGCTCGACGCCGACGGAGGCCTCCTCTGGGGCCGCGCCTTCGACTCCCCCTCATCGTTTGCCTCTGCGGTCGCCGTCGACGCGGACGGCAGCATCCTGCTCGCGGGCGGCTTCCGCGATCCCATCGATCTCGGCGGCGGCCCGCTGACGAACCCCCTCGACGGACTCCAGATCTCGTTCGTGGCCAAATTCGATGCCAGCGGCGACCACCTCTGGAGCCGCGCCGCGTCCGGCGACGAGCGCCACTTCCCGCGCGCCATCGCCGCGGACGGGGCCGGCGACGTCCTCGTCTCGGGCTCGTTCGAGGGCTCCCTCGACTTTAGCGGCGGAGCGTCGCCGCTCGTCAGCACAGGAGGCCTGTTCGACGAGGATGTCTTCGTGTCGAAGCTCGACGCCTCCGGCGATCACCTCTGGAGCAAGGCGTTCGGCACGGCCGAACTCGATCGCGGCGAGGGCCTCGCGGTCGACGGCGCGGGGAACATCGTCCTCGCGGGGTTCTCCCTGGGCGCCGGCCTCGACTTCGGCGGCAGGCCGCTCCCGAGCGCCGGGAGCTCCGACATCTTCGTCGCCAAGCTCGATCCGGACGGCCATCATGTCTGGAGCCGGAGCTATGGAGATCCCGGCAGCCAGAACGCCTCCGCCGTCGCGGTGGATCCGTGGGGCAACGTCCTCGTGACCGGGGGCTTCGCCGGCAGCGTCGACTTCGGCGGCGGACCGCGCCGCAGCGCGGGCGACAACGACGCGTTCGTCCTGAAGCTCGACCCGAGGGGCCGTCACGTCTGGAGCCGCCGCCTCGGCGGCGCGCTCCGGCAGGACGGCACGGCGATCGCCGCCGACGCGGACGGCGACGTGGCGGTCGGCGGGTTCTTCCGCGGCGCGCTCGAGCTCGCGTGCGGGCGGCTCGAGAGCGCGGGGGAGGAGGACGTCTTCCTCGTCGAGCTCGACGCCGCCGGACGCGCGTTGTGGGGCGATCGCTTCGGCGACGCGCAGAGCCAGACGCCCACGGACGTCGCGTTCGACCCGAGCGGGGACGTCCTCCTCACCGGCTACTTCGACGGCGCCCTCGACTTCGGCGGCGGGCCGCTCGCGGGGCAGGGCGGCCGCGACGCGTTCCTCGCGAAGCTCGGGCGCTGAGCGGGCGGGCTGCGCCCCACCCGCCGAGCTCGGCGCGCGGCGCCGCTCCGACCTGCAGAGTCGCCCGCCGCCTTGCAGCGCTGCGCGAGGCGCCGATCCGTGCCAGGATCCGGGTCGGATCGGCCCATGGGAAACAACCTGGAGCGGGTCGTCGGGGTGCTCAACGGGCTCCTCGGCGATCACCTGAAGCGGACCAGCAACGGCCTCGCGACCGCGATGCAGCTCGTCCGCGACGGACACGGCCTGCCGCTTGCCAGCGCATTCCCCGCGGCCGCCCCTGCTCGAGCCACACCCCGTGTCGTCGTGCTCGTGCACGGGCTGATGAGCACCGAGGAGATCTGGACGATGCCGGACGGCGAGACGTACGGATCGCGTCTCGCGCGCGACCTCGGGTACACGCCGTTTTACGTGCGGTACAACAGCGGCCTCCGCGTCTCCGAGAACGGCGAAGCCCTGGATGTCCTCCTCGAGCAGCTAGTCTGCGCCTCTCCGGTCGCCGTGGAGGAGCTGGTCCTCATCGGCCACAGCATGGGCGGCCTCGTCGCGCGCAGCGCCGCGCACGCGGCGAGCGACAAGGCTCGAAGGTGGCTGCCCCTCGTCAAGCGGGCCTTCTACCTCGGCACACCGCACCTCGGCGCCCCGCTGGAGCGCTTTGGCAACGCTGTCACGTGGGCGCTCGCGAGCATCGGCAATCCGTACACGAAGCTCATCGCCGATATCGTCAACCTCCGCAGCGGCGGGATGAAGGACCTGGGCTACGCCAACCTCCGCCGCGAGGACTGGGAGGGCGCCGGCGCCGACGCCCTGCTCCAGAATCGCCGTCATCCCGTGCCCTTGCTCCCCCACATTCGCCATCACCTCATCGCCGGCGCGCTCACGGCCGACCCGAGGCTCTCCCTCTTGTTCGGCGACGCGATGGTCTCGCTGAGGAGCGCCACCGGCCGGGCGGTCGCCGAGGACCGGTGCTCGCCCTTCCCTCAAGCGCACGCGCGGATCATGCCGTCGCTCGGACACCTGCGCCTGGCCCACGACCCGGACGTCTACGCGCAGATCCGCGCGTGGTGCGAGGAGGCGGTGTGATGGAGCGGTGGCGCGGCTTGAAGGATCTCGTGCAGGAGGCGGTCGAGCACGGCTCGCGGGCCGTGGAGCGCCTGCAGAAGCACGCGGCGAAGCTGCCTTTCGATCTGCTGGAGCAGATTCCCCCGATCCAGGCGCCCGTGAGGGGCATTCGGGTCATTCACGATACGACGCTGTCCGTCGTTCACGGGACGATCCGCCTCGTCAACCGCGCTGTGGGGGCCACGGTGGATGTGGCCCTCGTTCTCCTGGAGCAGAAGGCACGGCCGGCGGAAACGCCGGACCGCAGCGCGTGCGCCGCGCCGGACGCGCCCTCCGGCGGCCCGGGCGACGAGGCGCCCTGAGCTCGGGCGCTGCCCGCTGCGCGCGGCTCCGCCGGCGCCGAACGATGCGCTGGCACGGCCGGCGGCGCGGGCGGAGCGGCCCACACGGTTCAGCTCCTGGCCACGGTCGAAAGCCGCGTCACTCCCCGGCGCGCGGCGCGCCCGCGCGCTTCCACAGCTCGCGGCGGGCGGGCAGGGTCGCGCGCCACCGCGCGCGCAGCGCGCTCGGCCGCTCGCCGTAGCGCTCCTTCAGGAACGTGGCGCCGACCACGCGGTCGGTGCGAAAGGAGCGGAAGTCCTGGCGGACCTCGCACCACGCCACGAGCAGGCGCGTCGACTCGCGATACCCCACCACGACGGGCCACACGACGCGCTCGCTCTCGCGGCCCGCCTCGTCGCGGTAGCGGAGCGCGATCTTCGTGCCGGCGCGGATCGACGCGCGCACCTCGGCCAGATCGAGCCCGTCGGGGACCTGGTCGAGCGCGGGCGGCGTGCCCGTCGTCGGCTCGAGCACGAGCGGGCGCAGCCGCTCGGGGACCGTCGCGGCGATCTTCGCGATGAGGTCCTGCGCCGCCCTCCGCAGGGCGGCGTCCCCGCGGTGGGCGACCCACTGCGCCCCGAGGACCGCGACCTCGATCTCGTCGGGCGTGAGCATCAGCGGCGGCATGTCGAAGCCGCGCTCGAGCACGTAGCCGGTGCCGGCCTCGCCCCGGATCGGGACGCGCTGGGCGAGGAGATCCGCGACGTCGCGGTACACCGTCCGCTTCGACGTCTCGAGCTCCTCGGCGAGCGCCGCCGCGGTGACCGGCGCCCGCTGCCGGCGCAGGATCTGAAGGATCTGGAACAATCGGTCGGCGCGCCGCACGAGGATGCTGACACCAGGTTGTCAGCAGGGCGAGGCTACATCAAGCGCGGTCCACGGCGGACCCAAGCTCCCGGAGGTTCTCATGATCACGCTCTACGGCTTCGGCCCCACGTTCGGCTTGCCGGAGGCCAGCCCCTACGTGACGAAGACCGAGGTCCAGCTCAAGCTCCTCGGCCTGCCCTACAGGAAGGAGCGCGCGCGGCCCGACCTGTCGCCGAAGGGGCAGCTCCCCTTCATCGACGACGACGGCGCGCGCGTCGCCGACTCGCACTTCATCCGCGAGCACCTCGAGCGGAAGTACGGCAAGGACCTCGACGCGGGCCTCGACGCGCGGCAGCGCGCCGAGGCGTGGGCCATCGAGCGCATGCTCGAGAACCATTTCGTCGCGACCTCGGGGTACGCGCGCTGGCTCATCCCGGAGAACTTCGAGAAGGGCCCGGCGCACTTCGTCGACGGCGCGCCGGAGGAGCTGCGCCCGAAGCTGCGCGAGGAGCTCCTCGCGCGCGTCCGCGAGAACTACCGCGCGCTCGGCGTCGCGCGGCACTCGGAGGAGGAGATCGTCGCGCTCGGCGTGCGCTCCCTGACCGCGCTCTCGGCGCTGCTCGGGGACAGGCCGTACCTGTTCGGCGGGCGCCCCGCGGGCGTCGACGCGACGGCCTTCGCGGCGCTGGCCGGCATCCTCACGCCCTTCTTCGACTCGCCGCTCAGGCGCAGGGCCGAGGGCTTCGCGAACCTCGTCGCGTACACCGCGCGGCTCATGCGGGAGTTCTATCCGGATCACCCGTGGGAGGCGCCCCGGCAGGGGGCCTGAGCGCCGCGGCGCCCCCGCGGCGCCCTCGCTCGAGGGGCGGGGCGCCGCGGCCTGCGTTCCGCCGCCCGGCGCTACTCCTCGCCGCGGGGAGCCGGCGTCGGCGCGGGCTCGGCGGGCGCGGGCTCGGCGACGTCGACGCCGCCGCAGCCGGACCCCCACGAGGTCGGGGCGGGCAGGGGCAGCGACGCCACCGGCGTCGCGAGGTCGTCGAGCGCGTTCACGAGCACGCCGCCGTACGAGATCGAGTAGACGTAGTCCTCGATGAACACGCCGCGGTTCACGGCGGCGCCGCCGTAGTAATAGCACCCCGACGTCGCGCTGAAGAAGCCGCTGTGGTCGACCGCGCCGAGGTGGCTGAACCCTTCGGCGATATCGACGTTGAAGAGCTCCAGCGTGCTCGCGACCGCGCCGGTCTCCCGGTCGTAGCTCACGACCGGGAAGGCGAGCACGTCGCGCTCACCGTAGTACGTGAACGCCTTGTGGTTGTACTCGGCCTCGGAAGACGTGTAGTCGCCCTCGAGCGACTCCTTGTGCAGGAGCGTCGGCGCCGACGGGTCCGTGACGTCGAAGATCTGCAGCGCCAGGCCGGTCACCACGCCATTCTCGTCTCCGTCCCTGCCGATCGCCAGGAGGTGCCCGTCGTCGAGCGGGTGCATGTACTCGCTGAAGCCGGGGATCTTGAGCTCGCCCGCGACGGAGGGTGACTCGGGGTCGGAGAGATCGAGCACGAACAGCGGGTCGACCCGGAGGAACGTCACCACGTAGCCGCGATCCCCGATGAACCGGGTCGAGCGGATCTGCTCGCCCGGGGCCAGGTCGGTGATGGCGCCGATGCGCGAAAGCTCGGCCCCTTGCGCCTCGAGGACGAACACGCCGTTGCGGGTCGTCCACCGCTCGGTCCCGGGCACCATGGCGGTCGTCGAGACGCGGAGCTTGCCGTTGTGCTCGTCGAGCGAGAACTGGTTGAGGATGTGGCCGGGCACCGAGCCGGACGCGACGTACCGGGGCTGGCTCGGGTCGGCGACCAGATCGAACTTGTGCAGGTGCGTGACGTCCGTGCTCGCGTTCACCGCGCTGGGCGCCGTCGGCGCCTGCCAGCCGCGCGCGGCGACATAGAGGGCGTCGTGGCTCGAGTACACGGTGTCGGTCGCGCCGATGATCGAGGTCGACGCCGGCGCCTCGTCGAGGTCGGCGAGGTCGATCGACTCGATCTGCGTCAGGCCGTACGACGTCGTGCCCGCCTCGGGGATGTAGAAGTCCGCGCAGCTCGCGCCGAGCTCCGTGACCGTCTCCCCCTCCTTCTCGAAGCGGTACGGCAGCCACGCCGACAGCGGCGACGCCTCGATGATCGCCGTGTTCTCGGCGCGGAGCTGCTCGAACGCCGCGGTCCACGCCTCGGCGGTCTCGGGGAAGGCGGTCAGGTCGGCGGGCCAGTAGTTGAGCACGGGGCCGTGGGCGCCGCCGGACAGCACCGTGCGGACGTCCTCGCCCGCGCGCCGCGACGAGGCGTAGCCGCCCTCGAAGTAGAGCTCCCTGGCCACGGTGGGCGCGCCGCCCGCGAGGCTCAGGACGGTGAGCTTCGTGAGCGGGGCGTAGACGTCGGGCGGCGGGGGCGCGTCGGTCACCGGCTCATCGGGAGACGGGGCGTCCGGCGGAGTGGGCTCGGTGTCGCCGTCCGGCAGGGGCTCCGCGGGCTCGTCGGCGCCGTCCGGCGGCGGGTCGGCGTCTCCCGGGTTGGACGGCGTGCCGGAGCCCTCCGGGGGGACCGGCGCATCGTCCTGATCCGGCCCGCTGGACGGCGCGCTGCCCGGCGTGCCCGTGGGCGCGCCGGCGCCTGCGGGCAGGGCGATGCCGATGTCGATCCTGTAGTCGTAGTACCCCGGCCGCGGCTCGACGCCCGCCTTCTCGTAGATCGAGGCCCCGTTGACCGACGAGTAGACGACGACCTTGTCGTCTGCCACGAACATCTCGAGCGGGCTGCCCTCGATCGCGAGCGAGCTGCCCACCGCGAGCGACGACGCCGGCCACGCGGTCAGCGTGTAGAAGCTCTGGTCGTGCAGGATGTAGAGGTTGTTCCCGTCGGTCTTGACGATATCGGCCTCATCGACGCCGGCGACCTGGGTGTTCGTGTCCGAGTGGGCCGGGGCATCGCTCTCGCCGCCCGCCGCCGCGTCCTCGGGGCTGTCGCTCTGGGGCGGCGTCGGGGAAGGTACGCCGGTGGGGTCCGCGGCCCCCCCGGGCACGGCGACGCCGGGGCCGCCGAAGCCGACGCCGCGGCCGTCGCTGATCGCCCCGTAGCTCGCGATCATGGCGTCGATCTGGGCGTTCATCTTGGCGAGCGCGTCCTGCTTCAGCAGCGCTTCGAGGTCGTCGCACGACTGAGCCCGGTGGAGCGCCGCGCGCTGCGACGCGCTCTCGTCGGGTCCGGGTGACGGGGACTCCGTGACGCATCCGACGGCGAGGAGGCCTGTTGCTAGGAGAAGCCAGAGAGAGGAATGGGCGCGGTGGGTTCGCATGGTGCCCGCCGGCGTCGCAAGGCCCGCGCCAGCCGCCCGCTCGCTCGGTTCACCGCGAAATGCAGCGGTTCGCGCGCGCGCACGGCCCGCCGCGCGGCGCGAGGCACGACATGCATGCGCTGGCGGGGGCCGCCTGGCACACGTGTGCCATGGATGGGTGATGGAACTGGCTATTTCCGCCAACACGCGATGAGACGGAGGTTCATGGGGCCCGGACGGACGCGCCGTGTCGGGGCACGTGTCCGAGGGCGGCGTGGGGTCGCTCTCCCGGCCGGGACGCCTGCGCGCGGCGTCAGAGGGGAACGGGCGCGGGGGGGATCTTGAACACGTCCCATGCGGGCGTGTGGTTGCTCGTGTTCGTCGTCTGGTTCCAGAGATAGATCGACGGGTACGTGGTCACGGTCGCGCCCTCCACGACGACGCCGGTCACGTAGAGCTGCGACGCCTTCTTCTGCGGGTCCTTCTGGAGGGTGTAGCCGTCGCGGGACGACGAGAAGATGACCCAGTAATACGTCTTGCCGTCGACGGTCGTGGCCTCCGGCGACCACCTGGGCCAGCTGTTGTGGATCCCCGGGCTCGTGACGCCGACGCAGGCCGGCGGATCGTTGGCCGCGAGCCGCGTCGCCGCGCCGCCGGCCGCGGGGACCACGTAGATGTCGGACGCGGGGTTATAGTACATCTCCCCCGGGCTCGGCGTCCGGTTGAACGCGATCAGCCGGTCGTCGGGCGAGAAGGCCGGGTAATATTCGTTGAACGCCGGCTCCGCGGCGCCCTGCAGCGGCGTCGCCGCGCCGCCCTGCCGGTCGTTGTAGGGCACCGTGTAGAGATCGCCTGCCCCGGCGGCGATCCGCCCGTCCTTGCCGGCGTCGGTGGACACGTAAACGATGGTGTTGCCGTCGTGGCTCCAGTCCGGCATCAGCGCTCCGCGCGTGTCGCCCGCGCGCGGGATGAAGCCGTAGGCGGTCCCCTCCGCGGCCGCCATCTCTTCCTTGACCAGGTTGGGGTTGGCGTCGAGCGGGTAGGTCGGCACCGGCGACTCCAGGTCGAACCACGCGAGGCGCGCGTTCGGCATGGCGCTGTACGACTGGCCGTCCCAGACCGCGCCGCGATCCCGGCCATAGGAGGTGACGACGATCCGGTCTCCCGGGGAGAAGTGCGCCGCCGACATCTTGGGCGCGCCGAGCCAGGCCTGGCTCATCGCCTCCGAGCCGCCCGGCGTGACGTACGAGGGGACCTCGCCCACGGAGTCCTTCTGCACGGAGGCGATGGCGAGCCCCCACGGCCAGTGATCCGTGAAGATGACGGACTCGCCGTCGGGCGTCGACGTGTGGCACCCGATGCACCTCACCGCGCCGTCGTTCCGGAGGCCGCCGTTCTCGGTCCTGCGGCCGCCCTGCTGCACCTGCTCGACCTTGAGGGCGTCGACGACGCCCTCCTCGCCCACGCCGAAGCCGGCCAGCCACGCGTCCGCCGGCCCTTCGCCGATCGCCGCCCAGTACACCATGCTGCCGCCGGCCGGGGCCGGCGCGATGGTGATCGGCCCGGAGGTGCCGACGAGCGGCGCGCCCGGCGCGCTCGTCGACATCGAGCGGATCGTGATGGTGATCGGCTCATTCCGGACATGCGACGCGAGCTTCTCCCACATGTCCTTGGGCATCTTCCACTCGCGGTTCGTCGTGTAGACGACCAGGTCGTTCTTCTCCCGGTCGGCGTGCACGCGGATCTCGAACAGGTCCTGCCCCTCGGGCGCGGTCCACCGGAACCTCGGCCGCAGCCAGTTGTTCGGGAAGAGCGCCCCGATCTCCGGCTCGGCGAGGCACGGCCCGCCCGGCGCGCCGCTGCCCGGGGCGCCGAACAGCTCGGGCGCGTTGGCCGGCGGCGGCGTCCCGGTGTCGTCGAGCACCGGGTCCGCGGGGAAGTCCTCGCAGACCTCGCAGGGAGGCGGCTCGACGGGGCCGCCGCTGCCCACGTCGAAGATGTTCCCCGTCCCCGCGCCGAACTCCTCCGGCGCCCCGCCCGAGCCGCCGGCGCCGTGGCCCTGCTGCGGGGAGCCCCCCGGGCTTGCCGAGCAGGCGACCACGAAGGCAGCGCCGATGAAGGCAGCGCCGACGCCGACAGAGAGAGTCCCGATCCGATGTTGCAAGGTTCTCATTCAAGTTCCTCCGTGCGCGCGCTCAGGGCTCGATTCGCCCGGACCACCACGCGGCTCGGCGCGCCCGGATCCGGGCAGACGCGATGGTTGCGCGATCACCGTGGTGCTGCTGTTTCGTCGCGCCGGGCTCCGGCGGGGGCCAACCGCAGATCGCGAGATCGCTCAGCGCGACGCGCCGCCCTTCCCGACGTGAAGGATGTAAAGAAAGCTCTGAGCAGGTAGGAAGACATGGAACCTTTGCCCCTGTCAAGCGCGTCGCAGGTACATGTCGCCTGATGGGGGGCGCTGGGGCGCTCAGGGGGCGCTCAGCGCGGCGCAAGTCGCCGACGAGGCGCTCGGCGGAGGGCGCCGCGGGTCGTGGGGCGTGCGCATCCGGCGACGCCGGCGCGCCGCTGCGTTCCCGCGGGACGCATCCGGCGACACCGGCGCGCCGCTGCGTTCCCGCGGGACGTGCCGGGGTGCTAGTTTCCCCGCGTGGCCTCGCCGAACCGCATCGGGTACCCGCTCAGCCCCCGGCGGCCGCCCCGCGCGCTCGTGCTCCGCGATCTGTCGCCCGAGGAGGCCAGCGCCGCGATCGACTGGTCCGGCTGGTACTTGCCCGATGATGCGGAGCGTCACGGCAAGGCCGAGCGGTCCGGGATCGTCCGCCTGCTGCTCTCGGTGCTCGCGCAGCTCGCGCGCGAGCGCGGCTGGGTCGACTGGTACGCCGGCGCCGACCACGCCTTCGCCTGGGTGCGGGCCGAGCCGCTGGTGCGTGTCCTGCCCGACCTCTACGTCCTCGATCACCGCCCGTTGCCGCCGCTGCCGCGGCAGTGGCAGACGTGGCTGCCGGGCCACCGCCCGCCGCGGTTCGCGCTGGAGATCGTCGCGGGCGACTGGCGCCGGGCGTACGAGGTCGCGCCGGCCAAGTACTGGCAGCTCGGCTGCCCCGAGCTGTTGCTCTTCGATCCCGAGGCCGCCGCCGCGCGCACGCCGCTCGCGGAGGAGCGCGTGCCGCTCCAGCTCTACCGGCGCGACCAGGACGGCACGTACCTGCGCGTCCACGCCGGCGCCGATCCGCTCTGGATCGAGGCGCTCGACGCGCACCTCGTCGTGCTGAAGGACGGCCCGCACCCGACGTTGCGCGTCGCGCGGACCTCGCGCGCGACCGATCTCGTGCCCGCCGAGGAGGAGGCCCTCCGCGCCGAGGGCGAGGCGCGCGCCCAGGAGCAGCGCGCCCGCGTCGCCGAGCAGCGCGCCCGCGCCGCCGCCGAGGCGCGCGTGCGCGAGCTCGAGGCGCGCGTGCGCGACCTGGAGGCCCGGGTCACGCGCAGGTGAGCGGCGCGTGGACCCGCCGAGGCTCGGCGGCGGTCCCCCCACGCGGCGCTGCAAGTCGAGGCGCGTCCCCCCACGCGGCGCTGCAAGTTTTGGCGCGTCCCCCCACGCGGCGCTGCAAGTCGAGGCGCGTCCCCCACGCGGCGCTGCAAGTTTTGGCGCGTCCCCCCACGCGGGCGTGGTCAGGGTTGATTGTACAGCTGGACTGGATGAATGCTGCCGCGCGGCTGAGGCTCTGCTCCGGCGCCAAACAGCTGGGGGCCTACCGCGGCGCCGGGCGCGCTGCTTCCAGTTGCACAGCACCCGGTATGGAGGCTGTCGTGGCGCGACCGCGTCGAAGGCGACGGAGCCACTCGAGCTGGCGACGCCCAGCCGGGCCAGGCGGCCATCCCCCTGGTTCACGACGATCTCGAGCAGCACGGCCATGTCCGCCTCGCCGCGGAGCTCCGGGTACGCCTCGCGCGCAGCCGCCAGCTCCTCCTCGTACACGGGATGGATGCGTCCGTGCATGGAGTTGATGTAGAGGGCGAAGGGGACGTGGCGGATCTTGCCGAGCGCGGCGAGCTTCCCGGCCCGGACCTCGGGGACGTACGCGTCGGAGAATGATCGTGCGGAGCGCCATTGCTCGATGTCCTGCCGGTGACGAATAGCGGTGGGCGTCGCCGACGATGGAACTTCGGAGCAGCAGGCTGTGAGCAGCAGGAACGTCGCCAGCTTGAGGATGTGGCAGTGTGTTCTAGGGGCTGTGTCTTCGCTTATCTTGGACTCGCGGTGTCGAGCATGCGGTCAAGCCATTCTACGAATGTCGAAGGGGCCCGTTTCGGCTCCTGATTCTCTCCTTGTTCAGGATCGCAAAGTGCGATAGGCAGCTCGTGCATGGTTGTGTTTGGCAGACGGTCGTCCCTGCGGGGTCTCGACCACGGTTACGTTGTTCAGTGTGTTGGCGGTGTCGACGCAAGGGTTTATGCGTCGTATGTCGCGTGATGGATGATTCGCTCGCACTTTTCGTTGAGCGAGGCGTCTGGGCGGCTGCGGGACTCTTCGAGCATCTGATTGATGGTATCAACCTCTAGGAAGTACTCATAGCCGAGAGCCCTTACCTCCTCGGGAACGCGATAGTCCTCGGCAAGCCGAAATGCGCTTGCTTCTGAGTCGGGGCGCCATTCCGGCTTTGCGAAGATTACGTCCTCACGATCCAGCTGATCGATTTTGGCAATCAAGTCCAGTAGCTTTGTCATGTTAGAACTCCTTTCCCCACAGAAAGAACCCGCCTCGGCCCTCGGGATGCATTAACTCGTAGAAGCCGCTTCCCGCCGTGTGCTGCTCGGACGGCTCACCCCGCGGCAGCCGCACGCGAGGCGGCCTCGACCTGCGGGCGCGATCCGCGGATCCAGGGACGAACCTAAAGAACGCTCGACTACGCCGGCCGCAAGATCTGCCGCACCGAGTCCACGTCCGCGACCCGGTGCAGCACCGGCTGGAGGCCGGCGCCCGGGGCCTCGCCGAACGCGCCGCTCGCCGCGACGGCGCGGGCGCGGGGGCCGTCGAGCACGAGGAACACGTCGCGGAGGCCGCCGGCGCCCGGCGCGTCGATCACGTCGACGATGCGCGACCGATCGAGGTGCAGCTCCTCGTCGCCCCGCTGGATGAGCACGCGCCGGTCGGTGATGAGGTACCGCGTCCGCGCCGCGAGCCGCGCGGGGCGCACCACCGACACGTAGAGCATCGCCGCGCCCGCGGCGACGAGCAGCACGATCGTGAGCGAGAGCGAGGCGACGAGCGCCACGAACGACACGCTCTCCGGATCCATGCCCGCCGCGGTCACGATGCGGATGCTGCGCACGGCGTGCACCGCCGTGACCACGGCGAAGCCGCCGAGGAGCACGCCGAGCACCACCGAGCCGACCCCGCGCAGGCCGTTCGGGAGCCACTTGTGCCAGCCGTCGGCCGGGTGCGCCGACCAGAGCACCCGCTCGCCCTCGTCGAGGCGCTGCGAGAGCAGCCGGTGACCGTCGCCCGCGGGCGCCGACGGGACGACGCCCCGCAGGATCGCCCAGACGCGATCCGGGGCCACGACGCCGCAGAGCACGATCGACAGCCGCCGCCGGAGGGCGCCCGTGGGCACCGCCCGCACGAGCTCGAGGTCGCCCACGCCGGGGTGCTTCGGGTGCCAGTGGATGCGCGCGTAGCTGATCGAGCGCCGCTCGATGGAGCGCCGGAGCTTCCCGCGCTGCACCACGATGTGCCGGTCGGTGAGCAGGTACTCGAGCTCCGAGCGCCACCAGCGCGGCAGGTAGCTGAACGCCACCGCGAGGCTCGCCATCCAGGCCGCGAAGGCGAGCAGCTGGGTCGGCGACGCGCCGAGCGCCTTGCTCACGACGATGGCGGACGCCGTGCTGATCGCGGAGGTCACGCCGCAGACCACCGCGCCCACGACGTAGAGGAGCGGCGTCGCGACGACCTTGGGGCGTCCGGACCAGAGCACGGGCTCATTGAACACCGAGTCGCGCATCTCGACGGATCTCCGTTCGGGGTGAGCTGGCCGGCGCCGCCCCCGCGCGCGAGGGCGACCACGCTAAGGTGAACCCGCCGGGCGGGGTCGTAAAGGGGCGTCCTCGCATCCCGCCGCGGCGCGACGCGCGTCCGCTGCGGCGCGATCGGCGCGCGACCGGAGGCGGCGTGCAGGAACTCCCGGAGCACCTGCGGGAGCGGCCGGAGCGCGGCGCGATCGCGACCGGAGCGCGCCGCGCCGCCCGGCCGAGCGCCGCGGCTCAGCGGCGCCATGGGCGCGCGTCACCGCCGCAGCGGCGCCGCGGGCGCGGGCTTGCGCAGGCGCTTCATCGTCTGCTCCCGCTCCCGATCGCACTGCGCGCGCCGCGCCTTGGCCAGCGCCACCCAGTGGTCGTTTCCGGGGGCGCGCGCGATGTACGACTCCCACGCAGCCACGGCCTGCAGGTAGGCCTCCGCGCGCGCGGCGCCGAGCTCGGCGCTCCGCGCCGCGGCCCAGTGGCCGAGCGCGGCGTACCAGGCGTCGTCGTACGGGGGCACGTAGAACCAGCCGGCGCCGTTGATCTGCTGGTCGTTCCGGTCGTAGGTCCTCGCGAGCCGGATGTGCTCGATGGCGCCCTCGAGGTCGCCCGACCGGTCGAGCGCCACGGCGAGCCCCCAGAGCGTGGTCACGCCGTAGCGGAACATGTCGAGCGACCCGAGCGTCGAGAGCGCCGCGCGGTAGCCCTCGACCGCGGCGGTGATGTCGCCGAGCGCCATGTGCGCCTCGGCCTGGTTGGCCAGCAAGAGCGCCCGCGACGCGGCGTGCGGCTCGAGCGCGAGCGCCGCGTCGTACGCCTTGATCTCCTCCGTGTACCTGCCGAGCCGCGCATAGCAGACCGCGAGCGCGTGCCACGCGTCGGCCCGGGAGGGCGCCGGCGGGTGGGCGCGCAAGAGCCCCTCGAGCGTCGCGACCGCGCCCTCCACGTCGCCGAGGTGCTCCAGGATGTCGGCGTAGCGCAGCCGCACCGACGGATCGCGCGAGGTCGGCGCGCCGGCGCGCTCGTACAGGGTGCGCGCCTCGCGCAGCCAGAGCGGGCCGATCTCGTCGACCCGCTCGAGGAGCGGCGAGCGCCGGAGCCGGTCGTACCGGGCGAGGAGCGCGTCGGCCTGAGCGATGAGCGCCGCGCGCTCGTCGGCCGCCGGATCCAGCGCGCGGGACCAGACGGTCGGCGCCGCGCGGAGGGGCGCCGCCGCGAGCGCGAGCGCGAGGAGCGCCGCGAGGCCGGGCAGGCGAGGCCGCCGCGGCGTGCGCGGCGGCCGGGGCAGGCGCGGCGGCCGGGGCAGGCGCGGCGGCCGGGGCAGGCGCGGAGCCTGGCTCATCGCGCGCCCCCTGCGCCCGGCGCGGGCGGCTGCGGGGCGCGCCCGGCCGCTCCGGTCGCCGCGGCGCGCGCGGGCCGCTGGCCCCCGCCGCCGCCTCTCCGGAGCGCGTCGAGGCGCGCGCGCGCCGCCGCGGCCCACGGCCCCTGGCCGCCGGCGCCCGACAGGTACGCCTCCCAGCGCGCGATCGCCGCCGCCGTCATGGTCCGCTCCAGCGCGAGCGCCTCGAGGGCGAGCCTGTCCTCCGGGACCGCGAGGTAGTCGACGGTGCGCAGGCGCGCCGCCGCGCTGGCGAGATCGTCGGCGGCGTGCTCGCGGGCGGCCGCGCCGGCGTGCGGGTCGGCCGCGCGCGTCGCCGCCTCGGCGCGGTGGTCGGCCGCGCGGGCGCGCGCGGCCGCCGCGCGGGCGCGCGCCGCTGCCTGGGCGCGGGGGTCGCCCCCGGCGCCCGCGTCGGCCGCCTCGCCGTCGAGCGCGGCGTCGGCCTGGGCCTTGTCGCCGGCGCGGTCCAGCGCGAGCGCGAGCGACAGCGTGACGTCGCGGGCGAGCTGCGTCTGCGCGCGCTGGCGCGCCTCGCGCAGGTAGGCGATCGCCTCGTCGAGGTCGCCGCGGGGGCCCTCCGCGGCCGCGCCGGAGGGCGGCTTCGCGGCCGCGCCGGCGGCGGCCATCGACAGGTGCGCCGCCTCGAGCAGCACGAGCGCGCGCTGATCGGCGGTGCCGAGCAGGTCGATGCGCGGGACGAGCGCGCGGTAGATCGCGATCGCCTCGTCGCGCTTGCCGGTGCGGGCGAGCGACCGGGCGAGATCGTGCATCGTGTGGGGGTCCTCGACGCTGCGCGGATCGATGCCCCGCGCGCGCTCGAAGGCGCGCCCCGCGTCCTCGGGGGAGCCGAGGGCGAGGGCGGCGCGGGCGAGCAGGACCTGCGGCGCGGCGTGCCCCGGGAGGAGCTGGTCGGCGAGGCGCGCCGCCTCGCGCGCCGCCTCCGGGTTGCTGCCGAGCTGCGCCTGGCCGCGCGCGAGCAGGTCGCAGTAGCGCGGGAGCTCCGGCGCGCGCGCGCGCTCCCAGACCGTGGGCCCCCGCGCGATGGCCCGGCTGGACCGCGCCGAGCACTCGGGCGGCCGCCCCGCCGCGGCCGCCGCGGCGACGAGCTCGCCGCCCGCCTGACCGGCGTGGGCGGTGAACGGGAAGGCGAGCGGGAAGGCGAGCGGGAAGGCGAGCAGGGCCGTAAGCAACAGCGGGCCGGGGTGCACGGCCGGAGTGTACCAGCGACGCGCCCCGGAGGCCCACGTCGGGCCGGCGGCGGCGGGCTGCGATCCGGTTGATCGGGCGGGCGATGGTCCGTTATGGTGCCCGAGGTGACAGCGCCGACGGGGGGCGTTCGCGGGTCGTGCTTCGTTGGACTCCGCAGCCTTGGCGTCTCGTGAGGCCAGAGGAGGATCGACATCATGGGCGAGGTGATTCGCAAGGATGCGCCGGCGGACGACATCATCGGTGACGTGCGCGCGACGCTCCAGAGCGCTTCTGCGAAGGGGGGGTCCCTCCGGGAGCTCGCCGAGCAGCGGCTCGTGCCCGTGCTGACGCTCTTCGACGGGGTGGAGGCCCAGCGCAACGCCGCGCGGTCCGAGGCGGAGCCGCTGCTCGCCAAGGTGGAGGCCGAGTCCGCGCGCGCCGACGACGCGCTCGGCAAGGTCGCCGACGACGTCTGGAACGCCGTGGGCCGTCCGTCCGCGGATCCTGCGCTGTCGATCCTGTTCCCCGGCGGCGCGGCGTATTTCGCCGACTACGAGGACGGCGACATCACGGGGCAGCCGGATCGGCTGGAGGTGCTCGCGCAGCTGCTCGGCTCGGGGATCCACCCCAAGCTCAGCCTGGACAAGGCGCAGGCGGCGGCGGCCGAGGTGAAATCGGCGGCCGCGGCGCTGCGATCGACGGTCGAGGCGACCCGGCTCCCGCTCGAGCGGCTGAGCGTGCTCGATCGCATCCGCGCCGCGGTGGCGAAGAGCGCGCACATCGAGCTCGTGCACCTGAAGCGCCTCTACAAGGCCGCCGGCTTCACCGAGGCGGAGATCCACGGCGTCATCCCGGATCGCGGCCGCGCGCGGCGCCGGCTGTAGGGCGCCGCGCCCGTCTCGTCGACGGCTCGGCGGCTCGGCCGGCGCCGCAGCTCGTCAGACGGCGTCCGGCGCGGGCGAGCGCGGCGCCGGCGCGCTATGCCGGCTCACGGGCGATGGCCGGGGCCCGAGCCGCGCGACGTGCTGCGCCCGTAGCCGCCGTAGGGCGGGTAGGCCGGCATGTAAGGCCCGTTGGGGCCGTAGTAGACGGGGCCGTAGTACGGGGCGCCGTTGCCGTAGTACGGGGCGCCGTTGCCGTCGTACGGCGCGCGCGGCGGATTGCCGTTCTCGGAGACGTACGGGGTGCCGATGCGCGAGGTGAGCGACGCGGCGAACGAGAGGTGCCGCGACGTGGCCTCCCGGATATCGGGGACGAGGTGAGAGATCCCCGGGTACAGCTCGGGTCCGACGACGACGAGCTGCTCCTTGAGATGGGCCAGGAACTCCTGGTGCCGGACGATCTGGAGGTTGACGTACGTCCAGTCGAAGCTGCGCCCGCTGAGCCCTTCGAGCGTCTGTTGATCCGACGCGCCCTGCTCGACCAGCGTCCGGCTGACCTGGTTGTCGGCCGGCGTCACGCCGGCCTGCCCGAGCGCGGCCCGGAGCTGCTGGTTCGCGGCGGTGTGGTGATTGAGCAGCTCCTGGGCGAGCTCGATGACGTACGCGTCCGTCCCGCGGGTCAGGGCGGTCTGCGCCTCGGCGATCTGGATCGTATCGAAGGCGTCGATCACCGAGGCGAGCTCCGGGATCGAGAGCGTGAAGGCCAGCGATGCGGATCCGACCGCCTCTTCCGCGCTGTCCTGGTCCGCCGCTGCGAGGCCGTCGTCTCCCGCGGCGACGGAGCAGGCGCTGGCCCCCGCGAGCGCCAGGGTTGCGATCCATGCAAAACGAAGAGAGTCGATTCGAAACTTCATACTTCCCCCCATGTCAATGACGGAAGCGGCGCCGGCGCCGGAGCGCTTGGCGGTGATGCCTGGCCCGCCCCGTCACGTATCTTGAACTGCTCTGGGGATATGCAAGCGAGAGATCGTCAAATCGATGATGCTCACGAGCGCACAGGATCGGTTGAATCGTCGGCGCCGCGCGACGGACCGGCGCGCGGGTGCCACCTCTCCATGTGGCTGAACGGACGAGGGCGCTGCCCGGGCGGCGGCGCCCGCGTGGTCACGGGAGGTCGAGAGGGGCAGGGGAGCGGCGCTGTCGGGGGATCGGCGAGGTGCCGTGTCCAGCCGCGGCGGAGGCGGCGGGACGGACATCGATGCTTTCCTGGAGGAGGCCCGCGCGCGGGCGGCGTGCTCCCGGCGAACCATGCGCGAACGGCGCGCGAACGGCGCGCGAAGGTGCGTCAGTCGGCGGTCTTGGCCGGTTTGCGGGCCACGA
This sequence comes from Sorangium cellulosum So0157-2, assembly GCF_000418325.1. Lineage (GTDB taxonomy): Bacteria > Myxococcota_A > Polyangia > Polyangiales > Polyangiaceae > Sorangium > Sorangium cellulosum_D. The sequence goes on from NC_021658.1 coordinate 14,240,891, forward strand.
CGCCGACGGTGCCGTAGTAGATGCCCCACGCCGCGGGGTCGGCGGCGAACCTGGCGTATCCGGCGAGATCTTCCGCGCTGATCCGCCCGGTCGCGAGGTACTTGTCCTGGAGCTGGGTGGCGGAGAGGCTCATGATCTCGGACAGCGGGTGGCCGCCCGGGCACAGCGGCACCTCGTTCTCGACGGCCTCGATGGCGAGCCCTCGCGACGCGAGGATCGCGGGCAGGCGCAGGCCCAGCCCCGGGTCCTTGCCTTCGGCCTGGAACATCGCGAGGATCGCCTGATTCACCCGATCGAAGGCCGCGATATCCGGGCCGGACGCGCCCCTGGCCGCGGTGAAGTCGGGCTCCTCGAGCACGAGGCGCCCGCCGGGCTTCAGCGCCGCGAGCATGGCGTCGAGGAGATCCTGGAAATGGGCGTTGTGGATGAGCACGTAGCGGGCGTGCACCAGATCGAAGCGCGCCGCGTGAAAGTCGAGCCGGCGGATGTCGCCTTCGATGATGCGGACGCCCGGCAGCTGAGAAGCATCCATGAACCCGACATCGAGGTCGACCGCGACCACCTCGCCTTCCTGGCCGACGCGCTCTGCCATCCAGGAGGCGATGGACCCGGCGCCGGCCCCCACCTCGAGGCAGCTCCAGCCGGGACCCATCCCGGACGCCTTGAGCAGGCGCCAGCTGGCGGGGTCGAAGAACCCCTCGATCCGCCGCAGGCGCTCCAGCTCTCGCGCGCGCTCCGAACCCGCAAACGTGTAGCTGTCCTCGGCCATAGGGATGGACATAATAGTCCATTCCGCTGAGGAAGAAGCGAACTTCTCCTCGCCCGGCCCTCCGCCGATTCGTGGAGTGACCTACACGGGGAGCTGTTCGGCCCAGGCTGGACAGCCGCGCTCGTGGCGGCGATATGTCCAGACGTGAGCCTCCCGGCGGACGCCGCAGGAGGTGGTCGGTCCGCCGACCCCTACGCCCGCCTCCCTCACGTCACGCGAGCGCCCGGCGCAGCGCGAGCACCGCCAGCCCGCCCACCCCGAGCGTGGCCGCGGTGCTCAGGAACTTCCTTGCCGTGGAAGGCGCCGGCAGGAACGCGGTGGCGCTGAGCGCCGCGAGCGGGGGCGACGTGCGCGCGGGCGCCGACTCGGCGGCCGGCGGCGACGCCGCGGCGTGGATCGGCGCGGTCTCGGCGAACAGATCGAGCATCTCGCGCACGAAGGCGGGCAGATCCTGCGGCCCGCGGCTCGACAGCCAGTTGCCGTCGCGCACCGCCTCCTCGTCGCGCCAGACGCCGCCCGCGTGCACGATGTCGTCGCGGATGCCGGGCCAGGACGCGAGCTGCCGCCCGCTCACGAGCTCCGCCGACGCGAGCACCCAGGGGCCGTGGCAGATCGTCGCGATCGGCTTCCGGAGGTCGTCGAACGCGCGCACGAACCGGCGCGCCTCCTCGCTCTGGCGCAGGAGATCCGGGTTGATGAACCCCCCCGGCAGGAGCAAGCCGTCGTACTCGGCCGGATCCGCCTCGCCGAGCGTCCGGTCCACGCGCACCCTCGCGCCGGGCTCGTGGAGGTTCATCCCGCGGATCTTGCCGTGACGGAGCGAGACGACGTCCACCGTCGCGCCCGCGGCGCGGAGCGCCTTCATCGGCACGGTCAGCTCGATCTGCTCGAACCCGTCCGCCACGAGCGCCGCGATCCGCTTCCCTGCAAGCTTCTTTCGTTCCTTCATGCTGCCCTCAACGGTTGTCGGGTCGATTCCATGGCAACAGGCGCGCCAGGACGTGCCTGTTCCTGCTGCCCTGTTGCTCGTCCGGAGACATGTCCCCTCCCACGCACCTAGAGCCGGCGCCCCGCTCCGCAACCGAGGCCAGCGCAGATCCCGTGAGGGCCGCGAGCCCAGCTGCACGCGTCGCCCGCGGCCGACGATGAGGGTGTGTCGTTTTGCGACAGGCGGCCCATGGCGCAGGGGCGTGGGCGCGCCGTCACCGCGACGGGAGCAGCCTCGGGCGGAGCCACAGGAGGCCCAGCACGGCGGGCGCGAGGGCGGAGAGGCCGACGACCACGGCGCGCAGGAGCCGCTTCTTGCCGCGCGGCTTCCATCCGCCGCTCACGGTGGTCCCTTCCGGCAGCGGCGTGAACAGGTTGCCGTTCGTCGCGTAGGCGGTGCGGTCGTGCTTCAGGTGCAGCTGGTCGACGCTCCGCGCGAGCAGGCGCTCGGCGAGCCCCGGCGCCACGAGCGACAGCAAGGACAGCTGCCGGGCCGCGCTGCCCACGAACACCTCGCGCCGCGGTGCCCGCGCCAGACGAACGATGGCGCGCGCCACGCGCTCTGGCGGGTACACCGGGGGCATCGCCTTCGGCGTGCGCCCCGTGTAGTTGCCCGCGTGCTGGAAGAACGGCGTGTCGATGGTCGCGGGCAGGACGGTGGAGACGTGGATGTCGCGGGCCCGGAGCACCTGGAGCTCCTGCCTCAGGCTCTGGGACAGGCCGCGGATCGCGTGCTTCGAGGCGACGTAGGCGCTGACGTAAGGCTCCGAGAGCTTCGACACCATCGAGCCGACGTTGATGAGCACGCCGCTGCCCTGCCGCCGGAACTGGGCCAGGGCGGCGCGGGCGCCGTGGATGTAGCCGAACAGGTTGGTCTCGATGACGCGCCGGTAGGGCTCGGAGGGCGTCTGTTCGAACAGGCCGAAGAGCGTCACCGCCGCGTTGTTGACCCACACGTCGATCCGGCCGAAGGCCTCGGCGGTGCGCCGCGCGATCTCCAGGACGGCGGCCTCGTTCGTCACGTCGGCGAGCACGACGAGCGCCTTGCCGCCGGCCTGCTCGCACTCGGCGGCGAGGTCGCGCAGCGGCTGCTCCCGCCTGGCAGCGAGCGTCACCGCGGCCCCGCGCCTGGCGAACTCCAGCGCCGTTGCGCGGCCGATGCCGCTCGATGCGCCCGTGATCACGACGATCGTATTCCGGAACTTGTCGCGCATGCCTCACCCCCTCTTCTGCGCCCACGCCGCGTGGCACGTACGCCCACGCCGCGTTGCGAGCGGCCGCGCGCGGCGTGCGCCGCGGTCACAGGTGGTCCTGGCCTCATGCAAGCGCTGGGCGAGCCGCGTAGAGCCGTGAGGGGGCTTGTGCCGCGCGAGCACCGACGCGCCCGCCTGCGCGGTCGCGTGCGCCTGCGCGGTCGCGTGCGATCGAGCGCGCCCGCGAGCGCCGGCCGCGTCAGGAGGCCAGTCTGCGTCGCGAGCGCGCAGCGGTGCTCGATCGGGCGCGGCCCGATGCGCCGTTCCGGCTGCGTCTCGATCCCGGCGGCTGGATGCGGCTCCAGCATGTCGAGCGTGGGACGCTACGCTGCAGGGCCCTCGGGGGGCCTCGTGCGCATGGACGCGTCCGCATCGCCGGCGGCTCGGCACGGGCCGCGAACGCAGACGACCTGGGGGGGACACATCATGCGAAGCATGTTTCTGGTAGTGGTGGCCGCGCTGCCGCTCATGGCCTGCGGGGGAAGCCAGGGTGGCGGACAACCGACCTCGCCGGGAACCGGGCAGACGGGCGGAGAGACCCCCGGCGGCGCCGAAGGAACGGGAGCTCCCGAGAGCGGGACGCCCGGCACGGGGACGACGCCTGGAGGGGATATGGGATCTCCGGAAGAAGGCGCCCGGGGCGGGGCAGGCACGCAGGGCGGCACGCACGAGTGGGGCAGCGGCACCGGGACGCCGGGCGGAGCCGGCGGGACGACCGGCGGTGGGACGCCGGGCGGAAGCGGCGGGACGACGGGCGGAACGCCGGGCGGAAGCGGCGGGACGCCGGGCGGAACCGGCGGGACGCCGGGCGGCTCGGGCACCCACGGGGGCGGCTCTCTCACGCCGCCGAGCGGCGGGACCGGCACGCCGGGCGGCAGCGGCACCCACGGCGGCAGCGGCACGCATGGCGGCAGCGGCACCCAGGGAGGCGGCACCCGCACACCGGGCAGCGGCACCCAGGGAGGCAGCGGCACCCAGGGCGGTACGCGCACGCCGGGCGGCGGATGACCTCGGTGAGCCGGCGCGCCCGCTAGCCCGCACTCCGCCACACCTGTCCCGGACCGAGACGGCATGGCGCGCTGCTCTGCGAACGTGCTCGCTCCGCACGAGGGGCGCGCCGCGATCAGGCCGGCCGAGATCGCGTCCGTGGGCACGCCCTTCTGCTCCTCGACCAGCTCCACATCCTGCCATGCCGCCGCTGGCCGCTCGGTCAGGAGGCTTTCATGTCGCAGAGCATCCCGAGAGCGCGCGCATGCTGCGCTATCCTCCATGGTCGGCCCCGAGCTTGGCTGTCGACAGCGGATGGCTCTTCGTGCGCGCGGTGGCACGCTGGCACGCTGGCACGCTGACACGCTGGCACCGCTGGCACGTACGTCCGTGAACTGTTGCCGCAGTACGGTAACTGCCTGAGCGATTGCCCGAACGGAAGACGATCGAGCGCGTCGACGCCGAGCGAGCAACGGTACGCAGGCTGGTACGTGGGTTGCTCGGTAACGCACGCGCTCCGAACAGAGGACGATTGGGTTGCTGGTAACGGCGAGGAGCTTCGTAGGGTTCGTATCCGGAAGGTCGTGCGTCTCCTGGGGTTGGCCGTGCTTTTGTGTCCTTCTCGGTGAGGCGCGCGGCCTGCGCCGCGACGCTCTGCCTGTGACCGAGTAGCTCGGCACATCGGTGGCAAGCGCATGAGCCCTGGGTCGCGTCCTCTCCCTCTCGGTCGAGCTGCCCTGCGTGCCCTGCTCGTCGCGGCTGTCATCGCGGCGATGTGGGCTTATTTCTTCATGTGGAGGACGGTGAGCATCCGCAGCCACGCGGCGGACAAGACGCTCGTCGTGTGGCTAGAGATGGATGGCTCCGCGTCCAGGCAGCTCGTGCTCGATGCCGGCGCGCGCGGCTCCACGTTCGTCTGGGGGCGCCCGTCGCGCGACACGTCGCTCGGCGTGTTCGCGCTGCAGAGCCGCGGTTCGAGCCCGATCGGCTCCTGCGGCGATCAGGGCCGGTGGTCACCAGCGTCGGACTATATCGTCATCGTGACGGAGCCGGAGGAAGGGGAGCTGATCGCGTGGTGCGAGCGCGCCTCGACGCTGGACGCGGTGCTCTCCGTCTGGTGAGATGCCGAGAGCCCGCGCCGTAGGGGACTTGCTGTGCCGTTCGCCGGGCGACGAGCGGTGGTCTCGTCCGGTCGAGGTTCATGGGGACCAGCCATTGAAGGCGACATCACGAGCTGGGCTTCCGATAGCGACCGACCTATCATGCGCGCGCTGGCACGCTGGCACGCTGGCACGCTGGCACGCTGGCACGCGCGGTCATGAATTTTGACCGTGATAACGGTCACCTGCTGAGCGCATGCCCGGGACGAACGACGATCGAGCGTCGCCGACGCCGAGCGGGGAAAGGGACGCCCGCTGGTACGTGGATTGCCTGGCCGCGCGCCGGATGTTCTTGGGGCGTTCGTGTGCGCCTCGCGTGTCAATGCGGCTAGGCGTGATTGACCGCGGAGACGGCGGGCGCGAGGCGAGGCCGGCGCGTGGGTGTTGCATTCCTGTAACGCACGCGCTCCGGACCGCGGAGGTGCAATGACAATTGAAATAACGGCTAGATTGCTCGCGAGACGACCTCGGCGAGCATCCCTTCGAGCGCTCGAGACCTTCGAGCCGCCGAGCAGGTACCGGCGAAGATATCTCCTTCTCGCGAACGCCGTCCTGATGAGCGCCATCGCGTCCGGCGCCGGCTGCAGCTCGGGCTCTCCGGAAGAGGGGCTTCACGGCACCGCGAAGCTCGCCGCGGGCTCCGAGGACCCGACCTGCGTGACGATCCAGCGCGGGATGGCCGGCGCGGTGGAGGACGCCACCATCTGGGAGAGCTTCCCGACCTGGAGCGATTCGACCGTGCTCCTCCGCACGGGCACCCTGGACGGGTTCGGCGTGCGGCACGCCGTCCTCCGCTTCGATCTCTCGCCGGTGCCCGCCGGGGCGAACGTCGTCTCCGCGACGCTGCGGCTCGAGCAGATCTTCCGGGACACCACGAGCTCGAGCACCATCAACATCCACCGGATCCTCTCGCCGTGGACCGAGTCGACGGTGACCTGGCAGGGCCTGGGGAACGGGAGCGATTTCGACCCGGCGATCGCGGCGTCGTTCCAGTCGCTGCCCGGCGTCGGGATCCGCTCGGCCGACCTGACCTCGCTCACCGCGGCGTGGCTCGCGGGCACCGTCCCGAACAACGGCGTGCTCCTGGAGGAGGCGCCGGTCCTCACCACCAGCTTCCCGAGCAGCGAGGAGCCGACGGTCAGCAGGCGGCCGAGCCTGGAGGTCTGTTACACGACCGAGTCGACCTGCACCGGCACGCTCGACGACGGCGACGCGTGCACGACCGATACCTGCGACCCGGTGCTGGGTATTCTGCATACGCCCATCTCGACCGACGACAGCGACCCGAGCACGATCGACACGTGCGATCCGGCGACCGGCGCGGTGACGCACGTGGCGTGTCCGGCGCCGGATCCGACCGTGGCGACGCGGCTGATCGACGCCGTGGGCTGCATCTATCAGGGGCCGAACGCGCCGCAGACGGGCGTGACCGCGACGATCGATCAGGTATCGATCGCGGTCGTCAAGGGCAAGGTCTCGACGCGGTCGGGCGTCCCGATCTCGGGCGTGAAGGTGAGCGTGCTGCACCACGACGCGGGGGACGCGGAGAGCTACGGGCAGGTCCTCACGCGCGCGGACGGGGCGTTCGAGCTGGTCGTGCGGGGAGGCCAGCCGCTCACGATGAAGTACGAGAAGTCCGGCTATCTGCCGGTCCAGCGGCAGGTGGGGACGCAGTGGCAGCACTGGTCGGATGCGCCCGACGTGGTGATGATCGAGAGCGACCCCGTGGTGACGCCCGTCGCGCTCGGAAGCACGACGGAGGTGCAGGCGGCCCGCGGGAGCGTGCAGTCGGACGAGAGCGGCGTGCGGCAGGCGACGCTGCTGTTCCCTCCGGGCACCACGGGGACGATGACCGTGCCTGACCCGAACGGCCCGCCGGGCGCGACGATGACGGTGGCGCTTCCGGCCGAGGTGCACGTGCGCGCGACGGAATACACGGTCGGCGAGAACGGCCCCGAGGCGATGCCGGGGACGCTGCCGCCGACCAGCGCGTACACGTATGCCGTGGAGCTCGGGCTGGACGAAGCGGTGGCCGCCGGGGCGACGAAGGTCGAGTTCAACCAGCCCATTCCGTTCTACGTCGAGAACTTCCTCGGATTCCCTGTCGGCATGGCCGTGCCGCTCGGCTACTACGACGCGCAGAAGGGGGTATGGGTGCCGTCGGATGACGGGCGCATCGTCGAGATCCTCGACGTGAGCGGCGGGATCGCCTCGGTCGATATCGACGGCGACGCGCTCGCCGATGACGCGAACGCGCTCGCCGCGCTTGGCATCAGCGCCGAGGAGCTGGAGCAGCTCGCCGCGCTGTACACGGTGGGGACGAGCCTCTGGCGCGTCCAGGTGACGCACTTCACCCCGTGGGACTGCAACTGGCCATTTGGCCCGCCCCCCGGCGCAGGCGGCCCTCCAGGCGGCCCTGGAGGCGGCCCGGGCGGGGCGCCGGGCGGGGGTCCGGACGACCCATGCGAGGAGTCTGGCTCGATCATCCAGTGCGAAAACCAGGTGCTCGGCGAGCGATTTCCCGTGAGCGGCACGCCGTTCGATCTGCGCTACCAGAGCGATCGAACCGTGGGGCGCAGAGAGGGCTATCGTCTCCCGATCCCGCTGACGGAGGCAACGGTGCCTTCGCCGCTCAAGAGGATCGAGCTCTCTATGGCCGTAGCGGGGCGAACGTTCTCAACGAGCTTTGCGTGCCCCTGCGCGCCCAACCAGGAGCACGTCTTCGAGTGGGACGGCAAGGACGCGTTCGGGCGCGTGGTCGTCGGAAAATCGCCCGTCACCGTGGACATCGGGTATGTGTACGACGGGGCCTACGCGGTGCCGGCGTCGACGGCGAACGGGCGCTCGTTCTCCGTTGCTTCGGACGTGTACATCACGGGGAGCGCGTCGCGGCAAGAAGTCACGTTGAATCGCCGCTGGGAGAGCAGCATCGGGAGAGCCGGGATCAACGGCTCCGACGCGCTCGGAAACCTGAGCCTCAGCGAGCACCACGCCTACGATCCCACGACGGCCGTCCTCTACCGAGGCGACGGCGGGCGGCGCACCGGTCGGACCCTGCCGAGCAGCCTGCTCCGGGTAGCGGGCGAGATCCCTGCGAGCAGCGCCGCTTCCGCCGACGGTGTCAACGCCGCTTCGGCGTACATCGGCGTCCCGGAGGGCGTCGCGGTCGGGCCCGATGGAAGCATCTACTACTCAGAACTATGGACACAGCGCGTCCGGAGGATCGCCCCGAATGGGATCGTCAGCACCGTCGCCGGCGTCTACAACCAGCAGGGGTACAACGGAGACAATCGGCCTGCTGCGGGAGCAACATTGCGTAATCCACGCGATATCGCAATCGGACCCGATGGAAGCATCTCGTTCTATGACCAAAACAATCGCCGGATCCGGCGCATCTCTCCCGACGGCATCATTTCCACCATTGCTGGAAACGGTATCGATGCCAGCGGCTCTCCTGCTCCTCTGGACGGCGCGCCCGCGACGTCCGGCAGCCTCGGTGGCGGTGTCAATTCCATCGCCGTTGGTCCGGACGGCAGCCTGTACTTCGCGCTGAACAACCGTGTCCGGAAGGTGACCCCGGACGGGAACATCACCACCGTGGCAGGAACAGGAGCGAGCGGCAACTCCGTTGATGGCATTCCGGCCACCGAGGCCCAGTTCGTCTGGATCACCGCCGTCGCCGCGGCGCCTGATGGGAGCTTCTATCTCGCCGAATCCGTCGGTGCGGTCGGCGCGAATGGAAACCGTATCCGGCGCGTCGATCCCAACGGAATCCTGACCACGGTCGCGGGCGGGGTCGGCAGCTACAACGCTCCGACGGGCGACGGGCAGCCGGCGACGTCAGCGGACCCCGGAGCCGTGGAAGAGTTCGCGCTCGGGCCCGACGGCAGCATCTACTTCACGACGCGGCACCTGGTCGATTTCGACTACCCGCTTCTGCGCCGCGTCGCGCCGGACGGCATCATCACGACGATCGCGGGCGCTCGCGCTCCCCGTCCATCGGCGTGCGACACCGTGCACTGCGGGCTCAACGGGCCAGCGACCAGGGCCTCGCTCATCAGGACGAACGGCCTGGCCCTCACGCCGAGCGGAGATATCATCATCTCCGACGGCTTTATGGCGGCGAACGGTATGCTCCTCCGTATGAAGGCGCCGCTCCCGGGCCTGGCCACCGGAGATTTCGTCGTGGCGAGCGACGATGGCAAGGAGTATTACGTGTTCAACGATAGGGGGCGCCACCTCGCGACGAAGGACGCTCTCCTCGGAGTCGATCGCTACCAGTTCGGCTATGACGCCGCCGGGAGGCTGACGACGATCACCGGTGCCAACAACCAGGTGACGACCATCCATCGCGACGCGGCCGGCGCGCCGACCAGCATCGAGGCGCCGACCGGGCAGACCACGACGCTCGAGCTGAACGCCGAGGGGTATCTCTGGAAGGTGACCAACCCCGCGAGCGAGACCACGACGCTGGAGTACTATCCGGGCACGGGCTTGCTCAGCGCCTTGATCGACCCGCTCGAGCGCCGTCATGAGTTCGAGTACGACGCAGAAGGACGCCTCACGAAGGATACCAACCCGGCGGGCGGCTTCAAGGAGCTCAGCCGGACGCCCACGTCGTCAGGCCACAGTGTCACGGTCACGACGGCGATGGGGCGGGCTCGATCTCATGTGCTCGAGTCGCGTTCGGACGGGGGGAAGCGGCGCGTCCATACCGGATTCGACGGACTGTCGACCGTCGTGGAGATCAATCCGAACAGCACCACGAGCACGACCAGGCCAGACGGCACCGTGGTTTCTACCGAGACGAGCGGTGATGCGCGCTTCGGGATGCAGTCGCCGATGGTCGGCAAGGAGACCACGGTCACGCCCCTCGGGCGGACGAAGCAGGTCACCCGATCGCGCTCGGTGGTGCTCGCAGCGCCGAACAACCCCCTGGACCTCACCTCGGCGACCGATCTCCTGAGCATCAACGGAGACACGTTCTCCGAGGTGTTCGACAAGGCCACGCGGACGATCGTCGGCTCATCCCCAGAGGGCCGTCAGTCCACGATCACGTTCACGGCCGATGGGCGGGTCCAGCGCGTCGAGACGCCTGGAGTCTTGCCGATCGATCTGGCGTATTATTCGGACGGCCGACTGCACACCAGAACTCAGGGCTCCAGGACCTGGACCTTTACGTACGAGGACAACGGCTGGCTCACGACGGCCACGGATCCGCTGCTCGAGACGACCTCGTTCCTTCACGACCCGGTGGGGCGGGTCACGCAGGTGACGAGGGCTGACGACGAGATCCTCACCACCACCTACCATCCCGGCGGGAAAATTCATACGGTGACGCCGCCGGGGCGGACAGCGCACACGTTCAGCTATACCTCGGCCGATCGGCTCGAAGGGTATCTGGCGCCGGCCGCCGGAGGCGATCCCACGGCGAGCTCCTGGTCCCATGATCTGGACGGCATGGTCACGAACTCGGCGCGCCCTGGAGAGCCTGCCACGACGTTCACCCGGGACCCGACGACGGGCCGTCTCAACGAGGTGGCCTTGCCGCTGGGGATGGGTACGCTGAGCTACAGCTACAATCCGACGACAGGCAAAGTAGCGAGCGTCACCGGCCCTGCGGGGATCTCGCTCGCCTACGGCTACGACGGCGCGCTGCTGACGAGCCGAACGTGGACGGGCGCCGGGTTCGGCGGCGGCTCGCGCGCCGTGCAGTGGATCTACAATAACGACTTCCTCATCCAGAGCGAGACGGTCAACGGCGGCGCGGCGCTCAGCTTTGACTATGACGACGACGGGGTCCTCACTCAGGTGGGTGGGCTCACCCTGTCCACTCATCCCCAGAGCGGCCTGTACACCGGGAGCAGCATCGGGGTCGTAAGCGATACCATCGCGCACGACACCTATGGAAGCGTGCAGACGTATGTCGCGCAGGCGGGCAGCTCGGCGCTGTTCGAAGTTACGTACACGCCAGACGCCGGCGGGCGTATCGACACGCTGACGGAGACGCTGCTCGGACAGGCGCACACCTACGAGTATGAGTACGACCTCGCCGGCCGGCTCACGGACGTGTACCGCGACGGAGTGCTCGCGGCCCACTACGACTATGACCCGAACGGGAACCGCCTGGCCAGAACGTCGCCGGCAGGCACGGAGAGCGGGACCTATGATGATCAGGACCGGATCCTGACCTACGGGACCAAGACGTACGACGTGAGCCCGGCCGGGGACGTGACGAGCGTGACCGACACGGCGACGGGAGATATGATGACGCTCGTTTACGACGCGCGTGGCAACCTGCGACAGGTGGAGCTCCCCGACGGCACGGAGATCGATTACCTGGTCGACGGCGAGGGGCATCGCGTATGGAAGCGGGTGAACGGGGTGAACGTGCAGGGGTTCCTCTACCGGAGCGAGCTCCAGCCCGTGGCGGAGCTCGACGGGGCAGGGAACGTGGTGGCGCGCTTCGTCTATGGGCAGGAGCGGAACGTGCCGGATCTGATGATCAAGGGCGGCACCACGTACCGCATCCTGACGGACCACCTCGGCAGCCCGCGGCTCGTGGTGAACACCGCGACCGGTGCGGTGGCGCAGCGGATGGACTTCGACGAGTTCGGCCGCGTGCTCTCCGACACGAACCCCGGCTTCCAGCCCTTCGGGTTCGCCGGTGGGCTCTACGACCGCGATACCGGGCTGGTGAGGTTCGGGGCGCGAGACTATGATGCCGAGACGGGAAGGTGGACGAGCAAGGACCCCATTGGGTTCAATGGTGGGGACTCGCTGCTCTATGCGTACGCAGGGAACGACCCGATCAACCGCGTCGATCCGCAGGGTAAAGCATCGCCGTGCACGCTCGTGAAAGACCTCGGTGCTGTGGGGCTCGGGTATGCCTGCTCGCACTTGAAGGAGCCGAGGCTGATGCTCATCTGTGCCGGTCTGGCGGCCGTGGCGGCCTACGGATTCGAGAGCGGTATCTGCGACCCGCCGCCGCCGCCGCCGCCGCCGCCGCCGGGGCCGCCGCCGCCGCCGCCGCCTGGTCCGGACCCCGATCCTGGTCCTGGTCCTGGTCCTGGTCCTGGTCCTGGTCCGGGTCCGGAGCCTTGTAACCCGGAGACTGCGTGCTGCGAGTAGGATTCGAACTGCTGGTACAGTATGAAGACCCGCTATCAAATGTGGTCGAACGTCAGGATGGTGGCGATATTGCTGCTGGGTATTGCCGTGTATGAGGGGGGACGTTCGTTGTCAGGGTCATCGTCCGATCCGTCGCTGCTGATCGGCTCCCTCGGCGTCTTCTGTGCCGTGGCATCTCTGGGCTGGCTCGCTTTCGGAGCGAGCGGCCCAGGGAAGGTGGGTCTGGGGTTCCTGGCAGCGGCTGGCATGGGTGTCGCGATTGGCGCCGCGTCGATGGAAGGCGACTTCGCGCGCCGCATCGCCGTAATCCTGTGCATGTCCGCGCTGCCGCTCTCGATCGCCGGCGCGTCCCTCGAGGTGCGCCGCCGTCGTCAGGCCGGTAACGGGGGACGTCCGCCAACGCCGTGAGCGGTCGTCGGGCGGGCGCTCCCTCCTCCACGGCGGGGCGCCCTCCCCGGCGACGGCGCTCTCACCCGCCCGCTCCCCTCACGCGAACGCGTTGCGCCGCACGATGGTCGCCTCGCGGTCCGCGCCGACCGACACCACGTCGACCGGCACCCCCGTCTCCTTCTCGACCAGCTCCACGTACTGCCGCGCCGCCGCCGGCAGCTCGGTCATCGAGCGGGCCGCGTCGATCGGCTCGCTCCACTCCGCCACCGGCTCCAGCACCGGCTGCGCCGTCGCGATCTCGTCGATCGGGAACTCCCGCGTCCGCCCCGACGGCGTGTCGTAGGCGACGCACACCTTGAGCTCCGGCATGCCCGTCAGCACGTCGAGCTTCGTCAGCGCGATCCCGTCGAGGCCGTTCACGCGCGCCGCGTAGCGCAGCGCCGGCAGGTCGAGCCAGCCGGTCCGCCGCGGGCGCCCGGTCACCGAGCCGTACTCGCCGCCGACCGACCGCAGCCGCTCGCCCAGCGGACCGCCGAGCTCCGTCGGGAACGGGCCCTCGCCCACGCGCGTGCAGTACGCCTTCGCCAGGCCGAGCACCCGGCGGATGCGCGTCGGGCCGACCCCGGCGCCCACGCACGCGCCGCCCGCGATCGCCGACGAGGACGTGACGAACGGGAACGTGCCGTGGTCGATGTCGAGCAGCGTCCCCTGCGCCCCCTCCAGCAGCACGCGCTCGCCCCGGCGGAGCGCCCCGTCGATGAGCTGCGACGTGTCCGCGAGCAGCGGCGTGATGCGCTTCGCCAGCGGCGTGAGCTCCTCGATGATCGCGTCGAGCGACGGCGGCTCGCCGCCGAGCGCGCGCAACGTCGGCGTCCACGCCTCGAGCGACCGCGAGACCAGCTGCGCCAGCCGCTTCATGTCGCGCAGGTCGCCGAGCCGCGCCCCGCGCCGGGACGCCTTGTCCTCGTAGCACGGGCCGATGCCGCGCTTCGTCGTCCCGAGCCGCGTCCCGTCCGCCGCCGCCGCCTCGCGGAGCGAGTCGACCAGCGGGTGGTACGGCAGGATCAGGTGCGCGCGATCCGACACGAACAGCCGCCCCTGCGTCGAGCAGCCCCGCGCCTCGACCGCGTCGATCTCGGAGACGAGCACCCCCGGGTCGACCACCATGCCCTGCGCCATCACGCACCGGGCGTTCGCGCGGAGGATTCCGCTCGGGATGAGCCGTACGATCAGCTTCTCCCCGCCCACCACCAGCGTGTGTCCGGCGTTGGGCCCGCCGGCGTAGCGCACCACGAGGTCGGCGCTCTCCGTATAAAGGTCGACGACTTTACCCTTGCCCTCGTCGCCCCACTGCGCGCCGACGATCACGATCGCGGTCATTCCGAAGCTCCTCCCGAATCACCTGGCCCGGCCTCGGCCCGCTCGTCCCTCCGAGCGGCTCCGTCCGGGTCCACGTCCGCCTTTACCCCAGGCTCGCGTGCCGAGCGAGCGTCTACTTGCCGCCCGGACGCGGCCCCCTCGTCTTCAGCACGATCGCCTGGGCCGCCGCGGCGTCGTCGAGGCCCGCCGGGACGACGCCCGCCTCGGACCCCCGGCCGCCGGCCGCCCCGCCGCCGGCCCCCGCCTCGACCACGAGCGCCCCGTCCCGCTCTCGCACCAGGTGCGAGAACCGCCACGACAGCGCGTACCCCTCCGGATCCTCGTCCGGCGCGTGCGTCACGACCGGGACGCCGAGCCCCCGCAGCGCCGCCGCGAGCGGCTCGGCGCGCTCCGGCCCCATCGCGAGGAGCACCCGCAGCGCCGGCTCGTCCGCCGCGCCGGCGACGTCGCGCGCCCACGCCACCGCGTCGAGGTTCAGGCCGAAGCCGACGGCCGGCATCGGCAGCCCGAACCGCGAGAGCAGCATGTCGTAGCGCCCGCCCGCCGCGATCGGCTCCCCCGGGCCGTCGGCGAGCACGTGGAAAATTGCGCCCGTGTAGTAGGCGAGGCCGCGGAGCTCGCCGAGGTCGACGCGGAGCGCCGGGCCGAGCTCGGGGCTCTTGCGCGCCGCGTCCCAGAGCGCGCGCAGCTCGGCGAGCGGCGCCTCGGCGGGCGTGCCGGCGAGGAGGCGGCCGGCGCGCTCGAAGACCAGGGCGCCGTCCGGGTCGGCCTCGCCGCCGCCTGCGAGGTCGGGGAGCGCGGCGATGGCGGCGACGATGCGGCGCGGGACGTCGGTCGCCCGCGGGCTGGCGAGCACGGCGGCGAGGCGCGACGCGTCCTTCAGCTCGAGCACCTCCGAGAGCTCGGCCGCGAGCCCCGCCGGGACCGCGTCGAGCAGCGCGCGCGCGATCATCGCGTGGCCGAGGTCCACAACGACGTGCTCGAGGCCGGCCTCCCGCACCGCGGAGGCGGCGAGGCGGAGGATCTCCAGGTCGCCGCCGAGCGCGCCGACGCCGTACAGCTCGACGCCGGCCTGCGGGATCTGCCGGTGGCGCCGGGCGCGGCCCTGGCGCCGCCGGAGGACGGTGCCCTCGTAGCAGAGGCGGATCGGGCGGGGCGCGTCGGCGAGCCGCGTGGCCACGAGCCGGGCGATCTGCGGGGTCATGTCCGGGCGCAGCGCGGCGACCTCGCCCGACTCGGGCTCGATGAAGCGCAGCACGTCCGCGGCGTCGAGGGTGCCGAGGCCGCGCTCGAGCACCTCGGCGAACTCGAACGCGGGCAGCGCGACCGGCTCGTAGCCGTGCAGGACGAAGTGATCGAGCACGCGCTTCGCGAGCGCGCGGCGGCGCCGCGCCTCCTCCGGGAGGAGATCGCGCATGCCGGCGGGCAGCGGGTGCGCAAGCGCGCGGGGCGGCGCGGACACGGACGGCGCTGGCCGGTCCATTTCGGGCGTCGGAGCGTGGCGGTCTTCCCCTCGGGGGGCATCCCATCGCGGAGCGTCGCTGGACATCGTGGCCCCGCTTATACCGGCTGAGCACGCGGTGCGCACGCGGCGCGCACGTCCGTTGAGCTTGCCGTGGCAAGCGGTTTGCTGATCGGAGCGCACCACCGGGCCCGTGGGCCGGAAGCGCACGCGGCGCCCTCGACGGAGAGATGGCTCATGGCTCTGACCGCCGTTCCGACCGATGTTCCGAGCGCCAGCACGAGGCCCGAGACTCCTCCGGCGCCGTGCGGTCTCACCCCGCCGGGCGCGGTCGGTCCGCGCCCGGCGCCGCGGTCCGCGAGCGCGGGCCCGCTGGCCGAGGTGATCGGCAGGGCGAAGGAGGGGGACCGGGAGTCGCTCGACGAGCTCACGCGGCTCATCCGTCCGCACGTGGAGCGGCAGCTCGCGCGCTACCCGGTGTCGGACGAGGATCGGCTCGACCTCGTGCAGTCGACGCTGCTGCAGGTGGTGCGGACGATCCGCTCGTTTCGCGGCGACTCGAGCTTCACGACGTGGCTGTTCCGGGTGACGGCGAACGAGGCGCTCATGCTGATGCGGTCGCAGCGGCGGCAGCGCGCGCGCATCGTCGAGGGGCTCGACTTCGAGGAGCTCGGGCTGCTCCCGACGATGCGCAGCACCATCGGCGAGGACGACGCCGCGTCGGCGGCGGAGCGGGAGGCGTACGTCCGCGAGGCGCTCTGCGAGCTGCCGGAGGACTACCGCGACGTGGTGCTGGCGCACTACCACGAGGATCTCGGCCTGCAGGAGATCGCGCAGAAGCTCGCGGTGAGCGAGAGCGCCGTGCGGTCGCGGCTCCACCGCGCGCGCGTGCGGCTGCGCGCGATCCTCAACGCGACCGCGTTCGGCCGGGAGATCGCCGAGGGCGTCGCGGCCTGAGCGGCGGCGCGGGCAGGAAGGCCGCGCGCGGCGGAAAGGCCGTGCGGGCGGAAAGGCCGCGCGCGAACATCAAGGTCGCGCGCGGCGGGAAGGCCGCGCGCGGCGCTAGCGCAGGACGGAGATCCGGGCGGTCGCGTCGCGCCAGCGGCGGAGGACGTCCCAGAGCTCGTCCAGCGTGCGGAGGACCACATCGGGGTGGGCGCTGAGCAGCTCCTGCTCCGAGGCGAAGCCGCCGAGGACGGCGATCGACCGCGTGCCTGCGCGGCGCGCGCACTCGATGTCCTGGGGGCCGTCGCCGACCATCACCATCCGGCGCGGCTGGATGCCGAGGAGCTCCGCGAGGTGGAGCAGCGGCGCGGGCGACGGCTTCTTGTCGGCGACGTCGCCGCCGGCGACCACGGCGTGGAAGCGCGCGCCGACGCCGAGCGCGGCGAGCACCGCGTCGGTGGTCGAGCGCGGCTTGTTGGTGCAGACGCAGAGCGAGAGATCGCCGACGTCCGAGAGCTTCTCGATGATGTCCTGCGCCCCCGGCATCCAGCGCGTGAAATCGAGCGGGTGCCGCTCGTAGTAGGCGAGGAAGTGCCGGAGGACCTCGTCGACGTCGCCGGACGACTCGGGGAGCTTGGCCGCGCGCGCGCACAGCGCGCGGGCGCCGTCGCCCACGTACCGGACGATCACCTGCCCCGGCAGCGGGGCGCGCCCGGTCGCCTCGAGCGCATGGTTCACCGCCGCCACGATGTCGCCTCGGCTGTCGATCAGCGTGCCGTCGAGATCGAACACGACCGCTGTAGGAGCCATCATCGCCCCGGAGCCTACGCCGGCGCCCTCGCTGACGGAAGGTGCGGCGAGCACCGCAGCTTCCGGGAGTGAACTGTGGCGGGACGATTCGAGCGCAGCTGCCGCGCCACGGCTGAGCTCGCGGGGGGCCGCACGGCTCCGGCGCTCAGGGCTCCCAGCCAGTCGCGCCTTGACCCCGCACAGCTGGGCGCGCGGGCCTTGGGCCGGCTCCACGTCGGGGCGTAGACTGCCAGGCACCATGGACGGTGCGGCGCGCCTGCTCGCGTGGTTCCACGACGCCCTCGCGCGCCACCAGCCGGACGACGCGGTCTCGTTCACGGAGGCGCAGGCGCGCTTCACCTCGGTGCTGAAGGGCCTGATCGCGGTGGAGCGAGGCGGCGGGATGCTGTTCGGGATGGTCCTCGGCGGCGAGCACGTCGACGCGCTCGTGCGCGCGGCGCACCCGGCGCTCGCCGAGGCGGCGCAGGCCTTCCGCGCGCACTTCGAGCGGCGCTACGGCGAGCGCGGCCGCAGGGAGGTCGCCCGCATCGCCGCCGACCTCCGCTACGCGCCGTTCCTCGACCGCGGCCCCCTCCGCGCCGACCCGGCCGTCGACGAGGCGCTCGCGCGGCTCATCGACGCTTGCCTCGACCCGCGCCGCGCCGCCCCCGGCGCGGGCGGGCGGGACGCGGCGCCCGAGGACGACCGGCTGGACGACATCCTCCGCAGCGCCCTGGTGCGGGGCAGCTTCGCCTCCTCCGCGCCGCGCCACGGATGGTCCGTCGCCGTGAAGCCCCCCTCTCCGGATCGCCTTCGCGAGGTGGCCGAGGTCGAGGCGCAGCGCGGGGCGCTTCACCCGCAGATCGAGGCGCTCTATGCCGCCATCGACGGCCTCGCCCTCCTCGACTCAGGCGCTGCGCCCTCCCGGGTGCCGTGGCCCGCGGCGCTCCCGCCGGCGGCGGTCGTCGTCCTGTCGCCGCTCGCGCGGGGGATCGTCCTCCGCAAATCGACCTCGTCGAGCAGGATGGGAGCGATCGAGCTCCACACGCTCGCCCGGCTGCCGGGGCAGATCGTGCACACGGAGTCCGACCGCGGCGTCGAGATCGAGCTCACGGTGGCGATGTACCTCGCGGTTCGCGCGGGGACCGCGGAGATCTACCTGACCGCCGGCGACTACGCCTCTCCGGCGCACTTGCTCGCGCCCGATCTCGTGAGCTTCCTGCGCGCGCTCCGCGGCGCGGGGCCGCGCCTCGACGGCGTCCTCGTGGCCCTCTCGGAGGTGCTCGGCGGCGGCGCGTCGGCCCTCGCGGAGGTGCTCCGCGGCCGCGCGCCGGCGGTCGGGTGAGCCCCGGCGGCGCGCCCCCGCGGCGCCGCGGGATCTCCGGCCGGACAGCGCGCCGGCAGATCCCTTATCCTGCCGGGACGCCATGACGATCGACGCCACCCCCGACGCGCCCATCCCGTCGGTGCTGCCGAAGCTCGACGAGATCCGGCAGCGCATGGCCTCGCACACCGACCGGCAGGACGAGCGGCGGATCCTCGAGATCCTCGCCGGAGCGACCGCCGCCGAGCTCGACGAGCTGCTCGTCCTGCTCGACCTGCCCGCGCTGCTCGGCGACGTCGACGATCGCCTCCTCGGCCCCGACAACCGCACCGCGCTGCTCGAGCTCTTGACCGCCGAGCGCCTCGGCGACCTCGGCGTCCCGGCGCGCGCCGCGCTCGCCTCGGCGCTGCAGCGCGGCCGCACGGGCCGCCGCGACGAGCAGGCGCTGCGCCGCCTCTGGCTCGGCACGCGCGGCGCCGACGTCACGCGGCTCAAGAACGCGCTCGACGGCCGGGGCCGCTACCACGACCTCCACCAGCTTTTTTATCACGACATCGACGACGACGACCTGCGCGAGGAGCTCCTCGCGCACGTCGCGGCCGAGGCCGTCCCGACGGGCGAGGTGAAGATCCTCTCCGACATCGACGACACCTTCTATGCGAACTGGAAGGACGCGCGGTATCCGAAGAAGACCGTCTATCCCGGCGTCCTCCAGTTCTACGCGGAGCTCGACCGCGGGCCGGGCCCGGAGCCCGGGCGGGCCGGCGACCTGACCTTCGTCACGGCCCGCCCCGGCGACCGCCTCGGCCTCGTCGAGGACGCGACGCTGAGGGCGCTCGCCGCGCGCGGCCAGCTCGCCGCGACCGTGCTCGCGGGCTCGTTCACGCGCCTCATCGGCAATCGCGCGATCGCGGAGAAGAAGCTCGAGAACTTCCTGGAATACCGGCGGCTGTACCCCGAGTATGGATTCGTCTTCGTCGGCGACAGCGGGCAGGGCGACATCCATTTCGGCCAGCGCATGCTCGAGCTCGCGCCGGCGTCGGTCCAGGCGATCTTCATCCACGACGTCGTCGCGACGCCCGAGCGCGCGCGGCAGGAGCTCGCGGTCTCTGGCGTGCACCTGTTCGACACGTACCTCGGCGCCGCCGCCGTGGCGCTCGAGCGCGCCCTCCTCGGCCCGGAGGGCGCGGCGCGCGTGGCCGAGGCCGCGCTCGAGGCGTTCGCCGCGATCCCGTTCCCGTCGCACGAAGGCCGCGAGCCGCGCCGACTCGAGATGATGCGCGACGCCGCGCGGCTCAACGAGCTCCTGCCGCCGTCGCTGCGGATCGCGACGAGCCCGTGAGCCGCGCTCCGAGGGATTCGAGCTCGACGCGGGGAGGCAAGACGGTGACGTCCTCCTCCTCGAGGTGAACGATCAGGGGAGGTTGAAAAACTCCTGACAGCAGCCCTTCTTCACCCCGCACAGGTCGGGGAGGGGTTCTTCACAGGTCCCGACCTCCACGCTGTCGACGAGGCAGACGCACGTCGTCGTGCCGCCAGCGGGCGTCTCGCACCGCATCTCGTGCCGCTTGCCCAGGCACGTGGCCTCGCACGAGCACGTCATCTCGCCGCCCACGGCGCCTCCGCCGGAGCACAGCTCGCCGCCGGCGCATCCGTGCGTCTCCATGCACGTACTCAGCGCGGCCACCTGCTCCTCGCACGAGGGGGGCACGTCGCGCGGACACGTGGAAGCGTAGGGCAGGGCGCACGTGAAGAGCACGGCGGCCTTGTCCTCGCACGAGGCGCCGGCCTCCTCCATCGCCTCGTCGCAGAAGTCCTCGCAGTCCGACTCCGCATTTTCGCAGCCGTTCGCGTTGACCGCGTTGCAGTAATTCATGCACGCCTGCCGGGCGTCCAGGCCGTCCGAGCCGCCAGCGCCGCTCGAGCCGACAGGCTCCTTGTCCTCATCGACGGAGCCGCACGCGGCGAGCAGGCCCATCGCGCCCACGCACAGCGTCATCCCAAGGTCATTCAGAAGGTTTCGCATCGCGCGATGCTAGCCGGGGCCGCGCGCGCCGACAGCGGCGAGCAACAAGCGGACGCCGCGCCGCGCCTCCCCCTCAGGCCGCGCCGACCGCGGCGACGAAGCGATCCACCTCGGATTCGTCGTTGTAGTAATGGACCGAGGCGCGCACCAGATCGGGGATCCCGCGCGCCTCGAAGTCGAGCAGCGTCCCCGCCGCGGTCGACACGCTGACGTGGATCGCCTGGGCGCCGAGCCGCGCCTTGACGGCCGTGGCGTCCTCGCCGTCCCGGGTGAAGGTCACGATGCCGCAGCGCTGCTCCCCGAGATCGCGCACGGCGACCCCGGGGAGCTCGGCCAGCCGCGCGCGCAGGCGCTCGGCCAGCGCGCAGACCCGGTCGCGGATCGCCGGCAGGCCCAGCCGGAGCGCGACCTCGGCCGCCGCGCCGAGCCCGAGCCGCCCGGCGACGTAGCTCTCCCAGTTCTCGAAGCGCCGGGCGTCCGGCCGCAGCTCGTAGCGGCCCGGCGCGGTCCAGGTGGCCGCGTGGAGGTCGAGGAACGGCGGCTCCAGCCGGTCGAGCAGCGCGCGCCGCACGTAGAGGAAGCCGGTGCCGCGCGGCCCGCGCAGGTACTTGCGCCCCGTCGCCGACAGGAAATCGCAGCCGATCGCCTCGACGTCGATCGGCAGCTGCCCCACCGACTGGCAGGCGTCGAGCAGGAAGGGCACGCCCGCCGCCCTCGCGCGGCGGCCGATCGCCTCCGCCGGGTTGACCAGGCCGCCGTTCGTCGGCACGTGGGTGATCGCGATCAGCTTCACCCGCTCGTCGAGCAGGCGATCGAGCGCGGGCAGCGAGACCGCGCCGCGCTCGTCGCTCGGGATCGGGACGATCTCCGCGCCGGTGCGCCGCGCGACCTGCAAGAACGCGATGTAGTTCGAGGCGTACTCGGCCCGCGCGGTCAGGATGCGATCGCCCGGGCCGAAGCGGAGCGAGTAGAACGCCATGTCCCAGGCGCGCGTGGCGTTCTCGACGAGCGCGATCTCGTCCGGCGCCGCGCCGACGAGCCGCGCGATCGACCCGTAGACCGCCGCGAGCCGCTCGCCCGCCTCCGCCTCGGCCTCGTAGCCGCCGATGGCCGCCTCGCGCCGCAGGTGCTCGACCACCGTGTCGACGACCGCGGCCGGGGGCAGCGACGACCCCGCGTTGTTGAAGTGCAGGACGCTGGCGCAGGCCGGGGTGTCGCGGCGCAGCGCGGCGATATCCATCGTCATGACGTCATCTCCTCGCCAGGCCGACACGCTGCCGGCAGGGCAGCACCACGTCAATCGCAGAGGCCGCCCCCGGCGCCGGCTTACCGCATCAGCCCGGTGCGCAGCTCGGTCGGGGAGTAGCCGAGCATGCGGCGGCAGGTCCGCGAGAAGTGCGCGAGGTCGGCGAACCCCGCGGCGTGGGCGGCGCCCGTCGCGTCGAGGCGGGCGAACGCCGCCAGCGCGACGAGGAGGCGGCGCCAGAGCTGGAAGGTGCGGATCGGCACCCCCACGTCGCGCACGAACAGCGCCTGCAAGTGCGCCTCGGAGATCCCGGCGTGCGCGACCGCGCGCCGCCGGTCCCCCGCCGGATCGCGCAGCGCCTCGAGGACGCGGGCGACGCGCCCGTCCGGGTCGCGCCGCGGCGACGCCTGCGCGAGCCAGGCCGCGATCTCCCGGGCGAGGCCGTCGAGGACGTCGGGGCGCGACAGGGACGCGCGGTGCGCCGCCACGGCCCCGTCGACGCGCGCGAGGAGGCGGCCCTCGAGCGGGCAGGCCCCGCCGCGCTGGCGCGCGTAGCCCGCCACGTGCGGCGTCTCCTCGGGGTCGTAGAGGAGCCCGATCGTGGGCCCGGGGCTCGAGGCGGCGTGCCAGAGGTCCGGGGGCACCACGACCGCGCGCCCGCGCACGACGGCGCCGCCCGGCTCCGGCACGGCCACCGTGACGTCGCTCTCCAGCCCGACCAGGACCGCCGCGCCGTGCTCGGCGTGGAGGGACGACGCCATCGCGGTCGAGGCGCGCACCGCGAAGGACTCCGCGATCACGGCGCCGATCCGGGATTCGTTCAAGCGGCCCACGCCCTCGAATCCTACCCTGGCTCGCGACGGAGGTCGTGAGCGATGAACCTGTTCTCGGACGAGATGCGCCGAAACCCTTACCCCCTGTACGACCAGCTCCGGAGCGGCTCTCCCGTGCTCCACTATCCCCCCTCGGACACGTGGATGATCTTCGATTACGACGGGGTGAAGCGGGCGCTCCACGACCCTGAAGCGTTCAGCTCCGTCGTGTCGCCGCCGGGCAACCGGACCTCCGAGTGGCTCCTCTTCATGGACCCGCCGCGCCACGCGAAGCTGCGCGCCCTCCTCCAGCGCGCCTTCACCCCGAAGGCCGTGGCGGCGCTCGAGCCGCGCGTCCGCGAGCTGTCGCGCGGGCTCCTGGACCGCGCGATCGAGCGCGGCGAGATGGATCTGGTCGAGGACTACACGGTCCCTCTCCCCCTGCTCGTCATCTCCGAGATGCTCGGCGCGCCGATCGAGGACCAGCCGCGGTTCAAGCGCTGGAGCGACGTGATCCTCGACCTCAGCACCACGGTCGCCGGCACCGAGGAGGGGGCCCGGGCGATCGCCGCGTTCACCGCGGTGAGCGCCGAGATGCAGGCCTACCTGAGGGGCCTCATCGCGGAGCGGCGGGCGGCGCCGAGGGACGATCTCCTGACCCGGCTCGTCGACGCCGAGGTCGACGGCGAGCGGCTCGGCGAGGACGAGATCCTGGGCTTCTTCCAGCTCCTCCTCGTGGCCGGCCACGAGACGACCACGAACCTCATCGGCAACGCCGTCCTGTGCCTCCTCGAGGACAGGGCCGCGCTCGCCCGCGTCCGGGCCGAGCCCGCGCTCCTGCCCGCCGCGATCGAGGAGGTCCTGCGCTACCGCTCGCCGGTCCAGGCGATGTTCCGCGTGACGAAGCGCGACGTCCCGATGCACGGCCAGGTGATCCCGGCCGGCAAGCCGGCGCTCGTGATGATCGGCTCGGCGAACCGAGATCCGCAGCAGTTTCGCGACCCCCACCGCTTCGACATCGCGCGCGATCCGAACCCGCACGTCGCGTTCGGGCACGGGCTCCACTTCTGCCTCGGGGCGCCGCTCTCGCGCCTCGAGGCCAGGATCGCGCTGTCGGATCTCGTGACGCGGCTCGCGGACCTCCGGCTCGCGAGCGACGCGCCGTGGGAGCCGCGCCGGGCGATCCACGTGCTCGGCCCGACCCGCCTGCCGATCCGCTTCGCGCCGGGGCCGCGCCTCGACCGGTCCGAGACGTAAGCGCCCCTCGACGCGCGGAGCGTCCGGCAGACCTCAGGACTGCCGGCCTGATGCCTGCGGGCCGCACCCGCGCCGCCGCGCGATCCGGCCGGAGCGGCCGCGCCTCGACGGCCCGCCGGTCCGGCGCGCCGCCGAGCGCGTCCGGGCGCGTCCAGCGCGGCGCGGGCGGCGGCGACCCGTGCGCCGCCGACGGCACGATCGCGGGCTCTCCGCGAGGCCTCCCACCCCTGGCACCGCCATTGCTGAACCTCGCTGACGCCGGTGCGGCGCGCTCGGCGCGGCGGCGGCGGCGCGGCCCTCGCCGCCGCGCTCGTCGCTCGCGGCGCGAGTGCGCCGGCGAACCGCCGTCCGGCCGCCGAGGCGGCCGACGGGATGGCAGGCATCGAGGAGTCCATGAGCGAGCAGACCTCCATCAAGGTCGTGGTTCCACGCGAGATGACGCCGGACGAAAAGCAGATCCTCGTCGACGAGCTCTATGCGCTCCGCCGCAAGATCTTCGAGGGCGCGCAGCGGAAGCGGAGCTTCGCCAGCCACGTCGTCGAGGCCGGCGCGGAGCGCGGCGCGGTCGTGCTCCACCGGGGCGCGGGCGGTCGGCTCGTCGGCTATTTCGCGATGGAGATCCTCGAGCGGGAGTCCTCGGGCGCGACGGTCGCGATCTTCCGCGGCGAGTCCGGCGCGCTCGGCGGGCGCTCCGGCGGCGATGGCGCCCTGCGCCTCGTCGGCGATGTCGTCCTGCGCCTCGTCCTGGAGCGGCTGATCCGCTACATGCTCGCCCACCCGGGTCGACCGGTCCATTGCCTGTGCTCGCTCGCGCATCCGTCGAGCTACGCGCTGTTCTCGCGGTTCGTCGACATCACCCACACGGGCCCGGTCGAGGGCCAGGCGGCGGGCGCCGACGCGCTCATGGCGGGGCTCGCCGCCTCGTTCGATCTCCGGTCGAGCGAGCATGGCAGCCCGCTCGTCTTCGAGGCCGGGCGTGCGGACGAGCCCACCGACGACTGCGGCTTTCTGCACCTCTACGAGAACCCGTCGGTCCGTTGCTTCGTGTCGGCGCACCCCGGCACGGCGGAGGGGCGCGGGCTCGTCACGCTGGTGCCGCTGAGCCTGGGCGGCATGGTGCGCGCGGCGTCGCGCTATGCGGGGCCGGTGTCGAGGCGCGGGTAGGGGGCGCCTCGCCGAGCGCGCGCCAGCGCGCCCGGCGGGCCGTCGCCCCCGAGGGCATCACTTCAGCGCGTCCGCCAGGCTGTCGAGGAAGCGCTGGTTCTCGCGCTCGGTGCCGATGGTGACGCGCAGGCTTGTCGGCAGGTTGCCGAACGGCCGCACGATGACGCCCTTGCGCAGCAGGGCGTCGTAGACGGGGCGCGCTGGCCGCCGCACGTCGACGAGCACGAAGTTCGCTTGGCTCGGCGCCACCGACAGCCCGAGGCGGGTGAGCTCGCGCGTGAGCCGGTCGCGCTCGCGGAGGTTCAGCGCGCGGCTCTTCTCGACGTGCTCGGCGTCGTCGAGCGCCGCGATGGCGGCCGCCTGCGCGATCGCGCCCACGTTGAACGGCGCGCGCGTCCGGTTCATGTAGTCGATGAGCTTGGCCGGGCCCACGGCATAGCCGACGCGGAGGCCGGCGAGGCCGTAGATCTTCGAGAAGGTGCGCACGACGAGGAGCCGCTCGCGGAGGTGGCGGAGGCGCATGGAGTCCGGATAGTCCGGCGCGTCGGTGTACTCGAGGTACGCCTCATCCATGACGATGACGACCTCGGGCGGCACCTCCTTGAGCAGGCGCTCGACCGCGCCGCGGCCCACGTGCGTGCCGGTCGGGTTGTTCGGGTTCGCGACGAAGAGGAGGCGTGTCTTCGGGGTGACGGCCGCGGCCATGGCCTCGAGGTCGTGGCGCAGGTCCCGCAGCGGCACGGCGGTGAACGGGACGCCGTACGCGAGCGCGGCGAGCTTGTAGACGACGAAGGCCGGGTCGCCGAAGACGATGTGCGACCCCGGCGTCGCGAAGGTGTGGACCATGAGGTCGAGCAGCTCGTTCGAGCCGTTGCCCTGGACGATCTCCTCCATGGCGACGCCGTGGACGGCCGCGAGCCGTTCGCGGAGCCGGTAGGCCGACGCGTCCGGGTAGAAGTTCATGGTCGCGAGCTCCCGGCGCGCCGCCTCGACGGCGCGCGGGCTCGGTCCGAGCGGGTTCTCGTTCGAGGCGAGCTTCACGGCGTCGGTCACGCCGAGCTCGCGCGCGAGCTCCTCGATCGGCTTTCCCGCCTCGTACGGAGCGAGCATCTCGACGGTAGGCAGAACAAGCGCTGACATGGGTGCGCACGGTATCACACCTCCGAGGCGTGAGCGGCTCGATCAAGCGCCCGCGCTCGTCGCCTCGGTTTCCGGCGCGGGCATCCAGGCCTCCACGGCCGACCGGAGCGCCGCCCATTCGGGGAGCCACGAATGGGGCTCCGCGTCGTGCTCCAGCGCGTTGAGGATCCGCTCCTCGAGCTCGGGTTTTCTCTTGAGTATCGGGTGGAATCCAGGTGTGTGCTGGATCTTCGCGAGGATGTTTTTCCCGGCGAACACCTCGAGCGCGTGCTGACGGAAGCGCCCGCCGCTCAGGCAATCTGGCACGTGGCGTTCGAAGGCCTGGAGCAGCTTGTCCTTGTCGAGCCGAGTGCCCTCGGTGTACGCGTCGGCTTTGTCTTGAAGCTCCTGCGCGAGCTCCTGCTTGGTAGCGTCGAGGCGCACCTGGGTCTCGAGCCGGTTCCGCCGCGGCGCACAGCAGGTCAACGCGATCCGCGCCGCGGTGACGTGACCGAGCGCATCGAAGACGCGCTCGAGCTGCGCCACGTAACGGCTGACCTGAACGCCGGTGCCCCGGAGGATCGCGTGGAGGAGCCTGACGTCGGGACCGTTGTCTTCGCCCTCGCACAAGAGCACGCTCACAGGCACGGCCGTCCCTCCGGAAGCCGGTGGATGGTGTGAGGGCTGACGAGCGTCGAGACCGCGCGCGCGTGCGTCGTGAACAGGAATTGATTGTCTTCGCCGAGGCGGGGCAACAGGCCGAGCAGCGTCTGCGCGAGCGGCGGGTGCAGGTTCAGGTCGATCTCGTCGATGAGCACCACCGATCGGTGGATCTGCTGCCTCACGACCTCGAACAGGACCGGAAAGACGGATTGCTCGCCGGCCGACATCTCGCTCAGCGTGTACGTGCGGCCTCCGTCCTTCAGCACGAAGCGATCGTCCGCCGGCGTGGGGCCGTCGAACAGGGTTTCGAGCCCAGCGAAGCTGCGACCCGGGAACGCCGTCCGGCAGAGGGATTCCAGCTCGCCGAGGTAGTCGCGCTCTGGGTGTGGTCCAAGCCGCTCCCGGTTGCGGTGCCAAATCTTGAGTATCGTATCGAGCCGAGCAACGGCGGTCTCGAACCGGACTCCCGTCTCGTTGGGCGGAGCGGGGTCGGACGCCTCGCGTTCCGACAGCTCGCGCGCGCCGGACAGCGCGATGTTGCGGAACTGGTCGTACCAGAACACCCCTGGTAGCCGAGAGAAGAGGGCGCGGACTTTGGCGTCATTCCGGACCGAGGCGGCGACGTACGAGCGCCCTCGGAACTGGTAGATCTCGCGCGCGGAGCCGGTCGTCCTCACCCGAGCCCCCTCGAGGCGCAACGTCACGACCCGGCTGTCGCCGGGCTCCCTGAACGACTCATGGCTCGTGGGGCTCACGAGGTCCCACCAGCGCCTCGCGGCTTCCTGTGTCGCGGCGATCTCGTCGTCTTCGAACTCGACCGTCAACTCGACGATCGGATCGCCGTGCACGAAATACCGCTCGGGTGCCCACCCGGTCCAGCCGAAATGGCGTATATCGGGGATCTTCCGCTGCGCCAGCGAGAGCGTGAGGGCGATGGCTTGCAGGATGGTCGTCTTCCCTGACGCGTTGTCGCCAAGGATCAAGTAACGATCGGCCACATCCCCGGTCGCCTTGTTCTTGAAGTCCAGCTCGACGCCGGGAGGAGCGAATTTCTTGAAGTTCTCGATCGTCGCTCGGCTGATCTTCATGGAGAGAACCTCGTCACGGGGAACCGACGGCGTGACGTCTTACCACGCTCGATCGGAGCGGCCTACCAGCGCAGGGCCCTGCAAGCGGGCCGCGCGCTGCCGCGGCGCCGCTCGAGGGCTCTCTCGACGAAGGGCCGCGGCACCGGCGCGACCTCGGTCGGCAGGCGCGACGCTCCGCGCCGAGCGGCCGGGCTGCTCGCGAACACCGTGGCGACGACGCGGTCGAGGAGCGATGCGGCGCTCGCCGGGGGGCGCTGGAGACGACGGAACGCACGCCGTGTGACGTCGTACGCCGCTCTGTACACGGCGGGGCCTACGTAGTGTCACTTTGCAGGCCCGGCTGTAAACGGTGGGGCACACGTAGTGTCATTTTGCAGGCCGTGCTGTAAACGGCGGGGCACACGTAGTGTCACTTCGCAGGCCCAGCCGCAAACGGCGGGCGTACATCGGTCACCCCCCCGTAGCCTGGCGGTGCTCCTCGCCGCTCCTCCCACCTTCCCGCGGCTCCACCGTCCTCCGCCCCCGGCGCGCCAGGGCCGCCGGCGGCCTCGTCCCGCGCCCGACCGCCGGGATCTCGCCTCTCGGTCCGCCCTCCGTGTGATACTCGCCGTCCCGATGAAACCCGGGGACATCGTCGCCGACCGCTTCCTGATCGAGCGCCTCGCCGGGTCGGGCGGGATGGGCTCCGTCTACCGCGCCCTCGACCGGCACACCGGCGAGACCGCCGCCCTCAAGGTCATGTCCGGCCGCGGCCTCGAGCACAGCGAGCGCTTCGCCCGCGAGGCGCAGGTCCTCGCCGAGCTCAGGCACCCGGGCATCGTCCGGTACATCGCCCAGGGCGCCACCGAGAGCGGCGAGCCGTGGCTCGCCCTGGAGTGGCTCGAGGGCGAGAGCCTCGCCGACCGGCTCCGCCGCCGCGGGCTCACCGTCGCCGAGAGCGTCACGCTCGGCCTCCGCGTCGCCGAGGCGCTCGCCGAGGCCCACCGCAACAACGTCGTCCACCGCGACCTCAAGCCGAGCAACCTCTACCTCGTCGACAAGGCGGTCGAGCACGTCAAGCTCCTCGACTTCGGCATCGCGCGCCTCACCTCGCTCGCGCCCCTCACCATGACCGGCGTCGTCATGGGCACGCCGTTCTACATGGCCCCCGAGCAGGCGCGCGGCGAGCGCGCCGTCGGGACCCCGGCCGACGTGTTCGCCCTCGGCTGCGTCCTGTTCCACTGCCTCACCGGTCGCCCGCCGTTCGTCGGTGACGACATCCACACCGCCCTCCTCCGCGTCGTGCTCGACGAGGCGCCCCGCCTCCGCGACCTGCGCGCCGACATCCCCGAGAGCATCGACGCCGCCGTCGCGCACATGCTCGCCAAGGACCCGGCCCAGCGGCCCGCGAACGGCGCCGCCGTCGCCCTCGAGCTGCTCCGCGTCGGCGAGATCAAGAGCACCCCCCCGGCGCCCGTGAGCCGGCGCGCGAGCGCGCTCACGACCGGCGAGCGGCGGACCGTCTGCCTGATGCTCGCCCGGGTGGGTCAGCCGGAAGCGCCGGCCTGGCAAGGGCCCACCATGCCGATGACCCTCCCGATGACCATGCCCCTCGCGCGCACCGTCTCGGAAGACGAGGTGAAGCGCGTGGCCACCCGCTTCGGCGGGACCCTCCAGACGCTGGCCGACGGGCTCCTGCTCATCACCCTCGAGGGGCGCGGCCTCATCACCGACCAGGCGGCGCGCGCGGCCCGGTGCGCCCTCGAGGTGCGCGACCTCCTGCCCGGCGTGCAGATGGCCCTCGTCGCCGGCCGCGGCTCCGCCGACGACCGCCTCCCGATGGGCCCGACCATCGACCGCGCCGTGCGCCTGCTCGACCGCGCCGACGGCGGCTCCGTCCGCCTCGACGAGGTGATGGCCGGCCTGCTCGACGCCCGCTTCGACGTCGGCGGCGACGCGACCGGCCTCGTGCTCCGCGCCGAGCGCGACCTCGTCGAGGCGGCGCGCACCCTCCTCGGCCGGACCACGCCGTTCGTGGGGCGCGACCACGAGCTCGCCATCCTCGACGCCGTGCTCGACGAGTGCCTCGCCGAGCCGACCGCGCGCGCCGTGCTCATCACCGCGCCCGCGGGCCTCGGCAAGAGCCGGCTGCGCTACGAGTTCCTCCGCCGCGTCGAGGAGCGCGAGCAGCGCGTGCAGGTCTGGCTCGGCCACGCCGACCCGATGAGCGCCGGCTCGCCGTTCGGGATGCTGCGCCAGATGCTCCGCCGCGAGGCCGGGCTGTCCGGCGGCGAGCCGCAGGAGGTCCGCGAGCAGCGCCTCCGCGCCCGCGTGGGCCGCACCCTCTCGGGCGGCGACCTCGCCCGCGTGACCGAGTTCCTCGGCGAGGTGGCGCGGATCCACTTCCCCGACGAGGGCCGGGTCGAGCTGCGCGCCGCGCGGAGCGACCCGATGCTCATGGGCGACCAGATCCGCCGCGCCTGGGAGGACTTCGTGCTCGCCGAGTGCCGCGACGAGCCGGTGCTCCTCGTGCTGGAGGACCTCCAGTGGGGCGACGTGCCCACGGTCAAGCTCATCGACGCGGCGCTCGCGCTCCGGGACCAGCCGCTCATGGTGCTCGCGCTCGCGCGGCCCGAGGTCGAGGCCGTCTTCCCGAAGGTGTGGGTCTCGCGCGGCGTGCAGGAGATCCGGCTGCGCGAGATCGGGCGCCGGGGGAGCGAGCGGCTCGTGCGCGAGGTGCTCGGCGACGCGGTGACGCCCGACCTCTGCGCGCGGCTGTGCGAGCGCGCCGGGGGCAACGCGTTCTACCTGGAAGAGCTCATCCGCGCCGCCGCCTCGGGGCGCACCGAGGCGCTGCCCGAGACCGTGCTCTCCATGGTGCAGGCCCGCCTGGAGTCGCTCGACGGCGAGGCGCGGCGCGTGCTCCGGGCCGCGAGCGTCTTCGGCCAGAAGTTCTGGCGCGGCGGGCTGATGGCGCTGCTCGGCGGCGAGCGCCGGGCGCCGCAGGTCGACGGGTGGCTCGCGGTGCTGGTCGATCGCGAGCTCATCGCGCGCCGCGGGGAGGGGAAGTTCCGGGGCCACGACGAGTACGCGTTCCGGCACGCGCTCGTGCGCGAGGCGGCCTACGCGACGCTGACCGACGCGGACCGCGCGCTCGGCCACCTGCTCGCCGGCGAGTGGCTGGAGGCCGCGGGCGAGCGCGACGCGGCGCTCCTCGCCGACCACTTCGAGCGCGGCGGCGACGCCGAGCGGGCGGTCATCTGGTTCCGGCGCGCGGCGGAGCAGGCGCTCGGGGCGAACGACTTCCGCGCCGCCATCCAGCGCGCCGAGCAGGGCGCCGCGAGCGCCGACGTGGACGGCGAGCTCTTCGCGGCGCTGCGCCTCGTCCAGGCCGAGGCCCACAAGTGGCTCGGCGAGGCCGCCGAGGCCGAGCGGTGCGCCGTGATGGCGATGAACGGCTTCCCGAGGAAGAGCGCGCTCTGGTACGCGGCGGCCGCGGAGGCGGCGTCGATGCGCGTGCGCCTCGGCATGGGCGAGCGGCTCGCGGACCTCGTCGACGAGCTCCGGGGCGGGCGGCCGAGCGGCGAGCGCGGCGGGCCGCCGGAGCTGCTCGACGAGGCGACCGGCGCCTCGGTGAGCGCGCTGGCGCGCATCGCCGGGTCGCTCCTGCACGGCGGCCAGTACGCCGCCGCCGAGGAGATCGTGCAGGAGCTCGCGCGGGTGGCGATGCCGCTCGCCGAGCGCGACGCGGCGGTGGCGGCGCGCCTCCACGCGCTGCGCGCGTCGCAGGCGCTCTGCTACGGCGACCCGGCGGCGTCGCTGGAGTGGACCGAGCAGAGCATCCCGGCGTACCTCCAGACGGGCGACATCCGGAACGCGTGCCTGAGCCGGGTGAACGCGGCGCACTGCCTCGTGCAGCTCGGGGCGTACGGCCGCGCCGAGGCGGAGCTGCGCGACGCGCTCGCCGAGGCGGAGCGGATGGGGCTCTACAACGTGGCGGCGTTCGCGAAGCAGAACCTGGGGCTGCTCTGGATCCAGCAGGGCGATCTCGGCGCGGCGCGCGCGGTCACGGCCGAGGCGGTGGAGGCGTTCGCGGCGCAGGCGAACCGGCGGCAGGAGGCGCGGTCGCGCGCCTACCTGGCGGCGATCCTGACCCGGCTCGGCAGCCTGGGGGCGGCGGACAACGAGGCGGGCGCGGCCGTGGCGATGCTGGCGCACGTGCCGACGCTCCAGGCGCTGGCGCTCGCGGTGCGCGCGCGGGTGCTGCTCGAGCAGGGCCGCGCCCACGAGGCGCTCGAGGCGGCGCGGCGCGGGCTCGGGCTGCTCGTGTCGGTCGGCGGGACCGAGGAGGGCGAGGCGCAGATCCGGCTCGTGTACGCCGAGTCGCTCCGGGCCGCCGGCCACCACGACGCGGCGCGCGAGGCGATCGCGGTGGCGATGCAGCGGCTCGTCGCGCGGGCGCAGTGGATCCGCGACCCGGCGCGGCGGCAGAGCTTCTGCCAGGCGGTGCCGGAGAACGCCAAGACGTTCGCGCTGGCGGCGCTCTGGCAGCAGGAGGCGGAGCCGACCCTGCAATGAGGCGCCGAGTCGCGGGCCGGGCGCCGCGCGCCGCGTCGAACCGCGACGAGGCCGTTCGCCCGGCCGCGGCGCGGCGTTGGCCGGGCCGCGCAGCGCTGGCCGGCCGCGCAGCGCTGGCCGGCCGCGCAGCGTTGGACGGAGCGCCGCCGTAGCGGGCGTCTGCTTTTGCCGGCGCTGGAACAGCCGTGATCGGAAGTCCATCGACGACACCTCGGTTCCCGTCCGCGGGCGCGCACGAAACGCGCGCGGCGCGGCGGCCATGGCAGCTTGACTGTTTGTCGGAGCTCCGAAACAATCGTCCGACAGCGGATATGTATTCAACACTCTTTCGGAACGTGCTCTTTCCTGTTTACGAGACGAAACTCCGAAGGAGGGCGACGCTGACGTATCTCGAGGAGCTGAAGCGGTCCCAGTGGCGGCCGGAGAGCGAGCTTCGCGAGCTCAACTGGCGAAAGATGCTGGCGACCCTCCGCTTCGCCGAGCAGAACGTGCCCTTCTACCGACGCCGCTTCGCCGAATACGGCGTGCGGGTGAAGGACGTGCACGCGCCCGAGGATCTCGTGCGCTTCCCCGTCCTGACCAAGGCCGATCTCCGCGCGCACGGCGACGAGCTCATCGCGGACGGCTGGAACGGCAAGCTCTTCAGGAGCGGCACGGGCGGATCGACCGGGGAGCCGGCGCGGTTCTTCTACGATCACACCACGTACGAGTGTCGTCAGGCCGCCGCCCTGCGCGCTGACGCGTGGGCCGGCGGCCGCATCGGGGACAAGGAGCTCTACATCTGGGGCATACCGACCCACGAGCCCCGGTGGAAGAAGGTGAAGCGCACGCTGCACGAGGCGTTCATCCGGAAGAAGACCGTCAGCGCGTGGAACCTGTCGGAGGCGCGGCTCGCGGGGGTGGTGGACGAGATCCTCCGCTACCAGCCGAACCTCGTCGTCGGGTACACGAGCCCGCTCTACTACACGGCGCGCTACGCGCTCGAGGCGGGGTGCAGGCTGCCGACGCCGAAGGGGATCATCGCGACGGCGGAGCGGCTCTTCCCCCACCAGCGCGAGGTCATCGAGAAGGCGTTCCAGGCGCCGGTCTACGATCGCTACGGCTGCAGGGAGATGATGCTCATCGGCGCGGAGTGCGAGCGCCGCGAGGGCAAGCACCTCAACATCGAGAACATCTTCGTCGAGGTCCAGTGCGGCGACCGGCTCGCGCGGCCCGGGGAGCCGGGCGAGGTGATCCTGACCGACCTCCTGTGCCGGTCGATGCCGCTCATCCGCTACAAGAACGAGGACGTGGTGATCGCGGCCGACAAGTCCTGCTCGTGCGGACGCGGGCTGCCGCTGCTCGCCTCGGTCGAGGGGCGGGTGCTCGACATGATCGTCGGGCCGAACGGCCAGCTCCTCTCGGCCGTGTTCTTCCCCTACTTCTTCAAGGACAACCCGACGGTGGAGCGGTACCAGGTCCACCAGGACAAGTCGCGGGCGATCACGATCCGGATCGTCCCCGGCGCGGGCTACCAGGCGGAGACGTCGCAGGCGATCGAGCGCGATCTGCGCCGGTTCCTCGGCGAGCGGGCGGACATCCGGGTGGAGCTCGTCGACGAGATCCCGGTCACCTCGGGCGGGAAGTTCCGCTTCACGGTGTCCGAGGTGCCGATCGAGTTCGGGCGCGAGGCCGCGGCGTGACCGGTGCCCCCGAGGTCCGGCCGGCGGGCGGCGAGGGGCCGCGCGCCGCGCCGGGCCAGCCCGCGAAGGTCGCGCACGTCGTCCTTTCGCTCAACGTCGGCGGGCTCGAGCGGGTGGTGCTGCGGCTGCTCGAGCGGACGGCGCGCGACCGGTTCGCGCCGATCGTGTGCGCGCTGGAGGAGCCCGGCGCGCTGGCCGAGGAGCTCGCGCGGCTCGGCGTGCCGCTCGTGGTGCTGCCGCGGCGGCCCGGGCTCGACCCGGGGCTGCCGGTGCGGCTGTCGGCGTGGCTGCGGCGCGAGGGGATCCGGCTCGTGCACACGCACAACCCGGGGCCGCACCTCTACGGCGCGCTGGCGGCGGGCCTCGCGCGGGCCGCGAGCCTGCCGGGGCGGGGCGGGGGGCCGTGCGTCATCCACACGAAGCACGGGCGCAACTACCCGAAGCAGAAGCGGAAGGTGCTGGTCAACCGGCTGGCCGCGGCGCTCACGGACCGGGTGGTCGCGGTGAGCGACGACGCCCGCGCGGTGGCGCTCGAGGTGGAGCGGGTCGATCCGGCCAGGGTGGTGACGATCCTGAACGGGGTGGACACGGACGTGTTCCGGCCGGGCGACGCGGGCGCGGCGCGGGCGCGGCTCGGGGTGCCGGCGTCGGGCTACCACGTGGGGTGCGTGGCGCGGCTGTCGCCCGAGAAGGACCACGCGACGCTGCTCGCGGCGTTCGCGCGGCTCAGGGAGGTGCGGCCGGACGCGCACCTCACGCTGATCGGCGACGGCCCGCTGCGGCCGGCGCTCGAGGAGCAGGCGGCGCGGCTCGGGCTCGGCGGGGCGGTGACGTTCACGGGGACGCGCGGCGACGTGGCGGAGCTCTTGCCGGCGTTCGACGTGTTCGCGCTCGCGTCGCTGACCGAGGGGATCTCGCTGACGCTGATCGAGGCGGCGGCGGCGGGGCTGCCGATCGTGGCGACGCGGGTGGGGGGCAACCCGGAGATCATCGAGGAGGGGTCGACGGGGCTGCTCGTGTCGCCGGGGGCGCCGGAGCCGCTGGCGGCCGCGCTGGAGGCGGTCGCGGCGCGGGAGGACCGGGCCGCGATGGGGGAGCGCGGGCGGGCGCGGGTGATCGAGCGGTTCGGGCTGGACCAGATGGTGCGGGCGTACGAGGCGCTCTACGCCGAGGTGCTCGGGGGGTAGGGCGGCGGCGCGCGACAGCGGACGTCTGCAACATACAAGCACGCCTGGGTCGGTTTCGTCCCCGCAGAAAAAGGTTGTTGGTGGTGGTGTGCAACGGCTCGTCGCTGAGCCTGGTGATTGCCGTCGCCGCCGCAGGAGAGGGGACCACGACGCTCGACGTTGCGGGCGCTATGCAGACGGGATGCCTTGTCGGTCGTGCTCCACGGCCCGCGGGACGTCTTGTCGGGCGACGCGGCGCGCTGTAGCGTGCGTCACGTGCAGGAGGGAGGCGTATGAGACGTCTGTGCGTCGCCGCGCTCGTTCCGCTCGTCGTTGGCTGCTCGATCGTGGACCCCGAAGATCGCGAGGAACTGAGACGTCAGATCGCGTCGATGCCGTCCTCAGAGGCAAACGAGTACAAGAGATGGTACATGAAGTGGAGGGCACAGAGATGGTTGGCGGGCAAGGACCCCAACGACGAGGTGGGCAAAGTACAGTGCCGCGACAACGAGGGCGGGCTATGGAGCGGCTGGTACGACCGCCCAAATAAGTTCTTGAGCGTCGAGGATGTGGTCAACTGCCTCGTCAAAAAGGCCAACTCGACATATCTATTTTGCGCCGAAGAATTTGCGTCGTGGGTCGTCCCTGACGCGAAGAAGGAGATCGAGAAGTTGCTGCCCGCGTACACCGACATCGAGTGCAAGTACGTGTGGGATTTTCGATACGAGCCCGAGAAGGTGGATCCGAAGATGGTCGATCCAGACGCGATCACGCCAGATGACCTGATCGAAGCCTTGATCACCCTCCCCGGGCCGCCTCCGGGATGGGTTCTTCCTCGGTTCGCGCCGCTTCTCTGCCCGCTCGGCGCAGGGCCGGGCTGGGGATGCCCTCCCAGACCGTCCGACTCGTTTCCTACGGGCGGAGAGCCCACGGACCCTCCTGGCGGGGATCAACCGTGAAACATCATCTCGTCGTGCACGAGGCGGGCAGTGGGTCGGTCATGTTCATGACCAAGGATCCACGAGAATGGAAGTCCGCCCTCCAGGAACTGGGCAAGGTGTGCGGCGCGGCATGGCGAGACGATCTGTCAGAGGAGGAGGATCGCGCGTGGGCCGAGGCGCACCGGAAAGAGTTCAACCGCTGGGTTGACGGCAGAGCCGCCCCGCCGTGGCCGATGCTGATCGCCGCCGTGAAGCGCGCGTTCGTTGCCGGCTATAGGATGCTCGAGCGAAAGCCCACCACGGAGGCCGAGGCGCTCGCGCGCCTGGACAGGACCTATCTCTGGAAGCTGCTGACGGCCGAGGATGTGGCCCAGGGCCACGGCCCCGAGGCGCTCCGCGCCTTCCAGCGGGGCTTCCGGCTGGGACGAAGCGAGAGACCCTTCTCCACGAAGAGGAACATCCCTCGGCTGGTGGACCCGCCCTATTTTTGGCGCGGCACGTTGAACAGCTTGGACCGTCCTGGACCGAGCGCAGAGCGCAATCGAACCCTCCTGGTGCAGTGGCACGACAGCAAGGGTGTGGAGGAGAGCACGAAAATCAGACAGGCCCTGCACGAGCTCTATGCCAGCGCCTGGCGAGAGGACGTTCCCGAGGAGGACCGCGCCTGGGCCGAGGCGTACCGCGAGACGTGTGCGTACTGGGTCACCGTCCGCCGGCGCGACGCGGTGGCGCAGAGCGCCTACGAGGCCTATCTCGGGAGCAGCGACGGAATCCTCGACGGGGAGCCTGCGCCCCCTTGGTCGAAGCAGTGCCACCGCGACTCGGAACCGTGGCGATTCGTTGCAGATCGCGTCGAGGACGCGCCCGAGGGCGAGAGCGAGCTCGCGACGGCCGAGGCGGCCGCGCGCGAGTTCTGGGACGCGCGCTGGCGGGAGGCGCCGCCGTGGGACGGCGACCCGGCCCAGGCGCACTGGCTCGCGGCGGTCCGCGCTGCGCGGATCACGTCGGCGGCGATGGCCGACCATATCCCCAAGCCCTATTAGGCACGCGAAGATGCCCGTTGTCGCGGTCTTCCGCCTGCGCGACGATGGGCGAGCCGGCCGCCTGGTGGGAATACGCGAGCTTCTTGAATGTGCTGCCAGGGGATATCGGAGCGCGATCTCCGGTAGACGTCACCGCAGGGAACGCGCCGCGCCGGCGCCGGGCGCGCTCTCTCCGCCGCCCCGAGGTGAGCTCACCCCTCGGCGTCCTCGCCCCCGCCCGCCGCGCGTTGCGCGAGCCAGCGGCGGAGCTGGTTCCTGTGCAGGCCGAGCGCCCGGGCCGCGCGCGTCACATTGCCCTGCTCACGGCGCAGCGCCGCCTCGATCTCCTCCTCGGCGGGCCAGGACGCTGCCCGCCGCGAGGGCCGCTCCCCCGCCGCCGGCTGCGGCGCCCGCTCGGCGTCCTTCGCCGCCCTGCCCGTGGCGCCGCCGGACACGACCGGCGGCGTCCCG
Source organism: Sorangium cellulosum So0157-2 (assembly GCF_000418325.1). Taxonomy (GTDB): domain Bacteria; phylum Myxococcota_A; class Polyangia; order Polyangiales; family Polyangiaceae; genus Sorangium; species Sorangium cellulosum_D. The sequence continues at coordinate 14,278,682 of NC_021658.1, forward strand.
CGGACGGCCAGCTGCCCCGCCGACGGGGAGAGGTGCCGCTCGTGGACCACCGAGCTGCCCGCGAGGTGCGCCTCCTGCGCCGCTGCCCGGATCTCGGCGGTGAGCTCTCGAACGTTTCCTGGCCACGCCCGCAGGAGGCACGCCTCGATCAGCGACGCATGCGCCCGAGGGGGCGCGCTCATCCCGGCGCGCGCGCCGGCCGCCGCCGCGTCTCGCAGGGCCGCGTCGACGAGCCACGGGATGTCCTCCGGTCGCTCGCGGAGCCGCGGGATGCGGACCGAGGGCCGCCCGATGCGGAAGTAGAGATCGTCGCGCAGCATCCCGGCGGCCATCTGCGCCCGCAGGTCCTTGTGGGTCGCCGAGACCAGCGCGAAATCCACCTGCGCGGGCCGTGACGCCCCGAGCGGGAGCACCTCCTTCGCCTCCAGGGCCCTCAGGAGCTTCGCCTGCACGCCGAGGTCGAGCTCGGCCACCTCGTCGAGGAAGAGCACGCCGCCGTGCGCCGCCTGCAGGTAGCCGTCGGCGTCCGACGCGGCGCCCGAGTACGCCCCCTTGCGGGCGCCGAAGAGCAGCCGCTCGGCCAGCCCCGCGGGGATGGCCGCGCAGTTCACGGGGACGAACGGCCCGTCGCGCCGCCGGCCGAGGGCGTGGAACGCCCGGGCCGCGTGCTCCTTGCCCGTTCCGCTCTCGCCCGCGATGTGCAGCGTCGTCCCGAGGCGCGCCGCCCGGTCGATCGCGTCCCATGTGCGGGCGAGGGTCGCCCCGCGGATCGTGCCGCCGGCGCGCGAGACCCCCGCGCGGAACGGCTCGACATCGGCCAGGAGCAGGAACACCGACCAGCCCGTGCGCACGATCCGGAAGTCGGCGCCGGCGCGCGCGCCGGTCAGCGGGACGCCGTCGAGCCAGGTGCCGTTCCGGCTGTCGAGGTCCTCGACCTGCCACGTGCCGCCGAGCCAGCGCACGCGCGCGTGCCTTCGCGACATCCGCTGGTCGTCCAGGTGCACGCCCGCGACCTCGCACCGCCCGAGCTCGATCTCGCCGTCCTCCAGCGGGAGCACGTCGCAGCGCGGGCTGTCCGCCGAGAAGATGAGCAACAGCCCGGGTTGTGGCTCCTTCGAGCCGAGGCGCTCGGAGGGGAGGCCGGGCGCGTCGTCGAGGGTCGTGTTCCGTGCAGGGGGCACCACGTCCCCGCGGAGTGTAACGCGGGTCTCTCGTCCGGTGCAGGGGCACCCGCCGTGGCGCTGGCGAACCTCAGCGCTGCGGTTCGTCCGACGACGCGGCGGCGCAGGCTCCCTTGTGCCCGGCCGGTGTGCCGTGCCCGCCGTGCCCGTGCCCGCGTGCCAACACGGGGCGTGCCGCGCGCAAAACGCGGCCATCGGAGGCTCGCCTCCAGGCGGGCGCTCATGGCACACGGATTGCCATCGACCTCGCCGGGGCCCGGGAGGCGTGGGTCGTCCTTAGCGACGCGCCAGCGAGGGCTCGTCGGCCCTCGAAGGAGCTTCTTGTGATGGCGGTACGAGCGTTGACCACTGGGGTGCACGCATGGCTGAGTCCAATGTGGCCTCGCATGCCTGCGGCGCGTCCGGGCATCCGGCGTCCACCGAGCGGAGCCTGGCTCCGGTCTGGGGGAGGCATGGCGACAGGAGGGGCCGAGCCATGAACCAACGTCTCTTTTGGATGTGGAGCCTCCTCCTCGCGGCGCTCGCGGTCGCGTGTGCGGGCGACGTGTCCACCCCCTGCGGCGACGGCTACTGCCTGGCGGCCTACATGTGCGTGACCCCGAGCGACGGCCCGCGGTGCGTCCCGCCCGATACGCCGCTGAACGTCTGCGGCAATGGGATCAAGGAGGGCGGTGAGGAGTGCGACGACGGCGGTGTCGCGACGGGCGACGGGTGCGGCGCGAGCTGCCGGTGGGAGGTCTGCGGCAACGCGATCCTCGATCCCGGCGAGGACTGCGACGACGGCGGTGTCGTGACGGGCGACGGGTGCGGCGCGAGCTGCCGGCGGGAGGTCTGCGGCAACGCGGTCCTCGATCCCGGCGAGGAGTGTGACTGCGGCGTCGATGCCGCTGCGCCCCGGGAGCCGGTATGCGGCAATCGCCAGAACGCGTCCGCGGGCGGGTTGTGCCGCCTGGACTGCCGGCTTCATTGCGGCGACGGCGAGATCGCGAAGGAGGAGATGTGTGATCCCGCCGCTCTCGCGGCCGTCTCCTGCGTGGATCTCCAGTATGACTTCGGCCGCCCCGCCTGTTCTCGCGCGTGCGACTCGCTGGACGTCGAGGACTGCGGCAACTTCGGGTGGCGCTCGATGCATCCGCTCGCCGCGGCGCCCCTCCGCGACGCGTGGGGCAGCGGGCCCGACGACGTCTTCGTCGTCGGGAATTCCGGCACCATGCTCCATTACGATGGCAAATCCTGGACACGGATGGACTTGCCGACCAAGAACCACCTGACGGCCGTGTGGGGCAGCGGGCCCGACGACGTCTTCGCCGTCGGGGATTCCGGCGCCGTGCTGCACTATGACGGCAGCTCCTGGACATCGATGGATTTTCCGGTCGACGCGATGCTCTCCGGCGTGTGGGGCAGCGGTCCGAACGACGTCTTCGCCGTCGGGTTCGAGGGCGTCTTGGCGCACTATGACGGCAGCTCCTGGACGCGGATGGACTCGCCGTACAATGGGAGTCCCAACGGCGTGTGGGGCAGCGGTCCGAGCGACGTCTTCGCCGTCGGGGGCGGCGGCGCCGTGCTGCACTATGACGGTAGCTCCTGGACGCGGATGGCCACGCCGTTCATCGACAAGGTGGTCCTCAACGGCGTGTGGGGCAGCGGTCCGAGCGACGTCTTCGCCGTCGGGAGGTTCGGCGTCGTGTTGCACTATGACGGCAGCTCCTGGACGCGGATGGCCTCCGCGATCGGTACGGATCTTTTCAGCGTTTGGGGCAGCGGCCCGAACGACGTCTTCGCCGTCGGATCCAACGGCTCCTTGGCGCATTATGACGGCAACTCCTGGACGCGGATGTCGTCGCCGGTCGGTGGGTCCGTCATCGGCGTGTGGGGCAGCGGCCCGAGCGACGTCTTCGCCGTCGGGTATTCGGGCCTCGAGGGCATAGTGCTGCATTTCGACGGCGTGAGCGCGACCGTGTCGCTTCACCAGGCCGCGCTCTTGGACTCTTTTACCAGCGTGTGGGGCAGCGGTCCGAGCGACGTCTTCGCCGTCGGGGGCACGAGCATCGTGCATTATGACGGCAGCTCCTGGACATCCATGAATGACCCGCTGGGCGGGCGTCTCTTCGACGTGTGGGGCAGCGGCCCGAACGACGTCTTCGTCGTCGGAGACACGGGCGTCGTTCACGGAGATACGGGCATCGCGCATTACGACGGCAGCTCCTGGACATTGGCGGCATCGTGGAGAGATGTGCCCCTCTTCGGCGTGTGGGGGAGCGGCCCGAGCGACGTCTTCGCCGTCGGGGCCCTGGGGACCGTGCTGCACTTCGACGGCAGCTCCTGGACACGGATGCCTACGCCGACCGATGTGAGTCTTTCCGGCGTGTGGGGGAGCGGCCCGAGCGACGTCTTCGCCGTCGGGGACGTGGGCACCGTGCTGCACTTCGACGGCAGCTCCTGGACGCAGATGGCTTCGCCGGTTCATGCGTATCTTCGGGAGGTATGGGGGAGCGGTCCGAGCGACGTCTTCGCCGTCGGGGACGTGGGCACCGTGCTGCACTTCGACGGCAGCTCCTGGACGCGGATGACTTTGCCAGCCGACGCGCATCTTCAGGACGTCTGGGGGAGCGGCCCGAGCGACGTCTTCGCCGTCGGGTCTCTGGGGACCGTGTTGCACTTCGACGGGGTATCCTGGCTGCCCATGCGTTGGGACCCCGTGGGCACGGTGGCTGTATGGGGCACCTCCAGCCATGTGTTTTTCGTCAGCTCGGATGGCCGCATCAATCAGCTCGGCCGAACGGCGCTCGACCCTTGAGCCGAGGGCGGCGGCGCTGCCTCGGCCGGCTTCGTTCAGCGATGGACGCCCTGGAGCATCCCCCAACGCTCCCGGCATCGCCGCGGCCGATCCATCGCTTCCGCGATGGCCACGCTCCCGGCCCGCAGCCCTGCACCTGTGAGGCGCGCGCAGCGACATTGTCATGAGCCCGGCGAGCGGAATATCCTCCGTGCCCGTGATCGACGCCCGCGGCAGCTGTTCCGACGACGAGGAGGCGGTCACCCCGCCGCCGGGCCGGAGGGGGCGTCCACAGGCGAGACAGGGAGTCGGCCTATCGACGACCCTGATCACCGAGGCGCCGCCGCACACGGCGCCGGCCGCCGACGATGCGCCGACCGACGAGCGCGCCGCCGCGACGAGCGCCCCTTCGCGGCGGGCGCCGCAGGAGCCGCCCGTCGCCGCCGGGGCGTTCCTCGGCCATTACGAGCTCATCCGCGAGCTCGGCCGCGGGGGCATGGGCACGGTCTTCCTGGCTCGTGACGTCCGGCTCGGCCGCCTGGTGGCCATCAAGCTCGTCACCACGCTGACCGGCTCCCGGCTCGACCGATTCCTGGTCGAGGCCCGCGCCACCGCGCTCTGCAAGCACGAGAACATCGTGACCATCTACGATGTCAACGAGCACGACGGATACCCCTACATGGTGCTCGAATACATCGAGGGCCAGAGCCTCCGCGCGTGGATGATGCAGCGCAGGCCGGCTGGCGCGGCGAGAGGCGCTGCCGCCACCCCGCTCTCGACGAGCGCGGCGGTGGAGATGATGGTGCCCGTCGTGCGCGCCCTCGCGTGCGCCCACAAGCTCGGCATCGTCCACCGCGATCTCAAGCCGGAAAACATCATGCTGGAGGCGTCGGGCGCCATCAAGGTGCTCGACTTCGGCATCGCCAAGCTGCTCGATGGCCGTGCCGCTGCCGCGCGCGACGAGCACGCTCCTCCCGGCCCGACCGAGCTCACGGGCGCGCTCCCCCTGACGCGCGACGGCGCGGTCATGGGCACGCTCGCCTATATGTCCCCCGAGCAGCGGGCCGGCGAGGAGATCGACCACGCCACGGACATCTGGGCCGTCGGGATCATGCTCCACGAGCTCGTGACCGGCGCGCACCCGTTCGAGGAGGCGGGGGCGCCCGGCTCCGCGCGTCCCGCCGCGCTCGACGCGCCGGTCCGGGCGCTCGGCGGGGCGCGGGGCGACCTCGGCCCGCTCGGCCCGATCATCGAGCGGTGCCTGCGCCGGCAGCGATCCGAGCGCTTCGCCTCGGCCCAGCAGCTCCTCGCCGAGCTCACGCCGCTCCTGCCCGGACGTCGCGAGATCGTCCTCGGCGCCGCCGAGAGCCCCTTCGCCGGCCTGTCGGCCTTCCAGGAGGTCGACGCCGATCGCTTCTTCGGCCGCGAAGACGACATCGCCGGCATGGTCGCGCGCCTGAAGAGCCAGCCGCTCCTCGCCGTCGTCGGCGCCTCGGGCGTGGGGAAATCCTCGCTGGTGCGGGCGGGGATCATCCCGGCGCTCAAGCGCTCCGGGGCCGGGTGGGCGTCGCTCGTGATGCGGCCGGGCCGCGAGCCCATGGCGGCGCTCGCCGATCTGCTCGGCCATCCAGCCCTCCGCGAGGAGACCGAGGCCAAGACCGAGGACGACGCGCCCGCGGAGCTCGCCCGCGACTCCGCGCGCGGCCAGCGGATCGAGCGGCTGCGCGCCGAGCCCGGCTACCTCGGCGCCGCGCTGCGCGCGTGGTCCGCCCGCCACCAGCGCCGCGTCGTGCTGTTCGTCGATCAGTTCGAGGAGCTCTACACGCTCTCGTGCGACGCGCGCGATCGCGCCGCCTTCTTCTCGTGCCTCGAGGGCGTCGCCGACGACGCCTCCTCGCCCCTGCGCGTCATCCTCTCCACCCGGTCGGACTTCATCGAGCGCGTCGCCGAGGACCGGCGCTTCATGGCGGGGGTGACCCGCGGGCTCGTGTTCCTCTCGCCCATCGGCCGGGAGGGGCTGCGCGACGCGCTCGTGAAGCCGATCCAGGCGGCGCGGTACGAGATCGAGGACCCGGCGATGGTCGACGGCATCCTCGATGCGCTGGAGACGACCCACGGCGCGCTCCCCCTCCTGCAGTTCACCGCGGCCAGGCTGTGGGACATGCGCGACCGCGATCGGCGGCTCCTGACGCGGGCGAGCTACGAGGCGATCGGCGGCGTGGCCGGCACGCTGGCGAGCCACGCCGACGCGGTGCTGGCCGGGCTCGGCGGCCGCCAGGCGAAGCTCTGCCGCGCCATCCTCGAGCGCCTGGTCACGCCCGAGCGCACGCGGGCCATCGCCAGCCTGGAAGAGCTCCGCGAGCTGCCCGGAGACGGCGATCCCGACGAGCTCGAGAGCGTCGTCCACCTGCTGGCCGACGCGCGGCTCCTCGCCATCGAGACCGGGCGCGACGACGCCGGCAGCAAGGTGGAGATCGTGCACGAGTCGCTGATCGCGCGCTGGCCGACGTTGCTGCGCTGGCTCGACGAGAACCAGGAAGACGCCGTGTTCCTGGGCAAGCTGCGCGCCGCGGCCCGGCACTGGGCGTCGAGCGGCGGCGCCGACGACCTCCTGTGGCGCGGCAAGCTCGCCGAGGAGGCGCGCCGCTTCCGCGAGCGCTCCGAGCGACGGCTGCCCGAGCGCGAGCAGCGCTACCTCGACGCCGTGATCGGGCTGGCCGGCCAGGCGCAGCGCAGGAAGCGCAACCTCATCGTCGGGACCATCGCGAGCCTGGCCCTCCTGGTCGTCGGGGCCACCGCGGGCATCGTCACGGTGGTCCGCCAGAACCGGGTCATCAGCGCGCAGCTCGCGGACATCCGCCGGACCGAGGACAGCCTCGAGGAGGCGCTCGCGAGAGAGACGGCGTCCCGGCAGGCCGCCGAGCAGGCGAGGATGAGCACGGAAGAGCAGCGGAAGCGGGCGGAGCTGCTGCAGAAGGAGGCCGAGGAGGCCAGGGACAGGGCCGAGGCCGAGGCCGAGCGGGCGCGCGCCGCGGCCGGCGAGGCGCGGACGGCGCGCGACGAGGCGCGGACGTCCGAGGCCGAGGCGCGGCGCGCCGAGGCCCAGGCCGATGACGAGCGGGCCAGGGCCGGCGTCGAGGCGCGGAAGGCCAAGCAAGCCGCAGACGACGAGCGGCGCAGCAAGGAGGAGCTGGAGCAGCTGATCCAGCGCTCCGTCGGGCGCATCCGGGACCGCTTGAGGTAAAGAGCGCCCCGGGGGATCATCGCGCCATCCCCCGTGCAGAGGACGCCGACGAGCGCGCGCGCCGCGATCTGTTCATGGCTCTCGATCGCGATCGTCGCGTCCCGGGCCGCGCCCGCGTGGGCTCAGGCCGAGGCGGCGTTGCCCCCCTGGCACGAGGGCGTCCCGGAGGCGCGCAAGCAGGCGGCGCTGGAGCTCTTCATGCAGGGGCGGGACCTGCACCGGAGGATGGTGCTCGGCGACGCCAAGAAGAAGTACGAGGAGGCGCTCGCCCTGTGGGAGCACCCGGATCTCCGGTTCTATCTGGGCAGGGTGCTCAAGATGATGGGGATGCCGCTGCTCGCCTACGAGAACCTGCGCCTGTCGCTCCGGTGGGGGCCGGCGTCGCTCGATCCGGAGGACCATGAAGAGGCGCGCGCGCTGATGAAGGAGCTCGTCGAGCGGGAGCTGGCCGTCGTCGAGGTGCGCTGCGACGAGCCCGGCGCCGCGGTGCTGCTCGACGGGAGGCCGTGGTTCGTCGGTCCGGGCTCGGCGCGCCGGTTCGTGACGCCCGGAGAGCATGTCATCAGCGCGCGGAAGGAGGGGTATTTCCCCCTCGTCGAGCCCGTCGTCGTGCTCGCCGGGGCGCAGGCCTCGGGCGCGCTCACGCTGAGCGTCGACGGCATCGTCACGGTGCGCCGGTGGGCCGCGTGGAAGCCGTGGGCCGTGGTCGGGGCCGGCGCGGGCCTCGGGCTGGCGGGCGCGGTGTTGCGCTGGAAAGCCGACGAGCACCTGGAGGCGGCGGAGCAGCGATTCGAAGAGACCTGCACGTCGAACTGCGCCCCGACCACGACCGACACGACCAGCCGGGGGCTCACGGAGAGCCGCGTCGCCACGGGCCTGTTCATCGCCGGCGGCGCGACCCTGGCGGCAGGCGCGGTCCTTGTGTTCCTCAACCTGCCGCGGACGTATCGCAGCGAGGATCGAGGCGGCGTGGAGCTCCGGATCGTGCCCGCGGCCACGGGCGCGATCGCCGGGCTGTCGGCGCGGCTCTCCTTTTGAGCCGCCGAGATGCCTATTCGAGCCGCCGAGATGCCTATTCGCTCGGATCGAGCGTGATCCCGACGGTCCACGCGCCGCCCTTCCCCTCGTCGCGCAGGGTCGCCCGCCCCGCGGCGACGTCGAGATCGAGCGCCGGATCCCCGCCGTTCTGGGTCGTGTTCCCGTCGTGGACGCGGACGACCCGACCCTCCTCCACCGCGCACCCGGACATGCCGGTCGTGCCGGCGCCGTAGAGCATGCGGCCGCCGCACTCGATGCGCGTGCGGCACTTGTCGGACCGTGGAATCCACGAGGAGCGCAGCGCGCATTTCGCGCCCGCCTTCACCGGGCTCGGGCCCGTGGCCTCGGCGACGCGCGCCGACCGGCGCAGCGCCTTCCCGGTGGCGTCGAGGAGCGGCTCCCCGCCCACGGGCGCGCTCTGGGGAGACAGCGTGAGCTCGACGCGGTAGGCGGGCGCCGAGTCGCGCCAGACCGCGCCGGTCCGGCCGAGGCTGTCGAGCGACACCTCGGCCCGCTCCCCCGCGCGCGTTCCCTTGTCGTCGTAGGAGAGCGCATAAACATAGGTGTCAGGCGCCGCGCCCCGGTCCTCCTCAACGCCGCTGCGGAACATCGACATGCCATTGAGCGGATCGCTCGATCGATAGATCGCCCTCCCGCCGCAGACGACGTCGAGCGCGGGCACGCGGAGGTCGTCGCCCGAGCTCGTGAGCCTCGCCTCGACGGTGCACGGCGCGCCGGCGGAGAGGGGGAGCCCCGTGGAGCGCGCGACGGTCGCCTTCCACGTCGCGGTCCGGGTCCCGAGCGGCTTCTCCGGGGCCGGCGCGGCCGGCTCCCGCGGCGGCGGCGCGGGCGGCGGAGACACGGGGGCCGGCTCGGGCGGCGGGGCCGCGATCGGCCGCGGCGGGCCGTTGATCGCGTAAGACTCCGGCCGCATCATCGCGTAGCCCGCGACCATGGCGCAGAACCCGACGCCCGCGATCGTCGCCAGGATCGGCACGATCAGCGAGCGCCTCGGCCGGCCCCGCAAATCGTCGAGCTCGCGGCCGAGCTGGTCGAGCACGCGGCGGGCCTCGTCCATCTGGCGCTCGAGCTGCTCGACGCGCGCGGCCCGGCCTTCGTCCCGCTGATCCTCGAGCTCCTTTTTGGCCGACGCGAGCTGCTCCTCGAGGCTGTCCACGCGCCCGCGCAGCGCGTCCCGTTCGTCGCGGTACCGCATCGCACAACGATAGCACCCGCGGTTCGCCGGGCGCGCGGCTCGCCCGACGCGCGGGCGCCGGAGCGCCTCGCGCCGCGGGGCGACGGCGGCCCGGCAATCGTGGGGCGGCCGTGTCCGCGGCCTGACGGTTCGCTCCGGATTCCGCGGCAGAATGCCAGACTTCTCGCCCGGGCCCCCGGTCCAGCGTGTACGCTGGAAGGGTCCGCAGCCGTTCGTGGGGAGGGCGACCAGGGTATGACAGCAGGAGGCCGTCAGAAATGGGTCAGGGTCGCCAGCGCAGTGGAGTGCCGTTGCCGGAGCAGTGGGGCGATCTGCCCGGCACCGCGTCGCGGCAGGCCAGAGTAACCGCCGGCGCGGCGGCGGGCCGGGCCGACGTCCCGCGCGGGGCGGCCAGCCCTCGCACCATCGGCGTCGTCGCCCCCTTCCTCTCCGGCGCGTTCTGGGGCCCTGTCCTGATCGGCATTCACGAGGCGGCGCAGCGGCGCGGCCATCGCACGCTGGTGCTGCGCGGCACGCCGTCCGAGGTCCAGGCGCCCTCGCTCGGGGGGGAGCAGGTGGACGGGTGGATCGTCATCATCGAGTTCGACGGCCTCGCGGAGCTCGCGCGCGCGGGGGTCCCGTTCATCACGCTCGGCGCCCGTCCCGCCGACATCGTCTGCCCGGCCGTGCTCCCGGACAACCACGGCGGCGTCCGGAGCGCGGTGCTCCACCTGATCGAGCACGGGCACCGGCGCATCGCGTTCGTCGGCAACTTCGCCGCGTACGACGTGCGCGAGCGCCGCGACGCCTACAAGGACGCGCTCGTCGAGGCGGGGATCCCCGTCGACCCCGATCTGATCATCCCGTGCGATAACAACATGTACAGCGGCGGCCGGGCCGTCGCGCCCGAGCTCCTCGCGCGGCTGCCCGGGTGCACGGCGGCGGTCTTCGGCACCGACAAGAACGCGCTCGGGATGATGTCCGCGCTGAAGGCGGCGGGCGTCCGCCTCCCCGAGGATTTCGCGATCATCGGCTTCGACGACGTCGCGGAGGCGCAGAGCGCCGATCCGCCGCTGAGCACGGTGCGCCAGCGGTTCGAGATGATGGGGAGCGCCGCGTGCGAGCTCATCTTGACGATGATCGCCGGCGAGACCTTCCCGGCCGAGGGCGTGCGCACGGCGAACGCGCTGATCCAGCGGAGCTCGTGCGGATGCAATGTGATCCAGAACTTCCTCGACGCGAGGGACGAGGCGCCCGAGGAGGACGCCGCCGACGCCGTCGCCCGGCGGATGGTCGAGCTCTTGATCCTGCCCCGGCCGCTCCCGCCCGACACTCCGCCGACCGACGTATGGCCGGCGGTCACGCGGGTGGTCGACATGTATTTCTCGGTGCTCCGCGGCGCCGCGCCGGCGCCGGCCGCCGAGCTCGAGCGCGCTTATCGGCAGGCGGTCGACATCACGCCCGATCTGGGCGCGCTGCTGGCGACGGCGCGGCTCCTCGGCCAGCTCCCCGAGCGGCGCCGCGCGCCCCTCGACGCCGCGGCCAGGCGCCGGGTGGACGATTTCCTGGAGCTCGCGCGCCTCGCGATCGCGCGGGCCCGGCTCGCGGCCGAGACGCAGAATGTCCACCAGCTCGGGGTGCTCGCGAGGACCAATTACGAGGTGAGCTTCGCCCTGCTCGGCGGCACCCAGCAGGAATACCGGTCGCTCTCGTGGCTCGAGACGACCACGGTGGTCTGGGGCTGCCTTGCCTTGTGGGACGATCCGGCGGCGCGCGCGGAGCTCGTCATCGCCGGCGCGTACAGCCGCGACGGCGGCCCGGTCCCCCCGGACGGCAGCCGCTGCCGGCTGGAGGCGTTCCCGCCGGAGACGATGCTGCCGCCCTCGGCCACGGACGGCACGTATTCGGTGTTTCTCTTGCCGATCCGCTCTGCCCAGCGCGATTGGGGGATATTGGCGCTCGTCGGCCCGACCATCGTCGCGATGACCGGCGACGAGGGCACGGTCGCGATCTGGGGGACGCTGCTCGGCGCGGCCCTGGAGCGCGACGCGCTGGTGGCGTCGCTGTCGGCGCAGCACGCCGATCTGCAGAAGGCGTACGCGATCGAGCGCGCGCTCTCGGAGACGGTGCGCGAGCTCGGCTGGGCGCTCATCCCGCTGCTGCCCGGCGTGCTGCTCGTGCCGCTGATCGGGATGATCGACGGCGGCCGCGCCCAGCAGGTGCTCGAGAAGGTGGCCGAGGGGGTGAGCCGGCACGAGGCGCTGCGCGTGCTGCTCGATCTCACGGGCGTGCCGTTCGTGGACGCCCAGGTCGCGCATTCCCTCGGCATGACCAGCCGCGCCGCCGCCATGCTCGGGGCGCGGGTCTATCTGGTCGGCGTGCGGCCCGACATCGCGAGGAGCCTCGCCGACGTCGACCTCGGCGCGCTGGCCACGTTCTCGTCGCTGTCGGCGGCGCTCCGCGAGCTCGCGCCGGCGGGGGGGCGCTCGCTCAAGGGCCGGCGGGGCGCGCGCTAGCGCGCGATCTCGAGTCGCCATCTTCGATGGGCAGCTCCGCAAAGGGCACGAGCCTTCTCGCGCGGGTCGCGCCATCCTCAACGAAACGCTGAAACTGTTTCCGCGTGCCGTCGCTTGTCCGGCAGGGCGCGCTCCTCAAGCATGGAGGACCACCACGACGAGGAGACGACATGCATCGGTTTGCCCATCTCAAGCTCAAGCGCGCGGGCCTGACCCTGGCCGCGGGCGCGGCCCTGGTCGCGGGCGCGGCGGCGTGCGGCGCCGGCGCCATCCCGGCGCGGCCGCCGCAGCCCGCGCTCGAGGTCTACGCTCGGCTCGACGCGACCGGCGTCGGCGGCATCACCCAGATGCCGGACGGCCGGGTGATCATCGGCTTTCACCCGTTCTACGAGCCCGAGGTGCAGGTGGCGCTGCTCAACGCAGACCGGGAGTCCACCACACCGTACCCGAGCGCGGCGTGGCAAAGCTGCAAGAACGCCGACGGCAGCTGGAAATCCGACTTCAACGCCTGCCTGGACTGGGTGCTCGGCCTGCATACGGACCAGAACGGCGTCCTCTGGCTGCTGGACTCGGCCAAATCCACGGACAAGGCGGCGGGGCGCCCCGCTGGGCTCGTGCCCAAGCTCGTCGGGTGGAACACCCACCAGAACAAGCTCGAGCGCGTCATACCCATCTCACCGGAAGCCACCCTCACCGAGTCGCAGCACAACGACTTCGTGGTGGACCTGAAGCACGACGTGATCGTGATCGCCGATGAGGCCATCGGCGAAGGCTCGGGCGGCGCCGGCGACAAGGCGGCGCTCGTGGTGGTGGACCTCTCCACCGGCGGCAGCCGGCGCCTCTTGCAGGGCCATCCCAGCGTGATGCCCCTGAAAGAGCCCATCCGCTGGGACGTGGGTCGACCCACGAGCGGCGCCGTCGACCTGTACGTGGGCGTGGACGGCATCGCCCTCGACACGAAGAGCGAGTGGCTCTACTTCGCCCCGCTCAACGCTTACAAGATGTACCGGATCCGGATGAGCGACCTCCTGGACACGTCGCTCACCGCCGCGCAGCTCGGGGCGAAGGTGGAGACCTACGCGGACAAGCCCTTCAACGGCGGCCTGGCCATCGATCGGGACGACAACCTGTACCTCACCGAGGTCGGCGAGCGCGCCGTGGGTGTCATCCCGTCCAGCACCCGCAAATACGAGCGCCTGGTCAGCGACCCGGACCTGGTCTGGCCGGACGGCGTCACCTACAACAGCGACGGCAGCATGTACACCGGCGCGGCGCAGCTGTCCCTCACGAGCGCGCTCCAGGCCGACGGAGTCGCCAGGAACGAGCGGCCCTACCTGGTCTATCGCTTCAAGCCCCTGGCGCCGGGCACACCGGGCTTCTGAGGCGAGAGGTCGCGGAGCTTCGCCGCGAGGAAGTCGACAAGGGCGCGCACCCGCGCCGGCACGAAACGATGGCTCGGCAGGATGGCGTTGAGCGGATAGGGCTCCCCCTGCCAGCCGGGCAGCAGGCGCACAAGGCGGCCCTCGCGCAGATCGTGCACGAGATCCAGCTCGGATTTGTAGAGCAGGCCGGCGCCGGCGAGGGCCCAGTGGTGGGCGATGGCCGCGTCGTCGGCGTCGCGGTCGCCGTCGACGCGCACCTCGGTCCATGCGCCGTCTTTCTCGAAGCGCCAGGCCACGTGCCGCTTGTGGTTGACGTGGAAGGTCAGGCAGTTGTGCTGGGCCAGGTCGTCGGGCGAGCGCGGCGGCTCGCGCCGCGCAAGGTACGCGGGGGAAGCGCAGAGCACGCGGCGCGTCGTGGAGAGCGCCCGGGCCACCAGCCGGGAGTCGCTGAGCTCGCCGTAACGCAAGGCCAGGTCCACCACGTCGCGCATCACGTCCTGCACGCGATCGGTCACGGACAGGGCCAGGCGCACGCCCGGATGGGCCGCCACGAACTCGTCGAGCCAGGGCAAGAGCACGCTGCGCGCGAGATCCGACGGCGCGGCCACGCGGACCGTGCCCACGAGCGAGCGGCGCTGGGACGCGAGCTGCGCCTCGCCTTCTTCCAGGAGATCGAGCGCGCGGGAGGCGTAGTCCAGGAGGATCTGGCCCTCCGGCGTCAGGCGCAGCGCGCGCGTGGACCGCTCGAACAGCCGCTCGCCCAGCTGCGCCTCCAGCCGCTTGAGCATGGCGCTGGCGGCGGCCGGCGTGACGCCCAGGACCCGCGCCGCCGCCGTCAGCGTCCCGCGGCGGGCCGTCTCCACCAGCACGCGCAGATCTTCGATGCTCTCGATGCTCACGTGGATAGCTTCGCCCGGGGAGCGCTCCAAGGCGAGCGCGGGGCGACGCCGAGGACGGCTCAGCAGGTGGGCCCGGGGAGTTCGCGATGGTCGATCCGTCGCCTCGGGCGGCCGTCGTCGTCTCGCTCGCCAGCGGATCATCGGCTGAAAGAACCCGTGTGTGCGGTCTGTAAGGGGTCCTCGCTGGCCCCGGCACGACGACGTACAGGCGACACTTCGGGCATCTCGAACTGGCATGTATATTGCCGAATCGGCATGCGATCCGTCCCCCTAGAAAATGAGTCGCTACAGACGAGCTCGCTATGGTGGCGTCGGCGTGCGACCCGTCTCCCTGGGAGGTGAGTCGCTACAGGCGAATTCGCACCGCATCAACGAGGAGGCGAATGAGACCTTTGTTTTTGACGATCACGGCGGCGATGGCCGCGCTTGCCATCGGCTGCGTCGAGGGTGGATCGCGCGAGTCGGAGCCCGCTGGCGATGAGCTCGGCGAGGCTGATCAGGCCTTCGGCGAACGGACCGGGGCCTCGTCGCGGCGCGCCCCTTCCGCGCCCCGCACCACACCGTGAGCGCCGCGGGTCTCGTCGTCGGCGGCGATCCGATCCGCCCGGGCGAGGTCTCCCTGGCCCACCATGGTTGCCTGTTCCTCGACGAGCTCCTCGAGAACAAGTCGTTCGGCCTGCGGTGCGTTGTGTTCGGACTGGCTTCCGCGACCATCCTGATGACGGGATGCGCCGTGGATTCAGCGGAGCTCACGATCTGCGCGAGCATGTGCTCCTCGGGAACGACGTCGCGGCTAGGTGCCCCGGGTCACACATCCGCCCGGGCGAGGTCTCCCTGGCCCACCATGGTTGCCTGTTCCTCGACGAGCTCCTCGAGAACAAGTCGTTCGGCCTGCGGTGCGTTGTGTTCGGACTGGCTTCCGCGACCATCCTGATGACGGGATGCGCCGTGGATTCAGCGGAGCTCACGATCTGCGCGAGCATGTGCTCCTCGGGAACGACGTCGCGGCGAGGTGCCCCGGGTCACACTGCGGTGTAGCCGCCGTCCACGGTCAGCTGCGTGCCGGTCATGTACGACGACCAGTCGGACAGCAGGAAGACCGCCGGTCGAGCGATCTCGTCTGCGTGCGCGTACCGCTTCATCAGCGTGGCCGCGCCGAAGGCGTCGAGCACCTGCTCGCCGCTTTGCATATGATCCCAGATCTCGGTCTCCACCGGGCCGGGCAGGATGGCGTTGACGCGAATCTTGTCCGCCGCGTAGTCGATGGCCGCAGACTTGGTGAGGCCGAGGATCGCGTGCTTGGTCGCGGCATAGACGCCGAACCCGGGCGCAGAGACCGTGGAGGCGATCGAGCCGCAGTTGACGATCGAGCCGCCGCCGCCCTTCTTCATGACAGGCACTTGATACCTCATGCACAGATAGATGCTGTGCAGGTTGACCTGCATGAGAGCGAGGTAATCGGCGACCGGCACGTCCGCGAGCGGCCCGAGCGCGGTGGCGATACCGGCGTTGTTGAAGACGCTGTCCAGCCGCCCATGGGCCTCCACGGTGCGCTCGATCAGAGCCTGGATGTCCGCCTCGACGGTGACGTCGGTGCGGACGAACAGCGCGTTTCCACCCTCCACCTTGATGCGGGCCACGAGCGCGTCGCCCATCTCCTGGCGTCGCGCGGCCAGCACCACCTTGGCGCCGGCCCGCGCCGCCGCGATCGCTGTCGCGGCCCCGATTCCCGATGTGGCCCCGGTGATCAAAACGACTTTATTGCTGAGCATGGCAATATCAACTCCGTGTAATAAGTATTGGAATGGATCGAAAGACTGGCTGTCTCCAGCTGACGGGACGACGGCGAAAAGGAGCGGCCCGAGGGACCGCCGGTGCTCGTCGCGACGTTCGCGGCGCCGCGGGCTCGCCTTGACGAGGCCGAGGCCGTCCAAGCGTTCGCGCTGGCGTGCCACCGAGGATAGCCCGCGCGAAACCATTACGTCCTGTCAAGAATTTTCCGCCAACGACCGGCAGTTGGCATAACATACAAGAAATACGATCCACTGATCCGCGCATAAATACCAACAGATCCAACGAGTTCACTCGGATATGTGATATTGTCTACATTACGCTGGCGACGCCGTCAGATGTCAGCACTGCTCGATTCTATTTGGCGAGGGCGGGAACGGCAAGAGCGCGGGGATCAACCTCGTGAGGGCGATGTTTCCGCCGGAAGCACTCGCGAGCCTTCCGCCGCAACGGTGGACGGAGCGATTTGCGCTGTCTGCGCCAGAAGGGAAACTGGCTAACTTCGTGTCGAAAACGCCCAGCGGAGAGCGCCTCGAGGGTGGAGCGTTCAAGGCGGTGGTGACCGGCGATCCGGTGATGGCGGAGAGAAAGCACCGTGAGGGTGAGCTCGCAGTAGATCTCCTGAAGGACGTGGAGATCCTCGCTCCGCCGGGCATCGATCGCGGACGATGCAAACAGGGGCGGGACGCGCTCCAGGTGTGCCCTGGAGGGATCATCGGGCGCGTGGTTCGCGCGTACGAGGTAGATTCGCTGGCCGAAGTCCGAGACCGACCATGTCCTGAGCCAAGGATGCGTCATATCGCGAGTAACCAGATGACCGGCATGGCTTTTATCGAGCCGTCAGGGAACACGCTGCCCTGCCGGGGCGCAGGGCTCGGCGGCCCGGTCGATCAGCTGCGCCGCCGGGAGCGCGGCTCGATAGAAGCACATGGCCTGATCTTGCGTCGGTCCAGTGTCTTTCATCGAAGCCCGGGAGGCGGAGGAGAGTAGAGCGAACGCGGGCGACCTGTCGATCTTCCGCGAGCGGCCCCGAGCCCTCCGCGAGCGGAGCCACCCCCGCGCTCTCCGAGGTGTTCCGATAGACTACCATTGCGCCGGAGGAGCGCAGCGAGGAGCCGCTTGAGATGAGCTCGCTCCCAGCATCACCTTTCCGCCAGGAGCCCATGCGAGCTCGCACCTTCGCCGTGCGCGCGGCTCGCGACCCCGCACGTGCTCGCGGCTTGCCGCGCCGCCCCCCCCCGGCTGATAGCTCGCTGGACGCAATCAGGAAGCGAGGGGACGTATGAGCGAATACCGAACAATCGCGGCGGCGCCGGTGCTGGTGGCGGCGTTCCGGGATCAGATCTTCGGCGTCGATCCGGGCACCGGGCGCGTGCTCTGGGAGTACAAGCAGGCCGGGGGCGGTTTCTCTTCCACAGCGCTCCTGATCACGCCTGCGGCGATCTACGCGGCGAGCTTCAGCCGCGTCGCCTGCACCGCCGCGCCGAGCCGCAGGAACAGCGGCAGCGGCGGTTTCTGCCCGCCGTGTCTGGGCCGACGCATGTGTGCCACGGCGGCGAACCTGATCGAGGACGTCCTGCACGAGGTGGCGTTCTGACAGTGGGTGTTGACGTTTCCGTTTTCGTGGTGGCGCAGGCTCGCCCAGGACGGGGCGTCGTTCGGCGTGCTGACCCGCATCTTCGTCGAGAGCGTGGAGCGGTTCTACGAAACGCGCGCCGCGCGCCGAGGCGCGTGCGGCGCGGTCAAGAGCGGCGCGGTGACCGACGTGCAACGCACGTCCGGCGACATGCGGCTCAATCCGCATCTGCACGTGGTCTTCCTCGACGGGGCTTATCACGAAGACGGCACCGAGCTCGTATGGAACGAACTCGGTGACCTGCGAACGGGGGAGGTCGGTCAGGTCCTAGAGCACGCCGTCGGGCGGATGCTCCGAACCCTCAGGCGGCACGGGCATCTCGAGATCGAGCACGACGTCGAGGAGGACGACGAGCCCGAGGCCGTGCTCTGTGCCTCCGCCGTCTCGGGACGAGAGCCGCGCCACACGTCGTCGCCCCGCAATGGCTCCGCGGGCTCTCGCCGTCTTCTCCGAGCGCGCTCGCGTACGACAAGCCGCTGTGCGCTGCGCTCGATGGCTTCACCTTGCACGCAGCGACGCGCGCCGGTGCGCACCATATAGCGTCTCGCGACGCGCTTCCCGGGCCAGACCAACGCCCGGACGGACACGTGTGCCCACGGCACGCCGGTGCGCCCCGTAGCGCGCGCGGCGCCGCCCGTTCGCGAGCGCGTAGGAGCGACCTCCCTCCGGCGCTCGATCCTAGCGGCCGAGCAGGATCCGTTGCTCTCCCGGCGCGAGGATGTGGACCTTCCCAGGCGCGATCCGCCGGGCCGCCATCACGCGCTTGAGCTCGGAGGCCGCCTGGCCGGGCTCGTCCGAGGAGTTGATGAACGTGTCGAAATGGATCGGCACCATCCATTTCGCGCCCAACTCTTCGCAGGCCTCTAGCGCCTCTGCCGGGTCCACGTGGCGCGAGTGCATGAAATCGCGCGGCCCCATCGGCGCGATCGGCATCAGCGCGAGATCGATCGCGGGGAACCGCGCCCGCGTCTCCGTGAACACCTTGCGATCGTAAGCGGTGTCCCCGCCGAAGTAGACGGTGATCCCATGATATTCCACGACGTACCCCGTGAATCCACCCCAGCCGAGGGCGATGTCGACTCCGTAGCGGCCTCCCCCGTGCTTCACCGGGACGGCGGTGATCCGCAGCCCGTCGTGCTCCCAGCGCTGCCACGTGGAGAGCTCGATCGTGTCGAACGCGAAATCGGGCACGTAGGGGAGGGCGCCGCGGGGGACAAAGAGCACCGGTGTCTTCTCCTCGATCATCTCGAGCGAGCCGAGCGACAGGTGATCGAAGTGCGTGTGCGAGACCAGCACCGCCGAGAGGGGCGGCACGTGCTCCGGGTCCAGGCCCGGCTCGACGAGCCGCGCGGCGAGGAGGCCCACGGTCGAGGTGAAGACCGGATCCGTGAGGATCTGCTTGTCGTCGATCTGGACGAGCGCCGTCGCGTGGCCGACCCAGAGGACGGCCAGGCGCGCGTCTTTGCGGTAGGGCTCTCGCACCTTGTTGGCGACGGGCGCCGGGCCGCCGAACAGCGCGCCCGTGTTGCCTGACAGGACGCGCCCCGGCATGCTGTTGCAGGACAGCGCCGAGGCGGCGAGGAGCGCCATGAGAGCGGTGGAGCTTGCCGCGCGGAGCATGGGGTCAGAAGTACCTGAGGTTGAGCGTCAACGTGGTCCCGCGCAGCGCGCGCGTCGGAGAGTAGGCGACCTGCACGCCGATGACACCGAAGAGGGTGTAGAGGCCGGCCTCGTACGCCGCCGCGACCTCGCCGCCGAGCGTGAAGGCGGAGCCGCCGAGCGAGCAGGAGAGGTACTCTCCGCGGTGGAGCAGGGGGAAGTAGGCGCGCACACCGCCAGTCAGCTGCACGTGATCTTCGATGCCGGCGCCGGAGAAGAGGTATTCGGGCGTGACATGGATCTCGAGCGCTCCGGCATGCCGCGCGAGCGGCTCGGCGAGGAGGCTGCGCCAGGGGGACAGCCTTCGATTTCTGCCGAAGGAGTAGAGCAGGGGGGTGAGCTGCCAGCGCAGGCCGAAGCGCGTGTCGTCGGCGTAGAGGTGCCAGGTGGGGCTCGGAATGAGCTGCGACGCGGCCCAGGCGAGGTCGGGGCTTATCCCCGCCTCGGCGAGGCTCTGCGTCTCCGCGGCGCGGGCGGGGGAGCCCCAGGCGAGCGCGCCTGCCAGCGCGGCGCCGGCGAGCGAGCGTCGGAGCGCTGTCGCGGGGCCGCCGCGCGCAATGCAGGGCAACCGAGCGCCCGCAGCCGCCCGCAGCCGAGCGCAGGCGCTTGCCGAGCACCGCGAGGATGGCGAGGGCGCGACGTTGCCCGAAGCGGGCGCGGTGGCATTCTCCTCGGCGCGATGGCAGCTCGCTCTCGCCACCGTGCGCCCTCTTGCCTTCTCCATCTTCTCTCTTGTTCTCTGCCAGCCGCTGTCACCCTCACGGAGAACCAGTACAGCCATCGACCGCGCCTCAATGCGCGAGCGCGGGGCTCTCGCCGCTCCGCCGAACGGCGCTGCCATGGGCCCGGAGCGCGGCGAGGCCTTCCGCGCGGCTCCGCACGGCGCGGTAGCCAATCTCCTTCTTCGCCCGAGCAGACGAGAGGTGAAGCGTTTGCCCGAGGAGCCGCACGTCCTCGAGGGTGAGCGGTGGGCGCCGTCGCGGCGCGAACCACCCGAAGAGGTTGGTGAGGAGCCACCCGAACAGCACCGCCAGGGGGAGGGGTACGGACCAGGCCTTCGCGTTTACGCCGCGCGTCGCCATGAGCTCCGTCAAGAAGGTGCGCATCGGCGTGACCTCGTCGTCGGTCACGAAATACGCGCGCCCGCCGACGTCACTGCGCACTGCGCAGCTCACCGCTTCGGCGACATTGTCGACGTGGGCGACGCTGTAGAGGTGTTTGCCCCCGCCGACGTAGGCGAAGCGCCCGGCGCGGAAGGCCTCCGCGATGATGTCAAGGGTCTGCGCGTCCGGGCCCCAGATCATCGGTGGGCGGAGGCTCACGGTGCGCATCGCGGGGCTGTCTGCCTCGAGCACCATCGCCTCGGCGAGCGCTTTCGTCGCGCTGTACGGCAAGGAGCGGTCGACCCTGGGCGGCAGAGCGTCCTCGTCCCCTTCGCTCGGCCGAGCGCCCTCGATGACAACCGACGCAGCCCCGAGGTAGATGAAGCGGCGGACGCCGGCCGCGCGCGCCGCTGCGAGCAAGCCGCCGGTGCCCTCGACGTTGGTGCGGGCGTGCTCGCCCCAGCGCAGGGCCGAGGTGAGGGACGCGGCCGCGTGCACCACGACCGCGGCGCCCGTGCAGCCCTCGGTGAGCGCGGCGGCGTCGTGGAGGTCGCCGCGGACGGGCTCGGCGCCGAGAGCGGTGAGCTTGGCAGCGCTGGCGGCGCTTCGCGCGAGGGCACGGACGCGGTACTCACGCGCGATGAGCGCACGGACGATGGCGCGGCCCACGAAGCCGCTGCCTCCGGTGACGAACACGGTCTCTGCCATGACGAATCTCTCCTGTTCGGGCCCGCTCCGGCGCGCCCTCCAGGATCATCTATAGCACCGCTATACGAATTGTCTATAGCGGCGCTACAATTGGTCGGCGATCGCTTGGAACACCGCGTCGAGCGCCCCCGCCGAGGTGGCGCGGCTCGGTGGTGCGCCGGAAGGGCTCGCGACGATGCTGAGCGCGAGGCCCTGGACGACGGCCCAGACGTGCTCGGCAGCGCGCTCGATCGGCACGCGCAGGGCGCCCGCCCTGGCGCAACGCTCGAGGCGGTGCCGCATCAGGGCGTAGCTCGGCTCGAATATCGACGGCTGCTCGATGCCGCGCGCCATCAACGCGGCCGTGACGGAGGGGTGGGCCTGCACGAATTCGAGCACGTGCTCGCAGCCCTTGCGGAGATCCGCGACGGGGTCGTCTGTCGGCGTGAGCGCCCGTTTCTTCGCCATGAACTTCTCGAGCGCGACGGCGTGGACCGCAGCCACGAGCCCGTCCCGGTTGCCGAAGTGGTGGTAGAGGGTCGGCATCGTCACGCCGGCCTCCTCGCACACCCGCCGCGTCGTGAGCGCCGCTGGGCCTTCGCTCTCGAGCACCCGGTACGCTACGGCGAGCAACTTGTCCTTGACGTCGGCCATCGCCGTCAGGCTAACACAGCTAGCCTCTGGCAGCTCCTCGCGACCCGGAGGCAGCCCGACGGCGCGCTGAACGAGACCGCGCGGGCGACGCTCTCGGCCGTCGATGTGCGCTATGCGACGGCGTCTACGTGGATTGACCCTGACCAGGGCGACGAGCTTCATCCGCCCCTTGCAAGCTGGGCACTCGAGGACATCGATCGCACATGTGCGGCGCAAGAGCTCGGCGCGGAGTGCGGGGACGCAGGCACGATCCCGAAGCAGGCGGCAGCGCATCGAAGGGCCGGGCAGCAGGGCGGCGAGCGAAGGAGAATCCCTCGGCGTTGCGTCGCCAGGCCAGTCGCCGACCCCGATCGGTGATGCCGCGGGCCCTTCACCGCGGGCGATGCGGCGGAAGAGGGCGCCGCGTTGGGCCACACCGGAGCCGCCCTCGGCGGTGAAGCAGGCGGAAACTACGAAAATCGCTGCTGTTTCCAGCGACCAGTCGCTATCGACCGGTTTCTCTGGCGGGACTTCTGACGCGCGAACCAGCCATCCCGAGCTCGAGGTGCTTCAGCACCCTCGCTCATTTCACGACGAATTTCGCCGTCGTGAACTTGACCGTCCCGCTGTTGTTCTGGGCCTCGACCAGCAGCTTGATCTCGTGCAGATTCCCGAGGGGGAGGCCGAGCGCTTCCCACTGCTTGAAGTGCTCGGAGACGGAGATGGTGCCGCACGTGCGCGCCGTCCGCCGGATGCTGAAATACTGATCGAACGTCGCGCTCGGACCCGTGATGGCCGGCTTGTTCACGCGGGTCTTCTTCCACACGTCGTAGGTCTCGCCGTCGGCGGTGAGCGTGCCCACCTCGTCCCGCGGCGTCCCGTCGGAGGAGAAACCCGCCGGCTTCTCGCTCCCCCAGTCGTCGAGGATGTAGAACTCGCGCAGCGGGTTGACGGTCCAGCCGTAGATGCCGATGTACGTCAAGCCGCCGTCCTCCTCCGTCTTGGTATGCGCGAACTCCGCCGAGATGGTGCCGATCTGGGTGTGCTTCTGGGTCTGGTTGTAGTCGAGCCCGACGCGCGCCAAGAAATCCTCGACGTTGTTCCATTCAGCGCTGAACGTGGCGTCGACGCGGTGCACGGTCATGCAGCCCGACCCGCCGCCTTCCGCCCAGAGCTCGTAACCGTAACCATTGCCCGCATTGCCTCGGCTGTTCGAGCAATACTCCATGCCTCCGGTCAGGGGGGGCGCCGGCGGGCAGGCGTCCGCGCCGCCGCCGGTGGCCCCGCCGCCGCCGTCGCCGGCGGAGCCACCGCCGCCCGTCGCTCCGCCCGCGCCGCCGAGCCCACCGCTGCTGCTGCTCGCGTCGCCGCCCCCCGTGACGCCTCCGGTTGTGGCGGTACCGCCCGCGCCCCCGGCGCCCGGTTGACCACCGCTCCCGCCTCCGCCGGTGGAGCCTGCGATCGATCCGCCGCTCCCGCTCCCGTCCTTCCCCTCCCCGGAGCCGGCGCAGCCCGTGAAGGCCGCGGCAGCCAGGCAAGCGGCGAGGGTACCCTGCGACCAACGGGACATGACGAACACCTTCATGGGCGGAGCATGCCGGGTATGCACATTTTGATCAAGCGAGGCGAACCGTTGAAAAGATAGCTCGTCGTCGGGTTGCCGCATCGGGCAGAAGTTTCCATGTTAGCGCGAACATCCACTTCACTTCGTCGCTCCCGACACTGCCGAGCGAAGACCATAAGGTCCCTCCGAGCAAAGCATCGTTTCCGCCGGTGGCTACAACGGCGAGGTGGGCTGGTCCGGGTTCGATGGTCCAGGCTTCGACAGCGCGGACGCCGGGGAGCGGGGCGGAGCCCCGAGGAGACAAGGCCGGGTCCGCCGCGCAAAGCCGCCGCGAGGCGGCGCGGAAGCCCGGCCATCCCCGGCCGGACTGCGGCGGGAGGAACGAGGGCATCGTTGCGTTCCACACCGCCCACCCGAGATCGGCTAGGGGTGGCGCTGGCCTCCGGGCCGGAGGCTCAGCGGGATGGGGTCAAGCAGACCGGGAGGGAGCGCGGGGATGGGTCAGGGCGAGCGGGACAGCGGCGTCGCGGTGCCGGAGCAGTGGGGCGAGCTCCCCGCCGACCCGGGGCAGGGCTCGGGACGAGGGGCCAGCTCCCTCCCGCCCGCGCGCAGCACCCGCCCGCCCGCGCGCCGCACGACCGCCCCGCCGCTCCAGGGCGCGGCGCCCGCCGACGCGGCCCGCCCGGTGACCGTCGGCGTCATCACCCCCTTTCTCGACGGGTCGTTCTGGAACCCCGTCCTCATGGGCCTCCACGCGTCGGCCCAGGAGCGCGGGCTCCGCACGCTGGTGCTGCGCGGCACGCCGGCCGAGGTCCAGGCGCCGTCGCTCGCCCGGGAGCAGGTGGACGGGTGGATCGTCGTCATCGAGCTGCACGGCCTCTCGGCGCTCGCGGCCGCGCGGGTCCCGTTCATCACGGTCGGCACCCGCGCCGCCGAGGTCGACTGCCCGGCCGTGATCCCGGACAACCGCGGCGGCATGCGGAGCGCGGTGCGCCACCTCATCGAGCACGGGCACAGGCGCATCGCGTTCGTCGGCTACTTCGACGCGTACGACGTGCGCGAGCGCTTCGCGGCCTACAAGGACACGCTCGCCGAGGCGGGCATCCCCTTCGATCCCGATCTTGTCGTCCGGAGCGACAACAACTGGTACAGCGGCGGCCAGGGCGCCGCGCCCGCGCTCCTCGCGCTGCTGCCCGGGTGCACGGCGGCGGTCTTCGGGACCGACAAGAACGCGCTCGGCATGATGCCCCCGCTGAAGGCGGCGGGCGTCCGCATCCCCGAGGATCTCGCCATCGTCGGCTTCGACGATGTGGCGGAGGCGCAGGGCGTCGATCCCCCGCTGACCACCGTGCGCCAGCGGTTCGAGATGATGGGGAGCGCCGCGTGCGAGCTCATCTCGTCGATGATCGCCGGCGAGCCCTTCCCGGCCGAGGGCGTGCACACGGACAACACGCTCGTCGTGCGGAGCTCGTGCGGGTGCCACACGGTCGAGGACTTCCTCGACCGGGAGGACGCGGCGTCCGAGGAGGACGCGCGCGGCGCCCTGGCGCGGCAGATGGTCGAGCTCTTGCTCCTTCCCCGGCCGCTCCCGCCCGAAACCCCGCCGAGCGAGATCTGGCCGGCGGTCGCGTCGGTGATCGACGGCTACTTCGCGGCGCTCCAGGGCGCCGCGCTGCCCTCGGCCGCCGAGCTCGGGGCCGCCTGCCGGCAGGCGGTCGGCATCACGCCCGATCTCGGGACCTTGCTGGCGGCGATCCGCCTGCTGGGCCAGCGCCACGAGCGGCGCGGCGCGCCCCTCGACGCCGCGGCCAGGCGGCGGGTGGACGCCTACCTGGAGCTCGCGCGCCTCGCGATGGCGCGGGCCCGGCTCGAGGCCGAGACGCAGGTCGTCCAGAGGCTCGGGGTGCTCGCGAGGACCAATTACGACGTGAGCTTCGCCCTGCTCGGCGGCACCCAGCAGGCGTCGCGGTCGCTCGCGTGGCTCGAGACGACCACGGTGGTCTGGGGCTGCCTCGCCTTGTGGGAGGACCCGGAGGCGCGCGCGGGCCTGGTCGTCGCCGGCGCGTACAGCCGCGACGGCAGCCCGACCCCGCCGATCGGCAGCCGCTGCCCGGCGGAGGCGTTCCCGCCGGCGGAGATGCTGCCGCCCTCGGCCACGGACGGCACGTACATGGTGCTGCTCTTGCCGATCCGCTCCGCGCGGCGCGACTGGGGGATCCTGGTGCTCGTCGGCCCGACGCACGTCGAGATGGCCGGCGACGAGGGCACGGTCGCGATCTGGGGGACGCTGCTCGGCGCGGCCCTGGAGCGCGACGCGCTGGTGGAGTCGCTCTCGGCGCAGCACGCCGATCTGCAGAAGGCGTACGCGATCGAGCGCGCGCTCTCGGAGACGGTGCGCGAGCTCGGCTGTCCGCTCACCCCGCTGCTGCCCGGCGTGCTGCTCGTGCCGCTGATCGGGATGATCGACGCCGACCGCGCCCGGCAGGTGCTCGAGAAGGTGTCCGAGGGGGTGAGCCGGCACAGGGCGTTTCGCGTGCTGCTCGATCTCACGGGCGTTCCGTTCGTGGACGCGCAGGTCGCCGACACGCTCGGGTTGACCAGCCGCGCGGCCGCGCTGCTCGGGGCGCGGGTCTATCTGGTCGGCGTGCGCCCCGAGATCGCGATGAGCCTCGTCGGCGTCGACCTCGGCGTCCTGGCCACGTTCTCGTCGCTGTCGGCGGCGCTCCGCGAGCTCGCGCCGGCGGGGAAGCGCGCGCGCAAGGCGGCGCGGCGGGCGCGGTGAGGGCGGCCGCGGCCACGATCCGGTCGAGGCCGCGCGCTCCGGCGCCGCTGCGCCTGGCGCGCGGCGGGGCGCCTTGACGCGTCGAGACGCGGCTGGCGTAGAATCGGGCGATGCTCGCCGTGCACTGCCCGCGTTGCGGGCGTCCTGCGCCGGTATCGCTCGCCAGCCCGGATCGGATGGAGTGCGCGGCGTGCCACTACCGCGGTCCGCCGCCCGCGGAGGCGGCGCAGGGCCTGCGCGCCGCGGCGCACGTCGTCTTCCAGACCGACGCTCGCCGGCGCCAGCTCTCGGACGCGCTGCGGCGGATGCTGGTCACGGCGTCGCGGCGGCACGCGCGGCTCCTCGTGGTGTTCTCGCTCGCGTCGGTGCCGATCACGGCGCTCGCCGCGATCATCCTGCTGGGGGTCTGGGTCAGCCCCGATCCCGAGGGGAACCTGGTCACCGGCGGCATGGTGGTGGCGGCGTGGCTGGGCACGGTCGGGACGGGCGCGGCCGTGCTCGCGCTCGTGCGCCGGCGGCAGCGGCGGATCGAGGAGGCGTGCGCCGCGCGCCCGCCGGCGGCCCCGGGCGAGCCGGCGGCGTGCCACGTGTGCGGCGCGCCGCTCGACGGCGGCGACGGCGGCGACGGCGTGATCGCGCGGTGCGGCTTCTGCGCCGCCGACAACCTGATCGCGCCGGCGGTCCTCGAGCGCGTGCGCGCGCGGCAGGTGGTGATCTTGCGGTCGTTCGAGCAGGCCGTGAGCGCCGAGCTCGCCTCGTTCGGCCGCGCGACGTCCGGCGCCGCCGCTGCGGTCGTGGCGACCGCGATGGTGGTCCCGATCGCCGCGTTCGTCCTCGCCATCGCCGCCGTCCTCGTGGGCGAGTCGCGGCGGCGGCCGATCGACGCCACCGTGCGCTACGCGGCCGTCAGCACCCCGGTTGGGCAGTGCATCGGTAAAATTGTTCCAAAGGCGGATGGCGGCACGGTGGTGCGGTTCGGGGGGTTCCGGCGCGCGGAGCTGCCCGAGGAGCAGGCGATCGCGCCGGGGGCGCCCGTCGAGGCGGTGTCGCCGGGGGCCCTCGTTGGCCGCTTCGTGACGGCGAAGCAGGGGGCCGGGGTCGTCGAGGGGGTGTTTCTGTCGCCGCTCACGGGCAACTCGGCCGAGGTGAAGCGCGAGGACGGAACCTCGTTCACGAGCAGCGTCGCCGGGCTCTGCCTGAGCGGCGTGCTGTCGAGGTGATCCGTCACCGTTTCGTGCTCCTCCGTCTCGTGCTGTTCCGTTTCGTGCGCGTGTCCCGCAATGGACCTCGATGGGTCGATTACCGTCCATCGAGAAACGCCCTGCGCAATCTGTCGTGACGGCGCTGCTCGCAATGCCGGCAGGCTTTCGACGGCCGATCCTGCGCGGCGGTGCGGGGGGCTACGGGGCGCTGGCTGCGTAGGGAGAAGTTAGTTGTTCCGCGCCGGCGCCCTCCACGTATAGTGGGGGTGGTTGGGTCGGGCATCGTAGGGATTCACACCCGGTGGAGACAAGATGAGCCAAGGTGGCTGGGGCGGGGGATCAGGGGGCGGTCAGGGCGGTGGTGGTTACGGTCAGCCACCGGGCGGCGGCGGGTACGGTCCACCGCCGGGGCAGCCGGGGGGCGGGTACGGTCAGCCGCCGGGGCAGCCGGGGGGCGGGTACGGTCAGCCGCCGGGGCAGCCGGGGGGCGGGTACGGTCAGCCGCCGGGGCAGCCGGGGGGCGGGTACGGTCAGCCGCCGGGGCAGCCGGGGGGCGGGTACGGTCAGCCGCCGGGGCAGCCGGGGGGCGGGTACGGTCAGCCGCCGGGGCAGCCGGGGGGCGGGTACGGTCAGCCGCCGGGGCAGCCGGGGGGCGGGTACGGTCAGCCGCCGGGGCAGCCGGGGGGCGGGTACGGTCAGCCGCCGGGGCAGCCGGGGGGCGGGTACGGTCAGCCGCCGGGGCAGCCGGGGGGCGGGTACGGTCAGCCGCCGGGGCAGCCGGGGGGCGGGTACGGTCAGCCGCCGGGGCAGCCGGGGGGCGGGTACGGTCAGCCGCCGGGGCAGCCGGGGGGCGGGTACGGTCAGCCGCCGGGGCAGCCGGGGGGCGGGTACGGTCAGCCGCCGGGGCAGCCGGGGGGCGGGTACGGTCAGCCGCCGGGGCAGCCGGGGGGCGGGTACGGTCAGCCGCCGGGGCCCGCCTCCAGGCGGCGGCTGGGGCCCGCCTCCTGGTGGCGGCGGCTGGGGTCAGCCGCCTGGCGGGGGGTTTGGTGCGCCTCCTGGCGGTGGGGGCTACGGTCCGCCGCCGGGCGGCGGCCCCTACGGTGCGCCGCCTGGCATGGGCGGCCCGACGTCGTGGGGGGCGGGAGATGCGGCGTCCTTCGGCTGGGAACGGGTGAAGCGCGATCCCGCGGTGATCATCGGCGCCGTGGCCGTCGTCGGGCTCGCGGCGGGCTTCCCCAACGTCATCGGTGGCGGCCTCCAGGCGGCGCTCGCGAGCGACGCGCCGGCCGCCGGATCGGCCATTCAGGTCCTCATGCAGCTCTTCGGCTTCGTGGTGGGCAGCTACTTCGCCGGAGGCCTGTCCAATCTCCTCCTGAAGGTGGCGCGCGGCCAGCCGTACGCGTTCAACGACATCCTCGGCGGCGGGCGGTGGTTCATGTCCATCCTGGGCGCCCAGATCTTGACCTCTCTGGCCATCGGCGTCGGCATGGTCCTCCTGATCGTCCCCGGCGTCATCCTCGCGCTCGGCCTGAGCATGACGAACATGTGCATCGTCGATAAGAACCTGGGCGCCGTCGACGCGATGAAGGAAAGCTGGCGAATCACGACCGGACACAAGGGCGGCATCTTCGTCTATGGCCTGCTCGTCTTCGCGCTCGTGGTGGCGGGCATGCTCGCCTGCTGCGTCGGCACGCTCGTGGCCGGGCCGATCGCGGCCCTCGGCTACGCGTACATCTACCTGCGCCTGACCGGCCAGCCGACCGCGAGCTGAGCCTCGACGGCGCGCGTCCGCCCGCCCCTCCCCGCACCCCCGCAGCCCGCTCTCCTCCAGCGCAGTCCCCGTTGACGCTGGGAATGCCGGACCCTCGCCGTCCGGGCTGAACGCTCCGCGCTGGGCGCTTCGATTCCGCTTCACCCGAGCTCATCGCTGGTTGCGCGGCGGCGGCAGGGCGAGAAACGGGTTGAACCCGCCTGAAGCGAGCAGGGTTTCGAACCGCCAAGGGGCCAAGGACGCCAAGAAGAAGACAATGTCTTGGCGTCCTTGGTGCCTTGGCGGTTGATTTCTCGCTTGAACTGGTGATCGGTGTTCTAGAGCTGTTTTCGCTCGGGCTTCGTGCAGACGTCGTCCGTCTCTCGTCTCCCGTCCCCCGTCCCCCGTCTTTACCTCTTCCGTGCTCGTCTTTCGTGCGCGTGCGCGTGCGCGTGCGCGCTAATTCCGGGGAAATCGCGCACGCGCACGGAAGAGGGGAGACGGAAGACGGAAGAGGGGAGACGGAAGAGGGGAGACGGAGGGCGAAGAGGGCGAATGGCGAATGACGGAGGGCGAATGACGGAGGGCGAATGACGGCGGCGAGAGACGGGGACGGCGCACCGTCCGGCCCCTCCGTACCCCCGCTAAGGCCCGCGCCGCCCCGATCCCCCTCTCGAGACAAAGCGCCCCCGATCGGTTTGCGACCCCAGAGACCGCATGTTAATCGGTGTCCCCTCGGAGACTCCAGCGCAGCGAGGCGCGGAGCCGGGGGGAGATCGCGGCGCGCGGGCGCTCTGTCCGCCGCGCCGTCCTGCGCCGCCCGCTCGCGAGGTGCTCTCTCGCGCCGCCCGCTGCTCGTCCAGACCGGAACGGAGCATGATATGCCTGACCATGTCCTGATCACGGGTGGCGCCGGATTCATCGGCTCCCACCTCGCCGACGAGCTGCTCCGCGCAGGCCACCGCGTCCGCGCCCTCGACTGCCTCGTACCCCAGGTCCACGGCCCCGACCGGCGCCGCCCCGCGCACCTCGACCCGGCCGTCGAGCTCCTGGTCGGCGACGTCCGCGACCGCGACGCCGTGAGGCGCGCCCTCCACGGCGTCGACGCGGTCGTCCACCTCGCCGCCGCCGTGGGCGTCGGACAGAGCATGTACCGCGTCGAGCGGTACACGTCCGTCAACACCGTCGGCACCGCCGTGCTCGCCGAGGCCCTCGCCGAGCAGCCGGTGCGGAGGCTCGTCGTCGCCTCCAGCATGAGCGTCTACGGAGAAGGCCTCTACCGCCGGGCCAGCGGCGAGCTCGTCGCCCCGCGGAGCCGGCCCGTCGAGCAGCTGAAGCGCGGCGCCTTCGACATCTGCGCCGCGGACGGCGAGCCCCTCGTCCCCGTGCCGACGCCCGAGGACAAGATCCCCGCCCTCGAGTCCGTCGACGCCCTCTCCAAGTACGATCAAGAGCGGCTCTGCTTCATCGCCGGTCGCGCCTACGGCATCCCCGTCGTCGCGCTCCGCCTCGCCAACGTGTACGGCCCGCGCCAGGCGCTCTCCAACCCCTACACCGGCGTGATCGCCATCTTCGCCTCGCGCCTGCTCAACAACCGCCCTCCGCTCGTCTTCGAGGACGGGCTCCAGCAGCGCGACTTCGTGAGCGCGCGCGACGTCGCCGAGGCCTGCGCGAAGGCGCTCGCCGAGGACGCCGCCGCCGGCAAGGCGCTCAACATCGGCACCGGCCGCCCGCGCTCGATCCTCGACGTCGCCGAGGCGCTCTGCAAGGCGCTCGGCAAGCGCGAGATCGAGCCGGAGATCACCGGCCGGTGCCGCGTGGGCGACGTCCGGCACTGCTTCGCCGACACCCGCGAGGCGCGGCGCGTCCTCGGCTTCGCGCCGTCCGTCCCGTTCGAGCGCGGGCTCCTCGACCTCGCCGGCTGGATCGAAGGGCAGATCGCGCGCGACGGCGCCGCCCAGGCGCGCGCCGAGCTCGAGGCGAGGGGGCTCTCGCTGTGAAGCCGCCCGTCCTCATCACCGGAGGGGCCGGCTTCATCGGCTCGAGCCTCGCCGATCGGCTCCTCCGCGAGGGGGAGCCGGTCCTCGTCCTCGACAACCTCTCGCGCGCCTTCGTCGAGCGGAACGTCGATCTCCTCCGGGAGCGCCACGCCGACGGCGTGGAGGTCCTCCTGTGCGACGTCCGCGACGAGCAGGCCGTGAGCGACGCCGTGCGGCGCGCCTCGTTCGTCTTCCACCTCGCCGCGCAGGTCGCCGTCACGCGCAGCGTCGCGGACCCGGCGCTCGATTTCGAGGTGAACGCGCGCGGCACGCTCAACGTGCTCGAGGCGCTCCGGAGGCTCGATCGCCCGCCGCCGCTCCTCTTCGCCTCGACCCACAAGATCTACGGCGCGCTGGCCCACCTCCCGCTCGAGCGGCGCGAGGACCGGTACCAGCCCCTCTGCGAGCGCGCGCGCGAGCACGGCATCTGCGAGGCGCAGCCGCTCGATCTCCGGAGCCCCCACGCCTGCTCCAAGGGCGCCGCCGACCAGTACGTCCTCGACTACGCCCGCACCTTCGGCCTCCGCGCCGCGGTGCTCCGGATGAGCTGCATCTACGGCCCCCGGCAGTTCGGCAACGAGGACCAGGGGTGGATCGCCCACTTCGTCGCGCGCGCCATCCGCCGCGACCCGATCACCCTCTACGGCGACGGGCTGCAGGTCCGCGACGCGCTGTTCATCGAGGACCTCGTCGACGCCCTCCTGCTCGCGCGGCGCGAGCTCGAGCCCGCCTCGGGGTGCGCCTTCAACATCGGGGGCGGCCCGGAGAGGGCGGTGAGCCCGGTCGAGCTGCTCGATCTCATCGCCGAGCTCGACGGCCGCCGCCCGATCGTCTCGCTCGCCGCGTGGAGGCCGGGCGACCAGCGCTACTACGTCTCCGACTGCCGCGCCTTCCAGGCGCTCACCGGCTGGACGCCGCGCGTCGCCCTCCGCGACGGGCTGCGCGCGCTCTATCAATGGCGCCTCGGGGTCGAGGAGCGCCTCGGGGCCGTCTACGGGGACGTGCCCGCGTCCGTCCGGCTGAGCCGCGCGGACCGGCGGCTGGGGGTCGCCTCGTGAAGGTCGCGCTGGTCAACCCGCCCTGGCGCTTCGAGGGCAGCGTCTACGCCGGCTGCCGCGAGCCGCACCTGCCGCTCGAGCTCGGGTACGCGAAGGCGCTGCTCGAGCGCGCCGGCCACGAGGCCGCCCTCATCGACGCGCAGGCGCGCGGGATCGACCTCGGCGTCGTGCGCGCCGAGGTCGCCGCGCTCCGCCCGGACATGACGGTGATCACCACGGCGCCGAGCTACCTCCTCTGGCGATGCCCGCCGCCCGAGCTGCGCGTGCCCATCGCGGCCGCCGCCGCGCTGCGGGGCCACGGCGGCCTGCTCGTCGCGGTGGGGCCCCACGGCTCCGCCACGCCGCGCGCGGCGCTCCGCAAGCTCGGCGTGGACGTCGTGGTCCTCGGCGAGTGCGAGGAGATCCTCGTCCAGCTCGCGGGCGCGACCGAGTCGCGCTTCTGGCAGATCCCGTCGATCGCCTACCGCAGGAACGGCGTCGATCACGTGCAGGGCGGCCCCTACGCCGCCTGCATGAGGGCGCTGCCGGCCCTGCGGTGGGACGCCGCGACGATCGCGCGCCACGCCCACCACCACCACCGCTTCGACGCCGTGCCCGACGGGCCGAGCGCCGAGATGGAGACCTCGCGCGGCTGCCCCCACCCCTGCGCCTCCTGCGCGGCCGCGCGCCTCCGCGACAAGCCCCGGCGGCGCCCGCTCGCGACCGTGCTCGACGAGCTCGACGCGCTCCTCGCCCAGGGCGTCCGCCACGTCTACTTCATCGACGAGCTCTTCCTGCCCGACCGGGCGCTCCTCGAGGCGCTCTGCGCGCGCGACGTCGTGTTCGGCGTCCAGCTCCGGATCGACGCCTGGTCGCGCGAGATGCTCGACCTCCTCGGCCGCGCGGGCTGCGTCTCGATCGAGGCCGGCATCGAGCGCGCCTCGGCGGACGGGAGCGACGCGCCAGGGAGGCGGCGCGGCGCGTCGGTCGAGGAGCTCACCGGGCTGCTCGTCCACGCCCGGCGGAGCGTGCCGTTCGTCCAGGCGAGCCTGATCCCCGCGGACGCCGACGACCCGGTCGAGGCGGCGTCGTGGCGGCAGCGCCTGCTCGGGCTCGGCGTGTGGGCGAACGAGCCGGTCCCGATGTTCCCGTACCCCGGCTCTCCGGCGTACGCCCGGCGGTGGGGCGCGCCCGACGACGGCGCCTGGGAGCGAGCCCACGCCCATTACATCGCCGAGCACCGGGCGCTCAGCGACCTGCAGGACGGCCCGCCGCTGCCGCTCTCGGAGCTCGAGCATGGCGCGTGGTGACGGCGACCTCCCCGGCGCGGCGGCGCCGCGGCCCGGCCGGGTGCTCATGACGGCCGACACGCAGGGCGGCGTGTGGACCTACGCGCTCGAGCTCGCCGCCGGGCTCGCGCGCGCCGGCGTGGCCACGGCGCTCGCGGTCATGGGCGGGCCGCTGTCGCCCGCGGCGCGCGCGGCCGCGGCCGCGATCCCGGGGCTCGAGCTCGTCGAGAGCGCCTACCGGCTCGAGTGGATGGACGACCCCTGGGACGACGTCGCCGCCGCGGGCGACTGGCTGCTCGACCTGGAGGAGCGGACGCGGCCCGACGTCGTCCACCTGAACGGCTACTGCCACGCCGCCCTGCCGTTCCGGGCGCCGCGCGTCGTCGTGGCGCACGCCTGCGTGCTGTCGTGGTGGCGCGCCGTCCACCGACGGCCGGCGCCGGTCCGGCACGACCTCTACCGGGCGCGCGTCGCGGAGGGGCTGCGCGCCGCCGAGGCCGTGGTCGCGCCGAGCGCGGCCATGCTGAGCGCCCTCGCGGGCGAGTACGGCGCGCTCGGCCTGGGGCGCGGCCACGTCATCCCGCACGCGCGCGACCGCCGGCGGTTCGCGCCGGCCCCGAAGGAGCGGTTCGTCTTCGCGGCCGGCCGGCTCTGGGACGAGGCCAAGAACCTCGCGGCGCTCGAGAAGGTCGCGCCGCGCCTCCCGTGGCCCGTGCTCGTGGCCGGGAGCGACGTCGCGCCGGGCGGCGTCGGCCGCCGCGCCGGGGAGAGCCTCTGCTCGCTCGGGTGGATGAACGAGGGCGAGCTCGCGTGGTGGATGGGCCGCGCAGCCATCTACGCCTTCCCGGCGCGGTACGCGCCGTTCGGCATGTCGGTCCTCGAGGCCGGCCTCTCCGGCTGCGCGCTCGTGCTCGGCGACCTGCCCAGCCTGCGCGAGCTCTGGCGCGACGCCGCGGTCTACGTCCCCGCGGACGACCCGGGCGCGCTCCGCGGCGCCCTCGATCAGCTCATCCAGGACGCCGCGCGCCGCGAGGCGCTCGGCGCGCTCGCCCGCCGGCGCGCGGTGCGCTTCAGCCCGCACGCCATGGCCCGCCGCTACCTCGAGGTCTACGCCGTCGCGCTCGCGGCCCGGCCGGAGGCCGCCGCGCGGGCCTGCCCTCCCTCGACGCCCACGCCTTGCGGGACACCATGCGAATAGCCCTCTTCTGCCACTCCTTGCTCTCCGACTGGGACCACGGGCACGCCCACTTCCTCCGCGGGATCGCGGCGGAGCTCGACGCCCGCGGCCACGACGTCCTCGTCTTCGAGCCGGAGGACGCCGCGGGCGCCGAGCGCTTCGAGGCCGACAGCGGCCCGGCCGCGCCGTGGGGGGCGGCCGCCGTGTACCCGCGCCTCTGCCCGCGCCGCTACGCGCCCGCGGCGCTGGACCTCGACGCCGCGCTCGCGGGCGTCGACGTCGTGCTCGTCCACGAGCGGAACGACCCCGAGCTCGTGCGGCGCCTCGGCGAGCACCGCGCGCGCACCGATCGCTACCGCCTGCTCTTCCACGACACGCACCACCGCCTGCTCACCGATCCGGCCGCGATCGTGCGGCGCGATCTCTCGGGGTACGACTGCGTGCTCGGCTTCGGAAAGAGCCTTTGCGATCTCTACCTGCGCCGCGGCGTCGCGCGGCGCGCCGTGGTGTGGCACGAGGCCGCCGACGCGCGCGTGTTCCGGCCGCTGCCGGGGGTCGAGAAGGAGCGCGACCTCGTGTGGATCGGCAACTTCGGCGACGGCGAGCGGACGGCGGAGCTCCGCGAGTTCCTGATCGAGCCGGTGAGGGCGCTCGGGCTGCGCGCGCGCGTGCACGGGGTGCGCTACCCCGACCACGCGCTCGCGGCGCTCGCGGACGCCGGCATCGAGTACGCCGGCTGGCTGCCCAACCACCTCGTCCCCGACGCCTTCGCGCGCGCGCGCGTCACGGTGCACGTCCCGCGGCGGCCGTACGCCGCGCTGCTCCCCGGCATCCCCACGATCCGGCCGTTCGAGGCGCTCGCGTGCGGGATCCCGCTCGTGAGCGCGCCGTGGACCGACGCCGAGCGCCTCTTCTCGCCCGGCCGCGACTACCTGGTCGCGCGCACCGGCGCGGAGATGACGGAGCACCTGCGCGCGCTCGTCGCGGACCCCGGCTTCGCGCGCGGCGTCGCCGAGCACGGGCGCCGGACGGTGCTCTCGCGCCACACGTGCGCGCACCGGGTCGACACGCTCCTCGACCTCGTCGACGAGCTGCTCCTGCGGCCGTCGTCCTGGCTCGTCGGCGACGAGGAGGACGAGCTCGAGCGGAGCGGCGCGGCGTCCGGGGTCCGCCGCTGCGACCCCGCGCATCACCGGAGCCCGCTCGCGTGAGGCGCGGCGCGGGCGGGCGTGGTCTCGGCGCCCCGCGAGGGGCGGGCTTGCGACAACGGAGGTGTTCCGATGGTGGACGCGAACGGGAGAGCGGTGGGGAGGAGCATGCGCATCCTGGTGACGGGGGGCGCCGGCTTCGTGGGCTCGCACCTGTGCGAGCGGCTCCTCGCGGATGGCCATGAGGTCATCGCGCTCGACGACTTCTCGACGGGCTCGCCGACCAACGTGGCCCACCTGATGCGGAGCAGCCGCTTCTGGCTGGTCGAGCGCGACGTGACGCTGCCCTTCGACTACGAGATCGACCGGGTCTACAACCTGGCGTCGCCGGCGAGCCCTGCGCGCTATCAAGGCGATCCGGTGCGCACCACGATCACGAACGTGATGGGCACGCTGCACGCGCTCGAGTGCGCCGAGCGGCACGGCGCGCGGCTGCTCCAGGCGTCGACGAGCGAGGTGTACGGCGACCCGGAGGTGCACCCGCAGCCGGAGACCTACCTCGGCCGGGTCAACCCGATCGGGGTGCGCGCCTGTTACGACGAGGGAAAGCGCTGCGCGGAGTCGCTGGTGATGGACTTCCACCGTCAGGGCCGGGCGTCGGGCCGGATCGCGCGGATCTTCAACACGTATGGTCCGAGGATGGCGCTCGACGACGGGCGCGCGGTGAGCAACTTCATCGTCCAGGCGCTGCGGGGGGAGGAGCTGACGATTTACGGGAGCGGGGCGCAGACGCGGAGCTTCTGTTATGTCGACGATCTCGTGGAGGGGTGCGTGCGGCTCATGGAGCACCCGGTGGAGGTGGGGCCTGTCAACCTGGGGAATCCGGTGGAGGTGACGGTGCTCGAGCTGGCGCAGGAGATCGTGCGGCTCACGGGCAGCGCGAGCCGGATCGTGTTCCGCCCGCTGCCGGAGGACGATCCGCGGAAGCGGCGGCCGGCGATCGATCTGGCCCGGCGGGCGCTGGGGTTCGAGCCGCGGGTGGCGCTCCGGCAGGGGCTCTACGCGACGATCCAGAGCTTCCGCGCGGCGCTCTCGGGGGCGGGGGAGGGGCCGCGGCGCGGGGAGGCGGCGCTGGCGAGCTGACGGCTCGGCTCGTCGAGCGCCGGAGGCGGCCCTACTGGGCTGGTCTGCCCTGCGGCTCCGCGCCGCGCACCGCGCGGAAGGCGTCGGCGGTCGCCTGCGTGTTCTGCGTCGTCACGAACTGGAGCCGGTCCCCTTGGAGCCGCGCCACGTGGACCAGGATGCCCTGCATGTCGGGCGCGGGTTTGCCGTCGGGCGTGAGGACGCCTGTCAGCACCCATGCCCATCGGACCACCGCGACGTCCGGCGCCACGAAGCGCGTCTCGACGCGCACGCTCTCGAGGCGGCTCTGCCGGAAGACGGTCTTGTGAATGC
Source organism: Sorangium cellulosum So0157-2 (assembly GCF_000418325.1). GTDB lineage: Bacteria > Myxococcota_A > Polyangia > Polyangiales > Polyangiaceae > Sorangium > Sorangium cellulosum_D. The sequence continues at coordinate 14,315,865 of NC_021658.1, forward strand.
CAGCGTGGTTTTCCCGGATGGTCGCGCGCCCGTGCCACCACATCCCGAAGATGTTCACGAAGTCCGCGTCCTCGGCGTGCAGGGCGGCGAACGCATCCATGTCGTGTCGGTTCCAGGTATCGTTGAACGCGGCGACGAGCTGCTCCCCCAGCGCCTGCTGCGCGCGCGCGTCGGGCGCTGCCGCGGCCGCCGCCGGCGCGGGCGCCGTGGGCGCGGGCGCCGCCGGCGCGGAGGGCGGCGGCGAGGCGGTGGCGCACGCGAGCAAGAGGAGCGGCAGTGCAGCGGTGGCGAGGGCGCGATGCATCGCGTGCCATTACATCCAGGCGACGCGAGACGTCAACCTGCGGCGCGTCGCGCGGCGACCGACCTGCAGGCGACGGGGGAGGCGCTCGCCGCGCTCACCAGCGCTTCTGGACGTTCCCGATGAAGTTGTAGGGATATCCGATCTCGAACGCGCTCGCGTCGTCCAGCCTCTGCACCTCTTCGGCCGAGAGCTTCACGTCGGCGGCCTTGAGGTTGTCGTCGAGCTGCTCGAGCGAGCGCGCGCCGAAGATGACGGACGTGACCGTCGGCTTGGCGAGCAGCCAGGCGAGGGCGATGGCCGCGGGCGTGGTCTGCTTCTCCTTGGCGATCGCGTTCACCGCGTCGAGCGTCCGCCAGCCGCGATCGTTGTCGTAATCGGCGAAGCGCTGCTTCCATTTCTCGAGGCGCACGCCTTGCGGCGGCGGCTGGTCCTTCGCGTATTTCCCGGACAGGAAGCCGGCGGCGAGCGGCGACCACGGGAGGACGCCGATGCCGAACCGCTTGCATACAGGGATATGCTCGCGCTCGAGGTCGCGCACGAGCAGGCTGTATTGCATCTGCAGCGCGACGAACCGATGGAGGTGCTCGGTCTTCGCGATCCACTGGCTGTCGGTGAGGCGGTACGCCGCGTAGTTGCTCGCGCCGAGGTAGAGGACCTTGCCCGCCCTCACGAGATCGTCGAGCGCGCGGAGGGTCTCCTCCTCCGGCGTCTCGATGTCTTGCATGTGGATCTGGTAGAGATCGATGCGATCGGTCTTGAGGCGCCGCAGGCTGTCTTCGACCGTACGGACGATGCGGTAGCGGGAGGCGCCGGAGGAGTTCGGCCCTTCGCCCATGCGGAAGCGGAACTTGGTGGCGAGCACCACGCGATCGCGGCTCTTGGCCTCCGCCATCCACGCGCCCACGATGCGCTCGGACAGCCCGTCCTGGCCGTAGACGTCGGCGGTGTCGATGAAGCTCACGCCCCGCTCGAGCGCTCGGCTCATGATCGCAAACGACGTCTTTTCATCACAGCCGACCTTGTGCATGAACGACTTCTCGTCCGCCTCCCCGAAGGTCATGGCGCCGAGGCAGAGCACGGGGACCTTGAGCCCGCTGGTTCCTAGCGACCGGTACTCCATGGCGAGCAATCTCCTTTGAAATGCGCGGGAGTATAGCGCAGGGCCCCACGACGTCGACGCGCGCACCGACGCGCCCGGCCGCTGCGCCCTCCAACGCGCCAAGCCTGAGCCGCGTGCCTCGCCGCCCGCCCCTGCGGCGGCGCCTGCACGGCAGGCCTGCGCCGCGTCGCGTCGGTGTGGCTGGCGTCGGTGACGCGAGCATGAGGCTCGAGGGCGCGTCATGCGGCGCCACCAGCTCCGTTCCCCGCCAGGCGCGGACCTCGCGCGCGCGGGCGATCGCCGCGCGCCGGTTTGTGATTGACTCCGTCCATGTGAACGTTCACATTCCGCGCTGCGGAACTCCTCTCGCCTCGCCCTGAAAGGCCGTCACGCGCACCGGGCCCCGCGCCCTCATGCGCGGTTACCCCGACGGTCGCGCCATGGCTCCAGCCGAGGCGTACCCAGGGGGGAGGAGCAGCAGTTGGGCTCGGCTGGGATGATATCAGGGCGCACTCCATGGCGGAGCGCCTGCCAACCATCTGTCTGCCAGTCTCGCCATCGTCGGCCTGAAGCGAGCGCTTCGCGCTGGCGTGACGCGACGGCGCCTCGCCGTCGGCGCCCTCGGATCGTTTTGCGTTTCTTTTACCCTTGCGCCATTTCTTAAGAGACCTGCGATGCAAGATCGAACGTTCGGCCGACTCTCCTTGTGGTTTATCCTTGCGGGTGGGGTCGCGATTTCGTGCGCCCCCGTTGAGTCCGACTCCAACAACGACGGCGGCGGCGGGCCCAAAGTGACCTGGGAGTTCTTCACCCAGTTCTGAGAGCATCTACTGCGCCGGGTCGGATCGGGCCAGGGGCGAGGTTGTCATTGGCGGCGGACGGAGGTATATATATGTCGTTCATGGGCTTCTTTCGAATCTGCCGCTCTGCGGCCACGTCCTGGCTCAATCTCACAGCCCCCTTGTTGATGCTCGTTGCAGTGGGGTGCTCCTCGGAGAGCAGCACGAGCGGGAACGCCGCAGGCAGCGGCGGAGGCACGGACACGAGCGGTGCCGATACGGGCGGTGCCGGCACGAGCGGTGCCGGCACGGGCGGCGCCGGCGCGGGCGACGCTGGGACGGGCGGCGCCGGCACGGGGGGAGCCGGGGGCTCCGGCGGGAGCGGCGGATCGGCGACGCCGGTGGACGCCGCTGCCATGGTCCCCGACATGGGCATCGGGACCAACATCGGCAACACGCTGGAGAACACCACCGAGTGGGAGACGGGCTGGGGCCAGCCGCTGATCACGCAGGCGTTCATCAACGGCATGGCCAGCCATGGAATCAAGACGGTGCGCGTGCCCGTGGCCTGGGACACCTACGCCGCCAACGGCACGATCGACGCTGCCAAGATGGCCCGGGTCAAGGAGGTGGTGGGCTGGATCGAGGCCGCCGGCATGTACTCGATCGTGAACATCCACTGGGACGGGGGCTGGATCTACAACGAGGCCAACGCCAACAAGTACAAGCTCACCGACGACGTCAAGACCAGATTCGCGTCCTACTGGACCCAGATCGCCACGGCCTTCAGCGATGTCGGTCACAAGCTGATCCTCGAGGGGATGAACGAGGAGGGAAACTACTGGGTCAACGGCGTTCACGACGGGGGGACGCCGGACTACGCCGCCCTGAACGAGATGAACCAGCTCTTCGTCAGCACCGTGCGCGAGCAGGGCGGCTACAATGCGAGCCGCGCCCTGCTCATCTCCGGCTTCGTGACGGACATCGACAGGACCTGCGTGAGCGATTTCAAGGTGCCGACCGATCCGGCCGGCACGAAGAGCCTCTTCCTCTCGATCCACTACTACACGCCCTACACCTTCTGCGGCCTCGACACGGTGGAGTCCTGGGGCTCTCCCAAGACGACGTGGGGCACGGATGCCGAGAAGGCGGAGCTGAAGGGCCTGTTCGACAAGCTCGGCGCGTTCAGCGCCGAGCGGAGCATCCCGGTCATCCTCGGCGAGTTCGCCGTCACGCTGGGCCAGAACTACCCCCGTGAGCCGGCGTCGCGGAGGCTGTGGATGCAGTCGGTGGTGGAGGCGGCGCGGTCTCGCGGCATCGTCCCCGTGCTGTGGGATACAGGGTCGGAGATCAAGCGCACGGACGGCTCGTTCTCGACGGAGTGGCAGGCCGTCATGGACGCCGTCGACCCTTAGCGCGACGGCGGAAATCGGCCCGGAACAGCAGAAAAGCCTTCAGGGCCGCCAAGGCGTGAGGGGAAGGAGCTAGGGCTCGCGTCAGGCGGCCAGGCGCCACACGAGCGTACGCCACGCGCCGCGCTCGAAGATCTCCGGCCTTCGTCCGGCGAGGAGCGGCGCATACCGCGCGACGATCTCCGGGACGTCGGTGGACACGAGGCCCGAGAGGATCAGCGTGCCGAGCGGCGCCAGGCGGGCCGCGATGAGGGGGGCGAGCTCGGTGAGCACGTCGCGAAGGATGTTGGCCACGACGATGTCGAAGCTTCCATCCGGCCACGTCGTCGCGAAGCGCACGCGCGCCTCCACCGCGCTCCGCCGGGCGCTCTCCGCCGCGATCGCGATCGCCGCGGCGTCGATGTCGACCCCGAACGCCTCGCCGCCGAGCTTCGCGGCGGCGATCGAGAGGATGCCGGTCCCGCTCCCGACGTCGAGGAGGCGGAAGCCGCCTCGCGGCGCGAACGCCGCGAGCGCCTGAAGGCACATCCGCGTGCTCTCGTGCCGGCCGTCGCCGAAGGCGTGGCTCGGGCCGAGGACGATGGTGCGCTCGTCGGCCTCCGCGTCCCACGGACCGGTGACCACGCGAAAGCGCGGCGGTACGTCGACGATGGTCGGACGGTCGCTCATGCGTCGCCGAGGCCTGCCGCCGCGCGGACGGCCCTCCCGCCGTTCATCGACCTCGCTCCTCTCCGCCCGCCCAGCGCTCGAGCCCGACCCGCCTCGCCCCCTCCGCCTCCGCCGGCCAGTACACCTCTTCCCGCGGGATCACGAGCCCCGAGGTGCCGCGGCCCCTCAGCGCCTCTCGCTGCTCCGCCACGAGCTCCGAGATGTCCGCCACGCCCACCGTCCACTCCTCGGCGAACCGCCGCAGCGCCGCGCCGCGCATGCCGAGCTGGATCGCCCTCCGCGCGACCGGCGCGCCCGAGGGATGGTGGTCCGGGTCCCACTGGAGGCGCACGTCCGAGCGCTTCAGATCTCGATTCCACGCCTCCTGGCTCGGGTACAGCTCGGGAACGAAGCTCGACGGCACCGCGGCCGCGAGGATCGCGTCGAACCCCGCGCGCCGGAGGCGGATGGCGAGCACCGCCTCCTGGTCGGGCTTCGTGCCCCAGCCCGAGCGGTACATCATCCAGAGGAAGTTCGGCTTGATCCAGCTCATGCGGCCGAAGCTGAACTCCGGGCCTCCGAGGCGCTGGTGCAGCGCCGCGTGGCGCGCGATCGAGGGCCGGTACGCCTGGTAGACCACGATGGTCTCGGCGTCGAACTGCGCGAGGATGTGGCGCCCCGCGGCGGGCCAGCGGGCGGCCTGCGCAGCGTACGGCTCGAGAACCAGCTTCTCCATCGCTCCCTCTCTCGTCCCTCTCCGGCGGCCGCCGGCGCGCCGACGTCGCTCGCGCGAGGTCCCCAGCATAGCGCACCCCGCGCTGCGGCGGAGGAATACCGGACCGTCCGCGGAGGGGCCCGTGGCGCGACTCCATCGGGGTCGCCAGGGGAGATGCAGGTGGTGGAGGTCGGTCGGCCTGCTCGCGCTCTCGCCGGGCGTGAGCGTCGTGCGCGCCTGCGCTGGCCTCCTTGACGAGGCGTCGTCGCCGCCGGATACGCTGCCTCTCCACGATGAGCGCACCCGACGAGCCGCTCACGTCGCCGCTCGGCATGGGAGAAGGCAATGGCGTACGACGAGGTGCTCGACCAGGTCACTTGCCCAGAGTGCAAGGCGTCGTTCGAGATGACGACGCAGATCACGTTCGGGTACTGCCGGGGTCACCGATTGCGCCCCGGTGACGAGATCTTGTGGTGTGACCCGCGCGGGCGTCGAGCGCCCCTGCTCGATCTCGACGAGAACCTGGGCGGCGAGCTGCTCGTTCCCGGCGCCGGCGACGAAGCCTGCCCGAGTTGCCGGGCCGTCCTCCCCAACGCTCACGTGCTGGAAAAGCGACGCTATATCGGAACGTCGAGCCTCAACTGCGGGACCTGCCCCGGGCTGGCAGAGCTTCCTTCCATGCGATCCGATACCTTCCTGGAAAAGCGATGTTAACTCAACATATCATCCATGCATCCAAGGCGCCGCCCTGTACTCCACAGTTTGCGGGATCTGCCGGGTACGGACGAGCGCGCGTGCTCGACGGAATTGAGCCTCGCTACCCCTACCACCATCATCGTGATACCATTTCACTGTGAGACTCGACGGCGCGAGGTCGGCTTGGAGCCATGGTTCTTGCTCGCTGTGGAGTGATGGAAGATCATGCCAAAAAAGGGGGGCGTCATGTCAGATCATGACTTGTCGGATCAAGAGTACAAGGCTGCATACTGGGCCGGCTGCGAAGGCGTGCCTGAAGGTCGAGTTGCGCTCGTGCTGACCGGCGCGGGGGCCCGCGGCGCATATGAGGCCGGCTTTGTTTCCCGGCTGCTGCCCGAGCTCAAGCAGAGTCGGCCGAAGATCCTCGTCGGCACCAGCGCCGGCGCCATCAACGCAGCCCTGCTCGCGACGCTGGGCCACAGGACCGCGGAGGACGTCAGCCGCGAGATCGTGGAACGCTGGCAACGCATCCACAAAGACATGGTCCTCGGGTCGGTCTGGGTCTCCTTGCTCCGCGCAGGCATAAAATACGTCGCCAGCTTGCTGCTCGGCACGGAGGGCCCCAGGAGCTTGCTCGACACCAGTCCGCTGCTATTCAACCTCAAGAATCAAACTCTGATCGATTGGGACATCATCAACGACAACATAAATAATATAAATGAAGATGAGGAGCCCTGTGTCGACGTGCTCGCGGTCGTCACGACCGAGAGCGGCTCGGGGAGAACCAAGGTGTTCTACCAAACGCGTCGTGAAGACCTTGCGACGGTGTCGTCGGACGACCTGCGAGGCATCGACTACGTCCGCACCAGGTTGTCGCCAGAGCACGTGCTGGCGTCGGCCGCGATCCCGGTCCTGTTCCCGCCGACCTTCATCGGCTCGCCGGCTCGCGGTCGCTTTTTCGTCGACGGTGGATTGCGCCTCAACGCGCCGCTGACGCCCGCAATGGCGTTCCACGCCAATCACATCATCGTAGTCTCGACGGATTCGCGGCGGTATGGCTCGTCCGCAGCAGCGAGCATCCGCCGCTCACCATCGATGCAAGATCACATCTTGCAAATCATGCGCGTGATAACCTCCGACCGCATGGTCGAGGACGTTCGGGGGCTGCTGGAACAGAACCGGTTGCTCCTCAAGATTGCCAGGGACAAGATGGAACGTGGCGAGCTTCGGGAACAGGATCGCGTTGCGATCATCTTCGGCGGCCCGTCAGGGCAAGACGACGTTGGCTCCGTGGCGGCGAGAGCCCTGGAAGATATCCTGCGTGGCACGCGCAAGCTGAATCATCTCGATCTCAGCCTTCTGTACTGGCTGACCTCCGTGAACCCGTACAGCCGTCCCGACGTGCTCAGCTATGTGCTTTTCGAGCCCGAGTTCATCAGCGCTGCCATACGGGCTGGCATTCAAGACGCCGATGAGCTCATCGAAGACAACCCGACTGAGCGAGAGCTCTGGACTGCGATGTGCCGGAGGTACGAAAAGAAAATAGAACGAGCTGAGGGGCACAGGTGAGCGTTCGCCGCCTGGAGCGCTTGTCTCGCAGCCGCCTCGTGAGGGCTCTTCCTGTCGCGGTGATGCGATCCGATACCCCTGAAGCGTGACGCCAGTCCAACAAGTCATCCGTGCATCCAAGGGCGCCGCCCTCACTCCGCAACCTGCGGGGCTCCGAGGACAGCCCTCATGACGCTGCGCCCCCCCGGGGCGGCCACCAGCGAGGTGTTCCAGGGGATGAGCGCGCCCCGCCGCGCGGGCGCCGGCGTCACCCCGGCAGCCCGCGCGGCGAGCGCAGGCCGCGCGCCCCTCCCGCGCTCGCCGCGGCGACCCCAGCCGGTATGAGAGACCATCACGGCGGCGAAGGTCGTTTGTAACGCTCCATCTGCTACACAGCCCTGCGCGGACGCGGGTGTGTTCGCGCGCGGGTGCAAAAATCCAGCGCTGGCGATGCCGGCGCCCTGATAGCGAAGGTGACAGCGATGGGAAGAGTCTTGCTGCGTCTGGTTGCGTTCGCCGCCGTGGGGGCCCTCGCGTTCGTGGGCTGTAGCGTGGAATCAGGCCCGGAGTCGGCCGGCGAGCCGCAGGCCGAGGAGGGCGCGGAGACGTTGACGGTCGAGCTGGAGGGCAGCGTCGCGCACGCCGTCCGGATCGATGCGTCGCAGGTCCGCGTCGACATCTACGATCGCGCCGGGGTCCTGCAGTTCTCGGCGGACTACCGCGCGATCGAGGGGCAGATGCCCTCGGTCGCGTGGACGCTCTTCCAGCCCGCGGCGGCGGGGGAGCCGGCCGCCGCGGCGGCGTCGGGCGCGCTCGAGGTCGAGATGGACGAGCTCCCGACGCTCGACGGCGCGGTCACCGGAGCGGCCCTGATCCACGCGCAGGTCTCCCGCGCCGACTCGAGCGAGGCGTACGACAACTGGGGGTGCGACCTCTTGCCCGGCGCGTACAACGGTATCGTCAGCTGCGGGACGAAGGGCGCCTGCTGCGACGTGCACGACGCGTGCTTCGCCACGTACGGCTGCAATGCCGGGAGCTGGACGAGGCCCTGGGACTATGCGTGGCAGTGCTCGGCGATCTGCAATGCCGGCGCCGTCGGTTGCTTCACGTCGCTGCACCCGGGGCCGAGCGAGTGCTGCTGGCTGGGCAACTGCGGCCAGCCGCGGTGAGGTGACGCCTCCGCCGGCGCCCCGTCCATGACCGCGCGCATCGCACGAGGTCCGCTCGCGGCCGCCCTGCTCCTGCTGCATGGGGCGGGCTGCGCGCCCGCGGGCGACGACGCGCCGCCGAGCTCCGCCGAGGCGCGGCAGGAGGTGAGAAACGGCACGCCGGCGGCGGAGGACGCGGCCGTCGTCGGCATCGCCGTGGGCGGCGAGGTCGGTTGCACCGGCGTCCTGATCCGCCCGCGCGTGGTCCTCACCGCCGCGCACTGCCTCGTCGGCCATCGTCCGGACACGGTGCTCGTGGGCCCGTCCGCCACGGACGGGGTCCACGTCGGCGTGGCGCAGGCGTGGTCTTCTCCGGACTACCGGGCCGGCGCCGCCGATCACGACCTCGGCGCCCTGCTCCTGCGCGAGCCGCTCGACGCGGCGCCGATCCCGCTGAGCGCGCGGCCCCTGGCCGAGGAGGACGCCGGCCGGAGCGTCCGGTTCGTCGGGTTCGGGCGGGAGGATCCGGAGGAGCGCGGCGAAGGCCGGCGGATGCAAGGGACGGCCGTCCTCGGCGAGCTCGCCGCGCTCACGTTCTCCCTGACGCCCTCGCCCTCGAGCGCGTGCTCCGGCGACTCGGGCGGGCCCGTCGTCGGCGCCCGCGACGAGGGCGAGGTCCTCCTCGGCGTGATCTCGCGCGGCGACGAGGCGTGCGCCGAGCGCGCCAGCGCCGTCCGCGTCGACGCGCACCTCGGCGGCTTCATCGAGCCGCTGCTCGCGCTGATCGAGCAGACCGCAGGGCAGCCCGGCGAGCGCTGCGTGGAGGCGGACAACTGCGCCTCGGGGCTGTGCGTGGCGCCGGAGGACGCGCCGAGCTTCCCCTACTGCTCGCGCGCGTGCGAGGGACCGGCGGACTGCCCCGCTGCCATGCGCTGCGAGCGCGGCGGGCCGGGGCCGCCGCACTGCCGGTACACCGGGCCGAGCCCGGGCGCGATCGGCGCCGCCTGCGATCGCGACGAGGCGTGCGAGTTCGGGATGTGCGCGCGGTTCGACGGGGGAGTCGACGGGGAGGAGCGCCCCACGTGCAGCGCGCTCTGCTTCCCGGAGGATCCGGAGCCCTGCCCCCACGGTGGCGTCTGCTCGCCCCGGGTGGACGCGGCGCGCGCCCACGGCTGCAAGGCCGAGGCGCCCGCGCGTCCCGCGGCCGCGGGCGGCTGCGCTGCCGGGCGGGCCCTGCCAGGCGCCGCAGCCAGCCCGGGCTGGCGCTTGCTGCTCGCCGCGGGCGCGCTCTCCGTCGGCCTGCGCGCGTTGCGGCGCAGCGCCGCGCGCCGGCGAGGCGCGCGGCCGCGCCGGACCGGGCGGGGCGCGTGCTAGAGCTCCGCCCATGGAAGCGCTGGATCTCCGCGCGGATCAGCTCGCCTCGGCGGTCGGCGCGCGGCCCGTTCTGCTGCTCGCGTTGCTCCTGACCGGGACGGTGGGGGTCCTCCTCGGGCTGGTCGCGGTCGCGCGCCTCTCCGAGCGCCACGCCCGCGCGCTGTGGGGGCGGGCCGCCGGGGCGTACCGCGCGGCGGCCGAGCACCCGATCACGCAGCGGCTCTCCGCCCGGTTCCCCGCGATCGCGCGGGTGCTCCGCGATCTCTCCGCGTCCGAGTACCTCGTGATCCACCTCGGCCTCGGCCTCGCGCTCACCCTGGCCGCGCTCGTCTTCGTCGCGATCGCGGAGGCGGTGAGCGGCGACGCGTGGATCGTTCAGGTCGACCTCGCGCTCGCGCGCGCCCTCCACGGGTCGTCGAGCAGCGCCGGCGTGACGGCGCTCGGCGCCTTCACCCACCTCGGCAGCGGCTGGGCGCTCACGGCGCTGGCGATCGTCGTGGCCGCGGCGTTGCTGATGCGGCGGCAGCGCGTCCTCGCGGTCGGCTGGCTGATCGCGCTCGCCGGGGGCGGGCTCCTCAACCAGGCGCTCAAGGCCCTGTTCGCGCGGCCGCGGCCGCTGTTCGACGAGCCGCTCGCGGTCGCCGCGGGGTGGAGCTTCCCGAGCGGACACTCGATGGGCACGTTCGTCACATTCGGCATGCTCTCGTACCTCGGCCTCCTGTTTCTCCGGACGCTCCGCGCTCGCCTCGCGCTCGTCGCGTTCGCGCTCAGCTGGACCGTGGCGATGGGCTTCAGCCGGATGTACCTCGGCGTGCACTACCTCAGCGATGTGCTCGCGGGGTTCGCCGCGGGCAGCATGTGGCTGGCCGTCTGCATCTCCGGGATCGAGGTCGCGCGGCGCCGGCCGGGCAGGGCCGGCGTCCAGCCGCTCCCGGCCTGAACGGCCGCGGGCTCTCGGCGGCCCGCGCGGAACAATCAGTTCGGCATACTAACTTGCTTGTGGCCTGTGGCTCTCGGCGGTCCGCCCGTGTCGGCGGCCCGCGCGGGAACAATCCGTTAGGCATACTAACTTACTTGTGGCCGTGAGGCTCTCGGCGACCCGTGCGGGGACGATCGGACCGCTCGGCACTACGATCCCCGGGTGAGGGTGGAGATGCAGATCAGCGGCAGGAACAAGATTCCCGGGAAGATCACGGAGATCGTGGTCGGCGACGTGATGGCCAAGGTGGTGATGGAGGGGCCGGGAGGCACCGAGCTCGTCGCGGTGATCACGAGCGATGCGGTGAAGGAGCTCGGGCTCTCGGTCGGCAAGGAGGTGCAGGCGCTCATCAAGGCGACCGAGATCATGGTGATCGCCAAGTGACCGGCGCAGGCGGCGGGCCGGCGCGGGGCGCGCCGCCCGGGCTCACCGCTCCACGAGCACGAACCGCGTCCGCCCTTCCCGCCACGCCAGGAGCAGCACCGGCCGCTTGTCCGTGGCGTCGACCTCCTGCTTCAGCTGCTCGGGGCCCGTCAGCGGCTTCCGGTTCACCTCCAGGAGGACGTCCCCCGGGCCGAGCCCCGCCCGCGCGGCCGGGCTGCCCGGGCTGAGCCCCACGACGAGCGCGCCCTTCACGTCGCCGGGGATCTCGAACCGCCGCCGCAGGTCGTCCGAGAGCGCGGCGACCTCGATCCCCAGCGCGCCCGTCGGCGTCGGCGCGGGCGTGAGCGCCTCCGCCTTCGGCTCCGGCAGCTCGTCGAGGGTCGCGGTGAGCTCCAGGCTCCGCCCGTCGCGGAGCACGCGCAGCTCGACCCCGGTCCCCGGCTTCGTCTCGGCGATGCGCATCCGCAGGTCGCGGCCGTCGTCGAGGTGCTCCCCGCGCAGCGCGACGATCACGTCGCCGCGCCGGAGGCCCGCCTTGTCGGCGGCGCTCCCCTCGGACACGTCGCTGACCACCGCGCCGCGCGTGTCCGGCGGCAGCCCGAGCGCCTCGGCGAGCCCGGGCGAGACGTCCTGGATCGCGACGCCGAGCGCGCCGCGGATCACGCGGCCGTGCTCCACGATCTGCTCCATCACCGCGCGCGCGAGCTTCGAGGGCACGGCGAACCCGATGCCCTGGTTGCCCTGCGCGCCGCGCGCGAGGATGGCCGTGTTGATCCCGATGAGCTCACCCGCCATGTTGATGAGCGCGCCCCCCGAGTTGCCCGGGTTGATGGCCGCGTCGGTCTGGAGGAAGTCCTCGTAGTCGACGATCCCCATGTTGCCGCGGCCGACGGCGCTGATGATCCCCTGGGTGACGGTCTGGCCGATGCCGAACGGGTTGCCGATCGCGAGCGCGAAATCGCCCACGCGCACCGCGTCCGAGTCGCCGAAGGGCGCGAACGCGAGCTCGCCCCCCTCGAGCTTCAGCACCGCGACGTCGGTCTTCGCGTCCACGCCCACGACCGTCGCCTTCATCTCCTGCCGCCCCGGCACGGCGACGCGCACCTGAGTGGCGCCCTGGACCACGTGCGCGTTGGTGATCACGTGGCCTTCGCGCGAAACGATCACGCCCGATCCGAGGCTCTGCTCGCGCTGCACGAGCGGGCCCGGCGCCTGGCCCTCCTGGCCGCTTCTGTCGTCGCGCCCGTCGCGCCCGTCGCCGCCCATCCCGAAGAACTCGCGGAAGAACGGGTTCGAGAAGAACGGGACGCGCTCGGGCGCCGGCGGGCGCACGAACCGCACCGAGGAGACGTTCACGACCGCGGCGCTCACGCGCGACACGATCGGCGCGAAGCCCTCCTGGAGCGAGACCGCCTCGCGGGCAGAGGGCGGCACGTCGAGCGGCCCCGGAGCCGGCGGCGGGGTCGCCTCGGCGATCTGCTCGACCCGGCGCTCCGCCCGATCCAGGCAGCCGAGCGGAAGCGCGGTGATCACGGCGAGAGGAACGGCCCAGCGTGCGTGCATGCCGGCGCGGTATTCATCTCCCGTGCCCTCGGGCGCCGCGCCCGGCCGCCGGCGCGGAACACGGCTGAGCTGGCCCGCGGCGCGAGGTGGTGGCGTATGCCTGTCCCTCCGCTCCGGAGCGAGCCGGAACGCCGAGGCCGACGGCCGACTCCGCCGCGGCGATTTGTCTCAAGCTCTCCCTGCTGATCGCGGCGCTGTGGCACGAACGCCGCGCCGCGCGGGCGCGCCGGAACGCCGGCGCTGTCAAGCGCGAAGCCCTGCCGCGCTCGCCTCAGCAGCTCTCCGTCGACCCCCGCCAGCACCCTGCGTCGCGTCAGGTGCGTCATCCCTTCGCGCGGCTCTCGGCCTACGCGGGTAGGACGCACGCACGACGATCCCGGCGACCAGGAAAGGCCGAGGCAGCGAGGCGCGCCGAGCACAGCCGCACGGGCACGGCGAAACGTCGAAACGTCGAAACATCACGTCGAAACGTCAAAAACAACGAGGTGTGATTTGCCGCTAGAGGTGTGAGGCGCGTTTACGATATGGTGCATCCTAGCGCCGTTGGCCTCTGTTGAGCGCAACGTGCGTTATCGAGGTGGCTGTGGGCTTGAGAACCTCTTATCTGGCTCTGGCGTTGGGATTGCTTCAAATCACGGCGGGTTGCGGCGGGGACGTCTCGTCCCCGGGCGACGCCACGGGCTCGGGGAGCGGCGCGGGCACCGGCACCGGCGGGCCCGGCTCCGGCGGCGCCGGCGGCGAGCCGGAGTTCACGGTCGGCAGCGGCCCTGGCCTCGGCGGCAGCGGCGCGGGCGAGCCGGATCCGTGCGACGTCGATGAGCCGCCGCCCGAGTGCTTCCTGCCGCCCGATCCCGCCTGCGGGGACGGGGCGAAGAACCAGGAGGCCGAGGCCTGCGACGACGGCAATACCCTGCCCGGCGACGGCTGTTCGGGGCAGTGCCAGGTCGAGCCCTACTGGGAGTGCACGACGCCCGGCCAGCCCTGCCGGCTGACCATCGCGTGCGGCGACGGCATCCTCCACCCCGGCGAGTTCTGCGACGACGGCAACACCGCGGACGACGACGGCTGCAGCGCCGACTGCCTCTACGTCGACTCCTCGTACGTGTGCCCGAGGCCGGGCGAGCCGTGCATCCTGCTCTACGATTGCGGCGACGGCCGCGTGAACGGCTCCGAGGAGTGCGAGGACGGCGACGACCCGCCCGCGTCCGGCGACGGTTGCGACGCCGAGTGCAAGCGCGAGGACGGGTATCAGTGCAGCCGGCCCGGTCAGCCGTGCACGCCGCTGCCGGTCTGCGGCAACGGCGACAAGGAGACCGGCGAGGGGTGCGACGACGGCAATGCCACGAGCGGCGATGGCTGCTCGGGCCTGTGCCGGCAGGAGCCCTATTACTACTGCCCGACGCCCGGCTCGCCCTGCGAGCGGCTGATCGAGTGCGGCGACGGCGAGGTGCAGCCGGGAGAGCTCTGCGACGACGGCAACGCCGCGGACGGCGACGGCTGCAGCGCCGACTGCCAGGTGCGGGACCCGAACTACGTGTGCCCGGAGCCGGGAGAGCCGTGCATCCTGCTCTACCGGTGCGGCGACGGCCGCGTGAACGGCGCGGAGCAGTGCGACGACGGCGAGGCGGTGCCGGAGAGCGGCGACGGCTGCACCGCGGACTGCCGCCTCGAGGAGGGCTGGGTCTGCAGGCCGGGCCAGCCCTGCACCGTGAGGACCTTCTGCGGCGACGGGGTCGTGCAGGTCGGCGAGCAGTGCGACGACGGCGGCGGGGCGTCGCCCGCGGGCGGCGACGGCTGCACCGCGCAGTGCAAGATCGAGCTCGGCTGGACGTGCCCGCCGGCCGGCGGCGCCTGCACGCCGCCCCCGCCCCCGGTGTGCGGCGACGGCGTGATCGGCGGCGACGAGGTGTGCGACGACGGCGACGACCCGCCGGCCAGCGGCGACGGCTGCAGCGCCGATTGCCGGACCATCGAGGAGGGGTGGGACTGCTCGCGCGTCGGGTTCGCCTGCAAGACGGTCTGCGGCGACGGGATCAAGCTCGGCGCCGAGCAGTGCGACGACGGCGATCTCGCCTCCGGCGACGGCTGCGACAACCGGTGCCGGATCGAGCCCGGCCGGGTGTGCGACGACGGCGAGCCCCAGGACTGCACGGGCCGCTCCGTGTGCGGCGACGGCGTCCGCGAGGGCACCGAGGTCTGCGACGACGGCGATGGCAACTGGCGCGACGGCTGCACGCCGGACTGCAAGCGCGAGCCCGACTGCAGCGGCGGCGCCTGCACCTCGCAGTGCGGCGACGGCATCCTCCTGCCCGGCGACGCCGCCGAGCAGTGCGACGACGGCAACACCGAGAGCGGCGACGGCTGCTCCGCCACGTGCCGGATCGAGGCGGGCTACGTCTGCTCCGTGGCGCCCACCGAGATGCGGCTGCCGATGGTCATCCGCGACTTCATCGGCTGGTGCCCGAGGGACATCGCCGCGAGCAACACCGAGTGCGACGCCCGCCTGACGGACCGCCTCATCGGGCACTTCGATTTCGAGATCACGCCCAGCGGCACCACCTTGCAGACCGACGGCACCGTCGAGCCGACGCTCGACGGCGAGGGCAAGCCGGTGAACGCCCACGGTGACGGCTACTTCGAGGCGGCCAGCAGCAACGGCTGGACCACGGGGCAGGAGAACTTCCAGTGGTGGTACCGGGACAACCCGGACTTCAACAGGACGCTCGTCACGAGCATCCAGCTGACCGAGACGCCCGCCGGCAGCGGCAGGTACGTGTACCAGCGGAATCCGTTCTGGCCGGTGGACCTCGACCCGCCCGGCGCCGATCCCGCGCTCGACAGCCTCGTCGCCGCCGGGCTGGAGCGGACGCGCGACAGCGGGCACAACTTCTACTTCACGAGCGAGGTCCGCTACTGGTTTCAGCACCGCTCGGACGGCAACGCGAGCAACAACCCGGTGCTCACCTTCTACGGTGACGACGACGTCTGGGTGTTCATCAAGAACACGCTGACCGCGGACATCGGCGGCATCCACGGGCGCGCCGAGGAGAGCGTGACCATCCTCGACAACGGCGACGCCCAGGTGACGCCCTGCCCCACCTCGTCCGGCTGTCCGAACCGCGCCGCCTACACCGTCGACCTCAACCTCGAGCACGGGAAGGTCTACGAGATCGTGGTGTTCCAGGCCGAGCGCCACGTCACCGGGTCGAACTACCAGCTCACCCTGGCGGGCTTCAGCGCCGGCAAATCGGCCTGCACGCCGCAGTGCGGGGTCAACCCGCCGGTCGTGACGCCGGGCGAGGAGTGCGACGACGGCACCAAGAACGGGACCGGCTACGGCGAGTGCAACGACTGCCTGCTCGGCCCCTACTGCGGCGACCGCGTGAAGAACGGCCCCGAGGCCTGCGACAACGGCGTCAACAACAGCACCTACGCCAACGCCTCGGGCGCCTGCGCCCCGGGGTGCGTGGCCCCGCCCCGCTGCGGCGACGGCCAGGTCAACGCGCCGTACGAGGCGTGCGATCTCGGCTCCGGCAACACGGCGAACGGCTACGGCGGCTGCACGACCGAGTGCGAGATCGGGCCGTCGTGCGGCGACGGCGAGGTCAACGGCCCCGAGCAGTGCGACGACGGCAAGAACGACGGCTTCTACGGCACCTGCAACCCGAACTGCACGCGCGCCCCGGAGTGCGGCGACGGCCGCGTCGACGAGGAGTGGGGCGAGGAGTGCGACGACCCCACCGACGCGAACTGCGTGGGCTGCCAGCTCGGCGCGCATTGCGGCGACGCGGTGGTGCAGTCGAACTACGGCGAGGAGTGCGACGACGGCCGCAACGACGGCGGCTACGGCGAGTGCGCCCCGATGTGCCTCTACGGCCCGCGGTGCGGCGACGGCGTGGTGCAGCCCGACGAGGAGGACTGCGACCTCGGCGAGGGGATGAACACCGGCGCGTACAACGGGTGCAACGACTCCTGCTCCTACGGTCCGTACTGCGGCGACGCGGTGGTCAACGGCGCCGAGACCTGCGATGACGGCGTGAACGACGGCTTCTACGGCAGCTGCTTCCCCGACTGCACGCCGGCGGCCCAGTGCGGCGACAGCCACGTCGACGAGGAGTGGGGCGAGCAGTGCGATCCCCCGAACGAGGCGACCGGCTGCAGCGACAACTGCCGCCTCGGCGCCCAGTGCGGCGACTCCGTCGTGCAGGCCCACCTCGGCGAGCAGTGCGACGACGGCAAGAACGACGGCGGCTACGGCGAGTGCGGCCCGCAGTGCAAGTACGGGCCGCGCTGCGGCGACGGCGTCGTCAACGGCTCCGAGCAGTGCGACGACGGCGACGGCAAGAACACCGGCGGCTACGGCAAGTGCGCGCCGGGGTGCAAGTACGGGCCGTACTGCGGCGACGGCGAGCGGCAGAGCGCCTACGAAGAGTGCGACGACGGGAACAACAAGAGCGGCGACGGCTGCAGCTCGGCCTGCGAGTACGATAGCCAGCCGCTCTAGTCGGAGCGCCGCGTGACAGGGGCGCGCCCGCGGGCGGCGCCCCTGTCACGGCACGTCCGGCGCCCTCGGCCGCACCGTGGTGTCCCCCGGCGGCTTCTCCAGGAGCGGCGGCCCCCCGACCGGCAGCCAGATCTCGAAGACCGCGCCCCCCTTCTGGGCCTTGCGGTAGCCGATCTCCCCCCCGTGCTCGAACACGATCCGCTGCGCGATCGCGAGCCCGAGCCCCGTCCCCTTCTCCTTGCTCGTCGCGTACGGCTCGAACAGGCGCGGCACCATGTCCTCGGCCACCCCCGGCCCGTTGTCGCGCACCACGATCCGCACGCGATCGTTCGGCAGCGGGCCGATCGTCACCGAGACGCGCGGGTCGCGCCGGACCGCGCCCGCCGCCTCCAGCCCGTTCTGGACCAGGTTCGTGAGCACCTGGATCAGCTGGTCCCGGTCCGCCGAGACCTTCGGGATCGGCTCGGCCACGAGCTCGACCCGCGGCGACGCCGCGCCGCCCGTCGTCCCGCCCGTCTCCTCGCCCGCCGGCGCGGCGTGCAGCGTCACCACCCCGCGCGCGATCGCCACGAGATCGACCGGCTCCGGGTTGGGCGCCGGCAGCCGGGCGAACCGCGTGAACTCGGTCACGATGTTCGCGATCCGGTGCACCTCGTTCAGCACCGTCGACGTCGCCTCCTCGAAGTAGTCGTCGAACGCCGGGTCCTCGCGCTGCCGCAGCCGGCGCAGCGTCTCCACCGCCGCCCGGATCGGCGCCAGCGGGTTCTTGATCTCGTGGGCGATCTGCCGCGCGACCTCGCGCCGCGCCGCGATCCGCTCCGTCGCCGCCAGGCGCTTGCGCATCGCGGCGAGCTCGTCGATGGTCGCGTTGAACGCCGCCGCGAGATCCGCGATCTCCCGCCCCCCGCGCCCCTCCACCCGCCGCGGCGCGCCGCTCATCACCTCGCGCGTCTCGCGGGCCAGCGCCGCGATCGGCCGCGACAGGCTGCGCGCCAGCACCACGGCGATCCCGAGGGCGATCGCCAGCACCGTGGCGCCGGTCAGCGCGATCGAGCGATCGAGCCGGGCCAGCGCCTGCCTCAGCGGCTCGCGCGACACCGAGGCGACAACGTCGAGGCCCGGGATCTCCGGGAAGTCGAGGACGCGCACCACCTCGGCCTCGCCGCTCCGGGGCGCGGGCCTGCCCTCGGGCGCCGCCGTGAGCCGCACGTGGTACGCGTCGCCGATGCGCGCGAGCACCGGGCCGATCCGCCGCGCCCCCACGAGGCCGATCGTCACCCCGTGCCGCGACAGGGCGCAGTGGACCTCCAGCGACGGCTCGCCGCCCGCCTTCGCCGGCCGGAGCCGCGGCGCGCCCCCCGGGGCCTTGATCGCCTCCGCGAGCCGCGGGTCGCGGGCGCCGATGCGCGAGGCGTCCTCGGCCGCGAGGACGCTCCCGTTGCCGGCCACGAGCGACAGCTCGTCGAGGCGCAGCGCCTTGGCCTGGCTCGGGACCAGGCGGCGCAGCGCGATGCGGCTCGTCGGGTCCATCGCGTCCGGGTCGCCCTTGGCCCGCTCCAGCTCGACGTGGGCCTTGTCGACGAAGGTGTCGTGCTGGCAGAACGGCGGCAGGAGGTCGCGCAGCGCCTCGGCCTCCCACGCGAGCTGCTGCCGGACCCCGGCGTGCGCCGCGTCGATCCGATCGGCGAAGCCGCTCTCGATGATCTCGCGCGACGCCTCGCGCAACGTCAGGCCGACGAACGCCGTCGCGATGATCGCGACGAGCCCGAAGGCGAGCAGGAGGCGAGCGGCGAGGGGCATGGCGGGGCGGCCAGGCCGCGTGGCCACCCCGGCGGCCAGGACGGCCGGGCGGCCGCCGCGGTCTGCGGCGGTGTTCAGGGTCGAGCCTGGAGGAACCGGCGCCCGCGCCGAGCCCCCGCGGCGGTCCTTCTCCGCCGCGTCTCCGTGCATACGCCATCGGGTCGAGGTCGTCCAAATTCATCGCGACTTCCCCACACGCCGGCCCTGGCCGCGCGGCCGCCCCTGCGCCCCTGCCCAGGGAGCGCTCGTCCGCGGCTCGCCTGCCCGCGGCCCCTCGCAGCGCTTCTGCCTCGCGCTCTCCTTGCACCGGGGGGCACTCGCCTCTTACGCTCGGTCGTCCTCGGGGTCCTCGGGTGCGCGCTGGCCCACGCGCGCGCCGCCGCTCGACCGCGCTGGAACGCACGAAATGAACTCCAAGCAGCTCTCCATCGCCATCGCCGTAGTCCTCGTGCTCGTCGGCTTCGGGTTGAGTTTCGCGTCGAAGCCGCTGGCGGAGTTCTCGGGCCAGCTGTTCGGGCTGTTCGGCTTCGCCGCGGCGGTGGCGGTGCTGTATGCGAGCCTAGCGGACAAGGGCGGCGCCCCCCTCGGGGGCCTGCGCGACGCGCTCCGCGCGGCCGCGCGGGGCAAGCGGCCCAAGCTCCCCGAGGGCGCCCCCGCCGACGTCGCGGAGACCTACGAGCAGATCGCCGAGCTGGCCGGCCGGCAGGCCGAGCTCGTGGAGGAGCGCCACGCGCTCGCCGAGGAGCGCGACAAGCTCGCGCGGGAGCGGGACGGCCTGAGCCGCGAGCGCGACGGGGTCGAGCGGCAGCGCGACGCCCTGGAGCGGGAGCGGGACAGCCTGAGCCGCGAGCGCGACGGGCTCCTGAAGGAGCGCGACGGGCTCACGAAGGAGCGCGACACCCTCGAGCGGGAGTGCGCGAACCTCACCCGCAAGGTGAACGACCTCGCGCAGCGCGGCCCCGACATCGACGTCGACGCGCTCGTCGACGCCGTGCTGCGCGCCACCGCCGGCGAGCGTGTGCGCGTCCCGCCGGGCGCGCCGCCGGAGCTCTCGCGCCTCTACTCGGAGCTCACCGGCATCGCGGAGCGGGTCACCCAGTCCGAGCTGCGCGACAAGCAGCGCCGGTCGGAGCTGGCCCAGGCCACCGTGCTGCTCGACGAGCTCCTGCCCAAGCTGAGCGACGGCGTGAGCAGCGTCATGCACGCGAGCGAGCAGGCGACCGTGTACATCCGCGACATGACGACCGCCCTCGCCAACATCGCCCAGTCGGTCGAGTCGCTCGCGTCGAGCGCCGAGGAGTCGAGCTCGAGCATCCTCGAGATGACCGCCACGAACGAGGAGGTCGCCGAGAACGTCGGCGAGCTCGGGTCGAGCGTGCGCGAGACGGTCTCGTCGATCGAGGAGATGGCCTACTCGATCCGCGAGGTCGCGAAGAACGTCGACGCCCTGGCGCTGACGGCCGAGGAGACGAGCTCCTCGATGAACCAGATGGACGTCTCGATCGACCAGGTCCAGTCGAACGCGAACGAGACGGCCCGGCTCTCGGAGGAGGTGGCGACGGACGCCGAGAAGGGCGCCGAGGCCATCCTGAAGACGATCGGCGAGATCTACCGCATCAAGGAGTCGAGCCAGGAGGCCGTGGCCGTCATCTCGAACCTCGGCTTCCGGATCGAGGCGATCGGGCAGATCCTGGCCGTCATCGACGACGTCGCCGAGCAGACGAACCTGCTCGCGCTGAACGCCGCGATCATCGCCGCCCAGGCCGGCGAGCACGGCAAGGGCTTCGCCGTCGTCGCCGACGAGATCAAGGACCTCGCCGAGCGCGCCGGCGGCAGCACGAAGGAGATCGCGGAGCTCATCAAGACGATCCAGTCCGAGTCGAAGAACGCGATCGCCGCCGTCGAGCGCGGCGCGCACAACGTCGACCGCGGCGTCGAGGTGTCGAACGAGGCCGAGCGGGCCCTGAAGAAGATCCTGGAGAGCTCGCAGAAGTCGACGAACATGGTGCGCGCCATCGCCCGGGCCACGGTCGAGCAGGCCAAGGGGTCGAAGCAGGTCACGGACGCGATCGGCCGCATCGCCGAGACGGTGCAGCAGATCGCCGCCGCCACGGCGGAGCAGGCGCGCGGCTCGGAGCTCATCATGAAGAGCGCGGAGAAGATGCGGACCATCACGCAGCACGTCGAGCGGTCGAGCCAGGAGCAGGCGCGCGGCGGCCGCCAGATCACGAGCGCGATCGAGCAGATCTCGAACCAGGTCCACAGCCTCAACGCCTCGCACCGCAGTCAGACGCGCGGCGGCGAGCAGCTCATCGAGGCCGGCAAGCGCATCGAGGAGGCGGCGCGGCAGCAGGATCAGGCGGTGCGGCAGCTCGTCAGCGCCACCGAGCGGATGCGTCGCACGGCGGCGATTTGACCCCCCGCGGCCCTTCCGCGCAGAGGCAGCGTCGATGGCGCTAACGATCGTGGTGCTCTCGCCCGGCGGGGCGGGGAATTCGCCCGGCGGGGCGGGCAAGGAGGGCGAGCTCTCGCTGACCCTGGACGCGCCCCGCGTCATCCTCGGCCGCGCCGAGGGCTGCGAGGTCCGCCTCCCCGACACGAGCGTGAGCCCCCGGCACGCGTCGATCCGGCAGCGCGGCGCCACCTACCTGCTCCTCGACGAGGGCAGCGAGAACGGCACCTTCCTCGGCAAGACGCGCATCGCCCCGCGCACGGCCATGCCGCTGCGCACCGGCGACCGCATCCGCGTCGGGCGCGTGTGGCTCGCGCTCCGGATCGAGCCGGCGGTCCCGAAGGCCTCCCCCGCCGCGGCCGCCAAGGAGCTCGCCCTCGAGCTCGTCGCCCGCGGCCTCGCGGCCCAGGGCGAGGATCCCACGCCGCGCGTCGTCGTCGTGGACGGCCCGGACCGCGGCCGCGCGCTGCACGTGGAGGCGCCCGGGCGGCCCTACTTCGTCGGGCGCGCCCAGGACGCCGATTTCACCCTCGACGACCCGGACGTCTCCCGTCGCCATGTGGCCATTACGCGCAGAGGCGACCAATTCTCAGTTCAGGATCTCGGATCGCGCTCCGGCGCCTCGCTCGACGGCGTTCCGGTGCCTCAGTTCGATACGGTCTGGCGGCCTGGACAGGTGCTGGCGATCTCGGCCGATCGACTTGTGTTCGAGCATCCTGCCGCCGAGGCGCTCGCGGAGATCGAGCGCAGCCCGTGCGAGCCGCTCCCTGCGGACGCGGCCGTCGAGCTTCCTTCGGCCGACGAGCCGTCCGCGGCGTCATCCGCGCCGTCATCCGCGCCGACTTCCACGCCGACGCCTTCGCCTGCCTCCGCGAGCACGTTATCGCCGCTCGCGCGGCCTGCCGCGGCGGCGCCGCGCGTTGCGCAGGGCGGCGGGTGGGGGTTCACCGAGGCGCTCATTGCGTTGCTCGCGCTGGGTGTGCTGGCTCTCAGCATCGCGGGTCTGATGTGGCTGCTTGGACGCGGTTAGCGTCTTGACGTCGCGCGCGCGCAGAGGTCGAAGAGCCCAGTCCCGGAGGGTGCGCATGCGTGCGATCCGAATGAGCGCTGAAGGCGAGATCGAGTTCACCGAGGCGGAGCTCCAGGCGGAAGGGATCCGGTGCGGCACGTTCGACCCGAGCGCAGCTGCGCTGGCCTTGCAGCGCGTGCACGCGGAGCGCGGGTGGACGGAGCACGACGAGGTCCGACGCGACACGAGCAATCCTCGCGATGAGGCGGAGAGCGCGCGGGAGGCCGACGAGCACTGTCACCTCGGCGACGAGGTGCGGCTCTTCCTCGAGGGGCAGGCCCTGTACGACGTCCGCTGCATGAACGACGAGTGGATGCGGATCTGGGTCGGCGCGGGCGATCTCGTGGTCGTGCCGGCGCGGCGCTACCACCGCTTCGTGGCGAGCAAGGCCGCTGCGCTCCGCTACCTGCAGCCGTACGGCGGCCGTCACCTGCTCATGCAGCTCTACCGCGTGTCCGACGATCGGACGCGCGCGTTCTGATCCGGAGGTCTCCGATGGCGCGCCCTTACCGTCTCGTCACGTCCGCCACGCGCATCCCCGTGCCTGGCGGCAAGCTGATCGAGGAGCTCTTCGGCCGCGTGAACACCGGCACGGACGGCTTCAGCCTGGCGCACATGGTGGCGCCGCCCGGGTGGAGCGAGCCGGCGCAGACGCCCGCGTTCGGCGAGCTGACGCTGATGATCCGCGGCCGCATGCGCGTCGAGATCGCGGGCGAGACGGTCGACCTCTCCGCCGGGCAGGCCATCTGGACGGAGCCCGATCAGCGCGTCCGCTACAGCAACCCGTTCGACGAGGAGAGCGAGTACTTCGCCCTCTGCATACCGGCGTTCGCGCCGGATCTCGCGCGGCGCGACGCCGGGTGAGCCGCGCGCGGGGGGCGATGGCCGCGCGCGGGGGGCGATGGCCGCGCGCGGGGGGCGATGGCCGCGCGCGGGGGGCGATGGCCGCGCGCGGGGGGCGATGGCCGCGCGCGGGGGGCGATGGCCGCGCGCGGGGGGCGATGGCCGCGCGCGGGGGCGATAAACGAGAGCCGCGCGCGCCGGGCGGCGATGGACGAGAGCGCGCGCGCGGCGCAGATCCTGGATCCCGGGTGCGCGCCGAGCGCGTACTATGGCCTATGCTCTTCGATCCCGCGGAGTTCCGGAAGGTGCTGGGCCAGTTCGCGACCGGAATCACGCTCGTGACCACGGTGCAGGATGGCACGCCGCAGGCGATGACGGTGAACTCGTTCAGCGCCGTCTCGCTCGATCCGCCGCTCGTGCTGTTCTGCGCGGACCGGCGCTCGCGCACGAGCGCGGCCATCGAGGCGTCGGGCGTCTTCGCGGTGAACATCCTGCGGGAGCAGCAGCGGGACATCTCGGATCTGTTCGCCGGCAAGGGCACGGACATCGATCGGCAGGCGGTGCTCACCGAGGCGCACGTGGCCGAGTCCGGCAGCCCGATCCTCAAGGACGTGCTCGCCTTCATCGACTGCAAGGTGGAGCACGCGTACGACGGCGGCGATCACATCATCTATGTCGGTCGCGCGCTCTCGTCCGGCCGGGGCGAGGCGGGCGCGCCGCTCCTGTACTACCGGGGCACGTACCAGGCGCTCGACGACGTCTGGCGGTGGCGCGACCGGTACGCGGCGAAGGAACAGGCGACCCCGTTCCACGAGCTCGTCGACTTCTTCGATCGCATGCAGGCGGAGGGACCGTACGCGACGCTCATCGACGAGCTCGTCACGCTGGCCGATCCCGGCGTGGAGGAGCGGTGCCTCGACCTCGGCTGCGGCACCGGCCGGCTGACGCGCGAGATGGGGCGCCGGTGCCACGAGGCGGTCGGGATCGACGCGACCGCGGCGATGATCGAGCGCGCCGCGCAGCGGGCGAAGGCGCTCGGCCTGGACAACGTGACCTTCCGGGAGGCGCTCGCGACGCGGCTCCCGTTCCCCGACGCCTCGTTCGACGTGGTGACCGCGTCGAACCTGCTCCTGCACGTGCCCGAGCCGGGCCCGGTGCTGGCCGAGGCGGCGCGCGTGCTCCGCCCGGGCGGCCGCCTCGCGCTCCTGGAGCCCGCGCCCGGGATGAACCGCGTCGCCATGGCCGGCTACCTGCGCGGCCACCGGTACAACCCGCCGACGGCCCACGCGATGCTCGCGTGGGCCGACGCGGCGGAGGTCACCTACCGCCACACCGAGGACCGGCTCAACGCCGATCTGAGCGGCACGGGCTTCGAGATCGATCGCCGCGAGCGCAGGATGAACGGCCTCGCGCTGCTCTGGATCGCGCACAAGGGGTGAGCCCCCGGCCGGAGGGGCTCACGCCGCCGCCGGCTCAGGCCGCCCGCCGGCTCACGCCGCGCGGCGGAGCCCCGCCTCCTCGACCAGCCGGGGCACCCAGTCCTCCGCGCCGATGGAGCGCATGTGGATGCCCGAGAGCCCGGGGACGTCGCGGAGCCCGCGGACGAGCTCCAGCGTGATCCGGTAGCTCTCCCCCTCGGCGTCGCCGCTCTGGCGGACGCGCTCGATCAGGTGCTCGGGCACGACGAGGCCCGGCACCTTCTGCAAGAAGCTCAGCCGGTCGACGCCGGCGAACGGGAAGATCGCCGCGATGAAGTGCGCGCGCTCGTGGAGCCCGCGCTCGACCACCGCGGCCATCCAGCGGCGCATCGGCGCGAGCTCGAACACCGCCTGCACCTGGATGAAGCTCGCGCCCGCGTCGATCTTCGCGCTGAGCCGGTCCATCGCCCCGGCGATCGCTTGCTCCCCGCACGGGAAGTCGATGGTCCCGACGTGGAAGTAGGGCGCCGGCGAGATGACGTCTCCATTGTAGAGCCTCCCCTCGCGCGTCATCCGGCGGGTCAGCTCGATCGCCGCGTAGCTGTCGACGTCGCTCACCTCCTTGGCCTCGGGATCCGAGCCGATGGCGCACGGATAGCCGCCCAGGATGATGATGTTCGAGAGCCCGAGCGCCGCCATCCCGAGCAGGTCGCCCTGGAGGGCGATCCTGTTCTTGTGGCGGAGCGAGAACTGGAGCACCGGCTCGAGCCCCTCCTGCTTGACGAAATGGCCGACTGCCATGTTGGCGCAGCGCGCCTGGGAGAGCAGGTGATCGTTGATCTGCACCACGTCGACACACCCGGCCATGTTTCGGGCGTGCTTCAAGAGCTTCTCCAGATCGTAGTGACGCGGGGGCGTCAGCTCGGCGGACACGAGGAACTGGCGCTCGCTGAGGAGGCGCTCCATCTTCGACTTCGACACCATACCGTGCTCCTTCCGTCACTCGACGAACTTGAGGACCCGGACCTTGACCCCGCTCTGGCCGTGGAATCGCGCGGCCGCGCTCGCGATGCGCGCCGCCTCCGCCCGCGCCAGGCTGCAGGGGAACCCGTACTTCTTGAAGACCCGCTCGCTCGCGATCTCGAGCGCCTTCCGGCAACGCGACACGAAATCGTCGATGAAGTAGCTCTCCCCGACGTCGAGGTGCTCTTTCATGACGAGCGACGGAGAATAACAGACCTGCTGCTCGCCGCTCGGCCACTCGATCAAGAAGCGCATCTCCGGCATACGTCGCTCGTCCTAGTTATGGCGGGATCCGAGGAACTCGCGGTAGACGCCGGCCGCGATGCGCGCCGAGCGCTCCCACGTGTACCGCGCCGCGGCCTCGATCGCCGCCGCGCGCAGGCGCCGCCTCACGCCTCCCTCCAGGATAGCCTCCATCGCGGCCGCGAGATCCTCTGTTCTCGAGGGATCGACGAGCAGCGCGCTCTCCCCGTCTCGGAGGAACTCGGTGAAGGGAGGTTGCGCAGAGCTCACCACCGGCGCGCCCGACGCCATCGCCTCGAGCAGGACGAGCCCGAATCCCTCGCGGACGGACGGGAATACGAACGCGTCGGCGAGGCGGTAGAGCGGCGGGATCAGCGCGTCGGGGAGCACGCCCGCGAGGACGAGCGGCGGCGGCGCGCCCGCGGCCCGCGCCCCCGCCGCAGGCGCGCCCGCGGGCGCGGGAAAGACGCCGTGCTCCCGCGCGATCGCCTCGAACTCGCGCTGGTACGGCGCGTAATCGAACAGCGTCTCTCCGCCCGCGATGATCAGCTGGGCTCCGGGCAGCCGCCTCCGGACCGACAGGAACGCCTTGAGCAGACCGATCGAGTTCTTGCGCGGCTCGACGCCGCCCACGGTCACGTAGAGCGGCGAGCCGGTCGCGTCGAGCCGCGCCCGGAGCTCCGCGTCGCGCGCGTCCGGCGCCGGCGAGTACCGCCGCAGGCTCACGCCGTTCGGGACGATCGCCGCGTCGACGCCGAGATCGGCCCGGAGCGTCCTCCGCCACGCCTCGCTGACGACGAGGCACGCGTCCGCCTCGCGCACCGAGCGCTCCTGGCAGGCGCGCAGGTAGGGGCTGTCGTAGTCGTCGAGGTGGTGCACGGTCCGGAGGAAGTGGGGCACGCGCCCCTCGGCGCGCAGCGCGGCGAGCGCGTTTGCGCTGATGCAGTCCTGGGAGTGCCAGATGTCGTGCCGCGCCCCGAGGCGGCGCAGCCCGGCCTCGAGCTCCGCGATGCGCTGCCGCACGACCGCGTCGATCCCCTCCGGCGGGGGCGCGGCAGGCACGAGGACGGCGGGGCAGCGCGGCGGCCGGTAGAAGCCGCCCTGGTCCTTGTTCAGCGCGTAGATGCAGACGTCCACGCCGAGGTCGTGGAGCGCCTCCGCGAGCTCCACCGTGTGCACGACGCCGCCGCGCGGCTTTGTCGAGTAGGTGAGCAGCGCGACCGAGAGCGGCGCGCCGGGTGCGTCGCCGGCGCTCATCGCGTGCCCTCGCCCGCGAAGCCGGTGAGCGGCTCGGCCGAGAGGTCCCAGAGCGTGTGCCGCTCGCCGGCGGCCTCCAGCGTGAGCCGCCGCGAGCCGTCGACGGCGCCGACCGCGGCGCTCGCGATGCCGCGCCGGGCGAAGGCCGCGAGGACCGCGCCGGCGGCGTCGGGGCGCACGCTGAGCAAGAAGCCGTAGCTCGGGAACGCGAGCAGCCAGCGCGCGATCGACGGATCGCGCACGTCGCCCGGCCGCGGGACGGCGGCGACGTCGAGCACCGCGCCGACGCCGGACGTCTCCAGGAGCATGAGCAGCGTCCCCGCGACGCCGCCCATGCTGATGTCCTTGCCCGCGTCGCACAGGCCCGCCTCGGCGAGGGCGGGCAAGACCTCGAGATCGCCGCGGAGCCGCGCCGGGTCGGTCCCCGTCGAGGCGTTCCAGAAGGGGTGCTCCGCGTGCATCCTGCCGCGCAGGTCGATCGCCGCGACGAGCACGTCGCCGGGGCGCGCGGCGAAGCTCGTGATGAGCCGCCGCGCCCGCCCCGCGATGGCCACGGCGAGGGCGTTGTAGGGGCTGCGCGCGCTCGTATGACCTCCGACGATCGGCACCCCGTAGGCGCGCGAAGCGGCGACCATGCCCTCCCAGACCGGCTCCAGCGCGCCGGCCGAGGTCCCCCAGACGACGTCGACCACGGCGATGGGGCGGCCGCCCATCGCGTAGATGTCGCTGACGTTGACCATCACGGCGCTGTAGCCCGCGAACCGCGGGTCTCCTTCGAGGAACGTCGGCCAGATCCCTTCGGCGGCGAGGAGCAGGTAGCCGTCGCCGTCGGGGATGGCCGCGCAGTCGTCGCCGAGCGCGGCGGGCCGATGGACCGCGCCGGTCGCGTCGCTCGCGCCGGCCGCGTCGCCTGCGCCGCCCGCGCCCGGCTTGCCGGACAGGTACCGCGCCGGGATCTGCACGTCCCGCTTCGCGAGGATGCCGAGCGCGCCCCGCAGCTCGGCCGCGATGCCGGCGAGCATCAGCGGAACCTCTGCCCGGGCGGCGGGCGGGGCTCGTCGCTCGGCGGGTAGCTCGCGAGGTCGGCCTCCATCAGGTGGTGCGGGCGATCGCGGAACGACCGCTCCTCGAGGGAGCGCCAGTGGATGCTCTCGAAGAACGCCACGTTGGCCGCCTGGACGAGCGCGAGGAACCGCTGGCACCCCCAGCCGTGGGCGGAGGTGACCGCCTTGTGGACGAGGCCGCGGCCGACCACGCCCTGCTTGCGGTGCGCGCGCTCGACGGCGAGCCGGCCGCCGTACCAGAGGCCGGGCTCCGCCTCGTAGATGCGCACCGTGCCGACGACCTCCTCGCCCCCCGGCGCCCCGCGCAGCACGGCGGCGATGGGGAACGCCGAGGCGTCCCAGTCGTCCTCGTCGGTCGTCTTAAACAGCCCTTGCTCGTCGCAGAAGGTGGCCCGGCGCAAGCGGAGGTACGCGAGATACGTGTCCCGCGTCTGCACAAGCTGGAAGCTGTACTGAGGCGTCATCGGAGCTCTCCGAGGTTATTGTCCATGCAGCGCCCGTGTCCGGCGGCGCCGCGGCCCGACCCTCCGCCTCGAAGCCCGAGAGCCCCGAGCAGGCGCCGCAGCGGGCGCAGCCCGCCTTCACGTCGTTCGATCGCAGCCCCGCCCGAGCGAGGAGCGGGCCGATGTGCGCGTAGAGCGCCCGCATGAAATCCCCCGAGGGCGGCGCGCGATCGGCCGCGGGCGTCCCCGGGATGGGCACGAGCGGGACGAGGAACGGATAGACCCCCATCGCGATGAGCCGCTCGCTCGCGTCGAGCAGCGACGACGGCGCGTCGCCGAGCCCCGCGATGAGGTAGGTCGACACCTGGCCGCGGCCGAACACGCGCACGGCCGCCTCGAACGCCTCGAAGTACCGGGCCACGCTCACCTCGGCCTTGCCCGGCATCGCGGCCGCGCGCACCTCGTCCTCGACCGCCTCGAGGTGCATGCCCAGGCTGTCGACGCCCGCCGCGCGCATCCGCTCGAACCAGGCGAAATCGTCGGGCGGCTCGCACTGCGCCTGCACCGGCAGGTCGACGCGCGCCTTGATGCCGCGCGCGCAGTCGGCGAGGTGCGCCGCCCCGCGATCGGGCGACCGCGGCGTGCCCGTGGTGAGCGTCACGTGCCGCACCCCGTCGAGCCGCGCCGCCGCCTCGGCGACCTCGCCGAGCTGCTCCGGCGTCTTCTTCGCGGTGGTGCGCCCGGCCGCGAGCGACTGCCCGATCGCGCAGAACGTGCAGGCCTTGTCGCGCTCCGTGTACCGGATGCACGTCTGGAGCACCGTCGAGGCGAGGACGTCCGCCCCGTGCAGGAGCGCGATCTTGGGGTAGGGGATGCCGTCCTTGGTCGAGAGGGCGTAGAAGCGCGGCGCCTTCACGAGGGCGATCGGCGCGAGCTCCCTGCCGTCGCGCTCGACGGTCCCCGCGCCGTCGCGCCCGATCCGCGCCACGAACGGCGACGCCGCGGCCTGATCGGTGTGGATCGGGATCATCACCGTGGCGCCGCGGAGCGTGGCCGCCACGTGCTGGGTCGGCCCCGCGCCGCCGCGGCGCGAGGTCCACGCCGCGCGGGGGCCCTCGCCGCCTTCCGACGCGGGCGACGTGGCGCGGGCGACGTGGGCGACGCGGGCGACGCGGGCGACGTGGGCGACGCGGGCTCGACCGGCGCCGCGGCGCCCGCGCCCGGGGCGCCCTCGGGGGCCTCAGTCAGCCTCAGGCCGAACGACTGGAGCTCGGTGATCAGCGTCTGGGTATCCATGGTCCACCGCCGCAGGATCGAGGGAGGAGGCCTTGGGGCTGCCCGCGCCGAGCACCATCGGTCGCTCTGCCGTGTCCATCCAAAGCCGCAGCAAGTCGGGCCGGGCGTAGTGCCCCGCCGCATCCATCATCCGTTTTCGCTTCGTGATCAGGGCGAAGTCGAGGTCCGCGACGGCCATCCCCTCGCCGTCGGTCACCGGCGGGCAAGCGTGCGCGCCCTCCGGCGTCACGATCGCCGTCATGCACCCGCCGCGCAGCACGCCCTGGAGCTGCTCGTTCGGCGCGACCTCCCGGACCTGCTCCGGCGTCAGGAAGGCCGTGGCGTTCACCACGAAGCACCCCGACTCCAGCGCGTGGTGCCGGATGGTCACCTCCATCTGCTCGGCGAAGATCGGCCCGACCAGCGAGCCGGGGAACTGGCTGCAATGGATCTGCTCGTGCTGCGCGATGAGCGCGAACCGCGCGAGCGGGTTGTAGTGCTCCCAGCACGCGAGCGCGCCGAGCCTCCCGACCGCGGTGTCCACGGTCCTGAGGCCCGAGCCGTCGCCTTGCCCCCAGATCATCCGCTCATGGTAGGTCGGCGTGATCTTGCGCCGGTGGAGCACGAGCGCGCCGTCCCTGTCGAAGACGAGCTGCGCGTTGTACAGCGTGCCGTGATCGCGCTCGTTCACGCCGAGCACCACGACCACCCCGTGCGCGCGCGCGGCGGCGGCCACGGCCCGCGTCACCGGGCCGGGGACGGTGACCGCCTCGTCGTAAAGGCGCATGTGCTCCTTCCCCATGGCGGGCGGCGGGAGCACGAAGGAGAAGTAGGGGTAATACGGGACGAACGCCTCGGGGAAGACGCAGAGCTCGGCGCCCTCCTTCGCGGCCCTGGCGATCGCGGCGACGACGCGCTCGGTCGTCCCGTCCCTGCTGCCGAGGACGGGGCTGGCCTGCACCGCGGCCGCCCGGACTTTGCGGTTGTACTCCATGGACGGCGCTCGGGTCAGAGCGTCCAGGAGTGGACCATGAACGCGTTCTCCCGGCGGTGGATCAGCTGGATGTCGAGCACGTCGAGCGGGCTGATGGGCTTGATTCCCGGGATCAGCGCGTGCTCGCCGTGGCCGTAGAGCGCCTGCAGCGCGAACCGACACGCGTACACCTTGCCGCCCTCCTCCATGAACCGCCCGATCTGCTGGTTCACGGCGAGGTGCCCGGAGAACGCCTCGCTGCCGAGCTTCGGAAAGCCGCGCTGCAGCCCCAGCGTGACGCCCGGCCCGTACAGCAAGATGGATGTCTCAAACCCTTTACGCTGAAGGCGGATCGCCGTCAGCACGTTGACGAGGCCGATCGAGCCCTCGAAGGCCACGGTGTGAAAGGTGACCAGCGCCTTCTCTCCCGGCTTCGCCTTGACGTCTTCGAAGACCTTCTCCTCGTAATCGACCAGGAAGTCACCTGCGTTGTAGGCGGGATACGTCGGCTTCGGCATTGGTTACCTCTCTCCTAGAATGAATATGTTGAGACCATAGTGATTTTCTGGACGCAAGGGAAATGTAGGGGCCCACCCTCTTTTGCTCGCGACTCGCCCACGAAGGAGGCGCGGAGGAGGTGCGATTGTGGATCTCGCGTCGACGCGCGCCGCGGGCGAACCGAGCAGCGCGCGCCGCGGGCCGGCCTCGTTGGTTTCGAGGGTGTATCTCAGCGATTTCGAGGAGGTTTCGCGCTCACCCTGGCCGCGCGCGTGATCGCGGCTCGATCGGTGTCGCGCGCTCGTGCGTCCGAGCGGCAAAGGCCGGCGGGAATGCCGGCGGAGCGTGGCGCCATCGGGCGCCCTGCTATCGCTGCTTCTTTCGCCCCTTGGCGCTCTTGCCACCCTGGCCACCCTTGCCGGCCTTCAGGCCCTTGGCGGGCTTCGTGCTCTTGCTGGCCTTGACACGACGAGTTGTCCGTGCGTCCGCCGCGTCGCGCCGCAGCCGGCGCGGCTTCGACTCGTCCGACATCCCGTCTCCGGCGAGCCGCCGGCCGTAGATGGTGCGCCGGAGGATGGCCACGTCCTCGATCTGCACGAGCATCGCGTCGCCGATCGCGATCCGGTCCCCCGACCGGCGGCCGATGACGCGCAGCCCCTCGTCGTCGATCTCGTAATCATCCCGGCCGAGCGACTCCATGCGGACGAGCACGTCGACGAAGGGATCCTCGATGTTGACGTAAACGCCCGTCCCCACGATGCCCGTCACGGTGCCCTCGAAGGTGTCCCCGAGCCGGGAGCGCATGACGAGCGCGCGGTGCAGGTCGACCACCTCGCGCTCCACCTCCATCGCCTTGCGCTCGCGCTCCGACGCCACGATGGCCGCCTCGCGCAGCCGCTCGAGCGCCGCCTCGCTCCGGTCGACGCGCTCGCCGCGCAGCACCGCCCGGATCGCGCGGTGGGCGGTGATGTCCGGGTACCGCCGGATCGGCGAGGTGAAGTGCAGGTACGCGCTCGAGGCCAGCCCGAAATGGCCCACGTTGGCCACGTCGTACACCGCCTGCTTCATGGCGCGGAGCAGGAGCATGTGCAGCACCTGCTTCTGCGGGTGCGCGTCGAGCTTCTTCAGGAACGCCGACAGCCGCTTCGGATCGGCCGCGTCCTCCGGATCGAACGCGAGCCCGAGCTCCCCGCACATCGTCGCGAAGCGCTCGAGCTTCGCCTGGTCCGGGGGCGCGTGGTACCGGAACACGGTGGGGATGCCCTGGTCGACCACGAACTGCGCGCAGGTCTCGTTCGCCAGGAGCATCATCTCCTCGATGAGCTGGTAGGCCTTCGCCACCCCGGGGTCGTGGCTGCGCTTCTGCACGTCGACGGGCGCGCCCGTC
The DNA here is from genome assembly GCF_000418325.1 of Sorangium cellulosum So0157-2. Lineage (GTDB taxonomy): Bacteria > Myxococcota_A > Polyangia > Polyangiales > Polyangiaceae > Sorangium > Sorangium cellulosum_D. Next base: position 14,348,763 of record NC_021658.1, read on the forward strand.
GACGGATCGAGCACCACCTTCGCCTCGGGCAGGTCGAGGTCGAGCGCGCCCCGCCGCATCCGCCGGCCGCGGAGCAGCCGGGCGAGGTCCCACATCACCTGGAGGTCGTTCCGGAGCGCCTCGGCCTCCGGGCTGCGCGGCGGATCGGGCGTGAAGCCGAGCGCGCGCGCCACGCCGGGGTAGGTGAGCTTCGCGATCGACCGGATGTACCCCTCGATGACGCGGGCGCGCCGCACCGTCGCGGTCGCGTCGAGCTCGACCTCGACGCACAGGCAGAGCCGGATCACGCCCGGCAGGAGGGAGCACAGGTTCGACGACAGCGCCCGCGGCAGCATCGGGATCGCGCGATCGGGCAGGTAGATCGAGTTGCCCCGCCCGAGCGCCGCCTGGTCGAGCGCGCTGCCCGGCCGCACGTAGTGCGACACGTCGGCGATCGCGATCCAGGCCCGGTACGAGCCGTCGTCCTCGCGGATCACCCAGACGGCGTCGTCGTGGTCGCGCGCGTCCTCCGGGTCGATCGTCGGCATCGGCAGGTGGGTGAGGTCGACGCGCCCCTCGAGCGCCTCGGCCGGCACCTCGCCCCCGAACGCCTCGGCCTCGGCGATCGCCTCCTTCGCGTGCTCCTCCTCGATCCCCTCGCGCATCAGGATCTTGGCGACCTCCACGTTCGGGTCGCCGGGCGTCCCGAGCACGGCCTCGAGCACGCCCTCCGGGCTCTCGTCGGGCAGGTCCGGGAAGCGGGCGATCGACACGACCGCCGCGGCGCCGTCCTCCGCGTCGGGCGGCGCGAGCGGCCCGCCCGGCTCGCGCGGCACGATCACGATCGGCCCGCGGACGCGCCCGTCGTCCGGCTCGAGCCAGGCGCTCCTGCCTCGCCGCCTGAGCACGCCCGCCACGCGCGCGTGGCGCCGCTTGACCACGCGGACGATCTCCCCCTCCACGCCGCGCCGCGAGCGCGTCGCGATGCGCACCGCGACGGTGTCGCCGTGGAGCGCGCCGCCCATCGCCTCGGGCGAGATGTAGACGTCCTCGGCCGCCCCGCCGAGCGACACGAACCCGAAGCCGCGCGGGTGCACGGTCAGCGTCCCCTCGTGCTCGGCGCCGCGCGCCTCGACCTGCTGGCGGCTCACGCGGAACCGCTGGCCGGGGAGGGCGACGATGCTGCCCTCCGTCGACAGCTCCTCCAGCAGCCGCTGCAGCTTCGTGTAGCGGCTCGGCTCGACCCCGAGGCGCTCGGCGATCTCGTTGGCGTGCAGGGCGCGCTTGAATGACGACAGCAGGCCGACCACGGCCTCCCGGCGGCGCGCGCCGGAGCCGGTCGTCGGGGAATCTCCGCGAGATGAGGAACGCATGAAACTCGACTAGCACGAGTCTCCTCTCGCTGGCTGTCGCCGCCCGGGTCCGGTATGCCTCGAACCCACGCCTCTGGCGCCGCCACGGACCGATGCTGTTGAACTCGATCGCCCTGCTCCTCGCGCTGATGCTCCTCGTCTTCCTCGCCGGGAGGGGCAACGTCTTCGCGGTGCGTCCGGCGCGCGACAGACGCGGCGCGCGTGAATCCTCGGAGGCGCATCGGGCCGCCCCCGAGGCGCCCCCCCACGAGGGGCCCGCGACTCAGGCGGGGCCCGCGACTTCGACCGGCGAGGCGCAGGCCGGGCGCGCCCGGTTCGTCGTCACGCTCTTCCGGCTCGCGCTGTTCGTCGCCATCGCGGCGAGCGCGGCGCTCGTCGTCGAGTACCAGAACGCCGGCGACCCCGCGTTCTGCGGCGTCAGCTCGGGCTGCTTCGCCGTCCGCGTGTCGCCGTACAGCCGGCTGCTCGGGGTCCCGCTGCCGAACCTCGGCCTCGCCGCCTTCAGCACGCTCCTCGCCGCCTCGCTGCTCGCGCGGGAGCGCTGGCACCACGTCGCCATCGCGGCGGCCTCGGCCGTCGGCGGCCTCGCCGCCACGGTGCTCCTCGGGCTGCAGGCCTTCGCGATCGGCGCGTTCTGCGCGTGGTGCGTCGCGGTCGACGTCGCGGCCCTCGCCGCCGCGATCACGTCCGCGCTCGTCGCCTGGCAGGCGTGGCGCATGCCGCGCGCGGCGTTCGATCGCGCCGCGCAGGGCGGGCTGCCCGGCACCACGGTGTGGGGCGCGGCCGCCGTGGCGGCGATCGGCCTGCCGTTCCTCTGGGGCAGCTACCCGGTCATCCCGCCGCTCCCGCCGGAGCTCGCGGCGCTGCAGGAGCCCGGCAAGATCACGGTCGTCGCCTTCACCGACTTCGAGTGTCCCTTCTGCCGCCGCCTGCACCCCGAGATGAGCCAGATGGAGGAGCCCTACGGCGACCGGCTGCGCCACGTGCGCAAGATGGTGCCGCTGCCCAGCCACCCCGGCGCGCTCCCCGCGGCGAAGGCCTACGTCTGCGCGCCCCCGGACAAGCGCGAGCAGGCCGCGGCGCTGCTCTACAGCGCGTCGCCCGGCAAGCTCACGGACGACCGCGTCGCGTCCGTCCTCGCGCCGCTCGGGCTCCCCGCCGACTTCGAGGCCTGCCTCGCTGCGCCGGAGACCCAGGCCAGGATCGACGCGGACGTCGCGCTGCATGGGCGGATGGAGGCGCGCGGGCTCCCCGCCACCTACGTCGGGCGGCGGCTCGTGGTCGGCTACAACCCCGATCGCCTCCGCGATGCGCTGCGGCGCGAGGCCGCCGGGGATCCGCTCAGCCTGCCGCTCCCGCTGCTCTTCGTCGCCCTCTTCGGCGTCTCCGCGGCCGCCGTCGTCGTGGGCAGCCGGGATCGCTCGCGCAGCGCGTCGGGCGGGGCCGCCGCGCCGCCCCCGTCATCGGCGGCGGCGGCGCCGTAAGCCGCGCCGCGCTGCGGCCGCCCGGCGCCTTTCGCGGCCGGTCGGCGGGTGACAGAATAGCTCATGAGTGATCATCCCGAGCTAGCCGGCAAGCTCCCGCTGGAGTTCTTCCGGCAACTACCCAAGACCGATCTGCACGTCCACCTCGACGGCTCTTTGCGCCTCGAGACGATCATCGACCTCGCCCGCAGCAACCGCGTCGAGCTCCCGACGTACGAGCCGTCGGAGCTGCGCCGGGTGATGAACCTGGGCCAGAACTGCGGCTCGCTCGTCGAGTACCTCAAGGCGTTCGACATCACGCTGCGCGTGCTCCAGACCGAGGAGGCGCTCCACCGCGTCGCCTACGAGCTCGCGGAGGACGCCGCGCGCGAGAACGTCCGTTACATGGAGGTCCGCTACTCGCCGATGCTGCACACCCGCCTCGGCCTGCGCCTCACGAGCGTCGTCGAGGCGGTGCTCTCGGGGCTCAGGGCGGCGCGCGACGCGCTGGGCATCGAGAGCAACGTCATCGTCTGCGGCATCCGGAACATCTCGCCGGAGTCGTCGCTGGAGATGGCGGAGCTCGCGGTGGCCTACAAGAGCCGCGGCGTGGTCGGGTTCGACCTCGCCGGCGCCGAGTACGACCACCCGGCGAAGCACCACAAGGCGGCGTTCCAGCTCGTGCGCCAGAACAACATCAACTGCACCATCCACGCCGGCGAGGCCTACGGCCCCGAGTCGATCGCGCAGGCGCTGCACGTCTGCGGCGCGCACCGGATCGGCCACGGCTGTCGCCTGCGCGAGGACGGGGGCCTGCTCCACTACATCAACGATCACCGGATCCCGCTCGAGTGCTGCCCGTCCTCGAACGTGCAGACCGGCGCCGTGCGCGACCTCGCCTCGCACCCGCTCAAGCTCTACCAGAGCCTCGGGCTGCGCGTGACGGTCAACACCGACAACCGGCTCGTCACCGACACGACGGTGTCGCACGAGCTCTGGCACTGCCACACGAAGATGGGATTCGGCCTGAAGGAGATCAAGTCGACCATCGTGGCCGGCTTCAAGAGCGCCTTCTTGCCGTTCCACATCAAGCAGGGCTACCTCCGCCGCGTCACCGAGGAGCTCGAGCGCTTCTCCGCCGACGGCTCGATCCGCCCCGCCCCGCCGCCGGCGCCCCCCGGCCACGAGATCCTCGAGCTCACCCCGATGGACGGGAAGGACGGCCGGCAGGGGGCCCAGACGCCGGTCGAGAAGGCGCCCAACTGACGCGCTGGCCGCCCCGCGCGGCGACGGCGGCCGCCGGGCGCGACCGCGGGGGGCTCAGCCGCCCTTCCACTCGGTCCGCTGCACCACGGGCAGCTGCAGCGCGCGCTCCCGGTCGAGATCGAGCGATCCGAGGTGGATCGCGATCGGCGACTGCACCCACTTGAAGATCGATCTCGAGAACAGGGTCGCGAACTTCTCGGCCCACGCCCCGAGCGCGGCGGGGTCCTTGTCCGGGAACAGGCTGGGGAGCGCGGCGGCCAGCTCGTCGGCGGCGAGCTTCTCGGCGCCGTAGAGGTAGAGGCACGCGTCGAGCACCTCGAACGGCATGAGCTCGGCTTCCCCCGACTGGTTCTCGGCGAGCTCCGGCCCCGCCGTCGTGGCGAGCGTCTGCTGGATCCCCTTGAAGCCGAAGCGCTGCGAGAGGCGCTCGATGAGCGCGATGACCACGGTCTTCGGGAGGTTGGCGATCACGCTGAACGCCCCCTCGAGGTCGCCGCCCACCGTGGTGTAGCCGAGCGCCTTCTCGCTCATGTTCCCCGTCTGCAGGAACAGCGCGCCGCTCGTGTTCGCCCAGTTCCACATGCGCCCGCCGCGGATGCGCGCCTGCACGTTCTGCCGCGTGAGCTCGGTGAGCTGCCGGCCCTCGCCGACCATCGCCTGGGCGGCCTCGAGCTCCCGGGGGAACGCGTCCTCGATCGGGATCACCGCGAACGAGGCGCCGAGATCGTCGGCGATCTGCGCGGCGGCCCGGTGCGTCGCGTCGCTGGAGTAGCGCGACGGCATGAAGAACGCGTGGAGCGACGCCTTCATCTGCGCGCGCAGCGCCTCGCCCTCGAGGCCCGGGTGGAGGAGCTGCACCGCGCGCCAGGCGACGAGCAGCGTGAGGAGCGAGTCGCGGCCGCCCGAGAGCGCGAGGCCGATGCCCTTGAAGGCGCCGATCTTGCGGTAGTAGTCGGCCACGCCGAGCGCGAGCACCTCGTAGAAGTCGTCGAGCAGCTCGTCGCGCGCCGAGATCGCCGGCAGCGCCGCCGAGGGCAGGAACGGCGTCGTGCCCGGCGGCGGGGCGGGGTAGGCGAGCCGCGAGCGGTCCGCGGTCTGCCCGGTCGCCCGGAGGACGTCCACCATGTGCGGGGAGGCGCGGCGGAACTCCTCGAGGTCGCTGCGCCAGGTGCTCGCCTCGCGGCGGCAGCGCGTCGTCCGGTCGAGGTCGACCACGGCCGCGGCGTACCCCTCGCGGAAGCGCGGCGCCTCCAGCATCGGGCGGCCGTTCTGGTTGATGAACCCGCCGCCGTCGAAGACGAGCCCGTCGTTGCCGCCGACCAGGTTCGCGTAGGCGATCGTGCACTGGTTGTCGGCCGCGCGGGTCGCGATCATCTCGCGCCGGGTGCCCGTCACCCCGGCGCGGAACGGCGACGCCGAGATGTTGCAGACGATCTCGGCGCCCGCGTAGCAGCGGCGCCGCATCGGCCCGTCGGGCGACCAGATGTCCTCGCACACCTCGACGGCGATCGTCCCGAAATCGAAGGCGAGGATGCGGTCGCCGCAGATCACGCCGTCGGCGTCGAGCTCCATGAACGGCATGCCGCGCGAGAACGTGCGCGCCTCGTAGAAGATGTTGTACGTGGGCAGCTTCTCCTTCGGGGAGAAGGCGAGCACCTGGCCGGCGTGGACGATCGCGCCGGCGTTGAAGAGGTCGCCCCCCACGCCGACGGTCACGCCGATGACGAACACGGTGCGGAGCGACGCCGTCTCCTCGGCGAAGCGGCGGAGCTCGCGCTGCTGGCTCGCGACGAACGCGGGCCACTGCACGAGGTCCTCCGACGCGTAGCCGCCGATCACCTGCTCCGGGAAGACCGCCAGGGTGACGTCGTCGCGCGCCATCGAGCGGGCGAGCGCCAGGCACCGGTCGGTGTTCGAGCGGACGGCGCCGACGGTCGCGTTGACGTTGGCGATTCCGATCTTGACGAGTCGCATCGGGCGGCAGCCTAGCGCGGCAGCACGGCGCTGAGCAGGGCGAAGAGCTTGTCGATCTCCCCGGGCGTCACGCGCCGGTTCGCCTTCACCCGGTCTCCCTCGGCGAAGAACTCGACCGGGTCGACGACCCGGACCGTCACGATCGCGATGCGGAACGAGGTCGCGCGCTCGATCTCCGCGTTGAGGAAGGCCGCGTCGCGGGCGGCGTCCTCGGGGCTCTGGCTCGCCCCGTCGAGCGCGACCGTGGCGCCGCCGTCCTTGGCCAGCGTCACGGTGGCCTCGAGCGACCTCAGCGTCGGCGGCGCGCGGGGCGCCTCGCGCGGCCCCCGCAGCGTCCGCGCCGGGTCGATGGCCGCGGCGAGCGCGGCCTCCTCGCCGACCGGCTCGGGGAAGCCGCCCGTGCCGATGAAGCGCCGCGCCTCGCGCGCCCGCGAGACCGGCAGCACCACGAGGAAGTTCGGCTCCACGGTCGCAACCACGCGCGTGTGCCCCTTGAGGGTCACGCGCACGGCCGGCACGCCGAGCCCGCTCTCCTCGGCGCCCGGCGGCTGGCTGCGCGAGAGGAGCGTGTCGAGCCCCGTCTTCAGCCGCTCCGGCGGCACGTTGTGCTCGAGGACGATCACCGTCTCGTGGGCCGCGTCCGCGCGCGGCGCGGTGATGAAGGCGCGCTCGAGGTCCCGCTCCGGATCGAGCCCCGTGCCGGCGAGCACGGGGCCCCACAGATCGAGCGCCGCGAGCCGCGCCATGATCGGGTGGCCCCGGGTCCGGTCGGCGAACACGAGCACCGAGACCTTCCCCCCGGCGATCGACTGCGCGATCGCGGCCGCGTTGCGCGGCTTCGGCGGCGGCGGCGCCTCCACGCCGACCGGCGCCGCCGAGGGCGCGGAGCCGCACGCGACGGCGGCGAGGGCGAGGCCGAGCGCGAGGAGCCGCAGCGGCAGGAGGCGCATCGCGGCGAAGAGCCCTTGACGAACGGACGGCATCACCCATGCGACGTTACCGGCACCCACCCGATCCCGCCAGCGGGGCAGGCCTCCCCCGCGGGCGCGCGCCGCTCGGCGAGGCGGCCATCCCTCTTCCTCGCGACGGGACCTGGAGTAGGATGCCCCTCCCGCGGTCGACGCCGAGCTCGTGCGCGCCGCATGGATCCGTGTCTCGCAACGCGGCGGACGCGGAGCCCGACCCACGTTGAAGAGGAGTGTCACCCCATGGCGGTCCGTCCATCCGACCTGCACGCGATCCCCCTGTTCGAGAGAATCACGGAGGACCACCTCGACGAGCTGATGAGGGCGTTCCAGCGCCAGGAGGTCCCGTCCGGCCACGTGCTCTTCGAGGCCGGGAGCGCGCCGGCGCACCTGTTCCTCCTGGTCCAGGGCGAGGTCGCGCTGCTCGAGGGGGGCGAGACGCGCTTCCGCCTGAGCCCCATCTCGCCGATCGGCGAGCTCGGCGCGCTCACAGGCTTCCGGCGGACGACGACCGCGGTGACGGCGCAGCCCTCGGAGATCTGGCGCATCGGCGTCGCCGAGCTGCAGGACTTCTTCGAGGGGCACGGCGACGTCGCCTACCCGTTCTACAACAACCTGCTCAACGTCGTGGCCGGCAAGATCCGCCGCGACGCGCGGCGGCTCGAGGAGGTCCGCGCGAACCTCATCCGCACGCAGCGGGCGATGAAGCGGCTGCTCGAGCTCGTGCTCGACAGCGAGGAGACGCCGCTCAGCAAGGTCATCTGCGCGACGCTCGAGGAGCTCATCGAGAAGAACCGGCGCTCGCACTACATGGTCGAGCCGGCGCACACGCTGAAGAGCTCCGTCCGCCTGGACAGCGGCGCGCTCGTCCCCGTGGTCGAGCTCTCCGACGGCTGGCTGCGCCTCGCCGGCCTCCGCGACGCCGCGAAGGGCGCGCACTGGAGCGGCGTGCTCATCCTGCCCGCGCGCGAGATCCCGGTGAGCGGGACCATCGACGCGATCGACGATCACGGCGCGCTGGTGAGGCTCGATCTCCTGATCGACGAGTACGCCGCCGCGCTCCAGGACTACCTGACGCGCCTCCAGATGCTGGATTTCGTGGTGTGATCTCGCGCCGCGCGGCCGCGATCCGCGGCCGCGGCGCGCCTTCGCCGCGCCTCGCCCGCCGCTCCCTCGCGCGCGTCGCCGCGCCTCCACCGCGCTCCGATCGCGCTCGGACCGCGATCGGATGGTCGACGACCGTTGCCAGGATCGCGCCGGGTGATCTACGGTTCCCGGAGCGCACGCTCCTCGGAGCGCTGAGCCGAAGTGGCGGAATGGCAAACGCGGCGGATTCAAAATCCGCTGTCCTCACGGGCTTGTGGGTTCGAGTCCCACCTTCGGTACCGATGCGGAATCCCTGGACGACGCGCCCGTGCGCGGATCTCGTCCCCTGCTGGCGAGCGCGCTTGCGGCTCCGGGCCGTTCCGACGGGGTGAGGCGCCCGCGATCGATCGTCGGCTGTCCTGGTCGCAGGGCGGCGGGGCGGGGCCAGGGCGCGGCGGGGGCCGGCCGTCCGTGACGTCGGGCGAGCGTGGACGCCGCGGTCCGCCGGAACAAGCCGCCGTCGGGCTGCTACGCTCGGCGCGCATGTCGCGTCGGAGCGGAGGTATCGAGCGGCTGGGCGCGCTGATCCAGCGGGCGTCGTCGCTCGCGGCGCCGACGGAGGTCGACACCGCGCCGATGCCGTTCCGCGATTGGGAGGCGGCCGTCGGGTCCCGGATCGCCGCGCGCGCGCGGCCGCTCAAGCTGGAGCGCGGCGTCCTTCACGTGCGCGCGGCGAGCTCGACGTGGGCGCAGGAGCTCTCGATGCTCGGCGACGTGATCACCGCGCAGCTCCGCGCGCGCGGCCTCGCGGTGCAGTCGCTCCGGTTCCGCGTCGGCAAGGTGGAGCCGGTCGCGCGCCCGCCGTGGCGCGAGGAGGTCCGCCCGGCGCCGAAGGAGGCGCCGCTCCCGTCCGACGTGCGGCGGGAGCTCGGGAAGGTCGCCGATCCCGAGCTGCGCGACGCGATCGCGAAGGCCGCCGCGAGGAACCTCGGCTGGCAGGAAGCCGAGTCGAGCGCGAGCGCGCGCCCTCGCAACCCGCCGCCGGCCCCCGCCGCGGCCCCGCTGCAGCCCTCCACGGCGCCGCCGGCGTCGTCGACGCCGGCGACCTCCCGGTCGGCCTCGCGCGCAGCCGCTCGCGACGCCGCGCCGCCGGCCCCGCGCGCGTCGCCGCGGGCCGCCGCGCCGGCGACCGCGGCGCCGGACGACGAGGCGGCGGCTACTTCGCCGCGACCAGCCGCTCGAGACCCTCGATCCGCTGCATCAAGAACCGCTCGGTCGGACCGAACGAAGGAGCCATCCGGCGCAGGTCGTCGAGGTAGATCCTGAGCGGCTGGATATCGAGCGACTTCACGCGGCGGACCACGGTGTAGAGCTCGTCGACCACGGGGCCGGGCAGCGGGCGACGCGCGATCGTGAAGAGCTCGAACGCGTAGTTGACCCACGTGCCCTTGGTCGTCGCGCCCGCGAGGCGCGCCGCGTAGCGCGCGGCGAGCTCTGCGGCCGGCATCTCCAGCGGCACGTTCGTCCGCGCGCGGCTCAGGATGTCGATCAGCACGGTCTGCAGGATGCGCTCGGCCTCCTCGCTCCGCCCCATCGCGAGCGCCTTGTCGGCGAGGCTCGCGAGCAGGCGCAGCGACTGGAAGCCCTTGGAGCCGCCGTCGCCCGTCGGGCTCGTGAGCTCCGTCGGGTCGTCCGACATCTTGCGCAGCTCGGTCATCGCCATCGCGCCGAGCGTCGCGGTCGCGCGCCGGAACTCGACCCCGTAGGCGTCGTGGGGCCGCGACTCCTCGCCGCCATAGAGCAGCATCTCCTGGCTGCCGATGATGATGCGGTCGCCGTCGACCAGCTCGCGCTGGCCGGAGATGCGCGTGCCGTTGACGTACACGCCGTTCCTGCTCTCGAGATCGAGCACGGCCACGCCGTCGCTGCGCACCTGCAGCGTGGCGTGGCGCCGGGACACCAGCGGATCGTCGAGCGAGAGCTGGCAGTCGCCGCTCCGGCCAATCACGAAGGGCCCTTCGGGGAGCTCGAAATCGTGCGCCAAGTACCGGAGGCGGAAAGGCATGGTCTATTTCAGTGCGCCGAGGCGCTCGAGCCCTTCGATTCTCTGGAGGATGAACCGCTCCGCCGGGGTACGTTCTCCCGCACGCTCGCGGAGCCGCTTCGCGTAGCCACGAAGGATGGACATGTCGACGGCCTTCACCTTGCGCAGGACACTATACAGCTCATCGACGAGGTAGGCGGGGAGCAGGAGCTCGAGCCGCGTGTTCAGCTCGAAGATATAGTTGATCCACGACCCCCGGCTGGTGGCGGCGGCGAGGCGGGCGGCGTACGTGCTGGCCTTCTCGACCAGCTCGGGCTGGACGGCCCCGACGCCCCCCTCCCGCGCCTTGGTGAGGATGTCGTTGAGCGAGCGCTGGAGGATGCGCTCGGCCTCGTCGACACGCCCGAGGGCGAGCGCCTTGTCGGCGACGCTGCCGATGAGGCTCAGCGCGTGCACGCGCTTGTCGGGGTGCTGCGGGATCAGCCCGGGCAGCGACCTGCGCGAGGCGATCGCCGTCGCGCCGTCGTCCTCGCCCGAGGACATCTCGCTCATGTCGACCGTGCGCGCGTTCGGCTGACGGGTCCAGATCGGCGCGCTCCGCGGCGAGTGCGTCGAGCTCGGCTCTATCGCCCCGAGCAGGAACATCTCCTGCCCCCCGATCGCGATCTTGTCGCCGTCCGACAGGATCTGGCGGCCCGTGATCCGGGTCCCGTTGATGAGCACGCCGTTGCGGCTGCCGAGATCCTCGATCGCGACGCCGCCCTCGCCGACGGTCAAGAGCGCGTGCCTGCGCGACACCAGCGGGTCGTCGAGCGACAGCTGACAATCCGCGCTCCGTCCGATGAAGAACTCGCCGAGCGGCACCTCGAGATCGTGGGCGAGGTAGCGCAGTCGGATGCCCATGATCGAGCCATACCAACAGCCCAACAGGCCGTCAAAAGCCAGCTTCTGGGCCGCGTTGCAAAGGTTTGCGAGCCCACAAGAACGCCCGTCGAGCGCGGACGGCGAAGTCCGCTTTCGTCGTACAGTATCACACCGTCATCACACCGGCAGGCCCAGCGCGATCGGCCTGGTCGGACGTCAGGGGTGGCTCGAGAGGACCCGGAGCAGGGTGAGGATGAGCCGCGGGTGCGCGAGCAGGCCATAGATCTTGAGGTCTCCGCGGGCCACGAGCCGCGCGAGCTCGCGGAGGGGGCCGCTCTGGCGGCGGTGCAGGAGGCCGAGCTTCGGGAGGCTCAGCCAGCGGTGGAACGCGATGTCCGGGAGCCGGAGCAGCGCCGCCTCGTCGCCGCAGAACGTGACGGACGGGATGCCGATGGCGCCGTCGTGGATGGTGAGGCGCCCGTGATCGAAGCGCATCGTCATCGACGTGCCGGTGTCCTGCGCGACGACGAGCACCGAGCCGCGCAGCGTCCGGAAATCGGACACGCGCCTCGGATCGCGGCCGAGGTGCTCGCGGATGAGCCGGCCGAAGTGGGCGGCGAGCGCGTTGTCCTCCGCGCCCGGGGCAAGATCGACGATGGGCTCCATGGTGTCGCGCTCTCGGGTCGGGAGCGGCGCAGCGCCGCCCCCCGTCTCTCTGTGGCCGATGCGCTCCCCGGCAAGCCGCGTCGCCGCGCGCACCGGCGGACGGCCTGGGCGGCGGTGGCGCGCCTCGTGAGACGATAGGCACGACCGGCGGCCGAGGGTCAAGCGCGGCGCCGCGCGGGCGCCGCGCCTCACCCGGCGGCGCGCGCTCCGTCCACCCCGATGTCGCGGCGGAGCACCTTGCCGTCGAAGTCGATCGCGCTCACGGCGCGGAACGCGCGCTCCCGCGCCTCCGCGAGCGAGTCGCCCGCGGCGGTGACGGCGAGCACGCGACCCCCCGCGGTCACGATCGCGCCGTCCCGCTCCGCCGTGCCCGCGTGGTTCACGAAGGCGCCCTCGACCGCGGCCGCGGCGTCGAGGCCGCGGATGACGTCGCCGGTCACGGGCGCCGTCGGGTAGCCGCGCGCCGCGAGGACCACGGTGAGCGCGTGCCGGCCGGGGGCGACGCGCGCGGCCCCTGGGTCGAGCGCGCCCGCCGCGGCCGACGCGCAGAGCTCGGCGACGTCGCCCTCGAGGAGCTCCATCAGCGCCTCGCACTCGGGATCGCCGAAGCGGACGTTGTGCTCGAGCAGGATGGGGTCCCCCGCGGGCGTGATCATCAGGCCCGCGAAGAGCACGCCGCGGAAGGGCCTCCCCTCCGCCCGCATGCCGTCGATCGTCGGCCGGAGGATCTCGCGCTCGACGCGGGCGGTGAGCTCGGGGGTGACGCGGGCGCTCGGGGCGAACGCGCCCATGCCGCCGGTGTTCGGCCCGGTGTCGCCCTCGCCGACGCGCTTGTGATCGCGCGCCGCCGGCAGGACGAAGATCGCCTCCCCGTCGCTGAGGGCGTGCACGCTGGCCTCCTCGCCGACGATCGCGTCCTCGAGGATCACGGTCGCGCCGGCGTCGCCGAAGCGGCGATCCACGAGCATGTCCTTCGCCGCCGCGAGCGCCTCGTCGACGGTCGCCGCGACGACGACGCCCTTGCCGGCGCAGAGCCCGTCGGCCTTCACGACGATGGGCGCGCCGCGCTCGCGGATGATGCGGGCCGCCTCGTCGAAGGAGCGCGCGATCTGGAACGGCGCGGTCGGGATGCCGTGGCGGGCGGCGAACTCCTTGAGGAACGCCTTCGACCCCTCGAGGCGCGCCGCCTCGCGGCTCGGCCCGAACACGGCGACGCCCGCGGCGGCGAGCGCGTCGGCGACGCCGGCGCAGAGCGGCGCCTCGGGGCCGACGACGACCAGGTCGACGCGCTCGCGGACGGCGAGCCGGGTCGCCTCGTCGGGCGACAGCGAGGCGAGGTCGGCGCGGCGGATCGGGGCGCGGCCCGGGCCGCCTTGCGCCGTGGTGCCGGCGTTCCCGGGCGCCACGACGACCTCGGCGACCGAGGGCGATCGGGCGAGCGCGCGCGCGAGGGCGTGCTCGCGCCCCCCCGAGCCGAGCACGAGGATGCGGCGATCTGACCGGCGTGGTTTCGCAGTGGAGCTCACGCACGCGCGCTACCACGCGGCGGCCCTCGCTGTCGAGGCGCCTCGCGCGGTCGCCCGTCCGGGAGGGGCCCCGTGGCGCCCGACATCGTGATAGAAGCGCCCGCAGGGCGCGCGGCGCGGCTCGGCCAGGGCCGCGAGCGCGCGCCGCCGGGCCCCCTCGCGCGGGGACCGGAGGGCGGACCCCTGAACATTCTGGAGGGGACAGCGGGCGCGGAGCCTCGGCGTCGATCGGCATCGAGGGGACAGCGGGCGCGGATCCCCGCCGTGGAGACGAGCGATGACTCACCGGGCTTCGTGGGATGAATACTTCATGCGCATCGCCGAGGTCGTCGCGTCCCGGGCGACCTGCGACCGGAAGCACGTCGGCGCCGTGATCGTGCGCGACAAGAGCATCCTCGCGACCGGGTACAACGGCTCGATCCGGGGGCTGCCCCACTGCGACGAGGAGGGGCACCTCATCGAGGACGGCCACTGCGTGCGCACGATCCACGCGGAGGCGAACGCGATCATCCAGGCCGCGCGGAACGGGGTGCGGATCGACGGCGCGATGGTCTACGTCACGGCCTCGCCGTGCTGGGGGTGCTTCAAGATGATGGCGAACGCGGGTATCTCGCGCGTCGTCTTCGGCGAGTTCTACCGCGACGAGCGCATCTTCCGGTTCGCCACGGAGCTCGGGATCGAGCTCGCCCCGCTCACGCGGCGCGAGACGCCCGCCTGAGGCGTTGGGCGCGGGGGCGCGCGGTCGAGCGAGCCCTCGCGCAACTTGCGCGGCGGCTCGCGCAACGCACGGGCGACGCTCAGGCCTTGCGCGGCCGCGGCAGCCCGTACACGCGGATGCGCTCCACCAGCGTGCGCCGCGAGATCCCGAGCAGCGCCGCGGCGCGCGTCTGGTTGCCCATGCACTGCTCGAGCGCCTGGACGATGCGCTCGCGCTCGTGGGCCTCCATGGCGTCGCGCAGGCGGGTGGGGCCGGGGCCCGCGCCGTCGAGCGCGCCCTTCGCGCCGTCCGGCACGCCCCTCGCATTCCCGTGCGGGGAGCTCGGGGACGCCGCCGCCGTGGCGGGCGCCTGTGACGGTTGCGCCGGAAGGGTAGGCTCATGCGAGGGACGGGCGGGATCGGCCAGCGGGGAGAGGAGCAGGTGCTCCGGCCCGATGGGCGCCCCGTTGGCGAGGATCACCGCGCGCTCGATCACGTTGCGCAGCTCCCGGATGTTGCCTGGCCAGCTGTGGCGCTGGAGCGCGGCCAGGGCCGCGGGCGAGAGCGGGACGGCCGCGGCGCTCGCCTCGCTGGGGAACAGCTCCTTCGCCGTGCGCTCCGCGAAGAGCTGCGCCAGCGCCGCGACCTCGCCGGGGCGCTCGCGCAGCGGCGGGAGGGTGAGCGTCACGCCGTTCAGCCGGAAGTACAGGTCCTGCCGGAACGCGCCGCGGCTCACCTCGGCCTCGAGGTTGCGGTGCGTCGCCGAGATGAAGCGGACGTCGATCTTCGTGGGGGTCAGGCCGCCGACCCGCATCACCTTCCGCTCCTCGATGACCCGGAGCAGCTTGGCCTGGATCGAGAGCGGCAGCTCGCCGATCTCGTCGAGGAACACCGTGCCCCCCTCGGCCGTCTCGAGCAGCCCCGGCTTCGCCCGGACGGCGCCGGTGAAGGCGCCGCGCTCGTGGCCGAACAGCTCGCTCTCGAGCAGCGACTCGGAGAGCGCGACGCAGCTGAGGCGCAGGAGCGGCCGGCCCGCGCGCGGCGACGCCCTGTGGATCGACTCGGCGAGCACCTCCTTGCCGACGCCCGTCTCGCCGAGGAGCAGGATGTTGATGGGGCCCTTCGCGACGCGCTCGGCCAGCGCGTAGACGGCGCGCATCGCCTCGTCCTTGACGATGACGTCCTTGCGCGCGCCCCGCTCGCCGTCCTTCTGCCGGAGGATGACGCGCGCGGCGCCCAGGTAGATCACGTCGCCGGGCGCGAGCTCGACGGCGCCGCGCGCGGGCGCGCCCTTGCCGACGTCGATGAGGCGCTCGGTCGCCGCGCTGCTGTGCCGGGTGCGCACGCGGGTCCCGTTGCTGCTGCCGAGGTCCTCGATCCGGAGCGGCGGGCCGAGGTGCAGCACCGCGTGCCGGCGCGACACCGAGGAGTCCGGGACGCAGATGCCGGCGTCCTCGTCCCTGCCGAGGACGACGCTCCCGGAGCCCGGCAGCTGCCGCGTGCTCATCGAGCTCTGCGTGATGATCAGGACCTCGAGCGGGCCACCATCGCGGGAAACAAACTCCGGCTCAGCCACATCGCACCCCAGAGTCGCGCCGGGCGCCCGAGGGCGCCCTTCCACTGCACGCGTGCGATCCGTCCCGGGGACCGTTGCGGCAGCTCGCGCAGGACGGCGGCCAGGACCGAGGGCTCGCCTTGCAGGCGGCTGCGTAGCATGGACGCGCGCGCAGGGCGACTGCTGTTGCGCTCGCTTCGCCCGCTCGACCATCGGCGGCGGCGCAGGGCGGCGATCGTCGCCCCGCGGAGGCGGCGCGCTCCCGGCGTGGCGGCGTGGGCGGTAGAATTTGCGCGGATGATCGCGGGAGACCCGTTCGGCTGGGTGGGCAGCACCATCGGCGGCAAGCTGCTGGTGGACGCCGTGGCCGGGGAGGGGGCGTTCGGCGTCGTCTACCGGGCGACGCACCTCGGCTTCCAGGAGCAGGTCGCGGTCAAGTGTTTGAAGATACCCGCGAATCTCTCGCTGGAAGAGCGGGGGGCGCTGCTCGACACGTTCGAGCGCGAGGCGCGGCTGCTGCACCGGCTCTCGCGCCGGACGACGGGCATCGTCCAGGCGCTCGACGTCGCCGCGGCGACCTCGCCGGAGGGCCACTGGACGCCGTACCTCGTCATGGAGTGGCTCGAGGGGGAGACGCTCGCGCAGCACATCGACGCGCGGAGCGCCGCCGGGCGCGGGCCGTACCCCGTCGACGAGGCGATCGAGCTCCTCGCGCCGGCGGTGTCGGCGCTCGCGATGGCGCACGACGAGCGCGTCTCGCACCGCGACATCAAGCCGGCGAACCTGTTCCTCGTCGGGTCGCCCGGCGCGACGACGATCAAGGTCGTCGATTTCGGCATCGCCAAGGTGATCGACGCGTCGATGCCGCTGTCGAAGGCGCTCGTCGAGACGAGGCGCTCGGCGACGCCGGCGCCCCGCGGGGCCGCGACCGACACGACGCAGGAGCTCGCGGCGTCGCGGACGCTGCACGCGTTCACCCCGCTCTACGGCGCTCCAGAGCAGTTCAACCCGAGGCTGGGCGCGACCGGGCCCTGGACCGACGTGTTCGCGCTGGGGCTCATCCTGCTGCAGCTCGCCTCGGGCAAGCAGCCGCTCGACGGGAGCGACTGGGCCGATCTCTACCTCGCCGCCGTCGACCCGCGCAGGCGGCCGTCGTTCGCGGGGCTGGGCGTCGAGGCGAGCCCCGCGCTCGAGGCGGTCATCGAGCGCGCCGTCGCGGTCGAGCCCGCGGCGCGCTTCCGGGACGCGCGGGAGCTCGGCGAGGCGCTCGCGCGCGTCCGGGAAGCGCGCCGCGGCGCCGCGCCGAGGCTCGCCGATGCGCTCTCGGCCACGCTGCCGAACGCCGCCTCCGCGCCCGCGTCGGGGCGAGCGCCGCCCCCGGCCTTCGCAGCGCCCGCGCGCCCCGCGAAGTCCGCGCCGCCGGCGGGCGAGTACCGCGTCTGCACCGTGCTCTCGGCGGAGATCGTCGCCGGCGGCGATGGGCAGGCGCCGCTCGATCCGGAGCAGGAGCTCGAGCTCCGCGAGGCCTGCTTCGCGCTCGTCCGCGCGCGGGTCGAGGGCCTCGGCGGCGTCGTGAACGGCCGCGGCAACGGCGCCGTCTCCGCGCTGTTCGGCGCGCCGCGCGCGAGCGACAACGACGCCGAGCGGGCGGTCCGCGCCGGGCTGGAGCTCGCCGCGATCGACGCGGCGTCGCTCGGCGCGGAGCTGCCGCCGGGGTGCCGGCCGAGGCTGCGCGTGGGCATCAGCACGGGGAGGCTGTTCGTGAGCGGCGCGGCCGGGCCGGGCGCCCCGGTCGACGCCTCCGGCGAGGCCCTGAGGGCGGCCGCGCAGCTCCAGCAGGGCGCCGCGCCGGGCGCGGTGCTGATCGCGCAGCCCACGTTCCGGCAGGTCGCCGGCCTCTTCGAGGTCGAGCCGCAGGGCGGCGACGCGCCGAGCTTCCGCGTCCTCAAGGTCGCGAGCGGATCGATCGCCGGATCCGATTTCCTCGGCCTGGATACCCGCTTCGTCGGGCGGGCGGCGGAGCTGCAGCGGCTCTCCGAGGCGCTGGAGACCGTCGTCGCGGAGCGGCGCGCGATGTTCGTCTCCGTGATCGGCGCGGGCGGCGTCGGGCGCAGCCGCCTCCTGTCGGAGATCCGGGCGATGGCGCCGCCTCTTGCGGGCCCGTGCGTCGTGCTCGGCGCGGCGTGCTCCTCGCTGTCGATGGATGCGAGCTACCACCTCGCCGCGTCGCTCCTGCGCGCCCACTTCCGCGTCCACGACGACGACGCGCGCGACGTCGTGCTGCGCAAGCTCAGGGCCGGCGTCTCCGGGGCGGGCGCGTGCGAAGGCGCCGGCGGCGCGCCCCACCCGCTCGCCCTGGAGGACGCGCTGGCCGAGATCGCGGCCGTGCTGTGCCCGCGCCGCGCGGCGCCGGTCGCGTCCGCGACCGCGATCGTCCCCGACGAGGGCGGCGCGGACGTCAAGAAGCGGGTGGCCGCGGCCGTCGCGGTGCTCCTGCGGGCCGTGGCCGCGCGCGGGGCCGTGGTCGTCCTGCTCGACGACATCCACTGGGCGGACGACGCCAGCCTCGACCTCTTCGACGACCTCGCCGTGCGCCTCTCGGACGCGCCGCTGCTCCTCGTCGGCGCCGCGCGGCCCGAGCTCTACGAGCGGCGGCCGCACTGGGGCGAGGGGAAGGCGAGCCACGCGCGCCTCGATCTCGGCCCGCTGTCGCGGCGGCACGTCGAGGACATGGCCCGCGATCGCCTGCGCCTCGCAGCGCGCTGCTCCGCGGAGGCCATCCGCGCCCTGGCCGAGCGCGCGGAGGGCAACCCGCTCATCCTGACCGAGACGCTGTACCTGCTCATCGACGTCGGCGCCCTCGAGCGGCGCGCCGGCGAGCCGTGGATCCTGCACGAGGAGAAGCTCGCCCGGCTCTCGCTGCCGGCGACGATCCAGGGCGTCGTCCAGGCGCGGCTCGATCGGCTCGACGGCGAGGCGCGGGCCGTCCTGGCGCAGGCGGCCGTGGTCGGCAGGACGTTCTGGAAGGGCGCGATCGACCACCTCCGCGGCGTCGCGCCGCTCGATGGCGGCGCGTCGAGCACCGCGGACGTGCTGCGCCGGCTCCGGGATCAGCAGCTCATCCGCGCGCGCGACGCGTCGACCTTCCCCGAGGACTGCGAGTACGTCTTCGCCGAGGCGGCGACCCAGGAGATCGCCTACGACACGCTCAGCCTCAAGGTGCGCCGCGCGATGCACCGCGCGGTCGCCGCCTGGCTCGACGGCATGTCGGCGGCGCCGCGGGGGCTCGGGGAGGTCGGGGCGGCGCTCGCGGCGCTGCACCACGATCGCGGCGGCGACGCGCGCAGCGCCGCGCTCGCCTACGCCCGCGCCGCGGCCAGCGCGGCGTCGCTCGGGCAGAACGCCGAGGCGCTGCGCCACTTCGAGCGGGCCCGGGAGATCCACGCGAGCGCCGAGGGCGGCCCGGAGGCGAGCGGCCCGCCGGCGGCCGCGCCGGCGGGCGGCGAGCGCCGGCTGTTCGCGTGGCACGAGCGCGCTGGGCTCCTGCTCGACGCCGGCGACGCGCTCCGGCGCGCGGGCCGCCTCGACGAGGCGGAGCGCGCGTACCACGAGGCGCGGGCGCGGATCCTCCGCGTGGAGCGGCGCGCCTCCGCGCCGTCCGCGCGCGACCCGAGCGCGGCGCTGCTCTGGGACGCGCGCGTCGATTACCGCCTCGCCCTCGCGCTCAAGGTGCGCGGCGCGACGGCCGAGGCGCGCGCGCTCGTCGAGCGGGCGATCGCGCTCGCCGAGCGCGGCGGCGCCGCCCCGGAGGCGCTCCCGATGGTCGGCCTGCTCGCGGCGCTCCACCGGCGCGACGGCGATCTCGACGCCTGCCGCGCGGTCGCGCTCCGGAGCCTGCGCGTCTGCGCGACGCTGCCGCCCGGCGACGGCCGCCGCCGCGAGGCCGCGTCGCAGCTGCTCCTCGCGCTCGGGACGGTGTTCTACTCGCGCGGCCGGCTGGTGCAGGCCGAGCGCTGCTACCGCCAGGCCGCGCGCGCGGTCGACGACCGCGCGTCCCCGCAGGCGCTGAGCTTCGCGCTGAACGGCGTCGCGGCGGCGCTGTTCGCGAGGGGCGACCTCGGCGGCGCCCGCGAGGTGTTCGCCCGCGCGCTCGCGCTGAAGGAGCGGCTCGGCGATCTCCAGGCGATCGCGTCCGGGCACAACAACCTCGCGGAGGTCGAGCTCCGGCTCTCGCGCCCGCGCGCCGCGCTCGAGCACGCGCGGCGCGCGGTGACGCTGGGCGAGCAGGCCGGCGCGGGCGCCGACCTCCCGGACGCGTACCGCAACCTGGCCGCGGCGCTGCTCGCGGTCGGCCACGTCGGCGAGGCGCTCGAGTCCGGCTGCGCGGCGCTGCGCCTCGCCGAGGTGGGCGGCGGGCGCGTGTACCTCGCCGACGTGGCGCTCGGCCTCGCGACGATCTGCCGCGCGGGCCTGCGCGACGCCGCGACGCGCCCTCGCGCCGAGTCCGCCGTGGCGCAGCTCTCCGCCTCGCTGGCGGCGCATTTCGTGGAGGGCGAGCTCGCCGCGCGGGCGCGCGAGTGCCGCGCGGTGCTCGCGGGGTCCTGAGGGGCCGCGCCTCTTCATCGTTGGGCAGCGCGGCGTGCCGCGCAGGAGACGTTCGTCATGATTAAGGCTTGGAATCAGGCAGCTCTCGTTTTGACCGCCGTGGCCGCGCTCGGCCCGGCGGCGCTCGGGTGCGCGTCGGACCCTGAACCGACGCAGGGCGCGTGCCCGGGGGCGCTCACGGCTTCCGGCGCGTGCATCGGCGTCCCCGCCGGCGCGCTCTGCGGCGGCGACTTCTGCGCCGGGTCCGTCGATTGCGCCGAGGTGATCGAGGTCGCGAGCCCCGCGGCGCTCTCGCCGGCCGCCGCGGCGGCGGAGCCCGGGGCGTGCATCGCGCTCGGCCCCGGCACGTACGGCTCCGTCGATCTGCCGCCCGGCGTGAGCCTGCTGGGCAGGGGCGCCGGCTCCGTGACCGTGGCGGCGGTCTCGCTTGCGGCCGGCGACGGCGCCGTCCTCCGGGGGCTCACGGTCGGCGAGGGCGGCGTCGCGCTCGCGGCCGGCGCGCGGGCGCGGATCGAGGCGGTGCGCGTCGCCGGGAGCGCGGCCGACGGCGTGACGGTCGGCCTCGGCGCGACGCTCGACCTCGTCGACGCGGCCATCGAGGGCTCGGCGCGCTACGGCCTGAGCGTGTTCGACGCCGACCGCGTCTCGGTGGTGCGGTCCGTCGTCTCCGGCTCGCGGGGGCCGGGGCTGTGGGCGCAGTGCACCGGCGGCTGCGACTGCGAGGCGACGGTGGACCTCGAGGTCGCGGACGCGGTCCTCCGCGACAACAAGGTGGTCGGCGTGTCGCTCGTCGGGGCGCGCGCCTCGCTGTCCCGCGTCGAGGTGAGCGGCAACGGCCTGACCGGGTTCGATCCGAGCGGCGGCGTCTCCGTGTCCGGCTGCTCGAGCCTCGATGCGACGTCCCTCAAGGTGGCCGACAACAGCGGCTTCGGTCTCCTGATCGACGGCGCGAGCGCGGCCATCGGCGGGGACGGCGCGGGGTTCGAGGTGAGCGGCAACCAGCCCGGGATCTGGATCCAGAACACGACGCTGGAGCAGCCCGTCGCGCTCCGCGGGGGCGTCCTCGAGAAGAACAGGGCCATCGGCCTGGGCATGAGCGGCGAAGCGCGCGGCATCATCATCGACGGCATGCGCATCGCCGGGACCTTCGCCGACTCGGCGGTGGTGAGCGCGAGCGGCGAGCAGGCCCAGGAGGTCGTGGGCGACGGCGTGAGCTGGCAGGAGCGGGCGCAGGCGGCGATCCACGGGCTCGTCCTCAGCGGCAACGGGCTCGAGTCCAGCAACCCGTCCATCGACCCGTCGCGCCGGGCGAGCATGCTCATCGACGGCGACGTCGGCCGGGACAGCCGCCTCGGGGCCATCACGCTCGAGGGCGGCGACGAGGAGGCGGGCATCGTGCAGCAGCGCCTGGCCGCCGGCGGCGTCAGCCCGCTGCGGAGCACGGATGTCCCGCGCATCACGACGAGCCCGGACGCGCTCTTCTCCGTGCCCGTCGCGCCCATCGCGCCGGCGGCGGTCGAAGCGCCGTGATGCGCCGGTCGTGCCCGCGGCAGCGACCTGGCACCGGGCTCCGCGACCGCGTCCGAGGTGGGTGCGGGAGCGCGTCGAGCCCACAAAAAGCAAGTGGGCCCGCCACACCCGCTTTCCGCTACCGTTGCTCCCTTCCGGGCCTGGCGGGGTTCACGGCGCGCTGTCGGCGGACCCATGAGGTCCAGGCGCTTTCGCCTGACGCACGGACTACGTAGTCGAACCTCGGCGCCGTGTCGAGCCCCATGAAGCGCGTCGCGGCGCGCTCGTGGGTGCCACGGCGTCTCGGCCGCGCGGCGAACGCTCGAGGACCTGCCTCCCCGCGTCCTCCCGCCGGGGACCATCCGGCTGCAGTCGGAGCGCAATTCGGCGCGGATCGCGCGCGGGGTGGGGTGTGGGGTGCGTGGTGGCGCGTGGGGTGGTGGCGCGCGGGGTGGGTAGAGCCGGAGCGCGCGTCGCCCGGGACTTGCCTCGTTCGGGAAGCCCCGTACGCTTGGAGGTGTCGTGGATCCGTTCGATTCCGAGGACGAGGGGCGGGGCAGCCGGCTGATTCCGGTGCTGCTCTTCACCGGCTCCGCAGCGCTGGCCGCGGCTGCGCTCCGGTTCGCCTGGCAGCAGCCGGTGATCATGGCGGCGGTGCTCGGCCTGGTCCTCGCGTTCGGAGCGGCCCGCTGGCTCGCTCGCCGCAAGCTGCGCCGGCTGCTCCGCTCGGGCGACGTGCGCTCGGTGCTGCAGCGCTGGTCGCCGACGCTGCATCGCATCCCGCACCCCGCCACGATGGCGCCGCTCATGACGGCGACGGCGTTCGCCGCCTACGGCTGGGTCGAGAAGGCGCGGGCGGCCATGGCGGCGGCCGAGCGGGGGCCGGCGTGGGACGCGGCGCTCGAGCACCGGCTCTTCCTGGACACGCTCCTCTACACCTTCGAGGGCGATCGCGACGCGGCCCTCGAGCGCGCCGGTCGCCTGGAGCGCCTCCCGCTCCCGAACGTCAGCTCTCCTTTCCGCAACCGGGTGGTCACCTTGCGGGCGGCGGCCGGCGCGCTCGCCCGCGCCTTCGCGCACACGAGCGTGCCGGGCGACCGCGCGCTCCTGGAGCGCGCGAGCGAGGTCAGCCCGCTCGTCTTCTGGGCCATGCGCTACGCCGCGGCCGTCATCGCCATCGACGAGGGCGAGCTCACCCGCGTCGGGGAGTTGCTCGCCAACGCGCCGTCGTGGCCGCAGGAGTCGACGTTCCGCGCCTTCCACGACGAGATCGCCGATCGCGCCGGCCTCCCGCGCCCGGCGAGCGCGTAGCGCGCCCGGCCGTCGCGCGCGGGCCGCGCGCCGCTCGCCGCTCGCCGGCCCGCGCCGCCGCGCCGTCCGGCGGCGGCGCGCTCGCTCGAGGGGCCCCGCTCGACCGAGGGGCCCGCTCAGCCCTGGAACAGCGTGCGGATGTAGCAGTACGCGCGCGCCTCGGGCGCGGCGCTCTCGGCGCCGTGCGGCGGGTCCGGCACGAACGCGCCGAGCGCGCCGAGCGCGCCGTCGATCGCGAACGTGCGCAGCACGATCCTCGCGCGCGCGCCCGCGAAGCACGGCTTGCGGTAGGCGACCTCCACCCTCCGGGCGAGCACCGCCGTGCCGTGCCCGTGCTGCGCGAGCCGCCGGAGCGCCGCCTCCGCGAAGAGCCGCGGGTACACGAGCGAGTTCACGTGCTGGTTGCCGTCCGTGTGATCGAGGCCGAACGCGATCGGGATCGGATCCAGCGTCGGCTCCGGGTCGAACGGCTCCGCGCCCGCCGGCAGCCCCATCAGCGCCTCCGGCGAGCGCCAAGCGTAGCGCTCCGGCGGGACCGGCGGCAGGTCCGGCGCGTCGAAGCGCAGCACCTTGCGCGCGCCCGGCTCGGCGAAGGGTCGCGTGAACACGTGCTCCGCGAACACCCGGCCGACCTGGATCGGCTCGCCGGCGCCGGGCGGCGGCGGGCCGTAGGTCCGGCTGCGGCGCGCGTTGGCCGAGAGCCACATGGCCAGGATCAGCCGGTTCACCTCCGACGCGGCGTCCTCCGTGCGCGCGAGCTGGTAGCTGCCCTTGAGCTCCAGCGGCTCCCGCGCCGCGATGGGGCCGTCGCCGCCCTCGATGATGAGGCGGGTGAGGATCGGGATGATCCCCTGCGTGGTCATCAGCGCCTCGACGGGGCTCGCTCGCAGGAGCTTCACCCAGATCGCGGGCCCGAGGCCGTGCGGCAGCGCGTCCAGCATCACCCGTCCGTTCTGGCTGACGTCTTCGAAGCGGAGGTGCATGACGGCGTTCGCCTGCTGCTGCTCGGGGACGTGGGGCTCGTCGGGGAAGTCGTGCATGGCCCCTCTCCATAGCTGACGCAAAAGCGCGCCGCATGGCCGCGCGCGTGGTCGACGATCGCGTGGCCCCGAGGGACGGGGGCGGCGGCGCGCGCGTATGGTACGATCGGCGCGTGACGCTCCTGAAAATCGCCCACATCGGCAACCCCGTCCTCAGGCAGCGAGCGCGCGAGGTCACGCCGGAAGAGCTCTCGTCTCCCGCCATGCAGGCGTTCATCGACGACCTGGTCGAGACGATGCGCGACGCGAACGGCGCGGGCATCGCCGCCCCTCAGGTCCACGCGCCGCTGCGCATCTTCGCGGTCGAGGTGCAGGACAACCCGCGGTATCCGTACAAGCCCAACATCCCGCTCACGATCGTGGTCAACCCCGTGATCGAGCCGCTCACGCAGGAGACGTTCGAGAACTACGAGGGGTGCCTGAGCGTGCCGAACCTGAGGGGCGTCGTCGAGCGCGCCACCGAGATCCGCCTGACCGGCCTGGATCGCGACGGGAAGCCGATCGACCGCGTCGTGCGCGGGCTGTCGGCGGGCACCTTCCAGCACGAGAAGGACCACGTCGACGGCGTGCTCTTCGTCGATCGCGTGAAGGATCCCCGCACGCTCTGCACGTGGGCGGAGTTCGATCGCTACCACAAGCAGCCCTTCGTCGAGCGCATCGTCCCGTTCATCCAGCGGATGGGCGGCTGAGGTGCCTCGCGGCGCGGAGCCAGCGCGATGCCCGTGAGCGCGGAGCCTGCGCGACGGCCCCGCGCCGCGCGCGCGATCGCCGCGCTCTCGCTCGGCGCGCTGGCGCTGCTGCCCCTCTCCGCGTGCGATCCCAGGGAGGCGGCGACGGCCGCGAAGGCGCCGGCTCCGGCCGAGCGCGCTCCGGCGGCGGTCACCCTCCTCTATACGACCGACGAGCACGGGTGGCTCCTGCCCACCGCCGAGGAGGGGAGGGTGCTCGGCGGCGCGGCCGAGGTGCTGGCCGTGTGGCGCTCGCGGGAGGGCCATTGCGCGGGCCCGGCGCCCGGGGCACCGCCCGATCTCCCGCCAGCGCCGGCCTGCGAGGACCCGTCGACGCTCGCGCTGTCCGGCGGCGACAACTGGACCGGCCCCGCGATCTCTTCCTATTTCATGGGCGCGCCGATGGCCGACGCGATGGCGCGGATGGGCTACGCCGCGTCGGCCTTCGGAAATCACGAGTTCGATTTCGGCAGGGACGCCTTTCTCCAGAACCGGACACGGTCTCGCGCCACCTACCTCGCGGCGAACCTGCGCGTGACCGATCCAGCGCTCTCCGCCTTCGCGTTGCCTTCGTTCGCCGTGTTCGAGCGGCGCGGGCTGCGCATCGGCGTCGTCGGCCTCTCGACCTCGCGCACCCGCGAGGCCGCGACGGCGAGCCGCTTCGAGGGCATCGATTTCGAGGGCGAGGAGGCGGCGCTCTCGCGCGCCATCCCCGAGGCGTGGCGCGCCGCGCCCGACGCGCTCGTGCTCGTCGCGCACCAGTGCCAGGACGTGCTCGAGCCGATTCTCGCGCGTCACCCCGAGTGGCGCCTGTCCTTCGTCGGCGCGGGGCACTGCCACAAGAGGGCCGAGCTGCGCGTGGGCGGCGTGCCGCTCGTCAACCCCGGCTGGCGGCTGCGCAGCTACGCCCGCGTCTCGCTCGACATCGACCCCCGCCGTCCGCTCCAGCAGCGCGCGGTGTCGGTCGCCGCGGAGGTCGTCGACGTGGCCCACCCGGAGGGCGCGCCAGCGGCCCCGCCGGACGAGGCGCTCGCCAGGGCCGCCGCAGGCTGGCAGCGCGAGCTGGACGCGGCGCTCGGCGAGCAGATCGGGTATTCGAGCGACGGAATGGAGCGCGACTCCGCCGAGATCCAGCGCTGGATCGCGGGGTCGTGGCGCGAGCAGCTCGGGGTCGACGTCGCGATCCTCAACAAGGACGGCATCCGGCAGGCCGTCCCCAGGGGGCCCATCACGAAAGCGACGGTGTTCTCCGTCCTCCCGTTCGACAACAAGCTCGTCATCTGCTCGCTGCGGGGCAGCGACATCCTCGAGACGCTCCGCCACCGCGACGCGGTGCTCGTCGGCCTATCGCCCTCGGTCGGCGGTCGTTATGTCCTGCACGACGGCCGCCTCTTGGACGAAAACCGCCGCTACACCGTCGCGACGATCGATTTCCTCTATTACGGCGGGGACGGCTTTCGCTTCCAGGCGCAGGACCCATCCCCGCAATGGACCGGCCTCGACTGGCGCGCGCCGGTGATCGCGTGGACCAAGGCGCTCGGCACGAGCGCGAGCGCCCCGCTGGACGCGCGCTTCCGCTAGCGCCCGGCCGCACGCCCGCGCTCGGCGCGGGGCGTGCGGCGCGCTGGCGTTCGGCTCAGGAGCCGCCGCCGGTCCGCTCCTCGCGCTCGATCTGCTCCTGGTAGGCGACGCTGTAGCGCGCCCACGGGCGCAGCTTGAGGCGGCGGTATCCGATGGGCTCGCCGGTCCCCTCGCACATCCCGTAGGTCCCTTCCTTCATCTTGGCGAGCGCGCGATCGATCTCGGCGAGCACCCGGACATCGCGCTCCAGGAGCTTCGACGTCAGCGAGGTTGCGCCTTCGGCGTTCGCCTCGTCCATCTCGTCGCCCACCTCCCGCGAGACGTCGCGCTCTGCGTGCTGCCGCTCGTCGATGTTGGCGACGAGGCTCGCCCGGCGCTCCTCGAGCGCCTGCCTGAGCTCGCTCAGCTGCTCCGGCGTCAGCTCGGGCAGATCGGAGTCGTCCGTATCGGGCGCCGCGCGGCGCACGGGCGGCCTCGGCATGGGGGCTGCCGTCGTGGCGTTCCCGGACGTCTCCGGTCGCGCCGGGCTCGTTCCGTCGCGACTCGCACCTTCACGGTTGTTCATGGTTTCCTCTCATCTCTTCGGGGAGCTGGGCAATTCGCATACCGGTCTTGAACGTGGGCGGAGGGCGCACGCGGCGCGTGCGTCCTCCGGAGGACACGACCGAGCAGGAGCGGTCACGCTGGGCTCCCGCTGTGATAGCGCATCCGCGGGCTTATGGCTTCGTGATGCCGGCCATCTGGAGCCCCGCCGCGAGGAGGGCGCCGATGTCCTCGAGCACGGGCTTCGACACGTTGACGGCGATCTCGGCGCGCGGCGCGGCGCCGCCCTGCTCCTGCGTCGTGATGAACATCAGCCCTTCGCCCTTGTGGGGGAGCTTCGCCAGCGCCTCGCCGAACCGCCGCGCCTCCGGCGGCAGCGCCATCGGCGCCGCGCCGGGGCTGTCCAGGGTCGTGAGGACGCTCTGCAGCGTGCGGGTGATCGGGGCGAGCGTCGAGAATCCACCCGAGACGAACTTCCCGGTCTTCAGCTTCTCGAGCCCCGGACGCGACGCGAGCGTGTCGGTGTCGGGGGCGCCCGCTTTCACCATGGCGAGCCGCCTCAGCAGCTCGCGCTTGTCGTGCCCGAACGCGATCCACGTCGTCTTCTCGTCGCCCATGAGGAGGAGGTGCAGCGTCACCGTGGCCTTGGGCTTCGGCTTGGCCTTGCCGGCGGGGGCCTGCGCCGCGTCGGCGTCGGGCGACGGCAGCTCGCTCGTGATCTGGATCTCCACGGCGAGCGACGTCTTCCCGAGCTCCTTCGGCGCCTGCACCGTCTTGACCGTCGGCAGGTCCTTCGGATCGACGTCGAGCTCCGGGAGCCGCTTGCGCAGCGCGGGCGTGTTGTAGGCGGCGACGGCGTTCTTCAGGTACTTGATGAGCGCGTCCGGCGCCTCCTCGAACCCGAACAGGTTCCAGCCGACGAAGCCGCCCATCATGCCGTCGAGGATCTCGTTCGGCGACGGCTTGCCGGTCTTCGCGGCGGCGGGCGCCGCGTCGACGTACCCGTGCGCGGACACGCTGGGCGTCCGGTTGATCGGCAGCGACAGGACGTCGGCGAGCGCCTTGCGATCGGCGGGCTTGCCGATCTTCTCCTTCTCGAGCCACCCCTCGAGCATCTCGCGCAGCGTCTTCAGGATGCCGGTGTAGTGCGCCGGGTCGTAGCCGTGGTCGAAGAAGGCGCCGTGGCTGTCCTTCGGCACGCGCCAGTAGAGCGCCGGCGCGGGCGCGGCGCGGCTCGCGCCGTCGGCCATCGTCTTCGCGAGCCACGACGACTGGCCCCGCAGCTCCAGGGCCGCCGTGAGGTTCACGCAGGTCTGGTTGTCGACCTTCAGATCGACGACCGCCTTGCTCGCGTCGTTGATCAGCGCCTCGAGCTCCGCCTGGACGGCGGTGGTCGCGTCGGTGAGCGCCCGGTCGAACTGGGGCTGCCCGATCGAGAGCTGGCTCTGCGCGAGGATCGGGAGCCCGCCGAGCTGCTGCTTGGCCATGTCGCCGTACTTCGTGCTGAGCGGGACGAAGCGGACCTCGCCCTGGAGGTCGCGCGCCTCGGGCGCGAGCGTCGCCAGCGTGCGCGCGAGGTACGGCCCGAGAGTCGTCACGTCCCGGTCTCGGTCGCCGCAGAGGAGCCGCGCCGGTGTCGAGCCCGCGGACGCGGCGAGGAAGCAGCTCGACGACGCGGGCTCCTTGCCGCCGATCTTCCACATGCCCGGCTTCACCTCGGTCAGGGTGGCGCCGGCCTCGAGCGCGCCCCTGGCCCGCTCCAGCGACGTGAGCCCGAGCGACACGGCCGCGACCGGGTTGCCCCGCTTCGAGCTGTCGTCGAGCGCGACGACGAGGTGGACCGGCGCGTCGAGCGCGACCACCGCGGCGAGCTGGGTCGTGTCGATCGAGGGGCTCACGAGCTCGCTCAGGACGCCCGCGGAGAGCCCCTGAGCGCCCGCCTCGGCGAGCGCCGGTGGCATCCCGGCGCAGGCGGCGACGCTCGACAGCGTGGCCGCCGGGTTGCTCCAGCGGAGCACGCCCACGATGTCGGCGGGCTCGGCGACCGGGGAGAGATCGAACGCGGGGCTCGCGGGCTGGGAGGGCCCGGCCTTGACCTCGCCTTGTGCTCCTGCCGGCGCGGCAGGCGTGGGGGCCGGCCCGCAGGCGACGGGACCGGCCATCAGGACCAGGGTGGCGAGCGGCAGGAGAGTTCGCATGAGCGCCGGTTATACGGCCCCCGGACATCCGAGTCGACGCCCAAGGAGCGCGCGGCGGGGGAGGTGGCGGTCGGCGCCGCCTCGGAGGGTGAGGCGCGGCCGCAAATGCAAACGAGCGCGGACGAAGCCGCGCTCGTTGCTCGTTCATCGCCGTGCCAGCCGCGCCAGCGCCAATCGGGTACGCCGGTCGCGTGAGCCGCGTCGGTTACGTCGGTTGCGCCGGCGTAACCGGCCGCGGAGCGCTCACCCCGCGGCGATCAGTTCGACTCCTCGAACTCCGCGTCGATGACCGAGTCCTTCCCCTTGCCGCCGGCGGGGGGCGGCGGCTGGCCGCCCGCGGCGCCGGGCGCGGCGCCCCCGCCGTCCTGCGGCGGGCCGGCCTTCTCGTACATGACGCTCGCGATGCGGTGCGCCTCCTTCTCGAGCCGCTCCAGCGCCGCGGTCACGGCCGCGTCGTCCTGCTTCTCGATGGCCGACCGGCTCTCGGCGATGATCCCGTTCAGCGCCGAGACGTCGCTCTCCGGCAGCTTCTCCTTGTTCTCGCTGATCGTCTTCTCCAGCGTGTAGCAGAGGTTGTCGAGCTTGTTGCGCCGCTCGATCTCCTCGCGGCGCCGCTTGTCCTCGGCCTCGTGCGTCGCCGCCTCGCTGACCATCCGGTTGATCTCGTCCTCCTTCAGGCCGCCCGACGCGGTGATCGTGATCCGCTGATCCTTGCCGGTGGCGGTGTCCTTGGCGTGCACCGACAGGATGCCGTTCGCGTCGATGTCGAAGGTCACCTCGATCTTCGGCACGCCGCGGGGCGCCGGCATGATGCCTTCCAGGTGGAAGCGGCCCAGGGTCCGGTTGTAGCGGGCCTCGGTGCGCTCGCCCTGGAGGACGTGGACCTCGACGCTCGGCTGGCTGTCGGTCGCGGTCGAGAAGATCTCCTTCTTCTGCGTCGGGATCGTCGTGTTCCTCGCGATCATCACGGTCATCACGCCGCCGAGCGTCTCGACGCCGAGCGAGAGCGGGGTGACGTCGAGCAGCACGAGGTCCTTCACGTCGCCCGACAGCACGCCCGCCTGGACCGCGGCGCCGACGGCCACGACCTCGTCCGGGTTCACGCCCTTGTGCGGCTCCTTGCCGAAGAACTTCTTGACCGTCTCCTGCACCAGCGGGATGCGGGTCGAGCCGCCGACCAGGACGATCTCGTCGATCTGCTGCGGCGTCTTCTTCGCGTCCGCGAGCGCCTTGCGGGTCGGCTCGAGCGTGCGCTCGATGAGCGGCCGGATCATCTGCTCGAGCTTCGCCCGGGTGAGCTGCTTCTGGAGGTGCTTCGGCCCCGAGGCGTCCGCGGTGAGGAACGGCAGGTTGATCGTCGTCTCCTGCACGTTCGACAGCTCGATCTTCGCCTGCTCCGCGGCGTCCTTGAGCCGCTGCACGACCATCTTGTCGTTCGAGACGTCGATGCCCGTGTCCTTCTTGAACTCGGCCGCGAGCCAGTCCATGACGAGGTGGTCGACGTCGTCGCCGCCGAGGTGGGTGTCGCCGTTGGTCGAGATGACCTGCACGACGTTGTCGCCGACCTCGAGGATCGAGATGTCGAACGTGCCGCCGCCGAAGTCGTAGACGGCGATGACCTGCTCGTTCTTCTTGTCGAGCCCGTACGCGAGCGCGGCCGCCGTGGGCTCGTTGACGATGCGCTTCACCTCGAGACCGGCGATGCGGCCGGCGTCCTTCGTGGCCTGCCGCTGCGAGTCGTTGAAGTACGCGGGCACGGTGATGACGGCCTCGGTCACCTTCTCGCCGAGGTAGTCCTCCGCGGCCTTCTTCAGCTTCTGCAGGACCTTCGCCGAGACCTCGGGGGGCGACAGCTGCTTGCCGCGCACCTCGATCGAGGCGTCGCCGTTCTTGCCCTTGCTGACCTTGTACGGGACGCGCTTCGTCTCGTCCTGCACCTCCTCGGCGCGGCGACCCATGAAGCGCTTGGCGGAGTAGATGGTGTTGGTGGGGTTCGTGACCGCCTGGCGCTTGGCGATCTGCCCGACGAGCACCTCGCCCTTGTCGTCCCAGGCCACGACGGACGGCGTGAGGCGCGAGCCCTCCTCATTCACGATGACCTTGGGCTCCTTGCCCTCCATCACCGCGACGACGCTGTTGGTCGTGCCGAGATCGATGCCGATGATCTTGCCCATGACGTTGAACCCTCCGAGGAATGTTTGCGCGACGGCTTGGTCGCCGCCGGGGGGGCGAGAAGACCCGACCGGCCAGCAGGGCCCGGCTGACAGCTGCCGCGAGCCCCTGCTCCAGAGCCGTCAAAAACCGCTGGGAATTCGGATACTTTCGCCGGATTTCGCGAGCTCGCTGGCTCGCGACCGCGAAACTAACCATGTGCATCCGAGCGTCAACGCCGCCCCTAGCAATTGCCGTGCGCGCGGGCCAGCCGGGCCGGACGCTTGACGGGAGCGCCCTCGGGCCGCACGTAGAGCGTCCGCGCTCCGCGCCGTCGAGCGCCTCGAGCCGGCGCTCCGGTTCCAGGCGCCGCGTCGGTGCGGAGCGGCGGGCTCCGCCGGCCACGCCAGGACCTCTCCGGCCGCACGACCTCCTCACGCAACCCGCGCCGAACGCCCGTCCGGCAGACTCCGGCGCGGGAGCACGGCGCGGGAGCACGTGAAGACGCGGCGCGCCGGAGGGGCTTCTTGCGGTCCGAGACGCCCTGAGCTATAGGCGCCCTCCCTCGCAACACCCGAAGGACTCACCATGAAGCCCGGCATCCACCCCGAGTACAAGGCCTCCACGATCACCTGCGCGTGCGGCGCCGTCGTCGAGACCCGCTCCACCCGCGGCAGCTTCACGACCGACGTGTGCTCCGCCTGCCACCCGTTCTACACGGGCAAGCACAAGATCATGGACGTCGCCGGCCGCGTCGACCGCTTCCGCAAGAAGTACGCGACCGCTGGCAAGTAGGCGGGCGGCTCGTCCCCTCCTCGACATCCCTTCTTTACAGACACGCCCGTCACGCCGCCCCGCCCGGGGCGTGGCGGAGGCCCGCGCTCGTCCCGAGCGCGCTGGCCGGCCCGAGCGGTCGACCCGCGCAGCGCCGAGCGGCCGAGACGGCGCGCGCGCGCGCCGGACGACGACGGACGACGGACGACGGACGACGGACGACGTCGCCCGTCCACCTTTCGCGGCGCTGATCGGCCAGGCCGATGCGAAAGCCGTATGATGCGCTAGATTGGAACGCGTATGAGCGATCAGCCTGCACGTCCGTATATCGGCGGCCAAGCGGTGATTGAGGGGGTCATGATGCGATCGCCGAGCTCGGTCGCGATCGTCTGCCGGCGCCGCTCGGGGGAGCTCGTAGTGCGCGAGCAGCCGATGGCCGCGGTCTCCAAGGGGCCGCGCACGTGGCCGTTCGTGCGGGGGGTCGCGACGCTCGTGGAGTCGCTGCGCCTCGGGTCCCAGGCGCTCCGCTGGTCCGCGGACCTCTACGAGCAGGATCTCGCGGCCGAAGAGGCGGCCTCGGCCAAGGGGCCGGCCTCCAGGCGCTCGAGCTCAGGCTCGGCGAGCGGAGCGAGCCTCACCTCCCTGGCGCTCAGCATGGCCGCGATCGCCACGCAGGACGTCGAGCCCGCGCAGGTCGCGGGCGGCCCGACGCCCGGCGGCAGCGGCGCGGACGGAAGCGCGGACGGAAAGAAGAGAGGCGGGGGGATGGGCATCATCCCGATCCTCTTCGCGGTCCTGCTCTTCGTGGCGGCGCCCCAGGCCGGCGCCGAGCTGGTCAACAAGGTCTTCGGCCTCGGGCTGGAGGTCACGTCGCCGGGGTTCCAGGCGATCACCGGCGTGGCGAAGCTCGCCATCGTCGTCGCCTACCTCCTCCTGATCCGCCAGATCTCCGAGGTCCGGCGCGTTTTCCAGTACCACGGGGCGGAGCACAAGGCGATCTCCACCTACGAGGCGCGCGAGGCGCTCGAGGTCGAGAACGCGCGCCGCAAGACGGCCATGCACCCGCGCTGCGGGACCACGTTCCTGGTGATGGTGGCGCTCGTGTCGATCGTGGTGTTCTCGGTGGCCGGGGCGTCCCTCGGGGCGTTCCTGCCCAAGCTGCCCGGCGGCCGGCTCGTCGAGAGCGTCGGCTTCTTCTTGATGAAGCTGCCGTTCCTCCCGCTGATCGCCGCGGTGACCTTCGAGATCCAGCGGCTCTTCGCGCGCTATTGCACCACCGGCCCGCTCCGCGTGCTGCTCTGGCCGGGGTTCCTGGTCCAGAAGATCACGACGGCGGAGCCGGAGGACGCGCAGCTCGAGATCGCCCTCGCCTCGCTCCGCGCGACGCTCTGGCGGGAGGCGTCGGTGACCGCGCCGGTCCAGCCCGATCGGGTGTTCGCGGACTACTCCAAGGTGCTGGCCGACCCCGGCTACGCTGGCGCCCACGGCTAGCGCGCGCCGCCGCCGCACGCCGCCGCCCAACTCCGCGTCGTCTTCGGATTGCAGATGCTACCTATCGCGAAACTCGAGGCGGTCCAGCGCCGCTTTCAGGAACTCGAGCACCTCATGTGCAGCCCGGCGGTGCTCTCCTCCCCGGCCGAGCTCCAGCGGCTCAACCGCGAGCGGACCGAGATCGAGCCCGTGGTCGTCGCCTTCGCGCGGCTGCGGGACGTCGAGCGGCGCATCGCCGAGGACCGCGAGGCGCTGAGCGATCCCGACCTGTCCGAGCTCGCCCAGGCGGAGCTGCCCGAGCTCGAGACGGAGCGGGAGCGGCTCGCCAGCGAGCTCGAGTTGCTCCTCCTGCCGAAGGACCCGAACGACGCGCGCAACACCGTGATCGAGATCCGGAGCGGCGAGGGCGGTGAGGAGGCGGCGCTCTTCGCCGCCGACCTCTTCCGCATGCTCTGCCGCTACGCGGAGACGAAGCGATGGAAGGTCGAGGTGCTCAACCTGAGCGAGGCCTCGGCCGGCGGCTACAAGGAGGTCGCGGCGCTGATCTCGGGGCAGGACGTCTACTCCCACCTCCGGTACGAGGGCGGCGTGCACCGCGTGCAGCGGGTCCCCACGACGGAGACGCAGGGGCGGATCCACACCTCCACCGCGACCGTCGCCGTCCTGCCCGAGGCGGACGAGGTCGACGTGCACATCGACGACAAGGACCTGGAGATCTCGATCGCCGCGTCGGGCGGCCCCGGCGGGCAGGGCGTCAACACGACGAACAGCGCCGTGCAGATCAAGCACCTGCCGACGGGCATGATCGTGAAGTGCCAGGACGAGCGCTCCCAGCTGAAGAACAAGGCGAAGGCGATGAAGGTGCTCCGGAGCCGGCTGCTCGAGATCGAGCAGCGCCGGCAGGAGGAGGCCCAGAGCGCGGAGCGAAGGACCATGGTCGGCACGGGCGAGCGCGCGCAGAAGGTGCGGACCTACAACTTCCCGCAGAACCGCGTGACGGATCACCGGATCGGCCTCACGCTGCACAAGCTCGACAAGATCATCGAGGGGGATCTCGACGAGCTCATCGGGGCGCTGCGCACCCACCGCCAGGCGGAGCTCCTGCGGCGCGGCGGGCTCTCGGGGCCCGCGGGCGGCGCGGTGGAGCCCCTGACGTGAGGGGGACGCCGCCCATCGATCTGGAGGCGCTGTTCGTCGCGCTCGTGCTGGCGCCGTCCACCTTCTCGCGGAACCGTTTTTACTCGCTCTACGCCGATCCCGAGGCGCGCCGGGTGCGGCGGCGGGCGGCGCTGCTCAGGAGCATCGTGCGGCAGCTGGTCGGCGGCGCAGGCCGCGCCGGGCTCGCGCCCGCGGCGAGCGGCGGCGGGCTCCTCACCTACGACGTGCCGTCGCTCGGGCTGAAGCGCACCGCCGCGCTCGACGACCTCGAGCTCGCCGTGCTCCGCATCGCGGTCGCGCGCGGGACGGTCCCCCGCGCCGTGCAGCAGGACGGCGGGGGCGCTGCGCCGAGCCCGGCGGCGGGCGCCGCGCTGCCCGACGACCTGCTCCCCGAGCCGGCGGACACCTCGCGGATCGAGCGCGCGCTCGCCCGGCTGCTGCCCAGGGAAGGGCAGGGCGGCGCGCTGGAGGCCGCCGGTCAGGGAGAGCCGGGAGAGCCGGACCCGGCGACCCGGGCGCTGCCCCGCGACCGCGAGCGGCGCGATACGCAGGCGCCGTAGTACCGCGGGTCGGAAATCCCGCCGGGGATCTGCCTCGCGAGCGGAGGGAGATTTCAACGCAAAGGAGCCAAGGGCGCAAAGACGCAAAGATATTCGTCTTTTTGCGCCTCTGCGTCTTTGCGCCTTTGCGTTGGGATCTCTCTCCGGATCCCTGCCCGGACCGCTGGTGGGTGGAGCTGGCGCTGCGTGATAGGGGTTCCTGACGCGCGGTACGACGCGGTACTAGGAGGCGACCATGTGCATCTTCTGCAAGATCGCGAACAAGGAGATCCCGTCGAAGGTCGTGCTCGAGGACGAGCACGTCCTCGCCTTCCACGACCTGAACCCGCAGGCGCCCACGCACGTGCTCGTCATCCCGAAGCGCCACATCGCCGGGATCGCCCAGGCCGCGCCCGAGGACGAGGCCGTCCTCGGGCGGCTGCTGCTCGCCGCGCGGCAGGTCGCAGAGAAGACCGGCATCGCGGAGGGCGGCTTCAGGACCGTGGTGAACAGCGGCGCGAACGCCGGCCAGACGGTCTTCCACCTCCACGTCCACGTCATCGGCGGCCGGCCCATGGCCTGGCCCCCCGGCTGAGCCGGCCAGCGCCGGCTCCGCTCAGCGGACGTCGCGGGCGGCGCTCACCACGGCGTCGAGCCACGCCGCCTCGGCTGCCGCGGCAGCGAGGTCGGCAGCGCGCGCGGCCGCGACGCGCCGTGGGCGCGCAGGTGCACGGACGTGACGGCGCCGACGCGCCCGCCCACGCCGAGGAACAGCGCGAAGAGATCCGGGCCGACGGCGCGCCGCGGGGCGGGGCGCACCGCGAGCTCGGCGCCCGACGCGAGCCGCGCGGTGAAGCCGGCGACGAGGTGATCGACCGGATCGCTCCACGGATCCGGCGCGCCGGGGGCGCCCGCCGCGATCCACGCGTCGAGCGTGAGCTCGCGCGAGGCCGCGCCGAAGTCGAGCGCCAGCGTGAGGCCGCGCTGCTCGAGCGCGCGCTCGACCTCGCCGAGGCGAGCCTCGCCGGCGGCGTGCACGAGCAGCGCGTCGCGGTCGATCACGGGCGACGCGGGCGGGGGCGGCAGCGGGCGGCGCGCGGCGCCGGCGGCCTCGCGCGGGAGCAGGTTGCCCGGGTTCATGATGCCGGCGGGGTCGAAGACGCCCCGGAG
Organism: Sorangium cellulosum So0157-2; assembly: GCF_000418325.1. Lineage (GTDB taxonomy): Bacteria > Myxococcota_A > Polyangia > Polyangiales > Polyangiaceae > Sorangium > Sorangium cellulosum_D. The sequence goes on from NC_021658.1 coordinate 14,385,019, forward strand.
GGCATGGACGACGTCGGCGCCGAGGCCGAGCTCGGCGCCGAGCCGCGGCGCCTTGCTGCGGCCGACGCCGTGGTGGTGCGAGAGCGTGCCGCCGGCGTCGATCGCGGCGTCGAGGGCCGCCCGCCAGGCCGCGTCGTACTTCGCCTCGGCCGCCGCGACGGTCGGCGCGCTGCCCGCGAAGGTGAAGTAGATGCTGCAGCCGTCCGGGTAGGCGTGGGACAGGTGCGCCATCACGAAGACGTGGCGCCCGAGCGCCCCGCGCACCGCGCGGTAGAGCGCGTCGAGGCGCGACCAGGGCGCGGCGACCTCCATCGTGTCGCTGAACGCGCCGGCCATGAAGACGGGCGCCTGGCGGTAGCTCACGCTGTAGCGGTGCGCGAGCCAGTGGCGCGCCGGCTCCTCGCCGAGCGGCCTGGCCCCGGCGCGCCCGGCGATCGCCGCGGCGCGGGCGAGATCCTCGGCGCTCGCGCGCGCGGTGCCCTCGAAGATGAGGATGAGCGTCGCGCCGCGGAGCACGCGCGACCCGACGGCGTCCACGGCCTGGTTGAGGAGCCCCGGCGCGCGCAGGAGGCCGCGCAGCACGGCGGCGCCAGTGCCCGGGCCCCGCGCGCCGCGCGCCCGCGCGGCCGGCCCCTCGGCCGGCTCGTCGCCCGCGCCGGCGTGGCCGCGCTGCCGGCGCACCGCGCCGAGCCGGGCCATGAAGGAGTCGAACGGGTCGTAGAGCCGCGAGACCGCCGGGCGAAGGCCGGCCTGGAACATCTCGCGCATCGCGCTCCACCCGGCCTCCAGCGTGGGGAAGGAGAAGGCGGCGAACGCGCGCGCCGGCGGGGAGGGGTGCAGCCTTAGCGTCGCGGCGGTGACCACGCCGAGCACGCCCTCGCTGCCGATGAGGAGCGGCGTGAGATCCGGGCCGCGCGCCCGCCGATCGAAGCGGACGACCTCGCCGCGGCCGACGACGCACTCGAGCGACGCGACCATGTCCTCGATCTTGCCGTAGAGCCCCGAGCACTGGCCGGCGCTGCGCGCCGCGACCCAGCCGCCCACCGTCGAGCAGAGGATCGACGACGGGAAATGGCCGAGCGTGAAGCCCTCGGCGTTGAGCTCCTCCTCGAAGCGGATGCCGAGGGCGCCGGCCTCGATCTCGACCGAGGGGGCCTGGCGGTCGAGCGAGCGGCGGCGGGAGAGCCGCTTCAGGTCGAGCACGACCGTGCGGGCGTCCGGCAGGACGCCGCCGCACACGCCCGAGCCCGCGCCGTACGGCACGAGCGGGAGCCCCTCGTCCGCGCAGAAGCGGACCACCCGGGCGACCTCCTCGGTCGACGCCGGCCAGAGGATCATCCCGGGCCGGTGCTCGGCGATGCGGCCCTCCGTGACGGCGAGGTGGTGCCGCGGCCAGAGATCGCGGGCGTAGGCGATCTGATCGACGGGGGAGGCGCTGGCCGGGATCCCCGGCAGCGCGCGCGAGATCGCGGCCTCGAAGCGCATGCGTCAGGAGCCCCCTAGCGCGTCAGCTGCGCTCGGCAAGGATGATGAGCCGCGGCGACTCCGAGCCGAAGAAGACGCCCGGGTGCGCGGGGTGGCCGGTCACCTCGGTGACCTTGAAGCCGGCTTCGTGGAGCATCTTGCCGAGCTCGTGCAGCCCGTAGAGGCGGATCGAGTAGTCGATCTCGCGCGAGCGGCCGTCCTCGAACATGACCGTGCGCTTCACCTTGAGCCGGCTCGTGAAGAAATCGACCTGCATCTCATCCATGCAGACGCAGCCGTCCCCCTCGAACCACACGAGGCTCGGCTGCCGGGACGCGACGTAGTCGCGGTTCACGATGTCGAGCAGGAGCATGCCGCCCGCGCGGAGGGCGCGGCGGATGCGGGCGAGCACGTCCGCGTTCTTCTCGTCGTCGAAGTAGCCGAAGCTCGTCGACCAGCAGTAGACGCCGTCGAAGGTCTCCTCGAACGTCATCTCGCGCATGTCGCCCTGGAGGAAGTTCAGCTTCTGGCCGCGGTCCTGCGCGTCGTCGGCGGCGCGGGCCAGCATGGCGAGCGACAGGTCGAAGCCGACCACGCTGTAGCCGCGGCTCGCGATCTCGATCGCGTGGCCGCCCGCGCCGCACGCGAGGTCGAGGATCACGGCGCCCTTCTCGACGCCGAGCCGCTCCTCGATGAAGTCGACCTCGCGGCGAACCACCTTGCTGTCGATCTTGTCGAGCGTGCGCAGGAAGTCGTCGCCGAAGAGCTCCTCCCACCACGGGCGCTTGCGGCGCGCGGCGGGCTCGGTCGACGGGCCGGAGTTCGGCTCGAAATCGAGCGGCTTGGCCGCGGGCGGCGCGGGGGGAGCGGAGATGCGCGCCGACGGATCGCCGTGCGGCGGCGGCACGGACACGGGCGGCGGCGGCACCGACGTGAACGTCGCGAGATCCGGCGAGGCGAGCGCCTGCGCGCGCGGGCGCCGCGGCGGCGGCGGCGGGGGCGGCGGGGGCGGCTTCTTGGGATGCGCCGCCTGGGCGTCGGCGCGGGCGGCCCGGCCCTCGTCGGTCAGCTCGGGCTCGACCTCCTCCAGCTCGACCTCGCTGCTCTTCGGCGGCAAGGTGACGCGCGTCGGGTCGACCTGCTGCTGCTCGCCTCCGTCTGCCTCGGGCGGGGCGCTCGTCGCGTCGGCCCTGGCCTCGTCGGCCAGCTCGGGCTCGGGCTCGACCTCCGTGAGCTCTTCCGGGCTCGACCCGGGCCGCCAGTCGAGCGGGCGGGTCTCGATCTCCGGCGCCGAGGCCTGCGGCCGCCGGGGCTCGGGCTGGAGGGCGTCGAAGGCGGTGTCGCGCGCCGTCGGCGGGCCCTCCCCCGGGCCGTCCTGGTACGGGTCGAGGCCCAGCACGGTCTGGCGCGAGTCCGGCCCGATCCGGAACTGGAGCGGCGGCCACTCGTGCTCGGTCGGGTCGGTCAGCAGCGGCGGCCTGGCGGGCTCGGGCTGCGGCTCGGCCTGCGAGGTGACCGGCGGCAGGTTCGACTCGATGCTGAGGATCTGGAGCGGCCGGATCACCGCGACCGAGTCCGGGTCGATGATCAGCCCCGGCGTCGGCATCGGCGGAACGCTCGAGGACTTCGGCGACGGCCGCGGGACCGCCCGCGGCGCGACCAGCTCCGCCGGGTTCGGCGGCGGCGCCGGCTTGCTGGCGGTCTTGGGCACCTCGATCGCCGGCTCGCTGGGAGGCCTCGAGGCGGCGCTCAGCCATCCGTCGTCCTCCACCTCATCGAGCCCCAGCGATCGCGACGTCGCCGTGTCCGCTTGCGCGGCGCCCGAGTCGAGCGCGGCGCCCGGATCATCGCCCTGCTGCGCCGCGTCTCCGGGCACGTTCACGAGCCGCCGCGAGCGGCGGCGCGCGGTCTTCGCGCCGTCGCCGCGCTCTGCCTCCGTGGCCCGCTCCACCTCCGCGGCCAGCGATTGCCAGGCCCGCCTCGAGGTGGGCGTGGCTGGCAGGGGGGTGCCGTGGCGCGAGCGCTCCGTCGGCGGCCCGGCGATGCGCGGATCGAGATCGAGATCCGGGATCTCCGAGGGCGGCCGGCCGGAGCTCCCGTCGGCCATGCCCGGGATGACGTCGAGGCGCGGCAGCGGCGTGGTGGTCGCGAGCTGCGGGCGCACGCTGGGCGTGCGCTCGGGCCGCGGAGCGACGGACGAGCGCGCGGGGAGCGAGCCCTCTCCCTGCGGCGCGAGCGCGGCCGCGTTCCCTGCCTCGCCCGGCGGGGGCGCGCCGGGCTCTCCGGAGGCGCCGCCTTCCTGGGCGGCCTGGGCCAGGGGGTTGCGCGGCCGCTCGCTCGTCATTGCCTGCCCCCTCCGTCCATCGGCTCACCGTAGAGGACCGGCCCCGGAGCCCTGCTCCAGGGGGGCGACACCCCGCGCTCCACGAACAGGACCGCGGTGGAGCCGAGGTGGAACTTGCCGATCTCCTCGCCGCACGCGACCGGGAGGGCCGGCGAGATCGGGTGCACGCCGAGCGGCACGTCGCGCGCGTCGACGGCGCTCACCGTGATCCGTCCGACGATCATCGCGCCCACCATCACGACCGTCACGCGCCCCTGGCGCTCGGTGTCGATCACGATCGCGACGCGCCGGTTGCGCGCGAACAGGCCCGGGATGTGGCGCTCGCCGATCGCGTTCACCGGGAACAGCTCCCCCGGCATCGAGCGGATGAGGCTCACCTGGCCGGCGACGGGCGAGTGGACCCGGTGGTAGTCGCGGGGGGAGAGGTAGACGACCGCGAACTGCCCGCCGTCGTAGCGCGACGCCTCCGCGGGGTCGCCCACGAGGTCCTCCACGCGGTAAGGCTGCCCCTTGATGAGCAGGCGCCCGCCCTCGGTCACGGGGCCGAGCGACTCGATCCGGCCGTCGGCGGGGCTGGTGATGGCTCCGGGATCGGAGCAGACAGGGCGCATCCCCTCGCGGAGCTTGCGCGTGAAGAACGCGTCGAAGCTCTCGTAAGGGCTCGTCAGCACCTCGGCGGCGTCCATGTCGACGCGGTACGCGCGCGCGTAGAGCTTGACCACCGCGTTCAAGACGGCGGCGGGTGCTCTGGCGTCGCAGAGGCGGCCAACGGCCCGGGTAATGCGCTCTCGCGGAAGCACCCGCAACAGCTGTGCGGCGGCGTAGGTGGCAACGGTCATTGTGCGGAGCGGCGGTAACAATGCGGGAAAGAGAGCGGTGCAGGAATGCTAGGCCTCGGGACGGACCTCGGTCAACGCTCGGGTCAGGCGAACCTTTCCGCGCCGGCGCGGTCCCCCCATCCAGCGAAGGAGCTCAGCCTTGACGCGACGCGCGACGCTCAGCGCGATCCGTGGCGCGACGAAAGGCCCGTCCCCCGCGCTCCACGTTTCTCCACGTCGCCGCGAGGGCGTCAACCGCGAAGCGCCGCCCCACGCAAATGGCGGCGCGAGCGCCGGCAGACCGCGCAGGCCGCGCGCTCCATTCTGAAGCGCCGATCCGGACCCGGCGCTGCAAGTTCGATCGGCCCGGCAGGGGGCAGCAGAAAAGCGGAGCGATTTCAAGTCCCTGCGCCCTGGCACGCCGCTCGCTGAAGGGAGCCCAGGAGGCGCGCGACGACGATGGAGATCAGGTTCTGGGGGGTTCGCGGGAGCATCGCTTCGCCTGGGCCGGAGACGGCGGCGGTGGGCGGAAACACCAGCTGCGTGGCGGTCCGCTGCGGATCGACGCAGCTCATCCTCGACGCCGGGACGGGCGTTCGCAAGCTCGGAGACGCCCTGCTCCGGGAAGGGCCGGTGGAGGCCACGGTGCTGCTCTCCCACCTGCACTGGGACCACATCCAGGGCCTGCCGTTCTTCGTGCCGGCGTACCTGCCGGGCTCGAAGCTGTCGATCGTGGGCAGCGCGCACGGGGCCGGGACCCTCCGCGAGGCGCTCTCGGCGCAGATGGCGGCGCCGAGCTTCCCGGTCCGGCTGGACGAGCTGGGCGCCCAGATCGCCCTGCGCGAGGCGCGGCCGGGCGACGCGTTCGACGTGGGCGAGGTGCACGTGCGCACCGCCAAGCTCAACCACCCGGGCGGCGTGCTCGCCTACCGCCTCGAGCACGCGGGGAAGAGCCTCGTCTACGCGACCGACACCGAGCACTACGCCTGCGTCGATCCGGCGCTGCGCGCGCTCGCGGACGGCGCCGACGTGCTCATCTACGACGCGCAGTACACCCCGGAGGAGTACCGCGGCGACGCCGGGCGATCGCGGGTCGGATGGGGGCACTCGACGTACATCGCGGGCGCGGAGATCGCGCGGGCGTGCGGCGCGCGTCAGCTCGTACTCTTCCACCACGACCCGCAGCGGACGGACGCTGGCGTCGCCGAGATCGAGCGCCTCGCGCGCGAGCTCTTCCCTGCCTCGGTCGCCGCGCGCGAGGGGCTCTGCATCGACGTCGAGGCCGTCGCGCGGGCCGCGTGATGACGCGGGTGACGACAAGGGCGGCGACCTCTATGCTGGATCCTGCTCCGCTATCCATGTCGCGCCTCTCGCTGCTCGTCGATCTCGCCTCCCTCCTCGCCCGGGAGGTCGACTTCGACGCCCTCCTCGGCACGGCGTGCGAGCGGCTCGCGAAGGCGCTCCGCGCCGACCGCGCCACGATCTGGCTCGTCGACGCGGAGCGCGGCGATCTCGTGACGCGCGTCGCCGTCCTGCCCGAGCTCCCCGCGCTCAGGCAGCCGCTCGAGCGCGGGATCGCGGGGCACGTCGCCAGGACCGGCGAGGTCGTGCGCGTCGACGACGCGGCGCGCGATCCGCGCTTCGATCCGTCGGCCGATCGGGCGACGGGCTACACGACGCGCTCGATGCTCGTCGCGCCGATCCGCGAGGACGCCGCCGCGCCGATCCGCGGCGTCGTCCAGCTGCTGAACCGCGCGGGGGCGCCCTTCGACGAGGAGGACGAGCGCTACCTCGTCGCGCTCGCGACGCAGCTCGCCCGCGCGCTCCTCTTGACGACGCTCCGCGCGGCCGAGGGCGGCGGGCCCGGGGTCGTGCTGCAGGGGCCGTTCAACCGGATCGTCGGCCGCAGCGAGCGGCTGGCCGCCGTGTACGAGAAGGTCCAGCTCGCGGCGCAGACCGACGCGACCGTGCTCCTCCGCGGGGAGACCGGCACCGGCAAGAGCCTGTTCGCGCGGGCGATCCACGTCAACTCGCGGCGCCAGACGCGGCCCTTCGTCACGGTCGACTGCACGACGCTGCCGGCGCAGCTCGTCGAGAGCGAGCTCTTCGGCCACGAGCGCGGGGCGTTCACCGGCGCGGACCGGCGCGTGCCCGGCAAGGTCGAGCTCGCGGAGGGCGGCACGCTGTTCCTGGACGAGCTCGGGGATCTGCCGCTCGACATCCAGGGCAAGCTCCTGCGCTTCCTGCAGGATCGCTCGTTCGAGCGCGTCGGCGGTCGGCAGACGCTCCGCGCCGACGTGCGCGTCGTGTGCGCCACGCACTGCGACCTCGAGCGCGCGGTCGCCGAGGGTCGCTTCCGCAAGGATCTCTACTACCGCGCGCGCGTCGTCGAGATCGACCTGCCGGCCCTGCGCGAGCGCGGCCCCGAGGACGTCGAGACGCTGGCCCGCCACTTCGCGGACGTCTACGCGACGCGGTACGGCAGGCCCGCGCCGCGCTTCGATCTGGACGCGCTCCGCCACATCCGCGCCCACACCTGGCCGGGCAACGTGCGCGAGCTCGAGCACTGGGTGGAGAGCGCGATCGCCCTGGCGCCGGACGGCCGCATCTCCGCCGGGCACCTCCCGGCGCGCCGGCGCGGGGGCGCCCCGCCGCAGGCCGCCGCGGGGCCGGAGGGCGACGATCAGGTCGCGCTGCCGCTCGGCCTCACCCTCGACGAGGTGACGCGGCGCTACGTCGAGGCGATGGTCCGCGCGTGCGAGGGGAACAAGACGGAGGCGGCGAAGCGGCTCGGCGTCGGCAGGAACACCCTGGCGCGCGCGCTCCGCACGAAGAGCTGAGGCGGCCGCGCAGGCGCCGCCCGCGAGGCGCCTGCGCCGGGCGAGGGCGCCTCGGCGAAGGCGCCTCGGGGCGCCGGGGGGCCTGCGTCACTCCGGGTTCAGGCGGAACCAGAGGCCGACGCCGACGATCCCCGCGACGTAGGACGCCCGCCACCTCTCGATGGAGTCGACGCTCACGCGAGGGCGCTCCAGGACGGCGTGCAGCTCGAGGAAGCTGCGCAGCTCCAGGTGGCGGGCGAGGCGCCACGCGGCGCCCCCGCGCAGGCCGGAGGTGGTCATCCAGGAGAGCTCGCCGCCGTTCGTCGGCTCCAGGCTCCTGTCGACATCCGCGGCGACGACCCCGGTCTGAAAGGAGGTGCACACGAAGACGGCCTCCTCGTGCCTGCAGATCGACATGAGCCCGAGGACGGCGGTGCTCTCCGGCCCCAGGAGCGAGGCGGCGCTCGGGCCGCGGCCCAGCGCCCGGAGCACGCGCGCCTCGACCGACAGGGACGCGTCGAGCCAGCGGAGGGTGGCCTCCAGCGAGGGGCCGATGCTCGCCGCAGGCAGCACGCCGAACGCCAGCACGGACGACGCGCCGAACTCGCCGACCCTGCGCGGCGCCGAGGAGGGCGGCGTGTCGTCGGCGCGCGACCGAGCCGGCAGGGCGAGGCTCAGCGCGACGACGAGGGCGATGCGATCCAGGTTCGGCACGCGCGCGACCGTAGGAGCGCGCTCCAGCGCGACGGAAGCCGGAGCGCGCGCGCTCGCGCAGAAACCGGCGAGCGCGCGCCATTACGTCGAGCGGCGACTTTTCCTCGCCTCGCGGTCTTTCGATCAGCGCGCCCTGCGGCGCGCGGCCTCGCAGAGGGCCGACCGGGTGGGGTCGCTCGGGAGCTCCGGCGGCAGCTTCTCCTCGCAGGCCACCTCGGGGCTCAGCGGGTCGAGCGCGACGCCCGCCGAGAAGGCGCTGCCCCCGTCGGCGCCTCCGTGGAGCAGGCCGTGCAGCGACCACCACCGGCCGTGCCGGCTGTTCACGTCCTCCACCCGCTCGACCAGCGGGGCGGCGCTCGCCCGCTCGCCGGAGGCCAGCAGGGCGGCGGCGAGGAAGCAGCGCACCGCCGGCTCGTGCGGCGCGAGCGCCTGCGCGCGGGCGTGCTGGACCGCGGCGGCGGCGTGGTGGCCGCGATCGTGGAGCAGCTGCCCGAGCCGAACCCGCTTGGCGACCTCCTGCCGGTGCGGCATGTCCCCGCCCGGCGCGAGGTCGGGCGGCACGCTCGCCGGCACCGTGGCGAGGTAGGCGCGCCAGCGCTGATCCCAGGCCGCGAGATCCGCGCCGGAGATGTCGGCGATCGCCCGCTCCAGATCCGCGTCGCTGCTCGCGCCCTTGAGCCGGCGCAAGAGCTCGGGCAGCGCCGTGTCGCCCGCCTCCCTCGTCCAGTACCGGATGAAGCTCGCGACCTCGGCGAACACGATCGCCGCCTCCTCCGCGCTCGGGAGCATCGCGATCGAGGGGCCGATCTTGTCGAGCGGGCGCCCGAGGCCCTTCTGGATGCCGAGGTAGGCGACCGCGTCCGCCGACGGCACGTCGTCCAGCGGGTCGGGCTCGCGCCAGCGGACCTCCTCGCGCTTGGCCACGCCCTCCTGCAGCCACAGCGGGGCGTTGTCCCGCGTGCCGCGCGAGAGCGCGAGGTGCGTGATCTCGTGCGCGAGCGTGTCCAGCCAGGGGTAGCCGTTCGGCGTCGCGCGCGGGGAGAGCATCGTCACCCGCCCCCACTTGGCGATGGCGACGGTGCCCGTCGTCCGCGCCGCGTCCTCGGGCAGCCCGGTCATCGCGGAGAGCGTGAACTGATCGCGGACGAGATCGATCCGCAGCGGCCGGAGGAGCTCGACCCCGAGGTCCTTCGCGAGCACGTCGCGCGTCTTCGCGGCCACCTCGACGAGCAGCGGCACGAGCGCGCGATCGTCGTCGTCCTGGAGCCGCACCCACACGCCGCGCGCCTCGTCGTTCACGACGACCGTCGCGGCGGTGGCGCGGGCGCAGCCGCGCGCGATGTCGCCGAGCGCCGCGCCCTCCGCCGTCGCCGCGAGATCGGGGCGCGCGAGGATCGCCGCGGCGGCGTCGCAGTCGCCCTCGTAGATGGCGAGCCGGCCGCGCTCGAGCGCGAGCGCGAGATCGGCGGGATCCGCGCCCTCGAGGAGGCCCCGCGCCGCCGGGGCGTCGATCTCCAGGATCGCGGCCCGCGCCCGCGCCGCGCGATCGAGGTCGCCGACCGTGATGCGGCCGGACGCGGTCGCCGACACGGTCGCGAGCGCGGCGAGCACCACCGCCCGGAGGCCGCGCCTCGCGAGCGCCGTCGCCCCGCGCGGAGCCCTCGCCGGGGCCGCCGTAGCGCCGGGGCGCGTCATTTCAGGAGCCCCTCCGCGTAGCGCTTGACCGCCTCGCGCAGCCGCGGCTCCGAGGCGCTCCCGAGCCCCTCGAGGACGCGCCGGCGGAACTCCTCGGGGCCCTTGTGCTTGTCCTTGTCGGGGATGTCGGCCTTCCTCGCCATGTCCCTGTTCCCTTCCGACTCGGCGTCGCCGTCCTGGCTCTGGTCGTCGCTGCGCGACATCTCGAGCAGCCGCTGCGCGTCGCGCTGGCGCTCGTTGCCCTGCTCGCCTTCGCCCTCGGAGAGGGCGCGCTGGGCGTCGCGCATCGCCTGCTCGGCCTCCTCGAGGCGCTCGAGCATCTCCTCCGGCATGCGGCCGTCGCCCTGCTCGCCCCGCCTGCGCAGCTCGCGCGCGCGATCGGCGAGCGAGCCCTCGCGCTGGCTCGAGCGCGCGAGGCCCTCCCGCGCCCGCTCCGACGCCGCCTGCCGCAGCTGGCGCAGCGCCTCCTCGGCCCAGGCGAGCTCCCGGGCGAGCCCCTGCTGCGCCTCGCCCGCCTCGCGGCCGGCCCGCTCCTCGGGGAAGAAGCCGCCGCCCTGCGCGCCGAGCCGCTTCGCCTCGCCCAGCGAGCGCGCCGCGCCCTGGCCGCTCTCGACCGCCTCCTCGAGGCGGCCCTGCTCCAGCGCGCCGGCCATCGCCTCGGCCTGCTCCCTGCCGGCCGCCGCGGCGGACTCGGCCGAGCCCGGCGCCCCGCCGGGCCGCGGCAGCTCCTGCACCGCCTCGCGGATCGCCTCCGCGCGCCTCTTCGCCTCCTCGCGGAGCGCCGCGACGTCCTCGGGCCGCGAGGCGCGCATGAGCTCCTCGGCGACCGCGTTCGTCTCGGCGGCGTGATCGCGCGCGAGGTCCTCGAGCTCCCGCTCGCTCTGCGCGACGCTCTCGTCGGCGCGCGAGGCCTCCCCGGGGTCGGGCCCGCCGCGCGGCGCCCCGGACTCCACCCCGCCGCGGCCGCCGCCGCCGAACGACGGATCCGGCCGCCGGAGCCGCGCCGCGAGGTCGCGCGCCGCGAGCTCGGCGTGCGCCCAGTCGCCGGCGCCGCGGGCGCGCGCGACCCTGCGCAGGTCGCTCGCGACGATCTCGCCGAGATCGAGGCCGAGCTCGCCGAGCTTGCGCAGCTCGGCGCCCCCGCCGCCCAGCACGGTGACGGCCGCCTCGAGGCGGACCTCGCCGCCCTCGCGGTCGCCGCCGCCTCGGAGGAGCTCGGCCGCGGCCGCGGCCTCGTCCGCGACGTCGGCGAGCCGCTGCGCGACGGCCCGGGCGTCCCGGACGCCGAGGCCGCGCAGGCCGGCGTCGAAGGCGAGCAGCACGCCCTCGGTCTCGTCGAGCAGCTTCTGGTGCGCCGCGCGGGTGGTCGATTTCCGCTCGGCGGCGAGCGCCTCGTCGAGCCGGGCGAGCTGGCCGCGCGCGAGCGACGCGACGCGCCCCCGCACCCGGAGCCCGCCGTAGTCGGCGGAGAGCGCCCGCTCGACCTCCGCCTTCGCGGTCGCCTGCGCCTCGGTTTCGTGCGCCGCGTGCGCCGCGGCGCCGCCCGCCTCCGGTGTCTTCTGGCCGATGCGGTCCGCGAGCAGGTCGGTGAGGGCGTCGCGCGCCTTCGCGAGCGCGGCGTAGCGCCGCGCCTCGGGCTCGCCCACCTGCGGCGGGATGACCACGATCGCCTCGCTCCTGCCCCACTTCGGGCCCTCGATCGGATCGTTGTCGCGCGCCTCGATCCGCACCTCGATGGGCACGTACGTCCTGCGGAAGAACGGGTCGCGCGCCTTGAGCTCGTAGCCGCCGCGGTCGATCTTCGCGTCGCCCGCCGGCCGCGAGAGCACCCGCCGCTCCTCCTTCGCGCCGGCGCGCAGGACGAGGTCGACCTCGCGCAGGCCGTGATCGTCGGTGATCTCGTAGCGGAGCGGGATGCTGGGCTCGTCGAGGAGCCTGACCGTGCGCGGCGCGCCCTCGAGCGTGACGCGCGGCGCGTCGTCCGGGATCGACACGACGCGCTGCGCGTCGGCCTGCCGGACGCGGACCTGCCCGAAGCGCGCGGCCGCCTGGAGCGTCGTCGAGTCGCCGAGGGTATAGTGGGCGATCACGCCGCCCTTGCCGTCGTCGACGAACGGGACCTCGGCGCCGCCGTCGGTCAGCACGAGCGCGCGCCCCGCCCGGACCGGACGGCCGCGCACCGTGATCACGGTCCCCCGCGGCTGCATCGTCGTCGCGAACGGCAGGAGCACCTCGGCGCCCTCGTGCAGGTACTCGGGCGGCGTGGCCGTCATCTCGACCTCCTCGAGCCACAGCAGATCGAGCGGCGCCTCGCCGCCGCGGGCGGCGAGGACGTCGAGCCCCTCGACGACGCGCGGCGGATCGATCGCGGCGGCCGCGAGCGCCGCCAGGCCGAGGCCGAGGCCCGCGCTCGCCCACCGCGCGGCCGACCGCTGCGCGCGCGCGAGGATGCGCGCCCGCGAGGCGCGGCCGAGCAGCCGCCGGAGGTGCAGGCCGGCGAGCTCCGGCGACCCGACCCGATCGTCGGCCGCGGCGCGATCCACGAGCGAGAGCGCCCGCAGGGTGGCCGCGCCGAGCGCCTCGTCCGTGCGGCCGACGATCTCGCGCACGGTGCGCCGGGCGTCGCCGCGCCGCCGCCGCGCGAGGACGACCCGCGCGACGATCGCCGCGAGCAGCAGCGCGAGGCCGGCGCCGGCGAGCCCGCGGGCGAGCGGGGAGCCCACGCGCGCCACGTGCGCCGCGCCGAACAGCCCCGCGAAGGCCGCGGCGGTGAGCGCGCGCCGCGCGGAGGGATCCACCTCCGCGTCCCAGATGGAGCGCAGCCGCGCGATGGACAGGGCCGGCGCCTCGTTATCCATGGAGAGGCAAGGGTAACCGGCGGTAGCAGGTGGTCCAGCGGATCGGTGGGATCCTCCGCGGGGCGGGCGCCCGGGCGGTCAGACGTCGAGCTCGCCGTCGGTCATGAACCAGCTGTCCGGGTCGAGGAGCACGCGCCGCAGCTCGTCCGGGAAGCTCGGGTCGAGGTGTACGATGAGCCACCGCGAGCCCACGGTCGGGGGGTGGGGGCGCGAGAAGAAGCCGAGCGCCCGCAGGCGCGCGCTGAACGCGGGCGGCGTCACGAGGAGCATCCCCACGGAGACGTGCCCCTCGCGCCGCATCGCCCGGCAGAACTCGAGGAGCAGGGCGTCGAGCAGGGGGCCGCTGTCCTCGCAGAACACGTCGGTCATCTCGACCTTGTTGTTCCGCACCGAGTAGACGGCGTAGCCGAGCAGCCGCCCGTCGTGCCTGTCGAGCATGCAGAAGAAGCGGTACCGGACGTTGCCGAGCTGCGCGTAGCGCCAGTTCAGGAACTGGGCGCTCCGCTCGCCGACGATCGGCGACGGCTTCGCCCGCGACCACAGCTCGTCGAAGCGGTGGTCGGCGGCGTCCACGAGCTCGGTGCGCACGCGGCTGCCCCGCGCGAGCAGCGCCGCGGCGTCCCGGAGCGCCATCGAGGTGTCGACGGCGCGCCCGGCGGCGCGCACCAGGGCGTTGTCCGGCTTCACCGTCGCCCGCTGCACGGCGCGCTCGGCGGCCGACGACAGCGCCTGCGTCAGGGGGGCGGGGGCGCCCGGCGCCGCCGGCTCCCAGAGCGCGCGCCAGCGGGGGTGGGGGACCGCCGACGCGGCCCGCTCGGCGACCCGCTGCACCACCGCGCTGACGGTGCTGTGCTGCTCGCCGGCCGACGAGGCCGCGAGCTCGTTCAGCTTGTACGCGGCCATGAGGGGCCGCACCCAGATGGTGGAGTCCGCGATCTTCTTGTAGCCGGCGCGCTGGAAGATCGGGAACGAGGCCTTGTTGGGGAAGCCGAACAGGAAGTCGACCCCGGCGTCGCGGCAGCCCTTCGCGAGCTCGCGCTGGATGCTCATGGCGGCCCCGGCGATGCGGTGCGCCTTGGTCACGCCGAAATCGCCGAGGACGCCGGCCTTGAGCTTCCGCCCGCTGACGTAGACGTCGCGCGGGTAGAACGAGCCGCTGCCGATGATCTCCCGCTCCGGGCCGTGAAAGCCCATCCAGGTCCGCGGGGGGCCCGCCGGGTTCTGCTCCTGGAACCAGCGCATCCGCCGCTCCACGAACTCCTGCGAGACCTCGCCGTGGGCGAGGTTCTCTTTCCAGAGCTGCGCGAGGACGCCCCTGTGCTCGTCCGGCTGGACGCGGGCGGCGCTGTAGACCTTCTCCATGGCTTCCGGTGCGCTCTCCTGGCGCGGCCGAGCGGCGCGCCGGGCCCGGTCATGGCCGAAGGCCGCGAGGGCGTCAATCGTGCCTGGCCCGGCCGCATCCGTGCGCTTCGCCGCTCCCGGAGGCGACGCGCGGGCGCGTTCCGCGCCGGGCGCAGCGAGGCCGCGCGGCGACGGCCGGCGTCATCGCGGAACGCGAGTACACTCGCGCGATGCTCCGCCGCGCCCTCGCCGCCGTCGCTTGGCTCTCGCTGATCTTCGCCCTGGCCTGCAGCTCCGCGCGCCCGCCGTCCCCCCCGGGCGCGTCGCAGCCGGCGAAGGCCGAGCCGCCCGGAGCGGCCGCGCGGTCTTCGACGGCTGCGACGCGCCCGACGCTCGACGACCTCATGGTCGCGGAGGGCGAGCCAGGTCCGGTGCCGGTGACCCGCGCCGATCCGGCGCGCGGCAGCCGGCTCGCGCCCGTGACGATCGTCGTGTTCTCCGATTTCGAGTGCCCCTTCTGCAAGCACCTGGGCGGCACGCTGCGGCAGCTGGAGCGGAGCTACGGCCCGGAGCAGCTGCGGATCGTGTGGAAGAACTTCCCGCTCGCCTTCCACAAGCAGGCCCGCCCGAGCGCCGAGGCGGCGATGGCGGTGTTCGCGCACGCCGGCCCGAGCGCCTTCTGGGCGTTTCACGACGCCATCTTCGGGGCGGACGAGCGGCTCTCGCCGGAGCTCGAAGCGACGGCGCTCCGGCGCGCGGGGGTGACGCCCGGCCAGGTCAAGCAGCTCGTCGAGCAGAGCGGGGCGGCGCGCAAGGTCGACGCCGACATGGCGCTCGCCGCGCGGCTCGGCGTGGACGGCACGCCGGCGTCGTTCATCAACGGCGTCCTGGTCGTCGGCGCGCAGCCGGCGGAGCGGTTCGCCGAGATCATCGACGCGCAGCTCGCCGCGGCGCGCGCGCTCCGCGCCGCGGGGACGCCGCCGGAGCAGATCTACGCGGCGCTCGCGGCGAAGAACTTCGCGGCGCCCGCCGCGGATCCCGAGGAGGCGGCGGAGGAGGAAGAGCGCCGGGTGGTGCACCTCGTGCCCGTCGGCGATTCGCCCGTGCGCGGCAAGGACACGGCGCTCGTCACGATGGTGCTGTTCAGCGACTACCAGTGCCCGTTCTGCAGGCGGGTGACGCCGACGGTCGAGAAGCTCGCGGCGCAGTACGGCGACAAGCTGCGCGTGGTCTGGAAGGACAACCCGCTCCCGTTCCACCCCCGCGCCGAGCCCGCGGCGGAGCTCGCGCGGGAGGCGCGGGCCCAGAAGGGGGACGCCGCCTTCTGGCGGGTGAACGACCGCCTCCTCGCGCCCGAGGCCGGCCTCGACGACGCGGCGCTCGAGGCCCTCGCCGCCGAGCTCCAGCTGAACGTGGCGGCGGCGAAGCGCGCCGTCGCCTCGCGCAAGCACGCGGCCGCGATCGAGGCCGACATGGAGCTCGCCGACGATCTCGGCGCCGCGGGGACGCCGCACTTCTTCATCAACGGGCGCAGGCTGGTCGGCGCGCAGCCGATCGAGGAGTTCCAGGCGCTCATCGACGAGGAGATCGCCAAGGCGGAGGCCATGGTCGTGGCGGGGACGCCGCGCGCGAAGGTCTACGAGGCCATCCAGAAGCAGGCTGTCCCGCCGGCGCTCCCGCCGAAGGTGTCGGTGCCGCCGCCGCCCAAGGGCCACCCCGCAAAGGGGGCGGCCGCCGGCAAGGTGGTCATCCAGATGTTCTCCGACTTCCAGTGTCCTTATTGCGCGCGCAGCGTCGCCACGATGGATGAGCTCATCAAGGTGTTCCCGGGCAAGGTCCGGGTGGTCTTTCGCCACCTGCCGCTCCCCTTCCACCCCGAAGCGCAGCTGGCCGCCGAAGCGACCATGGAGGCGCTCGCGCAGCAGGGGCAGGCCGGCTTCTGGAAGATGCACGATCGGCTCTTCAAGGCCCATGACGCCGCGAACCTCGATCGCGCTGCCCTGGAGCAGCACGCCGCGAGCATCGGGCTCGACGCGGCGCGCTTCGCCCGAGCCCTCGACGAGCGCACCCACCGTGCCGCCGTCGAGGCCGACGCGGAGGCCGCGCGGAGCGCCGGCATCACCGGGACTCCGGGGTTCGTGATCAACGGTTACCTGGTCAGCGGAGCCCAACCGCTCAGGAAATTCAAGAAGGTCGTGCGCCGGGCCCTCAGCGAGGCGAACTGAGCGCAAGCGGGCGCGAATCGACGCAAGTCGACGCAAGTCGACGCAAAAAAAGACGGGCGCTGAACGCAAACGCACCTGCGCTGAAGGCGGCGTGAGCGCGCGGGCGGGGGGGAGCTCGGGTGAAGGGCGCCGCGACGGAGCGCTCGATTGCGGGCTCCCGGGCGCGGCGATCGGTGGACCGCCTTTCCGTTCGACATGCGCGTTTCTCGGGGCGCGTCTGTCGGTATCGCCCGCCGGGCTCGTGATACGCTGTCCCAATGCCCAAACCGCGCGGTCGAAGGACATCGGCCGAACCCAGGCGCACCGTCAAGGCATCGAGCGGGCGGGCGCGCGCGCAGCCTCGTGACAAAGCGGGCCAGCGCGGCGTCGCCGAGGCGGGCTCACCGGCCGCGCTGCGCGACAGGCACGAGCGGCCGGCGGCCAGCGCGCGAGCCACGCCCGGGAAGGCGAAGGCAGCCGCCGCGCGGCCGGCCGCGCCGGCGAAGCGATCGGCCACGTCGCGGAAGGTCGCCACGACGGAGCGCGCGGCGGCGGCGAGGAAGGGCGCCGCGACGGAGCGACCGGCGGCGAGGAAGGGCGCCGCGACGGAGCGACCGGCGGCGAGGAAGGGCGCCGCGGCGGAGCGGCCGGCGGCGCCGAGGCTCCGCCCCGCGAGGGCGCGCGCCGACGAGCACGCGCGCGCGGCGCCGCCGAAGCGGCGACCCCGCAGCGAAGAGCCCGCGAGCGAGGCGGACGACGCGGAGCTCTCGCCGCCCCGGCCGCCGGAGCTCGACTGGGACGACACGCCGTCCGACAGCGCCGAGGAGGCGCTCGCCCAGCGCTGGGCGGCGCGGGGCGAGGAGCTCTTCCAGCAGCTCGCCGAGCACGGCGCCTCGCAGCACGAGCACCGCGCCGACCTCAAGGACGGGCGCTTCGTCTGGATCGCGCCGGGCGGGCGCGTCTCCGCCGAGGCGAGGGCGCGCCTCCTGTGCAGCTGGTCGCGCACCACGTCGGTCGTGGTCATGGCGTGGGCGGATCCGCTCGTCAGCAGCGCCGGCGTCGAGCGCATCGATGGCATGCCCGCGG
This sequence comes from Sorangium cellulosum So0157-2, assembly GCF_000418325.1. Lineage (GTDB taxonomy): Bacteria > Myxococcota_A > Polyangia > Polyangiales > Polyangiaceae > Sorangium > Sorangium cellulosum_D. The sequence goes on from NC_021658.1 coordinate 14,402,362, forward strand.
AGCAGGACAGCGTCGACGAGGAGGGCGCCTGGCAGATCGCGATGAGGGCGGCCGACGCCTGCGGCGCGGCGTACCTCTACCGCGTGTCCTCGCCGCAGGCCTGGTACTTCGTCGCGCTCGACGATCTCACGTTCTCGCCGAAGCGCGCCTCGTTCCACCCCGGCGCGCCGGTCGGCCTCGTGCTGCGCGCCATCGGCGAGGTCCGCGAGGCGATCGCGTCGCGCGCCGAGCCCGCCGACGTCATCCGCGACAGGATCTCCGCGCTCAGCGACTCGCTGTTCCACCAGGCCAGGTACGCCTACCGCGACACCGACTGGGTCGCGCGCCTCGATCGGACCGGCTCGTGCCTGATGCACCTCGCCAAGCGCATCCCGCGCGCGTGCTTCAGCGCGGTCGCGGCCGGCCAGCGCGTCGACGAGTGGCTCGACCGCGAGCTCGCGATCGAGCTGATCAACGCGCTGTCGCTCATCGAGGACGAGTGGAGCCTGTTCGGCTGACGGTCCGCCGCGGCGCGCCGCGCGGCTGAGCCCGCGCCGGCGCGGCCCCCTGCCGCGCGCCGCGCGCGGCACCGCTCTTGAAAGATCGACACGATCCAAGAGGGAGCGGAGGTGAGGGGAGGCGGCGATGGGTCGAGCGAAGCTGTTCCAGGATCGCAGGGACGCCGGGCGCAGGCTCGGGCAGCTGCTCTCGGGGTACAGGAGCGAGGCGCCGCTCGTCCTCGCCCTGCCCCGCGGCGGCGTCGAGGTGGGCTACGAGGTGGCGCGCGCCCTGGGCGCGCCGCTCGATGTGTGGATCGTGCGCAAGCTCGGCGCGCCCGGGCAGCCGGAGCTCGGCGTGGGCGCGATCTCGGAGGGGGGCGAGGTGTACATCGACCGGAGCCTCGTCGCGGCGCTCGGCATCGCCGACGCGGAGCTCGCCGACATCGCGGAGCAGCAGGCCGCCGAGGTGGAGCGCGGGGTGCGCCGGTTCCGGGGCGACAGGCCGATGCCCCGCGTCGAGGGGCGGACGGTCATCGTCGTGGACGACGGCATCGCGACCGGCGGCACGGTGCGGGCCGCGCTGCGCGACCTGCGCAAGCGCTCGCCGAGGCGGATCGTGCTCGCGGCGCCGGTCGCCGCGCCATCGAGCCTGTCGTCGCTCGCCCGCGAGGTCGACTCCATCGCATGCATCGAGGAGGACCCCGGCCTCCAGGCGATCGGCGCCTACTACGACGACTTCTCGCAGACCTCCGACGAAGCGGTCGCCTGGCTGCTCGCCGAGGCGCGGCGCGAGCTGCCGCCGCCGGAGGGCGCGGAGCGCCCGCTCCTCGTCCAGGCGGGCGCGGCGGCGCTGCCCGGGGATCTCGCGATCCCGGAGCGCGCGATAGGCCTCGTGCTCTTCGCCCACGGCAGCGGCAGCAGCCGCAGGAGCCCTCGCAACCGCTCGGTCGCGGAGGCGCTCTGGCGGTGGGGGCTGGCCACGCTGCTGTTCGATCTGCTCACCGAGGAGGAGGCCGCGGAAGATCGCCAGAGCGCGCGCCTCCGCTTCGACATCGACCTGCTCGCCCGGCGGCTGCTCGGGGTGACGGACTGGGCGCTCGCGCGCTCCGAGCTCCGTCACCTCGGCGTCGGCTACTTCGGCGCCAGCACCGGCGCGGCGGCCGCGCTCCTCGCCGCGGCGGCGCGGCCTCGCGCCGTCGGCGCCGTCGTGTCGCGCGGCGGCAGGCCGGATCTCGCGGGCGCGGCCCTGACCCGGGTGCGGGCGCCGACGCTGCTCATCGTCGGCAGCGCGGACACCACCGTGCTGGCGCTGAACCAGGGCGCGCTCGAGCGCCTCGCCGGCCCGCGCCGCCTCGCCGTGGTGCCCTCGGCGACGCACCTGTTCGAGGAGCCGGGCGCGCTCGCGGCGGTGGCCCGGCTCGCGGGGGAGTGGTTCGCGCAGCACCTGTCCCCGAGGGGCGACGAGGCGCGGGCGTGACGCGGAGGGCCGCTGCCGCCGCCGGCCGGCGCGCTGTGGACGTCGAGCGACGCCGCGATCACCTCGAGAGCCAGACCGTGTACGCGTGCGGCATGAACGGCGCGTCGTCGGGGTCGAACGGGCGGCTCCGGATCATGCTCCCCGCGTTGACGCCCACGATGAGCAGCCCCGCGAGGCCGTCGAGCCCGACCACCGTGCGCTGCGCGCGGCTCTCGCCGAAGATGCCGGCCACCTCGACGCGGCCGACCTCGGCGCCCTGCCGGTCGACCTTCACGAGCGCCCAGCGGAACAGCGCGGGCAGCTCCCAGTCGGCCACGAGGGTGATCTCGGCCGCCTCGAGGTCCTGCCCGCCGGCCGCGCTCTCCGCGGCGAGATCGAGCCAGAGGTAGGTGGCGCCGGTCGGCTCGATCGGGCGCAGGGGCGCGACCCGCCGCGGGAGCGTCGCGTAGGGCAGCGACCACTCGAAGCGCACCCGGCCGAAGTCGCCGAAGCGCTCCACGTCCGACAGGTGGGCGCCGTCGCTGCGGCTGCCCACGAACGCCCGCGCGATCGCGAACTCGAGGAGCAGGTCGTCGAGGTCCTTGCCGCGGGACCGGAGCGACGCCCGGAGCGCGTCGAACGTGTCGGGCTCGGCGCGGAAGCGCGCCGCGCCGCCGGGCGTGGGCTGCGCCGCGATGGCGAGCAGCGACATCGCGACCTGCGCCGGCGTCCCGGTGCCGTAGGCGTCGTCGAGGTACCACGGGAAGAGCAGGGCGCCGTCGAGGGCGCCGAGCGCCGCGCCCGTGAGCGCCCGCTCGGGCGCGCGCTGGAAGGCGTCGATCGCGGCGAGCTCCTCGGCCGGGCAGGGCGCCGCGATCGCGGCGAGGTAGCTCGCCGTCATGGCGAGCGCGCCCTCCTCGGCCCCGGCGTCGAGGCGCGTCGCGACGGCGTGGCCGAGCGCGTACGCCGCGTCGGACGCGCTCGAGCACCCGCCCCGCCCCGGCGCCGCGACGATGGCGAACGCGCTCGCGGCGTCGAACCGCTCGCCGATCGCCCTGAGGTCGTGCCCGACGCGCGCCGGCCGGCGCGGGCCGCGCTCCAGGTAGAGGTCGTACGCCGGGCTGCCGCCGCGCGCCCCGTCGGGGAGCGGCCGCGGCAGGCCGAGCGCGTCGTAGGCGCGCATCGCGGTCTCGAGGTCGGCGAGGCTCTCCAGCAGGGCGCTGCCGGGGACGCCCGCGGGCGCGTGCGCGCAGACGGGCAGCGCGAAGGAGCAGGCGCGCTGCGGGGCGTCGCGCTCGTCGGGGCGCTGGACCTGCGAGACCACGGGGCGGCCCTCGGCCGGCGGCTCGGCGGACTCGTCGGTGGGCGCGACGCCCTGCTGCGCGCCCGGCGCGGGCGGCGGCGGGTCGGCCGGCGCCGCGTCCGGCGCGCGCGCCGCCGCCGCGGGGGGGCCCGCGAGGGGGCCGGCGAGGGCGGCGGCCAGCGCGAGCAGCGCGAGCGCGCAGGCCGCCTTGCGCCGCGGCCGGCGCGGCGCGGGCGCCCGTCGCCCGGGTGGGGCGTGCGCGGGGCACGGTCTCGTGGGGAGCGCTGCAGCCATCTGGAGGCCCGCGGGCGAGGTCTACCCCGGCGGTGCGCCTAGCTCATCGCACGAGCGGCGCCTCCTGCCCATCCCGGGACGCGCTCCCCGCGGGCGGCGCGCGCGCGGCCGCGGCGTCGGGCCGCAAGGCGCCGCGAGGCCCCGGCGCGGCGTTCGCCGTCTCTCTGCGATGCTCGGACGAGGAGCGATTGAACCGCCAAGGGGCCAAGGGCGTCAGAAGAAGGGCCGGAAGAAGAATGGTTCACACCGTGGCGTCCTCGCGGGCTGTCGCCGTGCAACCGTGCCGGGCACTGCCGAGCTCGCCGCGCCGCTGCGCCCGAGCGAGGAGATGTTGAGTTCGCCAGCGCGCAGAGGATGTCAGCAAGATAAAACTACGGCCTTCTCTGGGCGTCCTGGCGGTTTTATCTCCGTGTGACTGGATCGGGCACTGACGAGCATCGCTGTGTCGTCCTACCCTGCAAGCGAGGAGATGTCGAGCGGTCGAGGTACAAAGGATGCCAGGATGATAAAATTGTGAACGCCTCCTGGCGTTCCTGGCGTGCTCGTGATGCTGTCTCTGCGTGAATGTGCCAGGCATTACCAGGCGAGGCGCTGAGATCCCTTAAGGCATTTCCGGACGCCCACGGCACGTGTCTTGAATATCCGCCGCTGAATGAAGGCCTGCGTCGCGCGTTTCGCGGTGAATCCCGTGCTATGCCGCAGAGGCTCACGCATTGTGCCGAATGTGCGCCGAACTCGTTCCGGTCCAGGATCATCCTCCAAATCGACTGGATCTCGCGCCCAGAACCGCTCCGGGTTCAGGCGACATGTGGCACCCTCGCGAGCTCGATGAATTCGAGTGCTCAGGCGCCGATCGCCTCGCGGGCACGGCCTCTGCAAAGCACGCTCGCATGAACCGCATATCCCGACGTCGCTTCGCCGCCGGCCTGGGCGCTGGTCTCCTCGCCGCTCCGTTCCTCGGGAGGATCAGCCAGCTTCGCGCCGACGGTGGTACTGCGCGCAATCTCGTCATCTTTTTCTCCCCCAACGGCACCCATCATCACCTCTGGCGTCCGACGGGCTCCGGATCGAGCTTCTCTTTCCCTGCGGGCTCGATCCTCGAGCCGCTCGCAGCGCACAAGTCCGATCTCATCGTCTGCGACGGCATCGACTTCAAGGGCGTCGACAACCATGAGCCCGGCATGATCAACATGCTCACGGGCGGCGGGAACGCCGGCAGCGCGAGCCGCGGCCAGAGCGTCGACTGGTACGTCGCCCAGGAGCTCGGCGTCCGGCCGGTCAACCTCGGCATCTACACGAGCCCGTGGGGGACCGGCGCCCAGACCCGCATGTCTTACAGCGCGGCGGGGCAGTTCGCGCCCGTGATCGACGAGCCGCGGACCGCCTACAACCAGATCTTCGACGGCTTCACCGGCAACGGCGGCTCGACCGGAGCGGGAGGTGGCGAGATCGATCCGAAGATGAAGCGCCGGCAGAGCATCCTGCGCGTCACGAACGGCGAGATGGAGGCGCTGCGCGCCGGCGTGCCCGCGCGCGAGCAGGCGAAGCTCGACGCGCACATCGACGGCCTCAAGCAGATCGCGCCCGGCGCGAGCACCGGCGTCGGCCCCGTCGCGGCGAGCTGCGGCACGGCGCCCCCGCCGCCGCCCTCGTTCAACCCGACCGACGAGGACGCCGTCCCCGACATCGCCGTCGCGCAGATGGACCTCGTCGCCGCGGCGCTCGCCTGCGGCCGGACCCGCGTCGCGACCGTCCAGTTCTCTCACACGGTCTCGCCGCTGCACCTCCGGTGGCTCGGCCTCTCCAGCCAGGACCATCACTCGCTCTCGCACGCGAGCTCGGGGGAGGACGTCGACAGGTTCCGCATCGCGGAGCGGTGGTTCGCCGAGCAGTTCGCTTATCTCCTCAAGAAGCTGAAGTCGACCGCCGGCTCCGGCGGCGGCCCCCTGCTCGACGAGACGCTGGTCGTGTGGGCCAAGGAGCTCGGCGACGCGCCGCTGCACCGGTGCGAGTCGGTCCCGTTCGTCCTCGCCGGCGGGGGAGCCTTCACGCCCGGCCGCTACATCAAGTTCGGCGGCGCTCCCCACCAGCAGCTCCTGGTCTCCATCTGCCAGGCCATGGGCCTCAGCAACAGCACCTTCGGCGACGCCTCGAAGGGCACCGGCCCGCTGGACGGGCTCGCGTGACGCGCGGTCGTCCGCACGTCCGTCCACTTAAAGCACTTGGGATTACGAGGAACAAGCTTATGAACACACACGCGAAGGGACCCTTCGACACGGCGGACGCGCCCGTCCCCCGGCCCCTGCCGGCGAGCGACCCCCCGCGGCGCCGGCGGGCTCCGCGCCTCGGCTACGCGCTCCTGCTCTCGTGCGCCGCGCTGGGCGCCGCGGGCGCCGGCTGCAACGGCATGTTCGGAGGCGACGACGAGACGAACGGCGGAGACGACACGGGCTCGCTGGACTCGGGGTGCGCCGACAACATCGAGTTCTTCAAGGCGAACCTCTGGGACCCGATCATGTCCTCGAAGTGCACCGTCTGCCACACCGAGAGCGGGCTCGCGAAGGGGACCCGCATGGTGTTCGACACCTCGGGCACCGACGAGGCGCTGCAGGCCAACTTCGAGGCGGTGCGCGCCATGGCCGCGCTCGAGGTGAACGGCGAGTCGACGCTCCTCCTGCGCCCCTCCGGACGGCACCCCGACGGCCACGCCGGCGGCGCGCTCATCCCGTTCCAGAGCGAGGAATACCAGTCCTTCGAGAAGTTCGTGAACCGCGTCAACCTCGGCGAGGGGTGCGAGGACCAGCCGACGGCCTGCGAGCCCAACATGGTGTCCGGGCGGCGCGTCCTGCGCCGGCTGTCGCGCGTCGAGTTCGACAGGACCGTGGCCGACCTCCTCGGCGTCGACACGACCGGCTACATCCTCCCGACCGACGCGAACGTCGAGGGCTTCGACAACAACGCCGACGCGCTCCTCTACGCCGGGGCCGACGTCCAGCTCATGCGGGACGCCGCCGAGGACATCGCCGCCAAGGTGGCCGCGGCGCCGGGGTCGCTCGTCCCTTGCCCGATCGAGGCCGGAGACGACGCGTGCGCGACCGAGTTCTTCGAGGGCTTCGGGCGCCGCGCCTTCCGCCGGCCGCTCACGCAAGAGGACCGATCCCGGTACATGGAGCTCTACCGCAGCGTGAAGGCCGACGAGGGCTTCGCCGCGGGCATCCAGGCGACGATCGCCGCCGTGCTCCAGTCTCCGTACTTCCTCTATCGCCCGGAGCTCGGCGTGGCCGCGCAGGACGGCACTTACCAGCTCCTGCCGCACGAGATCGCGTCTCAGCTCTCCTACATGATCTGGAGCTCGATGCCGGACGACGAGCTGCTCAGCAAGGCGGAGTCGGGCGAGCTCGCGACGCCGGCGGCCATCTCCGCCGAGGTCGACCGGATGATGCAGGATCCGCGGGCCGACGCCGGCGTCCTCAGGTTCTTCAGGACCTGGCTCCAGCTGAGCGCCAAGCCGTCGAAGGACATGACCGCGTACCCGGAGTACACCGAGGAGATCCGGCAGGCGATCGAGACGGAGACGGCGGCCTTCGTGCACCACCTCCTCCAGGATGGCTCCGGCTCGCTGGGCGAGATGTACACCGCGAACTACTCCTACGTGACCCCGGAGCTCGCGTCGTTCTACGGGCTCCCGGCGCCGGGCGGGGCCGCGGACCAGTACGGCACGACGCGCGTCGACCTCACCGGGTCGAACCGGATGGGCATCCTCACGCTCGGCAGCGTCCTCAGCACCCACGCGCACGCCGGCGAGTCGTCGCCGGTGCACCGCGGCAAGTTCGTGCGCGAGCAGCTCCTCTGCCAGCCGCTGCCGCCGCCGCCCGCGGGGCTCGACGTCAAGCCGCCCCAGCCCGATCCCACGAAGTCGACCCGCGAGCGGTTCTTCGAGCACTCGAACAACGAGGCGTGCGGCAGCTGCCACTCGCTCATCGACGGGATCGGCTTCGGCTTCGAGCACTTCGACGGCGTCGGCCGCTACCGCGACACCGACGACGGGCACCCGGTCGACGCGAGCGGCAACATCGTGGGGGCGGAGGGCACGAGCGGCCCGTTCGACGGCACCGGAGAGCTCGCCCAGAAGCTCGCGGAGAGCCCCGACGCGCAGGCGTGCTTCACCCTCCAGTGGCTCCGCTTCGGCTTCGGCGCCATGGACCAGGCCGAGCTCTCCTGCATGGCGGACCAGATCACCGGCCAGCTCGGGCCCGAGGACCTCACGGTCGCGGGCGTCATCAAGGCGATCGCGCAGTCGCCGCGCTTCATGAGGCGCCTCGACGAGGCGGCGGCGCAGCCGGATCCGTCGGAGGATCCCGGCAGCGGCGAGGAGCCGTCGGGCACCGACAACGACGACCCGCCGCCCGTGAACTCGGACTTCGACATCAAGGAGACCGTGGACACGGTGTGGGACGGCGGCGGCTGCAAGTCGGTCGACGTCACCAACGTGGGCGACGCGCCGGCGACCTGGGTGGTCACCCTGCAGACCGAGGGCACGCCCACCGACGTGTGGAACGCCGTGGCCGAGGCGGGCAATGCGGGCGTGAAGTTCTCCGGCATGAGCTACAACGCCGAGCTCCTGCCGGGGGCGTCCGCGCGCTTCGGGTTCTGCTGGCGGGAGTGAGCCGCGGCGCCCGGCGAGCGTGCCGGGCGCCACGTCGCGCGCCAATTTGCCTGGAATTCTGCTATCCTGCGCGCCCCTCGTCCACACCCAGGGCGGGGCGAAAGCCCAGGACGCCTCAATGACCCATCCGCTTCACGACATCCTGCTCCCCGACAGCCGGCACGATTTCTTTCCCGTGGTGATCGAGATCCCCAAGGGGTCGAAGTGCAAGTACGAGCTCGACAAGAAGACCGGGCTCTTGATGCTCGACCGCGTGCTCTACTCGTCCGTTCATTATCCGGCCAATTACGGCTTCATCCCGCAGACGCACGCGGGCGACGGCGACCCGCTCGACGTCCTCGTCCTCATGCAGGAGCCGGTCGTGCCGCTCACGATCGTGAGGGCGCGCGCCATCGGCGGCTTCTTCATGCGCGACGACAAGGGCGTCGACGACAAGATCATCGCGGTCGCCGTCGACGACCCCTCCGTAGCCCATTACCTGACCCACGAGGAGCTGCCCCCGCATGTGACCAAGGAGCTCATGCGGTTCTTCATCGACTACAAGACGCTCGAGAACAAGCTCGCCGAGGTCGAGACGATGTACGACAGGAACCGCGCCCTGGAGGTCATCGAGGAGTCCGTCGCCAGCTATCGCTCGATCAGCGCCTGGTCCAAGGGCTGACGCGGCCGGGGTGGGGGCCCGGCCACCGATGAGCATGGATGGATCGCTACCGGGGTGGATCACGCTTCCTGGACTTTCCCGCGTCCACCCCAGCGAAACCTCCGAAAAAATCCAGAAATCGGCCCAGGACCTCGGGTCGACCCCGGGTTGGCATCGAGGGACGACGCGGCACAGGGGTTGCAGTTCATCTCGCCGTGGATCGCTTTTCGACACTCACGGGAAATGGCGAGCTCGCCGCGGGACCCGAGGTCGAGGCGCGCCTGGCGATCCAGCGGCTCCGGTTCGGCTCTGGGTTCGCGGGCCGGCCGAGCTCGCCCGGATGGCGCACGACATCGTGAAACGGCTCGACGCTCTGCGTCGAGCGAGACTCCCTCTCTGGAGAGCGAACTCGGTCCTGTGACGATCCTGTGAACGATGCGGAGACCGGCGGCGACAGGTAGAAGCGCTGAATCAACCAACCGACGAATCGAGTCAGGGCACGTGGAAACCACGTGAGCTCGTGAGTTATCAAGGCGACACCGCTTGATCGGGGCTTGACAACATGAGAGACATCAGCTTTTCTCAAGCAATGATGAGCACGCTTAAGAGCTTGGTTTCGGCGAAGGCGTGTCGCCGCTATTCCGCAGTGGCACTGCTGCTCGCCGGCCCGCTCGGTTGCTTGGGCAATCTGGGCAATGTCGACGGCACCCCGTCCGAGGACGATCCGAGCGAAACTCCGGACGATCAGCCGCCGATCGACAAGCCGCCGCCGCAGCCCCACGACATCCCCAAGGTGTCGGAGTGCGAGGTCGAGGACCTGAGCACCCCCGGCCCGCGCACGGTGCGGCGCCTGACGGTGGAGCAGTTCGAGGCCACCGTGCGCGATCTCTTCCGGGACCCGAGCGTCGCCCTGCCGAGCATCTTCAACGATCCGCAGGTGCTCGGGTTCACGGCCGACGCGAACGCGCTCGTGATCCGCGACCTGACCGCCCAGCAGATCATGGACTGGGCCGAGGCGACCGCGGACTGGGCGGTGACGAACAAGCTCGACACCCTCAGCTCGGCCACCTGCCGGACGACCGACGAGGCCTGCCGCGGCCAGTTCATCCGCGACTTCGGCCGCCGCGCGTTCCGCGAGCCGCTCCCGACGGACCGCTTCGAGGCCTACGACAAACTGTTCGGGGCGGAGAGCACGTTCGAGGACGGCGCCAAGGTGGTCGTGAGCGCCATGCTGCAGTCGCCGTACTTCCTGTACCGCCACGAGATCGGCCGGGAGGCGGGCGGCGGCATCTACGAGCTCTCCCCGCACGAGATCGCGAGCAACCTCTCGTACCTCTTGACCGGGACCATGCCGGACGCGGCGCTGCTGCAGGCCGCCGACGAGGCCGCCGCCGCGGGCACCACGCTGAGCAGCGAGCTGATCACCCAGCACGCGCTGCGCATCCTGGAAGACCCGGCGACGCGGCCGCTCGCCGAGGCGGAGATGACGCGGTTCATGCGCGGCTGGCTCCAGCTGAACCGCCTGGTCACCGCGGTGAAGGACAACACGGTCTTCAACCTCAGCGACGACCTGCGCAAGGACATGATGTCCGAGACGCAGGCGCTCATCGTGGACACCGCGTTCAACCTGAACGGCACGTTTGCCAACCTCCTGCAGGCGGACTACACGTTCATCAACAGCAGCCTGGCCACGCACTACGGCCTCGGCGGCGCCGGCGGCACCGAGCTCACCCGGGTGACGCTCGCCCCCGGGCAGCGCGATCGCGGCATCCTGGCCCACGGCAGCTTCCTGACCGGCCACGGCGGCGCGAAGCTGTCCTCGCCGACCCAGCGCGGCAAGATGGTCCGCACGCGCCTGCTCTGCCAGCCGCTCGAGCCCCCGCCGCCCGGCGTCGATCCGAACATCAAGCCCCTGGAGACCCCGGCGACCACGCGCGAGATGGTCGAGCAGCACACCAGCGCCGACTACTGCCACAGCTGCCACGTGCAGATGGACCCGATCGGCGTCGGCTTCGAGCACTACGACACGTTCGGCCGGTGGCGGAACGACGAGGCCGGGATCCCCGTCGACGTGACCGGGATGATCGTCGAGCCGCCTTCCGGGGCAGACTTCAATTTCAACGGCGTGACCGAGCTGGCCGACTACCTCGCGGCGAGCGACGACGTCAAGGCGTGCATGGTCCGTTACTGGTCGTACTACGCGTTCGGCGACACCTGGGAGCAGGACGGCTGCACGTACGAGAAGGTCCAGCAGGAGGCGTCGGCCGACGAGTACCGCCTGAAGAGCGTGTGGCTCGCGCTGACGCGCACGCCGCACTTCACCCGCAGAGTTCAAGGTCCGTGACCCCACGGCTGCAAACAACGAAGAGATCGGTAGCAAGTGAAAGGATCGGTCATGCGCAGCCACAGTCGTAGGAACTTCCTTAAGGGTGTTGGGGCCAGCCTCGGGGCTAGCCTGCTGTTCTCGCCCTTCTATGACTCCATCGCCAACGCGGCTCCCGGGAAGAAGCCGAAGCGGCTCCTGATCTTCTTCACCATGGGGACGGCCCCCGAGGTCTGGAAGCCCAAGGGCGTCTCGGGGGAGACCCCCACGTTCAGCGAGGCCACCTCGCCGCTGGAGGAGGTGAAGGAGCACATCGTGATGCTGGACGGCCTCCCCAGCGCGAGCCCCGGCAACAACCACGGGTCCGCCGACGGCCTCACCGGGATGGGCTACTTCAGCAACGGCCCCTACGGGCTCATCTCGGTGGACCAGTACATCGTCGAGAAGCTGAAGGGCGCCGGGCTCGCGACCCCCATCCCCTCGCTCCTGCTCGGCGCCGACACGAGCGGCGGCAAGACGGGGTTCTACAAGAACACCAACCTGGTGCCGATCGGCTCGCCGATGTCCGCCTACTCGACCGTGTTCTCGGGGGTGACCCCGTCGAACCCGACGAACCCGAACCAACCCGACCCCGCCGCCGAGGCTCGGCTGCGCCGGCGCATGAGCATCCTCGACAACCTCAAGGGCGAGATCACGACGCTCAAGGGGAACCTGGGCCAGGAGCAGAAGTACAAGCTGGATCTGCACCTCGAGTCGCTCCGCCAGATCGAGAACCGGCTCTCGGGCTCGATGACCGGCGGGACCGGCGGGCCCACCGGCGGCGGCTGCTCCGTCCCGACGAGCCCCTCGGGCGACATGTCGAACCCGATGAAGGCCAACCAGCTTCATCTCGACATCATCGTGGGCGCCTTCGCGTGCGACATCACGCGCGTCGCGGCGATCCAGTGGGGCTCGGATCAGATGATGAACGTCAACCTGCCGGAGATCGGCCTGGCGGACGAGGAGCACAACGGCCTGATCCACGGCAACGACCCCGGGCACGCGAAGCTGATCAAGCTCGAGAAGTGGCTGCACGAGCAGTTCGTCGGCGTCATCAAGAAGCTGAAGGAACTGCCCGAGGCCGACGGCTCCGGCTCGCTCCTCGACAACACGCTGATCGCCTGGTGCCGCGACATGGGCGACGCGCCCGCGCACACCCAGAACGAGATGAAGTTCGTCCTGGCGAGCGGCACCGGCGGCTACCTGAAGACGGCCCCGGGCGGCCGGTTCATCCGGAGCCAGGAGCGGCACGAGCGCGTGCTGCTCAGCCTGTGCGACGCGATGGGCGTCACGGACTACTCCGGCTTCGGCGATCCGGCCCTGGGGGCGAAGTCGCCGCTCCCGGGCCTGGCGGCTACCTGAAAGCACGGGGCGCGAGCCCCCCCGCCGCGACAGGCGCGCCCCCACGCGCCTGTCGCGGCGGGCTCCGGACCGCGCCCTTCACGCGGCACGGCTGCAAGCTCCAAGAAAATCGGGTGCGAGCGAGAGGTCGTTCATGCGCAGCCTTCATCGTCGAGCTTTTCTTCAAGGCCTGGGCGCCAGCGTCGGGGCCAGCTTCCTGTTCTCGCCGTTCCTCGACTCCATCGCCCACGCGGCGCCCGGGAAGAAGCCGAAGCGGCTGCTCCTGTTCTGCACGATGGGGACCGCGCCCCAGATCTGGAAGCCGACGAGCGTCTCCGGCGAGACCCCGACGTTCAGCGAGTCCACGTCGCCGCTCGCGGACGTGAAGCAGCACGTCGTGCTCGTGGACGGCCTCCCCAGCGGCAACCCCGGGAACAACCACGGCGCCCCCGACGGCCTCACCGGGCTCGGCTTCAGCGACCCCGCCAGGCTGATCTCCGTCGATCAGTTCATCGCCGACAAGCTGATCGCCGCCGGGACGAAGACGACCATCCCCTCGCTCCTGCTGGGGGCCGAGAGCACGGTGAGCGGCGGGAAGTCGCCGTACTACCGCAAGGACAACCTGCCGACGATCGCGTCCCCGAAGTCCGCCTACTCCACGCTGTTCGGCTCGGCGCTCCCGGCGAACACCACGGCGGACGAGGTGCTGCGCCGCCGCAGGAGCGTGCTCGACAACCTGAAGAACGAGATCAAGGCGCTCGAGGGGGACCTCGGCGCCGAGCAGAAGTACAAGCTGGGGCTGCACCTCGATTCGATCCGGCAGATCGAGGAGCGGCTGTCGAACGCGTCGTCCGGCGGAGGCGGCGCCTGCAGCGCGCCGACGGCGCCGAGCGGCGATCCGAGCAACCCGCTGGAGGCCAACCTCCTGCACATGGATCTCATCGTCGGCGCGTTCGCGTGCGACATCACGCGGGTCGCCGCGATCCAGTGGGGCTCGGATCAGGCCATGAACGTCGAGCTGGCGGACATCGGGCTGCGGGGCGAGGAGCACGGCTCGATGATCCACACCGGCGCTCCGACGCACCTCGACCTGATCAAGCTGGAGAAGTGGCTGGCGCAGCGGTTCGTCGATCTCATCAACAAGCTGAAGGCGATCCCCGAGGCCGACGGATCCGGGACGCTCTTCGACAACACGCTGATCGCCTGGTGCCGCGACATGGGCGACTCGCCGAACCACAACCAGAACGAGATGAAGTTCGTCCTGGCGAGCGGCGAGGGGGGGTATCTGAAGACGAGCCCCGGCGGGCGCTACGTGCGCAGCTCCGAGCGGCACGAGCGCGTGCTGCTCAGCCTCTGCGACGCGATGGGCGTCACGGACTTCAGCGGCTTCGGCGACCCGAACCTGCCGGCCAAGTCGCCGCTCCCGGGCCTCGCGGCCACCTGAGGCGGCCGGCGCGCGGCGCCCCGGCGCGGGCGCCGCCGCCATCACGTGACCGCGCCGTCGGTGACCGCGCGGGCCGTGCGGTCTTTCCGCGCCCCGCGCCCGGCGTACACTCGTGAGCCATGACGACGAGCGCGGCGGCGGGGTACGAGGCGGATCAACGGCGAGACGACCTGTCCGCGTACGCGCGGTACCTGTCCGCGATGGACGCGTCGATGCGCCAGAAGGTCGCGCTCACGGCCGCGCACCTCCTGTGCGAGGGCCGCGTCGCCGACATGGGCATGGGCTCGGGGCAGGGCAGCGCCGCGCTGGCGCTGCTCTACCCGCGCCTCGAGGTGATCGGCGTCGACATCGATCCCACGGTCATCGAGCTCGCGCGCCGCGCTCACCGGCACCCGAACCTCAGCTTCCAGCTGGGCGACATCGCCACGGCGGTCTTCCCGCCCGAGAGCCTCGACGGGATCTTCGACTCGTCGGTGCTGCACCACGTGACGTCGTATGGCGGCTATCGCCACGCGAACGCCGCGGACGCGCTCTCGGCGCAGGTGGAGCAGCTCGCGCCGGGCGGTGTGCTGGTGGTGCGGGACTTCGTCGACCCGGGGCCGGAGCCGGTGCTGCTCGACGTGCCCGCCGACGATGGCGACGACGGCCGCGACCCCCGCAGCGCCTCGACCGCGGCGCTGCTCGAGCGGTTCGCCGGCGAGTTTCGCTCGCTGTCGCCCGAGCCCGGGTTCCCGCTGGAGCGGCTCTCCCCCGGGCCGTCCGGCGCGCTCCCCGCGCCGCGCCCCGGGTGGCGGCGGTATCGGCTCACCCACAAGCACGCGGTCGAGTTCGTGTTGCGGAAGGATTACCGCGCCGACTGGGAAGCCGAGGTCAAGGAGGAGTACACCTATTTCTCGCAAGCGCAGTTCGAGGCCCTCTTCGCCCGGCTCGGCCTGCGCGTGCTGTCGTCCACGCCGCTGCGCAACCCGTGGATCGTGCGCAACCGGTTCGCCGGCCGCTTCGAGCTGCGGGACGCCGCCGGCGCGCGGCTGCCGTATCCGCCCACGAACTACCTCATCGTCGGCGAGAAGGTGAAGGCCGGTCAGGGGGTCGCGTTCCGGCTCCGTCCGGCGGAGGGCCCTCCGCGGTTCCTGCGGATCGAGCACCACCAGGATCGCGCCACCGGCCGGGTGTTCGACCTGGCGGCGCGGCCCCACCCCACGCTGGACATCGTGCCGTTCTTCTTCGCCGGCGAGACGGCGTACGTGCTGGCGAGGACGAGCTACCCGCGTCCGATCGCGCGCGCCTGCCGCGAGGAGACGCCGCCCCTCGACGGCAGCGGCCCGGCCGACTACCTGGCCGAGCCGATCGCGGTCGTGCAGACCGAGTTCCCGGTCGGCCACACGGTCGAGCGGGCGCTCGGGCGCGCGGCCGGCGTGCGGGCGGAGGCGATCCAGCGGATGATCCCGGGGACGACGTACTACCCGTCGCCCGGCGGCATCCTCGAAGAGGTGCGCTCGATGCTCGTGGAGGTCGAGCCCTCGTTCGTGAACGCGCCTTCCGAGGACGTCTCCGGGTTCGGCACCTCGGGCCGCATCCGCGCGATCGAGGCGCGCCAGCTGCTGCGCGCCGCGCAGGTCGGCGGCCTGCCCGACGCGCGGCTCGAGCTGAACGTCTACGACCTGCTGGCGCGCTTCGGATTGCCATTCGGGCCGTGGATCGGCGACGACATCGCGCTGCCCGCGCTGCCCGAGGGGCCCTCCGCGCCGCCCGGAGCGGGCGCGGCAGGCGCCGCGGGCGCGAGCGCGGGCGGCGGCGCGGTGGCCGTCGTGGAGCCGACGTCGCTGCGCGCCCTGATCGAGCGCCCGAGCCGCCGGCAGTACGCGCGGGTGGACCCGAGCGCCAGCACCGGGTTCCTCGAGGTGCGGCGGGCGCGCTTCGAGGAGCTGGCCGAAGGCGGCGCCGTGGTGGCCGCGCGCGAGCTCGAGTACGTGGTGCCGCGGCCGCTCGGCGCGCTGACCGTCTCGACCGCGCTGCTCGCGCGCGCGCCGTCGGGAGAGGTGGTGCTCGGCGTGGACGACCACGATCTGCCGGCCGCCCAGAGCTTCTCGGGCAACAGCGAGCTCCTGGTCGCGCCGGCGTGGCGGCTGCCGCGGAGCGCGCGCACCCTCGCGGAGGCGGAGGCGTTCGTGCGGGCGCGGCTCCTTGTCGAGTACGGCGTCGACGCGGGCGAGGCCGTCGAGCTCGGAGGCGCCTATCGCCCCTCGGCGGGGCTGACGCCGGAGCTGGTCCATCCCATCGCCTTCGTGGTCACCGGGGTGGCCGCGGAGGCGCCGCGGGCACCGTCGGCCGCCGCGCCCCCGTCGGCCGCCACGTCCCCGTCGGCCGCCGCGCCCCCGGCCGAGCCGGTGTCCGCGCCGCCTCGGCGGCTTCACTGGGTGCCGCTGACCGCGCTTGTCGCGGGGCGGGAGCACCTGCCCGACGGTCACCTGCGGGTCGTGGCCCTGCGCGCGGCCCACGCGCTCGGCGCCGCCGTCTCGCCGCCGCGCCCGCAGTGATGGATTCCCCGCTGCCGAGCGGGTGAGCCGACGGCGGGCACGCATCGGGTGCTCTCGTCACGGTATTTCGGGGAGCGATCGGGCGCGATCTCGGGTTGTCGCGGGCGGAAGATCGCCTGCGCGCCGCGCCGGCGCGCGAAACGGACCCACTTTATCGAGCCGCGGATGACCGCAGGACGCGCGCCGAGCGCACATGTCGATTGCGTTCCAGCTGCCTGATGCCTGGACGCAGCAATCGCGCGCGATGGACGGCGGTCTCGAGACCTCAGCTGCATTCGCGCGCCGCGCTCTTTTGAGCGCAATCAGCGCGTCTTCGCGCGATGCGGCGCAGGGCTGACGCATCGAATGGCTGGCACGCGGGGCGCTTACAGCGACGCACATCGCCGGCGATCGGCCGCCCCCCGCAGCGCACAGCGGGACGGAAAACCCATGGACCTTATGAGCAATTCCCTGAAGATCGCGATGGCGGGCCTCAGGCCCGCGAGCCGCTCCGTCCGACGCGAGGCGCTCGGGCAGGGCGTTCGAGCCGGCGCCGGGCGGGCCAGCTCGTTCGTCGCGCTGCGGGCGCGCCTGCTCGCGAGCCCCAGCCTGGCCGGCGCGCTCAGCTTCATGCAGGTCACCACCCGTTCGTGGGAGCCCCACGAGCTCGCGGCGTGGCTCCACGAGCATGTGGTCGAGCCCGGCTGGATGAAGGCCCCTCGCGCGCTGCGCGAGCCGGGCGCGGCGACCGTGGAGCTCTGCGAGCTCGACGAGCGGCACCGCGAGGTCGCGGCGCTCACCGGATGTGCGCGCCGGCGCGTGGCGCTCGCGCTGCTCGATTTCGTGGCGCCGAACCCCGATCGCGGGTTCCTCCGCGCAGCGCTGTACAGCGCGCGCGTGCGGTGGAGCGTCGTCGAAGGCCGCTCGGGCTGGATCCCGGCGCCGCGCGAGAGCGACCTCCTGAGCGACATCGTGCTCAGCCTGTTCGCCGCGGAGATCCTCTCGGACGCGGAGCTCTACCGGAGCCACATGACCGTCTGCGCTGGCTGCGGCCGGGTCGCGTTCGCGCAGGAGCCGCGGCCGCGCGGCGCGGGCTGCCCGCGCTGCGACGGCGAGGTCAGGTGGCAGTCGCGCTGACAGCGAGGAATCGGCGCTGCCGATGCGGAGTCCTGCGGACATCGAGCGGGATGAGAGCGCTCGTCCGTCCCGCGCGTGCTCCAGCTGTCTGACGCGGCGAGCTCTCTTTCGAAGACGACGATTCCGGGGAAGGTGGGGTCGTCGCGAATCTGCAGAGGGCGAGTGATGAGCTTGACGACTCGGAGGGAGCCACTCCAAGCTTGGCGCCGAGCTATGAACCACGCCCGCCGCACCAGCGCCGAATTGGATGAGCTTGCCCACGCAGCGCAGCGCGATGGGTTCTGTTTGATCAAGAGCCTCATCCCGAAGAGCCTGCTGCTCTCGTGGCGTGAGGCCTTCGCGCCGCTCCTCGACGCGCACGTCGCGCGCGAGGGGCACCTCAAGAACCGGGGGCCCGGGCGGTATTACGTCACGCTCCCGTTCAAAGCCCCCTTCGCGGAGCCGCGCATCTACGAAGACGAGACGATCCTGGGCGTCGTCGAGCGCCTGATCGGCGCCGACATGACCATGGTCCAGCTCGCGACCGACACCCCGCTCCTCGGGTCCGATTACCAGGACGTCCACCGCGACACGCCGCCGCTCTTCCCGGAGACCGGCAGGGAGACGCCTGCATTCCAGCTCGCCGTCAACTTCCCCCTGGTCGACGTCACCGCCGAGAACGGCCCGATCGAGATCGCCCGTGGCACGCACATGCTCTCCAAGGCCGAGGGGATGCGGCGCCTCGAGCAGGGCGAGGTCGCGCTCGAGCCGATCCCCATGGAGCTCGGCGACGTCATGGTCCGCGACGTCCGCGGCCTGCATCGCGGGACCCCGAACCGCTCGCGCGAGCCGCGGCCCATGGTCGTCATCGGCTACAGCCGCCGCTGGCTCTTCCGGCCGGAGGTCTCGATCCGGGTGCCCCGCGAGAGCCTCCCCCACCTGTCGGAGCGGGCGAAGCGCATGCTCCGCTTCAACCCGATCGTCGAGTCGCTCGACGGGCCCGACGAGACCGAGGTCTACCAGGCCTTCGCCTATTGACCCGCGCGGTCGCGCGCCCGGACCGCCCGCTTCCACGGCGCGATATGGTTCGTTAGCCTATCTCACTATCACCGCCGTCTGCGCGCATGACGTGTGCGACCGCCCGCTCCTTTGACCGCTCCTGGAGGGGCCGCCGCGTGGCGCGATATGGTTCGTTAGCTTAACTATCAACGCTGTCTGCGAGCGTGACGTGTGCGACCGGCTGATCCCTCAGCCAGGTGCGCTGCCGCCGCACGAAGACGCGCGTGGAGCGCACGATGGCCGGCGCGAGCTCCGCGGCGGGCAGGCCGCCCTCCAGGTGCTCCCGCGCCTCCCGGTAGCCCACCGAGCCCATCGCCCGCGCGCCGCCGTAGCCGCGCGCCAGGAGCGAGCGGACCTCGTCCACCCAGCCCTGCTCCAGCCACGCGGAGACGCGCGCCTCGATGCGGCGGTCGAGCTCGGCGCGGTCCCGGTGCACCGCGAGCAGGCGCGCGGCGTGGCGGCGCTCCCGGAAGCCGTGCTCGGCGTGCCACGCGCTCTGCGTCCGGCCCGAGCGCTCGTAGATCTCCAGCGCCCGGCTCACGCGCACGAGATCGTTCGGCGCGAGGCGCGCCGCGCTCGCCGGATCCACCTCGGCCAGGCGCGCGTGGAGCGCAGCGCGCCCCTCGGCCTCGGCGATCGCGCGGTGGCGCGCCCGCACCTCGGGGTCGGCGGGCGGCGCCGGCGACAGGCCAAAGAGCAGCGCCTTCACCCACAGGAACGTGCCGCCGCAGACGATGGGCACCCGGCCCCGGCCGCGGATATCGGCGATCGCCGCCTCCGCGAGCTCCGCGAAGCGCTGGGCGTCGATCGCCTCCAGCGGATCGGCTGCGTCGATCAGGTGGTGCGGCGCGCGCGCCCGCTCGGCGGGCGTCGGCTTGCCGGAGCCGAGGTCGAACTCCCGGTAGATCTGCACGCTGTCGGCGCTCACCACCTCGCCGCCGAAGCGCTCCGCGAGCCGGATCGCGAGCTCGGTCTTGCCGCTCGCCGTCGGGCCGACCACGACGAGCAGCTCGCCCGGCGACGGCGGCGCGATCGTCTCCCACGGCGGCGCGGCGGCCGCGCTCGCCTCCGGGGCGAGCCCGCGCTCGGCCTCGATCACCGCCGCCCCACGCGGTGCTCCAGCTCCGGCCAGCCGACGCGCATCACGATCGGCCGGCCGTGCGGGCAATGGCCGGCGAAATCCACCTCGTCGAGCGCCGCGAGCAGCGCGCGCGCCTCGTCCGGCGCCACCGGGTCGCCGGCGCGCAGCGAGCCGTGGCAGGCCATCGTCGCCAGCGCGAGATCCACCGCGCCCGAGAAGGCGCGCTCGCCCGAGTGGCTCAGCTCGTCCACGAGGTCGCGCACGAGGCGCTCGGGGGCCGCGCGGCGGAGCAGCGTCGGCACCGCGTGCACCGCGAGCTGCGCCGCGCCCGCCGGGCGGACGTCGAGCCCGAGGCGCGCGATCGCCTCCTGCGCCTCCTCGACCAGCGACACCTCCGCGGGCGCCGCCGGGACCAGCACCGGGAAGAGCAGCTTCTGTGTCGCGACGTCGCGCCCGTCGTACGCCGCGCGCAGCCGGTGGAACGTCACGCGCTCCGCCGCCGCGTGCTGGTCGAGGAAGTAGATCCCGTCCGGGCCCTCGCACACGAAGTAGGTGTTGCGCACCTGCGCGAGGAAGCGCAGCGATTTCCAGGCGAGGACGCGCTCGGCCGCGGCGAGCACGGACCCGCTGCCGGTCGGGTACGGTACGGGCGGCGCGCTCGGCACGTTCGCGAGCCCGCCCGGCACGTTCGCGAGCCCGCCCGGCACGTTCGCCGGCTCGTCTGGCGCGATCCCCGGAGCGCCCGGCGCGATCGCCGGCTCGACCGCCACGCCGCGCCGTTCGGCGAGCGCGACGTCGTCCCACACCCCGAGCTGCGCCGGCGCGCCCGCGCCGCTCGAGGCGGACCCGGGGCGCGCGGCCTCCGGGCGCCCCGGCGGGATCCCGACGAGATCGCCGCCGAGGCCCCACGGGTCGGCCGGCGGCTCCCGGCGCTCGCTCGGCGCGTCCGCCGCCGGGGGGCCCGCCGTCGGCGCCCCCGCCACGGGCGCCCCCGCGGAGGGGCCGCTCGACCCGCTCGACCATACCCAGGCGTCTCCGGGCGGCGAGGCCGCGTCCTCGAAGAGCTTGCCCTTGCGGCCCTGGAAGCCGCCAGGGGCCGGCGCGGGCAGGCCGAACGCCGCGGCCACCTGCGCGGCGACGATCTTGTAGAGCGCGTCGGCGACGGCGCGGCCGTCGGCGAAGCGGACCTCGGCCTTCTGCGGGTGGACGTTCACGTCCACGAGCTCCGGAGGAAGATCGATGAACACCGCGCCGATGGGGTACCGGCCCGGCTCGAGCACGCTGCCGTAGGCGAGCGCGATCGAGCGCGCCAGCGACCGGTCGCGCACGTGCCGCCCGTTCACGAACATCCACAGCCAGCCGGCGCCCGAGCGGGCGCGCTCCGGCCGCGACACGAACGCCTCGACCGTGAGCGGCCCCCGCTGCCCGGCGCACGTCGCGAGCTCCTCGCCCGCGAGCATCGCGCGCACCCGCTCCGCGCGGCTCGCGGCGCGCAGCCACTCCCGCGCGACGCGCCCGTCGCGCGAGAGCACCACCGTCACGCCCGGCTCGCCGAGCGCGACCGCCTGCGCGATCTCGGTCACGTGCGCCGACTCGGTCCCGACGGCGCGCAGGAACTTGCGCCGCGCGGGGACGTTGTAGAAGAGGTCGCGCACCTCGACCACGGTGCCGGCGGCGCACCCGCAGGGGACGACCTGCGCGGCGCCGCCGCCCTCGATCCGGATCTCCGTCCCCTCCGACTCGCCGTCGCGCCGCGTGCGGAGCGAGAAGCGGCTCACCGAGGCGATGCTCGGGAGCGCCTCGCCGCGGAAGCCGAAGCTCTGGATGCAGCGGAGGTCGTCGATCCGCGCGATCTTGCTCGTCGCGTGGCGCAGCACCGCGAGCGACGCGTCCTCGCGGCTCATCCCGCACCCGTCGTCCGCGATGCGCACCAGGCCGACGCCGCCCCCCTCGATGTCGACGCGGATGCGGCGCGCGCCCGCGTCGAGCGCGTTCTCGACGAGCTCCTTGACCACGCTCGCCGGCCGCTCGACCACCTCGCCGGCCGCGATCTGGTTGGCGAGGTCGTCCGGCAGGACGGCGACCCTTCGCGCCTCGGGCTGGGCGGGCTTCGATCGAGGATCCGCGCCGGCGATCCTCTCCGCGGTGCTCATGGCTCTTCGCCGGGGTCGACCGTCGTCCGGGCGACCGCCTGGAAGTAGAGCTTGGTGCGCTCCCGCGTCAGCGCCAGCGCGGCGGAGCCGAGGATGGCCAGCTCGAAGATCACGAAGCGCACCCGCTCGGCGGTCCACCAGAGGCCCGGGTTCGTGAGGCCGGCGCGCTCGGGGACGTCCGGCGGCAGGAGCGCCCCCGCCTGCGCCACCATGTCGATCCACGCGCCGCGGACGCCCCGGGTGAGCGCGTAATCGACCGCGGCGAAGGCCAGGTTGGCGAGGAGGACCTGGAGCACGAAGCCGCGCGTGCCGGGCCGCCCGCCGAGCGCCAGGCCGCTCGCGACGACGAGCAGCCCGCCGAGGAGCACCTTGCCGATGCTGAGCGGGAAGGAGACGTCCTGGTACAGGCTGAGGGCGCGCGCCTGGGCCGCCTCGAGCACCAGGTACGTGAACTGGAATGCCTCCCCCTGGTCGCGTGCTTGCTGGGCGACGGCCATCACGTCGGGGGCCATGCCGCCGCGCAGGTACATGGCCGTCCCGCACCCCGCCATGAAGCCGCGCACGCCGATGAGCCAGGTGAGCAGCATGGTGGCCACCAGGTACCAGGGGCGCAGCGAGCGCGGGCGCGGGGGGCGGTGCGAGTCCACGTGGAGGCTGCCGTGTAGCACGTTCTCCGATCCCGCGCGCTCTCTTCCATACCTGCTTACCTGCGGATTGCGGAGCGGGTAGCCTCGGATCGCGAGGTGCCTGCGCGCCGGCGCAGGTGGCGCGGTGCGGCGGGCCTGTACTAGAACTTCGAGGACGAGGTCCTGGTGGCGAAGAGCAAGAGCGAGCCGCGAACGAAGCGAACGAAGGGGACCGGTGCGCCGCAGCCGGCGGGGGCGGCGGAGGCGGGCCCGCTGCCCGGGCCGGAGGACGAAGGCGCGGACCCGAGCGCGGGCACGGACGAGGTCGCGGACGCGGCCCCCCGGCCCGCCGCGAAGCGCCGCGCGCGCTCCGCGGCGAAGAACGCCGGCGGCGCGCGCGCCGAGGCGCAGCCCGCGGCCAGCGACGACGACGGCGCGCGCGACGACGAGGACGAGGGGGACGCCCCGCCCGAGAGCGGCGCCGCGCCGGCCGGCGACGTCGACGAGGGGGACGTCGTGGAGGTCGTCGGCGAGGTCATCGAAGACGCGAGCCTCGACGTGAACGACATCGAGCTCCCGCGCTCCGCGCGCGCCGGCGCCGCCGGCGGGGGGCGCGGCGGCGACGCGGCGCTGTCGCGCACGGACCCGCTCCAGGCCTACCTGCGCGAGGTGCAGCGCCACCCGCTGCTCACGGCGGACGAGGAGAAGGAGCTGACGATCAAGTACTCGAAGACGCAGGACGTCGCGACCGCCGCGCGGCTCGTGACGGCGAACCTGCGGCTCGTGGTCAAGCTCGCGTACGAGTACCGGCGCGCCTACAAGAACATCATGGACCTCATCCAGGAGGGGAACATCGGCCTGATGCAGGCCGTGAAGCGCTACGACCCGTACCGCGGCGTGAAGCTCTCCTCGTACGCGGCGTGGTGGATCCGCGCGTACATCCTGCGCTTCATCCTCAACAACTGGCGCCTCGTGAAGCTCGGCACGACGCAGGCGCAGCGGAAGCTCTTCTTCAACCTCAACAAGGAGAAGGCGAAGCTCTCGGCGATGGGCATCGAGCCGACGGCGGCGGAGATCGCGAAGCGCCTCTCGGTCGAGGAGAAGGAGGTGGTCGACATGGACCGCCGCCTCGCGAGCGGCGAGGCGTCGCTCGACGCCCCGGTCGGCGATCTCGAGGGCCGGACGATCCCGCGCGTCGAGCTGCTCGTCTCGTCGGGGGCGAGCCCGGACAGCGCGTTCGAGGCGAGCGAGATGGGGATGCTCGTCCACGACCGGCTCTCGAAGTTCCGCGAGACGCTGAAGGGCAAGGACGTGATCATCTTCGACAAGCGCATGGCCGCGGAGGATCCGCTCACGCTCCAGGAGCTCGGCAACGAGTTCGGCATCTCGCGCGAGCGCGTGCGCCAGCTCGAGGCGCGGCTCCAGTCGAAGCTGCGGACGTACCTGCAAGAGGAGCTCGGCGACGCCGTCGAAGCGGACTAGGCCTTGTCGACCGTCGGCGAGCAGGGCGGGGCGAGCGATCGCGGGTGCCTCTACGTGGTGGCGACGCCGATCGGCAACCTCGGCGACATCACGCTGCGCGCGGTCGAGACGCTGCGCGCGGCGGACCGGATCCTCGCCGAGGACACGCGGCGCGCCCGCGCGCTGCTCGGCCACCTCGGCGTCTCGGGCAAGCCGGTCGACCGCTTCGACGCGCACGCCTCCGAGGCGGACGCCGCGCGGGCGGCCGCGCGGCTCGCCGCTGGCGAGTCGATCGCCTTCATGACCGACGCCGGCACGCCGGTCGTGAGCGATCCGGGGACGGCGCTCGTGCGCGCGGCCAAGGACGCCGGGGCGCGCGTCGTGGCGATCCCAGGGCCGAGCGCGGTGATGGCCGCGGTGAGCGCGTCGGGGCTCGTGACCGGGGGCTTCCGCTTCGTGGGGTTCTTGCCCCGCGGCGGGCGCGAGCGGCGCGAGGCGCTGGCCGTCGTCACGTCGACGCCGGAGGCGGTGGTGCTGTTCGAGTCGCCGCGGCGCTTCCGCGAGACGCTGGCCGAGCTGGCCGAGCGCATGCGCGGCCGCCGAGCGGTCGTCGCGCGCGAGCTGACGAAGGTGCACGAGGAGATCCTGGGCGGCACCGTGGAGGAGCTCGCGGCGCTCGAGCGGGAGTGGCTCGGCGAGATCACGCTGGTGCTCGCGCCCGCCGAGCCGGCCGCGGAGGGCGCGCGCCCGAGCGACGAGGAGCTCGACGCGCGCATCGACCGCGAGCTCGCCCAGGGGAGGCGGGCGAAGCACATCGCCGAGGAGCTGTCGGTCGAGCTCGGGCTCCCCCGTCGCGAGCTCTACGCGCGGACGGTGGCGCGGCGGGGGTAGAGCGAGAAAAAACGCCAAGGCGCCAAGGCGCAAAGACGCAAAAAAGAGAAGAGATTGACGGAGAAGCGTCCCGGTGAGCAGCGGACGCTGTCTCTCATGTGTTTTTTGCGCCTTTGCGCCTTTGCGCCTTTGCGCCTTTGCGCCTTTGCGCCTTGGCGTTTTTTTCTCTCCTCTCACTGCTCCGAAGAGGCGCGCCGCTTGGTCACGTATGCCGGTCCTGCCCTCGCGCCTTCAGCTCGTCGACCACCCGCTTCACGTCCTGCGCCCGGTCGCGCGGCACGATCAAGAGCGCGTCGTCGGTCTCGACCACCACGAGGTCCTCCACGCCGACGAGCGCGATCACCCGGCGATCGTCCGGCGCGCCACCGGACCGCGCGCGCAGATCGACCACGTGGTTGCCCTGCGCGTCGACGAGCACCGACCCCGCGGGCGCGCTGTTGCCGCGCTCGTCCTTCTCGGCGAGCTCCCAGGCGCTCTGCCAGCTGCCGACGTCGCTCCAGCCGAAATCGCCGGGCACCACCGCGAGCCCGGCGACGTGCTCCATCACGCCGTGATCGACGCTCACGGCCGGCAGCCGCGGGAACACCCGCAGCACCGCCTCGGCCTCGGCGCCCTGCGCGGCGGCGCGGTCGATCTCGTCGAGCCCCTCGGCGAGCGCCGGCAGGTGGGCGCGGATCGCCGCCCGCATGTCGCCCGCGCGGAAGATGAACATCCCCGCGTTCCAGAGGAAGCGGCCGCTCGCCACGAACTCCTCGGCGCGCTCGCGGCTCGGCTTCTCGACGAAGCGCAGCACTTGGCGGGGCACCGCAGGCGCCGCGCTCCCGGCGCCGCCCGCGCCCTCCGCCTCGATGTAGCCGAAGCCCGTCTCCGGGTGCGTCGGGCGGATGCCGATCGTCGTGATCGCGCCGCCCCGGGCCGAGGCGACGGCGGCCTCCAGCACCTCGAGGAACCGCGGCACGTCGGCGATGTGATGATCGCTCGGGAGCACGACCACGACCGCCTCGGGATCCTCGCGCGCGATGGTCGCCGCCGCCCAGCCGATGCACGGCGCCGTGTTGCGCGGCGCGGGCTCGACGAGCAGGCGCCGCTCGGAGACGTCGGGCAGCGCGGCCCGCGTGGGCGAGAGGAGGTGCTGGCCGGTCGCGATCCAGATGCGCTCCCAGCCCGCGCCTCCGCACAGCGGGAGCACCCGGCGCGCCGTCGCGGTGATGAGCGGCTCGCCGCCGAGCAGCGGCAGGAGCTGCTTCGGGCGCGCCGCGCGCGACGCCGGCCAGAAGCGCGTGCCCGCGCCGCCGGCGAGGATCAGGACATGGACGGGGGTCTCGGTCGAGCTCATGGGCGAACGTCGAGGGTCACACGCCGAAGGGTAACGCAGGGACGCGGCGCCGTGGCAGGGGGCCGCTCAGGTGGGGCCCGGCAGCGCGTACGCGTAGGCCACCATCGCGAGGCCGAGCGGGACGACCCACAGCGCGAGCGCGCCCGTCCGCCGCCGCTCGGCGAGCGCGCGGAGCGCGGCGGCCGCCGCGAGGGCGCTCAGGAAGGCGGCGAGCAGGCTCAGCGCCGCGGCGCCCGCCCCGGGCGGCGGGGCGCTGAGCGCGGGCGCCTCCGCGAGCGCCGCGGCGGCGAGCGCGGGGATGCTCAGCGCGAGCGCGAGCTCGACGGCGCGCGCGGGCCGGACGCCGAGCCAGAGCAGGAGCACGAGCGCCGCCCCGACGCGCGACCCGCCCGGCAGCGCCGCGGCCCCGTGCGCCGCGCCGACCGCGAGCATCCCGACGAGCGACGGCGCGTCGGTCGCGTCGCGCCCGTCGCGCCGCGGCGCGATCGCGGTGCTCGCGAGCGCCGCGCCGGTCGCGAGCAGGCCGAGCCCCACCGCGAGCGGATCCTGCCCCCACCGCGCGACGTACGGCCGGAGCGCCGCCGCGACGATCAGGCTCGCGGCGGCGCCCAGCGCGAGCAGCGCCGCGTCGCGGGCCGGCGGCGACGCCCGGAAGAGCGACGGCCGCCCGAGCGCGCGGGCGCCCTCGCCGAGCGCGCGGAGGAGCCGCCGCCGCGCCGCGACCGCGAGCGCCGCGGCCGCCGCGAGCGCCTGCGCGGCGGCGATCCAACCATCGCCGTCGGTCGCGCGGAGCCAGAGCCGCGCCGCCGCGGCGTGCCCCGTGGCCGAGATGGGCAGCGCCTGCGCCGCCCCGTCCACGGCCGCGAGCACCGCCACGTCCACGAGACCCACGTCCGACCGATACCCCAGCGCGGCGCGTCCTGTCGATCCCGAGCAGCGGGCTCGGCGAGCGAAACCCCGACAGCGAGGCCGCGGCATCCAGGCCGGCCGGACGCCAGCCCAGCTCGAGCGGAGCCCCTCGTGTGTGGTAGAGTGACCGTATGAGCTCGCGAGGCACCGAGGGTCAGGTGGACGTCGCACTCCAGCAGGTGAAGGAACGCTGGAACCCGGCGTGGCCGGGGCTTTCCGAGATGCTGCGTCTGCTCGACGTTGATTGGTCGGGCGACGATGCCGTGCGCATCTGGGTCATCCTGAACGATGAGGACGATCAGGAGTGGCCAGAGGAGCACATGGAGGCGATCGACGAGGCCATCCGAGCTTCGTTGAGGGACGCAGGGGTTGATGCATGGCCCTACATTCACTTCCGCGGCAAGAGCGAGCAGGAGGAGTTGATAGAGCGCGAGAGTGAAGAGGAGGACGCAGAGGACGACCTGGCGGGGGATGATGAGGCTCACGACGGGCCTTCTTCGGATGCTGCGGCGGCGCAGAGGCGCGTGTGAGCCCGGAGGGCCTCCTCGCGCTCGCGCGCGAGCTTGTAGAAGGTAAGGCCAGCCAGCCTAGCAGGGGAAGACCTGATCAGGCTCGCCTGCGGCGAGCGGTCTCCACAGCATATTATGCGCTATTTCATTTGCTGTCGCGCGAGGCCACGAAGAGGTTTATTCGCGGCAAGGAGCAAGTCGCGCTTCGTCCCCTGATGCGTCGGGTGTTCGATCATGGCGAAATGAAGGAGGCCTCGAAGCCGTTCGGTGCTGGCAGCCTCCCCAAGAACATTGCGCTGCTGCTGCCGCAGCCTCCTGGCAAGCCGAAGGCAGCCCTTCCCGCCCCTGTCGCGCCTGGTCGACCGGAGCCGCCTCCGCTTAGTAAAGATGTGCAGCGGTCCGTGAAGAGCCTGGCGGCTGCGCTGGAAAACCGCCCAGGCGTTGAGACCGCGCTCGCTGACCTCGTTCGGGCCTTACGTCCGGAGCAGCCAAGGAAGGAAGGCGAGCTCTCCGGCGACCTGCCTGCTGTCCCTGGAGAGCTCAAAAAGATCGCCAAGGCGTTCGTCAGCTTGCAGGAGGCGCGCCATGGTGCGGACTACGATCCGAAGTGGCGAGCCACACGGAAGGAGGCGCTGAGGCTGATTGAGGAGGCCGAGCAAGCGTTCACGAGCTGGAATGCGATAAAGGAAAGAAAGGCGGATCAGGCCATCACCAACCTCTACCTGCTCTGCCTGTTCACGTTTCGCCGCGTAAGGGATCGCTAGCTAGCTAACAGAACGTGCTGACCGCTCCGATGGCTCTGCACACCAGCCGGCGCACGCATCCGAGCCCGATCAATGATTTTGTGACGCATTGCGCAAAAATTCGAGAGATAAAAATTAGGCTCAGCGCGCGCTCGCTCCCGGGTCTGCCGGCTTGCCGCGCTTCATCTTTTCACCTACAACCGCCCCTGATCTGGCGCTCTCTCGCCCGGAGCGAGGGAGGGCGAGCCGAGCGAGG
The DNA here is from genome assembly GCF_000418325.1 of Sorangium cellulosum So0157-2. GTDB lineage: Bacteria > Myxococcota_A > Polyangia > Polyangiales > Polyangiaceae > Sorangium > Sorangium cellulosum_D. The sequence continues at coordinate 14,431,003 of NC_021658.1, forward strand.
TTCCGTCCGATGTTGATGGCATATGCCAGCGTTGCCGCGTTCTTCCTGGTGGCGATCGGCTTCGTCCTCGGCTCTCTGCTGTTCGGGAAGCTGCTGCGCCCGAGCAACCCGTACCCCGAGAAGGTCGAGACGTACGAGTGCGGGGAGGCGCCCGTCGGGCCCGCGTGGTTCAACTTCAACCCGCGTTTTTACATCATCGCGCTCGTCTACATCGTCTTCGACGTCGAGATCGCCTTCATCTACCCGGTCGCGGCGGTGTTCAAGCGCTGGGTCGACCAGGGCAGCGGCCTCTTCGCGCTGATCGAGATCTTCCTCTTCGTGGCCATCCTGATGCTCGGCTTCGCCTACGTCTGGGCGAAGGGCGATCTCGACTGGATCCGCGCCATCAAGGGCGATCCGCGCGGGGCCCAGAACGTGAGCAGCCGGTCCCGGGCGCGCGCGCCGATCGCGAGCGCGGCGGGCGAGGGCGCGCCGGTCGGGGCGGCCCCGGCCGCCGACGGAGGTGCGGAGTCATGACATCGAACCTGAACCTGATGGCCCCGCCCCGCGGGTGGGAGGCGAAGTACGAGAGCGACGGCGGCGGCGTCATCACGACGAGCGTCGACCAGACGGTGAACTGGCTGCTCAACTGGGGGCGGTCGAACAGCGTCTGGTACATGCTCTTCGGCCTGGCCTGCTGCGCCATCGAGCTCATGCAGACCGGCGGCCCCCGCGGCGACCTCGAGCGCTTCGGCGCGGCCCCGCGGCCGAGCCCCCGCTCGAGCGATCTCTTCATCATCGCGGGGACGCTGACGTACAAGATGGCGACCCGGGTGAGGCGCCTCTATGACCAGATGTCGGAGCCCCGCTACGTCATCTCCATGGGCAGCTGCTCGAACTGCGGCGGCCTCTTCCAGTACGCCTACTCGGTCTGCAAGGGCGTGGATCAGATCATCCCGGTCGACGTCTACGTGCCCGGCTGCCCCCCGCGCCCCGAGGCGCTCCTCGAAGGGCTCCTGAAGATCCAGGAGAAGATCAAGAGCGAGCGGGCCCTCGGCCGCCGCGGCGCGCAGGGCGGCTGAGCCGCCTCTCGTGCTCGTCTCCATGCTCGTCCCGCGCTCCCGCACCCCATGACACCCGAAGAGATCTTCCAGGCGCTCCAGGCGAAGCTCGGCGAAGACGCGGTCTTCGACCTCCACCCCGTGTCCGCGAAGGATCGCGACGCCTGGTTCCAGGTCGCGCCGGAGAAGATCCAGGCCGTGGGCCGGCACCTGCGCGAGGCGCCGGAGCTCGATTTCGATTACCTGGAGTGCATCACCGGGGTCGACTACCCGGATCTCAAGAAGATCGTGGTCGTCTATCACATCTATTCGTACGCGAAGAAGCACCGGGTCGTCCTCAAGGCGTTCCTCGACCGGGAGGGCCCGGCGATGCCGACGCTCGTCGACGTGTGGTCGGCCGCGAACTGGCAGGAGCGCGAGTGCTTCGACCTGCTCGGCGTGCGCTTCGAGGGGCACCCGGACCTCCGGCGCCTGCTCCTGCCCGACGACTGGGAGGGGCACCCGCTCCGCAAGGACTGGCAGGAGAAGGCCGAGTACCACGGCATCCCGACGCAGCGGCCGAACCCCGTCGAGCTCTTCAAGATCAAGCTGCCGAAGAAGGAGGCGGACGCGACATGAGCCAGGTCATCTTCAGCGTCGACCGCGGGGGCGCGGGCCCGGGGAGCGACCTCGACGACGAGATGACCCTCAACATGGGGCCTCACCACCCGTCGACCCACGGGGTGCTCCGCTTCGTCATCTCGACGGACGGCGAGATCATCCGCAAGGCGGTGCCGGACGTCGGCTACCTGCACCGGAGCATCGAGAAGATCGGCGAGCGCTGCACCTACAGCGGCTTCATGCCTTATACCGACCGCGTCGATTACGTCGCCGCGATGTTCGCCAACGAGGCCTGGGCGAGCGCCTGCGAGAAGCTGATGGGCATCGAGGTGCCGAAGCGGGCGCAGTACCTGCGCGTCATCTCCTGCGAGCTCAACCGGATCGGCAGCCACATGATCGCGCTCGGCGCGATGGCCATGGACGTCGGCGCGGTCACCCCCTTCCCGTGGGCGCTGCGCGAGCGCGAGCACGTCAACGATTTCATCGAGGAGCTGTGCGGCGCGCGGCTCACCTTCAATTACCACCGCATCGGCGGCGTCTCGTTCGACATGCCGAAGGGGTGGGCCGACAAGGTGAAGCGGTGGCTCGACGGCTTCGAGCCGATCATGGTCGAGTTCGACCGGCTCATCAGCCTGAACGACATCTTCATCAAGCGGCTCGCCAACGTCGCCGTGGTGACGGCCGAGGAGGCGAAGGACTGGGGGCTCGTCGGCCCCAACCTGCGCGCGTCCGGCGTGCGATGGGATCTCCGCAAGGAAGACGGCTACTCGGTGTACCCGGAGCTCGACTTCGACGTGCCGGTGGGCCGCGGGCGCTACGGGACGGTGGGGGACTGCTGGGACCGGTTCTACGTCCGGGTCGAGGAGTGCCGCGAGTCGGCGAAGATCCTCCGCCAGGCGCTCGACAAGATCGACGAGCACCCGGAGGACGACATCCTGGGCAAGCTGCCCAAGAAGATGAGGCCCGACGGCGAGGCCTACGCGCGCATCGAGAGCGCCCGCGGCGACATGGGGTGTTACGTGATCGGGCGGGGCGCGGAGGAGGCGTACCGGGCGCGGTTCCGGACCGGGAGCTTCACCGCCATGGCGATGATCGAGGCCAAGAGCCCGGGGCTATTCTTGGCCGATCTCGTGGCGCTCATCGCCAGCTTCGACGTCGTGGCGCCCGAGATCGACCGGTAGCGAGCGAGCGGGGAGCCTCAGGGCTCCTCGCCGCCGGTATCCCCGCCTCCGGCGAGATCCGGACACTTCTCGCTGATGGCCTCGCACTCCGGAGGCGGCTCGACGGACTCGAGGTTCGACTCGCACGTGAGCGCCTTGATAGCCTCGATCTGGGCGTTCGTGCAGGCCTTGTACTCGGCGACGGTGGCGGTGCACCCCGCGAAATCCTCCGCGGTGCACATCCCCTCTTCCGAAGGCTCGTCGGGCTCGTTCATGCACTCTTCCTTGGCGGTCTCGCAGTCGAGGCCGGAGCCGGGCGTGGCGGCGGTGATCAGGCCGAAGAGCTCGCACGCGTCCTCCTTCGTGATGTCGCCGGCCGAGGCGGCGAGCTCGTCGCACACCGCCTGCGATTCCGCGTCCGTCAGGTCGCCGAGCTGCTTGTCGTCGAGGTCTCCCCCGGTCTCGCCGCCGTTGCCGCCGGTGCCGTCCGTGCCGCCGGTGCCGCTGGTGCTGCTGGTGCCGCCGGGGCCCGACGTGCCCTCCTCGCCATCATCGCCGCACGCAACGAGCGCGAGCCCCACCATCAGCATTCCAAGAAGCTTCATCCGTGTCATCGAGCGCTCCATCATCGAGAATGTTCACCTGAGAGTCCGCGCGGCGCTGGAGGACGGCTCCGTCGAAGGAAGCGAACGGGCTGTATCGTCGACCGGGCAGGCGCGCGGCGCGTGAACATACTACGACCTCGTTTGATTTTTCCTTCCCTGTCGGAAGAAAAAGACAGCGCCCTCCGGCATCGGCATCGTCGCGCGGCCGAGGGCGCTCGCCGGGCCGCGCGTCCCGGCGTCCGTCACGTCGCGCGCCGGCGTCTCCGCGGACGTGAGGGAGCCCCCGGCGGCGCCGCCGGTTCCGCGCTCCGGCCCGCGTCGCGCTGCGCGGCCACGCGCTTCGGCGCCACGCGGCGCCAGGCCCCCACGAGCAGCTCCTCCAGGAGCGCCGGGTCGACGCGACGGAGCTCCACCCGCGTCCAGCCCTGGTGTCCCCACGGCGTCACCGAGAAGACGTCGGGCTGCGCCCGCACCAGGCTGTCCTGCTCCTCGAGGGACAGCTTCAGGACCGCCTGCTCCTGCGCCACCCAGTGGGTCGCGAAGATCTTCCCCCGCACGCGGAACGACGGTTTGCCGAAGTGGTCCTGCACCTCGGCCTCGGGCAGCGACAGGGCGAGCTTTCGAAGTTCGTCGGAAGAGACCACGGCGATGCACCTCGGCAAGGGGGATGGGTCGCTCTCGTGACGTTATCTCAGGCCCGCGCCGCCTCGAAGATCCGGTAGAAGCTCGGCGTCTCGCGCACGCCCTTCACGGACAGCCCGGCGGCCTCGAGCAGCGCGCGGTACTCGGCCTCGGTGCGCTCGCGCCCTCCCGTGTTCACGAGCATGTTGATGTCGCTGAACGTGAGGACCCACTCGAGCGCCGCGTTCCCGCGCTGGGCGGGGGCCGGCGGCTCCACGACGAGCAGGCGCGCCGCGCCGTCCATCGCCTCGCGGCACTTGCCCAGGATCGTCAGGCTCCGGGCGTCGTCCCAGTCGTGGATCACGCTCTTGAGCACGTAGACGTCGGCGGCCGGCGGCGCCGCGTCGAAGCAGCTCCCCGCGACGAAGGAGGCGCGGGCGGCGACGCCGCGCGACGCGAACAGCTGGAGCGCTCCCTCGCGCGCGTGCTCGAGATCGAAGACGACCCCCTCGACGCCGGGGTGGGCCTCCAGGATCGCGCAGAGCAGCGCGCCGTAGCCGCCGCCCACGTCGACCACCCGGCGCGCGCCGCGCAGATCGGCGGCCCCGACGATGCCGGGCGCGACCCCGCGGGTGAGCTCCACCATCGCCTGGTGGAAGATCGCGGCGGCGGCCGGGTCGCGCCCCATCTCGTCGAAGTGCTCGGTCCCGGACGGCGCCGCCGCGTCTCCGCCGCCCCACGCCATCCGGCCGGTGCGGACGCTGTCGGCCAGGCGGCCCCAGGCCTTCCACACCCCCGGCCCGCCCATGAGCCGGGACCACGCGCGCCGCGAGCTCGGGGAGCTCGTCTCGAGGCATCGCCCCATCTCGGTGAGCTCGAAGCGGTCCCCGCGGGGGGCGAGCAGATCGAGCGTGACGAGGGCCCGGAGCAGGCGCTCCGTCGCGTCGGGGTGCGCGCCGAGCCGCGCCGCGACCTCGCCGCTCGGGAGCGGTCCGTCGGCGAGGACGTCGGCGACGCCGAGCTCCGCGGCCGCGTGGACGACCTGCGGCACCCAGAGGCTCATGATCATCTGGTTGAGGCGGAACGCAGGGGGCAGATTCGTGGGAGACCCGGTCGACATGGTGTTCGCTCCTTCGGGGCCTACCTTGGGGAGCGCGACGCCGGGGGTATTGTAAAGATTTTACCTCGCCCCCTGCCGGGTCGCAGACCGCGAATTTGCCGTGCCGAACCGTCCCGGCTGCGGCGGGACGGATCTCAGTCCGGTATCACGGGGCGGGACGATCGATATGCGTGCGCAGGACGGATCCCGGCCAGTAAGCTCTGCACCTCGGCGGCGGCGTTCCTCGATGTACAGACTCGCCAGGATCTGGACGATCTGGACGGTAAGGAGAGCATCTGGATAAAGGCCGCTCCGCTCGTCCGCCTGGCTCCTTCTGATACGCTATCCTCGTGTTTCCTGCGCCTCTACCGATCGACGTCTTCATCTCGTATGCAGCCGAGAACGAGAAACAGAAGGACGTGCTCAGAAAGCACCTGTCGGCCCTGAAGCGCGAAGGGAAAGTCCGCACCTGGCATACTGGGCGCGTCGGGGTCGGCAGCGATCGGGAGGCCGAGCTCGCGGCTCGCCTCGACGCGGCTCACCTCATCGTCCTCCTCGTCAGCGTTGATTACCTCGCCGCCGACGCGCAGTGGCGAGAGATGGAACGGGCGCTCGGGCGCCACAACGCCGGGCGGGCGCGGGTCATCCCCATCCTCCTCGACGCGTGCGACTGGGAGGGTACGCCGTTCTCCGCCCTGGCGCCGCTGCCCCCCAACCGCGTCCCCGTGATGTCGTGGAAGCGCGAGAGCGAGGCGTGGACCTCCGTGACGCTCGCGATCCGGGCCGCCATCGCCGACTTCGCGCACAGGAGCGCCGCGCCGACCCTGATGGACACGAGCGAGCCGGCTCACGCGGCACGCACGGAGAGGACACTCGACACGTCCCCCGGCGCTGCGACCCTGCCCGCGGCTGGGACCGGCGGCGCCCCGCCCGCACGACAGCGAGGCGGCTCCAGGGCCTCGACGGCGGCTCGCGCGCTGATTGCCCTCCTCGCGCTCGGCCCGGTCGCGGCGATCGCGCTCTTCATCGAGCGATTCACCACGGCAGGTCAGCCGGCAGGCGCGGCGGCGGCGGACGCGGGGCCGGCAGACGCGGGACCGACGGCGCGACCGCGGATCCCGCCGCCGAGGACCGTGACCGTCGGCGAGCCGGAGCCGCGGCCGCCGCGCAGGCCCTAGCGACAAGGCGTGGGCGGCGAGGGATCAGGGGCTCATGCCGGAGAGCTCGATCAGCGCGGCGCGCGCCCGGGTCGGGGTCGTCCCGGTGAACTGCTTCACGTCCCGCGCGAGGTGCGCCTGGTCGTAGTAGCCGAACCGCTGCGCGAGCTCGGCCCACGTCCCCGAGGAGCCCGCCTTGAGGTGCTTTATCAGCCGATCGAAGCGCACGAGGCGGGCGAGGAGCTTGGGGGGGACGCCGACGTGCTCGCGGAACAGGTCGATCACGTGCTTCTGGCTGTAGCCGAGCTCGCGCGCGAGCGCCCGCATGTCGACCGCGCCCCCGCGCTCCTCGATCCGCCGGAGCGCCCACGGCACCACGCCGAGCGCGTGCCGCGCCTCGTCGACGCGCTCGCCGAGCGCGCGCTCGATCAGGTCGAAGCGCGCGTCCCAGGTGGGGAGCTCCTCGAGGCGCTCGGCCAGGTGGGCGTGCTCCCTCGGCAGGAGATCGCGCGCGGAGATCACGCGCCCGGCGAGCTCCGCCATCGGCACGCCGAAGAGGAGCCGCGCCCCGATGGGGGTGAGGTTCACCTGGATCCCGCGCTGGAGGCCGTCGTGCTCGGTGATCGTGAAGGTGTCGTCGAGCCCCGCGACGAAGCCGCCCGGGTACGACGCGTGGCGGCGATCGCTCCCGGCGTCGAACACGCGCACCGGCGGTCCGAACTCGATGATGACGACGACCTGCGGCATCGGGAACTCGACCCGCCGCAGCGGCCCGGGCGCCTCCTCCGTGTAACCGCAGCAGTCGCGGAGGTAGGGGCGGAGGCGCGGCGCCGTGGGCCGGGTCGCCATCTCCCAGCGGCTCTCACCCGACGTGCCGCGCGCGATCCGCGCGCGCTGAGCCAGCGCTTGCATCGAGGGGCAAGGCTACCCCTCGGCGCAGGCGCGATCCAGCCGCGCGCCTCAGTCGCAGGCGGGCGCCTCCTCTTGGTAGGCGATCCCGCTGTCGACCGGCACCTTGCCGCCCTGATCGTGGGGCACGATCACGTGGCACTCGCCCTCGGTCACGTTGCCCGACGCGTCGACCGCCCGGACGCCGAGCGTGTAGACGCGCGCGTCGCCGTTGCCCTTCCGCTCCGCGAGGAGGTCGACCGAGCCGCAGCCGAGGTTCATGATGTCCACCTCGGTGTTGCCGTCGCCCGTGTCGTTCCGCGGCTCGTCGCTCGCCGCGTAGGTGAACGTCACCTCGACCTCGTCGTCGCAGGCGTCCTCGACCTCCACGCAGTCGTCCACCGAGATGGTGTGAAACTTGTGGTTCGGCGGCCAGAGCTCGGGCTGCCTGTCGGAGAGCACCGGCGCGACCGTGTCGACGACCACGAGCTCCGAGGCGCAGAGCGACACCGCGACCTCCGCCTCCGCGGTCACGACGATCTCGTGCGTCCCCAGGGCGAACGGCCCCTCCGCGGAGACAGCCACGCTCGTGTCGGCGCAGGTGCCCGCCGAGAGCTGCGCGTAGATCGTCTCGACGTACGCGCCCCGGTGCGTCGTGCACTCGACGACCCGCTCGTCGCCGCACACCCACTCACCCTCCGGGATCGCGCCGCCCGGGTCGACGCACTCGGCCACGAGCGCCTGCGCATCGGCGCCGAGCGACTCGTCATGACGACACCCGAAGAAAAGACCAGAGACGGAGACACCACTGAGCATCACGAGGAGACTGGCTCTCTTCATCATGTGGATACGGATAGCAACGTCATCGCGTCTTCGCGAGAGAAAAGACGTCGAGTGATCGCGGAAAAATAAGGTGGGCTATCGTCCACTCGGCTGCATTTTGTTGAGCCGTTTTTGGAAGCGCCGGGAACCACGCCGCTTTCGGCCGCATCGGAGGTGTGTTGTTCGCCCATCAGCCCCCACGCGGGCCCCACGTGGGGGGACGGTCGGCGCGGGCGTAGGGCGCCCTGCCGCGGCGCCCGGGCGCGTCAGTGGACCGTCTTACAGCACCTGAACCCGAGGTGGTAATTCACGTGCCAGGCGTTCTCCATCGGCTCCACGTGCCAGCGCGGGCTGAAGGAGCAGTGATCGGGATACGTCTCCTGCCCCTTCGGCCGGGGGGCGTCGTGCGCGCGGGCGACCTCGACGTAGAACCAGGCGCTCCCCTTGAGCTGGCTGTACAGCTTGCCGTCGTCCCGGTCGCGGCGGGTCATGATCTCGGCCACGTTGCCGTGCTGATCGAAGACCCCGAACCGGGAGCGGCACGCGGGGTAGGCGCCCGCCGGCTCGGTGTCGGTCGCGCACGTCTCGTAGGCGGAGCGCGCCGTGTCGGCGTCGCACGGCTTGCCGTCGATGTCGCGGTGCCGCGTCTGCGTGTGGCAGACGGCGAGGTCGAGCTCGTCGCCGTAGGCGTACGTCCGCGGCGCGCCGCCCTCCGGGTCGCCGCGGCACGCGAGGCTCCACTCGTCCTCGGTGCAGAGGCGCTTGCCCTGGAGGCTGCATACGGCCGCGGCCTGCGTCGGGCTCGCCCACACCATCGGCAGCTCGCACGGCTTGTTGGGGAACTCGAAGACGTCGATGCAGAACTCGGCCGGCCGCGCCTTCCCCCGCGCGGTCTTGAAGACGGGCACCATGTTCTCGTGGCCGCCGCAGCGGGCGCGCTGCTCCTCCGTCTGGAGGACCACGCCGCGCAGCCCCTCGAGGCACTGCTCCTTCGAGCGCGTGTGCCGCGCGAGCGCCCTGTTGCCCTGGTTGATGCGCGACGGCCCGCCGCCGCCGAAGTTCTTCTCCAGGAAGAGCTCGGGGTTCCTGAACTTGCGCTCCCGCGGCGTGAGCTCCTTCAGCGAGAAGAGCCGCACCAGGTCCTCGCGCGCCTCGTGGTGGATCGCCATCGGATCCCCGGCCAGCGGCGCGCCGGCAGGACCCCCGGCCGCCGGAGGCGCGCCGGCAGACCCGGTCGCCGGCGGGGCCGCGTCCCCCGGGCCGGACGCCGAGGGCGCCGCGGGGCTGGCCGCCGGCGCGGCGGCGTCGCCGGGGCCGCGATCGGGCTCGCCGCGGGAGCAGGCGGCCGCGGCCACGGTGAGCGCCGCGAGCGCGACGCGCGAGGGTCGGGAGGGACGTGACACGTGGAGCGAGGTCAGAGGGTCGCCGCGACGATCTCGGAGAGGCTCGCCTCGTCGACGATGCCGGTCAGGTAGGCGGCGACGTTCCCCTGCCGGTCGATCACCACGAGGCTCGGCAGCTTGTCCACCCCGTACCGGACCGACGCCTCCTTGGCGTCGTCGATGAGGATCGGATACGAGAGGCCCTTCTTGAGGGCGTACTGGCTGGCCACGTGGGGCGGATCGTCCACGTTGACGCCGAGCACCACGAGCCCCTTCTTCTCGTACCGGCGCGCGATCCGGTCGAGGATCGGCGCCTGGATCGCGCAGGGGCCGCACCAGGTGGCCCAGAAGTCGAGGATCACCGGCTGGCCCTTGAGCTCGGCGAGCTGCATGCGCGCGCCGGGCTCGCCGTTGGCCGCGACCGGCAGCGTCACGTCGGGGGCCACCGCGCCGACCATGCCCCCGACCCCAGGCGCAAGCCGCGGCAGGATCGCAAGACCGAAGAGCGCGCTCAGGGCGATGAGCACCGCGACTGCAGGGTAGAGAATCTTACCGGAATTGGACTCGGGTTCGGCCATACGGGGCCCTGGGCTTCATAGCAAATCTTTGGGCCTACGTCCGAGCGGCTCTGGTACGGTCCGGCGCCTCGACCGGCCAGGCGCTGCGCCGCCTGGCCCGGGGTCGGGGGCGCAGCGCGGCTCGCCGCGCGACGCCGCCGCCGCCGCCGGTGGGGGTCGGGGGCGCAGCGCGGTTCGCCGCGCGCTGCCACCGCCGTCCGGGTAACGTCGTCGCCCGCGCGCTGGAGGAACCATGCTGGATCGTCCGAATCTTTCACGAGAAAATCCCGCGGGGCCCCGCGGGCGGCGCCCGCCGCCCGGGCTCCCCCCGGCCAAGCGGGCGGCCAAGTGGCCCCCCGATGACAACGACCTGCCCGGAGCCCCGCCGGCGCCCGCCGGCGGCGGCTTCGCGGACGACGGCAACTTCAAGCGCGGCCGGTTCAGCCCGGTGTCGATCGTGGTCGGCCTCCTCCTCGCGCTCGGCGCCGCGGGCGCCATCTGGTTCGGCGTCAAGCAGGACAGCCAGAAGATGACGGTCGACGCCATCTCGAAGGAGAAGAAGAACATCTTCGTCCTGCCGAAGAAGGACCAGCTGCCCCTCTGGCGGAAGTGGGCCGCCTCGAACGCCGAGCCGTCGCTCCAGCAGGAGGCGCTCATGCAGCTCGCGTGGGCCGGCGACCCCGAGGGCGTCACGCACGCGACCACGGCGCTCTCGCTCCAGGACCACCGCGTGAAGGGCGTCGCCGCGCAGGTGCTCGCCTACTACGGCTCGCCCAAGGCCGACGGCGCCAAGCCCGCGCTGCTCGAGGCGCTCAAGGTCGCGGACGAGAGCGACCGGCCCCAGATCGTCTGGGCCCTCGTCGAGCTCAAGGAGCCGGCCGCGTTCAAGGACGCGATGGACCAGTACCGCAAGGGGTTCCTCTCGAAGGTCGAGCGGCTCGGCGGCGGCATCGCCTTCGATCCCGAGAAGCTCGCCGGCCTCGTGTCGCTCGACGAGCTCGCGAAGCTCGCGAGCGACGAGAGCGCGTCGGTGCGGCAGCTCGTCGCGACGGTCCTGTCGCGCAACGCCGAGCCCAAGTGGACGAGCGCGCTGATCACGCTCGTGAAGGACAAGGACGTCGAGGTCGCGCGCGAGGCCGCGAACGGCCTCGGGCGCATCGGCGACGAGACGGCGCGCGCCCCGCTCCTCGAGGCGCTCTCGAACGCCGACAAGGACAGCCGCCAGCGCTTCCTCGAGGCGCTGCGCGACGGCATCGGCGGCGAGGGGCTCGTCCTCGCCCTCGACAGCGTGAAGACGGACCCCGAGGAGACGACCTGGTTCCAGACCAAGCAGATCATGGAGATGCTGCGCGAGCTCGCCGATCCGCGCGCGGCCGACCCGCTCGTGAAGTGGATCGAGGCGAAGAAGCCGCCGCTGCACTGGCAGGGCGAGGCGGGGACGCGGCTCGCCGAGGTCGGCGACCTCCGCGGCGCCAAGTACATCGGCGAGCGGATGCTGGCCGACCCGCTCAAGCTCTACAAGCTCGAGAAGTTCTGGGAGGCGGACGAGGGCGGGCACCTGTCGCGCACCGACCTGCCGCGCGTCGTCGGCGCCCGCATGCTCGCCGACCTCGCCACGATCCACGCGGACAAGGCCGCCGAGCTCAAGGCCGCGGCCGAGTCGCCGGTCATCCTGTGGCTCAAGGATCGCCCGCAGCCGCACGCGAACGGCCTGCGCTTCCTCGCCACGATCCGCTCCGAGAAGATCCTGAAGGACATGCGCGACTGGGCCTTCCCGACGGACCCGCTCCCGAAGGAGGGGCAGCAGCCGCCGTTCCCCGCGGCGTTCGAGACCGCGCAGAGCGCGCTCCGGTACATCGGGCGCATGAAGGACGAGCCCTCCTTCCCGCGGCTGCTCGAGCAGTTCAAGCGGAAGAAGGACCCGAAGATGGACATCACCCAGGACGGGCTCCAGGGCGCGGGCCTCGCGATGATGGGCATGGCGCTCCGCGCGGTCGCCTACGGCTCGGCGCAGGGGCTCGCCGAGTGGGGCGACGCGCGCGCGGTGGAGCCGCTGACGAAGCTCATCGAGGACGAGACGTGGCACGAGGAGGCCCGCCAGGCCGCGTGCGAGGCGCTCGCCTGGTGCGCCGACGACAAGACGATGGTCGAGGTGGCGAAGAAGGCGAAGGACTTCGCGAGCAAGAAGGAGCCGCGCAAGCAGCTCATCGGCGCCTGTTACGCGTCCGCGCTCGCGCTCCGGCCGGTGCCCAGCGCCGCCGGCGAGCTCGTCCCGCTGCTCACGGCCGACGTCGAGCCCGGGGTGCGCATGGCCGTCGCGCGCGCCATCGGCATCGGCGGCTTCGACGAGGCGGCGCAGAACCAGCTCTTCGAGAAGCTCAAGGACGTCGAGGTCCGGAACGCGGCGGCGCTCGCGCTCATCCTCGGCGGCACGAGCGACACCGCGGCGCGGACGGTCGCGATGTACGCCGACTTCGACAAGGGCGCGCTCGACGACCTCAAGGACCACTACTACCGCGCGTTCGGCTACTGGTCGGACGAGGACTTCAAGCGCGGCAACCTCTACCGGTACGTCGCGAACGCCGAGGCGGTCACGCGGGTGAAGGTCGCCGACGCGCCGCAGGAGTGGGCGCGGCAGCGGCTCCAGGCCCAGTTCGACAACCTGAAGTACGACAACGGCCCGCACTCCGAGACGCGCGTCGTCCTGCGCTACCGGCTCTACCAGGCGGCCAAGAGCGGCGACGGCGAGCAGAAGAAGGGCGCGATCGACACGCTCAAGTTCATGAAGGAGAAGGGCGCGCTCATGGCCCTGCGGCACGAGCCGGGCGACACCGGCGCGCTCGCGAAGCGCGCGTTCCACGAGCTCATGAACCCGAAGGCCACCGTGGCCGAGGACCTGAGCGCGCTCGCCCCGGCCAAGGCCGGCGGCGCCGACGTGCAGTAGCGGCGCGCGCCCGCGCGATCGGGCGAGGGGCCCGGGAGCTCTCGAGGGAGGCCGTCCTCCCCGGGGATCCCGGGCTTCCTGTTTTTGTCGAGGTTGCGTGGACGAGCCCGCGCCCGGCGCGTCGGGGGGCCCGGGCGACGGTCGGCCGGCGCGTGTCGGGCTGGACAAAGCGCGCGTTTCGGAAGAGTGTTCGCGCCGAGGTGCACTGTGGCTACCTGGCGTGATGAGCTCAACGAGGCCGTGAAATCGAAGGCGGAGCGCGAGTCGGAAGAGCTCGCGCGGCACAAGAAGCGGGTCGCCGAGGCGCTCGCGGCCGCGGAGTCGGCCGTGTCGCAGGGGGCCGAGTCGCTGAAGTTCGCGCACGAGAGGCTGCAGGACAAGGGGCAGCCGGTCGTGCTCTCGCAGGAGCAGGACAAGCACCGGCTCGCGCTCGGCGAGTTCAGCCTGGCGCTGGAGCTCCTGCGGGAGTCGGCGATCGTCCGGGTCACCTTCGGCGACGGCAAGCCGCGCGAGTTCGACTTCGCGAAGGACAGGCACATCGCGCCCGCCGACGTGGAGGAGTACATCGGGCGCCGCGCGCTCGAGCTGGTCCGCGCGGCGCAGAAGGCCGCGCCGTGGTGACCGCCGGGCGCGCCGGGGCGCGCGCGCCGCGCGCGGCGGGGCTCCGCCCGGGCCTCGTCGCGGGGCTGCTCGCCGCGCTCGGGGCCTGCGCGCCTCCGGCCGCGCCGCCCCGCGAGGCGGCCGCGCCGCCGGCCTCGGCGCCGGCCGCCGCCGCGGCGCCCGCCGCGCCGGCCTCGATCGATCTCGACCCCGCCGCGGAGGCGCGGATCAAGGCGGACGTCGCGTACCTCGCGTCGCCCGAGCTCGCGGGGCGCGCCACCGGCGAGCCGGGCGCCGAGCTCGCGGCCGAGTTCATCGCGCGCCGGTTCGACGAGCTCAAGCTCTCACCGCTGGGTGGGCCGGCGAGCGGTGCGAACGCGTACCTGCAGGTGTTCGAGGCGCGGGTGGGCGCCGACGTGGCGCCGGCGGCGCTCGCGGTGCAGCGCGCGGGCCGGAAGCAGAGCGTCGAGGCCGGCAAGCTGGTCACGGCCGACGGGAGCGCGAGCGGCGCGGTGTCGGGGGCCGCGGTGCTTGTCGGCCATGGCGTGACCGCGCCGGCGCTCTCCTGGGATGACTACGGCGGCCGCGACATCGAGGGGAAGATCGCGGTCGTGCTCGACGGCGTGCCCACGCTGGGCGGCGGCGCGGAGGCGGCGCCGCAGGCGGGGGCGGCGAAGGCAGATCCGCACGGCGGCGCCGCGAAGGCAGATCCGCACGGCGGCGCGGCGCACGCAGATCCGCACGGCGGCGCGGCGAAGGCAGACCCGCATGGCGCAGCGCACGCGGATCCGCATCACGCGTCGTCTGCGCGGCCGGCCGACGCGCTCCGCGACTTCGGCAGCGTCCGCTACAAGCTCCGCACCGCCCGCGAGCACAAGGCCGCCGGCGTGATCCTCGTCGCGGCGGGCGACGAGCTCCCGCGCGTGTCGGACGACGCGGCGAGCATGGGCATCCCGGCGGTGGTGATCACGCGCTCCGCGGCCCGGGCGCTGTTCCCGACGGCCGGGCTTCCGCCGGCCGCGAAGCCCGAGGCCGCGAAGCCCGCGGCCGCGAAGCAGGCGCCGGCGAAGGCCCCTGGGCCGAAGCCGCTCGCCGGCACCACCGTCGAGATCACGACCAAGGTCACCCCGCGGATGGCGCCGGCGGGGAACGTGATCGGCCTGCTCCCGGCGCGGGACGGCTCCCCGCGCGCCGGCGAGTACGTCGTCATCGGCGCCCACTACGATCACCTCGGCCACGGCGGCAACTCGTACTCGCGCGCGCCCGGCGTGCACGCGGTGCACCCGGGCGCCGACGACAACGCCTCGGGGACCGCGATGCTCCTGGAGGTCGCGCGGCGGTTCGCCTCGCTCCCCGCGCGGCCGGACCGCAACCTGCTGTTCATCGCGTTCGGCGCCGAGGAGCTCGGCACCCTCGGCTCGCGCCATTTCGTCGATCACCCGCCGGCGCCGCTCCAGGGGACGAAGTCCGTCGTGGCGATGATCAACGCGGACATGGTCGGCCGGATGCGGGAGGACAAGCTCCTCGTCGACGGCCTCGGCACCTCGCCCGACTGGAAGCCGATCGTGGACGACGCCGCCCGCGGGCTCGGCCTCGCGCTCCAGTTCGGCGTCGAGGGGTTCGGCGCGAGCGATCACACGTCGTTCACCGCGTCGCGCGTCCCGGTCGCCTTCCTGTTCACGGGCGTCCACGAGGACTACCACCGGCCGAGCGACACGGCGGACAAGATCGACGCCGCGGGCGTCTCGCGCTGCGCGGTGCTCGCGGCGCGGATGGCGCTCGCCCTCGCGCAGCGCGACGCGCGGATGGCGTTCACCGACCCGCCGGCCGACCCTCACCGCAGCATGCGCCGCGGCTTCCGCGCGTCGCTCGGCACGATGCCGGACTATGCGTACCAGGGGCCCGGCGTGAAGCTCACGGGCGTGCGGCCCGACGCGCCGGCCACGCGCGCCGGGATGCAGGCGGGGGACGTGATCGTGCGCATCGGCGCCCACGCGATCACCAACATCCACGACTTCATGTTCGCGCTCGGCGAGCTCGAGCCGGGCCGCGAGGTCGTGATCGAGGTGGAGCGCGGCGGCACCCGGGTGCCGCTCAAGGTCATCCCCGCCCCCGGCCGATGAGCCGGCGCCGCCGCCGCATCGCGCCGCCGGCCGCTCCGCGCCGGCGGCGCAGGGCCCTCTGCCGGCGCTGCGCGGGGGGCCTCGTCCTGCTGTGCGGCCTGGCGGCCGCGATCCTCGGCTGCGATCGCCGCGAGCCCGCCGCGACCGACGCCGCGGCCCCCGCTGCGCCCGCGAGCGCCGGCGCGGCGGCGGACGCCGAGCCCGCGCCACCCGACGGCGCCGCGGCGGAGCCGCCGGACGCCGCGGCGCCGCCGGACGCTGCGGGGCTGCCCGACGCCGCCGCGGCCCTCGACGGCGCGACCGCGTCGCCGTCGGCCGACGGTGGCGTGTCGGACGCCGGGCTGCCCGGCAGCTCCGCGGGGTGTCCGGACGACATGGTCCTCGTCGACGGCGACTACTGCCCGCTGGTCGAGCAGATCTGCCTGAAGCACCACAAGGAGTACGAGAAGGACCAGGCGCGGCGGGCGAGCCCGTACGGCGGCGTGGAGGGCTCGACAAGCGTCAGCGAGCGCTGCCTCGAGTACAGGCAGCCGACCGCGTGCCTCTCGAAGAAGCGCGCGCCGATGCGTTACTGCGTCGACCGGTACGAGTGGCCCAACAGGAAGGGCGAGCTCCCTGCGCTGCTCGTCTCGTGGCGCGAGGCCGTCAAGGCGTGCGAGGGCGTCGGCAAGCGCCTCTGCACCGAGGACGAGTTCAACTTCGCCTGCGAGGGCGAGGAGATGCTCCCGTACACGTACGGGTTCGTGCGGGACGCGACGAAGTGCAACATCGACCGGCCGTTCCGCCAGCGCGAGCTGTCGCTCTACCGCTACGAGCGGTGCATGCGGCACCCCGAGTGCAAGGCGGAGCTCGAGCGGCTCGATCAGCGCGTCCCGGCCGGCTCGATGCCGGCGTGCGTGTCGCCGTTCGGCGTCTACGACCTCAACGGCAACATCAACGAGTGGGTCGTGCGGCCGGGCCGCAAGTCCCCGGATCGGAGCGGGCTCAAGGGCGGCTGGTGGGGCCCGATGCGCGGCCGGTGCCGCCCGACGGTGGGGTTCCACAAGGAAGAGGATTACGGCTACGAGCAGGGGTTCCGTTGCTGCAAGGACGCTGCGCCGCGGTGAGCGCGCGGTGGCGCCTTCATTTTGGGGGGCGCGTGGCCGCCGACCGGGGGTACGCTCGCCTCCAGCGGGCCCGCGACGCGGCGCTCGCCGGCGAAGGGCCTGCCGTTGCTCCTCCGGGGGCCGGGGCTCAGATCTCAGCGGCGGGTCGGCAGCGGCCCGCTGCTCACGCGGGGAAAGCCCCCGCACCTGCGGGAGACCTTGATGAAGCGATCCATGTGGTTCACCAGCGTGCGCTCGGCCGCGGCGGTCGTCCTTGCTCTCGGAGGCCTCGGGCTCCTGTCCTCTGCGTGCCGGGGCAGCGAGGCCGAGGATCCGTCGAGCCAGCAGTACAACGCCTACAACCAGCAGCCTGGGTACCAGCAGCCCGGGCAGTACCAGCAGCCCGGGTACCAGCAGCCTGGGCAGTACCAGCAGCTACGGTATCAGCAGCCTGGGCAGTACCAGCAGCCCGGGTACCAGCAGCCTGGGCAGTACCAGCAGCCCGGGTATCAGCAGCCTGGGCAGTACCAGCAGCCGGGGACGACCGCTCCGGCGACGACGGCGCAGCCGAGCCCGCTCGCGCTCCCGTGTACGAGCGACATGGTCTGCGGCACGCACAAGTGCAACACGGCCGTGGGCAAGTGCGCCTTCCCGTGCGCCGCGAACACCGACTGCGCGGCGGGCTTCTCGTGCATGGGCGCCGGCTCGGCGACGGCGATCTGCGTGCCGGGCGGGCAGTAGGGGGCGCGTGGTCGTGCGCTGATCGGCGCTTTGCTTCGGTCGCGTCCCCTGGTTTCGTGAGGGTGGCGCCTTCTCCGGCGCCGCCAAGGCGATCGGCGCTCGGCGGGGCAGCCGAGCCTGGCCTGGGGGTTGGTTCGTCCAGTCCTCGGAGGCAGCTGAGCTGCCTGCCGCGACCGCATCCGGTCTGCCGGGATAGTTGAGCTTAACCTGAGGGACCGGATCCGGTCTCGGCGGGGCAGCTGAGCATGGCCTGGGCACCGGATCCGGTTTCTCAGGGGCAGCTGAGCATGGCCCGGGGAACCGGATCCGGTCGCTCGGGGGCAGCTGAGCATGGCCCGGGGAACCGGATCCGGTTTCTCAGGGGCAGCTGAGCATGGCCCGGGGAACCGGATCCGGCTTCTCAGGGGCAGCTGAGCATGCCCGGGGAACCGGATCCGGTCTCTCGGGGGCAGCTGAGCATGCCCGAGGAACCGGAACCGGTTTCTCTGGGGCAGCCGAGCATGGCCTGGGAACCGGATCCGGTCTCAGCGGGGCAGCTGAGCTGCCTGCCTCCCGGCCCGCCGCACCGCGCGGAGCCGGGTGGCGTCATCCCGCAAGCGCTTGCGCACTTCCGCAATGGAGCACGTCCCGGGCGACGCCGCCGCGCCGCCTTCGAGGCGGTGTCGGCTGCCTCACGCCGCGCGGCGTGGTCGCCACGCATTCTGGCCCCGCCCTTGCCATAGGCGCGCGTCACGCGGCCGACGGCCCGTTCGGGGCGGCCCGGGGACGACGAGGCGAGACGCTCGACCGCGGAGCGGACGGGGTGCGGCGCGGGTGTGCCTCACGCCGCCGGACGCCAGCGAGAAACCTTAAGAACAGGCATATCTCATGAGCATTCACAGGAGACGGCGCACACGTGCGCCTTCGGTCGCGCACGATTTCGCGATCTCACGCCGTGCCACGGCCCGGCGAAAGCATCTCTTTTCGCTTGCGGGGGTATGCCTCGCCGCTTGCGTGCTCGCCGTTGCCGCGTGCTCTGACTCGCCGCGCGAGCCAAGGCTCTCTCTCGGGCCAAGGCTCTCTCTCTTGAATGGAGACCTCGACATCGAAGGGCCCGTCCACCCCGAGGACGACCTGCTCGGCACGATCTGCCCGGGCTACGACGCCACAGAGCTCCCTGTCGACCTGCCGCGCTCCGAGACGGTCGCAGCAGGCGCGATCGGCGGGACCTTCTCGGCCTCGAGCACCGGCGAGGCGACGTACACGATGCCGCTCGCCGTTCCTCCGGGGCGCGCCGGCATGCAGCCGGAGCTCGCGGTGAGCTACGACAGCTCGGGCGGAGAGGGCGTGCTCGGCATGGGGTTCTCCGTGACGGGGCTGTCCGCGGTGACGCGGTGCCCGCGCACGATCGCGCAGGACGGCGAGATCCGGGCCATTCATTACGATCAAGACGATGCGCTCTGCCTCGACGGAAAGCGCCTGGTCGAGGTGGGCAGGGCGGGGGATCTCGTGGAGTACCGCACGTTCCCCGATACCTTCACCAAGGTGATCGCCAGCTATGAAGGCTGGGATTGGGAAAAGGGCCCGATGTACCTCCGCGCGTACACGAAGTCAGGGCGGATCATCGAGTACGGGAACGAGCCGAGCGGCCGGGGCATGGCCAAACTCGGTGTCGTCCGCGCGTGGTGGGTGACGCGCGTGAGCGACCGCTACGGAAACACGATGGACACGCGGTACAAGAGCGAGGAGCACCCGACGGAGAAGTACACCGTCGAGCACGCGCCGCTGCGGATCGATTACACCGGTCATCCGTCGTCTCCGGCGACGCGCGCCGTCGAGTTCGTGTACGGCGAGCCGCAGTGGGGGGGCCCGCGTGCTCTACTCGCGTGGGATGGAGCTCCGGAGCTCGTGGCGCCTCGACGAGATCCGGATGCTCGGGCCGGGCGACGCGCTCGTCCGGAACTACCGCTTCTTGTTCGACGACGCGCCCGCGAAGAGCCCGACGCATTCGGCACACCTGGCCGACGTCGACGGCGACGGCGTCTCCGACCTCATCCAGTGCGGCGACGACGGCATCAGCACGGCCTGGTGGGTGCACCTCTGGCGCCCCAGCGGCCCGGAGGGACCGGGGTTCGAGCCCGCGCCGAGCCCGATCCCCGCGCTGTACGCGTACCCGTGCAACGCGGACCTGCACACGGTGGACGCGGACAGCGACGGCAAGATCGATCTGCTCGTGCACACGGCGGTGTGGATCGACGACGTGACGGTGACCTTCGGCACCACGTACGACGCGGTGACGTACCAGAGCCCTGGCGCGTGGTCGATCACCCCGACCGGCCTCCCGGTCCGGCTCCCCGGCGGCCGCATGCTCTTCCTCGACGTGAACGGCGACGGCCTGCCGGACGCGGTCCAGACCGGCCTTCCGGACCGGCAGCTGCGCACTTACGTGAACACCGGCGACGGGTTCGCCGCTGCCGTGAACAGCCTGCCCGAGCTTTGGCTCGAGGCCGACCGGTTCGCGAACCTCGCCGTGCCGATCGACTGGAACGACGACGGCCGCCAGGACTTGCTCATGCCGATGGTGGAGCCGGGCGGGCTGCCCGCGTGGATGATCCTCGAGTCGACGGGCAGGGTCGGAGACGGCACCTTCACGCTGGTGGACTCGCACCTGCCGGTCGAGCCCCTCATGCTCGACGCCGAGGTCACGCTCGCCCACGCGCAAGCCCCGCGGGTGACGGACCTGAACGGCGATGGCGTCCAGGATGTGCTGATGTCGGTGGGACGTTTCTTTCGCATCTTCCCGAACCTGCTCAAGGACGAGGATCTCCTCGCGAGCGTGACCGACGGCATGAGCTCGCTCGACCCGGACGACCCCGGCTTCCTGCCGAACGTGACGATCACCTACAGCCACCTGTCGTCGCCGCACGCTTCGGACGGGTTGTCGCCGCTGCCGGACGAGCAGAAGATTTACAACCCGATGGAGAACGCCGTTAAGGAGGAGTGCGCCTACCCGCTCCGCTGCGCCCTCGGCCCGCGGGCGGTGGTCAGCGGTTACACGCTCAACAACGGCGCGAACGCCGAGCGACGCTACGAGGTCGCCTACAGGAACGGCCGTTACCACCGGCTCGGCCGTGGCTTCCTCGGCTTCGGCAAGCGGATCGTGCGCGATCTCGACACCGGCGCCGGGACCGTGGAGTTTTACGACAACGTGACGTTCGACAAGGACCTCAACGTCTTCCCGTACGCGCATCAGGTCATGCGGGAGGTGCGCTACAGCCCTCCCGAGCCCCATGATCAAGCGCCCTCCGGGATCGTCGAGCTCTCGCACACGAGCTCGCTGATCCAGACCGTCAAGACGAACGGCGGCGGCACGTACTTCACGTTGCCTGTCTTCCGCAGGGACGTCAGGGGACAGGGAGAGTACTCGCCGGCCGGAGGGCAGAGCCTGGAGGCGTACGCGATCGACCGGGCGGGGTTCCCGCCGATCCTCATGAGCGACGCGACGATCGCCTATGGCAATTACGACGAGTTCGGCAACATCCTCGCCGAGTCGTCGTCTACGACGGGGGCCGATTTCTCGCTGCTGGTCAAGCGGCAGTACACGAACGACACCGCTGCCTGGCTGATCGGCAAGCTGGACGCCGTGAACGAGTGCAGCAGCGCCTCGGGGATCGACCAGTGCCGCAGGATGTCGCGCACGTACAACACGCGCGGACAGGTCGTCCGGGAGTCCGTCGGCACCGAGGGCGATCCGCAGACGGAGCTCCACCTCACGTACACGCGCGACGTGTACGGCAACCTCAGGATCACCCGCTCCGTCGACGCGTTCGGCGCGCGCCGCAGCTCCTGCGTCTCGTACGACGAAGAGCGCATCTTCCCGTACGCGCGCTCGAACGCGGAGGGGCACGTCACGCGGATGAAGTTCGACCCCGGCCTCGGCGTCAGGACGGCGCTGGTCGATCCGAACCACCTCGTCACGCGCTGGGCGATCGACGGCTTCGGGCGGGTCACGAAGGAGATCCGGCCGGGCGAGGAGGACGAGGTGATCACCACGTTCACGCGGACGAAGGACGGCGGCACGTCCGGCACCGAGTGGAACGTGAAGGTGCGAACGCAGGAGACCGGCGGTCGCGATGACACTGTAGAGCTTGACAGCCTCGGGCGTCCGGTCCGGTGGTGGACGCATCGCCCCGACGTGGGCGCCGGCGCGGACGAGCGCGTCATGCAGGAGATCGTCTTCGATGCGCTGGGCGAGCGCGTGGCGCGGCGATCGCTGCCCGCCGGCGAGGACACGCCGCGCGATGCGCTGCTCTACGACGACACGACCTACGACGGCATGGGCCGCATCAAGGAGCACCGGACGCCGTGGGGCACCACGACGAGGTACACGTACCGGAGCACGACCGTCGAGGTGAACGGTCCACGCGGCGTGACGACCACGATCAAGAACGACGCGCTCGGCCGGCCGGTGTCGATCACCGACGCGATGCTGGGGGAGACGCTTTATAGCTACGGACCGTTCGGCGGGCTGTGGACGGTGACCGATCCGGGGGGCGCGGTGACGACGACCGAGCGCGATGCTTACGGCCGCGTGCGAAAGCTCACGGATCCCGACCGCGGCGAGACGATCTCGCACACCAGCGGGTTCGGGCTGACGACGTACGCGAAGGACGCGCTGGGGCGGGAGCGCTGGTTCGAGTACGATCGCCTGGGCCGCATGACGGCGCGCGTCGACAAGGAGGAGGGCAGCGATAGCACCTACCGCACCACGTGGACGTGGGACCGCGGGGCGACGGGGAAGGGCAAGATCGCCGAGGTCGAGAGCCCCGAGCATCACAAGACGACCTACTCCTATGACCCGCTCGGGCGGCTCGAGACGAAGCGGCTGGCGCTCGAGGGCGAGACGTTCACGACGACCTTCGGCTATACCCCCTCGAACCAGCTCAACCTCATCTCGTACCCCGCGGGCGGCGGCGGGGAGCCGTTCTCGGTCCTCTACGAGCTCGATCCGCACGGCCACGTCCTCGAGGCGCGGAACGCCGAGACCGGCGATCCGTACTGGGCGCTGAAGGAGACGGACCGGGCCGGGCGGATCCGGACCGAGGAGTTCGGCAACGGCGTCGTCACCGAGCGCTCGTACCACGCGACGAAGAACCGCCTGGAGGGCCTGCGCACGACGAAGGACGCCGTGGAGCTCCAGAACCTGGCGTACACGTACGACGACAGGCTCAACCTCGACACCAGGAAGGACCTACGCCAGGCGAAGACGGAGTACTTCTTCTACGACAAGCTCGATCGCCTGAGGTGCTCGCAGTTCCGCGATCTGCCCCGCTGCCTGTTCGTGGACACGTACGCGCCGAATGGCAACATCGACTCCAAGGTGGGCATCGGCACGTACGAGTACGACCCCGACCGGCCGCACGCGGTGGTCCAGGCGGGGGACAGGTTCTACGGCTACGACGCCGTCGGCAACCAGATTTCGAGGCCCGGCGCGACGGTCTCGTACACGCCGTTCGACAAGCCGGAGACGTTCACGCTCGACGGCGGCGCGACGATCGAGCTCGACTACGACGGCGATCAGAACCGCATCCGGAAGACGACGCCGGACGAGGTGACCCTCTACGTGGGCGGCCTGTACGAGCGGGTCACCCGGCTCGCTCCGGGCGCTGGCGAGCCGAGCGTCGAGCACCGGTACTCCGTGCTGGTGAACGGGCGGGCGGTGGCGCTCGTGACGCGCGCCGCGGGGGCGCCGGGCACGACGCTGTACCTGCATCGCGACAACCTGGGCTCGATCGACGTGATCACGGACACCACCGGCGGCGTGCACGAGCGGCGCAGCTACCAGGCGTGGGGCAAGCGCCGCTGGCCGAGCTGGGAGAGCGCTGCTCCGGGCTGGTTCGGCAGCTCCCCTGTCCGGCAGGGGTTCACGGGGCACGAGGGCGACGGCGAGCTCGGGCTCATCAACATGCGGGGACGGCTGTACGATCCCGTGCTCGGGCGCTTCTTGACGCCGGATCCGCTCATTGCGAATCCGCTGTCCGGGCAGAGCCTCAATCCGTACAGCTACGTCCTCAACAACCCGCTGGCGTACGTGGATCCGAGCGGTTTTCAGGAGGCGTCTCCGGAGGACCGGGATGCGTCACGGCTGCCGGCCGTCATGCACATCCCGTGGGAGAGGCTCGGCTGGGCGGCGGAAGAGATTGCCGTCGGCGAGCGCCCGGAGCAAAAGGCGCAGTCCGACAGCGATACCAACAGCGCGGGCGCCGAAGTCGGCGTCATCGCGCCTCCCGTCGACGTGAACATCTACGGAACGAGCTCGGGGTACGTGCCCGAACCGGCGGCATCCACGCCGGATCGAAGCACGGTCGGCACCGTGGTGGGCGAAGGCCTGCTCGGCGTCGGGGAAGGTCTCGGCGAGCTCACCGTCGAGCTCGGGCGGTCGCTGGTGCTCAGCGCGCTGACGTTCGGCGGCTACGGCGCCTACGAGTTCGGGACTGCGATGTGGGACGGGTACAAGGAGGACGGCGTGGTCGGGGCGCTGAACGCCGTGAACCCCCTGTACCACGCGCTGAGGGCGGGAACGGACACGGTCGTCGCCGCCGTGGAAGGCGACTACCGCGCCGCGGGCGCGGCGGGGACCAAGGCGGTCGTGCTCACGCTGGGCGCGGCCGTCGGGCTCGGCGAGGGGCTCACGGCGGTGAGCGGAAGAGCCTTGGCGACGAGGGCCGCGACGGGAGAAGGTTGGCTCGTCAGCAGGGGGGTCTTCAGGAACAGACACGGGCAGCTGACGAACGGCCGCTACTTTCTTGACGACAAGGCCATGGCCAAGCATACGGTAGGCAGCCTTGCCGAAGGCAAGAGCCAGTTCTTCTACGGAGTGAATGACAAACAGCTTGTGCTTGATGCTGCGGCTTACGCCGACGATGCAAACCTGTGGCACAGAAACAAAGCCGTCATTGTCTTCGATGATTTTATCGGCGTGCATGGGAAGACAGGTCAGAGAACCAACGTCCTGAACCTTTACCGCACCGAAACGGGGCTCATCCACGGTGCGCCAGGGACTCCTCAATGAAGCAGGATCTCAGCGATGTCTTTCGGCACGGGCTCGCGGTATCGGCGACATGGACGCACGAGAAGGTTCACGATGCCCTTCAGGCGTTGGCGGCGCACTCTCCAGGATGCAGCGTGGATTGGGAGCCCGGTGACGAGGAGTGGGGCCGGGTTCTCGACGCTGACACGGAAATCGTTGGGCTTGTCTGTGCACGCATCCCGATAGGTGCAGTGCGGGACGACGTCCCGCGTTCGGAGCTGCCGAAGGATGTCACGTGGATTCGATTCAAGTCTACGAGAGAGCGAGACTATCAGGTTGCGCCAGAGATTCTCGAGAAGGTGTTTGGGCGCGAGGTCTCGGGGAGCATCGACTATGGGGCCCTATCGCTGGACGAACTGTGGTGGGCAACGGTGATCTGACATCCACCGCACCAAGTCGGACTTCACCCACGGTGCGCGGGGGTGTCCTCTATGAAACAGGATCTCAGCGATGTCTTTCCGCACAGCCGCGCGGCGCGCTCGAGAGCCACCTCGCTCACCGTCCGGAGATCCCCGCGCGATTACTCCTTGCCAGACGCCAGCTCCGCCTGCTCGAGCGCCTTCTTGTAGTACCACAGCCGTCGCAGTCGTGCCCGACGCGGACCGCCTCGTCGAGATCGGCCGCCGCCGCCCGTGCTGCCGAGGGATCGCTCCACGTCCGGAGTCGTGCCCAGCGGGCGTGCACTCCTCGTCTCGCATGCTGCGCATGCGGGGCAGGATCGCCGGGGCGCGGTCGACATACGCGCCTCACGGTCTACACCTCGACCTCGTTCGTCTCGAGATCGTCGCTGTCCTCCGTCTGAACCGAGCGCCGACAGGCGATCGCGCGCCCCGGCCTCGTCAAGGCCGGATCGCGAGCAGCGCCGGCGTTCGGCCAGGCGCCGCGGCGGCCATCGCGTCGATCAGCGCGCGCGGCTCGCCGGGCCCGGCGGCGCCCGTCTTGCGGAGCGCCTCGACCCGGCTGAGCGTCCACACGAGCGCGGCCGCTGCCGGCGTGGGCAAGCGGCTCAGCGCGGCGATCGGCGCCGGCGTGAGGGTGTTTCCGAGCTGGCGCACCAGGCGGAGCCCCTCCTCCAGGGCGCGCGCCAGGTCCATCGCTTCGGTCCACGACACGCCTGCCTTTCGCGCGTGCGCGGTGGCGACGGCGACCATCACCGGCACGACGGCCGCCGCGTGCGCCCGCAGCCAGCTCTCCATGTCGGGCTCCACGACGGCGGGGATGCCCGCGTCCGTGAAGACCCTGGCCCAGGCCGCGTCCGTCACCGGGGTGACCATCCCGCGGGTGACGATCCTCGACGTCAGCTTGCCGTCATCGAGGGTCGCCAGGATCGCGGGGAACCCGAAGGCGAAGCGCGCCGCGCCCACCGCGTCGCGGAGGCGGCCGAGCGGCTCGAAGGTGTTGAACATGAACATCACCGTCTTCGCCGCGCTGGCGGCCAGCGCGGGGAGCACCGCGTCCACCTGCGGCGCGAGCACCGTCACGAGCACGAGGTCCCACGCCGCCGCCTCGTCGAGCGCGGCGCTCACGCCGACCGCGGCGCGCTCCCCCGCGGCGGTCACGATGGCCTCGTCCCGCCGCAGCTGCGCGAGCCGCGCCCCGCGAGCGACCACCGTCACCTCGTGCCCCGCCCGCGCGAGCTGGAACGCGAACGTGCTTCCGATCCTGCCAGCTCCCACAATGGCAATCTTCATGATCCACCTCAGAAGTAAGTGCCGAGGCTCTCCCTCGTGAAACTCGTCAGCTCATGGGTGCGCCCCGCCTTGATCTTCTCCACCCAGGCGGGGTCGCTCAGCAGCGAGCGCCCGACGGCGACAAGATCGAAATCCCCGCGCTCGAAGCGGCGCACGAGCTCACCGAGCCCCTGGGGCACGGAGGCTTCGCCCGCGATATTCCCGAAGAGATCGCCAGACAGCCCGACGGAGCCCACGGTGATGGTCGGCTTGCCGGTGATCTTCTTCGCCCACCCCGCGGTGTTCAAGTCGGAGCCGGCGAACTCGGGCTCCCAGTAACGCCGCTGGGACATGTGGAAGATATCGACGCCCGCGTCCACGAGCGGCAAGAGCCATTGCTCCATCTCCTGCGGCGTCTTCGCCACCTTGCGATCGTAGGCGCCGACCTTCCACTGCGAGAGGCGGAGGATCACCACCATCTCCGGCCCGACGGCCTCGCGAACCGCCTTGAGGACCTCCACGGCGAAGCGCGTCCTCTCGCCGAGGGTCTTTCCGCCGTACTCGTCGGTGCGCTGGTTCGTCGCCTCGTCGAAGAACTGATCGATGAGGTACCCGTGGGCGCCGTGGAGCTCGATGGCGTCGAAGCCGAGGCGCTTCGCGTCCCCCGCCGCCTTGCCGAAGGCCCGCACGGTGGCCTGCACGTCCTCGCGGGACATGTTCGCCGGACCCTCCAGATCCGCGGGCTGCTCGTAGCCGTTCGGATCCCGCGTCGTGAGCCCGACGTGCCACAGCTGGGGGGCCATCTTTCCCCCCTCCCTGTGCACGGCGTCGATGACCTTCTTCCAGCCGTCCAGCGCCCGATCCCCGTAGAAGTGCGGGACGTCGCGCAGATGCAGCTTGCCCGGCCGCTCCACGGCCGTCCCCTCCGACAGGATCAGCCCGACGCCGCCGGCCGCGCGCCGCGCGTAATACGCGACGTTCGGCTCGCCGGGCGCGTTCCCCGGCGATTTCTGGCGCGTCATGGGCGCCATGACGAGCCGGTTCTCGAGCGTCAGCCCCTTCAGCCGAAAGGGCCTGAAGAGCGCGCTGACGTCCTCGTGCTTGTTCGGATCCCGATCCGTCATCTCTCCGTCCTTCCTCCGGTTCCTGTCCTCGCCGCCGCGCGCCTCGAGCTGCGCCCCGGCACCTCGGCGCCGACCGCGCCCGCGATCGTGACCGCCCCTCGGCGCCGCGGCCGGCGTGATTCGGGTAACAAACCAACTGGATGGTTGAAAACCTAGGGAGCGACCTCGGCCCTGTCAACGGGGCGGGGCGACGTCGGCGCTGCGCAAGCCGCTCGCTTGCCGCTACACTGTCCTCGTGAACGGCGGTCCCGCGCTCTTGCACCGCGCTCCGGCGTGGGCACCCTGAAGGATCGATCCATGCCCTACGATTCGGCGGCGACCAAGAAGAGGCTCCTCGACGCCGCGCTCGACGAGTTCGCCGAGCGAGGCCTGGCCGGCGCGCGCGTGGACCGCATCGCCGAGAAGGCGTCGGCGAACAAGCAGGCCATCTACGCGTACTTCGGCTCGAAGGAGGACCTGTTCCGCTGCGTGCTCGAGGAGCGGTGCAAGAGCGTGTTCGACGCCGTGCCGTTCGACCCGACGGACCTCCCGGCCTTCGTCGCCGGCGTCTTCGACCACCTGGTCGAGAACCCGAAGAGCGTGCGGATGATGATGTGGAGGCAGCTGGAGCTCCCCGACGAGGCGGAGCACGAGGCGGCGGCCGCCAGGGTGCGCGCGCTCGGCGCGGCCCACGACCTCGGGGTGACCTCCAAGCAGTGCGCCGAGGACCTGTTCGTCCTCCTCCTCGGGCTGCCGATGGCCTGGTTCACGTTCGCCTCGAGCCAGCCGGCGGCGAGGGGGGCGGCGGCGCAGCAGCGGCTGCACGCCTTCAGGCGCTCGATGATCGCGGCGGCGGAGGCGATCGTGAAGACGATGACGGAGAAGAAGCGGTAGAGGGCGCGGATCCTCTGGGGATCGGGCGAGGCGGGCACGCTCCGCGTTCAGGGCTGAAGGCGCAGCCTGGCCGTGACGGGGAAGTGATCCGATGGATAAAGCCCGTCCCGGTTATCGCGGAGGATCCGGGCCAGCAGCACCTCCGTGACCGGCGCCGGCTGAGCGAAGATGAAGTCGATCTTCTCCCCGCCCTCAGCTCCGCTGAACCCGTGGAACGTGCCGACCGGCGCCTCGTTCGGATGGAGGACGCGGAATGTGTCGACGAGGCCCGGAGGGGAAGGCGCCGGCGCGGTCCCTTCGCTCGCGCGCGCCGCCTCTCCCTTGATGTAGAGGACGGCTTGATTGCTCTCGCCCGCGTTGAAGTCGCCCGTGAGGAACACCGGGTCGGGGTGGCTGCGCTTCGCGATCCTGTCGGCGATGAGCTCGACGCTCCGCGCGCGCGACGGCTGGGATTCGTGGTCCAGGTGCGTGTTGAAGAGGTAGAAGCCGCGGCCGGAGCTCTTCTCGACGAGCCTCGCCCAGGTGCAGATCCGCACGACCACGTTCCCGAAGCTCCTGGACCCGGGCACCTCCGGCGTGTCGGACAGCCAGAACGTGCCGCTCTCGTCCACGTCGAATCGATCTGCATTATAGAGGATCGCTGCGTATTCCCCCGTCTCGGCGCCGTCGTTCCGACCTACCCCGAGCTCGGCGTACGGGAGCGCTCCGCGGAGATCGTCGAGCTGTGACCTGAGGGCCTCCTGGAGCCCGAGCACATCGGGGTTTGCGTCCCTGATGACCTCGTAGGCCATCTCACGACGCTTCGGCCAGGCGTTGACGCCGTCGCGGCGGTTCGCATAGCGGATATTGAAAGTCATCAGGTCGAGATCCATCATCACAAGCCTTGTCGTGCGCCGAGCAGGTGTCAGCGGGACGCCGGCGAGCCACCCGGCGCCGCGCCAGAGGCGCGCCCGGGGCAGCCGCCGCTGCATCAGCCGTCGAGCGGGTTCGCGAGGACGAACAGGCGCGGCGGATCATCGAAGCCGCCGCTCCCGATGAAGGCGAGCGACTCGCCGTCGGGCGATACGAGATCGAACGCCCCCTCGATGTCGAGATCCGGATAGGTCACCGCGTCGATCTGCGCGAACGTCTCCGTGTCGAGCAGGCGCAGCACCGCGGGCTCGCTGAAATCCACCGACAGCATGAGCAGGCGCGGCTCTGGGGCGAGCGGGAGGACGGCTCCGTCGAACGCGAACTCTCCGGCCTTCCTCGGGGACGAGGGGGTCGAGACGTTCACGATCTCCCCGCTCGTGGCGTAGACCCGGCCGTCCGCGTAGACGATGTCGGTATCGAAACCGGAGATGAGCTCCTCGTGCTCGGTCGAGACCAGGCCGGTCTCCGTGACCTCCAGCGCATAGAAGCCGAAGCCCGTATGGAGGTTGTTGAAGCCGAACAACCACCCGGCAGGGCCGCCCGTCAGCCGCGACGCGCCCGTGTGCCCCGACGTCTGGTCAGGCCGGGCAACGCCGCTGTCCACGACCACCGACCCGGCGTAGCTCGGGCTCACGCCCTCACGGTGCAACGAGAGCGCCACGCTGTCCGTCGTCCCCGGCAGCACCACCATGGGACCGGCGTGGCCGATGTCGCCCCAGTCGCCCGCAGGCAGCGGGTACTGCTCGCCGGGCACGGGCGAGCCCGACGTGAGGTCGACCCGCCGGATCTCGTAGCTGCCTTGCAGGCTCACCCACAGCGTCGAGCCGTCGTCCGAGAGCGCCATCGTCAGCGGCTGAGAGCCGACGAAGACCGAGTCGATCACCTTGGCCGAGGCGGCGTCCACGACGACCAGCGAATTGGCATGCTCGGCAGCATCTCCGCCCACGGTCGCATAGAACACGCCCCGGACGCGATCGGCGATCACGTGGCGGGCCTCAACGTCGACCTCGATGAGCTCGGACGCGGCGGAGCCGCCGGCGCCAAAGCCACCATCGCCGCCAGAACCACCGGCGCCGTTGCCCCCGAACCCGCCGGTGCCGCCGCTGGAGCTCGCCGATACGCCGCTGGTGCCGCCCGCATCGCCGGGACAGACGCACTGGCCGAAGGTCGCGTCGGAGAGGCATTGCTGCACCCCCACGTCGCCGCCCAGGCAAGCGCAGGGTACCTGCCGCCCCGGTACGCATTGCTCCGGGGCGCCAGGACCGAGATCCACGGCCCCGCTGCAGCCCGCCGCGCACATCCACGCAACGACGGCCATCGAACGCTTGACGAATCGCACGCGCACACCTCCCAGGATGGGAGGATCCGCCACGCACCCTCGAGGGAGCAAGGAATTTTCGACGGCGCTGCCGGGGGCAGCACGCTTTCGGCGGGCAGCCCAGCAGCTGTCGGGGAGCGATGGCGGCACGACCTGGAGCTGCAGGCGGTCTTGCGGCTTCAGCCCACAATCGAGCTTTCGGCGGTGAGCCTGGAGCACAGGCGCATGCCGGCAGGAGGGGTATCCGCGCGTTCGTGATGCACGAACTTTCGTTAGCCTCGGTATTCCTGCACTGGAAGAGTAACCTCCCAGCGTTGGGGGTATGTATATCCTTTGACCGTAACGGTAGCATTGCGAAGGGCCGAATCGAACGAAACGCCAACAAAATCCCAATGTGTTCCGGGTCCCTCGATCGTCCGGGTCCTCGCCCTGACCTCATCGTCTGTGAGGGGCTGAAATCGTCGCTTGGGCACAGCCGTGTCGTTGTCGAGGGACAGCTTGATGGTCACGACGTCGGCGCACCACTTGCCGTCGCCGCTGGAGCTGGCACATCTACCGCTTTGATACAGCCTGTTGTGGTTGTCCGCTGACAGCCGAGATTTCTCCTTCGCGTCGTGCGAATAGACCCATTCGCCAGCATTGTGACTAGGATGGTCAGCGTAGGTCGCAGTCGTGTTGCTCATGTTGAGATCTGTCATATTTAGCTCCTTCTCGGAATCAGCTCGCACGAATCAGGGACGAACGCGCGCGGCGCGGTGCTCGAGGTACATCTCTCGGGTTGCCGCTCCGAAGCTCGGCTCTGCGCGCCTCCAGCAGATGGGCCAGGGCACGCATTCCGTCAGTCATGGTGAAGACGCCGACCACCTTGCCGCGATCGAGCACGATGGCAGATCCGTATTTGTGTTCTGCCATTTCCCGGGAGACTTCGTCGAGCGGGGCGTCGGGCGAGATCGTGTAGACGGCCGGAGTCATCGCCTCTTCCACGGTCACTTTCTCGGGGTCGACGTCGCGGAGAGTTTCGATGAGGTGGAGATCGCGCTCGGAGATCACCCCGACCAAGATGCCCCCGTCGAGCACAGGGAGATGGCGAATACGGTGCTCACGCATTAGCTTGTGAGCGTGCGCGAGGTTCTGGGCGAGCCCGATCGATTGTGGGCTCTTGGTCATGTAGCGCTTTACCGCTGGAATAGCTGTGCTCATGGATTGGCCTCGTCCGCGGGAGGAAGCAAGAACCTGACCACGGTGATCTCCCGGCGCCGAACGGGGTTCTGGGTCGATCCTGCGGCGCACGCTTTGCGCCGGGCGCGCAATGGGATGCGTCCGCACCAACGAGGTTAGGAGCCCGGACGGCGTGGTGACCGAGCATGCGTACGGCGCGCTCGACCTGCCGAGGACGGCTACGCGCGGGGGCTGGACGACGGCGTTCGCCAAGGGCGCGTCGGGGGCACGGGTACGGATGCCAGGGCCGAGCGAGACGATGATGTACGCTGGCGGGCTGTACGGTGCCGGGGGTCGCGGCGGCCATCGCGTCGATCCGCACGCGCGGCTCGCCGGGCCCCGAGGCGCCCGTCTTGCGGACCGCTCTCCCGCCGCCGTGCGATCGAGAGGCGGGTGTGAACGAGAACTCAGCGGCTACGCGCCTCGAGGTGGCGTGAGGGGAGCGCGATGCCCTACGCCGCCCTCGCCGCGGGCATCGGCGAGGCGCCGGGTCGCGCCGCCGGGATCGTGGGACTTCGTGCTGCCGAAGCCGATGGTGATCGGTGGCTCACGGCTGAGAGGAAACGCTCGGTGGCGCCGAGGGACCGGGGGGTCGTTGCCCTCGACGAGGACGAGCAGTTCAGGCCCGGAGAGCCCGGGCGCGCGGCTGCAGGGAGGCGCTCAGGCGGTGACGCCCGGCTGGATGCCGTTCATCGCCATCATCTTCTGCCGCTCGGCCTCCTTGTTGAGGCCGCGGTAGCGCTCGTCGAGCTTCGCGATGTCGAGCTTCAGGATCCGGCCGTACAGCTCGAGGGCGATGCCGACGATCGACGGGTGGCACGCGGACTTCACCCGCTCATCGTAATAGGGATACGCCGCCACGTGGAAGCGGCGCAGGTTGTAGAACGGGATGCCCGGGAACTTGTGGTGCTCGTTGTGGTACGTGACGTTGTTCCAGAGGAAGTTGGTGAAGTGCGCGCTGGTCCCGTACGTGCGCGAGCTGTACGCGTCCTCCCCCGGGAGCATCTCGTAGTGCTCGATCATCGAGGTCACGCTGGCGAGGATCGCGCCGAAGATGAACGGCAGCGCGTAGAAGAAGAAGAACACCTGCCGCGGCATGACCCAGAAGAAGAAGGCCATGAGCCCCCAGAAGCCGAGGATCTCCAGGTTCATCTTGACGCGCTGGAGCGCCGACAGCCGCTTCACGTACCGCGCCATGCAGCCGAGGAAGTACAGCGGGTAGGCGAACGTGTAGACCGCGAGGAGCAGGAGCTTCGCGAGGACGGGGTTCCGCGTGTAGTCCGTGACGACGAAGTTGTCGACGTCAGGGTACGTGTTCGCGATCTTGTGATGATGAAGGTGGTAGTTCGTGTACAGCGTCACGCTCATCCCGGTCGGCGCCCAGCAGACCAGGGCGATGAGGTACGAGACGAGCTTCGATCGCGAGCAGCTGCCGTGGACGGCGTCGTGCGCGACCGCGCCGAGGCCGCGGACGAGGTTGGCAATCGCGAACGAGACGACGATCCCGATCGGGATGGCGAGCGGGTGGTGCTGCGTCGCGTACAGCACCCACGTGAGCGCGGCCCAGATGCCGAAATGAAGCGGAATCTTGAGCAGGTAAATCGGGTTGCGCTTGTAGGCAGCCTGCAGCAGCTCCCGCGGTACCGTGTCCATGCCGGCCATACTGATCTCCGTGTTTCTCGCGCGTGCGCGGCCCGGAACTTCGCAAAAAACAGGCGAGAAAACAAGAGCACGCCCGCTTTTTACCCCCGCTTACCCCCCGCGGCGCGAATGCCGTTACGCAGGACGCCGGGAGCCGGGGGTCGCGCCGCTTGAGGGGCGCGACCACTGCCGCTAAGACGCGGCGATGGGGACTCGCATCGAAAAGGACAGCTTCGGGCCGATCGAGGTGCAGGCCGACCGCTACTGGGGGGCGCAGACGCAGCGATCCCTGGAGAACTTCCGGATCGGCGGCGAGCGCTTCCCGCGGGAGATGATCGCCGCGCTCGCCACGGTCAAGAAGGCCGCGGCGCTCGTCAACCGCGACCTCGGGCTCCTGCCAGCGGACAAATGCGGGCTCATCGTCGCGGCGGCCGACGAGGTGATCGCGGGCAAGCTCGACGACCACTTCCCGCTCGTCGTCTGGCAGACGGGCAGCGGCACCCAGACCAACATGAACGTGAACGAGGTCATCAGTAACCGAGCGATCGAGCTCAGCGGCGGCGTCCTGGGCTCGAAGTCGCCGGTCCACCCGAACGACGACGTGAACCGGTCGCAGAGCTCGAACGACGTGTTCCCGACGGCCATGCACGTCGTCGCCGCGCTCCAGATCGAGCGCCGCCTGCTCCCGGAGGTCCGGCGGCTCCGCGACACCCTGGCGCAGAAGAGCGCGGCGTTCGCGGACATCGTCAAGATCGGCCGCACGCACCTGCAGGACGCGACGCCGCTGACGCTCGGGCAGGAGTTCTCCGGCTACGTCGCGCAGCTCGACGCCGGCGTCGCCGCGATCGAGCGGGCGCTGCCGCCGCTGCATGAGCTCGCGCTCGGGGGCACGGCGGTCGGGACGGGGCTGAACGCCCACCCGGAGTTCCCGGCGCGCGTCGCGGCGACGATCGCCGAGCTCACCGGGGCGCCGTTCGTCACCGCGCCGAACAAGTTCCAGGCGCTCGCGTCGCACGACGCGCTGGTGGCGGCGCACGGCGCCCTGAAGGCGCTCGCCTGCAGCCTGATCAAGATCGCGAACGACGTCCGCTGGCTGGCGAGCGGGCCGCGCTGTGGCATCGGCGAGATCACCCTCCCCGAGAACGAGCCGGGCAGCTCGATCATGCCGGGCAAGGTGAACCCCACCCAGGCCGAGGCGATGACGATGCTCTGCGCGCAGGTGCTCGGCAACGACGTCGCGGTCGGCGTCGGCGGGGCGAGCGGCAATTTCGAGCTCAACGTGTACAAGCCGCTCATCATCCACAACGTGCTGCAGTCGATCCGGCTGCTCGCCGACGGCTGCGCGTCGTTCGACGAGCACTGCGCGCGCGGCATCGCGCCGAACCGCGAGCGGATCGCCCGCAACGTCCGCGAGAGCCTGATGCTGGTGACCGCGCTGAACCCGCACGTGGGCTACGACAACGCCGCGAAGATCGCCAAGAAGGCGCACGCGGACGGGACCACCCTGCGCGAGGCGGCGCTCGCGCTCGGGCTCCTCGACGCGCGGACGTTCGACGAGGTCGTGAGGCCGGAGCGCATGATCGGTCCGTCCGCGGACAAGGAGTGATGGGGGCGCGGGGCGATCGCTCGCGGCGGAGAGCGCGCGCGCCTCGCGCCGCCGCGCCCGCCCGCGCGTTGACACCCCGTCGCGTCCTGCGATAGACGAACAGCGCCTGCCAGCGGCGCCCGCTGCAGCTTCGCAGCGACTCCCACCCTCGCCGCCGGCCGACAGGGGATGCCGATGACAGCTTGCGCATGGACGCGCCGCGGCGCGGCTCCTCGGTGGTGCAGGGCGATGCGGCGCGCGGGCGCCGCCTTCGTGGCCGCGGCGGCGCTCGGGTGTCCGCCGGCGGCCGCGCAGCCCAGCCAGCCCCGGCGCCGCCGCCCGCCGGCGACGCCTTGCCGCCGCCCGCCGCCCCGGCGCCGCCGCCCGCCGGCGACGCCTTGCCGCCGCCCGCCGCCCCGGCGCCGCCGCCCGCCGCCCCGGCGCCGCCGCCCGCCGCCCCGGCGCCGCCGCCCGCCGCCCCGGCGCCGCCGCCCGCCGCCCCGGCGCCGCCGCCCGCCGCCCCGGCGCCGCCGCCCGCCGCCCCGGCGCCGCCGCCCGCCGCCCCGGCGCCGCCGCCCGCCGCCCCGGCGCCGCCGCCCGCCGCCCCGGCGGCGCCGCCCGCCGGCGCCGCCCCGCCCGGCGACCCCGCGCCCGCCGCGCCGCCCGCCGCCCCCGCGACGCCGCCCGCCGCAGCCGCGCCGCCCGCCGCCGCGCCGCCCGCGGGCGCGGCGCTGCCGCCCGCAGGCGCCGCCTTGCCGCCCGCCGGCGACGCCTTGCCGCCGCCCGCCGCCCCGGCGCCGCCGCCCGCCGGCGCCGTGGCCGCCACGCCGGGCGCGGCGGCCGCGCCGTCGCCCGCCGGCTCGGACGCCGCGCCGCCGTCCGAGGGCGCCGCGGGGCCGCCGTTCCAGCTCAGCATCGGCCGGCTCCTGCTCTCGCCGCTCGTGCTCGTGCAGGCGCAGGCCGTGCCGTACGTCGGCGACGACGCCTACCTCCAGGCGGGCGACGTCGCCGAAGGGCAGGGGTTCCGCGTGCGGCGCGCCCGCGTCGGCTTCGCGGGCACGCTCGCCGGGTACGTGCCGTTCGCGGTCTCGGGCGAGCTCGCCGCGGGCGCGGGCGGCGCGCCGCGGCTCTCCGAGGCGTGGATCGGCTACGCCCACTTCCCGTTCGCGCACCTCTATTTCGGCGCGCACGACGTGCCGTTCAGCCGCTCGGCGATGACGGGCGCCGGCGAGGGCGCGCTGCTCGAGCGGCCGTTCGCCGTGCGCGCCATGGCGCCCCTCCGCCAGGTCGGCCTCCACGTCGAGGGGCACTTCCGGGACAGGACGTTCAGCTACTTCGCCGGCATCTTCAACGGCTTCCAGCGCTCGGATCAGCCCTTCGCCGGCTACGTCGAGAACGCCGCGATCTCCGGCAACCGCTTCGACCACGTCGCCTACGTCGCGCGCCTCGCCACCGAGCCGCTCGGCCCGCTCCCGCGCTCGCTGCAGGACCTCGCCGTCTCGCGCCCCCGCCTCGGCGCGGGCGCGAGCTACTTCTTCAGCGACGGAGGGACGCGCGACATCCACGGCATCGGCGCCGACGTCCTGTTCCAGGCCTCGGGCGCGCACGCCCTCGCCGAGCTGCTCTGGAACCAGAGCGACCCCGAGCGCGCCCCGACGCAGCCGCTCGGCCAGCTCGCCCCGGTCACCTCGCTCGGCCTCGTCGGCGAGGTGGGCTATTTCGTGAGGCGCATCAAGCTCGGCGTGACCGCCCGGTTCGAGTGGCTCGATCCCAACCTCGATCTCGACGACGAGACCGACAGCTGGGCGCTCACCGCCGGCGCGAGCTACCACTTCATCGACAACGTGCTCAAGGCGCAGGCCGACTTCACCCACCGGCAGGAGATCCACGGCGTCGCGCTCGACAACGACGCCGTGGCGCTGGGGCTCCAGCTCAACCTGTAGCGGCCCGCCATGCGAACCCGCCGCTCCGTCCCCGTCCTGCTCGCGCCGCGCTCCGCCCTCGGCCTCGCCGGCCTGCTCGCCCTGGCCGGCTGCGACGCGCCGAACCTCCTGCGCGCCAAGCCGATCGAGAACCGGTTCGAGCTCGTCGGCGGGCCGGTGGCGATGGCCGATGTCGGCGATTTCCTTCTGGAAAACGACGAGATCCGGGTCGCGATCCTCGGGGCGCGCCACTCGCCGGGGCCGGGGGTCTACGGCGGCTCGCTGGTCGACGCCGACCTGCGCCGCCCCGATCCGCGCTTCGCGAGCGCGTCGGGGCGCGACCGCTTCGCCGAGTCGTTCCCGGTGGCCAACCTGCTCGTGCCGGATCCGGGCGCCACCGAGGTCTTCGTGGCGAAGGACGGCTCCGACGGGCACGAGGCGATCGTCCGCGTCGAGGGCGACGGCGGGTTCCTCTTCCACGCGCTCGGCGTGCTGAAGACCCAGGAGGACCTGCTCGGCCTGCTGTTCGACGGCCTGAAGCCGGAGATGCGCTTCCGCACCGACTACATCCTTCGCCCGGGCGAGCGGTTCGTCACGATCCGCACGACGCTGCTGCTGCCCGACAGGGCGGTGGGGTGCCCGAGCGTCGGCGCCTGCGCGCTCGAGTGCGAGGACGGCCTCGCGGCGGGCGAGGACGGCTGCCCCACGTGCGCCTGCGGCGAGCCGCTCTCGCTCGACAACTACGCGGGGCCGTCCGACATCTTCCGGGGCATCCTCGGCGACGTCCGCGACGAGGATCCCGAGCGGAAGGGCGGCATCGTCGCCGGCGATTTCGTCTTCTTCGGCAACCAGAACGACATCTTCGGCCCCGGCATCGGGTTCGACGAGGAGAAGGCGGTGTTCGACGCGCTCTTCTCCGGCCGGGACACGTTCCAGCGGCCGCTCGGCTTCGACTTCGTGGCCGCGGCGGGCGGCGACGTCAGCTACGGCTACTTCACCAAGGCGCGCCCGGGCGACCCGCCCTCCACGGTCAACGTCCCCGTCTTCACGAGCGCGGCCACCGCCTTCCTGAGCGCCGGCAAGAGCTGCCTCGCCGCGGCCGACGACGACGAGGCGTGCGACCACAAGCGGTCGTTCACCTACGAGCGCTACTTCGCCGTGGGCGAGGGCGACATCGCGAGCGTCGCCGAGGTGGTGTACGGCGCCCGCGGTGCGCCGACGGGCGCGCTCGAGGGCGCGGTCCTCTGGCGGTCGACCGGCGAGCCCGTGCCGAACGCGCGCGTCCACGTCTTCCGCGACCCCGACCCGGCCGCGCGCTTCGCGAGCGTCGACGCGCTCGTCGAGGCGAGCCTCGCGCGCTCGGGCGACGTGGGGCTCGTCAGCTCCATCGACGCCGACCTCGGGCTCGATCCGGTGGAGGACGGCGATTTCCGCGCGCGGCTCGAGCCCGGCGGCTACCTGCTCGTCGCGGAGAGCCCGGGCGGCGCGGCGGTGTCCGCGCCGATCCGCGTGGCGCTCGGCGCCGGGGCCACGGTGACTGTCGCGGCGGAGCTGCCGAGCCCCGCGCGGATCGCGTACCGGGTCGTCGACGAGGGCGGCCGGCTCTCGCCGGCCAAGCTGACGTTCGTCGCGCTCGACGCCGCGGGGCGGCCGCGCGAGGGCGACGGGACGCGGCGGGTCTACCTCGGCCACGGCCGCCTCGGCAGCGGCGTCCGGCAGATCGAGCGCTCGGCGACGGGCGAGGGCTCGGTCGAGATCGAGCCGGGCCGCTACCGCGTGCTCGTCACGCGCGGGCCCGAGTTCGGCCGGTTCGAGGTCCCGGACCTCGAGGTGCGCGCCGGGGAGCTGCGGCGGATCGAGGCGGTCGTGCCGCGCGAGGTCGACTCGACGGGCTGGATGTCGATCGACATGCACCTGCACCAGCGCCCGAGCTTCGACAGCGGCATGCCGCTCGAGGCGCGGGTGACCTCGGCGGTCGTCGAGGGGCTCGAGGTCGCGGTGGCGACCGATCACGACGTGCACACCGATCTCGAGCCGGCGGTGCGGCAGCTGGGGCTCGAGCCGCTCCTGAAGACGGCGGTCGGCGCCGAGGTCTCGACGCTCGAGCTCGGCCATTTCATCGGCTTCCCGCTGCGTTACGACGAGCTCGCGGTGCCGGATCACGGCGTCTTCGACTGGGTCTGCCGCCCGGGCGGCGGCGTGATCGACGGCGTCCGCGGCACGGCGGCGGACGGCGAGGACGCGCTCGTGATCGTGGCGCACCCGCGCGACGGGTTCATCGGGTACATCGACCAGCTCGGCGTGGACCCGTTCACGCTGGACCGGACGATCCCCACGCTCGAGGCGAGCAACCCGCTGTTCCAGGCGGGCAGCTGCGATTTCGACGCGATGGAGGTCTTCAACGCGAAGCGGTTCGATCTGCTCCGGACCCCCACGGTGCAGGAGGTGGTCGATTTCAACCGCTGCCTGTCCCGGATCGATGCCGCGCGGGACGAGGCGTCGCTCGGCGCGGCGTGCGGCGGGATCCCCGTGGAGCTGCCGGCGTGCCTGCCCGGCGAGCGGTACGCGGTGTGCCAGCAGCGCGCCCGTTCGGCGCTCGCCTGGCAGGTCACGAAGCGGATCCTGACGAGGACGCCCGAGGAGCAGGACGCGATCTGGGGGTTCGACCGGACCGCGGCCGAGGGCGAGGCGCTCTGCCTTGTCGGCGAGGGGGGCGCGGTCCCGGAGGGAGACGCGGATCGGCCGTGCACGTTCCATGCGGGCCAGGTCGACGATCTGTTCCGCTACCTCGACCACGGCTTCTCGCCGACGCAGATCGGGAGCAGCGACAGCCACGGCGCGTCGCCGGAGCCGGGGTTTCCGCGCACCTATTTCCGCGCGCCGACCGACCAGCCCGCGGCGATCGAGCTGGGCGGTGTCACCGGCGCGCTGCGCGCGGGCAGCGCGTTCGCGACGTACGGCCCGTTCGTCCGCGCGGGCGTGGGCGGCGCGACGTACGGCGGGGTGGCGCGGATCGAGGGCGACACGGTGCCGCTCGATCTGCGGATCGAGACGGCGAGCTGGTTCGGGGTGGATCGCGTCGAGGTGTACGTGAGCGGCCGGCTGGTCCGGGTGCTCGAGCCCTCGGCGGGCCCGTCGGCGATCGTGGACGTCGACGAGCGGCTCGAGCTGCCGGCGCCGGCGTCGGACGGCTGGGTCGTGGTGGTGGCGATGGGCTTGCGCGACGAGAACCTCCTCACGCCGGTCGCGCTGCCGGTGTCGTTCGGCGAGCTCCAGCTGCCGCGGGTGGCGAGCCTCGCGTTCACGCAGGTCGAGGCGCTCTCGCGGTTCTTCACGGCGTCTCCGCCGGTCCCCGACTGGTACCCGGTGGCGCCGTATGCGGTCACGAACCCCATCTTCCTGGACCGGGACGGCAACGGCGTTTACGACGCCCCGCGCGGCCCGCCTCCGTTCTGCGCGAGGCCCTGCGATCCGAGCGTGATCGATCCGTCGCAGTGCCCGAAAGGGCAGGAGTGCCTGCTGGAGGAGCGGGTGTGCGGGATCTTCGTGCTGGGCCGCTGCGAGGACAAGCAGGCGTCGCCGCGGTACTAGCGTCCGGGCGGGGGCGCGCGGCCGCGCGCACCGCATCGGGCGGGGGGCGACGCGGAGCGCGCCGCAGGCTCAGTGGACCGGTCCGGTGCCGGACGGCGCGAGCGCGTGGGCCACGGCGCTCTGCAGCGTCGAGCGGGTGACGATGCCGCGAAGATCGATCCCGCCCTGCACGAGCGCGCGGGCGACCTCCGGCTGCATCCCCGTCAAGATCGCCCGCGCGCCGAGGAGCCGCAGCGCCGAGGCGGTGCGGATCAGCGTGTCGGCGACCCCGGCGTCGACGTGCCTCAGGCCGGTGATGTCGATGATGACGACGGACGGGTTGTGGCGCTGGACGCCGGCGAGGGTCGCCTCCAGCACCTGGGCGGCGCGCGCCGCGTCCATCGTCCCGATGAGCGGCATGACCAGGATGCGATCGGTGATGGGGATGATGGGGGTCGCCATCTCCGAGAGGCGGAGGCGCTGCACCTCGATGATCTCCTCCTGGAGGGCCGCCCGGGCCCGCTCGGCGCGCTCGCGCTCGCGGAGCTCTTCGAGCAGCCGCTCATTGGCCTGGTTCAGCTCGTCCGCCTTCTGTGACAGGCGTTCGTTGACCGAGCTGAGCTCCTCGGTGCGCCGCTGCACCTCGCTCTCGAGCCGGTCGCTCATGGCGCGATGTCCCTCGGAGATCTCCTGCAGGCGGCTGTAGAGCAGCGCGTTCTCGAGCGCCGCGGCGATCTGCGCGCCGAGCAGGCGGAGCAGCTCGGTTTGCTCCGGGGTGAAGGCGCCGCTCGCGAGCGCGTTCTCCACGTACAGCACGCCCGTGAGCCGGTTCTGGTGGATGAGCGGAAGGCCCATCACCGATTTCGGCCGGCGCGCGGCGAGGTAAGGATCCGCCGCGAAGCGAGGGGTCGCGGCGGTGTCGTCGAGGATGACGAGCTCTCGCGTGCGCGCCACGTAATGCACGACGCTGACCGGGAGATCCGAGGACTCCTCGAGCGGACGCCGGAGCTCCACCTCGATCGATTCAGGATCGATCGTGATGGCCGCCTCGATGACCAGCCGGTCCTCACGCGCGAGCACCAGGAAGCCGCGCTGGCCGCCGGCGCTCGAGAGAACGGCGCGCATCACGCGATCGAGCGCCTTCCCGAGCACGAGCTCGCTGGAGATCGCGTGCGTCGCCTGCAGCACCGCCGCGACGTCGACGAGCTTGTTGAGGAGCGGGTGGTTCACCGAAATGGTGCTCGATCTGGAGATGGCCTGATCGCGCTCCGCCGCGGGCGCTCTATCCGCGGGGGGCGCGTCGAGCCCGTGCTGCCGGATCAGCGCCGCGGCCTTTCGCTCGGCCCCCCACTGCCGGTAGGCGTGCACCGCCGCGTTCAGGTAGAGCGCCGCGATGCGCCGCCGGCCCTTGCGGGCGTAGTACAGCCCGGCCAGCTCCGACGCGAGCGCTTCGTACTGGATGAACTCGCTCTGACGGGCGGCGTCGATGGCGTCGTCGTAGACCTCCATCGCCTCGGCGTCGCGGCCGGAGGCGCGCGCCATCTCGCCGAGCACCAGGAGGTGCTTCGCGCGGAAGTTGTCAGGGCACTGGGTCGCCCAGAGCTCGAGCTTCTTGAGCGACGCGGAGAGCGCCTCGGCGTGCCGCTCGCGCTCGCGCTCGTCGTGCTCGCCGAGCGCGATGAGCGTGAGCGCGAGATAGAAGTGGTATGTCGCCTCGATCGGCATCGCCATGACGGCCCCGAGGACCGGGCGCGCCGCCTCCGCGGCAGCGAGCGCCGCATCGGGCCGGCCGTGGGAATAGAGCAGGATGAGCCGGATGATGTGATAAAAGGCGATACCGCACCCGAAGCTCGCCCGGGTGAGGGCGGCCAGGTACTCCTCCTCGGGGAAGCCCTCCTCGCTCAGCGAGACGTCGTCCGCGGTGAGCCCCTTTAGATTGCGCAGGAATTGCTGCTCCAGCCGGATGGTCTCGAGGACGGCGCGGTTGCCTGTCTTTCGCGCGAACGACGCGAAGCGCTCGGCGACGCGGTGGACCTCGTCCAGCGCGTCGCCCTTCTCGTACACCTGCCAGACGGTCTCGAAGGCCAGGTAACTCGCGTACACCAGATCGCCGGCCTCGAGGCAGGCGAGGAACGCCCTCTCCAGGATGGGCAGGTCGTCCCGGATGTGATGGACCCAGAAGTTGATGTGGTCGCCGTGGAGGTGCAGCAACGTCCCACGCAGCGAGACGTCCCCGAGCTTCTCGTTCAGCCGGATCGACATCTCCGAGAAGCGGAATCCCGAGGGGATATCGCCGAACGCCGCGACCAGCATCAGCCCGTACACGCTGTACGCGAAGCACGACGCCTCGGTGTTGCCGTGCCGCAGCGACAGATTCAGCATCTTCAGCGCGATGAGCGGGAACACGCCCGGCCGACCGATGTACGCGCAGGGGGCGCAGTCGGCGAGCAGGTTGATGATCGCGCGGATGTGCTCATCGGCGAGCAGCGGCGCTTGCAGGATGTCCTCGATGCTCCTGCCCGCCATGCTCTCGGGGATCTGCGCGATCTCGGCCGAGACGGCGGCGCCGATCTCCTCGCTCGCCCCGGGGATCTCGACGCCGAACAGGCGCAGCGCCTCCTGTCCCACCGTGACGCCCTCGTCGTAGCGGCCGGCGACCTGATAGAGCTTCATCCGCAGGCTCTGGACCCGCGCCCGATCGAGGTTGGACCGAGCCGTGTCGAGCAGGCGCTGGAACAGCGCCTCTGCCTCGGCGAAGCGGCCGCACAGGTACTCGCACTCGGCCGCCTCCAGCGTGAGCGCCCAGCGCAGCGCGCGATCCTCGGAGGCGCCGCCTTCTCCGAGCGCGCTCCGTCCGGCGCTGAAGTACTCCGCCGCGGCCCCATAGGCGGTCGCGCTCTTGGCCTTCCTCCCGGCGCGCAGGTTCAGGCGCCCGAGCAGCTCGCGCTCGCCGGGATCGGAGACGAGGGGGGCGCCGTAGTTCAGGTGGTTCACGACGTCGAAGAGCTGCTCTTCCGGCGGCTCGCCGTGCTGACTGGCCAGCATCAGGCGGCCGACGCGCAGGTGGGCAGCGCGCTTGTGCTTGTCCGCGATGAAGGCGTACGCCGCCTGCTGGACGCGATCGTGCAAGAACCGGTAGGAGACGGCCAGCGACGCCTCGCTCGCGGGATCGCCCTGGGATGGCTCTCCCGGCTGGACGAGCCGGTAGTCTGTGTCGATGGGGAGCAGGACCCCTTCCTGCATGGCCTCCCACAGGTCCTGCGCCACCTGCGCGGCGGTCTGCTCGGAGATCGTCGCGAGCGTGCGCAGGTCGAACCTGTGCCCGATGCACGCCGCGAGCTTCAGGGCGCGCTGGGTGGGCGGCGAGAGCCTCTGCAGCTTGGCGATCATGAAATCGACGACGTTGTCCGTCACGGCCTGCGACTCGATGGCCGCGAGGCTCCAGGTCCATCTGCCGGTCTCCGGCTCGCAGCGGAGGAGCCCGTCGTCGCTCAACATCCGCAGAAACTGCCCGATGAAGAACGGGTTGCCCTGCGTCTTCCCGTGAATGAGCTTGGCGAGCTGCGCGACGTCCTGCGCCGCGCAGCCCAGGGTGTCCGAGACGAGCGCCGTCACGTCCTCCGGCGAGAGCGGCGCGAGGGGGATGTCCGTCACCGCCGCGTCCGCAGCGCGGACGGCGTCGAGGGTGATGATGAGCGGGTGCGCCGGGCTCACCTCGTTGTCGCGGTACGCCCCGACGACCAGGAGGTGGCTCGTGTCGGGGTCGGTGAGCAGGAGCCGCAGCAGCCGGAGCGACGCCGGATCCGCCCATTGCAGGTCGTCGAGGAACAGGACCAGCGGGTGTGACGGGGCGGCGAGCACGCCGAGGAGGCTCCGGAAAACCATGTCGAAGCGGTTCTGCGACTCGGAGGGGCCGAGCGCCGCGACCGGGGGCGCCTCGCCGATGATGAGCGCGAGCTCGGGGATGAGCTCGACCAGGACCCCGGCGCTCGCGCCGAGCGCCGCGCCGAGCTCTGCTCTCCAGCGGGACAGCGCCTCCGTCCGCTCGGAGAGGATCTGCTGCACGAGGCCCCTGAACGCCTGGACGATCGAGGCGCAGGGCACGCCGCGGTTCAGCTGGTCGAATTTCCCGTGCGCGAAGTGCCCCCCGACCCTGGCGATCGCTTTGTAGGTCTCGTGGACCAGCGCGCTCTTGCCGACGCCGGAATATCCGGCGACGAGCACGAGCTCCGCCGCGCCGCCTCGGACCCGCTCGAAGGCAGCGAGGAGCCGGTGCCGCTCCACGTCCCGGCCGTAGATCTTCTGCGGGACGCGCAGCTCGTAGCTGCGATCGCTCCGCCCGATCGAGAAGGGATGCACCCGGCCCGTCTGCTCGAGGGAGCGCAGGCACTCCGCGAGGTCGGCCTTGACGCCGTACGCGCTCTGGTACCGGTCCTCGGGGGCCTTGGCGAGGAGCTTCATGACGATCTCGGACACCGGCCGAGGCACGTCCCCGCGGCGCTCGTGCGGCGGCACGGGCGGTCGCGCGATGTGGCTGTAGATTAGGTCCATGGGATCGGCGTCCGAGAACGGCAGTGCGCCGGTCAGCATCTCGTACAGGGTGACACCGAACGAGTAGAGATCCGCGCGGTAGTCGATGCCCCTGTTCATGCGTCCGGTCTGCTCGGG
Source organism: Sorangium cellulosum So0157-2 (assembly GCF_000418325.1). Taxonomy (GTDB): domain Bacteria; phylum Myxococcota_A; class Polyangia; order Polyangiales; family Polyangiaceae; genus Sorangium; species Sorangium cellulosum_D. Next base: position 14,475,997 of record NC_021658.1, read on the forward strand.
CGATATGTACGCGAGCGTCCCTTGCAGGGTGGAGGCCGAGGTCGGCTGCTGGAATTCCTGCTGGAGCCGCGACGCGGCGCCGAAATCGATGAGCGTGGCTCGGCGTAGGTCCGAGTCGATGATGATGTTCCTGGGATTGATGTCCTTGTGCGTGACGTGACAGCGGTGCACCGCGCCGATGGCGTCGGCGATGGCGACCGAGAGCGCCAGCGCCGTGCGCAGATCCAGCCGGCGATCGTGGAGGATCGCCCTCAGGGTCGTGCCCTCGACCGCCTCCGTGACGAGGGCGAGGCCGCCGCGGGTCCGCTCGAGCGCGCACACCCGCACCACGGCATCGAGGTCCAGATCGCGGAGCAGACCGAACTCGTGCCGCAACAGGGCGAGATCGCGGACGCTCGGGTGCTCACCCTTCAACGTCTTGATGACCACCGGCCGCTGATCCGCGGCGCGGCGGCCGCGGTACACATGGGTCTTGCTGCCTTCGTGGATCAGCTGCTCGACAACATATCCTGGCAAATCGATCGACGCTGTGGTGCCCATACGTGCATGTGCTCGGTCTCGTGATGGTCCTGACACTCTGTTTTGTCTGGTCGATCACGAGCCGAGAGCATGAATATAGAACAGTCTTCGTCGGGATCGCGCGAAGAACGCACGTGATGAAGGCTCGATGTGCGCCGGGTCACGCTCTCGCGTCCAGCGCATTTTGTGCGCCGGGCAGGTCGAGCTCCGGCGCTCGGCTCACCTGGACGACGACCATGTCGGGGCGCGTGCTCATCTCCCCGAGCTGGCGTTCGGTGAGCCACGCCTCGAGGTCGAGCGACCCGCGCACGCCGGTCCTCGGATCCAGCACACGGACGTCGAGCTCGCTCACGTCCTTGTCGCGCAGCTTCCTCCGCCACGAGAAGGGTGGCGCGGCTCGGGGGCGCCAAGGCGCAAGAAAGAGAGGAGAGGATTGAGCGCTCCTCACTTTCGCTCTGTCTCTTCTTGCGCCTTTGCACCTTTGCGCCTTTGCGTTAAATCTCTCCTCTCTCCCTCTCGCTTCACCCGGGCGACGCGAGTCGGCGCAAGGCCCCTTGAATCCCGTCCAGGCCTGAAAGGTCGAGCCCGAACTCCCCCTCGAGCACCTCGCGCAGCGCGCCCGCGCTCGCGAGCGTGCGCTGCTCGACGCCTCCGTCGCGGCGCCGGTACGTGAGCTCGCGATCGAACAGCGTGACGCGCCCTTGGGCGGTCGGGCGCGCCACGACCAGGCTCCGCACGAAGAGCGACTCGGGGTGCGTCGAGACCCACCAGTTGAACAGGTCGTAGTCGGCGGGGAGCTGCTCGGTCAGATCGAACCAGTAGAGCGCGCGCCAGGCCTCCCCCGACTTCACCTCGAGCGCCTGACCGCCGTCCTCTCCGCGCAACCGGAAGGTCTCGAGCGGCGTCTCCTGCTCGACGTCGTGCACCAGCCTGAGCGGCGCGACCGGCGCGAGCACCCCGAACCCGACGTCGGCGAGGTACGTCCCCTCCGCCAGATCGACGCGTAGCAGCATGTGGCTGCGCGGCCTGGTCTCGCCCTCGGGCACGTTCCACCGCACGCGCGCCGCGAGCCCGCGCACCTCGAACCCGAGCGCGCGCAGCGCGTGCGCGAGCAGCCCGTTCTGCTCGTAGCAGTACCCGCCGCGGCGGCCGCGCACGAGCTTGCGCTCGAGCGCCGCGGGGGAGAGGTCGACGCGCCGCCCCGACCACGGGTCGAGGTTCTCGAACGGGATCGCGCGCGGATGCAGGGCGTGGATTGCGCGCAGCGTATCGAGCGTCGGCGCGCGGGGGCCGTCGTAGCCGATGCGCGCGAGGTAGGCGTCGAGCAGGGAAGGATCGTTCATGCGACCATCCTGCTACGTGGACGATCTGGCCGGTAGAGGCCTCCATTTGAACGTATCGTCCACCAGGTGGTACGATCGTCCGGCCGATGGACGAATGGGACGACCTCGCGCTGTTCGCGCGCATCGCGGAGCACGGCGGGCTTTCGGCGGCGGGGCGCGCGCTCGGCGTGCCCAAGTCCAGCCTGAGCCGGCGCCTCCAGCTCCTCGAGGAGCGGCTGGGGGTGCGGCTCGTCCAGCGCACCTCGCGCAAGTTCATCATCACCGACGTGGGCGAAGAGGTGCTCGAGCACGCGCGCGCGATGCGCGTCGCGGCGGACGCCGTCGAGAGCGTGGCGCGCCGCCGCGTCGCGGAGCCCAGCGGGATGATCCGGCTCACCTGCTCGATCGGCATGAGCAAGCACCTCGTCGCGCCGCTCTTGCCGCGCTTCATGGTGCGTCATCCGAAGGTGGACGTGTTCCTCCACGCGACGAATCGCCTCGTGGATCTGGTCGAGGAGCGCTTCGATCTCGCGCTCCGCGGCTATGGCGGCCCGCTGCCCGACACCGGGCTCGTGCAGCGGCTGCTCTCGCCGACGCCGTGGGTGCTCATGGCCGCGCCGCGCTACCTCGACGCGCGCGGCGCGCCCGCGACGCCGGGCGAGCTCCGCGCGCATCCCGGGCTGCTGCTCGGCGGGCCGAGCTCACGCGCGGTCTGGCGGTTGCGCTCCCGCGAGGCGACCGAGGAGATCCCGTTCGTGCCGCGCCTGCGCACCGACGACTCCGTGACGCTCCTGGGCGCGGCCGTGGCGGGCCTCGGCATCGCCGCGCTGCCCGAGTACTCGTGCCGTGACGAGCGCGCGCGCGGGGAGCTGCGGCGCGTGCTGCCCGAGTGGCAGGTCGGCGATCACCGCGTGACGATGCTGCTGCCCTCGCGCCGCGGCGAGCTCCCGGCGGTGCGCGCGCTCGCGGACTTCCTTGCGGTCGAGGTCCCGCGGATCGTGGGGCGCGGGACACCTCGCGCCGGATCGAGCGCCAATCCCTCCCGCAAACGAGCCCGGGGCCGAGCTCCTTCCGACGAGAGAGGAGAGAGGAGGTGAGCGCGCGCCGGTGTCCCTGTGCCGAGGGCGCGTCAGACATGCTTCCTCATGACGCCTGTCGAGCTGCTCGCGCGGCTCTCGACACATGTTCCTCGGCCGAGGGGGACCTTCGGTGCATGGATGATTTGTTGTGATTGCGTCGCTTTCCAGGAGGGGTTGGCTCTCCAGACAGTGGCGGACTCGATCCGTTCGCCTGCCCCCGGAGCGCTGAAGCCTCTCCGTTCGCAGCGGAGTTGACGCCGGCGGTCACGGCCGCATGGACCCTGTGCGGCTGCTCGACCGGGCCGGATCTGGACCCGCATGCGAGCCGGTCATCGAGCCGTCGTGAGGTCTGCCTTGCGCAGCCTCTCATCGCCATTTCCAAGATAGGAGGGTTTGATCATGAAGAGTCTCGCGAGATTCCTGACCGTTTTGGGGCTGGCAACATGCCCTCTCCTCGCCGTGGAGACGGCGTCTGCTCAGAGCTTCGTACCCGCTCCGGCCTACCAATACATTCCTGCTCTGGGAGCGAACTTCATACCAAGCGCCTTCCCTCGCCCTGGCGCGCGGATCGATGTCATTTACGCCGGCAGCCCGTTGCTGCGGATGTGGTCGACGACCATGGGTTATTTCCACGCGGACCCGCGTGACTACATCGTCAGCTTGAACGGCATCCCCATCACCGACAGGTTCCATCTCGCCCGGGTGGTCTCCGGCCTGCGTGGCTGGGTGCCCATCTCGGTCGAGGACCACTTGACGGGCGTCGTGTACCCCGGCTCCGTGTTGCTCCCGTAGCCGCCGGCTGCGCCCTGATCGCAGGGACGGCGCCGCCCGGGGGAGTGACGGGCGATCGCTGTTCTGTGCGATCAGGGCGAGCAGGCGTGCTGGCCTCGATGAGGCCCGTTTGCCATGAGGAGCGCCGCTGGGCCGCGCCGCGCCGCCAGCATCACCGGTCGAACGTGGCCCCGTGGCTGTCTCGGCCTACTTCTGCGGGTAGGGCGGCGAAGTCGGGTACTGGGACGGGCAGAACTTGCTCGGCGGGATCATCTTCTTCGCCGGCGGGAACTGCCCGTACTGCCCCACGCCGACGCCGATGCCGGGACCCACGCCGACCCCGAACTCGGAAGGCGTCTGCGGGCCCACCCCAGGGCCGGCCGCCATGCTCAGCTCCCGAGGAGCGCCCTCCGATCGACCGCCCTGCGAGTACTGGGACGGGCAGAACTTGCTCGGCGGCAGGTGCTTCTTCACGGGCGGAAACTGCCCGTACTGCCCCACGCCGACGCCGATGCCGGGACCCACTCCGAAGCGCTCATTGCCCGAGGCTGACGTTTCGCCGGGGTCCTCCCCCGCCTCGAGCGCGTCGACGCTCGAATCGACCATCTCGATATCCTCGCTCATCTCGTCACCAGCCACGTCGGCTGACTCCATCGCGCATCCGGTCATCGCCGCCGCCACCATCAGAATCGACGCTCCAACGCAAATCGAACGCATGCTTCCTCCTACGACGCCCCGTGATCGGACCGCCTGGTCCAAGGGCATCTGGCCTCGGGATTGTGCATGCGGTGTGCCTGCCCCTGCCTGCGCACGACGCGCCTGCGTGACTCGACATGTTCGAGCTGGCGGCCGCTAATAGGGTATTCATGGATCCGCGGTGACACCGATGCTCCCACCGAAAGTTCATGTCGTCGCGCCGTCGTCTGCATTCTTTGGGCGTGACGAACAGGAGTTTCGCTGCTCGAGGCGGGCATGCAGGCATTGATGACGTCGTCGCTGCGCGGGCGCCTGGTCGCGCGAGGGTGTGCGCTCGATTGCGCAAAGTTCTCGGGATCGAGACGAGCGCGCGTGAGGTGGGTCGTGAGTCGGCGCGCTCTGCGAGCGCGAGCGTCGCTCGCCTCTCGTCGGCGCGCACGGCTCTGCTCGGACGACCGACGACGTCGGCTCGACGCGCCGCGCGCTCGCTGGCTCGCGGCCAGAGCGCTGCTGTGGGGAGATGCTCGTGGTCGCTGTGCTCTGCTAATCCAAGGCGCATCCCGCCGTGCGGATGCGCCCTCGTAGCGCCGCTGCGGACATACGGCGCGGGCGCTCCTTGTCCGTGCGGGGCGCTGGATTATGCCTCGGACTGCGCGTTGCCCGCGCGGCCTCATATTGTCCAACCATGCTCATCATATGCTGGGAACAGCATGAGTCCGGCGTGGCGGATCCGCATCTCCCCTGGCGTCGATTCGTCGTCGTGCGCCGCGGAAGCGAAACGTCGGGGACGCCAGGGCGTGGCGCTCGCCGTCCAAAACGCTCTCGGGCCCGCGCGGGATGATCCCTGGGTGCGCGCTGCGTGCCGTCCCGGTTTGCCCGGCTCGCCCGAACACCGTGATCCGTGGCCGGATTGCTGCGGTGCTACGGTGGCTGCACGACGGCGAAGAGCCCTCTCGGCTGCGACGCCAGGTCCAGCGTCGGGTCGACGAGGTCGCGGTACGGCCCTCCGTTCAGCGAAGCGACGACCCTCGCCGTGACGATCGGCCTCACCCCGAAGTCCTCCCGCCAGCGGTCGGCCACGTGGTGCGCGAAATCGACGATCATGTCGGGCCGCGTGCTCATCTCCCCGAGCTGGCGGTCGGTGAGCCACGCCTCGAGGTCGAGCGACTCGCGCACGCCGGTCCTCGGATCCAGCACGCGGATGTCGAGCTCGCTCACGTTCTTGTCGCGCAGCTTCATCCGCCACGAGAACCGGTGTCCGGCCTCGTTCCAGGCGACGTCGCCCGGATAGGCCCAGTGGCGGAGCGGCACCGCGAGGTGGACCAGGAGGTACCCGTGGAGCAGCGCGAGCGGCAGGCCGCGCCGCCGCCCCGCCGCGGGCGAGGGGACCTCGGCGCCGCCGCCCGGGCGGCCCGCGCGCCGGAACCGGAAGAGGAACGGCAGACGCCGCCTCGGCCACGAGGGATCGGCGAAGAGCGCGAGCGAGGCGATCATCGCATACGGGAAGATCCCGATCTTGAACAGGAGAGCGTTGGAGAGGTTGAAGACCACGGCGAGCGCCGCGCCGATCGGGAAGGTTCGTCGAGAGAAGAGCAGAAAACCCATCGAGAGGTCGATGAGCAGCCCTGCCCACGAGAGCGCGAGCCCCGCGGCCGGCGCGGCGAGGAGCGGCCCGACGAGGGGCGCGCCGCGGTGCTCGGCGAGCCACATCGTGAGCGGCTGTCCACGGAGCCAGTCGCCGTTCAGCTTCGCGACGCCGCCGTAGAAGTAGACGATCGCGATCTGGGCCTTGAGGGCGAACAGGTAGAGGCGCGGCGCCGTCTCGGCGGGCGCGCCGGCCGGCGAGGCGCGGCGCGCGCGGAGGCGATCGAGCGAGAGGGCGCGGTGCGCCGGGGCGACGGCGAGCAGCAGGCCGAGGAGGCAGAGGAGATAGAGGTGGTTGAGGTACTGGGCCTTGTCGAGGAGGAAGACATACGTGAGCGCGGCGCAGAGGAGCGCGGCGCTCACGCGGTAGAAGAGCCCGGCGGCGCAGAGGAGCGAGAGGACGAAGACGGCGGCGAAGTGCCAGTACATCCCCGTCCCGCCCCAGGGGCGGATGAAGGGGACGAAGCTGAAGTAGAAGCCGGGCTCGATGTAATAGCGGTAGATCCGATCGTGGAGGACGTACCGGACGACCTCCCACGCGATCAGGCCGCCATAGGCGACGCGGAAGACGGCGAGCGAGGCGGCGTCGACCTCGGCGGAGAGGTAGGCCGCCCAGCGCTGCGCGAGGGCCCTAGTGGCGGTGGTGGGGGTGGTGCTTGTGGTGCTTGTGCTTGTGCTTGCCGTGCACGTGGATGTGGACCGCTCGCCCGTCGTCGTCGTCGTCGTCGTCATCGTGGACCACCACCACGCCTGGGGCCGCATTGACCTTCACGCCCACGTTCCACGTCGTCGCCACGATCACGTTCAGGGCCGGCGCGGCCGGGCCGACCACGACGTGCACGCCGGGGCGGTAGCCGACGAGCACCACGTCGGCGTGGGTCGGGTGCGCCACGACGACGGTGAGCTTCACGGGGTTCACCTTGGCGGCGACCGTGCCGACGACGTAGAGGCCGCCCGGGCCGGGGGTCAGCACGACGACCTCGGAGCTCGAGCCCACGAAGCCGAGCTTGATCTTGCGGTCGCCGACAGGGATGGGCTTGAGGTTCGCGTCGAGGACGTACACCCGCACCTGACCGGAGGCCTTGTCCGCGACCACCTCGATCGTGTCGTCGCCGACCACCTGGATGATCCCGCCGTTCGGGCCCGTCTTGCCCGCGGGGACGGGCCTCTTCTCGGCCCTTCGCGCGCCCTCGACGATGACCCTCGTGCCCCCTGCGGGCACGTGGAGCGTGCCAATCCACGGCTTCCCGGCGACGACGATGTCGTACTTCACCGGAGTGAGGTCGGCCTCGAGCTTGGGCCCGGCCGCGACGAGGAGCCCTGTCTTCGCGTCGAGCGCGAGCGGGATCTTCTCCTCGCCGTTCGGCCCTTTCCAGGTGAGCGTGCCGCTCACGTCCTTGTCGATGGGCTTGCCGTCGGGCGCCTTCACGATGGCCCGCACGGCGCCGTCGGGCGCGATCTCCCAGCCGACCGAGCCGCCGTCGTGCTCCTCGGTGAGCGGCTCTTCGAGGGCGACCGGGGCCGCCTCGACCGACTCCTCGGTCACGCTGGCCTCGGCGCTGCTCTTGCAGCCGGCCGCGAGGGAGCTGCCGGCGATCAGGGCGGTCAGGGCGACCGCAGAAACGACGCGCTTGGCGTACATCAAAGCCTCCAAGCGAAGGAGGTTATCGCAAAGAGCGCTGCCGCGTCTCCGTGAACGCTCTCACGTCGCGGCGATGAGGGGCAGGGGCGACGACATCGGAGGCGCGGTGACCACCTCTCCCGCGATCGTCGGTCGCGCCGGGACTCTGCGGTGAGATCGTGAGCGTCGAAGGGGCCTTTGGCGGTGCGACACACGGAACCGCGAGCGCTGTGGACGCTCGTGGCGGTTCGCCTGGCGCGATCTCGAGGGTTGCGGATGTGCTGGGCGGTTCGCCCGTCGCGATCGCGAGGGTTGCGGACGCGCCTGGCGGTTCGCCCGTCGCGGTCGCGAGGGGGTGCGGACGCCCCTGGCGGCCCGCCAGCGCCGTCGCGCGCCTCCTCCGGCGCGCCGCGGCCACCTGCGCCGTCGGGCTTCCCCCCAGTGGCTCTTCGGGCTAGCGTCCGCGGCGAGCTCGCCCAGCCATGTCCCAGCGCGTCTATGTCGGCCTCGTCGGCTACGGCCTCGCCGGCGCCGTCTTTCACGCCCCGCTGATCCGGGCCATCCCGCGGCTGCGCCTCGCCGCCATCGCGACCCGACGGGAGGGCCAGGTCATGACCGACCACTCGGGGGTCGCCGTGCATCCGACGCCCGAGGTGCTGATCGCCGAGCCTGGGATCGACCTCGTGGTCATCGCCTCGCCCAACGAGACCCATGTCCCGCTCGCGCGCGCGGCGCTCGAGGCGGGCAAGCACGTGGTCGTCGACAAGCCGTTCACGATCACGAGCGCCGAGGCGGACGAGCTCATCGCGCTGGCCGCCCGCCGCGGCCGGCTCCTCTCGGTGTTCCAGAACCGCCGCTGGGACGCGGACTTCCGCACCGTGCGCCACTGCATCGAGCAGGGCCTGCTCGGCGAGGTGGCCTCGTACGAGGCGCACTTCGACCGGTTCCGCCCTGCCATCAAGCAAGGCTGGCGGGAGGAGGCGGCCCCGGGCTCGGGCATCCTGTACGACCTCGGCGCGCACCTGATCGATCAGGCCCTGGTGCTCTTCGGCCCGCCGCGCGCCGTCACCGCCGACCTCCTGGCGCAGCGGCCCGAGGCGCGCACCGTCGACTATTTCCACCTCACGCTCGACTACGGCAGGCGCCGGGTGATCGTGCGCTCCTCGACGCTGGCGTGCGAGCCGGGCCCGCGCTTCGCGGTCCACGGCGACGGCGGGAGCTTCCTCAAGTACGGCATCGACGGCCAGGAGGATGCCCTCAAGGCGGGCAAGCGCCCCGGCATGCCGGAGTGGGGCCGGGAGGACCCGCGCTGGTTCGGCACGCTGGTCACGGCGACCGGCGAGCGCCGCGCGATCGAGAGCCTGCCCGGCGCCTACGAGGCCTATTACGAAGGGATCGCGGACGCGATCCTCGACGGCGCCCCGCCGCCGGTGCGCGCCGAGGAGGCGCGCGACGTGATCCGCATCATCGAGGCCGCGATGCGGAGCTCGGCCGAGCGGCGGACGATCCCGCTCGAGTGAGCCGCCGCGACCGGATCAACCTCAAATAACTTATAAGCGTAGGGCCCCCGGCGAGGGGGCCGGGCATCAGCGCGCTGCCGCCAGCGCCGCCTGCATCGCGACGCCCATCTCGGCCGGCGTGGCGGCCACCTTGGCCCCCGCCGCCTCGAGCGCCGCGATCTTCTCGGCCGCGGTGCCCTCGCCGCCCGCGATGATCGCGCCGGCGTGGCCCATGCGCTTGCCCGGAGGCGCCGCGCGGCCGGCGATGAACGCGGCCACCGGCTTCTTCATGTTCTTCTTGATCCACGCCGCGGCCCGCTGCTCCGCCGTGCCGCCGATCTCGCCGATCAGCACGACCCCGTGCGTCTCGGGATCCTGGTTGAAGAGCTCGAGCACGTCGATGAAGTCCATGCCGCCCACCGGATCGCCGCCGATACCCACGCAGCTCGACTGGCCGATGCCGAGCGCGCTCAGCTGGCCGACCGCCTCGTAGGTCAGCGTCCCCGAGCGGGAGAGCACGCCGATGTTCCCCTTCTTGTGGATGTGGCCCGGCATGATCCCGATCTTGCACTCGCCCGGCGTGATCACCCCCGGACAGTTCGGCCCGATGAGGCGCGCCGGCTTCCCCTCGAGGAAGCGACGCACCCGCACCATGTCGAGCACCGGCACGCCGTCGGTGATGCAGATGACGAGCTTGCAGCCCGCGTCCACGGCCTCGGTGATCGCGTCCGCGGCGCCGACCGGCGGCACGAAGATGCACGAGACGTCGGCGCCCTCGTTGCGCACGGCCTGCTCGACCGTGTCGAAGATCGGCACCTTGTCCTCGAAGCGCTGGCCGCCGCGACCGGGCGTCACGCCGGCGACGACCTTGGTCCCGTACTCGATGCAGGCGCGGGCGTGCTGCGACCCGTAGGCGCCCGTGATGCCCTGGAAGACGACCCGCGTGTCCTTGTTGACGAGGATGCTCATCGCTTGATTACTCTACCTTCAACGTGGACAGGAGCTCGGCAATCGCCGGACGCTCGCTGCTCAACTGGGTTCGGGGCTCGGTGCTCGCGGGCGCCCTAGGCGCCGCTCTGGGCCTTGCCGCGCGTGGCGGCGACGATCTTCTGCGCGCCGTCGGCCATGGAGCTCGCCGACTGGATGGTCAGGCCGCTCTCGTCGAGCAGCTTGCGGCCGGCCTCGACGTTGGTCCCCTCGAGGCGGACCACGAGAGGCACCTTGAGCCCGAGCTCCTTCGCCGCGGCGATGACCCCGGCCGCGACGACGTCGCAGCGCATGATGCCGCCGAAGATGTTCACGAAGATGCCGCGGACCCGCTCGCTCTTGAGGATGATCTGGAACGCGGTCTTGACCTGCTCCTGCGAGGCGCCGCCGCCGACGTCGAGGAAGTTCGCCGGCCTGCCGCCGTAATGGAGGATGATATCCATCGTCGCCATCGCGAGCCCGGCGCCGTTCACGAGGCAGCCGATGTCGCCGTCGAGCGACACGTAGGACAGCCCGGACCGCTTCGCCTGGAGCTCGACCGGGTCCTCCTCGTCGACGTCGCGCATCGCGTTCCACTCGGGGTGCCGATACTCGGCGTTGTCGTCGAAGCTCACCTTCGCGTCGAGCGCGAAGACGTCGCCCGCGCCGGTCACGACGAGCGGGTTGATCTCGAGCAGCGAGCAGTCCTCCGCGGTGAAGCACGCGTAGAGCGACGCCACGAGCTTGAGGAACTGGCGCTGCGTCTCCTTCGCGGTGAGCCCGAGCGCGATCGCGAGCTGCCGCCCCTGGTACGGGGCGAGGCCGAGCACCGGATCGATGAAGAGCTTGAAGATCTTCTCCGGCGTGCTGTGGGCCACCTCCTCGATGTCCATGCCGCCCTCGGTCGAGGCGATCACCGCGATGCGGCGGCGCTCGCGATCGACCAGCATCGCGAAGTAGAGCTCGCGCGCGATGTCGAGGCCCTGCTCGATGTAGAGCCGGCGGACCTTCTGCCCCTCGGGGCCCGTCTGCTTGGTGACGAGCTGCATGCCGAGGATCTTCTCGGCGAGGGCGGTCGCTTCGGCGCTGCCGCCCTTCGCGACCTTCACGCCGCCGCCCTTGCCGCGGCCGCCCGCGTGGATCTGCGCCTTCACGACGACGACCGGGTTGCCCGTCTGCGCGATCAGCCGGTCGGCGATCGGCGCCACCTCGCTCGCCTGGAAAGCGGGCTCCCCTTTCGGTACCGGCACCCCGTAGCGGGCGAAGAGCTGCTTGCCTTGATACTCGTGGATTTTCATGAGAGGGGCCGCAACCCTATCACAAGGGCGAGCCCCGCAAGGCGCGAAAAACAGCGTCGCGCGCGTCGGTCGCGTGGTTACTTGGTTACGTGGTGGCGTGGTTGCGCGCTCGCTCCGTTTCGAGTGTTTCGCGCCGGCCGCCGCATCGATGGAAAAGTGCGACGCCGCGGCGCTCGACGCCGTCTGCCTCCGTCGCTGTCAGGCGCGCGGCGACGAGCGCTGACAGCGATGGCGTCCCGCGCCGTCGCGCCGCCGCCGTCTTCTCGTCACTTGGCGGCGTACGGGGGCGGCTCGGGCCGGCGGAGGGCCACGAGGGCGAACAGGCCGGGCAGGATGTCGTCCTCGACCTTGGAGGCCTTGCCTTCGAGGCTGATCTTCAGCTCGTCGAACGGCGTGAAGGTGAGCCCGGCGCTCGCGGAGACGCTCGGCTGGGGCGCGAACAGGAACGCAGAGAGCGCGCCCTCGCGCTCGTGGAGAGCCTGGACTCGGAAGAGCGGATGGATTGGCAACGTCGGAAGGACATTGGCGATGACCTCGCCGCCAACCCACGGCTTGAGCTCGATCGCTCCGGCCTCGTCCGCCGCGCCGACCAGCCCGACGCTGCCGTCGATCGACACCGACAGCGCCTCGGCCGGGTAGAGCTCCAGGGCCACGACCGCCGAGTAGAAATCGATCGTCGGATAGAACGCCACGCCCGACCAGGTCGACCAGAGCGCCTGCATCGTCGTCAGGCCGGCGCCGAACGTCGGCGCGTCGACGTCGAGATCGAAGCCGCCGAAGACGTTGATCTCGTATCCCTCGCCGAGGACGAGCCCGGGCTCGACGCCGAGCATCCGGCCGGGGACCGTGCTGATCATCGTCGAGAAGGTCGGGAAGTAGTTGGTCCAGCTGTCCCAGTCCTCGATGCCAATCGCGTGCGAGACGATGCCCAGCCGGAGGTGGTAGTCCTCGCGGCCGATCTGGAGCATCGCCCACTCGGGCGGGCCGATCTTGAGCTCCGGCGCGGGCAGCGACCACTCGGGGTAAACGAACGCCGGCAGGCCGAACGCCGGCAGGCCGAGCGGCGCCGAGGCGGCCTGCACGTCGAGATCGAGCCGGAAATACAGCGACTCGCTCGCGAGCCGCAGCCCGACCTCGGCCTGGGCGACGGCGTCGAGGCGGAGGGCCCCCGGGGGATCGCGGTGCACGCCGGCGACGATGCTGGTCCCCCCGCCCACCCACGCGTCGATGTCGGCCGGGAGCGCGGCGAAGTGCGGTAGCAGCTGGGCCTCCTCTCTCTCGTGTCTCGGGTGGGCGGCGGGCTCATCCTCGCCCGCGAGCGGCGGCGGCGGGCGCGCCCGCGGCGGTCACCGCCCCGCGCCGGCCGTCGCCGCCCGCAGGCGCTCGACCAGCGGGCGCACGGCGTCGCTCCGCAGCTTGTACGACGCGCGGTTCGCGATGAGAAGGGTGCTCACCTCGGTGACCGTCTCGAGCACCTCGAGGCGATTTTCGCGCAGCGTGGCGCCCGTCTCGACGATATCGACGATCAGGTGGGAGAGGCCGACGAGCGGCGCGAGCTCCACGGAGCCGTGGACGGGGATGATCTCGGCCACCACGCCCTTGCTCGCGAAGTGATCCCCGGCGATCCGCGGGTACTTCGTGGCGACGCGCGGCAGGTCGGGGATCGGCGTCCCCTCCGGCCCGGCCACGACGAGGCGGCAGCGGCCGATCCCGAGATCGAGCGGCGTGTAGAGATCGTGGCGGCGCTCGAGGAGCGTGTCGCGGCCGGAGACCCCGAGGTCGGCGGCGCCGTACTCGACGTAGGTCGGCACGTCGTCGGGCTTCAGGAACACGTACCGGAAGGCGCCGTCCGCCGTGGGCCGGACCAGGCGGCGATCGCTCTCCTGGAGCGGCGTGCTGTCGAGGCCGGCGCGCTGCACGAGCGGGATCAGATCCTTCAGGATCCGCCCCTTGGGCACGGCGATGGTGAGCGGCTTGGTCATCCGGCCCGCCCCTCGACCCGCACCGTGTCGGCGCCGAGCTGCGCGAGCTTGCGCTCCATGAACTCGTAGCCGCGGTCCAGGTGGTAGACGCGCAGCACCTCGGTCTCGCCCTCGGTCGCCACGAGGCCGGCGATGACGAGCGAGGCGCTCGCGCGCAGATCCGTCGCCATCACGGTCGCGCCCGACAGCGGGGCGCCGCCGTGGACGTGCGCCGTGTGGCCGTCCACGTCGATGTGCGCCCCCATGCGCGCGAGCTCGGGCACGTGCATGAAGCGGTTCTCGAAGATGGTCTCGACGATGCGCGACGTGCCCTGCGCGAGGCACATCAGGACCATGAACTGCGCCTGCATGTCGGTCGGGAAGCCGGGGTGCGGCGCGGTCGTGACGTCGACGGCGCGCAGCGGCCGGCCGTCGCGGCGGACGCGCACGCAGTCGCCCTCGCGGCCCACCTCGACGCCCGCCTGGCGGAGCTTGGCCGCGACCGCCTCGAGGTCCTCGAGCGGCGCGTTCTCGATCAGCACGTCGCCGCCGGCGGCGGCCGCCGCGACCATGTACGTGCCGGCCTCGATCCGATCCGAGATGATCGCGTGGTCGAACGGCTCGAGCTCGTCGGCGCCCTCGATGTGGATGACGTCCGTGCCGGCGCCGCTCACGCGCGCGCCCATCTTGTTGAGCACCCGGCCGAGCTCCTCGACCTCGGGCTCGCGGGCGCAGTTCACCAGCGTGGTGCGGCCCTTCGCGAGCGCGGCGGCCATCATCAGGTTCTCGGTGCCGGTCACCGTCGGCAGATCGAACACGACCTCGGCGCCGCGCAGCCGCTTGCACTCCGCGACGATGTAGCCGCGCGACAGCCGGATCGTCGCGCCGAGCGCCTCGAGCCCCTTGAGGTGCTGGTCGACCGGGCGCGTGCCGATCTGGCAGCCGCCGGGCAGCGACACCTTGGCGCGGCCGAAGCGCGCGAGCAGCGGGCCGAGGACCATCACGCTCGCGCGCATCTGCTTGACGAGCTCGTACGGGGCCTCGGGCCGCACGTTGTCGCCGGCGCCGACCTTGACGAGCGGGGCCGCGACCTCGACGTTGCGGCCGAGGAACCGGAGCAGCGCGGAGGTCGTGTCGATGTCGCGGAGCGCGGGCACGTTGCGGAGCAGGCTCTCGCCGTCGGAGAGCAGCGTCGCGCAGAGGATCGGCAGCGCCGCGTTCTTCGCGCCGCTGATGCGGATCTTGCCGGAGAGCGGCTTGCCGCCCCGGATCCGGATGGAGTCCATGCCCCCGCTATCGCACAACCCGCGGCGGAACGCGATGTTTCGGGGACGCCGCCCGCCGCTCTGTTGTCGCCCGCCGCGCGGGCGGGGCGCGCCGGCCGCGCGCGGCGGGCGACTCGGGCCCCACTTTCCCCGGCGCTGGTCTAGTCTCCTCCGGCCATGCGACCGAGCGCCATCGCCCTGTCCTCGCTGCTCGCCGTCTCCGTGGCCTCGCTCGCCGCCGCCCAGCCGTCGGCGGACCTCCGCGGGTTCCGCGCCTCGATCGACCCCGGGTCCGGCGTCTACATGGAGCCCGCCGCCACCCCGGACACGGGCGAGTGGAGCGCGAGCCTCTGGGCCTCCTACGCCTACCGCCCCATCGTCCTCCGCCATCCGTCCTCGAACGAGGCCCGCTTCGACGTCCTCCGCCACCAGGTCAGCGCGGACTTCGCGGCCGGCGTGGGCATCGCGCGGCGCCTGCTCGTGGGGCTCACGCTGCCGGTGGTCCTCTACCAGTCCGGGGACGAGCCCACGTCCGACGCCACGCGGGTGCTCGGCGACACGTGGGTCCCGGCGCAGGCGCTCGGCGACCTCGGCCTCGTCGGCAAGCTCACGCTCGTGCAGCCCACGGCCGGCGAGCTCGGGGGGCTCGCGCTCGCGCTGCACGAGCGCTTCACGCTGCCCACCGGCGACGAGGCGTCGTTCGTGGGCGAGGGGAGCGTCACGAACGAGCTCAGGCTCCTCGCCGAGTACCGCCTGATCGCGTTCGGCGCGCACCTCGCGGCCGGCCTCAAGCTCCGCGCCGACGAGGCCCGCTTCGGGTGCCGGGCGACGCCGGCCACCGCCGCGGGGGACCCGTGCCCCACGGTGTTCGGCCACGAGCTCCCCTTCGGCCTGGGCCTCTCGTTCCGGCCGCAGATCCTGGGCGTCGACCCGGAGGGGCGCGCCACGTTCTTCCTGGAGGCGCACGGGCACCTGCCGCTCTCGCCGGTCGCGCCGTTCGAGCACCAGGAGACGGCCGCGCTG
Organism: Sorangium cellulosum So0157-2; assembly: GCF_000418325.1. GTDB lineage: Bacteria > Myxococcota_A > Polyangia > Polyangiales > Polyangiaceae > Sorangium > Sorangium cellulosum_D. Next base: position 14,491,661 of record NC_021658.1, read on the forward strand.
GAGCTCGCCCTCGCGGCGCGCTACGCGCTCGGCGACGTCTCGTTCCTGGGCGGCGTCGGCACCGCGCTCGTCGGCGGCGTCGGCACCTCGCCGCTGCGCGCCGTCCTCTCGGTCGCGTGGACCCCGCGCGTCCACGACGCCGACGGCGACGGCGTGGACGACAAGGCCGACCAGTGCGGCGAGCTCGCGGAGGATCGCGACGGCTTCCAGGACGAGGACGGCTGCCCCGAGGGGGACAACGACGAGGACGGCGTCTTCGACGACGAGGACCGCTGCCCGACGCAGAAGGAAGACGAGGACGGCGTCGAGGACGAGGACGGCTGCCCCGACCCGTGACGGCGCCGCTGCGGCGCGCGGGGGCGCGCTGCACTAAGCTCGGGGTCTCCGCATGAGCGACGACGGTTTCACGAAGCACGGCGGCGGCCGCCACGAGGGGCCCGCCCGCACCTCGCCGTACCCCCTGAGCCGGCTCTCCGCGCCGCACGAGCTCGTCGACGTGGCGCGCGAGATCCAGCAGGCCGACGCGCTGCTCGGCGCGGTCACCGGCGGCAAGCTCGCGCAGATCGCCCGGCAGATCCGGTCGCTGCAGGAGCAGGCGCGGCAGGTCCTCGAGGCGGCGCAGCGCGACAGCGAGCTCCACCGGGCGGCGTGCAATTTCAAGAAGCGGCCCGGCCACGTCTACCACCTCTACCGGCGCGGCGACGGCGTCCGCTACCTCTCGATGCTCTCGCCCGAGGAGTGGGGCGGCGCGCCGCCGCACGCGTTCGAGGGCTCGTACCGGCTCGAGCTCGACATGTCGTGGACGCCGGCCGACGAGGCCGACGCGCACGACGCCGAGGCCGGCGCGCTCGCGAAGCTGCTCGGCCCCGGCGGGTGACGCGGCGCCCGCCCGCTCACGCGCCGATGCGGAGCAGCACCTTCCCGAACGACGCGTTGCTGGCCATGTAAATGTGCGCCGCGGCGGCATCGTCGATCGCGAAGACCCGGTCGACGACGGGCCGCACGGCGCGGCGCGCGAGCCACGGGGAGATGTTCCGCTCGAGCGCCTGGGCCGCCGCGATCTTCTCCTCGAGCGGGCGCGAGCGGAGCACGGTGCCGATGAGCTCGACGCGCTTGCGCAGGAGCTCGCGCAGGTCGAGCTCCGCGGACGCGCCGGCCGTCAGCCCGACGAGCGCGATGCGCGCCCTCGATGCGCACGCCTTGAGGTCCTCGGCGACGTACGCGCCGCCGACGAGGTCGAGCACCACGTCGACGCCCGCGCCGCGCGTCGCCTTCAGCACCTCGTCGGCGAACTTCCCGCCGGGCGCCGCGACCCCGGCGTCGAGCCCGAGCTCCCGGCAGCGGTCCAGCTTGTCCTGCGTGCGCGACGTCCCCACGACGAAGCACCCGAGCGCGCGGGCGACCTGGAGGCCGGCCGTGCCCACGCCGCTGCCGGCCGCGTGCACGAGCACGCGCTCGCCGGGGGCGAGCCGCGCGCGCGTGACGAGCGCGTCGTAGGCGGTGACGAACGCCTCGGGGACCGCCGCCGCCTCCTCGTCGGACAGCCCGTCCGGCGCCGGCGCGACCTCGCGCTCGTGGGCGACGATGCGCTCGGCGTAGGCGCCGCCCGGGACCAGGCCGAAGACGCGATCGCCGGGCGCGAAGCGGCGCGCGCCCTTGCCCGCGGCCTCGACGACGCCGGCGTACTCGAGCCCCGGCACGTCGGGCGGCGCGCCGGGCGGCGCCGGGTACATGCCGAGCCGCTGCAGCAGATCGGCGCGGTTCACGCCGGCGAAGCGGACGGCGACGCGCACGTGCCCCTCGGGCACGTCGGGCGCGTCCACCTCGCGCACCTCGAGGACCTCGGGACCGCCCGGCTCGCGGATGACGACGGCGCGCATGATCGCCGCTCAGTCTTCCATGGGCGGCGGGAGCACGCTCTTCCGGTAGAAGTACTCCACCTTCTCCGAGTCCGGATCGACCGGCTCGCCCGCCGGCTCGGTCGGCGCGCCGCCGCCGATCGCCGCCTCGATCTGCACCTGCTCGAGCGCGTCCATCATCGAGGCCGCGCTCGGGAAGCGCTCGTCGCGGTCGAGCGCGAGCGCGCGCATCGTCGCGACGTCGAGCGAGTGCGGCACCTCCGGCCGCAGCATGCGCGGGCGGATCGGCTTGACGCGCTGGATCTCGGCGAGCAGCGCCGCCGGCGTCGGCGCCTTGAACGGCAGCTGCCCGGTGAGCATCACGTAGAGCAGCATGCCCACCGAGTAGAGGTCCGCGCGCGCGTCGAGGTCGCGGACGCCCTGGGCCTGCTCCGGCGCCATGAAGGCGGGCGTGCCGGCCACCGAGTGGCTCCCCGCGGCGCCCGTCGAGACGAGGATCGACGACGCGGGCCCGGTGTTGAACGCCTCGGCGACGCCGAAGTCGAGCACCTTCACGGTGAGCGGGCCGCGATCGCCGCCGACGAGGCAGATGTTGTCCGGCTTGAGATCGCGGTGGAGGATGCCCTCGTTGTGCGTGACGACGAGCGCGCTCAGGACCTGGACCGCCACGTCCAGCACGACGGGGATGGGCATCGGGCGCTCGCGCCCGAGCCGCTCGGTGATGGTCTCGCCCTCGAGCCGCTCCATCACGAGGTAGGGCGTGCCGTCCTCGAGCACGCCGAGATCGTAGACCTCGACGATGTTCGGGTGGCCGAAGCGGCCGGCGACGGCCGCCTCGTTGTGGAAGCGGGCGATCGCCGTCTTGCTCTGCGCGTACTGGGCGCGGAGCGTCTTGATCGCGACCCGGCGCCGCAGGCCGATGTGGATCGCGTCGTAGACCATCCCCATCCCGCCCTTGGCGATGACGCCGAGGATGCGGTAGCGATCGTGCAGCAGCCGGCCGACGAGCGGGGCCTCCTTCGTCGGCCGGGGCTGATCTGGATCGATGTCGGGCGGCAGCGGGCCGTCCACCGGCCAGAGCGACTCGCCCCGGCTCGTCGGCGGCACCCGCGTCGAGGAGGGCGGGGCGACGCTCGGCGTGAGCGCCGTGCCGTGCACCGGGCACCTCTCGGTGTCCGACGGGTGCGGCAACCCGCACGCCTGGCATCGGATGAAGTGCTGCGGCGGCATCGGGGACCCGGTCAGAGTACGGGTACATCCGCCCATGCAGCAAGCTCGTTCAGGGACCCAGCGTCCCGGCCGGGGGCGCCCGCCCACAGCGTGTGGTCGGGTAGCCAACGAATGTCATCTTCAGCAGCTGGGTTGGATCGGCTCGCAGCTTACGGTAGGCTGAGCTCAAACGTGCCGCCGCCGGTCCGGAAGCCAAGCCGACGAGCGCGGGCGGTACCGCAGCGAGGGCAGGTCCCAGAAATTGCGCCAGAACGGACACCAACACGTAAGCCAGGACGTAAGCAGCACGTAAGTCGCGCATAGGTCGAACGTCAGCCGAACGTAGGGCGGCGCGGGACGGGCACGGGGTACGCTTTCCCCGAGTGCCAGCAGTGGGGGCCAGCGGGATGGGAAGGGGAAAGAGACAGAGGCCATGAGCACGGCGGAGAAGCTTTCGGACGGTGCCTCGGCCAGCGGAGAGTCCGACCCGCTGCTGGGAAAGGTCTTGAATCAGAAGTTCAAGATCCACTCCCTGCTCGCGACGGGCGGCATGGGCGTCATCTATCGCGGAGAGCAGATCGCCCTCGAGCGCCAGGTGGCGATCAAGGTCCTGACGCCGACGAACTCATCCAATCAAATCGACCCCAACTTTCATAAGCGCTTCTTCCTCGAGGCGAGCATCCTCGCCCGGCTCCAGCACCCGAACATCGTCACGGTCTTCGACTACGGCCGAGTCGAGAACATGGAGCCCGAGCGGTACTTCATGGCCATGGAGTTCCTCGAGGGCGAGACGCTCTTCCGGCGGCTGCGCAAGGCCGGCCGCCTGTCGGCGCCCGACGCGATGGGCGTCGCCCGGCAGATCGCGCGCGGGCTCCGCGAGGCGCACAAGCACGGGGTGGTGCACCGCGACCTGAAGCCGTCGAACGTCATGCTCGTCCCCGGCGAGGACACCGGGGAGCTCGTCAAGATCCTCGACTTCGGCCTCGTCAAGGTGCTCGCGGACGACTCGGAGGAGCTCACGCAGCAGGGCTCGTTCCTCGGCTCGCCGCGCTTCATGTCGCCCGAGCAGATCTCGCACGGCAAGGTCGATCTCCGGACCGACGTCTACTCGCTCGGCGTCATCGTGTATCAGATGCTCTGCGGGAAGGTCCCGTTCGAGGCGCAGAACTCGGTCCAGATCCTGATCGCCCACCTGCAGCAGCCCGTCCCGCGGATGCGCGAGCGCAACCCCGAGGCCGACGTGCCCGAGCCGCTCGAGGCGTTCGTGCTGCGCTGCCTGTCGAAGGATCCGGAGGGCCGCCCGGCCAACATGGAGGCCTTCATCCGCGGCCTCGGCGAGTGCGCGCAGGCGATGGGCCTGTCCCCGGCGTTCGGCTCGACGGGCCTCGTCACCATGGACTCCACCGGCACCGGCAGGATGCCGACGCCGATGCCGCCCGTGCGCGTGATGACCGCGATCCCCGCGAGCCCGTCGCCGCCGTCGTCGTCCGGCGGTTCGGCCTCGCCGGTGGACGACGCGTCGCTCGGCGCCGCCTCGCGCCCGGCCGACGCGGCGCCGCAGGGACGCAAGGGCATCGTGCTCGTCGCGGTGGGGGTCCTCGCCGTCGCGGGCATCGGGGTGGCGATGTCGCAGATGCGCCCGACCGAGCCGCCGCCGGCCCCGGCCCAGCCGGAGAAGCCGCAGGTCGCCCCGGCCCCGCCGCCCGCCGACGTCGGGACGTTCGTGCTGATGGTCGAGTCCATGCCCTCCGGCGCCGAGGTCCTCGAGGACGGCAAGCCCCTCGGGACCACGCCGCTCCAGCTCTCGATCTCGAACAGCTCGGTGCGCGCCAACCCCCGCCGGCTGACCGTCCGGCAGGAGGGGTACGAGCCGTACTCGATCGTCCAGGGCCCGTCGGATCAGTCGGTTCGCCTGGTCGCCACGCTCACCAAGCGCGCGGCCGCGCCGACCAGCTCGCCGGCCGCGCCCACGCCGCCGCCCCCGGTCGCCCCGGCGCCGCGGCCCTACTCCGGGCGGCCCGCCGCGAGGCCCACGCCGACGCCCGACGCGCCGCCCCCTGCTGCTCCGTCTCCCCGGCCGCTGGACATTCAAATCGAGCGATGACCCGAAAGCGCCCCGCACGCCTGCTCGTCGTCTCCCCGTCTGTCCTCGCCGCGCGACCGCTCTGGGCGGATGTCCCAGCCGACGCGGAGGCGCCAAATTCCAGGCTCTCCGCGGCGGAGCAGCGCCCGCGAGGCGCCGGTGTGCTGCGCTCTGCGGAACGGGCGCACGCTCGCCCGGCCGGCAGCGCGCGGGTAGTAGGAGACAGCCGCAGCGCCGTCGCCGTCGCCGTCGATCGAAGATCCCGGTATTCATCTGTTCCCGCCGGCAGTAGACTCCAGGCTCTGCGTCCCGCAGACGCGCTTCCCAGGCCGATTCCAAGCGGGATCCGTTGCTGAGGAGCAAGGAAATGAACCCGCTCGTCCCCGACTTCATCATCCAGCAAGACGCTCTCGGCAACACCGAGGGCAGCTTCACGGGGGCGGTGTTGATGATCGACATCCCCGGCTTCACCGAGCTCACGGAGAAGCTGATGCAGCACGGGCGCGCGGGCGCGGAGACGCTCGCGGGCACGCTGCGGTACTACTTCGACCCGCTCATCGCCGCGGTCCACCACGCCGGAGGCTTCATCACGAACTTCGCGGGCGACGCGTTCACGGCGCTGTTCCAGGACACGCCCGACCGCAAGGTCGCCGAGTACGTGCTCGGCGCGGCGCTCTCGATGCGCGACCTCTTCGCCGAGCACCCCGAGCGCGACACGCCGTTCGGCAGCTTCCCGTTCTCGTTCCGGATGGGGCTCGCGTGGGGCTCGGTCGAGTGGGGCATCGTCCGCATCTCCCCGGAGCGCGCGTACTACCACTTCCACGGGCAGGCGCTCGCCGCGTGCGTCGCGATCGAGCGGCAGGCGCAGAAGGGGGACATCCTCCTCGACCGCGCGCTCTGCGATCGCATCCCGCCCGCGAGCGCGAAGTACCACGGCGAGGGCGTCTACAAGCTCGGCGACGTGCCCGCGCCCCGGCTGCCGCAGGTCCCGCGCAACCCGCCGCGCGGCGACGGCGCCGCGTTCGTGGCGAGGGGCGTCGCGGACATGCCGCCGGAGGGCGAGTTCCGCAACGTCACGAGCGTCTTCCTCTCGTTCGAGCAGATCCCGAGCTTCGCGGAGCTCACGCGCCTCCTGCACGAGCTCTCGGAGCTCTACGGCGGCACCTTCACCGGCATCGACGCGGGCGATCTCGGCATCGCCGCGCTGATCCACTTCGGCGCCCCGATCACGCACGAGAACGACAACGATCGCGCGCTCGACTTCGCCCTCGAGCTGAAGAAGCGCGGCCTCCGGCAGATGCGCCTCCGCGCGGGGATCACGCGCGACGTCCGCTACGCCGGCTTCAACGGCGGCACCGAGCGGCACGAGTTCGCGTGCATCGGCCGCGCGACGAACCTCGCCGCGCGCCTCGTCGCGAAGGCCCCCTGGTCGGCGATCTGGGCCGACGAGCAGGTCTTCCGCGCCGGCGAGACGAGCTACCAGTGGACGACGGAGAACATCTTCCGGTTCAAGGGCTTCGACCTGCCCATCCTCGTCTACTCGCTCGAGCGCCGCCGCATCTCGGTCCAGAAGGAGTTCTACGACCTCGGCCTCATCGGCCGCGAGGCGGAGATCGAGCAGCTCGCGCGCTACGTCGGGCCGATCTTCGAGGGCAAGCCGGCCGGGATCATCTACATCGACGGCGAGCCGGGGCTCGGGAAGAGCTACCTCGTGCAGCGCTTCCGCCACCGGTGCGAGGAGCACCAGAGCGACCGGCCCTTCCTGTGGATCGACGCGCGCTGCGACCAGACGCTCCAGAGCTCGCTGAACGCGTTCGAGTTCGCGCTGAAGGAGTACTTCTGGGAGTCCTCCGCGCTCGGCAAGGAAGAGAAGCTCACGAACTTCGACGACGCGTTCGAGTACCTCCTCGAGCGGCTGCCCGAGAGCCAGAGCGCGCTGAAGCGCGAGCTCGACCGCGCGCGCTCGGTGTTCGCCGCGCTCATCGGCATCCGCTGGGAGGACTCGCCGTACGAGCGCCTGCACCCGAAGCTCCGGTACACGAGCACGCTCTCGGCGCTCTCCTTCGTCTTCCTCGCCGAGGCGTCGCTCCAGCCGGTGATCCTGCACCTCGAGGACGCGCACTGGGCCGACGAGGACTCGCTCGAGGCGGTGCGCGTGATCGCGCGCGCGTGCCGGGGGCTGCCCATCGCGATCATCTGCACGACGCGGCGCAAGGACGACGGCACGCCGGTGCGCATCCCGCTCGACCCGGGCATCTCCGAGAAGGTGATCGAGCTGAAGCCGCTGCCGCGCGAGCAGCTGCTCGCGCTCGCGGTCCCGTTCTTCGGCGGCCCGATGCCGGACATGCTCGCGACGCTCCTCTGCGAGACCGCGGGCGGCAACCCGTTCTTCGCGCAGGAGATCCTCGCCTACTGGCTCGAGGACGGGCGCTACGGCTCGAGCTCGAGCTCCATCTCGATCTCGAACACGTTCATGCCGCCGAAGAACGTGAACAGCCTGCTCATCTCGCGGCTCGACCGGCTCGACGCGAAGGTGAAGCAGACGATCGTCGCCGCGGCGGTCCTCGGGCGCGAGTTCGACCTGCGCGTGCTCGCGCTGATGCTCCCCGACGCCTCCGTGCTCGAGGAGCACGTGCGCATCGGCGAGGCGCAGTGCATCTGGTCGCAGATGACGGAGCGGCGCTTCCAGTTCAGCAACGCGCTCCTCCGCAACGCGGCCTACGAGATGCAGTCGCGCGCGCGCCTGCAGGAGCTCCACCGGCTCGCCGCCGAGGCGATCGAGAGCCTGTACGGCGACGACCTCGAGGACCAGCTCGTGGCGCTCGGCCGGCACTGGCGCCGCGCGGGCAAGGTCGATCACGCGCGCCGCTACTTCCTCGCGGGCGCCCGCAAGGCGGCGGCGCGCTACGCCCACGAGGAGGCGACGCGCCTCTACCGCGTCTACTTCAAGCTCTCGCCGGAGCCGACGCCCGAGAGCGTCGTCGTGCGCTACGAGTTCGCCCGAGACGTGCTCGAGGCGCGGGGCCGGTACCAGGAGGCGCGGCAGGAGCACATCCGCGTGCTCACCGACGCGCAGAAGCTCGGCGATCGCGCGTCCGAGTCGCTCGGCTTCCTCGGCCTCGGCCGCACGCACTGGGCGATGCAGCAGCCGGACGACGCGCGCACGTACTGGGAGGAGGGGCTGCGCGCCGCGCGTGAGGCGGGCAACCTCCCGGCCGAGGGGCTCACGCTCGCGAGCCTCGGGATGGCCTACGCCGTCCAGGGCCGGTACGACGCCGCCCGCACGCTCTACTCGCGCGCGATCGCCATCGAGCGGCAGATCGGCAACCGGCGCGAGGAGGCGAGGCTCCTCGCGGAGTTCGCGAAGCTGCACCGGCTGAGCGGTCACCTCGGCGAGGCCGAGGCCCTGCAGGAGCAGGCCGCGGCGATCGAGCGTGAGCTGGGCGCCTCCTGAGCCGGGGCGGGGGGCCGCGGCGCCCCCCGTCTGCCACGCCGCCACCATCGTCGTCGCGACCCTCGCTGCCGCATACCTGCCCGGCTGCAGAATCGCTATGCTCGGCTCGCCTGCGGGTCGACGCTAGCGCCCCTCGGGCCTAGCGCGGCGCGGATTTCGCCACATCGTCCGAGAGGTCTCTCAAGAGCATGACACAGCAGGAAGCAGGGGACGTTGCGGAGCCGGCGCGTGTGGAGCAGCGCGGGTCGGCGAAGCGGCTCAAGCTGGTCCAGGCGGCCCTGGCCGCCGCGGTCTCGGGGACGCTGGTCGTCACCTTCGACATCTCGCTGGCGGCGCTCGTGTTCACGCACGACTTCGCGGACCGGCTGTCGAAGGGGATCGGCATCTTCCTTGTCAGCTCCGTGATCGTCGGGGTGATCGTCGCCCTCCTCAGCTCCTTCCGCCCCGTCATCGCCGCGCCGCAGGAGGACGCCGCCGTCATCTTCGCCTCGATGGCCTCGGCCATCGCGGCCGGCGTCCACAAGGTCGACCCGAACGCCGACGCGTTCCCGACGGTGATCGTCGCGATCGCGCTCACGTCGGTCGTCGCCGGCGGCTTCTTCCTGCTGCTCGGCATCCTCCGCCTCGGGGTGCTGGTCCGCTTCATCCCCTACCCGGTGGCCGGCGGCTTCCTCGCCGGCGCCGGCTGGCTGCTCGTCCAGGGGTCGCTCTCGGTCATGTCCGGCAAGCCGGCCACGCTGCCGATGCTGCCGGAGCTGTTCGCGAGCTCGCTCGACAAGGTCCTCACCGGCCTCCTGTTCGGCCTGCTGCTCGTGGCGCTCCTCCGGCGCTACACGAACCTGTTGCTCCTGCCGATCCTGCTCGTCGGGTCGACCGGCGTCTTCTACCTCATGCTCACCCTCGCCGGCTCGAGCGTGACGCAGGCGTTCGCGGACGGGTGGCTCCTCGGGCCGTTCCCGCGCGAGGGGCTCTGGCCGCCGGTCGAGGCCTCGGATCTCCAGAAGGTGAACTGGCCCGTCCTGTTCGACAGCGGCGGCAACATGGTGGCGGTGACCGTCATGGCGGCCATCACCGTGCTCCTGAGCGCGTCCGGCGTGGAGCTCGCCACCGAGCAGGAGATCGACCTCGATCGGGAGCTCAGGGCCACCGGCGTCGCGAACATCGTCGGGAGCATGTTCGGGTGCGTCGTCGGGTACATGTCGATGCCCGAGTCGTCGATGAACTTCAAGACCGGCGCGAACACCCGGCTCGCCGGCCTCTTCGCGGCGTCGGTCAGCGCGCTCGTGCTGATCATCGGCGCCGACGCGATCAGCTATTACCCGCGCCCGGTGCTCGGGGGGCTCATCGCGTACCTCGGCTTCCACTTCCTGATCAACACGCTGTACGAGGGCTATTTCCGGCTGCGCCGGACCGAGTACCTCGTCGTGGTGCTCATCCTCCTCGTCGTCGCGGTCTGGGGCTTCCTCCTCGGCGTCGCCGTGGGGCTCGGCGTCTCGCTCATCCTGTTCGCGCTCAGCTACAGCCGCATCGAGGTTATCCGCAACGCCATCTCCGGCGTGCACCTCCGCAGCAACGTGGCCCGCAGCGACGGCGAGGAGATGACGCTGATGGAGCGCGCCAAGCAGCTGTACATCCTCCAGCTCCAGGGCTATGTGTTCTTCGGTACGGCGTACAACCTCCTCACCAGCGCTCAGCAGCGGATCCAGAGCACGGACGCGGAGATCCGGTATCTGCTCCTCGACTTCCGGCACGTCAACGGGCTCGACTCCTCGGCCATCGCCAGCTTCCTCCGGCTCCGCCGCCTCGCGAAGGCGAACAGCGTGAGGCTCATCCTCACCGAGGTCCCGGCGGACATCCGGAATCACCTCGAGCGCGGCGAGGTCGTGATCGAGAACGACGACGTGTGCCGGATCTACCCGGATCTGGACCGCGGCCTGGAGGCGTGTGAGAACGAGATCATCCAGGAGGCGCCCCCGAGCATGCTGCCGCCGCCCATGCTCTTCTACGATCTCCAGGACGTCTTCAACGGCAGGGAAGATATGCTGCGCTTCCTGGGCTACCTGGAGCGCGTCGAGGCCCCGGCCGGGTTCGACCTGTTCCGGCAGGGGGACATCTCCAAGGATCTCTACCTCATCGAGAGCGGTGAGCTGACGGCGTGGCTCGAGATCGACGGGAGGAAGATCAAGCGGCTTCGCACCATGGGGCCGGGCTCCGTGGTCGGCGAGTCCGGGCTCTACATGGGCGAGAAGCGCTCCGCGACCGTGACCGCGAGCCGCCAGGCCACGCTGTACAGGCTCTCGGAGGAGGCGCTGCGGCGGCTCACCGACGAGGCGCCCGAGCTGGCGGCCGCGTTCCACCACTTCGTGGTCACGTTGCTCGCGCGACGAATCGTCCACTCGACTGGTCCTGTCAAATCATTGTTCAACTAGTGCGAAGAACGTCCAGTCATGCCGCGTCACCGCGAGATGCCTTGAACAAGAAGGAGAAAGGACGGACTAATGCAATACCGACGTAGACCCCTGGTGCTTGCTTCGCTGCTGCTGGGGGTCCTTTCGCTTATGGCTTGCGGCAAGAAGGAGTCCCCGCCGCCGGGGCAGGGGCCGGCCGCCGGCGCCAAACCAGCCGCGCCCGCCGAAACAGGCGAGCTGAACTTGCTGATCTTCCCAGATTACATCGACGAGAAGATCATCAAGGAGTTCGAGGCACAGACCAAGGCCCAGGTGCGCCTGACCAGGTACGACTCCACCGAGGAGATGGAGAGCAAGCTGGCGTACGCGGGCGCCGACAGCCAGTACGACGTCGTGATCATGGCCAGCCAGATCCTGCCCAGGATGGTGCGGCGCAACCTGGTCAGGCCGCTGGATCACGCGCAGATCCCGAACCTCAAGAACCTCGAGTCGCGGTTCGCCGGGCCCGGGTTCGACGACGGCAACAAGCACGGCGTGCCGTACCAGTGGGGCACCGTCGGCATCGTCTACAACAAGAAGAAGCTGCCCAACCTCGACCCTTCCTGGTCGGTGCTGCTCGACCCGCAGAAGCTGGCGGGGACGTTCGTGCTGCTCGACGAGCAGCGGGACATGCTGGGCTCGGTGCTCAAGTACAAGGGGTACTCGAGCAACACCACGAACGCCAACGAGATCCGGGAGGCCGGGCGCGTCCTCAAGGAAGTGAAGAAGCAGCCGAAGTGCCTCGGCTTCAAGGGCGGCGTGGGCGCCATGGAGGACGTGAGGGCGGGCTCCGTCGACATGGCGGTCGTCTGGAACGGCGACGCGCAGAAGCAGATCGAGCAGGACAAAGAGCGCCTCGCGTTCGTGATCCCCAAGGAAGGCTCGGTCATCTGGGTCGACGTGATGACGATCGCGGCGAAGGCGCCTCACCCCGAGCTGGCCCACAAGTTCATCAATCACGTGCTCACGCCGGAGGGCGGCGCGCAGCTCTCGATGTACACGAAGTACGCGACGCCCAACGCCGCCGCACAAGGGAAGCTGCCGGACGCCGATCGCACGAACACGCTCATCTATCCGACGAAGGAGGTGGCGGATCGCCTGGAGCACCACCGCGACCTCGGCGAGGCGGCGAAGGTGTTCGACGAGGTCTGGACAGAAGTGAAGTCGCAGTGACGCCATCGTGCCGTCGCCATCGATGGTGGCGCGGCGCGCGACCGCGGGCTCAGGGAGGCACCTCTGCCCACGTGGCCCACGTGGACAGACACGCACCTGCGGTGAAGTCGCCTGTCTGACCCTGCGTGGCCGGCGGCGCGCTGGCTCTCCCCTGGACACTCCCCATGTGAGGCGGAGCGCGACCTCGTGTGAGGCGACGCGCGAGGCGCGCGCGGCGCTGATCGCCGCGCGGCGTGCGATGCGCGGCGCGTCAGCGTGCGCGGCGGACACAATCCGATCGCGCGCACGCCAGATTGCCGCGCGGCGCGCCGCGGAACGATGATAGGCTGGGCGTTATACCTGGGAGAAGCCCCTGATGAGTAGCCCTCTCGACCTTCCGTTCGCTGTTCATCCTCGACTCGAGACAGAGCGCCTGATCCTGCGTGAGATCGTGGAATCCGACGCAGAAGCCCTGTTCGCCGTCTGCTCGGACGATGAGTGGTTGAGGCTGTGGGGCGCTCCCGTCCACAAGACGGTCGCCGACACAAGGAAGATGATCGGCATGCTCAAGCGCGCGCACCAGGAGGGGACGCAGCTGCGATGGGGCATCAGCGTCCGGGGGTCGGAGCACCTGATCGGCGCCGCCGGGTTCTTCCGCTTCCTGACGCCGCACTACCGCGCCGAGATCACGTACGAGCAGGCGAAGACGGCCAGCGGCAAGGGGTACATGACGGAGGCGCTGCGCGCGGTCGTGCGGTTCGGGTTCGAGCAGCTCGACCTGCACACCATCGAGGCGGGCATCGACCCCGAGCACGGCCCGTCGCTGCGGGTCGCGGAGCGGGTCGGCTTCCAGCGCGAAGGGTACCTCCGGGAGAACTACTTCTTCCAGGGGAAGTTCTACGACACGATCCTGTGTACGATGTTCAGCCCCAAGCCGGCGCAGCGGCCCTACAACAAGTGACGGGGCTTCTGCGGATCTCGTAGGCTTCCAGGTCGTCCCGAGCTGCCCGGCCCCCGGCGCGAGGGGTCGCCGCGCGGGGCGGGGGATGGGCTGAACTCGCCTGGGGCGTCCTGTCCCCGTCGTGCGGTGCACGACGGAGACAGGACGCCATTCGGGCTCAAACATCAGCCCATCCCCCACCCAGCGCGACGACCCCCGCCCCGGGGGCCTTCGTTTGTCCATGAATCGAGGCGCTTCAGCGCTGGGACGCATCGACGAGCGTGAGGCTGCCTGAAGGTGCGCGGCGCCTGAGGGTGCGTGCCACTTGGCGGCGGGCCGCGTGACGGAGCGCGCCGCCTGGCGGAGCGCGGCGTCTGAGGGTGCGTGCCACTTGGCGGCGGGCCGCTGGACGACCTCGGGGAGACAAAATGACAGCGCCCCTCCGCCGAACGGGGAGGGGCGCTCTGCGGCGCTGGCGGCCGCCAGCGCCGGCGCTGCTCAGAGGCTCATGTTGAGCGAGGCGAGGAACGTACGGCCGCTCTGCGGGAACTTCGCGATGGTGTACTGCGCGGCCGTGGGCGCCGTCCAGCGCCAGTCGGCGACGTTGTAGACGCCGACGTTGTACCGGAGGTTGCCGACGTCCAGCTGCCCGGAGACGACGATGTCCCAGATCACGGCCGGCTCGGTCTGGGTTTGGGCGGGAGCCGTGCTGGCCGTGCTGGTGTTGCGATCGTACCGCGGCGCCTCGACCGTCAAGCGCGACGCCAGGACGACCGCCTTCCCGAAGAGCGGGGCCGCGCCGCGGGCCGACGCCATGTGCTCCGGCGAGTTCGGGACGTTGCGCCGCTCGTTGACGCCGCTTTCCTCCAGGTACCGCGCCTTCGCATAGGAGTACGAGAGCGACGCCATCCACCCCTGGCGCCACTCGCGGCGCAGCTCGGCCTCGCCACCGACGACCAAGATCGGAACATCGGTGTTGTTGTAGTCGGTCGGGTCGCCTTCGATGTTGCTCCCCTCCTGGAAGATCAGGTTGCTCAGGTGGTTCACGTACCCCGCGCCGAGCACCGAGACCGTGGAGGAGAGCCGGTGGGTGAACTCGACCTCGCCCGACCAGACGTTCTCGGGTCGGAGATCCGGCGAGGGCCTGTAGGTCACGTGCGGCTCTGTTTCCCCCGGGGCCGGAGGAAGAGCGTACCCGTAGAACAACTCCTGGATGGAGGGCGCGCGGAACGCGCGGCCGCCGGTGATCTTCAGGTTGCCCTGCTCGTACGGCTTGACGATGAGCGCGATCCTGGGGCTCGGGACCGGCGTCGCGTCCTCCAACGTCGAGTAGTAGTCGAAGCGTGAGCCCGCCGAGATGCGGAGCCGCTCCGACGGCGTGATATCGACGAGCGCGTATGCAGCGAAGATCCGGTAAGGGTGCTTGTCGAGAGCGCTCGTGTCAATTTGCCTCGCAGGATCGTCGCTGAGCGGGAGGTAGACGAAGTCATAGCAACCGGTGGCGTCGCAGGCCCTGTCGACGCCCTGCTGCGCGGCGGTGAAGTGCAGCTGCGCCTCGGCGCCCGCGGTGATCTTCAGCTGCGGGATCGGGCTGAACTCGACCCGTTGCTCCGCGAGCAGCCAGATGTCATCGAACTTCTCCTTGTCATAGACCTCGTACACGGTCGACGGCGGCGGCGCGACAAACTTAGGGTAGTACCAGAGCCTGTCTCTGAACTGATACATGTTGATGCTCGCGCGGGTCAGCGTCGCGAGCTTGTCCCCGAAGCGCGGCGAGAGCGAGAGCTCGAGGAACCCACGGGTGTCCTTGTAGTACGTCTTGTCGACGCCGAGCTGCGTCGTCGCGACGCCGTTGGGGACCGTCTTGTCGCGGGAGTTCAGGTACCACTGCGCCGAGAACGACTTCAGCCAGAGCCGCCCCTGGAAGGTCCCCACGGTGAACTTGTCGTTGTCCCGGGAGTGACCGTCGAACTCGTAACGGTTCGGGTCGTAGACCCAGTCCTCACCTTGGCGCACCGGCGGGGGGTCGCTGGACGTGAAGTGATTCTTGTAATCGCCGAAGTAGTAATCCCGCCCGAGGCTGCGCGCGGCGCCGACGGACGCCCAGACGCCCGAGTCGCGCCCGAGCGGCAGCTGGAACGACGCGCGCCCGCGGACCAGCGAGTTGTCGGCCGTGCCCACGCCGAAGCCCACGCTGCTCGCCGTCGGACGGCCCTTGGTCACGATGTTGACGACGCCGGAGAACGCGCCCGTACCGTAGAGCACCGAGCCCGGGCCCCGCACGATCTCGATCCGCTCCACGTCCTCCAGGTCCGTCCGGGCGAGGTAGTCGAAGTACGACAGGTTGACCCAGCTGTCGTTCATCGAGTGGCCGTTGAGCAGCGTCAGCATGCGGTTGCCGAAGTCGCCCGGCAGGTTGATGCCGCGGATGCCCGCGAAGGTGTACACGCCGTCGTACGTCGTGTAGACGCCGCGCACGCCCCGGAGCGCCTCGGCGACGGTCGGATAACCCATCGCGCGGAGCTCCTGCCCGGGGATGATGGTGACCGAGCCGGGGGCGTCCTCGACGGCCTCCGTCGAACGAGACGCGGCCTCGACCTCCTCGAGCTGCCGGAGCGAGATGTCGATCCGGGTCTGCTGGCTCGCCACGACGGTCGCGACCTGCTCCACCGGGCGGAAGCCGCGGAGCGAGACGCGCACGCGGCGCTGGCCGCTCTGCACGTTGAGCACCGCCGGCGTGAAGCCCATCGGCTTGCCGTCGACCTCGACGAGCGCGTCGCGCTCGTCCGCGTTGACCACCAGGCTGCCCGTGAGCGGGTTCAGGCGGTAGCGCGCGGTCACCGTGCTCGCGGCCGCGACGTTCACGTCCTGCTCCGACGGCTGATACCCCTCCTGCGAGAGGTACAGGCGGTGCCGGCCCGGAGGCAGCGTGAGGTCGCACGGCGCGGTGCACGCCGGCGGGCCGCTCGCGTCGTTGACGCGCACCGTCGTGCCCGCCGTCTCGCCCACCACGCGCACCGTGCCGATGATGCGCTTCAGCTTGACCTCGACGTTGGTCTGCTCGCCGAGCTTCGCCTCGACGTTCTCGACCTCCGCCGGCTCGTAGCCCTCGAGATCGACGATGATCTTGTGCTTGGTGTTGGGCGGGAAGCCGAGCAGGCGCGGCGTGTTGCCGCGGCCGCCGAGGTCACGGCGGTTGATGTACACCGTCGCTCCCGGCGGGTCCGTCGTCACCTTGATGACGGCGACGTTCGGCCGTATGCGCGCGAGCGCCTCCTCGATGGCGGGCCTGCGCGCCGCGTTGGGCTCCTGTTCGAGCGCCTGAACGTAGTAGCGGAACGCGTCCGGGTACTCCCCGAGCGCCTCGTACGTTCGTGCGATGTTGAAGATGACGTTGCGGTTCGGCACGAGCCGGTTCGACACCAGGAAGTGCTCCAGGGCGCCCCGGTAATCGGCTTTGGCGTAACGCTCCGTGGCGATCCTGAAGTGTAGATCGGCCTCGTCGGCCAGATCGTCCGCCCAGGCAGGCCGACCGGAGAATGTGAGGAGTGAAACGAGTATGAGTAGGAGTGCGGAACGACGAAAGCTCATCTTTCGATCTCGATTCCCAGCGGTCGTAGTGGAGCGCAAGGCGCCGTCCGCCGGGGCCCAGCAGTCACGCTGAGACACGGCGAGCTTCGGACGAACAGCCGCATTGCCGGGTCAGCTTACCGTAAGCCGTGAGCCGATCCAACCTGTTCGCACAAGCGGCGGACGCCCCCACGTCCACGTCGCCGCCGCTGTGTAGGCGCTTCTGCGCGGGCCGCGTGACAGCGTGCGCGGTACGCGGTCGAGCCCAGCGCGCGGAGCTCGCCGCGCGCGCGGATCTCCCCGGAGCCGCTCGCGCTCCCGCGCGCCCGAAGGCAAGCGCCCGAGCTCGGGCTCGCTCGCGCGCCGCGCCCCAGCCGAGCCGCGGCGCGCAGGATCGCGCCGCCACATGCATAAGCGGTCGTGAGGCGCCGGCGCTCGCGCGGCGCGAGGCGGCGGCGCGGGCCCTCAGCGGTGGAGCGACTCGAGCTCGGCCGTGGCGCGGCGGCGGCCGCTCAATCGTGCCGCCAGCGGGTCAGCCGCTCCAGCAGCATGATGAACACGATCACCCCGAACACGAGGATCGTCGAGATCGCGAACAGGTCCGTCCGCATCCCCCGCACCTGAGAGTGATAGACGAAGAGCGGGAGCGTGACCGAGCGGGGGCCGGACGTGAAGAAGCTGATCACGAAGTCGTTGAGCGACATCGTGAACGCGAGCATCGCGCCCCCCACGATGGCCGGCCAGAGGAGGGGGAGCGTGACCCTCCGGAAATGGGTCCAGGACGAGGCGTAGAGATCCATCGCGGCCTCGCTCAGCGTCGGTCCGATGGAGATGAGGCGGCTGCGGACGATGAGCGTGACGAACGCGATCTCGAACGTCACGTGGCCGATGATCATCGTCGTCATGCCCAGGTCGAACCAGTCCACCACCCGGCGGAGCAGGTTGAACGCCATGACCAGCACCGCCGCGAAGGTGATGTCCGGCGCGACCGCCGGGATGTCCACGATCGACTCGAGCAGGCGGCTCACGGAGCTCGTCCACGGAAAGCGCATCCCGAGCGCGAGCAGCGTCCCGAGGACGGTCGAGACGAGCGTGGAGGCGCCGCCGAGCAGCAGCGTATTCACGGCCACCTCGCGGATCTCCCGGGCGCGCCGGCTGGTCTCGGGATCGGCGAAGAGATCGACGTACCAGCGCACCGAGAAGCCCGTCCAGACCAGGCCCCGCTCCGCGGCGTTGAACGAGTACATCGCCACCGCGAGCAGCGGCACGTAGAGCAGCCCGAAGCCGAGGAAGGCGGCGACCGTCGTCAGCGCGCGCCAGGGACCGCGATCGCTGTTCACAGGATCTCCACGGAGCGCCCGTTGCGGCGATACAGGGAGACGCCGCCCAGGGTCATGACGATGAGCAGGAGGCTCAGCGCCGCGCCATAGGGGATGTTCCGGCCGGGGCCGAACTGGTGCTGGATCAGGTTGCCTATCAGCCAGTGCTTCGCGCCGCCGAGCATGTCGCTCACCACGAAGACGCTCATCGCGGGGACGAACGTCAGGATCACGGCGACGCTGAGGCCGGGGAGGGTCTGGGGCAAGATCGCGGCGAAGAAGACGCGGAGCCGCGAGGCGTAGAGGTCCTGCGCCGCCTCGACGAGCGACCAGTCGAGGCGGTCGATGCTCGTGTAGAGGGGGACCACCGCGAACGGCAGCGAGGCCGCGACGAGGCCGAGCGAGACCGCGATCCAGCTCGGGTAGATGTCGCGGCCGGGGTCGACCCAGCCGAGCGACGCGGCGAGCTTGGCGGGGGGCAGCTGCGCCGAGAGGAGGAGCTTCCAGCTGAACGTGCGGATGACGAGGTTCGTGCAGAGCGGGACGAAGACGAGCGCCAGCCAGAAGAACCGCCGGCGCTGCGAGCCGCGGGCGATGAAGAAGCCCATCGGGTACGCGAGGAGCACGGAGGCGCTCGTGGCGACCAGCGCGAGGACGATGCTCCGGATGAGGATGCGCGCGTTCTCGCCCGACGCGGAGCCGAAGATGCGCGCGAACGACTCGAGCGTCAGCTCCCAGATCAGCGCGCCGTCGGCGTCGCGCTTGACGAACGACACGACGAGGAGGGCGAGGCTCGGCAGGAGGAGGAACACGGACAGCCACGAGACGCCGCCCGCGATGAGCAGGAAGCCTCGCGCGAGCAGCCGCCGCCGCGTCGTCAGCTGGCCATACCAGACCGTCGGCTCAGTCACTGAGCACCTCGAGCCGCTCGGCGGGCAGGGCGAGCCAGACGGACGAGCCGGGCTTGAGCATCGAGCGGGGGCTGAGCTGCACGCGCAGCGGCCCCGGCTCGATGATGAGCTCGACGTGGTCGCCGCGGTAGAAGCTCTCGCGCACCACGCCGCGCACGCCGTTCTCCGGCGGCTCGCTGTCGCAGAGCTCGATCCACTCGGGGTGGATCGCGAGCGTGCCGAACTCCCACTGAGGCGTGGTCTGGACCCTCAGCGCGCCCACCGTCGTGAAGACGAGCGTGGCGCCGACGCGCTGCGCCGAGATGAGGTTGGCGGCGCCGAAGAACTCGGCGGCGAAGCGGCTCTGCGGCCGCTCGTAGACCTCGGCCGTCGCGCCCTGCTGCTCGATGCGGCCCTTGTTCATCAGCACGATGCGGTCCGAGACGGTCATCGCCTCGTCCTGATCGTGAGTGACGAGCACGAACGTCTTCCCGAGCGCGCGCTGGAGGCGGCGCAGGTCGAGCTGGACCTCGGCGCGCAGCTTCGCGTCGAGGGCCGACATCGGCTCGTCGAGCAGCAGCACCTCAGGCTCGTTGACGACCGCGCGCGCGAGCGCGACTCGCTGCTTCTGACCGCCCGAGATCTGGTGCGGATACCGCTCCGCGAGATCATCGAGCTTGAGCATCGAGAGGCTCGAGCGCACGCGCTCGCGCACCTCGGGATCAGGGATGCTGCGCGACCTCAGGCCGAAGGCCACGTTCTCGAACACGGTGAGATGCGGGAACAGGGCATAGTTCTGGAACACCGTGTTCACCGGCCTGCGGTTCGCCGGCAGGTGGTCAACCGCCCTGCCCGCGAGGAGGATGCGCCCCCGATCGGAGCGATCGAGCCCCGCGATGATGCGGAGCAGCGTGGTCTTTCCGCAGCCGGACGGCCCGAGCAGCGTGACGAACTCGCCGGCCTCCGCCTTGAACGACACGTCGTTCAGTATCTGTGTCTTCCCGAAGCTCTTGCTGACATTCTCTACAACGAGGCTGCATCCCGGGTTGCTCTCGGCCGCGCTCTCGTTCGGGGGCCTCGTGATGCGCCGCGCCGACGACGAGAAGAAGTCTCTCAACCTCTGGATCACCCCAGCAAACCCTTTGCGCGTGGCGCTCTCGGAACCGCTTCCGAAGCCTCGGAGCGTACTACGCAGACCATGATGCCCTCCCGTTGTCAACTGGGTGCGCGCCGGGCTGACCGGCTGAGCGGCGCGCGCCGGACCGGGTTCTTTTCGCTCGCAGGCCGGGTACGCTACCGCCCTTCCCCTGGGCGTGCCACCTTTCTGCCGATCCTGCTCGCGGCGTGACGCGCGCGTCACGCAGGCCGGACGCGCGTCGCGCAGGCCCGGCGCGCGGCCCGCGGCCCGGCGCGCGCCGCGCGGCTCCTGCGCCCTCGCCGCGCCTCCCGCGCGCGGCTGGCGCGCGCCTCCCGCGCGCTTCCCACCCGCGTCCCACGCGCATCCAGCCCGCTTCCAACGCGCAGCCAACGCGCAGCCAACGCGCAGCTTGCCACCGCTCGCCGCCGGTGATTTCTTGGTCCACGCATGGGCCTGAGGAACGCGAGACCCGAGTTCGGAGGCACGCGTCGCTTCCAGGTCGTTCGCGTCGTGGGCGTCGGCGGGATGGGGGTTGTCTACGAGGCCTTCGACCGCGAGCGGAAGGGGCGCGTCGCGCTCAAGATCCTCCGCAATCTGAGCGCCGATGCGCGCCTCCGGTTCAAGAACGAGTTCCGTTCGCTGCAGGACATCCAGCACCCGAACCTGGTCAGCCTCGGCGAGCTCCACGAGGAAGAGGGGCAGCTCTTCTTCACGATGGAGCTCATCCGGGGCGTCGACTTCGTGGTGCACGTGCGGCTCCACGAGGAGGGCGACGGCGGGCCGAGGGGCGAGCCCGCGGGCGGCGGGCGGCGCTCCACCCTGCCGTCGATCCCCCTCTGGCACGGGCAGGGCGCCGCGCCCGAGCAACTGCCCCGCATCAAGCGCCCCTTCCACGAGGCCCGCCTCCGCTCGGCGCTGGCCCAGCTCGCCCAGGGGCTCGCGGCGGTGCACGCGGCCTACAAGGTCCACCGCGACATCAAGCCTTCCAACGTGCTCGTCACCGCCGAAGAGCGGGTGGTCCTCCTCGACTTCGGCTTCGTCGCCGACGCGAGCGGCCCGGGGCGCGAGCAGGCCGTGGTCGGGACGCTCCACTACATGGCCCCCGAGCAGGCCGAGGGGAAGTCGGCCGGGCCCGAGGCGGACATCTACAGCGCGGGGGTGATGCTCTACCTCGCCCTGACCGGCGTGTACCCGTTCCAGACGGCGCCCAAGGCGACGATGGACATGATGCGGCGGGCCGAGCCGCCGCCGCCGAGCCGGCTCGTCGAGGACATGCCGCCGGACATCGACGAGCTCTGCGTGGACATGCTCCGCATCGACCCGGCCGCCCGCCCGACCGCGCGCGACGTGCTGCGGCGGCTCCGGGTGCAGGAGCTCATCGAGGAGCCGCCGGTCCTCTCGCAGCGCATCGGCTTCGTCGGCCGGCAGAGCGAGCTCGCCGCGCTCGAGGGCGCGTTCGCGGAGGCGCGGATGGGCCGCTCCGTCACGCGGTTCATCGAGGGCGAGTCGGGCGTCGGCAAGAGCGCGCTCCTGCGCCGGTTCCTCGAGCGCATCGACAAGGACGCGCTCGTCCTCGCCGGGCGCTGCTACGAGCGCGAGGCGGTCCCCTACAAGGCGGTGGACGAGCTCATCGACGCGCTGAGCCGGCACCTCGTGCGCCGCCCGCCCGAGGAGGTCAGGGCGCTGCTGCCGCCCAACGCGGGCCTGCTCGGCACGGTGTTCCCGGTGCTCCGGACGGTCCCCGCCATCACCGAGGCGCGCGCGCGGCGCAAGGCGATCGACCCGCCCGAGATCCGCGCCCTCGTCTTCGCCGCGCTGCGGGAGCTGCTCGGCCGGCTCGCGGCCGAGCGGCCGCTCGTGCTCGCGATCGACGATCTCCAGTGGGCCGACGCCGACAGCGTCGCGCTGCTCTCGGAGGTGATGCGCCCGTGGACCGACGCCGATCTCTGCGCCGCGGCCAGGCCGGGCTCGTTCGCCGGCCTCGACGGGCCCGTGTGCGCGGGCGCGCCGCCCGTCGTCGATCCCGCGCGCCCGCGCGCGATGATGCTCGTCGCGGCGGTGCGGACCGCCTCCGAGACGGCGCCGCCGGTCTCGCGGCAGCTCGGGGTGCCGGTCGACGCGCTCGGGCACATCATCCTCCACCGCCTGTCGCTCGCGGAGGCGCAGGAGCTCTGCGCGCTCCTGCTCCGGGGCGCGCCGGTCGGCCGGCCGCTCAGCATCGAGGCGATCGCGCAGGAGGCCGGCGGCCACCCGCTGTTCATCGACGCCCTGCTGCGCCACCGGATGGCGCAGGACAACGACGGCGGCCCGGTGCGCCTCGACGATGTCCTCTGGGCGCGGATCAGCCGGCTGGACCCGCGGGCGCGCCAGCTCCTCGAGCTCGTCGTCTGCGCCGGCGCGCCGGTGCTGACATCCGTGGCCGCGCACGCCATGGCGGCCGATTTCGCGGAGCTCACGCGGGTGCTCTCGGTGCTGCGCGCGGCGAACCTCCTGCGGACCGGCGGCTCGGGGCAGGACGAGTTCGTCGAGCCGTTTCACAACCGCATCCGGGAGACGGTCACGAGCCGGCTCGACGAGGAGACGGCGCGCAGCTGGCACGGCCGGCTCGCGCTGGCGCTGGAGGCCTCGGGGCGCGCGGAGCTCGAGGCGCTGGCCGAGCACTGGCGCGCCGCCGGGGACTCCGAGCGCGCGGCCGGCTACGCGGTGCGCGCGGGCGAGCAGGCCGAGGCCGCGTTCGCGTTCGACCACGCGGCGCGCCTCTACCGGATGGCGATCGATCTCCACCTGCCCGGCGGGGCGGAGCGGCGGGTCGTGCTCGCCAAGCTCGGCGACGCGCTGAGCAGCGCCGGCCGCGGCGCCAAGGCCGCGGAGGCGTACATGGCCGCGAGCGACGGCGCCCCCGAGGCCGAGGCGATCGACCTCGGGCGCCGCGCCGCCGAGAACCTCCTCCGCGCCGGCTACGTCGACGCCGGCATGGCGGGCCTGCGCTCGGTGCTCGGCGCGGTGGGCATGCAGGTGCCGAAGACGCCGGAGCTCGCGGTCGCGTCGCTGATGCTGCGGCGCGCGCAGGTCCGCCTGCGCGGGCTGAATTTCGTCGAGCGGCCGGCCGACGAGGTCTCGCCGGAGGACCTCATGCGCATCGACGTCTGCTGGTCGGCCGCGATGGGGCTCGCGATCGTCGATCCCACGCGCGGCGCCGACTTCCAGGCGCGCAACCTGCTGCTCTCGCTCAAGGCGGGGGAGCCTTACCGCGTGACCCGCGCCCTCGCCTTCGAGGCGACCTACCTCGCGATCGACGGCGGCCCGTCCGTCTCCCGCGTGACCGACCTGCTCTCGACCGCGAGCGCGATCGCGTCGCGCATCGGCCGGCCCCACGCGCTCGGCCTCGTCGGCTTCGTCAGCGGCGTCACGTCCACGCTGTTCGGCCGCTGGCACCAGGGCGTGGCGGATCTCGATCGGGCGGACGTCATCTTTCGCGAGCGTTGCACCGGCGTCACGTGGGAGCGGAGCTGGGCGCACACGTTCTCGGCCTGGGCGCTCTGGTATGGCGGCGAGACGCGCGAGTTCGTGCGTCGGGTCCCGATGTACCTGCAGGCGGCCGACGAGCGCGGCGACCGTTACCTCGCCACGAGCCTGCGCTCTTCGCAGAGCAACGCCTACTGGCTCGTGCAGGACGACCCCGACGCCGCGCAGCGCCAGGCGCAGGACGCGATCCGGAGCTGGTCCAAGGCGGGCTTCCAGCTGCAGAGCTATTTCGACCTCGTCGCCCGCGCGCACATCGGCCTGTACCGGGGCGACGGCGAGGCCACGCACCGCCTCTTCGCCGAGCAGCGGGCGGGCCTCGAGAGCTCGCTGGTCCTGCGCATCCAGGCCGTGCGCATCATCATCACCCACCTCCGGGCCTGCGCCGCGCTGGCCGCGGCCGCCGCCGTCACGCCGGCCGAGGCGGAGCCGCTCTACGAGGAGGCGACGCGCGCCGCCCGCAAGATCGAGGCCGAGCACATGCCCTGGGCCGACCCGTTCGCCGCGGCGGTGCGCGCCGCGGTCGCGGCCGCCCGAGGCGAGGCGGAGCCGGCGGCGCAGCAGCTCGCCGAGGCCGTGCGCGGCTTCGAGGCCGCCGGCATGGCCCTCTACGCCGCGGCGGCGCGCCGCCGCCACGGCGAGCTGCTCCAGGGCGACGAGGGCCGCGCCGCCGTCGCCGCCGCGAACGGCTGGATGCAGGAGCAGGGCATCGTCAGCCCCGACCGCATGACGAGCATGCTCATCCCGGGCTTCGCCAGATAGCCCTGGGACAGGCGCTCGCCCGTCAGGGCTTCACGCGGAGGACGGCCGTGCCCTTCTGCTTCCCGTAGAGCTGCTTGATCTCGATCTTGTACTCGCCCGGGGACGACGCGCTGAACTCGACCGGCGACGCGCTCTGCGGCTTGCCCGTGGGCAGGTCGCGCAGCACGCGCTCGATGATGATCTTCCCCGAGGGCGAGCGGATCTTGATGTTGAACGGCGGCGTCGCCTCGTCGTAGGCGCGGAACACCAGGCGCACGGTGTCTCCAACCGAGACCGGGGTGGTCTGGCTGATCGTCTCGATGTCGCCCTCGTTCTCAACGGTATCGGCCACGCGTCGCTCGTCCCGTGAGGTACCGCACCACGGACCCTCGGCGCTCATTGTAGACGCGACCGGCGGAGATTCGCGAATTTGGAGCGCCTGTCCGCCCGGCGCCGCCCGCCGGAGGCGGCCGCGCGCCGGCCGCCTCCTCCGGGAGGGTCACGTCCTCGACCACCGCAGGCGCGGCTGGCGCGCGGCCCGGGCCTCGTCGAGGCGGCCCACCACCGTCCCGTGCGGCGCCTGCTTCACGACGTCCGGCGTCTCCTGCGCCTCCTTGAGGATGCTCAGCATCGCGGCCGCGAACTCGTCGAGGGTCTCGCGCGTCTCGGTCTCGGTCGGCTCGATCATCAGGGCGCCCGGCACGACCAGCGGGAAGTAGACCGTGGGCGCGTGGAAGCCGTAGTCGAGCAGCCGCTTCGCGATGTCGAGCGTCTTGACCCCGGTCTCCTTCTCGATCTGGCTGTCGGAGAGCACCACCTCGTGCATGCACGGCTGCGGCACCGGCGCGAGGTAGTGGTCCTTCAGCTTGGCCCAGAGGTAGCGCGCGTTCAGCACGGCCAGGCTGCTCGCCGCCGTGAGCCCCTCGCCGCCCATCTCCCGGATGTACGTGTACGCGCGGATGAACATCCCGAAGTTGCCGGTGAAGGCCCGGAGCCGCCCGACGCTCTGGGGCCGATCGCGGTCCCACCCGAACCCGTCGCCGCGCCGCACGAGGACGGGCGCGGGCTGGAACGGCTCCAGGTGCTTCTTGAAGCAGACCGGCCCGGAGCCGGGGCCGCCGCCGCCGTGCGGCGTCGTGAACGTCTTGTGCAGGTTGATGTGGATGACGTCCATCCCGACGTCGCCCGGCCGCGCGTGCCCCATGATGGCGTTCGTGTTCGCGCCGTCGCCGTAGACGAGCCCCCCCTTGTCGTGGATGAGCTTGATGATCGCCGGCAGGTGCGTCTCGTACGCCCCGAGGGTGTTCGGGTTCGTGATCATCAGCCCGCAGACGTCGCCGTCCGACCCCTCGCGCTCGATCGCGGCGAGGACCTGCTCGGGGTGGGTGATGCCGTCGGCGGTCTTCTCGATCCTGACGGCGACCAGCCCGTTGAGCGCGCAGCTCGCCGGGTTCGTGCCGTGGGCGCTCTCCGGGATGAAGACCTTCCGCGGCGAGCGCCCCTTCGACTCGTGGAACGCCCGCATCATCATCAGCCCCGCGAGCTCGCCCTGCGCGCCCGCCGACGGCTGCAGCGAGCAGCCGTCCATCCCGCTGACCTCGCAGAGCGCCTCCTGCAGGCGCCACATCACCTCGAGCGAGCCCTGGCTGAGCTCGTCGGGCGTCATCGGGTGCAGCTTCGCGAAGCCCGGGATGCGCGCGGCCCACTCGTTGATCTTCGGGTTGTACTTCATCGTGCACGACCCGAGCGGGTACATCTGCCCGTCGATGCAGAAGTTCCACTGCGAGAGCCGGACGAAGTGCCGGAAGGCCTCCGGCTCGCTCACCTCCGGCAGGCCGGCCGGCTCCTTGCGCGCGAGCGCGCCGTAGTGCGCGCCGGGATCGACGTCGGGCACGTCGAGCGGCGGGAGCGACGCGCCGGTCCTGCCCGGCGTGCCTCGCTCGAAGATGGGGGGTTCGCGGAACTGAATGCCTCGCGGCTGCGGCTGGGTCATCGGGGGCTGTTATGTCAGAGGCCGGGGGGCTCGGCAGGTGCTTCTTCGGAGGGGGACGCGGGCGGCTCGGGCTTCCCGGACTCCTGGTTGTCGCTGTCCCAGTCGCCGCCGCCGATGTCGGAGCTGTCGGAGCCCCCGATCGACTGCAGGTCCGGCATCATGTTGCGCTGCTTGACCGCTTCCCAGGGCTCGCCGACCTCATCCTTGTTGCGGCCGATCTGGCCCACGACCTTGTCGTCGACGTTCTCGCCCTCCGGCCGCGTGTACTTGAAGTACCCCCGGCCTTCCTTGGTCGAGTTGGGCCCGATGGCGCCGATGACGCGCTCCTTCCAGCTGAACTTGATGAGGTCGCCCGCCACCGACCCGTGCAGCTCGCCCCACCGATCCTTGACGGGCCGGATCCAGCGGCCCTCGATGGAGTCGGAGTTCGGGTCCCGGACGAGGTGCAGGTAACCGTAGAGCTCGCTGTAATAGACGCCCGTCCAGTCGCCTCCTTCGGGCATGTCCCCGGCCTCCACCTTGGCCGTCTTCGGTGCGGGGTTCGAGCTGCAGCCCAGCGCCGTCGTCCCCAGCAGCAGGGCACAAGCGGCGCCGGCAATCCAAAGCCGTCGCGATACGTTCATGGCGGCGGAGCCTAGCACAGCACCTACCCGCACCCATACCGGCAACCCGCAGGTAACCCGCAGGTCCGCGCGCGCGCCACGTCGGGGACATGCAGCCCACCTCCCCTCCTGAAGGAGGAGCGTAACGTACCGTTCAGCGCATCCGCGACCGCGTCAATTTTCCGCTTCACCTCTTCTTCGGCCGCGAAGCGCTGGTAAGCTTCCAGGCCATGATGAAGTCCTTTGTCTGCAACCGAGGTTTTGTAATTCCCGGTAGAATCGCTCTCTTGACCAGCGTCCTCGCTCTTGCCGCCTGCGAGGGCCAGCTGGGCAACGTCGACGGCACCCTCCCCGACGACGACGACGACGGCGGCGGCAGCAGCGGCTCCTGGGCCAACCCGCGCCCGGTGCCCGGGGGCTCCAAGCCCCTGCCGGCGGCCGCGTCGTGCGCGCCGGCGGCGAGCGGCTCCGCCGACGTCGCGGAGCCGGAGCTCCTCCTCCAGCTCTCCGACGACGACGAGAGCGCGTGGCTCGGGTCGCCGGCGGTCGCCGATCTGGACGGCGACGGCGAGAACGAGATCCTGGTGACGCACAACGGCAACATCGTCGCCTGGGGGCCCGACGGCGCCCAGAAGTGGCGGTTCGACGAGTCGCGGGAGTACGGCCGCATCTGGGCGAGCCCGCTCGTCGCGGATTTCCGCGGCGACGCGCAGCTCGAGGTGGTCATCGCGGCGCGCACCCGGATCTACATGCTCGACTCGAGCGGCCGGGTGGTGGACGGCTGGCCCGTCGCCTGGAACGACGAGATCCGCGCCCTGGCCGCCGGCGACGTCGACGGCGACGGCCAGCTCGACGTCGTGGCCGCGAGCACCGACAGGACCCCCGACGTCCTGATGGCCTTCCACGCGAGCGGGGCGCCGGTCGCCGGCTTCCCGCCGATCTCGAGCGGCACGATCGGGTGCGACGCCCGCCGCAGCGACGACGCCGAGTGCTGGATCGTGGGCGTCTACGACCAGAACCTGGCCATCGGCGACCTCGACGGAGACGGCGCGCAGGACATCGTCTCGCCGATGGACAACTCCTATGCCGGGTTCTACCACGGCACGGGGGAGGCCTTCGACGCGAATCCCATGTTCGAGGGCCGCCCGAAGACGCCGGGCGTGCGGTACATGCACGACCTCGCGCTCGCGCAGCAGGGCTTCGGCGACAGCAGGGACCTGCAGGCCTATTTCAAGAACTCGGCCCCTGCGATCGCGGACGTGGACGGCGACGGCACGCCCGAGGTCATCATGCTCGCGGCGGCCGAGGACGTCGACATGTCGGACCAGTCCCAGGGCGTCGGCCTGTGGGTGGTCCGCAACGACGCGAGCCGCATCCCGGGCTGGGAGAGCCCGTTCTACGCGCCGGACTACCTGTCCGGCGGCGAGGACCTCGGCGGCAACATCGTGGCGGCGACGCAGCAGGTGACCGTCGCCGACCTCGACGCGACCCGCGCCGGCCCCGAGATGATCTTCGCGGGCCTCGACGGGCGGATCCACGCGGTCTACGCCGACAAGAGCGAGTACTGGGACGTCGAGTACACGGGCGACACGCAGGTGCTCACGGGCGGCGTCGTGGTCGGGGACCTCTCGGGCGACGGCATCCCCGAGGTCGTGTTCAACACCTACTCGACCGAGGAGAACAGGAGCCACCTCTTCGTCCTCAACGCGGGCGGCAAGCTCCTCCACAAGATCCCGCTGCCGCGGCTCGGCGCGATGCCCGTGCCCACGCTCGCCGACGTGAACGGCGACGGCACGATCGAGATCGTCGTCTCGCTCCGCGAGATCGGCTGGATCGACGGCCAGACCCCGGAGCCGAACACGTACGTGTACACGGTGCCGCGGTCGTCGACGAACTGCCTGCTCTGGCCGACCGCCCGCGGCAACCTCTATAGAAACGGCTGGGTGCGCGCGGACTGACTGACGCGCGCGGGCGCTCGCGCGAGGGGCCCGTCGCTCCGGCGGCCGGCCCCTCGCCGTCTCGGCCCGCCCGGCCTCAGGCCGCGAGCGCCTCGCGGCAGGCGGCGACGGTCCGCTCGACGTCCTCCTCGGTGTGCGCGCCGCTCAGGAACGCCGCCTCGTACTGCGACGGCGGCCAGTAGACGCCGCGCGCGAGCATGCCCGCGTGGAAGGCGCTGAAGCGCTTCGTGTCGGAGGTCGCGGCGTCGGCCCAGGAGCGGACCGGGGCCTTCGTGAAGAACAGCGTGATCATCGAGCCGACCCGCTGGACGCACGCGGTCGCGCCGGCGCCCTCGGCGACGGCCCTGAGGCCCTGCTCGAGCGACGCGCCGAGCTGCTCGAGCCGCGCGTAGAGGTCGGGCGTGAGGCGCTCGAGCGTCGCGAGCCCGGCGGTGACCGCCAGCGGGTTGCCGCTGAGCGTGCCGGCCTGGTACACGGGGCCGAGCGGCGAGACGACGCGCATCACGTCGGCGCGGCCGCCGTAGGCGGCGAGGGGCATGCCGCCGCCGACGATCTTGCCGAGCGTGGTCAGGTCCGGCCGGAGGCCGAAGCGCTCCTGGGCGCCGCCGCGGGCGAGGCGGCAGCCGGTCATCACCTCGTCGAAGATCGAGAGCGCGCCGTGCTTGCGGCAGAGGTCGATCACGAGGGCGAGGAAGCCGGGCTCCGGCGGGACGCAGCCCATGTTGCCGACCACCGGCTCGAGGATGACCGCGGCGATGTCGCCGCCGCGCGCCGCGAAGGCGGCCTCGAGGGCGGCCGGGTCGTTGTAGGGCAGGGAGAGGGTGGCGCGGGCGACGCTCTCGGGGACGCCGGCGGAGTCGGGCGCGCCGAAGGTGGCGAGCCCGCTGCCCGCCTTGACGAGCAGGTGGTCGGCGTGGCCGTGGTAACAGCCCTCGAACTTGATGATGGCGTCGCGGCCGGTGAAGCCGCGCGCGACGCGGATGGCGCTCATCGTGGCCTCGGTGCCGCTGGAGACGCAGCGCAGCATGTCGATGCTCGGGTAGAGCTCGCGGATCTTCTCGGCGAAGCGGACCTCGAGCTCGGTCGGGGCGCCGAACGAGAGGCCGCCGAGGGCCGCCTCGCGGACGGCCTCCACCACGGCGGGGTTCGCGTGGCCGAGGATGGCCGGCCCCCAGGAGCCGACGTAGTCGATGTACTCGGCGCCGTCGGCGTCGAACAGCCGCGCCCCCTGGGCGCGGGCGATGAAGAGGGGGTCGCCGCCGACGGCGCGGAAGGCCCGCACCGGGCTGTTCACGCCGCCGGGCAGGACGGCGGCGGCGCGGTCGAACAGGGCTTTGGAGGCGGGGGCTCGGCCCCCGCGGGCAGGCGGGGGCGCGCTCTTCTCGTTCGTCATCGTGCTCCGGGCCATAGCAGGGGCAGGGCGGGGGAGCGACGCGGATCGAGGCCGCCGGGCGCGGGGCGCCGCGGGCGCAGGACGCGCGGCGTCGCGGCGCGTCGGACGCGCGGTGCGGGTCGGAGGGGGCGCGGCGCGACGGTCCGGGGGTGGCCGCGGGCGGCCTTCGATCCACACGATCCTTTGCTGCGCGGCCGCGCTTGGCTATGGTGAGCGCCTGGAGAGAGGAGGCCGCGACCTGCGGCCCGAGCTGCTCCTGGGGACCGCGGGCGCGGCTCCCCGAGCACAAGCGTCTGGTGAGCCATGCGGATCTCCGAGGACCCCGCTCCGGGGCAGCGTCTCGGGCGATATGAGCTTCTGCGCCTCATCGGCGAGGGCGGGATGGCCCAGGTCTGGGCCGCGCGCATGGAGGGCTCCCGCGGCTTCCACAAGGTCGTCGCGCTGAAGACGCTCATCCCGGCGCTCGCGCGCGATCCGCAGTTCCAGCGCATGTTCCTCGACGAGGCGAACCTCGCCGCGAAGATCCATCACCGCAACGTGGTCGAGATCCTCGACCTCGGCGACACCGACGGCGTGCTCTTCCTCGTGATGGAGTGGATCGACGGGCAGACGATGCAGCGGCTGCTCCGGCCGGGCCTGCGCCCGATGCCGATCTCCCCGGCGATGGCGGCGCGCGTCGTGGCCGACGCGGCGCACGGGCTGCACGCGGCGCACGAGCTCCACGACGAGCGCGGGGAGCCGCTCGGCATCGTGCACCGGGACGTCTGCCCGCAGAACATCCTCATCGATCGCGACGGCACGGTGAAGGTGGCCGATTTCGGGATCGTGAAGGCGTTCGAGCGGCTTGGCGACACGACGCAGACCGGCGAGATCAAGGGCAAGGGCGAGTACATGTCGCCCGAGCAGGCGCAGGGGCACCCGGTCGACCGCCGCTCGGACATCTTCTCGCTCGGCGTGGTGCTCTTCGAGGCGGTGACGGGCGCGCTCCCGTTCCAGGTGCTGCACGACCTCGTGCTGCCGCAGACGGGGGCGTCGGAGCCGCCGCGGCCCACGCTGATCGCGCCGCAGTGCCCGCGGGATCTCGAGGAGATCATCCTGAAGGCGCTCGCGCGCGACCCGGACCAGCGCTTCCAGACGGCGGGCGAGATGGCGAGCGCGCTGGAGGACTTCCTGATGCGCCGGTCTGGCGTGATCACGACCGCGCACGTGGCGGAGCTCCTGATGGCGCGCTGCGGGGACAAGCTCGAGGAGGAGCGGCAGCGGATCGCGGACGCGATCGTCCCGCAGCAGCGCCCGGGGTGGCGGCCGAAGCCGGGGGCGACGCTGAGCGTCGGCCCGCCGTCGGAGGGCCGCTCGCGGAACGCGCGCACGGCGCCGCGGCGGGGGATCGGCGGGCTGATGCGCGCCGGCAGCGACGCGCTGCGCCCGGTGGCGCTGCCGTGGCTCGTGGCGTCGGTCTCGACGGGCGTCGCGGTGGCGTCGCTCATGTTCGTCGCGCTGAGCCGGCCGCGGGATCAGCGGCCCATCGTGGATCCGATCGCGGTGCAGACCCAGCCGAGCGCCGCGGTGGTGAAGCTGAACGGCGTGGTGCTCGGCGTGGGCAGCCAGGTCATCGCCCGGCCGAAGCCGGGGGTGTCGCTCGTGGTGGAGGCGCGGTCGAGCGACGGCGTCTCTCAGACGGTGGAGATCACGTCGGAGTCCCCCGCGCGGATCCAGATCAACCTGGACCCGAAGGGCGAGCCCGGGACGGCGGCGCCGCCGGGCAGCGGGAGCGCGCCGGCGGCGAGGTAGCCGCGGGGGCGGAGGCCGGCGGGCGCGGGTCACGCCGCGGCGTCCGCGAGCTCGCCGCGCAGCAGGCCGTAGACCGCGGTGTCGGTGTACCGCCCGTCGTAGTACCAGTTCTGGCGCTGCCGCCCCTCGAGCGCGAAGCCGAGGCGCTCGAGCACGCGCGCGGAGGCGCGGTTCTCCGGATCGATCTGCGCCTCGACGCGGTGGAGCTCCATCGACGCGAAGCCGAAGCGGATCAGGGCGCGCAGCGCCTCGGTCATGATCCCCCGGTTCCAGAACGCGGGCAGGAGGTCGTAGCCGATCTCGGCCCAGCGATGGGGTTTGTTCCAGCGCCAGAAGCCTCCCGTGCCGACGAGCTCTCCGCTCTCCTTGAGGGTGATGCCCCAGCGGATCGAGGTGTTCTCTTGGACGCCGGCCATGATGGTGGCGATGCGCCGCTCCGCGTCGGCGAGCGAGCCGTCGGGCGCGCGGCCGAAGTAGCGCACCACCTCCGGATCCGACTGGATGCGGAAGATGCGCTCGGCGTCGCTCGGCGCGATCGAGCGGAGCGTCAGGCGCGGCGTCGTGAGGACGGGGAACGGGTCGAACGATGCCATCGGCCGATGGCATCAGCGGGGGTCTCGGGGCGTCAAGCGCGGGGCACGGGCCGAGCGGCCTTGACGTCGCCGTGCGCTCGGCCGACACCGCTCGGGGAGGACTTCGCATGGCGCCGCTCAAGGAACTCGGTGCGGAGCCGCTCGCCGCGCTCGAGGAGGCGGAGGGCGCCGGCGGCGAGCGCGGGGTGGAAGGGGCGCCGGCGGCGAGCGCGGGGTGGGCGCCGGCGGCGAGCGCGGGGTGGAAGGCGCCGGCGGCGAGCGCGGGGTGGAGGGCGCCGGGGCGCCGGGGCGCCGGGTCCGCTTTGCCCGCGGGGTATCCGAGCTGCCCGGCGATCTGCCGGTGGTGGTGCTCCACGAGGACGCGATCCTGCGCTGGCGGCCCACGCCGAGGCGGCCGGACGGCGCGCCCGCGCGGCTCACCGAGGTGGCGGTGGGCGCGGCGATCGCGGTCGAGCATGGCGGCATCTGGGACGAGGGGCTCGTCCTCGGCCGCGTGGTGCGCCCGGCGCGCGCCGGCGCCTTCCGGGTCGACGGCGACGTGGAGCACTACCCGTCGGTCGCCGACGCCGAGCGGGCGCACGGCCCGCTCGAGCCGGGAGAGCCGCAGGAGGTGCCGGCGGCGGCCGGGGATCCGGCGTTCGAGCTGGGCGAGCCGATCGGGCGCGACGCGCGCGGGATCGGCCGCAGGGCGAGGCGATAGCCGCGAGCGACGCAATGAGAGGCGATAGCCGCGGGCGCGCCGCGCCCGCCGCGTCGCTCAACCGAGGTCGCTGACGGCGTCGCCGCCCGCCTCGGTCCAGCTGCCGCGGCTGCGCAGCCGCTCGCGGTAGGCGATCACCTTCGGCCAGCGCCCGGGGTCGTCGAGGTGCGAACCGCGGAGCAGCGAGAGGGCGGCGCCCACGGAGCAGTCCGCGAGCGACATCGAGCTCTTGAGCAGGTACTGGTCCTCGAGCTCTGCCTCGAGCAGATCGAGCGAGCGCGTCGCCTCGTCGCTGGCCCGCTTGACGACCGCCTCGGCGAGGGCGGGGAGGCCCGTCTTCGGCGCGACGACGCTGGTCCACCAGATCGCGCTGCAGTGCGGGGTCAGGTGCGCGCTGTCGAAGAACAGCCACTGGAGCGCCCGGGCCTCGGACGTCGGCACGTCGGGCCAGCGCGTCGTCCCGTGCGTGCGGCCGAGGTAGGCGATGATGGCGTTCGACTCCCGGAGCACGAGCGGGCCGTCCTCGAGGACGGGCACCTTCCGGTGCGGGTTCAGCCGGGCGAACGCCTCGGCGCGCTGCTCGCCGCGAAACAGGTCGATCTCGACCGGTTCGTAGGCGAGCCCGAGCTCGGCGAGGGCGAGGCGCACCTTGAGCGCGTTGGGCGAGTGGCGGAACGTGTAGAGGCGCATGCCGGCGCAGTAGCGCATGCGGCTGGAGGGCGCGAGCGGGCGCGGTGAAGGGGATGAGAGCGCGCGGGAATGCGTGCGCGCCTGGCTGGATCAGGCGATGCCGGTGACGGGCGGATCGACCGGAGCGGGCTCGGGCTTCACGGGGCCGGCATCCGGCTTCTTGTCGGGCCGAGGGGACGCCGGCGTGGCGCGCGTCGCCGTGTACAGATTGGGGAATCGACCTTCGGGATCGTCGTAATAGAAGAGGAATCGCCCAATGCGGACGGCTTCGTCGTAATGGCGGAAGAGCAGCTTGGCGGCGCGCGCCTGGTAGCCTTTCCAGAGCGTCTGTTCGGGCGTCGACGTGGCGCCGAGCAGGCGCAGGATCTGCTCTGCGAGGGCGCTCGCTTCCTGCTCGTCCTCGCCGCGGAAGTTCCTCTTGTCGTCTTGGATGGCGTCGCGGTGCTTGCGGTACATGTCGGCGACGCCCGACAGGTCGTTGGCGAGGTCGAGGTGGCCGCTGCCCGCGCGCAGGTGCGCGAGCTGGGCGGTGGCCTCCGCGTCGCCGTCGAGGTGGTACTCGAGGGTCTTCAGCATGCGCGCGCGCATCTCGTAGGCGCGCTCGACGAGGGTGGCCGGGAGCGCCGCCCCGGAGTGCGTGGCCGAGGTGAGGAGGAGCTTGTGCCGGGCGAACCAGGTCGCCCAGGCGACGCTCTCGAGCCCGTCGATGAGCGCGGCGTCGAGCGCGCCCGCCGCGGCGATGGCCGCGATGCGCCGGCGCAGCTCGGGCGCGGCGAGCGTCTGGGCCACGCCGATGGCCTGCACGGCGGCTGCCTGGAGATCGATCCGCGGCGTGTCCAGCCCGGCGAGCGGTATCGCGTCCAGGTCGGGCTTCACGCGCTGGAAGGCCGCCTCCGCGATATGGAGCTGGGTGGGTTCGACGGCGGGTGTCCCTGATTTGTTCGGGTTCTTGGGTTTGGGCATGGACGCAAGGACTAAGTCGCGCGGGAGAGAATGCCGCGAGCGAGCACGAAATGGGCGCGATTCATGAATATCGTCGCGCGGTTGCAGGATGGCAGGGGGAGGTCGCATGGGGCGTGGGGATTGAACGCCGTGCTGGGCGAGCGGGTCGGTCGAGCTGGGCGCCCGGGCGGGTGGGTGGAGGAGCAGACGGTGCTCCGGCCGGTGCATCGGCTGGCCGGCGGCGGAGGACGCTGCGACGTTGCGGGAAGCGCGCGGGGCTTGGCGGCGGGTGGTGCAGGACGCTGGGGGAAGGGCGCGGGGCTTGGCTGCGGGTGGTGCAGGACGTTGCGGGAAGTGCGCGGGGCTTGGCCGCAGGTGGTGCAGGACGCTGGGGGAAGTGCGCGGGGCTTGGCGGCGGGTGGTGCAGGACGTTGCGGGGAGTGCGCGGGGCTTGGCTGCGGGTGGTGCAGGACGTTGGGGGAAGTGCGCGGGGCTTCGCCGGAGGTGGTGCACGACGTTGAGGGAAGCGCGCGGAGCTTCGCGGCGGGTGGTGCAGGGCTCGTCGTCCGTCCCTTCGGTAAGCAGGTTGACCGAGCCGAGGTGGTCGACATGGATGTACGGCGTCCGCAGACCCCAAAGATGGCTGTGCGCATCGACGGATGCGCAGCGCCGCCTCCCTCCGCGCGAGGATATCAGAGGCGGAACGGGCGCCCGTACATGTCGACCCTCACCGTTTTCTATCTGTCGGCGCCGGTATCCCTCAATCCTGTTCCCATTCAATCGCCTTGGTGAGTTCGCCTCTGCTGCAGAAGTGTCTCATCGCCTCCCGGGCAATCGGTGTCGGGATACTGTTTCTTATTGAAAACTCGGACCAGCTGTCGCCGAATTTAAAGGCTATTTCGTTGTCGAGATCCATCTCTCCTTTGCTTGTAAAATAAGGTGGATTTTGTCGCCATTTACATAGTTCAATACGCTGCTTTCGCGACCCAGGCCGATTGCTAGCGAGTCTCCCGACTCCGACAGCTCTACGATTACAAGCGTCGGGTCGGCATTCGAAAAGGTGGCATGGAGCTCATCGAGAAGGCGCTCCAAGTCAGAGATCGATGACAGCTGCCGCTTCTGCTGGTCCCATTCTACTACGAACATGTTCTTCGCCTCCTCTCAGTCCGGTAGCCCTATGAATACATGGTCATAGCCGTCCGGCCCGAGCACGCGAAGTCGTGCGCCTTCGGGTAGCATTCGCGGAAGCATCGCACCGCAACCGGTGGAGCTAGAACAAGGGACCTGGTTGATGTGCAAAGTTGCATCCTTGATTCCTCGCTCTCGCATAACAGCTGCCGCGTGGGCCTCAACGTGCGACTTGATTCGTCCATTCATGTCTGGCGTCCCGCGGGGCATTGATGCAGAAGGCCCCTTGTAACCGCTGACGAGCGGCGTATCGCCTGTGGCCGTCCTCAATACCCCTGTGGTCTTACCCCCTGTGTATACCGGCAGCGACGGGGCCCCCGGGCGATCCCCGCCGCGGTCGTGGCTTCTTCGAGCGCCCCCAGCCCTCTCCCCGCGCCGAACACGGTGGCCGCGCCGAGGATGACCGTCTTCACCCCCGCCGCGCCGGCAGCGCGGTAGTCGTCCCGGTCGATGGCGAGCGCCGTGTCCGCCGCTCCCCGCCCGATCTGGTAGAGCGGGTTGACGGCGTTCAGCGCGCCGACGACGCCGTCCTCCTTGTACCCGTCCCACACGGCGCGGCCCAGCTCGTACGTGCCGTAGCCCCCGAAGGTGAGCGCGCTCAGCACCAGCGACCGCGCGACGCCGAGCGCCAGCTCGCCCGTGCCCTCGCCGGCGCCGAGCAAGCCCTCGCCGACCACGCTGGCGGCGCTCGCGTGCTCCGGCGACGACGGCGCCGGCTGGGGCACGAAGCCCGCGCTGGTGCCGTAGACGCCGACGTCGACCGGCGGCACGGCGCCGCCGACCTCGGCGCCCGTGGCGTTGGCATCGGCATCGGACCTCGCCTCGTGCTCCGGGAACCTGGCGACCACCAGCTCTTCGATCGGCGGCAGCCCCAGCTCTTCCGACGTGAACTCCGCGCCGGCCGCTCGCGATGACCCACCCCGGTCCTCCGGAGCCGCCTCCTGAAAGCCGCTCGGGTCGACGTACGCGAGCGGGTTGTTCAGCACGTAGCTGTAGGCGTTCCAGCTCTGGCCGAAGAGCGGCCTGGAGACGACCGGATCGGGCGTCGTCAACCTCCCGATCCTCGGGTCGTACAGCCGCCCCTTCATGTGAACGAGCCCGAGCTCGTCGTCGCTCCCGTGCCCGGTGAACCCGCGCGCCAGCAGCGCCGGCGGCGCCTCCGCTGCCGGCGCGCGCCGCCACGTCACCGGATCGCGGCGCGCGCCGAACGCGTCGTAGCTGCGCCGCTCCACCTCCTTGCCCGCGTCCTCGCCGCGCCCCTCGGTGAGCAGGTCGACCGAGCCGAGGTGGTCGACGTGGATGTACAGCGTCCGCGCCTCCTCGCCGGCCCTCTTCGTGACCACCGCCACGGCGCGCTCGCTGGAGCGCACCGTGTACCGATGCTCCACGGCGCCCGTCGCGAGATCGGTGATCCGCTCGTACAGGTCGCCGGCATAGACCGTCTGCTCCGCGGGGGTGGTCTTTCTGATCCGCCGCTGATCGCCGTCGTAGTCGAGGTCGACCGTGCCCGCCCCGCCCGCGAGCATGATGCTCGCCGGCAAGTCGAACGCCGTGTACCGGATCTCCTCGACGCCCGGCCTCCGAATCTGGTTGCCCACGGCGTCGTACGCGAACACGTCGGCTCCCGCCGTCTTTACCGCGTGCGGGTGGTCCGGGTCGTACGTGTACTCGCCGACGTCGGGCTTCTCTCGGATGTTCCCGTTCGGCGCGTACGTCGTCTCGAACAGACAGAACCGCTCCTGCCGCGCGGCGCACGTCCGCCGATCGAGCTTGTCGTAACGGAGATGCTCGGTCCTCTCCAGCCGGTCGTCGCGCCGCGAGGTGAGGTTGACACGTTCATAGGTACCCGTACCAGAGGTCCTGGAGCACGACGTGGTCCTTCATCGTGGCGACGCGGCGCAGCCGGCCTTGGGTCTCGTGGTACGACCGCTCCGTGGTCACCCCGTTGCCGAACTCCTCAATCCGGATCCGGCCGGCCTCGTCGGTGCCCTCGAGCCGCCAGAACATCTCTCGGGAGCGCTCGTCCCGCAGGCCCACGAGATGGCCGTGCGCATCGAAGATGCGCCGCACCCCGAAGCGCCGCTCCCCCTCCGCGTGCGGGTACCAGAGCCGGAACGGCCGGCTGTACACGTCGTAGTCGATCGCGGTGGCGAACCGCTCGCCCTCGATCGTCCGCTCGGTCTCGCTCAACCTCCCCAGCGCGTCGTACCGGTACGTCGCCCTGTGCCCTTCAGGGCTCGCCACCTCGGCGAGCTTGCCCACCCCGTGCTCGGCCTCGTCCCAGGTCCAGGTCGTCGTGCCGTCTTCGTCGCTGCGCTCCACGGCCCGGCCGAGGCGGTCGTGCTTCCAGCTCACCTCTCGCCCGAGCTCATCCACCGTCGAGGTCCGCTGGCCGAACCCGTCGTAGTGCGCGACGGTGTGGTCCCTTGATCCGGGTCGATGTGCCCGGGTCGATGTGCCGGCGCACCCGGCCGTACGCGTCGCGCTCGGTCGTCGTCTTCGCGTCGCC
Source organism: Sorangium cellulosum So0157-2 (assembly GCF_000418325.1). Classification (GTDB taxonomy): domain Bacteria; phylum Myxococcota_A; class Polyangia; order Polyangiales; family Polyangiaceae; genus Sorangium; species Sorangium cellulosum_D. Next base: position 14,530,344 of record NC_021658.1, read on the forward strand.
GGGGTCGGTGACCGTCCACAAGCCGCCGAACGGGCCGTACGCATACGACGTGACGCCCCCTTCAGGATCGACGATCCGCACCGGCCGCCCGAGCGCATCGTTCTCGATCGTGGTCACGCGCCCGCCCGGCCCTTCCACCTCCACCGTCCTGCCGAGATACCGGTAGCGCGTCTCCGCCCCCCAGGCCGCGCGGTGCCAGGCGATCCGGCCCATCGCGTCGTGCCCGTACGTCTCGGCCTGCATCCGCTCGCGCGGCGTGCCCTCGGCCGCCGGCAGCGACCGCCGCGCCACGCGCTCGCCGCTCCGATCGAACGCGATCTCCTGCACCACGCGCTCCGCCGGCCCGTCGCCGGTGCGCGCCTTGTACGCCCACCCCCGGATCGGCCGCCCAAACCCGTCGAGCTCCACCGTCTCGTCGGCGCCGCCGTCGGTCGCGGTCCTGCGCAGCACCCGCCACGCGTCGCCCCGCGGCCCGCCGTCGCGCGTGCGCGAGAGCGTCGCGCGCGTGGTCGTGCCGTCGGGCCGGCGCTCCTCGGTGACGCGCCCGAGGCCGTCGTGCGCCCATTGCGTCGCGAGGCCGTTCGGATCCACCACGGCCTCGAGCACCCCGTGCCCCGCGTCGTACCTCGTGTACGTCACGTGCCCTTCCGGGTTCCGCTGCGCGTGCGGGAAGACCCCCTCGGCGTCGTACGAGACGCATGCCTTCCGCCGCCCTCCAAAGGCGTCCTCCGCCCTCGTGTGGATCACGTTGCCGAACGCGTCGCGCGTGTATCGCACGCGGACCACCGTCTCCGGATCCCCGTCGTCGCTGCCCGCCGACTCGGTGCGCACGCGCCCGTGCCGGCCGTACGTGCGCGAGCTCGTGCGGCACTGCTCGAGCGAGAGCGCGCGGCTGCGCTCCTGCTGCGTCTCCAGCAACCCGATGAGCCACGCGTCCTCGTCGTTCCGGAACGTCCTCTTCACCTTCAGCGTGAGGTCGACGCCCGCGGTCGACGTGCTCTCCTCCCGGATGTTGCCGAACGCATCCCACGCGCTCACGAGCCTCTCCGTACGGCTCACGAGCTGCATGCGCCGTCGCCCGGCTCGCCGGTGTCGTACCGGGGCAGGTACGTCCTCTTCTCGCCGCGCACGCCCGGCTCTGCGGCCGACAGGTGGCTGTACTCGATCTGCACCTTGGGCACGTGCGCCGCATCCTCCGGGTCGTACGCGCTCATGCCGTCGCTCACGGTCCACAGGAGATCCTCCTCGTGCAGCCGGCTGCGGAACACCGTCAGCGCCTTGCCCACGGCCAGCACCACGTCCTGGTTGCCGTCGCCGTCCACGTCGGTGACGCGCGGCGCCCACGGGTGCGCGAGCGTGATCTCGCGGTCGACAAGCACCTCGCTCACGGGCAGGCGCGCGTCGGCCACCACGTATGTCCCCTCGCCGGTGCTGCCCGTCGCCTGCAAGATCTTCCACAGGACAGGCCCGCCAGGCTCGCGCATCGGTATCAGCAGGTCCTGCCGCCCGTCGCCGTTGTGATCGATCGGCGCGGCCAGCTTCGCGAACGCGTCGGCGTCGAACACGAACGACGGCAGGCTGCTCACGCCGGCCGCGAAGCCGTCGCCCGTGTTGATGAACGTGCGCAGCTGGCCATCGTCGAAGCCCGTCTCCACGCGAGCATCCGGAGACGATCCAGCTGCAGCGAGCTCCGCAGCGCCATGCCCCGCGAGTACAGCACGCGCCCGGCGCCCGGCCGCCGCGGGGCATACACGAACTCGATCGCTCGCGTCGCCGCCGCCCGCGGGTGCCCCGTGTACTCGATCCGCCGCGGCGCGTGCTCGACCGTGTAACCCTCGCTCGCGCTCGTCTCGTTTTGGTAATTGAAGTCGATCGTATTGCCGCTCCAATCGCTCACCCGCGTCACCCACCACGCGCGGATGACGCCCCCCTTCGCGAGCACCTGCCCGCTCGGCGCCCCGCCATACTCGAGGATCCGCCCCGCCCGGGTGAACACCCGCAATCGCTTCGGCCCTCTCGCCCGGTCCCACCCGCCCTCGTAGCTCGCGATCACCCGCGCGAACGTGTCCGGGACCGTCCGGTACTCGACGACCTCGCCGCCTCCGCCGACCTCCACCAGCCGCTTGCCATCGAGGCAGAGCGCGTCGCCCTCGTCGTACCGCACCGCCCGGTTCTCGCCGTCCTGCGCGAGGTTCCGCGGACACCGCATCACCGCCGACAGCCCGGTCACGGAAAACCCCACGCCGAGCACGCCCTCACCCGATGCGCTGTCGTACTGCACCGCGAGCTCAGGCTCCATCCCGGCGCGCCCCGGCGGCACGGCGAGCGGAATCGTGTACGTCGCCTCTCCGGTGCTCGTCACCCCGAACGACGCGGCGATCTCGCCTGCCTCGACCGTCGCCGAGCGCGGCAGCTCTGCCGGAAATGGCGGCGCCGTCTCGTCGGGCTCCGGGCAGGGCGCGTCCGGCAGCTCCAGCCACGAGGCGGGGATCCGCGGCGAATCCGAGCACGCCGTCACGGCGAGCACGCACGCCGCGACGAGCAGCGCTGCCAGGAGCCAGCGACGCGCGCGCCTCTGCGGACCACGAGCGCCGCGAGACCGGCACGGCACACAGGGCGACCCGCCGACGGCAAGAGATGATCCGGCTCTCATTTGCAATGCTCTCCCTGAAAGCGCGCCGCTTCCGTATCTCCGGTGTGGGGTGCGATCAACCTCGCTCGCGGCTGGCGAACGCCGAGACGACGGAATGGACGTGACCCACGGAGATCGTCCTCGGCGTTCATGCGCGGCGCCCGCCGCGCCGTGAGCCCGACCGTCGGCCGCGCGCCCCTCTGCTACCCTCGCGGGATGGACCGCCACCGCTCGCTCCGCATGACCCTCCTCCTCGCCGCCGGCGCCGCCGGCTGCTCCAGCGCGAAGAGCCGCGACATCGCGGTCGTCACGCTCGCCGAGCCGCAGGCCGCGGCCGACGACGCCGGCGCCGCGGACGACCCGGCGGCGCCGGCGCCGCGGCCGCAGCGCAGCGCGGGCTGGATGCAGGAAGCGGACGGCACCGTGCACCGCGCGTCGCCGGTCCGCTGCGACGCGACCATCGCGCAGCGCGCGTGCGCCGGCACCGAGCGTTCATTCCAATGCAGGACCGACGCCGACTGCACGGACGGGCCGCGCGGCAAATGCGTGAGCTCCTTCGGGCAGATAGGCCCCTATTGCGGCTGCGAGTACGCCTGCGAGACCGACGCCGAGTGCGGCGCGTCCGAGGTGTGCGTGTGCAAGGGGACTGGCGCGCTCCGAGAGGAGCACTCCGTCTGCGCAAAGGCCCTCTGCGCGGTCGACGCGGATTGCCCTGGCAGCACCTGCGGCCTGTCGGCGTACTTCAACGGGTGCTGGGAGCAGGTCACGCTCGCCTGCAGGACCAAGGACGACGCTTGCCAGAGCGACGCCGACTGCGCGCCCGACGCGAACCCGGGGGTCGCCTGCGTCGTCCCCGACATCGAGGGAGAGAGCGCGCGCTGGGAGTGCGCCGGGATCTCCTGCGCCATCGGCCGCCCCCTCCTCGTCGAGGGAGCGCCGCGCGCCGCGCCGCGCGCCGCGCGCGACGACTGGCGCGCGCCCGCGGCGCCCACGGAGCTCGACGTCGCGTCCCTCCCGCCCGAGGTGCGCGAGCGCGCCGCGGCGCACTACGCCGCCATGGCCGCGCTCGAGCACGCGTCGATCGCGAGCTTCGCCCGCTTCTCCCTGCAGCTCCTCGCGCTCGGCGCGCCGGCCGCCCTCGTCGGCGAGGCGCACCGCGCCGCGCTCGACGAGCTGGAGCACGCGCGCCTCGCCTACGACATCGCCTCGCGCCTCGCGGGCCGGGCGATCGGCCCGGGGCCGCTGCTCGAGGCGGCCACGGCGCCCGTCGGCGCGGGCGTCGCGGAGGTGGTGGAGGCGCTCGTCGAGGAGGGCTGCGTCGGCGAGACGCTGGGCGCCGCCGAGGGCCGGGAGCTCTCGCGGATCGCCGCGGACCCGGCGCTCGCGGCCGCGCTCGCGCGCATCGCCGCCGACGAGGAGCGGCACGCGGCGCTCTCGTGGAGGGCGCTCTCGTGGATGCTCGCGACGTTCGGCGAGCCGGCGCGCGCCGCCGCGGAGCGGGCGTTCTCCCGCGCCGCCGCGCGGTTCGCGGTCGACCCGGCGCCGGGGCTCCTCGCGCATGAGGCGCTCGGCCTGCTCCCGGCGCATGCGCTCGGGGCGCTGCGGCGCGAGGTGCTCGCCGAGGTCGTCGCCCCTTGCCGCGCGGCGCTCCCGGGGCTGTCGCGCGACAACGCTCCTGCCGCCCCGTCGAGCTCGCCGCGCGGCGCCTCGACCTGACGGACGCCGAGCGCGCGGCGCCGCGACGGGAGCGCCGATGATGCGCGCCCGCGGCGCGACATCATGAGTCGCCTGACAGCGCTGTAGCCCGAGCGGTGATGTCGCATCCGCGACGGCAGAGCGGAGCGCGGACTGGCGAGCAGGCGCGCGCGTCGGCCGAGCGAACGCGCTTCTCAAGCGAGACGGGCCTCTGCTACAACGCGACCTCGTCGCTCGCGTGCGCTGGGAGGGAACGTGGCGGACCAATCATCCAAGGATTCACTTCAAGCATTCTTCGCTTCCTGCCCGGACATGCTGTTCGTCGCGGGACGGGACGGGGGCCTGCAGCAGGTCAGCGGAGCGCTCCGGCGCACCCTGGGTCCGGCGGCCGCGCCGGGGGCGGCGCTCGCCTCGCTCGTCGCCGAGGCCGATCGGGGGCCGCTCGCCGCGGCCTGGTCACGGCTGCAGCAGGGCGCGGAGCCGCTCCGGCTCGCCCTGCGCTTCCGCGACGCGCGCGGCGCCGAGCAGGCCCTGACGTGCAGCGCGGCCCGGTCGCCCGACGGCGACGCGATCTTCGGCTCGCTCCAGGGCGCGCCCGCGCCGGAGGCGACCCGCTCGCTCAAGGAGCGCGTCCTGGATCAGGTGGTCGCTCACCTTCCCATCGCGCTCTGGGCGGTCGATCGCGAGGGCAGGTTCGACTACCAGGACGGCAGGGCGCTCGAGAAGCTCGGCCTCACGCAACGCGAGTGCGACGGCGTGAGCCTCTTCGAGGCGGAGGAGGGGAGCGAGCTCGCCGGCGAGGTGAAGCGAGCGCTCGCCGGGGAGCCGATCCACACCTGCGATGAGGTGCAGGGCGCTCACTGGGACAGCTGGGTCGTCCCGCTCCGCGGCGGCGACGGAGAGATCGAGGGGGCGGTCGGGGTGGCGCTCGACATCTCGCCGGCGAAGTCTGCCGAGGAGGAGCTCCGCTCGCGGCTGCGGCAGATCGAGAAGCAGCAGGAGGTGATCCGCAATCTCTCGACGCCGATCATCGAGGTGTGGAGCGGGGTGCTCACCCTGCCGATGGTCGGCATCGTGGACAGCGTGCGGACCGCGGACGTGATGGACAGCGTGCTCCAGCGCATCGTCGAGCAGCAGGCGCGCTTCGCCATCCTGGACCTCACCGGCGTCGAGATGGTGGACACGCGGGTGGCGAGCCACCTCATCGAGCTCGTGACGGCGATCCGGCTCCTCGGCGCGGAGGGGATCGTGGCCGGCATCAAGCCGAACGTGGCCCAGACGATGGTCGCGCTCGGGCTCGATCTCTCGCAGATCGTCACGCAGCGGAACCTGCGGGCCGCCCTCAGCTACTGCATCCGCAAGATGAACCCGCCGCAACTCACGCCCTCCCCGAGCCCCGCTCCGGTGAGCGCCAAGCAGACCCCCGCGACCGCGGAACGCGGTTAGAGGCTGCTGTGCGTGCCGAGATCACCCATTCGGTGGATTCGGCATCATGTGGGATGAGCGAGGCGCTCCTCGAAACGGCCTTCTAAAGCAGATTCGCCACGGTCGTAGCAAGTTGCCACAGTGGGAGCGGCCACGGTCCCGAGGATTTCGGGGAAAAGCGTGCTGTCGTCTTGTGCACCGATCTTGCACACGGGCCGGCACCTGAACACACCTGAGGAGGTCCTTACCTATGGTCGTATCGCGCAACGTTCTCGTCTTGACGGTCGGTCTTGCTCTCGGCGTCGGTTGCTCCAACCCGCCTGCGGCGAGCGACCCGAGCACGGTGAACGCACCGCCGCCGCCGGCCCCGACCCCGGCTCCGACCACGCCGCCGGAGACGGCGCCGGCCCCTCCGCCGAGCGCCGACGCGCAGGCGGGGACGACGCAGCCGGATGTCACCACGAGCACGACGCCGAGCGCGCCCGCCGAGGCGCCGCTCACCGACGAGCAGATCGTCGCCGTGCTCGACGCCGCGAACAAGAAGGAGATCGACGAGGCGCAGCTCGCGCAGACCAAGGCCAAGAACAAGGACGTGAAGGCCTACGCCAGGGTGATCGTCCAGCACCATAACGACGCGAAGGCGAAGCAGGCCAAGCTGGTCAAGAAGCTCGGCATCGCGGCGGCCGACTCGGACAAGAGCAAGCAGCTCGCCACCGAGACGCAGCAGGCGGTCGAGCAGCTGAAGGCCCTTCAGGGCGCCGACTTCGATCAGCAGTTCGTGCAGCTGATGGTCAAGGACCACCAGACGACGCTCGATCTCATCGACAGGCGGATCCTGCAGGACGCGAAGAACGCTGATCTGAAGGCGATGCTCGAGAAGGATCTCCGGCCGACGATCGAGAAGCACCTGAAGGACGCGGAGGCGCTCGCGCAGAAGCTCGGCCCTGCGGGGGCCACGGGCGCGGCGACCGGCGCGACGGGCGCTGGCGCCCCGGGGGCCGCGAGCGGCGCTTCCACGACGGCGGGCGCCGGGGCCCAGGGCGGCACGACCGGCGCGCAGCGCGCCGCCGGCGCGCAGTCGGGGAACCAGGCCGGCCAGACCGGCGTGACGGCGGGGAGCCCGGGCGGCCAGGGCGGCGTGCAGCCGCCGGCGGCGACCCCGGCCGCCGGCGCCGGCATGAAGTAGTCTCCGCGGCCCACGGCATCGCCGAGGCGGGCGCGCGGCGTCGATCGCGCGCCCGGGGTGGCGATAGAGACGCGCGCAGCTGGTCCAGGGACCGGCTGCGCGTCGCCGTTTCTGCTGCTCGGCCCAGAGCGACCTTGATCTCGAATCGTCCGGACAACGAAACGTGAGAGGACGATTCCTCTTCACATCTACGTCCACCCACCAGGGATCCGGCCAGGGATTATGAGAGGGAGAATTTAACGCCAAGGCGCAAAGACGCAAAGACGCAAAAAAAGAACAGATATTCTGCGTTCTCTTTCGTGTGTATTTTTTTCTCTTCCTTTTTTTGCGTCTTTGCGTCTTGGCGTCTTGGCGTTGACCTCTCTCTCTCTGCGCTCCCGAGGCAGATCCCTGGCGGGATCTCTGCCCCGCGGTACCGGGTGGCTCCTCTCAGGAGAGCTCTGGCGCACCGCGCCCTCGGCTCAGCCCAGCGCCACCCAGACCGACTTGAGCTGCGTGAGCTCGTCCAGAACCGCCCGCCCGTTCTCCCGCCCGAAGCCCGACTGCTTGTATCCGCCGTACGGGCTCGCCGCGTCGAACCGGTTGTACGTGTTGATCCAGATCGTCCCCGCCGCGAGCCGCGCCGCCAGCGCGTGCGCCTTGCCCACGTCGCGCGTCCAGATGCCCGCCGCCAGGCCGTACTCGGTCGCGTTCGCGACGCTCGCCGCCTCCTCGACGTCGTCGAAGGGGATGACCGCCAGCACCGGGCCGAAGATCTCCTCGCGGGCGATGCTCATCGACGGAGACACCGCCGAGAACACCGTCGGCTCCACGAAGAACCCCGGCCCCTCGCGGCGCCCGCCGACCTCGCGGCGCGCCCCCTCGGCCGCGCCCCGATCGATGTAGCCGAGCACCTTCGCGAAGTGCGCCTCGGAGACGAGGGGGCCCAGCTGCGTCGACGGATCGAGCGGATCGCCCGGCACGAGCCGGCGCGCGCCGCTCGTGACCGTCTCCAGCACGCGATCGTGCACCGACCGCTCCACGAGGAGCCGGCTCCCCGCCGTGCAGAGCTCGCCCTGGTTGTAGAAGATCGCCGTCACCGCCGCCTTCGCCGCGCTCTCCACGTCCGCGTCCGCGAAGACGATGTTCGGGCTCTTGCCGCCGAGCTCCAGCGACAGCTTCTTCAGCGTGCCCGCCGCCGCGCGCATGATCGTCCGGCCCGTCTCCGTGCCGCCCGTGAACGAGATCTTCGCGACTCCCGGGTGCTCCACGAGCGCCGCGCCCGCCTCCTCGCCGTGCCCCGTGACCACGTTGACGACGCCCGGCGGCACCCCCGCCTCCGCGAGGATGCGCGCGAGCTCCAGCGTCGTCAGGCTCGCCTCCTCCGGCGGCTTGACCACCACCGTGTTGCCCACCGCGAGCGCCGGCGCCACCTTCCGCGCCGCGAGCAGCAGCGGGAAATTCCACGGGATGATCGCGCCGATGACGCCGAGCGGCTCGCGCACCGTGTAGTTCAGGAACGGCCCCCGCACCGGGATCGTCTCGCCGCCGAGCTTCGTCGCCCACCCGGAGAAATAGAAGAACGTGTCCGCCGTCCGCGGCACGTCGATCGTCCGCGCCGCCGTGATCGGCTTGCCCGTGTCCACGGCCTCGAGGCGCGCGAGCTCCTCGCACCGCGCGAGGATCAGCTCCCCCGCCTTCCACAGGATGCGCGCGCGCTCGTTCGGATCCATCGCCGCCCAGCGCGGAAACGCCGCGCGCGCGGACGCCACGGCGGCGTCGACGTCCTCCCGCCGGCCGCGGGCGAGCCGCGCGAGCGAGCCGCCGGTCGCGGGGTTCGCGGTCTCGAACGTCTCGCCGGAGAGGGCCTCCCTGTCGGCGTTGTCGATCCAGAGCTTCTTCACGGTCTCGCGCGTCTCGGGCATGCCCTCGTCGTAAACCCGCGCACCCGGGCACGGCAAGCGGCGATGACACGGGCCCTGCCGTGCGGGATACTCGTCCTGCCCATGGACCTCTCCGACCGCCCCACGCTGCCGTCCGTCCCTCCGCGAAGAGTCGTCACCGAGCTGCCGGGGCCGAAGGCGCGCGCCTACATGGCGCGCGGCGGCTTCGACATGCAGTCGCGCTACCGCGCCGTCGTGATGGACGACACCGCGAGCCGGGGGTGCTCGCTGGTCGACGTGGACGGCAACGTGTTCCTCGACCTGTTCGCGAACTTCGCGCTCGGCGCGCTCGGCTACAACCACCCCGCGCTCGTCGAGGCCGCCCACGGCGAGGCGTTCATCCGCGCCGTCGCCAACCCGACGTCGACGCCGTTCGTGACGACGCCGGCGTGGTTCGAGTTCGTGGAGGCGCTCGAGCAGCGGTACGCCCCGCGCGGCATGGCGCGCGTCTTCTGCGTGGACGCGGGGGGCGAGGGCGTCGAGTCGGCGCTCAAGGCGGCGTTCATCCGGCACGGCGAGCGCCGCCGGGAGGCCGCCGGCCTGCCGAAGAACCCGCTGGAGCTGCCGGAGGAGCAGCAGCAGCGCATCCTCGACAACGCGGGCACCGACGCCGTCGTCGTGTCGTTCGCCGGCGCGTTCCACGGCCGCGGCCTCGGGCCGATGTCGGCGACGCACTCCAAGGTCATCCATAAGGCCGACCTGCCCGCGTTCCCGTGGCCCACGGCGCCCTTCCCCGCGAGCCGCTTCCCGCTCGCGCGCTTCGCCGACCAGAACGACCGCGCCGAGGTCGAGGCGCTCGCCGCCCTGGAGCGGATCCTCGACGCGCACCAGGGCAGGGTGGCGGCCGTGATCGTCGAGCCCGTGCAGTCCGAGGGCGGCGACCGGCACGCGAGCCCGGTCTTCTTCCGCCGCGCGCAGGAGCTCGCCGGCAAGGCGGGCGCGGCGTTCATCCTGGACGAGGTGCAGACGGGCCTCGGGATCAGCGGCACGCTGTGGGCGCACGAGCAGCTCGACCTGCCGCGCCCGCCCGACCTGATGTGCTTCGGCAAGAAGATGCAGATGGGCGGGTTCTTCGCGACGTCGGCGTACGACGTCGCGCAGTTCGGGCGCATGTACCAGACGCGCAACGGCGACCGCGCGCGGGCCGCGGTCGCGCTGGCGACGCTCCGCGCGATCGAGGCCGAGCAGCTGCTCGCCAACGTGCGCGCGACGGGCCGCCACTTCCTCGCGCGGCTCGAGGAGCTCTGCGAGCGCTACCCCGCGCTCGCGACCGAGCCGCGCGGCCGCGGCTTCCTGCTCGCGTTCGACCTGCCGACGACCGCGGCGCGCGACGACTTCCTCGCGCGCGCGCTCCGCCGCGGGGTGTTCGCGAGCTACACGGGGACGCGATCGGTGCGGCTCCGCCCGCACCTCATCACGACGACGGCGGACGTCGACGAGGCGGCCTCGGTGTTCGACGCCGTGCTGCGCGAGATGGCCGGATGATCGTCGACCCGCGCGACGTGCGCCCGGGGGAGGGGCCGGAGAAGGTCGCGCGGGCGCTCGCGCGGTTCTCCGTGGTCGAGGCGCGGGACGACGCGGCGTTCGACGAGGGCTACCGCGCGCTCGACGAGGTCTTCGGGCCGAAGGGCGAGCTCGAGCGCCGCGAGGTGCTCGCGGCGTGGTTCGCCGGGCAGCACACGGACCCGGCGGCGCCGATCGAGGCGAGGTACCACATGCTGCTCGCGCGCAGCGCGGACGACGGGCGCCTCGCCGGCGTGCGCGACGGCTACGTCACGCTCGACCGCGCCGCGCGGCGCTGCGTGATGCTGCTCTCGCACGCCCTCGTCCTGCCGGCGTACCGCCGCTCCGGCCTCGCCGCCCTGCTGCGCGCGGCGCCCGTCGCGCTCGCGCGCCGCGCGCTCGAAGGCGCGGGGCTCGGCGGCGGCGGCGCGGAGGTGATGCTCGCCGCCGAGATGGAGGCCGTCGACCCGGACGACCGCGACACGGTGGTGCGGCTCATCGCCTACGGCCGCGCGGGGTTCGCGATCATCCCGCCGGCGGTGCTCCCGTACGCGCAGCCCGACTTCCGCGACCTCGCGGCGCTCGGCGCGGCGCCGGTGCCGCTGCCGCTGCTGGCGGTGGTGCGCCAGGTCGGCGAGGAGGGGCGCGACGACATCCCGCGCGCCCGGGCCGAGTCGTTCCTGCGCCACTACCAGGCCGTCCACGCCGCCGAGGTGAGCCAGGGCGAGCTCGCGCCGATCCGCGACAACGCGCTCGCGCGCCTCGCGGCGTTCCCGGGCGAGCGCGTTCCGCTGATCCGGATCCCGCGCGATACGGCCGAGATCGCCGGCTTCGCGCCGGTGCTCCGGAGCGCGGTGATGCCGCTGTTCCCGCCGGCGTGGCGCGGCAAGGCGCCGCTCGACGCGCCAGACCGGGAGCTCGCGCGGCTCGTCGCCGCGTGGGCCTCGGGATAGCCGGGGCGGCCGGGCGGGCGGCTCCACGCGGGTCCTCCCCGGCGGTCCGCCGCGGGCTACGATGGAGATCGCCGGACCCGCCGCCATGCCGTCCACCACGACCCAAGTTTCAATCCGCAGGATCACCGACGAGAGCGCCTCGGACGTCGAGGACCAGCTCGCCGTCGAGGCGCCGCTCGAGATCGTCGTCGTCGCGCGCGCCGCGCACGCCGCGCACGTCGACAGCGCGCGCCCCTCGGCCTTGCAGGAGCGCGCCCCGCGCCGGCTCGGGATCACCATGCGCACGCCCGGCAACGACCGCGAGCTCGCGATCGGGCTCCTGTTCGCCGAGGGGATCATCTCCCGCGCCGCCGACGTGGTCGGCGTCGACGAGCTCCCGGGCCCCTCGGGCGATCTCGTGCGCGTCGCGCTCGCCGAGGACGTGACCGTCGATCTCGGGCGCAGCGAGCGCGCGCTCGCGGTGGCGAACGCGAGCTGCGGCGTCTGCGGCAAGGCGTCGATCGACGTCGCGTCGTGCGCGCCGCCCGCGCCGCTCGCGCGGGGCGTGCCGCGGATCGCGCCGCGCGTCGTGCACGGGCTCGCCGCGCGGCTCCGCGGCGCGCAGCCGGTGTTCGGGCGGACCGGGGGGCTGCACGCGGCGGCCCTCTTCGACGCGGGCGGCGCCCTCGCCGACCTGCGCGAGGACGTCGGGCGCCACAACGCGGTCGACAAGCTGATCGGCGCCGCGCTGCTCGCCGGGCGGCTGCCCGACCCGGGCGCGGTGCTCATGGTCAGCGGGCGCGCCGGGTTCGAGCTCGTGCAGAAGGCGCTCCGGGCCTCCATCCCGGTGATGGTCGCGGTGGGCGCGCCGTCGAGCCTGGCCGCCGAGCTCGCGGCGGCGCACGGCATGACGCTCGTCGGCTTCGCGCGCGACGGCCGGTTCAACGTCTACGCGGGCCGGGAGCGCGTCGATGTCGCGGTGGAGGCGGCGTCGTGACGGCGGGAGCTGGGCGACTCCCGTGGCGTGGACCTGCGGAAGCAGGGAGCCTCGACGGCAATCCCCTCAAAGCTGGCGAGCGAACCGGGACCGAGGCGCGGGCGTCTGGTGGACGCCGCGCCCGCTGTCCTCGTCGAGCTGGATCTTGATATGGCGGAAAACCCCGTCGAAGCCGGGAAGGTAGACCTCGTCGTTCTCCCACGCGAGCTGCCGCAGGCGGGACTCGCTGAGCTGATCCTCACCGGGCGTTCGCTCCGAGGTACCCCCGAGCGTCGGCTTGCCGAGGGTCGGGTTGGGGGAGCTCTCCTCGGAGAGCTCGTCGAACCGGTAGGCTGTGCCGAGACGGACCTCGTCGATCGAGAGCCCCAGGACGCCAGCGAGCGCGAGCAGTTTGTACAGCGTCCAGCGCATCTGCTGGAGGATGTCTTCCCATTTCCCCTGGGTGACCTTCCTCTTGCACTCGATGATGTGCGCCTCGATCCGATCATCCGGCCCGATGAAGAGCAACGCGCCATCGGCGTTCTTATCCCCTCGCAGGAACAGGAAGCGACCGGTCTCCTCGAATCTCCACTGGATGCAGATGTGCCCTTCGGGGATGGTGCACGCCACCTCGGCGTAGCCGTCCTTCTTGGTTTCCTTGACCGTCGCCTGGGAGGGAGGACGGAGCACCTCGTAGAAAGGTCCCCCGTCTCCCAGCGCCGGCGCGATGATCGCGGCGAGACGCTGTTCGAGGCTGCTTGCGTGCCGTGCCATGGCCTACGCGTTCAGGAGGCCGTCGAGGTATGCGACGTCTTGGCTGAGCTTGACGATGGCCCGGTTGAACGTGGGCATCACCAGGCCTGCCTCGGTGCGCCGCATCGCCACCGCGGTGGAGCGTTCGCCGGTCGGATCCAGCTTGAGCTCGCAACCAGAGACGTCATCGAGATCGAGGTAATCGTTCGGGCCGTATCCGAGCGCTTGCTGCGCCCTGGCGCGCTTGTCGGGCGGGAGGCTGCCCAGCTTGATGAGGTTGTTGATCTCCTGGCAGAAATTCTCGCTGTGGGTCGTGACCCAGACGAAGAGCCCTTTATGCACCAGGCGTCCTATCACCTGAGCGATGCGGCGCTGGAGCTCGGGATGGAGGTGGGCTTCGGGCTCCTCCAGGATGAGCGCGGGGAAGGACGACAGGTGACGAAGGACGAGGACCAGAGGGGCGAGCTCCGTGACGAGCGCAGACGAGAGCTGCATCGGCAGCGGCGCGGGGGTCCCCGCCGGGCGATAGCGGTACTCGTTGACGGCACCGGCGCCTGCGACGAGCTCGACCTCGCCCGTCAGGGACTGCTCGAGGAACGCGGCTTCCTCGGCATAGCTCGGGAACTGCTCGCGCTTCAGCTGGGATTGCTCGCTCTTGAGCCCGAACGCCAGCATGTCGATGAAGTGGAAGGCCGGGGTGGTGAGATCCAGAGAGAAGTCGCGCCTCTCCGCTGTTCTACGGAAGGTCTCGTGCAGGCTCCGGCGCGCTGCTGCCTTGTAGAGGTGCATGAAGCCCGTGCGGGATGCAGGAAGGTAGACTGGGGTAAAGTCCTCGAAGGCATCCATCTCTCCCGGCAAGGCGGTCGAAAGGCGCTCGAGCACAGCGGCGCGCATCACGAGATCCCTGGCCACCTCCCGGGCGTAGGAGATCGTTGGCCGATCGATCTCGGCATAAATGCCGTTTTCACCGGACCAGATCGCCTCCGCCACGAACTGACCATCCGGTCCCCTTCGCCAGCGTAGCCGCAAGCGTCGCTCGGCGCAGGCGCGCTGGAGCGAGATGGCGCCGAGCGTGACAGAATCGCTATGGAAGAGCCGGCGTGACAGCCGAGACCGATTGGCGAGGAGGAGCGCATCGAACAACCTGTCGAACAAGCCGAGCTCCTCGACCGTCAGGTCGTGCTCGAACGACGCCTTCCCCTCCTCGACGCGCTGCGCGATCCACGCGTTTGCCGCCTCCAGCTCGGGACACTCCTGCGGCACCAGCTCGCCCGGGAGCGCCACGAGTCCCCAGAGCAGCGATACCAGATAGCTCTTGCCGCTGTTGTTCGGCCCGGCGAACAGGGTCAGCGGCCGGACATCCACCTCGGCCCGCTCGATTTTCCCGAACGCCTCCACGGAGAGCTTCCATCGCGGCTTCATGATCCGTGTATGTCAGCGCTGACGCTCGGCATCAACCGTGCCCGTCCCGCACGCCGGCAGGACACCGAACGCGGCTTCGCGGGGCCTGCTCGATCGGACGAGGCGCGGTAGGATGGAGCGCGGAACGACCCTGCCATGCCGTCCCCCATGATCCACATCTCGATCCGCAAGATCCCCGAGGAGAGCACCGCGGACGCCGAGGATCGGCTCTCGGTCCAGGCGCCGCGCGATCTCTTCTCGTCCCCGGCGGAGGCGGCGTCGTGACGGCGCGGGACGCGCCGCGCGACGTGCAGGCCGAGCCGCCGGTCGAGGCCGAGGCGCCCCGGCTCGGCGAGCGCAGCGCGGCGGCCGGCGGGCTCGCGGCGGTCGGGGCGACGCTGCGGCACGCCGTGGGCGAGATGGGGGTCGCGCGCGCCGTGCGCACGCTCCTGCACGTGAACCAGGGCGAGGGCTTCGACTGCCCCGGCTGCGCGTGGCCCGAGCCCGAGGAGAGCCGCTCCGCCGCCGAGTTCTGTGAGAACGGCGCGAAGGCGGTCGCGGAGGAGGCGACGCTCCGGCGGGTCACGCCGGAGTTCTTCCGCAAGCACAGCGTCGAGGAGCTCTCACGGCAGTCGGACCACTGGCTCGGCAAGCAGGGGCGGCTCGTCCACCCGATGCTGCTCGACGAGGGCGCGTCGCACTACCGCCCGGTGTCGTGGGAAGAGGCGCTCGAGCTCGTCGCCGCGTCGCTGCGCGCCCTCGGCTCGCCGGACGAGGCGGTCTTCTACACGTCGGGGCGCACGAGCAACGAGGCGGCGTTCCTCTACCAGCTCTTCGTGCGCGAGTACGGGACGAACAACCTGCCCGACTGCTCGAACATGTGCCACGAGTCGAGCGGCGTGGGCCTGCGCGAGGCCATCGGGGTCGGCAAGGCGACCGTCTCCCTCCACGACTTCGAGCGGGCCGACGCGATCTTCATCGTCGGGCAGAACCCGGGGACGAACCACCCGCGCATGCTCTCGACGCTGCGCGAGGCGCGGCTCCGCGGGTGCGAGATCGTGACCGTGAACCCGCTCCCCGAGGTGGGCAACGAGCGGTTCCAGCACCCGCAGCACCCGCTCGATCTCGCCGGCGCGGGGGTGCCGCTCTCGACGCTGTTCCTCCAGGTGCGCATCAACGGCGACGTCGCGCTCTTCACCGGCATCATCAAGGAGATGCTCGAGGAGGAGGAGCGGCGGCCGGGGGCCGTGCTCGATCGCGCGTTCATCGAGCGCCACACCCACGGCTTCGAGGCGTTCGCGGCCGCCGTGCGCGCCGCGCCGTGGGGCGACATCGTGGAGCAGAGCGGGGTCCCGCGCGACCGGATCCGGGCGGCGGCCGAGGTCGCGATGCGGTCCGAGCGCACGATCGCGTGCTGGGCGATGGGCCTCACGCAGCACCAGAACGGCGTGGCCAACGTGCAGCAGGTGATGAGCTTCCTGCTCCTGCGCGGCAACGTCGGGCGGCCCGGCGCGGGCCCGTGCCCGGTGCGCGGGCACAGCAACGTGCAGGGCGACCGGACGATGGGGATCTGGGAGCGGCCGCCGGCCGAGCTGCTCGACCGGATCGAGGAGAACTTCGGCTTCTCGCCGCCGCGCCGCCACGGCCTCGACACCGTCGCCGCGATCGCGGCGATGGCCGACGGGCGCGCCCGCGTCTTCTTCGCGCTGGGCGGCAACTTCCTCTCGGCGACGCCGGACACGGCCTTCACGGCGCGCGCCCTCGCCCGGTGCGACCTCACGGCGCACGTGTCGACAAAGCTGAACCGGGCGCACCTCGTGACGGGCCGGCGCGCGCTCATCCTGCCCTGCCTCGGGCGCACCGAGCGCGACGTGCAGGCGCGCGGGCCGCAGTTCGTGACGGTCGAGAACTCGATGGGCGTCGTCTCGAGCTCGCGCGGCAACCTCCCGCCCGCCTCGGAGCTCCTGCGGAGCGAGGTGGCGATCGTGGCGGGGCTCGCCCGCGCGACGCTGGGCGCGCGCTCGCGCGTGCCGTGGGAGGCGCTCACGGCCGATTACGATCGGATCCGCGATCTCATCGAGCGCACCATCGACGGGTTCGACGACTTCAACGCGAGGGTCAAGGACCCGCGCGGCTTCGCCCTGCCGAACGCCGCGGCGCGGCGCGAGTTCCGCACCGCCACGGGCAAGGCGAACTTCCTTGTCCACCCGCTCCCGCGGCACGAGCTCGAGCCGGGCGAGCTCTTGATGATGACGATCCGGAGCCACGACCAGTACAACACGACCATCTACGGGCTCGACGACCGCTACCGCGGCGTCCACGGCGGGCGGCGCGTCGTGTTCATGAACGCCGAGGACGCGGCCGAGCGCGGGCTCGCGCAGGGGGACCTCGTCGACATCACGAGCCGCTTCTCCGACGGCGAGCGCGCGGCGCGCGCGTTCCGCGTCGTGCTCTACACGATCCCCCGCGGCAACGTGGCGGCCTATTTCCCCGAGGCCAACGTGCTCGTGCCGCTCGGCAGCATCGCCGACAAGAGCAACACCCCCGCGTCGAAATCGATCGTGGTGCGCGTCCGGCGGGCCGTCGCGAGCGACGGATCCGCGTGACGCTCCGCCGCGTCCTTTGCATTGGAGTTCGACCATGAACGCACCGCCCAGCATCTCTCCGCCCATCCCCGGCGAGCCCGAGCGCGCCTCCATGCGCACCGCCGTCCCGGGGCCCGCGTCCGAGGCGCTCCGCGCCCGCCACCATCGCTACCAGGACGCGCGGCCGATCCACCTCTATCAGGACGCGCGGAAGAGCCTGGGCAACTACATGGTCGACGTGGATGGCAACGTCCTGCTCGACGTCTACGGCCACATCGCCGCCGTGCCCATCGGCTATAACCACCCGGATCTGCTCGCGGCGTGGCGCGACGGCCGCTTCGACTGGTGCGCCGGCTACCGCTCGGCGCTCGGGGTCGCGCCCGCGCCCGAGTGGGTCGACATCGTCGAGAAGACGCTGATGCGCGTCGCCCCGAAGGGGCACTCGCACGTGTTCACCTTCACCACGGGCGCGGAGGCGGTGGAGAACGCGCTCAAGGCCGCGTTCATCCGGCTCGCGCGGCGCCGGCGCGGCGGCGCGCAGCCGAGCGACGCCGACCTCGCCGCCTGCATGCTCAACCGGCAGCCCGGCGTGAACGCCTTCAAGGTCATCTCCTTCGAGGGCGGGTTCCACGGCCGCAGCATGGGCGCCCTCTCGGCGACGCGGAGCAAGCCGATCCACAAGCTCGACATCCCGGCGTTCGACTGGCCCGTCGTGCCGTTCCCCGCGGTCCAGTTCCCCGAGGCGGCCCACGCCGAGCAGAACCGCGCCGCCGAGGCGCGCTCGCTCGACGCGGTCAAGGCGGCGATCGACGCGCACCCGGACGAGGTCGCCGCGGTCATCATCGAGCCGATCCAGGGCGAGGGCGGCGATCGCCACGCGAGCCCGGCGTTCTTCCAGGCGCTCCGCCGCCTCACCTCGGAGCGCGGCGTCGCGCTCATCATCGACGAGGTGCAGACCTGCGGCGGCGGGACCGGCGCGCTGTGGGCGCACGAGGCGTGGGACCTGCCCGAGCCGCCGGACATGGTGACGTTCTCCAAGAAGATGCAGCTCGGCGGCTTCTACTGCCGCGAGGAGCTCGCGCCGATCGAGCCGCTGCGCATCTTCAACACCTGGCTCGGCGATCCGCTCCGCGGCGCGCAGCTCGAGGTGATCCTCGAGGTCATCGAGCGCGACCGGCTCCTCGAGAACACGCGGGCGACCGGCCAGCGCCTCATCGCCGGGCTCGAGGACCTCTGCGTCCGCTACCCGGGGGTGCTCTCGGGCGCGCGGGGCAGCGGCACCTTCGCCGCGGTCGACTTCCCCCACGCCGCCCGCCGCGACGCGGCGCTCACCGCGCTCCGGAACCGCGGCCTCGAGGTGGGCGGCTCGGGCGAGCGCACGCTCCGCTTCCGGCCGGCGCTCGTCTTCGCCCCGCGCCACGTCGCCGAGGCGCTCGATCTGCTCGAGTCGGTCTGCAAGTGACCGGCGCCTCGCCTCCGATCCGGGTGTTCCACTCGCCGCGCTATTTCGCGGACATCGGCGAGCACGTCATGCCGATGCGGAAGTTCGCCCTGGTCCGCGAGGCGATCGAGCGGAGCGGCCTCTGCGCGCGGGTTGAAGAGCCCGAGCCGGTCGGCGACGAGGACCTGCTCCGCGTCCACACGCCCGAGTACGTCCGTGCAATCGCGACCGGCGAGCCGCGGGCGCTGGCCGAGTCCCAGAAATTCCCGTGGTCGCCGGCGCTCGCCGGGGCGGTGCGCTTCACGAACGGCGGCTGCGTCGCCGCCGCCCTCGCGGCGCTCGAGGACGGCATCGCGGGCAACCTGGCGAGCGGCTTCCACCACGCGCACGGCGATCATGGCGAGGGCTTCTGCACCTTCAACGGCCTCGTCGTCGCGATGGAACGCGCGCGCGCCGAGGGGCGCATCCGCCGCGCCCTGGTGGTCGACATGGACCTCCATTACGGCAACGGCACCGCGTCGCTGCTCGCCTCGCGGCCGTGGGCGTTCCAGCTCTCCATCTACGGCAACTGGTACAAGCAGAACCGGGCGTACCGGGACGTCGAGGCCGAGCGCGCACCGGACACGGAGAACAGCTGGTCGGTCGCGGTGCCGGGCGGGAGCGGCGGCGCGGCTTATCTCGAGATCCTGGCGCGGCACCTCGGCCCCGCGATCGACCGCGCCGCGCCCGACCTGATCCTGTACCAGGCCGGCGCGGACCCGTACCGCGAGGATCCGTATTCGCCGCTCGACCTGACGCACGAGGACCTGCGCGCGCGCGACGAGATCGTGTTCCGGGCCGCGCTCGAGCGCCGCGTCCCGATCGCGTGGGTCCTCGCGGGCGGCTACACGCCCGACGTGAGCCGGGTGGTCGACGTGCACCTCGGCACGTTCGCCGCGGCGGTGCGGGCGAGGGAGGCGCAGGCGGCTCGGGGGTGACGTCTGCGGGGTCGGGCTCCTGTGCTCGGAAGCTCAGCTCAGCCCATAAGCCCTATCCGTAGCTCTGCCGAGCATCTTGGCGGCATTCGGCGGTGCTGTCCTTGTTATTCACGAAATGGCGAACGCCGCTGATGGCATGGAGTTCTACTCGACACCCCGCGCGCGACCGCTCGTCCACCACTCCGCGACGTCGAGCTCCACCGCGTCGCAGGGCTCCGCGCGCACCCGCGCCTCCCCGACCACCACGCCGAGCTCCAGCCACTTCCCCTCGTGGAGGCGGCTCCAGGTGAACGTCTGCGCCTCGAGGTCGACATACCAGAGCCAGCCGACGCCGATCCGCGCGTAGAACGGCCGCTTGGTGCCCTGCGTGTACGCGCGCATCCGCGGGGAGAAGATCTCGCAGACCCAGTCGGGGACGACGCGAATGGACTCCTCGTCGGGCAGCTCGGGCAAGCGCTCGCGCTTCCATCCCGCGATGTCGGGCGAGAACTCCGGCGAGCCTTCGAGCTCGATGCCGAGCTCCGGCAGGATCCACCACCCACCAGGGCCGCCGCGGCTCCGGTCGTAGGGGTCGAGGAGCTCATGGTCGATGAGCGACAGCACACGCTGGTGCCGGGAACGCGGGCGCGGCTGCGTGTAGAGCACGCCCTCGATGATCTCGCCCTTGATCTGCGGCGGGAGCGCCTCGAGGTCGGCCATCGTTGCGGGATCGCGCCTTCGCGCGGGATCAGCCATCCCGCGGATTCTGCCCGCCGCAAGACGGCACGACAACGCGGGCGCGCGCCCGGCGGGAGGCGCCGCGCGGCGCCGCGCATGCTTCCGGCAAATCCGCGCGGCGCAGGTGAATGCTCCCGCGCCCCGGGTTCCGCGGGGCGCGACGCCGTGCAGCGCCGGGGCGGCGGCCTTTGCTGGTAGACTTTCGCCATGGCCGACCTCAACGACCCCGTCCGCCTGGCCGAGCTGCACGGCGCCATGCTGCGCACGGACGCGGACGCCATCCTCGACGCCTGCGTGACGCGGGCCGCCAGGCTCGCGCGCGCGCCGATCGCGTTCGTGAGCCTCGTCGTCCGCCACATCCAGCTCCTGCGCGCCCACCACGGGCTGCCCCTGGAGCTCGCCGTGAGCTGCGCGACCTCGCGGAGCAACTCCTTCTGCCAGCTCGTCGTGCGCGACGAGGCGCCGCTCCTCGTCGAGGACGCGCTGCGCGACGAGCGCGTGCCGAAGGAGCTCGTCGAGCACTACGGCATCCGCGCGTACGCCGGCGTGCCGGTGCGCGTGCGCGGGCACGCGATCGGCTCGCTGTGCGTCCTCGACGTCGTGCCCCGCCGCTTCGACCCGCGCACCATCGACGGGCTCGATCAGCTCGCCATCGAGGTCGCCGGCCGCCTCTCCGACCTCGTCGAGCGCGACGCGCCGGTCGGCAGCGCCGACCTGCAGGAGCGCCTCGTCCGCATCGAGCAGGCCACGCGCGTGCTGGAGCGCGCGCTCCTGTCCCTCGCCCCGGTCATCGCCGCCGCGCAGAACGCGGCGGGTGTGCGGCAGCAGGCGCCCGTCGACGCGATGCACGCGACCCCGTCGGCGCTCGTGACGATCACCAGCCTGCGCGCGGCCGTCGGGTGCTGGCGCGACATGGGCTCCGTCGCGGAGGAGCTCTGCGACGAGGCCGCGGCCGTCGCGAGCTCCGCCCCCGCGGCGTCCGGGCTCGTCGCGGCGGCCCGGGCGCTCGCGCGCGGCATGGCCGAGGTGGGCCCGCTCGTCCGCCTCGCCGAGGGCGTGCTCGAGGGGACGCTCGAGGAGACCGCCGCCGAGCGGGGGCGGTCGCTCGTGCTGCGCGGCGCGATCGACGCGCACGAGGCCGCCTGCGTGGCGGTGAGCGAGATCCGCGCCGGCGCCCTCCGCGCGCGCGCGGCGACGGGCAGCGGCGCGGCGCCGTGATCTAGATCGCGCCGAGCTCATGCACTAGGCTCGACGTTCCGTCCATGTCGCGCCTCTCGCTCTCGTTCGCGTCCAAGGAAGAATCGCTCTCGGTGCGACGGTTCTCGGTCCGGGAGCAGATCTCGTCGCTCTTCGAGGTGTCGATACTGGCCGTCTCCGAGATCGAGGATCTCGACCTCGACAGCCTCGTGGGCAAGGCCGCCGCCTTCAAGGCCGAGTCGGCCGTCCTGCATTCGGCCGTTCCCGCCCGGGTCTGGGCCGGGCTCTGCGCCCAGATGGAGCAGGTGCAGGTCGAGCCGACGGGGCTCTCCACCTACCGGCTGCGCATCGTGCCTTTGCTGTTCCGGGCGACGCTCCGGCGCAACAGCCGCATTTTCCAGCACATGACGATCCCCGAGATCGTGCTCCAGGTGCTCAAGGAGTGGGAGATCGAGCCGGAGGTGGCGCTGGGCGCGAAGTACCCCGCCCATGAGTACCGCGTGCAGTACGGCGAGACCGATTACGCGTTCATCTGCCGGCTGCTCGAGGAGGCGGGCATCTCCTTTTACTTCTCGCACCGCGCGGACGGCGGCCGCATGGGCGCCGAGCTCACCCGCCTCGTCCTGAGCGACGCCCCCGAGCGGCGGGAGCCGCGCCCCGGCGCTCCCATCGCCTACGTCGACAACCCGAACCAGTCGTCCGGGCGCGAGTACGTGAGCGAGCTCGTCGTGAGCCACGAGGTGCGGCCCGGCCACGTCACCCTCCGCGACTTCGATTTCAGGATGAGGCCTGACTATCAGCTCTTCGCCGAGGCGCGGGACGGGCTCGAGGACGAGCTCCGCTACGAGCAGTACCACTACGTGCCAGGGGCGTTCGTGGTCGAGCCGGGCAAGGGCGGCGACACGCCGGTCGCCGACGACAGGGGCGTCGCGCGGGTCGACATCAAGGAGGCGGAGGCGCTCGCGGCGAGGAGCCTCGAGGGCGAGCGGGGCGGCCGGCGCTCCGTCCGGTACCGCACCAACGCCCTCGACCTGTGCCCCGGCGTCGTCCTGTCGCTCGGCGGGCACCCCCGCAAGGAGCTCGCCCCGGACCAGGCGCTGCTCGTCGTCGCGTCCACGTTCGAGGGCGATCACAGCGGCGAGTGGACCATGACCGGCGAGGCCGTGTTCGCGCAGCAGCCCTACCGCCCCGCGCGGCGGACGCCGAAGCCGCGGGTCGTGGGCGTGCAGAGCGCCATCGTGGTCGGCCCTCCGGGCGAGGAGATCCACACCGACGAGTTCGGCCGCGTGCGCGCGCAGTTCCACTGGGACCGCGAGGGGCGGTTCAGCGACGCGAGCTCGTGCTGGATCCGCGTCAGCCAGGGCTGGGCCGGGAGCCGCTACGGGCTCATGGCCATCCCCCGCGTCGGGCAGGAGGTCCTCGTCGATTTCTTCGACGGCGACCCCGACCGGCCGGTGATCGTGGGCCGCGTCTTCAACAGCACCACGCGCGTGCCGTACACGCTGCCCGCCGAGAAGACCAAGAGCGGCTGGAAGAGCGACTCCTCCCCGGGCTCGGGCGGGTTCAACGAGCTCTCCTTCGACGACGCCGCGGGGCGCGAGCTCATCCACGTGCAGGCGCAGCGCGACTACACCGAGATCATCAAGCGGGATCAGCGCTCGACCGTGCTCTCGAACCGCTCGGCCAGCGTGACCGGCGCCGACGCCGTCACCGTCGGGGGGAGCCAGAGCGTCAACGTCGTCAGGAGCCAGAGCCACACGATCGGCGAGCAGCAGATCAACCAGATCGGCGAGGGCCGCACGTCGATCGTGGGCACCTCCGACGCGGTCGACGCCGGCGACAGCCAGAGCGTCACGGTCGGCGACGGCGTCGGGTACACGATCAACAAGGACAAGACCGTCCAGATCACGAACGGCGTCGCGTCGATCAAGATCACGCCGGAGGGCGTCTTCATCGACGCGCAGGGCAAGCTCGAGATCTCGGCGGGCGGGTTGCTCAAGCTGTCCGGCGCGGAGGTGCAGATCGACGGCGGGCCGAACGTGCTCATCAACACCACGTCCGCGAAGGCGCCCGCGGTGGCGACCATCGGCAAGGCGCGGGCGCCGAGCGCGCCGGGGCGGCCGGGCGGCGGCGGCGAGACGAGCGCGCCGGCCGAGGTGATGCGCGGCGGCGGCGCCGCCGAGGCGCCGGGGGGCATCGAGGACGTCGAGGTGGAGGGCGCGGCGCGCGAGGTGCCGCGGCTCGACCGCGCCCTCTCTTCGCCGCCGCTCACGCCGGCCGCGGCCCCGGCGTCCCTGCAGATCGGGCCCGCCGCCGGCGCGGCGATCCAGGAGGCGGTGCGCGCGCCCTCCGCGTCGCTCGCCGCGCTCGTGGCGACGGGGCGCGGCGCCCTGGAGCTCTTCCGGCTCGCGAAGGGGGAGAGCCTCGCCTCGCTGCCGTCGACGCTGGACGTGCTCGGTCCGGTGCTCACGACGCCGCTGCCGGCGCTCGGCGGCCTGAGCGCGGGCGACCTCGGGACGCTCGTGAACGCGGGCAGCGCGGCCGGCATCTTCCACGTCGGCGGCGCGGGCGGGCAGGTGGCGCAGTTCCTGGCGCTGCGGACCGCGGCGGCGCCGCGGTCGGTGAACGGCGCGGCGGTGAAGACCGCGGCGCAGGCGACCGAGGCCTCGGGCGTGCCCGCGGAGCGGGCGTACGCAGGGGCGCTGTCGGCGCAGGGCGTGGCCCTCTACCGGGGCGACCTCCAGGGCGGCTTCGCCAAGGTGGAGCCGTGACGCCCGGGGCCCGCTGGATGTCGGAGAGCGAGCGCTGCGCCCTGCAGCGTGGAGACGGAGACGATGCCGCGTTATGACCACACCGACGTGTCCTTCGACGTGCCGCGCGACTGGGAGGACCGCTCGGTGGTGGTCTTCGCCGCGCCGGCGAAGCCCGGCCAGGGGATGATCTCCAACCTGGTCATGACGCGGGACACGCTGGCCGCGGGCGAGGACATCCGGGGTTACGGCGACCGGCAGCTCGTCGAGATGGCCCAGCGGCTCGACGGCTTCCAGCTCTACGCGCGGCAGGAGATCACGCTCGGCGGCCAGCCGGCCGTGGAGATCCGGTTCGCGTGGAGGGGACAGAGCGGGCCGATCGAGCAGCGGCTCGTGTTCGTCGGGGGGCGCAAGCCGACGGTGCTCAGCTTCACCGCGACCATGCCGAAGAGCGAGGCCGCGCGGCTGAACCCGGTGTTCGATCGCATCCTCGCGAGCGTGAAGCTGGGCCAGGGCTGAGGGGCAGCGAGGCCGTGAGCGCCCTCGAAGCGGCCCGGATGGGCGATGAGATCGGCCACTCGTCCGCGTGGGCCGGCCTCATCGCGGGGGCGTGCGTCGGGCTCGCGATCGGCGGGGCGATCCTGTTCTCCGTGGTCACCGGCGGCGCCGGGGCGGTCCTCATCGGCGCGGCGGTCGCCGGCGGCGTCGGGCTCGGCGCCGGCGGCGCGCTGGCCGGCGCCGAGATCGGCAAGATGTTCGAGGGGTCCCCGTGCGGGGCGATCGCGACGGGGTCGCCGGACACGCGCGTCGAGGGGCGCGCCGCCGCGCGCGCGGAGCTCGACGTCCTCGAGCACGGCGGCAAGAAGGTGGCGCAGGGCAGCGCCACGGTCTTCGTCAACGGGAAGCACCTGGGCCGCAGGACCGAGAAGGCCCAGTGCGGCGGCGTCGTCAGCCAGGCGGCTGTCTACACGTTCATCGGCGGCGAGACGCTGACGCTCGTGCCCGTCGAGGAGGAGGTGCCGTCATGGCTCATCACGACCCTGCAATGGACCGCGCTGATCGCGGGCGGGGCGGCGCTCGTGCTGACGGGCGTGGGCGCCGGCGTCGTCGTCGCGGGGCTGGGGCTCGCCGGCTCGCTGGCCGGCGCGTTCGTCGGCGCGCACGTGGGCGAGGCGGTGGGCGGCCTCTTTGGCGAGCGCGCCGCGCGCGTCGGCGAGATCCTCGGCGAGTTCGGCGGCAGCCTCCTCGGGGGCATCGGCGCCGCGAAGCTCGGCGAGCGGTTCGGGTGGATCCGCCCGCCGGCCGCGGAGGAGGTCCCGCTCGGGCGGAAGGGGCCGCCGAGCCCGGAGGAGGTGGCCCGGGCGCGCGCCTGGACCGACGAGCAGATGGCCGCGGGGCCCGCGGCGGATCCCGCGGCGGCCGCCAAGCTCGACGCGAGGATCGCGGAGAACCGCGCGGCCTACGAGCGGGTGCAGCGCGGCGAGCTGGAGCACCCGAACACGACCCCCGAGCGGCTCAAGATGGCCGTCGAGGGCGACGCCGACGGCCAGCGCGTCCCGCTCACGTACAAGGATCGCGCGCAGTTCGACAGGCTGCAGTCGGACATCCGGAACGTCTTCGAGTCGGAGGGCATCACGGACGCGACGGTGAAGCAGCTCGGCTCGGCCACGGACGGGTTCAAGGGCAACCCGGACAAGCCCTTCGGGTTCTGGTCGCCCAAATCGGACACCGATTTCGCGATCCACAGCGATCAGGCGCTGGTCCAGGCGCAGCAGGCGGGCGCGCCGTACAACGCCAAATACGGCATCTTCAAGAACGGCGAGGCGCCGAGCGCGCTGAACCCCGAGGGGAAGCCGGGGCTTTCGAACACGTCGCTCGGGAGCAAGCTCAACGCGCTGGCGGAGCGGTGGAACGTGGAGATCTACGGTGAGCCCAACCCGAGCAACGGCGGCTTCGACTTCAAGCTCAACGGCCCGCGCGAGCCGAACGGCGACTTCCCGACGATCTATCGAGGGCCCGATGCCGTCGGCGCGGCGCCCCCCGCCGCGCGGCCGGCGCAGGCCGGCAGCGCCGGGACGGCCGGCGCGGGCGGGGCGGGCGTCTCGACCGATCCGCGGAACGACGGCCGCTGAGGAGAGGTGATATGGGCAAGACGGCAAGCACGACGCTCGCGTGGTCCTTCAAGAGCGAGCTCTCCCAGGACGAGATGCTCCGGCGGCTCGAAGCGCGGTGGCCCTCGGTGTGGGCGATCTCGGACAGCCACCATCACGGCGACTACGTCGCCGGCAAGCTCACGCCGGAGGCGGCGGCGCGCATCTACGAGGACGGCCCCAGGTTCGTTGTGCACCTGCGCTTCTCCTCGGCGGGCGGCGACGTGAAGCGGCAGCTCCTCGAGGCGCAGCAGCGGCTCATCGTCGAGGTGCTCCCGCTCGTCGGCGCGAGCGACGTCTGGCCGACGGAGCCGCTCGACTGACGCTCCCCGCCCCGGTCTCCGGGCGCCTCAGTCCGACGTGCGCGCGGGCCGCAGCTCGTCCGCGGTGAAGACCCTCCCGAGCGCGAGCGCCTTGAGCGCGTAGCGGCTCGGCTCGAGCTGATCCTGCCGGAGGTGCGCCTCCGCGAGGACGCGCACCTTCAGGCTCGTCATCAGGGGCAGCCGGTGCTCCAGGGCCTTCGGCAGGTAGAGCGGCAGCGCGCCCTGCCCGCCCGCCGCGAGCAGCGCGCGGATCCACGCGTCGCCGAGCACCCTGCGGGTCTGGTAGCGCCGCTGCTCGAGCAGGAGCCGCTCGGTGTGCGCCTCGATCTGGCCCGCCGGCAGCGAGCGGCTCGACTGCGCGAGGAGCTCCTTCAGCTGCTGGTTCAGCCGGTCCACGACCCCGGTCGAGCTCTGGAGGTAAGGCGACTTGAGCAGCTCCCCGATGGAGTCGAGGGCGTCCTTCAGCTGCTTGTCGGGGCCCGCGAGCGGCGCGACCACGGCGACGGTGGCCTTGAGCGCCTCGACCTCGTCGAACGGGAACCGCGCCTCGCCGGTCACGAGCACGAGCGGCGGCGTGAACCGCCGCCTGTCGCCGATCGACGCGAGGAGCGCCTGCGGCACGCCGCCCGGCTCGATCGGCGACCCGTCGGTGAGCACGCCGAGGACGTCGTGGCGGTCCTTGGCCGCGGCCGCGTCGTCGGCCGGCAGGTCGTAGCGGGGGTCGAGCTCCTCGAAGTCGAGCTCGAGGATCAGGTCGCTCCACCGAGCGCGGACGCGCGGCAGCGCGGCGGGATCGAACCAGAGGAGCTCGACGATGTCGTCGGCCAGCGCGGCCGCGGGCCTCGGCGGCGGCACCCTGGCCCTCGAGGGGCGGTCGTCCTCGGTCGGGGCGGGCAGCGAGGCGCGGGCCGCGCTCTCGGCGGCCCCGAACTTCTGGCCGACCGTCATCGCCGGCGGCCCGTCGTTCGTTCCCCAGGAGCTCTGGCCGACCACCATCGCCGGCGGCCCGTCGTTGGTTCCCCAGGAGCCTCGGCTCCCGAGCGGCGCCAAGGCCGGGGGCGGCGGCGCCGGCGCCTGATCGAGGGGACCGGCCGGCGGAGGCGGCGCGGACCACCGCGCCGGCGGCGCCGCCAGGAGCGCCCCGAGGTCGCCCTGGGTCGCGGGCGCGCGGAACGGGAGCCCGCCGCTCGGGGGGCTCGAGTGGGGCGCGCTGTCGGCCCCGCGCTCCTCCGTCTTCCAGGGCAGCACCGGAGCGTGCTCGGAGCGCAGCCCGGGGAGCTGCGTCTGCGACGTGCTCGGGGGGCGCGGCGCGACGTGCCCGGAGCTCGGGGGCACGGACCGCTCGGCCTCGCCGCGCGCGGTCTGCGGCGGCTCCAGGCTCACCACCACGCGCCCGTGCTCCTCCGGGTGCTCCAGCGCGATCTGCGCGCGCCAGGTCAGGGAGCAGCGCCCCCGCGCGGTGTCGATCCAGAGCGTGTCGCAGCGCAGGGGCACCGGTCGAGCGCCGCCTCGCCGGCCCTCGAGGGTCGCCGTCGGGCGGAGGCCGGGCAGCTGGGTGACGAGGCGCGGGTGCTCGGGGTGGAGGTTCTCGAGCACGAGGCGCTCGTCCTCGCGCAGCGACGGGAGCTGCTGATCGGGCGGGGCGATGTTGAAGTAGCCGGGGTCGAGCCCGGCGGGCAGCGGCTTGCGGCTCCAGTCGCGGTGCGACCAGCCGGCCGCGTGACGGCCGAGCTTCTCGACGCGCGACGGCCACGTCGGGGCGATCGGACCGAAGCCCGTGGGCTCGATCGCCTTGCCCGGATCGGAGACGAGCAGCCCCGGCGGCTGGAGGTTGGGCACGGCGATCTGCCCGTAGGCGTTCCGCGCGCCGGCGCTCAGCCCGGCCGGATTCCACGAGCCCGGCCCTCCCGCCGCCCGCTCGTAGACGAGCGGCATCTGCGCGAACGGCGGGCCCTCGTGGAGGGTCCCGTCCTGGGAGAAGATGCGGTCGCACCACACCTCGATCGACTTGTCCAGGTCGCCCACCGCGAGCCTGGCCAAGAGCGAGCGCGCCGGCGCCTTGCCCGGCGCGTACGCGAAGCCGACGAGCACGACGTCGGCGCGCGGCTTCGCGGGCGCGAGATCGCTCGCCGACTGCAGGCTCCTCGACGGCGCGTCGTCCCACGCCGCGTCGTGGGGGGTCGGCGCCTCCTGGTCGGGGGCGAGCGGCGACTCGCCGGGCCGGAGCAGGAACGTCGCCTTGCAGACGACGGTGAGCACCCAGGAGCCCGCGGAGGGTTGCCAGAGGATCGACGCGACGGGGACGGGCGCGGCGGCGAATACGTTCATGAGGGAGGGGGGTCTCCGGGGCGCTCTCGCGCCCGCTCGTTCACTGCGGCGTCGCGGCCCCGGGCGGCGCCGGCAGCTCGCGGGTGATCTCGCCCGCGTCGGCGCCCTCGGGCGGAGGCGGCTCCGACCCCGGCGCGAGCGGCGTGCCCTCCCAGGTCGCGCTCTTGTCCCGGCTCCCGTAGACGTACGGCGGGCGGGCCTCCAGCTCCCGCGCGATGCGGGCGAGCTCCTCGTCGAGGTAGCGCGGGTTCGCGGCCAGCTGCTCGCGGATGCCGCTGTTCAGGTAGCCGCGGATGTCGGGGCTCTCCGGGTAGTACTTCGTGAACACGTTGTACCGGAAGAGCGGCTTCAGCCGGTGCAGGTCCTTCGGCCCGCTCGGCAGCGGCAGGAGCTCGACGAAGCTCTTCCGCTTCGCCCGCTCCTCCAGCCGGTCGAGCACGAGCTGGAGGCTGTTCTCGAGCAGGTGCGGCGCGCAGTGATCCGCGAAATCGTCGTAGAGCAGCCGCAGGAGCGCCCGCGCCTCGTCGATCGGCAGCTGCGCCTGCCGCTCGCGGCCCATGCGCCGGACGAGGACCATGAACGGAGAAGGCTGGTTGCCCGTCGCCCGGATCTCCTCGGGATCGCGGAAGTCGGGCTGGCGGTAGGGGAAATGGCGCGGGTTGATCGCGTCGAACCCGCCGCGGCCGTAGAACAGGATGCGCTGCCACGACAGGCGCTCTTCGGGCGTGAAGTACTCGACCTCGGCCGCGAGATCGAGGTTCATCCCGAAGTACTTGCCCGGGGCCGAGGGCGCGGGGAGCGTGATCTTCCCCATCGCGTGGAGGTCGGCGAGGTACTGCATGGCGAGCTCGACCGGGGCGATGCGCAGCCAGTACGACAGCACCGTCCCGCGCGCCTCGGGGATCATGAAGATGTGGGCGAGGTAGATGACGCAGAGATCCGGCGCGTACGCCGGATTGACGAGCACGGTCCCGTCGCGCACGCCGCGCACCTTTCCGTCCGCGTCTCGCGCCACGAGCAGGAAGTAGCGCATGTACGTGCCCGACGGCTCGGGCGTGAACGGGTCGTCGCGCAGGAACGCGTGGATCGCCTCCTTGCGCTCCATCTCTCCATGAGGCCCGAAGCAGTCCCAGAGGATCTGATACGCCGTGTCGAAGTCCGGGTCGGAAGGGTCCTCGATCGACCAGATCTGGTATTTGCGGGTTTCGCGCTCGATCATCTCCACCACGTCCTGGTGGAAGAGATCCTTCATGCAGAGCCGGACACGTCGCTTCAAGCAGGGCTCCTGGGGTCCATGGTGCCAGACGGAGCGTTCATCTGATAGGTAATCATCGTGACCCAGGCAGCTCTCGTCGACACGCGCACGCAGATCGATTCCGCTCGCTCCGTGTGGAGCGAGGCGGGGCCGGTCTATGAGCCCGCCCCGCCGCTCCGCGGGGACGCGGTGGCCGATGTGGCCATCGTCGGGGGCGGGTTCACCGGCGTCTCCACGGCATACCATCTAATCCGCAGATTTCCGAGCCTCCGCGTCGTGATCCTCGAGGCGCGTCACCTCGCCAACGGCGCGAGCGGGCGCAACGGCGGGATGATGCTGAACTGGATTAACGGGGTGAGCTACCGCGATCCGGAGCTCACGCGCCGCGTCTACGAGGCGACGCGCGCGGGCATCGACGGCATCGTCGCGATGATCCAGGAGCACAATCTGCCGGTGCGTTACCGGCGCGACGGCTGCATGGAGGTCCTCACCGACGCGCGCCGGGCCGAGGCGGCGCACGCGCGGGCGGAGCAGCTCGCCGGGTGGGGCATTCCGCTACAGTTCCTGGACGGCGCGGCGCTCGCGAAGCGGCTCGGCGTCCGCGGGGCGGCCGGGGCCGTGCTGGACGCGACCGAGGGGCAGCTCAACGGGGTCGACCTGCTGCGCGGCCTGCGCCCGCTGCTCCTCGGGTGGGGGGTCGCCCTCCACGAGGACACACCGGTGCTCCGGATCCAGGAGGGGCGCACGATCGAGC
Organism: Sorangium cellulosum So0157-2; assembly: GCF_000418325.1. Classification (GTDB taxonomy): domain Bacteria; phylum Myxococcota_A; class Polyangia; order Polyangiales; family Polyangiaceae; genus Sorangium; species Sorangium cellulosum_D. The sequence goes on from NC_021658.1 coordinate 14,561,246, forward strand.
TGACCACGCCGGGCGGGGTCGTCCGGGCCTCGGCCATCGTGCTCGCCACGAACGGCTACACGCCGCGGCTCGGCTACTTCAAGACCGGCATCTTCCCGCTGCACTCGCACGTGATCGCGACCGAGCCGCTCGACGCCGAGGCGCGCGCCGCGCTCGGCTGGGGGCAGGTCGCCGGCTTCAGCGACGACCACGACCGGATCGCGTACGCCAGCATGACCCCCGCCGGCGAGCTCGTGTTCGGCGGGGGCAGCAACGCGGCGTACGCCTACCTCTACGGGAACCGGACCTCCTACCCCGGCTCACCCGACTCGGCCGCGAGGGCGTTCGAGGCGATCCGGCGCCGGCTTGTCGGCTATTTCCCCGCGGCCGAGCGGGTCCGGATCGCGCACCGCTGGACGGGCACGCTCGGCATCACGATGAGCCGGATCTGCAGCATGGGGGTGCGCGGCGAGCACCGGAACGTGTACTACGCGCTCGGCTACAGCGGCCACGGCGTGACGCTCGGCAACCTCGCGGGCCGCGTCCTCTGCGACATCTACGCGGGCGACGACGCGCGGTGGCGGGACCTGCCCTTCTACATGTACCCGCTCGGGGGGGTCCCGCCCGAGCCGCTCCGCTGGCTCGGCTATCACGTCTACACCAAGCTGACGGGGCGCTCGCCGCGCAAGGCGGCGTGAGCGCGGCGCCCGCGCGGAGCGCTTGCGTGGCCGGAGCGCGGGGCGCTATTCGAAGCGGGGCCATGTTCTGCGCGCGCTGCCACCGGGAGTACGACGCGGGCCATCGCTTCTGCCCCTACGACGGCGGGGAGCTCGCCGAGGCGCGGCGCGTCGACCTCTTCCGGTACAAGCCGACCCGGCTGCGGGGGACGATCCTCGGGGAGCGCTACGAGGTGCGCGGCTACCTCGGCAAGGGCGCGATGGCGCGCGTCTACCTCGCGATCGAGATCGAGACCGGCCAGCCGGTCGCGATCAAGGTCCTGGAGGCGTTCGCGGCCCGGGCGGAGCGGACGCGCGAGCGGTTCGTGCGCGAGGCGCAGAGCGCCGCGAAGATCGGGCACCCGAACATCGTCAAGGTGCTCGACGCCGGCACGCGCGCCGCCGACGGCGCGCCGTACATCGTCATGGAGTACCTCTTCGGCGAGTCGCTCGGCGACTGGCTCCGGCGCGAGCGCCGCATGGACGCGGACCTCGCCATCCCGGTGCTCTCGCAGGCCGCGTCCGGGCTCGCCGCCGCGCACCGGGTCGGGATCATCCACCGCGACGTGAAGCCCGACAACCTCTACCTCGTCGGCGCGCAGGGGGACCCGTACGCGGTCAAGGTGCTCGATTTCGGCCTGGCGAAGATCCAGGACGCCGATCACATCACGGCGACCGGCACCGCGGTGGGCACGCTCGAGTACATGGCGCCCGAGCAGGTCGTGAGCGACAGGCCCGACGCCCGCACCGACGTCTACGGGCTCGGCGTCGTCATGTTCCGGACCTTCACCGGCGAGCTCCCGTTCCCGCGCTCGGAGCAGTCCGAGCTCCTCGCCCGGCAGCTCGTGACCCCGCCGCCCCGCCCCTCGGAGAAGCGGAAGAGTATCGACCTGCAGCTCGAGGCCGTGATCCTGAAGGCGATCCGCAAGCGCCCGGAGAACCGCTATCCCTCGATGGAGGCGTTCCTGGAGGACCTCGAGCGCCTCGCCGGCGAGCGCGACGGGCCGCTCTCGGCGGACGAGCCGCTCCCCGAGCCGGACGACGTCTACGTTCCGCAGGGATCGTTTGCCAGGAACGCGGCGATCTACTTCTATAGGCGGCTCGGGATGGAAGCCCCACGCTTCGACTGAACCGAACACCACCTCCCGCGGGCGCTTCCCGCCACCCAGGAGATCCGTATTGCCATGGCCTACTCTGCTGCATTCCGATGTCTGACCGGCTGTCCCGGCAGCTACCCGCTGACGCAGCCCCTCTACCGTTGCCCGACCTGCGGCGGCCTGCTCGACGTCGCGCACGACATCGACGCGCTCCGCGACCGGAGCCCCGCGACGTGGATGAAGCTCTTCGACGAGCGCTACAAGCGCACGGTGTGGCCCTACGGCTCCGGGGTCTGGGGCAAGCGGGAGTGGGTCGCGCCCCAGGTCCCGGACGAGGCCATCGTGTCGATGGATGAGGGGGGCACGAACCTCTTCTGGGCGGATCGCTACGGCCGCTCGCTCGGGCTCGACGACGTCTGGGTGAAGCTCTGCGGCAACAGCCATACGGGGTCGTTCAAGGACCTCGGGATGACGGTGCTCGTCTCGGTGGTGAACAAGGCGATCCGCGAGGGCCTCGAGGTGCGCGCGATCGCGTGCGCGTCGACGGGGGACACGTCGGCCTCGCTCGCGGCGTACGGCGCGGCGGCCGGCCTGCCCGTCGTCGTGCTGCTGCCGCGGGGCAAGGTGTCGATGGCGCAGCTGGTCCAGCCGATCGCGTCGGGGGCCTTGGTGCTCTCGCTCGACACGGACTTCGACGGCTGCATGGCCATCGTGCAGCGGCTCTCGGCCGACGGCGTGGTCTACCTGGCGAACTCGATGAACGCGCTGCGCCTCGAGGGCCAGAAGACCGTGGCCATCGAGATCGTGCAGCAGTTCGACTGGACGCTGCCCGACTGGGTCGTCCTGCCGAGCGGCAACCTGGGCAACGCCTACGCGCTCTACGCCGGCTTCAAGATGCTGAAGGACCTCGGCCTGACGACGCGCTTCCCGCGCCTGTGCGTGGCGCAGTCGGCGCGGGCCAACCCGCTCTACCGGGCGTGGGCCGAGGGGCGCAGCGAGGTCGTGCCGATGAAGGCGGGCGAGACGCTGGCGAGCGCGATCCAGATCGGCAACCCGGTGAGCGCGCCGCGGGCGATGATGGCGCTCCAGGCGATGAACGGGGTCGCGGAGGAGGTGACCGAGGACGAGCTCTGCGACGCGGCGGCGCGCGCCGACCGGACCGGGATGTACACGTGCCCGCACACGGCGGTCGCCCTCGCCGCGCTGGAGAAGCTCGTGAAGAAGGGCCTCGTCGAGAAGCGCCAGCGGGTCGTGGTGGTCTCGACCGCGAACGGCCTCAAGTTCACGGAGTTCAAGGTGAAATACCACGAGCGCGCGCTCCCGGACGTGACGAGCCGGCTCGCCAACCCGCCGGTCGAGCTGCCGCCCGACTACGACCGCGTCCTCGCCGCTCTGGACAAACACGCCGCGCAGACCGGCAAGAAGCGGTGAGCGGCGCCGGTCCGCGGAGGCGCTGACCGGCCGGCGGCGTGCGATGATCGGCGCGCCGATCGGGCCGGGGGGGCTGGCGAGCCCGCGCGGGACAGCGGCGCGGGCGCGGCGTGCGATGATCGACGCGCTCGATCCCCCCGGCATCCTCGTCCGGCAGAGGCCTCCGTGGACATCCGCCACCGCACGCTGCTCTCGTTCGCCCCGCTCCTGACGGTGGCGGTCGCGCTGGCGGTCTTCCTGCCCCTGGTCAACGCGGCGCTCTCGCGGATCTCCGCGCAGCAGCTCGCTCTCCTCGGCGATCTCGTCGACCTGCAGGACATGGAGCTCGCGGTGATCACCCAGCGCGAGACCGTCGGCCAGGCGCTGCGCGGGTTCGACGTCTCGCCGTACACGACCGATGACGCGTCCCGCCGGGACCAGACGCTCGTCCATTTCAACCGCGCGCGGGGCGAGCGGGGCTCGCCGCAAGAGCGGCTGTGGCAGCACCTCGGCGCGGTGTACGCGGAGCTCGACGCGCAGCACGCGGCGATCTTCGACGCGATGCAGGGGGGCGACGCGGCGCGGGCGACGTCGGTGTTCTACGGCGAGGCCCAGGAGCTGACCTTCGTGCTCCTCTCGAGCGCGCGGGCGGGCCAGGCGCAGCACAAGGAGGCGCTGAGCGAGCTCGAGGCGAGGGGCCGCACGCTCAAGCAGCGCGCCCTGATCGGGCTCGCCGCGGGCGTGGGCGGCAGCCTCCTCCTGGCGCTGACCTTCGGCTGGCTCCTGAGCCGCGAGATCGTGCGCCCCATCGAGCGCCTCGCCGCGGACGCCGCGCGCTACGCCTCGGGCGACGTCTCCGGGGAGCTCAGCCCCGCCGGAAAGATAAAGCAGATCAAGCACTTGCGAGACGCCTTCCAGCACCTGCTCGGCGTCACCCTGGCGCGGCAGGACCGGCTCCAGCAGGCGTACGCGGACGTCTCGGACCGGGCGGCCCGCGAGCAGCAGCTCCGGGAGACGGTGCAGGCCCTCAACGAGGATCTGGAGCGCGCCAAGGGCGAGCTGGAGCGGCGCGTGGCGGAGCGGACCGCGGCGCTGCGCGTGGCCAACGAGCGGCTCCAGGTCGAGCTCGCCGAGCGCGGCCGCGCGGAGGCGGCGCTGAAGGCGAGCGAGGAGCAGCTCAGGCAGCTGAACGAGGCGCTGGAGCAGCGGGTCGTCGAGCGGACGGCGGAGCTCGCGGCGGCCCAGCGCCAGGTGCTCGACACAGCGCGGCGCGCCGGCATGGCGGAGATCGCCACGAACGTTGTGCACAACATCGGCAACGTGCTGAACACCGTCAACGTGTCCGCCAAGCTCATCGCGGAGGAGCTCGGCGGCCTCAAGCTGGAGAAGCTCGAGCGGGCGGCGCAGCTCCTTTCGAGCCACCGGGAGGACCCCGGCAGGTTCCTCACCGAGGACGAGCGCGGGCGGCACCTCATCGCCTACCTGGAGGCGCTGTCCGCCGCGCTGGAGGGCGATCGGCGGCGCATCCTGCGCTACGTGGACCAGCTCGGAAAGAGCGTCGACCACATCAAGGACATCGTCCGGACGCAGCAGACCTACGCCGGCGCCACCGCGGTGGTCGAGCCGGTGCAGCTCTCGGAGCTCCTGGAGGACGCGCTCCGGATGAACGACGCGGCGCTCTCGCGCCCGCACCTCAAGGTCGTGCGAGAGCTCGCGTGCCCGCGCCCGGTCTACGTCGACAAGCACAAGCTCTTGCAGATCCTGATGAACCTCATCAGCAACGCGAAGCACGCGATGGACGAGCTGCCCGGCAGGGAGCACGCGCTCACGCTGCGGATCGAGGCGCGCGGGGCGGGCAGGGACGGCGCGGTGCGGATCTGCGTGCAGGACACGGGGGTGGGCATCGCGAAGGAGCACCTGACGCGGATCTTCTCCCACGGGTTCACGACGCGCAGCGGCGGCCACGGCTTCGGGCTGCACAGCTGCGCGCTCGCCGCCGAGGAGATGAGCGGGGTGCTGTCGGTGACGAGCGACGGCGTGGGGCGCGGGGCCACGTTCACGCTCGAGCTCCCGGTGCGGCTCGGGAGCGCCGCCGCCGAGCGCGCGGCGGGGCCGTGAGCGGCCGGCGTCGCGCGGCCGCCGCCGCTCCCTGCGCCGCCGCTACCTGCGCCGCCGCGCGCGGCGCCGCCTCGGCCTGCCGCGGGCGCCCGCGGACGTCATCGCCTCGGCGATGCCGTGCTGCAGGGTGTTGTGCGTGACGATCCCGCTCAGGTCGACGCCGAGCTCGACGAGCGTCCTGGCCACGTCGGGGCTCAGGCCCGTGATGATCACCTCCGAGCCGAGCAGGCGCACCGCGGTGGCGGCGCGGAGGAGCTCGTCGGCGCACTGGCCGTCGATCCGCGGCACCCCGGTGATGTCGAGGATCGCGACGCGCGCGCGGCGGGACGCGACGCCGCGGACCAGCGTCTCCTGCACGCGGCGCGCCCGCTGCGCGTCGAGGGCGCCGACGAGCGGCATCACGACGATGTCGTCGCTGATGGGGATGAGCGGGGTCGACAGGGCCGCGAGCATCTCGTTCTGCGCCCGCAGCGCCTCCTCGCGGGCGCGCCGCGCCTCGGTCTCCGCCGCCGCGCGCTTGCGCTCGGTGACGTCCCGCACGATCACGACGGCCTCGGCGCGGTCGCTGCCGGCGATCCGGACCTCGTAATCGCGCGTGCCCTCGCGGACCTGCTCCTGGTACTCGAAGACGTGCGTCGCCTCGTCGGCGAGCGCCCGGCCGACGAGCTCGGTGATCTGCTCCGCCACGCCGGCGGGGAACACGTCGGCGACGTGCCGGTGCAGGAAATCCTCGGCGCGGAGCGACGGCCTCGACTCCCGGGACGCCTTGAAGTCGAGGCAGACGCCGTCGCTGCCGAGCCGGAGGATCGTGTCGGGGATGGCGTAGAGCAGCGCGCGGTTGTTCGCCTCGCTCCGGCGCAGGGCGGCCTCGACGCGCTTGCTGCCGATGAAGTGGCCGGCCTTGGCGGCGATCGCGAGCAGCCCGTCGAGCAGCCCGGGGTCGGGCTCGCGCGGCTCGGCGTCCATGAGCTCCAGCACGGCCGCGACCTGCGCGTCGGCGCGGACCGCGATGGGGAGCTCGACCGCGAAGCGGAGGCCGGCGCCGCGCGCCGCCCGCGCGCGCGGGTCGTCCTCGACCGCGTCGAGGTCGCAGAACCAGGTCGGCTCCCCCTGGGCGAGCGCGCGGCCGGGCAGCCCCGCGTCGAGGGCGAACTGCGCGCCCCGGGTCGCCGCCTCGAGCGCGGCCGCGTCGTCGGGCGCGGCGCTCCAGGTGTGCTCGCAGCGCAGGCCGCCGCTCTCGCCGTCGCCGAGCCAGAGGGCGGCGAACCGGAAGCCGAGCGTCTCCCCGAGCGCGCCGAGGAGCGCGAGGATGCCCTCGGACAGCGTCGTCGACTCGACGAGGATCCTCGTCACCGTGTACTGCGCCGACACCTTGTGGTTCGCCTCGGACAGGGCGCGGCGCTGGTTCCACTTCTCGGTGAGCGCGTAGGCCATCTGCCGGACCTCGTTCGGGTCGAACGGCTTGGCGAGGATGAGCAGGTTGTCGGTGTTCCCGAACCGGGTGGTGATCTCCTCCCAGGAGTAATCCGAGTACGCCGAGCAGATGACCGCCTGGATGGCGCCGTCCTCCTGCCAGATGCGCGAGAGCGTCTCGATGCCGTCCCACCCCGGCGGCATGCGCACGTCGACGAAGGCGAGGGCGTACGGCGCGCCGCGATGCCGCGCCTCGCGGACCTTCTCCAGCCCCTCGGCGCCCTGGGTCGCGGTCGTGAGCTCGAACCTCACCGGCCGCCGGCCGGGCGCCTCGCGGAACAGCGCCGACTCGAGGCTGTCGAAGGTCGACGCCTCCGCGTCGGATCGGAGGATCCTGCGGAAATCCTCGTGGATGGCCTCGTTGTCGTCGATCAGCAGAATGCGCCGGTTCTGCTGCCACCTGGGGTCCCGCATGGCCTCGTCCTCGGAGCGTGAGTCCAGGTCCTATCCGTCCCTGGAGCGTGAGGTCCAGGTCCTACTCGCCCCTGGCGCGCGAGGTCCAGACCCTATTCCGGCGGCGGCGGATCGCCCTCGGCGGGCGGAGCGGGCGTCGGCCGCGCCCGCGGCTCGGGCGACTCGTCCTCGGTGGACGGCGGCGGCGGCATCGGCGGGGGCATCGCCGGCGGCGGGCTCCCCTGCTCCTCGCTGTCCCGCGCCGGGGCCTCCGAGGGGCCGAGGGGCAGGTTCATGCCGCCGGGCTTCCTCGTGGTCGCGGCCGAGCTCGGCGAGTCGGCCTTGCCGCGGCCCCGCGCCGCGGGCGAGTCGGCCGCGTGCGGATCGAACCGCGGCCGCTTCAGCACGCCGTGGACGTGCCAGCCGTAGAAGCCGTCCGAGCGCTTCGATCGCTTCATCTTGGGCTGCTGCATCTCGATCAGCCCGGGCACGCTCGACCCCGGGGCGCCGAGCAGCGACTTGGTGAGGTCGTTCTTCGACCGGTAGGCGTCGGTGAACTTGAAGCGGACGTAGAGGTCCGCCGTGGAGTTGTTCCACGGCTCGCGCATGGTGACCTTGCCGTCGCCGTCGAGCTCGAGGTCCTGGCCGTTCGCGGACATCTTCGTGACCTTGAGGACGCCGTCCTTCGCCTCGGCCGACAGGACGAGCTCGCCCAGCTTGGCCTCGGGCAGCGCGATGAGCCCCTGGATCTTCGTCTTGCCGTCGCCGACCGAGACCTCCTTGGCCGAGACCTCGAGCGCGCCGCTCGCCTTGTTGAACTTGCCGTCGGGCGCGCTGAGATCGAGGTTCGCGCTCAGCGTGCCGGCGATCGGCAGGCCGAGGATGTCCCCGAGCGGCCCCACCTGCGCGAGCTCCACGTCCGAGACCTCGACGTGCACGTCGCCGCCCGCCTTGCCCATCGGGACCACGCCCTCGACATCCCCGCCGAACACGCTCGCCCAGAACGAGACCCGCATCCGCCCGATCAGGAGGGGCAGGATCTTCACCCGGGCGTGCGCCTCCTCGATCTCGATGACGCTCGGCTTCGGCGCGCTGTCCTTGGCGGCGTCGCCCGAGGTGGAGGTGAAGGCGGCGGCGCCGGTCGGCCTGCCCGAGCCGGGCTCGTTTGGCGGCAGGATGAGCCGCACGCCCTTCATCTCCACGCCCGTGAACCAGTACGCGTCGAGCTCGTCGATCTCGAGGCGCTGCGGCGGGCCGGAGCCCCGCTTCTGCTGCGCGCGATCGAACTCGGCGATCAGCCGGTCCTTGAGCCGGTCGTACGGGAACGTGAGGTAGCCGAAGAGGCCCAGGCAGAAGAGGTAAAAGAGCGGGTAGGCCGCCCACTTCGCGATCTTGACGAGCCGCGCCTTCATGGCTCTTGCTCCTCCTGCTCCTCGGCGGCCGGGGGCGCGGACGGCGCGGGGCTCGCCGGCTGGGGGTCGCCCTTCCGGTCGAACGCGGAGACGCCGAGCTCCACCTCGTACGAGTCCGGCTCGCCGGCGCGCGGCTTGATGTTCAGCTTCGTCACCGCGACCGGGTGGCCCGAGGTCTCGATGCGCTCGAGCATCTTGGCGAGGCCGAGCATCCCGATCCTGTGCATCTTCACCACCGTGACCCGCTCGGTGTACTTCTTGCCGTGCGGGACGTCGGGGCGATCCTGCGACTCGGCCGCGGTGAGCCCCTGCTGCTTCGCCGCGTCCTCGATGAAGCCGGCGAGGGCCGGCGCCGGCCGCGCGTAGCGCGCGAGCAGCGCGTCCTTCTGCGCCTTCCGCTCGCTGACCTTCCCCGAGGCCTCGTCGATCTGCTGGAGCAGGTCGCGGACCTCCTGGTTCTCGGCGCGCCTGCCGGAGGCGATGCTCGCGAGCCCGATCGGCACGGCCAGGAACACGAGCACCCCCAGGAATCCGACGAGGAGGGTGAGGAGCCGGCGCTCGCGCGGCTCCAGCTTGTCGAGTCGCTCGCGGAGCGTCATCGCGATCCCTCCGGCTTCTCCGGCGCGCCCGCCGAGGCGCTGTCCGCCGCGTCGGCGCCGGTCTTCTTCTTCTTCTTGTCCTCGCACTTGAGATCCAGCTCGAGGACGTACTTGTGCTTGCCCTCCGTGAACTGGCTCGTCCGCCCGACCTTCACGTCGCGGAAGCAGCGGTGTTCCTTCATGTGATCCGCGATGATCTGCGCGTCCGACACCGACGGGACGACGCCCTGGAGGGTCACGTGGCCGCGGTTCACGTCGAGCTCGAGCACGTCGTGGGTGATCTCCTTCGGCACGGCCTTCGAGAGCTGCACCATGACGTCGAAGGCGTCGACGCGGGGCATCGGGTCCTCGTCGGCGGCGCCGGGGCCCTGGTCGAGCAGCTCGCGGGCCCTCACCGGGTCGCTCGTCTCCTCGCCGAGCACGTCGTGCGAGGCGGTCGCGAGCGAGGCGAGCAGGAGCTCCCGCTCGGCGCTCAGGGTGCGCAGCTCCGCGACGATGGAGAACCCGAAGCTCAGCGCGATGACGGTGCCGAGGCCGGCGAGGATCGGGATCTTCTCGCGCAGGAACGGGTAGCTGCGCTCGGCCTCGAGCGCGCCCTTCCTCAGGTTGAACCCCCGGGTCTTCGGCGTCAGCCCGAGCGCCAGCCCGAGCGCCTTGGCGAAGCGGGGCAGCGCCGCGGCCTGCTCCGGCGTGAGCCCTTCGACCCGCGGGGCCGGCAGCGGCAGGATCGTGAGGCCGAGCTGGGTGGACAGGAACACCTCGGCGCCCTGCGCGCTCGCGCCGCCGCCGACGAGGTACATCCCGGCGAGCGGCTCGCCGCCGAGGTTGCGCCACGCCGCGAGCGTCTGGCGGAGCTCGCGCGCGAGCGCCGGCGCCGTGCCGGGGAGCCCGGCCGTCCCCCGCGACAGCGTCCGGGCGAAGACCGGCTCCCCGGCGGAGAGGATCACGATCTCGGACGTGAGGTGGTCGAGGTCGAGCAGCGCGATCGGCACGCTCGCGCCGGCGGGCGACGGCGAGGCGAGCTCCGGCATGACGGCCTCGAGGTTGGCGAGCGCCACCGCGCCGAGCGCGACGCGCTCCGGCTCGAAGCCGAGCGCCTCCTTCACGACGGTGATGCGCTCGCGCACGTCGTCGGCGCGCGCGATGGCGGCGAAGACCGGCAGCGTCTCGACGCTGGGCGGCCGCTTGAGCAGGCGGTAGTCGAAGACCGCGTCCTCCATCTCGAACGGCACCGTGGCCTCGAGCTCGAAGCCGAGGACGTTCTCGACCTCCTTCTGCGCGGCCGCGGGCAGGTCGAGGCGGCGGTAGAACGACTTCTCCCCGGAGATCGCGATCGCGGCGGCGTCGGGGCGGAGGAGCCCCACCGCGGCGCGGATCGCCTCGGCCTCGGAGACCGCGTCCGTGATGGGCGCCTCGCCGAGGGCCTCGACGAAGACCTTCCTGTACGAGGTGCGGATGAGCGCCGTCCGCACCACGGATTTCCCAGCATCTATCCCGAGCAGCCTGTGCATTTCCGCGCTTCTTCCCGGAGGGGTGTCCTATTCGATGCGATAGTAGATGATCGTCCCGGCGGGGTTCGACCGTACCTGTTGTTCGTACGATTCCGGCGTTGGGGGGGCGCCGGTCGAGCCGCCGTTCGGCGGGTTGGGGTTGCCCCCACCGCCAGCGGGATCCTTGTTCTGTTCGGTATCGGTGATCTTCGTCGCCCCGGTGAGATCGATCACCGCGTGGATGCGCACGCGCGTCTCACGCTTGTTCCCCGGGACGACGCCGTCGGCATAGATGCTCAGGAAGTTGCTCCTGTTGCCGAGGGCCTTCGTGGCGTTCGGCTTGAACTTCACCGCTTCGACGCCCATCGCCTTGAGCTGCTGGCCGAGCATCGCCCCGAGCGTATTGCCGGCCTTCTGGGTCATGGCGTCGACGAAATCCTTGGGGGTGGGGAAGAGGATGCCCCCGGTCATGCTCTGCACGAGCGACGCCACGGTCAGGAACGCCGTCTGCTGGTTCACGTCGGTGCAGAGCGGCGTCGCCGCGACGTCCACGAAGTCGGCGCTGCAGGTGAGCGTGAGGAGCATCTGCGCGTTCGCCGACGTCACGTTCACCTTCTGCTTCCGGTTGCCCCAGACGGTCAGCACCCGCTTGTCCGGGTTGTTCGGGTCCGGATCGACGAACGTCGCCCAGAAGTCGTCGCCCATGCCCCGGATCAGCCGCAGCTCCTCGAACGAGTCGAAGGGGGCGTTCTTGCGCACGTAGGGGAGGCCGACCGTCTGGTAGAAGCTGTCCTCGGCGCCGGTGGAGCTCGGGGCGTTCGTCGACGTGTCGCAGACGAACGTCTGGTCGCCTGGGTCGGCCCAGTCGACGAGCGCGCTGCAGATGGTCGCGCGATCCGAGAACTGGCCGTCTCCGTCGCGCTCCTCGAAGAGCGCGTTGTATTGCGGGGGGCTCATCAGGCTGATGAGCTGCGCCCCCACGGCGATCTGATCCGCGATGCCGCCCACGTCGTCGGCGGCGCGGTTGATGTTGATCTTCGAGTCCTCGTCGACGATCTTGAGCTCGAAGCGGCCGCCGCCGGTGAGCCCGAGGTTCTTGCCCGCCGCCGCGCTGCCGGCGGCCGCGGCCTCGTCGGGCGGCGCCGCGCCCGGCTCGGTGAGCTGCGCGTTGAACGGGCCGAGGAACATGTCGGTGAACTTCCAGACCGGCACCTGGAAATTCCCCTTGAGCCCGATGATCGCGAGCATCGGCCCGATCGTCTGGCTGACGCTGGGCTCGGAGGCGATGAGCATCCGCGACAGGTTCACGGCGCTCCGCGCGTAGTACTCGGCCCGGAGCGCGTCGCGATCGGCGAGCGCCGCCGAGAGCTCGGTGGAGGTCTCCTCCTGGAGCTCGGTCAGGAACACGGTGAGCACCGTGATCGCGCCGAGCACCATGACCAGCGCCACGCCCCGCCGGTCGCGCCGCCTCCGGAGCCGGCGGCGCGCGCGCCCGCCCGGCGGGGTGGGGGCGGCGCGCTCCTCGGCGTGGGGGCTCTCCGGGTGGATCATGGCTCAGTTGGCCCCGAAGGCGATGGGGACCTGCATGGCGATGGGCACCTTCGTCTCGAACTTGATGGGCTCCCCGCCCGGCCCGCCGTTCAGGACCAGCGTCACCCACACCTGCGACGGGAGCCGCTCGAACTGCGCCGCCGGTTGCGTCGAGTCCCACGAGTCGACCCACTCCCCGGTGACGGGATCGAGGTACCGGACATCGAAGCTCTCGATGTCCTCGGCGAGCACGTTGACGACGCCGCCCCTCGTCGGCTCGAGATCGATGAACTTCGCCTCTCGCCGCACGAGATCGAGCTTGTCGCGCTCCGGGTCGCGCGAGCCGAAATAGCCAATCTCGCACTGGTCCGACTCGTGCGCGTTCCTGAGCAGCCTCCGGTGCGCGAACGCGGTGAAATCGACGCGATCCGTGGGCGACGAGTCCTCCCCGGTGAACGCCGTGAGCCGCACCGTGATGTTCTTGTCGGCCGGCTGGTGCCGGGACAGAAAGGCCGCCTGGAGCTCGCGCGAGATGCGGGCGATCGCCCCGCGGCCCTGGTGGTAGCGGTCGCTGATGCGCGAGATGCCCGCGCGCGACCGGCTCATGCCGTCGAACGCGCCGTAGATGAGCGTCCCGATGATCGCCAGGATGGCGACCGAGACGAGGACCTCGAGGAGGGTCACCCCGCCCGCGCGCCGGCGGCGCCTGCGGGGCGAGCTCGCCGTCCGCGCCGCCGCGGTCATTGCCCGCCTCCCTCGCCCGTGCCGCCGCCCGCGCCGGTGTCCTCGGGCTGGCCCATCTGCGGCACCGTGACCCACTGCACGAGCTCGAGCGCGTGCTCCTGCGACCCTTGCTGCCAGGTCAGCCGGACCGTCACCCGCCGCGCGCTCGCCTCGAAGATCGGCTGGAGCGTCGGCGCGAGCATGTCGATGAACGGCTGCAGGAGCCCCGCGATCCCGCCGGCGGACTCGCCGCCCTCTGCGCCGCCGGGCGCGCCGACCAGCGACTGCGCGAGGTCGTCGAGGCTGCCGCTCGGGGCGCCGGAGCCGCTCGACTCGGCCGGCTTGGTGAGCTGGCCGAGCCCCTCGAGGTTCGTGTCGAGATCGAGATCGCCGTACTTGGGCTCGGGCATCTCCGGCTTCTCGATGCGCCAGGAGCACTTGATGGAGGTCGACTCGTCGCCCTCGCAGCACGGCCCGTTGTCGGCCTCGTCGAGCATCGGCAGGCCGTCCCGCGCGAGCCGCTCCTCGATCTCGGTCATCTTGCAGCGCGCGAGCCCGTTCGCGAGGCTGATGTTCCGCGCGTGCGCCGCCGCCGAGAAGGCGCCGGCCTGGGCGGAGAGGATCGCGGTGAGCCCGAGGCCGAGGATGGCCACCGCCACCATGATCTCGAGCAGGGTGAAGCCGCGGGCGCGCATCAGAACCCCGTGTCCTCGCGCTCCGACTCCTCGGAGTCGTCGCGCGGCCGCGGCATGCTCACCTTGCCCCGCCGGATCTCGGTCTTGCCGGTGAGCGGCGAGACGAGCACCGTCATCACGGAGTCCTCGGTCTCCTCGCCGCCGAGCGAGAGCTGGATGGCCGCCCGCTCGGTCTGACCGCCGGGCCAGAAGTAGAGGTAGGCGCGCCCCTCGGTCGAGGCCTCGTCCTGGTGCCCGGTCTCCACCTGGAGGAAGCGGACGCCGCTCGAGAGCTCCTTGCCGGGCTTCTCGCTCGACGGGTCGAAGCCGAACGCCTTCGCCGGCTGGAACGACGGGCGCGGCGCGCGCGGCCCCTTCAGGATCGCCTCGGCCTCCGCCACCGCCGCCTTCTCGGCCTCGGTCGCCGCGGCGGCGCCGCCGGTCCGGTCGTTCCTCTCGACGAGGAGCTCGCCCGTGGACTCCTCGAGCACGATCATGCGCTCTTCGAAGTCGAAGACGAGCCGCATCGGCTTGGACTTCGCGTTGGCGTGGGCGTAGGCGACCCGGACGGCGCCCGCGAGCAGCGCCGCGCTCCGCTTGAGCCGGGCGCTCGTGACCGCGCCCATGCCGAGGATCACCGAGCCGCTGATGAGCGCGATCACCGTGACGGAGATCAGCACCTCGACCAGCGTGACTCCCCTCGTGCGCAGGCGGCGTGTCATGGGCGCTCCCTCCGCGTCGGCGTCACATCTCCGCGATCTTGTTGATCTCGGACTGCCTCATGTTGTCCCGGATGTCGTCCGGGGAGCCTTCTTTCTTGTCCTTGCCGAGCGAGTAGACGCGGATCTCGCTCTCCTCGCACTTGATCCGGTACGGCTGGCCCCAGGGGTCGTCCGTCTTGTTGGCGTCGATCTGCTTCGCGCTCACCAGCGCTTGCAGGGTCGGGCAGCCCTCGCCGCCCGCGCCGAGGTTCTGGTACTGGTCCGCCGCGGTCTTGATGACCGACGCGCCGGTGTAGGCGCTCCTGACCTTCGCGGCCTCGAGCTTCGGCCACAGCACGAGCGTGGCGCCGCCGGCGATGATCGCCATGATCGTCACCACGATCAGGACCTCGACCAGGGTCACGCCCCGCGAGAGCCCCCGGCCCAACCTTCGAATCATCTTCGCCCTGTTCGCCCTGTTCGTCTCCATGTCCCTCACTCCACCCTGTCAAGCCCGCCGATTTCGCCGTCCGGACCGTCGCTCATCAGATCGTATCCCTCCGGGTCCTTCCTGCCAGGGCAGGTGAGCCGGAGCGGCCTCCCCCAGGCGTCGACCGGATCGATCGCGAGGTATCCCTCGCGCTTCAGCTCTTCCAGCGAAGCCGGGCACCGCCGCTCGTGGTCGGCGCGGTACAGCGTGATGGCCCCGTGGACGACGGACAACGTGGCGCGCGTCGATCGAATTCCCACGAGCCGTCGCTCGCGCGCGCCGAGCAGCAGGAGCAGGACCGCCATCCCGAGGCCTGCCGCGAACGGCCGCACGCGCGCCATGCCGCTCCTGCGGAAGAGCCCGCCGCCGCGCTCCCACGGGAAGAAGATCGTGCTCTCTCGCTGCCTCCTGCGCCCCATGGAGCCCCCTACCCGACGAAGTTCGACATCTGCATGAGCGGCATGAGGATGGATATCGCGATGAACGCGACCGTGCCGCCCATGATGACGATCATGAGCGGCTCGAGCAGGCTCGTGAGCACCTGGACGCGGGTCTCGACCTCGGAGTCGTAGGCGTTGGCGACGTTCTCGAGCATCGCCTCGAGCTGCCCGCTCCGCTCGCCGATGGCGATCATGTGGATGACGATGGGCGGGAACCGGCCGCTGCGCTTCAGCGGATCGGCGATGCTCTGGCCCTCGCGGATCGACCCGATCGCGTCGGCGATGACCTTCTCCAGGGCGGCGTTGCCGAGCACGCTGCGCACGATGTCCATGGCGCTGAGGAGCGCGACGCCCGACGAGAGCAGGGTCGCGAGGGTCCGCGCGAAGCGCGCGATGGAGAGCATCTGGATGAGCTTGCCGAAGATCGGCGCGCCCAGCACGAACGTGTCCCAGCGGAGGCGCCCCTTCGGCGTGCGCAGCCAGCGGCGGAAGCCGTACACCGCGCCGACCAGCAGGACGATCACGAGCCACCAGTAGCTCGCGGCGAACTCCGAGGTGCCGATGAGCGCCGAGGTGTACCAGGGCAGCGTCTGGTCCATCGACGAGAAGATGTCCTTCACGTTCGGCACGACCGCGATCATGAGGACCGAGATGAGCCCGATGCCGATGATCGCCATGAGCGCCGGGTAGGCGAGGGCCGCGGTCACCTTGCCCACGAGCTTCGCCTGGTTCTCCATGAAGACGGTCAGGCGGAGCAGCACGCCCTCGAGCGTGCCGGACGCCTCGCCGGCGCGCACCATGCTGACGTAGAGCGGCGGGAAGACCGTGGGGTGCCCCTCCAGCGCCTTCGCGAAGCTCGTGCCCTCGCGCACCTGCTCGCGCACCTGCGTGAGGGTCCGCTTCAGCGACTCCTTCTCGACCTGCTCGATGAGCGCGTTGAGCGACTCGAACAGCGGGATGCCGGCGCCGATGAGCGTCGCGAGCTGGCGGGTCATCATGGCGACCTCGGACGTCGAGGGGCGGCCCGCGAACGCGAAGAGCTTGAGATCGCGCTTCGCCTTCGCCTTCGCGGCCTGCTCCTCGGTCGCGCCGGTGAGCATGATGCCGTCCTTGCGCAGGGCGGCCCGCAGGGCCTTCGCGTTCTCCGCGTCGCGGACCCCTTTGACCGGCTTGCCGGTGCCGACGAGGATGCCTTTGTATTCGAATACCGCCACGGCCTTCCCTACTCGTCGACGATGACGTCTTCCTGCGTCGCCGCGAGGACCTCCTCGACGGTGGTGATGCCCAGGAGCACCTTGCGCGCCCCGTCGTCGCGGAGCGTATCCATCCCCTGCGAGATGGCGACCCGCTTGATGGTCTGCGCGTCCGCGCTCTTCAGGATGAGCGGGCCCACCGCGTCGTCGATGACCATCAGCTCGTAGATGCCCCGCCGGCCGACGAAGCCCTTCTGGTTGCAGGCGTCGCAGCCGCCCGGTTTGTAGAACACGGCCCGGTCGATGTCCTGCCCGATGTAGTCGTATTTCTGCCCGTGCACGCTGTAGCGGTTCGACATCTTCCGCCGCGCCTTCCAGGCGAGCCGGTCCTGGTCGAGGCCGAGCTGCTGGAGCTCGTAGTCCGACGGGCGGTAGGGGACCTTGCACGCCGAGCAGAGCAGGCGCACGAGGCGCTGGGCGAGGATGCCGATCACGCTGCTCCGCACGAGGAACGGCTCGATCTCCATCTCGACGAGGCGCGTCACGGCGCCGGCCGCGTCGTTCGTGTGGATGGTCGAGAGCACGAGGTGGCCGGTCAGCGACGCGTGGATGGCGATCTCGGCCGTCTCCTTGTCGCGGATCTCGCCGACCATGATCACGTCCGGATCCTGGCGGAGGAAGGCGCGGAGCGCCGAGGCGAAGGTGAGCCCGATCCCGGGGTGGACGTGGATCTGATGGATGCCGCCGATCTCGTACTCGACCGGGTCCTCGGCGGTGAGGATGTTCCGGCTCGGCTCGTTGATTCGGTTGAGGCAGGCGTAGAGCGTCGTCGTCTTGCCGCTGCCGGTCGGGCCGGTGACGAGGATGATGCCGTCCGGCCGCTGGATGAGCCCGTCCATGAGGGCGTACTCGCGCGGCGCGAAGCCGAGGTCGTCGAGCCCGAGCAGGACCGACGCCTTGTGCAGGATGCGCATCACGATCCGCTCGAAGCCGCGGCTCGTCGGCACCGTCGAGACGCGGATGTCGACGCTCTTGCCCGCGATCTTCAGGGTGATGCGGCCGTCCTGGGGGAGCCGCTTCTCGGCGATGTTGAGCGACGCCATGATCTTCACGCGGGCGATGATCGGCGCCATGAACTGCTTCGAGGCGCGCTTCGCGATGTAGAGCTCGCCGTCGATCCGGTAGCGGACGACGACGTCGCGCTCCTCGGGCTCGATGTGGATGTCGCTCGCCCGCTCGCGGACCGCCTGCGCGAAGAGGCCGTTCACCCAGGCGATGATCGGGGCGTCGTCGTCCGAGTCGATGATGTCGACGAGGTTGTCCTCCTCGAGCGCCTGGTCGCCCTCGAGCTTCGCGCCGCCGTCCTCCTTGCGCTCCCAGATGCGGTTGATCGCGTTCAGCACCGCGTCGCTCGTGGCGACCGCGATCTCGACCGGCTTGCCGAACAGCGCCCGCACGTCGTCGATCGCGGTCGTGTCGAGGGGGTCGGCGACCGCGCAGTAGACGACCCCGTCGTGCTCGGAGAGCGGCAGGATCTTGTGCTGCTTGGCGTAGGTGATCGGCACCCGGCTCGCGAGCTCGAGCGGCACCGCGTCGATGTCGATGCGCGGGAGGAGGCCGACCTCGCACTCCTCCGCGAGCGCCCTCGCGATGCTCGCCTCGTCGGCGATGTTGGACGAGACGAGGAGGTCCGCGAGCGGCTGACCGCGCTCGCGGACCGTGTCGAAGAGCGGCACGAGCCGCTCCGCGGAGACGACGCCCCGCCGGACCAGGATCTCGCCGAGGTACTGCTGCTGCTGCATGCTCATTCGACGCGCTCCATCTGCCGTCCGCCCGGCGGGCGTCGCACGGGGCGCGGCGGCGGCGCCGCGTTCGGCGGCGGGGGCATGTCGCCCTCCATCTCGACCATACCAGGGGCCATCGGCCCTGCGGCCGCGCCGGCCTTCCCGCCGAACGTCGGCAGCCCGACCGGCTCGACCGGCGCGTGCTCCTGCGGCCCCCTCGGCCGCGCCTCCTCCTCGAGGCGCGCCCGCTCCTCCTCGGTCAGGATCGACTGCCGGATGTCCTCGACGAGCCCGTTCGCCCGGCTGAAGTCGCGCGGCGGCTCCCAGGCGGCGCTGTCGCTGAAGACGAAGTAGCGGTCGATGAACTCCTGCCGCTCCTGCATCTTGCGCTCGAAGATCGCCCGGAGGTCCTCCTGGTCGCGGATGACGTACGGCGTCAGGACGAGCAGGAGGTTCGTCTTCGCCATCTCCTTGACCCGCTGCCGGAACAGGAACCCGAGCACCGGGATGTCGCCGAGCACCGGGATCTTGGTCTCCCGGGTCTGCATCGAGTCGCGCACGAGGCCGCCGATCACCACGGTCTGCTGATCCCGGACCACGAGGGTCGTGCTCGCGGTGCGCTTGTTGATGGGGATCGCGCCGAGCGCCCCGAGCGGCGCGCCGGCGTCGGAGATCTCCTCCGTGAGCTCCAGCCGCACCTGGTCCGAGTCGTTGACGTGGGGGATGACCTTGATCTTCGTGCCGACGTCCTGGCGCGCGGCCTGGCCGCCGAGGCCGCCGAGCAGGCCGCCGAGGCCCCCGAGGCCGCCGAGCGCGCCCGCGGCCCCCGCCGCGCCGCCCGCCAGGCTCGCGAGCTGGTTGAGCCCGCCGCCGCCCACGTTGGTCTGGAGCGGGATGTTCTGGCCGATCGAGATCTCGGCCGCCACGTTGTCGGTCGCGAGGATGTGCGGCGTCGCGAGGATGTTGGAGTCGCCGTCCTGCGCCAGCGCGTGGAGGACGATGCCGAACGCGGGGATCGACAGGCCCGTCCCGAAGATGTTGCTCGAGCCCGGGATCTCGGCGCCGCGGACGCCCAGCGCGAGCGCGCCGAGCTCGGTCGGCAGGCCGCCGACCGAGGGCACGACGTTGTTGCCGCCGTAGATGATGCCCTGGCCGTTCGCGGCGTCGAACGGCGCGCCGGCGTGGTAGCCGATGCCGAAATTGAGCGAGCGCTTGACGTCCACGTCCATGATCACGGCCTCGATGAACACCTGCCGCCGGGGCTCGTCGAGCTGGTCGATCACGGTGCGCAGCTGGGCGTAATCGTGGGGCGACGAGGTGATGAGGAGCTTGTTGCTCGCCTCGTCGCAGGTGACCTTGACCTGGCCCTCGAAGATGTCGTCGGTCGAGCCGGGCACCGGGGGCGCGTTGCGCGCCGCCCCCCTGCCGCCCACGGCCGCGCCGCCGCCGCCGGCGCTCCCGCCGAGGACCTGGTTCAGCGTCGCGGACAGCTCCTTGCAGCCGGCGTGCTGGAGCGAGAGCACGTGGACCTGCCCCTCGCCCGTCTGCGGCACGTCGAGGCGCTTCAGGATGCCGAGGACGCGGAGGTAGTCCGGCTCGGTGGCGGTGATGATGAGCGAGTTGGTCCTGTCGTCCGCGATGATGCGCGCGCCGGTGCCGCCGCCGCCGGGGGCGCCGCCCCTGCCGGGCCTGCCCCCGCCGCCGCCGGCCCTGGGGTCGACGACCTCGTTCAGCTTCGTCGCGACCTCCGCGGCGGAGCCATAGTGAACCGGCTGCACCCACAGCTGATCGCCGGCGCCGCCGACGTCGATCTCCTCGACGATCCGGAGCATGCGCTGGATGTTCGACCCGGTGTCCGTGATGATGAGCAGGTTGCCGGGCGGGTAGACGGTGACGTCGCCGTCCTTCGACTTGAACTTGGTCAGGACGCCGCCCGCCTCGTTGGCGTCGATATGGGACAGCCGGTACATGCGGGTGACGAACCGGTCCTCCGCGGGCACGGGCGCGGCCGTCCCGAACACGGGGGTCGTCTCCGACACCGCGCCGGGCGTCTCCACGATCTTGAGGAAGCGGCCGTGGGGGATGACGGTGAGGTCGTTCGACGCGAGGATCGACAGGAACGCGCTGTACGCCTCGGCGACCGTCACCTTCTCCGGCGCGTACACCGTGGCCTTGATCTGCCGGAGCTTGCCGCCGTAGATGAACCGCCGCCCGGTGATGTTGCTGATCGCCTTCACCAGCTCGGGGAGGTCGGCCTCGTCGAGGTTGAAGCTGACCTTGTAGCCGCCGGGCTTCGGCTTGAACTCGATCTCCTGGACCCCCTGCTTGACCGCGGCGAGCGGGTCGTCTCCGGTGTCGCCCGGCGCTGCGCCCGGCGCCCCCGGCGCGCCTGCCCCGGGCGCGCCCGCGCCCGGCGCGGCTGCGCCCGGCGTCCCCGCGGGGGTCCCGGGGCGACCGGGCGCCGGCGCGCCCTGGCCGGGGGTCCGCAGCACGGGGGCGTTGCGGTTCGCGGGCTGCGCTGCGGCCGGCGGGGCCGCCGCGGCGAACACGAGCGCCGCCACCGGCGCGGCGAGGAGCCTCCTCCGGAGGCAGCAGGATCGCTCGAGGGTCGTCATCACCATCAGTCGACTCGATATTCTCTGCGTTGGTTTTGGGGTGGGGGAGGCGGCGCCGCTCAGTCGGCGCTCGGCGCGCTCTCGCGCTCGGCCGGCGAGGGGGGCCGCGGCCGCTTCGAGCGGGATGTCCTGCCCAGGGCGGTCTTGCTCGCCCCGGTGGTGGCCTCGCCTTCGGCCTCGTCCGCCGCGTCCGCGGCGCCTTCGGCGCCGTGGGGCGGCAGGACGGTCTTGGCGACCGACACGAGGAGCAGGCTCATGACCCCGACGAACGTGAGTGAGCCGAGGACGAACGTGCCGACGTACATCAGCGTTCGTCGCAGCAGGCTCCCCTCGTCCAGTCTACCTATCCATCGCGCCATGCCACTACCCTGCTTTCATCCCTGGAATTCAGTCCGCAGCGCTCACTTGATGTTGAAGTCGATGTTCATCGGCTTGCCCTTGCGGTTGATGCTCACCGTGAGCCGGTCCGCCGTCCGGAGCCGCGCATAGGCCTCGAGGGCCTTCTGCGGATCGCTCATCTCAAACCCGTTGATGCTGGACAGCCGGTCTCCGTTCTCCAGGCCGAGCGTCCCGAGCAGCGAGTCCGGTCGAATCCCGAAGAGACGGATGCCGACCACCTTGTCGCCCTCCTTCTCCGGGACGATGCGCGCGGAGCGCATCAGCTCGCCCTGGTTCTCGAGGATCTGGTCGACGGCGCTGCGCTCCACGTTGAACTCCGTCTCGCTCACCCGCTGGATCTTCGAGGCGATCTCGGGCGGGACCTTCTTGCCGCCGCGGGCGGTCGACTTCGACGTGCTCGCCGGCGCGGGCGTCACGGGCGTCGGCGCCGCGGAGGCGCGCGCGACGGCCTTGCTGCCGCCCACGATGGCCTGGCACCGCGAGCTGCCGGACGTCAGCCAGACCCGGTCCCACCCCACGTAGTAAACGGTCTGCCCGCTGATCTCATCCCCCTGCCGCCGCAAGATCGCCTTGCCGTCCGAGCCGGCCATGGCCGCGAACGACCACGCGGGATCGTCGGCCTGCGTGATGAGCAGCACGCGGGCGCCGTCGCACGACGGATCCTCGTACGGATCCTTGTTGCTCATCTCCTGCTGCACGCTCGGGATCTCGACCGGCTTGCCGTCGAGCGGCCCCGTCACCGAGTCGAACGGGTTGCGCGAGAGGATCGGCCCGGCGTGCGTCGCGTGGTCCGTGCTCGCGGTCGACCCGAACGACGCGGGGCGCGGCGGCGCGACGACCGGCGCCGGCGGCGCGTCGATCGCGACGCTCGAGGCCACGAGCTGACCCATGCCCGACGCCTGGAAATAGGCCGCGAGCGCGATCAGCGCGCCCAGCACCCAGGGGAAATACCGCTTCAGGATCGCGTCGATGCCCATGCGCCCATGCTCCTCTAAGCGAGTTCCGTGCCAGGGGTCAACCGCTGGCCGTTCCCCCGCCTCTTCTCGGAAATACGGAAGCCACCCCGCCAAGGTGACGCACCCGAGGCGCGCGGGGCGGCCTCCTTTGCCAAAGTGACAAATGAATTTTCGCCGGGGGTCCCGGCGCGCCGGAGCGCGCCCTCTCCGCCGGACGGCGCGCGCGCGATCACTCCAGCTCGCCGAGCTTTCGGTAGATGGTGCGGGTCGAGATGCCGAGCAGCTGCGCGGCCACGGATTTGTCCCCGCGCGCGTGGCGGAGCGTCTCGCGGATGAGCCTGCGCTCGACCTCGTCGAGGGGGGTGCCGACCGAGAACGTGAGCGAGCTCGGCTCGGCGGGGGCGGCCTCGCGGATGAAGTCGGGCAGGTCGTCGACCGAGAGCTGGTCGCCGCGGCAGAGCACCACGGCGCGCTCGATCACGTTCTCGAGCTCGCGGACGTTGCCCGGCCAGGTGTAATCGGTCAGGCGCGCCAGCACGTCGCGCGGCGCCTCCAGGCGGGGGCGGTTGTTCTTCGTGCAGTAGACGCCGAGGAAGTGGTCGACGAGGAGCGGGATGTCCTCGCGCCGGGTCCGGAGCGGGGGCGCGGTGATCGCGATCACGTTGAGCCGGTAGAACAGGTCCTCGCGGAAGCGCCCCGCGGCGACCTCGGCGCGGAGGTCCTTGTTGGTGGCGGCGACGAGGCGCACGTCGGCGCGGACCGTGTCGCCGCCGACGGGCTCGTACTCGCCCTCCTGCAGCACGCGGAGGAGCTTCACCTGCACGGCCGGCGAGAGCTCGCCGATCTCGTCGAGGAACAGCGTGCCGCCGGCCGCCTTGGCGAAGCGGCCGTCGCGCTTCGCGAGGGCGCCGGTGAACGCCCCGCGCTCGTGGCCGAAGAGCTCGGCCTCGAGGATGGTCTCCGGGATGGCCGCGCAGTTGACCGCGACGAACGGCCCGCGCGAGCGCGCGCTGCGCTCGTGGATGAAGCGCGCGAGCAGCTCCTTGCCGGTGCCGCTCTCGCCGAGCACGAGCACCGTGGCGCTCGAGGGCGCCGCCTGGGTCGCGATGTCGAGCACGCGGCGGAGCGTCGGGCTCGAGCCGACGATCTCGCGCTTCGTGAGCAGCTTGATCTCCTGCCGCAGCGACCGGTTCTCGGCGACGAGCGACTGGCGCTCGGCGGCCTTGCGGACGCTCTTGATGATCGTCATCCGCTTGAGCGGCTTCTCCACGAAGTCGTAGGCGCCCTCGCGCATGGCCTGGACCGCGGTCTCGACGGTCCCGTACGCGGTCATCATCACGACCTCGGTGTCGGGCGCGAGCTGCTTGAGCGCGCGGAGCAGCTCGAGCCCGCTGACCCCCGGCATCATGAGGTCGGTGAGCACCACCTCGACGCGGCGGCTGCGCACGATCTCGAGCGCCGCCTTCGCGCTGTCCGCCGTGATGACGCGCATGCCGTCGCGCTGGAAGATCTTCTCGATCGAGGCGACGTTCGACGGCTCGTCGTCGACCACGAGGACCGTCGGCGCGCCGGGCGGCGGCGCGGCGCCGGCGGGCGGCGGCGCGCTCGGGGGGGCTCCGATTTGTGCCAGATCGTCAGCCATGCGTCACTGTGTCACGAACGTCGGCGGCGTGTCCAGAAGAGCACGGGTCTGACAAAGTCCGAGCCGGCGGCTGACAAACTGACACGGGGATCGGGGCGCCGCGCGGCCCGCGGAGATCGCGGCGATCTCAGCGGATGAGCTTCGACAGGTGCTTGAAGTCGTCCGTCCCGGCGACCTTGAGCCAGTCGAAGACGACGGTCTCGGCGGTGGTGATGGTGGCGCCTGCGGCGCGGCAGAGGTCGAGGCCGGCGAGCCGGTGGTCGTCGCGGCGGGAGGCGACGCCGTCGAGCGGCACGTGGACCGCGACGCCGCGCGCGGCGAGCTCGCGGACGGTCTGGAAGACGCAGACGTGCGCCTCCATGCCGACGACGATGGCGGTGCGGGGCGCGCGCTCGCCGAAGGCGCGCTCGAACTCGAGCGCGTCGCAGGCGGAGAACTCCATCTTGGGGATGACCGGCGCGCCCGCCTGGGCGAGCTTCTCGGCGAGGGGCGCGACGGTGCGCCCGAGCCCCGCGGGGTACTGCTCGGTCGCGAGGACGTGCGCGCCGAGCCGCCGCGCCGCCTCGATCAGCAGGGTGGCCGCGCGGGTCAGCGCGTCCATCTGGGGCGCCGGCATGGCGGCCGCGAGCTTCTCCTGGACGTCGACGACGATGACCGCGCTCGCGCTGGGCTCGAGCCTTCGCATGGCTACCTCGTGGTCCGGAAGCTCTTGAGGAACCGGAGCAGGTCGCTCCGCAGGTCGAAGCGGAGGAGCGCCTCGCCGATCACGGCGCCGCCCTCGCCGACGAGCACGCCGGGCAGGACGGTCATCGACGCCAGCAGATCGCTCGGGCGCACGGTCTTGCGGCCGGCGAACGCGCAGCGGCGGCCGTCGTTCGCGGTGAACTCGAAGGAGTAGGGGAGGGTGCCGGTGCGCGCGAGGTCGAGGCCGAGGCGCCCGGAGAGGTAGCGGTGGTCGGCGAACCCCTCGGCGTCGATCTCGCCCTCGATCTCGACCTCGGGCTTGCGCAGGAAGGCGAGGAGGCCGCGCGAGCGCGCGCGGATGGTGAACGACATGGGCCGCTCGTCGGCGGGGGACTCGACCAGGTGGAAGCTCCCGGCCATGGTCTCGCAGAACTCGAAGCCGCGCATCACGCCTCCGGCGGGGGGCGGCGGGGCGGCGCCGGCAGCGGCGGGCCGGCCGTGGCCTCGGTGAAGTCCTCGGGCGGGAGCACGAGCCGCTCGACGCGGCGGCCCTCGGCGAGGGCGTCGACGATCTCGGGGACGTCCGCGGGGGTCACGCGCCCGTAGAAGTAGCCGTCCGGCTCGACGGCGATGACGGGGCCGGCCCAGCAGACGTCGATGCAGCTCGCGGTGCAGGCGCGCGCCTCGGTCTTGGCGAGGCCGCGCTCGGCGAGGGCGGCCTTGAGCTGCGCGTGGATCCCCTCGGCGCCGCGCTGGGCGCAGGAGCCCTTGGGGACGCCGTCCGGGCGGCGGTTGACGCAGACGAAGAGGTAGCGCTTTCGCTGGGGCACGGGGCGGATCCTCGTGCGTGGCGGGCGCCAGGTCAAGCTGGGCGGGGGAGGGGGAGGGGCGGGGAAGGGGCAGGAGAAGGGGCGGTGCGGGAGGGCACGGGGCGCGCGGGGAGAGAGGGCCGCGCGCCCCGTGCGGGGAGAGAGGGCCGCGCGGGGCGGAGGTGAAGGCCAGGTGAGCCCGGGTTTTCTAGGTCGATGTCGGCAGGACAACTTCCCATGGCCGAGGTGTACAATGGTGACCACCGCCATGGATGTCGTCTCCCATTGCCCGCTGCCGATCGCTTCGGTCGTCTGGCAGCCACGCCCCGCGACGTGGATGCTCACCGTCGTCTGCAAAGCGACATTCCTGCTGCGCCCAGGCGAAGCGGTGCTGGCACGAGAGCAGGAGCCGCCGCACGAGGACGACCAGTACTGGCACAACGATGCCCGCCGCAGCCTTCGTGCCGCATGCGATCTCGTCCCCGTGAAGCCCCGGGCAGACGTCGTGCTGGTCGGGCACGCATTCGCGCCCGGCGGGGAAGCCGTGCGTTCGCTGATTGCCCGGCTCAACGTGGGCGAGGTCGACAAGTCGGTCGCGGTGTTCTGCGACCGCGCCTTCGGCCCGGACGGCACGCTTCAGGAAGGGCAGAAATTCTCCAGGCTGCCTTTGATTTACGAGCGTGCGGCAGGAGGGCCCGACACGTTCAATCCTGTCGGGCTGCGGACTGGAATGCAGGATGCGCAAGGGAGGGTTATGGTCCCCAACCTCCAGCCGCCCGGGGTGAAGGTCACGTCCCGGTCGGATGTCATCGAGCCGATCGGCTTCGGCCCGCTGGCGCCGACATGGCCGATAAGGCGCGAGAAGCTGGGCCGCAAGGCGGCCCAAGGGTCGGTGCGAGACTGGTACAAGCAGCCGCTGCCGGAGGACATCGACTTCTCTTGCTTCAATCACGCGCCGCAGGACCAGCAGATAAAAGAGCTGCGCGACGATGCGCGGATCGCGCTCGAGAACCTCCACGCGGAGCATCCGCGCCTCGTCACGAGCCTGCCCGGTGTCAGGCCTCGCGCGGTGCTCGAGCGCGCGAAGGGGGCGCCGCAGCCGCTCACGTTGCGCTGCGATACGTTGTGGATCGACACGGACCGGTCGGTGTGCACGTTGACGTGGCGCGCGCAGGTTCCGATCGAGCACCCGCAGGAGCGGGGGAGAGTGCTCTTCGAGCTGGCGCAGGCCGGACCGAGCAGCGGGTGGCACGGAGGAGCGACGGGGCGCGCGCAGACGGCGTCGCAGCCGCGGGGGCTCGACGTCGCGGAGACCGCCGCACCCGCGGCGCCGTCATCCGACGACGAGGAGAGCTTCGCCGGGACCATGGCTCCGGGGGTCGTCCCGCCGGCGGGCATGGCACTCCCGTTCGCGCCCTCGGGACACGCATCCAACCTGGGTGGGGCACCTCCAGCGCAGAGTCCGCCGCGGCCGTTGTCGCAGTCGTCATCCGGATGGGGCGCGGCTGCGCCACCTCCTGTACCAGCGCCTCCGGGGTCCGCGCCGTCGCTGAGCCAGTTGTCGCCGTCCTGGGAGTCGGGCACTGTTCCCATTTCGCAGCCACCTGCGCCACGCCGAGGGCGCACGGGCAGCGAGGATTCGGACGTCTTCATCGCTCCGTCGCCGCCGCCGCCACCGCGGGTCGTGCCTCCAGCGGTGGTGGATTCCGCGGCGCCGGCGCACGAGAGCAGCCCGTGGGCGGCCGAGCCTCGGGGGGGCCAGCCGGCTCCCATGACGGTGGGGCAGCGTGCTGCGCACGTGGTGAGCCCCGAGGTCGTCAAGGCCGAGCCAGCGCCGGTGCCGGCTGCGCGTCCGGCTCCAGCGCCAACGCCACGGATCGAGGCCGGCACAGCGCTGCAGTTCATCTGGTATGACCCTGAGGAGGTGCCGCGGATCCGGCGAAGGCCGTCGTTTCAGCAGATCATCCGCGAGCTGGAGGAGAAGCCGCTCGATGCGGAGGTCGACGATCCGGCCGTCGCCGAAGATCCGATGGCGGTGGAAGACCGGCGGGAGGTCTTCGAGGTGCTCGCGCGCGGCGAGGCGACGGACGAGGCAGGGCTGAGCGGAGCGCTGGAGCTGGCAATCCGAGGGGACGGGAAGTTCGTCGCGCCGCTGCTCCTCGTGGCGGGCGAGCTGTGTTTCCCGTTCGACGAGCTCGATCGGCTGAAGGCGACCATGACGACGGCGGCCCCGTTCGCGGCAGGAGACGAGGTGTTGAGCGCTGCCGTCGAGGAGGCGAAGAGCTTCCTGAGCATGCCGCACCTGCTCAGCCCGCCGGCGGTGGCCGAGGGGTTCACGAAGCGGATCGAGGACGCCTTCGCGCGGGCGAAGCGCTCGGTGCCGCAGGCCTACCTGGGGGAGCAGGCCGAGCGGGTGCTCCTAGAGAGGCGATGCTACCAGCGGCGCGCGGTGTTCGGGGCGACGCACCTGCGGGCGCTGCTTCAGGTGGGGGGCTCGTCGCGGCTCGTGCCGGCGTACCTGCCCGAGGACCTGGCGAAGAAGCTGCCGATGCAGGCGAGGTTCAGGGCGAGGGTGATCGCGGCGCTCGAACTGCAGGAGGATCATTACGAGGCATATCCGGCGGCGCTCCGGGTGACGGCGCTCGTGAGGCTGATTGGGGCGCCGCGGCGGTGACGGCGGCCCGGGAGAGCGTCACTCCTCGTTCTTGCGGATCATGGTCACGAAGTAACGCGATCCGATGGCGTAACCCTCCTGTCCGGGGACACCTTCCGCAATCAGGGTCTGTCGGGCCGAGTCCATCGAGAACGTCCTGCTCGCGCCGAAGATCTTGGTCGCCGTCGCTGGGTCGTGGAAGAGGTACGTCCCCTCGCTCTCGCCGCTGTCGAAGATCACGACGAAGTGCTCCGTGATGCTCTCGTTGTAGCCCTTGTGGTCCGCCTCGCCCGAGTAGCTCACCCCCGCCATGACGGGCCTTCCCTTGCTGAGCTCACCCTTCAGATAAGCGAGCCCTTGTGCGAGCGCCGTGGCATCGAACGTGTGCGTGGGGGCGTCCGACTTCCAGGTCTCCTTCGTTACGATCTGGTACTTGTTCGCCGGCCCGGCCTGCTTGACACCCACCGCCCGCAGCATCGTCTCCGAGGCGGCGAAGCAGCCTGTCTGTCCGGCTCCCTTGACGTGGACCTGGTCGAACTGGTTGATGAACGGAACGGCGTAGGAATCGTCCATCTTGAACGAACGGCCTGGAAGAACGATCGGGAGCGGCTGATGGAGCGTCTTCCAGGTCGTGCCAGCGCCGATCCGGACCCTGGCGTCAGCGGCGAGCCCCATCTTCCGCTGGAAGTGGAGGACCGCGCTGTCCGTCGCCCAGTCGAAGCGCCCGTTCTCGATGATGTCGTATCCCCACTTCTTGAGGAGCGCTTGCAGCTCCTTGACGTGGGTCGAGAGCTCGGGATGGAACTTGGGAAACCCGTCGCCGAGCTTCAGCGTCGTCCCGCTCATCTCGTGCCTGTTCCGCCGGGGGACGTCGCTCTCTGGTCCCACCACTCAAGCCATTTCTGCTTGACTTCTTTCGGTTTGTACGACGACGGATCGTCGATCATCCTCACGCCGGTGATCTCCTGCAGCGCGAACCCCCACGGCAGGTTGTCCTGCCGGTATCGCTCGATGATGAGCGGGATCGCCGGCTCGCCGAGCGCGACGATCCTCCGGTAGGACGCGTGGTCGAGGTACGTCGACGTCTTCGATGAAAAGCCGGAACGCCGGCAGTGCTGCTGCCATTCGTCCGCAAGCGTCTTGAACTCGTCGGTCAGGTTCATGTTCATCTCCGTGTGCGAGGCGTTCCCCGCCGGACCGCCTCCGCCGGTTCGCTCGGCGCAAGCTGAGCATGCGATCCATGCGCCGAGCAGTACCGATCCGCGGTTCACTTCTCGTACACCGCCACCGGTTCGCCGTAGGCTGGGCCGTTGAGCGAATCGGGGCTCTCATGCCGGATGAGCGGCCACTGGCCGAGCTTGCTCGTCCATGTCCCATGCTCATCCTGGATGGCCCCGTGCGTGATCTCGTCGATGGTCCCGTCGGCCCTCTTCGTCGCGTACACCACGACCTTCTGCGTTCCAGGCTTCAAGCTGAAGTCCATGCCCGGTGAGCGGGTGTAGCCCTGGGCGCCGTAGATGGCGTCCATTCCTTGCAGAGGATTGGTAGCGGGGCCGGTCACGGGGTTCACCCAGGTATCGTTCTTGCCCAGCGTGTGCGCTATGCAGTTGTAATTTTCATCCTGCGGCCCAAGCACCTCGTAGTTGTCGCCCAGCTTGGGGAAGTGGTCATGGAGGCCGTTGTCCTCCATGGCTTGCCGCTCTTCCGGGAGCTTGCTCTTGTCCATGGGCGGCGGCGCTTCTTGCTCCTCGTCCTCTGCGCTCTCCCCGCCCGGCGGCTCCGGCGCTTCCGGCGCTGCGCCGCTGCCCTTGCCGGCGCTCTTCCCGCCTTCATTGATGTAGACCATCGTGCCCTTGATGGTCACGCCCTCGGCGTCGATACGGATGAAACCGCCCGGGCCCTTGAGGGTGAGGTCCTGACCGGCTTCGCCCACGAGGACGTCTCCTGAGCGCAGGTGGAGCTCCTTCCCCGTCTCGAGCGCGTATCTCCCTCCCACCGTCTCGTGTCGGTTCTCGCCTACCGCCATCGACTGGTCCTTCTCGACCAGCTCCCGTCGCTCTCCTTGCACGAGGAGGTGGACGTCCGCCTCGACGAACTCCCGCTTCTTCTTCTTGAGCCGGATGTCCTGGTCCCTGCCCACGCGCAGGCGCCGATCTCCCTGTATCTTGCCGGTGTCGTTCTTCTTGACGAGCCTGCGCCGCGCGCCGCCGATGGCGGTCACCCGGTTCGCGCCGGTCGTCTCCGAACGGTTCGCCCCGGTCACCTCGGTGCGGTTGGCGCCGGTCGTGTCCGTCTCGTTGGCGCCCACCTGCTTCTGCCGGTGGCGGAGCACCGTGAGCGTCTCGTTGTTCTTGACGAGCACGCGACGATTCTTCTCGGCCTGCTCGTAGAAGAGCTCGTTGCCTTTCCTGTCCTCGAACTTGATCTCGTTGAAGCCGCCTCCGCCGAGCGACGAGTCGCTTTTCCAGGCGCTGATCGTCTTGTCGTCTGGAAGTTTGTAGGGCACCGGCTCGACGCGGTTGTAGGCGCGGCCCATCACGATGGGCTGCTCGGGATCGCCGTCCAGGAAGCTGACGAGCACCTCCTGCCCGATCCGCGGGAGCACGAGCATGCCAAACCCTGTCCCTGCCCATGCCTGGCTCACCCGGATCCAGCACGACGAGCCCTCGTCGTTCTTGCCGTCGCAATCCCAAGGGAACTGCACGCACACCCTGCCGAACTCGTCGGTATGGATCTCCTGGCCCTTCGGGCCCACGACCGTGGCGCTCTGGACGCCGAGCGCCCTCGGCTTCGGTGTCCGCTGGGGCGGACGGAACGGCGCGTCCGCGAAGACGGCACGACCGGCCATCGTCCACTCTCCGCTGTGGGTGCCTTCGATGGAGAGCTCGGTCACGAGCAGCGGCTTGCCCGCGAGCGTCGCGTGAGGGTGACCGCTGATGGAGAACACCGCGCCGGGCTGGGTATCCATGACGTTCGTCTCGAAGGCCACGGCTCTGCGCCCCGTCCTCTCGGCCTGGAGCATGCGTTCGGCTCTGCGCGCGCCATACCCCTGATCGTGACGTGCGACGCCTCTCGCATCGGCGATCGGCGTGTCGCTGCCCCTGGCGTCGTCGACGAGGAACGCGCCGGGCTCATAGAGGTAGTGCTCGTAGCGGGCCTCGGGGGCTTCCGCGTCCGGCGCCTTGCCGAAGAGCTCGAACGCCGGACGGCGAAAGTCGTGATCGCGCATGGTGAACGCGCCGCGGCTCACCTCGCGTGAGAGGCGCACGTTCTTGACGTACTCCTGCCCGGCCTGCTCGTTCGGATTGTCGGAGAACGGCAGCGCAGATCGGGGCGTATTCGATTCGAGCGCATCGCCGAAGGTGAGCGTCGCTCCCTCGCCCTTGGGATCCAGGAAGGTAAACGCGATGCCCGCCTCCTCGATCAAGCGACAGACGAACGCGTAGTCGGACTCGCCGTACTGGACCTTGTACTCGAGCTTGCGGTGCTCGCTGTCGTTGATCTTCCAGTCGGCCTCGATATTCCACTCGTGGAGGATCTTCTTCACGATGTCTGGGGTCGAGGTATGCTGGAAAATCCGGTGGCTTCGCCGTTGCGTTAGCAGCCACAGCTCCGGGACGATGCGGATGTGGTAGGTGTGCAGCGCGCTCTGCCCGCGCTGTGGGACCACCGCCTGGAGCTGCTGGAAGTGCGAGCAGATGCCGTTCCAGAGCCTGGTGCCTCCGCTCGTCAGGTGAGCATAGCCGCTCTCCAGGCGGAAGCTCGCTGGCTTGCCGACGACCGAATCCATCGGGATGCTGTCGTCCTCCGAGCGGGCCCAGACCGAGATGGAGAAGGGGGAGGAGACCGCCTCGTGGATGGAGAAGCGGCGCGTAGAGAGCGATGCGTCCGTTGCAGTGACGATCCGAGTGTGCGGCATGGTCGGTTCAAACCGGTGGCAATGATCCCATGCGAGGGTCAATGCAGATTAACGGCAACCTCTTCATCGGAGATGTGGGCTCTCCAGCGCGGAAGCGTCCGTCGCTCACCATGGGGAGAGCACGCTCCCACCGTCCTCTCCGACGTGCATTCGGAGCGGTCGTCCCCCCTCGCCCTCGGCCAGCAGCGCACCGAGAGGGGCCAAGATGTGGGACGCCTGGCGCGGTGTCGACACGGACCAGAAGGTCGTCAGGACCCAGGGGTCATAGAAACGGAAATACAGCGGCTCCCCTGTCTCTTCGGTCTCGACCATCAGGAACCTGCGAAAGTGTCGGCGTACCTCTCGGAAGGGCTCGCGGCTCGTCATGAAGATGCCCCACCGCCTGCCCCAGCCTTCCATCAGGAGCCGCTCAAGGAGCACAGAGTCGCTCCGGAACGGGCCTGTCATGGTGGGGGCCACGGTCGCGAGCGGCTCGCCCTGGATCCCCTCGTACAGCGACTGGTACGGCTCGATCGACTGCCGCAGCAGCTCCAGGATCCGATCGCTGCGGGCTGCATCGAGGATCGCGAAGAGCGGCTCGCGCTCCGCCTCGTCGCGGAGCCGCCTCAGCGCGGCGCGGGCCGCATCGCGTCGCCTGGCTTCCTCGGCGCGACCTTCGGCCTTGAGCGCTTGTTCGTCGTCGCCGAGGCGTTCGTCCTCCTCCGGATCCTCGTCCTCGGGCGCGCGCACCTTGTCCTCGATGTACACCGAGAAATCGGTCTCCCCCGCGCGGATCCAGCTCGCGTGCTCCACCTCGCCGGAGGTGATGCGCTCGCCGTCGAGAAGGGTCCCTTCGCGGCTTCCCAGATCGCGCAGCGTGGCGCGTCCGCCATCCCACGCGAGCGAGAAGTGCCGACCCGAGAGGCGCTTGTCGTGGGGAACCACGAAGTCCGAGAGCTCCGTCCGGCCGACGTGCAACGACGCCCCGGCGTCGATGAGCACCTTGCGGCCGTTCATCGGTCCCCACCGGACCTCCACGATCAAGCGGGGTTTCATTTCCAGGCCCCGGTCATTGGGCCCTCGCCCGCCTTCTCTCCTGCTGTTTGCGCTTCCGCTCGCAGTCCTCGCAGAACGGTTTGTCGGTTCGCAGCGTCTCGGCTTGCGCCGAGGAGCCGATCATCACGGTGGGACAGCCCTTCACGATGACGCCGCCGTGCGATGTCGGGTCGCCCAGGCGCGCTGCGTCTTTGTTGCCGATGAGCACGGTGGATTCACCCTGCGCGATGGAATCGGGCGGGCCGACGCAGATGAGCTTATCCCCCACACGGGCTGCAGGTTGGAACCCGATGAGCACGGTCGGCTCGCCCACGACGACGGGACCGCCGACGTGGGGCACCGGGCCGGGCTCCACTTTGGGACAGGTATGGAGGTCGGTGATGCGTGCCGCCGGAGGCATGGTCCTCGCTCCTTCTCGGCGTTACTGGCCGAGCCCCGTGATCCCCAAGTTGTCAGGCACAGGCCTCTCCGGCGCCTCGATCACGGCCTCGACGGCCTCGGCGGGCTCTTCCGGGCTCGCGCCGCTCCCTGACCCGGGCGACCCGCCGCTGTTGATCTTGACCAGGTTGCCTTTGATCGTGATGCCTCCCGCGTCGATCCGGATGAACCCGCCAGGGCCCTTGAGGGTCAGATCCTGGGCGGCTTCGATCACGAGCGCGGTGCCGGCTTTGAGGTGGATCTCTTCCCCGGCCTCCGTTGCGTGCCTCTTCCCGATCTTCTCCTGGCGGCTCTTCTTGACCGTCAGTGATTGGTTCCCGTCGACGCGCTGGTTCCGCTTGCCCTTGACACGCAGGTGGCTGTCCCCCTCGATCTGCTCGCGCTTCGTCCCTTTGATGACAATGTCCTGATTCTTGCCGATGTAGATGGTCAGGTTGCCGTCGGTCCGCTCGAGCTCGTCGCCGCCGACCTGCTTGCTGCTGCTGCCGCCGATGGTCGTCGTGCGGTTGGCTCCGGTGATCTCGGTGCGGTTGGCGCCCGTCACCTCGGTGCGGTTGGCCCCTGTGGTCTCGGTCTCGTTGACGACCACGAGCTTCTGCCGATTGGCGCCGACCGTGATGGTCTCGTCGTTCTTGACGAGCTTGCGCAGGTCCTTCTGCGCCTGGACGTACACGAGCTCCTTGCCCTTGAGATCCTCGAACATGATCTCGTTGAAGCCGCCTCCGCCGAGGGAGGAGTTGCTCTTCCAGGTGCTGCGCGTCCTGTGCTGGGGCAGCTTGTAGGGCACCTGGTTCGTCGCGTTGTAGACGCGCCCGACGATGATGGGCTGATCCGGGTCGCCCTCCAGGAAGCCGACGAGCACCTCCTGCCCGATGCGCGGCGTCATGATCGTCCCGAAGCCCGTCCCCGCCCAGCCCTGGCTCACGCGGATCCAGCACGACGAGCGATCGTCGTGCTTGCCTTCGCGATCCCACGGGAACTGCACGCGCACGCGTCCGAACTCGTCGGTATGGATCTCCTGGCCCTTGGGGCCCACGACGGTCGCGCTCTGCACGCTGTGAACGATGGGCTTGGGCGTCTTGATCTGAGGGTGGTACGGTGTCGCCGGATCGACGAACAGAGCCCTCGCGGACATGCTCCATTCCTCGTCCGGCGTTCCCTCCATGGAAAATTCGGTGACGAGCAGCTTCTGGTCGACCCCGAGCTCGGCATGTGGGTGGTTCTCGATCGAGAAGATCTGTCCTGGCCAGAGGTCGATCGTGTTCATGTCGAACGATACGCTACGCCTGTCCGCGCGCGCTGACAGCAGCGACCGTTCGGCCAGGTCCCGTCCGTATTTCTGGTCGTGCCGGGCGACCCCCTTGTCATCGGCGGTCGGCGTGTCGCCGCCCTTCCCCCCTTCGACGAGGAATGCGCCGGGATCGTAGTGATAGTGCTCGTATTTGTCCTCTGGTGCGGGTGCCTTGCGCGCCTCGCCGAAGAGCCGGAATGCCGGGTTACGGAAATCGTAGTCCCGGACGGTATGCGCGCCCGGGCGCACCTCGCAGGAGATCCGCACCGCGGTGACGAACTCCTTTTCGGATGCCCGGTTCGGATTGTCCACGAAGTGGATCGGCGGCGCCGGTCGCGGCTCGCCGGAGTGCAGCTTGTCGCTCAGCGTGAGCTGCGAGCCTTTGGCGTCGTTGTCGGGAAACACGAAGGCGATGCCCGCCTCCTCGAGGAGGCGGCTCATGAAGGCATAGTCGCTCTCGCCGTACTGGATCTTGTACTCGAGCTTCGGGTACTTTCCTCGATCGATCTGCCACACCGGCGTGATGGCCCACTCGCCGAGGAGCTCATCGACAATATCGGGGATCGACCGATGCTGGTAGACGCGGTACCCTCGCCGCTGCGTCATGAGCCACGCCCGCGGCACGATCCGCAGGTAGTAGGTCGACAGCCCCGTCGGCTCGGCCTGGGTCTGCTCCATGTAGCTGCAGATCCCCGTCCAGTACCGGGCCCCCCCGAGCAGCGCCCACTTATAGCCCGAGACGACGCGCAGCGCCGCGGCCTTGCCCACGATGGAGTCGAGCTCCAGGCTCTCGTTCCTGGACCGAGCCCACACGGAGACCGTGAAGAGGCTCGATATGGCCTCCTGGACCGAGAAGCGACGGACGGATAGCGAGGTCTCTCCGTCCTCGAACGACAGCTCCAATACCGGCATGCTCGACCTCCTACTGACCCGGGGCAGGCGCGAACCCGGAAAGCTCTGCTATGGGAAAGGTTCCCGC
The DNA here is from genome assembly GCF_000418325.1 of Sorangium cellulosum So0157-2. Lineage (GTDB taxonomy): Bacteria > Myxococcota_A > Polyangia > Polyangiales > Polyangiaceae > Sorangium > Sorangium cellulosum_D. The sequence continues at coordinate 14,596,888 of NC_021658.1, forward strand.
GGGCGCGAGGGACCGCAGCTTCACGGCGTGGGGCGACGCGGTTCGGCCGCCACATGCGCGGCGTCCTCTCCACAGGGCCCGCCGAGGCTGGCCCCCTCCCTCCGCCACGGCTGTCAGTAGACAGCATACCATAGGCTCTATGCCCGATGGGAAGCGAAAAGTTCGCGGTCGCACATACGCGACCACGCTCGGCGCCTGGGCGGATCGCGAACGCGCAGCGAGGTGACGAAGCGAGGCCAGAACGCGGCTGAATACCTGGAACCGCGGCGGAATGCCATGACAATCGGGACGTATTTCGATCCTGAGAAACCGGAATGAGGCTGGAACGAGCGCCGCCGCTCATCGCGTTTGACATTGCCGCCCACGGCGAGACGCTGGGTACGGCGAGGCCTGCAGTATTGAGGGCCCCCGGCGCCAAGGTGCGGGTCCTCTCGCGAGCAACATCTTCCTGCACGGTGCCCCTAAATAGCCGATCCTGATTCGGGAGCGCCAGCAACTCCAAGGGCTTGAACGTAAAGCTTGCAAATCGGCCTCTCCGTACGCTCATGGGCGCAGATGTCGGGTGGGCCGGGGATGTTGCCCTCCCCGGCCCACCCGACAACCCGACGTTTGCGGGACTGTGCCGGGACCTCGCGTCGCTGCGGCTCAGGCGCAGTCCGGTAGACGCCTATTCGTTCGAGTAACGCTACAGCCTGTTGATCTCTTGAGCCCAGAGCCCCTTGCGGATCGCGGCGCTCTTCGTGGCGGCGCCTGCAGGAAGAGGTGTTCCCAAGATGTTCTCAAGCACGAGGTCCGCAGCGGCGCGAACGGCAGCCGATGGGCTGTCGAACATTTTCAAGGCGTTCAGACCATCCCCGCGCTGGCACTCCGTGCGATGAGCTTGAAAGATTAGCTGTAGCTCGCTTACGGGCAGCTTCTTTCCCTTTGTAAATCTGAGCGCTATAAAAAGCGCTTCGACTTGAGAGCGTGCAGACGATGGCGCGTTTGCGGTGCCGGTGATCCGCAGCATGTGCGGGATCGCAATGGACGGCGGCAGTATTGGGAACATGCTGACGAGCTTCTGCTCGATATGCGGATCGCTCGGCCTTTTGAGGGTCTTTGCGTACATAGCCCACGGGACGAGTTTCCCCAAATCTGGCTCCTTGATCTTCGTGTGAGCCCTGAACGCCACGTCAGTCCAGTCAAGGGCGGCATATATCCTGGCGCCATCGACGTCCTGGATAAGTGCATTGGCGAGCTGAGTCAGATCCTTTGGTGCCCTCTGCTCATAATCCAACACAGCGGAGATGAACGCATGGCAGTTGTCGAATCGCTGGGACGGGAACGTGTCGAACCCAGGGCTCGGAGGCCACAATGATGCATGAAGCCACCGTAGAGAGAGGGCGCCGCTGGTTGAGTCGAAGTCGCCAAGAAGAATGACCGGATCGGTCTTTCGTGCCTGAGCAATTGCTACCGGGTCGAAGCCTATGGGTGTGACTGCTAGGACAAGGGGGAGCCTTCGGCCATCGATACGGCTTCCCTTTAGCGTGTTATCGACGTTGAGGTAGGCTTGGTTTCCAGCGACCTCCAGCCTACCTACTGCGATCGACGCGGCACTCAGGACGATTGCCGCGGGAGAGGAAATGCCGATATTAGCGAAGCTCGATGAACTCATGGTAGCGTTCATCCCAATGGTTCCGAGTACGAGTGCCCAGGTTGCAGTCCTGCGCTTGATGTTAATAGGTTCCATCAGTCGTTGTACTTGAGCAAGGTCATGTGGTTTTTTCCCGGATCGCCCCAGTCATGATCTGCGAAGTCCCCCTCGCTGACACGGGCATCTGCGTATAGGACGGCGTCCTCCTCGATCGGGTGAAAGATTCTTATGGGATTCGGGAGCGGCCATACATTAGGCCAATGGACCCATGAAGGATGATCTATGCTGGCGTCGTCTCCTCCACCGGGCTCGAACGGCGGTGCGGTTGCCACGCTTGCTGTCGCAGTACCGGGCGGAGGTCCCCACAGCCCATCCGGTCCAGGCGCCCAATGGTTATGCGGCTTATTCCAGGAATAGCCGTATTGCCAACATCTGACATTTGGAACAAGAGTGTCTGCCCTGCTTATTTGATCCACGTGTCGGCTCTCATGGTACAGCGTTGAGACGAAATTATCGATGCCGGAAACTTGGTTTCCGACGCCGTAGGCTCTTGCATCCGTTACGACCTCGTCGTAGATGTAGAGCGTGGTCTTGTCCGGCGCGGTCTCATAGCTCCAATCGACCATGCCAAGTACCCTGGCCATCGTGGGGCTGCCACTGCTTCCAGCGTAGCTAGTTGTGCCAACGTTGACTACTTGACCCCAATAATGATACCAGTTCGGGCTTCCCGCCTGTCCCCCGGGGTGATTCGTTGCATCTCGTGCGAAGAATACCTCATAGTTCTTCGTCTCGTGAACGGCGCCATCGAGCATCAGTCTAGCTACTTTGGCGCCGAAATCGGTGTTGCGTTCTGGCAACCCCGTGAACGTGACGACGGCTTCGAGGAAATCACCATTGATGGTCGGCCTGCCGTTCGGATTCGCCGTCGCCCAAGTCATCGTCGAAGCGCCGATAGCATCGACGCTGAAAAGCACACGATCACGCATCGCAGGCGCGCAGCCGGCAGGCTCTACGCGAGCCTTTAGATTCATCGTGAGCACGCCCTGATTCGCTGTCGAAAATGTAAACTCATTCTGACCATCTGCGCCTTGGGTCGAGTTCGGAGAGCGCACAGGGTCCCCGCCTGGAGTAACGAATCTAACTGTTTGAGGGCACGGTGCTGTCGTACCGGTCGTCGGCGTCGCATTCGTCGGTGGACGCGGATTCCTCTTACCCATTGTCGTGCGCCTCCTCAAGGTAACGCAGCGCGTGCTCCAGATAGATCCCAGCCCTACGCTCCAATCGCTCGACCCTGATCTCCGGCGTCTTGAGGTTCGGATCCCTCAGCGTGTTTTCTACCCAAGGGCACAGTGGATCGCTTGCGAAGCCATGCCCCAGCGCATACGCCAGCAGGATGGAGAGCGCTACCCCTCGCCCCGTCGCCAACCCGATTCGCTCCGCCATATCCGGCCCTCGCCGAACGAACGCTCGAAGCGGCTCTTCCCCCAAATGCGCGAGCCGCTCGGGGAAAATTTGCGCCAGGGTCGAGAACACGCGCTCCTCCGAATCATGCCCGCTGATCGCAGTGAGGAGCTCCAGCCTCGCCTCATATGCCCGACGCAGCGCTCGTGTAAAAGGCGCCCGGTCGCGCCCGATGACCCGATCGATATAGACGTTCAGCGCGTGGTACAATCCCATCGCTCGCGCCAGCTGTTCCGAGTAGGCTGCGGTTCCAAGCTCCTGCGCCGCCCACGGTAACAGAGGATCCGTGTCGAAGTCGCTGCCAAACAAGAACATCATTTCAATATAAAATCGAACCGGGCCACAGTTAGTGAAACCATATCCCTTCGCTCGTGAGATCCCGAGCCGTATCACCTGTCGAACGCCCGCCTCGCCGATGACCTTTGAGTGCCTCGACGCAAAATCCTTCAGATGCTCGACAGTCTCATCTTCGAACCCGCGCAGCGCGAGCTCCTCGAACGCCAGCATCTGCTCCCTTCGGATCCTCAGCACGCCGCCGCCTCCGACCGGATCACCCGCCCATCCTCCAAGTCCTCCGCAGCAGCCCAGCTGTCTGCCCATCTCCGTAAGACTCCGCCTTCTGCCGCGTCGTCCACGTCTCCAAAAAAGCGCCGAGCACACTCAATCAGGACGGGTGGTGCCATCGAATCAACCTTGCGCCACGGTGTGCGGCGGGACGGGCACGACGTCTCGCGAGCGTTGTGATCAGCGCGACAAGGACGGGGCCCCAGGGCAATCGGGCATCGGAACAATCCTGCGTGCGTACGCTGCACGAAGAGAGATGGGGCTCATGGGGCGGCTCGACGCACGCGCCCTGGCTGCAGACGAACCCATCCACACAATCCTTGAACGTATCACAAGATGTCCGGCAGGCAGAGCCGCTGCACGTGTACGGCGTGCAGTCTTTGTCGTCACCCTCGAGCTTCACGACGAAATGCCCACCATCGCAGGTGTCGCCTGAGATTTCCAAGCAGCGCCCGTTGTCGCAGATGGCGTCCTCGATGCAGTCCTGCTGGCGCGACGTGCACTCTTCCTTACACTGACGCGTGGTCTCATCGCACAGGAACCCCTTGCACCCGTTGGTCTCTTCCTTGCAGAGGTGGTTTTCGTCGCACGCGTATCCGATCGCGACCCCGTCCGTGCAGCTCGGCTCCCCGCATTGATGGCCTACCTCCGGATACGTGCACTCGTCGGTGCTCGTGCCGTCGCACCACCCTTCGCAGCCCGGGCCGCTGGGGCAGGGATCGTGGTCGAGGCGTGGCGGCTGGCGCACGAGAAGCGTGCCGATCGGCCTGCAGAGGCCCAGCGCGCCTTCGGTGTCGCAGGCCTCGCAGGGGCCGTTGCAACTGGCGTCGCAGCAGCGACCGTCGACGCAGAAGTTGCTCGCACACTCGCGAGCCGCCTCGCACGCGGCGCCGAGCGGCTGCTTGCAGACGCACACGCCGAGCGCTTCGCCCGGGGCCGCGCCGCCTCCCCCGGCTCCAGGGCCGCCCGCGCCGGCGTCGCCCTCGCCGGTTCCTCCTCCACCGGTGCCGCTGGCCGCGCCGCCGGTTCCGCTGGCCGCGCCGCCACCGACGCCGTCTGGCGCATAGCAGGGATCGACGCCCGTCACGGCTCCTCCAGAGCCACCCGTGCCGGTCACGCCCTCGGCGGCGCCAGCACCGGCTGCTCCGCCGGCTCCCCAATCGCCGCCGGTTCCTCCCGTGCCGCCTGCGCCGCCCGCGCCTCCGGAGCGGCCTCCGCCCGGCGCGCTGTCGAGCGGGCATCCGTTCGGGACCGAGACGACGTCGGGCTTGAAGCTGCACCAGCCGGCAGCCGCGCACGCAGCGTCCGTCTCGCACGTCGTCGCGCAATCCGTGCCTGTGTCGTTGCACAGGAAGGGTGCGCAGCTCTGCACCTTGAACGACACAGAGTGACCCGCGCCATCACAGGCGCTCTGGGTCTTGACTCCATTCACCCTTAGCCCGTCCGCGCTCAGCTCGTCGACACACGTCACGCTCGTGGGGGTTCCCGCGCTGGCAGGACCACATCGACCGTCGTCCAAGCCGGAGGCCTTCCGCGACGCGACGCACGTCTCGCACTCCCCTGTGCAAGCCATATCGCAGCAGATGCCTCCGGAGGTCGTCTGGAAGCAGTGCCCGGACGCGCAGTCCTGGTCGGTCGCACAGGGCTCGCCGAGATCGTGCAGGAGCAAATAAGCGTCTGCCTTCGCGGTGTTGCCGCCGCCCGCGATGAGGATGCTCTTCCCCGCGGTCAGCGCCTCGCCGGCGTTCACCAGGGTCGCGGTGTGGCCGGCGGTGGCGGACAGCATGTCCAGGTAGGGCGTGAACGTCTCGGTCCGCGGGCAGAACGAGTCGACGAAGCTGACCTCGGGGGCGGGTTCGGGCGGATCGACGAGAGATACCCCGATGCCGCCCACGAGGACGACGTGCCCTGCGGGCTCGAGGGTCGCTGTGTGGCCGTAACGCGCGCGACCGGGCATGTCCGGCATGCGGGACATGGGAATGGCGACCCTGGTAAACCCCCTGCTCCCGGAGCTGTCGATGAAGAGCTCGGCGCTGTCCCGCACGAGCGCATCGCTGCCGCTGGCGCTGGTGCCGCCGGCCAGGAGCACCCTGCCGTCGCGCAGGCGGGTCGCCGTGTGGAACGCGCGGGAGTGCAGCATGTTCTGGAATGTCCTCGGGCTCTCGGTCCCTCGCACGAGCTCGAAGTCCTCGGAGCCCTCGCGGAAGATCTCTCCCGAGGCCTGCGCGATGCCCACGTAGAGGCCCCCGGTGAGGAGCACGTCGCCTGACGCCGCGTCGTCGCTGGCGAGCAGCGTGGCGGCATGCCCGGAGCGGTTCGCGAGCATGTCCACCCTCGTCAAGGTGGGCGCGCGGGTCTGGGCCTTGTAGATGTAAGCCCTGTTCAGGGACTGGCCGGGGCTGTCGGAACCTCCTGCGATGAGCACCTTACCTGGCGCGTATCTCGTCGCAGTATGATGAACACGGGGTAGATCATCCGGGATGCTCAGGGGATTGTCTGTCGTAGACAGATCGATGAATTCACCGGTCGCCCGATCGTACACCTCCAGCCCGGCCGCGGTCCTGAACGGAGGCCCATGCTGATCCGAACTTCCGCCGACGATCAGCACGTCGCAGTAGAGTGACGCGCCGCAACTCGGCGCCGGTTCCGCCGGTGGATCCGTCGACTGCGGCTCGACCAGGGTCGCGGTGTGATGGCCGCGCGGTACGTGCATGCTATCCGCCGAGGCGAACGTGCGGCTCAGGGGCTCGTAAAACTCGGCGGAGCTCAGCGCGTTTCGGTCCGGATCCCCATTGCTGAAGCCGCCCGTGATGAGGACCCGGCTCGCGCTGGATTCTGGATCGAGGAGCGTCGCGGCGTGGAAGGTGCGGGCAGCGAGCATGTTCGTCGTCCCTTCCCATCTGGGATCGACTAGCGCCGGGTGCTGGATCGGGGCTCCTCGCCACTCCACGAGGACCGTGCAGGATCCCGCTCCGGGGCTCGTGACCGGTCGCCCCCACGGCGGGCGCGGATCGGTGTCCACTGTACAGCCGTTTACCTCCAGCCTGGCTCCGTGGCGGCGTCCTGCGGAATCGAGGACGTAAGGCGAGCGCACCCGCAGCCGCGGCGTGCCCTGAGGATCGAGGAACTCGAGCGTGCCGGAGACGAGGCGCAGACCGGCGACGCCGGTCGTGTCGACCATGTAGCGGAGCTCTCGCGCCGCGGGCTCGCGCTCGAAGTAGACGAAGTCCTCGATGCCCGTCGGATGGGTGACGTGGAGGAGGTCGGCGCCGTGGTTCGGGAGGGCGCCGGCGTAGAGGGCGATCCCGTCGAACGTGGCGAGCGGCGCGTCGAGCGCGCCCTCCAAGGCGAACGCGATCGTCAGTCCGGAGGTGTTGTCGCGCAGGCGGACCGCGCCGGACGCCCGCGCCGGGAGCTCGACCGTGGCGCTACCTGCGCTTGAGGAGCGGGGCGGGACCGTGAATCGTGCCCGGAGGGAGCCGTTGTCTAGGCGGTCGAAGCGGGGACGGATGGCAGCGCGCAGCGGCTCATCGAATCGAGCGAGGATTGACGCAAGCCGGTCGCGCGCGCCTGGGGTCTCGGGGAGGCCGGACAGCGGACCGTCCGCCGGCGCAGAGGAGGTCGGCGCGGCGTGCTCGGCGCAGCCCCACGGCAACGAGAGCGTAGAGGCGGCTAGGCCAAGCGCGATAATGAGGTACAGCCTGCCGCCCGTACGAACAGTTAAAGTTCGGTGCGTGATCATCTTCTCCGCCGGTCAGTTCGGGGGAGTCCGGCGTCCTTCCCCTGATCGCAGGCTATCAGAGTTGTGGAGCGGGATGCTCTCCCTTTTCGCACGTAGGCCCGGGCATGCGGAGGTCTGGGAGCAAGAATGCGGGGCATGACGCTACGCTGGTCTTGTAGGATGGTGAAGGAGAAGGGGCGATGCCGTTCCGCGTTGAGCGTCCCCGTTCTGACCCGCCGAAATTCCAATGGCAGCATCGTGAAGTTGCGTCCAAGACGTGACGACGCCGCTGCCTCGAGCGGCGTCACTGTCAGACCAGCGACGCCACGGCTGCGCCTATCCCGATCGAACAAGCGCCGAAACCACGCTCGCGGTGCGCTTGCGTGCCGTGGACCACGCGCGGTACTTTCAATGTGGGCTTGGGTGAACGACCTTGCAGGATGGACGGCAGATGTTGCCAGTGGGCATGCGAGCGCCAGCAGACATGGAACGAGACCGACGAAGGTGAATGAATCTTAAAATATGAGATTCAGAAAAGCGCAGTCGAACAGCTGTTGAGTTGTGCTAGTTCCAGTAGAGAGCGGCGCGGTACTGAAGTTTTTCTCAATAGTCAGTTAGAGAAGGAAAGGGAAGTGCGAGTATGCGCGGATATCACGGTAGGGTTCTTCTGATGGTGACAGCGATGCTTGGGATTTGTTCGTGTGGAAACTCAGGGAACGATGGCCCCGGGGTCCCAATTCAGAACCATACAGGAGGGTCTAATGTTGGCGGGAGTAGTTCGGCCAGCAGCAGCACGGAAGGTACGGGTGGCTCAATACCGAGCAACACCAGCGCGACAAGTGGCTCGGGAGACGGGTGCGTTGAGCGAGGTGCGGCTGTGTCTGTATGCCGATTGCGTTGCGAGACGGATAGCGATTGCTGTCCAGGGGAAAGATGCGGGCTTGATATGTCGTACCCCCACAATACTTACTGCGACTCGCATAGCAAAGTCTGTAGAAGTGCAGAGTGTTGCACAAGCAGTGATTGTCCACGAGGCGAGGCGTGCATGTCGATTAACGGTAGCCGGCAGTGCTGGCCGCCTTGCTCCGAAGAGAATCCTTGTCCTCCTCCAGGGCCGGGAGGAGTTCTGACAGAGTGTACTGGAACCAACGACAGCGGTGCTGGGTATTGTCGAGCGGTACGTCCGTGCGGCTTGGTTGGCGAAAATAGCTGCGCGTATGGGCGATGTGAATCCGTTCGAGGCCAAGTTTGTATGTGCAGTGGTGAGGGTGATTGTGCAAGTGTGGAGGAGAAATGTGAGCCGTAGTTGTGCTTCGACTTCCTGTTGTGATTGATGGAATTTTGTGATTGTGATCCAAATTAAGAATGTTGTTTTGTGTTCGGTCGAGCGAGTGGTGTGTGGTTCATGGGTTGATGATTCTGTTGTTGCTAATTGGGGAGGCCTAACATGAGTGCCTTTCATGTGTCTTGTTGCGGCATGGTGTTGGTGGGCTGGAGGGCGGGTGCGCGAATTCGTGTCATGCGTGTGGCTGTGGTTATTTTACTTGTAATTGGGGTCATCGTTGGATGTGTGCAACCGCTTTGGGCCGGCTGCCCTACTCCACCAGGCGGCTGTGCGGCGCCCGAGGATGACATGGACGGTGATTGTTTTATGGATTCTGGTGACAATTGTCCCATGGTGCCGAATTGTACTCAACGCAATGGTGACGGAGATGGTAGAGGTGACCTTTGTGATAATTGTCGAAATATTCCGAATGATAATCAATCTAATGTTGACGGTGATGTTTTTGGGGATGTGTGCGATAACTGTTCTCTCGTTCCGAATAGCCAGGTGGATCTCGACTCGGATGGCTATGGGGATGCTTGCGATTCGGACGATGACGGCGATGGTGTGAGCGATGTTGTGTGTGTTATGGGTGTGATTTGTGATCTGAATTTGTGCGACCCGACTGTGAGTAGCGATTGTTTGGGTGCTGATAACTGTCCGGTGACTGCCAATGAGGATCAAGATGACGGGGATGCTGATGGTGTTGGTGACGCTTGTGATAATTGTATTCGTATTGAAAATGCGAATCAGGATGATGCGGATGGAGATGGTGTGGGCGACGCGTGCGACGACCAAGATGGTGATGGTGTCTTAGATTTTTGGGATAATTGTGACTTTGTGCAGAATCCGATGCAGGAGGATATGGATGGCGATATGCTGGGCGATATCTGTGACATCGATATGGATGGTGATCTTGTGAGCAATTGGGAGGATAAGTGTCCACGTAGAGCCGACTCCGGACAGCTGGACATGGACTGCGATGGAATAGGTGATGCATGTGAAGGCGATTTGTCTCCCGGTGGCGATACTGATGGGGATGGCCTGCTTGATGTCGACGAATCTATGGTGGATATGGGGCGGTATACAGCCGACAGCGACGGCGATAGTATATGGGACCGTGTCGAAGCGGGAGATCGCGTGGCTCAGCAGTGTACTGGTCCGCAGCCGCCGGAGAGATGTGAAGCTATGAATCCGGCGCTCGTGACGCTGCCGACTTTTCCTGATACGGATGGAGATGGTACGATCGACGCACTCGACGAGGATAGCGACGACGACGGCGTGTTCGATATCGATGAGGCCGGAGATGGCGATCTGTGTACACTGCCGCGAGACACAGATGGTGACATGGACCCAGATTTTCGCGATGACGACAGCGATGGTGATGGTATCATGGATGGAGAGGATAACTGTCCGCTCGAGCGGAATCCGGATCAAAAGGACACTACTCCGTCCATTGACGCTGGTCCTGGGGACGCTTGCCTGAGCATGGAACCAGACCTCGACGGCGATGGTGTGCCGAATTTAGTGGACAATTGTGCTGGTGAATACAATCTCGTTCAAGCAGAGAGCGCGGACGGCGACGCTCTAGGTGATGCCTGCGACGACAATTGGGACGACGATGAACTGCCCAACGAGCTGGACAACTGCGATTATGTTACGAACCCAGCGCCGCAGGCGGACACAGATGGAGACGGGGATGGCGACCCATGTGACGACGACCGAGACAGTGATGGCGAGCCCAATACCTCAGACAACTGTCCGCTTGTGCAGAACTCTGCTCAGGCCGATGGCGACCGTGACCAAATCGGCGATGCCTGTGACGATGACTGGGACAATGACGGTTTGATAAACCGCTACGATAACTGCCCACTTGTCTTGAACGTAGATCAGCTCAATTCCGACGAAGACCGTTTTGGCGACGCATGCGACAACTGCCCTGAGCAGGCCAACCCCATGCAAGAGGACGGCGACGGCGACGATGTCGGCGACGCCTGCGAGCCGGACGTGACCACCGGCTCCGGCGGTTCCGGCGGCTTGGGCGGCATCGGCGGCGCTGATGGTGCCGGTGGCGGCGGCGGGACCGCCGCTTCAGGCCCGCTTACGCTCGAGTTCGGCGGCGGCGGCCCCTCCTGCTCGCAGGCGCTCCGCGATGGCGCCGAGTCCCAGGCGTCCTCCTCGCTCGCTGCCGCCGTCGCCGCCGCAGCCCTCGCGACCCGTCGCCGCCGTCCTCGTACCGCGCCGACGAGGTGCTCGCCATGATCTCTCCTTCCTCCACCTGCTCCGCCTGTTCTTCTACTTCCCCACCTTCCTGCTCCCCCCGCCCGGCCCGCTCGTGCCGCCGCCTTCCGCCGCGCGCCCTCCCCGGCCCCGCGCTCGCCGCCGCCGCGCTCGCCGCGCTCTCCCTCCCGCGCCTCGCCTCGGCACAGCCCGCCGACGCCTCACCCGTCATCGTCGGCGACCTCGCGCTCGAGCAGCTCGAGCCCGCACCCGCGGGCGACGCGCTCTTCGGCGTGCCCTCTCCGTCGGTCGGCGGGCACCTCGTGCCGCGCGCCTTCCTGATGTTCGACTACGCCCACAACCCGCTAGAACTCCACGGCGACCGCACCGCGACGATCGTCTCGTCACAAGGCTTCCTCCGGCTCGACGCCTCGCTCTCCCTCGTCGATCGCCTGCTCGTCTCCGTCGACATGCCCTTCGCCGTGCTCCAGGCGGGCGATGATCCAGGCACCCCGGGCGTCGCCTACCACGTGCCCTCCTCGGCCGCGGCCGGCGATCTGCGGCTCGGCCTCCGTGGCCGCCTGTTCGGCGCCGACCACGCGCCCTTCCAGGTGGCGCTCGGGACCTACCTCTTCTTTCCCACAGCGCCCGCAGGCTCCTACGCGGGAGAGGGCGCCTTCCGCGGCGCCCCTCACGTCCTCGTGGGCGGCCGGCTCAACGGCAGCTCCCCCGTGTCGTTCGTCTGGAGCGCGACGGCCGGCGCGGTCCTCCGCGGCTCCGACAACCCCAACTCGCTCACGTTCGGCGCCGGCGCGGCGCTCGTCCTCGGGCGCGAGCGGCTCCGCGTCGGACCGGAGCTCTACGGCGCGCTCCCGACCAGCGACAAGCCGATGCTCTCCGCGCCGGGCGCCAACGTCACCGCCAGCGCGCCCGTGAACGCCGAAGTCCTGCTGGGCGCGCGCGTGCGCCTCCTCGGCGGCCTCGAGCTCGGCGCCGCCGGCGGCTCCGGCCTCTCCAATGCCATCGGCACCCCCGCCTTCCGCCTCATCGCGCTCGCCGGCTGGTCGCCGGCTCCCCCCGACGAGCCCGCCGCGAAGGCGCGGCCCGCCGATCGCGACGGCGACGGCATCCTCGACGGCGCCGACGCCTGCACCGGCACGCGGGGTATCGCCAGCGACGACCGCACCCGCCACGGCTGCCCCAGGGCGGATCGCGACGGCGACGGCGTGCTCGATGTCGCCGACGCCTGCCCCACGACGCCTGGCCCGTCCAGCCTCGATCTCACGAAGAACGGTTGCCCCCCGGACCGCGACGGCGACGGCGTCGCCGACGTCGTCGACGCCTGCCCCGACCTCCGCGGCGCGCCGAGCGCGGCGCCCCGCCAGAACGGCTGCCCCGGCGATGCCGACGGCGATGGCGTGCTCGACCGCGTGGACGCCTGCCCCAAGCTCGCAGGCGAGAGCAGCCCCGACAGGTCGCGGAACGGCTGCCCCGAGGACATCGACGGCGATGGTCTCAAGCCGCCGGAAGACGCCTGTCCTCGCGAGAAAGGAGCGCGCGATCCGGACCCGGCCCAGAGCGGCTGTCCAAGAAACATCCGGATACGCGACCGGGAGATCGCGCTCCTGCGCCCCATCCGCTTCGTCATGTACGGTCGAGACCGGAAGGACACGGTCGAGCCGATCCCCGACGATATGCTCACCGACGTGCGCGACGTGCTCGAGCAGCACCCCGAGATCAAGCTGGTCGAGGTCCGGGGCCACGCCGACGACGCGGGCGATCCCGCGTTCAACCTGCGCATTGCCCAGGAGCGCGCCGACGCGGTTCGCCTGTGGCTCATCGAGGCCGGCGTCCCGAAGGAGAAGCTCGTCGCGAAGGGCTACGGCGACACGGACCCGATCGCGCCGAACCGCACGCAGGAGGACCGCCAGAAGAACCGGAGAGTCCAGCTCTTCATCATCCAGGAGGAGTGAGCGGGAGCGCGGCCGCCTGCAGCACCACGCGCGGCGCCGGAGCACAACGCGAAGGGCGCGCCGCTCGTTCAGAACGCGTGGCGCGCGCCGCTGGCTCAGAACGCGTAGCGGGCGCCGAGGCTCGGCACGAACAGGACGAGGGTGCGCGCAGTGAGCGCGTCGTCCGGGTAACTCGCGACCCCGGGCCGCTCGCGGTTCGTGGCGACGCGATGGCTCACGCCGACGTCTTGCCGGTCATCGAAGCGCGGGTCGGTCGGCGCGAACAGGACGAGCGCCTGCAACCCGGCGCTGAGCTCCAGGCGCTCGCCGACGTGCACGCTGAGCCGCGCCTCGGGATCGAGGTAGAAGTAGAACGCAGAGGCCGAGCTCTCCGCCGGGTCGACACGGACGACATCGTCGACGTTCGCGCCGCCGTCGATCGGCCTGAAGCGCGTCCGCTGGTCTCGCGCGGCGCCGATCACCACGCCCCCCCCGAGGCGGAGCAGCAGCGGGAACCGCTCTCCGAGGCGCCACCCAGCGAACCCGCCGGCGACGAGCCCGGTAAGCTTGAGCTGATCGTCCACCGTGCCCCGCTCGTCCGAGAGCCCGTACGGCGTCACGAGCGCCGCGCGCGTCGTCGTCTTCTGGTACGCGAGGACATACCCGAGCGTCGCCCCGAAGCTCACGCCCGAGCCGCGCTCGTACCCGGCGTGGAGCAGCCCCAGCCCGCCGAGTCCGACGGAGCGGGAGCAAGCGCCGTCGCATTCGCCGGCCACGTCCCCGCCGAAGGATGGGGTGAACACGAACCCCGTCGTCAGATCGACCACGAACTTCGACGGCTTCTTCCACACCTCCGCGTCCTCGTCGCGCTGGAGCGCGATCGGGAGCTTCTCCTGCTGCCCGTGCGCGAGGCTCAGCTGCCTCACGACCGGCACGAACCCCTCGTCGCGCACCTCCACGCGGTGAGCGCCGGCGCGGAGCGCGCCTTCCCACGTGCCGCGGCCCACCGGCACGCCGTCGATCGTCACCATCGCCCCCGCGGGCGTCGGATCCACGCGCAGCATCGCCTCGAGCTCCTCAGCGCGAAGCGAGAGCGTCGTCAGCTGCCGCGCCTTCACCGGCGCCGCGGCGGGCCCCGTCCCGAGGTTCCCCTCGCCCTGCAGCACCACCATGTGATTGCCCACAGCGAGCACACCCTCCCAGGGGGTCTGCCCGACGACGTCGCCGTCCACGACCACGTCGACCGTCTTGCCTGACTGCTCGGTAACCTTCAGCCGGCCCGACGCCGTGAGGGCGACGTGCTTCGCGACCACAGGCGTGGTCCGGCCCCCTGCGACCTCGACGCGCACCTCGAACGGCGCGTACCCGTCCTTGAGGATCCGCACCATGTGCGCGCCGGCGGCGACGCGGATCGGGTTGACCGGCGGGTAGTCGCCGCGGTCCCTCCCGTCGATGACGATGGAGGCGCCGGGCTTCGCTCCCGTGATCTCGACCGTGCCGACGAGCGCGTGCAGATCGTCAAGCGCCGACTGCGCCGACGCTTTCTGGTCCTGCGGGAGCTTCGGGAACTCGCGCAGCAAGGCCTCGAACATCTCGAGCGCCTCGTCGTACCGCTGGAGCCTGCGGAGGCAGTGGGCCGCGTGGAACGTCGCGTTCCTCGTCGGGTACAGCCGGCGCGAGACCGTGAACTCCGCGGCGGCCGCCGCCCACGCCCCCTGATCCATGAGCGTGAGCCCTTTTTCGAAGCGCGCGCGCGCCTCCTCCTTCGCCTCCTCGGAGCGGGTCGTCTCCTCGGCCTGCTCCTCACTAGGGCCTTGCTCCGCGGGCGCGCTCGCTGGCGCGGCCGTCCCCGCAGGCTGCGCCAGCGCCGGGAGCGAGCTGGTCAGCACAGCCCAGAGCACGGCAGACGCCGCACACGCAACGGATCTTCGCGCCATCATGATCGTCCTTGTCCCCCACACAGGCCTGCGATCGCAGGCCCTGGCTGTCGGCCGGCTCTGGCTACTCGAAGATGCGGCTCCCGCCGGTCCGAGACGTCGTCTGGCCCGGAGTCGCCCCGTCCCCGCGTTGAGAGCGACCTCCGGCGGAGCTGAACGAGAGCACCACCCTCGCAGGCTTCGGCGGACCAGCCTCCGTGATGACGACTTCGGTCGCGGTCGAGTACTTGTGCATGAAGACACGAACGCGGTGCTTGCTCCCGGGCGTGCCGGTGATCTCGACGACGCCGTCGCTCGCGTGCGCCGGCTTGTCGTCCACCTCGACGGAGGCCTCCCGAGGAATGATCTCGAGCTGCACCGTCCGGACCGGCGTCGACGGCGCAGGTGGCGTTGAGGGCGCAGGCGTCGTCGGCGCCGGCGCGGCGCTCGGGGCTGGTGCAGCGAGCGCCGCCTTGAGTGACGCGGCGACCCACGCCTGTGCCCGCGCGGCCCCGGCGGGCTCGACTGAGCGACGGGTGGCCACATAGCCCCCTGCGAGGACGCCTGCCGTGATCAGGGTCGCGGCGCCGATCGCCATCAGTGCCTTCGGCGGCGAGGCGTGCGGTGGCGTTGCGTGGGACCGCGCCATGGCACCGCCGGTGTGCCCGGGATGCGGCGCCGCGAGATCGGCCTGCGGGTGCTGGGGCAGGAACGTCGGCACCGGCACATCCGGCAGCGACGGCGAGGACGGCGCAGGGAGGCGCGGCTCGACGCGCGCTCGTATCACGTCCGGCAGCGGCACGAGGAGATCCTCGGTGATGCCCCAGCCCTGCGGCAGCAGCCGCTGGATGGCCGCGAGCATCTCCGCCGCGCTCTGGAAGCGCTCCTCCGGCTTGCGCTGGACCGCGCGGTGCACGACGGACGCGACCTCCGGCGGCACCCAGGGCGCGAAGTGCTGCACTGGCGTCACGTGGCCGTAGATGATCTCGACGATGAGCTCCCCGATCCCCGTGATGTGATCGAACGGCGTACGGCCGGCGAGCGCCTGATAGAGCGCGACGCCGAGCGACCACAGATCCGAGCGATGATCGATCTGCTTGCTGCCCAGCGCCTGCTCCGGGGACATGTAGAGCGGCGAGCCCAGCATGCTGCCGGTCTTGGTGAGCCCGGCGCTCTCGGTTCCCTGCGCCTGCTCCATGACCACCTTGGCGATGCCGAAATCGAGGAGCTTGACCATTCGCTCGCCTGCGTCGCGGCGCGCGAGGAACATGTTCGCCGGCTTGATGTCGCGGTGGACGACGCCCGCCTCGTGCGCTTTCTGCAGTCCGAGGCACGCCTGCGCGATGATGCGGAGCGCGAGATCCGGGGTGACGGGGCCCGTCTGCTTGAGGAAGCCCTGGAGATCCTCGCCGGAGAGCAGCTCCATCACCAGGTAGGGGAGGTTCCTGTCCCGATCCACGCCGCTGTCGAGGACCTGGGTGATGTGCTGCGTGTCGATCCTCCCGGCGGCCCGTGCCTCGCGCCAGAAGCGGTCGATGATTTCTTGGCGGTTGCCAAGGTCGCCGGTGATGACCTTCAGCGCGACACGGCGCCCGGTGCCCGTGTGCTCGGCCTGGTACACCGCACCCATCGCGCCGGCGCCCAGCTGACGGAGGATCTGATACTTCCCCTCGATGAGCGTACCGATCATGCGGCCTGCCACGTTACGGTCTTTCCAGACTCGTCGCAACGGCCCGGTAGGCTCGCTCGAGGGAGCCGTTTTGGTTGTGTTCACCCTGAAATCTCGCCTCGATCTGCCTGCGCAGGCGAGTGGATGAACTCCGCCCACGTCGAGCGGTCGCAAACGAGGCGGCTGTCTCGGGTGCTGTCTTTCCACCACCGACATCGGCGCAAGCTGCGTCGTCACCATGAACCTGGCGCGGTGGCTCGGGAGGCGGTTATCCGGCGGCAAGGAGCCCGAAGAGCGGCTCGGACAGCTGCCATGAGGTGTTGTGTGAGCTTCTGAAGGCCCCGGAGGGGCTCTGCCCGCCGCACAAGCCGAAAGGAGCTGTTCGGAACGTGGGATGCCGCGGGATCATCACGTTTTCCGGCCCTCAGGCCGCGGCGGCGCGCTGCGCGCGGTGCCGGCGGCGCGCCAGGGTCACGACCCCGATCGGCGCCGCGACGAGCGCCACCGCCATCCCGAGGGCCGCCATCGCGAGGCCTGCGAGGATCGCGAGCGCGAGCCAGAGCACGTCGCCCGCCGCCGGCCTCGCGTCGGGCGCGTCCACGCCGATCTCCCGGCGTAGCTCGCCGACCGTGCGGTCCAGCAGCGCCTCGAACGGGCGGCCGTACAGGCTCTCGCCGCGGCGGCCGCGGAAGAACGCGCGGACCGTCCATCGCGGGGCCGAGAGCAGCCCCGCGACGAGCCCGCCGAGGTTGAGCTGCCACGCCGCGACGAAGTCCTTGCAGCCGGCGCCGACCTCCCAGGCCGCGATCTCGAACTCGCCGCTCGTGCTCGTGTCGTAGCCCGTGAGCACGTGGTGCAGGTCGTGGTAACGCACGGCGCGCACGCGCGCCTTGGTGTTCGGGAACGGGATGGGGAGCGGGCCGAGCTTGAAGTCGACCCACGCGTCGGCGTACCCGCCGTCCGCGCCGAAGCCGTTCACCTGGAAGTAGATCGCGCGCGCCTCCCGCATCGTGAGGCCTTCGTCGTAGTGCACCAGCGCCATGGGACCACCCTCCGTCAATGACTGTACTCACTGATTAAAGTCATTGCTCGGGCTGGTCCTGTCAAGTGGCATCTCCGCATTGACGCGGCGTTCACGCTCGCAGCAGATTGGCGGCACAGTGAGCAAGGTCAGTACAGGCTCAACGAAACGCGCGAAACGTCGACAAGGCCCGGCCGCGCCGGCTCCACCCGCCGCGCCGCCCGCGCCGGAGCCCGAGCGCGGCGGGCGCGCGCAGCAGAAGCTCGACACCCGCCGCCGGATCCGGGACGCCGCGTGGGCGCTCTTCACCGAGCTCGGGTACGACGACACGACGACCAAGGCGGTCGCGGAGCGCGCGGGGGTCGCGGCGGGGACGGTGTTCGTGCACGCGCGCGACAAGGCGGACCTGCTCATGCTGGTCATGCACGACCGCCTCTCGGCCGCGGTCGACGCCGCCTTCGAGGCGCTGCCGCGGCGGGAGCCGCTGCTCGCCCAGCTGATGCACGTGTTCCAGGCGCTGTTCGCGATGTACGGCGAGCACCCGCTCGTGGCGCAGGCGTTCGTGAAGGCGTTCCCCGGCGCGAGCGGCCCGAACGGCGAGCGGCTCAACGCCCTCACCTTCGCGTTCCTGCACCGCGTCGCGGGCCTTGTGCGCGACGCCCAAGCGCGCGGCGAGGTCGCGGGCGACATCGACCCGCTCGCCGCGGCCCACAACGTCTTCGCCCTCTACTTCGCGGCGCTCCTGTCCTGGCTCAGCGGCTTCGTGTCGCTCGGCGCTGCGCTGGATCCGGGGCTGAAGAGCGCCCTCGCCCTCCAGCACCGCGGGCTCCGCGCCTGATCCGGGCGCCGCGGGCGCAGGACGCCGTCACGTGGGCGTGAACGGCGTCCGCTTCAGGGTCCCTCTCCGCCGGCGCGCCTCGCCCGGCTCGCGCGGCGTCGTCCTCAGAACGCGCCCAGGGCTCGCTGCCCGGCGCGGAGCGCGGCGAGCACCTCGGCGTGAGCGCGCGGATCTCCGGCGGCCACGACGTCCCCCGCGCTCGCCGCGTCGAGGGGGCAGCCGTCCCAGTCGGTCATGATCCCGCCCGCACCGGCGATCACGGGGACGAGCGCCGCGAAGTCGTGGAGCTTGAGGCCGTACTCGACGACCACGTCGACGCTGCCGCTCGCCACGAGGCCGTACTGGTAGCAGTCGCCGCCGTAGCTCACGAGCTTGGCCCGGGCCGCGACCGCGTCGAACGCGCGCGCCTCCCCCTCCGGGAAGTACTGCGGGCCCGTCGTGGAGAGGCGCGCCTGCGAGAGCCCCGCGCAGGCCCGGACGCGCGCCGGCGCGCCGTTCCACGTCGTCGCCCGGCCCAGGGCGCCGATCCAGCGCTCGCCGAGCACGGGCTGATCGATGACGCCGAGCACGGGCCGCCCCCGGTGCAGCAGGGCGATGAGGGTGCCGAACAGCGGCTTGCCCGTGATGAACGCCTTCGTCCCGTCGATGGGATCGAGCACCCACACGAGCTCGGCCGACGCGTTCTCGCGGCCGAGCTCCTCGCCCACGATCCCGTGGCCCGGCGCGCGCGCCGCGAGGAGCTCCCGCATCGCCGCCTCGGCCTCGCGGTCCGCGACCGTGACCGGGCTCGCGTCCGCCTTGTCGTCGGCCTCGATGCCCTTGCGGAAGTAGCGCCGGATCACGGCGCCGCTCGCGTCCGCCAGTTGCTGGGCGAGATCGACAAGGTCTTGGGAAGGGGTCATCTGCTCCGTCCTCCGCGAGGTCCTCACGAGGCGGACCCCAGGCCGCGATCCAGTACGCGCGGCGCGCTCTCCGCGCAACGGGCCGGAGCGAGCTCACGCCCTCCGCGCGGAGACCTCCTCACCCGAACGCGTCGACGGCTCCCGCTGGCGCGGCGCCCGTGGGGCCTCGGACAGGCGCGCGCGCAGGTACGACCCCAGGGTCTCCGCGCCCCGGGCGCCCTCCGGGTGGTACTCGGCCAGGACCGGCCCGTTGTGCGGCATGTCCCGCAGCACGTCGAGCGTGACGTCGACGCCCGCCTCGCGGGCGCGCCGCGCGAGCTCGAGGCCCTCGTCCCGGAGGCGCTCGGCGTCGCCCACCTGGACGAGCAGCGGACCCAGGCCGTCGAGGCGCGCGTGCAGGGGGGACAGCCGGGGGTCGTCGAGCGGGATCGCGCCGGCGAAGTCGCCCGCCTGGCGCACGAGCCCCTCCCGGGTGCCGTAGTCGGTGGGGTCGTTCTCGCGCGTCGAGGCGCTGCTCGCGGTGAGATCGAGCCAGGGGGAGATGAGCGCGGCGCAGCGCGCCTGCTCGCCGCGATCGCGCAGCGCGAGCTGGGCGACGAGCGCGAGGTTGCCGCCGGCGGAGTCGCCGGCGAGCGCGATCTCGCCCGGCGCGTGGCCCCGCTCGACGAGCGCGCCGAAGGCGGCGAGCGCGTCCTCGAGCTGGGCGGGATACCGATGCTCCGGCGCCAGCCGGTAGTCGATCCCCACGACGCGCGCGCCGCTCGAGAGCGCGAGCCGCGCCATGAGATCCGCGTGGGTCTTCGTGGATCCGACCAGGTACGAGCCCCCGTGGAGGTAGAGGACGACGCCGCGATCCATCGCGCCCGGCGGCTCGAACCACACGGCGGGCACGCCCCCGAGGACATCGGCCGTGCGCTTGACGCGCCGGACGGTCTTGTCGGGATAGAAGCGCGCGTCCAGATCGGCCCGGGCCTTCGGATACGGCCAGCCGAGCATGTCGATGAAGTCGCGGCGGAGCGCCCGGACCACCCACTCGAAGCCGAAGCCCCAGGTCGGCCGGGCGGGGCCGCGGCGGGCGCGCTCGACGGCCGTCTCCACGAATGCGAGACTGAATATCTTCATGAGACGCAGCACCATGGCGAGGAACCTATCCCACGCCCCCTCCGGGCGCGGCGGCCGGACACGCCATATCGCGCGGCCTCGCGCGCCATCCCGGTCGCCCCATGAAGCCGCGCGGTAGCGGCGGCGCCGGCATCTCTGGCGCCATGGCCCTGCGCCTCGTGCGGTTCTTCGCGGACCGCGCGCTCGACGCGGCGCCGCTCCTCGACGTGCTCGGCGCCACCGAGGTCGAGCTCCGGCGTCCCGCCTGCCGCGTCCCGTACGCCGCGCTCGATCGGGCCATCGAGGCCGCGGCCTCGCGCGTCGGGGCGGCGGGCCTCGGGGCCGCGCTGGCGCGTGTGCGGGACGAGGACACGTACGGCGTCGCCGCGCTCCTGCTGCTCGCGGGGCCCTCGTTCCGCGACGGGCTCGCCCGCGCCGTCGCTTACCAGCGCGTGTGGGGCGACGGCGAGCGCTTCGCCCTGAGCGCGCTCCGCGGCGGGCTCGCCGTCCGCTTCGAGCACCCCGGGCGGAGCGCCCTGGCGCGCGCGGTGCTGGCCGAGTGCGCGCTCGTGGAGATCGCCGACGCGGTGCAGCTGCTTACCGGCAGGCCCGCGGCGGGCCACGCCGCGCGGCTCCGGCACGGCCGGCTCGGCCCCGACGACGCGCTGTGCGCGGCGCTCGGCGTCGCGCCGGCGTACGGCTGTGCCGAGAGCGCGCTCGTCCTGCCGGCGGAGGTGGCCGGGCGCCCGGTCGCGGCGCCGCCGGAGCTCCTCGGGCGTGCGCTCGAGCGGATCGCCCTCACGGCGGTCGCCGCGCTCCCCGTCTCCGCGTCGCTCGCCGACCGCATCGCCTCGATGCTCCGCGCCGAGCTCGACGTCGCCGCCCCGCGGCTCGAGAGCGTGGCGCGGCGGCTCCGCATGAGCGCCCGCACGCTGCAGCGCCGGCTGCAGGGCGAGGGCACGACCTTTCACGATCTCGTCGACCGCGAGCGCCGCGCGCGCGCCGTCGACCTGATCGAACGCGGGGCGAGCGCCAAGGAGGCGGCGCTGCTCGTCGGCTTCGCCGAGCCGGGCAGCCTCGCGCGCGCCCGCAAGCGCTGGAGCGCAGGCGCGCGCGGGGCGTGAGCGGCGGCGTCCGGCGGCGCCGCTTCCGCGGATCGCCGCGGAGGGTGGGATACGCCATCAAGAGGCTCAGCCACACGACAGGAACTTCGGATTGGCCAGCGTCTCGAAAGGGATCTCGAATCGCTCATTCGCGGGCTCCACCTCTCGACCGTTCTGCGAGCGCGGATGCCCACCCCCGGCCCGTGCTCGGCGCTCCGCGCCTGCGCGCGGTCCGCCCCTCCCTAATCGTTCTGCGAGCGCGGATGCCCACCCCCGGCCCGTGCTCGGCGCTCCGCGCCTGCGCGCGGTCCGCCCCTCCCAAATCGCGCGCTCCGCGCGCTCAGGGAGGGGTGCCCAGCAGTTCCAGGTGCGGAACCTGCGAGGGAGATTGGGCGGGCGCCCTGCGTCACGACGTGATGCCCAGCAAGAAGAGGGCGTCGTTCCATAGCGGCCACAGCGTGCGGTACGGGTGGGTCGCCAGCACCACGCCGCCGCTCGGGAGGCGACGGACGTGGTAGGGGGCGTGTTGCTCGAGAAACCGGACGTGTTTGCGCGTGGTGAGGTCCACGTCTTGCACGGGCGCGCCCTCTGCGATCATCTTCATGACCTCGCGGGCGTAGGGCTCCACGGCGCGCCAATCATCGTCCGGGAGCGCCGACGCCTCGAGCGCGTCGAGAAGCACTGCAGGTGCAGTATCGATGGCCTGTAGAACCGCTTCCCGCGATACCTCAGCGCCGCCTTTGACCGCGATGCGCGCCCCGTGCGGAGCAGCGTCGACGCGCGCACGCAGCGCGTCCATCGACAACCCGGCGGCGCGTTCCACCTTGTCGTCGCCGTGCAGGTGCACCCACGAGAGAGCAAGATCACGCACGACCTCCGTGGCCGTCGCGTGGTAGGTCGCGCCGATTTCGATCGGGGCGCCCCAGTGCCCGAGCTTCGTACATCCTCCGGTCGTTACGCGTCTGCTCGCGCCCGGCGCGCATAGGCGGAGCAGGAGATCCTCCACGTCCTCCTGGACAACGAGTGACGCCATGGCCGCCTCAACCTCGATCGATTTCGCACTGGCGAGCAAGCCGACGGGCAGGCGAAGCGGGAGCAGTTCCTCTTTATCGAATGGCGACATGCCGAGAGGACCTGAGGCGCCGCGGCGGAGCTGCCCGTCGCCGCAGCAGTGGCTGCTGAAGCCTAGCGCACGTCCGGAGCTTAGCGTCACGCCGAAAGACGCCCAAGCGTACGCGTCCGTGCCGAACTGGGCATGCAGCGTCGCAGCGACTTCATCAACAGGAATCTCGTCACGCCATGTCGAGAATATCGACAGGCTGCTACAGATCCGCCACGGGTGAACGAGAGCCGACAGCGCCTCTGTAAATGCGTCGATTCTGTCCGACTCGTCGCACCACGCGAAGAACGAAGGGGTTGATTCCCTCAAAACTCGCTGACCGCTTGACTCGCTCATATCTCGATGAACCTGACAAAGTGCTTGAAACCATCTCCGGAAATCTGAACGGTCTGGCCTGTGGCCTTGTCGAATAGATGTCCGTTCTTGATGATCTTGTTGTGATCGTCGAACGCCACGCCCTTCTTGATGATTATCTCGACTCTTGCGACGTCGCCGGCGAGTCCCTTCTCTTTCAGCGCCTTCAGAGCGTTCGTCAACTGCTTGATCGCTTCCTGGACGTGCGTCCCACTTTTTGCCTCGCTCACTGCGAGCTTATTCCCTCTGGTCACCGTCACAAAATCCGGCGCCTTCGCGGCATCGCTGTAGGCAGGAGCGTTCCTCGGGATGCCCAGCACCGTGCGCACTCCGTCATCGCCAACGCCGATCAGCGCCCGCCCATCGTCCAGAAGGAACTTGGCCGCCTTCTTCTCGAAGGCGTCGATCAGCTTGGTGGTGACCGCCCCGTGCAGCGTCTTGAACGATGTGCGCCGCGACGCGCGCAGCGCTGTCGCGAGCTCCTCGCCCATCTGCGCGATCTCCTCGGCGACCCGGATCGCTTCCGGCGTCATCCCGCCGGCGCGACCGACCGCGCGCCACATCGGCCCGACCGCCCCGAGTCCGAACCCCACCCCCGAGAAGATCCGCTCCTCGTCGCTCAGCGCCTGCCCCGACGGCAAGCAGAACGCCTTCCCCGTCACCGCCTCGCACAGGTCGAGCGCCGGCCCGACCACCGGCACGAACCCCACCCCGATGCGCGTCGTCGCGTGCACCAGCGTCTGCATCACCCCCGCGTACGCCTCGACGCCTTCCCCGACCGTCGACATCGCCCCCGCGAACGCGCTGATCGTCTGGTAGAGCTGCGTCTGCTCCAGGTCGAGCCCGCCCCCCGTCCACAGGTTGAGGTTGTCCTTCATCTGGTCCGCGAGCGCGTCGAACCTCGGCTTGAGCACCGTGTCCACCTGCGCCCGCAGGTCCGCCGGCACCGGCGAGTCCACGAACCAGTCCGACGCATCCATGAACCGCCGCACGTACGCCGTGATCCGGTTCTGCGCCTTCAGGAACGCGTTCGTCTCCGCCTGCGACACCCCCATGCGGTCGCGCAGCGCGATCTCCAGCGCCGTGCTGTTCTCACGCCACGCCCGCACGTTCGCCACGTAGTCCGCCGGCGCGACCACGACCCCGCCGCTCACACCGGCCTCCAGCGCCGCGATCACCGCGTCCGCGTACGCCGCGTACGGGTCCCTCCCCTCGTCGAACGCGCCGTCCACCTCCGCGATGTCCGGTACCTCCACCCACGGCACCTCGCTCTCCCCGAGCGCGTAGTTCCACGGGTCGTCCGGGTCCCACCCCTCGGCGCGCGCGTCCTGCGTCGCCAGGTCCGCCACCTCATCGGCCTGCGCGCCGAACTCGTCGAGCAGCCGCGCGAGCTCGCTCTCCAGGTCGCTGACGCTCTTCTTCAGGTCGTCGACGAGCTGCTCCATCGCCGCCCGCGTCTCCGCGTCGACCACGTCTTCGTACCGGTCGAGGATCGCGTCGAGGTCGGTCCGCGAGATCTCGTCCAGCGGCCGGCTCACCAGGTCGTGCAGCTCCGTGTCGAGCTGCCGCAGGAGGTCCATCCGCGCCCGGAGGTCCGTGACCCTCGCGGCGTTGCGGAGGAGCTCCGTCATCAGCCGGGCGATCCTGACCTCCAGCTCCGCGATGTCGCGCGCGAGGTCCGGGTTGATCTCCGCGAGGCTCAGGTCGACCGCGGTGCTGCCCTCGAAGCCGGTCCCGTCGCGGCGGATGTCGAAGAGCGGCTTGTTGAGCCCGAGCGGCCCCGAGACGAGGTGCACCACCTCCTGCGCGTGGGTACACCAGTTGCCGCCGTTCACGGTGTGGACCCCGAAGTGAAACCCGTTTCTGCCCATGAGGAGCAGCACCGAGTCGAACTCCGCCTCGAGCGTGTTGCTCCGCGAGCCGTCGCCGTGGATCTGCAGCGCGCCCGGCACCCCGTAGGTGGGCAGCGGCGTCCGGTTCACCTCGAAGATGGCATCGCCCTCGGTCTCGAGCTCGGTAGAACCGCACGAATCGGCATCACCGTAGCTCCTCCAGAGCACGGTGTACGGCGTGCGGGTGCGCGCCCACGCAGGCGACGGCGCCAGCACCGCCAGCGCCGTCATCAGCGCGATGATCTTCTGGAATACCGCGGCGCAGAAGCCGCGCCGCGCGACGTCCTTCGAGCCTCTCATGTCCCCTCCGCGCCGCGCACGGCGGTGTCATACGCGATCGCGGCGCCCTTCACGTCGCCCGCGTCCAGCCTCGCCTGCACCGCGTCGAGCGCCGCCGCGGGCATCGCCTTCTCCCGCAGCGCCGCCAGCCCCGCCGCGATCTTCCGCGGCAGGCCCGTCCTGAGCTCCGCCTCCGCGGCATCGAACCGCCCTCGCAGCGCCGCGCACCCGGTCTCGCGCCACGACGCCCCTGCCGCCTCGCAGAGCGGCCGCATCTGCACGAGCGCCACGAGCACCCCGCACCGTTCGGCGAGCAGCGGCAGCCCCAGCTTCTCGCTGACCGCCGGCGCTGCCGACAGCGCCTCCACCCGCGCGCGCTCTCTCTCTCTCCGAACACCTCCGACGCCCTCTTTATCCGCGACCGCGCGATCGCCTCGCGCGCCCCTTCGTCCCCCTCCAGCACACCGAGCGCCTGCCGGCGCAGCGCGATGCCGCCGAGCAGCGCCGTCGCCGTCGCGTCGCTCCGGGCGACCCGCCGCTGCGCGTAGCCCAGCATCGCGCTCAGCGAGCGCAGCGCCCCTGAGGTCATGTCCGGCACGACCGCGCCGTGCGTCGCGAGCACCTCCTCGTGCGGCGCGATCGCCTCCCCGGACGACACCGCGAGCGCCTGGAGCTCCGCCGACAGCGTCATGATCTCCGTAGCGAGTTCGTTCGGCGCCCGGCTCGCCTCGCGCGCCGCCGCGAGCACCGCCTGCTCCGCGCCGTCGAGGCCGTCGATGTCCGACCGCGATGCCTGCTTCGACAGCGCCGCGTACGCCGCCGTCTCCACCGCCTCGGTCGCGCGGTACGCGGCGAACCGCGCCGCGACACCCGCGTACCTGGATTGCAGCGGCGCGGCGTCGCTCCGGGCCTGCTCGAAGATAGCCTGCACGACCGCCATCGCCTGCTTGTCGGCCGCGAGCGCGGCGACGAGCGGTTCCTCCTCGGCGCTCGCCTTGTCGGTCATCGCCTGCTGGAAGTTGTCGGCCGCGCGGACCGGCTCCTCCTTCAAGATCGCCTCCTGGCGCTGCCTGGACTGCAAGAGCAGCCCGAGGAGCCTGCCGTGCAGGGTCGCCCGGAGCGACTCGGCGTTCTTCTGCTCGTCGCGCACGTAGGCCACCGCCCGCTCGATGTTGTCAAACCAGGCCCGAAGCGCCGCCGCGTTTGCGGCGAGATCGTCGAGCATCGCGCCGCTCGGCTCGACCGCCCACATCTGGATCGGCAGCTCGCCATCCTCCTCGGCCGTGCTCCACGCGCTGCCCGGGCCCTCGCTTGCGTCCACGCAGTGCTCGACGACGCTGGTGTTCGATTGCGCGCAGAACCGGCCGGGCGCGTGCTCCTCGCGCTCCCACAAACATCCCGCCCCCACCGCGCCGAGCGCAGGGACCGCGACGACCGCCGCAACGATCGTCCTCCGTCGTCTCGGTCCGGATCTCACCTTCATGCTCATTGCCTCCACCCCGCGATCTTTCTCGCGTACGCTCGCCCGCTCGTGCCAGCAGAAGCAAGCGTCCACACCAACGCGGTAGGACATCGTTCGGCCGAGGCGCCCGCCCGAGCGCGATTCGGCCCCTCCTCGACGCGCGCGCCATCGCTCGACGGGAAGACCGTCGCCCCGCGGGAGCAGTCCTGGTGGGGCCATCGGGAGTCCTCGATGACGCCGAGGCCGCCGTCCACTGGAGCGCACGGGACGTACCGGGTGTGGCGCTCGACGCAGCAGCCGCTCCGCGGGCGACGAGCGCAGGGCGAGACGCCGCCGGAGCCGCTCCGCGGGCGACGAGCGCAGGGCGAGACGACGCCGGAGCCGCTCCACGGGCGACGAGCCCAGGGCGGGTCGACGCCGGAGCCGTCGGGAAGGCGAGGTCCGGCGGCGCCGGAGCCGCCGAGCGCTTCGGAAGGGCTTCGCCCGCGGCGACGGCCGAGGGGAACGGCTCGGAGCGCGGCTCGCCGCGGGATCATCGCGTTTCCCGGCCGTGGCAGCGCGATCTGGGGGGCGTGAGGGCCGCTCTCAGGCGCGGCCGGCCGGTCAGCCGCCGTCGAGCGGCAGCGGAGATCCGGGCGAGGCGGGCTCCTCGGCGGGCGGCGCCTCGTCCTCCTCGGCCGCGGTCCGGCCGGGCCTGCGGCCGGACGGGCGCACCTTGGCGGCGAGATCCTCGAGGCCGGCGAACGTGAAGCTCGCGGCGAGCAGCACGGCGCCCTGGCCGAAGCTCTTGTCGCTCTTGCGCATGGCATTCTGCTTCGCGCGCAGCGTCGCCTCCTTCTCGCGCTCCTCGGTCGCGACCTTCGCGAGCGCCTTCTTCAGCGCCGGCAGCTCGGCCGCGATCTCGTCGGCGAGCGCGGCGCGATCGAGCTTCATCGACGCGCGCCTCGGCTTCGGGAGCTTGATCTCCGCGTCCCGCAGCATGGCCCGGCAGGCTCGTCGATGCGCGAGCGCATCGCAAGACGCCGGCACGTTCGCCGCGGGCCGGCAGCGCCGCTTCCACGCCCGGCAGCGCCGCTTCCACGCCCGGCGGCGCCACGTCAGCGCCCGGGGCGGCGCCGCGTCAGCGCCGCTTCCGCGGATCGCCCCGGAGGATGGGATACGCCATCAGGAGGCTCAGCCACACGACAAGGAACTTCGGATCGGCCAGCGTCTCGAACGGGATCTCGAAGCGCTCGTTCGCGGCCTCCACCTTGCGCTGCTGCGCCTGCGCCGTCGCGGGGGCGACGACCTCGGGCAGCCGCCGCCCGCCGGTCTCGACGCTCGTGCCGCCCGCCCCGGGCAGCTTCGGCAGCAGGGCGCCCTCGGCCGCCAGCGCCTGCTCCTCGGGCGTCCGCTGCGTCGAGAGATCCGGATCGACGATCACCGCCGCCGGCTCGAGCGCCTCCGAGCCCTCGCCGCCGCGAGGCTCCGCCGTCGCGACCCGCGCGTCCTGCTCCGGCTCCTCCGGGCGGTCCACCGGGGCGTAGCGCGGCGCGACCTCGCCGGGCCTGCGGGCGCGGAGCTCGACCGTCACCCGGGTCGGGATGTACACGCGCCGCACCTCCTCGACCGGGACCACGGTGTCCTTGACCGACGCGGGCGCCCCCGCGAGCTCGGGCACCTTCGCGCGCGCGGCGTCGATCCCCGCCTGCTCCGCGTCGATCGCCGCCTTGCAGCCCGGGAGGGACGGATCGAAGTCGAGGCCGGCGGCGCTGGCGCCCCCCTTCCTCGCATCCGGGTTGGCCGTGCACTCCCGGAGCACGCGCTCCGCGACGGCATCGTCCTCCCGGTGCAGGACCGCGAGCGCGAGCTCCTTGCGATCGTCGATGCCGTTCGCGACCTCCGGCCGGGCGACGAAGCGGTAGCGCACCCGGAGCGCGACGTTGCGCTGCCCCGCGGCGTCGACGACGGTCACGGCCTCCTTGAGGAGGTTGTCCGTGGTCGCGCCCTGGACCTCGCGCCGGCTCACCATCACCCGGGACCGCCGCAGCCCGGTGAACACCGAGCGCGTCTGCGCCCGCACGCGCTCGAGGATCTTGAAATCGCTCGTCTCGGTCGGGACGTAGACGTAGCCCTCGAACTGGAGCAGAGCGGGCGGACGCTTCATGTCCTCGTTGCCCGACGCCTTGCCCCGATCGCCGCACCCCGCGAGCGCCAGCACCCCGATTACCGGGAGAACACGGACTACTGCACGGAGAAGTGCTACCACAACGGATCTCCCCGACGGCGAGGGTGCAACCCGGGTGAATCTAGCGCCGCCGCCCTCCTGACGAAACCCTTACCCTCCGGAAAAACCGAGCGAGGATGCGGGGATCGCGGTCCCGGCGACCTGAACGTGAGGACCCGGCGCGCGGCCTCCGACCTCGGGTCAGGTGTCGACCCGTGAACGCACCCGTGAACGCGTGAGCCCCCACCCTGGCGGCGCGCGTCGCCGCGGGGGAGCCGCCCTGGCGCCGCGCGTCGCCGCGGGAAGGCGGCGCATCGAGCGCGGCGATCGCCCCGCGGCGCGGTCCGCGCGTCGCTCTGCTGCGCGGCGGGGGATTGCCCTTTCGAAAATCGGATCCATTTGGTCGCCGAGATGAACACGGAAAGCCAGAACCCCGAAACCAGCGGCGCCGCGCCCTCTGCCGAGCCCTCGGGCGCGGCGCCGGGCCAGCCGCCCGCGTCGACCGCGTCCGAGGAGGCCAAGGCCGCCGGCGCCGTCGAGCTCCCCTTCCAGGCCGAGGTGCAGCAGGTCCTCGCGCTGGTCATCAACTCGCTCTACGCGAACCAGGAGGTCTTCCTGCGCGAGCTCATCTCGAACGCGTCGGACGCCCTCGACAAGGCCCGCTTCCTCGCCCTCACGCGCGAGGGGGCCGCCGAGCAGGTCGGCGAGCCCGCGATCCTCATCACGCTCGACGACGCGGCCCGGACCCTCACCATCGAGGACAACGGCGTCGGGATGACCCGCGACGAGGTGGTGCAGAACCTCGGCACCATCGCCCGCTCGGGGTCGCTGGAGTTCCTGAGGGCCAACGCCGAGGCCGCGATGAAGCAGAAGGACGGCGGCAAGCTCCAGCTCATCGGCCAGTTCGGCGTCGGCTTCTACGCCGCGTTCATGGTCGCCTCGCGCGTCGACGTGCAGACCCGCTCGATGCTGCCCGGCGCCGAGCCCGTCCTGTGGCGCTCGTCCGGCGCCGGCTCCTTCACCGTGGCGCCGGGCGACCGCGAGCACCCCGGCACGAAGATCGTCCTCCACCTCAAGGAGGACGCGCGCGAGTACACGAAGGCGTGGCGGATCAAGGAGATCATCCGCAAGTACTCCGATTTCGTGCATTTCCCCATCAAGGTGAACGACGAGGTCGCGAACCGCTCGGCCGCGCTCTGGACGCTGCCGAAGTCGCAGATCACCGAGGAGCAGCACGCGGAGTTCTTCCGGCACGTGACCGGCGGCTACGAGGGGGAGAAGCCGCTGCTCACGGTGCACCTGTCGATCGACGCGCCGGTGCAGTTCCACGCCCTGCTCTACGTGCCCGAGAAGGCGCCGCCGGACATGTTCCACAAGGACCGCAGGGCGGTGCGCCTCTACGCGAAGCGGGTCCTCATCGTCGAGGAGTGCGACAAGCTCACGCCGATGTACCTGCGCTTCCTGCGCGGCGTCGTCGACTCCGAGGATCTGTCGCTGAACGTCTCGCGCGAGATGCTCCAGGAGAACCGCACGCTCTCGCAGATCGAGCAGCAGATCGTCAAGCAGGTGCTCAAGTCGCTGAAGGACCTCTCCGAGTCGGATCCCGAGCGCTACGCGACCTTCTGGAGGGAGTTCGGCCGGGTCGTCAAGGAGGGGGTCACCAACGACTGGAAGAACAAGGACGCGATCGCCGAGCTCTGCCGGTTCGAGTCGATGAACACGGAGGCGGGCAAGCTCATCTCGCTCCGCGACTACGTGGAGAAGATGCCGGAGCAGCAGAAGGAGATCTACTACGTGACCGGCCTCGGCCGCCGCGCGGTGGAGCAGAGCCCGCACCTCGAGGCGTTCCGCAAGCGCGGCTACGACGTGCTGTTCCTCGTGGATCCGGTCGACGAGTGGCTGGTGAAGGCGCTGAACGAGTTCGACAAGCGCCGCCTCAAGAGCGTGACGCACGGCGACGTCGACCTCGGCAGCGAGCCGGAGAAGAAGGACCAGCCGGAGGAGGCCGTGGACGCCGCCGTGGCGGCGGTCAAGGCGGCGCTCGGCGACCGGGTGAAGGACGTGCGCGTCTCGCGCCGCCTCACCGACAGCGCGAGCTGCCTCGTCGCGGCCGAGGGCGACCCAGGGGCGAACCTCGAGCGGATCATGAAGCTCATCGACCAGAGCACCGAGGAGTCCAAGCGGATCCTGGAGCTCAACCCGAGCCACCCGGTGGTGAAGAACCTCAACATCCTCGCGGGGCGCGAGCCCGGCTCGGAGCGGGTGAAGCAGTGGTCCGAGCTCCTCCTCGACCAGGCCCTCCTCGTCGAGGGCGTGGTGCAGGAGCCGGCGCAGCTCGTCCGGCGCATCCAGGACCTGCTCGCGCAGGTGAGCTCGGCCGCGGTCAGCAACCAGGCCTGATCGACCGCGCGGCGGTTGCCCGCACAGGAGACGGGCCCAGATCGGCGTTTTCGGCGCGCAGGCGTACTCCAGTACGCCGAGCACCGAAAACGTCGAGGTGGGCCCGTATCCGAAGCGGGCAACCGCCGCGCGGCGGTTTGTTGGCCCGGATCGAGGGGCCGGGGTACGCGCGGAGGCGGCATCGGACGAGGTCGCCAGGATGTCCCGCTTCGCAGCACCCCCGCTCAGCCGTCGGTCCTTTCTCCATGCGCTCGGCGCGGCGGGCGGCGCCGTCGCCGCGCCGGGGCTCTTCCGGCCGGCGCCGGCGCTCGCCGGGGGCGCCTCGAAGGTCAGGCGCGTCGACGACTCGGACATCGGCGTGACGCTGAAGCTCGAGCTGTCGCACGCGCCGTTCCCCTGCGCCGGCGCCCCGTACCGGGACGCGACCGTGCTCGTCTTCGTGCCGGACCATTACCGCGCGCCGGAGAGCGGCGAGCTCGACCTCGTGATCCACTTCCACGGTCACGTCACGACCGCGGAGCGGGCGATCGCGGCGCACAAGCTCCGCGAGCAGCTCCACGAGAGCAAGCAGAACGCGGTGCTCGTCGTGCCGCAGGGCGCGGTGAACGCCGCCGAGTCGCCCCCGGGCCAGCTGGGGCAGCAGGGCGGCCTCCGGCGGCTGTGCGGCGAGCTCGCGGCGGTGCTCGCGGGCCCCGCGGCGCGGCGGGCGCTCGGCGACCGCGCCGCCCCGCGCAAGGCGAAGCTCGGGAGGCTCTGCCTGTCGGCGCACTCGGGCGGCTACCGCGTCGCGGCCGCGTGCCTCCGCCACGGCGGCTGCGAGGTGAGCGAGGTGTACCTGTTCGACGCCCTCTACGGGGAGGTCGACGCGTTCCGCGACTGGGTGCTCGAGCGGAAGGACAGGTCGGGGCGAGACCGGCACAAGCTCATCAGCCACTTCGTCGCGGGCGACCCGCGGCGGCTCAACCTCGAGCTCGAGCGTGCCCTCGAGGCGAAGGGCGTCGCCTGCCTCCACGAGCGCCGCCCCGGCGAGCTCACGCGCAAGCAGCTCGTGAACGGCCGCGCGATCTTCATCGAGGCCCCGCTCGCGCACAGCGCGGTGACCTTCCAGCAGAACGCGTTCCGCGACTGCCTGTTCGCGTCCGGCCTCCGCCGCTCGCTCCGATCCAGCTGGTTCGAGGACAAGGACGAGCCGCGGAAGATCGACGTGCGCCCCCCGTCCTGAGGCGCGCCGCGCGCGCTCCGCCGCGCGAGAGCCGGCGGGCGTCAGTGCCGGCGGGCGTCAGTGCCGGAGCGAGACGTCGGCCAGCGCGAGGCGCGCGTCGTTGATATAGGCGCTGTCCGGGAAGCGGCGGATGAACGACCGCAGCGTCGTCTTCGCGTCGTTCCAGGCCTGGATGTCGAGCAGGCACTCGGCGAGGAGGAAGGTCGCGTCGTCCATGACCTCGCGGTCGGGCGACGCCTCGGAGAGCGTCATGAGCAGCGGGATCGCGTCGCGCTGGCGGTTCAGCCTGCGGTAGGCGCGCGCCAGGTTGAGGCGGGCCGACGGGGTGTGCGACGCCGTCTCCTTCTGGCGGATCGCGTCCTCGAAGGCGACCGCGGCCTCGTGCCAGCGGCCCGTCCGCATGTGATCGAGGCCCGTCTGGTACGATTTGATCGACAGCTCCGAGCGCGCCTTGTCGACCGAGTCCGTGAAGAAGGCGAGCTCGGCGCGGGTGAGCGGCGCCTTGCGCAGCGCCTCGAACCCCTCGATCACCTCCTGCCGCCGCTCGGCACGGATGAGCTCGTAGAACGCCGCGGCGTCGCTCTCGGCCTTGGCCCGCGCGTCGCTCCGCTGCTGCATCTCCTTGAGATCCGCCTCGTGCTTCGCGATGCGGTCCCGGGCGCCCTTCGTCTCGGCCTGGACGGCGTCGACGCGCGCGTCCCAGGCGAGCTTGACCACGCCGATGACCACGATCACGAAGAGGAGGTTCGCGCTCGCGCTGTTCCAGAAGGCGCGCCGCTCGTACGCCATCTGGCGCTTGGAGATGCTCTTCAGGTCCGCGGCGAGGGCGTTCGTGAGGTTGTTCGTCTTGATGATGAGCCCACGGGATTCCACGATCTCACGCTTGATCTCCCGGAGCTCGTCGTCGAAGTCGTGCATTTTCAAGTCCTGAAACCGCGCCCTGTGCAGGAGGCCGCGCTCGTGCTAAGGGGGCCGCGACGCGGGCCCCCGAACCGCGCCCGGGAGGCCGCTAACGCGGACTCGCGGGCCGCGCAAGGGGGACGCTGACGCGGATCCCCGGCCTCGCCGACAGGCCGCCCTTACGCTACCAGGAAGCTCTGCCCATGGACACAAGCGACATCCGAAAAGGCCTCAAGATGATGGTCGACGGCCAGCCCTACTCGGTCATCGACTTCCAGTTCGTCAAGCCGGGAAAGGGGCAGGCCTTCACCCGCGTCAAGATCCGGAACATGGCGACCGGCGCGGTGCTCGAGCGCACGTACAAATCCGGCGAGAAGCTGGAGCCCGCGGACGTGGAGGAGCGCAGCCTCCAGTACATTTATCCCGAGGGCACGGACTACGTGTTCATGGACCCGGCGACCGGCGAGCAGCTCACGGTCCCCGGCGAGAAGATCGGCGACGATTCCCAGTGGCTCAGCGACGGGATGTCGATCGACGTGACCCTGTTCAACGGGCAGCCGATCGGCGTCAGCATGCCCCCGCACGTGGTGCTCCAGATCGTGAGCAGCGAGCCGGGCGTGAAGGGCGACACGGCGAGCGGCGCCACGAAGCCCGCGACGGTGTCGACCGGCGCGACCGTCAACGTCCCGCTCTTCGTGAAGGAGGGCGAGTGGATCAAGATCGACACGACCGACGGCAAGTACCTGGAGCGCGTCAACAAGGGCTGATCCCCGGCTGACCCCCGGGCCTCGGCCGCGGGGGTCACTTCGCCTCGAAGATCACCGCCGCCGCGCCGACGACGCACGCGACGCGCGCCCCCCCGTTGGCCGGCGCGCACGCCGTCGCCTGCGCGAGGTCGCCGCCCGACCAGAGGCGCGCGGCGCCGCCCGCCGTCGCCACGAGCAGCCCGCCGGCGGCGGGGACCGCGAGCGTCGCGCCGTCCGGCGACCGCGCCGCGCCCCGCGGGGCGGGCGTGGCGAGCGGGAACGACAGCGCGGCCGCGGTCGGCGCGGCGGCGCGCAGGTCGATCGAGACCAGCGCGGCGCCGAGGGCGATGTCGAAGCCGCCCTCGGACGCGGCGAGCGGGGAGAACGGCAGCCGCTCGGTCCCGGCGCAGCGCTCGGGCGGGGCCGCGCCCGGCCGGGCGCGGGGCCCCTGGCCGCGGAGCAGCGGGAGCGGGACCTCCATCTCGCCGACGGCCTCGGGCGAGCTGCGGAAGAGCGCGAGCAGCGTGGGCGCGTCGCAGCGCCGCTCGACGGCGACGAGCTCGGCGGGCCCGGCGTGGACGGCGGCGGGCCAGGGGGGGATGTCCGTCGCGGCCTCGGTGGAAGCCGCGGGGTCGACGCGGACGACGCCCTGCGCGGTGCGGACGAGCAGGGCGCCGCTCGCCTCGAACGCGAGCGGGCCGAAGGCGCCGGGCCGGGCCGGCTGCGGGGCCGCGGCGGTGCGGTACACGGCGCGCGCGGCCGCCGGCGGCGCGAGCTTCGCGAGCAGCTTGCCCTCGTCCTTGCCGCGCGCCTCGGCGCCGCCGCGGTCGAGCGCCGCGACGGCCGCGAGCGGCGCCCCGCGCGTCGACGCGGCGACCGCCTCGGCGTGATCGATCGCCGCCGCGAGCCCCGGCTCTCCGCACCGCACCGGGCCCGCGCCCGTCCAGACGAGGGCCTCGCCGGCGCGCGTGGCGTCGCGGCCGGCGACCGCGCCGCCGCCGCCCGCGGCGTCGGCGCAGAGGGCGGCGTGGAGCCGGCGCAGCCGCTGGGCGGAGGCGGCCACGGCCGGCGCGGTGGCCTTGCCGCGCGCGTCGCGGAGCAGGGCGGCGGCGAGCGCGCGCAGCGCCTCGCCGGGCTGGGCCGCGTCGCGCGACAGGCCCGCGGGGCGATCGAGGAAGACCAGCGGGGCGCCGAGGCCGGCGGCGGCGGTGCCCGCCGGCGCCGGGAACGGGCGCAGCGCGCCGGAGAGGCCGACGGAGACGACGAGGTCGTCGCGGCCGTCGGCGTCGCGGTCGGCGACCTCGAGGGAGGCGGAGAGCGCCTCGTCGGGCGGCGGCGTGCGGAGGCGGAGCTCCAGGGCGAGCTCCGGCCCCGCGCCCGCGCCCGCGGCGGGGCCGGGGAGGCGGATCACGGCGATCCAGCGCGTGGCGCCCGCGCCGGCGGCGCGCTGCTGATCCGGGCACTGCGGCGCGAAATCGAGGGCGAGCGTCGCGGGGCCGATCTGGCCGAGGCCGACGCGCGGGGTGCACCCCTGCGCGGCGAGATCGCCGGGGAGGGCGGCGAGCGTGCGCGGCGCCTGCGGCCGCGCGGCGGGCGCGAGCAGGAGCTCGCCGCGCAGGCCGTCGGGCGCCCGCGCCCAGGCGACGAGATCGCGCGCGCCGTCGCCGTCGAGGTCGAGCAGGAGGCCGGTCTCGAAGGTGCGCCCGGTCGGCGCGGCGGCGACGGCGCCGCCGTCGAGGGGCCACCGCTTGCCGCCTTCGGGCGCCGGGACGCTCGGCACGGCCGCGAACCGGGGCGCGGCGGCGTCCGGAGCGCCGGCGTCGGCGTCGGGGCCCGCGTCCGGCGCGCCGGGGGCGACGGCGCTCAGCGGGGGCGGGGAGCCGGAGGGCGCCGCCGAGCCGAGCGTGTAGGGGGTGTAGGGCTTGGAGCTCGGGCAGCCGTCGCAGCCGGTCGCGGCGAGGAGCGGGAGCAGGGCGCGGAGGAGCTTCGGGCAGGATCGATCGGGCATCGCGAGCGGACCCGCCCGAGCACCGGCGCGCGGCGGGCGGGGCAGGCGTAGCACGGGCGGCGGCCGGGCGTCGCGGCCCCGCCGCGCCCCGGGGGCGGATGGCGCCGGTACGCGTTTCGGAGTAGCTTGATCGAGGGCAGATGCGCGGGCCGAAACCTCCTAAGGCCATCGAAGGCGAAGACTATTACCTCGAGGGCGGCCGGGTGGTTTTCACGGCGGAGTATCACCTGAAGCGGGGATACTGCTGTAACTCGAAATGTCGTCATTGCCCTTACCGTGAGAGCGCGCCGGCGGAGTCGGTAACCATCACGGTACCTCGCCTGAAACTTCCCTGAAGCGATCGAGCGCCCGCGGCGGAAGACAGCGAAGGAGCCCGCGGCGTTCCGTTGTCGGCGCATGAGGCGGCGGGCGGCCGCTGCCGCGCGCCGATCGCGGTGGCCATTGCGCCGCAGTCCCCTGGGCTGTCGATGGGCTCGGGAGCCCGCGCGCGCGATCACGCGATGGCGCGATGGAATGCCGGTTGTCCGGGTTGTGCGGAGCGTCTAGGCTTTCGCACCCACTCGCGCAGGAGTTGCTATGCGTCGTAGTTTTCGTCCTCTGCTCTACTGCCTTTTGCTCTCCGTGCCGGTCGGATGCACCGCGGCGTCGAACGACAAAGCCCCGCAGCCGCAGCCGCCGGTCGATAATGTGCCGGCGATCGAGGACACGGATGAGGACGGCATCAGCGACGCGGACGAGGGGCGCGACGAGGAGATCGACACGGACAGCGACGGCGTGCCCGACTTCGAGGACGCCGACTCCGACGGCGACGGGCTGCCCGACAAGCTCGAGGGCGCCATCCCCGCGGGGCAAACCGCGCTTCCCGACAGCGACGGCGACGGCGTGCCGGATTTCCGCGACGAGGACTCCGACGGCAACGGGATCCCCGACGAAGAGGACGGCGACGGCGACCGCGACGACGACGGCACGGCCGATTACGCGGACCTCGACGACGACGCCGACGGCCTCTTCGACAGGGACGAGCTGGGGCCGGACCCGCTCGACCCGGTGAACACCGACGACGACAGGTGGCCTGACTTCCGCGACACCGACTCCGATGACGACGGCATCCTCGATCGGTTCGAGCGAGAGATCGACGCCGACAGCGACAGGATCCCGGCGTTCCGCGATCTCGACTCGGACGGTGACTGCCGGCCCGACGCGGCCGAGCGGGGCGAGGGCGAGATCACGAAGCCGCCCATCGACAGCGACGTGGACGGCGCGGGCGATTTCCTCGATCTGGACAGCGACAACGACGGGTTGCTCGACAAGCTCGAGGACGTCAACTGCGACGGCGTGCTCGATCCGCTCGAGTCCAGCACCGCGAGCGAGGACACGGACGAGGACGGCGTGAGCGACCTCATCGAGGTGTCCGCCGGCACGAACCCGAACGACGACCTGGACAACCCGCAGGCCAACGGGGACTTCGTGTTCATCGTGCCGTACCGGGACGATCCGAGCCCGGCGCAGGACACGCTCGACTTCTCGACCAACATCTCGCAGGCCGACGTGGTGTTCGCGATGGACACCACGGGCTCCATGAGCGGCTCCATCAGGAACCTGCAGGGCGCGCTCCAGGACATGATCGATGTGCTCGCCGAGGAGATCCCGAGCATCGGTATCGGGGTGACCCACTACAAGGACTTCCCGACCGACCCGTACGGCGGCTCCGCCGACCAGCCGTTCTACCTGGAGCACCGGGTGATGAGCGTGCTCACGCCGGAGGGGCGGGAGTCGGTGCAGGAAGCGGTGGACGAGCTCTCGGCCTCGGGCGGCAGCGACGAGCCGGAGAGCGGCTGGGAGGCGCTCTTCCAGATCGCCAGCGGGCGGGGCACGGACGAGGGGCGCTCGAGCGTGCCGGCGTTCGACCCGGCGACCGCGCCGCCGGGCGAGATCCCGCCGGGCGAGTCGGTCGGCACGATCGGCGGCGTGGGCTTCCGCACCGGCTCGCTGCCCATCGTGGTGATGATCACCGACGTGCCGAGCCACAACGGGACGATTCCGGGGTACGGCTACTCGAGGATCGAGTCCCCGAACTACCAGCAGGCGCTGAGCGCGGTGACCGGCTTGGGCGGCCGCCTCATCGGCATGGTGGCGACGTCCGACGGGAGCGAGGCGAAGGCCGATCTGACGGCCGGCGCGCTGGCGACGGGCTCGGTGGTTCCGCCGACGGCGTGGGGGCCCGAGGGCATGCGCCCGCCGAGCTGCGCGGTCGGCCAGTGCTGCACCGGCGAGAACGGCAGGGGCGTGGCGACGGGGAACGGCAAGTGCCCGCTCGTGTTCCAGACCTCCAGCAGCGGCACCGGCCTGAACCTGGCCGTCGTGCAGGCGATCAAGGTGCTCACGACCTACGTCACGCTCGACATCTCGGCGGCGGCCGCGGACGACGAGACCGACACGGTCGACGCCGTGAGCGCGTTCATCGACAGGGTCATCGCGAACAACCTGGCGCCGGAGCCCTGCACCTCCGGGCTCAGGGTCGTGGACAAGAACCTCGACAGCGTCGCGGACACGTTCGCCAACGTGTTCCCGGGGCCGACGGTCTGCTTCGACGTGCTCCCGAAGATCAACGTCTCGGTGCCCCCGACGACGGAGCCGCAGGTCTTCACGGCGAACATCGTCGTCACCGGCGACGGCGTGACCACGCTGAGCACCCGCAAGATCTTCTTCCTCGTCCCGCCGGAGATCCCGGAGCTCCCCATCGACTGAGGGGCGAGCCGGCGCCCGCCGGCGGGCGCCCGGAGCCGCGGCGGGGGCTTGCTCCTGGCGGCGGCCCCTGGAGGCCTTTGGCGGCCCTTCCTGGGCCCGTTTCTGGTACACACGGCCGCACGGTCATGGGCGAAGGCTCGGTCAGCGGGGGGGCTTCGGCGCCCGGCGAGGTCCGGGGCGCGGCGCTCTGGGAGCTCGCGCGGCTCTTCTTTCGGCTGGGCGCCACGGCGTTCGGCGGCCCTGCGGCCCACGTCGCGATGATGGAGGACGAGGTGGTCCGCCGGCGCGGCTGGATGACGCGCGAGGACTTCCTCGATCTTTACGGTGCGACGAACCTGATCCCGGGACCCAGCTCGACCGAGCTCGCGATCCACATCGGCCACCGCCGGGCCGGCTGGGCGGGGCTGCTCGTGGCCGGGGCGTGCTTCATCGTTCCGGCGGCGCTCATCACGCTCGGCTTTGCGTGGGGGTATGTCCGGTTCGGCGCCGTGCCGGAGATGTCGGCGCTCCTTTACGGGGTGAAGCCGGTGATCATCGCGGTGGTGGTCCAGGCGCTCTGGGGTCTCGGCCGCGCCGGCCTGCGCTCGAAGCTCTCGGCGGGCCTCGCGGCGCTCTGCGCGGGCGCGAGCCTGCTCGGCGTCCACGAGCTCGCGATCCTGGCCGGCGCCGGCGCGCTCGCGGTGGCGCTCCGGCTCGCGGCCGGGCGCCCTCGGGGCTCGTCGCCCGGCGTGGCGGGCCTCGTCGTCCCGCTCGCCGGCGGCGCCGCGACGGCCGCGGCCGCGGGCGTGCCGTTCGGGCTCCTGCCGCTGTTCCTGTTCTTTCTCAAGGTGGGTTCGGTCCTCTTCGGGAGCGGCTATGTGCTCCTCGCGTTTCTTCGCGCGGATCTCGTCGAGCGATACGGCTGGATGACCGAGGCGCAGCTGCTCGACGCGGTGGCGGTCGGCCAGGTGACGCCCGGCCCCGTCTTCACGACGGCGACGTTCATCGGGTATTTCCTGGGCGGTGGCCCGGGCGCCCTGGTCGCCACGGTGGGCATCTTCCTCCCGGCGTTCTTCTTCGTCGCGCTGAGCGGCCCGCTGATCCCCCGCGTCCGCCGCTCCGCCGTGGCCTCGGCCTTCCTGGACGGCGTGAACGCGGCGTCGCTCGCGCTGATGGCGGTCGTCTCCTACCGCCTCGCCCGCGCCGCCGTGGTCGACTGGCTCACCGCCGCCCTGGCCCTCGTCGCTGCGCTCCTGCTCGTGC
The DNA here is from genome assembly GCF_000418325.1 of Sorangium cellulosum So0157-2. Taxonomy (GTDB): domain Bacteria; phylum Myxococcota_A; class Polyangia; order Polyangiales; family Polyangiaceae; genus Sorangium; species Sorangium cellulosum_D. The sequence goes on from NC_021658.1 coordinate 14,636,892, forward strand.
GTTACCGCGTGAGCTCGCTCTGGCTCATCGTGGCTGGCGCCGTCGTCGGCGTGCTGTCCGTACACCTTTAGTTCCGCCCGCCGGAAGTTCGGCCAGGGATCCGGAGAGTTAAACGCAAAGGCGCAAAGGCGCAAAGACGCAAAAAAGATTTGTAGTTTTGCGTCTTTGCGTCTTTGCGCCTTTGCGTTTATTTCTCTTCGCTCGCGAGGCAGAACCATGGCGGGAGTTCTGAACCGCGGAACTAGTACCGCGTCGCCTAAGTTCGTACCTGGTTCCGCGAGAGGTCTTGCCAAGCCTTCCCGATCAGACGACAGGCGTCAGCACCCAGGGGAAGTCGTGCACCAGGACGTCGAGGATGTCCTTGAGGGGCGCGCGGATGCCCGTCGGCTCCCAGCGCCCGGTATGTGTGGCAATCTCAAGCCTCCAGAGCTGGACGGTGTCGCGCCGCAGGCGCGCATGCGGGATGGGGTCGTCGTCGGGGCCGGACTCGATGACGACCAGCTCGCCGCGCTTGCGAGCGCGCAGGTGGGGGAATCCGCGTGCTGACAGCCGCGAGGCGACGGCTTCGGCGTGTACCGGGTCGGCGTGGAGCTTGGCCATGACGGGCCGAGCGTCAGCTCAGGCCGCGCGAGGATGCAAGGTGCGGCGAAACCGGCCGCGGAAGGTCCAGCGGAAGGGGCGCGCCTCGACCCGGTTCCAGTGCTCCACGAAGGCAAGAACGCGAGCGGTCAGCTCGTGCACCGAGCGGAACGCGGCATGCCTGAGCACGCGCCGCGTCAGGATGCTGAACCACACCTCGACCTGATTGACCCAGGAGGCATGCAGCGGAGTGTGTACGAAGTGAAAGCGCCCACCGTGGCGCGCGTTGAACTCGGCCCACCGTGGACCGCTGTGGATGTTGAGGTTGTCCCAGACGATGTAGACCGGTCCCGTTGGGTAGTGCTCGGCCACCCGCTCCATGAACGCGAGCAGATCGTGGGCCTTGCGCGTGGGGCCGCACGCGGCGAGGACCTCGCCCGTGCGGATGTTGAAGCTCGCGATCAGGGTGCGGGTGCCGCGGCGGCGATACTCGAACTCCTTACGGCCGGGGCGACCTGGACCGCACGCTCGCGGAGCGAAGCGTTGCTCCCGCGCCTGCATCCCTGGCTTCTCGTCGATGCACAGCACCGTCGCTCCCTCGGGCGGCTGCACGTACAGGCTGCAGATCTTCGCCACCTTGGGTCGGAAGTCTGGGTCCGGGCTGTGCAACCAGAGCCGGACGCGATGGGGCTTCAAGCTGGCGCCCTCGAGAATCCTCCAGACCTCGGTCCGGCTCATCCGCACGCCGGTCGACCCGGCGAGCGCCTCGGCCAGCGTTTTGAGGGTCCAGACCTGCTCGAACGGCGACTTGTCGTCGGTGGGTCGCTGGCAGGCGAGCTTGATGAGCTCGTGATGCACCTCAAGGGAGATGCGCGCCGGCCGGCCCTTGCGGTAGTCGTCTTCCAGTGCGAGCGGGTCCTCGAGTGCAGCCATGCGGTCGCGCCACTTGCGCACCGTCTTGACGTCACAGCCTACCTGTTCGGCGATCGCGGCGTTGGACAGCCCCTGCTCGGCAAGCAGCGCGATCTTCGCCCGCATGACGATGCGGTGCGGAAGCTTCGAGGAGCGCGCGTAGCGAGCCAGGCGCTTGCGTACCTTCGGCGGCAACTTGACGGGCGTAGCTTGCGGTCCGGGCATCCGGCCCGGTGCGACTGGCCCCGATCAACGAAATTCGAAAAGACCGAGGAGGGCACAGCGATGAGAAAAACGGCGCTGCTGGACGTAATGCACGCGGAGGTGCCTCGCGCTCCGCACCTCGCTCTCCTCGCTCGGCACCTTCAGGCGCGCAGAACCAGAGACGAACTTAGGCGACGCAGTACTAGTACCAGCTACACCAGCCCACGTGGACATGTGATCCTTGATCGTCGTCTTTACTTGCCAGAATCGTGGTGCAGCGATCCGGCGCGGAGGCAGGAAGCTCACGTTCCGGAGGATGTAGCGTTCCAGACCAAGCCGCAGCTGGCGATGCAGATGCTGCATGACGCCTGGCAGCGTGGAGTACCGATGGCGTGGGTCACCGGCGATGAAGTCTACGGGGACGATCCCGTGCTTCGCGACGGCATCGCCGCGCAGGGCCATCGATATGTTCTCGCGGTCATCTCGAGCGCGCCGGTGTGGCCCCAGCGACCGGCGGTCGCGGAGCCCCCAACCGAACGCGAACACCCTCGTGGTCCGCTCCGCACGCGCACTCGTCTTGCACCGGGCGCGCCGCACGCCTCCACTGTGGCGAAGGTGGTCGCGCAGTGGTCGCCGAAGCAATGGCATCGCCTTGCCGTCCATCAAGGCGAGAAGGGACCCATCGAGTACGACTGGGCCCGCGCGCGCGTCGTCGACAGTCGTCGGCGCTTGCCGACCGACGAGATCTGGCTCCTGGCTCGCCGCTCGGTCTCGAATCCGTCGGAAGTGGCCTACTACCTGTCCAACGCTGGAGCCGCCACGCCGCTGGCAACGCTCGCGCACGTGGCCTCCACGCGTTACACGATCGAGCAGTGCTTCGAGGAGGCGAAGGATGACGTCGGCCTCGACCACTACGAGGTCCGCACGTGGCCGAGCTGGCATCGGTACATCACGCTCGGGATGATGGCCCTGGCGTGGTTGGCTTTCGTGCGCGCGAAGCTTCCCGCGGAGGGCGCGTTCCCGTACGCCCCGGCGATGAACCCCGAGCTCGTGCCCAAAGCGGCGCGCCCGGGGCCGGGGAAGAACGCCGAGCGCGTGCAGAAGGCGGCGCTTGACACGTTGGGGAAAAAAAGCCCGCCGCGCTCGAAGAAAGCGACGCTCCGCCGACGCTGGCGCCCTGGAGCATTCCCGAAGTCCGTCGCCTGATGGAGCTGGTGCTTCCGCTGCCCGCACATTCGCCCGAGTTCCGCTGGGCATGGTCAAGGTGGCGACGCCGAAAGCGCGCTCAGGCTCGCGCCTGCTGCTACCGGCGCCGCCGCAACCGGCCGAGCGCCCGCGCCCGGGCTCCCTAACCGCGGCTGTAGTACTAGAGCGGTTGGCGTAGATTCCCGCGCCTCACCGCGCCGGCGATCGCACCGAAGCCGGCTCCTCTGCGGCCACCAGCTCCGACCCGGCCCCGATGTAGAACGCGTTCCCCCGCCAGGCGACCCGCCGGTTGGAATAGGCGTTCAGCCAGCAGAAGAACCAGCACAGCGTCCGCAGCGGCTCCGCCACGACCAGCGCCAGGTTGGAGCGCGCCGGCCGCAGCGCCCTCAGGGCCAGGAACGTCCCCAGGCTCTGCAGCGCCCAGGCGAACAGCCAGACCTCCAGGGCGAGGCGCGTCGGGCTGAGCAGCAAGGTCAGCCAGGCGATGAGCAGCGGCGCGTTGAACGGCTCCACCGCGAAGCAGCGCGGGACGAGCGCGCGCCGCATCTTCGCCCAGCGGGTGTGCCGATCCAGCGTGCGCATGAGCGAGCAGCTGGTGTTGCGGTTCTCGATCGGATCCAGGCAGAGATCGACCACGAACCCGCGCGCGCTGAAGCGCTGCCCGAGCACGTCGTCCTCCGCCAGCACGCTGGCCACGCTCTCGAACCCGCCGACCCGCTCGAGATCGGCCCGCCGCATCGCCATCGACTTGCCCACGCTGATCGACCGCCCCGCGAGCTCCGCGGCAGCGACGATCCCGGGCGCGATGAACGCCCCGAGCTGCGCGTTCTCGACCACCGCGCCGAGCGTGCGCTCCCCCGTGCCCGCGACGAGGCTCGAGACGAGCCCCACGCCGGGCCGCATCAAGCGCGACAGGAGCGCGCGGAGGTAGTCCGGGCGAACACGCACGTTCGCGTCCGAGATGACGAGGACGCTGCCCTCCGCCCTGCGCGTGAGCTCGAGGAGCTGCGCCACCTTCGGGTTCAACGCCTCGCCCGGGTCCGTCACGCAGAGCCGCGCCTTCACCTCGGGGTGCGCCTCGATGAAGGCCTGGATCACCGGCACCGCGGGGTCCTCGCGCGAGGCGACGCCGAAGACGAGCTCGTAACAGGGGTAATCGAGGCGGGCGAACGAGTCGAGGTTGCTGGCGAGCTCGTCATCGACGCCCGCGACAGGCTTGAGGATGCTGACGACCGGGGTCGCCGCGAGCGGCCGCGGCGCGCCGCGCGCCGCTTCGAGGCGGTGCCGGGCGATCCTCAAGAGGAAGGCGGCCTGGAGCGTCGCGTAGATGGTAGATGACAGCGCCGTCGGCGCGACCGTCGCCAGAGCTCCCCAATCCATGGACGACGATGCTGAACGAGGCGCGTGGCGTCTCGATGGCCGGACCGCAAACCCAACGCTGCCTTTTCGCGACCAGGGCGTGACAGGAGCTCATCGCCCCCGCGCCGCCTGGCGGCGACTCGCCACGATACGCCCCGACCTCCACCGGCGACATCGCCCTTCGCCCGGGGATCCGTCTTCGACGCACGCGCGCCGGCGCCGGGCGAGCGGGGCCGCGCGGCGTGCGACGTGCGGTGTCAGGTGATGCGGCCGATCAGCTCTCGCGTGATGTTCTTTTGATGGGACTCGAGCGTGCCGCCGCCGATCTCGAGCAGCTTGGCGTCCCGGAAGAACCGCTCCACCTTGTACTCGGTGCAGTACCCCCAGCCGCCGAGCACCTGCATGGCGTTGTCGGCCACCTCCTTGCCCACCGGCGCCGCGAAGAGCTTCGCCGCGTCCGTCCCGAGGCGGTTTCTCCGGTCGGGGCTGACGTTGCGCGCCACCGAGTAGATGAGGGCGCGCGTCGCCTCGGTCTTCGCGTAGCTCTCCGCGATGTAGCGCTGGATCTGCCCGTGCTCGGCGATGGGCTTTCCGAAGCTCCTCCGCTCTCCGGCGTACTGGATCATGATGTCCAGACAGCGATCCGCGATCCCGAGGCTCATGGCAGCGAGGGTGAGGCGCTCGAGCTCCAGGTTCCTCATCATGTTGCGGATCCCGCCGCCCTCCTGGCCGAGGACGTTCCGGGCGGGCACGACGCAGTCGTCGAAGATGAGCTCGCTCATCGTGCTGGCGCGCATTCCCATCTTCGGCGTCTTCTCGTCGGTCGAGAACCCGGGGAACCCGCGCTCCACCACGAAGGTCGTGATCCTGCCCTCGATGGTCGCATAGACCAGGAAGATCTGGGCCTCGGGGGCGTTCGTGATGAGCGCCTTGCGCCCCTTCAGGATGTACCGGTCCCCGTCGCGCCGGGCGAACGTCTTCATGCCGAGCACGTCTGTCCCGCTCGTGGGCTCGGTCATGCCCATCGCGCCGATCCACTCCCCGGAGAGCACCTTCGGCAGGTACCGCGCGCGCTGCTCGTCGCTCCCGGCGTGGAAGAAGTTGTTCACGAACAGCATCGCGTGGGCGAGATACGCGAGCGTGAACCCGGGATCGCTCTTCGCGAGCTCGTGGTGAACGATCACGGCGGCGACCGCGTCCATGCCCGCGCCCCCGTACTCGGAGGGCACGGTCACGCCGAGCAGGCCGAGCTCGCCCAGCCGCTGCATCAGGGGGACGTTGAGGCTGGCGCTCCGGTCGTGCTCGTCGGCCTGCGGCTCGACGACCTCACGGGCGAAATCCCGCACCATCTGCCGCAGCATCCGGTGCTCTTCCGTCGGGTTTTCCAGGTCGCTTTCCATGGCGGAGGATGACGCGCTCATCACCGCCGAACGTAGCACGCGGGAGCGCGCGACCGCGACGGCGTGGCACGCGATTCGCTTCGTCCTCGGGCGAACCGTCTCGAAAGGGCCGTGTATGAAACGCTGGACCGACGTGGTGCTCTGGAGCGTGGTGCTAGTGTCGCTGCTGATGTGGCTGCTCGGCGTGCTCGGCGTGCTGCCCGAGGACGGCTGGCTCAACGTGCTCCTCGTGATCTCCGCCGCGTTCGCCGTCACCGGGATGCTCCGGCAGATGCCCGCTCGGCCCCACCGCTGAGCCGGCGGGCGCCGCCTCGGGCGACTCGGTCTCTGTCGCCGCCGCCGCGGGGCCGTCCTGGCAGCAGCGGACGCCGGTCGAGTAATCGAGGTAGCTCCTCGGGTGGGCCGTGATGAGCGCCTCGCAGCCCGCCCGGGTCGAGCGCGCGTAGAAGCCGCCGGCGAACGCGCCGCCCGGCTCGTTCACCCACTCATCGAGGTTGCCCACGAGGTCGTAGACCGCGTCGCTGCCCCAGCGGCTCCGGCACCGGGGGCTCCCGCCCGTCTCGCGGAGCAGGGGCTCTCGGGCGCTGCGCACGCGGTTGAGCCGGGGATCCAGGTGGCCCATCGACGCGTTGCCGTGGAGCTGGGCGGCGGGGTGCGCCGGCCGGAAGACATTGCACGCGCCCTCCTCGAACGTGTCGCCGTACGGGTACAGGGTGTCGTCCTCGCCGCGGCACGCCGTGACGAACTCGTCGACCGAGCAGAGCCGCTTGCCCGCGGCCGCGCAGGCGCTCTCGGCGACGAGCCCGGTCACGTAGCCGCTCGGCCGCACCCCGGACCGGGAGCGGGCGAGGGCGGCGGTCGCCCGGCCGCGCTGCCAACCAGGGAGCAGCGGCAGCGGGAAGGCGCGGGCGTGGACGTCGCCGATCCGCCGCCGGCCGGTCGACCACTCGGCGAGCGTGATCTCGAGGAGGTTCGGGGTCGACGGGTAGTCGGGCGAGAGCGCCTGCCCGGTGGCGCCGTCGACGAGCATCCCCTCGAAGCGATCGATGCAGAAGCGGCCGCCCTCGATCGCGACCATGTCCGAGGGGCACGCGGGCGCGGCCGGCAGCGCGGGGGCGGGCGCCTCCGCCGGCGCCCCCGCGGCCGGGCGCGCCGCCGCGACCGCGGCCGCCGGCAGCGCGGGGCGCGCGACGCCCGCCTCGGCCTGCGCGTCGAGCCCGCGCGCCGCGCTCCCGAACCACCGCAGGCTGCCGTCGGCCGCCCAGACGACGTCGCCCACCACGCAGGCGCCGGGGGCCGCGAGCTCCGGGACGGTCACGAAGGCGCCCGGCGAGGGCGTCGGGACCGCGCGCCGCGCCGGGTGCCCGTCGACGCAGAGCGCGCCGGTGTCGTCCGCGGGCCACGGCTGCGACGCGAGCTCCGCGCCGTCGTCGTCCAGCCAGACCACGTGGCTCCGGGCCGCGTCGCTGAGCAGCGCGCCTCCCTCGGGCAGGGCGACGAGCCGCACCGTGAGGTCGCCCTCGGCGAGCGGCAGCGACGTCTCGCGCGCGGGGCCGGGCCGGCCGAGCGCGTCGATCGAGAGCGCCACGACCTTGCGCGGATCGCCGGCGCTCACGCCGGCGACGAGGGCCCCGCCGCCCCGGCGCTCGCACGCGTCGAACCCCGCGCGCACCGGCGAGGCGATCGCCACGGCGGGCGCGGAGCCGCGGCCGCGTGGGGCGCCCGCGGGTCGACGCGCGCGAGCGCGGCCTGCGCGCCCGGCGCGGTGAGCGCGCCCGAGGCGTCGACCCCGGTGATCTGGAGCCGGTCGCCGAGCACCTCGAGGAAGAGCCCCCGCTCGGGGCCGCCGACGAGCGCCGCGCCGCCCTCGTGGGCGCGCCCCCGCAGCGCGGGCACGACGAGCGGCTCGGGCGCGAGCCGCACCACGTCGGTCCTCGCGAGCCACCAGGACGCCCCGATGCGCGCGGCGCGCCGCCGGTCGGCGGGGCGCTCCGGCTCGTCGATCGGCGCGCCCGGCGCGCCCCCGGGCGGCGCGGCGCCGAGGCCCGCCGGCGCGGCCGACGCGGAGATCAGGCCGCGCGCGTCGAGCCGGTGGAGCTGCCCCGCGGCGAAGGCGAGCCCCTCGCCGTCCGCCGCGAACGCGCCCCACGCGAGGCGCGCGCGCCGCGCCGGGAACGGGTCCGGCTCGCGGCGCGGCTGCCCGTCGGCGCGCGAGGCCGAGAAGAGCTCGCCGGCGACCGTCTGGAAGTAGGCGCGATCCCCCGCCCACACGGCGAGCCCCGGATCGTACGCCGGCTGCCCCGCGGCGCGGCGGGCGCCGCTCGCGGCGATGCGCTCGAGCGCGCCGATCTCGGCCGGCGCGAGCGGCGTCGGGTCCGCGAGGCGCGCCGGATCCACGGCGCAGACCGCCCTGGGAGCGGCGCCGGCCGGGAGCCGCTGGAGCGAGGGCGCGACGCGCGTCGCCTGGCAGGCGCCGTTGCGGCCGGTGACGTCGACGGCCACCGCGCCCGCGCTCGCGGTCGCGAGGCGCGGATCCAGGTGGCCGCGCAGCGCGCCGTAGTCGAGATCCCCCTCGGCCACGACGGCGCGCCGGCTCGCGTCGAGCTTGCCGTCCTCGCCGAGCGACGCGAAGGCGATCTGCGCGCTCCCGAGCCATGACGTGCTCGTCTTCTTCGCGCTCGCCGCGTAGTAGAGGAGGTCGATCGCGCCGGGCCTCCCGGCGGCGTCGATGAGCCCCATGCCGTCGAGCGGCGGCCGGAACCGCAGCCCGGTGGGGGACGACGTGGCGGCGATCCCCTCGGCCGGCGAGAACCAGCGGATCCGCACCTCGACCTCGGGCAGCGGATCCGGCCGCTTCGGCCGGGGCGCCGCGCGCGGGGCCTTCCTGGGCCGGCCTTCGCGCCCGCGATCCGCGGCGCGCTTCTTCTTGTCGGCCGGGGCGCCGCGGCCGCCGGACGCCTTCTCGGGCCGCCTCGCCGCGGGCGCCTTGCGGGCGGGCGCCTTGCGGGCGGGCTTCGCCGCGGCACCGCGCTCGCGCGCCGCGCGCTGCGCCTTCGCGGCCACGTCGCGCTTCGCGGGATCGGCGAGCTCGAGCTCGAGCAGCGCGACGCGCTCGCCCACGGCCGCCGCCGCGTGCGCGCGGGCCCTCGCGCACGCGCGGGACGCGGCCGAGGCCTCGCCGGGGAGGAACGACGTCGCGCAGAGCTCGCCGTCCTGCGAGGTGAGCAGCGTCGTGCTCCCGCTGGGCGAGGAGAGGGCGCCGGCGAGGTCCTCGTCGACGAGCAGGAGCGGCGGCCCGAGCTCGCCGGTCGCGGCGTCGAGGCGCCTGACCCAGCCGAACCGGTCCGACGACGTCTTGGAGAGGAACACGACCGAGCGGCCGTCGAGCGACGGCTCGACGGTGAACGCGAGCGGATCGAGCTGCGGCGCGCCGAGCGGGGTGCGCCCGGGTTGCGCCGCGGCGTCGGCCGCCTCCGCGGCGTCGGCCGGCGGCGGGGCCGTCGGGGAGGCGGCCGGCCCGCGGGCGGGGGCGCGCGCCGCCGTGCCGGCGGGCGCGGGCGCCGCGGTCATCGGGCGGCCGGAGCACGCGCCCGCGCCGCAGGCGAACGGCACGAGCAGGGCAGCGAGGAGGGAGAGGGGCGATCGGGGACGTCGCATGCTTCGCGCGCTCGGGTCTCCTTGTCCGCGTGGCTGACCGGGCGGCGGCCGAGCGTAGAGCACCGAGCCTATCGAACTTCAACAGGAATCAGCCTCTTGCCGGCCTCGTCGAGGCCTTGCACGCGGCCGCGAGGCCCTCGCTGTCTACGACCTGACGATCCGGATTCACGCTGCCGACGCCCCGCCGCCGCCGACGTCGTACGCCACGACATCGACCGGCTCGACCGCGGCCACTCGCCACCACGGGGCGCGTGGCGATGACCGCTCCTCGCCTGCGCCTACGGCGCGCCAGCGCGGGTACCGGCCGCACGCTCGCGGTTGGTCCGGAAATGGCAGAGAGGACGCCATGAGAGGCGAGGTGCACCGATGGCAGATCGCGAGCCGCGATTGTGGGCCGTCAGCTGGATCGTGGGTCAGGAACACCTGGAACTCGAAGCCGTGAGAACGGAACAAGCGCGGGTTCACCCTCCGAAGCACCCGATCTCCGAGTCCCATCCCAGAGCGCTGTGGGGCTCCGTGCCGGGCTCGGATGCCCAGCCGCTCAGATGGTACGCGCTCGGTGGAGCGAGCGCCCGCGCGCCAGCGGTGCCGGACGAGCTCTGGCGGTGAATCGAACGTCTGGCTCCGTTCCAGCTCCTTGTGGTGACCTCGCCCGGAACGTTGCGGGAAGAGAGTTTTACCTGGCTCCTGTTTACAATATCCCACGCCGACGCTGACGTCGGGCGCAGAAAACAGGACTGGGGGGAGCACATGAAACCCGCGGTAATGGTTTCGAATCTGCTGAACCAAGAAGGGCTGGTCGCGTTGATGGGTGGCGAGGTCGTTGCGCTGCGCGTTCCGAGCTTCTATCCGGAGGAGTTGTGTGTCCAGATTGCTGCCCGGATGCGAAAGTCTGATATGTATGGGAACTATGTGAACGCGCCTGAGATCGCCCGCGTCGGTCAAGCGTTCTTTGAGTCTGTTGCGTCGGCGCAGCTGCGGAAGATTTACTACGCCAGGGCCGTCGAATGGATTCATGAAATGCGATCCTGCTGCGAGCCGTACCTCAGCCCGATCGATAAGCTTCGCCTCGTCCTTGACGAGACCTGGCCGAGCGGATCGAGGCTTGGAACCCTGCAAGGAAAGAAGATGTTCGTCGGGTTGGCCCGCTTCTTCGGCGCAGGTGTGGGCGCCGAACCGCACCAAGACGTCCTCGCCTGGGACGCGCCAGGGGTCGAGGAAGCTGAACGGATCGAGGGGCAATTCGCGGCGAACATCTACCTCAAGATGCCTCAGGGCGGTGGTGACTTGCTGATCTGGCCGATGACGCTGACCCGCGAGGAGTACGAGTGGGCGGGAATCCAAGGAAGCTACGGGGTTCATGGAGCGATGTTGGCACACGATCCCATCCGCATCTCTCCCAGGACGGGAGAGCTGATCCTGTTCAACTCGAACCTCGTCCATGCGGTCGAGAAATCCCGCCAGGGCGAGCGCGTTACCTGGTCTTGCTTCGTGGCAAGCGAGGGCGTCAACCAGACGTTGATGATGTGGAGCTAGGCGGGAGATGGAGTCTATCACAAAGAAGGTATATCTGGAGCGGGCCGATGCGACAGGGAGTGTTGTCGTGACCGAGCTCATCGCAGGTGAGAGCGCCGTCGTCCGAGTGGCTGAGACCTGGTTCCACCCTCAGGGAGGCGGTCAAAAGTCCGATCGCGGGACCATTGGTCCGGCGCGCGTGCTGCACGTGGCTCACAATGGCGGCATGGTGGACCACTTCGTGGACTCGCTCGCGGGCCTGTCCGTCGGAGGAACCTACGGCTTTGCAGTCGACTACGCCTGGCGGAGGCTGAATTCGGTCTACCATTCGTCCGGACACCTGATCGCCGGGTTGGTGGAAAGTCTTCAGCATGGATTGACCGCCGTGGCCGGTCATCAGTGGCCAGGAGAAGCGCGCGTCGAGTTCGAGGGCCAGGCGGAACCCTCCAGCTTTGATGGGCTCGCCGCAGAGCTCTCGAGACGCCTGGGAGAGCTCCTCTCGAAACCCATCGAGGTCAAGGTGACGGGTGATCCGTACAGCTCGCGAGCGATCCAGATCGGGGACTTCCCTCCGATACCTTGCGGCGGAACCCACGTGCGAGCTCTCTACGAGATCTCCGTCATACGAGTCCTGGGCATCAAGAGGAAAGGGAACCGTGTTCGCGTCGCTTATGACGCGCTACCTCCCTGATCCCTGAACATGAGCCGCTCGACGGACCGAGGCTTGCGGCGTGGGGTCGTGGAGCTGTCGTGCCCTGATGGCGCCCGGCAGCTCCGTCTGGTGGCCGGTGATGTCGTATTTTGGATCGACGGGCTCGAGCACCGCTTCAAGAGCGTGCTGCACGGCGAGCTCATCCAGTTCGTCGCGAGCCTCCACCCTGAAACGGCCTCGCTGGAGGCGATCTTTGCTCATTTTCGGGCGGTCTATCCCGTCGGATCTCCTGCGAGCCTCGAACGAACGATCCATAAGATCGTGCATGGGGCTCGGCAGGATCTGCTGCGCGCTGGCTTGGCGTTGCAGGTGATCCGCAATGTTCGCGGGCTCGGCTATCGCCTCGCTGAAGGATGGAGAAAAGAGGATGAGATCGACGGAGGGCGCCTGTTTTGCGCCGAGCTCGAAGAGCTTCGTGGCCTGGCCGACCGTTGTATCGCCTACGTGGACTCCAGGCCCATCATCGAGAACGCGGCGGAGCTCTTCTACCTGGACGCTGAGCGTCACGTCGTGCAACAGAATTTTTCCCATTTGTACTCGATTGGATGTCGGATGTTGCTCAGCCTGGCCGAGCCGGCGTTCGTGCCTGATATCCTCGACATCAAGCGCGAACTGTCTGTGCTCATGAGCTACGTGGTGTTCTGGCGGGTAGGGCACCGCATCACCGAGGAAGCCTGGCGCCTCGACTATCGGCGAGAAATCGCGAAGTGTATCGAGGACGTCGAGATGAGGATCCGAAAGATCGAACGGTTCCTCACGCCGTCGCGCCCACCCGGATAGCCAGCGCGATCAGCAGCAGCCCCATGAGGCGATTGAAGCCGAGCTCGTGCTCGAAGAAAAATCTTCGGGCCTGCGGCCGAGAGAGCACCTGAGCGACGAAGGAGAACCAGCCGAGGAGCGTCAGAATCATCGCAGCGACGAGGCTTGCGCGGACAGGCGCGGGCAGCGCGTCTCGGAGCACCAGGGCGAAGAAGCTGACCCAGAACAGGATCGCCTTCGCGTTGAGCACATTGACCAGGAAGCCTTCGAACAGCGGGGAGCGCAGCGCGCTCTCCTTGCAAGGCGGGTCCTGATGCGGGCCAGAAGGCGGTGCGGTCCTCTTGGAGAGCAGGAGGCGGATCCCCAGATAGCCCAGATAAACGGCCGCCGCCCACACCAGGGCAGTGTAAACATGAGGAGAACTCGCGATGACGGCCCCCACCCCGAAATTCGCGACGAGGATGTGCAGTGAGTTTGCCAGTGTCACGCCCGCGGCACAAAGCAGTCCGGCTCTTCGCCCACGGGTAAGACTGTTTTTGATGGTGATGGCGAAATCTGGCCCTGGTGAGACAAGGGCCAGGAGGAATACGCCGTACGCGTGGACCAGAGGCGCGAGCATTTCGTGGGCTTCCTAAAGCAAGCCATTGGATGGTCAAGATCGGTCACCGTCGTTTCCCTTGACACGCTAGCCTGTGCGTCGCGCAGGCATCGGGCAAGCTCCGCTGGATCTGCATGAGCAAAAATCCGCGCGTCACGACCGTCCGCTCGTCCATGAAAGTGCGGACGTCCGTCACGCGGTGCTAGTGCATTACAGATCGCCGACCAATTGCGTCACGAACGCACACGCGCCCCTCACCCCTCGACGACTGCGGCACTGCCGGATGAGGTACGGAGCCCCGCGCCTCGGGCGTCCGGAAGGCCAGCGGCGCCTGATTCCACCCCGCGGCGCGTGGGGGGACGCGCGCCAGCATGCAGCGGCGCGTGGGGGGACGCGCGCCAGCATGCAGCGGCGCGTGGGGGGACCCGCGCCAGCATGCAGCGGCGCGTGGGGGGACCCGCGCCAGCATGCAGCGGCGCGTGGGGGGACCCGCGCCAGCATGCAGCGGCGCGTGGGGGGACCCGCGCCAGCATGCAGCGGCGCGTGGGGGGACCCGCGCCAGCATGCAGCGGCGCGTGGGGGGACCCGCGCCAGCATGCAGCGGCGCGTGGGGGGACCCGCGCCAGCATGCAGCGGCGCGTGGGGGGACCCGCGCCAGCATGCAGCGGCGCGTGGGGGGACCCGCGCCAGCATGCAGCGGCGCGTGGGGGGACCCGCGCCAGCATGCAGCGGCGCGTGGGGGGACCCGCGCCAGCATGCAGCGGCGCGTGGGGGGACCCGCGCCAGCATGCAGCGGCGCGTGGGGGGACGCGCGCCAGCGTCCCCGGTCAACCTCGGGCATCTTTTTTCGGCTCCGACGCACGATTTTGCAATGAGCCGGGGGACATCCCGGGAAATAGTACGGATGAGGCAGCTCCGCTCATGTCCGGCCCGCTCCTCGCCCGCACACGGATCCGGAGGATGAACCGCGCCGCGCTGCCGCTCGCCGCATCGCTCTTCCTGGCGGCACCCGTGGCGCTCGCGCAGGGCGCGCCGCGCGGTGCGCGCCTGTCCTACACGAGGGGACCCGGCACCGACGGGTGCCCCGAGGAGCCGAGCCTCCGGCAGATCGTCGCGACCCAGCTCGGCGGGGTCGACCCGTTCGTGCGCGACGGCGCGTGGCACATCGAGGTGGTCATCCAGCGCAGGGGGGCGGCGTTCCAGGGAGAGATCGCGCTTCATGACCGCGACGGCCGGGAGATGGGCCGCCAGGCGCTCTCGAGCCCGATCTGCGGCATGCTCGTCGAGGACATCGGCCTCTCCCTGGGCGTCGTCATGCGCCCGCTGCTGCCATCGGGGCCTCCACCGCGGAGCGCTCCCGCCTCGCCGCCCTCAGCGCCGCCGCCCCCGTCCGCGCCGGGAAACGCCGCTCCACCCGCCTCGCCGGACACGCCGCCCAAGGCGCCGGCCTCGAAACCGCCCCACCCGGCGGCTGCGCCGGCCCGACCCGATCCGCGCCCGAGGCCGCCGCCGGCTCGCCCGCGCCTTCAGCTGGGCGCCGGGGCGCTGCTCGCCGCCGGCGTGGCGCCGTCGGTGGCGGTCGGGTTCTCGGGGTTCGCCGGAGCCCGCTGGGAGGGGTTCTCGCTCTCGCTGGAGGCCCGCGGGGATCTTCCGATCGACGGCCAGCCCTACCGCGGCTGGACCATCTCGGCGCTGAGCGGCTCGCTCGTTCCCTGCGGTCACGCGGACTGGTTCTTCGGCTGCGCCCTCGCCACGGCCGGCGGCGTGTGGCACGTCCGCGAGAGCACCGGCAGGGAGTTCGCGCTGCCCTACGCAGCGCTCGGGCTTCGCGCGGGGCTGGAGGTGCCGCTCTCGGCCCGCCTCGCCGGGCAGCTCAGCGGCGACCTCTCGATCAACACGCTACGGCCGTCCTATCGCTTGCTCCAGGGAGCAGGGTGGAAGGCGGCGCCCGTGTCGGAGGCGGTGGCGCTCCGTCTGATCGCTTTCTTCTGAACCTTCGTGCGGTTTCGCGAAGCATCGGACGCGCCCGCGGGAGCGATTCCCATGGGGCGGCAGCGAGCGCGCGCTGGGGTCGCGGGGGCGCCCCTCGCGGCCTGCCACCCTCTCGCGACGCCGCCGCTGCGCCCGGAACGAGCCGCCGATTCAGGCCGGTACAGCGCTGGTGCGATGGCAGCAGAACGTCGCCGCCGCGATCGGCGCGAGGTTGCCGACCGGCTCGCCGCCGAACGGCTCGCATCGTCCTGGATCGAGGCTGATGACGCTCACCGACTTGCTTCCGAGCGCCATGCCGGAAGCGATCGTTCCGCAGCCGGGGGCGTCGGCGGTGAGCACCTGGCCCGCGACGAGCTCCGAGCACGCCGCATCGCTGAACGCGGAGGCCAGGACGCTGCAGGTCGCTCCGGCGGGGTCGGTGCAGCCGCAAGGCGCGCAGCCGCGGGTGTCCTCCACGCCGGCGTAGAAGACGTGCCGGTCCGGGTACGTGGCGGGGCACTCATGCTCTCCCTCGTGGTGGATGCACGTGAGAAACCCCTCCGGCGGCGCGGCGTCGCCGATCGGCGGCGATGGCGTGCAGGTCATGCCCGGATCCGCGCACGGAGGGGACGCGTTTCCCGTGCACCCGAGGGCGGCGATCGCGAAGCTTCCAGCCGTCGCGGGCTCGTCGGGGTTCTCCGGCGCTCCCGCGACCCTCGGCGCGCAACCTGCGGAGACCACGCGAGGCGCCTGGATCGCGAGCGACTGCACGCACGGGGCGCCATCGCAGGTCCGTCCGGCCTCGACCGCATTCACCGAGGTGCAGGACCCGTCCCACCCCTCCGGCGCGGCGAACGAGGTCGCGGGAGCCTCGGGGCCGCCACACGGGAAGCTGGCGTAGGCGTTCCATTCCACGGGCACCTCGCACCTGGCTTCCGGCGGGTCGCACGCGCAGACGGGGCACTGGCGCGGGGCTGGAGGCGCGAAATCCGCGTAGCCCTCGTAGCCGACGATCGGCGCGGTCGCAGGGCAGCTCGGCACGTTGTCGGGGGAGCCGATCCAGAGGAGCCCCGGCTCGGACCACCCGAACGGCTCCTTCGGCACGCACTGCCCTGCGCAGAGATCCGAAGTCGGGTCCAGGCCGCCGAGATCGGGCGTGATGGAGACGTCCGTGTCGTCCTCGGCCGCGCAGTCGTCGCCACCACCACCGCCGCTGCCGCCGCCGCCGCATCCGCCATCGCCGCCGGCGTCGGGGGGCTCGAGCACCTCGCAAGGCGTTCCCTTGGGTCCCTGGTCCTCATCATACGGGCACACGTACGACGTCGGCGTCCCGCATCCGCCGGCCGCGACCCCGAGCGCGCTCGCACAGCAGATCGCCGCGAACCCACGCTCCCAACGCCGCTCCCGCGTTCCCATCGCCTCTCCCTCGGTGATCAGCGGCGCCGTCGAGATCGCGCCGCGGTAAGGGCGGCCACGTTACCAGAGGACCCCAGGGCGCCGCCAGACCAACCCGCGCAGATCACCTCCGGTTCGATGCATTGCCAGGAGCGAGATATTTTTCTCTCTCTCTTTTTTCGCCAGGCGACAGCCCGCGTCGCCCTTCATGACGGGCCGATCTGCGCCCGTTGCACGCCGGCCGCCGGCGAGCCTCCGGGCGCCCATGGGTACGCGGGCCCGTCGATTGTTCAACGAGGAGCGGGGCAGTTCCGGAAACCGCCCCGATGAAGACCCCGTTGCCAATCCCTTCCCGGCGGGAGGGGCGCCGCCTGTCCTCCGACGCGCCGGGCTCCCGGGCACGCCGCCGCGCACGCCGCGCCTCGAAAGAGGCGCGCCCCCCGGCCGTCTCGCCCTCGATCGAGGCCCTCTGGGCCGAGCGGCCGTTCGTCGCCCTCCTGCTCCGCGCCCTCCACGTTCCCGCCCGCGACCTGGAGGATCTCCTCCAGACGGTGCTCCTCGGCGCCTGGAAAGCCATCCGAGCGCGCAGGTACCGCCCGGACCCGTCGCGGTGCCCGCGCGCCGCGCTGCGCGCATGGTTGCACGGCGTCGTCTGGCGCCAGGTGTCCCATTACCGGGAGCGCGCCTGCGTCCGCCGCGAGATCCTGCGCGGCGCGCCCCGCGCGCCCGCCGGCCAGGCGCCCGTCCAGATCGAGGGAGAGCTCCTCGCCCGCGCCGCGCTCCGCGAGGTCGCCGCGCTCCCCGTGGGCCATCGCGAGGTCCTCCTCGCGGCGGCCGGGCCCCTGAGCCTCGCCGCCTGGGCACGAGCGCGCGGCATGAACCCAAATTCCGCCGCCAGCCGGCTCCGTTGCGCCAGGAGGGCGCTGGCCAAGCGGCTCGCCTCACCGGGCCGCCGTTCGGTGACGCCGGCGCCGCAGTGAGGCCTCCGCTCGGTACCCGCTCGGCCGGTCGCGTCGAGCCATGTACGATTTCGCAACGAACCGGGCAGCCTCGCCGGATTACCCATCCATGAAAGAACCCCGAGCACGCCCAGCGCCCCCTCCAGCGCCCGATCCGGGGTCTGCGCCTGCGCCCGCCCCCGAGATGACGCCAGCGCCTGCCCCGGAGGCGGCGCCTGCGCCCGCCCCGGAGGCGACGCCTGCGCCCACCCCCGAGATGGCGCCTGCGCCCGACCCAGCGCCCGCTGTCGAACCCGATCGGGAGCCTGCGCCTGCCATCGGGTCATCCCCGCGGCCCTCGTTCGAGGAAGTCTACCAGACCTTGCTTCCCTACGTCCTCGCGGTGCTCTGGCGGCTCGGCGTTGCGTCTCGCGATCTCCACGATGTCGCGCACGAGGTGTTTCTCGTCGTTCACCGGCGCCTCGACGATCACGATCCTCGCCTGTCGCTCAAACCGTGGGTCGCGGGCATCAGCGCGCATGTCGCCCTTCGCCACCGGCAGCTCGCCCGGAACCACCGGGAGCTGCTCGCGCTCGACGACGCCAAGCCCGTCGAGCTCGCGGACCCCGGGCTCGACGCGGAGCGCCGGGTCGCGCAGGCCGAGACGCAGCGCATCGTCCGCGAGCTCATCCAGCGCATCGAGCTGGAACGACGAGCGGTGTTCGTGCTTTACGACCTCGAGGGAAGCGACATGCGCGAGATCGCGCAGGCCCTCCAGATCCCCGTGAACACCGCGTGGGACCGGCTGAGACGCGCCCGCAACGAGTTCACGGCCGCGGTGAAACGGCTCTCCGCGCGCGACCCGGATGCGCTCGGCCTTCGTGGCCTGCGCTTCGCCCTGGTGCCGTTCGCGCTGGCCGACAGACCCGTGCTGCTCGATGTGGGCAGGGTCCGGTTCGATCTTTCGCAGGAGGTCGCCCGACCGCTGTGGGCGCGGCTCCAGCGGTCGCTCGCCTCGACCGGAGCGGTGGCCCGCGGTACGGACGGCCTCTCCGGCAGCCCCGCAGCACAGCCCGATGCCCGCGCCTCCTCGCCCCACCGGCGCCGTCCCGGGAATCCGGTGGCGGCCGCCGGCACCGGGGAGAAACGCGCGCCGCCGGTCGTCACGATGGCGCGATCCAGGCTCATCAAGGCGGGCGCGGCGCTGTTCCTCGGAGGAGCCGGGGTGGGCGCGGGCGTGCTCTACGCCGCGCTCGCGCCGCCGGTGATGCTCGTCCGCGCCGAGGTCGAAGGCGCCGCTCCCGAGCGAGCCGAGCGCGCCGGGGCCGGGCGCGACGGGCGCGCCGCGGGCGGGCTCGCCGTGGCCGACGCCGTCGTGAACGCCGGGCCTCCGGTGGGCGTGGACGTGGCCGCCGCGGCGCCGTCACGCGCCCCCGCCCGCAAGGCGGCTCCGCCCAGCGAGCACGACACGACGCACGGCACGACGGAGGAGAGCGCCTTGCTCAGCAGCGTCGGCCTCGCGCTCAGCGAAGGGAAAGCGATGGAGGCGCTCTACGTGCTGGCCCTGCACGAGCGGAATTACCCGCGCAGCCCGAGAGCGCAGCAGCGCGAGGCGCTGGCCATCCAGGCCCTCGTCCAGGCCGGGCGGCGCGCCGACGCCGGCGCGCGAGCCGAGCGGTTCCGCGCGGCGTTCCCCCGCTCCATGTTCCTCCCCGCCATCGAGGCGGCCATGAACGGCCCCTGAGGTCGCAGGCGCGCTGCCTCGGGCGAGCCTGGGGCACGCGACCGCGCACGCGACCGCGCGCACGCCAGAGCGTGCACCGCGGTGCCGCTCTGTACGGGCCGCGATCGTCGCGGGGCACGCGCCCGCGGGCACGGCGGCTGCAGCCCGGCAGGGCGGAGAAACGCCAGGAGGCCTCCATGAACGCGTCGATTCACCGCATGCACGTAACTCTGGGCGCCGCCGCGCTCCTCGCGCTCGTCTCCGGGTGCGGCGGCGAGCGGCGGCCGGCCCAGCCGATCGGCAGGACGCCGACGTTCGAGTCCGAGATGCCCTACGCACCCGACGGACAGCCGCCGGGCGCCGGGCACGGGCACGGGCACGGGCCGCTGCCCTCGGACTCGAGCGAGTTCGGGCGGAGCCCCGCGGAGCAGGGCCGGATGGGCCAGGGCGCGCCGGGCGACCGGCAGGGCCAGGGCGCGCCGGGCGACCGCGGCGAGCGCGAGCTCTGCGAGGAGATCGCCGCGTCGACGAGCGTCAGCGCGCAGGACATCCCGGGCGGCGTGCAGATCGTGCTGACGCCGGTCCCCGGCGCCACCGCGACGTCGCTCGAGCGGCTCGCCCGCCGGCTCGACGCGCACCTCGCCGCGCTCGACCAGGAGGAGCAGCCGCCGCCGGGGGAGGGCGAGGCGCGCTGCCGCCTGTTCGACATGGCCCGGGCGGGCGCGCGCGGCAGGGTCGTCGAGGCGGCGGACGGGCTCCGCGTGCTCTTCACGACCGACGACGCCGCGAGCGTCTCGACGGTCCGCGAGCAGGCGCGCCGGTTCGTGCAGTACGCTCGCGAGGGACAAGTCCGGTAGGGCTGTCCGAACCCTCGGGATGCGGCCGGCCGGTCGCCGGGGCGTGCAGGTGGCGCTCGACCGGCCGTGGAGCGCGGGCTAGCCTGTGCCTGAAGGGTTCCACGATGAGCAAGAAGCTGGATGAAGAGTTGGCCCACGCGCTGTCTCTCGTAGAGCAGCAGGACACGCCCGCGGTGGTGAAGCCGGCCGCGGCGAGCCCGCCGACGAAGCGCCCGTCGCGCAGCCTCGGCCTGCTCGCGACGCTGCTCGTCATGGTCGGCGCGCTCGTCGCGCTGTTCCTCGTCGGCTTCAAGGAAGCGGCCGTCTACGCGACGCCGGTCGATCAGCTGCTCGCCGCCAAGGAGAAGCTCGCCGGCCGCAAGGTCCGCGTCGAGGGCGAGCTCGTGCCCGGCACGCTGGCCAAGCGCGACACCCCCTGCGAGTACCGCTTCGAGATCCACGGCACGCAGGCGTCGCTGCCCGTGCGCTACGCCCAGTGCGTCATCCCCGACACCTTCCGCGACGTGAAGGGCGGCGGCGTCCAGGTGACCGTCGAGGGCACGCTCCAGCAGGACGGCAACTTCGAGGCGAGCCTCGTGATGGCCAAGTGCACCTCGAAGTACGATCCCAACACGCACGAGATGAAGGGCGGCGCCGAGGCCGGCGAGGGCCCGCTCTCCCTCAAGTGAGCGAGCGCGCCCGCCCGCCGCGCGCGGCGCAGCGCCGGCGCGCCCGGTAACGCTCGCCTTCTCCCGCGCATCCTCCACACTCCGCCGATGATCTCCCGTGACCGCCGGTTGCTGAGCCCCGTCGGCGACGGCCGCAGCTCGCCCGTGCCGGGCGAGCCGCCCTCGGACCGCGGCGGCGCGTCGAAGCCCATTCGCCCCATCTTGACGGCGCAGCACGCGCTCACCCTCCTGCCGGGCATGGAGGCGGTGCTGGGCTCGATCTTCCGCGACGTCGAGCGCGCCGAGCGGCGCGTCGACATCGAGACGTACATCTACCGCGACGACCTGCTCGGGGGCTCGTTCGCGGACGTCATGGGGCGGGCGGCGGCGCGCGGCGCGCGCGCGCGGCTCCTCTACGATCCGCTCGGCTCGCACGAGACCGACGCCCCGTTCTTCGACGAGCTCCGGCGCCGCGACATCGAGGTCCGCGCCTACCGCCCGATGGCGTCCAGCCTCGGCCGCGGCGGGCTCCTGCCGCGGGATCACTCGCGCGTCATCGTGATCGACGAGCTCGCCTACACCGGCGGCGCCGCGTGGGGAGACGAGTGGCTCCCCGAGCGGCGCGGCGGCAAGGGGTGGCACGACGTCTGTATGCGCCTCGAGGGCCCCTGCGTCGACGATTTCGCCTTCCTCTTCGAGCAGCGCTGGCGCGAGGCCGACGGCGGCTCCGAGGGGCTGCGCGACTACGCGACCGGGCGCAAGTACCCGGATCTCGAGCTCGTCGCGGACACGCCGGACGACAACGCGCGGGTCTACGGCCGCTACCGCGCGGCGATCCGGCGGGCGAGGGAGCGCGTCTGGATCGAGAACGCCTATTTCTTCCCGCCCGCCGGGATGCTCAAGGATCTCGTCGACGCGGCCTCGCGCGGCGTCGACGTCCAGATCATCCTCCCCGGCGAGACCGATCTGCCCATCATCCAGCGCGCCGCGCGCGCCGAGCACGCCGCGTGGCTCGATCGGGGCTTCAAGCTCTTCGAGTACCAGCGGGACGTCATGCACTCGAAATTCGCGCTCATCGACGACGACTGGTGCACGATAGGCACGTTCAACGCGAACCCGAGCAGCCTGAGCGCCGTCAACGAGGTGAATCTCTTCGTGTTCGATCCGGCGTTCGTCGCGCAGGTGGCGGACCTGTTCTCGAGGGACAGGGAGGCCTCGCGGCCGGTGACCCGGGGCACGCTCGCGGAGCGGTCGCTCCAGGCCAAGGCCGCGGACTGGCTCGCTCACGGGGCCTTGAGCCTCCTCGACAAGCTGGTTAAGACATCCCCGGACTGACGCCCGAGGAGGAGGCATTTGAGCCAGGATCGCGACCTCGTCATCTTGACCCAGAACATCTGGGGGGGAGTCGCCCTCTGGGAGCGGCGCCGGGCGATGCTGGCCCGGCTCATCGGCGATCTGCGCCCCTGCCTCATCGGGCTCCAGGAGGTGCACGCGCAGGGCGCGAGCGGCGACCTCGGCCAGGCCGGCGAGCTCTCGCGGCTCGTCGGCGGATACCGGGCCTGGTTCGCGCCGGGCCGGGTCGCCGCGGGCGGCGAGTGCGAGGGGGTCGCGCTGCTCTGCCGGGACGACATCGAGGTGCTCGATCACTCCGTGGAGGCGCTCACGCTCGACCGCGACGACCCGTTCGAGCGCGACAGCCAGCGCGTCGTCCTGCGCGCCGCGATCCGGCGCGCGGGCGCGGTGATCGACGTGCTCGTCACGCACCTCTCGCTGTCGAAGCGCGCGCGGGCGCGCACCGTGCGCGAGCTCGTGAGCTTCGCCGCGCGCGAGCGCGAGAAGTCGAAGAGCCTCGGCGCCGTGCTGATGGGCGACTTCAACGCGCTCCCGAGCGAGGAGGCGGTCTGTTACCTCCAGGCGAGCGCCGGAGAGGGCTCTTGGCTCGACGCGTGGTCGCAGACGCACCCCGGCAAGCCGGGCGGCACCTGGCCGGCGGGCCTCCCGCTGCGCCGCATCGACTACGTCTTCGTCCAACCGGGGGAGGGGTGGACGATCACGCGCTGCGAGCGGGCGCCGTTCTCCGGCTCGGATCACCACGGCGTGGTCGTGGGGCTACGGCTCGGCGCCTGACGGGCGGCGCGCCGCTCGCCCGGACGATCCCGAGCGGCGCTCGACGGATGAGGCCGGCATCCCGCCCAGGGCGGCGCGCGCGCCTCGCTCCATAACGCAGAACGAGATTCGGGGGGCATGCGTAAGGCGCGTAAGGCGCGTAAGGAGCGTAAGGATGAGTCGCGCGTATTGAACCCGCCGCGGCAGACCGGGTAGGCTGGCGGTTCATGAGCAGACTGCTGATCTTGGGGGCGACGGGGGGTACGGGCGCCGCGTTGGTCCGTCAGGCCCTGGAGGCTGGCCACGAGGTCTCCGCATTCGCGCGCACGCCGGCCAGCATCCCTGTCCCGCACCACGAGCGGCTGCGCGCGCTCCGGGGCGACATCATGGATGCCGAGCAGGTGTCGCGCGCCGTGTCCGGCCACGACGCGGTCCTCTCCGCCGTCGGGTCGCGCGGCCTGGGCCCGACGCGCGTCTACTCCGAGGGCGTCGCCAACGTCCTCCGCGCGATGAAGGAGCACCGCGTCCGCCGCCTGATCGCCGTCACCTCGGCGGGCGTCGGCGAGGATCAGCAGAGCGCGCTGTGGTTCCGCGTCCTCGTGAAGCCGCTGCTCCGCAACCGGTATTCCGACATGCAGCGCATGGAAGAGGCCGTCCGCCGGAGCGATGTGGCCTGGACCGTCGTGCGCCCGCCCAAGCTCACGGACGGACGGCTCACCAAGGATTACCGCGCCAGCGTCGATCACCTGCCGATGGGCGGTTACTTCTTTGCTGGTCCCACCATCTCTCGCGAGGACGTCGCGCATTTCATGCTCTCCCAGATCGACAGCGACGAATACCTGCGCAAGACGGTCGTCGTGACGTATTGAGGCTCGGCGCGCGCGCTGTCCCTTGACGCAACGGTGGGGCTTGGGTCTGCTGCCGGCCACGGCGCCGCGGCGAGCCTGCGGCGCTCCTAACGTGATGGCCGCGCTCGCCGTGATGTCCGCGACCGCGCCCAGCCGAGGCCCGAGCTCCATGATTTTCCATCGCAGGACCGCGCTCCCGTTGTTTCTCGGCCTGGGGGCTCCGGCCCTGATCGGGTGCGAGCTGCTCGTCGCCGTCGACCGCAGCAAGATCGATGAGCCCGCGGCCGGCAGCGGCGGCGAGGCCGGCGAAAACGGCGAGGCCGGCGGCGGCGGCGGGGGCGGCGTGCCAGGCGCGGTGTGCGGCGACGGTGCCGTCGGCGCGCCCGCCGAGGCGTGCGACGATGGGAATCGGACGGCCGGCGACGGGTGCGATCCGGGCTGCGCGATCGAGCCCGGGTTCGCCTGCGCCGGGTCGCCGAGCGCGTGCACCGCGGGGTGCGGCAACGGCGCGCTGGGCGGCGCGGAGACGTGCGATGACGGCGGCGACGAGGACGGCGATTGCTGCTCGCGCGCCTGTCAGGTGGAGCCCGGGTGCGAGGTCGAGCCGAACGACGGCTTCGCGTCGGCCAAGGACGCCTTCTCCATCGCGCCGGACGGCCGGATCCGCGCGTTCATCGATCCCGAAGGCGATGTGGACGTGTTCTCGGTGACCGTCCCCGACGGAGCGCTCGGGCGCCTCGAGGCAGAGACGCTCGACGGCCCGCTGGGCACGACGTGCAGCTCGCTCGGCGTCGACACCTACGTGACGGTCGTCGACGGCAGGCTCGAGACGATCGCGGACCACGACGACATCGACGAAGGCAACTACTGCTCTCACCTCGTGCTGGAGAAGCTGAGTCCCGGCGAATACCTCGTCAGCGTGCAGATCTCCCCTGCCGCGGAGCCCGCGACCTTCGACTACACGCTCTCGCTCACGCTGGACACCTCGGTGTGCGGCGACGGCGCGCTCGAGGGCCCGGAGCTCTGCGACGACGGGAACACGGTCGGCGGCGACGGCTGCAGCGCCGCGTGCGAGCTGGACACCCCGCTCCCCGAGGTCGAGCCGAACGACACCGCGGCGGAGGCCGACGCGCGCGCCGCGCTCCGGCCGAACGCGCTCGTCTCGGGGGCGATCGCGCCGCTCGGCGACGTCGATGTCTTCGCCTTCGAGGTGCCGAGCGTCGCGGAGATCCTGCTCGCCACGTTCAGCCCAGGGAGCCTGAGCGCGTGCGTCCAGGGGGCCGACACCTTCCTTCAGCTGCTCGACGTGGACGGCGCGACGGTGCTGGCGAGCGACGACGACAGCGGCCCCGAGGCCTGCTCGCTCATCGACGCGAGCGTCGCCCCGTGGGCGACCCAGCTCCAGCCGGGCACGTATTACGTCGCTGTCGAGGAGTTCTCCAGCGACGCCACGATCCCCGGCTACAACCTCCTCGTCGTGTTCACCGCGCTCTGCGGCGACGGCGTGGTCGAGGGGGCGGAGGCGTGCGACGGCGGCGAGGGGTGCTCCGCGGCGTGCGCGCGCATCCAGGTGTGCGGCGACGGCGTGGTCGACGGCGCCGAGACGTGCGACGACGGCGACGCCGAGAGCGGAGACGGCTGCAGCGCCGCGTGCGAGCTCGAGGGAACGCTCCCGGAGGTCGAGCCGAACGACGCGCCGGAGCAGGCGACCGCGGGGCAGGCGACCGCGACGGGCGCGCTGTTCACCGCGTCGATCGATCCGCAGGGCGAGATCGACTATTTCGCCGTCGAGGTCCCCGGCGTGGCCGACCTCGATCTGGAGACGTTCGACACGAGCGGCCCGCGCTCGTGCCGCGACGTCGACACGGTGATGCAGCTCCTCTCGCCGGAAGGCGCCGTGATGGCGGAGGACGACGACGGCGGCGAGGACGCGTGCTCGCGCATCCAGGCCGCCATCCCCGCGCCGGGCACGTATCTCGTGCGCGTCGAGGACTACGGCAGCGGCTATATCGGCGGATACACGCTGCGCGCGCGGACGACGGCCGTCTGCGGCGACGGCCGCGTCGAGGGCCTGGAGGAGTGCGACGGCGGCCCCGCGTGCGGGCCTGCGTGCCAGCGCATCCCGGTGTGCGGCGACGGCCTCATCGACGATCCCGAGGTCTGCGACGACGGCAATACGGGCGGCGGGGACGGCTGTGACGCCGCCTGCCGGCTCGAGGGGGCGACGGCCGAGATCGAGCCCAACGCGACGCCTGCCGAGGCCGACGCGAACGGCGCCGTGGCGCCGGGAGCGCTCGTGTCCGGCGCGATCGAGCCGGAGGGCGACGTCGACCTCTTCGCCGTGCAACTCACCACCATCTCCGACCTCCGGCTCGAGACCTTCGACTCGAGCGGCCCCGACCGCTGCGCCGGCGGCGTCGACACCGCCCTCGCGCTCCTCGCGGCGGACGGCGCGACCGTGCTCGCGTCCGACGACGACGGCGGCGTGGGCGCCTGCTCGCTCATCGACTCGACCACCCCGGGCGGCGCCGCCGCGCGCCGCCTCTCGCCGGGGACGTACTATGTC
Source organism: Sorangium cellulosum So0157-2 (assembly GCF_000418325.1). Classification (GTDB taxonomy): domain Bacteria; phylum Myxococcota_A; class Polyangia; order Polyangiales; family Polyangiaceae; genus Sorangium; species Sorangium cellulosum_D. The sequence continues at coordinate 14,662,844 of NC_021658.1, forward strand.
AGCGTCCGCGGCTTCCCCGAGCTGCCTGGGGCGCGCTACACGCTGCGCGTCTCGCTCGACGCCTCGTGCGGCGACGGCGTGAGGGAGGGCGCGGAGGAGTGCGACGGCGGCGCGCTCTGCGATACGCGCTGCGAGCGGGTCGCGGTCTGCGGCGACGGCCTCCTCGACGCGCCGGAGGGGTGCGACGACGGCAACGCCGCGGGCGGCGACGGGTGCAGCGCCGCCTGTCAGCTCGAGGCGGTGACCGCGGAGATCGAGCCGAACGACACCCCCGAGGAGGCGCGGGCGAGCGAGCTCGTGATCGCGGGCGACGCGCTCGTCGCGGCGAGCCTCGCCGGGGGCGACAGGGACGTCTTTCCCATGAGATTGCCTGTCGCCTCGGTCGTGCGCCTCGAGGTCTTCGACGGCACCGCCGCGGGCTGCGCGGGGGGCATCGCCACGACGCTCCGCGTGCGGGACGCCGAGGGGGCGCTCGTCGCGACCGACGAGGGGCTCTCCGACGCCGAGGTTGCGGGCGGCATCGGCGGCTGCTCGGCGCTCGTCCTGGCGCTGCCCGCCGGTGACTACGATATCGAGGCGGCGTCGCGGGACGGCGGCGCGGCGATCCCGCTCTACCTCCTCCAGGCGAAGATCCTCGAGTCCGCCGGGGCCGAGGGCGAGCCGAACGGCACCATCGCCGAGGCGAACGGGCCCATCGGCTCCGACGTCTTCATCGCCGGCGCGCGGACGAGCGACGACTTCGACGTCTACGCCGTGGACCTCCCGGAGGGCCGCTCCATCCGCGCCGAGATCGTCGAGGGCGGCGCGGAGACGTGCGAGTCGCTCGAGATCGACAGCCGGCTGTCGCTGCTCGACGCCGAGGGCGCGCTCATCGCGGACGACGACGACGGCGGCCGGGGGCGCTGCTCGCTCGTCGACGGCACCGGGGACGCCCCGCGCCACCCCGGCGCGCACGCGCTCCCGGCGGGAACGTACTTCCTCCGCGTCCGCGCCGCGTCGGGCGCGTCGGGCTCCGCGGCCCTCTTCGAGTACCGGCTGGCCGTCACCCTCCGCTGACGCGCGGCGCCCCCGCGCGTCCGGGGTCGCCGCGCCCGCGTCCAGCCGAGACGCGGCGCGCCCGCTCCGGGCGCCGCCGGGGGGCCGGGACGAACCCGGCCCGCCGCGGCGACTCGATGTCTCGATATCCCATCATCGCGAGACTGCCGCGCTCCGTCGCGCCGCGCCGCCGTGTGGCTCCGCGGTGCTCAGCGGCGTCACATGAGGGGTCAGGACCCACAAGCCTCCTCGGGAGTCGCTCGCGATCGTTCGCGCGCATTCCGCGTGTTCCTTCCTCGCGCGCCCGCGCGTGCGCTCCCGCCGTCACACGCGGCCTGGACCGCTCTTCGCACCGTCGCCGCACAGCGCCTCTCGCGGCGCAGGTGCGTGATGATTCGGCTGGATGTGGGTGCCCATGGGGTGCGTTCGAGGCAGAGGGCATGAGAGCATAGTCGAGGAGTGCCGGTATTCTCCCTGGTTCTATCTCCGTCGTGTTTTCGAGCGGAAGACTGCCAGTCAAAAGTGCTTGCGCGAACGCGCGGGGAGAATAGTCTCCTGTTGTTCGCGTCATGACCTCGGGGCGGGTTCCTCCGGGAGCGTGGCCATGACGGGCCGACGACAACGCGCGTCGCGCCCGCCGGGCCACCGCTCCCCTGGCGCAGGCCCCGGGGCATGAATCCCTTGGGTGACGATCTGGATAGGTATCTGCATCAAACTTCACCACAGATTCGATTCCTCGGAGGTATTTCTCATGAAGAAGATTGCTCGTTTGGCGCTCGCTTTCGCTGCGGTGATGTCGGTCTCCGGCAGCGCCATGGCCATCAATCAGGCTTGCGGTTACGATGTCGTGCTCAAGAATGGGCTGCGGAAGATCCCTGCCGGTAAGTTCGCGTGCGGCCTGGCCGAGCAGAGCGGCGACTTGTGGAGGGACGATTGCGTCTTCGCGTGCAAGTGGGGCGTCATGGCGGCCCCGGGCGCCGCCGTGAGCGCCAACCTCATCCTCCGCCAGGCGACGACGCTCGGGCATTTCGACTGCGACATGATCTCCTATCAGTTCACGGACTCGGACATCTGCATGGACTCCTTCGGCCCGAACTACGGCATCGACACGAAGTGGCAGAAGGCGATCCTGGCCAGCTTCATCGCCATGGAGGACGGCGAGAACGGCGTAATGAAGTCGGTGTTGCGGTACTACTCGCCGCTGTCGTTCGCCCTGACCGGCACGTTCACGCCGAGCGGTGGCTGCTGATGCCGGTGCGTCGCTGAGACCGGTCTCCATCGGGCTCTGAAGCGACGCCCAGCGCTCGACCGATCGGCGAGGGTCTCCCCGCAGAAAGCCCTCAGTAACGGCCCCGGGCAGGACGGGGAGGCGCTCGTCGATCGCGTCGTGCGGAGCGAGGAGGGGGCGCCGGCAGCCGCCGGCGGCCCCTCCTCTTTCTCCGCCTCCATCGAGCGTACGGCGCAGAGCTCTAGCCAAGTCGACTTGTCTGGAGGAACAATGATGCAACCGAGTACGTCGCAACGGCCCCCGTCGCGCCGGCGCCTGTGGATCGCCGTCGGACTTCTCCTGACTGCCCTCGCCAGCGTGGCCCTCTTCCTCGCCCTCCGTCCGGCGGAGGAGCAGACCGGCGGCGCGAGGGCCCCGGCCGCCGCGGCGGAGAAGCGGGCTCGCTATCGCAACAGGGCGGTTCTCCGCGACAGCGCGCCCGCGGCGCAGCCGGAGGCGCGGCCCACGATCAGCGGCCTTGTCTACGGGAGCGACGGGAACACCCTCGCGGGCGCGACGGTCGTCGCGTCGACGTTCGAGGTCGCCGGCAACGTGCTCTCGACGGCGGGCTCGGTGAAGAGCGACGAGCGCGGGCGGTTCGAGCTCGCGCTCCCGGACGGCACCTATCAGCTGAACGCGAGCGCCGAGGGGTACGGGACCACGTCGACAACGGCGCACCCCGGCGAGGCGGTGAGCCTGGTGCTGTCGAGGAGCGGCGTCATCGAGGGGCGCGTGCTGGACGAACGCGGCGAGCCCGTGCGGCGCTTCGCGCTCGACGTCCTCTCGGCCGTGACGGCGGAGACCCCCGCGACACCGCCTCTGTTCTCGCGCACGTTCGACAGCCCGGACGGCTCGTTCCGCATCGATCAGCTGCCCTCCTGGCAGTTCACCGTCAGGGCGACCGCGGCGGGGTTCGCGCCCGCGTTCTCTCCGATGATCGCCGTGGCAGCCGGGGACGTCGAGAAGATGGATTTGACCCTCTCCCAGGGGTGCATTCTGACCGGGCACGCGGTGGACCCGTCCGGCGCTCCGCTGCCGGGCGTGTACGTCGACGCCGAGTCGCTGATCGCCGTCGGCGAGATGAGCCCCGTCGCCATGGAGGCCGCCGCCCAGGCGCAGACCGAGGACGACGGCTCGTTCAGCCTGCCGCACGTGCCGAAGGGCACGGTCGCCGTCCGCGGCTATGATGGGAGCAACGCCGTGAGCTCGATGGAGATCGAGGTCTCGAGCTGCGACGACCTCCCGCCGGTGAAGCTCGTGATGTCGCCCGGCGGCAGCCTCTCCGGCGTGGCGCGCGACGCCGACGGCAAGCCCATCGCCGGCGCCCGGATCACGCTGGCGCACAGGCCGATCGGCTTCGTGAACACGGTGAGCGACGCCCAGGGCCGCTTCGAGTTCGAGCAGGTCCCGCCCGGCGCGCTTCGCGTGATCATGCAGCGCGGCGAGCAGGTGATGATGGCGGGCGTCGAGATCGCGGAGGGGAAGACCACACAGCAGGACATCGCCTTTCCGCCCCAGGGCACAGGGGAGATCCGCGGCCGCGTCACCGTGGGTGGCAAGCCGCTCCCGGGGGCTCGCCTCGTGCTGGCCACCGCGGTGGGGGACGAGGGCGCCATCGGCATGTACTACCCTGTCACGGCGGAGGACGGCTCGTACCGCGCGTCCGGGCTTCCGCCCGGCCCCTACATCCTGAACGTCGAGTCGACGAGCACCGGGGCCGGCCTGCGGGTGAGGCCGGGCGAGGTCGCGACGATGGATCTCCAGGTCGTCGACCCGCCGAGCATGAAGGGCAAGGAGGCCGCGCTCCCGCCGCCCCAGTGACCTCAGCGCCGGCGGCGCTCCCCGGCTGTCCGGAGGCCGAGCCTCCCGGACGGCCGGTTCGCGTTTGTGGCGACGGCGCGCGCCGCCCGCGCGCAGCGCCGCGACATCGAGGCGGCGGCGCCCCCGCCGTGGCGCCGCCGCTCAGCTCCAGGTCACTCCGCCGGCGCGATCGTCAGCGTGAACGGCCCGACGTCGCCCGGGCTGTAGCTGTCGACGAAGATGTCGATCGGCGTGTCGGCGGTCACCGCCACCGTGATCGACTCGGGGGACCTGGCCGCGACCGGATCATCCGCGCACGCGAGCTCGCTCTCCCGGTCAGCGCATTCGGTCCGCGCGTAGAGGACGACATCGACGCCGACCTCCGGCGTGGCGGTGATCGTCACATCGCCGCTCGCCGAAGGGGTGTACCGATACACGACCTCCCCACCGGCGCCCCCGCACGACCCCGTGAAGCCCTGCGTGCCGTCGGACGAGTCCCCCGTCACCTCCGGCTCCGTGAGCGCCACGGCGTCCGCGCACAGGACCTCCGCGTTCACCACGCACGTGTCCTTGCACGCGTCGTCGTCCACGGTATTGCCGTCGTCGCACTCCTCCGTGCCGACGATCTCTCCATCGCCGCAGATTTGCTCCACGAAGGTCACGTCGAGCTCGTACGAAGCGTCCGCCGCGCTCAGCGCCTCGATGTAGATGAAGTAGCTTTCGTCGGCCTCGACGGGGAGCTCCACGACGGGGTCGCCCGGCGCGAACGCCTGGAGGCAGCCGAGCAGCGTGGCCGCGTCATCGCAGCTGGTCCGGACGTACCAGTCGAACAGGCCCTCCGGATCGTCCGAGTACGCGCCGAACCGGATCACGCCCTTCGCCGGCGCGACGAACTGGAACACCTTCTCCTTGAGGCCCGAGCCGGCGGGGTACGTGCCGAAGATGTCCGAGCAGATCACGCCGAACGCGTCGCTGCCGTCCTCCGTCGTGCCGGAGAACGTCCCTCCCTCGGACACGTCGATCGCCCCCGTGCACGCCGCGTCGATGCGGTCGGAGCACGCCGCCTGCGCGGAGCAGTCGAGCTCCTCGCAGTCCTGCAGGGCGTCGCCGTCGTCGTCTTTGCCGTTGTCGCAGGTCTCGCCCTCCGCGACGCAGAACTCGGAGTCGTCGTCGCAGGAGCCCTGGCACTGCTCGTCGGCGTCGCAGCCGCCGACGCACATCTGCCAGCCTGCCCCGTCGATGTCGACGCAGGCCTGCGCCACGCCCCCGCAGTCGTCCGCCGATGCACAGGACTTGAGGCAGAGCGAGTAGCTGCCCCGGGGAAGACACTCGGACCCCTCCTCGCAAGGCAACAGCTCCTCGTCGCAGAGCGAAGAGCAGTAGCCGCCCGCCCAGCCGAACGACTCCTCGGTCAAGCAGAGCCCGCCGAGACACTCCTCGTTGGCCGTGCAGGCCTCGCCGTCCGCCTTCGCCTCCGGGGCGCCCTCGCCATCGCCGCCCTGGCCGCCCTCGCCCTGGCCGCCCTCGCCGCCCTGGCCGTGGCCGCCCGCCCTGGCCGCCCTCGCCGCCCTGGCCGCCCTCGCCGCCCTGGCCGCCCTCGCCGCCCTGGCCGCCATCACCGCCTTCGCCACCCGTGCCGGACGTGGTCCCTTGCGGGCTCGGGTCGTCGTCGCCGCAGGCGGCAAGCGATAGGCACATCGCTGCAACCGCTGACAGGGGAAGAGCAAGTCGCATCTTGTTTCTCCTTAGTAGGGGGTACAGCGCTCGTAGCACGGAATACACCAGTACGTGCCACAACAGGAGAAAAACACAGCCATCGCTGTAATGCTTACGTCCTCGGTAAAATACGTTGATAAGAAAATGATCCTTACAATCGTGCAACGCTGAGACCACGGCGTTTCACAATCGAAACCTGGCGGGGATGTCCGCGACGCACTGCCGCAATTCTCGGCCGGTTCTAGGGATCCTCCGGATGGCATGGTCAGTGCTTCATGGGAGGCCAGCGCCGCCGGCGCGGCCTTCGCCCCCCTGAGGCCCCGGCGTCGCTGTATTTTTGTCCGTTGGCTTCCCGGCCGTCGCGTTCTGCCACGCCCGAGCGCCACGGCTCACGTCGCCCGGCGGGCCGGGACGGTGACGCAGGGCGCGGCCGGATCGGGCGCGGATCGCCGTCGCGTTGTATCGTCGGCCGCCCCATGGCGACGAAGACGAAGCACGCCTCTCCGGCGAAGAAGCTCCCGAAGCTTCCGGCGGAGAAGATCTCCTCTCCCCCGGATCAGAAGTTCGCGTGCCGCGACTGCCCAGCTCGCTGCTGCCGGCTGCCCTGGAACATCCGCTTCAGCGGCGACGAGGCCAAGCGCTACCTCGAGGAGCCGTGGGTGCGGGAGCGGGCCGGGGAGGAGGGGGCGCTCGTCATCGCGCGCGGCGTCCTGCCCATGCGGGAGAAGGACCGCCGGCTCCAGTGCGTCTTCCTCGACGACGACCTGCTCTGCAGCATGCAGAAGCAGTTTGGCCACGAGTACATCCCCAGGTCGTGCCAGGCGTTCCCGTTCGGGTTCGTGCGCGACGAGAAGGACGTCGTCGTCGCGCAGCTGTCCCATCTCTGCCCGTCGATCCGCGACAACTACGGCGAGCCCGTGGACCGGCAGCTCAAGGACAAGCTCCAGCAGCGGGGCGACACCGAGCGGATGTCGAAGGCGCTCGCCACGCTGGGCGGCGTCATCCTCGCCCAGCCGCAGTACCTGCGCGCGGTGGCGCACTGGGACGCCGAGCTCGCGACCGACGCCTCGCCGGCGGCGATCCTGGCGCGGCTCTACGACTGGACGACCGCCTTCGAGCGCGCCCTCCCCCCGGGCGCCGAGCGCGCCGCGGACGTCTCCATCGACGCCGCCCTCGCGCTCGCCGGCGCCGAGGCGCCCGCGCCGCTCGAGCCCCGCAAGAAGCCCTCGTTCTACGCCCGGGTGCTGTTCGCCTACCTCCTCGGCAACCTCTGTTATCCGTCGCGGGTCCGGGAGGCCCACCGCGTCGGAAAGGCCTCGTGGACGGAGCTCCACGCGCTGCGCAGCCTCGGCAACAAGGTCGCCTGGATGCTCGGCCGCGGCACCGTCGACCTGCTGTTCATCCGCAAGCCGTTCAAGCTCCAGCGGGTGAGGACGGTCGACCGCTTCCTCGCCGGGGACGAGGGGACCCTCGTCAAGGACTACCTGCGCCTCGTGCTCCAGCGCCGGCACATCTTCTCGGCGCCCCGGCACCTCCTGGCCGCGGTCCTCGACCTGTCGCTCGCCACCGTCATCATCTCTCGCTTCGCCCGCTGCCGCGCCGCGGCGGACGGCCGGGTCAAGGTCTCCCCGGAGGACGTGCGGGAGGGCATCAGCGTGGCCGAGCTCGTCCTCTTGAGCCACGCGGCCCTGTCGGAGCAGGGCAAGCTCATGAAGAACCTGCGCTGGCTCCTCCTCACGAAGCGCGAGAGCTTCCGGGCCCTCCTCGCGACCGAGGCGTAGCCCGGCGCGTCAGACGTGCGGCGGGGCTCGCCTAACCGCCGGTCCTGACTATCCTTCCGCGCCCACCGGGCCGCCAGGCCCATGGAGGCACGCGCAATGATCGTCATGAAGTTCGGCGGCAGCTCGGTCGAGAGCCGCGCGCAGATCGAGAAGGTCCTTCACATCGTCCGGGCCCGTCTGGACCGCCGCCCCGTCGTCGTGAGCTCCGCCCACAAGGGCATGACCGACGCGCTGATCAACGCCGCCAAGCTCGCCGCCACCGGCAAGTTCGACCCCTCCGTCGTGGTGAGCAAGCAGCGCGCCGTCGCCGAGGCGCTCGGCTGCGCGCCCGAGCTCCTCGCGCCCTTCTACGAGGAGATCGCGGATCTTCTGCGCGGCATCAGCCTCGTCAAGGAGCTCAGCCCACGGAGCCTCGACTACATCGCGAGCTTCGGGGAGCGCATGGCCGTGCGCTGCATCGCGGACTTCTTCGCGCGGAGCGGCGTGCCGGCCCGCGCTTACGACGTCTGGGACCTCGGCTTCATCACCGACTCGAGCTTCGGCCGCGCGCGCCCGCTGCCCGGCTTCGACGCCCGCGTGAAGGCCATGTTCGCCGAGCGCGTCCCCGAGGGCGTCGTCCCGATCGTCACCGGCTTCGTCGGCCGCAACGAGGCCGGCGAGATCACGACCGTCGGCCGCAACGGGAGCGACCTCACGGCCACGCTGCTCGCCGCGGGCCTCGGCGCCGAGGAGGCGCAGATCTGGAGCGACACCGACGGCGTGATGACCGCCGACCCGAGCGTCGTGAAGACGGCCCGGAACATCCCCACGATGCGCTTCGACGAGGCCGCCGAGCTCGCGTTCTTCGGCTCCCGCGTCCTGCACCCCTCCACGCTCCTGCCCGCCATGGAGAAGGGCATCCCGGTGCGGGTGCTCAACACGAACCGGCCGGATCACCCCGGCACGGTCATCGACTTCAACACCGAGGCCGGGTCCCCGGCCGTGACCAGCATCGCGTACCGCGAGCGGCAGGTCGTGCTCAAGATCAGCTCGACCCGGATGTTCGGCGAGGTCGGCTTCCTCGCGCAGGTCCTCGCCGTGCTGGCCCGGCACGAGGTCGTGATCGACGTGATCACCACGTCCGAGGTGTCGATCTCGATGACCACCGACGACCTCGGGAAGCTCAGGCGCGCGCTGCCCGAGCTCGAGGGCTTCGGCGCCTGCGAGGTGCTGCCCGACCGGACGACGCTCGTCGTCGTCGGCAAGGGCCTGCCCAAGCAGAAGGGCGTCGCCGCGCAGGTGCTCGATGCGATGGCCGAGGCGGGCGTCAACGTCGAGATGCTGAGCTACGCCATGGGCAGCATCAACCTGTCGATGGTCATCGAGGACGCGAGCGTCGCGGCCGCGGTCGCGGTGCTGCACCGCTCCCTCTTCGAGAAGGCGCAGTGAAGGCTCACCACGGCCGGCCGCCGGCCGCGTGACAGGACGTTGACAGGCGTGACGCGACGCGCGCGCCGCAGTAGGCGTAGCCCTCGGCCGGACCCGGCGTCCGGCCTCGGGGAGACCATGACAGCGGCACACCAGGGCGGCAGCGCGGCGCCCATCCCTCGCGAGAGCACGAGCGACATCCTGCGGCGGATCGAGGCCGCGCACGCCGCCCTCGGCCCGGGCGCCGCCCTCGCGTTCGACGCGGACGGCACCCTCTGGGAGGGCGACGTCGGCTTCGACCTGTTCGAGGCGTTCCTCGCCGGCCGCTGCGCGCGGCCCGAGGCCGAGGCGGCGCTGCGGCGCGAGGCCGAGGCGTTCGGCGTCGCCGCGGAGGGCGGCGCGCACGAGATCGCGAGCGCGCTCTACGCGGCGTTCGTCGCCGAGCGCTACCCGGAGGACCGCGCCTTCGCGATGATGGCCTGGGCCTTCGCCGGGTGGCGCGAGGACGAGCTCGCCGCCCTGATCGACCGCGTGCTCGAGGAGAAGGGCCACGCGGGGCGGATCCGGCCGGCGCTGCTGCCGATCCTCGACTGGGCGCGGTCGCGCGGCGCCGCGGTGTACGTCGTCTCCGCCTCCCCGCGCGCCGTGATCGAGCGCGGCGTCCGGCGGCTCGGCATCGCCCCGGAGCGGATCGCCGCCATGACCCCGGCCGTCCGCGAGGGCCGGCTCGCCGCGGAGCTCGCCGCGCCCCCGACCTACGGCGACGGCAAGACCCGCGCGCTCGAGCGCCTGTTCCCCGAGCTCGCCGTGCTTGCGGCGTTCGGCGACAGCGCGTACGACGCCGCCCTGCTGAGGACGGCCCGGGTGCCCGTCGCGGTCGCCCCGAGCCCGAAGCTGCTCGCGGTCGCGGGCTCGATCCCGGGGCTCGTCCTGCTCGACACCTGAGCTGCCGCCATGGCCACCCTCTCGCTCCGCGGCCTGATCCGACGCTTCCCGGGCGCCGCGCGCCCCGCCCTCGCCGGCCTGGACCTCGAGGTCGAGGACGGCGAGCTGCTCGTCCTCGTCGGGCCCTCCGGCTGCGGCAAATCCACGGCGCTCCGGCTGATCGCGGGCCTCGACAGCCCCGACGGCGGCGCGGTCTCGATCGGCGGGCGCGACGTCAGCCGCGTCGCGCCCGAGGACCGCGACGTCGCCATGGTCTTCCAGGGCTACGCCCTGTACCCGCACATGACCGCGCGCGACATCATGGGCTTCCCGCTCCGGATGCGCGGGGTCGCGAAGGCGGAGCGGGCGCGCCGCGTGGAGGAGGCGGCGGCGCTGCTCGGCATCGGCCACCTGCTCGCTCGCCGCCCCGGCGAGCTCTCGGGCGGCGAGCGCCAGCGCGTGGCCATGGGCCGCGCGATCGTGCGCGCGCCCGCGGCGTTCCTCTTCGACGAGCCGCTCTCGAACCTCGACGCCGCGCTGCGCGCCGAGCTCCGGGTCGAGCTCGCGGCGCTCGTGCGCCGCCTCGGCACGACGTCGGTCTACGTGACGCACGACCAGATCGAGGCCATGACCATGGGCGACCGCATCGCCGTGCTGCGCGCCGGGGAGCTCCAGCAGGTCGGCCCGCCGCGCGCCATCTACGAGGCGCCGGCGAACACCTTCGTGGCCGGCTTCCTGGGCACGCCGGCGATCAACCTGGTCCCGCTCGAGCGCGCCGGCGATCGGTACGCGAGCGCGGCGCTCTCGCTGCCCGCGCCGCCGGGGCTGGCGCTCCCGGACCGGGTCATCGCGGGCGTGCGGCCCGAGCACCTGCGCGTCGCGCCGGGGGCGCAGGGCGAAGGGGCGGCGTGGGGCGGCGCCGGGGCCGCGGGCGACGGGGCGCGGGGCGAGGTGGAGGTCGAGGCGCGCGTCGTGGTCGCCGAGCCGCTCGGCGCCGAGACGTTCCTGTACCTCGAGGCCGGCGGCGCGCGGCTGCGCGCGCGGGCGCACGGCTTCGCGACGCCCGCGCCGGGGGAGGCGGTGCGCGCGCGGCTCGACCCGGGCGCGGTGCTCTGGTTCGACGCGGGCTCCGGCGCGCGGATCGCCCCGCCGGGGGGCGCGTCATGAGCGGAGCGGTCCGCGCCGTGGGCGGGGAGGCCGCGCCGTGAGCGGGCGCGCGCGGTCCGGGTCGAGCGGCGCCCGCTCGCGGCGCGACGCGCTCCGGGCGCTCGCCGCGTCGATCGCCGCGGCCGCGGCCGGCGCCGCCGTCGCGTCCGAGGCGGTCGACTGCGCGCGGCGCACGCCGGACGGGCGCATCGGGGCCTCGCTGTGGTTCGCCTACGGCGGCAAGAACCGCGAGGTGCTCCTGTCGCTCGTCGACAAGTTCTACCGCTCGCAGGGCATCTACCGCATCGACGCGGTGTACCAGGGCGACTACTTCGAGGCGCTCGCCAAGCTGCGGACCGCGCTCGCGGCGCGCGCGGCGCCCGCGCTGACGCACGTGGTCGGCGAGGTGGTGCCGTACCTGGCCGAGGCGGGCGTCCTCGAGCCGCTCGATCGGTTCATCCGCGCGCCCCCTCCCGGGCACGGCGACATCGACGTGGTCGAGGCGCTCGGCCAGGCGGGGACGTTCGTCGGCGGGGGCGAGCGCCCGCTCGTGTGCCTGCCGTTCAACCGGTCGACGCCGATCGCCTACTACAACCGGAATGTGTTCCGCGAGCTCGGGCTGTCGCCGCCGTCGACCTGGGACGAGCTCCGCGCGACGGCCGCGCGGCTCGTCGTGCGCGACGGCGCGAGCACGCGGCGGTGGGGCTTCGAGTGCCCGGTGGACTGGTGGTTCTGGGCGGCGCTCGTCGGGCAGGCGGGCGGCGACGTCGTGGCCCCGGACGGCACGCCCACGCTCGGCGGCGACGCGGGCGTGCGCGCGCTCCGGTTCTGGCAGACGCTCGTGCACGAGGACCGCACGATGAAGCCGCCGCCGGGGCGCGACTACAACGCCTGGCAGGTGGTGAACACCGACTTCCTCTCCGGCCGGGTCGCGATGATCTGGACCTCGACCGCGTTCCTCCGGTACCTGGAGGACAACGCGGGCCAGGCGGGCGCGGGGCGGTTCGAGGTGGGCGCGGCCCCGCTGCCGCGCGACGTGCGCGCCTCGGTGCCCACCGGCGGGACGATGTTCGTGATGCCGCGGGGCGCGGCGCCGGAGGCGCAGGAGGCGGCGTTCGCGTTCCTGCGCTGGATGATGCAGCCGGAGCAGGCGAACTCGTTCGCGACGCGGACGGGCTACATCCCCGTCTCGCGGCGCGGCCTCAAGGACCTCACGCGGGACGGCTACTACGCCGCGCACCCGAACGATCGCGTCGCTCTGGACCAGCTCGCGCACGCCGCGCCCTGGCCCTGGTCTCCGGATCTGTTCCGTATCCAGCGCGAGGTGGTGCAGCCTCGGCTCGAAGAGGCGGTGCTCGTCCCGCGCGACGCCGCCGAGACCCTCTCCGAGGCCGTCCGCGCGGCGGCCGAGCGATGAAGCCCAAGCACCCCCTCTCGCCGTACCTGCTCCTCCTGCCGACCGCGGCCTTCCTCGGCGTCTTCTTCCTGGTCCCGCTCCTGCTCGCGGCGAAGAACAGCTTCTACGCGTGGGATCTGCTCACGGCGCCGCGGTACGTCGGGCTGCGGAACTACGAGGTCCTCATCGAGAGCGGCGAGCTCGCCGGCGCGCTCCTCCGCACGCTCGGCTACAGCGCCGTCGTGGTGGCGCTCTCCGGCTCCCTCGGGCTCGCGCTGGCGGTGGCGCTCGATCGGCCGGGGCCGGTCTACGCCTTCGTGCGGGGCGCGGTGTTCAGCGCGTATGTGGTGTCGTGGGTCGCGGTGGCGCTCCTCTGGATGTGGATCCTGGACGCCGAGGGCATCTTGTCGGCGGCGCTCCGCGGGCTCGGTCTCCCGGCGATGAGCTGGCTCGGCGATCCCCGGTCGGCGCTGCTCGCGCTGGCGGCGGTGAGCGTCTGGAAGATCACGGGGTATGCGATGGTCATCTTCCTGGCGGGCCTGCAGGACATCCCCCGCGCGCTGCACGAGGCGGCGGCGCTCGACGGCGCCGGCCCGTGGCGGCGGTTCCGCCACGTGACGTGGCCGCTGCTCCGCCCGAGCGCCGCGTTCGTGGCGACGACGAGCCTCATCCTCTCCTTCCAGGCGTTCGACGTGATCCGCGTGATGACGCAGGGCGGGCCGGTCAAGTCGACGACCCTCTTCGTCTACGCCATCTACGAGCACGTCTTCGTGAACCTGCGGGTCGGCCGGGCGAGCGCGATGATCGTGATCTTCTTCGGGTTCTTGCTCCTCTTGACGGTCCTGCAGCTCTGGGCGCTCCGCGCGGGCGTGCCGCGCGAGGGGAGGCGGCCGTCGTGACGGCGGGGCGCGGCGGCGGCGCGGGCGCGGGGCTCTTCAGCGCGCGCGCGCGCCGGCTCGTCTCGGACCTCGTGCTCCTCGCGGTGGCCGTCGTGTGGCTCGGGCCGTACGTGTGGATGACGATCACCTCGCTGAAGACGCTGCCCGAGATCACCCGCGCTCCGGCGTACCCGTTGCCGCAGGCGATCCAGCTCGGCGCGTACCGCGAGGTGCTCCAGGCGGTGCCGGTGATGCGGTATTTCGCCAACACCGTGCTCATGGCGACGGCCATCGCGCTCTTGCAGATCGCCCTGGCGCTCCCGGCCGGCTATGCCCTCGCGAAGCTCAGGTTCGTCGGGCGGGGCGCCGCGTTCGTCCTCGTGCTCTCGTGCCTGCTCATCCCGGCGCAGGTGACGTTCGTGCCGGTCTTCACGATGCTCGGCGCCGCCGGCCTCGTGAACACGTTCGCGGCGTTGATCCTCCCCTTCGGGGTCAGCGCGCTCGGGACGTTCCTCGTGCGCCAGGCGCTGCTCTCGGTGCCTGACGAGATCATCGAGGCGGCCAGGATGGATGGGGCGGGCGAGCTCAGGATCGTCTACCTGATCCTCGGCCCGATGCTCCGGCCGACGCTCTCGGCGCTGTTCCTGTTCAGCTTCGTCTTTCACTACAACGATTACTTCTGGCCGCTCGTCATGACGACGGACGATCGGGTGCGCACGTTGCCGCTCGCGATCGCCCTCCTGCGGGAGCAGGGGACGGGGGTCCGCTGGCACCTCGTGATGGCGGGCAACGTGATCCTGAGCCTGCCGGTGCTCCTCGTGTTCGCGGCGGCGCAGCGGCAGCTCCTGCGCGCGGTGACGGCGCGGGTCTGAGCGGGTCGGGGCGCCCGGGCCGGGCCTGCGCTCGAGGCAGCCGGGCCGCTGGAAGCGCGGTTTGGCCGGCCGGCGTGTGCACCGGCGTGGCAGTGGGCGCGGGGCGCGATCGTGCCCGCCAGCCGCGTTGGTGCGGCGGCCCTGCGCCTCGCCGGGCTGGCGATCGCCGCGAATCGCGGCGGGCCGCGGCGCCGGATCGAGGGGAGAGCGCTGCGCGGTTTGTTCTCGTCCGGGCGCCCTCGTTTCTGGCCCGGTCGTCGCACCGGCTCGCGGCGGCAAGCGCAGCGCCGGCCCGGCGCCGCGGAAGGAGAACCACGATGACGACGACCGAGCCCATGATGCAGAAGGAAGAGGGCAAGATCACCACGAAGATCGAGGAGCGGACTGGCAGGGTTCCGTCCGGCGCCTATCTCGGGCTGGCGATCGGCTCGATGCTGATCTCGGCCGGCTGTATGCTGGCCGGCAAGAAGCAGATCGCGAACTTCGTCGGCCAGTGGGTGCCATCGCTGCTCGTGATTGGCCTGTACAACAAGATGGTCAAGATCGAGCACGAGATGGGCTTCGGCGGCGCCTACCGCTGACGGCGGCCTGCGGCGGACGGCGGACGGCGGCGAGCTCGCCCGCGGGCTCGTCGTCGGCGCCGTGCCGAGCGCGGGGCAGGGGGGGAGCCAGCGCCGTCACGCCCCTGGCTGGATGACGACGGCCTCTGGCCGAGATGACGACGGCCTCTGGCCGGATGACGACGGGTCGCCCTACCGATGACGACGGCCTGTGGCCGAGATGACGAGGGCCTCTGGCCAGCTGACGCCGGGTCGCCCCACCGATGACGACGGCCTCTGGCCGGCGACGATGGCCTTCTGGCCGGCTGACGACGGGTCGCCCCGCCGATGACGACGGCCTCTGGCCGGGTGACAACGACCTCCGGCCGAATGACGATGGGCTCTGGCCGGCTGACGACGGGTCGCCCCACCGATGACGACGGGTCGTCCCACCGATGACGACGGCCTCTGGCCGGCTGACGACGGCTCCGGTCTCGGCTGACGACGCTCCATCCCTGCATGACGACGATCTCCGCCGCGATACCGGCGACCGCGTGGCGCGCGCCGCGCCGGCGTCGCCGAAAGACATGCTCCCGCTGGCGCACGCCGTCCCGATGCCCAGAACGTGCGATCCTCTCGACGTCTCGATCCACGGCCGCCTAGCTTGCGGTCATGGCCAAACCTACCTCTCACCCCGAAGAGACCGACGACAACGACCCCACGCTCGAAGCCCTGGCCGAGCGCCTCGGCAAGCCGGAGCCTGGGCTCCTCGAGGCCTTGCTCGACGGCGCGACCGAGGCGCAGCTCGTCGAGCGGGGCAGGCAGATCGCCTCCTCGCGCGTCTTGACCGACATGCGCCGGCTCTACGCGACGGCGCACGCCTGCTGGGCGGGGGCGTCGAAGGACAAGCGGGAGAAGCTGCGCGGCTTCTCGCCGGAGCTGCTCGCGCTCGCGGTCGAGCAGGCGATCGCGCTCGAACGCTTGCTCGACGCGCACGAGAGCGCCGGCCAGAAGAAGGACGCCACGCGCGCCACGCGGGACGCGGCGCTGCGCGAGCGGCTCTCGCGCGCCCTGCTCCTGCGCGACCAGGCCTACGAGGTTCTCCGCGGCGTCGCCGGCTCGGGCAAGGACGCGCGCGAAGAGGTCGCACAGGCGGTCGGCACCGCGGAAGACCCCGCCGCGCTCGCGCGCGGGCTCGCCCAGCTCGCCGCGCTGGGGAGGCGCTACCTCGCGCAGAAGAAGGGCCCGCTCGCGGTGCGCGCCAGGCTGATGCGGCTCGACCAGGACTACGTCGGGCGCCTCGAAGAGACCGCCGAGGAGCTGATCCAGGCGGCGAAGACGGCCGCCGCGCGCCCCGCAGGACAGAAGGTCACGAGCGGCGATCTCGACCGGGCCGACGGCATCAATCTCATCCTGCTCGAGCAGATCGTGCGCGTGTTCGAGCGCGCCAACGAGCAGGACCCGGCCATCCCGCGCCTCGTGCCCATCGCGACCCGGCGGCTCTTCAGCCGGAGCTCGAGGAAGAAGGCCACGGGCGCGCCGAGCGGCGGCACCGCCGCCGGCGGCGTACCGCCAGTGGCGCCGCCGGCGGAGGACGATCCGCTCGACGACGACGCCGCGCCGGTCTGAGCCGAAAGCTTTCTCCGCCGGGAGCCCGCGGTGCGGCTCCCGGCACGGCAGCATGCGGCCTTCGCCGTCCCCGGTGGCCCCGGTCGCTCACTGATTCCCCATGCTGCTGGGTATCCCGCTGGCGAAGCGCGAGAGCGCTCGCCGTGCGGCGCCAACCTCCGGGCTGTACATGCACACGAGGGAGGTGGTCGGCGCGGTCGACGAATGTAGCCGGCGTGCGGGAATCAGCCTTTGACATCGCGATCCGTTCCCCGACCGATGGCTTGGTAAACCTGAGGGGCCGAGCGCGGGGCGGCGCCACGGATGAGCTCCGTGACTTTGCTGCCGCAGCTCTCCACCGGCGACAGGTCTGGCAAATCAGGCGACAACATGCAGAACTTTGCCCCGTGCTCCTTTGCGGCGGCGCGAGCACCGGGAGCACGATGTGCACCCAGCCAGTCGACAACGATCACATCGCCGGGCTGCACTCGCGGAGCGATCCGGTCGCGGATGTACACCTCGAAGGTGGCGCCGTTCATGGACCTCTCGAAGGCCATCGGTTCTACAGCGCCGCCGAGATTCTGCCCGATGATGGCCAGGTACGCGTCGAGAGAAGACCCCCTCGCGAGGTCAAGGCGTCCCTCATCGACCACCTGCCAGCCTCAGTTCGAAGTCAACCCAGACGACTGCCAGGGAGGCGCCACCCACAATTCGAACTTCGCGACGCGCGTCCCGGAGGCTCCGAGAATTGCTTCTCGCCAAGCGTCGCGCTGTCGGCCGTATTAGTGCCCCCTTCGGGAGCGCCTCGTTCATGGCGCGGCTCGCCATACGATATTCGTAAGCATCTGCGAGGGTGCGGATCAGGTTGCAGACGGTCGTAACTCCTGTAAGATCGCGTGCGATCGGCACCGAACAGTTGAAAGCGAGCCAACGAACATGTCCCACCGTAAGTCAGTCGAAGACCTGCTCGGGATCGGTTCTTCTTGGGGAATGCACAGGGGCATCCTGGACTCGGTGCGCCAGCCGGACCTAGGCCTTGGCCTCATGAGCCAGATACAGAAAGGTATCCTGGACTCGGTGCGCCAGCCGGATCTAGGTCTCGGTGTCATGAGCGGGATGCACAAGGGGATCCTGGAGTCAATGCGCCGCGCGGACCTAGGTCTCGGTGTCATGAGCGGGATGCACAAGGGGATCCTGGAGTCAATGCGCCGCGCGGACCTAGGTCTCGGTGTCATGAGCGGGATGCACAAGGGGATCCTGGAGTCAATGCGCCGCGCGGACCTAGGTCTCGGTGTCATGAGCGGGATGCACAAGGGGATCCTGGAGTCGATGCGCCAGCCGGACCTGGGCCTCGGCGCTCTTGGTGAGGTGCACAGAACACTCGCCGAATCTATGCGTAAGGTTGACATGGGGTTCGGCGTGGTGAGCGGTATGCACAAGACCATTGCCGAGTCGATGCGGTTAGCGGGCATGGGGCTCGGCGTTCTGGACGATGTGACGCGAATGTGGAGTAAGTCATTCTCGGCAATGGCTGAAATCGCGGGAGATCGTTACTCCGTAGGCGCCCTCGGAGGGGCTATCGCGGCGGTCGGTCTGACCGGACGCTTCGACTTGGGTCTGATGAGCGCAGCCATAGCAGCGGCGAGATTCTGGGAGGATGAGGTCCAGGGCGAAGCGGACCACGTTGAAAGTGCACGCGAAGAGTCGGTCTTAGTCGACGCTATCGCAGAGGTAGGTGCATTCGCCCAGCAAGCGGCGTCCGCGGCATCCGAAGACATCCAAAGGCAGGTTGCTATTGCTCTGGATGCTGTTGCTTCAAAGTTTGCGGAACGCCTCGCATCGGCGAAGCCGGCCGAGCGTGTGTCAATCATGAACCTACTGGGGCTCGTGGTGGCGGTGATCAGCGCCCTCGCCGCCGTGTATTACGGTCAGATCGCGAAGGACGCCGCAGATAGTAGCACGCAAGACGCAGTCGAGTCTCGTGCCGCCATTTCACGAGCAAGCGAACAGCAGGTTGAAGAGCTCAAGAAGTTGCGGGCGTCGTTTGATATGCTGGCGGACACAGTTGCCACCGCCAACGATGAGGACGCGAGCGACCTTTGGGTGATTGAACGGACCGCTGACGTCAGGGTACGCAAAGCGACAAAGTCGGCCAAGGTGGCCGAACTGTATCCCAACCAAGTGGTAGCTGCGGTTCAGCTTGAGCACAAATGGGTCCGTATAGAGTACTACGACTACGTTAATGACGTTTCGAGAACTGGATGGGTGCTGAAGAAGTACATGCGTCGCCTTCGTGGCGAGACGAGCCCGGGCTCACGCGCTCAGCCATGACACTCCTGTTCGGCGCCGATGACGACGCGAAAACATGAGGCTTAGGGAACTGCCCAACAAAGGCTTGCATACCGACGGTGCCGCGCGTCGCCCGCGTCCCCGCGGCTGAAGCCCGGGGCGATAAGCGTGATCTTCGGATCGAATTTACAAGGCACCCTACCGCGCGCCCGACGCCCGCGAGACTGTACGGGCCCATGGGGCAGACCTTGGGCCGGTCCTGTGCCACGATCCGGTGCGGTCGAACTCGGGCTGCATCAGACTCGGCTGAAAGCCGATTTGGAACGCCGATCGCGTTGATCGACCGAGAACTGAAGCGCCAAGCATGCTAAGAAGAGAACAGATCTTGACGTCTTTAGCGCCTTGGCGGTTCGAAATTCGGCTCTTTCGAGCGGTTTCGACCCGTCTGTCGCTCTAGCCCCGGTCTCGGACGCGCAGGATCCGGTCCGCGACGACGAACCCGAACGGGACGACGGACAGCGCGACCACGCGGAGCACGGCCCGGCCGGACAGCGCGCGCTCGAGCGCCGCCCGGAACGCCGCGGAGAGCATCGCCAGGAAGAGCACGCCGTGCACGCTCCCGGCGATGCGCACCGCGACGGGGTAGCCGAGCGCGTATTTGAGGGGCATCGCGACGAGCAGCAATATCAGGAGAGACGCTCCCTCGATAATGCTCGCGATCCGGAGGGCCCGGCGCTCGTTCAT
The DNA here is from genome assembly GCF_000418325.1 of Sorangium cellulosum So0157-2. Taxonomy (GTDB): domain Bacteria; phylum Myxococcota_A; class Polyangia; order Polyangiales; family Polyangiaceae; genus Sorangium; species Sorangium cellulosum_D. The sequence continues at coordinate 14,682,246 of NC_021658.1, forward strand.
GGCCGCACCTGCGCCCAGGTCGGCTTGACCACCATCAACACCACGACGCAGGCCACGGGCAGCGCGGACCCGAGGAATGCAGACAGGCTCCTTCGCTCTCGGCTGACGCAGTAGACCAGCGCGGCGTTGCCGACGAGCGATAGGAGCAGCGCGCCCGCGACCCAGAGCTCGAACAGCGGCCAGCCGTTCAGGACCAGGAGCGCGTATCCAGACAGCCACGTCGCCAGCAGGCTGGGCGACGCGATGCGGTGCACGGCGCGCCTCCGCGCGGCGGGATCGTCGCACAGGAAAGCGCCAGCGGCGCCGCCGGCGTACCCCATGACGCTCAGGAACTTGAGCACGAGAATGCATCGATACGCGATCATCGGTACGCCTCCTGCCGGAGGTCCCTGCTCCAGTGTTCAAGCATCGCAAGCCGCTCGGGATCCAGCCTCTCCGTGGCACGCGGCGGCGTCCGGGACTGACGTCCGGGACTCCACGCGGACACCAGTCTGGAGGACGGGCGCCCTCCGCGCGAGCGGCAAAAACGACATTGATCGCCAGGATCTGGCCAGCGTCGCCTCCTGTGAGAGCGAGAACGCCGCCGCATCGCGAGGTCGTGGGGCCACCCCGTCGCGGGGTCATGGGCCAGGCGGAGACGATGCAGCGGCGAGCCGGCCGGGAACGCTGCCGTCGCGGCCCCTCTGGTTGTCGGAGAAAGAGGAGCGCGCCATGATGGCGCCATGCATCGGGTGGTGATCGTCGCGCTGGACGGGGTGGTCGCCTTCGATCTCTCGACGCCGATCGAGGTGTTCGAGCGCGTTCGCCTCGCGAGCGGGCGCCCGGGGTATCAGGTGCAGGTCTGCGGCGTGAAGCGCGACATCGACGCCGGGCGGTTTCGGATGCGGGTTCGGCAGGGGCTGTCGGCCTTGCGCAAGGCCGACACGGTCATCCTTCCAGGCATCGCGGACGTCGCTCGGCAGGTCCCGGAGCCTCTGATCCGCGCCGTCCGACGAGCCGCCGAGGGGGGAGCGCGTGTGGCGTCGATCTGCAGCGGCGCGTTCTTGCTCGCCGCGACGGGGCTGCTCGACGGCAAGCGGGCGACCACGCACTGGCTCGCTGCCGGGGAGCTCGCGAGGCGCTTTCCGCGGGTGTCCGTGGACCCCAGCGTCCTCTATGTCGACGAGGGCAAGGTGCTGACGTCGGCCGGAGCGGCCGCCGCGCTCGATCTATGCCTCCATATCGTGCGGCGCGACTACGGGGCAGCCGTGGCCGCCACGGCGGCGCGCCTGTCCGTCATGCCCCTGGAGCGCGACGGCGGGCAAGCTCAGTTCATCGAGCGAGCGCCCCCTCCGGCGGAGCATGTCTCGCTGAGCCGGGTGCTGGAGTGGCTGGAAGAGCACCTGCACGACGACCTCTCTCTCGGCGACATCGCGCGGCGAGCGGCGATGAGCGTCCGCTCCCTCAGCCGCCACTTCAAGGAGCAGACGGGCACGACCCCGCTCCAGTGGCTGCTCAAGGCGCGCGTCCGCCGGGCGCAGGCGCTGCTGGAGACGACGCCCCTCTCCATTGAGCGGGTCGCGTCCAGCGCCGGGTTCGGCTCGGTCGCGGCGTTCCGGCAGCACTTCCATCGGGTGGCCGGCATCAGCCCGCAAGCCTACCGCCGCGCGTTCCAGAGCCGGCCCCGGCGCGCCAGCTGATCTCGACCGCGCCGGAGCGCTCCCGGCAGGAGAGCTCGCAGCCCTTGCCGTCGCGGTCGATCCCGCCCCCGTCCCCGCTTTCCACGCCGTTCGTGCGCGCCGGCGCCGCGCAGGCGCCCGCGTTGCGGCTCACAGCCGAGCGAGCCGGCCATCGTCGAGCAGCACCCAAGGGGCCGAAGCCGAGTACGCCTCGGTCCCGGCGATGGGCAGGCTCGGCGCATCCGTGAGCTCGTCGAGCCCCTTGTCTCGGAGCCGCATCCCGCGTTCGGTGAGGCGATACACCTCCGAGAGCAGCGGGTAGCCAGCGTTGGGCGGCTTGGGGCCAGGAGCGCGCTCCACAGCGGCGCTCACGTCGTGCTTTGCCCATTGTGCGAGACGGTCTCCCAAAAACAGGTCCCCGGTACAGGACATCAGGTCTATCAATTCCAGCCCAAGCTGCGATTTGTTGCAGATTACTTTCACCGGAGTCTGCCACTCCTCTACGGACAGAATGTTCAGGAGGAGGTCGTCATACCGGCTGAGGCGCAGGGCACCTTCCGCGGTCTTCCGTGGAAAGAAGCAGGAGAGGAGCGCCCACAGCGAAGCGAGCTCTGGAAAACCTTCGACACCAGAGATGCAGCTTTCGACGAACGGCAAGGGGTTCTCATCGGCATAGCTCTCCCAGAGACGAATCGCACCTTCGTAACGTTCCACCGGCCAGGGGCGCGCCTTGCCGAGGCGGTCCAGAAGAACCTCGTCGGGGTGGTGGGCAACCGACCCGGTGCAGTCGAACGGCGGGATCCTCGGTGGCTCGGGAAACCTTCTCATCGTGCCGTGGACACGCTCGAACTCGACGATGAGGACGTCATTGCTCCGTATTTTCAGGCCTCGCAAGTAGCTGCAGATCCTCCAGAGGTTCACCCGATCGTCGAGGCTCTCCGTCGTCCACAAGACAACGGGCGGATCCCAGCGTAGATCGGGTGAATAGAGCCGATCCCACGGTTCGCCATCATCATCTCTGTCCGAGCATTTTTCACATGAAGAAAACCACTCCTCTCGCGCCCGGGCATGCTCTGCGGCGTCCAGTCGGCAAGGTCCGATAAGAAGATGCTCGTGCGCACGTGCGATGTTGATCGCGCCGAGCTGCACCAGGCGCTCCGCGGCTGGCGTGTCGAAGGTGACGTGCGTCGCATCCAGAAGCATCGGAGGGGGCGTCATGCTCATTTGAATCCGCACTGAAAGCAGATTTCATAGGTGTAGGGCTTATCTTGCTGACACTCGTCACGGCAAATCTCGCAGTAGGTATAACCATGACTGTTTCTGCGCGTACAGCGTCCGCCGATATCTTGGCATTTTTCGTACATATCGGTACAGTCGTGGACTGGCGTGCATCCCGCCATCGCAAGTGATGCGTTGCCTACTTCCTCGCCTCCGTCGCCTTCGTCGTTGTTCGGGTAATCTCCCGCCCCTACAGATTCTGTCGGGTATCCAGCACCCACGCCTCCGGACTGTGTTGTGTCGCATGTGTAAGCAGGCAATTCGCACGCCGACGCGAGCACTATCGGGAGCCCGCCGCATAGCATGATCGCACTCGCCTTCGCTGTCGCTCGGTGTTCCATGCCTCCCTCTCCCCTTTCCGGATGCACGCACCGTTCTCCCGGAGGACGAGCGGCGTCAACAGGCGGTCTAGTTAGCGTTCCGTCCCTGCGGTCCGCGCACCCTATCTCTCGCGAATCTGCCCCACAGCTTCGTCTCCGGGGGCGATTCCCGGCGCCTCGACCAGCGAGAGCCGCCGCCGCTCGCCGCGGCCGCGTACCCAGCGCATGCCCCGCCGTGACAACGGGACCGCATCTCCGCTGGCCTCACCGATCGGGGCAGCTCTTGGGGTAGCGGCGCCAGGGCGCCTTCCAGGGCGACGCAAGGAGCGCTGGGTCACTCCCGGCACGGAAGCTCGCAGCCCTCGCCGCCGCAGTCGATCCCGCCCTCGTCCCCGTTCTCCACGCCGTCTGTGCACGTCGGTGCCTGGCAGACGCCCGCCCAGCAGACGCCGCTCGCACAGTCGGTCGGCCTGGCGCAGCCCTCGCCGACCGGGCAGCGCGAGCAGCCGTCCTTGCCGCAGTCCACGCCGGTCTCGTCGGCGTTCTTCATGCCGTCGGCACACGTGGAGGACGCGCAGACGCCTCCACGGCACACGCGATCCTGGCAGTCCGAGCCCGCGGCGCAGCGCAGGCCCGTGGCGCACGGCCGGCACGCGCCGCCGCAATCGAGATCCGCCTCTCCGACGTCCGCGTCCAGCCGGTTGTTGACGCAGTGGGCAGGGACGCAGCGCGTGCCGTCGCACGCCAGCCCGCTGGGGCAATCCAGCCTCGGGTCCGTGTCGAGGCACTCGACGCACACCCCGTGGGCGCACACGCCGAGATCGACGCCAGGGCCCGAACACGGCTCGTCGTGGATCAGCCTGACATACGGTCTCTCGTGATCACAGCGATCCGTGGTGCACAGGTTCCCGTCATCATAGGTGTCTTCCTGCTCCTCCTGGACGATGAGCTCGCCCTTGGCCGTACACTTGAGCTGCATGCAGTCGCCCCGGATCTGGGAGTCGATCCTGCCCTCGTGGATCTCCACCTCGCAGAGCCCGTCGACGCACCGCCCCGCCCCGCACCGCGGGCTCGGCGGGCCAGGGCACTCGGCGTCGCTCACACACTCTTTCTCGCAACCCGGCGTGCCCGCGGCGCACTCGTCGCAAGGGAGGCACTCCCGCAAGCACGCAGGATCCGTCGACCCCCGCTTGCAACAGATGCGCTCCGCCGGGTCGATGCACACGCAGGCGTTCCCGGCGCACGTCGTGCCAGGAATGGTCTGGACATTCGACCAGCAATCGATGGGCGACGTGCACTCGCCGCCGGTCGGCGGCCGGTCGCACGCGAGAAAACCCGCGACGGGGAGGGCGCCGAGCAGCAACAAGGAGGTGAAGACGTAACGCTTGACAGGTCGATCCACGGTCCAGTCCTCCGGCACGAGGGCTGCGGCGCGCTCGCCCCGCGGCCCTGTCCGCCGGGGCGCCGGGCGCCGTCACCATCGGATCCTACCAGCAACGATCGTCACCTCCGAGGCCATCGCGCAAGTTTCCGTTAGCGGCCGCGAGCGCATCGCGTCTCGTGGGCCGGGTGACCTCCGCGCTCACCAGACGCCCCTCACCGCGACAGCGCTGGCGGAGACCACGACCTCCGCGCTCTGCCGAGGCCAGAGGGCATACGCGAGGGTACCGGCCGCCACGGCGCCGCCGAGGATGAGGCTCGCCGCGCCGAACGCGCGCGCGGTCTCCATCGTGTCCCAGTGCGCGTGCGCCCTGTCGCAGGCGGGTGAGGGGAGATAACAGCGGTTCGGGCCCGCGTCCTGCGCGGCCCTGATCCCGGCATTCAGCTCCACTTCCCCCAAGGCGAAGAGGCCGGCGCCGGCCGCCACGAACACTCCGGCCCCGATCCCGCCCGCGACGACGACGGCTCGCGATGCCGCCGGCGGCGCGGGCGGCCCCCCGGAAGCGGCGCGCGCGCCGCTGGCCTGCGCGCGCTCAGGAGGTCTCGTCTCCGGGTTGCGCGGGGTGAGCCTCGCTTCCCGCGTCTCGCCGCGTGGCACGTTGACCTCGGCCTCCGCCACGGCGCCGTTCAGCTCCGCGCGGGCGACGTGCCGGCCGGGCAGGACCGGGATCGCGCCTCCAGCCGCGAGCTCCGCCGGCTCCCCGTCGATCGTGATCATGGCGCCCGCCGGGGCGACGACGCGGATCTCGCCGACGAGCTGGCGCGCGCGCGCCAGGTCGGCGAGCCGCGACGCGTAGAGGGCGCGCTCGTCAGGCGTCTCCGGCGCGCGCATGATCTCCTTGCATCGCGTCAGCCAGCGCACGGCCATGACCGGATCGCCCATGCGGTGCGAGAGCGCCCCGATGTTGCAAGCGGCTACCTGGGAGCGGTCGAGCTCCCAGACCGAGAGCCATGCCTCCCGCGAGTCCGCATATCGCCCCTCCCGAAAGGCGGTATTCGCCTGGGCGGCGAGCTGGGCCCGCGCCTGCGCCGCAGCCGAGGACGCCTCGGGTTGCGCCTCGGCGCGGCCCGCGAGCAGCAGAGAGAGCGCAACCCCGGCCCGCAACGCTGTCTTGCTCCGGAGGACCCTCACCACAGTTCGAAACTCCTGATCACAGGCGCATGACGAGCCCCCGGAAATACGGGGCTGGCAGCTGTCCCCCTTCGCACGACATCGCGCAGGAGGCAGGTGTCCGCCGGCGGGTCGCAACACCCACCGGCCGGCAGCCATCCTACGTAACGATCGTTTCCTGCTCAAGACCTCCCCGCGAGGACCTCGTCTCGCGGAGCCGCCGGCCCGCGCCGGGAGCTCCCTCCGGCGAGGCTCCTCCCGCGGCGCGCTCCTCTCCGCCCAGGGCGAAGGATGAACCCGCGTCGAGCGCGCCGCCGGTACACCCGCTCCCCGCGGCCCAGCGCGCGCCCCCCTTCGCACCGCGCCTGAGAACACCCCTTCCCGCTCCGCCTCCCGCTCCGGCCTCCGGCGCCGCTCGGCGCGCGCCGCGCCCGGCGACAACCGCCGTCCAAATCTCGACATCTCCCTGGAATCCTTCTTGCTGAGCTCGCGCGCGCGGTGAACGGAGGACCTCATGCGTCAGCGACTTTCTCGTTCTCTTGTCCTGGTAGGGCTCTTCTCCACGGGCGTTTTCTCGTCGCTCCTCGCGGCCTGCGGGCCAGAGGACCCCATGCCGACGCCCGGCTTCGGCCTCGACGGCCCTGATCAGCAGATCATGGTGACGGAGGTCCCGCCGCCGGCCATCAGCGGCGGAACCCTGCTCATCGCCGCCGACGGACGCACGGCGGTCGCGGCGGACCCCGACCGCGATCGCGTCTGGATCGTGGACCTCGACGGCGGCGAGCCGGCGTCGATCGCGCTCGCGCGCGGGGACGAGCCCGGGCGCCTCGTCGAAGACGCGAACGGCCGGGTCCACGTGGCGCTCCGGCGCGCCGGCGCCGTGGCGACCCTCGACATCGCGTCGCGATCCGTCGTCGAACGCCGCGAGGTCTGCCGCGCGCCCCGCGGGGTCGCCTTCGACGCATCGCGCGACGCCATCCACGTCGCCTGCGCCGGCGGCGAGCTCGTGACGCTCCCCGCCGCCGGCGGCCCCGCCGTCCGCAAGATCCGCCCCGCCCCCGACCTGCGCGACGTCGTGGTCGAGGGCGACCGGCTCCTCGTCAGCCGCTTCAAGTCCGCCGAGACCCTGGTCGTCGGCCCCGAGGGCGAGGTGCTCTCGCGCCGCGCGCTCCCCGCATTCCGCTCCAGCGGGTTCAGCACCTCGGATTACGCACCTTCCGTGGCCTGGCGCATGGTGCCGCGCGCCGAGGGCGGCGCGCTGATGGTGCACCAGCGCGCGATGGCGTCGCAGGTCACCCTCAGCCCGGGCGGCTATTACCAGGCTGGCGATTGCGATGGGAACATCGTGCACGGCGCGATCAGCCGGATCGACCCGGCGGATACTCCCGACACGGCGGCCTCCGCGCCGCCCGCGGCGGCCATCCCGAGCGTCTCGCTGCCGGTCGACATCGCCATATCGCCCGACGGCGCGCGCGTGGCCGTGGTCGGGGCCGGCAACGACGTGGTCGTGACCGCGGCCACCGGCAACCTGGCGCGCGACTCCGTGTCCCCCAACTGCAACCCCGAGGTCACCTCGCAGCCGGCGGGCGGGCAGCCGGTCGCCGTGGCGTTCACCGCCCGAGGCGACATCGTCGTGCAGCTGCGCGAGCCGGCCGCCCTGGCCGTGCTCGGCGGGCGCACGGTCGCGCTCCCGGGCGAGAGCGCCAGAGACACCGGCCACGACATGTTCCATCGCCCGCCGAACGGCTTCAGCGCCGTCGCGTGCGCGTCGTGCCACCCCGAGGGGCACGAGGACGGACACACGTGGAACTTCGACCCCGTGGGCCTGCGCCGGACGCAGACCGTGGGCGGCGGCATCCTGCAGACGGCGCCCCTCCACTGGAGCGGCGATATGCCGGATCTCTCCGGCCTGATGGGAGAGGTGTTCGTCTCCCGCATGGGCGGCCCGAAGCCCGGCCCCCGGCGGCTCGACCTGATGGCCCGCTATATCGACAGCCTGCCTGCCTTCCCGGCGTCGCCGCCCGAGGACGAGGCCGCCGTCACGCGCGGCGCGGCGCTCTTCCACGACAAGAAGGTGGCCTGCGCCGACTGCCACAGCGGCCCGATGCTCACCAACAACCGGAACGAGGAGGTCGGGACCGGTGAGCTCTTGCAGGTGCCCTCGCTCATCGGCATCGCCGGGCGAGCGCCGTTCATGCACGACGGCTGCGCGGCGACGCTCCGCGATCGCTTCGATCCCGCCTGCGGCGGCCGCGATCACGGCGACGTCTCCGGTCTGACCTCCGCGCAGCTCGACGATCTCGTCGCCTACCTCGAGTCGCTCTGAGCCCTCGCCCCGCCGCGCTCCCCGCGCGACGCGATTGAGGCGTTCCTCATCACCCGGGGCCGATTGCCACGATCGCGCCCCGCCGTCGTCACGCCGGCGCGGCGCTGGATCCACAATAGACGGGAAATCCGGACGTGCGTCAGGGGACGTCGCGGCGCTCGCGGACGGCACAGCGGTTGCTCCTCGATCGATTCAGACACCGCGGTTCGATGGATCCGAGCCACAGGCACGGTCTTGTCTTCTTCTCACGACAGGGCGAGCCGGGCTTCCAGCGAAGAAGCGGACCCGCGCGGCGGCGCGAGCTCGCCAAGGAGGACACCATGCCGAGAGGCGACAAGTCGAGCTACACGGACAAGCAGAAGCGACAGGCCGAGCACATCGAGGAAGGGTACGAGAAGCGCGGCTTATCGGAGGGCGAGGCCGAGCGGCGGGCCTGGGCGACCGTCAACAAGATGACCGGCGGAGGGAAGAAGTCGGGCTCGGGCGTGGGCAAACCGGTGAACAAGGAGCCGGCGAAGAAGGGGGGCCGCAAGGGCGGCGCCGCGTCGAAGGCGCGGCCGGCCTCGGCGCGCAGCGCGGCGGCGAAGAAGGCGGCCGCGACCCGCAAGCGGAACGCCGCGGCCCGCGCCGGCCAGGGAGGGGCCGCGAAGAAGGCGGCGCCGAAGAGCGCGGCGTCGAGCGCGCGCAAGAGCGCGGGGTCGAGCGCGCGCAAGGGCACCGGGTCGAGCGCGCGCAAGAGCACCGGGTCGAGCGCGCGCAAGAGCACCGGGTCGAGCGCGCGCAAGAGCACCGGGTCGAGCGCGCGCAAGAGCACCGGGTCGAGCGCGCGCAAGAGCACCGGGTCGAGCGCGCGCAAGGGCACCGGGTCGAGCGCGCGCAAGAGCACCGGGTCGAGCGCGCGCAAGAGCGCCGGGTCGAGCGCGCGAAAGAGCGTCGGGTCGAGCGCACGAAAGAGCAGCGCCTCGCGCAAGACGACCTCGCGGCGGACCGGGACAGGAGCGCGGCGCGCCGCGAGCGGATCCTGACCTCGGCGCGAGGAGGGGAGAGCTCGGCGCGAGGAGGGGAGAGCGGACGACCATGCAGGGACTTCAGGGCACCGGGGCGCCGGACGGCGAGGGCCGCGCGGCGAGGGACGAGTCCGGGCCGCAAGAAGAGAGCCCGATGGGGCGCGCGTTCCTCGCGAACCTCGTGCGGGAGCTGTTCCAGACGGAGCACTCGGCGAAGGCGCACCCGCTGGTAGAGGCGGAGCGCCTCGGCGATGTGCCGCCGGCGCACGCCATGCGGGCGGTCTCCGCCCACGCAAAGGCCGTGCTGTCGGAGCTCCCGTCGTTCCTCGGCGAGCGCGGGCTGCCCATCAGCGCGGGCGGGAGCGCGGTGGGCCACATCTTCTCGGCGCTGCGCGGTCACCTCGCCGATCACCTGCTGAACGCCGAGAAGTCCTACCGTGGCACGCTCCTCGGGATGCGCCACGGCGTCGACCTCGTCGAGCTGATCCAGTACGTCGCCACGGCGGAGGGCGACACGCAGCTCGCGGCGTGGTGCGCGCGCTGGCTCTCGGCGCGCAGACCCCTCGTCGAGGCGGCCGCCGACGAGCTCGCGTGGTTCGCGGCGCGCCCGGCGCGCGCCACCCGCGCGGCGAAGGACAGCGTCGTCGCCCACCTCCTCCAGGGCCTCGTCAACGGCGCCGAGCTCGCGGCGCAGCGGCTCCGCCGCCTCGCCGCGCTCGCCGGTTGACGCCCGACGGCCGCGCGCCGGCAGAGCCCGGCGCAGGGCGAGCCGGCGCGCGGCGTGCGCTGTCGAGGAGGAGAGGCAGCGTGGAGCAGGGGATCGCGACGTGGGGCACGCCGTTCGAGCTCCTGAAGAGTCACGGGCCCCACGTCGCGAGCGCGTTGCTCATCGCGATCGACGGCTGGCGCCCGCCCGCGCCGGCGCCCCGGCGCACGGCGCGGGTGCTGTCTTTGCACACGCGTTTGCACACGAGCGCTACGCTCGGGCGAGGACAGCCCCAGGTTCCACGAGGTCCATGGAGAACACGCATTTGAAGAGCGGGAGTGGCGAGCGCGCCGAGCGGGTCTCGCCTCCGGGCGAGGGCGCGACGGCAGAGCCCGCGCCGGCGCCGCGCGGCGCGGCGGGGGCGGCGCCGCTCGAACAGGAGCGCCACGCGCTGCACGAGCCGTCCGCGGACTGCGCGCTGATCGACGCCTTCTTCCAGGCGACGACCGCCGGGCTCGGCGTGATCGACCGCGAGCTCCGCGTGGTGCGGCTCAACCAGGCGCTGGCGGACATCAACGGGATCCCCCTCGAGGCGCACCTCGGCAGGACGATCCCCGAGCTCCTCCCGGAGATGAGCGACGCGATCGTCGCCCATCTCCGGCGCGTCCTTCTGACCGGGGCGGCGTTCACCGCCGAGGTCACGGGGCGGACGCGGGCCTCGGACCAGCCGCGCTCCTGGCTGGTCAATTACGCGCCCGTGCGGACGAAGGACGAGGGCGTCATCGGCGTGGGGGTCGTCGTGCTCGACATCACCGAGCGCAAGCGGACCGAGGACCGGCTCCAGGAAGAGGGGGAGACGCTGGAGGTGCTCAACCTCACGGGCAAGCAGCTCGCGGCCGAGCTCGATCTGGAGAAGCTCGTGCAGGCGGTGACCGACGCGGCCACGCGGCTGAGCGGCGCGCAGTTCGGCGCGTTCTTCTACAACGTCACGAACGCCGAGGGGAAGAGCTACATGCTCTACACGATCTCGGGCGTGCCGCGAGAGCACTTCTCCGCGTTCCCGATGCCGCGCAACACGGACGTGTTCGCGCCCACCTTCAACGGAGAGGGCGTGGTGCGCCTCGACGATGTCACGCAGGACCAGCGCTACGGGAACAACGCTCCTTACCACGGCATGCCGAAAGGCCATCTGCCGGTGGTCAGCTACCTGGCCGTGCCGGTGGTGTCTCGCTCCGGGAGCGTCATCGGCGGGCTGTTCTTCGGGCACCCGGCGCGGGGCGTCTTCACCGAGCGGGCGGAGAAGCTGGTGGTCGGCCTCGCGGCTCAGGCCGCCATCGCGATGGACAACGCGCACCTGTTCCGGCGGGCGCAGCAGCTCATCCAGGCCCTCGAGCGGAGCAACAAGGAGCTCGATCGCTTCGCCTACGTGGCGAGCCACGATCTGAAGGCGCCGCTCCGCGCCATCGCGAACCTGTCGCAGTGGATCGAGGACGACCTCATGGACAAGGCGTCGCCGGAGACGCGCCAGCACATGGTCCTGCTCCGCTCGCGCGTGGTCCGGCTCGAGGCGCTCATCGAGGGCATCCTGCGCTACTCGCGCGCTGGACGCGTGCGCGACAAGCCCGAGAGCGTGGAGGTCCGGAAGCTCCTCGACGACGTGCTCGCGCTGCTCACGGTCCCCGAGGGCGCGTCGATCGAGATCGCGGCGGACATGCCGACGCTCCTCGCGGAGCGGGTTCCGCTCGAGCAGGTGTTTCTGAACCTGATCGGCAATGCGTTGAAGTATGCCGATCGCCCCGACCCGCGCGTCGAGGTGCGGGGGCGGGATCTGGGCGAGCTCTGGGAGTTCTCGGTGAAGGACAACGGGCCCGGGATCGCGCCGCAGTACCACCAGAAGGTCTGGGAGATCTTCCAGACCCTGAACCCGCGCGACAACGTCGAGGGGACGGGCATCGGGCTCTCGATCGTCCAGAAGATCGTGCTCAGCAAGGGAGGCCGGGCGTGGGTCGAGTCGGAGAAGGGCGCCGGCGCCACGTTCTCCTTCACCTGGCCGCAGAGCGAGCCCGACGTCGGGGGCGGCGCGCGCTGAGCAGGGCCGGCCGCGGCGCGCCGCCGCGCGGGCCGCGGAGGCGAGCGTGGCGATCCGCCACGCTCCGCGCCGGGTGAGGCACGCCGCTGGCGGCGCAGCCGGCCGAAGGCGCCGGCGCGACGCGAGCGCGAGGGACGCGAAGGTCGGGCGCGCGGATTGCTTCACCGGGAGGAGCGCTCTGCGCGATCCGCTTCATCGAGGAGCGGTGAGCGCGAGCCCTGGCCTCTTGCTGGAAGCTCGACGGTAATGCATCGATCCGTGGCAGTCCTGTTGAATTGCTCTTCCCGATCGAACCGCGCGGCGGAGCAGCGCGCGCGGCTCGGGGAGCTCCTGAAGGAGACCGGCTTTGACGCAGATCTGCTGTGCGCCGAGAAGACCCGGCACATGGGGGAGCTCGCCCGCTACGCGGCGCGGGAGCCCTACGATCTCGTCGTGGCGGCCGGCGGCGATGGCACGGTGAACACGGTCGCCGCGGCGGTCGCCGGCACGGACAAGACGCTGGGGGTGCTGCCGCTCGGGACGGTGAACCATTTCGCCAAGTACCTCGGCGTGCCGCTGACCCTCGAGGGGGCCGTGCGCACGCTGGTCGAGGGGCGGCGCGCCCGGGTCGACGTGGGCGAGGTCAACGGGCGTGTGTTCGTGAACAACTCGACCCTGGGCATCTATCCCAGCATCGTGCGCGACCGCGAGGCGCTCCGGAAGCGGAGCGGGCTCAACAAGTGGGTCGCCCTCGCGCTGGCGACCGTCTCGGGCATCCGGCGGCACGAGCGCGTCCGACTCCGTCTCTTCCTGGACGGGCAGGAGCTCCAGCTGGACACGCCGTTCGTGTTCGTCGCGAACAATGATTTCAAGCTCGGCGACGTCGACCTCGCCCGGCAGCGGCCGCCGGGCTCGGGCGAGCTCGGGGTGTGCGTCGCTCACGCGGAGAGCCGGCTCTCCAGCGTCAGGCTCATCGCCAGCGCCCTCGCCGGGCGCATCCAGGAGGCGAGCGATTTCAGCGTCTTGCGCACGACGGAGCTGCGGGTGGAGGCGCCGGGGCGCCGCCGGCTCCACGTGGCCGCGGACGGCGAGGTCCTGAAGATGAAGCCGCCGCTCTGCTATCGCACGCGGCCTGAGGCGCTTCGCGTCATCGTGCCCCTGTCGTCCCAGATCAGCGCGGGCTCACGACGGCGGGAGGGCTCGACGGTTCACGTCGCCGCGCTGGGGGGATGATTCATCATGCGCACGCTCGTGCACCTGTCGGATCTGCACTTCGGCCGCGTCGACAAGGCCATCCTCCGCCCGCTGATCGACAGGATCTGGCGGATCGAGCCGAGCGCGGTCGTGATCTCGGGCGACCTGACCCAGAGGGCGCGGAGCGCCGAGTTCGCCGAGGCGCGCGCCTTCCTCGACGCGCTGCCCGCGCGGCAGATCGTGGTGCCCGGCAACCACGATGTCCCGCTCTACAACCTGTTCGACCGGTTCCTCCGCCCGCTCGACAAGTACCGGAGCCACATCACGGACGACCTCTCGCCGTTCCACCTCGACGCGGAGATCGCCGTGCTCGGCATCAACACGGCGCGCTCGCTGACCATCAAGGACGGGCGCATCAACGCGCGGCAGATCGGGGAGATCAAGGCGAGGATGTGCGATCTCGGGCCCGAGATCACGAAGATCGTGGTCACGCATCATCCGTTCGATCTGCCCGAGAACTCGCCGCACGCGATCGTGGGGCGCGCGCGGCAGGCGATGGCGGCGATCGCGAGCTGCGGGGTCGACATCATCCTGTCGGGGCACCTGCACCTGAGCCACACGGGGCACTCCGCGGAGCGGTTCGAGGCCGGCGGGCACTCGTCGCTCATCATCCAGGCCGGCACGGCGACGTCGACGCGCGGGCGCGGGGAGCAGAACGCGTTCAACGTGATCCGGGTCAGCGGGCACAAGATCGATATCGAGCGGAACTTCTGGGAGGCGGAGAGCGGTATTTTCAGGATCGCCGGCGCGGAGCATTTCGAGGAGACGGCGCGGGGGTGGGTGCGAGCGGCGTGAGACGAGTTGAACGAGGACGAGAGGACGAACCACAGAGACACAGAGGGCACAGAGGCGAGAAAGAGAGATGAGGCGATGCCTCGTTCTTCCTCTCTCCTCTGTGCCTCCGTGCCCTCTGTGGTTCAAACTCTCTATCTCACGTCCGCATCACGCCAGCTTCCCGAGCTCCCGGAACCGCCCCCGGAGGTCGCTGTAGAGCCCCCGGTACACCGCGTGGATCTCCCGGTACCGCGCCGAGCGCGCCTGGTCCGGCGCGACCCGCGAGACGACATGGACGAACGCGTCCGCCGCCTCCTCGACCGACGAGAACAGCCCAGCGCCCGCCGCGCCGAGGAGCGCCGCGCCGTAGGCCGGGCCCTCGGTCGACGTCGTGATCGCCACCGGGGCCTCGAACACGTCGGCCATCAGCTGCCGCCAGAACGCGCTGCGCGCCCCGCCGCCGGTCAGCCGGATCTCGTCGATCGAGACCGCCGCCGCGCCGTTCGCCTGCCCCACGCCGCGCATCAGGTCCAGCGAGTCCGCCAGCCCGAACGTGATGCCCTCCAGCACCGCGCGCGAGAGGTCGGCCTTCGTCGTCCGGGCGCTCAGCCCCACGAACGCGCCGCGCGCCGCCGCGTCGTTGTGCGGCGTCCGCTCGCCCATCAGGTACGGCAGGAAGACCACGCCGCCCGCCCCGGGGCGCGCCGTCGACGCCGTGTCCGAGATGATCTCGTACGGATCGACCTTGCGGATCTCCGCCGCCATGCGCTCCCCGTCGCCGAGGACGTCGCGGTACCAGCGGAGCGCGCCGCCGGCGGCGAGCATCACCCCCATCAGGTAAAAACGGCCCGGGACCGCGTGGCAGAAGCTGTGCAGCCGCATCTCGGGCTCCACGACCCAGCTGTCGGTGTGCGCCAGGATCACGCCGCTCGTGCCGACCGACGCCATCGCCCGGCCAGGGCGCACGATGCCGAGCCCCACCGCGCCCGCCGCGTTGTCCGCCGCGCCCCGCACGACCAGCGTGCCCGCCGGCAGCCCCGTGGCCGCCGCGACCTCGGGCGTGAGCTTGCCGAGCGGCGCGTTCGACGGCGCCGACTTCGGGAACACCGCGCGCGGCACCCCGACCGCGTCGAGGAGCTCGGCGCTGAAGGCGCGATCCCCCGGCGAGAACGCCAGCGTGCCGCTCGCGTCGCTGTCGTCGGTCCCGAGCTCGCCCGTGAGCTTGAGCCCCACGTAATCCTTCGGCATCAGCACCGCGCGCACGCGCGCGAACGCCTCGGGCTCGTGCTGCCGCAGCCAGAGCAGCTTCGGCAGCGTGAACCCCTCGAGCGCCCGGTTGCCGACCAGGCGCGCGAGGCCCGCGTCGCCGACCTTCGGGTTCGCGTGGATCGCCTGGCACTCGGCCGTGGTGCGCGTGTCGCACCACAGGATGGCCGGCCGGATGACGGCCTGCGCCTCGTCCAGCAAGACCGCCGAGTGCATCTGCCCCGTCAGCCCGATCGCGCGCACCTCGTCCCGGCGCGGGCCGAGGGCGTGGGCGAGCTCGCCGAGGGCGCTCAGCGCCGCGGCGGCGAAGTCCTCGGGCTCCTGCTCGGCCCACCCGGCGTGCGGCGTGGAGAGCGGGTATTCGCGGTGCGCCGACGCGACCGCCGCGCCGCGCTCCGTTTCGACTGCGATGGCCTTGAGGCCGCTGGTCCCGACGTCGATTCCGATCACGATGGCCATGAAGAGCGTCCTTTTCCTTGGAAGAGAAGGTGAGCGGCTAGAACGTTGAAGCGAAGCTGAGCGGCTAGGAACCCTGAAGAGAGGCTGAGCGGCTAGAACACGACCTGGAGCTTCATGGGCGCGGTGCCCTTCTTCATCATCTCCAGCCCGCGCGGGAGCTCCTCGACGGGCATCGCCTCGGACAGGAGCCGCTTCACGTCGACGGCCCCGCGCTCCATCAGCTTGAATGCCCGGTCGTACGTCCTCCTGATCGCGAAGCTGCCGATGATCTCGAGATCGCGCCGGTAGATCTCGAACGGCGAGACCTCGATCTTGTCCTGCGGACCACACACGCCGAACACGAGGTACCGGCCGCCGTTCTTCACGTACTGGAGCGCGTCGCCGAGGACCCGCGCGATGCCCGTCGCGTCGATCACGACGTCGAAGCCGTAGGGCGCGATCTTCTTGAGCTTCGCCGGGAGCGCGTTGTCGGCGACGACCACCTCGGTCGCGCCGTGCTGGCGCGCCAGGTCGAGCTTCGACTCGACGAGGTCGACCACGGTGACCGCGGCCGCGCCGTTGGCGCGGCTCGCCTGGAGGTGGAGCTGGCCGATCGGGCCGGCGCCGAGGACCAGGACCTCCGAGCCGATCTCGATGCGCGCGCGATCCTGGCCGAAGACGACGCACGCGAGCGGCTCGCAGAACGCCGCCTCGCCGAACGAGACGCGCTCGAAGCGATAACAGTTCTTCGCCGGGACCCGGACGAGCTCGGCGAAGCCGCCGTCGCGGGTCACGCCCACCGCATTCCACCGGAGGCAGTGGTTCTGCCGGTTGATCATGCAGAAATGGCACTCTTCGCAGGTCACCGTCGGGTCGACCATGACCCGGTCGCCGGGCCGGAGGCCCTCGACCTCGTCGCCCACGGCGGCCACCTCGCCGGCGAGCTCGTGCCCCGGGATCAGGGGAAAGGTCGGGAAGAAATCGCCCTCCCAGATGTGCACGTCGGTCCCGCAGATGCCGCACGCCTTCGCGCGGACGAGCACGTCGCGCGGGCCGATCTGCGGCGGGGCGACGTCGTTGCGTACGGCGATCTTCTTCACGGCTTCGAGAACGGCTGCCTTCATACGAGACCCTCCTCGGGGCATCGCAGGGGCAGCGCGGCCGCTTCCTGCGAAGCCCTCCTCGTGGGGGTCGCATAGGCGGGTCGCGGCCGGGCGTCGAGGGCCGTCGAGCCGCGCCCCGCGCGGCGACGCGCGGGGCGGGCTGACGCGGGACGTCAGGACTTCGCGGAGACCTTGGGCGGAGAGATCGTGCGCCAGAGGAAGGCGTAGACGTCCATCAGATCGCGCGGGGCGAGGCTGCGCTCGCGCAGCCGCCGCTCGAGCTCGCGCGCGAGCGCCTGCATCCGGCCGTAGCCCTCGGCGCTCGGCGCGCGATCGTAGGCGAGATCGAAGCCGAGCACGGACGCCTGCTTCTCGAAGAACGAGGGCTTCACGAAGACGTGCTCCTCCGGGTAGACGAGCGCGCTCAGGATCGTCGCGAGCGGCCAGGTGGCGACCTTGGCCGCGGCGAGCACGCCGGCGAGCCGGTCGAAGCGCGCGGCGTAGTCGCCCGCGCCGTAGAGCAGGTCGACGACCGCCTCGGCGTAGGCGCGGTGGTGCTCGGCCGGCATCTTGTTGAACGGGATGAGGTCGCCGAGCGGGTGCAGGAGGCCGGTCGCGGCCTTGTGGACCTTGGCGATCCGCTCCATGAAATCGGCGAGGTTGCCCGCCGCGAGCAGCGCCTCGAGCTCGCCCTTGCCGAGGAGCGCGCGCGCGGTCTCGATGGCGCCCTGCTTGAAGGCCTTGCTCTTCTTCTTCCCGCCCTCGGCCGCGACGGCCCCGGCGGCGCCGCGCTCCTCGGCGACGAAGTGCGGGCCCCCGAACCCGCCCTCGAACTGCGACTCGAAGATCGAGACCTGCTCGTCGAAGCTCGTGAGCGGCGGCGCGACCACGCGCGCGCGCTGCTTCTTGGCGGCGGCCGACGGCCGGTCACGGAGACCGCGGATCCTGGCCTCGAGCGCGCTCGCCTCGTCGTCGCCGAGCTGCACCGGCTCGAGCTTGGACCAGAAAGCCTTGGCGATGGAATGATTGAGGCCGTCCTCGAAATCGTAGAAGCGCTTTTCGTCGCGCTCCTCGACGAGGTATCCGAGTCCCCACTGGGGACACCCCGGGTGCTTGACGATGATCGGGGCCGAAGGTTCCGTTGAACGAGAGGTCGCCATAGGCGGCGCAGCCTACTCGATCTTGGGACGGCCGCACCCGCTCCGGCCCCGCTCCGGCGTCGCTTCTGGACCCGTGTTCAGGTGCGCCGCGCGGTCGGCGCGCAATCGAGCCCATCCGCCCGGCGCGGCGCGCGGCGTCAGCGGGCGTCGCGCCGCCGAGGCGAGCGCGAGGGGTCGTCGGCGTCGCGCGCCGCCGAGGCGAGCGCGAGGCGCTAGTTGACGTCGCGCGCCGCCGAGGCCAGCGCGAGCTGCTGGAGCGCGAGCGCCTCGGTCACGCGGCGCACCCGCGCGACGACGTCGAGGGTCTCCAGCACGGCCTGCCGCTCCCGCGCGTCGAGGATCAGGTGATGGGCGCAGAGGTCGGCGACGAGCGAGGTGGCCGCGTCGCGCGGCAGCCGAAACTCGAAATTGCTGTCGCGATCGCGGACGAGCGATGCGAACGAGGCCGCGGTGGAGATGAGCGCGGCGTGATCTTGGGCCGAGATCTCGCCGGGCTGGTCCTCGAGGACGGTCGCCGCGGCCGTGCGGTACGGCGGCACGAACGGGCGCTCCGCCAGGCGGACGCGGGCGCGTCCCCGCAGCACGATGTTGTAGCGGCCCCCCGGCAGCTCGGCGTGATCGATGATCTCGCCCGCGCCCGCCACCCCCGCGATGGCCGGGTGGCCGTGCGCGTCGATCGGGTGGGGGTCCGTGATGAGGACGACCGAGAGGATGCGGTGCGTCTCGAGCGCGTCGCGCACGAGCGCCCGGTAGCGCGGCTCGAAGATGTGGAGCGGCAGGAGGGCGCCGGGGAACAGCACCGTCTGCGGCAGCGGGAACAGCGGGAGCTCGGGCAAGGCCGCGTTGAGATCGCCCGGTCGCGGAGGCGTCGTTTCCACGAGCCTCAGGGTAGCACGCGGGGGGGTCGCGTGTGGCGGCGCCACGTACATCGAGCGCGGCAGCATGCCTGATCGCGCAGCGCGTGCCTGGCCGCGCGCTTCGCGCCTGGCCGCGCGCTTCGCGCCTGGCCGCCTGGCCGCGCGCTTCGCGCCTGGCCGCGCGCTTCGCGCCTGGCCGCGCGCTTCGCGCCTGGCCGCGCGCTTCGCGCCTGGCCGCGCTTCACGCCTGGCCCCGCGCTGCGCGCCGGCCGCCCTGCCGGCCTCGTCAGCCGAACATCTCGAGCGCCGAGCCGGTCACGGCGTCGGGGGCGTCGAGCGCGGCGTACACGATGAGCTGCGCCACCTCGTCGGCGCTCATCTGCGGGGGGAAGCCGCTGCCGGCGAGCATGTCGGTGTCGACCGAGCCGGGGAGCACGGCGATGGACTGGAGCCCCGTCCCGCGCAGCTCCTCGGCCAGGCTCTTCGAGAAGCCGACGAGGCCCCACTTGGAGGCGGCGTACGAGGCGTTGCCCGGGGACGCGATGGTCGAGGAGATGCTGCCGACGTGGACGAGCCGGCCGCGGCCGTGCGCCAGCATGGCCGGGAGGAAGGCGCGCGAGACGAGGTAGGGGCCGCGCAGGTTGACGGCGATCACCTCGTCCCAGGCGGCGGGCGAGGTCTCGTGGACCCGCGTCCCGCGGCGCACGATGCCCGCGTTGTTCACGACGACGCGGGGCGCGCCGAGCCACGCCACGACCTCGGCGGCGGCGCGCGCGACCTGCTCCTCGGAGGCGACGTCGCAGGGGACCGCCAGCGCGGAGACGTCGAGCCGGCGGACCTCGTCGGTCACCTCGTCGAGGCGCGGGCTCGGCCGGCCGAGCAGCGCGACGGACAGGCCGCGGCGCGCGAGCGCGAGCGCCGTCGCGCGGCCGATGCCGCGGCTCGGCCCCGTGACGACCGCGACGCCGCTCACCGCCTGCCCCCTTCGAGCGCGGCGGCGAAGGCGAGATCGCGCTCCGGGCCCGGCTCGGCGAACACCCCGGCGACCGCCACCGTCTCGATGACCGCGCCGGCCTTGCGCTCGCCGCGGGCGATGAGGCACGTGTGGGTCAGCGTGAGCTTGCACAGGGCGCCGCGGGCGCCGAGCTCGCCGACGAGCAGGTCGACGAGCTGCCCGCCGATGCGCTCCTGCAAGGTCAGCCGCCGCGCCAGCGCGTCGAGCACGTGCGCGATCGTGCCGATGCCGGCGACCCGCGCGCCCGGCAGGTAGGCGACGACGCCGGTGCCGTGCCCCGGCAAGAGGTGGTGCGGGCACATCGTGGTCACCGAGAGATCGCGGGCGACGACGAGGCCGCGCTCGAAGGGGCCCATCTCCATCGCGCCCTCGCGGAGCACCGCGGCCGCGTCGATGGCCTCGCCCTCGATCAGGTCGTCCGCCCACGCGTCGGCGACGCGCTCGCCCGTGCCGGCGAGCTCCCCCTCGACGTCGCGCCCGAGGGCGCGGAGGAACTCCTCGATCGCCCGTGCCGCTCTCTGTCGATCGATCACCGGGGCCCCGTCAGTTGAGCAGCTGCCGGCGCTTGGCCGCGGTGATCGGCTTTCGCCCGGCGTAGCCGGCCTCGAGCCCGTGGTAGTGCTCGACGGCCTGCTCGCCGTAGCGCCAGCAGAGCCAGACGAGGGCGCCGTCGAGGCGCCCGTAGAAGTCGCAGAGCCCGATCCGCTGGTCCTTCACGACCACGCCGAGCTCCTCGACCTCCTGCCACCCCGACTCGTACGCGGCGATCTTCTCCGAGAGCTGGCGCTCGCGGGCGCGCGCCAGCTCGCTGCCGCTGCGCGCCAGCTCGAGGAGCTGATCGGGCGTCGTCGCCGGGCTCTCGACGGCCTTCACGAGCTCCTGCCAGCAGCGCTCGATATCGCTCGCCAGGGCGAGCTGCCGGCTGATCAGCGACGATAGCCGGGGGACGAGCGCGTTCGCCTCTTCGATCGTCCAGATGCGGGGAGTGCTCACGGGACCTCACCTGAAGGGCGGCGCGACAACCCGGTCATGCAGGGCCGGTAAGCGGAGGAGAGTGCGGTGTCAAGGGCTTCTCCGGAAGGATCCGCCGCCGCCGGGCGCGGGGCTCCTTGGTTGAGGACGAGCCACGCGGGCTCGGCGGCAGCCGGGGCCTAGCCTCGCCTGGCCGCGCGGCGCGACGCCCGCGCCGACCCGGGCGCCGGCGGGCCCGCGGCCGCGCGCGAGCGCCCTCGCGCCGCGAACATGTCAGCCAGCGTGGTCCGCGTCGCCCCGCGCCGTGGCGGCCTCACCACACGGCAACGGGTTGCAACCGGCGTTCCGCAAGCGATAAGCTCGCGCGGCGATCGTGGCAGATTGCGAGGCCGCCGCATGCGACTCCGGACGATGTCGGGTATCAAGCTGTCGAATCTGCTCCTCTGCGGCTGGAGCGGGCTCGTCCTCGTTTACCTCTATCTGCCGATCCTGCTCCTCGTCGCCTACTCGTTCAACGACTCGCGGATGAGCGTGGTGTGGGAGGGGTTCACGTTCAAGTGGTATCGGCAGCTCTTTGGCGAGCTCGTCGCCCACCTGAGCGACGAGCGTCGGTCGCCGCTCATCGAGTCGCTGAGCAACAGCGTGATCGTCGCCGCGATCACCACGGCGTTCTCGGTCGTCCTCGGCACGGCGGGCGCCTTCCTGCTCTACCGGTACAGGTTCCCCGCGCTCCGGTCGATCAGCACGCTGATCTTCATCCCCATGATCATCCCGGAGATCATCATGGGGATCAGCCTGCTCATCTTCTTCAAGACGGTGGAGCTCGAGCTCGGCTTCACGACGGTCATCATCTCGCACATCACCTTCTGTTTCCCCTTCGTGCTCATCGCGGTCCAGGCGCGGCTCGCGGGGCTCGATCCGTCGCTCGAGGAGGCCGCGCTGGACCTCGGGGCGACGCCGCTCAAGGCGTTCTTCCTGATCATGGTGCCTTACCTTCTGCCCGCGATCGTCTCCGGCGCGCTGATGTCGTTCACGCTGTCGATGGACGAGCTCATCGTCACCTATTTCACGCGCGGGCCCAAGTCCGAGACCTTGCCGATCAAGGTGTTCGGCATGGCGAAGGTCGGTCTGAACCCGATGCTGAACACGATCTCGACCGTGTTCATCGTCGCGACCGCGATGCTCGTCGTGGTCGCCGAGTCGCTGAAGGGCACCGCGAGGCGGCCCCCCGACGAGAGCTGAAGGGGACCGACGCGCGGCGCGAGCGCCTGCGCCGGCGCAGGCAAGACAAGGAAAAGCCAATGAAACGCATCTCAGCGCTCCTGATCCTGTTGTTCGTGCCCCTCGTGGCCCTGCTCGGCTGTGGGAAGAAGGAGAGCCCGGCGCCGCAGGCGGCCGCCTCGGGCAGCGGCCCCGCGCCCGAGCCGAAGGCCGGCGGCGAGCTCAACCTCTTCGGGTGGTCCGAGTACGTCCCGCAGGAGATCCTGGACGGCTTCACGAAGGAGACGGGGATCAAGGTCAACTACGAGACCTACGCCTCGAACGAGGAGATGCTGTCGAAGCTCCTCGCCGGGGGCACCCGGTACGATCTCATCCAGCCCTCGGAGTACGCGATCGAGGCGCTCATCAAGCAGAAGAAGCTCCAGCCGCTCGATCACGCCCGCATCCCGAACCTGAAGAACATCGCGCCCGCGTTCAGGAACCAGCCGCACGACCCGGAGCTCAAGTACACGGTCCCGTGGATGGGCACGACCGTCGGCATCGTCGTCAACACCGCGAAGGTGAAGGAGCCCATCAAGGGCTACAAGGACGTGTTCCAGCCGAAGCACAAGGGGCGCATCGTGGCCCTGAACGACAACCGCGAGATGGTCTCCTGGGTGATGGTGACGATGGGGATGAACCCGAACGACGTGACGCCGGAGAACCTCGCGAAGATCAAGCCGACCCTGGCGGAGTGGATCAAGCTCGTGAAGGTGTTCGACTCCGACAGCCCGAAGACGGCGCTGCTCAACGGCGACGTCGACATCGGCGTCGTCTGGAGCGGGGAGGCGGCCCTGCTCTACCAGGAGGACAAGAAGTTCCAGTTCGTCCTGCCGATCGAGGGGACGCACAAGGCGATCGACAGCCTGGCCATCCCCGACAACGCGCAGAACAAGATCGGCGCGGAGATGTTCATGAATTACATCCTCCGCCCGGAGGTCAGCAAGATCATCTCGGACAAGTTCCCCTACACGAACCCGAACACGGAGGCGCGCGCGCTGCTCACGCCCGAGCAGCTCGCGAACCCGGCGAGCTACCCGCCCCTCGCGGGGATGGAGACCTTCCACGACATCGGGAAGGCGGCGGCGGACATCGACAAGCTGGTGACGGACCTCAAGGCGTCGCAGTGAGCGGCGGGGCGTCATGAACACGGCCACCGGGCAGGTCGTCGAGCTCCAGGGCCCCCAGCGCAAGCCGGGCGTCCGCGGGTGGCTGCTGCTCGCCCCGCTCTTGCTCTGGCTCCTCGCCTTCGTCGTGGCGCCCACCGCGATCATGCTCGTCTACAGCTTCTGCGAGCGGGACGAGCTCGGGCAGGTGGTCTTCGAGCTCTCGCTGTCGAGCTACGCGCGCGTCCTCGACGCGACCTACCTCAAGATCCTGGTCAACTCGATCAAGTACGCCGCCATCACCACGGCGATCTGCCTCGTCGCGGGCTATCCGGTGGCGTACTTCATCGGGCGGGCCCGGGAGGGCATCCGGAACAAGCTGCTGATGCTGGTGATGGTGCCGTTCTGGACCAGCTTCCTCATCCGGACGTATGCGTGGATGTCGATCCTCAAGTCGGAGGGGCTCCTCAACGGGCTCCTGCTCTACCTGCGGATCATCTCGGCGCCGCTCGACATCATGTACACGCCGACGGCGGTGGTCATCGGCCTCGTCTATTCGTACCTGCCGTTCATGATCCTGCCGATCTACGGGAGCGTCGAGAAGCTCGACAACGCGCTCATCGAGGCGGCGTTCGATCTCGGCGCGGGGCCGGTGTCCGCCTTCTCGCACGTCATCGTCCCGCTGACGCGGCCGGGGATCCTCGCGGGGGTCCTGCTCGTGTTCATCCCGGCGCTCGGGATGTTCGCGATCACCGATCTCATGGGCGGGTCGCGCGTGCCGATGATCGGCAACGTCATCCAGAACCAGTTCGGTCAGGCGCGCGACTGGCCGTTCGGCGCCGCGCTCGGGATGACGCTGCTCCTCTTGTTCTCGCTGTTCTTCCTGCTCGGGATGCGCAAGGAGCAGGACCGGTGACGCGGCGCCGCGCCGCTCCGCCGCCGCTCGCCCCTCTCCCCCTCTGCTAACCGGCCCCTCAAGGTAAATCGATGGACGTCATGGTCGAGCTCCGCGCGGTCACCAAGCGATTCGGCAGCTTTCAAGCGGTGAGCGAGGTCGATCTCCAGATCCAGGCGGGCGAGTTCATCACCCTCCTCGGCCCCTCGGGGTGCGGCAAGACGACGCTCCTCCGGATGATCTCGGGGTTCGAGACGCCGACGAGCGGCGCCGTCCTGCTCGAGGGGAAGGACGTCACGCACGAGCCGCCCTACCGGCGCGACGTGAACCAGGTGTTCCAGAGCTACGCGCTGTTCCCTCACATGACCGTGCAGGAGAACATCGGCTTCGGCCTGCGGATGAAGAAGGTCCCGAAGCCGGAGATGGCCGAGCGGGTCCGCGCCGCCGTCGCGATGGTGTCGCTCGAAGGCATGGAGCAGCGCAAGCCGTCGCAGCTCTCCGGCGGGCAGCGGCAGCGGGTCGCGCTCGCGCGCGCCATCGTCTGCCGCCCGAAGGTCCTGCTCCTCGACGAGCCGCTGTCCGCGCTCGACGCGAAGCTCCGGCACGCCATGCAGGTCGAGCTCAAGGCGCTCCAGAAGAAGCTCGGGATCACCTTCGTGTTCGTGACCCACGACCAGGAAGAGGCGCTCACCATGAGCGACCGCATCGCCGTGATCAACAAGGGCCGGATCGAGCAGCTCGGCGACGCGTCGCAGATCTACCACCGGCCGAAGACCACGTTCGTCGCGAGCTTCATCGGCCAGGCCAACATCCTCCGGGCGGCCGTCCTCTCTCGGAGCGGCGCGCGCGCGCGGGTCCGCCTCGACGGCGGGATCGAGCTCCTCGTCGACGCCGAGCACCTCGCGGGCGGGGCCGAGAGCGCGCTCGTCTCGATCCGGCCCGAGAAGATCGCGCTCCGCAAGGAACGGCACGGCGATCTGGAGAACTGCTTCGAGGCGCACGTCGAGGACGAGCTGTTCAAGGGCGCCACCGACCAGCTGCGCCTCCGGACCGAGTCCGGCCTCGAGCTCACGGCCGTGGTGGCCAACGAGAGCTCCGTCCAGGCCGCGCTGCACGCCGGCGACAGGGTGTTCTGCCACCTTCACCCCGACGACATCGTCATCGTCCACGAGGGGTGAGCCGCCGCAGGCCCGTCGGTGTGGTGACGGAGCGTCGTGAACCGCGGTTCTCATCCGGACGCGGCAGCGTGGAAGTCGGGCTCGATGGCCGCGTAGGATGGAGGGCATGCTGCTTGCCAATCGGCCTCGCATGCCCCGACGGTCGCTTGCGCTTGTCGTTCCCGCGGTCTTCCTCTTCTCTTTCTCCGGCGACGCCCTCGCCGCGGGGGCGTGGCTGCCCGGCGCCGGACAGGCGTCCGTCGAGCAGCGCGTCGCCGTCGCGGCGGGGCCGGAGCGCACGACGCTCTGGACGAGCCTGCGGTTCGACGGCGCGCGCGCGTCGTGCCGGTGCCGCCGCTCGCGGCCCTCGACGCGAGCTCGGACGCGTGGTTCGAGGCGCTCGAGGCGGCGACCGCGCCGCGCGTGCTCCCGCCCGAGGGCGTCGCCCCGTACTGCCCGGGGGACGAGGGCCCGCCGGGCCCCTTCGAGACCGTCGGGCAGCTCGCGCACGAGCCGACGCTCGAGCCGATCGAGGTGGCGGTGCTCGAAGACGCGGGCGCGGTCGCGCGCTGGGCCGAGTCGGCGGGGCTCGCGCTCTCGTCCGAGACGGCCGCGCAGCTCGGCGCGCTGCAGGGGATGCGCTTCGCGGCGGCGCGCTTCGAGGCGCCCGGCGGGCCGGCGGTGACGCGGACGCTGCGCGTCGTCACGGGAGGCGGGGAGGCGCGCCTGCCGCTGTCCCTGGCCAGGGCGGGCGCGGGCGACGTGCGCGTGACCGCGTGGCTCCTCGGCGACGGCCGGGGCGCGCTGACGGGCGCGGCGCCGGTGACGCTGCCGCCGGCCTCGCTGAGCTGGGACGCGGGCGCGCAGCGCAGCGATTACGAGGCGCTGCGCGCCGAGGCCCTCGGCCAGGCGGGGCTCGACGGGGCGCTCGTCGAGGCCGCGGGGCACGAGGCGCTGAGCCGCCGCATCGCCCTCGGCAGCGACAGCGTGGACAGCGTGGTCGCGGCCTATTTCGCGCGCGCGGGCGCGTACGGCGACGCCGGCGACGGCCCGGGGGCGTGCGCCGCCGTGGCCGCGGCCGCGCTGGCGTCGAGCCTCCCGGTCGCCGCGAGCTGCCCGCGCGCCGCGCTCGGCGTGGTCGACGGCGCGCTCGACTGCGCGGAGTCGCCCCGCAGGGACGAGACGGATCCCGATCTCCTGCGGTGCGGCCCGATCGCCGACGATCTCGCGGTCGGGCTCTCCGGGCTCGCGCCGTCGTCGGTGTGGCTCACCCGCGTCTCGCTGCGGCTCGCGGCCGGGCAGTCCGGCGCGGACTGGCCGCTGACGTTCGGCGCCGGCGCGTCGGTCTCGCCGGTCGTGAGGTCCGGCGCCCTGCGCCTGGACGCGTGCTCCACCGAGACCGGCGGCGGCGGCGCGGGCGGCGATCCCGGCGGATCGTCGGGCGTGGGCGGGCCCGGGGGCCTCGGCGGCGGGCCGAGCGCCGGCGCGTCGAGCACGACCGGCGGGCCGTCGGGCGTGGATGACCCCGACGATTACTACTACGACGACGAGCCGGCCGCGGACATGGGCTGCGGCTGCGCGGGCACCGCCGATACGGTCGTCGTGGACGACCCCGAGCCGCAGGAGGAGGACGAGTACTACGCGGGGGAGTACGAGGACGACGGCTGCAGCGGCGATACGAGCGAGACGGGATCCGAGGACGAGTATTACGCGGAAGACGACGGCTGCAGCGGCGATACGAGCGAGACGGGGTCCGAGGACGAGTACTACGCGGAGGACGACGGCTGCAGCGGGGACGGGCGTGGGCGGGCCCGGGGGCCTCGGCGGCGGGCCGAGCGCCGGCGCGTCGAGCACGACCGGCGGGCCGTCGGGCGTGGATGACCCCGACGATTACTACTACGACGACGAGCCGGCCGCGGACATGGGCTGCGGCTGCGCGGGCACCGCCGATACGGTCGTCGTGGACGACCCCGAGCCGCAGGAGGAGGACGAGTACTACGCGGGGGAGTACGAGGACGACGGCTGCAGCGGCGATACGAGCGAGACGGGGTCCGAGGACGAGTACTACGCGGAGGACGACGGCTGCAGCGGTGATGGCTGCAGCGGCGATACGAGCGAGACGGGGTCCGAGGACGAGTACTACGCGGAGGACGACGGCTGCAGCGGGGGCTCCGACGACTCCGCCGAGTCGGAGGACTGCTCGATCGCGGGCGAGCGGCAGCCGGGCGCCCGGAAGAAGCGGGGGCCGAAGCTGTCGGTCATGGCGCTCGGGGTGTTCGCGCTGATCGCGCCGCTCCGGCGCGCGAGCCGGCCGCGGAGGGGCGGCCGGCGGTAGGGATCGGGCGGGCGGCGCCGCGGCGGGCGCGGTGGCACCGGAGGGGGGCTTCCCGTGCCATACTCCCGCGGGAGGCCACGAACGTGAACGCACCCGCCCGCAAGCTCTCCTTCACCTACGCCGAGTACCTCGAGCAGGAGCGGGCGAGCCCGACCAAGCACGAGTTCCTCGGCGGCGAGATCTTCGACATGGCCGGCGGCACGCCGGAGCACGCGCGGCTCGCGGCGCGGGTGACCGTGGCGCTCGGCGCGCAGCTGGCGCGGCGCCCCTGTGACGTGTTCTCGTCCGACCTCCGTGTGCGCGTCCTCGCGACGGGCCTCGCGACGTACCCGGACGTGAGCGTCGTCTGCGGCAAGCTGGCGTACGATCCGGAAGACGAGCACGCGGTCGTCAACCCGCTGGTGCTCGTCGAGGTGCTGTCGGACTCCACCGAGGCGTACGATCGGGGGGAGAAGTTCGCGCACTACCGCCGCATCCCCTCGCTGAAGGAGTACGTCCTCGTCTCGCAGGCGCACCCGCGGATCGAGGTCTTCCGGCGCAACGAGGACGACTCGTGGACGCTCTACGAGGCCGGGCCCGGCGAGCGCGCGAGGCTCGCGTCGATCGACGGCGTGCTCGACGTCGACGAGGTCTATCGCGGCGCGCTCGAGACCGCCGCCGCCGGCTGAGGGGCCGGCGGTCCACGGAGCCCCGATGCGCGACGTCCGGATGCGAGGTTTCCGCGAGCAGACGACGGTCGAGCGGGCGCTCGAGGTGCTCGGGCAGCGGATCCGGCGGCTCGGCGACGAGCCGGTGCCGATCGCCCGGGCGGCGGGGCGGGTCACGGCCGAGCGCGTGCTCGCCCGGGCGAGCGTGCCGCACTTCGCGCGCGCGGCGATGGACGGGTACGCGCTCGCCGGCGAGGCGACCTCCGGCGCGGCCGCCGGCGCGCCGGTCGAGCTCGCGCTCGTGGGCGCGTCGTTCCCCGGGCGCCCTCACGCGGGGGCGATCCGCCTGGGCGAGGCCGTGCGGATCACGACCGGCGCGCCGGTGCCCGAGGGGGCGGACGCGGTGCTCATGGCGGAGCACGCGGAGGAGGCGGCGGGCCCGGACGGGGCGGCGGTGGTGCGGGTGCGCGCGCCCGTGCCGGCGGGCAAGCACGTCGCGCCGATCGGCGAGGACGTGATCGAGGGCGCGGAGGTCGTGCCGGCCGGGCGCCGGCTGCGGCCGCAGGACGTCGGCGTGCTCGCGTCGACCGGGGTCGCCGAGGTGCGCGCGGTGCGGAGGCCGTCGGTGCGGATCCTGATCACGGGCGACGAGCTCCTGCCGCCGGGGAGCGCGCCGGGCGGGGCGTGCATCGTCGACGCGAACAGCCTGGTGCTGTCGGCGCTCGCGCGCCGCGACGGCGTCGAGGACGTGGAGGTCGCGTATGTCCCCGACCGGCGCGAGGCGGTCCGGAGCGCCCTCGCGGCGGCTGGCGAGGACGTGGTGCTGGTCTCGGGCGGGTCGTCGGTCGGCTCGGAGGACCACGCGCCGCTCGTGCTCGCGGAGCTGGGCGAGGTGGCGGTCCACGGCGTCGCGATGCGCCCGGCGAAGCCCGCGGGGTTCGGGTTCCTGGCGGGTGAGCGGCCGGTGTTCCTGCTGCCGGGAAACCCGGTGTCGTGCCTGTGCGCCTACGAGTTCTTCGCGGGCCCCTCGATCCGCGCCCTGGGCGGCCTGCCGCGCGCGTGGCCGCACCGGCGGCGGCGGTGCGTGGTGGCGCGCGAGATCGCCTCGCTGCCGGGGCGCGTCGATTACGTGCGGGTGCGCGTCGAGGGAGACCGGGTGTTTCCGATCGCGACGAGCGGCGCGTCGATCCTGTCGTCGACCACGCGCGCGGACGGCGTGGTCATCGTGCGCGCCGAGGACGCGGCGGTGGGAGAGGGCGCCGAGGTCGAGGTGCTGTTCTACGACGCGTGAGGCGGGGCGGCGGGGGTCGGTCGAGGCCGGAACCTTGTACACGGTGAGGTGGGCGAGGGTCGTCCGCGGGTGGAACCTTGTACATGTTGAGGCGAGCGAGGGTCGTCCGAGGCTGGAACCTTGTACATGTTGAGGCGGGCGAGGGTCGTTCGAAGCCGGAACCTTGTACACAGTGAGGTGGGCGAGGGGCGTCCGAGGCTGGAGCCTCAACCGCGGTGAGGCCGGCCAGGGTCGTCCGAGGCCGTGCCCCGGCGCGAGCCGAGGCGGGGCAGTTCGGCCAAAGGCGAGAGCTCCTGATCCTGCGCTGCGTATCGTCGGACGACGGGGATGAATCGAGAGCCGCCGTTCAGGCGATCAGGTTTGACCCGTCGAGACGCCGAGGGAAGGAGCACGGCGACGATAACGAGCCCATTCCCTCTCTCTTTTGTCTTTTTGCGCCTTTGCGCCTTTGCGCCTTTGCGTTTTTTCTCCCTCTCTCTCGCCTATCGGCCGGTCCACCCGCGCTCCGCGCAGCCTGTCACTGCGGAACGTCCGGGATCGGCGCGTCCGGATCGACCTCGGGGAGCGCCTCCTCCGCCTCCTCCGCCTCCTCCGCCCCGGCCTTGCCGCCCTTGCCCGCGGCGCGCCGCGCGGCGGCCTGCCGCACGCGGTCCAAGGGCGCGAGCGAGTGTCGCGCCGCCTCTATCGTCTCCGGCGCCTCGCGATCGACGCTGGCGACGACCTGGAGCAGGTAATCCCCGATGCTGCCGACGAGCTCTCGGAGCGGCTCGCGGAGCGCGGCCACGTCCCCGGTCGTCTCGTGCGCCTTGGTGATGCCGAGGGCTTGCCCGTAGGCGATGTGCGCGGCGCGCACCTCGGCCAGGTACTCGGGCCCGGCGATCTCGACGACGTCCTTGCCGAGCGCCTCGTCCTCGTCGAGGCGGCCGAGGAGGCTGTTGCTCTCGGCCCACTCGAGATCCATGGGGAGCTTGAGGAACTCGAGGCCTTCGGGGAACAGCGCCTTCGTGATCTCCCCGGCGCGCTCCGCCTTCGGGTGCGCCTCGGACGGCAGGTACGCGCAGGCGTCGAGGCGCATCTTCAGGGCGGCCCACGCCGTGTCGACGCGGTAATCCGCCTTCGCCTTGCTCGCGGGCCTGGGCGCCGCGGCGGCGCGCCGCCGCTGGCTCCACGCCTTGTTCATGGCGAGCGTCGCCTTGCGCATGGCGCGCGCCGTGCGCTTCATGCCGCCCGTGGCCTCCCTCGGCAGCGCCGAGAGCAGAGCGACGGAGAGCGCGATGGCCTGCCGGACGTCGAGCTTCGGCGGGCGTAGATATGGAGTCGGATCAAAATCAATGCGCTTGGCCATCGAGAATACCTCCCTTGATTTCATCAATCACGATCCGGATGAACGGGTCAAGCGACTTCCGTGTCGTTTATTTGCTCGGCGGCGCGTGAGCCGACTGTTCATGCTCTCGCGTCACCGCACCGAGATCGCGATAGCGGGTGGTGGCGATCGAGGGAGGGGGCGAGCGCTCGAGCTGCTCGCGGCGCTCGTGCTGTGATTTGAGAGAAGTCGCTGCTCCGTCGATGCGAAGAGCTTTCCAGGACACGGGCGGCGCGTCCTGCCGGGAGACGACGTCCGCATTCGGAGCACGTTTCGGGCCATCGGGACGCCCAGCGGTGC
This sequence comes from Sorangium cellulosum So0157-2, assembly GCF_000418325.1. Classification (GTDB taxonomy): domain Bacteria; phylum Myxococcota_A; class Polyangia; order Polyangiales; family Polyangiaceae; genus Sorangium; species Sorangium cellulosum_D. Next base: position 14,713,353 of record NC_021658.1, read on the forward strand.
GCGCCTCGCGACGACCTCGGAAGTCGCCGGGGCCGAGCCGGCGTCTGCACCTGCCAGGGACGACATGGTCAACAGGGAGATCGGCGCACCGGCCGGCCCGCACGCACGCATTGCGCACAGGCGCACTGCTTTCGCAGGTGTCGCCGGCGAGCGCCAGGGCTGCACCCGCCGGACGATTGGCCTACTTCTTGTTTGATCCCGGATGGGAACACGAGAGCCGCAGTAGGTTGCAAGCTGTGCCTCGTTGGAGGTAATGTATGTCGACCAGGAAAGACGTTCGCGAGGAAGGTGCTGCACGGGTCACTCCTCGCAGGAGGCAGCGCGCAGGCAGCGCCATCGGACTCGTGGCCGTCTCCGCGCTGGCCTTGCAGGGCTGTGCGCTCACACAGACCACCGGCAAGGATCCGCTTGGCGACGCGATCGAGGCGTACGAGCTCACGCAGGACGGCAGGAAGCTCGCCGTCCAGAGGGGCGGCCTTACGGAGGTTGACATCAACAGCTCGATCCTGCTCGAGGTAAAGCGGGACAAGCTGATGCTGCACGCCCAGCCCTTCGGCGCGCGCCAGGGAGACATCGAGCACGCGCTGGACGAGATGGCCCGGATCCTCGGTCTCCTGAAGAAGCAGGCCGGCGTCGTGGCGGCCATCGAAGATGCGCTGAAGCCTGCGGGCAAGATGGGCCAGGCCGCGCTCGACGACGCACGCAGGCTCAGCAACGAGACGCGGCAGGAGGCAGATCTGCTCGCGCGCGACAGCGGCGATCCTCTCCCGTCAGGGAGCGCGGGGCCGAGCGCCTATTTGATCGACAAGGCGCGGCGGAGCGCCACGCTGGCCGAGACCCTGATCTCCGATGAACGCGTCCGCCTGCGCGTGGGGGCTCGCGTCGGCAGCAACATCGTGCACGTGCCCAGCTACGATAACCAGAGCGCAGGTGCGCCGGTGTTCCTGCCGCCCGTGCGGCGCTCGTCGCCCCCTCCTCCCAGTGACAAAGAACGCAAAGAGGAGGGCGCGGAGCAGCCTGGCCGGTCCGAGGACCGGTCGGTGGACGCCCAGGAGCGGGCGAAAGAGCTGCGCGATCGCGCGCTCGCGCTCGAGCAGGCGACGCTCGCGCGGCGACGGGCGGCCATGGAGGCGCTCCGGGCCCGCAACGACGCGATCACGAGCGTGGTGACGGCCAGCGCCAATGTCGTCGCGCTGATCGAGAGCCCGGCGAACGAGCATGCAGCGCTGAAGGGCGCGGCCGGCAAGGCTGTGGAAGCGTGCGGCGACGCGCTGCTCGAGAAGATCCCGGCGGCCCCCGCTCCGGCGCCGGACGACGATACGCTGACGCAGCAGCTCCAGAAGTGCGGCAAGGCGCTCGGTCCGCTCACTGAGGCGCAGACGCTTTACAAGGCCAAGGATCCGGCCAAGCTCACGAAGCTCGACAACGCCGTGACGGCTCTAGGTACGGCGCTCGCTGCCAACCTCTTGCTCCCCCTCGCGTGGGCGGAGCTCGCGCTCGCGCAGCACACCCCGAGGCTGGCGCCGACGACGGCCGAGGCCACCGTTGCCCCCGCGAAGCAGGACCGGCCCGCGGCGAGGCCGCTTTCCACCACGATCGACCTGCTCCGTGTGGAGCGCGAGGAGGGTGATATCATGTCGTACCAGCCCTCGCTGGTCGTCGACGGTCAGGTCATGCTCGAGGGCGCGCCCGTGAGCATGATGGTCGTGCGCAACGGTCCGCAGCTCCGCGTCGCACCGGCCGCCTTCTTCGTGCAGCCGTTCAAGCTCACCGAGGGCGAGCCGGCCTTCCGTCCGTTGCCGTCCGTGGTCGCCTCGGTGCATTACCGATTCGGTCGCTGCGCCGTATGGCACTGCGACGAGTCCGCCGTCGCGGCGCGCCCGTGGCCCTTTCTGCGTGCGTTGAACTTCTTGGATCCTGGCGTCGGGCTCCACATGATGACGCTCGGGCTGGGCACGGTGACCTCGAAGACGGACGCCGCGGGGAAGACCGTGGACACCACCACCTCCAATGCGTTCGAGCTCGGTGTCGGTGGCACGTTCCAGCTCTTCGGTGACGTGCTCCAGATCAGCGCAGGCTACGACCTCCAGGCGCAGCGGACCTACTGGGCCTTCGGCGTTGGCCTGCAGACGCTCACGGATTTCGGGATCAACTGGCCTCCTGTCGAGCGGTCCTCGTCGGGGGGCAACTGAGCCTCGATGCCCGGCCGGCTCGACGTCCGCCCGCTCCTACCTCGACGGGATTGCAAGAGTGCCGGGCGCATGAACTCCTCCATCCAGGACAACGCCGCGTCCGGACACGCCGACGGGGCGAGGAACAGGCCCACGGCTGACCCAACGACCGCAAGCGCCGGCCGCGCTTGGTGCCGCGGCGGAGCGGCAGTATCCTCGGGCAAGACACATGACCATCCGCCTTCCCTTGTCCCTTCTGCTCATCCTCGTCGCGGCAGGCTGCCTGGCGAGCTGCGGCGACGGCGAGCGCGATTCGACCCCCGAGGGCTCCACCTCAGGCGGCGGCGCAAACCTCGGCGGCGGCGGGACGGGAGCGACCGGCCCCGGATCCACCGGCGCCGGCGGCGGCACGACCGCGAGCGGCACGACCGCGAGCGGCGCGACCGCGAGCGGCGCGACCTCCGGCAGCGGCGGCGCGGAGGCCGTCGCGCCCGGGATCGTCAAGCACGCCGAGGGCAAGCTCGCCGAGTCGGGCCTCACCGTTGTGTCGTATGGCGGTTACCTCAACGGCGAATCCTTCCAGCAGGACGCGATCGTCTCGTTCGGCGGTTACCAGTACACGGCCTTCTGGAACACCAATCGCAATGTCGTCCTCGCGCGACGGCAGCTGCCCGCCCGCCCGGGCGGCGCCGCCGGGGAATGGCAGAAGTTCGATTTCAAGGACTACCGGCTCAGCGCCGACGACGCCCACAACACCATCTCTCTCGGGATCGCGCCCGGCGACGGCACGCTCCACCTCGCCTTCGATCACCACGGCAGCACGCTCCACTACCGCCGCTCGGTCACCGGCCTCTTGACCGACCCGGAGGGCACCGCCTGGGCCGCCGCGAGCTTCGGCGCCGTCTCGAGCGCGCTCGTCGGCTCGACCACCGTGCCCCTCGTCACCTACCCGCGGTTCGTCACCGAGCCCGGCGGCGACAAGCTCCTTCTGAGCGCCCGGATCGGCGAGAGCGGCAGCGGCGACGAGCACCTGTGGGAGTACGACGCGGCCACGCACGCCTGGAGCGCGCTCGGCGAGTACATCGAGGGCACGGACGCCAGCATGAACGCCTACCTGCACGGGCTGGCGTACACGCGCGGCGGCGCGCGCCTCCACGCCGCCTGGTGCTGGCGGGACACGCCGAACGCGACCACGAACCACGATCTCCTCTACGTCTACAGCGACGATCACGGGCGCACCTGGCACAACAATGCAGGGGAGAAGGTCGCGACCGCCGGCGCCTCCTTCGTCACCCGGAGCACGCCGGGCCTGTCCGTGTGGGCCATCGGCCAGAACCGAGGGCTCATCAACCAGGAGCACATGACCGCCGACGAGAGCGGCCGGGTCCACGTGCTGCTCTCGCACCTGCCCGACGCCGAGGCCGACGACGCGAATTTCACGAACGCACGGGCGCGCAGCGAGTTCTTCCATTACGTCCGGGATCCGGAGGGAACCTGGACGCGCCACGGCCTCGGCCTGCGCGCGATCGAGAACTTCCGGGGAAAGCTCGCGATCTCCTCCACCGAGAACGTCTACGCGATCCTCCCCGATCTCCGCATCGCCGGCGCCTCGCCGAGCGACGGCTATGCGACCTGGACGCTCCTCGACGCCTCCGACGCGGGCCGATTCTTCTCCGATCCCCTGATCGACGCCGCCCGGCTCGAGGCCTCGGACGAGCTCACCGTGTACTATCCCGAACGGGGATCCGTGAATATCTGGGGCCTCGAGTACTCCCTGAAGTGAGCCGCGCGAACAGCGCTCCTCCCCGCTGAGCGCGCGCCTGTCCGGGCCAAATCCCGCCCGGGCCGCGGCGATGACCCGTGCGCGGGCACGCTCGGTGCTCGCCCTGACGCGCGGTCTTGCCGGTGACGAGGGCGTGCACTGCCGCGACCTCCGCGGCGGCAAGGGACACGCGCGCCGCGAGCCCCGGCGCGCTCCCGCCACGAGGAGCGTTACCAATGAGCCCCGACGCGTTCGTCAAGCGCGGATTCGCATTCATCGTGGGAGGAATGGTCGCGGTCTCCGCGTATTATCAGGCCTCCGGGGTCGCTCAGCTCATCGCCCACCAGATCGCGCGGGACGGCGCCCAGCCCGCCCTCCCGGAGAGAGCGCCCGCCACGGCGCCGCCCGCCGACGACCGCGCGACGAGCGCGGCGCCCATCCTGGAGCGCAATCCGTTCGACTCCACGACAGGGCCGCTCGTGCCTCGGCCGAGCGCGGCCACCGCCGGCCAGGCGGATCTCTCTCAGCGCGATCCCTACCTCGCGCCGCCGTGCGATACGGGCCGCGTCGTGCTCATCGCGGTGTCCGAGGACCCGGAATGGTCGTTCGCCGCCGTCGAGGCGGAAGGCGGACGCACGGCGCTCGGGCGGCGCGGGGGGGAGATCGGCGGCCGGAAGGTCGAGCACATCGCCTGGGATCGGGTGTGGATGACGTCGGGCGGCACGCGCTGCCAGATGCAGCTCGGCAAGAAGAGCGACAAGGACGGCAAGAAGGCGGCCGAGCCGCAGCCCCGGGCGCCGGAGCCGCCCCGCGCGACCCCGTCGCGCGCGTCCGGCAGGAGCGACGTCCCGCCCGAGATCGCCTCGCGCATGAAGCGCGTGAGCGAGACCGAGATCGACATCGATCGATCGGCCGCCGAGAAGATCTTCGAGCAGCCCGAGATCGTGACGACCACCTCGGCGGCGATCCCGGAGATGCGGGACAACCAGGTGGTCGGGCTGAAGATGACGATCAAGCCGGGCTCGGTGCTCGAGTCGCTCGGGCTGCAGAGCGGCGATCTCGTGAAATCGGTCAACAGCATCGACCTCACCGACCCCCAGAAGGCGATGATGGCCTACACGCGCATGCGCTCCGACAAGAGCCTGTCCGTCGTCGTCGAGCGCGACGGCCGCCCGGTGAGGCTCAGGGTCAACATCCGCTGACGATCCGCTGACGCGAGCCGGCCCCCGCGGCCGCGACGGGCCGCGGCGCTCCATCCTGGAGCGGCGCGCGCTCCATCGCGGATCGCGGCGGCGCGCGCGGCGGCGGCGCAGCGCCCCATTTCCCATCTCTCCCGTCTGGCCCGGTTCCTGCGAAGCCCGTCCTCACGAGGGAGAGGCCATGACGCACATCGATCGACGCAGGGTCATCACGAGCGACGAGGGCAGCGCGGCGGCCATCGTCCACGCGGGCGACCGCGGGGCCGGGGCGGCCGGCCGCGAGCGATACGAGCAGGGCTGGCGCGCCGGCAAGCCGGCCGAAGATCCGGAGAAGCTCAAGAGGTGGGGGCGCATCGGCGCGAAGCCGAGCGAGTACCTGATTCACATGCGGCGAGGCCACCTGCGGCCCACCTCGGGACAGGGCGCCTCGTGCTTCAAGCTCCCCGGCGACAGCGTCGCGGTCGTGCCGACCACGATCCAGAAGCTCCAGTTCACGGCCGACCAGGTCACCCTCGAGAAGGTGGGCGTGGCGGTCACAGGGCTCGCCGTCTACCGCATCGCGGACCCGCTCGTCGCCTTCCGGATGCTGAACTTCTCGTTCCCGGAGCGCGCGCAGGAGAAGCTCGAGGCGCTGCTCGTCGACATGTTCGCGGGCGCCGCGCGCCGGCTGATCGCGAACATGTCGGTCGAGGAGTGCCTGACGCGGCGGAAGGAGGGGATCGCCGGAGAGCTGATGCGCGAGATCGTGCCGGTCGTCTCGGGGCGCGGCAGCGTCGACGACACGGCCGACAAGGGGTGGGGCGTCCTCGTCGACTCCATCGAGATCCAGGACGTGCGCATCCTCTCGCCGGCGGTCTTCGGCAACCTGCAGGCGCGCTACCGAAAGGAGCAGGAGCGGATGGCCCGCGAGGCGTCGCTGCTCACCGAGCGCGCCGTCCAGCAGGGCGAGGCCGAGGCGCAGCGGGCGATCGAGCTGACGAAGCTCGCCGCCGAGGTCGAGCTGCGCACGCGCCGCCAGGAGACCAGCGAGAAGGCGCGCCTCGAGGAGATCGCCTCCGAGGCGCGGCTCGAGGAGGCGCGCCTCGCGCACGAGCAGCAGATCGCGGCGCGCTCGGCGCGGGCCGAGATCGAGAAGACCGCGCTCGAGGCGGAGGCGGCGGCCGCGCGCCACGCGGCGAAGATGGCCGCGGGCGCCCACGAGATCGACCTGCTCCGGCAGCGCGCGGCGATCGCGGACGCGCGGCGGCTCCTGGCCGAGGCCGAGCTCGCCATCGCGGAGCTCGAGGCGAGGAAGGCGCGGCTCGCGCAGGAGCTCGAGCTCGGGCGCGCGCGGGCGCTCCGCGAGATCGAGAACGCCGTGTCCCCGGAGATCATCCGGCTGACGGTCGCGCAGCAGATGCCGGCGCTCGCGGCCGCGTTCCAGCAGCGGATGGGCGAGGTGCACGTCACGGCGATCGACGGGGCAAACCCGTTCGGATACATCGCCGCCGCCGTGGAGGGGGTGATGGGGCTGGCCCGCGCGGCGGGGCTCGAGGGGCCCCCGGCGCGGGCGCAGCAGGCGGAGCCGCCCGCGGTGGGCGCGCGCGGCGACGGCCGGCCTTGAGGCTCGCCGCGGCGGCGGCGCGAGCGCGCATGACGCCGTCGCAGCGGGAGGCTAGGCGGGCCGGGGCAAGGCTGCTCTACTCGGCGCGGCGAGACGCGACGTGCCGCGGCTGCAGCGCCGGGCCGGGCCGGGCCGCCCCCGTCGCGGCGTGCGCGGCCGGCGCGCTGCTCCTCGCGCTCGGCGTCGCGCGCCGCCGGCGACGCCCCGCCGCTGCGACGGCGCGAGCGCGCATGACGCCGTCGCAGCGGGAGGCTAGGCGGGCCGGGGCAAGGCTGCTCTACTCGGCGCGGCGAGACGCGACGTGCCGGCACCATCCTTGACCTCGAGGCGAGCGCTCCCGACGCCGTCACCCCTGCTCGCGGCCGCGCTGCTCGTCGGCGGCTGCGGCGCGGAGCCGGAGGAGACGTCCGCCGCGGCGCTGCGCCTGCGCTTCCCGGAGCACGCGGACGTCGTGCTGTCGGCGCGCGAGGCGTTCGCCCCGACGGAAGGCGGGTTCCGGCTGGCGGCGACCGAGCCCGGCGGGGCCTGGATGCGGGCCGCGCGGCCGGAGGTGGAGCTGCCCCGCGACGGGAGCGGCGCGATCCGGTTCCGCCTCGCGGACGGCGGCGAGATCCGGGTGAGGGAGCTCGGCGCCGAGGGCGAGGGCGCGATGGCGGAGCGCGCGGTGAGCTACCGGCGCGCGGGCGGGACGTCGTTCTGGACGGCGACCGACGGGGGCGTGGAGGAGTGGCTGCTGCTCGAGGAGGGGGTCGCGCGCGCGGGCGAGGTGGTGGCGGCGTGGGAGGTGGAGGGGGCGCAGCTGCGCGAGCGCGGCGCGGCGGTGGAGCTCGTGGACGAGGCGCGCGGCGCGCCGGTGCTGCGCGTGACGGCGCCGCGCGCGTACGCGGCGTCGGGGCGGCCCGTGGCCGTGGCGCTGCGGGCGCGGGGGGCGCGCGTCGAGCTGTCGATCAACGCGGGCGGCGAGGCGGTGCTCGTCGATCCGGCCTGGGAGCCGGCGGGGCGAAGAATCGACGAGCTCAGGCGAAATCACACCGCGACGCTGCTGTTGCAGAGCGGCAACGTCCTTCTGGCGGGCGGTATCGCCCGGCTCGGATCTCTCGCCAGCGCGGAGCTGTACGACCCGGCAGGCGACACCTGGAGCCCCGTGAGCCAGACGATGCTCGCCGCGCGCTACAATCACACCGCGACGTGGCTGGAGAGCGGCGAGGTCCTCGTGCTCGGGGGGCAGCGCGACAACCTCAACGCCCCCTCGGTGGAGCCCGTCGACACCGTGGAGCTGTACGATCCCGAGACCGACACCTGGACGCCGAGAGCAGCCATGGCCACGTCGCGGGCTGATCACACCGCGACGCTGCTGCTGGATGGCAAGGTCCTCGTGACGGGCGGAAGGGCGGGAGTCCGCACCCTTTCCAGCGCGGAGCTGTACGACCCGATGACCGATACGTGGACCTCCGCGGCACCGATGAACGACGCTCGCTCGATACACGCTGCGGTGCTCTTGCCGCGGAGCGGTAAGGTTCTCGCGGCGGGAGGGGTGGTGCGCGGCGTTTCTGGCACGAGCGCGGAGCTGTACGATCCGGAGACCGACACCTGGACGCCCACGGGGGCGCTGCCCGGAGGCGATTGGTTCCCCATCGTGCTGGCGCAGCTGCCGGACGGCGAGGTCCTCGCCGTGGGCACTCTGGGAGCGGCGCGGTACAATCCGACAGCCGGCACCTGGTCGCCCACGGGCCCGATGATCGGGCTGCGCCAATTGCCCAGCGCGACGACGTTGCACAACGGCATGGTCCTGGTCGCGGGTGAGCCCTACGCCGCCAGCGGCAGCGCGTCCTACAGGAGCGTGGAGCTGTACGACCCGGAGACCGACGCCTGGACCGAGACGGCGCCCACGAACGGTTTGCACAACTACCACTCCGCGACACGGCTGCTGAGCGGCGATGTGCTGCTGGTCGGCGATGCCGAGTACGCAGAGCGGTACTCGATCGTCGGGCTCAAGTGTACGTCGGACGACGAGTGCGGGCGCGGCGCCTGCGTCGACGGCGTCTGCTGCGAATCGCGGTGCTCCGAGCCCTGTCACACGTGTGCCATGCCCTCGTCGCTCGGCCGCTGCGTGCTCCAGCCGAAGGGCCTGGATACTCGCGGCGACTGCGCGCGCGAGGGCTGCGATGGATCGTGCGACGGGCTCGGCGCCTGCGTCGCCGTGCCCAAGGGCGGCATGTGCGCCCCGGCGCAGTGCCGCGACCAGACGCACAGCATGGCGCAGGTCCTCTGCCCCGCCGATGGAGCCAGCTGCGCGGGCTCGAGCAGCGATGCCCGGGAGGTCGAGGATTGCGCGCCGTACGACTGCGATCAGGTCAGCGGCACCTGCAAGGTCGAGTGCAGCTCGTGGCAGGACTGCGCGCGGGGCCATGCCTGCGACTTCTCCGGCCGCTGCGTGCCCGCTCCGCCCGCCGAGGTTCGGGGGTGTAACGCCGGGCCAGCCGCCGCGGCGGCGGGCGGCTCCAGGGCTGGCCTCGGCGCCGCGCTCCTTGCGCTCCTCGCCGTCGCGCAGCGGAGCGCCTCGGCCTTCCGGGGCCGATTCCCACGACGGCGGAGGGACTCCTGATGGCCCCGCGCGGCTCCCTCAGGTGCGTCCAGCCGCGCTTCGCCGCGCTGCTCTGGGCCGCCGCATGGCTCTCCGGCTGCAGCGCCGAGGTGGATGCGCCTGCGTCCGCCGCCGCCCTGCGCCGCCAGTTCCCGGACCAATCCGCGGCCGTGCTCGAGGCGCGCGAGGCGTTCGTCGGCGACGGGGAGGGGTTTCATCTGGGCTCGGCCGAGGTGAGCGGGAGACCGGCGCGGCCGCACGTGGTGCTGCCTCGCGAGGGGAGCGAGCCGATCCGGCTCCGCACGCCGGCAGGGGTCGAGGTGCGGGTGCGAGAGCTCGGGGCCGCGGGGGAGGGCATGGCGGTGGAGCAGGCCGTGGCCTACCGGCGGAGCGGGGGGACGTCGTTCTGGTCGGCGACCGAGCACGGCGTGGAGGAGTGGCTGCTGGGCGATGAAGGCGTCGCGCAGGGCGGCGAGCCGGTGGCGGCGTGGGAGGTGGAGGGCGCGACGCTGCGCGAGCGCGGCGAGGCGGTGGAGCTCGTCGAGGAGGGGAGGGGGGCGGCGGTGCTGCGGGTCTCGGCGCCGCGGGCCCATGCGCTCTCGGGGCGGCCTGTGGCCATGGCGCTCAGGGCGCGGGGCTCGCGCATCGAGCTCACGGTGGACGCGGGCGGCGAGGCGGTGCTCGTGGACCCGGCGTGGGTGCTGACCCGTGGCGCGATGAACGTCGCGCGGAAAGCTCCTACCGCGACGCTGTTGCCGAGCGGCCTCGTCCTCATGGCGGGCGGCTTCGACGACGGCGCTGTCGACGCGGCGATCGTCACGTTCGACAGCGCGGAGCTGTACGACCCGGCGGCCGACTCCTGGAGCTTCACGGGGAGCATGAAGCACGCGCGCGCCGGGCACACGGCGACGCTGCTCTCGAGCGGCGAGGTCCTCGTGACGGGTGGTGTGCTGGTGAATCTCCAAGAGGCTGACTTCCCGCTCGAGACCGCGGAGCTGTATCATCCGGAGACGGGCACATGGACCGACGCGGCGCCGATGCATCTCGACCGCGTCAGTCACACGGCGACGCTGCTCCCGAGCGGTAAGGTCCTCGTGACCGGCGGGGGCCAGAACGCCTTCTTCACCGACAGCGTGGAGCTGTACGACCCCGAGTCCGACCGGTGGGAGCTCATGGCTCCGATGGGCGACCCGCGCGCTGCGCACGAGGCGACGCTGCTCTCGAACGGCAAGGTCCTCGTGGCGGGCGGATATTACGTTCCCGGCCCGCACGCCACGGCGGAGCTGTACGACCCCGAGGCCGATCGGTGGGAGTTCACGAAGCCGATGAACCACGCGCGCAGCGGTATCACGATGATGTCGCTGCCGAATGGAGAGGTCCTGGTGGCGGGCGGCTGGATCGCGAGCGCGGAGCGATACGAGCCGGAGGCCGGGAGCTGGGCGCTCACGAGCCCGATGAGCCGCAAGCGGGCGGGCTACACCGCATCGCTGCTGCCCGACGGCACGGTCCTCTTCGCGGGCGGAGTGAACGACAGCCTTTTCTACCTGAGCAGCGCGGAGCGGTACGACCCGGCGACAGATACCTGGACCGTCACGACCTCCATGAGCTCCCCGCGCACCGGGCACACCGCCACGGTGTTGTCGAGCGGCGAGGTGCTGGTGGCAGGGGGGAGCTACTCTGGCATCGCGCTCGCCGAGACGGAGCGGTTCGGCCTGGCCCGGGGGGAGGCGTGCACCGCGACGACCGCATGCTTGTCCCCCGATATCTGCGTCGACGGCACCTGCTGTGACGTGCCGTGTCCCTGCGGCACCTGCGGCGCCCCGGGGACCGAGGGGCGCTGCGGCGAGGCAGGCAGCCCGGAGAAGGCCGGCTCGATCTGCGCGCCGTCCAGGTGCGACGGCGAGCTCAGCACCTTCGAGGCGGTGCAGTGCACGACGGCGTCCTCCGCGTGTCCCGCGCAGGTGAGCGTGCCCTGCGTCGCCTACCGATGCGATCCGCAGCGCGGCGCCTGCAGGCAGAGCTGCGCCTCGATCGACGATTGCCTGTCGGGCTACGCCTGCAACCTGCGCGGCCACTGCGTCCCGGCGCCGCCGGCGCCAGAGGCCGCGTCCGGCTGCAGCGCCGGGCCGGGCCGGGCCGCCCCCGTCGCGGCGTGCGCGGCCGGCGCGCTGCTCCTCGCGCTCGGCGTCGCGCGCCGCCGGCGACGCCGCGCCGCCGGCGCGCTCATCGCGCTCGCCGCCGCCTTCCAGCAAGCCGCCGCGCTCGCCCAGCCGGCCGCGGCTCCCGGCTGCAGCGCCGGGCCGGGCCGGGCCGCCCCCGTCGCGGCGTGCGCGGCCGGCGCGCTGCTCCTCGCGCTCGGCGTCGCGCGCCGCCGGCGACGCCCCGCCGCTGCGACGGCGCGAGCGCGCATGACGCCGTCGCAGCGGGAGGCTAGGCGGGCCGGGGCAAGGCTGCTCTACTCGGCGCGGCGAGACGCGACGTGCCGGCACCATCCTTGACCTCGAGGCGAGCGCTCCCGACGCCGTCACCCCTGCTCGCGGCCGCGCTGCTCGTCGGCGGCTGCGGCGCGGAGCCGGAGGACACGTCCGCCGCGGCGCTGCGCCTGCGCTTCCCGGAGCACGCGGACGTCGTGCTGTCGGCGCGCGAGGCGTTCGCCCCGACGGAAGGCGGGTTCCGGCTGGCGGCGACCGAGCCCGGCGGGGCCTGGATGCGGGCCGCGCGGCCGGAGGTGGAGCTGCCCCGCGACGGGAGCGGCGCGATCCGGTTCCGCCTCGCGGACGGCGGCGAGATCCGGGTGAGGGAGCTCGGCGCCGAGGGCGAGGGCGCGATGGCGGAGCGCGCGGTGAGCTACCGGCGCGCGGGCGGGACGTCGTTCTGGACGACGACCGACGGGGGCGTGGAGGAGTGGCTGCTGCTCGAGGAGGGGGTCGCGCGCGACGGCGAGGTGGTGGCGGCGTGGGCGGTGGAAGGGGCGCAGCTGCGCGAGCGCGGCGCGGCGGTCGAGCTCGTGGACGAGCGGAGCGGCGCGCCTCTGCTGCGCGTGACGGCGCCGCGCGCCTATGCGGCCACGGGGCGGCGCGTGACCGTGGCGCTCCGGGCGCGGGGGGCGCGCATCGAGCTGTCGATCGACGCGGGCGATGCGGTCGGCGAGGCGGTGCTCGTGGATCCCGCGTGGGAGGCGGCGGGGCGCAGCAACGTCGCGCTCAGGCGAGATCACACCGCGACGCTGTTGCAGAGCGGCAAGGTCCTGGTGGCGGGCGGCAGCGACTGGCCCGAGGAGCTCGCCGACGCGGAGCTGTACGACCCGACGGACGACACCTGGAGCCTCGTGGGCCAGATGCTCGCAGCGCGCTACCGTCACACCGCGACGCTGCTGAAGAGCGGCGAGGTCCTCGTGCTCGGGGGGCAGAACAACCTCTCCGGGGCCGCGCCCGTCGACACCGTGGAGCGCTACGACCCGGAGGCCGGCACCTGGAAGCGCGGAGCATCCATGGTCACGCCACGGACCGAGCACACCGCGACGCTGCTGGAGAGCGGCGAGGTCCTCCTGGTGGGCGGAGCGACGGGAACCTGGACTCTCTCCAGCGCGGAGCTGTACGACCCCATGACCGACACGTGGACCCCCGCGGCGCCGATGAACGACGCTCGCGAAGACCACGCTGCGGTGCTCTTGCGGCCGAGCGGCGAGGTCCTCGTGGCGGGAGGATGGGGGGCCATCGGTGAGGTCCGGAGCGCGGAGCTGTACGACCCGGAGACCGACACCTGGACGCCCACGGGGGCGCTGCCCGGAGGCAATTCGTTCTCCTGGGACGCCGTCGTCATGGCGCCGCTGCCGAGCGGCGAGGTCCTCGCCGTGGGCGCTCTGGGAGCGGCGCGGTACGATCCGATAGCGGGCACCTGGTCGCCCACGGGCCCGATGATCGGAGTGCGCCCCTCGCACAGCGCGACGACGTTGCTGAACGGCATGGTCCTGGTCACGGGCGAGCCCTCCTCCTCGGACAGCGCGTCCTACAGGAGCGTGGAGCTGTACGACCCGGAGACCGGCGCCTGGACCGAGACGGCGCCCACGAACGGTTTGCACGACGACCACTCCGCGACACGGCTGCTGGGCGGCGATGTGCTGCTGGTCGGCGAGTCCGTGTACCCAGAGCGGTATTCGATCGTCGGACTCCGGTGTACGTCGGACGACGAGTGCGGGCGCGGCGCCTGCGTCGACGGCGTCTGCTGCGAATCGCGGTGCCTCGAGCCCTGTCACTCGTGCGCCATGCCCTCGTCGCTCGGCCGCTGCGTGCTCCAGCCGAAGGGCCTGGATGCTCGCGGCGACTGTGCGCGCGAGGGCTGCGATGGATCGTGCGACGGGCTCGGCGCCTGCTTCGCCGTGGCCAAGGGCGGCGTGTGCGCCCCGGCGCAGTGCCGCGACCAGACGCACAGCGTGGCGCAGGTCCTCTGCCCCGCCGATGGAGCCAGCTGCGCGGGCCCGGGCAGCGATGCCCGGGAGGTCGAGGATTGCGCGCCGTACGATTGCGATCAGGTCAGCGGCACCTGCAAGGTCGAGTGCAGCTCGTGGCAGGACTGCGCGCCGGGCCATGCCTGCGACTTCTCCGGCCGCTGCGTGCTCTCTCCGCCCGCCGAGGATCCGGGTTGCAGCGCCGGGCCAGCCCTCGCGGCGGCGGGCGCCTCCAGGGCTGGCCTCGGCGCCGCGCTCCTTGCGCTCCTCGCCGTCGCGCAGCGGAGCGCCCCGGTCTTCCGGGGCCGATTCCCACGACGGCGGAGGGACTCCTGATGGCCCCGCGCGGCTTCCTCAGGCGCGTCCAGCCGCGCCGCACCCTGCTGCTCTGGGCCGCCGCATGCCTCTCCGGCTGCAGCGCCGAGGTGGATGCGCCTGCGTCCGCCGCCGCCCTGCGCCGCCAGTTCCCGGACCAATCCGCGGCCGTGCTCGAGGCGCGCGAGGCGTTCGTCGGCGACGGGGAGGGGTTTCATCTGGGCTCGGCGGAGGTGAGCGGGAGACCGGCGCGGCCGCACGTGGTGCTGCCTCGCGAGGGGAGCGAGCCGATCCGGCTCCGCACGCCGGCAGGGGTCGAGGTGCGGGTGCGAGAGCTCGGGGCCGCGGGGGAGGGCATGGCGGTGGAGCAGGCCGTGGCCTACCGGCGGAGCGGGGGGACGTCGTTCTGGTCGGCGACCGAGCACGGCGTGGAGGAGTGGCTGCTGGGCGATGAAGGCGTCGCGCAGGGCGGCGAGCCGGTGGCGGCGTGGGAGGTGGAGGGCGCGACGCTGCGCGAGCGCGGCGAGGCGGTGGAGCTCGTCGAGGAGGGGAGGGGGGCGGCGGTGCTGCGGGTCTCGGCGCCGCGGGCCCATGCGCTCTCGGGGCGGCCTGTGGCCATGGCGCTCAGGGCGCGGGGCTCGCGCATCGAGCTCACGGTGGACGCGGGCGGCGAGGCGGTGCTCGTGGACCCGGCGTGGGTGCTGACCCAGGGCGCGATGAACGTCGCGCGGAAAGGTCATACCGCGACGCTGCTTCCGAGCGGCCTCGTCCTCGTGGTGGGCGGGCGGGATGACGGGTCTCTCGACGAGACGAGCACCTCGTTCGACAGCGCGGAGCTGTACGACCCGGCGGCCGACTCCTGGAGCTTCACGGGGAGCATGAAGCACGCGCGCGCCGGGCACACGGCGACGCTGCTCTCGAGCGGCGAGGTCCTCGTCGTGGGCGGTAACGTGGAGAGTGCCCACGAGATCGACGGCGTCGATCTCGAGACCGCGGAGCTCTATCAGCCGAAGACTGGCACATGGACCGACGCGGCGTCGATGCGTCTCGCCCGCATCGGTCACACGGCGACGCTGCTCCCGAGCGGTAAGGTCCTCGTGACGGGCGGGGGCAAGAACGCCTTCTTCATCGACAGCGTGGAGCTGTACGACCCCGAGTCCGACCGGTGGGAGCTCATGGCGCCGATGGACGACCCACGCGCTGGACACGAGGCGACGCTGCTCTCGAACGGCAAGGTCCTCGTGGCGGGCGGATATTACATTCCCGGCGCGTACGCCACGGCGCAGCTGTACGACCCCGAGGCCGATCAGTGGGAGTTCACGAAGCCGATGACCTACGCGCGCAGCGGTATCACGATGATGTCGCTGCCGAATGGAGAGGTCCTGGTGGCGGGCGGCCGGCATCGTGACGGCACCTGGATCGCGAGCGCGGAGCGATACGAGCCGGAGGCCGGGAGCTGGGCGCTCACGAGCCCGATGAACCGCGGGCGGGCGAGGTACACCGCATCGCTGCTGCCCGACGGCATGGTCCTCTTCGCGGGCGGATTGACCGACGACTCTTTCTACCTGAGCAGCGCGGAGCGGTACGACCCGGCGACAAATACCTGGACCGTCACGACCTCCATGAGCTCCCCGCGCATCGGGCACACCGCCACGGTGTTGTCGAGCGGCGAGGTGCTGGTGGTAGGGGGGAGTTACTCTGATATCACGCTCGCCGAGACGGAGCGGTTCGGCCTGGCCCGGGGGGAGGCGTGCACCGCGACGACCGCATGCTTGTCCCCCGATATCTGCGTCGACGGCACCTGCTGTGACGTGCCGTGTCCCTGCGGCACCTGCGGCGCCCCGGGGACCGAGGGGCGCTGCGGCGAGGCAGGCAGCCCGGAGAAGGCCGGCTCGATCTGCGCGCCGTCCAGGTGCGACGGCGAGCTCAGCACCTTCGAGGCGGTGCAGTGCACGACGGCGTCCTCCGCGTGTCCCGCGCAGGTGAGCGTGCCCTGCGTCGCCTACCGATGCGATCCGCAGCGCGGCGCCTGCAGGCAGAGCTGCGCCTCGATCGACGATTGCCTGTCGGGCTACGCCTGCAACCTGCGCGGCCACTGCGTCCCGGCGCCGCCGGCGCCAGAGGCCGCGTCCGGCTGCAGCGCCGGGCCGGGCCGGGCCGCCCCCGTCGCGGCGTGCGCGGCCGGCGCGCTGCTCCTCGCGCTCGGCGTCGCGCGCCGCCGGCGACGCCGCGCCGCCGGCGCGCTCATCGCGCTCGCCGCCGCCTTCCAGCAAGCCGCCGCGCTCGCCCAGCCGGCCGCGGCTCCGGCCTCCCCCGCGCCGCCTGCGGCCTCGCCGCCCGCCGCCGCGGCACCGGCGCCGCCGCCCGCCGCGGCACCGGCGCCGCCGCCCGCCGGCCGGGCCGCCCCCGTCGCGGCGTGCGCGGCCGGCGCGCTGCTCCTCGCGCTCGGCGTCGCGCGCCGCCGGCGACGCCGCGCCGCCGGCGCGCTCATCGCGCTCGCCGCCGCCTTCCAGCAAGCCGCCGCGCTCGCCCAGCCGGCCGCGGCTCCGGCCTCCCCCGCGCCGCCTGCGGCCTCGCCGCCCGCCGCCGCGGCACCGGCGCCGCCGCCCGCCGCGGCACCGGCGCCGCCGCCCGCCGCCGCGCCGCCCTCGGACGTCGTCGAGCCTCCGCCCGCCGCGGATCCCGTCGCCGAGGCGCGCGCCCACTTCGAGCGCGGCCTCGATCTGTATCGCCAGGGCGCCTGGGAGGCCGCGCTCGCCGAGTTCCTCGCGTCGCGGCAGGACTATCCGACCTGGAGCGCCACCTCGAGCGCGGCGCTGTGCCTCCAGCAGCTCCGCCGCTACGACGAGGCGCTCGCGCTCTTCGAGACCCTGCTCGGCGACTTCGCGCAGCGGCTGCCGCCGGAGACCAGGAACGCCGCGCAGCAGGCCGTCGTGCGGCTGCGCGGGCTGGTCGGCACCGTCGACGTCGCCGACGCCGAGATCGGCGCCTCGATCATGGTCGACGGCCAGCACCGCGGCGACTATCCGCTGCCCGCGCCGCTGCGCGTCGGCGCCGGCAGCCACGTGATCCGCGTCTACAAGGACGGCTTCGAGCCGTTCGAGACCCGCGTCGACGTCGCCGGAGGGCAGGTGGTCCGCATCCTGTCGCGCCTCCAGAAGCTCGTCGAGTCGGGGCGCCTGCGCGTCACCGAGCGGAACGGCAAGGCGCTCGACGTGCTCGTCGACGGCTACACCGTCGGCAAGACGCCGTGGGAGGGGCCGCTCTCGCCCGGCCAGCACACGGTGGTGCTGCGCGGCTCGGGCGACCTCGGGACCATGCCCGCCTCGGTGATCATCCGGCGCAAGCAGACGACGCCCCTCGCCCTCTTCGCCGAGGAGCTGAGCGCGACGCTCCGGATCGAGCCCACGCCGGTGTGCGCCAGCGTCACCGTCGACGGCGTGGCGCTCGGCAGCGGCATCTGGGAGGGGCGCCTGAGCCCCGGCCGGCACCGGATCGAGGTCGCCGCGGGCGGCTTCGTCACCGCGCAGCGCGAGGCGGTCCTCGCCCGCGGCGCGCGCACGGTCGTCTCCGTGCCGCTGGAGCGCGTGCAGCTCGGGCGCCCTCCGGGGCGGTTCCTCGTCGAGCTCGACGCGGGCCCGGCGTTCCTGCCGTCGTTCGGCGGCGCCGCCGCGGTCCAGTGCACGGGATCGTGCTCGATGGGCGTCGGCGCAGGCGGCCTCGGCGCCATCCACGCCGGCTACGAGCTCTGGTCCGGCTTCGGCTTCGGCGTGACGACCGGCTACCTCCAGGTGCACCAGACGGTGGCCGCCCGGCGCATGTCGCTGCAGATCCAGGACAGCCAGCCGGACAGCACCGGCGCGGCCGACGACGCGCTCGCGCTCCGCGGCTTCCTGGCGGGCGGCTGGGCCGGCCTGTCGCTCGGCCACCGCCACCGATTCTCGGTCCGGCTCGGCGCCGGCGCCCTGCTCGGCACCGTGCGCGACGAGCGCACCGGCACGTTCACCTCCGCCAGCGGCATGGAATTCCGCCTCGATCCCACGGTGGCGCAGGACCCCGCCAGGTTCTTCGTGATGACGCCGGAGGTGCGCGGGGGCCTGCGCCTCGGGGATCACCTCGAGGTGACGGCCGGCCTCGCGGCGGCGGTCCTGGTCCGGCTGAAGGAGCCCGTGTGGACGAACCCCCCGGAGGGCGCCTACGGCCGGATCGACCGCGATCGCGGGTTCTTCGCCAGGTTCGAGCAAGAGTCGCTCGCCGGCACGGTGATGGTCGTGATCGCGCCCAAGATCGGGATGCGCTACACGTTCTGACGTGGCGTGGGGGGCTGGCCTGCCTGCCCAACCCGTCCTGTGAGAGCGCAACAATCCAGCGTGGCAGCACGGATGCCCTGGGCTCGCGGGTCGAGGTAGCATCGCGATTGAGACCTCGCCTACATCTTCTAGAATAAAGCTTTCTTGTGGACGGCAAGACCTTGAGCGGACGGTACACCCTGGTCCGCCTCCTCGGCCGAGGAGGGATGGGGGCTGTCTACGAGGCCGACGACGCGGAGCAGGCGCGCCGCGTGGCCGTGAAGGTCATGAACGGCGAGATCGTCCACAGCCGCTCTGCGATGGAGCGGTTCGAGCGCGAGGCGAGGGCCGCGAGCGCCATCCAGACCGAGCACATCGTCCGCGTGCTCGACACGGGCGTGGACCGCGAGACGGGCTCGCCGTTCCTGGTGATGGAGCTGCTCCGCGGCGAAGATCTCGCGCAGCTCCTCTCGCGCCTCGGCCCGCTGCCCCCGCGGGTCGCGCTCCGGATCGTGGCGCAGGCCTGCGTCGGCCTGCAGAAGGCGCACGACGCCGGCGTCGTGCACCGCGACATCAAGCCCGCCAACCTGTTCCTCGCCCAGCGCGAGGGGGGCGCCGGGCTCATCGTGAAGCTGCTCGATTTCGGCATCGCCAAGATCAAGCCGGCCCACGAGCCGCGCAGGGACACGACGGGGCTCACCCGGTCCGGGAGCATGCTCGGGACGCCCCGCTACATGTCCCCGGAGCAGGCGCGGGGCATCAAGGACATCGATCACCGGACCGACATCTGGGCGCTCGGGATCGTCCTTTACCACGCGCTCGCGGGGCGGACGCCGACCGAGGACGTCGAGGCCTTCGGCGATCTCATCGCCACCCTGGTCGCCGACCTCCCGGCGCCGGTCCAGGACTTCGCGCCGTGGGTCGCGCCCGAGATCGCGGCGGTCGTCGACGGCGCGCTCCAGTACCAGCCCGTCGCCCGGTACCCGTGCGCCTCGGTGATGCTCGACGCGATCAGGCCGCTCCTCGGGAACGACCCGCTCTCGCTCGACGAGGGCATGCTCGTCCCGCTCTCGCCGTCGGAGCGCCAGACCGTGGCGCCGAGGCTCGAGGTCCGGGCGAGCCCGCGCGTGCACCGCCGGGGCATCGTCGCGGGCGCGGCGGCGGGGAGCGCCGCGAGGCGCTGGCGGGACCAGTCGACCGACTGCGCGACGGTGCCCGCGCTCGAGGCGGACGAGACGCCGCGGGTGAGCCAGGAGGCGCAGGCGCCGCAGCGCCCCCGGAGCAAGGCGCACGTGGCGGTCGCCGCGCTGCTCGTGGCGGGCCTCGGCTGGGGCGTGACGCACCGCGCGCGCGCCCCGGCGGGCGCGGCGATGACCGGCATGCACCTCGTCTCCCGCGAGCTCTCGAGGGCGCTCCCCACCGTCCAGCGGGCGGCGCCCCCGGCGGCCGTGCAGACGCCCGTCCAGCACCGGGTCGAGCTGGCGATCGTCCCCGCGGACGCCTCGGTCGAGGTCGACGGGGTGCCCGCGCCCCTGAAGGACGGCGCCGTCGAGCTCACGGGCGCGCTCGGGAGCAGACGCAAGGTGCGCGTCTTCAAGGGCAGCTCCGAGATCGAGCGCGACGTCGCCATCACCGAGGCGGGCGCGCTCCCCTCGAAGCTGCAGCTGCCGCTGCCCCGGAAGCGCGCTCCGGAGAGGCGGCCCCGGTCCGCGGCGGCGAGCTCGGTCCCTGCCGCCGCCCCCGCCGACGCGTCGAGCGCGGCGCCCTCCCGGGGTGCGGGCGCCGCGCCGGCGGGCGCGCCGAGCGCCGCGCCCGCCGCCCCGCTCGCGCACGACCCGCTCATGCCCCCGCGCTTCATCGAGTAGCCACCGCCCTCGTCCGGCCGAGCGGCGTGCCTGCGGCCCCGCGGCGCCCCCCCGACCGGCGGCGGCGCGCGTCGCCGCGATCGGGCGCCTGCGCGATCGGGCGAACCTCGGTCGCCCGGCGTTGTCTGCCCCGGAGCTCCTCGCCGCCCCCGCGGCGGCCCCGGCGCCGCGGGGAGCGGCGTGACACAACGGATGCGGCGCTGCCCGTCTGACCGAGCACCCGCTCGGTCCGCGGGGAGGGAGAAGAGCATGGGCGAACTCGGGATGGAGTGGGCAAGGCGCGCGCTCCTCGGCGGCCAGGCGCTCGTCGACAGGCTCGACGCGAGCGACGACTTCTCGCTGGTCACCTTCTCGAGCGACGCCGCGGTGAGGATCCCCGACGGCCCCGTCGGGCCCCGGCGAGCGGCGATCAAGGCCGCGATCGCGGGCATCGCCGAGGGGGGCGGCACCAACATCGGCCGCGGCCTGGAGCTCGGCTACGCGCAGGCCGCCCAGCCGGGCATCCCCGACGGCGCCGTGCGGGTCGTGCTGCTGCTCTCCGACGGGCGCGCGAACGCCGGGATCACGAGCTCGGAGCGGCTCTCGAGGCTCGCGCTCGACGCCTTCCAGGCCGGCGTCCAGACGAGCACGTTCGGGCTCGGCGCCGACTACGACGGCGCGCTGATGAGCGGCATCGCGAGCGACGGGGCCGGCGGGTACTACTACCTGCGCGATCCGGAGCAGATCGCGACGGAGCTCGACAAGCGGCTCGATCCGGTGGCGACCGCGGTCGAGCTCCGGGTGCGGCTGAAGCCGGACGTGAAGCTGCTCCAGGTCTACGGCTCGCGCCGGCTGAGCGACGCCGAGGCGGCGCGCGTGCGGGCGATCGAGGTGGCGGCGGACGCGCAGGCGGCGCGGCGCGATCGTATCGCGAGGGACCGCGAGGACGACGCCGGGGGCGGGATGCGGTTCTTCATCCCGGCGTTCTCGCGCGACGACGGCCACGCGCTGCTCTTCAAGCTCGGCCTCCCCGCCGGCGCGGAGGCGCGGACCGTCGCGTCCATCGAGCTCAAGTACAAGGACCGGCTGACCAAGCAGAACGTCGTCGACGAGGCGCCGCTCAAGGTCGCGTACGCGACCGGCGACGCCGCCAGCGCCGCGAGCGTCGACCTGTCGGTCGGCAGGACGATCCAGGGCTTCGCCGCCGGCGAGACGCTGGCCGAGGCCGCCCGGCAGATCGCGCTCGGCGATCGCGCCCGCGCGGTCGCGCTGCTCTCCGAGCGGGAGGGCATCCTGCGCGCCGCGGCCGGCGCGCTCGGCGAGCCGCTGTTCCTGAAGGACGCGGACCGCCTCGCGCGCCTCCGCGGCCACGCGGGCGCCGCGGACGGCCTTGGCGACCCGCTCGTGCTCGCGATGCTCCTCGAGACCGCCGCGCGGTCGCACCTCCGCTGAGGGCGCATGACGATGGCCACGATGCTCCGAGCGCGGCGAGCCGCCGGCACCTCCGAGGTGCGGACATGACCCAGAGCTTCCCTCTCCGGCGCGATCGCGCGGCGCAGCACGTCGACGTGCCGCCGGGCGGCGAGATCGTCCTTCGCGGCAAGCTCGTGTGCTCGACCGACGCGTCGGTCATCGACGCGGCGACGACGACCTGGCCCGCGGGGGCGCCCGGCGGCGCCTCGGTGGACAGCGGCGGGCTCGTCGATTTCGCGCAGGGCGGCTTCCACGTGACGAGCCGCGACCCGGCGACCCACGAGGTCCACGCCATCGCGACCGGCGACCCGGCGCCCGCGTGTGCGCTCGCGGGCGTCGAGGCCCCGTGCCTGCCGCTCCGGCTGCTGCCGCTCGCGCGCGCGCGGCTCCAGACGGCCCCGGAGCTGACCAGCTGTCTGCGCGGGGGCATCACCGTCGAGGTGCCGGACGCCGTGATCCCGCCGGTCGCGCCGGCGGCCGTTCCTTATGTGCAGGGCGCGGCGGTGCTGGTCGGTCTTGGCGCGCTCGCCGCGGTCGGGTGGGCGGTGCGGCGCCGGCGCGCCCGCTCGCCGCTCGGGCAGCTGATCGGGCTCGCGAACCGCACGCGGGCCAAGCTGAAGGCGGCCGATCCGGTCGTGGCCGCGCCGCTCCTGCCCGCCGTGGACGCCGCGCTGGGCGCGCTGAAGCGGCGGCGCGTGGACGCCGTCTCGGCCGAGGGCAAGCGGGTCGCGGAGGTGCTGCGGCGGGTGGAGATGCGCCTCGACGCGTCGGCCCTGGAGGCGCGCGCCGACCGGGAGCAGCAGGCGGCGGACGAGATGGTCCGCGAGATCGAGAGCGCGCTCGAGGCGGTCGACGAGGTGGGGGGCGCGCGGCGGGGGCGGGCGTGAGGCGCGCGGTGAGCGCATCCGGGTGAGCTGGCGCGTCCACGCGGGAGATGGGTGGCACCCGTCTCTTGGTGGACGTGCGTCGGTAGTGGTCGCGTTTGCCTGAATCGCGACCACCCCGCTCCAACTGCGACCACTTCGCCGGAAGGTACGCGGCACGCTGGGCCTCCTCGTAGAGGTGAACGGCGGCACGATGGTGGACATCCCCGGGGGCGCGTTCCTGGAGTCGGGAACGGGCATGCGGGCGGCGATGCTAGAAATTAGCTAGCGCATTCGCGCACTTAGAAAATGTCCTTGCGCAAATGCGCAAGGACATTTATATTTTGACGGCGGAGCCGATTTGTCCGTTGACGTTGGGCCGTTAGTGCTGTAGACCAAGCCTCGCGTGCACGGCCTGCGGCCGTGACGTTTGGAAGTGAGCGTCCACGCACGTCCTCGATAAGCGTGCGCAAAGCGAAAGGGCCCCCTGGTTGCCGCCGGGAGGCCCTTCCTGTTGCGTTGCGCAGGAGTCTCTAGCGCCTGCGTGCAACCGTCCGATGGTGCAGACGGCTGCATCGTACGACCGCGTACATGGTCGTCAAGGCAAAACGAGATCCCACTGAAGAGGGCAGCGAGCGTAGGGCTCAGGCGCTCACGTTGCGCGAGGTGCTTATGGCCGCCCGGCGCGGCGAAAGAGGGATCATGGCGTACGAGACCAAGTTCGTTTCAGCGGCAGATGCGAAGACGCTGACCACGCGAGTGCAGAAGGCGGAGCGAGACGGGTGGGAGTATGTTGGCGTGAAGCTGGCAATGGCGCCCGTTCGCCCGAACGACAAGGACCCGCCCAACTATCACGTCTGTATGTTGGCCACCCTGCGCCGACCTGCCGACTAGCAGGATCTGGTAGTGATCAATTTAGGTCAACCGGCCCGTCGCGACCTTGACGGCTGATGCGCTCGCGCAGCCACGCGCGCAGCGCGGCCTCCTCCTCCACGTCCCACCCGTCCCGCTTCATCAGCTCGACGTAGGCCAGGTGTGCCTCCGGGATCACCTGCATCTTGATGTCGTCGCCGTCCTCGCGCACGTAGACGTCCACATCGCCGCGTTCGGCGACGGGAGCGACGCTCACCACGCGCCGCTCGCGGTCCGCAAGGACGACCGAGCCCACGGCAGGCACCTCGGGGAGCTCCACGCGCTTCGTGATGGCATGTCCGCCGTGTTCCAGGATGAGCCGCAGGCGCATACGGCGACCCCATCACGGGCCCCTGGCGTCCTGTCGGCCGACGCGCGCGACCGCGAGAAAGAGCCGTCAACAGGCTGTAATCGCGCACGCGGGCTAGGACATCGCATGTCCTAGCCGCTCATCAGGCCCAGAGCGCTCGACTCTTCAGGTGCTACCTTAAAGCCCTGAACGAAAGCGCCCCGCCTCGGCTGGTACCCGAGACGGGGCTGCGGAACGCCGAGCGGTAGGCCCGCCCTGCGCACGTCGCACGCGCATCATGGGCCCCCGCTCGGGGAGAGGCAAGGGGCCCGTGGCGAACGTGCTTCCGATGGAGACCCGCGTGCGCATCGCGTCCGCGCTGGTCGAGGGGACGAGCGTGCGCGCCGTCGAGCGCATGACGGGGGTGGCGAAGAGCACGATCCTTCGCTTCGCCGTCGAGCTCGGCGAGGGCTGCGCGCGCCTGCACAACCGGCTCGTCCAGGGGCTCTGCGAGCCCGACATCGAGCTCGACGAGCAGTGGAGCTTCATCGCGAAGAAGGACAAGCGCGTGACCGCCGAGGACCCGGCGGAGTACGGCGACGTCTTCACCTACACCGCGTTCGCGAAGGGCTCGAAGCTGGTGATCTCGTACGCCGTGGGGAAGCGCGATCAGGCGACGACCGACGCATTCCTGGCCGACCTGCGCGCCCGCGTGCTCGTCGTCCCGCAGATCACGAGCGACGGGTTAACGCTGTACGTGCCGGCCGTCGAGGCGTCGTTCCGGGGCTGCGTCGACTACGGCATGGTCGTCAAGCAGTACGGCCACAACAAGAGCCCGGACCACAAGTACGAGCCCGCACGGGACGCGAACTTCATCCGGAAGACGGCCGTCTTCGGCGCGCCCGACCCGAAGCGCATGAGCACCTCAGGCGTCGAGCGGTACCACCTCACGGCGCGGCACATCAACGGGCGCAAGCGGAGGCTCGCGCTGTCGTTCAGCAAGACCATGCGCAGCCATCGCGCCGCGGTCGCGCTCTCGGTCGCGACGTACAACTTGACGCGGGTCCACGCCTCGCTGCGCGTGTCGCCCGCGATAGCCGCGGGGCTCGTCGCCGAGCTCTGGTCGGTCGAGGATCTGGTCCGGGCCGCGCTGGCGGAGCCTGCCGCCGCGCCGCCCGTCCCGCAGGCGCTCACCTTGCCGGCGCAGGCCGGGCCGGTCCGGCAACTCCCCGGGGGGAAGGGGTGGCTGCGGCTCGTCTCGGGCGGGTCGGCCCCGTCGGCGCCCGTCGCGCCGCAGCCGCCGCCCGTGGCGGCCGTCGCGACCAATCCGGAGCCAGCGGCGCCGCAACAGCCAGCACCCAGGGCAGAGCCGACCCGGCAGCTCGATCTGCTCGCCTGGCGGTCGAAGCCGCGCCAACCAAAACAGCTATCGCTGTTCGGCGATGATGATGGGGATGAGGGGTGAACCGGCGCGTGCGAGGGAGCGCGCGGATGTCCTCGCGCTCGTAGCGAGCAACGACCTCGCGGCCTACGTCGCCGACCTGCGCCCCGCCGTCGCGTAGCTCCACGCCTCCACGTGCACGTAGTCGCCTGCGCCACCTGCACCACCTGCATCTTCGACGTGCTCCTGCGCCACCTGCGAAATATTCTGCTTCCTGCGCCAGTTGCGTGGTAGAGATGCTCCTGCATCGCCTGCACCACCTGCATCGCCTCTACTTCGGGGGCTGCGAGCACGGAGAATTTCATGACCACGAGCCTCGAAAAAGTACTGGAAAGGCATGCGCAGATCCTCGAAAGCGCCTTCGTCCAGCCCGCCGGCCAGAAGTTCCGGTCCTACGCCATCTCGAATCTGCGGGGCGGCGTCGGGAAGTCTTCGATCGCCTTCAACCTCGCCTACGAGATCTCGCGGGAACACGCGCTGCTGGTCACGGACGTGTGCCCCCAGCGCAACATGACGGAGCTGCTCCTGGGCGACTTCAAGCCCAAAGCGACGCTCTACAATGCGCTCCAGCCCATCATCCTCGGCCCGGCGTTCGGGGAACCTCCCGAGGATCTCGCGTACCGCGTCAGCCAGTACTGCGACGACTTCAAAGGCGGGAAGGGATGCTGGGTCATCGCGGGCAACTCGGAGTTGTTCGCGTTCCCGTCGATGCTCTACCAGCAGCTCAACGTGGCCCACGGCCAGAATAAGCAGGAGGCGGTGCGCAACCTGCTCGGTGGCCTGAAGAAGCTCCTGGATAAGGAGGCCAACGATAAGAAGTGCGAGAAGATCCTCATCGATACGAGCCCCTTCTACGCGGGCGGCACGCACCTGGCGTGGTGCGCGGTCGAGGCGCTCATCATCCCCGTCCGCGTGGATGAACATTCGATGGAGTCGATGGAGCTGATGATGCGCCAGCTCAGCGAACAGCAGCGTGATTTCAGGCTATGGAACGACCGCGCCGGCAGTCTGCCGACCCCCAAAATCGCCGCAGTCGTCATGACTATGGTCGGCTCCAAGAGCCAGAAGAAGGCAACCCCGGATCAGGCGTCGAGGATGTACATCGAGCGGGCGATCGGCATTGCCGAGGAGTTCGCCCACCTGTTCGCCCACCCGGACCCGAGCGACGCGTTCGTGCTGACCGACGACTTCCATTCGGCGGGGCGCATCAGTGGCGCGAAGCGCATCCCGATTGCCGAACTGAAGGTCCGGGCCTTCCACACCGTCGAAAACAAGCGCCTTCAGGTGAACGCGTCGGTGACGCGGTACCAGAGGCAGCTCAAGTACCTCGCCAGTATGATCTAGTCCTGCCGCCCGGCCGTTGTCTCGTCCTTCCGGGCCGGACAGGATCTCCCCATGAACCGGTCTTCCGCTTCATCTCGCGCGCAGCCCGTGCGGCCTACCGACGATCTCAGCCAGGTCGTTGCTTGCGGGGGCGTGGAGCCGCCTGCTACTTCACCTTCACGCCGGGGTTGCGTGGCAGGATGCGGCTGAGGCGGGGGGGGGGAATAGCGCCACCCATTGCGGCGTCTCAGGCGGGACGCCGGTCAGACGGCGGCGATGCGCTTCGCGGCGCGCGCCCGGCAGCGCTGCAAGGTCCACTTGCCGGCGCGCTTGTGCATGCCTGCGGCGACTGCTGCCTCGTGGGCGAAGCGGAGCGCGCCGCCGACCCCGAGCATCGCGAGCAGGAAGCGCTGGGCCTTCGGGGGTTCCGCGCGGATCTCCGAGGCAAGCTCGAGCGCGGGCTCCACCTCGTACGTGCGCGCCTCGAGTAGCGTCTCCCCGCCCTCGCGGTTGTGGCGCCGGAAGACGTCCTTGAAGCGCTTGCGGTTGCGCACCATGCGCCACGCCATCGTCCGCATGTACCCGCCGATCTGCCCTTCGCGCTCGGCAGGGTCCGCGCAGAGGGCGAGGGAACCATCGGCGATGTTGCGGTACGTGAGGCAGGCGCACTCGAAGGCGAAGTCCTCGACGTCGCCGGAGGGCAGGCCGCGGCGGCGCAGGTACGCCTCGACACGGGCGACCCCGTGCATGAGGGCGCGCCCGATGGCGTCCTTGGTGTGGCGATCGAGGTGCGGCGGGGCTGTGGTCGGACGGGTCCCCGGGTTCTTCGGTGGGCGCTTGGGCGCACCGGTCCCTTGGCCCGATCCGCGCGGATCGGTAGGCTGCATGTTGTCGGCTCCGTGTCAGCGGTGTCGGCCACGCTGCCCGGTGCGTTGGCGCGCACGCGGGCAGCACTCTTCTGGCCGGAGCCTACGGCCCGGAATCCAACTGCGACCACATCAATCACGCTGAGGGGTCAAACGCGACCACTACCCGTGCGTCCAGCAAAAGATGGGTGGCACCCGTCTCTCGGTGGACGTGCCTCGAGCAAAAGATGGGTGGCACCCGTCTCTCGGTGGACGTGCCTCCAACAAAAGATGGGTGGCACCCATCTCCTGAACCCGATCCGCAAGTAGAGTGGCAGGGACAGCTCTCGAAGACACGCGTGCATTACGACAGAGCCGAGTTGCTCACCGCGCGGCCGCTGCGCCGACGTGCGTTCGAACGCCGGCACCATTCACGACGGCTCGCGCTCCAGGTTCTCGCGCAGCTTACGCAGTCCGTCGCGCGCTCGGCCGCGCATCACGCGGCGCAGCGGTGGGACCACGAGCCAGCGAAACCACCACCGCTGATTGCGGCTGACCATGCGCCACTCGACGCGCGTCTCGTCGTCGGAGAGCGCCGCGAAGTCCACGCTCATGCGGGGCAAGAGGAAGCCCTCGCCTTCCGTCACCAGACGCTCCCCGGCGCGCGCCTCCTTCACCTCGATGTCGATCGTGCCGGTGCGCCCGAAGGGCATGCGCACGGTCTCCCGGTAGCGCTTGCCGACCTGCCCGTGCTCCAGCGTGTCGAGCTCGCGCATGGCTGCGACGCCGCTGCGACGCCCGGGAACCATGCCGGGAAGTTCTCCAGGTTGGACACGTACGCGAACGTCTCGCGCAAGGGCCGGCCGATCGCCACCGAGCCCTGCGCCAAGAGCTCCGGCTGCGCGCCGCTCATGAGCGCCTCCTCGGTGCCGTCTCGATCTCCATCGGCCTGAGCAGGCTCTGCTCCACGCTCCGACGCATCGCGCGGACGTAGCGCGGCCGGGACCACCTCCGCTCCTCGATGAGCTCCTGCCAGTTCCCAATCGACAGGAGGGTGGCCAAGAAGTCCGCCGCATCCGACGCCGACCATTCGGCGGCCAGTGCGCCTTCGGCCTGGAGCCGCGCCACGAAGCCCGCGCAGACGCCCGTGAAACCGCGCATGCGGTCGCGCCACGCGAGCTCCGCGTCCTCGTCCGTGGCCCGCGCCGCCTGCATGGCCCGCGCCACGTCGGTGATGTGGGCGACGTAGCCCGCCCACGCACCGATGAACTCGGAGAGGATCGCGCGCGCGTCGGGGAGGCGCTCGCACCTTCGGACCAGGTCGGCGAACCCATGCACCTCGTCGACGTGACGCACCAGCGCGACCAGGAGCTGGGTCCTGGTCTCGAAGTGCAGATAGACCGCTTGGCGCGACACCCCGGCCACCGACGCGATCTCCGCCATCGAGACGCCGCGACGCCCCGGCTCGGTCACCAGCCGGCGCGCGGCCTCGAGGATCACGGCGCGGGTCTCCCCGTCCTTGCTTGACACGGTGTCAACTTGGGGCGTAGTTTACACTGTGTCAAGTTCGACGGGCGCGCGGGCGACGGGCCACCGGCCCTAGGACAGCGAACCGAAGAACTCCCGCACATCGGCGGCCAGCGCCATGGGCGCCTCCGTCGCCAGGAAATGCCCGCCGCGCTCGAGCTCGGTCCAGCGCACGATGTGGTGGTCGCGTTCGGCCAGCCGGCGCACCGCCACGTCCTGCGTCAGCGACACGGCCACGGCCATGGGCACCGTGCCGCGCGGCTTGGGCGCCCAGGCGGACGGGTCGTTGAAGGCTTCATAGTACAGGTTGGCCGAGGGGCCGCTGGTGCCGGTGAACCAGTACAGGCTTACGTTGTTCAGCAGCGCGTCCACGCCCACCGCGTCCTCCGGCAGCGCGGCCGCGGGATCGGTCCATTCCTTGAACTTCTCGACGATCCAGGCCAGCTGGCCCACCGGCGAATCGTGCAACCCGTAGCTGAGCGTCTGCGGCCGCGTGCCCTGGATGTGCGCGAAGCCCATCATCCGGTCGCGGAAGCTCTGCAGCCGGTCCAGGCGCTGCTGCTCCGAGGCCGTCAGGCCTTCCAGCTCGGCGGGGTCGCCGGACGGAAACGCCACCAGCGCATTGCAGTGCAGTCCTCTGACATGCTCGCTGTCGATGCGGCCCAGCTCCACCGCGATGAACGCGCCCACGTCGCCGCCTTGCACGCCGTAGCGCGTGTAGCCCAGGCGCTGCATCCGCGCCGCAAACGCGCGGGCGCAGCGGCCGTGGTTCCACCCGGCGTCGGCCAGCGGCATCGAGAACCCGTGACCCGGGATCGACGGGATCACCAGGTGGAACGCCTGCGAGGGGTCGCCGCCGTGGCGGCGCGGGTCGGACAGCGCGTCCACCACGCGGTCGAACTCGGCAAAGCTCCCGGGCCAGCCGTGCAGCAACAACAGGGGCTGCGCGTCCGGCTCGGGCGAGCGCAGGTGCACGAAGTGGATCGTCTGGCCATCGATCCGGGTGGTGAACTGCGGGCGGCTGTTCAGGTGGGCCTCGCAGCGTCGCCAGTCGTACTGGTGCTGTCAGTGCGCGGCCAGCCGCTGCAGGTAGGCCACTGGCACGCCCCTCACCCGGTCGCCGCCCGGCAGTTGCGCCGGCCAGCGCGTGCGCGCCAGGCGTTCGCGCAGGTCGTCGATGTCGGCTTGCGGAATGTCGATGCGGAAGCGGTGGATCTCGGCGTCGCGGTGCATGGGGGCCCTCGGGTTGGTCGAGCTCGCCGGTGCGAGCCGGCGGCGCCACCGTATCCACCGGGGTGGGCCCGGTCTTGGAAGAAAACGACAGGCTCAGGCCTCGACGGACCGTCCGGGCCCTCAGCGCCTAGGCCCGGGCCGGGCCGCAGCCCGCGCCACTTCGCCGGGCGTCCGGCCCATGATCCGCTTCAGCGAATTGCCCAGGTGCGCCTGGTCGGCGTAGCCGCAGGCGGCAGCGACGTCGGCCGGCGCATCGTGCTGCGCAGTGTGGCCGACCGGCGCCGCAAGTGGAATTCCCACGCCGGGCGCGGGCGGACGGCTCGGTCCGCCCCCGGCTGTAACTCCACCTAACTGGCGTCGCTCCGCGAGGAGGAGGCCTGTCGTCGCCGGAGGGCGAACGCGGCGAGGACCGCCGTCAGGAGGCCAAGGGCGTCATTCCCGCCGACGCCCGCGACGCGGCAGCCGCAGCCCTCGCCGTCGCTGGAGGCGTCGCCGCCCCCGCCGGCGGCGCCTGTGCCGCCGCCCGCGCCGCCTGTGCCGCCCGCCTCACCCCCGCCCGCGGATCCGGTGCCGCTGCCCATCCCGCCCGAGCCGGTGGTGCCGCCGCCCGCGCCCCCTTCTCCGGAGGGCCCCGGCGGTGGCACCGTCGCGCAGTCGCCGAGCGAGTGCTCGAGCGCGCCGAGCGTGAAGCTCCCGCTGCCCGGCCGCCCGCGCGCGCAGTAGTCGTCGGTCACCGCGGCCTCGGCGGGCGCCTCGCCGACGAGCGACGCCACATCCCCTTTGAGGTGCAGGTCGCCGAGACCTGGATCTTCGTACCACGTTTGGAACGTCGCGAGCCCTACCTCGGCCAGGTTGTCACTCTCCTGATGCGTGGCCCCGTCGCGGTCGCGGATCTTGCCCGTGAGCACGTTCCCGCGCGCGACGCCGCTGGTCGTCGCGAAGCGGAAGTCGATCCCGCTCGTCGCGATCAGCGTATTGAAATGAAGCCGCGTGTCCGTCGCGCGGTTCAAATAGATCCCGACGTCCGAGCAGCTCGCGATGATGTTGTTCCGCATCGTTCCGCCGGTGTGCTCGACCTCGCAGGGCACGTCGGGGTCGTAGGCCGGGGCGCAGTACTGCGCGCCCGTGCCGCCGCCGCCGAACGACAGCCCGATGCGCACACCGTCCGGCGAGCCGGCGGTGGTGCAGACGACGAGGTTGCGCTCGAAGAGCCCGTCCGAGCCGCCGCTCTTCATGAACGCGGCGTAGCTCACGGCGTCGCCGCCCTCTTTCTGGAAGTCGTGCAGGTAGCTGTCGCGCACGCTCCAGCGCTTGCCGCCGTCGATGTTGATCTTGGTGACGGGATTGCTGGTCCTGCGCGGGTGGGTGTCGAACAGCTCGGATCGCTCGATCAGCCCGTCGTCGGGGGCCGTCCAGACGCCGTCCACCTGCGCGGCGTTGATCTTGAGCTGGGCGTTGAAGTCTCGCACCTTCGAGCGGCGGAGGGTGAAGCGGCTCGCGGCGCCGACGACGTGGAAGGCATGCTCGCAGTCCGAGTCGTCGGCGCAGACGCCGCGGATGTCGAGGTCTTCGAAGTGCCAGTTCGGGCCGCTGACCTTGAAGCCTTCGACGCCCGACAGCTCGAGGATCGCGCCGAGCGGCTCGGCGGCGCGCACGACGATCGGCGCGGCCTCGGTGCCTGCGGCCGCGCAGGAGGCGCCGTCGAAGGCGTAGGTGCCCGAGGCGAGGACGATCTCGTCGCCGGCCTTGGCCGCGCCGATCGCGGCGACGAGCTCGTCGGTGGTGCCGACCGGCACGACGGCCGCCGCGGCGGGGGCGGCGAGGAGGAGAGAGGTGAGCAGGGCGAGCGGAGCGATGGGCGCGCGGCGTAGCGTCATGGCTGCCAGAATGCGCCTGTGCGCTCGTCGCCTCCAGCAAAAGATAAAAGATGGGTGATCCTCATCTCCCGGCGGAGATGGCCAGGCCGAATGGTACGGACGACATGGACATGCTCGGCTATTCCCGGTAGGGTCGAGCCATGAGAGCCGCCCGACGGGAACGGTATGGCACGCCGTCCGTCATTCGGATCGAGGACGTGGCAGTGCCCACGCCGGCCGATGATGAGATCCTGGTTCGGGTCCACGCGGCGACGGTGAGCCGCACCGACTGTGCCTTGCTCTCGGCCAGCCCGTTCATCCTGCGGTTCATGACCGGCCTTCGCAGGCCCAAGAGCAAGGCGCTGGGCACCGACTTCGCGGGGCGGGTGGAGGCGATCGGCTCGCGCGTCCGCAGCTTTGCGGTCGGCGACGACGTCTGGGGAATCAACGATCTCGGGGCTGGGTCTCATGCGGAGTACCTCGTCATCTCCGGCGACGACTCGGTCGCGCGCATGCCCACCGGCCTGAGCTTCGAAGAGGCCGCAGCCTCCATCGAGGGCGCCTGGTATGCTTACAGCATCACCCAGCGCGCGGCCCTCGAGAAGGATCGCCGCGTGCTGATCAACGGGGCCACCGGGGCGATCGGATCCGCGCTCCTGCAGATCTGCGTCTCCCTGGGCGCCAACGTGACCGCGGTGGGGAACACCAAGAACCTGGAGCTGTTGAGGTCGCTCGGGGCGGCCAGGGTCATCGACTACGAACAAGAAGACTTCACCCGGGACGACCAGGTCTATGACTACGTGTTCGACGCGGTCGGAAAGAGCACGTTCGGCGCGTGCAAGCGCCTGTTGACGCCCCGGGGCGTGTACGTCTCCTCGGAGCCCGGACCTGGCTGGCAGAATCCATTTCTGGCGCTCCTCACGCCCGCGCTCGGCCGACAGCGGGTCGTGTTTCCGATACCCATCGACCGAAAGGCGTTTCTCGAGGTGATCGGCCGGCTCGTGACGGAGGGGCATTTCCGGCCCGTCATCGACCGAGCCGTCTCCCTGGATGCGGTCCAGGAGGCCTATGCCTACGCCGCGTCTGGACAGAAGACGGGCAGCGTGGTGTTGAAGCTCGCGGCGTAGTAGCGCTGGGAGGAAATCCAAATGTCCGAACTCCACTTCCGCCATGCCCGCCCCGAGGACGCGCCCCGCCTCCAGGCCATCCGGCGCGCGGCGTTTGCGCCCGTGTTCGCGTCGTTCCGCGCGATCCTCGGCGACGAGATCTACGAGCTGGCGCAGCGGCGGACGGACGAAGCGCAGGAGGGGCTGCTGACGTCGCTGATGGCGGCCGGCTCGGGCTGGGAGGTGTACGTGGCGCAATCCGGCGACGAGGTCGCCGGCTTCGTGGCGGTCCAGCTCAATCCGGAGACGCTCGTCGGCGAGATCGGCCTCAATGCCGTCGACCCCGCGCAGGCCGGCAAGGGCATCGGCACGGCGATGTACGAGCTCGCGGTGGCGCGCATGAAGCAGGCAGGGATGCGGGTCGCCACCGTCGGCACCGGCGGCGACCCGAGCCACGCCCCGGCGCGACGCGCGTACCGGAAGGCGGGGTTCGACGTCGAGATCTCCAGCGTGTGGATGTGCCGCAAGCTCTGAGGTGGCCCGCACCCCGTCCGCGGCGCGACAGGGACCGGCCGATGGTCAGGGCGTCGCTCAGCGGATCGGCCCGGCGACCTTCGGCGGCGAGGCGGGGGCGGTCTCCGCGGCGGGCTCGAGCCGCGCGCAGCCGCCTTCGTCGAAGGGGCCGATCGCCGGCTCACCCTTGACGAACGCCGACACGCGGCGCATCCGCTCGACGAACGCCGCCTCGGTCTCGGCGCGCCGCGGGTCGGTCGCGAGCGGGACGGTCCCGAGGCCCTCGCTGCGCACGGGGCAGATCTCGGCGAGGGGCGGCGCGCCGCGCCGCAGGCGCAGGCGCGCGAGCATGGCGAGCTCGACCGCGGGGCCGGTCCGCTTCACCTTCATGATGAAGTTGCCGAGGCTGTAGAAGATGGGCCGGCCGCGGCGGAGCTCGATGCCCTGGAGCACGTGCGGGTGATGGCCGACGAAGGCGTCGGCGCCGGCGTCGATGGCGGCGGCGGCGAGCGCGCGCGCCGGGGGCAGCGGGGTGTCCAGGTACTCGGTGCCGCCGTGGTAGCTCACCACGACGGCGTCCACGCCGGGCTGCTTGCGCGCGGCGCGCACCGCGGCGGCGAGCCCGTCCCGCTCCGCGGCCGCGACGAACTCCCGCGCCGGGTGCTCCCAGAGCGAGCCCTGGTTCCAGATGCCGGTCACGGCGAGCACCGCGACGCGGAACCCGCGGCGCTCGATGACGACCGGCGCGTACGCCTTCTGCCGCGTGCGGCCGGCGCCCACGTAGGCGACGCCCGCGCGCTCCAGGTGGTCGAGCGTCTCGAGGAACGCCTTCTTGCCGTAATCCCACATGTGGTTGTTCGCGAGCGACACCACGCTGATGCCGGCGCGCGCGAGCGCGTCCGCGCCGGCCGGCGGGCCCGTGAACACGAGCGGCTGGAGCCGGTGCTGGGTCTCCCCGCCCTGGTCGCTGAGCTGGTTCTCGAGGTTGACGAAGCGCACGTCGGCGGAGGCGAACAGCGCCGCGACCGGGGCGAACGGGTCGTGCGCCGGATCGCGGAGCAGCTCCTGGCCGAGCGCCTTGCCGAGGCAGACGTCGCCGCCCGCGATGAGCGTGATCGCGTCGGCCGGCGCGGCGGCGGCGGCGGCGGCCGGCGCGGCGGCGGCGGCCGGCGCGGCCGAGGCGGCGGGCGTATCGCGAGGCGCCGCGGCGTCGCGGGGCGCGACCGCCGCGACGGCGGGCGGCGGGGCGAGACCGGCGCCCACGTTCGCGGGCCGCTCGCAGCCGATCTGCGCGGCCGCGGCGCACATCGCGAGGAAGAAAGGGGCGGAGCGCATCTCGAGCGGCTTCTCGGCGCGCATTATCCACGGGCGCGCGGCCGCGCCCAACAATCTGGGCGCAACAATCCGGGCACGCGGACGTCGCCGGGCTGGGGCCGCCCAGCCCGGCGAAGCCCAGGCGCAGCCATCGGGTCGCCGCCGTCGCCGTCGCCGCCGTCGCGCGCGCCGCGGCGATCCCGGTGGCCGGCGCCCCCGGGCGCGCCCATGCTGCGGCCGAGGTGACCATGCAGCGGGAGCAGCTCCTCGTGGCGCAGGGCGCCGAGCCCGGCGCGGCGGGCCGCGTGGTCGGGCTGGCGGGCGTGGTGCTGTGCGGCGGGCAGAGCCGCCGGATGGGGCGCCCGAAGGCGTGGCTGCCGTTCGGGGGCGAGGCGCTCCTCCAGCGGGTCGTGCGGCGCCTCGGCGAGGCGGCCTGGCCCATCGCGGTGGTCGCGGCGCCGGGGCAGGCGCTGCCGCCGCTGCCGGACGGGGTGCTGCTCGTGCGCGATCCGGTCGAGGGTCGCGGGCCGATGCAGGGCATCGCGGCCGGGCTCGACGCGGTCGCGCCGCTCGCCGCGCGGGCGGTGGTCACCTCGACCGACGCGCCGTTCCTGCACCCCGCCTTCGTGCGACGCCTC
Organism: Sorangium cellulosum So0157-2; assembly: GCF_000418325.1. Lineage (GTDB taxonomy): Bacteria > Myxococcota_A > Polyangia > Polyangiales > Polyangiaceae > Sorangium > Sorangium cellulosum_D. Next base: position 14,748,900 of record NC_021658.1, read on the forward strand.
GCGGAGCTCCAGGCGGGCGGTCATGCCATCGCCATGCCGCAGGCGGACGGGCGCCATCACCCGCTCGCCGCGGTGTACGCCTGCGCGGTGCGCGCCGAGGCGGCGGCCCTGCTCGCGGAGGGCCAGCTGCGGCTGACCTCCCTGCTCGCGCGGGCGCGCACGCTCGTCGCCGGGCCGGCGCTGCTGCTCGAGGATCCCGCGCTCCGCGCCGCCGATCCGGAGCTGCGCTCGCTGCGCAACGTGAACACCCCCGAGGAGTACGCGGCGGCCCTGCGCGAGCTCTCCGGCGTGGCGGAGGCTGCGGGGCAGGGCGCCGGCCGCCCGTGAGCCGCGGCCTGGGATGGACGGGCGCGGCGGGCGCCGCTGCGCCGGCTATCTCCGCTGCGGCGCCGGGGCGCTCGCCCCCGCCGCGCCGCCGGGATCGTCCCTCGCGATCAGGACCCGCTGCTCGCCGTGCCTGGGCAGGATCACCTGAGCCGGACCGAGCCCGCGCGCCGCCATGACGCGCCGGAGCTCGCGGGGCGCGTCGCCGAAGGCGTCGGTGCTGTTGATGAAGGTGTCGAAATGGATCGCCATCATCCGTCGCGCCCCGAGGTCGAGAAAGGCCTGGACCGCCTCCGCTGGATCGACGTGCTTCGGCGCCATGAAATCGTGCGGGCCCATCGGCCCGATCGGCATGAGCGCCAGATCGATCCCGGGGAATCGCGCGCGCGTCTTCACGAAGCGATCGCGATCATAGGCGGTATCGCCGCCGAAGTAGACCGTGATCCCGTGGTACTCGACGACATAGCCCGTGAAGGCCTCCGTCATCCAGTCCCGGTCGAGCCCGTAGCGATAGCCGGAGTGCCGCACGGGGACCGCGGTGATCTTCAGATCGCCCTGCCGCCATGTCGTCCAGGTCGGGACCTCGACCGAATCGAAGCGGTAATCGGGCACGTAGACGAGCCCGCCCCGGGGCACGAGCAGCGTCCGGACCTTCGGCTCGATCAGGGACAGCGATCCCAGCGAGAGGTGGTCGAAGTGCATGTGCGAGATGAGGACGGCGTCGACGGGCGGCAGGTCCTCCGGATCGAGCCCCGGCTCGACGAGCCGGTTCACGATCAACCCCACGGTGTCCGTGAAGACAGGGTCGGTCAGGATGAGCTTGTCGTCGATCTGGACGAGCGCGGTCGCGTGCCCGACCCAGAGGACGGCGAGCCGCGCCTCCGGGCGGTAAGGCGCGCGCACCTTGTCCGGCACCGGCCGCGGGCTGTCGAACAGGACCCCCATGTTGCCCGCGAGGATGCGCGCGGGCACGCACGAGAGGCCCCCGAGCGCGAGGAGCGCCGCGGCGAGCAGGCGAGCAGGCGTCGAGGAGGGGCGAGGAGCCATGCGCGGCGTCAGAAATAGCGAATGCTGAGCGTGATCGTGGTCGATCGCAAGGCGGCTGTCGGCGTGGTTGTCACCTGGGCGCCCAGGGCGCCGAAGAGGGTATAGACGCCCGCCTCGTACGAGGCGCCCAGCCGCTCGCGCGCGTAGATCGCCGAGCCGCCGAGCGAGCAGGACAGGTAATCCCCCCGGTGGAGGAGCGGGAAATAGGCGCGGACGCCGCCCCGGAAGATCCAGCGCTCTCCGAACGCGCCCGGACGGGCGATGTACTCGGGAGCGCCGAAGAGCTCGAGCGAGCCGGCGTGGCGCGTGAGCGGCTCCACGACGAACGCGCGCCACGGCGAGAGCTTGCGGTTCATGCCGAACGAGTAGAGAAGCGGGGTCACCTGCCAGCGGACCCCGAAATGCGCCTCGCCGGGGCCGATCCACAGCTCGGGGCTCGGCACGAGCTGGACGAGGAGCCAGGGCACGGTGAGGCGGATGCCGGGCTCCGTGGCGGCGGCCGCCGCGGCGGCCTCGCGCGGGCCTTCCGGCGCCGCGCCCGCGGCGAGCGGCCCGCCGAGGAGGGCGGCGCAGGCGGCCAGCGCGGGGGCGCGGCGTCGTGCGGAGCGGCGCGCTCGGGGCATGTCGCGGCTACGGCGCTGCGCCGTATACCCCGCCGAGCTGCTTGTACAGGAACCGCGCCGCGTGCTCTCCATACGGCGTCTGCGCGGCGTACACGTCGGGCGCGGCGAGCGGCGCGTCCGCCGCGAGCGCGCCCGGCCGGCCGAGCCGGCCGAGATCCTCGACGAGCGCCTCCATCGAGGCATACCGGTGCTCCGGCCGCTTGCGCAGGCACTTCAGGATCACCGCCTCGAGCGACCTCGCCGCCGGGCTCGCGCCCAGGTTGGGCGGCGGGGGCGGCGTCATGAGCTGATTGGCCAGCACCATGGCCTCCTCCATGGCCGGCGAGAGCGCCGGGGAGGAGCCCCGCGTGACGCTGAACGGGAGCCGGCCGGAGAACATCCGGTACATGAGCACGCCGAAGCCGTAGACGTCCGTGCGCGCGTCGGGCGGGTCGCTGATGGTCTGTTCCGGCGCCATGTACTCCAGGGTGCCGACGGTCACCCCGGCCTGGGTGAGCCCCGAGTGCTCGTACAGCTTGGCGAACCCGAAGTCGACGACCTTGGCCGCCCAGGCGTCGCCCTTCTCGCCCACGAGGAACACGTTGGCAGGCTTCACGTCGCGGTGGACGATCCCCGCGCGGTGCGCCGCGCCGAGGCCCGCGGCGGCCTGCAGGAGGATGGGGACGCCGGCCTCCGGCGACAGCCGCTTCTCGCGCACGAGCAGCGAGCTCAGCGACTCTCCGAAGAGGAACTCCATCACGAGGTACGGAGACCCCTCGTGAAGGCCGATGTCGAGGACCTCGACGATGTTCGGGTGCGCCACCGTGGCCGCGGCCTTGGCCTCGAGGAGGAACCGCGCCTTCACCTTGGGCTCGCGGCGGAACCTCGGCTCCAGGAGCTTCAGCGCGACCGGCGCGCCGCCCTGCGTGTCCTCGGCCAGGAACACCTGCGCCATGCCGCCGCTGCCGATCAGCCCCCGCACCCGGTACCGATCGGCGACGACGGTGCCCACATGCTCGGTGGGCTTCGCCCGGATCCGCCGGATGTCGAGGCTCTGGACCAGCCTCTCCCCGTCGTGCGGGCAGAAGCGGTGGTCGTCCGCGTACCGCCGGTGGCAGCGAGGGCACAGCATGGAGGTCCCGTTCCGGGCATAGCCCCACCGCGGGCCTCTTTGCAAGGCCCCACCTCCCGCGCCGCGGGGCAATCGTGCGTTACGGCGCGTTCCCGCGCGCTACGACGCGCGCGGCGCCGCCGACGGGAGCTTCGCCGCGGGCTCGTTGATCCGGACCGTGTCGACGCAGCCGAAGTCGTCCAGATCGTGCGTGACGCCCGAGATGCGCCAGCCCCGGCAGCGCCGGGGCAGCCCGTCGAGCCGATCGACGAACGAGCTCACCCACGCCTCGACGCTGTCCGGGCGCTCGGCGGGCGAGAGCGCGAGCGCCGTGGCGAACGCGTCGTCGACCTCCGGCGGCGTCCCCGGGAGGAGCGACGAGACCGGCGGCGGGACGGCGCGCGAGAGGCTCGACAGGACCGTGGAGCTCTCCTCTCCGCCGGCGACGCGCCGCCCGGTGAGCGCCTGATAGGCGACCGACGCGAAGGAGTAGATATCGCAGCGCGCGTCCACCGGCCTGCCGCTCGCCTGCTCGGGCGCCATGTAGAGCGGCGTCCCCAGGAACATGCCCGTCGACGTCGCGAAGGCGTCGACGGACATCTCCTTGGCGATGCCGAAATCGAGGATCTTCACGCGGAAGCCGCCCGGAGACGTCGACGGGACCAGGTGGATGTTCTCCGGCTTCACGTCGCGGTGCACGAGCCCCGCCGCGTGCGCGGCCGCGAGCGCCGACGCCCCCTCGCGCAGCAGGAGCGCGACCTGCGGCGGCGTCCCGGGCCCGTTGTGCCGCATGGCGTGCGCCAGATTGCAGCCGTCCAGCCACTCCATCACGATGTAGCGCGAGCCGTCCTCGAGCTCGCCCGAGTCGTACACCTCGACGACCGACGGGTGCTGGATGCGCGCGACGAGGCGCGCCTCCCGCTCGAAGCGCGCGCGCACGTCGTCGTTGTGGAAGTGCTCTGTCCGGATGGCCTTGATGGCGACCTTGCGCCCGAGCCGCTCGTCGTGGGCCTGGAACACGCGGCCCATGCCGCCTTCCGCGACGACCCGGGTCAGGCGATATCGCCCCGCGATGCGGTAAGGGAACGGCCGCGGCATGCTCAGCGGGGCGCCGTCGTCGCTGCACTGCTGCGCATTCTGGTCGTAGCAGCGGTGGCAGCTCGGGCACATGTGCAGGACGTCGATCCCGCGGCCCACCATGTCCTCGAGGGTCGCCCTCCGCCGCTCCGCCGCGCTGGCGAGCTCCTTGCGCAGGCGCGACAGCTCGAGCGCGCTGCCGAGGTGGTGAGCGAACGAGTCGACGAGGCGCCTCGTCGTGTCGCTCCACGCGGCCCTGCTCCCGACGACGACCAGGGCGCCGTGGACGTCGCCCGACAGGCCGACGACGGGGACCACGACGTCCGACGACCTCGGGAGCAAGCGCCTCGCGAGCGCGGCGCTCCGGAGCGCCTCGGCCGGCGGGGCCTCGGTCGCGGTCTCGGTGAGGCTGACCATCCGCTGCTCCTCGGCCTTCCACACCGCGACCTCGCGCGCCCCGATGGCCTGCGCGACCTGCGCCGCGGCGGCGGACGACCACGTCGCCACGTCGTCGAGCGCCTGCGCCGAGGAGGCGACGAGCTCCGCGAGCTTGTCCTGCTCCTCCGCGAGCTGGCGCGCGAAGTACTGCACGGCGGCGTAGGCGATGGCCGACACCGTGAGGATGTTCATCGCGAAGAAGCAGGCGATGAGGGCCGGGGGCGTGGGCGGCGCGCGCGCCGCGAGCAGGGGATCCACGGCGCCGGCGAGCACCACGAGGAGCGCGTAGGCGGTGAACCACGGGATGGACGCGCGCGACCCGTGAAACAGCAAGAACGTCAGCGGCGCGAGGAGCGCCCACAGGACGACGCCGCTCGAGGCGACGAACCCGCCCCGGCTCGCGTGCATGAGGAACGGCAGCACGAAGATGAGCAGCGCCTGGCGGAAGCGGAAGCCCGAGAACGCCTTGGTCCGGGCGAAATGCACCAGACTGAGGATCGTGCAAACCACGTAGCCGAGCGGGATCGCCGCCGAGCGGACATCCCCGCTCGCCGCATAGGCGATCGCCCAGACGGGGCACGCGCCCGCCTTGAGCGCGGCCGTGACCGTGAGAATCACCTTGTGCTGGCGCAGCCCCGGATCGTCCCCTGGCTTCAGCCCGAGCCGAGCGATGGCCTGCAGCGACCTCATGCCCATCGAGTGTATGACGATGGCCTGAACGCCTCAAGCATCGGGCGCGCCGGCGTCAGGCCCCGCCGAGCTCGAGCTCGGCGAGGCGGCCGACGAGCGGATCGTCCGTGCCGAGCTGCTCGAACGTCACCGGATCGCTCTTCGCGAGCGCCGCCAGGAGCTGGCCCAGGCCGCGCCGCGATCCGTAGTAGTTCGACATCTCGTGATCCTCGTCGGTGATGCAGGCGCGCACCGTGCTGCGGGAGACCTCCGGGAGGCGGAGCGCCTTGAGCGCCATCGACCACAGGCCGTCGATGAAGTTCTGATCGGCGGGGAACTCCAGGAGACCGGCCATCGTGAGGAGCATGGCGCAGCGCTGGCCCCGCGGCGTCGACAGCGCCTCTCCGCCCGAGAGGTAGCCGAGATCGAAGGCGCGGCGCATCGCGTCGGCCGCGCAGAGCACGCGCTTCAGCTCCTGGGCCGCGTGGCTCAGGTGGCTGTGGAACATGACCTCGACCGAGAGGCCGCCGAGCGCGTCCTTGGTCTCCTGATAGCGGGTGACCGCCGGGAGCCGCCCGAGATCCTGCTGCGCGGCCTTGCCGGTGGGCACGTCGTGCGGCGGCTCGCGGTGGCTGTAAAAGCCGCCGGACTGGAAGACATAATAGAGCTCGCTGTGGCCCGCGAGCCCGGCCCAGATGTCCGAGTACTGCGCGACGCGATTGATGCTGCCCGCCGCCCAGTTGAGGCCCGCCGCGGCGTCGCCGCTGATCTGCGACGCGCTCACCCCCGGGTCGCGCGGCGTCATCGACGCACCGATGTCCTCGGCGATGTCCGTGAGCTGGAAGTCGAGGAAGCCGTCGTAATAGTCCGCGCGCCCGTCCCGGTTTACGTCGGAGTAGCGGGCGACGACGAGCGGGTGCGAGGGCCCGACGAACTGCGAGAACCCGGGGACCTGCGCCTGCGGGTGGTGCCACTGCGCCTCCCGGATGCGCGCGTCGAGCTCGGCGTGCGACGCGCGCTCGCTCATCCCGCGCAGCGCGGCGACGAAGCAATCGATCCCCTCGGAGGAGCTGACCGCCCCGTCCGACCCGACCCGGAAATACGTCGAGTCCCACGATGAATAGATGTCCGCGTCAGGGAACACCTGGGAGATGGCGAAGCGCGTGGTGAGCCCCGCGCATTGCGAGTTCATCATCAGCTTGTAGCCCTCCTGCCGCACCTTCACCGCGGCCGCGCGGAGATCGAAGGCGCCGAGCTGGGCGTGCCGGTTGATGAGCAGCCCGATGAAGAACGTCATCCCCATCTCGAGGTTCTCGTCGCGCGGCATGGCCGTGCGGGCAAAGACGCGGATGGGCTCGCCGGCGGGCGTCTTGAAGGGGGCCTCGAAGGCGCGGTAAGGGCTCCAGCCGCTCGGCGACGGGGGCGCCTCGGGCGGGAGCGGGATCTGCTTGAAGCCGTACTTCGACACGAGGATGCGGCACTCGCCCTCGTGGAACTCCGAGGCGCTGCAGATGGCGAAGCTCCACGGACCCGTGAGCTCGTCGTAGGGCGGCGCCTCGCGGAGCAGCCCGCGGACGAGCCCCCGCGCGCGCTCCTGCTGGGCCGCCGTGAGCGCCGGGGCGCGCAGCTGGAGCAGGTGAATCGCGTGGGCGCGCAGCGCCGGCCGGGCCGCCTCGTCGCCCGCCTCCTTCTCGATCAGCGCGAAGATCTCCTCGGCGGCGCGCTCGGCGACCGGCGCGAAGCCGCGGTCGTCCAGCGACGTCGCGATGAGGTGCGACAGGACGGTCACCGCCGCCGAGCGCAGGGTCGCGGCCCCGACCGGATCGCGCTTCGCCTCCTCGCCGCCCACGGCCGCGACCTCGATCGCCGCCCTTGCCTGATCGAGCAGCGCCATGCCCCGGCCCGCCGAGAGCCGCTCCTTGCGCACCGGCTCCTCCGGATGGAACGCGCTCGGCGGGAAGAGCTGGGTGAAGGTGCTCGTCCGCCGCGACGAGATCCACCGGGCGGCGGTGACGAGGGCGTCCCGGGCGGCGGCCCCGTCGGGGCCGAGGGCCGGGCTCGTGCTGAACACCCCGACGGGCAGGAGCCAGAGCGGCGCGGCGCCCTCGCGCCCGGCGGTCAGGTCGAGCGGGGCCGCCTGCGACGCCACGCCCGGATCCGGGACGACCTCGACCGTCGAGACCGACACGGCCTGAAGCCGCCGGCGCACCGGCGTGCGCCCCGGGAAGATCACGAGCACCGCATCGCCCTCGTGCTCCCGCAGCGCCGTGAGGCTCTCGGCGGGCACCGGCGCCTGGAGCGAGATGGCATAGTCGCTGTCGCCCGTCGCCGCCGCCAGCAGGTGAATGCCCGGCGTGGATTTGCGCTCTTCGAACGCGGACGACGCGGCCGGTCCGACGGCGTCCACCGCGCCAGGCAGGTCGACGATCCCGCGGGGGGAACGGATCCGGACGATGACTTCGGTAGGCATGCCTCTCTCCTAAGAAGGTGAGAGAGCGTCACCCTGTTCAGGAGCGCGGCGCAACAGGAATCCGACCCTGCCCGAACGCCGTCTCAACGCGTCACGACAGCAGTCAGGACAAGCCGTACGCGCGATCTTCGGGTGTTCCCTTCAAGGCATCTCCGGATGATCCGTAGTTGGCTCGCGCACCTCGGCGCGCGGCGGCGCTCCCGTGCCGCTCGGCGCGCCCGCGGCCGGCGCGGCGGGGCGCGGCGCCTCCTCGGCCCGGGAGGTCGAACAGCGCAGCAGCGACAGGCCTGCTCCTGCGGCGATGAGCACGCCGGCGGCAAACAGCTTGAGCCCCGCGCGCTTCGCGGCGCGCGCCCTCGCCGGCGAGGCGGCCGCGCTCGCGCCGGCGAGGGCGGCGTCGCCGGCCGCGGGCGGCGCGGAGGGCGCCGCGCCGCCTTGCGCCTCCAGGGCGACCGCCGCGGCGCGGCGCGCGGACATCGGAGCGCTCGACGGCGGCGCCGGCAGGAGGCTGCCCGCGCGCAGCGTCGCCGTCGACGCCTCCCCGTCCAGATCGGCGGCGCCGGTCGAGAGCGCGTCGCTGATGCGCGCGCCCGGGTCGCTGAGGCGGGCGCTCGGGGCGAGCGCGTCGCTGCGCTCCGGCTCCCTCGGCGCCGCGGGGGGGCCGAAGGGGCGGAGCGCGACGCCCGCGTAGCGCGCGAGCAGCGCGCCGACCTCGCGGAGATCCGCGGGGCGCTGCGCGCGGTCCGGGCGCAGCATGCGATCGATCATCGCCGCGACGTCGGCGGGCAGCGCGGGCGCGATCTCCCCGATCGGCCGGATCGCGCCGGTCAGGATCCGCTTCAGCACCTTGCCCATGTTCTCGGCCTCGGTGGGCCGGACCGAGGTGAGGCACTCGTAGAGGATGACGCCGAGCGACCAGAGGTCGGTGCGGTGATCGACGTCGTGCTCGCCGAGGATCTGCTCGGGCGACATGTAATAGGGGGTCCCGAGCATCTCGCCGCTCCCGGTGCGCCCCGAGGTCCAGCCGGTCACGCCGTGCGCCGTCGTGAGCTTGGCGATGCCGAAGTCGAGCACCCTGACCCGAGCGCCCCCGTCGTCGTCCGGGACGCAGGGCGCCGGCGCGACGCTGCAGCTCTCGTCGACGGCGCCGGCGCCGGCGTCGGCCCCGGGCGCGCCCGGCGGCGCGGCCACGTCGGGGGCGAGCAGGAAGATGTTGTCGGGCTTGAGATCGCGGTGGACGATGCCCAGGGCGTGCGCGGCGCCGACCGCCGAGATGACCGGCAGCAGGATGCGCGACAGCTCGGGGAGGGGGATCTGCGACTCGCGCACGAGCCTGTCGCGGAGCGACTCCCCCTCGAGCAGGTCCATCACGAGGAGCGGGGTCCCGTTGTCGAGCTCCAGCACGTCGTGGATGGCCGGCACGCTCGGGTGATCGACCGCGGCGGCCACGCGCGCTTCCCGGAGCAGGCGCCGGCGGGTCGAGGCGTCCTCCGTCGCGCCGGGACGCAGCAGCTTCAACGCGACACGCTCGCCGCTCGCGAGGTGGGTGGCGGCCCAGATGACCCCCATGCCCCCCTCGGCCAGCTGGCGATCGACCCGATAGCGACTCGCCACCAGGGCGCCCGGGACCAGGTTGATGGTCACGCGGAGACAGGATACCACGCGCCGCCCGGGCGGCCGGCGCCGCGCGCCTCGGACGCGATGACGCCGCTCACGTCGGACAAATACGCGAGAGACGCAGCGGGCTTGTTCGAGAGGCGCAGCGCCCGTGTGCGCTGCTGTCGTTGGAGATGAGGTGGTGAGGTCGTCGAGGTGGGGTCTATACGGCCGGCCACACCGAGCCTGCGCGGCGGCGCTCGGCGTAGGCCTCGGCCGAGAGCGCGTAGCGCAGGAGCTCGTTCGCGACCGGGTGCTGCAGGAGCAGGCGCGGCTCCTCGGTCGAGCGGGCGATGTCGCGATCGTACCGGCGGAGGTAGTCGACCGCGGCGAGCGCGTCGCCGCAGAGCAGGTAGCCGATGCGGTACTCGCTCCGGCGCAGGCCGATGACGAACGCGCGCGCGTCGTAGGACACGTTGACGGTCGACGCGACCTCCTCGAGCATCTTGCGCTGCCGGCGGCCGATCGCCCGCTGCACGCCGGGGAGCATCTGCTGGGTGGCGTGCTCGCGCGCGGGCGAGACGGCGCCCGAGCCGAAGCCGGGGTCGATCGTGCGGAGCGACGCGAGCAGCAGGCCGTCGGTGGCCTCGGCCGGGATCTCGTCGAGGAACGTGAAGCCGACCGCGACCCGCGCGAACAGGCGCGCGAGCGCGAAGGTCTGCTCCAGCTCCGGCAGCTCGGAGAACGACGTCGGCGCGACGATGGCGGGGGGATCGCCCGGGAAGACGCGGGCGGCGCCCTGCCACGACGGGACGAGGTAGAGCTCGAACGCCTCGATGCCGAGCGCGCGGCCGACCCGCTCGGCGAGCTGCCGCGTCGGGTGGTTGTCGCGCGGGCTGACCCGCTCGCGCGAGCTGATGCCGAGGTTGCTCAGCTCGAAGCGGATCGCCTTGGCGGCGATCGGCGCGATCGCGAGCGCCACGTCGATCCACGGGCTCCGGGCCTCCGGCAGGAGCAGCCGGCCGATCTCGGGGCCGGCGAACGCCCCGGCGTACGGCGCCTCCGAGGGGACGCGCCGGCCCCTGAGCCGGGCCATGCGCTCGGGCGCCACCTCGCCGAGGCAGGCGCGCACCTCCTCCACGGTGACCCGCTCCTCGGCGCGCCCGTCCTTGGCGAGCGCGGCCTCGAGCGCGGCGAGCGCGGGGCCGAGATCCGGGAGCCGGGTCAAGACCTCCGCGTCGGACGTGACGACGTCCCGCAGCACCTGGACCGCCTCCGCGTTGCGCCCCGCGGCCTCGAGGCCGCGGCCGAGGGCGGTGCGCGACTCCGGCGGGGCGCCCGGGAGGGCGACCGCCTGCTGGAGGTGCGCGAGCCCGTCGCGCGGCCGGATGAGCAGGGTCGACTCGAGCAGGCCGAGCGTCGTCAGCCAGCGCGGATCGGGCGAGACGCGGCGGGCGCCGGCGAGCTCGATCAGCTGCGCGAGCGCCTTGGCGTACGCCGCCGCCCCCTCGCTCGTGTCGACGCGGTAGAGGCGGGCGAGCGCCGTCCACCCGCGCGTGTCGCTGCTCGGCGAGCTCACGATCGCCTCGCAGAGCGTGCGGACCATGCCCGCGTTGTCGCCGGCGTCGCGGTAGGCGTCGGCGAGGCGCAGGGCGGCCTCGACGCGCGCGCCCGGGTCGGTCGAGAGCTCGACGAGGCGCCCGAGCGCGCGCAGCGCCAGCGCGTGATCGCCGCGCGTGACGCCGAGCTTGTGCAGCCGCTCCAGCGCGGGCCGGTTCTGCGCGTCGATCGACAGGACCGACTGGAGCGCGTCCTGGGCGAGCGCCGGGTTCGCGAGCGGCCCCTCGTACAGATCGGCGATCAGGAACTGCGCCGCGATCTTCGTCTCGGCGTCGGCCGCCGCGCCCACGGCGCGCTTCAGGGCGTCGCGGGCCTCCAGCCAGACGCGCTGCGCGGTGAGCAGCCGGGCGAGGAGGAGCAGCGCCGCCGCGTCGTTCGGGTTCGTCGCGATGACGCGCCGGACGGCCGCGATGCCCACGCCCGGGTCGATCGCGCCCGGGCGCCCGTGGTGCTGCAGCACCGACCGGGCGATCTCGGTGCCGAGCAGCGAGATCGCCTCGCGGCTCGCGGCCTTGCCGAGCGCCTCGCCGAGGCGGTCGGTGAGCCGCTGGGGGTCGCCCGCGAGCCGCTGGGCCAGCGCGCGCGCCGCGGCGACGCAGCCCGGGTCCGCGCGGAGCGCGCTCTCGTACAGCTCGAGCGCGCGGGCCGCGCCCTCGGGGGACGCCTCCTCGGCGGTGAGCTCCGCCGCGCGCACGAGGTGCATCGCCCGCGCGGGCTCGCCGAGGACGAGGTCGGCGAGCGCGAGCTGCGCGGCGATCACGCTCGCGCGATCGCCGAGGCGCTGCGCGAGCCGGTCGAGCCCGCGGGCCGCGAGGAGGCTCTCCGGCCAGAGCGCGAGGGCGCTCTGGAAGCCGGCGAGCGCGGCGCGCGCGGCGGCGGGGTCCGCGTCGGCCTGCGCCTCCGCGAGGAGCGCGTCCTCGATGAAGTAGAGCGCGCGCGCGATCGGGTCGGCGGTCAGCTCCCGGCTGTCGCGGATGGCGCTGGCGAAGAGGGCCTCGACCCGCGCCCCGGCCGGATCGGACGGGCCGTTCTTGCCGGCGATGCGGAGGATCGACAGGTGCGCGGCCGCGTCGCGCGGCGCCTCCTTGACGATGCGCGCGAGCGCCTCGAGCGCGGCGCCCGGACCGAGCTGCTCCTCGAGCGACGCGAGCTCCCAGAGCGCGCCGCCGCGCGCCGACGCGGAGGTGAACACCTCGGCCTCGGCGCGGAGGACCGTCGCGAGCGACGTCGGCGCCTCGAGCAGCCGGTAGAGCTGCTCCAGCATGCGGAGCGCGGGGACGTGGTTCGGCACGACGGCGACGAGCCCCTCCAGGATCTCGATGGCCTGGCGCGGGCTGTTCTCCGCGAGGACCAGCGCGAGGGAGATCCGGAGCGCGTGATCGACGAGCGCCGGCGGCTTGCGCTCGAGCCAGCGCGCGTAGAGCCCCGCGAGCTCGCTCGCGATCATCGAGTGGGACATCCCCGGCAGGCTGGGCGCGCGCGCGCCGGTCGTCGGCCGGTGCGCGGCGGGCGCGCCGATGCCGACGCCGAAGCCGGCGCCCCCGGCGCGCACGTAGATGCGCTCCATGGCGTCGAGGATCGCCGGATCGGGCTGGCCCCCGGCGAGCGCGGCGTCGGCGCGGGCGAGCAGGCGCAGCGCGTCCTGATCGCGGCCGAGCGCGAGCTCCTGCACCTCGGCCGCCTGGAAGAGCAGCCGGGCGTGGTCGTCGGGCCGCTGCGCCTCGTCGGCGAGGGAGCTCAGCACCTCGACGAGCTTCTCGTAGTTGCCGGTCTCGCGGAGGAGCCGCGCGATCTCGATCCGGGGCAGCGGGTGCGACGGCCGCTTCCGCGCCGCCTCCCGGTACGACTCGACGGCGCTGTGCGGCCGCTTGAGGCGCCGCTCGTCGAGCGACGCGACCTCGATCCAGAGGCTGAACGCCGCGTCTGCCGCGGGGTCGCGCTGGATGAGCTTGACCAGCGCGCGCCGCGCCTCCTCGTACCGGCCGGCGCGCTCGTCGAGGCGGAAGCGCGCGCGGAGCGCGTCCGGATCGGCCGGATCGATCGCGAGCGCGCGGTCGACGAGCGACGAGGCCCGATCGCGATCGCCGAGCTTGAGCTCGGTGATCTCGGCGGCGCGCAGGAGGAGCCGGCGCTGCTGGGCCGGGCTGCCCGTGAGGTTGGCCTCGGCGCAGAGCGCCCGCGCGAGCCGCTGCGCGTCGCCCGCGCGCAGGGCGTTGCGCTGCAGCGCGAGGATCGCGGCGCGCCGCTCCGGGTCGATCTCGAGGATCTTCTCGATCTCCTCGATGGCGCGGGCGGGCTGGGCGAGCTCGTCCTCCCAGATGGAGACGAGCTTCTCGAGCAGCCCGATCTTGCGCGCGGGGTCGTCCGTCGCGCTGGCGGCCTGCGTGTAGAGGTCGAGCCGCGCCTGCACGCCGCGCGGATCCTCCTCGACGGCGAGCGGATCCGGCGCGAGCAGCGCCGAGAGCGCGTCGAAGACGGAGCCGTTGCCCGGGTCGATCGCCCACGCGGCGCGCAGGATGGCGAGCGCCTCGTCGCGCCGCTTCAGGTGGTGCTCGGAGATGTCGGCGGCGCGGAGGAGCGCCGCGACGCGGACGTGCGTGGGCCGGTCCGCGTTGGCGACGGCGGTCCACACCTCGACGCGCTCGGCGTGGTGGCCGAGGCGCTGGAGGGCGCGGTCGAGCCGCTCCCGCGTCGAGCTGTCCTCGGGGTCGAGCTCGAGCGCGCGCGTCGCGTGGAGGGCGGCCTGCTCCGCGTTGCCGAGGGTGTCGTAGAGCTCCGCGAGGCGGACGTGCTCGTGGACGATCGCCTCGTTGTCGGTGAGGAGCGCGAGCTCCTTCTGGCGCACGCTGGCGGCGAGCTCGAGCGCGCCGCTCGCCTCGAGGAGGCGGATCAGCTCGCTGACCACGCGCCGCGCCGTCGGCGAGCCGGACGGGGCCCGCGAGGAGGCGCGCGTCAGCAGGGGCACCGCGTCGGCGGGGGAGCGGATCTTGTCGATGAGCAGCCGCGCCGCCGTGTAGAGCAGCCGCGACGCGCGCTCGTCGTCGCGCTCGTGCTCGGCCTCCAGGGAGAGCGCGCTGACGAGGCCGACGATGCCGTCGTGGTGCACGAGGTGGCGGCGGAGCGCCTCCCGCACGGGGCCGGGCCCTGGATCGAACGCGATCGCGCCCTCGAGGGACGCGAGGGCGAGCTCCGGTTTGTGGAGCTTCCGATCGAGGACGGCGGCGCGCTCGACGTGGACCCAGGCGGTGAGCTGGGCGTCGCCGTCCGGCCGCCCGCGCCCGGGGGCGTAGGCTTCGGCGAGGCGATCGAGGTGCGCCGCGAGGTCCTTCCCGGCCTGCTCGGAGCCGCGCGCGCTCTCGCGGCGGAGGGCGATCTCCAGCCCGCGCAGCGACGCGGCGTGGAGCGGCACGAGCCGCAGCGCCTCGGTGAAGGCGTCGCAGCTCTCCGACGTGCGACCGAGCGCCTGGAGCAGGCGCGCCCGCTCGGCGAGGAGGTCGGCCCGGAGGGCGTCGGTGTCCGCGACGCGGAGCTTGTCCTCCACGACCTCGAGCGCGAGGGCGAGCTCGGTGCGCGCGTCGAGCAGGCGATGGACGCGCGAGACCGCGGGCTCGAGGGTGCGGGACAGCTGCCGCGCCTGCTCGTAGGAGCGGCGCGCGGCGGCGGTGTCCCTGAGCACCCGCTCCTCGTGGATGCCGAGCTCCACGAGGGCGCGCGCCGCGCCGACCGGATCGCTGGCCCTGAGCCGCTCGGCGCGCTGCTGGAGCTCCGCGACGGGGTCCGGCGCGGCGATGTGCGCGGCCTGAGGGCTCTGCGGGGCCGGCGCGGGCGCGCTCGCGGCCGAGCGCGCCGTCGCGGGGGACGGCGCGCTGGCGGCCGAGCGCGGCGTCGCCGGAGACGGCTGGACGGGCGGGGCGGGGGGCGTGGGCGCGGCGGCCGGCGCGGACGCCGAGGGCGCGGCGGCCGGCGCGGACGCCGAGGGCGCGGCGGCCGGCGCGGACGCCGAGGGCGCGGCGGCCGGCGCGGACGCCGAGGGCGCGGCGGCCGGCGCGGACGCCGAGGGCGCGGCGGCCGGCGCGGACGCCGAGGGCGCGGCGGCCGGCGCGGACGCCGAGGGCGCGGCGGCCGGCGCGGACGCCGAGGGCGCGGCGGCCGGCGCGGACGCCGAGGGCGCGGCGGCCGGCGCGGACGCCGAGGGCGCGGCGGCCGGCGCGGACGCCGAGGGCGCGGCGGCCGGCGCGGACGCCGAGGGCGCGGCGGCCGGCGCGGACGCCGAGGGCGCGGCGGCCGGCGCGGACGCCGAGGGCGCGGCGGCCGGCGCGGACGCCGAGGGCGCGGCGGCCGGCGCGGACGCCGAGGGCGCGGCGGCCGGCGCGGACGCCGAGGGCGCGGCGGCCGGCGCGGACGCCGAGGGCGCGGCGGCCGGCGCGGACGCCGAGGGCGCGGCGGCCGGCGCGGACGCCGAGGGCGCGGCGGCCGGCGCGGACGCCGAGGGCGCGGCGGCCGGCGCGGACGCCGAGGGCGCGGCGGCCGGCGCGGACGCCGAGGGCGCGGCGGCCGGCGCGGACGCCGAGGGCGCGGCGGCCGGCGGCAGCGCGCTCGCGCCTGCGGGCGCGTTCGGCGGCAGCGGCGCGCTCGCGTTCGGCAGCGGGCTCGCGGTCGCGGTCGCGCTCGGCAGCGGCGTCGCCGTTGCCGGCGCGCTCGCGTTCGGCAGCGAGGTCGCCGTCGCGGTCGCGCTCACGTTCACGTTCGGCAGCGGGGTCGCCGTCGCCGGCGCATTCGCGTTCGGCAGCGGGGTCGCCGTCGCCGGCGCATTCGCGTTCGGCAGCGGGGTCGCCGTCGCCGGCGCATTCGCGTTCGGCAGCGGGGTCGCCGTCGCCGGCGCGCTCGCGTTCGGCAGCGGGGTCGCCGTCGCCGGCGCGCTCGCGTTCGGCAGCGGGGTCGCCGTCGCCGGCGCGCTCGCGTTCGGCAGCGGGGTCGCCGTCGCCGGCGCATTCGCGTTCGGCAGCGGGGTCGCCGTCGCCGGCGCATTCGCGTTCGGCAGCGGGGTCGCCGTCGCCGGCGCATTCGCGTTCGGCAGCGGGGTCGCCGTCGCCGGCGCATTCGCGTTCGGCAGCGGGGTCGCCGTCGCCGGCGCATTCGCGTTCGGCAGCGGGGTCGCCGTCGCCGGCGCGCTTGCGTTCGGCGACGGCTCACCGCCCGGCGGCGCGTTCGCGTTCGGCAGCGCGCCGAGCTTCGGCGTGCCTGTGCCGACGAGCAGCGTCTTCGCGCCGGACAAAGGTTGCGCGCTCGCGCGCGTCATTTGAGCGTTGTCGGCGTTGGCTTCCCAGCCAGCTTGGTCCGGCATTCCGGGCAAGCTGGGCAAGCCAGGCCGGCGCGACGCTCCCTCTTGCGGATCGTCCCCGTGGGCCACCGTCGCGGATGCTACACATCCGCGCGCCCTCAATCCACAGTCCAGGTGCCTGCGCGAGCCACGCGCGCTCTTCTTTGGAGGCCGGCGCGCTCCCGGATCCGGCGCAGGTTTACTTGTTGGATGGGGCTGTCAAGGCGCAGCGCAGCAGGCCGAGCTTCATCGCCCTTCCGGCCGGGTGCGCCACGAGCAGCGCCTCCTGGGAGGCCGCGATGGGCTCGCCGCGCCCGAGCGCCGGCTCCGCGTGCAGCCCCCCGGCGAGCTCGCCCCGCGCGGTGAGCGCCGCGAGCTGCGTCGGCCCCGAGGCGTTCGCGATCGCGAGCCACGCGGCGGCGCCGTCGCCCTGCCCCCGGACGCCGGGGAGGAGCGCCGGGACCCCGGCGCCCACGCCGAGCGCCGCCTCCGGCGGGGCGTCCTGCTCGCGATCGCCGCCGACGAGCGCGCGCGGCTCGCTCGCGCCGCCGAGCCGCGCCAGCACGGCGCTGATGCGCCCGCCGATCGAGCCGCTCGGGGTGTCGTCGTCGCGGAAGGCGAGGAGGAGGCCGTCGTCGCCGGCGAGCGTCAGGTCGTACGCGAGCACGTGCCCGTCCTTGGGCGTGATCGCGCGCGGCGTGGACGTGAGCGCGCCGGTCTCGTCGAGCGGCACCACCTCGAGCCACTGGTGGGTGATCGTCTCGCCCGCCGCCGCGGTGTCCTCGTTGCCGTCGGTCGGCTTCTCCGCGGCCTTTCGCGCCGGCTCCTCGGCGCGCGCGACGTACGCGAGCCAGTAGCCGCCCGGCCGGCCGATCACGCGCGGCATCTCGGCGTCGGTGCTCGGCTGCGAGACGGGGCGGGCCGAGGTGACCGAGCGCAGCGTGCCCACGTCGGCGGAGGCGAGCATGATCCGCGACCGCTTGCCGTCGCGGGTCACGTCGTCCCAGACGATGACCGCGCGCTCGCCGGACGCCGCGATGTCGAGCGCGAGCGACTCGTCGCGCCCCTCGGCGAGCTCGGCCCCCCAGGTGACGTGCTCCCCTTCGATCCTGGCGATCTTGATGGCGCGCCCGCCGGCGTTCGGCTCGAGCATCGCGGCGAGGATCGCGCCGCCCGCGCCGGCGACGACCGGCGGATCCATGTCGCCGCGCGATCGCGCGAGCCGGACGAGCTTCCCCTGCGCGCCGTCGGCCGACAGCGTGGCCACCATCGCGACGGTCCCGCCCTCCGCCTCCCGCTGCGCGCCCACGGCGAACCCGCCGGAGAACGTCGTCCCGCGGCCGACCTCGACGGCGAACGGCGCGAGGTCCTCGGCGCCCTCCGCGTCGCCGCCCCCCGCGCCGTCGGGCGCGCGCGGGGCCGGCGGCGCGTCGCCGATGACGAACGGCGCCGCGCTCGCGGCCGCGCAGCGCGGCGCCGGCGGGGACGCGCGCAACCTGCATACGCTCGAAGGGCGCCGCCGCTGGATCGGCCGGATCGCTCGCGGCGGGCGCCGCGGCGCTCGCGCCGGGCCGCGCGGCGGCGTCGCTCGCGGCGCGATCCGGCGTGGAGCAGGCGCGCCACACGACGAGGCCACCGACGGCGAGCGCGACGGCGAGCGCCCCCTTCCAGGCGACGCCCTCGGGCTCTTCCTCCGCGCCCGGCCGCCGATCCCCCGTCGGCGAGGGCGGGCGTCGATCCTGCGTGGGCGGGCGTCGATCCGCGCTCGTGTTCCCCTGGGGGGCGCGGTGGTTGGGCTCCATGGGCGGTGGGTGTTAGCGCTGATCGCGGCGTGAGGGCAGGGGGCGCGAGGGGGCGCGCGCCGGTCCGGCCCCGCCGCACCTGCGGCGCGCGCCGATCCGGCCCCGCCGCACCTGCGGCGCGCGCCGGTCCCGCCCCGCCCCTCCTGCCGGCCCGGAGCGCGCGGGCGCGGCCGCGTCCACGAGAACTTTCCCTCCGGCGCCGGCGAGGGTATCGCGGCAGGAGCGACGCCGGGGCGTCGCCGCGGGCGGCAAGCGCGGGCCGGCGCGGCGGGGGCCGGCGGCGCGCCCGATCGTCGTCATGCGAAGCCGTGCTCTCCTCACCACCTTCCTGCTGGCGCTCGTCGCGCTCTCTTGCGCGGCCTGCGTCGGCGCGTCTCCCACGCCGCTCGCCCCTGCGCTCCGCGGCTCCGTCGGCGTGCCGCACCACGGCGTCATCACCGACGCCGTCGAGCTCCCGAGGCAGGGCGAGGGCTACCGGCTGCTTCGCAGCAACGGCGTCCGGTGGGGGACGGCCGGGCTGGTCGCCGCCGTCCAGCGCGCCGCCGCCGAGGTGGCACGGGCGCGGCCGGGCGGCGAGCCGCTCCTCGTCGGCGATCTCTCCGCGCGCTACGGCGGCGCCGCCCGCGGGCACCGGTCGCACCGCACCGGGCGCGACGCGGACCTCCTGCTCTACGCGCTCACCCCGGACGGCCGCCCGGTGCGCTCGCCCGGCTTCGTCGACTTCGGGCCGGACGGGCTCGCGCGGATCGGCGCCGCGGATCCCGCGTCGTCCGGCGCGGACGAGTACGTCCGCCTCGACGTCGAGCGCGAGTGGTTGCTCGTGAAGTCGCTCGTCCGCTCGCCCGACGCGCACGTCCAGTGGCTCTTCGTGGCCCGCTGGCTCGAGGCGCTGATCATCGAGTACGCCCGCGCGCTCGGCGAGGACCCGGAGCTCGTCTGGGTCGCCGAGAGCGTGCTGCTCCAGCCGGGCGACAGCACGGCGCACGCCGATCACCTCCACCTCCGCGTCGCGTGCACGCCGGACGCGTTCCTCTCCGGCTGCCTCGGCGGCGGCCCGTACTGGCCGTGGCTGCCTGCGGTCCCGCAGCTCGTCCCGCCGCCGGACGTCGACCTCGCCGCCGCGATCCTCGACGACCTCCTGCCCGGGGGCGCCGCTGCGGGCTCCCGCGTGGCCGCCCCCGACAGCGCGCTGTGAGCCACCTCTTCGCCCTGGGCGACGCGGCCGACGTCTGCGCGGCGCTCCCTGCCGACGTGCGGTTCGATCTCGTCTACCTCGACCCTCCCTTCGGCGTCGGCACGACGATGGCGGCGCGGGCGGCGCGCGGCCAGGCGCGCGGGCGGCGCAGGCCGGAGAGCGGCCCGGACGCGTACGAGGATCGCGCGGGCGCCGAGGCGCTCGTCGCGATGCTCGCCCCGCGCCTCGAGGCGATCCGCGACCGCATGGCCGAGGGCGCGACGCTCTACTTGCACCTCGATCACCGCGCCGTCCACGACGCGAAGGTCGCGTGCGATCGCCTCTTCGGCCGCGGCGCGTTCCTCGGCGAGATCATCTGGGCGCCGGGCAACGGCGGCCGTGGCGCGCGCGGGTTCTCGGTCACGCACCAGACGATCCTCCTCTATGCCCGCGCGGCGGGCGAGCGCGGCCAGGTTGTCTACAACGCCGCGGATCCGATGCTCCGCGAGCCGTTCGCCGAGACGAGCCTCGCGATGCATTTCAAGCACCGCGACGAGGACGGCCGGCTCTACCGCGAGCGGGTCCTCGGCGGGAAGGCGTACCGGTACTATGCCGACGAGGGCCGCCGGCTCGGGAGCGTGTGGACCGACATCCCCGGGATGGTCGCCAACACCCCGCTGCGCCGCGAGGGCACCGGCTACCCCACGCAGAAGCCGGAGCGGCTCCTGGAGCGCATCGTCCGCGCCTCGTCCGCGCCTGGCGCGACGGTCGCGGATCTCATGTGCGGCAGCGGCACCACGCTCGTCGCGGCGGCGCGGCTCGGCCGCCGCTTCGTCGGCGGCGACCGCAGCCAGCTCGCGTTCGCGACGGCGCGGGAGCGGCTCGACCGGGAGGGGATCGCGTACAGCGTGCTCGAGGTGCCCGGCGCGCTTCGCGATGGGGCTGAGCCGTAGCTCCGCGTATCGGGAGGTCCTGGCGCGATCGCTGATCCCGGCCGCGTTGCGGGCGGGCGAGCCGCGCGAGAGCGCCGGTTGCTCCTCCCACATCGGGCCGCGTACCCTGCGAGCGCATGAAGCTCAGCATCCGCAACCTCGGGCGCATCGCACATGCCGAGCTCGACATCCGGCCGCTCACGATCTTCGTGGGGCCGAACAACACGAACAAGACCTGGGCGGCCTACTGCCTCTACGGGCTCGCGCGCAGGCTCACCTTCGACCCGGGGGCCTCGTGGAACGCGCTGCACGAGCGAGCGGCGCCGCGCGTCGCAGAATTCGAGCACGCCGAGCTCGCCGCGCGCGTCCGGGCGGCGGCGGAGCGGGTCGGGGCGGCCTCGTTCCACCGGGGCGAAGCGCACAGGGCGCCCGATGTGAGCATGCGCGTCACGCGTGCGGAGCTCCTAGGGGGCCTCTCGGGGGATGTCCGGCTCCGGATGGACGCGCTCGACATCATGAACCTCCTCCGGCTCCACCGTGAGCCCTCGGGGGATGCCGAGGCGATGCTCGATGTCTCGCCGTCGGAGCTGCGCGGCGGCCCCATCGAGGAGTTGCGGATCGACGTCGAGGACCTCGCGCGCTTCATCTCGTTCACACCGCTCAGGCGCCCGGAGCGCAGCGAGTCGCCCGGGCAGCCCAAGCGCTTCGAGGTACGCGACGATCGGGACAGGAGCCTCCTGCTGAGCGCGGCGATCTCGGCGTTCGGGTTGTGCCTGCACGACCACGTGGCCGTCTTGCCGGCCGAGCGGAAGGCGCTCGTCGCGACCTACAAGCTGCTGAGGCCCGAGTTCGAGGAGGTGATGGCGTCCCCCGTGGTGGCCTTCACGGAGCTGCTCCGCCGGCCGGAGCGGCTCGCGCCGACGGAGGCGCAGATCGAGGAGCGACGCCAGGCCTGGGGACTGCTTGAGGAGCGCATCCTGGGAGCTCCGCTCCACTTCTTCCCTCACGGCGCCGGCCCCTCGTTCCTCTTCGGCGGTTCTCCCGACACGGAGCTCCCGATCCACGCGGCGTCGTCGCTGGTGCGCGCGCTCGCCGGGCTCGATGTGTATTTGAAGCACCTCGCCTCGCCGGGCGACCTGCTCGTGATCGACGAGCCCGAGATGAACGCCCACCCGGCGGCCCAGCTCGCCATCACCGAGCTGCTCGCGCTGCTCGTGAACAAGGGCATCCGCGTCGTCTTCACCACGCACAGCCCCTACGTGCTGGATCACGTGAACAACCTGATCGAGGCGAGCCGCGTCGGCGCCGGCCGTCGGGACGAGATCGCGGCGCGCCTCAAGCTCGGGTCGGCGGCGGCGTTCCTCGATCCGGAGGGGGTGGCGGCCTACCTGTTCGACGACGGCGGCGTGGTCCGATCCATCTACGACGCGGCGGAGCGGAGCATCGACTGGCGCACCTTCAGCGCGGTGACCGACGAGACCGGCAACCTTTACAGCCACATCCTCGCGGCCGAGCCAAAGTAACGCCGTGCCGCTCAACTTCCTCCTCTGGAACGCGCTTCGAACGAGCGACACGAGCCACGGTGAGGCCGGCAAGCGGGTCAGCCTGCAGCGCGAGGCCGGCGAGACGGTGCTCGTCTTCCACGCGGACACGCAGGAGTTCCGACGGCGGTTCGGTGTGACGCACGCCTGCGACGCGATCTTCTTCTACAAACGACCCCGGCGCCCCCCTTGCTCCTCTTTGTCGAGCTCAAGGGGAAGGAGATCGCGGACGGCGCCATCCAGCTCCGCGAGACGCTGCTGGCGGTGAGGCGAGAGCTCGCCGCGGCGCTGCGCGACGGCGCTCCGCGCGCGGAGCAGCTCCGCGCCGTGATGGTCTGCTCGGGGGTGGCGTCACCTCGGGAGCACGGCCGCGTTCGCGCCGAGTTCGAGCGCGCCACGTCCGTCCCCTTGCTCGTGAAGACCGTGAAGAGGGGGACGTGCGATCTGCGCGACGTGCTTCGTTAGATGCGTCCTCTCGTTCAGCGTGCAACGGCCCTCAGCGCGGCGGGTCTCCGCATCTCTGCGTCGTCGTCGCCCCTCCGCAGCTCCTCGTCCCTCTGGAGGCGATTTCGCCGTTCGGCGCCCGGCAACGCCGCACGGATCGCGCGCGGACGCAGCCACGCCCTTGAAAGGCGCCGCCCAGAGGCGCAGCGGCCCCTTTCAACGCATGAATGGCCAACTCGGCCGCCCAGTGACCCATCTCAAGGCTTGAAATGGCCAACTCGCCGACCGAGAAGCCCGTTTCAACGTTTGCATCAAGCCTTGCGACCGCCTCGCCCGGCTTCCCCGCAGACCGCAGGCCCCCTGGGAGGGAGGCGGTCGCGCGGCACGGCGCGGGGGATGGGCCGATGTCTGAGCCTGGGCCATCCTCCGTCCGGCGCTTGCGCCGGGCGGAGGATGGTCCAGGCGAGTTCGGCGGGGCCCCTGCGCCGTGCCGCGCGACCGCCTCCCTCCCAGGGGGCCGATCCGCTCGGATCCCCGCGCGCCCCCTGGCTCCGCCTCAGACGAGCTCGTCCGTCGGCCCCGCCCCCTCGCGGACGACCTGCACGTGGCCCTGGCTCAGGTCGATCACGGTCGTCGGCACCGCCCCGCCGGTCCCGGCGTCCAGGACGAGCGCGAGCCCCGGGAACCGATCGTCGATCTCGCCCGGATCGATGATCGGATCCTCGCCCGGGGGCGCCGCGGTGGTGCTGATGAGCGGCCGCCCGAGCGCGCGGACCAGCGCGAGCGCGACCGGGTGGTTCGGCACCCGGATGCCGACCGTCTTCTGCTTGAGGTGCACGTACTTCGGCACCTCGCGCGTGGCGGGCAGGATGAACGTGTACGGCCCCGGCAGGTACCGCTTGAGGATCCGGTACGCCTGGTTCTCGACGATCGCGTAGCGCGCGATGTCGCTCAGATCGGGGCAGATGAACGCGAGGTTCTTGTTCTGGCGCATCCCCTTGATCTGGTACACGCGCTCGATCGCCTGCTTGTTCATCAGGTCGCACCCGAGCCCGTACACGGTGTCGGTCGGGTAGCCGATGACCTCCCCCTTGTTCAGCAGGTCGACCGCTCGCGCGATCTTGCGCGGCTCCGGATGATCGGGGTTGATGGGCTGAAGCACGGGACCGACACCATGGGGTCGCCCGGGCGGCTCGGCCAGTGCTCGCCGCGAGGAGCGACCAGCGCTGCCGGGCCGACGAGCGGTTGCTGAGACGGACGAGGCAGGGGCGACGCCCCGGGAGGCGAGCCGGCCGCAGGCCGGCGACGGCCGCGAGGCAGCCGTCCGGGGCCGGCGGGGCCGGCGGACGCGCGGCGCTACTCCTTGAGCGCCTCGCTGCCGCCGATGATCTCCATGAGCTCCTTGGTGATCGCCGCCTGACGCGCCTTGTTGTACTCGAGCGTCAGGGTGTCGATCATCTCCTTGGCGTTCTTGTTCGCGGCGTCCATCGCCGTGAGCTTCGCGCCGAGCTCGCTGGCCATCGACTCGTAGAGCGCGCGCAGGATCGAGATGTCCACGTACATCGGGACGAGCCGCTCCAGGAGCGCGCCCTTGTCCGGCTCGTAGAGGAACTCCGCGGCCGCCCCGGGCGAGGCGTGATCGCCCGCGTCCGCCTGCTCCTGCGCCGCCCCGCCGGCGGGCAGGAGCTTCTCGACGACGACGGTCTGCGTGATGGCGCTCTTGAACTCGTTGTAAACGACGTAGATCGCGTCGATCTCGCCCTTGTTGAACGGGGCGAGGATCTTCGCGCCGACCGCCTGCGCCGTCTCGAGGCTGAGCTTGTCCCAGACGCCGGGCAGGTACTCGAGGATGGGCGCGTTGCGGCGGTTGAAGTAGTCGCGCCCCTTGCGGCCGATGATCGCGAGCTGGACCTCCTGGCCGGCCTCGGTCCGGCTCTTCCACTCGCGCTCGGCGCGCTTGTTGATGTTCGTGTTGAAGGCGCCGCAGAGCCCGCGGTCGCTCGTCAGCACGAGGAGCAGCACGCGCCGCTCCGGGCGGGTCACGAGCAGCGGATGCGCCGCCCCCTCCCGCCCGGCGAGCGCGCCCGCCTCGCCTTCCGCCCCGGTCCCCGCCGCCGCGGCCGCTTCCGCCGCCGAGGCCGCGACCGCATCGCGCGTGATCTGCCAGAGCACCTCCTGCACCTTCACGGCGTAGGGCCGGAGCTCGGTGATGCGCTGCTGCGCCTTGTTGAGCTTGGCGCCCGCGACCATCTTCATGGCGCGGGTGATCTTCTGCGTCGACTTGACGCTCGAGATCCGCTTGCGAATGGACTTGAGGCTGGGCACGGCTGCCTACTTTTCCTTGGCCTTCGAGGCGCTCTTCCCGTTCTTCGACTTCGCCTTGGGCGCCGGCGCCTCCTCGTCCTCGTCGCCCGCGTCGTCCGCGGCCTCCGCGGTCGAGGCGCCGCGCGCGTCCACCACGAACCGCTTCTTGTAGGCCTCGATCGCCTTCGTCATCCGCGACTTGAGGTCGTCGTCGAGCGCCTTCTTCTCCCGGATGTCCGCGAAGATCTGCGGGTGCTTGCCCTCGATGAACTTGTAGAGCTCGTCCTCGAAGCGCGCGAGCGAGCTCACCGGCAGGTCGTCGAGCAGCCCCTGCGTGCCGGCGTAGATGATGAGGATCTGCTTCTCGACGGCGAGCGGCACGTACTGGCCCTGCTTCAGGATCTCGGTGAGGCGCGCGCCGCGCTCGAGCTGCGCGCGGGTCTTCGCGTCGAGGTCCGAGGCGAACTGCGAGAACGCCGCCATGGCGCGGTACTGCGCGAGGTCGAGGCGGAGCGTGCCGGCGATCGACTTCATCGCCTTGATCTGCGCGTTGCCGCCGACCCGGCTGACCGAGATGCCGACGTTGATGGCCGGGCGGACGCCGGAGTAGAAGAGGTCGGCCTCGAGGAAGATCTGCCCGTCCGTGATGCTGATGACGTTCGTCGGGATGTACGCCGACACGTCGCCGGCCTGCGTCTCGATGACCGGCAGCGCCGTGAGCGAGCCGCCCGACTTCGGATCGCGGACGATCTCGTAGTCGCTCGCCTTCGCCTTGTCCGAGAGCTGCTGCTCGAGCTTCTTGATCTCGTCCTTCTTCTCTTCCTTGCGCGCCTGCTCGAGCTTCTCGAAGACGGCCGCGTCGACCGTCTTCCAGAGCGAGTCCTTCGCCGAGTGCATCCCGTGCGCCCCGACGTGGGCCTTGCCGTCGACGCCGCGGTACGACGGGTCGCCGCCCTCGATCTTCGTGCCCTTCGCGACGACGTAGAAGATGTCGGCCATCTTCGCCGCGCGCTCGAGGAGCCGGGAGTGGAGGTAGAAGACGTCGCCCGGGTACGCCTCGCGGCCCGGCGGGCGGCGGAGCAGGAGCGAGAGCTGGCGGTACGCGACCGCCTGCTTCGACAGGTCGTCGTAGATGCACAGCGCGTGGCGCCCGCTGTCGCGGAAGTACTCGCCGATGGTCACGCCCGTGTACGGCGCGATGAACTGGAGCGGCGCGGTCTCGCTCGCCGTCGCGGCGACGATGATCGTGTACTCGAGCGCGCCGTGCGCATCGAGCTTGTCCACGACCTGGCGCACCGTCGACAGCTTCTGGCCGATCGCGACGTAGACGCAGATGACGCCCTTGCCCTTCTGGTTGATGATCGCGTCGACCGCGACGGCGGTCTTGCCGACCTGCCGGTCGCCGATGATGAGCTCGCGCTGGCCGCGGCCGACCGGGATCATCGCGTCGATCGCCTTGATGCCGGTCTGCATCGGCTCGGTGACCGGCTGGCGCTGGATGATGCCGGGCGCCTTCACCTCGACGCGGCGGCGCTCCTTCGCCTCGATCGGCCCCTTGCCGTCGATCGGCATGCCGAGCGCGTTGACGACGCGCCCGAGGGTCGCCTCGCCGACGGGCACCTCCATGATGCGCCCGGTGCGCTTCACGGCGTCGCCCTCCTTGATGACGCTCGTATCGCCGAAGATGGCGGCGCCCACGTTGTCCTGCTCGAGGTTCAGCACGAGCCCCATCAGGCTGGCGCCCTCCGAGCCGGTGAACTCAACGAGCTCGCCGGCCATGGCGCGGCTCAGGCCGTGCACGCGGGCGATGCCGTCGCCCACCGTGAGCACGGTGCCGGTCTCGGTGACCTGGGCGGCCTTGTCGATGTTCTGGATTTGCTTCTTGATGATCTGAGAGATCTCTTCGGCGCGGAGCTGCATGCGGAGTCCTCTGTCCGGAGACGCTTGGGCTTCGGAGTCAACGTCGTCAAGGTCAAGGGGTCGGCGAACGCCGAGCCCCGACCTCGTGGGAAACAGGGGTGCGTGTTCGCGTCCCCTCAGGTTCGGAGCAGGTTGTCACGGAACGCCGACAGCCGGGTCCGGAGGCTGCCGTCGATCACCTGATCGTCGATCTGGGTGACCACGCCCGCGATGAGCGAGGGATCCTGCTTGTGCGTGATCGAGATCTTCCGGCCGGTCGCCCTCTCGAGCTCGGCCCGGAGCCGGTCGAGGTAATCGTTGCTCAGCGGGCCCGCGCTCGTGACCACGGCCCGGGCGACGTTCTGCTCCTGATCGACGAGCAGCGCGAGCTGCCGGGCGATCTCGGGCAGCGCCGAGAGCCGACGCCTGCGCGCGAGCAGCAGCAGGGTGTTCTTGGTCACCTCCGAGAAGCCGGCGCGGGCGCCGATCTCGCGGAGCAGCTCCTCGCGCTGGGCCTCGGGGATGAGCGGGTTGTCGAGGACCAGGCGGAGCTCCTCGCTCGCCGCGTACGTCGCGCTGGCGTCCCCGATCTCCCTGGCGAGGGCCGCGAGGGTGCCGGTTTCCTTGCCGATCTCGAAGATCGCGCGCCCGTAGCGTCGGGCGACGGCCTCGTAGCTCATATCGCTGCTCCGGTGGTCTGGGCCCCGCGGCGGGTCGCGCCGGCGGAGACGGCCGCGGGGATGGCCTTCAGGTACTCTTCGTTGGCCCGATCGAGGTCCTCCCGGCCGACGCGCTGCCGGAGCAGCTCCTCGGCCGCGGCCACGGCGCTCTGCACCGCCTCCTGGAGGAGCATGACGCGCGCCGCCTTGAGCTCCTGCTCGATGCGGAACTCGGCGTCGCGCCGCATCCGGACGCGGCGCTGCTCCGCCTCGGCGAGCACGTGGGCCTTCTCGCGCTCGGCCTGCGACGCGTGCTCGGCCTTGAGCTCCGCGAGCGTCTCCTCGAGCCGCGTGAGCTTGTCCTCGTACTCGTCGAGCCGCTTCTCGGCCTCCTCCTTGAGGCGCGAGGCGTTGTCGAGCTCCTGCGTGATCGTCTGCTTGCGCTTCCTCAGCGCCTCGGCGATCGGCTTCCGCCCGAAGCGGTAGATGATGAACGCGAGGAGGCTGACGTTGAGGACCGAGGCGAGGAACGGCGGCGGCTCGTTCTTCGGATCGCAGGGGTTCTGCTCGTTGTGGTAGCGCCAGAGCAGCGCGTTGATGCCGCCCTTCGCGGCCGCCTCGTTGTTCACGCCGATGAGGCCGTGCCACCAGTTGACGTGGGGCGGCGGATCGGTCGGGCCGTGCCCGGGGCAGTGCTCCTCGCCGTGCGAGGCGTGCTCCGTGGTCTCCGGCGGCGCGGTGCGCGCGCGCTGCATGCCCGGCTGCGGCCGGAGCCCGTGCCCCGGAACGAGCGGGCGCCCGCCCGGGCCGAGCGGCCGGCCGGGCTGCGCGTCGCGCGGGCGGGGCGTCGGCTGGGCCGCGCCGGGCTGGGCCGCGCCGGGCTGCGCCGCGCCGGGCTGCGCCGGCTGCGCGCCGACGGGCGGGTGCCCGGGCGGCAGCCCGGGCTGCGCGGCGGGCTGCGGCTGGGCGTGCGGCTGGGCGGCCGGCTGCTGCGCGAGCGCCGAGCCCGCGGTGAGCGCCGCGGCCAGGCCGAGCGCGAGCGATGAGCGGCGGAGCGTCTTCTTCACTGGCGCACCTCGCGGCCGAGCATGCTGGCGGCGATCTCCGCCGCGAGCGCGGGCTGGGCGGCGGCGAGCTCGCCGCGCATGCGGGCGACCTCGGCCGCGATCTTCGCCTTGCCGTCCTCGAGGATGCGCGCCGTCTCGGCGCGGGCCTCGGCCATGATCTGCGCCTCGATCTTCGCGGTCTCGGCGCGGAGCCGCTCGCGCTCGACCCCGGCCTCGCGCCGGACCTTCTCGATCTCGGCCTCGTAGCGGGTGAGCAGCTCGCCCGCGCGCTCGTCCATCTCGCGCGCCTCCCGCTTGGCGCCGTCGGTGCGCCGCTCGCGCTCCTCGAAGACGCGGAGCAGCGGATCGAACAGCAGCGGCTTGAGCACGACGACGAACGTCGAGAACAGGACGACCTGCGCCAGGAACGTCAGATCGAAGTCGACGGAGATGGCGCTGGCGCCGGACGCGAGGAGAGGGTGCATTGCGTTCGGATTCACGGGTGCTTGTTCGGCGACGAGGGCGGAGCAGCGGGAGCTGCTCGCCGCGCGCCCCGGAGGGGGGCGATTTCGCGAGCCGGCACCTAGCACGTGTCAGTCAAAGCTGGAAGGG
The DNA here is from genome assembly GCF_000418325.1 of Sorangium cellulosum So0157-2. GTDB lineage: Bacteria > Myxococcota_A > Polyangia > Polyangiales > Polyangiaceae > Sorangium > Sorangium cellulosum_D. The sequence goes on from NC_021658.1 coordinate 14,777,587, forward strand.
CTCTCGGCAGGGCCGCCGGCCCGCCTCTTCGCGGCGCGCAGCGCTTGCGCGCCCCTCGCGTTCGCCGCTCGATGCGCCCGCTCGCCGGCGCGATCGGACCGCTCGGAGCGCGCGTTTTTTGCGCGCGCGGGACGAGGCGCGAGTCCTGCGGGTCAGAGCCCCCGCCAGGGATCTGCCTCGCGAGCGAAGAGAATTTCGACGCAAAGGCGCAAAGGCGCAAAGACGCAAAACTACAAATCTTTTTTGCGCCTTTGCGCCTTTGCGCCTTTGCGTTGAACTCTCTCTCCGGATCCCCGGTCGGGTGGAGCTAGAGGCTCGCGAGCGCGCGCACGAGCTCGCCGAGGCCCGCCTCGAGATCGGCTTCGCTCGCGCGCCGCGACGCCGTCGACCTCGGCGCGCCGTCGTCGTCGCGGAGGGCCTCGGCCGCGCGCGGGTTGCGGAACCAGTCCTCGTCGAAGCGCTCGATCAGGTCGCGGCGATCGCGCGCGGCCAGGACCGCCCCGGCGAGGCGGGCGGCCGCGCCGGGATCGAGCGCCGGCAGGACCCCGGCGAGCGCTCCCGGGATCGGCGCGCCGAGCGCGCGCGCGGTCACCTCCTCGAAGCGATCCCTGCGGTCCCGCGCGCCCCGGAGCAGCACGTGCCCGCCTCCGTCCTGGCCGGAGCGGAACACGAGCGCCACGGTCGCGGCGTCGAGGCGGATCGAGAGGAGGAGGCTCCGCGCGGTCGCGCGCGCCTGATCGAGCGCGCGGCCCCGGCCGAGCCCGAGCGCGCGGGCGCAGAAGACGGGATCGGCGACGAGGCCGCCGAACAGCGCGGCGCGGCGCGCCTCGCGGAGATCGAACGGCGCGTGGGCGAGCGCGAACGGCCCGCGCGCCGACGCGCGCGCGAGCGCCGCGCCGAAGCGGGCGAGCGCGCGCGCGAACGAGGCGGCGCCGAGCGGGCGCGGCAGCGGCCCGAGATCGATCGCGAGGCCCTCGGTGAGCTTCGTCGCGCGGAACAGCTCCTCGATCCACCGCGGGCTGAGCCGCGCCGGCCACCCCGACGCCGCGTCGCGGCCCACGGCGCGCCCGAGCGCGCCGTACCAGGTCGGCGCGCGCTCCACCATCGGCTCGGTCCGCTGCAGCAGCGCCTCGGCGGCGGCGATCGCGGCGTCCGGGGGGTCGCAGGGGATCTCGATGGCGCGGAGGCCCTCCTCCGCGAGCAGCCGCGCCGCCTCGTGCCGCCGCTCGACGAGGATGCGCGCGGCGTCGGCGACGGCGCCGGACCCGCGGGCGAGCACCTCGGCGAAGGTCTGCCGTCCGGCGTCGGTCGGATCGGCGAGCAGCCCGAGCCGCGCCTCGCGCGGCGACACCCGCGCCGGCTCGGGCAGATCGACCGTGAGCGACGCCGCGTGCCAGGCGGCGGCGAGCCGGACGCGGTCGGGCCAGACGACCCGCTCCAGCGTGAGCGTGTAGACCCAGTCGGCGAGCGGGGCCGCGAGGCCGGTCGGGTCCGGCGCGGCGGCCGTCGTCGGGCTCGCGAGCCCGAGCTCCGCGCCGAGGCCGGGGGTCTTGCCGGTGAGCTCGAGGTAGGTCGACCGCGCGCTGGCGCGCCGGAACGGCTCGAGCGGGTTCTCGAGCCGGGCCTTCGCCTCGGCGGCGCTCGTGCCGTCCTGGTCCTCGGCGGACGGGGCCGGACCGCGCCGGGTGAGGTCGCCGAGCGCCGCGCGGAGCGCGCGCGCCGCTCGAGCGACGTCCCGATCGAGGCGGAGCAGATCGATTTCCATGCGCATCTACCCCCGTTACCCGTGCACCGCGGGTGCCGTCCCGAGCCGCCCGGCGATCTCGCCCTCGGCGCGCGCGAGCTCGGCCAGCCGCCCCCGCGTCGCGACCTCGTCGCCGGCGACCTCGACGGCGAGATCGACGAGGGTCCGGTAGTGCCGCGCCTCGGACGCGAAGAGCTCCTCGTAGAGCGGCGCGAGCTCGTGCGCGCGCGCCGCGAGCCCGTCGGCGAGCAGGCGGAAGCGCTCGCAGGAGCGGGCCTCAATGATGGCGCCGACGAGCAGCCGGTCGACCAGGGCGGCCTTCGCGTTGCGCGCGCAGGTGGTGGAGGCCGCCTTGCGCAGCTCGCTCGCGTAGACGTCGGTCTCCGGCTTGCCGAGCGCGAGGCCGCGCTGCTCGATCACGTCGAGCAGCGCGCGGAAGTGCCGGAGCTCCTCCTCGGCGAGGTCGACGAGCGCGCGCGCGAGGCGCGGCATCGACGGCCAGCGCGCGGCGAGGGACAGCGCGTTCGACGCCGCCTTCATCTCGCAGTGGGCGTGGTCGGTCAGGAGCGCCGGCAGGTCGGCGAGCGCCACGTCAGCCCAGCGTGGATCGGTCGGTAGGGTCAGGCACAGCACGCAGGGCCGACCTAGAGCAGGCGCGGCGCGGCGAGAAGGGGGAGGCGGGCGGCGGCCTCCCGTCGCGCCCCGGCGCGGCGCCAGCCGTCGCGCCCGCGGCGGCGCCCTCGCGGCGGAGGCGGGCTACAGGCCGTCGGACTGCGCGCGGGTCAGCCCGCTCGACTCGAGGTGGTACGAGAGCCCGACCACGAACGTGGTGGGTCCTCCGCTGGCGAGCGCCCGCCGCACGGTGCCCTCGACGGCGAACTGGGTGCCCACGTAGCCGGCGCCGAGCGACAGCGCGTGCTGGCCTGCGCCCTGGTCGAAGCGGTAGCCGGCGCGGAGGGGGAAGCGATCGGCCACGAGGTACTCGCCGCCCGCCATGAGGCGGTACGAGGTCTCGCGGTAGGAGTGGAGGTCGGCGAGCCCGTCGACCTCGATCGAGAAGTCGTCGGTGCCGAACCCGACGCCGCCGCCGACGGTCGTGGGGAGCAGCCCGTGGTCCGGGAAGGTGAGGTTCTGCCCGACGGCGGCGATGTAGAGGTTGTCGGTCGCCTTGACGGTGAGCGCGGCGTCGAACGTGAACTCGTTGACGAAGGAGTGGCGCCCCACGATGGTGGTCACGTCCTCGCCGGCCGCGTTCTCCTCCACGACGACGTCGTCGCGCAGGCCGCCGGAGACGGGGCCGGCGTCGAGCCACCGCCCGCCGAGGACGCCGTCCTGCGTGATCTTGGCGTAGCGGCCGGTGAGCCCGACGAAGATGCGATCGGTGATCGGGTAGGCGAGGGCCGCCCGCGCGTCGAGGTAGGAGCGCCTGAGCCCGCCCTCGCCCATGTCGACGTAGCCCCCGACGAAGGAGAGCGCGCCCGCGAGGTTCCCCGTGACCGAGTCGACGACGACGCCGCCGTAGGCGTGGCGTCCGGCCTCCGGGCTGCCCTGGAACAGCGCCTGGAGGTGGTAGACGCGGGTCTCCACCATGGCGGACGGGTTCAGGAAGATGGCCGACGTCCCGTTCCCGAGGGCGCGCAGCGCGCCGCCGAGGGCCGCCGCGCGGGGCGTCTCGTTCTCTCCATAGGCGTAGGCGAGCTGCGGCGGCAGCTCGTCGGCCGCCGCCGGCCCCGCGCGCGCCGGTCGCCGCCGCGGAGCAGGGCGCGCCCGCGGCGGGGACGTGGATCGGGATGGCGAGGAGCTCCGCCGCGCGCTCGAGGAAGGACGCGATCCACCGCGCGCGCTCGGCCGCCGCCGGCCCCGCGGCCGCCGCCAGCGCGAGCGCGCCTGCAGCGGAGAAGGCCTTGGCCCGCGCGGCGGTCGCCGACGCCGCCCGGCGCGACGGCCGCTGCGCCAGGAGGGCCCCCCTTGTCAACCGGATCCCCGACCGCATCGCTTCGCCATACCTCAGACCGAGGCCCTGGGGACAAATTCTCGGCCCCCCGAGAACGGCTCGCGCCGGTCGGTCTGTGCTGGACGACCTCCGCGTTTCCAAAAAAAGCTGGAAAATCAGCTACCTTTAGCCTCTTGACGACGAGATGAGCGGGTTTTGCTCTGCAATCGTGAGCGCGTCGTGAAAATAACCGACCCGCGTCGGGAGTTTTGGCGCCTGGTGTCCGGAGGGCAGAGCGCGGGGGACGCGAAGCCGTTTTCGCAGTGCGCCAGGGACTGAATTTAAGGCAATAAAGTTCGATACTTGAGTCAGGTTTCGCAGTTGGGCATAGACGCCCGGACTCACCCGGTGCTACCTCGGATTCGTCCTCGGGGCGGTCTTGCGCCGCACCGGGTCCTCCAAAGGGTGGCCCCGAAAGGGGCGCTGCGGGCTACCGAGCTCTGTGAGGCGGTATGGGGGACGGCTGTGCCGATCTGTCTTCCAATGCAATGGACCTCGACGCGACGGTTGCACCCCCACCTCGATCGGCGTGCCCGGCGGATGCCGAGCCGAGCGCCGGTGCAGTGGGGCCGTACCATCCCCCCGCATTCCATGGAGGCATGCGGACGATCTCCCGAGGGCGAAGCGGCCGTGGGCGGACTGTTGAAAAGTCGACACGCGGTTCGATTACATTCAGAATAACACAGTGATCTCCAGAAGTTAGAGGCGAGTCCTCGCTGGGAGACCTGTGGATAAGTTGGGGGCGACGGTTTCTTCGGTCGCCCCCGAAACCTATTTTCGTGGAGCGGACTTCAGAGCAGCG